>NZ_CP013378.1 GCF_001718415.1 Burkholderia pseudomultivorans | reverse complement strand
CAAATGACTGTCGTTTTTTGCATGCACAGCGGCTCGCCGGCGCCCTCGTCGCGGTTGCGCGACAAGGCCCGAAGCGGCGTGCGAGCGTGCGTCGGACGCCTGCGTCACGGTTCGTGGCGAGGCAGGCGAGAGCCGAAGCGGCGTGCGGGATTCTTGGAGATAAGGCGAGATTCTAACGCCAAACGCGGCCACAGCGGGACTTATCCACAGGGTGCGATTGTGGGTCGCGGGGCCGGATCGGCGCGGGCCTGCACAGGCGAACGAGTCGTAAAGTATTGACCGTCAACGGAAAAACGGTTTAAATAGCGGGTTCCGCGAAAACCAATCCTGTATTTCCGGCGATTGCGTTCGCCCGAAGGCCTCCGGTAAGGGCACGCGGTCCCCTGAATTTCGACATTCTCGAACAAGTGAGAGCATCATGAAACGTACTTACCAACCGTCCGTGACGCGCCGCAAGCGCACCCATGGCTTCCGTGTCCGCATGAAGACGGCAGGCGGCCGCAAGGTCATCAACGCTCGCCGCGCGAAGGGCCGCAAGCGCCTCGCCATCTAAGGCGGGTTGCGCGCTGTGTCCGCCGTCCGCAGTCCTGCGGAGGGTGCCGTCGAACCGGGTGAGAATCCGTTGCAGACGAAAGCCGCCTTCCCGAAAGCTGCGCGACTTCTGAAAACGGATGAATTTTCATCCGTTTTTCGTTTGCGCCCGTGGCGGCGCTCCGCGCACTTCGTGATCTACGGCAAGCCGACCGGCCAGCCCGCGCGACTGGGGCTCGTCATCGGCAAGAAGTACGCGCCGCGTGCAGTGACGCGCAACCTCGTGAAGCGGCTCGCGCGCGAAGCGTTTCGCGTGCGCCGGGCCGAGTTCGCCGGGTTCGACCTGCTGCTGCGCCTGCATACGCGCTTCGACAGGAAAGCGCTGCCGAGTGCGGCTTCGGCCCCGCTCGCGGCGTTGTGCGCGGACGAAATCCGCGAGCTGCTCGACAAGGCCGCCCGGGAAGTCGTCCGCCGCGCGTCGAAGCCCGCGTCCGAGTGACGCATCCGAGCCGTGGCGCGGCGTTCGCGCATGCCCGGCCGGTTTTGAAGCGGCGTCGTACGGCGCCGCCCAAGGTATGGAAACGGTATTGATCGCCTTGCTGCGCTTCTACAAGGTTGCCGTGAGTCCGCTGCTCGGCAACCGTTGCCGTTTTTATCCTTCCTGTTCGGATTACGCGCGCGAGGCAATCCAGTATCATGGCGCCGCGCGCGGCACGTATCTCGCCGTCAGGCGCGTGTGCCGATGCCATCCGTTTTCCGCGGGCGGCATCGACCTCGTCCCGCCGCCCAACTCCGACACTCGCGCTCGCGGCGAAGCCGACGCGCGGTCCCATCGACTCTGAGACAACGCATGGATATCAAACGCACCGTCCTATGGGTGATCTTCTTCATGTCAGCTGTCATGCTGTACGACAACTGGCAGCGGTCCCATGGACGCCCGTCGATGTTCTTCCCGAGCGCCACGCAGACGGCCCCCGCGGCCGCCGGCGGCGCGTCCGGCACGGGCGCGACGACGACGGCAGGTGAGGTGCCCGCCGCCGCAGCCGGCACGGCGCCCGCGACGACGGCCCCGGCCGCGCAGGCGCAGCTCGTGAAGTTCTCGACCGACGTGTACGACGGCGAAATCGACACGCGCGGCGGCACGCTCGCGAAGCTGACGCTGAAGAAGCAGGGCGACGGCAAGCAGCCCGACCTGTACATCACGCTGTTCGACCACACGGCCGGCCACACGTATCTCGCACGCTCGGGCCTGCTCGGCGGCGACTTCCCGAACCACAACGACGTCTACACGCAGGTGAGCGCCGGCCCGACGTCGCTGACGGGCGACCAGAACACGCTGAAGCTGTCGTTCGAATCGCCGGTGAAGGGCGGCGTGAAGGTCGTGAAGACCTACACGTTCACGCGCGGCAGCTACGTGATCGGCGTCGACACCAAGATCGACAACGTCGGCACGGCGCCCGTCACGCCGACGGTCTACATGGAACTCGTGCGCGACAACACGGCGGTCGAAACGCCGATGTTCTCGCATACCTTCCTCGGGCCGGCGGTCTACACGGACGCGAAGCACTTCCAGAAGATCAACTTCAGCGACCTCGACAAGAACAAGGCCGACTACGTGACCTCCGCCGACAACGGCTGGGTCGCGATGGTGCAGCACTACTTCGCGTCGGCATGGATTCCGCAGCAGGGCGTGAAGCGCGACATCTATGCGGAGAAGATCGATCCGTCGCTGTACCGCGTCGGCGTGAAGCAGCCGGTCGCCGCGATCGCGCCGGGCCAGTCGGCCGACGTGCAGGCGCGCCTGTTCGCCGGTCCGGAAGAAGAGCGCATGCTCGAAGGCATCGCGCCGGGCCTGGAGCTCGTGAAGGACTACGGTTGGGTGACGATCATCGCGAAGCCGCTGTTCTGGCTGCTCGAGAAGATCCACGGCCTGGTCGGCAACTGGGGCTGGGCGATCGTGCTGCTGACGGTGCTGATCAAGGCGGTGTTCTTCCCGCTGTCGGCCGCGAGCTACAAGTCGATGGCGCGCATGAAGGAAATCACGCCGCGCATGCAGGCGCTGCGCGAACGCTTCAAGAGCGATCCGCAGAAGATGAACGCCGCGCTGATGGAGCTGTACAAGACCGAGAAGGTCAATCCGTTCGGCGGTTGCCTGCCGGTCGTGATCCAGATCCCGGTGTTCATCTCGCTGTACTGGGTGCTGCTCGCATCGGTCGAAATGCGCGGCGCGCCGTGGATTCTGTGGATTCACGACCTGTCGCAGCGCGATCCGTTCTTCATCCTGCCGGTGCTGATGGCCGTGTCGATGTTCGTGCAGACGAGCCTGAACCCGACGCCGCCGGACCCGGTCCAGGCGAAGATGATGAAGTTCATGCCGATCGCGTTCTCGGTGATGTTCTTCTTCTTCCCGGCCGGCCTCGTGCTGTACTACGTCGTGAACAACGTGCTGTCGATCGCGCAGCAGTACTACATCACGCGCAAGCTCGGCGGGGTCAAGAAGAAACCCGCTTAACGGCTGCGGGCGGCTCGCCGCCCGCGACGCGCGCAAAAAAGCCGCACGGGTTCGCCCGTGCGGCTTTGTCGTTTTCGGGGCCGGCGCGGCGCTCCGCTCTGTTCCCGCTCAGCCCTTTTTCGGCTCGCCCTTCGGTTCGCCGTAGAACTGCTCGATCAGTTCCTGCACGAGGTAGCGCCGGTGCGGCGGCAATGCCTCGATCTTCGACGCGAGCTCGATCGTCTCGGGCGTGGGCGGATAGCGTTCGTCGCGCGGCAGCGGTTGCGGCGTCGCCGGAGCCGCCGCGCTCGGCGACGGGCCGTAGTGCAGCCAGTGCAGTTCGACGCGCAGCCACGACGCGAGCGTCTCGAGTTTGTCCGGCGTCGGAATCGTGCGGCCCGTCAGCCACTTGTGCGCGGTTTGCGGCGAAACCGGTTGCGCGCCGTGGTGGCGGAGATTGAAGCGGGTCGCGAGTTCCGTCGCGCCGGTGACCTTCTCCGGGCTGCGCCGCAAGGCGAATTTAAGGCGTTCCGAGAACGCCGCTTTTTCTTCGGGTGTCGGCATGGACGGGATTGTGCAATTCCAGCGCCCCGTTTCAGACAACCATATGAGATAAACATATCTCATGCGGACGAATCCCAAACCGGTGCGCGGCGTTCGGCGTATTGGAAGGAGTCGCTGCGCGGCCGCGTCGCAGGCGGACTCGTTCGAAGCCTATACCGGAACGGCGCGCCGAACTGGTACTTGGCTTATCCTTGACGGGATAAATTCGGGATAGTCTGAAAAGGGCGAGCGGCCCGGTGACGGGCGGGCCGGCACGCTACAATGCCGGCGTTCCGCCGCCCGAACTGTTGCGCGGGTGCACCATTGACTGCCTGATTCTCCGATTGCCATGCTCGCTACCGATTCCGATCCGATCGTCGCCATTGCCACCGCTGCCGGCCGGGGCGGCATCGGCGTCGTCCGCGTGTCGTTCGGGCGCGGCGGCGAGGCGGCCGCGCTGCCGCTGATCGACGCGTTGTGCGGGCAGTCGCTCGCGCCGCGCCATGCGAGCTACGTGCCGTTCCTCGACGCGCACGGCGCACCGCTCGACCGCGGGATCGCGCTGTATTTCCCGGCGCCGCATTCGTACACGGGCGAGCATGTGCTCGAGCTGCAGGGGCATGGCGGGCCGATCGTGATGCAGCTGCTGCTGCAGCGCTGCCTCGACGCGGGGCGCGGCTTCGGGCTGCGGCTGGCGGAGCCGGGCGAATTCACGCGGCGCGCGTTCCTGAACGACAAGCTCGACCTCGCGCAGGCCGAGGCGGTCGCCGACCTGATCGAGGCGAGCACCGAGGCGGCCGCGCGGTCGGCGGGCCGTTCGCTCGACGGCGCATTCTCGCGGCAGATCCACGCGCTCGTCGACGACGTGATCAACCTGCGGATGCTGGTCGAGGCGACGCTCGATTTCCCGGAAGAGGAAATCGACTTCCTCGAGGCGGCCGATGCGCGCGGCAAGCTCGCACGGATTCGCGAACAGCTCGCGCACGTGCTCGGCGATGCGCGCCAGGGCGCGCTGCTGCGCGAGGGGCTGTCGGTCGTGCTCGCGGGGCAGCCGAACGTCGGCAAGTCGTCGCTGCTGAATGCGCTGGCCGGCGCGGAACTGGCGATCGTCACGCCGATCGCGGGCACGACGCGCGACAAGGTTGCGCAGACGATCCAGGTCGAGGGCATTCCGCTGCACATCATCGATACGGCCGGGCTGCGCGAGACGGAGGACGAGGTCGAGCGGATCGGGATTGCGCGCACATGGAGCGAGATCGAGCGCGCGGATGTCGTGCTGCATCTGCTCGATTCGCGCACCGGGATGACGGCGGACGATGTCGCGATCGCCGCGCGGTTTCCGGACGGCGTGCCGGTCGTGCGCGTGCTGAACAAGACGGATCTGACGGGCGTGCCGGCATCGGTCGAGCATCCGGCGGCGGAAGGCGACCTGACCGACGTGCATCTGTCCGCGAAGCGCGGCGACGGGATCGACCTGTTGCGCGCGGAGCTGCTGCGGATCGCCGGATGGCAGGCGGGGGCGGAGGGCGTCTATCTCGCGCGCGAGCGGCATCTGATCGCGCTGCGCGCGGCGCAGGCGCATCTCGCGCACGCGGCCGATCATGCGGAGCAGCGTGCGCAGTCGCTCGATCTGTTTGCGGAGGAACTGCGGCTCGCGCAGGAACAGCTGAATGCGATTACCGGGGAGTTCACTTCGGATGATTTGCTGGGGGTGATTTTCAGCAGGTTCTGTATCGGGAAGTGACGGACTTCAAGGGTGCATGCAGGCCCGATCGGGCGGCGTGATCGGCGCTCCGGATCAACCACCGCGCGCCAGGCACCACGCCCCTCGATCTCGCTTCCCCCGATCAATCCCAATGATGATGATGGTGGTACCCATCACCGTAATATCCGCCGTCCGGCACGACGATACAGCCGCTCAGCAGCGCGGCGACACTGGCAATCAGCAAAAGGGTCTTCTTCATGGCGCTCACCTGCCTGGATTCGATATGAACCCAGCATAGCGAGCGCCCGGAACACGGGCTGTAAGCATTCGTTTCCCGCCCGCGCAATGCGTAACGGCGGATTATTCCGGTCACAATGACCGTAACAACTGCCCGAAACAGTAGACGTATTCAGGCGACCACGACCCTGTCCCGTCCGTCGGCCTTTGCGCGGTACAACGCGGCATCGGCCGCTTCGATCAACGCGTCGGACGTCGACAGCGCATCGGACGATACCGTCGCACAGCCGACGCTCACACTGACGCGCCCTTCCGGCGCCGGCATCACGAGATCGAGCCGCAGCACCGCCTGGCGCGCTTCCTCGGCGACGATCCTGGCGCCGCGCGCATCGGTATTCGGCAGCACGATCGCAAACTCCTCGCCGCCGTAGCGTGCGACGAGATCCGTCGGCCGCCGCACGACGCCGGCCAGCGCATGCGCGATCGCGACCAGGCATGCATCGCCCTTTACATGGCCGTATGCGTCGTTGTACGCCTTGAAGTGATCGACGTCGACCATCAGCAGCGACAGCGGTTCGCGCTGCCGCCGCGCCTGCAGGAACAGCGTATGGAAACGATCGTTGAAGTGGCTGCGGTTGAACGCGCCGGTCAGCCCGTCGCGCGCAGCCGAATGGACCAGCGTCGCGTGCGCGTCGGACAGCCGCTGATACAGCATCGTCACTTCCCACGCGAGCACGCAGACGAGCACGCCGGGCGTGAACATGCTGAACACGCGCGCGAGATACCAGCCGACCGTGAAGCGGGTCGTGCTCATCGCATTGAGCGTGGTATCGGCGAGGCACGCGAGCATCGCGATCGCGAGCCACAGATCGAGCGTCGTGCGCAAGCGGCCCGCGATCAGCACGGCCGTCAGCGCAAGCGCGTTGAGCAGCCACACGGCGAGCACGATGCCGCCGACCGGCAGCACGCTCGTCTCGGCGGGCGGCCGGAACGCGGACGGCAGCGGCACACGCAGCGTCAGCACGCACAGCAGCGCGGCGACGACGGCCGGGCCGCCAATCAGCACGAATGCCCAGCCGCGCGTGTGCCGCGCGTCGATCGGCGCGCGAGCCAGCCGGTCGCGCGCGAGCAGCGCGATCATCACGAAGCACGGAAAGCCCGCATGCCAGAAGATCCACATCCACATCGCGCTGCGCGGCAGTGCGCCGAGCAGGCCCTGCGGCGAGAACACGCCGGGAAACGTCAGCAGCTGCAGCGCGACCGCGAGCGCGGTGAACGCATAAGCGCCGCCGAGCGCACCGAACACGGGCTGGCGCGTCACGGTGAACTGCGCGCCGAGGAAGAATGCCGTGAGGCTCGCGGTCGTGAATACCGTGAGCGCGCACATCGGCATGAACGGCTCGACGGCAGGCAGCGCGACGTCCACATGCGGCGCGGCGACCCCGAGCGTGAGCACGATGGCGAGTGCCGTCAGGGCGCCGAACCAGCGCTGACGACGCGTCGTGTACTGGGTCAGGATCCCTTCCATGGCGTTCCCCGGACGCTGGTGCGCACACACCCGGCTATGGCGTCGGGCGGCATGTATCCGGCCGCGGCAGGGCTGGTGTGATGCGATCCTGACGCGTTATCGCGGCGCGGTCAAATGCCGATGCCGGGACCGAAGTTGCCGGCGACCCAGCGCGTGACGGCATCGACGTCCGCGTAGTCCTGCTCGGGCAGGCCATCGAGCATCGACAGCACTTCGTTGCTCGCGCCGGCGTCGCGCGCGGCGTCGACGATCGCATCCTTGTTGGCCGGATATCGGACGGCGGCAAGCACGTCGGCGATCTGCAGGTCGATCGTTTCGTGCGGAATGTCGTGCTCGGGCAGGGAAGGTTTGTCGTTCACGTCGAAGGCTCGCGTTGTGAAGCGGGAGTCGGGTCGAAACGGGGTGCGGTCGCGCGGCCGGGCGCTCCGCGATGGCAGCGCGCCGAGCGTGTGCGGAATACGAAAGCGGTCAATGTCCGCGCCGCACGCGGCGCCACGGATGCTTCCAGTCGATATGCGGCGCGTGCTCGTCGCGCGGATGCTGACGCCGGTGTTCCTGCCAGAGTTCGTCGGAAAACAGCGCCGCCACGATCACGAGCGGCAGCACGAGAAAAATACCGAGTATGACTTGCTCGATCACGATAGCCTCCTTGCGGTGGCAGGAACCCTTGCTCCCATTCTAGGCTCTGAATTTCGCCGGCGTCCAACTTCTTGCAGTGCGGAACGCGCGCGATCGCAGCCCCGTCGCGCGCCGGTTTCGCGCGCACGCCGGCCTCAAAAAGGACGCGAACATGCAAATCACGAACAAGACCCATACGCTTGCGCTGCGACCGCTGGAGCGGCAGGACCTGCGCTTCGTCCACGAGCTGAACAACGACGCGAAGATCATGCGCTACTGGTTCGAGGAGCCGTATGAAACCTTCTCGGAGCTGTCCCAGCTGTACGACCGTCACGTGCACGACCAGCGCGAGCGGCGCTTCGTCGCCGTCGATACGCAGGGCGAACTGGTCGGCCTCGTCGAGCTGATCGAGCTCGACTACATCCACCGCCGCGGCGAGTTCCAGATCATCATCGCGCCGCAGTGCCAGGGGCGCGGCTATGCGGGGCAGGCGACGCGCCTCGCGATCGAGTACGCATTCAAGGTGCTGAACATGCGCAAGCTGTACCTGATCGTCGATACGTCGAATGCGGCGGCGATTCACGTTTACGAGAAATGCGGATTCCAGCACGAGGCCGAATTGAAGGAAGAATTTTTCGGGAATGGCGCGTATCACAACGCCTATCGGATGTGCATTTTTCAGCGCGACTATTTCGAGCGGCAGTAAGCGGTCCAAAAACGGTCCGGTGAAATGCCGGCGGGCGGGCGCAGGGGCACGAGCCGTACGCGCTTTATCTCGCATCCGTGAAAGTACGGATAAATACCAATGCGCTTATTCCTGGCATTTTTCTTGAATGATGAAACCCGACTGTCGCGGCGCAATAATTCCGGATCGTTTCGGATGACTTTATGTGCGTTGCATCAAAATGGTCCGGATAGCGAAATGGATTATCCAAACCGTTCAACCGACGCATTGTAAATGGGCTGAAAGCCTTGCCGGACAACGCTTTCCGCATGGTCACCGCAGGCTGGCGCGGCAACCGTTCACCGATGGCGAGCATGCGGGAGGCAGCGAAAAACGACGGTGCGCAGGGTGCGACAATTCGCCGCTATTGCGAGCGCACAACAAATGTGCTTGCTATCGTTTGCCGGTCTCCTAAAGTGAAAAACGCGGGTTCACGATCACCTTTAAACACATAGCTAAACCCAGCCTGGTGCCCGCAAGCCTGGAGACAGAACATGATGAAGCGTACCGGTGTCTTTCTTGCCCTCGTTGGCGCATTTGCCGTGGTGTCGATTGCCCAGGCGGGCGGCGATTCGGCCGTCAAGCCGGCGCAGGAAATCCAGTTGACGAAGAACGCATGGGGCTGTCTGTCGAAAGACAATCTGGACTCCGTACTGAGTCACGAGCGCGACGGCAAGTCGCAGGCGAAGCAGCAGTACTTCGACGACTACCGCTGCCTGTCGGTGCCGGAAGGCCAGCGCTTCCGCGTGGTGTCGGTCGAGCAGGGCGACGTGCAGTTCGTCAGCGCCGACAACAGCGACCAGCAGGGTCTCTGGACCGATTCGCGCTTCATCAAGCAGTAACGCGCGCTCGCCCGACGCGACGCGCGAACGCGCACCGGCCGGTCGAGCCGGCGGCGCGCACCGAACGCGGCCCGGCTGTTGCCGGGCCGTTGTGCTGTGGCGGACGCATGACACGCGCGCGACGGCCGGCATTCGGTATCATCACGGCCCGACCGAACCGAATGCCCGCCCGGGCCGCATCCGCATGGCGCTGAAATCCACGATCTACAAAGCCGAACTGCAAATCGCCGACATGGATCGGCATTACTACGCCGATCACGCGCTGACGGTCGCGCGCCATCCGTCGGAAACCGACGAGCGGATGATGGTGCGGATCGCCGCGTTCGCGCTGCTCGCGCACGAGCGGCTGGAGTTCGGCAAGGGGCTGTCGGACACCGACGAGCCGGACCTGTGGCAGAAGGACCTGACCGGCGCGATCGATGCGTGGATCGAGGTCGGGCAGCCGGACGAACGGCGCATCTCGAAGGCGGCCGGCCGCGCCGCGCAGGTCACGGTGATCGCGTACGGCGGCAAGACCTCGGATATCTGGTGGCAGGGCGTGCGCAGCAAGGTCGAGCGGCTGCGCAACGTGCAGGTGCTGTCGCTGGCCGACGGCGTCGCGGCCGCGCTCGGACGGCTCGCCGAGCGCACGATGCGGCTGCAGTGCACGGTGCAGGACGGCGCCGCGTGGATCTCGAGCGCCGATCACGACCCGGTCGCGGTCGAATGGACGATCCTGAAGCCGCGCGCCGACGCGTGACGACGCGCGGGCCGGCCGCGCTTACCCGATGACGGCGGGCGGCCCCTTGAACTCCAGCATGTTGCCTTCCGGGTCGAACAGATAGATCGACGGCCCGTAGCCGCCGGCGCCGTAGCGTTCCGCGGGCGCGCCGGGTTGCGCGCCGTGCGCGGCGAAGTGCGCGATGAGTGCGTCGGGGTCGAACGGCTCCACGCGCAGGCACAGGTGATCGAGATTGCGGCCCGCGCCGGGCGGCCCGCTGTCGGCGCGATCGATCTTGCCGCCGACCGTCAGCAGGTCGATCAGCGCATCGCCGGCGCGCAACTGCACGAGGCCCAGGTCGGGCTGTTCCTTCTCCACGTGGCAGCCGACGGCGTCGCAGTAAAAGCGCGTCATCGCAGCCATGTCGGTCACGCGCAGCACGACGTGATCGATCGCGCGGATGGTCGGTTTCATGGACGAACGCTCCTTGGCAGGCACGATGCGTCGAGTGTAGACCAACGGCACGAAGGCATCCGCCGCAACGCGTGGCGATCGACGGGCGAAAAAAAAGCCCGCTCACTCGGAACGGGCTTAATCCATATCAGGAGGAGACATGGAGGAGACAGTTCCAACTATACATCCGGGCATGGTGCGACGCAATATCGACAGTGTAAAAAAACGTCAGGACGGCGTTTTGTCGCACCTGCAGTGCAGCAAAACGATGACGGAGCGATGACGGACGGCGCCTGCCGCGTGCCTTTGGGGCGCTTTTCTTCCGACTTTTCCCATTGATCCGGCCCCGGTTCGGTTTCTCGAATCACAGCGCAAGATTCGGGGCGCGTCGTCCCGTGCCGACGCCTAGAGTGGGCACCGTCTACACTAGAGAGCGCGAGGTTCCGATGAAAGCCGCCTATCCGACCGACGACGCCCGCTGGGGCGCAGTGACCGCCCGCGATCCGCACGCGGACGGCGCGTTTTTCTATGCGGTGCGCACGACCGGCGTGTTCTGTCGCCCGACCTGCGCGTCGCGCCTGCCGCGCCGCGAGCACGTGGCGTTCTTCGCCGATCCGGCCGCCGCGCGCGCAGCCGGGTTCCGGCCGTGCAAGCGCTGCCAGCCGGAAGGGCTGCCGCGCGAGCTGGAGATCGTCAATCGCGCCTGCGCGGTGCTCGACGCGCACCCCGACCGGCTCACGCTGCAGCAGCTGAGCGACGCCGTGCATGTGAGCCCGTTCCATCTTCAACGGCTGTTCAAGCGCGTGGTCGGCGTGTCGCCGCGCCAGTATCAGGCCGCGCAGCGCGGCGCCGCGCTGCGGCAGGCGCTGCAGAGCGGCCAGCCGGTCACGCGGGCGGCCGTCGATGCGGGCTTCAACTCGACGTCGCGCCTGTACGCGTCGGTGCCGCGCGAGCTCGGGATGGCGCCGTCCGCGTTCCGTCGCCAGGGCGAGGGCCTGCGGATCGACTATGCGACCGCTGCGACGCCGCTCGGCACCGTGCTGGTCGCCGCGACCGGGAAAGGCATCTGCCGGATCGCGTTCGGCGACGAGCCGGCGGCGCTCGTCGACGAGCTGAAGGAGACGTTCGCACGCGCCGAGCTGGTCGAGTCGTCCGCGCGGCTTGCGCCGTTCGTCGCGCAGATCGGCGCGTATCTCGACGGCACGCGACACACGTTCGACCTGCCGCTCGACATCGCGCCGACCGCGTTCCAGCAGCGCGTATGGGAAGCGCTGACGCATATCCCGTACGGCGAGACGCGCAGCTACTCGGAGATCGCCGAGGCGCTGGGCGCGCCGCGTGCGGTGCGGGCCGTCGCGTCGGCGTGCGCGTCGAACCCGGTCGCGCTCGCGATCCCGTGCCATCGCGTCGTGCAGAAGGGCGGCGCGCTCGCCGGCTATCGCTGGGGCGTGCGCCGCAAGGCGACACTGCTTGCATCCGAGGCGCGTCATGCGCACGATGACGAACCGGCCACCGTCGACGAGGGCAGCGCAGCTTGAGCATCGAAACAGCCACGATCACGTCAATTCCGGACGGCGGCCCTGTGCCGCCGTCCGCGCAGATGGAACTGCGCTTCAAGGCGCCGTACGACTGGGCGCGCGTGCTGCGCTTCTTCAGCGGGCGCGCGATTCCGGGCGTCGAGCAGGTCGCGGACGGCGTGTATCGCCGCATCGTCGACCTGCACGGCGCAGCGGGCCGGCTCACCGTGACCCGGCATCCGCGCCGGCACTGCCTGATCGCGACGGTCGAAGGCGCGGCGGCGCGCCACGTCGACGCGGCGTTTGCCGCGCGCGTCGCGTCGATGTTCGATCTCGGCGCCGACCCGGCCGCAATCGGCGGCGGGCTTGCGCGCGACCCGTGGTTCGCGCCGCTGGTCGCGGCCGCGCCGGGGCTGCGCGTGCCGGGCGCGTGGTCGGGCTTCGAGCTCGCGGTGCGCGCGATCGTCGGCCAGCAGGTCAGCGTGAAGGCCGCGACGACGATCGTCGGGCGGCTCGTCGAGCGGGCCGGCGAACGCATCGTGCCCGACGCCGGCGAGCCGGCGGGCGACGGCGTTCCCGCGTGGCGGTTTCCGACGCCCGACGCGCTGGCCGCGTGCGATCTCGCGAAGATCGGCATGCCTGGCAAGCGCGCGGCGGCGCTGACCGGGATGGCGCGCGCGGTGGCGGCCGGCGACGTGCCGGTCGATCCGGCGCACGCCGATCTCGCGACACTGCGCGCCGCGTGGCTCGATCTGCCCGGCATCGGCCCGTGGACCGTCGAGTACATCGCGATGCGCGCGTGGCGCGACCCGGACGCGTGGCCGGCGTCCGACCTCGTGCTGATGCAGTCGATCGCCGCGCGCGACCCGGCGCTCGACCGGCTCGCGAGCCAGAAGCGGCGCACCGAAGGCTGGCGGCCGTGGCGCGCGTATGCGGCGCTTCATCTGTGGAACGAGGTGGCCGATCGCGCTGGCGCGGCGCGCGGCGGGTGAGGGCGGATGGCGCAGGCTGAAAGAGGAAAAGCGGGCGATGCGGGCCGGGCTGAACGAGTGGCGCGAGCGGGTGAGGCGGGCGTCTACCGCGTGACGGGCGCGCGATATCCACGGCGTTCCAGCCTCTTCATTTCCGACCGGTTCGGCCCCGCCGCAGTGCGTGTGCGCCCGCCGTTCCGTCAGACGATTCCACGATGACCGACGCACCGGCAACGCCCGCTGCGCATCGGCAAGGCTCGCGGCGATAGCCGCCATCGGCGCGCCCGGCCGCCGATTCCGGCGCGCGCACGCGGCCCGGGCCGCCTCAAGCGCGGCTTTCGGCGAGATGTTAAAGTGCCCGCTACCAACGAAGCGACCAATAATCCAGCCGGCCGCGCGCGGCGTTCCGCACGCGGCCGTCCCGCACTTGCGCATCCATGTCGAACACCATGACTCACCGCCAGTCCGAACTGCTGCTGAATCGCCTCGATGCGCTGAGCTCGGGCCCGACGCGGCAGCATCTGCCCGACGGCCTGCGCGGCATCGAAAAGGAAAGCCTGCGCGTGACGCGCGACGGGATGATCGCGTTCACGCCGCATCCGCGTGCGCTCGGTTCGGCCCTCACGCATCCGTCGCTGACGACCGACTATTCGGAAGCGCTGCTCGAACTGATCACGCCCGCGGAAGGAGACGCCGCGGTCACGCTCGAACGCCTCGACGAACTGCATCGGTACGTGTACGCGTCGCTCGGCGACGAGATGCTGTGGAACAACTCGATGCCGGGCCTGCTGCCGGCCGACGACGAGATCCCGATCGCCGACTACGGCACGTCGAACATCGGCCGGCTCAAGACGGTGTACCGGCGCGGCCTCGCGTATCGCTACGGCCGCACGATGCAGTGCATCGCCGGCATCCACTACAACTACTCGCTGCACGAGGAAGTGTGGCGGCGTCTGCATGCGGAAGAAGGCTCGACCGCGACGCTCGTCGACTACCAGTCGGAGCGCTATCTCGCGCTGATCCGCAACTTCCGGCGCCGCAGCTGGCTGCTGATGTACCTGTTCGGCGCGTCGCCCGCGCTCGACACGAAGTTCCTGCGCGGCAAGCCGCACAAGCTCGACGTGTTCGACGCCGACACGCTGTACCTGCCGTACGCGACGAGCCTGCGGATGAGCGACCTCGGCTACTCGAACACGACCGCGCAGGCCGCGCTGCACGTCGACTACAACACGCTGCCGGACTATCTCGACGCGTTGTCGAAGGCAGTGAGCGAGCCGTATCCGCCGTACGAGGCGATCGGCACGCACCGCGACGGCGAGTGGATCCAGATCAACACGAACGTGCTGCAGATCGAGAACGAGTTCTACTCGACGATCCGGCCGAAGCGCGTCACGTACTCGGGCGAACGGCCGCTGCATGCGCTCGCGTCGCGCGGCGTGCAGTACATCGAGGTGCGCTGTCTCGACATCGATCCGTTCGAGCCGACCGGCATCGCGCTCGATACCGCGCGCTTCATCGATGCGTTCCTGCTCGCCTGCGCGCTCGATCCGAGCCCGGCGCTCGACTGCCCGGCCTACCGGGAAGCGAACGCGAACTTCGGCAGCGTGACGATGGAAGGCCGCAAGCCGGGGCTCACGCTGATGCGCGACGGCCAGCCCGTCACGCTGCAGGCGTGGGCGGACGAATTGATGGCGGACATCGAAATCGTCGGCCGGCGTCTCGACGAGATTCGCGGCGGCGACGAACATGCACGCGCGATCGCTGCGCAGCGCGACAAGCTGGCCGATCCGGAGCGCACGCCGTCCGCGCACGTGCTGCGCGCGATGCGCGACAACGGGCAGTCGTTCCTCGCCTTTGCGCGCGTGCAGAGCGAAGCGCATGCCGCGTATTTCCGCGCGCAGCCGCCGTCGGCGGATGCGATGCACGCAGCGGAGGCGCTGGCCCGGAAGTCGCTCGACGAGCAGGCCGAACTGGAAGCGAAGGAGGCCGGATCGTTCGACGCGTTCGTCGCGGCCTATCGCGCTTATACGCTGAACCGCTTCAGCGTCTGACGAGCGCATACGGCGTCGCGCGCGGCGGCGTCGTGCGTTCGCGCACGCGTGCTCAATGGTGCGCGTACGTATCGCGGTCGATCGCGGGCGGGAGTGCCGGCTTGCCCGATTCCACGGCCGCACGGCCGTTGCCGCCATAACCGCCGGGATCGCCATGGCCGCGCGCCTGCGCGGCGCGCTGCATGATCGCCTGCATGTTTTGCGGAAAGTCGGGGCTGCTCGCGAGATTTGCCCGGTAGCCGACGGCATGCAGTTCCGCGAGCTCCTGACGAACCTGCGCACGCGTCAGCGGTTGCGGTGCGGATTGCGCGTGCGCGGCGAATGCCGCGCCCATCAGCAGGGTCGCACATGCCGCTCGTTTCATCGTGTTCATGGTCTCCACTCCGTAGCGTTCCGGCGCCGCGCCATCGTCGGCGCGGCCGGGATCGAATGCAGCCAGTCTAGGCTTCGGAGCCCAAACGAAACATCCCGATAGCCGGTCAGCACCTTTGTCGCGTGTGCAACATTGCGGCGGCGTGCGCGTTTGCGCGCCGGTGCGTGCGGGCGAGCGGCAGGCCGGCTGCCTGTCATGCGCGCCAGCGCGCGGCCAGCTGCGTTTCAGCCTGGTGCGTATCGGCGCGGCGGGCATCGGGCTTGTCCCCCTTGTGCAAGCGTCATGCGCCTCCTAACCTTTTTGCAGCGACCGATCGGCAGGCGGCGCGAGGTGGTTGTGTGCGCAAGTGCCTGTTCGCGGCCGTGGATTGCAGATCGAACGCCGATTGCATGAGATTCGAGCAAGCGCTAAAGCGCCAGCTTGAGCCGACAGCCTTGCATGGGGCTCAAGTAAGCGCTAAAGCGCTAACTTGAGCCGACATTGGAGACACGATGAATCCCACCGCCGCCCTGCCGCCCGGCATCGTTTTCTCGCAGCCGCTGACACCGGTCGCCAACTCGCTGCTGCTGTCGTTCCTGGTCGCCGCGATTCCGATCGCGGTCGCGCTGGTCGCGCTCGGCGTGCTGCGCCGCCCCGCGTGGCAGGCGTCGCTCGCCGGGCTCGTCGCCGGCCTCGCAGTCGCGATCGGCGCGTGGGGCATGCCGGCCGGCCTCGCGTTCAACGCGGTCGGCGCGGGCATGGCGCTCGCCGTCGTGCCGGTGATGTGGATCGTCTTCAACGCGCTACTGCTGTACAACATCGCGGTGAAGTCGGGCCGCTTCGACCAGTTCCGGCAATGGATGCTCGACAACCTGCCCGACGATCGCCGCCTCGTGCTGCTGGTCGTTGCGTTCTCGTTCGGCTGCCTGCTCGAAGGGATCTCGGGGTTCGGCACGCCGGTCGCGATCACGAGTGCGCTGCTGATCGCGCTCGGCTTCCCCGCGCTCGAAGCGCTCACCTATACGCTGCTGTTCAACACCGCGCCGGTCGCGTTCGGCGCGCTCGGCGTGCCGATCACCGTGCTCGGCGCGGTCACGTCGCTGCCGCCCGCGACGCTCGCCGCGATGGTCGGCCGCCAGCTGCCGTTCTTCGCGCTGCTGCTGCCGTTCTACGTGGTCGGCGCGTATGGCGGGCTGCGCTCGATCGCGCGCCTGTGGCCCGCGCTGCTCGTGTCCGGCGGCAGCTTCGCGATCGCGCAGTTCGTCACGTCGAACTTCCTCGGCTACCAGCTCACCGACGTGCTGTCGTCGCTCACGTCGCTGATCGTCACGATCGGCTTCCTGCAGATGTGGAAGCCGCAGCCCGATCCGCAATTCGCGCTCGCGCGCGGCGCGGGCGCCGTGTCGGGCGGCGGCGCGCGCGCGGGCTTCGGCGGCTGGCTGCCGTGGCTCGTCGTGTCGGTGGTCGTGATCGTCTGGGTGCATGCGAACGTCGCGGCGATCGGCGACGTGAAGATCAAGTGGCCGGGCCTGCACAACGCGGTGTTCGTGTCGCTGTACCACAAGCCGTATGCGGCGATATGGGACTTCCAGCCGCTCGGCACGGGCACCGCGATCCTCGTGTCGGCGATCATCACGGCCGCGCTCACGCGCACCGGCGTCGGCGCGTTCCTCGAATGCGTGGTCAAGACCTGGCGGCAGACCTGGATCGCGATCGTCACCGTGATGATGATCGTCGGGCTCGCGTACCTGCTGAACTACTCGGGGATCAGCTATACGCTCGGCACCGGCGTCGCGTCGACCGGCGCGCTGTTCCCGCTCGTGTCGGCATCGCTCGGCTGGATCGCGGTGTTCCTGTCGGGCAGCGACACGTCGGGCAACGCGCTGTTCGGCAACCTGCAGGTGGTCGCCGCGCGGCAGCTCGGCCTCGATCCGGTGCTGATGGCCGCGACCAATTCGTCGGGCGGCGTGATGGGCAAGATGATCTCGCCGCAGAACATCGCGACGGGCGTGTCGACGACCGACCTGAAGGGGCAGGAGGGCGTCGTGTTCGCGCGCACCTTCTGGCACAGCGTGATCCTCACGCTGCTGCTCGGCGTGCTGGTGTTCCTGCAGCAGCACGTGCTGACGTGGATGATTCCGGCGCTGCCGAAGTGAGGCGAGCCGCGCCGGCATGTCGTCATGCGCACGATGCCCGGCGCGGACCGATGACGATCGCCGCCGCGCGCCGCGACAGCAGGGCGGCTGCTCGCGCCGATCCGCGTGCTCAGCGCGCGGTCGCGCGCCGCGTCGTCGGCATCGGCGCGGGCGCGGCTTCGCCGGCCGGCAGGATGCACGCGAGAAACGCATCGATCGCCGGGCTGTGGCGGCGCGCCTTCAGGTAGTACACGTATTCGTCGATCGTCGTGTCGACGTCGCGCAGCGCGACGATCCGCAGGTCGGGATGGCGTTCGGCCTCGCCGCGCGGAAACAGGCTGCCGCCCACGCCGTGCAGGATCGCCTCGCGAATCGCTTCGCGGCTGCCGATCTCGGCGAACGACGCGGCCGCGATGCCGGCCGCCGCGAGAATCGCCTCGGTGCAGCGGCGCGTGACCGACCCTTCCTCGCGGATCAGCAGGCGCACGTCGGCGAGTTGCGCGGCGTCGATCGCGTCGAAGCGCGCGAGCGGATGATCGCGATGCACGACGAGCACCAGCGGATCGGTGGAAATCACCTGGCGTTCGAGGCCGTCCGCGTCGTTGCGCTGCGATGACACCGCGAGATCGATGCGGAATTCGTGCAGCGCCTGCAGGATTTCCTCCGAATTGCCGATCCGGCACGTGAGCGCGATCGACGGATACGCGCTGGAGAAGCGCCCGACCGCGTCCATGATGTAGTACGGCCCCGTCGCGCCGATCCGCAGATGACCCTCGAACAGCCCGCCGACATTGCGCAGCATGATGTCGGCCTGCGCCTCGAGCGCGATCATCTTCTCGACCAGCGGCAGCAGCTCGATGCCCGTCTCGGTCACTTCGAGCCGGCGACCGCTGCGATGGAACAGCTCGACGCCGTACACCTGCTCGACCTGCCGGATCTGCGCGGCAATCGTCGGCTGGCTCACGCCCAGGTGGCGCGCCGCACGCGTGATGCTGCCCTGCCGGACGGTCGCGTGGAACGCCTTCAGCTGATCGAACACGGCTCGTCCTCTTCCCCCTCTCGAGCGCGTCAGCCTAACGCACGCATGTGTCGGCCGCATGAAAGGCGCATCGTGCGCCGCTTCGAAAAAAAGCTGGGGATGACCGCAAGAAACCTGCTGGAACCGGTCACGGCCGGGACATGCCGGTGCGGACTAATAACGGCAAACCGGCCGCCGGCCCCGCTCGACCGGCGCTTCATTCCTCCGACAACAGGATTTTCCCCCTATGTCCTCGACCAATCGACGCGATTTCCTGCGCCTCGCCGCCCAGTCGGCCGGCGCAATGGCCGCCTATGCCGGCTTTCCGCCCGCGATCCGCAAGGCGCTGGCGATGCCGGCCGCCTACCGCACCGGCACGATCCGCGACGTGGAGCACGTCGTGATCTTCATGCAGGAAAACCGCTCGTTCGATCACTACTTCGGCGGGCTGCGCGGCGTGCGCGGCTTCAACGACCCGCGTCCGCACCTGCTGCCGAACGGCGCGCCGGTCTGGCAGCAGCCGCCGGCGTCGACCTTCACGAAGAACTACCATTCGCGCGGCCTCGATCCGTCCGCGCCGTACGTGCTGCCGTTCTACCTCGATCCGAAGCAGACCACCGAGTTCCAGCCTGGCACCAACCACGGCTGGAGCAGCGGCCACCTCGCCTGGAACAACGGCCAGTGGGACCAGTGGGTGAACCAGAAGCAGGACGTGCTGACGATGGGCTACCTGAAGCGCCAGGATCTGACGTACCACTACGCGCTGGCCGATGCCTTCACGATCTGCGATGCGTACTTCTGCTCCGCGCACGCGGATACCGCGCCGAACCGCATCTACCTGTGGACCGGCACGATCGACTCGCGCAACGTCTACGGCAATCCGCCGAACGGCCCCGGCATCGGCGAGCGCGACGACGTGAACGGCTACACGTGGACGACCTACGCCGAGCGTCTGGAGAACGCGAAGGTGAGCTGGAAGGTGTACCAGGGCGGCACCGGCATCCCGGGCGACCCGACCGACAACTACACCGACAACTCGCTGATGTTCTTCAAGCGCTTCCAGGTGAAGGAAGGCGCGAGCGGCCCGCTCGTCGACAAGGGCGCGTCCGACCACACGCTCGCCGAGCTGAAGGCCGACGTGCAGGCCAACCGGCTGCCGCAGGTGTCGTGGATCGTCGCGCCGTACAAGTACAGCGAGCATCCGCAGGCGTCGCCGACCGACGGCGCGTTTTACATCAACATGGTGCTGGAAGCGCTGACGTCGAATCCCGAGGTGTGGGCGAAGACGGTGTTCATCCTGAACTACGACGAGAACGACGGGCTGTTCGACCACGTCGTGCCGCCGGTGCCGCCGGTGACGAGCGGCGTGGGCGGGCAGGGCATCGTGTCGGCGAACCTGCTGTCGAACCTCGGCGACGAACTGCTCGACCTGAACAAGTATCCGGGCGAGATGAGCCCGCTCGTGCCGGGCGCCGATCCGGGCGGTATCCAGCCGATCGGCCTCGGGCCGCGCGTGCCGCTCATCATCATCTCGCCGTGGACCAAGGGCGGCTGGGTCTGCTCGGAGACGTTCGACCACACGTCGGTGCTGCGCTTCCTCGAAGCGCGCTTCGGCGTGCAGGAGCCGAACATCAGCGCATGGCGCCGGTCGATCTGCGGTGACCTGACGTCGGCGTTCGACTTCTCCGCGCGGCCCGATACGCGTACGGTCAGCTTCGCGGTGCCGCAGCACATCGCGACGGCCGGCCAGGCGTACCAGGTGCCTGCGCAGCAGACGATGCCGGCGCAGGAACCCGGCACGCGCCCGGCGCGGGCGCTGCCGTACGAGCTGTTCGTGCACAGCCGCGTGAGCGGCCGCAACGATGCCGTGTCGCTCGACTTCGCGAACACCGGCGACGCGGGCGCGGCGTTCTACGTGTACGACCGCCGCAATCCGTCGACGCCGCCGCGCCGCTATGCGGTGTCCGCGCACGATCGCTTCGTCGATACGTGGAGCACGTCGGCCGCCGGCGGCGATTATCATCTCGCCGCATACGGGCCGAACGGCTATCTGTGCGAGTTCCAGGGCAATACGCGGCTCGCGGCGGACGGCCGCCATGCGAACCCCGACGCGAAGATCGGCTACGACGTGCGCAACCGCCACGTGTATCTGCAGCTGCGCAACCACGGCGGCGCGGCATGCCGCGTGGTCGTCGACAACGCATACAGCCATGCGCCGGCGCGCAGCTACACGCTCGAGCCGGGCGAGCGCGTCGAGGATCACTGGGCGCTGTCGTCGAGTCACGGCTGGTACGACCTGACGATCACCGCGACCACGCTGCGCGGCAGCGACGACAAGGTCGTGCGCCGTTTCGCGGGCCACGTCGAGACGGGGCGGCCGAGCCAGAGCGACCCGGGGCCGGCGAAGCGCCCGGCCTGACGGACGGCGTGTGTCGCGCGGCCGGCCGGGATTCGTTCCGCCGGCCGCGCGGGTTTCGGCAAGCGAAATTGGTTTTTGGAAACTGAAAACTGTTGACAATTTATCGGGAAAACGGTATACAACGATCATTCGCCGACCTGGCGCCTTCGTTTTCTACCGCAGCCTTGCTGCCTGCCCGACCATGACCGCCCCGAACGCGCTCAACGCCATCGAACTCCTGCAGAGCCAGTCGCTCGCGATGATCGTCCAGGACATGCTGGAACGGGCGATCGTGTCCGGCGAATACGCACCGGGCGAGAAGCTCAACGAAGTCGAGATCGCGACCCGGCTGAACGTGTCGCGCGGCCCGGTGCGCGAGGCGTTTCGCGCGCTCGAGCAGGCCGGCCTGCTGCGCAACGAGAAGAACCGCGGCGTGACCGTGCGGGTCGTGCCGTTGCGCGAGGCCGAGGAGATCTACGAGGTGCGCGCGATGCTCGACGAATCGGTCGTGCGCGCGCTCGCGAAGCGGATGTCGCAGGACACGCTGCAGATCCTCAAGGGCATCGTCCAGTCGATGAAGGACGCCGCGAAGACGCACGACGTCACGCGCTATACCGAGCTGAACGTGCAGTTCCACGATGCGATGGTGGTCGGCGTCGGCAACACGCACCTGACCGACACCTATCGCCGGCTCGTACGCCAGCTCGGGCTGCTGCGCCAGGCGGCGATCGAGGCCGAGGAGGATGCGCTGAAGGTGTCGGCCGCCGAACACGACAAGATCGTGCAGGCGCTCGCGAGCGGCGACGAGGAGGCCTCCGTCGCGCTGGTGCGCGAGCACATCGCGCACGGGCTCGCGCGGATGCGCCGCACGCACGAGCACGGCCTGCCGGCGACCGGCAAGGCGGCGCGCGAGAAGACGCGCGCTTGAGCGCGGCCTGCCGCTGCGCCGGCATGCCACGCATTCCACGGCCAACGCAAAAGGGACGCTTCAACGGCGTCCATTTTTGATTCCGCGACCGCGATCGTGCGCGACTCGAGCGCCGCTACGCCTTGTCCGCCTTCCCTGCCGCGCTCGCGAACTTTGCGAGCCATGTATCGACGACGGCCGGCGGCCGGTTCTCGTCTTCCGCACGCTCCTTGCGGCGGATCGCGTTGCGCACGACGTGCGCGCCGACATAGCGCAGCGGCTCCGGCGGGAAATGGCCGAGCGGGCCGTGCGTGAGCGGGCTGCGCGTCCACGCGTTGTCCACGCCGAGCACGAGCGACGACAGGATCTGCCCGCCCATGTAGCTCGGCCCGACGCCGTTGCCCGAATAGCCGAAGCCGTAGAACACGTTCGGTGCGCCGTCGAGTCGGCCGAAGAACGGGAAGCCCGTCACCGAGCGGTCGGACGGGCCGTTCCAGCTCGCGGTGATCGGCACGCCGGCAAGCGACGGAAAGAACGTGCGCAGGCTCTGCGTGAGCTGCGCCTCGTACGGCGAGCGCCGGTCGAACACGGGTGCGACGCGGCTGCGCCACGAGAACGTGTTGCCGCCCTTGCCAAGCATCAGCCGCCCGTCGGCGGTCGTGCGGTAGTAGTAGACGAAGATCCGCGAATCGAGCACCGACACGCCGTCGACGAGCCCCGTGCGCTCGATCAGCGCCGGGCATTTCTCGGTGATCACCATGTCGCTCGACACGACCGCGATGGTGCGTTCGAACTGCGGGAAGCGGCTCGCCATCCACGCATTGATCGCGAACACGAGCTGGCTCGCGGTCACGCTGCCGGACGGCGTGCGCACGACCGCCGGCTGCCCGGGTGTGAAGTCGAGCATCGGCGTGCGTTCGTAGATGCGGATGCCCATCGCGAGCGCGACGCGGCGCAGCCCGCGCACGAGCTTGCCCGGATGCACGGTCGCGGCGATCGGCGAGTAGACGCCGTCGAGATTGCGCGCGGAGCCCGAGCGGCGCGCCACTTCCGCCGGCGGCAGCGGCTCGTAGCTGTGGATGCCGCACTGCGCGAGCGCGTCGAGCACCGGCGCGAGCGTGCCGACCTGCGCGCGCGACGTCGCGGTGTACAGCGTGCCGTCGAGCCGCAGCTCGGCGTCGATCGCCTGTTCGCGGCAGAAATCGGCGATGTGCTGGACCGCTGCTTCGGACGCCTTGACGAGCCGGATCGCCTCGGCCTCGCCGAACAGCCGCCGCAGCGTCAGGAATTTCGCGGACCACGTGAGCAGGCAGCCGCCGTTGCGGCCGCTCGCGCCGGCGCCGCACAGGTCGCTCTCGACGATCGCGATGTCGAGCGCGGGGTTCTGCCGTTTCGTCTGGATGGCGGTCCAGAGCCCGGTGAAGCCGCCGCCGACGATGCACACGTCGGCCTGCGTCGCGCCCTGCAGTGCGGGGGCGAGATCGCCGTCGTTGAACAGCGCTTGTTCGATCCAGAAGGGTCGCATCGGATGTCTTGCCAGTAAGGGTCGTGGCCGTGCCGCGCACGGCCGGAAAAACCACACCGCGGCCGGCCGCGCGCGTCGCGCACGCGGCCGGGTCGTCAGGCAGTCGCGCGCGTCACGCCGCGGCTTCGGCCGATATGCGCCGCACGCCCATCGCCTTCAGCGTGTCGGCGATCGCGGCGACCGCGCCCGGAATGCCGGCTTCGCCGAAGTGGCCGATACAGCCGACGCGGAACGTGTCGACCTCGGTCAGCTTGCCCGGATACAGAATGTAGCCGCGCTTTTTGACCTCCTGATAAAACGTCTTGAAATCGTAGTTCGGATCGTCCGGCGCATGGAACGTGACGATGATCGGCGCCTGGATCGCCGGATCGAGGAACGGGCGAAAGCCGAGCGCGAGCATGCCGTCGATCAGCGCGCGGTAGTTGCGCTGGTAGCGGCCGCCGCGCGCGGCGAGGCCGCCTTCGTCGACGTACTGCGCGATGGCCGCGTCGAGCGCCGCGACGACGTGCGTCGGCGGCGTGAAGCGCCACTGCGTCGTGCGCTGCATGTAGACCCACTGGTCGTACAGGTCCATCGCGAGCGAGTGGCTGTTGCCTTCGCAGCGTTCGAGCGTGCTGCGCTTCGCGATCACGAAGCCCATTCCCGGCACGCCTTCGAGACACTTGCCCGACGCGGCGATCACCGCGTCGAACGGCGTGTGGCGCGCGTCGATCTCGATCGCGCCGAACGAACTCATCGCGTCGACGATCAACCCGCGGCCGTGCTTCGCGACGACCTGCGCGACTTCGTGCAGCGGGTTCAGCACGCCGGTGCCTGTCTCGCAGTGCACGAGCGCGACGTGCGTGATGCCCGGATCGGCGGCGAGCGCGCGCTCGATGTCGGCCGGATCGACGCGGCGGTCCTCGCGGTAGTCGAGCGTCGTCAGCCGGCGGCCGAGCACGCGGCAGATCTTCGCGATGCGCTGGCAGTACGCGCCGTTGTTCGGCACCAGCACGTGCCCGTCGCGCGGCACCAGCGTGCCGATCGCCGCTTCGACCGAGAACGTGCCGCTGCCCTGCAGCGGCACGCATTCGTGCGTGCCTTCGCCGTGCACGATCTGCAGGATGCGTTCGCGCAGCCGCGCGGTGATCGCGTTGAAGTCGCTGTCCCACGAACCCCAGTCGCGCAGCATCGCATCGCGCGTGCGGTCGGAGGTGGTGAGGGGGCCGGGCGTGAGCAGGATGGGAGCGGCGAGCGTCATGGTTTCTCCTTTGGGGAAGTCGGGGCGTCGGGTCGTGCGGTGCGAAATCAAGGACGATGCGGCGTGCGCCACGCCTGCGTGCGGCGCAGCAGCAGATGCGACACGGCAGCGAACAGCAGGCAGGTGCACGACGAGGTGGCGAGTACGAGCGTCGCCATCGCGGCGGCCGGGCCCATCTGGCCCGCGTCTTCGAGGTTCAGGATCGCGACCGATGCGGGCTGCGTGTCGGGCGAGTAGAGGAACGCGACGGCCGATACGGTCGTCATCCCGTTCACGAACAGGTAGCGTGCGATCAGCAAGATCGCGGGCAGGCACACGGGCACCGTGACGCGCAGGAAGGTCTTGTAGAACGGCACCTTCAGCGACGCGGACACAGCCTCGAACTCGCCGTCGATCTGCCTGAGCGCGGTGACCGCGGTCAGGTGGCTCGATGCGTAGTAGTGGACGACCGTGACGATCGCGAGCAGCCACAGCGAGCCGTACAGCCCGTTCAGCGGATTGCCCGGCGCGTTGAACAGGAAGATGTAGCTGATGCCGAGCACGAGCCCCGGCACGCCCATCGGCAGGATCGCGCACAGGCTGATGAAGCCGCGCAGCCAGCGTGCGCCGCGCGATTTCTCGATCAGGTAGGCGCCGCCGAACACGACGACCGTGCCGCCGATCGCGACCGTCGCGGCCATCCGCAGGCTGTTCTTGTACGCGTCGAAGATGCCGGCGCCGATCAGCCCCATCTTGTAGTGCTGCAGCCCGAGCGCCATCTGGTACGGCCAGAACTTCACGAACGACGCGAACACCGACACGCCGACCACCGCGACGAAGAACGCGCACACGATCGCGCAGTACGCGAGCATCGCGAAGTCGAAGCCGCGCGACGGCCTGGGCTGGTAAGGCGTCGAGCGCGCGCCGAGCTGCGACTGCTGGCGGCGGCGGATGAAGACGTCGACGCCGAACGCGACCAGCGCCGGGCACAGCAGCATCAGGCTCACGACCGCGCTGCGGTTGAAGTCCTGCAGGCCGATGATCAGCTTGTAGATGTCCGTCGACAGCACGTTGTACGAGCCGCCGATCACGACCGGCACGCCGAAGTCGTTGATGCACATCGTGAAGGCGACCATGGTCGCGCTGATCAGCCCGTACTTCGCGCCGGGCAGCGTGATCGTGAAGAACTTGCGCGTGCGGCTCGTGCCCATCGCGGCGGCGGCCTCGTAGAGCCGTCCGTCCGCGAGCGACAGCGCGGTGACGAGGATCATCAGCACGTGCGGGAACGACGCATACACCATGCTCAGCACGATGCCCGGCAGCCCGTAGATCGAATGGCCGTGCATCAGCGGCTTGAGCAGCCCCGCGTTGCCGAACCAGTAGATGAACGACACCGCGGACAGCAACGTCGGCGCGAGCAGCGGCAGCAGCGCGATGGTGCGCGCGGCATGCTTGAACGGCATGCACGAGCGCGTCAGCGCATAGGCGAACGTGAACGCCATCGGCACGACGATCGACGTGACCAGCGCGCCGACCGTCAGCGAATGCAGCATCGAGCGCAGCACGCCGCTGTCCTCGAGATACGCGACGAAGTTGTGCAGGCCGACGAAATGCCCGTCCGCATCGACGAAGCATTTCTGCACGACGAGCGCGAGCGGCAACAGCAGGAACATCGACAGCAGCGCGGCCATCGCGACGAGTGCGAGCTGCGCGAGACGGTCGTGCCAGTGGGTCATCTGCCGGACCTCGGCAGGGGCGGAGGCGCCGCGGCGGCGCTCGGCGAGTACGGCGCTCATTGCAGTCGCTCCTTTGCGGCGGGAAACACGCGGACATGCTCGCGATCGAGCGCGAGATCGATGCGCGCACCCGCGCATACGCCGGTGCGGTCGACGTCGCGATACGACAGGTCGGCGACGATTTCGCGGCCGTCGAGCCCGTCGATGCGAAAGCTCACGCGGCAGAACGCGCCGAGGAATTCGAGCTTCTCGACGCGGCCCGCGAGCACGTTGTCGGCCGTTTCGCCCGGCACGCGGATGCGCAGGTCTTCCGGCCGCACGTAGACCGACACCGACGCGCCCTGCGCGGGCCGCGCGCTGCCGTGCCGGCAGTCGAAGCCGACCTCGCCCGCGCGCAGCGTGCCGTCGGGCGCGACTTCGGCGGGAATCGTGTTGACGCGGCCGATGAAGTCCGCGACGAACGGCGACGCCGGCTGCCGGTAGATTTCGAGCGGCGTGCCGATCTGCTCGATCATGCCGTGGTTCATCACGACGATGCGGTCGGCCATCGACAGCGCTTCCTCCTGATCGTGCGTGACCATGATCGTCGTCACGCCGAGCCGCTGCTGCAGCGCGCGGATCTCCTGGCGCAGCCGCACGCGCACGCGCGCGTCGAGCGCGGACAGCGGCTCGTCGAGCAGCAGCAGGCCCGGCGAGGTCGCGAGCGCGCGCGCCAGCGCGATGCGCTGCTGCTGGCCGCCGGACAATTGCCCCGGATGCTTGCGATGGCTGTCGGGCAGGCCGACCAGCGCGAGCAGCGTGTGCACGCGCTCGTGGATCGCCTCGCGCTTCATCTTGCGGTTGACCAGCCCGTACGCGACGTTGTCGTACACGGTGAGGTTCGGGAACAGCGCGTACGACTGGAACACGATGCCGTAGTCGCGCAACTGCGGCGGCAGCCGCGAGATGTCGCGGCCGTCCTGCATGATGTGGCCGGCGTTCTGCGTCTCGAGCCCCGCGATGATGCGCAGCAGCGTGGTCTTCCCGCAGCCGGACGGCCCCAGGAAGCAGATCATTTCGCCCTTCATCACGCTCAGGTCGATGTCCTTCAGGACCTGCGTGTCGTTGTACCGCTTCTCGATGCGTTCTACGCTCAGATAAGGTGCCATGCGCGCCTCCGTGCTGCGGCCGGCCGCGAGGCCGGATTCGACGATGAAAAGGGGAAGCGGGGCGCGGCGGCCCCGCGGCGGGTCATGGCCTTACTGCTGCGTTTTCGCGCCGTAGCGCTTCTGCCAGGTATCGAGGATCGACAGGCGGTTCTTCGCGGACCACACGAAGTCGTTCTTCACGAGCAGGTCCGCGTAGTTGTCGGGAATGCCGGCGAGCTTGCGCGCGACGCCCGGATACGCGACGATCGCCCACCAGCGCGCGGTGATCTCGTTCGCCTCCTTGCTCGCCATGAAGTCGGCCAGCTTTTTCGCCGCTTCCGGCTGCCTGGTCGTCTTCATCACGGCGGTGCCTTCCATGTCCCAGCCGAGGCCTTCCTTCGGGAATACCAGGTCGATCGGCGCACCCTGCGCCTGCAGTTCATGGCCGCGGAACTCGAACGAGATGCCGACCGGGAATTCGCCGGTGCCGGCGAGCGTGCAGGGCTTCGAGCCCGAATGCACGTACTGCGCGACGTTCTTGTCCAGCGCATCCATGAACTTCCAGCCCTTGTCTTCGCCGAAGGTCTGCAGCCATGCGGTCACGTCGAGGTAGCCGGTGCCGGACGACACCGGGCTCGGCATCACGATCGCCCCCTTGTAGACCGGCTTGGTCAGGTCCTCCCACGACGTCGGCTTCGGAATGCCCTTCGCTTGCCCGACGACGCGGTTGTAGCAGATGGTCGCGCCCCATACGTCCATGCCGACCCAGTGCGGCGGCGTGTTCGCGTCGCTGTACTTGCGCGTGAGCTGGTCGAAGCCTTTCGGCGCGTACGGCATCAGCATGCCCTGCAGGTCGAGCAGCGTGAGGCTCGATGCGGCGAGGCCGAGCACGACGTCGGCGCGCGGGTTGTTCTTTTCCGCGAGCAGCTTCGCGGTGACCGAGCCGGTCGAGTCGCGCACCCAGCGGATCTCGATGTCGGGGTTCGCCTTCTCGAATGCGTCCTTGTAGGGCTTCATCGCCTCGTCTTCCAGCGCGGTGTAGACGAGCAGCGACGTCTTCGCGTGCGCCGCCTGCGCCGCGCCGAGTGCGACCGCGGCGGCCAGCGCAACGCGGGCCGCCCCCGCCGCCCACCCGTTGAAACGCTTGGATACCGGCATTTCGTTCATCTTCAGACCCCTTGACTGTGACGCCGCGGCACGCGGCGGATAGGTGGAGACCAGCCCTCTGCTCTACGGAACATTGCTTTCTGTTCTCTGCATGTTGTTGACAATCTACAAATCCTCGATTTTAATGTCAAGCATGGAAAACACCCCCTCGGCGCGGCGCGGGCGCCGACAGCCCAACCTCTCTACGCATCGAAAGGACTGAACGTCATGACTGAAACGCCTGTTTCCGTGGAAGTGAACGGCCGCCGCTACAACTGGATGAACCGCCCTGTCGTGGTGGTGTGCGTCGACGGCTGCGCGTACGAATATCTGGAGGAGGCCGCCGAGGCCGGTGTCGCGCCGTTCCTGCGCACGCTGCTGAAGCCCGGCACCGCGCTGAAGGGCGAGTGCGTGGTGCCGAGCTTCACCAATCCGAACAACCTGTCGATCGTGACGGGCGTGCCGCCGGCGGTGCACGGGATCAGCGGCAACTACTTTTACGATCGCGACACCGGCGCGGAAGTGCTGATGAACGATCCGAAGTACCTGGTCGCGCCGACCGTGCTCGCGACCTTCGCCGAGCAGGGCGCGCGCGTCGCGGTCGTCACCGCGAAGGACAAGCTGCGCCGCCTGCTGGGCAAGGGCCTGAAGGGCATCTGCTTCTCGTCGGAGAAGGCCGACGAGGCGAGCCTCGTCGAAAACGGCATCGACAACGTGCTCGAGCTGGTCGGCAAGCCGGTGCCGAGCGTGTACAGCGCGGACCTGTCGGAGTTCGTGTTCGCGGCCGGCGTGCGCCTGCTCGAGACGCGCCCGATCGACCTGATGTACCTGTCGACGACGGACTACGTACAGCACAAGTGCGCGCCCGGCACGCCCGGTGCGAACGCGTTCTACGAAATGATGGACGGCTACCTGAAGCGGCTCGACGAGCTCGGCGCGATCGTCGCGATCACTGCCGACCACGGGATGAACGCGAAGCACGACGGCGAGACCGGCGAGCCGAACGTGATCTACCTGCAGGAGCTGTTCGACGAGTGGCTCGGCCACGATGCGGCGCGCGTGATCCTGCCGATCACCGATCCCTACGTCGTGCACCACGGCGCGCTCGGCTCGTTCGCGACCGTGTACTTGCCGGCGTCGACCGACGTCGACGCGCTGCGCGCGCGGCTCGCCGCGGTCGACGGCATCGAGCTCGCGCTGAGCGGCGCCGAAGGCTGCGCGCGCTTCGAGCTGCCGCCCGCGCGGATGGGCGACCTGATCGTGATCTCGAAGCAGGACGTCGTGCTCGGCACGCGCCGCATCAAGCACGACCTGTCCGGCCTCGACGTGCCGCTGCGCTCGCACGGCGGCCTCTCCGAGCAGATCGTGCCGCTGATCTTCAGCAAGCCGGTCGCCGCCGACGTCGCCCGCCGCGCGCGGCTGCGCAACTTCGACATCATCGACATCGCGCTCAACCATCTGCAGTAAGCACGCATCCGGACCAGGAGACACCCATGAATGCCATTGCAGAACCGACGGCCGCTCGCGGGATCCGTCATGAAGCACTGCGAATCGACGGCGAGCGCATCCGGCGCGATGCGGTGATCGAGGTGCGTAACCCATACGACGGCGCGCTCGTCGGCACGGTGCCGAAGGCGACGCTCGACGACGTGCGGCGCGCGTTCTCGGTCGCGCGGGCGTACCGGCCGTCGCTCACGCGCCACGAGCGCGCGGCGATCCTGCGGCGCGCGGCCGAGATCGTGCGCGCGCGCACCGCCGACATCGCGGCGCTGATCACCGCCGAAGCCGGGCTGTGCGTCAAGGATTCGACGTACGAAGCGGGACGCGTCGCCGACGTGCTGACGTTCGGCGCCAGCGAAGTGCTGAAGGACGACGGACAGATCTTCTCGTGCGATCTGACGCCGCACGGCAAGAAGCGCCGCGTCTACACGCAGCGCGAGCCGCTGCTCGGCGCGATCTCCGCGATCACGCCGTTCAACCATCCGATGAACCAGGTCGCGCACAAGGTCGTGCCGTCGGTGGCGACCAACAACCGGATCGTCGTCAAGCCGTCGGAGAAGGTGCCGCTGTCGTGCTACCTGTTCGCGGACATCCTGTACGAGGCGGGCCTGCCGCCGCAGATGCTGCAGGTGCTGACCGGCGACCCGCGCGAGATCGCGGACGAACTCGTCACGAACCCGGCGATCGACCTGATCACGTTCACCGGCGGCGTGGCGATCGGCAAGTCGATCGCGTCGCGGATGGGCTATCGCCGCGCGGTGCTCGAACTCGGCGGCAACGATCCGATCATCGTGATGGACGACGCGGATCTCGACGAGGCGAGCACGCTCGCGGTGTCGGGTTCGTACAAGAACTCCGGGCAGCGCTGCACTGCGATCAAGCGGATGCTGGTGCATGAAGCGGTCGCCGATCGCTTCACCGAGCTGGTGGTCGAGAAGACGCGCGCGTGGTCGTACGGGAACCCGGCCGATCCGTCGGTCGACATGGGTACGGTGATCGACGAAGCGGCCGCGAAGTTCTGCGAGCAGCAGGTCAACGACGCAATCGCGCGCGGGGCGCGGCTGCTGGTCGGCAACGTGCGCGAAGGCGCGCTGTATTCGCCGACGGTCGTCGATCGCGTGACGCCCGACATGCCGCTGGTCAAGTACGAGACGTTCGGGCCGGTGTCGCCGATCATGCGTTTTCGCGACATCGACGAAGCGATCAGGATGTCGAACAGTACCGACTATGCGCTGTCGTCGTCGATCTGCACGAACCGCTTCGATGCGATCACGCGCTTCATCACCGAGCTGGAAGTCGGCAGCGTGAACGTGCGCGAAGTGCCGGGCTACCGGCTCGAGCTGACGCCGTTCGGCGGTGTGAAGGATTCGGGGCTCGGCTACAAGGAAGGCGTGCAGGAGGCGATGAAGAGCTTCACGAATACGAAGACGTATTCGCTGCCCTGGTGAGCGTCCGGCCATCGCGCGATGCGTGCGTGCCGACCGTCGCGGAGGGGGCCGGGCGGCGCGCATGCATGCCGGTCGATCGGGTGTGCGACTACGTGTCGAGCACCGCCGCGACGATCGCTTCCGGCGCATCCTCCTGCACGAGATGGCCCGCGCGCGGCACGCGGATCAACGCGCCGTTCGCGATGCGATCGGCGAGCGCCTGCCCCTGCGCGAGCGGAATCCATCCGTCGTCCTCGCCCCAGACGATGCGCACCGGAAAGTCCGGCGCCGCATAGCGGACTTCCATTTCCTCGATATAGCGCTGGCGCATCTGCGCGATCTGGCGATAGAACGCGGGCTGGCCGGCCGGCGTGAGCCACGGCGAGCGGTAGATCGACAGCGCCTCGTCGCTCAGCGGCCGCGCGGCCGCATTGCCGATATACGCAGACACGAGCGCATGGTGCGCATAGGCCGGCAAGCCCGCGAACGCGGCTTCGTGCTGCGCGACGTGCCGCACGAACGGCGAGCCTTGCGGCGCGATCGCGACCGGGTTCACGAGCGTCAGGTCCGCATACGCGACGCCGTCCAGAAAATGCGCGCGCAGCACGGTCGCGCCGCCGTAGTCGTGCGCGAGCACGCGCGGACGCACGAGCCCCCATTCGCGCAGCATCGCGCCGAACAACGCGTTCTGCCGGCCGAGCGAGACGTCCGCATCCGGCATGTCGGACTGGCCGTAGCCGAGCAGGTCGTAGAAGAACACGCGATGACGCCGCGCGAGCCACGGCGCGATCCGCCGCCACACCTGCGACGAAAACGGCGTGCCGTGCACGAGCACGAGCGGCGGGCCATCGCCGAGCGCGCCCCAGGCGATCCGGTGACCTTCGAAATCGAAGCGATTGGCGAGTTCGAGCATCGGCTTCTCCGTGCTAACCTGTTTAAAGGTGATAACAGGTTACTCCGGATCGGCCGGACATGAAACCGATAGGTGAAAATAAATGGTTACTCGACACGACCGCGGGCTGCCGGCGACCGAATGGGGCACGGCGGATTTCGTCGGCGGCCATCCGGCGCTCGACTTTCTCAACACGGTGGCCGATACGGGCAAGACGCGCGACGCCGACAAGTTCGTCGACTGGCCGGCCGTGCGTGCCTGGGCCGCGAAGTCGGGGCTGCTGGCGCCGGCGGATCTGGCGCGGTTTCAGCGGCATGTGCGCCAGGACGGCGCCGACGAACTGGCCGCGCTGCAGCGTTTTCGCGAGGATGCGTATGCCGCGATCCGGCATCTGACTGCCGGCGACGGCGGCAGCGCCGGCGCGCGTGCGGTGGAGCGGCTGGCCGGCGCGATCCGCGAGGCGGTCGCGCGCAGCGCATTCATCGCGGTCGACGGCCGTTTCGCGTGGCGGCCCGACGCACGGGCGGCGTCGCGCTGGATCGACGCGGCCGCGCTCGGGTTCGAGCAGTTGCTGCGCAGCGACGATTTTGCGCGCGTGCGTCAGTGCGGCCGCTGTACGTGGTTCTTCGTCGACCGCGGGCGCGGTGTCGGACGCCGCTGGTGCGACATGCGCACCTGCGGGAACCGCGCGAAGGTGGAGGCGTTTCGGGAGCGGTGAGCGTGGCGGTTTCCGCTGCTGGCGCTACTGCACGATTTCCGGCGGGCGCTGCCCCGGCCATAGCGTCGCCGCGATGATCAGTCCGGCGATCATGAACGGCGCGCCGATCACGAACAGGATCGCGGCGAAGCCCCAGCGATCCCAGAAGCGGTCGACGACGGCGCGTTCCGGCGTGACGGGGTCGTACAGCACGGTGACCGCTTCGCCTGTGTGCAGCGTCGAGTGCGCGGACGCCGGGCCTTGCGCGAACGTGACCAGTCGGCCGCTGTCGGTGGTGAACGCGACCATCGCCGAATACAGCGACGCGCGCGAGCCGGACAGGTGAGTGGTTTGCGCAAGCTCGACGACGCGGCCCGTCGCGTGCGCGTAGTGGCGCACGATCTGCCACTGGCGCAGGCCGGTCGCGCCGGCGCTCGCGAGGAAGCCGGTGCCGATCGCGATCGGGATCAGCACGAGCGCGATATCCCAGCGATGTCGTGCGCGGGCGTCTGCGGCGGCGGCCGGGTCGCGGCGGCGCTCGCCCGCATACAGCAGGCCGCCGATCGCGAACGATGCGATGGCCAGCAGCGCGGGCACCGCGGCGGGGAGCCAGCGCTGCGCGAAGTCGTCGATCAGCGCGGGGCGTTCGGGATGGGCGGGATCGAGCAGCACGTCGACGCGCTGGCCGATGTCGTAGGCGGGGACGGTCGATGCGGTGCTGCCGGCGATTTCGCGGCGCTGGCCGTCGCCGGCAAGGTAGCCGACGATCGGCCGGTACGCGCGCATCGTGTCGCTGTCCTGCACGATGCGCACGATGGTGCCGGGCACGCGAATCAGGTGCCCGGTCGCGCGGCCGGTGGTGACGGCGAGTGCGCCGGCGAGCAGCAATAGCACGACGCCGAGCATCAGCGCGGCGAGCGCGTTCCTATGCGGCACGGCCGGACCCGCTGCAGGCGCGGCAGGGCGAGTTCGGGCGGGGGCGCGGCGCGTTCCGGTGGACGGGTCGATGTCGGCGCGACCGTGCTCTCCGAATGGTCGCGTCTCGCTCACATGCTTCCATGTCTGACGTCCCATGTTCTCTCAGTGCCGGTGCGGAAGCGGCGTTTCCGTGCCGGTCGTGTGATTATTTGTCGGAGGATTCTAGCGGAAACGGCGGGGGAGAGGGGGTTGGGTGGGCTTGCTGATGTGAAGGGGACGGCTATGGGTGTGAAAGGAAATAGTTGGGCAGCGGAAGCTGGAGGGCTTTTGGAATGTCACCGGTATTGCCAGGCGGAAGAAGAATGGCGCATTTTCAAAGACTAGTAGTGCGATAAGTGCGGAGGAAGAAAAATGAACAAAGAGGACTTGGACTATATAAAAGAGTTGAAATTGAATGGATCGTGTTACGCATTCGACGACCGCTTGGTTGGGGTTGTCAGATTGCTAATAATTTATAAGGGTGAGGGGCTGTTTTTTCAGGAAAATGGCCGAGCGTTGATTTGTGAGATATCTGCGCGTAACGCGATTTTTAATAAGGGCAGCTTGAAGAAGTGGGATGATGGCACATCACTAGATGCGCAAGACAAAGAGAGGGTTGCCGCCCTTATCGCTGGAGTTGACCCTGTAATCCCGGACACGGCATCACACTAAGGTTGCTGAATCCATCGAGCGCCGGAACTCGCGAGGCGAGCGGTATTTCAGCGCGCTATGGGGATGCTTCTCGTTGTAATGCTCGAACGCGATGGCCAAGTTGCGTGCGGCAGTCGCTGCGTCCGGCTTCGGCATGAAGGCGACGTAGTCGCGTTTCATCGTCTTCACGAAGCTCTCTGCCATCCCATTACTTTGTGGGCTGCACACCGGTGTGGTCAATGGCTTCAGGCCGATGGCCACTGCGAACCGGCGCGTGTCGTCGGCCGTGTAGCCCGAACCGTTGTCGCTCAGCCACTCGATTTCGGACGGGGTATGCAGTTCGTTGCCAAACCGATTTTCCACTGCAGCCAGCATCACGTCGCGCACGATGTCGCCGCTGTGACCTGCTGTCGTGGCTGCCCAGCTCATCGCCTCTCGGTCGCAGCAATCCAGCGCAAACGTCACCCGCAGCGGCTCGCCGTTGTCGCAGCGGAACTCGAAGCCGTCCGAGCACCATCGCTGATTGCTGCGCGCGACGGCCACCTTGCCATCGTGCCGACGTTGCGGCCGAGGCGGGGCTGGACGCCGTTGCATCAGCAGACCGTGAGTGCGCATGATGCGATAGATGCGCTTCGCATTGAACGGCACCTGTCCGGCAGCAATGCGTTCATTGCGCAGCGAGCCCCACACCCGGCGATAGCCATAGCTGGGCAAATCGCCGACGACTCGGCGGATTTCCTCGACCACGCTCGCATCGTCCGTCTGCCGCGATTGACGGCCATCGCGCCACGTCGCCGGACGCGACAGTCGTGCCGATACGTTCGAGCGCGACACGCCGAGAACTTCACAAACCAGTTTCACTGGTCGTCCTCCGGCAGCGAGGGCGAGTGCGCTATCCATTTTTTTGCCCGGCCGTACTCGACTGCTTCGCGGAGAATCTCGTTCTCCATGGTCTTCTTGCCGAGCATCCGTTGCAGCTCGCGAATCTGCTTGAGCGCGTCGGCCAGCTCTGAGGCCGGAACCACTTCCTCGCCAGCCTTGACCGCTGACAGGCTCCCATCCTGGTACAGCTTGCGCCAGTGGAACAGCTGGTTCGGGTTCACGCCGTGCTGCCGCGCGACCATCGAAACCGACTTCCCTGGTTCGAAACTCTCGCGAACCATCGCCAGCTTTTGCTCCGCCGTCCAGCGCCGCCGGCGCTCCGGGCCCGTCAACACTTCCATCACTTCCTGCCTGGTGTTAGTCAAAAACACAGTCTTATGCCTACCCGTTATTGTAAGTGGGTGACTGTGTCCGGCGTTTCAGGGGGCTGCTCCAATCGCAAAATACTACACGCTTGCCTATAAGGATGAGCTAACCTTGGTCTAAGCGGGCTGAAAAGTGGAAGGCTTCCGTTTTGATGAACTCAGCAGTTGATCTGGTGAGAGAGATTCTGTTTTACTGCTGACGGAAAAGATGCGTATGCTAGTGCCGACGGCATCTTCGCCGGAAGTTTTTGCGACTATGCTTACTGAGCATAAAGAAGATTTATCAAAGGCGCTTGCTAGTCTCGAGAGGCGCTGATTGTTGCGATGCGGGAATACAGCTTTGTTCGTTAAACCGAAATTCTTGGGAATCGCTGATGGGACGCAAGTCCTCTATCTGGAAAGGGGACGATAAACAGGAGGACCTGATTCCCGGCACACGTTTGCCCACTGTCGCAAGCGATCTTGGTATGCATCAGCTGTTGGATCTCGAAGCGTTCCAGGGCGTTGTGAACTTCGACAGGAAGAGAAGCCCCTCGGCGTCAGAGTGTGAGATTGCTTGTGCGGTCAACTATTGCCGAGAGAAGGGCGACTTCTACGATCCGCGGCATTGGCGGATTTTGGGCTCGGCGCGAATAGAGGCGCTACAGCGGGTTGGCCCGCGTGGGGTGGTTCAGGTCGGACGCCATGCTGCGAAGGGCGCGCGGAGGCTGTCGTGCGGCCGTGGCGGGCATCCGGGGATGGGGGAGGGGATGCCGGCCCGCGCTGCGGCCGCCGCTGTGCGGTCCCCTCCCCGCCTGCGGGCTTTGCTTGAGTGGGTGGTTTTAGTGCACCGGGCCGTCCTGCTCGGCGGCCCTTGTGGCGCGGGGTTTCGGGCATTTTGGGGTGCCCGGAAATCGTGCGTTTTGATGCACGACGATGCGAATCGATGCGTCGACGCGCACGACCGATATCTGCGCCCGAGTATTGGGCCGCCCGGCGAGCGCGGGTGTGGGTCGGTGTCACCTGTGCCACCGACCGGTCACGCGTCATTTGATGGCGGGCAATTTCTCCGTCTTGTGAAGCTCGATCCAGTAGCCGGGTAGTTCGTCGTCCGGCACGTTGAAGCGATGTAGCCACGCTTCGCTCGCAACGGTGGTGTTGAGAAGGGGCGCGGTGCTGCTGACTGTGCCATCTTGCAGGCTGTCGATAGTGTCGGCGACGATCGGGCGGAGAGCCTTGTTCAGCAGGACGTACGCGGCCGGTGGTGCCGGTGGTTGCCCTTCACCCATCGATACGCCCGCTTGCGGCTCGGTGCCGGCCTGGATGAGTAGGCCGCCATCGCCGAGCGGCGACTTTCGATACCAGTCCGGGGGGAGCATTAGCCCGGCCGCACCGCCGGCGTTGCGAACCAGATCGGCATCGATCGCTGTCAGCCAATCGACCGTCTTCAGCTTGTCGGTGAGGTCGCGCACGCATGTGCGCCGCGGACTGCCGACATCGACCCCGGCCCCGTACTGCCGCGCCCAAAAATACTCGCTCGCTTCGTTCGGATCGCGCCCCATCGGCGGAAGGTTGACCGCGTATCCGCCGTGCCCATGCACCGGGCGCAGCCAATCGGCAAACTCGGCAAACAGGCGCTCGAACTCGCCGGGCGCGAGCTGAAGAAAGCTGCGCGGGACGGTGAACGACATGACATCGAGACTGCGTCCGAACTTCGCTTCCCAATCTTCGAGGCAGAACACGGAGAAGTCGTAGAAGCCGGCCGCGAGCTTGTGGTCCGCGCTGGTCGTGGTCGACACGAGGGCGGTGCTACTCGGTAGGCGCTTCGCCAGATCGGCGAAACCGGGCGATTTGCCGAACGCCACGGGCGCTTCACCCTCGGCGTAAAACCATCGCATCGGGCCGGCCTTCGGCGCGTCGCGCCCTTCGGCCTGCGCCAATGCCGCTTCGTACTTGGTGATGACGTCGAGATAGCGGTCGTAGCAGCGCGTCAGCGCCTTGCGCGTGGCATCCTCGTAGCCGTTCCTGAAGTACAGGACGCCACGCACGACGAATGCAGCACCTACGATGCCCTTCTGATAGGCCGGCTCGAACAGCCCATAGGGCAGAGTGTCGCGCCGCTTGGGGTCGTTGGCCCATGCGGCCAGTTCGTCTTTCGTCATGGCATTCAGGGGAGCACGAAGCCGGGAACGCCCGGCGGAAGTGGGGTCGGAGCGGGCAGCGCGCGGCCTGGCCCGGCCGGACTGACGCCGAAAATCGACTCGACGTCGGTTTGAGTTTGCGTCGATCGCACGGGCTTCTCGTCCGGTTCGTCATCGCGGCATCCGCAGTCAGCGGGGCGAAGCGTCGCGACCTTTTTGTCGCTGCCAGCGATTCGCACGTATGCCTCCTTTTGACGATCGCCGTATGAATCCTCGAACTTCATTTCGACGACCGTTTTGATATTCGATTGCTCGGGCGGCAGAGTGGGATCGCGAACAATCACGACATCGGGACGACGCGTTTGATCCAACCCCGCCTTCTTCCCGTCGCGATAGCCTTTCATGCTACCCGGCCAATTATCGCGGATCCAGTCGACAAGCGAATCGGGGCGCAGCGGACTCGCTTCGTCCATGATCGGGACCGGGGGAGCTGGTGGTGTCGGGCTCATGTCGTAGCTGACTTCCGGCAGATACTCGGTGGGTGCGCCGTATCTTTTTCGGGCATCGGCGTTCATGGCGTCCAGCCGTTGGGCGACGCACGCCTGTCTGAGCGTTCTTGACCTGCCTCGTTTGTCTTCGCGCGTCGCGACGCCAATGCGCGCGCACGGGCACATAACGCCGCAGAGCACTTCCTTGTCCTTCCCCGACAAACGACCGTCGAGCCCGACGACGGTCGTGTTGCCGTCTCCCTTGCTCGCGCCGGCTGCCGAGCTGCTCGAATAGTCGGTCATGCCTTGCTGGTGCCCGGTTGGCGGAACGATAGTGACGCGGCTTGTTGCGTGTTCAGCCAGTCCGTATGGCCGTCTGCGTCCGTTGTGCCGTGGATCGTTTGGCCGTCCGCCGATGTGACCGTATACGGATGGTTCGCAATGGGGAGGCGCGTGTTGTCGTCGACGACCTGGAAGCGGCCGCGATTCGGACCATCGTTCTGTGCGACGACGCTCCTGCCGCCGCCAACTGGCGCGCCGGCGCCCGATGTCGGGGACGCCGTTGTGGTGCTTTGGGAGGCGATCAGGGTCGCGCCGCACGCGGTCATGTCGCCGTCGGACGCGACCGGACGTCCGTTGAACGTCATGTGCAGGTCTGCCTTGATCTTGACGATCGGATAGACGCCGCCGCAGCGCGGACATGAAACCATGTCGCCGAGCAGAGCCAGCGCCTTTCCGTCGACGGTGTTGGTCATATCGCTGGCGATAACGCGCCCGCCGTGAGAGGTTGTGTCACCGTCTCGAATGAATGCGAAGCCCATCGAACCCTCGTATGGAAGAAATCCGCAGAGGAATGAGCACGCTGGGTAGCGGGGGAACGATGCTGTCTGAATTGGCAGGCTAGGGGAGGAATATGGATGCTCGATATTGGACAGCGTCTAATATCGAGGGGTGATGGAAAGAAAAAAGGGCTTAGCATCGCTGCTAAGCCCTTGAATTCTTTGGTGGGGCGTGAGTGACTCGAACACTCGACCTACGGATTAAGAGTCCGCTGCTCTACCAACTGAGCTAACGCCCCCAACAGAAGAAAGATTATGCCCGGCTTCCGAAGGCTTGGCAAGCCCTTTCTGCAAATTTCTCAAAAATATTTCGTCACCGGGGCCGGAGCTGACACGACCATGACGAGTCATCGCAGTTGACGCGCTCCCGGTATGATGACGTCCATCCTGTTGCGCGGCGGTCGCGCAACGTTTTCTGGACATCCGAAGATGGACGAGAACGCAGTCCGCGAATTGCTGAATCGCCTGCTGGCCCCGTGGGTCCGCTCGCTGAACCTGGTCCCCGTATCGATCGACGACGACAGCGTGACGTTGCGTCTGCCGTTTTCCGGCGAATTCCGTCATTCCGGCGGCGGGATCTGCGGCCAGGTCTTCACGGCCGCGGCCGACACCGCGATGGTGGTCGCGATCTCGGCGGCGCTCGGCGAGTTTCGGCCGATGACGACCGTGTCGCTGAACACGAATTTCATGCGCCCGGTCCGCAAGGGCGACGTGCTCGTCACCGCCCGTGTGCTGCGCATGGGCCGCAATCTCGTGTTCGGAGAGGTCGAACTGTTCGACGAGGACGGCAACATGGCCGTCCACGCGACGTCGACCTACGCGCTCGTCAATTGAGCGGCCCGATGTTCGACCAGATCGTCTTTGCCGGCGGCGGCAACCGCTGCTGGTGGCAGGCCGGCTTCTGGGACGTTGCCCAGCCCGCGCTCGGCCTGCGTCCGCGCGTGATCGCGGGGATCTCGGCCGGCGCCGCGACGGCCTGCATGCTGTATACGCGCGACGCCGCGTGGGTCATGCGCTATTACGAGCAGGCGCTGCGTCATAACCGGAAGAACGCGTACTGGGGCAACCTGTTCGGCCGCGAGCCGGTATTTCCGCATTACAGGATCTACCGCCAGGCGCTGCTCGACATCTACGGCGAACCGTTCGAGAAGCTCGCCGCGGCACCGGAAATCCGCATCGGCGTGTCGCACGTGCCGCGCTGGCTCGGCGCACGCAGCGCGGTCGCCGCCGGCCTCGTCGCTTACAACATCGAGAAATACGTACGCAAGACGCTGCATCCGACGCTCGGGCGCGCACTCGGCTTTCGCCCGGAGTTCATGCGCGCGCAGGCGTGCGCGAGCGTCGAAGACCTCGCCGACCTGATCCTGCAGTCGTCGTGCACGCCGCCGTTTACGCCGGTGTTGCGCCGCGGCGGCCGGCCGGTGCTCGACGGCGGGATGGTCGACAACGTGCCGGTCGGCGCGCTCGACGCGTCGCCGGGCGACGTGCTGGTGCTCGTCACGCGGCTGTATCCGCGTCCGCAGATGTTCACGGTCGCGCACGGCGACCAGCGGCGGCTGTACGTGCAGCCGTCGAGCAAGGTGCCGATTTCGAGCTGGGATTACACGAGTCCGTCGCAGATGCAGCATGCGTACGACCTCGGGCGGCGCGACGGCGAGCATTTCCTCACGCGCGTCGGCGCGATGACGGGCGGCCGCGTGGCCGCCTGAAGGCGGCCACGCGGCCGCGCGGCGTGCGCGGCCCGCGCAATCAGCGCTTGCGGATCGGCGTCAGCGCTTCCGGATTGGCGACGCTCGACATGTCGCCCTGGTCGAACGCGAGGATGTTCCTGAACGCCGCGCTGAAATACAGCTCGTAGCTTTCGCGCTCGACATAGCCGATGTGCGGCGTGCAGATCACGTTTTCCATGCGCAGCAGGCTGTAGCCCTGCAGGATCGGCTCGCTCTCGAACACGTCGATCGCGACCATCCCGGGCCGGTTGTGCGACAGCGCATTGACGAGCGCGTTTTCCTCGAGCAATTCCGCGCGGCTCGTGTTGACGAGCAGCGAGGTCGGCTTCATCCGCATCAGGTCGTCCTGCTTGACGATGCCGCGCGTGTCGTCGTGCAGCCGCAGGTGCAGCGACAGCACGTCGCTCTGCTCGAACAGCGCCTCGCGGCTGTCGGCGGCCGTGTAGCCGTCGGCGCGCGCGGCTTCGAGCGAATGCTCGCGGCCCCAGATCAGCACGTTCATTCCGAACGCCTTGCCATAGCCGGCAACCAGCCGGCCGATCTTGCCGTAGCCCCAGATGCCGAGCGTCTGGCCGCGCAGCACTTGGCCGAGGCCGAAGTTCGGCGGCAGCGCCGAGGTCTTCAGGCCCGACTGCTGCCACGCGCCCTGCTTCAGGTTCGCGACGTACTGCGGAATGCGGCGCTGGGCGGCCATCACGAGCGCCCAGGTCAGCTCGGCCGGCGCGATCGGCGAACCGGTGCCTTCGAGCACCGCGATGCCGCGGTCGGTACAGGCTTCGAGGTCGATGTGGCTCGACACGCGGCCGGTCTGGCTGATCATGCGCAGATTCGGCAGTTTTGCGAGCAGTTGCGACGAGATTTGCGTGCGTTCGCGAATCAGCACGAGCGCCTCGACTTCCGCGAGGCGGCTCGCGAGTTGTCCCAGGCCGCGCACCGTGTTGTTGAAGACCTTCACGTCGTGGTCGGCGAGCATCTCGAAGCAGTTCAGCTTGCGGACGGCGTCCTGGTAGTCGTCGAGGATGGCAATTTTCATGGTGAGCGGGGTGTCGCGCGTTGAATCCAGTGGCGGCGGCGCACGTCGCGCGCCCGTCCCGCCCGGCCGGGGCCGACATGATGCTACGGCGGCCGCGTTCGTGGTGTCTTTTTAACAGGTTGTTACGCTCCGCCGCAATCGGCGGCGGTCTCGCCGGCGGCGTTCCCGCGCGGTCAGGCCGGTGCGATGCTGTGTCGCATCAAATACGTCCTTCCTGATTCGGCCGTTTACCCGACGAGGTTCACCCAATTGTTGCTCCAATCAGAATAATTGGATCAACTATCCGCCCAGACCGAGGATTTTTGACTATTTTTATCTCGATTCACGGCCGTGTTAGGCAACTCTGCATCATTTCCGCTGTCGTAGGAGAATTACGCATTTGCTTCAACTTTTTGAAGTTGTAACAGCGGCAGGAGTCGTTTATGGATCATTTGCAGTCGATGCGCGTGTTCGTCAAGGTTGCGGATCTCGGCAGTTTCGCGCGGGCCGCGAGTGCAATGGATATCTCCAACGCGGTCGCGACGCGCCACGTTGCCGATCTGGAAGGCCGGCTCGGCACGCGTCTGCTGAACCGTACCACGCGCAGCCTTTCGCTGACGGAGTCGGGCCAGGTCTATCTGGAGCGCGCGCGCCAGATTCTCGACGAGCTCGAGGACGTCGAACAGATGGTCGTCGCGCGCAATCACGAGCCGGTCGGCACGCTGCGCATCGTCGCGCCCGTGGTGTTCGGCCTGCATAACCTGGCGCCGGTGCTGCAGTCGTACACCGAGCATTTCCCGAAAGTGGTGCCGGATCTGACGCTGGTCGACCGGCAGGTCGATCTCGTCGAGGAAGGCTTCGACGTCGGGATCGTGGTCACGCGCCAGATGCGCAGCGCGAGCATCGTCACGCGGCGGCTGACCACGGGCTGCATGACGGTGTGCGCGACGCCGAGCTATCTGGAGAAGCACGGCGTGCCGACGCATCCGGAACAGCTCGCCGAGCACCCGAGCCTGAGCCTGCCGACCGAATACTGGGGCGACGAGCGCGTGTTTACGGGGCCTGATGGCGAAGTGCGGGTGCGCCCGACCAACGTGATCGTCGCGAACAACACCGCGATGCTGCGCCAGTTCGCGCTGCTCGGGATGGGCGTCGCGATCCTGCCGAGCTACCTGATCGGCGGCGACATCGCACGCGGCGCGCTGGTGCGGCTGCTGCCGGATTTCCGGCTGCCGCAGGTCGAGATCAACATCGCCTATCCGAGCCGGCGCCATCTGCCGGCGAAGGTGCGCACCTTCATCGATCACCTCGTCGAATACTTCAGCCATTCGACCGATGCGACGATGGGCGAGCAGTGGGCTGCGCAGGGCGCGGCGCTCGCGCCGATCGGCGTCGAGACGCGCGCCGAGCAGCCCGAGTCGGCCGACCCGAACCTGTCGCCGCGCCTGCCGCGCTCGTCGCGCACGCGCGTCGCGGCGCCGTCGCCGCTGTAACGCGCGACGGCCGGGCGGCGCGCGTCGCGCCCGGGCAGCGCAAAAGAAAAAACGCGGATCGAGCGATCGATCCGCGTTTTTTTATGGCCGTTTGCCGAGGCCGGCCGTCAGGAGCCCGTCTTGCGCGTCGTCGTCTTGCGCGCGGCGGTCTTGCGAGCCAGGGCCGGTTTCTCTTCTGCGCCTTCCGTCACGGTTTCGGCATCCTTCGTCGCCGATTTCGCCGTCTTCTTCGCGGCGGCCGCCTTCGGTTCCTTCTTCTCGAACTCGAAGCCGATCTTGCCGTCCGGCTGCTTCACGAGGAACGCCTTGAAGTTGCGGCCGGTGCGCGACGACTTGAAGTTCGGCAGCAGGTCGGTGCGGCCGTCGGCGAGCAGCTTGCCCATCTGCTCGCGCGTGATTTCCTGCTGCAGGATCACCTTGCCCGAGCGGAAGTCGCAGGTCTTCGGGTTCGCGACCGAGTGTTCGCACACGTAGCTCATCCCGTGCTCGAACACGCGGCCCTTGCACTTCGGGCACGCGCCGACCGGTTCCTGCGCGGAGAAGTCGGGCGCCTCGCCTTCCTCGCCGCCCTGGTCCTGGCCGAAGTCGAACTCGAGCTTGTAGTTCTTCGTCTCGTCGTCGAACGACAGCTTGAGGATCGCGGAGAACGGCCGGCCCATCTTGCTGCGGAAACCGGACAGCGGCCCGATTTCCTTCTTCTGCAGCAGTTCCTCGACTTCCGCGATCTCGAACTGCCGGCTGCCCGGGATCTTCGAGATCGAGAAGTCGCACTTCGTGCACGCGAAACGGCGATAGTTTTCCTTCACCTGGCCGCCGCAGTTCGGGCACGGCGTCTCGAGCGTCGCGTAATCGCCGGGGATCGTGTCGGAATCGTATTCCTTCGCGCGCTTGACGATCTGCTGCGTCATGCGGGCGATTTCCTGCATGAACGCATCGCGCCCGAGGTTGCCGCGCTCCATCTGCGACAGCTTGTATTCCCATTCGCCGGTGAGTTCGGGCGCGGTCAGTTCCTTCACGCCCAGCCCGCGCAGCAGCGTCATCAGCTGGAAGGCCTTTGCGGTCGGGATCAGCTCGCGACCTTCGCGCACCAGGTATTTCTCGCCGAGCAGCCCTTCGATGATCGCCGCGCGCGTGGCCGGCGTGCCCAGGCCCTTCGCGGCCATCGCCTCGCGCAGTTCGTCGTCCTCGACCAGCTTGCCCGCGCCTTCCATCGCCGACAGCAGCGTCGCTTCCGAGTAGCGTGCGGGCGGCTTCGTCACGAGCGCGACGGCGGCGATCTCGTCCGTCTTCACCTTCTCGTCCTTCTGCACCGGCACGAGGTTCGCGTCCGCGCCTTCGGCGTCGCGGCCGTACACCTGCAGCCAGCCCGGCTCGACGAGCACCTTGCCTTCGGTCTTGAAGTGATGGCCGACGACTTCGGTGATCCGCGTCGTAACGCGGAATTCAGCCGCCGGGAAGAACACCGCGAGGAAGCGCTTCACGACCATGTCGTACAGCTTCTGCTCGGGCTCGGACAGCGACTTCGGCGCCTGCAGCGTCGGGATGATCGCGAAGTGGTCGCTGATCTTCGAGTTGTCGAAGATCCGCTTGTTCGGCTTCACCCAGCCCTTGTCGAGCACCTGCTTCGCGTGCGGCAGGTAGTTGTGGCTCTCCTTGAGCATCTCGAGCGTCGACTTCACGGTCGAGATGTAGTCCTCCGGCAGCGCGCGCGCGTCGGTACGCGGGTAGGTCAGCACCTTGTGCTTTTCGTACAGCGCCTGGGCGAGGCCGAGCGTGTTCTTCGCGGAGAAGCCGAAGCGGCTGTTCGCCTCGCGCTGCAGGCTGGTCAGGTCGAACAGCAGCGGCGACAGTTGCGTCGACGGCTTCGATTCCTCGGTGACCGTGCCGAGCTGGTCGCGGCATGCGGCGACGATCGTTTCGGCCGCCGGCAGGCTCCACAGACGCGAATCGCGCTTCTCGGGGTCGAATTCGTCGCGCTTGAATTTCGGGTCGAACCACTTGCCCTCGTAGAAGCCGCCCGCGCAGGCGAATTCGGCCTTCACTTCCCAGTAGTCGCGCGGGACGAAGCGGCGGATTTTCTCCTCACGTTCGACGACGATCGACAAGGTTGGCGTCTGAACGCGACCGACCGTGGTCAGGAAGAAGCCGCCGCCCTTGCTGTTGAACGCGGTCATTGCGCGGGTGCCGTTGATCCCGACGAGCCAGTCGGCTTCCGAGCGGCAGCGTGCGGCGTCGGCGAGCGGCTGCATGTCGCTGTCGCTGCGCAGGTGCGCGAAACCGTCGCGGATCGCCTGCGGCGTCATCGACTGCAGCCACAGGCGTTGGACCGGTTGCTTGGCCTTCGCGTGCTGCACGATCAGGCGGAAAATCAGCTCGCCCTCGCGCCCCGCGTCGCATGCGTTGATCAGGCGGTCGACGTCCTTGCGCTTCATCAGCTTGGTGAGCACCTTGAGGCGCGACTCGCTTTTTGCGATCGGGTTCAGGTCGAAATGCGGGGGGATGACGGGCAGATGCGCGAAGCTCCACTTCCCGCGCTTGACCTCGTACTCTTCCGGAGCGGCGATTTCCAGCAGATGGCCGACAGCGGACGAAAGGACGTATTCGTCGCTCTCGAAGTATTCGTCATGCTTGGTAAAGCCGCCCAAAGCGCGCGCGATGTCGTTCGCGACAGAAGGCTTTTCCGCAATGATCAGTGCTTTGGACATGACAGGTGTGTGTTGGTAGACCGGGTTCGCCGGCGTGGGTCCCTTTTACGACGGCTTTATAGCACACGCCGTCGCGACGGCGGCTCGGCGTGCAAAAAGCGGCTCATCATAGAGGGGGGCCGCAGCGGCGGCAAGCGCCCGGCGCGGCGGGCGGCGCAAATGCGCGAAAAACCGCCTGCCGGCGCGCGGGTTCAGGCCGCGACGTTCAGCACGTTGCGCAATTTCGGTGCGTGCTGCACGCCGGGCACGGCGGCCAGGTCGGTCAGCATCCGCTCGACGATCGCCGCGTGCGGCAGCACCGTGCCGAAGAAGCGCGCGGTGTTCGCGTCCTCGATCAGGATCGTCGGGAAGTTTTCGACGTCGAGGTCGTCGAGCTGGTCGGCATGGGTTTCGATGTCGATCCAGGCGAAGCAGGCGTCGGGATGTGCGTCGGCGAGCTGGTCGAAGGTGGTCCGGTAGTCGCGGCAGGTGCCGCACCACTCGGCGCACAGGCAGGCGACGAGCAGCGTGCCCGGATCGGCGAGACGCTCGGCGATCCGATCCGCATCGATGTCGAGATTCAGCGCGGGCATGGTGTTCCTTGGTATGTCGTCGGCGGCGCGGCCGCCACTATGCGGGGGACTGTAGCACGCCCGGTGCGGGCGGGGTTGGCACGGCGTCAAGCCGGGCGAAGCGTCCGCCGGGAAGCGGCGCGACGTGGCCGGCCAGTTCCAGCGCGAGCAGCGCACGGTGCAGGTCGTCGTCGGGCAGGCCGCTGTGGTCGGCCAGCCATTCGTAAGTAACGGGGCCGTATCCCAATGCGGCCAGCACGGCTTGCTCGGTAGGGTCGTCGGGCAGGGCGGGCGGCGCGGCAGTGGCGGGTAGGGGCGGGGCGCCGGCCGCGGCGTGGTAAGCCTTTTCGGCGCCGCGAGCGATGCTCGCGGTGGAGCAGGACCCGAATGAGTCGGCCGCGGCTCCATCGCCGCCGGAACCGCCGGCCTCATTCGCGCTGCAAGCCTTCGTCTCGCCCATCCGGTATTCCTCGAGCACATCCAGCGGCGTCGCGGTCAGCTTCGCGCCGTCGCGAATCAGCGCATGGCAGCCCTGCGCGAGCGGCGCGTGGATCGAGCCCGGTATCGCGAACACGTCGCGCCCCAGTTCGTTCGCGAGCCGCGCGGTGATCAGCGAGCCCGACCGCGGCGCGGCCTCGACGACGAGCACGCCGATCGCGAGCGCCGCGATCAGCCGGTTGCGCTGCGGGAAGTGCGACGCGCGGGCCGGCGTGCCGAGCGGCCATTCGGACACGATGGCGCCGCGCGCGGCGACCGCATGCGCGAGGGCGCGGTGCCGCGCCGGATAGACGAGATCGGCGCCCGTCGCGATGACCGCGATCGTGCCCGAGCGGCCATCCAGCGCCCCCTGATGCGCGGCTCCGTCGATGCCGAGCGCGAGGCCCGACACGATCGCAAGCCCCGCGTCGGACAGCGTGCGCGCGAAGCGCGTCGCGTCGGCGAGCCCCTGCGGCGTCGCATGGCGACTGCCGACGACGGCGAAACCGCGCGCATGCAGCAGATCGAGCCGCCCCTTTACATATAGCAGCGGCGGCGGGTCGTGCAGATCGCGCAGCCGCGCCGGATAGGCGGGATCGTGGAGCGTGACGAGCGCGTTGCCCGGTGCGTCGAGCCACGCGAGCGCCGCATCGGTGCAGGCGTCGAGCTCGTCGCGTTCGCTGGCGCGTACCGCCTGCGCGGCGGCCGGGCTGCTCGCGGCGGCGATCGCGCGATCGGACGCGCGCAGCAGCGCCGCCGGCGAGCCGAACGCATCGAGCAGCGCATGCAGCGCGGCGGGCGGGAGGCCGGGCGAGTGCGCGAGTTGCAGCCACGCGCGCAGCTCGCCGGTGGTCAGCGCTTGCGGCGACATGAGGCGTCCCTCGAATGCGGCGGCCAGCGCACGGCGTGTCGCCATGATAAAATTTTCATCATCCGAAATACTCGACGAGGCCGTGCGCGCAGGCGCCCGGCCGGTTGCAGGAGGCGCGATCCGCGGCATTGATTCGCCGCGCATCCGCCTCATCTTCATTGCATCGCGGCGACGGCGCCAGCCGGCCGGATGGCCGATGCGGCACGCCGCTCCACCGAATACCGAACGCCATGGCTTTGCTGAACATCCTTCATTACCCCGACAAGCGGCTGCACAAGGTCGCCAAGCCCGTCGACAAGGTCGACGACCGGATCCGCAAGCTCGTCGCCGACATGGCCGAGACCATGTACGCCGCGCCGGGCATCGGCCTCGCGGCCACCCAGGTCGACGTGCACGAGCGCGTGATCGTGATCGACGTATCCGAGGAGAAGAACGAACTGCGCGCGTTCATCAATCCCGAGATCATCTGGTCGAGCGACGCGAAGCAGGTCTACGAGGAAGGCTGCCTGTCGGTGCCCGGCATCTACGACGAAGTCGAGCGCCCCGACCATGTGCGCGTGCGCGCGCTCAACGAGCAGGGCGAGACCTTCGAGCTCGACTGCGAAGGCCTGCTCGCCGTGTGCGTGCAGCACGAAATGGATCACCTGATGGGGCGCGTGTTCGTCGAATACCTGTCGCCGCTCAAGCAGAGCCGCATCAAGACGAAGATGAAGAAACTCGAACGCGCGATGTGACGCGTTCCTCCTGCCCGACCCCGAACGCTGTCATGACCCATACGTTGCGCGTGATTTTTGCCGGCACGCCGGAATTCGCCGCGGCCGCGCTGGCCGCGATCCACGAGGCCGGCTTCCCGGTGCCGCTCGTCCTCACCCAGCCCGATCGCCCTGCCGGGCGCGGGATGAAGCTGCAGGCGAGCGCCGTGAAGCGCTATGCCGTCGAGCACGGGATGCCCGTCGCGCAGCCGCCGTCGCTGCGTCGCGCCGGCAAGTACCCGGCGGAAGCGGCCGACGCGATCGAGCTGCTGCGCTCGACGCCGCACGACGTGATGGTGGTCGCCGCCTACGGGCTGCTGCTGCCGCAGGAAGTGCTCGACATCCCGCGCCACGGCTGCATCAACATCCACGCGTCGCTGCTGCCGCGCTGGCGCGGCGCCGCGCCGATCCACCGCGCGATCGAGGCCGGCGACGCCGAGACCGGCGTCACGCTGATGCAGATGGACGCGGGCCTCGACACCGGCGCGATGATCCAGGAATCGCGCATCGCGATCGCGGGCGACGATACGACCGCGACCCTGCACGACCGGCTGGCCGCCGACGGCGCGCGGCTGATCGTCGACGCGCTCGCGCGGCTCGAGCGCGACGGCGCGCTGGCGGCGACGCCGCAGCCGGCCGACGGCGTGACCTACGCGGAAAAGATCGGCAAGCACGAAGCGGCGCTCGACTGGCGCAAGCCGGCCGACGTGCTCGCACGCCAGGTGCGCGCGTTCGATCCATTCCCGGGCGGCGTCGCGACGCTCGACGGCGCGGCGATCAAGCTGTGGGCGGCGGAGCCCGCGGCGGCGCGCGGCGACGCGGCGCCGGGCACGATCGTCGAAGCATCGGCGGACGGCGTGATCGTCGCCTGCGGCAGCGGCGCGCTGCGCGTGACGCAGCTGCAGAAACCGGGCGGCAAGCGCCTGCCCGCGCGCGAATTCCTGGCCGGCTCCGCGCTGGTCGCAGGCCAGCGTTTCGCGCTGCCCGACGCGTCCTGAGCGCCATTCGACACGCTTTGCACGCCGCGCGCCATCGGCCGTCCGGCCGAGTCGCGCGGCGCGGCGGGCGCGCGTAGAATTTCCCTGCGCTTCCCGGTTTCGAGGTCTCCATGCTTGGCATCACCCATTTCGGCTTCTTCCTGCTCGCGGTATTCCTGCTGAACATCACGCCCGGCCCCGACACGGCCTATATCGTCGGCCGCAGCGTCGCACAGGGGCGCGGCGCGGGGCTGATGTCGGCGTTCGGCATCTCGGCCGGCTGCTGCGTGCATGCGCTCGCGTGCGCGTTCGGCCTGACCGCGCTGCTCGCGGCGTCGGCGGCCGCGTTCACGGTGATCAAGCTGGTCGGCGCCGCGTACCTGATCTATCTCGGCGTGCGGATGGTTTTCGCGAAGCAGCCGGCGCCGGGCGCGGCCGCGGCGCAGGTCGCTGCCGCAAAGCCGCTGCGGCAGCTGTTCATGCAGGGATTCTGGACGAACGTGCTGAATCCGAAGGTGGTGCTGTTCTTCGTGTCGTTCTTCCCACAGTTCGTGTCGGCCGACAGCCCGCACAAGGCGCTGGCGTTCCTGACCCTCGGCGCGGTGTTCGTCGTGATGAGCACGATCTGGACGAGTCTGGTCGCGTGGGTTGCGGGCAGCGTCACGCAGCGTTTTTCCGGCAAGCCGGGCGTCAAGAAGTGGCTCGACCGCACGGTCGGCAGCGCTTTTGTCGGGCTTGGCCTCCGTCTGGCCGCGTCGCAACGCTGAGATTGAATTTTTCCGGCAAGCCCTTATCTAACAGATCGCTTACAATTTTCCGTCGCGCCCTGTGAGGCGCGACGGGTCCCCGGATAAGGAGTAGGTATGTTCAATTGGGTCAAAACGGCGATGCTGATGGCCGCGATCACGGCCCTGTTCATCGTGATCGGCGGGATGATCGGCGGTTCGCGAGGCATGACGATCGCGCTGCTGTTCGCGCTCGGCATGAATTTCTTTTCGTACTGGTTCTCCGACAAGATGGTGCTGCGCATGTACAACGCGCAGGAGGTCGACGAGAACACGGCGCCGCAGTTCTACCGGATGGTGCGCGAGCTGGCCACCCGCGCGAACCTGCCGATGCCGCGCGTCTACCTGATCAACGAAGACGCGCCGAACGCGTTCGCGACGGGCCGCAACCCCGAGCACGCGGCCGTCGCCGCGACGACCGGCATCCTGCGCGTGCTGTCCGAGCGCGAGATGCGCGGCGTGATGGCGCACGAGCTCGCGCACGTAAAGCACCGCGACATCCTGATCTCGACGATCACCGCGACGATGGCCGGCGCGATCTCGGCGCTCGCGAACTTCGCGATGTTCTTCGGCGGGCGTGACGAGAACGGCCGGCCGGCCAACCCGATCGCGGGCATCGCGGTCGCGCTGCTCGCGCCGATCGCCGGCGCGCTGATCCAGATGGCGATCTCGCGCGCGCGCGAGTTCGAGGCCGACCGCGGCGGCGCGCAGATCTCCGGCGATCCGCAGGCGCTCGCGACCGCGCTCGACAAGATTCATCGCTATGCGGCGGGCATTCCGTTCCAGGCGGCCGAGCAGCATCCGGCCACCGCGCAGATGATGATCATGAACCCGCTTCACGGCGGCGGCCTGCAGAACCTGTTCTCCACGCACCCGGCCACCGAGGAGCGCATCGCGCGGCTGATGGAGATGGCGCGCACCGGCCGCTTCGACTGAGCATCGCGCGTCGCGCGGCGCCCGCCGCGCTCGCCCCGCCACCCCGCCACCCCGCACGCTTCGCGCTGCGGGGTGTTTCATTTGTGCGCGCCACAAAGGGGCCGCATGACGCCACGCTACAATGCGCGGTTTGGGATCGTGGCGGCCGCGCGGCCGTCCGGCTCCCGCCGCTTGCCGAATTCGATCCGATGACACGAACCCGTTCCTCCGCTCCGTCTTCTTCCGGCCGTCACGCGCGCCTGTCCGTGCTGCGCGTCGCACCCGATTCGCTCGGCTTTGCGCTCGACGCGGCTGCGCAGGCGGTCGACGCGGTGCGGCACGGCACCGCGCTGCCGGCGGCGCTGTCCGCGGTGTTCGCGCAGATGCCGTCGGGTGCGCAGGCGCTCGCGCGCGGCGCGACGCAGGACGTCGCGTATCGGACGATGCGTCGCCTCGGCAGCGCGGACTGGCTGATCGGCCGGCTCGTCAGCAAGGCGCCGCCGGCGCATGTGCACGCGGTGCTGGCGGGCGCGCTCGCGCTGCTGCTCGATGCCGCCGACGAAGCCGCGTATCCGCCGTTCACCGTCGTCGACCAGGCCGTGACGGCGATCGGTGCGCGACGCGAGTGCGCGTTCGCGAAGGGGATGGTCAACGCGGTGCTGCGCCGTTTCCTGCGCGAGCGCGAGGCGCTCGTCGCGGCGCTGCAGGCCGATCCGGTCGCGCGCTGGAATTACCGCGCATGGTGGATCGACGCGGTGAAGCGCGCATGGCCGGACGCATGGCAGGCGATTCTCGCGGCCGGCGATCGCCAGGGACCGCTGACGCTGCGCGTGAACGCGCGCCGTTCGACCGTCGACGCGTATCTCGACACGTTGCGCGCGAATGGAATCGAAGCGGCCGCGATCGGCCGGCATGCGGTGCGGCTCGCATCGGCGCTGCCGGTCGAGCGCATCCCCGGCTTCGCCGACGGCGTCGTGTCGGTGCAGGATGCCGGCGCGCAGCTCGCGGCCGAATGGCTCGGTGCGCGCGACGGCATGCGTGTGCTCGATGCGTGCGCGGCGCCCGGCGGCAAGACCGGTCACCTGCTCGAACTGGCCGACGTGGAAGTTGTTGCGCTCGAAAGCGATGCGACGCGCGCGACGCGCATCGGCGAGAACCTCGCGCGGCTGTCGCTCGCGGCGGACGTGCGCGTCGGCGATGCGGGCTCGCCCGACGCGTGGCACGACGGCCGGCCGTTCGACCGGATCCTGGCCGACGTGCCGTGTTCGGCGTCCGGCATCGTGCGGCGTCACCCCGACATCCGCTGGCTGCGGCGCGAGGCCGACATTGCGGCGCTCGTCGCCGAACAGCGCCGCATCCTGTCCGCGCTGTGGCCGCTCGTGAAGCCGGGCGGCGAACTGCTTTACGTGACCTGTTCGATCTTCCCCGAAGAGGGCGAATTGCAGGCGCGCTGGTTTGAAGCGGCCTGTGAAGATGCGGTACGATTGGACGCGCCCGGCCAGCTGCTGCCGCGTGCCGTTCCGGACGGAGTGCGGGGAGGGGCGGCCGCCGGCGCACTCGACCAGAACACCGATCACGACGGATTTTTCTACGCGCGGTTTCAGAAACGGTGACGATCAAACACCTTTTTCCACTTCGGCTGGCGGCCGTCCTGATGGTCGCGTTGACGCTGTGCGTGGCCATCGTGCGGCCGGCGCACGCCGAATCGATTGCCGTGCAGCGCGCGTCGCTGCAGGCCGACGGCAACGGCTGGAGCCTTGATGCCCGTTTCGATTTCGAGCTGAACCCGAACCTCGAGGATGCCGTCAACAAGGGCATCCCGCTTTACTTCACGACCGACTTCGAGCTGAGCCGCCCGCGCTGGTACTGGTTCGACGAGCAGCCGGTGTCGGTGTCGCAGACGATCCGTCTGTCGTTTCAGCCGCTTACGCGCGAATACCGCGTGTCGACCGGCGGCCTGCAGCTCGGCTTCGGCACGCTGAAGGATGCGCTCGCGGTCGTCAAGCACGTCACGTCGTGGCACGTGATCGAACGCAACCAGGTGCGCGCCGGCGAAACCTATACGGCGTCGGTGCGAATGCAGCTCGATACGGCGCTGATGCCGAAGCCGTTCCAGGTCGACGCGGTGAACAACCGCGACTGGACGCTCGGCTCGGACTGGAAGCGCTTCAACTTCACGGTGACCGAACGTGCTAAATAAAGTGCGCCGCGCGGCCAGCGGGAAGAGCCTCCTCGTTCGCGTAATCGTCTCGACCGTCGCGTTCACCGCGCTGCTGCTGCTCGTGCTGCTCGCGGCCGCGAGCGCGAACACCGAATTCTTCGACCGCTACTACTCGTGGCTGTACGCGACCAACATCGTGGTCGCGCTCGTATTCCTGCTGGTCGTGCTCGGCCTGATCGGGATGATCGTCGTGCGCCTCAGGAAGGGCAAGTTCGGCACGCGACTGCTCGCGAAGCTCGCGGTGTTCTTCGCGCTCGTCGGCGTGGTGCCGGGCGGCATCATCTACATCGTGTCGTACCAGTTCGTGTCGCGCAGCATCGAGTCGTGGTTCGACGTGAACGTCGAGACCGCGCTGACGGCCGGCCTGAATCTCGGCCGCGGGATGCTCGACGCGTCGCTGTCGGACCTGCAGACGAAGGCGCGCATGATGTCCGACCAGCTCGCGAGCGTCGACGCGAACACGAACGGAACGACGCTGACGCTGCTGCGCCTGCGCGACCAGTTCGGCGTGCAGGATGCGACGATCGTCGAGCCGAGCCGCTCCGGCTCGGGCGCTGCGCCCGACCTGCATATCGTCGCGCAGGCATCGGGCAATTTCGCGGCGCTGATCCCGGACGATCTGCCGACCCCGCTGATGCTGAGCCAGGCGCGCGAGCATGGCGCATATGCGGCGATCGAAGGCGAAGTCGACGGCGACCCGCGCGCGCACGGCGCGAAGGGGGCGCTGCGGCTGCGCGTCGTGCGGCCGATTCCCGATGCGACGACCTCGCTGCTGCAGCCGGCCGAACGCTTCCTGCAGCTGACCCAGCCGGTGCCGCCGACGCTCGCGCACAACGCGGACGCCGTGCAGCGCGCGTACCGCGAATACCAGGAGAAGTCGCTCGGTCGCACCGGGCTGCGCAAGATGTATATCGGCACGCTGACGCTCGCGCTGTTCCTCGCGACCTTCATCGCGATGATGCTCGCGCTTGCGCTCGGCCAGCAGCTCGCGCGGCCGCTGTTCCTGCTCGCGCAGGGCACCAAGGAAGTCGCGGAAGGCGACTACACGCCGAAGCGCGAGATCAAGACGCGCGACGAGCTCGGCTTCCTCACGCAGTCGTTCAACGCGATGACGCGCCAGTTGTCCGAGGCGCGCCTCGCGGTCGAGCGCAACCGGGTCGCGCTCGAGCATTCGAAGACCTATCTCGAGAGCATTCTCGCGAACCTGACGGCCGGCGTATTCGTGCTCGACCGCCAGTTCCGGCTGACGACCGCCAATCGCGGCGCCGAGCGGATCTTCCGGCAGCCGTTCAATTCGCTGATCGGCACGACGCTCGACCAGATCGGCGTGGTCGCCGGCTTCGGCGCGATGGTGCGCAAGGCGTTCGCCGATCGTGAAGCGGCCGACAGCGGCAGCGGCAACCACGGCCACTGGCAGCAGCAGTTCGCGGTCGAGGTGCCGGGCGAGACCGAGCCGCTGACGCTGCTGGTGCGCGGCACGCGGCTGGTGTCGACGGTCGACGGGCAGGCCGACGATCCGCAGACCTCGGGCTACGTGGTCGTGTTCGACGACATCTCCGACGTGATCTCCGCGCAGCGTTCGGTCGCGTGGGGCGAGGTCGCGCGCCGGCTCGCGCACGAGATCAAGAATCCGCTGACGCCGATCCAGCTGTCGGCCGAACGCCTGCAGATGAAGCTGTCGGACAAGCTCGCGCCGGCCGATGCCGATGTGCTCAAGCGCGGCGCGACGATGATCGTGAACCAGGTCGCCGCGATGAAGCGGATGGTCGACGACTTCCGCGAATACGCGCGCACGCCGCCGGCGGTGCTGGCGAACCTGCAGTTGAACGAACTGGTGAGCGAGGTGCTCGGGCTGTATGGCGTCGGCGAAGGCAAGAGCGCGATCGTCGCGGAGCTCGCGGCATCGCTGCCGGTGATCCGCGGCGACGCGACGCAGCTGCGCCAGGTGATTCACAACCTGCTGCAGAACGCGCAGGATTCGGTCGCGGAGTCCGAGCATCCGCGTGTGTTGATCGAAACCAAGACAGTAGAATATGGCGATCCCGACGCCGACGGCAAAACGCGCGTCGCGGTACGTCTTACCGTGTCCGACAACGGGCCCGGTTTTCCGGCGCGCATCCTGACCCGCGCGTTCGAGCCTTACGTGACGACGAAGGCGAAGGGCACGGGGCTCGGATTGGCCACGGTCAAGAAAATCGTCGACGAGCACGGGGCGCGGATCGATCTGCGCAACCGCATGCACGGCGAGGCCGTCGAGGGTGCGCAGGTGTCGATCCTGTTCCTGCAGATGGCGAGCGATGCGCCGGACGCCGAGCAGGGCGGGCCGGCCTCGGGTCAGCAGGCCCCGGCAAAGACAAAAGCAAGTGTGCAGACAAAGGCAGCGTAAATGGCAACCATCCTGGTGGTAGATGATGAAATGGGCATCCGGGAATTGCTCTCGGAGATCCTCAGCGACGAAGGACATGTCGTCGAGGCGGCGGAGAACGCGCAGGCTGCGCGGGAATACCGGCTGAATCAGGCGCCCGATCTCGTGCTGCTCGATATCTGGATGCCCGATACCGACGGCGTCACGTTGCTCAAGGAATGGGCGGCGCAGGGCCTGCTGACGATGCCGGTGATCATGATGTCCGGGCATGCGACGATCGACACGGCCGTCGAGGCGACCAAGATCGGCGCGCTCGATTTCCTCGAGAAGCCGATCGCGCTGCAGAAGCTGCTGAAGGCGGTCGAGCACGGCCTCGCGCGCGGCGCGGCGCCGGTGTCCGCGAACGCGGCGGCGAAGGCCGGCGCCGGGCAGGCGGCAGGGCCGGCGTCGGTCGCTTCCGCCGCGGCGCTGCCGACGCTCGGCGACGACGTGGCCGCGGCGCTCGGCCTTGCCGGCCAGACCGCGGCGATTCCGTTCGACATTCCGCTGCGCGAAGCGCGCGATGCGTTCGAGCGCGCGTACTTCGAGTATCACCTCGCGCGCGAGAACGGCAGCATGACGCGCGTCGCGGAAAAGACCGGCCTCGAGCGCACGCACCTGTATCGCAAGCTCAAGCAGCTCGGCGTCGAGCTCGGCAAGAAGCCGTCCGAAGGCGCCGCATAAAATTTTTTGCGAAAGTACTTGTACAGTTCAAAGAGGCTCGCTATAATCGCTTTTCTTCGTTGGCCCGGTAGCTCAGTTGGTAGAGCAGCGGATTGAAAATCCGCGTGTCGATGGTTCGATTCCGTCCCAGGCCACCAGCAGTTCCAACCCCAAGAATCGTCAGGTTCTTGGGGTTTTTCGTTTGTGGCGGGCCTCGCGTGCCCGGCAGCGTTCGCGGCGGCATGATAAAATCCGTGCCCGCTCAATGACTTAGCGCATCGCTTCAGGCGCGGGCAGCGCCGCCCGCGCAGCGTCGCCGTCAAGCGCGACACCGATGGCGCGCAATGGGCGGTATAAGCGGCCTGCCGCGTTCGCGGCCGAAGGCGCTGCCTATACTGGTCGAGCCGGCGCAGGCCGGCACGCGTCGGGCCGTCCGGCGGCAGCCGGCCACCGGGCGCAGCGCGACGCGAGCCTACACATTCACGGAGTATCACGGTGATTCGGACAGACGCTAAAGACGGCGCGCTCGTGTTGTTTTCCGGCGGCCAGGACTCGGCCACGTGCGTGGCCTGGGCCCTCGAACGCTATCAGACGGTCGAGACGCTCGGCTTCGACTACGGCCAGCGCCATCGCGTCGAACTCGAATGCCGCGAAGGCGTGCGCGAAGCGCTGAAGCGGCAGTTCCCGCAGTGGTCGGACCGGCTCGGCGACGATCACATGATCGACCTGTCGGTGCTCGGCGCGATCAGCGATACCGCGATGACGCGCACGATCGAGATCGAGACGGCGGCGAACGGCCTGCCGAACACGTTCGTGCCGGGCCGCAACCTGCTGTTCATGACGATCGCCGCGGCGATCGCCTATCGCCGCGGGCTGCGCGTGCTGGTCGGCGGGATGTGCGAGACGGATTTCTCGGGCTATCCCGACTGCCGCGACGACACGATGAAGGCGCTGCAGGTCGCGCTGAACCTCGGGATGGACACGCGCATCGTGCTCGAGACGCCGCTGATGTGGCTCGACAAGGCGCAGACCTGGCAACTCGCCGAACAGCTCGGCGGCGAAGCGCTGGTCGAGCTGATCCGCGTCGAGACGCATACCTGCTACGTCGGCGAGCGTGCGGAACTGCACGACTGGGGCTTCGGCTGCGGCGAGTGCCCGGCCTGCAAGCTGCGCAAGCGCGGCTACGAGGCCTACCTGAAGGGCGAACGCGTGACCGAAGCGCCGCTGTGAAGCGGATGGCGGCGCGGTGAATGAACAACGGATTCTGATCGACAACGAGCGGCGCGAGCCGGACGAAGCACGATGACTTACGCGGTCAAGGAAATTTTCTACACGTTGCAGGGCGAGGGCGCGAATGCGGGCCGGCCGGCCGTGTTCTGCCGGTTTGCCGGCTGCAATCTGTGGTCCGGCCGCGAAGAGGATCGTGCGGAGGCCGTGTGCCGCTTCTGCGATACGGACTTCGTCGGCACCGACGGCGAGAACGGCGGCAAGTTCAAGGACGCCGACGCGCTCGTCGCGACGATCGCGGGCCTGTGGCCGGACGGCGAGGCGCATCGCTTCGTGGTCTGCACGGGCGGCGAGCCGATGCTGCAGCTCGACCAGCCGCTCGTCGACGCGCTGCACGCGGCAGGCTTCGAGATCGCGATCGAGACCAACGGCTCGCTGCCGGTGCTCGAGTCGATCGACTGGATCTGCGTGAGCCCGAAGGCCGACGCGCCGCTCGTCGTCACGAAGGGCAACGAGCTGAAGGTCGTGATCCCGCAGGACAACCAGCGGCTCGCCGATTACGCGAAGCTCGACTTCGAGTACTTCCTGGTCCAGCCGATGGACGGCCCGTCGCGCGACCTGAACACGAAGCTCGCGATCGACTGGTGCAAGCGCCATCCGCAGTGGCGCCTGTCGATGCAGACCCACAAATATCTGAACATTCCCTGAGCCACGGCTTTTGACATCGTGCTGATTACCCGAAAACTCGAATTCGACGCGGGCCACCGCATTCCCGATCACCGCAGCCAGTGCAGGAACCTGCACGGGCATCGCTACGTGCTCGAAGTCACGCTGCGCGGCGATCTCGTCGATACCGAGGGGGCGCCCGATCGCGGCATGGTGATGGATTTCGCCGACGTGAAGGCGCTCGCGATGGAGCATCTCGTCAGCAAGTGGGACCACGCGTTCCTCGTCTACGCGCGCGACGAAGTGGTGCGCTCGTTCCTCGAGCAGATGGCCGACCACAAGACCGTCGTGATCGACCGGATCCCGACCGTCGAGAACCTCGCGGCGCTCGCGTTCGACATCCTCGCGAACGTCTACGACGCGCACTACGGCGTGAACCTGCGCCTCGAGCGCGTGCGGCTGTACGAAACGCCGAACTGCTGGGCCGACGTCGAGCGCCAGCCGGGCCGCTGATCGCCGGTTGATCGGCAGTCGATCGCCGCGCGCCGGGCCGCCGCTTCGCGCGGCCGGCCGCGCGCTTGCCGCCAGGCGGCGCCCCGGCCGGGGCCGTCTGGTTTCTCCTCCCCCACATTTCATCCGACGGCGCGCTATGATCCTTGCGTGGCGTCGCGAAACGCGTCCTTCGTCGGGCGCGGCGGCCCGCCGCGTCATGCCTTCTCCTTGCCTGTTCCGTTCGATTGCCTGTCCGCCGGGAGGCCGTATCGATGAGCACGCTCACCAATTCGCTGAAACAACGTCTGCATGACGGCGACGAGCCGCTGTACGGGCTGTGGCTCACGCTCGGCAGCGACGCCGCGGCGGAAGCGCTCGCGCACGCGGGCTACGACTGGCTGTGCATCGACATGGAGCACGCGCCGAACGACAGCCGCGACGTCGCGTCGCAGCTGCGCGCGCTGGCCGCCGCGCACTTGCCGAGCGAGCCCGTCGTGCGCGTGCCGGGGCGCGAGCCGTGGCTCGTGAAGCGCGCGCTCGACGCCGGCGCGCGCACGCTGATGTTTCCGGGCATCGAGACGGCCGACGACGCCGCGCACGCGGTGCGGCTCACGCGCTTTCCGTCGCCCGAGTCGCCGGACGGGCTGCGCGGCGTCGCGGGCATGGTGCGCGCGGCCGCGTTCGGGATGCGCCGCGATTACCTGCTGACGGCCAATGCGCAGGTCGCGGTGATCGTGCAGATCGAGTCGGCGAGAGGTGTCGACGAAGTCGAGCGGATCGCCGCGACGCCCGGCGTCGACTGCCTGTTCGTCGGCCCGGCCGATCTCGCGGCGAGCCTCGGCCATCTCGGCGATGTCCGCCATCCGGACGTCGAATCGGCGATCGCGCGCGTGCTCGCGGCCGGCCGGCAGGCCGGCGTCGCGGTCGGCGTCTATGCATCGGATGCGGCCAGCGCGCGACCGTATCGCGACGCCGGCTACCGGATGATCGCGCTGTCGGCCGACGTGACGTGGCTGCTGCGCGCGACGCGGCAGGCGCTGCAGGAGGTGCGGTCATGAACGGCGGCGACGGCGCGTGTTGCGCGAGCCCGGGCGCGCGGGGAATCGGCGGGCGCTGCGCGGCGCTCGGCCTGTGGGCTGTCTGTGTCGCGGCGGCCGCGCAGAATGCGCCGCACCCGAAGCCCGATCCCGCGCACGAGACGCAGGCGGCGGTCGCCGACTACAACGCGGGCGACTACCGCGCGGCGCTGGTCCAGTTCCACGACGCGGCCGAGCGCGGCGATCGTCTCGCGCAGTTCAATTACGCGATGATGCTGCTCACTGGTGAAGGCGTGACGGCGAACGTCGAAGAGGGGCTGCGCTGGCTCCGGCGCGCGGCCGACGCGAACATGTCGCACGCGCAGTACGTGTACGGCCGGATGTTCGACGACGGCGAGTTCGTCGCGCGCAACCCGGCCGAGGCGCACCGCTGGTTCCTGCGGGCCGCGAAGCAGGGTCATGTGCAGGCCGAGCTGTCGCTCGCGAACCAGTTCCTCGACGGGCGCGGTACGCCGCGCGACAACCGGCAGGCGTTCATCTGGTACAAGCAGGCGGCCGACGCGGGCGAGCCGACCGCGCAGTACGTGACCGCGTCGTTCTACGAGCGTGGCGGCGACGGCGTCACGCAGAACCTGAACATCGCGCGCGCGTATTACGCGGCCGCGGCCGCGCAGGGCGACGAGACGGCCGGGCTGAAGTTCAAGGAACTGAGCGCGCGGCTCAAGGCCCAGGGGCCGGCATCGGGCGGCGGCGGCGCGGAGCAGGCAAGCCCGCGCGCGGCGCCGCAGTGAGCGCACGGCCGGCGCGCCGGCCGCGGCCGCGCGCTCAGCTCTTCATCAGCCTGCGCTGCCGGCCGACGCTCATGATCATCCCGATCGCGATGCCGAGCGTCGTGAGCGCGGTGCCGCCGTAGCTCATGAACGGCAGCGGCACGCCGACGACCGGCAGCACGCCGCTCACCATCCCGATGTTGACGAACGCATAGACGAAGAACGCGAGCGTCAGCGAGCCTGCGAGCAGCCGGCCGAACAGCGTCGCACCCTGCGCGGCGATATACAGCCCGCGCGCGATCAGCGCCATGTACAGCGTCAGCAGCACGAGGCCGCCGGCGAGCCCCCACTCCTCGGAGAACACCGCGAAGATGAAGTCGGTGTGCTTTTCCGGAATGAATTCGAGGTGCGCCTGCGTGCCTTTCAGGTAGCCCTTGCCGAGCACGCCGCCCGAGCCGATCGCGATCACCGCCTGGATCGTGTGGAAGCCCTTGCCGAGCGGGTCGGACGTCGGGTCGAGCAGCGTGCAGACGCGGTGCTTCTGGTAGTCGTGCATCAGCGGCCATTGCACCTCCGGCTGGCAGATGCGCTCCTCGAACACCGCGATCGAGCCGACCGCGATCACGCCCGCGACGAGCACCGGCACGATCAGCTTGAACGACAGGCCCGCGAGATAGATCACGAAGAAGCCGGCGGCGAACACCAGCAGGCCCGTGCCGAGGTCGGGCTGCTTCGCGATCAGCCCGACCGGCACCAGCAGGATCCCGAACGCGGCGACGAAGTCGTACCAGCGCAGGCCGCCTTCGCGGCGCTGGTAGTACCACGCGAGCATCAGCGGCGTCGCGATCTTGAGGATCTCCGACGGCTGGATCACGACGCCGACGTTCAGCCAGCGCTTCGCGCCCTTCTTGGTCATCCCGAACAGCGCGACCGCGACCAGCAGCGCGACCCCGAACGTGTAGAGCGGGACCGCGAAGCGCATCAGCGTCGTCGGCGGGATGTTGGCGATCACCCACATCAGCACGAACGTCAGCAGGATGTTGCGCAGCTGGTCCTCGACGCGGCCCGGCATGTCGATGCTCGCGCTGTACAGCGTGACGATGCCGACGCACAGCAGCAGGAACACGATCAGCGCGAGCGGGCGGTCGAAGCCCGCGAACATCTGCTTGATCTTGTCGAGCCAGGCGCGCTTGTCGAATTGCATGCCTTTCTCCGTTAATGAGCGGTTCCGGCGTTCGCCGCCTGCTGGGCGGGCGTCGCACGGGGGTTGTCTTCACGCGGCGCGGCGGCGAGCGGCTGCGCTTCGCTGGCGGGCCGGCGCGGCCGGTGCGGGCGCCGGATCGGCGGCAGGCTCGCGGGCCGCGGCGCGGCCGCGCTCGCGACGGCCGGCTGCGCGGCACTGGCGGCGGCCGCGCCCGATGCATCCGGTGCGGATGCGGCCGATGCCGCGTCCGCCGCGCTGGCCGCGCTCGGCACGACCGGCTGCGGCAGTGCGGTGAAGCCGGCCGCGATGGCGGCGGGCTTGTTCGCGTCGCCGATCACCGGCGCATTGACGGGCTCGGTCGCCGACGCCGCGGCGGCCACGGCCGCGGCCTCGTTGTTCGGGTTCTGGCGATCGACGAGGTAGAAGTCGAGCACGCGGCGCGCGATCGGGCCGGCGGCCTGCGCACCCCAGCCGCCGTTCTCGACGATCAGCGCGAGCGCGATCTGCGGATGGTCGACCGGCGCGTACGCAATGAACAGCGCATGGTCGCGCAGGTGCTCGGCGAGCAGATGGCCCTTGTAGTTGGAGCCCTGCAGCGAGAACACCTGCGCCGTACCGGTCTTGCCGGCCGCGAGATACGGCGCGCCGCGGAACACCTTGTACGCGGTGCCCGACGGGTTCTCGATCACGTTCTCCATGCCGCGCTTCACGACGTCGATGTCGGCCTGCTTCAGCGGAATCACGCCGCTTTCCTTCGGCACGGTCAGGTGGCGCGCGCGCGTGATCGGATCCTCGACTTCCTTCACGAGGTGGGGCTTCATCACGATGCCGTTGTTCGCGAGCGTCGCGGTCGCGTGCGCGAGCTGCAGGATCGTGAACGAGTTGTAGCCCTGGCCGATCCCGAGGCTGATCGTCTCGCCGTCGAACCACTTCTGCTGCGCGGGCTTCTTGAACGCCTTCTTCTTCCAGTCGGTCGACGGCAGGATCCCGCGCGCCTCGCCCTGCACGTCGATGCCGGTGATCTGGCCGAAGCCGAACGGCTTCATGAAGTTCGCGATCGCGTTCACGCCGAGATCGCGCGCGAGCATGTAGAAGTAGGTGTCGTTCGACACCATGATCGCCTTGTTCATGTCGACCCAGCCCTGGCCCGAGCGCACGTCGTTGCGGAACGTGTGGCCGCCGAACGTGAAGTAGCCGGGATCCTGGAAGCCCCAGCCGGGCGTGCGCTTGCCGAGCGTCAGCCCCGCCAGCGCCATGAACGGCTTGTACGTCGAGCCGGGCGGGTAGGTGCCGTGCAGCGGGCGGTTCAGCAGCGGCTTGTCGGGCGAGTTGTTGAGCTCGTCCCAGGTCTGCTGGTCGATGCCGTCGACGAACGAGTTCGGGTCGAAGCTCGGCGACGACACGAACGCGAGCACGTCGCCCGTCTTCGGCTCGATCGCGACGAGCGCGCCGCGCTTGCCGGCGAACGCCTGCTCGGCGACCTGCTGCAGCCCGATGTCGAGCGACAGCACGAGGTTGTTGCCGGGCGTCGCCTGCGTGCGCGACAGCGTGCGCACCGGCCGCCCGCCCGCCGTCACCTCGACTTCCTCGAAGCCCGTCAGCCCGTGCAGGTCGGTCTCGTAGCTCTGCTCGACACCGATCTTGCCGATGTAGTCGGTGCCCTTGTAGTTGTTCGCGTCGCGGCGCGGATCGTAGTTTTCCGGATCGCTGTCGTTGTCGTCGCTCATCGCGTCGATGCGGTCCTGGTCACGCTTCGAGATCCGGCCGATATAGCCGATCACGTGCGCGGCCGTCATGCCGAGCGGATACTGGCGGAACAGGCGCGCGCGCACGTCCACGCCGGGGAAGCGGTAGCGCTGCGCGGTGAAGCGCGCGACTTCGGCGTCGGTGAGGCGCGTGCGGATCGGCAGGCTCTCGAAGTTCTTCGAGTCTTCCTGCAGCTTCTTGAAGCGGCGGCGATCGCGCGCATCGATCGGGATGATCTCGGCGAGCTTGTCGATCGTGTTGTCGAGCGTGTCGTCGAGCTTCGACGGCGTGATCTCGAGCGTATACGCCGAATAGTTCTTCGCGAGGATCACGCCGTTGCGGTCGGTGATGATCCCGCGGTTCGGCACGATCGGCGCGACCGAGATGCGGTTTTCCTCGGCCTGCAGCGCGTATTTGCCGTGCTGCATCAGCTGCAGGTAGAAGAAGCGGCTCGCGAGCAGCCCGAAGCAGACGAACACGAACACGCCCGCCGCCGCGACGCGCAGGCGGAACTTCGAGAGCTGCTGTTGAGTGTCGTTGAATTCGGTCATGCTAGGGTCGGTTTACATGCGCAACGCCGGCGCGAATGCCGAAAATCGCGCGCAGGGCCGCAAGTGAAGGGCGCCGTCTGGCCGAGCCGGTGGTCAAGGTCGGCCCCGGCCTCAGATCGGGCGCGTATCGTCCGGGTCGACCGGGCGGCGCTGCGGCATCAGCAGCAGGTGGCTCGCGATCGGCCACAGCGCGGCCTCGACGAAGCCGTCGACGAGGTAGCGCCAGCCGGGGAATGCGGCACCCATGACGAGGCGGATCACGAACGGCACGAGCTGCGCGACGACGAGCAGCGGCGTCACGTACAGCACCTGCACGCCGATCGGCATCCACAGCACGCGGCGGTGGATCGTGATCGCGCCGTACGACAGCAGCGTGTAGGCGAGCGCATGCTCGCCGAGCAGCCCGGCGTCATGCACGTCCATCAGGATGCCGAGCGCGAACGCGACGCCCATCCCGACCTTGCGCGGCTGGTGGATGTTCCAGAACAGCAGCACGAGCGCGACGAAGTCGGGCACGCCGGGCAGGCGGCCCCACGGCATCAGGTTCAGCAGGAACGCGGCGGCGAGACTGAAGACGATGAAGTACGGATTGACCGGCTGCAGGATGTATTGCGGGCGATTCATCGCGGGGCTCCTGTTTGCCCGGCCGCGGGCTTCGCGGGTGCGGCGGCGGGCTTGCCGGGCGCGGCAGGCGTCGCGGGCGCGGGCTTCGCGCCGGCGGCCGGCTTCGCGTTCGCGTCGGCCGCCTTGTCGGCCTTGTCGCTCTTGTCGCCCTTCGCGGCGGCTTTCGCGGCCTTCTTGCCGCCCTTCGCGTTCTTGTCGGCGGCCGGGTCGGGCTCGGCCGGGCGCGGCGGGATGTCGTTCTGGTAATGCAGCACGAGCATCTGCCGCGCGCCGCGCACCGCCGCGACCGGCGCGCAGGTCACGCGCGCGAAGGCCGTATCGGCGAGCTTGTCGACGCGCACGACCTTCGCGACCGGCAGGCCCGGCGGATAGACGCCGTCGAGGCCGCTCGTGACGAGTTCGTCGCCGACGACGAGGTCGGCGCTGGTCGGCACGAAGCGCAGGTCGAGCGAGTCGCCCTTCGGCGTGCCGTAGATCACGCTGCGCAGGCCGGTGCGCAGCACCTGCACGGGAATCGCGAGATCGCGGTCGGTGATCAGCGTGACTTCGGCCTGCAGCGGGAAGGTGCGCGTGACCTGGCCGATCACGCCGTCCTCGCTGACGACCGGCGCGCCGTCCTGGATGCCTTGCTGCGTGCCCTGGCCGATCACGATCTTCTGCGTGAACGGGTCGCTGGTGTCGTACTGGATCTCGACGGGCGTCGACTGCGTCGCGATGTGCTGGCGCAGTTCGAGCACCGCGCGCAGGTGCGCGTTCTCCTGCGCGAGCACGGCGGCCTGGTTGGCCTGCGTCGACAGTTGCAGGTTGCGCTTGCGGAGCTGGTCGTTCTCGTGGCGCAGCGATGCGCCGGTGACGGCGATGTCGGCCGCGCCCATGAACAGGTCGCGCGGCACGAGCGCCGCGCGCTGCAGCGGGTACAGCACGGTGCCGAGCACGCCGCGGACGATTTCGAGCGTGCTGAAGCGCGCGTCCGACACGAGGAGCGCGATGGCGAGGGCGACGAAGAAGATGAGCCGCGCGAGCGCGGGCGGACCTTGCTTGAAGAGGGGCGGCGGACTGTATTCCATGGTCGGCGCCGGGCGCGTGTGATCGGTTAAATGATGCTCAGACGCGCAAACGGCGCGGCGGTTCGATCTGAGCGAGCGAGCCGGCCACGCCGCGAGTGCGTCATGTCAAGCGGGACTGCCTAGACGATCACTCGTACGAGAAGATGCTGCCCAGCTTGTCCATGCGTTCGAGCGCCATGCCCGAACCGCGCACGACGCAGGTGAGCGGGTCTTCCGCGACGAGCACCGGCAGGCCGGTCTCTTCCGCGAGCAGGCGGTCGAGGTCGCGCAGCAGCGCGCCGCCGCCCGTCAGCATCATCCCGCGCTCGGCGATGTCGGCGCCGAGTTCCGGCGGCGTCTGTTCGAGCGCGATCTTCACCGACGACACGATCTGGTTCAGCGGATCGGTCAGCGCTTCGAGGATTTCGTTGCTGGAGATCGTGAAGCTGCGCGGAATGCCTTCCGACAGGTTGCGGCCCTTCACTTCCATTTCCTTGACTTCCGAGCCCGGGAACGCGGAGCCGATTTCCTTCTTGATCGCTTCGGCGGTTTGCTCGCCGATCAGCATCCCGTAGTTGCGGCGGATGTAGTTGACGATCGCCTCGTCGAACTTGTCGCCGCCGACGCGCACCGAGCCTTTGTACACGATGCCGCCGAGCGAGATCACGCCGACTTCCGTGGTGCCGCCGCCGATGTCGACGACCATCGAGCCGGTCGCTTCCGAGACCGGCAGGCCCGCGCCGATCGCGGCCGCCATCGGCTCCTCGATCAGGTAGACCTGCGAGGCGCCGGCGCCGTGCGCGGCTTCCTTGATCGCGCGGCGCTCGACCTGGGTCGAGCCGCACGGCACGCAGATGATGATGCGCGGCGACGGCGAGAACATGCGCGACTCGTGGGCCGTCTTGATGAACTGCTTGATCATCTGCTCGGTGACGGTGAAGTCGGCGATCACGCCGTCCTTCATCGGGCGGATCGCCTCGATGTTGCCCGGCACCTTGCCGAGCATCTGCTTGGCTTCCTTGCCTACCGCCTGGATCGTTTTCTTGCCGTTGGGGCCGCCTTCCTGGCGAATCGACACGACGGACGGCTCATCGAGCACGATGCCTTTGCCGCGCATGTAGATCAGGGTGTTTGCGGTGCCGAGGTCGATCGCCAGATCGTTGGAGAAGTAGCTGCGCAAAAAACCGAACATTCAGAATCCTGTTTCGCTCTGGGCCGGCCCTGTATCGCGAACGCTGAGGGCGGCAGCGGAAAAAATAACAGCCTCGGATCGTGGCGGGAACGGCCGCCGCGGCGCTCGAAGCTGGGTGTGAAGTCTACCGGCGGTCGCTTGAAGCACGCACGGCTTGCCGAAGCGGGGCGAAACGGTGCGGGAAAGGCTGCCGGGTTTGGGTCGAACGCGTAATGATACCTTATAATTTCTCGGTATTTGAATCGAAACGGGCGGTATTTTTGCCGCTTCGGCCCCGATTTTTGAGGGTGGGATCGCACCCTTCAACCCCCGCCGCGGCGCCGTCTTTCGCGCGCCGCGCAGCCTTGTTTTCCGGTGATCGCATGGCCCTTACCCTGACCGATGTGAAACGCATCGCGCACCTCGCGCGACTCGAAATGGCCGACGCCGACGCCGAGCACACGCTCGGCCAGCTCAACGATTTCTTCGGCCTCGTCGAGCAGATGCAGGCGGTCGATACCGCCGGCATCGAGCCGCTCGCGCACCCGATCGAACATATCCAGGAAGTCGCGCAGCGCCTGCGCGACGACGCCGTCACGGAAGTCGTGAATCGCGACGACAACCAGCGCTCGGCGCCGGCCGTCCAGGACGGCCTCTATCTCGTGCCGAAGGTGATCGAGTAAGCGTTCGACGACCAGCGCGCCGGCCGCCCTCGCGCCGCGCGCCACCCAGAATTCCCAGGAAAACACCTCATGCACGCAAAAAGCCTGACCGAACTGCGCGCCGCGCTCGCCGCCAAGGAATGCTCGGCCGTCGAGCTCGCGCAGCACTATCTGAAACGGATCGACGCCGCGCGCGACCTGAACGCGTTCGTCCACGTCGATGCCGACCTCACCCTCGCGCAGGCGAAGGCCGCCGACGCCGAGCTCGCGCGCGGCGCGGGCGGCGCGCTGACCGGCCTGCCGATCGCGCACAAGGACGTGTTCGTCACGCGCGGCTGGCGCTCGACCGCCGGCTCGAAGATGCTCGCGAACTACGAAAGCCCGTTCGACGCGACCGTGGTTGCCCGCCTGCAGGCGGCCGGCATGGTCACGCTCGGCAAGACCAACATGGACGAGTTCGCGATGGGCTCGTCGAACGAGAATTCGGCGTTCGGCGCGGTGAAGAACCCGTGGGACACGAACGCGGTGCCGGGCGGCAGCTCGGGCGGCAGCTCGGCCGCCGTCGCCGCGCGCCTCGCGCCGGCCGCGACCGGCACCGACACCGGCGGCTCGATCCGCCAGCCGGCGTCGTTCGCGGGCGTGACCGGCATCAAGCCGACCTACGGCCGCGTGTCGCGCTACGGGATGATCGCGTTCGCGTCGTCGCTCGACCAGGGCGGCCCGATGGCGCAGAGCGCGTCCGACTGCGCGTTGCTGCTCAACGCGATGGCCGGCTTCGACGAGCGCGACTCGACGAGCCTCGAGCGCGACGACGAGGACTTCACGCGCCACCTCGGCCAGCCGTGGGCGGCCGGCAACGACGCGGGCAAGCCGCTCGCCGGCCTGCGCATCGGCCTGCCGAACGAGTATTTCGGCGACGGTCTCGCCGACGACGTGCGCGCGACGATCGACGCGGCGCTCAAGCAGTATGAAGCGCTCGGCGCGACGCTCGTGCCGGTGTCGCTGCCGAAGACCGAGCTGTCGATCCCCGTCTATTACGTGATCGCGCCGGCCGAGGCCTCGTCGAACCTGTCGCGTTTCGACGGCGTGCGCTACGGCCACCGCGCCGCGCAGTACGGCGACCTGCTCGACATGTACAAGAAGTCGCGTGCCGAAGGCTTCGGCGCCGAGGTGAAGCGCCGGATCCTGGTCGGCACCTACGTGCTGTCGCACGGCTACTACGACGCGTACTACCTGCAGGCGCAGAAGATCCGCCGCATCATTGCGCAGGATTTCCAGGAAGCGTTCAGGTCCTGCGACGTGATCATGGGGCCGGCATCGCCGACGGTCGCGTGGGATCTCGGCGCGAAGGGCGACGATCCGGTGCAGATGTACCTGGCCGATGTCTACACGCTGTCGGTGAGCCTCGCGGGCCTGCCCGGCATGAGCGTGCCGTGCGGCTTCGGCGCCGGCGCGAACGCGAAGCGCCCGGTCGGTCTGCAGATCATCGGCAACTATTTCAACGAAGCCCGGATGCTGCAGGTCGCCGACGCGTTCCAGCGTGCGACCGACTGGCACAAGCAAGTTCCGGCAGGGGTGGGGAATGAGCCCCCACGCTCACTTTGTTCGCTGCCCCCCGAGGGGGCGCATGCCTCCCTTGAGGCGGCTCGGCGGGAGGCATGAACATGGCTACTCAATGGGAAGTTGTGATCGGTCTCGAGACGCACGCGCAACTGTCGACCGTCTCGAAGATTTTCTCGGGCGCGTCGACGCAGTTCGGCGCCGAGCCGAACACGCAGGCCTGCCCGGTCGACCTCGCGCTGCCGGGCGTGCTGCCGGTGCTGAACCGCGGCGCGGTCGAGCGCGCGATCCGCTTCGGCCTCGCGATCGGCTCGACCATCGCGCCGCGCAGCATCTTCGCGCGCAAGAACTACTTCTATCCGGATCTCCCGAAGGGCTATCAGATCAGCCAGTACGAGATTCCGGTGGTGCAGGGCGGCACGATCACGATCCAGGTGCCGGCCAACGAGAAGGCCGGCAAGCCGGCCTATGAAAAGACCATCAACCTGACCCGCGCGCACCTCGAGGAGGACGCCGGCAAGTCGCTGCACGAAGACTATGCGGGGATGACGGGGATCGACCTGAACCGCGCGGGCACGCCGCTGCTCGAGATCGTCACCGAGCCGGAAATGCGCAGCGCGGCCGAGGCCGTCGCATACGCGAAGGCGCTGCACGGGCTGGTCGTATGGCTCGGCATCTGCGACGGCAACATGCAGGAAGGCTCGTTCCGCTGCGACGCGAACGTGTCGGTGCGCCCGGTCGGCCAGGAGAAGTTCGGCACGCGCGCCGAGATCAAGAACCTGAACTCGTTCCGCTTCCTCGAAGATGCGATCAACTACGAAGTGCGCCGCCAGATCGAGCTGATCGAGGACGGCGGCGAGGTCGTGCAGGAAACGCGCCTGTACGACCCCGACACGCGCGAGACGAAGTCGATGCGCAGCAAGGAAGACGCGCACGACTACCGCTACTTCCCCGATCCCGACCTGATGCCGCTCGTGATCGGCCGCGACTGGGTCGAGCGCGTGCAGGCCGGCATGCCCGAGCTGCCGGCCGCGATGCAGCAGCGCTTCGTCGCCGAGTACGGCGTGTCCGCGTACGACGCGGGCGTGCTGACGTCGAGCAAGGCGATGGCCGCGTACTTCGAGGCCGTCGTCGCGAAGGCGGGCGCCGCGAACGCGAAGATCGCCGCGAACTGGCTGATGGGCGACGTCTCGTCGCAGCTGAACCGCGACGGCATCGAGATCGACGCGATTCCGGTGTCGGCTGCGCAGCTCGCGCTGGTGCTGCAGCGCATCGCCGACGGCACGATCTCGAACAAGATCGCCAAGGAAATCTTCGCGACGATCTGGGAAGAGAAGGCGACCGACGACGGCGCGGCCGACCGCATCATCGATGCGAAGGGGCTGAAGCAGATTTCCGACACCGGCGCGCTCGAAGCGATCATCGACGAGGTGCTGGCGGCGAACGCGAAGTCGGTCGAGGAATTCCGCGCGGGCAAGGAGAAGGCGTTCAACGCGCTGATCGGCCAGGCGATGAAGGCCACGAAGGGCAAGGCGAACCCGCAGCAGGTCAACGAACTGCTGAAGAAGAAGCTCGGCTGAGCATGCCTGCGCGATTGAAGCGCGCTTGACGACGGGCCGCCGCCGAACGAAGCTGTTCGGGGCGGCCCGTCGCGTTTGGCAGGTGCGCCCGGGCGCGCCGCGCCGTCCAACGGAGGAAACAATGGCGAAGCAACCGTCTCTCGACGATTTCCGCGTGCCGTACTACACGCGCGAGAAGGCAGCCGCGGCATTCACGCTCGATGCGTTCGATCCGGGCGCGAAGCCGTTTTCGTCGGGTTCGAAGGACGCCGACCGCGAGCGGCTGGCGGTCGTGTCGAGCCAGCTCGACGTGCTGCAGGAGTGTCTGCATACGCAGCAGAAAAAGCGCGTGCTGCTGGTGCTGCAGGGCATGGACACGAGCGGCAAGGACGGCACCGTGCGCGCGGTGTTCCACGAGGTCGACCCGCTCGGGCTGCGCATCGTGCCGTTCAAGGCGCCGACGCCGATCGAGGCCGCGCACGATTTCCTGTGGCGCGTGCATGCGCAGGTGCCGGCCGCCGGCGAACTGGCGATCTTCAACCGCAGCCATTACGAGGATGTGCTGGTGCCGCGCGTGCTCGACCAGATCGACGACAAGGAATGCGAGCGCCGCTACCGGCAGATCCGCGATTTCGAGACGATGCTGGTCGAGAACGGCACGACCATCGTCAAGTGCTTCCTGCACATCTCGAAGGACGAGCAGCGCGAGCGGCTGCAGGCGCGCATCGACGATCCGACCAAGCACTGGAAGTTCGACATCTCCGATCTCGACGCGCGCAAGCACTGGGACGCGTACCAGTCCGCGTACCGCGACGCGCTCGCCGCGACCTCGGCCGAGGATGCGCCGTGGTACGTGATTCCGGCGAATTCGAAGACGCACCGCAACGTGATGATCGCCGAGCTGCTGCTGCGCACGATGACCGACATGAAGCTGGAGTTCCCGCCGCCGAAGCCGGAACTCGAAGGCGTGAAAGTCCGCTAAGCTGCTCCCCTGTCAATATCGAACTGAACGGAACTCCGACATGATGCGTGTGATTACCGCCAACCTGAACGGCATCCGCTCCGCCGCGAAGAAGGGCTTCTTCGAATGGCTCGGCGAGCAGAACGCCGATTGCGTGTGCGTGCAGGAAATCAAGGTGTCGGCCGACGACCTGCCGGCCGAATTCGTCGAGCCGCACGGCCTGCGCAGTTATTTCCACCATGCCGCGAAAAAGGGCTACAGCGGCGCGGGCCTGTACAGCCGCCACGAGCCCGACGACGTGATCATCGGCTTCGGCAGCAGCGAATTCGATCCCGAGGGGCGCTATGTCGAGGCGCGCTACGGCAAGCTGTCGGTCGTGTCGGTGTACGTGCCGTCCGGGTCGAGCGGCGAAGAGCGCCAGCAGGCGAAGTACCGCTTCATGGACGCGTTCATGCCGCACCTTGCCGAGCTGAAGAAAAAGCGCGAGGTGATCCTGTGCGGCGACGTGAACATCGTCCACAAGGAAATCGACATCAAGAACTGGAAGAGCAACCAGAAGAACTCCGGCTGCCTGCCGGAGGAGCGCGCGTGGCTGACGAAGCTGTTCGACGACGTCGGCTACGTCGACGTGTTCCGCACGCTCGATCCGCGTCCCGAGCAGTACACGTGGTGGAGCAACCGCGGCCAGGCGTACGCGAAGAACGTCGGGTGGCGGATCGATTACCAGATCGCGACGCCGGGCGTGGCCGGCACCGCAAAAAGCACGTCGATCTTCAAGGACATCAAGTTCAGCGACCATGCGCCGCTGACGGTCGATTACGACTACAAGAAGTGACGGGCGGGCGCGTGCGTGTCGCGAGGCGTCGCGGCACACGACGCGGCCGCGCCGCGCCGGTGCCGCGATATCGGCGCGACGCTCAGTGCTTGAGCGACGCCATGTCGATCACGAACCGGTACTTCACGTCGCTTTTCAGCATCCGTTCGTAAGCGGCGTTGATCTGCTGCATCGGGATCGTCTCGATATCCGACGTGATCCCGTGCTCGGCGCAGAAGTCGAGCATTTCCTGCGTTTCCGCGATCCCGCCGATCAGCGAGCCCGCGAGGCGGCGGCGCTTGAAGATCAGGTTGAACACCTGCGGCGACGGATGGTCGTGCTCGGGCGCGCCGACCAGCGTCATCGTGCCGTCGCGCTTGAGCAAATGCAGGAACGGATTCAGGTCGTGCTGCGCGGCGACCGTGTTCAGGATGAAGTCGAAGCTGTTCAGGTGCGCGTTCATCTGCGCCTCGTCCTTCGAGATCACCACTTCGTGCGCGCCGAGCCGCTTGCCGTCCTCGATCTTCGACGGCGAGGTCGTGAACAGCACGACGTGCGCGCCCATCGCGCGCGCCAGCTTCACGCCCATGTGACCGAGGCCGCCGAGGCCGACGATGCCCACCTTCTTGCCGGGGCCGACGTTCCACTGGCGCAGCGGCGAATAGGTCGTGATGCCCGCGCACAGCAGCGGCGCGGCGCCGGCCGGGTCGAGCGTGTCGGGCACGCGCAGCACGAACGCCTCGTCGACGACGAGCTGCGTCGAATAGCCGCCGTAGGTGATGTCGCCGGTCACGCGGTCCTGGCCGTTGTAGGTGCCGACAAAGCCGTTCTCGCAATACTGCTCGAGCCCTTCTGCGCAGCTCGCGCAGGTGCGGCACGAATCGACGAGGCAGCCGACGCCGACCAGCTCGCCGACCTTGAAGCGCGACACCTGCGGGCCGGTCGCGGTCACACGGCCGACGATTTCATGGCCCGGCACGACCGGGTAGATCGTGTTGCGCCATTCGTTGCGCGCCTGATGAAGGTCCGAGTGGCAGACGCCGCAGTACAGCACGTCGATCTGGACGTCGAGATCGCGCAGCGCGCGACGCTGGAATTCGAACGGGGCGAGCGGCGACTGCGAATCGGTCGCCGCGTAGGCATAGGTTGTGCTCATGCGGGGGCTCCTTGTCCGGTGACACAGACTGCCGCCGGCATCATGTGGCGATGCGGCGAGACAGGTCGTCATCGTAAGGAGCGCGCGCTCGCGGCGAAATACACGAAGGTCTCGAAGATTTGCCTATTTCTCTTGAATTGCGCGCGAACGGCCGCCAAAACGCGTTCAGGGTGCTACATTGCGAGCCAGATTCTCTTGCCGGACAGGACGACGCCGATGAGCTTCCAGCCCCTTTTCGCCGACTCGGGCGAGCGCGTGCAGCGCCGCATGATCGAACTGCACACGCGTCTCGCGCCGAACGAGGGCGACACGCTGGCGGCGCTCGACGGCGTGCGCTTCATCCGCGTGAGCCGGCCGGCGCCGCGCATGCCGGTGCTCTACGAACCGAGCATCGTCGTCGTGTGCCAGGGGCGCAAGCTCGGCTATCTCGGCGAGCGCTCGTTCGTCTACGACGCGCAGCAGTATCTGGTGCTGTCGGTGCCGCTGCCGTTCGAATGCGAGACTTTCGCGAGCGTCGACGAGCCGTTTCTCGCGATCTCGATCCGCGTCGATCTCGCGGTGATCGCCGAACTCGCGATCCTGCTCGACGAGACGCTCGGCGCGGCCGTCAGCGAGCCGCACGGCGTCTACTCGACGCCGCTCGACGCGCCGCTCGCCGATGCGGTGCTGCGGCTGCTCGAAGCGCTCGCGTCGCCGCACGACACGCGCGTGCTCGGTCCCGCGATCATGCGCGAGATCGCCTACCGCGTGCTGACGGGCGCGCAGGGCGACGCGATTCGCGCGGCGCTGGTCCAGCAGCATCACTTCGGGCGCATCGCGAAGGCGCTGCGCCGCATTCACGCGGACCTGAACGCCGACCTCGACGTCGAGACGCTGGCGCGCGAGGCCGGGATGAGTCTCGCGGTGTTCCATGCGCAGTTCAAGCACGTGACCGCGACATCGCCGATGCAGTACGTGAAGGCGGCGCGGCTGCACCAGGCGCGGCTGATGATGGTGCAGGACGGCGTCGGAGCGGGCGCGGCCGCCGCGCGCGTCGGCTATGCGAGCGCGTCGCAGTTCAGCCGCGAGTTCAAGCGGCTGTTCGGCCGCAGCCCGGGCGACGAGGTGCGCTCGATGCGCGACAGCGGCAGCCGGCCGATCGACGATCGCGACGTGCTCGACCTGAGAGGCTGAGCGAGGGCCGGCGCGCAGCGGTGCGCCCGAAATCGCGATGCGTCGCGCCGCTGCTCGCTCAGCGCCGCACGACCTTGCGCCGCTGCGCGCTGATGCCCGCGTAGTCGGGCAGCGAGTCGACGCGCTTGCCGATCGCCTTCGCGTACAGCGGCATCAGGTCCGGCAGGCGGTTCAGCAGATCCTGCCGGCGCGCGGCGCTGTACGGATGCGTGTAGATGAAGCCGGTCGCCTTGTTCGCGCGCGTCGCGGCGGCGAGCTTGTCCCACAGCGTGATCGCCGCGCGCGGATCGAAGCCCGCACGCGCGGCGATGTCGCCGCCGATCACGTCGGCCTCGGTTTCGTCGGTCGGGTCGTAGCGCAGCGACTGCAGGCGCGCGCCGAGATTCAGCGACGGCGGCAGCGGATCGCCGACGCCGAACAGCGGCGGCAGCGCGGCCGCGCGCAGCGACGTCTGCGAGGCCGTGCTGAAGTTGCTGCGCGCATGCTCGCGCAGCGCGTGCGCGATGCCGTGGGCGAGCAGCACGCCGAGTTCGTCGTCGTTCAGGCGGATGCGATCGAACAGGCCGCTGTACACGAGGATCTTGCCGCCCGGCAGGCAGGTCACGCGGATGTCGCGCGAATGGATCGCGTTGACGTCCCAGGCCCAGCCCTTCACGCGATCGTTCCATTTCACCGAATACGGCGCGAGCCTGGCGACGATCGCGCGCAGGCGCTTCACGCGCGGCTGGTTGGCGGGCAGCAGGCGATTGCTGTCCGCGGCCGCCTGCACGATCTGCGCATATTCGTTGCCGGTGAGCTGTTCGAGCAGCGGCGACGGAAGGAGTGTGCGGAACGCGATCGCGTTGCCGAAGCGGACCTGCTGCGGCGTCGGCGTATAGGCCTTCGCGGGCGCGGCGGCGCCGGTCGGCTGCGCCGCTTCGGCTACCGATGGTGGCGTGGGCGCGGCGGGCGCGGGCGTGGAAGTGGGCGGCGCAGCCGGCGTGGCGGCCGGCGCGGCGCCTGCCGCGTTCGTGCCGGCGTCGGCCGCGTGCGCGGGCGATGCGCCCAGCGCGGCCATGCAGCTCAGCGACGCGGCAAGTTGCGCGAGGCGGCGCAGCGAATCATTGCGCACGGCTGGCCTCGTTATTGCGCGCGGCGCCGTTCCATGGCGCGATCCTGAACAGCAGCAGCATCCCGGGAATCGCGAGCGCGGTGCATACGAGGAAGTAGTCGAACCAGCCGATCTTCGCGACGATGAAGCCGCTCGCGGCCGACGCGAGCGTGCGCGGCACCGACGCGAGGCTCGTGAACAGCGCGAACTGCGTGGCCGTGTAGCGCGGGTCGGTCGTGCTCGCGATATACGCGACGAATGCGGCCATCGTCAGGCCGGTCGTGAACGTCTCTGCGCCGTAGACGATCGCGAGCGCGACCGTCATCGGGCTGAAATGCGGCGCGACCTCGATGCCGAACACCGACAGCGCCGACGCGATCAGATGGCTCGTCGACACGGTGAAGTCGTACAGCACCGCGAGCACCGGCGAGCCGGGGCCGAGCTGCGCGAGCCACGCGAAGCCGAGCGTCGACACCATCTGCAGCGCGCCGAAGATCCACAGCCCGCGGCCGATGCCGATCTTGACCAGCCATACGCCGCCGATGATGCCGCCGGCGACGCTCGCGACCAGCGCGGTCGTTTTCGCGACGATGCCGATCTCGGTGCGCGTGAAGCCGATGTCGAGGAAGAACGAGGTCGACAGCGTGGTCGCCATCGTGTCGCCGATCTTGAACAGGAAGATGAACGCGATCACCAGCAGCGCGCCGGCCCAGCCGTCGCGCTGGATGAATTCGCGAAATGGCAGCACGATCGCGTCGCGCAGGTTGCGCGGCGGCGCGCCGATCACGTCGGGCTCGCGCACGACGAGCGTCATCAGGATGCCCGGCAGCATGAACGCGGCGGTGACCGCGAACACGATGTCCCACGGCAGGTGGTCGGACAGGATCAGCGCGAGCGAGCCGGGGATCAACGCGGCGAGCTTGTACGCGTTCACGTGCACCGCGTTGCCGAGGCCCTGCTCGGTGTCGCGCAGCAGTTCGCGGCGGTACGCGTCGATCACGATGTCGGCGCTCGCGCCGAAGAACGCGACCAGCGTCGTGAGCGCGGCGACCGTCCAGATCGAGTCGCGCGGCGACACGAAGCCGAGCGTCGCGATCGCGCCCGCGACCAGCACCTGCGTGAGCAGCAGCCAGCCGCGCCGGCGGCCCGGCCGCCAGCCCGGCAGATGCGGGATGTAGCGGTCCATCAGCGGCGCCCACAGGAACTTCCACGTATAGGGGAACTGGATCAGCGCGAACAGGCCGATTTCCTTCAGGTTCACGCCCTCGGAGCGCAGCCATGCCTGCACGAGGTAGACGAGCGTGAACAGCGGCAGGCCGGACGTGAAGCCGAGGAACACGCAGATCAGCATGTGCGTGTTCAGGTAGGCGCGCCAGCCCGGGTGATCCTCGTGAGCGGTGAGTGCGGGCGCCTCGTGTGGCGTTTTGGACATGGACAGAAAACCGGGTAGCGTTGACGTATTGCAGCGGCGGCACGGACGGCGCGGGGGCGCGACCGCGCGTGCGGGCCGGCCGGACAGGAGCCGGCCGGGCGTCCGTCAACGGCCCCCCGGCTCAGCTGCGCTTGACGCGGTAGACAGCAAGACTACCACGCCAGTTCGCTCCCCATCGAATCGGCTGGCCGTCGTGCAGCACGACGCGGTCGAGGATCGTCACGCCGACCTCGGGCGCGAGCGCCTCGAAATCCTCGATCGTCAGCACCCGCACGTTCGGCGTGTTGTGCCACTGGTACGGCAGCGACTTCGACACCGGCATCCGGCCGTTCAGCACCGACAGCCGATGCGGCCAGTAGCCGAAGTTCGGGAACGACACGATGCATTCGCGCCCGACCCGCGCGGTTTCGCGCAGGATCGCGGCCGTCTGGTGGATCGTCTGCAAGGTCTGCGACAGGATCGCGATGTCGAAGCTGTGATCCTCGAACAGGCGCAGGCCGTCTTCGAGGTTCTGCTGGATCACGTTGATGCCGTTCTTCGCGCTCGCGAGCACGCCGGCGTCGTTCAGCTCGATGCCGTAGCCGGTCACGTCCAGCTCTTCCATCAGCAGCGCGAGCAGCGAGCCGTCGCCGCAGCCGAGATCGAGCACCGTCGAACGCGGTTCGACCCAGCGGGCGATGGTGCGGAAGTCCGCGCGCGCGGACAGGGAATTCAGCGCTTGCTGGTTCATGCGCCCACCTCGTTGGCGATTCGTTCGTAATACGCGCGGATCAGGTTGTGATAGCGCGCGTCGTCGAGCAGGAATGCGTCGTGGCCGTGCGGCGCGTCGATTTCCGCGTAGCTGACCGTGCGCTTGTTGTCGAGCAGCGCCTTCACGATCTCGCGCGAGCGCGCCGGCGCGAAGCGCCAGTCGGTCGAGAAGCTCGCGATCAGGTATTTCGCCTGGGTGTGTGCGAGCGCGGCGCTCAGGTTGCCGTCGAACGCCTTGGCCGGATCGAAGTAGTCGAGCGCGCGCGTGATCAGCAGGTAGGTGTTCGCGTCGAAGTAGTCGGCAAACTTGTCGCCCTGGTAGCGCAGGTACGACTCGACCTCGAACTCGACGTCGAAGCTGAAGTTGTACGCGTCGAGCGCGCCGTCCGCGCGGCGCAGCGCGCGGCCGAATTTCTCGGCCATGTCGTCGTCGGAAAGATACGTGATGTGGCCGATCATCCGCGCGACGCGCAGCCCGCGCCGCGGCTTCACGCCGTGCGCGTAGTAGTCGCCGCCGTGGAAGTCGGGATCGGACAGGATCGCCGAGCGCGCGACCTCGTTGAACGCGATGTTCTGCGCGGACAGCTTCGGCGTCGACGCGATGTCGATGCAGTGCGCGACGCGCTCCGGATACATCAGGCTCCACGCGAGCGCCTGCATGCCGCCGAGGCTGCCGCCCATCACCGCGGCGAAGCGCTCGATGCCGAACGCGTCGGCGACGCGCGCCTGCGCGTGCACCCAGTCCTCGACGGTGACGACCGGAAAGCGTGCGCCGTACGGCTTGCCGGTCGACGGGTCGATGCTCATCGGGCCGGTCGAGCCGAAGCACGAGCCGAGGTTGTTCACGCCGATCACGAAGAAGCGGTTGGTGTCGAGCGGCTTGCCGGGGCCGACCATGTTGTCCCACCAGCCGGTGCTGCGCGGATCGTCCGCGTAGACGCCGGCGACGTGATGCGACGCGTTGAGTGCGTGGCAGACGAGCACCGCGTTCGAGCGCGCGGCGTTGAGCTCGCCGTACGTCTCGACGACGAGCTGATAGTTGCCGATCACGCTGCCGCTTTGCAAGCGCAGCGGTTCGGCGAAGTGCATGGTCTGTGGAGCGACGATGCCGATCGATTCCATTCGTTCCGCCTTATGCCTTATGACTGGGCGGCTAAACGGTGTCGGCGATGCGCGGAGTCGAAGATGCGCGGCTGACGACCTCTTTAGCCGCATTTGTAGTGAACCGCCGGGGCAAGGACGAACCGGGCCCCGGTCGGTTCGCGCGCCCGCAATCGAGTCAGCAAATCGGCGCGCTTCCGACCGGCCGCCAAGGTGGCGGCAGTCGGCAGAGTATAGCGGAAATTGCCGGCGCGGGACGCGAAGCCGCGGCGCGCCGGCTGCCGCCGCGGCTTCGGGCCGGCCCGGGCCTTATCGCCAGCGATATTTCGCCGCGAGCTGCCCCTTCACCGTCGCGTAGTTCGACAGGTTGGCGTCGACGCCGAAGCTGACCGATACGGCGAGATTCCGCGTGATCTGCCCGGTCGCGCCCAGCTTCAGCTCGGCGCGGTCGCGCGGCATCCGCAGCTCGAACGGGTTGCCGTCGACGCTGAGCCGGTGCGAGCCGGGCCCGTGCCACCAGTTCGCCTCGATGAACGGCCGCAGTTCCTGCGATGCGGAGATCGGCGAGACGCCGTGCACGCGCACGCCGATGCGCGTGAGCACGTCGTTCGCGCGCTGCACGCCGATATAGCCGCCCGGCGAGTCATGCCCTGCCGCCTGGTAGTTCGAGTACACGATCTGCGCGCCCGGCTCGACGAAAAAGCGCGACCGGCCGTCGTCGTACATGCCGAACGAATAGCCGGCCTCGACCGACGCGGTGAGCGTGCGCGACCGGTAGCGGTCGCCCGGCAGGCTGCCGCCGACGTGGTTGTCGTACGTGCCGTACATCAGCCACGTATCGACGTGCGGCCCGGTCAGGATGTCGCGCTTGCCGTACCACGTGCCGTACACGCCGAAGTTGTAGCCGTCGACGCTGCCGCGGGCGGTCGCCGGCGCATAGCGCTGCGCGACCGGGTTCCACAGTGAGCGCGTCGACCAGCTCGTGGCGCTCGCGTACATGCCCATCGCGCCGAGCCGGAAACTGCCGCCGCGACCGTCGTCGAAGCGGAACATGTCCGCGCCCACGTGAATCAGGCGGCCGTTGCCGCTGACGCTGCGGCCGCCGCCGAGCGACGTGGACTGTCCCTGCGCGCGCAACCATACGGCGCCGTAGCGCGTGTTTTCGTCGGTCTGTTCGCGCAGCGTCTGGTCGCTGCGATCGTGCAGCGTGTGGATCGGCATCAGGATCGCGGCGTCCGCGTTCGCGAGATAGGCGTCCGGCTCCGGGGCGACGGCGCGCACGGGCGGCGGGACGACTTCGGGCTGCGGCGGGACGGTTTCCGGTTCGACCGGCTCGGGTTCGGGCACGGGCTTGGCCGCGGAGACGAGGTACCAGTCGTCGACGTGGCCGGCCCGCCCGCCGCGCGTCAGCATGTAGTCGTAGCCGCCCGCCGAAATCGTGCCGAAATCCTTGCGGTAGCCGTCGGACGCCGCGTCGAGCGCGAAGGCTGCCGCATCGGTCGTGCCGCCGTTGCGGGTCTCGACGAGCGGGATGCCGACGGCCGTCGCGGCGCCGTCGCCGCTGGCGCGCTTCACGACCAGCGCCGTGTTGCCCGACGCGTGGCCGCCGTCGATCACGAGCTTGTCGGTCGGTGCAAGATCGTCGCCGTACACGGTGTTCAGGATGACCTTGCCGTCGCGCGCCGTGTAGTCGCCCTGCACGACGAGCGTCTTGTGCGCGCCGCCGACTGGCGCGCCGAACGCGATCGTCGATTGGTCGAGCGTGACGGCCTGCACGGTGGAGTCGCCGGTGACCGACCACTGGCTGTCGCCCTGCATCGACACCGCGCGGACCGCCTGCGTCGCGCCTTCCCACGCGGCGCCGCGCGACAGCGCGAGGTTCGTGACGACGGGCGTCGGGCTGCCGTCCTCGGCCGGCACGTTGACGATATTGCCGCGCGCGGTGGCGTTGTCGAGCATCAGATGCACCGGCTCGCCGGCCGTGGCCGCGACGGCGAGCAGCGTGCCGTTGCCGCCCTCGAGGTGCGCGCCGCCGGACGCGCGCACGAGGCCGGTGGTCGCTTCGATCGCGCTGCCTTGCGCGCTGACGATCGAGCCGCCGTCGAGATGCAGTTCGCCGCCGAATATGCCGGCGCCGGCTGCGTGCTCGCCTTCGGTGCGGACCGTCGTATTGACGAGATCGACCAGGCCGCCGTAGCTCGCCTGTACGCCGCGTGCGCGCGCGCCGTTGGTGGCGACCGTGCTGTCGAGCATGCTGACGATGGAGTCGTCGCGCACCGACAGCACGCCGATCGCCTTGTCGCCGTGCGTTTCGACGGCGGTGCCGGTGAGCGTGACTTCCGCGCCGTCGCGCGCGATCGTGCCGATTGCGCCCAGGCCGTGCGTGGTGACGCGCGAATCGGTGACGTCGAGTTGCGCGGTCTGGGCGTCGAGCGCGAGCTCGCGCGATGCATAGAGACCGTGTGAGCTTTCGCCGGTCGTGATCACGTCGGTGCGCGCCATCGTCATCGCGCCCTCGCGAAGGTCCACGGCCGGCGCGAGGAACCCGTTGGTGCGCAGCGTCGAGTCGGTGATCGACATCGTGTTCTCGCCGATCAGGCTGAGCGCCGACGACTCCTGGCCTTCCGTCGTGACGTCGAGCCGTTCGAGCTTCGCATGGTTGCCGTCCGAGCCCACCGCGATGGCGGGTGCGAACGCGCCGACGGTGCGGATGCGCGTGTCGGCGACCGCGATCGACGCGCCGGGGCCCGGGCCGACGTAGATGCCGTATGCCTCGCGGCCGAGCGTGTCGATCGAGCCGCCGACCATGTCGAGCCGGTTGCCGGAGCCGTACATGCGCACGCCGGCGGCGTTGTCGTCCAGCGTATTGAGCGTCGTGTTGTCGAGCAGCGCGCTGGCGCCGTCGGGCGCGCCGGAGCCGTGGAACAGATAGAGGCCGTAGGCGGAATTGCCGGTCGTGTGAACCTGGCTGTCCTGCAACTCGATACGCGAACCCGCGCCTTCCACGTACAGGCCGATCGCACCGATGCCCTTCGAAAACACGCGCACCGGGCCGGTCGCCGTCATCAGCCCGCCCTTGCTGACGTTCAGCACCGAATCGTAGTTGACGGTCGCGTAATCGCCGGCGGCGATTTCGACATGCTCGCCGTTCGCGTACTGCGGGTTGTTGACGACCTGCGCGGTGGCGGACAGCGGCGCCATGATCGCGACGATCAGCGCCGCGCAGATGGATAGCGGTACCGGCGGCATGTCGGGCATGCCAGGCGTCGTGTTGCCGCCGGATCCGGCACGACGCCGCGCGGCGGGCGCTTTCGGGAAAGGGTGGGTGGATGCGGTCATGAGTGTCGAAACGAAGAAATGAAAGCTAAAATTAAACCAATCGAGCTAACACGCGGCAATAGGACATGTCTGGAATTGCGCGGAGATGAGGGCGGAATGACCGCGAATGCGACGTGTGCGGACCCGCGCGAGACGCAGGCGCGGCGGCGGTCATGCGGCGCAGCGGCGCGCCGGATGGCGCATGAGGGGCCGTCGCTGCGGGCGTGGTTGCTTATCGCGAGCGGGCTTCGCCTGAAGGTCGGCATGGCCGTGCGGCGTGCCGACGTGCCGCTCGGAGCGACGAAGCGGCGTTCGATCGAGGCCACCCGACGCGGGTGGGCCGCGCGCGGCGGCGGTGTGATGCACCGTCGCGCGACGGCAAGTTACGCGATCGAGCGGCGTTTCCGACGCGCGCGCCGGACGAGACGGGAGACCCCGCGCCCGTGTTCGCCGCGGGCGCAGGGTCGGCGTGCCGACGTATTACTGGTAGACGATCGAGTACAGCGCCGACGTCTTGACCGTGCCGGCCGTTGCCGGGCCACCCATCGCGACGTATTGCGCGTAGTACGCGAGCGTCGCCGCGCCGTTCTCGAGCGCGACCGGCTTCGAGTTTTCGTTGGCCGAGCCGAGCTTGATGATGCTCGTGTCCGGGTTGTTCAGCACACCGACTTCGACGTTCGATGCGGTGCCTTCCGCGTTGAGCAGGTTGCCGCTCGCCGTGTTGATGGTGTCGCTCGGTTCGAAGTGCGTGTAGACGTTGCCCGTCGCCGGCGAGCAGTTCGTCAGGCTGATCGTGAAGGCCGTGCGGCCGGCCGTGGTGCCGCCCTGGGCGAGCGACGTGATCGACACCGGCGGCAGCGCGACGGTGAAGTTCTTGCTGCCGGTACCGTTGCCGTTGATCTGGCAGGTCTGGGCCTTGACGGTGCCCGTGAACGTGATCTGGCCGTCGGTGGCATGCGAAACCGACGGGGCGAGCGACGCGAATGCCGCGACGGCGACGAGCGTGCGAAGAGTTGCTTTCATGTGTTCTCCATATGGACATGGGTAAATCAATGATGCGAGGCGGCCGGCTCGGTATTGCAGGCGTTGTCGAACCGGTTTCCGGCCGTTCGCGTCATTGGAGGAATCCGGCTGCCTGCACCGCGCAGGCGGCCGGAAACGGTTGCCGCTCGGCATCGTTCGACACGGAGTGCAAACAATGCCGGGCAAGCATCGGGTCGGGCCGTGCGCTGCACGGCCTTCGATGAACGGTGCTCATTGGTAGCTCAGCGTGAACGACGCCAGGCCTTTCACCGATCCGGCCTTCACCGCGCCGGTCGCGATGTACTGGGCCGTCAACGGAATGCCGGTCGTGCTGCCCGACGGGCCGAGATACCACTGGTTCAGGTTGCCGGCGCTCGAGCTGTCGGGCCCGAAGCTGACCGGCACGCCGCCCGGTCGCAGCAGCCGCAGCTGGACGCCCGAAGCGGTCGAGCCGGGCGCGAGCGTCAACTGATTGGTCGTGTTGCCGGGATTGCTCAGGTCGGTCAGCGTGACGTAGACGTTCGTGCCGGGCGAGCAGGACAAGCCGACGTTGAAGGGTTTGTCGCCTGCCGTCGAGCCGGGCATCGGCAAGCGCGACGTATAGACGCTGTCCAGCTGCACGGGCGTGTCGGGCAGCGTGGCGCGGCAGCTCTGCGGGATCGTGGTGATCGTCAGCGGGCCGTTGTTCCACATGATGTTGACCGGGTTGGCGATGAACGTCGCGTTATTGATAATCCTGAATTCGCCGAATTGGAGATTGAGACCCGCCGCCATGCTGGGAGGCGGGCTGTAGATCATGTCGTTGAGCTTCACGAGTTCGATCTTGAAGTCCAGCGTGCCGGAGAACGGGGCCGTGCCGGTCCGCGGCGGCATCCATTGCGCGAACCCGTAGTTGTAGTCGTTGTTCATTTGCTGTCCGGTGTTCAGGTTGGTGACCCGAACCCCGATGCCCATGTTGGCGTTGTAGTACAGGTCGCCCGGCACGCTCGCCGAAGAACGGAAAAACGAGCGATAGCTGAAGCTCCAGCCGGAAGCGCTGGTCGTGGGCGGACAGCTGTAGCCAATCGACATGGTCGTGGTTGCAAGCACCGTACCGTTCTGCGCGCCGGACGGCACGCCGATCCACTGCGGGAAGCCGAAGCGGAACGAGTCCGCATTCGGCGGCGAGTAAGAGCAGCTTTGAGCATGGGCAGGCGCCGCCCACGCGATGGCGATCAACATCGCGTACAGCCAACGGACGACGTGTCTGCGTTGCAGCGATCGAGTCATTGTGAAATTTCCTTCATGGCGGAGGGGTTCCGGGATGCCGACACCTGCGTGTCGGCATGCTGCGTCAGCGGGGCGGCTTCGCCGGCGTCGTGCGCGGCCGGCCGCGAGGTCAGCGGGATCGCGTACGACGGGGCGTCGGCCAATGCGCCGCCGCCGCAGGTTGCGTCGACGCGCGCGTAGCCCGCGTCCTTGCGCGGTGCCGTCGGAAGCCGGTACGAAAACGAGCAGGAATCCCGCGGGCCGTTGCCCCACTTTGCGGTCAGCACGCCGTCGTCCGGAATGCCGCGGACGAACAGATGGCTGCTCTGTGCGATGACGCCGACGCTGGCGCCGGTGCTGTCGAACACGTGGGTGCCGAACGGCAGCGACTTGCCGTCCGGCAGGCGCGGCGTGATCAGCGCCGCACGGCCGGTGGTGGTCGCGAAGCGCACCGCCACGAGCGCGTTGGCGCGCGGCGCGACCTGCCGGCTCGTCGATTGCAGCTCGACGTCGAGCGGGATGCCCTTCGGGTCGATGCTGATCGTGTTGAGTATGTACGGCGACAGCGACGGCACGATCGCGTAGCCGCGACCGTCGATGCGGATGCCCGAGCCGTTCGTCACGCGTGCGCCCTTGGCATCGCGCGCTTCGACGAGCGCGGCCGTCTCGCCGAGGTCGTTCGCGAACGTGACGCCGCCGGAATGGGCGACCAGTGCGCCGGACAGGCCTGCCGAGATCTGCGATTGCCCCGAGCCGCCGGAGGCGGCAGCGGACAGGCTCGCATACGGCGCGCGATACTGGGCGGTCCCGCCGCCATACAGCGAGCCGGGCGAGCGGCTGCCCGTGACGCTGTACGAGAATTCGCCGCTTTCGCCGGCCGAGCCGTTCAGCCCGATCAATTGCGACGAGCCGCCCCGCGTGTCGCGCGACAGCGATGCCGACAGCGTCGGCGCGTTGACGTGCTTGCCGAGCGGGATCGTCAGATTGGCGTACAGCCGATTGTCGAAATCCTGCGAGAACCCGTTTCGCTGGCGCGAGAACGACAGGTTGTAGCTCAGGGTGTGGCCGGCGAGCTTCAATGTGTTGCTGTAGCCGAGCTGCACGCTGGTGGTCGAGCCCGGCTGGTTCCAGTAGTTCTGCATCGAGCCGATCGCATAGGCGCTGCCCCAGCGCGTGCCGAGGTCCTGGCTCACCGTCAGCTGCAGCTGGCTGCGTTCGCGGGCGACGTCGTCCGCGCGCTGGCCGGTCGCGACCAGGCTGCGCGCGTAGATTGCGTTGCGCGCCGTCCAGAAGCCGCGCGACGAATAGCGGTAGGCGGCGATCGCGATACTGGTGTCGGTCGCCGGCACCAGCTTGCTGTAGGTGATGCGCGCGCTCTGGCCGGTGGTCGCGGCGGCGCCCGGAATCTCGGCTTTCGCCTGCGTGAAGTCGACGGCGAACGCGCCCCAGCGCGTATTGAACGCGCTGCCGACGAGCCCGGCGACATAGCCGCGTGCCGCGATAACGCCCGCGTAGCCGGTGAACACGTTGCTGAAGCCGTGCTGGATCGTCGCCTGCGCGAAATTCGGATGCGCGTCGACCAGTTGTTCGCGGAACTGGCCGAGCGAGACGCTGAAGCGCGTGTTCCCTTCGCGCAGCGACTGCGACACGGACGCATACGGCACCGTGAAGCTGCGCGTGCTGCCGTTCGCCTCGGTGATCGTCACCAGCAGGTCGCCGCCATAGCCGGTCGGATAGAGGTCGTTGATCTCGAACGCGCCGGGCGGCACGTTGGTTTCGTACAGCGTGTTGCCGTTCTGCGAAACCTTGACGTGCGCGTTGCTGTTGGCCACGCCGCGGACCAGTGGCGCGTAGCCGCGCTGCGAGTCGGGCAGCATGCGGTCGTCGGTGGCGATCGTGACGCCGCGCAGGCCGACGCTGTCGAATATCGAGCCGTCGGTAAACACCTCGCCGAGCGTGACCTGGCTGCGCAGCGCCGGCAGGTCGCGCTGCACGTAGGTCGACACCGCGTAGTAGCGGCCGGTGCTGCCCGTGTTCCACGCATACGAGCCGGTGTGCCGCAGATGCCAGCCGGCGACGTTGATGCCGCCGTTCAGGCCCAGATAGGCCATGTTGCTCGCATGCCCGAAGGACGACGAGCGATAGGTATTGAAGTTGTACTTCAACGTGGCCGACGGAATGCCCGCGTCCCACAGCTCGGGGCTCACGTAGCCGCGCGGCTGGCGCTGCAGCGCGGCTTGCGGAATGGTCAGCTCGAGCCGGAAATCGGCCTGGTCGAAACGGTACGACGCACCGTCGGCGAGCAGCGGGAAGTCGCCGCATTCGCCCGCGCGGATCTTCGCCAGCTCGGCGCGGCCGGCGTCGGTGAGGGCGGCGTCGTCGAGCGCGATACGCGTCGCCAGCGGCGCATCGACGCACAGCGTTGCGCTGTCGCTGCCCGGCGCGCCGACGAATCGCAGCGCCGAGCGGCCGATCCATTTGCCGTTCAGTGCGATGTCGGCCGTGTATTCTCCGGGCGCGACGGGATTGCCGCGCGCGAACCGCGATACGTCGATGCGCTGGCCTCGCCCTTTCAGCAGCAGCGTGTCGCTGAAGCGGACTTCGGGCGGCTGACCGGCTTCCGCCGCGGCGGCCGCGCCGGCATGCGTTGCGGCGACGCCGCCGAGCGCCGCCAGCACACATGCATGACTCGGCTTGAGCGCGAACTGCAATCGCGCGCGCGACTTGATTGACTTGCGCATCCTGTCCAGGACCCTGATGATGAAGTGTTTCCGGGGATCGACGGCTCGGGTGCCCGCGTGGCGGGCGCGAGTTATCGGGCGGGTTGCGGGACGGCCTTGCCGGGCACGCCGCTGCCGTAATCGTCGAGATACGTGTAGTCGACCTCGGCGGGGCCGGCCGGCAATGCCGTCAGGCCGTCGATGCCGAACGTGGCGGTGGCGCCGGGATCGACCATGCCGCCGAGCGAATTGGTCCGGACGGTGTCGCCCGTCTTGAGCGCGACGCGGCTGAACGTGACGTGGTAAGGCGTCGGGTTGTGCGCCTCGACGCCATAGCGGCCGCCGTCGAGATGCGCGAGCTTCCAGGTGACCTTCGACGGTGCCTCGGCTGCGCTGTCCTGCAGGGCCGCCGGCCGGAAGAACAGCTTGATGCGCGTGCGGAACGCCAGTTGCAGCGAATTCGGCTGCGCTTCGTCGCGATCGAGTTCGGGCGGAACTTCCAGCACGTTGAGCCAGAACAGCGATTCCTTGTCCTGGGGAAGCGCGTCTTTCGTGTAGAGCACGCGCAGGCTCTGGCCCTGCGCCGGGTCGATGCGGAACAGCGGCGGCGTCAGGATGAACGGCGCCTTCGTGTCGTCGGGCAGTGCGTTCGGATTGCCCGAATCGACCCACGCCTGCACCAGCGCCGGTTTTTCTCCTTCGTTAGTCAGCCGCACCGTGACTTCACGGTCTTTTTCCGGATAGACCACGCGCGTACCGCCAATCACGACGCTCGCGTGACCGTTCCCGGCGGCGAGCGAGATCGTCGCGGCGACGGCGAGCGCCCATGCTTTCCATTTTCCGGCGTGTCGAGTCATATTGATTTTGGAGTGAACGAAACGATCGGTTCAGGTAATTCGGCGACCGGGTTATTCGAATGTGAAAAACCCGATCGCCGCGATTTACCGCCGATTATTGATAAGTGAGCGAATAAAGGACCGAGGTATTGACGCTGCCCGAGCCTGCGGGCCCGTTCGCCGCGACGTATTGCGCGATGTACTCGAGCTTCGCCGAGCCCGATGCGATGGCGACCTTCGCCGAGTTTTGCGACGCCTCGACGGCACCGAGCTTGATGACGCTGCGGTCCTTGTTGAGCAGCCCGATTTCGACGTTGGCCGCCGTGCCCGACGTATTTTTCAACTGGCCGGTTTGCGCGTTGACCGTCGTGCCCGGTTCAAAGTAGGTCGCCACGTTGCCGCTGCCCGGCTGGCAGTTCGTCAGCGCGATGTTGAACTGCGTATCGCCGGTTCGCGCGCCGTCCGAGCCGAGCGACGACGCGACGACTTCAGGCAGCGCCACCGTGAAGTTGGGACTGCCGGTGCTATTGCCGGAAATCTTGCACGTCGTGCCCTTGATCTCGCCCGTGACCGAAATGGTGCCGTCGGCGGCATGGGCGGCCGGCAGCGCGCAGAGGCCGGCGGCCAGCAGAGCGGCGCTCAGCGCCCGGGATAATCCTTTGGTCGAAAATTGATCCATTGTTCTGAATCTCGCAGGTTGGTTGTGGTCGAATTCGAAATGTTTCAAACATTTGTCATTTCGGCTTTCGCCGATATTGAAATGAATGAAAAATTTCTGCGAGATTGTTGCTGCGTCGGTATGGTTGGGTAAATTGGACGAGTACGAAAAATTATCGAAAATCAGATTTGAAAGAATGGTTTTGTTTTGAGATTTTTTATCTCGATTTATTCGTCTAATCGGACGGGGAACGCTATTCCGGTCATGCCGCGTGCGTGCGGCGCGTCGTCGCCGGAGGCGGCGCGATCAGTCTTGTGGGGGGGGGCGAGGATCGGGGAGAGGAGGCGTGGCGCGGCATGCCTGCCATGCGGGCGGCACGCCGTGAGCGGGGTCGAGGATGAGGTCGAGCGGCCGGTCGATGAAGGCCGTGCGCTTTGGCCGGCGGCGCGATCGCGCGCCGTGTGGCGTGTGCCGTGTGGCGGCCGGAACGGGCCGCGCCAATGCGCCAATGCGCCGGCGCGGCCGCGCGCAGCCGATGCGTTACTGCAGAATCAATTGCAGCTTCTGTTCGGCAAGCTCGCCGGGCGGCTTCGTGAAGCCGCTGCGCGTGTAGCGCTGCCACGCGCCGACCGCATAGCCGACCAGCAGGTTCGCGCGCACGGCCGGGTCGTAGCCGGCCGGCAGCGGCGCGGCGCCGCCGGGGCCGGCCGCACTGCGCTCGGCCAGCGCGACGCGCAGGCACTGCCGTACCGAGGCCTCGATCCGCTCGAGCATCCGGTCGATGCGCTCGGCCAGCCGCTCATGTTCGCCGACCAGCGCCTCGCCGGTCAGCACGCGCGTCATGCCGGGATTCTTCGCGGCGAAATTGAGCAGCATCAGGCCGATTGCGCGCGCCTGCAGCAGGCCGTCGGGCTCCTTCGCGGCGATCTGGTTGATCAGCCCGAAGAAGGTTTCCTCGATGAACTCGATCAGCCCGTCGAACATCTGGGCCTTGCTGGCGAAATGACGATAGAGCGCCGCTTCCGACACGTCGAGCCGTGCCGCGAGCGCGGCCGTCGTGATCTTCTCGCGCTTCGGCGCTTCGAGCATCGACGCGAGCGTCTGCAGGATCAGCATGCGGCGCTCCCCCGGCTTCAGGCGGGCGCGGGTGCGCGTGGGTGGTGCCTGGTCTTCCGTTACGCCGTGGTCCTGCGGGTAAGTCGGCTGCATTTCTGTCGCCCCGATCGAGTGCCCAGTCGGAGCGATTTTAACGAACGAATTCGCTGGTCGACATAATGCGGGCGTCCGGTGGCCGGCAGATGGCCCGGCAGGTGGCCGGTGATCCATACCGTGCCGATGCCGAGGCGCTTGTAGCGCTTCAGGTGGCCGCGCGTATCCTCGACGAGGATCGCATCGGCCAGCCGCGCATGCGCGGCGCGCAGCGTCCGGCGCAACATCGTGTGGTCGGGCTTCGCGCGCCACGTGCGGCGGTCGCGCATGTGCTCGATCGCGATCACGCGCTCGAACAGCCGCTCGATGCGCAGCTCGCGCAGCACCGCGCGCGCATAGTTCTCCGGCGCGTTGGTCAGCACGAACTTGCGGCCCGGCAGCGCGGCGACGATGCGCGCGAGGCCGCGCTCGGCGCGCAGCATCGCCGGCAGGTCGGAGAACGTATGGACCACGCGCAGGAAGTCGTGCGGATCGATCGGATGATGGCGCGTGAGGCCGAGCAGCGCGGCGCCGTAGCGCTGCGTGTAGCCGGTGCGCAGGCGGTCGGCTTCGGCGCGATCGACGCCGAGCGTGTCGATGATGTATTGCGTCATCGCGCGGTTGATCTGCGGAAAGACCGCGTGCGATGCGTGGTGCAGCGTGTTGTCGAGATCGAACAGCCACACCGGCGCGCCGGCGCGCGGCCGGCTGCGCGAGATGCGCCGGCGTCGCAGCGGGGCCGGCAGGTCCGGGACGGCCGGCGGGCGGCGCGTGCTCAATGCGAGCGGATCATCGTGCCGAACGGCTGCTCGGTCAGGATTTCCAGCAGCACCGAATGCTCGATGCGGCCGTCGACGATGTGCACCGACTTCACGCCGCTCTTCGCCGCGTCGAGCGCCGACGAGATCTTCGGCAGCATGCCGCCCGAGATCGTGCCGTCCTCGAACAGCGCGTCGATCTCGCGCGCGGACAGGTCGGTCAGCAGGTTGCCGTCCTTGTCCATCACGCCCGGGATGTTGGTCATCATCAGCAGCTTTTCGGCGTTCAGCACCGTGGCGAGCTTGCCCGCGACAAGATCCGCGTTGATGTTGTACGACAGGCCGTCCTCGCCGAAGCCGATCGGCGAGATCACCGGGATGAACGCGTCGTCCTGCAGCGCCTTCACGACCGCCGGGTTGATCGCCTCGACTTCGCCGACCTGGCCGATGTCGATGTACTGGCCCGGGTTGTCGCGGTCCGGCATCAGCAGCTTGCGCGCGTGGATCAGGCCGCCGTCCTTGCCCGTCAGGCCGACCGCGTGGCCGCCGAAGTGATTGATCAGCATCACGATGTCCTGCTGCACTTCGCCGCCGAGCACCCATTCGACGACTTCCATCGTCTCCTCGTCGGTCACGCGCATGCCCTGGATGAAGGTGCCGGCCTTGCCGATCTTCTTCAGCGCGTGATCGATCTGCGGGCCGCCGCCGTGGACGATCACCGGGTTGATGCCGACCAGTTTCAGCAGGATCACGTCGCGCGCGAAGCCCTGCTTGAGCCGTTCTTCCGTCATCGCGTTGCCGCCGTATTTGATCACCACGGTCTTGCCGTGGTAGCGGCGGATATAGGGCAGCGCCTCGGCGAGGATTTCTGCTTTCAGCGTGGGGGCGATCTGCGAGAGGTCGATGGGCTCGGACATGGCGGCGGCTCAGGCTGGGAACGGTTGAAACACGGCGAATTGTACAGGAGTGGCGCAGCGCAGCATCGGGTTTTTGGGCTGGCCGGACGGACGGCGGCGCAGGCTGCGCGCCAGGCGGGGCGGCCCGCCGGCCATGGCGCGGCGGGCTGGAAGCGAGGCGGCGGCCGGCGCGCTGGCAGGCGTTCGGCGCTCGCATCGGCCGTCCGGCCGACGTGCAAAATCCGTGCGTCGCGCTATGCTTGTCGCGTGGGGCGCTGCCGCGCCCGCTTCCGCGACTGCCGCCATGACCGATTCCGCCGCCGACGCCCGTCCCGCTCCGCGCCGCGCGCGCTGCCCGCACTGCGGGCGCGGCTTCGACTGCGGCGCGCACACGCAGCCGTTCGACTGCTGGTGCGCGGCGATGCCGCCGCTGCCCGGCGACGCGCCGCCGGAGCCGGGCACGCGCTGCCGGTGCCCCGAGTGCTATGCCGACGCGATTGCGCGGCACCTGGCCGGCGCGGCCGGCTGACATGCCGATGGCGCGTGCGCCGCGCCCGGCGGCCGCGCCGAATGCCGTCCCGATCCGGCCCTGATGGAGGTGGGGCGCGCTAAACGGGTAAACTGGCCGGATGCAACGAATTACCACCACCGGGCGCGTCAACCTCAGTCACCTGTTCTGGCTGCGCAATCTTGCGATCATCGGCCAGCTCGTGACGATCGGCGTCGTGCAGACCTATTTCGGCGTGCATCTGCCGTTGCCGGCGATGCTGATGGTGATCGCGCTCGAAATCGTTTTCAACGGGCTGACCTGGGTGCGCGTGCTGCGCGCGCGGCCCGAGACCAACTTCGAGCTGCTGGGCCAGCTGTGGGTCGACCTCGGCGCGCTGTCGGCGCTGCTGTTCCTGTCGGGCGGCACGACCAATCCGTTCGTGTCGCTGTACCTGCCGTCGCTGGCGATCGCGGCGGCCGTGCTGCCGTGGCACCTGATGATCTGGCTCGCGGCGTTCGCGGTCGCGTGCTATGCGGCGCTCGGCTTCGATTCGGTGCCGCTGAACATGGACAACCCGGCGAACCTGTTCGACTACTACCGCACCGGGATGTGGGTGAACTTCATGGTCAGCGTCGGGCTGATCGCGTGGTTCGTCGCGCGCATGTCGAATGCGCTGCGCCAGCGCGATTCGGCGCTCGGCGAAGCGCAGCAGCGGCTGCTGCGCGACGAGCGGGCGGTCGCGCTCGGCGTGCAGGCCGCGACGGTTGCGCACGAGATGGGCACGCCGCTGTCGACGATCGCGATGCTTGCCGAGGAGCTGCGCGACGCGGCGCGCGACGATCCGGGGCTCGCGCGCTACGAGGCCGACCTGAAGGTGCTCGAGGAACAGATGACGCTCTGCACGTCGGCGCTCGCGCGCCTGCGCAGCCGCGCGAGCGCGCCGGCGAGCCGCCAGCCGGTGGACGACTGGCTCGACACGTTCGTCGAGCACTGGCGCCTGCGGCATCCGCACGTGCGGTTCGAACTGCTCGGCGCGCGTCCGGCGGGCGTCGCGCTCGACGACACGGTCGCGGCCGGGCAGATCCTGACGATCCTGCTCGACAATGCGGCGCGGGCGAGCGCGCACCGCGTGACGCTTGCCGCGAAGGTCGCGCACGGCGACGCGGCCGACACGATCGAATTCGAGGTATGCGACGACGGGCCCGGCATTCCGGCCGCGCTGCGCGAATCGCTCGGCGCGATGCCGGTCGACAGCACGCAGGGCGGCCACGGCGTCGGCCTGTATCTCGCGTTCAGCGCGGCCGCGCGGCTGGGCGGCGAGATCGAACTGTCCGATGTGACGCCGCGCGCGGGCGCCAACGGGCGGGCCGGCGGCGCGCCGCACGGCCAGGCAGCGGCAGCGGCAGAGCGCACGCCGGGCACGCCGGACGGCCGCCCGCCCGCCTCCGGCCGCGGCACGCGCGCCGTGCTGCGCCTGCCGGTGGCGCGCATGGCCGCGCAGGCGGCCTCAACCAACACGTAGACGGAGAAAACCCATGAGCGACAACAATTTCCTGGTGATCGACGACAACGAGGTGTTCGCGGGCACGCTCGCGCGCGGCCTCGAGCGCCGCGGTTATGCGGTCCAGCAGGCGCACGACAAGGAGACGGCGCTCAGGCTCGCCGCGGCGGGCAAGTTCCAGTTCATCACCGTCGACCTCCACCTCGGCGAGGATTCGGGCCTGAGCCTGATCGCGCCGCTGTGCGACCTGCAGCCCGATGCGCGGATCCTCGTGCTGACCGGCTACGCGAGCATCGCGACCGCCGTGCAGGCCGTGAAGGAAGGCGCGGACAACTATCTGGCGAAGCCGGCGAACGTCGAGTCGATCCTGGCCGCGCTGCAGACCAATGCGAGCGAGGTGCAGGCCGACGAGGCGCTCGAGAACCCGGTCGTGCTGTCGGTCGACCGGCTCGAGTGGGAGCACATCCAGCGCGTGCTGGCCGAGAACAACAACAACATCTCGGCGACCGCGCGCGCGCTGAACATGCACCGCCGCACGCTGCAGCGCAAGCTCGCGAAGAAGCCGGTGCGGCAGTAACGGGGCGCGGCGGCGCGGCCGCAGGATCCGGACGCGGCAACGAAAACGGGCGGCCCGTCGGGCCGCCCGTTTCGCGTTCGATGCGTCGCGCGTTACAGCACGTAGCGCGACAGATCCTCGTCCTGCGACACTTCGCCGAGCGCACGGTCGACATACTTCGCGTCGATCGTCACGCGCTCGCCGGCGTGGTTGCCGGCCGAGAACGACACTTCCTCGAGCAGCTTCTCGATCACCGTGTACAGGCGGCGCGCGCCGATGTTCTCGGTCTTCTCGTTGACCGAATAGGCGATCTCGGCCAGGCGGCGGATGCCGTCTTCGGCGAATTCGAGCCCGACGTCCTCGGTCGCGAGCAGCGCCTGGTACTGCTTGACGAGGCTCGCGTCGGTGGCGACGAGGATCGCCTCGAAGTCCTTCACCGACAGCGAGTCGAGCTCGACGCGGATCGGAAAGCGCCCCTGCAGTTCGGGGATCAGGTCGCTCGGCTTCGCGAGGTGGAACGCGCCGCTCGCGATGAACAGGATGTGATCGGTCTTCACCATCCCGTACTTCGTGTTGACCGTCGTGCCTTCGACGAGCGGCAGCAGGTCGCGCTGCACGCCCTGGCGCGACACTTCGCCGCCGCTGCCTTCGTTGTTGCGCGACGTGATCTTGTCGATCTCGTCGAGGAACACGATGCCGTTCTGCTCGACGTTCTGCACGGCCTTCGTCTTGACTTCCTCGTCGTTGAGCATCTTCGCCGCTTCCTCGTCGGTCAGCAGCTTCAGCGCTTCCTTGATCTTCACCTTGCGGCGCTGCTTCTTGCCGCTGCCGAGGTTCGAGAACATCGAGCGGATCTGCTCGGTCATCTCTTCCATGCCCGGCGGCGCCATGATGTCCATGCCGACCGTCGGCTGCTCGAGGTCGAGCTCGATTTCCTTGTCGTCGAGCTGGCCTTCGCGCAGGCGCTTGCGGAAGGTCTGGCGCGTCGCGTTGTTGTCGTCGTTCGCGTGCTCGGCGTTGCCGCCGAAGCCGACCGCACGCGGCTGCGGCAGCAGGATGTCGAGGATGCGGTCCTCGGCCTGGTCGGTCGCCTTGCTGCGCACCTTGCGCATCTCGCTCTCGCGCGTCTGCTTGACCGAGATCTCGATCAGGTCGCGCACGATGCTGTCGACGTCGCGGCCGACGTAGCCCACTTCGGTGAACTTGGTCGCCTCGATCTTGATGAACGGCGCATCGGCGAGCTTCGCGAGGCGGCGCGCGATTTCGGTCTTGCCGACGCCCGTCGGCCCGATCATCAGGATGTTCTTCGGCGTGATTTCCTGGCGCAGCGGCTCGGCGACCTGCTGGCGGCGCCAGCGGTTGCGCAGCGCGACCGCGACGGCCTTCTTGGCCTTCGCCTGGCCGATGATGTGCTTGTCGAGTTCCGAGACGATCTCGGCAGGGGTCATGGTGCTCATGGTGCGGTCCTTACTCGATCGTTTCGATGATGCGGTTGTGGTTCGTGTAGATGCACATGTCGCCGGCGATCTCGAGCGACTTCTCGACGATGTCGCGCGGCGACAGCTCGGTGTTCTCGGCGAGCGCACGCGCCGCGGCCTGCGCATACGCGCCGCCCGAGCCGATCGCGCAGATGCCGCCTTCCGGGTCGAGCACGTCGCCGTTGCCGGTGATTACCAGCGTGGTGGTCGCATCGGCCGTGATCAGCATCGCCTCGAGGCGGCGCAGCATGCGGTCGGTGCGCCAGTCCTTCGCGAGCTCGACGGCCGCGCGGGTCAGGTTGCCCTGGTGCTTCTCGAGCTTCGCCTCGAAGCGGTCGAGCAGCGAGAACGCATCGGCGGTGCCGCCCGCGAATCCGACCAGAACCTGGTTGTTGTAGATCCGCCGCACTTTCCGCGCGCCACCCTTCATGACGATGTTGCCGAGCGTTACCTGGCCGTCGCCGCCGAGCGCGACCTTGTCGCCGCGCCGGACCGAAACGATGGTCGTGCCGTGAAATTGCTCCATCTGCGTTCCTTGAGAAAAACGGGGAAGAGGCGGCGGCGCCGGGCGCCGCCGCGTGAATCTCGCAGTGCGCCGGGGAGCGGCCCGGCGCGCGTCCGTTTCATTTTAGGGCGCACGCCGGGATATCAAGAGGTGGCTGGCAAATCGGCCGATGCCGGCGGGCGCCGGCGCCGAAAAACAAAAAGCGCGCGGCAGGCCGCGCGCTTTCGAAAAGCAGCGTGTCGGGGCGGAGCGCCGCCCGATCAGTCGCCGAACAGCTTCTGGCGCAGTTCGCGGCGCTCCTGCGCCTCGAGCGACAGCGTCGCGGTCGGACGCGCGAGCAGGCGCGGAATGCCGATCGGTTCGCCGGTTTCCTCACACCAGCCGTAGTCGCCGGACTCGATGCGGGCGAGCGACTGCTGAACCTTCTTGAGGAGCTTGCGCTCGCGATCGCGCGTGCGCAGTTCGAGCGCGTGCTCTTCCTCGATCGTCGCGCGGTCGGCGGGATCGGGCACGATCACCGTCTCGCGCAGGTTCTCGGTCGTCTGGCCGGCGTTCTTGAGGATGTCCGCCTGCAACTGTTCGAGCCGATTTTTGAAGAAGGCGAGCTGATCCTCATTCATGTAATCCTTGTCGCTCATCTTCAGGATTTCGGCTTCGGTCAAGAGTTTCTTCGTCATCTGCTTGCTTCTTCAATGTGCGGCAAATCGACAGATAGTGCCTGCACTTTGGGATTACCCGCAACTGCGCTTGCAATCATTTGCGATTTGCCGTTGCGGGGCCGAAAGCCTCTGGAAAACCGGTCCTCAAATACCAGGACGGGCCTGGCGCGGATTTGCGCGCGCGGCGAACCGGTGTGCGGCGCGGCAGATCGCATCGGCCGCTGCCGGTGGCGGATGGGCGATCCGGCGCGGTTGCGATGCCCGGACGATGGTTCAGCAAGAACCGGGCCTGTTGTTGCCGTACTCCAGCGGGCACGTATTGTAACTGAATCGCAAGCGTGCGCCGTATCGGGTCGATCCCCGTCGGCTGCGCCAATATCTTGAAAATATAACGCGCAAATCGCGAAAAAGCGATGACGCCAAAACCCTCCCCGGCCTGCGCCGCCGGCGGCGCCGCGACAGCGGCTGCCGGGGCGGCCGGGAAGGGGTGTGGCGCGCGTCAGGCCAGGCAGGCGTCGAGGCCGTCGGTGATCAGGTCCTGCGGCAGGTCGACACCGATGAACACCATCTTGTTGGTCTTCTTCTCGGCCGGCAGCCACTTCGCGGCGAGGTCGCTGCCCATCATCTGGTGCACGCCCTGGAACACGACCTTGCGATCGACGCCCTTCATGTACAGCACGCCCTTGTAGCGCAGCATCCGTTCGCCGTAGATCTGCAGGATGCCGCCGAGGAAGTCCTCCAGCTTGTTCGGGTCGAACGGGCGGTCGTTGCGGTACACGAACGACTTGATCTTGTCGTCGTGGTGCGCGTGGTGGTGATTGTGATGGCCGTGGCCGTGATCGTGCGCGCATTGACCGTGATCGTGGTCGCAGTCGGCATGGTCATGATCATGGTCGTGATCGTGGTGGTGGTGCGCGTGATCGTCCTCGGCGAGGAAGTCCGGATCGATCTCGAGCTTCGCGTTCAGGTTGAAGCCGCGCAGGTCGAAGATTTCCTTGATGTCGGCCTCGCCGAAGTTCACGAGCTTGATCGTGGCCTTCGGGTTCATGTGCATCAGGCGGTGCTTGAGGCCCGCGACGGTCTGGTCGTCGACCAGGTCCGACTTCGTGATGAACAGGCGATCGGCGAAGCCGACCTGGCGCTGCACCACTTCGTGCTCGTCGAGCTGCGCGTTCGCATGCTTCGCGTCGACGAGCGTGATGACCGCGTCGAGCAGGAAGTCGTCGGCGATTTCGCTGTCGATGAAGAACGTTTGCGCGACGGGGCCCGGGTTCGCGAGGCCGGTCGTCTCGATCACGATGCGGTCGAAGTCGAGCTTGCCTTCGCGCTTCTTCGCGGCGAGATCGCCGAGCGCACGTGCGAGGTCGCCGCGGATCGTGCAGCAGATGCAGCCGTTGCTCATCTGGATGATCTGCTCGTTCGTGTCCTGCACGAGGATCTCGTTGTCGATGTTCTCTTCGCCGAACTCGTTCTCGATCACGGCGATCTTCATGCCGTGCTGTTCGTTCAGGATGCGCTTGAGCAGCGTCGTCTTGCCGCTGCCGAGGAAGCCGGTGAGGATGGTGACGGGAGTGGCCATGTCGGTCGCCTGTGGTTCGTGAATCGGGGTCAAAACCAGGATGTGCAACGCGCCCGCGCGGGGCGCACAACCATCCATTGAAACATAACTGTCAAGCCCCCGCCGGTCGGCCAGGCGACAGGCAGGAGCGCCGATCCGCCAGCCGCGACGCAGCCGGCGGACGATCGCCCGCACAGATCGGGGCGATCAGACGATTTGCAACAGCAGGCCCTTCAGATATTCGCCTTCCGGGAACGCGGCGAGCAGCGGGTGATCGACGCCGGCGCCGAGCCGCTTCAGGATGCGCGCGTCGACTTTCGCGTCGGCCGCGGCGCCCGCGACGATCTTCTGGAACAGGTCCATGTCGATCGCGCCCGAGCACGAATAGGTGAACAGCAGGCCGCCCGGGCGCAGCAGCCGGAAGCCGCTCAGGTTGATGTCCTTGTACGCGCGCGCCGCGCGATCGACGCTGTCGCGCGTCGGCGCGAACTTCGGCGGGTCGAGCACGATCAGGTCGAAACGCTCGCCTTCGTCGACGAGACGGCGCAGCGTCTTGAACGCGTCGGCGTCGAGCCAGCTCGCGCGGGCCGCGTCGAAGCCGTTCGCCGCGACGTTCTGCTGCGCGAGCGCGAGCGCATCGCCCGACGAGTCGATCGACACGACGCGCTTCGCGCCGCCCTTGAGCGCCGCGAGCGAGAAGCCGCCCGTGTAGCAGAAGCAGTTCAGCACGTCGCGGTCGGCCGCGTACTGCGCGACGAGCGCGCGGTTGTCGCGCTGGTCGACGTAGAAGCCGGTCTTGTGGCCGTTCGGCACGTCGACGTGGTAGCGCACGCCGTTTTCGTTTGCGATCAGCGTCGCGGGCGGCGCGTCGCCGGCGAGCACGCCGGTCGTCTGTTCGAGTCCTTCCTTTTCGCGGATCGACACGTCCGAGCGCTCGTACACGTTCGGGCAGCCGGTCGCGCCGACCAGCGCGTTGACGATCGCGTCCTTCCACGCGTCGACGCCCGCGGCCATGAACTGGCAGACGAGCTGGCCGCGCGGCGTCGCGCCGGCGTCCTCGATGTAGTAGTCGACGATCAGGCCCGGCAGGCCGTCGGCCTCGCCGAACACCAGGCGCACCGCGCCGGTGTTCGACACCATCGTGTTGCGATGCGCGACCGCGCGCTGCACGCGCCGCTTGAAGAAGGCGTGGTCGATCGGCTCGTTCTCGTCGAAGCTCCAGACGCGCACGCGGATCTGCGATTGCGGGCTGTATGCGCCGCGCGCGAGGAAGCGGCCGTCGTGCGCGCGCACGATCACGGTCGCGCCGGGCGCGGGCTTGCCGTCGACGCGGTCGATCGCATTGGCGTAGATCCACGGATGGCGGCGCAGCAGCGATTTTTCCTTGGACGGCTTGAGGGTGACGGTTTGCATGGTGAGATCGAAATGGGCCGCGCGCGCGGCCGGTCGTGGCCGGTCGCCGCGCGCGGCGGGTAACACGGGAAGCGCGTCAGTCGCGCTTCTTTGCGCGCGGATGCGCGCTGTCGTAAATCTTCGCGAGATGCTGGAAGTCGAGCGACGTATACACCTGCGTCGCGGCGACGCTCGCATGGCCGAGCAGTTCCTGCACCGCACGCAGGTCGCCGCTGGACTGCAGCACGTGCGTCGCGAACGAATGGCGCAGCACGTGCGGATGGACGTGCGCGGGAATGCCGGCGGCGAGCGCCGCGCGCTTCACGCGCTCGCGCACGACGCCGGGCGCCATCCGGTTGCCGCGCACCGACAGGAACAGCGGATGCGGGTCGTGCTTCACGAACTCGCCGCGCACCGCGAGCCACGCGTTCAGCGCTTCGATCGCCTTGCGGCCGACCGGCACCTTGCGCTCCTTGTTGCCCTTGCCGCGCACGGTCACTTCGGCTTCGGCGAGATCGAGCCAGCCGGCCGAACGATAGCCGTCGGCCTGCGTGTACATCACGTCGAGCCCGATCAGCTCGGCCAGGCGCAGCCCCGACGAATAGAACAGCTCCAGGATCGCGTGATCGCGGATGCCTTCGGTCGTGCCGGCGAGCGGCGCTTCCATCAGCGTGGACGCATCGTCGACCGACAGCGCCTTCGGCAGCGTCTTCGGTCGCTTCGGCGCGCGCACCGCGGCGACCGGGTTCGCGGGCATCTCGACGTGCTGCGCGAGCCAGCGGTAGAACGCGCGCCACGCGGACAGCCGGTGCGAGATCGAGCGCGCCGACAGCCCGCCCGCATGCGCGCGCGCGACCGCGCCGCGCATGTCGGCGGCCGTCAGCGCTTCGAGCGGGCGGCCGGCCGCGAGCTTCTTCAGTTCGTCGAGTTCGTGCGTGTAGCCGCGCAGCGTGTGTTCCGACAGCTGCCTGACGTGCTTCAGGTTCGACAGGTAGGCGGCGATCGGATCGTCGGTCATCGCGGCGGCGCGCTCAGTGCGGCAGCAGGCGCGTGAGTGCGGCGCTCGCGAGCGTCGCGATCTGCGCGAGGAAGTCGGTGGCCATCGCGTCGTGGAAGCGGCGCGGGTCGGGCGAGCCGAGCACCAGCAGGCCGAACGCGGGCGCGTCCGGGCCGGCTTGCGGCGCGCGCAGTGCGAGCAGCGCGACCGATGCGGCCGAGCCGTCGCCGGCCGGCACGGCGTCGCCGCCTTCCGCCGCGTTCGCGGCCGGCGCGACAGCCGCGGGCGCGAGCCACTGGGCGGCCTCGAAGCCCGTGTTCGCGCCGCAGTACGGCGTCGCGAGCCCGTTCGCGAAGAGCCGCACTTCCTCGCCGACCTGGCGGGCGAACTCGGCCTGCGAGTAGGTTTCGGCGACGTCCCACACGCGCAGCGCGGTCTGCGGCACGTCGAACACGTCGGCGATGCCGTCGGCGATCGTGCGCGGCAGCGCATACGGATCGCGCTCGGCGATCACGCGGGAGGTCCAGCGGCTGAACTTCGCGGACAGGCTGTCGTTCTCGTGGCCGTAGCGCACGAGCTCGGCGAGGCGGCGTTCGAGATGCTTGTTCTTGTCGCGCAGCATCTCCATCTGCCGTTCCTGCAGCGAGATCGCGGCCTTGCCGTGCGGGTTCGCGAGGCGGATCGTCGCGAGCAGTTCGGCGTGCCGCGCGAAGAATTCGGGATTGGCGAGCAGGTAGTCGGCGACTTCGCGATCGTTCATGGGGCTGGCGCGTTCAGTGATTAACGAGGACGTTGAAGGGTTACACGTGCAGGTCGATCTCGCCTTCGAACACGGTCGTGGCGGGTCCGGCCATCATCAGCGCGGCGGTTTCGTCGCGCGCGCCGTCCCAGCTGATCGTCAGCGTGCCGCCGTGCGTGTGCACGGTCACCGGCGAATCGAGCAGCCCGCGGCGGATGCCGGCGGCGACCGCCGCACACGCGCCGGTGCCGCATGCGAGCGTTTCGCCCGCGCCGCGCTCGTACACGCGCAGCTTCACCTCGTGGCGCGACACGATCTGCATGAAGCCGGCGTTCACGCGCTGCGGGAAGCGCGCATGGCGCTCGATCAGCGGGCCTTCTTCGAGCACGGGATAGGCTTCGGCGTCGTCGACGACCTGCACCGCGTGCGGGTTGCCCATCGACACCGTCGTGATCCAGCGCGTGCGGCCGCCGACGTCGAGCGGCCAGAGCGTGTCGCGGCCTTCCGCGCGGCCCTCGAGGCCGGCGGCGTCGAACGGCACCTGGGCGGGCGCGAATACCGGCGCGCCCATGTCGACGACGACTTCACCGTTGTCCTGCATCGTCAGCGTGATCAGGCCCTTCATCACCTGCACGCGCACGCTGCGCCGGTCGGTCAGGCCGCGGTCGTTGACGAACTTCACGAAGCAGCGCGCGCCGTTGCCGCAGTGTTCGACTTCGCCGCCGTCGCAATTGAAGATCCGGTATTTGAAATCCGCCCCGTCGACGGTCGGCTTCTCGACGAGCAGCAGCTGGTCGGCGCCGATCCCGAAGTGTCGGTTGGCGAGCGCGCGCACCTGCGCTTCGGTGAGCGGCGGCAGCGCGCGCGAATAGCCGTCGAGCACGACGAAGTCGTTGCCCGCGCCGTGCATCTTGGTGAACGAGAGTTTCACAGGGTCCGGAATTCCATGGCGAACAAGGCGGCCGGTACGGCTGCGCCGTGCCGATCTCAGCCGTAAATGATACATGCAGCCGACAGGGGCGTCCCGCGCGGGCGCGGCTGCCGCCCGCGGCTCAGTAGAGGCTCGGCTCGCCGGGCGGGCGCGTCTTGAAGCGCTTGTGGACCCAGTAATACTGTTCGGGCATCAGCGGGATCTGTTCCTCGAGGAACGCGTTCATCCGCCGCGCGTCGAGGTCGTCGTCGCCGGTCGGGTAGTGATCCCACGGCTTGAACACCTTCAGGCGGTAGCCCTGGTAGTTTGGCAGCACCTCGCCGATGAACGGCACGACCTGCGCGCGGCCCGTCTTCGCGAGCCGGCCGACCGCCGTCAGCGTGCACGCGGGCACGCCGAAGAACGGCACGAACGTCGAGTTGCGCAGCCCGTAATCCATGTCGGCGCCGAGCATCACCGGCTTGCGGTCGCGCAGCCAGCGCAGCACGACGCGGGCGCTGTCCGCGCGGCCGACCATCTCGGCGTCGAAGCGGCCGCGCGCCTTTTTCGCTTCCTCCTCGAGCACTGCGTTCGAGAACGGCTGGTACAGCGAGCCGCAGCGGCGGTGCAGCGACCGGTTCAGCCAGATCGAGCCGGCTTCGATGCCGACGAAATGCAGGCCGAGGAACAGCGTCGGCGGCAGGTCGGGATCGTCGAGATCGACCGCGCTGTCGACCTGGATCAGCTTCGCGAGCTTCTTCTCTGAGCCGAACCACTGCACGCTGCGCTCGACGTAGCTGCGGATCGCATGGCGGAAATGCCGGCCCGCGACTTCCTCGCGGCGCGCGTCGCTCCAGTCGGGGAAGCAGAGTTTCAGATTGGTGTGTACGATGCGTTTTCGCCGGCTGGGGATCTGGTACAGCAGCCAGCCGAGACCATCGCCGAACCGTGCGGTCAGGCCGTACGGCAGCAGGGCGAGCAGTTTCAGCAAGCCGATGGCGAGGTGCGTGCCGAGACGACCTAGCATGCGAAACCTCCGTGGAACCGGCTGGCCGGCGCGTTGCGAACAAGGTGGTAAGACAGCGGAAGATGCAGCACGGGCGGCGCTCTGTGACAATTCAGGAAAGCCGCTATAATACGGGCTTCGCCGAGTTAACTGACAACTTGCGGGGCGAAGCCGGCTGGCGCGAAGCGCGCTGCCCGGTACTGGTAATCCGCTAAAGCGTCGCCGCTTCAGGCCGAAAGAAGCTGGCTACGTGAAACCGACCGTAACCATCAAGGAGCCTGAAAAAGTGGCAAACGATTATCTCTTCACGTCCGAATCCGTCTCCGAAGGCCATCCGGACAAAGTCGCGGACCAGATCTCGGACGCGATTCTCGACGCCATCCTCGAGCAGGACAAATACTCCCGCGTTGCCGCCGAAACGCTGTGCAACACGGGCCTCGTCGTGCTGGCCGGTGAAATCACCACGACGGCGAACATCGACTACATCCAGATCGCGCGCGACACGATCAAGCGCATCGGTTACGACAATACCGACTACGGCATCGACTACAAGGGTTGCGCGGTGCTCGTCGCTTACGACAAGCAGTCGCCGGACATCGCGCAGGGCGTCGACCGCGCGCATGACGACAACCTCGACCAGGGCGCGGGCGACCAGGGCCTGATGTTCGGCTATGCCTGCGACGAAACGCCGGAACTGATGCCGCTGCCGATCTACCTGTCGCACCGCCTCGTCGAGCGCCAGGCCAGCCTGCGCCGCGACGGCCGCCTGCAGTGGCTGCGCCCGGACGCGAAGTCGCAGGTGACGGTCCGCTACGTCGACGGTCGTCCCGACTCGATCGACACCGTCGTGCTGTCGACGCAGCATGCACCGGACATCGAGCTGCCGGCGCTGCGCGAAGCCGTGATCGAGGAAATCATCAAGCCGACGCTGCCGGCCGACCTGATCAAGGGCGACATCAAGTTCCTGGTGAACCCGACCGGCCGGTTCGTGATCGGCGGCCCGCAGGGCGACTGCGGCCTGACCGGCCGCAAGATCATCGTCGACACCTACGGCGGTGCCGCACCGCACGGCGGCGGCGCGTTCTCGGGCAAGGATCCGTCGAAGGTCGACCGTTCGGCCGCGTATGCGGGCCGTTACGTCGCGAAGAACATCGTCGCCGCGGGCCTCGCGTCGCGCGCGCTGATCCAGGTGTCGTACGCGATCGGCGTGGCCGAGCCGACCTCGGTGATGGTCAACACGTTCGGCACGGGCCGCGTGTCGGATGCGGTGATCACGAAGCTCGTGCGCGAGCATTTCGACCTGCGTCCGAAGGGCATCATCAAGATGCTCGACCTGCTGCGCCCGATCTACGAAAAGACCGCCGCTTACGGCCACTTCGGCCGCGAAGAGCCGGAATTCTCGTGGGAAGCGACCGACAAGGCGCTCGCGCTGGCCGAAGCGGCCGGTGTCGAGCCGACGGCACGCGTCGCGTAAGCGCCGTCCGCCCGAAACGAAAAACCCCGGCAATGCCGGGGTTTTTTATTGGGTTGCGATCCCGCGCCTGCGCGCGGGCGAGCGCAGCGCTCAGCGCGCGCCGAAGCCGAACCAGCCGTTGCTGGCGGCGAGACGCCGCGGGCGGTTCACGCGGCGCTGCGGGCCGAGCGTGCGGCGCAGCGCGAGCGCGCGCAGCGACGACGGCTTCTGCAGCAGCGAGCGCAGGCCCGCGCGGCGCGCGAACGCCTGCGTGCTCATCATCGAGAAAAAGGCGTGGAACCACGCACGGATGCCGTCGAGCCGGCCGAGCGCGTGCGTGCGCTCGGCGAGCGCCCGCGTGCGGGCGCGATGATGGCGCAGCGAGCGGGCGGGAGCCGACGGCACGACGCGCTTTGCAGCGCGGTTGAAACGGGAAGTCAGACGGAATGGCATGTGAACGATGCTTCGCTTGAATGGATGGCGCCCTTGAAGAACGCACTGGTATGAACGGCCTCGGAAAGCACAGTGCGTCCTGTCGAAACGCGCTGCGCGCCGCGCCCGCCGGAACCGACAGGCCGCGACAGGCTACAGGGGTTTCGTGACGGGCAAAAGTCGCGATAAACCCTTGTGCCACATGGTACGTGCCGCATACCGCCTGTCGATGAGGCCGGCCGCGCGCCGAACAGTTCCCTTGACCGCGATCAAATGGCCGATTGGCATGCCCCTGCGCACGACAATGGTGCTGTTCGCGGCATCCGGCGCCGATTTACAATCGTCACATTCACACAATAATCGCCTGGCATCCCATGTCGTCTCCATTGCAGTCGGAATCGATCCGCGCGCAAGTCGCGGAATTGCGCGAGCGCGGCTTCGTCGTCGCGCGCGGCCTCGTCGGCGAGCAGCAGTGCGCGGCGCTCAGGCGCATCGCCGAGCGGCAGTTGCAGGAAGCCGCGGAGCCGATCGAGTTTGAAGCGGACCTGCGCTATCCGGGCGCGCCGGATTCGAAGCATGCGCCGGGCGGCCATACGGTGCGGCGTCTGCTCGATGCGTACGGCCGCGATCCGGCCTTCGCCGAACGGGCGGTCGCGCCCGAGATCGGCGCATGGATGCGTGCGTATTTCGGCGAGGAGCCGGTGCTGTCGCGTGCGCATCACAACTGCATGATGACCAAGCATCCCGCGTACGGCAGCCTGACCGGCTGGCATCGCGACTTCCGCTACTGGGCGTTCGAGCGCGCGGATATGGTGTCGGTGTGGCTCGCGCTGGGGCCGGAGACGAACGAGAACGGCGCGCTGTGGCTCGTGCCGGGTTCGCATACGGCGGAATTCGGGCCGGAGGCGTTCGACGACGCGAAGTTCTTCCGCAGCGACCTGCCCGGGAACCGCGCGATGATCGACGCTGCGGTCTGCCCGCCGCTCGCGACCGGCGACGTGGTGTTCTTCCACTGCAACACGCTGCATTCGGCCGGCCAGAACCGTTCCGACCAGGTGAAGTTCTCGCTCGTGTACACCTACCACGGCGCGAGCAACCGGCCGGTGCCCGGCACGCGTTCGGCCGCGAAGCCCGAAGTGCCGTTCTGAGCGGCGGCGGCCGAGACGCTCAGCGCTTGCCGCCCGGCATCGCGAGACCGATCAGGCCGATCAGCGAGGCGACGGCGCCGCCGGCGATCAGCAGGATCGTCTTCGTGGCGGGCGAGCCGGTGAAGAAGCGCGACATGTTGTCGTTGAGCGAATGAAACGACTGGCCGCCGAAATACAGCAGCACGACGCCGCCGACCAGCAGCGCAACCGAGATGACCCGGGACATACCAACCTCGCTGAAACGGTGATTCGAGACGCCGCAGTGTAGGCGACGACCGCGCTCGCGTCCATTGCCGTGCGCGCTTGCGCCGGGTTCGCTACCATTACCGACGCAGCTTTCCTTCGCCGCCGGCGCGCTGCATGCAGGCGTCGGCGCGCGCCTCTGTCCGACGTCCTGACGGGAAACCTCCATGGCCTACGAAGCAGCTTCCGAACGTTATGCCGACATGCAATACCGCACCTGCGGCCGGTCCGGGCTCAAACTGCCCGCACTGTCGCTCGGCTTGTGGCACAACTTCGGCGACGCGACGCCGATTACGACGCAGCGCGAGATCCTGCGCACCGCGTTCGACCTCGGCATCACCCACTTCGATCTCGCGAACAACTACGGGCCGCCGTACGGCAGCGCGGAAACCAATTTCGGCCGGCTGCTGAAAGAGGATTTCCGGCCGTACCGCGACGAACTGCTGATCTCGACCAAAGCCGGCTGGGACATGTGGCCGGGCCCGTACGGCAGCGGCGGCGGCTCGCGCAAGTACGTGCTCGCGAGCCTCGACCAGAGCCTGCAGCGGATGGGGCTCGACTACGTCGACATCTTCTATTCGCACCGCTTCGACGCGCACACGCCGCTCGAGGAGACGGCCGGCGCGCTCGCGTCCGCGGTGCAGCAGGGCAAGGCGCTGTATATCGGCATCTCGTCGTATTCGGCCGCGAAGACGCGCGAGATGGCCGAGCTGCTCGCGCAGTACAAGGTGCCGCTGCTGATCCACCAGCCTTCGTACAACCTGCTCAATCGCTGGGTCGAGCGCGAACTGCTCGATACGCTCGACGAGATCGGCACCGGCAGCATCGCGTTCACGCCGCTCGCGCAGGGGCTGCTGACGTCGAAGTACCTGAACGGCGTGCCGGCCGACGCGCGCGTGAACAAGCCGGGCGGCGGCTCGCTGAAGCAGGATCACCTGAGCGCGGACAACCTCGAGCACGTGCGCAGGCTCGACGCGATCGCCAGCCGGCGCGGGCAGAGCCTCGCGCAGATGGCGCTCGCCTGGGTGCTGCGCAACGGCCGCGTGACGTCCGCGCTGATCGGTGCGAGCCGCGCGGAGCAGGTGCGCGAAAACGTCGGGGCGTTGAAGAACCTCGAATTCTCGGCGGAAGAACTCGCGGAAATCGATCGCTACGCGACCGAAGGCGGGATCAATCTGTGGGAAAAGCCGTCCACCGATCAGGCGATCTGACCGGCAGTCGATGCGGCGTGCGACCGTGTGCGCACCTCGCATCGCGCGACTTGTGCCGCATCGCCGCACGGCGGCGATGCATGGCATGCGCGAGCGGCGCGCAGCGTCGCTAGATCAGAGCAGGCAGGCCTTCGACCAGCAGCACGGCGACACCGACCCCGAGGATCACGCCGAGCACGCGCAGCAGGTTGTGACGGAACTGGGTCGCGCACGGCACCGCGCCGAGAAACAGCGCACCGGCCAGCGCCATCGGAATCAGGAGGATGAAGTCGCCGATCGTGAAATAGGTCGTCATGCGGTGTCTCCTACGTGTGCCGAAGCCGCGCCTGCATGCGCGCACTCCGGCCCCATGCCGGGTATTTCTCTATGAGTCCGGCCCGAGTGCGAGCGGGCGGTCCATTCGAGTATAGGCAACCCGGCGACGTTTTTCGCTATCCGAACCATTAAAAATCGGCGGAAAGCCGCGCGAAATACGCACTTTCCCGGCGATCCGGACGAATTCCTTGCGCGCGTCTTTCCGTTTGCTTTCGCTTTGCGCAAAAACGTCGTACCCGACCGAGGCGGGCCGCCGCACGTATCGACGCGGCGGCCCGCCCGCTCATGCGCGTTCGGTGCGCGCGCGACCGGCCGGTGCGCGGAACACCAGCGCGAGGCCCGCGACGATCGCGCCCATCCCGGCCAGCGCGAGCGGTTCGGGCCGATTGCCGAGCCAGACGGCGTCCATCAGCGTGGTGACGACGGGCACGAGATAGAACAGGCTCGTCACGTTGACGAGGTCGCCGCGCTGCATCAGCCGGTAGAACAGCAGTTGCGCGATCACCGAGATCACGATGCCGAGCCACAGCAGCGGCACGACGAACGACCAGCTCGGCTCGAACGCGATCGGCCGGAACGGCGCGATCGCCACGCACAGCGCGAGCCCGATCGCGTTCTGCAGCGGCAGCACGTCGGCGGGTGCTGCGCGCACGCGTTTCTGCAGCAGCGAACCGACGGTCAGCGCGGCGAGCGCGGTCAGCGCGCAGGCGATGCCCGCGAGCGGCAGGCCGGCGCCGCCGACGCCGCGGCACACGATCAGCGCGAGGCCGGCGAGTGCGAGCGCGAGCCCCGCGACACGCGCGGGCTGCCAGCGCCGCTCGACGAACGCGAGCGTGAGGATCGGCTGTACGCCGAGGATCGTCGCGAGCACGCCCGGCGCGATGCCGCGCTCGAGCGCGAGCAGATAGAAGATCGAATAGCCGCCCATCATCAGCAGGCCGGTCAGCGCGGCCATGCGCCGTTCGCCGCGCGGCGGCAGCCAGCGTCCGCGCATCGGGGCCAGCGCGAGCAGCACCAGCGAAGCGAGCGCGAAGCGCGCGGTGAGAAAGGCGAACGCGGATGCGTGACGCAGACCGAGTTCGGCGAAGATCGCGCCGCTGCTCCACAGCAGAACGAAGAGCGACGTCGCGCCATGCGCGGCAAGCGCGCGTTTGAACGAAACCATGAGAATCCACCTGTCGAACGGATCAGAACGTTCCATGCGCGCGCACGGCACGACGTCGCGCGTCGGGACGCACGAACGGGCGCAACAGCGCGCAGGGAAGACGAAACGAGAAGCCGGCGAGTCAGCCGGCGCGTGCCGCCGGCGGGGGCGGCGCGGCGCCGACGAGCGGCGGTGCGACAGGAGGCGGGAGGATCGACGGATGCGCGCACGCCCGCGGCCGCGCGTCGGGCAGCGGCCGGGATCTTGCAAGGGCGGACGTGAGCGGATGCATCGTGTCGGAATGCAATCGAATGCGGATGAGCGTCAAAGGTAACGCAATGTCCGCATGCAGCGCAACCGGCAACGCGCGGGCTTCAGCACGGTCCGTGGAACCGTCGTGCATCGCTCGCGTGCGCGAAGCCGCACAGCGTCATGCGTGGCCGCTGCGTTCGCGACCGCGCAGCCACACCGCGGCCGCGCACCCGACGACGAGCAGCCCGGCGACGAGCGCCACGACGCCCGGCCAGCCGTGCGTGCTCCAGAAGCGCCCGCCGAGCGAGCCGACGATGCTCGAGCCGAGATAGTAGGACAGCAGGTACAGCGCGGCGGCCTGTCCCTTGCCCTGCGTCGCGAGGCGGCCGACCCAGCCGCTCGCGGTCGAGTGGCCGGCGAAGAAGCCGAACGTCACGCACGCGATGCCGGACGCGATCGCGGCGACCGGCTGCAGCAGCGTCAGCGCGGCGCCGGCGAGCATCACGACGACGCTCGCGATCAGCACGCGGCCGCGCCCGAACGAGTCGGCCATGCGCCCGGACCACGGCGACGCGAACACGCCGACCAGATAGACGACGAAGATCGCGCCGATCGTCGCCTGGTTCATCGAATACGGCGGCGCGAGCAGCCGGTAGCCGACGTAGTTGTACAGCGTGACGAAGCCGCCCATCAGCATGAAGCCCATCGCGAACAGCACGGGCAGTTCGCGGCGGCCGGCGAGATGCCGCGCGAGGGCGGCGCGATGGTGCGCGAAGCCGAGCCCGCGGCGCGGCGTGAAGTGACGCGACGGCGGCAGCAGCGCGCGAAACGCGAGCGTCGACGCGAGGCCGAGCACGCCGATCGTGCCGACCGCGACGCGCCACGTGAACAGGTCGGCGAGCACGCCGGCGATCACGCGGCCGGACATCCCGCCGATCGCGTTGCCGCCGACGTAGAGCCCCATCGCGAGGCCGAGCCCGTCGGGATGTACTTCCTCGGCGAGATACGCCATGCCGACCGCGGGCACGCCGCCGAGCGCGAGCCCGGTGAGCGCGCGCAGCACCAGCATCTGGTGCCAGTGCGGCGCGAACGCGGCGATCAGCGTGAGCAGCGACGCCAGCGTCAGCGACGCCGTCATCAGGCGGTGGCGGCTCAGTCCTTCGGAGACGAAGCCGGCGACGAACACGGCGGCGGCGAGCGCGGCCGTCGAGAACGACAGCGCGAGACTGCTCTGCGCGGGGCTCGCACCGAACGCGGCCGAGAATTCGGGCAGCAGCGGCTGCACGTAGTAGAGCAGCGAGAAGGTCGCATAGCCGGCGAACAGCAGCGCGACGCTCGCGCGCCAGTAGCTGCGCGAGCCGCGTTCGAGATACGGGGGCGATGCGGGCGAGTGCGACGCGGTGGGCGTGGTGCCGGTGGGCGCAGTCACGCGATCTCTCCTGAGGGCGGGGCAAAGGACAGACGATACGCCAGCAGCGGAAATCGCGCGTTCGGCAGCGGCCCGGACGGATTCGGCGGGCAGTCACATCCGACAGGGTATGATGGGGGTATCCGCCCGTGCAAGCGCACGCGCGGCGCAGTGGTTGATTGGAGACATTCGACGAAATCGCGGCGTTTTGCCCGCTTCTTCTTCTTTTCGCGCTTCGATAAACCGTGAACAATGGGATCACGCGCAACGCTCCGGCGAGGGCGGCGCGGATCGCGCATTTGCCGGCCCGTCAGCGGGCCGGGTTTCAAGTTTCAAGAGTGGGGAACCATCATGCATGTCGGGTCGATTGTCTGCACTACCCATATCGCGGTGCCCAAGGGCGCGCGCGGCATCGTCCAGCGCATTCTGGGCGACATGGCCATGGTGACCTGGTACGCGGGCGTGCCGGGCGAGTCGAAGGAACTCAACACCGAGCCGTTCTTTCTCGAGGACCTGATCGATACCGGCGAATCCGTGCTGCCGGCCGGCGCGGCGCTTCACTGAACGTGCGCGGCGCGCCGGACGCTCGTCTTTCCGTGCGGCGCGCGGCACAATGCGGGGCATGAACGAAGTCACTTCCGCCCCCGCTTCTCCCGCCGGCCCGCCGTTCGCCGGCCTCACGCCCGAGTGCGTGCTCGACGCGCTCGACAGCGTGCTGATGCCGGCCGGCCTGCGCACCGACGGGCGCCTGCTCGCCCTCAACAGCTACGAGAACCGCGTCTACCAGGTCGGCGTCGAGGACGGCCCGCCGGTCGTCGCGAAGTTCTATCGTCCGGCGCGCTGGTCGGACGACGCGATCCTCGAGGAACATGCGTTCGTCGCCGAACTCGCCGCGCGCGAGATTCCGGCGGTGCCTGCGCGCGAATTCGACGGCCGCACGCTGCACGCGTTCGGCGGCTTCCGCTTCTCGATCTTCGAGCGGCGCGGCGGCCGCGCGCCCGATCTCGATCGCAGCGACACGCTCGAATGGCTGGGCCGCTTCATCGGCCGGATCCATGCGGTCGGCGCGACGCAGCCGTACGTCGCGCGTCCCGTGCTCGACATCCGCACGTTCGGCTACGAGCCGCGCGACTATCTGCTCGCGCACGATTTCATTCCGGACGACGTACGACCCGCGTATCAGACGGTCGTCACGCTCGCGCTCGAAGGCGTCGAGGCGGCGTTCGAGCGTGCGGGCGAGATTCGCCTGCTGCGCACGCACGGCGACTGCCATCCGAGCAACGTGCTGTGGACCGACGCAGGCCCGCATTTCGTCGATTTCGACGACAGCCGGATGGCGCCCGCGGTCCAGGATCTGTGGCTGCTGCTGCCGGGCGATCGTGCCGGCGCGTCGCGCGCGCTGGCCGACCTGCTGGCGGGCTACGAGGATTTCTGCGAATTCGATCCGCGCGAGCTGCACCTCGTCGAAGCGCTGCGCACGCTGCGGCTGATTCACTACGCGGCGTGGCTCGCGCGGCGCTGGGACGACCCGGCGTTTCCGGCCGCGTTCCCGTGGTTCAACACGCCGCGCTACTGGGAAGCGCGCGTGCTCGAACTGCGCGAGCAGATCGGCGCGATGCAGGAAGGGCCGCTCTGGCCCGTATGACGCGGATGACGCGCACGACGACGTGCGCGGTTATTCCGGACGGGCCGCGACGCGCGCGGCCCGCGCCATTCAGAACTTCAGCATCATCTTGATCACGGCCGCGAAGCGCTTGCCGTACGGCGGCGCGATCAGCCCGCGCAGGTTCATGCGCGCCTGCGTGAGCACCGGCTTCATCTTCGAGAACGTGACGAAGCCGTCGTAGCCGTGATACGCGCCCATCCCGCTCGCCCCGACGCCGCCGAACGGCAGGCTGCCGCAGGCGATGTGCATCAGCGCCTCGTTGATCGTCACGCCGCCCGAGATCGTCTCGTGCATCACGCGCTCGATCGTGCCGCCGTCCTCGTCGAACAGGTAGAGCGCGAGCGGTCGCGGGCGCGCATTCACGTACGCGATCGCCTCGTCGAGCCGTTCGTACGGCACCAGCGGCAGCAGCGGCCCGAAGATCTCCTCCTGCATCAGCGTCGATGCGGCCGGCACCTGCGTGACCGCGCACGGCACGAAGCGGCGCGACGCGGGATCGGACGCCGCATCGGACAGCGGATGCAGCTGCGCGCCGGCCGCCTGCGCTTCGTCCGCGAGATGCTGGAGCCGCGCGAAGTGGCGGTCGGACACGATCGTCGTGTAGTCGCCGTTGTTCGGCAGATCGGGATACAGCTTCGCGAATCGCGCGCGGGCGCGCTCGATGAAGGCGGCTTCCATGCCGCGCGGCAGCAGCACGTAGTCGGGTGCGATGCAGGTCTGGCCCGCATTCAGCGTCTTGCCCGCGACGATCGCATCGACGGCGGCGTCGAAGCGCGCGTTCGGGCCGATGATCGCCGGCGACTTGCCGCCGAGTTCGAGCGTGACGGGCGTCAGGTTGTCGGCCGCGGCGCGCATCACGTGACGGCCGACATGCGTCGAGCCGGTAAACAGCAGATGATCGAACGGCAGCGTGCTGAACGCGGCGCCGATCTGCGCGTCGCCGCTTACGACCGCGACGTGGTCGCGCGAGAAGGTCTTCGCGATCAGCTGTTCGAACAGCGCCGACGTGCGCGGCGTCAGCTCGGACATCTTGATCATCGCGCGGTTGCCGGCCGCGAGCGCGCAGATCAGCGGGCCCGCGGCGAGCAGCACCGGATAGTTCCATGGCGCGACGATGCCGACCACGCCGAGCGGTTGCGGCATCACCTTCGCGCGCGCGGGGCGCAGCCACTTGTTCATCGGCTTGCGGATCGGCTTCATCCAGCGCTTGCCATGCCGCAGCGCGTCGTCGATCTCTTCCTTCGCCATCCAGATTTCCGCGAGCAGCACTTCCTGTTTCGAGCGATGGCCGAAGTCCGCGCTGATCGCGGCGGCGAGCTCATCCGCATGGTCGATCAGCATCGTGCGCAGCGCGCGCAGGTGCTTGGCACGCGTGTCCCATGCCGGATACGGCGCGCGCAGGTAGGCCGCGCGCTGGTCGCGCAGCAACGCGCTCATCGCGTCGATCGACGCTTGCGCTTGCGGGGCCAGTTCGGGCAGGTCGTTCTTCATGTCGTCTCCTCCAGGATCGGGTGGCGCATCGGCGGGCAGGCGAAAGCCGGGTGCAACGGGCGGCAGGCGTCGTATCCGCGCGACGGTGCCGGCGCGCGAAAGAGGTCGCGTGCGGCGCGTGACGGCGGCCGGACGCGACGCCGTTCGGCTTCGCGAAACCGCTGCGCGTACATCGTGTGCTGCACCGAAGCGGGGCAGCGCGACGCGTGCGCGAGCGCGGCTTCGCAAGCGTTGTCGTGTGACGAAGCCGGGCGTTCCAAACGGTCGGCGGCGCCGCGCGCCGTTCGATTTGCATCGGCTGTGCGCATCGCGTCGCGCGCGTGCGGCAGTACCGTCGTTTGAAATGAAATGCCGCGCGTGCGCGACGCATCTTGGCGACCCGGTCGACACACGGCCTGCAGAACCCGACGCTGCATCATCGTCTCTCCCGTTTCGCGACGGAATGGCTTCTGGCGGCCGGTGCGTCGCGCGAAGCGAATCGGTACATCTTAAATTTAGTTCACGCGGGCGTTTAGAGGAATCGCTCTTGATTCGATGCGCCGCGTGCGCGACGGCCGTTCCTACAATGCCCGAACACTACAAGGCGGGAACCGGGCCGCGCCGGGCGCCCCGCATGACACGAAGGAGACGTGCATGCAATACGACTACATCATCGTGGGTGGCGGGTCGGGCGGGTCGAGCCTCGCCGGCCGCCTCGCCGATGCCTGCCCCGACGCGACCATCGCGCTGATCGAGGCGGGCTCGCACACCGAACGCAACCTGCTGGTCAACATGCCGGTCGGCATCGCGGCGCTCGTGCCGTTCAAGCTCGGCACCAACTACGGCTACGAGACCGTGCCGCAGCCGGGCCTCGGCGGGCGGCGCGGCTATCAGCCGCGCGGGCGCGGGATGGGCGGCTCGAGCGCGATCAACGCGATGATCTATACGCGCGGCCATCCGCGCGACTACGACGAGTGGGCGCAGCTCGGCGCGACCGGCTGGGGCTGGCAGGACGTGCTGCCGTATTTCCGCCGCGCGGAAGGCAACCAGCGCGGCGCCGATGCGTGGCACGGCGCGGACGGCCCGCTCACGGTATCGGATCTGCGCTTTCGCAATCCGTTCTCCGAACGATTCATCCAGGCCGCGCATGCGGCGGGCTACCCGCTCAACGACGACTTCAACGGCGCGACGCAGGAAGGCGTCGGCTTCTACCAGGTCACGCATCGGGACGGTTCGCGCTGCAGCGTCGCGCGGGCCTACATCTACGGGCGCAACCGGCCGAACCTGCACGTGATCACCGATGCGACGGTGCTGCGCGTCGGCTTCGACGGCAAGCGTGCGGTCGGCGTCGCGGTGTCGCGCAACGGCCGCGTCGAGACGCTCGGCGCGCGCGCGGAAGTGATTCTGTCGGCGGGCGCGTTCAATTCGCCGCAACTGCTGATGTGCTCGGGCATCGGCCCGGCCGATCAGTTGCGCCGGCACGGGATCGCGGTCGTGCAGGATGCGCCGGACGTCGGGGCGAACCTGATCGATCACATCGACTTCATCATCAACACGCGCGTGAATTCGTCGGAGCTGGTCGGCGTCTGCCTGCGCGGGATCGCGAAGATGACGCCCGCGCTGGCGCGCTATTTCTCGAGCCGCACCGGGATGATGACGAGCAACGTCGCGGAAGCGGGCGGCTTCATCAAGAGCGATCCGTCGCTCGATCGTCCCGACCTGCAGTTGCATTTCTGCACCGCACTGGTCGACGATCACAACCGCAAAATGCACTGGGGCTTCGGCTATTCGCTGCACGTGTGCGCGCTGCGTCCGTTCAGCCGCGGCACGGTCGCGCTCGCGAGCGGCGATGCGCGCGATGCGCCGCTGATCGATCCGCGCTTCTTCTCCGATCCGCGCGATCTCGATCTGCTGGTGCGCGGCGCGCAGGCGATGCGCCGGATCCTCTCGCAGCCGCCGCTCGCGTCGCAGGGTGGACGCGAGCTCTATACGCGCGCCGACCAGAGCGAGGCCGAGCTGCGCGCGACCATCGTCGCGCACGCGGACACGATCTATCACCCGGTCGGCACCTGCCGGATGGGTTCGGATGCGCGCGCGGTCGTCGATCCGCAGCTGCGCGTGCGCGGCGTCGACGGCCTGCGCGTGGTGGACGCGTCGGTGATGCCGACGCTGATCGGCGGGAACACCAATGCGCCGTCGGTGATGATCGGCGAGCGCGCGGCGGACTTCATCGTCGCGGCGCGCAAGGGCGCGGCGCCGCGCGGCGAGGCCGCCGCGGCGGCGACGCACGGCCGCTGAGCGGCCGGCGATGCTCAGGCAAACGTATCGACGAGGCCTGCGCGGCTCACGGTCGCGGCGGCCGATGCGGACGGCGCGGCGTCGACGGGTGCATCGGCGACTGACGATCCGGCGCCCGCGCGTCGCGACGACTGGCCGCCGGCGTAACCCTGCTGCGCGTTTTGCTGCTGCGACGCGAAGCCGCCGTCGCTGACGGTCGCGCTGCCGAGCCCGAGCCCGCCCGCTTCCATCGCTTCGCGCAGCTTCGGCAGCGCGGCCTCGACCGCGTCGCGCACCTGCGCGTGCTGCGACACGAACAGCGCATGCGCGTGATTGTCGGCGACGCGCAGCACCACCTGCAGCGGCCCGAGGTCGGGCGGGTTCAGCGTGAGTTCGGCGCTCTGCTGGTGCGCATTCGACAGGAACACGACCTTCTGGCTCAGCGCATCGGTCCAGTCGGTGCTGCCGACCTGCGGCGCGAGCACGTGCGTATTGGCGGCGGCGACCGCGCCGGCGGCCGGCGAGGCCGGCAGGTTCGCCTGTGCGGCTGCGGTCGCGGCGGCCGCAAGCGTCGCGGCGGTGTTCGGCTCGGCGCTGTCGCCGGCCGCCGTCAGCGCGTGCGCGCCCGATTGCGCGGCCGCGTCGGCCTGCAATGCCGGTACGGCTGCCTGCGGCTGCGCTTGCGGGGCGGCGAGCGCGCCTTTCGCGTCGGCGAGCGCGTGCGTGAAGGTCGGCAGTTTCGCGGGCAGCGCGGCGGCGGTCGATGCGGACGCGGACGGTGCGGCTGTGCCGCTCGTCGCCGGCATCGCGATCGCGCCGGTATTGCCCGTCAGCTTCTCCAGCGCTGCGTGCAGTGCGTCGCGGCTCGAACCGGGCGCGGCGTCCTGAACCGACGCCGGTGCGACCGTGGCCGTCGCGTCGGGCTGGCCGGCCTGGGCCGCCTGCTGCGCGGCCGCGTCGGCCGGCGTCGAACCCGTCTGCAACTGCGCCTGCACGGCCGCGGCCGCGGCGAGCGCGGCGGCGTCGGGGTTCGGCGCGGCGGTGGCGGCCGACGCGGCTGCGGTGGCTGCCGTGGCGTCGTCGGCCGGCTTGTCGTCGTCCGGTTTCGACGTCGCGTGCTTCGATGGCGCCGCCGTGCCGGCGTCGGTCTGGTCGTGCCGCGTGACGACGCGCTGCTGCAGCGTCTGCGCGAACGGCGCGGGGGCGGTGCTCGTCGCGGCGTCGGTGCCGGACGATGCGGCGCTTCGGCTCGCCTTGAGCGCGGAGCCGGCGGTGTCGAGCAGCGCGCCGAGCTGGGACAGGGAAGGCATGGCGATTCTCGGTTCGAAAACGGTGAGCGGTTACGACGAACGGGCCGCGTCGGCCCGCATGCGCAGGACCTTGGCGGCGTGCTCGTCGGCGTCGCGCTGTTCGCGCTTGGCGGCGCGCTGCGCTTCCTGCGCGACGCCGCGCGCCTGCAGGATCTCGTACGAGCCGACCGCGCGCTTCTTCTGCTGCCAGTTCGGCCGGGCCTCGTCGATGCGGACTTCGGCGGCGGCCAGCACGTTGCGCTGCTGCGCGATCGCCGCGTCGAGCGTGTCGAGGAATGCCTGGAAGTTGCGCCAGTTGCCGGCCGGCATCCCGTGCTGCGCGGATTGCGAGAAGCGTACGTGATACTCGTCGCGGTAGCGCAGCAGCGCATCGAGCTGCTCGGCGGCCGCCGTGCGGTCGCGCTGCGCGGCGCCGAGCTGCTTGGCCGCCGTGTCGAGGTCTTCCTGCGCGCGGTCGAGCAGGAACTGCAGGGGAAAGCCGTGAGCCATGTGCGTCAGCCTCCTTGGTCGAACAGCGCATCGAGCGCAGCCAGGCTCGACGCGAACGGCGCGCATTCGCGAAAGCCCTGCTGCAGGAACGACTCGATGCGCGGATAGAGCGCGATCGCGCGGTCGAGCTGCGCGTCGCGCCCGGGCGCGTACGCGCCGACGGCGATCAGGTCGCGGTTGCGCTGGTAGCGCGACAGCATCTGCTTGAAGTGGCGCACGCGCTCGAGATGTGCGTCGTCGATCAGCGCGGTCATCGCGCGGCTGATCGACGCCTCGATGTCGATGGCCGGATAGTGGCCGGCCTCGGCGAGCGCGCGCGACAGCACGATATGGCCGTCGAGGATCGCGCGTGCCGAGTCGGCGATCGGGTCCTGCTGGTCGTCGCCTTCGGTCAGCACCGTATAGAACGCGGTGATCGAGCCGCCACCTTCCGGCCCGTTGCCGGTGCGCTCGACGAGCGCGGGCAGCTTCGCGAACACCGACGGCGGATAGCCCTTGGTCGCGGGCGGCTCGCCGATTGCCAGCGCGATCTCGCGCTGCGCCATCGCGTAGCGCGTCAGCGAATCCATCAGCAGCAGCACGTGCTTGCCCTGGTCGCGGAAGTATTCGGCGAGCGACGTCGCGTACGCGGCGCCCTGCATCCGCAGCAGCGGCGACACGTCGGCCGGCGCGGCGACGACGACCGAGCGCGCGAGCCCGTCCTCGCCGAGGATCTGCTCGATGAATTCCTTCACTTCGCGGCCGCGCTCGCCGATCAGCCCGATCACGATCACCTCGGCGCTCGTATAGCGCGCCATCGTGCCGAGCAGCACCGACTTGCCGACGCCCGAGCCGGCGAACAGTCCCATCCGCTGTCCGCGGCCGACGGTGAGCAGCCCGTTGATCGCGCGCACGCCGACGTCGAGCACATGGTGGATCGGTTCGCGATCGAGCGGGTTGATCGACGGCGCCGACAGCGGCGCGTCGAGTTTCGATGCGAGCGGGCCGAGGCCGTCGAGCGGCCGGCCCGACGCGTCGACGACGCGGCCCAGCATTTCCCATCCGACCGGCAGGCGCTTCGCGCCCGCGAGCGGATCGGCGACGGGCGCGCGTTCGAGCGGCCATACGCGCGCGCCGGGCAGTACGCCGGCGACGTCGGTGGTCGGCATCAGGAACAGGCGGTCGCCGGAGAAGCCGACGACTTCCGCTTCCGCGTGCGGCAGCGTGCTGCCGGGCGGCAGTTCGATCGTGCATTCGGCGCCGACCGACAGGCGCAGCCCGATCGCCTCGAGCACGAGCCCGGCCGCGCGCGTGAGTCGCCCGCACGGGCGCAGCGGCAGCGCGTGCCGGCTGCGCGACGACAGCGCGTTCAGGTGCGTGCGCCAGTGGGCGAGGTGCGGATTGTCGGGCGCGCGCGGCAGGTCGCGCGCGGCGGGTGCGGCGGCCGACGACGGCGGCTGCATGTCGTGCGTGCCGTGCGCGTCATGCGCGGCGTCCGGGCCGAACGACGCGAGCGCGAGTTCGCGTTCGAGCGGCGTCATGCCGTCGTGCGCGAGCGCGTCGGACGGGCGCGGCGTCACCACGCGCCCACCTTGCCGATCGCGGCGGCCACGCGCTGCCAGCGTGTCGGCAGCGTCGCGTCGACTTCGCCGGTCCCCGCATGCGCGCGGCAGCCGCCGCGCTCGATCGACGCGTCGGTGCGCACGCTCCAGCCGAGCGCGTCGAGATCGTCCTGCAGATACGCTTCGACGACGGGCAGGTCGGCCGGATTCACCGCGAGGTGCGGGGCGCCCGACAGCGCGGGCTCGGCCGCGAGCACCTCGCGCACCGCCGCGACGAGCGCGGCCGGATCATGCTTCACGTGCTGGCGCACGACCTGCTGCGCGATGTCGAGCGCGAGCTGCGCGACGTCGGCGGCGAGATCGTGCTCGGCGTTCGCGATCGCTTCACGAAACGACGCGGCGAGCGCCGCGAGCTGCGCGGCCTGTTCGCGCGCTTCGGCGAGGCCGGTGTCGAAGCCTTGCTGGCGGCCCTGCTCGAAGCCCGCCTGGTAGCCGCGCGCCTGGCCTTCGACGTGGCCGGCCGCGTGTCCTTCGGCATGCGCGGCGTCGCGCACGCGCTGCAGTTCCTCGGCGAGCGCGGCGGCGGCCGCCGCCGCATCGTCGGGCGGCGGCGGGGGCGGCGGCGGATCGAACGACGCCATCTCCCACCGCTGGTAGGCGGTGAGGCTGCCCGCGCGGTCGCTGGCCGACTCAGACATACGCGTCTTCCGCCTTACCGCCGATCACGACCTGGCCGCTCTCGGCGAGGTTGCGCACGATCTGCAGGATGCGGCGCTGCTGCGTCTCGACTTCGGACACGCGCACCGGGCCGCGCGCGTCGAGATCCTCGGCAAGCAGTTCGGCCGCGCGCTGCGACATGTTCGCGAGGAACTTCTGGCGCAGCGCGGGCGGCGCGCCCTTCAGCGCGACGATCAGCGTCTCCGACTCGACTTCCTTGAGCACCATCTGGATCGCGCGGTCCTCGAGGTCGAGCAGGTTCTCGAACACGAACATCTGGTCGATGATCTTCTGCGCGAGATCGGGATCGTACTGGCGCACGCTTTCGAGCACGCCTTCCTCGTGGATGCTCGTCATGAAGTTCAGGATCTCGGCCGCGGTGCGGATCCCGCCCATCGGGCTGCGCTTCAGGTTGTCGCTGCCGGACAGCAGGCCCGTCAGCACGTCGTCGAGCTCGCGCAGCGCGGCCGGCTGGATGCCGTCGAGCGTCGCGATGCGCAGCATCACGTCGTTGCGCAGCCGCTCGGCGAAGCACGACGCGATCTCGGACGCCTGGTCGCGATCGAGGTGCACGAGGATCGTCGCGATGATCTGCGGATGCTCGTTCTTGATCAGCTCGGCCACCGCGCCGGAGTCCATCCACTTCAGGCCTTCGATGCCGCTCGTGTCGCTGCCCTGCAGGATGCGGTCGATCAGCACGCCGGCCTTGTCCTCGCCGAGCGCCTTGGTCAGCACCGAGCGGATGTACTCGCTCGAATCGAGCGACAGCGCGGTGTGCTGCTCGGCTTCCTTGACGAAGTCCTGCAGCACGTCCTCGACCTGCTCGCGCGTGACGTTCTTCAGCGCGGCCATCGCGGCGCCGATCTTCTGCACCTCGCGCGGCGCGAGGAACCTGAATACCTGCGCCGCCTCTTCCTCGCCGATCGACATCAGCAGCAGCGCGCTCTTGGTCAAGCCTTCAGCGTTCATCGGACACCCAGTTCTTCACGACGGTCGCGACGATCTTCGGATCCTGGCGGGCGATCGTGCGCGCGTAGTCGAGGTTGCGTTCGTAGCGGTGCTTCTCGTTCTCGAAACCGAGCAGCATCGGATCATCCGCTTCGGCCTGTTCCGGCGCGGGCAGCCCGTCGAGCGCGACCGGATCCTCGGGCGCCGCGAGCGCCGGCGCGGCCGGCTCGGGCGGCGGGAACGCGCGGCGCATCGCCGGCCGCACGAACATGAAGTAGAGCGCCGCCGCGGCCGCCGCGATGCCGAGCCATTTCGCGGCTTCCTTCGCCATCTCGACGATGTCGGGCTGGCGCCACCACGGCAGGTCGGCGTTCGGGTCGGGGACGGTCGAGAACGCGCTGTTCACGACGTTGACCGAGTCGCCGCGCTTCTCGTCGTAGCCCATCGCGTCCTTCACGAGCTGCTCGATCTGCGCGAGCTTCGCGGGCGGCAGCGGCTGCATCGTCACGTGGCCCTTCGCATCGGCGACCGGCTGGTAGTTCACGACCACCGCGACCGACAGCCGCTTCACGCTGCCCATCGGCTGTTCGAGATGGCGGATCGTCTTGTCGAGCTCGTAGTTGGTGGTCTGGTCCTTGCGGTCGCTGACCGGCGTCGTCTGCGGCGCGTTCGCGCCGTTGCCCGCGACGATCGGCGCGGACGCGGGCTGCGGCGGCGTGTTCGACAGCGCGCCCGGCACGCCCGATGCACCGCTTTGCGCGAGCTCGGTCGAGGTGCTGGTCTGCTGGCTGCGGATCGCGCTCTGCTGCGGCGAGCCGTTCGGGCCGTAGTTTTCCGAGGTCTGCTCGAGCCGCGAGAAATCGATGTCGGCGCTGACCTGCGAGCGTGCGTTGCCGGCGCCGAAGATCGGCGCGAGGATCGCGTCGATGCGCTTCTGCGTGTTCTGCTCGACCTGCTGCACGTACTTGAGCTGGCTCGCGTCGAGGCCGGACGCCGATGCGGGCTGGGTCAGGAGGTTGCCGTCCTGGTCGACGATCGTCACGTTCTTCGCGGACATGTCGGGCACGCCGGACGACACCATCCGCGTGATCGCCTGCACCTGGCCTTCGTCGAGCACGCGGCCCGGGTAAAGGTCGACGAACACCGACGCGCTCGGCGCTTCCTTGTCGCGCACGAACACCGACGGCTTCGGGATCGCCAGGTGCACGCGCGCGCCGCGCACCGCGTTGATCGACTCGATGGTGCGCTGCAGCTCGCCTTCGAGCGCGCGCTGGTAGTTGACCTGCTCGGCAAACTGGCTGATGCCGAATTTCTGGTTGTCCATCAGCTCGAAGCCGACCGAGCCGCCTTTCGGCAGGCCCATCGCGGCGAGCTTCAGGCGCGTTTCGTGGACCTGGTTCGACGGCACGAGGATCGCGCCGCCGGCATCGGCGAACTTGTAGGGAACGTTTGCCTGCTGGAGCGCGGTAATGATCGCGCCGCCGTCGCGGTCCGACAGGTTGCTGTACAGCACGCGATAGTCGGGCGCACGGCTCCACAGCACGAGCGCGGTGACGACCGCCACGACGAAGGCGACGGCGATCACCAGCGGCAGCTTCGGGTTGCCCTTCATCCGCGCGATGCCGGGAATGCGTTCGGTGAAGCCGCCGAGCCCGAAGTCCGCGGCCGCGCCGCCCGAGCCCGGGAGCGCGGCGGCCGCGGCGGCGCCGGGCGCCGGGCTGGCGAGGCCCGCGCGGGCGTCGGGGTTGATCAGCGAATTGGCCTGCGAATCCATGCGTCGAGGTTCTCCGGAGCGGGACGACTGAGCCGCTCGGGCGAGCGGGCGGACAATGACACGATGCGATTATCGGGATCCGGGGCGCGCTCCGATCGACCGAAAAGAGCGGGGTTTCCCCCGTACTTTCACGGCTTTGCCGCGTGGGGCGCTGCTATGCTTGTTCGCGATCCGGCATGGCGCGCGCGGTGCGGCGCCGGCGGATCGCCCGGCGCGGCCGGGCTTTCTTTCTATGGATGCGTGGGGACGGCATGACTGCGAACGTCAGCGGAATCGGTTCGGTGTTGCAACAGATGCAGGCGATGGCCGCGCAGGCGTCGGGCGGCGCGACGAGCCCGGCGGCGGCGCTCGCCGGCTCCGGCGCCGCGACGGCCGGCACGTTCGCGAGCGCGATGAAGGCGTCGCTCGACAAGATCAGCGGCGACCAGCAGCACGCGCTCGGCGAGGCGCAGGCGTTCGAGGTCGGCGCCGCGAACGTGTCGCTGAACGACGTGATGGTCGACATGCAGAAAGCCAACATCGGCTTCCAGTTCGGGCTCCAGGTCCGTAACAAGCTGGTGAGCGCGTACAACGACATCATGCAGATGTCGGTGTGACGGCGCACGGCCATCCGGGAGCCGCTACCGCGAGCCCCCTTGCCATTGCCCGTGCGGCGTAAGCAGCCCGCCCGGCAGCCGGCGATCCGGGGCGCGATCGTCCCGCGATCCCACCCCGTCCCGCTTGCCTAAAGCTTTTCAAATCCCTTCCGATAACTCCGGGAGAACGCCGCGTCGTGGGACGCACGGCGGCGGTATCCGCATAGCAAAGCACCGAACAAGGAGAAGCGCATGTTTTCCCCAGGACACGCTGGAGCCAATGCGTACGCGCGTGTCGGCGTCGAGACCGGGGTGATGGGCGCCTCCCCGCACCGGCTGATCGCGATGCTGTACCAGGGCGCGCGGCAGGCCGTGGCGCTCGCGCGCATGCATCTGCAGCAGGGCAACGTGGCGGCGCGCGGCGACGCGATCGGCAAGGCGATCCGCATCGTCGAGAGCGGCCTGCAGACGTCGCTGAACCGCGACGCGGGCGGCGAGATCGCGGCGCGCCTCGACGCGCTGTACGCCTATATCGGCCGGCGCCTGCTGGAAGCGAACGCGCAGGCGAGCGACGCGATGCTGGTCGAGGTCGACGGGCTGCTCGCGACGCTCGAGGAGGCGTGGACGGGCATCGGCCCGGAGGTCGCGCGCATGGCCGCGCAACAGGCCGCGGACGTCGCGCGATGAATCGCAACGCCGACTACTTCGCGCGCTACGAGGCGCTCGCGGCCGTGTCGGGCCGGATGCTGCGCGCCGCGCGCGGCGCCGACTGGAGCGCGCTGCCGGGACTGCAGGACGAGTACCTGCGGCTCGTCGACGGGCTGAAGGCGGCCGAGCCCAGCGTGGCGCTCGACGAGTCGGAGCTGGGCCGCAAGCTCGACCTGATCCGCCGGATCCTGGCCGACGACGCGGCGATCCGCGATCTCGCCAGCCCGGAAGTCGCGCGGCTGTCCGCGCTGTTCGAGGCGCGGCGTTCGACGCACGTGCTGACCGATCTCTACCGCGCGCGCGGCTAGCGCCGGTTTGTTCCGGGAGCGGGGCGCCGTGTCCGGCATTCGCAACGAGGTGGCCGAGGTGGGCAGGCTCCGATCATGACCGGTATCGACTCCGTTGCGGCCGCGCTGCTGGCGAGCCGCCTCGACAGCCTGCTGACCGGCGCCGTGTCGTCGGCCGCCGGCGGCGGGGCGACCGCGCAGGTCGGCACGCCGGGCGCCGGCGCGTCGCCGTCGCCCGCTGCGCCCGCGCCGGGCGGCGCGCCGCCGGCCTCCACGCAGACGGCGCTGTCCGAGGTCGGGCGCGTGCTCGACGCGATCTCGCGCGCGGGCGGCGACGCGACGCCGGCGGTGGTCGGACGCGCGCCGCTGCTTGCCGATCCCGCCGTGCTGCTTGCCGATCCGGCCGATCCAGCTGCTTCGGCCGATGCGTCCGCCGCGCCGGGCGCGCCGGCGTCGGCCGCCTCGGCGGCCCGCGACGCGGCGGCGCCGCCGCCCGCCACGGCGTTGCGCGCGGCGCTCGCGCAGGCCGTCAGCGAAAGCGGCCTGTTCTATGAATCCCATCTGGCGCAGTGGCTGGCCGGCCAGCGGCCGCTTGCCGCGCTGCTGCGCGAGCCGCAGGCGCGCCTCGCGGCGGCGCAGGCCGGCGACGCCGATGCGGTGCCGCCCGATGCGCTCGACGAACTGCTCGCGCAGCGTCCGTCGCTGCCGGCCGCGCGAGCGGCGGCGCAGCCGGGCGTATCCGCGTCGGGTCCGTCCACACCGGGCGGCGCCTCGTCCTACGCGCCTGCGCAGGATCCCGCGGCGGCCGCGCGGCCGCATGCAGCGTGGCCGCCGGGCGCGGCCGACCTGCCCGGCGATTCGCCCGAGCTGCGCTGGACGCCCGCCCGCGCCGAGCTGGCCGCCGCGTCGTCCGACGCGCCGGCGCAGACGCCGTCACCCGTGCATCCGGCCGCCGTGCCGCTGGTGCGGCAGCAGCTCGATGCGCTCGCGACCGACCAGTTCCGCTGGACGGGCGACGCGTGGCCCGGCGCGCGGCTCGACTGGACGATCGAGCCCGACGACCCGGGCGGCCGCGCTCCGCGCGGCGGCGACGACGCGGGCGACGGCATCGCGTGGCGCACGCGCCTGACGCTGACGCTGCCGTCGCTCGGCACGGTCGATGCGGAACTGGTGCTCAACGGCGCGCAGCTCGTCGCGCGCCTGCGCGCGAGCCACGCGGGCGCCGACCGCCTGACGCAGCACGAGGCCGCACTGCGCCGGCGCTTCGAAGGGTCGGGGCTGCAACTGGGCGGACTGTCGATCCGCGCGGTCGACCACGCGCCCGACGCGTTCGACCTGTTCGCCGCGCAGGCGGCCGCGACGGCCTATGCGCGCGGCGCAGCCGACGGGGCCGGGCCGCGCACGCCGGACGACGACGAGGCGCCGCGATGAGCATGACGTCCCGCAAGCGCGCGGCCGCGCTCGTCTACGACCCGAAAGGCGGCGACGCCGCGCCGCGCGTGGTGGCGAAGGGCTACGGTGCGCTGGCCGAGATGATCGTCGCGCGTGCGCACGATGCGGGGCTCTACGTGCATACGGCGCCCGAGATGGTGTCGCTGCTGATGCAGGTCGATCTCGACGACCGGATCCCGCCGCAGCTCTACCAGGCTGTCGCGGACCTGCTCGCATGGCTGTACGCGCTCGACCGCACCGACGCCGGGCCGGACGACGCGCCGCCGCGCTTTCCGCTGCCGCCGCTGCGCTGAGCGTCGTCGGCGCGCGGAAAACACGCCCACACTACAAAGGCCTTTCGGTCGGCATTTCCCGCCAACAGTCGGCCATCGCCACGCAATCTTCTCGCATTATTCGGCTTCTTCGGCTGCCAGGCCCGTCGCGGCGGGCCGGCTTCCGTTGAGCCTAATCTCAATTTATGTAATGATATCCATTCTCATTTTCATGCTGAACGGGCGGCGCGCTCTCGACGCGCCGCCCGTTGTTTTGAACGAATGGATACTTTCGCGTGAACGCGCCCGAAACCATCGACCCGCCGCGCGCGGGCGTCACCGTGCTGCATCCGTCGGCACGTCCGCTGACCGAGGCGGAACTGTCCGCGCGCCGCCATCGTTCGCGCCGCGCGACCTTCATCAAGTGGCTGCGCAAGGTGCACGGCTGGGTCGGGCTGTGGGGCGCGGTACTCGGGCTGCTGTTCGGCGTGACGGGCGTGCTGCTCAATCACCGCGCGCCGCCGCTGAAGATCCCGACCGGCGAGCCGCAGGTCGAGCAGATGCAGATCGCGCTGCCCGATCCGGTGCCGAAGTCGCCGGCCGCGATGACGCGGTGGCTGCAGCAGGAACTGCACTTCGACGGTCGCCCGGGCCGCGTGCGCAAGGAACCCGCGCAGGCCGTCGCGTGGGGCGACAAGCGCGTGATGCAGCCGGAGCACTGGCAGTTCGGCCTGTTCGGGCCGCACCAGAATCTGCAGGCCGAATACTGGGTCGGCAACGGCTACGTGTCGGTGAAGCGCACCAGCAACTCGTTCCTGGCGACGCTGAACAGCCTGCATCGCGGCGTCGGCATGGGGATCGGCTGGGTGCTGCTGATGGACACGATCGCGGGCTCGCTGATCCTGCTGTCGCTGACCGGCGTGCTGCTGTGGACCGAACTGAACAAGCGCCGCACGGTCGGCGTCGTGCTGGTGGCCGGCTCGGTCGCCGCCGCGCTCGTCGCGGGCCTCGCCTGACGCGTGCGCCGGCGTGCCAGCCAGGGCGCGCCCGCGCTTACAGCCCGCAGGCCGTGCCGCTGTTCGCGGCGATTTCGCGCGCGGCCTTCGCGCCTTCAACCTGCAGGATCGTCGGCAGCGACACGTTGTTCTTCGCGGCCGTGACTTCCGCGAGAATCGAGATCGCGATTTCCGGCGGCGTCCGGCTGCCGATGTAGATGCCGGCCGGCCCGTGCAGGCGCGCCAGTTCCGCTTCGTTCAAATCGAATTCGCGCAGCCGCTCGCGCCGCGCCGCGTTGTTGCGCCGCGAGCCGAGTGCCCCGACGTAGAACGCGGGCGTCTTCAGCGCCTCCATCAGCGCGAGGTCGTCGAGCTTCGGGTCGTGCGTGAGCGCGATCACGGCCGAGCGTGCGTCGAGCTTCATGTCGAGCACGGTGTCGTCGGGCATCGTATGCACGACGCGCGTGCCCGGCACGTCCCAGCCGTCCGTGTATTCGACGCGCGGATCGCACACCGTCACCTGGTAGTCGAGCCCGACCGCGATCTGGCATAGATAGCGCGACAGCTGCCCCGCGCCGATCACGAGCATCCGGAAGCGCGGGCCGTGGATCGTCACGAGCCGTTCGCCGTCGAAGGCGAGCCCGTCGGTCGCCTGCGCGGGCGACAGCGACGCGCGGCCGGTGGCGAGCGTCATCGTGCGCGTGACGAGGCGGCCGGCCTCGATTTCCGCGCAGAGCGCCGCGATCCCGCTGTCGCGCGTGAGCGGCTCCATCACGAGCTGGATCGTGCCGCCGCAGGGCAGCCCGAAGCGGTGCGCCTCCTCGGCCGTCACGCCGTATTTCACGGCTTCCGGGCGCGCGTCGGGCGCGATGCCGCTCGCATGCACGCGGGCGATCAGGTCGTCCTCGATGCAGCCGCCGGACACCGAGCCGACGACCAGCCCGTCCTCGCGCACCGCGAGCATCGCGCCTTCGGGGCGCGGCGACGAGCCCCAGGTCTTCACGACCGTCACGAGCAGCACGCGCCGCCCTTCTTCGAGCCAGCGCGCGCTGGATTTCAGTACATCGAGATCGACGCTTTCCATCATCTATTCCTGTTGCGGACGGCCTGCCGTGCCGGCCGTCGTTCGATGGCGGGATTATGAACCGCCCGGCGCGCGCGTGCAGGGCGGCTGCGGCCCGCGTGCGCAAATCCGGACGATCGGGCAAGAGAATGCGACGATCGGGCAGCGAGCGGGGGCGGGAGCCGCTGCGGCGCGCGTGCGGCCGGTTCGGCGGGAGAGGAAAGGCGCGGGGCCGTTGCAGCCCCGCGCGGCGGCGCGTGTCGTTGCGCGCGCGATGCGCGCCGGCGCGCCGGTCAGTGCGCGTCGCGGTGAGCGTGCGCGAGCTTCGAGTGATGCCGCGAGTACAGGAAGTAGATCACGAGCCCGATCACGAGCCAGATGCCGAACGCGGCCCACGTGATCGGCTGCAGGTTCAGCATCAGGAACAGGCACGACGCGACCGCGAGGATCGGCACCACCGGCACGCCCGGGCAGCGGAACGCGCGCGGCAGTTCCGGGTGCGTGCGACGCAGCACCAGCACCGCGATCGACACCATCGAGAACGCGGCGAGCGTGCCGATGTTGATCAGCTCGGCGAGCACGTTGAGCGGCACCAGCGCGGCGATCAGCCCGAAGAACAGGCCGACCAGCCAGGTCGTCAGGAACGGCGTCGCGTAGCGCGGATGCACGCGCGACAGCGTCGCCGGCAGCAGCCCGTCGCGCGACATCGCGAAGATCACGCGGGTCTGGCCGTAGCTCATCACGAGGATCACGGTCAGCATGCCGAGCACCGCGCCGAGGTCGATGAAGCCCGCGACCCACTTCTCGCCGGCCACCTGCAGCGCATACGAGATCGGGTGCGAGATGTTCGCGTATTCGGCCGACGGCACGATGCCGGTCGCGACCGCGGCGACCGTCACGTACAGCACCGCGCACACCGCAAGCGACGCGATGATGCCGATCGGCAGGTCGCGCTTCGGATTCTTCACCTCCTCGGCGGCCGACGACACCGCGTCGAAGCCGATGAACGCGAAGAACATCACGGCCGCCGCGCCGAACACGCCGTTCCAGCCGTGCGGCATGAACGGCTTCCAGTTCGCAGGCGTCACGTGGAACAGGCCGACCGCGATCACCAGCAGCACGACCGACACCTTGATGAACACCATGATGTTGTTGATGCGGGTCGACTCGCGGATGCCGATCGACAGCAGCGTCGTGATCACCAGCATCACCAGGAACGCGGGCAGGTTGAACCACGTGACGGCGCCGGGCACCGCGCCCGGTGCGGCCGTCAGCACGGTCGGCAGCGTCAGCCCGAAGCCCTGCAGCAGCGACTGCAGGTAGCCCGACCAGCCGACCGACACGGCCGACGCCGCGAGGCCGTATTCGAGCATCAGGTCCCAGCCGATGATCCATGCGACCAGTTCGCCGAGCGTCGCGTACGAATACGTGTAGATCGAGCCGGCGACCGGAATCGTCGACGCGAATTCGGCATACGACAGCGCCGCGAGCCCGCAGGCGATCGCGGCGATCACGAACGACAGCATCAGCGCGGGGCCGGCCTGCACGGCGCCGGTGCCGGTCAGCACGAAGATGCCGGTGCCGATGATCGCGCCGATGCCGAGGAAGGTGAGGTCGATCGCGCCGAGCGCTTTCTTGAGCCCGGCGGCGTGCGCGCCGGCGATCATCCGATCGACGTTTTTCTTGCGGAAGAGAGACATTGCGGGTGGAATCGCCAGTACGCGCGGGCGTGGCGACGCTGGCTGAGTGAAAACCCGTAATTTTAGCCGATTTGACGCGAATGACCCGCTGCGGCGCAACGGCACGCCGCGGAATCGTCCGATAAAACAAGCGCTTGCATGCCCGGCGACGGGATGCGGCGGTCCGTCAGGCGCCGGAGGCGGGCGACATGTCGACGAGCCGGTTGCTCATCACGTAGAAGGTGAGCTCCGCGTTGTTCGACAGGCGCATTTTTTCGAGCAGCCGCGAACGGTACACGCTGACCGTCTTCACCGACAGCGACAGCGTGTTGGCGATGTCGGTGAGCCGCTTGCCCGACGCGAGCATGCACAGCGTCTGGTATTCGCGGTCGGACAGCTTCTCGTGCGGCAGCGGCTCGTTCTCGAACGACACGTATTCGGCGAGCGCCTCGGCCATCGCGGGGCTCACGTACTTGCGCCCGGCCGCGACCTGCTGGATCGCGCCGATCATCTGCGCGGCGTTGACCGTCTTCGACAGGTAACCGGCCGCGCCGGCCTTCAGCGCGCGCACCGCGTACTGGTCCTCGCGGTACATCGAGAACATCAGCACCGGCGTGCGCGGCAGCTTGCGCTTCAGGCGCTTGAGCACCTCGATGCCGTTCGTGTCCGGCAGCGAGATGTCGAGCAGGATCACGTCGAAGGCCTGCCGGTCGACGGCGGCCAGCGCGTCGCCGCCGTTCTCGGCCTCGACGACCTCGCGCGCGACGCCGCGATCGACGAGCAGCTGGCAGATCCCTTGCCGGACGATCGCGTGGTCGTCCACGAGCAGGATGTTCAGGCTCATCGCGACCTCACGACAGCGATGCGCGACGCCGCGCGGCAGGCGCGGCGAACAGCGCGTCCCAGGCGAAGCGCGCGGTGACGCGCGTGCCGCGGCCGGCCGGTGCCGGTGCGAGGTCGAGGCTGCCGCCGAACGCTTCGCAGCGCGCGCGCATGCTGGCCAGCCCGTAACCGGCGCGGCGGCTGCGCGCGAAACCGATCCCATCGTCGGCAACGATCAGCGACAGATCGGTGGCGTCCGCATCGATCCGCACGTCGACGGACGCGGCGCGCGCGTGCTTCGCGACGTTCGACAGCGCTTCCTGCGCGACGCGGAAGATCGCGAGCGCGCCGTCGCCGGCCAGATGCGGCAGGCGTGCGTCGGCCGCGCACACGAAGCTCGTGCACAGGCCGGTGCGGGCCGCGTGCGCGTCGATCCACGACGACAGTGCGCCGACCACGCCCGCGTCGAGCGCCGGCGTGGCGCGTTCGTCGATCAGCCGGCGATTCGCGTCGGTGGCCGCGTCGAGCGCGCGCTGCGCGAGCGCCAGCGCGCGCAGGCAGCCCTCCGGCGCATCGGCCGGCAGCCACGTTTGAACGTTTGCGAGCGCGAAACGCGCAGCGGTGAGTTCGGCGCCGAGACCGTCGTGCAGCTCGCCGGCCAGATGGCGGCGGGCGGCTTCGTCGGCGGCGAGCAATTGGGCGGACAGCGCCGCGATGCGCGCGGCGCCGCTGTCGCGTTTCGGGATCGGGGCGGCCATGGGGGCAGTGGCGGCGCAGCCCTGGGCGGGCGGCCGCGACGGGAACGGGGCGTGAGCGCCCGGGGGCGCGTTAAGCGACGTATCCATGACTCTCCCTGCTGTCAGAAAGCGGTTCAGGCACCGGCCGGCCGCGCGGATCGGCAGTCGGATCGACGACGCCGACCGCCAGAGAATCGCTGCGTGCCAAGGTAACAAAAGTTACATCCTGTAACACCTTCATCCGACCCTTCGGCGTCCATCGGCGCGATGACCGCGCGCCGCGAATCATATCTCAAAAATAAGGAAAAGGTCATGCCGGACGGACATTTAAGGGTAATTGTGAATAATCGGATTGAACCGGGTGTAGGAAAAACACCGACACCGAAGGTGGGGGCGGCGGCGTGTCCAAATGTAACTATTTGAGATGGAATGGTCGCCTATTGTTACGAATTCGCCAAGGCAGGGGCGAAAAAAAACCGGAGCTTTCGCTCCGGTTCCTGATGCAGCGCAACTTCCGGGGACGGATCAGTCGACGAACGCGCGCTCGATCACGTAGTGGCCCGGCGCGCTGTTCTTGCCTTCGACGAGGCCGGCCTGCTTCAGCAGTTCGGTCGTGTCCTTCAGCATCGCGGTGCTGCCGCACAGCATCACGCGATCGTGTTCCGGCGAGAACGGCTGCACGCCGAGATCGGTGAACAGCTTGCCCGACGCGATCAGATCGGTGATCCGGCCCTCGTTCTCGAACTCCTCGCGGGTGACCGTCGGGTAGTAGACGAGCTTTTCCTTGATGATGTCGCCGAGGTACTCGTGGCCCGGCAGGTCGTGCTTGATGTAGTCCATGTACGCGAGCTCGCCCTTCAGGCGGCAGGTATGCGTCAGGATCACGCGCTCGAAGCGGTCGTAGATGTCCGGGTCGCGGATGATCGACATGAACGGCGCGAGGCCCGTGCCGGTCGACAGCATCCACAGCGTCTTGCCCGGCAGCAGGTTGTCGGCGACCAGCGTGCCGGTCGGCTTCTTGCCGATCAGCACCTTGTCGCCCACCTTCAGGTGCTGCAGGCGCGACGTCAGCGGGCCGTCCTGCACCTTGATGCTGAAGAACTCGAGGTGTTCCTCGTAGTTCGGGCTCACGATCGAGTAGGCGCGCGCGAGCGGCTTGCCGTCGACCTCGAGGCCGACCATCGTGAATTCGCCGTTGTTGAAGCGCAGGCTGGCCTCACGGGTGCAGGTGAAGCTGAAAAGCGTGTCGGTCCAGTGATGGACGGATTGGACGGTGGCGGTGTCGAATTTGCTCATGGCTTTGAAAACGGACGCGCGTGGCGATCGCGTGTAACGGGCCCAAAAACGGGCAAAAACCGAGTGCGTCGGCCCGATCGCGGATCGGCCGGCCGGCGCGCCAGACACGCGCCTTCTCGATGACAGACGATTGAGGAACTCGGTATTTTACCCTGCTTGCGCTCATCGCGGGCTTGACCCCCGCGGCGGCGCGGATTTGACGCAACGAATCCTTACAGCATCATTTCGGCGCACCCGCGCGCTACTGCGGATCGAGGCGCAGGCGCGCGATGTACGGCAGGTGATCCGACAGCCACGCGGTTTCGCCCGACGGCGCATGCCATTCGAGCGGCGTCAGCCCGCGCACGAACATCTTGTCGAGCGCGAGCGCCGGCGAGAACGCGGGAAAGGTGCGCCCCGACTGGCCGAGCAGCGTCGCGACCTCGGACAGCCCGATCTCGCCGAACAGCGCGACCGAATCGTTGCGCCAGTCGTTGAAGTCGCCGGCGAGCACGAGCGGGCCGTCGCCCGCATTGCGCACGATCCAGTGCGCGATCCAGTGCATCTGGCGCAGCCGCGCCGCGCGCGTGAGCGCGAGGTGCGCGCACAGCAGCGTGACGGGGCGCGAGCCCGCGAGCGTCGCGCGCGCGACCAGCAGCCCGCGCCGCTCGAAGCGGTGCGCCGAGATGTCCCAGCGGCCGCCGAGGTCGAGCGGATGCGGCGACAGGATCGCGTTGCCGTGCCGCCACGACGGCTTGAACACGTTCGGCCCGAGCGCGATCTGCCAGTCGAGCGCATGCGCGATCTCGGTGGCCTGGCAGTGCCAGACGTCGTCGTACGCGTCGTCCATCTGCGCGCCGAAGCCGGGCGCGAGCATCGGGCGCGGCATGCGGCGCGCCATCGCTTCCTGCAGGAAATACACGTCGGCGTGCGTCGACTGCATCCAGTTGCGCATCGCGTTCCACGCGGTGAAGCCGAGCGGCGAGCGGCCCTTGTGCAGGTTCCAGCTCACCGCGGTGAGTTCGTCGGGCGCGGCGTGCGGCTCGGCGAACGGCAGGGACAGGGCGTCGGCGGACATGGCGGTCAGTCCTTCGCGACGTGCGCGCGCACGCGGTACACGAGGTGCGGATGCTGTTCGACGAGCGTCCAGTCGGTCCACGCGTCGGCGCCGACCGACAGCCCGGGGTGGCTCGCGACGATCTGCCGCGGCGACGCCGGCACGCACGGGTCGCTCGGCTTCGCGCTGTCGTCGTCGAGCGTTTCCTGCACGTCGAGCGCGAGTGAAACGGTGTGTGCGCCGTCGTCGACGGCGAGCGGGGCGACCGTCACCGCGCGCGAACGCTCGGTCGGCACGGCGCGCGCGGCGCTGCCGCAGCCGACCGAGACGGCGGACGGATAGCGATGGGTGTCGGTGCGGGTCTGACCCACGGTGGTGCGCTGCTGGAACGTGTCGATCGTCTGACCGTCGCGGACCACCTGGATCTCCCACGCGACGACGGCCGGTGCAGGGCTCTGCGCATGGGCGGCGAGCGCGACGCTCGCGAGCAGGACGGCCAGGCCGTGTTTCAGCATGAAACTTCTCCGGAAACGCGGGATAGCGGGGAACGGACGCACATCTTACGCCCGATCGATTTCGGCGGTGATCTGACCGCATGCGACGCGGCGGGTTCGCCGCACGATGCGGTCCTGTCCGAAAGGTAGGTCCGGGTCATGCGTTTTCAAGCAAAAAAGCGCGCGAACTCGGCGACGCTCGCGCGCTCGGTGACGAGGCGGTTCTCGATCGCGTCCGGATCCGCATGGCCGAGCGACATCCCGCACACGAGCTGTTCGTTGGCCGGGATGCCGAGGTGTTCGGCGACGATCCGGTGGAACGGCACGAACGCGGCCTGCGGGCAGGTATCGAGGCCGCGGGCGCGCGCGGCCGTCATCACGCCCTGCAGGAACATCCCGCAGTCGAGCCACGCGCCGTGCGTCATGATCCGGTCGAGCGTGAAGAACAGCGCGACCGGCGCATCGAAGAAGCGGAAGTTGCGCGCATGCTGCGCATGCATGCGCGCCTTTTCGTCGCGGCGGATGTTCAACAGCCCGTACAGGTCCCAGCCGACCTTGCGGCGCCGGTCGATGTACGGCGACACCCATTCGCGCGGGTAGTAGTCGTACTCGGCCACGTATTTCTCGTCGCGGGCGGGATCGTCGTATGCGGCGGTGAGTGCGGCCGCGAGCGCGTCGCGCGTCGCGCCGGTCGCGACATAGACGCGCCACGGCTGGATGTTGGTGCCCGACGGCGCGCGGCTCGCGGCTTCGAGGATCGCTTCGAGCGTGTCGCGCGGCACGGGCGTCGGCAGGAAGGCGCGCACCGAGCGGCGCGACGTGAGCGCGGCGTCGACGGCACGAATCGCGTCGCGGTCGACGCGCGGGAAAGCGGCGGGGACGGACATCGGCAACCCTTCGGGACGAAAGCAGACGCGGCGCGCGAAGCGCCGCCGGCGAGGGCGGCGCGGCGGCCGGTGAACTGTCGATGATACGCCGCGCCGCCCGCACGTGCAGCGCGCCGCGGCTGTTAGCAGCACCCGCGCGCGGCTGCTTGCTTGCGCGCAGATTTCGTCCCGCTACACTGAAAATCGTAAGGGTCTGATGACGACGTGACAGCAAGCGGTAGCGAGGTTGGTATGACGACGGCGATGGTGAAACAGGAACTGGCGGTGGCGTCCTTCAGCACGGTGTACGACCTCGAGCAGGTCGAGACCGCGCTGAACGACCTGAACGAGAGCGCGAGCGACGCATTGCGCGCCACCTATGAACGGATGCTCAAGACCGGCAATCTGCGCTTCTGCGTGAAGCCGAACCGGATGCCGTCGTTCGACGCGCTGGGCGAGGCGTTGCCGAATTTCGCCGAGCCGCTCGACGACGTGCGCAAGCAGATCGCGCTGTGCCTCGAAACGGAGGACCGGCTCGAGCTGATGCCGATCCTGCTGCTCGGGCCGCCCGGCATCGGCAAGACGCACTTCGCGAAGGCGCTCGCGCAGATGCTCGGCACCGCCTATCACTACGTGCCGATGAGTTCGCTGACGGCCGGCTGGATCCTGTCGGGCGCGTCGTCGCAATGGAAGAACGCGAAGCCGGGCAAGGTGTTCGAGGCGCTCGTGAACGGCAGCTACGCGAACCCGGTGATCGCGGTCGACGAGATCGACAAGGCCGGCGCAGACGCGCAATACGACCCGCTCGGCGCGCTGTACGCGCTGCTCGAGCACGACACCGCACGCGCGTTCATCGACGAATTCGCCGAGGTGCCGATCGATGCGGGCAACGTGATCTGGATCGCGACCGCGAACGATGCGCAGGCGATTCCGGAACCGCTGCTCAACCGGATGAACGTGTACGAGATCGCGCCGCCCGATGCGGCCGGCGCACGCCGCATCGCGCAGACGATCTACGACGAGATCCGCGGCTCGCATGCGTGGGGCCGGCGCTTCCCCGACCTGCTCGGCGACGCCGCGCTCGACGTGCTGGCCGCGACGCCGCCGCGCACGATGCGTCGCGCGCTGCTGCACGCGTTCGGCGCCGCGCGCCTCGACGGCCGTGACGCGATCGAGCCGCGCGACATCCGCGCCGACGAGGGCGCGGCGCGGCGCAGGCCGATCGGGTTCTGAGCCCGCGCGTCGCACCCGGGTTCGGCAGGCGGGCGAACCGGGACGTACAATTCTTCTGTCTCCCCTCGATGCGCTAGCGACGCGACAAGTCATGGAGCAGATGGATTGTGTGGTGATCGGCGCCGGCGTCGTCGGTCTCGCGATTGCGCGCGAACTGGCCGCGCGCGGACGTGAAACGATCGTGCTCGAAGCGGCCGATGCGATCGGCACCGGCACGAGTTCGCGCAACAGCGAGGTGATCCATGCGGGGCTCTACTATCCGCGCGGCTCGTTGAAGGCGACCTCGTGCGTGCACGGGCGCGACCTGCTGTACGCCTTCTGCGAGACGCATCACGTGCCGCACCGGCGCGTCGGCAAGCTGCTCGTCGCGACGACGCCCGCGCAGGTGAAGCAGCTGAAGGCGATCGCCGCGCGCGCCGAGGAAAACGGCGTGCTCGACCTGCTGCCGCTCACGCGCATCGAGGCGCAGGCGCTCGAGCCCGCGCTCGAATGCGTGGAGGCGCTGTTCTCGCCGTCCACCGGTATCGTCGACAGCCATCAGCTGATGCTCGCGCTGCTCGGCGACGCGGAGCGCGACGGCGCCGTCTGCGCGCTGCAATCGCCGGTCGAGTCGATCGACGTGCTGCGCGGCGGGCGCTTCATCGTGCGCACCGGCGGCGCCGCGCCCGCCGAGATCGAGGCCGCGTGCGTGATCAACAGCGCGGGCCTCGGCGCGCAGGCGCTGGCGCGCCGCACGCGCGGTCTCGATCCGCGCTGGGTGCCGCCGCTCTACCTCGCGCGCGGTAATTATTTCAGCCTGTCCGGCCGCGCGCCGTTCTCGCATCTCGTCTATCCGATGCCCGACCGCGCGGGGCTCGGCGTGCACCTCACGCTCGATCTCGCGGGGCAGGCGCGTTTCGGGCCGGACGTCGAATGGTGCGACTCGCTGCGCTACGCAGTCGATCCGGCGCGCGCCGCCGCGTTCTATGCGTCGATCCGCGCGTACTGGCCGGCGCTGCCCGACGGTGCGCTGCAACCCGCGTACTCGGGGATCCGGCCGAAGCTCGCGGGGCCCGGCGAGCCGCCGGCCGACTTCGTCGTGCAGGGCGTCGCGCAGCACGGCGTGCGCGGGCTCGTGAACCTGTTCGGCATCGAGTCGCCGGGGCTGACCGCGTCGCTCGCGCTCGCGCAGCGCGTCGGCGACATGACCGCGTACGGCTGAACGCGCCGCAGCGGGCGGCTTCGGGGCCGGCCGTGTCGAATTCATTATTTCCGGCATTTCGGCGCGCACGTTTTATCGCCGGGCGGTTATGCTGTAGCAGCTGTCGCCAGAACAGCTTTCAAACCGATAACGTTGGAGCGAGTCCCCATGAAAACATCCCGTCGGAGTTTCCTGATTTCGAGCGTCGGCGTCGTGTCCGCGCTGGCGCTGTCGCGCGAAGCGCTGGCCGATGCGCCGATGCTGTCGGAAAGCGATCCGACCGCGACGGCGCTCGGCTACAAGGCCGACGCCACCAAGGTCGACAAGGCGAAGTATCCGAAATACGCGGCAGGCCAGGATTGCGCGGCCTGCATGCTGTACCAGGGCAAGAAGGGTTCGGCATCGGGTCCGTGCGGCGCCTTCCCCGGCAAGCAGGTGTCGGCGAAGGGCTGGTGCAGCGCCTTCTCGAAGATGGGCTGACGCCCGTGCGGCATCGTGCGGTGCCGCAATGTCGCGAAAACCGCAAAACGCCTGCCGTCGAAAGACGGCGGGCGTTTTTATTGCTTGAAAACGGTTCCGCAGCTTTCTACACTCGCTGCAAACCGATGCGCCGCGGCAACGCGTGCGCCGAGCCGTCCGACACGGCGAATTCACGAGGACGAGGCACGCATGGCGACGATTGCGAACTCAACGAAGACGGCCCGGCCCGAGCGTGCACTGAACCGGCGCGTGGTGGCGGCCGCGGTGATCGGCAACGCGCTCGAATGGTACGACTTCACCGTGTTCAGCTTCATGGTGGTCGTGATCGCCGAGCTGTTCTTCCCGACCTCCAGCGAATACTCGTCGCTGCTGCTGACGACCGCGACGTTCGGCGTCGCGTTCTTCATGCGCCCGATCGGCGGCATCGTGCTCGGGCTGTACGCGGACCGCGCGGGCCGCAAGGCCGCGCTGTCGCTCGTGATCCTGCTGATGACGGCCGGCATCTTCCTGCTCGCGGTCGCGCCGCCGTATGCGGCGATCGGCATCGGCGGCCCGCTGCTGATCGTGTTCGGCCGCCTGCTGCAGGGCTTCTCGGCGGGCGGCGAGTTCGGCAGCGCGACCGCGCTGCTGATCGAGGCCGCGCCGTTCTCGAAGCGCGGCTTCTACGGCAGCTGGCAGATGGCGAGCCAGGCAGCCGCGCTGCTGGCCGGCGCGCTGGTCGGCGCGGCCGTCACGCGCGGGCTGTCGCACGACGCGCTGCGCGCCTGGGGCTGGCGCGTGCCGTTCATCATCGGGCTCGTGATCGGGCCGATCGGCTTCTATATCCGCCGCCATCTCGCGGATTCCGAAGCATTCCTGCATGCACGGCAGAACGCGCGCCGCGCGACGCTCGGCGAAGTGTTCGCGCGTCACTCGCGCGAAGTGATGTGCGGGCTCGGCTCGGTGATCGCGCTGACGGTGACCGTCTACGTGCTGATCAGCTACCTGCCGACCTTCGCGGTGAAGCAGCTGAAGCTGCCGTATGCGGACTCGTTCTCCGCGGTGATCATCGGCAACCTGCTGCTCACCGTGCTGTCGCCGGTCGCGGGCGCATGGTCGGACCGCATCGGCCGCAAGGGATTGTCGCTGTGGTCGCTGGTGCTGACGCTCGCGCTGATCTATCCGCTGTTCGCGTGGCTCGACGCCGCACCGAGCATCGGCCGGCTGATCGCGGTGCAGGCCGTGCTGTCGGTGACGCTCGCGGGCTACTACGGCCCGTTCGGCGCGATGATCGCCGAGCTGTTTCCGGCCAACGTGCGCTCGACCGGGCTGTCGATCGCGTACAACGTCGCGGTGATGCTGTTCGGCGGCTTCGGCCAGTTCATCGTCACCTGGCTGATCAAGGTCACGGGCACGCCGCTCGCGCCGACCTATTACGTGATGGCGGGACTCGCGCTGTCGATCGTTGCGGTGGCATTCGTGCCGGCGCGCAGCGCCGATCTCGACGCGCCCGCGTGACGCTGCCGCGCATCGTGTCGCGACATGCAAGGTTTCGCGGCGTGCAATGACGTAGCGCAAAAACCGCAAGAAAACGCGTGAGGCTGCGGCAAAACGCGGTGGCGCGCGTCCGTGTTCGCATCCGGAATGTTTAGTTGATGAAGGAAACATGCGCGCGATGAACGGAACCGTCGCTCGCGCGCGTTTTCGCACTTTTCGCGGGGGCGAGACATCCGCAAAAACCCGTGCCGGCGCGTCTGGAAGAGTTTTTTCTCCAGCTTGTTGCAAAATCGTTTGCTCAAGTAATATCCGCGTACGCCGGCCCCCCTGGGGACCGGTTCCGAACTGGAGACCTGGAGGAAACATGGAATACAACCGTCTGTTGCACACCCTGCGTGTTACCGCCATTGCAGGCGTGGCAGCGGCATCGCTCGGCATCGCGGGCTCTGCATTCGCACAGATCCCGAACAAGACGCTCGTCTACTGCTCAGAAGGCAGCCCGGCGGGTTTCGATTCCGCGCAATTCACGACCGGCGTCGATTTCACCGCCGCCACGTTCACCGTCTACAACCGTCTCGTCGAGTTCGAGCGCGGCGGCACCAAGGTCGAGCCGGGCCTCGCCGAAAAGTGGGACGTGTCGCCGGACGGCAAGGTCTACACCTTCCATCTGCGTCACGGCGTGAAGTTCCACACGACCGACTTCTTCAAGCCGACCCGCGAATTCAACGCGGACGACGTCGTGTTCACGTTCCAGCGCATGCTCGACCCGAACAACGCGTTCCGCAAGGCGTACCCGGTGTCGTTCCCGTACTTCACCGACATGGGCCTCGACAAGCTGATCACGAAGGTCGAGAAGGTCGATCCGTACACCGTGAAGTTCACGCTCGCGGAGCCGAACGCACCGTTCATCCAGAACATGGCGATGGAATTCGCGTCGATCCTGTCGGCCGAATATGCCGACCAGCTGATGAAGGCCGGCAAGGCCGCCGACATCAACCAGAAGCCGGTCGGCACGGGCCCGTTCATCTTCCGCAGCTACACGAAGGATGCGACGATCCGTTTCGACGGCAATCCTGACTATTGGAAGAAGGGCGAAGTGAAGCTCTCGAAGCTGATCTTCTCGATCACGCCCGACCCGGGCGTGCGCGTGCAGAAGATCAAGCGCAACGAGTGCCAGGTGATGAGCTATCCGCGTCCGGCCGACATCGCGACGCTGAAGGCCGACTCGAACATCGACATGCCGTCGCAGCCGGGCTTCAACCTCGGCTACCTCGCGTACAACGTCGAGCACAAGCCGGTCGACAAGCTCGAGGTGCGTCAGGCGCTCGACATGGCGATCAACAAGAAGGCGATCCTCGAATCCGTCTACCAGGGTGCGGGCCAGGCCGCGACCGCGCCGATGCCGCCGACCCAATGGTCGTACGACAAGAACCTGAAGATGGCCGCGTACGACACCGCGAAGGCGAAGGCGCTGCTCGCGAAGGCCGGCTATCCGAACGGTTTCGAGATCACGCTGTGGGCGATGCCCGTGCAGCGCGCATACAACCCGAACGCGCGTTTGATGGCCGAAATGATCCAGGCCGACTGGGCGAAGATCGGCGTGAAGGCGAAGATCGTCACGTACGAGTGGGGCGAGTACATCAAGCGCGCGCACACCGGCGAGCAGGACACGATGCTGATCGGCTGGACCGGCGACAACGGCGACCCCGACAACTGGCTCGGCACGCTGCTCGGCTGCGAGGCGATCAAGGGCAACAACTTCTCGCACTGGTGCTACAAGCCGTTCGACGAGCTGATCCAGAAGGGTCGCACGACGACGGGCCAGGACGCGCGCACCAAGCTCTACATGCAGGCGCAGCAGATCTTCGCGCAGCAGCTGCCGTTCTCGCCGATCGCGAACTCGACGGTCTACCAGCCGGTGCGCAAGAACATCGTCGACATGCGCATCGAGCCGCTCGGCTATGCGCGCTTCGACGGTGTCAGCGTGAAGTAACCGGGCTGGCGTAAGCTGTCGTCGTTGAGAAGACCGGCTTGACATCATCCGGCGGCGGGAGGCCAAAAGCTTCCCGTCGCCGGTCGCACATTTCCCACAAGAAAAGACGAGACGCATCATGCTCCGATTCGTGTTGCGCCGCGTGGGCATGGTGATTCCGACCTTCATCGGCATCACCATTCTTGCGTTCGCGCTGATTCACCTGATACCGGGCGACCCCATCGAAGTGATGATGGGCGAGCGCGGCGTCGATCCTGCGATGCACGCGGAGGCGATGAAACGCCTCGGGCTCGACCAGCCCCTGCCCGTGCAGTATCTCCACTACATCGGCCGTGCACTGCACGGCGACCTCGGCACGTCGATCATCACCAATACGAGCGTCGCGGGCGAATTCTTCGCGCGCTTCCCGGCGACCGTCGAACTGTCGCTGTGCGCGCTCGTGTTCGCGCTCGTGGTCGGACTGCCGGCCGGCGTGATCGCCGCGCTGCGGCGCGGCTCGATCATCGACCACGGCGTGATGGGCACCGCGCTGACCGGCTATTCGATGCCGATCTTCTGGTGGGGGCTGATCCTCATCATGGTGTTTTCGTCCTACCTCGGCTGGACGCCCGTGTCGGGGCGCATCGCGGTCGAATACGACTTCCCGCATCCGACCGGCTTCATGCTGATCGACGCGCTGCTCGCGCCGGACGAAGGCTCGTTCAAGTCGGCGGTCAGCCATCTGATCCTGCCCGCGATCGTGCTCGGCACGATCCCGCTCGCGGTGATCGCGCGGATGACGCGCTCGTCGATGCTCGAAGTGCTGCGCGAGGACTACATCCGCACCGCGCGCGCGAAGGGCCTGTCGCCGGCGCGCGTGGTCGTCGTGCATGCGCTGCGCAACGCGCTGATTCCGGTCGTCACCGTGATCGGCCTGCAGATCGGCACGCTGCTTGCTGGCGCGGTGCTGACCGAGACGCTGTTTTCATGGCCCGGCGTCGGCAAGTGGCTGATCGATGCGATCGGCCGCCGCGACTATCCGGTCGTCCAGGGCGGCATCCTGCTGATCGCGACGCTCGTCATCGTCGTGAACCTGGTCGTCGACCTGCTGTACGGCGTGCTGAATCCGCGCATCCGCCACACGAGGTAATGCCATGAGCAATCTGCAAAACACCCTGCCGAGCGAATCCGCGCCGGCCGGCGGCCGCGCGCTCGCGCTGCGCGAATTCTGGGCCAATTTCTCGCGCAACCGCGGCGCGGTCGGTGCGGGCATCGTCGTGCTCGCGCTGATCTTCGTCGCGCTGCTCGCGCCGGTGCTCGCGCCGCACAGCCCGGTCGAGCAATACCGCGACTTCGTGAAGATTCCGCCCGCGTGGCTCGAAGGCGGCAACTGGAAGTTCATCCTCGGCACCGACGAAGCGGGCCGCGACATCCTTTCGCGGCTGATGTTCGGCGCGCGCATGTCGTTCTGGATCGGCTTCGTGTCGGTCGTGCTCGCGCTGATCCCCGGCATCGTGCTCGGGCTGGTCGCCGCGTTCTTCCAGAAGTGGGCCGACACGCCGGTGATGCGCATCATGGACGTGCTGCTCGCGCTGCCGTCGCTGCTGCTCGCGGTCGCGGTCGTCGCGATCATCGGCCCGGGCCTGACCAACACGATGTTCGCGATCGCGATCGTCGCGCTGCCGGCCTATGTGCGCCTGACGCGCGCCTCGGCGCTCGGCGAGCTTCAGAAGGAGTACGTGACGGCGTCGCGCGTGGCGGGCGCCGGTACGCTGCGACTGATGTTCTCGCAGGTGCTGCCGAACTGCACGGCGCCGCTGATCGTGCAGGCGACGCTCGGCTTCTCGTCGGCGATCCTCGACGCGGCCGCGCTCGGCTTCCTCGGCCTCGGCGTGCAGCCGCCGACCGCCGAGTGGGGCGCGATGCTGGCGTCCGCGCGCGACTACATCGACAACGCATGGTGGATCGTGACGATGCCGGGCCTGTCGATCCTGATTTCGGTGCTCGCGATCAACCTGCTCGGCGACGGGCTGCGCGACGCGCTCGATCCCAAACTGAAACGGATGGCCTGAGATGAAACAAGACCTTCTGACCATCCGCAATCTCGCGGTGAACTTCAATGGCCTGCCCGCTGTCGACCGGATCGACCTGTCGATCGCGCCGGGCGAGGTGGTGGGCGTCGTCGGCGAATCGGGCTCGGGCAAGAGCGTGACGATGATGGCGCTGATGGGCCTGATCGATGCGCCGGGCAGGGTGACGGCCGACGAGGTCAGGTTCGACGGCGTCGACCTGCTGAAGGCGTCGCCGAAGGCGCGCCGCAAGATCGTCGGCAAGGACATCGCGATGGTGTTCCAGGACGCGCTGACGAGCCTGAACCCGAGCTACACGGTCGGCTACCAGATCAAGGAGGTGCTGAAGCTGCACGAAGGCCTGCGCGGCGACGCGCTGCACCGGCGCGCGCTCGAACTGCTCGACCAGGTCGGCATTCCCGATGCGAAGAATCGCATCGCGTCGTTTCCGCACCAGATGTCGGGCGGGATGAACCAGCGCGTGATGATCGCGATGGCCGTCGCCTGCAACCCGAAGCTGCTGATCGCCGACGAGCCGACCACCGCGCTCGACGTGACGATCCAGGCGCAGATCATGGATCTGCTGGTGAAGCTGCAGAAGGAGCGCGGGATGGCGCTCGTGCTGATCTCGCACGATCTCGCCGTGGTGTCCGAGGTCGCGCAGCGCGTCGCGGTGATGTACGCGGGCGAGATCATCGAGACCAACCGCGTGCCCGACATCTTCCGCGCGCCGCATCATCCGTACACGGAAGCGCTGCTCGCGGCGATTCCCGAGCACAATAAGGGGGCGCGTCGCCTTGCCGCATTGCCGGGCATGGTGCCGGGCCGCGATGATCGCCCGTCCGGCTGCCTGTTCGCGCCGCGCTGCAAGTACGTCGTCGACGACTGCCGCAAGGCGCGCCCGGCGCTCGACGCGCTGGCGGCCGGCAACGACGCGATGCGCGCGCGCTGCATCAAGCCGCTCAACCTGACTAACCTCGACCTGACGGGAGGCGCACGATGAATGCTGTCCACGAAACGCGTGCCACGCCGCACGACGAGGACGTCCTGGTGGCCGACGGGCTCGCGAAGCACTACACGGTGAAGCGCGGGATGTTCGGGCAGGGCACGGTGAAGGCGCTGAACGGCGTGTCGTTCTCGCTGAAGCGCGGCAGGACGCTGGCCGTCGTCGGCGAGTCGGGCTGCGGGAAGTCGACGCTTGCGCGCCAGCTGACGATGATCGAGACGCCGACCGCGGGCAGCCTGACGATCGACGGCAAGAACGTGGCCGGCGCGAGCCGCGACACGGTCGCGCAGTTGCGCCGCCAGGTGCAGATGGTGTTTCAGAACCCGTTCGCGTCGCTGAACCCGCGCAAGACCGTCGAGCAGACGCTCGGCGAGCCGCTCGAGATCAACACGAACCTGACCGTCGCCGAGCGCGCGCAGCGCATCGCGCAGATCATGCGCACGGTCGGGCTGCGGCCCGAGCACGCGAAGCGCTATCCGCACATGTTCTCGGGCGGCCAGCGGCAGCGCGTCGCGATCGCGCGCGCGATGATCCTCGACCCGCGCATCGTCGTCGCCGACGAGCCGGTGTCCGCGCTCGACGTGTCGATCCAGGCGCAGATCCTGAACCTGTTCATGGATCTGCAGGAGCAGTTCAAGACGAGCTACGTGTTCATCTCGCACAACCTGGCGGTGGTCGAGCACGTCGCGGACGACGTAATGGTGATGTACTTCGGCAGCGTCGCCGAGCTCGGCGACAAGGCGACCATCTATGCGCGTCCGCGCCATCCGTACACGCGCGCGCTGATGTCGGCGACGCCGGCGATCTTCGAGGAAGACCGCCGCGTGCAGATCAAGCTGCAGGGCGAACTGCCGTCGCCGCTCAATCCGCCGTCGGGCTGCGCGTTCCACCAGCGCTGCCCGTACGCGGTCGAGCGCTGCCGTGTCGAGGAACCGCAGCTGCGCGACGTCGACGGACGCCGCGTGGCCTGCCATCGCGCCGAGGAGGTGGGGGAGGCGAATGCCTGAACGGTTGGCGGCGCGCGCGTCGGCGGTGCGCCGTTCCGGAGCCGGCAGCGCGCGGATGATGCGCGCCTGCCGCTGCGCGCGGCGCTGGAGCGTGCGCACCGTGACGGGCGCGGCGCTGGCCGGCGCTTGCCTGGCGGCCGGCATCAGCGTGCCGGTCGAGGCCGCGCGCGCCGAGGGGCGCGCGCCGGCCACCTCGCCGATCCATCCGTCGCAGGTGCCGCCGCCCGGCATGAGCCTGCCGGGCTTCCACGTGCCGCCGTCCGGGTCGAACGGCACGGTCGCGCGCGGCGCGGTGCGCGTGCAGCCGGCGCGCATGCCGTTCTACGTCGCGACGCGCGGCAGGGTCACGCTGTACGTGCTCGGCACGCTGCATACGGGCGACCCGTCCGATTACCCGAGCGCGCAGCCGTTCCGGCCGCGCATCCTCGCGGCGCTCGCCGCGTCGCCGACGCTTGCGCTCGAGCTGTCGCCCGACGATCTGCTCGAATCGCAGGACGACGTGTCGAAGTACGGCGTGTGCCGTTACGCGTGCCTGCCGCGCCTGCTGCCCGAACCGCTGTGGCAGCGGCTCGCGGCGCGCCTGCGCGGCAACCCGGCTGCGCTCGCCGAGATCCGCAAGATGCGGCCTTGGCTCGCGTCGCTCGTCGTCGAGACCTACGACTCGCTGTCGGCCGGCCTGCAGACCGAGTACGGCACCGAGGCGCAGCTGCAGAACGTGTTCCTGAAGAAGAAGGGCGGCCGCGTGATCGGGCTCGAGACGCTGGCCGAGCAGATGCGCGCGTTCACGGGGCTGACGCTCGCCGAGCAGCGCGAGATGCTCGCGCAGGACATGGTGCAGACGCCGGCGCAGAACGCCGACGACATCAAGTCGCTGCACCGACTGTGGCGAATTGGCGACGCCGATGCGATCGCCGCGTGGGCGGTCGCGAAGAGCGAACGGCTCGCGCGTTCGAAGGCGCTGTCGGCGTCGATCGACAACAAGATCCTGTACGACCGCAACCGGCGCTTTGTTGCACGAATGACGGCAATCGCGGCGCCGAACCGGCCGCTGTTCGTCGCGATCGGCGCGCTGCATCTGGGCGGCCCGCGCGGCGTGCTCGAATTGTTGCGTCAACAAGGTTACAGCGTCGACGCGAACTGACCGCGAGCGGCGTGTTCGCGCCGATCCTTCCCTGTTTGATTGACGCCTTGCGCACCGTGTGAGGCGCCTGCGCGGCCATGCAGGCCGATAAGGAAAACCCTCGAATCGTCAGAAAATAGCGTTTAAAACGATTGACATCCCGATCTGCGAATCTCTATTCTTCACCCCACAAGTTGAAAAAATGAAAAGAATAGAAAAAGTTCTACGGGGTAGCAGAACAAAGCGCGGGGTTAGCGTTGCCGGCACGTGGTTCGCGTGCCGGCTGCGGAGAGTCTGCATGCACGGCGGGGCCAGCCATCGTCGGATAACAACAAGCATGCAGGCCGACTTGCAGATAAGCAGCGTTCCGTCGTCCGACCGGGGGATGCAGTGATCGGGCGGCGGCGGACGTTTTTTAATCCGGATATTTTTCCGGTCACCGTCGACAGACGGTTTCGGGGGACGAATCGACAGACGGCGAAGTCCGCAGCGATTGCGTCAACGGAAAAGCGCTACGAGGGCGCTTTTTTCTTTTGTGCGGCCGATTCGCGATGCGCGCGATTTACACGCCTTCGTCGGTCTGCAACGCCCCCGGCGCCGCCACCTCCACCCCCGCCTTTTCCAGCGCCTCCCGAATCCTTCGCGCGAACGCGAGCGCATGCGGTCCGTCGCCGTGCAGGCAAACCGTCTGCGCATTGAGCGGCACCCATTCGCCGCTCACCGCGCGCACCTGCCGGTCGCGCACCATGTCGAGCGTGCGCGCGAGCACCGCGTCCTCGTCGTCGATCAGCGCGCCGGGCTGGCTGCGCGGCACGAGCGAGCCGTCCGCGCGATAGCCGCGATCGGCGAACACTTCCTCCACCGCGGCGAGCCCCGCGTTGCGCGCGGCCGCGACGAACACGCTGTTCGCGAGCCCGAACACCGCGAGCGACGGATCGAAATCGTGGATCGCCGACACGACCGCGTCGGCGATCATCGGGTCGCGCGCGGCCTGGTTGTACAGCGCGCCGTGCGGCTTCACGTGCGCGATGCGGCCGCCCTCGGCCTGCGCGATCGCCGACAGCGCGCCGAGCTGGTACAGCACGCCCGCGTAGATGTCGCCGGCCGGCAGCTGCATTTCCTTGCGGCCGAAATTCTCCGGATCGTGGAAGCTCGGGTGCGCGCCGATCGACACGCCTTTCTGCACGGCCCAGCGTACGCAGTCGCGCATTGCGTTGGCGCCGCCTGCATGCCATCCGCATGCGATGTTCGCCGACGTGACGAGGTCGAGCAGCGCCTCGTCCGATCCGCATCCTTCGCCGAGATCGGCGTTCAGATCGATTTCCATGGTGTTCCTCATCCACTGATTGCGTGGCGCGCCGCCTGGATGCGGCGCAGGTCCTGCACAGTCCATTGTCACGCCGCTTGCGATTGCGTGCGGCGACGCGCCTCCTCGCGCATGTCGATCGCGACGTCGATCTGCCGCAGATAGGCGCGTTCCGCGGCGAGCGCGGCGCGCGCGGCGTCGGGCGTCGTGCGCACGAAGCGGATCGGCAGGTTGAGCCGCGCCTGGGCGAGCTTCCACAGATCCGCGCGGATCACCGAGCCGATCTTCGGATAACCGCCGGTCGTCTGCGCGTCATGCATCAGCACGATCGGCTGGCCGTTCGGCGGCACCTGGATCGTGCCGGGCAGCACCGCGTGCGACAGCAGCTCGGCCGGCCGCTCGCGCACGAGCTCGACGCCCGCGAGACGATAGCCCATCCGGTTGCTGTTCGCGGTGACGAGCCATTCCTCATCCCAGAACGCCTGCTGCGAATCGGCCGAGAACGACGCGTAGTCGGGGCCCGGCAGCACGCGCACGGGCATCGCCCACGGCGCATGCGCGGGACGGTGGCGGCGCGGCGGTTCGTCGACGCGCACGAAGGCGCACCACGCCGGCGCCTTCACGCCGAACTCGGGTGCGTCGGGCGCGAGGCACCCGATGCCGGCCGGCGGCACACCGACCGGAAGACGATCGCCGTCGCGCAGCGCGCGGCCGCCGAGGCCGCCGAAGCGCGACGCGAGATCGGTGCTGCGCGAGCCGAGCATCGGCAGCACGTCGATGCCGCCCGCGATGCACAGATAGCCGCGCATGCCGCGCTTCGCGGCCGGCAGCACGAGCGTCTGGCCGGCATCGACCGGCAGGCTCCACCACGAATAGACGGGCTTGCCGTCGAGCGTCGCGCCGAACTCGGTGCCGGTGATCGCGATGCGCGTCGCGCGCGTGAAGCGGAACGTGGCGGGGCCGAACGTGATCTCGACGGCCGCCGCGTCCGGGCGGTTGCCGACGAGCCGGTTGCCGACCTCGAGCGCGAGGCCGTCGAGCGCGCCGCCCTGCGCGACGCCGAGATGGCGCGCGCCGCGGCGCCCGAGATCCTGCACCGTCGACAGCGGGCCGGCCCGCACCACCTCGATGGTGCCCGGCGCTTTGCTCTGGCTCATGTCGCGTCGACTCCCGCAATGGTGAAGCGCACCCGGTCGCCGGGCAGCAGCAGCGTCGGCGGCTGCCGCGTCGGGTCGAACAGCACCTGCGACGTGCGGCCGATCAGCTGCCAGCCGCCGGGCGAGGTGGTCGGATAGAGGCCCGTCTGCGCGCCGCCGATGCCGACCGAGCCGGCCGGCACTTCGAGGCGCGGCGCCGCGCGGCGCGGCGTATGCAGCGACGCGTCGAGCCCGCCGAGATACGCGAAGCCCGGCTGGAAGCCGACGAAGAACACCACGTATTCGCCGGCCGCATGCCGCGCGACGACCTCGTCGGCCGACAGCCCCGTGTGCGCGGCGACGGCGGCCAGGTCCGGGCCGTTCGCCCCGCCGTATACGACCGGAATCTCGACGTCGCGGCCGTCCGCGTGCTCGACGTCGGCCGTCTGCCACGCGTCGTGCAGCAGCGGCGTCAGCGACTCGGCGGTGGTGGCGAGCGCATCGAACACGATCGTCAGATTGTTCATGCCCGGCACGACGTCGACGACGTCGGGCCACGCGCGCGCGGCCTCGGCGACGGCCCAGACGCGGCGCTGGCAGTCGAGCGTGGCGGGCGGCGGCACTTCGCACACGAGGGCGGTGTCGCCGAGCGGATAGATGCGGGGTTGCGTCATCGGACTGGCACGGTTCGGACGGCAATGTTAGCGTACATTGTCAACAAAATATCGATAACTTCCCAATAAGCGTTTTTGCCTAGCTCGCGCGCCGCTGCTGTGGCGTACACTCGGCACACCCTGACATCCCGCTTGCGCCGCCTGTCCATGAAGCGTCATCCGACCAGGATCGTGTCGTCCGAACACCTCGTTTCCGATTCGAGCGCGGAGCTGTCGGAGCTCGAATACGGGCTCATCATGGCCGGCAATGCGTTCAACCGCTGGATGGTGCGCTGCATGTCGGCGGCGGGCGCGAAGGACATGACGGCGGTCGAGGTGTCGCTGCTGCATCACGTCAGCCATCGCGAACGCAAGAAGAAGCTCGCCGACATCTGCTTCGTGCTCAATATCGAGGATACGCACGTCGCGACCTATGCGCTGAAAAAACTGATTGCCCGCGGCTATGTGAAAAGCGAAAAGAGCGGCAAGGAAGTGTTCTTCTTCGCGACCGAGGCGGGGCGCGACCTCTGCCTGAAATATCGCGAGGTGCGCGAGCACTGCCTGATCGAGACGCTGAAGGACAGCGGGCTCACCAACGAGCAGATCGGCGACGCGGCGCAGCTGCTGCGCCATGCGTCGGGACTCTACGACACGGCCGCACGCGCGGCGGCTTCGCTGTAAACGATTGCGCGCGTGCCGAGGCCGGTCGATGCACGACGGTCGCGGCACGCCGCGCCGCTTCATTCGATGGACGGATAGAGCGCGCCGTCCGTGACGACCCAGCGCATCGCGAGATCGTGCGCTTCGGCCGGCAGCGCATCGACGCGGCACGCTTCGTACGCGATGCCGACCGTCACCGGCAGCGCGTCGCCGGGCCACGCGGCGAGCGTGCGGTCGTAATAGCCGCCGCCGTAGCCGAGCCGGTAGCGCTGCGCATCGAATCCCACGCACGGAATCAGCAATAGATCGGGCACGACGACGATTCCCGACGCGGGCTCCGGAATCCGGTGATGGCCTTCGCGCATCGGCGTATCGGCATCCCACGCATGGAACGCGAGCGGCGTATGACGCTCGCCGATCACGGGCAGCGCCGCGCACCGGCCGGCGTCGGCCGCGCGCCACGCGAGCACCGCGTCGCGCGCGTCGAATTCGCCCGGCAGCGGCCAGTAGAAGCCGACCGTGCGCGGCGCGAGCCGCTCGAGCAGCGCGCGCAGCCGGGCGTCGAGCGCGGCGTTCGCGGCGGGTTGCGACGCAGCGTCGCGACGCGCGCCGGACAGCGTTTTGCGCAGCGCAACCTTCGGGTTCGGCACAGGGTTGCGTGCTATGCTTTCGCTCAATTCGTGCTCCATTCAAAACGATGTCGAACAGCCTTTTCCGAGTATATCGCGCGGTCGCGCTGGCACTGTCGGCCGCCACGCTCGTCGCGGGCACGGCCGCGTGCGCCGCACCGAACGACGACACGCTCCCCGGGGATGACCAGATCTTCGTGCAGCTTCGCGAAGCCGCGCGCCGCAACGACGCCGCGAAGGCCGCACAGCTCGCCGCGATGATTCCGAACTATCCGGTGCCGTCCTACGTCGAGTATTTCCAGATCAAGCCGCAGTTGTTCGATTCGACGGGGCGCGCGCGCGTGGACGCGCCGGACGCGCCCGTGCAGTCGTTCCTGCAGCGCTACGACGGCCAGGCAATCGCCGACCGCATGCGCAACGACTATCTGCTCGTGCTGGGCGCGCGCCACGACTGGCGCAGCTTCGACGATCAATACAAGCGCTTCGTGCTCGACGACGACACGCAGGTCAAGTGCTACGCGCTCGAATCGCGCGCGGCGCGCGGCGAGAACGTCGCCGATGCGGCGCGTGCGCTGCTCGTCGAGCCGAAGAACTACGGCGACGCGTGCGTCGACCTGATCACCGCGCTGACGGTCAACCAGCAGTTCACGAGCGACGACGTGTGGCAGCAGGCGCGTCTCGCGTACGAACAGAACTACACGACGCTCGGCGGCAAGATCGTCGACGCGCTCGGTCCGCGCCCGGTCGCGTTCGACCAGGCGACGAGCGCGCCGCCGCTGTATCTCGCGCGCGGCATCGGCCCCGACCCTGTGTCGCACCAGCTCGCGCTGATCGCAATCAGCCGCATGGCGCGCAACGATCCCGACGCAGCAGCAGGGATGCTCACGTCGATCGCCGGCTCGCTGACGAAGCAGGAGCAGGCGATCGCGTGGGGCGCGATCGGCTACCAGGGCGCGATCAGGCGCTCGCCGCTGGCGTCGGTCTGGTACGCGAAATCCGCGAATGCGCCGCTGTCGAACCCGGGCTACGAATGGCGCACGCGCGCGGCACTGCTCGCCGGCAACTGGCCGATGGTGCGCTGGTCGATCGAGCAGATGCCGCCGTCGCTGCGCGACGATCCGGCCTGGATCTACTGGCATGCGCGCGCGCTCAAGCAGAGCGGCGACACGCTGCAGGCGAACCAGGAATTCGAGCAGGTCGCGGGCCAGTTCAACTTCTACGGGCAGCTCGCCGGTGAAGAGCTCGGCCAGCGCACGACGATCCCGCCGCGCACGAAGGTGAGCGACGCCGAGGTCGACGCGATGAGCAAGATCCCGGGCTTCGCGCTCGCGCAGCGCTTCTACGCGCTGAACCTGCGCCTCGAAGGCAACCGCGAATGGAACTGGCCGCTGCGCGGGATGACCGATCGCCAGCTGCTCGCGGCCGCCGAATACGGCAAGCGCATCGACCTGCTCGACCGCACCGTCAACACGGCCGACCGCACCAAGGCCGAGCACGACTTCACGCTGCGCTATCCGGCGCCGTACCGCAATATCGTCGAGCGTTACGCGCAGTCGACGGGCCTCGACACCGAATGGGCCTACGGGCTGATCCGCCAGGAATCGCGCTTCATCATCAGCGCGCGTTCGTCGGTGGGTGCGGGCGGCCTGATGCAGCTGATGCCGGCGACGGCCCAGATGGTCGCGAAGAAGCTCGGCATGGGCACCATCACGCGCGCGCAGATGCACGACATCGATACCAACATCCAGCTGGGCACCTGGTATCTGGCGGACATCTACAACAACTTCGACAGCTCGCCGGTGCTGGCCACCGCGGGCTACAACGCGGGCCCCGGCCGGCCGCGCCAGTGGCGCCAGGTGTTGACGCAGCCCGTCGAAGGCGCGATCTTCGCGGAGACGATTCCGTTCAACGAGACGCGCGACTACGTGAAGAACGTACTGTCGAACACCGTCTACTACGCGGCGCTCTTCGAGGGCAAACCGCAGTCGTTGAAGAAACGTCTAGGCATGATCTCGCCCTGATCCACAACCTTCACACTGCCGCGCGAGACGCGGCAGTGTGCTTTGAGGGACTGTTCACGCCAGTCACGGACCGGCGAACATGCGTTGCCGGCCAGCCGGCAACGCGCGCTTTCGCGGGCCGCGGCAAGCGCGTCAATGGCGGCAGGCGCAGCGCCGTGCCTCGCGTGAACAGCCCCGGGAGTCCTGAACCATGGATCGCCAGACCGTCGCGCTGCTGGGCGGCACCGGCTTCGTCGGCAGCCGGCTCGTCAATGCGCTGATCGAGGCCGGCAAGCAGGTGCGGATCGGCACGCGCCGCCGCGAGCACGCGCGCCACCTGTCGATGCTGCCGGTCGAGATCGTCGAACTCGACGCGCTCGATGCGCGCACGCTCGCGCGCTTCGTCGCCGGCGCGCACGCGGCCGTCAATCTCGTCGGCGTGCTGCATGGCGGCCGCGGCACGCCGTACGGGCCCGGTTTCGAGCGTGCGCATGTCGCGCTGCCGGCCGCGCTCGCGAGCGCCTGCATCGAGGTCGGCGTGCGGCGCGTGCTGCACATGAGCGCGCTCGGCGCGGACTCGCACGGCCCCAGCATGTACCAGCGCTCGAAAGGCGACGGCGAGGCCGCGCTGCATGCGGTCGCGGCGACCGATTCGCTCGCGCTGACGATCTTCCGTCCGTCGGTGCTGTTCGGCCCCGGCGATGCGTTTCTCAATACCTTCGCGCGCCTGCAGCGCACGCTGCCCGTGCTGCCGCTCGCGATGCCCGACGCACGCTTCCAGCCGGTGTTCGTCGGCGACGTGGTGCGCGCGTTCGTCAACACGCTCGATCTCGCGGCTTCGTACGGCAAGACCTACGAGCTTGGCGGCCCGACCGTCTACACGCTCGAGCAGCTGGTGCGCTACTGCGGCACGCTGGCCGGCCGGCAGGCACGCATCGTGCGGCTGCCCGACGCGCTCGCGCGGCTGCAGGCGCGCGTGTTCGAATGCCTGCCCGGCGAGCCGGTGCTCACGCGCGACAATCTCGCGTCGATGTCGGTGCCGAACGTGATGTCCGGGCCGCTCGCGCCGGAACTCGGGATCTCGCCCGCGAGTCTCGAAAGCATCGCGCCCGCGTATCTCGGCGACGCCGCGCAGCGGTCCCGGTTCGACTGGTTCCGCTCGCGCCGCTAGGCGCCGGCGCGGCGCGCCGTTTATTTCCCCCGCGTTTTTCGGAAGACCGTCATGAAACTCGTCATTGGAGACAAGAACTACTCGTCGTGGTCGATGCGGCCGTGGCTGCTGCTCGTGCATTTCGGGATCCCGTTCGACGAGATCGCGATCGAGCTGCGCCGCGACGACACGAGCGCGCGCATCCGCGAATACTCGCCGTCCGGCAAGGTGCCGTGCCTGATCGACGATCACGGCGCGGCGATCTGGGATTCGCTCGCGATCGCCGAGACGCTCGCCGAGCGTTATCCGCACCTGCCGATGTGGCCGGCCGACCCGCAGGCGCGCGCCCAGGCGCGCAGCATCGCGGCCGAGATGCACGCGGGCTTCGCGGCGCTGCGCACGGAGATGGGGATGAACGTGCGCGCGTCGATGCCGGGGCGCGGCGCGACGCCCGAGGCGCTCGCCGACGTCGCGCGCATCGACGCGCTGTGGAGCGCGTGCATCGAGGCGTCGGGCGGTCCGTTCCTGTTCGGCGAATTCGGGATCGTCGACGCGATGTATGCGCCCGTCGTGATGCGCTTCAACACGTATGCGCCGGCGCTGTCGCCGGAAGCGGCCGGCTATGCGGCGCGCGTGACCGCGCTGTCGGCCGTGCAGCAGTGGATCGACGCCGCGCGGCGCGAGACCAACGTGATTGCCGAATACGAGCCGACACGATGAACATTTACGCAGTAGGCGGCGCGATCCGCGACGAATTGCTCGGCGTGCCGGTGCAGGACCGCGACTACGTGGTGGTCGGCGCGACGCCCGAGCAGATGATTGCGCAGGGCTTCCGGCCGGTCGGCAAGGATTTCCCGGTGTTCCTGCACCCGGACACGCATGAGGAGTACGCGCTCGCGCGCACCGAACGCAAGACGGCGGCCGGCTATCACGGCTTCCAGTTTCACTATGCGCCCGACGTGACGCTCGACGAGGATCTCGCGCGGCGCGACCTGACGATCAACGCGATGGCCCGCGAGCTGAGCCCGGACGGCGCGCTGGTCGGCCCCGTGATCGATCCGTACGGCGGGCAGGCCGACCTGCATGCGCGCGTGTTCCGGCACGTGAGCGACGCGTTCGTCGAGGATCCGGTGCGGATCCTGCGGATCGCGCGCTTTGCCGCGCGCTTCGCGGAGTTCACGGTCGCCGACGAGACGCTCGCGCTGATGCGCCGGATGGTCGAGGCGGGCGAGGTCGACGCGCTCGTGCCGGAGCGCGTGTGGCAGGAGCTTGCGCGCGGGCTGATGGAGGCGAAGCCGTCGCGGATGTTCGCGGTGCTGCGCGACTGCGGCGCGCTCGCGCGCATCCTGCCCGAGGTCGACGGCCTGTGGGGCGTGCCGCAGCGCGCCGACTACCATCCGGAAGTCGACACGGGCGTGCACGTGATGATGGTCGTCGACTATGCGGCGAAGCAGGGCTATTCGCTGCCGGTGCGCTTCGCAGCGCTCACGCACGATCTCGGCAAGGCGACCACGCCGGCCGACGTGCTGCCGCGCCACGTCGGCCACGAAGGCCGCAGCGTCGACCTGCTGAAGCCGCTGTGCGAGCGGCTGCGCGTGCCGAACGAGTGCCGCGACCTGGCGATCGTCGTCGCGCGCGAGCACGGCAACCTGCATCGCGTGATGGAGATGGGCGCGGCCGCACTGGTGCGGTTCTTCGAGCGCACCGACGCGCTGCGCAAGCCCGCGCGCTTCGCGGAAATGCTGCAGGCGTGCGAGGCCGACGCGCGCGGGCGGCTCGGGCTCGAGACGCAGCCGTATCCGCAGGCCGAGCGGCTGCGCGTCGCGCTCGCGGCCGCGCGCAGCGTCGACGCGGGCGCGATCGCGCGCGGGGTCGGCAGCGATGCGGTGAAGATCAAGGATGCCGTGCATCGCGCGCGGATCCAGGCTGTCGCGCAGGCGCTCGAGATCGGCGAGTAGTGCGGGCGGCGCGGCGGTCGGGCGCTTGTGTGGGTGAGCGAGTCGGGCGGCGTAGCGCTCGCATGCCTGCCTGCGTGCGTGGGCGATCGGCGGCCGGAATCCGGCATCGCGTCACGTCGACACACGAATCATGCCGTCGTCGGGCGGGAGAGCCCGCCCGCCGTCATGGCTTCTTGCGCGCGGCTGGCTTGCGGCTCGTCGCGGCAGCCGCAAGGCGCTTGCCCGCGGATGCCGCGGCAGCGCTCCTTTCCGATGCAGCATCTGCCGCGCGCCCGCCGCGTTTCGGCTCGGGCTGGCGGCGGCTCACCCGCGGTTCGCCCGGGATCGCCCGCGCTTCGCGCCCGGGCTGGCGGATTGCCATCGTCGCGGACACGAATTCGGCCTGGCCGTCGTCGTCGAACAGCGGCAGCGTGCCGACCACGATCAGCTCGGCAGGCCCGTCGCCGACGTTGGCGACGCGGTGCCGCTTGCGCGCGTCGAAGTGGAGCGAGTCGCCGGCCGACAGCGGGTAGTCCTTCTTGCCGACCGTGTAGCAGATCCGGCCGTCCAGCACGTAGACGAATTCATCGCCGCCGTGCGCGACCCATTCCGAACGATAGCCTTCCATCATCTGCACTTTCACCGCATTGATCTGGCTGCCGTCGAAGGTGGTCGACAGCCGCTCGTACCATTGCGACGTGCGATCGACCGCGTACGATTCGCGGCGGCCCCGGTGCGAATCGGGCTGCGCCTGGCGCGGCTGGTCGATCAGCGCGCCGAGCGGCACGTTCAGCGCCTTCGCGACGTTGACGAGCGACGAGATGGAGATGCCGGTGAGGTGGCGTTCGACCTGGGACAGGAACCCGACCGACAGCCTGGCCTCGGTCGCGACTTCCAGCAGCGTTTTCTTCGCTTCCCGGCGCAGGCGGCGAATGCGCTGGCCGATCCGCATGATGTCTGAATCCATGAATCTCTTTCGTGGCAGCGAGCCGGAAGGCGGGAAGGCGGTGCAGTCGCCCGGGCGTCGGTTTTGCGCGCATCGCACGAGGCACGACCGTCTGAACGACGATGCCGGCGCATTGTACCGCGCAGCGTCGTGACGACGTATCCACGCCGCAGCCGGGGCGCCGCGGTCCGGAATTTTAGTGGCACAAAAATTTTAGCTTGACCTCAATTCCGCGGTCCTCTAGATTGCTGTCGCACCGTGCCGGAATTTTAGTGAGACAAAAATCCGGGGCCGCGTCCGCGATGCGGTTCGCCGGGCGGCGGCCCGGATTCGCGCTGGCCGCGTCGGCCGTGCGCCGACACGCGAACGCGCAGATCGCCCCCGCGCGCGCCGACAAAACAACGACCCCACAGGCATCCGATGATCGATCGACTGCAATACAGTTTCTCCGGCCTTCCCCCGTACGATGCCTGCGTCGCCGACACGCAGGCCGGGCTGTCGCGGCTGCTCGACACGCTGCGGCTCGATGCGGTGATCGTCACGTCGCAGGACGAGTTCGTCACCGAATACCTGCCACGCCGCAACAACCCGCGCTATGCGGTGTCGGGCTTCGACGGCTCGGCCGGCTGCGGGATCTTTCTCGCCGAAGCTGTGGCGCGCGCGCTCGGCGTGCCGCCGTTCGTGCTGTTCGTCGATGGCCGCTATCACCTGCAGGCGGAACGGCAGTGCGATCCGGCGCGCGTGCGTGTCGAGAAGCTCGACCTGAACGTTTCGATCTGGCCGGCGCTGGCCGACTGGCTCGTCGCGCGGGCCGACCGGATCAAGCGCGTCGGCTACGACGGCTGGCGGCTCAGCGTCGCGCAGTGCGACCGGCTGCTCGACGGCACGCGGGCGGCGCACCTGGAATGGACGAGTCTCGCCGGCCGCGAAATCGATCGCGCGGTCGCGCTGCCGGGCTGGGTCGTCGAGCGGCCGATCTTCGAGTTGCCGGAAGCGATGACCGGCACGAGCGTCGCGCACAACATCGCGACGCTGAACCGGCAACTGGCCGCGCAGGGGCACGCGACGGGCACGGCGACCGACGGCGCGACCGCGTTCGTCAGCTGCGCGGCGGACGATCTCGGCCATCTGCTGAACAGCCGCGGCTATCACATCCCGAACGCGTCGTCGCACCTGGGCTACCTGTTCGTGGTCGGCGAGCAGGTCGCGCTGTTCCTGCCGGAAGGCTGCGACCGCTGTCCGGTCGAACTCGCGTCGTATCCGGCGCTGCAGGTGATCCGGCGCGACTTCGACGCGCTCGCGCGCTTTCTCGCGCAGTTCGCGGTCGGGCGCGTCTGCTACGGCTTCGAGTCGGTCAACTGCGCGCTTGTCGATACGGTGCGCCGCGTGTGGCCGCACGCGCCGCACGTCGATTGCAACCCGGTCGAGGCGATGCGCGCGGCCAAGACGCCGGCCGCGCTCGACCGGTTTCGCGAGGCGTTCGCGCGCAGCTCCGCGGCGATCGCCGAGACGATGCGCTGGGCGAAGGCGGGCGAGCCCGGGCGGCGGCATTCCGAATACGATCTGGCGCGCGCGATCAGCGATGCTTACGGCGCGCGCGGCGCGGTGGCGCTGACGTTTCCGTCGGTCGCGGCGAACGGCGCGAACAGCGCGTCCGCGCATTACACGGCGGCCAGCGCCGACGTCGCGCTGAGCGAAGGCGAACTCGTGCTGCTCGACAGCGGCGCGTACTACGAGGCCGGCTTCGCGACGGACTGCACGCGGGTCGTATTGCGTCGCACGCGCGCGGAAACGGTCGCCCGGCCGTGGCAGCGCGAGATCTACACGGTCGCGCTGAAGGCCTGCATCAAGGGGCTCGTCGCGCAGTTCCCGAAGGACGCGACCGGCGCGGACGTCGACGCGGCGGTGCGGCAGGTGTGCCGCGACCACGGCCACGATTACGGACACGGCACCGGACACGGCGTCGGCATCCACGTGCACGATGGCGGCGTGCGGTTCGCGCCGGGCGCGCGGTACGGGCTGGTGCCCAATGCGGTGGTCTCGGTCGAGCCGGGCATCTACCTGCCGGGCAAGGGCGGCGTGCGGATCGAGAACATCGTGATCATCCGCCCGAGCGAGCAGGATCCCGACAAGGTCCGTTTCGAGAACATCGTCACGGTCGGCTACGACTGGGATCTGATCGACCTCGATCTGCTGACCGACGACGAGCGCGACTACCTGCGCGATTACGAGCGGCTGTGCGTCGCGCGCGGCACGCAGGTGACGGCGTGTCCGCTGCTGTAGGTGTGTTCGCCGGCGAAGGCGGGCGGGGGGCCGGCCGCGCGTCTGCGCAGGCCGCATGGGTGAAACAGTCGGGTAAAGGGAAGGAGAAAACGGACGCGCACGGCGGCGCGCCTTGCGGGCGTCAGCGCATCAGCGCCGACACGCGGCCGTCGGGCCCGTAGACGCCGGCCGGCGCGGGCGTCGAGCGCAGCACCGCGAGCGCGCGCTCGTTGTAGTCCATCCGGATCCGGATCAGCATCCCGTTGTTCGCATTGGCGCGGCGCGCCCGTTCGGCGGCCTGCTGCAGCAGCTGCCAGCGGCCGGCGAGACGCGCGTCGCGCTCGGCGGCCTGGTCCATCCCTTTCTTGCCGGCCGAAAAGCCGAGCGCCGACAACTGCGCATCGCGCGTGCGTTCGAGCTGCGCGAGCCGGTCGAGCAGCGCGCTTTTCTTCTCGACGATGCCGGGCAGCATCGCGAGCGGTTCGGCCGTCGTCAGCGCCTTTTCCTCATACGCAAGCAGCGACGCGAACGCTTCGACCGTCGCGTGTTCGTCGTTGACCGTGGCCAGCAGCTCTTCTCTCATTGCGTGATGCTCGTCGCGCCGGCGCGCGTCCGAGGCACGCGCACCGGCAAACCGGGGGACCGGCGCGAGCCGGCTCAGTTGCCCTGCGGGCGCTGCTGCTGCAGCAGCTCGCGGGCGGTATTCAGCACGCCGTCGGCGATCCGGTTCGGATCGATCGTCAGCGTGCCGTTGTTCAGTGCGTCCTTGATCGACTGGACGAGCGCCGTGTCGATGTCCGCGTCGCCGGATGCCGACTGCGCGCGCAGCTGGCCGGACAGACCGGACAGGTTCACGGTCGCGTCGCCGCCGGTCGATCCTGCGTCGGCCGTCTGCGCAGCCGTCGACGAGGCCGCGCCGGCTTGCGGGCGGGCCGCGCCGTTGCCGCTGCTGGCCGGTGCGACGGGGCTCGGGTTCGGAGTGGAATCGATTTTCACGATGAGGTTCCTGTACGGTTTGACCCAGATAACGGCAGGTCCGGGCCGAACTTTAGCACCGTGTCTTCAAAATTCTCCGAATAAACAATCTTTTACACTCTTACAGCGGGATCTCCACCGTCCCCGCGTCCTTGACGATCGCGGTCACGATCTGGCCCGCCGCCATCCTGACCCGCACCGACTGGCCGGGCGCCGCGTTCGCGAGCGCGCTGCCCTCGGCCGAGATCGTGAAACCGGGGCCGGCCGCGACGACGCGCACCGTCTGTCCGGCCGACACCGACGCCGCGCTCTTCAGCATGTCCTGGCGCAGCGGCAGCCCGGCCGCGATGCGCGCGAGCGCGGTCGCGCCGACCGCCTGCGCGGGATCGGTGATCACGGCCAGCGGCAGCACCGTCAGGTCGCCGTCGCGCGCGACGAGGTCGGCCGCGCTCAGCGGCTCGCCGGGCGCAATCTGCCGCGCGGCGACATAGTAGGTGGCCTGCACCGCGACTTTTGCCTGCAGATAGACGGTCCACGGCCGCTCGCCCGCGCAGCGCACGCCGACCGTCGTGCGGCCCCACAGGCGCGCACCGGTCGGCAGGAACGGCTCGAGCGTCGTGCAGGCGGCGAGCCCGCGCGGAAACGCGGGCGCGACCGTCGCGGTGGTCTTGCCGGGCAGGCCGGCGATCTGCTGCTGCAGGAACGCGAGCGCCACGCGGCGAATCGAGTCGGGATCCTGCCGGGCGGGGGCGGTGTCGGGTTGCGCGGCGGCGGACGTCGGCGCGGCAGCGGCTGACACGGCAGCGGCGGCGGCCGCCGGGCGCGGGGCCGGCGCGGCGGCGCGCGGCGGCACCGGGCGTGCCGCGATCGCCGGCGGCTGCGGCGTCCGCGCGGCGTTCGACGCGGCATCGGCCGCGCCGGCGACGACCGTGACGATGCCGCCCGGGTCGGCGGCGCGCGCCGCGCCATAGCCGGTGCCGGCGGTGTTCGTGCGTGCGCCTGCGTAGGCATTCGCTGCCGGGCGTGCGGCGGGAACGGGCGCACCGGGCGCTGCGCCGCCCGGATCGGCGGCCGGCAGCCCGCTTCGCATCGCGGCGGGATAAGTCGCGGGCGGATTCGACGTGCTTTCCGGCGGAACCGACGCCGCGTTCATCGGCGGCATCGCGGCGCCCGCCGGCGCGGCATTCATCGCGGCCGCCGCACTCGCCCGGCCCGCATTGCCGCCCGCCAGGCCGCCGCTTGCCGCGGCCGCAGTCGCGAGCGCGTGCTCGGCCGTCTCGCCGCGTCCGGGGATCACGATCATCCCGTCGTCCGCGCGCGCCGCCGGCGCCGCGATCCACAGCGCCGCCGCGAGCGCCAACGCACGCCGGACGTGCGTCCGCCGTCCGTTTCTGTCGCCCCGTGCGCAGCCTGTCATCGCCGTGTCCTCGATCCGTTGATCCCGAATTGCATTCTAGGGAGCGGGGCGGTCGCGCAAACGATGAATAGAGGGGGGCTTTGCCGCGTTATTCGCCCGATTGCCGGTTGCGCGCGACGCCTACCATCGCTGTCATGGAAAAAAGCCTCCCGGGCCGCCGTGCGGCGCGGGGGGCGTGCAGCGCTTCATCCGGAGGGACGCACACATGCTGGACAAACTCGATGCCGAATTCGCGTTCGGCCGACAGGCGCTCGACGTGCGCGCGTATCGGCAGGAACTGCTGTCGTCGAACATCGCGAACGCCGACACGCCCGGCTATCAGGCCCGCGACGTCGATTTCGCGTCGGCGCTCGCGCGTTCGCTGAAGCAGGTGAACGGCGGCCTCGCGCCGAGCAACGCCGCGCAGCTGCCGATGACGCAGCCGGCCGGCGTGACGAGCGGCATGACGATGGCGTCGACCGCGGCGGGCCACATGACCGGCACCGCGAAGCTGATCCCGACCGGCGGCCCGGCCGACGACTACGGCCGCGCGCAGTACCGGATGCCGCTGCAGCCGTCGCTCGACGGCAACACGGTCGATCTCGACGTCGAGCGCGTGCAGTTCGCCAACAACGCGCTGCACTACGAGACCGGGATGACCGTGATGACCCAGCAGATCAAGGCGATGATCGCCGCGATCACGACGAACTCGTAAGCGCGCGCCGCTTCCGAACCCGAGCACAAGGAGCCTCCATGCCCTCGTTGATGAACATCTTCGGCGTCGCCGGCTCGGCGCTGTCCGCGCAGTCGCAGCGCCTGAACGTCACCGCGTCGAACCTCGCGAACGCCGACAGCGCGACCGGCCCCGACGGCAAGCCGTACAAGGCCAAGCAGGTCGTGTTCGCGACCGATCCGATCGGCGGCGCGCGCACCGCGTCCGGCCAGGGCGTCGGCGGCGTGCGCGTGACGAAGGTGGTCGACGATCCGTCGCCGATGAAGTCGACCTACGACCCGGCGAACCCGGCCGCCGACGCGAACGGCTACGTGCAGATGCCGAACGTCGATCCGGTGCAGGAAATGGTGAACATGATCTCGGCGTCGCGCTCTTACCAGGCCAACGTCGAGACGCTGAACACCGCGAAGCAATTGATGCTGAAGACGCTGACGATCGGCTCGTGAGCCGCGCGCACGCGGACCGCCAGCCAGCGCCGACAGACCCGGCAGTTACGACAGATCCGATACAGGGCCAGACAGCATGACCTCCTCCAGCACGACGATCGGCAGCAGCGGCACGAACGTGTCGACCCTGCCGACCGACACGATGAACACCAACAACGTGTCGACGACCGGCACGTCGGCGAGCGACCTGCAGGCGACGTTCCTGAAGCTGCTCGTCACGCAACTGCAGAACCAGGATCCGACCAGCCCGGTCGACAGCTCGCAGATGACCTCGCAGCTCGCGCAGATCAATACGGTGAGCGGCATCGCGCAGCTCAACACGTCGCTGACCTCGCTGTCGACGCAGCTCGCCGCCGGGCAGCAGACGCAGGCCGCGCTGCTGATCGGCTCGAACGTGCTGGCGCCGGGCAACACCGTCGCGGTGAAGAGCGGCGCGGCGTCGCCGTTCGGCGTGTCGCTGACGAGCAGCGTGTCGAACCTGACGATCACCGTGAAGAACAGCGCGGGCGCCGTCGTCAACACGATCAACGCGGGCCAGCAGTCGGCCGGCACCGTGCCGTTCAACTGGACGCCGACCGATGCGGCCGGCAATGCGCTGCCGGACGGCCAGTACACGATCAGCGCGCAGTACACCGGCAGCGACGGCAAGACCTATGCGCCGACCGTGCTCGCGGCCGCGCAGGTGCAAAGCGTCATCAAGCAGTCGGACGGCACGCCGGGGCTCGTGCTGTCGAACGGCTCGACCGTCGGGCTCACGCAGGTCGCGTCGATCTTCCCGAACACCGCGTCGTCGTCGTCTTCGTCCTCGTCCGGCAACACCACCACCAACTGATCCAGCTTCCTCGAAACGGAGACCGAAATGGGTTATGAACAGGGTCTGAGCGGCCTCGCCGGCGCATCGAACGCGCTCGACGTGATCGGCAACAACATCGCGAACGCGAACACGGTCGGCTTCAAGTCGAGCACCGCGCAGTTCTCGGACATGTACGCGAACTCGATCGCGACGTCCGTCAACACGCAGATCGGCATCGGCACGACGCTCGCGTCGGTGCAGCAGCAGTTCGGGCAGGGCGCGATCAACGCGACCAGCTCGTCGCTCGACGTCGCGATCAACGGCAACGGCTTCTTCCAGATGTCGAACAACGGCGCGATGACGTATACGCGCGACGGCACGTTCCAGCGCGACAAGAACGGCTATATCGTCAACGCGCAGGGCCTGAACCTGATGGGCTACGCGGCCGACAAGAACGGCGTGATCAACACCGCGCAGACCGTGCCGCTGCAGGCGCCGACGACCAATATCGCGCCGACGGCGACCACCAAGATCACCGGCCAGTTCAACCTGAACTCGCAGGACGCGCTGCCGACCAAGACGCAGTTCGACCCGACCGACAACACGACGTACAACTACTCGACGTCGATCCAGGTCTACGACTCGCTCGGCGGTTCGCAGCCGGTCAACATGTATTTCGTGAAGTCCGCCACCAGCGGCCAGTGGGAAGCGTACGCGGGCGTGCAGGGCGGCAGCACGACCGACCTCGGCACGGTCACCTTCGATTCGACCGGCGCGATCCAGAGCACCGTCGCGCCGGACGGCACGGCGACCAAGTCGCTCGGCCAGTTCACGTTCACGATCGACAACAACGACGGCTCCGGCACGCCGCAGTCGCTGACGCTCGACCTGACCGGCACCACGCAGTACGGCGGCAAGGACGGCGTGAACAACCTCGCGCAGGACGGTTTCGCGAGCGGCACGCTGACCACCTTCACGATCGGCAACGACGGCAAGGTCACCGGCAACTACTCGAACGGCCAGACGGCGACGCTCGGCCAGATCGCGCTCGCGAACTTCAACAACCCGAACGGGCTCGTCAATATCGGCGGCAACCAGTACGTCGAGACGGCCGCCTCGGGCGTGCCGCAGATCTCCGCGCCGGGCAGCACGAACCACGGCACGCTGCAGGGCAGCGCGCTCGAGAACTCGAACGTCGACCTGACCTCGCAGCTCGTGAACCTGATCACCGCGCAGCGCAACTACCAGGCGAACGCGCAGACGATCAAGACGCAGCAGACCGTCGACCAGACGCTCATCAACCTGTGACGCGCGGATAACGGGCAGCCATGGACCGACTGATCTACACGGCGATGACGGGCGCGTCGCAGTCGCTCGACCAGCAGGCGATCGTCGCGAACAACCTCGCGAACGCATCGACGACGGGCTTTCGCGCGCAGCTCGCGACCTATCGCGCGGTGCCGATGAATTTCGGCGACGGCAGCACGGTCGACCCGACGACGACGCGCACCTACGTGCTCGCTTCGACGCCGGGCGCGGACTTCGCGCCGGGGCCGATCACGCGCACCGGCAATCCGCTCGACGTCGCCGTGCAGGGCGCCGGCTGGCTGTCCGTGCAGCTGGCCGACGGCAGCGAGGCGTATACGCGCGCCGGCAACCTGCACGTCGACCAGAACGGCCAGCTCGTCAACGCGAGCAACCTGCCGGTGGTCGGCAACGGCGGCCCGATCTCGGTGCCGCCGAACGCGGAAGTGACGATCGGCAAGGACGGCACGGTGTCGGCGCTGATGCCGGGCGACCCGCCGACGGCGGTCGCGATCGTCGACCAGATGAAGCTCGTCAATCCCGATCCGGCCACGCTCACGCGCGGCAACGACGGGCTGTTCCGCACCGCCGACGGCAATCCGGCCGATGCCGACCCGAACGTCGTCGTCACGCCGAACTCGCTCGAAGGCAGCAACGTGAACCCGGTGACCGCGATGGTCGCGATGATCGACAACGCGCGTGCGTTCCAGCTTCAGTCGAAGCTGATCCAGACGGCCGACCAGAACGAGCAGTCGGCGAACCAGCTGCTCAACTTCAGCTGAGCGACTCGCGCCAGCCCTAGCAGGAGAACCTAACAAGTGAATCGTTCGCTCTATATCGCCGCCACCGGCATGAATGCGCAGCAGGCGCAGATGGACGTGATCTCGAACAACCTCGCGAACGTCAGCACCAACGGCTTCAAGGGCTCGCGCGCGGTGTTCGAGGACCTGCTGTACCAGACCATCCGCCAGCCCGGCGCGAACTCGACGCAGCAGACCGAGCTGCCGTCGGGCCTGCAGCTCGGCACCGGCGTGCAGCAGGTCGCGACCGAGCGCCTGTACACGCAGGGCAGCCTCACGCAGACCGGCAACTCGAAGGACGTCGCGATCAACGGCGCGGGCTTCTTCCAGGTGCTGATGCCGGACGGCACCAACGCGTACACGCGCGACGGCTCGTTCCAGACCAACGCGCAGGGCCAGCTCGTCACGTCGAGCGGCTACCAGATCCTGCCGGCGATCACGGTGCCGCAGAACGCGACGTCGCTGACGATCGGCAAGGACGGCGTCGTGTCGGTCACGCAGCCGGGCTCGAGCAACGCGGTGCAGATCGGCTCGCTGCAGATCGCGACCTTCATCAACCCGGCCGGCCTCGAGGCGCGCGGCGAGAACCTGTTCTCCGAGACCACCTCGTCGGGCGCGCCGAACGTGTCGCAGCCGGGCCTGAACGGCGCGGGCACGCTCAACCAGGGCTATGTCGAGGCGTCGAACGTGAACGTGGTGCAGGAGCTGGTCAACATGATCCAGACGCAGCGCGCGTACGAGATCAACAGCAAGGCCGTGACGACGTCCGACCAGATGCTGCAGACCGTCACGCAGATGAAGAGTTAACCGGACATCCCGTCGTTGCCATGAAGCAGGTTCGCCTCCTCCCGTCCGTCACCGTCCGCGCCGCCTGCGCGGTCGCGGTGGCGGCGTTCGCCGGCTGCGCGCAGATTCCGCACGAGCCGATCATCCAGCAGCCGATGACGGCGCAGCCGCCGATGCCGGTGTCGATGCAGGCGCCCGGCTCGATCTTCAATCCCGGCTACGCGGGCCGGCCGCTGTTCGAGGATCAGCGGCCGCGCAACGTCGGCGACATCCTGACGATCGTGATCGCGGAAAACATCAACGCGACCAAGTCGTCGGGCGCGAACACCAACCGGCAGGGCAACACCGACTTCAACGTGCCGACGGCCGGCTTCCTCGGCGGGCTGTTCAGCAAGGCGAACCTGTCGGCGTCGGGCGACAACAAGTTCGCCGCGACCGGCGGCGCGAGCGCGGCGAACACGTTCAACGGCACGATCACGGTGACCGTCACCAACGTGCTGCCGAACGGCAACCTGGTGGTCAGCGGCGAAAAGCAGATGCTGATCAACCAGGGCAACGAATTCGTGCGCTTCTCGGGCGTCGTCAATCCGAACACGATCTCCGGCTCGAATTCGGTGTACTCGACGCAGGTCGCCGACGCGCGGATCGAATACTCGGCGAAGGGCTACATCAACGAAGCCGAGACGATGGGCTGGCTGCAGCGCTTCTTCCTCAATATCGCGCCGTGGTGACGCCGATGCACAAGACCGTACTTCGTCGCCTGTCGTTTCGCGCGCATGCCGCCGCCGCGCTGCTGCTGGTCGCCGCCGTGTGCGGGCTCGGCGCAGGCCCCGCGCGCGCCGAGCGCCTGAAGGACCTCGCGCAGATCCAGGGCGTGCGCGACAACCCGCTGATCGGCTATGGCCTCGTCGTCGGCCTCGACGGCACCGGCGACCAGACGATGCAGACGCCGTTTACGACCCAGACGCTCGCGAACATGCTCGCGAACCTCGGCATCTCGATCAACAACGGCTCGGCCAACGGCGGTGCGTCGCAGCTCAACAACATGCAGCTGAAGAACGTCGCGGCCGTGATGGTGACCGCGACGCTGCCGCCGTTCGCACGGCCGGGCGAGGCGCTCGACGTGACGGTGTCGTCGCTCGGCAACGCGAAGAGCCTGCGCGGCGGCACGCTGCTGCTCACGCCGCTGAAGGGCGCGGACGGGCAGGTGTATGCGCTCGCGCAGGGCAACATGGCGGTCGGCGGCGCGGGCGCCAGCGCGAACGGCAGCCGCGTGCAGGTGAACCAGCTCGCGGCCGGGCGCATCGTCGGCGGCGCGATCGTCGAGCGCTCGGTGCCGAACGCGCTCGCGCAGATGAACGGCATGCTGCAGCTGCAGCTGAACGACATGGACTACGGCACCGCGCAGCGCATCGTGTCGGCGGTCAATTCGAACTTCGGCCCGGGCGTCGCGACGGCGCTCGACGGCCGCACGATCCAGCTCGCCGCGCCGGCCGACCCGGCGCAGCAGGTCGCGTTCATGGCGCGCCTGCAGAACCTCGACGTGAGCCCGGACAAGGCGGCCGCGAAGGTGATCCTGAACGCGCGCACCGGCTCGATCGTGATGAACCAGATGGTCACGCTGCAAAGTTGCGCGGTCGCGCACGGCAACCTGTCGGTCGTCGTCAACACGCAGCCGGTCGTGTCGCAGCCGGGGCCGTTCTCGAACGGGCAGACGGTGGTCGCGCAGCAGTCGCAGATCCAGCTGAAGCAGGACAACGGCGCGCTGAAGATGGTGACGGCCGGCGCGAACCTCGCCGACGTCGTGAAGGCGCTCAACACGCTCGGCGCGACGCCGGCCGACCTGATGTCGATCCTGCAGGCGATGAAGGCGGCCGGTGCGCTGCGCGCGGACCTGGAGATCATCTAAATGGCGAATTCGGCGAATCTTCCGGGCGCGGGCGACCTCACGCAGCGCTTCGCGCTCGACGTACAGGGCTTCGACGCGCTGCGCGCGCAGGTGAAGCAGTCGCCGCAGGGCGGCGCGAAGCTCGTCGCGGGCCAGTTCGACGCGATGTTCACGCAGATGATGCTGAAGAGCATGCGCGACGCGACGCCCGACGGCGGGCTGTTCGACTCGCATACGTCGAAGATGTACACGTCGATGCTCGACCAGCAGCTCGCGCAGCAGATGTCGTCGCGCGGAATCGGCGTCGCCGACGCGCTGATGAAGCAGCTGATGCGCAATGCGGGGCAGGGCGCGGGCGGCGGCACGGCGGCCGATCTCGGCGCGGCCGGGCTCGGCGCTGCCGGCTTCGGCGAGTCCGGCAACGAGGGCAGCCTCGCCGCGATGAACGCGATGGCGAAGGCCTATGCGAATGCCGCGTCGAACAACGGCGGCCTCGCGGGCGCGCGCGGCTATACGGCCGGCAGCGCGCTGACGCCGCCGCTGAAGGGCGCGAGCGGCTCGCCGGACGCGGACGCGTTCGTCGACCGGCTGGCGGCCCCCGCGCAGGCGGCGAGCGCGGCGACCGGCATCCCGGCGCGCTTCATCGTCGGGCAGGCGGCGCTCGAATCGGGCTGGGGCAAGCGCGAGATCCGCGCGGCCGACGGCTCGACCAGCCACAACGTATTCGGCATCAAGGCGACCAAGGGCTGGACCGGCCGCACGGTGTCGGCGCTGACGACCGAATACGTGAACGGCACGCCGCGCCGCGTCGTCGCGAAGTTCCGCGCGTACGATTCGTACGAGCACGCGATGACCGATTACGCGAACCTGCTGAAGAACAATCCGCGCTATGCTGGCGTGCTGAGCGCGAGCCGCAGCGTCGAGGGTTTCGCGCACGGGCTGCAGAAGGCAGGCTATGCGACCGACCCGAACTACGCGAAGAAGCTGATCTCGATCATGCAGCAGATCGGCTGACGGGCCGGCCGCCGGCGGCCGGCTGCCGGCTGCCCGTCGCCCGACCCTCCGGACCGCGCCCGGCCGCCCGCCGCGCGCGGTTTCAACGTTTGCGCGAAAAAAATCGGCAAATCGTTCTAAACTTTCGGTCAGCACTGCCGCTAAGTGTGAGAGACCTGTGACCGGGCCCGCTTTCTGGCCCGGTTTTACCGCGCACCGGTTGCCCGTGCGCCCACGACAAGAAAGACCGGCTAGCCATGAATATCGAAACGTCGACGGATCCGAGCCTGGATGCAGGCCATTCCGGCCCCGACTTTGCCCGCCGCAATCCGCTGGAGATCGGCGTGCAGTTGCGCAACCTCGTGAACCGCGGCGATTTCCTGACCGTCCAGTATCCGGGCGGCCAGCTCGTCACGCGGCTGCTCGAGGTCGATGTCGGCGCGCGCACGTTCACGTTCGACTGGGGCGCGCTGGCCGAGCAGAACGCCGGCATCCTCGCCGCGTCGCACTGCACGTTCTCGGCCGCGCCGGAAGGCGTGCGCGTCGAATTCTCGACCGGCACGCCGCGCGAGACGCGCTACGAGGGGCTGCCCGCGTTCGTCGCCGATTTCCCCGACGTGCTGGTCTGCATCCAGCGCCGCGAATATTTCCGCGTCGACGCGCCGGTCGTCGATCCGTATCTGTGCCGCGGCACGCTGCCGAGCGGCGAAAGCTTCGTGTTCGAGGTGCACAACCTGTCGCTCGGCGGCGTCGGGCTGCGCACGGCCGACGAGCGCGTCGAGACGCTGGAGGTCGGCACGCAGCTGCCCGGTGCCGAGCTCGAGCTGAACGGCCATGGCAAGCTGTCGCTCGATCTGCAGCTCGTGTCGCAGCGCTCGACGCAGATGCCCAACGGCTCGCGGCGCTACCAGCTCGGCTTTCGCTTCCTGTCGCTGCCGGGCAGCGCGGAGAACACGCTGCAGCGGCTGATCACGCAACTCGAGATGAAGCGCCGCTCGCTCGCGCGGGCCTGACGCCGCCGTGGGCGCGCCGTCGCGCGCGCCCGCCGCCCGCAGTTTCGACGCACGATGCGCATCGACGCGCGTCGGTGCGTCGTATGCGCATTTTTCCCTCAATTTTTCCGATCCGCGGCCGTTATACCGGGAGTCACGCAACCCGGCGGCCGCAGCGCGGCCGGCTCATCAGGATCGCGCATGTCCAACACACTCATGAACCTCGGCGTCAGCGGCCTGAATGCCGCACTCTGGGGCCTCACGACGACCGGCCAGAACATCAGCAACGCCGCGACGCCGGGCTATTCGGTCGAGCGGCCCGTCTATGCCGAGGCGAGCGGCCAGTACACGAGCAGCGGCTACATGCCGCAAGGCGTCAACACCGTCACCGTGCAGCGGCAGTACAGCCAGTACCTGAGCGACCAGCTGAACACCGCGCAGACGCAGGGCGGCGCGCTGTCGACCTGGTATTCGCTCGTCGCGCAGCTGAACAACTACGTCGGCAGCCCGACGGCCGGGATCTCGACCGCGATCACGAACTATTTCACCGGGCTGCAGAACGTCGCGAACAACGCCGCCGACACCTCGGTGCGGCAGACCGCGATGAGCAATGCGCAGACGCTGGCCGACCAGATCACGGCGGCCGGCCAGCAGTACGACGCGCTGCGCCAGAGCGTGAATACGCAGCTGACGAGCACCGTGTCGCAGATCAACGCGTACACCGCGCAGATCGCGCAGCTGAACCAGCAGATCGCCGCGGCGAGCAGCCAGGGCCAGCCGCCGAACCAGCTGATGGACCAGCGCGACCTCGCGGTGTCGAACCTGTCGGGCCTCGCGGGCGTGCAGGTGGTGCGCAACAGCGACGGCTACAGCGTGTTCCTCGCGGGCGGCCAGCCGCTCGTCGTCGCCGACAAGAGCTACCAACTCGCGGCCGTCACGTCGCCGTCCGATCCGAGCGAGCTGACCGTCGTGTCGCAGGGGATCGCCGGCGCGAACCCGCCGGGCCAGAACCAGTACCTGTCCGACGCGTCGCTGTCGGGCGGCACGCTCGGCGGCCTGCTCGCGTTCCGCAGCCAGACGCTCGACCCCGCGCAGGCGCAGCTCGGCGCGATCGCGACGAGCTTCGCCGCGCAGGTCAACGCGCAGAACGCGCTCGGCATCGACCTGTCGGGCAACGTCGGCGGCAAGCTGTTCGCGGTCGGCGCGCCGACGGTCTACGCGAACCAGCAGAACAAGGGCGACGCGGCGCTGTCCGTGTCGTTCACCGACGCGTCGCAGCCGACCACGGGCGACTACACGCTGTCGTACGACGGCACCCAGTACACGCTGACCGATCGCGCGAGCGGCTCGGTGGTCGGCACCTCGAAGTCGATGCCGGCTTCGATCGGCGGCCTCGACTTCTCGTTCTCGTCGGGCGCGATGAGCGCCGGCGACCAGTTCACGGTGCTGCCCACGCGCGGTGCGCTCGACGGCTTCGGCCTCGCGACCTCGAACGGCTCGGCGATCGCGGCCGCGTCGCCGGTCGTGTCGTCGGCCGTATCGACGAATGCCGGCACCGCCACCATCACGCAGGGCGCGGTGAGCGCCGGCTACCAGGCGCCGTCGACCACGCTGACCTACGACGCGGCGTCGAAGTCGCTGTCGGGCTTCCCGGCCGGCACGACCGTGACGATCGCCGGCACGCCGCCGCAGCAGGTGACGATCACCGACCCGTCGACGCCGGTGCCGTACGACCCGTCGGTCGGCGCGACGCTGACGATGTCGGGCACCGCGCCGGGCGCGATCAACGGCGTGACGGTGTCGCTGTCGGGCGCGCCGGCCGACGGCGACCAGTTCAAGATCGGCCCGTACGCCGGCGGCACCAACGACGGCACCAACGCACTCGCATTGTCGAAGCTCGTCAGCGCGAAGTCGTTCGGCAACGGCACGGTCACGCTGACGGGCGCCTACGCGAGCTACGTGAACAACATCGGCAACGCGGCGAGCCAGCTGAAGTCGTCGAGCGCCGCGCAGACCGCGCTGGTCGGCCAGATCACCGCGTCGCAGCAGTCGGTGTCGGGCGTGAACCAGAACGAGGAAGCGGCCAACCTGATGCAGTACCAGCAGCTCTACCAGGCGAACGCGAAGGTGATCCAGACGGCGGCGACGCTGTTCCAGACCGTGCTCGGCCTGTTCAACTGATTCCGGGGATCGAAGCGATGCGGATTTCCACTGCCCAGTTCTACCAGCTCAACGTCGCGCAGATGAGCGACCAGCAGGCGCAGCTCGCGCAGCTCTACCAGCAGATCTCGAGCGGCGTGAGCCTGTCGACGCCGGCCGACAACCCGCTCGGCGCTGCGCAGGCCGTGCAGTTGTCGATGACCTCGGCGACGCTGTCGCAGTACGCGACGAACCAGAACGTCGCGCTGTCGTCGCTGCAGAAGGAGGACCAGACGCTGACGACCGTCAACAACCTGCTGAACACGATCCACTCGAGCGTGATGCAGGCCGGCGACGGCTCGCTGTCCGACAGCGACCGCTCGGCGATCGCGACGCAGCTGCAGGGCTATCGCGACCAGCTGATGACGCTCGCGAACACGACCGACGGCGCGGGCAACTACCTGTTTGCCGGTTACCAGTCGACCACGGCGCCGTTCTCGAACAGCACGGGCGGCGGCGCGATCTACAGCGGCGACCGCGGCGCGCGCCAGGTGCAGATCGCCGACACGCGCACGATCGCGCAGGGCGACGACGGCGCGAGCGTGTTCATGTCGGTGCCGATGCTCGGCAGCCAGCCGGTGCCGGCCGCCGGCGCGCGCAACCTGGGCACGGGCACGATCGGCGCGGTGTCGATCACGGACCCGTCGGCCGCGACCAACACGCACCAGTTCACGATCACGTTCGGCGGCACGTCGGACGCGCCGACCTACACGGTGACCGACAACACCGCCACGCCGGCGACCACGACGGATCCGCAGCCGTACGAGGCGGGCACGGCGATCGCGCTCGGCAACGGGCTGACGGTGCCGGTGTCGGGCACGCCGGCGTCGGGCGACACGTTCTCGGTCACGCCCGCGCCGCAGGCCGGCACCGACGTGTTCGCGACGCTCGACACGATGATCGCCGCGCTGAAGGTGCCGGTCGGCAACGACACGGCCGCGGCCGCCGCGCTCGCGAACACGATGACGACCGGCACGACCAAGCTCGACAACACGATGACGAACATCCTCACCGTGCAGGCGTCGGTCGGCGGCCGCGAGCAGGAAATCCAGGCGATGCAGGCCGTGAACCAGACCAATACGCTGCAGGTCACGAGCAACCTCGCGGACGTGACGAGCACCAATATGGTGACGACGATCAGCCAGTTCCTGCAGATGCAGAACGCGCTCACCGGCGCGCAGAAGGCCTACGCGCAGCTGCAGAACCTGTCGTTGTTCCAGTACATCAACCCGTGATGCAGCGTGTGCCGCTTTCGATGTGAGCGCCCGCTTACATCGACAGCGCGACAAAAAAAACCGCCCGGGCGCAACGCCCGGACGGTGGAGGGAGCAACTGGACAACGCCGCCGCGCCCTGGCGCGCTGCGGTTCACGTACTGTAGGCGGCGCGGCGTGCGCTGTGAATCAGACGAATTCGAAAATGCAGGGCCGGTGCGTCGAACCGCCGGCGGTCCGCGCCGCGCTTGCCAGCCCCATTGCCGCTCCGTAAACTCGCGCCAGATTCCAGACCGGCGCACCGTTCGCAGCCGGCGACCGACAGGAGCCCTTTTCCCCATGTCCGATTCCTATTTCCCGCGCTGGCGGGTGCAATCGACCGGCGCGGCCGCGCGCGTGGTCGGCCCCGACGAGCGCCTGGCGTGGCCGCAGATGGTCGCGATGGGCGTGCAGCACGTCGTCGCGATGTTCGGCTCGACGGTGCTCGCGCCGCTGCTGATGGGCTTCGACCCGAACCTGTGCATCTTCATGTCGGGCATCGGCACGCTGCTGTTCTTCGTGCTGGTGGGCGGCCGCGTGCCGAGCTACCTCGGCTCGAGCTTCGCGTTCATCGGCCTGGTGATCGCGGTGACGGGCTACGGCGGCAGCGGCCCGAACCCGAACATTCCGGTCGCGCTCGGCGGGATCGTCGCGTGCGGCGTCGTGTACGTGGCGCTCGGCGCGCTGGTGTCGGCGATCGGCACGCGCTGGATCGAGGCGCTGATGCCGCCCGTCGTCACCGGCGCGGTGGTCGCGGTGATCGGGCTGAACCTCGCGCCGATCGCGGTCAAGGGCGTCTCTGCGTCGACCTTCGACTCGGTGATGGCGCTCGTCACGGTGCTGTGCGTCGGCGGCGTCGCGGTGTTCGCGCGCGGCATGGTGCAGCGCCTGCTGATCCTGGTCGGGCTCGCGATCGCCTACGCGATCTACGCGATCGCGACCAACGGCATGGGGCTCGGCAAGCCGGTCGACTTCTCGATCGTCGCGCATGCGGCGTGGTTCGGGATGCCGGCCTTCACCGCGCCGGTGTTCGATCCGCACGCCATGCTGATGCTGGCGCCGGTCGCGGTGATCCTCGTCGCCGAGAACCTCGGCCACATCAAGGCCGTCAGCGCGATGACGGGCACCAACCTCGACCGCTACGTCGGCCGCGCGTTCATCGGCGACGGGCTCGCGACGATCGTGTCGGGCAGCGTCGGCGGCACGGGCGTCACCACCTATTCGGAGAACATCGGCGTGATGGCCGTCACGCGGATCTATTCGACGCTGGTGTTCGCGGTGGCCGCGCTGATCGCGATCGTGCTCGGCTTCTCGCCGAAGTTCGGCGCGGTGATCCAGACGATTCCGGGCCCGGTGCTCGGCGGCGTGTCGATCGTCGTGTTCGGGCTGATCGCGGTGACCGGCGCGCGGATCTGGGTCGTCAACAAGGTCGACTTCTCCGACAACCGCAACCTGATCGTCGCGGCCGTCACGCTGGTGCTCGGCGCCGGCGACTTCTCGCTGAAGATCGGCGGCTTCGGGCTCGGCGGGATCGGCACTGCGACGTTCGGCGCGATCATCCTGTACGCGATCCTGCGCAAGGAAAAGGAACCGGGCCCGGTGGTCTGAGCGTCCAGCGGGCGGCGTCCTGCTGCCCACGTCATCCGCCTCGCCTGCCTCGTCGAACCGCGCCGCGCTACGCGACGAGGTTCGACTGCGTCTGCAGCCACGCGCAGAACTGCGCGACCAGCGGATCGTCCGCCGGCGCGCACGGCGTGATCCACCAGTAGCTGCGCGTCGCGATGCGCGGGCCGTCGAGCGGCATCACGAGCCGGCCGCTCGCGAGTTCGTCGTCGATCAGCGGCAGCGGGCCGAGCGCGACGCCGAGCCCGTCGACGGCCGCCTGCAGCGCGAGATAGAAGTGGTCGAACGACTGCCGCTTGCGCGCCTTCATCGCGACGCCGGCCGCCGCGAACCAGTCGCGCCAGCCTTCCGGGCGCGTATCCGAATGCAGCAGCACGTGCCGCGCGAGATCGTCCGCGCGCGCGATCGGCGCGCGCCGGAGCAGCGCGGGGCTGCAGACCGGGATCACGCTTTCGTCGAGGAAGTGGCCGCTCGCGCAGTTCGGCCAGTGGCCCGGGCCGCGGCGGATCGCGACGTCGAAGCCGTCGAGCGTGTCGAGCGGCGCGTTCGACGTCGACAGCTTCAGCTCCACGTTCGGCACGTCGCGCTGGAATCGCGACAGGCGCGGCAGCAGCCATTTCATCGCGAAGGTCGGCAGCGCGTTGATGCGCAGCACGCGCGCGGTGCCGGTATGGCGCAGCTGCTCGGTCGCGAGCGCGATGCTGTCGAACGCGGCGCGCACGGTGTCCAGATAGCGGCGACCCTCGTCGGTGAGCTTGACGCGCTTGCCGTAGCGGTGGAACACCGGCTTGCCGAGCCACGCCTCGAAACCGGCGATCTGCCGGCTGATGGCACCGTGAGTCACATGCAGCTCGTCGCCGGCGGCGCTGAAGCTTTCATGTCGTGCCGCGGCTTCAAAGGCCCGAAGCGCGGAAAAGGGCGGGAGATCGCGTGCCATGCTTGTGATTCTAGATCACAAGGACGCGCCGATAAAATCGTTTTGCCGGCATCCCGAACGGCGGTAAGCTCGGCTGACCGCTTGATGAGGATCCCCATGCAATCCGCTTCTCCGCCGTCCGCCGCGTCGCCGCGCCGGATCGGTCTCGCCGAGTTGTTCACCGGTTTTCTGTCGCTCGGGCTGATGTCGTTCGGCGGCGCGCTGCCGTTCGCGCGGCGCACCATCGTCGAAGAGCGCAAGTGGCTGAGCGCCGACGAATTCACCGATCTGCTCGGCCTGTGCCAGTTCCTGCCGGGCGGCAACGTGATCAACCTGTCGGTGGCCGTCGGCATGCGCTTTCGCGGCATTCCCGGCGCGTTCGCCGGCATTCTCGGGCTGATCGCGGGGCCGACGCTCGTCGTCGTCGCGCTCGGCGTGCTGTACGCGAAAACGCAGAACGATCCGCGCGTGCAGCATCTGTTCGCGGGCCTTGCGGCCGCGGCCGCAGGGCTGCTCGCCGCGATGGCCGTGAAGGTCGCGAAGCCGCTGCGGCATGCGCGCGCGGCGGCCGGCATCGCGGTGCTCGCGTTCGTCGCGATCGCGGTGCTGCGCTTGCCGCTGCTGACCACGATGCTCGTGCTGACGCCGGTGAGCGTCTGGCTCGCGGCGCGGCGGCGCGACGCGCAACCGGGAGGTCGGCGATGAACGATACGCTGGTCGCGATCGCGACGATCTTCAGCCAGCTGTCGCTGCTGGCGTTCGGCGGCGGCAACACGATCCTGCCGGAGATGCAGCGGCAGGTCGTCGACGTGCATCACTGGATGAGCGCGCACGAGTTCACCGCGCTGTTCGCGCTCGCGCAGGCGGCGCCCGGGCCGAACATGATGATCGTGTCGCTGGTCGGCTGGCACGTCTCCGGCTGGGCCGGGCTGCTCGTCGCGTCGCTCGCGAAGTTCGGGCCGTCGTCGATCGTCACCGTGCTCGCGCTGCACGCGTGGGAGCGCTTCCGCGACCGGCCGTGGCGCCGCTACGTGCAGCAGGGGATGATGCCCGTCACGGCCGGGCTCGTCGCGGCGAGCGCGGTGCTGATTGCCGACGCGTCGAACCACACCGCGATCCAGTGGGGCATCACGGCCGCGTGCGCGGTGCTCGCCTATCGCACGCGCATTCATCCGCTGTGGCTGCTTGCGGCCGGCGCGCTGATCGGCCTCACCGGCATCGGGCAGTAGGCCGCGGCCGCCCGGCCCCGCTTGTGTCGTCGCCCGCGGCCGCGCCAATCCGGCCCGCGTCCGGCGCGCCGCTATACTCGGCCTGACCCGTCCCGCCCGCCATTCCGGCGCTTGGCGCTGCCCGTGCCGCGCGTCGCTGCGGCCAGCGGCGGGACGCGACGCCCGCAACCGAATTCCGCACCGTCCGCCGCGCACCGCGCGGGCGGCGCACCCCACGGGAGGATCGATGGATCTCGACGGCGCCAGCCGCAATCTCACCGTCGCCGCGCTGCTGACGCTGTCCGGCGGCTATCTCGATGCGTACACCTACGTCGGCCACGGCCACGTGTTCGCGAACACGATGACGGGCAACGTCGCGCTGCTCGGCATCAACGTGTCGGCCGGCGAATGGGCCGCCGCGCTGCATCACGTGCCGCCGTTGATCGGCTTCGTGCTCGCGGTGTTCGTCGCGCATCTGCTCGGGCTCGCCGCGCAGCGCGGCTGGATGCGGCACACGGCGTTCGCGAGCCTGATCGTCGAGATCGCGTTTCTCGCCATCGCGGCGAGCGGCGCGGTCGGCGCGTCGAGCGGCTGGCTGATTCCCGGCATCTCGTTCGTCGCGACGCTGCAGACGCTGTCGTTTACGCATCTCGAGGAACTGTCGTACACGTCGGTGATGACGACCGGCAACCTGCGGCGTGCCGCGCAGAAGCTGTTCGTCGGGCTGATCCCGCGCTACGACGCGGGCGCGCTGCACGACTCGGCGCTGCTCGCGACGATCAGCTTCTGCTTTCTCGCGGGTGCGGTGATCGGCGGTTTCGTCACGCGGCTCGTCGCGGAAGTCGCGCTGTGGGGCGCGGTGCTGCTGCTCGCGGGCGCGTTCGCCGAAATCGTGCGGCGGGCGTGGCGCCGGCACGCGAGCGACGACGCGCCGCCCTCGGCCGCGTGACGTGATCGGCCACGGCGGCGCGTCGTCCTTCCCGCCCACGGCCGCGCGGCCCTCCTTACAGACCCGAGGCCGCCCCGAGCGTCCCGCCGGACGCGCCCGGATCACGCCTGACGGCCGTCGATCCCGCGCCGCCGCGCATAACGTTGTGCGCGGGCGACAGTTCGCGCGTGACTGTGCGTTTCAATTTCTTTCAACGATTGCACTCGTCATATGATTCAGCCCACATCGTGCGCGCCAAGAACGCGCGCGATCGCCACCCGGCTGCGCACGCGGCCGGCCATGAATGGAGACACCTAAAAAAGGAAAGCTCGTGAAGCAGACCATCCGACTCGCAGCACTCGCAGGGGGCGCATTGCTGGCATTCGCCAGTCAGAATGCAGCAGCACAAAGCTCGGTCACGCTGTGGGGCGTCGCCGACGTCAGCGTCCGCTACCTGACCAACGCGAACGCGAACAACGACGGTCTCGTGTCGATGACCAACGGCGCGATCACCAACAGCCGCTTCGGCATCTACGGCACCGAAGACCTCGGCGGCGGCCTGAAGGCATTGTTCAACCTGGAAAGCGGCGTGAACCTGCAGAACGGCGCGTTCGCCGACAGCGGCCGCCTGTTCAACCGTGCGGCCTACGTCGGCCTGCAGAGCCCGTACGGCACGGTCACGCTCGGCCGCCAGAAGACGCCGCTGTTCGACCTGCTGTCGGACACCTACGATCCGCTGACCGTCGGCAACTATCTCGAGAACGCGTGGCTGCCGGTTGCGCTCGGCGGCGGCCTGTATGCGGACAACCAGATCAAGTACACCGGCAAGTTCGCGGGCCTGACCGCGAAGGCGATGTACTCGACCGGCACCAACTACGAATCGACCGGCGCGGGCGGCTTCTCGGGCCAGATCCCGGGTTCGCTCGGCAAGGGCAATGCGTGGGGCGTGTCGCTGTCGTACGTGATGGGCCCGCTCAGCATCGCGGCCGGCGCGCAGCAGAACAGCGACAACTCGGCGCGCAAGCAGACGATCTACCACGCGAACGTCGTCTACGCGTTCAGCAAGGCGAAGGTCTACGCGGGCTACCTGCGCTCGAAGGATGACACCGGCTTCGTCGACAGCCTCCTCGCACAGCAGACGATTCCGGTGGCGAAGGGCACCGGCCGGATCGACGACGGCCCGTTCGCGGGCGTGAGCTGGCAGGTCAGCACGCCGCTGACGCTGACGGGCGCGTTCTACTACGACCACATGCGCAACGCGATGACCGCGAACGGCACGCTCGCGAGCGGCAACCGCTACGCGATCGTCGGCATCGCCGAGTACGCGCTGAGCAAGCGCACCGAAGTCTACGGCACCATCGACTTCAACAAGACGAACGGCGCAGCCAACGTCGAGCTGCCGGGCCGCAGCAACCAGACCGGCATCGCGATCGGCCTGCGCAACATCTTCTGATCGGCAGCCGTCTCGTTCGATCGCATGCAGGAAGGCGCCGCAAGGCGCCTTTCTGCTTTTGAAGCGCGCCTCGCGTTGAAGCGCAGGCCGTCGGGTCATGCCGCATGGTCATGACTTTTCGCCGAATCGGCAATATTCAGCAGGGTTTCGTCTCCGGATAATGCGCCAGGCGTCCGGATCACGCGTCGCACGCGGTATCGCGTGCATGCGACGCATCCGATAGATCCGGACTGCAAATCAAAACGACCGGAGACGAAACACCATGAAAGCATGGGTTGGAGCGGGATCCGCCGCGCTGGCCACACTCGCGTGCGCGCCGGCATGTGCGCAGGGCAGCGTGACGCTGTACGGCGTCGTCGATACGGGCGTCGAATTCGTTTCGCATGCGGATGCTGCGGGCAACAGCGTGGTGCGCATGCCCGGCATCACCGGCGAGCTGCCGTCGCGCTGGGGGCTGCGCGGCAGCGAAGCGCTCGGCGGCGGCTGGCGCGCGAATTTCGTGCTCGAGAACGGCTTCAACCTGCGCAACGGCGCCGCGAACCAGGGCGGGCGGCTGTTCGGCCGGCAGGCGTGGGTCGGCGTGGACGGCCCGTACGGCAGCCTGAGCTTCGGCCGCCAGTACACGATGACGTACTGGGCGGTGGCCGATGCCGACCTGCTCGGGCCCGACATCTACGGCGGCCTCGCGTCGTTCGACCAGTACCTGCCGAGCGCGCGCAGCGACAGCACGATCGCGTACAAGGGCGCGTTCGGCGGGCTGACCGTCGGCGCGACCTGGTCGTTCGGGCGCGATGCGGCCGGCACCGGCAATTCGCCCGGGCAGGGTACCTGCGCCGGCCCGGTGGCGGGCAGTGCGCAGACCTGCCGCGAGTGGTCGGCGATGCTGCGCTACGACGCGCGCGGCTTCGGCGTGGCGGCCGCGTACGACGAGCAGCGCGGCGGCGCGGGCGCGGCCGCGAGCTTCTACGACGGCGTCGCGCCGGTCGCGTTCACGCAGCCGGGCGACAAGGACGTGCGGATGCAGCTGAACGGTTATGGCGAATTCGGCGCATGGCGTTTCGGCGGCGGCTGGCTCGGCCGCCGCGTGCGGCTCGTGTCCGCGCAGACGCCGAACGTCGGCTACGACCAGTTCTACCTGACCGCGTCGTGGCGCGCCGCGCCGTTCCTGGTCGTCGACGGCGGCGCATACCGGATCGTCAATCGCGTGCATGACGCGCGCGGCACGATCGGCGTGCTGCGCGGCACCTACCTGCTGTCCAAGCGCACGGCCGTCTACCTGCAGGGCGCGTATCTGTGGAACAGCGCGCACGCGCAGTACACGGTCAGCCAGGGCGGCGGCGGGACGACGCCCGCGCCCGGCATGACGCAGCTCGGCGTGATGGCCGGTATCCGGCACCAGTTCTGAACGGCGCGCCCGCCGGGCCGGCGCGCGTTATTCGGCGTTTGCTTCATCGCATTGCGCAATCCGTAAGCGATCCGTCGGCATTCCAGAACATACTTTGACAATGCGCGTGCGTGCTTTCCGCTACGCTGCGTGCATCGCCCGCCGTGTGCCGCAGCGCACGCGCGTGCGTCGTTCCGGTGTGCGCACGGCGCATCGTGCGCCGCCGGCCTGGTGCGTAACTTGTGTATCCGGTGATGACAAACGCGGTCCGCCGGTTTTTTTCGTGGGACGATCGGCTCACGATTTTCTTGAGAGGGGTTGACGATGGGTATCCTGAACACCGTGGGTGAAATCGCTGGCGCAGTGGCGGCCGTCGAGGCGGCGGAGAAGGTCGATCCGGATGCAGGCCTGCTGACCAAGGCGGCCGCGGCCGTCGCCGGCTTCAAGGGCGCCGAGGCGCTCGAAGGCCTGCTCGAGAAGAAGGAAGAGCAGCCCGAGCAGGCTGCGGACGATACGCAGGCGACGGACGGCGGCGACACGTCGCAGGCCTGACGAGCATGGCGGCCGCTCCGGCCCGTGCGCGCCCTTCGCGCGGCCGGGCGGAGCGGTGCCGCGCAACCGGCGGGTCGGGCATGCGGTCGATCGGTGACGCATGACACACCCGGCAGTCGGATTGACCGGCGAGAGGCGACGTCTCTCGCCGTTTTTTATGGCGCGCGCGGCGCGCCGCACGAAATCCCGAATCTTGCTATCGTGCCGTCATCCGAACTGCGATGAGGGCATGCGATGGATTTCGACTACGACCTGTTCGTGATCGGGGCCGGCTCGGGCGGCGTGCGGCTGGCCCGGATGTCGGCTTCATACGGCGCACGCGTCGGCATTGCGGAACAGGAGCAGATCGGCGGCACCTGCGTGCTGCGCGGCTGCATCCCGAAGAAACTGCTCGTCTACGCGTCGCACTATCCGCACGACGTCGACGATGCGAAGGGCTTCGGCTGGCGCTTCGGCGCCGGCACGCTCGACTGGCCCGCGCTGATCGCCGCGAAGGATCGCGAGATCAATCGCCTGAGCGACATCTACATCGGCCTGCTGCGGCAGTCCGGCGTCGACATGCACGAGGGGCGCGCGACGCTCGTCGATGCGCACACGGTCGCCGTCGGCGAGCGCCGCTTCCGCGCGCGCCACATCGCGATCGCGACCGGCTCGCGCCCGTCGCTGCCGCCGCGGCCGGGCATCGAACACGCGATCACGTCGCGCGAGGCGCTGTCGCTCGCCGCGCTGCCGGCGCGCATCGCGGTGGTCGGCGGCGGCTACATCGCGGTCGAGTTCGCCGGCATCTTCAACGGCTTCGGCAGCCGGGTCGACCTGTTCTATCGCGGCGAGAAGATCCTGCGCGGCTTCGACGACGACGTGCGGCAGTTCCTGTCCGATGAAATGACGAAACAGGGCGTCGCGATCCATGCGGGCGCGACGGTCGACGCGATCGCGCGCGCGGACGACGGCTCGCTGAGCGTGCGCGTCGGCGATGCGCGACACGGGCCGTACGACGCGGTGCTCTACGCGACCGGGCGCGTGCCGAACGTCGAGGGGCTCGGGCTCGAACAGACGGGCGTCGCGCTCGACGCGCGCGGCGCGATCGCGGTCGATGCGTATTCGGCGACGTCGGTCGACTCGATCCACGCGATCGGCGACGTGACCTCGCGCCCGCAGCTCACGCCGGTGGCGACGCGCGACGCCGGGCTGCTCGCGACGACGCTGTTCGGCGGGCGGCGCGTCGCGGCCGACCACGCCGCGGTGCCGTCGGCCGTGTTCAGCCAGCCCGAAGTCGCGACGGTCGGCCTGACCGAGGCGGCCGCCCGTGCGCTGCACGGCGACGTCGACATCTACCGCACGTCGTTCAGGGCACTGCGCCACACGCTGTCGGGCCGCGACGAGCGCACGCTGATGAAACTGGTGGTCGCGCGCGACAGCCAGCGCGTGGTGGGCGCGCACATGGTCGGCCGCGAAGCGGGCGAGATCATCCAGGGCATCGCGATCGCGATGCGCGCGGGCGCGACGAAGGCGCAGTTCGACGACACGATCGGCATTCATCCGACCGCGGCCGAGGAATTCGTGACGATGCGCCAGAAGGTGGCGGAATAACGAGCGCGCACGAGCCGGCGTGCGGGTGGCGCCGGCCGTTGCGCCGGTCGGCGCGGCAATCGAATCAAAGCGCGAATTCGTGCGCATGCTCCGCAGCGCCGCTGCCGGCAAGGCTCGGCGAAATATTTGCGCAAAACGAGGTGCGGCGTCGTCGATGCCGTCAAAACCGTTAATTATTATCAGGATTCCCCGTCTCGATAAAAGCGTTTGCTATCATCGCGCCGAACGATATACGGGGCCGCATGATGCGCGATCAACAGCGCAGCAATCAGAATAATCGGGTGACCAGCGCGCGCGAATCTCGACCGCGTCGGCGCTTTTCCGCTTTTCGCCGCAACACGTCCGTGGCGCGCGGCTTCCTTTCCTGTCCCGCCGTCGCCGGCCTGGCGACGCATCGGGCCGCACGCGCGCCGCGTCGATGCACGCATGCGCGCGGCCCCCGCAGTTTCGATCGCCGGCTCGCACACGCGCCGGCGCGCCCGTTCCGGGCAATCTTTCCAGGCAAGGAGACCCAGCAATGAACCTTCAGACACGACGCACCGTGGTCGTCGCGGCGGCCGTCGTCGCGGCGCTGTCCGGCTGCGCGACCGAGTCGTCGCGCACGCTCGACGTGCCGGCCGTCAGCAGCGCGCAGAAACCGTATGCGGGCAAGCCCGTCGCGATCGCGGTCGGCAAGTTCGACAACCGCTCGAGCTACATGCGCGGCATTTTCTCGGACGGCATCGACCGCCTCGGCGGCCAGGCGAAGACGATCCTCGTCACGCGCCTGCAGCAGAGCCGGCGCTTCAACGTGCTCGACCGCGAGAACCTCGACGAGATCAAGCAGGAAGCCGGCTTCATGAAGAAGGCGCAGGCCGTGAAGGGCGCGAACTACGTGGTGACGGGCGACGTGACCGAGTTCGGCCGCAAGGACGTCGGCGATCACCAGCTGTTCGGCATCCTCGGTCGCGGCAAGACGCAGGTCGCGTATGCGAAGGTCAACCTGAACATCGTCGACACGACAACGTCGGAAGTCGTCGCCTCGAGCCAGGGCGCGGGCGAGTTCAGCCTGTCGAACCGCGAGGTGATCGGCTTCGGCGGTACGGCCGGCTACGACTCGACGCTGAACGGCAAGGTGCTCGACCTCGCGATCCAGGAGGCCGTGAACCATCTCGCCGAGCAGGTCGACGCCGGCGCGCTGAAGACCGCGCAATAAGCGCTGCGGGCGCCGGGGCCGGCGCCGCGAGCGAACGATTCACCACGACATCAAAAAAAGAGAACAGACCATGAAACGGGCTAACTGGCTGCCGGCGACGGCCGCCGCACTGCTGCTCGCCGGCTGCGCGAGCTCGACACCGCCGCTTTACCAGTGGAGCGGCTACCAGCCGCAGGTGTACGAATACTTCAAGGGGCAGAAGTCGCCGCAGGAGCAGATCGACGCGCTCGAAAAGGCGCTGCAGGACATTCGCGGCAAGGGCCATACGCCACCGCCGGGGTTCCATGCGCATCTCGGGATGCTGTACGCGAGCGTCGGCAACGGTCAGCAGGCCGCGCAGGAGTTCGAGGCCGAGAAGCAGCTGTTTCCGGAATCCTCGACCTACATGGATTTCCTGCTGAAGAAGAAAGACGGCGCGCCCCGGCCGGCCGATCCGAAGGCGGCCGCCCGGAGCGCCGCCGGCCAGACGATCGCCGGCCAGAAGACGGCCGATTCGAACCCCGCCAAACAGTGACGCGCCCGCCATGTTCAAGACTCTTTCATTCAAGCTGATGTCCGTGCTGTCGATCGCCGTGCTGTTGAGCGCGTGCGCACAGCCGGTCAAGCGACCCGACTACACGGCGTTCAAGAAGAGCCAGCCGCGCTCGATCCTCGTGCTGCCGCCCGTCAACGAGACTTCCGACGTCGGCGCGACCTACGGGATGCTGTCGCAGATGACGCTGCCGCTCGCCGAGTCCGGCTATTACGTCGTTCCGGTCGCGGTGATGGACGAAACCTTCAAGCAGAACGGCCTGACGAACGCGGCCGAGATCCAGGAAACGCCGGCCGCCAAGCTGCGCGAGATCTTCGGCGCGGATGCCGCGCTGTACTCGAAGGTGTCGCAGTACGGGACCGTGTACCGGATTCTCGCGAGCGCGACCGTCGTGTCGGCCTCGGCGAAGCTCGTCGACCTGCGCACCGGCGACGTGCTGTGGCAGGGCAGCGCCAGCGCGGCCAGCGACGAAAGCGGCAACAACGGCGGCGGCAGCCTGATCGGCATGCTGGTGACGGCCGCGGTCAAGCAGGTCGCGAATACGCTGATGGACCAGAGCCACGACGTCGCGGCGTTCACGAGCAGCCGGCTGCTGACGGCGGGGCCGCCCAACGGCCTGCTGTACGGCCCGCATTCGCCGAAGTACGGCACCGACTGACGGGCGCCGGCCGGGTTGGCGGCCATGCCGGCCCGCCGCGCCGCGAGACGGCGATCCGGCTCGACGGCCGCGCCCATGCGCGGCCGTTTTTGCATCGACGCGGCGTGCGCGCGTGGTGTTCAGTGCACGCCGAACGCGTCGAGCAGCCGATACCAGCTCATCGCGAGCACCAGCGCCGGCGTGCGCAGCGTCGCACCGCCGGGGAAGTCGCGGTGCCGGATCTTGCCGAACAGGTCGAAGCGGCTCGCCTGCCCGTCGATCGCCTCGGCGATCAGCTTGCCCGCCAGCGCGGTCGTATTCACGCCGTGCCCCGAAAACCCCTGCGCGAAATACAGCGTCGGCGCGATGCGCCCGAAGTGCGGCGCGCGGTTCATCGTGATGTCGACGAAGCCGCCCCACGCGTAGTCGATCTTCACGTCCGCGAGCTGCGGGAACGTCTTGAGCATGTCCGCGCGCATCGCTTCGGCGAGACGGCGCGGCGCGCGCGTCGAATAGCTGACCTTGCCGCCCCACACGACGCGCGTGTCGGGCGCGGGCCGGAAATAGTCGAGTACGAAACGGCTGTCGCAGATCGCCGCGCGCGCGGGCATCAGCGCGGCGGCGCGCGCTTCGCCGAGCGGCTCGGTGGCGATCACGTAGGTGCCGACCGGCATGATCTTCTTCGACAGCGCGGGCGACAGCGTGCCGACATAGGTATTGCACGCAAGCACGACGAAACGGGCGCGCACCTGGCCCTGCGCCGTCTCGACCAGATGGCCGCCCGACACGTCGCGCACGCGCGTCACGCAGCTGTCCTCGTGGATCCGCACGCCGGCGTCGGTCGCCGCGCGCGCGAGGCCGAGCGTGTAGTTCAGCGGATGCAGGTGGCCGCTGTCCGGGTCGTACAGGCCGCCGCAATAGCGCGACGACTGCACGTAGTCGCCGAGATCCTCCGCTTCGACGAAATGAAAGCGCTCGTAGCCGAAGCGCTTCGCGGCGTCGTCGCGCCAGCGCCTGAGCGCATCGGCGTCGCGCTCGGTGTTCGCGGCGGTCAGGTAGCCGGGCACCAGCGCGCAGTCGATGTCGTGCTTCGCGATGCGCGACTTCACGAGCGACAGCGTTTCCAGCCCCATGTCCCAGATGCGCTTCACGTCGCTTTCCGGCATGAACTGCGCGAACGTGTCGATGTCGCACGCGAAGCCGCCGATCAGCTGGCCGCCGTTGCGGCCGCTCGCGGCCCATCCGACCCGCGACGCTTCGAGCACGGTCACCGAATGGCCGCGCTCGGCGAGATTGAGCGCGGCGGACAGGCCGGTGAGGCCCGCGCCGATCACGCACACGTCGGCATCGGTCGCGCCGGCGAGCGGCGCATGGCGGGTCGTATCGTTGGCGGTCGCCGCGTAGTACGACGCGACGTGCGGCTGGTTGGCGAATGTCTGCATGATAAGGATGGCGAAGAAGGGCTCAGAACAGCTCGCGCACGCGGTGGTACAGCATCCCGAGTTCGAGCGCGGGCTGCCGCCACGCGTCGCCGCCCGGAAAGCGGCGGTGGCGCAGTTGCGCGAACAGGTCGAACGCGCGCGTGTCGCCCGCGATCGCGCCGGCGATCGTGCGCCCGGCGATGCCGGTCAGCGCGACGCCGTGTCCGCTGAAGCCCTGGACATAGAAGAAGTTCGGATCGAGCGCGCCGAAGTCCGGCGCGCGGTTGCGCGTGACGTCGACGAAGCCGCCCCACGCGTGCTCGACGCGCACGTCGTCGAGCTGCGGGAACACGCCGACCATGCGCCGGCGGATCGTGTCGGCGAGCGTGTCGGGCGACGCGCCCGCCGAGTTCGCGCGGCCGCCGAACAGCATCCGGTGGTCGGCCGACAGCCGGAAGTAGTCGAGGAAGAAGTTGTTGTCGCACACGGCCTCGCGCTGCGCGATCAGCGCGTCTGCGCGCGCCTTGCCGAGCGGCTCGGTCGCGATGATGTACGACGCGATCGGCGCGATGCGCGCGGCGGTCGATGCGGGCAGGATGCCGCCCGGACCGGCGTTGCAGCACGACACGACGAAGCGGCAGCGCACTTCGCCGGTCGGCGTGCGCACGACCGGCCGCGCGCCGCGCACGACGTCGAGCGCGGGCGTGTGCGCGTACAGCGCGATGCCTTCGCGGCGCGCGGCGTCGGCGAGGCCGAGGCAATACTTGAGCGGATGCAGGTGGCCCGACAGCGGATCGTAGACGCCCGCGAGATAGCGCGTCGACGCGATGCGCGCACGGATCTCGCCGGTTTCGAGCCACGCCAGCGACGGATGGCCCCAGCGCGTGGTCGCGGCTTCCATCCACGCATGCAGGTCGTCGATGCGGCGCGGCTTCGTCGCGACCGTCAGGTAGCCGCGCGTGAAGTCGCAGTCGATCCCGTAGCGCGCGATGCGCTCGGCGATCAGCGCGACGCCGTCGAGCGACAGCGACCACGCGGCGCGTGCGCCGGATGCGCCGAGCTGGCGCTCGATCTCCTCGTCCTTCGCGAAGCCGGTGATCGCCTGGCCGCCGTTGCGTCCCGACGCGCCCCAGCCGGGACGATGCGCGTCGATCACGGCGACCGACAGCCCGCGCGCGCGACAGTCGAGCGCCGTCGACAGGCCCGCGAAGCCGGCGCCGATCACGCAGACGTCGACGTCGATCGTGTCGTCGAGCACCGGGTCGTCCGCGGCCGGCCGCACGGCCGTCGCTTCGTAGTACGAGTCGCGCGCGAGCGCATCGGCACGGCGGGTGAAAGACTGCGTCATGAAACCGACTCCCTCGTTGCGGCCGGCGGCGATGCGCGACGCATCGCCGCCGGGCCGGTAGAAACGGCGCGGGACGCCGTGCGCGCGGCACGGCGTCCCGCGCGGACCGCATCAGAACGAATAGATGAACTGCGTCGCGAGCAGGTCGTTGGACTTGCCGTACGAACCGTCGTTGCGCAGGAACACCTTGTTGTTCGCCCAGTCGTGGCGGTATTCGACCTTCACGGTGATCTGCTGGGTCGGATAGAACAGCAGGTCGAGCGCGACGTCCTGGCGGATCGCGCCCTTGCAGTCGAAGCCCAGGCCGCCGTTCGCCTTCGACGTCGCGAGGCAGTCCGCATCGACGCCGAAGCCGTTGTACGGATCCATCCCGTTGCCGTTCAGCGCGATGCCGCCGCCGCCGCCGCCGTTCTTGCGGTTCACGAGCGCATCGTAGCGCAGCGTCACGCCCATGCGGCCGACCACCGGCGCGTTGAACTTGCGGTGCGCGAGCAGCGACAGGCCGTACCACTGCGCGAGCCCGCCGTTGTAGGCTGCATGCTGCTGCTGGCCGTAGTCGAGTTCGGCGTTGTACTGCACGTCGGCGAGCGTGTAGGTCGCATCGGCTTCCGCGAAGAAGAACGTGCCGTAGGCGTTCGGCGCCGCGCCGCCGACGCCGTACGATACGTTGCCGGTGGTCGGGTCGATCGCGCTCGGCAGCGTCTGCCGGCCGATGTTGAACGAGCCGCCGATGTCGAGCGCGCTCGACCACGTGTAGTCCAAGCGACCGGTGAAGGTCGGCACCTTGTTGCTGGTCGTGATCGGATCGCCGAGTGCGTTGGTGCCCGTCTGCGTGACCGAGCCGTAGGTGCGGTACTGCTCGTTGCCGAGGAAGAACTTCCACGCCCAGTTGCCCTTCGTGTAGTTCGCGCCCGCGCCGACGTAGCTGCCCGGATCGGAGAAGTCGTACAGCAGGTTGTGCGTGAGCGTGAGCATCTGGTTCGACTGCTGCACCTCGTAGCCGCCGAAGCTCGGGATCAAACCGGCGACGAGCGTCGTCTCGGCGGTGATCGGCACGTTGATGACCGCCGTGTTCAGCAGGTTGTCGGTGATCGAGCCGCGCGAGTTCTGCAGCAGCGTGATGCCGTTGCCGCGGTTCGGCATCAGCGTGATCTCGGCCGACGGCGCCATCGGCCCGACGCCGAAGGTCTTCTTGATGTCGAGGTAGAGGTCGCCGAACGTGCTGTTGAAGTAGTTGTACGCGTTCTCGTGGTTCGCGAACAGGAACGACGAGGTGCCGGCCGCGCGGTTGTAGATGTAGGTCGGGTCGAGGTAGCCCGTCACCGACAGCCCGGCGAGCGGGCCCGTGTTGGCCGCGTCCGTCAGCGAGTCGACCTTCAGCTGCTGGTTGGCGATCTGCTGCTTCATTTCGCTGACGTCGTCGTTGCTCAGCACGGCGGGCGCCTTGCCGTAGTCGGGCGAGCCCGGATCGGCCGCGACCGCGACCGGTGCGGCGCCGGCCTTCGCGCCGGCTTGCGCGACCGGCGCGCCGGCCGGCCGCGCGGCGAGCTGCGCCTGCATGGCCTTCATCTGCTTCTGCAGCGCGGCGACCTGCGCCTGCAGCGCCTTGATCTCGGCGGATGTCGAGTCGGCCAGCGCGATGCCCGGCAACGCGCCGGCCACCAGCAGGCAGATCAGTTTCTTCTTCATTGCGGATTCTCCTTGTCGTGCGCCTTGTCAATGCGTGGTCGAATCGCGCGCCGCGCGAAGCGGCGCGCAGGGTTTGTTATCGGAGCAAAGGGAAGCGGAAGCTCATGCGGCGGCCACCGCGAACGCCGCCTTCATGTCGGCCATGCGACGCCGCTCGCGCGCGATCATCATCTGGTTCACGACGATCACGCCGATCGTCACCGCCGTGATGAACAGCGTCGCCAGCGCGTTCATCTCCGGGTTCAGCCCCAGCCGCACGCGCGAGAACACCACCAGCGGCAGCGTCGTCGAACCGGGCCCCGACAGGAACGCCGACAGCACCAGGTCGTCGATCGACAGCGTGAACGACAACAGCCAGCCCGACAGTAGCGCCTGCGAGATCAGCGGCAGCGTCACCACGAAGAACACCTTCAGCGGCGTCGCGCCGAGATCGAGCGCCGCCTCCTCCAGCGACTTGTTCATCTCCTTCACGCGCGACTGCACGATGATCGCCACGTACGACACGCACAGCATCACGTGGCCGATCCAGATCGTCACCATCCCGCGCCCCTTCGGCCAGCCGAACATCTGCTCCAGCGCGACGAACAGCAGCAGCAGCGAGATCCCCTGGATCACCTCCGGAATCACCAGCGGCGCGTTGATCATCCCCGTGTACAGCGTGAAGCCCTTGAAGCGTCCGAAGCGCGCCAGCACGAAACCCGCCCACGTGCCGATCACGACCGAGGCGGTCGCCGTCAGCAGGCCGATCTTCAGCGACAGCCACGCGGCGCTCAGCAGCTCGTCGTCCTGCCACAGCGCCGCGTACCACTTCAGCGAGAAGCCCGACCACACCGTCACCAGCTTCGACTCGTTGAACGAGTACACGACCAGGCTGATGATCGGGATGTACAGGAACAGGAACCCGAAGGCGAGAACGCCCGTCGACAGCGGTTTGCTCGGCTTGATCATTTCGCGTCCTCCAGTTCCTTGACCTGGTAGTACTGGAACAGCGCCATCGGCACCAGCAGCAGCACCACCATCGCGACCGTCACGGCCGACGCCATCGGCCAGTCCATGTTGTTGAAGAATTCATCCCACATCACGCGCCCGATCATCAGCGTGTCCGCGCCGCCCAGCAGCTCCGGAATCACGTACTCGCCGACCGCCGGAATGAACACCAGCAGGCTGCCCGCGATGATCCCGTTCTTCGACAGCGGCAGCGTGATGCGCGTGAACGCGACCCACGGCTTCGCGCCGAGGTCGTATGCGGCCTCCAGCAGCGTGAGGTCCATCTTCACGAGGTGCGCGTACAGCGGCATCACCATGAACGGCAGGTACGAATAGACCATCCCGATGTAGACGCCCGCATCGCTGTGATAGAGCCGCAGCGGCGTGTGGATGATGCCCAGCGCGATCAGCGCATGGTTCAGCAGGCCGTCGTCCTTCAGGATGCCGATCCATGCGTACACGCGGATCAGGAACGAGGTCCAGAACGGCAGCATCACGGCCATCATCAGCACGTTGCGCGTGCCCGGCTCCGAGCGCGCGATGTAGTACGCCATCGGATAGCCGATCAGCAGGCACAGCACCGTCGATACAGCGGCCATCTTCAGCGAGCTGAGGTAGGTCGCGACGTACAGGTCGTCCTGCAGCAGGAACGCGTAGTGCGACAGCTGCAGCGCGAAGTGCACGACGCCGTCCTTGATCTCGACGAGCGACGTGTACGGCGGGATGCCCATCACCTGGTCGGCGAAGCTGATCTTCAGCACCAGCACGAACGGCAGCGCGAAGAAGATCGCGAGCCACAGGAACGGCACGCCGATCACCACGCTGCGGCCCGACGGCAGCAAGCGCGACAGCCGCGGGAAGCGATTGCCGCGCGCGGCAGTCGAGGCCGCGGTCGCGGCGGCGGCGCCGGACGACACCGGCGCGGACGAGGGGGAAGCGGAAGTTCTCATCGCGTGGTCCTCACTGCGTCAGCACGACGCCGCTGGACGGCGACCACGACACGAACACGTCGTCGTTCCATGCGGGCGCGCCGTCGTGCAGCAGGTGCGAGCTCGACAGGTTCGACACGACCGTCTTGCCGCTCGGCAGCCGCACGTGGTAGAGCGAGTACGCGCCCATGTAGGCGATGTCGGTGACGACGCCGCGCGCCCAGTTGTGCGGCGAGGCCGGCTTCTCGCGTGACACGTGCACGCGCTCCGGGCGCACCGAGATGCCGACCGGCATGCCGAGCGGGCCGGTGATGCCGTGGCTCACGTGCATGCGCGCCTCGAGGTCGTCGCTCTCGACGAAGATGTGGTCGGGCTCGTCTTCGACCACGCGCCCCTCGAACAGGTTGGTCGAGCCGATGAACTCGGCCGAGAAGCGGCTGTTCGGGAATTCGTACACTTCGCCCGGCGCGCCGATCTGCACGATCTTGCCCTCGCTCATCACCGCGAGGCGGCTGGCCATCGTCATCGCCTCTTCCTGGTCGTGCGTGACCATCACGCAGGTGACGTCGACCTTCTCGATGATGTTGACGAGTTCGAGCTGGGTCTTCTGGCGGATCTTCTTGTCGAGCGCGGACATCGGCTCGTCGAGTAGCAGCAGCTTCGGGCGCTTGACCAGCGAGCGCGCGAGCGCGACGCGCTGCTGCTGGCCGCCGGACAGCTGGTGCGGCTTGCGCTGCGCGTACTTGCTCATCTGCACGAGCGCGAGCGCGTCGGCCACGCGCTCCCTGATCTCGTTCTTCGGCGTGCCTTCCTGCTTCAGGCCGAACGCGACGTTCGACTCGACCGTCATGTGCGGGAACAGCGCGTACGACTGGAACATCATGTTCACCGGGCGGCGGTACGGCGGCAGCGACGCGAGGTCCTCGCCGTCGACGTAGATCTTGCCGGAGGTGGCCGTCTCCAGCCCGGCGAGCATGCGCAGCAGCGTCGACTTGCCGCAGCCCGAGCTGCCGAGCAGTGCGAACAGCTCGTTCTTCGCGATCGTCAGGTTCACGTTGTCGACGGCCGTGCTGTCGCCGAATTTCTTCACGACGTTTTCGATGCGCACGAAGGCGTCGTTCTTCGAACGGGCCACGGCAGCCGGTTGGGCCTGGCGTGCAGCAGCGGAAGAGGGTATCGATTGCATGGGAGTCACCATTCGTTCTTCACGGATTGCAGGCGTGAGCGTCCCCGCGCGAGGCGCGCAGCGCGACTCGCGGGATACGGCGCATGCCGGATGGAACAGTTGCGCGCGGCGCGCGCGGGCGGACGGTCGTCCGCGAATCTCAGGCGGGCAGGCGTACCGCCGGGCCTGCGCCGCCGGAATGCATCGCGATCAGTGGCCGGTCTTCAGCTGCGCCCACAGACGGTTCTGCAGACGCAGGATGTCGGCCGGCATCGGCTTCATCAGCACCATCTTCTTCAGCACGTCCTCGGGCGGATAGACGGTCGGGTCCTGCGCGACGGCCGGCGTGACGAACTGGTGCGCGGCCTTGTTCGCGGTCGGGTAGAACACCGTGTTGGTGATCGCCGCATTGACCTTCGGATCGGACACGTAGTTGATCCACTTCAGCGCGTTCTCGGGGTGCGGCGCATCCTTCGGGATCACCATCACGTCGAACCACAGCAGCCCGCCTTCCTTCGGGTTCGCGAACTTGATGTCGTACGAGCGCTTCGCTTCGGACGCGCGACGATGCGCGATGCCGACGTCGCCCGACCACCCGAGCACGACGCACACGTCGTTGTTCGCGAGGTCGTTGATGTAGCCGGACGAGTTGAACTGCGTGATGTACGGGCGGACTTTCTTCAGCACTTCGAAGGCAGCCTGGTAGTCGGCCGGATTCGTGCTGTTCGGGTTCTTGCCCATGTATTGCAGCGTGGCCGCGAACACGTCGACGGCCTGGTCGAGGATCGACACGCCGCAGCTCTTCAGCTTTTCCATGTTGGCCGGGTCGAACACCAGCGCCCAGCTGTCGACCGGCGCCTTGTCGCCGAGCACCTTCTTCACGGCCTGCACGTTGTAGCCGATACCGTCGGTGCCGTAGGCCCAGGGGACGCCGTACTGGTTGCCCGGATCCGCATCGGCAATCATCTTCATCAACAGCGGATCGAGGTTCGCGAGGTTCGGCAGCTTCGACTTGTCGAGCTTCTGGTACACGCCGGCCTGGATCTGCTTGGCCATGTAGTTCGACGTCGGCACGACGATGTCGTAGCCCGAGCTGCCGGCCAGCAGCTTCGCCTGGAGCGTGTCGTCGCTGTCGTAGTTGTCGTACTTGACGTGGATCCCGGTCTGCTTCTGGAAGTTCGGAATCGTGTCCGGCGCGATGTAGTCGGACCAGTTGTAGACGTTCAGCTCGTCGGCGTGCGCCGTCGGGCTGGCGACTGACGTGAACGCGGCCACCGCGGCGAGCGCGGCGGCGGAACAGGCTTGGCGAAGATAGCGAGCACGCATGGTGGAGTTCCCCTGGTTATGGCGGCGTGCGGCGCCCGCCGCACGCCTGTAGGCAAAGCCGTTACGAAAGACCCAGTTGCTGGGCGGTCGCATCGACGGCTTTCTTCGCCTTCGACACGAGTTCATCGATTTCCTGGCGCGAGATCACGAGCGGCGGCGACAGCAGCATCCGGTCGCCGGTCGCGCGCATGATCAGGTTGCCGTTGAAGCAGAAGTCGCGGCAGATCGTGCCGACGTCGCCGCCGTTCGCGAAGCGGCGACGCTCGGCCGGCGCCTCGGCGAGCTGCAGGCTCGCGACGAGGCCGTGACCGTGCACCTCGCCGACGATCGGATGACGCGCGAAGGTTTCGCGCATCAGCGCCTGGAAGTACGGGCCCGTGTCGGTCTTCGCCTGCTCGACGATGCCGCCGTCGCGCAGCAGCTTCAGGTTCGCGACCGCGACTGCGGCTGCCACCGGATGCCCCGAGTACGTGAGGCCATGGTTGAATTCGCCGTTGTCGATGATCGGCCGCGCAATGCGCTCGTGGATGCCGACCGCGCCCATCGGGATATAGCCCGACGTCAGGCCCTTGGCCATCGTGATCAGGTCCGGCTCGAAGCCGAAGTGCTGGTGTGCGAACCATTCGCCGGTGCGCCCGAACCCGCCGATCACTTCGTCGGCGACCAGCAGGATGTCGTACTTGCGGCAGATCCGCTCGATCTCCGGCCAGTACGTCGACGGCGGGAAGATCACGCCGCCCGCGCCCTGGAACGGCTCGCCGATGAACGCCGCGACGTTCTCCGCGCCGAGTTCGAGAATCTTCGCCTCGAGCTGCTGCGCACGCGCGAGGCCGAATGCCTCGGGCGTCTCGCCCGGCTGCGCCTCGCCGAAGAAATACGGCTGGTCGATATGCACGATGTTCTCGACCTTCGACGGCATCTGCTCGTGCATGTAGCCCATCCCGCCGAGCGTGCCGCCGGCGATCGTCGAGCCGTGATAGCCGTTGCGGCGCGAGATCACGTATTTCTTCTGCGGCTTGCCCTGCACGCGCCAGTACTGGTGCACGACGCGCAGCACCGTGTCGTTGCCTTCCGAGCCGCTGTTGCAGTAGAAGAAGTGGTTGAAGCCGGCCGGCGTGACTTCCGCGAGCATCGCGGACAGCTCGATCACCGGCGGGTGCGTGGTCTTGAAGAACGTGTTGTAGAACGGCAGCTCCTGCAGCTGGCGATACGCGGCGTCGGCGAGTTCCTTGCGGCCGTAGCCGACGTTCACGCACCAGAGGCCGGCCATCCCGTCGATGATCTTGTTGCCTTCCGAGTCCCACAGGTAGACGCCGTCGGCCTTCACGATCACGCGGCTGCCCGCGCGGTTCAGCGCGCCCATGTCCGAGAACGGATGGATGTGGTGCGCGGCGTCGAGCGCGCGGTATTCGGCGGTCGAGCGCGCGGCTTGCGCGGCGCGGGCCGCGGGCGCGGCGGGCTGGATCCAGGCAGATTCGTTGCGGTACGTCATGTTTCCTCCGTATGGCGGTCGTTGCGCGCTTACACGTGCAGCAGCAGATGGCGGCGTTCCCACGAGCTGATCACGCGGAAGAACGCTTCGTATTCGGTTTCCTTCAGCGCGAAATACGCCTTCAGGAACTTGTGGCCGAGGATTTCGCCGAGCGGCTCGCAGGCGGCCATCAGCGTGAGCCCTTCCTCGAGGTTGCGCGGCAGCTGGTACGGCAGCGAGTAGCCGTCGCTGACGAGCGGCTCGGTCGGCTCGAGGCGCTGGGTCATGCCGAGATAGCCGGCCGCGAGCGTCGCGGCGAGCGCGAGGTACGGGTTGCAGTCGACGCCCGGGATGCGGTTCTCGATGCGGCGCGCGGACGGCCCCGAGTGCGGGATCCGGAAGCCGACCGTGCGGTTGTCGTAGCCCCACTGCACGTTGATCGGCGCGGCCATGAAGCGCGACAGCCGGCGGTACGAGTTGATGTACGGCGCGAAGATCGGCATCAGCGCCGGCGTGTACTTCTGCAGCCCCGCGAGATAGTTGTAGAACATCGACGTCGCGCCGCCGGTTTCCTGCGACGTGAACAGGTTCTGTCCCGTCTCCTCGTCGACGATGCTCTGGTGCACGTGCATCGCCGAGCCCGGCTCGCCTTCCATCGGCTTGGCCATGAAGGTCGCGTACATGTTGTGGCGCAGCGCGGCCTCGCGCACCGTGCGCTTGAACAGGAACACCTGGTCGGCCAGCGACAGCGCGTCGCCGTGCATGAAGTTGATCTCCATCTGCGCGGCGCCGACTTCGTGGATCAGCGTGTCGATGTCGAGATCCTGCGTCTCGCAGTATTCGTAGATGTCCTCGAACAGCGGATCGAACTCGTTGACGGCCTCGATCGAGTACGACTGCCGACCCGTTTCGGGGCGGCCCGTGCGGCCGACCGGCGGGCGCAGCGGCAGGTCCGGGTCCTTGTTCATGTCGACCAGGTAGAACTCGAGTTCCGGTGCGACCACCGGCTTCCAGCCCTTGGCCTTGTACAGGTCGAGCACGCGGCGCAGCACGTAGCGCGGCGAGATCTCGACGGGCGAACCGTCGAAGTGCACGCAGTCGTGGATCACCTGCGCGGTCGGGTCGACGGCCCACGGGATCAGGCGGATCGTCGACACGTCGGGCACGCAGACCATGTCGGGGTCGGTGACGCCGGTCAGCGAACCGTCTTCCGGATACTCGCCGGTGACGGTCTGCACCATCACGGCCTGCGGCAGCCGCATCGACTCGCCGGACGTGAACTTGTTGCGCGGCGTGATCTTGCCGCGCGCGATGCCGGCCATGTCGGGAATGATCGCTTCGATCTCGGTGATCCGGTGCTGCTTCAGAAATTCTTCGATGTCTTGCATGTTTGTTCTCGTTGGTTGGTCGGCGCGCTCAGGCGAGCGCGGCGGCGGCCGTGGCGCGCGTGCGGGCTGCGCGGCGCGCGCGGCAGGCGTCGCCGAAGGCGCGGAAGATCGCGCTCGACAGCGGGTCCTGCGCATGCCGCCATTCCGGATGCCATTGCACGGCGAGCGCGAAGGCCGGCGCGTCGACGACGCTGACGGCCTCGATCAGCCCGTCCGGTGCGACGGCCTCGATCGCGAGGCCGGAGCCGAGTTGCGCGATGCCCTGCTTGTGCAGCGAGTTCACGTGCACTTCGTCGCGACCGCCGGCGAGCGCGTGCAGCATGCCGCCGGGCGTCAGGCGCACGACGTGCGCGGGGCCGTATTGCGTGTCCATCGGCGCGTCGTCGTCCTCGCGGTGATCGGCGAGGCCGGGCACTTCATGCACGCGCTGGTGCAGCGTGCCGCCGCATACGACGTTCAGCTCCTGGAAGCCGCGGCAGACAGCCAGCACCGGTACGCCCGCGGTGATCGCCGCGCGCAGCAGCGGCAGCGTCGTCGCGTCGCGCGCCGGGTCGTGCTTCGTGCCGGGCGCGCTCGGCTCACCGCCGTACAGGTGCGGCTCGACGTTCGAGTAGCTGCCGGTAAACAGCAGGCCGTCGACCGCATCGAGCACGTCGTCCGTCGACTGGCGAGCGCCGAGCGCGGGCAGCACCATCGCCAGCGCGTGAGCGCCGTCGACGATCGCGGCGACGTATTTGTCGCCGACCGTATGCGACGCGTGTGCGCCGATTTGCGTGTGGTCGGCCGTGATGCCGACGAGGGGTTTCCTTTCCATGACGTCTGTCAGTAATCCGAAGGGCCGTTGCCTGCAAATCGCGGCAATGGTCGAAACGCAGGCGCGACACGACCCCGCAGCCTTGCGAAAACCGCAAGGCCGCTGATGAGTGAGCGCAACGGGATGGTGTGGCGATCCGCGCTGCGCGCGACGATCAAGCCGTCGTTCGTTTCGTTGCGACGCGCGACGCTGCAACGCATGCGCGAACGCGTGCCGTCACCGCGCAATCGACGCGGCTAACGGGATGCAGACGAAACGAACGACGTGAAGAGAAAAGAGGCGCTACGGCAGCAGCGACGCGACTTCGTCGGTATGAACGGCGACGAATGCGCGTGCGGAAACGGCGTTGTGACGCCGGACGGAACGACGAGACAGGATGGTGTAGATCGACAGATGCAGGCGAGGACTATGCCAGCCGCAACTGCCGTCGGAAGGCGGGACCGCGCTGCGCAGACTTCGCACATCGCCTCGATCCCACCTCACCAGAGGGCCACGGACTCTCACGATTACACTCGACTGGTTCGTTGAAAGTATTGAACACCTGATCGTTTCGACGCGCGGGGCGTTTAAAATAATCGAGGCGCCGGTTCAGCATCGCTTACATCGACAGGCATCAATTTTTGCGTTGCAATAACGCATTTGGCTGCACATGACGCGCCAGTGACGCTGACCTGAGAGCCAGCATATACGAGCCAAAAACGGCGTCAAATGTTTTTTAACGGTCCCGTATCAGGGGTTTCCCGAGCAGTGCGAATAAAAGATTCATAAAAGGAATACTCGACACGGTGTTCATTATTTCGAACGCCTTTCAGGGTTTTCCCCGTTAATGCGCGGCATAAAGTGATTAGAATATTCAACGGCAGTCCACCGCGTCGTTTCACTTTTTCATCGCGCCTATCGTGTCCGAAACCGAATCGATGTCCACCGAAGTCGCCGAGCGCCTGCGTTTCGTGCGCAACAAGCATGCACTGTCGCAGCGCGAACTCGCGAAGCGGGCCGGCGTGACCAACGGCACGATCTCGCTGATCGAGCAGGGCCGCGTGAGCCCCTCGGTCGGCTCGCTGAAGAAACTGCTCGAATGCATTCCGATGAGTCTGGCGGAGTTCTTCACGTTCGAGCTCGTCGAGTCGCGCACGGTCGTGTCCCGCCGCGACGAGATGCCGAACCTCGGCAACGACGCGCTCGCGTTTCACCTCGTCGGGGCGGGCGTGAAGGACCGCAACATGTGCATCATGCGCGAGGTCTACCAGCCGCTGGCCGATACGGGGCCGGAGATGCTGGTGCATGCGGGGCACGAGGGCGGTGTCGTCGTGTCGGGGCGCCTGGAGCTGACCGTCGACGGCGCGACATGGCTGCTCGACCCCGGGGACGGCTACTACTTCGAAAGCCGTTTGCCGCACCGTTTTCGCAATCCCAGCGCGGAACAGATCTGCGAGGTCGTCTCGGCCAATTCGCCGGCGACCTTCTGACCGCGCGTCACCGCATTCGCGGCGGCCGCGCGTCGCGTGCGCCGCACGTCGAACCGCGAATGCCATCACATTGAGGCATCCTGAATGAAAAAGTTGACTTTGGCTGACTGGCAGGACAAGGCGGCGTCGCTCGAGATCGAAGGGCGCGCATTCATCGACGGCGCGTTGCGCGACGCGCACGGCGGCAGGACGTTCGACTGCGTGAGCCCGATCGACGGCCGCGTGCTGACGAAGGTGGCCGACTGCGGCGAAGCCGACGTGAACGCGGCCGTCGCGGCCGCGCGCCGCGCATTCGACGCGGGCGTCTGGGCCGGCCTGAACCCGCGCGCGCGCAAGGCCGTGCTGCTGCGCTGGGCCGCGCTGATGCGCGAGCATCTCGACGAGCTGTCGCTGCTCGAGACGCTCGACGCGGGCAAGCCGATCGGCGACACGACGACGGTCGACGTGCCGGGCGCCGCATACTGCGTCGAATGGTTCGCGGAAGCGATCGACAAGGTCGGCGGCGAAGTCGCGCCGGCCGATCATCATCTGGTCGGGCTCGTCACGCGCGAGCCGGTCGGCGTCGTCGCGGCCGTCGTGCCGTGGAATTTCCCGCTGCTGATGGCCGCATGGAAGTTCGGTCCCGCGCTCGCGGCCGGCAACAGCGTCGTGCTGAAGCCGTCGGAGAAGTCGCCGCTGACCGCGATCCGCGTCGCGCAGCTCGCGTTCGAGGCCGGCATTCCCGCCGGCGTGTTCAGCGTGGTGCCGGGCGCGGGCGAGCCGGGCAAGCTACTCGCGCTGCATCACGACGTCGACTGCATCGCGTTCACGGGCTCGACGGCGGTCGGCAAGCTGATCATGCAGTATGCGGCGCAGTCGAACCTGAAGCGTGCATGGCTCGAACTCGGCGGCAAGTCGCCGAACATCGTGCTGCCCGACTGCCCGGATCTCGACCGCGCCGCGCAGGCGGCGGCCGGCGCGATCTTCTACAACATGGGCGAGATGTGCACGGCCGGCTCGCGGCTGCTCGTGCATCGCGACATCAAGGACGCATTCGTCGAGAAGCTCGTCGCGGCCGCGCGCGCATACGTGCCCGGCAATCCGCTCGATCCGTCGGTGTCGATGGGCGCGATCGTCGACGGCATCCAGCTCGAACGCGTGCTCGGCTACATCGACGCGGGCCGCAAGGAGGGCACGCTGGTCACCGGCGGCGCGCGCGTGAAGGAAGAGACGGGCGGCTTCTACGTCGAGCCGACGGTGTTCGAGGTGAAGCCCGACGCGAAGATCGCGCGCGAGGAGATTTTCGGGCCGGTGCTGTCGCTGATCGTGTTCGACGATATCGACGAGGCCGTGCGGATCGCGAACGACACCGACTACGGGCTGGCCGCGGCCGTGTGGACGTCGAACCTGACGACCGCGCACGAGGTGTCGCGCCGGCTGCGGGCGGGCACGGTGTGGGTGAACTGCTACGACGAGGGCGGCGACATGAACTTCCCGTTCGGCGGCTACAAGCAGTCGGGCAACGGCCGCGACAAGTCGCTGCATGCGCTCGAGAAGTACACGGAGCTGAAGTCGACGCTCGTGCGGTTGCGCTGACGCGCATGCGCGCGCATCGTCGAGCGACGATGCGCGCGGCGGCCGTTACGCGCTGCGCAGCGCCGGATGGAACCCGGCCGCCTCGATGATGGCCTGCACACGTTCGGCGCCTTGCGCGGATTCGACCTTGACGGTCTTCGCGGCGACGTCGATGTCGAGCTTCGCGGCCGGATCGGCGGCCGTCACCGCGCGCGTGATCGCGTTGGCGCAGCCGCCGCAGGTCATGTCCTGAACTTCGAATTCCATCGTGCTCTCTCCTTGGCTGATTGACGATCGACGAACGCTCCAATGATGAAGCTTGCCACGGTGGGAAGGTCAAGCGTCGTCATCGACGCGCTCGGCTTCGCGCGCTGTCGGCCGTGCGTAAGGCGGTCGTCCGACGAATCTGTGCGGCGCGGCGCGCATGCCGCTCGGTGTTTGGCCGGATTGACCGCGCACGCGCGATGGCGGGCTCGCGCGCAGGCCTTGTCGTGCCATACGCCGTGTCCGCGCTATGGAGCGTGATCCCCATTGCGGGTGCAAGGGCATTCGGATTGAAAATGCGAATCGCTCTTAGTATCGAGGCCCCTCAAGCTCTGTTCGCTTTTCGATCATGAATCGTGTTGCTGTCGGTTTCTCGCTGGTTCTGCTCGGCGCCTGCGTCACCCCCGCGTTCGCTTCGGACGACGTCGTCAACCTGACGCTGAAGGATCACAAGTTCTCGCCGGACGGCGTGACGATTCCCGCCGGCAAGAAGGTGAAGTTCCTCGTGAAGAATCTCGATGCGACGCCGGCCGAATTCGAAAGCGACGACTTCAAGGCGGAGAAGGTCGTTCCGGCCGGCAAGTCGGTCGAGATCCTGGTCGGGCCGCTGAAGGCCGGCACGTACGAGTTTCACGACGAGTACCACGAAGCGCAGTCGAAGACGCATCTGACCGTCAGGTAAGCCGCCATGCTGTCCACTGCGCTGATCGTCTTTCGGGAAGTGCTCGAGGCCGCACTCGTGGTCTCGATCGTGATGGCCGCCACGCGCGGCGTGCCGCGGCGCGGCTGGTGGGTCGGCGGCGGGCTGGTCGGCGGCGTGATCGGCGCGGCGCTGATCGCGGCGTTCGCCGACGTGATCTCGCAGTGGGCGTCGGGGATGGGGCAGGAGGTCTTCAACGCCGGCGTGATGTTCGTCGCGACGCTGATGCTCGCGTGGCACAGCATCTGGATGAGCCGCCACGGCCGCGAAATGGCGGTGCAGATGAACGCGGTCGGCCGCGCGGTCGCCGCGGGCAGCAAGCCGCTGACGGGGCTCGCGATCGTCGTCGGCGTCGCGGTGCTGCGCGAAGGCTCGGAGGCCGTGCTGTTCCTGTACGGGATCGCCGCGGGCGATCCCGGCCAGACGCCGCAGATGATCGCCGGCGGGCTGCTCGGCGTGCTCGGCGGCGCCGGGCTCGGCTATGCGATGTATGCGGGGCTGCTGCAGATTCCGCTGAAGCGTCTGTTCTCGGTCACGAACTGGCTGATCGTGCTGCTCGCGGCCGGCATGGCGAGCCAGTGTGTCGGCTTCCTGCTCGCGGCCGGCCTCGTGCCGTCGTGGGGCGATGCGATCTGGGATACGACCTGGCTGCTGAAGGATTCGAGCCTCGTCGGCAAGGCGCTGCATACGCTGATCGGCTATACCGCGCGGCCGGCCGGCATTCAGGTCGCCGCGTACGTCGCGACGCTGGCGGCGATCGTCGGGCTGTCGCGGCTCGTCGGGCGTCCGCAGCGCGCGATGCAGCCGCCGCGTCAGGCCGCGTAGCCGTCGTTTGCGGAGCGCAGATGAGCGAAGGGGCGTCGTGGACGCCCCTTCGTTCGTTTTGCACGGCGACAACCGCGCGCGTTTCTGCCGCGGCGGCCGGCCGGATCCGGCGAATCGGTCAGCGGTGGTTGTCGATCCACGCACGCGCCCATTCGAGCCCCGCTTCGCGCGCTTCTTCCTCGGTGTCGAACACGTCGAGCACGCCCGACGCCTCGACCAGCTTGTTGTTCTGCGTGATCGTGCCGCTCGCCGCGTAGCGCTCGGGCTGCAGGATCTCGTCCTGCTGCAGGATCGCGTGGCCCCAGATCTGGTAGCCGTGATAGGTCTGCGCTTCCATTATCGCGTCACCTCGGCGGGACGGTTGCGCGTGCCGACACGCAGCACGTTGCCGTCCGGCGTGTATTGCCGCGGGATGTCGGAAAAGTCGTGCGCGTGCGGCGCATCGGGCGCGGCCGGCTGCATCACCGTGAGGCGGCCCGGCGTGGGCTGCGCGACGGGGCGCGGCGCGGCCGGCGCTTCGGCCGCGGCGGGCGGCCGATGGGGCTCGGCTTTCAGCGCTTGCGCGACGCGGCGCTTGTGCGGCGGTTTCACGATCGGTTTCGGCTGCGCGCTTGCGTGCTTCTCCGCGCCCTTGGCGGCATGCGCGTCGGCGCCGGCGTGTGCGGACGGCGTATGGGCAGGCGTACGAGCCGCAGGCAGCCGCGCCTCGGGCGGGTTCCAGACCTCGACGTAGTGCTCGGCCGCCCAGCCCGTCGACGCGAACGTCAGCGCCAGCACTCCGCATCCAAACAGTCTCAGCATTGTCTCTCCGTCAGATTCTTTTCGGCGCGCAAGGCGGCCTGCGAGATGTAAAGGCGTACTCAGGAGAACACCTCAAGCCCGTGCTTCTCGACGATCTGCAGCATGCGCGCCGCGATGCCGCTCGGCCGCTTGTCGCCCTGTTCCCATTGACGGATCGTCGACGTCGTCGTGTTCAGGTAGAGCGCAAACACGCTCTGGCTCACGTTGACCGACTTGCGGATGCGGGCAATTGCTTCCGGGGCGAACTGCGGGGCGGCTTCGATGCAGAGCTCGTCGTATTCGCGCATCGTCTTCTTGTCGATCAGATTGGCGCGATAAAGACCCGACGCGGCGCTGTGGATCGCCTCCGTTGCGTCGCTCTTGAACCGACTCTTGGCCATTGCAAATCTCCACAAGCTCGTTGAGTGCGATCAGCGTTGCGAGGTCGTCGTTGGTGCGATGCCCGAGATCGACCGCAAGCTTTCTGAAGGCGCGCAGTTCGCGTTCGTCGATGTCGTCCCGGTCGCGCTTCGCGAACAGGAACACGAACACCCACGCCTGCCCGATCCTGCCCAGCACGATTCCGCGCCGACGGTTGCCGTCCAGGCGCTTCTTCCAGACATTGCCGCCGAGATCGACGCCCTGGCCGCGCGCCAGCTCCCGGATTGCGCGGCAGAGTTCGGTATCGGCGATTCCCGCTTTTCTGGCTGCCTTGTGAAACCATTTCGTTTTGAAAACGCGTCGTACGGATGCAGGCATGTCGGGCCGGTCGAGTTAGCACAGGATTATATACCACTACGTGGTATATATTTCGACCTGGCCGAACGGCCACAAGCAGCCGGCCGGGCACCGACGCGACGCCGGGACGACCCTGCAGGGCCCTCCCGACCCGGTGTTGCCTTATTCCACCGTCACCGACTTCGCGAGGTTGCGCGGCTTGTCGACATCGGTGCCGCGCGCGCAGGCCGTGTGATACGCGAGCAGCTGCAGCGGCACGACGTGCAGGATCGGCGACAGTTGCCCGTAATGCTCGGGCATGCGGATCACGTGCAGCCCGTCGTCGTTGACGATCTGCGTATCCGCGTCGGCGAACACGTACAGCTCGCCGCCGCGCGCGCGCACTTCCTGCATGTTCGACTTCAGCTTCTCGAGCAGCGTGTCGTTCGGCGCGACCGTGACGACCGGCATCGCTTCGGTGACGAGCGCGAGCGGCCCGTGCTTCAGCTCGCCGGCCGGATAGGCCTCGGCGTGGATATACGAGATTTCCTTCAGCTTCAGCGCGCCTTCCAGCGCGATCGGGTAGTGCAGCCCGCGGCCGAGGAACAGCGCGTTTTCCTTGCGCGCGAATTCCTCCGACCACGCGATGATCTGCGGCTCCAGCGCGAGCACGCTGTTCAGCGCGGCCGGCAGGTGGCGCAGCTGCTTCAGGAATTCGGCCTCCTGCGCGGCGTCGACGTACCCGCGCAGCTTGCCGAGCGTCGCGGCCAGCACGAACAGCGCGACGAGCTGGGTCGTGAACGCCTTCGTCGATGCGACGCCGATCTCGGTGCCCGCGTGCGTCAGGAACTGCATCTCGGTCAGGCGCACCATCGCGCTCGTCGCGACGTTGCAGACCGCCAGCGTATGCGTGTGGCCGAGCGACTGCGCATGCTTGAGCGCCGCGAGCGTGTCGGCGGTCTCGCCCGACTGCGAAATCACCAGCACGAGCTGGCGCGGGTTCGGCACCGATTCGCGGTAGCGGTATTCGCTCGCGATCTCGACCTGGGTCGGGATCTTCGCGATCGATTCGAGCCAGTACTTCGCGGTCAGGCCCGAGTAGTAGCTGGTGCCGCACGCGAGGATCAGCAGGCTGTCGATGTCCGCGAACGCGGCGGCCGCGGCGTCGCCGAACAGCGATGCGTCGAACGCTTCGGTCTGCGGCACCGTATCGCCGATCGCGCGCGGCTGCTCGAAGATTTCCTTCTGCATGAAGTGGCGATAGGGGCCGAGCTCGACCGCACCGCCGTACGCGCTGACCACGCGGATCTCGCGCTGCGCGAGCGCGCCGTGGCGATCGACGATCTTCACGCCGTCGAGCGTCAGCTCGCACATGTCGCCTTCCTCGAGGAAGGTGAAGCGGTCGGTGCTGCCGGCCAGCGCGAGCGCGTCGGACGCGAGGAAGTTCTCGCCGTCGCCGTGGCCGACGACGAGCGGCGAACCCTGGCGCGCGCCGACGACGGTATGCGGCTGGTCCTTGTGGATCACCGCGATCGCGTAGGCGCCGTGCAGTTGCTGCACCGCTTCGCGCACGGCCTCGAACAGGTCGCCGCGATACAGGCTGTGCACGAGGTGCGCGATCACTTCGGTGTCGGTCTGCGACACGAATTCGTAGCCCTTCGCGCGCAGCGTTTCGCGCAGCGGCTCGAAGTTCTCGATGATGCCGTTGTGCACGAGCGCCAGCGCGCCCGACGAGAAGATCGGGTGCGCGTTGTGCGTGACGGGCGCGCCGTGCGTCGCCCAGCGCGTGTGCGCGACGCCCGTGGTGCCTTCGAGGTGCGAGTCGCGCACCTGCGCGTCGAGATCGGCGACGCGCGCGACGCTGCGCGCACGCTGGGGCCCGTTAGGATCGAGCACGGCGACGCCGCACGAATCGTAGCCACGGTATTCGAGGCGCCGCAATCCTTCGATCAGCACCGGAACGATATTACGCTGCGCAACTGCGCCGACAATGCCGCACATGAATGGACAATCCTGTAAGTCGACGCGGGCGCCGCACGGGCGCCCGCAAAAGGTTCAGCTTTTCTTCTTGACCGGGCGGACGTAGCCGCTCTTTGCGGTCTGCGTCTTCTCGTTCAATGCCAGCATGCCGTCAGCGACGTCCTTCCAGACCGTCGTGCCGGCCGCGATCGTCACGCCGCGGCCGACGCGCACCGGCGCGACGAGCTGCGTGTCGGAGCCGACGAACACGTCGTCCTCGATCACGGTGCGGAACTTGTTCGCGCCGTCGTAGTTGCAGGTGATCGTGCCCGCGCCGATGTTCACGCGCGCGCCGATGTCGGCGTCGCCGATGTAGGTGAGGTGGTTCGCCTTCGAGCCGTGGCCGATCACCGCGTTCTTCACCTCGACGAAGTTGCCCACGTGCGCTTCGTCCGCGAGCTGCGCGCCGGGGCGCAGCCGCGCGTACGGGCCGATCACGGTGTGCGCGCCGAGCTCGGCGCCGTCGATGTGCGTGAAGGCGTCGATGCGCGCGCCCGCGCCGATCGACGCGTTGCGGATCACGCAGTTCGCGCCGATCGTCACGTCGTCGGCGAGCGTCACGTCGCCTTCGAACACGCAGTTCACGTCGATCGACACGTCGCGGCCGCAGCGCAGCGTGCCGCGCACGTCGAGGCGCGCCGGATCGGCGAGCGTGACGCCGTCGGCAAGCAGCGCGTCGGCGACGTTGCGCTGATGGATGCGCTCGAGCTCGGCGAGCTGCGCCTTGCTGTTCACGCCGAGCGTTTCCCATTCCTCGTCGGGCTGCGCGGTGACGACCTCGAAGCCGGCCTCGATCGCGAGCTCGACGACGTCGGTCAGGTAGTACTCGCCCTGCGCGTTCTTGTTCTTCAGCGCGCCGAGCCACATCGACAGCTGGGCCGTCGGCGTGACGATGATGCCGGTGTTGATCTCGGCGATCTTCAGCTCGTCGGGCGACGCATCCTTCTGCTCGACGATGCGCGTGACGAAGCCGGCGGCGTCGCGCACGATGCGGCCGTAGCCGGTCGGATCGTCGAGCGTGACGGTGAGAATCCCGTAGCGGCCGTCGCGGGCCGCGTCGGCGAGGCGATGCAGCGTCGATGCGCGCGTGAGCGGCACGTCGCCGTACAGCACGAGCGTCGGCTGGGCGGGATCGAGCAGCGGCAGCGCCTGGCGCACCGCGTGGCCGGTGCCGAGCTGTTCGGCCTGCACCGCGAACTGCACGTCGGGTGCGGCGACCGCGGCCTGGACCTGCTCGGCGCCATGCCCGACGACCACGACGAGCCGGGACGGCTGCAGCGTGCGCGCGGTGGCGATGACGTGGGAGAGGAGCGGCCTGCCGGCCAGCGGATGAAGCACTTTCGGCAGCGCGGAACGCATGCGCTTGCCGGTGCCTGCCGCCAAAATCACGATATTCATGGCGCGCGCTTGTCAGAGGAGTTCGAAGCCGTCCATTTTAGCATGCGGCCCCTGTCGTTCCGGGGCTGCCGAGGCGCGCCGGCAACGCCGGAACGGGCGCCCGGCGCACCGTTCCGGCGGGCCTTCCGGCCCCGCTTACAGGTCGTCGAACTGGACGATCGAGATCGGCTTCGCGCCGCCCGCGCCGCCCGCGGCGGACGCGTCGTCGCCCGTCGCGCACGGCTCCTCGTCGAACGCGATGTCGCCCTGCGGATCGGCCTGGCCGGTCGCGCGCAGCGACGCGAACGGGAACAGGCCGGTATCCATCAGGTGCGACGGCACGACGTTGGCGAGCGCGCTGAACATGTTGTCGACGCGGCCCGGGAAGCGCTTGTCCCATTCGCGGATCAGCGCCTTCATTTCCGCGCGCTTCAGGTTCGGCTGGCTGCCGCACAGGTTGCACGGGATGATCGGGAATTCGCGCAGCTCCGCGTATTTCTCGAGATCGGTTTCCTTCACGTACGCGAGCGGGCGGATCACGACGTTCTTGCCGTCGTCCGACTGCAGCTTCGGCGGCATGCCCTTCAGCTTGCCGCCGTAGAACATGTTCAGCAGCAGCGTTTGCAGGATGTCGTCGCGGTGGTGGCCGAGCGCGATCTTGGTCGCGCCGAGCTCGCCGGCCACGCGATAGAGGATGCCGCGGCGCAGCCGCGAGCACAGCGAGCAGGTCGTCTTGCCTTCGGGCACGAGCCGCTTGACGATGCTGTAGGTGTCCTGGTTCTCGATATGGAACGGCACGCCGACCTGCGTCAGGTACTCGGGCAGCACGTGCTCGGGGAAGCCCGGCTGCTTCTGGTCGAGGTTCACCGCGACGATCTCGAAGTCGATCGGCGCGCGCTCGCGCAGGCGCAGCAGCACGTCGAGCATCGCGTAGCTGTCCTTGCCGCCCGACAGGCAGACCATCACCTTGTCGCCGTCCTCGATCATGTTGTAGTCGCCGATCGCCTGGCCGACCTGGCGCACGATCCGCTTGAACAGCTTGTTGTTCTCGTACGCTTCCTTCTGCTCGCGGCGCGTCAGCGCGCGGCGGCCGACTGCGTCGGCGGAAGCTTCGATGACGGCCGCGTCGGCCGCCGTGTCATGTGTTTGGGGGGCGTTCATGCGCGCTCCTCGTCCTTGATGCGAAAGACTTCGACGCCGACGGCGTCGCAGTCCGGATAGGCGTCCGGTTTCTCGGTACGGACGCGTACCGCGCGCACGGCGTCGTGCGCCAGCAGGTGCGCGGCGATCGCGTCGCACAGCGTTTCCTGCAGATGAATGTGGCCGCGCGCCAGGCATTGCGCGACGCTCTGTTTCATCAGATCGTAGTCGACGACTTCATGCAGCCGGTCGTCCACCGGGGTCGACAGCGAAAGCGGCACGAACAGGTCGACGTTGATGACGACGCGCTGCTCGCCGCGCTTCTCGTGTTCGAACGCACCGATATTGATGTGCACCTCGTAGTCGCGCAGGTAGAGCCTGCGGCAGTCCGCGAGGCGGGGGTGCAGGAGAGCGGAAAACATGGTCGTCCCAGTCAAATTGGCGTGCGGACACGCAAAGCGGCGCGGGCGGCGGTGTCAGGCCGCGCGATCCGCGCAGTTCATTCATTCGGGCCGGCGGCGGGCGGCACCAGGTGCTCGCCGCCGTCGACGGTCAGCGTCGCGCCCGTGACGCCGGGCGCGCTCGCGAGATAGCAGGCCGCCGCCGCGATATCGTCGGCGTGCGGCGCATGGCCGCGCACCAGCGCCGCGACGCGCACCTTCGGCGCGAGCGCCAGTGCCAGCGCCGACGTCGCGCGGTGCAGCGCGGCCTGCATCAGCGCATGCGGCAGGTGCGCCGCCGGCGCCGGGTGAAACAGGGCCTGGTCCAGCACGTGGATCGCGCAGGCGCGCAGCGCTTCGTCGTCGCGCGCGGCGTCGGGCGTCGCATCGGCCAGCGCGCGGGCCAGCGCGAGCGGCGCGGTGACGTTGCGGGCGAGCGCAGCGGCCAGGGCGGCAGCGAGCGCGGCGTCGTCGTCGCCGGTGCGGGCGCTGACGAACACCGTGCACGCGGGCCGGCCGAGCGCATCGCCGCACGCGGCGACCAGCGCCGCCGCATCGGTTTCCAGGGCCAGATCGGCGTCGAGCACGGCCGCGCGGCGGCCATGCGCCGCGACTTCGGCGACCAGCGCGTCGGCGGCCGCGCGCGGCGCGCCGGGGCCGCGCTGCAGCGCGAGGTCCCAGCCGCGCCGCGCGAAGGCGTTCGCGAGCGCCCGGCCGATCGACGCGGCGTCGGCGGCGCTGTCGAGAGCGCCCGCGACCAGCGCCACGCGGGCGGTCGACGTATCGGCTGAAACGGTCATTTACAATGCCGGGATGAACCCGAAAGCTCACGAACCCGCTAGTTTACCTGCTCCCGGCCCCGATGCGCTCGCGCAGTCCGAAACCCTGGCCGCGCAACTGCGCGACGAGGTCGCGGCGGCCGGCGGCTGGCTGCCGTTTTCCCGCTTCATGGAGCGCGCGCTGTATGCGCCGGGCCTCGGCTACTACAGCGGCGGCGCGCGCAAGTTCGGGCGACGTGCCGACGACGGCAGCGACTTCGTCACCGCGCCCGAGCTGTCGCCGCTGTTCGCGCAGACGCTCGCACAGCCGGTCGCCGACGCGCTCGCCGCCAGCGGCACGCGCCGCGTGATGGAATTCGGCGCGGGCACCGGCAAGCTCGCGGCCGGCCTGCTCGCGGCGCTCGACGCCGAACTCGACGAATACCTGATCGTCGACCTGTCCGGCGAACTGCGCGAGCGGCAGCGCGACACGATCGCGTCCGCCGCGCCGGCGCAGGTCGCGAAGGTGCGCTGGCTCGACGCGCTGCCCGAGCGGTTCGACGGCGTCGTGGTCGGCAACGAGGTGCTCGACGCGATGCCCGTGCGGCTGTTCGCGAAGGGCGACGGCGCGTGGCGCGAGCGCGGCGTCGCAGTCGATGCGCGGCAGGCGTTCGTGTTCGACGATCGTCCGGTCGCGCCGGACGCGCTGCCGCCGGTGCTGGCGGGCCTCGACGTCGACGACGGCTACGTGACCGAGACGCACGAGGCCGCGCTGGCGTTCGTGCGAACCGTCTGCACGATGCTCGGGCGCGGCGCGGTGCTGCTGATCGACTACGGCTTTCCCGCGCACGAGTACTACCATCCGCAGCGCGACCGCGGCACGCTGATGTGCCACTACCGGCACCACGCGCACGACGATCCGTTCCTTTATCCGGGCCTGCAGGACATCACCGCGCACGTCGAATTCACCGGCATCTACGAAGCGGGCGTCGCCACCGGCGCGGACCTGCTCGGCTATACGTCGCAGGCGCGCTTCCTGCTCGACGCGGGCATCACCGATGCGCTGGCCGCGATCGATCCGTCGGACATCAAGCAGTTCCTGCCGGCCGCGAACGCGGTGCAGAAGCTGATTTCCGAAGCCGAGATGGGCGAGCTGTTCAAGGTGATCGCGTTTTCGCGCGGCATCGACGGCACGCTCGACGCCTTCGCGCGCGGCGACCGCTCGCACGCGCTCTGACGGGGGCTGCGATGCTGCGCTGGTTGATGGCATCGTTCGTCGCGGTGATGATCCTGACGCGCTGCTGGCCGTGGCTCGGCAAGCTCGGCGTCGGGCGGCTGCCCGGCGACGTCACGCTGACGCTCGGCGGGCGGCGCTACCCGTTTCCGTTCATGTCGACGCTGGTGCTGACGATGCTGGTGTCGATGGCGGCGCGGATGCTCTGAACCGCGCCGGGGCCGGGCCGCGGCCGCGCTACAGCTCGATCTCGCCGAGGATCCGGTGCGCAAGCGCCTTCGCCTCGTCGAACGCTTCCTCCTCGCTCGGGCTCGTGGTGTGCACGTCGTACCGGATGTTCTCGGTCTCGTCGCCGTCGTCGCGGGCGAGGATCACATAGCCCTGGAACTGCCCGTTGCCCGCATGCTGCGTATGCGCCTTGGCCGTGTAGATGCCCTTCGTGAACGTGTTGGTGTCCATGACGCGTCTCCCGCAAAAGGACACTTCATCGTAGCACTGCGGCGCAGCATGTACAGCGCGGCTTATCGGTGACCGATCCGTGTCCGGTCACCGTTCCGTCATCTTTCCGTCATCGTTCGTCATCGTTCGTCAGTCGAGCAGCGCAACCACTTCGTCGAGCGTCGGCGCATGCGCGCCCGTGTGCCGGCACGCGGCCGCGCCCGCCGCGAGCGCGAACGCGAGATGTTCGCGCCACGAGCGCTGCGGCGCGGCCATCAGGCTGAACAGCAGGCCGCCGATCGAGGCGTCGCCCGCGCCGACGGTGTCGGCCACCTCGACGCGCGGCGGGCTCGCCTCGTAGCGCTCGCCGCCCGCGTAGAGCGTCGCGGCCTGCGCGCCGCGCGTGACCAGCACGGCCGCGCGCGGGTTCAGCTCACGCACCATGTCGACCGCTTCGGCGCCGTCGCTGCCGAACAGGTGCCGCAGGTCTTCGTCGGACACCTTGATCAGGTCGGCGAGGCCGGCCATCTTCTCGAGCGTCGGCCGGTACGCGGCCGTCATCAGGTTGCGCACGTTCGGATCGAAGCTGATCTTCACGCCGCGCGCGTGCAGGTCGGCCGCGAGCGCGACGAGCGTGCCCGCGAGCGGCTCGCGCACGAGACTGATGCAGCCGAAATGCGCCCATTTCACGTGCTCGGTCCAGCCGGCCGGCAGCCGCGCCGGGTCGAACGCGAGATCCGCGCTTGCGTCGCCGATGAAGAAATAGGCGGGCGGACGCGTCTGGTGGACGATCGCGAGCAGCGGCGCGCGCGGCACGCGCTGCAGGAAGCGCAGGTCGAGTCCGGCCGCCTCGCTGGTGCGCCACAGTTCGTCGGAGAAGCAGTCCTCGCCGATCGCGCCCGCGAGCGCGCTCGGCATGCCGAGCCGCGCGACCGCGCGCGCGACGTTCCAGCCGGCGCCGCCCGGCACCGAAGTCCATTGCGCGTCGCCGCTGCGCACCATGTCGGTCAGGATGTCGCCTGCCGACACGAAAGCCGGGAAAGTGCCGCCGCTCATTGGTTTGCCTCGCCGCGCGCTGCGCGCGCCAGGGTTGCGAGCACGTCGTAGCACGCGCCCATCGTGTGATAGTCGGTCTTGCCGGCCGGACTCTTTTCGTCGCTGTACTTGCGGTTGTCGCAGGTCAGGATCCGGTACCACGCGCCGTAGCGGTGATCGACGAAGTGCGCCCAGCTGTAGCGCCAGATCTCGTCGTACCAGTCCCAGAAGCGTTCCGCGCCGGTGCGTGCGCCGAGCATCGCGGCCGCCGCGAAGGTTTCCGCCTGCACCCAGAAATACTTGTTGTGGTCGCAGATCGTGAAATCGGGGCCGAAGCCGTAGCAGAGGCCGCCGTGGTCCGTGTCCCACGCATGCGTGAGCGCCGCGTCGAACAGTTCGGCCGCGCGCGGCACGAGCCAGTCGAGCGGACGGTGCCGTTCCAGGATCAGCAGCAGCTTCGCCCATTCGGTCTGGTGGCCGGGCTGGAAGCCCCACGGACGGAAGATGTTCGAGCTGTCTTCCTTGTTGTAGTCCCAGTCGACCGACCAGTCCGCATGGTAGTGCTCCCACACGAGCCCGCCGGCGAGCGCGGCCTGGCGCTGCGTGATGTTCGTCGCGACCTTTTCCGCGCGATCGAGATACGTGAGGTGGCCGGTCGCTTCGTACGCGGCGAGCAGCGCTTCGGTCATGTGCATGTTCGCGTTCTGGCCGCGATACGTCGACACGATCCAGTTCGGCGTCGCATCGTCGGCATAGAGGCCTGCGGCGGGATCCCAGAAGCGGTGCTCGGCGAGCTCGTAGGTCGCGGCGATCAGCGGGCGCGCTTCGTCGATGCCGGCCATCGTCGCGTGCGCGGCGGCGAGCAGCACGAACGCGAGGCCGTAGCAGTGGCGCGTGCCGTCGAGCGTCGCGCGCTTCGCGCCGTCGCGCCAGTCGAGCTCCCAGTCGTAGCCCTGCAGTCGTTCGTCCCAGTGCGCTTCGCGCAGGAAGCGCAGCCCGTGGCGCGCGTAGTCGAGATGGCGCGGGTCGCCGAAATGGCGATACGCCATCGCGTAGTTGAACACGAACCGGCAGCTGCTGACGAGGTGGCGCGACGTGCGGTTGTAGACGCTGCCGTCGTCGCGGAAGTAGTGGTAGAAGCCGCCCGTCGGGTCGAGCGCATTCGGCGCGTAGAAGCGCAGCGTGTCCTCGACGTGCGACAGCAGGAACGACGGGTCGCGGAAATTCTCGACGAACGGCGCCGGCTGCGCGTGGGCGGCCGGCGTGGCCGGGCAGGGTTGGACCGGGGGCATGTTCATGATCAGGTGACCGTGGCGGAATCGAGCGCCGGCGAGCCGGCGGGCTGGCTGCTGGCCCGCACGATCAGCTCGACGGGCAGGGAGATCTCGGTGTGTTCGGGCGCTTCGGCGAGCAGCAGTTCGACGCCGCGGCGGCCGAGCGCTTCCTTGTCGACCGCGAGCGTCGTCAGCGGCGGGTTTGCGTGCGCGGCGGCCGGAATGTCGTCGAAGCCGACGATCGCGATGTCGTGCGGAATCCGCAGGCCGCGCGCGATGCACACGCGCTGCGCGGCGAGCGCGGCGGCGTCGTTGTAGGCGAACACGGCGTCGGGGCGCGGGCCCGGCGCGTCGAGCAGCTGCTGCATCGCGCGCGCGGCGCCGGTGTCGGGATCGAGCCCCGCGTCGATCGTCACTTCGTAGGCGGGATCGAACAGCTGGCCGGCCTCGAAGAACGCGCGTCGGTAGCCGATCGCGCGCTGCGCGATGCTGTAGTGCGCGGGCGAGCCGCCGATGAACGCGATCCGCGAGCGGCCGGTCGCGAGCAGATGGCGCATCGCGAGCGCCGCGCCCGTTGCGTTGTCGATGTTGACCGAGCGCAGCCCGGGCGCCCACAGGTCGATCAGCACGAGCGGGCGGCCGGTCGCGGCGAGCGCCTCGATCGTCTCGGGCTCGATGAAGCCGGCCACCGCGATCGCGTCGGGCGCGTGCGGGCGCATCTGGCGCAGCACGTCGTCGTTCGGTCCGACGGTGAGCAGCGTCGGCACGATGCCGCGCTCGCGGCACGCGTCCTCGACGCCGTGCAGCACGTGCGAGAAGAACGGGCTGGCGGGAAAGCGGTTGTGCTGACGATGCAGCAGGAACGTGAGCCGGCGGATGCGCGGCCGCAGTTGCGCGGAGTCGTAGCCGAGTCGCTGCGCGATCTCGACGACGCGCGCACGCGTCGTTTCCGACAGGCCGGGCTGGTTTTTCAGCGCACGGGAGACGGTGCCGATCGAGACCTCTGCCGCCCGCGCCACATCGCGAATGGTGGTGCCCATCGTTCGGGATCCGGTTTGTTTAGGGTGATGGCGATTGTATAGTAAAACTTGTTGGGGAAAACGGGCCGGATAACCGGGGAATACCCGCAAATAGTGCGTTTTAACGTGCTAATCAGCGAAAACGACGTTACTAAAAATACTAAACAAAAGGCGAAAAAGGCAAGGTGAACGCGCGAAGGCGCGCTCGATGCGGGCCACAGGCGGGCGACGTGTGCCGGAATTGGGTCGACGGCGGTGCGGATGGAGGTGGGGTGGCCGGCTGCTGCGCGACGCACAGCGGAGGCCGCCCGCGTGGTGCGATCCGGGAAGGGGAGGCAAGGCGGCAACGCGGCGAGGCAGCAAGGCAGCAAGGCAGCAAGGCAGCAAGGCAGCAAGGCAGCAAGGCAGCAGTGCAACGCGTCCCCGAAACAGCGCCCCACACGGTTCAGCGCGCGATCGTGCCGCCCGGCTCGCCGCGTTCGCGCAGCGCCGCGCGGCCCGCATCGAGATCGACCACCGCGAGCCCGCCGGGTTGCTGCTTCGCGCGCCGTTTCGCGAGCGCGGCGACCGACGCGATCTCGTCGCTGCCATAGCGCTTCGCGCCGTGTGCGCCGGCCGGCACGCCGACCGCGCCGATCGCCATCGTCACGAAGCCGAAGAACGCGGGGTTGCCGTGGCGATCCTCGCCGCGCAGGCCGCCTGCCTGCCGGTCGGCCTGCGTATAGAACAGCTGCGCGCCCGCGTTGAAGCGTTCGATCGCGGCGAGCGCGCGCGACCGCCAGTCGTCGTGCTGGAACAGCACGAGGAAATCGTCGCCGCCGACGTGCCCGAGAAAGTCCCGCTGCGGATCGCACACGCCGGCCAGCACCGTCGCGGCGAACTTCAGCACCTCGTCGCCCTGCCAGTAGCCGTACTGGTCGTTGAACGGCTTGAACTGGTTCAGGTCGACGTAGCACGCGTGAAAGCCGGCGTCGCGCGCGAGCAGCCGGTCGATGTGCGCGCTGATCGGGATGTTGCCGGGCAGGAACGTCAGCGGGTTCGCGTAGCGCGCGGCCTCGATGCGCATCTCGGTCACCGCGCGCACCAGGCTCTCGCCGGTGCCGAGCCCGACGTAGCGGCCATGCTCGGTGATCACGAAGCCGTCCGCCAGATAGCGCTGGTCATGGCTCGCGAGCAGCATCGCGAGCTGCTCGAAGGTGGTCGAGTTCTCGATCATCAGCGGCGCGTCGTTCGCGAACTGCAGGCACGGCTTCTTGCCGAACACCTCGCGGTGGTACGGCAGCGCGAAGCGGTCGATGAAGCCGCGGCGGTTCACCAGCGCGACGGGCCGCCCGCGCTCGACGAGCGCAACCGCGTGCAGGTCGGGCATCCGGTTGAACAGGTCGAGCACGTCGTTGCTGGTCGCGTCGCGCGGCAGCGCCGGCGCCGGCACCAGCATCTTCGAGGCGATCGTGCCGGCCGGCCGCGCGACGCGCGTCGCGCCGGGGAACACCGCGATGTGCGGCGCGCGGATCGCGTCGCGCGCGGCCGGCGCGACGACGCGCGAAGGCCGGGCGTCCGGGCGGCCGAGCAGGAAGCCCTGCACGCAGCAGATGCCCATGTCGCGCACGACGATCAGGTCGCATTCGTTCTCGATGCCTTCCGCGATCAGTTTCGCGCCGCTCGCGTGCGCGAAATGCTGCATCGCCTTCACGGCCTCGAACTTGAGCGGGTCGCGCGCGATGTCATGGATGAAGAAGCGGTCGATCTTCACGACGTCCGGGTGCAGGCGCAGCCACAGATTCATGCTCGCGTTCGCGGTGCCGTAGTCGTCGAGCGCGAACTGGATGCCCGCATCGCGCAGCGATGCGATCGCCGGCACGATGTGCGCGACGTCGGTCGCCGCGTTCTGCTCGGTCAGCTCGATCACGATGCGTTCGGCGCCGACCCGCGCGCGGCCGAGCAGCATGCGGGCGCGCTCGCGTTCGCGCGCGAGCTGCAGGATCGTGCCCGCGCTGAAATTGAGGAACAGCTTGCCGTCGCAGCCGAGCGCCGCGAACGCATCGAGGCAGGCGAGCGCGGCCGCCTGTTCGAGCGCGATGGTCTCGCCCTCGCGCGCGGCCTGCGCGAACAGCGCGGCAGGCGGCTCGAGCTCGGTGCCCTGAGGGCCGCGGATCAGGCCTTCGTAACCGACGACGGTGCCCGACCCGAGGTCGACGATCGGCTGGAACACGGCGGCGAGCGCGCGATCCGCGATCAGGCGCGAGGTGCTGCCGGCGGCAGCGGAAGCGGGAGGGGGCGCGGGCATGAGCGTGGCGGCCGAAACGACGGGACCCACGACTTAACGGCAGCGCACGCGCAGAGTTGAATGAAGATTGTGTGACGCGATGCGCGATGTTGGTGCGTCGTATCGCGTACCGGCCGCGTATTGGCCGTGTACCGGCCGCGCGGGCGAGGACGCGCAGGCGTGCGCCTGCGCCCGGGTGCGTCAGCGCTTGCCCGCGCTCAGCGTGCGCGGCGCCGCGCTCGCGTCGCCCTCGTCGCGCTCGCCGCTAAGGTCGCGGGCGCCCCAGCGCTGCGCGAGTGCCGCGCACGCCATCAGCTGGATCTGGTGGAACAGCATCAGCGGCAGCACGATCGCGCCGACCGCGTGCGACGAGAAAATCACCTTCGCCATCGGCACGCCGGCCGCGAGGCTCTTCTTCGAGCCGCAGAAGATGATCGTGATCTGGTCGGCGCGGTTGAAGCCGAGCCGCTTGCCGACGAACGCCGTCAGCAGCAGCGCGATCGCGAGCAGCACGAGGTTCACGACGAGCAGGCCGCCGAGCGCGCGCGCCGGCATCTGGTGCCACAGCCCCTGGTTCACGGCCTCGCTGAACGCGACATAGACGACCAGCAGGATCGAGCCCTGGTCGACGAAGCGCAGCACACCGCGGTTGCGATCGATCCAGCCGCCGATCACGGGCCGCAGCAGCTGGCCGGCGATGAACGGCACGAGCAGCTGCATCACGATGCTGCCGACCGTGCTCCACGGCGATGCGGCCGCGGCCGACTGCGACGTGATCATCAGCCCGACGAGCGCCGGCGTGACGAAGATCCCGAGCAGGCTCGACGCCGAAGCCGCACAGACGGCCGCCGGCACGTTGCCCTTGGCGATCGACGTGAACGCGATCGACGACTGGACCGTCGACGGCAGCGTGCACAGGAACAGCACGCCCGCATACAGCGCCGGCGTGACGAGCGGTTGCAGCACCGGCTTCAGCGCAAGGCCGAGCAGCGGGAACAGCGCGAACGTGCTGAGCAGCACGACCGTGTGCAGCCGCCAGTGGGTCGCGCCGGCGATCACCGCCTCGCGCGACAGCTTCGCGCCGTGCAGGAAGAACAGCAGGCCGACCGCGATATTGGTCGCCCAGTTGAACGCATGCGCGGCCGGGCCGCGGCACGGCAGCAGGCTCGCCAGCACGACGGTGCCGACGAGCGCGAGCGTGAAGTTGTCGGGAAGAAAACGGGGACGGGCCATCAGGATCTCAACGGAAACGACGAAGGCGCGCATCGCGCGCGAATCCGGCTATTTTCCCGGTTGATCATTCAATACACAAATTCATTGTGCGAATCGATTGATGAATCAGGTGCATGCCAAGCGGCCCGGCCGCGCATGCCCGCCGATGCGTAAAACGGCAGAAGAATGTTCTGCCGCGATCACGCCCCGAGGTGAAAAAACCTAGCAGTAACATGGTGTTACACCGATGCCCGCGACATAACATTTTTTGGCTCGACACGTTTTTCGCCCGCTCATAAATTACTGCTGAAAGGCTTGTGTCGGCCGGAAACGGCTGGCGGCGAGCAGGAACTGGCACTGAATGATGACGGAACGGGTGAAACGGAAGATCGGACGATGGGCGGCAGGCGTGCTCGGCGCATTGCTGATACCGCTCGCGCTCGCGCAGCCGCCGCATGGCGGCGGTTATGCGTTCGGCGGCCACGGCTTCGGCGGCGGCGACATGCGCGCGTACGGCCAGCCGGCCGGCGGCGCGCCCGTGTGGCGTCGCGCGGCGCCGCCGGGCGGCGTGCGTCTCGCGGTGCCGGGTGGCGTCAGCGGCGCCGGTTCCCGCTGGGGCCTGCGGCCGACGCCGTCGTACGGCCACTACGCCGCGCAGAGCCCGTATCGCCCGATCAGCGCCGACGCGCGCCAGATGCCGCGTCCGCCGGCTGGCGGCAACCTGCCGCTGCGCGCCGGCTCGATCCGCGCCGACGTCGCGCGCTACAACGAGGAGCGCGGCGGCCGCCCGATGCCGCCGCCCCGGTCGCAGGAAGAGCCTGCGCATTCGCCGTTTTTCTCGCCGTTCTACCGCAACTGAACGCGACCGCGTTCCCCCTCCCCACGCCGGCTGATGCGAATTCGCCACAGTCGCGCGCAGATTTCCGCTGATTTTCCCGCCGCATTGCGCTATCTTTCGCGCCCGGCACGCGTGCGCCACGCGGCCGTCCGGTCGCGCGAACGCTCCGCGCCGGGCCGCCGCCCCTCGCGCCGGCCACGTATCGCCTTCGCAAAGTTAATGCTGCCGCTATACCCGCAATAAGCGGACGCAATTTTGACCGGACGAATGATCCGTAAAGATGGCTGCGCCCCACACGACGCAAGCATCGGCTCCGATAACAACGCTCGCGCCATTTATCGACAAATCGACAAAACCTGGAGATCCCATGAAAGCATTCGCCCGCCGTGCGTCGCGCACGTCCGTCAAGCTGATCGCAGCGGCCGCCTGTGTGGCCGCCACCGCCCCCGTCCATGCGCAATCGAGCGTGTCGCTCTACGGCCAGGTCGATGAATGGGTCGGCGCGACCAAGTTCCCGGGCGGCAACCGCGCATGGAACGTGAGCGGCGGCGGGATGTCGACGTCGTACTGGGGCATGCACGGCGCCGAGGACCTCGGCGGCGGCTACAAGGCGATCTTCACGCTGGAAAGCTTCTTCCGCGCGCAAAACGGCCAGTTCGGCCGCTTCCAGGGCGACACGTTCTTCGCACGCAACGCGTACGTCGGCGTCAGCTCGCCGTACGGCACGGTGACGGCCGGTCGCCTGACCACGCACCTGTTCCTGTCGACCATCCTGTTCAACCCGTTCTACGACTCGTACACCTTCTCGCCGATGGTGTACCACGTGTTCCTCGGCCTCGGCACGTTCCCGACCTATCCGAGCGACCAGGGCGCAGTCGGCGATTCGGGCTGGAACAACGCGCTGTCGTATACGTCGCCGTCGTTCGGTGGCCTGAATTTCGGCGCGATGTACGCGCTCGGCAACCAGGCCGGCGACAACCGCTCGAAGAAGTGGAGCGCGCAGTTCAACTACGCGAACGGCCCGTTCGCGGCGACCGCCGTCTACCAGTACGTGAACTTCAACAACGGCCCGCAGGATCTGAGCGCACTCGTGGCCGGGATGAAGAGCCAGGGCATCGCGCAGGTCGGCGCGACCTATGACCTGAAATTCGTGAAGCTGTTCGGCCAGTATATGTATACGAAGAACGACCAGGTCGCCGGCAGCTGGCACGTGAACACCGCGCAGGGCGGCGTGTCGGTGCCGCTCGGCGTCGGCAACGCGATGGCGTCGTACGCGTACTCGCGCGACTCGGGCGGCCTCGACCAGACGCGCCAGACCTGGGCCGTCGGTTACGACTACCCGCTGTCGAAGCGCACCGACGTCTATGCCGCGTACATGAACGACCACATCAGCGGCCTGTCGACCGGCAACACGTTCGGCGCCGGCATCCGCGCGAAATTCTGAGCCCCGCGCGCGCGGCCTGCGCGCCGCGCGTTCCGCACCCCGATTTTTTGCCCGAAACGGCGCCGCAACCCGCGGCGCCGTTTTGCCTTTCTTGACCTTTCTATTTCTTCGCCTTTGTTACCCTATCTCGTAATTGCATGATTCCCAGGAATTGCGAGCTAGTTCGATGGATACCCTCGTCAGCATGAATGTGTTTCGATACGTCGTCGAAGTGGGCAGCTTCGTCGGCGCGGCGGAGCGCATGCAGATGTCCGCGGCGATGGCGAGCAAGCACGTCATGCATCTCGAGCAGCAGCTCGGCGCGCGGCTGCTGCACCGTACGACGCGCCGCGTCGCGCCTACCGAGGCGGGACGCGAATACTACGAGCGCCTCGTGCAGGCGCTCTCCGAACTCGACGAAGCGGGGCAGGCGGTCGGCGCCGCGAGCGTGGTGCCGCAGGGCCGGCTGCGCGTGACGTCGCTGTCCGCATTCGGGCTGCGGCACGTGATGCAGGCGGTCACCGATTATGCGGAGCGCTTTTCCGACGTGACGGTCGAGATCACGCTGTCCGATCGCGTGGTCGAACTGATCGACGAAGGCTACGACGTCGCCGTGCGCGCCGCGCCGAGCGGGCTGAAGTCGTCGTCGCTGGTCGCGCGCCAGATCGCGACCGCGCACATCCTGCTGGTCGCCTCGCCGGCGTATCTGGACAAGCACGGCACGCCCGAGACGATCGCCGATCTCGCGCACCACAACTACCTGCGCCGCGACTCGAACGCGACGATGCTCGACTCGATGCTGAACGACGCGGCCGCCGCGTCGCGCGTGACGCTGAGCGGCAACCTGATCGTCAACCATCTCGAGGGATTGCGCGCGGCCGTGCTCGGCGGCGCGGGCATTGCGCTGCTCGGCACCGAGGTGGTCGGCGACGATATCGAGTCCGGGCGACTGGTGCCCGTGCTGATCGACGCGATACCGCCGCGCGAACTGCCGATCTATGCGGTGTATGCGAGCCGTCGCCACGTATCGGCGAAGGTGCGCTCGTTCGTCGATTTCCTTGCCGCGCGTTTCGAAGGGCAGTCGCTGTGCCCGTCGATCGAATCGCGCCTGCGCGTGCTGCCGATCACGCGGATCAAGCGCGCGGGCTGAACCGCCTTTCCCTTCGCCGCACGAACAAAAAACGCGAACCGCAGGGTTCGCGTTGTCGTTTCGTCCGACGTGACGGGGGATGGCGACTGCCGCCGCCTGCGTCAGCGCGCGATGCCGAGCCGCGCCTTCGCAGCGTCGTATTCGCCCTTCAGGCGCGCGATGAGCGTTGCGACGTCCGGCAGGTCGTCCATCAGGCCGACACCCTGGCCCGCGCCCCAGATATCCTTCCACGCCTTCGCCTTGTCGCCGCCGAAATTCATTTTCGACTTGTCCGATTCGGGCAGCGCATCCGGATCGAGGCCCGCCTTCTGGATGCTCTCGCGAATGTAGTTGCCGTGCACGCCGGTAAACAGGTTCGTATAGATGATGTCGGCCGACTTCGCGTTGACGATCGCGCGCTTGTAGTCGTCGACCGCGTGCGCTTCCTGCGTCGCGATGAAGCGCGTGCCCATGTACGCGAGGTCGGCGCCCATCGCCTGCGCGGCGAGGATCGAGCCGCCGTTCGCGATCGAGCCGGACAGCACGATCGGGCCGTCGAAGATCTTGCGCACTTCGCCGACCAGCGCGAACGGCGACGTCGTGCCGGCATGCCCGCCCGCGCCGGCCGCGACGAGGATCAGCCCGTCGACGCCCGCTTCGAGCGCCTTTTGCGCATGGCGCAGGTTGATCACGTCGTGCAGCACGATGCCGCCGTAGCTGTGCACCGCGTCGACGATCTCGCGCGCCGGCGCGCGCAGGCTCGTGATGAAGATCGGCACGCGGTGGTCGACGCACACGCGCACGTCATGCTCGAGCCGCACGTTCGACTGATGGACGATCTGGTTGACCGCGATCGGGCCGATCACCGCGTCGGGATGCTTCGAGCGATGGTCCGCGAGTTCCGACTGGATCTGCGTGAGCCACTCGTCGAGCAGCTCGGCCGGGCGCGCGTTGAGCGCGGGAAATGATCCGACGATGCCCGCCTTGCATTGCGCGAGCACGAGTTCGGGGTAGCTGACGATGAACATCGGCGACGCGATGACGGGCAAGGTCAGGTTCTGCAGGACGGCGGGCAATGCCATGTGAAGTCTCCAAGATCGACCCGGTCCGGCGCTTCGGCGGCGTGCGCCGACCGGCATCCCGAGTGTAGTCGCGAGTCGCGGATCGGGTCCGCTGGCTCATATTAATACGAACGGTCGTGCGATTCTACGCGAGCTTAGCAAAACGCGCGGTGCGGCGGCAATCGAGTGAGTGCTCTCTTTCTACGGGTTCGGGCTGCTGCGCCGCTCAGATCGCGCACTCACGCTCCTACAATAGCCGCCATAACAAACCAACGAGAAACAAACCATGTCGTTCGACGCGTTCGCACCGTTTCGCGTGACGGTGCAGGACACCGACATCTTCGGTGTCAAAGGAGGCGCGGGGCCGCCGCTTCTGCTGCTGCACGGTCACCCGCAGACCCACATGATCTGGCATCGCGTCGCCGCGACGCTGGCGAAGCATTTCACGGTGATCGCCACCGACCTGCGCGGCTACGGCGCGTCGGGCAAGCCGCCGAGCGACGCGCAGCATGCGCCGTATTCGAAACGCGCGATGGCGGCCGACCAGGTCGCGGTGATGCGGCATTTCGGCTTCGACCAGTTCCACGTATGCGCGCACGATCGCGGCGCACGCGTCGCGCATCGGCTCGCGCTCGATCACGCGCCGGCCGTCGAGCGGATGATGCTGCTCGACATCGCGCCGACGCTCGCGATGTACGAGCAGACCGATCGCGCGTTCGCGACCGCGTATTTCCACTGGTTCTTCCTGATCCAGCCCGAGCCGCTGCCCGAGACGCTGATCGGCGGCCATACCGATGCGTATATCGAGCGCGTGATGGGCAACCGCTCGGCCGGGCTCGCGCCGTTCGCGCCCGAGGCGCTCGACGCGTATCGCGCGGCGCTCGCGCAGCCGGGCGCCGTGCATGCGATGTGCGAGGACTACCGCGCGTCGGCGACGATCGATCTCGAGCACGACCGCGCCGATCTCGAACGCGGCAACAAGGTGGCCTGCCCGCTGCGCGTGCTGTGGGGCGAGCACGGGATCGTCGGCCGCTGCTTCGATCCGCTCGACGAATGGCGGCGCGTCGCGCGCGACGTCAGCGGCCGTGCGCTCGATTGCGGGCACTACATTCCGGAAGAAGCGCCGGGCGCGCTGATCGACGAGCTGCTGGCGTTCTTCGACGCGCGCGAACCGGCCGTGTGAGCGGGCGCGCGGTGTGAATGCCGCCGGCGCGGCGCCTAGCGGCGCGCCGTGTCGTCTTCGGCGAGCGGCGGCAGCCGGCGCGGCACCGGCGTCGACTTCACGATCGCGGTGCTCGTTTCCGCCCGCTCGGTCACCTTCGACAGGATGTCGTCGAGGTGCTCGATCGTGCGCAGGTAGAGCCGGCAGATGAAGCAGTCGTCGCCCGTCACCTTGTCGCATTCGACGAATTCGGGAATCCGCCGCAGCACGTCCTCGACGAGATGGAGCTGGCCCGGCAGCGGCTTCACGCGGACGATCGCCTGCAGCGTGTAGCCGAGCGCGCGCGGGTCGAGATCGACGGTGAAGCCGGCGATCACGCCCTGCGCCTCGAGCCGCCGCACGCGGTCGGCCGTCGCGGGCGCCGACAGACCGATCTGCCGCGCGAGCTCGCTGGTCGCGATGCGCGCGTCGTCGGCGAGCGCCGCGAGGATCGCGCGGTCGGTCGCATCGAGCGATGCGACGGCGGGAGGGGAAAGGCGTTTCGGCATGATCGCTTTGCTTTCGAAGGTAAATCGGTCGATTCACTTCAGTCTAGTCGTGGTTTTGCCGAAAGCAAGTTCCTAGAATCGAAGTCATCCCCGCTCTTTTCCAGGAGTCCATGATGGCCTCGAACGAAATCCGCCGCGGCGCCGCCGAGATGGTCGTCGCGATGATGATGTCCGGCACGATCGGCTGGCTCGTGATGTCGTCGCAGCAACCGCTGACGAACGTCGTGTTCTTCCGCTGCCTGTTCGGCGCGGCGACGCTCGCGATCGTCTGCGCGGCGCTCGGCTTCCTGCGCCGCCGGCTGTTCTCGCCGCGCATGCTGCTGCTCGCGACGCTCGGCAGCATCGCGATCGTCGCGAACTGGCTGTTGCTGTTCGCGGCCTATTCGCGCGCGTCGATCTCGATGGCGACGGCCGTGTACAACACGCAGCCGTTCATGCTGATCGCGCTCGGCGCGCTCGTGTTCCGCGAACGGATCACCGCGTCGACGCTCGCGTGGCTCGGCATCGCGTTCGTCGGGCTCGTCTGCGTGGTGCGCGTCGAGCCGGCCGTGCTCGCGGTGCCCGGCGAATATCTCGAAGGCGTCGCGCTGTCGCTCGGCGCGGCCTTCCTGTACGCGCTGTCGTCGATCGTCACCAAGCATCTGAAGGGCACGCCGCCGCATCTGCTCGCGCTGCTGCAGGCCGGCATCGGCATCGTGATGCTCGCGCCGTTCGCGCACTTCGACACGCTGCCCGCGACAGCCGGCCAGTGGCTCGACCTCGTCGCGCTCGGCGTCGTGAACACCGGCGTGATGTACGTGCTGCTGTACGGCGCGATCCAGAAGCTGCCGACCGCGATGACGGGCGCGCTGTCGTTCGTCTATCCGGTCGTCGCGATCGCCGTCGATCACTTCGCGTTCGGGCAGACGCTCGCGTGGACGCAGGTGTTCGGCGCGCTGCTGATCCTGCTGGCGGCAGCCGGCGTGAACCTCGGCTGGCGCATCGTGCCCGCGCGCCGCGCGGCGGTCGGCGGCTGAAACGGACGGGCGATCCGGCCTGCCGCTACGCGCTGCCGTCGCCGCGCGAGGGCCGTCCGGACGGCCGCGCGCACGCTCGAAAGACACTGTAAGAAGTTGTAGGGAAACACCCGATGCGAGCCGGCGGCGTCGCTCGTATCATGCCGGCTGTGACGTTGATCACGTTCACAGGATTCCGATCTCGATGCCGTTCGCCCGACAGGCCGAACGGCTTTTTTTATTCGCCGCTGCGCGCGAGCAGGCGCCGCCGCGCATCGAGCCGCGCGAGCACCACGCGTCGCGCGTCGTCGTCGCAGCTGCGCCATGCGCGAATCTCGTCGCGCGTACGCAGGCAACCCGCGCACCAGTCGGTGCGCGGATCGATCCGGCATACGTCGGTGCAGGGCGAACCCACCACGCCGACCGGCACCGCCACGTCGCTCATGCCGGGTCCCGCAGCGCGACATCCGCAACCGGCGCGCCCGTCAGCGTGACGAGTTCCTGCGGCGACAGGTTGAACACCGCATGCGGATGGCCGGCGGCGGCCCACAGGCTGTCGAGCGCGAGCAGGTCGGCGTCGATCAGCGTGACGGGCTCGACGAGATGGCCGATCGGGCAGACGCCGCCGATCGCGTAGCCGGTGTTGTCGCGCACGAACTTCGCGTCGGCGCGGCCGACTTCGCCGACCTGCGCGGCGACCTTCTTCTCGTCCACGCGGTTCACGCCGCTCGCGACGACCAGCACCGGCGCACCGTCCGACTGCCGGCGAAACAGGATCGATTTGGCGATCTGCGCGACCGAGCAGCCGAGGCCGGCCGCGGCTTCGGCCGAGGTCTTGCCCGTTTCGGCGAGCATCACGATGTCTTTCGAATGGCCGCGCTCGCGCAGCAGCAGCGCGACGCGGCGCGCGGAATCGGGAAGGGTGTCGAATGAAGCGGGTGTCGTCATGTTCAGGAATCCGTCGGATATCGGGTCAGACGCAGTTCGCGGCGTCGGCCGCGTTCTGCGCCTTGGCGAGCAGCGCGCGACCGGCGCGCGACACGTTCGCGCGGCCGATCGCGTTCGAGATGAAGTCGCCGGCCGCGACCACCTGCGCGAGATCGATGCCGGTGTCGATGCCGAGGCCCTGCATCAGGTACAGCACGTCTTCCGTCGCGACGTTGCCGGTCGCGCCCTTCGCATACGGGCAGCCGCCGAGGCCCGCGACCGATGCGTGGAAGATCTCGATGCCTTCGAACAGCGCCGCGTAGATGTTCGCGAGCGCCTGGCCGTAGGTGTCGTGGAAGTGGCCCGACAGGCGCTCGCGCGGGAACACGCGCGTGACCGCCGCGAGCACTTCGCGCGTGCGCTTCGGCGTGCCGACGCCGATCGTGTCGGCGATGTCGATCTCGTCGCAGCCGAGCGCCGCGAAGCGTTCGACGACGTCGACGACCGACGCGACCGGCACCTCGCCCTGGTACGGGCAGCCGAGCGCGCACGACACGCTGCCGCGCAGCCGCAGGCCCGCATCCTTCGCGGCCTTCGCGACCGGCTCGAAGCGCGCGATGCTCTCGGCGATGCTGCAGTTGATGTTGCGCTGCGAGAACGCTTCGCTCGCCGCGCCGAAGATCACGACCTCGTCCGCGCGTGCGGCGAGCGCATTCTCGAAGCCCTTCAGGTTCGGCGTGAGCACCGAGTAGACGGTGCCCGCGCGGCGCTCGATGCCGGCCATCACGTCCGCGCCGTCGGCCATCTGCGGCACCCATTTCGGCGACACGAACGATGCGGCCTCGATGTTGCGAAAGCCCGCGCGCGACAGCTTGTCGACGAGCGCGATCTTCACGTCGGTCGGCACGAAGGTCTTTTCGTTCTGCAGCCCGTCGCGCGGGCCGACTTCGACGATCTTGACGGCGGTGGGGAAGCTCATGGTTGTCTCCTGTTTGCTGTATGGGCGAATTCAGTAGCCGCGCGCGTAGTCGACGATGCCGCCGACCGGCTCGCCGCGCTCGAACGCGCGGATCTTGCCCGCGATCTGCTCGACCGCTTCCGCGCGCAGCGTCTCGGCCGAGCTGTGCGGCGTGATCGTGATGCGCGGCGCGGCCCAGAACGGATGATCGGCGGGCAGCGGCTCGCGATGGAACACGTCGAGCGTCGCCGCGGCGATCCGGCCGCTTGCGAGCGCGTCGAGCAGGTCGGCGTCGACCAGATGCGCGCCGCGCGCGACGTTGACCAGATAGGCGCCCGGCGCGAGCCGCGCGAAGGTGCGCGCGCACAGGATGCCGTCGGTGTCGGGCGTGCTCGGCAGCAGGTTGACGAGCACCTTCGCGCCGTCGATGCATGCGTCGAACGCGTGCTCGCCCGCGAACGTCTCGATGCCGTCGAGCTGCTTCGGGCTGCGGCTGTAGCCGCGCACGGGCAGGCCGAGCGCGGCGAGCGCGCGTGCGACCTGCGCGCCGAGCACGCCGAGGCCGAGCACCGCGACGGTGAAGCTCGCCCGCGGATGCGGTTCGAGCGCCTGCCAGCGGCGCGCGCGCTGCAGCGCCTCGTATTCGTCGAACCGGCGCAGGTAGCGCAGCACCGCGTGCGTCACGTATTCGATCATCTGCTGCGCCATGCCCGAATCCTCGAGCCGCACGAGCGGCACGTGACGCGGCAGCGTGCCCGGATGCGCGTGGTCGAGCGCGAGCAGCGCATCGACGCCCGCGCCGAGATTGAAGATCGCGCGCAGGCCGTCGCGCGGCGCGAAGAACTCGCGCGGCGCGCGCCACACGAGCGCGTAGTCGGCCGGGGCCGTGTCGCCCGGCTGCCACGCGCGCAGTTCGGCCTCCGGCAGCGCCCGCGCGAGTTCGTCGCGCCATGCGGCGGCTTCCTGATGCGGGGAATGGAACAGGATCTTCATGCGCTCATTTCGCGAACAGCTGGCCGATGTCGGCGAACGCCTTGAATTCCAGCGCGTTGCCGCACGGATCGAGGAAGAACATCGTCGCCTGCTCGCCGACCTCGCCCTTGAAGCGGATATGCGGCTCGATCACGAAGCGCGTGTGCGCGGCCTGGAGCTTTTCGGCGAGCGCGTGCCATTCGTCCATCGACAGCACGACGCCGAAGTGGCGCACCGGCACGTCGTCGCCGTCGACCGGGTTGACCGCGCTCGCGCCCGTTTCGTGCGGCGCGAGATGCGCGACGAGCTGATGGCCGAAGAAATCGAAGTCGACCCAGTGATCCGAGCTGCGGCCCTCGGGGCAGCCGAGCAGGCCGCCGTAGAACGCGCGCGCATCGGCGAGGCTCGACACGGGAAAGGCGAGATGGAACGGGCGCAGCGCGCCGGAAGGCGTAGCGGACATCGGGTGTCTCCTGACAGCCGGGGCGGGCGCGCGGGCGCCCGGTCCGGCTCCATGCATGGCTGGCGGGAAGCCCACATTCTACGGTGTCGCGGCGTGTTGCGCGTTGTTCCGGCCGGCCGGTCGGCTCCGGCTGGCCGGCCCCGCGCACAAGCAAAGCACAAAATATTGGTTCGGCCGCGGCGCGCGGCGCGCCACAATCGAAACCCGTCTTCAAGCAAGCGAGGGCAATCATGCGCGCATGCAGCAAATCGGCGTGGCCGCCGCGGCTCGTGACCGTTCCGGGCCTGCACGGCAGCGAGGGCGCTCACTGGCAGACCTGGCTCGAGCGGCAGTTCCCGCGCTCGCTGCGCGTCGAGCAGTACGACTGGGACGCGCCGGATCTCGCGCGCTGGGCGCAATCGGTGCGCGCGCTGCTCGAACGCGAGCGCGGCCCGTTCGTGCTCGCCGCGCACAGCTTCGGCTGCCTCGCGGCCGCCCATGCGCTTGCGCAGTGGCCGCAGGCGGCCGATGTCGCGGGCGTGCTGCTCGTCGCGCCCGCGAGCCCGCACAAATTCACGTTTGCGGGGCCGTTCGACGCGCGCCGGCTTGCGGTGCCGTCGATCGTGATCGGCAGCGAGACCGATCCGTGGATGCCGCTCGCCGATGCGCGCACGCTCGCGCAACGGCTCGGCAGCGCGTTCGTCAATCTCGGCGACGCGGGACACATCAATACCGCGGCCGGCTTCGGGCCGTGGCCGCGCGCGAAGTACTTCGTCGATACGCTCGTGCACTGCGCGGCACCGCTGCGCTTTCGCGAGGCGGACGACGGCTTCGAGGCCGAACTGATCGACCGCGCACTCGCGCACGCGGTCTGAGTCCGACCGTCGCGCGGCGCGGCCTGCGCCGCACCACGCGCGCGTTCGCGCTCAGGACGCGGACACGGGCTGCACGGCCGCCGGATCCGAGTAGCTCGGCCGGCCGTTCTCGACGTGGCCCGCGAAGCGGCGCGAGAAGGTGCCGTTCGCGCCGTCGCTCACCGTCACGTCGTACCAGTGGTGGCTCGACGCGAGCGCCCATTGCTCGACGTGCTCGTCGCCGCCGTGCAGCGTGACCTGGCGCGTCGGCGCGCCGTACGCGTTGTCGGTCAGCGTCAGCGTCACGTGGCCCGTGCCGTGATTGCGCAGCTTCAGGTACAGGTTGCCGTTCGCGATGTCGTAGCCGGCCTTCACTTCGGGCTGCGCCTGGTTGCGGCGGCGCGCGGTCGAATCCGACACGTCGCCCGAGAACATCCGCACGAAGCCGTTCGGCCCGTACACCGAGAACGCATACGCGCCGTTCGTCACGGTCACGTCGAAATCCGCATGCAGCACGCGGCGCGCGCCGACCGTGTAGCGCCACGGGCCATCGGTGCGGTTCGCCGCATACACGTTGAAGTGCGCGCCCTGGATGCCGCGGTTCGCGAACTCGATGCGCAGCTTGTTCGCGCCGATCAGGCTCGCATTCACGTGCAGTTCGTACGGCAGCGCGCGTGCAGGCCGCACGCCCGGTTCCTGCGGATCGATCGGCGACGGCGTCGCCGGCACGGTCGGCGCGGGCTGCGACGTGCACTGCTGGTCCGCGATGGTGCGGTACTGGCTCGTGTCGGGCAGCGGCGGGAAGCTCGCGTCGGACGAGCGGAAGTCGAATGCGGCGGTCAGGTCGCCGCAGACCGTGCGGCGCCACGGCGTGATGTTCGGCTCGTCGACGCCGAAGCGCTCGCCGATGAAGCGGATCACCGACGTGTGGTCGAACACCTGCGAGCACACGAAGCCGCCCTTGGTCCACGGCGACACGACCGTCATCGGCACGCGCGGCCCGAGGCCGTACGGCAGCCCGTCGGCCGTATAGCTGCCGCCGCGGCCGGGGTTCACGACCGTATGCAGCTCGCCGTCGGTCGTCACGGTCGAGGCGCCCTGCGCGGCCGAGGTCGGCGGCTGCGGCGGCACGATATGGTCGAAGAAGCCGTCGTTCTCGTCGTACATGATGAACAGCACGGTCTTGCGCCAGACGTCCGGGTTCGCGGTGAGCGCGTCGAGGATCTGCGACGTGTAGTTCGCGCCATACGCGGGCGTGTACTTCGGATGCTCGGAGAACGCGGCCGGCGGCAGCAGCCACGACACCTGCGGCAGCCGGTCGTTGATCACGTCGTCCTTCAGGTTGTCGAGCGTGCGCACCGTCTGCGCGCGCTGGTACAGCGACGAGCCCGGCTTCGCATTGATGAAGTTCGCGAAGTTCTGCAGGATGTTCGTGCCGTAGTTGCCGTTGTACGGGTCGGCCCAGGTCAGGCCCTGCTGGTAGATCTGCCACGAGATGCCGCGCGCCTCGAGCCGCTCGGGGAAGGTCTGCCACGACAGCAGCTGGTACGCGGGCGGCAGGTCGCCGTCGACGTAGTCGGCGTTGTCGAGCAGCGGGCCGCCGAACTTGCCGGTCGGATCGATCGTGCCGGTCATCAGGTATGCGCGGTTCGGATGCGTCGGGCCCGGCAGCGAGCAGAAGTACTGGTCGCAGACGGTGAAGGCATCGGCGAGCGCGTAGTGGAACGGGATGTCCTCGCGCACGTGATAGCCCATCGTCATGTCGGTCTTGTTCGCCGGCCACTGGTCGTAGCGGCCGCCGTCGATCGCCGCGTGCGTCAGCGCCCACGAATGGTCGAGCGCGCCGAGGCATTGCGCGCTGGTGGTCTTCGTGTCGAGCCGGAACGGCAGCACCGGCTTCGACGGGTCGGCCTTCGACGGCTGGTACCACACCGGCTTGCCGTTCGGCAGCGCGATCGGGAAGCGGTCGTTGTAGCCGCGCACACCGCGCAGGTGTCCGAAGTAATGATCGAACGAGCGGTTTTCCTGCATGAACACGACGATATGTTCGACGTCGCGGATCGTGCCGGTGCCGCGCGCGACCGGAATCGCGAGCGCGCGGCGGATCGATTCGGGAAACGCGTTGAGCGCGACCGCGGCGCCCGCGGATTGTGCGACGGTATGCAGGAAACGGCGGCGGCTGGATGACGTCATGTTATTCACCTCGGTTCTGCGAGCGGGGACGGGAACGGCGGAATCAGTGCGACGGCGACGCGGCGGCGCCCGACGCGGCGGCGCTCGACGCAGATGCGTCTGCGGCGGGCTTCGCATCGTCGTCGTCGTCGGGCGGATAGTGGACGACCGGCGGCGCGAGCGGCGCGGCATCCGACGCGGCGGCATTCGCGGACGACGGTTCGCTGTTGAACGCGTTCGCGGGGCCGGCCGATCCGCCGGATTGCTGCGAGGCGTCGGTCGCGTGCGCGTCGTGCGGCGCGTCGTCGCTGCATGCGGCGACGAAGGCGGCGGCACAAAGAACGACGACGAAGGCAACGCGACGCATGAATTTTCTCCGGGCGAGTGAATCGGGAACGATTTCGAGTATGCCGGCGCGATGCGACGTTTCGGTGAATCGTGCGCGACGCGCGTGTGATCGACGTATGCTTTCGGAATCCTGACTCCATGCTTTCGCGGCTGCGAGCGTGGCGCGCGCGGCAATATTTCCCGGCGCGCCGCGCGGGCCGGACGCATTTACCGGGGGGCGCACCGCGCCGTGTTTCTTGCCGCTTCGACAGGCCGCGGTCAGTTGCGCGCCAGCCGTGCGACATCGTCGCGCCATCATGCAGAAAAGCCAGGTCGCACGCTTTACTTTCCCGCATGTTGCGCGCAGTTTCATGGAGTGGCGCGCGCTTGCGCGCGCATCGGCGCGGCACCGGAATTGCTATGCGCAAGGGTGTGCATGCGGACGAGCATGCAGCGCCCGCGCGCGGTCGAACGGTGCGCGGCCGATCCCTCTGCATCCCTCAATCATGGAGCGAGCAGAACCCATGTCCAGCGATCGATCCATACCTGTCTCATCCGAATCGGCGTGCGGCGCGAGCGCATCGTCGAGCGGGCCCGGGCCTTGCGGCCCTGCGTCGAAGCCGGTCGAGACGCCGTCGAGCGCCGCACGCCGGCGCTTCCTGCAATCCGCGGCGGCGGCCGCGACGGTCGGCGCCGCGCCGCACCTGCAGGCGCAGGCGCAACCCGCGCCGGCCGCAGGGCCGCCGCATCGCGCGGCGATCCCGCCGCAGCCGGTGCGCCTCGACATCAACGGACGCACCTACACGCTGCAGCTCGAACCGCGCGTCACGCTGCTCGATGCGCTGCGCGAATACGCGGGGCTGATGGGCACGAAGAAGGGCTGCGACCGCGGCCAGTGCGGCGCGTGCACGGTGCTGGTCGACGGTCGGCGCATCAACGCATGCCTGACGCTTGCGGTGATGCACGACGGCCAGCGCATCACGACCGTCGAGGGCCTTGCGCGCGACGGCGCGCTGAGCCCGCTGCAGCAGGCCTTCATCGAACACGACGCGTTCCAGTGCGGCTACTGCACGCCCGGGCAGCTCTGTTCGGCGACGGCGATGCTCAACGAGTTTGCCGCGGGCGCGGCGAGCGCAGCCACCGGCGACGTGCGCAGCCGCCCTGTGCAGCTTTCCGACGACGAGATCCGCGAACGCATGAGCGGCAATCTGTGCCGCTGCGGCGCGTATCCGAACATCGTCGCCGCCGTGCGCGCCGTGCACGCGGCGAAAGCGTAGGTGCGGGAGGACATCGGCATGGAAGCGATTTCCTACGAACGGGCGAGCGACGTGGCCGGCGCCGTGCGTGCGGCGCAGCGGCCGGGCGCGGTCTTCATCGGCGGCGGCACCAACCTGCTCGACCTGATGAAGGGCGGCGTCGCGCGGCCGGTCGCGCTGATCGACATCACGCGCATCGCGGGGCTCGACACGATCGATGCACTGCCCGGCGGCGGGCTGCGCATCGGCGCGCTGGTGCGCAACAGCGATGCGGCCGACCATGCGCGCGTGCGCACGGACTACCCGCTGCTGTCGCAGGCGCTGCTGGCCGGCGCGTCGGCGCAGCTGCGCAACATGGCGACCGTCGGCGGCAACCTGATGCAACGCACGCGCTGCCCGTACTTCTACGATCGCGCGTTCGCGCAATGCAACAAGCGCGATCCGGGCAGCGGCTGCGCGGCGATCGGCGGCGACAACCGGATGCACGCGATCCTCGGCGCGAGCGCGCAGTGCGTCGCCGTGAATCCGTCGGACATGAGCGTCGCGCTGGCGGCGCTCGATGCGGTGGTGCGCGTGAGCGGCCCGCGCGGCGAGCGGCAGATTCCGTTCGCGTCGTTTCACCGGCTGCCCGGCGAGCGGCCCGACCTCGACACGACGCTCGAGGCGGGCGAGTTGATCACCGCGGTGGACCTGCCTGCGCCGGGCTTCGCTGACCACGCGCATTACCTGAAGGTGCGCGATCGCGCGAGCTATGCGTTCGCGCTGGTGTCGGTGGCGGCGGCGTTGCGGATGGACGGCGCGCGCATCGCGGAAGCGCGGATCGCGCTCGGCGGCGTCGCGCACAAGCCGCTGCGCGCGAGCGCGGCGGAGCAGCATCTCGCGGGCCGGCCGCCGACCGATGCGACGCTGCGCGAAGCGGCCGCGCTCGCGCTGCGCGATGCGCACCCGCTCGACGGCAACGCGTTCAAGGTCGGTCTCGCGCAACGCGCGATCGTGCGCGCGGTGAAGCTGGCCGCGGCGCAACAGGGAGGTGTCGCATGAATACGCTGACCGGCCAGCCGCTCGACCGTGTCGACGGCGTGCTGAAGGTGACGGGCGGTGCGCGCTATGCGGCCGAATTTCCCGGTGCGCGTCTCGCGCATGCGGTGCTCGTGACGAGCACGATCGCGTGCGGCCGCATCGCGTCGATCGACGCGGGCCATGCACGCGCGATGCCCGGCGTGCTGCTCGTGATGACGCACGAGAATGCGATGCGCCTGCCCGGCGGCGGCCGCCCGCCGCTGTCGCCGCCGGCGGGACGCCGGCTTACGCTGCTGCAGGACGACGTCGTGCGCTACAGCAACGAGCCCGTCGCGGTGGTCGTTGCCGAGACGCTCGAACAGGCGAGCGCCGCCGCGGACGCATTGCGGATCCGCTATCGCGCGAGCGACGCGACGCTCGACTTCGCGCGTGCGAAAGCCGGCGCGCGCGTGCCGCCGGGCCAGCAGGGCCGGCCGATGGACACGCAGCGCGGCGATGTCGATGCGGGGCTGCGCGAAGGCGCGGTGCGCGTCGATGCGACGTACACGACGCCGATGCAGCATCACAATCCGCTGGAGCTGCACGCGACGATGGCGCACTGGGACGGGCCGATGCTGACGCTGCACGATTCGACGCAGGGTGTGTCGGGTGCGCGCACGGCGGTGGCCGCGGTATTCGGCATCGCGCCGGAGAACGTGCGCGTGATCTCGCCGTTCCTTGGCGGCGGGTTCGGCTGCAAGGGTTCGTCGTGGTCGCACGTGTCGCTGTGCGCGATGGCCGCGAAGCAGGTCGGTCGGCCGGTGCGGCTCGCGCTGACGCGCCCGCAGATGTTCGGCCCGGTCGGCGGCCGGCCTCGCACCGAGCAGCACCTGGTGCTGGCCGCGCGCCGCGACGGCACGCTGACGGCGATGCGCCACGATTCGATCGTCACCACCTCGACCTTCGAGGACTGGACCGAGATGTGCGGAATGCCGTCCCGGATCCTGTACGCGGTGCCGAACCAGGCGACCACGCACCGGATCGTGTCGCTGAACGTCGGCACGCCGACCTTCATGCGCGCGCCCGGCGAGACGCCCGGTTCGTTCGCGCTCGAATCGGCGATGGACGAACTGGCATGGCGGCTCGGCATGGATCCGATCGCACTGCGCCTCGCCAATTACGCGGAAGTCGATCCGCAGGACGGCAAGCCATGGTCGAGCAAGGCGCTGCGCGCGTGCTATCGCGCCGGGGCGGAGCGCTTCGGCTGGTCGCGCCGCACGAACGCGCCGCGCACGATGCGCGACGGCGACACGCTGATCGGCCTCGGCATGGCGACCGCGACGTATCCGGCGAATCGCAGCGAGGCGTCGGCGATCGCGCGCATCCTGCCCGACGGCACCGCGACGGTCGCGTCGGGCACGCAGGACATCGGCACCGGCACCTATACGGTGATGACGCAGGTCGCGGCCGACGCGCTCGGCTTCGCGCCGCAGAACGTGCGCTTCGAGCTCGGCGATTCGAGCCTGCCGCGCGCGCCGGTGTCGGGCGGCTCGCAGTCGGCGGCGAGCGTCGCGCCGGCCGTGCGCGAGGCGGCGCTGCAGGCGCGTGCGAAGCTGATCGCGATGGCGATCGCCGACGCCGGCTCGCCGCTGCACGGCGCCGCGCCCGACGACGTGACCGTCGACGGCGGCTGGGTGATGCTGCGTGCCGATCCGTCGCGACGCGATCCGGCCGCCGCGGTGATCGCCCGCGCAGGCGGCCGGCCGATCGACGCGCAGGCGACGACGAAGCCCGGCGACGAGAAGGCGCGCTATGCGTTTCATTCGTTCGGCGCGGTGTTTGCGGAAGTGCATGTCGATGCGGCGCTCGGCACGATCCGCGTGCCGCGCATCGTCGGCGTGTACAGCGTCGGCAGCCTGCTCAACGCGAAGACCGCGCGCAGCCAGCTGATCGGCGGCATCGTGTGGGGGCTCGGCACCGCGCTCGAGGAAGGCTCGCGGCTCGACGTGCGGCACGGCCGCTTCACGAACGCGAATCTCGCCGAGTATCACGTGCCGGTGAATGCGGACATCGGCGAGCTCGACGTGAGCTTCGTCGACGAACGCGATACGCACTTCAATTCACTCGGCATTCGCGGCATCGGCGAGATCGGCATCACCGGCGTGCCGGCCGCGATCGCCAACGCCGTCTATCACGCGACGGGCGTGCGCGTGCGCGACCTGCCGATCACGCTCGACAAGCTGGCGGAGGCGACGAGCGTGTGAGTGCGGGCGATGGGCGTGGGCGGCGCGATGCGCTGGCCGCGCGCGGCTGCGTTCTCCCGAAGCGCGGCCGGGGCGCGTGCGAGATGTGCGCGTTCACGCGACTTCGGCGCGGATGTTGTGCCGTATCTCGCGCGGCAACCGGACCGGCGTACCTGCAACTTTTCGCGTGTCGGGCTTTCGCGGCGTGTCGGCGTGTCGGCGTGTCGGCGCGTCACCGTGTCGGCGTGTCACCGTATCGGCGTGTCACCGTCGCGGCGTCCTGCGCCGCACTTCGCTGCGCAGCCAGTCGAGCCACGTGCGGATCGCCGCTTCGTGCGGATGGTCCGGCCGCCACACGACGTAGTGCGCATAGACGTCGGTCACGCGCACCGTCGACACGCGCACCAGCGTGCCGGCCGCCAGCTCGGGGAGGATCAGCGAGCGGCGCGCGAGCGCGACGCCGCGCCCTTTCAGCGCCGCATCGATCAGCGCGTTCGCATCGGTGAAGCGCGGCGCGCGCGCCGATTCGGCGAGATCGAGGCGGGCGGCCTGGAACCACGGCTCCCAGGGCTGCGCCGGATGACGCAGCAGCGTCGCGCGCGCGAGATCGGCCGGCGTGCGCGGCGCGATGCCGTCGCGATTGCGATAGGCAGGGCTGGCGACCGGGAAGATCGTCTCGTTCATCAGCTTCTCGGCGACGACGCCCGGCCACGTGCCGGGGCCGTAGCGCAGCGCGACATCGATGCGGTCGCGCTTGCGCAGCGGCGCGAGCGTGGCGTCCGGATGCAGCACGATCGCGATGTGCGGATGCGCGGCCGCGAAGCGCGGCAGGCGCGGCGCGAGCCAGCGCTCGGCGACGCTCGGCAGCACGCTGACGTTCAGCGTGACGTCGTGCGCGCGCGGCCGGCCGCGTGCGGCGCGAGTCGGTTCGAACGCGCGTTCGAGCACGCTGAGCCCGAGCCGGACCTGCAGCGCGAGGGCATGGGCCGCGTGTGTCGGCGTCGCGCCGTTGCGCTCGCGCGTGAACAGCGGATAGCCGAGCTGCGCCTCGAGCGCGCGGATATGCTGGCTCACGGCGCCTTGCGTGAGCGCCAGCGCATCGGCCGCGCGCGTGAAGCTCTGCAGCCGGACGGCGCTCTCGAAGGCTCGCAGCGTCTGGAGCGGAGGAAGGTGGATGCGTTTCATAAGCGGGTATTAGTAGCACTAATGCCCGCGCGCCACAATTCATCGTTTGCGGCAGGCGCTCGTGCGTTCCTACACTCGGTTCCGTGTTCCACAGGTCCGACGGACAACGCAATCATGAACGCCTATCTCCTCTATCTTTCGCCGGGCGCGTGTTCGCTCGCCGCCCACATCGCGCTCGAGGAAACCGGTGCGCCGTTCGACACCGAGATCGTCTCCGTCGCGCAGCAGCAGAATCTCGGCGCGCGCTATCTCGCGATCAACCCGAAGGCGCGCGTGCCTGCGCTCGCGATTCCGGGCGAGCCGCGCGTGCTGACCGAAACGCCGGCGATCCTCACCTATCTCGCGCGCCGCCACCCCGATGCGCAGCTGCTGCCGCTCGACGATCCGCTGCGCGAGGCGCGCTGCCACGAATGGCTTGCGTGGCTGGTCGGCTGGGTGCACGGCGTCGGTTACGGCGCGTTGTGGCGGCCCGGCCGCTTCGCCGGCGATGCCGCGCTGCACGGCGCGATCAGCGCGCACGGGCGCGGCGTGATCGACGCGGCGAATGCGTCGATCGAAGCCTTGCTGGCCGACGGGCGCGCATGGGCCGAGCCGGGCGGTCATTCGATCGTCGATCCGTTTCTGCTCGTGCTGTATCGCTGGGGCGTCGCGATCGGGCTCGACATGACGCGGCATCGGGCATGGAGCGCGCATGCGGCGCGCGAAATGCAGCGGCCCGCCGCGCAGCGCGCGCTCGCGCGCGAGGCGGTCTGACGGACGGCGCGGCGGCTGCGGTGCGCGTCACGGCATCGGACTCGCGCGCGTTTTCCGGTGAAATTCGAACGTGTCCGATTGCGTTGCGACGGGCTTTTGTATTGAATGAGAACCATTCTCGTTTAATTATGGAGTCCGCATGAGTCGCCGTATCCAGTCGAGCCCGACGCCGCCGCGTCGCGGCACCGCTTCCGTCGCGTTCGCGATGATGACCTGTGCGACCGCGCCGGCCGGTGCGGAGGCGGCCGACCCGCGCCGCGCGACGCATCTGAGCCCGATCTTCGTGCACGGCGATCGCGATGCCGGCTCGCGCGTCGACCGGTCGGGGTCGGCGAAATATGCGACGCCGCTGCTCGACGTGCCGCAGACGATCACCGTCGTGCCGCGCGAACTGCTCGACGAGCAGCAGGCGCTGAGCCTGCGCGACGCGCTGTCGAACGTCGCGGGCATCACGTTCAACGCCGGCGAGGGCGGCGGCGGCTCGGGCGACATGGTGAACATCCGCGGCTTCAACGTGAACGCGAACCTGCAGCTCGACGGCTTGCGCGACAGCGCGCAGAACAACCGCAGCGACCTGTTCAACGTCGAGGCCGTCGAGGTGATCAAGGGGCCGAACTCGGTGTTCGGCGGCGCGGGCACGACAGGCGGCTCGGTGAACCTGATCAGCAAGACGCCGAAAGCCGACGCGTTCGCCGAGGCCGGCGCCGCGCTCGGCACGTCCGGCCGCCGGCGTGCGACGCTCGACCTGAACCGGCCGCTGCCCGGCCTCGGCGACCATACCGCGTTCCGGCTCAACGCGATGGCGCACGTCAACGACGTGCCGGGCCGCGACGACATCCGCAAGCGGCGCTGGGGCGTCGCGCCGACGCTCGCATTCGGCCTCGGCACGCCGACGCGCGTCACGCTCGGCTACTTCCACCAGTACGACAACAACCTGCCCGATTACGGGCTGCCCGCGCTCAACGGCCAGGTGCTGGGCGGCGTGTCGCGCGACCGCTACTTCGGCTGGCGCAACCTCGACCGCGAACGGATCACGTCGAACGTCCTGACCGTGAAGGCCGAGCACGACGTGTCGCCGCGCGTGAAGCTGCAGAACCTGAGCCGTTATGCGCACCTGCATCGCGACACGGTGGTTTCCGCGTCGCACGCGAACCTGAAGGGGATGCCGCCCGGGCGCTACAAGCCGGCCGGCCCGCAGGGCTACGGCCGCGATTCGTCGACGGCGATGTGGGCCAACCAGACCAACGTCACGAGCGAATTCGGCACGTTCGGGCTCGGCCATACGCTGGTCACCGGGTTCGAGATTTCTCGGGAAACCTACGGGCGCACGACCTATTCGTACGGGCTTGCGAAGTCGTGGCCGGCGGAGGGCTATGCGCTGACCGCGCCGCCCGGCTGGTGGCACGGCCCCGTGCGCCGACAGGACACCGCGCGCAACGACACGGCACTCACCGTGAAGGCGCTCTACGCGTTCGACACGATCTCGTTCGGCCGATACTGGGATGTCGACGTCGGGCTGCGGCACGACTGGATCGACGGCCGTTCGGCGAGCACGCCGGCCGGCAAGCCGACCGAGCGCGCCGATTCATCGGATCGCCACCTCAGCACGCGCACCGGGCTCGTGTTCAAGCCGACCGACAACGGCCGCGTGTATGTCGCATACGGCACGTCGTTCAATCCGTCGGCCGAGTTCCTGGTGACGACCGGCTCCGGCGTGAGCGCGGCGACGGGCGGGCTGTCGCCGGAGAAGAGCGAGAGCATCGAGCTCGGCACGAAGTGGGAAGGGCTCGCGGGTCTCGCGCTGAACGGCGCGCTGTTCCAGACCCGGAAGAACAACGCACGCGAGCGGATGGCCGACGGCAGCTACGCGCTCGCGGGGCGGCAGCGCGTGCGCGGCATCGAGTTCGGCGCGGCCGGCAAGGTGACGCCGAACTGGGACGTGTTCGCGAACTACACGTATCTGGCGAGCGTCACGCTGGAGTCGCCGTCGTCGCCGCGTCGGGTCGGGCAGATGCTCGGCAACACGCCGCGGCACGCATTCAATCTGTGGACGACCTACCGGCTGCCGGCCGGCTGGACGCTCGGCTACGGTTCGCATTTCGTCGGCCGCCGCAACGTGACGGCCGAAGGCGACGGGATGCTCGGCGCGTACTGGGTGCACAACCTGATGGCGCGCCATGACGTGAATCGCCGGTTGCGCCTGCAGTTGAACGTCGACAACGTGTTCGACCGCGCGTATGTCGAGCGCGTGCGGCAGCAGCTCGGCAACGCGTCGCGGTCGTCGGCGGTCGAATTCGGCGACGGCCGCTCGGCGACGCTGACGGCGGTGTACCAGTTCTGAGCGGCCCGCGCGTGCGCGCCCGCTAGTGCTGCTGCCGCGGAAACAGCGGCCAGGTCGCGGCCGCGCACAGGGCGGCCGCGAGCCACACGACGCTCCACGAACTGGCGGCCAGCAGTGGCGGAATCGCCAGCGGTGTCGCGAACAGCCCGAGATAGACGATCGTGTTGGCCATTCCGAGCGCGGTGCCTGCGTGGTTCGCGCCCGCGAGCGTCGCCAGTTCCGTATAGGCGACGCCATGCCACGCCGACACGCAGATGCCTGCGAACACGAGGATCGCGACGATCGCGGCGAACGGCACGCGCGGGCTGCCGGCTACCGCCGCCGCGAGCAACGCGAACGCGGCGGCCGCGACGAGCACCGATCCGCGCAGGTAGGCGCGCCGGTTGCCGTGCCGGTCGGTGTAGCGGCCGCTCCACACGCGCATGGCCATCGCGCCGAGTTGCAGTGCGACCATCGTCGCGCTGATCGCGGCAAGGTCGAGCCGGCCGAAATCGTGCAGGAACACCGTCGCGAACGTCAGCACCGCGAACTGCGGCGCGCAGAGGGCGCCGATGCCGATCACGATCCGCCAGACGGCGAGATTCGCGAGCGGCGGCGCGCTGCGCGCGGCCCCCGGTTGCGGTGCGGCGGGATGCGGAGCGGCGCCGCTGCCGGGCGCGGCGGCTGCGGCCGCGTGGGCGGGCGGCTCGCGCAACCAGCGCCAGGTCAGCGTCGCCGCGGCGGCACACAGCAGCATCAGCGCACCATAGACCGCGGCGAAGCCCGCACGCGACGCGAGCCACGGCAGCAGCGCCGCGCCGACACCGCCGCCGAGCGGCACGGCCGTCTGGCGGATGCTCATCGCGAGTCCGCGTTCGCGCTCGCCGAACCAGCGCATCACCGCCCGCCCGCTCGACCCGTTGACGCTGCCGCCGAGCAGCCCGACGCAGCCCATCATCGCGACCACGCGCGCGAGCGGCGGTGTCGCGTGCGGGGTCGGCACGATCGCACAGGCCATCAGCGCGAGCATCGCGGCGGTCGCGACGAGCCCGGTCAGCAGCACGCGGCGGTCGCCGAAGCGGTCGGCGGCAATTCCCCACGGCAGCTCGGACAGCGCGACGCCGAAGCCGAGCGCGCCGAGTACGAGACCGAGCGCGCCGTTGTCGAGGTGATAGGCCGTGCGCATCCACACGGCGGTGGTCGGAATGCCGGCGGCGGCCGCGGAAAAGCTCATGTTCGCGGCGACGCCGGCCGCCAGCACGCGCCAGCGATGGGCGGGGCCGCGCGCGGGCGCGCAGCGGGAAAGGGTAAGCGAGGTGTCCATGACGGCAGGCCGGGTTGGAAATTGACAGTCACAGTGTGGTGGCCTACATTCATCCTGAAAATCGGAAAGTTTTTGATGAATCGTTCGATAAAACGGGATGATTGAAATGTCCGGATTTCCTGTCGCGCACGACGACGCGGTGCGCGTGGCGGCCGATAGCGCATCGGCACGGCCCAACTTCGACATCGCCGCGCTGCGCAGCCTGGTCGCGGGCGTGGATCTCGGCAGTTTCGCGAAGGCGGCCGATCGCGTCGCGCGCTCGTCGTCGGCGGTGAGCGCGCAGATCCGCAAGCTCGAGGAACAGGCCGGCACGCCGTTGTTCGTGAAAGCCGGGCGCGGGCTCGCACTGACCGACGCCGGCGACGCGATGCTGCGCTATGCGCGGCGGATGATCGAACTGAACGACGAGGCGGCGGCCGCCGTGCGCGGCATGAATCTCGACGGATGGGTGCGGGTCGGCCTGCAGGAGGATTTCGGCGAGGCGATCCTGCCCGACGTGCTCGGGCGTTTTGCGCGCGCGCATCCGAAGGTGAGGATCGAGGCGCGGGTCGCGCGCAATGCCGACCTGCTCGACCGGCTCGATGCGAACCAGCTCGATCTTGCGCTCGTGTGGGGCGATCCGGCGTCGGCGACGCTGGTGTCGCGGGCGGGGATCGACAGCGAGACGGTCGCGCAGGTGCCGATGCGCTGGGTCGGGACGGCCAGCTGGACGGCCGGTGGGACGGCCGTGACGTCATCGAACGCATCGAATGAAGCCGATATTCGCGCGACCGTTCCCGCGCCGGGCGAGCCGCTGCCGCTGGTCGTGTTCGACCGGCCGTGCCGGTTTTTCGGGGCGGCGACGGATGCGCTCGATCGCGCGGGCGTGCCGTGGCGCGTCGCGTTCACGACGCCGAGCCTTGCCGGGCTATGGGCGGCCGCTGCGGCCGGCCTCGGGCTGACGGTGCGCTCGCGCTACGGGCTGCCTGCGTCGGTGCGCCTGCTCGACGCCGCATCGCTCGGCCTGCCGGAGCTGCCGAGCCTGCCGCTGATCCTGTTGCGGCGCGCGTCGTCGGCGACGCCGACGGTCGACCAGCTCGCGCGGATCGTCACGCAGGCGGTGCGCGACGCGACGAATGCGCCGCTGGCTGCGCTCGCGGCCTGAGCGACGGTTCTCGAACGCGCAGCCGAACCGCCGATCGGTCCTGATATCCCATCCGGCCAGGTGGCCCGACCGGGGAAATCTGACTAGAGTGGTGATCACCATGCAACGGAGATCATCATGCAAGACACGAACCCGCCGAAGATCAGGACCGATTCGCTGCAACGCGCCGATGCCTCGTTGTCGAGCCAGCAGGCTTCGGCCGAATGGAGTGCATCAGCCGCGTCGCCCGTTCGGTTCGGGGTCCTGCGCGATCAGATCCGGATCCCGGACGACTTCGACGCGCCGCTGCCGGACGATCTGCTGGACGCTTTCGAAGGGCGCTGACGCGGCTATTGCTCGATACGCACATCTTTCTCTGGATCGTGACGGACGACCGCAAGCTCGGCATGCGGGCGCGCAGACTGATTTGCGCGGCTGACGAGCGATTCGTCAGCCGCGCAAGTATCTGGGAAGTCGCCATCAAGGCGGGACCGGGGAAGCTCGATGTCGACGTGGACCGGCTGAGCCGCGCGATCGGCTCGAGCGGGTTCCGCGAACTGCCGGTCCGGGCCGCGCATGGCGCGGCCGTGCGTGATTTGCCGCGGCACCATCGCGATCCTTTCGATCGCCTGCTCGTCGCGCAGGCGCGCCACGAACCCCTGCGGCTCGTCACTGCCGACGGCCATCTCGCGCGGTACGGCGCATCGCTGGTTCTGACGGTTTGAAACAGTCTGCAGGACTGACATCTCCCCGTCGTTGCCGACGCTTCGTCACGCGCTGCCGCCGTCGCCTAAGCCGCCGCGACGTTCCGCCCGGTCTCCTGCAGTGACGCGCAGATTGCCGCGAGCCGCTGTCGCAACGCGTCGCTCGCCGGCACGAACGGCAACCGCAAGCCGTCCTTGCACCACCCTTGAGCGGCCAGCACGGCCTTCACCGGCGCCGGGTTCGGCTCCGCGAACAGCGCCGCGACGAGCGGCTGCAGCGCGACCGACAGGCGACGCGCGTCGGCGAGCCGTCCGTCGCGCAGCAGTGCATGGATCCGCACGTGCCATTCGGGCAGCACGTGCGCGCTGCTCGCGATCGTGCCGTGCGCACCCGCGCAGAGTGCTGCGAAGTTCTGGTTGTCGTCGCCGGAGAAGACCGCGAGCGGCGTGTCGTGCACGAGCCGGCTCATCCTTTCGAGTGTGCCGCCGCATTCCTTGATGCCGGCGACGCGCGCATCGCGCGCGAGCGCCTGCAGCGTGTCGAGTTCGACGTTCACGCCGGTGCGGTACGGGATGTTGTAGACGAGCACCGGCAGGTCGGCCGCATCGACGATCGTCTCGACGTGGCGGCGAATCCCGTCCTGGGTCGGCCGCACGTAGACGGGCGGCGTGACGAGCAGCCCGTCGGGGCGCAGCGCGGCGAGTTCGCGTGCACGGGCGGCCGCGAAATGCGTGGCGCTCGCGGTGAGCCCGACGACGACCGGCAGTTCCGGCACCGCGTCGCGCAGCGTCGCGAACACGGCATCCTGCTCGCGTGCGTCGAGCAGCACGCCTTCGCCGGTCGTCGCACCGGCGACGAACCCGGCGACGCCCGCGGCCGCATAGTGGCGCGCGAGTCGCGCGAGCGCCGCGTGGTCGACTTCGCCGTGGTGGAACGGCGTGATGATCGGCAGCCAGATACCTTCGAAACGTGTTTGCATGCAAAGCCTCATGGTGGAAACGGCGTGGTGGGAACCGTTCCGCCGGCGCAGAGCCGGAACGAGGCGTGCAAGCGAGGAGAAAGAAACGACCTGCGGGCATCCCGTCCGGCATTCGCCTGACGGGACGCGACATCCCCGTCAGTCGAGGAGTCGTTTTTTCAGTTTCAGCCCGGCCGCGCGCGTGCCTGCCGCGACGGCGGCGAGGATCGGAAGCGAGCGCAGGGCAGCGGACATGGAGGAACCGTAAGTGGGCTGAGCGGCGATCTTAACACCGGATCGCGGAGGCGCGCGAGAGCCGGCGCGGTTTAGCAGAATTCGTGATTTGCATTCCACGACAGATTGGAAGGCGCGCCGCGCCCGGCCGCTAGAATGCCCGCTTACGATTCGATGACGGCGCCAGCGCGCGCCGCCACGCACATTCACCACACTGGAAGCGGGGCATATCACGATGGCAGGCATCAAGGGGATCGGCCGCTGGCTGCACACGGGCGCGGCGGCGCTGGTCATGGCGGCGACGGCCGCGCACGCGGACACGTCGATCCTGAACGTGTCGTACGACGTGACGCGCGAGCTGTACAAGGACATCAACGCGAGCTTCGCCGCCGCGTACAAGCAGAAGACCGGCGAGACGGTCACGATCAAGCAGTCGCACGGCGCGTCGAGCGCGCAGGCGCTGTCGGTGCTGCAGGGGCTGCAGGCCGACGTCGTGACGATGAACCAGCCGAACGACATCGACCTGCTCGCCGAGCGCGGCCAGCTGCTGCCGAAGGACTGGCGCGCCCGCTTCCCGGACAGCAGCTCGCCGTACTCGACGACGATGGTGTTCCTCGTGCGCAAGGGCAACCCGAAGGCGATCAAGGACTGGAGCGATCTCGCGAAGCCGGGCGTGCAGGTGATCATCGCGAACCCGAAGACGTCGGGCAACGGCCGCTACGCGTATCTCGCCGCGTGGGGCTATCAGAAGCTGAAGGGCGCGACCGACCAGCAGGCGCTCGATTTCGAGAAGGCGATCTTCCGCAACGTGCCGGTGCTCGACTCGGGCGGCCGGGGCGCGACGACGACGTTTACGCAGCGCGGGATCGGCGACGTGCTCGTCACGTTCGAGAACGAGGTCGCGCTGATGGACAGCGGCGCGTCGGGCGCGGAATTCGACGCCGTGTATCCGTCGGCGAGCATCCTCGCGGAGCCGCCCGTCGCCGTCGTCGACAAGGTCGTCGACAAGAAGGGCACGCGCAAGGTCGCGCAGGCGTATCTCGACTACCTGTACACGCCCGAGGCGCAGGAGATCATCGCGCAGCATCATCTGCGTCCGCGCGACGCGAACGTGCTGAAGAAGCACGCGGCCGAGTTCAAGCCGCTGAAGACGTTCAGCGTCGAGCAGGTCTTCGGCAGCTGGGCGAACGCGCAGAAGACGCACTTCGCCGACGGCGGCACCTTCGATCGCGTGATCGTCGACCGGAAGTAACGGCGGCGCGCCTCGCGCCGCACGACGCGAACGAAGCCGGCCGACGCGGCCGGCTTTTTTACGCAGGCTCGGCCCCGGGCCGCCGCGCGCCGCTGCGCACCGGCTTCGCGTCGGCGCGCATTCCCGGGCGCCGTCGCGCGTGCTACGCTCATCGCCTCCCTGTTTCAGGCGCCGCGCGATGAACGTCGATTCGTCCTCCTCAGCCTCCCGCGGCCGCGGCCGCAAGATCTGGTCGGGCACGCGCCCGGTGATCGCGTACGGGATGCCGCCGCTCGGCTGGCGCGACCTCTATCACCGCGCGCTGACGGTGAGCTGGCCCGTATTCTTCCTGTCGCTCGCGCTGCTGTTCCTGCTGCTCAACGGCGGCTTCGCGACGCTCTACCTGCTCGGCCATGCGCCGATCGCGAACCAGTCGCCGGCCGGCTTCGCCGGTGCGTTCTTTTTCAGCGTCGAGACGCTCGCAACCGTCGGCTACGGCGACATGCATCCGCAGACCGTCTATGCGCACCTGGTCGCGACGTTCGAGATCTTCGTCGGGATGTCGGGCATCGCGCTGGCCACCGGCCTCGTGTTCGCGCGGTTTTCCCGTCCGCAGGCGAAGATCCTGTTCGCGCGCTACGCGATCGTCCGGCCGCTGAACGGCCGCATGACGCTGATGGTGCGGGCCGCGAATGCGCGCCAGAACGTGATCGCGGAGGCGCGCGCGAAACTGCGGCTGATGCGCATCGAAGCCACGCACGAGGGCTACACGCTGCGCAAGATCCACGACCTGCCGCTCGTGCGCAGCGAGCATCCGATTTTCCTGCTCGGCTGGAACCTGATGCACGTGATCGACGAGTCGAGCCCGCTGTTCGGCGAGACGCCCGAGTCGCTCGCGGCGCGCGAGGCGTCGCTGCTGCTGCGGATCGAGGGTTCGGACGAGACGACCGCGCAAGTGATGCAGGCGCGCCACGAGTGGACGCACGCGCAGATCCGCTGGCGTCACCGCTATGTCGATCTGATGCACGACGAGGACGGCATCACGCATATCGACTACACGCACTTTCACGAGGTCGTCGCGGTCGACGCCGATACGGACGCGGACGGCGACGGCGGGCTGCCGGGCGCGACGGTAGTGTCGGACGGCACGGCGCAGGTTTCGCCGCGCGCCTAGCGTCGCTTTGTCGATAGCGGGGCGGGACACGCCACGCGCCGCCGCGCGCGACGAGGCGCGGCGCGGACGGCGTTACGCCGGGCGCGTTGCGAGCCGCCCGGCCGTCGCGGTGCAGGCGCGCCGGCCGCGCGCGTCACGCATGCAGCAGGCGCGCCGCTTCGCGCTGTTCGATCGCGGCCGCGCGACGGTAGCCGTCGCGATCCTCGGCGCGCGCGACGTAGTCGCCGAGCACGCCTTCGTGCGGCAGCAGGTGCGCATCGAACGCAATCTTCAACGTGCTGGCGAGCAGCAGGTCGGCCGCGGTGAAGTGGTCGCCGACGAGCCAGGGGCTATGGGCGAGCGTCTGCGCGAGTGCGCGCTGCACGCGCGCGATGTTGCCCCAGCCGAATGCGACCGGGTTGCCCGACGCGCCGGTGAATTTCTCGGCCATCGCCGGTTCGAGGCAGGTCGGCGTGAAGAACATCCACTGCAGGAAGCGGCCGCGCAGCGGATCGTCGGGCGCGATGCCGAGCCCGGCATCCGGGCAGCGGTCGGCCAGATAAAGCAGCACGGCGCCCGATTCGGCGAACGGTGCGCCGCCGCTGTCGTCGAGCGCGGGCAGCTTGGCCATCGGGTTGACCTGGATGAACGCGTCGCTGCCCTGTTCGTGCGAGCGCAGGTCGATCGGCACGAGCTCGTAGACGGCGCCAATCTCCTCGAGCATCCACAGCGCCCGGAACGCCCGGGTTTTCGGCCAGTAGTAGAGCTTCATCGCGCCTCCGCGTCGGGGTGTCGGTATCGCCGGATGCTCAAGCGTACCCGAGCGAAGGCGGTTCGGACAGGGGCGGGCGGCGCGCGGGCAGACGGACCTTGATTTCGTTGGAGAACATCGTCCGGGAGGCCTATGAGTCGCAGTGAATTTTTATAACTAGTTATAGAAACACTATCGCAGGAATCTGCATGACTTTCCGGATGGCAGAGTGATGCGCGAACAGATTGGTGCGCCGCGGGCGAGTCGAACAGCGCCGCCCGCACGTGGGGTTTCCGATGCCGATGCGGCGATCGGCGTGAGGGAACCGCGGCGCGAATCGACACAAAAAACTGTGACTTTCAACGGTGAGCATCGAACATTCAACGGGATGAAACGCCCGTTTCGATGTAGTATCCGGTCCCCCGCATGATTCGATGCACGGGAACGCGATCCGGCGAAGTATCGGCGACGTGTGGATATCCGGTACTCGAAGGGGCGCGAAGCGCGTCCGGTAGAGCGAAGCTGGCGTCGCGATGTGGATATCCGCGCCGCGAACGGACTCGCATCGCTGTGCATTTGATCGGTGAGGGTGAGCCGTCCGTCGCGTGACGGCCGTGCCGGGCGCGCTTTTCCGCGGCACGGAGAGCGTCGCTTCGCCGTACGTTGCGGCGATGGGGCGAGCGGCCGACCGAGCGCGGGCCGGTGTTTCGGTGTGGATAACCGGGATCCGGACAGACTCGTATTGCTGTGCTTCTCGACGGTGAGCGCGAGCGATCAGGCGGACGAAGCAGCGGGCGATGTGGATATCCGGCGCGTGAAGAGACTCGAATCGCTGTGCATTTCGATGGTGAGGATGCGCATTCGGTCCCGTCGGACGGGGATTTCGACGTGGATGTTCGCGGTATCGGGTATGACTCGGGCGCGTGCCCGCCGCCGAGCGAGCGGGCGCGCGTCGATGTGGATATCTCCGCTCGAAACGACTCGACGCGCTGTGCATTTCGATGGTGAGGGTGCGTACGTCGGTCGGCGGAGGCCGTCCCGACAAGGGTTTCGAGCCGTCAAGGCGATCCGGTCCATGTCCGGTGCTTCCGCCTGCCGCTGCGAACTGCGGCTCGAATCGACGTGCCTGATTTGCGGTGTGGATATCTACCCGTCGTAACGACTCGGCATCCTGTGTATTGCAACGGTGAGCGCACGCATGCGATCGCACGCCGGCCATGCGGGGCGTGCCTCCGGCTTCGACCGTCGCGTTGGTTCATCGTACGAGAATGCTGGCGCACTCCATCGCCACGTCATCGCCACCATGCTGACCCGTCACATCCTTCCACGCGTTATCGATGCCGCCGCATTCGTCCTTGCGGCCTGCGCTGACCGTGAAGCCGTCCGCGAACGGAACGCCGCTCGACAAGCCAATGGCGACGACACGCCACGGACCTACCGCCGCCGCGCTGCGTAGCGGCGACGTGCCGATAGGCGGGCGGCGAAAGCAATGAGCGGGTTCGACGAGGAGACGGTGATGGAGGACGAACGGTACGCGGAGCGCCACCCGTTCGATGACACAGGCGGCGGGGAGCGGATTCGCGCTTGCGCCGCTGCCAGACGGAACAGCGCCGGCAACGGGACGGGACCGCATCACATCGAAGCCCGCATTCCGCGAGCGGCCCGCGCGCGAAATATATCGGGCAGGCGATTTCGACGAAAACAGCGCGCTTCGCTCGACTGACCTCCTCGGTGAACGATTCCCTGACGTGAATCGCATCGTGCGGCCGCGCGATCGAACGACGGCTGCGGCGTCGATGTGGATATCCTGCCCTCGCGCTCACTCGAAACCCTGTGCATCCGGAAGGTGAGCGTCGCTGCGCGATCGCGCGCAACGTCGATGCAGCGGGGCTGTCCGGCGGTTGCAGCCGGTTTTGGCGATTCGGCGAGACCGGCATTTCCCGCGACGAACGCGGCTTGCCGATCGCCCGACGAACGCATGCGCGCATGTGGATATCCCGCCTCCGAAGCCACTCGAAGCGCTGTGCATTTCGACGGTGAGCGTCGGGACGCGAGTGGAGAAGGGGCGGATTTTCATCGCCCGCCGCGCTGCGCATTGTCCATCAAATGCCACCCGCACTCAATGAACGAAGCCGGTTTCCGATGTGGATATCCGGCTTCGCCGATCACTCGAACGCCTGTGCATTTGCACGGTGAGCGCACGCGCGATCGCAGGAATCGGCCGATGCCGATGTGGATATCCTGCCGCAGCGACCACTCGCATCTCTGTGAATTACATCGGTGAGCATCATCCGGTCGCCGAGCGAAAACCACCCGAAACGCTGTGCAATCGAACGGTGAGGGCGGGCGCCGAGCGGCGATGCGGACATCCCGCCGCCGGCGATACTCGAAACGCTGTGCGCGCCTACGGTGAGGATGCCGCCGCGATCGTCCGAAACCCTTGCCGCACGGCCCGCAGCCGGCTGCCTCCGGGCCGCGGCCGCCATCCCCGCTTCCCGCTGTCGCCGCGACCGGCAACGCCGCCGCCACGCGGTGCGCGCCGCGCCGCTCCATCCGGCGCCGCGCGAGAACTCTCTCAAATCCGTGCCAAAAGCTGCGCAGTTTTTCTCGCCAGCGCGCGGTCCGCGCAAGATGAGAAAAAACATTCTCGGCTGCGCGCGAAAAAATAGAGCCATCGCGCTGCCGCCGGCCCGACGTCGCCCGACGCCGCGCCGCGCAGCCAGAACAGCACAAATCAGGAGACGTCCCCATGACAGCCCGCCTGCCGATCGACGGCACGCCCGCCCTTTCCGACTACCGTCTGACCGACAACCTGAGCGCGACGCGCGGTCGGATCTTCCTGACCGGCACGCAGGCGCTGGTGCGCCTGCTGCTGATGCAGCGCGCGGCCGATACCGCGCAGGGCCTGAACACGGCCGGCTTCGTCAGCGGCTATCGCGGCTCGCCGCTCGGCATGGTCGACCAGCAGCTGTGGAAGGCGAAGAAACTGCTCGACGCGAGCGGCGTGCGCTTCCTGCCCGCGATCAACGAGGAACTCGGCGGCACCGCGGTGCTCGGCACGCAGCGCGTCGAGGCCGATCCGGAACGCACCGTCGATGGCGTGTACGCGATGTGGTACGGCAAGGGCCCGGGCGTCGATCGCGCCGGCGACGCGCTGAAGCACGGCAACGCGTACGGCTCGTCGCCGCACGGCGGCGTGCTCGTGGTCGCGGGCGACGATCACGGCTGCGTGTCGTCGTCGATGCCGCACCAGAGCGATTTCGCGATGATGGCGTGGCACATGCCGGTCGTGAACCCGTCGAACATCGCCGACATGCTCGAATTCGGGCTGTACGGCTGGGCGCTGTCGCGCTACTCGGGCGCGTGGGTCGGCTTCAAGGCGATCTCGGAGACCGTCGAATCGGGTTCGACCGTCGATCTCGACGCGCTGCAGACGCACTGGCCCGCGCCGCAGGGCTTCACGGCGCCCGCGGGCGGCCTGCACAACCGCTGGCCCGACCTGCCGAGCCTGACGATCGAGGCGCGCCTCGCCGCGAAGCTCGACGCGGTGCGCCACTTCGCGCGCACCAACAGCATCGACAAATGGATCGCGCCGTCCGCGCAGGCGAACGTCGGCATCGTCACCTGCGGCAAGGCGCACCTCGACCTGATGGAGGCGCTGCGCCGCCTCGACCTGACGGTCGCCGATCTCGACGCGGCGGGCGTACGGATCTACAAGGTCGGCCTGTCGTATCCGCTCGAAATGACGCGCATCGAAACCTTCGTCGACGGCCTCGCCGAAGTGCTCGTGATCGAGGAAAAGGGCCCGGTGATCGAGCAGCAGATCAAGGACTACCTGTACAACCGCCCGGACGCCGCGCGCCCGCGCGTGCTCGGCAAGCACGACGCGGCCGGCGCGTGCCTGCTGTCCGAGCTGGGCGAACTGCGTCCGTCGCGGATCCTGCCCGTGTTCGCCGAATGGCTCGCGCGCCACAAGCCGGCGCTCGACCGCCGCGAGCGCGTGGTCGACCTGGTCGCGCCGCAGATCCTGTCGAACGAGGCCGACGCGGTGAAGCGCACGCCGTATTTCTGTTCGGGCTGCCCGCACAACACGTCGACGAAGGTGCCGGAAGGCTCGATCGCGCAGGCCGGCATCGGCTGCCACTTCATGGCGTCGTGGATGGAGCGCGACACGACCGGGCTGATCCAGATGGGCGGCGAGGGCGTCGACTGGGCCGCGCATGCGATGTTCACCAACACGAAGCACGTGTTCCAGAACCTCGGCGACGGCACCTACTTCCACTCGGGCATCCTCGCGATCCGCCAGGCGGTCGCCGCGAAGGCCAACATCACCTACAAGATCCTCTACAACGACGCGGTCGCGATGACGGGCGGCCAGCCTGTCGACGGCAGCATCTCGGTGCCGCAGATCGCGCGGCAGGTCGAGGCCGAGGGCGTATCGCGCTTCGTCGTCGTGTCCGACGAGCCGCAGAAGTATGACGGCCATCACGGGCTGTTCCCGGCCGGCACGACGTTCCATCACCGCAGCGAGCTCGACGCGGTGCAGCGCGAGCTGCGCGAGACGCCGGGCGTCACCGTGCTGATCTACGACCAGACCTGCGCGGCCGAGAAGCGCCGCCGCCGCAAGAAGGGCGAATTCCCCGACCCGGACAAGCGGCTGTTCATCAACGACGCGGTCTGCGAAGGCTGCGGCGACTGCGGCGTGCAGTCGAACTGCCTGTCGGTCGAGCCGCTGGAAACGCCGCTCGGCCGCAAGCGCCGGATCGATCAATCGTCGTGCAACAAGGACTATTCGTGCGTGAACGGCTTCTGTCCGAGCTTCGTGACGGTCGAAGGCGCGGCGCTGAAGAAGGCCGCCGGCGCGGCGTTCGACGAAGCGGCGCTCGCCGCGCGCGTCGACGCGCTGCCGGTGCCCGCGACCCATCTCGACGCGGCGCCGTACGACATGCTCGTGACGGGCGTCGGCGGCACCGGCGTCGTGACGGTCGGCGCGCTGATCAGCATGGCCGCGCATCTCGAAGGCAAGAGCGCGTCGGTGCTCGACTTCATGGGCTTCGCGCAGAAGGGCGGCTCGGTGCTGTCGTTCGTGCGGATCGCGTCGAGCGACCGCTGGCTGAACCAGGTGCGCATCGACACGCAGCAGGCCGACGTGCTGCTCGCCTGCGACATGGTGGTCGGCGCGAGCGCCGAGGCGCTGCAGACGGTGCGTCACGAGCGCTCGCGGATCGTCGTCAACACGCACCGGATTCCGAACGCATCGTTCGTGCAGAACCCCGACGCGAACCTGCACGCGGACGCGCTGCTCGAGAAGATGCGCCACGCGGCCGGCGACGGCTTCCTGTCGAGCTGCGACGCGCAGGCGCTCGCCGCGAAGTTCCTCGGCGACACGATCGGCGCGAACATCCTGATGCTCGGCTACGCGTGGCAGCTCGGCCTCGTGCCGGTGTCGCTCGCCGCGATGATGCGCGCGATCGAGCTGAACAACGTCGCGGTGCCGATGAACAAGCTCGCGTTCTCGGTCGGCCGGATGGCGGCCGGCGATGCGGCGGGCCTCGATGCGTTGTGGAACGCGCGCCACGCGGTGGCCGTGCCTGCCGCGCCGCAGACGCTCGACGAATTGATCGCCGATCGCGAGGCGCGCCTTCTCGCATACGGCGGCGCGCGCTACGTCGAGCGCTACCGTGCGCTCGTGAGCGCCGCGCGCGCGAAGGGCGACGACGCGCTGACGCGCGCGGTCGCGACGACCTTCTATCGCCTGCTCGCGGTGAAGGATGAATACGAGGTCGCGCGCCTCTATGCGGACGGCGCGTTCCGCACGGCGCTCGAAGCGCAGTTCGAAGGCGTGCCGGGGCAGGACTACCGCGTGAAGTTCAACCTCGCGCCGCCGACGGTCGCGAAGGCCGGCCGCGACGGCAGCGCGCCGCGCAAGCGCGTGTTCGGCCAGTGGATGTGGCCGGTGTTCGGCGCGATGGCGCGCGTGCGCGGCCTGCGCGGCACGTGGCTCGATCCGTTCGGCCGCACCGTCGAGCGCAGGATGGAGCGCGCGCTCGCCGACGACTACGAGACGACGCTGACGCGCGCCTTCGCCGTGACGACGGCCGGCAACGCGGCGCGTGTCGCGCAGCTTGCCGAGCTGCATGCGCGCGTGCGCGGCTTCGGTCACGTGAAGCTGCGCAACCTGGCCGGCGTGAAGCGCGCGGAGCGCGAGCTTGCGTTGCAGCTCGGCATCGACGCGGCGACGAGCGCGGCCGTCCAGCATGCGCTCGACGAGATGAAGGGCGCCGGCATGCTGAAGGGGATTCCGGTCGTCGTCGCGAAGTAGGCGCGACGGGCTGGACGTGGAAACGGCGACGCCAGGGCGTCGCCGTTTTTTCTTGCGAGCCGGCGCAGGCAGTGCGGTCTCGCACGCCCCCGGCGTTCACCGCGCCGTCAGACGATGCCCTTCTTGCGCGTCGACAGCGCGGTTTCCGACAGGTCGATCTCGCGCAGCAGTTTCGTCAGCGTCTCGTCCGAAATCCTGCTCTCGCTGCGCAGCCGGTACAGCGCCGAGCGCTCCGCGCGCACGGCCGCGATCCGCATCTGCAACTCCATCGTCTCGGACTGTCTGGCTTCGGCGCGCGGCGTCGGGCCGTCGTCGGCGAGCGCGGTGAGCCGGCGGCGATACTGGTCCATCACGCGCGCGGAGATGTCCGCGCAGCGCGCGGCGCCCGATTCGTCGAGGTCGGTCGCGATCGCGTCGTGCGACGAGTCGATCGCGCGAATCGCTGCCTGCGCGGCGGCCGCGCGCGCGGCGCGCTCTTCGTCGGCGAGCGGATTGCGTGTCGAACGCACGCCGCGCAGCAGCAGCGGCAGGCCGATCACCGCGACCACCAGCGACACGAGGATCACCGCCGACGCGATGAAGATCGCCGTGTCGCGGCCCGGCAGCGGTACGCCGTCGCGCAGCGCGACCGGGATCGACAGCACGCCGGCGAGCGTGACCGCGCCGCGCACGCCGCCGACCGTCATCACCGCGATCGTGCGCACGCCGGCCATCGTGCCCGCGAGGCCCTGGCGCGCCGCGCGCCGGCTCGCGAACCAGCGCAGCAGCCATACCCACAGGAAGCGGATCGCGTACAGCGCGAGCGTCATCGCGACGACGTTGAACAGCATCCGGCCGAGCAGCGCGTCGCTGGTGTGGTGCGCATCGACGAGCGCGCGGCCGATGATGTGCGGCAGCTGCAGCCCGAGCATGATGAACACCATGCCGTTGAACACGAACTCGATCATCGCCCACGTGCTTTCCGCGCGCACGCGCGAGGCGACCGTGCTTTTGCGCGAGAAGCTCGTGTAGTTCATCATCATCCCCGCCGCGACGGCCGCGAGCACGCCCGACAGGTCGAAGTGCTCGGCGATCAGGTAGGCCGCGAACGGCACCAGCAGCGTCATCACGATACCGGGGGCCGGATCGCCTTCCTGCTCGGCGTTCAGGAAGCGGGTCGATACCGCGCTGAATAGCCACGACACGGCCGCGCCGGTCGCGAGCCCGCCGGCGGCGACGATCACGAAGGTGAGCGACGCGTCGCGCAGCGAGAACATGCCGGTCAGTGCGGCGGCGACCGCGAACTTCAGCGCGACGAGGCCGGACGCGTCGTTCATCAGCGCCTCGCCTTCGAGGATATGCATCAGTTGCGGCGGGATCCGGCCCTTGCCGGCGATGCCGGACAGCGCGACCGCGTCGGTCGGCGACAGCACGGCCGCGAGCGCGAACGCGATGGCGAGCGGCAACTCGGGAATCAGCCAATGCGCGAAGTACCCGACTGCGAGTACCGTCATGAACACGAGCCCGAACGCGAGCATCAGGATCGCGCGGCGCTGCAGGTACAGCTCGCGTTTCGGAATCCGCCAGCCATCCGCGAACAGCAGCGGCGGGATGAACAGCAGCATGAAGATTTCGGGATCGAACGTGACGTGCAGGTTGAACTTCGGCCAGGCGAGGATCGCGCCGAACGCGATCTGCATCAGCGGCAACGGCAGCCGCAGCGGCAAGGTGCGCGTCAGCGCGCCGGACAGCGCGACGGTGAGCAGCAGGATCAGGACTGTGAAGACGATTTCCATCGATACGGCGAATGCGGGAAATGAAACGACCGTACGGAGTTTAGCGTGCCGGCGTGACCGCTGCGCTCGAGTGCGCCGGTGCGGATGCCTCAAAACGGTGCATCGCGGCCGCGCCACGCTGGTGCGGCGGCCGTGCGCAACCGCGCGGCGGGCGTGGTCGCGGCTTGCACGGAGCTTGCTTGATGCATGGCTGCCGTCCGGTTCCGACCGGCAAACCGAGGGTTGATCCATGACATTCCCATGCCGCGCGCCGTCCGGTTCGTCAGCCGCCGCGTTCCCCATGCAAACCGCTTCGAGGAGGCAGGTATGACGATCGTGCAACAGGAGCGTCCGGCCGTCGCGTCGCCGTACCGTTTCGAGCGCGAGGTGAGTTCCGGCTACGAGCGCCTGGCGACGCAGCATCACGACCTGACGCTCACGACCGTGTTCCAGCCGATATTCAGCCTGTCGCACCAGCGCGCGGTCGGCTACGAGGCGCTCTTGCGCGCGCACGACACGCTCGACCGGCCCGTGTCGCCGCTCGACGTGTTCGGCGACGCCGCGCGTCACGGCGAGCTGCTGCAGCTCGACCGGCTCGCGCAGGCGCTGCATCTCGAGAATTTCGCGCTGCTCGGCGCGGAGCGCGAGTGGCTGTTCCTCAACGTGCATCCGGGCGTGCTGACCGACCCGTTCCAGGCCGCCGCGCTGCTCGCGAACCTGAAGCGGCTCGGCGTGCCGCCGCGCCGCATCGTGCTCGAGGTGCTCGAGCAGCGCGCGGACGACATCGAACGGCTTGCCGATGCGGTGCGCGCGTTCCGTGCGCAGGGCTTCCTGATCGCGCTCGACGATTTCGGCGCGGGCCACTCGAACATCGAGCGGATCTGGCAGCTCGACCCCGACATCGTCAAGCTCGACCGGATCATGCTGTCGCACGCGGCGCACCGCACCGGGCCGAGCGCGATCCTGCACGGGCTCGTCACGCTGCTGCACGAGGCCGGCAAGCTGGTGCTCGTCGAAGGGATCGAGACCGAGCACGAGGCGCAGATCGCGCTGTCGTGCGAAGCCGACTTCGTGCAGGGCTACTACTTCGGCCGCCCGGCGCCGGGGCTGCCCGACGGCGCGGCCGCGACGGGCTGCATCGTCGAGCTGACCGAGCGCTATCGCCAGCAGGCCGACGCACGCGAGCGGCGCGACGCGCAGCGTATCGCGCCCTACCTGCGCGCGTTCGAGCGCGCGGCCGAACGCCTCGCGGCCGGCGAGCCGCTCGACGAGGTGTGCTGGAACTTCCTCGCGCTCGACGACGCGGCGCGCTGCTTCCTGCTCGATGCGCAGGGCCGCCAGGCCGGCCGCAACGTCGTGCTGCGCGCCGATCGGGCGCTGCGCGAGGCGCGCTTTTCGCCGCTGTCGGACGCGCAGGGCGCGAACTGGCTGCGGCGGCCGTATTTCCGCACCGCGATCGCCGAGCCCGGGCGCGTGCAGGTGACGCGCCCGTACCTGTCGATCAACGAGGTGCAGCCGTGCGTGACGCTGTCGGTCGCGGTGCGGGTCGGCGATGCGCAGCGCGTGCTGTGCGGCGACATCGACTGGGCCGGGGACGAGGCCGACGCGAATTAGGAGCGGCTCGCCGCAGCGACGGGCCGACGGCGGGCGTGGGGCACCGCGGCGGGCGGGAGGCCGTGCCCCGATGCGCGCGTGCGCCGGCCTGCGCAGCAGCCGCAGCCATCCATACGCTGGCGCCGTTCGCGTCGCTCGGCTAGGATGCGCGAATCCCTCCGACGATTCGCGCCCTGCCCATGAACCGAACCGCCGCTTCTTCCGTTCTGCTCGAAGTGATCGCCACGACCGTCGGCGATGCGAAGGCCGCCGCCCGCGCGGGCGCCGACCGTCTCGAACTCGTGACCGCGATCGGCGAGGGCGGGCTGACGCCGAGCGTCGGCCTGGTCGAGGCCGTCGTGGCGGCCGTGCCGATTCCGGTCAACGTGATCGTGCGTCCGCACAGCCGCTCGTTCGTCTACGACGCCGACGACCTGCGCGTGATCGAGCGCGACGTGCGCGCGGCCGTCGCGGCCGGTGCGAACGGCGTCGTGTTCGGCGCGCTCGACGCGCGCGGCGACATCGACCTCGACGCGCTCGCGCGCATCGCCGCGGCCGCGGACGGCCGTGCGCTCACGTTTCATCGTGCGTTCGACGTGTCGCGCGATCTCAACGCCGCCTTCGACGCGCTGCTGCGCGTGCCGGCCGTCACCTCGGTGCTGACGTCGGGCGGCCGTCCGTCGGTGCTCGACGCGGTGGCGACGATCACGCGCATGGTGCGGCAGGCCGCCGGCACGACCTGCACGGTGCTGGCCGGCTCGGGGCTCACGCTCGATGCGGTCGGCGATTTCGTGCGCGCCACCGGCGTGCGCGCCGTGCATTTCGGCTCGGGCGTGCGCCCGCGCGGCGAGGTGCTGGCGCCGGTCGACGAAACGCTCGTCGCGAAGGTGCGCGCGACGCTCGACGGCGCCGCGCAGCACGTCTGATGCGGTCGTTCCGGCGCCGTCACGTGTTCCGCACGAACCAGGTCCGCTTCGCGCTGCCGAGCAGCGCGCGGTAGACGAGCCACGACACGGCGAAGGTTGCGGGCGCCGACAGCGACGCGGCAAACCCGCTCGCCTGGTTCAGCGCGAGCCCGGCGAACGCGCCCGCGAACCATGCGGCGAGCCCGCCCGGATTGAAGGTCGGCACATGCGCGTCGCGGCATTCGACGTCGTCGCCGACGAGCTCGCCATAGCGCGCGGACAGGATATGCGCGAGCGCGACGCCGACCCACGCGACGACGAAGATGCCCTGATACGCGAGCGCCTGCAGGATCCGCGAGAAGATGTCGGCCATCATCAGCGCATAGACCACCGCACCGACCACCAGCGCCCATACGAATTTCGGCGCGCGCAGGCCGGCCACCTTCTGGAAGAACGCCTGCATGTTGACCGTCGCGAGGTAGTAGTTCGCGGTGTTGATGCGCGACTGCGTGACCCAGACGAACAGCAGGCCCCACAGCCCCATCAGCTTCAGCAGCGCGAGCACGACCGACACTTCGGACAGCGTACCGAGCCCGGGAATCGTGCCGACCAGATAGATGCCGGCCGCGCCGTTCAGCAGGAACGTGACGAGGTAGAACGGCATCCCGAAGTTGCAGCGGCCGTGATAGCGCGCGTCCTGCCTGCGGCCGAAGCGCGCGTAGTCGAACGTGAACATCATCAGCACCCACACGCCCATGTAGTAGACGAAGCAGTGCCACCAGCCACCGGCCGGCGCGCCGCCGGCCGGGCCGACGTCGAGCCACGCGGCGTGATAGCCGTATTCGGCCGTCGCGAGCCCGACCGCCGCGAGCAGCCCGAGCAGGTAGAACGGCAGCAGCACGCCGTTGAACTTGTCGAGCCAGTGCTGCACGCTGCCGAATACGAGCGGCACGCTGTAGCCGACGACGAGCAGCGCAGCCCATTTGTAGTCGAGCGCCGGAAACAGGTGATGCGCGGCAATCGCGATCACCGAGCCTTCGAACACCGCGTAGTAGATGGCCGTCGCGAAGAAGATCAGCGTCGCGAGCGCGGCGCCCGCGCTGCCGAACAGCACGCGCGAGAACAGCGCGACCGACAGCCCGGTGCGGATCGCGTAGCGGCTGATGATCGTGTTGACGGCGCCGTACGATACCACCGACAGCGCCATGCCGATCAGCGCGTTGCGCGCGCCGTAGGTGAGCGCGAGCGTCGCGCCGACGACGATGTAGAACACCGCGCTGCACACGGCCCACCACGCCATCGTCAGCGAGAAGGGCGGCATGCGCGCGTGATCGGGAATGGCGAGCGTCGACAGGTCGAGATCCTCGTCGGTGCGGGCCTGAGCCAGGTTGGCCATGAGCGTGCTCCTTGGTGGGCGAAACGGCGGACGACGTCGCGGCTGCGGTGCAGGCGCTCCGCAGGGTTGCCCCGACGTCGGGCGGGCAACCGGTCCGGCAGAAACGACGCGCAAGCGTCCCCGCCGCGCGGCGTGCGGTCGCGCGGGCGGGAAACGGAATACGGAGTCGGAAAACGAACCGCGCAGGCGGCCGTGCCGCGGCGCGGCGGCCGGGCGTCCTGCGTTCAGTCCTGCAGCACGGCGCGCAGCAGCGCGAGGCGTCGCTGGTACTCGCGGCGTGCGGCGAGTGCCTCGGCCATCGTCACGCGCACGAAGCGCGCGCGATGGTTGGGCTGCATCTGGCCGATCAGGTCCATGTCGGCGCTGATCACCGTGCCGATCGTCGCGTAGCCGCCGCCCGACACCGCGTCGCGATGCAGGATGATCGGCTCGAGCCCGGCCGGCACCTGGATCGAGCCGATCGGATAGCACGCGTCGACGATGTTCGACGGATCGGCGCCCGCGCCGAACGGCTGCTCGCGCGGCCTGAACTGCAGCGGGCGGCCGTTCTTGTAGCGATAGCCGATGCGGTCCGCCTCGGGCGCGACGGTCCATTCGTCGTCGAAGAACGTATGCGCCGATTCGTCGCTGAGACGGTAGTGATACAGGCCGGTCAGCACGCGCAGTTCGACCTGGCTGTCGAGCGGCCGGCATACGGCCGGCGGCAGCTCGCGGCCTTCGCGGCCCGGCTCGCGCGCCGCGCCGACCGGCAGCCGGTCGCCTTTCTGCAGACGCCGGCCGGCGTGGCCGCCGATCGCGCCGAGCGCATACGTCGAGCGGCTGCCGAGCACGACCGGCACGTCGATGCCGCCCGCGACGGCGAGATACGCGCGCGCACCGCCCTTCACGTAGTTGAACGACAGCACGCTGCCCGCGCGGATGCGCAGCGCGACGTTGCAGCGCTGGCCGACGCCGTCGATCTTCGGCGTCATCTCCGCGCCGGTCACGGCGATCAGCGCGTCGGTGTGGAACAGCAGCTCGGGGCCGAGCAGCGTGCATTCGAGCACGGCGGCCTGCTCGGGATTGCCGACCAGCAGGTTCGCCGCGCGCGATGCGTACTGGTCGAGCGAGCCCGACGGCGGAATGCCGACATGGTAGTAGCCTTGCCGGCCCATATCCTGGACCGAGGTCGCGAGGCCGGGCTTCACGACCTCGATCAGCTTGTGCGCGTCAGCTTGCATGCAGCACCTCGACGAGAGAACGGTTGTACGCATCGGGATCGCGCCGGAACGCGTCGAGCGAGAATTTCACGGGGCGCACGCGCAGCGAGAACGTGCCCGCTTCGACGGCCGCGACGGCCGCGTCGTACGCGGCGCGGTCGATCGGCTGGAACTTCACGATGTCGCCGGGGCGGAAGAACACCATGAAGTCGCGCAGATAGTCGAGCCGCTGTTCGGGATCGAAGATCGGCGCCGGCGTCACGCCGAACATCTGGTAGCCGCCCGCGCCGCGCACCGAGTAGATGCAGCCGAAGCAGCCGCCATGGCCGACCGTCAGCTTCGGCGTGTCGGTGCGCGGCCGCAGGTATTTCGGCACTTCGAGCTGGCGTTCGCGTTCGACCATCTGGTACATGAACGGCAGGCCCGCGACGAAGCCGACCATCGACACGAACCACGGCGCGCCCGAGTGCGCGGCGATGAAGTCGTCGACGTCGCGCTTGCCGTTGATGCGCGCCGCGTATTCGAGATCGGTCGACGACGGGTCCTGGTGGCGCTCGCGGAACCGCATCATCGTCTCGTGCGTCCACGGATCGTTGTAGAGCACCGGCACCTCGACGATGCGCGTGTCGAGGTCGAGCGACGCTTCGCCGACGTCGGCCTCGATCGATTTCAGCAGCGCGACCAGTGCGTCGGGCGCGATCGTGTCCGGGTCGTAGCGCACCTGGTAGGACGCGTTGGCCGGGCAGATCTCGGTGATGCCGGGCACCGCGCGGCGCTGCAGCTCGCGCGTGATCGCGGTGCCCTTGAAGAACGCGTCGAGCGACATCGCTTCGCTGATCTCGACGAACACGAACTCGTCGCCGCCGAACGTATAGCGGGTCGTCACAGGGCCTCCCCGACGCGCGTCGCGTCTGCGTTTACGTTGAGGTTTGCGGATTCGGATTCGGATTCGGACCGGCCCGCGGCGGCGGCCGCCGCGTCGAGCGCCGCACGCCATCGCGGCATCCACGCCTCGAGGAAATTGGTGTGATAGCGGCCGGCGCGGACGTCGGCGTCGGCGAGCAGCGCGGCGTGCAGCGGCGCGGTGGTCTTCATGCCGCCGACCTGCAGTTCGCCGAGCGCGCGTGACAGACGCTGCAGCGCCGCCGCCCGGCTCTCGTCGTGCACGATCAGCTTGGCGAGCAGCGAGTCGTAGAACGGCGGCACGACGCAGCCCGGATAGAGCAGCGAGTCGACGCGCACGCCGGGGCCGGTCGGCCAGACGAGTGCATCGATCCGGCCGGGATTCGGGCGGAAGTCCTGCAGCGGGTCTTCCGCATTGATCCGGCATTCGAGCGCCGCGCCGCGCATCGCGATGTCCTGCTGCGCGAAGCGCAGCGGCTCGCCGTCGGCGATGCGCAGCGTTTCGCGCACGAGGTCGATGCCGGTGATCGCCTCGGTCACCGGATGCTCGACCTGGATGCGCGTGTTCATCTCGATGAAGTAGAACTCGCCGCGCGTGTCGTCGAACAGGTATTCGAGCGTGCCTGCGCTGCGATAGCCGACTTCGCGCGCGAGACGCGTCGCCGATGCGCACAGCTCGGCGCGCAGCGCCGGCGTCAGCGACGGCGACGGCGCTTCCTCGAGGATCTTCTGGCGGCGGCGCTGCAGCGAGCATTCGCGTTCGAACAGATGGACGACGTCGCGCCCGTCGCCGAGCACCTGCACTTCGATGTGCCGCGCGCGCGCGATGAAGCGCTCCAGATAGACGCCGCCGTCGCCGAACGCGGCCTGCGCCTCGCGCTGCGCGAGCGGCAGCTCGGCGTCGAGCTGCGCCGCGTCGTGCGCGACGCGAATGCCGCGGCCGCCGCCGCCGGCGGCGGCCTTGATCATGACCGGATAGCCGATGCGCGCGGCCACCTCGCGCGCGGCGTCGAGCGACTGCACGACGCCGTCGCTGCCGGGCACCGTCGGCACGTTCGCGCGCCGCGCGGTGTCGCGCGCACGCGCCTTGTCGCCCATCGTCGCGATCACCTGCGAGTCCGGGCCGACGAAGACGAGGCCGGCCGCTTCGACCTGCGCGGCGAATGCGGCGTTCTCGGACAGGAACCCGTAGCCGGGATGGACCGCATCCGCGCCGCACTGCCGCGCGGCGTCGAGGATCGCGGCCGGATTCAGGTAGCTCTTCGCCGCGTGCGAGGAGCCGATGTGGATCGCTTCGTCGGCCATGCGCGCGGCGAGGCTGTCGCGGTCGGCATCGCTGACCACGGCGACCGCGCGCATCCCGAGCTCGTGCGCGGCGCGAATCACGCGCACCGCGATTTCGCCGCGGTTCGCGACCAGCACGGTGCGGATGCGCGACGGGCGATAGAACACGTCGCAGGAAATTGCCTGGTTCATCGCGTCACCCCTCGATCCGCATCAGCACCTGCCCCGCGTCGACGGGCTCGCCGTCTTCGACGAGCAGCTCGACGACGCGCCCCGGCGCCTCGGACTCGATCTCGGTGAACTGCTTCATCACTTCGACGAGGCCGACGACCGCGCCGGCGGCCACCGTCGCATCGAGCGCGACGTAGTAGTCCGCATCGGGCGACGGGCGCCGGTAGAAGGTGCCCGGCAGCGGGCTGACGATGTCGTGCAATGCCATCTCTGTGTCTCCTTGAATCAGTGTTGCGCGGCAAGCGGCTGCGGGCCGGCGGTGCGGATGCCCTCGCGGCTCAGCGCGTCGCGCGTTTCGCGCACGAGCGCGAGCGCGCCCGGCGTGTCGCTGTGGATGCAGACCGAATCGAAATCGATGTCGATGTCGTTGCCGTCGACCGTGCGCACCTTGCCGTCGACGCAGGCGCGCAGCACCTTGTCGGCGACCTGGCGCGCATCGAGCCGGCCGACGCGGCGCGTAAACACGATCGAGCCGCTGCGGTCGTAGTCGCGGTCCGCATAGAACTCGCGCACTACCGGCTGGCCGTATTCGGCGGCGACGCGGTACGTGGCCGACGCTTCCATGCAGTACAGCAACAGGCCCGGATCGACGCGCTGCAGCGTCTCGATCAGCAGTCGCGAGAACGTCTCGCTGGCGGCCGCGTGCATGTACAGCGCGCCGTGCGGCTTCACGTGCTGCAGGCTCACGCCGTTCAGTCGCGCGAACTCGCGCAGCGCGCCGAGCTGATACACGATGTCGTTGACGAGTGCCTGCGGCGATTCGGCGATCGTGCGGCGACCGAAGCCGACCAGGTCGCGAAAGCCCGGGTGCGCGCCGATGCCGACGCCGGCGTCGCGCGCGAGCTGCACCGTGCGCGCCATGATGTTCGGGTCGCCGGCATGAAAGCCGGTGGCGATGTTCGCCGAGCTGATCAGCGGCATGATCTGCTCGTCGACGCCGTCGCCGATCGTCCACGGGCCGAAGCCTTCGCCCATGTCGGAATTCAGGTCGACGCTGTGCTTCCTCATACGGTGTGTTCCTCCAGGTTCTCCGGTTCGCCGGCGTCGGTACGCCTGTCGAAACCGTGTTGAACCGAGGTTAGCCGCGCGGCGCGAGTCAAAATAGTTCTATTTTTATATGCCGGCGTATCGATTTTTTCGATATCGCCGAAAACGCGCTGCCAGGGCCGTCGCAGCAGGGATGGCAGGGTTTTCACGAGGCCCGCTTCTGCGTCGCGACACGGTTGATATGATGTTTATCGCGCCTCCATCAGTTTTCCGTCGACCATGGCCCTGACCCTCAGACAGCTCAAGTACTTCGTCGCGACCGCCGAACTCGGCCAGATCTCGCAGGCCGCGATCCAGCTGACGATCTCGCAGTCCGCGGTGACGAGCGCGATCAAGGAACTGGAGGACAGCCTCGGCACGCAGCTGTTCCTGCGCACGTCGGCAGGCGTCACGCTGACCGATACCGGGCGGCGCTTCCTGAATCACGCGTACGCGATCCTGTCGTCGGTCGACGAGGCGATGCGGATCCCGAACCTCGAAAGCACGCTGACGGGCACGCTCGCGATCGCCGCGAGCTACACGGTGCTCGGCTACTTCCTGCCGCATCACGTGCTGCGCCTGAACACGCTCTATCCGCGGCTGACGATCCATCTGCACGAGCTGAACCGCGAATCGATCGAGGAAGGGCTGATTGCGGGCCGCTACGACATGGCCGTGCTGCTGACCTCGAACGTGTCGAACCCCGAGCTCGTGCTGGAGCCGGTGATCCATTCGGTGCGACGGCTGTGGGTCGGCGCGCATCATCCGCTGCTCAGGCGCGAGAGCGTGACGTTCGCCGAGGTCGCGCGCGAACCGTTCGTGATGCTGACGGTCGACGAGGCCGGGCAGACGGCGATGCGCTACTGGAACGAGACGCCGTACCGGCCGAACGTGATCCTGCGCACCTCGTCGGTCGAGGCCGTGCGCAGCATGGTCGCGAACGGCACCGGCGTCGCGGTGCTGTCCGACATGGTGTATCGGCCATGGTCGCTCGAAGGGCGGCGCATCGAGACGATCGTGCTGCGCGATCCGGTGCCGCCGATGAGCGTCGGCCTCGCTTGGCGCAAGAACATCGAGCTGAGCCCCGCGATGCATGCGGTGCGCGACTATTTCCGGCACACCTTCATGGAGCCGAGGGCGGTCGGCGGCGCCGCCTGAGCGCGGCGCCGTGCCGGCGCGCGCGAAGCGGGCGGCAACGAAAAAGCCGGGACGGATCCCGGCTTTTTCATCGGGCGGGCGAACCCGCGGTGCGCGGCGCGCTTACGCGTCGGCCGACATCGCGTCCGCGTCGCTCGCGCGGATGCCGAGGCGCTCGAACAGTGCTCGGTCCTTCTGCGACTGCGGGTTGCTCGTCGTCAGCAGCTGGTCGCCGTAGAACATCGAGTTCGCGCCGGCGAGGAAGCACAGCGCCTGCAGCCCGTCGTCGAGCTGCTCGCGGCCGGCCGACAGGCGCACGACGGCCTTCGGCATCGTGATCCGCGCGACCGCGATCGTGCGCACGAACTCGAACGGGTCGAGCGGCGCGGTACCGGCGAGCGGCGTGCCTTCGATCGCGACGAGATTGTTGATCGGCACCGAATCCGGGTACGGGTTCAGGTTCGCGAGCTGCGAGATCAGGCCCGCGCGCTCGCGGCGCGACTCGCCCATCCCGATGATGCCGCCGCAGCATACGTTGATGCCCGCGTCGCGCACGCGGTCGAGCGTGTCGAGGCGGTCCTGGTACGTGCGCGTCGAGATCACCTGCCCGTAGAACTCGGGCGACGTGTCGAGGTTGTGGTTGTAGTAGTCGAGGCCCGCGCTCGCGAGCTGCTGCGCCTGCTCTTCTTCCAGCATGCCGAGCGTCATGCAGGTCTCGAGGCCGAGTTCCTTCACGCCGCGCACCATCTCGGTCAGCGCCGGCATGTGGCGCTCCTTCGGGTTGCGCCAGGCGGCGCCCATGCAGAAACGGCTCGCGCCGTTCGCCTTCGCGGCGCGCGCGGCGTCGAGCACCGCGTCGACGTCCATCAGCTTCTCGGCCTTCAGGCCCGTGTCGTGGTGCGACGACTGCGAGCAGTAGCCGCAGTCTTCCTCGCAGCCGCCGGTCTTGATCGACAGCAGCGTCGACAGCTGTACCGCGTTCGCGTCGAAGTGCTCGCGATGCACCTGCTGCGCGCGGAAGATCAGGTCGTTGAACGGCAGTTCGAACAGCGCGACGACGTCGGCGACGCGCCAGCGCTGCGACGCCGGAGCGGCCACGGGAATCGCATCGGTTTGCGCGGCGACGGTCTGGGCTTGGGTCATATCGTTTTCCTGTCGTGGACTGGATGGATTCGGGGGATCGGTGGGGTCAACGCCGCGCGGCGCGCAGCGTATCGACGAGCGCGTCGATGTCGAGCATCGACGCGGCGGATTCGGGGGCGGCCGGGCTCAGGTGCGCGATGCGGCCGACGAGCGGCGCGCCGTGTTCACGCGCGAGCCAGTCGCGGATCGTCGCGACGTTCTCGTCCGCATACGACATGGCCGGATCGACGTGGTTCGCGACCCAGCCGGCGAGCGTGAGGCCGCGCTGGCGAATCGCGTCGGCCGTCAGCAGCGCGTGGCTGATGCAGCCGAGCCGCACGCCGACGACGAGCACGACGGGCAGGCCGAGCGCGACCGCGAGATCGGCGGTGTCCTGCGTGTCGTTCAGCGGCACGCGGAAGCCGCCGACGCCTTCGACGACGACGATGTCCGCACGCGTCAGCGCTTCGCGGTGGCACGCGACGATCGTGTCGATGTCGAGCATCACGCCTTCGTGCGCGGCGACGATATGCGGTGCGGCCGGCGCCTTCAGCAGGAACGGCGTGCGCAGCGACGGCGGCAGCACGACGTTTGCGGCCGCGTCGAGCTGGTCGGCGTCCTCGTTGCGCCACACGCCGTCGCGCTCGTACGCGCCGGCCGCGACCGGTTTCAGTGCGGCCGCGCGCAGCCCGCGCCGTGCGAAGCCGTGCAGCATCGCGGCCGATACGAAGGTCTTGCCGATCTCGGTGTCGGTGCCGGTGACGAACAGTGAAAGCGGTGCGGTCATGCGGCCTCGCTGGCGTGGATCAGCGCCGCTCCGAGCCGCGCGAGATCGTCGAACGAATGGGCGGCGGACAGCGAGATGCGCAGCCGCGACGTGCCGGCCGGCACCGTCGGCGGCCGGATCGCCGGCACCCACAGGCCGCGGGCGTCGAGCGCGCGCATCGCGACGAGCGTCGCGTCGTTGCTGCCGATCACGAGCGGCTGCACGGCCGTGTGCGAATCGACCGGCTGCCAGCGCGTCTTGCGCAGCAGCGCACGCGTGCGTTCGATCAGCGCGGCGAGATGCGCGCGGCGCGTGTCGCCTTCGTCGCCGGCGATCAGCTTCAGGCTCGCCGATACGGCATGCGCGACGGCCGGCGGCGCGGCGGTCGTGAAGATGTAGCTGCGTGCGCGCTGGATCAGCCATTCGATCACGGTCTCGTGCGCGACGACGAACGCGCCCGCGACGCCGGCCGCCTTGCCGAGCGTGCCGACATAGATCAGGTGCGGCGAGCGCAGCGCGGCGGCGGCCAGTGCGCCGCGGCCTTGCGGGCCGAGCACGCCGAAGCCGTGCGCATCGTCGACGACGAGCCACGCGCCGTGCCGTTCGGCCAGCGCGACGAGTTCGGCGAGCGGCGCGATGTCGCCGTCCATGCTGAACACGGTGTCGCTGACGATCAGCTTGGTTTCGGCGTCGGACGCGTCGAGCAGCGCGGCGAGCGCGGCCGTGTCCGCGTGCGGGTAGACCTGCACGTTCGCGCGCGACAGCCGCGCGCCGTCGATCAGCGACGCGTGGTTCAGCGCGTCGGAGAAGATCGTCGCGTTCTTGCCGGTCAGCGCCGTCATCGCGGCGAGGTTCGCCATGTAGCCGGTGCTGAAGTACAGCGCGCGCGGTGCGTCGCAGAAGCCGCCTGCGAACGCGGCGAGTTCGTCCTCGAGCGTCGCATGCGCGCGCGAATGGCCGCCGAGCAGATGCGAGCCGCCGCTGCCGGAGCCGTAGCGCCGCGCGCCTTCGCCCAATGCGGCGACCAGCGCCGGATGCGCGGCGAGGCCGAGATAGTCGTTGCTGGCGAAGCCGACGATGGCGCGGCCGTCGACCGTCATGTGTGCGTCGCACGCGGTGTCGGCGATGCGGCGCACACGGCGCAGCCCTTGCGCGTCGAGATCGGCGAGGCCGCGCTGCAGCGTATCGAGCAGGCTCATCGTGCGACCTCCGCGAGCGTGGCGTCGAGCGTGTCGCGCGTGCGCTGCGCGAGCCATGCGATGTCGTCGTCGGTCATCACGTACGGCGGCATCAGGTACACGGTCGTGCCGATCGGGCGCAGCAGCAGCTCGCGTTCGAGCGCGCGCTCGAAGAAGCGTCGCGAGAAGCCGCGCGCCGCGTCGCCGTCGAGCGCGACGTCGAACGCGAACAGCGTGCCGCGCTCGCGCAGGTGGCGCACGTCCGGATGCGCGGCGAGCGGCGCGAGCGCCGCGCGCATCGCGGCCGACTTGCGCGCGTTGCTCGCGAGCACGTCGTCGCGCGCGAACAGGTCGAGCGTCGCGACCGCCGCGCGGCACGCGAGCGGGTTGCCGGTGTACGAATGCGAATGCAGGAAGCCGCGCGTCGTGTCGTCGTCGTAGAACGCCGCGAACACGTCGTCGCGCGTGAGCACGAGCGACAGCGGCAGGTAGCCGCCGCTGATGCCTTTCGACAGGCACAGGAAGTCGGGCCACACGCCGGCCTGCTCGCACGCGAAGAACGTGCCGCTGCGGCCGCAGCCGACCGCGATCTCGTCGGCGATCAGGTGCACGCCGAATTCATCGCACAGCGCGCGCAGCCCGCGCACGTACGACGGATCGTGCATCGCCATGCCGGCCGCGCACTGCACCAGCGGCTCGACGATCAGCGCGGCGATCCGCTCGCCGCGTTCGACCAACAGGCGCCGCACGTCCGCGAGCGCGCGGCCCGCGACGTCGGCGGCCGTCTCGCCCGGCAGCGCGCCGCGCGCATCCGGCGAGGCGACCACGTGTGCGTGACGGATCAGCGGGTCGTACGCGTCCTTGAACAGCGCGACGTCGGTCACGCCGAGCGCGCCGATCGTCTCGCCGTGATAGCTGTTCGCGACGCACACGAACTCGCGCTTGTCCGCGCGGCCGCGGTTGCGCCACGCGTGGAAGCTCATCTTCAGCGCGATCTCGACCGCCGACGCGCCGTCCGACGCGAAGAACGCGTGGCCGAGCGTGTTCGCGGTCAGCGCATGCAGCCGCTCGGCGAGCTCGATCGCCGGCTCGTGCGTGCAGCCCGCGAGCATCGCGTGCTCGAGCGTGTCGAGCTGGTCCTTCAGCGCCGCGTTGATGTCCGGGTTCGCATGGCCGAACAGGTTGACCCACCACGAGCTGATCGCGTCGAAGTAGCGGCGGCCGTCGCGGTCGTACAGCCATACGCCCGCGCCGCGCGCGACGGGAACGAGCGGCAGGCGCTCGTGGTGCTTCATCTGGGTGCAGGGATGCCAGACCGCGCGCAGGCTGCGCGCGACCCAGTCGTCGGTGGCTGGCGTACTCAAGGCGACTCCGGGGGTAAAACGGCGGCGCGCGGCATCGGAATGCGGTGCGCCGCGCTGGACTGCGGCCTGCCGGCGAACGACCGGCGGGACACTGAAACGCGCAGAGATTAGCGTGTTCCGCGGCACGTTGCACTAGCGGTTACAAACGCCGCAAAGCCTTGCTGGACGGGAGTTCGGCGCAGATCGGGGGCGCTCGGGACGGTACGCGCCAGATGTCATGAAATCGCCGCAGATGACGACGTTCGAGTGACACCCCCCCATGGAAAAAATCGTCGGCGGGGGCGGGCGACGGCGCGTGGAATTCGGGGAAGGATGAGTGGCGCCGCGCGCGTGCTGGCACAGGGGACGGATCGACCGGCCGTGGAGATCGGGCGCGTGCTTCCGGCGCGAACGGATGGAAACCGGCCGGCAGGGCGACGGCGCGTCGCGCATTCAGGCCGTGGATCGCCGGTCGAAACGAGCGTGATGCCGTCGCTGCCCGTCGGCACGGGCGCCTGCGCCGGCGCGCCTGTGCAGAGGAGGGAGAAGAAGCGGAAAAGGAAAGGGGCGCGTCAGCGCGACGCCAGCGCGCGCGTATCGGCGCTGTGCGTATCGCTGTCGCCGTTGTCGGCGGTTTGCGTATTCGCGTTCCACACGACGCGGTCGTTGACCGCATACAGCCGGCACGCGCCGGTGCCCTGCTTCGAGCAGTTGTCGAGCGCGAGCGCCATCGGGTCGTCGCCGCCTTCGGCCCACGACCACGCGCCTTCCGACGACACCGCGAACGCGCGGCTCGGATGCTGGCTCAGGAAGCGGCGATAGCCGTCGCGGCCGGCTTCGTCGAGGAACGGCACCGCGTCGACCGCGTCGATCGAAGCGTAGCCGGTCGCCTTCGGCTCGTGCGGGTTCGCGACCGCATAACGCACGGCGGTCGGCAGGTTCAGCTCCGCGAGGAACGCATGCACGGCGGGCCACCACACCGGCACGCCGTCGCGATCGACGATCAGGCGGTGCGCGTCGTCCTTGTAGCGGCCGAAATCGACGAACTGCGCCTGCGTGCCGTGCGACACGTACGCGTCGTGCATCTGCGCGACGAGCGCGGGCGTCCACACCGAATCGTTGTCGCCGTACAGCCACAGCGAGCGCACGGCCGTATGCGCGCCGTACTGGTCGAACGCGTCGACCAGGTTCTTCTGCCAGCCGTCGCACAGATCCTGGCGCAGCCCGCCGGAGAAATTGATGATGCCGCGCACGCCCGGCGCGGCTTCGGTGCCGTAGGCGACCGACACGAGGCCGCCGTGCGACGTGCCGGCGACGACGATGCGCGACGCATCGACGTACGGCTGGTGCGACATGTAGCGGACCGTCGCATCGACGTCGGCGGCCTGCGCGAGGCCGTTCTTGCCGACGTTGCAGCCTTCCTGCTGATAGGTGCCGCCCGAGCCCGCGAAGCCCTGGCGGTTCGGCGCGATGACCGCATAGCCGCGGCGCACGAACTCGCGCGCGAACGCGAGCGGCCGGCTGCGCGGCTGCTGATGGAGATCGCCGGTGTTCTTGCCGTGGTTGAACACGACGAGCGGGAACGGGCCGGGGCCGTCCGGCTTGAAGAGCGTCGCCTCGAGCGTCACGGCGCCCGACGCGTCGGCCGGAATCCGAATGATCTGTTCGTTCAGGTTGGCCGCGACCTGCGGCAGGCCCGAGTCGCCGTAGTCGAAGCGCTCGGCGCGGGCGAGCGACCCGTTCGCGGGGCTGACGCCAGCATTGGCGCCCGGCAGCGTATCGGCCTGAGCGGCCGACAGCGCACAGGCCGCCATCCATCCCACCAATACCTTGCTGAACGCCATTCGTAAGCCCTGCCATGCAACATGACCAAACCGAGGCTCATCGTAGCCCGACAAATTCGGGTTGTGCAATGCAGGAATAACCCGGCGTCTGACACAGCAAGTATTTGTCAGCGCTCGCTTACATCACCGTCGACATAGCGCCAGAAACCGCGCTCGTCGCGCTCGAAACGGCTCGTCTCGTGGAGCCGGTACGCGCGCCCGCCGACCTTGTAGCGGGCCACGAACTCGACCTCCGCGTGCCGTTCGTCGAGCGGCGCATGGCGCTTGACCGCGAGGCCGAGCCAGCGCGGCGCGTCGGGGGCCGCGGGGGCGGCATCGAGATCGGCCGGGCAGGTGCGCGGATCCCAGGTCGCGCGCAGGTAGTCGGTCGCGCCGAGCACGTATGCGCTGTACCGCGAGCGCATCAACTCGAGTGCGGTCGGCGCGGCCGCACCGCCGTCGATGAAGCGGCCGCAGCAGGCCGCATAGCGCGGCGCCGGCCCTTTGCCGGCGGAAGCAGGGGACGCGCCGCCGCACGGGCACGCGTCAGGTCGGGTCGAAATCATGCGGAACGGGAATTAACGACGGCCGGTTGTTAATCATGACGAATGCTTACCAGCTCAGCTCGATGCCGTCGTACTGGAAGAACCGGCCGTTGGCCTGCGAGACGTCCGCGCCGGCTTTGGCGATCACGCGCCGCATGCCGGTCACGCTGGTTTCGGGGTCGATCGCGGCCTGCGAGCCGCCCATGTCGGTGCGCACCCAGCCTGGATGGAGCGAGATGCACGCGGCGTGGCGCGTCTGCAGCGACGCGATGCGCAGCACGTCGTTCAGCGCGGCCTTGCTCGCGCGGTACAGCCAGCCGGTCGTGCCGGTCGCCTCGGCGATGCTGCCCATCCGGCTCGACACGACGGCCAGCACGCCGCGCGCGTCCTCGACGAGCGGCAGCAGGATCGGCAGCAACTGCATCGGCCCGCGCACGTTGGTATGCATCACCGCGTCGAAATCCTCGGAGGTGATCGTTTCGACGCCCTCGGTGCGCGGCCCGTAGACGCCCGACACGACGACGGCTGCGTCGAGCCGCTCGCCGTCGAGCTTCCAGCCGAGCGCGGCGATCTGCTCGGGCTGCGCGATGTCGAGCGCATGCGCGTGCGCGCCGAGTTCGCGCAGCGCGGCGAGCGACGCGTCGTCGCGCGCGGTGGCGATCACGTTCCAGCCGTCGCGCCGGTATTGCCGGACGAATTCGCGGCCGAGGCCGCGCGATGCGCCGACGATCAGTACGGTTTTCATGTGCGCCACTCCTTTTCGTGCGGTGTGCCGGGTCGATGCTTATTTCGTGTCGCCACCGTGCTTCAGCGTATCGACGACCGCTTGCGCGACCTCGTCGAGCCGCGCGGCGTCGGCCGCGACCATGTCGTTGTCGGGCGCGTGCTGGCCGCGCGCGGTCAGCGACGCGACGCAGCGCCGGTAGGTTTCGTCGAGCGCGTCGAAGTTCGACACGGCCATGCCGAGGTTGCGCATCCGCCCGTCGTGCACGCCGTACACGAGCGCGTGCACGGTCAGCGACTGGCCGCGCGCCCACGCGTCGTTGACGATCGTCGTGCGGCAGACGTTGACGACCTGCTCGATCGCGTTCAGCTCGATCAGGCGGCGATAGCGCGCCTCGCCGACCGGCCATTCGTCGAGTAGCGCCGCGTGCCGTTCGCGCACGTCCTGCACGTGATGCAGCCAGTTGTCGGCGAGGCCGACGCGGCGGTTGTGCAGCGCCGCGTTGACGCCCGAACAGCCGTAGTGGCCGACCACCATGATGTGCTTCACGCGCAGGATGTCGACCGCGAACTGGATCACCGACAGGCAGTTCAGATCGGTGTGCACGACGACGTTCGCGATATTGCGGTGTACGAACACTTCGCCCGGCGGCAGGCCGATGATCTGGTTCGCCGGCACGCGCGAATCCGAGCAGCCGATCCACAGGTACTCGGGCGCCTGCTGGTCGGCCAGGCGTGCGAAGAACTGCGGGTCGTCGGCGAGCTGGCGCTTGACCCAGGCGTCGTTGTTGTCGAACAGGTGCGAGAGCGGGTGGTCTTGGGTATTCATCGGGAGGGTTTCCCTTATCGGAAATCGGTCGATATGGTTGTCTGAGGCTCAGGCCGCGCGCTGCGCGCCGCCTGCGCGGTCGTCGTCCGTCGCGGCGAAGCGCTCGGGATAGCGCACGCAAAAGCGCAGCGACGCGTCGTACGGAAAGAAATCGGGCAATTCGCCCTGCAGCAGCTTGTCCTTGCTCGCCTGCCACAGCGCCGGATCGAAGAAGTCCGCGTGATGCGCCATGAAGATCGCGCGCACGCGCGGGTCGCCGAGCAGGAACGGCCCGTAGGTTTCCGGAAAGATGTCGTGCGGGCCGACGGTATACCACGGTTCGCCGGACAGTTCGTCTTCCTCGTTGCGCGGCGGTGGCACGCGGCGCACGTTGCAGTCGGTCAGGTACTCGATCTCGTCGTAGTCGTAGAACACGACGCGGCCGTGGCGCGTGACGCCGAAGTTCTTGTACAGCATGTCGCCGGGGAAGATGTTGGCCTTCATCAACTCCTTCACCGCGTTGCCGTATTCCTTCACGCCGTGTTCGACTTCCGCGTCGGTGCCGTTCTGCAGGTACAGGTTGAGCGGCGTCATCCGGCGCTCGATATACAGATGCCGGATCACGAGATTGTCGTCCTCGTATTCGAGCAGCGACGGTACTTCCTTCTCGAGCTCGCGCACCAGCGCATGGTCGAGCCGCGCGAGCGGGAGCGCGACGCTCGAATACTCGAGCGTGTCGGCCATGCGCCCGAGCCGGTCGTGGCGCTTCACGAGCTGGTACTTCTCCATGATCTGCGCGCGCGTCGTGTCCTTCGGCGGCGGGAACTGGTCCTTGATGACCTTGAACACGTACGGGAACGACGGCAGCGTGAAGACCAGCATCACGAGGCCCTTGATCCCGGGCGCGATGATGAAGCGGTCGCTCGAATGCGACAGGTGATGCAGCAGGTCGCGGTAGAACAGGTTCTTGCCCTGCTTCTGCAGGCCGACCGACGTGTAGATCTCGGCCTTCGGCTTGCCGGGCATGATCGTGCACAGGAAGTCGACGTAGGCGGACGGCACGTCCATGTCGACGAGGAAATACGAGTGCGAGAAGCTGAAGATGATCTGCAGCAGGTCGCGGCGCAGCAGCACCGTGTCGAGCGACAGCAGGCCCGGGCGCACGTGGCGGATCGGCACCGCGAACGGCAGCACGCGATCGCCGTTGATGATGCGGCCGACGATGTACGCGCTCTTGTTGCGGAAGAACAGCGACGACAGCACGTGGATCTGGAAATTCGGCGCCTCGTCGAAATGGCCGAACTCGTCGTGGATCGCCTGCATCACGCAGCCGATGTCGCGCGTCAGGTCCTCGAACGGCGGCTCGAGCTGGAAGTTCGTGACGATGCGCTCGAGCGTGGCCGCGAGCCCGTCGGTGCCCGGATAGTACGCGCGGTAGGTCGGCTTCGCGGCCGGCGCGTCGCTCTCGAGGTATTCGGTCGAGATCGCCGGACGCACGAAGATGAAATCGTTGTTGAAGTACGAGCGGTGCAGGATCTTGCAGCACACCGAATTGAAGAACGTCTCCGCGCATTCGGGCTGCAGGTGCGACGTCAGCAGGCCGATGTAGTGCAGCTTGATCTGCTGCCAGACCTCGTCGTCGATGTTCTCCGCGTCGTATTCGTCTTCCAGCAGCTCGACGCACTCCTGCACGCGCTCGTCGTACGACGTGATCCGCTCGCGTGCGAGCCGCTGCAGCCCGTGCCAGTCGGCGCGCTCGTAAAGCGTCTTCGCTTCGACGGCCGCTTCGCGGAAGATCCGGTAGTGGCGGTCGAAGTTTTCGAGCATCGTCTGCGCGACGTCGAAACCGATCTGCGACGACAGCAGTTTGGGGAAGTGATTCATGCGGGCAAGCTCGCTCAAAAGGGGCAGAGGGGCCGTTCGCTGCACTCGCCATTTTAGCGCCCAAGTCGGCGTTGCAATGCGTCCCGGCGCGCCACGTGCCGGACGCCCGGGCGGCCGTTTGCCGGCGGTTGGATGCCGTTCGATGCAACTTCGCGTAAAGATGCGGGTACGGAACCGATTCTGGCACGAACTTTTTTTGACCTGCCGGAGGCCGCCGGGCGCGTGTTTCGCGAGACGGCGATAGAATCGGCGGAACGCCCGCGGCGGCCTGCCCGCACGCGCGCCCCGCACCGATAACGACGAGACGCCCCACCGATGAACGCACTGGAACACCAACTCGACTACCCCTTCGCCGATACGCTGCCCGCCGCGGGCGACACGTTCGAGGTCGCGCCCGGCGTGCGCTGGCTGCGCATGCCGCTGCCGTTCTCGCTCGATCACATCAACCTGTGGCTGCTGCGCGACGAGATCGACGGGCGGGCCGGCTGGACGATCGTCGATTGCGGGATCGCGTCGGACGCGATCCGCACGCACTGGGAACAGATCTTCGACACGCATCTGGACGGCCTGCCCGTGCTGCGCGTGATCGTCACGCACTGCCATCCCGATCACTTCGGCCTCGCGAACTGGCTGTGCGAAGGCGGCGACCGGCAGCGCTGGAACGTGCGGCTGTGGATGACGCTCGGCGAGTACATGTTCGGCTGCCTGATGGCGGCCGGCAACGGTTCGAACGCCGGCGGCGCGGCCGCGGCCGATCATTTCGCGCGCCACGGCCTGACCGATCCCGCCGCGCTCGACAAGCTGCGCAACCGCCGCAGCTACTACTCGGATCTCGTGCCGTCCGTGCCGCCGCGCTATCGTCGCCTGCGCGAAGGCGACGCGCTGACGATCGGCGCGCGCACCTGGCGCGTCGTGACCGGCTACGGCCATTCGCCTGAACATTGCGCGCTGCACAGCGAAGCGGACGGCGTGCTGATCTCCGGCGACATGGTGCTGCCGCGCATCTCGACGAACGTGTCGGTGTTCGACCTCGAGCCGGAAGCGAATCCGCTCGCGCTGTATCTCGAATCGCTCGGCCGCTACGAGACGATGGCGCCCGACACGCTGGTGCTGCCGTCGCACGGCAAGCCGTTTCGCGGCGTGCGCACGCGCATCGCGCAACTGCGCGCGCACCACGATGCGCGGCTCGACGAAGTGCGCGTCGCGTGCGCGGCGCAGCCGGCGAGCGCGGCCGACATCGTGCCGATCATGTTCCGCCGCCGCGAACTCGACATCCACCAGATGACCTTCGCGCTCGGCGAGGCGATCGCGCACCTGAACCTGCTGTGGCTCGCGGGCGAGCTCGTGCGCGAGCAGGGCGAGGACGGCGTGCTGCGCTTCCGCTCCGCGCGCTGAGCGCGCTACGCGCATCACGCGACAGGTTCGTAGCGCCAGCCGTCGCGATGCCATTGCATCGTATGCGTCGGTGCCAGCGCCGCGAGAAACGCGGCGTCGTGCGACGCGACGACCAGCGCGCCGCGGAAGCCGGCGAGCGCGGCCTCGACCGCGCGCACCGATTCGAGGTCGAGGTGGTTGGTCGGTTCGTCGAGCAGCAGCAGTTGCGCGGGCGTGCCGCGCCATAGCGCGCAGGCGAGCGCGGCCTTGAGCCGCTCGCCGCCGCTCAGCTGCCGGGCCGGCTGCGTCGCCCGCGATGCATCGAGCTGCAGCAGCGCGAGCCGGCTGCGCAGCTCGCCTTCGGCGAGCGGCGTATCGAGCAGTCCGAGCTGTTCGACGATCGAGCACTCGGGGTCGAGCAGCGCGAGCCGCTGGTCGAGATACGCGGCGCTCACATGCGTCGTGCATGCGCCCGCGCGCGGCGGCAGCTCGCCCGCGAGCATCCTCAGCAGCGTCGATTTTCCGCATCCGTTCGGGCCGGTGAGCGCAACGCGCACGGGGCCGCTCGCCGACCACGTGAGCGTGTCCGCGTCGCCCGCGACCGGCCATGGCAGTTGCGCGCGTTCGAGCGTGAACAGCTGGCGGCGCGCGCCGAGCTCGGTGCCCGGCAGCGATACGAGCACCGGTGCGTCGGCTTCGACGCGCGCGGCCGCCTGCTGCACGCGTTCGTCGAGCGTCGTGCGCGTGTCGTGCAGGCGCCGCCGCACGTGGCCCATGATCGCGCGCGCCGCGCCCTTGCGCGACTGGCGCGCCATCGACGACAGGTTGGCCGTCTTCGCTTCGCGAAGCGACGCGGCTGCGTGGCGCTGGATCGTGTCGTGCTCGTCTTCGAGCCGGCGCCGCACGCGTGTGCGCTCGCTGCGCGCATGGTCGAGCGCGGCCTGCGCCGCATCCTGCTCCGCGTCGCGCTGCGCGCGGTAGACCGCGTAGTTGCCGCCGTACGCGCGCACGCCGCGCGGCGTCAGTTCGACGATCCGCTGCACGTCGGCGAGCAGCGCACGATCGTGGCTGACGACGACGAGGCCGCCGCGCCAGCCGTCGAGCGCGGCGCGCAGCCAGGCGCGGCCGGGCGCATCGAGATGGTTGGTCGGTTCGTCGAGCACCAGCAGGCCGGCGTCGGACAGCAGCGCGCCGATCAGCGCGACGCGGGCGAGCTGGCCGCCGCTCAGGGCATGCGCGGGCGTCGCGGGCTCGATGTCGCGCAGGCCTGCCGCGTCGAGCGCCGCGCGCAGCCGCTCGGCGAGGTCCCAGCGTTCGCCGATCAGCTCGAAGTCGTCCGGCTCGGCGCGGCCGTCCGCGACGCGCGCAAGCGCCGCGAGCGGCGCATCGAGCGCGGCGACCGTCGCGACGGTGCGCGCATCGGACGACGCAGCGGCCGGGATTGGCGCGTCGTGCTGCTGCGCGACGTAGACCACGCGCACATGCCGGTCGATCGCGCCGGCGGCGGGCGCGAGCCGGCCCGCGATCAGTTGCGCGAGCATGCTCTTGCCGATGCCGTTGCGGCCGACGATGCCGGTCGGCGTGCGGTCGATGACGAGGTCGAGCGAATCGAACAGCGTGACGCCGTCGTCGAAGCGGAAGGAAACGTGATGAAGCGCGACGAGCGCGCCGGTGGGCGTGGCGGCAGCCATAAGCACCTCCGAAAATGCGTGAGAACCTTCGCGCGGCGTGCGGGGCACGGCGGCGAAAACATTTCGGGAAGGCTTAGTGATTCACTTTGGCTGGCGTCCGGTATGAGGAATGAGCGCGCAGTGTAGCAAGCGCCGCGCGCGGGCCGCAAGCGACGCTCGGACATACCGTCGCTCGCGCGCCACGCGCGCCTGCTGCGCCTTATTGCACGGCGACCGTCGTGAAGTTCTGGCGTCCGAACGGACTTACGCGATAGCCGCTCACGTTCGCGCGCGTGAGCGCTGCGGCGGTCGGATAGCCGAGCGGAATCCACAGCGCCTGGTCGTGGATGATCTTCTGCGCCGCTTCGTACAGCTTCGCGCGCTTGCCCTGGTCGGCGGTCGCCTTGCCGTCGGCGATCAGCTTGTCGAGCTGCGCGTCGCAGTAGCGCGCGAAGTTGATGCCGGACTTCACCGCGTTGCAGCTGAACTGCGGCGTCAGGTAGTTGTCCGGGTCGCCGTTGTCGCCGGCCCAGCCCATGAACAGCAGGTCATGCTGGCCGAGCTTCGCCTGCTTGATCAGCTCGCCCCATTCGATCACCTTCACGTCGGCCTTCACGCCGATCTTCGCGAGGTCGGCCTGCAGCAGTTCGGCGCCGGCCTTCGGGTTCGGGTTCAGCACGCTGCCGGTCGGGCGCGTCCAGATCGTCGTCGAGAAGCCGTTCGGAAAGCCGGCCTGCGCGAGCAGCTGCTTCGCCTTCGCCGGATCGTACGGGTAGGGCGCGACGTCCTTCGCGTAGCTCCACGTGTTCGGCGGATACGGGTTGTTGGCGACCGTCGCGGTGTTGTCGAACACGACCTTCAGGTAGGTCGAGCGGTCGAACGCGAGGTTCAGCGCCTCGCGCACCTTGTCGTTGTCGAGCGGCTTCTTCTGCGTGTTCAGCGCGACGAACGCGGTCATGAACGCGGGCGTCTGCACGACCTTCAGCGCGCTTTCGCCCTTCGCGGCCAGCACGTCCTGCGGCTTCGGCGACAGCGCGATCTGGCATTCGCCGGCCTTCACCTTCTGCATGCGCACCGACGGATCGGGCGTGATCGCGTAGATCAGCCGGTCGACCTTCGGCTTCGCGCCCCAGTACGACGGGTTCGCGTCGTAGCGGATGAGCGCGTCCTTCGTATAGCTCTTCAGCACGAACGGACCGGTGCCGATCGGCTTCGCGTTCAGGTCGGCCTGCTTGCCGGCCTTCAGCAGCTGGTCCGCGTATTCGGCCGAGTAGATCGACGCGAAGCCCATCGTCAGGATCGGCACGAAGGTCGCGTTCGGCTCGTTAAGCACGAACTTCACCGTGCCGTCGTCGACCTTCGACACCGACTTCACGAGCTTGATCAGGCCCATCGACTGCGCATGCGGGAAGCCGCTCGCGCCGGCCACCTTGTGCCACGGGTTCGCGTCGTCGAGCATCCGGCTGAAGGTGAACACGACGTCGTCCGCGTTCAGCGGGCGGCTCGGCTTGAAGTAGTCGGTGGTCTGGAACGCGACGTTCGGGCGCAGGTGGAACGTATAGGTCAGGCCGTCGGCGCTGGCTTCCCACTTGTCGGCGAGCGCGGGCACGACCTTTTTCGCGGCTTCGTCGTACGACACGAGCGTGTTGAAGATCACGTCGGCCGATGCGTTGGTCGTGACGAGCGAGTTGAACTGGACGACGTCGAAGCCGTCCGGGCTCGATTCCGTGCAGACGGTGAGCGGCTTGGCGGCGGCGAGGCCGGGAACGGCGAGGGCGGCGGCGACGGCGGCCGCGGCGAACAGCTTGACCTGCATAGGATCTCCCACGTGGCTTCTGCTTTTTGCTTGATGACGGGATGCGGGCGCGGGCCCGGAAACGCACGGGCCCGCGCAGCTGACGAATAGCATACCGTCAAAGCGCGCGGTGCGTGGAAAAAGGCGTCGGAACGCGGCGAATTGAGCGAAAAACGGCTGCGTTCGCGACGGAACGGGCGCCGGGGCGGCGGGAACGGGGGGATGCGGCGCGGCGCGCGGGCACGCCACGCGCCCGCGCAGCCGCGCGCGGCGTTCAGTGCGCGCCGGCCTTCGGCTTGCGCGGCGCCTTTTCGAACAGGCGGTCGTAGAGCCAGCGCGGCAGCACGTGCAGCACCTTCGCGACGACGCCCATCTGCCACGGAATCACGCGGAACGCATGCTGCCGCGCGATCGCGCGCGCCGCGCGTGCGGCGAAGCGGTCGGCGTCCATCAGGAACGGCATCCGGTACGGGTTGTGCGCGGTCATTGGCGTGCGGATGTAGCCGGGCGCGATCGTCACGACGCCGACGCCGGCCGGCCGCAGCTCGACGCGCAGCGATTCGAGATACTTGATCGCAGCCGACTTCGACGCGCTGTACGCGCCGGAGCCGGGCAGCCCGCGCACGCCGGCGACGCTCGCGACGCCGACCAGCGTGCCGTGCCGCGCGGCCGTCATCGGGCCGACGAACGGCTCGAAGGTCGCGACCATCCCGAAGTAGTTGATGTCCATCACGTCGCGGAACGCCTTCAGATCGCCCTGGCCCGTGACGGCGCCCTGGCTGATGCCCGCGTTCGCGATCACGACGTCGGGGCAGCCGTGCGCGGCGATGAACGACGCGGCCGCAGCGGCCAGCGCGTCGGGGTCGCGCACGTCGGCGGAATAGACGGAGATGGAGAGGGCGGGGAAGCGCCGCGCGAATGCGTCGAGCGCATCGGTGCGGCGTGCGACGAGGGCGAGCGTGGCGCCCTGTCGCGCGTATTCCTCGGCCATCGCGAGGCCGAGGCCGCTCGATGCGCCGGTGATGAAGACCTTCAGCGGAGTAGTCATGCCGGCGCGCGGGCGGGGATCAGAGCTTCTTGTCCTGGATCTGCTTCACGAGGTAGTCGAGCACCTGCGTGGTAGCCGGGATGCCGTCCGCGTAGGAGGGGCCCGTCTTGTACTTGCCCTGGACGATGATCGTCGGCACGCCGTCGATCCCGTAGTCCTTCAGCAGCTTGGCGGACTGGTTCACTTCGCTCTGCACGCTGAACGAGTTGTACGCGTTCATGAACTGCTTCTTGTCGACGCCCTGCGTCGCCAGGAAGTCGGCCTGCGCCTGCGGCGTCAGCAGGTAGTTCTTCTGCTTGTGGATCGCGTCGAAGATCGCCGGCGTGACCTTCTCGCTGATGCCGAGCGCGGACACCGCGTAATACAACTTCGAGTGCGGGATGAAATCGTCGCGGAACGCGACCGGCACGCGCTTGAACTCGATGTTGTTGCCCTGCTTCTTCACCCACGCTTCGATCGTCGGCTCGAATTCGTAGCAGTGCGGGCAGCCGTACCAGAAGAATTCGATCACCTCGACCTTGCCGGCCGGCGCGGATACCGGCTGCGGCGACTTCATCGTCTCGAAGCCCTTGCCCGGCGGCTGCGCCGCCGCCGCGGTCTGCGCGAAGCCGGCCACGAGGCCCAGGGACAGAAGGAGCGTGCTAATCAGTTTTTTCATGTTGTGAACGTCGCATCAGTTGCTCGGGTTACGAAACGTAACGGGTTCTGCGTGGCGCGGCCGGCCGCTTACTGCTTCGTGAAGCGGATCACCGCCGTATCGACACCTGCATCGGACAAGCGCTGACGGGCCGAGTTCATATCCTCGAACTTCGAGAACGGGCCGACGCGCACGCGGAAGTAGGTCACGCCGCTCACGTCGCGCTTCGACACCTTCGACTCGAAACCCTGGAAGCCCAGGCGCGCGCGCTGCTGCTCGGCGTCGCCTTCCGTCTTGTATGCGCCGACCTGCAGGAAGTAGCCGGTGTTCGCGTCGTTCGCGGTCGGCGGCTTCGCCGCGGCGGCGGGCGCGGCCGACGAGGTCGGCTTCGGCGTGTTCGCGGCCAGTTGCTGCTGCTGTTGCTTCTGCGCGGCAGCCTGCTGCGCCTGCTTCTGCGCCGCGAAACGGGCGAGATCGTCTTCGCCGGCCTGCTGCGGTGCTTGCGTCTTCTTCGGCGGCGTATTGTCGGCCGGCTTCGGTGCGACGGCGACGCCGTTGCCCGACGCATTGTTCGACGCGGTCGTGCTCGGCGAGCTGCCGGCGCCGTTCGAGCCGTTCGCGGACGGCGGCACCTCGACGATCTGCGGCTCGGGCAGCAGGCCGCCCTGGGTCTGGTTCGCGGCCTGGCCCGGCGCGGTGTTCGGCGGCGCGGGCTGCGCGGCCTGCGGCACCGGCTGGCCCGGCGTCTTGCCCTGCAGCGCGCGGTTCGGATCGAACTGCTGCGGCTGGCTCGCGCCGTTGTCGGCCGGCGGCGGCGCGACCTTCGACACGAACGGCGACGGCGAACGCGTGATATAGAGCGCCACCACCACGGCAATCGCGAGGCCGACGATCAGGCCCAGCACGATTCCAAGAAATGTCCCTCCGGCTTGTTTCGATTGCTTCGAAGTGCGGCGTGGTTGTGCCATTGCTTGAGTCACCTGCAAAAAGAATCGTGAAAGTGCCGCGGCAGGCGCCCCTGCGGCGGGCGCTCCTGCCGCGGCCATTCGCGGCCCGACCCGGGCCGCTTACATCTTGGCGGGCGCGGACACGCCGAGCATCGCCAGACCGTTCTCGAGCACCTGCCGGGTCGCGGCGAGCAGCGCGGCGCGCGCATTGCGCGGCGCTTCGTCGTCGACCAGCACGCGCTCCGCATTGTAGAACGAGTGGAATTCGCCAGCGAGATCGCGCAGGTAGAACGCGACCGCGTGCGGCGCCAGTTCCTTCGCGGCGTGCGTCAGCATGTCCGGATACTCGGCGAGCTTCTGCATCAGCGAGGCCGCCTGCGGGCTCGTGAGCTGCGACAGGTCGGCGCCCGGCAGCTGCGCCACCTCGACGTTGTAGCGCGACTTCAGCTCGTTGAGCACCGAGCAGATCCGCGCATGCGCGTACTGGACGTAATAGACCGGGTTTTCGTCGTTCTGTTTCAACGCGAGGTCGATGTCGAACACGAACTCGGTGTCGGCCTTGCGCGAGATCAGGAAGAAGCGCACCGCGTCGCGGCCGCGCGTGATGGTCGCCTCGTCGATCAGGTCGGGCGCCGCTTCCTGGCCCGGCGCCGCGCCGCCCGACCATTCGATCAGGTCGCGCACCGTCACGTAGCTGCCCGCGCGCTTCGACAGCTTCACTTCCTGGCCGTCGCGCATCACCGTGACCATCTTGTGCAGCACGTAGTCGGGATAGCCCTTCGGGATGCCGATGTGCAGCCCCTGCAGGCCGGCGCGCACGCGCGCGATCGTGCCGTGGTGGTCCGAGCCCTGGATGTTGATCACCTGCGTGAAGCCGCGCTCCCACTTCGTCACGTGGTACGCGACGTCCGGCACGAAGTACGTGTACGTGCCGTCCGACTTGCGCATCACGCGATCCTTGTCGTCGCCTTCGTCGGTCGTGCGCAGCCACAGCGCGCCGTCCTGCTCGTAGGTCATGCCGGCCTTGATCAGCGCGTCGACCGTCTTCTCGACGCGGCCTTCGCTGTACAGCGACGACTCCAGGTAGTACTGGTCGAACTTCACGCCGAAGGCCTGCAGGTCCATGTCCTGTTCGTGGCGCAGATAGGCCACCGCGAACTTGCGGATCGCGTCGAGGTCCTCGACGTCGCCCGCGCCCTTGACCGGCTCGCCGTCCTTCGCGGCGACCGTCTCGCCGTTCAGGTAGTCGCGCGCGATGTCGGCGATGTATTCGCCGTTGTACGCGGCTTCCGGCCAGCCGGCGTCGCCGGGCTTCAGGCCGCGTGCGCGCGCCTGCGTCGAGATCGCGAGGTTGCCGATCTGCACGCCCGCGTCGTTGTAGTAGAACTCGCGGTGCACCGCGTAGCCCTGGCTCGCGATCACGTTCGCGAGCACGTCGCCGAGCGCGGCCTGGCGGCCGTGGCCGACGTGCAGCGGGCCGGTCGGGTTCGCCGACACGAATTCGAGCAGCACGCGCTTGCCCTTTTCGCGCTCCGACGTGCCGAACGCGCGGCCCTGCGCGAGCACCGCGGCGACCACGGCCTGCTTGGCAGCGGCCGTCAGGCGCAGGTTGATGAAGCCCGGGCCGGCGATTTCCGCGGCCTCGACGAGCCCTTGCGCGTCCGGCCGGGCCGTGAGCTCGGCGACGATCTTCTCGGCGAGCTGGCGCGGGTTCGTGCCGAGCGGCTTGGCGAGCTGCATCGCGACGTTGCACGCGACGTCGCCGTGCGCGGCGACCTTCGGGCGCTCCAGCGTGATGGTCGGGGCGACGAACGCGGAGTCGGCGCCTTTCAGCGCGTGTGCGACCTGCTTGACGCTATCCGCGAGCAGGGCTTCGAGGGTCTGTTTGTGTGCTGGCAGCATGCTGGTAGAAGGCTTCGTTGGTGGCGGCCGGGAAGGCCGGGCCGCCGGCGCGCTTTTTAAGCGCGCGTTTCAGGGATCGCAGAATTTTAACAGGTGCTAATATGCCGCTCAGGCGCCCCGCGTCCGCGAGGCCGGACGCCGGTCTGCCGGCGTCCCCCAACCGCGCTGCGCAGGCACAACAAGATGAAAAGGGAATTGTCATGATTACGTTCAAGAGCAAGGCGGCACAGGATCTCGACGTGCTGAAGGATTTCGCCGTATACGTGCTGGGTCTGGTCGGCAAGCAACTGGGCGAGCGCGGCGTGATTACGCACGACGAACTGGACCACGCGATCGCAAAGCTGGAAGGCGCCGTCGCGCAGGCGAAGCAGGAGCGCGCGGAGCACGCGGGCCACTTCCACGAGGACGATGCCGACCACGCGCACCACGAAGTGCCGCCGAGCCTGGCCCAGCGCGTCGCGCCGTTCCTGACCATGCTGCGCGAAGCGAAGGCCGGCGAGGCCGACGTGCACTGGGGCTTCTGAGCCCGTTTTCCCGGTAGTCCGAAAGGAAAGAAAGGAAACCGAAGGCCCGCTTTCGAGCGGGCTTTTTATTTTGTCTGATGAAAATCGCGGTGCGCGCCCCGGCCGCGGATGCCGGGGCGACGCGCTCAGAGCTGCGGCGCGAGCGCGCGGCGCGCGTCGTCGAGCGACAGCGCCATGCGCTTCGCGTAGTCCTCGAGCTGGTCCTGGCCGATTTTCCCGACCGAGAAGTACGTGCTGTCCGGATGCGCGAGGTAGAAGCCCGATACGCTCGCGGCCGGCAGCATCGCCAGCGAATCGGTCACGCTCATGCCGATCTCGTCCGCCTGCAGCGCGGCGAACATGTCGCGCTTCACAAGGTGGTCCGGGCAGGCCGGATAGCCGGGCGCCGGACGGATGCCCGTGTACTTTTCAGCGATCAGCGCGTCGTTGTCGAGCGTCTCGCCGCTCGCGTAGCCCCACAGTTCGCGGCGCACGCGCGCATGCATCGCTTCGGCGAACGCTTCCGCGAAGCGGTCTGCGAGCGCCTTCAGCATGATCGCGCTGTAGTCGTCGAAATCGGCTTCGAACTGCTTTTCCTTCGCGTCGACGCCGATGCCGGCCGTCACCGCGAACATCCCGATGTAGTCGGCGACGCCCGATTCCTTCGGCGCGATGAAATCGGCGAGCGAGCGGTTCGGCCGCATCACGCCGTCGACCACCGGGCGCACGCTCTGCTGACGCAGGTTGCGCCACGTGAGCAGCACTTCCGAGCGCGATTCGTCGGTATAGATCTCGATGTCGTCGTCGTTGACCGTGTTCGCCGGCAGCAGCGAGATCACGCCGTTCGCGGTCAGCCAGCGGCCCTGGATCAGGCGCGCGAGCATCGATTTCGCGTCGGAGAACACGCGCCGCGCCGATTCGCCGACGATCTCGTCGTTCAGGATCGCCGGGTACGGGCCCGCGAGATCCCAGGTCTGGAAGAACGGGCCCCAGTCGATATAGTTCGCGAGCTCGTTCAGGTCGTAGTTGCGGAACACGCGGCGGCCGATGAACTTCGGCTTCACCGGCGTCGTGTTCGCCCAGTCGATCTTCGTCTTGTTCGCGCGCGCCTCGGCGAGCGTGACCATCGGCTGCGCCTTGCGGTTCGCGTGCTGGTCGCGGATGCGCTCGTAGTCGGACTTCAGCTCGTCGAGATACTTCGCCGCGCCCTCGTCGGACAGCAGGCTCGACGCGACCGACACCGAGCGCGACGCGTCGGGCACGTAGACGACCGGGCCTTCGTAGTTCGGCGCGATCTTCACTGCCGTGTGCACGCGCGAGGTCGTCGCGCCGCCGATCAGCAGCGGAATCTTCTTCACGCGGAAGTAGTCGTCGCGCTGCATTTCCGACGCGACGTACGCCATTTCCTCGAGGCTCGGCGTGATCAGCCCCGACAGCCCGATGATGTCCGCGCCCTCGACCTTCGCCTTCGCGAGGATCTCGTTGCACGGGACCATCACGCCCATGTTGAACACTTCGAAGTTGTTGCACTGGAGCACCACCGACACGATGTTCTTGCCGATGTCGTGCACGTCGCCCTTGACGGTCGCGATCACGATCTTGCCCTTCGCGCGCACGTCGCCGCCCGCTTCCGCGAGCAGCCGCTTTTCTTCCTCGATGAACGGGATCAGATGCGCGACGGCCTGCTTCATCACGCGCGCCGATTTCACGACCTGCGGCAGGAACATCTTGCCCTGGCCGAACAGGTCGCCGACGATGTTCATCCCGTCCATCAGCGGCCCCTCGATCACGTTGATCGGGCGGCCGCCTTCGGCGGCGATCTTCGCGCGCGCTTCTTCGGTGTCCTCGACGATGAAGTTCGTGATGCCGTGCACGAGCGCGTGCGCGAGCCGCTTCTCGACCGGCTGGTTGCGCCACTCGAGGTTCTCTTCCTTCTTCGCGGCGCCGGTCTTGAACTTGTCGGCGATCTCGAGCAGGCGGTCGGTCGAATCGTCGCGGCGGTTCAGGATCACGTCCTCGACGCGCTCGCGCAGTTCCGGGTCGAGATCCGCGTAGACGCCGAGCTGGCCCGCGTTCACGATGCCCATGTCCATCCCGGCCTGGATCGCGTGATACAGGAACACGGTATGGATCGCCTCGCGCACCGGGTCGTTGCCGCGGAACGAGAACGACACGTTCGACACGCCGCCGCTCACCTTCGCGTACGGCAGGTTCTGCTTGATCCAGCGGGTCGCCTCGATGAAGTCGACCGCGTAGTTGTTGTGCTCCTCGATGCCGGTCGCGACCGCGAAGATGTTCGGATCGAAGATGATGTCTTCCGGCGGGAAGCCGACCTCGTTGACGAGGAAGTCGTACGAGCGCTTGCAGATCTCGGTCTTGCGCTCGAACGTGTCGGCCTGGCCCTTCTCGTCGAACGCCATCACGACGGCGGCCGCGCCGTAGCGGCGGATCAGGTTCGCGTGATGGCGGAACGCGTCCTCGCCTTCCTTCAGCGAGATCGAGTTCACGATCGCCTTGCCCTGCACGCATTTCAGGCCGGCCTCGATCACCTCCCACTTCGACGAGTCGATCATGATCGGCACGCGCGCGATGTCCGGCTCCGACGCGATCAGGTTCAGGAAGCGCACCATCGCCGCCTTCGAATCGAGCATCGCCTCGTCCATGTTGACGTCGATCACCTGCGCGCCGTTCTCGACCTGCTGGCGCGCGACGGCGAGCGCCTCGTCGAACTGGCCGTTGAGGATCATCCGCGCGAATGCCTTCGAGCCGGTGACGTTGGTTCGTTCGCCGACGTTGATGAAGAGCGTCCCGGGCGTGACGTTGAACGGCTCAAGGCCGGCAAGGCGCATCGTGTGATCGGTCATGGCGGTGCGAATTCGTGTGATGAAGGGCGTGGGGCGGTCGGGTCAGGCGTCGTTGCCGTACTGGCTCGGCCAGCGGCGCGGCTTCACGTCGGCGAGCGCCTTCGCGATCTCGGCGATGTGCTCGGGCGTCGTGCCGCAGCAGCCGCCCGCGAGGTTCACGAGCCCGGCCTGCGCGAATTCCTTCAGCAGGCCCGACGTGACGTCCGGCGTCTCGTCGAAGCCGGTCTCGGCCATCGGGTTCGGCAGGCCCGCGTTCGGGTAGCACGACACGTAGGTGTCGCACAGCTTCGCGAGTTCGGCGATGTACGGGCGCATCAGCGCCGCGCCGAGCGCGCAGTTCAGGCCGAACGTGAGCGGCTTCGCGTGGCGCAGCGAATTCCAGAACGCCTCGACCGTCTGGCCGGACAGGATGCGGCCCGACGCGTCGGTGACGGTGCCCGAGATCATGATCGGCAGGCGCTCGCCGGTGTCCTCGAACAGCTCGTCGAGCGCGAACAGCGCGGCCTTCGCGTTCAGCGTGTCGAAGATCGTCTCGACAAGGAACAGGTCGACGCCGCCGTCGAGCAGCGCCTTCGCCTGCTGGTAGTACGCCGCACGCAGCTCGTCGAACGTGACGTTGCGTGCGCCCGGATCGTTGACGTCCGGCGAGATGCTGGCCGTCTTCGGCGTCGGCCCGATCGCGCCCGCGACGAAGCGCGGCTTGTCGGGCGTCGCGTATTTCGCCGCCGACTCGCGCGCGAGCTTCGCCGAGGCGACGTTCATCTCGACGACGAGGTCTTCCATCCCGTAGTCGGCCTGGGCGACGGTCGTCGCGCCGAAGGTGTTGGTCTCGACGATGTCCGCGCCGGCCGCGAAGTACTGGTCGTGGATCTCGCGGATGATCTGCGGCTGCGTGATCGACAGCAGCTCGTTGTTGCCCTTGATGTCGCGCGCGAAATCCTTGAAGCGCTCGCCGCGATACGCGGCCTCGTCGAGCTTGTAGCGCTGGATCATCGTGCCCATCGCGCCGTCGAGGATCAGGATCCGCGACTTCAGCAGCGCGGGCAGTTCGGCGCCGCGCGTGTAGGACGCGTCGAGCGGGGCGGCGGAAGCGGCGAGAGGGGACGCAGACATGGCGGAAGAGCGCGAAAACGGGAAAACCGACATTGTAGCCGGTGCGCCGGGCCGCCGCCCGGGCTCGCGCGGGGCGGGGCGGCGGCGCGTGTGACGCGCCGATGACGTGTCACACGCGCAACGCGCACGCCGGCGGGCCGAAAATGAAAGCCCCCGCCCGGCGAACCGGGCAGGGGCATGATCGGAGTGCTCGCGAGCCGCGCGTGAATGCGCGGCGAATGGCCCGGTCGCGCGAGCGCCGGGCCGTGGGTCGTCAGTGCAGGACGACGGGCATCATCATCAGGCTGTCGAATTGTCCGAGGAACTCGTCGACTTCGTCGAGCGACGGCTCTTCCTCGATCAATTGCTTCACGTGGGCGCGGAATCGTTCGGCAAGCTCGCCGTCGATGAAGATTTCGCGCTGCGCGTTCTTGTCGACGATTTCGTATCCGCCGGCATTCATCAGATGGTGGCCGGCCTGCGGCGCGAATTCGACGACGCAGTAGTTGGGGCTGTTGTAGATCATTTGCATGGCGGCACTCCTCTTCGCAGTGGCATCTGGCCTTGTTGTCCCCTAGGTGGGGCAGGCTTTGCCGGTTTCAAGGGGCTTGCGCTGCACACCCCGTTCCCGTTCGCGTGGGGTGTATCGGTTAGAAGCCGATGTCTATGAAACGTTTCCCATTGTGTGCCGGTGGACTGAAATAGTTGTTAAAGAGTGTCATCGGCTATTTCACCGAATATTGCAATCGGTCGAATTTGCCGATTTGCCGGTGTTCAGGGTGCGGCGGGCGACGATGCGGGCGGCTCGGCGGGCTGGGGCGCCGGTTGTGGTGGTTGCGGTGGCTGTGCCGGTTGCGCTGGCGACGATGCAGCCGATGCCGCTTCCGGCGACGACGGGGCGGCAGGCGCGTTCGTTGCGTCCGCCGCGGGCGGCGCGAGCCGTCCGTGCCACAGCAGCTCGATCTGCGCGCCGTTCGGCTCGGTCTGCACGAGCCGCGCCGGCAGCCAGCCGAGCGAGGGCGCGAGCCACATGTCGATGCGGCGCGTATCGCCGTCGCGGCGCGGCAGGCGCATGAAGTGCCGCGCCTGCACGATGCCGGCCTGCGTCTGCACCTGCTCGTCGCCGATCACCGTGATCGGCCACGTCTCGCCGCTGTTGTTGTCGATCACGAAAAACTGCTGCGTGACGCCGGGCTTGTACGCGGACGGATTGCCGCGCACGAGGCCCGACAGCTGCATCAGCATGCTGAAGCGGTCCTGCACGCCGTCGGGCAGCGGCGCGTTGTTCGGCGTGCGCGTGAACACCACCTGGCGGATCTCGCGGTTGAAGATCGCGATGTCCTCTGGGCGCCGGCCGCGCTTCTCGACGTAACGATCGGGCGCGATGCCGAATGCATCGATGCGGCCCTCGCTGCGATAGCTGAACGGTCCGACGAACGGCACGGGCATCGAGACGGCCAGGTCGTAGGTGCGGCCGTCGGTGCGCCAGTGGATCGTGCCGATCATGTTTTGCATGCCGTTGTAGAACGTGTCGTACTGCAGGTCGCCGGACGGCGGCGCGGAGAATTTCACGCCGCTCGTCGCCGGCCCGGGCGTCGCGGCCGTGCTTGCGCCGGCGGCCGATGCGGCTTGCGCACCCGACGCACCCGACGCGCCCGGCACGCCGCTCGCCGCGGAAGCGGCCGACGGCGGCGGCACGCCGTGATCGGCGGTCTGCGTCGACGTGAGGACCGGCGCCTGCGGCGGCGCGGCCGGCTTCGGCGCAGCGGGTTTCGGCGCGGGCGGCGTCGGCGCGGCCGGCTTCGGTGCAGCCGGCTGGGGCGCAGGCTGCCGCTCGATCGGCTGCGGCTTTAGCAGCTCGATCTGCACGGGCACTTCGGCGGGCGGCGTCGGCGTGAACGAATCGCGGCTGCGCATCAGCCACAGTGCGGCCAGCGCGTGCAGCACCAGCACGGCGACGAGCGCGATGCCCGCGCGCAGCCAGCGGCGGGGCAGGGCGGAGCGAGGGCGGGCGTCGGCAGGCGGCATCGGCAGTCGGAACGGGTTGGGGCGCGCGTGGCATCCGGCGCGGGTGCGCCACAGGAGTCGGACCGGCGGATGCGCCGCGCGTTCGCAGCGCGTGGCGCGCGTCAGTCGTTGCGCGCGTCGGGACTATAGCCGAGTTCGTACGACAGTTTTTGCGCGGTGGCGCGCAGCGCGGTGTCGATCTCGCCGCCCCAGGCGATGTCGAACGAGCCTTCCTGGCCGAGCGCGACGATCGCGAGCGCCAGCTCGCCGACCGCGTCGAACACGGGCATGCAGAATGCGTGGATCGTCGGCAGCAGCATCCCTTCGACGCGCGCGGCCTGGTGCGCGCGCACCTCGGCGAGCACCGCCTCGACCTCGTCGAGCGTGCGCGGGCCGCCATGATGCGGCGAACGGCGCGTATCGGCGAGCTCGCGCTCGAGCATCGCCGCGGTCTTGCTGCGCGGCAGGTACGCGGCGAACAGCAGGCCCGTCGCGGAACCGAGCAGCGGCATCACGTCGCCGAGCTTCAGCGACGCCTTCGCCGGATGGCTCGACTCCATCCAGTGCACGATCGTCGGCCCCTGGTTGCCCCAGACGGCGATGCCGACGGTCTGGTCGAGGCGGTCGCGGAATTCGGTCAGCGCGATCCGTGCGAGCTTCACGCCGTCGACGCGCGCGAGCCGCGCCAGCCCCATCTGCAGCGCGAAGCCGCCGAGTTCGTAGCGGCCCGACACCGGGTCCTGCGACACGACGCCGAGCCGCGAGAAGCTGACCAGGTAGCGATGCGCCTTCGCAGGGCTCATGCCCGCACGCTGCGCGAGATCGCGCAGCATCATCGCGCGCGGCTCGCTCGTCAGCACGTCGAGCAGGCGAAAGCCGACCTCGATCGACTGGATGCCGGAGCGGACCTTTTCGCCGTTTTCGCCGGCAGCGGCGTCGTCGGTGTCGGGTTCGGCGAGATCGTCGTCGGGAAGCTGGGTGGCGGGCATGGGCGGCAGGCGCGAAACGCGGCAAGGGTCGGGACGGAAGCGGCGCAGATCGTCGTCGCGCCGCGCGGATTCACCATCGTAAAATAGATTCCTTCCATCGTCACTACAACGGCAGATTCCCACTTATGAAACTTGCTTCGCTGAAGGACGGCACGCGCGACGGCCAGCTGATCGTCGTATCGCGCGACCTGCACACCGCGGCGATTGCCGACACGATCGCGCCGACGCTGCAGCGCGTCCTCGACGACTGGGCGTTCTACGCGCCGCAGCTGCGCGACCTGTACGACGCGCTGAACCACGGCCGTGCGCGCCATGCGTTCGCGTTCGATCCGGCCAACTGCATGGCGCCGCTGCCGCGCGCGTTCCAGTGGGCCGACGGCTCCGCGTACGTGAACCATGTCGAGCTGGTGCGACGCGCACGCGGCGCGGAGATGCCGCCGGAGTTCTGGACCGATCCGCTGATGTACCAGGGCGGCAGCGACGATTTCATCGGTCCGCGCGACGACGTCGTGTGCCCGTCCGAGGAGTGGGGCATCGATTTCGAGGCGGAAGTCGCGGTGATCACCGGCGACGTGCGGATGAGCGCGACGCCCGACGAGGCGCTGAAGGCCGTGCGGCTCGTCACGCTGGTGAACGACGTGTCGCTGCGCAACCTGATTCCGGCCGAGCTCGCGAAGGGCTTCGGCTTCTTCCAGAGCAAGCCGGCGACCGCCTTCGCGCCGGTCGCGGTGACGCCCGACGAACTCGGCGACGCCTGGCTCGACGGTCGCGTGCACCGGCCGATGATCGTCCACTGGAACGGCAAGAAGGTCGGCCAGCCCGATGCGGGCACCGACATGGTGTTCCACTTCGGCCAGCTGATCGCGCACGCGGCGAAGACGCGCAACCTGCGCGCCGGCACGATCGTCGGCTCGGGCACCGTGTCGAACAAGGACGCGAAGCGCGGCTACTGCTGCATCGCCGAGAAGCGCTGCCTCGAGACCATCGAGCACGGCGCGCCGCAGACGGCCTTCATGCGCTACGGCGATACGGTGCGCATCGAGATGTTCGATGCGGCCGGCAAGTCGATCTTCGGCGCGATCGAGCAGTCGGTCGCACCGCCCGACGGCGCCGCCTGACGCGTGCGCCGCCACGGCGAGACACGGCCTCGGCCCGCGCGCCGGGTTTCGCCCGATGTTTGCCCGCGCGGGCTTGGCTACACTCGATCCAACAGCCCAGCAAGGAGCAGCGCATGGCCGATCTCGCCGCCTATGGCGGTTACGAAGCCCTGAAGGTGACACGCCGCGAACATGGCGTGCTCGACATCGTGATGAGCGGCGAGGGCGTGAACCGCAGCAGTCTCGCGACCGCGAACGACCGCATGCATCGCGAACTGGCCGACATCTGGCGCGACGTCGATCGCGATCCCGACACGCGCGTCGCGGTGATCCGCGGCGAGGGCAAGGGCTTCTCGGCGGGCGGCGACCTCGCGCTCGTCGAGGCGATGGCGAACGACTTCGACGTGCGCGCGCGCGTCTGGCGCGAGGCGCGCGACCTCGTCTACAACGTGATCAACTGCAGCAAGCCGATCGTGTCCGCGATGCACGGGCCGGCGGTCGGCGCGGGGCTGGTTGCCGGGCTGCTCGCCGACATCTCGATCGCCGCGAAGGACGCGCGCATCATCGACGGCCATACGCGGCTCGGCGTCGCGGCCGGCGACCACGCGGCGATCGTGTGGCCGCTGCTGTGCGGGATGGCGAAGGCGAAGTACTACCTGCTGCTGTGCGAGCCGGTGAGCGGCGAGGAGGCCGAGCGCATCGGCCTCGTGTCGCTCGCGGTCGAACCGGCCGACCTGCTGCCGAAGGCGTACGAGCTGGCCGAACGGCTCGCGAACGGCTCGCAGTCGGCGATCCGCTGGACCAAGTACGCGCTCAACAACTGGCTGCGCTCGGCCGGGCCGACCTTCGACGCGTCGCTCGCGCTCGAATTCATGGGCTTTTCCGGGCCCGACGTTCAGGAGGGCATCCATTCGCTGCGCGAGCGCCGGCCGCCCGCGTTCCCCGGCGACGCACCGTTCTGACGCGCGCTATGATCGAACCACGCGGTCGCGCACGAGGCCGGCCGCGGTGCCTTACCAGTCAACCAGGATCCGCGTATGACCAACGATGCCTCCGGCTCCAACCCTTTCGCCGGCTTTGCCGGCTTCAAGCCCGCCGACATGCTCGACCGGATGTGGGACATGATCCGGATGTCGCCGTTCGGCGGGATGGCGCCGTTTCCCGGCGCCGCGTCGGGGCTGCCGCCGTCGCTGTCGAGCATGTCCGACATGATGGCGCCGCTCACGAGCGTCGAGGAACTCGACAAGCGCATCACCGACCTGCGCGCGGTCGAGCAGTGGCTGAAGCTCAATCTCGGGATGCTGCAGTCCGCGATCCAGGCGCTCGAGGTGCAGCGCGCGACGCTCGCGACGCTGCGCGCGTTCGGCGCGTTCGCGCAAACCTCGATGTCGGCCGCCGAGGATGCGGCCGTCGCAGCCGCGAAGGCTGCCGCGCCGGATGCCGGCGCCGCTGCCGGTGCGGGGGCGGCGAATGCGCAGGCGGATGGCGAGGCCGCGCAGAACGCGGCGTTCGACCCGTCCGGCTGGTGGAACCTGCTGCAGACGCAGTTCAACCAGCTCGCCAGCCTGGCGATGGCGCAGCCGGGCATGCCGCCGGGTGCGCCGGGTGCGGAGTCGGCGGCCGATGCCGAACCGCCGGCGGCCGCGCCCGCTGCCGCCGCCGCGCCGCGCAAGCCCGCCGCGAAGCGTGCGAAGCCGGCCGGTTCGGCCGCGGCGCGCGCGGCCGCGGCTTCGTCGCCCGAAACCCGTCCGCCGAAGCGCTCGACGTGACGCGCCGCAGGTAGCAGGTCGATCATGCGGCTCGCGCTCGTACTGATGGGAGGCGGCGCGCGTGCCGCCTATCAGGTCGGCGTGCTCAAGGCGCTGGCCGAGATCACGCGCGAGGCCGATCCGCACCGGCACACGCTGCCGTTCGCGGTCGTGTGCGGCTCGTCGGCCGGCGCGATCAATGCGACATCGATCGCGAGCCACGCGGACGATTTCTCGCACGGCGTGCGGCGCCTGCTCGAATTCTGGGAGCATCTGCGTCCCGACTACGTCTATCGCACCGACTGGCTCGGGATCGCCGCGGCCGGTGCGCGCTGGCTCGCGACGATGACCTTCGGCTGGGCCGCGCGCCGTTCGCCGCGCGGGCTGCTCGACAACACGCCGCTCGCGCACCTGCTGCAGCGCGAGCTGAGCTTCCACCGGATCGAGCAGATGCTCGAGGCGCGCCTGCTGCACGCGCTCGCGGTGACGGCGCTCAGCTATTCGAGCGGTCGCCACCTGACGTTCTACCAGGCGGCCGAGCCGATCCAGGCGTGGCGGCGCGCGCAGCGCACCGCGCGGCTCGTCGATCTGTCGGCGTCGCATCTGCTCGCGTCGTCGGCGATTCCGTTCGTGTTCCCGGCCGTGCCGCTCGTGCTCGACGGGCAGATCGAATACTTCGGCGACGGCTCGATCCGGCAGATCGCGCCGCTGTCGCCGGCGATCCACTTCGGCGCGGACCGCATCGTCGTGATCGGCGCGGCCGATCCGCGGCCCGAGATTCCCGCCGCGAACGGCGCGGGCCTCGTGCGCGGCTATCCGACGCTCGCGCAGATCGGCCAGCAGGTGCTCGCGAGCGTGTTCCTCGATTCGATCGGCTCGGACATCGAGCGCATCGAGCACATCAACCGGATGATCGAGCACCTGCCGCACCAGGTCGAGGTGGACAGCGGCTGGCGGCATGTCGACGTACTCGCGATCGCGCCGTCCGAGCGCATCGAGCTGATCGCCGCGAAGCACCTGAAGCAGATGCCGGCGACGATGCGCGGGCTGCTCGGCGCGATCGGCGGCAGCCAGCCGGCCGGCGCGTCGTTCGCGAGCTATCTGCTGTTCGAGGAACCGTTCACGCGCGAGCTGATCGAGCTCGGCTACCGCGACGGACGCGCGCAGCGCGACACGCTCGCGGACTGGATTGCACGGGCGGACGGCGGCGGGCCGGGCGCCGGCGCTGCCGTGTCGGGTACGGCCGAAGCCGGAACGCCCGCCGCCGACGGCCGGGCCGCGGGCGAAATGCGGGTCTGATGCGATCGGGTTGCATTTTCGCGACGCGCAGCCGCGACGGATCGCCGCACCACGATTGGCGGGAGGGGACCGGGCTGCCTTCTCGGATCCGTCATGTCCGCGTGCTATCATGGCCGCCGCCGAATACACCATATCGAGCAGCCCGCCGAGCCGGCGTCCGCACGGGAAACCCTTCGGGGCCTGCCGGAACCGGGGACGGGTTCGCCAGCGAGCCGGCAGGCGCCGGCCCCCACTCAGGCACGCGCGGCCGGTTCCGTTCGAGCGGAGCGCGGTTGCGGCGTGCGCCACGGCGGCGACGCGGCCGCTCGGCTGCCGGACGCGGAACGCGCGTCCGGGGGCCGGTTTCACGCGTAAAATTAGAGTCTTGGCTGCAAAAGGCGCGTGCGCGCCTGGCGGCAACAGTCACGTTGAGAGAAGTCGCATTGCGCAGAACAGGGGCGGGACCATCATGAACACCATGCTTTATCCGGAACTTTACAAGTCGCTCGAAGCCGTCCGCTGGGACATGGAGAAGGACATTCCGTGGGACAAGTTCGACGCTTCGCTGCTCACCGACGAGCAGGCGAGGACGATCAAGATGAACGCGATCACCGAATGGTCGGCACTGCCCGCCACGGAGATGTTCCTGCGCGACAACCAGCACGACAGCGATTTTTCCGCGTTCATGAGCGTGTGGTTCTTCGAGGAGCAGAAGCATTCGCTGGTGCTGATGGAATACCTGCGCCGCTTCAAGCCGGAAATGGTGCCGAGCGAGGAGGAGCTGCACGCGGTGCGCTTCGAGTTCGATCCGGCGCCGCCGCTCGAGACGCTGATGCTGCACTTCTGCGGCGAGATCCGCCTGAACCACTGGTACCGCTGCGCGGCCGACTGGCACACGGAGCCGGTCATCAAGCACATCTACGAGACGATCTCGCGCGACGAGGCGCGCCACGGCGGCGCGTACCTGCGCTACATGAAGAAGGCGCTGAACAACTGCGGCGACGTCGCGCGTGCGGCGTTCGCGAAGATCGGCGTGCTGATGGCGTCGGCGCGCCGCACCGAAAAGCCGCTGCACCCGACCAACCTGCACGTGAACCAGGCGCTGTTCCCGCGCGACACCGTGCAGTCGCGCCTGCCCGATCCGGAATGGCTCGAGCGCTGGCTCGACGAGCAGATCCGCTTCGACGGCGAATGGGAAAAGAAGGTCGTCGAGCGCATCCTGCACAACCTGTCGATCCTGTTCGAGCGCACGTTCGCGACCGCGCAGGAACTGAACCGCTATCGCAAGGAAGTCACGGGGCGCCTGCAGTCCGAAGGCGGCCCGTCGTCGGCCGCGCAGCCGGCCTGAGGCCGGCCGCCGTATGCAGCGGCGGCTCCGGCGCGATGCACCGCCGGCGCGCCGCACGCTGCGTCGCGCGAGCCACGTGAAGCCCGCCCGATCCGTCCGGCGGGCTTTTTATCTGGCGCGGCCGTCCGGCGCCTGCGGGCGCGCGGCCGCACTTGTCGTCCATTCTCCCCGGCCTTCATCATGCCCGTCACCTTCGAACGCAAGCTGATCACCCGCGATGCCCTCGTCGCGCTGCGCGCTTCGCTGCCGTCGCCCGTCGTGTTCACGAACGGCGTATTCGACATCCTGCATCGCGGCCACGTCACCTATCTCGCCGACGCGAAGGCGCTCGGCGCCTGCCTGATCGTCGGCGTGAACAGCGACGCGTCGGTGCGGATGCTCGGCAAGGGCGACGACCGGCCGATCAACCGCGAGGACGACCGGATGGCGCTGCTCGCGGCGCTGGAGAGCGTCGACTGGGTCGTGAAGTTCGAGGAAAAGACGCCGGTCTCGCTGATCGAGGCCGTCCATCCGGACATCCTCGTGAAGGGCGGCGACTACGACATGGACGCGCTGCCGGAATCGGCCATCGTGCGCGGCTGGGGCGGCCGCGCGCTCGCGATTCCGTTCGAGCACGATCGCTCGACCACCGCGCTGCTGAAGAAGGTGCGCGCGCAGCAGCCGTAAGCGGCCGCGAGCAGCCGCCAGCGTCGCGGCCGTGCGCCGTCAGTGCGCGGGCGCCGCGAGCGGCTCGGTGTCGACGCCGGGCGGCGCGATCGGCCCGCCGACGACCGGCTGATCGACCGCCTGCGCGAGCGGCATCGCGTGCAGCGCGTCGGGCTGCACCTGGCGTGACAGCAGGCCAGGCTCGCGCGGGCCGGCTGCGGGCAGCGGCCCGAACAGCCCGTTCGCGAGCGCGGCCGCGAGCAGGTTGGCGAGAAAGAGAACAGCGATCAACCAGCGCAGCATCGTCGAGACTCCCTGTCGTCATTCAGTCGAGCCGGCCACGTGGCCGGCTTTTTGCCGTTTGCGGCGACGGCCGGTGCGGCGATTGCGCGGCAGTACCGGCGTTGCGGCGGCGTCATGCCGTCGATCGTCGCCCGCGCGGGCCGGCGTCGATGCGCGTCTGCGTCAGGCGGCCGTCGCCGTCGACGCGGCAATCAGCGCGAGTCCGGACAGGATCAGCGCATCGTGCCGCGTATGCGGCAGCGTCAGCGCGCGCGCGACGTCGTCGGCCGCGCCGCCCGCGAGCACGAGCCGCACCGGCGCCTGCCACGCGTCGGCGAGGTCGCGCCACGCGCGCTCGATCAGCCCCGCCTGCGCATACAGACAGCCGGCCGACAGCGAGCGCGGCGTGTCGACCTGGAACGGCTCGGCCTGCGCACCCGCGAGCAGCCCGCTCGCGATGTCGGTCGTCAGCGTCGGGAGCTGCGCGGTGTGCGTGCCGAGCGCGCGCATCATCAGCGCCCAGCCCGGCGCGATCAGCCCGCCGGTGAAGCGGCCGTCCGCGCGCAGCGCTTCGAGCGTCGTGGCGGTGCCGAACGTCGCGATCAGCAGATGCTCGTCCGGAAACGCCGCGCGTGCGCCGATCAGGCCGGCCCAGCGGTCGCTGCCGAGCTGTTCGGGCGTCGTATAGCCGTTCGTCACGCCGCATTGCGCGGGCTGCGAACGGATCGTCGTGCGCGGCAGGCCCGGCCAGTGCGCGTCGAGCAGCGCATCGAGCCGCGCGGCGACGTCGGCGCCGGCGACGTTCGAGATCCATGCGCCGCACGGGCGCGGCAGCTTCGCCCAGTCCGGATCGGCGCCGCCGTCGCGCGTGTGGCCGAATGCGCCGGTCTCGACCAGCATGCGCTGCGCATCGGCGAGCGCCCACTTGATCCGGCTGTTGCCCGCGTCGATCAGCAGATGCGGTTCGCTCATTGCGCTTCGCGCAGCGAGACGTCGCCGGCGGCGATCGCCTGCGGGCCGTTCGGCGTGTCGAGCAGCAACTGGCCGGCCGCGTCGATGCCCGTCGCGATGCCGCGCGCGCGTTCGACGCCCTGTTCGAGCAGCACGACTTCGCGTCCCGCATACGCATGCAGCGCATGCCAGCGCGGCAGGAACGGCGCGAGCCCGTCGCTGGCGAACTGCGCGAGCGCAGGCGTGAGCGCGTTCAGCGAGGCGGCGAGCGTATCGGTCAGGTTCGCGGACGCCCATCCGGCCGACAGCGCGGCCGGCGGCAGGCCGCTCGCCAGCCTGGCGTCGCGGGCGCGCAGCGCGTCGACTTCCGTCGCCACGGCTTCCGCGCCGCGCACGTTGATGCCGAAGCCGATCACGACGGCGGTGGCGTCGGCGGTGGTCCAGACGGTTTCCAGCAGGATCCCCGCGAGCTTGCCGACGATGCGCGGCGTGCCGTCGTCGTCGTCGGCCGTCAGCAGCAGGTCGTTCGGCCATTTGACGGCGACGCGCGTGCGGGCGTCGAGCGGCAGGGCGGCGAGTCCTTCGGCGAGCGCGACGCCGATCGCGATGCTCAGGCCGCCGAGCGCGTCGACCGGGCGCGGCACGATGCAGCCGACCGAGCACAGCAGCGCGTTGCCGGGCTGCGCGAACCACGGCCGGCCTTGCCGGCCGCGTCCGGCCGTCTGCTCGAACGCGACGCGCACGAGCGGCGCGGGCAGCGCGTTCGCGGCGCGCGGCAGCGCCTTCAGGCGGGCGGCGAGGTCGGCGTTGGTCGAGCCGGTGGCGGCGACGATGTCGAGCGGCCACGCGCGCGGCGCGGCGTCCAGGTGCGCGTCGAGCCGGTTGCGCGCGATGTGCGCGGCGCCGGATTCGGGCGTGTCGGGGGAGGTGGGGGTGTTCATGGCGCTTATTGTAGCGACAGGGGGCGGCGGTGCTCGGAAGTTTGAGGAGGGCGTCGTAGTCGCAAAATGTCACTGAACGGCGAAATGCACAGCCGGTTCGATCGGGCGGGCGTTGTGCCCGGTATAGCCGAACACAAGTGCAAGTCCCTGCTGGGCTGAATAGGTGCGTCTCGACCGGTCTGTCTCTTATTGCGTAAACATACTAAAACGACACCGATTGATAAGGATTTCGAATTTGTCTCATTGAATTTCCGTTCTTGCTTACGCAAATTTGGGTACGGCAATTTTCACCAAATCGTCGAGAAAGGAGATTCCGATGAAGAACGAGCGAGCGGCGCCGACCCATCTTTTCGCCACCATCGGCGCGCTTACCGAACGAGGCGGGCGCGTAACCAAGGCCAGCAGCGAATTGACCGTCGCCGGGCTTGCTGTTGCCCGAGTCGGTGATATCGTGACCTACGAAGACGGCAGCGAGGCGGTAATTGCGGACGGCGCAGGCGAGTACGCGATTGGTAGCGACAAGCCGCTTGCGCTGGTGGGCAGTCGATTGAGCAATGGCGACTGTATTGTCGAAACGCTTCAGCGCTGGTGGGGAATCCATGTGCCGCCAGGCGAGACTATCGATGGATTGTTCGATGCCAGCTATGTACCGCTGCCGGCGCCGCAGCGCTATCGGCTGGCGGTCAGGGGGGCGACGACTGCGCGGGGTGGCGTGCTACGCGAAGCGACCGGCAAGTGGGATACCGGCGTTCGCCTCGGCAACGCCGGTGTGATAGGCGATCTTGTTCACTATGCGGATGGCTCGACTGCACGAATCATCAGCGGTCTCGGGCTGACGGATGACCGCAGCTTCGAGCCTCTGGCTTTCGTCGGTGGTGAACTGGATAACGGTGACACCTTTACGGACAGTCCGGACCGTAACGGTCTTGTATCTGCCGACACCTTCACGGTCGTGAAACATTCGGCGGTGATTCGCCGAGGCGGCGCCGAATGATTCGTTATTTTCTCGCCAAGGGTGATCGTGGCGGCAGCGCGGTGATTATCGAGGGGCTCGAGGGTGTGACCTGTTCGAATCCGCCGCCGAGCGTGAATATCGCCACGCTTTATATGAAGACTTACTGCGCGGCCTGCAATCAGGAAGGATTTATTTCACCGACGGGAGTACGCAAGCCAGGCACCGCGCCGAACGGTCAGCCATGGGCATTGAGCGGCGATATCAATGTCTGTGGGTGCAATCCGCCGCCGACTTTCTATGCCGAACGCAGCATGATGATGATCTTCGAGTCGCACGAAGTAGAGCCGCCGAAGGGAGCCAAACGTGTCCCGGCTGTAAGTGTCGCGATGGTCGAGGAGCAGAAGGGGGCACAGGCCGATATGTCTGTTGGTTACGACGAACAGGTGCGTGCTGGCATAGGCACCACGTTACCGCAGAGCTACCCATACCTGATCGAAATGAGTGACGGGCGTACGTTGTCAGGGCACATAAACAGTAATGGCCTGTTGCCGCGAATCCACTCAGAGAGTGCCGACAGCTACACGATCTATTGGGGCGAAGATGCCCTTATGCACAAGGACTGGACGTGATGCCAAACAGGCCGACGACGATAAGAACGAACACGACGCCTGATTCCATCAAGGGCGTGCAACTGAGGGCGATAACATTCAAGGAACTGTGGGACGCCTACCCGTCAGGCAATCCCTATGAGAATCCGGCTTATACCAACCAATGTGCTATTCGCATGAGCGTTGCCTTTCATGGCGTCGGTATTGAAATGAAGTCTTTTTCGTCAAGGCTGATCAAGCCGCTCGGTGGCCAGCCGAGTATCGGGCGAATCCTGCTGGACGGGAAAGCGACGGCCACGCGCGCCAACGAGTTGGGCGCGTGGCTGGAATTGTTGCCGTTCGCGGGGTTGGGGAGGGGCGAGAACATTACCGGGCGAGACTGGGAGGCGAAAATCAAAGGTCGAACCGGTATTGTGATGTTCGACGGTTATTGGACCCGGGCGGGTGAGCGCGCGGAAAACGCCAGTGGCGGGCATATCGATCTATGGAACGGCACGCGCCTGACCATAAGCAGTCCACTCAACGCATTAGCAGCGATCGGGCGTCAGCTCGGCCGACGATCTTTTCGGCCTGGAAGCGCAATGGGCTGGTCCGACCTGGGAAACTCGAATCGCATCCTGTTCTGGGAAGTCCGATGAGGCGTCAGGGCGTTGCGATTATCTTCGCGATTCTCGGACTGGTCAGCTGGTGGGGCTGGGCCGGTGTTGATATCGAGATCTGTCAGCGCTTCCCGCAGCGCTGTGTGACGAATGGGTGCAAGGAAATTGGCGCGTGCCCGGTCGACTTCGTGGAGGGACTGGGATTTCTCTCCGCCATTTTCGGTCCATCGATCCTGTTTTATGTCGCAGCCGTGTTGTTCGGCAGCAGGCGACGTAACGCGATTCAATGGGTGGTCTTGTTGAGCATGCTCGTGGCTGCGCACTGGCTCACGATGCTATCGATAAGGCTGATATAAGCCGCGCTGGCGGCATCGTGTCGTATGTGCGGCGAGGCCTGCCTGCCGGCACCTTCGGGGGTGTCAGGATTTCCGTGTTCAAGGCGGGTGGAGTAATTACACGGAAGGCCGAACGAATCGATCTGCGTAAAGGATAGCGAATTGGTTCATGGCCGTCTTCCAGTCGTGAGCGGCGCTCCCCCAGTTCGCGGTGATGTTGCGCAAGGCCAGCCAGATGAGCTTGGTGGCAGCCTCGTCGGTCGGGAAGTGACCACGGGTCTTGATGATCTTGCGCAACTGCGAGTTGATATTTTCAATCGCGTTCGTCGTGTAAATGATCTTGCGCACACCCGGCGGAAACGCAAAGAACGGGATCACGCGATCCCAGGCGTTGCGCCACGCGCTACTGACAGTCGGGAATTTCTGACCCCACGGCCCATCCGCAAACGCATCGAGTTCGGCCTGAGCGGCTTCCGCGCTGGGAGCGGCGTAGATCGGCTTGATCGCCGCGGCCAAGCCTCGGCGGTCCTTCCAACTGGCGTAATCGAGGCTGTTGCGGATGAGGTGGACGATGCAGGTCTGCAGCGTGGTGGCCGGGAACACGGCGGCCAGCGCTTCGGGCATGCCCTTGAGCCCGTCCGTGACGGCAATCAGGATGTCGTGAACGCCGCGCGTCTTCAGATCGTTGAACACCTTCATCCAGAACTTGGCCCCCTCGGTATTCTCGATCCACAGGCCCAGGATTTCCCGCGTGCCGTCGGGCAGCACGCCCAGCGCCAGATAGACCGCCTTGTTGCGCACGACGGCGTCTTCGCGAATCTTGACCCGCAGTGCGTCGAAAAACACGACCGGATACATCGGCTCAAGCGGTCGGGCCTGCCAGGCGGTTACTTCGGCCATGACCTCGTCGGTGACCGAACTGATGAAGTCGGGCGAGACCTCGGTGCCGTACTGTTCCAGCAAGAAGCCCTGAATCTCGCGTACGGTCATGCCTCGGGCATACATGGCGACGATCTTGTCGTCGAAGCCCGTGAAGCGCCGTTCGTGCTTGGGAATCAGGATGGGTTCGAAGCTGCCGTCGCGGTCACGCGGCACCTCGATACGGATCGGGCCGTCTTCGGTCAGAACCGTCTTGGCCCCTTTGCCGTTGCGCTGATTCGTGGCGTTGACCGGCTTGGCAGCACCGGGAGGGTAGCCGAGATGATGGTTCATCTCGCCGCCCAGCGCCCGTTCGATCAGCGCCTTCTTGAGCGCCAGCGTCGCGGCGTTGATGGCTTCGGCCGTCATCGGACCGTTGCCGAACTGCTCGAGCAGCTCGGCCGGAATCGCCGGCAGAGCCGCCGGCTGGGCTTTCGGTTTGCGAGGCATAAACTCTCCTTGGGAGCATGTTATGCCTTAAACACAAAATTCCTGACAGGCCCGCACCTTCACGCATCGCGGATCAGGCGGCGGGATGCGGGAAAGCGAGGCAACCGCCACCGCGCTTTCTCGATCCTCGTCACGGCGCCACCACCGGGTGCTTCAACGCATGCGCGGTCTCGATCCACTGCGCGTGGAACTCGTCCGCGTCGGGCCGCAGCCCCAGTTCGCCGTTGCGATACGCCATCGCGAGCGTCTGCACGGCTTCCGGCAACTCGTGCTCGGCCGCGCGCCGATACAGCGCGAGCGCGCGCGCTTCGTCGCGCGGCACGCCGCTGCCGTCGCGGTACGCGTTCGCGAGCATGAAATCCGCGGCCGGGATGTCCGCGCGCGACGCGATCTCGAACCAGTGCGCGGCCTGCACGGGATCGGCGGCCGTGCCGTAGCCGCTGCGGTAGATCAGCCCGAGGTAGTACGCGGCGGCCGGATCGCCGTGATCGGCCGCTGCACCGAGCAGCGCGTGCGCGCGTGCATAGTCCTTCGGGACGTCGCCGCTGCCGAGCAGCAGCGCCTTGCCGAGCGCAAGCTGCGCGCGCCGCGCGGCCGGTGCGTTGGCCGCACCTTCCGCCTGTGCAGCCGTTTCCAGCCAGCCGCGCCCTTCGTCGCGCAGCCCCGGTTCGCGCGCGTCGGCGAGCGCGATGCCGAGCGCCGCCTGCGCGGCGGCCGAACCCGCGCGCGCGAGGTCGCGCAGCTGCGCGAGCGCGTGCGGCTCGGCAGCCTGCGCGACCATCGCCTGCCATTCGTCGAGTTGCGCGGCGCTCGGCGCGGGGGCCGTCGTGCCGCGCCAGCCGGCCGCCGCGACCGCGATCGCGACGGTCGCCGCGGCCGCCGCGAGCAGCGCGGCGGGCGGCAGCTGGATGCGCAGCAAGCGGCGCGCCGCGGCGGCGAAGCCGGTTTCGGCCGGCCGCATCGTCCGGATCGGTTGCATCGCGGGTCTCATTGCGTCAGGTCGATCTCGTAGGTTGCGAGGTTCTTGCCGGAGCCGTCGTCGGCCGCGACCTGCGTGATGCCGGTCAGGCCGGCCGCCGTCGCGTCGGCGAGCCGGTTCGGCGCAGACGCGAACTGCACGTGCGCGACCGAGCTCGCGAGCTTCGTGAAGCGCCAGCTGCGCTGGGCGCCGTCGGCCGCGCGCGTGATCTTGCCGCGCTGCTTGATGTACGCGATCAGCACGTCGCGGTTCGCGTCGGGCGACGCGAAGATCGTCTTGCTGCCGTCGAGGCCCGGGAAGTTGCCGCCGCCGCTCGCGCGGTAGTTGTTGGTCGCGACGATGAACTGCGCGTTCGGATCGATCGGCGCGCCCTTGTACGCGAGCTGCTTGATCCGGCTGCCGACGGGCTGCGTGACGTCGATCTCGTACGTGAGGTCCGCCGACGTGAACATGTCGAAGTTGTAGCCGGGGAAGCTGCTGACGAGCGGCTGCACGGTCGCCTTCGTCGGGTCGATCGTGTTGAAGCGCTTCGCGGCCGTCTCGAGCCAGTTCTTCACGTCGGCGCCGCTCACTTTCGTCGCATAGACGGTGTTCGGATACAGGTAAAGGTCGGCCGCATTGTTGATCGCGAGCGCGCCCGGCGCGACGTCGGTGTAGTCGCTGCCGCCGCCGAAGCCGCTCTTGAACGGCGCACTGACCGACAGCACCGGCAGCGACGCGTATTGCGGCAGGTTCGCTTGCACGTAGCGCGCGACGTAGTCGGCCTGCGCCTCATTGACGATCTGGATCGCGCCCGGATCGCCGACGTCCGCGAAGTACGAGTTCATCCGGTAGTCGGTCGAGCCGATCGGCGTCTTCACGTAGTCGATGGTCGCCTGGTGCTCGGCCGCGATCGCGGCCGAGACCGACGGGTCGGCCGCCACGTAGGTCTTGTCGGCGTTCTGGATCGGCCGCGCCTCGACGGTCGTCTGCGATTTGTCGACGGTCCACGTCCTGCCGTCGAACTTCAGGCCGAGCTTGATCACGCCGAGGTGCTTGCCCCAGTAGTTCGCCATCACGGTCGGCACGCCGTTGACGGTGCCCTTGACCTTGTCGACGCCCGGCAGGTTGAACTGCGGCACGGTGCTCGCCGCGTCCGGGAACACCTGGTGCGAGTGGCCGATCAGCATCGCGTCGATGCCGGGCACGGTCGACAGCCACCAACTGCCGTTTTCCATCGTCGGCGAATAGGCGGAATTGTCGAGCCCGCCGTGCGAGATCGCGACGATCAGGTCGGCGCCCTTCGCGCGCATCTCGGGGATGTACTTCTGCGCGGCTTCCTTCAGGCCGGTCGTGTAGACCTTGCCGTCGAGCCAGCGCTTGTCCCAGTTCATGATCGCGGGCGGCGTGAAGCCGATGATGCCGACCTTCACCGGCGCGCTGACGGTCTTGCCGTCGGGCGTGGTCGCCGTCAGCGTGCGCGTCAGGATCGTGTACGGCGTGAACAGCGGCGCGTTGGTCTTCGCGCTGATCACGTTCGCGAGCACCTGCGGGAAGTTCGGGCCCGCGCACTTCTTCTGCTGCGCAGGCGCCGGCAGGCCGTCGACGTCGAACGTGCTGCCGGTCACCTGCGACAGGTACGGCAGCCCGTAGTTGAATTCGTGGTTGCCGATCCCGCCGCCGTCGAATTTCGCGGCGTTCATCACCTTGTAGATCGCGAGCGTCTGGTCGCAGCCGACCGGTTTCACGAGCGCCTGGTAATCCGACAGCGCGGTGCCCTGGATCGTGTCGCCGTTGTCGAGCAGCAGCGTGTTCGGATACTGCGCGCGGGCCTGCGCGATCAGCGTCGATACGCGCTCGAAGCCGAGCGAGTTGTCGGCGGCGAGCTTGAAATAGTCGTACGACAGCACGTTGGTGTGCAGGTCGGTCGTCTCCAGCACGGCCAGCGTCGCGGTCGTGCCGGCCGGCGCCTGCGCCGGCTGCTGCGACGCGGGAGGCGACGTGACGTCGTCGCCGCCGCACGCGGCGAGGGTGAACGCGAGGCTCGCGAGCGCGGCGGCGGCCGGTACGCGACGGCGGGGAAGCGAGGGGAGTCGCATCGAATGTCCTGTTTGGTGTTTTATCGTGACGAGGTGCGCAACGAGATGGCGGCGCGGCGCGCCGACGGCCTGACGTGCGGCGCGTGAGAGTATCGAAAGCAAACGTGACGGCAGAATGAAAGCTGTCGTCGTGCCGGTCCTCGCGCCGGGCTCCGCCGGGGCCGGACCGCGCCGGGCCGCATCTCGTCGCGAACGCCGGGCCCGGCCTCCCGCCGGTGCCGCGGCCGGCAGTCCGGGCCGCGCGTTCGCGCGGAAATCCTCACGTCGCGGCGCCGGTCGGTTCGCTACAATGGCCGCTGTCATTCATTTGCAAACAAACCGCCCTTGGACTTCGAGACCCCTCCCGGCCTGTCGGTCGACGCCGGCGGCCAGGGCCAGACCGTGCGCCTGACCGGCCAGTGGACCGCGCTCGCGCTCGCGCGCAATCGCGGCGCGGTCGTGCGCCGCGCCGAGAGCGTCGCGACCGGGCGCGTGAGCGAATGGGACCTGTCCGGCATCGGACGGCTCGACCACGTCGGCGGCCAGGCGCTGTGGCGCGTATGGGGCCGCAAGCTGCCGGCCGGCATCGCGCTGACGGCGACCCAGCGCACGATCTTCGAGCGCATCGAGCGGCTCGACAGCCAGCGCGAGGCGCCCGAGCGCATCGTGCGCGTCGATCCCGTCACGCGGCTCGGCCTGATGCTGTTCGCGTTCGCCGAGCACCTGCAGGGCGGCATCGCGATGTTCGGCCGCGTGATCCTCGATGCGCTGTCGGTGCTGCGCCGCCCGCAGACGATGCCGTGGAAGGAGACCTCCGCGAACATCTACAGCGCGGGCACGCAGGCGCTGCCGATCACGGCGCTGGTCGCGTTCCTGATCGGCATCGTGCTCAGCTACCTGTCCGCGCAGCAACTGCAGATGTTCGGCGCGAACCGCTACATCGTGAACATCCTCGGGCTGTCGGTGATCCGCGAGCTCGGCCCGGTGCTGTCGGCGATCCTCGTCGCGGGCCGCTCGGGCTCGGCGATCACCGCGCAGATCGGCGTGATGCGCGTGACCGAGGAACTCGACGCGATGCGCGTGATGGGCATCCCGCACGGGCTGCGGCTGATCCTGCCGCGCGTGCTCGCGCTCGGCATCGCGATGCCGCTGCTCGTGATGTGGACCAACATCATCGCGCTGACGGGCGGCGCGCTCGCCGCGAAGCTCGTGCTCGGCATCGACGTCAACTATTTCGTGCGCTCGCTGCCGGGCGTGGTGCCGATCGCGAACCTGTACATCGGCGTCGGCAAGGGCGTCGTGTTCGGCATGCTGATCGCGCTGGTCGCCTGCCATTTCGGCTTCCGGATCAAGGCGAACTCGCAAAGCCTCGGCGAAGGCACGACGACCTCGGTCGTCACGTCGATCACGGTCGTGATCCTCGCCGACGCGGTGTTCGCGATCCTGTTCCAGAACGTGGGGCTCGGATGAATATGTCGAATCAGTCGGCAGCCGGTGCTGCGGCAGCCGGTGCTGCGCCAGCCGATGCTGCGGCAGCCGGTGCTGCGCCGGCCGACGCCGCGACCGCCCATGCCGCGGCAGTCGCCGCCGCGTCGGTCGGCCCGTCGCCGGCGGCGACGCAGGGCGGCGACCTCGTGATCGAGGTGCGCAACCTGACCAAGCGCTACGGGCGCAACATCGTGCACCAGAAGCTCGATTTCGACGTGCGGCGCGGCGAGATCGTGTCGATCGTCGGCGGCTCGGGCTCGGGCAAGACGACGCTGGTGCGGCAGATCCTCGGCCTCGAGCGGCCGACGTCGGGCACGATCAAGGTATTCGGCGACGACACGTCGACGATCGATGCGGCGACCGCGCGGCTGATGCGCACGCGCTCGGGCATGCTGTTCCAGCACGGCGCGCTGTTCTCGTCGATGACGGTGTTCGACAACGTCGCGCAGCCGCTGCGCGAGCTCGGCCGCGTGCCGCCCGACCTGCTGCACGACATCGTGATGCTCAAGCTCGAGATGGTCGGGCTGCCGTGCAAGCACGCGTCGAAGATGCCGGCCGCGCTGTCGGGCGGGATGGTCAAGCGGGTCGGCATCGCGCGCGCGATCGCGCTCGAGCCCGAGCTGCTGTTTCTCGACGAGCCGACCGCCGGCCTCGATCCGCAGGCGTCCGACGAATTCGTCGAGCTGATCGCGACGCTGCATCGCACGCTCGGGCTGACTGTCGTGATGGTCACGCACGATCTCGACACGATGGTCGCACTGTCGACGCGCGTCGCGGTGCTGGCCGATCGCAAGGTGCTGGTCGCCGCGCCGGTCGAGGAGGCCGCGAACGTCGATCATCCGTTCATCCACGAATATTTCCTGGGGCTGCGCGGGCGCCGCGCGCTGCAGGCGTTGCCGCCCGAGCGGCGCGCGAAGCTGCCGAAGGCGGCCCTCGAACCGGCGCTGTCGAGCGTCGAGCTGTAAAGGAACCCGCGAATGGAAAACAAATCACATGCGTTCTGGGCCGGCCTGTTCACGATCGCGCTGACGCTCGCGATCGCGGGCACCGTGTTCTGGTTCAACGTCGATCGCACCGTGCGCGTGCCGTATGACCTGATCGCGCGCACCAACGTGACGGGCCTGTTCCCGGACGCGGCCGTGCGCTTTCGCGGCCTCGACGTCGGCAAGGTGCAGTCGATCGGCTTCGATCGTACGCATCCGGGCCAGATCCGGATCCGGATCCTCGTCGATCACGATGCGCCGATCACGCAGTCGACCTACGGCAGCCTCGGCTTCCAGGGCGTGACCGGCATCGCGTTCGTGCAGCTCGAGGATACGGGCCGCGACCTGTCGCCGCTGCCGTCGTCGCCGAAGTCGATCGCGCAGATCCCGATGCGGCCGAGCCTGTTCGACCAGCTGCAGGAGCGCGGCGACGTGCTGCTGCGGCAGCTCGAACTGGCCGCGAAAAGCGCGAACCAGCTGATGTCGCCGGAGATGCGCGAGCAGCTGCGCGCGACCGCCGAGAGCATGCAGCACGCGGCGGACGGCGTGACGACGCTGTCGAAGCAGCTCGGCCCGGCGGTCGCCGCGCTGCCGCAGACGATGCACGAGGTCGATCGCGCGATGGCGTCGGCGAACACGCTGCTGCAGCCGAACGGGCCGCTCGTCTCGAACCTGAACAAGGCCGGCACGGCCGCCGAGCAGGTCGGCGTCGCGCTGAACGACCTCAACGCGCGCGTGCAGTACGACACGCTGCCGCGCTTCAATGCGCTGGCGGGCAGCGTCAGCGACGCGTCGCGGCAGCTGAAGGACGTCGCCGGTGAACTCGGCCGCAATCCGAGCAGTCTGTTGTTCGGCTCGCCGGGTTCGGCGCCGGGGCCCGGCGAACCGGGTTTCGTCTGGCCGGGTTCGGCCGCCGCCCGCTGAAACACTTTGCACAACCGGATCATCATGCAGGAACACGCCATGCCACGAATCCTCGACCGCGCGCTGCGCCCGGCCGCGGCCACGCTCGCCGTGCTGACGCTCGCGCTGGCCGCCGGCTGCGCCGGCAACAGCGCGGCGCTGTCGAACATCCGCTACGACCTCGGGCCGGCGGCGCCGGTCGCGACGGCCGGCAGCGGCCCCGCGCTGAAGGTGCTCGACGTCGCCGCGCCGGAAGCGCTCGACTCGGACAAGTTCGTCTATCGCCTCGCCTACGCGGACGCGCAGCGCACGGCCGTCTATCGCGACAGCCGCTGGACCGCGCCGCCCGCGCAACTGCTCACGCAGCGGCTGCGCGGCGCGCTGTCGTCGCGCGGCACGGTGCTCGAAGGCTCGGACGGCGTGCGCGCGCCGACGCTGAAGGTCGACCTGAGCGAGTTCGAACAGGTGTTCGACGGGCAGTCGCAGAGCCATGGCGCCGTCACCGCGCGCGCGACGCTGATGCAGGACGGCAAGGTGCTCGGCCAGCGCACGTTCGTGTCGCGCGCGCCGTCGAGCACGCCCGACGCGGCGGGCGGCGCGCGTGCGCTCGCGTCGGCGAGCGACGAGCTCGTGTCGCAGATCGCCGCATGGATCGGCATGCAGGCGTACGCGGGCTCGCCGTAATGCACGGCGCGCAGCCGCGATGAGCGCGCCCGTCCCGCATCGCGCGTCGACGCTGGCGCGGCAGGCTTTCGCCGCGTATGCGGCGCTCGTCGTCTATGCGTCGCTGTATCCGTTCGAGGGCTGGACGTCGCTCGGCATCGGGCCGTTCGACTATCTGTTCGCACCGATGCAGCGCTACGTGACCGCGTTCGACGTGGTCACCAACGTGCTCGGCTACATGCCGTTCGGCGCGCTCGCCGTGCTGGCGCTGCACCCGCGCTGGCGCGGCGTGTCCGCGACGCTGATCGCGGGCGGCCTCGGCGTGCTGCTGTCGGGCACCATGGAGGCGCTGCAGACCTATCTTCCGACGCGGGTCGCGTCGAATCTCGATCTGGCCGCCAATTCGCTCGGCGCGTTGCTCGGCGCGGCGTTCGTCGCGCCGGCCGCCGGCGCGCTGCTCGATCGCGGCGTGCTGCGGCGGCTGCGCTTCGCGTGGTTCGAGGCCGACGGCGCGACGCCGCTGCTGCTCGCCGGGCTGTGGCCGTTCGCGATCCTGTTCCCGTCGCCGTTCCTGTTCGGCATCGGCGACTGGCCGGCTGCGCTGTGGGAGCGCGCCGATGCGTCGATGCAGGATGCGCTGCTCGCGTGGCTGCCGGCCGCGTGGCGCGTCAGCGAATGGCCGGAGCGCATCGACGGCTGGCTGTCCGATTCGGGGTGGGAAGCCGCGCTCGGCGGGCTGATGCTGTTCGCCGCGCTGGCGATCGCGTCGCTTGCGATGCGAGCGCGCGCGCCGCGCGTGCGGCTGCTGATCGCGTTCGTCGTCGCGACGCTCGTGTTGAAGGCGGCCGCGACCTTCATGCAGTCGGCCACCGGCCTCGTCGTCGTATGGGCGACGCCCGGCGCGCGGCTCGGCATCGAGCTCGGTTTCGCGGCGGCGCTTGTCGCGCTGCGCGTGCCCGACGCGTGGCGCGCGGCGCTCGCGGCCGTCGCGTTGCTGGCCGGCGTCGTGCTGGTCAACCTGCTGCCGGTCAATCCGTTCTTCGACTTCACGCTGTCGGGCTGGCGGCAGGGCCGCTACGTGCACTTCAACAGCATCGCGCGCTGGCTCGCGTGGATCTGGCCGTACGCGGCGCTGATCTGGCTCGGCCAGCGCGTCGAGCGCGCGTGGCTGCCGGCCGCGGCGCGCCGCTGACGCGCACCGGGCAGCGGCGCGCGCCGCTCGTTATAATCGTCCGCACCGCCGTCGCACCGCGCGACGGCGTCCCACCCTCTATCCGTCCGGCGCTGCCGGGCCGCTCGTCGCCACCATCATGGATTCCTACTACCAGCACCACGTCTTCTTCTGCCTGAATCAGCGCGAACCGGGCGCCGACCGTCCGAGCTGCGCGCAATGCGACGCGCAGACCATGCAGGAATACGCGAAAAAGCGCGTGAAGGAACTCGGCCTCGCCGGGCCCGGCAAGGTCCGCATCAACAAGGCCGGCTGCCTCGACCGTTGCGAGGAGGGGCCGGTGATGGTCGTGTATCCGGAAGGCACGTGGTACACGTATGTCGACAAGGCCGACATCGACGAGATCGTCGAATCGCACCTGCGCGACGGCCAGGTCGTCGAGCGCCTGAAGATCTGAGCGGGCCGGCCGAATGAACGTTCATACGCAGAAGTCGCTGATCGCAGGCCCGGTCGGGCAGATCGAAATCGCGCTGGACCTGCCCGACGCCGTGCGGGAAGGCAGCGCCGCGCCGCGCGGGATCGCGCTGGTCGCGCATCCGCATCCGCTGTTCGGCGGCACGATGGACAACAAGGTCGCGCAGACGCTCGCGCGCACGCTCGTGCAGCTCAACTACGTCGTCTACCGCTCGAACTTCCGCGGCGTCGGCGCGACCGAAGGCGTGCACGACAACGGCATCGGCGAGGCCGACGACCTGCTCGCGGTGCTCGCGCACATGCGCGCACAGCCTGCGTACGCGGACTTGCCGCTGGTGCTCGCGGGCTTCTCGTTCGGCACCTTCGTGCTGTCGCATGTCGCGAAGCGGCTGCGCGACGCGGGCGAGGCGATCGAGCGGATGGTGTTCGTCGGCACGGCCGCGAGCCGCTGGCAGGTCGCCGACGTGCCCGAGAACACGCTGGTGATCCACGGCGAAACCGACGACACCGTGCCGATCGCGTCGGTGTACGACTGGGCGCGGCCGCAGGAACTGCCGGTCGTCGTGATCCCCGGCGCCGAGCATTTCTTCCATCGCAAGCTGCACGTGCTGAAGCGCGTCGTGATCGATGCGTGGCACTGAGCCGCCGAGCCTCTAACCTCTGAGCCACCGAGCCGCCACGTGCGGCGGCTCGCGTCATCGTGACGCATCCGCGCGACAGTCGGTATTACCGCTCGCCGCGCGCCGGCGCAACCCGACTTGCGCTGCGCCTGCGCATGCCTTTCGCACGGCTTCGATCGATATTCCCGACAGCGTGGCCGCTATCCTGCCGATGCCGGTGTGCGGCCGTCCGGCGCCTGGTTCGCGAAAACGCGTTTCGCGGCCACGTATAATGGCCGCATTTCGCGTCGCCCGCGGCCCGGCTGGGCCCATGCGGCGCTCGTTTCGCCGCCGCTTTGCCCGCTCGCGACGGCCGCGAACCGAACGCGTCCGCACGAGTCCAACCGGCGCGTTTCGCGTCGCCCGGCGTTTCGGGCGAGCGCCCGAAACGCGCGCCGCCTTGCCGTTCAACCCTGCGCGTTTCGCGCCGCACTTTCTGCCATCAGCCTGAATCGATCATGCGTCTGTCTTCCCAAGGCCTCAAGTCCCTCGCTTCCTCCATTGCCTTCGGCACCGCCGCGCGCAACGTCGCGCTCGGCGTGATGCTGCCTGTCGCGCTCGCGTCGACGATCGTCGTCGCCGAGGCGAAGCCGGCCGCCAAGGCCAAGGCCGCGCATGCGGCGCCCGCCGCCGAGCAGTTCACCGGCGCGCCCGCGACCTTCATGCCGGGCGCGGTGCCGCCGCCGGGCGTGAACGCGCGCTCGTGGGTGCTCGTCGATGCGACCAGCAACACCGTGCTCGCGTCGGGCAATGCGGACGAACGCGTCGAGCCGGCGTCGCTGACCAAGCTGATGACCGCGTACCTCGTGTTCGAGGCGCTCGACAAGAAGAAGATCTCGATGGAGCAGATCGTCACGCCGAGCGAAGCGGTGCGCCGCGTCGGCCGCGACGAGTCGCGCATGTTCATCGAGGCGAACAAGCCGGTGTCCGTGCACGACCTCGTGTACGGGATGATCATCCAGTCGGGTAACGATGCGGCGATCGCGCTGGCCGAACTGGTCGGCGGCAGCGAAGCGCAGTTCGTCACGATGATGAACGACGAGGCGCAGCGCCTCGGCATGAAGGGCACGCACTTCGCCGACGTGAACGGCATGCCCGACCCGAACCACTACACGACGGCCGGCGACCTCGCGAAGCTGTCCGCGCACCTGATCCGCGATTTTCCGCAGTACTACAGCATCTTCTCGGAGAAGGAATTCAAGTACAACAACATCCGCCAGGGCAACCGCAACCGTCTGCTGTGGCTCGACCCGACGGTCGACGGCCTGAAGACGGGCCATACGCAGGCGGCCGGCTACTGCCTGATCGCGTCGGCCAAGCGCGCGATTCCGGGTTCGGACGGCCAGCGCCGCCTCGTGTCGGTGATGATGGGCGAGCAGAAGGAAGGCGAGCGCACGCAGGACAGCATGAAGATGCTGAACTACGGCTACAGCGCGTTCGACGCGGTACGCCTGTTCAAGGGCGGCCAGGCGATCTCGACGCCGCGCCTCTACAAGGGCAAGGAGAACACCGTGCAGGTCGGCGTGAAGAGCGACCAGTGGGTGACCGTGCCGCGCGGCCTCGGCGACAAGGTCAAGCCGGAAGTCGACGTCAACGCGCCGCTGATCGCGCCGCTCGCCGAAGGCCAGCAGGTCGGCACCGTGAAGATCGTCGCCGACGGCAAGACGCTGTCGGAATTCCCGGTCGTCGCGCTGCAGGCTGTGCCGGAAGCGGGTATCTTCGGTCGTATCTGGGACTCGATCCTGCTGATGTTCAGCAAGAAGAAGTAAGCGAGTCAGCGACGGGCCTTTGTTTCGACGACTTCATCCCCATCTGGTATAGCCATGAGCCAAGCCGAATTCGATCCGATCGTCTACCTGAGCGTGTCCGCGCAGGAAGAATGGGTGCCGCTGTCGCAGGCCCGTATTCCGGTGCTCGACCGCGGTTTCATCTTCGGCGATGGCGTGTATGAAGTCGTCCCCGTCTACGCGCACGACGGCGCGCACGTGCCGTTCCGGATCGCGCAGCATCTGGAGCGGCTCGAGCGCAGCCTGAAGAAGATCGGCATCGCCAATCCGCACGACGAAGCGGGCTGGCGCGCGCTGATCGAGCGCATCGTCGCGGAGAACGCGCCAGGGCTCGGCAGCCGCGACGCGACCGTCTATCTGCAGGTCACGCGCGGCGTCGCGAAGCGCGGCCACGCGTTTCCCGCGCATGCGGTGCCGACCGTGTTCGCGATGACGAATCCGCTGAGCCTGCCGTCCGCCGACGAGCGCGCGCGCGGCGTGCGCTGCGTGACGGCCGAGGATCGCCGCTGGCTGCATTGCGACATCAAGTCGACGTCGCTGCTCGGCAACGTGCTGATGGCGCAGCATGCGGCCGAGCGCGACGCGTTCGAGACGCTGCAGCTGCGCGACGGCAACCTGACCGAAGGCTCGTCGTCGAACGTTTGGATCGTGAAGAACGGCGAGCTGCTCGCGCCGCCGCGCAGCAACCGGATCCTCGAGGGGATCCGCTACGCGCTGCTCGAGGAACTGGCCGACGAATGCAAGATCCCGTTCGTCGCGCGCGAGATCAGCGAGCCGGAGTTGCGCGCGGCCGACGAAATCATGATCACGTCGGCCACTAAGGAAGTGCTGCCCGTCACGTCGCTCGACGATCTGCCCGTGCAGGGCGGCAAGCCGGGCCCCGTGTTCGCGGCGTTGTACGACGCGTACCAGCGCGCGAAGGCGCGCGAGTTTGAACAGTTTGACCTAACCCGGAGAAAATGATGAGCGAACCGACCAAAACCATCGAGGTGACCGGCGCGATCGATACCCGGAAGGAGTCGCTGCTGGAGTTTCCGTGCGATTTCCCGATCAAGATCATGGGCAAGGCGCACCCGGAATTCAAGGACACGATCTTCAAGGTCGTCAGCGTCCACGACAATGAAATCGACCTCGAGAAGATCGAGGAGCGCGCATCGAGCGGCGGCAACTACACGGGCCTGACGATCACCGTGCGCGCGACGAGCCAGGAGCAGCTCGACAACATCTACCGTGCGCTGACCGGCCATCCGATGGTCAAGGTCGTGCTCTGATCCGCCTTCCCCCCGCGCTCACGCGGCGGCGGATTTCCCCGCCGCGCGACGCGCGTCCAGCTCCTCGCACAGCAGCTTGAACGCTGCGACTTCCTGAAGTATCCAGGTCCTGAACGCCTGCACGCGCGGCGCGCTCAGCAGCGGCGTCGGGCACACGAAGTAGTAGTGCCACGGGCTCGGCCCGTCGATGTCGAACAGGCGCACGAGCCGCCCCTGCAATACTTCGTGCAGCGCCAGCGAGCGCCGCACGAGCGCGATGCCCTGGCCGTCGATCGCGGCCTGCAGCAGGTTCGACGAATCCTGGTACAGGATCCCGCGCTTCGGCTCGGTCAGCGTGTCGAGCCCGGCCGCGTCGAACCATGGCCGCCACAGCTCGTCGTCCGAGCGCAGCAGGTTGTAGTGGACGAGATCGGCGGGCGTCTGCGGCAGCTTGCCGCCGTTCAGCGTCGGCGCGCATGCCGGAAAGAACACTTCCTCGAACAGCGGCTCGACGTAGAGCCCAGGGTAGCTGCCGAAGCCGAAGCGGATCGCGAGATCGACGTCGTCGCGCGCGAAATCGGTGAGGGAATTGGTCGACTGCAGTTCGATGTCGATTTCCGGATGCCGCTCGATGAAGGTGCCGATCCGCGGCGTCACGAAGCGCGCGGCGAACGACGACAGCATCGAGATCACCAGCCGCCGGTCGCGGTCGCTCGCGCGCACCTGGCGCGTCGCATCGGCGAGCATCATCAGCGCGGTGCGGACCTGCTGCGCGTAGCGCATGCCGGCGTCGGTCAGGCACAGCCGCTTGCCGTTGCGCGTGAACAGCTGCACGCCGAGCTCCTCCTCGAGCGCACGCACCTGATGGCTGACCGCGCCGTGCGTGACGAACAGTTCGTCGGCGGCGCGCGAGAAATTCTCGTGACGGGATGCGGCCTCGAACGCGCGGATCGCGTTCAGTGCGGGGAGCTGTCGGAGGTCCATTTGCTAATTTTCCTCACATCGACGTGAAAATTGGTCGTTTGGTCGGACGCCTTTAAGTGTCTACGATTGTAGCCATCGAAGCAGCTTTTGGCGGAGCCGATCATGCAAGAAATTTCTTCAAGCATCACGTTCGAGATACCGGCCGGCGAAACGGTGCCGATGAAGGTTCAGCGCAGCACGCGACTGACGGTCCAGTGCGGGCCGGTGTGGGCGACGCGCAGCAACGACGTCGACGACTACTTCCTCGTCGACGGCGAGACGCTCCGCCTGCGCCGCGGCGAGCGGCTGTGGCTCAGCGCGGAAGGCGCGCAGAGCGCGTGCGTCGCGTTCTCGGTGTCGCGGCCGCCGAAGGAGGTGGCGCTGGGCGGCCTCGCGCGGCTGCGCGAACGCGTCGGCGCGATGTTCCGCGACGGCTGGCGCACGGTCTGATCCCGTTCCCCTGCGACGGGGCGCTGGTGATCCGTCCCTTTCGCAGGCCGGCGAGACCCATGGGTTTTCGGTAAACTACCGCCCATGTCCGTCTCGCCGGTTTCCATCGTGTCCACGCCTGTTGTCGTTCCCGCATCCCCGGCAGGGTCGCCGGTCCAGCCGGTCACCGTGCGGTGGCGGGGCGTCGAGGCCTACGAGACGAGCTTCGACGCGATGCGCGCGTTCACCGACACGCGCACGGCCGACACCGGCGACGAGATCTGGGTGGTCGAGCATCCGCCCGTCTACACGCTCGGGCAGGCGGGCGACCCGGCCCACCTGCTGGTCGCCGACAGCGGCGTGCCGCTCGTCAAGGTCGACCGCGGCGGGCAAATCACCTATCACGGCCCCGGCCAGATCGTCGTCTATCTGCTGCTCGACTTGCGCCGCCGCAAGCTGATGGTGCGCACGCTGGTGACGAAGATCGAGGAGGCCGTGATCGAAACCCTCGCGGCGTATAATCTCGCTTCGGTCCGCAAGGCGGGCGCGCCGGGCATCTATGTGGCATCCGGCGCGCACGAGGGCGCGAAGATCGCGGCCCTCGGCCTGAAGATCCGCAACGGCTGCAGCTATCACGGGCTGAGCCTGAACGTGAAGATGGATCTGCGCCCGTTTCTCGCGATCAATCCGTGCGGCTATGCCGGACTGGAAACCGTCGACATGGCGAGCCTCGAGGTTGCCGCCGACTGGAACGACGTCGCCCACACGCTGGTGGGGCGTCTGATTGCCAACCTCGACGGCGAAACCGCGGCCGCCGACAAGCCGCAGGCACTGGAACATTCGAATGACTGACGTTACCGCTTCCCCCGCACCGGCCGATTCGGCCGCGACGACCGCTGCGTACGATCCGACCGCCAAGCAGAAGGCGCAGGCCAAGACGGCGCGCATTCCGATCAAGGTCGTGCCGATCGAGAAGCTGAAGAAGCCCGAGTGGATCCGCGTGAAGGCGGCCACCGGCAGCTCGCGCTTCAACGAGATCAAGACGATCCTGCGCGAGCACAACCTGCACACCGTGTGCGAGGAAGCGAGCTGCCCGAACATCGGCGAATGCTTCGGCAAGGGCACCGCGACGTTCATGATCATGGGCGACAAGTGCACGCGCCGCTGCCCGTTCTGCGACGTCGGCCACGGCCGCCCCGATCCGCTCGACGCGGACGAGCCGAAGAACCTGGCGCGCACGATCGCGGCGCTCAAGCTCAAGTACGTGGTGATCACGAGCGTCGACCGCGACGACCTGCGCGACGGCGGCGCGGCCCACTTCGTCGAGTGCATCCGCGAAGTGCGCGAGCAGTCGCCGGAAACGCGCATCGAGATCCTGACGCCGGATTTCCGCGGCCGTCTCGACCGCGCGATCTCGATCCTGAACGCGGCGCCGCCCGACGTGATGAACCACAACCTCGAAACGGTGCCGCGCCTGTACAAGGAAGCGCGCCCCGGTTCCGACTATGCGCATTCGCTGAAGCTCTTGAAGGACTTCAAGGCGCTGCATCCGGACGTCGCGACGAAGTCGGGCCTGATGGTCGGCCTCGGCGAGACCGAAGAGGAAATCCTGCAGGTGATGCGCGACCTGCGCGCGCACGACGTGGACATGCTGACGATCGGCCAGTACCTGCAGCCGTCGGAGCACCATCTGCCGGTACGCGCGTACGTGCATCCGGATACGTTCAAGATGTACGAGGAAGAGGCGTACAAGATGGGCTTCACGCACGCGGCCGTCGGCGCGATGGTGCGCTCGAGCTATCACGCCGATCTGCAGGCGCATGGGGCGGGGGTGGTTTGAGCGTCTGCGTTTCCCGTCCTGCATGAAGCCATGCAACCGAACAAGCCCGCAGCGATGCGGGCTTTTTCGTTGATGCGGCCGCCGGCTGCGTATTCGCACCACAATCGTCATCCGACCAGACGTGTGATCCAATCCAGCGTGAAAAGCAAAGCTGAAACGCCGTCGATAGCTTCGCAGGATAAGTTCGCTCCCGCCACGCGCAAACCTCCTATAGTCGGCTCTCCCGCAGCAATGCCCGCATTCCGAAGGAGAGCCGCATGTCCCGTTTCAGCTTCGTCCGCCGCGCCGTCGTCGCGCTGACCGCCTTCGCCGCGCTCGGCGCGGCACACGCCGAATCGCGCGAGGTCGTGATCGCGTATCAGGACATGGTCGTGCCGTGGCGCTACGCGCAGGCGAGCGGTGAAGTCGAAAAGGCGACCGGCTACAAGGTCACGTTCCGCAAGCTCGACAGCGGGGCCGATGTGATCCGCGCGCTCGCATCGGGCTCGGTGCAGCTCGGCGAGGCCGGGTCGAGCCCGATCGCGGCCGGGCTGTCGCAGGGCCTCGACATCTCGCTGTTCTGGGTGCTCGACAACATCAACGACGCGGAGGCGCTCGTCGCGCGCAACGGCTCGGGCGTGACCAGCATCGCGGCGCTGAAAGGCAAGAAGATCGGCGTGCCGTTCGTGTCGACCTCGCACTTCCATACGCTCGTCGCGCTGCAGGCCGCGGGCGTCAATCCGAACGACGTGAAGATCGTCAACCTGCGTCCGCCCGAAGTCGCGGCCGCATGGACGCGCGGCGACATCGACGCGACCTACATCTGGGATCCGGTGCTCGCGAAGGTCAAGCAGTCGGGCACGGTGCTGACGACGTCGGGCCAGGTCGCGAAGGAAAGCGGCAAGGCGACCTTCGACGGCTTCGTCGTGAACCGCAAGTTCGCGCGCGACAACCCCGAATTCGTCGCGCGCTTCGTCAAGGTGCTCGCATCGGCCGACGCCGACTACCGCGCGCACACGGCCGCGTGGAAGGTCGGCTCGCCGCAGGTCGCGGCGGTGGCGAAGGTGTCGGGCGCGAATGCGCAGGACGTGCCGGCAAGCCTCGCGCTGTACGCGTTCCCGACGCCGGCCGAACAGGCGTCGCCGACCTGGCTCGGCGGCGGCGCGCAGTCGGGCGCCGCGAAGTCGCTCGCGGCCACCGCCGCGTTCCTGAAATCGCAGGGCACGATCCAGACGGTGCTGTCCGACTACTCGGTCGGCGTCGATCCTCAGTTCGTGCAGAAGGCCGCGCGCTGAGCGCGGCGATCCTCACGCGGAGCCTTCGATCATGAGCACGCTGGAAGTCCGTCAGGTATCGGTCGCCTATCCGGGCGAGCGCGGGCGGCCGACGACGCAGGCGCTCGCGCACGTCGACCTGCGCATCGACGCCGGTGAATTCGTCGTCGCGCTCGGCGCATCCGGGTGCGGGAAGACGACGCTGCTGAACTGCATGGCCGGCTTCGTCGCGCCGACGACGGGCGAGGTGCGGGTCGACGGCGTGCCGATCGACGGCCCCGGCGCCGATCGCGGCGTCGTGTTCCAGAAATACGCACTGCTGCCGTGGCTCGACGTGCTCGACAACGTTGCGCTCGGGCTGCGCTTCGCGCGCGTGTCGACGGCCGAACGCGAGGCGCGCGCCACCGAGATGCTCGCGCTCGTCGGGCTGGAGCGTCATGCGCATGCGCGCGTGTACGAGCTGTCGGGCGGGATGCAGCAGCGTGTCGGCATCGCGCGCGCGCTCGCGAGCGATCCGCGCGTGCTGCTGATGGACGAGCCGATGGGCGCGCTCGACGCGATGACGCGCGGCACGATGCAGGCGCTCGTGCTCGACGTGTGGGCGCGCACGCGCAAGACGGTGTTCTTCATTACGCACGACGTCGAGGAGGCGCTGTTCCTTGCAACGCGCCTCGTCGTGATGACGCCCGGCCCCGGTCGGATCGCCGAAACCTTCGAACTGCCGTTCGCGCGCCGCTATGTCGAATCGCGCGATGCGCGCGCGGTGAAGTCGTCGCCCGATTTCATCGCATGGCGCGAGCGCTTGATCGCGTATCTGCATCGCGACGAAACGCTCGGGGAGGTCGCATGATGCGCGAACTGGCGCGACAGGGCGTGTCCGTCGGACGCGGCCGGAACAGCACTTTGCACAGGCAGGACAGCATGAGCACGCAGGATTCGTGGGCGGCCGAGCGCGCGCCCGCCGGTTTCGCCGAGGACGATCGCACCGCGCCGCCGCGCGCGGCACGCGCCGCGCGCCGCTACCGGCTGCCGGGGCAGGGAAGCACGGCAGGGCTGAGCGCAGCGACGGTCGCCGCGCTGGCCGTGCTGTGGTGGGTCGCGACGCACCGGCAGTGGCTGCCGCCGTTGTTCCTGCCCGCGCCGGAAGCTGTCTGGACCGCCTTCGTCGACGCGTGGCACGGCCGCATCCAGGGCGGGCTGCCGTTGTCCGAGCATCTGCTGTGGAGCGCCGCGCGCGTGTTCGGCGCGTTCGTGCTCGCGACCGCGATCGGCGTGCCGGCCGGCATCCTGATGGGCGTGAGCCGCATCGCGCGCGGCGTGCTCGATCCGCTGCTGGAGTTCTACCGGCCGCTGCCGCCCCTCGCGTATCTGCCGCTCGTCGTGATCTGGTTCGGCATCGACGAGACGGCGAAGCTCGTCGTGATCTTCCTCGCCTGCTTCGCGCCGATCGCGATGGCCGCGCGCGCCGGCGTGCGCGCGGCGACGGTCGAGCAGATCAACGCCGCGTATTCGCTCGGCGGCAGCTTCGCGCAGATCGTGCGCCACGTCGTGCTGCCGGCCGCGCTGCCGGAGATCCTCACCGGCCTGCGGATCGCGATCGGCTTCGGCTGGACGACGCTCGTCGCGGCCGAGATGGTCGCCGCGACGGCCGGGCTCGGGCAGATGGTGCTCAACGCATCGAGCTTCCTGCGCACGGACATCGTCGTGATGGGGATCCTGATCATCGGCCTCATCGCGTGGCTGTTCGATCTCGCGATGCGCTGGATCGAGTGGCGCGTGGTGCCGTGGAAGGGGCGCGGGTGACGGCAGGCGTGGCGCGCCGTTTTCGGCGACGCATGCGGCGCTCGGCTGCCTGACAGCGTTCGACCTGCCTGCCGCCGCTCAATCCCCCATCGCGACGCCTTCGCGCCGCGGGTCCGAGCCGCCGAACCACACCGTCTGCCCCTGCACGTTGAGCCGCTGGATCCCCTGCAGTCCCGAATTCATTTCGACGACCTGCACGTTGTGTCCGCGTCCCTTCAGCCCGTCGACGAGCGCGTCCGACACGCGGCCGCGTTCGAGCTGCGTTGGCCCGTTGGTCGAGCCGAAGTTCGGCAGCGCGATCGCCTGCTGCATCGTCATCCCCCAGTCGAGCACGCCGATCAGCGCCTTCGCGACGTGGTTGATGATCGCCGGGCCGCCCGCCGAACCGACGATCATCGTCACCTGCCGGGTCTGCTTGTCGAACACGAGCTCGGGCGACATCGCCGAGCGCGGGCGCTTGCCGGGCTGCACGCGGTTCGCGACCGGCCGGCCGTTCTCGCTCGACACGAACGAGAAGTCGGTGAGCTGGTTGTTCAGCAGGAAGCCGCGCACCATCAGCCGCGAGCCGAACGCGTCCTCGACGCTGGTCGTCATCGACAGCGCCTGCCCGTAGCGGTCGACGATCGCGATGTCCGAGGTCGACGGCAGCTCGGGGCTGCGATCGTCGGCCATCGCGAGCGTCGCGCCCTGCGGCGTGCCGGCCTGCGCGACGCCCATGCTGGTGTCGCCGATCAGGTGCGCGCGCTGCGCGAGATAGGTCTTGTCGGTGAGGCTCGCCCAGTTGCCGCCCGGCAGCGGCACGAAGTCGGGATCGGCGACGTAGCGCGCGCGGTCCGCATACGCGAGGCGCCCGGCCTCGCTGAACAGGTGCGCGGCGAACGGCGTCGGCTCGTAGCCGACCTCGTTGCGCACCGGTTTCTGCGCGCCGATCTGCTGCCAGTCGGGCATCGCTTCGAGAATGCCGAGCATCTGCGCGATCGCGAGGCCGCCCGACGACGGCGGCGGCATCCCGCACACCACCGAGCGCCGGTAGTCGGTGCACAGCGGCGCGCGCACCTTCGCCTTGTAGCGCGCGAGATCCTGCAGCGACAGCAGGCCCGGATTGGTCGGGTGCTTCCTCACCTTCGCGACGATGTCGCGCGCGATCGCGCCCGTGTAGAACGCGTTCGCGCCGCGATCGGCGACCTGCCGCAGCACGACCGCGAGCGCCGGGTTCTTCAGCACCGTGCCGGCCGCCTTCGGCGTGCCGTCCTGGTTGTAGAAGTACGCGCGCGCGGCCGGATCGTTGGCCAGATACCGGTCGTTCGCGATCAGCCTCGCGAGCCGCGGGCTGATCGTGAAGCCGTGCTCGGCGAGCCGGATCGCGGGCTGGAACAGCCGTCGCCACGGCAGCTTGCCGTGCGCGCGATGCGCGGCCTCCAGCATGCGCAGCACGCCGGGCGTGCCGACCGAGCGCCCGCCGACGACGCCTTCGTAGAAGCTCATCGGCTGGCCGGTCGGGCCGTAGAACAGATGATCGGTCGCGGCGGCCGGCGCGGTTTCGCGGCCGTCGTACGCCTGCGTCGTCTTGCCGTCGAAGTACAGCATGAATGCGCCGCCGCCGAGCCCCGACGACTGCGGCTCGACGAGCGCGAGCACCATCTGCGTCGCGATCGCCGCGTCGATCGCGGTGCCGCCGGCCTTCAGCATGTCGTGGCCGGCCTGCGTCGCGAGCGGGTTCGCGGCCACGATCATGTCGCGCTGCGCGGTCCAGCCCGGCTTGTCGGTCCAGCCGCTCGACAGTTCGGGCGCGTGGAAGCCGGGCAGCGGCGCGGCCGGACCCGAGGCGGCCACCGGCACGACCGCGCCCGACGGCGGCGCGGACGGCGACGTGCACGCGGCGTTGAACGCGACGAGCGCGATGGCGGCGATCAGCGTCCAGGGACGCGCAGGCGGACGAATCCGGTCGAACATGGAACCCTCGGCAGCAGTGAATTCGAAGGAGGCGGCGGTGTTCCGCGGCGGGCCGTCAGCGCGGGCGAGCGGCCGTGCGGCTGCGGCAGGCGCTGCGCGGGCGCCCCGGCGCGCTATTGTCGCCGCGCGGCCGGCGGCTTGTCATCCGACAAAAAACCCTGACGCATCGCGTCCGGCCCGCGCCGGCCGGTCTTTCCGGCCTGTTCGAGGATGAACTCTATGAAGGTCGAGGTCGCGCGCGTGTGATGCCGGTTCGGCATGTACAGCATGTACATGTGCGTGCCGAAGATGCTGAGCCGGTACGCGTCGAGCGACGTGACGATGTCGCCGCGCCGCATGTCGTCGTGCACCACGTAGTCGGGCACGATGCCGACGCCGATGCCGGCGAGGATCGCCTGCCGCAGGAACAGGAAGTTCTCCGAGACGAGCGTCGGTTCGAGCAGCACCTCGTGGCGCTCGTCGCCGAGATACGCGGCGATCCGCAACTGCCGCCCCATCACCGTCGCGGTGACGACCGGCCCGGCCGACAGCGCGTCGAGGCTCGCCGGCATCCCGTGCTCGGCCGCGTAGGCGGCCGACGCGCACGCGACGTAGCGCACCGCGCCCATGTCGCGCGCGACGAGGTTCGGCGGCGGCTCGGGCATCACGCGCACCGCGATGTCGATCTCGTCGCGCATCAGGTCCTCGACGCGGTTCTCGAACACGACGTCGAGCACGATGCCCGGATGCAGCCGCTTGAACGCGAGCAGCCAGTCGGACATCACCATCTGCCCGTAGCCGCTCGGCACCGACAGCCGCACGCGGCCCTGCAGGTCCTGGCCGAGCGTCGTCACCGATTCCTGCGCGGCGAGCAGTTCGTTGCGGATGCGCCGGCCGTGCTCGTACAGTTTCAGGCCGATCTCGGTCGGCTCGATGCGCCGCGTCGTGCGCCGCACGAGCTGCTGGCCGATCGAGCGCTCGAGCTGGTTCAGCCGGTAGCTGACGTTCGCGCGGCTCATCTTGAGCCGCTGCGCGGCCTTGCTGAGATTGCCCGCGTCGAGGATCTCGACGAGCAGCGTCAGCGCGTTCAGGTCCATGCGTATGCTCCGATCCGTCCCCTTTGGCGGGCGGTTGGCGTCGTCAATGTCAAGTGAGACTTGACAGCTTGTAAAAGCTTGCTGGAATTGTCAATGAATCTCGATCAATCGAGAATCGAGTCATGCCCGGCATGCAGCCGGATCTTTTCCGCGTTCCTGCTTTTCCGCTTTCGCGAATCCGGCGCCGATGCACGCGCCGCCGCGTCAAGGAGACACGATGAATTCACCCGCTTTCCCCGATACCCCGGCCGCCACCGTCACGCGCGAGCGCCGCGACAAGGTGCTGGTCGTCACGATCGATCATGCGCCGGTCAATGCGCTGTCCGCCGACGTGCGGCGCGGCCTCGCCGACGCGCTCGACGCCGCGCAGGCCGACGACGCGGTCCGCGCGGTGCTGATCGTCGGCGCCGGCCGCAACTTCATCGCGGGCGCCGACATCCGCGAATTCGGCAAGCCGCCGGTGCCGCCGTCGCTGCCCGACGTCTGCGCGCGCATCGAATCGAGCGCGAAGCCGGTGGTGGTCGCGCTGCACGGCGCGACGCTCGGCGGCGGCCTCGAGGTCGCGCTCGCCGCGCATTACCGGCTCGCGGTGCCGGGCGCGAAGCTCGGCCTGCCCGAGGTCACGCTCGGCCTGCTGCCGGGCGCGGGCGGCACGCAGCGCGCGCCGCGGCTGATCGGCGCGCAGGCCGCGCTCGACCTGATGCTGACCGGCCGCCACGTGGGCGCGGACGAGGCGCTCGCGCTCGGCCTCGTCGATCGCGTCGCGCACAGCGACGACACGCTCGCCGAAGGTCTCGCGTATGCGCAGGAACTGCTGTCGCTCGGCGCCGGCGTGCGGCGCACGCGCGATGCGCATGGCCTCGCCGATCGCGCGGCCGCGCAGGCCGCGATCGACGCGGCGCGCGCCGAGCTGCCGAAGAAGTCGCGCGGGCTGTTCTCGCCGGCGAAGATCGTCGACGCGGTCGAAGCCGCGCTCACGCAGCCGTTCGACGCGGGGATGAAGCTCGAGCGCAGCCTGTTCCTGCAGTGCATCGACAGCCCGCAGCGCGCGGGCCTCGTGCATGCGTTCTTCGCGGAGCGCGAAGCCGCAAAGGCGCCCGAGGCGCGCCGCGCGAACGCGCGGCCGGTCGAGCGCATCGGCGTGGTCGGCGGCGGCACGATGGGCGCGGGCATCGCGGTCTCGGCGCTCGACGCGGGGCTGCCCGTGACGATGATCGAACGCGACGAAGCGTCGCTCGCGCGCGGCCGCGCGCATGTCGAGAAGGTCTACGACGGCCTCGTCGCGAAGGGGCGCATGACGCCGGCCGCGCGCGCGGCGCGGCTCGCGCGCTTCAAGGGCAGCACGTCGTACGACGCGCTCGCGCAGGCCGACGTCGTGATCGAGGCCGTGTTCGAGGACATGGCGGTGAAGCAGGCCGTGTTCGCCGAACTCGCGCGCGTGTGCAAGCCGGGCGCGGTGCTCGCGACCAACACGTCGTATCTCGACATCGACCGGATCGCCGCGAGCATCGACCGGCCGTCCGACGTGATCGGCCTGCATTTCTTCTCGCCGGCCAACGTGATGAAGCTGCTCGAGATCGTCGTGCCGGCCCGCGTGAGCGCGGACGTCGTCGCGACCGCGTTCGCGCTCGCGAAGCAGCTGAAGAAGACGCCGGTGCGCGCCGGCGTGTGCGACGGCTTCATCGGCAACCGGATCCTCGCGGTCTATCGCACCGCGGCCGACTATCTGATGGAAGACGGCGCGTCGCCGTACCAGATCGATCGCGCGGTGCGCGAATTCGGCTTCCCGATGGGCCCGTTCCAGGTCGTCGACCTCGCGGGCGGCGACATCGGCTGGGCGACCCGCAAGCGCCGCGCGGCGACGCGCGACCCGCGCGCGCGCTACGTGGAAATTTCCGACCGGCTGTGCGAGCGCGGCTGGTTCGGCCAGAAGACCGGGTGCGGCTACTACCTGTATCCGGACGGCGCGCGCGTCGGCACGCCGGACCCGGAAGTCGAGGCGATCGTCGCGGAAGAGCGCGCGAAGAAGGGCATCGCGCCGCGCACGTTCACCGACGACGAAATCCTGCGCCGCTACCTCGCGGCGATGATCAACGAAGGCGCGAACGTCGTGCACGAGAAGATCGCGCTGCGTCCGCTCGACGTCGACGCGGTGTTCCTGCACGGCTACGGCTTCCCGCGCTATCGCGGCGGCCCGATGCACTACGCGGACACGGTCGGCCTTGCGAACGTGCTCGCCGACATCCGCGCGTTCGCGAAGGAGGATCCGCTGTTCTGGACGCCGTCGCCGCTGCTCGTCGAACTCGTCGGGCGCGGCGCGGATTTCGCGAGCCTGAACCGCGTCGACTGAACCCCGCCACCGCATTCGCAACGGACTTACGATGGACCTCAATTTCACTCCCGAAGAGGAAGCGTTCCGCACCGACGTGCAGCGCTTCCTCGCCGCTGAACTGCCCGAGCGCATGGCGCGCAAGGTGAAGGGCGGCCTGCACCTGACGCGCGACGACATGCGCGAATGGCATGCGATCCTCAACGCGCGCGGCTGGCTCGCGAGCCACTGGCCGCGCGAATACGGCGGCCCCGGCTGGAGCGTCGCGCAGAAGTTCCTGTTCGACAACGAGTGCGCGCTCGCGGGCGCGCCGCGCATCGTGCCGTTCGGCGTGAACATGCTCGGGCCGGTGCTGATCAAGTACGGCAGCGAAGCGCAGAAGCGCCACTGGCTGCCGCGCATCCTCGACGGCTCCGACTGGTGGTGCCAGGGCTACTCGGAGCCGGGCGCCGGCTCGGATCTCGCGTCGGTGAAGACGAGCGCGGTGCGGCGCAGGGACGCGCAGGGCGATCACTACATCGTGAACGGCCAGAAGACGTGGACCACGCTCGGCCACTACGCGAACATGATCTTCTGCCTCGTGCGCACCGCGACCGACGTGCGCAAGCAGGAGGGCATTAGCTTCCTGCTGATCGACATGAACACGCCGGGCGTCGAGGTGCGCCCGATCGTCACGCTCGACGGCGAGCACGAAGTCAACGAGGTGTTCTTCACCGACGTGCGCGTGCCGGCCGAGAACCTCGTCGGCGAGGAGAACCGCGGCTGGACCTATGCGAAATACCTGCTCACCTACGAGCGCACCAACATCGCGGGCGTCGGCTTCTCGACGGCCGCGCTCGACCGGCTGCGCGCGGTCGCCGCGAAGCTGACGAAGAACGGCCGGCCGCTCGCCGACGATCCGTTCTTCGCGGCGCGCGTCGCGCGCGTCGAGATCGAGCTCGACAACATGCGCACGACCAACCTGCGCGTGCTCGCCGCGGTCGCGGGCGGCGGCGCGCCGGGCGCGGAAAGCTCGATGCTGAAGATCCGCGGCACGCAGATCCGCCAGGAGATCACGTCGCTGATGCGGCGCGCGATGGGGCCGTATGCGCAGCCGTTCGTCGACGACGCGCTCGACGCCGACTACGACGGCGAGCCGGTCGGGCCCGACGAAGCCGCGAGCGCGGCGCTGCAGTACTTCAACAACCGCAAGCTGTCGATCTTCGGCGGCTCGAACGAGATCCAGAAGAACATCATCGCGAAGATGATGCTCGGGCTGTAAGGGGGCGACGATGGATTTCCAGCACACAGAAGACCGCCGGATGCTGGCGGACACGTTGAACCGCTTCATCGCCGAGCAGTATCCGTTCGCGGTGCGCGATCGCATCGCGCAGTCGGCCGACGGCTTCGATCGCGCGATGTGGCAGCGCTTCGCCGAGCTCGGCGCGATCGGCGCGCTGTTTCCGGAGGCCGACGGCGGCTTCGGCGGCGCGGGCTTCGATATCGCGGTGGTGTTCGAATGCCTCGGCCGCGGGCTCGTCGTCGAACCGTTTCTCGGCGCCTTGCTCGCGGGGCGCGCGCTTGCGCTCGCCGGCGGCGACGCGCATCGCGCGAAGCTCGCGGCGCTGATCGACGGCAGCGCGAGCGCCGCGTTCGCGCACGACGAGCCGGGCTCGCACTACGAACTGACGACCGTGCGCACGCGCGCCGAGCGTTCCGGTGACGGCTGGGTGTTGACGGGCGCGAAGGGCGTCGTCGAGCAGGCCGCGCAGGCCGCATTCTTCGTCGTCAGCGCGCGCGTGGCCGGCGCCGACGACGACGCGGCCGGCATCGGCCTGTTCGTCGTGCCCGCCGACGCACCGGGCGTGTCGCTGCGCGACTACCGGAAGATCGACGGCGGCCGCGCGGCCGAACTGCGCTTCGAGCGCGTCGCCCTGCCGGCCGATGCCGCGCTCGTCGATCCGCACGGCGAGCAGGGCGCCGCACGGCTCGAACAGGTGCTCGGCTTCGGGCTGCTCGCGCTGTCGGCGCAGGCGCTCGGCGCGATGGACGTGGCGAAGGAATACACGCTGGACTACCTGCGCACGCGCAAGCAGTTCGGTATGCCGATCGGCAGCTTCCAGGCGCTGCAGCACCGCATGGCCGACCTGCTGCTCGAGGTCGAGCAGGCGCGCTCGGCGGTGATCAACGCGGCCGCACAGCTCGATGCGCCGCGCCTGGTGCGCGAACGCGCGCTCGCGGCGGCGAAATACACGATCGGCCGGATCGGCACGCTCGTCGCCGAGGAGAGCATCCAGCTGCACGGCGGGATCGGCATGACCTGGGAACTGCCGCTGTCGCACTATGCGAAGCGCCTCGTGATGATCGATCACCAGCTCGGCGACGAGGACCACCATCTCGCACGCTATATCGCGCTGTCGAAACGGTAAGCGCGACCACCCGAATGGAGGAGACAGGGATGACGAACGAACCGCGCGCGTTGCCGCTCGCCGGCGTGAAGGTGCTCGATTTCTCGCGCGTGCTCGCGGGTCCGTGGTGTGCGATGGTGCTCGCCGATTTCGGCGCGGAAGTGATCAAGGTCGAGCATCCGGCGCGCGGCGACGACACGCGCGACTGGGGGCTGCGGATCGGCGATACCGAGACCACCTACTTCAACAGCGTGAACCGCAGCAAGCGCTCGATCTGCGTCGACCTGCAGACGGATGCGGGCCGGCGCCTTGCGCGCGAACTGGCCGCGCAGGCCGACGTGCTGATCCACAACTTCAAGTTCGGCGGCGCGGAAAAGCTCGGCCTCGGCTACGACGCGCTCGCGGCACTGAATCCGCGTCTCGTGCACTGCGCGATTTCGGGCTACGACCGCTCGGGCGCCGAGGCCGCGCGGCCCGGCTACGACCTCGTCGTGCAGGGCGAGGCCGGGCTGATGGCGCTGAACGGCGAGGCCGACCAGCCGCCGCTGAAGTTCGGCGTCGCGGCGGTCGACCTGTTCACCGGCATGTATTCGGCGCAGGCGATCCTCGCCGCGCTGGTCGAGCGTGAGACGACCGGGCGCGGCCGGCGCGTCGAGATGGCGCTGTTCGACTGCGGGCTGATGATCACCGCGTACTACGGGCTCGATGCACTGCTGACGGGCGAGGATCCGCCGCGCTACGGCAACGCGCATCCGTCGATCGTGCCGTACGGCGTGTTCGACGCGGCCGACGGCCCGCTCGTGATCACGGTCGGCAACAACACGCAGTTCGCGCGCTTTTGCGACGTGCTCGAACGACCCGACCTCGCTGCCGACGCGCGTTTCGTGACCAACCTCGGCCGCTCGGAAAACCGCGCCGACCTGCTGCCCGAGCTGCGCCGCGAACTCGCGCGCCGGCCGCGCGCGAAGCTGCTCGCGGCGCTCGCCGACGCCGGCATTCCGTGCGGCGAAGTGCTCGGGCTGCACGAGGCGCTGACGTCCGAGCGCGCGACGCGTGCCGGGCTCGTCACGCGGCAGCCGCATCCGGTCGCGGGCGCGGTCGACGTGCTCGCGCCGCCGTACCGGTTCGACGGCGCGCGGCTGCCGGTGCGCGGCGCACCGCCGGTGCTCGGCGCCGACACGGAGGCCGTGCTGGGCGGCTGGCTCGGGCTGTCGGCGGACGAGGTCGCGCGGCTGCGGTCCGAGCGCGTGGTCTGACGGCCCGCACGGTTTTTCGCATCGGTTTGCCGCCGCGGCGCGGGCGGAGCGGTTCGCGCGCCGGCCCACCACGATACGCCCGTCGCATGCGACGGCGGGCGAAAGGAGACACCATGGAGCTTTCCGTCATCGAATCGGTCACGGCGCGCCGCGACTACCAGCAGCTCGTACGCGCGCGGCGCCGCTTCAGCTTCGTGCTGACGGCGCTGATGATCGCGACCTACTACGGCTTCATCCTGCTCGTCGCGCTCGCGCCGCACGTGCTCGCCGCGCCGCTGTACCGCGGCGCGACGACGACGGTCGGGATCGTCGCGGGCGTCGCGATCATCGCGATCGCGATCGGCCTGACTGCGTGCTACGTGCTGCGCGCGAATCGTGCGTTCGACCGCCAGGTCGACGCGATCCTCGCCCGCACTTGACGGAGGGCACGATGCGACGTTCATCGACAGCGCTCGGCGCGTTCTTCACCTTGCTGTGCAGCTCGGCCCACGCGGTCTCGGTGGCGGGCCCGATGCCCGACCGGGTCGAGCTGAATCCGGTCGCGATCGCGATGTTCTTCGCGTTCGTGTTCGCGACGCTTGCGCTGACGCGCTGGGCCGCGCGGCGCACGCGTTCGACGCGCGACTTCTATACGGCCGGCGGCGGCATCACGGGCCTGCAGAACGGGCTCGCGATCGCGGGCGACTACATGTCGGCCGCGTCGTTCCTCGGGCTGTCCGGGATGGTGTTCATGTTCGGCTTCGACGGGCTGATCTATTCGATCGGCTTCCTGGTCGGCTGGCCGTTCGTGATGTTCCTGATCGCCGAGCCGCTGCGCAACCTCGGCCGGTTCACGTTCGTCGACGTCGTCGCGTACCGCTTCGCGCAGCGGCCGATCCGGCTGCTCACGTCCGCGAACGCGCTGACGATCGTCGTGCTGTACCTGGTCGTGCAGATGGTCGGCGCCGGCAAGCTGATCCAGCTGCTGTTCGGGCTGTCGTACGGCGCCGCCGAGCTGATCGTCGGCGTGCTGATGGTCGTCTACGTGTTCTTCGGCGGGATGACGGCCACCACCTGGGTGCAGGTGATCAAGGCGGTGCTGCTGCTGTGCGGCGCGACGCTGCTCGCGTTGCTCGCGCTCGGCGAGTTCGGTTTCAGCGTCGACGAGATGTTTCGCCGCGCGGTGGCCGTGCACCCGGGCGCGCTCGGGATCATGGGCCCCGGCAAGCTGATCCGCGACCCGGCCAACGCGCTGTCGCTCGGCATCGCGCTGATGTTCGGCACCGCGGGCTTCCCGCACATCCTGATGCGCTTCTTCACGGTGCCGAACGCGAGGGAGGCGCGCAAGTCGGTGCTGTATGCGACCGGCTTCATCGGCTACTTCTACCTGCTGACCTTCGTGATCGGCTTCTCGGCGATCGTGCTGCTCGCGCAGCATCCGGAATTCTTCCGGCTCGGCGCGGACGGCACCTTCAACCTGACGCGCGACCTGCTCGGCGGTTCGAACATGGTGGCGGTGAAGCTCGCGCAGGCGGTCGGCGGCAACGGGTTCTACGGGTTCATCGCGGCCGTCACGTTCGCGACGATCCTCGCGGTGGTCGCCGGGCTGACGCTCGCCGGCGCGACGACCATCTCGCACGACCTGTACGCGCAGATGTGGGCGCGCGGCAAGCCCGACGAGCGGCTCGAGATGCGCATCTCGCGCGCGGCGACGATCGGCCTGTCGGCGGTCGCGATCGGGCTGTCGATCCTGTTCGAGCACGTAAACGTCGCGTTCATGGTCGGTCTCGTCGCCGCGGTGGCCGCCAGCGCGAATTTCCCGGTGCTCGCGATGTCGATCTTCTGGCGCGGCATGACGACGCGCGGCGCGGTGCTCGGCGGCGGCCTCGGCCTCGTGTCGGCCGTGGCGCTCACGGTGCTGTCGAAGTCGGTGTGGGTCGACGTGCTGCACCACGCGCATGCGCCGGTGTTCCTCGACAACCCGGCGCTGGTCTCGGTGCCGCTCGCGTTCGTCGGGATCGTGCTGGGCTCGCTCGCGGACCGCGGCGAGCGCGCGCGGCGCGAGCGCGATGCCTTCGCGCAGCAGGAGTTCTACGCGCAGACGGGCGTGCTTGCCGGGCAGGCCGTGCAGCACTGATTGATCCGATCAAACGCCGCATCCGTCCGGATCGCCGGACGGATGCTTTCCGGATTTCCGGAATCCCGGATTTCCTTGCATGCCGCATGACGGGAAATACAATGAAAACAACGGCTTGAGGGATTTCGGGAAGCTGGCATCGACCTTGCAATATAAAACGCACGGCCGCCCTTCGGCCTCAACTACTACAGCAAGGAGACAACCGATGACCCACGCCTTCCTTTCCCCCCGGATGTCCTGAGGCATCGCTTGTTGCGGCACGGCAGCCGCGCGGGCGAGTGTCTTTCCCCTGGCATTCGCCCGCGCGCGTGACGCCGTTTCCACCGGCTCACCCATCCTTCATCAGGAACCATCGTGAAGAAGAAACCCATCTACAAAGTGCTCTATGTGCAGGTGATCTTCGCCATCGTCGTCGGCGTGATCCTCGGTCACTACTATCCGTCGCTCGCCACCGAGATGAAACCGCTCGGCGACGGCTTCATCAAGCTGATCAAGATGGTGATCGGGCCGATCATCTTCTGTACGGTCGTGACCGGCATCGCCGGTATGGAGGACATGAAGAAGGTCGGGCGCGTCGGCGGCAAGGCGCTGCTGTACTTCGAGATCGTGTCGACCTTCGCGCTGCTGCTCGGCCTCGCGGCCACGCACATCCTGCGTCCGGGCGTCGGCTTCAACATCGATCCGGCGACGCTCGACGGCAAGGCCGTCGCGTCGTACGCGGCGAAGGCGCACGGCCAGTCGACGGTCGATTTCCTGATGCACATCATCCCGAACACGATGGTCGACGCGTTCGCGCAGGGCGAGATCCTGCAGATCCTGCTGATCGCGCTGCTGTTCGGCAGCGTGCTCGCGCACCTCGGCGAGCGCGGCAAGGTCGTCACCGACTTCATCGACGGGCTCACGCGCGTGCTGTTCGGCATCGTGCACATCGTCACGAAGCTCGCCCCGATCGGCGCGTTCGGCGCGATGGCGTTCACGATCGGCAAGTACGGCGTCGGCTCGCTGGTGCCGCTGCTCAAGCTGATCGGCACGTTCTACCTGACCTCCGTCGTGTTCGTGCTCGTCGTGCTCGGCGCGATCGCGCGCTTCACCGGCTTCTCGATCATCCGCTTCGTGTCCTACATCAAGGAAGAACTGCTGATCGTGCTCGGCACCAGCTCGTCGGAAGCCGCGCTGCCGCAGCTGATGGAGAAGCTCGAGAAGGCCGGCTGCTCGCGTTCGGTGGTCGGCCTCGTGGTGCCGACCGGCTATTCGTTCAACCTCGACGGCACCAACATCTACATGACGATGGCCGTGCTGTTCATCGCGCAGGCGACCAACATCGAACTGACGTGGATGCAGCAGCTCACGCTGCTCGCGGTCGCGATGCTGACCTCGAAGGGCGCGAGCGGCGTCACCGGCGCGGGCTTCATCACGCTCGCCGCGACGCTCGCCGTCGTGCCGACCATCCCGCTGTCGGGCATGGTGCTGATCCTCGGCATCGACCGCTTCATGAGCGAGTGCCGCGCGCTGACCAACATCGTCGGCAACGGCGTCGCGACGGTCGTCGTGTCGGCGTGGGAGAAGGAACTCGACCGCGCGAAACTGCGCCAGGCGCTGAAGGGCGGCGGCGAGGTCGCGACGACCGAGACGGCCGGCGTCTGACGCGATGAAGGAGCAGGCGGCACCGCCCGCGGGCGGCGCGCCGCGCGGCGGCGATCCGGAGGCCTATGACACAATAGGCGATCCGCATCGCCAGGAAGTCTCGACCGTGAAGCGCCGCCTGCTCGTCCTCGTCGTGCTCGCCGCCCTGCTCGGCGCGGCCTGCGCGCTGACGTGGACCTTCACGTGGCGGCGCGGCGTCGCCGAACTGCAGCGCAACGCGGCGGTGCGCGTCGATCGCACCACCAATGCGCTGAAAAGCACGCTCGACCGCTATGAATCGCTGCCGTACCTGCTCGGCAGCCATCCCTACGTGCAGGACCTGCTGGGCGAGCCGAAGCGCGCCGACTACGCCGCGCGCGCGAACCGCTATCTCGAAGATCTCAACGAACACGCCCATGCGACCGTCACCTACGTGATCGGCGCGGACGGGCTGTGCGTCGCCGCGAGCAACTGGCGCGCGCCCGACAGCTTCGTCGGGATCGGATACCGTTTCCGCCCGTATTTCATTGACGCGATGCACGGCCAGGTCGGCCGCTTCTTCGGGATCGGCACGATCTCGCGCGATCCCGGCTACTACATCTCGCAGCCGGTGTGGCGCGACGGCCGGATCGCGGGCGTCGTCGTCGTGAAGCTCAACCTCGAATGGTTCCAGGGCGCCGACGCGTCCGAGCCGCTCGTCGTCGCCGACGATCACGGCGTCGTGTTCCTGTCGTCGGTGCCCGCGTGGAAGTACCACACGCTGCGGCCGCTGACGGGGCCGGTCGCCGCGTCGATCTTCGAGACGCGCCAGTATGCGCAGCAGCCGGTCACGCCGCTGCCGCTGCGGGTCGAGCAGGTGCTCGGCGCCGACGCGGAGATCGTGCGCCTCGGGCCGGGCCTGCGCGCGCCGCGCTTTCTCGCGACCCGGCGCAGGATCGGCGAGCCCGACTGGCAGCTGGTCACGCTCGCGCCGATCGCGCCGGTCGATGCCGACGCGCGCAATGCGACGATCGTCACCGGCTTCGGTTTCGTGTCGGTCGCGCTGCTCGCGTTCTACTGGCGGATGCGCCGCGCGCGCGTGCGCGAGATGATCCGCGGCCGCGCCTTGCTGCAGCAGGCCTACGCGGAGCTGAACCGGCGCGTCGAGGAGCGCACGGCCGACCTGTCGGAAGCGAACGAGCAGTTGCAGAAGGAAGTCGGCGACCGGATCCGCGCGGAGCAGGAACTGCGCGCCGCGCACGACGAGCTGATCCAGGCCAGCAAGCTGGCCGCGCTCGGCCAGATGGCGGCCGGCATCACGCACGAGCTGAACCAGCCGCTGGCCGCGCTGCGCAGCTTCTCGGACAATACGCGCGTGCTGCTCGATCGCGGCGAGCAGGGCGCCGCGCGCGAGAACCTCGAGGCGATCGCCGCGCTGACCGAGCGGATGGGCAAGATCACGAACCAGTTGAAGCTGTTCGTCGGTCGGGCGAAGCCGCGCAACGAGCGGGCGCTCGTCGTGCGTGCGCTGCGCGGCGTGCTGGCGCTGCTCGGCGAGCGGCTGGACGGGGTCGCGCTGACGTTGACGCTGCGGGATGCGACGGTGTCGCCCCCGCGCGACGCACCGCTCGATCCGGCCGACGACCATCCCGAACTCGTCGCGCGCTGCGAGGACCTGCGTCTGGAGCAGGTGCTGATCAACCTGCTCGGCAACGCGCTCGACGCGGTCGCCGGGGTCGCCGCGCCGGCCATCGACGTGACGGTCGCGGTGTCGGGCGCGACGCTCGGGATCGAGGTGCGCGACAACGGGCCGGGCATTGCGCCCGAGCTGCTGCCGCGCCTGTTCGAACCGTTCTTCACGACCAAGGAAATGGGGCGCGGACTCGGCCTCGGGCTCGCGATCTCGTCGTCGATCGCGAGCGACGCGGGCGGCGCGCTGACCGCGCGCAACGCACCGTCGGGCGGCGCGCTGTTCGTATTGACGCTGCGCCGGGCGCGCACGCATCATCCGGACGCCGCGTCCGAAACGGCGGGCTCGCATTGAGCGCGGGTTCGCCGCGGCCCGACCGATCGCGGCCCGACCGGCATCAACGACGCCGCGTGCGCGACGCTGCCGCGCGGCCCGCCAGGAGCAAGGAAATACGATGGCCAACCGGCTGCAAGTGATCTATATCGAAGACGATGCGCTCGTTCGCCGGGCGAGCGTGCAGAGCCTGCAACTCGCGGGATTCGACGTCGCCGGCTTCGAATCGGCCGAGGCGGCCGACAAGGCGATCGTCGCCGACAACGCGGGCGTGATCGTCAGCGACATCCGGCTGCCCGGCATGAGCGGGCTCGAACTGCTCGCGCAGTGCCGCGAGCGCGTGCGCGACGTGCCGGTCATCCTCGTCACCGGGCACGGCGACATCTCGATGGCCGTGCAGGCGATGCGCGACGGCGCGTACGACTTCATCGAGAAGCCGTTCGCGGCCGAACGGCTGATCGAGACCGTGCGGCGCGCGCTCGAGCGGCGCGAGCTGGTGCTCGAGAACCATGCGCTGCGACGCGAGCTGGCCGGCCAGAACGTGGTCGCGCCGCGCATCATCGGCCGCAGCCCGGCGATCGAGCAGGTGCGCAAGCTGATCGCGAACGTCGCGCCGACCGACGCGTCGGTGCTGATCAACGGCGACACCGGCGCCGGCAAGGAACTGATCGCGCGCAGCCTGCACGAGCTGTCGCCGCGCCGCGACAAGCCGTTCATCGCGGTCAACTGCGGCGCGCTGCCCGAGCCGATGTTCGAGTCGGAGATGTTCGGCTACGAGCCCGGCGCTTTCACGGGCGCCGCGAAGCGCCGCGTCGGCAAGCTCGAATACGCGTCCGGCGGCACGCTGTTCCTCGACGAAATCGAAAGCATGCCGCTCGCGCTGCAGGTGAAGCTGCTGCGCGTGCTGCAGGACGGCGTGCTGGAGCGGCTCGGCTCGAACCAGCCGATCCGCGTTAACTGCCGTGTGGTCGCGGCCGCGAAGGGCGACATGAGCGAACTGGTCGCGGCCGGCACGTTCCGGCGCGACCTGCTGTACCGGCTCAACGTCGTGACGATCGCGCTGCCGCCGCTCGCCGAGCGCCGCGAGGACATCGTGCCGCTGTTCGAGCACTTCATGCTCGACGCGGCCGTGCGCTATGGCCGCCCCGCGCCGGTGCTGAGCGACCGGCAGCGCGCGAGCCTGATGCAGCGCGACTGGCCCGGCAACGTGCGCGAGCTGCGCAACGCGGCCGACCGTTTCGTGCTCGGCGTCGCCGACATGCCGCAGGAAGCAGGGGCGGCCGACGGCGATGCCGCGAACGAGCAGACGCTGAAGGAGCGCATCGAGCAGTTCGAGCGCGCGGTGATCGCCGAGGCGCTGAACCAGACGGGCGGGGCGGTGGCCGCGACGGCCGATCGGCTGCACGTCGGCAAGGCCACGCTGTACGAGAAGATGAAGCGCTACGGGCTGTCCGCGAAAGGGGATGCCGAGCGCTGAAAAGCAAACGGACCGCAGAACCGGGTGTCCGGTCGTGCGGTCCGTGGCGCGGGCGCGTGTCTTGCGCGTTCTGGCCGGGTGCTCAGGCCGCGTTGCCGCCGAGCGCCTTCTTGAGCAGCGCGTCGAGTTCCGCGAACTGCGGTGCGCCGACGTAGCGCTTCAGGATCTTGCCGTCCTTGTCGACGACGAAGGTCGTCGGCGTGAGCTGCACGTTGCCGAACTGTTTGGCGACGCTGCCGTCGTCGAGCGCGACCTTGAACGGCAGCTGGCGCGTCTGCGCGTAGTTCGCGACGTACATCGGCGGATCGTAGTTCATCGCGACCGCGACGAATTCCAGCCCCTGGCCCTTGAAGCGGTTATAGGTCTCGACCATCTGCGGCATTTCCTGCATGCAGGTCGCGCAGCTCGTCGCCCAGAAATTCACGAGGTAGACCTTGCCCTTCAGGTCGCCGGCCGTCGACACCTTCTGGCCCGACAGCAGCGTGAACGTCGCGTCCGGCACGCTGGACTTGCCATTGAACGCAAAAAAGCCCGCGACGGCGATGGCCGCGACGATGACGGCGGCGGCGATGTAGCGGACGGGGCTGCGGCCCTGGGCGGGAGGCGTGTTGTTCATCTGCGGGGCTCTCGGAGTCGGTCGATGACGCGAAGCGATACAAAGGACGGCGAAATTCGGCGTCTATTTTAGCGCGAATGCGGCGCGTGCATCGGTGGCCGCCGCGCATCCCGCTCCCCGCGTTCGACGCATAATGGGCGTTTTGCCTGCCCGACCCGCGCCATGCCGAAGGAATTCGCCGATTCGTTGCGTCCCTTTTTCACCCCGCTGCGGCGCTTCGCCGCACTCGCGTGCGCAAGCGTCGCGCTGGCCGCCTGCACGCCGTCATTCGACTGGCGCACGCTGCACAACGACGCCGGCTATACGATCGACCTGCCCGCCAAGCCGACCGTCGAGGACCATCCCGTCACGGTCGGCGGCGCGTCGATGCCGATGCGGATGCAGGCCGCGCACGTGGACGGCGCGGTGTTCGCGGTCGGCTCGCTGACGCTGCCCGACGACCGCGACGACACGCGCCGGGCCGCGCTCGACTTCCTGCGCACGGGGCTGTCGCGCAACCTCGAAGGCGCGCCGCAGATGGCCGCCGTGTCCGTGCCGCTCGCCGCCGGCGGCGCGGTGAACGGGATCGAGCTGCGGGTCGCCGGCGCGGCGGCCGGCGGCGATCGCGCGCGCAAGACGATCGTCGCGCGCTTCGTGGCGCGCGGCCGGCATGCCTATCAGGCGGTGGTGATCGCCGACGGGCCGCTCGCGCAGGAGCAGCTCGACCAGTTCTTCGGCTCGTTCAAGCTCGACTGATGGCGGCGGCGAGGGCGCTCTGACCCAATGTGACAACTGAAAGTTCATTCGCAACTTTCGGTGCTAATCGCCGGATTTTGCGGGGGTTTTTCAGCTATCCACAGCGGATGTGGATAACTTTGTGGAAAGATCGCCCGAATCGGCCGCGAAGCCAGACCGGGCGGCCCTCCGGCCCGTTTGGGCGTTTGTCCGGGTTTCCAGAAAATTCAATAAAAACAAAGGGATGCGAATTTGACTTCGGACAGTGCGCGAAGCGCCTCGATTCGGGGCTGGATGCGTGGAATTGTGCATAAGTCAAGTCTTGACAGGCGAATTTTGTCCAAAGTGGCGCCTCAAGGCGGCGCCAGCGCCCGCCGATAACGGATCGCCTCCGCGATCTGCGCGGCCGTCGGCAGCGGGTCGCCGTTCAGGTCGGCGATCGTCCGCGCGACCTTCAGGACACGGTAATACGCGCGCGCGGACCAGCCGAAGCGCTCGCCGGCCTCGCGCAGCAGCCGTTCGCCTTCGTCGGTCGGCCGGCACAGCGCGTCGGTCTCGCGCCCGCTCAGCATGTGGTTGGTCTTGCCCTGCCGGGCGAGCTGGCGCGCCCGCGCCTGCGCGACGCGCGCGGCGACCGCGGCGCTCGGCTCGCCCGGCGTCGACAGGCGGGCCGCCAGTTCGGCCGGCGACAGCGCCGGCAGCTCGATCTGGATGTCGATGCGGTCGAGCAGCGGCCCCGACAGCTTGCGCAGGTAGCGCGCGGCGACCTCGGGCGAGCAGCGGCAGCGGCCGGACGGATCGCCGAGCCAGCCGCACGGGCACGGGTTCATCGCGGCGATCAGCTGGCATGCGGCCGGGAAATCGGCCTGCTGCGCCGCGCGCGAGATCGTGATGCGGCCGGCTTCGAGCGGCTCGCGCAGCATTTCCAGCACGTGCCGGTCGAATTCGGGCAACTCGTCGAGAAACAGCACGCCGAGATGCGCGAGCGTGATCTCGCCCGGCTGCGGCGGATTGCGGCCGCCGACCAGCGCGGCGGCGCTCGACGAATGATGCGGCGACCGGAATGGGCGCCGACGCCACTGCGCGGGCGAGAAGCCGAGGCGGCTCGCCGACAGCAGCGCGGCCGAGCTCAGCGCCTCGTCGTCGGTCATCGGCGGCAGCAGCCCCGGCAGCCGCGCGGCCAGCATCGACTTGCCGGCGCCCGGCGGCCCGACCATCAGCATGTGGTGGCCGCCCGCGGCGGCGACTTCGAGTGCGCGTCGCGCGCTGCGCTGGCCGACCACGTCAGCGAGATCGGGCGCGGCCGGCACCGGCAGCCCGTCGAGGCACGGCGCGTCGACGGGCGCAAGCCGCCCGTCCGGCGCACCGGCGAGGTGCGCGCACAGCGCGGGCAGGTCGGGTGCGCCGAATACGGTGACGCCCGGCACGAGCGCGGCCTCGGCGGCGCTGGCGAGCGGCAGGTACAGTTCGGGCGCGCGCGATGCGGCGCCGGCGTCCGGGCCGATTCCCCACGCGCCGCCCGGATCGGGCGCGATGCCGCCGCGCAGGCCGGAATCGGCGTCGCGGTCCGCCGCCTGCCAGTCGCGCGCCACGCCGCACGCCATCGCGAACGCGCCGCGCATCGGCCGCAGTGCGCCGGTCAGCGACAGCTCGCCCGCGAATTCGCGGCCGGCCAGCGCGTCGGCCGGGATCTGGCCGTTCGCGGCGAGGATGCCGAGCGCGATCGGCAGGTCGAAGCGGCCCGACTCCTTCGGCAGGTCGGCGGGCGCGAGATTGACGGTGATGCGCCGCACCGGGAATTCGAATCCGCAGTTCTGCAGCGCGGCGCGCACGCGCTCGCGGCTTTCGCGGACTTCGAGATCGGGCAGGCCGACGATCGAGAACGACGGCAAGCCGTTGGCGAGATGGACTTCGACGGTGACGTCCGGCGCGCGGCCGGCCGCCGGCGCACGGCTGCGCACCACGGCGAGCGACATGGCAAGGCTCCTGTATACGGTCGGGCGGCGGCCGTTGGGGGCCGCGAGCCGCGGAGGGCTGAGGATTCGGAGCGCGCTTGCCGGCGTGGCGCGGGGAACAACGAGGGACTGCGGAACAACGAACTACGAAGAGCGAGGTACGACGGGGAACAGCGGGGCGACTTCCGGGTGGCGGGCCGGGCCGCGCGGGGCGGCCCGGCCCGGACCTGTCGGTCGGGTGGGGGCGTCAGGCCTGGGGCGCTGCGAGCTTCTGCTCGAGTTCCGCCACGCGCTTTTCGAGTTCCTCGAGGCGCACGCGGGTGCGGGCGAGCACCTGGGCCTGCGTATCGAATTCCTCGCGCGTGACGAGATCGAGCTTCGAGAAGCCTTGCGACAGCATGGCCTTCACGTTGCGCTCGACATCCTTGGCCGGCGAGTTTTTCAGCAGGTCGCTGACGCGCGACTGCAGATCGTTGAAAACGTCGCTGGGTTGCTTCATGTGATTCCCCTTCCTTGCACAAAAAATGTGCATCTTCAGTTGCATACGTGCCCATGATGCACGCATGACCGGAATTGGTGCGTCCGAAGCGCGGATTCCGGGCATGGCGCCCGCATGGGTGAATGTCCCGGTCAGTCGGGACGTGCGTGCACTCTAGCAACGATCCTTTCCCGGCGCCAGCAAACCGGCCCACGTTGGCCGTCCGGCCGGGGTTTCGCGCCCGTCCGGAAGGGATGCGACCCCGTGTGAAAGCCATTCGACAAGGGCCTCGCGCAGACATGGCATGCGAGTTGCTGAAGAGAACCCGTCACACATCCAACCCATGCGACGGGGCAACCCAGCGAGAGGACTTCATGAAACTCATTACCGCAATCATCAAGCCGTTCAAGCTCGATGAGACGCGCGAGGCGCTGTCGGCCCTCGGCGTCTCCGGCATCACGGTGACCGAGGTGAAAGGGTTCGGGCGCCAGAAGGGGCATACCGAGCTGTACCGCGGCGCCGAGTACGTGGTCGATTTCCTGCCGAAGATGAAGATCGAGGCGGCCGTGTCCGACGATCTCGTCGACCAGGCCGTCGAGGCGATCGAGCGGGCCGCACGCACCGGCAAGATCGGCGACGGCAAGATTTTCGTCACGCCGATCGAGCAGGTGATCCGGATCCGGACCGGGGAGACCGGCGCAGACGCGCTGTAACAAACAAGACGAGCGACAAGAGGAAACCCAAGATGCGCAAAGTTCTGATGTCCCTGCTGATGGCCGGCTCGCTGATCGCGGCCGGTGTCGGCCCCGCGCTCGCGGACGACGCGGCGTCCGCTGCGGCTGCGTCCGCGCCTGCCGCTTCGGCGCCCGATGCGTCGGCCGCCGCCGCACCCGCGGCCACGGCCTCCGCCGCGCCCGACGCTTCGGCCGCCGCCGCCGCGCCGGCTTCGGCTGCCGCTTCGGCTCCGGCCGATGCATCGGCTGCCGCCGCGGCCGCGCCCGCCGCACCGACCGCGCCGTTCTCGGTCGATTCGTCGAAGATCAGCGCGGGCGACACCGCGTGGATGCTGACGTCCACCGCGCTCGTGCTGTTCATGACGATTCCCGGCCTCGCGCTGTTCTACGCAGGCATGGTGCGCAAGAAGAACGTGCTGGCGACCGTGATGCAGAGCTTCGCGATCACCGCGCTGATCACGGTGCTGTGGACGGTGGTCGGCTACAGCCTCGCGTTCACGCCGGGCAACGGCTTCATCGGCGGCCTGTCGCGCGTGTTCCTGCACGGCATGAACTACATCAAGGGCGACAAGGCGACGACGCTGACCGTCAGCCATCTCGCGACGACGATTCCGGAATCGGTCTACTTCGTCTACCAGATGACCTTCGCGATCATCACGCCGGCGCTGATCTGCGGTGCGTTCGCCGACCGCATGAAGTTCTCGGCGATGCTGGTGTTCATGACGCTCTGGTCGCTGATCGTCTATGTGCCGATCGCGCACATGGTGTGGGAGCCGACCGGCTGGCTGTCGGCCGACGGCGTGCTCGACTTCGCGGGCGGCACCGTGGTGCACATCAACGCCGGCATCGCAGGCCTGATGTCGTGCCTCGTGCTCGGCAAGCGCGTCGGCTACGGCCGCGAATCGATGGCGCCGCACAACCTGGTGCTGACGATGATCGGCGGCTCGATGCTGTGGGTCGGCTGGTTCGGCTTCAACGCGGGTTCGGCAGTCGCGGCTGACGGCCGTGCCGGCTTCGCGATGCTGACGACGCAGGTCGCGACGGCCTGCGCGGCGCTCGGCTGGATGTTTGCCGAATGGGTCGCGAAGGGCAAGCCTTCGGTGCTCGGCATCGTGTCGGGTGCGGTCGCGGGTCTGGTCGCGATCACGCCGGCGGCCGGCTTCGTCGGCGTGGCGGGCGCGCTCGTGATCGGTATCGCGGCGGGCGTCGTCTGCTTCTGGTCGGCGACCTGGCTCAAGTCGAAGCTCGGCTACGACGATTCGCTCGACGCGTTCGGCGTGCACGGCGTGGGCGGGATTCTCGGCGCACTGCTGACCGGCGTGTTCGCGGTCAAGGACATCGGCGGCGCCGACGGCAGCCTGCTGCTGCAGGCCAAGGGCGTGCTGATCACGCTCGTCTACAGCGGCGTGCTGAGCTTCGTGCTGCTGAAGCTGATCGACCTGACGATCGGCCTGCGCGTGACGGAAGAAGAGGAGCGCGAAGGCCTCGACGTGATCCTGCACGGCGAGCATGTCGAATAAGCGACAAGGATGTACGGCGGGCGGTCGCGACGACGACGCCCGCTCCGAATGAGCGCAGCGACTTCGACCCGCCTCCCGGCGGGTTTTTTTTCTCCTGCAGCGCGGCCCCGCAGCGGATAACCCTGCACGCTATCGGGTCAATAGCCAGAAACTTCCTCCATATCCTTGTGAAGGCGGGAACAATCCCCAAATGGGCAAGGCAATTGCTCTACAATCTTCATTCTCCCGCTCGCGAGTGATTCATGGTTCCCCACCTCGTTACCGCGTTGAACGGTCCGCTGCTCGAACTCGAGCAGAAGATCCTCGACGCGACGCCTGCGATCGAACGCTGGTTCAGGCTCGAATGGCAGGAACACACGCCGCCGTTCTATTGTTCGGTGGACCTGCGCAATGCCGGCTTCAAGCTGGCGCCCGTCGACGCGAACCTGTTTCCCGGCGCGTTCAACAATCTGCCGTCCGAAGTGCTGCCGCTCGCGGTGCAGGCCGCGATGGCCGCGATCGAGAAGATCTGCCCGGACGCGAAGAACCTGCTCGTGATTCCCGAGCTGCCGACCCGCAACGCGTTCTATCTGGAAAACGTCGCGCGGCTCGCGACGATCATGCGCCAGGCCGGCCTGAACGTGCGCTTCGGCTCGCTCGACCCGAGCATCACCGACATCACGCCGATCACGCTCGCCGACGGCCAGAAGATCGTGCTCGAACCGCTCGAGCGTTCGCAGCGCCGCCTCGGCCTGAAGAACTTCGATCCGTGCTCGATCCTGCTGAACAACGACCTGTCGGCCGGCATTCCGGCCGTGCTGGAAAACCTGCACGAACAGTACCTGCTGCCGCCGCTGCACGCGGGCTGGGCCGTGCGCCGCAAGTCGACGCACTTCTCGTGCTACGACGACGTCGCGAAGAAGTTCGCGAAGATGGTCGGCGTCGATCCGTGGATGGTGAATCCGTATTTCGCGCACGTCGAGGGCGTCGACTGGCAGGCGCATGAAGGCGAGCAGGCGCTCGCCGACGCGATCGACGGCGTGCTGAAGAAGATCGCGCGCAAGTACCGCGAATACGGCATCAGCGAGAAGCCTTACGTGGTCGTGAAGGCCGATGCGGGCACCGCCGGGCGCGGCGTGATGACCGTGCACGACGCGGCCGAGATCGGCCGCCTGTCGAAGGCCGAGCGCGCGCAGATGGCCGAGTCGAAGGCCGGCCTCGCGGTGCGCGACGTGATCGTGCAGGAAGGCGTGTATACGTTCGAGCGCGTCGGCGACGAAGTCGCGGAGCCCGTTGTATACATGATCGACCGCTACGTGGTCGGCGGCTTCTACCGCACGCACGGCGGCCGCGAGCGCGACCAGAACCTGAACGCGCCCGGCATGCACTACGTGCCGCTCGGCTTCGAGCACACCGCGCTGCCCGATGCCGGCGCGAAGCCCGGCGCCGCGCCGCCGAACCGCTTCTACATGTACGGCGTCGTCGCGCGGCTGTCGCTGATCGCGTCGTCGATCGAACTGGAAAAGACCGATCCCGAAGCCATCCAGGTGTAACGGACCTTCGCTACGTACAGGACCCGCATGGACATTCTCTTTATCGCCGACCCGCTCGAGCGCTTCAAGATCTACAAGGATTCGACCTACGCGATGATGGCGGAGGCCGCGCGGCGCGGGCATGCGATCTACGCGTGCGAGCCGCGGCAGCTCGCATGGACGGGCTCGGCCGTCGAGGCCGACGTGCGGCGCATCACCTTCGTCGGCGAACTGGACGACCTGCATCGCGAGACCTGGTACGAAGCGGGGCCCGTCGATGCGCGCCGCCTCGAATCGTTCGGCGCGGTGCTGATGCGCAAGGATCCGCCGTTCGACATGGAGTACGTGACCTCGACCTGGCTGCTCGAACTGGCCGAGCGCGCGGGCGCGCGCGTGTTCAACCGCGCGCAGTCGATCCGCGACCATTCGGAGAAGCTCGCGATCGGCGAGTTCCCGCAGTTCGTCGCGCCCACGCTGGTCACGCGCGACGCGAAGCGGCTGCGCGCGTTCCACGCCGAGCACGGCGACGTGATCCTGAAGCCGCTCGACGGCATGGGCGGGATGGGCGTGTTCCGCGTGAAGCCGGACGGCATGAACCTCGGCTCGATCATCGAGATGCTGAGCCACGACGGCACGCGCTCGGTGATGGCGCAGAAATTCATTCCCGAGATCAAGGCCGGCGACAAGCGCATCCTGCTGATCGGCGGCGAGCCGGTGCCGTATTCGCTCGCGCGGATTCCGCAGGGCAGCGAGGTGCGCGGCAATCTCGCCGCGGGCGGGCTCGGCGTCGCGCAGCCGCTGACCGAACGCGATCGCGAGATCGCCGCGGCGCTCGGCCCGGTGCTCGCGTCGCGCGGGCTGCTGCTGGTCGGCCTCGATGCGATCGGCGACTGGCTGACCGAGGTGAACGTCACGAGCCCGACGTGTTTCCGCGAAATCATGGAGCAGACGGGCTTCGACGTCGCCGCGATGTTCATCGACGCGCTGGAGCGTGCGGCCGCGTAGGCCGCGTTCCGCGCAAGACCGGCGGCGGCCGCGCAGGTCCCCCGTCGCCGGCCCGGCATGACCGGCCTGCTACAATGCCCGCTTGCCCGGCGCCGCGCTGCGACGCGCCGAAGGCCCGGCGGTCGGGCCGCTACTGTTGCAAGGCTGAACATGAAACGATCCCCATACTCGCTACGCTCGTTGCCCCGCCGCGGGGCGTCGGCCCGCCAGGGGCGGCAGGGAGCGATCTGACATGGCCGGGATTCTGATCATCGCGCACGCGCCGCTCGCGACCGCGCTGCGGGACTGCATCGCGCACATCTACGGCGGCGTGCCCGCACGCATCGGCTGTATCGACGTGCAGGCGGACAGCGATCCGACCCAGGTGATGGCATTCGCGCACGCAGAGCTCGCGCGGCTCAAGGAAGAGAACGGCGCGATCGTGCTGACCGACATGTACGGCGCGACGCCGGCGAACATCGCGGGCCAGCTCGCAAAGATCGCGAACGTGCGCGTGCTGGCGGGCGTGAACCTGCCGATGCTGGTGCGTGCGGTCTGCTATCGTACGATGCCGCTCGACAAGCTCGTCGACAAGGCGCTGTCCGGCGGGGCGAAGGGCGTCCACGAAGTCGCGGCCGGCACGCCGCCGCCGCCTTCGGAAACCGGTTGCGGGCAGTGCGCGCCGATTCCGCCCGAGCCGCAGCCGCGCACCGAATCACACTGAGCATCCGTTTTAGACCGTGCCGCCGACGCGCGCCGCCGGCGGCCCCGACCGACCCGACCGAGAATCATGCTTCAACAAGAAACCACCATCGTCAACAAATTGGGGCTCCATGCGCGCGCATCGGCCAAGCTCACGCAACTGGCCGGCAATTTCCAGTCGGAAGTCTGGATGTCGCGCAACGGGCGCAAGATCAACGCGAAGAGCATCATGGGCGTGATGATGCTGGCGGCGGGCATCGGCAGTACGGTCACGATCGAGACCGAAGGGCCCGACGAAAAGGAAGCGATGGACGCGCTGCTGAAGCTGATTGCCGACAAGTTCGGCGAAGGGCAATGATCCGACGCACAGGATCGTTTCAGATTCCAGTCAGAATGCCGCGGATTCCGCGGCATTTTTTTCGCCGGCAGCATTGATGCAGAACGCGCAATGCTGCGCTGCATGCAGTCAGCGGCAGCGTGCGGAATTTATAATCGGTATCCGGGGTCATAAGCGCATCGCAGCAGTGTGCCGCGGCTTTACATGTACAGAGGAGGTGCGCGTGTCCTTCACGCTGCATGGCATTCCCGTCTCAAGAGGTATCGCGATCGGGCGAGCGTATCTGATCGCGCCGGCGGCGCTCGACGTCGCCCATTACCTGGTCGAGGCGACCCAGATCGACGCCGAGGTCGAGCGCTTCCGCACGGCGCTCGATGCCGTGCATCGCGAACTCGACGCGCTGCGCGCCGACCTGACCGACGATACCCCGAGCGAAGTCGGCGCATTCATCGACGTACACGCCATGATCCTGGGCGACGCGATGCTCGTCCAGGAAACCATCGACCTGATCCGCACGCGGCGCTACAACGTCGAATGGGCGCTGACCGAGCAGCTCGAACTGCTCACGCGCCACTTCGACGACATCGAGGACGAATACCTGCGCGAGCGCAAGGCCGACATCGAACAGGTGGTCGAGCGCGTGCTGAAGGCGCTCGCCGGTGCGCCGTCCGCGGCGCAGGCGCTCGACGGCGCGGCCGCGAACGGCACCAACGAGATGATCGTCGTCGCACACGACATCGCGCCGGCCGACATGATGCAGTTCAAGACGCAAACGTTTCAGGCCTTCGTCACCGATCTCGGCGGCCGCACGTCGCACACCGCGATCGTCGCGCGCAGCCTCGGCATTCCGGCCGCGGTCGGCGTGCAGCATGCGAGCGCGCTGATCCGCCAGGACGACCTGATCATCGTCGACGGCGACCAGGGCATCGTGATCGTCGATCCGGCGCCGATCGTCCTCGAGGAATATTCGTACCGGCAGTCGGAGAAGCTGCTCGAGCAGCGCAAGCTGCAGCGCCTGAAGTTCTCGCCGACGCAGACCTTGTGCGGCACGCCGATCGCGCTGTACGCCAACATCGAGCTGCCCGACGACGCGAAGGCGGCCGTCGAGGCCGGCGCGGTCGGCGTCGGGCTGTTCCGTTCGGAATTCCTGTTCATGCATCAGAAGGAGATGCCCGAGGAGGAAGAGCAGTTCGCCGCGTACAAGCGCGCGGTCGAGTGGATGAAGGGGATGCCCGTCACGATCCGCACGATCGACGTCGGCGCGGACAAGCCGCTCGAGGCGCTCGACGAAGGCTACGAAACCGCGCCGAACCCGGCGCTGGGCCTGCGTGCGATCCGCTGGAGCCTGTCCGAGCCGCAGATGTTCCTCACGCAGCTGCGTGCGATCCTGCGCGCGTCCGCGTTCGGGCAGGTGAAGATCCTGATCCCGATGCTCGCGCACGCGCAGGAGATCGACCAGACGCTCGACCTGATCCGCGAGGCGAAGCGCCAGCTCGACGATGCGGGGCTCGCCTACGATCCGAACGTGCGCATCGGCGCGATGATCGAGATTCCCGCCGCGGCGATCGCATTGCCGCTGTTCCTGAAGCGCTTCGATTTCCTGTCGATCGGCACCAACGACCTGATCCAGTACACGCTCGCGATCGACCGCGCCGACAACGCGGTCGCGCACCTGTACGACCCGCTGCATCCGGCGGTGCTGCACCTGATCGCGTACACCCTGCGCGAAGCGAAGCGCGCCGGCGTGCCGGTGTCGGTGTGCGGCGAGATGGCCGGCGATCCGGCGCTCACGCGCCTGCTGCTCGGGATGGGGCTCACCGAGTTCTCGATGCATCCGAGCCAGTTGCTGGTCGTCAAGCAGGAGATCCTGCGCGCGCACCTGAAGGCGCTCGAGAAACCGGCGGCCGACGTGCTCGCCGCATTCGAACCGGAGGAAGTGCAGGCGGCGCTGAAGCGTCTCGCGGTCGCGGAGCCGCGCGCGGACGCCGCCGCGTAGCGTTCGCTATCGTTGCACAGTGTCACGCATGCGCGCGCGGCGCATGCGTTCGATGCGCGTCAGTGCCGGCCCCCGCACACGGGGCAGTCGGCCTGGCGCGCGATCTTCATCGTGGTCCATTCCATGCGCAGCGAATCGAGCATCATCAGCCGGCCGTTGAGCGTCGTGCCGATTGCGCCGATCACGCGCAGCGCCTCGGCGGCCTGCATCGCGCCGATGATGCCGACCGTCGGCGCGAACACGCCCATCGTCGCGCACGCAACTTCCTCGAACGGCTGGTCTTCCGGAAACACGCACGCATAGCAGGGCGCGGCCGCGTCGCGGAAGTCGAACGTGCTGATTTGCCCGTCGAAGCGCAGCGCGGCGCCCGATACGAGCGGCACGCCGTGCGCGACGCAGGCGCGGTTGATCGCGTGGCGCGTCGCGAAGTTGTCGGTGCAGTCGAGCACGACGCTTGCGCGCGGCACGTGTTCGCCGAGCCAGGCGTCGTCGACGCGGGCCGCGACCGCATGCACGGTCACCTCGGGATTCAGCCGCGCGAGCGTGTCGCGGCCCGATTCGACCTTGCTGTGGCCGACCGACGCCGTCGCATGCAGGATCTGCCGCTGCAGGTTCGTGAGATCGACCGTGTCCGCGTCGACCAGCGTGATCGTGCCGACGCCGGATGCCGCGAGATACATCGCCGCGGGCGAACCGAGGCCGCCCGCGCCGACGACGATCGCATGCGCATCCAGAAAGCGTTGCTGGGCCTCGATGCCGATTTCGTCGACGAGGATGTGGCGGGAGTAGCGGAGGAGTTGATCGTCGTTCATGGGGCGTGTCGGGCGAAGCGCGCCGCGGGCGGCGGCGCGTGCATGTTCGCGTATTTTAGGCGCGCATGAAAAACGGGCCATCGCGGTCTTCCCGCGATGGCCCGTCGGATGCCGCTCGGCGCTTACTGCGGCGTCGACGCGGGCTTCGGCGCGGACGCCGGCTTCGCGCTTGCGCCCGACGCCTTCGCTGCCGCGGCCGGCTTGCCCGCCGGGCTCTTGGCCGTGCTCTCGGCGAGCAGCGACTTCGATTCCTGGACCGGCTTGCCTTCGAGCTTGTTGAGCGCCTGCTGCATCATGAAGTCGTCGGCGCTGCCGAACTCGATCGGCTTGCGATCGCGATCCTTCTGGCGCTGCTCCGGCGTCTTCTTGTCGTTCTGCTCCTCGAGGATGCGCAGCTGATCCATGCGGCGCTGCTCGCGCTCTTCCTGTTCCTTCTTCTCGTTCGGGTCCTGCGTGTTCGCGAGGTGGTTCGAGTAGTCGACCTCGCGCGTCACGAGCACGTCGTCCGGATCGCCGTCCGCGTACTGATCGACCGGCACGTCGGGCGTGATGCCCTTGTTCTGGATCGAACGGCCGCTCGGCGTGTAGTAGTACGCCGTGGTCAGGCGCAGCGCGGTGTCGGCCGTCATCGGACGGACCGTCTGCACCGAACCCTTGCCGAACGTCGTCTTGCCCATGATCTGCGCGCGCTTCGAATCCTGCAGCGCGCCGGCGACGATTTCCGATGCGGACGCCGAATAGGCGTTGGTCAGCACGACCATCGGCACCGTCTTGAAGATCGGCGGCAGGTTCTTCAGCGGATCGCCGTCGAAGGACGGCAGGCGATAGTTGTCGTAGGTGTCGCGATAGACCTGCTTCGAATCGGGGATCTGGCCGTTGGTCGACACGACGACGGAGTCGGGCGGCAGGAACGCGCCGGCGACGCCGACCGCGCTCTGCAGCAGGCCGCCGCCGTTGTTGCGCAGATCGAGGATCAGGCCCTTCAGGTTCGGCTGCTGGCGCGCGATGTCCTGCAGCTTCGCGGCGAGATCGGGCGTCGTGCGCTCCTGGAAGCTCGTGATGCGGATGTACGCGTAGCCCGGGTCGAGCATCTTCATCTTCACGCTCTGGACCTTGATGATCGCGCGCGTGACCGTGACCGGGAACGTGCGGTCGTCGCTCTTGCGGAAGATCGTCAGCGTGACCTTGGTGCCCGGCTCGCCGCGCATCTGCTTGACGGCCTTGTCGAGCGTCATGCCGCGCACCGGCTTGTCGTTGATGCGCGTGATCAGGTCGCCCGGGCGGATGCCGGCGCGGAACGCAGGGGTGTCCTCGATCGGGGAGATCACCTTGACGAGGCCGTCTTCCTGCGAGATCTCGATGCCGAGACCCGCGAAGCGGCCCTTCGTCTGCTCCTGCAGCTCGTCATAGTCGGTCTTGTCGAGGAACGACGAGTGCGGGTCGAGGCTCGATACCATGCCCTTGATCGCCGCCGTCAGCAGCTTCTTGTCGTCGACCGGCTCGACGTACTCGCGCTTGATCTGGCCGAACACTTCCGCGAACAGGCGGAGCTGGTCGAGGGGAAGCGGCGCCGTGGCGGTCTGCTCGGCCGATGCGGAAATCTGCAGCGTGGCGAACACGCCCGTGGCGAGGCCCGCGGCAATCAGGCCGATGTTCTTCAATTTCATTCGCATAGAGAGTCTGGTGCGGTCGGGAAGCGCGTGGCGGTAGCGGGGATGTAGCGGACAAGTATAACTGTTCGTCCGATTACTCAGTGGAACGGTGCGAAACGGATCCGGCGGATTGCGCCGGCCGGGCCTGCCCGGCGGCGCGCGCAACGCGCTCGAAGCGGGTTCGACAGTGCCCGGGCCGCGAAGGTTCGCGCGGCCCGGGCGGGCCGCACCGCAGGGGGACGGGACCTTAGCCGGCCTTGCCCTGCTTCGCGACGGCGGCCTGCGCCTTCGCGATCGCGTCCGGGTCGCCGAGGTAATAGTGCTGGATCGGCTTGAGGTTTTCGTCGAGCTCGTACACCAGCGGCACGCCGTTCGGGATGTTCAGGCCGACGATGTCGCTGTCCGAAATATCGTCGAGGTACTTGATCAGCGCGCGCAGCGAGTTGCCGTGCGCGGCGATCAGCACCTGCTTGCCGGCGCGGATGGCCGGCGCGATCGACTCGTTCCACAGCGGCAGCACGCGCGCGACCGTGTCCTTCAGGCACTCGGTGAGCGGCAGCTGCTCGCGCGGCACCTTCGCGTAGCGCGGGTCGTTGTACGGCGCGCGTTCGTCGGTCGGCTCGAGCGCGGGCGGCGGCGTGTCGTAGCTGCGGCGCCAGACCAGCACCTGGTCGTCGCCGAACTTCGCGGCCGTTTCCGCCTTGTTCAGGCCCGACAGCGCGCCGTAGTGGCGCTCGTTCAGGCGCCACGAGTGGACGACCGGCAGGTACATCTGGTCCATCCGGTCCTGCACGTGCCACAGCGTGCGGATCGCGCGCTTGAGCACCGACGTATACGCGATGTCGAACGCGTAGCCGGCCTCCTTGAGCAATTCGCCGGCCTGGTAGGCCTCGTTGCGACCCTGTTCGGTCAGGTCGACGTCGACCCAGCCGGTGAAGCGGTTTTCCTTGTTCCACGTCGATTCGCCGTGGCGGATGAGAACGAGTTTGTACATGGATCTTGCGGTCGGTAGTGAAGGAAGCGGTACGCGTCGCACGGCGCCCGAGCCCGGGCGCGCCATCGCGCAAGTCGGTTATTTTATAATGGCGGGATTGTCCTTTTCCGATTTCTCTTTTTCCGGCGGAATTCCGTGAAGTTCTTTACCGATTACACGAACCTGGCCCTCATCGCGATCCTGCTGGTGTCGGGCGGCCTGCTGGCCTGGCCGGCGCTGCGCCGCGGCCGCGGCGGCCTCTCGGCTGCCGAGGCGACGCAGCTCATCAATCGCCGCAACGCGGTCGTGATCGACGTGCGCGCCGCGTCCGAATTCGCGGCGGGGCATCTGCCGTCGGCGCGCCAGGTCGCGGCGGGCGAGATCGGCGCGAAAATTGCGCAGGTGGCGAAGAACAAGAGCACCCCGGTGCTGCTCGTCTGCCAGAACGGCCAGCAGTCGCAGAAGGCGGCGCGCGAGGTCGAGGCGGCGGGCTATGCCGAGGTGCACGTGCTGGAAGGCGGCGTCGCCGCCTGGCAGCAGGCCGGGATGCCGGTCGTCAAACAAGGAGTGGCGAAGTGAACAAGGTTGTCATGTACAGCACGCAGGTGTGTCCGTATTGCATCCAGGCCGAGCGCCTGCTGAAGCTGCGCGGCGTCGAACAGATCGAGAAGGTGCTGATCGACCGCGATCCGGCGCGCCGCGAGGAAATGATGACGCGCACGGGCCGTCGCACGGTCCCGCAGATCTATATCGGCGACACGCACGTCGGCGGCTACGACGATCTGTCGAAGCTCGACCGCGAAGGCGGCCTCGTGCCGCTTCTGCAAGCGGCCTGATTAGGGCAGAATGGCCGCCGGTCGCGCCGCGGCCCGCGCGCAGGATTCATCCGGGGACGCCGGCAGCAGCCGGCGGCCCGTTACCACTTTTAGGGAAACACCATGTCCGACGTCGAAAATCAACCGTTCTTCAACATCCAGCGCGTCTACCTGAAGGATATGTCGCTCGAGCAGCCGAATTCGCCGGCGATCTTCCTCGAGCAGGACATGCCGTCGGTTGAAGTCGAGGTCGACGTGAAGGCCGAGCGCCTGGCCGAGAGCGTGTTCGAAGTCGTCGTGTCGGGCACCGTCACCGCGAAGGTGAAGGACAAGGTCGCGTTCCTGATCGAGGCGAAGCAGGCCGGCATTTTCGACATCCGCAACATTCCGGACGAACAGCTCGATCCGCTGGTCGGCATCGCGTGCCCGACGATCCTGTTCCCGTACCTGCGCTCGAACATCGCCGACGCGATCACGCGTGCGGGCTTCCCGCCGATCCACCTCGCGGAAATCAACTTCCAGGCGCTGTACGAGCAGCGTCTCGCGCAGCTTCAGCAGCAGGCCGGCGCAGCAGGCGCACCGAACGGCGCGCCGAATGGCACGACGCTGAACTGACGTTTCACTGCGGACCGGTGCTGGGTATGAAAGTAGCCGTTCTCGGCGCCGGTGCCTGGGGCACCGCGCTCGCGGGCCATCTGGCCGCGCGGCACGACACGCTTCTCTGGGCGCGCGACGCCGCGCTGATCGCCGGGCTGCAGGCCCGGCACGAAAATTCCCGCTATCTGGACGGCATCGCGCTGCCCGACGCGCTGCGCTACGACGCCGAGCTCGGCGTCGCGCTCGCGCACGGCGCTGCGGACGACGCATTGTGCGTGATTGCCGCGCCGGTGGCCGGGCTGCGCACGCTGTGCCGCGCGATGCGCGATGCCGGCTGCGTGCCCGCCCACGTCGTGTGGGTCTGCAAGGGCTTCGAGGCCGACACGCATTTGCTGCCGCATCAGGTGATCGCGGCCGAACTGCCCGAGCAGCGCAGCAACGGCGTGCTGTCGGGGCCAAGTTTCGCACGCGAGGTCGGGCAGGGTCTGCCTGTCGCGCTGACGGTCGCGAGCGCGTCCGCCGCCTGCCGCGAGCGCACGCTCGCCGCGTTCCATCACGGCGCGATGCGGATCTACACGGGCGACGACGTGGTCGGCGTCGAGGTGGGCGGCGCGGTGAAGAACGTGCTCGCGATCGCGACCGGCATCGCCGACGGGCTCGGCCTCGGGCTGAACGCGCGCGCCGCGCTGATCACGCGCGGGCTTGCCGAAATGTCGCGGCTCGGCGTCGCGCTCGGCGGCCGCACGGAGACCTTCACGGGCCTCACGGGCCTCGGCGACCTGATCCTCACCGCGACGGGCGACCTGTCGCGCAACCGCACGGTCGGGCTGCAGCTCGCGGCCGGCCGGTCGCTGAACGACATTCTCGGTGCGCTCGGCCATGTGGCCGAAGGCGTGCGCTGCGCGCAGGCCGTGCTCGCGATCGCGCGCACGCATGCGATCGAGATGCCGATCACCGAAGCCGTCTGCGGCGTGCTGTTCGACGGCATCGCGCCGCGCGACGCGGTCAGCGGGCTGCTGCGGCGGGACGCGCGCGCCGAGTAACGCCGCGCGCAACGCGCGAAAGCGCACTACGCTTGAACCGTCTCCGGCGTTTTCGGGAGGGTGTCATGCTGCAGATCGGTTCCACCATGCTCGACGCACAGCTCGTCGACATCACGACGCTCGACGTCGACGCGATCGTCAATGCCGCGAACGGTTCGCTGCTCGGCGGCGGCGGTGTCGACGGCGCGATTCACCGCGCGGCCGGCCCCGGCCTGCTCGCCGAATGCCGCACACTCGGCGGCTGCGACACGGGCGACGCGAAGCTCACGCGCGGCCACGCGCTGCCGGCGCGCTACGTGATCCATGCGGTCGGCCCGGTGTGGCACGGCGGCGGCCGCGGCGAGCCCGAGCTGCTCGCGTCGTGCTACCGGCGCGCGCTCGAGCTGGCCGAGGAGGTCGCCGCGACGTCGATCGCGTTTCCCGCGATCAGCTGCGGGATCTACCGCTATCCGGCCGACGAGGCCGTCGACATCGCGGTCGGCACCGTCATCGAGACGCTGCCGCAGGCGCCGAGCCTCGCACGCGTGGTGTTCGCGTGCTTTTCCCCCGACATCCACGCGCTGTATCGCGCGCGGCTCGCGCGCCGTTAGCGCCGGCCGGGCGCCGTCATGCGCCGCCTTCGAAGCCGGCCTGGCGCCACGCCTCGAACACGACCACGGCGACCGTGTTCGACAGGTTCAGGCTGCGGTTGCCCGGCCGCATCGGCAGGCGCACGCGCTGTTCGTTCGCGAAGCGCTCGAGCACGTCGGCGGACAGGCCGCGCGTTTCCGAGCCGAACACGAACCAGTCGCCCGGCAGGAACGCATGGTCGTGGAAACGGCCCGAGCCGCGGGTCGTGAACGCGAACATGCGTGCCGGGTCGGGCGATTCGGCCGCGACGAACGCGTCCCAGTCGCGATGCACCTGCATCTGCGCATATTCGTGATAGTCGAGGCCCGCGCGGCGCATCTTCGCGTCGTCGAGCGGGAAGCCGAGCGGCTCGATCAGGTGCAGGCGCGCGCCCGTATTGGCGCACAGACGGATCACGTTGCCGGTGTTCGGCGGAATTTCGGGGGCGACGAGGACGACGTTGAACATGTTTCGGATCGGCTGGGCCGTGCGCGGCCGGACGGTTCGGCCCGGGCGCGACGGCCGGTTCATGGCGGCCCGGCCGCACGGCGGCGGCCGGCCTTCGATGCTGCTATCTAATTAATCCCTCGCGGTGCGCAACGCAACCAGATTCGTCACGCGCGCGGCGCCGGCCGCCTTCAGCGCATGCGCGGCGGCCGCGAGCGTCGCGCCCGACGTCATCACGTCGTCGACCAGCGCCACGTGGCGGCCCGCGACGTCGCCCGCGACCGCGAAGGCCGCGGCGACGTTGTCGCGCCGCGCGCGCCGGTCGAGCCGGGACTGCGGTGCGGTGTCGGCGACGCGCGCGAGCAGCGTCGCGTCGGCGCGCACGCCGAGCCGGCGCGCGAGCGGACGCGCGATGGCCCACGCCTGGTTGTAGCCGCGCGCGACGAGCCGCCGGTGCGACAGCGGCACGGGCGCCACCACGTCGAAGCCGCCCGCGCCGCGCGTATCGTCGACGAGCCGCGCGAGCCGCGTCGCGAATTCCGCGCCGAGCGCGAGCCGCGCATGGAACTTCAGCCCGCGCGCGAGCCCGTCGAGCGGCGCGCGGTAGTCGGCGAGCGCGAGCGTCGCGTCGAACGGCGGCGGCGCCGTGCGGCAGGCCTTGCAGCGGTATGCGGCGGCGCGTGCGGCGCCGGTGCGCCCGGAGCCGGTATGCCCGAAACCGGTATGCCGGTCGCGCCGACGCGACGCCCCGATGCCGAGCGGCACCGCGCACATGTCGCAGCGCAGCCGCGCTTCGTTCCAGTACGCGGCGTCGCACGCGGTGCAAATCACGGCATGTGACAAATTGCCGCACAGCGCGCAGCGATTCGGCAGCGCGACCGTTGCAATGCGCGCCGCCAGCGCGCGAACCTGCGACAAAACGACGCGCACGGGGCGCGGAACGGAACGACGGACCATCGCGAACACTCCTTGCGGCCCCGCCTCACTGAAGCCCGCGAGGCGAGCGAGTATACTTCGGGCTCTTCGCCAGTGTGCCCGACATGTCCCCAGCTTCGACTTCAACCGGCCGTCCGGCCAATGACGCACGGCGTCTGCGGCGGATCTTCGACCGCCGCGCCGCCACCTTCGACGCGGTCGCGTTCCTGCCGCGCGAGATCGCGCAGCGGATGAACGAGCGCCTCGAATACATCAAGGTCAGCCCGACGGCCGTGCTCGATGCGGGCTGCGGCCCGGGCGACGACCTGCCGGCGCTGCGCGCGCGGTTCCCGGAGGCGCCCGTGTTCGGCGTCGACCTGTCGGGCGCGATGCTCGTGCGGGCCGCGCAGCGCGAGATCGAGCAGACGAGCTGGCGCCGCTGGCTGCCCGCGTCGCTCGGCCGGGCGCTCGGCCAGCGCGGCCCGCGCGTCGCGCAGGCCGACTTCTCCGCGCTGCCGTTCGCGGCCGGCGCGTTCGACCTGATCTGGTCGAACCTCGCCCTTCACTGGCATTCGCGCCCCGACGCCGTGCTGCCCGAATGGCAGCGCGTGCTGCGCGTCAACGGCCTGCTGATGTTCAGCACGCTCGGTCCCGACACGCTGCGCGAGCTGCGCGCGGCCTGCGCGGAGGCGGAAGCGGCGCTCGGCATCGCGCCGAACGCGGCGCGCGTGATCGATTTCGTCGACATGCACGACCTCGGCGACATGCTGGTCGAAAGCGGTTTCGAGATCCCCGTGATGGATCAGGAAGTGCTGACCGTCACCTACAAATCCCCCGATTCGCTGCTGGCCGACGTGCGCCGCTGGGGCGCCTATCCGTTCGAGCGCAGCGCGCCGCGGCAGGCTGCGCGGCGCTTCCGGCAGGCGCTCGGCGACGCGCTCGACGCGCGCCGGCGCGCCGACGGCACGATCGCGCTGACCTTCGAGGTGATCTACGGGCACGCATGGAAAGCCGTGCCGCGCACGACTGCGGAAGGGCACGGAATCGTGCGTATCGAAGACATCGGAAAGGGGCGTCCGAAGAATCGGTAAAGCGGTAAAGAGGGGTTTTGTTATGTCTGAAATTAGCGGTGCAAAGCGGGGTCGAATTGACGGCTGAAATGGCCGGGAAGCTTGTCGCGCTTGGCTCGCGGGCCGATAGCCGCTTGCTTGTGGATGCCATTGAACCCGCCTATAATGCGTCAGCTTGTCGTCCCGGGGTCCCCGCAATACGGGGCGGCGAGTCCGATGCAGGCATGCATCGCATGCCATTCGCGTGAGGCGGCGATGGAAGCAGCGAGGGTTTTGGCGGAGACGGCGGACGACGAACCGGTCCTGAACGACTGGCTCATTAAACGCAACTGTTCGGTGTCGCCGCGCCAGTTCGTGCTGTTTTACGCGTCGCTCGCGGGCTTCTCGCTGGTGATCGCGGCGTTGCTGATGTGGCGGGGGGCGTGGCTCGTCATGCCCTTCACCGGAATCGAATTGCTGGTCGTGGGCGTCGCGTTTGCGATCTACGCCCGCCATGCGGTCGATTACGAGCGCATCAGGCTGTTTCCGCACCGGCTCGTGATCGAGCGGATGGATGCGGAGCGGTTCACGCAGATCGAATTCAACCCGCGCTGGGTGCGGGTCGAGCCGGGCGCGACGCCACGCGACCCGATTCGACTGGTGTCGCGCGGGCAGACCGTCGTAATCGGGCAGCATCTCGCGCAATACAAGCGTGCGCAGTTCGCCGACGAACTGCGCGTGTCGCTCCGGCGCTGCGGCTGACGAGGCAGGCTCGCCGGCAGCAACAGGCAGGCGGCTGGCGACGGGGGAGGGTTTGAATGGAAATTTTGGGTAAGGATGCTATGAAAACAATCAAGCGAGCCCTCACGGGCGTGCTGGCATGCAGCGGATTGCTCTTTGCCGGTGCCGCTCTGGCGGTCGGTGACAGCCCGGGCGGCCCCCGCGTCAATGAAATCAATTTTCAGCCGCCTGTCACGAAGATCGCCGAGGAGCTCTACGATCTCCACACGATGATGCTGATCCTCTGTACGGTGATCTTCATCGGCGTGTTCGGCGTGATGTTCTATTCGATCTTCGCGCATCGCAAATCCAAGGGCCACAAGGCCGCCAATTTCCATGAAAGCACGACCGTCGAAATCATCTGGACGATCGTGCCGTTCATCATCGTCGTGCTGATGGCGCTGCCGGCGACGAAGGCCGTCGTCGCGATGAAGGACACGACGAACGCCGATCTCACGATCAAGGTCACCGGCTACCAGTGGAAGTGGGGCTACGACTACGTGAAGGGCCCGGGCGAGGGCATCGGCTTCCTGTCGACGCTGACCACCCCGCGCGACGAAGTGATGGGCAAGAAGCCGATCACCGACACCTATCTGCAGGAAGTCGACAACCCGCTCGTCGTGCCGGTCAACAAGAAGATCCGCATCATCACGACCGCGAACGACGTCGTCCACTCGTGGTACGTGCCCGCGTTCGGCGTGAAGCAGGATGCGATCCCGGGCTTCGTGCGCGACACGTGGTTCAAGGCCGACAAGGTCGGCACCTTCCGCGGTTTCTGTACCGAGCTGTGCGGCAAGGAGCACGCGTACATGCCGGTCGTCGTCGAAGTGCTGTCGGATGAAGACTACGCGAAGTGGGTGAGCGCGCAGAAGGCCAAGATGGCCGGCGCGGCGGTCGACCCGAACAAGGTCTACACGATGGCCGAACTCGTCGCGCACGGCGAGGAAGTCTACAAGGCGAACTGCGCGGCCTGCCACCAGGTGAACGGCAAGGGTCTCGGCGCGTTCCCGGCGATGGACGGCAGCCCGATCGTGAACGGCCCGATCGCCGGCCACGTCGAGCGCGTGCTGCATGGCAAGGGCGCGATGCCGTCGTGGGCGTCGCTGTCGGATCTCGACATCGCATCGGTCATCACGTACGAACGCAACTCGTGGGGCAACCACAAGAACGACCTGCTGCAGCCGAAGCAAGTCGCCGACGCGCGCAACGGCAAGATGCCGGAAGACACCGCGGGCGCCGCAGCGGCCGCATCGGCACCGTCCGAAGCCGCTTCGGCGCCGGCGCAAGCCGCATCGGGCGCAGCGGAACAGCCGGCCGCGGCAACCTCGGCCGCGCTGTCGACGATCTACTTCGAGACGGGCAAGAGCACGCTGCCGGCCGACGCGAAGGCGGCGATCGCCGCGGCGGCCGACTATGCGAAGGCACATCCGGACGCGAAGCTCGCGCTGTCGGGTTTCACCGACAAGACGGGCTCGGCCGACGCGAACGCCGAACTGGCCAAGCATCGCGCGCAAGCCGTGCGCGACGCGCTGAAGGCCGCAGGCGTGGCGGAAGACCACATTGTTCTCAAAAAGCCGGAAACGATCACGGGCGGCGCCGACGCGAAGGAAGCGCGGCGTGTCGAGATCGGGCCGGCGGCTTGACGTGTCGCTGAGTTAGTCGACGTATTCGCATTAGGAGATTCTCATGTCTAGCATCGGGCACGACGTAGCCGCGGACCACGCGCACGACGACCACGCGCACGAAACGCCTCACGGCTGGCGGCGCTGGCTGTTCGCCACCAACCACAAGGACATCGGTACGCTGTACCTGCTGTTCTCGTTCATCATGTTCCTGTCGGGCGGCGTGATGGCGCTCGGCATCCGTGCCGAGCTGTTCGAGCCGGGCCTGCAGATCATGCGTCCGGAGTTCTTCAACGAACTCACGACGATGCACGGCCTGATCATGGTGTTCGGCGCGATCATGCCGGCGTTCGTCGGCTTCGCGAACTGGATGATTCCGCTGCAGATCGGCGCCTCCGACATGGCGTTCGCGCGGATGAACAACTTCAGCTTCTGGCTGCTGCCGGTCGCAGCCGTGCTGCTGGTTGGCTCGTTCTTCGCGCCGGGCGGCGCGACGGCCGCCGGCTGGACGCTGTACGCGCCGCTGTCGACGCAGATGGGCCCGGGCATGGACTTCGCGATCTTCGCGGTGCACCTGATGGGCGCGTCGTCGATCATGGGCGGGATCAACATCGTCGTGACGATCCTGAACATGCGCGCGCCGGGCATGACGCTGATGAAGATGCCGATGTTCGCGTGGACCTGGCTGATCACCGCGTACCTGCTGATCGCCGTGATGCCGGTCCTGGCAGGCGCGATCACGATGGTGCTGTTCGACCGCCACTTCGGCACGTCGTTCTTCAACGCGGCAGGCGGCGGCGATCCGGTGATGTACCAGCACATCTTCTGGTTCTTCGGCCACCCCGAGGTGTACATCATGATTCTGCCGGCGTTCGGGATCGTGTCGCAGGTGATCCCGGCGTTCGCGCGCAAGACGCTGTTCGGCTACAGCTCGATGGTGTACGCGACGGCTTCGATCGCGATCCTGTCGTTCATGGTCTGGGCGCACCACATGTTCGCGACCGGCATGCCGGTGACCGGCCAGCTGTTCTTCATGTACGCGACGATGCTGATCGCGGTGCCGACGGGCGTGAAGGTGTTCAACTGGCTCGCGACGATGTGGCGCGGCTCGATGACGTTCGAAACCCCGATGCTGTTCGCGATCGGCTTCCTGTTCGTGTTCACGTTCGGCGGTCTGACGGGCCTGATGCTCGCGATGGCGCCGCTCGACATCCAGTATCACGGCACCTACTTCGTGGTCGCGCACTTCCACTACGTGCTGGTGGCCGGCTCGCTGTTCGCGCTGTTTGCGGGCTGGTACTACTGGTCGCCGAAGTGGACGGGCTGGATGTACAACGAGACGCGCGGCAAGATCCACTTCTGGGCGTCGATGATCTTCTTCAACTTGACGTTCTTCCCGATGCACTTCGTCGGTCTCGCCGGCATGCCGCGCCGCTATGCGGACTACCCGGCGCAGTTCACGGACTTCAACCAGGTCGCGACAATCGGCGCATTCGGCTTCGGCCTCGCGCAGGTGTACTTCCTGTTCGCGGTCGTGCTGCCGGCCTACCGTGGCGGCGGCGAGCTGGAGAAGGCTGCCGACAAGCCGTGGGATGGCGCGACGGGCCTCGAATGGACGGTACCGAGCCCGGCTCCGTTCCACACGTTCGAGCAACCGCCGCACGTCGAATAAGTGTCACCGCGCGTTCCGCCGCTGCCTGCCGCGCAGGCAGGCGCGGCGGACGCCGAAACGAAGTTTCAGATGAACCGGAATCCACAACAAAGACGAACGCCCGAGCAGATCCGCGCGGGCAACAAGCGGCTCGGCCTCATCCTGCTCGTCATCGCCGCCGTTTTTTTTGTGGGTGTCGTGATCAAGCAGTGGTGGCTGTCCACTCACTGATGCAGTAACTGACGCTGTAGCGAGGAAGTTGTCGTATGTCGAAGCCGGAAGCGGGCGCCGCCGATCGCGCGTTCAATCGTTCGATGCTGGCGAAGCTGTTCGTCGTCGCCTTGCTGATGTTCGGCTTCGGCTTTGCGCTGATCCCGATGTATCGCGCGATCTGCCAGATCACGGGCATCAACAACCTGGTGCAGCGCGACGTCAGCGAGCGCGAGGCGAAGAATACGCAGGTCGACACCAGTCGTACCGTGTCGGTCGAGTTCGACGCGAACGCGCGCGGCCCGCTCGGTTTCAAGCCGGAGCACAACAGCCTCGACGTGCATCCGGGCGAGCTGACGACGATCGTGTACGACGTGACGAACGGGCAGGGCCGGCCGGTCGTCGCGCAGGCGATTCCGAGCTACGCGCCGAAGCAGGCGACGGAGTTTTTCAAGAAGATCGAGTGCTTTTGCTTCACGCAGCAGACGCTGGCCGCGAACGAGTCGCGCAAGATGCCGGTGGTGTTCGTGATCGATCCGAAATTGCCGAAGGACGTGAAGACGATCACCTTGTCGTACACGTTCTTCGAACTGAATACGCCGGCATCGCCGGCGCCCGCGACGCGCAGCACGGCGACGCAGGGCGCGGCGGCAAAGCCGGACGCGTGACGAGGGCGGGGCGAGATGACGGAGGTCAAGCGAGGCGGATCGTTCGCTCAGGCGCTGAAAGCCGTGTTGTGGTCGTTCTTCGGCGTGCGCAAGCGCCGCGACCTCGAGGCGGACGCGACGCAGCTGAATCCGCTGCACGTGCTGATCGTCGCGCTGCTCGCGGCCGGCGTCTTCATCGGCGTGCTGATCCTGATCGTGCGCGCGGTGGTCGGCTAGGCGGTGCAACAGAATGCAGTGCGGAGCGCCTCGGCGCTTCGTGCGGGAAAGCGTAGCGGCAGGGCAGTCGCGCCGCGCAAGAAATATATCCGGAGCGGTTTCCGGTACACAAATTGGACTGAAGTGGAGAATCAAGCATGAGCGGTCAAAACCAGACCCCGTACTATTTTGTGCCGCATCCGTCGCAGCATCCGATCAGCGCGGCCGTCGGCCTGCTGGTCATGCTCGGGTCGGTCGCACTGTGGATCAACGGTCACGACTGGGCGCCGTACACGGCGCTGCTCGGCCTGCTGTGGCTGCTCTTCACGCTGTACCACTGGTTCGGCGATTCGATCGCCGAGTCCGAAGGCGGCCACTACGGCAAGAACGTCGACAAGTCGTACCGCTGGAGCATGAGCTGGTTCATCTTCTCCGAAGTGATGTTCTTCGGCGCGTTCTTCGGTGCGCTGTTCTATGCGCGCGAAATCGCGCTGCATCAGCTCGGCAGCCTCGACTACAAGCTGATCTGGCCGGATTTCTCCGCCGTGTGGCCGAACGAAGGCCCGGCCGCGCTCGCCGGTCACTTCAAGACGATGGGCCCGTGGCCGATCCCGACGCTGAACACCGCGCTGCTGCTGTCGTCGGGCGCGACGCTGACGGTGTCGCACCACGCACTGCGTGAAGATCACCGCAAGAAGGCGATCGCCTGGCTGGCCGCGACCCTCGTGCTCGGCGTCTGCTTCCTGTTCCTGCAGGGCTTCGAGTACTACCACGCGTACAACGAACTGAACCTGACGCTGAACTCGGGCGTCTACGGCTCGACGTTCTTCCTGCTGACGGGCTTCCACGGCTTCCACGTGTTCCTCGGCGGCACGATGCTCGCGGTGGTGCTGGTGCGGATGATCCGCGGCCACTTCAAGCCCGATCACCACTTCGCATTCGAAGGCGCCGCGTGGTACTGGCACTTCGTCGACGTCGTCTGGCTCGGCCTGTACGTCGTCGTCTACTGGCTGTAAATGAAAAAACGGCCCGCGCAGCAATGCGCGGGCCGTTTTCGTTGGTGAGGGCCGGGCGGCGGAGCGCTGCCGGCGGCCAGCACCGCCCGGGCGCCGCCGCGACTCAGTCAGGCGGCGCTTTTGCTTGGTGGCGCGGCCATGCGGCGATATGTCACAGCGGTCACAGCGGCCGCCGCGACGGCGGCATCAACGCCCGATCGGCAGGCCGGTCGAATGGATCCAGCCCATCCAGTTCGCGAGCAGGATGAACAGGAACAGCGAGATCGACAGCCCGACGCGGGTGGCGAGCGACCAGACCATGCGTTTCGTATGGCCGCGGTCGTGCATCATGAAGTAGAGCGCCGAGCCCATGCTGGCAATGATGAGGACGAAGGCGATGGGAACGAGGATGTGCATGACACGAACCGGACGACGGCAATTCGAAAGGAAGAGGATAATTATCGCACTTCGCTTTCGCGAATGCGCCTGGCGCGAACGGGCGGCCCGATGAAGATCCGCTGGCTGCCTGCGCTGCTGATCCTCGTCGTCGTCGCGGTCACGATCCGTCTCGGTTTCTGGCAGCGCGACCGCGCGCACCAGAAGGAAGCGCTGCAGGAAAACATCGTCCGCTACGAGCACGCGGCGCCCGTCGAGGTCGGCGCGCAGCCGCTGCCGCTCGCGTCGATCGAGTTTCACCGCGTGCGCGCAAAGGGCCGGTTCATGCCCGAGCAAGCGGTGTTCCTCGACAATCGGCCGTATAACGACCAGCCGGGTTTCTACGTCGTGATGCCGTTTAAACTCACGGGCGGCGGCTACGTGCTGGTCAACCGCGGCTGGCTGCCGCGCAACATCGCCGATCGCACCGCGATCGAGCCGTTCGCGACGCCGCAAGGCGAGGTGGAAATCGAGGGCATCGCGCGCGCCGACGCGTCGCGCGCGTTCGAGCTCGGCGAAGGCGGTTCGGCGCCGCACCAGAAGATCCGGCAGAACCTCGACGTCGCCGCGTATGCGCAGGAAACCGGGCTGCCGCTGCAGCCGTTCGTGATCCAGCAGACGAGCGACGACGGCGACAAGCTCGTGCGCGACTGGCCGGCGGCGACGACCGGCGTCGAGCGCAATTACGGTTACATGTTTCAGTGGTGGGGCATGGCGGCGGCCGCGCTCGGTTTCGGCCTGTACGCGGCAAGGCGTGCGGCGAAGAAGTCGGCCGGCGCGTGAGCGCGATGCCCGGACGCGGCGCCTGCGCCGCGGGTTCGTTTCGAGAGGTCTGATTTGTCCATGCAATCTTCCCGTCAGGGTCCGGCCGCCGCGCCGGTTTCGCCCGCGGCCCGCAAGCGCGGCCGCTGGATGCTCGTGCTGCTCGGGCTCGTCTGCGCGGCGCCGATGATCGCGTCGTACTTCACCTATTACGTGATCAAGCCGAAGGGCGGCTCGACCAACTACGGCACGCTGATCGAGCCGCAGCGACCAATTCCGGCCGACCTGCAGGTCACCGACGAAACCGGCAAGACGGTGCCGCTGTCGTCGCTGCGCGGCGTATGGCTGTTCGTCATGGCCGACCGCAGCGCGTGCGACGACGCATGCGCGCAGAAGCTCTATTTCATGCGCCAGATCCGCGTCACGCAGGCCGGCGAGCGGCACCGGATCACGATGGTGTGGCTGCGCAGCGATGCGGGCGCCGTGCCGCAGAAGGTGCTGGACGCGTATCCGGATACGCGCCGGCTCGTCGCCGACCCGGCCGCGGTCGCCGCCTGGCTGCCGGTCGACGCCGGCACGCGGGACACCGACCACATCTACCTGGTCGACCCGAACGGCAACCTGATGATGCGCTTCCCGAAGAACCCGAACCCCAGCAAGATCAAGGCGGACGTCACGAAGCTGCTGAAGTGGTCGAGCATCGGCTAAGGCGAGACGAAGAGGCACCCTACCGATGTCCTATTTACTGCAACTCGGCCTGATCGGCTTCTGCATCGCGCTGCTGCCGCTGTCGTACGTGTGGGTGAAGGCCGACGACAACAAGTTCCGCAAGCTGGTGTGGATCACGACGTTCCTGACCCTCGACCTGGTGATGTTTGGCGGCTTCACGCGGCTGACCGATTCGGGCCTCGGCTGCCCCGACTGGCCGGGCTGCTACGGCACCTCGTCGCCGTTCATCGCGCACGCGGCGATCACGGCCGCGCATCAGGCGATGCCGACCGGCCCGGTCAGCATGACCAAGGCGTGGATCGAGATGATCCACCGTTATTTCGCGATGGCGATCGGCGTGCTGATCATCGCGCAGGTCGTGATCGCGTGGTCCGCGCGGCTGCGCCGCCGTCCGCTGCGCGTGTCGCCGTGGTGGCCGACGAGCCTGCTGCTGCTGATCGTCGTGCAGGGCGTGTTCGGCGCATGGACGGTGACGATGAAGCTGCAGCCGGTGATCGTCACGACCCACCTGCTGCTCGGCCTTACGCTGCTCGGCACGCTCGGCTGGCTTGCGGCGCGGCAGACGCCGCTGCCGTTGTACGACCCCGAGGCCGGCCGCTACCGCGCGGCCGCGCTCGCGGCGCTGGTGCTGCTGGTCGTGCAGATCGCGCTCGGCGGCTGGGTGAGCACCAACTACGCGGTGCTCGCCTGCACCGACTTCCCGACCTGCAACGGCCAGTGGATTCCGCCGATGGATTTCGCGCAGGGCTTCCATCTGTGGCGCGCGCTCGGGATGACCAAGGACGGCGACGCGATCACGCAGGATGCGCTGGTCGCGATCCACTGGACGCACCGCACCTTCGCGTTCGTGGTGGTCGCGTATCTGGTCGCGTTCGCGCTGAAGATGCGTCGCTTCGAGTCGCTGCGGCGGCCCGCGAACGGCGTGCTGCTGGTCGTGCTGTTGCAGTTCCTGACGGGCCTGACCAACATCGTGCTGCAGTGGCCGCTGCCGGTCGCGGTCGCCCATAACGGCGGCGCCGCGATCCTGCTGCTGCTCGTCGTCATGTTAAACTTTCGCATCCTTTCAAGCCGCCCCGGCCGTGTCGTGCAGCCCGCGCGCGACGCCGCCCCGGCGTGACCGTCCCCATGCAAAGCACCCTTTCCCAATCGCCCGGTAGCCGGTTTTCCCAGTACATGGCGCTGACGAAGCCGCGTGTCACGCAGCTCGCGGTGTTCTGCGCGGTGATCGGCATGTTCCTCGCGACGCCGGGCATGGTGCCGTGGCACGTGCTGATCGGCGGCACGGTCGGCATCTGGCTGCTGGCCGGCGCCGCCTTCGCGATCAACTGCCTGGTCGAGCAGAAGGTCGACGCGATGATGCGCCGCACCGCATGGCGCCCGTCCGCGCGCGGCGAGATCACGACGCCGCAGATCCTGCTGTTCTCGGCCGTGCTCGGCAGCCTCGGCGCATGGACGCTCTATACGTTCACGAACCCGCTGACGATGTGGCTGACGATCGCGACCTTCGTCGGCTACGCGGTGATCTACACGCTGCTGCTCAAGCCGATGACGCCGCAGAACATCGTGATCGGCGGCGCGTCGGGCGCGATGCCGCCCGCGCTCGGCTGGGCCGCGGTGACCGGCGCGGTGCCGGGCGACGCGTGGATCCTCGTGCTGATCATCTTCGTGTGGACGCCGCCGCATTTCTGGGTGCTCGCGCTGTACCGCCGCAAGGATTACGAGAACGCGGGCCTGCCGATGCTGCCGGTCACGCACGGCGAGAAGTTCACGCGGCTGCACATCCTGCTCTACACGGTGATCCTGTTCGCGGTCACGCTGATGCCGTTCATCTCCGGGATGAGCGGCGCCGTCTACCTGACGAGCGCGGTGCTGCTCGGCGCGGTGTTCCTCGCCTATGCGTGGAAGATCTACCGCGACTACTCGGACGAACTCGCCCGCAAGGCCTTCCGTTACTCGATCGTCTATCTGTCGCTGCTGTTCGCCGCGCTGCTCGTCGATCATTACGCACGCCCGCTGCTCGGCGTGTAACCCGCACGGTTTGAACGCAATGCTCCATTCACGGTTCGGGCGCCGCGCGCGCCAAGGCTGGCTGCTCGCGTGCGCATTCGCGCTTGTGTCGCTGCTGTCGGCGTGCGACAACGCGCCGAAATTCCAGAATCTCGACATCACCGGCAACACGCAGTTCGGCACCGATTTCGCGCTGCCCGACACGACCGGCAAGGTGCGCACGCTCGCCGATTTCAAGGGCAAGGCGGTCGTGATGTTCTTCGGCTATACGCATTGCCCGGACGTGTGCCCGACGACGATGGCCGAACTGTCCGAGGCGCTGAAGCAGCTCGGGCCCGATGCCGCGAAGCGCGTGCAGGTGCTGTTCGTGACCGTCGATCCGGAGCGCGACACGCCCGCGCTGCTCGGCCAGTACGTGCCCGCGTTCGATCCGTCGTTCCTCGGCCTGCGGCCGGCCGACGAAGCCGCGCTGAAGAAGGTGACGAAGGATTTCCGCGTCTATTACGCGAAAGTGCCGGGCAAGACGCCCGGCAGCTACACGATGGATCACACGGCCGCGAGCTACGTGTTCGATCCGGACGGCAAGCTGCGGCTGTTCGTGCGCGACGGCCAGGGCCCCGGCCCGTGGGTGCACGACCTCAAGCTGCTGATCGGCTGACCGGCCGGCGTGCCGCGCTTGCCCGGGCGTTCGACCCGGCAGGCGCGTGACGGCCGCGACGCGCCGTCACGCATTCCCTCCTTTTTCTCCCGCCTTTTTCCTGATCGCCGCTGTCGGGCGTGTGTGCGCTCGCGCGACGCCCGTATCGCGTTACGGCAGCGCCGGCACGTTGAAGCCGGTCGCGGCGCGCGTGATGCGGAATTCCGTCACGCGGTAGGTCGCGAGCCCTTCGGTGACGAACGGATCGGTCTGCAGGATCGCTTCGAGCGCGTCGCGATCGATGCGCGCGGCGAGGATCACGCCGCCTTCGCGCGGCACCTTCGGCCCGGCCGCGATGAAGATGCCCTTGTCGAGCAGCGGCTGCAGATACGCGCGATGGCGTTCGAGCGCGTCGTCGATGCGCTCGAGCGACGCGGTGTAGTGGATGTCGATGACGTACATGTCGGAATGGCCTCGGAATGTCGCCGGCGCATTGCGCGCGCCGGTCAGCCGACCTTTGTAGCACAGCGGGCGTTCGCTGTCGTGCCGCGCGCGGCGCCGTATTCAAGTTGTAAGCGGCGCTGCCGTAAATACGGGAGCAACCGTTTGCGTGCGGCAGGCCGTTCGTGCGCGACGACATCGACATCAAGGCACGCAGATGAGCAGAATGAGTTTGAACCGCAAGCTGTGGCTCGCGCTTGCGCTGGTATGGATCGGTTTGCTGGGCGTCGGCGCCTGGAGCGCCTACGAGACGCGCGCGACGATGCTTGCCGAGCGCAAGGAAGGAATCACGAATCTCGTCGATTCGGCGGCCGGCATCGTGAAGGCGTATTACGCGCTCGCGCAGGGCGGGACGCTGCCGGAGGCCGATGCGAAGCGCGACGCGCTCGCGAGCCTCGCCGCGATGCGCTACGGCGACGCGGGCTACGTGTTCGTGATGGATTCGAAGCCGGTCGTGCTGATGCATCCGACGCTGCCGAAGCTGGTCGGCACGCAGGTCGGCGATTATCTCGATCCGGACGGCAAGCCGCTGTTCGTCACGATCCTGAATGCCGCGAAGGCGACCGGCAGCGGCTTCGCCGAGTACCGCGGGCGGCTGCCGCACAGCGAGACCGCGGTGCCGAAGATCAGCTACGTCACGCGCTTCGCGCCGTGGGACTGGAACATCTCGAGCGGCGTATTCCTGAAGGACATCGATACCGTCTACTACCGGACGCTGGCCGGCCACCTCGTGGTCGTGCTCGTGATCGGGCTCGTGATCAGCGCGGCGATGCTCGTGATCATCCGCAACGTGCGCGGCAGCCTCGGCGGCGAGCCGGACCAGGCGGCCGCGCTCGCGACCCGGATCGCGCAGGGCGACCTGACGCAGCCGGTGCCGGTGCGCGCGGGCGACCGCGCGAGCATGATGGCGGCGATGCGCGACATGCAGGCGCGCCTGCAGGCGACCATCGGCGGGATCCGCCAGTCGGCCGAGTCGATCGCGGCGGCGAGCCGCCAGATCGCGGCCGGCAACGACGACCTGTCGCAGCGCACCGAGGAACAGGCCGCGTCGCTCGAGGAGACCGCCGCGAGCATGGAGCAGCTGACCGCGACCGTGAAGCAGAACGCGGACAACGCGCGGCAGGCGAGCGGGCTCGCCAACAGCGCGTCGGAAATCGCGCGCGCGGGGAGCGACGTCGTGAATCGCGTGATCGGCACGATGGGCGAGATCGACGACAGCTCGCGCAAGATCGCCGACATCATCGGCGTGATCGAGGGGATTGCGTTCCAGACCAACATCCTTGCGCTGAACGCGGCGGTCGAAGCCGCGCGCGCGGGCGAGCAGGGTCGCGGCTTCGCGGTGGTGGCGGGCGAGGTGCGCTCGCTCGCACAGCGCAGCGCGACGGCCTCGAAGGAGATCCGGACGCTGATCGTCGATTCGGTCGAGCGCGTGCGCAACGGCTCGGCACTGGTCGGGCAGGCCGGCACGACGATGGGCGAGATCCTGCAGGCGGTCGCGCGCGTGACCGACATCATGGGCGAGATCGCCGCCGCGTCGGAGGAGCAGGCGAGCGGCATCACGCAGGTCGGGCGCGCGGTCACGCAAATGGATCAGGTGACGCAGCAGAACGCGGCGCTCGTCGAGGAGGGCGCGGCCGCCGCCGCTTCGCTGCAGGAGCAGGCCGCGCGGCTGCGCGACGCAGTCGGCGCGTTCCGGGTGGGCGAGACGGCGCAGCGGGACGGCGCACGGAGCGCCGAACCCGCGTTCGGCGGCCCGGCAGTGCATGCCGCCGCTGCCTGACGCACACCCTTTCGCCACTCGCCGAGAAGCCGGCGATCCGCTGCCGGCACCGTCGCGGTGCATACCCATATGAGCGGGATGTATTTCACTTCCCGCCGATCCTGTGACACCATTTGCCCCTTCCTGCGAGTCGGGGCATACCCGTATCGCGCCCCATTTTCAGTTTGCAAGAAAGCGAGAAACAGATGAAGCGTCGCAGTCTCCTGAAGGTATTTTCCGTGCTGGCAACCGGTGCCGCGCTGACGCTGTCGGCGGGCGCGCACGCCGAGGACAAGGTGATCAAGGTCGGCACGGTGGCCGGCCCGGACGCCGAAGTGTGGCAGGTCGTGCAGAAGGTCGCGAAGGAGAAGGAAGGCCTGAACGTGAAGGTCATCGAGTTCAACGACTACGTGCAGCCGAACGCGGCGCTCGACGCGGGCGATCTCGACGCGAACAGCTTCCAGCACCAGCCCTACCTCGACAGCCAGGTGAAGCAGCGCGGCTACAAGCTCGTCAGCGCGGGCCTGACCTATATCTCGCCGATGGGCGTGTACTCGAAGAAGTTCAAGTCGCTGAAGGACCTGCCGCAGGGCGCGAAGCTCGCGGTGCCGAACGATCCGTCGAACGAGAACCGCGCGCTGCTGCTGCTGCAGACGCAGGGCGTGATCAAGCTGAAGGCCGGCGCCGGTACGGGCGGCAATAACGCGACCGTGCTCGATATCGCCGACAACCCGAAGAAGCTGAAGATCTCCGAGCTCGACGCCGCGCAACTGCCGCGCGTGCTTTCGGACGTCGACGCGGCCGTGATCAACACGAACTACGCGCTCGCCGCGAACCTGCAGCCGACCAAGGACGCGATCGCGCTCGAATCGCTGACGAGCCCGTATGCGAACCTGATCGCCGTGCGCGCGAAGGACAAGGATCAGCCGTGGGTGAAGAAGCTGGTCAAGGCGTACCAGTCGCCGGAAGTGAAGGAATTCATCAAGAAGCAGTTCAAGGGCTCGATGGTCGCGTCGTTCTGAACGACACGCCGGACATACCGCTGAACCGCCGGGGCCTGCATTGCGCAGGCCCTTTTTGCATCCGCGCGCGCCGCACTTACATCTCGCCGCGCCGCGAGCAGATCGACAGGATCTGCTGGATCGCGTAGTTGTCGCGCACGCCCGGCAGCGACTGCACGACGCACTCGTGATAGCGGCGCTCGCGCGGCAGCGTCATCGCGCTGTTGCGGTACAGCGCGTCGCACGAGCGCTGGATCAGTTGCGCGGCCGCGCCGTTGCGGCTCTCGCGCAGCGCCTGCAGCATGCACTGGTCGTATTGCGCGTCGCCGTCGCTCAGCCCCGACGCGGCGGCGGGCAGCGCCAGCACCGCCGCGACGACGGCGATCGCGATCGAACGGATACCGCGTGGCATGGATGTCTCCGGTCAGGTGGACGGGCCCGGTCGACAGCATAACGTAAAGCGGTGCGTGCGTTTGGCCGGCTTCGGCGGCGCGGCGGCCGGCCTTGTCGCGCATGGAGGAAGGGCTGTCGGCGGGCGCGAATCGCCGCGCGTGGCGGGCGCGCATGCGAAAGCGCGGAGTCAGGCGGTGGTCTGCGGAAATGGTATCCTCGTGCGTTCGCCGCCGCGCGCCTTCCCGGGGTGCGTGCGCGGGCCGGCCGCCGCCGCTTCGGGCGCGCGGCGGCACCCGCCGCGGCGGGAATCCATCATCCAGAACCGACAATACGGGGGAGACTCACCCATGAAGCGTTTCAAGACTTTCGCGATCCGTTCGATCACGGCCGGCGTGGCCGCACTGGCGCTGGCCGGCGCCGCGCACGCGCAAACTGTCAAGGTGCTGTCGATCGTCGATCACCCGGCGCTCGATGCGATCCGCGACGGCGTGCGCGCCGAACTGAAGGCGGAAGGCTACGGCGACGACAAGCTCAAATGGGAATACCAGAGCGCGCAAGGCAATACCGGCACGGCCGCGCAGATCGCGCGCAAGTTCGTCGGCGACCAGCCCGACGTGATCGTCGCGATCGCGACGCCGGCCGCGCAGGCGGTCGTCGCGGCCACCAAGAGCGTGCCCGTCGTCTATTCGGGCGTGACCGATCCGGTTGCCGCGCAGCTCGTGAAGGGCTGGGGCCCGTCGGGCACCAACGTGACGGGCGTGTCCGACAAGCTGCCGCTCGATCGCCAGGTCGCGCTGATCAAGCGCGTCGTGCCGAAGGCAAAGACGGTCGGTATGGTCTACAACCCGGGCGAGGCGAACTCGGTCGTCGTCGTGAAGGAGCTCAAGGAGCTCCTCGCGAAGCAGGGCATGACGCTGAAGGAAGCGGCCGCGCCGCGCACCGTCGACATCGGCCCGGCCGCGAAGAGCCTGATCGGCAAGGTCGACGTGATCTACACGAACACCGACAACAACGTCGTGTCCGCGTACGAGGCGCTTGTGAAGGTCGCGAACGAAGCGAAGATCCCGCTCGTCGCGGGCGACACCGACAGCGTGAAGCGCGGCGGCATCGCGGCGCTCGGCATCAACTACGGCGACCTCGGCCGGCAGACCGGCAAGGTCGTCGCGCGCATCCTGAAGGGCGAGAAGCCGGGCGCGATCGCGTCGGAGACGAGCAGCAACCTCGAGCTGTTCGTGAACACGGGCGCGGCCGCGAAGCAGGGCGTGACACTGTCGCCGGACCTCGTGAAGGAAGCGAAGACGGTCATCAAGTAAGCCGCGGCCGGCTCGCCGCCGCGCTGGCAGGCCCGATCCGGGCCTGAACGACATCGCCGGGCGCGCGGCCCCCACCCGGGGCCGCCCGTCCGCTTCGCCCGGCCGCACACGCGCGGCCGGCACGCAACAGGATTTCCCATCATGTCTCTGTTCTCGTTACTGGGCGCGCTGGAGATCGGGCTGATCTTCAGTCTCGTCGCGCTCGGGGTGCTGATCTCGTTTCGCATCCTCAACTTCCCCGACCTCACCGTCGACGGCAGCTTTCCGCTCGGCGGCGCCGTCGCCGCGACGCTGATCTCGGCCGGCTACGACCCGTTTACTTCGACCTGTCTCGCGATCGTCGCGGGCGCGCTGGCCGGCTTCGTCACGGGCTGGCTCAACGTGCGCCTGAAGATCATGGATCTGCTCGCCAGCATCCTGATGATGATCGCGCTCTATTCGGTGAACCTGCGGATCATGGGGCGGCCGAACGTGCCGCTGATCACCGAGCCGACGATCTTCACCGTGCTGCAGCCCGACTGGCTGCCCGACTACGTGCTGCGTCCGGCGCTGCTCGCGCTCGTCGTCGTGGTCGCCAAGCTCGGCCTCGACTGGTTCTTCTCGTCGCAGCTCGGCCTCGCGATGCGCGCGACCGGCGCGAACCCGCGGATGGCGCGCGCGCAGGGCATCGCGACCGGCCGCGCGACGCTCGCCGGGATGGCGCTGTCGAATGCGCTGGTCGCGCTCGCCGGCGCGCTGTTCGCGCAGACGCAGGGCGGCGCCGACATCTCGATGGGGATCGGCACGATCGTGATCGGGCTGGCCGCCGTGATCATCGGCGAGACGCTGCTGCCCGCGCGCCGGCTCGTGCTGACGACGCTCGCGGTCGTGCTCGGCGCGATCGTCTATCGCTTCTTCATCGCGCTCGCGCTGAACAGCGAATTCATCGGCCTGAAGGCGCAGGACCTGAACCTCGTGACGGCCGCGCTCGTCACGATCGCGCTGGTGCTGCCGGCGACGCGCAAGAAGCTGTTCGCGCGCAAGAACGGAGGGGCATGACATGCTGTCCGCACAAGACCTGAAACTCACGTTCAATCCCGGCACGCCGATCGAGACGCGCGCGCTGCGCGGGCTGTCGCTCGAGATTCCCGACGGCCAGTTCGTCGCGGTGATCGGCTCGAACGGCGCCGGCAAGTCGACCTTCCTCAACGCGATCAGCGGCGACCAGGCGGTCGATGCGGGACGCATCACGATCGACGGCACGGACGTCACGCGCAAGGCCGCGTGGGACCGCGCGCACCTCGTCGCGCGCGTGTTCCAGGATCCGATGGCCGGCACCTGCGAGGCGCTGACGATCGAGGAGAACATGGCGCTCGCGATGGCGCGCGGCGTGCGGCGCGGCTTCCGGGCCGCGCTCGATCGTCCGTCGCGCGAGCTGTTCCGCGACAAGCTGCGCCTGCTGAACCTCGGCCTCGAGAACCGGCTGACCGACCGGATCGGGCTGCTGTCGGGCGGCCAGCGGCAGGCCGTGAGCCTGCTGATGGCGTCGCTGCGACCGTCGCGGATCCTGCTGCTCGACGAGCACACGGCCGCGCTCGACCCGAAGACGGCCGCGTTCGTGCTGGAACTGACCGCGCGCATCGTCGCCGACAGCAAGCTGACGACGATGATGGTCACGCACAGCATGCGGCAGGCGCTCGATTACGGCGACCGCACGGTGATGCTGCACCAGGGGCAGGTCGTGCTCGACGTGTCGGGAGACGCGCGCAAGGGGCTCGACGTGTCCGACCTGTTGCAGATGTTCGAGAAGGTGCGGCACGAGCAGCTCGACGACGACGCGCTGCTGCTCGGCTGATCGACTGACCGGATCGACGGGCCGCCCCGGCCGGCGCAAGTTGCTCGCGCCGGCCGGGGCGGCCCGTTTTGCATCGAGGCTGGGCCGACGAGATGCCGCCGCTCCCGGCGACGGCGCAGCATGGGCAATTCGGGGCGGTGGCTCGGCCGCATGCCGTGCCGCTCCCGATGGCGACGCCGACGCGCGGGCGGCCGCGCCGCGCCGATCGACGGATTGCCTGTCCCTTTTTGTTGGGGCCTGACAGCGCCCGTGGCGATCCTCTATACTGTATATCCATACAGCATCGAGTCGCATGATGTCCGCCTCATCCCTGTCCCCGGAATCCCTTCATCCGTCGCTGTGGCGCGGTTCTCAGCTTGCGCGCGGCGGTCCGCGCACGATCGACACGGGCTTCGCGTCGCTGTCCGCCGAGCTGCCGGGCGGCGGCTGGCCGGTGGGCGGCCTCGTCGAACTGCTGGCCGCGCAGCCGGGCTGCGGCGAAATGCGCCTGCTCGCGCCGGCGCTCGCGCGCACCGTCAGCGCGCGGCGGCCGCTGGCGCTCGTCGCGCCGCCGCAGTCGCCGCACGCGAGCGCGCTTGCCAGTCTCGGCGTCCCGGCCGATGCGCTGCTGTGGCTGCGCGCCGGCAGCCGCACCGATGCCTTGTGGGCCGCCGAGCAGGCGCTCCGCACCGGCTGCTGCGGTGCGCTGCTGCTGTGGCAGGACGCGCGCCCCGACGCGCTGCGGCGCCTGCATCTCGCGGCCGCGCGCACCGGCGATACGTTGTTCGTGATGCTGCGTCCGCTGTCGGCCGCGCGGCAGCCGTCGCCTGCGGTGCTGCGCGTCGCGCTGTATCCGGTGCCGGGCGGCGTGTCGCTCGATATCGTCAAGCGGCGCGGGCCCGCGCGCAGCGCGCCGCTCGAACTCGACCTGCCATCGCCCATCGTGGAGAGCCGCTATGCGCGTCTTGCTCGGCATCCATCTGCCGCGCCTGCCGCTCGACGTGTGCGCCGCGCCGCCGTCTGACGACGACGCGGCCGACGCCGGCTGCGCGGTGCTCGAGCAGGGCGCCGTGCTGATCGCCGACGCGGCCGCGCGCCGGCAGGGCGTGCGCGCAGGCATGAAGCGCGGCGGCGTGCTGACGCTCGCGCCCGACACGCGGCTGGTCGAACGCGATCCCGCACGCGAGGCCGATGCGCTGCGCGCGGTCGCGCTCGCGCTGCTGCGTTTTTCGCCCTGCGTCGCGCTGCGCGACGAAGCCACGCTGATCGTCGATGTCGGGCCGAGCCTGCGCCTGTTCGGCGGGCTGCCGTCGCTGTGCCGGCAGGTGCGCGCGACGCTCGCGGCGCTCGGTTATGCGATGCGGCTGTCGGCCGCGCCGACCGGCGGCGGCGCGTGGCTGCTGGCGCGCGTGTCGGCGCGGGCGCGCATCCGGCGGCGGGTGGCTGCCCATGCGTCGCTGGTCCGCGCGCTCGACGGCCTGCCGTGCGTGCTGCTGCCCGAGGCGCGTCCGTATGCGGGCTGGTTCGACGGCCTCGGCTGCCGCACGCTCGCCGATCTGCGCGGCCTGCCGCGCGCGGGGCTGCAGCGCCGTTGCGGCCCTGCGCTGCTGGCCGCGCTCGATCGCGCCTATGGCGACGCGGTCGAGCCGCTGGCATGGATGGCGGTGCCGCCGGTGTTCGACGTGCGGCTCGAACTGGCGGAGCGCGTCGAGTACGCGGAAGCCGTGCTGTTCGTCGCGCGGCGGCTCGTCGTGCAGTTGTGCGGCTGGCTGGCCGCGCGGCAGCTGTCGCTGGCCGCGATGACGTTCGATCTCGAGCACGAGCGCGGCCGCCAGGCCGTGCCGCCGACGCCGCTCGAGCTGGCGTTCGCTGCGCCCGTGCGCGACGAGGCGCATTTCATGCGGCTGCTCGGCGAACGGCTTGCGCGGGTCGAATTGCCGGCCGCGGTGATCGCGGTGCGTCTGAAGGCCACGCGTGTCGAATCGGTCGCGCCGCCGGCCGACGATCTGTTTCCCGAGCCGGGCGGCACGAAGGAGACGCGCGCGCGGCTGCTCGAACTGCTGGTCGCGCGGCTCGGCGCGGAGAACGTGCTGCGCGCGGCGCCGGTGGCCGATCACCGGCCCGAGGTGGCGAACCGCTGGGTGTCGCTCGATGCGCAGGCGGGCAAGCCGCCGGGCGCGCCGCCGGCAGTGCCGCCACGTCCTGCGTGGTTGTTGGCGGAGCCGCTGCCGCTGCTGATGCGCGAGAACCGGCCGGTGTTCCATACGCCGTTGAGGATGATGTCGTCGCCCGAGCGGATCGAGGCAGGGTGGTTCGACGGCCAGCACGTGGCGCGCGATTACTGCGTGGCGCAGGACGAAGAGGGCGCGTGCTACTGGATATTCAGGGAACGAATGAGCAGCCAGGCAGACCCGCACTGGTTTCTGCACGGCCTGTTCGGGTGAGCGGCGATGGTTGCGGAATCCGTGTTGCTGCCCGCTTATGCGGAGTTGTTCTGTCGTTCGAACTTTTCGTTCCTGCATGGCGCATCGCATGCGGAGGAACTGGTCGAGCGCGCCGTGAAGCTCGGCTATCGCGGCCTCGCGATCACCGACGAATGCTCGCTCGCGGGCGCGCCGCGCATGCATGTCGCGGCGCAGGCGGCCGGCTTGCCGCTGATCATCGGTTCGTACTTCGAGGTTACGCCGGATGAGGCGCCGCCCGGCCACGATCCGGGGCCCGGCGCGTTCGGGCTCGTGCTGCTCGCGCAGAACCGCGAAGGCTACGGCAACCTGTCCGAGCTGATTTCATGGCGGCGGATGGCCGCGCCGAAGGGCACGTACCAGCTGACGCCGCGCATGCTGTCGAGGCCGCCCGAGGAATTCGCGCATCTGCGCGGGATGCCCGACTGTTTCGCGATTCTCGTGCCCGTGTATCCGGTGCGCGCGGACGTGCTCGACGCGCAGGTCGCGTGGTTTCGCGCGACGTTCGGCGAGCGTGCGCGGCTCGGGCTCGTGCAGCTGCAGCGTGCGCTGGACGGCCCGCAGCGCGACGAGATTCGCGCGGCCGGCGCGCGGCGCGGCGTGCGCGTCGTCGCGCTCGGCGACGTGACGATGCACCGGCGCTCGTGCAAGCCGCTGCAGGACGTAATGACGGCGATCCGCGTCGGGATGCCGGTGTCGGAGTGCGGCTATGCGCTCGCGCCGAATGCGGAACAGCACCTGCGTTCGCGTGCGCGGATCGCGAAGCTGTTTTCTGCGGACGAGATCGCGCAGACGTGTGCGATTCTCGATGCGTGCCATTTCTCTCTCAAGGAACTGGAATATGAGTACCCGCTTGAACTGGTCCCACGGGGACATACACCGACCAGCTACCTGAGACAGGAGACGTGGGCAGGCGTCGCACGGCGCTACTGGAATGGTGTGCCGGAGAAAGTGGCGAAACAGATTCGGCATGAACTCGCACTGATCGCGAAACTGAATTACGAGCCGTTCTTCCTGACTGTCTACGACATCGTCAAATTTGCGCGCAGCCAGAACATCCTGTGCCAGGGCCGCGGCTCGGCCGCGAACTCGGTGGTCTGCTATTGCCTCGGCATCACCGAGGTGGATCCCGATCAGAGCACGACGCTGTTCGAACGCTTCATCAGCGAGGAGCGCGGCGAGCCGCCCGATATCGACGTCGACTTCGAGCATCAGCGTCGGGAAGAGGTGATCCAGCATATCTACAAAAAATACGGAAAAGATCGCGCCGCGCTCGCGGCCGCCGTCTCGACCTACCGCCCGCGCGGCGTGCTGCGCGAAGTCGGCAAGGCGCTCGGCGTCGATCCGATGCTGGTCGATCGCGTCGCGAAAGGGCACCGCTGGTTCGATGGCAGCCGCGACCTGTTGCAGAAATTTGCGGCGGTCGGGCTGGATCCGGCGACGCCGCTGATCCGCGCATGGGCCGATCTTGCCGCCCGGCTGCTCAATTTCCCGCGCCATCTGTCGCAGCATTCGGGCGGCTTCGTGATCAGCCGTGGCAAGCTCACGCGGCTCGTGCCGGTCGAGAACGCGGCGATGGACGGGCGGCGCGTGATCCAGTGGGACAAGGACGATCTCGAATCGCTCAAGCTGATGAAGGTCGACGTGCTCGCGCTCGGCATGCTGTCGGCGCTGCATCGCGCATTCGACATGCGCACCGCGTGGCGCGGGCCGGCGGCCGACGGCAAGCCGTTCACGCTGAAACACATTCCTCAGGAAGACAAGGCGACTTACGACATGATCTGCGGCGCCGATACGGTCGGCGTGTTCCAGATCGAGTCGCGCGCGCAGATGTCGATGCTGCCGCGCCTGCAGCCGCGCACCTATTACGATCTGGTGATCGAGGTGGCGATCGTGCGGCCGGGGCCGATCCAGGGCGGCGCGGTGCATCCGTATCTGCGACGGCGACAGGGGCTCGAAAAGATCAGTTACCCGAAGGATGACCTGAAACCCGCACTCGAACGCACGAAGGGCGTGCCGATCTTTCAGGAACAGGTGATGCAGATCGCGATGATCGCGGCGGGCTTCACGGCCGGCGAGGCCGACGAACTGCGTCGCGCGATGGCCGCATGGAAGCGCAAGGGCAATCTCGAGAAGTATCACGCCAAGATCGTCGACGGGATGCGCGAACGCGGCTATCCGCCCGATTTCGCCGAGCAGATCTTCGAGCAGATCAAGGGCTTCGGCGATTACGGCTTTCCCGAAAGCCATGCGGCGAGCTTCGCCAAGCTGGCCTACGCGAGCAGCTGGCTCAAATGCCACGAACCGGCGATCTTCCTCGCCGCGCTGCTGAACAGCCAGCCGATGGGTTTCTATCCGCCGTCGCAACTCGTGCAGGACGCGAAGCGCCACCGCGTGCAGGTGCTGCCGATCGATGTCACGCACAGCAACTGGGAGGCGTCGCTCGAAGCGCTGCCGAACCAGCCGCCGCCGCACGGCCAGCCCGCCGTGCGGCTCGGCATGTCGCTCGTGCGCGGCCTCGGTGAAGCGGCCGCGCGGCGCATCGAGGCCGCCCGCGCGGCCGGCCCGTTCGACGACGTCGACGCACTCGCGCGCCGCGCGCAGCTCGAACGCCGCGACCTCGAAGCGCTCGCCGCCGCGAACGCGCTCGCGACGCTGGCCGGCCATCGCCGCGACGCGTTGTGGCAGGCCGTCGCCGCGGCGCCGGATCGCGACCTGCTCGCGGCCGCGCCGATCGACGAAGCGCAGCGGCCGGCGCTCGGCGCGCCGTCGGAAGCCGACGAGATCCTCGCCGATTACGATACGACGGGCCTCACGCTGAACCGTCACCCGGTCGCGCTGTTGCGGCCCGCGCTGCGCGCGCAGCGGCTGTCGTCCGCGGCCGAGTTGCGCGATCGCCCCGACGGCCGGCTCGCGCGCGCATGCGGGATCGTGATCTCACGCCAGATGCCGGGCACCTCGAACGGCGTGATGTTCATGACGCTCGAGGACGAAACGGGCTGCGTGAACGTGATTGTCCGGCCCGAGCTGCTCGCGCGGCAGCGTCGCGCGACGCTCGATTCGCAACTGCTCGCGGCGTCGGGCGTCTGGCAGGTCGTGAGCGACGTGCGGCACCTCGTCGCGCAGCATTTCGAAGACCTGACGCCGCTGCTCGGCGGCCTGCGCACGTCGAGCCGGGAGTTCCACTGAAGCTGGCGCGCGGGTGCCGGCCAGCATGCATACCAGTTGGCTGAACTGGTTCTATTTCGGTCTCATTTTCAGCTCCGGAACGTCCACCGATGTGACGCCGAAACGGTCCCCTTGCATACCAATCCGGGTAAATCCCTATCCTTCCCCGCGTTGTAAACAAAGGCTTTTCCGGCACTAAACCGCTTGCCGGGCAAGGCTTCCGGCGATTTTCGCAGCCCTAGTACCAGTTCGTTGACTGGTATTATGGTGGTTATATAATGCGTTCACTTTCGACGGCTTGCGGTCGTCGTCCGACACCCGGAGGCACATGGAAACCGGCTGGTCCGAACTGGCGCCCGATCCGCTCAGCGATACGCCGCTCTATCTGCAGCTTGCCCGCAAGCTGGCCGGCGCGATTCACGGCGGCGCGTGGCGCGCCGGCGAGGCGCTGCCCTCGGAGCGGCTGCTGTCGGCGTCGGTCGGCGTGTCGCGGATCACGGCCCGGCGCGCGCTCGCGCTGCTGGCCGAGCAGGGACTGATCAAGCGGGCGCGCGGCGCGGGCAGCTTCATCACGCCGCGCGTCGCCGATCCGCTGTCGCGGCTGGTCGGCTTCACCGCGAAGATGCGGCAGCGCGGCTTCACGCCCGATTCGGTGTGGCTGTCGCGCCGGCTGCGCCCGGCGAGCCGCGACGAGCTCGTGCATCTCGGCCTCGCGCCCGGCGCGATGGTCGCGCGGCTCGAACGGCTGCGCCGCGCGGACGGGATCGTGATGGCCGTCGAGCATTCGACGCTGCCGGCCGCGGTGGTGCCCGATCCGCAGGCGCTCGGCGCGTCGCTGTACGAATACCTCGAGGCGCGCGGCATGAACGTGGTGCGCGCGCTGCAGCACTTTCGCGCGGTCAACGCGACGCGCGAAATCGCGAAATGGATGGCGGTAAAGCCGGGCGCGGCGCTGCTGGTGATCACGCGCATCGGCTACGGCGCCGATCAGCGCGCGATCGAAGTCAGCGAAACGTATTGCCGCGACGACTATTACGACTTCGTCGCCGAACTGAAACGCTGACGCGCGAGACTGCCCGCGCGCGACAGGCGCGAAACGAATTTGCACATCACGACGCGAACGCTCGCGTCACCAGATCATCAAGAGAATGTCATGCTGACTGGAAACATCCTGACTCCCGACGGCTGGATTCACGGTTCGCTCGATAGCGAGAACGGCCGCATCACGCGGCTCGACGGCACGCCCGCCGATCCCGCGAAGAACGACGCACCCTACATCCTGCCCGGCTTCATCGACCTGCACGTGCACGGCGGCGGCGGCGCCGACGTGATGGAAGGCGGCGACGCGATCGAGACGATCGCGCGCACGCACGCGCAGTACGGCACCACGAGCCTGCTCGCCACCACGATGACCGCGCCGCGCGACGAGCTGATGAACGTCGTCGCGAACCTCGGCCTCGTCGCGCGCACCCGCACGCCGGGCGGCGCGCGCGTGCTCGGCGTGCATCTCGAAGGTCCGTACATCAACCCGGGCAAGCTCGGCGCGCAGCCCGACGCGGCCGTCTCGGCGGTGCTCGACGAAGTGCTGAAGTACCTGTCGATCGCGCCGATCCGCGTCGTCACGCTCGCGCCGGAAATCGCCGGCCACATCGAGATCATCGGCGAGATGGCCGCGCGCGGCGTGCGCGTGCAGCTCGGCCACTCGCTCGCGACCTACGACGACGCGGTCGCCGCGCTCAAGCACGGCGCCTGCGGTTTCACGCACCTGTTCAACGCGATGTCGCCGCTGCATCACCGCAACCCGGGCCTCGTCGGCGCGGCGCTCGCGCATGCCGAATACGCGGAAATCATTCCCGACCTGCTGCACGTCCATCCGGGCGCGATTCGTGCTGCGCTGCGCGCGATCCCGCGCCTGTACGTCGTGACCGACAGCACGTCGGCGACCGGCATGCCCGACGGCGAATACCGGCTCGGCAGCCAGCACGTGACGAAGTGCCTCGGCGGCGTGCGGCTCGCCGACGGCACGCTCGCCGGCAGCACGCTGACGATGGACCAGGCGCTGCGCAACCTCGTGTCGCTCGGCCTGCCGATCGCCGACGTGTCGAACCGGATGTCGCGCTACGCGGCCGACTACCTCGGCATCGCCGATCGCGGCCGCCTCGAGCGCGGCGCATGGGCCGACCTCGCCGTGTTCGATCGCGACCTGAACCTCACCGCGACCTACGTCGAAGGAGAATCGATTGTCGAATATGCTTAACGAAGCGCGCGAGTCCGCCCGCGTCGTCGCCGCCCAGCTCGCCGATACCGCGCGCGTCGAAGCGCTCGCCGGCCAGCTGCTCGATCATCCGCCGGCCGTCGCGCTGACGGTCGCGCGCGGCAGCTCCGATCACGCCGCGAGCTATTTCGCGAGCCTGACGATGAGCCGCCTCGGCGTGCCCGTCGCGTCGCTGCCGATGTCGGTCGCGACGCTGCAGCAGGCGCCGCTGAAGGTGCAGGACCAGCTCGCGATCGCGTTTTCCCAGTCGGGCCAGAGCCCCGATCTCGTCAACACGATGGCCGCGCTGCGCGAAGCCGGTGCGCGCACCGTCGCCGCCGTGAACGTGCTGCCGTCGCCGCTCGCCGACGCGTGCGAGCACCAGCTGCCGCTGCTGGCCGGCCCCGAGCTGTCGGTCGCCGCGACCAAGAGCTATATCGCGATGCTGTCGTTGTCCGCGCAGATCGTCGCGTTCTGGCAGCGCGACGCGGCGCTGATGACGGCCCTGCGCGGGCTGCCCGACGTGCTCGCGCAGGCCGGCGCGCTCGACTGGTCGCCCGCCGTCGCCGCGCTGGCAGGCGTCGAGCGGATGATCGTGATCGGCCGCGGCCTGGGCCTCGCGATCGCGCAGGAAGCCGCGTTGAAGCTGAAGGAAACCTCCGGGATCCAGGCCGAGGCGTTCTCGAGCGCAGAAGTGCGTCACGGCCCGATGGAGCTGATCGACCGCGACTACCCGCTGCTCGTGTTCGCGCCGCCGGGGCCCGAGCAGGCCGGGCTGCTGCAGCTCGCCGCCGACATGCGCGCGCGCGGCGCCGCCGTGCTGCTCGCGGCGCCTGCCGGCACGCCGGGCGCGAGCTTGCCGCTCGCATCGTCCTCTCATTCGGCGCTCGACCCGATCGCCGCCATTCTTTCGTTCTACGTGATGGCGGCGGATCTCGCCGTCGCGCGCGGCCGCAATCCCGACACGCCGCGCCACCTGAACAAAGTCACCGAAACGCACTGATAGCCGAGACCGCCGATGAGACGCGCCGAGGAGTCCCAGTTGAAGAGTTCCGCCCATGATCCGATCGTCCTGCTTGCCCCGTTGACGGGGCCGATCGTCGCGCTGGCCGACGTGCCCGATCCGGTGTTCTCCGGCGGGATGTTCGGCGACGGGCTCGGCATCGACCCGCTCGAAGGCCGGCTCGTCGCGCCGTGCGCGGGGGTCGTGTCGCATCTCGCGCGCACGGGCCACGCGGTGACGATCACGACGCCGCAAGGCGCGGAAGTGCTGCTGCATATCGGCATCGATACCGTCGAGCTGAACGGGCAGGGCTTCACCGCGCGCGTCGAGGCCGGCGCGCGCGTCGAAGCGGGCGACCTGCTGATCGAGTTCGACCAGGATGCGGTCGCGCGCAGCGCGCATTCGCTCGTGTCGGTGATCGCGATCGCGAATTCCGATGCGTTCGAGGTGGTCGAGCGCGCGGGCGGCTTCGCGACGGCCGGCAGCACCTCGCTGCTGACGCTGCGCGGCAAGGGCGACGCCGCCGCGCAGGCGGCCGAGGCCGGCGCGGCAGCCATGAACGAAGTGCGCCGCGAGATCGTGCTGACGCAGCCGGGCGGCCTGCACGCACGGCCGGCCGCGCGGGCGCGCGAAGCCGCGCGCGGGCTCGACGCGCATGTCGACGTGCATTTCGACGGCCGCAAGGCGCCGATCGAAAGCGTGGTCGGCCTGCTCGGCCTCGGCGCCGGCGAGCGCGCGACGATCGAACTCGTCGGCCGTGGCGCGCAGGCGCAGCAGGCCGTCGACGCGGTCGCGAACGAACTGCTGCGCGAGGCGCACGGCGAGGTCGAGGAAAAGCCGGCGCGGCTGAAGTCGCCCGCGCCGCAGGCGATCGTCCACAACAGCGGCGCGCCGCTCGCGCCGAATACGCTGGCAGGCGTATGCGCGGCGCCCGGCATCGCGGTCGGCACGCTGGTGCGCCTCGACGACGCGGAGCTCGTGCCGCCCGAACAGGCCGCCGGCACGCCCGCGACGGAAAGCCGCCAGCTCGACCGCGCGCTGAAGGCCGTCGATGCGGAACTCGACGAAACGGTGCGCAATGCGTCGGCGCGCGGCGCGGTCGGCGAAGCGGGGATCTTCGCGGTGCATCGCGTGCTGCTCGAGGATCCGACGCTGATCGATGCGGCGCGCGACCTGATCAGCCTCGGCAAGAGCGCGGGCTTCGCATGGCGCACGACCATCCGCGCGCAGATCGACACGCTGTCGAAGCTCGACGACGCGCTGCTCGCCGAGCGCGCGGCCGACCTGCGCGACATCGAGAAGCGCGTGCTGCGCGCGCTCGGCCACACGAGCGGCGCGACCCGCGCGCTGCCCGACGAGGCCGTGCTCGCAGCCGAGGAATTCACGCCATCGGACTTGTCGTCGCTCGACCGCCAGCGCGTGACCGCGCTCGTGATGGCGCGCGGCGGTGCGACCTCGCACGCGGCGATCATCGCGCGACAGCTCGGCATTCCGGCACTGGTCGCGGTCGGCGACGCGCTGTATGCGATTCCGGACGGCACGCAGGTCGTCATCGACGCGAGCGCGGGCCGTCTCGAACATGCGCCGACCGCGCTCGACGTGGAGCGCGCGCGGCACGAGCGCCAGCGTCAGGCCGGCGTGCGCGAGGCGAACCGGCAGATGGCCGGTGCGGCCGCCGCCACCGTCGACGGGCGTGCGATCGAGGTCGCCGCGAACATCGCGACGCTCGACGACGCGAACACCGCGGTCGACAACGGCGCGGACGCGGTCGGCCTGCTGCGCACCGAACTGATGTTCATCCACCGTCAGGCGGCGCCGACGGTCGCCGAACACCGGCAGAGCTACCAGTCGATCGTCGACGCGCTGCAGGGCCGCACCGCGATCATCCGCACGCTCGACGTCGGCGCGGACAAGGAGGTCGACTACCTGACGCTGCCGCCCGAGCCGAACCCCGCGCTCGGCCTGCGCGGCATCCGGCTCGCGCAGGTGCGCCCGGACCTGCTCGACGATCAGTTGCAGGGCCTGCTTGCGGTGCAGCCGGCCGGCGCGGTGCGAATCCTGCTGCCGATGGTCACGGACGCCGGCGAACTGGTGCGGCTCAGAAAGCGCATCGACGAATTCGCGCGCGCGCAGGGCCGCACCGAGCCGATCGAGGTTGGCGCGATGATCGAGGTGCCCTCGGCGGCGCTGCTCGCCGACCAGCTCGCGCAGCACGCGGATTTCCTGTCGATCGGCACCAACGACCTGACGCAATACACGCTCGCGATGGACCGCTGCCAGGCCGATCTGGCCGCGCAGGCCGACGGCCTGCATCCGGCCGTGCTGCGCCTGATCGACATCGCGGTGCGCGGTGCGGAAAAACACGGCAAGTGGGTCGGCGTATGCGGTGCGCTCGGTGGCGATCCGCTCGCGGTGCCGATCCTCGTCGGCCTCGGCGTGACCGAGCTGTCGGTCGACCCGGTCGCGGTGCCGGGCATCAAGGCGCGCGTGCGCCGTCTCGATTACCAGCTGTGTCGCCAGCGTGCGCAGGATCTGCTCGCGCTCGATTCGGCGCAGGCGGTAAGGGCAGCAAGCCGCGAGGTCTGGCCGCTCGACTGAGCGTCGCCGGCGGGCGCGCGGCCCGTTTTACTACGAAAGCAATCAGGTCAACGAAGCGAGACAAGGATTGGAGGACTGAATGGACGGGAATCCGTTTCTGAAGATACAGAGCCTGGGCCGGGCGCTGATGCTGCCGATCGCGGTGTTGCCGGTCGCCGGCATCCTGCTGCGGCTCGGGCAACCGGACGTGTTCAACATCAAGATGATCGCCGACGCCGGCGGCGCGATCTTCGACAACCTGCCGCTGCTGTTCGCGATCGGCGTGGCGGTCGGCTTCGCGAAGGACAACAACGGCGTCGCGGCGCTCGCGGGTGCGATCGGCTACCTGATCGAAACCGCGATCATGAAGGACATCGACCCGAAGCTGAACATGGGCGTGCTGTCCGGGATCATCGCGGGCGTGGTGGCCGGCCTGCTGTACAACCGCTACAAGGACATCAAGCTGCCCGACTACCTGGCGTTCTTCGGCGGCAAACGGTTCGTGCCGATCATCACGGGGCTCGCGTGCGTGGTGCTCGGCATCGTGTTCGGTTACGTGTGGCAGCCGATCCAGCATGCGATCGATGCGGCCGGCCAGTGGCTGACGACCGCGGGCGCGATCGGCGCGTTCGTGTTCGGCTTCCTGAACCGGCTGCTGCTCGTCACGGGCCTGCACCACATCATCAACTCGCTCGCCTGGTTCGTGTTCGGCAACTTCACGCCGCCCACCGGCGGCGAGATCGTGCACGGCGACCTGCACCGCTTCTTCGCGGGCGACCCGACCGCGGGCACCTTCATGGCCGGCTTCTTCCCGATCATGATGTTCGGCCTGCCGGCCGCGTGCCTCGCGATGCTGCACGAAGCACCGAAGGAGCGCCGCGCGATGGTCGGCGGCCTGCTGTTCTCGATGGCGCTGACCTCGTTCCTCACGGGCGTGACCGAGCCGATCGAATTCAGCTTCATGTTCCTCGCGCCGGTGCTGTACGTGATCCACGCGGTGCTGACGGGGCTGTCGCTCGCGATCTGCCAGATCCTCGGCGTGAAGCTCGGCTTCACGTTCTCGGCCGGCGCGATCGACTACGTGCTGAACTACGGGTTGTCGACGAAGGGCTGGATCGCGATTCCGCTCGGTCTCGCGTACGGCGTCGCGTACTACGGGCTGTTCCGCTTCTTCATCCGCAAGTTCAACATGGCGACGCCGGGTCGTGAGCCGGCCTCGGCCGATGCGGCGACCGAGTCGTATGCGTCGGGCGGGTTCGTTGCGCCGGCCGCGGGCGCCGCGGCTGCCGCGCCGCGCGCGCAACGCTATATCGCCGCGCTCGGCGGTGCGGGCAACCTGACGGTCGTCGACGCATGCACGACGCGTCTGCGGCTGACGGTCGTCGATCCCGAGCAGGTATCGGAGCCCGAACTGAAGGCGATCGGCGCGCGCGGCGTGCTCAAGCGCGGCGGCAACAGCGTGCAGGTGATCATCGGGCCCGAGGCCGACCTGATCGCCGACGAGATGCGCAGCGCGATCGGCAGCGGCACGTCCGCCGCGCCGGCGACCGCCGCGGCCGCTGCCGCGCAGCCCGTCACCGGCGCGGCGGCCGGCCCGCTCGATCCGGACCCGGCGCGCTGGCTCGCGGTGTTCGGCGGCGCGACCAACGTCGCGTCGCTCGACGCGATCGCGACCACGCGGCTGCGCGTCGTCGTGCGCGATCCGTCGGCGGTCGATCGCGACCGGCTCGGCACGCTCGACGTCGCGTGGATCTCGCCCGACACGTTCCACATCGTCTGCGGCAACGCGGCGGCACGCTATGCGGAACAGCTCGGCGCGCGCCTGCCGTCCGCCGGCGGCGGCGCGGCCGCGCAACCGGCCTGATGCGGCGCGGCCGGCCCGGCGGTACGGGCCGGCCGCGTGAGCGCACAAACGAAAACGGCTTGCGAGGCATCGCAAGCCGTTTTGCCTTGGCGCGGCACAAAGGCCGCGCGAGGTGCGTCGCCGACACCGGCGGCGGCGCCCTGCCGCCGCCCGCACTGCGCGTCAGTCGCGCTGCGTGCGCACCGGCACTTCCTGCTTCTTCTGGCGCGCCTCGAGCCACATCGCATTGACGATGCCGAACGACAGCGCGACGCCGATACCGAGAATCCAGCTGAAATACCACATGATCCGACTCCTTGCGAAACGGGGCGGCGGGGCGCCTGCGCGCCCCGGCCGGGTTCAATACATCGAGTGCTTGTTCTCTTCGAGCACCTGGCGCGTGACCTTGCCGCGCATCACGCGATACACCCAGCTCGTGTAGAGCAGGATGATCGGCAGGAACACGATCACCGCGAACAGCATCACCATCAGCGTCTTCTGGCTCGACGTCGAGTCCCACACGGTCAGGCTGCTGCGCGGGTCGAGCGACGACGGCATGATGAACGGGAACATCGAGAAGCCCGCGGTCAGGATCACGCCGACGATCATCAGGCCCGTGCAGAAGAACGCGGTCTTTTCCTGCTTCGAACCGGCGAGCAGCAGCGCGAGCAGGCCGCCCGCGATGCCGACGACGGGCGCCGCGATCATCCACGGATACTCGCGGTAGTTCGCGAGCCACAGGCCCGAGCCCGCGGCGACGTCCTTGAGCAGCGGGTTCGCGACCGTATCGGTCGGCGCGGCGCGCGTGATGTGGAAGCCGCCGATATACGACGCGACCAGCACGCCCGCCAGCACGAACAGCACGACCGCGAGCAGCGACGACACGCGCAGCGCGACCGACGCGCGGCGCGCGATCACGCCGTCGGTCTTCATCTTGATGAACGCGGCGCCGTGCGCGACCAGCATCGTGAGGCTGACGAGCCCGCACAGCAGCGCGAACGGGTTCAGCAGCGCCCAGAAGCTGCCGTGGTAGGTCACGCGCAGGTCGCTGTCGAACTGGAACGGCACGCCCTGCAGCAGGTTGCCGAACGCGACGCCGAACACCAGCGCCGGCACGAAGCCGCCGACGAACAGGCCCCAGTCCCAGCCTGCGCGCCAGCGCGGGTCGGGCCGCTTGCTGCGATAGTCGAAGCCGACCGGCCGGAAGAACAGCGCGAACAGCACCAGCAGCATCGCGAAGTAGAAGCCGGAGAACGACGCGGCGTAGACCAGCGGCCACGCGGCAAACATCGCGCCGCCGGCCGTGATCAGCCACACCTGGTTGCCTTCCCACGTCGCGCCCACCGTATTGACGATGATGCGGCGCTCTTCGTCGGTCTTGCCGAGGAACGGCAGCAGCGCGGTCGCGCCCATGTCGAAGCCGTCGGTGACGGCGAAGCCGATCAGCAGCACGCCGACCAGCAGCCACCAGATCAGCTTGAGAGTTGCATAGTCCATAGCGATTCCTTGTTCGGTTGCGGGGGCGCGCTCAGACGGCCGCGCGCTCGCCGGCGGCCGCCAGCTCGTGGTGATAGCGGCCGGTATGCAGCGACGACGGGCCGAGGCGGGCGTACTTGAACATCAGCTTGATCTCGATGACGAACAGCGCCGTGTAGAACGCGATGAAACCGGCGAGGCTCAGGTACAGGTCGCTCGGCGTCAGGCTCGACGCGGAAAGATGCGTCGGCAGGATGCCCGCGATGGTCCACGGCTGGCGGCCGAGCTCGGCGACGACCCAGCCGAATTCCGCGGCGAGCCACGGCAGCGGGATCGCCCACACCGCATAGCGGAGGAACCAGCGGCGGTTGTCCTGCAGCAGCTCGCGGCGCGCGCAGAACCAGAACGCGGCGATGAAGGTCGCGAGGAACAGGAAGCCGAGGAACACCATGATCCGGAACGAGAAGAACACGGGCGCGACCGGCGGAATCGTCTTCTTCGCGGCGGCCTTGATCTGCTCCGGCGTCGCGTCGACCACGTTCGGCGTGAACTGCTTGAGCATCAGCCCGTAGCCGAGATACTGCTTGTGCTGGTCGAACAGTTCGCGCGTCGCCGCGCTCGTGTCGCCTTCCTTGATCTTCTGCAGCGCGCCGTACGCGATCATCCCGCTCTGGATGTGCTCCTCGCTGTGCTTCGCGAGCTCGCGCAGGCCGATCACCGGCTCGTCGATCGAGCGTGTCGCGATCAGGCCGAGCGCATACGGGATCTTGATCGCGTAGTCGGTGCGCTGTTCCTCCTGGTTCGGAATGCCGATCAGCGTGAACGATGCGGGCGCCGGCTGCGTTTCCCATTCGGATTCGATCGCGGCGAGCTTCATCTTCTGCACTTCGCCGGTCGTGTAGCCCGATTCGTCGCCGAGCACGATCACGCAGAGCGTAGCCGCGAGGCCGAAGCCGGCCGCGACCGCGAACGAGCGCAGCGCGAAGTCGACGTCGCGCTTCTTCAACAGATACCACGACGACACGCCGAGCACGAACATCGCGGCCGTCACGTAGCCGGCCGACACCGTGTGCACGAACTTGACCTGCGCGACCGGGTTGAACAGCACGTCGAACAGGTTGGTCAGCTCCATGCGCATCGTCTCGTAGTTGAATTCGGCGCCGACCGGATTGTTCATCCAGCCGTTCGCGACGAGGATCCACAGCGCGGACAGGTTCGAGCCGAGCGCGACGAGGAACGTGACGATCAGGTGCTTGACTTTCGACAGGCGGTTCCAGCCGAAGAAGAACAGGCCGACGAAGGTCGATTCGAGGAAGAACGCCATCAGGCCTTCGACGGCGAGCGGCACGCCGAAGATGTCGCCGACGTAGTGCGAGTAGTACGACCAGTTCGTGCCGAACTGGAATTCGAGCGTGATGCCGGTCGTCACGCCCATCGCAAAGTTGATCCCGAACAGCTTGCCCCAGAACTGCGTCATGTCCTTGTAGACCTGCTTGCCGGTCATCACGTAGACGGACTCCATGATGACGAGCAGCCAGGACAGGCCGAGCGTCAACGGCACGAACAGGAAGTGGTAGAGCGCCGTGATGCCGAACTGCAGACGTGACAGATCGACGACTTCGCTACTTATCATGGTGGTCTCCCTCGGTAGAAGCGGGCGCCGGTACCGAGAGCAGCTTCTCGGCGACGGCGGCAGGCGGCAACGACATGTGTTCAGCCTGCGGATGATTGAAGAATGCGTATTTGAGCGACATCAACAGGATCAGCTTGACGATCAGCACGAGCGTGATGTCGCGGGCGAGGGTCGGCCCGCGTGCCCAGGCGCCGAGGCGCGCGCGCCAGCCGGGCGGGCCGGGCGATCTCGCAGGCGGCGGCGGATTTTTATTGATCGAGATCAAGGCAATTAATCCTGAATCGATTTACACCGAATTGGGGCGACTTTACGTCGGATTTATGACGGCCGTTAAGCTGTTTTAATCCTTTTGCGCCTGACATGCCAATTTTAAAAGGACGGCTTTGCAAAGCCGAGTGCTGCGCTGCGGCAGACCGTCGCGAACCGCGGGCCAAAGCTTGAGGTGGATCAAGCTTATGCGGAAGGTGCCCGGGAACCGCCCAAATACCCGATGAACAAGGTCAATCAACAGGCGAAAAAAAACCGCTGCCGGGCAGGCAGCGGTTTTCGATGAAGCACTCTAAATCGCCGGGAATTTATGCGTATTCGGCGAGTGCGGTGCGCATCTTTTTCATCGCGCTCGCTTCGATCTGGCGAATGCGCTCGGCCGACACGCCGAATTCCGCGGCGAGATCGTGCAGCGTCGAGCCGCCCGAGCCGTCGTCGTCGACGTGCAGCCAGCGCGCCTCGATGATGCGGCGGCTGCGCGCGTCGAGCGCGTCGAGCGCCTGCGCGATGCCGTCGGTCTGCAGCATGTCGCGCTGACGCGCGGCGAGCACGGCGGTCGGCTCGTTGTGCGAGTCGGCCAGATAGGCGATCGGCGCGTACGACTCCTCGCCGTCCTCGACCTGCCCTTCGAGCGCGATGTCGCCGCCCGACAGCCGCGTTTCCATCTCGGTCACTTCTTCGCGCTTGACGTTGAGTTCCTTCGCGAGACCGTCGATTTCCTCGGGCGTCATCGCCTGCACGCCCTTCTTGTGGCTGCGCAGGTTGAAGAACAGCTTGCGCTGCGCCTTGGTCGTCGCGACCTTCACCGTGCGCCAGTTACGCAGGATGTATTCGTGAATCTCCGCCTTGATCCAGTGGATCGCGTACGACACGAGGCGCACGTTCTGCGCCGGGTCGAAGCGCTTCACGGCCTTCATCAGGCCGATGTTGCCTTCCTGGATCAGGTCGCCGTGCGGCAGGCCGTAGCCGAGATAGTTGCGCGCGATCGACACGACGAGCCGCAGGTGCGACAGCACGAGGCGGCGCGCAGCGTCGAGGTTGTTGTCTTCGCGGAATTGGGTCGCGTACTGGCGTTCCTCTTCGGCGGTCAGCAGCGGAATGCGGTTGACGGCCTGGATATACGCGTCGAGGTTGCCAAGCTGGCCCGGCAACATCGCTTGAGTTGCGAGCGCCAGCGAGCCTGCCGATTCGGCCTTGGCCGGCGCCGGGCTCAGGGTGTTCGGAAGGGTCAGGGCGTTGCTCACTAAAAAACTCCTTTGGAATCAGGGATGAACCCCGGACTCGGATCGAGATTCCGAGGCCAATCTTAGCACTCCCGCAAGCCGAGTGCTAATTCCTTAGAGCGCGCGCGGGCATTGGAGTTCCCAGTTTTTCTATCGATTCCGGTTATCCGATAGCCAGTTCTGAGACAGGGGCTGGGTGAGCGGAGTTCCGTAAGCCGTTGTTTTGGATGGAAATCAGCAGACGCTTTCGATTTTTGTAGATTTGGAAGCAAACAATTTCGCTTCGTGATGCCGATCCGAAAAGTCCTTTACCATACCATTCAGTTCGCTCGAGCCGGGCCGCTGCGCCAGGCTCCATTCAACCCACAAAGTTGGAGTGTCAGATGAACAACAAGAAGAACCGCCGGTCGCGTAGCCGGCTTGTGCTGCACGCGATGCTGGCGGCGTCCCTGCTGGGCGGATCGGGGGCAGCGTTCGCAGACCGGTGGGGCATCCAGGCGGGCGGCGGCTTTTCCGATCGCCGCGGGATCGACATGGGCGAACTCGGCGTCGTGTGGGACCCGGGCTGGAACTGGTGGGAGATCGGCGGCTGGCACTTCTCGTTCGTGGTGGAAGGGCACGCCGGCTACTGGCACACCGGCGGCAACGTCCACAGCAGCATCGGCGAATTCGGCGTGACGCCGATGTTCCGCTTCATCAAGAGTGCCGGGCAGATCCGGCCGTTCATCGAGGCGGGCGGCGGCGTCCGGCTGTTGACGCATCCGACGATCTCGGACAATTTCTCGCTGTCGACCGCGTTCCAGTTCGCACCGGTCGCCGGCGTCGGCGCACAGTTCGGAGACCGGCAACAGTATCAGGTCGGCTACCGTTTTCAACATGTGTCTAACGCGGGTATCAAAGAGCCGAATCCTGGGGTAAATTTCCACCAGTTCTACGTGCAGTACAACTTCTGATCCCCGCACGCCCACGCACGGCGTGCGCGTTGCCGAGGAGTCAGGCGATGACGAAGGTGGTCGATGCGATCCGCGCGCTCGAGCGCGATCGGTTCCGGGCGATGGTGGACGGCGACGGCGAGGCGCTCGACGCGCTGCTGTCGGACAAGGTGTTCTACGTGCACACCAACGGCAAGCGGGAAACCAAGCAGCAGTTCATCGACGCCATCGCTGCCGGCCGCCGCCGCTATCGCCAGATCGAGATCCAGTCGCAGGACGTGCTGCCGGTCGGCGACGACACCTGCGTCGTCACGGGGCGCGCGCTGATCGAGATGGAAACGAACAACGGCGGCCTCGTGTTCCCGATTGCCTATACCGCCGTGCAGACCCACGAGAAAGGTCGCTGGCGCCTGCTGGCCTGGCAGGCGACGCGGTGCGCGACCGAGACCTGAGCGCGCGTGGCGCTCCTTTTATCGTCCCGACAGAAGCGGCCTCGTAGGCCGCTTTTTGCTGGCCCGTGCGGCGCGGATCGCGCGGCGCACGGACGGTCGCGCTCCGCTCGCTGACCGGGTGTCCCGGAGGCCGTTCGCGATCGACGCGAACCGGCCCTGAATCGCTGCGGCGCGCTCAGGCCGCCGCGCGGCGGTCGGCGCAGTGCCACGCCGAACGGTTGATTGCGCTGACGACCGCGTCGAGCGCGGCGCTCGTCGCGTCCGCGTGCACGCCGACGCCGTGCCGCAGCGGCGCGTCGCCGACGCAGCAGCCGACCGATACCGCGATCCGGCCGTCCGCCGTGCGCACGTGCTCGCACGACGCGACATCGATCGTCGCGCCGGCCGCTGCCGCGAAGACGGCGGCCGCGCGCTGCACCGCATCCTCGGGCGTCGCGTCGGCCGCGAACGCGCCGCCGATCTCGCGGTTCTGCCAGCGCGCAGCGTGGTTGTGGCGCGCGGCGGGGCCGTCGGTCTCGAAGAATTCGCGCGCAAACAGTGCGCAGATCGCATCGCCCGTCACTTCCTCGCCGGAGGCGTCGGCGAGCGTCTGCACCGCGTGGCTGAATTCGATCTGTACGCGCCGCGTCGGCGTGAAGCCCATTCCGCGTTCGAGCAGGAAGGTCGCGCCGCCCTTGCCGGACTGGCTGTTGACGCGGATCACCGCGTCGTAGCTGCGGCCGAGATCGGCCGGATCGATCGGCAGGTACGGCACTTCCCACAGCGCGTCGTCGCGCTGCTGCGCGAAGCCCTTGCGGATCGCGTCCTGGTGCGAGCCCGAGAATGCCGTGAACACGAGGTCGCCCGCATACGGGTGGCGCGGATGCACGGGAATCTGGTTGCAGCGCTCGACGACGCGGCGCACCGGGTCGATGTCGGAGAAGTCGAGGCCCGGGTCGATGCCCTGCGTATAGAGATTGAGCGCGAGCGTGACGAGGTCGACGTTGCCGGTGCGCTCGCCGTTGCCGAACAGGCAGCCCTCGATGCGGTCGGCGCCTGCGAGCAGCGCGAGTTCGGCGGCCGCGACCGCGGTGCCGCGATCGTTGTGCGGATGCACGGACAGCACGATGCTGTCGCGATACGCGAGATTGCGGTCCATCCATTCGATCTGGTCGGCGAACACGTTCGGCATCGCCGCTTCGACGGTCGCCGGCAGGTTGACGATCATCTTGTGGTCGCGGGTCGGACGCCACATTTGCGCGACCGCGTCGCACACTTCGCGCGCGAACGTCAGCTCGGTCATGCTGAAGGTTTCGGGCGAGTACTGGTAGGTCCAGTGCGTGTCCGGGCGTGCCGCCGCGTGTTCCTTGATGAGCCGCGTGCCCTCGACCGCGAGCGCCTTCACGTCGTCCTTCGACATTCCGAACACGATGCGGCGGAACGACGGGCAGATCGCGTTGTACAGGTGCACGATCGCGCGCGGCACGCCTTCGAGCGCCTCGAACGTGCGTGCGATCAGGTCTTCGCGCGACTGTACGAGCACTTCGATCGTCACGTCGTCGGGGATGCGCCGCTCGTCGATCAGCTTGCGCACGAAATCGAAGTCGGTTTGCGACGCCGACGGAAAACCGACTTCGATCTCCTTGAAGCCGATCGCGACGAGCATCTCGAAGAACTCAAGCTTCTGCTCGATGCTCATCGGCTCGATCAGCGACTGGTTGCCGTCGCGCAGGTCGGTGCTCATCCAGACCGGCGCACGCTCGATCGTGCGGTTCGGCCACTTGCGGCCGTTGATACGGACGGGTTCGAACGCTCGGTACTTGTCTTGCGGGTTGCGCTTCATCTTCTTGGCCTCGGGGCTCAAGTCGCGAGCGAAGACGGACGGCATGAGCGACGGTTGACGCTGCCTCGCACCGTGGCGCCGGATCGCGCTGCGGATGCGGATGATCTTCGCGAATCGACCGACGGATAGACGGACGAAAGCTGACGACTTCGGGTTGTAAAAACTGCGAGAAGGGTGCTGCGAGAACTGCTGGGAGGGACCGTGCGGACAGCACACGGCGCTACGACAGCCTTAGGCTAGTCGTAGCGATAGCGGCCGCGCTAGGCGGCCGGAGGTAATTCGGAGGGTGTTCGGAAAGGAACGCATGGCGACAACTCTATGCCAGGATGCCCGCGCGTGTCAAATGGTCGGAGGTGAAACCGGCCCGCGTCGCCGTGGCAGCGCCCGTCAGGGCGCGATCCGCGCGATTCGCACGATCGTCTCGACCTGTCGCGCGAGCGCCTCGGGCACCGGAACCTCGCCGCGCAGCACGGCGCCGGTCCACGCGGCGGTCGTCTCGGCATCGCGCGATTCCGGCAGCTCGACCGGCGGCGCGTCGGCCGACGAACGCTCGGCGGCGATCAGCGTGTCGCAGACGCCGTCGTGCAGCCAGTCGACCTGCACCTGGCGCCGCGTGTCGGCGACCGCCTCGCCCTCGGTGCCGCGCGCGAGCAGCGCACCGCCGAGCGCGGCATCCGGATGGTCGCGGAACAGCTGGGCGAGGCTGTCGCGGTACGGCGGATGCGTATAGTTGACGAGCCGCAGGCCCGCCGGCGCGAACGGCTGCAGCAGCTTCACGAGCGTGTGCGTCGAATTGCGCACGCCGAGCACCGCGCGCAGCGACAGCAGGCGCGCGATGCGCGGCGCCAGCGCGTCGATCGGCGCGAAGGCGACGCGGCGCTCGGCGAGCGTGTCCTCGATCGCGTCGTGCGACGTCGACGGCGCGATCGACAGCGCCGCGAAGATCTCCGCGCTCGTCACGCGGCCCGGATCCTGCGACACGCCGTGCACCAGCACCGGCACGCCTTCGCGCGCGAGCAGCAGCGCGAGCAGCGGCACGAGGTTCGGCTGCTTGCGCGCGCCGTTGTAGCTCGGGATCGACACCGGACGGAACGCGGCGTCCTGCACGTGCAGCGGCTCGAACGACGCATGCGTGGCGGCGAGCATCGCGGCCAGCTCGTCGGCGGTTTCGCCTTTCAGGCGATAGGCGATCAGGATCGCGCCGAGCTCGAGGTCCGACACGCGCGCATCGAGCATCGCGCGATAGAGCGCGAACGTGTCGTCGGCGGACAGCGCGCGCGCGCCGTGCGGGCCGCGGCCGATTTCCTTGATGAAGCGGGCGCAGGGGAACGGGGTGGCGGAATCGTGGGCAGCGGTCATCGGAGCGTGGGGCGCGGCCGGCATCGGGTCGCGCGGTGAGCGGTCAGGAATGCACCGAGTATCGCACGGGCAGCGGGCGCGCAAGCGTCGGGCCGCCGCGCGGCCGCGCTACACTCTGGTTCCCGGCGGTGCGCCGCCGGCCGAATACGACTACGAGAGACATCCCATGAAGCTCTACAGCTATTTCCGCAGTTCCGCTTCGTACCGCGTGCGGATCGCGCTGAACCTGAAGCGGCTGCCGTACGACTACGTGCCCGTGCACATGCTGCGCGACGGCGGCCAGCAACTGAAGGACGACTATCGCGCGCTGAATCCGGATGCGCTCGTGCCGACGCTGATCGACGGCGACGCGACGCTGCAGCAGTCGCTCGCGATCATCGAATATCTCGACGAAACCCATCCCGAGCCCGCGCTGCTGCCGAAGCAGCCGGTCGATCGCGCGTACGTGCGGGCGATCGCGCTGCAGATCGCGTGCGAGATCCATCCGCTCGACAACCTGCGCGTGCTGAAGTACCTGAAGCACACGCTGAAGGTGTCCGAGGATGACAAGAACGCGTGGTACCGGCACTGGATCGAGTCGGGCTTCGCGTCGCTCGAAACGCGCCTCGCGAGCGATCCGCGCACGGGCAAGCTGTGCTTCGGCGATACGCCGACGCTCGCCGACATCTGTCTCGTGCCGCAGGTGTTCAACGCGAACCGCTTTTCGATCGACACGACCGTCTACCCGACGATCCAGCGGATCGCCGACTATGCGTCGACGCTCGACGCGTTCAAGGCGGCCGAGCCCGGCGTGCAGCCCGACGCCGAGTAACGCAGCGCAGCCGCGCGCCGCGCGCTCGCGGCGCGCCGGCCCGGCCATTGAAAAAGGCGCCCGAAGGCGCCTTGTGCGTGCGGTGCGCAGCGCGGCGTTCAGCCGAGCAACGCGTCCGCGAATTCCTCGGCGCTGAACGGCTGCAGGTCCTCGACCTTCTCGCCGACGCCGATGAAGTAGACCGGCACCGGCCGCTGCCGCGCGATCGCGGCGAGGATCCCGCCCTTCGCGGTGCCGTCGAGCTTGGTGACGATCAGGCCGGTCAGGCCGAGCGCATCGTCGAACGCCTTCACCTGCGTGAGGCCGTTCTGGCCCGTGTTCGCGTCGATCACGAGCAGCACCTCGTGCGGTGCGCCGTCGTGCGCCTTCGAGATCACGCGCTTCACCTTCTTCAGTTCTTCCATCAGGTGCAGCTGCGTCGGCAGGCGGCCGGCCGTATCGGCCATCATCACGTCGATCTTGCGCGCGCGCGCGGCGCTGACCGCATCGAAGATCACCGCGGCCGGATCGCCGCTTTCCTGCTGCACGACCGTCACGTTGTTGCGCTCGCCCCAGACCGTCAGCTGTTCGCGCGCGGCTGCGCGGAACGTGTCGCCCGCGGCCAGCAGCACCGACTGGTCGAAACTCTGCAGATGCTTCGCGAGCTTGCCGATGCTGGTCGTCTTGCCGGCGCCGTTCACGCCCGCGATCATCATCACGAGCGGCTGCGCGCGGCCGAGCACCAGCGATTTCTCGAGCGGCGTCAGCAGCTCGACGAGCAGGTCGCGCAGTGCGGCCTTCACCTGCTGCGGGTCGGTCAGCCGGCCCGCGCGCACCTTCTCGCGCAGCGCGCCGAGCAGGTATTCGGTTGCGTCGACGCCCGCGTCGGACATCAGCAGCGCGGTTTCGAGTTCCTCGTACAGGTCCTCGTCGATCTTCGTGTTGACGAACACGCCCGTGATGCTCGAGCCCGTCTTCGCGAGCCCCGTCTTCAGGCGCGCGAGCCACGATTTCTTCGCGGACGCGTCCTGCACGGGCGGCGGCACGATCTCGACGGTCTCGACGACCTCGTCGCGGCCGTTATCGGTCGGCGTGACCGTCATCACGACGGCCGGGGCGGCCGGCTGGGCCGGCGCAGGGGGCGCATCGGCCGCGGGCGGCGCCGTCGGCGCGGGTGCTTCGGCCGGCGCATCGGGCTGCGGCGCGTCGGCCGATTGCGATTCCGCGGGATCGGGCTCCTGCGTTTTCTTGAATCGTTTGAAGAAGCTGAACATGGTCTGGCGTCGGGAAGAGGGCGGCTGCCGCGGGGGCGGGATGCCGGACGGGCCGTCTGCGTTCGCGCGGATGCGGCGCACGGCGGCCGAAACCGTGCATTTTATCAGGCGCGGCGGGGCGCTCGCGTCAGTGTGCGCCGCCGCTGTGGTAACGTGCGCCTGTCTGGCGGCACGCCCCCGCGCGCGCCCGTTCCCCCCGTCTCGATATTGAGTATGTCCCGTTCCCATTCCGGCCGTTCGTCGGCCTCCTCCAGTCGCGGCAAGCCGCATACGGTCCGCATCATCGGCGGCGACTGGAAACGCACGCCGCTCGCGGTGCTCGACCTCGACGGGCTGCGCCCGACGCCCGATCGCGTGCGCGAAACCCTGTTCAACTGGCTCGGCCAGGATCTGGCTGGCCAGCGCTGCCTGGACCTGTTCGCGGGCACCGGCGCGCTCGGCTTCGAGGCCGCGTCGCGCGGCGCGGCGAGCGTCGTGATGGTCGAGCGCCATCCGCGCGCCGCGCAGCAGCTGCGCGCGATCCGGGACAAGCTCGGCGCGCGCACGGTCGAGATCGCCGAGGCCGATGCGCTGCGGCTCGCGGCCGGCCTCGCGCCGGGTGCGTTCGACGTCGTGTTCCTCGACCCGCCGTTCGGCGACGCAGCCGTGTTCGCGCGCGCGCTGGCGCTGAGCGCGCCGCTCGTCGCGGCGGGCGGCGCGCTGTACGTCGAGAGCGGCGCGGAGCTCGACCCGGCCGCACACGAAGCGCTCGCGGGCTGGCAGGTCGTGAAGCGCGGCAAGGCCGGCGCGGTTCACTATCATTTGCTGCGGCGCGAAAATGATGAATAATGCGCGTTCCATACGAGGCGGCGCGCTGCAAAGGCGACGCATGCCCATCTCTGCAGCGGCGTGCGCGTTGCGCGGCTGCATTCCCGTTTGCGTGATGACAGGAGGAGCGACATGGTAGTCGCCGTGTATCCCGGTACGTTCGATCCGCTGACGCGCGGGCACGAAGACCTCGTGCGGCGTGCGTCGAGCATTTTTGATACGCTGGTCGTCGGGGTTGCCGACAGCCGTGCGAAGAAGCCGTTCTTCTCGCTGGAAGAACGTCTGAAGATTGCGAACGAGGTGCTCGGCCACTATCCGAACGTGAAGGTGATGGGGTTCAAGGGCCTGCTGAAGGACTTCGTCCGCACCAACAACGCGCGCGTGATCGTACGCGGCCTGCGCGCGGTATCCGATTTCGAATATGAGTTCCAGATGGCGGGGATGAACCGCTATCTGCTGCCGGACGTCGAGACGATGTTCATGACGCCGTCCGATCAGTACCAGTTCATTTCGGGGACGATCGTGCGCGAAATCGCGCAGTTGGGTGGCGATGTCAGCAAGTTCGTGTTCCCGTCGGTGGAGAAATGGCTGACCGAGAAGGTCGCCGCGATGGGAGGCCCGGCCGCGTGAGGCGGCGCCGGCCGGTTTCGACGGGAAGCCGGCCGCCGGCCTGAAGAAGCGAGATCAGTATGGCTTTGATGATTACCGACGAGTGCATCAATTGCGACGTGTGCGAGCCCGAGTGCCCGAACGGCGCGATTTCGATGGGCCCGGAGATCTACGTGATCGACCCGAACAAGTGCACGGAGTGCGTCGGCCATTTCGACGAGCCGCAGTGCCAGCAGGTGTGTCCGGTCGAATGCATTCCGCGCGATCCGCAGCATGACGAATCGCACGCGCAATTGATGGAGAAGTACCACGCGCTCTGCGGGGAATCGAAGTAAGCGCGCAAAGGCGCCGGCTTCGATCCACAGCCGCCCGCCGCGACGGGCGGCGATGCACGGCAGAGCAGGCGACACGCCGGCGCGCGTCGCGTGACACCCTTCCGGGCGGCGCATGCCGCCCGCGTGCTTTTCAGCGCAGCAGGTCGCGCAGTGCGGCGATCAGCGCATCGCATTCGGCGTCGGTGCCGACGGTGATGCGCAGATGCTGGTCGATGCGCGGCAGCCGGAAGTGCCGCACGAAAATTTCCCGTTCCTTCAGCTTCGCCGCGAGCGTGCCCGCATCGTGCGCGGGATGGCGCGCGAACACGAAGTTCGCGGCCGACGGCACGACGTCGAAGCCGAGCGCGTCGAGCGCCTGCGTGAGCCGCGCGCGGCTGTCGATCACGCGCCGGCACGTGGCGCCGAAATAGGCGTCGTCTTCGTATGCCGCCTGTGCGGCGACCTGCGCGAGCCGGTCGAGCGGATACGAGTTGAAGCTGTCCTTCACGCGGTTCAGCGCTTCGATCAGCGCCGCGTCGCCGAACGCGAAGCCCACGCGCATGCCGGCGAGCGAGCGTGCCTTCGACGTCGTGTGCACGACGAGCAGGTTCGGATGGCGATCGATCAGCGTAATCGCCGACTGCGCGCCGAAATCGACATAGGCCTCGTCGATCACGACGACCGACGACGGGTTCGCGGCCGCGATCCGTTCGACATCCGCGAGCGGCAGCGCACGCCCGGTCGGTGCATTCGGGTTCGGGAACAGCACGCCGCCGCCGTCGTCGAGATAGTCGTCGACGCGGATCGAGAAATCGTCGGCGAGCGGCACGGTCGTGGTCTGCACGCCGTACAGGCGCGCGTAGGTCGGGTAGAAGCTGTACGTGATGTCCGGAAAGCGCAGCGGCCGGTCGTGCTTGAGCAGCGCCTGGAACGTGTGCGCGAGCACCTCGTCGGAACCGTTGCCGACGAACACCTGCTCGGGGCGGATCCGGTGGTGGGCGGCGACCGTCTCGCGCAGCGCGCGCGCGAGCGGGTCGGGATAGCGGCGCAGCGTGTCGCCGGTTTCGCCGAGCTCGCGCGCGATCGCCGCGACGACGCGCGGCGACGGCGGATAGGGATTCTCGTTGGTGTTCAGCTTGACGGGGTGTGCGAGCGCGGGCTGTTCGCCCGGCACGTAAGGCACGAGTTGCTGAACGACGTCGCTCCAGTAACGGCTCACCGCTTGGCTCCTGACGGGCAAAACAGCGAGGTTACCGCATGTGCGCGGCGCGGTGCGCGTTCATGCGCAGCGTTGCGCGGGCGGGAGGCGAAGGTCGGCGTCCGTTGCACCGTGGCGGTGCAACGACGCGTCAGTTGCGATGCAGCTGCATCGTCGCGCGGTCGAGTTCGCCCTTGACGACCATCGGCATCACCGCGAGCGCGCGTTCGATCGCCGCGTCGATCACCTCCTGTTCCTCGCGGCGCGGCGGCTTCAGCACGAAGTTCGCGACGTCGGGCTTTGCGCCGGCGCGCGCGCTTTCCGGAATCAGGTCGCGCGGATGGCCGATGCCGATCCGCAGCCGCCAGTACTGCTGCGACGACAGGTGCGCGGAGATGTCCTTCAGGCCGTTGTGGCCGCCGCTGCCGCCGCCGAGCTTCAGCTTCACGGTGCCGGGCGGCAGGTCGAGCTCGTCGTGCGCGACGAGGATCTGGTCGGGCAGGATCTTGAAGAAATGCGCGAGCGCGACGACCGACTGGCCGGAACGGTTCATGTAGGTCTGCGGCTCGAGCAGGTGGACTTCCTCGCCGTGCAGGCGCGCTTTCGCGTAGAAGCCGTGGAAGCGGCGCTCGTCGCGCAGCGTCGCGCCGGCTTCGCGGGCGAGCTGGTCGATCAGCCAGAAACCGGCGTTGTGACGCGTTGCGGTGTATTCCGCCCCGGGATTGCCGAGGCCGACGATCAGTTTGATCATGACGTTTCGAAGGCGGCGTCGGCCGCCTGGGCGCAGAAAAAGAAAAACCCGCCGGGCAAGCCGCGGCGGGTTGCGTCGACCGTTTCGTGAAACGGATCGATGGGGCGCGCAGGCAGCCGCTTACGCAGCCGGCGTTTCGCCTTCTGCAGCGTCCGACACGGCGCCAGCCGGGACCGTCGCCGATGCGACGACCGGGTTTTCCGCGTCGACGTGGGCCGTCAGCGTGACGCCCTTCGGCAGTGCGATGTCCTTCGCGTGCAGCGACTGACCGGCTTCGATCTTCGACAGGTCGACTTCGAGGAACTCCGGCAGGGCAGCCGGCAGGCACTCGACTTCGATTTCCGTCGCGACGTGCGAAACGATCGCGCTCGACAGCTTCACGGCCGGGCTGATTTCAGCGTTCAGGAAGTGCAGCGGCACCTTCGTGTGCAGCTTCTTCTTCGCGTCGACGCGCTGGAAGTCCACGTGCAGCACCAGTTGCTTGAACGGGTGGTATTGCACGTCGCGCAGCAGAACCTGTTGCGACTGGCCGGCCACTTCGAGGTCGAGGATCGACGAGTGGAAGGCTTCCTTCTTCAGGGCGTGCCACAGTGCGTTGTGATCGAGTTCGATCATTTGCGGGGCAGCTTCGCCACCGTAGACGATACCCGTGGTCTTACCGGCGTTGCGCAGGCGGCGGCTCGCACCCGTACCTTGCTGTTGGCGCTCGAAAGCGACGACTTTCATGTGATTCTCCAATGGCTGCCCGCGACCAGGCAGTAAAACGGGGCCGTCGATACGGCGGCCCCCGATGAAACGGCCGGGGTTTCGTCTATCCCGTCCGATTGTGCAAAAAGCGAAGCGTTGCCGCTTCGCTTTTCACGCATGCTTTTGCTTGTCGGTGCGCGATCAGGATTCCGCGAACAGCGACATCACCGAATCGCCGCGGCGAATTCGCGAGAACGTTTCGGCCAGCAGGCTCGCACTCGTCAGCGCACGGATCTTCGAGCAGCCGAGCGACTCGGCCGACAGCGGGATCGTGTCGGTGACGACGAGTTCGTCGAGCGCCGACGCGGCGATGCGCTCGGCGGCGCCGCCCGACAGCACCGGGTGCGTCGCGTAGGCGAACACCTGCTTCGCGCCGCGCTCCTTCAGCACTTGCGCAGCCTTGCACAGCGTGCCGGCCGTATCGACCATGTCGTCCATGATCACGCAGGTGCGGCCTTCGACTTCACCGATGATGTTCATCACTTCCGACACGTTCGCCTTCGGGCGACGCTTGTCGATGATCGCGAGATCGCAGTTCAGCTGCTTCGCGAGCGCACGGGCGCGGACCACGCCGCCGACGTCCGGCGACACGACCAGCAGATCCGCGTAGTTCTGCTTGCGCAGGTCGCCCAGCAGGATCGGCGTCGCGTAGATGTTGTCGACCGGAATGTCGAAGAAGCCCTGAATCTGGTCGGCGTGCAGATCCATCGTGATGATCCGCTCGACGCCGGCGATTTCCAGCATGTTCGCGACGACCTTCGCCGAGATTGCGACGCGCGCCGAACGCGGGCGGCGATCCTGGCGGGCGTAGCCGAAGTAGGGGATGGCAGCGGTGATCCGGCCGGCGGATGCGCGCTTCAGCGCATCGACCATGATCATCAGTTCCATCAGGTTGTCGTTGGTCGGTGCGCACGTGGATTGCAGGACGAAGACGTCCTTGCCGCGCACGTTTTCCTGGATCTCGACCTGGATCTCGCCGTCGGAGAAACGGCTGACCATTGCTTTGCCGAGGGGGATTCCAAGAATATTGACGACTTCCTGAGCAAGCGCGGGATTCGCGTTGCCAGTAAAAACCATCAGGCCGTCATGGCTGCTCATCATGCACCTGCTTCGGGCTTAGGCGGGAAAATGCGGGAAAATTTTTGGCAGGGGAGGAAGGACTCGAACCCTCGCATGCCGGAATCAAAATCCGGTGCCTTGACCAACTTGGCGACTCCCCTACACTTAACTGATAACTTCACCGGACGGTAGGACATCCGATAAAGCGAAACTTCATGACGCGAAAGCGAAGAGCGGATGCTCGTTCAGGCTCTCGGCAACAGCGCCGTTCCAACCGGCAGGCAGTCGGGCTTGCGCCGCTTCTGCCTCCTGCTTGCTGCGAAACGCTGCAAACACGCTTGCTCCGGAGCCGGTCATCCTCGCGGGGGTCACATCATACAACCATTTGACCACCTGCGCAACTTCCGCGTACTTCCTTGTCACAACCTGCTGCATGTCGTTCCGGCCGAAGCTGTCTGGCCATCCCGCATCAACGTTTTGCTGTGCAAGAAAGTCCGTAATTGTGACTGGCTTTGAATCTCTTGTCAACAACTCATCTGAAAAAATTTCAGCGGTCGGGACATGAACGCTTGGCGTCACAACCAGGAACCAGCGAGTCGGCAATTGTACCTCAGCTAATTCTTCTCCGATACCCTCTGCGAACGCATTTTTTCCAAAAACAAAAAAAGGCACGTCGGCGCCGAGCTTGACCGCGAGCGACTGCAGTTCGGCGCGCGGCAGGTCGAGTTTCCAGAGGCGGTTCAGCGCGAGCAGCGTCGTCGCCGCGTCGGAGCTGCCGCCGCCGAGGCCCGCCCCCATCGGCAGGCGCTTGTCGATTTCGATATCGACGCCGGCCGCGGTGCCCGCATGCGTTTTCAGCAGGTTGGCCGCGCGCACGACGAGATCGCTTTGCTCGGGCACGCCGGGCACGTCGGTCACGCGGACCACCTGGCCGTCGTCGCGCAGCGTGAAGTGCAGCGTGTCGCCCCAGTTCAGCAACTGGAACACGCTTTGCAGATCGTGATAGCCGTTCGGGCGCCGGCCGGTGATGTGCAGGAACAGGTTGAGTTTCGCAGGCGCGAGGCAGTCGCGCAGCGAGCGGGTCGAATCGGTCATGCGTAGGTGGGTGCTCACTGGTCGAGCACGAGCTTGATGTCGAGCGGCGGCGTCGCGCGCACGAGGTTGACGCGCTTGACGCCCGTGGCCGGGGCGTCCGCGTAGGCGAGGTAGTCGATGGTCCAGCCGTCCTGGCGGATCTGCTTGACGCGCGTGCTGTCGGCCGGGTCGCGTACCGTTTCGGCCGGCGTCGCGGGCGCGGGCGTCGGCAGCAGCCAGTAGCGCAGGCCCGCGAGCGGCAGCGAGAAGCCGAGCGTGTTCTGCATCAGCTCGCCGACGTCGGTCGCGTACTGCGGCTGGCGGTTCGGCAATTCGAGCGTCGCGACCTGCGGCGTCGACTTGACGACCGCGAGCGTCTGGCCAAGCGGGCTGCGCAGTTCGAGCGACACGTCGTCGCCGTGCTCCTGCCAGTCGAAGTTGCCGTACACGTTCTGCGGCTTGCCGAGGCGGTCGTTGTACTGCACCGCGAAGCGGCCGTGGTAGGCATGCGTCGCGGCGGTTTGCAGCACGCCGCCTGCCGGGGCTTGCGCCGACGGCGGCGTGCTCGCGCAGCCGGCGAGCGCGAGCGCCGCGCCGGCCGCGGCCAGCGTGCGCTGCGCGCGGAAAGACAGGGAAAGCATCGGGAACATCCGCATCAGAGACCGTTGATCTGGAAGCGCTTCAGCGTCTGCACGAGCGTCTCGTTGTCCGGCTCGAGCTTCTGCGCGGCGCGCCACGCGGAACGCGCGTCTTCCTGCGAGCCGGTCTTCCACAGCACCTCGCCGAGATGCGCGCCGATTTCGGCGTTCGGCTGCAGGTCGTACGCGCGGCGCAGGATCTTCGCCGCGCCGGCCGTGTCGCCCATCCGGTATTTCACCCAGCCGAGGCTGTCCATGATGTACGCGTCGTTCGGCGCGAGCGACAGCGCCTTCTCGATCAGCTTGCTGGCCTCGGGCAGGCGCTGGTTGCGATCGGCGAGCGAATAGCCGAGCGCGTTGTACGCCTGCGGATTGTCGGGCTGCGTGCGGATCAGCTCGCGCAGCTGCTTTTCCATCGTCGCGTAGTGGCCGGTCTTCTCGGCCGCCATCGCGTAGTCGTAGCGCAGGTCGGGATCGTCGGGGAAGTCCTGGACCGCCTGTCCGAGCCGCGCTTCGGCCTCCGGATAGCGCTTCGCGGTGAACAGGATCGACGCGTCGGTGCGCGCGATCACGGCCGCGTCGCGCGGGTCGCTGACGGGCAGGTCGTCGAGCACCTTGCGCGCCTCGTCGGTCTTGCCCTGTTTCTGCAGCAGCTGCGCGCGCGTGATCTGGGCGGGCAGGTAGTGCTGGCTCGTCTGGTCGACCTTGTCGAGCCATTGCGACGCCTGCGCGTCATTGCCCTGTTCGATCGCGATTTCCGCGAGGTAGATGTAGCCCTGGCCGACGTCGAGATCGGGCTGCTTCGCGCCGAGCTGCACGTACTGCTTCAGGTACGCGCTCGCATCGTCGAGCTTCTTCTGCTGGATCTTGATCAGCGCGAGCGCCATCAGCGGCGTCGGATCCTTCGCGTCGAGCTTGCGCATCGTCTCGAACTGCTTCTGCGCGTCGTCGAGGCGATCGTCGGCGAGATAGAGCTGCGACAGCGCGAGCCGCGCATCGCGCGATTTCGGATTCTGCTGCACGTACTTCTCGAACGACACGATGCCGGCCGCGCGTTCCGCCGGCCCCATCTGCGACAGCATCAGCGCCGCGGGCAGGTAGTCGGGGCGGATCTGCAGCGCCTGCTTCAGCGACTGCGCGGCGCCTTCCTTGTCGTCGACCGCGAGCTGCTGGCGCGCGATCGCGAGCTGCGCCTCGGGCCGGCTCATGTCGTTCTTCAGCATGTCCTTCAGCACCGCGAGGCCGCCGACGCGGTCGGGGCCGCGCACGAGCAAGGCCTGCAGCGCGAGGATCGCCGGGCCGCGCGTCTCGCCGGTCGCCCGCGCGAGTTCGCGCGCGAGCATCGGCTGCGCGTCGGCCGGCTTGCCGGCGAGCACGAGCAGCGCGGCATCGACCTGCGACGCTCGGTTGGAGTCGGGTGCGTACTGGCGCCACAGGTTGGCGGCGGACAACGCGTCGGCCGGGCTTTGCGCACCGAGCGCGATCTCGGTCGCCCGCTGCGCCATGCGCGGATCGCGCGTGTCGCGCGCGAGCGCGAGGTAGGTCTGGTACGCCGGCGCCGGCTGGTTGCGCTGGAGCGCGACCTCGGCGGCGAGCACCTGGTAGACGATCTGGCTCGTCAGTGCGACGCCGGGAAGATCCTTCTTCTCGTCCGGCATCACGTGATCGAACGCACCCTGCGACTCCGCGTCGTCCGTTGCCGGATCCTGCGCGTGAGCCGGGAAGGCGGTGAGGGTCCAGACGGCGAACAGCGCGGCACCGAGCGCACGGCGGACCGGGAATGCGCGCGCGCCGCGCTCGGCGGCGGGGCGCTTCTGAAGCAGCTTCGAGGGCAGGGTCATGGAAATCCGTTCGATGTTTCAACCGATTGTAACGCGCTCGCTACAATACACGCACGATCGTGATCATCGGGTTTCAGACCCGCAAACCATGCCAGAGTTGCCAGAAGTCGAAGTCACGCGCCGGGGCATCGCGCCCTTTGTCGCGGGCCGCCGCGTCGAGCGTGTCGACGTCCGTACCGCGATGCTGCGCTGGCCCGTGCCGGCCGGGCTCGCGGAACAGCTGCGCGCGCGCGAGGTGCTCGCCGTCGAGCGCCGCGGCAAGTATCTGCTGTTCGAAATCGACGCGGGCTGGTTCATCGTCCACCTCGGCATGACCGGCACGCTGCGCGTGCTGCCGGCCGCCGGCGTGCCGGTCGCCGCGAAACACGACCACATCGACTGGATCTTCGACGAATTCGTGCTGCGGTTCCGCGATCCGCGGCGCTTCGGCGCCGTGCTGTGGCACCCGCGCGAGGCGGGCGACGTGCATGCGCATCCGCTGCTCGCGACCCTCGGCGTCGAGCCGTTCTCGCCGGCGTTCAGCGGCGCGCTGCTGCATGCGCGCACGCGCGGGCGCACGGTGTCGGTCAAGCAGGCGCTGCTCGCGGGCGACATCGTCGTCGGCGTCGGCAACATCTACGCGTCGGAGAGCCTGTTCCGCGCCGGCATCCGCCCGACCACGGCCGCCGGCAGGGTGTCGCTGCCGCGCTACGAGCGGCTGGCCGACGCGGTGCGCGCGACGCTGGCCGACGCGATCGAGCGCGGCGGCAGCACCTTGCGCGATTTCGTCGGCAGCAACGGCGAGAGCGGCTATTTCCAGCTCGACTGCTTCGTCTATGATCGAGCGGGCGCGCCGTGCCGCGTTTGCGGCACGCCGATCCGGCAAATCGTGCAGGGCCAGCGGTCGACCTATTTCTGTCCGACCTGCCAGCGTTGAACCCCCTTTCTTCCGATCCGAAAACTTGAAGCCGCCCCGCATCGCCCCCGCTCCGTTTCCCGTCACGCCGCTGCACCGCACCTTCGCCACGCGCCTGATCGCATGGCAGCGCGTGCACGGTCGCCACGACCTGCCGTGGCAGAACACCCGCGATCCGTACCGGATCTGGTTGTCGGAAATCATGCTGCAGCAGACGCAGGTCTCGACCGTCGTCCCGTATTACACGCGCTTTCTCGAACGCTATCCGGACGTCGCCGCGCTCGCGGCCGCACCGATCGACGACGTGATGGCGCTGTGGGCGGGGCTCGGCTACTACTCGCGCGCGCGCAACCTGCACCGCTGCGCGCAGGTCGTGGTCGCGGAACACGGCGGCGCGTTTCCGGCCACGCCGGACGCGCTCGCCGAACTGCCCGGCATCGGCCGCTCGACGGCCGCGGCGATCGCATCGTTCGCGTATGCCGCGCGCGCGACGATCCTCGACGGCAACGTGAAGCGCGTGCTCGCCCGCGTGTTCGGCGTGGAAGGATTTCCGGGCGAGAAGCGCGTCGAGAACGACATGTGGGCGCTTGCCGAATCGCTGCTGCCCGATGCCGCGAACGCGGCCGACGTGAGCGCCTACACGCAGGGGCTGATGGATCTCGGCGCGACGCTGTGCGTGCGTGGCAAGCCCGACTGCGCGCGCTGCCCGTTCGCTGGCGACTGCGTCGCGCAGTCGACGGGCCGCCAGCGCGAACTGCCCGCCGCGCGGCCGAAGAAGACCGTGCCGACGCGCAAGACCTGGATGCTGGTGCTGCGCGACGGCGACGCCGTGCTGCTCGAACGGCGGCCGCCGGCCGGCATCTGGGGCGGGCTGTGGAGCCTGCCGCAGGCCGACGGCGATGCCGCGCTCGCGGATCTCGCGCGCCGCTTCGGCGGCGGCGGCCCGGTGCCGCTCGCGCCGCTCACGCATACCTTCACGCATTTCCGGCTCGAGATCGAGCCGCGTCTGAGCGAGCTGGCCGACGGCGACGGCCCGGCGGCCGTGCATGCGCAGGAGGCCGAGACGGCATGGGTGCCGCTCGCCGGGCTCGACGCGTACGGCGTGCCGGCGCCGGTGCGCAAGCTGCTCGATGCGCTGAGCGGGCCGCTGCTGTAAAGACGGGCAGGGCGTTGGCTGCGAAGACGCCTACAACCAGCCGTGCCGATCGAGCACGTGGTGCACGGCGTCGATGCGCGCGCCGACGTCCGGAAACTCCATCAGCTTCTGCCGCGCGCGCAAATCGAGCGGCAGCAGTTCCGCGAGGCGGTTCGACACCCAGCTCGGGTCGTCGAGGCGAAACGGTTCGGCGAACGGCAGCTTGTCCGGCTCGGTCTTCTTCTTCAGCGCATCGATGATGCGTTCGAGCACCTCCGCGCACGAGCCGAATTGCGCGAGCGCCTGTTCGCCTTCGAGCGGGATGTCGTCGGGCAGCGGCTCGGCGATGCCGACCAGCAGCCCGTTCGATTCGACGCGGTAAGACAGCAGCTCGAAACGCTGCGTGCCGATCGCCTGCAGGTACAGCATGCCGAATTCGCCGGTGTCGCACTCGGTGATGCGCGCCATGCAGCCGATCGTCTCGGGCACCGACACCGCGCCGTCCTGCGCGACCTCGGGGCCGCTTTTCAGCAGGCAGACACCGAACGGCGCATTGTCGCGCAGGCAGGCGCGCGACATGTCGAGATAGCGCGCCTCGAACACCTTGAGCGGCAGGAGGCCGCCGGGAAACAGCACCGTATGAAGCGGGAACAGCGGCAGGTCGATCAGGGTGGTCGATAGGGAGGACATGGCGCGCGGGCGGTGGGCGGGCCGTCGCTAGGGTCGGTCGACCTCGGTGACGAGCCGCGACGACGCGTCGACATCCACCGGCGCGTCACGATGCCGCACGATCACGTTCGCCTCGTGCGCGACGCGCGCGGCGAGCGTTTCCGCAATGAACACCGAGCGATGCTGACCGCCCGTGCAGCCGATGGCGACGGTCAGGTAGCTGCGGTTGTCTTCGCGGAAGTGCGGCAGCCATTTCATCAGGAACGCATGGATGTCGTCGATCATCTGGTGGACGATCGGCAGTGCGTCGAGAAAGGCGATGACCGGCTGGTCGAGCCCGGTGAGCGGGCGCAACTCGTGGTCGTAGTACGGATTGGGCAGCGCGCGCACGTCGAACATCAGGTCCGCGTCGAGCGGCACGCCGCGCTTGAAGCCGAACGACTCGAACATCAGCATCAGGTCGTTGTTCTTCTGCTCGATGAAGCGCTTGACCCAGGTGCGCAGCGCATTCGCGCGCAGCGTGCTGGTGTCGATCTGGTGGCCGAACTCGGCGAGCGGCGCGACGAGTTCGCGCTCGCGCTCGATCGCCTCCTCGAGCGACGACAGCAGCCCGACGTTCGCATCGTGCGACGGCGAGCCGGACAGCGGATGGCGGCGGCGCGTTTCGGAGAAGCGCTGGATCAGCGCCTGGGTGCTCGCATTGAGGAACAGCACGCGCACGTCGTGCTCGCGCGACAGTGCGCGGATCAGGCCCGGCATCTCGTCGAGCGACGCGCTCGAGCGTGCGTCGATCGCGACCGCGAGCCGGCGCTGGCCTTCCTCGGCGAGATAGCGGGTGAGTTCGGGCAGCACGTGCGGCGGCAGGTTGTCGACGCAATAGTAGCCTGCGTCTTCGAGCGCGTTCAGCGCGACGGACTTGCCGGAGCCGGAGATGCCGGTGATGAGGACGATGCGCATGGGAAGCAGAGAATCCTGACGTTTCATCATAGCACCGGCTCGACGCGGTGGCCGGTGCGAGCGGACGCTATACGAGCTTGCCGGGGAACTGGCTGTCGGGATCCTGCATCGCGAGTCGTTGCCGATCCATGAAATCGCGCAACGTGTCGATTCCGCGCAACTGCAGGATCGTGTTGCGCACGGCCGCCTCGACCAGCACCGCGAGGTTGCGGCCGGCCGCGACCTGGATGGTGACCTTGCTGATCGGCAGGCCGAGCACGTCGACGGTCTGGCTTTCGAGCGGCAGGCGCTGGAATTCGCCGTCCGGACGCCGCACCAGCTGGACGATCAGCTTCAGCTTCATCTTTCGCCGCACGGCGGTTTCACCGAAGATCGTCTTGATGTCGAGCAGGCCGAGGCCGCGCACCTCGAGCAGGTTCTGCAGCAGCGGCGGGCAGCGGCCTTCGACGAAATCGGGGCCAAGACGGACGAAGTCGACCGCATCGTCGGCCACGAGGCCGTGGCCGCGGCTGATCAGTTCGAGGCCGAGCTCGCTCTTGCCGAGGCCCGAGTCGCCGGTGAGCAGCACGCCCATGCCGAGGATGTCGAGGAACACGCCGTGCAGCGTCGCGCGCGGCGCGAGGATGCGCGACATGTAGAGGCGCAGGCTGTCGATCACCGCGGCGGCCGACATCGGCGTCGTGAACAGCGGGGTCGACGAGCGCGTGCAGCGCAGCACCAGCTCGGGCGGCGCCGCGGCGCCGCCGGCGACGACCAGGAAGGGCGGTTCGAGGGCGATCAGCTCGGCCATGTGGCGCGAGCGGTCTTCGTCGGTCTGGCGCTGGTAGTAGTCGATTTCGGCTTCGCCGAGCACCTGGATCCGGTTCGGGTGGATCAGGTTCAGGTGGCCGACGAGGTCGGCGCTCGACGTCGCGTTGCCGACGGTGTCGGCGGAAAAGCCGCGTTCCCAGCCTTCATGCCCCGTCAGCCAGCTCAGCTTCAGCGTGGCCGCGTTGTCGTCGAAGATGCTCTGGGCGTTGATGCTGGACGTATCCATGACTGCGTCACTCCAATGAACCGGTGCCTGCGCGCAGCGACGGGCGTCGCGGTGCGGGACCGGCGCCGGGCGGCCCTGGGCGGCGGCACATGCCGCCACGTACGGGAAAATATTCCGCCCGGATCAACTCAAGGTTGCCACTGAGTGAGCAGGCGATGCAACTCGGCGGTATCCGTTTCGTTGTGCAAACGCTCTCGCGCGTCGCGGTCGGACAGCAGCTGCGCGATTTCCGACAGGATTTCGAGGTGCTGCTGGGTGGCTTGCTCGGGGACGAGCAGGAAAATCAGGAGGGAAACCGGCTGGCCGTCGGGCGCTTCGAACGGGATGGCGTCGGCGAGGCGGACGAACGCGGCGAGCGGGTGCTTGAGGCCCTTGATGCGCCCGTGCGGAATCGCGACGCCTTCGCCGAGCCCGGTCGAGCCGAGGCGCTCGCGCGCGAACAGGTTGTCCGTGACGGTGCTGCGGGCGATGCCGTTCTGATTCTCGAAGATCAGCCCGGCTTGTTCGAAGACGCGTTTCTTGCTGGTGACGGAGAGGTCGATGACGACGTTCTCTATGGGCAGGATTTTGGCTAGGCGATTCATGTTGGCAGGCGATTGGGCGGCCTGGGGTCTCCTTGCGGCGGCAGACTGATTTTCCATGTTCGGCGATATCAAGGCGTTCGGCATCGGCAACCCGCAAGGCACGGCTACCGCGTCCAACGCCCCCCGGCGATAACCGGAGCATTATAGAACACAGCCGCGCACGTGGTGCAGCGCGGTCGGACCATCGACTGCACCGCGTGGCGCCGCAAAAAAAACGCCCGGCGAACCGGGCGGCGTGTGTGCAGCAGTGACGGTTATTGCGGCGGCAGTTCGATCTGTTCGACGGCCGGCTGCAGCTTGATCGGGTCATGCGCGTGCGTCTGCAGGCGCTCCATGTGCTTGACGACCTGGCGGTCCAGCTTGTCGATCAGCAGATCGATCGCCGCATACAGGTTGCCGTTCGAACTTTCGACGAAGATGTCCTTGCCCTTCAGGTGCAGATTGATTTCCGCACGCTGCTGCTTGTCCTTTTCCTTGTGGTTGTCGACCGAGAGGATCACAGTGCCATCGATCACCTGATCGCTATGCCGTAGCACCCGGTCCAGCTTGGTGATCACGTATTCGCGAATTGCAGGGGTGACTTCGAGATGATGTCCACTGATCTTCAGGTTCATAGTGCTTCTCCAAGCGAGTGACCACCCGGCCGCATCGAGGCGGCGCTCCGGTCGACTTGCCCGTGCCGCGCGAGGCGGCGAATCGCGGACAGGTCGCCCGGCCTGTTCCCCGTATGCGCGGTGGCCGGAACACGCCTGCCGCCGGGCAGGCAGCAGGCTTAAAGAGACTTGCGCAGATTCACTGCCGGGATCCTGAGGGCTTCGCGATACTTGGCAACCGTGCGGCGCGCGACCACGAAGCCTTGTTCTGCCAGCAGCTCGGCAATGCGGCTGTCCGAAAGCGGCGATTTTGGGTCTTCGGCTCCTATCAGTTGCTTGATGAGGGCACGGATGGCGGTCGACGAAGCGGCGCCTCCGGTGTCGGTCGAAACGTGCGATCCGAAGAAGTACTTAAATTCAAGCGTCCCGAACGGGGTCAGCATGTACTTGCCGGTTGTCACACGGCTGACAGTCGACTCGTGTAGGCCCAGCGTATCAGCTATTTCCCGCAAAACCAAGGGGCGCATGGCAATTTCACCGTGCGCAAAGAAATTCTTCTGACGTTCGACAATAGCCTGCGCGACGCGCAGGATCGTGTCGAAGCGCTGCTGGATATTCTTGATCAGCCAGCGCGCTTCCTGCAGCTGCTGCTTCAGCGATCCGGCCGACGGATCGCCGCGGCTGTTGCGCAGGATGTTCGCGTACAGGTTGTTGATCCGCAGCTTCGGCACGACCTCGGGATTGAGCTCGGCCTGCCAGCCCTGGCCGACCTTCTTCACGATGATGTCGGGCACCACGTAGTCGGCCTCGGCCTTGCCGTACGCGGCGCCGGGGAACGGCTCCAGCGAGCGGATCAGCGCGTGCGCGTCGCGCAGCGCGTCGTCGCTCGCCTTCAGGTGCTTGCGCAACCGCGTGAAGTCGCGCGCGGCCAGCAGCTCGAGATGCTGCGACACGATGTCGAGCGCGAGCGTGCGGGTCGGGGACGGATCCAGTCGCAGCAGTTGCAGCTTCAGGCACTCGGACGCCGAGCGCGCACCGACGCCGGCCGGGTCGAAGCTGTGCAGCAGCGCGAGCGCCGCGTTCAGCTCGTCGCAGTCGACTTCGAGTTCGGGGGGCAGGTCGGCGAGGATCTCGTCGAGGGTCGAGGTCAGGTAGCCGTCGTCGTCGAGCGATTCGATCAGGAAGATCACGAGCGCGCGGTCGCGCGGGCTGGCCTGCGTGACGCGCAGTTGCGCGGACAAGTGGTCGCGCAGCGAGGTCGCGGCTTCCTGCACCTGCAGCGGCGGAAGGTCGTCGTCGTCCGACGCGCCGCTCGCGCGGCCGAATTCGTCGAGATTCCATTGCGGGCCGTCGTTGCCGTCGCCGGACGCGTAGGCGTCGTATTCGTCGGCGCCGGCCGGCTCGTCGCGCTCCGCGCGATCGGTCGACTGGCCGTTGCCGTTCGCGATGGCCGGCTCGGTGTTCGACGCGGGCGGCGTCTGCGCGATCAACGATCCGTCCGCCGCGACGCGCAGCGGGCTGGCGATCCAGTCGTCGTCGTTTTCGAGCAGCGGGTTCTGGGCGACGGCCATCGCCACTTCCTGCTGCAGTTCGAGCGTCGACAACTGCAGGAGCCGGATCGACTGCTGTAGCTGGGGCGTCAGCGCCAGGTGTTGCGACAGGCGGAGTTGGAGGCTGGCTTTCATGGCAGAGAGAGAGTCATACCGGCAGTGTGCCACGACCCAGGCGCATTGAGCCATCCGCGATTACGCGCGGCGCGGCGCCCCGCCGGGCGGCATCGCCGCGGCACGGGACGCGGCCCCGCGCCGCGGGGGCCGGGCGGGGGCTGCCAGGAAGGCGTTACATGCGGAAATGTTCGCCGAGGTACACGCGGCGCACGCTTTCGTTCTCGATGATCTCGCTCGGCGCGCCGGCGGCGAGCACCGAGCCGTCGCTGATGATGTACGCGTGATCGCAGATGCCGAGCGTTTCGCGCACGTTGTGGTCGGTAATCAGCACGCCGATGTTGCGCTGCTTCAGGAACTTGACGATCTTCTGGATCTCGAGCACCGCGATCGGGTCGACGCCCGCGAACGGTTCGTCGAGCAGGATGAAGCTCGGATTGGTCGCGAGCGCGCGCGCAATCTCGACGCGGCGGCGTTCGCCGCCCGACAGCGACAGCGCGGGGTTCTCGCGCAGGTGAGCGATCTGCAGCTCGTCGAGCAGCGCCTCGGTGCGCGACGCGATCGCGTCCTTCGACAGGCGCTTGCCGTCGTCGCCGTGCTGCAGTTCGAGCACCGCGCGGATGTTTTCCTCGACGGTCAGCTTGCGGAACACCGACGCTTCCTGCGGCAGGTACGACAGGCCGAGCGATGCGCGCTTGTGGATCGGCAGCAGGCTGATCGAGCTGCCGTTCAGCGAGATCTCGCCCGCATCGAGCGGCACGAGGCCGACGATCATGTAGAACGAGGTGGTCTTGCCGGCGCCGTTCGGGCCGAGCAGGCCGACCACTTCGCCGCTCTTCACGTCGAGCGACACGTCCTTGACGACCGTGCGCGAGCCGTAGCGCTTCTTCAGGTTGCGCACGACGAGCGAACTCGTGGTGCCGGCCGGCTGGCGGTTGGGTAGCGCGTTCATTGGCCCGGCGCTCCCTGGATCGCGGTCGACGGCGACAGCCGGGCCGGTGCACCGTTCAGCGGCGCAGGGCCGCCGTTCTTCGGCGACAGCATCGCGCGCACGCGACCGTTCGGGTTGCCCGGCGCGGCGACGTCCTTGCCGCCCTTCGCGGTGTAGAAGTCGTGCTGGCCGTCGTACGTGATCACGCTGCCGTGCACGGTGTCGGCGATCGTCGAGGTGCCCTGCAGGCGGCGCACGGTCGCGGCGGTCGTCAGCGTCGTCAGGTCCTGCTTGCCGTCGTAGTCGATGCGCTCGGAATCGCCGTCGATGTACTCGTCGAGGCCTTCGCGCTTCTGGCGGAACGTCGCGTGCTTCTTGCCGCTGCCGAACGACGTCGCGTACTGGTAGCCTTCCGGGTCCTGGCGCACTTCGACGCGGTCGCCGGTGATCTTGATCGTGCCCTTCGTGATCACGACGTTGCCGGTCGCGACCGTGACCTGCTTCAGGTCGTCATAGGTCAGGTTGTCCGCCTCGACGTTGATCGGCTTGTTCTGGTCGGCCTTCTCGGCATGGGCGAGCGGCGCCAGCCCGGCCAGCGGGAGCGCCACGAGCGCCGCGGCGAGCGCGGCGCGGACGGCGCGCGCAGCGCCGCCGGAATTCTGTCGAGGGAACGGTTCGTTCATGCAGTCACGTGAGGGAAGCGTCACTTGGGTTGGCCTTTCGAGCCGCCGGACGCATCCGACGCGGCGATCGTGCCGCGCACGTTGCCGTAAAGCTCGATGACCCGGGTGACGTTGTTGTACTTCATGCCGTCGGTCGCGTTGACGAGCGACAGGCCGCGCTGAAGTTTAACCGGCTTTTCGGTCTGGATCACATCGTCATTGACGAAGATCCGGAAATGCTGGGAATCGGCCTGCATCTGCGGATCGCCGCCGCCGGCCGCGCGCAGGATCCGCGCGTTGTCGTACAGGTCGACGATCGACACGTCGCCGTTGACCGTGCCGCGCAGCGCGGTGGTCGTCACGACCGGCTTGCCGGGCTGGAATGCACGCATCGCCGGGTCGGTCAGGTCGCTCGACTCGGTGTCTTCGTAATGGATCAGCTTCGCGGCCGTCAGCCGGTATTGGGTCGTGCCGGACTGGTCGAGCTCGGTGACCGAGAAGTTGTCGGCGAAATAGTCGGGCGTGTGGCGCTTGGGCTGCACGGCGCCCTCGCCGGGCGGCGGCAGCGTCGCCTGCAGCAGCCACCATGTGACGCCGGCGAGCGCCGCGACGGCGGCGAGCGGCAGCAACTGGGTCCAGCGGAAATGCGCGTTCATCCGTCAGGCTCCGCAGGCGGCCGCGAGCAGCGCGTCGTAGCGCCGCTGCGCGCGCAGGATCGCGTCGCAGACCTCGCGCACCGCGCCATGGCCGCCGCGGGCCTCGGCAACCCAGTGCGCGCGGGCGATTACCTCGGGGTGCGCATTGGCCGGCGCGGTCGCGAAGCCGCAGCGCAGCATCACCGGCAGGTCGGGCCAGTCGTCGCCCATGTAGCCGCACGCGTCCGGCGCGAGGCCGAGCGACGCGATCAGGTCCGCGAAGACGTTCAGCTTGTTCTCGACGCCCTGGAACAGGTGCGTGATCTTCATTTCCTTCGCGCGCGCCGCGACGATCTCCGAGCGGCGGCCCGTGATGATCGCGGTCGCGATGCCGGCTTCGCCGAGCAGCTTCACGCCGTGGCCGTCGAGCGAATTGAACGACTTCATCGCGTCGCCGGCGGCGGTAAACAGCAGGCCGCCGTCGGTCAGCACGCCGTCGACGTCGAAAATCATCAGCTTAATGCGGCTTGCGCGTTCGGCCGCGGTCAGCGCAGCGCTCATCAGATCACCTTCTTCGAAAACAGGTCGTGCATGTTCAGTGCGCCGATCAGCACGCCGTCGGCATCGACCACCAGCATCTGGTTGATCCGGTGGCGCTCCATCAGTTCCACGGCCTCGACCGCCAGGTGATCCGGCGCAATCGTGCGCGGGTCGCGCGTCATCACCTCGGCGATCGACAGCGAGCGGAAGTCGCCGTCGCGCGCGAGCACGCGGCGCAGGTCGCCGTCGGTGAAGATGCCGACGACCTTGCCGTTCGCGTCGACCACGGCCGTCATGCCGAGCCGCTTCGCGGTGATCTGGAACAGCGCGTCCGACAGCGTCGCGTCGAGGCCGACGCTCGGCACGTCGTCGCCCGAGCGCATCACGTCGCGCACGTAGGTGAGCAGGCGCCGGCCGAGCGCGCCGCCGGGATGCGAGCGCGCGAAGTCGTCGGAGCCGAAGCCGCGCGCGTCGAGCACCGCGACGGCGAGCGCGTCGCCGAGCGCGAGCGCGGCGGTCGTGCTCGCGGTGGGCGCGAGGTTCAGCGGGCAGGCTTCCTTCGATACCGCGGCGTTCAGGTTCACGTCGGCGAGCGTGCCGAGGCTCGATTCCGCACGGCCCGTGATCGCGATCAGCTTCGCGCCGATCCGCTTCACGAGCGGCAGGATCGCGACGAGTTCTTCGGACTCGCCGGAATAGGAAATGCCGATGAAGACGTCGTCGGCCGTGACCATGCCGAGGTCGCCATGGCTGGCTTCGGCCGGATGGACGAAGAAGGCCGGCGTGCCGGTGCTGGCCAGCGTTGCCGCGATCTTGCGGGCGATATGCCCCGATTTGCCGATGCCCGACACCACGACGCGGCCGCGGCAGCCGAGCAGCAGCGCGACGGCCTGGACGAAGTCGCCGTCGAGCTGGTCGCGCAGCGCGCGCACGGCGTCCGCCTCGATGTCGAGCACGTCGCGGGCGAGCGCGAGCGCCCGATCATCATTGATTTTCGCTATCATGCGCGGAGTATAGCAAAGGCGTTTGTTCGCCGCGCCGGCCCTTCGGACTCGTCCGATGCGCCTATCCCACGCTACGCCGCCGCGCCCGCTGCGCGACGGCACCGACGAACGAGGACGCTTTGCCCGTGATTTCCCCGCTCGAAATGACGCTCCTGCTGCTGCTGGCTTCAGTGGTGGGCGTCGTCGTGTTCCGCTCGCTGAACCTTCCGCCGATGCTCGGCTACCTGACCGTCGGCATCCTGGTCGGCCCGCATGCGTTCGGCGTCGCGGCGGATCTCGAGCGGGCCGAGCATCTCGCGGAATTCGGCGTGGTGTTCCTGATGTTCTCGATCGGCCTCGAATTCTCGCTCGCGAAGCTGCGCGCGATGCAGCGGCTCGTGTTCGGGCTCGGCCTGATGCAGGTTGTCGCGACGCTGGCGCTTGCGGTCCTGCTCGGGATGCTGTTCGAGCGCTGGGTGCACATCACGTGGCAGGGCGCCGTCGCGCTCGGCGGCGCGCTCGCGATGTCCTCGACGGCGATCGTGTCGAAGATGCTCGCCGAGCGGCTCGAGATCGAGACCGAGCACGGCCGCAACATCTTCGGCGTGCTGCTGTTCCAGGATCTCGCGGTCGTGCCGCTGCTGATCGTGATCGCCGCGTTCGGCGCCGAATCGTCGAAGGACCTCGCGATCACGCTCGGCTTCGCGGCCGTCAAGATCGTGATCGCGCTGGCGCTGCTGCTGATCGTCGGCCAGAAGTTCATGACGCGCTGGCTCAACGTTGTCGCGCGGCGCCGCTCGCAGGAACTGTTCGTGCTGAACCTGCTGCTCGTCACGCTCGGCGCCGCGTTCATCACCGACAAGTTCGGCCTGTCGCTCGCGCTCGGCGCGTTCATCGCGGGGATGCTGATTTCCGAGACGCCGTTTCGCCATCAGGTGGAGGAGGACATCAAGCCGTTCCGCGACGTGCTGCTCGGCCTGTTCTTCGTGACCACCGGGATGCTGCTCGACCCGCGCGTGATCTGGGAGCATCCGCTGCTGGTGTTCGGTTTCTTCGTCGGGCAGATCCTGTTCAAGGGAACCATGATCGCGGGGCTCGCGCGGCTGTTCGGCGCGACGCCGGGCGTCGCGATGCGCACCGGCATCGGGCTCGCGCAGGCCGGCGAATTCGGCTTCGTGCTGCTGAACCTGATCCTCGACCGGCACCTCGTCGATTCGACGCTGCTGCAGGCGATCCTCGCGTCGATGCTGCTGTCGATGCTCGCGGCGCCGTTCCTGATCCAGAACGCCGACCGGATCGTGATGCGGCTGTCGTCGACCGAATGGATGCAGCAGTCGCTGCAGATGACGCGGATCGCGACGCAGAGCCTGAAGCAGCGCGGGCACGTGATCATCTGCGGCTATGGCCGCGCCGGGCAGAACCTTGCGCGCATGCTCGAGCAGGAAGGCATTCCGTATGTCGCGCTCGACCTCGACCCGGACCGCGTGAGCGCGGCCGGCGCGGCCGGCGAATCGGTCGTGTTCGGCGACGCGGCGCGCCGCGAGTCGCTGCTCGCGGCCGGTATCCACCGCGCGGCGGCGGTGGCGATCACCTATGCGAACACGCCGTCGGCGCTGCGCGTGCTGCATCACGTGCACGAACTCGAGCCGACGCTGCCCGCGATCGTGCGCACCGTCGACGACGCCGATCTCGAGAAGCTGCTCGCGGCGGGCGCGACCGAGGTGATTCCGGAGATCGTCGAGGGCAGCCTGATGCTCGCGTCGCATACGCTGGTGCTGGTCGGCGTGCCGATGCGCAAGGTCGTGCGGCGCGTCGAGGAGATGCGCGACGAGCGCTACAGCCTGCTGCGCGGCTATTTCCGCGGCGCCGACGACGCGGACGACGACGACCACGAGCAGGTGCGGCTACAATCGGTGCCGGTCGACGCGCGTGCGGATGCGGTCGGGCGCTCGCTGGAGGAACTCGGGCTGTACGCGCTCGGGCTCGAAGTCACGGCGATCCGCCGGCACGGCATTCGCGGCGTCGAGCCCGATCCGCAGACCAAGCTGCGCGCGAGCGACATCGTCGTGCTGCGCGGGCTGCCCGAGGCGCTCGCGCTCGCGGAGGAGCGGCTGTCGCGCCATCGGCGCGACCCGCCGGCCGTGGCGGCCTGAGTCGCAGGTCGATCGATAACCTGACCCGTATTTACCAGAAACGGTGCCCGATCTTCGCGCACCGTTTTTTTCGGAGAGTTTCATGCCGCATTCGTCGTCGGGCGCACCGCTCGATCCGGTCGCCTTCATCCACAGCCAGATCCGCACGGTGCCCGACTGGCCGCAGCCGGGCGTGATGTTCCGCGACATCACGACGCTGCTGCAGAGCCCGAAGGCGCTGCGCATCCTCGTCGACCTGTTCGTCGAGCGCTATGTCGATGCGAAGCTCGACTATGTGGCCGGTCTCGATGCGCGCGGCTTCATCATCGCGCCGATCGTCGCGTACGAGCTGAGCGTCGGTTTCGTGCCGATCCGCAAGGTCGGCAAGCTGCCGTACAAGACCTGCTCGGAGTCGTACGAGCTCGAATACGGCAGCGCGACGGTCGAGATCCACGAGGACGCATGCAAGCCGGGCGACCGCGTGATCATCATGGACGACCTGATCGCGACCGGCGGCACGATGATGGCGGGGCGCAACCTGCTGCAGCGACTCGGCGCGGAAGTCGTCGAGGGCGCGGCGATCATCGACCTGCCCGATCTCGGCGGCTCGGCGCTGCTGCGCAACGCAGGGCTGCCGGTCTATACCGTTACCGAATTCGCCGGCCACTGAGCGCCGGCCCACGCAGCGAGGCCACGATGCCGAACTTCATGCTGTTTCTCGCCACCTCGATCGCGATCACGTTCGCGCCGGGTCCCGACAACCTGCAGGTGCTCGCGCGCGGCATCTCGCAGGGCCGCGCGGCCGGCTTCGTCGCCGCGCTCGGCTTCACGGCCGGGATCCTGTTCCACACGACGCTGGCGGCGCTCGGCGTCGCGGCCGTGCTGCGCTCGTCGCCGGTCGCGTTCCAGATCCTGAAGCTCGCGGGCGCCGCGTACCTGGTATGGATCGGCATCAAGGCGCTGCGCAGCCAGGGGCTCGCGAACGCGCATGCGCGCCCGCCGCAGCCGCTCGGCGTGATTTTCCGGCAGAGCGTGATCGGCAACCTGATGAACCCGAAGGTCACGCTGTTCTTCGTCGTGTTCCTGCCGCAGTTCGTCGATCCGCACGGCGCGCAGGGCGTGACGCTGCAGATGTTCGAGCTCGGCGCGCTGTTCATGCTGCAGACGGCCGCGATCTTCTCGCTGTTCGGCGTCGGCGCGGGCATGATCGGCGCGTGGCTGAAGCGGCGGCCGAAGGCCGGCGTGTGGCTCGACCGGCTCGCCGGCGCGACCTTCATCGCGATCGGCATCCGCGTGGCGCTGAAGGACTGACGACGATGACGTTTCCCTGTATCGCGGCCGCGCGCCGCTTCGATCCGGCCGCGCACCTGCGTTTCGAGATCGCCGGGCAGGCGGTCGGCTGGGTGCGCCGGCACGACATCGCGAAGCTCGCGCGCTGGCCCGACGTGTTCGAGCTGACCGACACGCGCGTCGTGCTGTCGGCGCGCTACGACACGGTCGACGCGCGCAGCATGGCGCTGGCGAGCGCGATCGGCGCGCTCGCGGCCGAAGGGGCGATTCCCGGCTGGCGCGACGAGATCTACGCGATCCGCAACCGCTTCGACGATCCGCCGCTCGCGTATATCGAGCGGGCCGCGTCGCGCTTTTTCGGCACGCAGACTTATGCGGTACACCTGAACGGCATCGTAGAATATGCGGCTGCGCCGGACGCGCCGGCGGTGCCGCAGATGTGGCTGGGCCGCCGCAGCGCGACCAAGGCGACCGATCCCGGCATGCTCGACAACGTCGTCGCGGGCGGCATCGGCTGGGGCCTCGGCGTTCACGAGACGCTGACCAAGGAATGCTGGGAAGAGGCCGGCATCCCGGCCGGGCTCGCGGCGCGCGCGATCGCGGGCCGCGCGGTGCAGGTGCTCTGCTCGCTGCCGGAGGGCACGCAGTCCGAACTGATCTTCGTGTACGACCTGCCGCTGCCGCACGACTTCGCGCCGCACAACCAGGACGGCGAAGTGGCCGAACACCTGCTGGCCGGCGTGCCCGAGGTGATCGGCTGGCTGCGCGACGGCCGCGCGACGGTGGACGCGAGCCTCGCGATGCTCGACACGCTGCTGCGCCATCGCTGGCTCGCGGCGGCCGACGCGGCGGGCATCGACGCGCTGTTCGCGACGGCCGCATGACGCGGTGCGCGGCCCGGCGGCGCGAACGGGCCATTTGACGAATACGGAAACGAAGGGAGTAGCGGTCATGTCGACCGATCACAGCTTTATCTTGAAACTGTCGTGTCCGGACCGGCACGGCATCGTCCATGCGGTCTCGGGCTTCCTGTTCGAGCGCAGCAACAACATCCTCGATTCGGCGCAGTTCGGCGACAGCCGTACCGGCGAATTCTTCATGCGCGTGCATTTCGAGCAGGACGGCGGCGGCGCGGATGCCGCGTCGGCGCTCGAGCGGCTGCGCGAGGAGTTCGCGCCGCTCGCCGAGCAGTTCGCGATGCGCTGGGAACTGCACGACGCGGCCGTGAAGCCGCGCGTCGTGATCATGGTGTCGAAGATCGGCCACTGCCTGAACGACCTGCTGTTCCGCTATCGCACCGGCCAGCTGCCGATCGAGATCGCGGCGATCGTGTCGAATCACAAGGACTTCTACCAGCTCGCCGCGAGCTACAACGTGCCGTTCCATCACTTCCCGCTGGCCGCCGGTGCGTCCGAGGCGGCGAAGGCCGCGCAGGAAGCGCGCGTGCTGGAGGTGATCGAGGAGAACCGCGCCGATCTGGTCGTGCTCGCGCGCTACATGCAGATCCTGTCGCCGAACCTGTGCCGGCAGCTCGCCGGCCGCGCGATCAACATCCATCATTCGTTCCTGCCGAGCTTCAAGGGCGCGAAGCCGTACTACCAGGCGTTCGACCGCGGCGTGAAGCTGATCGGCGCGACGGCGCACTACGTGACGACCGACCTCGACGAAGGCCCGATCATCGAGCAGGAAGTCGAGCGCGTCGATCACAGCATGACGCCCGACCAGCTCACCGCGATCGGCCGCGACGTCGAGTGCGTGACGCTCGCGCGCGCGGTGAAGTGGCACGTCGAGCACCGGATCGTGCTGAACGGCACGAAGACGGTCGTGTTCCGCTGATCGCCCGGCCGGCCGGTGCCCGACCGGCGATCGACCGGCAAGCCAGGCCGCCGCAAACGGAAAAGCCGCGCCCCGTGAAGGGCGCGGCTTTTTTTATCGTGCGGGCTGCGGGCGTCAGATCAACCGCAGCATGTACAGCTCGCGCTTCAGGTACGCATAGAAGATCGGCGCGGCGATCACGCCCGGCAGCCCGAACGCGGCTTCCATGATCAGCATCGCGAGCAGCAGTTCCCACGCACGCGATTCGATCTGGCCGCCGATGATCTTCGCGTTCAGGAAGTATTCGAGCTTGTGGATGATCACGAGGAACGCGAGCGATGCGATCGCGGTGCCCATGCTGACCGACAGCGACACGGCGACGATCAGCGTGTTCGAGATCAGGTTGCCGATCACGGGCAGCAGGCCGACGATGAAGGTGACCAGCACCAGCGTCTTCGACAGCGGCAGCCGCTGATGGAAGATCGGCAGCGCGACGAGCAGGTAGATGCCGGTGAACGCCGCGTTGATCGCCGAGATCTTGATCTGCGCGAACACGATCCGGCGGAACGCGTCGGCGAAGCGCGACACGCGCGTGACGAGCGCCGTCGACAGCGGGCGGCGCGCCTTGCCGTGCTCGACGCCGATCGCGATCATCGCGCCGATGATCATCCCGAACAGCACGTGGCCGAAGCCGCGCGCGACGTTCTTGCCGCCTTGCTGGAGCTGGTCCATGTGCGAGTGCATCAGCACCGCGGCCTTCGTCTTCATCTGTTCGACGTCGACCGGCAGCAGGTTCGCGATCCACTCCGGCGTGCGCGCGCGGGTCTGCTCGACGATCTGCATCAGCTGGTCGAGCAGGCTCTGCAGGTTCGGCACCGTGTGCTCGAAATGCTCGACGATGCCGATCGACAGGCCGGTGAGGCCGCCGACGATCGCGATCGCGAGCAGCACGACGGCGACCCAGCGCGCACGCATGCTGGTGGTATGGCGTTCGATCGCGGGGGCGATCGTGTGGATCAGCTGATAGACGAGCAGGCCGGCCAGCAGCCCGCCGAGCAGCTTCAGCTCGATGACGAGCCACATCGCGACGATGGCGAACACGTAGCTGCCGATCTCGATTGCCGACATTTTCGGCAGGCTGAAGTCGCTCGTCAGCCGCACACTGCGCAGGTGCGGCTCGCGGTTTTGCGCGTCGCGCGACTCTTGTTGCTTCTCCATCGTGGATTCCTGTCGTTCGTGTGCCGTCCCGCCCGATGCGCGGTGCAGCGGTGCTCGCCCGGCGTCGCACCGGATCGGGGCGTGCGGCGAAGCTTACGACCGTAAAGTATAGCCGCCATTATGGTCCGCAAGCGGGCCTTTGGCGCGTGGTGTAAACACAGAGGGGAAAACGCGGGGCCGACGGCGCGGCCCGGACGAGGCGCGCGCGGCCGGACGGCCGCGCGGGGAGGAGGGGTCAGCCCGCCGCGACCTTGCGGGTCGGGCGCTTGAGCAGCGGCGCGAGATACCTGCCGGTGAAGCTCGCCTTCGTCTTCGCGACCTGCTCGGGCGTGCCCTGCGCGATGATCTGGCCGCCGCCGGCGCCGCCTTCGGGGCCGAGATCGATCACCCAGTCGGCCGTCTTGATCACGTCGAGGTTGTGCTCGATGATCACGACCGTGTTGCCCTGGTCGCGCAGCCGGTGGATCACCTCGAGCAGCAGCGCGATGTCGTGGAAGTGCAGGCCGGTGGTCGGCTCGTCGAGGATGTACAGCGTGCGGCCCGTGTCGCGCTTGGACAGTTCGAGCGACAGCTTCACGCGCTGCGCCTCGCCGCCCGACAGCGTGGTGGCCGACTGGCCGAGGCGGATGTAGCCGAGGCCGACATCGAGCAGCGTCTTCAGCTTGCGCGCGACGACCGGCACCGCGCTGAAGAATTCATACGCGTGTTCGACCGTCATGTCGAGCACTTCGCTGATGTTCTTGCCCTTGTACTGCACCTCGAGCGTTTCGCGGTTGTAGCGCTTGCCGTGACAGACGTCGCACGGCACGTAGACGTCGGGCAGGAAGTGCATCTCGACCTTCAGCACGCCGTCGCCCTGGCACGACTCGCAGCGGCCGCCCTTCACGTTGAACGAGAAGCGGCCCGGATCGTAGCCGCGCTCCTTGGCGGTCGGCACGCCCGCGAACAGCTCGCGGATCGGCGTGAACAGGCCCGTGTAGGTGGCCGGGTTCGAACGCGGCGTGCGGCCGATCGGCGACTGGTCGACGTTGATCACCTTGTCGAAATGCTCGAGGCCCTCGATCGCCTCGTGCGCGGCCGGCTCGGCGGAGGAGCCGTACAGGTGGCGCGCGACCGCGTGATACAGCGTGTCGTTGATCAGCGTCGACTTGCCGGAGCCCGACACGCCGGTGATGCAGGTCAGCAGGCCGACCGGCAGGTCGAGATCGACGTGCTTCAGGTTGTTGCCGTGCGCGTCGACGATGCGCAGCATGCGCTCGGGATCGGGCGCGATCCGCTCGTCCGGATACTCGATCGTGCGCTTGCCGACCAGGTACTGGCCCGTCAGCGACTGCGGGTTCGCCTGCACCTGCTTCGGCGTGCCTTCCGCGACCACCACGCCGCCGTGCTCGCCCGCGCCGGGGCCCATGTCGACGACATAGTCGGCCGTGCGGATCATGTCCTCGTCGTGCTCGACGACAATCACCGAGTTGCCGAGGTCGCGCAGGTGCTTCAGCGTGCCGATCAGCCGGTCGTTGTCGCGCTGGTGCAGGCCGATCGACGGCTCGTCGAGCACGTACATCACGCCGGTGAGGCCCGAGCCGATCTGCGACGCGAGCCGGATGCGCTGCGCCTCGCCGCCCGACAGCGTTTCGGCGCTGCGCTCGAGCGACAGGTAGTCGAGGCCGACGTTGTTCAGGAACGTCAGCCGCGCGACGATTTCCTTGATCACCTTGTCGGCGATCTCGCGCTTCGCGCCGTCGAGCGTCAGGCCGTCGAAATAGCCGAGCGCGTCGCGCAGCGGCCAGCTGCTGATTTCGTAGATGCCGCGCGCGTAGTCGCCGGTGCCGACCCGCACGTGGCGCGCCTCGCGGCGCAGGCGCGTGCCGTCGCACGACGGGCACGGCTGGTTGTTCTGGTATTTCGACAGCTCTTCGCGCACCGCGACCGAATCGGTCTCGCGGTAGCGCCGCTCGAGGTTCGGGATGATCCCCTCGAACACGTGCTCGCGCACCGTCGTGCGGCCGCGCTCGTTGATGTACGAGAACGGGATCGTCTGCTTGCCGGAGCCGAACAGCAGCACCTTGCGGATCTTCTCGGGCAGGTCCTCGAATGCGGTGTCGATGTCGAACTCGTAGAACGCCGCGAGGCTCTGCAGCATCTGGAAGTAGAACTGGTTGCGGCGGTCCCAGCCCTTCACGGCGCCCGCGGCGAGCGACAGCGACGGATGCGCGACGACCCGCTTCGGGTCGAAGAAGGTGATCTGGCCGAGGCCGTCGCATTCCGGGCACGCGCCCATCGGGTTGTTGAACGAGAACAGGCGCGGCTCGAGTTCCTGCAGCGAGTACGAGCAGATCGGGCAGGCGAACTTCGAGCTGAACAGGTGCTCGCGGTCGGTATCCATCTCGAGCGCGATCGCGCGGCCGTCGGCGAGGCGCAGCGCCGTCTCGAACGATTCGGCGAGACGCTGCTTCATGTCGGGGCGCACCTTCAGCCGATCGACGACGACGTCGATCGTGTGCTTGTCGTTCTTCTTCAGCTTCGGCAGCGAGTCGACCTCGTAGATCTTCGCGACGCCCTCGTTCGCGGTGCCGCCGCCCGAGCGCACGCGAAAGCGCACGAAGCCCTGCGCCTGCATCTCCTCGAACAGCTCCGCGTGCTCGCCCTTGCGGTTCGCGACGACGGGCGCGAGGATCATCAGCTTGGTTTCCTCGGGCAGCGCCAGCGCGGCGTCGACCATCTGCGACACGCTTTGGGCTTCCAGCGGGATGTCGTGGTCGGGGCAGTAGGGCGTGCCGACACGTGCGTACAAAAGTCGCAGGTAGTCGTGGATTTCGGTGACCGTGCCGACGGTCGAACGCGGGTTGTGGGACGTCGCCTTCTGCTCGATCGAGATCGCGGGCGACAGGCCCTCGATCAGGTCGACGTCCGGTTTCTCCATCAACTGCAGGAACTGGCGGGCGTACGCGGACAGGCTTTCCACGTAGCGGCGCTGGCCTTCGGCATAAAGGGTGTCGAACGCGAGCGACGACTTGCCCGACCCGGACAACCCGGTAATCACGACGAGCTTGTGGCGCGGCAGGTCGAGATTGACGTTTTTCAGGTTGTGGGTGCGCGCCCCACGGATACGGATCTGTTCCATGAACCTGGCGAAAATGGAGGGAACCAAACCTGCTACTATAACGGCTTTTCGAGACCGTCGTTGGGGGCCCCCGGCCTTTGCAGCAGGTGGCAGCAAGGCGTTCCCGTGTCGAGGAAAGCAGCCGCGCCGCGCGGTTCCGGGGCGGCCTGCAGGCCGCCTGCGTCACGCCTTGCCGATCGTCCGGCGCTGATCTTCCGCCGCCCGCCAGCGGGCGGACATTCCGATCATTCGAAATTCAATCCCGATGTCCAATCCGTCCGCCACGTCTTCCCGCATGACTGCGCCCGAACTGCGCGCGACCACGTCGCTCGCGGCGATCTTCGCGTTGCGCATGCTCGGCCTGTTCATGATCATGCCGGTGTTCTCGGTCTACGCGAAAACCATCCCGGGCGGCGACAACGTGCTGCTCGTCGGCATCGCGCTCGGGGCCTACGGCGTCACGCAGTCGCTGCTGTACATCTTCTACGGGTGGGCGTCGGACAAGTTCGGCCGCAAGCCCGTGATCGCGACCGGCCTGCTGATCTTCGCGCTCGGCAGCTTCGTCGCCGCGTTCGCGCACGACATCACGTGGATCATCGTCGGCCGCGTGATCCAGGGGATGGGCGCGGTATCGTCCGCGGTGCTCGCGTTCATCGCCGACCTGACCTCCGAGCAGAACCGCACGAAGGCGATGGCGATGGTCGGCGGCTCGATCGGCATGTCGTTCGCGGTGGCGATCGTCGGCGCGCCGATCGTGTTCCACTGGGTCGGGATGAGCGGGCTCTTTGCGATCGTCGGCGTGCTGTCGATCCTCGCGATCGGCGTCGTGCTGTGGATCGTCCCCAACGCCGCGAAGCCCGTGCACGTGCCTGCGCCGTTCGCGGAAGTGCTGCACAACACCGAACTGCTGCGCCTGAACTTCGGCGTGCTCGTGCTGCACGCGACGCAGACGGCGCTGTTCCTCGTGGTGCCGCGCCTGCTGGTCGACGGCGGCCTGCCGGTCGCGTCGCACTGGAAGGTGTACCTGCCGGTGATGGGGCTCGCGTTCGTGATGATGGTGCCGGCGATCATCGTCGCGGAGAAACGGGGCAAGATGAAGCCGGTGCTGCTCGGCGGCATCCTGGCTATCCTGATCGGCCAATTGCTGCTCGGCAGCGCGCCGCATACCATCATGATTGTGGCGGCGATCCTGTTCGTGTACTTCCTCGGCTTCAACATCCTGGAGGCGTCGCAGCCTTCGCTCGTGTCGAAGCTGGCGCCCGGTTCGCGCAAGGGCGCGGCCACGGGCGTCTACAACACCACGCAGTCGGTCGGGCTTGCGCTCGGTGGCGTCGTGGGCGGCTGGCTGCTGAAGCACGGCGGCGCGAACACGGTGTTCTTCGCGTGCTCGGGGCTCGTTGCCGCGTGGCTTATAATCGCGGCCAGCATGAAAGCGCCGCCGCGCAAGGCCTGATCCTTTATCCGGGCAGGCGCCGGCCAGCTTGCCGGCTCGCCCGGCGGGCCGCCCCGACGCATTCGCGGGCGGCCCGGCATCGAATCTACTGGAGAAATACATGGCATCCGTCAACAAGGTGATCCTCGTCGGCAATCTCGGCGCCGATCCTGAAGTCCGTTATCTGCCGAGCGGCGACGCGGTTGCGAACATCCGTCTCGCGACGACCGATCGCTACAAGGACAAGGCAAGCGGCGAGTTCAAGGAAATGACCGAGTGGCATCGCGTCGCGTTCTTCGGCCGCCTCGCGGAAATCGTCAGCGAGTACCTGAAGAAGGGTTCGTCGGTCTATATCGAGGGCCGCATCCGCACGCGCAAGTGGCAGGGCCAGGACGGCCAGGACCGCTACTCGACCGAAATCGTCGCCGACCAGATGCAGATGCTCGGCGGCCGCGGCGGTTCGGGCGGCGGCGGTGGCGGCGGTGACGAAGGCGGTTATGGCGGCGGCTACGGTGGTGGTGGCGGTCGCGGCGAGCAGATGGAACGCGGCGGTGGCGGCGGTCGTGCCGGCGGCGCGGCGCGTGGCGGTGGCGGCGGGCAGAGCCGTCCGAGCGCGCCGGCCGGTGGCGGCTTCGACGAGATGGATGACGATATTCCGTTCTGATTTCCCGCACGCGGAAGCCGTGAAGATCAACCCCGCCTTTTGGCGGGGTTTTTCTTTTTGTGGCGAGGATTCCGGGCTTTCTGGCCGCAGCGTGTCGCGGCGGTCGGCGGCGTGTCGCCGACGTAGGGGAGGTCCGGTTCGAAGGCCGCGCTTTACAGTCCGCCACAGTGCGGTCGCAAGTCATTTCCGGTGGGCTGGCGGCGGCGAGGGGGTTTCCTCGTAACCCGCGAGGAAATCCACATTTTTTGTCGGCGCTTCTGAGGATAGAGTGCGTTGTCGGCACTAAACGCCAGGATAGAGGGGCCGACTGCAGTTCGCTTTTTATGGATGCCGAATCAATCCGTGTCCGTGGTGCACGGTATGCGTGGTTGCGCGGAGATGGAGCCTCCCCGCGCATGCCCGGATCCGCGGGTTCTCGAGCCTGATCGGCGATGTGCAACAGATTCAGACGTCCGGAGTCCTCATGCGCTTTCGTCGTTCTCAAAAGCCGCTTGTGAAGTTTCTGATGTATGGCATCTATCCCGACAGATTCAGCAAGGAATATGGCGATGGATGGTTTGCCGTCCTGCTCGGCGCGTTCGGAAGAACGCTGCCGATGTCGGTCGGGATAGCGGCACTGAGCTGTGTCGTTGCACCCGGCGCGCTCACGGCCGGAGGGCTGGCATTCACGACGGCGATTCTGTTCGGATACAACGCGTTTCTGGAACGGCATTTGATTCGCCGGTCCCGACGCGAAGAGACATAGTCGTCTCGCAGGACGACCTGCATGCCGATTCCAAGTCACGAGCGGTGATACGATCGGGGTGTCTTACGACGGCCCACGAGCGGTTTTCAACCCGTCCGGAACGTGACCGACGCACTCCCCGATCTCCTCGCCCCGCATCCCGACATGCTGTTCTTCGGGATCACCTCCCGCATGACGGCCCCTGTGACCGGCCATCGTGTCGATCGATGCCTGCCGTCCGCTTCGCATGGCGGCGCCCGCCATTGCCGTCCATCTGCCGGAGACGCCGCATGACCCGAAACAGGCGCGCGCCGGGCTGGCCAGGCACGCCGCTGCCGCGCGCGTTCTTCGATCGCGCCGCCACCGAAGCCGCGCCGCAACTGCTCAACAAGATTCTCGCAGCGGCTGACGGCCGCGCAGGACGGATCGTCGAAGTGGAAGCCTATGCCGGCGCGATCGACCCGGCCGCGCATACCTATCGCGGCAGGACGCCGCGCAACGCGACGATGTTCGGGCCGCCGGGGCATCTGTACGTCTACTTCACCTACGGCATGCACTGGTGCTGTAACTGCGTCTGCGGCCCGGCGGGCGCGGGCACCGGCGTGCTGATCCGCGCGCTCGAACCGCTGCGCGGGATCGAGCGGATGCGCGCCGCGCGCCCGCCGCGCGTGAGCGATCGCGATCTGTGTCGCGGGCCGGCCCGGCTGACGCAGGCCATGGGCATCGACGGTGCGCAGGACGGTATCGATCTGGTGAGTGCCGGTGACGGCTTCGCAATCGTCGACGACGGCACGCCGCCGCCTGCGGAGCCGGCGCGCGGGCCGCGCATCGGCATCCGCGTCGGCCAGGACCTGCCGTGGCGATGGTGGGTGCCCGGCAACCGGCACGTATCGGGTGTCGTCCGGCACCGCACGTGAGTCCGGGCGGTCGGTCCGTTGCACAGGATCGATCTGCGTCATGAGCACGCCATTATTGTCCGGCTAAGCTGATCCTTTCGACGTTTTGATCGAGGAGGGAACGCGATGCGACGGGTCGTATTCAACCAGAAGGGCGGCGTGGGCAAATCGACGATCGTCTGCAACCTGGCGGCCATCAGCGCGAGCGAAGGGCTGCGTACGCTCGTGATCGATCTCGATGCGCAGGCGAATTCGACCCGTTATCTGCTCGGCGACCGCGCGGCCGACGCGCATCCCGGCGTCGCCGATTTCTTCGAAACCGCGCTGACGTTCAATTTCCGTCCGGTCGACGTCGCGTCGTTCATCCATCCGACGCCGTTCGAACGGCTCGACGTGATGCCCGCGCATCCCGATCTCGACGCGCTGCACGGCAAGCTCGAATCGCGCTACAAGATCTACAAGCTGCGCGACGCGCTGAACGAGCTCGACATGTACGACGCCGTCTACATCGACACGCCGCCCGCGCTGAATTTCTACACGCGCTCCGCGCTGATCGCGGTCGAGCGCTGCCTGATCCCGTTCGATTGCGACGATTTCTCGCGTCGCGCGCTGTACACGCTGCTCGAGAACGTCAAGGAGATCCAGCAGGATCACAACGGGGCGCTCGAAGTGGAAGGGATCGTCATCAACCAGTTCCAGCCGCGCGCGAGCCTGCCGCAGCGGCTGGTCGACGAACTCGTCGGCGAAGGGCTGCCGGTGCTCGCGTCGCGCCTGACGTCGTCGGTGAAGATCCGCGAGTCGCATCAGCAGTCGACGCCCGTCATCCACCTCGAACCGGGGCACAAGCTCGCGCAGGAGTTTCGCGCGCTGCATCGCGAACTGGCCGGCTGACGATCATGCGCGCCAGCGGCTTCGGTGCGCGTTGCATTTCATCCGATTATTGAAGCCATTATTAATAATCCCGAAATCGGTTTCGATACAAATTCAAAAAAACGATTACATCGGCGACTTCTTGATCTTCTGCACATGCCGGCACTTATTTTCAAATAGTCGAAATAATAGGCCGGAAAATATTGCGCCAGGTCATGACGGGTTATGCTGCCAGCAGGAAAATCATTCCGCGGCACGAAATTGCGATGCGGCCCCCCGGCGGGCTCGCCGTATCAAAGGGCTTGACGGCCCACTATCGGCGAGTTAGGGTTTGCACCTAGCATTAAAGACATTTAATTGACAATTAATCGCTCTAGAATGGCTTTCCTTCACATCCCGTTCTGAATGAATCACGGGATGTCGATAAGGAAGCAGCTTCGATTTGACTTCCAATTTCTTTACGTCGTCTCTCGCATTGCTAACAGGAGCGTGCCCGATGTCCGTATTTGCCCCCGAAAAATTCGCCGCCGATTATCAATCCGGTATCGCCGCCTGGTTCGCGATTGCCCGTCCGGCAATCCAGGGCTTCGAAGCCGTCGTCGAACTCAACCTGCAGGCGACCAAGACCGCGCTCGCCGAGTACGAGGACAAGCTGAAGGGCGCGTTCAACAGCAACAATCCGGCGGCCAGTTTCGCGCAGCAGGTGGCCGCGCCTCAGGAAGCGACCGGCAAGGCCGTGTCGTACAGCCGCCATCTGTTCGACATCGCGGTGTCGACGCAGGCCGAATGGCAGAAAGTGGTGCACGCGCAATACGAGCAGGCCGACAAGCGCCTGAAGGACGTGCTCGGCGAGCTGACGAAGCACGCGCCGGCCGGCTCGGCGCCGGTGGTAGCCGCGCTGAATTCGGCGCTGTCCGCGGCGAGCGCGGCGGCCGATTCGGTGCGCGCGGCGACGGGCCAGGCGATCGAGGCCGCGCAAAGCAGCTTCGAGGCAGCCGGTGAGACGGCGGCGCGCAGCGCCAAGCAGACGGCCGCCGCGGCCCGCAAGGAAGCGGCCGCGCGCGAATCGTCGGAATGACCGCGTGTCGCGCCTCGGCGCGACACGAGTGAGCGGCGCCGGATGTCGCGACGCCTCGCGTGTGCCACGCGGGGGGCGACGCCAATCTGGTGTGCCGCGGTGCGCCGGCCCGCGTTTCGAGCGGCCCGGCGCCCCCTGACGCTGGCGGAGCGGCCGGCTGGCGCGCCTTCGTTCGTGCTGCGTGCAACGGGCGCGCGAGCGGCCGCAGCGCGTGCCGTTCGCGTCCCGACGTGCGTCATTGCCGGCCACGGCCCGTCCGTGACCGGCGTCTACACGACAATCTGACTTCGATGCAGGAACTGAACATGACGGACGTAGTGATCGTATCGGCCGCGCGGACCGCGGTCGGCAAATTCGGCGGTTCGCTGGCGAAGATCGCGGCACCCGAGCTGGGCGCGACGGTGGTTCGCGCGGTGCTGGAGCGTGCGGGCGTGAAGCCCGAGCAGGTGAGCGAAGTGATCCTGGGCCAGGTGCTGACGGCGGGCTCGGGCCAGAATCCGGCGCGCCAGTCGCTGATCAAGGCCGGGCTGCCGAGCGCAGTGCCGGGGATGACGATCAACAAGGTGTGCGGCTCGGGCCTGAAGGCGGTGATGCTGGCGGCCAACGCGATCGTCGCGGGCGACGCGGACATCGTGATCGCGGGCGGCCAGGAGAACATGAGCGCGGCGCCGCACGTGCTGCCGGGCTCGCGCGACGGCTTCCGGATGGGCGACGCGAAGCTGGTCGACACGATGATCGTCGACGGGCTGTGGGACGTGTACAACCAGTACCACATGGGGATCACGGCGGAGAACGTCGCGAAGGAATACGGGATCACGCGTGAAGAGCAGGACGCGTTCGCGGCGCTGTCGCAGAACAAGGCCGAGGCCGCGCAAAAGGCCGGCCGCTTCGACGACGAGATCGTGCCGGTGTCGATCCCGCAGCGCAAGGGCGAGCCGCTGCAGTTCAAGACGGACGAGTTCGTGCGTCACGGCGTGACGGCGGAGTCGCTCGCGGGCCTGAAGCCGGCGTTCGCGAAGGACGGCACGGTGACGGCGGCCAACGCGTCGGGGATCAACGACGGCGCGGCGGCGGTGCTGGTGATGTCGGCCAGGCGCGCCGAGGCGCTGGGGCTGACGCCGCTCGCGCGGATCAAGGCCTACGCGAACGCGGGCGTCGATCCGAGCGTGATGGGCATGGGTCCGGTGCCGGCATCGCGCCGCTGCCTGGAGCGTGCGGGCTGGACGCCGGGCGACCTGGACCTGATGGAGATCAACGAGGCGTTCGCGGCGCAGGCGCTGGCGGTGCACAAGCAGATGGGCTGGGACACGTCGAAGGTGAACGTGAACGGCGGGGCGATCGCGATCGGTCATCCGATCGGCGCGTCGGGCTGCCGGATCCTGGTGACGCTGCTGCACGAGATGGTCAAGCGCGATGCGAAGCGCGGGCTGGCGTCGCTGTGCATCGGCGGCGGGATGGGCGTCGCGCTCGCGGTCGAGCGCGACTGAGCAGGATCTGGCGATACCGCGCATCCGCGCGCGGCGCATGCCGGCGCCGCGGATGCGTGCAGTTTTTCGCGCACCACAAGCAGCGAACCACAAGCGCGATGTTCCGGTGCGCAAGCCGGTCCCGTCGGGCAGCGGAACCGGCGGCAGCGCATCGCAGCGGGGGGCGGCGGCATCGACGATGCCGCGGTTCCGGATCGATGACTTTTTTTGTCTGTAAATAATAGGATGACTAAGCGAATTGCAGTGGTGACAGGTGGTATGGGCGGGCTCGGCGAGGCGATCAGCATCCGGTTGCACGACGCGGGTCACCGTGTGGTGGTCACGTATTCGCCGAACAACACGGGTGCCGATCAGTGGCTGACCGAGATGCACGCGGCCGGCCGCGCGTTCGACGCGTATCCGGTCGACGTGGCCGACTACGACTCGTGCCAGCAGTGCGTCGAGAAGATCGTGCGCGACGTCGGCGCGGTCGACATCCTGGTGAACAATGCGGGCATCACGCGCGACATGACGCTGCGCAAGCTTGACAAGGTGAACTGGGACACGGTGATCCGCACCAACCTCGACTCCGTGTTCAACATGACCAAGCCGGTATGCGAAAGCATGGTCGAGCGCGGCTGGGGGCGGATCGTCAACATCTCGTCGGTCAACGGTTCGAAGGGCTCGGTCGGCCAGACCAACTATGCGGCCGCGAAGGCCGGCATGCACGGCTTCACGAAATCGCTCGCGCTGGAAGTCGCGCGCAAGGGCGTGACGGTGAACACGGTGTCGCCGGGCTATCTCGCGACGAAGATGGTGACGGCGATCCCGCAGGACATCCTCGACTCGAAGATCCTCCCGCAGATTCCCGCGGGCCGGCTCGGCAAGCCCGAGGAAGTCGCGGCGCTGGTCGCGTACCTGTGCTCGGAGGACGCCGGTTTCGTGACGGGCTCCAACATCGCGATCAACGGCGGCCAGCACATGCACTGACGCGCGGCGGCCCGGGCGGCGTTCGCGCGCGTCCGGGCCGCGCTTCCGCTGTATCCAGCGCCGGCGCGGCGCACACGCGACGACGCGAGTCGTCCTGTCGCGTGACGCGCGTCGGCCTTGCATTCCGGAGGAGGCATGGGTGAAGACTGGATGGGTGTCGCGATCGGCGGTGCGGCGCTGGCCGTCGCGCTGACGATGACGATCGCGCTGCACTGGCTCGAGCGGCGTCGCGCACGGCTGCTGCGCAACTTCGATCACCGCGATTGCTGGCTCGTCGCGTACGGCAGATGCTTCGCGCGCAAACCGGTGGCAAGACCGGCGCGCCGCACGCGACGCGGCGCATGACGTGACGGACGGCGGTGCGGCGGCGCGGCGCGTCAACCGCGCCGCCGTGCGCGCTCAATCGTTGCTGTCGTTCTTGTGGAAGATCCGCTTCGTCGTGCGCTTGGTGGCGTCCCAGCCTTCGCGCGACGCATGCGCGATGCCGTGACCGACCGTCTTCGCGGCGCTGGCGGTCGCATGGCCGAAGCTGCGCGCGGCCTCGCCGGTCTTGTGCGCAGCTTCCTTCGAGTCGCGCTTGATGTCCTGCTTCACTTCCGACATGTCCGCGTGCGCGAGCGGGCTGATCAGCGCGAGCACGAGCGCGGTGCAAACGAACGGGCGAATTTTCACGACCTGGTTTCCTCGAGTGGATTCATCGGGTGGCTTCATCGGCGGCAAGCGGCGCACGCAAGGCGCCGGCCGCCGCGGCGTCGAGCATGACCGTCGCGCGGCCGCTCAGCAGCACACGCTCGCCGCAGCGCAGCGCGAAGCCGTACAGCACCGAACGGTCGTCGCCGCCGATGCGTTCGGCTTCGATCGTCAGCGGCAGCTCGAACGTGTCGAGTCGCTCGACGAACGCGTCGACATTGCGCACGCTCGCGAGATAGCCGACCCGCGGACGCTCCTGCCGCGCGCCGAGCAGCGCGCCGTGCACGGCCATCGCCTGCGCCGCGTATTCGATTCCGCAGACCGACGCGAGCCGGTCGTGCGAGCGCAGCGGATTGTGCGGATCGCGGTGGCTCGTGGCCGTGCAGCGAATCCGTGCGGCGTCCCACGCATCGACCGTATCGAGCACGCACATCGCACCGGCGTGCGGAACATGCGCGGCGATCCAGGCGTGGTCGAGCGGCGGCGTCGGCGTGATCGTCATTGCGCGCGCTCCGGGGACGCGTCCGGCATCGCGACGTCGACCTGCACGCGCGTATCGTCCAGATAGTCGAGCACGACGCACGTCGTACGCCGCGCGGCCAGCGCGTCGAGCAGCGGCAGCACGCGTGCGGCCGGGTTGCCGGTGCGCAACGCTTCGAGTTCGGCGTGTGCAAGCATGGTTGCCGGTGCATCGGTGAGCTGTACGTCGATGCGCGCGAGCGTCGTTGCATTCGCATCGGGCGCGAGCACGAGCGCGACGCCGAACGCGTCGGCGATCGGCCGCACCGCGTGCAGCGGTTCCGGATAGTCGGTGTCGTAGGCGATCAGCAGGCTCGGCACGCGATCGACCGCGACCTGGCACAGGCTCTCGAGCAGGCCGGCTGCGAAGCTGCCGTCGTGCGCGCACAGCACGTTCGAGGTCGCCATCGCGCGGGTCGCGATGCTCCAGTAGCCGGCGGGCGCGTTGTGCACGGAGTTGTGGAAGCGCGTCGGCGACAGCTGGCGGTCGTCGCCGGCGAGCGTTTCGCAGATCGCATGGCAGTTCTGGCCGTCGCCGCCGGACGCGCTGAACACGGTCGCGAGCGTCGCCGCATCGCGCCCGCTCGCGGCTACCGCTTCATGGCCGACCGCGAGCGCGACGCGCACGACGGGGCCGGTGCGGCGCCGTTCGGCCGATGGCAGGCCGGCCGGCGGCGGCAGCACGGTGCGCGCCGGCGCGTAGGCCGCGCGGCCCGCGAGCACGTCGGCCGCTTGCGGCCAGTCGTTCAGGCCCGGGCCGACGAGGCCGATGCTTTCGATGAAGGCGGTCAGTTTCATGGAGCGACGGCGCCGTGGCGGCGCGCATGATCGGCATGGCCGAGGATCAGGCTGCAATTCGTGCCGCCGAAGCCGAACGAATTGGAGAGGACGGCGCGCACGCGCGCATCGCGGCTCGCGAGCAGGTAGTCGGGCGCGAGGGCCGGGTCGGGCTGCGTCGTGTTGACGCCGGCCGGCACGAACTGCGCGCGCAGCGCGAGCGCGCAGACGACTGCTTCGAGCGCGCCGGCCGCGCCGAGCGTGTGGCCGGTCGCGCCCTTCGTCGAGCTGCACGGCGTGCCGGCGAACAGCGCGCCCATCGCGCGGCTCTCGGCGGCGTCGTTGCTCGGCGTCGCGGTGCCGTGCAGGTTCACGTAGTCGATGTCGGTCGCGTCGAGGCCGGCCGAGGCGAGTGCCTGCCCGATCGCGACGCGCGCGCCGAGTCCTTCCGGATGCGGCGACGACATGTGATGCGCGTCGCTCGATTCGCCGATGCCGAGCAGCAGCACGGCGTCGTCGGCGGGTGCGGCGGGCAGGCGCTCGACGAGCGCGAACGCGGCGGCCTCGCCGATCGAGATGCCGTCGCGCGCGACGTCGAACGGCCGGCACGGCTGCCGCGACAGCAGTTCGAGCGAATTGAAGCCGTACAGCGTCGTCAGGCACAGCGAATCGACGCCGCCGACCACGGCCGCGTCGATCAGTCCCGCTTCGATCATGCGGCGCGCGGAGCCGAACACCTTCGCGCCCGACGAGCACGCGGACGAGATCGCCATCGCCGGCCCGCGCAGCGCGAAATACGCGCGCACGAACGCGGCCGGCGAATACGGGTTGTGGGTGTGCGCGTAGCGGAACTCGGCGGGTAGCGCGCCGCTCGCGGGATCGCGGCGCTGGTACGCGCGCTCGGTCTCGAGGATGCCGGCCGTGCTGGTGCCGACGAATACGCCGACGCGCGCCGCGCCGTAGCGCGACACGGCCGCGGCCACGCGTGCGGCGAAATCGTCCTGCGTCAGGCCGAGCTGCGCGAGACGGTTGTTGCGGCATTCGAAGTCGGCGAGATCGGCGCGCACCGGCTGCGCATCGACGCCGTCCACCGCGCCGATCCACGTGTCGAGATCCGCGCGCTCGAAGTGGCATGGCGCGAGCCCGCCGCGCGCGTGACGCAGCGCGTCGAGAGTCGCGTCGAGGCCGCGGCCGAGGCAGCTGGTGGCGGTGAAGTGCGAGAGCAGGAGAGGTTTCACGAGGATCGCATCCGGGGGCCGGAACGGGCGCCGCAGCAGGGCTGGCAGGCGCGCCGAAGATGGTCAGATTTTATCAAACGGGGGTACGCGAACGGCCGGCGTGCCGGGCGGTTCGGGTGGTTCGGGCGCGAGCGCGGCGCGCAGCGTGGTCCAGCGCAGCTGCGCGTCGGCGGCCGCGCGCAGCACCGTCGGCAGCACGTCGAGCACGACCGGTTCGCCGCGCGCGTCGCGCGCGACGTGACCGTCGTGCACGAGCAGGATGTCGCGCGGTTCGAGTCCGCCGCGCAGCAGGCGGCGCGTGACGCTGCCGGCATCGCGCGCGCGCGTGTCGAAGCCGCGCCGCGTCCAGCTGGCGAGCTGCAGGCCGAGCTCGCACAGCACCGGTTCGAGAAACGGATTGCGCAGCCCCGCAGGCGCGCGGAAAAACAGCGGGCGCGTGCCGGCGATCTCGGTCAGCGCCTGTTGCGCAGCCGCGATTTCGCCTCGCAGCGCGGCCGGCCCCGACAGCGAGAACGTATGCCGGTGCCGCTGGCTGTGGTTTTCGACCGCATGGCCGCGCGCGACGATCGCTTCGATCCACCGCGGATGGCGGCGCGCGCGATCGCCGATGCAGAAGAACGTCGCGCATGCGTCGTAGCGGTCGAGCAGGTCGAGCACGCGCGGCGTGACGTCGGGGTCCGGACCGTCGTCGATGGTCAGTGCGATGCGCCGGCCGGCCTCGGCCGGCAGCCGCGTCCAGTTCGGCCCGAGCAGCGCGCTGCGCGGCCACAGGCCGGCCGCGGTCAGCGCGAGATGCGATGCGACCACGCCGCCGACGGCCCACGGCCACGTGCCGGGCTCGGCGACGACGGCGGCGGCCGCGCCCGCATGCAGCACGGCCGTGCCGGTGATCAGCGGTGCGGGTTTCCAGCGGCGCGGGTCGCCGGGCCGGTGCGGCGCAACGTCCGGGCGCGCGTTCATGCCCGACCTCGCTGCGAAGCATGGCCGCTCGTGCGTGCGTCCGGGCTTGCCGCGACCGTGCGCGGCGCGAGAATCGCCGCGAACGCGAGCGCGAGGATTGCGCCGGGGCCGACGGTCAGCCCGAAGGTTTCGAGCAGCGGCACGTGCGACAGCGCGAGCAGCCCGAAGCCCGCGACCGTCGCGAGGTTCGCGATCAGCAGCGACACGAGCGTGTACGGCGTGACGGGCTGCGCATCGTCGCGCCTGCAGAAGAACAGCGCGTAGTTCGAGCCGACCGCGACGATCAGCAGCATCCCGACCAGGTGCAGGATCGTCAGCGGCACGCCGGCGAGCGCGAAGCCGGCCGTCACGACCAGCACGGCCGCGACCAGCGGTGCGAGCGCGCGCGCGGCGCGGCGCGGCGAGCGCAGCGCGACCAGCAGCAGCACGGCGATCGCCGCGAAACCGGCGAGCGACAGCCGGATGTCCTCGTGCACGTAGTCCACGTACAGGCGGTCGGCCTCGGCCTTCATGTCGACGAACAGCGCATCCGGCACGCCCGCGCGCGCGACGGCCGCGCGGATCGTGGCGGTGTCGAGGCCCGGCGCCGGCTCCACGGCGTGCGTGGCGTCCGGCGCGCGCAGCGGCAGCATCGCGCTCCAGCGGCCCGCGCGTTCGGTCAGCAGCGCGTCGACGGCGAGCGCCATCGACGTGCCGCGCAGGTCCGCGTGCGTGATCGGCGGCGCATGGCGCGCGGCTTCGACATCGGCGATGAACGGCGCGAACAGGCCGGGCTTCAGTTCGATCGGCTGGTTCGCGACGGCGTCGCGCATTCGCGCGGCGAGCGTGTCGGCATCGGGCAGGCTCGCCTGGCGCGCCCGCTGCGCGGCGTTGCTCGGCAGGTAGCGTGCGGGGCTCTCGAAACCCGCGAGCGTGCCGCGCTCGACGAGCGGCTGCAATTGCGCGGCAACCTGCTCGGCGCGTTCGAGCGCGGCCTGCTCGGTCGGCGCGCCGATCACGACGAGATAGCGCACGTCGGGCGCGCCGACGTCGGCGCGCAGGCGTGCGTCGAGCGCCTGCGCGCGCGCCGGCACCGGGCTCAGCGCAGCGAGCTCGCGGCTCCACAGCGCGTCGCGATGCAGCACGAGCGTCGCAGCCGCGGCGACCACCAGCACGGCCAGCGGCCAGCGCAGCCGCGGCGCGGCGTCGGCCGCGCGCGCGAGCACTGCGCCGACGCGCGACACGTCGCGGATCGCGATGTGCGCGCCGCGCAGGTGCGGCAGCACGAAGCGCGTGACGAGTGCGGCGGCCGTCAGCCCGACGATCGAATACAGCCCGAGCTGCACGAGGCCCGGAAAGCCGGAGAACAGCATCGACGCGAAACCGCAGACCGAGGTCAGCACGCCGAGCCGGATCGTCGGCCAGTAGGCGGCGAGCCACGCGCGCGTCGCGTCGGCCGGGCGCGCCGAGCCGGCCTGCGCCGACTGCACGAACAGGTAGATCGAGTAGTCGACTGCCTCGCCGATCAGCGTCGTGCCGAAGCCGAGCGTCAGCCCGTGCACGGTGCCGAACACGACGCTGACCGCCGCGACCCCGGCCGCGACGCCGGACAGCACCGGCAGCAGGCCCAGCGCGAGCGTGCGCGGCGAGCGGTACAGCGTCAGCAGCAGCGCGACGATCAGCACGATGCTCGCACTCGACAGGCGTTCGACGTCGTGCCGGATCGTGTCGCGCGTCTCGACCGAGAACACGCCCGGGCCCGTCATCGCGAGCGAGCAGGCGGCCGCGTTCGGCACCACCTGCGTCGCGGCGGCGAATGCGCGGCGCACCGCGTCGATCGCATGCGCCTGCGCATCGGTGTCGGAGCCGGCGGCGGCCGTCTGCACGACCAGCACCGCGCGCGCGCCGTCGCGCGACGCCCAGACGCCGTCGCGGATCGCCGGCTGCGCGCCGCTGTCGAGCTGGTCGACGAGCGCGCCGACTTCGCCGGTCGGGTCGCGCGGCAGCAGGTCCTTCGCGACGAGGCCCGCAGACGAGCTCAGCAGGTCGAGACTGTCGCCGAGCGCCTGGTGCAGGCCGGCGGCGGAGAAGCGCTGCGGCGTGACCGCCGGGCTCAGCAGGTAGCGATGCTCGAAGACGAACTGCCGGTCGCGCGCCTCGTTCACCGCTTCGCCGTTGTTGACCGCCGCGAACTGCGGATCGGCGCGCAGCGTGCCGGCCACGCGCCGCGACAGCGCCGCGCGCGTGGCCGCATCGCCGCCGTCGATCGCGACCAGGATCAGCCGCGACACGATGCCGTCGCGCAATTGATCGACGAGCACCTGCTGGCCGGCACTCGGCGAGCGCGGCAGGAACGCGGACAGGTCGGCCGTGAAGCTCGCGCGGCTGATCGCGATCCCGCACGCGACGAGCACGAGCAGCCACACGAGCACCGCGCGCTGCTGCAGCGCGTGCAGGCGGCGCGCGACGGGCGAGGGCCGGGTGCGCTCGTCCATCAGTTGGCCGGGACGGGCTGCAGGCGCATCAGCGAATGATCGCCGTCGGCCTGCCGGATCGCGACGCTGCGCAGCACGTCGCGCGTGCCGTCGAGCGTGATCGTGCTGACGACCTTCAGCATCCGCGCATCGAGCGGCGTGAGCGTCAGCGTCCAGTCGTCGCCGCGCCCGGCGAGCGCGACCTTGTACACCTGTTCGAGCGCGAAGCGGTTGCCGGCGAGCGTCGCGCGGATGCTGTCGATGAACGCGCCGAGCTCCGGATAGCGTGCGAGCGCGAGCGTGTACTTGCGGTTGTTGCGCTCGACCGTCAGCATGTCGCCGTCGACCACCATGTGTTCGGGCTTCGGGCTCAGCGTGTGCTTCTCGAGATGGTCGGGTGCGACGAACAGGAGTTCGCCGGACGATTCGACCGGCTGCGCGGCGATCGACAGGTATTTCGTCTCGGTGAAGGTCGCGCGCCCGGACTTGTGCTGCGCGAGCGTCGACATCAGCCGGTCGAGCGTCCAGGCCGGCGCGGTGTCGGCCGCGCGGGCGGGCAGCGCGAACCCGGCTGCGGCGACGGCGGCGGCAACGGCGAGCAGGCGGGCGGCGCGGTGCAGCGCAGGCGGAAAGCGGCGAACGGCGGTCATGCGTCGGAGTCTCTCGTGGCGGGCAGGTCGGCGGGCGTGCGCGTCTCGTCGCAGCGCGCGGCGGCAGCGCCGTCCTGCCAGAAGTCGAAATAATTGAACCAGTTGTACGGCGCCGCGCGGCAATACCGGTCGAGCAGCGCGACATAGCGTGCGAGCGCGTCGTCGATGGCGGCCGCGCGCGCGTCGCGCCGCACGTCCGAGAAATCGGCGAGCGGTTCGAAGTGCACATCGTAGCGGTTGCCGTCGCGATAGAGGCCCGTCATGAAGATCACCGGGCGCCGCAGCATCGCGGCCATGTACAGCGGCCCGAGCGGAAACGCGGCCGGCGCGCCGAGCAGCGGCAGCCGCCGCAGCGACGCGGCCGCGTCGTCGAGCAGCGTGCGGTCGGCGAGCATGCCGACCATGCAGTTCGCGTCGAGCCGCTCGCGCACCTTCAGCATCGAATCGACCTGCCCGAGCGGGATCACTTCCGGCTGCGCGGCCGGATTCACGGCGGCGAGTGTCGCGTTGATGCGGCGCGCGTTTTCCTCGTACATCGTGACGACGACGCGCAGGTCCGGACGCGTGCGGCCGATCGCGCGCACGACCTCGAAGCTGCCGAGATGCGCGCCCATCAGGAACGCGCCGCGTCCGCCGGCGAGCGCATCGTCGACGAGCGTCTGGCCGTGCACGCGGATGTCGAACAGGTCGAAGCGCGCATTCATCAGGTAGATGCGATCGTGGATCGTCGCCGCGAACGTGAACACGTGCCGGTAGACGTCGCGCCAGCGCGCGGGACGGCCGAGCACGCGGCGCAGGTAGTCGCGCGATGCCGCGCATGCGGCCGGCGAGAACAGCACGAAATACGTCGCGACCGCATGCAGCACGATGCGTGCGGGCCGTCGCCCGAGGCGCAGCGAGATCCACGTCATTGCGCGCAGCAGTCCCGCGTTGCTGCGTTCCTGGCGCTCGGCCCACGCGGTGCGCTTCATGCCTGCGCGCCGTCCTGCGCGGCCGGCGGCGCGGACAGCACGCCGGTCGCGACGTCGCGCGCGCCGGCGCGCAGCGTGAAGCGGATCGTGCCGCCGGCGGCTGCGTCGTACGCGAGATCGAGCGGCTCGCCGGGCGCGACCGGGCTCAGGAATTTCGCGGAACCGAGCCGCCACGTATGCAGCGGGCGCGCCAGCGTCGCGGCGAGTGCGGCGATTGCGTGGTCGAGCAGCACGACGCCCGGCACGATCGGGTGGCCGGGGAAATGGCCGGGCAGCGCCGGATGATCGGCGGGAATGGTGAAGCCGAGCGGTGCGGCAGGCGTGTCGGCCGCGCGCGGCGCGGCGGGCGACGCGGATGCCGGGCCGGCGCGCGTATGCCGCGCGACGAGCGCGGCGAGCACGTCGCGCGGCAGCTTGCCCGTTTCGTTGCGCGGCAGCGCATCGACGAACACGAGCGGCCGCGGCAGGAACGCGGGATCGATCCGTTCGCGCAGTGCGCGCTGCAGGTCGGCGGCCGCGAGCGTCGGCGCGACGACCAGCGCGACGAGCCGCGTGACGGGGTCACGGTCCGCGTCGCCGTGCGCCGGCGCGATGTCGTCGGGCATGAAGAACACGCCGTCGACGACCTCGGGAATCGCGTTGAGCTGGTGATTCAGGTACGCGAGCGACGTGCGCTTGCCGGCGATATTGACGAGGTCGGCCTTGCGGCCGTGCAGCAGGAAGCGGCCGTCGCCGAGCAGTTCGAGCGCATCGCCCATCGGCACCGGCGCCTCGACGTGTCCGCCCGACACCCAGACGGTCGGCCCGTGATCGTCGTCGTCGCCGTCGCGCGCGTCGAGGCGGATCTCCGGGAACAGCTGCCAGGCCGCGCCTTGCGCGGTGCGGCGCGTCGCGATCTGGCCGGTCTCGGTGCTGCCGTAGATCTCGACGAGCGGTGCATCGAGCGCGGCCTCGGCCTCGCCCGCCAGTTTCTCCGACAGCGGCGCGGTGGCCGACAGCACGAGCGCCGCGCGCGGCAGCGCCTGGCCCGCCGACACCAGCGCGCGCAGGTGGATCGGCGACGTGACGAGCACGCGCGGCTGCGGGATCGCGGCGAGCTCGTCGCGAATGTCGACCGGATAGAACGGCTGGCGGTTGCTGAATGCGAGTCCGCCGATCAGCGCGAGCAGCACCGTCGATTCGAATCCGTACATGTGCTGCGCGGGCACCGTGCCGATCAGCGTGGCCGCGCGGCCGTCGAGCAGGCCGAGGCGCTCGGCCGCCGCGCGCACGCAGCCGACCAGGAAGCCCCAGGTCTTGCGGTGCGGCACCGGCGCGCCGGTCGAGCCGGACGTGAACACGTAGGCCATGATGCGGCCCGCGTCGATCTGCGGCACGCGGAACGGCGCATCGTCGGCGCCGGCCGCGACGGGGGCTTCGGGATACGCGAAGCGCGGCAGGTCGATCGCGCAGTCGGGCGCGTCGTGCAGGCAGAACGCGTCGGGCGCGAACGACGCGAGCTGGCGCACCATTTCGGGCGTGTGCGTCGACGGCAGCAGGCTGATCCGGCCGGCGACGAGCGCCGCGCACAGGCTCACGGCGAACCGGTAGCGGTCGCGGCACACGTTGAACACGTGGCCGCCGGCGGGCAGCGCGGCGGCCACGCGCGCGACGTCGGCGACGAACGCGCGCACGGTGACGGGCGCGCCGTCGCGCCACGCGATGATCTGCTCGGGCGAAGAATGGAATACCAGCGGATGAGTCGGCATAAATCGGCGAAAACGGAAACAGGGGCCGGCGCGCGCCACGCGGCGCCGCACGGCCGGGAACTCATCGCGAGCCTTGCGTCGATGCGCGATACGCGCGCACCGCGTCGGCCATCCGCGGCCGTGGCTCGTGCGGCAGCGCGAAGCGCCGGCACATATGCTCGGCGACGAACATCACGGCGACCAGCGGCAGCGACAGGTAGTTCGCGAACGTCGACCACGCGACGATCGACGCGCTCGCGAACATCAGCGTCGACACGGCGGCGATCGCGACGAAGAACAGCGTCCACGCGAGCGTGATCTGCCGCGTGTAGCGCGCGACGGCCGGCGTGACCGTGCCGTGGATCATCGTCGCGAAACGCGTGCACAGCGGCATCTGGCCGGCCGCGAGCGTGCGGCCGAACAGCAGCGCCATCGCGAGGTTGAAGCTCGCGTGCTCGAGATACAGGCCCCATTCGAAGTGCTGCGCGAGCGGCGCGCGCGCCGCCCACAGCGCCGCGCAGGCCAGCAGCCACGCCGGCACGAACAGGGCGCGCCGCGGCGAGCGCAGCGCGGCGGCGAGCGCGAGCAGCAGCGGCGGCACGAGCGCCATCGCGAGGCCGAAGCCGTGCGCGCCGGGTGTCGCGACCGCGTAGTGCGCGCCGACCTGGTAGGCGGCCACCGCGCCGACGCCGGCAGCGCCGCGTGCGATGCGCCGCGCCGTGCTCATCGATGGCCTCCAAAGCAGCGCATGCCGCTAGCCGCGGCGCGGCGGCAAGCGGAGCGGCGAAACGGAATCGGTCGGACGGACGGGGGCTGCATGGCTGGATACATCGGATCGATCGGGGGGGCCGGGCGCGGGTCGCCGGGCGGTCAAAAATCATACGAATGACGGCCGGAACGGGCGTCCGAAGGCTGTCGCGCCGCTCATTTTAGGGCCGCGACCGCAGCTGTTCGGAGCGGCCGCCGGCGGGTTTTGTAACCGATTGTATGGCACCGCGCCGGGCGTTTCGCGGGGTCGGTCCATTTCAGTGCGAAGCGGCTCAAGCGTCTCGTTCGTTCGGGGCCCCGAACGACGCGCGGCGCGGGCTCGGCAGTCTGTAACCTTTCGCGGTATACGTCCCGATACCCATCGTCTAGAATCCGCGTAACTTTTACAAACGATCCCCAAATAACGCAGGCGGGGAAGCCGGCAGACGCCGGAGGGATGGAGATTCGCACGCGCCGGGCGTGCTCGAGACGGGCCGGTTCCGGCCGCCTTCCGCTGCCGTCGGCCGCCTGCTCGCAAGCATGATGAACGCACTGGAACAAGAGCTCGCCACGCTGATCGTCGGCGAACTGAACCTCGAAGACGTCCCGCTCGAAACAGTGACGGCCGACACCCCGCTGTATGGCGAGGGCTTCGGGCTCGACTCCATCGACATCCTGGAAATCGCGCTGCTGATCTCGAAGAAGTACGGCTTCGAGCTGCGCTCGGACAATCCCGACAACCAGAAGATCTTCGCGACGCTCGGCGCGCTGGCGGCGTACGTCGCCGCGCATCGCACGAAGTGACGACGCCGCGCGCAGGCACGGCGTGAACGATTACCGTACGTGGCGGCGAACGCAGGACGATTCGCCGCCGCGTCGATCAAGGTGGAACGCGATGGACGGAGCAATTCGATGCGGGCGCTCGTGACGGGCGGCAGCGGCGCACTCGGGCAGGCGATCTGCGCGGCGCTCGCGCAGGCCGGCCATGAAGTGTGGGTGCATGCGAACCGCCATGCCGCGCAGGCGGAGGCGGTCGCGCAGCAGATCGTCGCGGCCGGCGGCGTCGCGCATGCGATCGCGTTCGACGTGACCGATGCCGATGCGACGCTCGCCGCGCTGAGGCCGTTCATCGACGACGCGCCGGTGCAGATCCTCGTCAACAACGCGGGCATCCACGACGACGCGCCGATGGCCGGCATGTCGCAACAGCAATGGCGCAGCGTGATCGACGTGACGCTCAACGGTTTTTTCAACGTCACGCAGCCGCTGCTGCTGCCGATGATCCGCACGCGCCGCGGGCGGATCGTCAACATCGCGTCGGTCGCCGGCGTGACCGGCAATCGCGGGCAGGTCAACTATGCGGCCGCGAAGGCGGGGCTGATCGGCGCGACCCGGTCGCTGTCGCTGGAGCTCGCTTCGCGCGGCATTACCGTGAACGCGGTCGCGCCCGGCATCATCGAGTCGCCGATGGCCGACCATGCGTTCCCCGCCGAACGCATCAAGCAGCTGGTGCCCGCGCAGCGCGCGGGCCGGCCCGACGAAGTCGCCGCGATGGTCGCGTATCTGGTGTCCGATGCGGCGGCCTATGTGACCGGTCAGGTGCTGTCCGTCAACGGCGGCCTCGCATGACGACGCGCGGCGCATCGCGTTGAGGCGGGCCGCGCCGCTTACCAAGGAACCCGAAGTGTCCGTGCAACCCGTCGACGCCGAATGGCGCCCGTCCTCCGAATCGTTCGCCGCGCCGCCGGCCGAAGCCGCGCAGGCCGCGCGGCGCCCGGCCGAGCCGCGTGCGAACGGCGGCGCGTGCGCCTTGCGGCTCGTCCACATGCAGCAGGCGCGGCTCGTCGCGTCGCTGCGCGCCGCGCACGGAAGCGGCGATGCATTCGAACGCGCGTTTCCGGGCGCACTGGGCGCCGCGTGCATCGCGGCTGCGCCGGATATCGACGCGGCCGCCCGCGTGCTGGCCGCTGCCGCGCCCGATCTGCCGCTCGCGCCGGTGCGGATGGCGCTGCTCGGCTCGGCTGCCCCGCAGGGCGGCGCCGTCTACGAAATCTGGCAATGCGATGCGCGCGACCTGCGAAGCGCGCGGCGCGGGCCCGTGCATTACCGCTATAGCGAAGCGGCCGGGCTCGTGTTCGGCAGCATCGTCGTGCACGAAGCCGACACGGCGGCCGGCGACGGCACGCCGCTCGAGCGCGCGACCTGCGACGCCTACCGCGCGCTGTTCGACGTGCTCGACATGCTCGGCATCCCGCATCCGCTGCGGATCTGGAACACCGTGCCGGCGATCAATGCGGAACAGTTCGGGATCGAACGCTATCGTCAGTTCAATATCGGCCGCCAGCGCGCGTTCGATGCATGCCGCCGCGCGCTGACGGGCGGCGTGCCGGCCGCGTGCGCACTCGGCTCGGTCGATCCGGTCGCGGGCGATGCCGCGCCGGACGCGCCGCTGGCGATCCATTTCCTCGCGAGCCGCACGCCGGCCGATCCGGTCGAGAATCCGCGGCAGGTCAGCGCCTATCACTATCCGGCGCAGTACGGCCCGCGCGCGCCGACCTTCGCGCGCGCGGCGGCGTGGCCGCACGCGCCCGGCGCACCGGTGCTGTTCGTGTCGGGCACCGCGAGCATCGTCGGGCATCGCACCGTGCATGCCGGCGACGTCGTCGCGCAGACGCGCGAGACGATCGCGAACCTCGTCGCGGTGCTCGAACAGGCCGCGCGGCAAGGGCACGGCCCGTTCACGCTCGCCGACCTGAACTATCGCGTCTACGTGCGCGATGCCGCCGACGGCGCGGCGCTCGCCGCGATCGAGCGCGTGCTGCGCGAAGCGGCCGGCCCCGACTTGCGCGCGCTGTTCGTCCATGCGGATGTGTGCCGCGACGACCTGCTGGTCGAGATCGAGGCCGGCGCGGGGCACGCGACGGAGTGGCTGTCGTGAAGCGCGAGGGCCTGACGATCCGCGAACCGTCGCCGCGCGCGGGCGATGCTGACGACGCCTGTCGGCGGTCGCCGGCAGGTCATAAACTTTTGTCAGGATCACCGTCTTCGCACTCGGCCGTTTCCATGTCCACGCTGCACGCCTCGTCCACCCATCTCGTGCTGATCCCGAGCTACAACCCGGGTGTCAAGGTCGATGCGACCGTGCGCAGCGCGCGCGCGCAGTGGAACCCCGTATGGGTCGTCGTCGACGGCAGCAACGACGGCAGCGCCGAGCGCCTGCAGGCGATGGCCGAGCGCGATCCGGGGCTGCGCGTGATCGTGCTGCCGGAGAACCGCGGCAAGGGCGCCGCGGTGCTCGCGGGGCTCGACGCGGCCGCCGCGAGCGGCTTCACGCACGTGCTGACGATGGACTCCGACGGCCAGCATCCGGCCGACCTGATCCCGACGTTCATGGCCGCGTCGCAGGCCGCGCCCGACGCGATGGTGCTCGGCCTGCCGAAGTTCGACGCGAGCGCGCCGCAGCTGCGCGTGCAGGGACGCAGGCTGTCGAACCTGTGGGCCGACCTCGAGACGCTGTGGGCCGGGATCGGCGATTCGCTGTACGGCTTTCGCGTGTATCCGGTCGCGCCGCTCGCGGCGATCATGCACCGCCAGCCGTGGATGCGCGGCTTCGACTTCGATCCGGAAGCGGCCGTGCGGCTGTGCTGGGCCGGCGTGCGGCCGATCCGCATCGACGCGCCGGTGCGCTACTTCGGCGAGCACGAGGGCGGCGTGTCGCATTTTCACTACGGTCGCGACAACCTGCTGCTCGCATGGATGCACCTGCGGCTCGTCGCCGGGTTTGCGGTGCGGCTGCCGATGCTGCTGGCGCGGCGGCTTGCCGGCCGCGGCGGCCGGACGGCCGCCTGAGCGCGGCGATTGCCGCCTTCCGGTTTCCAATTCCGCCATTCGCCGCGCTTCTCGCGCCGTTTCGCCGCGTAATGAAGGTGTCATGGAATGTAAACATCTGGTAATTTTCTGCCGGATTATGCAAAATCGCCGCTCCCAAATACAACTACCGAGGGATCCGGGATGCAACTCAAGAAAGCAGTGGCGGCGTGTGGCGTGGCGTTTCTGTTGAGCGCGTGCGGCGGCGTGCAGAGTCTCGACGCAAACAGCCTGACGTCGGCGGGGACCAACCTGTTCAAGGCGGCGACGCTGTCCGATGCGGACATCGCGGCGCTGTCGAACGACTCGTGCAAGGCGAGCGACGCCGAATCGAAGATCGCGGCGCCGAACAGCGCGTACGCGAAGCGCCTGACGAAGGTGATGAAGGGCTTCGGCGACATGACGCTGAACGGCCAGAAGATCAACTACAAGGTCTACATGACCAAGGACGTCAACGCGTGGGCGATGGGCAACGGCTGCGTGCGCGTGTACAGCGGCCTGATGGACATGATGAACGACGACGAGCTGCGCGGCGTGATCGGCCATGAAATGGGCCACGTCGCACTCGGCCACTCGAAGAAGGCGATGCAGACGGCCTACGCGGTCAGCGCGGCGCGCAGCGCGGCCGGTGCGGCGTCGCCGGGCGTGGCGGCGCTGACGAGCTCGCAGCTCGGCGACATCACCGAGAAGTTCATCAACGCGCAGTTCTCGCAGACGCAGGAAAGCGCGGCGGACGACTATTCGTTCGACCTGATGAAGCAGAAGGGGATGAACCAGAAGGGCCTCGTCACCGCGTTCCAGAAGCTCGCGCAGCTCGACGGCGGCCAGAGCTCGATGATGAGCTCGCACCCGTCGTCGGCGAGCCGTGCGCAGCACATCCAGGACCGCATCGCGAAGGGCAGCTGATCGTCCGGTCGCGGCGGCGCGCTGCCGCCGTCGCGGCGAAGCCATGCCGGCGATGCCGGTGCTCCAGCGCAAACCCCCGCGTTCTCCGGAACGCGGGGGTTTGTTTTTGCGCGGACGCGAGAGCGTCCGGCGGCTTACGGCACCATGCCCGGCAGCAGGTACGCCTGCGCGAGCGTGATCAGCCCGACGATCACCGCGAACAGCAGGCTGTGCCGCACCGTGAAGCGGAACAGCTCCGATTCCTTGCCGATCAGCCCGGTCGCCGCGCAGGCGACCGCGATCGACTGCGGCGAGATCATCTTCGCGGTCACGCCGCCCGTCGTGTTCGCGGCGACGGCGAGCGTCTCGGGCACGCCGAGCTGATGCGCGGTCGCCTGCTGCAGCGAGCAGAACAGCGCGTTCGACGACGTGTCCGAGCCGGTCAGGAACACGCCGAGCCAGCCGAGGAATGGCGAGAAGAACGGGAACGCGGCGCCGGTGCCGGCGAGCATCAGCGCGAGCGTCGACGACATCCCCGAATAGTTCGCGACGAAGGCGAACGCGAGCACGAAGCCGATCGACAGGATCGGGCGCGTCAGGTCCTTCAGCGTTTCGCCGAACGTGACGAGCGCGTCGCGCGGCTTCATCCGCAGCAGCGCCATCGAGATCAGCGCGGTCACGAGGATCGCGCTGCCGACGGCCGACACGAGGTCGATCTTCAGCACCGCATCGAGCGCCTTCGGCGTCGCGGCGATCGGCGCGGTCTTCACGACCAGCTGGTCGAGGCCCGCGACGTGGAATTTCAGCACGGTCGCGGCGAGCGCGCCGTGCGCGCCGAACAGCGCCTTGAACGGCGCGAGGCTCCACACGGTGACGACGGCCGTCAGGATCAGGAACGGCGACCATGCGCGCACGGTCTGCGCGAGCGTGTACGGCGACGCCTGACGGCTCGCCGGCGCACCGAACCCGTTGCCGCCGGCGCCGAAGCCCGCGAGCGCCGCGCTGCCGCCGCCGGACGCGACCAGGCCGCCTGCCGCCTGCCGCGCCGTTTTCGGCTGCCAGACCTTCAGGAACGCGGCGAGCGCGACCAGGCTGACGAGCGACGACGTGATGTCCGGCAGTTCCGGCCCGATATGGTTCGACGTGAAGTACTGCGTGATCGCGAAGCTGCCGCCCGCGACCAGCGCGGCCGGCCAGGTCTGGCGCACGCCGCGCAGGCCGTCCATCATGAACACGAGCCAGAACGGTACGGCGAGCGACAGCAGCGGCAGCTGGCGGCCGGCCATCGCGCCGATGTGGAACGCGTCGATGCCCGTCACCTGTCCGGCGACGATGATCGGGATGCCCATCGCACCGAACGCGACCGGCGCGGTGTTCGCGATCAGGCACAGCCCGGCCGCGTGCAGCGGACGGAAGCCGAGGCCGACCAGCAGCGCGGCGGTGATCGCGACCGGCGCGCCGAAGCCGGCCGCGCCTTCGAGGAACGCGCCGAACGAGAAGCCGATCAGCAGCATCTGCAGCCGCTGGTCGTCGGTGATCGACAGCACGGACGCGCGGATGATGTCGAACTGGCCAGTCTTCACGACGATCTTGTAGAGGAACACCGCCGCGACGATGATCCACGCGATCGGCCAGATGCCGTAGGCGAAGCCGAAGCCGGCCGCCGCGAGCGCCTGCGGCACGGGCATCCCGTACGCGAGGATCGCGACGCCGAGCGACAGCAGCAGCGTGATGGCCGCGGCGACGTGCCCCTTCATCCGCAGCGCGGCGAGCGCGACGAAAAAGAAGATGATCGGAATCGCGGCGACGAACGACGACAGCGCGAGGCTGCCGAGCGGGGTATAGATCTGGTGCCAGGCCTGCAAGGTTGTCTCCTCCATGGTGGGTCTTTATCGGTACAGGTCAGAAAACGGACGGGCTCATTCGGGCTGGCCGCGGGCGCGCAGCAGGTCGGACAGGCTGCGCGGCGCCGGTTCGAGCGGCGTGCGGTGCTGCGTCCAGCCCATCTGCCTGGCGGGCGTCAGCGCGCGCAGCCGCGTCGCGGTCCAGCGGAACGCGCGGTACGCACGCGGATGCGCGAACGCGCCGGACCAGAAGCGCCATACGAGGTCTTCCGCGCGCGTGTAGTTCGCGCCCTGGCCGCGCAGCGGATGCGCGACCGGCTCGTCGGGCTTGCGGTTCGCCTCGGTGCGCAGCCGCACCAGCAGCTGCGGAATCGGGATGCGCACCGGGCACACCTCGCCGCATGCGCCGCACAGCGTCGATGCGGTCGGCAGGTCGGCCGTCGCGTCGAGGCCGAGCAGGTGCGGCGAGATGATCTTGCCGATCGGCCCCGGATAGGTCGTGCCGTACGCGTGGCCGCCGATGCGCGTATAGACGGGGCAGTGGTTCATGCATGCGCCGCAGCGGATGCATTGCAGCGTCGCGCGCAGCTGTTCGTCCGCGTACGCCTGCGTGCGGCCGTTGTCGAGCAGCACCAGATGCACTTCGCGCGGGCCGTCGCGTTCGCCGTCGCGGCGCGGTCCCGAGATCAGGTTGAAGTAGGTCGTGATCGCCTGGCCGGTCGCGGAGCGCGTCAGCAGGCTCGACAGCGGCACGATGTGCTCGAGCTTCTCGACGACCTTCTCGATCCCCATGATCGCGATATGCGTGTCGGGCACCGTCGTCGACAGGCGGCCGTTGCCCTCGTTCTCGACGAGCCACAGCGTGCCGGTGTCGGCCGCCGCGAAGTTCACGCCGGACAGCCCGATGTCCGCATCGACGAACGCGCGGCGCAGCGCGCGCCGGCCGGTCTGGATCAGCTCGTCGACGTCTTCCGTGTAGCGCGTGCCGGGAATGTGCTCTTCGAACAGTTCGGCGATGTCGCCGCGCGTCTTGTGAATCGCCGGCATCACGATGTGCGACGGCTTCTCGCCCGCGAGCTGCACGATGAACTCGCCCATGTCCGACTCGATGCAGTCGACGCCGCGCGCCGCGAGGTAATGGTTCAGCTCGATTTCCTCGCTCGCCATCGACTTGCCCTTGATCACACGGCGCGCCTTGCGCGCCTGCGCGATGCCGAGCACGATCGCGTTCGCGTCGTCGGCCGTCTCGGCCCAGTGCACGTGCACGCCCGCTTCGACGAGCCGGGTCTCGAGCCGTTCGAGCAGCGCGGGCAGCTGCGCGAGCGCGTGCTGCCGCACCGCTTCGCCGAGATCGCGCAGCTGCTGCAGCTCGGCGTCGTCGGGGAATTGCGCGGTGCGCTTGCCCTGCAGGAAGTCCATCGCGCCGCGAAAGCTGCGGCGCAGCGCGGGATCGTCGAGCGCGGCGCGCGCGCGGGCCTTGAAGTCGCCGGGGGCGACGAATTGCAGCGCCTGGTCGCTCATCGCGGCATTCCTTGCGAGGGCGCGGCCGGCGGCACGGGCGCGGCGGCGGTGTCGGGCGCGGCGTTCGACCGCGCGTCGGTGACGATCACGACCCACAGGCGGCGCGGGCCGTGCGCGCCGTATGCGAGCGTCTGCTGGATGTCGGAGGTTTTCGACGGGCCCGACACCAGCACGAGGTTGGTCGGCATGCCGGCGTGCCAGCGCTCCGCGTGCACGGCGGCATGCAGGTCCGCATGCAGCGTGCGCGCGTGGACCAGCGCGACATGCAGCGGCGGCACCAGCGACACCGTGCGCGGTGTGCCGGGATCGGGCGCGAGCACGACGGTGCCGGTGGCCGCGATGCCCGAGCGCGCGACGGTGAAACCCGCGTCGATCGTGTCGAACAGTTCGGTTTTCCACGCGTCGATCGGCCGGTCGAACGGCACGGTCGCGACGCTGTCGGGCAGCACGCGCGCGAGCGCCGCGCATTCGGCGCGGGCCGGGTCGAGCAGCAGCCGGCGCACGCCGGCGTCGGCGAGGCGCGCGGCGAGCTGTGCGGGCCATGCGTCGGCGCTCGCGCACCAGACTTCCGCGTGCGACGCGCTCAGCGCGGCCTGCATCGTCTGGACGAGCGCATCCGCAGCGGGCGCGGCCGGCGCGCGCCGTGCCGCGTAATGCGTATCGATGCGGGCATCGAGCGCGGGCGCGGCGCTCGCGGCGACACCGGGCGCGGCCGCGCGCAGGCGCGCGAGGATCGAGGCGCGCGCGTTCATTGCCGGTCTCCGCGCAGCGACGATGCGCCGGCCGTGCGCCGCCACAGAAAGCTCGCGAGATGCTCGACCGGCAGCGGCGCGCCGGCCTTGTCGGCTGCGTGGCCGATGTTCAGCAGGCAGCCGCAGTCCGCCGACACGAGCCGGTCGCAGCCGGTCGCGCAGGCCGACGCGACCTTGTCGCGGACCATCGCGCCGGAGATGTCGGGATGCTTCAGCGAAAACGTGCCGCCGAAGCCGCAGCATTCGGATTCGCGTTCGTGTTCGACGCGCGTTACGCCCGGCAGCGCGTCGACGAGCGCGACGCCGTGTACGCGCGTGCCCATCTCGCGGCGTGCGGCGCACGACGTGTGCAGCACTACGCGCTCGTCGCGCGCGGCGGCCGCGACTGCGTCGAGCCGCACGTCGAGCACGTGCACGAGGAATTCGGCGAGTTCGTAGGTCCGTTCTGCAATCGCGCGGGCCTTCGGGCCCAGCACCGGATCGTCGGCGAACAGCGCCGGCCAATGGTGCCGGATCATGCCCGCGCACGAGCCGGACGGCACGATCACCGGCCACGGCTCGGCGAACAGGTCGAGCTGCGCGGCCGCGACGCGGCGCGCTTCGTCGGGATTGCCGCTGCTGTACGCCGGTTGCCCGCAGCAGCTCTGGCCACGCGGATAGTGGACGGTCAGGCCTTCGCGCTCCAGCAGGCGAACCGCGTCGAGTCCCGCTTCGGGGACGAACAGGTCGACCAGGCAGGTCGCGAACAGATAGGCGTGCGCGGGGACGGCGGCGGGGTATTGCCTTTCGATCATGTCTCGCTCCAGGGGCGCCGGCCCGGCACGCGGATGCGGGGCGGCGATTTCGCTGCATAATTCCCGCGACGGCGCCGCAGCTCAAATTGGTTGGGCCAATCGGCGGCGCGCGGGCGAAGGAGACGCGAGATGGCGGCGATGACGGCACGGGGCAGGACCGAGGTGGTGATGCGCAAGATCGAGACGGCGCTGCTCGACGGCACCTGGCCGGCCGGCACGCGGCTGCCGGCCGAGCGCGTGCTTGCGCAGCAGTACGGCGTCGCGCGCAACACGGTGCGCGAGGCGACCCAGCGGCTCGTCGCGCGCGGGCTGCTGCAGAGCCGGCGCGGCGCGGGCGTCTACGTGACCGACCAGTTGCGCGCGGGCATCGCGTCGCCGTGGGGACAGCTGGTGGCCGATCATCCGGCGCTGCGCGACGACATCCTCGAGTTCCGTCGCGTGCTCGAAGGCGCGACCGCGTATTTCGCCGCGCTGCGCGCCGATGCGAACGATCGCCGCCGGATCCGCGCGCTGCTGCGCGAACTGGAGGTCGCGCACGCGAACGACGACCGGGTCGTCGAGGCGGCGACCGATGCGAAGCTGCACGAGGCGATCGCGCTCGCGTCGCGCAACACGATGTTCCTGCACCTGCATACGAGCGTGCTCGGCATGCTGCGCGAGCATATCTCGATCAACGTGTCGGGGATGACCGAGCAGGACGACGACGCGTCGGACCTGCTGCTGCGGCAGCACCGCGTGGTGTGCGACGCGATCTGCGCGCATCGGCCCGAGGAGGCGCGCACCGCGATGCAGACGCATATCGACTACGTGCGCAGCCATTTCGAGCGCAGCGGCGGCGCGTAGGTGGGCTATCCGCAGGCTCGCGTTCGAGTTGAATTGGTTGGACCACATCGTTCGTGCGGGCGCCGGGCGCGCGATGCGGCGTACAGGGGCGGTTGCGCGCGCGTTTGGCGGCAAGCCGCGAAGTCGGGGCGGTCGGGTTTGACGGCAAGGCGCCGGCATCCGCGCCATCGCCGCCCGTCCGTCGGGCCCGCCCGGCCAGCCGGCCGCTCCCGTCACACGATTGACCGCGTCATCGGCCGCCCACTAGAATCGGCCGGAACCGCCCGTCAGCCGCGCGCCGCGGCGAGTGCGGACTCGTTGATCCGCCTGTCGAGGAAGCCCCGTGCTCATGTCTTTGTTCCGGCGCGCGCCGGCCGCCCGTCAGCGGTGCGCCCGCTCTGCCCGCGTGCTGGCCGCCAGCGCGCTGCTGTCGCTCGTCGCCGCCTGCGCGACCCATCCGCCCGCCACGGCGCTCGATCGTCCCGTGTCCCACGCGCTGTCGTCGGCCGTCGCGACGCCGCTGCGCGACGCGCTGGCCGCACCCGAGGCCGCGCATCCGGGCCAGTCGGGCTTCCGGCTGCTGGCCGACGGCGCCGAGGCGCTGCAGATGCGCATCGCGCTCGCGCGCGCGGCGACCAGGACGCTCGACATGCAGTACTACATCGCGACCGAGGACACGACCGGCAAGCTGCTGCTCGGCGCGGCGCTCTATGCGGCCGATCGCGGCGTGCGCGTGCGGATGCTGGTCGACGACCTGAACTTCCGCGACATCGACCGCGTGATGGCCGCGCTGAACACGCATCCGAACATCGAGATTCGCGTGTTCAACCCGTTCGGTGCGTCGCAGCAGGGCGTGGTCCGCCGCACGGCCGATTTCCTGACGCGGATCGACAGCTTCACGCGCCGCATGCACAACAAGGCGATGATCGCGGACAACCAGCTTGCGATCGTCGGCGGGCGCAATCTCGGCGACGAATACTTCAGCGCGAGCCAGACGCTGCAGTTCCGCGATCTCGACGTGCTGGCCGCCGGCCCCGTGACGAACGAGATCTCCGGCAGTTTCGACGCGTACTGGGCGAGCGCCAGCAGCTATCCGCTGCGCGTGCTGAACCACCAGTCGTTCGACCCGAAGGATCTCGACGCGATGCGCGACGAGCTGCGCGACCACTGGCGCAAGAATGCCGACCCGTACAACGCGAAGCCGCTGAACGCGACGCCGCTCGCGCAGCAGATCGCACGCGACGAGCTCGGGCTCGTGTGGGCGCCGGCCGAGTTCAAGGTCGATGCACCGGACAAGGTCGCGCAGCCGACCGGTTACGTGAGCCCGCCGATGCAGCGCCTCGTCGAGCTGACGCGCGCCGCGCAGCTGGAATTCCTCGCGTTCTCGCCGTATTTCGTGCCGCACGACGCGGGCGTGAAGATCCTCGGCGATACGGTCGCGCGCGGCGTGCGCGTCGCGATCCTGACAAACTCGCTGGCCGCGACCGACGCGGTGGCCGTGCAGGCCGGCTATGCGCCGTATCGCGTGCCGCTGCTGCAGCGCGGCGTCGAGCTGTACGAGTTCAAGGCGCAGCCGGGCCAGGAGCGTGCGCGGGTGCTCGGCCTGCGCTCGCGCGCGAGCCTGCATGCGAAGGCGTACGTGATCGACCGGAAGATCCTCGTGATCGGCTCGATGAACCTCGACCCGCGTTCCGCGCACCTGAACACCGAGCTGGCGCTCGTGATTCACAGCCCGGTGCTCGCGCAGCAGGTCGCGACCATCTTCGCGCGGGACACGCAGCCCGACGAAAGCTATCGCCTGAGCCTTGCGCCGTCGGCCGGCGGCGCGCCGCCGGCGCTCGAATGGACGGGCACCGACAACGGCGTGTCGACCGTCTATCACGTCGATCCGCACGCGGGGCTGCTGCGCAACGTGCTGACCGGCGTATTCACGCTGCTGCCGGTCGACGACCAGTTGTAAAAGGGCCGGAAGCGCTCCGGCAAAACCCGCGATACCGATGCGCGGGGAAAGGTGATATGGTTGTGCGCGCAACGATATGGGTGGCGTGCGGAAGCCGCGAATGGGCGCGGCCGCGCGTGCGCCGCAACCGGAGCCTGCCATGCAACGTGTACCGAACCAGCCGTTCACGCGTCCCGCCCGTTTCTCCGAAGCCGAATGGCAGGCGCGCGTGCAGCTCGCGGCCGCCTATCGGATCTTCGACTACCTCGGCTGGACCGAGCTGATCTACAACCATATCTCGCTGCGCGTGCCGGGCGAGGACGGTCATTTCCTGATCAATCCGTTCGGGCTGCATTACCGCGAGGTCTGCGCATCGAATCTCGTCAAGATCGACATCGACGGCAACGTGATCGGCCATTCCGACTGGCCGATCAATCCCGCCGGCTTCACGTTCCACAGCGCGATCCACGCGGCGCTGCCCGATGCGCACTGCGTGATGCACGTGCATACGACGCCCGCGATGGCCGTGTGCTGCTCGCGCGGCGGGCTGTCGTTCTCGAACTTCTACGCGGCGCAGCTCTACGGCAAGGTCGCGTATCACGACTTCGAAGGGATCACCGTGCATCTCGAGGAAGGGCGGCGCATCGTCGAGAGCGCGGGCGGACGGCCCGTGCTGCTGCTGCGCAATCACGGGCCGGTGACGATCGGCGCGACGCTCGCGCAGACGTTCGCGCTGATGTGGCTGCTCAATCGCGCCTGTGAGGTGCAGGTCGCGACCCATGCGATCGGCGACGCGCTGCCGATCGCGCCGCCCGTGCTCGAAGCGTGCGTGCGCGATTCGCTGAACTTCGATCCGAAGCATGGCGCGGGGCAGGACGCATTCGACGCGCTGCAGCGCATCGTCGATCGCATCGATCCCGGCTATCGCGCGTGAGCGGGGCTAGAACCGGTAGCCGAGGCCGGCCTGGATCACGTCGGTGTCGCGGTTGTAGCGCGTGACCACGCGGTTCCACGTCAGGCGCGTGAGCCAGCGATCGGACAGCCGGTAGCTCGCCGAAATCGACACGATGCCGGAGACGCGTCCGTCGCCGGGCCCGGGCTGCCCTTCGCGGTTGCGCTGGTTGACCGTGAAGTACGCGCCGGCCCCGGCCGACAGCGTGACCTTGTCGTTCAGGAACGCGCGCGTGAGCCAGAGCTCCGACGCGATCCCGTTGCGGCGGGTGCCCTGTTTCGCGCCTTCGTACATCCAGGTCGCGGTCCAGTCGATCATGCGCGTGAGGCCGCGCCGGTATTCGACGCTGCCGCCGAGCGTCGACGGCGACGAGCGGCTGTTGAGGATCGTCTCGCCGAGCATCGCGGTCACCTCGTTGTTCGTGACCTTGCGCGTGCGCGGCAGCGCGGTGTCGCGCGGGCCCGGCGTGTCGGGCGCGTCGAGCTGATAGCCGATGCCGAACATCAGCGAGGTCGTATTCGGTCCGCTGAAGACCTGCGTGCGATTGAGCTGGAGCTGCGCGACCCAGCGGTGCGACGTGTAGTACGCGGCGCGCACGCTCATCAGCACGCCCCAGCCGTGCGAGTTCGAATAGCCGAGGCCTTCGCCGGCCGGCACCGTATCGAAGTAGCGATAGGGACCGACACCCGCGGACAGCACGAAGCGGCGGTCGTCGAGCGGCAGGCGGCCCCAGAACTGGACCGACTGGCCGTCGCGGTGATGGTTCGGAATGTGGCCCTCGTTGTACCAGGTGAAGCCGAGCGCGGTGTTCGGGCCGAGTCCTTCCTGGTAGTCGAATGCCCACGAGTACGAGCGGCCGCCGCCGCCCCACAGCGAGCCGGCGAACAGCGAGAATTCCTGCGCATCGGCGGGCGCGCCGTAGAACGCGGCGACGGAACAGAGGCCCGCCAGCACTGGGCGGACACGGACGGGTCGGGGCGGGCGGGGCATCGGGGGACGGTCCGGCACGGTACTTTCCAGTCACGATGAAACCCTGTCATTTTCCGGCGCGTGCGGCGGCGTGTCGACGCGGGTTTTCACAATACGCTATTACGCATTGCGACGATGACGGTGTCGCGACGATGCGCGATTCCGGTTCCGCGATGCCGGTGCGCAACGCGCGTGGACGCTCGCGAAATCGATTCGGGATGCTTGCAATCGCGCGAACCGGTTCGCCGTCTCAGCTTGCCGCGCGCGTGGCCGCGAGTGTCGAAGCAAGGCGCGTGCGGCACGCAAAACCGCACGCGGCATGCAAATCGACAGACAAAAAAAACGCGGCCGGGCGGCCGCGTGAATACTCGCAGACTCCTTCGGACGAAGGAAACAAGCAACTGTGAAACGAAGTGTAGCGAAAGGCCGCGCACGGATTCAGCCGTCCGGCTGCAAAGGTCTGTTCCTGATTGCGGCAGAGCGCCGGGCGGTCTGCGGCAACCCGACGCCGAGGGGCTGCCGGATCGGCGGCAATCGACTACCATCGAGTGATGCCGCCACGCCGGCGGCCTACTACGTCGTGCAAGGAGATCTCATGCCGAAGCTGCGTTTGCTCCAGGTGGCGTTACTCGCGGGCGCGCTGGTCGCCGGCAGCGCCGCTGCCGAAACGGTGCGCCTGTCCGCCAGTCTGCAACCGTCGAGCGAGGTGCCGCCGACGGCCACCCACGGCTCCGGCGCGGTCGACGCCAGTTACGACACGGCCACGCACACGCTGAAGTGGACGATCACCTACGAGAACCTGACGGGCCCCGCGACGGCCGCGCATTTCCACGGCCCGGCGCCGGTCGGCCAGAACGCGGGCGTGCAGGTCCCGATTCCGAAGGACGAACTGGCCAGCCCGATCAAGGGCTCGAAGGTGCTGACCGACGCGCAGGTCACCGAGCTGATGGGCGGCAAGTGGTATTTCAACGTTCATACGAAGGAACACCCGTCGGGTGAGATCCGCGGCCAGCTGATGCCGGCGAACTGAGCGGCGGGCGTTTGATATAGAGGCTCGCGTCGAGCGGCGCGGGCGCGTTCGCACGTACTATCGACACACCATGTCCAGGAGGGTGTCGATGAGTTGGCAAAGCAGGTTCGCGTGCTGGCTGCTGCGCTGGCAGTTCCGTCCCGAGACCACGCGCCCGGTGCTCGATCCGGCGCGTGCGCGGCGCTTTACCGAGCTGCGGATGATCGTGCCGCGCCGCGCGCCGTCGGGCTATCGTCTGCGCGAATGCTATGGCCCGGGCGACGCGCCGCTGCGCGGCGAATGGCTCGAACGCACCGACACGGCCGCCGGTCGTGGCGCCGGCCGCACGCTGCTGTATTTCCACGGCGGTGGCTACTACTTCTGTTCGACCAAGACCCATCGACCGCTGGTGTTCGGCCTGACCAGGCGGGCGCGCGTGCGGTCGTTCTCGCTCGACTACCGCCTCGCGCCCGAAAGCCGCTTCCCGGCCGCGCTCGACGATGCGCTGGCCGCCTATCGCCAGCTGGTCGCGCTCGGCACGCCGCCGGAGTCGATCGTGCTCGGCGGCGATTCGGCGGGCGGCGGCCTCGCGCTCGCGACGCTCGTCGCGCTGCGCGACCGCGGCGAGCCGCTGCCGGCCGGCGCGATCCTGTTCTCGCCATGGACCGACCTGGCGGGCACCGGCGACACGCTGCGCAGCAACGACGGCCTCGACCCGATGTTCGCCGGTGCGGCGCTGCCGAAGGCCGCGAAGCTCTATCTGGGCGACGCGCCGGCGACGGATCCGTACGCGTCGCCGCTCTACGCCGATTTCGCGGGCCTGCCGCCGCTGTACATCCAGGTCGGCAGCACCGAGGTGCTGCTCGACGATTCGCGTCGCGTCGCCGACAAGGCGAGGGCGGCCGGCGTGGCGGTGGAGATCGAGATCTGGCCGGACATGCCGCACGTGTGGCAGCTCTATGCGCCGATGGTGCCGGAATCGCGCGACGCGCTCGACCGCGCGGCCGCGTTCCTGAACCGCGTCGCGGTCGAGCGGGCGGTTCAGCGCGTCGGCGAGGCGTCGATCGCCTGATACGCGGCCTTGACCGCCACCGTGCCGTACTTGCGCTCGAGCCGTCGTACGGTGAAGTGGCCGTGCGCCATCTGCTGGAAGTGATCGATGAACAGCGTGTTGACGGTCGCGCCGAGCACCGCGCCGATCGCCGGGATCGATTTCGCGGCCATCTGCTCGGTCACCTGCACCGAGAAGCGCGACGCGACGGCCTGCACGAGCTTGAACACGGCCGCCGAACTATGCGCGGCGATGCCTTTGGTCGTGATGTCCGACGACGCCTTCGAGATCGCCTGCGCGAGTGCGCCGCGCAGCACGAAATAGCCGAGATCGGCGTCCTCCTCCTGCTTGTCCGGATTGCCGCCCATGCCGAGCACGGCGAGGCACTGCAGTTGCGTATCGACCGACGCGAGATCCTCGCCCTCGCTGCGCGCGATGTCGCACACCGAGCGGAAGATCAGCGTGGTCGTCACCGGCAGTTCGACCGGCAGCGCGAGGAAGCCGAATGCGCCGCCCGCCGCGCCGGTCGTCGCGACCGCGAGCTTGTGCAGCAGGTTGCTCGGCTTGTCGGGCTCGGCGTCCGGCGCAGGCGGCTTGCCGAGCGTGCGCAGCGCGATGTTCAGGCACTTGCGCAGCGCCAGTTGCGTCGCGTCGTTGATCTTGCCGGTCGCGAAATCGGGCAGTTTGGCGATCATCTTCTCGACCGGCGCGCCGAGCACGCCGGTCAGCTTCATCGTCAGCGACGGGCTTTCCAGCACCTGCTTCGCGCGCCGCAGCGCGTCCCGATCCTCCTGCGTCAGCGTCGGCGCGGGCGTGATTGAAATCGGTTCCATCTTTCTCCTTTGGCGGCCGGGGCCGGAATGACGGCGCCAGCCTAGCTTACTCCGGCGTGCTACAATTTTGAGATTGTTTGACCCGTCAAAAGTTGCATCATCAAAAAATGGCCGTCCACACTGCCGCCCACCATTCGAGCGGGCAAGTCCTGCCGTTCCGCGAGTCGCTGCTGGCGATGATCGGGATCTCGTTCGTCACCATGCTGGTCGCGCTCGACCAGACCGTCGTCGGCACCGCGCTGCCGACCATCGTCGCCGAGTTGCGCGGCTTCGACCTCTACGCGTGGGTCGCGACCTCGTACCTGCTCAGTTCCGTGATCACCGTGCCGATCTTCGGCCGGCTCGGCGACTACTACGGCCGCAAGCCGTTCGTGATCGCGTCGATCGTCGTGTTCACCGGCGCGTCGGTGCTGTGCGGGATGGCGAACGACATGCTGTCGCTCGTGCTCGCGCGCGGCCTGCAGGGCGTCGGCGGCGGGATGCTGGTCGGCACCGCGTTCGCGTGCATTCCCGACCTGTTTCCCGATTCCGTCGTGCGGCTGCGCTGGCAGGTGCTGATGAGTTCCGCGTTCGGCATCGCGAACGCGGTCGGGCCGTCGCTCGGCGGCGTGCTGACGCAGTCGTTCGGCTGGCGCTCGGTGTTCTACGTGAACCTGCCGGTCGGCCTGCTGTCGCTGCTGTTCGTGTGGCGCTACCTGCCGCACCTGCGCCACGTCGAGCACGACGGCAAGATGCGGCTCGACTGGCCGGGCGCGCTGCTGATCGCGCTGTCGCTCGGCGCGCTGCAACTGTTCGTCGAATGGCTGCCGAAGCACGGCATCGCGAGCTGGGCGAGCCTGCTGCTCGTCGTCGCGCTGGCGGCCGGCATTGGCCTGTGGCGGTGGGAGAAGCGCTGCGCACAGCCGATTCTGCCGTTCGACATGTTCGGCAATCGCGCGCTGTCGGCGCTGTTCGTGCTCGCGATCCTCGCCGGCTTCTCGATGTTCTCGCTGCTGTTCTATGCACCGCTGCTGTTCCAGGGCGGCTTCGGGATGTCGCCGAAGGAAGCGGGGCTCGTGATCACGCCGCTCGTCGTGTTCATCACGATCGGCAGCATCATGAACGGACGCGTCGTCACGCGCATCCGCAACCCGAACGCGATGCTGCACGTCGGCTTCGTGCTGTTCGCGATCGCGTGCGCGGGCGTCGTCGTGTCGACGCATACGACGCCGAAGTGGATGCTGATGGGGCTGATGGTCGCGGGCGGCATCGGCCTCGGCTTCGTGTTGCCGAACCTCACCGTGTTCGCGCAGCAGACGGCCGGCCGCGAGCACCTCGGCATCGCGACCGCGCTGCTGCAGTCGCTGCGGATGGTCGGCGGGATGATCGGCACGGCGTTGACGGGCACGCTCGTCAACCAGATGTATTCGGGCGGCGTGCGCGACGCGCTGGGGGCGGACCATGCGCTGCAATGGCACGCGCAGCTCGCCGACCCGCAGATCCTGATCGACCGCGCCGCCCAGGGCGGTCTCGTCGCGGAACTGACGCACGCCGGGCATAATGGCGCGCTGCTGCTCGAAGCGGCCCGCGAGTCGCTGGTCAGCGCGATTCACCTGGGTGTCGCGATGGCGGCCGTCGTCGCCGTGGTGTCGGTGTGGCAGTGCCGCCGCGTGCCGCCGATCGCGCTGCGGCACAAGATCGAACCCGGCCCGCTGGCCGAATGATTGTACGGAAACGAATTCAGCGCATGGAAGAACAGGACCGCGTCGCGATCTTGCAGCAATTCGGACGCACGTATCGCGCGTTCATGACCGCGTTCGAAGCGCACGTCGGGCAGCCGATGCCGCGCTGGCGCATCATGGTTGCGCTGCACACGATGGACGGGCATGCGTCGCAGAAGCGGCTCGTCGAGGTGCTGCGCATCGATCCGGGTGCGCTGACGCGCCAGCTGAAGGCGCTCGATGCGCTCGGCTGGATCGAGCGCGCGTCGGATGCGCGCGACAACCGCGTGACCAACGTGACGCTGACCGTCGCCGGCCGCGCGGCGTTCGACGCGTGCCTGCCGCGCCGCAAGGCGTTTCTCGAACAGACGATGGCGCAGTTGCCCGACGACGTGCTCGGCGCGCTGTCGGGGGCGCTCGCGATGCTGGAGTCGAAGATCGCGGAGGTCGGCTCGGCGCCGCCGGCCGCGCGCTGAAGCGCGCGCGACGCCGGAAGCGGCGGCCGCGCAGCGCTCGGCGGCAGGCTTGCCGGCCCGCGCGCCGATCCGCGTCGTTTCAATCCTGGTTTACAGCTCGATGCGCGTGCCCAGCAACGCGAGGAACTGCGACAGCCATGCCGGATGCGCAGGCCACGCGGGCGCGGTGACGAACGGCGCATCGGTCACGGCCGCATCGACCGGGATGTCCGCGTACTCGCCGCCCGCGAGCTTCACTTCGGGGGCGCAGGCCGGGTAGGCCGAGATGCGCTTGCCGCGGATCACGTCGGCGGCCGCGAGCAGCTGCGCCGCATGGCAGATCGCGGCGATCGGCTTGCCGGCCTCGGCGAACGCGCGCACCAGCGCGATCACCTTGGCGTCGAGACGCAGATATTCGGGCGCGCGGCCGCCGGCGATCGCGAGCGCGTCGTAGCCGGACGCGTCGACGTCGTCGAAGGTCGCATTGAGCGTGAACTGGTGGCCGGGCTTCTCGGTATAGGTCTGGTCGCCCTCGAAATCGTGGATCGCGGTCTTGATCTTGTCGCCCGCGCGCTTGCCCGGGCACACGGCGTCGACATGATGGCCGACGGCCTGCAGCGCCTGGAACGGCACCATCGTTTCGTAGTCTTCGGCGAAATCGCCGGTCAGGAACAGGATCTTCTTCGCTGCCATGGCTTTCTCCATTGAAGGGGCGCGACGACCCGTGCGGGCACGGGCGAACGCGGCCCCGAGGACGAACCGGCAGTGTACTCCGGCAGCTTGAAGCGCGCGTGACGGCCGCCGCCAGGGCGGCGGCGCGGTCGCGCGCGGTGCATCAGAAGAATGTTTCGATCACGCCCGTCACGCGGAACTGCGGGTCGAGCACGAGCAGCTGGCGCCACTTGTCGAACGTCAGGCACGGATGCGAGATGTCGAACGCGACCATGTCGCCGACCTTCACGTCCGCGCCCGGCGGGATCTGCAGGTACGCGTGCTGATCCATCATCCCGGTGACGGCCCAGCCTTCGCCTGCGGCGACGTCGCGCGGTGCGCTGTCGCGGCCCGGACGGAAATGCCGCGCCGGCTCCGGCAGGCCCGCATCGAACGCCGCGTCGCGCTTGCCGAGCGCGACGATCGCGCGGTCGGCTTCCGGCACCGACTGAACGTATGCCCACAGCTGCAGCGCGGGCAGCAGCCCTTCGCCCATCCGGCGCGCGATCGGGTTGCGCGCAAACACGTCGGTCTGCGCTTTCTTGTAGATGCCGACGTCGTGCGTCAGGTAGCAGCCCGGGCGCAGCACGACTTCCGCGAAGCCCGCGTCGGCGGCCTTCGCGAATTCCTCCGCGACCACGTCGTACCACGCCGAGCCGGCGCCGGACAGGATCGCCGGCGTGCGCGCGAAGCGGCCCGCGGCGGCGAGCTCGCGCGTGAGCGCGACCGCATCCTGCAGGAACGCGCGGATCTCGCCTTCTTCCTTCAGCACGCCTTCGTAGAGTTCGATGCCGGCCAGCTTCAGCGTGTCCGGATAGCGCGCCAGCGCGCCGAGCACGGCCTCGCGCTGCGCGGCGTCGCGCACGCCGGTGCGGCCGCCCGGCACGCCGAGCTCGAGCAGCACGTTCAGCGACTTCTTCGCGTCGCCGAAGAAGCGGCCGAGCTGGTCGACGCTGTCGGCGGAATCGACGAGGCAGTAGAACTCGAAGTCCGGATCGGACAGCAGACCCGCGATGATCGTCATGTTCTGGCGGCCGACGAGCTGGTTCGCGAGCAGCACGCGGCGCACGCCGCCGTGGTACGCGGCCTGCGTCTGATGCGCGGTCGCGAGCGTGATGCCCCATGCGCCCGCGGCGAGCTGGCGGCGGAACAGCTGCGGGGCCATCGTCGTCTTGCCGTGCGGCGCAAACTGGACGCCATACTGCTGGACGAACGCCTGCATCCAGTTCAGGTTGTGCTCGATGCGCTCCTCGTACAGCACCGCGGCCGGCAGGCTGACGTCTTCCGCGAGCAGGTTCCACTCGAGGCGGCCCGCGTCGTCGAGCGGCACGCTCGCGCTCGGCAGATTGCCGAGGCCCTTGCCCAGTGGGTCGATCGCCGGTTCCTGATAGTTTGTAACTTTCATGTCATCCCGCTCCATCATCACTATGCATTGCACTGAAGTTGACATGCAGATGGTACAGAAAGTAGCATCGGCGCGGTGATGTTATTTAGTAACATCAAGCCTCGCACCCTTTTTCCGCAGATGAATACGCGCGCCACCCCCACCGTTACGCAGGCAGCCACGCCCGAGCCGGCGCCGGTCGCGCCACCGGTCCTCGACATCGTCGCGCGGATCGCCGAATGCGCGCCCGAATTGCGTGAAGCCGAGCGCAAGGTTGCCGCGTTCATCCTTGCCGATCTCGCGCGCGCCGCGCACGCGAGCATCGGCGCGCTTGCGCGCGACGCGGAAGTCAGCGTCGCGACGGTCACGCGCTTCGCGAAGGCGGTCGGCTGCCGCGACGTGCGCGAACTGAAGCTGCTCGTTGCGCAGGCGGCGGCCGTCGGCCAGCGCTTTTTCGTGCCGGCCGAAGACACGCCCGCGGACGACGCGAGCCCCGCATCGGTCGTCTACGACGAGATTCGCGTGGCGCTCGCGCACAACCACCAGCTGCTGCGCAACACCTCGTTCGACGCGGCGGCCGACCGGCTCGCCGCCGCGAAGATGATCTACGTGTACGGGCAGGGCGGCGGCTCGACCGCGCTGGCCGACGAACTGCGTTTCCGGCTCGTGCGCTTCGGCCGGCCGGTCGCGTCGTACCAGGACAGCCTGCTGCAGCGGATGGTGTCCGCGACGCTGTCGCGCGACGCGGTCGTCGTCGCGCTGTCGGTCAGCGGGCGCGTGCCGGAACTGCTCGAGAGCTGCCGTCTCGCGAAGCGCTACGGCGCGACGCTGATCGCCGTCACCGCGCCCGCCTCGCCGCTCGCGAAGCTTGCCGACCACCTGATCCCGGTCGTCGCGTTCGAAACCGATTTCATCTACAAGCCGTCGACATCGCGCTACGCGATGATGATGGCGATCGACGTGCTCGTGACCGGAGTCGCACTGCGGCTCGGCGACGCGGGCCGGGAATCGCTGCGTCGCATCAAGCATGCGCTCGATGCGCATCGCGGCGGCGGCGACCGTCAACCGGTAGGAGACTGACCATGCATTCGCATCCCGAAGCGGCCGATACGCTGATCATTGGCGCGCAACTGTACGACGGCACCGGCGCGCCGCCCGTCACGCGCGATGTCGCGATCCGCAACGGCGTGATCGCGGCGATCGGCAACCTGTCGAACTGGCTCGCCGAGACCGTCGTCGATGCGAACGGCCGTGCGCTCGCGCCGGGCTTCGTCGACGTGCACACGCACGACGACACGCACGTGATCCGCGCGCCGCAGATGCTGCCGAAGATCTCGCAGGGCGTGACGACGGTGATCGTCGGCAACTGCGGGATCAGCGCGTCGCCGGTCACGCTCGCGGGCGATCCGCCCGACCCGATGAACCTGCTCGGCGAGCGCGACGCGTTCCGCTATCCGACCTTCGCCGACTATGTCGCGGCCGTGAACGATGCACGGCCGGCGGTGAACGTCGCCGCGCTGATCGGGCACACGGCGCTGCGCAACAACCAGATGGATCGCCTCGATCGCGCGGCCACCGACAGCGAGATTGCCGCGATGCGCGCGCAGCTCGAGGAGGCGCTCGCGAACGGCGCGCTCGGGCTGTCGTCGGGCCTGGCTTACGGCTCCGCGTTCGCGGCGCCCGCCGAGGAAGTGATGGCGCTCGCGGAGCCGCTCGCGAACGCGGGCGCGCTGTATACGTCGCACATGCGCACCGAGTTCGACGCGATCCTCGACGCGATGGAAGAGGCGTACCAGGTCGGCCGCCACGCGCGCGTGCCGGTCGTGATCTCGCACCTGAAATGCGCGGGTCCGTCGAACTGGGGGCGCAGCACCGAGGTGCTCGCGTCGCTCGACGGCGCGCGCCGCTACCAGCCGGTCGGCTGCGACTGCTATCCGTACAGCCGCAGCTCGTCGACGCTCGACCTGAAGCAGGTGACGGGCGACATCGACATCACGATCACATGGTCCGAGCCGCATCCGGAAGTCGCGGGGCGGCTGCTGAAGGCGATCGCCGCCGACTGGGGCGTGACCGAGCAGGAAGCCGCGCAGCGCATTCGCCCGGCCGGCGCGGTGTATCACAACATGTCCGAGGACGACGTGCGCCGGATCCTGTCGCATCCGGCGACGATGGTCGGCTCGGACGGCCTGCCGAACGATCCGCTGCCGCACCCGCGGTTGTGGGGTGCGTTCCCGCGCGTGCTCGGCCATTACGTGCGCGACACGAACCTGCTGCCGCTCGAGGAGGCGATCCGCAAGATGACGTCGCTGTCCGCGCGCCGCTACGGGCTCGCGCGCCGCGGCGAGGTGCACGTCGGCTACCACGCCGATCTCGTGCTGTTCGATCCGGCGCGCGTGATCGACGCGGCGACGTTCGACAAGCCGCAGCAGCCCGCGCACGGGATCGACGCGGTCTGGGTGAACGGCGTGCTCGCTTACGAGAACGGCCAGCCGACCGGCGCACGCGCGGGCGGCTTCGTCGCGCGCGGCGAACGTGCGCCGGCGAGCGCCGACGCCGCGTTCTGAGCGCGCCGAGCTGCCGATATTCCGCGCGCGCTGCTTGCGGCGTGCGCATTCGCAACCGAAACGGAACTGAAACGAGGAGTGAAACGATGAAGCGATATGGCGTGGGCGAAGCGAAGGGCACGGGCGGCCAGGTGATGCCGTTCGCGCGTGCGGTCGAGGCCGACGGCTGGCTGTACGTGTCGGGCCAGACGCCGATGGTGAACGGCGAGGTCGTCGAGGGCGGGATCGTCACGCAGTCGAAGCAGGCGATCGAGAACGTGATCGCGATCCTGAAGGAAGCCGGCTACGGCCTCGAGCACGTCGTGCGCTGCGGCGTGTGGCTCGACGACGCGCGCGACTTCGCGTCGTTCAACCGCGTGTTCGTCTCGTATTTCGGCGAGCATCCGCCGGCACGCGCGTGCGTGCAGTCGAGCATGGTGATCGACTGCAAGGTCGAGGTCGACTGTATCGCGTACAAGGCGCCGGCGAAGTAAGGCGGCGCGCCGTTGTCGCAAGTGAAATGAAAACAGCCCGGTCGAATCGACCGGGCTGTTTCGTTTGGCTTGCCACCCGCCTCACTGCCGCGCGGTCCGCGCGTTATCCGGCATCGGCTGGTTGTAGTTGGTCCGGAACGGATTGATGTCGAGCCCGCCGCGGCGCGTATAACGCGCATACACGGCCAGCTTCACCGGCTTGCAGCGATGCAGGATGTCGAGAAAGATCCGCTCGACGCACTGCTCGTGAAAGCCCGTGTGATTGCGGAACGAGATGATGTAGCGCAGCAGCCCCGCGTGATCGATCTGCGGCCCGACGTAGTGGATCTGCACGCTGCCCCAGTCCGGCTGTCCCGTCACCGGGCAGTTCGATTTCAGCAGGTCCGACACGAGCGTTTCCTCGACCGGCGCTTCGTCTTCGGCGGCCGACAGCAGCGTCGGATCGGGTTCGTACACGTCGGCATCGAGGTCGAGCCGGTCGAGCGACAAGCCATCGAGCTCGTCCATCTCCAGCTTGCGGAAGTCGTGCGGCGACACCAGCTGCACCGACACGCTCGCGCCGCACGCCGCCGACACGTCGCGCTTGAGCACGTCGCGCACCGCGTCGACCGAATCGAACCGCGATTGCGCGAACGAGCCGAGATACAGCTTGAACGACTTCGATTCGACGATGTTCGGCGATTCGGCCGGCACGTAGAACGTCGCGACCGCGACCTGCGGCTTGCCGCGCGCGTTCAGCCACGACAGCTCGTACGCGTTCCAGATGTCGGTGCCGAAGAACGGCAGCGCCGCCGTGATGCCGATCTGCTCGCGCGCGCCCGCGCGCGGGATCGGGAACAGCAGCGACGCGTCGTATTGCGATGCGTAGACGGTCGCCTTGCCGAGCGGGGAGTGTTCAGGGTTCATTGCTTGATGCCTTTACGACAGGAAGAGGCGGTACGCCGGGTTGGCGCTCTCTTCGACATACGGATAGCCGAGCGCCGCGAGGAAGCGTTCGAACTCGGCGTGATCGGTCTGCGGCACCTGCAGCCCGACGAGGATCGAGCTGTAGTCCGCGCCCTGGTTCCGGTAGTGGAACAGGCTGATGTTCCAGTCCGGCGCCATCGACGACAGGAACTTCATCAGCGCGCCCGGCCGCTCGGGGAATTCGAAGCGGAACAGGCGCTCGTCGAGCGCGAGCGGCGAGCGGCCGCCGACCATGTAGCGGATATGCTCCTTCGACAGCTCGTCGTGCGTCAGGTCGACCGTCCTGAAGCCGTGCGACTCGAAGTTCGCGGCGATCTCCGCCGATTCGCCGCGGCGGCGGATCTGCACGCCGACGAAGATGTGCGCGGACTGCGCATCGGCGATCCGGTAGTTGAACTCGGTCACGTTGCGGTCGCCGACCAGCGAGCAGAAGCGCCTGAAGCTGCCGCGCTCCTCCGGAATCGTGACCGCGAACACGGCCTCGCGCGCCTCGCCGACTTCCGCGCGTTCCGCGACGAAGCGCATCCGGTCGAAGTTCATGTTCGCGCCGGACGTGACCGCGACCAGCGTCTGGTTCTCGATCCCTTCGCGTTCCGCATACAGCTTCGCGCCGGCCACCGCGAGCGCGCCAGACGGCTCGAGCACGCTGCGCGTGTCCTGGAACACGTCCTTGATCGCCGCGCAGAGCGCGTCGGTGTCGACCGTCACGACGCCGTCGAGGTATTCGCTGCAGAGCCGGAAGGTTTCCTCGCCGACGAGCTTCACCGCGGTGCCGTCCGCGAACAGGCCGACCTCGGCGAGCTCGACGCGCTTGCCGGCCTCGAGCGACTGCGCCATCGCGCACGAATCCTCGGCCTGCACGCCGATCACCTTGATCTCCGGACGCACCGCCTTCACGTACGCGGCGACGCCGGATGCGAGGCCGCCGCCGCCGATCGGCACGAAGATCGCGTGGATCGGACCCTGGTGCTGGCGCAGGATCTCCATCGCGATCGTGCCCTGACCCGCGATCACGTACGGATCGTCGAACGGGTGCACGAACGTGAGGCCGCGCTCTTCCTGCACCTTGAGCGCGTGCGCATACGCATCGCTGTACGATTCGCCGGCCTGGATCACCTCGACGCCCGGGCCGCCGTGCGCGCGCACCGCATCGACCTTCACCTGCGGCGTCGTGACGGGCACGACGATCACCGCCTTCACGCCCATCCGGGCCGCCGAGAACGCGACGCCCTGCGCGTGGTTGCCGGCCGACGCCGTAATCACGCCGCGCGCGAGCGCGTCGGCCGGAATGTGCGCCATCTTGTTGTACGCGCCGCGCAGCTTGAACGAGAACACCGGCTGGTTGTCCTCGCGCTTCAGGTACACGGGGTTGCGCAGCCGGGCCGACAGGTTGCGGGCGGGTTCGAGTTCCGTCTCGATCGCGACGTCGTAGACGCGCGCGGTGAGGATTTTCTTCAGGTAGTCGTGGGAGGCCATTGGGGGCTCGCGTGCGATGCGGAAGCAGACGGTAAAGGATCAATGATAGCGCCAAGGGTCCCGCCGCATGCAAGCGGCATGCCGCTTGCGCGGCGCCGGCAGGTGCGGCCGCGGCACGGTTCGGGCGCCCGGAGCGGCGTTTTTACCGGTTTAACCGCCCGGTTACCGACCGGCCGGGCGGCGAATGATCAGGCGAAATCCCGGGGAGCCAGCACTGGCGCGGCTTCGCGGGATAGCCCCACGGGCTGTCCGGCGTGTCACGCGTGACCCGATCATGGGTTAGAATTCCGTTTTGAATCAAGGATCGGAAGATGCAGAGGCACCCTCGGATCGCCGAATTGACGCCGTCGCCGCGCGCAGCCCATCCCGCGGCGGAACGGCATGCGCGCCGCGCGCGATCGTGCTGATGGCTCCGAGTGCCGCCAGGCCCTGTCCCCGTCCCGGAGTGGCGAGTCCCCGCCCGCTCCGGCCCGATGCAGGACAGTCGCGCGCCTGGTAACAGAACAGATTTCCCCAAGATTGCGCCCACGCGCTTGCCGACGCCCGTGCACGGTGTATCGGCCCTCCGAGTCGTCCGAACATGAACGCACCACAAGTTTTCGATCCGCATGGCGCGGCCGCCGCCGTCGCCGCCGACCCCGCGCCCCGACTGCGCGAGATTCCCTATAACTACACGTCCTTCTCCGACCGCGAGATCGTGATCCGCCTGCTCGGCGAAGAGGCGTGGTCGGTACTCGACGAACTGCGCGCCGAACGCCGCACCGGCCGCTCGGCACGGATGCTGTACGAGGTGCTCGGCGACATCTGGGTCGTGCGCCGCAATCCGTACCTGCAGGACGACCTGCTCGACAACCCGAAGCGCCGCGCGCTGCTGATCGAGGCGCTGAACCACCGCCTGACCGAAATCGGCAAGCGCCGCCGCGCCGATCTGACCGAGCACCACGACGACGCGGGCCGCGAGCGCGCGGTGCGCGTCGAGGCGCTCGAAGCCGCCGCGCAGCGCGCGGTCGACGAATTTGCCGACGAATTCGACAAGATGGCCGAGCTGCGCCGCCGCGCGACCAAGGCGCTCGGCCGCTGCACGCAGAAGGACAACATCCGCTTCGACGGGCTGTCGCGCGTGTCGCACGTGACCGACGCGACCGACTGGCGCGTCGAATACCCGTTCGTCGTGCTGACGCCGGACACCGAAGCCGAAATCGCCGGCCTCGTGAAGGCCTGCTTCGAGCTCGGCCTGACCGTGATCCCGCGCGGCGGCGGCACCGGCTATACGGGCGGCGCGGTGCCGCTCACGCCGTTCTCCGCGGTGATCAATACCGAGAAGCTCGAGCAACTGGGCGCGGTCGAACTGACCGAGCTGCCGGGCGTGCCGCACAAGGTACCGACGATCTTCTCCGGCGCGGGCGTCGTCACGCGCCGCGTGACCGAGGCGGCCGAGGCGGCCGGCTACGTGTTCGCGGTCGATCCGACTTCGCTCGACGCATCGTGCATCGGCGGCAACGTCGCGATGAACGCCGGCGGCAAGAAGGCCGTGCTGTGGGGCACCGCGCTCGACAACCTGGCCTGGTGGCGGATGGTCGACCCGGACGGCAACTGGCTCGAAGTCACGCGTCTCGAACACAACCAGGGCAAGATCCACGACATCGCGGTCGCGCGCTTCGAGCTGAAGTGGTTCGACGGCGCGCATGCGCCGGGCGAGAAGCTGCTGCGCACCGAAATGCTCGAGATCGAAGGGCGCCGTTTCCGCAAGGAAGGGCTCGGCAAGGACGTCACCGACAAGTTCCTCGCCGGTCTGCCGGGCGTGCAGAAGGAAGGCTGCGACGGGCTGATCACGTCCGCGCGCTGGGTGCTGCACAAGATGCCCGCGCACACGCGCACGGTCTGCCTCGAATTCTTCGGCCAGGCGCGCGAGGCGATCCCGAGCATCGTCGAGATCAAGGACTACCTGTTCGAGACCTCGAAGCAGGGCGGCGCGATCCTCGCGGGCCTCGAGCACCTCGACGAGCGCTACCTGCGCGCGGTCGGCTATGCGACCAAGAGCAAGCGCAACGCGTTCCCGAAGATGGTGCTGATCGGCGACATCGTCGGCGACGACGCCGATGCGGTCGCGCACGCGACGTCCGAAGTGATCCGGATGGCGAACGGCAAGAGCGGCGAGGGCTTCGTCGCGGTCAGCGCGGAGGCGCGCAAGCGCTTCTGGCTCGACCGCAGCCGCACGGCCGCGATCGCGAAGCATACGAACGCGTTCAAGATCAACGAGGACGTCGTCATTCCGCTGAACCGGATGGGCGAGTACACCGACGGCATCGAGCGGATCAACATCGAGCTGTCGCTGAAGAACAAGCTGCAGCTCATCGACGCGCTCGAAGCGTTCTTCCGCGCCGGCAACCTGCCGCTCGGCAAGACCGACGACGCGAACGAGATCCCGAGCGCCGAACTGCTCGAAGACCGTGTCCAGCAGGCGCTTGAACTCCTCAAGCGCGTGCGGGCGCGCTGGGAATTCGTGCGCGACCGGCTCGACCAGCCGCTGCGCGAGGCGCAGCACTATCTCGTGCAGCTCGGCTACGAGGCGCTCGCCGAGAAATTCGCGGATCGCGCGGACGAGCAGCCGGGCGCGACCGTGTTCCACGTCACGCAGGACCGCACGGTGCGCATCTCGTGGAAGCAGGAGATCCGCGCGGAACTGCGCGCGATCTTCAACGGCGGCGCGTTCAAGCCGATCCTCGACGAGGCGCAGGCGATCCACAAGCGCGTGCTGCGCGGCCGCGTGTTCGTCGCGCTGCACATGCACGCGGGCGACGGCAACGTCCACACCAACATCCCGGTCAACTCCGACAACTACGAGATGCTGCAGGATGCGCACGCGGCAGTCGCGCGCATCATGACGCTCGCGCGTTCGCTCGACGGCGTGATTTCCGGCGAGCACGGGATCGGCATCACGAAGCTCGAGTTCCTGACCGACGACGAGATCGCCGAATTCCGCGCGTACAAGCAGCGCGTCGACCCGAACGGCCGCTTCAACAAGGGCAAGCTGCTCGACGGCGCCGACCTGCGCAACGCGTACACGCCGAGCTTCGGGCTGATGGGCTACGAGTCGCTGATCATGCAGCAGTCCGACATCGGCGCGATCGCCGGTTCGGTGAAGGACTGCCTGCGCTGCGGCAAGTGCAAGCCGGTGTGCGCGACGCACGTGCCGCGCGCGAACCTGCTGTACAGCCCGCGCAACAAGATCCTCGCGACCTCGCTGCTGGTCGAGGCGTTCCTGTACGAGGAACAGACGCGCCGCGGCGTGTCGATCAAGCACTGGGACGAGTTCAACGACGTGGCCGATCATTGCACGGTCTGCCACAAGTGCGCGACGCCGTGCCCGGTGAAGATCGACTTCGGCGACGTCACGATGAACATGCGCAACCTGCTGCGCAAGATGGGCAAGAAGAAGTTCAACCCGGGCCAGGCCGCGGGCATGTTCTTCCTGAACGCGACCAATCCGCAGACGATCAACGCCGCGCGCACCGTGATGATGGGCGTCGGCTACAAGGTGCAGCGCTTCGCGAACGACATGCTGAAGAAGGTCGTGACGAAGCAGACGCAGCATCCGCCCGCGACGACCGGCAAGCCGCCCGCGGTCGAGCAGGTGATCCACTTCGTCAACAAGAAGATGCCGGGCAACCTGCCGAAGAAGACGGCGCGCGCGCTGCTCGACATCGAGGACAACAAGATCGTGCCGATCATCCGCAACCCGAAGACGACGACCGTCGATTCGGAAGCGGTGTTCTACTTCCCGGGCTGCGGCTCCGAGCGCCTGTTCTCGCAGGTCGGTCTCGCGACGCAGGCGATGCTGTGGGAAGCGGGCGTGCAGACGGTGCTGCCGCCGGGCTACCTGTGCTGCGGCTATCCGCAGCGCGGCGCGGGCCAGTACGACAAGGCCGAGAAGATCGTCACCGACAACCGCGTGCTGTTCCACCGCGTCGCGAACACGCTGAACTACCTCGACATCAAGACGGTGGTCGTGTCGTGCGGCACCTGCTACGACCAGCTCGCGGGCTACGAATTCGACAAGATCTTCCCGGGCTGCCGGATCATCGACATCCACGAGTTCCTGCTCGAGAAGGGCATGAAGCTCGACGGCGTGACGGGCACGCGCTACATGTATCACGATCCGTGCCACACGCCGATCAAGACGATCGACCCGGTCAAGCTCGTCAACGAGCTGATGGGCTCGGAGAAGGACGGCTACAAGATCGAGAAGAACGACCGCTGCTGCGGCGAGTCGGGCACGCTCGCGGTCACGCGTCCGGACGTGTCGACGCAGGTGCGCTTCCGCAAGGAAGAGGAAATCCGCAAGGGTGCCGCGAAGCTGCGCAGCATCCCGGTCGTGGCCGGCAGCGCGCCGGCGCCGGCCGCCGCGAACGGCCCGGACGTGAAGATCCTGACGAGCTGCCCGTCGTGCCTGCAGGGTCTGTCGCGCTACAGCGAGGACGCGAACCTCGAGGCCGACTACATCGTCGTCGAGATCGCGCGCCAGGTGCTCGGCGAGAACTGGATGGCCGATTATGTCGCACGTGCAAACCATGGCGGGATCGAGCGCGTGCTGGTCTAATGCGGGCATGACGACGCCCGGGGAGGGCGCGGGCGCAGGCGTTGCAGCCGGCGCCCGTCCAGATGGGAGCGACGATGGAATGCGTGTTTTGCCGTGAAGACGGCGGCGAGGTGCTCTGGCGGGACGACGTGCTGCGCGTCGTCCTCGCGACGGGCGAGCACGACTATCCCGGCTTCTGCCGGGTGATCTGGGGCGCGCACGTGGCCGAGTTCTCCGATCTTGGCGAGCCCGAGCGGGCACATCTGATGCGCGTGGTCTACGCGGTCGAGCGGGCCGTGCGCCGCGTGATGCAGCCGAACAAGGTGAATCTCGCGAGCCTCGGCAACATGGTGCCGCACGTGCACTGGCACGTGATCCCGCGCTTTTCGAACGACGCCCATTTCCCGCAGCCCGTCTGGGCGCCGCGCCAGCGCAGCGTGTCCGAGGCGCTGCTGCGCACGCGTGCCGCGCAGGCCTCGCTGCTGCACAATGCGGTGCGCGAGGAAATTCAACGCATGACCGATTCGAGGCAGCCATGAGCGGTTTGACTTCCACGACGCCGATTCCGTCCGGCGTCGTCGTGCACGCGGTGTCGCGCGTGCTCGAATTGCAGTACCCGAACGGCGAGAGCTACCGGATTCCGTTCGAGCTGATGCGCGTGTATTCGCCGTCGGCCGAGGTGCGCGGCCACGGGCCCGGCCAGGAAACGCTGCAGACCGGCAAGCGCGAGGTGACGATCACCGCGCTGGAGGGCGTGGGCAACTACGCGCTGCAGCCCACCTTCTCCGACGGCCATTCGACCGGCATCTACTCGTGGGATCTGCTGTACGAGCTGGCGACGCAGCAGGACGCGCTGTGGCGCGACTATTTCGACAAACTGAAGGCGGCGGGTGTCGAGCGCGACGCGCCGATGCCGGCGGCGAGCGCGCCGCACGGCCACTGCCACTGAAATCGACGGCGCCCGTTCGGCGCCGTCTTGCCATTTACTGAGGATCAACGCGATGAGCAAAACCCACTTCGGCTTCGAAACCGTCGAGGAAACCGATAAAGCGAAGAAAGTGGCGGGCGTGTTCCATTCGGTCGCGAGCAACTACGACCTGATGAACGATCTGATGTCGGCCGGCATGCACCGCGCATGGAAGGCGTTCACGATCGCGCAGGCGAACGTGCGTCCTGGCTACAAGGTGCTCGACATCGCGGCCGGCACCGGCGACCTGACCAAGGCGTTCGCGAAGGCGGCCGGCCCGTCCGGCGAAGTCTGGCACACCGACATCAACGAGTCGATGCTGCGCGTCGGCCGCGACCGGCTGCTCGACAAGGGCGTCGTCACGCCGTCGCTGCTCTGCGACGCGGAGAAAATTCCGTTTCCGGACAACTACTTCGACGTGGTGACGGTCGCCTTCGGGCTGCGCAACATGACGCACAAGGACGCCGCGCTCGCCGAGATGCGCCGCGTGACGAAGCCCGGCGGCCGCGTGATGGTGCTGGAATTCTCGAAAGTCTGGGATCCGCTGAAAAAAGCGTACGATCTGTATTCTTTCAAAGTATTACCGTGGCTTGGCGACAAGTTCGCGAAAGATGCCGACAGTTACCGGTATCTTGCTGAATCTATCCGGATGCACCCCGACCAGGACACGCTGAAGACGATGATGGAACAAGCGGGCCTCGACGCCGTCAAATATTACAATTTGTCAGGTGGCGTGGTAGCTTTACACCTCGGAACCAAGTACTAAGGGGTTCTTTCCATACATTCGCCTTACATCTGGAGAAGCTGATGTCCGAATCGCGTTCGTTGTTCAACCGTAGCAAGCCGTCGAAGCCGTGGGCTCGACGGGTCGGCACGCTGCTGATGGTCGGCCTGCTCACGGCCGGCACGTTCGCATCGCTGGACGCCGAAGCCAAGCGCATGGGCGGCGGGCGCAGCATCGGCCGCCAGAACTCCACCGTCACGCAGCGCCAGGCCACGCCGCCCGCGCAGCAGCCGATGCAGCAGGCCGCGCCGTCGCAGGCGCAGCGCGCGAACCCGGCCGCGCCGGCGCCGGCCGCGCAGCCCAACCGCTCGCGCTGGCTCGGGCCGATCGCCGGTCTGGCGGCCGGCCTCGGCATCGCGGCGCTGCTGTCGCATTTCGGCCTCGGCGAGGCGTTCGCCGGCATGATGTCGAACCTGATCGTGATCGCGCTGCTCGCGATGGTCGGCATCTGGCTGGTGCGCAAGTTCATGAATCGCCGTCGTCCGCAGGAACCTGCGTATTCGGTCGGCGGCTCGGCATCGTCGTCGGGCGGCTACTCGCAGAGCCCGTCGTTCCAGCCGGGCAGCACGAGCAACTACTCGGGCAGCGGCAGCAACTATGCGAACGAAGCGCAGCGCGTGTTCGGCGGCGGTGCGCCGGCGGCGGGCGCGGCAGCGGCCGCCCCGCTGCAGCTGCCGGCCGGCTTCGACGCCGACGCGTTCCTGCGCAGCGCGAAGGTCTACTTCGTGCGCCTGCAGGCCGCGTGGGATCAGGGCAACCTGGCCGACATCCGCGAGTTCACGACGCCCGAGATGTTCGCGGAAATCAAGATCGACCTCGATTCGCGCGGCAACGAGGCGAACCAGACCGACGTCGTGCAGCTGGACGCGGAGCTGGTCGCGGTCGAGGATCGCGGCATCGAGCAGTCGGCGAGCGTGCGCTTCCACGGCCTGATCCGCGAATCGGCGAATGCGCCGGCCGAGCCGTTCGACGAGGTGTGGAACCTGTCGAAGTCGGGCGGGCAGGGCTGGCTGCTCGCGGGCATCCAGCAGCTGAACGCGCACTGAGCCCTGCCGGGCGGCCCGCGTGTCGCACTGCGACCGCTTGCCGCCCGGGTGTGTGGTCGGGCACGGTCTGCCGTCGATCCGACGTTACAATAGAAACCCGCGTGGGCGCCCGGCCCGCGCGGGTTTTTTCTTTCCCAGCCGATGACCTTTGCCGCCAAGCCTTTTGCTGCTGCCGTCAATCACCTGCTCGCGCGCGAATCATGGGCGCGCGACCGCCTGATTCCCTATGCGGGCAAGACTGCCCGAATCGACGTGCCGCCCGTCACGCTCACGCTGCTCGTGCAGCCCGACGGTTATCTGTCAGCGGTCGATGCGCACGATGCGCAGCAGGTCGACGTGTCGATCGCGCTCGCGGGCGACACGGTCGCCGCGTTCGTGCAGGGCGGTCAGGCAGCCGTGATGAAGCACGTGAAGATCGAGGGCGACGCGGAGTTCGCGACCCAGATCGCGAAGCTGGCCGAGCACCTGCGCTGGGAACCGGAAGAGGATCTCGCGAAGCTGGTCGGTGACGCGGCGGCGCACCGGATCGCGACGGTCGTGCGCGATGCCGGCGCGCGCGCGCGCCGCACCGGCCGCAACGTGCTCGATTCCATCGCCGAGTACTGGCTCGACGAGAACCCGCAAGTCGTCCGGCGCGCGTCGCTCGGGGGATTCGACGCCGAACTGGCGCGCGCGCGCGACGCGCTCGCGCGGGTCGAGAAGCGGGTCGAGCGACTCGAACAAAAAATCGGCGCGCGCGCGGGTACAGGCCCGCGCGGCGCGCACTGAGGGGCCGCAGGGCATGCGCATTTTCCGTTTCATCAAGATTCTCTACACCGTCATCCGCTTCGGCCTCGACGAGGTGATGCTGTCCCGGATCGACGATCGCCGCGTGAAGCTGCTGCTGCGCATCACGACGATCGGCCGCCGCTATTCCGATCCGCCCGCGGTGCGGCTGCGCCATGCGCTCGAAAGCCTCGGCCCGATCTTCGTGAAGTTCGGCCAGGTGCTGTCGACGCGCCGCGACCTGCTGTCGGTCGACTTCGCGAACGAGCTCGCGAAGCTGCAGGACCAGGTGCCGCCGTTCGACTCGTCGGTCGCGATCGCGATCATCGAGAAGTCGCTCGGCGCGCCGGTCGACGAGATCTTCGACGAATTCGAGCGCGAGCCGATCGCGAGTGCGTCGATCGCGCAGGTGCATTTCGCGAAACTGAAGCAGGGTCAGCACGCGGGCAAGGCCGTCGCCGTCAAGGTGCTGCGCCCGAACATGCTGCCGGTGATCGACTCCGATCTCGCGCTGATGCGCGACATCGCGACCTGGGCCGAACGCCTGTGGGCCGACGGCCGGCGCCTGAAGCCGCGCGAGGTCGTCGCCGAATTCGACAAGTACCTGCACGACGAGCTCGACCTGATGCGCGAGGCCGCGAACGGCAGCCAGCTGCGCCGCAACTTCGCGGGCCTCGACCTGCTGCTCGTGCCGGAGATGTTCTGGGATTTCTCGACGTCGCAGGTGCTCGTGATGGAGCGCATGACCGGCGTGCCGATCAGCCAGGTCGAGACGCTGCGCGCGGCGGGCGTCGACATCAAGAAGCTCGCGCGCGAAGGCGTCGAGATCTTCTTCACGCAGGTGTTCCGCGACGGCTTCTTCCACGCGGACATGCATCCGGGCAACATCCAGGTGAGTCTCGCGCCGGACACGTTCGGCCGCTATATTGCGCTCGATTTCGGGATCATCGGCGCGCTGTCCGACTTCGACAAGAACTACCTCGCGCAGAACTTCCTCGCGTTCTTCAAGCGCGACTACCATCGCGTCGCGACGCTGCACCTCGAATCGGGCTGGGTGCCGCCCGAGACGCGCGTCGAGGAGCTGGAAAGCGCGATTCGCGCGGTGTGCGAGCCGTATTTCGACCGCGCGCTGAAGGACATCTCGCTCGGGCAGGTGCTGATGCGGCTGTTCTCGACGTCGCGCCGCTTCAACGTCGAGATCCAGCCGCAGCTCGTGCTGTTGCAGAAGACGATGCTGAACGTCGAGGGGCTGGGCCGCTCGCTCGATCCCGAGCTCGACCTGTGGAAGACCGCGAAGCCGTACCTCGAACGCTGGATGACCGAGCAGATCGGCCTGCGCGGCTGGTACGAGCGCTTCAAGGTCGAGGCGCCGCAGTGGAGCAAGACGCTGCCGCAGCTGCCGCGCCTGATCCACCATGCGATGGCCGCGCGCCACAACGCGCCGCGCGCGGCAAGCGAGGACCTGATGCGGCAGATTCTCGTCGAGCAGAAACGAACCAACCGGCTGCTGCAGGCGCTGCTGATCTTCGGCCTCGCCGTCGGCGTCGGGGCGCTCGTCGCGCGCGTGCTGCTCGCGCTCGCGTACGGCGCGTGACCGAAAGGAGCACGGCGATGTCCGATCCGAAACAACCGAATGTGCCGGCGTCGGCCGATTTCTCGACGCGCGACCCGGGCGACGCATCGTTCTGGGACGAGCGCTTCGCGCGCGGCGTGACGCCCTGGGAGTTCGGCGGCGTGCCGGAAGGCTTTCGCGCGTTCGCGGCGCGGCTCGGGCCGTGCGCGGTGCTGATTCCCGGCTGCGGCAGCGCGCAGGAAGCCGGCTGGCTCGCGCGGGCCGGCTGGCCGGTGCGCGCGATCGATTTCGCCGCGCAGGCGGTGGCGACCGCGAAGGCGCAGCTCGGTGCGCACGCGGACGTGGTCGAGCAGGCCGATTTCTTCGCGTACCGGCCGCCGTTCGACGTGCAGTGGGTCTACGAGCGCGCGTTCCTGTGCGCGCTGCCGCCGGCGCGGCGCGCCGACTACGCGGCGACGATGGCCGCGCTGCTGCCGAAGGGCGCATTGCTGGCCGGCTACTTCTTCGTGATGGACAAGCCGAAGGGGCCGCCGTTCGGGATCCGGCGCGACGAACTCGACGCGCTGCTCGCGCCGCACTTCGAACTGGTCGACGATCTGCCGGTGGCCGATTCGCTGGCCGTGTTCGAAGGGCATGAACGCTGGCTTACGTGGCGTCGCCGCTGAGGCCCCGATGTCGCGCCGGTTGCCGGGGCGCGCCGAGGTTTCGGCTATAATTCAAGGTTTTGCAAGCCGTTTCCAGTTTCTGCGGGAAAAATATCATGCCGATCTACGCCTATCGATGCGAAGCGTGCGGTTTCGCGAAGGACGTGCTCCAGAAGATGAGCGACGCGCCGTTGTCGCAATGCCCGGAATGCGGGAAGGATGCCTTTCGCAAGCAGGTGACTGCCGCGGGCTTCCAGCTCAAGGGTTCCGGTTGGTATGTCACCGATTTCCGCGGCGGCTCGGGCGGCACCAGCGCGCCGGCAGCGGCGTCGCCGGGCGACGCGGCAGCGGCCGCGCCCGCCGCTGCGCCGGCGGCCGAAAGCACGACGACGAGCGCCGCGCCGGCACCGGCCGCGGCGCCCGCCGCCGCCAGCAGTTGACAGTCGCGGCCCCGCCGGGCCGCGCCCATTTCGCGCCGCCGGCGCGGTCCATTGACGGCAGATGATGAAAAAGACGACCCTGAAATCGGTGTTTCTGACCGGCCTGCTGGTTCTCGTCCCGCTCGCGATTACGCTGTGGGTGCTCGGCCTCATCATCGGCACGATGGACCAGACGCTGCTGCTGCTGCCCGAATCGTGGCAGCCGGAGCGGATGCTCGGCTTCCACCTGCCGGGCATCGGCGCGGTGCTGACGCTCGCGTTCATCTTCGTCGTCGGGCTGGCCACGCAGAACTTCATCGGCCAGAAGCTCGTCACGTGGTGGAACGCGGTCGTGCGTCACATCCCGGTCGTCGGACCGATCTACACGAGCGTCAAGCAGGTGTCGGACACGCTGCTGTCGAGCAGCGGTAACGCATTCCGCAAGGCGCTGCTGATCGAATACCCGCGTCGCGGCTCGTATACGATCGCGTTTCTGACCGGCGCGCCCGGCGGCGACGTGGTCAACCATCTGACGGAAGAGTACGTGAGCGTGTACGTGCCCACGACGCCGAACCCGACGTCGGGCTTCTTCCTGATGCTGCCGAAGAGCGAAGTCATCGAACTCGACATGTCGGTCGATGCCGCGCTCAAGTACATCGTCTCGATGGGCGTCGTGGCGCCTCCGGCGCCGGTTCCGGCGCCCGCCCGCCGCCCCGTCGAGCCGCCGCTGTAAGCCAAGAATCATCGCCCGGGCCGCGCGTTGCGGCACCCGTTGATCAAACCGAACGAAAGCAAACATCATGTCGATGCGTACTGAATACTGCGGTCTCGTGACCGAACACCTGCTGGGCCAAACCGTGTCGCTGTGCGGCTGGGTGCAGCGCCGCCGCGATCACGGCGGTGTGATCTTCATCGACCTGCGCGATCGTGAAGGCCTGGTGCAGGTCGTGTGCGACCCGGATCGCGCGGAAATGTTCGCGACCGCCGAAGGCGTGCGCAACGAGTTCTGCGTGCAGGTGAAGGGGCTCGTGCGCAACCGTCCGGATGGCACGGTCAACGCGGGCCTGAAGAGCGGCAAGATCGAGGTGCTGTGCCACGAGCTGAACGTGCTGAACGCGTCGATCACGCCGCCGTTCCAGCTCGACGACGACAACCTGTCGGAAACGACGCGCCTCACGCACCGCGTGCTCGACCTGCGCCGCCCGCAGATGCAGCACAACCTGCGCCTGCGCTACCGCGTCGCGATCGAGGCGCGCAAGTATCTCGACGAGCAGGGCTTCATCGACATCGAAACGCCGATGCTGACGAAGAGCACGCCGGAAGGCGCGCGCGACTACCTGGTGCCGTCGCGCGTGAACGCCGGCCAGTTCTTCGCGCTGCCGCAGTCGCCGCAGCTGTTCAAGCAGCTGCTGATGGTCGCGAACTTCGATCGCTACTACCAGATCACCAAGTGCTTCCGCGACGAAGACCTGCGCGCCGACCGCCAGCCGGAATTCACGCAGATCGACTGCGAGACGTCGTTCCTCGGCGAACAGGAAATCCGCGACCTGTTCGAGGACATGATCCGTCACATCTTCAAGACGACGATCGACGTCGCGCTCGACGAGAAATTCCCGGTGATGCCGTACTCGGAAGCGATGGCGCGTTTCGGCTCGGACAAGCCGGACCTGCGCGTGAAGCTCGAATTCACCGAGCTGACCGACGCGATGAAGGACGTCGACTTCAAGGTGTTCAGCACGCCGGCCAATGCGAAGGACGGCCGCGTCGCGGCGCTGCGCGTGCCGAAGGGCGCCGAGCTGTCGCGCGGCGACATCGACGGCTACACGGAATTCGTGCGCATCTACGGCGCGAAGGGCCTCGCCTGGATCAAGGTCAACGAGAAGGCGAAGGGCCGCGACGGCCTGCAAAGCCCGATCGTCAAGAACCTGCACGACGCATCGATCGCGGCGATCCTCGAGCGCACCGGCGCTGAAGACGGCGACATCATCTTCTTCGCGGCCGACCGCGCGAAGGTCGTCAACGACAGCCTCGGCGCGCTGCGCCTGAAGATCGGCCATTCCGAATTCGGCAAGGCGAACGGCCTCGTCGAAGCCGGCTGGAAGCCGCTGTGGGTCGTCGACTTCCCGATGTTCGAATACGACGACGAAGACGCACGCTACGTCGCCGCGCACCATCCGTTCACCAGCCCGAAGGACGAGCACCTCGAGTATCTCGAGACCGACCCGGGCCGCTGCCTCGCGAAGGCCTACGACATGGTGCTGAACGGCTGGGAAATCGGCGGCGGCTCGGTGCGTATCCACCGCGAGGAAGTGCAGAGCAAGGTGTTCCGCGCGCTGAAGATCGGCGCCGAGGAAGCGCAGGCGAAGTTCGGCTTCCTGCTCGACGCGCTGCAGTACGGCGCGCCGCCGCACGGTGGCATCGCCTTCGGCCTGGACCGCATCGTCACGATGATGGCCGGCGCCGATTCGATCCGCGACGTGATCGCGTTCCCGAAGACGCAGCGCGCGCAGGATCTGCTCACGCAGGCGCCGAGCCCGGTCGACGAGCGTCAGCTGCGCGAACTGCACATCCGCCTGCGTCAACCGGAGCAGCCGAAGGCGTAACGCGCGTTCGTGCATCGTGGTGTGCGCGGTCACGCGCACATCGCTCGAAGAAAAAGGCGCCGTGGCGCCTTTTTCGCTTTTTGCGGTACAGTCGCAGCACCTGCCGCACGTTCGGGGGCGCGAGCCGCCGGCGCGGCCCTGCCGTATGAAACAAAGATGACGAAGCCGCCGAAAATCCCCGAATCCGTTCTCGTCGTGATCTACACCCCGGAGCTCGACGTGCTGGTGATCAAGCGCGCCGACCAGACCGACTTCTGGCAGTCGGTGACGGGATCGAAGGACACGCCCGACGAGCCGCTGGCGCTCACCGCCGCGCGCGAGGTGGCCGAGGAGACCGGCATCGTGGTCGGTACGCCGGAGGTGCCGCGCGACGCGCTCGTCGACTGGCAGCACCGGATCGAATACACGATCTACCCGCAGTACCTGCACCGCTACGCGCCGGGCGTCACGCGCAACACCGAGCACTGGTTCGGCCTGTGCGTGCCGCGCCGCGTCGCCGTGACGCTGTCGCCGCGCGAACATGTCGACTACGCGTGGCTGCCGTATCGCGACGCCGCCGCGCGCTGCTTCTCGCCGTCGAACGCCGAAGCGATCCTGCAACTGCCCGTGCGCGCGGCGCTCGCGCAACACGGCGCGTCCGCATGACGGCGGAGGCCCGCAAGCGTTTTGCACAGCTGCGGCAGATGTTCCTGCAGGAGCGTGGCTCCGCGTCGCGGCTCGCGTTCACGACAGGCAACACGGTGCGGCTGTGCGAGGGCGGCGGCGAGTTCTTCCCCGCGCTGATCGACCGCATCGATGCCGCGCGCGAGCAGGTGATGCTCGAAACCTACATTTTCTGCGACGACGCGGCGGGCCGCCTGGTGTCGGATGCGCTGATCCGCGCCGCGCAGCGCGGCGTGCGCGTGCGCGTGATCACCGACGGCGTCGGCACCGCGCGCACGCCGCTGTTCGACGCGTGGGCGGACGCCGGCATCGAACACTGCATCTACAACCGCTACCTGTTCGGGCGCTTCGGCTTCTCGCGCACGCACCGCAAGCTCGCGGTGATCGATCTCGACGCCGCGTTCTGCGGCGGCATCAACATCGTCGACGACTACGCGCAGAACGGCACGACGCTGACGCATCCGCGCTGGGATTTCGCGGTCGAGATGACGGGGCCCGCCGTGTCGGACGTGCGCGCCGCGTTCGAACTGCAGTGGCACCGGATCCTGTTCGGCCACAAGCCGTATGCGCAGTACGCGGCCGGGCTGCACGGCGGCGAAGCGTTTCCGGAGATGTTCCGGCGCTGGATGCGCAGCCATCGATGGATCAAGGCCGGCGCGCTGCGCGTCGTGACCGAGCCGAGCGTCGCGTTCGTCGCGCGCGACAACGTCGTCAACCGCCGCACGATCGAGAAGGCGTATCTCGCGGCGATCGGCCGGGCGCGCCAGCGGATCCTGGTCGCGAACCCGTACTTCATGCCGGGCCGCAAGCTGCGCCGCGCGCTGACCGGCGCCGCGCGGCGCGGCGTCGACGTGCGGGTCCTGATCGGCCGCAAGGAATTCGCGGCGCTCGATACGGCCGTGCCGTTCCTCTATCGCGCGCTGTTGCGCGCAGGCGTGCGCGTGGCGGAATACGACAAGACGATGCTGCACGGCAAGGTGGCCGTGATCGACGACAATTGGGCGACGGTCGGCTCGTCGAATCTGGACGCCCTGAGCCTGATGCTGAACAATGAGGCCAATGTCGTGCTGGTCCGTTACGACGAAATCACGAACGAGCTGCGCGACGCGATCGCGGCCGCGTTCGAGGACGGCCGCGAGATCGACCCCGCACTCTATGCGGCGCGCCCGCTCGGAGAGCGTATCCTGAACTGGCTCGCGTACACGACATACCGCATCGTGATGAAGGCGCTGACGGTCGGCAGCTACGATTAAGCGCACACTTCAAAAAAGACCGCACGTTCGTGCGGAAAAGCCGCTCCGGCGCCGCCGGAATCGCGCAAAATAGCGGCTCGGTTAGACACCGGTTTCTAATAATTTCCTTGTTTCCGCGGGCGGTCGCACCCAATAATAGTACGGCCGTTCGATTTTATTTGAACCCCCGAACGGTGACAGAAAAAGCTATGCGAAAAGGCGAACAGACGCGTGCCGCGATACTCGAAGCTGCTTTGGACCTCGCCAGCCGTGACGGGCTGGAGGGGCTGACGATCGGCCTGCTGGCCGAACGGATGCAGATGAGCAAGAGCGGCGTGTTCGCGCACTTCGGATCGCGCGAGGACCTGCAGGTCGAGGTCGTCCGCGAGTATCACCATCGTTTCGAAAACGAGGTGTTCTTTCCGAGCCTGCGCGAGCCGCGCGGTCTGCCGCGCCTGCGGGCGATGCTGGCGCGCTGGATCGAGAAGCGCATCCAGGAGGTGACGACCGGATGCATCTACATCAGCGGCGCCGTCGAGTACGACGACCGGCCGGACAGCCCCGTGCGCGAGCAGCTGATCGCGAGCGTGACGGCCTGGCGCGCCGCGTTGCTGCGCGCCATTTCGCAGGCGATGAAAGAGGGGCATCTGCGTGCGGATACCGATCCGGACCTGATGCTCTTCGAGTTGTACAGCTTCACGCTCGGCCTGCATCACGATGCGCGCTTCCTGCATTCGCCGGATGCGGTGCGCCTCACGTGGGCCGCGCTGGAAAAGACGATTGTTTCGTATCAGAGCGAGAGCCGTTAGCGGCGCGTGATCCGCCCGCCTGGAGCTCGAGCCGTTTGCCCACCTTTGGAGAGAGTCATGGGACAGTACGCCGCGCCGCTGCGCGACATGCAATTCGTGTTGCACGAGCTTCTGAACGTCGAAGCCGAGCTCAAGCAAATGCCCAAGCATGCGGATCTCGACGCCGACACGATCAACCAGGTCCTCGAAGAGGCGGGCAAGTTCTGCGCCGAGGTGCTGTTTCCGCTGAACCAGGTCGGCGACCGCGAAGGCTGCACGTATGAAGGCGACGGCGTCGTGAAGACGCCGACCGGCTTCAAGGAAGCGTATCAGCAGTACGTCGAGGCCGGCTGGCCGGCGCTCGGCTGCGATCCGGAATACGGCGGCCAGGGCCTGCCCGCGTTCGTGAACAACGCGCTGTACGAAATGCTGAACTCGGCGAACCAGGCATGGACGATGTATCCGGGCCTGTCGCACGGCGCCTACGAATGCCTGCACGCGCACGGCGCGCCGGAACTGCAGCAGCAGTATCTGCCGAAGCTCGTGTCGGGCGAATGGACCGGCACGATGTGCCTGACCGAGCCGCACTGCGGCACCGACCTCGGCATCCTGCGCACCAAGGCGGAACCGAACGGCGACGGCTCGTACTCGATCAGCGGCACGAAGATCTTCATCTCGAGCGGCGAGCACGACATGTCGAAGAACATCATCCACCTCGTGCTCGCGCGCCTGCCGGACGCGCCGCAGGGCACGAAGGGGATCTCGCTGTTCATCGTGCCGAAGTTCATCCCCGACGCGGCCGGCGAGCCGGGCGAGCGCAACGGCATCAAGTGCGGCTCGATCGAACACAAGATGGGCATCCACGGCAACTCGACCTGCGTGATGAACCTCGACAACGCGAAGGGCTGGATGGTCGGCGAGCCGAACAAGGGCCTCAACGCGATGTTCGTGATGATGAACGCCGCGCGCCTGGGCGTCGGCATGCAGGGCCTCGGCCTCACCGAAGTCGCTTACCAGAACTCGCTCGCGTATGCGAAGGAGCGTCTGCAGATGCGCTCGCTGACGGGCCCGAAGGCGCCGGACAAGCCGGCCGACCCGATCATCGTGCACCCGGACGTGCGTCGCATGCTGCTCACGCAGAAGGCCTACGCGGAAGGCGCGCGCGCGTTCACGTACTGGTCCGCGCTGCAGATCGACAAGGAGCTGTCGCACGCCGACGAAGCGGTGCGCAAGGAAGCGGCCGACCTCGTCGCGCTGCTCACGCCGATCATCAAGGCGTTCCTGACCGACAACGCGTTCGAGTCGACCAACCACGCGATGCAGATCTACGGCGGCCACGGCTTCATCTCCGAGTGGGGCATGGAGCAGTACGTGCGCGACGCGCGGATCAACATGATCTACGAAGGCACCAACTCGATCCAGTCGCTCGACTTGCTGGGCCGCAAGGTGCTCGGCGACATGGGCGCGAAGCTGAAGAAGTTCGGCAAGCTCGTGTCCGACTTCGTCGAGGCGGAAGGCGTGAAGCCCGAAATGTCCGAGTTCATCAACCCGCTCGCCGACATCGGCGAGAAGGTGCAGAAGCTGACGATGGAAATCGGCATGAAGGCGATGCAGAACCCGGACGAAGTCGGCGCCGCCGCCGTGCCGTACCTGCGCACCGTCGGTCACCTCGTGTTCTCGTACTTCTGGGCCCGCATGGCGCGCCTCGCGCTCGACAACGAAGCGTCGGGCGATCCGTTCTACAAGTCGAAGCTCGCGACGGCGCGCTTCTACTTCGCGCGCCTGCTGCCGGAAACGGCCGCGACGATCCGCGCCGCGCGCGCCGGTTCGAAGACGCTGATGGAAGTCGACGAATCGCTGTTCTGACGCGAGTCCGGGCGGTGCGCGAGCGCGCCGCCCGAACGCAACGGTTCCTGGTACTCACTTCGCCGTGCAGCCCACCCAATCCGCGCTGCACGACATTATCCGGAGACATCCCGTGAGCAATTTCCTGATTCGCAAGGTCGCCGTGCTGGGCGCCGGCGTGATGGGCGCGCAGATCGCCGCGCATCTCGTCAATGCGCGCGTGCCCGTGCTGCTGTTCGACCTGCCGGCCAAGGAAGGCCCGAAGAATGCGATCGCGCTGAAGGCGATCGAGAACCTGAAGAAGCTGTCGCCCGCGCCGTTCGGCGTGAAGGAAGACGCGAAATACCTCGAGGCCGCGAACTACGAGGACGACATCGCGAAGCTCGCCGAGTGCGACGTCGTGATCGAGGCGATCGCCGAGCGGATGGACTGGAAGCACGACCTGTACAAGAAGGTCGCGCCGCACATCGCGCCGAACGCGATCTTCGCGACCAACACGTCAGGCCTGTCGATCACGAAGTTGTCCGAAGGTTTCTCGGACGAGCTGAAGGCACGCTTCTGCGGCGTGCACTTCTTCAACCCGCCGCGCTACATGCACCTCGTCGAGCTGATCCCGACCGCGCATACGCGTCCGGAAATCCTCGACCAGCTCGAGACGTTCCTGACGAGCGTCGTCGGCAAGGGCGTGGTGCGCGCGAAGGATACGCCGAACTTCATCGCGAACCGCGTCGGCATCTTCTCGATCCTCGCGGTGATCGCCGAGGCCGGCAAGTTCGGGCTGCGCTTCGACGAAGTCGACGACCTGACGGGCAGCCGCCTCGGCCGCGCGAAGTCGGCGACGTTCCGCACCGCGGACGTGGTCGGCCTCGACACGATGGCGCACGTGATCAAGACGATGCAGGACAACCTCGCCGACGATCCGTTCTTCCCGGTCTACCAGACGCCCGCCGTGCTCGCCGAGCTGGTGAAGCAGGGCGCGCTCGGCCAGAAGACGGGCGGCGGCTTCTACAAGAAGGAAGGCAAGGCGATCAAGGTGCTCGACGCGAAGACGGGCAGCTACGTCGATTCGGGCGCGAAGGCCGACGAAACCGTCGCGCGCATCCTGAAGCGTCCGCCGGCCGAGCGCCTGAAGCTGCTGCGCGAGACCAACCATCCGCATGCGCAGTTCCTGTGGTCGATCTTCCGCGACGTGTTCCATTACATCGGCGTGCATCTCGAATCGATCGCCGACAACGCGCGCGACGTCGACCTCGCGATCCGCTGGGGCTTCGGCTGGAACGAAGGCCCGTTCGAAGGCTGGCAGGCCGCCGGCTGGAAGCAGGTCGCCGAGTGGGTGCAGGAAGACATCGCGGCCGGCAAGGCGCTCGCGAACGTGCCGCTGCCGTCGTGGGTGCTCGAAGGCGCGGTCGCCGAGAAGGGCGGCGTGCACACGGCCGAAGGCTCGTGGGCGCCGGCGTCGAAGCGCTTCGTGCCGCGTTCGGATCTCGCCGTCTATCGGAAGCAGGTGTTCCGTGCGCCGCTGCTCGGTGAAGCCGGCGCGGATCCGAAGACCTACGGCAAGACGCTGTTCGAGACCGACGCAGTGCGCGCCTGGGTCGACGACCGCGCGGGCGAGGACGACGTCGTGATCGTGTCGTTCAAGTCGAAGATGAACACGATCGGGCCGAGCGTGATCGACGGCCTCGTGCAGGCGATCGAACTCGCGGAGAAGGACTACAAGGGCGTCGTGATCTGGCAGCCGACCTCGCTGAAGCTCGGCACGCCGGGCGGCCCGTTCTCGGCCGGCGCGAACCTCGAGGAGGCGATGCCCGCTTTCATGATGGGCGGCGCGAAGGGCATCGAGCCGTTCGTGAAGAAGTTCCAGGACGGCATGATGCGCGTGAAGTACGCGAACGTGCCGGTCGTCGCGGCCGTGTCGGGCATCGCGCTCGGCGGCGGGTGCGAGCTGATGCTGCACAGCGCGAAGCGCGTCGTGCACGTCGAGAGCTACATCGGCCTCGTCGAAGTGGGCGTCGGCCTCGTGCCGGCCGGCGGCGGCCTGAAGGAAGCGGCGCTGCGCGCCGCGGACGCCGCCACCGCCGCGAACGCGACCACCGACATCCTGAAGTTCGTCACGAAGTCGTTCGAGAACGCGGCGATGGCGAAGGTATCGTCGTCGGCGCACGATGCGCGCGCGATGGGCTACGTGAAGCCGTCCGACACGATCGTGTTCAACGTGTTCGAGCTGCTCGACGTCGCGAAGAAGGAAGCGCGCGCCCTCGCCGCTACCGGCTATCGCGCGCCGCTGAAGGCGAAGGACGTGCCGGTCGCGGGCCGCTCGGCAATCTCGACGATCAAGGCGCAGCTCGTCAACATGCGCGACGGCCGCTTCATCAGCGACCACGACTACCTGATCGCGAGCCGCATCGCCGAAGCGGTGTGCGGCGGCGACGTCGAGGCGGGCAGCCTGGTCGACGAGGAATGGCTGCTGGCGCTCGAGCGTCGCGCGTTCGTCGAGCTGCTCGGCACGCAGAAGACGCAGGAACGGATCATGGGCATGTTGCAGACCGGCAAGCCGGTGCGTAACTGAGCGAGCGATAAGGCAAGGAGTTTCAAATGAGCAAACAACTGCAAGACGCATACATCGTCGCCGCCAGCCGCACGCCGATCGGCAAGGCCCCGCGCGGTGTCTTCAAGAACACGCGGCCGGACGAGCTGCTGGTGCATGCGATCAAGTCGACGGTCGCGCAGGTGCCCGGCTTCGACACGAAGCTGATCGAGGACGCGATCATCGGCTGCGCGATTCCGGAAGCGGAGCAGGGCCTGAACGTCGCGCGCATGGGCGCGCTGCTCGCGGGCCTGCCGCAGACGGTCGGCGGCGTGACGGTCAACCGCTTCTGCGCGTCGGGCATCACCGCGCTGGCGATGGCGGCCGACCGCATCCGCGTCGGCGAGTCGGACGCGCTGCTCGCGGGCGGCTGCGAATCGATGAGCATGGTGCCGATGATGGGCAACAAGCCGTCGATGTCGCCGCACATCTTCGATCGCAGCGAAGACTTCGGCATCGCATACGGGATGGGCCTGACGGCCGAGCGCGTCGCCGAGCAGTGGAAGGTCAGCCGCGAAGACCAGGACGCGTTCTCGGTCGAATCGCACCGCAAGGCGCTCGCCGCGCAGCAGGCCGGCGAGTTCGGTGACGAGATCGCGCCGTACACGATCACCGAGCGCTTCCCGAACCTCGCGAGCGGCGAAGTCGACGTGAAGACGCGCGAGATCGCGCTCGACGAAGGCCCGCGCGCCGATACGTCGATCGAAGGCCTCGCGAAGCTGCGCGCGGTGTTCGCGAACAAGGGCTCGGTCACGGCCGGCAACAGCTCGCAGACGTCGGACGGCGCGGGTGCGCTGCTCGTCGTGTCGGAGAAGGTGCTCAAGCAGTTCAACCTGACGCCGCTCGCGCGCTTCGTGAGCTTCGCGGTGCGCGGCGTGCCGCCGGAAATCATGGGCATCGGCCCGAAGGAAGCGATTCCGGCCGCGCTGAAGGCCGCGGGCCTGAAGCAGGACGATCTCGACTGGATCGAGCTGAACGAGGCGTTCGCCGCGCAGTCGCTGGCGGTGATCCGCGATCTCGGCCTCGACCCGTCGAAGGTCAACCCGGTCGGCGGCGCGATCGCGCTCGGCCACCCGCTCGGCGCGACCGGCGCGATCCGCGCGGCGACCGTCGTGCACGGCCTGCGCCGCCGCAACCTGAAGTACGGGATGGTCACGATGTGCGTCGGCACCGGCATGGGCGCCGCGGGCATCATCGAACGCCTGTAAGCAGGACGGCACGGTAGCGACGGCGGTGCGCGAGCCACGAGCTTGCGCACCGCTTTTTCATTCCGACAGAGGACAGTCAAAGGAGACGGTAGTGACGGATATCCTGGTGGAACGCGCCGATGGCGTGATGACGATCACGATCGCGCGCCCGGCGAAGAAGAACGCGCTGACGGCGGCGATGTATCAGACGATGGCCGATGCGCTGGCCGACGCGCAGGAGGACAAGGCGGTCCGCGCGATCCTGCTGCGCGGCAGCGACGGCAACTTCAGCGCGGGGAACGATCTCGAGGACTTCCTGAAGTCGCCGCCGAAGGACGAGAACGCGTCGGTCTTCCAGTTTCTCGCGCGCATCAGCGGTGCGAGCAAGCCGGTCGTCGCGGCGGTGCCGGGCATCGCGATCGGCGTCGGCGTGACGATGCTGCTGCACTGCGACCTCGTCTACGCGGCCGACACCGCGACGTTCTCGCTGCCGTTCGCGCAGCTCGGGCTGTGCCCGGAAGCCGCGTCGAGCGTGCTGCTGCCGCGCCTCGCCGGCCATCAGGTCGCGGCCGAGAAGCTGCTGCTCGGCGAGGCGTTCGATGCGCTGGAGGCGCACCGGATCGGCATCGTCAACCGCGTGCTGCCGGCGGCCGAACTGGACGCGTTCGCCGCGAAGCAGGCCGCGAAGCTCGCGGCGCTGCCGGCGTCGTCGCTGCGCGTGACGAAGGCGCTGCTGAAGGATACGGGCGGCGTGACCGTTGCCGCGCGGATGACCGAGGAGGCCGGCCATTTCGCCGCGATGCTGCGCGCGCCCGAAGCGCGCGAGGCGATGACGGCGTTCTTCGAGAAGCGCAAGCCGGATTTCCGTCAGTTCGACTGACGGACGGCGCGGCGCCGCGCGCTCACGCGGTGCCGTAGTCGACGTGGCCGGTTTCGCGGCAGAAGCTGACGAGGCGCAGGCCGGCCGCTTTCGCGATGTCGATCGCGAGCGACGACGGCGCGGAAATGGTCGCGACCATCGGGATGCCGACGCGCGCGGCCTTGCGCACCAGCTCGTAGCTCGCGCGGCTCGACAGGAACACGAAGCCGTCGGTGGTGTCGGCGCGCGACAGCACGAGCGAGCCGATCAGCTTGTCCAGCGCATTGTGGCGGCCGACATCCTCGAACGCGGTGCGGATCGCGCCTGTTGCGTCGCACCATGCGGCCGCGTGCAGGCCGCCGGTCAGTTGCGTGAGCGTCTGGTGCGCGGGCAGCGCGTGCGCCGCGCGCGACAGCGCGTCGGGCGCGAGGCGCGCGAGAAAGCCGGTATCGGGCACGCGCTCGGGCGCGAGGTCGAGCAGGTCGATGCTTTCGATCCCGCACACGCCGCAGCCGGTACGGCCGGCGAGCGCGCGGCGCCGGTCCTTCAGCGCGGCAAACGCCTGCTGGACGACCTCCAGATGCACTTCCGCATACGGCAGCGGTGCGTCGGCATGCAGGAACACCTCGATGTCCTTGATGTCGCTGCCGCGCTCGACGATCCCTTCCGAGATCGCGAAACCGACCGCGAACGCCTCGAGGTCGCACGGCGTGCACATCATCACCGCATGCGAAATGCCGTTGAAGACGAGCGCGACCGGCCATTCCTGGCCGACGTAGTCGTGCGCGGTGACGACCGCGCCGCCGCGCGTGCGCTGCACGGACAGTTCGATCGCGCCGCGCGGTTCGGCGGTTTCAATCGGATTCACGAGCACTCCCGTTGATTTGCGGCACGGCCGTCGCGGCGATGACGCCGCCGGACGCGCGCAGAGGTTCTAAAATACCTCAGGCAGGCCGGCCGCGCCGGCATCCGCCACGTCAGGTAACGATCATGGGACTCAGCGACGCACCGTTGCTATTCAATTTCGAACACGAATCGTCGGAAAACCTCAAATACATCCCGATGATCGTGCGTTTCAATCTCGACCGCTTCGGTCTGCGGATCTCGCTCGAACAGTGGCAGATGCTGCCGCTCGAGGATCGCAGGCTGCTCGCGCGCTTTCCGGCCGACGAGGACGCCGCGATCGAGCCGAACTTCGACCATGCGCTGTTCGAGATGCTGCGCACGCACGCGGATCTCGAACCGTCGTGGTTCCAGCCGGACGAGCAGCCGGCCTGGCGCACCACCGAAACGGTGCCGGACGCGCTGGTGCAGCAGAGCGCGCTGGCCGGGCTGCCGGCGCCCGCGCTCGGGCAATGGCAGCAGCTCGCGCCGTTCCAGCGCTACGTGCTGATGAAGCTGTCGCGCAAGCCGAAACTCAATCACGATTTCCTGCCCGCGATGCGCGAGTTCGGGCTCGCCGCGCCGCACTGAGCACGGCGCGCCGGCGCCGTCAGAGCGGCGGCAGCGGACGCGGCTTGCGGTCGGGGCCGGTCGCGACGTAGGTGAGCGTCGCCTCGGTGACTTTCACGACTTCGCCCATCAGGCGCATGCGCTGCGCGTACACCTCGACGTCGACCGTGATCGACGTGTTGCCGGTGCGCGTGATGGTGGCGAAGAAGCTCAGCAGGTCGCCGACGAACACCGGCTGCTTGAACACGAACGAATTGACCGCGACCGTCGCGACGCGGCCGTTCGCGCGCTGGCTCGCCGGAATCGAGCCGGCGATGTCGACCTGCGACATGATCCAGCCGCCGAACACGTCGCCGTGGACGTTCGCGTCGTGCGGTTGCGGGACGACGCGCAGCGCGGGCTGCTTTTGCGGAAGTTCGAGGGTCGAATCGGTCATGTTGGAGGCTTTCATCCTGTAATCAATGCGCCGGCTGGGCGCCGGCCGGCGAGGGCGCCGGCAGCGGCGCCAGACGGCTTCTGCGACAATACAACGTTCGCAAATTGTACGAGAAAGCAGGCAAGCCGGCCGCCGATGCACCCGGCCCGCACTGCCGCCATCCTTCCCCCATGCGCCGATTTCCCGCTTCCGGCGAGCCCGCGCCGGCTTCGACCGGGCCTCGCAACGACTGGCAGACGATCCGTTCGCTGCTGCCGTATCTCGCGACCTACAAATGGCGCGTCGCGCTCGCGCTCGGCTGCCTGATCGGCGCGAAGGTCGCGAACCTCGGCGTGCCGGTCGTGATGAAGCGCATCGTCGACCATCTGTCGGCCGTGCAGCAGCTCACCGCGCTCGGTCGCGCGGAGCAGTCGGCCGGCGTCGTGCTCGCGGGCGGCGTCGGGCTGCTGGTGATCGCGTATGCGCTGGTGCGGTTGTCGACGTCGCTGTTTACCGAGCTGCGCGAGATCCTGTTCTCGAAGGTCACCGAGAGCGCGGTGCGCCAGCTCGCGCTGCAGGTGTTCCGGCATCTGCACGGGCTGTCGCTGCGCTTTCACCTCGAACGCCAGACCGGCGGCATGTCGCGCGACATCGAGCGCGGCACGCGCGGCATCCAGCAGCTGATCTCGTATTCGCTGTACAGCATCCTGCCGACGCTCGTCGAGGTCGGGCTCGTGCTCGGCTTCTTCGTCGTCAAGTACGAGGCCTATTACGCGTACGTGACCTTCGCCGCGCTGATCACGTACATCGTGTTCACCGTGAAGGTCACGAACTGGCGCACGCACTTTCGCCGCACGATGAACGAACTCGACTCGCGCGCCAATTCGCGCGCGATCGATTCGCTGATCAACTACGAGACGGTCAAGTATTTCGGCAACGAGGAATGGGAAGCGCAGCGCTACGACGAGAACCTGCGCCGCTACCGCAAGGCCGCGATCCGCTCGCAGAATTCGCTGTCGGTGCTGAACTTCGGCCAGCAGGCGATCATCGGCACCGGGCTCGTGTTCATCCTGTGGCGCGCGACGCAGGGCGTGCTCGCCGGCAAGCTGACGCTCGGCGACCTGGTGCTGATCAATACCTTCATGCTGCAGCTGTACATTCCGCTGAACTTTCTCGGCGTCGTCTATCGCGAGCTGAAGCAGAGCCTCACCGACATGGACCGGATGTTCGGGCTGCTGTCGGCCGCGCGGGAAGTCGCGGACCGGCCCGACGCGCCGCCGCTCGCGGTGGCCGGCGCGCAGGTGCGCTTCGAGCACGTGAACTTCGCGTACGAGCCGTCGCGGCCGATCCTGCACGACGTGACGTTCACGATCGACGCGGGCACGACGACGGCGGTGGTCGGCCACAGCGGCTCGGGCAAGTCGACGCTGTCGCGGCTGCTGTTTCGCTTCTACGATCTCGACCGGCAGGCGGGCGGCGCGATCCGCATCGACGGGCAGGACATCCGCGACGTCACGCAGGACTCGCTGCGCGCGTCGATCGGGATCGTGCCGCAGGACACCGTGCTGTTCAACGACTCGATCTACTACAACATCGCATACGGCCGGCCGACCGCGACCCGCGACGAGGTGATCGCGGCCGCGCGCGCCGCGCATATCCACGACTTCATCGAAAGCCTGCCGAAGGGCTATGACACGCCGGTCGGCGAGCGCGGGCTCAAGCTGTCGGGCGGCGAGAAGCAGCGCGTCGCGATCGCGCGCACGCTGCTGAAGGATCCGCCGATCCTGCTGTTCGACGAGGCGACGTCGGCGCTCGATTCGCGCTCGGAGCGCGCGATCCAGCACGAACTCGACCAGATCGCGCGGCACCGGACCACGCTCGTGATCGCGCACCGGCTGTCGACGGTCGTGCATGCGCAGCAGATCCTCGTGATGGACCACGGGAGGATCGTCGAGCGCGGCACGCATGACGAACTCGTGCGCGCGGACGGCTTGTACGCGCAGATGTGGGCGCTGCAGCAGCAGCGCGCGGCGGCGGGCGGGGAAGAGGCCGAAGCCGCGTGAGCGGCGGGGCAGCGCGCCAAGGCGCGCTGCGCGAACGGGCGGCCGGCCCGTTACTTCGCGGCGCGCAGCCGCGCGTCCAGCTCGCCCAGCTGCGCGGGCGTGCCGACGTTCTCCCAGATGCCTTCGTACAGCTCGCCGCTCGCGCGGCCGGCTCCGATCGCCGCGCGATAGTACGGCGTCAGCGCGCGCCGCGTGCCGGGCGCGAGATCGCGGAACATCCGCGTGTCGTACAGCCCGATATTGCCGAACGTCACGCGCGCGGCGCCGTCGAGCGACAGGCGGCCGTCCGCCAGCGCGAAGTCGCCGGCCGGGTGGAACGGCGGGTTCGGCACCATCACGAGGTGCATCGCCGGCGCATCGAGCGCGGCCATCCGTTCGGCGCGCGGCGCGAGCGTGCGGTAGTCGAACGCGCAGAACACGTCGCCGCTGACGGCGACGAACACGGTCGGCCGGCCGTCGCGCTCGAGCAGCGGCAGCGCCTGCGCGATGCCGCCGGCGGTCTCGAGCGCTTCGCCTTCGGCCGAATACAGCAGCCGCACGCCCCAGCGCGAGCCGTCGCCGAGCGCGGCTTCGATCTGCGCGCCGAGCCATGCGTGGTTGATGACGATGGTGTCGATGCCGGCGCGCGCAAGGCCTTCGATCTGCCAGACGATCAGCGGCTTGCCGCCCGCTTCGAGCAGCGGCTTCGGGCAGGTGTCGGTCAGCGGGCGCATGCGTTCACCGCGCCCGGCGGCGAAGATCATCGCCGTGGTCAGGATAGGAGTCATCTTCGGCTGGCGGTCACGCGATCAGAACGTATAGCCCACTTCGGCCGCCGCGTTGCCCTCGAGCTCGTCGAGCAGCTTCGCGAACGGCACGAGCGGCCGGTAGCGCAGCGCGACCTTGCGCGCGTAGCCGATGAAGCGCGGCAGGTCGTCCAGGTAGTGCGGCTTGCCGTCGCGGTAGTTGATCCGCGCGAACAGGCCGAGCACCTTGATGTGGCGCTGCAGGCCCATCCATTCGAGCTGCCGGTAGAATTCGCCGAAGTCGGGATCGACCGGCAGGCCGGCCTTCTTCGCCTTTTCCCAGTAGTACGCGAAGCAGTCGAGCTCGAATTCCTCGTCCCAGCTGATGAACGCGTCGCGCAGCAGCGACACGACGTCGTACGTCAGCGGCCCGTAGACGGCGTCCTGGAAGTCGAGGATGCCCGGGTTCGGCTCGCAGACCATCAGGTTGCGCGGCATGAAGTCGCGCAGCATGAAGCCCTGCGGCTGCGCGTGCGCGCTCGCGACCAGCAGCGCGAAGGTGCGGTCGAGCGTGCCGCGCATCGCGTCGGTGACGGGCTTGCCGAGATGGCGGCCGACGAACCATTCGGGCATCAGCTCCATCTCGCGGCGCAGGAACGCCTCGTCGAACGGCGGCAGCACGTCGGGCTTCGACGTCAGCTGGAAGCGGATCAGCGCGTCGAACGCGTCGCGCATCAGCGGCCGCGCGGCGAGCGGCTGGGCCGGATCGAGCACCGAGATGTACGAGGTGCGGCCGAGATCGGTCACGAGCATGAAGCCGGCGTCGAAATCGTGGGCCAGCACCTCCGGCACATGGTCGCCGGCGGCGGCGAGCAGCTGCGCGACCTGCACGAATTCGCGGCATTTCTCGGGCGGCGGCGCATCGACGGCGATCAGCGAGCCGCCGGGGCTCGCGGCCGACGCGACACGGAAATAGCGGCGGAAACTGGCGTCCGACGACGCGGGCGCGAGGGTCGACAGGTCGAGGGCGTAGCGGCCGGCGAGCGGGCGCAGCCAGGCGGCGAGCGCGTCGACGCGGGCGTCGGGGTGAGCGGCGGTGGATGGGGGCGTCATGAAACTCGGCGGAGGGGGGAACGTCTTGCCATATAATACCCCACGACTTTTTTGACGCGCCCCGCGTCAGCTTCCGCCGTGCAGGCCGCCGCCTGTCGCGCCGTTCGCCCGATCGCCTCCCCGGTTTGCGCTCAGCCGCAGTCGCGGTTCGACGGCGCGGGACGGCCGTGCGCGAAGGCGCGGTTGACAAGGGGCGATTCGCCAAACGATAGATGCCGCCCAAACCGCTATTCCCGAATGTCTTCCCCGCTGACGGGGCGCCGCGCAAACGGCGGCTCGCGCTCGCACTGCTGGCCGTGCCCGGCCTCGTGCCGGCCGTGTCGCACGCGCAGCTGACGGGCGCGGCCGCGCAGCCGCAGCCGCTCGACTCGCCGTGGGATCTGCGTCTCGCACCGCAGCTCGAGGATCATCCGCTGAAGGACGGTGCGAAGCCGGCCGCCTTCGTGATCGCCGACCATACGAGCGGCACCGCCGAGCAGGACATGGCCGCGAAGGGCTCCGCCGAGCTGCGGCGCGGCGACGCGGTCGTGAAGGCCGACGCGCTCCACTACGATCAGGATACCGACATGGCCGACGCGTACGGCCAGGTCCGCGTGATCAATGGCGGCACGTCGTTCGCAGGCCCCGAGGCGCATCTGAAGATCGAGGCGAACCAGGGCTTCATGACCGCGCCGAAGTATCACTTCAACGTGACGGGCGGCTCGGGCAGCGCGGAACGCGTCGACCTGCTCGACAGCGAGCGCTCGGTGTTCGTCAACGGCACCTACACGGCGTGCCAGTGCGCGACCCATCCCGCGTGGTACATCAAGGGCAGCCGCTTCGACTTCGACACGGGCGCCGACGAGGGCACCGCGCGCAACGGCGTGCTGTTCTTCCAGGGCGTGCCGATCTTCGCGAGCCCGTGGATGACCTTCCCGCTGTCGGGCGAGCGCCGCAGCGGCCTGCTGCCGCCGACGTTCTCGATGAACTCGAACAACGGGTTCGAGCTGTCGCTGCCGTACTACTTCAACATCGCGCCGAACCGCGACCTGACGATCACGCCGCGCATCATCTCGCGGCGCGGCGTGCAGACCGAGGCGACGTTCCGCTACCTGTCGCCCAGCTATTCGGGCACGTTTACGGCGAACTACCTGCCGGACGACCGGCTTGCGCACCGCAACCGCTACGCGATCTACTGGCAGCACCAGCAGAACTTCGGCGGCGGGTTCGGCGGCTACGTCTATTACAACAAGGTCTCGGACAACACCTATCCCGAAGACCTTGGGTCGATGAACCAGTTCATCAACGGGACGCAGACGCTGTACCAGCAGGAAGCGGGGCTCACGTACAACAACGGCCCGTGGTCGGTGCTCGCGCGCTACCAGCACTGGCAGACGCTGCCGCCGTCGATCGCGCCGTACAGCCGCGAGCCGCAGTTGAACGTGAAGTACACGAAGTACAACGTCGGCGGCTTCGACTTCGGCGCGGAAGCCGACTATTCGCGGTTCCGCATCACGACGGCCGATTCGACCGAAGGCGACCGGATCGTCTTCAACCCGTACATCGCATACGGCGTGTACGGGCCCGGCTACTTCGTCGTGCCGAAGGTGCAGTACCACTTCGCGTCGTACGACCTGAACTACCTGTCGTCGAGCACGCCGAACAACCCGAAGCGCTTCACCGAGTCGATCCCGACCGTGAGCTTCGACTCGGGCCTGATCTTCGACCGCTCGGTGCGCCTGTTCGGCCAGGACTTCATCCAGACCCTCGAGCCGCGCCTGTACTACGTGTACACGCCGTACCGCGACCAGTCGAACGCGCCGCTGTTCGACACCGCGGAATCGGACTTCGGCCTCGCGGAGATCTACCAGCCGAACACGTTCGTCGGCAACGACCGGATCGCCGACGCGAACCGGATCACGGCCGGCCTGACGTCGCGCTTCATCGATCCGCGTACCGGCGACGAGCGCGCGCGCTTCGTGGTCGCGCAGCAGTACTACTTCGCCGACCAGCGCGTGACGCTGAATTCCGGCCAGTCCGCGGTGCAGGCGCGCCATTCCGACCTGATCGTCGGCGCCGCGCTGAAGCTCGGCTCGGGCTTCATGTCCGAGACGGCGTTCCAGTACAACCAGAACAACAACCAGCTCGTGAAGTCGAGCGTCGGTTTCGGCTTCAGCCCCGGCGAGCGCAAGGTGATCAACGTCGGCTATCGCTACACGCGCGCGAACACGACGCTCGACGGCCAGCCGATCAACCAGTTCCTGGTGTCCGCGCAATGGCCGCTCACGCGGCGCCTGTACGCGGTGGGCCGCTTCAACTACGATCTGGCCGGCGATCGCGTGGTCGACGGGCTGCTCGGCTTACAATACGACGCGGATTGCTGGGCGCTCGGCGTCGGTGTGCAGCGCTTCGCGAACGGCGTGAATTCGTCGGGACAGCAGAATTCGTCGACGCGCTTCATGATGCAGCTGACGCTCAAGGGGCTGTCGACCGTCGACAACGGCCTCGTGGCCGCGTTCCGCGCCGGGGTGCCGGGCTATCAGCCGCTGCCGTCGGCGCCGCCGCCGATGTCCCGCTTCAGCAACTACGAGTAACGCGGCCTGTCTGACCGGTCAGCACGATTTCAATGGAGTCTCAGTGGCAATGAAGAAAACCCTTCGTTTCGCGGCAGTCGTGTCCAGCCTTGCCGCGTCCGCCGCGCTGCTCGGCGCCGCGCCGGCCGCGGCGCAGGCGCTCGGTTCGCAAGGCGCGCAGCTCGCCGACGAAGTCGTCGCGGTCGTCAACAACGACGTGATCACGGGCCGCGAACTCGACCAGCGCGTCGGCCTGATCGCGCGCCGGCTGCAGCAGCAGAACGCACCGGTGCCGCCGACCGACCAGCTGCGGGCGCAGGTGCTGAACCAGATGGTGCTCGAACGCATCCAGGTGCAGAAGGCCAAGGACGACGGGATCCGCATCGACGATGCGACCGTGCAGGCCACGCTGCAGCGGCTCGCGCAGGCCAACGGGATGACGCTCGACCAGTATCGCGCGCGCCTCGAATCGCAGGGCGTGCCCTGGAGCATCTTCACGGCCGATGCGCGTACCGAGCTGATGCTGTCGAAGCTGCGCGAGCGCGAGGTCGACGGCAAGATCACCGTGTCGGACGCCGAGGTCGCGAACTACATCGCGAGCCAGCGCGGGCCGAACGCGTCGCAGCAGCAGGACCTGCGCTTCCAGCACATCTTCATCAAGGCGCCGACCAACGCGCCGCAGACCGAAATCGAAGCCGCGCAGAAGAAGGCCGAAGCGCTGCTGCAGCAGGCGACGTCGGGCGCCGATTTCGAGAAGCTCGCGAAGAACAATTCGGAAGCGAGCGACGCGAAGAAGGGCGGCGATCTCGGCTTCAAGTCGCCGAGCGCGCTGCCGGCCGAAGTCGTCGACGCCGCGTCGAAGCTGCGTCCGGGCCAGGTCAACCCGACGCTGATCCGCGTGCCGGACGGCTTCGAGATCGTCCGCCTGGTCGATCGCCGCCAGAGCCAGGGCGCCACGGCCGCCGCGCCGAAGATCGTGCAGACGCACGTGCGCCACATCCTGCTGCGCGTCGGCGAAGGCAAGTCCGAAGGGCAGGCGCGCCAGCAACTGCTCGACATCCGCAACCAGATCGAGGCAGGCGGCGATTTCGCGAAGTTCGCGCGCACCTATTCGCAGGACGGCTCGGCGTCGCAGGGCGGCGATCTCGGCTGGATCAGCCCCGGCGAGACGGTGCCGGAATTCGAGCGCGCGATGAACAACCTGCAGGACGGCCAGATCAGCCAGCCGGTGCGCACCGAGTACGGTTACCACCTGATCCAGGTGATCGGCCGCCGCGACGCGGAAGGCTCCGTGCAGCAGCAGATGGACATCGCGCGTCAGGCGATCGGCCAGCGCAAGGCCGAACAGGCGTATGCGGACTGGCTGCGCGAGCTGCGCGATTCGTCGTACGTGCAGTACAAGATCGGCGGCGTCGGCCCGGCGAACTGAGCGAGTATCCGATGACGACGCCCGCCCTGCAGATCGCGATCACCACCGGCGAGCCCGCGGGCGTCGGTCCCGAACTGACCGTGCAGGCGCTGCGCGACGCCGGCGCGCGCTGGCCCGACGCGCAGTTCACCGTGCTCGGCGACGCCGCGCTGCTCGACGCGCGCGCGGCGGCCGTCGGCGTCGACCGCGCGGTATTCGCGGGCGGCGGCCGCGTGTCGGTCGAGCATCATCCGCTCGCCGCGCCGGCGCAGGCGGGCAAGCTGGACGCGGCCAACGGCCGCTACGTGCTCGGGCTGCTCGATGCGGCGATCGACGGCGCGGTGGCCGGCCGCTACGACGCGATCGTCACAGCGCCGCTGCAGAAGAGCACGATCAACGATGCGGGCGTGCCGTTCACCGGCCATACCGAATACCTCGCCGAGCGCACGCATACGCCGCGCGTCGTGATGATGCTGGCCGGCACCGGCGACACGCCGCTGCGCGTCGCGCTCGCGACGACGCACCTGCCGCTGAAGGACGTATCGGCCGCGCTGACGATCGACGGGCTGGTCGACACGCTCGCGATCATCGATCGCGACCTGCGGCGCGACTTCGGCCTCGCCGCGCCGCGCATCCTCGTGACGGGCCTGAACCCGCATGCGGGCGAGAACGGCTATCTCGGCCGCGAGGAAATCGACGTGATCTCGCCGGCGCTCGCGCAGGCGAAAGCGCAGGGGATCGACGCACGCGGCCCGTACCCGGCCGACACGCTGTTCCAGCCGCGCTATCTTGCCGATGCCGACTGCGTGCTCACGATGTTCCACGACCAGGGGCTGCCCGTGCTGAAGTACGCGACGTTCGGCGAGGGCATCAACGTCACGCTCGGGCTGCCGATCATCCGCACCTCGGTCGATCACGGCACCGCGCTCGATCTGGCCGGCACCGGCCGCGCCGATCCGGGCAGCATGGTCGCCGCGCTCGACACGGCCGTCACGATGGCGCGCCATCGGCGCGCAGCCTGACGTGGCCGGGGCCGCGCGGCCCCACTAGACTTCATCCATCGCGTTTTTTTCGTTTTTTTCAGTCGATGTCGAACAGCAGACAGCATCAGGGCCATTTCGCGCGCAAGCGCTTCGGGCAGAACTTCCTCGTCGATCACGGCGTGATCGACTCGATCGTCTCGACGATCGGGCCCGCGCGCGGCCAGCGGATGGTCGAGATCGGCCCCGGGCTCGGCGCGCTGACCGAGCCGCTGATCGAGCGTCTGGCGACGCCCGAGTCGCCGCTGTACGCGGTCGAACTCGATCGCGACCTGATCGCGCGGCTGACGCAGCGTTTCGGCGCGTTGCTCGAACTGCACGCGGGCGATGCGCTCGCGTTCGACTTCCGCTCGCTCGCGGCGCCCGGCGATGCGCCGTCGCTGCGGATCGTCGGCAACCTGCCGTACAACATTTCCAGCCCGCTGCTGTTCCACCTGATGACGTTCGCCGACGTGGTGATCGACCAGCATTTCATGCTGCAGAACGAGGTCGTCGAGCGGATGGTCGCGGAGCCGGGCACGAAGGCGTTCTCGCGGCTGTCGGTGATGCTGCAGTACCGCTACGCGATGGACAAGATGCTCGACGTGCCGCCCGAGTCGTTCCAGCCGCCGCCGAAGGTCGATTCGGCGATCGTCCGGATGATTCCGTATGCGCCGCACGAGTTGCCGGACGTCGATCCGGTGCTGCTCGGCGAGCTGGTGACGGCCGCGTTCTCGCAGCGACGCAAGATGCTGCGCAATACGCTCGGCGACTATCGCGACGCGATCGATTTCGACGCGCTCGGCTTCGATCTGGCGCGCCGTGCGGAGGATGTCAGCGTGGCGGAATACGTCGGCGTCACGCAGGCGCTCGCCGCGGCGCGCAAGGCCGGATAACGCGCGACGCGCACGTCGTCGAGCCGATCTGTCGAGGCTGCCCGGTCGGGCAGCCTTTTTCATGCGCGGCGCCGGCGGCAGTGGCGCGCCGCGTCACGCCCGGCCGCGCGACGGCGCGTTGACGAGCGCGATCCCGGTCAGCACCAGCGCGGCGGCCGACATGAAGCGCCAGCCGACCGACTCGCCGAGCAGCAGCACGCCGAACGCGACGCCGAACAGCGGCGACAGGAACGTAAAGACCGACAGCCGCGACGCGCTGTAGCGCGTCAGCAGCCAGAACCACGACAGATAACTGACGAACGCGACGATCACCGACTGGTACGCGAGGCTCGCGACGGCCACCGGCGTGACGTGCGCGAACGAGGTCTGGCCGAGCAGCGCGGCGAGTGCGACCAGCACGACGGCCGATACCGCGAGCTGGTAGAACAGCGTCTTGCTGGCGCTGGCGCGCGCGAGCGACGTCGAGCGCACGACGACCGTCGTCGCGGCCCACATCGCGCCGCCGAGGATCCCGAGCGCATCGCCGGCGAGGCCCGCCAGCATCGACGCGCCGGGCGCGAGCGGTTTCAGGAAGCCGTCCGCGAACGCGAGCGCGATACCGGCGAACGCGAGGCCGACGCCGGCCCACTGGACGGGCCGCAGGCGCTCGCCCGGCGCGAACAGGTGCAGGCCGAGCGCGGTGAAGCACGGCGCGGTGTACAGGAAGATCGCCATGTGCGACGCGCTCGTCAGCGTCAGCCCGAAGAATACGCAGATGAATTCGCCGGCGAACAGCGCGCCGGCCGCGAGCCCGGCGCCGAACGTGCCGTCGGCGCGGAACAGCGGCGTGCCGCGCGAGCGGGCCCAGCCCCACAGCAGCAGCGCGGCGAATACCGAGCGCAGGCCGGCCTGGAACATCGGCGGAATCGCGGCGTTCGTGCTCTTGATCGCGACCTGCTGGAAGCCCCAGATCGCGCACAGCAGCAGCATCAGGCCTGCGGCGCGCGCATCGAGCGCGCGCCGCGCGGGAGCGAGCGTCGTCATCGGCGCGCCTCGGCGGCCCGCAGCGGCGGTGGCGGGGACGGGGTCGGGCGGGCGGCGCGTTCTGCGCGCTCGTATCGGCGGTCTGGCACGGCAGTGTGGCTGAATGGGCAGGTGATCGCGTGGCGGTGTCGCGCGGCATGCCGGCCCGGGGAGGCGGGGTGCCGTGCCCGCTTTTGGTGCGAGGTGCAGCGATGTTACCCGATCGGCGGATCCGGCGGGAGCGCCATGCCGGCAGCGGAGGCGCGCTGTCGGCCCGGCCGGGCGGGGCGCCTGCGACGGAATTCGCGCGACTCTGGTAGAGTTTCCGGTTCTGGAAAGTCCCCACAGGAGTACGACACATGCGTTTGCTGCATACGATGCTGCGAGTCGGCGATCTCGACCGCTCGATCAAGTTCTACACCGAATTGCTCGGCATGAAGGTGCTGCGCCGCGACGACTATCCGGAAGGCAGGTTCACGCTCGCGTTCGTCGGCTACGAAGACGAAAGCACGGGCACCGTGATCGAGCTGACCCACAACTGGGATACGCCGTCCTACGACCTCGGCAACGGCTTCGGCCATCTGGCGCTGGAAGTCGACGACGCGTACGCGGCCTGCGAGAAGATCAAGGCGCAGGGCGGCAAGGTCACGCGCGAAGCGGGCCCGATGAAGCACGGCACGACCGTGATCGCGTTCGTCGAGGATCCGGACGGCTACAAGATCGAGTTCATCCAGAAGAAGGCGCACTGAGCGCCGGATGAAGGGGCCGCGGCGCGCGACGCGCGCGGCGGCCGGCACGGGCGGCGGCGGGGAAACCCGCGCCGCCCGTCTGCGTTTACCGCGTCACAGCGCCGGCAGCAGTTCGGGCGGGTGATGCTTGAGCGTATGCCGCGCTTCGCGGAATTCGGGAAAGATCGATTCGACCGTCTGCCAGAACGCGGGGCTGTGGTTCATCTCGCGCAGGTGCGACAGCTCGTGCGCGACGACGTAGTCGACGATCGACATCGGGAAATGGATCAGCCGCCAGTTCAGGCGGATCTTGCCGTCGCTCGAGCAGCTGCCCCAGCGCGTCGCGGCCGATGACAGCGCAACCATCGAATAGGTGACGCCGAGCTTTTCCGCATAGACCGCGAGGCGCTCGACGAAGATCCGCTTCGCCTCGCCCTGCAGCCAGCCCTGCACGCGATCCTTGATCTGCTGCGCGTCGGCCTGCGCGGGCAGCGGCAGCGACAGCCGCTGCGCATCGGCGTCGAACGCGACGGCGCTCGCGCCGAGCGCGATCGTCACCGTCTTGCCGAGATACGGAAGCTGCGCGCCGTCGCGCCAGTCGATCTGCGGCAGCGCACGCTGCTCGGTGCGCGTCTTCCATTCCGCAAGCTTCGCGAAGATCCAGCGCTGCTTTTCCGCGATCGCGGCCTCGATGTCGGCGAGCGTGACCCAGCGCGGCGCGGTGATCGACAGCCCGCTGCCGTCGATCGTGAAGCCGATCGTGCGGCGTGCCGAGCGCTTGAGCCGGTATTCGAGCACGCGGCTGTCGAGCGCGAGCGTGCGCACGCGCGAGCGATCGGGCGTCGGCGCGGTGTCGGGCGGCGTGGCGGGAGCGGTGTCGGGCGGCGCCGGCGGCGCGGCAGGCGCCGACGGTGCGGCAGCCGGCCCGTCGAAGAGCGGCAGGTCAAGCTGGCGATGATCGAGGGCCACGACGGCAGGTCGTGGCCGCGGACGCTTCTTCATCAGTTCGCTTCGTTTTGTCGTACGCAACGGCTGCAATCCGGGGGAATCAGACGCGCGCGGCATCGCGCGTGCCGGTATTGCCCGCTCGATCATACGCATTCGGGTCGATGCGGCGCATTTCCGCTTCGATCCATGCTTCGACCTTCGAGTTCAATACGTCGGGCGTCAGCCCGTCGACCGCGATCGGCTTGCCGATCGATACGGTGACGACGCCCGGGAATTTCGTAAACGAGTTGCGCGGCCACACATGACCGGCATTGTGCGCGATCGGCACGACCGGCGTGCCGGTTTCGATCGCGAAGCGCGCACCGCCCGTCTTGTACTTGCCCTGCTTGCCGACCGGCGTGCGCGTGCCTTCGGGGAACATGATGATCCATGCCCCCTCTGCGAGGCGCTTCTTGCCCTGGCGGATCACCGAGTCGAACGCGTGCTTGCCTTCCTTGCGGTTGATGTTGACCATGTGCAGCATCCCGAGCGCCCAGCCAAAGAACGGCACGTACAGCAGTTCGCGCTTGAACACGTAGCAGAGCGGCTTGGGCATCAGCGCCGGGAACGCGAGCGTCTCCCATGCGGACTGGTGCTTCGACAGCAGCACGGCCGGGCCGTCGGGCAGGTTCTCCATCCCTTCGATCCGGTAGCGGATGCCGTTCAGCCAGCGCACGACCCACAGCGTGGACTTGCACCAGCCGGCGGCCATCCAGTAGCGCGCGTCGGGGCGCATGAACGGGAACGCGATGAAGCACGCGGTCGCGTACGGCACCGTGTACAGGACGAAGTAGAGCAGCAGCAGCAGGGAGCGGATGAAGCGCATCGGCGTGAGTCTGGCAGTGGGGAGGATGCGCGCGGCGGCCGCATCACTCGTGGTCGTTGGAAAGGAAGTCGAGCGCGAACGCGCGCAGGTCGTCGTGGACCTTCGTGCCGGGCGGCAGGTTGCCCGCGGCGAGCGTCTTCTTGCCCTTGCCGGTCAGCACGAGGTGCGGCTGGAAGCCGATCGCGACGCCGGCCTGCAGGTCGCGCAGCGCATCGCCAACGACCGGCGTGTGATCGGGATCGATCTCGAAGCGCTCGGCGATCATCTGCATCATGCCGGGCTTCGGCTTGCGGCAGTCGCAGTGATCCTCGGCCGTGTGCGGGCAGAAGAACACCGCGTCGATGCGCGCGCCGACCGCGGCCGCCGCGCGATGCATCTTCAGGTGCATCTCGTTGAGCGCGGCCATGTCGAACAGCCCGCGACCGATGCCCGACTGGTTGGTCGCGACGACCACGCGATACCCCGCGTGGTTCAGCCGGGCGATCGCCTCGAGCGCGCCGGGCAGCGCGATCCACTCGTCGGGCGTCTTGATGAACGCGTCCGAATCGACGTTGATCACGCCGTCCCGGTCGAGGACGACGAGCTTGCGGTTGGGGCTGGTCGGCATGATGCAGCCCTCAAGCGGCGAGCTTCGAGATGTCGGCGACGCAGTTCATCTGCTGGTGCAGCGCGAACAGCAGCGCGAGACGGTTCGCGCGCAGCGCCGGATCCTCGGCGTTGACCATCACGTCGTTGAAGAACGTGTCGACCGGTGCGCGCAGCGCGGCGAGCGCCGACAGCGCGCCCGTGTACGCGCGCGCCTCGAGCTGCGACTGCACGTGCGGCGTCACGGCCGCGAGCTGTTCGTGCAGCGCCTTCTCGGCGGCCTCGACCAGCAGCGTCGGCTGCACCGCGCCGTTGGTGGCGCCTTCCGACTTCTTCAGGATGTTCGAGATCCGCTTGTTCGCGGCCGCGAGCGCCTCGGCTTCGGCAAGACGCGTGAACTCGCGCACCGCGTCGAGGCGGGCGACCAGGTCGTCGACGCGCGTCGGGTTCAGGCCCAGCACCGCGTCGACCTCGCCGGCCGAGTAGCCGCGTTCGCGCAGCAGCCCGCGCAGGCGGTCCATGAAGAACGCGAGGATCGCGTCGGTCGATTCGGCGACGCCCGGCACGCCTGCGAAGCGCGCGTACGCGGTGCGCAGTAGCGACACGAGGTCGAGCGGCAGCTGCTTTTCGAGCAGCAGGCGCAGCACGCCGAGCGCGTGGCGGCGCAGCGCGAACGGATCCTTCTCGCCGGTTGGCGCGAGGCCGATGCCCCAGATGCCGACGATCGTCTCGAGCTTGTCCGCGAGCGCGACGGCGGTCGAGACCGGCGTGGTCGGCAGGGCGTCGCCGGAGAAGCGCGGCTGGTAGTGCTCGGCGCACGCGAGCGCGACGTCGTCGGGTTCGCCGTCGTGGCGCGCGTAGTACGTGCCCATCGTGCCCTGCAGTTCCGGGAACTCGCCGACCATGTCGGTCAGCAGGTCGGCCTTCGCGAGGCGTGCGGCGCGCTTCGCGTGCGCGACATCCGCGCCGATCGCGGGCGCGATCTCGCCGGCTAGCGCCTCGAGGCGCTCGACGCGCGCGAGCGCCGAACCGAGCTTGTTGTGATAGACGACGTTCGCGAGCAGCGGCACGCGCTCGGCGAGCGGCTTCTTCTTGTCCTGCTCGAAGAAGAACTTCGCATCGGCCAGGCGCGGGCGCACGACGCGCTCGTTGCCCTCGACGATCTCGCCCGGGGTCTTCGTCTCGATGTTCGACACGATCAGGAAGCGCGAACGCAGCTTGCCGGCGATGTCGGTCAGCGCGAAGTACTTCTGGTTCGTCTGCATCGTCAGGATCAGGCATTCCTGCGGCACCTGCAGGAACTCGTCCTCGAAGCGGCACGGGTAGACGACCGGCCATTCGACCAGCGACGTCACTTCGTCGAGCAGCGCCTCGGGCATCACGACGGTGTCGCCGTTCGCGTGCTCGTTCAGCTGCGTGCGGATCGTTTCGCGGCGGTCGCCGAAGTGCGCGATCACGCGGCCCTTGTCGCGCAGCGTGTCGGCATACGCGCGCGCATGCTGGATCGCGACCAGGCCGTCGGACAGGAAGCGGTGACCGAGCGTGGTGTCGCCCGCGTCGATGCCGAACGCGGTGACGGGCACGACGCGGTCGTCGTGCAGCACCGTCAGCCGATGCACGGGACGCACGAACTTCACGTCGGTGCCGTCCGGGCGCTGGTAGGTCATGAACTTCGGGATCGGCAGCTTCGCGAGGGTTTCGTCGAGCGCGGCCTGCAGGCCGTCCGCGAGCGTCGCGCCGGCCGCCGAATAGTTGACGAAGAACGCTTCGGCCTTGCCGTCCTGCGCGCGCTCGAGATCGGCGATCGACAGGTTCGGGTGGCCGAGCGCCGCGAGCTTCTTCGCGAGCGGCGCGGTGGGCTTGCCTTCGGCATCGAGCGCGACCGACACGGGCAGGACCTTTTCGCGGACCTGCTTTTCCGGGGCGACGGCGCGCACGTTCTGCACGACGACCGCGAGGCGGCGCGGCGTCGCATAGCGTTCGAATACGAGTTCGCCTTCGACGAGGTCGCGCGCCGCGAGGCGTTGCGCGAGGCCTTCGGCGAATGCGTCGCCGAGGCGCGCGAGGGCCTTCGGCGGCAGCTCTTCGGTCAGCAGTTCGACGAGCAGGGGGGCGGGATGATTGTGCGTCATGATGTGAGGAAATCCGGTCTCGTCAGTCCTGATCGATCTTGCGTTCGACCTTCAGCGGCGGCGCCCATGCCGGCTGCGCGGCGTCCTGGGCGTCGGTGGTGAGGCCCGGCACGCCCGGCGGGTTGCCGAGCATCGGGAAGCCGAGCTTCTCGCGCGAGTCGTAGTAAGCCTGCGCGACGAGACGCGACAGTGCGCGGATGCGGCCGATGTACGCCGCGCGCTCGGTCACCGAGATCGCGCCGCGCGCATCGAGCAGGTTGAACGTGTGGCCGGCCTTCAGCACGAGTTCGTACGCGGGCAGCGCGAGCTGCGCGTCGATCATCTTCTTCGCTTCCGCTTCGTAGCTGTTGAAGAACGTGAACAGCAGGTCGACGTTCGCATGCTCGAAGTTGTAGGTCGACTGCTCGACCTCGTTCTGGTGATACACGTCGCCGTACGTGAGGCGGCGGATCTCGGGGCCGTTCGGGCCTTGCTCCTCCCACTCGGTCCAGATCAGGTCGTAGACGTTCTCGACCTTCTGCAGGTACATCGCGAGACGTTCGAGGCCGTAGGTGATTTCGCCGAGCACCGGCTTGCATTCGAGGCCGCCGACTTCCTGGAAGTACGTGAACTGCGTGACTTCCATGCCGTTGAGCCACACTTCCCAGCCGAGGCCCCAGGCGCCGAGCGTCGGGTTTTCCCAGTCGTCCTCGACGAAGCGCACGTCGTTCTGCTTCAGGTCGAAGCCGAGCGCTTCCAGCGAGCCGAGGTACAGGTCGAGGATGTTTTCCGGCGCCGGCTTGAGCACGACCTGGTACTGGTAGTAGTGCTGCAGGCGGTTCGGGTTCTCGCCGTAGCGGCCGTCCTTCGGCCGGCGCGACGGCTGCACGTACGCCGCGCGCCACGGCTCGGGGCCGACCGCGCGCAGGAAGGTGTGGACGTGCGAGGTGCCCGCGCCGACTTCCATGTCGATGGGCTGGAGCAGAGCGCAACCCTGCTTGTCCCAGTAGGACTGCAGCGTCAGGATGATTTGCTGAAACGTAAGCATGAAGAGCCTTCGTGGCGCTGGCGCTCCGTTGCGGGCGGCGTTCCGGGCCAGGCCCGGAGGTGCGGCTCGCGCGGCGGCGCGGCTTGTTAGTGTGCTGAAACGCGCAATTTTACCGGATCGGCGCGCGGATGCGGCCGGAACGCTGCCGACCGGGCCGGCGACCCCGTTTCGCCGCGGTATGCACGCGTCCGGCGCCGTGCGGTTCGATGCCGCGTGAACGGACGGCGCGAGACGCGCCGCGCGGACGTTAAGATGCGCGTATTGCGAGACGTGCGCCGCGCACCCGACTACCGATTCCGACCGCATGGACGATTCCGACGACCTCCTGATTCCGCTGTTGCCGCCGCTGCTGGCGCTGCTCGAGCGGGCCGCCGACGCGCAGTCGCGCGGCGAGCACGACGCGAGCGCACTGTGGCTCGCGGCCGCCGCCCATCTGCATGCGGTCGATGCGGATGCGCTCGTGCAGCTGACGGCCGCGCTGGTCGCGCGGCAGCGCACGGCCGACGCGACGGCGCTCGCCGAGTGCGCGGCGCGCTTGCTGCCGGGCGCGGCGGTCCGCTTCAACCACGGTTACGCGCTGCAGATGGCCGGTCGCCACGCGGACGCCGTCGCGCCGTACCGCGCGGTGCTCGCGATCGAGCCCGACTGGCCGTCGCTGCGCAACAACCTCGCGATCGCGCTGCGGCTGTCGGGCGGCGATCGCGGCGAGGAGATCGCATTGCTCGAGGCGGCCGTGCACGCGGATGCGCGCGACGTGCAGGCATGGATCAACCTGGTCGTCGCGCGGCTCGCAACGCACGACCTGGACGGCGCGCTCGCGAGTGCGGTGCGGCTCGTCGAGCTCGCACCCGACAACGCGCTGGCGATGAACAACGTCGCGATGGCGATGAAGGAGGCCCAGCGCTGGGACGAGGCCGAACGCTACGCGGCGCGCGCGTGCGAACTGGCGCCCGACGACGCGTCGTTTCGCTTCAACCTCGCGATCATCCGGCTCGTGCGCGGCGATTACGCGGCCGGCTGGCGCGGCCACGAAGCGCGCTGGGACGGCGCGGGCGAGCTGCGCGGCCGCCGCCCGGCGCTGCCGGGCCCGCGCTGGCAGGGCGAGCCGCTGAAGGACAAGACGCTGTTGCTGTGGGGCGAGCAGGGCCTCGGCGACGTGCTGCAGTTCTGCCGCTTCGTCGCGCCGCTTGCCGAGCGCGTGCACCGCGAGGGCGGCCGGCTCGCGTGGAATACCTTTCCGCAGGTCGGCACGCTGCTGCAGCGCAGCCTCGGCGCGCATGCGGATGCGTTCAGCGCGGGCGGCGACATCGACACGCTTCCCGCGTTCGACTACGAGGTACCGCTGATCGGGCTGCCGTTGATGCTCGGCATGGAGCAGGACACGCTCGCGTCGTCGGTGCCGTACCTGCGCGCCGAGGCGCGCGCAATCGACGCGTGGCGCGCGCGGCTCGCGGGCGCGCGGCGGCTGAAGGTCGGCCTCGTGTGGACCGGTAGCGCGGGGCATCAGCGCAATCCGTTCCGGCGCGTCGGGCTCGACCGGTATGCGGACGCGTTTCGCGCGATCGACGGCGTGGCGTTCTACTCGCTGCAGCCGGGGGCGGATGCGGACGTCGCGGCCGCGCGCGCGGCCGGTTTCGCGATCGAGGACTGCACGGCGCAATGGCGCAGCTTCGACGATACGGCCGCCTTTATCGGCGCGCTGGATCTCGTGATCACCGTTTGCACGTCGGTCGCGCATCTGGCCGGTGCGCTCGGCGCGCGGACCTGGGTGCTGCTCGACGTGAATCCGCACTGGCCCTGGCTGCTTGAGCGCAGCGACAGTCCGTGGTATCCGACGGCGACGTTGTATCGGCAGCCGACGTTCGGGGCATGGGAACCGGTGATGCAGGCGGTTGTGCGCGACCTGCGCGGCCTGGTCGCAGCGCGGGGCGGTTAGCTGATTCCGTTGGCGTTTTGCGTGAAATGCATCGTCCGGGCTCTCAAAGCAGGCGGTCTACGTAAGGTTCAAGATAAAGCAGCCCGGTGAGCAGGGTTCCGATGCCGAGCGAGAGAGCCCATTTCCTTCGCGACCAACGGTGATAGGCCAGCGCATTGAGAAGGCCGAAGAGCAGGGCCGGGGCGAGTAAATAGGCAAGAAGCAACGTCCCTGCCCACCACCGGATCGGGCAGTGGCCGAGTTCGTGGCAGCCGTGCGATGCAGGCGCCCGGACCTCCGGCCACTCGATGCGGCTGTATGTGTAAAGAAAAAACCAGGTCAGCAGAAGGCCGTAGAGAATCCCGAGCAGAAAGATCGCGAATCGCCTCACCTGATTTCCCAAAATAGAATCGATTTCGCGTCGACGAATCCGCGACGATCGCGTCGTGCAAAACTCGCACGGACGGCAAGGGAGAATCAATTAGACGAGTTCGAAATTGGCGCGGGCCGGTGGGGTGCCGGGCGTTACTGTCCCGGAGGAAGGGAAAGATGCCGGTAGTCCGACCACAGTAAGCGGGTCGATTCCGTCAAGATCGGCCGGCGAAACTTGCACGCCGCGGCGCGGCGCGCGCCATTCCGCCGCCGCGCACCGCTACGCGCACGAAAGTCAGTCGCGCTTGCGCCGCAGCCCCGGCCCGAACGTGAAGCCGAACGCCAGCAGCACCAGCGACACCGCCAGCACGGTGACGTTGCCGCTCGTCACGTACGGCGTGAAGCCGCTGGTGCCTTCGACGCGCACGTCGAGCGAGCCGATCGTGAACGGCTTCAGCTTGCCGAGCACGCGGCCCTGCGCGTCGATCGCGGCCGTCATCCCGGTATTGGTCGAGCGCAGCATCGGCCGGCCCGTTTCGAGCGAGCGCATCCGCGCGATCTGCAGGTGCTGGTCGAGCGCGATCGTGTCGCCGAACCACGCGAGGTTCGTCACGTTGACGAGCACGCCCGGCGGCTGCGGGTTGTCGCGAATCGTCGCGGCGATTTCCTCGCCGAACAGATCCTCGTAGCAGATGTCGGCCATCACCGGCTGGTTGTGCACGAGAAACGGCTTCTGCACGGGCGCGCCGCGCGCGAAGTCGCCGAGCGGCATCTTCATCAGGTCGACGAACCAGCGGAAGCCCCACGGGATGAATTCGCCGAAGGGCACGAGGTGGTGCTTGTCGTAGTGATAGATGTCGCGCGAGTTCGGCGTCACGCCGTACAGGCTGTTCGTGTAGTCGACGTAGCGACCGTCCTCGGTCACCGATGCGCCGACCGCGCCGAACAGCACGGCCGAGCCCGTCGTGTCGCTGAACTTGCGGATCGCGACGGCGAACGGCTCGGGCAGCTCCTGGATCATCACCGCGATCGCGGTCTCCGGCGTCACGATCAGGTCGGCCGGCTTCTCGATGATCATCTTCGTGTACATCTTGATCGCCGCGTCGATGCCCGCTTCCTCGAACTTGATGTCCTGCTTCACGTTGCCCTGCAGCAGCCGCACCGTCAGCGGCGCGTTCGCGGGCACGGTCCAGGCGACCTGCGACAGCGCGAGGCCGGCCGCGACCAGCGCGAGCGCGATGCCGGCCGGCGCGGCGATGCGCACGCGCACGTTGCCGGCCGGACGGGCGGCGGCCGGCGGCGACGGCCGCGCGGCGGCGAGCGCCTGCACGACCAGCGCCGCGAACAGCGCGAGCACCCAGCCGATTCCGTACACGCCGACGATCGGCGCGAAGCCCGCGAACGGCCCGTCGACCTGCGGATAGCCGCTCGCGAGCCACGGAAAGCCGGTAAACACGGTGCCGCGCAGCCATTCGCCGAGCGCCCACGCGCTGGCGAACGCGAAGGCGCCATGCCAGCTCGGCGAGAACGGCCGCGGATCGGGCGTGCGGCGATGCCACGCGTGCCCCGCGCAGAACGACCACAACCCGGCCGAGAACGCCGGATACAGCGACAGGTACAGCGAGAACAGCACGAGCGCGCCACCCGCGAGCGGTGCGGCCATCTCGCCGTACACGTGCATGCTGATGTAGAGCCACCAGATGCCGCTGATGAAGTTGCCGAAGCCGAACGCGCCGCCGGTCAGCGCGGCGCTGCGCCAGCTCGCGGTGCGCGTGAGCTGCGCGAAAAACCAGACGAATACGACGAGCTGCAGCCAGCCGCCGTGCGGCGTCGGCGCGAAGCTGAGCGTATTGGCCGCGCCGGCGAGCAGCGCGGCCGGGTAGTGCCAGCGCGGCAGCGCGCGGCCCGGCGCCGGCGCGAGAAAACCGCCTGCCGGGCGGGACGGGATCGGATCGTCCATGTGAAGCGGAAGTGGGCGAAGCGGTTGGAAGGGGCGCGGCCGACGGGGCGGCGCGCGGATCAGTCCTCGTGCGAGGTTTCGGCGCGGCGGCTCGCGAGCGGGTTGCGGCGCACCAGCAGCACGTGGACCTGGCGCGCGTCGCCGCGCTGGATCTCGAACACGAGGTTGCCGAGCTGCAGCTTTTCGCCGCGGTGCGGCACGCGGCCGAAATGATGGGTGATCAGCCCGCCGATCGTGTCGACCTCGTCGTCGGAGAAATCGGTGCCGAACACCTCGTTGAACTGCTCGATCTCGGTCAGCGCGCGCACGCGGTAGCGGCCGTCCGGCCCCGAGATGATGTTGCCGGCTTCCTCGTCGAAGTCGTACTCGTCCTCGATGTCGCCGACGATCTGCTCGAGCACGTCCTCGATCGTGATCAGGCCCGCGACGCCGCCGTATTCGTCGACGACGATCGCAAGGTGGTTGCGGTTCACGCGGAAGTCGTGCAGCAGCACGTTCAGGCGCTTCGATTCGGGAATGAACACGGCCGGGCGCAGCATCCCGCGCACGTCGAATTCCTCTTCCGCGTAGAAGCGCAGCAGATCCTTCGCGAGCAGCACGCCGATCACGTTGTCGCGGTTCTCTTCGTACACGGGGTAGCGCGAGTGCGCCTTCTCGAGGACGAACGGGATGAAATCTTCGGGCTTGTCGGCGATATTGATCGCGTCCATCTGCGCGCGCGGCACCATGATGTCTCGCGCGCACAGGTCGGATACCTGGAACACGCCTTCGATCATCGACAGCGAATCGGCGTCGATCAGGTTGCGTTCGTGGGCGTCCTGGAGGATTTCCAGCAGCTCGCCGCGGGATTCGGGCTCGGGCGAGATGAAGTCGGTCAGGCGCTCGAGCAGCGAGCGCTTTTCTTGCGGTTTGTCGGTTGACTTTCGACTGGGATACGAATCGTTCATGGTGGTGCGCCCGGGTCATGCCGGGGCGCGTTGTCACGGAGTAGGCAAGGATACACCAAGGGCATGGCGCGGCCGTGTCACCCGGCCGTCCGGCCAGGGCGGCCGGCTGCGCGGGCCCCGCTCGGGAACGGCCGCGCTGCGTGCGCCGTCCTTGGGGTCCATCCTATCGCAGAACGGCGCGGCGGGGCAGCGACGGCAAAATTGCGGGTGGGCGGGCGACGGGACGGTCGGTCGGCGTCAGCGGAATGGGGCCACACCGGCGGCGCGGGCGGCCCGACCTTCAGAACCGCATGCCGGCCGAGCAGCCGCCGGCGGCCGCGCCGTTGGTCGCGGCGCCGCCGCAGCCGAAGATCCCGCAGCCGGACAGCATGACGCTCGCGGCGGCGACCAGCGCGGCGAGCCTGCCGCGCGACCAGCGTGACGATTTCATCGGCGGACGTCCTCCGTCGGAGACGATTGCCGGGTTCGCGCGGCGCGAACCGGTGCAGGGCTGCGCGGGACGCGTCACCGGCATCGCGCGAGCAGCGCTTCGAGCGCGCGGTCGGGGATGCCGCTCGCGCGCAGCGCATCGACCGTGCGGCTGACGTAGTCGAGCGTCGTGCCGTAGCGGCCGGCCGCGCAGCTGAATACTTCCTTGACGACCGGATCGGGCAGCTTGCCCGTATAGGTCGGCACGTCGCGGCGCATCACGAATGCGAGCGCGTTCACGCGTTCGCCGGTCTCGAGCGTGCACGGCAGCCACGCGGGCCGGTACGAGCCCATCGGCATTTCGCGTTTCCACAAGGTTTCGAGATGCGGCTGCGCGGTCGGGCCGGCGAGGCGGAACGCGATACCGGCGCACGAGCCGCCGCGATCGAGCGCGAGCACGAGGCCCGGCCGCTCCGGCGTGCCGCGGTTCACGCGCGACCACAGGTAGAGCCCGCGATGGTAGCCGTGCACCTTGCCGCGTACGGCGGCGACGGTCGGCAGGCCCGGGTTCCAGATCAGCGACCCATAGCCGAACAGCCAGAGATCCTGCCGGCCGTCCCAGTCGCGCATCGTGTGCGCGAGCGAGGCCGCGAGCTCGTCTTCCGTCAGCAGGCGACCTTCGCCGATCGACGGCGGGTAGGCGGGCGGGAGCATCGCGGCGGTGTGCATCGTTCGACCGGCTTAGCGGTACGGGTTCGGGAAGCCCAGTTTCGCGAGGATGTCGACTTCGAGCGCTTCCATTTCGGCGGCGTCCTCGTCGCTCGTCTCGTGGTCGTAGCCCTGCGCATGCAGCGCGCCGTGCACCAGCAGGTGCGCGTAGTGGGCCGCGAGCGGCTTGCCCTGTTCGCGCGCTTCCTTCTCGACCACCGGGCAGCACAGCACGAGGTCGCCGATCACGGTGCCGTCGGGCGCCGCGTCGTAGGCGAAGGTCAGCACGTTGGTCGGATAGTCCTTGTGGCGATAGCCGGCGTTCAGCGTGCGGCCTTCCTCCTCGCCGACGAAGCGCACGGTGAGTTGCGCGCTGGCGAACAGCGCCGGCTCGATCCATTCGGCGATCAGCTTGCGCTTGGGCAGCGTCTTGCGGACTTCGCTCGTGATTTCGTCGCCGTACTGCACCGACAGGTCGAGTTCGAGCTCGCGCAGCGCGCCTTCTTCCTCGCCTTCCTGCGGCGCGGGCTCGGCGCCCACGTGCAGCGTCACGCTGTCGTAGTGCTCGGGCTGCAGCGCGAGCTTCGCGCGCATCGCCGGATCGTTGTGCTGCGCGACGATCGCGACGGCCGCGTCGCCGGAGCTGCCCGACAGGTCGAACATCAGGCTGCGGCCGTCCGGGAAGTCGATCCGCAGACCCTGCGCATTGACGGTCCGGGCCTTGCCCTTCGCGTCGAACAGCGAAAGACGGGGAGATTCGGACGCGGCGGGCTTGGCGCGCTCCGACTTGCGAGAACGGGAGGATTTCATGACGCGTGCGGCGATTGGAACGCGTTGAGGATACACCAAACGGCCGATCGCGCCCGATTTCGAACCGGCCGCGGGCGGGCGCAAAAAAGCCCGGCGCGCCGTCGGGCGGGCCGGGCCGGTGCCGGTGACGGTGCGACGCGCGCGGGCGTCGCCGCTGGCGTTACGCGTCCTGGTGCTGCGCGTGGAACTCGTCGTACGCCTCGACGATGCGCGCGACGAGCGGATGGCGCACCACGTCCGCGCTCGTGAAGCGCGTGAGCGCGATGCCGCGCACGCCGCCGAGCACCTGCTGCGCTTCGACGAGGCCGCTCTTGTGGCCGCGCGGCAGGTCGACCTGGCTCGTGTCGCCGGTGACGACGGCCTTCGAGCCGAAGCCGATCCGCGTCAGGAACATCTTCATCTGCTCGGGCGTCGTGTTCTGCGCCTCGTCGAGGATGATGAACGCGTGGTTCAGCGTGCGGCCGCGCATGTACGCGAGCGGCGCGATCTCGATCATCTGCCGCTCGAACATCTTCGCGGTCTTGTCGAAGCCGAGCAGGTCGTACAGCGCGTCGTACAGCGGGCGGAGGTACGGGTCGACCTTCTGCGCGAGATCGCCCGGCAGGAAGCCGAGCCGCTCGCCGGCCTCGACGGCCGGGCGCGTCAGCACGATCCGCTTGACCTGGTCGCGTTCGAGCGCGTCGACCGCGCAGGCGACCGCGAGATAGGTCTTGCCGGTGCCGGCCGGCCCGATGCCGAACGTCACGTCGTGCGACAGGATCTGCTTCAGGTATTCGCGCTGCGCGGGCGTGCGGCCGCGCAGGTCGGCGCGGCGCGTGTACAGCTTCGGCGCCGGCTCCTCGTCGGGGGCGACGTCGTCGAGCTGCGCGACGGGATCGTCGAACGGATGGTCGGGGTCGCCGCGAAAGCGTACGTCGAGCGTGTCCTGGCGGCCGTTGCCGGCCGTGTGGCGCACTTCGACGAGCGCGAGCTGGATGTCGTCGACCGACAGCGGATCGCGCGCGCGGTTGTAGAAGTTCTCGAGCGCGGCGAGCGCGAGCCTGGCGCCGCGCCCGCGAATCGTGATCCGGTGGCCGCGCCGCGCGAGCGTGACGTCGAGCGCCTGTTCGATCTGCCGCAGGTTTTCGTCGAGCGGGCCGCAGAGGTTCGCGAGGCGCGCGTTGTCGTCGCGCGGGGCGGTGAATTCCAGTGCTTGGGTCGGCTTCAAAGTGGCGTCGGGCTCCTGTGGTGGGTGCCGGTCGGCACGGCGCGCGCGAGCGCCCCGTGCACGGGCCGAGCCTAGTGCGTGGCCGCGCTCGCGTCGTCGCTCACGAGCACGAGCTCGCCGCGCAGCGAGTGCGGATACGCATGGTTGATCTTCACGTCGATCATCTGGCCGATCAGGCGCGGGTGCGACGCGAGCGGCGCCGGGAAATTCACGACCCGGTTGTTCTCGGTGCGGCCCGCGAGTTCGTTCGGGTCCTTGCGCGACGGGCCCTCGACGAGGATCCGCTCGACCTTCCCGACCATCGACTGGCTGATGCGCGCGACGTTTTCCTCGATCGTCGCCTGCAGATGTTGCAGGCGTTTGAGCTTGACCTCGCGCGGCGTGTCGTCGTGCAGGTTCGCGGCGGGCGTGCCGGGGCGCGGGCTGTAGATGAACGAGAAGCTGGTGTCGTAGCTCATGTCGTGCACGAGCGCCATCATCTTGTCGAAGTCTTCCTCGGTCTCGCCGGGGAAGCCGACGATCATGTCGGTCGACAGCGACAGGTCCGGGCGGATCGCGCGCAGCTTGCGGATCACCGACTTGTATTCGAGCACCGTGTAGCCGCGCTTCATCGCCATCAGGATGCGGTCGGAGCCGTGCTGGACGGGCAGGTGCAGGTGATTCACGAGCTTCGGCACCTTCGCGTAGGTGTCGATCAGGCGCTGCGTGAATTCCTTCGGATGCGACGTCGTGTAGCGGATCCGCTCGATGCCGGGGATGTCGGCGACGTATTCGATCAGCGTCGCGAAATCGGCAATCTCGGACGAGCCGGCCGTCAGCGCGCCACGATAGGCGTTCACGTTCTGGCCGAGCAGCGTGACTTCGCGCACGCCCTGGTCGGCGAGGCCGGCCACTTCGGTCAGCACGTCGTCGAGCGGGCGCGACACTTCGTCGCCGCGCGTGTACGGCACCACGCAGTAGCTGCAGTACTTCGAACAGCCTTCCATGATCGACACGAACGCGCTCGGGCCTTCGACGCGCGCGGGCGGCAGATGGTCGAACTTCTCGATTTCGGGGAACGTGATGTCGACCTGCGCGCGGCCGCTCGCGCGGCGCGCGTCGATCATCTGCGGCAGGCGATGCAGCGTCTGCGGGCCGAACACGAGGTCGACGTAAGGTGCGCGCGACACGATCGACGCGCCTTCCTGGCTCGCGACGCAGCCGCCGACGCCGATCAGCAGGCCCGGCTTTGCCTCCTTCAGCTCGCGCACGCGGCCGAGGTCGGAGAACACCTTCTCCTGCGCCTTTTCACGCACCGAGCAGGTGTTGAACAGGATGATGTCCGCGTCTTCCGGGGTATCGGTCTTTTCGAGGCCTTCGGCCGCATTCAGCACGTCCACCATCTTGTCCGAGTCGTACTCGTTCATCTGGCAGCCGAAGGTCTTTACGTAAACTTTCTTGGTCATGGGGTTCGCCGTTCGCAGTGGTTGACCTGGGGGCGTCGTCAAGGGTGAATCGGGACGGCCTCATGCTCTTGCATGAGGTTCGCCCGTCGCGCGCATGCCGCGGTCGCAAGGCAGCGGACCGGCGCGGGCAGCGCACATCGAGCGTGAAATGCCGTCGGGAAAGCCTTCCATTATAGCTTTTCGCGCCGTCCGGAGCGGCGCGCGGGTTGCGGCGGCGCGACGCTGCATGCGAGGTTCCGACCCCGCCGCGACGACGTGCCGGCCGTCAGCGGCACGCGTTCAGCAGATCCTCGAGCGCCGCTTCCTCGCGCGCGAAGCGCTCGGCGAGGAAGTCGAGCAGCACGCGTACGCGCGGCGCCATGTAGCGCTTGCTGTGGTAGATCGCGTGCAGCGGCGCGTCCTGGTGCCGCCATTCGGGCAGCAGCACGCGCAGGCGGCCGGCGCGCACGTCGTCGGCGATGTCCCATAGCGATTTCAGCGCGATGCCGTGGCCGCGCAGCGTCCATTCGCGCGTGAGGCCGCCGTCGTTGGTCTCGAACGCGGTCGACACCGGCACCGTGTAGGTCTGCACCTCGTCGCCGCGCGTGAAGCGCCACGTGTTCATCGGCCCCGATGCGATCGTGATCACGTTGCAGGCAAAGCGGGCCAGATCGTGCGGATCGGCCGGCTGCCCGTGCCGTTCGAGGTACGACGGCGCCGCGCACAGCACGCGCCGGTTCGCGGCGAGGCGCCGCGCGATCAGCGCGCCGTCCGGCGGCGCGGCGAAGCGGATCGCGAGGTCGATCTCGTCCTGCCACAGGTTCGACGCCGAGTCGGACGCCGTCAGCGAGAACGTGACGTCCGGGTGCAGCGTCGTGAATTCGTCGAGCCAGTCGAGCAACTGGTTGCGGCCGAAATCGGACGTCGACGACAGCCGCACCTTGCCGCCGACCACGTTGCGGCCTTCCTGCAGCATCGCGTCGGCGTCGTCGAGCGCCTGCAGCGCCTGCCGGCAGCAGTTCAGGTACAGCCGGCCCTCGTCGGTGAGCCGCAGCTGCCGCGTCGAGCGCTCGAACAGGCGCGTCGCGACCTTCGCCTCGAGCTTCGCGAGGCGCGCGCTCGCGGCGGCCGGCGTCAGGTTCAGCTTGCGCCCGGCCGCCGACAGGCTGCCGAGGTCGGCGGCTTCGACGAACAGCCGGATGTCGCCCAGTCGATCCATCGGATTTTCCAGAAGAATTTGAAAATGGTTCAAATGCCACGCCAATTATCAAATATAGGCGTATTCGCGACAATGCGCGCACATCCTGCTTTTTGTGCGGTGCGGCATCCTTCGGCGTGCCCGCCGCAGCCTTCCGGAGAAACGTCATGCCCATTCCGTTACTGGCGCTCGCGATCAGCGCGTTCGCGATCGGCACCACCGAATTCATCGTCATGGGGCTGCTGCCCGACGTTGCGCGCGACCTCGCCGTGTCGCTGCCGTCGGCCGGCCTGCTGGTCACCGGCTACGCGCTCGGCGTCGCGGCCGGTGCGCCGCTGCTCGCGGTGCTGACGAGCCGCATGCCGCGCAAGGCCGCGCTGCAGCTGCTGATGGCGATCTTCATCGTCGGCAACGTGCTGTGCGCGATCGCGCCCGGCTACGCGATGCTGATGGTGGCGCGGGTCGTCACGTCGTTCGCGCACGGCTCGTTCTTCGGGATCGGCGCGGTGGTCGCCGCGTCGCTGGTGCCGGCCGACAAGCGCGCGAGCGCGATCGCGCTGATGTTCACCGGCCTCACGCTGTCGAACGTGCTGGGCGTGCCGTTCGGCACCTTCGTCGGCCAGCTGCTCGGCTGGCGCGCGCCGTTCTGGATCGTCGCCGGGCTCGGCGTGCTGTCGCTCGCGGGGATCGCCGTGCTGCTGCCGAACCGGCACGACAGCGGGCCGGCCGGCCTCGGCCGCGAGGTGCGCGTGCTGAAGGAGCCGCAGGTGTGGCTTGCGCTGCTGATGACGGTGCTCGGCTTCGGCGGCGTGTTCGTCGTATTCACGTACATCGCGCCGATCCTCGAAACGGTGACGGGATTCTCGCCGCGCGCGGTCGCGCTGATCCTCGTGCTGTTCGGCGCGGGGCTCACGATCGGCAACACGCTCGGCGGGCGCTTCGCCGACCGTGCGCTGATGCCGTCGCTGATCGCGATCCTCGTGTCGCTGATGGCCGTGATGGCCGTGTTCGCGAAGACCAGCCATCAGCCGGTCGCGGCGGCCGTCACCGTGTTCGTGTGGGGGATCGCCGCGTTCGCGACGGTGCCGCCGCTGCAGGCGCGCGTCGTCGAGAAGGCCGCGAGCGCGCCGCATCTCGCGTCGACGCTGAACATCGGCGCATTCAACGTCGGCAATGCGGCCGGCGCGTGGCTCGGCGGCCTCGCGCTCGGCCACGGTTTCGCGCTCGACGCGCTGCCGTGGGTGGCCGTCGCGGTGACGTGCGCGGCGCTGCTCGTCACGTGGCTGGCGATGCGGCTCGACGCGCGCGATGCGGCACGCGGCTGCGCGCCGGCCGCGCAATAGGCGCGGCGGGGCGGCGCGGTTGGCTTGTCGCAGTTCGCCCGCTGCGGTTCGCCCGCCGCAGCTCGCCCGCATTCCGCAGGCAAACCGACGCCGCCGAAACGCATTCCTCCGCGATGCTGATAACGGTGTGAAGATAACTTCGTTTGCCGGCGCGAAGCCGGGTGATAGCGTCTCGATACGCGCCGTGCGTGGCGCAACCCGATTCCGATCCCGGCTTACCCCATTCGCAGGGCCGCGCAGCGGCCCGGAGGCAATGCTATGTCTTCACCCCTGGCGCTCGTGCGCGATGTGTCCTCCTTCGAGTCCGGCGCGGCCGCCGACGCCCGCACGGCCGCGTCGCTCGACCTGCTCGAGCAGGTCGTCGGCGTGAACCTCGCGCGGCTGCGCGCGGAGCGGCAGCTGTCGCTCGACGCGCTGGCGCGGCTGTCCGGCGTGTCGCGCGCGATGCTCGCGCAGATCGAATCGGCGCGCAGCGTGCCGTCGATCAAGGTGCTCTGCAAGATCGCCGCGGCGCTCAAGGTGTCGGTCGCCGCGTTCCTGCGGCGCCACGCCGTGAACGGTTTCGAGCATCTGGCGGCCGAGCGCGCGTCGCGCGTCGTCAGCTCGAACGGCCGCTTCTCGGCGCGCGCGCTCTACCCGGAAGGCGAGCCGGCCGCAGCCGAATTCCACGAACTGCGGATCGCGCCGCTGCACACGGAGCCCGGTACGCGCCGCGCGCCCGGCACGACGATCAACCTCGTCGTCAGCGAGGGCACGCTGGAAGTGAGCGTGCACGACCGTCGCCAGCTGCTCGCAACCGGCGACGCGATCGTGTTCGACGCCGATCAGCCGTACAGCCTGCGCAACCCGGGCGACAGCGAGGCGCGTGCGTTTCGCGTGACGGTGAGCCCCGAGGTGCCGCCGCGCTGGCTCGTGCCCGACGCGGCGCAGGCGGCCGTCTGACGGCCCTCGGCAGTTCGGACGATGCCGTTAGACGGCGTCGTCGGTAGGGTTTTGGATGGAGTTCGCTGCGCGTCGCGCGCGGCTGTTGTATGCTTGGCCCCGCCGGCCCGCAACCGTTTTTACCGATAACGGTGCGGCCGGCGATCAGTGCGTCTTCAGGGCGGGGCGAAATTCCCCACCGGCGGTAGGCTGGCGTAAGCCGGCGAGCCCGCGAGCGCCCGCGCATCCGCGCGGGGTCAGCAGATCTGGTCGAATGCCAGAGCCGACGGTCACAGTCCGGATGAGAGAAGATGTGCAGATAGTCATGTCCGTCAGGGCCGCTTCGCGCTGCGTGCGAAGCGGGTTGTCGTTCTGTCTGTTTGCAATGCCCTGAAACGTTTTTCGCCCAAATCGTCTTTGCGAGGAGCGTTTCACATGTCCTTGATGTCCGTTTCGTCGGCACCCGCCGACGCCTTTGCCGATCTCCCGTTGCTCGACTCCGAACCGGTGCCGCCGCGCATCGCGGCCGCGCTCGACGCATTGCGCGCGGGCCGTGCGGTCGTGTTGCAGGACGACCACGACCGCGAAAACGAGGCCGACCTGATCGTCGCCGCCGAGCGGATCACGCCCGAAACGATGGCGCTGCTGATTCGCGAGTGCAGCGGCATCGTCTGCCTGTGCCTGACCGACGAACGGGTGCGCGCACTCGAACTGCCGCCGATGGTGCAGACCAACGAGAGCCGCAACGGCACCGCGTTCACCGTGTCGATCGAGGCGCGCGAGGGCGTGCATACGGGCGTGTCGGCGGCCGATCGCGTGACGACGATCCGCGCGGCGATCGCCGACGGCGCGAAGTCGCACGACATCGTGCGTCCCGGCCACGTGTTCCCGCTGCGCGCGCAGCCCGGCGGCGTGCTCGCGCGGCGCGGCCATACCGAGGGCACGGTCGACCTGACGATCCTGGCGGGCCTGAAGCCGGCCGGCGTGCTGTGCGAGCTGATGAATCCGGACGGCACGATGACGCGCGGCGACGACGTCGAGCGTTTCGCGCGGCAGCACGGCCTGCCGATGCTGACGATCGCGGAACTCGTCGAATTCCGCGAGGCGCTGGCCGCCGCGCGCGAGCGCTGCTGCGAGCCGGCCTGAGCGGCGACGAAGCGGGCGCGGCCTGCGCCCGCTGCATCGCCACGGGCCCGAGCGGCCGTCAGGACTGCACTTCGCCGAATTCGCCGCGCATGCCGGCTTCGACGAGCGACGGCAGTTCGTCCATGTTGCGCATGATCCGCGTGATGCCCATCGCGCGCAGCGCGTCCGCGTAGTTGTCGGGGATGTGGCTCGCGCCGACGAACGCGATCGTCTTCATGCCGGCCGCGCGCGCGGCGTTCAGGCCCGACACGCTGTCCTCGACGACGAGGCAGCGCTCGGGCGCGACGCCGAGCGTGCGCGCGGCGTGCAGATAGACGTCGGGGTAGGGCTTCGGCCGCGCGACCTGCTCGGAGCTGAACACGCGATCGCCAAAGATCTCGGTGAGCGACGCGCGCTTCAACGAGTTGCGCACGCGCACCAGCCGGCTGTTCGACACGACCGCGGCCGGCAGGCCGACCTTCAGCAGCGCATCGCGCACGCCGGTGATCGGCGCGAGCGATTGTGCGAGACCGATCTCGATGTTGTGCTCGATGGTCTCGATGAAATTGTCGGGCATCGTGATCGCGAAGCGCGCTTCGAGCCCCGCGAGGAAGCGGGACGTCTGCTGGCCGAACGCCGTCTTCGCGGCGGCTTCGAAATCGACGTGGGGAAACGCGGCGGACAGCGTGTCGAGCAGCACGCGGTCGGCGATGACTTCGCTGTCGACGAGCACGCCGTCGCAGTCGCAGATGAGGTGATCGAGCATGGTGATGAAAAGGCGGGGCGTCGGCGACGCCGATCATGCCGCCATGATACGTGCTTTCGTGCGGGCTTCGCGAGCGGTCGAGCGCGGCGTCGACGTGGCGCCGGCCGAGGTGGCGAACGCGGATGTGAAGCTGAAGTCGCTGGTGTCGGCTGCGGCCGCGCAGTAGCGGGGAAGTCGTGCCGCGAGGGGGGAGGGAAGGCGAGCGCAAAACGGACGATCGTCCCGCCTCGCGATGCCGGCCCGGCCGCAGGCGGCCGAACCGATCAGCCGGCACGCGCGGCCGTCGATGCCGCGTGCGCCGGTGAAGCCGCGCTCAGACCGTCGTGTGCAGATGCAGATACAGGCCGGCCGCCGCGGCGCCGCCGAGCAGCGGGCCGATCACCGGCACCCATGCATAGCGCCAGTCGCTGTCGCGCTTGCCGGGGATCGGCAGCAGCGCGTGCATGATGCGCGGCGACAGGTCGCGCGCGGGACTCATCGCATAGCCGGTCGGGCCGCCGAGCGAGATGCCGATGCCGAGCACGAGCAGGCCGACCGGCAGCGCGTCGAGCGCGCCGAGGCCGACCTGCGGCGACGCGAGATACAGCACGCCGAGGATCAGCACGAAGGTGCAGATCGCTTCGGTCAGCACGTTGTGCGTGACGCTGCGGATCGCGGGCGCCGTGCAGAACACCGCGAGCTTCAGGTCGGGATCGGCTTCCTTCGCAAAGTGCTGGCGATACGCGAGCCACACGAGCAGCGCGCCGGCCATTCCGCCGAGCATCTGCGCGAGCACGTAGCCGCCGACTTTCGACCACGCGAACTTGCCCGCGAGCGCGAGGCTGATCGTGACGATCGGATTCAGATGCGCGCCGCTGAACGACGCGGTCACGTAGACCGCGACGAAGACGGCCATCGCCCAGCCCATCACGATCACGATCAGGTCCGCGCCCTTGCCCTTGGTCTTCGCCAGCAGCACGTTCGCGACCGCGCCGTTGCCGAGCAGCACGAGGATCGCGGTGCCGATGAATTCTGCAATGTAAGGTGACATGTTTGTCTCTCGTATGTCTCGGCAGGCTCGCGCGCTGCGCGGCCCGCCGTTGTTGTATTTCGTTATGGACGTCTGACGATTACTGGGTGTCGTCGGCCCACGCCTTCGCGGCGCGCACCGCACGCTGCCAGCCGGCCATGCAGCGCTCGACCTGGTCCTTCGGCATCGACGGCGCGAAGCGGCGATCGAGCTGCCACTGGTCGCGCACTTCGTCGAGGCTCTTCCAGTAGCCGATCGCGAGGCCCGCGAGGTAGGCCGCGCCGAGCGCCGTCGTCTCGGTGATCTGCGGACGCACCGCGTCGACGCCGAGCAGGTCGGCCTGGAACTGCATCAGCAGGTCGTTCGCGCTCGCGCCGCCGTCGACGCGCAGCTCGCCGATGCTGATGCCCGAGTCGGCTTCCATCGCGGCCAGCACGTCGAGCGACTGGTACGCGATCGCGTCGAGCGCCGCGCGCGCGAGGTGCGCGGCGCTCGTGCCGCGCGTGACGCCGAACACCGAGCCGCGCGCCCGTGCGTTCCAGTGCGGCGCGCCGAGGCCCGCGAACGCGGGCACCAGATAGACGCCGTCGGTATGCGGCACGCTCGCGGCGAGCGCCTCGATTTCGGCGGCCGTCTTGATGATGCCGACGCCGTCGCGCAGCCACTGCACGACCGCACCCGCGATGAAGATGCTGCCTTCGAGCGCGTACTGCACGTCGTCGCCGATCTGCCATGCGATCGTCGTGACGAGGTTGTTCTTCGACTCGATCGGCTTGTCGCCGGTGTTCATCATCAGGAAGCAGCCGGTGCCGTAGGTGTTCTTCACCATCCCCGAGGTCGTGCACATCTGGCCGAACAGCGCCGCGTGCTGGTCGCCCGCGATGCCGGCGAGCGGGATCTTCGATGCGAACACGGTGGTCTTGGTGTGGCCGTAGATCTCCGACGACGCCTTCACTTCCGGCAGCATGCTGCGCGGGATGTCGAGCAGTTCGAGCAGCTCGTCGTCCCACTGACGCGTATGGATGTTGAACAGCATCGTGCGCGACGCGTTCGTCACGTCGGTCACGTGCAGCTCGTGCTTCGTGAAGTTCCACACGAGCCAGCTGTCCACGGTGCCGAACGCGAGCTTGCCCTGGCGCGCCTTGTCGCGCGCGCCCGGCACGTTGTCGAGGATCCAGCGGATCTTGGTGGCGGAGAAGTACGAGTCGATCGGCAGGCCCGTCTTCGCGCGCACCTTCGCCTCGAGGCCCTGCTGCTTCAGCGCGTCGCAGAAGTCGGCGGTGCGGCGGTCCTGCCAGACGATCGCGTTGTACACGGGCTGGCCGGTCTCGCGATCCCAGACGATCGTCGTCTCGCGCTGGTTGGTGATGCCGATCGCGGCGATCGACGTGCCGTTCAGGCCGGTGCGCGTGACGGCTTCGGCGGCGACGCCCGCCTGCGTCGACCAGATTTCCTGCGGGTCGTGCTCGACCCAGCCGGGTTGCGGGTAGATCTGCTCGAATTCCTTCTGGGCGATCGACACGATGTTGCCCTGGCGATCGAACAGCATCGCGCGGGAGCTCGTCGTGCCCTGGTCGAGCGCGAGGATGTACTGGTCCTGCATGTCTCTCATCTCCATCCGTGGATTAGTTGTGATGCGCGCCGCATCGCGCGGCGCGTCGGTGAGTCAACGTCGGTGAGGCAACTTCAACTGCGATTGATCAAGCGTGCGGTGCATGCGCGGCGGCGAACCATGCATCGACCGCGGCCGTGACGGCGTCGAGCGTGCCCGGCGCGACGTGCAGGCCGAGCTTCGAGCGGCGCCACAGCACGTCCTGCGCGCAGGTCGCCCATTCGACGTCGCGCAGGTAGCGCAGTTCGGCGTCGAACAGGCCCGGCGCGATTTCCGCGCCGAGATCCGCGACCGAATGCGCGCCGGCGACGACGCGCTCGGCGCGCGTGCCGTACGCGCGCGCATAGCGGCGTGCGAGCGCGGCGGGCAGCCACGCATGACGTTGCGCGAACTGCGTGGCGAACGCGTCGAACTTTGCGCCGGCGATGTCGCCGCCGGGCAGCGGCGCGCCGGCCGTCCAGGCCGGCGCCTCGCGGCCGAGCGCGCGGCACAGCAGGTCGCCGGCTTCCTCCGCGAGCTTGCGGAACGTCGTGATCTTGCCGCCGAACACCGACAGCAGCGGCGCGCCTGCGCCGTCGTCGAGCTCGAGACGGTAGTCGCGCGTGACGGCCGATGCGTTCGCGGCGTTCTCGTCCTCGAGCAGCGGGCGCACGCCCGAATAGGTCCAGTGCACGTCGGCCGGCGAGATCTTGCGCTTGAAGTAGCGGTTGATCGAATCGCACAGATACTGCGTCTCGTCGCGATCGATCGCGACCTTCGCGGGATCGCTCGTGTATTCGACGTCGGTCGTGCCGATCAGCGTGAAGTCGTGCTCGTACGGGATCGCGAAGATGATCCGCTTGTCCGGGTTCTGGAAGATGTACGCGTGATCGTGATCGAACAGGCGGCGCGTGATGATGTGGCTGCCCTTCACGAGCCGCACGCTGTGCTGCGCGCCGCGGCCCAGCGCGCCGTGCAGCACCTCGCCGACCCACGGGCCGGCCGCATTCGCGATCGCGCGCGCCTGCACGACGCGAATCGAGCCGTCCGCATGCTGCAGCCGGGCTTCCCATTCGTCGCCGCGGCGCTCCGCGCCGACGAGCTTCGTGCGCGTCAGGATCCGGGCGCCGCGCTCCTTCGCGTCGAGCGCGTTCAGCACGACGAGGCGGGCGTCGTCGACCCAGCCGTCCGAGTACACGAAGCCGCGCCGGATCGAATCGACGAGCGGCGCGCCGGCCGCATGGCGGCGCATGTCGATGCCGCGCGAGCCCGGCAGCAGCTCGCGCTTCGCGAGGTGATCGTAGAGGAACAGACCGATGCGGATCAGCCATGCCGGGCGCAGGTTCGGCATGTGCGGCATCACGAAGCGCAGCGGCCACATGATGTGCGGCGCCGCGCGCAGCAGCGTCTCGCGCTCCTGCAGCGCCTTGCGCACGAGGCCGAATTCCTTGTATTCGAGATAGCGCAGACCGCCGTGGATCAGCTTCGTGCTGCACGACGACGTGTGCGACGCGAGATCGTCCTGCTCGCAGAGCAGGACCGACAGGCCGCGGCCGGCCGCATCGCGCGCGATCCCCGCGCCGTTGATGCCGCCGCCGACGACGAGCAGATCGTAGCGATTCGGTTGGGTCACCCTGCTGTCCTTATCGTCTGATGGAAGTATTTTTGAACAGAAAATGTTCGAATTCGAAATCTAACGAACGAAATCGAAAAAGTAAAGTTCGAAAAAGAGGGGCGGGTGGCGCGCAAGCCGATCCGGGACGATACTGGGGCCTGTTCTGCCGATAACGCCCTTGCGCCGGCGGGCGGTCCGCCGACACGGGCCGCTGCATGGTCAGCGACGGCAGGCCCCGAAGTCGACTGTTTTCGCGAGGTGAATCATGCGTATTGGGATGTGGGTCGGCGCGTGCGCCGTCGTTCTGGCAGGGTGCGGCGCCGGCACGCCGCCGCTGGCGGGCAACTGGCGTGCGCCGTCGTTCGTCGACCTGCAGACGGCCTGCGGCGGTGCGGCGCGCGACTGGGGCGCGGACGCGCAGCCCGTCTATTCGACGCTGTACGACGCCTATGTGGCGAAACGGTATCGTGGGCTGTCGGAAACGAACTACTGCGCGTTCGTAAACGAACTTGCGACGCACTACGCGGCGCCCGACACGCCGGGGCGCGCCGGCTGGATCGCGTATTTCAACGGCGCGCGTGCGCAGGCCGTGAGCTGGCGCGCGGCGGTCGATCCGACCTTGCGCGGCGGCTGACGCGGATGGCGAAGCGGAAAAGTGACCGGCGGGGAAGGCGGCGCGCGGCCGGGAGGCCGGCCGGCGCGCTCAGGTCGGCAACGGCGGGGCGTTACGAATAGCGATATTTGATGGATCGCAGGGTGGCGTCGCCGGTCTCGGTCACGCAGTATTTGCGGCCCGATCCGAGCCCTTCGAGGCGGACGAGTTGTTGTTCGAGCAGTGCGTCGATTTCGTCCCGATCCATGTTGGTCTGATCGGGAGCGTCCTTCACAAGCAATAGCGTGGCGAATTCATGCGGACTCAGCATCGTTCTCTCCATGGCGACCGGTGCCCGCGCGGCCGGCGCGAACGCCGGCGCACGATACCCCGAGGGGTATGGCTTGGGGGGAAAAGCTGCATTCGCCGGCCATGCCGTCGGTCCGCGCCCTGGCACAGGCGGAACGGGCAAACGGGCAAGCAGGCCGGGGAACTGGAGTCTAGTCGAGTGCGCAGGCAACGACAAATCGTGCCCCGTTAATTTTCCGTTTGACACGAAGGCGCCCCGCAAGCGGTTCGGCTGCGCCGCCAACTTCTTGATTTCACTTGAAGTTTCGGGTGCGGTGCAGCATCGCAACGATCATTCCGGAAGGTACACCTGGGTGCCGGCGGCGGCGATCGTGTCGGCCATTTCGTCGGGCAGCGGCTTGTCGGTGAACAGCGCATGCACCTGGCTCAGGTGCCCTTGGCGCACCAGCGCCGGACGGCCGACCTTCGAGTGGTCGGCCACCAGGTAGACCGTGCGCGCGTGCTGCATGATCGCCTCGGCGACGCGCACCTCGCGCGTGTCGAAGTCGCGCAGCGTGCCGTCGAGCTCGATCGCCGACGTGCCGATGATCGCGTAGTCGACCTTGAACTGCCGGATGAAGTCGATCGCCAGCTCGCCGACGATGCCCTTGTCCCACGGCCGCACGATGCCGCCCGTAATCAGCACCTCGCAGTCCGGGTAGCCGCTCATCATCGAGGCGACGTTCAGGTTGTTGGTGATCACGTGCAGCCCGTGATGGCGGTTCAGCGCGCGCGCGACTTCCTCGGTCGTGGTGCCGAGGTTGATGAACAGCGACGCCTGGTCGGGGATGTGCGAGGCCGCGAGCGCCGCGATGCGCCGCTTCTCGTCATGGAACATCCGCTGGCGCGCGGTGTACGACACGTTTTCCGAGCTGGTCGGCAGGCTCGCGCCGCCGTGATAGCGGCGCAGCAGGTTCAGGTCGGCGAGCCAGTTCACGTCGCGGCGGATCGTCTGCGGCGTGACCGCGAAGTGCGCGGCGAGATCGTCGACGGTCACGAAGCCGTCGCGCTGCACCCATTCGAGCAGTTCCTGCTGGCGCGCGTTGAGGGTGAGGCGGGGATCTCGGGTCATGGCTGGCGGTCGGGGCGTGAAGGCGGAGCGGGTATTGTAAGGGCGTCGGCCGCGTGCGTTCCACGGGCGCCTGCACGCGACGAAGTCGATGCGCGCAGGCATCGACGATGCCTGTCGCGCGGCCCGTTTGCTGACGAGTCGCTTCCAGTTTCGTAACAGCCGGCTCGACGGACAGCTGCAGCCGTCCCGCATGCGCCGACACGGTTTGAATAACTCGTCTAACGCGCGGCAACAGACGCCGTGGAACTGCGCCTGTTGGGTATGGTCAGTGCTCTGAAGCACGAACCTCAAAGTCCGGCTAAGATGCCAGGATGATGGTTCGGCCGGACCAACTCACTATAACGGAAGCAAGACGCCGCCCGCGGAAGGCCCCGCCCGCGCCTGCAGAAGGCATGGGCCGACCGTGCGGCGCGGCGACTGGGAGCGCACCACCATGCATACCGAAACGACGCATGTCATGCCGTGGCGAATCGAGGACATCGACCTGAACCGGATCGATCGTCAGCGTGCCGCGGCGAACGAGGATCTGCTGCTGCTGCTGTGCGCGGCGTCGTTCATCGAAAGCGGCTCGGATCTCTACACGAGCAACCTGAGCGAGTTCTTCAACGACGATCCGGAAGTCTCCGCGTGGCTCAACAATGCATGGGAGCACGAAGAATTGCAGCACGGCCGCGCGCTGAAGGCGTATATCGCGCACGTGTGGCCCGAGTTCGACTGGGACACCGCGTTCGCGAACTTCTTCGACGAGTATTCGAAGACCTGCTCGATCGAGGCGTTCGAGAAGACGCGCGCGCTCGAGATGGTGGCGCGCTGCGTCGTCGAGACGGGCACGGCCACGCTCTACCGCGCGATCAACGAGTGCTCGGACGAGCCGGTGCTGAAGGAAATCACCGACAACATCCGCACCGACGAAGTGCGCCACTACAAGCACTTCTTCAAATATTTCAAGAAGTACAACCAGCTCGAAGGCAACGGCCGGCTCGCGGTGCTCGGTGCGCTGATGCGTCGCGTGATGGAAATCAAGAACGAGGATTCGGAGATCGCGCTGCGCCATGTATTCGCGATCCGCTATCCGGACCGCATCGGCGACGACGAATACAACCGCGCGCGCGTTGCCCGGATCAATTCGCTGGTGCGGCGCAACCTGTCGGCCGACATGTGCGTGAAGATGCTGCTCAAGCCGCTCGATCTGCCGGCGAAGATCCAGCCGGGCGTTCACTATCCGCTCACGAAGCTCACGCAGCACGTGTTCTTTCGTTGATCCACACTGCGCGGCCCGTCGCGGCCGGGCCGCGGCGCCTGCCTTTGCCGAACCGTTGAACCGGGCCTCGCCATCATGACCGATTCCCATCGCCAGACGCTCGAACAATGGACGTTCGATGCGTGGCCGCCGGCCGTCGTCGCGCTGTTCGACGGCACCGCGCTCGAGCGTCATGCCGACATCGCCGCGTCGCTGATCGTCGCGACCGACGACGGCCAGTTGCGCACCACGCTGCTCGGCGTCGGCGAAATCTATGCGCGCGATGCGCGAACGCTGCTGCTCGCGCTATGGCCGCAGTCGCGCGCGGCGCGCGCGCTCGCGCAACGGCGCGCGGCCGCGCTGACGCTGGTCGCGGACGGTGCGTTCCTTCAGGCGCAGTTGAAGATCGATCCGCTCGAAGGGGATGTCGGCGGACTGGCCGGCTTCGCTGCGACGATCGCGCACGGCGATGCGCAGCGGGTCGGCTATGCGCGGCTCGCGACAGGCGTCACGTTCACGCTGGAAGGGGAGCGCGCCGCGGTGCTCGCACGCTGGCAGCGCCAGGTCGAGCACCTGCGGCGCGCGGCCGCGCGGCTTCAGTGACCGCGCTGGCCGCTGCGCGACGAACGGTTGCGGTTCGGGTGCGCGGCGTTGCCGTTCGCCGCGCGTGCGCCGTTGCCGCCGGCCGCGGGCCGGCCGCCATTGTTGCCGTTGCCGCCATTGCCGCCGGATGCACGCGGCTTCGCTGCCTTCGGCTGCGGGCTGCCGTCGCGCTTCGCGGCCGGCTGCGCTGAGCCGCCGGCGCGCGGCGCGCGATTGCCGCCGCCGCCACCACCGCCGCGCGGCTGCTGGCCGCGACGCTGCTGGATCGGTTCCGGCTTCGCATTCGGATCGGGCTCGAAGCCCGCGATCACTTCCTGCGGAATCTCGCGCTTGATCAGCCGCTCGATGTCGCGCAGCAGCTGCTTTTCGTCGACGCACACGAGCGACACGGCTTCGCCGGTCGCGCCCGCGCGGCCCGTGCGGCCGATCCGGTGCACGTAGTCTTCCGGCACGTTCGGCAGGTCGAAGTTGACGACGTGCGGCAACTGGTCGATGTCGATCCCGCGCGCGGCGATATCGGTCGCGACGAGCACCTGCAGCGTGCTGCTCTTGAACTCCGACAGCGCGCGCGTGCGCGCCGACTGGCTCTTGTTGCCGTGGATCGCCATCGCGCTGATGCCGTCCTTGGTCAGCTGCTCGGCGAGCCGGTTCGCGCCGTGCTTGGTGCGCGTGAACACGAGCACCTGGAACCAGTTGTGTTCGCGGATCAGGTGCGTGAGCAGCTCGCGCTTGCGATCGCGATCGACCGGATGGATCTTCTGCGCGACGCTCTCGGCGGTCGTGTTGCGGCGCGCGACCTCGATCAGCGCCGGCGAGTCGAGCAGGCTGTCGGCGAGCGCCTTGATCTCGTCGGAGAAGGTCGCCGAGAACAGCAGGTTCTGGCGGCGCGGCGGCAGCTTCGCCAGCACGCGCTTGATGTCGTGGATGAAGCCCATGTCGAGCATCCGGTCGGCTTCGTCGAGCACGAGGATGTCGAGATCCGACAGGTCGATCGTCTTCTGCTGCATGTGGTCGAGCAGGCGGCCCGGCGTCGCGACGACGATGTCGACGCCGCGCTTGAGCGCATCGATCTGCGGATTGATGCTGACGCCGCCGAACATCACGGTCGAGCGCAGCTTCAGGTATTTGCTGTACGCGCGCACGCTTTCCTCGACCTGTGCGGCCAGTTCGCGCGTCGGCGTGAGGATCAGCGCGCGCACCGCGCGCTTCGCGCCGCGGTGGTCGGCGTAGAACGTGTGCAGGCGCTGCAGGATCGGTAGCGTGAAGCCGGCGGTCTTGCCGGTGCCGGTTTGCGCGCCGGCGAGCAGGTCGCCGCCGCCGAGGACGGCGGGAATTGCCTGCTGCTGGATCGGAGTCGGCGACGTGTAGCCGAGCTCGTTGACCGCCTTGACCAGCGGTTCGGCCAGGCCGAGAGATTCAAAAGACATAGATACCACTCTTGGGTTTTATGGTGGCGACGCCTCGCGCGGCCCGCGCGGGTCCGGCGTCGCAAAAAAGCAAAAGGGCGCGGCCGCGGTTTCCCGCAGCCGCGCCCCGTTTGTGTCAGCCGCTTCTTAGTCGAGCGGTGCGGAACGCAGGTCGCTCACCTGTTGCGGAGAGATCGGCGTACCGTTGTTGCCCCACGACATCCGGATGTACGTGACGACTGCCGCGACTTCCTGGTTCGACAGCGACTGCGCGAACGGCGGCATCCCGTACGGACGCGGATTCTTGAAGGTGCTCGGCGGATAGCCGCCATTCAGCACCATGCGGATCGGGTTGACTGCCGATTCCATCACGATCGAATGGTTGCCCGCGAGCGGCGGATATGCAGGCGGCTTGCCGGCGCCGGTTTCGGCGTGGCAGGTCGCGCAGTTGTCCGCGTAGATCTTCTTGCCCTGGTCGAACAGCGCGTTGCCGAACTGCTTCGACGGCTCGTACTGCATGTTCTTCGGCGCTTCAGCCTTCTGCGGGATCGACTTCAGGTACGTCGACATCGCGCGCGTATCTTCGTCGGTCATGTACTGGAGGCTGTTGTGCACGACGTCCGCCATCGGGCCGAATACCGCGCCCTTGTTCGACACGCCGGCCTGCAGCAGGTCGGACAGCTCCTGCACGTGCCAGTCGCCGAGGCCGAGTTCCTTGTCGTTCGTCAGCGACGGCGCGTACCAGTTCTGCAGCGGGATCAGGCCGCCCGCGAAGGCCGCCGAGCTCACCGGGCCGCCCATCATGTTGATCGACGTGTGGCACATCGAGCAGTGGCCGAGACCTTCGACGAGGTACGCGCCGCGGTTCCATTCGACCGACTTGGTCGGATCCGGCTTGTATTCGCCTTCCTTGAAGAACAGCGTGCGCCAGCCGATCAGCAGGTTGCGGTTGTTGAACGGGAACTTCAGTTCGTGCGGACGGCTCGGCACCGACACCGGCGCGACCGAGCGCAGGTACGCGTAGATCGCGTCGGAATCCGCGCGCGTGACCTTCGTGTAGCTCGCGAACGGGAAGCCCGGGTAGAGCAGGCTGCCGTCCTTCGAACGGCCGGTGTGCATCGCGCGATAGAAGTCGTCCGACGTCCACTTGCCGATGCCGGCCTGGTCGTCCGGCGTGATGTTCGGCGTGTACATCGTGCCGAACGGCGTGGCCATCGGCAGGCCGCCCGCGAACGGCTTGCCGCCGCGCACGGTGTGGCACGCGATACAGTCGCCGACGCGCGCGAGGTACTCGCCCTTCTTGATCAGCGCGGCCTGGTCGGCCGGCGTGGCCGCGACGGCGGAAGCGCCGTGCAGCGTGTCGTTGCCCGGCCACAGGACGGGCACGAGGGCCGCTGCCGCGACGATCGCGACAGCCGAGAGTGCAAACAGGGACTTGCGTTTCATTGTGTCTGTCTCCCTTGCCTTATTGCGGTTCGCTGCCGCAGGCGAGCGGAGTCTTCATCGAACGCGCCGGAGCCGGCACGGGGTTGGCGGGCGCCGGCTGCGCGGCGAGCCATGCCGTCACGGCCGTCACGTCTTCGTCGGAAAGCTTCGAGGCGATTTCGTGCATGCAGTCGGGCGCCTTCGCGTGGCGGTTGCCCGAGCGCCATGCGCCGAGCTGCGCGCTGAGGTAGTCGGCGTGCAGGCCGACCAGGCCCGGGATCGCCGGCTGCATGCCGGTCAGGCCTGCGCCGTGGCAGGCCACGCAGGCCGGCAGCTTGCGCGACGGATCGCCCTGCGTGACGAGCTGCTTGCCGCGCGCGAGCGTTGCGGCCGGCAGCGTCGGCTTCGCCGGCGTCGGGTACGGCGGACGTTCGGCCGAGAAGTGCTCGGCGATCTCGCGCAGGTAGTCGTCGTTCAGGTAGGTCAGCAGATAGTTCATCGGCGGGTACTTGCGCCGGCCGTCACGGAAGTTGACGAGCTGGTTGTACAGGTACTCGGCCGGCTTGCCTGCAAGACGCGGGAAATAATCGTTGTCCGTGCCCTGGCCGTGGACGCCGTGGCATGCGGTACAGCCGCGCACGCGCTCGGCCATGGTATCGGGTGCCTTGAGCGGCGCCTGCTGGGCGTTGGTTTGCTCCGTGGGCTTGGTCTGCGCTTGGGCAGCGCTCGTAAGGCCCGCTCCGCCGATCAACAGAACGGCGAGCAGCGGACGGATGAGGCGTCTTGAAGACACACGAGACTCCATGTTTATTCGTCGGGGACCTGTTCCGGGCTACGATCGGCTCGGCATGACGGCAGGACAGCCGGGCTGCTGCGACGCGGCATTCTATCATCGATGGGTAATGACGGCTATTTGGCAAAAGGACATCGGTTCCTGTCTGTTTCCGACTTGCGACAATTTGACGCGCGTCGTGCGCGGGTCGCGTGAACCGGCGTGTCTTTTGTCCATCGAAGACCGTACACTCGCGGGTCGCGCGGCGCCGCCTCCGCCGCTGTCCCAGTCATTTCTCCTGCTTCCGGATTCATCGATGACGTTTTTTACCGTGCCGTTGCCTGTTTGCCGCCATTCGCTCCGTCTCCGTCGCCGCCGCGCCGCTGGCCTGTCGTTCGCGGGAGGGCGCGCGCGATGAGGATCGACAGCTTGTGGATCGGGCAGGTCGCGCTTGCGGCACTGATGGACGCCGCGTTCGCGATGGCGGTCGGCTCGGCGCTGCTCAAGGGCTGGCTCGGCAAGGACGGCGCGCGTCCCGTCGTCGCGCCGTCGCATCCGGCATGGCTGCGCGCGCAACATTCGCTGGTCGCGGCGGCGCTGGCGCTGGTGCTCGCGGATCTCGGCTGGCTCGTCTATGAAGCCGCGTCGATGAGCGGCGCGGGGCTCGGCGGCGCGCTGGCCGCGATTCCCGTCGTGCTCACGCAGACACACGCGGGCTTCGCGTGGAGCGTCGCGTTCGGCGGCGCGGTGCTGCTCGCGATCGTCGCGCTGGCGAAGCCGGACGGCCCGCTCGCGCATGCGGTGCTGTGGCTCGCGGTGATCGTGGTCGCGGCCGGCAAGGCATCGCTCGGCCATGCGGCCGACATGGGCGCGCTGTCGGCGGCCGTCGGCGTGCAGACGCTGCACCTGCTCGCCACCGCGGTGTGGGGCGGCCTCGTGCTGGCGGGCGGCCTCGCGGTGCTGCCCGCGCTCGGCTCGTCGGTCGCGCGCGGCGCGCTGATCCGCGTCGGCCAGCATCTGTCGCGCACGTCGGTGATCGCGGTCGTGTTCGTGCTCGGCACCGGCGTGCTCAATGCGCTGCGCGGCCTCGGCGGCTCGCTCACGCCGCTCGACGGCAGTACGTGGGGCCGCGTGTTGCTGCTCAAGCTGCTGCTCGTCGCGCTCGCGCTGGTGCTCGGCGCGCTGAATCGCTTCTCCGCGCTGCCGCGCCTGCGACGCACGGCGTCCACCGAGGACGCGCATACGTTCCGCAACATCCTGCATCTCGAGGCGCTGACGATGATCGGCGTGTTCGTCGCGGCGGCCGTGCTGTCGTTCAGCGTGCCGGGATACGCGACGCTCGGCTGAGCGTCGGCGCGCGCGTGCCGTCTCTCACGTAAAAGCGGCCGCCCTCGGGCGGCCGCACGATGTCGATGCGCGACGCGCGGGCCGCAGCCGCGCGCGGTGCGCCTCATCTCACCACTCGGCGACGCTGCCGTCCGCGTGACGCCACACCGGATTGCGCCAGCGATGGCCGGTCTTCGCCATCTCGCGCACCTTCTCCTCGTTGACGTCGATGCCGAGCCCCGGGCCTTGCGGGATCGCGACGAAGCCGTCGTCGTAGCGAAACACCTCGGGGTTGCGCAGATAGTCGAGCAGGTCGTTGCCCTGGTTGTAGTGGATGCCGAGGCTCTGCTCCTGGATGAACGCGTTGTAGCTGACCGCGTCGAGCTGCAGGCACGCAGCCAGCGCGATCGGGCCGAGCGGGCAGTGCAGCGCGAGCGCGACGTCATAGCTTTCCGCGAGCGTCGCGATCTTGCGGCACTCGGTGATGCCGCCCGCGTGCGATGCGTCGGGCTGGATGATGTCGACGTAGCCGCCCGCGAGGATGTGCTTGAAGTCCCAGCGCGAGTAGAGCCGCTCGCCGAGCGCGATCGGCGTGTTCGTCTGGTTGGCGATGTCGCGCAGCGCCTCGGCGTTCTCCGACAGCACCGGCTCCTCGATGAACATCAGCTTGTACGGATCGAGCTCCTTCGCGAGCACCTTCGCCATCGGCTTGTGCACGCGGCCGTGGAAGTCGACGCCGATCCCGACGTGCGGGCCGACCGCGTCGCGCACGGCCGCGACGTTCGCGATCACCTGCTCGACCTTGTCGTAGGTATCGACGATCTGCAGTTCCTCGGAGCCGTTCATCTTCACGGCCTTGAAGCCGCGCTCGACGACCGCGCGCGCATTGTTCGCGACGTCGCTCGGCCGGTCGCCGCCGATCCACGAATACACCTTGATGCGCTCGCGCACCTGGCCGCCGAGCAGCGCGTGGACGGGTACGCCGTGATGCTTGCCCTTGATGTCCCACAGCGCCTGGTCGACGCCCGCGATCGCGCTCATCATGATCGGGCCGCCGCGGTAGAAGCCCGCGCGATACATCACCTGCCAGTGATCCTCGATCAGTCGCGGATCCTTGCCGACCAGGTAGTCGGCGAGCTCGTGGACGGCGGCTTCGACCGTATGCGCGCGGCCTTCGACGACCGGCTCGCCCCAGCCGACGATGCCCTCGTCGGTTTCGATCTTGAGAAACAGCCAGCGCGGCGGGACGACGAAAGTTTCGAGTCGGGTGATTTTCATGACGCAAGTCTCCGGAGTGGACCGGTGCGGGCAGGCTCGCCCGACGCCGGTCGCGTGCTTTTCGCGGTTATCCTAGCGTAGTGCGCTAAAAAATAGTATTAATAGCACTATTGTGCAGATAGTGGGCAGCCGGAAGGCGCCCCGACGGAGAACGATCATTCAACGCGACCTGCATGGACAGACGGCCTTCCGGCTCGCGACGGCGATCCTGCGCGGCGACTACCCGCCCGAATCGCTGCTGCCGAGGGAGCCCGACCTGATGGAGATGTTCGGCGTGAGCCGTACGGTGCTGCGCGAGGCGCTGCGGACGCTGACGTCGAAGGGGCTCGTCGAATCGCGGCCCAAGGTCGGCACGCGCGTGCGGCCGCGCCGCGCGTGGAACCTGCTCGATGCCGACCTGCTCGACTGGTATGCGCGCGTCGCGCCGCCGCTCGCGTTCGCGCTGAAGCTGCAGGAGATGCGCGAAATGATCGAGCCGCACGCGGCTGCATTGGCCGCGCGCGCGCATGCGTCGCACGGCATGGACGCGATCGACGACGCGCTGCGCGCGATGAGCGCCGCGCGGAATGTCGACGAATGGGTGCGGGCCGACCTGCGGTTTCATCTCGGCGTGCTGGAAGCCGGCGGCAACGAACTGCTGGTGCCGCTCGGCGCGCTGATCGACCGCACGCTCGAGGCGCAGCTGCATCTGAATGCGCGGCGCGCGACGGTGTACAACGCGTCGCTGGCCGAGCACGAGGCGGTTGGCGAGGCGATTCGCGCGCGTGACGAGGAAGGCGCGCGCCGGACGATGGCCGCGCTGCTCGCGGTCACGCGCGCGCGCATCGAGCAGTCGTGATGGTGCGGGGGACCGCCTGCGGGGGACTGGCGGCGGGCGACCGGCTACGGGCGGTCGCCGTTTGTGCGGTCGTTACGCGTTCGCGCAGCCGCCCGGCTTGAGCACGCGCTGCGTCGATGCCGGATATTTCGCGAGCAGGGCCGCCGGCCGCCGCGGGCGCGCGACCAGCTCGCCGCCGCAGTTCGGGCAGCGGCCTTTCAGGACGTCGGCGGCGCAGGCTGCGCAAAATGTACATTCGAATGTACAGATGCGCGCATCCGCCGAATCGGGCGGCAGGTCCTTGTCGCAGCATTCGCAGCCGGGGCGCAGTTCGAGCATCGCGGTTTCCTTGGGTCGGGAAGTCGGGAGGCTGCGCCGCCGGGCGGCGCAGACGCTCGATACTGTACGCGCGTGAAGCGGTCCGGCCAACGTCCAGGCGACTTCAGGTCGCACTTCACGCGGCCCGCGCCTGCGCGCGGCGGCGGTCGTACTCGGCCTTCTCGACCGGCTGCGCATCGGGTTGGCCCAGTTCGTTCATCGGAATGCGATAGGTTTCGCGGGCGCTGAGCGCGGCCAGCGCGGCGATCACCGTGATGCCGAATGCGATCGCGCCGACGGTCAGCCAGATGTGGGCGGCACCGGGCGGCGCGACGGCCGTAAACAGCGCCGGCAGCATCGCGGTGACGGCCGTGCCGACGTTCTGCGCGATCGCCATCGCGGAGACGCGCGTGCGCGTCGGGAACAGCTCGGGGTAGAAGCTTGGGAACACCGCGTTGTAGCCCTGGTAGACCACGCCCCACATCAGCAGCGACATCGTGAAGGCCAGCGGCACGCTCTTGATGCTGATCGCATAGAGATAAGCGAACGCGAGCAGCCCCGACAGCAGCGCGCCGAACACGATCGGCGGCTTGCGGCCGATCCGGTCGGACAGGCTGCCGACGTACGGAATCACCAGCACCGCGACGATGTTGCCCGCGACCGGAATCCACAGATAGACGTCCTTCGCGAACCCGACGCCGTAGGCCGGCTGCACCGCATAGGCCGCGCCGAAGATCGTCGCGACGACCGGAATCACGTTCATCAGCGCCATGCAGACCACGCGCAGCATGTCCGCCCAGTGGAACCTGAAGGCATCGACGACGGGCGAGCGCGAGCGCGTCTGCCGCGCTTCCTCGCCGGTGAAGGCAGGCGTCTCCATCACGTTGCGGCGGATCATCCAGCCCGCGAAGATGACCACGACGCTCAGCAGGAACGGGATGCGCCAGCCCCAGCTGTTGAACTGCTCGGCCGGCATGTAGTGCGCGAGCGGCAGGAACACCGCCGCGGCGAGCACCTGGCCCGCCTGCACGCCCTGCAGCGTGAAACTCGAAAAGAAGCCGCGCCGGCCGAACGGCGCATGTTCGAGGATCATCGAGCTCGCGCCGGAGATTTCGCCGGCTACCGCGAAGCCCTGGATCAGCCGCAGGATCACGAGCAGGACCGGCGCGAGCAGGCCGATCTGGTCGTAGGTGGGCAGCAGGCCGACGCCGATGGTCGCGAAGCCCATCAGGAACATGCACGACAGCAGCACGGTCTTGCGGCCGTGGGTGTCGCCGAGATGGCCGAGCACGAACGCGCCGATCGGCCGCGCGACATAGCCGACGCCGTAGGTCGCGAGCGACGCGACGATCGCGGTGGTCGGGTCGCCTTTCGGAAAGAAGATCTGCGGGAAGATCAGCGCTGCCGCCGTCGCGTAGATGAAGAAGTCGTAGTACTCGAGCGCCGAGCCGATCCAGCCGCTCGCGGCGGCCTGCTTCGACTGGTGTCCGGGTTGGGGTTCGCGGGCCGCCGGTGCGGTCATGGCTGTCTCCGTTTTCGTTGGGTTCTCTGCACGAATCGACGCGTCGATCGCGTTCATTACAAACTGAAAGACTAGGGGCGGCGCGGGGAAGCGACAAGACCCAGCGTTCGATCATCGCGCGTAAGCGTTCGATGATCGAACGCTTCGAGGGTTTGCCCGGGCGGGCGCGCCGCGCGGATGCACCGCTTCGCCGATGCCGCGATCGGCCGATTGACGATGCATGCGGGCCGTGCGCATCATGGCGCGCAACCTATAACGGCGTCGCCGCTGCGTGCGGCGCCAACCGGGAGACGACCATGCTTTATCGCGGAAGCTGTCACTGCGGCGACGTGAAGTTCGAGGTGGAAGGCGATCTGCAGGGCGTGATGGCCTGCAACTGCTCGATCTGCCAGCGCAAGGGCGCGCTGATGTGGTTCGTGCCGCGCGACCGGATGACGCTGCTCACGCCCGACGAGCACCTCGCGACCTACATGTTCAACAAGCACGTGATCAAGCATCGCTTCTGCAAGCGCTGCGGGATTCATCCGTTCGGCGAGGGCGTCCATCCGAACGGCACCGCGATGGCCGCGATCAACGTGCGATGCGTCGAGGATGTCGATCTCGACGCGCTGCCCGTTACGCACTTCGACGGCCGCTCGCACTGAGCGGCGCGGCGCGCGATGCCGTCAGCGACGGTGCCGCGCGGTCACGACGGTTGCGCCGCGCCGGTTTTCGGCGCGGGCAGCTCGGCCTGCGGCGCGGTGCCGGCCGAGCGCGCGCCGGCATCGGCCGGGCGCTCGATCAGCGGCGCGAGCGCGGGCGCCATCGAGCGCAGCAACTGCACGGCCATCGCGCTCGTGAAGTCGTAGCGCGCCGCATACGGCTCGTGCGCGGTCGCCGTCAGCACGCCGAAGAACCGGTCGCCGATCACGAACACGAAGGTGCCGCTGCGGTTGACCTTGCGCGATTCGATCAGCCGCGCACCGCGCGCATACACGTTGAAGCGCTGGTCGCCGGTGCCGGTCTTGCCGTACACGTCGAACGTCTTGCCGTCGGGCAGCGTGAAGCCGCCTGCGATCCGTCGCGCGGTGCCGTTGAGCACGACGTCGCGCAGCAGCGTGTGCGCGACCTTGACGATCTCGGGCGACAGCGTCGGCTGCGGCTGCGCGGCCGCGCGCACGAAGCGCGTTTCATACGGCGTGCCCTGCGCGAAGTCGAGCCGCGTGATCGTCTCGGTCGGCGCCTTCTGGCCGCCGTTCGCGATCAGCCCGATCAGCTTCGCGAGCGCGTCGGGCTGGTCGCCCGATGCGCCGATCGCGGCCGCGTACGACGGCGTGACTTCCGCGAACGGATAGCCGAGCGCGCGCCACGCCTTGGTGATCGCCGCGTACGCGCGCAACTCGACCATGCGGCGGATGCGCCGGTCCTGGGTCGCGTGGTAGCGCGTCTTGTACAGCCACGAGTAGGTATAGAAGCGCGCGTCGCGGCTGTCGCGCTGCACGTCGTCGAGCGATGCGCTCGGGTGGGCGCGCAGATAATTGAGCGTCCACAGCGCAAGCGGATGCACGCTCGCGATATAGCCGCGGTCGTTGAGATTGAAGCGGTCGATCGCGTACTTCGCGTAGAGCGCGGCGAGATCGTCGTCGGACAGCGTTGCGGCCGGCGTGCCCTTCAGTTGCGCGCGCATCTGCGCGTCGAACCATGCGAGCGATTCGTTCGGCGCGACGCTGCGCAGCACGGTCGCGATCTTCGGCGGCGACTTGCGCACGTCCTGCAGCATCAGCGCGAGCGCGTCGTCGGGCGCCTTGCCCGCATAGCGCGTGTAGTAGCGCTTCACGTAGACCTTGCTCTCGCCGTCGACGAACTGCTGCAGGTAGTGCTTGCGCTGCTCGGGATCGTCGAGCCACGACGACGACGGGCCGGCCGCCTGGATCGTCTCGTAGTGGACGATGTCGCGCATCAGCCGCACGAACACGAGGTTGACCGAATGCTCGAACGCCGCGTGCAGCGTCATGATGCGGCCGTTGTCCGACTTGTCGAAGTTCGAGAAGACCTGCGCGCCGCCGCCCGTGTAGAACACGTCCGGGCTCGCCGAATACTTGCGCTCGACGGCCGCGTCGAGCATCGCCTGCAGCGAGCGGTCGCGCGTATGCGACAGGTAGTCGAGCGCCCAGCGCGACAGCCCGTCGATCGGGTCGGGCTTCACGCGCGCGAGTTCGGCGTTCGACAGGTTCCCGTAGCGCGCATGCAGGTCGGACACGATCTGCAGATAGGTGATCAGCGTGCGCAGCTTCGCGGTCGAGCCGAGGTTGATGCGGCCGCCGCGATTGACGTCGAACGGCTGGTTCACGCTGTCGGTCTGCACGCGCAGCAGGTTCGCGCCGTTACGGCGTTCGTACAGCGTGAAGCTGTACGTCAGGTGCGACGGGTCGTCCTTCGGCGCGAGCATCTCGAAGCCGTACAGCCCGGCGGCCTGCGCGCCCTCGCGGGTCGACGCCTGCGCGAGCCGTTCGGCGACCGCCTGCTGCACGCCGTTGTCGAGCGTGCTGGTGGCCTGCAGGTCCATCTGGTCGAGCTGGTACAGATCGGTCATGCCGAGTGCGGCGAGCAGCGACGCGCGCGCCGAGGTCACGGCCTTGCGCGACACGAACGACTGCACGTGCGCGGCGGCCGGCGGCGCGGCGCGCTCGATGTGCGCGGCGAGCGCTGCGTCGCGCAGCGCGGGCGAGATCACGCCGCCGTTCGACAGCAGCCGCAGGTAGCTGTCGGTCAGCCGCTGCAGCGCCGGATAGCCGCGATTGAGGAAGTACGACGGCGCGCGCTGCGCGATGATCAGCGACAGCACCTGGCGGAACGTCTCGCCCTGTTCGTCGACGTTGTCGCCGGTCGTCGGCGCGGACAGGATCCGGTTCACGTCGTTGAAGTCGCGGCCGTACCAGGCGGCGAGGCCGTCGCCGATGCCGGTGATCTCGCCGACGTGGGGCCGCGCGGCGAGCGGCACCGAGTTCAGGTAGCGCACGACGATCATGCGACGTGCGGGCATCGTCTGCGGGCCGCCCATATACGCGAGAACCGACGCGGACGCGATCTGCCGCAGCTTCTCGGGCGGCGTCGCGGTGCGGCCGTCGGGCGAATGGCGGAACTTCTCGATCTGCGTCGCGAGCGTGCTGCCGCCCGGGCGCGCCTGGTGATGGTTGACCACGTGCAGCGCCTGATCCGCGAGCGCGCGGCTGAAGCGCCCCCAGTCGAGCGCCGGGTTGCGGTTCGGCTGGTTCGCGTCGAGCAGGTAGCGGTCCTCGATGAACAGCAGCGAGTCGACCACCACGCGCGGGATGGTGTCGAAGTCCGCATAGACGCGCTGCGGGAACACGGTCGCGAACAGCGGCGCACCGGTCGAATCGAACAGCATCAGGCCCGCCTGGTCTTTCTCGTCGTAAGGCAGGAACAGGCCGCGATCGGCGAGCGACAGCATCCGGTCGGAGTCGCGCGCCTGCTTGCTGACGACGAAGCCGCGCTCGAGCAGCCGCTGCTGGAACGCGGGGATCATCGAATAGCCGAGGCGCTGATCGTAAGGACCGTTCGCCGGGAAGCGGATGTGGTCGCTCTCGCCGGCGTCGACCGTGTAGCCGACGTCGCGCGTCAGCTCAGACAGATAGTGCGCCTGCAGGCGGGAGGTTTCGATCTCGGTCTGCACGAGTCGCGCGATGATCGCGACCGCGATCACCAGCGCGGCAAGCAGGGACCACTTGATCCACGTCCAGACCGATGCAGGACCGGTCACGCGCGGCAGGATGCGATTCAGCGGCCGATTCATGGCGGCATCTCCCTGAAGGCGCGGGCTCCGGCCGCACCCCATTAAGGATTAGTGTAGTCCTCAACCGCGTACTGCCAAGGGCGGTCACTACGGAGATGCGTCGACGCAACGCGCGTGCCCGGGACGCGCGACGGTGGCGCCGCAAGGCACGCACCGTCCTGGCGCATCGGTGCAGGTCGCGACGGGCGCGTTCGTGCAAATGATGGCGGCGGGGCGCCTCGGCGGGCGGGGCTGCGCGCGGCGGGCGCCGCGCGGGTTCGCTGCCGCGCGGCACGCTCGAAATTCGTGCCGAATCAAATTCGCGAACCGGCGCGGGCAGCGCTACGGGTTTCCGCAATAGCGGCGTCTGCGCGCTGCGGGTAGGATCGACAATCCCGCGGTTGATTCACCGTCTTCGGGTGACGTCCCATGGCCATCCATCCGGTTGCACTCGTTTGCACGGCGATCCTCGGGCTGCTGCTGTTCGGGCTCGGGCTGCTCGTGTCCGCCGCGCGCTTTCGTGCCGTCACCGGGTCCGGCTGCGCGGCCGATCCGGCGAATGCGCTGCACAAGATCGTTCGCGCGCATGGCAACACGGCCGAATACGCGCCGTTTCTCGCGGTGCTGTTTCTCTATTTCGGTGCGCACGATCCGTCGCGCGTCATCCTGTCGCTGATCGTGGCGGCGACCGTGTGCCGCTGCCTGCTCGTGGTCGGCCTGCTGGCCTGACCGACGATGGCCGATCCGAATCCCGCTCGTTTCGTCGGCGCGCTCGGCACGTATCTGTGCGGCGCCGCGCTGTGCATCGCGCTGTTCGTCTGAACGACGACGCGTTCCGGCGTCGCGACCGGTCTGCTATCCTCGCCGCACGCTCGCGAGCGACGAGCGGATACCGATCGCCCGGGCGCGGCCGCCGGCTGCGTCGCGCGGCATTGCCGAGGGAATCACGGACATCATGAGCCGCAACTTCATTCTGAAAGGCGACACCACCGATCGTGGCGGCGCCGTGCTCGACGGGATCGCCGGTTCGTCGTTCGACGGACGCGAACTCACGTATCTCGGCGCGCCCGTGTTCTGCGCCGCGTGCAACACGCAAGGCGTGATCGTGCCGGACGGAGGCGAGCACACGATGTCGGTGATGGGCAAGGTCGTTGCGCTCGAAAACGACCTGTGCCAATGCCTGTGCACGCCGCAACCGAAGCTCGTCGCGTCGCAGCGCAGCGGGGCGCTCTCGGCGTAAGCGCCGCGGCCGGCGACGTGGGCGCGCAAGGGCTTGCGTCGTCAGACGCTGCCCTCGGTCTCGATCACCAGAATGCGCGCTTCGCCGACCGGATGCGCGACGTGTTCGGTGCCTGCGGGCGCATGGAACACGTCGCCTGACTCCAGCATCGCCACGCGTTCGACGCCCGCTTCGCGGTAGTGCATCTCGACGCGACCGTCGAGCACCGCAAAGACTTCCTCGCCGTCGTTCACGTGCCATCGATACGGCTGGTCGGTCCAGTGCAGGCGGACCGTGATGCCGTTCAGGTTCGCGATGTCGAGTGCACCCCACGGGCGGCTCGCGGTGAAGTCGGCGCTGCGGATGATGTTCATGTCTGCGTCGTTTCCGTAAACGGTGGGGTTGCCTGCGGCGCGAGCGGCCGGGTTCAGCGCGACATCGCCGCGAGCGCCTCGTCGATGATCTGCCTGCGCTTCGCGAGGCCGGCCGCCGAGCGCTCGGTCACGCGCTGCACGACCGACGCCGGCGCGGTGTCGGGCGAGCCGGCGTCGAACGGCGGTGCGGGTGCGTATTCGAGCTGCAGCTGGATCGCCTGCGCTTCGTCGTCACCGGCCAGTTCCGCGGCGATCGTCAGCGCGAAATCGATGCCGGCCGTCACGCCGCCGCCGGTGATCAGGTTGCCGTCGCGCACGACGCGCGCATGGACCGGCACCGCGCCCAACGGTTCGAGCAGCGTGTGGTACGCCCAGTGCGTCGTCGCGCGGCGTCCGCGCAGCAGGCCCGCGACGCCGAGCAGCAGCGCGCCGGTGCAGACCGACGTCAGATAGCGCACGCTCGCCGCGCGCTGCTGCACGAACGCGATCGTCTGCGCATCGAGCAGCAGCGCGTTGATCCCGATGCCGCCCGGAATGCACAGCACGTCGAGCGGCGGACAGTCGGCGAACGTACAGGTCGGTGCGAGTGCGAGCCCGCTGCTCGACGCGACCGGCTCGCGCGATTTCCACACCAGATGAACGGCTGCGTCGGGCAGCGACGCGAGCACGTCGTGCGGGCCGGTGAGATCGAGCTGCTGGACGCCCGGAAACACGAGAAAGCCGATATGCACGGTCATGCGGATACTCCGATGAAGTGAAGGGTGCGCGCGCCGGCGCGGGATGGACAGATCGATTCTAGGCGCGTAGTGTTTGGCGAAATTGCCATATCGCCCACGTTTTCAGCCAATCGCCATGTCCGCCGCCCCTCGCTCGATCCTGGTCCTCGCGTTTCCCCGTGCGCAGCTGCTCGACGTGTCGGGGCCGCTGCAGGTGTTCGCGTCCGTCAACGAGCTTGCGCAGCAGCGCGGGCAGCCGGCGCCGTATGCGCCGCGCGTCGTGTCCGCGGATGCGGGGCCTGTCGAGACGTCGTCGGGGCTCGTGGTGATGGCGGACTCGCTGCGTGCGGGCGCGCGTCGCGCCGATACGGTGATCGTCGCCGGCGGCAAGGGCGTGCACGCCGCGTCGCAGGATGCGCGCGTGCTGCGCTGGGTCAGGCAGCAGGCCGGGCAGGCGCGCCGCATCGCGTCGGTCTGTACGGGCGCGTTCCTGCTGGCCGAGGCCGGCCTGCTCGACGGGCGGCGCGCGGTCACGCACTGGACGCGCTGCGACGAACTCGCGGCGCGCTACCCGAACGTGCGCGTCGAAGCCGATCCGATCTTCATCCGCGAAGGCGCGCTATGGACGTCGGCCGGCGTCACGGCCGGCATCGATCTCGCGCTCGCGCTCGTCGAGGAGGACCTCGGACGTGCGGTCGCGCTCGACGTCGCGCGCGAACTCGTCGTGTTCCTGAAGCGTCCGGGCGGGCAGGCGCAGTTCAGCGCGGCGCTGTCGATGCAGCGCACCGACGACCGGTTCGGCGAACTGCATGCATGGATAGCCGAGCACCTGGGCGCCGACCTGTCGGTGCCTGCGCTGGCCGAACGCGTGAGCATGAGCGAGCGCAGCTTCGTGCGCCACTACCGCGCGGAGACGGGCCGCACGCCCGCGCGCGCGGTCGAGCAGATCCGCGTCGAGGCGGCGCAGCGCCTGCTCGGCGAAACGACGTGGCCCGTCAAGCGCATCGCGACGCGCTGCGGGTTCGGCTCGGAGGAAACGCTGCGGCGCAGTTTCGTGCGCGTGCTGGGCGTGTCGCCGCAGGGATATCGCGAGCGGTTCGTGCGCTGAGCGTGTGCGGCGGCGATCGGTGTCATCGGCGCGTCATCGTCTGGCGGCGAGCGATCGGGGCGGCGCGGTTGGCGTCCGGAACCGGAAGCGCACTGAATTGAACTGAACGAAAACCGATCGATTTCCACTGCGAAGTACTGAAACTGTTCAGGATCGTCGAACAATGGAAGGGGGCTTGTGCCGCGGCCGCCGCGCGCTCTATTCTGTTCCGTTGGCGATTCGAAGGGGAGCAGCATGGACCGAATCCAGGCAATGGAAGTTTTCACCCGCGTGGTCGACGCAAACAGCTTCACGCGTGCGGCCGACACGCTCTCGATGCCGCGCGCGTCGGTGACGACCATCATCCAGAATCTCGAGGCGCTGCTCGGCGTGCGCCTGATGAACCGGACGACGCGCCGGCTGTCGCTGACCGCGGAAGGCGCCGCGTACTACGAGCATTGCGTGAAGATCATCTCGGAGATCGCCGAAGTCGACTCGAGCCTGCAGACGGGCAACCGCAAGCCGAGCGGCCTGCTGCGCGTCCACATGCCGAGCTCGCTCGGCCGGCGGCTCGTGATTCCGTCCCTGACGCTGTTCCGGCAGCGCTACCCGGACATCACGCTCGACCTCGGCCTGTCCGACCGGCCGGTGGATCCGGTCGAGGAGGGCATCGACTGCATGATCCGCGTCGGGCCGCTCGAGGATTCGTCGATGGTCGCGCGGCGCATCGGGATGCTGCGGCGCGTGACCTGTGCGTCGCCCGACTATCTGGCGCGTCATGGCGAGCCGCGCGAGATTGCCGACCTGACCGAGCATCATGCGGTGAATTTTCGCGTGAGCCACGGCGCGCGTGCCGTTCCGTGGGTGTTCATGATCGACGGCAAGCCGGTCGAGGTGCGCATGAACGCGACGGTCACGGTCAATGATTCGGATGCCTACGTGACCTGCGGCCTCGAAGGATTCGGCATGATCCAGCCGACGCTGTTCATGGTGCTGCCGAACCTGCTCGACGGCTCGCTGGTCGAGGTGCTGCCGGACTGCAATCCGAAGCCCAAGCCGATCTCGATCGTCTATCCGCAGAACCGGCACCTGTCCGCGAAGGTGCGGGTGTTCGCCGACTGGCTCGCCGAAGCGTTCGAGTCGACGCCGGCGCTGGAGGGCGGCGAGAACTGGCGCGGCAAGCTGCGTACGCCCGACAGTCCGGACAAGCGGCGTTCGGTGGCGGCGTAGCGATGGCGGTTGCGTTGGCTCGGCGGGATCAGAACGGCCGGATGCCGATGCGCGGATGCATGCACGCATAGACGAGGCTGAACGCGAGCAGCGCGAACAGCGCCGCGACGACGATGCGGGCAATCGGGCGCGTGCGTTCGACCGGGATGAAGAGCGTGCCGCCGACAAGCATCAGGGCGATGCCGATGTAGAAGTCGTTGGCGGCGTCGCCGAAATCGCGGTCGGCGAGGCTGTCCGCGAAGCTCATGTAGTCGTAGCCGAGCAGATGGCGCAGCTGATCGACGGTCGTCAGGTTCGCGAGGATGCGGACGACCGGCAGCAGGCCGACGAGCGTGAGCAGCGTGGCGACGGTTGCGAGGGCAATGGCGGCGCGTCGGTTCATGACGTCAGGCCACCTGGTAGAACGCGTGGATCTGCGCGTTGACGAGCACGGCCAGCATCACGAGGGCGCAGGCGAGCACGAACGCGAAACGCTTCGCGCTGCGATGGGCATGCAGGGCGAAACCGCCGGCCAGCATGTTGAGCGCGGCGAGCAGCAGCACGTAGAAGCGGCTCGCGTACAGGTCGGCTTCGGGCAGGGTGCGGTCGAAGCGGTTGAGCCAGTGATAGGTGATCGGCTTGAGCGCGAGGCCCGCGCTGATGACGGACGGTGCGAGCAGTCGGGAAACGGGCGGCGTGCCGGCGGCGTAGTAGCACAGTGCGAGTACCGCCAGCGTGACGACGGCGATGCGCCATTTCGGATGCGGAGTGGTCGGGGTCATCGGCGAGGGTGGCCGGGTTCGCGGGGTGGGGGCATTGTGCAGGGAAAGTGGAAGGCGGTGCGGCGGGGAAGAAAACGAAAAAAGAAAACGAAAAAGCCGCTGATCCTTGCGGAACAGCGGCTTTTTACATTTGGTGGCGAATCAGGGACTCGAACCCCGGACCTGCGGATTATGATTCCGTCGCTCTAACCGACTGAGCTAATTCGCCGAAGACTTGAATTATGCAGATTGCCGATCCGGCTGTCAACACCTTTCTTCATCTTTCTTGAAAAAGGTGCGGCGGCCCGAATCCCGGCGGGCGCCGGCCCAACCCGGCAACCCGCCGATCGTCCGCCCGCAGCCTCAATCCTGCGCGTAGATGTTCGAGTCCTTCGTCTCCTTGACGAACAGCAGCCCGATCACGAACGTGACCAGCGCGATCACGATCGGATACCACAGCCCCGAATAGATGTCGCCCTTCGCCGCGACGATCGCGAAGGCGGTCGCCGGCAGGAAGCCGCCGAACCAGCCGTTGCCGATGTGATACGGCAGCGACATCGAGGTGTAGCGGATCCGCGTCGGGAACATCTCGACCAGCATCGCCGCAATCGGCCCGTAGACCATCGTCACGTAGATCACGAGGATCGTCAGGATCACGATCGTCATCGGCCAGTTCAGCTGCGCCGGGTCCGCCTTCGCCGGGTAGCCGGCCCCCTTCAGCGTCGATGCGAGCGTCTTGTCGAACGCCGCACCCTGCGCCTTCGCATCGGCCGCCTTGCCGTCATAGGCCGGGATCACCGTGTCGCCCACCTTGATCTGCGCGGTCGTGCCCGCCGGTGCCGCGACGTTCTCGTAGTTCAGGCCGGCCTTCGCGAGCGCACTCTTCGCGATGTCGCACGAGTTCGTGAACTTCGACGTGCCGACCGGGTTGAACTGGAACGAGCAGGTCGCCGGATCGGCGACGACCGAGATCGGCGCCTTCTGCGTCGCGATCTCGAGCTGCGGGTTCGCGTAGTGCGTGAGCGCCTTGAACAGCGGGAAGTAGGTGAGTGCGGCGATCAGGCAGCCGGCGAGGATGATCGGCTTGCGGCCGATCTTGTCCGACAGCGAACCGAAGAACAGGAAGAACGGCGTGCCGATCAGCAGCGCGATCGCGATCAGGATGTTCGCGCTGGCGCCGTCGACCTTCAGCGTCTGCGTAAGGAAGAACAGCGCGTAGAACTGGCCCGTGTACCACACGACGGCCTGGCCGGCCGTCAGGCCGACGAGCGCGAGGATCACGATCTTCAGGTTCTTCCACTGGCCGAACGCTTCGGTCAGCGGCGCCTTCGACGTCTTGCCTTCCGACTTGATGCGCAGGAACACCGGCGATTCGTTCAGTTGCATCCGGATCCACACCGACACCGCGAGCAGCAGGATCGACGCGACGAACGGCACGCGCCAGCCCCATGCACCGAATGCCTCTTCACCGATGAACGTGCGCACGCCGAGGATCACGAGCAGCGACAGGAACAGGCCGAGCGTCGCGGTCGTCTGGATCCACGCGGTGTAGAAGCCGCGACGGTGCGCCGGCGCATGCTCGGCGACGTAGGTCGCCGCGCCGCCGTACTCGCCGCCGAGCGCGAGGCCCTGCAGCAGCCGCATCGCGATGAAGATCACCGGCGCGGCGATGCCGATCGACGCGTAGCCGGGCAGGAAGCCGACCACGAATGTCGAGATGCCCATGATCACGATCGTCACGAGGAACGTGTGCTTGCGGCCGACGAGGTCGCCGAGCCGGCCGAACACGAGCGCGCCGAACGGCCGCACCGCGAAGCCGGCCGCGAAGCCGAGCAGCGTGAAGATGAAGGCCGCGGTCGGATTGACGCCGGAGAAGAAGCTCTTGCTGATGTAGGCCGCGAGCGACCCGGCCAGGTAAAAGTCGTACCACTCGAACACCGTGCCGAGCGACGACGCGAAGATCACCTTCTTCTCTTCGCCCGTCATCGGCGAGTGCGCAATTTGCCCGCCTAAGGTTGCCATGAATCGTCTCCAAGTCCCTTGATATAGATGTGCGGCCGCCTTGGGAGGGGCGGGCCTGTCGACGATTATTGGCAGGGAAACTTACGGCGCACTGACTCGCGCGTACAAAACCACTGCGCGTTAACCCGCGCCCAATCGGCCGCTTTGCCTCCCGATCATGTCGCGAACGGTCGGCAAATCGACGATTTCGACGCGATCGCGGCGCGTCGTCGCGCCGCCTGTCAGGGTTAATCCGGGGCGGCTTCCGACAGCGGCAGGCTGATGCGCACGAGCGTGCCCGCGGCGCGCGGCGCCGTCTGGTAGACGTGGTCGTCGAGCGTCAGCGTGCCGCCGTGCTGCGTGGCGATCTCGCGCACGATCGCGAGGCCGAGCCCGCTGCCGTCGCCTTCGCGGCCCAGGATCCGGTAGAAGCGCTCGACGACGCGCTCGCGCTCGGCGGCCGGGATGCCGGGCCCCGTATCCTCGACTTCGAGATGCGCGAGCCGCGCGGTGCGGTCGGCGTGCACGCGCACGGTGATGCGGCCGCCTTCAGGTGTGTAGCGGATCGCGTTGTCGATCAGGTTGCCGAGCATTTCGCGCAGCATCACCGGATTGCCGTCGACGTCGATCGGCGCGTCGTCGGGCGGGCCTTCGTAGCCGAGATCCATCTGCTTCGCGAGCGCGGCCTGCACCCAGTCGCGCACCGCGCGCCGCGCGAGCGACGCGATCTCGACGGGCTCGAACGTCAGCCCGCTCGCGCGGTTCTCGGCGCGCGCGAGCGCGAGCAGTTGCGTGACGAGCCGCGCGGCCTGCTCGGAACTGGTCGCGATCTGTTCGAGCGAGCGCTGCACGTCGGGCGGCACCGGGTGGCGCAGCGCGAATTCGGCCTGCGTGCGCAGCCCCGCGAGCGGCGTCTTCATCTGGTGGGCGGCGTCGGCGATGAAGCGCTTTTGCAGCGCCATGTTCTGTTCGAGCCGCGCGAGCAGGTCGTTGAACGACGTGACGAGCGGCTCGATCTCGGGCGGCGCGCGCTGCGCCTCGACGGGCGAGAGATCGTCGGGCCGCCGCGCGCGGATGTGCGCCTGCAGCGCGTTGAGCGGCGCGAGCCCGCGCGACAGCCCGAACCACACGAGCAGGATCGCGAGCGGCAGGATCACGAATTGCGGCAGGATCACGCCCTTGATGATGTCGTTGGCGAGCGCGTTGCGCTTGTCGAGCGTCTCGCCGACCTGCACCAGCACGAGTTGCGAGCCGCTCGTCTGCGGCAGCGAGACGGTCGTATAGGCGACCCGCACGTCGTTGCCGCGCAGCAGGTCGTCGCGGAACACGACGACGCCCGGCGGCGGGCGATCCTCGTCGCGCGGCAGCGGCATGTCGGCTTCGCCCGCCACCAGCTCGCCGCGCGTGCCGAGCACCTGGAAATAGACGCTGTCGATGTTGTCCGCGCGCAGGAAGTCGCGCGTCTGCTGCGGCAGCGTCAGCTCGGCCACGCCGTTGACCGGATGGATCTGCCGCGCGAGCACGTACGCATTGGTTTCGAGCGAGCGGTCGAACGGGCCGTTCGCGATCGTCTTCGCGACGAGGTAGGTGACGGCGATGCTCATCGGCCAGAGCAGCAGCAGCGGCGCGAGCATCCAGTCGAGGATCTCGCCGAACAGCGAGCGCGGGCGCGCGGCTTCGGGCGCGTCGGTTTCGTCGGGCGGGGCGAACGGGTTCGCGTAGCGCGCGTCGCGCGCGGCGTCGGCGGCCGACGACGGCTCGCCGGTCGGCTGGCGGGAGTGGGCCGGCGTGGCCATCGCGGCAAGCGCCGGGCGTCAGCGCAGCGGCGTGCCGGCCGTCGCGGGCTGGGGCGTGGCCGGGTCGGCCGCGGCGGATGGCGGCGCGAGCGGGTCGGCCGGCGCGGCGGGCGCGACCTTCTCGAGGCAGTAGCCGAGGCCGCGCACGGTCGCGATCCGCACGCCGCTTGGCTCGATCTTCTTGCGCAGCCGGTGCACGTAGACTTCGATCGCGTTGTTGCTGACTTCCTCGCCCCATTCGCACAGGTGGTCGACGAGCTGCTCCTTCGACACGAGACGGCCGATCCGCTGCAGCAGCACCTCGAGCAGCCCGAGCTCGCGCGCGGACAGGTCGAGCACGCGGTCGTTCGCATAGGCGATCCGGCCGACCTGGTCGAACGCGAGCGAGCCGTGGCGCACGACGGTCGGGCCGCCGCCCGCGCCGCGCCGGGTCAGCGCGCGCACCCGCGCCTCCAGCTCGTTGAGCGCGAACGGCTTGGCCATGTAGTCGTCGGCGCCGAGGTCGAGCCCCTTCACGCGCTCGTCGACGCTGTCGGCGGCGGTCAGGATCAGCACGGGGAGATTGGAGTTGCGCGCGCGCAGGCGCCTGAGCACGTCGAGCCCGGACAGCTTCGGCAGGCCGAGATCGAGGATCAGCAGGTCGAACGCCTGCATCGACAGGGCCGTATCGGCCTCGATGCCGCTCTTCACGTGGTCGACCGCATAGCCCGATTGGCGGAGTGACCGGGTGAGGCCGTCCGCGAGTATGCTGTCGTCTTCGGCGATGAGAATTCGCATGTGCGTGACCGGTGACCGGCAGGGCGTTCGCGCCGGCGCGGTTGTCTCCGAAGTGATTCGTGTACGACGCAGCCCGCATTGCGGGCTTGCATAAAACACTGTTTTTTTATACAGTGTCTGCATTCGTGGGCAGCGCCTGATCGCAGGCGCGCCTCTGACAGACGCTGCTCATCATAGCAAAGGACGATTCATGGAAGAAAGCAAGAAAGGCTCCGGGATGACCGCCGAGAAGAGCAAGGCGCTGGCCGCCGCACTCGCGCAGATCGAGAAGCAGTTCGGCAAAGGGTCGATCATGCGCATGGGCGACGGCGAAGCGGCCGAGGACATCCAGGTCGTGTCCACGGGCTCGCTCGGCCTCGATATCGCGCTCGGCGTCGGCGGCCTGCCGCGCGGCCGCGTGGTCGAGATCTACGGCCCGGAATCGTCCGGTAAAACCACGCTGACGCTGCAGGTCATCGCCGAGCTGCAGAAGCTGGGCGGCACGGCAGCCTTCATCGACGCCGAGCACGCGCTCGACGTTCAATATGCGGCGAAGCTCGGCGTGAACGTGCCGGATCTGCTGATCTCGCAGCCGGACACCGGCGAGCAGGCGCTCGAAATCACCGACGCGCTGGTGCGCTCGGGCTCGATCGACATGATCGTCATCGACTCGGTCGCGGCGCTCGTGCCGAAGGCCGAAATCGAAGGCGAGATGGGCGATTCGCTGCCGGGCCTGCAGGCCCGCCTGATGTCGCAGGCGCTGCGCAAGCTGACGGGCACGATCAAGCGCACGAACTGCCTCGTGATCTTCATCAACCAGATCCGGATGAAGATCGGCGTGATGTTCGGCAACCCGGAAACCACGACGGGCGGCAACGCGCTCAAGTTCTATTCGTCGGTGCGTCTCGACATCCGCCGGATCGGCTCGATCAAGAAGAACGACGAGGTGATCGGCAACGAAACGCGCGTGAAGGTCGTCAAGAACAAGGTGTCGCCGCCGTTCCGCGAAGCGATCTTCGACATCCTGTATGGCGAAGGCATTTCGCGCCAGGGCGAGATCATCGATCTCGGCGTGCAGGCGAAGATCGTCGACAAGGCGGGCGCCTGGTACAGCTACAACGGCGAGAAGATCGGTCAGGGCAAGGACAACGCGCGTGAATTCCTGCGCGAGAATCCGGAAATCGCGCGCGAGATCGAGAACCGCATTCGTGAATCGCTCGGCGTTGCCGCGATGCCGGATGGCGCAGGCCACGACGAAGCCGAGGCGATGGACGAAGAAGAGTGATGGTGGGGCGCCGAGGTCGGGCTGGCGAACCGGAGCAGAGCGATACGCCCGAATCGGCGCATCGCTCCGGCCGGCAGGCCGAACCCTCGGGCGCCAATCGGCGGCTTGCAGGCAGCGATGCCGCAGGCCGCACCGCAGCGAGGGCATCCGACGATGCCCTCGTTTCGTTTGAGATCAGCGCACCCGATGATCCGTTCGACGACGACGAATCGTTCGATGCGCACGATCGTTCCCGCCGGCGCGTGTCCGGCGTCAGCTTCCCGCACGATCGCACATCCGGTGCCGCCGATGCATCGGCGCCGGCACGGGAAGACGTCTATACACGCAGCAGCCAGCATCCGCGCCGCACCCGCCGTGCGGGCGGCGCATCCTCGTCTTCCGGCGACGCTGCCGATACGCCCGAACGCAAGCACTCGTCGAAACCGCCGCGCTCACTGAAGGGGCGCGCGCTCGGCTATCTGTCCCGCCGCGAATACAGCCGCGCCGAACTCGCGCGCAAGCTCGCGCCTTACGTCGGCGACGACGAATCGGTCGAGCCCGTGCTCGATGCGCTGGAGAAGGAGGGCTGGCTGTCCGATGCGCGCTTCGCGGAGAGCCTCGTGCATCGTCGCGCGTCGCGTGTCGGCGTCGCGCGGATCGTCAGCGAGCTGAAGCGTCACGCGGTCGGCGACGCACTCGTCGAGGAGGTGAATGCGCAGCTTCGCGAGACCGAATGGGCGCGCGCGCAGGCCGTCTGGCGCAAGAAATTCGGTGCACTGCCGCAAACGCCGGCCGAACGGGCGAAGCAGGCACGCTTTCTTGCCGCGCGCGGCTTCTCGAGCGCGACCATCGTGAAGTTGCTGAAAGTCGGCGACGATTTTCCGATCGACGACTGACGCGACCGGTCGCGCGCGTGACGCGCGATTTTGCTGCAATGCAACCGTTTCCCGACAGAGGGGAATACCCGCCTTCGCGTCCGACTGTCACAAATACCCAATATGCTAAAATCCATGGGTTTTCCTCTTCGGCCTCAACCTCCAGCATGCCGCTATCCGAGCCCGTGCCCCGTCAGTTGCGACATCGACGCGCAATCCGAGCGGACGCTTACGAGCGCGATGACGGCCTGTGGGACATCGAAGCCTGCCTGACCGACCACAAGCCGCGCGATGTCGCGCTTGCGTCGGGCATCCGGCCCCAGGGCCTGCCGATTCATGAACTCTGGCTGCGCGTGACCATCGATCGTGACCTCAATGTCGTCGACGCCGAAGCGTCTTCGGAATGGGTGCCATATCCCGGTCAGTGTCAATCCGCCCCTCCCGCCTATCGGGCCCTCATCGGGCTCAATCTCTTCCGCAATTTCCGTCGCGATGCGAACCGGCTGCTGTCGGGCGTCGCCGGCTGTTCCCACCTCACCGAACTGTGCGCCGTGCTGCCGACGGCGGCGATCCAGGCGTTTGCCGGCGAGGTATGGAACGTGCGCGAGGAGGGCGGCGAAGGGCCGGATCACGACGGCGCGCACGACGAACCGCCTTTCCAGCTCGGCCGCTGCCGTGCGCTGCGGTTCGACGGCGAGGTCGTGCGGCAGTTCTACCCGCGCTGGTATGGCGCGAGCCGGCCGGACGCGCCCGGTGAAGGCAGCACGAAGGAATGAACGGAAATCATTCGAAGAAGCGTCCTTAAGCGACTTTTCATCCAACTCTCAGACTGAAGGGAATCACGCATGAAGATTCACGAGTACCAGGGTAAGGAAATCCTGCGGAAATTCGGAGTCGCGGTACCGCGCGGCAAGCCGGCGTTCTCGGTTGACGAAGCCGTCAAGGTGGCAGAAGAGCTCGGCGGCCCGGTGTGGGTCGTCAAGGCTCAGATCCACGCGGGTGGCCGTGGCAAGGGCGGTGGCGTGAAGGTTGCGAAGTCGATCGAGCAGGTTCGCGAGTACGCGAACCAGATCCTCGGCATGCAGCTGGTCACGCACCAGACGGGCCCGGAAGGCCAGAAGGTGAACCGCCTGCTGATCGAGGAAGGCGCGGACATCAAGCAGGAACTGTATGTCAGCCTCGTCGTCGATCGCGTGTCGCAGAAGATCGTCCTGATGGGTTCGAGCGAAGGCGGCATGGACATCGAAGAAGTCGCCGAAAAGCACCCGGAGTTGATCCACAAGGTCATCGTCGAGCCGTCGACGGGCCTGCTCGACGCGCAGGCCGACGACCTCGCCGCGAAGATCGGCGTGCCGGCTGCCTCGATTCCGCAAGCGCGCGCGATCCTGCAAGGCCTGTACAAGGCATTCTGGGAAACCGACGCATCGCTGGCTGAAATCAACCCGCTGAACGTCTCCGGCGACGGCAAGGTCACCGCGCTCGACGCGAAGTTCAACTTCGACTCGAACGCGCTGTTCCGCCACCCGGAAATCGTCGCGTACCGCGACCTGGACGAAGAAGATCCGGCTGAAATCGAAGCGTCGAAGTTCGACCTCGCGTACATCTCGCTCGACGGCAACATCGGCTGCCTCGTGAACGGCGCAGGCCTCGCGATGGCGACGATGGACACGATCAAGCTGTTCGGCGGCGAGCCGGCGAACTTCCTGGACGTCGGCGGTGGCGCGACGACCGAGAAGGTCACCGAGGCGTTCAAGCTGATGCTGAAGAACCCGGACCTGAAGGCGATCCTCGTGAACATCTTCGGCGGCATCATGCGCTGCGACGTGATCGCGGAAGGCGTGATCGCGGGTTCGAAGGCCGTGAACCTGAACGTGCCGCTGGTCGTGCGCATGAAGGGCACGAACGAAGACCTCGGCAAGAAGATGCTGGCCGAATCGGGCCTGCCGATCATCTCGGCGGACAGCATGGAAGAGGCTGCGCAGAAGGTTGTCGCGGCTGCCGAAGGCAAGTAAGCGCGCTCAATGAACACGCATGGCGGCGCGGCTTGCACGCGACGCCAATGAACAGAGGTCAAAATACATGTCGATTCTGATCAACAAGGACACGAAGGTCATCACGCAGGGCATCACCGGCAAGACCGGCCAGTTCCACACGCGTGCCTGCCGTGAATACGCAAACGGCCGCGAAGCATTCGTCGCGGGCGTGAACCCGAAGAAGGCCGGCGAAGATTTCGAAGGCATTCCGATCTACGCAAGCGTCAAGGAAGCGAAGGAAGAAACCGGCGCGACCGTGTCGGTCATCTACGTTCCGCCGGCAGGCGCTGCTGCTGCGATCTGGGAAGCGGTCGAAGCCGATCTCGATCTCGCGATCTGCATCACGGAAGGCATCCCCGTGCGCGACATGATCGAAGTGAAGGACCGCATGCGTCGCGAAGGCCGCAAGACGCTGCTGCTCGGGCCGAACTGCCCGGGCACGATCACGCCGGACGAACTGAAGATCGGCATCATGCCGGGCCACATCCACCGCAAGGGCCGCATCGGCGTCGTGTCGCGTTCGGGCACGCTGACGTATGAAGCCGTTGCGCAGCTGACCGCGCTCGGCCTCGGCCAGTCGTCGGCAGTCGGTATCGGCGGCGACCCGATCAACGGTCTGAAGCACATCGACGTCATGAAGATGTTCAACGACGATCCGGACACGGATGCGGTCGTGATGATCGGCGAAATCGGCGGTCCGGACGAGGCGAACGCCGCGCAGTGGATCAAGGACAACATGAAGAAGCCGGTTGTCGGCTTCATCGCGGGCGTCACGGCGCCCCCGGGCAAGCGCATGGGCCACGCCGGCGCGCTGATCTCGGGCGGTGCGGATACGGCCGCTGCGAAGCTGGAAATCATGGAAGCGTGCGGCATCACCGTCACGCGCAACCCGTCGGAAATGGGCCGTCTGCTGAAGAAGGCGCTGTAAATTCCGTCTGGTTTCGTCATGCAGAAAACGCCGGCCTTGCCGGCGTCAGATTGCTGACAAACCCTCGCCAAGTGCGGGGGTTTTGTTTTTTAATGGCGTGATGCTGAAGACGCCCATGCCCACGCAGCACGAACTCGAGATGGTGACGCTCGAGGAACTCGTGCCGAAGGACCACCTGCTGCGCCAGATCGACGCGGCGGTGGATTTCGAGTTCATCCGCGCGAAGGTGGCGCATCTGTATTGCGCGGATAACGGGCGGCCAGCGCTCGATCCCGTGGTGATGTTCAAGCTGCTGTTCATCGGCTACCTGTTTGGGGTGGGCAGCGAGCGGCAACTGATGCGTGAGGTCCAGGTCAACGTCGCCTATCGGTGGTTCGCGCGGTTCCGGCTGACCGACAAGGTGCCGGATGCGTCGACGTTCTCGCAGAATCGCCGCCGCCGCTTCCCGGACACGGTGGTGTATCAGGAGATCTTCGACGAGATCGTGCGGCAGGCAATGAAGCGCGGGTTGGTCGATGGTCGGGTGCTGTACACCGACAGCACGCACCTGAAGGCGAATGCGAACAAAGGCAAGTTTGATGTCGTGAAGCTGGAGCAGACGCCTGCGGCGTACACGGAGGCGCTGAATGCGGCGGTGGATGCGGACCGGGCCGCGCATGGCAAGAAGCCGCTGGATCGCGACGACGACGAGCCGCCGCCGAGCAAGGACACCAAGATCAGCCGAACCGATCCGGACAGCGGCTACATGGTTCGGGACGACAAGCCCAAAGGGTTCTTCTATCTGGACCACCGCACGGTGGATGCCCGGCACGCGATCATCACCGATACGCATGTGACGCCGGCCTCGGTGCACGACAGCCAGCCGTATCTGGATCGGCTGGATCGGCAGCGCGAGCGCTTCGAGTTCAAGGTCGATGCGGTGGGGCTGGATGCGGGCTACTTCACGCCGGCGGTGTGCCAGGGGCTGGAGGAGCGAGGGATTGCCGGGGTGATGGGCTATCGCACGCCGAACCACAAGCCGGGCATGTTCTACAAACGGCAGTTCAAGTACGACGCGTATCGCAACGAATACGTGTGCCCGCAGGGGCAGGCACTGCCTTACAGCACGACCAATCGAGTCGGCTACCGGGAATACAAATCCAACCCGCAGATCTGCCGGCGTTGCCCGGTACGCGCGCAGTGCACGAACAGTGCGAACGCGGTGAAGGTGGTGACGCGCCACGTGTGGGAGCGCGCCAAGGAGAAGGTGGACGCGCGGCGCTTGACCGAATGGGGCCAACGCATTTACGCGCGGCGCAAGGAGACGGTGGAGCGTAGCTTCGCCGATGCCAAGCAACTGCATGGGCACCGTTATGCGCGTATGCGTGGGCTACGCAAGGTGGCCGAGCAGTGCTTGCTGGCCGCGGCGGCGCAGAACATCAAGAAGATCGCGATGCTGGTGGCGCGGAAGCGGAAAAAGGGGCCAGCGGGTCCCGATTGGCGCTTCGTGCGCATGCTGCTGCGTCTGGTGAGCGGTTTGCGCTGCAGCTTCGACTACCCGCTCGCGGCGAGCTCGCAATCCTGATCCCAGAAAGACAAAACCCCACGCTTCCAAAAACGTGGGGTTCGTCAGCAATCTGACGCCGGCCTTGCCGGCGTTTTTTGTTATGCTCGCGCAATCCATTTGTAAGTTCCGGGCATGCGTCGTGCATGTGCCGGCAATGAACCGGGCCGCCCGTCGGGCGGCCGCTGCCCCGCACCTCATCGGCCATGCTCGAATTCCTGACGTCGTTGCACTGGGGCGCCGTGCTCCAGATCGTCATCATCGACATCCTGCTCGGCGGCGACAACGCGGTCGTGATCGCGCTCGCGTGCCGCAACCTGCCGGCGAACCAGCGGCTGCGCGGCGTCGTCTGGGGCACCGCGGGCGCGATCCTGCTGCGTGTCGTACTGATCTCGTTCGCGGTCGTGCTGCTCGACGTGCCGTTCCTGAAGCTCGGCGGCGGCCTGCTGCTGCTGTGGATCGGCATCAAGCTGATGGCGCCTGCCGCCGATGCGCACGACGACATCAAGCCGGCCGATCGGCTGTGGGATGCAGTAAAGACGATCGTGATCGCCGACGCGGTGATGAGCCTCGACAACGTGATCGCGATCGCCGGCGCGGCCGAGCAGGCCGATCCGTCGCACCGGATTGCGCTCGTGATCTTCGGGCTGGTCGTCAGCGTGCCGATCATCGTGTGGGGCAGCACGCTGGTGCTCAAGCTGCTCGACCGCTTCCCCGTGGTCGTGGCGGCCGGCGCGGGGCTGCTTGGCTGGATCGCCGGCGGGCTGATCGTGCACGATCCGGTCGGCGACCGCTGGCCGGTGCTCGACACGCCCGCCGCGGTCTACGGCGCGAGCGCCGCGGGCGCGCTGTTCGTCATGGCGGCCGGCTATGCGCTCCGGCGGCACCGCGGCGCGACGCGCGCGCACTGACGATACTGGCCGTCCGGCCGAATGTCGGTTGCGCGGCCTGCTGGCTACGATCGAAACGCCTGCTGTTACCGGCAGGCGTTTTTCGTTTCCGGAGCCCGTCATGTTCGAAGCCTTTTCCGTTGCCCTGTTCCGTCGCGTGGCCGCCGATCTGCGGCGCGCGCGCCGTCCCGCGCGCCGCTGGTGGCCGGCCGGTTTCACGCTGATCGAGTTGATGATCGTGCTGGCGATCGTCGGCGTGGTCGCGGCCTATGCGATTCCCGCCTATCAGGATTACCTCGCGCGGTCGCGGGTCGGCGAGGGGCTTGCGCTCGCGTCGTCCGCCCGGCTGGCGGTCGCCGACAACGCGGCGAGCGGCGCGGGCCTCGACGGCGGCTACAGCCCGCCGGCCGCGACCCGCAACGTCGAATCCGTGCGCATCGACGCCGACACGGGACAGATTACGGTGGCGTTTACGCCGCGCGTGGCCGCGGCCGGCGCGAATACGCTCGTGCTGGTGCCGTCCGCGCCGGACAAGCCCGATGCGCCGACCGGGCGCGTGCCGCTGAAGAAGGGGGCGACGCAGGCCGGGGCGATCGCGTGGGAATGCTTTGCGGCCGGCAAGGCGGCGTCGTCGCTGCCGGCGCCCGGCGCGGGGCCGCTGCCGGCCGACGCCGCGACGCTGCCGGCGAAATACGCGCCGGCGGAATGTCGCGCATAGCGCCCGAGCTGCCGTCGGGCGGCGCGCCGGGCGACGGAATCGCGTGGCGCGCGGGTCGCACCCCGTCGCGGGGTGTCGCGGCCGCTCCGCACAGAGCGGGCAAAGTTTTGTATAGTGCGCCGGTTGCTGACATCCGGTTCGCTCATGCCTTCTACTTTTTCCCGTTCGTTGCCGCTCATTGCACTGGCTGTCGCGCTGATCGTGCCGTATGCGATCACCAATCACACGTATCCGATCCCGACTTTCTACTCGGAATATTCCGCGCTGGTGCTGTACCTGCTGCTGGGGATTTCGGTCGTCCTGCTCGCGCGGACGGGCCCGCAGGCCCAGCCGTTCGCCGCGCCGACCGCATTCGTCGCGCCGCTCGGCTTCGCGGCGGTGCTCGTCGCGCAGGTCGCGCTGATGCCGCTGAAGGTGCCGTCGATGAACTGGCTGGCGGTCGGCTATCTGGCGGCCGCGCTGGTCGCGATGCAGGCGGGCTTCACGCTCGCGCGCGACGGGCTGGCCGAGGCGGTCGCGCGGATGATGGCGGGGGCGCTGCTGATCGGCGGCGTGTTCGCGGTCGCGTGCCAGATCGCGCAGTTGTTCCACCTCGAATCGGCGATGTCGCCGTTCGTCGTGGTGTACAACATCGCGGTCGATCGCCGTCCGTACGGCAACATGGCGCAGGCGAACCACCTCGCGAGCTATATCGCGTTCGCGCTCGCCGGCGCGCTGTATCTCGTGCAGACGCGCCGGCTCCCGGCATGGGCGTGGCTCGTGCTGTCGGCCGTGCTGTCGGTCGGCCTCGCGCTGACGGTGTCGCGCGGCCCGTGGCTGCAGGTCGCGGTGATGGTCGTCGCCGGTTTCTGGATGGCGTGGCTCGAATCGCGCCGCGTGCCGGGCAATGCGCGCGCGTGGCTGATGCCGGTTGCGCTCGCGGCCGTGTTCGTCGCGGTGAACGTCGGCGTGCGCTGGGCCAACGTGCATTTCCATCTGGGCCTCGCGGAGTCGGCGGCCGACCGGATGCGCGACGCGGGGCAGATCGCACCGCGCCTCGCCCTGTGGAAGTACGGGCTGGCGATGTTCCGCGAGCACCCGCTGCTCGGCGTCGGCTGGGGCGAATTCCCGTCGCACCAGTTCGCGCTGGTGCGCGCGCTCGGCGGCGTCGAGATCGCGAACAACTCGCACGACATCTTCATCGACCTGCTCGCGAAGTCCGGCCTGGTCGGCCTCGGCGTGCTGGTCGTCACGCTCGTGATGTGGTTCGTGCGCGCGGTGCGCGCGCCGCAGTCGAGCACGCGCGTGTTCGGCTTCGCGCTGATCGGCATCCTGCTGATGCATGCGCTGGTCGAGTATCCGCAGCAATACATGTTCTTCCTGCTGCCGGCGATGTTCGTGATCGGCCTGCTCGAGGTGAAGCCGCTGCGCGTCGTGCCGGGTAGCGCCGCGTTCGGCCTGTTTGCGGTGTTGTCGTTCGGCGGCCTGCTCGCGACCGTGCCGGTGCTGCGCGACTACCAGCGCGCGGAGGTGCTGTACTACGGCAACGATCCGGCCGCGCAGTATCGCGATTCGCCGTCGCTACTGTTCGGTGCATGGGGCGATTACGGCGCGGCGACGCTGCTGCCGATCTCGCCGGACGATTTGCCCGCCAAGCTGGCCGCGCACGAACGCGCGATCGCGCTGCTGCCGGGCGAGACGGTGCTGCGCCGCTATGCGGTGCTGCAGGCGCTCGACGGGCGCGAGGCTGACGCGCTCGATACCGTCGCGCGGCTGCAGGTATTTGCGAAGGAACTGAAGGACTGGCCGGCGCAACTGGCCGCGCTGTACAAGCTGTGCGACCAGCAGCCCGCGCTGAAGGCATTCCGGGCGGCGGTGGCTGCGAAGTACGGGGAGGTCGCGCCGGACGCCGCCGACGACTCCGACGAGGACGATTCCGACGATTGACGCGTCGCGGGCGCCGGGGCGGGCGTTCCCGGTGTCGACCGCGCTGACGGCCCGTCGCCGCTGCAGAGGCCGCCGATTACTTCGCGAATCGCATGGAGTTCGGCGGAACACGGTGCGATTCACCGTCAACCATTGTCAAATCGCCGCCATGCGCCGGGCGGCGCGTGCACAATGCGCGAATGCGATCGTGTATCGGCTTGCGTGGCACGATCGGCGTGCATGTCGCCTCCCGAGCGCTTCGGGGCACCAGACGAGAAGGATCGCGGCCTCGCATCGAGCGGCCGCGCGGCCGTAACGGGGCGCCGGTCCGATGGCCGCGGCGCAATGCGGCGCACGCGATGCGGGCCGGGCAAGGGCCGGTCGTCGCGCGGCGCTCGTCCGGAACCGCATTGAATAACGATATTCGACCATGGCTACTCGCTCGACCCTCCTGATCCTGCCCGCCGTCGCGATGCTGTTTTCCGGCTGCGCGATGCTGTCGTCGTCGCAGGAAAGCAAGCTCACCTGTCACATCCCGCGCGCCGTCTATCCCGACACCGCGAAGCCGCTCACGCGTCCGGCGACGGTGCTGGTCCGCGCGCTGATGACGACGGCCGGCGAAGCCCAGAACGTGACGGTCACGACCAGCAGCCGCAATGCGGCGGCGGATCGCGCGGCCGTCGAGGCGATGACGCACGCGACCTGCGTGCAGACGGGCGCCACCGCGAATCCGTTCCTGCTGACGCAACCGTTCGTGTTCGAGCCGCGGCGCGGCGACTGAGCGTCGCAAGCGGCGCGTGACGCCGAGTCTGCGCCGCAGGTGCTTGATGCGATCGTTATGCGATCGTGCGATCGCCGTTTCGCTCGCCCGCGACCGGGCGCCGGCCTGACCGTCGACCACACCGTCTCACGGCCGGCCGCCGATCCGGCGCGACCGATCTTCAGTGCTGCGGCATCAGGTTTGCGCCGCGACAGGCGGGGTCGGCCGCATTGCGCAACCCGAGCATCGTGAAACCGTTGCGCTCCTGGCGAATCAGCGCATAGCGCTTCGCAACCGTCTCCCCGGTCTTGCCCGTCAGGTCGAGTTCGACCTGATAGCGGTCCTTGCTGTCCGAGCATCCGCGCACCGGACCGTACGCGAACCCGATGTCGGGCGCCTTCATTTCCGTGTTGAACGACTGTCGCGCCTTCAGCGCGGCCGCCGCGGCCGAGGGTTCGCTCCATTCGCGCGCGAGCGCGTCGTCCGTTTTCAGCCATTCGTCGACGAAATCGCGGCCGTTGACCGACACCGGCTGCACGCGGTGCACGGTGTCGCCGTCCACGCGATAGCGGAAGATGCCGGGCCGCGTCATCACGTCGGTGTCGAGCGAGCCCACCGTCGCGCGCAGCTCGAAGCCGTCGGGGCGGACCTTGAACCGGATCGCGTTGTCGTCGAGCACGTACGCGTGTTCGGCATGGAACAGCGTGCGTTGCGCGGCGGCGCCATCGGCCGGCGCGATCACGTCCACGCCGAACCGGCTCCAGCGCGACGAGCACCACGGCGTACCGTGGACAACCGTGACCTGCCCGCCGGGCAGCGCCGCGAACCGGAACACGCCGCCGATGTCCTTGTAGTCGCCGGCCTGCCAGCGCAGCACGCGGCGCCAGCCGCCGTTTTCCCACGCGTAGGCGGTGAGCAGGTTGTCGTCGCCGCACGGAATGTCGAAGCCGGTACGCACGAACAGCAGCGGGCGCGACGTGCCGTCGCGTACGACGCCGATGTCCGGATTGCGGCCGAACGCCGATTCGCCGGTTTTCGGTTCGGTACGCTGGGCGGGCATGCCAAGCGCGGCTGCGAGCGTGCGTTGCAGCGCGGCCGGCTCGACGTTCTCGTCGCTGCAGGCGAGCCGCGCGTCGAGCGCGCCGACGAGCGCCTGCTTGTACGCGCGCAGCGCGTCACGCAGCGGCGGCGACACGTCGACGTTGTCCGCGCCTTCACCTTGCGGGTTGCGGACCTGTTGCAGGCGGTGCTGCGCGTCGATCGCCGCGCGCGCGGTGGTATCGGCGGCGGGGCAGGCGCCGGCCGCGAACGCGGCGACGGGTGTCGCGCAGGCAACGGAGAGCGCGACGGCGGCGCGCTTCAGCAGGTTCTTCATCGGTTTTTCTTCTTGGTGGGGGCGGAATGTTTCGTGCGGCGGCCGGCGCTCGCGTGCACGAGGCCTGCGCATTCTAGCCGGACGGCGCGAGTCGCAGCGCCCGTATGCGCGTTCGGCGCGCACGGCCGCACGCGGCACACCCGGCTCAGAACGTCCGCTTCCTCAGCGCGGACGCGGACAGCGCGTACAGCGTGTTGGTCTGCGCGTCGAAGTAGCCGCCCTGGGCCGCCTGGCCGCTCGCCTGTTGCCACGACTTGCCCGCATCGGTGCTGCTGAACAAGAGGTCGATCGGCGCGCCGCCGCTGGCCGAATTCGGATCGGTCGCGAAGACGAGCAGCACGCCGTCCCGACCGGCGGCCAGGCCGTCGAGCGCCAGCTTTTTGTCGAAAGTGCGCAGTTGCCGCACGGCGGCCGGGTCGGCGTTCGTCCAGGTCGAGAGAACGCCGGTGCGGCGGCTGCCGTCACGGGCCTCGCCGTTCTGCGGCTGGTCCGGATGCGACAGCGCATACAGCGCGTAAGGCGCGGCCGGACCGGGCGCGGCGTCGAGATGGATGACGGTCTGGCGCGGCAGCACGGTATCGGTCACGAAGGCGGATCGTCCCCAGTCGAGCCGGGCGACGACGCCGTGCGCAGGCGCGTCGGCGGTCGGCCCGACGTGGTACGCGATGCGCAGCACGCTGTCCGGGCCGAGGTTGATCGCATCGAAGTGCCGGCGCGGTTGCCCGGCGACGCGTGCAGCGGCCGATACGTCGATCGCCTGCCATGTCGCACCGCCGTCGGCCGTCCGCCAGACGCGCGGGCCGCCGCCGGCGGCATAGCCGCGCTGCGGGTCGACGAACAGCAGGCGGTCGATGTCCTGCTGTTCGGGCCAGGGAAGCTGCGCCCAGGTCCGTCCGCCATCGACGGTTTTCCACAGCCGCGTGGTTTGCGGCGCATCGCCGGTCTGCCCTTCGGCCGACTTGTAATCGATCCACGACGTGCCGACGAACTGCACGGCCCAGTCCGTCGAGGCCCACCACGCCGCATGCTGGCCCGGCTGACGGAAAAGTCGCTGCATGCCGTCGTCGACGGTGCCGCGAAAGAAGCTGACCGTCATGCGATTCAGCAACTCGCCGGTATCGTTCATCCACGCTTCGGTCGGCTCGGCGCGCTGTGGGTGCGGTTGCTCGGGCAGCGACTTGAACGTCACCTCGGGCAGCGCGAGCGCGATGCTCATGATCTCGCTGCCCCTGACGCGGAAATTGCCGCCGCGATAGCGCGCATCGCCGGGCGCGAAGGTCGTGATCGTCTCCCAGTGCGTCGTCGTGCGGACGTATCCGTAGGTCGCGATCGCCAGTGCAACGAGGCCGGCTGCGAGCCATTTTCGGCGCTTGTCTGATGGCATGTCGGTTCGGCGGCGGTCGCGCGGGCGTGTTCGTTGGAGGAGAGCGGTTCGCGCGATGGTAACCGTTGCGGCGCGAAACGGCGATCGCGTCCGGGGTCGCAGGAACGGATTCCCGATGCGCAGACGACTGGCTACAATCGGCGGCATCCCGTCCGCATCGACGCTTTCCCCCTTCGAACCCGGCAGACGATGAACGATCCGCACGAACTATTGAGGGCCGCCGACATCGCGGCGATGGAGCCGGAGCGATCCGTGCATCCGCTGAACGAGCGTGCCGTCCGCCTGAAGCGATCGCCGGGCGACCGCACGGGACTGACGCAGCTCGGCTTCCATCTGATGACGCTGATGCCGGGCTGCGAGTCCACCGAATATCACCGGCATCTCCATGCGGAAGAATGCGTGTACATCCTTTCCGGCACCGGCGTCGCGATCATCGACGGACAGACCTGCGCGATCGGGCCCGGCGACTTCATGGGATTCCCGCGAGGCGGCGCGGCGCACACGATGCTGAATACCGGCGACGTTCCGCTCGTCTACATCGTCGCCGGCGACCGGCCGGAACACGATGTGTGCGATTACCCGAAGCAGGGCAAGCGCCTGTACAAGTCGGGGGCGAACAAGGTGTTCGTCGATCGGGACCGGTAATCGTCAGCCGGCGATCCGCGAGGCCGCTCGCGCCGCAACGGCGCGCGACGGCCTGCCCGGTCGAGACAACCCCTCAATCCTCCGCCTTCCAGTCCCCCGACTTCCCGCCGCGCTTCTCGCGCACGCTCACATCGGTGATCACCATCCCGCGATCGACCGCCTTGCACATGTCGTAGACGGTCAACAGCCCGACCTGCACCGCGGTCAGCGCCTCCATCTCGACGCCGGTGCGCCCGAACGTCTCGACCTGCACGGCGCAGTGCACGCCCGGCAGTGCGTCGTCGAGTTCGAAGTCGACGGCCACGCGCGTCAGCGCGAGCGGATGGCAGAGCGGAATGAGGTCGGCCGTGCGTTTGGCGCCCTGGATCGCCGCGATGCGCGCGACGCCGAGCACGTCGCCTTTCTTCGCCTTGCCGTCGCGGATCAGCGCGAACGTCGCGGGCAGCATCCGGATCGTGCCGCGCGCCACCGCGATGCGCTGCGTTTCCTGCTTGCCGCCGACGTCGACCATGTGCGCGTGGCCGGCGGCATCGAAATGGGTAAGTCCTGACATGTCATGCTCCAGTGGAACGGTGCGGGGCGCGCGAGCGCCTGCTGCGGCGGTCGATCCGCGCGCCGCATCCGAGGCGTCGGCGCCTGCCGCATCGGCGCCCGGCGCCTATGCCGACAATCCGCCGGCGCCGGCGCGCGCCGCGGTCTCGTGCGGGGTTTCGACGGGCGCCTATCATAGCAGCGGCGTGCGCGCCGCCGGGTGCGCAGATCGCGCGCGTGCGTCGCAGGACAGGCGCGGCGGCGCCGGTACAATGACCACGATATTCAAATCAGACCAAACGCCGCGATCCGGGCCCGGCGCACGGGGCGGCGTCGCATTCATCCTGCCATGCGTGTCAAACAGTTGCTTGCCCTGTCGCTGTCGGCGGCGCTCGCGCTGCCGCCGGACGGCTTCGCACAGGCGCCGCCGCTCGAACCGGCGGGCGCCGGTTCCACGTCGATCTCCACGGTGCCGTCCGGCATCGCGCCCGGCGTATTCGGCACCTACGGCGGCGCGGACAGCCGGTTCTCGGGCGCCGACGGCGCGTCGGCGCCCGCCGCGAGCCTGCGGGCGCCGCTGCGCGCGCTCGAGCTGCCGGACCTCGGCGATGGCTCCGGCGGCGCGATGACGCCGCAGGCCGAGCGCAAGCTCGGCGAGCGCGTGATGCGCGAGGTGCGGCGCGACCCCGACTATCTCGACGACTGGCTCGTGCGCGACTACCTGAACGGTATCGCGAAGCAACTCGCGGCGGCGGCTTCCGCACGCTTCATCGGCGGCTATGCGCCGGACTTCGAGCTGTTTCCGGTGCGCGATCCGCAGATCAACGCATTCTCGATGCCGGGCGGCTTCATCGGCATCAACAGCGGGCTCGTCGTGACGACGCAGACGGAATCGGAACTCGCGTCGGTGATCGGCCATGAGATGGGCCACGTACTGCAGCGGCACATCGCGCGGATGATCGGTGCGAACCAGAAGACCGGCTACACGGCGCTCGCGACGATGCTGCTCGGCGTGCTGGCGGGCGTGCTCGCGCGCAGCGGTGACCTCGGCAGCGCGATCGCGATGGGCGGGCAGGCGTACGCGGTCGACAACCAGCTGCGGTTCTCGCGCTCGGCCGAACGCGAGGCCGACCGCGTCGGCTTCCAGCTGCTCGCGGGCGCCGGCTACGACCCGTACGGGATGCCGAGCTTCTTCGAGCGGCTCGAACGGGCGTCGATGGGCGACGCGGGCGTGCCGGCCTATGCGCGCACCCACCCGCTGACGGGCGAGCGGATCGCCGACATGGAAGACCGCGCGCGCCGCGCGCCGTACCGGCAGCCGCGCCAGTCGTCCGAATACGGATTCGTGCGCGCGCGGCTGCGTATCCTGCAGAATCGCGCGCCGAACGACATCGCGGCCGAAGCGCACCGGATGCAGCTGGAGATCGACGAGCGCACGGCGCCGAACGTCGCGGCGAACTGGTACGGCATCGCGCTCGCGAACACGCTGCTCGGCCAGTACGACGCGGCCGGCCAGGCGCTGGCGGCGGCGCGCGCCGCGTTCGACGCGCGCGCGCGCCGCGAAGGCGAATCGGCGACCAGTTCGCCGAGCCTCGACGTGCTCGCCGCGGACCTCGCGCGCCGCGCAGGGCGAACCGACGACGCGGTGCGGCTCGCGGCGCTCGCGCAGCGGCGCTGGCCGGCCTCGCACGCGGCGATCGTCGCGCATCTGCAGGCGCTGATCGCCGCGCGCCGCTTCGCCGAAGCGCAGACGCTCGCCCGCGCGCAGGCCAAGGCCGACCCGGAGCAGCCGGACTGGTGGGACTACCTCGCGAAGGCGAGCGACGGCAAGGGCGACGTGCTGGCGCGGCGGCGCGCGCTCGCGGAAAAGCTCGCGCTCGACGGCGCGTGGCCGTCGGCGATTCGCCAGTTGAAGGAGGCGCGCGACGCGAAGGACGTGTCGTTCTACGAGCAGTCGATGATCGGCGCCCGCCTGCTGGAATTCGAGGCGCGCTACAAGGAAGAACGCGACGACGAGAAGAACGGCCGCGGCTAGCGGCGCCCCCGAAGCGGGAAGGGCGGCCGGGCAGGCCCGTCAGCGGCCGTCGTCGCCCGCTTCGTGCGCGCGCTTCGCCGGACTCGTGACGAACCCGAACCGCGCCGGCACGTCGACGCCGGCGATATTGCCGAGCGGCAGCGTGCGATCGCGGCGCCAGCGCAGCACGGGCGGCGTCGCGTCGAGGCCCGCGTGATCGGCGAACAAGCCGAGATCGTGATCGTGCAGCGCCGCGACGCGCGGCGGCGTGCCCGCGTCGGCGAACAGCACGCCGCCCGCATCGTCGAGCCACGCGGCAGCAGGCTCGAACGGGGCGCCCGTATGGTCGGCAAGCGACAGCTGTCCGTCGCGCTCGGCAAGCCGCACGATCCACGGCGTATACGCGAGTTCGACATACACGCGCTGCGGGCCGTTCTGGAAAAACCACTGGCCGTGCGCGTCGCATTCGTAGTTGCGGCCGATGAACGCGTTCAGCGCCGCGTGCCGGATCGGCGAGCCGAGTTCGCCGGCGGCCTGCGCGGCGTCGTCGCGCAGCCGCCATTCGCCGCGCCGGTCGAGCAGCAGCCAGCCGGTGCAGTGCGGGACGTTCGGCCACTTCGCGAGCGCCTGTCTGACGATTTCATCCATGGTCGACGAATTTCGAGCAATAGCCGAACACCCGCGCCGACAGCCAGTCGAGGCGGCCGGGGAACGGCCCGGTCATGAATCCCGCGTGACCGCCGTGCGCGGGCTGGTCGAGCTCGACGGCCGGCGACACGTCGGCCGGGCCGGGCAGCGCCCATTCGGGCAGGAACGGATCGTTGCGGGCGTTGAGGATCAGCGTCGGCACGTCGATCGCCGGCAGCAGCGGACGCGTGGTCGCCTGCGTCCAGTAGTCGTCCGCGTTCGCAAAACCGTGCAGCGGCGCGGTCACGACCTCGTCGAAGTCGCGCATCGTCACCGCGTGCAGCATCGCCTCGCGATCGAACAGCCCCGGATACTGGACCAGCTTCGCGAGCGCCTTGCGCTTCAGCGTCTTCAGGAAGCTGCGCGTATAGACCATCGAGAAGCCCTGTGACAGCGCGCGGCCGCCCGCATGGACGTCGATCGGCGTCGAGATCGCGGCGGCCGCGCGCACGATCGACGTGTCGCTGCGGTGCTCGCCGAGCCAGCGCAGCAGCACGTTGCCGCCGAGCGAGACGCCGGCCGCGAGCAGCGGCCCGCGATGCTGCGCGGCGAGCCGGTGCAGGATCCAGTCGACTTCGGCGCTGTCCGCGAGGTGATAGAAGCGCGGCAGGCGGTTGATCTCGCCGCTGCAGCTGCGGAAGTGCGGCACCACGCCATGCCAGCCTTTCGCGCGCGCGGCGGCCATCATCGCGAGCGCGTAGTGCGAGCCGGAACTGCCCTCGAGGCCGTGGAACAGCACGAACAGCGGCGCATCGGGCGGCGGCGCCGCGCTGTCGAGGTGCGCGATCCAGTCGAGGTCGATGAAGTCGTGGTCGGGGGTTTCCCATCGCTCGCGTCGGTACGCGACGACGGGACGCCGCGCGAACAGCGCGGGCACGATGGTTTGCGCATGGCTGCTCGGCAGCCAGCGCGGCGCGCGATAGCGCAGGATGTCGTCGTCTGGGGCGTGAGCCCCGTCCAGCGGCGATGTGGGCGGAGAAGCCGTACTCATGATCGCCCCGCGTTCTTCGTGTTCCGTCAGTGCAGCGGGCCCTGCCCGTGACGGATCTTGGCGGCGAACTGCCCGGCCGCCTGTTCGGGAATCGGGCTCGCGTGGATATGCGCGATGCGCCATTCGCCGCGTTCGTGGATCATCACGTACGTCGCGAAAACCATGTCCGGGTCGGCCGTCAGGTCGGCCTGCTGATGCGCTTCGGCGATCGTATAGACGACCGTGCCGAGGCTGTCGTACACGCGGATGTCGAGCGGCTCGATCGTCACCGGCCGCGTCGCGAGCCGGCTCGCGAGCCCGCTGCGGATCTGGTCGAGGCCGTGCAGATGCTCGCCGTCCGCCCACACGCAGCTGGCGAAATCCTCGTCGATCCACAACGCCAGCAGCGCGTCGAGATTGGCATCGGCGACGGCCTGGTAGAAGGCGTTCAGCGTATCGGCGGCAGCTTCGAAAAGGCGGGCAAAACGTGGCATCGGGGTTGTCTCTCGCGCGCGTCGCGCGCCGTATTCAGCGCGGCGGCCCGGATGGGGCCGCCGCACACCGGTGAATCGGATTGCCCGGCGCGCCGTGCGACGCCGCCGGTCAAGGTCAGCGCTGCCCGACGAGCATGCCGCGCAAATCGCCGAATACCTGTTCCGGGCCGAGTTCGCGCAGGCACTTCAGGTGGCCGAGCGGGCACTCGCGTTCGAAGCAGGGACTGCATTCGAGATGCAGCCATTGTACCTTCGCCAGGTCCGACAGCGGAGGGGTGTGGCGCGGATCGGTCGATCCGTACAGCGCGACGAGCGGCCGGCGCAGCGCGGCCGCGACGTGCATCAGCCCCGAATCGTTGGTCACGACCGCGTTTGCGCGCGCGATCAGCGCGCACGCCTCGGACAGCGAGGTCTGCCCGCACAGGTTGCGCACGTTCGGTGCGTGATCGGCGATCGCCTGCGCGGCGGCCGCGTCCTTCTGCGAGCCGAGCGCGACGATCTGCGTATACGGGAACGACTGGTGGACGATGGTGGCGAGCGACGCGAAATGCTCGGGCGGCCAGCGCTTGGCCGGGCCGTATTCCGCGCCCGGGCAGAACACCACCAGCGGCTTGCGCGTGTCGAGGTTGAAGCGCGCGGACACGCGCGCCGTCTCGTTCAGGTCGGCGTCGAGGCGCGGCGGCGGCAGCGTCTTCATCGACTCGGGCAGCTTCGCGCCCGGCGCATACGCGAGCGCCGCGTAGTGCGTCGTCATCGGCGGCCGTTCGGCGGACTTGTCGGGATTCGCGTGCCGCACGTTCAACAGCCCGTAGCGGTGCTCGCCCGTATAGCCGATCCGCAGCGGGATGTTCGCGAGCCACGGGATCACCGCCGACTTCAGCGAGTTCGGCAGCACGTAGGCCGCGTCGTAGCCGACGTCGCGCAGGTCGCTCGCGAGCTGCCAGCGGCGTAGCAGCTGCAGCTTGCCGTGCGCGAGGTCGGTCGCGTAGACATCGTGGATCTCGGGCATCCGCTCGAGCACCGGCGCGACCCAGGTGGGCGCGACGGCATCGATCGCGATGCGGGGATGGAGTTTCTTCAGCAGCGCAAAGAGCGGCTGCGCCATCAATGCGTCACCGATCCAGTTCGGTGCGATAACCAGCGCTCGACGCATCAGGTCGATTTCCGATGTCGTAATGAAGCACGGCGCGCAGGCGCCGCGTTCGGGTTGTCAGAATGGGGAAAGGGCAGCGCGCCGGGCTTCCGGCTGCGCCGCCTCGCGGGTGGGCGGGCCGGCGAGCCCGGCCGCACGGGCTCAGTGGCCCTTGACCACCTCGCCGTCGCGCAGCTTGTAGCGCGTGCCGCAGTACGGGCAGCGCGCCTCGCCGTGCGACACGTCGATGAACACGCGCGGATGCGCGCTCCAGCGCGTCATGGCCGGGTTCGGGCAATAGGCGGGAAGGTCCTTGGCCGTCAGCTCGACCAGCGGCATTTCCTTGATTTCACTCATGAGACTTTCTCTTATCACTCTTTTGTGGGGCGGTCGGTCGCGCGGCGCGCTCAGACCTTCGTCAGCCAGTGCGCGTACTTCGCGTTCTTGCCCGACACGATATCGAAAAACGCCGACTGGAGCTTTTCGGTGATCGGGCCGCGCGCGCCGCTGCCGATCGTGCGGTTGTCGAGTTCGCGGATCGGCGTGACTTCGGCGGCCGTGCCGGTGAAGAATGCTTCGTCCGCCGTGTAGACCTCGTCGCGCGTGATGCGCTTCTCGATCACCTCGATGCCGGCGTCGCGCGCGAGCGTGATGACCGTGTCGCGCGTGATGCCGTCGAGGCACGATGCGAGGTCGGGCGTGTAGACCTTGCCGTTGTTCACGAGGAAGAAGTTCTCGCCGGAGCCTTCGGACACGTAGCCGTCGACGTCGAGCAGCAGCGCCTCGTCGTAGCCGTCGGCCGTCGCTTCCTGGTTCGCGAGGATCGAGTTCACGTACCAGCCCGACGCCTTGGCGCGCACCATCGACACGTTCACGTGGTGGCGCGTGAACGACGAGGTCTTCACGCGGATGCCCTTCGCGAGGCCGTCCTCGCCGAGATAGGCGCCCCAGGGCCACGCCGCGATCGCGACGTGGATCGTGTTGCCCTTGGCCGACACGCCGAGCTTTTCCGAGCCGACCCAGATGATCGGGCGCAGGTAGCACGACTCGAGCTTGTTCTCGCGCACGACCGCGCACTGCGCGGCTTCGAGCGTTTCCTGGTCGAACGGCACGTCCATCTGGAAGATCTTCGCCGAGTTCAGCAGGCGCTTCGTGTGCTCGCGCAGGCGGAAGATCGCGGTGCTGCCGTCGGCCGTCTTGTATGCGCGCACGCCCTCGAAGACGCCCATGCCGTAGTGCAGCGTATGGGTCAGGACGTGGATCGTGGCGTCGCGCCAGTCGATCAGCTTGCCGTCCATCCAGATCTTGCCGTCGCGGTCGGCCATTGACATAGGATTCTCCTGGGATGCGGTTGTGTGCAGCGTTGAGCCGGAAAGACGCATATTTTAGCGTCATTTGGCGGGAACCCGGTCGGTCGGCGCGGGGCCGGCGCTATAATCGTCCGGCACCGATTCCAATAACGACGGGCCGTGCCGGCAGGAGGCGCCGGGGCCCCGACGAACCGCCCGCCGCGGCCCGCTTTCCCATGCTCGCTCGATTGTCCGCCACCGACCGTTTCGCGCTGATCCAGGGCGCGCGCGACTATTCCCCGACGCTGATGGCGATCCTGTCGTGGGGGCTCGTGACCGGCATCGCGATGAGCCAGTCGGTGATGACGCTCGGGCAGGCGAGCGCGATGTCGCTGCTCGTCTACGCGGGCTCGTCGCAGCTCGCGGTGCTGCCGCTGCTCGCCGCCAAGCTGCCGACCTGGACCGTCCTGCTGACGGCCGCGATGGTCAATACGCGCTTCGTGATCTTCAGCGCCGGGCTTGCGCCCCATTTTTCCTACCTGCCGCTGTGGCGGCGCCTCGCGATCGGCTATTTCAACGGCGACGTGATCTATCTGCTGTTCCAGAAACAGGGCTTCGCGAACGGCCACGTGCCGGGCAAGGAAGCCTACTTCTGGGGGATGGCGCTCGCGAGCTGGGTGTCGTGGCAGGTGTCGTCGCTGGCCGGGATCCTGCTCGCGAGCTTCTTCCCCGCGAGCTGGGGGCTCGAGCTGGCCGGCACGCTCGCGCTGATCCCGATCATGGTGTCGGCGGTCGCGAACCGCTCGACGCTGGCCGCCGTCGTGGTCGCCGGCATCGTGTCGCTGGTCGCGTTCGACCTGCCGTATCGGCTCGCGCTGCCGCTCGCGGTGCTGAGCGCGCTCGCGGCCGGCTGCACGGCCGATTTCTTCGTCGAGCGGGCCGACTGGCGGCGCATCCGCACCGAAACCGTGCACGAAAAGGAGATCGAATGAGCGCCGTGGAGATCTGGGTCGTCATCATCGGGATGACGATCGTCACGGCCGTCACGCGCGCGCTGTTCCTGATCGGCGGCGAGCGCACCGTGCTGCCCGAGCGCGCCCAGCGCGCGTTGCGCTATGCGCCCGCGGCGGCGCTGGTCGCCGTGGTGTTGCCCGACGTGCTCGAAACCCCGGCCGGGCTGTCGTTCGCGCTGTCCAACCATCCGTTCTATGCGGCGCTCGCCGGCTTCGGCTGGTTCATGTGGCGGCGCAGCATGCTCGGCACGATCGTCGTCGGCATGATCGTGTTCACCGTGTTGCGGCTGGTCGCCTGACGGGCCGGCGGCCCGGCCGGTCGTGCGCGGGCCGCCGGCGCGCCTCGATGCTGCGCCGCAGCATCGGACGTTTTCACCCGCCGGATCCCAAATAGGCGGAATTCGCGGCGGCACGAGCCAGTGTGCCGGGTGGATCGGCTAGAATGCCCGTTCGAGATTTTTTACCCGTGCGCGTCATGCGAACCGCCAGCCACGGCCGCATCCGGCGCCCTTTCGCGGCAGCCCGCGCACGTCCAGCGTGAACCCCCTTTCCCCATCCACTACTTCAACCTGTTCAACATGAGCCAAGTCAAGCGTCTTACCGACCTGATCGCCGCCGGCCAGCTCGCCGGCAAGCGGGTGTTCATCCGCGCCGACCTGAACGTCCCGCAGGACGATCACGGCAACATCACCGAGGACACGCGCGTGCGCGCGTCGGTGCCGGCCATCAAGGCGGCGCTCGATGCCGGCGCGGCCGTGATGGTCACGTCGCACCTCGGCCGTCCGACCGAAGGCGAGTTCAAGCCGGAAGACTCGCTCGCGCCGGTCGCCAAGCGCCTGTCGGAACTGCTCGGCCGCGACGTGCCGCTGGTCGCGAACTGGGTCGAGAACGGCGTGAACGTCGCGCCGGGCCAGGTCGTGCTGCTCGAGAACTGCCGCGTGAACAAGGGCGAGAAGAAGAACTCGGACGAACTCGCGCAGAAGATGGCGAAGCTCTGCGACGTGTACGTGAACGACGCGTTCGGCACCGCGCACCGCGCGGAAGCGACCACCCACGGGATCGCGAAATACGCGCCGGTCGCGTGCGCGGGCCCGCTGCTCGCGGCCGAGCTCGATGCGCTCGGCAAGGCGCTCGGCAACCCGGCGCGCCCGCTGGTGGCGATCGTCGCCGGCTCGAAGGTGTCGACCAAGCTGACGATCCTGAAGTCGCTGGCCGAGAAGGTCGACCAGCTGATCGTCGGCGGCGGCATCGCGAACACCTTCATGCTCGCGGCCGGCCTGTCGATCGGCAAGTCGCTCGCGGAAGCCGATCTCGTCGCCGAGGCGAAGGCGATCATCGACGAAGCGCGCAAGCGCGGCGCGTCGGTGCCGATCCCGACCGACGTCGTCACCGCGAAGGAATTCTCGCCGACGGCCGCGGCCACGGTGAAGCAGGTCGCCGACATCGAGGCCGACGACATGATCCTCGACATCGGCCCCGACACCGCGAAGGCGCTCGCGAGCCAGCTCGAGAAGGCCGGCACGATCGTCTGGAACGGTCCGGTCGGCGTGTTCGAGTTCGACCAGTTCGGCAACGGCACGAAGACGCTCGCCGAAGCGATCGCCAAGTCGTCCGCGTTCTCGATCGCAGGCGGCGGCGACACGCTGGCGGCCATCGCGAAGTACGGCATCCACGACCAGGTCAGCTACATCTCGACGGGCGGCGGCGCCTTCCTCGAGTTCCTCGAGGGGAAGAAGCTGCCGGCGGTGGAAGTGCTGGAAACGCGGGCGGCCTGAGCGTGGCGGCGCGCGCAGGGGCGAACAAGGCCGCGCGCTCCGCGAAAGCGGAGCCGGCGGCCGGCGCGGGCAAGCGCAAACGCGCGCCCGCGCGGGCGAACACCGCCCCGCGCGCACCGGCGGCTGCCGGCGACGCGGCCGTGCCACACCACGAGATTCAGAACAAAGCGATGCCGGGCGCAAGCACCGGCACGCCCCCCGGAGCGGCCGCCGCTGGGCCCGCCGCGTCCGGCTCTCGCAGCGTTTCACCCAGCGCACCCACCTTGATCCAGATGAGGAGTTTCATGCAGCGCGCCACCAAGATAGTCGCCACGATCGGCCCGGCCTCCAGTTCGCCGGAGATTCTGCTGCAGATGATGCAGGCGGGCCTCGACGTCGTGCGTCTCAATTTTTCTCACGGCACGGCCGATGATCACCGCCAGCGCGCCGAGATGGTGCGCGAGGCCGCCCGCAAGGTCGGCCGCGAGATCGCGATCATGGCCGACCTCCAGGGGCCGAAGATTCGCGTCGGCAAGTTCGAGAACGGCAAGACCACGCTGACGCCGGGCCAGCCGTTCATCCTCGACGCGGGCTGCGAGCTGGGCAACGACGATCGCGTCGGCCTCGACTACAAGGAACTGCCGCGCGACCTGAAGCCGGGCGACCTGCTGCTGCTGAACGACGGCCTGATCGTGCTGACCGTCGAGCGCGTGCTCGGCGACGAGATCCATACGATCGTCAAGGTCGGCGGCGAGCTGTCGAACAACAAGGGCATCAACCGCCAGGGCGGCGGCCTGTCGGCACCGGCGCTGACCGCGAAGGACATGGAGGACATCCGCACCGCGATGTCGCTCGGCGCGGACCTGGTCGCGGTGTCGTTCCCGAAGAACGCGACCGACATGGAAATGGCGCGCCAGCTCGCGAACATCGCGGGCGCGCCGTACGGCATCAAGCCGAAGATGATCGCGAAGATCGAGCGCGCGGAAGCGATTCCGGCGCTGCAAAGCATCCTGGACGCGTCCGACGGCATCATGGTCGCGCGCGGCGACCTCGCGGTGGAAGTGGGCAACGCGGCCGTGCCGGCGCTGCAGAAGCGGATGATCCGGATGGCGCGCGAGTCGAACAAGCTCGTGATCACCGCGACGCAGATGATGGAATCGATGATCCACGCGCCGGTGCCGACCCGCGCGGAAGTGTCGGACGTCGCGAACGCGGTGCTCGACGGCACCGACGCGGTGATGCTGTCGGCCGAGACGGCCGCCGGCAAGTATCCGGTCGTCACGATCGAGACGATGGCGGCCGTGTGCGTCGAGGCGGAAAAATCGGAGCAGGTCGAGCTGGACAAGGATTTCCTCGACCGCACGTTCACGCGGATCGACCAGTCGATCGCGATGGGCGCGCTGTTTACGGCATACCACCTCGGCGCGAAGGCGATCGTCGCGCTGACCGAATCGGGCGCGACCGCGCTGTGGATGTCGCGTCACTACACGCACGTGCCGATCTTCGCGCTGACGCCGCGCGTCGGCAGCGAGCGCACGATGGCGCTGTACCGCAACGTGACGCCGCTGCACGTCGACTTCAACAGCGACCGCGACTCGGCGCTGCAGGCCGCGCTCGAGATCGTCGTCAAGCAGGGCTACGTGCAGCACGGCGACATGGTCGTGCTGACGGTCGGCGAGCCGATGGGGCAGGCGGGCGGCACCAACACGCTGAAGATCGTGCGCGTCGGCGAGCACTATTGAGCACCGACCGGGCATTTGCCCGGCCCGGCGCGCCGATCCGGGTCGATCTGGCGCCGTTTTTCGACGAAAGCCGCGCGGGGTGCGACGCCCCGCGCGGCTTTTTTTCTTCTTTTTGCCCGCATTGTGCCGTGCGAACGTAACAAATTGCGAGCGAGCGCCGCCGGGCGGTCGGATTCCGGGGCGCTTCGCGATAAAATGCGGCTATTCGACGCTCAGCCGCGCCGCCTGCCCGGATTCGCCGGGTCGAGCCGCGCCGGCGTCAGGGCGCACCGGTTTTCATTCCAAGGAGTTCCACAATGCCTCTCGTATCAATGCGTCAATTGCTGGACCACGCGGCAGAGAATGGTTACGGCCTGCCGGCCTTCAACGTGAACAACCTGGAGCAGGTCCAGGCGATCATGGCGGCGGCGGACCAGGTCGGCGCGCCCGTGATCATGCAGGCATCGGCCGGCGCGCGGAAGTATGCGGGCGAGCCGTTCCTGCGCCACCTGATCGAAGCGGCGGTCGAGTCGTACCCGCACATCCCGGTCGTGATGCACCAGGATCACGGCCAGTCGCCGGCAGTCTGCATGGCCGCGATCCGCAGCGGCTTCACGAGCGTGATGATGGACGGTTCGCTGGAAGCCGACGGCAAGACGGTCGCTTCGTACGAATACAACGTCGACGTGTCGCGCAAGGTCGTCGAGATGGCGCACTCGATCGGCGTGACGGTCGAGGCCGAGCTCGGCGTGCTCGGCTCGCTCGAGACGATGAAGGGCGACAAGGAAGACGGCCACGGCGCGGAAGGCACGATGACGCGCGAGCAGCTGCTGACCGATCCGGAGCAGGCCGCCGACTTCGTGAAGCTCACGCAGTGCGACGCGCTCGCGATCGCGATCGGTACGTCGCACGGCGCGTACAAGTTCTCGAAGAAGCCGACCGGCGACATTCTGTCGATCCAGCGCATCAAGGAAATCCACGCACGCATTCCGAACACGCACCTCGTGATGCACGGTTCGTCGTCGGTGCCGCAGGAACTGCTGGCCGAGATCCGCGAATTCGGCGGCGACATGAAGGAAACCTACGGCGTGCCGGTCGAGGAAATCCAGGAAGGCATCAAGCACGGCGTGCGCAAGGTCAACATCGACACCGACCTGCGTCTGGCGATCACCGGCGCGATCCGCCGCTACATGTTCGAGAACCCGGGCAAGTTCGATCCGCGCGACTACCTGAAGCCCGCGCGCGAAGCGGCGAAGAAGGTCTGCGTCGACCGCTACCTCGCGTTCGGCTGCGAAGGCCAGGCCGCCAAGATCAAGCCGATTGCGCTCGACAAGATCGCCGAGCAGTACAAGTCCGGCGCGCTCGCGCAGGTCGTGCGCTGAGACTGTAGTACGATTGCCGCGCCGCAAGGCACAGGCAGGGCCGTCCGGCCAGAACGAGGGCCGGCCGGCAACCCGCCGGGCGTCGCCGCCCGGCCGGTTCGCCGACGTATCGCAAGGCCGCCGTTCCCGCCTGCCGCGGGGAACGGCGTTTCCCTTTTTGTTTGGCTTCTTATCTGCGAAAAGACGATGTCTACCCTCTACGAATCCACGCTCCGCTCGCTGCCGCTCCTCGGTCGCGGCAAGGTCCGCGACAATTACGCGGTCGGCAACGACAAGCTCCTGATCGTCACGACCGACCGCCTGTCGGCATTCGACGTGATCATGGGCGAGCCGATTCCGAACAAGGGCCGCGTGCTGAACCAGATGGCGAACTTCTGGTTCGACAAGCTCGCGCACATCGTGCCGAACCACCTGACGGGCGACGCGCCGGAAGCGGTCGTCGCGGCCGACGAGGTCGAGCAGGTCAAGGGCCGCGGCGTGGTCGTCAAGCGCCTCGAGCCGATCATGATCGAAGCGGTCGTGCGCGGCTACCTGGCCGGCAGCGGCTGGAAGGAATACCAGGCGAGCGGCTCGGTGTGCGGCGTGAAGCTGCCCGAAGGCCTGCAGAACGCGCAGAAGCTGCCCGAGCCGATCTTCACGCCGGCCGCGAAGGCCGAGATGGGCGAGCACGACGAGAACATCACCTTCGAGGAAACCGAGCGCCGCATCGGCACCGAGCTGGCCGCGACGATCCGCGACATCTCGATCAAGCTCTACAAGGAAGCGGCCGACTACGCGGCGACGCGCGGCATCATCATCGCCGACACGAAGTTCGAATTCGGCCTCGACAACCACGGCAAGCTGTACCTGATGGACGAAGTGCTGACCGCCGATTCGTCGCGCTTCTGGCCGGCCGACCAGTATCAGGTCGGCACGAACCCGCCGTCGTTCGACAAGCAGTTCGTGCGCGACTGGCTCGAGGCGCAGCCGTGGGGCAAGACCGCGCCGGCGCCGGCGCTGCCGGCCGACGTCGTCGAGAAGACGGCCGCGAAGTACCAGGAAGCGCTCGAGCGCATCACCGGCCAGCCGCTCGCGTAAGCAGGGGACACGCAAATGAGTGAAGTCCAGACTGCCCACACGCACGGCGCGCCGCTGGTCGGCGTGCTGATGGGTTCGAGTTCCGACTGGGACGTGATGAAGCACGCGGTCGCCATCCTGCAGGAATTCGGCGTGCCGTACGAGGCGAAGGTCGTGTCCGCGCACCGGATGCCCGACGAGATGTTCGACTATGCGGAGAAGGCGCGCGAGCGCGGGCTGCGCGCGATCATCGCGGGCGCCGGCGGCGCCGCGCACCTGCCCGGCATGCTCGCCGCGAAGACGACCGTGCCCGTGCTCGGCGTGCCGGTGGCCAGCAAGTACCTGAAGGGCGTCGATTCGCTGCACTCGATCGTGCAGATGCCGAAGGGCGTGCCGGTCGCGACGTTCGCGATCGGCGAGGCCGGCGCCGCGAATGCCGCGTTGTTCGCGGTGTCGATCCTGTCCGGCACTTCGGCCGACTACGCGAACCGCCTCGCCGCGTTCCGCGTGCGCCAGAACGAAGCCGCGCACGCGATGGTGCTGCCGCCGCTCGAATGACGGGACGGCGTCCGGCCGCACGTCGCGGCCGGCGCCGCAGATCCCCACTGCGGCGGGGTTTCCCGCTCCCCGCCGCGATCGACCACTGACATGACCGCAACTCCTGATTCCGTTTCCCCGATCCTGCCCGGCGCGTGGCTGGGCATGGTCGGCGGCGGCCAGCTCGGCCGCATGTTCTGCTTTGCCGCCCAGTCGATGGGCTATCGCGTCGCCGTGCTCGATCCCGATCCGGCCAGCCCGGCCGGCGCGGTCGCCGATCGCCACCTGCGCGCCGCGTACGACGACGAAGCCGCGCTGACCGAACTGGCCGAACTGTGCGACGCCGTGTCGACCGAGTTCGAGAACGTGCCGGCCGCGAGCCTCGATTTCCTGGCGCGCACGACCTTCGTTGCGCCGGCCGGCCGCTGCGTCGCGGTCGCGCAGGACCGGATCGCGGAGAAGCGCTTCATCGAGGCGTCGGGCGTGCCGGTCGCGCCGCACGTCGTGATCGAATCGGCGGCGGCGCTCGCCGCGCTCGACGATGCCGCGCTCGACGCGGTGCTGCCCGGCATCCTGAAGACGGCGCGCCTCGGCTACGACGGCAAGGGCCAGGTGCGCGTCGCGACCGCGCAGGAAGTGCGCGACGCGCACGCGTCGCTCGGCGGCGTGCCGTGCGTGCTCGAAAAGCGCCTGCCGCTGAAATACGAAGTGTCGGCGCTGATCGCGCGCGGCGCGGACGGCCGTTCGGCCGCGTTCCCGCTCGCGCAGAACGTGCACCACAACGGCATTCTCGCGCTGACGGTCGTGCCGGCGCCGGCCGCCGACGCCGCGCGCGTCGAGGAAGCGCAGCGGGCGGCCGTGCGGATCGCCGATACGCTCGGCTATGTCGGCGTGCTGTGCGTCGAATTCTTCGTGCTCGAAGACGGCTCGTTCGTCGCCAACGAGATGGCGCCGCGCCCGCACAACTCCGGCCACTACACGGTCGATGCATGCGCGACGAGCCAGTTCGAGCAGCAGGTGCGCGCGATGACGCGCATGCCGCTCGGCAACCCGCGCCAGCATTCGCCGGCCGCGATGCTGAACATCCTCGGCGATGTCTGGTTCCCGGACGGTGCGTCGGCCGAAGCCGTCACGCCGCCGTGGGACACGGTCGCCGCGATGCCGGCCGCACACCTGCACCTGTACGGCAAGGAAGAGGCACGGGTCGGCCGCAAGATGGGCCACGTGAACTTCACGGCCGAGACGCGCGACGAAGCCGTCGCCGCGGCCACCGCGTGCGCGCAGCTGCTGCGCGTGCCGCTCGACTGAGCGCGGGACCGCCGATGTCCACCGATCTCCCGAACGCCGTGACGCCCGCGCAGATCGACGCGGCCGCCGCGCTGCTCGACGCGGGGCAGCTCGTCGCGTTCCCGACCGAAACCGTGTACGGGCTCGGCGGCGACGCGGCGAATCCCGAGGCCGTCGCGCGCATCTACGCGGCGAAGGGGCGCCCCGCGAACCATCCGGTGATCGTGCATCTGCCGCCCGGCGGCGATCCGGGCTACTGGGTCGACGCCCTGCCGGCCGACGCGCAGAAGCTGATCGACGCGTTCTGGCCGGGCCCGCTGACGCTGATCCTGAAGCGCCATCCGCGCATTCCGGATGCGGTGAGCGGCGGCCAGGACTCGGTTGGGCTGCGCTGCCCGTCGCATCCGGTCGCGCAGGCGCTGCTGGCCGCGTTCAGTGCGCGGCGCGGCGGCCATGGCGGCGTCGCCGCGCCGTCCGCGAACCGCTTCGGTCATGTGAGCCCGACCACCGCGCAGCATGTGCGCGACGAATTCGGCGACACGGTGCACGTGCTCGACGGCGGCGCATCGGAAGTCGGTATCGAGTCGACGATCGTCGATCTGTCGCGCGGCTTTCCGGCGCTGCTGCGGCCCGGTCACGTGACGCCGCAGCAGATCGCCGACGTGCTCGGCCGCGCGCCGCGGCTGCCGGACGGCAGCGACGCGACCGCGCCGCGCGCGTCGGGCACGCTGAAGGCGCACTACGCGCCGCGCACGCCGCTCGCGCTGCTGCCGTTCGACGCGCTCGAATCGCTGCTCGCAGTCGCGCAGGCCGATGGCGAACGCGTCGCGCTGGTCGCGCGTGCATCGCGCGCCGGCCGCTGGGCGCAGGCCGACGGCGTGCATTTCGTCGCGGCGCCCGAAGATCCGCAGGCTTACGCGCGCGACCTGTACGGCATGCTGCGCACGCTCGATCGCGCGCAGGTCGCGCGCATCCTCGTCGAGAAACTGCCCGAGACCGTCGAATGGATCGCGGTCAACGACCGGCTCGGTCGTGCGGCCGCGGCGTTCGAAGCGACCGAATGAACGCATGATGCCGAGGCGGCGGTCTGGTTGCCGCGTCGGCTCGCCCCGAAACGAAAAACGCCCGACCTGACCGGTCGGGCGTTTTCATTGGTGCGTACGGCCGAGGGCTTACTTGCCGACGCCCGACGCCGCGATCTTCGACTCGACGAACTGCGCGAACAGCGCGTGCAGGTGCGTGGTCGGGTGCACGGTGTCGGCGAACATGTAGGTCTGGTCCGCGTTCGCGGTCGTGTAGGTCTGCGGCGAGCAGAACAGCGACGAGCCGAAGGCGCTCGCATTCGCGACGCCGTACTGGGTCGCGGCCGCGACCATCGCCTTCAGGTTGCACGCGGTATCGGTGTTCGACACGCTGAAGCCGTTCGCCTTGTAGTTGGCCGCGATGCCGTCCTGCCACGTGAACGTGTCGAGCAGCACGTACTTGGTCGTGTCGACCTTCAGCGCGGCCAGCGTGCCGGCGAGCGTCTGGTTGAACAGCCCCGACAGTTGCGTGAACGCGGCCTGCGTGCCGCCCTGCAGCGCGAGCGGCGTGCCGCCGATGTCCGGCACGTTCGACACGAACACGTGCGCCGCGCCCGCCGCGACGATCTGCTGGACGAGCCCCGCGAGCTGCTGGGCGGCCAGGCCGATCGCCTGCGCGGCCGCGAGCTGGGCCGCCGGCGTGTTGCCCTGCGCCTGCGCGACTTGCGCCTGGTAGAAGATGTCGTTGGCGCCGCCGTTGATCAGCACGATCTGGCCGGCGTTGAAGCTGCCGTGCTGCGACAGGTATTGCTTGACCTGGTCGGCGATCGGCGTGGTGGTCGCCTGCGCGTAGTCGGCGTTCGGCACGCTCGCATCCGCATGGCCGATGCCCGGCTGCAGCGTCACGCGCGAGCCGCCCTGTGCGTAGCCGAGGCCGCCGGTCGCCTGCAGCGGGATGCCGAAGCCGCCCTGGTTGGCCGGCTGCAGCGTATCGCCGTAGTACTGCGCGACGTCCTGCGTCCATACCTGGCCCGGGTTGGTCGTGAAGCGGCCGCCGCCGAAGCCGAGCTTGATCTGCGAGTAGGTGCCGACGTCGGACAGGCTGTCGCCGAACGACACGATCTGCATTTTCACGCCGGACGGCGGCGTGTTCGACGCGCTGCTGTTGTTGTCGTCGCCGCCGCCGCAGGCGGCGAGCAGCGCGAGCGCCGCGCCGGCGATGGCGACTTGCGCGGTGCGCAGCAGGCGCTGCCGGGTGCGGGGCGCCTGGTGTTGTTGTGTCTGCATCGATCGATCTCCTCGTAGATATGGCCTGATGTTTCGCATCTGCCGCGTGCCTGCTCGGGGCCGGGCTGCGCGGCGGCCGTTGGCTGAAACGGTTTATTGGTCGCGCACGGCCGCAAGCGGCGCGGTGCACGGGTCGTGGTTACCGGCCCCGGCGATCTGCGCATGATAAGCGCTGGCCCATTCGGGTGGGCCGAAAATCGCGCGCAGCTTGTTGCGCCATCCGTCGACGCGCCACGCGTCGGCCGCCATCGACCGCCACTCGTGGAAGGTCGCGACGAGCGGGTTGTTCGAGTCGAGCCGCTCGACGATCCCGTACTGCGGCGGATCGTCGGCGGACTCGTCGACGTAGCTGCCGAACAGGCGGTCCCAGATCACGAGCACGCCCGCGTAGTTGCGGTCGATGTAGCGCGGGTTGCGCGCGTGGTGCGCACGATGGATCGACGGCGTGTTGAGCACGTATTCGAGCCAGCCGAGCCGGCCGATCGCCTGCGTATGCACGAAGAACTGGAACGCGAGGTTGATCAGCACGACGCCGACGATCTGCTGCGGCGGAAAACCGATGAACGCGAGCGGCAGCCAGAACGCCCACATCCCCGCGACGGGGTACATCAGGCTCTGGCGGAACGCGGTCGAGAAATTCATCCGCTCGGACGAGTGGTGCACGACGTGCGCGGCCCACAGCCAGCGCACGCGATGGCTCGCGCGATGGAACACGTAGTAGAGGAAGTCCTGGCCGACGAACAGCACTGCGAACGACAGCCAGCCGTCCCGCCACTTGAACAGCCGGTAGTGTTCGTAGCAGTACGCATAGACGGGGATCACGAACAGCCACGCGAGCTTGTCGGCGCCCTGGTGCATCAGCGCGAGCGCCGCATTGCACAGCGTGTCGCGCCACGCATAGACGTGGTCCTGCGGACGCGTGCGGGCGAGGTGCCAGGCCTCCCAGCCGATGCAGAGCAGGAAGACGGGCGCCAGCGCGAGCAGAAGCAATTCGACGTCGAATCGCATGGGCGTGTCTCCTCCTTTCCCCTGCAAGCCATGAGGCCGGGCGTACAGCCCGTTGTAGATATCGGTCAGGCCAACAGCCTACGCAATCGACGCGCGCTAGGCGAGAGGGCAGCGTAGAGGGTTCCCTCTGAGGACAGGGTTTCTACGGAAGCCGCGCGGCGCGGGGCCGGGCGGTGCGGCCCTGTTTTCTGGAGGGCGGCTGGCGCACCGCGTGCTGCGAGCCCGGGCGACGGCCGTTTCAAACCGCGCAGGCGCATTCGCGCGTGTCGGCGACACGGCGGCGGGCGGCTTGCGCCGCGCGATGCCGCGCCGGCGCTGCCCCATCGCCGCGCGTCAGTGCGCGCCCGCGTAGATCCATTCGAGCAGCGTGTCGTGCGCGGCGCGCGCGGCTTCCGCGTGATCGTCGTTGATGAAGCTGACGACGATGTAGCTCTGCCCGTCGGCGCCCGCGACGTAGCCCGCGATCGCGCGCACGTCGCGCAGCGTGCCGGTCTTGATGTGCGCGTTGCCGAGCACGCCCGCGTTGGTCAGCCGGTTCTTCATCGTGCCGTCGATGCCGGCGATCGGCAGCGAGTCGACGAACGCCTGCGCGACCGGGCTCGCGTTCGCGGCCTGCAGCAGCGCGGCGAGCGATTCCGCGCTCACGTGCTCTTCGCGCGACAGGCCCGAGCCGTTCTCGAGCACGAGGTCGGGCATCGCGATGCCGCTCTTCTGCAGGAATGCGCGGATCGCGCGGCTCGACTGCTCGGGCGTCGCGGGCGGCTTGCCGGCGACCGCGCCGATCGTCAGGAACAGGTTGCGCGCCATCACGTTGTTGCTGAACTTGTTGATGTCGTACACGATGCTGCCGAGCACGGGGCTGTGGTGCACGGCGAGCGGCCGCGCGCTGGCCGGCACCTTGCCTTCGCTGACGGGCCCGGCGATCGTGCCGCCGTCCTGCTGCCACAGCGCGAGGAAGCCGCGCGCGAAGAAGGTCGTGTGATCGAGGATCGCGAGGTTGGTCGTGTGCGCACCGCAGCGCACCGGATAGTCGCCCGCGAACGACGCGGTCATCATCCCGTCGCCGGCCGTCAGCGTCGGTCGCGCCGCCGCGGCGGCCGCGCCGCACGAGCCGTTGCCTTCGTACAGCTGATTGTCGATCGACAGGTTCGCGAGCGGCGGCAGCACGTCGACGGCCACCTTGCCGTCGTCGCCCGGCGTCACGGTGAACGACACGGCCTTGAACGCGTACAGCAGCGGATCGGGGCCGACGTTGTACGGCGCGCTCGCGTCGTCGTCGAACGACGGCAGGTCGCGCGTCGATGCCGCGAAATAGCTCTTGTCGAGCACGAGGCCGCCCGCCACGCGCTTGACGCCCGCCTTGCGCAGCTTGTCGACGAGGTCGATCAGCTCCTCGGGTACGAGCTTCGGGTCGCCGGTGCCCTTGATGTACAGGTTGCCTTGCAGCGTACCGTCGGGGTCGACCGGGCCGTCCGCATACGCGGTCGTGCGCCAGCGGAAGTCGGGGCCGAGGATCGACAGGCCCGAGAAGGTCGTGACGAGCTTCATCGTCGATGCGGGCAGCATCGGCCGGTTCGCGTTCCACGCGATCAGCGGCGTCGGGTCGCCGACGCGCTCGACCACGACACTCATCGCCGATGCCGGCACCTTCGCGCGCTGCAGCGCGACCAGCACGGATGCCGGCAGGCCCGCCGCACGCGCGGCCGATGACACGACCGGCGCGCGGCGCGCTTCCTTGTGGACTTTCTTGCGGGCCTGCGCGGCGGGCGCGAATGCGAGGGCCGTGCAGGTGGCGAGGACGGCGGCCGCGCGCAGGCAGACGCGGGCGCGGGGAGCCAGTCGGGCGGGGAGGGCGGAGCGGGCGAAAATCGGCATGGACGAATACGGGAAAAGCAGGGGCTCGGGCGACGCGCGTCGGCGCCGGAGCGCACATTGTAGAGACAAGTGCGGACAAGTCCCTTGCAATCCGCCTTTCCGTTGCATTGCATGCACGCATCTTCGCGTGTCGCGCACGCGATTCGCGGCGCTACAATGGTCGGCATGTTTCACTCGTCCCATGGACTTCGATTCCGATGCGGATTCTGCTAGTCGAAGACGACCGGATGATCGCCGAGGGCGTGCGCAAGGCGCTGCGCTCGGACGGCTTCGCGGTCGACTGGGTGCAGGACGGCGACGCGGCGCTCACGGCGCTCGGCGGCGAAACCTACGACCTGTTGCTGCTCGATCTCGGCCTGCCCAAGCGCGACGGCATCGACGTGCTGCGCACGCTGCGCGCGCGCGGGCTGTCGCTGCCGGTGCTGATCGTCACCGCGCGCGACGCGATCGCCGATCGCGTGAAGGGCCTCGACGCGGGCGCCGACGACTATCTCGTCAAGCCGTTCGACCTCGACGAGCTCGGCGCGCGGATGCGCGCGCTGATCCGGCGCCAGGCCGGGCGCAGCGAGTCGCTGATCCGCCACGGGGCGCTGACGCTCGATCCCGCGTCGCACCAGGTGACGCTCGACGGCGCGCCGGTCGCGCTGTCCGCGCGCGAGTTCGCGCTGCTCGAGGCGCTGCTCGCGCGGCCCGGTGCGGTGCTGTCGAAGAGCCAGCTCGAGGAGAAGATGTACGGCTGGGGCGAGGAAATCGGCAGCAACACGGTCGAGGTCTACATCCACGCGCTGCGCAAGAAGCTCGGCTCCGACCTGATCCGCAACGTGCGCGGGCTCGGCTACATGGTGGTCAAGGAAAGCTGACGCGTGAGGTCGATTCGTCATCAACTGCTGATCTGGCTGCTTGCGATCGTCGTCGCGGGCGTGGGCCTCGCGGGCTGGCTGATTTACCGTCAGGCGCTCGCCGAGGCGAACGAGCTGTTCGACTACCAGCTGCAGGAAATCGCCGCGGCGCTGCCGTCCGAGCCGTTCTCGCAGGTGTTCGGCTCGCGCACCAACGGCGACGAAGGCATCGTGATCCAGATCTGGAACCGCAACGGCGTGCTGATGTACTTCTCGCATCCGCGCGCGCCGATTGCGCCGCGTGCGGAGCTCGGCTTCTCGACCGAGCGCACCGATCGCGGCGAGTGGCGCGTGTACGGCGCGATCGTCGGCGACAACGTCGTGCAGCTCGCGCAACCGCTGTCGGTGCGCAACCGGCTCGCGGCGAACGTCGCGCTGCGCACGCTGTGGCCGCTGATCGTGCTGCTGCCGTTCCTCGGCGCGGCCGTCTGGATGATCGTCGGCCGCGGACTCGCGCCGCTCGGCCGCGTGACGCGCGCGGTCGAGGCGCGCCGGCCCGAGGCGCTCGACCCGCTGCCCGATGCGCGGCTGCCGCTCGAGGTGCAGCCGCTGGTGCGCGCGCTGAACGGGCTGCTGGCCCGGCTGGCGGCCGCGCTCGACACGCAGAAGGCGTTCGTCGCCGACGCCGCGCACGAACTGCGCACGCCGCTCGCGGCCGTGCAGATCCAGGCGCAGCTCGTTGCGCGCGCAAAGGACGATGCGTCGCGTCGCGAGGCGGTCGCGGACCTGCAGGACGGCGTCACGCGCGCGACGCGCCTCGCCGAGCAGCTGCTCGCGCTCGCGCGCGCCGAACCCGACGCGGGCGCGATGCGCGAGCCGGTCGACCTGCAGGCGCTGCTGGCCGAGTGCGTGGCCGCGCATGCGCCGCTCGCGCAGCGGCGCCACATCGACCTCGGCTTCGAGGAAACGCGCGCGGCGAGCGTCGTCGCGGATATCGGCGCGCTGCGCGTGATGTTCGGCAACCTGCTCGACAACGCGGTGAAGTACACGCCGGACGGCGGCCGCATCGACGTATCGCTGACGCGCGACGCGGCCGGCCGCGCATGCGTGCAGATCGGCGACAGCGGGCCCGGCATTCCGGCCGACGAGCGCGAGCGCGTGTTCGACCGCTTCTATCGCGACAGCTCGGCGCGGGCGCGCACCGACGTGTCGGGCAGCGGGCTCGGGCTCGCGATCGTCAAGCGCGTCGCCGCGCAGCAGGGCGCGACGGTGTCGCTCGGCGATGCGGCCGCCGGCGGCCTGCTGGTGAGCGTCGTGTTCCGCGATGCCGAGATGCCGGCCGAGGCGCCGCAGCCGTCCGAATCGGTATGAAAAACCGCCGGGCGGCCCTGCGCGGCCGCTTAAGCGCCGCTTAAGGCTGATTAAGCCTCCTTTAAGTCAGCGTCGTTACGCTTTGAGCTAACAAAAGAGGAGGTCCTACGATGAACACCCGATTCCTTGCGCGCGGCGCCGTCGCGGTCGCCGTGGCGGCCGCCCTGTCCGCCGGCTATGTGGCCGGCACCCGCCGCGCCGATCCGCAGATCATCACGCCGGCGCAGGCTGCCGCGCTGATGCCGGCCGAAGCGGCCGCAAAGACCGGCATTCCCGATTTCTCCGGGCTGGTCGAAACCTACGGCCCGGCAGTCGTGAACATCAGCGCGAAGCACGTGGTGAAGCAGGTGTCGCGGCGCGTGCCGCAGCCGCAGCTGCCGATGGACCCGAGCGACCCGTTCTACCAGTTCTTCAAGCACTTCTACGGCCAGGTGCCGGGCATGGGCGGCGACGCGCAGCCGGACGACCAGCCGAGCGCGAGCCTCGGCTCGGGCTTCATCGTCAGCTCGGACGGGTACATCCTCACCAATGCGCACGTGATCGACGGCGCGAACGTCGTCACGGTCAAGCTGACCGACAAGCGCGAATACAAGGCGAAGGTGGTCGGCTCGGACAAGCAGTCCGACGTCGCGGTGCTGAAGATCGACGCGAGCGGCCTGCCGACCGTGAAGATCGGCGACCCGGGCCAGAGCAAGGTCGGCCAGTGGGTCGTCGCGATCGGTTCGCCGTACGGCTTCGACAACACGGTCACCTCGGGCATCATCAGCGCGAAGTCGCGCGCGCTGCCCGACGAGAACTACACGCCGTTCATCCAGACCGACGTGCCGGTCAACCCCGGCAACTCGGGCGGCCCGCTGTTCAACCTGCAGGGCGAGGTGATCGGCATCAACTCGATGATCTACTCGCAGACGGGCGGCTTCCAGGGCCTGTCGTTCGCGATCCCGATCAACGAGGCGATCAAGGTCAAGGACGAGCTCGTGAAGACCGGCCACGTGAGCCGCGGCCGCCTCGGCGTCGCGGTGCAGGGGCTGAACCAGACGCTCGCGAGTTCGTTCGGGCTGTCGAAGCCGGACGGCGCGCTGGTCAGCTCGGTCGATCCGGACGGCCCGGCCGCGAAGGCCGGCCTGCAGCCGGGTGACGTGATCCTGGCGGTCAATGGCGCGCCGGTCGCCGATTCGACGACGTTGCCGTCGCAGATCGCGAACCTGAAGCCGGGTTCGAAGGCCGACCTGCAGGTCTGGCGCGACAAGTCGAAGAAGTCGATCAGCGTGACGCTCGGCGCGATGACCGACGCGAAGCTCGCGTCGAACGACGGCGGGCCGGTCGAACAGGGCCGCCTCGGCGTCGCGGTGCGGCCGCTCACGCCGCAGGAGCGCAGCGCGACCAACCTGTCGCACGGGCTGATGGTGCAGCAGGCCGGCGGCCCGGCCGCGAGCGCCGGCATCCAGCCGGGCGACGTGATCCTCGCGGTCAACGGCCGCCCGGTCACGAGCCCCGAGCAGCTGCGCGACGCGGTCAAGGGCGCAGGCAACAGTCTTGCTCTGTTGATCCAGCGTGATAATGCCCAGATCTTCGTGCCGGTCGACCTGAGCTGACCGGCCGACGCCGCGGCCCGCCCCGGGCGGTCCGCGGCGGGCGCTGCCGTCGTTCGGACATGCGCTGCAGCGCGTCCCGTATGTGTTCCGACCCCAAGGAGAGAGCCATGCAATATCTACGCAACGTGTCCCGATTTGCCGTCGCCGCGGCGTTGGCCGCCGGTCTCGCAGCCGGCGCGACCGGCGCGTACGCGCAGTCGGACGGCTTGCCCGCCGCGCGCCAGCAGGGCGATGTCAGCTTCGTGTCGGGCGGCGTCGGGCTGGACGAATCGACGGCGTTCCAGCGCAACGAGGCGAGCTGGCCGCTGGCGCTGCGCTTCACCGGCAAGGGCGGCGAGTTCCTGTCCGACGTCCACGTGCGGATCGTCGACGGCAAGGGCGCCGAACTGCTGAAAACCGATGCGCGCGGGCCGTACATGCTCGTGAAGCTGCCGCCGGGACGGTATACGGTGCATGCGTCGTATCAGGGCAACGACGAATCGCGCGCCGTCACGGTCGGCGCAAAGGGCGGCGCGAAAGCCGCATTCCAGTGGAGCGCGCAGTAGCCTGCCGTGCGCGGCCCCGGCCGGGCCGCGCAATCGGACGAAGTTTCGCCCATAATGAAAGCCACGGCGTTCGCGCCGTGGCTTTTTCGTTTCCTGCGCCCGGCTCGCGTGCCGGGCCGCCCGAAGGAGAAACGATGTCCGACGCAACCGACGCCCGCCTCGAGATCGTGCCGAACCGCCATCGCGTGCGCGTGATCCATCGCGGCATCACGTACGCCGATTCGCAGGGCGCCCTGACCGTGCGCGAAGCGGGGCTGCCGGACGTCCACTATCTGCCGCGCGGCGACGTCAACATGCGCAGGCTCGTGAAGTCGAGCATGACGACGGCCTGCCCGCTGAAGGGCACCGCTGTCCATTTCGACTTGCAGACGGAAGACGGCGTGATCGAGAACGCCGCATGGAGTTACGAGGAACCGGAGGCGGCCGCGCTGGCGCTCGCGCGCTACGTCGCTTTCGATGCCGCGCGGGTCGACAGTCTCGTCGAGACGTCCTGACGCGGATCGGGGAGGCATCATGGAGCTGAACGACACGTTGAGCGTCTCGCTGGCGCCGGCCGTCGTGCGGGACGCGTTCGACGACCTCGCGCTGCTGCGGGCGAGCTTCGACCATTGCGAGTCGTTCGCGAAGCTCGCGGACGGCGAATTCGCGTTGACGATCACGGTGCCGCTCGGCCCGCTGCGCGCGCGCTACGACGTGCGCGTGCATGTCGCGGGCGAGCAGGGCGATGCGGAGGGGCAGCCGCGCCGCGTGCTGAATTTCAAGGCGCGCGCCGACGGCCTCGGCGTGCTGCGCGGCCAGGTCGAACTGGTGCTGCGGCCGGACGGCGACGCGGACGCGACGCGCATCGACTACGTGGTGTGGGCCACCGCCAGCGGTCCGCTCGCCGAGCTGCCGGCCCGGCAGATCGAGAACGCGCTGCGCGAGTGGACCGACGATTTCTTCCGCGAATTCTGCGCGGTCGTGCAGGCGAAGCATGGTCTCGCGCCGAATCGCGCGCGCTCGGCCGCGCCACGACGCCAGCATGTGTTTCTGCGGCCCGCGGCGCTGACGGCCGCGACCAGGCGTTCGCCGTCGCCGCACCTCGGCGGCGCGCTGGGCGGCCGTGCGGCCAGTGCGCTGCATCATCGCGAACCGGGTACGGTGCCGGTCTGGGCGTGGGCGGCGATGATCGTGTTCGTCGCGCTGCTGCTCTACGCGGCGCGCTGGTTCAACGGCGGCTGAGCAAACGGCCGCCGGCTGCATCTCGCCGGGCTGCCGGTGCGGCGGCCTTTACCGTGGCGCGTCGGGGCCGGCGCCGCGAAACTCCCTTCGATAGGCGGATGGCGACGTGCCGAGCGCGCCGGCGAAATGCTGGCGCAGCGACACGCTCGATCCGTAGCCGGCCGCCTGCGCGATCGCGTCGATCGACTGTCCGGTGGTTTCCAGCAGATGCTGCGCACGCGCGAGCCGTTCGGCCTGCAGCCATGCGGTGACGGTCGTGCCGGTCGCCTGGCGGAAGTGGCGCGTGAACGTGCGCCGGCTCATCAGCACGCGCGCGGCGAGCGAATCGACGCTGTGCGCGGCGTCGAGATGCGCGCGCACCCAGTCGAGCAGGCCCGCGAGCCGGGTGTCGCGCGGGTGCGCGGCGACCGGCTGCGGCACGTATTGCGCCTGCCCGCCCTGGCGGTGCGGCGGGATCACGAGGCGGCGCGCGATCCGGTTCGCGGCCTCCGAGCCGAAGCGGCGCCGCACGACGTGCAGGCAGCAGTCGAGCCCCGCGGCCGTGCCGGCCGACGTCATCAGGTTGCCGTCGTCGACGTACAGCACGTCGGGATCGAGCTTCACGCGCGGAAAGCGCTGCGCGAAATCGTCGGCCCATGCCCAGTGCGTCGTGGCCGGGCGGCCGTCGAGCAGCCCGGCCGCGGCCAGCACGTACGCGCCGAGGCACAGGCCGACCAGTTGCGCGCCGCGTGCGGCGGCCGCGCGCACGGCGTCGAGCAGCACGTCGGGCGGCGTTTCGGCCTCGTCGCGCCAGCTCGGCACGATCACGATGTCCGCGTCGAGCAGCCCGTCGAGCGTGTACGGCGCGACGATCGTGAAGCCGCCCGTCGTCGCGAGCGGGCCGCGTTCGGCCGAGCACACGCGGAACTCGAAGGCGGGCGTCCCGGCCGCATCGCGCTCCTTGCCGAACACGACCGACGGAACCGACAGGTGGAACGGGCTGATGCCGTCGTACGCGATCACGGCGACGACGGTCGGGGCGGGCGGCGAAACGGGTGACACCGGCGAAACGGCGGCCATGGCGGGCTCCGGGAACGGAATGGCCCGATTCTAGCGAAGAATGGAGACCGGGCCATGGCTGGCGAGGGCGGACCGCCCCGGCGCGGGCCGGCTCGTCGGCCGGGCGGCAAATCGCCCGGCGCGCCGCGCGCGGCGGAGCGCGGGCGGCGACCGGACGCTCAGTCGCCTTCCTTCAGCATGGCGGGGCTGAGGCGCAGCATGTCGAAGCAGCTGTCGACCAGCTTTTCCGCGTGCCGCTCCGCGTCGATTTCGTCGGGCAGCATCAGCATGTCGCGCACGAAGCCGCTGATCAGCGCGTGCAGCATCAGCGTCGCGCGCCAGGTGTCGAGCCGGTCGGGCAGCAGCCTGAGCCGCACGGCCGCGGCGAGATCGGCGTCGATCGCGTGCAGCGCCTCGCTCATGCCCGCGCGATTGCGCAGCAGCAGCGGCTCCATGTCGGCGACGTACTCGCATTTCATGAACAGGATGCTGAACACGCGCCGCAGCTGCGAGTCGCGCTGCACGCCGAGCAGGCACCAGATCAGGATCTTGCGGACCTTGTCGAGCGGATTGCCGCCCGGCGCGTCGATCGGCATCGTCTTCAGCTCGTCGAGCGGCAGCAGCACGCGGTCGAACATCGCGTCGAACAGGTCGCTCTTGTTCGCGAAATGCCAGTAGATCGCGCCGCGCGTGACGCCGGCATGCTGCGCGATGTCCGCAAGCGACGTGTGGGACACGCCCTTCTCGAAGAACACGTGTTCGGCTGCGTCGAGAATGCGGTTGCGCGTCTCGAGTGCCTCCTCCTTGGTGCGTCTGACCATGTGCAGGCCTGAATGGAATCGGTAGGTGATAAACAGGGTCACGAACCCTCGCCGCGCGCACGCTAACGGGCTATGCTTGCGACTGGTAATAATTCGTAAGACTTGGCGCCTGGCAGTGCGCGGACGGTCTTTTTACATACATTCGTGAATGTATATACAATACCACCCTACGATCGAATGACCCAAGTGGCAATCAGTTAATATCCCACTCTGCTGATTCCCGCCAAAGTAGCAGTTCGCAAGTTCGCGGCACTTGTCGGCACGGAGGTTTCGTGCCGCTTGCTGTATCCAGCAGTCCAGTAATTCAGGTGTTCGATCTGCGCCGCGAGGCGCATCCGTGTTGCGCTCCGGTCGGGCGCTGCACTCATTCCATTGGTTATACAAGAGGTCGCTCCATGCGCGTCGAACGGGTTCCATACCGCTTAATCACTGTCGCGACGGCCGCCGTTTTCCTGGCCGCGTGCGGCAAAAAAGAATCGGCACCGCCGCCGCAAACGCCGGAAGTCGGCGTCGTCACCGTCCAGCCGCAAGCCGTACCGGTGTTCACCGAACTGCCGGGCCGCACCAGTGCCTTCCTCGTCGCGCAGGTGCGCGCGCGGGTCGACGGCATCGTGCTGCGCCGCGAATTCACCGAGGGCAGCGACGTCAAGGCCGGCCAGCGCCTCTACAAGATCGATCCGGCGCCGTACGTCGCCGCGCTGAACAGCGCGAAGGCGACGCTCGCGAAGGCGCAGGCGAACCTGGCCACGCAGAACGCGCTGGTCGCGCGCTACAAGGTGCTGGTGGCCGCGAACGCGGTCAGCAAGCAGGACTACGACAACGCGGTGGCCGCGCAAGGGCAGGCCGCGGCGGACGTCGCAGCCGGCAAGGCGTCGGTCGACACCGCGCAGATCAACCTCGGCTACACCGACGTCGTGTCGCCGATCACCGGCCGCGTCGGCATTTCGCAGGTCACGCCGGGCGCCTACGTGCAGGCCAGCCAGGCGACGCTGATGTCGACCGTGCAGCAGCTCGATCCGGTCTACGTCGACCTGACGCAGTCGAGCCTCGACGGGCTGAAGCTGCGCCAGGACGTGCAGAGCGGCAAGCTGAAGACGAGCGGCCCGGGCGCGGCGAAGGTGTCGCTGATCCTCGAGGACGGCAAGACGTACTCGGAGCAGGGCAAGCTGCAGTTCTCGGACGTGACGGTCGACCAGACGACGGGCTCGGTGACGATCCGCGCGGTGTTCCCGAACCCGGGCCGCGTGCTGCTGCCGGGCATGTTCGTGCGCGCACGGATCGAGGAAGGCGTGAACGAAGGCGCGTTCCTGGTGCCGCAGATCGGCGTCACGCACGACCAGAAGGGCCAGCCGGTCGCGCTGGTCGTCAACGCGAGCAACAAGGTCGAGACGCGCACGCTGAAGACCTCGGGCATGCAGGGGCCGAACTGGATCGTCGAAGGCGGCCTGGAGGCGGGCGACCGCGTGATCGTGCAGGGCGTCGACAAGGTGCGTCCGGGTGCGACCGTGAAGTCGGTGCAGGCGCAGCTCGCGCCGGCCGCGGGCGCCGCCTCCGGTGCAGCTGCCACCGCCGCGCCGGCCGCCGCCGGCTCCGGCGCCGCCGCGTCGGGCGCAGCTGCATCGGGCGCAGCTGCATCGGGCGCCGCTCCGGCGAGCGCTGCCGCTGCGTCGAGCGCGCAATAACAGGGGGCCTGTTTCATGGCAAAGTTTTTTATCGATCGCCCGATCTTCGCGTGGGTGATCGCCATCATCCTGATGCTGGCCGGGGTTGCGGCGATCTTCACGCTGCCGATCGCGCAGTATCCGACGATCGCGCCGCCATCGATCCAGATCACCGCGAACTACCCGGGCGCTTCCGCGAAGACGGTGGAAGACACGGTGACGCAGGTGATCGAGCAGCAGATGAGCGGCCTCGACAACTTCCTGTACATGTCGTCGACGAGTGACGACTCGGGCAACGCGACGATCACGCTCACGTTCGCGCCGGGCACCAATGCCGACATCGCGCAGGTGCAGGTGCAGAACAAGCTGTCGCTCGCCACGCCGATCCTGCCGCAGGTCGTGCAGCAGCTGGGCCTGTCGGTGACGAAGTCGAGCAGCAGCTTCCTGCTGGTGCTCGCCTTCAACTCCGAAGACGGCAGCATGAACAAGTACGACCTCGCGAACTACGTGGCGTCGCACGTGAAGGACCCGATCAGCCGCCTGAACGGCGTCGGTACCGTCACGCTGTTCGGCTCGCAGTACGCGATGCGGATCTGGCTCGACCCGACCCGCCTGACGAACTACGGCCTCACGCCGGTCGACGTGACGACCGCGATCACCGCACAGAACGTGCAGATCGCGGGCGGCCAGATCGGCGGCACGCCGGCCAAGCCGGGCACCGTGCTGCAGGCGACGATCACCGAATCGACGCTGCTGCAGACGCCCGAGCAGTTCGGCAACATCCTGCTGAAGGTCAACCAGGACGGTTCGCAGGTGCGCCTGAAGGACGTCGCGCAGATCGGCCTCGGCGGCGAAAACTACAACTTCGACACGAAGTACAACGGTCAGCCGACCGCGGCGCTCGGTATCCAGCTCGCGACCAACGCGAACGCGCTGGCGACCGCGAAGGCCGTGCGCGCGAAGATCGACGAGCTGACGCCGTACTTCCCGCACGGTCTCGTCGTGAAGTACCCGTACGACACGACGCCGTTCGTGAAGCTGTCGATCGAGGAAGTGGTCAAGACGCTGCTCGAAGGTATCGTGCTGGTGTTCCTCGTGATGTATCTGTTCCTGCAGAACCTGCGGGCGACGATCATCCCGACGATCGCGGTGCCGGTCGTGCTGCTCGGCACGTTCGCGATCATGTCGCTGGTGGGCTTCTCGATCAACACGCTGTCGATGTTCGGCCTCGTGCTCGCGATCGGTCTGCTGGTGGACGATGCGATCGTGGTGGTGGAGAACGTCGAGCGCGTGATGGCGGAAGAGGGCCTGTCACCGAAGGAGGCGACCAGGAAGGCGATGGGCCAGATCACCGGCGCACTCGTCGGCGTGGCGCTGGTGCTGTCGGCGGTGTTCGTGCCGGTCGCGTTCTCCGGCGGTTCGGTCGGCGCGATCTATCGTCAGTTCTCGCTGACGATCGTGTCGGCGATGGTGCTGTCGGTGCTCGTCGCGTTGATTCTGACGCCGGCGCTGTGCGCGACGATCCTCAAGCCGATCCCGCAGGGGCATCACGAAGAGAAGAAGGGCTTCTTCGGCTGGTTCAACCGCACGTTCAACCGGAGCCGCGACAAGTACCACGTCGGCGTGCACCACGTGATCAAGCGCTCGGGCCGCTGGCTGATCATCTATCTGGTCGTGATCGTCGCGGTCGGGCTGCTGTTCGTGCGCCTGCCGAAGTCGTTCCTGCCCGATGAGGACCAGGGCCTGATGTTCGTGATCGTGCAGACGCCGTCGGGCTCGACGCAGGAAACGACCGCGAAGACGCTCGCGAACATTTCCGACTACCTGCTGAAGGACGAGAAGGACATCGTCGAATCCGCGTTCACGGTCAACGGCTTCAGCTTCGCGGGCCGCGGCCAGAACTCGGGTCTCGTGTTCGTGCGCCTGAAGGATTACGCGCAGCGTCAGCACGCGAACCAGAAGGTCCAGGCGCTGATCGGCCGGATGTTCGGACGCTATGCGGGCTACAAGGACGCGATCGTGATCCCGTTCAACCCGCCGTCGATTCCCGAACTCGGCACGGCCGCGGGCTTCGACTTCGAGCTGACGGACAACGCGGGCCTCGGCCACGACGCGCTGATGGCGGCGCGCAACCAGCTGCTCGGGATGGCCGCGAAGGATCCGACGCTGCAGGGCGTGCGCCCGAACGGCCTGAACGACACGCCGCAGTACAAGGTCGACATCGACCGCGAGAAGGCGAATGCGCTCGGCGTGACGGCGGATGCGATCGACCAGACGTTCTCGATCGCGTGGGCGTCGAAGTACGTGAACAACTTCCTCGACATCGACGGCCGGATCAAGAAGGTGTACGTGCAGGCCGACGCGCCGTTCCGGATGACGCCGGAGGACATGAACGTCTGGTACGTGCGCAACGGGTCGGGCGGGATGGTGCCGTTCAGCGCGTTCGCGACCGGTCACTGGACGTACGGTTCGCCGAAGCTCGAGCGTTACAACGGTATCTCGGCGATGGAAATCCAGGGCCAGGCCGCACCGGGCAAGTCGACCGGTCAGGCGATGGCCGCGATGGAAGCGCTCGCGAAGAAGCTGCCGGTCGGTATCGGCTATTCGTGGACGGGCCTGTCGTTCCAGGAAATCCAGTCCGGTTCGCAGGCGCCGATCCTGTACGCGATCTCGATCCTCGTCGTGTTCCTGTGTCTGGCGGCGCTGTATGAAAGCTGGTCGATCCCGTTCTCGGTGATCATGGTGGTGCCGCTCGGCGTGATCGGCGCACTGCTCGCGGCGACGATGCGCGGCCTCGAGAACGACGTGTTCTTCCAGGTCGGCCTGCTGACCACCGTGGGCTTGTCGGCGAAGAACGCGATTCTGATCGTCGAGTTCGCGCGCGAACTGCAGATGACGGAGAAGATGGGGCCGATCGAGGCCGCGCTGGAAGCGGCGCGCCTGCGGCTGCGTCCGATCCTGATGACGTCGCTCGCGTTCATTCTCGGCGTGATGCCGCTTGCGATCAGCAACGGTGCGGGTTCGGCGAGCCAGCACGCGATCGGCACGGGCGTGATCGGCGGGATGATCACCGCGACGTTCCTCGCGATCTTCATGATCCCGATGTTCTTCGTGAAGATCCGCGCGGTCTTCAGCGGCGAGAAGGAAGACGCCGACGAGGCGCTGCGCCTGGCTCAGGAGCACTCGCACCACGAAGAGAAGCCGGGCAACGGCGACGAAGGCAACAAGGGGCAGTGATGATGCAAAAACACGCTTTGACTGCGATCGCAGTCGCGCTCTTCGCCACGGGCTGCACGATGGCGCCGCACTACAAGCGGCCCGACGCGCCCGTGTCGCAGGCGTTCCCGTCCGGCGGCGTCTATGCGACGCAGCCGGGCGCCGCCGGCGCGCGCAGCGCGAACGGGCAGGAGGCGACGGCGATCGGCTGGCGCGAATTCTTCGTCGATCCGCGCCTGCAGCGGCTGATCGAGATCGCGCTGAAGAACAACCGCGACCTGCGCGTGTCGGTGCTGAACATCGAGGCGGCGCGCGCGCAGTACCAGATCACGCGCGCGGGCCTGTTCCCGACGCTCGACGGCACGGGCACGGGCAGTATCCAGCGCGTGCCGCAGGGCCTGTCGCAGACCGGTGCGCCGTACATCTCGCGCGCCTACAACGTCGGCTTGTCGGCGTCGTGGGAACTCGACCTGTTCGGCCGCGTGCAGAGCCTGAAGGATCAGGCGCTCGCGCAATACCTGTCGACCTCCTATGCGCGCCAGGCCACCGAAATCTCGCTGGTGTCGCAGGTGGCCGACCAGTACCTGACGCTGCTGTCGACCGAGGACCTGCTGAAGGTCACCGAGAACACGCTGAAGACCGCGCAGGCGTCGTACGACCTGACCAAGCTGCAGTTCGACAACGGCACGGGCTCCGAGCTCGACCTGCGTCAGGCGCAGACGATCGTCGAGCAGGCGCTCGCGAACCAGCAGGCGCAGGCGCGTGCGCGCGCGCAGGCCGTCAACGCGCTGGTGCTGCTGATCGGCGAGCCGCTGCCGGACGATCTGCCGCCGGGCATGCCGCTCGATGCGCAGAACCTGCTGACCGATGTGCCGGCGGGCCTGCCGTCGGACCTGCTGACGCGTCGCCCGGACGTGATGCAGGCCGAGCAGACGCTGCTGGCCGCGAACGCGAACATCGGCGCGGCGCGCGCGGCGTTCTTCCCGCGCATCTCGCTGACGGGCGCGTTCGGTACCGGCAGCCCGACGCTCGGCGGCCTGTTCAAGGCCGGCACGGCGGTGTGGTCGTTCGCGCCGCAGATCACGATGCCGATCTTCGAGGGTGGCCAGAACATCGCGAACCTGAACCTCGCGAACGTGCAGAAGCGCATCGAGATCGCCAACTACGAGAAGGCGATCCAGACGGCATTCCGCGAAGTGGCGGACGGGCTGGCCGCACGCGGCACGTACGACCAGCAGATCGCCGCGCTCGAGCGCAACGAGCACGCGCAGCAGCGTCGCTTCGACTTGTCGGACCTGCGCTACAAGAACGGCGTCGACAGCTACCTGTCGGTGCTGACCGCGCAGACGGACCTGTACACCGCGCAGCAGTCGCTGATCAACGCGCGGCTGGCGCGCTGGACGAACCTCGTCGACCTGTACCGCGCGCTCGGCGGCGGCTGGATCGAGCGGGCCGGCGAAACGCCGCGCGCGCCGGACGACACGGCGGACTACGACAAGGCGGCCGCACCGGCGCCTGCGTCGGCAGCAACGACGAACGGCTGAGCACGACGAACGGCGGGAGCGGGCAAGCTTTCCCGTCCGTCCTGCCGGCCGGACCGGCTTGATGCAAGAAACGCCGCGGACGCAAGTCCGCGGCGTTTTCCTTTGTGCCGGCCGACGCTGTCGGGCCGGCCGATGGCTTGGCCTGCATCGGCGTCGCGCGATGCGCGCGCACCATGCAAAACGCCACGGCAATCCGTGGCGTTTTGCGTTGCGGGCTGTCGTTACGCGCCGCGTAGCGGCGCGCGTACTGCCGATCAGTGATGCACGTCGGCCGGCTGTCCGTCGAAATCGTGGCCGGCGCGGCGGATGTCGCACTTCGCGTCCTTTTCGCCCTTCACGCCGTTGAACACGATGTTCAGGATCACGGCCGACGCCGACGCAAGCAGGATGCCGCTGTGCAGGATCGGTGCGAGTGCCGGCGGCAGCTTCGAGAAGAAGTGCGGCGACACGACCGGCACGAGGCCCATGCCGATGCTGACGGCGACGATGAACAGGTTGTGGTGGTTCTTCACGAAGTCGACCTTCGACAGCACCTTGATGCCGTTCGCGGCGACCATCCCGAACATCACGATGCCTGCACCGCCGAGCACGAACGGCGGCACCGACGCGACGACCTGCGCCATCTTCGGGAACAGGCCGAGCAGCACGAGGATCACGCCGCCGGTGGCGCACACGAAGCGGCTCTTCACGCCCGTCACGCCGATCAGGCCGACGTTCTGCGAGAACGAGGTATGCGGGAACGAGTTGAAGATGCCGCCGATCAGCGTGCCGAGCCCGTCGACGCGCAGGCCGCGCACCAGTCGGTCCTGGTCGACCGGACGATCGACCATGTCGCCGACCGCGAGGAACATCCCGGTCGATTCGATGAACGTGACGAACATCACCGTGACCATCGTCGCGATCGACAGCGGATCGAAGTGCGGCAGGCCGAAGTGGAACGGCATCACGAAGCCGACCCACGGCGCGAGCGACACGCCGTCGGTATTCACGCGACCGAGCGCGAACGCGATCACGAAGCCCGCGACGATGCCGAGCAGCACCGAGATGTTGGCGATGAAGCCGCGCCCGTACTTGTTGATCAGCAGGATCAGCGTCAGCACGAGCAGCGACAGGCCGAGATAGACCGGGCTGCCGTACTCGGGATTGCCGACGCCGCCCGCCGCCCAGTTGATGCCGACTTCCATCAGCGACAGCCCGATCACCGAGATCACGGTGCCGACCACGACCGGCGGGAAGAAGCGCAGCAGCTTGCCGATCATCGGCGCGAGCACGATGCCGATGATCCCGGCCGCGATCGTCGAGCCGAAGATGTCGAGAATGCCGAGGCCGGGATTGGTGCCGATCGCGATCATCGGACCGACGGCCGCGAACGTGCAGCCCATGATGACGGGCAGGCGGATCCCGAAGATCCACAGGCCGAGCGTCTGGATCAGCGTCGCGATGCCGCACGAAAACAGATCGGCGCTGATCAGGAACGCGATCTGGTCTTTCGGCAGCTTGAGCGCGCCGCCAACGATGAGCGGCACGGCGACAGCGCCGGCGTACATGACGAGGACGTGTTGCAGGCCGAGCGTTACGAGCTTGCCGGTCGGCAACACCTCATCGCACGGATGGACCGTGTTCGATTGCATCTGTCTCACTCCATGATCTTGTTTTCGGGGTGATACGAAGTTATGCGGAATGAACCGGCGCAACAAGAGCACTGGGTTCTATTCCGTTCTTTGCAGGTTCGATATGCCATTTCGGCATGGAGCAGGGTGTCGGTCACGGGAAACTGCCGCTGGAGTGAGGTTTCCCGGTTTTATAGCCCTTCAAAATTGTGCGGGCCCCCCTGTCAAATATCGCCGGCTTTATGGTGTGTATGGCCGTCGCGGCATAGTGGGGAAACGCGGCCGCGGAAAAGTACGTCGGGTTAACCCGCGAACGGCCGTTTTCGGGCGCACGGTGCAGCCCGGTACAACCGCGCCGCCGCAGTCGCGCGGCGTCCGTCGAAATCGGGGCGCGCAGCACGATCCCGCTATCATCGGGATCCGTTCATTCGACTCGTCATCCCGTCATGCGTCTGCTAGGCATCGATCTCGGCACCGGCTCCGTCAAACTCGTCACGCTCGATGCGGATGGCGTCGAGCGCGCGGTCGCGAGCGAACCGTATGCGCTGTCGTCGCCGCAGCCCGGCTGGGCCGAGATCGCGCCCGACGCATGGTGGCAGGCGCTCGTGCGCGCGGCCGCGCGGTTGCCGGCCGACGAGCGCGCACAGGTCGCGGCGATCGGTTTATCGGGCCAGATGCACGGCGTCGTGCTGATCGATGCGGCCGGCCGGCCCGTGCGGCCCGCGCTGTTGTGGCCCGACACGCGCGCGGCGCGCGAAGCGCAGGCGGCCGACTGGTCAGGCGCCGGTTCGTCCGCTGCGCCGAATCCGGTCGCGCCCGGCATGGCCGGCCCGCTGTTGCGCTGGCTGGCCGCGCACGAGCCGGACGCGCTGCGCGCCGCGCGCTGGGCCGTGCAGCCGAAGGACTGGCTGCGCGTCGCGCTCGGCGGCGACGTCGCGGCCGATCCGAGCGACGCGTGCGCGACCGCGCTCGCCACGCCGGACGGCGAGTGGGATACGGCGCTGATCGGTGCGCTCGGGCTGCCGGCCGACCGGTTCGCGCCGCTGCGCGCATCGACCGCGCGCTGCGGCGCGCTCGCCGCACCGGCGGCCGCGGCGCTCGGTTTGCCGGCCGGCGTGCCGCTCGCGACGGGCGCGGCCGACACCGCGTGCGCGGCGCTCGGCAGCGGGCTCGTGGCGGCCGGCGATGCGCTGCTGACGACGGGCAGCGGCGGCCAGATCGTCGTGCTCGCCGATACGCTGCCGCCGGCGCGGCGCGGGCTGCATCGCTATCGTGCGGCGGCCGGCGGCGGCTACTACACGATGGCCGCGATGCAGAACGTCGGGCTGGCGCTCGAAGCGGTGCGCGGCTGGCTCGGCTATGCGGACTGGGCGGCCGCCTATGAAGACGCGTTCGCGCGGCCGGCGTCCGAACGGCTGTGCTTCCTGCCTTACCTGACCGGCGAGCGATCGCCATGGATGAATCCCGATGCGCGCGGCGGCTGGCTCGGTCTTTCGCTCGGCGATACGCGCGGCGCGATGATGCGGGCGGCGTTCGAGGGCGTGGCGTTTGCGCTGCGCGCGGGGCTCGATGCGATTCGCGACGCGGGCGGCGGCGGTGGCGTCACGTCGCTGCGCGTGGCGGGCGGCGGCTCGGTCGATCCGCGCTGGCGGCAATTGCTCGCCGACGCGCTCGGCGCCTCGCTCGACGCGGTCGATTGTCCGAACGCCGCGACGCGCGGCGCCGCGCTGCTCGCGGGCGTCGCGACCGGGCACTGGCGCGAGTCCGCGTTGCGCGCGCTTGCGCCGGCGGCGTCGCCGGTTGCGGCGCCGCGTGACGATCGCGCGCTCGCGTCGCGGCGCGCGCGCTTCGTCGACCTGTATGCGCGAACGGATGCGTGGTTCACGACGGGCGATTAAACTCGGGCACTTGTCGTTTTGCGTCATCGATGACGCATCGTGGCAAGCCGGCGACTGTTTCCCGCACGCGGCGCGCGTGGGGATCGGCGATCATGGCGAGCATGATGGCGGTGCTGCGTGCGATGCGGTGTAGGGCAGGCGAACGGGCGCCGATGCGCCGACGGCGATCGGCGGCTTTGCATGAGACCGGCGCAAGCGCGCAAACGCCAACTCGAATCGAAAGTTTTGCATGGGACTCGATCAAGCGCTGAAGCGCTGACTCGAGTCGATGGCTTTGCATGGGATCCGCGTAAGCGCTGAAGCGCTAACGCTGATCGACAGCTTTGCATGGGACTCGAGTAAGCGCTGAAGCGCTAACTCGAATCGACAGCTTTGCATGGGACTCGACTAAGCGCTGAAGCGCTAACTCGAGTCGACAAACTCAACGAGGAGTCACACGATGAAGACGAAAGCAGCGATTGCATGGAAGGCGGGCGCGCCGCTGACGATCGAGGAAGTCGATCTGGAAGGGCCGCGCGCCGGCGAAGTGCTGATCGAGGTGAAGGCGACCGGCATCTGCCACACCGATTACTACACGCTGTCCGGTGCGGACCCTGAAGGCATCTTCCCCGCGATCCTCGGCCACGAAGGCGCGGGCGTCGTCGTCGACGTCGGCCCCGGCGTCGGCACGGTGCGCAAGGGTGACCACGTGATTCCGCTCTACACGCCCGAATGCCGCGAGTGCAAGTTCTGCCTGTCGCGCAAGACCAACCTGTGCCAGAAGATCCGCGCGACGCAGGGCAAGGGCCTGATGCCCGACGCGACCTCGCGCTTCTCGCTCGACGGCAAGCCGCTGTTCCACTACATGGGCACCTCGACGTTCTCGAACTACATCGTCGTGCCCGAGATCGCGGTCGCGAAGGTGCGCGAGGACGCGCCGTTCGACAAGATCTGCTACATCGGCTGCGGCGTGACGACCGGCGTCGGCGCGGTGGTCTACTCGGCGAAGGTCGAGGCCGGCGCGAACGTCGTCGTGTTCGGCCTCGGCGGGATCGGGCTGAACGTGATCCAGGGCGCGAAGATGGTCGGCGCGGACAAGATCATCGGCGTCGACATCAACCCGAAGCGCGTCGAGCTCGCGAAGAAGTTCGGCATGACGCACTTCATCAACCCGAACGAAGTCGAGAACGTCGTCGACCATATCGTGCAGTTGACCGACGGCGGCGCCGACTACTCGTTCGAGTGCGTCGGCAACGTGAAGCTGATGCGCCAGGCGCTCGAATGCACGCACAAGGGCTGGGGCCAGTCGTTCATCATCGGCGTGGCGGCAGCCGGCGAGGAAATCAGCACGCGCCCGTTCCAGCTGGTGACGGGCCGCGAGTGGAAGGGCTCGGCATTCGGCGGCGCGCGCGGGCGCACCGACGTGCCGAAGATCGTCGACTGGTACATGGAAGGCAAGATCAACATTGACGACCTGATCACGCACACGCTGCCGCTCGAGCGCATCAACGAAGGCTTCGACCTGATGAAGAAGGGCGAGTCGATCCGCTCGGTCGTGCTGTACTGATCGAGAGGGCGCGACCATGCTCGAACTCGTTTCAGCACACGCCTGCCACGGCGGCGAGCAGCGCTTCTATCGTCACGATTCGACGACGATCGGCCTGCCGATGAAGTTCGCCGTGTACCTGCCGCCGCAGGCCGCGCACGGCCGCGTGCCGGCGCTGTTCTATCTCGCGGGGCTCACGTGCACCGAGGAGACGTTTGCGATCAAGGGCGGCGCGCAGCAGTATGCGGCGCAGCACGGTATCGCGCTCGTGATGCCCGATACGAGCCCGCGCGGCGCGGGCGTGGCGGGCGAGACCGACGCGTGGGATTTCGGCGTCGGCGCGGGCTTCTACGTCGACGCGACCGAAGCGCCGTGGTCCGTGCATTACCGGATGGAGTCGTACGTGACCGGCGAGCTGCGCGAGATCGTGACGGCCGAACTGCCGATCGACGGCGCGCGGCTCGGGATCTTCGGGCACTCGATGGGCGGACACGGTGCGCTGACGCTGGCGCTGCGCCATCCGGACCTGTACCGGTCGGTATCGGCGTTCGCGCCGATCGCGGCGCCGACGCGCTGCCCGTGGGGCGAGAAGGCGTTCTCGGGTTATCTGGGAGAGGATCGCGAAGCGTGGAAGGCGCACGACGCGAGCGAGCTCGTCGCGCGTGCGGATGCGCCGAAGTTCGCGGACGGCATCCTCGTCGACCAGGGCCTCGCCGATCAATTCCTCGCGAACCAGCTGAACCCGGACGTATTCGAAGCCGCGTGCGCGAAGGCCGGCCAGCCGCTGACGCTGCGCCGTCATGCGGGCTACGACCACGGGTATTACTTCATCTCGACGTTCGTCGCCGATCACGTCGCGCATCATGCGCGCGTGCTGACGCGATGAGCCGAAGCGTGTAACGCGCGGCGGCATTGATAAAAAACGCCGGCGATGCCTTCGGGCACGCCGGCGTTGTTCATTTGCGTCGCGGGCCCGACGCAATGCGGGCCGCGCAGGTCAGCGTCGTCTCAACAGGCTTGCGCCGTACACGAGCCCCGACAGTGCGGTGATCCAGAAGCTGGTCGGCCAGTCGGTGTGATAGGCGAGCACGATGCCGAGCCACGCTTCGAACAGCGCGAACAGCGCGGCGAGCAGCACGCCCGTCGACAGTCGCGTCGACACGTTCTGCGCGGCGGCGGCCGGGCCGACCAGCAGCGTGAACACGAGCAGCACGCCGACGATCTGCGTCGCGGCGGCGACCGCGAGCGCGCACACCGCGAGGAACAGCACCGACACCGTGCGCAGCGACACGCCCTTCGCCTCGGCCAGTTCGGGCTGCAGCGACGCGAACAGCAGCGGCCGTGCGATCAGCGCGAGCGCGACGAGGCTCACCACGCCGATGCCGGTGAGCACGGCGAGCGTGTCGTGACTGACCGCCAGCACGTTGCCGAACAGCAGCGCCGTGACCTGCGTCGCGAACGACGTATAGAAATGCAGGAACAGCAGCCCGAAGCCGAGCGCACCGGACAGGATCACGCCGATCGCGACGTCGCGGCCCGCGAGCCGCTCGCCGAGCGCGCCCATCGCGATGCCGGTCGCGAGCGTGAAGCCGACCATGCCCCAGATCGGCGAGATGCCGAACAGCACCGCGCCCGTCGCGCCGGTGAAGCCGACGTGCGACAGCGCGTGGCCGGCGAAGGTCTGCCCGCGCAGCACGAGGAAGTAGCCGACGATGCCCGCGAGCACCGCGACGATCCCCGACGCCGCGAAGGCGTTGATCATGAAATCGTATTCAAACATCGTGCGAATGCCCGGGATGCGCGTGTCCGTGATGAGGGTGATGATCGTGGCCGCCGCCGTGCGCATGGCCGTCGTCGTCCTCGTGTTCGTGGTCGTGCTTCTCGATCTCGACGTCGCCCGACATCACGAAGATCTTGCCGTTCACGCGCATCACGTCGATCGGCGACCCGTAGAGGCGCGACAGCACGGGCTTCGTGATCACCTCGTCGACGGTGCCGAGCGCCGCGACGCCGTTGCCGAGATACAGCACGCGGTCGAGCGCATTGAGCAGCGGGTTCAGTTCGTGCGCGGAGAACAGCACGGTGATGCCGAGCTCGCGCTGGACCTTGCGCACCAGTTCGACGACGCCGCGCTGATGGTTCGGATCGAGGCTGATCAGCGGCTCGTCGAGCAGCAGCAGCTTCGGATTGCCGAGCAGGCATTGCGCGAGCAGCAGGCGCTGGCGCTCGCCGCCCGACAGCTCCGACAGCGGCCGGCGCGACAGCGCGCGGCCGCCGACCAGGTCGAGCACGCGATCGACGTCGCGCCGCGTCGCGGCGCTCGTGTGCGGCAGCCCCCAGCGATGACCGTCGGCGGCCATCGCGACGAAGTCGTAGCCGCGCATCCGGCGGTTCGCGAGGCCGCTGCGGATCTGCGGCATGTAGCCGATCGACGCATTGCCGCGCGCGACCGGCAGGCCGCCGACCGACAGCGCGCCGCCGACGACGGGCACGAGCCCGAGCACCGCGCGCATCAGCGTCGTCTTGCCCGCGCCGTTCGGCCCGAGCACGCCGACGAATTCGCCCGGTTCGATCGAGAAGCTGACGTCGCGCAGGATCGTGCGTCCGCCCAGTTCGAGCGTGACGCGATCGAGCGCGAGTGCATGGGGATTCGATGTCATTTCTTGCCGGTGGAAAGCGCATTGCCGAGCGCGTCGAGCTGCGCGGCCATCCATTGCTGGAAGGTCTTGCCGGCCGGCTGCGTCTCGGTGACGCTGACCGTCGGCACGCCGCTGTCGCGCGCGATCTTCAGCATCCGCCGGGTCATCGCTTCCTCGGCCTGGCTGTTGTAGATCAGCACGCGAACCTGCTTGTCGCGCAGATCCTTCTCGAATGCGGCGACGTCCTGCGCGCTCGCCTCGGTGTCGTTCATCGTCGCGAGCTGGAAGCGCTGGTTGCGCATCTCGAGGCCGATCGCGTCGGCCATGTAGCCGAACACGGGCTCGGTGGCCGTCACGGGCGCGCCCTTGTACTGCGCGCGCAGCGCGGCGACCTTGTCGTCGACGGGTTTCAGCGAGGCGATGAACTTCTGCAGGTTCGCATCGTATTCGGCCTTGTTGGCCGGATCGGCGCGGCCGAGCTCGGTCGCGATCGCGCGCGCGGCGGCCGGCATCGTCGCCGGGTCGTACCACAGGTGCGGGTTGTCGCCGGCCTTCTTGCCGACCAGGTCGGCGACGACGATCGTCGCGCGCTTCGCCTGTTTCGACGCGCCGAGCAGCTTGGCCATCCACGGATCATAGGCGGCGCCGTTGTAGATCACGAGCTGCGCATGCTGCAGCGCGCGGGCCGTCTTCGGGCTCGCCTCGAACAGGTGCGGATCCTGGTCGGGATTGCTGAGGATGCTGGTGACCGCGACGTGGCTGCCGCCGATCTGCGTGACGACGTCGCCGTAGAAATTCTCCGCGGCGACGACATTGACGGGCGCGGCCTGCACGAGCGCAGGCGCCGCGAGCGACAGCGCGGCGACGCCGGCGGCGAGCCAGCGCAGCGCGCGCGACGCGGTGGAACGACGAACGGGCGACAGGGCGCGCAGCGGCGCGCGCTTCAGGGCAATGGACATGGAACTCCTCGTTGGAAGGGGCGGCGCACGCGCCGCGCGATCGACGTCAGCGCTGGGCGGGCTTGCGCTTGCAGTGGCCGCACAGGCCGCTCAGCTCGACGACCTGGTGATGCACTTCGAAACCGTGCGCGGGCTCGGTCGACGACAGCTGCTTCGCGAGGTCGCCGCCGGGAATCTCGACGGTGTCGCCGCACGCGTCGCAGATCAGGAACTGGCCTTCGTGCGGCACGCCGATTTCACAGCACGCGAAGAACGCGTTCTTCGACTCGATCCGGTGGATGAAGCCGTGCTCGACGAGGAAGTCGAGCGCGCGATAGACGGTCGTGGGCGGCACGCGGCCGCGCTTCGGTTCGAGTTCGGCGAGCAGGTCGTATGCGCCGATCGGGCGCTGCGCGGCGAGCACGTGCTCGTAGACCTGGCGGCGCAGCGGCGTCCAGGCGAGCCCGTGCTCGGCGGCAAATGCGTCGGCCCGGGACAGCCGGGCGGCGAGGGAGGAGGAGGTAGCCATGGCGTCAAGCAGGCGATGAAACGGAGTACGGCGATGATATAACGTATCGCCTTCCCGTGCAGCCCGATTTCCGCCCCGTTTCTTCCCCGGCGCGCCATCCAGCCCTGTTTCCGCCACGCCCGCCGCACCGCATCGACACGCAAAGCACATTGCCGGGCCTGCGTCGCGGCCCGAGACCGCACGCCGCCGTGCGGCGGCGCATCATCGAAAGCTGTCGTCCCGCCTTGACAGCGCGAATCGCGTATCCGATCATTCGACCACCAACAGAGCAATTGTTCGTGCCGCGAGCGTTCGCTCACTTCGCGGCCGTCGTACAGCAGAACGAACCGGAGACACCAGTGAGACTGGAAGACAAGGTCGCGATCCTGACGGGCGCCGCAAGCGGCATCGGCGAAGCGGTCGCGCAACGCTATCTGGACGAGGGCGCGCGCTGCGTGCTGGTCGACGTGAAGCCGCCGAGCGGCTCGCTTGCGAAACTCGTCGAGACCCATCCCGGCCGCGCGGTGGCCGTCACCGCCGACGTCACGCGTCGCGACGACATCGAGCGCATCGTCGCGACCGCGGTCGAGCGCTTCGGCGGCGTCGACATCCTGTTCAACAACGCGGCGTTGTTCGACATGCGTCCGATCCTCGACGAATCGTGGGACGTGTTCGACCGGCTGTTCGCGGTCAACGTGAAGGGCATGTTCTTCCTGATGCAGGCGGTCGCGCAGCGGATGGTCGAGCAGGGGCGCGGCGGCAAGATCGTCAACATGTCGTCGCAGGCCGGCCGGCGCGGCGAGGCGCTCGTCTCGCACTACTGCGCGACGAAGGCGGCCGTGATCAGCTATACGCAGTCGGCCGCGCTCGCGCTCGCGCCGCACCGGATCAACGTCAACGGCATCGCGCCGGGCGTGGTCGACACGCCGATGTGGGAGCAGGTCGACGCGCTGTTCGCGCGCTACGAAAACCGGCCGCTCGGCGAGAAGAAGCGGCTCGTCGGCGAAGCGGTGCCGCTCGGCCGCATGGGCGTGCCGGGCGACCTGACGGGCGCTGCGCTGTTCCTCGCGTCGGCCGACGCCGATTACATCACCGCCCAGACGCTGAACGTCGACGGCGGCAACTGGATGAGCTGACATGGCATCGTCCGTCTGCGCCGCCGCCTGCGCGATTCCGCCCTGCCTGCCGACAGCCCGCGCGTCGCACGATGCGGCGCGCGTCGCACGAGGGCTCGCATGATGGCCGAGATCGTGGTCGCCGGCGAACTGCTGGCCGAATTCGTCGCCGCCGAGCGCGGCCAGGGCTTCGATGCGCCGGGCCTGTTCGCGGGGCCGTTTCCGAGCGGCGCGCCCGCGATCTTCGCGGACCAGGCCGCGCGGCTCGGCGCGCGCGTCGCGTATGCGGGCTGCGTCGGCCGCGACGCGTTCGGCGATGCAATCGTCGCGCGGCTCGAACGCGACGGCGTCGACGTCGCGCGGATCCGCCGCGTCGAACGTCCGACCGGCACCGCCTTCGTCGCCTACCGCGACGACGGTTCGCGCAGTTTCGTATTCAGTCTCGCGACGAGTGCGGCCGCCTGCGTCGATGCGTCCGACGTCGACGCGTCGATGTTCGACGGCTGCCGCTATTTCCACGTGATGGGCTCGTCGCTGACGAGCGAATCGGCGATCGCGGCCGTGCAGCGCGGCGTGATCGAGGCGGCGCGCGTCGGCGCGAAGATCTCGTTCGACCCGAACGTGCGCCGTGAAATGCTGAGCTTCCGCCCGATGCGCGCGGCGCTCGACGAGATGCTCGCGGCCTGCCACCTGTTCCTGCCGAGCGAGGCCGACCTGCCGTTCTTCTGCGGGCCGCAGCCGGCCGAGCGCGCGATCGCCGGCCTGCTCGCGACGCATCCGCTGCTCGAACGCGTGGTGCTCAAGCGCGGCGCGGCCGGCAGCGTCGCGTTCGATCGCGCGAGCCGCGTCGACGCGCCGGCCTGGCCGGTCGACGAGGTCGATCCGACCGGCGCCGGCGACTGCTTCGGCGGTACGCTGGTCGCGAGCCTCGTCGCCGGCGCGCCGATCGACGTCGCGCTGCGCCGCGCGAATGCGGCCGGCGCGATCGCCGTCACGCGGCGCGGCCCGATGGAGGGCAACAGCAGCGCCGCCGAAATCGACCGTTTCCTGACCGAACGAGGTGTCGCATGTCCGGCCTGACGACCGTCGCCGAGCGCGTGCACGGCGCGCATGCGCAGGCCGTGCTGCGGATGATCTTCGACGCGAACCGGGCCGACGCGCAGCGCGGCATCTATGCGGTCTGCAGCGCGCACCGGCTGGTGCTGGAGGCCGCATGCGAAGCCGCGCGTGCGGACGGCTCGCCGCTGCTGATCGAGGCGACCTGCAACCAGGTGAATCATCTCGGCGGCTATACGGGCATGACGCCCGCCGATTTCCGGCGCGACGTCGACGCGATCGCCGCGCGCTGCGGGCTCGCGCCGTCGGCGCTCGTGCTCGGCGGCGACCATCTCGGCCCGAACCCGTGGCGGCACCGCCGCGCGGCCGACGCGATGCGCGAGGCCTGCGCGATGGTCGCCGCGTATGTCGAAGCCGGGTTCGAGAAGATCCACCTCGACGCGAGCATGGCCTGCGCGGACGATCCGGCGCCGCTCGACGACCGCACGATCGCCGCGCGCGCGGCCGAGCTGTGCCGTGCAGCCGAAGAGGCGGCGTCGCGCGCCGGCGTCGCGCCCGTCTACGTGATCGGCACCGAGGTGCCGACGCCGGGCGGCGAATCCGGCGGCGACGCGATCGCGCAGATCGCGGTCACGCGCAGCGACAGTATCGCGGCGACGCTCGACGCGCATCGCGCCGCGTTCGCGGCGGCCGGGCTCGACGGCGCGTGGACGCGCGTCGTGGCGATCGTCGCGCAGCCCGGCGTCGACTTCGACGATCGCCACGTGCTCGACTACGACAGCGCGAAGGCCGCGTCGCTCGGCGCGAGCATCCTGCGCACGCCGCGCCTCGTGTTCGAGGCGCACTCGACCGACTACCAGACCGAGGGCGCGCTCGCCGCGCTCGTGCGCGACCACTTCGCGATCCTGAAGGTCGGCCCCGCGCTGACCTTCGCGCTGCGCGAGGCGCTGTTCGCGCTGAGCTTCATCGAGGACGCGCTGATCGACGACGCGGCCGGGCGCTCGCGGCTGCGCGAGGTCGTCGACGAAGCGATGCGCGCGCAGCCCGAGCACTGGGCGCCTTACTACCGTGGCGACGAGACCGCACAACGGCTCGCGCGCCAGTTCAGCTACAGCGACCGGATCCGCTACTACTGGCTGCAGCCGGCGGTCGCGGCCGCGGTCGAGCGGCTGTTCGGCAATCTCGCGCGGCAGCCGGTGCCCGAGACGCTCGTCGCGCAGTGGCTGCCGGACGTCTACGCGGCGTGCCGCACGGGCGGGCTCGCGCACGAGCCGCGCGCGTGGGTGCGCCACCGGATACGCGACGTGATCGCGCACTACGCGCGCGCGTGCGGAATGCAGCGGCCGGCCTGACGGCCGGCAACGACACCACGCAACACCGACGACCCTAACAATCACAGGAGACATGCCATGCAACGAACGATGCTCGCCGCCGCCGCCCGCCGCTTCGCCGCGGTCGCGCTCGCGACGGCTGCCGGCGCCGCGAGCGCGGGCACGCTGACGATCGCCACGCTGAACAACCCCGACATGATCGAGCTGAAGAAGCTGTCGCCGGCGTTCGAGAAGGCGAACCCCGACATCAAGCTGAACTGGGTGATTCTCGAGGAGAACGTGCTGCGCCAGCGCGCGACGACCGACATCACGACCGGCAGCGGCCAGTTCGACGTGATGGCGATCGGCACCTACGAGACGCCGCAGTGGGGCAAGCGCGGCTGGCTTGCGCCGATCACCGGGCTGCCGGCCGACTACGACCTGAACGACATCGTGAAGACCGCGCGCGACAGCCTGTCGTACAACGGCCAGCTCTATGCGCTGCCGTTCTACGTCGAAAGCTCGATGACGTTCTACCGCAAGGACCTGTTCGCGGCCAAGGGGCTGAAGATGCCCGACCAGCCGACCTACGACCAGATCGCCGAGTTCGCCGACAAGCTCACCGACAAGTCGAAGGGCACCTACGGAATCTGCCTGCGCGGCAAGGCCGGCTGGGGCGAGAACATGGCGTACGTGTCGACCGTCGTGAACACGTTCGGCGGCCGCTGGTTCGACGAGAAGTGGCATGCGCAGCTCACGTCGCCGGAATGGAAGAAGGCGATCACGTTCTACGTGGACCTGTTGAAGAAGAACGGGCCGCCGGGCGCGAGCTCGAACGGCTTCAACGAGAACCTGACGCTGACCGCTTCGGGCAAGTGCGCGATGTGGATCGACGCGACGGTCGCGGCCGGGATGCTCTATAACAAGCAGCAGTCGCAGGTGGCCGACAGGATCGGCTTCGCGGCCGCACCGGTCGCCGTCACGCCGAAGGGCTCGCACTGGCTGTGGGCGTGGGCGCTCGCGATCCCGAAGACCTCGAAGCAGCAGGACGCCGCGCGCAAGTTCATCGCGTGGGCGACCTCGAAGCAGTACATCGAGATGGTCGGCAAGGACGAGGGCTGGGCGTCGGTGCCGCCGGGCACGCGCACGTCGACCTATCAGCGGCCCGAGTACAAGACGGCCGCGCCGTTCTCGGACTTCGTGCTGAAGGCGATCGAGACGGCCGACCCGAACGATCCGTCGCTGAAGAAGGTGCCGTACACGGGCGTGCAGTACGTCGGGATTCCTGAATTCCAGTCGTTCGGCACGGTGGTCGGCCAGGCGATCGCGGGTGCGGTCGCCGGGCAGATGACGGTCGACCAGGCGCTCGCCGCCGGACAGGCCGCCGCCGATCGCGCGGTGCGGCAGGCCGGCTACCAGAAGTAACGCGGACTGCGCCGTCGTGCACGGCGCGGCGGCAACGCGGGCGCGCCGTTCGCGCCCGCGCGTCAACCGGAGGGACTCCGATCATGCGTCATTTACGTCTTCCCCTGAGCCATGCGTCGTCGGTCGGCGATGCGTCGTCGCCGCCGGGCGAACCGCGTCGCGCGCGCGGCGGCGCGAGCTGGCTGGTCTCGCCGTCCGTCGCGGTGCTGCTGCTGTGGATGTCGATTCCGCTCGCGATGACGATCTGGTATTCGTTCTCGCGCTACAACCTGCTGAACCCCGACGTGAAGGGTTTCGCCGGGTTCGACAACTACCGCTTCCTCGCGACCGATCCGTCGTTCCTGCCGGCGATCTGGCACACGCTGGTGCTGATCGGCGCGGTGCTCGCGATCACGGTGATCGGCGGCGTGCTGATGGCCGTGCTGTTCGACCGCAAGTTCTACGGGCAGGGCGTCGCGCGGCTGCTCGCGATCGCGCCGTTCTTCGTGATGCCGACGGTGTCCGCGCTGATCTGGAAGAACATGATCCTGCATCCGGTGTACGGGCTCGTCGCGAACGCGATGCGTGCGCTCGGCATGACGCCGATCGACTGGTTCGCCGACTATCCGCTCACCGCGGTGATCATGATCGTCGCGTGGCAGTGGCTGCCGTTCGCGTTCCTGATCCTGTTCACCGCGATCCAGTCGCTCGACCAGGAGCAGAAGGAAGCCGCGCGCATCGACGGCGCCGGCCCGTTCGCGATGTTCTTCTACATCACGCTGCCGCACCTGAAGCGCGCGATCGCGGTGGTCGTGATGATGGAGACGATCTTCCTGCTGTCGATCTTCGCGGAGATCTACACGACGACCGGCGGCGGCCCCGGCGACGCGACCACCAACCTGTCGTACCTGATCTATGCGCTCGGCCTGCAGCAGTTCGACGTCGGCCTCGCGTCCGCCGGCGGGATCATCGCCGTGGTGGTCGCGAACGTCGTGTCGTTCTTCCTGGTGCGGATGCTCGCGCGCAACCTGAAGGGGGAGTACGAGAAATGAGCGACCTGACTTTCGAAAACCGGCGCGCGCCCGCCGTGTTCGATCTCGTGCGGCGCGCGCTGCCCGGCACGCTCGCATGGCTGATCGCGCTGCTGCTGTTCTTCCCGATCTTCTGGATGGCGATCACCGCGTTCAAGACCGAGCAGCAGGCCTACGCGTCGACGCTGTTCTTCATGCCGACGCTCGACAGCTTCCGCGAGGTGTTCGCGCGCAGCAACTACTTCGCGTTCGCGTGGAACTCGGTGCTGATCTCGGCGGGCGTCACGGTGATCTGCCTGCTGTTCGCGGTGCCGGCCGCCTACGCGATGGCGTTCTTCCCGAACCAGCGCACGCAGAAGGTGCTGCTGTGGATGCTGTCGACCAAGATGATGCCGTCGGTCGGCGTGCTGGTGCCGATCTACCTGCTGTGGAAGAACGCGGGGCTGCTCGATACCGTGTCGGGCCTGGTGATCGTCTATACGCTGATCAACCTGCCGATCGCGGTGTGGATGACCTTCACGTACTTCAACGAGATCCCGAAGGACATTCTCGAAGCGGGGCGCATCGACGGTGCGTCGACGTGGCAGGAGATCGTCTACCTGCTGATGCCGATGGCGCTGCCGGGGCTCGCGTCGACCGCGCTGCTCCTGGTGATCCTGTCGTGGAACGAGGCGTTCTGGAGCATCAACCTGTCGAGCTCCAACGCCGCGCCGCTGACCGTGTTCATCGCGTCGTACTCGAGCCCCGAAGGGCTGTTCTGGGCGAAGCTGTCCGCCGCGTCGCTGCTCGCGGTCGCGCCGATCCTGATCGTCGGCTGGCTGTCGCAGAAGCAGCTGGTGCGCGGGCTCACGTTCGGGGCCGTCAAATGAGCGCCGGTGCGACGGGCGAAGGCGCAGCCGCGTTGATCTGCGACTGCGACGGCGTGTTGATCGACAGCGAGGCCGTCGCCGCCGACGTGCTCGTGCGCGAGCTCGACGCGCGCTGGCCGGGCGTCGATGCGCGGCCGGCCGTGATGCCGCTGCTCGGGCTGCGCATCGAGCGCGTGCTGGCCGGCGCGAGCGAGGCGGTCGGCCGCACGCTGAGCGCCGCCGACGTCGACGCGATCCGTCGCACGGTCGAAGCGGCGGCCGTGCATGCACCGATGGTCGACGGCATCGACGCGGCGCTCGCGGCGATCGAGCTGACCAAGGCCTGCGCGAGCAACAGCTATCGCGGCTACGTCGAAGCGGCGCTCGCGCGCACCGGCCTCGCGCGCTTCTTCGGCGACCGGCTGTTCTGCGCGGACGCCGTCGCGCGGCCGAAGCCGGCGCCCGACGTGTATCTCGCGGCCGCGCACGCGCTCGGCGTCGCGCCCGCGCAGTGCCTCGTCGTCGAGGACAGCGCGACCGGGATCACCGCGGCGGCCGCGGCCGGCATGACCGTGCTCGGCTTCGTCGGCGGCGGGCATGCGGCGGCCGCGCAGATCGACGCGCTGCGCGGGATCGGCGCGCGCCACGTATTCGACGACATGCACGAGCTGCCCGGCTACGTCGCGCGCTGGCAGGCGACCGGCGCGGTGCTGCCGCATTAGAACCGATTGCGCGCCGCCGGAAAGCGGCGCATCACGAACGAACGGAGACAGATCATGGCAAGCGTGCTCCTGCGCAATATCGCGAAGCGCTACGACGACAACGAAGTGCTGCGCAACGTGAACCTCGACATCGCCAACGGCGAATTCGTCGTGTTCGTCGGCCCGAGCGGCTGCGGCAAATCCACGCTGATGCGGATGATCGCGGGGCTCGAGGACATTTCGAGCGGCGACCTGCTGATCGACGGCGCGAAGGTCAACGACGTGCCGAGCGCGAAGCGCGGCATCGCGATGGTGTTCCAGTCGTATGCGCTGTATCCGCACATGACGCTGTACGACAACATGGCGTTCGGGCTGAAGCTGGCGGGCGCGAAGAAGCCCGAGATCGACCAGGCCGTGAAGAACGCCGCGAAGATCCTGCACATCGATCACCTGCTCGACCGCAAGCCGAAGCAGCTGTCGGGCGGCCAGCGGCAGCGCGTCGCGATCGGCCGCGCGATCACGCGCAAGCCGAAGGTGTTCCTGTTCGACGAGCCGCTGTCGAACCTCGACGCGGCGCTGCGCGTGAAGATGCGGCTCGAATTCGCGCGGCTGCACGACGAGCTGAAGACGACGATGATCTACGTGACGCACGACCAGGTCGAGGCGATGACGCTCGCCGACAAGATCGTCGTGCTGTCCGGCGGCGCGGTGCAGCAGGTCGGCACGCCGAACGAGCTGTACCACGCGCCCGCGAACCAGTTCGTCGCGGGCTTCATCGGCTCGCCGAAGATGAACTTCCTGAAGGGCACGGTCGAGTCTGCGGATGCGGCCGGCGTGCTGGTGCGCTTCGACAGCGGCGACACGCAGCGCGTCGCGGTGGACGCGGCCGGCCTGCAGCGCGGCGCGTCGGTGACGGTCGGCGTGCGGCCCGAGCATCTGCTGGTCGGCGCGGCGGGCGAGGGCGTCGTCGCGAAGACGATGGCCGTCGAGTCGCTTGGCGATGCCGCGTATCTGTATGCCGAAGCGGCCGTCGCGCCGGACGGCCTGATCGCGCGGATTCCGCCGCTCGACACCTATCGCACCGGCGAGGCGCTGCGCGTGCACGCGGATGCCGCGCACTGCCATCTGTTCGACGAGCAGGGCCACGCGTTCCGGCGGCTCGGCGTGCATGCGAAGGCCGCGTGACGCACGGCGCGCGTCACAGGGGCAGGTGCTCGACCATGTGGTCGACGAACGCGCGCAGCTTCGGCGTCGGATGGCGGCCTGACGGCCACAGCACGTAGACCGGCGTGCGGCTCGCGACATGGTCGTCGAGCACCGTGCGCAGCGTGCCGGCGTCGATCGGCTCGCGCACGAAGAACTCGGGCAGGCACGCGATGCCGAGCCCGCGCAACGCGAAGCACAGGCGCGTTTCCGCGTTGTTGCTGACCATCGACACCGGCACGTCCGGCGGCGCGTGCGAACGCGACGTGCGCAGCGGCCAGATCTCGAGCTTGCCGCTGCTCGGGAACCGGTAGTGCAGGCAGCGATGGCGCACGAGATCGGCCGGCGTGCGCGGCGTGCCGTGCCGTTCGAGGTAGTCGGGCGACGCGACCAGATGCTGGCGGAAATGCCCGAGCAGCCGCGACGACAGCCGCGAGTCGGCCGGGCGGCCGGTGCGCAGCACGGCATCGAAACCTTCGTCGACGACGTCGACGAGCCGGTCGTTGAAATCGAGATCCAGCTCGATCTCCGGATACGCGGCCATGAAACCGGCGAGCACCGGCAGCATCAGCGTGCCGATCGTCGGCAGGCTGACGCGCAGCCGCCCGCGCGGCGCTTCGACGCTTTGCGTGAGCTCGCGCTCGGCCGCGTCGATTTCGGCGATCACGCGGCGGCATCGATCGAGAAAGCGCGCGCCTTCGGCCGTCAGCGTGACGCTGCGCGTGCTGCGGTGAAACAGCCGCACGTTCAGGCGCGCCTCGAGCCGCGCGATGCGTTTGCCGACCGCCGACGCGGACAGCCCGAGCGCGCGACCGGCCGCGACGAAGCTGCGCGTTTCCGCGACCTGAACGAATACGATGAAGCCGCCCAGATTCTCCATGCAGGTTCCCGATTACGGACGTCGGTGTCCGGATTGTCCGGAACTCTAGCCCAGTTTTTCTTCGTTTGCCGGCTCCCTACGATGAGCGTTCGTTCACTCATCGAGGTCATTGCCATGTCATCCCTGCCTGTGATTGCCCGCGACAGCGAGGCGGACGCCGCGCTGCACGTGCGGCTCGACGACGCGCTCGATCGCGTGCTCGCGGACGAGCGCGTCGTCGGCGCGGTCGTGATGGTCGCGCGCGACGGCGAGCTGCGCTATGCGCGCGCAGCGGGCCTTGCGGACCGCGAGGCCGGCACGCCGATGCGCGAGGGCACGCTGTTCCGGCTCGCATCGGTCACCAAGCCGATCGTGACGGCCGCCGCGATGCGGCTCGTCGCCGCCGGCCGCCTCGCGCTCGACGAGCCGGTTGCGCGCTGGCTGCCCGCGTTCCGGCCGACGCTGCGCGACGGCACGCCCGCCGCGATCACGTTGCGGCATCTGCTGTCGCATACGGCCGGCCTCGGCTATCGCTTCCTCGAAGCCGACGGCGACGGCCCGTATGCGCGCGCCGGCGTGTCCGACGGCATGGACGGCGCGCGCGTGTCGCTCGCGGAGAACCTGCGGCGCATCGCGAGCGTGCCGCTGCAGTTCGCGCCCGGTACGTCGTGGGGCTATTCGCTGGCGACCGACGTGGTCGGCGCGCTGATCGAGGCGGTCGACGGCCGGCCGCTCGCCGATGCGGTGGCCGCGCTGGTCACGACGCCGCTCGGGATGACCGACACCGCGTTCGTCGCGCACGACGCCGCGCGTGTCGCGACGCCTTACGTGAGCACGGCAGGCGCGCCGCGCCGGATGGCGGACGACGATCTGGTCCCCGTGTACGACGGCACGATCGGCATCCGTTTCGCGCCCGCGCGCGTATTCGACGCGGATGCGTGGCCGTCGGGCGGCGCGGGGATGGCCGGCACGGCGCGCGACTGCCTGACGCTGCTCGACGCATTGCGCACCGGTCGCGACGGCTGGCTCGGGCGCGCGTGGATCGACGAGATGGCGCGCATCCAGCCGGGCGCGCACGAACTCGCCGACGCACCGGGCTTCGGCTTCGGGCTCGGCTTTTCGGTGCTGCGCGATCCGGCGGCCGCGCAGTCGCCGGAGTCGGTCGGCACCTGGCGCTGGGGCGGCGCATACGGGCATGCGTGGTTCGTCGATCGCGCGGCGGGTCTGACCGTCGTCGCGTTGACCAATACGCTGTACGAAGGCATGCACGGGCGCATCGTGACCGACGTGCGCGATGCGGTTTACGGCACCGACGGACGGAGTGCGACATGAGCGACTGCCTGTCGGCGGACGATCGGTCCGCGCATGCAAACGGGCGCGCCGCCGCGCCGCGCGAAGGCCTGCCGGTCGCGAACCTGCTCGCGCTTGCGACGGCCGGCTTCATCACGGTCCTGACCGAAGCGCTGCCGGCCGGCCTGCTGCCGCTGATGAGCGCCGACCTGCGCGTGACCGAGGCGCTGATCGGCCAGCTCGTGACCATCTACGCGCTCGGTTCGATCGTCGCCGCGATTCCGCTCGTCGCGGCGACGCGCGGGATCGGGCGACGCCGTCTGCTGATCGCGGCGCTGGCCGGCTTCGTCGTGTCGAACGCATTGACGACCGTGTCGCCGCACTACGCGCTCACGCTCGCCGCGCGCTTCGTCGCCGGCATGTCGGCCGGGCTGCTGTGGGCGCTGCTCGCCGGTTATGCGAGCCGGATGGTCGACGAGTGCCTGCGCGGCCGCGCGATCGCGGTCGCAATGCTCGGCGTGCCGGTCGCGATGTCGGTCGGCATTCCGGCCGGCACCGCGCTCGGTGCGGTGTTCGGCTGGCGCATCGCGTTCGCAGGCATCACGCTCGCGGCGCTCGCGCTGATCGGATGGGTGCGGCTGCGCCTGCCCGATCATCCGGGGCAGCCGGCCGGTTCGCGCGAACCCGTGCTCGCGGTGATGCGGCTGCCCGGCGTGCGGGCGGTGCTGGCCGTGATGTTCGCGTACGTGCTCGCGCACAACATGCTGTACACGTACATCGCGCCGTTTCTCGCGGGGGAGCGGATGGGCGCGCAGGTCGATACGGTGCTGCTCGTGTTCGGCGTCGCGTCGCTGGCCGGGATCGCGCTGACGGGCGCATGGATCGGCGCCGCGCAGCGGCGGCTCACGTTCGCGAGCATCGCGTTGTTCGCGCTTGCCGCGCTGATGCTTGGTGCCGGCGCCGGCATGGCGGCCGTCTATGCGGGCGTCGCGCTGTGGGGGCTCGCGTTCGGCGGCGCGCCGACGCTGTTCCAGACGGCCGCCGCGCAGGCTGCCGGCGACGCAGCCGACGTCGCGCAGTCGATGCTCGTCACGGTGTGGAACCTGGCGATCGCCGGCGGCGGCATCGCGGGCGGCATGCTGCTCGACGCAGTGGGCGCCGGCCCGATACCGTGGGTGCTCGTCGCGCTGCTGGGCGCGGCCGCGCTCGGCGCGTGGCGTGCGCGCCGGCACGCGTTCGCGGCGCCGCGCACCGCATGAGCACGGCGGCGTGCCGGGAGCGGGCGGCGCGCCGCCCGCGGCGTCAGTTCGTCGCGTCGAGCGCGGCGCGCGCGCAGGTTTCGTCGGTCACCAGCCCCGACAGCCAGCCGCCGCGCAGCGCGGCGATCACCGCGTCGCGCTTTTTCGGGCCGCCGGCGAACGCGATCGTCGGGCGCTTCGGCGGCGTCGCGAGCGACACGCTGGTCACGCGTGCGCTGGTCGACACGTCGACCAGCCTGCCCTGTGCGTCGATCGGCACGCCGAGCAGCTCGGCGACCGCGCCGCGCGCGGTCATCTCGTCGCGTTCCTGCTCGGTGATGAAGCCGTCCTCGTACAGCGGGCAGTGCGGGCCGATGTTGCCGATCCCGACGAACGCGACGTCGGCCTTGCCCGACAGCGCGTCGACGATCCGGTACAGCCGGTGATTGCACCACTGCGCGCGCTCGGCGCCGCTGTCGGCGAACAGCGGCGCGGGCAGCAGGAAGTGCTTGCCGCCGGTTTTCTCGGAGATGTATTGCGCGACGTCGTAGCGGTTCGACGAGCCGTCGGCCGCGATCGCGCCGACCATCGACACGAGCCGGTGCTGCGGCCGGTCGATCTGCGCGATCTGCGCGACCGCGGCCTTCAGCGTCCGGCCGCTGCTCACCGCGATCACCATCGGCCGCGTCTCGCTCAGGTAGCGCTCCATCACCTGCGCGCCCGCGACCGCGAGCTTGCGGTCGATCGCGTCGGGCGTGTCGGCGTCGACCGGCACGACTTCGCACATCGCCAGGCCGTAGCGCTTCGACAGCTGCGCGCCGAGATCGAGGCAGTCGGCAAGCTGATGGTCGACGCGCACGCGGATCAGGTTCTTCTCGACCGCGAAGGCGACCAGGCGCTGCGCGACGGGGCGCGACACCTGCAGCTTCTCGGCGATTTCGTTCTGCGTGTCGCCCGCGACGTAGTAGAGCCACGCGGCGCGCGTGGCGAGATCGAGTTTTTCTGAGGACTTGGACACGATAGCGTTTCGGTTCGGATCGGGGCCGGCGGGCGGCGCAACGGCATCCACTGTAGCGCATGCCTGCCGCCTGCCGCGCGTGCGCCTGGCAGGCGCGACGCCTAGGCAAGCCGCGCGCGCGACGGTTCGTAAAGCGGGCGCACGTGGCGATACAGCGCGCGGAACGCGTCGAGCCGTTCGCGCAGCGTCGCGTGGCGCGCGGCGTCGGGCGCGTATTCGGCGCGCACCGGCGGCTTGGTCAGCACCGCGTGCGGATCGCCGCCGACCGCCAGCCAGCCGAGCCGTGCCGCGCCGAGCGCCGCGCCGGTCTCGCCGCCGCCGTGCTGGCGCGTGCGCACGTTCAGCGCATCGGCGATCAGCTGCGCCCAGAACGCGCTGCGCGCGCCGCCGCCGATCAGCGACAGCCGGTCGGTGGCGACGCCGGCTGCATGCAGCGCGTCGAGGCCGTCGGCGAGGCCGAGCGTCACGCCCTCGAGCACCGCGTAGCCGAGATGCGCGCGCTCGGTCGCATGCGTCATGCCGAAGAACACGCCCTGCGCGTACGGATCGTTGTGCGGCGTACGCTCGCCGGACAGGTAAGGCAGGAACAGCGGCGCCGTCGCGAGCGCGTCGGCGTCGAGCGCCTCGACTTCGGCGAGCAGCGCGGGCTCGTCGGTGCCGGTCAGCTTGCAGACCCAGCGCAGGCAGCTCGCGGCCGACAGCACGACGCTCATCAGTTGCCAGCGATCGGGAATCGCGTGGCAGAACGCGTGCACGGCCGACGCCGGATTCGGCGTGAAGCGGTCGCCGACCACGCTCAGCACGCCCGACGTGCCGAGCGACACGAAGCCGTCGCCCGCGTGGATCGCGCCAATGCCGAGCGCGCTCGTCGCGTTGTCGCCGCCGCCGCCCGCGACCACGACGGCTTCCGACAGGCCGAGCACGCGCGCGACGTCGGCGCGCAGCGTGCCGGACGGCGCGTTGCCCTCGACGATGCGCGGCATCTGCGCGCGCGTCATCTCGCATGCGCCGAGCAGCGCGTCGGACCAGTCGCGTCGCGCGACGTCGAGCCACAGCGTGCCGGCCGCGTCGGACGGGTCGGAGACTTTCGCGCCGGTCAGCCGGAAGCGCAGATAGTCCTTCGGCATCAGCACGCATGCGGTGGCCGCGAATACGTCGGGTTCGTGACGCGCGACCCACAGCAGCTTCGGCGCGGTGAAGCCCGGCATCGCGAGATTGCCGGCGAGCGCATGGAGGTCGGGCGCGCGTTCGGTGAGCAGCGCGCATTCGTCCGCGCTGCGCATGTCGTTCCACAGAATCGCCGGGCGCAGCACGCGATCGTCGCGGCCGAGCAGCACCGCGCCGTGCATCTGGCCGGACAGGCCGATTCCGCGCACCTGCGCGAACGCATGCGGATGTCGCTCGCGCAGCGCCGCGAGCGCGGCGAGCGTGCCTTGCCACCAGTCTTCCGGATGCTGTTCGGCCCAGCGCGGATGCGGGCGCGACACGGTGAACGGCGTGCCCGCGGTGCCGACGACCGTGCCGTCCGGGGCGAGCAGCAGCACCTTCACTTCCGAGGTGCCGAGGTCGATGCCGAGATACATGAGCGATCCGTTCCGTCAGTGAGGAGCCGCTACTTTAGCCGCACGACCGGGCGCCTGCCAACGCAGGTTCGCCCGGACGCGGGCCGGCTGCCGAGCGCGTCAGTGCTGCGCGAGCCACGCGTCGACGCGCGCGAGCCCGGCGCGCAGCGCCTCGAACAGCGCCGCGTTGCCGGCGAGCGAGCCCCACAGCGCGCGGCTCGCGCAGAACGCGACGACGGGATCGGGCGCCGCGACGATCGCGTGCGCGGCGTCTTCGTCCATCACGCCGTCCTGGTACGCGTAGGGCAGTGCGCCGCGCGCCCAGCGTTCGAGGAAGCGCAGGAACAGCGCGGGCAGCACCGCGGTCGCGACCGGCGTCGCGCCGCGCGCGAACGATTCGACGAGCGTCGGCGCGATGAAGCCGGGAATCTTCGAGAAGCCGTCGGCCGCGACGCGCTGGTTCGTGTCGAGCACGTACGGGTTGCCGAAGCGTTCGAGCACGACGTCGCGGTAGCGCGCGAGATCGAGCGGGCTCGGCGTGAGGCACGGGATCACGTCCTGCGTCACGTAGTCGTGCGCGAAGCGGCGGATCGGCGCGTCGTGGGTGCCTTCGTGGATATACGTGTGGCCCGCGAGCGTGCCGGCCCACGCGATGCAGCTGTGCGTCGCGTTGAGGATGCGGATCTTCGCTTCCTCGTACGGATGCACGTCGTCGACGAGCTCCGCGCCGGCCAGTTCCCACTTCGGCCGGCCGGCCGCGAAGCGGTCCTCGATCACCCACTGGATGAACGATTCGCCCATCACCGGGCACGCGTCGTCGACGCCGGTGGCCGCGCGCACGCGCTCGCGCACGTCGGCGGTCGGGCGCGGCGTGATCCGGTCGACCATTGCGCTGGGCGTGGCGACCTGGGCGTCGAACCACGCGAGCAGGTCGGCCTGGCCGCGCCGTTCGAGGAATTCGCGCATCCCTGCGCGAAAGCGTGCGCCGTTGTTGCGCAGGTTGTCGCAGCTCTGCAGCGTGAGCGGGCCCGCGCCGCGCCGCATGCGCTCGGCGAGCAGCGCCGCGAGCGCGCCGTACAACGTGGTGCGCGCGCCTTGCAGGTCGGCCGCGAGATCGGGATTCGCGACGTCGAGCCGGTTGTGCTCGTCGAGGTAGTAGCCGCCTTCGGTGACGGTGAACGACACGATCCGGCACGCGGGATCGGCGCCCGCGTCGATCAGCGCGGCGAGGTCGATCGACCAGGGCAGCACGCGCGTGATCGCGCGGATCGTCTCGTACGCGCGCTCGCCTTGCGGCGTGACGGTTTCGAGCGTGTAGGCGCCGTGCTGCGCGGCGAGCGCGTCCATCGTCGCGCGCATGTCGTCGCGGATGTTGCCGACGGTCAGCGACCAGCGTTCGTCGGCCGGCACGGCCGCGTTCACGCGATGCAGGTACCACGCCTGGTGCGCGCGGTGGAACGAGCCCGCGCCGATGTGCAGCAGCACGGGCGTGCGGGCGGAAGGCGATTCGATCATCCGGTGTCTCCTGTCGGCCCCGGTTAGCGCTTTAGCGCTTACCGGGGCCCCATGCTTTGCGGTCGGTCCCGGTTGGCGCTTTGGCGCTTGCCGGGGCCCCATGCTTTGCGGTCGGCTCCGGTTGGCGCTTCCCCGGAGCCAGTGTTTCGCGGGTTCCATGCGCGAGCGCGCGCCGCGCCATCCTTCGACGGGCGCGCCGGCTCCGATGCCGGATCGACGCTCGCGTGCGTTCGCGATGCGCGCCGTGTCGATACGATCATTTGCTCTTTACGTGAGCGAATGATCGTATCGGGGCGACCGAAAGTCAAGGCGGGGAAACGGCATTTCGATGGTGCGCCGCGGCGTGCGCGCCCGCGGCCGGTGAGCCGGCCGACGCGCAGGCACCGCGGCGAAAGGGAGGGCGCGTCAGCGCGCCTCGCGTGTCAACGCGACCAGTTCTTCCAGCAGCTTGCCGGCCGGCCCCGGCAGAATCCCGTGACGGCGGCGGAACGCGGTGAGCGTGCGCTGCGCGACCACTTCGCGCACCGGCAGCGTATCGATCGTGCCGGCGCGCTGCTCGGCGCCGTACATCGGCTCGGCCATCCAGCACAGAAAGCCCGCATGCGCGACGAGGCTCTTCAGCGTCGTGACCGAGCGCGTCTCGACCGCGATATCGGGCAGCGGCAGCCCGTGCGCCTCGAAGGTCGCGCGCATGTGGTCGAACGGCGCGGTGCCGCGCGGCGGGATCGCCCAGCGCGCGTGCAGCGTGTCGGCGAGCGTCGGCGCGCGGCCGAGCGCACGCAGCGGATGGTGCGGCGCGGCAACGATATGGCTGCGATCGGTCCAGCGGCATTCGGGAATCGCGACGATTTCATCGGTGTCGGGCCCGTGCGCGGACAGCGCGAGGTCGATCTCGTGCTTGAACAGTCCTTCGGCGAGCCGGTCCCACACGCCTTCGATGATCTCGACGCGCAGGTTCGGCCAGCGGTCGAGCACGCGGCCGACCGCGACGGGCAGCACGAGGCTCGCGATGCTGCCCACCGTGCCGACCTTGATCGTGCCCTTCGCGAGGCCGCGCATCGCGTCGAGTTCCTCGCGCGCGTGCTCGGCCTCGTGCTGCAGCAGCGTCGCGTGCGGCAGCAGCGCCTCGCCGAACGCGGTGAGCTGCACGCCCTTCGAATGGCGCTCGAACAGCGGCGCGCCGACCTGGTCCTCGAGGCGCTTCAGGATCCGGCTCAGCGCCGGCTGCGTGACGTGCAGCGCGTCGGCCGCACGGCCGAGGCTGCCGCACGCGACGATCGTCGTGAAGGCGCGCAACTGGCGGAGATCGAAAGTCATGCTGGAGCGGTATGGGTTTTTACAGAAAATACAGTATCCGAGAATGGCTTGCGCTTCGATACTGTGGAAACCGATTAGCCTTCAAGGAGACGCCGAGCATGTCCGGCCACCCAACCCCGTCCGCCGCGCCCGTCACCGTCCGCGACGCGGTGATCGACCTGCTGCGCCAGTTCGGCATCGACCGCGTGTTCGGTAATCCCGGCTCGACCGAGCTGCCGATGTTCCGCGATTTCCCGTCCGATTTCCGCTACGTGCTCGGGCTGCAGGAAGCCGTCGTGGTCGGCATGGCCGACGGCTACGCGCAGGCGTGCGGCAATGCGGCGGTCGTCAATCTCCATTCGGCGGCCGGCGTCGGCAACGCGATGGGCAATATCTTCACCGCCTACAAGAACCGCACGCCGCTGATCATTACCGCCGGGCAGCAGGCGCGTGCGATCCTGCCGTTCGATCCGTTCCTCGGCGCCGCGCAGGCCACCGAGCTGCCGAAGCCTTACGTCAAATGGAGCATCGAGCCGGCGCGCGCGCAGGACGTGCCGGCCGCGATCGCGCGCGCCTACCGGATCGCGATGCAGGAGCCGCGCGGGCCCGTGTTCGTGTCGATCCCGGTCGACGACTGGGACCAGCCGGCCGAACTGCTGCCGGCGCGCGACGTGAGCCATGTCGTGCGGCCCGACCCCGACGCGCTCGCGCGGCTCGGCGACGCACTGGATGCCGCGCGCCGTCCCGCGTTCGTGGTCGGCGCGGCGATCGATCGGGCCGGCGCATGGGATGAGGCCGTGCGGCTCGCCGAGCGGCATCGCGCTCGCGTGTACGTCGCGCCGATGTCAGGGCGCTGCAGCTTTCCCGAAGACCATCCGCTGTTCGCCGGTTTCCTGCCCGCGATTCGCGAGAAGATCGTCGCGCGGCTCGACGGGCACGACCTCGTGTTCGCGTTCGGCGCGCCCGCCTTCACCTATCACATCGAGGGTTTCGGCCCGCACGTGCCGTCCGGCGCCACGCTCGTGCAGCTCGTCGACGATCCCGGTACGGCCGCCTGGACGCCGCAGGGCGACGCGGTCGTCGGCAACCTGAAGCTCGCCGCGCGCGACCTGCTCGCGCGGCCCGCGCCGGCCGAGCGGCCGATGCCGGCCGCGCGCGCGCCGCGCGAGCGCGTCGCACCGCCGGCCGCCGGCGAGCGCATGTCGGCCGCGTTCGCGCTGCAGACGCTCGCCGACCTGCGCGATGCGCACGACATCGTCGTCGAGGAAGCGCCGAGCGCGCGGCCGATCATGCAGGCGCATCTGCCGTTCACGCAGAGCGGCACGTTCTACACGATGGACAGCGGCGGGCTCGGCTACGGGATGCCGGCTGCCGTCGGCGTCGCGCTGGCACGGCCGGGGCGGCGCGTGATCGGGCTGATCGGCGACGGGTCGAGCCTGTATTCGATCCAGGCGCTGTGGAGCGCTGCGCAGCTCAGGCTGCCGATCACATTCGTGATCCTGAACAACCGGCGCTACGCGGCGCTGCAGGATTTCGCGCCGGTCTTCGGCTTCGGGCCGGACGATCCGGTGCAGGGCACCGATCTGCCCGATCTCGACTTCGTCGCGCTCGCGGTCGGGCTCGGCTGCCGCGGCGTGCGCGTCGGCGACCCGGCGCGCCTGCGCGACACGCTGGCCGATGCGCTGCGTGCAACCGCACCGGTCGTCGTCGAAGTCGAGATTGCCTGATGCGCCCCGCGCGTCATTCCGGAGAGACCATGCAAACCGTATCGATGCTGATCGGCGGCGAACGCCGCCAATCGTCCGACGGCGCGACCTTCGTGCGCCGCAATCCGCTCGACGGCGCGATCGCGTCCGAAGCGCCTGCGTGCACCGTCGACGATGCACGCGCGGCGGCCGACGCGGCCGGCCGTGCGTTTCCCGAGTGGGCCGCGCTCGGCCCCGGCGCGCGGCGCGCGCTGCTGCTGAAGGCGGCCGACGCACTCGACGCGAAGCGCGAGCAGTTCGTCGGGGCGATGGCGGCCGAGACGGGCGCGTCGGCGCTGTGGGCGGAATTCAACGTGCAGCTCGCGGTGAGCGGGCTCGTCGAGGCCGCGTCGCTGACCACCCAGGTCGGCGGCGAGCTGATTCCGTCCGACGTGCCCGGCTCGCTCGCGATGGGCGTGCGCCAGCCGGCCGGCGTCGTGCTCGGCATCGCGCCGTGGAATGCGCCGGTGATCCTCGGCACGCGCGCGCTCGCGCTGCCGCTCGCATGCGGCAACACGGTCGTGCTGAAGGGCTCGGAGCTGTGCCCGGTCACGCACGGGCTGATCGTCGAGGCGCTGCAGGACGCCGGGCTGCCGCCGGGCGTCGTCAACTTCGTGACGAACGCGCCCGACGATGCGGGCGCCGTCGTCGACGCGCTGATCGCGCATCCGGCCGTGCGCCGCGTGAACTTCACCGGGTCGACGCGGGTCGGCCGGATCGTCGCCGAAGCGTGCGCGCGCCACCTGAAGCCGTCGGTGCTCGAACTCGGCGGCAAGGCGCCGCTCGTCGTGCTCGACGACGCGGACCTCGATGCCGCGGTCGCGGCCGCCGCGTTCGGCGCGTTCGCGAATTCCGGGCAGATCTGCATGTCGACCGAGCGAATCGTCGTGGATGCGTCGATCGCCGATGCGTTTGCCGCGAAGCTCGCCGACAAGGCCGCGTCGCTGCCGCTCGGCGATCCGCGAAACGGGCCGGTCGTGCTCGGTTCGCTGATCGACGCGAAGGCCGTCGAACGCTGCAACGCGCTGATCGACGATGCGCTCGCGCACGGCGCGACGCTGCTGTGCGGTGGCAAGGCCGACAGCACGCTGTTCCCGGCGACGCTGCTCGACCACGTGACGCCCGCGATGCGGATCTACGCGGAGGAATCGTTCGGTCCGGTGAAGGGCATCGTGCGCGTCGACGGCGAGGCGGCCGCGATCCGCTGCGCGAACGACAACGCGTTCGGCCTGTCGTCGGCCGTGTTCAGCCGCGACGTCGCGCGCGCGTTGCGCGTCGCCGCCCGCATCGAGTCGGGCATCTGTCACGTGAACGGCCCGACCGTGCACGACGAGGCGCAGATGCCGTTCGGCGGTGTGAAGGACAGCGGCTTCGGCCATTTCGGCGGCAAGGCCGGCATCGCGGCCTTCACGGACCTGCGCTGGATCACCGTGCAGACCGCGCCGCGCCACTATCCGTTCTGAGAGGCCGCCAACGATGAGAATCGCGATTCTGGGCGCCGGCGCAATGGGCTCGCTGTTCGGCGGGCTGCTCGCGGAAAGCGGCGAGGACGTCACGCTGATCGACGTCAACGACGCGCATCTCGACGCGATTCGCCGCGACGGGCTGCGCATCGACGACGACCGCGGCGAGCGCCGCGTCACGACGTTGCAGGCGCTGCGGCCCGAGGCCGCGAATGCGTCGGCCGGCACACCGTTCGATCTGCTGATCGTCTTCACGAAGTCGCTGCATACGCGCGTCGCGCTCGACGGCGTGCGCGCGCTGCTGACGCCGCACACGCATGTGCTGACGCTGCAGAACGGGCTCGGCAATGTCGAGACGCTGAACGCGTTCGTGCCGCTCGAGCGGATCCTGGTCGGCGTCACGACCTGGCCCGCCGATCTGGCCGGCCCCGGGCGCGTGCATTCGCATGGCGCGGGCACGATCCGCATGATGACGGCCGACGGCGCGGGCAGCGCGTTCGCGGCGGCGGTGGCCGACGCGCTGTCGAGCGCGGGGCTCGCCTGCACGCTCGATGCGGACGTGTGGGCCGCGATCTGGGAGAAGGTCGCGTTCAACGCGGCGCTCAACACGCTGTGCGCGGTGACGCGCTGCACGGTCGACCAGCTCGGCGAGCATCACGACGGGCCGCGCCTCGCGCAGGCGATCGTCGCCGAGACGGCCGCGGTCGCGCGTGCGAAGGGCATCGCGGTCGACGCCGCGCGCATCGCGCGCAACGTCGAGCATGCGATCCGCGAACATCGCGGCCATCGTCCGTCGATGCTGCAGGACGTGCTCGCGGGTCGCCGCACCGAGATCGACGCGATCAGCGGCAAGGTGGTCGCCGCCGCGCGCGAGGTCGGGCTGGCGGTCCCGCATACCGAAACGATGCTGGGCCTGGTGCGCGTGATCGACGCGCAGGCGGGCTGAGCGTCACGCCGGCGGCCGGCTTGCGCCGCGCGACGAGATACAAGAGCGCCGGGCATCGCCACGGCGCCGGATCGTCATCTCGCCTGGCACGAGGCTGGCGTGCGAGGCATGGGGTCCGGATCGGCGCTGCTGCGCCGGCCGGGTCGAACGGGAAGCATCGGAAGGAGACAGGATGAAAGCACTCGATTGCCGCAGTTTCGCCGCGCACGGCATGCGCACGGTTCCGCCTTGTGCGGGATGGAGGCACGCATGAGCACGCGCGACGACTCCACTGCGCCGGCCGTCGACATCGGCGCGACGCTCGACGACGGCCCGTTTACGACGATGCAGAAATGCGTGGTGCTGCTGGCCGCGCTGTCGATCGTGCTCGACGGTTTCGACGGCCAGCTGATCGGCTTCGCGATTCCGGTGCTGATCAAGGAATGGGGCATCACGCGCGGCGCCTTCGCGCCGGCGGTCGCGGCCGGGCTGATCGGGATGGGGATCGGCAGCGCGTGCGCGGGGCTCGTCGCCGACCGTTTCGGCCGGCGCGGCGCGGTGCTCGGCAGCGTGTTCCTGTTCGGGGCCGCGACCTGCGCGATCGGGCTCGCGCACAACGTCGAGACGATCGCCGCGCTGCGCTTCGTCGCCGGCCTCGGCATCGGCGGCGCACTGCCGACCGCGACCACGATGACCGCCGAATACACGCCTGCGCGGCGCCGCACGATGATGGTCACCGCGACGATCGTCTGCGTGCCGCTCGGCGGCATGCTGGCCGGGCTGTTCGCGCACGAGGTGCTGCCGCGCCACGGCTGGCGCATGCTGTTCTTCGCGGGCGGTGCGCTGCCGCTCGTGCTCGGCTTCGTGCTGGCGGCGGCGCTGCCGGAATCGCCGCGCTACCTCGCGCGGCGTCCCGCCCGCTGGGCCGAGCTCGCGGCGCTGCTGGCGCGGATGAAGCGTCCGGTCGCGCCGGGCGCCGTGTTCACCGACCTGCGGGATGCGCATGCGCACGGCGGCAGCGGCGGGTTCCGCTCGCTGTTCGCGGGCGGCCAGGCGCGCGACACGATCGCGCTGTGGTGCGCGTTCTTCATGTGCCTGCTGGCCGTCTATGCGGCATTCAGCTGGCTGCCGACGATGCTCGCCGCGAGCGGGCTGAGCGTGTCGGTCGCGGGCGCGGGGCTCACCGCGTACAACCTCGGCGGCGTGATCGGCGCGCTGCTGTGCGCATGGACGATCGCGCGCGTCGGCTCGCGCTGGCCGCTCGTGCTGTGCAGCGTCGGCGGCGCGGCGAGCGCGGCGTGGCTGATGGGCGTCGATGCGGGCAGCCATACGAGCTGGCTGATCGTCGGGCTCGGCGCGCACGGCCTGTTCGTCAACGCGGTGCAGTCGACGATGTATGCGCTTTGCGCGTACATCTACCCGACGGCGGTGCGCGCGACCGGCACCGCGAGCGCGCTCGCGTTCGGCCGGCTCGGTGCGATCCTCAGCGCGTTCGCGGGCGCGTTCGTGATCACGACGGGCGGCGCGACCGCCTATCTGACGATGCTGGCCGTCGCGATGGGCATCGTCTGCGTCGCGCTGCTGGTCGTGCGGCGGCATATCCCGAAGCTGTCGCGCGAGCCGGCGCGGCCGCGCGAGCGGGAGGAGCTGGTCCGCACGTCGTCGTGACGGCGGGCGTCGCGCGTGCGTTGCGTATTCGCGCCGCCTGCCGGATGCCGCCGGGTGCCGCCCGGCGGCGGCTTCGCGCGTTACAGCGTGGTGCGTACGTGCCAGAGCTCGGGGAACAGCACGACGTCGAGCATCTTGCGCAGATAGGGCGCGCCGCTCGTGCCGCCGGTCCCCTGCTTGAAGCCGATGATGCGCTCGACGGTCGTCACGTGCCGGAAGCGCCACTGGCGGAACGCGTCCTCGAGATCGACGAGTTCCTCGGCCATCTCGTATAGTTCCCAGTGCTGTTGCGGATGCCGGTACACCTCGAGCCACGCGGCCTCGACGGTTTCGTCGTGCTGCGTCGGCTGCGTCCAGTCGCGCTCGAGCCGCGACGGCGCGATCGGGAAGCCGCGCCGCGCGAGCAGGCGCACGACTTCGTCGTAGAACGACGGTGCGTCGAGCGTCGCGCGCACCTGTTCGAGGATGTCGGGGCGGTGCGCGTGCGGCTGCAGCATCTGCGCGTTCTTGTTGCCGAGCAGGAATTCGAGCTGCCGGTACTGGTACGACTGGAAGCCCGACGACTGGCCCAGATACGGCCGCATCGCCGAATACTCGGACGGCGTCATCGTCGACAGCACGTTCCACGCCTGCACGAGCTGCTCGAGGATGCGCGACACGCGCGCGAGCATCTTGAACGCGGGCGGCAGCGCATCGCCGCGCACCGCGTCGAGCGCGCCGCGCAGTTCGAACAGCGCGAGCTTCATCCACAGCTCGCTGGTCTGATGCTGGATGATGAACAGCATCTCGTTGTGATCGGGCGACAGCGGATGCTGCGCATTCAGGATCGCATTCAGCGACAGGTAGTCGCCGTAGCTCATCGACTTCGAGAAATCGAGCTGCGCGTTGTGCCAGCCGGCTTGCTCGCCGGCGTCGCCCGGCACGTGCGGCGCTTCGTGCGCGGCTTGCGGGCGTGCGCCCGCGAACGGGCAGCCCGCCGGCGCGTCGTTGCCGGGCGGCTGCATATGACCAGAATTCACGACTGTCTCCAGGATTGAATGACGGGGCGCGGCGCGCGCGGCGCGCGCCGCCAACGGTCGGCGATCAGGTCACCGCGCCGCGCTCGGCGAATTCGGGCGCCTTCCACGCGTCGGTGTCCAGGATCTCGCGCAGCGTCTCGACGGCGTCCCACACGTCGACGAAGCGCGTATAGAGCGGCGTGAAGCCGAAGCGCAGCACGTACGGCTCGCGGTAGTCACCGATCACGCCGCGCGCGATCAGCGCCTGCATCACTTCATAGCCGTGCGGATGCTCGAAGCTCGCCTGCGAGCCGCGCTGGTGATGCGCGCGCGGCGTGACGAGCTTCAGCGAGCGGCCCGCGCAGCGCGCCTCGACGAGCGCGACGAACGCGTCGGTCAGCGCGAGCGACTTGCGGCGGATCGCGTGCATGTCGGTCTGCAGGAACACGTCGAGCCCGCATTCGACCATCGACATCGACACGATCGGCTGCGTGCCGCACAGGAAACGCGCGATGCCCGGATCGGGCGCGAAGCCCGGCTGCATCGCGAACGGCGCGCGGTGGCCCCACCAGCCGGACAGCGGCTGCGAGAAATGCGCGTGGTGGCGCTGCGGCACCCACACGAATGCGGGCGAACCGGGGCCGCCGTTCAGGTACTTGTAGGTGCAGCCGACCGCGCCGTCCGCGCGCGCGCCGTTCAGGTCGACCGGCACCGCGCCGGCCGAGTGCGCGAGATCCCACAGCATCAGCGCGCCCGCGTCGTGCGCGAGCTGCGTGACGGCCGGCATGTCGTGCATGTAGCCGGTGCGGTAGTTCACGTGCGTGATCATCGCGACGGCGGTGTCCGCGCCGAGCGCGGCGGGCAGGTCGGCCGGATCGTCGATCAGGCGCAGTTCGTAGCCGCCGCCGAGCTGTTCGATCAGCCCTTGCGCGATATACAGGTCGGTCGGGAAGTTCGAGCGTTCCGACACGATCACGCGGCGCTCCGGCGCGCGTTCGGCCTGGTGGCGCAGCATCGCCGACAGCAGCTTGAACAGGTTGATCGAGATCGTGTCGGTCACGACGGTTTCGCCGGGCGCGCCGCCGATCAGCGTCGCGAGCTTGTCGCCGAGGCGGCGCGGCAGCGCGAACCAGCCGGCCGTATTCCAGCTGCGGATCAGGCCTTCGCCCCATTCGGCGCCGATCACCTGCTGCGCGCGGGCGGCCGATGCGCGCGGCTGCGCGCCGAGCGAATTGCCGTCGAGATAGATCACGCCGTCTGGCAGCGCGAACTGGTCGCGCAGCGGGGCGAGCGGGTCGTCGCGGTCGAGCGCGAGCGCGTCTTCACGGGTTTTGATCATGATGTGGGGTCGTGAGTCGGAATGGTCAGGCGGCGCGGGCCGGCAGCGTGCGCAGCACGGCGCGCACGGGGCTCGCATCGAGCGTCGAGAATTTCAGCGGCAGTGCGATCAGTTCGTAGTCGCCGGGCGGCACCGCGTCGAGCACGATGCCTTCGAGGATCGCCATCCGGTGCGCGCGCACGCGGTGGTGCGCATCCATCGTCTTCGATTCCTGCGGATCGAGCGACGGCGTGTCGATGCCGATCAGTTTCACGCCATGCGCGGCGAGCAGGTCGACGGTCTCCGGCGCGACCGCGCAGAAGTCGCTGTCCCATTGCTCGACGCGCGACCGCGCATAGGTGCGCAGCAGCACGCGCGGCGGCACGCCGTCGAGCGCGTCGGCGACGTCGGCCGGCCGCACGACCGGCGACGCGCCGATGCAGTGGATCACGCGGCACGGGCCGAGATAGGTCTCGAGCGGCACGGCGCCGATCGGCGCGCCGTCGGCGTCGTAGTGCAGCGGTGCGTCGCAGTGCGCACCCGTATGCGGCGACAGCGTGAGCCGCGCGACGTTGACGGGCGAGCCGGCTTCCATGCGCCACACGCGTTCGACGGAAACGGGCGTGTCGCCGGGCCATACGGGCGTGGCGGGGCTGACGGGCGGGGAGATGTCCCAGAGTGTGTCCATGGCATGACGGATCGGTGAATCGATCCTTCGAATGATAGGCGGACGCTCGCAGAAAGTGCTTGCGAAATAGACATGGACAATCCGCCGGATTGGCAGATAATTCGAATCAGAGGGAAAAGGGGGACCAAAAATGCACGCGATCACGCTCGATGCCACCGACTGCCGGATTCTCGCGGTATTGCAGGAGGAGGGCCGAATCAGCAATCTCGACCTGGCGGAACGGATCTCGCTTTCGCCATCCGCCTGCCTGCGCCGCATGCGACTGCTCGAGGACCAGGGTGTGATCGAGCACTATCGCGCGTGCCTGAGCCGAGAAAAGCTCGGTTTCGAGCTCGAGGCGTTCGTGCAGGTGTCGATGCGCAACGAGGAAAACCAGTGGCACGAGCGCTTCGCGGAGGCGCTGCGCGAATGGCCGGAGGTGGTCGGCGCGTTCGTCGTCACGGGCGAAAGCCACTACCTGCTGCGCGTGCTCGCGCACAACCTCAAGCACTATTCGGATTTCGTGCTGAACCGGCTCTACAAGGCGCCGGGCGTGATGGACATCCGTTCGAACATCGTGCTGCAGACGCTGAAGGACGAGGCGGGCGCGCCGGTCGGGCTGGCGCGCACCGGGGCGATCAAAGCGGTGTGAGGCCGTGGAAGCCGCCGCCGTGGAACACCAGCGGCGGCGCGGCGTTCGGCATGCGCACGCCGCAGCGCTCCACTTCGCCGACGAAGATCACGTGGTCGCCTTCGTCGTAGCGGCTGCGATTGTGGCATTCGAACCACGCGAGCGCGCCGTCGAGCACCGGCATCCGGGAGTTGCCGGCCGCGTGCGCGATGCCTTCGAAGCGGTCGCCCTTGTAGCTCGAGAAGCGCTTGCACAGGTCGAGCTGCGACGCGGCGAGCACGTTCACCACGTAATGGCTGTTGTTGCGGAACACCGGCGTCGACGCCGAGCGGTGCGCGAGGCTCCACAGCACGAGCGGCGGATCGAGCGACACCGAGTTGAACGAGCTCGCGGTAATGCCGATCAGTTGCCCGGACGGCGCGCGCGTCGTGATCACCGTCACGCCGGTCGCGAACTGGCCGAGCGCCTGGCGAAAGGCGGCCGAATCGAAGTCCGGCGGAGTGGCGTGGCTCATCGGGTGGCGATCCGGGACGAAACGGGCGGGCGCGCCGCGCGGTGGCGGCACGCGCGGCGGACGAAAGGCGACAAGGCGGTCGGTTGGAATGGAATGCGCATGGCCCGATTTTAGCGGAATCGGGGCCGGCGGGCCCGCCGCCGGCGGCGCTGCGCGGCGTCAGCGTGACGTAGCGAACACAGCGGGGCGCGCCTGCCGCGTTATCGCGCCGCCGCGAGGCCGAGCGACAGCGCGCCCGTCAGGATCAGGCTCGATGCCCACACGGCATCGAGGTTGAACCAGCTCCGCGACACGAATTTCAGCCCGAGGTACCGGTACACGAGCCACGCGAGCGCACCGCCGGCCGCGATCATCGCGCTCGCGTGCACGGCCGCGACGACGAGCGCCATGCCGAGATGCGCGTCGACGAGCGCGGCCGCGGCGCGGTGGCCGGCGTCCGCGTCGAGCCCGCACAGCCCGAGATAGATCGGCACGAGCATCAGCCCCGCGCCATGCGCGATCGCGACCGCGAACGACCACAGCCCGAGCCGCGCCGGCGCGATTCGCGCGAGCGCACGCGGGTGTCGGCGGCGGATCAGCAGCCGCGCGCCGAAGCCGATCACGAGCGCGCTCGCGCCGATCCGGATCGCCGACTGCCACGCGAGCAGCGCGGCGAGCAGCCCGAACGGCAGCATCACCGCGAACACCGCGAGCGCGTGGCCGAGTGCGAGATAGCCGAGCGCCGCGACCAGCGCGCCGCCGCGGCGCGTCATCAGCGCGTTCGACACCGCGAGCGGCCAGCCCATCGCCGGATTGAGGCCGTGATAGACGCCGCTCGCGAGCACGGCCGCCCACAGCGCGAACTGCGGCCCGGCCGGCGCCTGCAGGATGCCGCTCAACGCCCGACCGACGGATAGCAGAACGAGTCGGTCGAGCAGTCGCCGCCTTCGAGCCGGATCTGGTGCGCGCGATAGCCGTCGGGGAAGTCGACCCAGAAGTCGTCGGCGAGCGTCAGCCCGCCGTCGGGCCCCGCGTGCGCGAGCACCTGCGCGGCCGGCACGCCGTCCGGATAGAACTGGTCGTCCCACGTCGAGTAGAGCGAGTTGGTCCAGTACACGCGGCGCCCGTCGCGGCTGATCTCGACCATCTGCGGGCCGCCCGCGAACGCGCGGCCGTTCGAATGCGGCGTGCGGCGCACGATGCCGCCGATGCGGACCGAGCCGGCGAGCACCGGATGATGCGGATCCGACACGTCGTACTGGCGCATCTCGCCGGTGCCCCAGCACGACACGTACAGGAAGCGATCGTCGAGCGACAGGTCGATGTCGGTCACGAGCGGCGGCACCGCGCCGAACGCCTTCAGCAGCGGCGGCAGCTGGTCGGCCGCGGCCGGCTCGGGCGGGATCGTCGCGGTTTTCTTCACATGGAATTCGCCGCCTTCGCGCCACCAGGTCCAGATCGAGCCTTCGAGACTGGTCGTATCGACCACCACGCCGACGAACCCGTATTCGCGCACCGGATCGTGCGCGGGCCGCACCTCGAGCGCCATCTGGTGATGCGCGCCGAGATCGATCGTCTGTACGTTGCGCCGCGCGCGCAGGTCCCAGAAATGCAGCCGGTGCCCGTATTTGTTCGCGAGCAGGTCCTCGGGCACGATGCCGTTCTCGAACTGCGGCGGCAGCGCCCACTCGCTCGACACCATGTAGTCGCGCGGCAGGTTCCACCAGAAGTCGTAGTGCTTGTCCTGCGGGCCGCGATCGATCTCCCAGCGGCCGAGCACGTCGAAGGTCTCGCAGTCCATGATGAAGATGCCGGGCGCGCCGTCGGTGCCGTCCTTGCCTGCGCCGCCGAGCGTGCTCACGTAGATGCCCTCCGGGCCGCAGTGCACGGTGTGCGGACGCGAATAGCCGGTCTTGCGGAAGATCTCGTCGGGCTCGACGATCTTGTGGATGCGCGCCTGGGTCGGATGCGGCTTGGTGTCGATCACGTACACGCGCGACGAGCGCAGGCCCGGGATGATCAGGAAGCGGCGCTCGAGAAACGCGTGGCCCGTCAGCGGCGAGAGCGCCGATGAACACGCGTTCCAGCCGAAGTGGTGGAACTCGTCGCCGGTGTTCGGCATCGTCACCGTGTGCACGATCTTTCCGTAGCTCGGCGAGCCGGGCTTCACGTCGATCACGGCCAGCGCGTCGGGCCTGGAAAAATCGGGGCTCAGCAACAACGTATAGGCGAATGTCTCCGCCGGGGCTTGCATCGCCAGTTCGGGCGATGCGTGGAACGTCGGGTCAGGCCGCAGGTTCATGGAAAAACCCTCTCGGTTGTGCCGGATTCGGGATCGCGCGGTGAACGGATGGAGCGGCGCGCGCGACGCTGGCGGGGCGACGATCGGCCGGCCCCGCGATGCGGACGAAATCTGCTAAGGCATGCATATCGATGTTCCGGCGGACGTGGGTTGCATCGGGTTCGGGCATGCATCGGACACGGCGCCCGGCCGCACGACCAGCGGCGGCGACGGGCGTGCCTAAGTGTAGTCGAGAAACGCGCGGCGGGTCGTGCGCGGCGCCGGCCGCGGCGCGCAGGAAGGAACCGTGTCGGACTATCGCCGCGCGCGACCGGCGGCGTGCGCGCACGAGTGAGATACTTGCCGCAGTGCCGTAGCCGGCGAAGGGTCGGATGCGGCGAGACGAATCGGGGGCGCCGGCGCGTATGCGCGTCGCCGCCTGTCATCAACGTGGTATGGAACGGGATGGTGAACGAAATGCTTGAAACCGCGACTTTGGGAGGCGGGTGCTTCTGGTGTACGGAGGCGGTGTTCCTCGACGTGGACGGCGTGACGGCCGTGCAGTCGGGTTACGCGGGCGGCCATACGCGCAATCCCGGCTATCGCGACGTCTGCGACGGCGACACGGGGCATGCGGAAGTCGTCAACGTGACGTTCGATCCGGCGCGCATCGGCTATCGCGAGATTCTCGAGATCTTCTTCGCGACGCACGACCCGACCCAGCTCAACCGCCAGGGCAACGACGTCGGCACGCAGTACCGCTCGGTCGTGTTCACGCATTCGGACGCGCAGCGCGACACTGCGCTCGACGTGATCCGCGAGCTGGAGCGCGAGCAGGTGTTCGGGCAGCCGATCGTCACCGAGGTGACGCCGCTCGACGGCAACTACTGGCCGGCCGAGGACTATCACCAGAACTATTACGCGCGCAATCCGGGCCAGGGATACTGCTCGGTCGTGATCGGGCCGAAGCTCGCGAAATTCCGGCAGAAGTTCTCGCACCGGCTGAAGTCGCTGCGCGGCGCGTAAGCCGCGCGCGACCGACCCGCAGTGCTACGCCGCCTCGCCGCGCCACTGCGCGCATGCGGCGGCGATCTCGCGCGCGAGCGCGAGGCACGACAGCGGCGCGGAGCCTTCCGCCTTGTTGTTGATCGTGATGATCACCGGCTGGCCGGCCAGCGCGTAGCGCGCGGCCAGCTCGGCGAGCGCCGAGCGCGTGGCCGGGTCTTCGTCGACGAGCTTGTCGAACGGTTCGTACTTCGCCTTCGCCTGTTCGTACTTGAAGCCGCCGTGCAGGCTCCAGCGCACGATCAGCGGGCCGGGCGCGTCGCCGTCGAGCAGCGCGAGCGCGGCGGCCTGGCGCAGCGGGTCCGGCATGCGCGCGTGCAGCCCGACGCAGTAGCGCACGCCGAGCGCGGCGAGCGCGCGGATGAAGCGCGGCGTGAGCAGGCTCGCGTCGCGGATCTCGATCGCGTAGCGCGGGCCGTCGGCGTCGGACGGCAGCGGCGGCAGCGCCGCGAAGAACGCGGACAGCCGCTCGATCAGCACGGCCGGTTCGGCGAGCAGCGCATCGGGCAGCGGCGAGAACTGGAACACGAGCACACCGGCCTTGCTGCCGAGCCCGTCGAGGCACGGCCGCACGAATTCGTCGGTGGCGAGCCGCGCATCGAGGAAGGTCGGGTTCGGCCCCGACGGCTCGCCGCGGCGGCCGCGCACGACCGCGTCGGTGACCGACGCCGGCGCCTTCACGACGAAGCGGAAGTCGTCCGGCACCTGCTGCGCGTAGCGCAGGTAGTCGGCGACGGACAGCGGGCCGTAGAACGACCGGTCGAGGCTGACGCTTTTCAGCAGCGGATGCGCGCCGTACGCTTCGAGCCCTTCGCGCGACAGTTTCGTCTGCGCGAAGTCGCCGTCGTAGACGATGCCGTTCCAGCCGGGGAAATACCACGACGACGTGCCGAGCCGCACGTTCGGCGGCAGGCCGGCTGCCGCGGCGGCGACGTCGGGCGAGACCGGCGCGGGTGCTACGCCGCGGCGGCGCTTGCGTTGCTTCGGGGCGGGCGGCGGGGCAGGGTCGTCCCACAGCATGCCGGTGGACGGCGGCGCGGGTTCGTCGTGCGCACGAAGCGCTTCGTCGGCGGCAGCCGGGGCACCGGGCGACGCGCGGGTGCGTGCGGGACGGGCGGGTCCGCCGTCGCCGTCCTCCGTCGTCGCGCGTGCGCGGGAATTCGCACCGGCGCCGGCAGCGCCCGGCGGCGCGTCGCGCGCGTCGTCGGGCGAGCCGCCGAACAGGTCGAATTGTCCGTCGGCGTGCGCATCGTTCGCGTCGTCGCCTTGCCGTCGTTCCGGCGGCGCCTTGCGCCGCGTCCTGCCGTCACCCATGCCTGCCCAGCGTGAAGCGCCGCCTAGCGCGGCAGCGCGTGTTCGTACATGTAGCGCCGCGACCACGGCAGCGTTTTCGCGCTGCGTCCGGCCTTGCGGCAGACGATCTGGAAGATCGACACGTCGTCGTGCTCGAACGCATACGCGCAGCCGGCGAGGTACACGCGCCAGATGCGGAATTTTTCGTCGTCGACGAGCTTTCTCGCTTCCTCGGCCTTCGCCTCGAAGTTCTCGGTCCAGATGTCGAGCGTGCGCGCATAGTGCCGCCGCAGGCTTTCGACGTCAACCGCCTCCAGTCCGCCGCGCTGCGCGGATTCGAGCGCGAGGCTGATGTGCGGCAGCTCGCCGTCCGGGAACACGTAGCGGTCGATGAACTCGCCGCCGCCGAGCGCCGTTTCGCCGCTTTCGGCGTCGGTCGACGTGATCCCGTGGTTCATCGCGATGCCGTCGTCGACCAGCAGTTCGCGAATCCGCGAGAAATAGAGCGGCAGGTTCTTGCGGCCGACGTGCTCGAACATCCCGACGCTCGTGATGCGGTCGAACTGGCCTTCGATTTCGCGGTAGTCCTGCAGGCGGATCTCGATCTGGTCCTGCAGGCCGGCGGCCTTCACGCGCTCGGTCGCGAGATCGAACTGGTTCTGCGACAGCGTCACGCCGAGGCACTTCGCGCCGAACTTCTGCGCGGCGCGCAGCACGAGCGCGCCCCAGCCGCAGCCGATGTCGAGCAGGCGCTGGCCCGGTTCGAGCCGGATCTTGGTCAGGATGTGGTCGATCTTCTTGATCTGCGCGGTCGCGAGATCCTCGTCGCCGTTCTCGAAGTACGCGCACGAGTACACCATGTTCTCGTCGAGCCACAGCTTGTAGAACTCGTTCGAGACGTCGTAGTGATACTGGATCGCCTTCTTGTCGGTGCTCTTCGTGTGATTGAAGTAGCGCTTCACGCGCGCGAGCTTGCTGGCGCTCGTGACCGTGCTGCGCGCGAGCGAGTAGCCGATGTTGATGATGTCGGACAGCTTGCCCTCGATGTCGATCTTGCCCTTCACGTACGCCTCGCCGAGATTGTCGAGGCTCGGTTCGAGCAGCAGCGGCAGCGCCGACGCGTTGTTGACCTTCAGCGTGACCTGCGGCGCGGCGAACGTGCCGAAGTCGAGTTGGTTACCGTTCCACAGTACGAGGCGCGCCGGTATGTTCGCCGTCGTCCGTACTTCGTCCGCCCACTGTGCCAGCTTCTTTTCCCAGAACATTTGGATTCTCCGTTTGTTCGTTGAATCGAATACAGCCAAGTATCTTGACCGGCGCCCGCTGCGAAGCGGGCGCCCGGATGCAACCCGGGACACGACCGGCGCGACGCCGGCGCCGCGCTTACGGCGACAGGCGCGAGATCGTCCAGCCCTGCGCGGCATCGCTGTCGCGCGTGTAAAGCAGGCGGTCGTGCAGCCGCGACGGGCGACCCTGCCAGAACTCGATCGAATCGGGCACGACGCGGTAGCCGCCCCAGTGCGGCGGGCGCGGCGGGTTGTCGCCGTAGCGTTCGGCAATGGCCTTCTCGCGCGCTTCGAGCGTCGCGCGGCTGTCGATCACCGCGCTCTGCTCGGACGCCCACGCACCGATGCGCGAGCCGAGCGGGCGCGACGCGAAATAGCGGTCGCTTTCGTCGGCGCTGGTCTTCTCGATGCGGCCTTCGATGCGCACCTGGCGCTCGAGCTCGATCCAGTAGAACAGCAGCGCCGCGTACGGATGCGCGGCGAGGTCGCGCCCCTTGCGGCTTTCGTAGTTGGTGAAGAAGACGAAGCCGCGTTCGTCGACGCCCTTGATGAGTACGATGCGGGCCGACGGCCGGCCGTCGGCGCCGACGGTGGCGAGCGTCATCGTATTGGGCTCGGGAAGCTTGGCGGCGAGCGCCTCCTTGAACCAGCGGTCGAACTGGGCGAACGGGTCGGAGGCGGCATCGGCTTCGTCGAGCGAAGCGCGCGAATAGTTGATGCGGAGATCGGCGAGAGTCGTCATGTTATGCAAACGCTTCAATCGGGGGCCAGTATAGCGAACGCCGAAGAATCGTGCGTGCACAGTGGCGCGTGCGGGCGGGGAGATCAGGCAAAATAGAAGGCTGTACGACTTACGTTTTCCTTTCTTCCATGTCAGCCGCCGACGCTCTCCCGCCCAGTTCTTCCGATCTTACCCCGAGCCCGACAATCCAGCTTGACGTGGATCGCGGGCGCCGCTTCGGCGGCATCGCGCGGCTCTACGGCGCGCCGGCGCTCGCCGCGTTCGAGCGCGCGCACGTCGCGGTGATCGGGATCGGCGGCGTCGGCTCGTGGAGCGCCGAGGCGCTCGCGCGCAGCGCGATCGGCGAGCTGACGCTGATCGATCTCGATAACGTCGCGGAGAGCAACACCAACCGGCAGATCCACGCGCTCGACGGCAATTACGGCAAGCCGAAGGTCGACGCGATGGCCGAGCGGATCGCGCTGATCGATCCCGCGTGCCGCGTGAACCGCGTCGAGGACTTCGCGGAGCCCGACAACTTCGACGCGCTGCTCGGCGGCGGTTTCGACTACGTGATCGACGCGATCGACAGCGTGCGCACGAAGGTCGCGCTGATCGCGTGGTGCGTCGCGAAAGGGCAGCCGCTGATTACCGTCGGCGGCGCGGGCGGGCAGCTCGACCCGACGCGGATCCGTATCGATGATCTCGCGCTGACGATCCAGGATCCGCTGCTGTCGAAGGTGCGCGCGCAGCTGCGCAAGCAGCACGGCTTCCCGCGCGGGCCGAAGGCGCGCTTCAAGGTCGGCGCCGTGTATTCGGACGAGCCGCTGATCTATCCGGAAGCGGCCGCCTGCGACATCGAGGACGGCGCCGAGCCGTCGACGGCCGCGCATGTCGCGGGGCTGAACTGCGCAGGATTCGGGTCGAGCGTCTGCGTGACCGCGAGCTTCGGTTTCGCGGCCGCCGCGCATGCGCTGCGCGCGATCGCCGCGCGGGCGAACGGCGAGGCGGCGGCGCTTCGCACGGCAGGGACGGCGCAATGACGCAGCGCGGGAACGGCGCCGACTGAGCGCGGTGACGGCGGGCGCACGCACGCGTCGCGCCGAAGCGGCTCGCGCGTCGCATGCGCGCCGCTGCGCGGGCACGACGGCGGCGCCGCCGTGCGCGGGGCCGGGCTTCGGCTGCCCGGCCGCAGCGCCGCTCAGTTCAGCGCCATGCTCAGCTTGCGCCGCCACGCGGCGACGAGCTCGGGGCGATCGCCGGCCAGCTCGAACACCGAGATCATCGTGCGGCGGCCCAGGTCGTCGCCGTACGCGCGATCGCGCATGACGATTTCCAGCAGCTGCTCGAGCGCGCCTTCGTACGCGCGCCGCGCGATCAGGCTCTGCGCGAGGTCGAAGCGCGCATCGAGATCGCCGGGGTTCGCCGCGATGCGGGCTTCGAGCGCGTCGGTCGGCGGCAGGTCGGCCGTCGCATCGAGCGCGTCGAAACGGGTCTTGATCGCCTGGTAGCGCGGATCGGCGCCCTGCACGGTTTGCGGCGACAGGCGCTCGGCCTCGGCGCGCGCGTCGTCGACGCGGTTGCTCGCGAGCAGCAGTTCGATCAGGTCGAGCCGCGCTTCGTCGAAGCCCGGATTGAGCGCCAGCGCGGCTTCGAGGTGCGCGCGTGCCTCGTCGACGCGCGATTCGGCCAGCGCGAACTGCGCGGCGCGGCGCTCGGCTTCCTCGGGCGCCGGCAGCAGCCGGTCGAGGAATGCGCGCAGCTGCCCTTCGGGCAGCACGCCGACGAACTGGTCGACCGGGCGGCCGTCGGCGAACGCGATCACGTGCGGAATGCTGCGCGTCTGGAAGTGCGCGGCGAGTTCCTGGTTCTCGTCGACGTTGACCTTCACGAGCTTCCAGCGGCCCTCGTAAGCGGCTTCGAGCTTCTCCAGCAGCGGGCCGAGCGTCTTGCACGGGCCGCACCACGGCGCCCAGAAGTCGACCAGCACGGGCGTGTCCAGCGACGCCTCGATGACGTCTTTCTCGAAAGTGGCAAGCGTGGTGTCCATGTCGTTCTCTTCGGTTCGAATGTCGTCAGATTGGGGGCGGTGCGCCCGTTTTTCAACGCGGCTTCGCTTCCGGCAACGGAATCCACTCGGTCTCGCCGGGCACCTTGCCCATTTCCTGGCGGCTCCAGGCTTCCTTCGCGCGCGCGATCGCCTCGCGGCTGCTCGCGACGAAATTCCACTCGATGAAACGCTCGCCGTCGATCTTGTCGCCGCCCAGCAGCATCGCGCGCGCGCCGCTGCCGCTCGTCAGCGTGACGGCCGCGCCCGGCGCGAGCACGGCCATCTGCTCGGCCGCCACCGGCGTGCCGTCGATCGCGAGATCGCCGTCGACGACGTAGACCGCGCGTTCCTCGTGCGAGGCGTCGAGCTCGATGCTGCCGCCGGCCGCGAATTCGGCGGCGACGTACAGCGTGCGCGAGAAGGTCGTGACGGGCGAGACGAGCCCGAACGCGTCGCCGGCGATCACCGTCAGCGACACGCCGCCTTCGTCGCGCCTGGGCAGCGTCGCGCCCGGATGGTGCTCGAACGACGGTTCGACGCTCTCGTGCGCGCGCGGCAGCGCGACCCAGGTCTGGATGCCGTGCACCGTGTGGCCGCTCGCGCGTTGCGCATCGGGCGTGCGCTCCGAATGGACGATGCCGCGGCCGGCCGTCATCCAGTTCACGTCGCCCGGCACGATTTCCTGCCGCGAGCCGAGGCTGTCGCGATGCAGGATCGCGCCGTCGAACAGATAGGTGACGGTCGCGAGCCCGATATGCGGGTGCGGGCGCACGTCGAGCCCGGTGCCGGCCGGCAGCACGGCGGGCCCCATGTGGTCGAAGAAGATGAACGGGCCGACGAGGCGCGCGGCGAGCGCGGGCAGCGTGCGACGCACCTGCAGGTTGCCGATGTCGCGCACGTGCGGCTTCAGCAGGGCTTTGATCGGGTCGGTCATGGCGGATCCTGTGGGGGGCAGCTGCGATGCGGGTCATTGTACTGGCGGGCCGCGTCGGGCGCGCGTCGCGCGTCCGATGCTGCGCCGCCGCGCGCGCGCCGATTCCACGCGCGGTGCGCGGGTATCGGGGCGGGTGGGGAAAGCCCGGTAAACTCGATGCTTTCAGAACGATCATCCGACCACGAGGAGATGCCGATGATGGCCCCGAAGGACTTGTTGCTGGCGCTGGTCGTGATCCTCGCGTGGGGCGTGAACTTCGTCGTGATCAAGGTCGGCCTGCACGGGATGCCGCCGATGCTGCTCGGCGCGCTGCGCTTCACGCTCGCGGCCGTGCCCGCGGTGTTCTTCGTGCGCCGGCCGCAGATCCCGTGGCGCCTGCTGCTGCTGTACGGCGCGACCATCCAGCTCGGCCAGTTCGTGTTCCTGTTCACCGGCATGTACGTCGGGATGCCGGCCGGCCTCGCGTCGCTCGTGCTGCAGTCGCAGGCGTTCTTCACGCTCGTGTTCGCGATGCTGTTCCTCGGCGAGCGGCTGCGCGTGCAGAACCTGGTCGGCCTGGCGATTGCGGCGGCCGGCCTCGTCGTGATCGCGTCGCAGGGCGGCCGCGCGATGACGCTGGCCGGTTTCCTGCTGACGATCTGCTCGGCCGCGATGTGGGCGATCGGCAATATCGTCACGAAAAAGGTCGGCAACGCGAATCTCGTGTCGCTGGTCGTGTGGGCGAGCCTCGTGCCGCCGGTGCCGTTCTTCCTGCTGTCGCTGTGGTTCGAAGGGCCGCAGCGGATCGCGTCCGCGCTCGCGGGGCTGGACGGCGCATCGATCTTCGCGGTCGTCTATCTCGCGTTCGTCGCGACGCTGCTCGGCTACGGGCTGTGGAGCCGCCTGATGTCGCGCTATCCGGCCGCGCAGGTCGCGCAGTTCTCGTTGCTGGTGCCGATCGTCGGGCTCGCGTCGTCGGCGCTGCTGCTCGACGAGCATCTGACGCGTGCGCAGGTGCTGGGCGCCGCGCTCGTGATGGGCGGCCTCGCGGTGAACGTGTTCGGCGGGAAGCTGATACGCCGCTTCGCGGCGTCGTGATGCGCGCCGCCGGCACGCGTGACGTGCCGGCGGGCGGAAGGGGCGTGGCCGTCAGGCCATCCGGTTCTTCGCGAGCGGCGGATTGGCAGCGAAATAGCGCTTGATGCCGCGGAAGATCGCGTCGGCCATCTGGTCGCGATAGCTGTCGTCGTTGAGCTTGCGCTCTTCGTCCGGGTTGCTGATGAACGCGGTCTCGACCAGGATCGACGGAATGTCGGGCGCCTTCAGCACCGCGAACCCGGCCTGCTCGACCGAGCCCTTGTGCAGCTTATTGATGCCGCCGACTTCCTTCAGCACGTAGCCGCCGTAGCGCAGCGAATCGCGGATCTGCGCGGTGGTCGACATGTCGAACAGCGCGCGGCTCACGGCGGCGTCCTGCGTCTTGATGTTGATGCCGCCGATCAGGTCCGACGAGTTTTCCTTGTTCGCCAGCCAGCGCGCCGCGGCGCTCGATGCGCCGTGGTCCGACAGCGCGAATACCGACGAGCCGCGCGCGGACGGCGTCGTGAACGCATCCGCGTGGATCGACACGAACAGGTCCGCGCCGACGCGGCGCGCCTTCTGCACGCGCACGTTCAGCGGCACGAAGAAGTCGGCGTCGCGCGTCATCATCGCGCGCATGTTCGGCGCGCCGTCGATCTTCGCGCGCAGCTTCTTCGCGATGTCGAGCGCGATGTGCTTCTCGTACGTACCGCCGCCGCCGATCGCGCCCGGATCCTCGCCGCCGTGGCCCGGATCGATCGCGACGGTCAGCAGGCGCACGGTGCCGCCCTTGCCGGATTTCGGTGCGGTGAACTTGTAGGTGTCGCCGTCGTCGTCGCTGTCGTCGCGGCGCGCGATCACGGGCGGCGGCTTGACGGCCGGCTTCGCGGGGGCCGACGGCGCGGCCGCGGCCGGCGGCGCATGCGGCGTGGCCGGCGTGTTCTGCGCGAAGCGCTGGAAGAATGCGTCGCTGTTGTCGTTGCCCGCGACGGGCGGCGGGGTCGGGCCGTTCAGCGCGGTGGGCGGCTGCATCTGCTGCGCGCGCGCCGCGTCGTTGAGCGCCTGTTCCTTGCGTTCCGTCTGCGCGATCAGGTCGGTCAGCGGATCGGGCGCGACGGCCGGATACAGGTCGAACACGAGCCGGTACTTGTAGGTGCCCACCGGCGGCAGCGTGAATACCTGCGGCTTCACCGAGCCTTTCAGGTCGAACACCATCCGCACCACGTGCGGCTGATACTGGCCGACGCGCACCGACTGGATCTGCGGATCGTTCGGCGCGATCTTCGACACGAGGTCGCGCAGCGCCTGGTCGAGATCGAGGCCGGTCAGGTCGACGACGAGGCGGTCGGGGCCCTGCAGCAGCTGCTGGCTATTCTGCAGCGGCTGGTCAGATTCGATCGTCACGCGCGTGTAATCGCGCGCGGGCCAGACGCGCACGCCGAGCACCGACGACGCGTGCGCGAGCCGCGGCGCGACGAGACCGAGCACCAGCGTCGACGCGCCCGCGCACAGGATCTGGCGGCGCCGCCAGTTGTGCGTCGCGGTGGCCGCCGATTCGATCGAGCGGAACGGTTTGATCAACATCTTTCGAGACATGCCTTTCCTGAAGCGCTGTACGCCCGGACGGTGAGGGCGCGGCCGTCGCCATCCACGTCGAGCGAGAAGACCAGATCGGGCACGCCGAGCAGCGTCCCCGCCTGTTGCGGCCATTCGACCAGACAGATCGCGCTGGAATTGAAATACTCGCGAAAGCCTGCGTCGGACCATTCGGCCGGATCGTTGAATCGATACAGATCGAAGTGATAGACCTCGAGTTCCCCATCGTCGCGTTCGAGCGCATACGGCTCGACGAGCGTATAGGTCGGGCTGCGCACGCGCCCCGCATGGCCGAGACCGCGCAGGATCGCACGCACGAGCGAGGTCTTGCCCGCGCCGAGATCGCCGACGAGCTGGATCTGCAGCCCGTCGAACGCGTGCGCGCGCGCGAGTTCGGCGCGTGCGGCGTCGAGCGCGTGCGCGAAGCGGATGCCGAACGCCTCGGTCGCCGCTTCGTCGGCGAGCGCGATCACGCGCGTTTCGAGCGGGGCGGGCAGCGCGGCGGCATGAGACGGGTGGCTGGGCGTGGCTGGCATTCTCGTAAAATAGTGCGATGAACCGATTACCGGAACTCGCCGCATCCGACAGACCTTCGACCCGAGCCGAAGGGGCGGCACCGTGCGCGCTCGACGATGCGACGTTGACTGCGCTCGCCGCGCGCATCAGGGCGTGGGGGCGCGAATTGGGTTTCGGGGCGATCGGCATCAGCGACACCGATCTCTCGGATGCCGAAGCAGGGCTCGCCGCCTGGCTGGAAGCCGGTTGCCACGGCGAGATGGATTATATGGCCAAACATGGGATGAAACGTGCGCGGCCGGCCGAACTTGTGGCCGGTACGCGACGCGTGATTTCCGCGCGGCTCGCGTATCTGCCGGCCCAGACGCTCGCCGGCGACGCCCCCGCCGTCGCCGCCGGCGCGCTCACGCCGCGCGACTGGCGCGCGCGGGAACGGGCGCGGCTCGACGATCCGCAGGCGGCCGTCGTGTCGATCTACGCGCGCGGCCGCGACTATCACAAGGTGCTGCGCAATCGCCTGCAGACGCTCGCGGAGCGCATCGAGCACGAGATCGGCGCGTTCGGCTATCGCGTGTTTACCGATTCGGCGCCGGTGCTCGAGGTCGAGCTTGCGCAGAAGGCCGGCGTCGGCTGGCGCGGCAAGCACACGCTGCTGCTGCAGCGCGACGCCGGCTCGCTGTTCTTCCTCGGCGAAATCTACGTCGACATCCCGCTGCCGACCGATGCGCAGAGCTCGCCCGACGCGGCACCCGAGTCACCCGGCGCGCACTGCGGCAGCTGCACGCGCTGCATCGACGCGTGCCCGACCGGCGCGATCGTCGAGCCGTACCGCGTCGATGCGCGCCGCTGCATTTCCTACCTGACGATCGAACTGAAAGGCAGCATCCCCGAGCCGCTGCGGCCGCTGATCGGCAATCGCGTGTACGGCTGCGACGACTGCCAGCTCGTCTGTCCGTGGAACAAGTTCGCGCAGGCCGCGCCGGTCGCCGATTTCGACGTGCGGCACGGCCTCGATCGCGCGACGCTGGTCGAGCTGTTCGGCTGGGACGCCGACACCTTCGAGACGCGGATGCAGGGCAGCGCGATCCGGCGCATCGGCCATGAAAGCTGGCTGCGCAATCTCGCGGTCGGGCTCGGCAATGCGCTGCGCGCGCCGGCCGGGCAGCTTGCGCCGGCTGCGCGCGAGGCGATCGTCGCGGCGCTGCGGGCGCGGGCCGACGATTCGTCGCCGGTCGTGCGCGAGCATGTCGAATGGGCGCTGCGTGCCGCGTGAAGGCGGCGTAAAGTGTCGTCGGCGCGCGGCGGCGCGCCCGCATCCATCGGTTAGGAGAATGCAATGTTCAACGCAGTGATCGACGCGCCGTTCGGCAAGGTCGGCATCCGCACGGATGCCGCGGCGGTGCGCGAGATCGTCTATCTGCCCGAGTCGGTGAAGTCGGTCGACCCGGACACGCCGCTCGCGAAGCGCGCGGTCCGGCAGATCGAGCGTTATTTCGAGCGCGCGTCCGCGCGCTTCGACCTGCCGCTCGCCGACGTCGGCAGCGCGTTCCAGCATCGCGTGTGGGACGTGATCAGCGACATCCCGCCCGGCACCGTGCTGACCTACGGACAGGTCGCCAAGCGGATCGGCAGCGCGCCGCGCGCGGTCGGCCAGGCGTGCGGCGCGAACTACTTCCCGCTCGTGATCCCGTGCCATCGCGTCGTCGCAGCGGGCGGAATCGGCGGCTTTGCGAACCACGACGACGACGGCTACTACCTGAAGGTCAAGCGCTGGCTGCTCGCACACGAAGGCGTGCCGTACCGATGAACGAACCGCTGCTGTCCCCCGAAACCGACGACGACGCGATCGCGGCCTCGCCCGCGCTGCTCGCGAGCCGCGCGTCGATCGACGCCTTCTGCGACGCGCTGTGGCTCGAGCACGGGCTCGCGCGCAATACGCTCGATGCGTACCGGCGCGATCTGGTGCTGTTTTCCCGATGGCTCGCGGCGACCCACGATGCGCCGCTCGACCTGGCCGACGAAACGATGGTGACCGGCTACATCGCCGCGCGCAGCGACGGCAAGGCGACCTCGTCGAACCGGCGGCTGTCGGTGTTCCGTCGCTATTACGGCTGGGCCGTGCGCGAGCATCGCGCGAGCGCCGACCCGACGCTGCGGATCACGTCCGCGAAGCAGGCCGCGCGCTTCCCGTCGACGCTGTCGGAGGCGCAGGTCGAGGCGCTGCTCGGCGCGCCGGACATCGCGACGCCGCTCGGCCTGCGCGACCGCACGATGCTGGAGCTGATGTATGCGAGCGGGTTGCGCGTGAGCGAGCTGGTCACGCTGAAGACGGTGGAGGTCGGGCTCAACGAAGGCGTCGTGCGCGTGATGGGCAAGGGCTCGAAGGAGCGGCTCGTGCCGTTCGGCGAAGTCGCGCACGGCTGGATCGAGCGCTACCTGCGCGACGCGCGGCCCGCGCTGCTCGGCGCGCGCGCGGCCGATGCGCTGTTCGTGACCGCGCGCGGCGACGGAATGACGCGCCAGCAGTTCTGGAACATCATCAAGCGCCATGCGCAGCAGGCCGACGTGCGCGCGCACCTGTCGCCGCACACGCTGCGGCACGCGTTCGCGACGCACCTGCTGAACCACGGCGCGGACCTGCGCGTCGTGCAGTTGCTGCTCGGCCACAGCGACATCTCGACCACGCAGATCTATACGCACGTCGCGCGCGAGCGGCTGCGCACGCTGCACGCGCAGCATCACCCGCGCGGCTAGCACGCGGTTGCGCGCGAACCGGGCGCGGCCCGCGCCGCCACGCGCAACGGCACGCGGCACGGCGGCATGCGCGCCCGCGTTACGCGAGCTCGCGCAGCTTGTGCTTCAGCACCTTGCCCGTCGATGCGGCCGGCAGCGCATCGAGCACGCGGATCTGCGCGGGGCGCTTGTACGGCGCGAGCCGTTCCGCGCACCACGCGTGCAGCGTCGTCTCGGTCGCGGCGGCGCCCGGCGCCAGTTCGACGAACGCGAGCACTTCCTCGTTGCCCTCGACCGCGCGGCCGACGACCGCTGCCTGCACGACGTCCGGATGCGCGTTCAGCACCTGCTCGACCTCGACCGGATAGACGTTGAAGCCCGAGCGGATGATCAGCTCCTTGCTGCGCCCGGCGATCGTCACCGCGCCGTCGGCGTCCTGCCGCGCGAGATCGCCGGTACTCAGCCAGCCGTCCGGCGAGACGGCCGCGCGCGTCGCGTCCGGATTGCGGTAGTAGCCGAGCATCACGTTCGGCCCGCGCACGAGGATCTCGCCGACCTCGCTGCGCGGCACGTCGCTGCCGTCCGGCGCGACCACGCGCATTTCGACGCCGGGAATCGGCACGCCGACCGAGCAGTCGGTGCGCGGCGCGTCGAGCGGCGTCTGCGTGATCGTCGGGCTGCTTTCGGTCATGCCGTAACCGTTGTGCAGCGGCACGCCGTACACGCGCTCGACGCGCGCCTTCAGGTCGGCGTCGAGCGGCGAGCCGCCCGAATACGCGAAGCGCAGGCGCGGCGCGCGCCATGCGTGGCCGTGCGTGTGCAGATGCTCGAGCAGCTTCGCGTGCATCGCGGGCACGCCCTGGAAGATCGTGACGCCCTCGTCGGCGAGCGCGACGCGCACGGCCTCCGGCGCGAAACGCGGTGCGAGCCGCAGCGTCGCGCCGGCGTAAAGACTGCCGAGACACACGGACGCGAGCCCGTACACGTGCGACACGGGCAGCACCGTATAGACGAGGTCGTCGGGCGACACGCGCCGCAGCGTGCTCGACATCGCCGCAATGAACAGCAAGTTGCGATGCGACAGCATCACGCCCTTCGGCGAACCCGTCGTGCCGGTCGTGTAGATCAGCGCTGCGCACTGCGCGGCGCCGTCGGCGGCCACCGCTTCGGCGGGCGCGTCGGCATCGATCCGGTGCGACCACGCGCCGATGTCGATCGGCAGCGCGTCCGCGGGCGTCGCGTCGTGGCGTGCCGCATGCGCGCGCGCATCGGCCGAGGTTTCGGTTGCGAACGCGATCAGCCGCGGGCGCGCGTGCGCGGCGATCGCATCGAGCTCGCCGGCCGACAGCCGCGCATTCGACACCAGCGCCCATGCGTCGATCCGCGCGGTGGCGAGCAGCAGCACGATCTGCGCGACGCTGTTTTCCGCGACGATCATCACGCGGTCGCCGCCGCGCACGCCGAGCGCCGCGAGCCGCGCGGCGGCCGCATCGACGGCCTGCGACAGCTCGCCGTAAGACAGGCGCCGCGCGTCCTCGATCAGCGCGGGATGCGCGGGTGCTTGTGCGGCCCGGCGTGCGGGCAGGTCGGCGATGCGGGCCGGCAGCGCGGCCAGCAGCGTGTCGACGTCGGGCGGCGCGGCGCAACGAATGGACGAAGTCATGGCGTCTCCAGAAGAGGGCCGGGCGGCGTCGGCCCGGCGCGGCAATATTTTCGAACGATCGTGCCATGACTGGGCGCGCGCCACAATCGGTCGATCGGGCAATAGCGCTGCGCGAGGTTCGCAATGATGCCGGGCGGCGGCCGCACGGTCGAAAGCGGGCGGCGAGTATACCGCCTGCGCGCCGACGGTCCGCGGCGCGTCGTTCGCCATTAGAATGCCGCCATGAGCAAATCCAGACACGTGTCCGAAACCCCCGCGACCCAGCTGCTGAGACGCCATGCCGTCGCGTTCGGCGAGCATCCGTACGAATACGTCGAGCATGGCGGCACCGGCGAATCGGCGCGCCAGCTCGGCGTCGACGAGCACAGCGTCGTGAAGACGCTCGTGATGGAAGACGAGCATGCGAAGCCGCTGATCGTGCTGATGCACGGCGACCGCACGGTATCGACGAAGAACCTTGCGCGGCAGATCGGCGCGAAGCGCGTCGAGCCGTGCAAGCCCGAGGTCGCGAACCGCCATTCCGGCTATCTGGTCGGCGGCACGTCGCCGTTCGGCACCCGCAAGGCGATGCCGGTCTACGTCGAGTCGACGATCCTCGAGCTGCCGACGATCTACCTGAACGGCGGCCGTCGCGGCTACCTCGTCAGCCTCGCGCCGACGGTGCTCACGACGCTGCTCGGCGCGAAGCCCGTGCAGTGCGCGAGCGTCGACTGAGGGTTTCACCTTCGTGGCAGCCTGCGCCCGTTCGGTAGAATGGGCGCCGCTTCGGCCGCGACGGCGCCGGCGTTGCCGGCCTGCCGCGCGAGCCGTCCCTTCACCGATACGTTGAAAGAAGAGTCCCCCGCATGCAGATCCTGCTCGCCGCCCTCGTTGCCTACCTGATCGGCTCGGTGTCGTTCGCCGTCATCGTCAGCGCCGCGATGGGCCTTGCCGACCCCCGCTCGTACGGGTCGAAGAACCCCGGCGCGACCAACGTGCTGCGCAGCGGCAACAAGAAGGCCGCGATCCTGACGCTGCTCGGCGACGCGTTCAAGGGCTGGATCGCCGTCTGGCTCGCGCGGCGCTTCGGCCTGTCCGACGTCGCGATCGCGTGGGTCGCGATCGCGGTGTTCCTCGGCCACCTGTATCCGGTGTTCTTCCGCTTCCAGGGCGGCAAGGGCGTCGCGACCGCGGCCGGCGTGCTGCTCGCCGTGCACCCGGTGCTCGGCCTCGCGACCGCGCTCACCTGGCTGATCGTCGCGTTCTTCTTCCGCTATTCGTCGCTCGCGGCGCTGGTCGCGGCCGTGTTCGCGCCGCTGTTCGACGTGTTCCTGTTCGGCATGCCGGGCCACAACCCGATCGCCTGGGCGGTGCTCGCGATGAGCGTGCTGCTGATCTGGCGTCACCGCGCCAATATTTCGAAGCTGCTGGCAGGGCAGGAAAGCCGGATCGGCGACAAGAAGAAGGCGGCCGCGAACGGCGGCGCGCAGGACGGCGGCAAGGCCTGAAGGAAGGAGAGACGCCGGCCGGCGCGCCTGATGAGGTGCGCGCACCGGGCGGCGTGACGCGACCGGTCAGTCGCGGAAGTTGTTGAAGTCGAGCGGGGTGTCGGTCACGTCCTTGCGCAGCAGCGCGATCACGCTTTGCAGGTCGTCGCGCTTGGCGCCTGACACGCGCACCGCGTCGCCCTGGATGCTCGCCTGCACCTTGATCTTGCTGTCCTTCACGAGCCGCACGATCTTCTTCGCGAGGTCGCCGGTCACGCCCTTCTTCACGGTGACGAGCTGCTTGACCTTGTCGCCGCCGATCTTCTCGACCTTGCCGTAGTCGAGGAAGCGCACGTCGACGTTGCGCTTGGCCAGCTTGCCGATCAGCACGTCCTTCACCTGGCCGAGCTTGAAATCGTCGTCGGCGAACAGCGTCAGCTCGCGCTCCTTCTGCTCGACGCGCGCGTCGGAGCCCTTGAAGTCGAAGCGCGTCGAAATTTCCTTGTTCGACTGCTCGATGGCGTTCTTCACTTCGATCATGTTCGCTTCGGAAACGACGTCGAACGATGGCATGGCATTCTCCCTTGAGGCGCGGGCGCCCGGCTGGTGCGCGGGCACTCGCTATAATTGCGGACTGTTTGCCATTTTACCGATGCCCCTCCGTTTGCCCAAGGCCGTCCATCCGCGGCACGGGCACGCATGACCGCGAATGCCGATGCCCCCTGACGATTCCGCCCTGTCGCTGCTCCCCGACCATCCGCTCGCCGCGCACAACACGTTCGGCATCGCCGCGACCGCGCGCTACGCCGCGCGCATCACGCAGGCCGACCAGTTCGCCGCGCTGCATCGCGACGCGCGCATCGCGAACCTGCCGCTGCTGGTGCTCGGCGGCGGCAGCAACGTCGTGTTCACGCGCGACTTCGACGGCGTCGTGCTGCTCGACGAGATCGCCGGCCGGCGCGTCGTGCGCGAGGACGCCGAAGCCTGGTATGTCGAGGCGGGCGGCGGCGAGAACTGGCATGCGTTCGTCGCGTGGACGCTCGAGCGCGGCATGGCGGGCCTCGAGAATCTCGCGCTGATTCCGGGCACCGTCGGCGCGGCGCCGATCCAGAACATCGGCGCGTACGGGCTCGAGATGAAGACGTATTTCGACTCGCTCGTCGCGGTCGAGCTCGCGAGCGGGCGCAGCGAGCGCTTCGACGCCGCACGCTGCGCGTTCGGCTATCGCGACAGTTTCTTCAAGCGGGAAGGGCGCGCGCGCTTCGCGATCGTGTCGGTCACGTTCCGCTTGCCGAAGCGCTGGACGCCGCGGCTCGGCTATGCGGACGTCACGCGCGAGCTCGATGCGCGCGGCATCGCGCCCGACGCGGCGACGCCGCGCGACGTGTTCGACGCGGTGGTCGCGATCCGTCGCGCGAAGCTGCCCGATCCGCTCGTGCTCGGCAACGCGGGCAGCTTCTTCAAGAACCCGGTGATCGATGCCGCGCAGTTCGACGCGCTGCGCGCGCGCGTGCCGGAGATCGTGTCGTATCCGCAGCCGGACGGCGGGGTGAAGCTCGCGGCCGGCTGGCTGATCGACCGCTGCGGCTGGAAAGGGCGTGCGCTCGGCGCGGCGGCCGTGCACGACCGGCAGGCGCTCGTGCTCGTCAATCGCGGCGGTGCGACGGGCGCCGACGTGCTTGCGCTCGCGCGGGCGATCCAGGACGACGTGCGCGCGCAGTTCGGCGTCGAGCTGGAAGCGGAGCCCGTCTGCCTGTAGCCGATCGGCGCGGCGCCGGCCAATAAAAAACGCCGATCCGGGGATCGGCGTCGTGGCGACGGATCGCGCGCGGCGGCATGCCGCGCGCCGGTCGGTGTCAGTGCTTCAGGCGGCCGAGCAGCAGGAACTCCATCAGCGCCTTCTGCACGTGCAGGCGGTTTTCCGCCTCGTCCCAGACGACGCTCTGCGGGCCGTCGATCACGCCGGCCGTCACTTCCTCGCCGCGGTGCGCGGGCAGGCAGTGCATGAACAGCGCGTCCGGGTTCGCGTGACCCATCATTTCCTCGTCGACGCACCAGTCGGCGAACGCCTTCATCCGCGCTTCGTTCTCGGCCTCGAAGCCCATGCTCGTCCACACGTCGGTCGTCACGAGATCGGCGCCGCGGCACGCTTCGTTCGGATCGTCGAACACCTCGTAGAACGGCGCGCTGTCCGGCGACACCAGCTTCATGTCGAGCGCGTAGCCCGGCGGCGTCGACAGGCGCAGCTTGAAGCCGAGGATCTGGGCGGCTTCGATCCACGTATAGAGCATGTTGTTCGCGTCGCCGACCCACGCGACCGTCTTGCCGGCGATCGGGCCGCGATGCTCGTAGTACGTGAAGACGTCGGCGAGCACCTGGCAGGGATGGTATTCGTTGGTCAGGCCGTTGATCACCGGCACGCGGGAGTTTTCCGCGAAGCGCCGGATCACGTCCTGTTCGAACGTGCGGATCATGATGATGTCGACCATTCGCGAGATGACCTGCGCGGAATCCTCGACGGGCTCGCCGCGGCCGAGCTGCGTGTCGCGCGTGCTCATGAACACCGCGTGGCCGCCGAGCTGGAAGATCCCGGCTTCGAACGACAGGCGCGTGCGCGTCGAGCTCTTCTCGAAGATCATCGCGAGCGTGCGGTCGTGCAGCGGGTGATAGGTCTCGTAGTTCTTGAACTTGCGCTTCAGGATACCCGTGCGTTCGAGCACGTACTCGTAGTCTTCCAGCGAGAAATCCTTGAACTGCAGGTAGTGACGAATGGTTTTGGCGGTCATGAAACGAAATACGGCGGGCTTCACCCGGCAGCGAGGCCGGACGGCGCCGCCGTCGGATGTGGATGACTCAGAGCAGCATAAAGGATTTTCGGTGCTTTGACGAGCCGCGCCGAAAAGCGGGGCGCGATCGATCTGCGGGCCGGACGGCGTCGCGAGCGGGGCCGCGAGCCGACGCGCAATGGCGCGCTGCGGTATAATCCAAAAGTTTTCTCCAGCCCGGCAGGCAAGCCGCTTCGCGCTCTGCCGGACACAAGCCGTGCGCTGCACAAATCCCGTGCGGCGTGCCGGCGGCACGTGCCGACAGCCTGTTTTTTCGCGGGTTCGGCGCGCGGGCTGCCGGTGTCGATTCCAGCTTTGTGTTCGCGTACCCAGGCGCCGTCGCCTGGCTATCGCCGGGCCGTCACTTGGGTAACCACATGGCTGAAACCCCTCCGACCGAATACTTCATCCAGGGCATCACGAAAGACGGGAAAAAGTTTCGCCCGAGCGACTGGTCGGAGCGTCTGGCCGGCGTGATGTCCTGCTTCGGGCCGGGGGCGAGCGGGCCGAATGCGCGTCTCCAGTATTCGCTGTACGTGCGCCCGACGCTGCTCGGCGACACCAAATGCGTGATCCTCGATTCGCGGTTGCGCGACTGCGAGCCGATGGCCTTCGATTTCGTGATGAATTTCGCGAAGGACAACAATCTCGTCGTCACCGAGGCGTGCGAGCTGCCGGACTATAGCGCGAAGAAGTAACGAGGCGCGGGCGGCGGGCGAGGGCATCCTCGCCGGGCCGCCGATGGTGCGCCGCGCCGCCGACGGCATGGTCGTTCGCCGGACGCACCCGCAAAAAAGCCCGCCGAAGCGGGCTTTTTTGCGATCGCAGGAAACAGGAGTGCCCGCGCGAGGCGGGCACACCGGAATTTACGCTGCTGCCTGCAGGCCCTTGACGGCTGCGGCGAGGCGGCTCTTGCTGCGAGCGGCCTTGTTCTTGTGAACGATCTTCTTGTCGGCGATCGTGTCGATCGTCTTGACGGCAGCCTTGAACAGCTCGGCAGCCTTTGCCTGGTCGCCGGCGTCGACAGCCTTGCGAACGGCCTTGATCGCGGTACGGAATTTCGAGCGCAGCGCCGAGTTGTGCGAGTTTGCCTTCGCGGCCTGGCGGGCGCGCTTGCGTGCTTGTGCGGAGTTAGCCATGACGGTTCCTTATCCTGTCCTGTTTCCAGAGCTTGGAGCCTGACGGCCAAGCGCTGCTTTTCGATCCGTCCCCTGAGAACGATTGCCCAGGGGCGCATAAAAAAACGGTGATTTTAACCGAGGCCGGGACATGGAAACGGCAATTGCCGCGCATGTACAGGCTCAGAAACCGGCAATTATAGCAACAAAATCAAGCGTGTGGCAAGCGCGAAGTGAGTCGTGCGGAACGGCGCGCGGGCGGCCGCCGCGCTTTTCCGCATCCGGCCGTGCCGGGTCACGCAAGGTCCGTATAATAAGCGCCCCATGAATCTATTCCGAGCCCTGCTGACGGTCAGCGGCTTCACGCTGCTGTCGCGCGTGACCGGACTGGCCCGCGAGACGCTGATCGCCCGTGCGTTCGGCGCCAGTCAATACACCGACGCGTTCTACGTCGCCTTCCGCATTCCGAACCTGCTGCGCCGGCTGTCGGCCGAAGGCGCGTTCTCGCAGGCGTTCGTGCCGATCCTTGCCGAGTTCAAGAACCAGCAGGGGCACGATGCGACCAAGGCGCTCGTCGACGCGATGTCGACCGTGCTCGCGTGGGCGCTCGCCGTGCTGTCGGTGCTCGGCATCGCCGGCGCGTCGTGGGTCGTGTTCGCGGTCGCGTCGGGCCTGCACACCGACGGCCAGGCGTTCCCGCTTGCCGTCACGATGACGCGCATCATGTTCCCGTACATCGTGTTCATCTCGCTGACGACGCTCGCGTCCGGCGTGCTGAATACGTACAAGAGCTTCTCGCTGCCCGCGTTCGCACCGGTGCTGCTCAATGTCGCGTTCATCGCCGCCGCCGTGTTCGTCGCGCCGCACCTGAAGGTGCCGGTGTTCGCGCTCGCGTGGGCCGTGATCGTGGGCGGCGTGCTGCAGTTCCTCGTGCAGCTGCCGGGGCTGAAGAAGATCGACATGGTGCCGCTGATCGGCCTGAACCCGCTGCGCGCGCTGCGTCACCGCGGCGTGAAGCGCGTGCTCGCAAAGATGGTGCCCGCGACGTTCGCGGTGTCGGTCGCGCAGCTGTCGCTGATCATCAACACCAATATCGCGTCGCGGCTCGGGCAGGGCGCGGTGTCGTGGATCAACTACGCGGACCGCCTGATGGAATTCCCGACGGCGCTGCTCGGCGTCGCGCTCGGCACAATCCTGCTGCCGAGCCTGTCGAAGGCGCACGTCGACGCCGATACGCACGAATATTCGGCGCTGCTCGACTGGGGGCTGCGCGTCACGTTCCTGCTCGCGGCGCCGAGCGCGCTCGCGCTGTTCTTCTTCGCGACGCCGCTCACCGCGACGCTGTTCAACTACGGCAAGTTCGACGCGCACACCGTGACGATGGTCGCGCGCGCGCTGGCGACCTACGGCATCGGCCTGGTCGGCATCATCCTGATCAAGATCCTCGCGCCGGGCTTCTACGCGAAGCAGGACATCAAGACGCCGGTGAAGATCGCGGTCGGCGTGCTGATCGTCACGCAGATCTCGAACTACGTGTTCGTGCCGCTGATCGGCCATGCGGGCCTGACGCTGAGCATCGGCGTCGGCGCGTGCCTGAACTCGCTGCTGCTGTTCCTCGGGCTGCGCAAGCGCGGCATCTACCAGCCGTCGCCGGGCTGGCTGCGCTTCTTCGTCCAGCTGGTCGGCGCGGCGCTCGTACTCGCCGGCCTGATGCACTGGTGCGCGATCAGCTTCGACTGGACCGGCATGCGCGCGCAGCCGCTCGACCGCATCGTGCTGATGGCGGCGTGCCTCGTGCTGTTCGCTGCACTATATTTCGGTATGTTGTGGGTAATGGGCTTCAAATACGCTTACTTCAGAAGGCGCGCCAAGTGACGACCGCAATGACCCGCGTCCTCGACTACTTCAGCACGCTCGTGGCGGACGACGACAGTCTTCCCGTCACCGAAACGGCGCTGTCGCTGGCGCAGGACGCGTATCCCGACCTCGACCTGCAGGGCACGCTCGCCGAGATCGACATGCTGGCCGCGCGGCTGAGCCGCCGGCTGGCCGACGATGCGGACCTGAAGGGCCGCGTCGCCGCGCTGAACGACTTCTTCTTCCGCGAACTCGGCTTCGCGTGCAATCACAACGACTACTACGACCCCGACAACAGCCACCTGAACGCGGTGCTGAGGCGGCGGCGCGGGATTCCGATCTCGCTGTCGGTGCTGTATCTCGAACTCGCCGAGCAGATCGGCGTGCCGGCGCGCGGCGTGTCGTTCCCCGGCCATTTCCTGCTGCGCGTGACGCTGCCGGACGGCGACCTGATCATCGATCCGACCAACGGTCATTCGCTGTCGGAGGCCGAGATGGTCGAGATGCTGGAGCCGTACGTCGCGCGGGCCGCCGGCGCGGTCGACAGCGCGTTGCGCGCGCTGCTGCAGCCGGCGACGAGCCGCGAGATCATCGCGCGGATGCTGCGCAACCTGAAGACGATCTATCTGCAGACCGAGCGCTGGCAGCGGCTGCTCGCGGTGCAGCAGCGGCTCGTGATCCTGTTGCCGGACCATCTCGACGAGGTGCGCGATCGCGGCTTCGCCTATGCACGGCTCGACTACCTGCGCCCGGCGCTCGAGGATCTGGAGCAGTATCTCGGCGAACGGCCCGATGCCGAGGATGCAACCGTCGTCGAATCGCAGGTGAGCGAATTGCGGCAGCGGATGCAGCGCGACGCGGAAGACTGAGGCCGCGCGCCGCGCGCCCCCGCCGCCGGAACGCCGGCGCGTAAAAAAAGCCGCCCTGCAACAGGGCGGCTTCGCCGGAACGGAAGGCGGCGTTGACGGCGCTTACTTCAGCGCGTCGAACGCCCGTTCGCGGATTTCCTCGACGCTGCCGAGGCCGGAGATCTTGCGATACTGCGGCGCCTTCAGCCCGTTTTCCTCGCCGCGCTTCGCCCAGTCGCCGTAATACGTGATCAGCGGCTTGGTCTGCGCTTCGTACACTTCCAGACGCTTCTTGACGGTTTCTTCCTTGTCGTCGTCGCGCTGGATCAGCGGCTCGCCCGTCACGTCGTCCTTGCCCTCGACCTTCGGCGGGTTGAACTTCACGTGGTAGGTGCGGCCCGAAGCCGGGTGGGTGCGGCGGCCGCTCATGCGCTCGATGATTTCCGAGAACGGCACGTCGATCTCGAGCACGTAGTCGATCGCGACGCCGGCCTCCTTCATCGCGTCAGCCTGCGCGATCGTGCGCGGGAAGCCGTCGAACAGGTAGCCGTTCGCGCAATCGGATTCCTTCAGACGTTCCTTGACGAGCCCGATGATCAGCGCGTCCGGGACCAGCTTGCCGGCGTCCATGTAGCCCTTCGCCTCGACGCCGAGCGGCGTGCCGGCCTTCACGGCCGCGCGCAGCATGTCGCCCGTCGAGATTTGCGGGATGCCGAATTTTTCCTTGATGAAGTTTGCCTGGGTGCCCTTTCCCGCGCCGGGCGCGCCCAACAGGATCAAACGCATGGTGATATCTCCAGTATGTAGATTCGTATGGCGAGACATCGAAGATGTCGACGACAGCGGGCGCGGGGCTTGCATGGCGCGCGGCGGACCGGTCTGACGCGGCGCGTCGGCTGGGCGACGCGCGGCTGCCGGTAGGGGCCGCGGCGGGGGCAAGCGAGGACGCGCAGGTCGCGGACAGCTCGCACAATCGCCTGATTATGCCACGGGTTATTTTGATTCCGGCCGAAAAAGGGCCTGCACCCGTGCGAGATCGGCCGGCGTATCGACGCCCGCTGCGGGCGCGTGCGCGGTGAGCATCACCGCGATCCGTTCGCCGTGCCACAGCGCGCGAAGCTGTTCGAGCTGCTCGGCCTGCTCGATCGGCGCCTGCGCGAGCGACGGATAGGTGCGCAGGAAACGCGCGCGATATGCATAGAGGCCGATGTGCCGATAGACCGGAAACGCAGGCGCCGGCATGGCCGCGACGTCGGGCCAGTGCGGCTGGTAGGCGTCGCGGCTCCACGGAATCGGCGCGCGCGAGAAGTACAGCGCGACGTTCTGCGCGTCGAGTGCGACTTTGACGACGTTCGGGTTGAACACGTCGGACGCGTCGTGGATCGGATGCGCGGCAGTGGCGATTGCGCACGCCGGATGCGCGGCGAGGTGCGACGCTACGTCGCGCACCAGCGCCGGGTCGATCAGCGGCTCGTCGCCCTGCACGTTGACGACCACCGTGTCGTCGCTCCAGCCGCACGCGGCCGCGACTTCCGCGAGCCGGTCGGTGCCGGAAGGGTGGTCGGCGCGCGTCAGCATCGCTTCGAAGCCGTGCTCGCGCGCCGCGTCGAGCACGCTTTGCGCGTCGGACGCGACCAGCACCTGCTGCGCGCCCGCTTCGCGCGCGCGCTCGGCGACGCGCACGACCATCGGCTTGCCGCCGAGATCGGCGAGCGGCTTGTTCGGCAGGCGCGTCGACGCGAGCCGGGCGGGAACGACGGCGATGAAGGGTTGCGGATGAGTCATCGGGATCGGGCGGTGAGAGGGCGGGGCGGGCGGCGCCGTCGCGGCGGCGCGGCGCCCGGCAGTGCGGGGCGGGCCGGCACGGGCCGGGCCGCGGTACGACGGCGGCCGGCGGCTTAGCGGCCGGCCGGGTCGACCGGCGTGCCTTCGACGGTCTGGCGCGCTTCGTCGACGAGCATCACGGGGATGCCGTCGCGGATCGGGTAGGCGAGCTTGTCCGCGTTGCAGATCAGCTCCTGCGCGGCGCGGTCGTAGTGGAGCGGGCCTTTGCAGATAGGGCACACAAGGATTTCAAGCAGGCGAGCGTCCACGGAGTTTCTCCACAACGAGGGCAATGAGGCGAGGGTCGAGCGCGGCTTCGACGGGGACCACCCACAGTCGAGCGTCGCGCCAGGAAGCGCCCAATTTTACTGCATCCTTCTCGGTGATCAGGATCGCGTCGACCGCATCGTCGACGAACGGGTTGTCGGCGAACGCGTAGTGGTCGGGCAGCGCGCGCGTCGCGGGTGCGAGGCCCGCCGCGCGCAGCGTCGCGAAGAAGCGTTCCGGCGCGCCGATCCCGGCCGCGGCGAGCACGCGCTCGCCGGCGAACTGCGACAGCGGGCGGCGCAGCGCGGGCTGGTCGAGGTGCCAGGCGGCGCCCGGCGTCAGCTTGAGCGCGTAGGTGTCGGGCCATGGCGGCAGCGCGCCGCTGTACGGATCGTTGACGAGCGTCGCGTCGCGATGCCGCGACAGCGGCTCGCGCAGCGGGCCGGCGGGCAGCAGGAAACCGTTGCCGCCGAGCCGGTGGTCGAACACGACGAGTTCCACCGTGCGCGCGAGGCGGTAGTGCTGGAGCCCGTCGTCGCTGACGATCACGTCGACGTCGGGGTGCGCGGCGCGCAGCGCCTGCGCGGCCGCGACGCGGTCGGGACACACCCACACGGGCGCGCCGGTGCGGCGCGCGATCAGCAGCGGTTCGTCGCCGGCCGCGCCGGCGCGCGAGGCGGGCGTGACGGCGGTCGGCGTGCGCACGTTCGCGCCGTAGCCGCGCGACACGACGCCGGGCGTGAAGCCGGCCGCCCGCAGCGCATCGACCAGCGCGATCACGGTCGGCGTCTTGCCGGTGCCGCCGACGGTCACGTTGCCGACCACGACCACCGGCACGCCGACGTCGACCGGCTGCTTCCAGCCTTGCGCATACGCGGTGCGCCGCAGCGCCGCGCACAGGCCGAACACGCATGCGAACGGCGTGAGCGCCCACGCGAGCGCGCCGCGGCGCTGCCATTCGCGCGTCACGCGCGCTTCGAGCCGCGCGAGCGGGCCGCCGGGCGCGCTCATCGGGCCGGGCGCGGCGCGTCGTGCGCCGCGGCGAGGGACGGATTCGTCAACACGGATTCTCCGTTGGGCGGCAGATGCCGCAAGGTCTGCGGAAGGCGGCACTCTAGCGCGCCGCACGCGGGCGCGGCAAGCGCGGCGGGCTGCCGCGGCCGACAGGGCCGGATCGGGAGAGCCTGTGGATAACTCTGTGAAAAACTCCCCGGTCGCTGGCCGCAGACGCCCGTGGGGCGGGCATCGAGTCGGATGGCAATCGACTTGTAAGGTTTAAAAAATTATAAAAATCAACGGGTTACAAGGAATTGTCTGGCGTTTCCGGCGGTTTTGCGGGGTTTTTCCGGGGTGCGTGCCGAAATGTGGACACATTCCGCGCGAGCGAGGGGCCCGGCGCGGCGCTGGACGCCGGACGGATGTCGGACTATCGTGTCGCCGCCAGCATTCATTCGAGCTTCCATGCTTTCCGACTCCCCTTTTGCCGCGCCCGGCGCGACGCGCGGCGGCGATGAAGTGATTCCCGTTTCGGCGCTCAACCGCGCGATTTCGACGATGCTCGAGCGCTCGTTTCCGCTGCTGTGGATCTCCGGCGAAGTGTCGAACTTCACGCGCGCCGCGAGCGGTCACTGGTATTTCTCGATCAAGGACCAGCAGGCGCAGATGCGCTGCGTGATGTTCCGCGGCCGCGCGCAGTACGCGGAGTTCACGCCGCGCGAAGGCGACCGCATCGAGGTGCGCGCGGTCGTCACGATGTACGAGCCGCGCGGCGAGGTGCAGCTCAACGTCGAGGCCGTGCGGCGCACCGGGCAGGGGCGCCTGTACGAGGCGTTCCTGCGCCTGAAGGCGCAGCTCGAGGCCGAAGGGCTGTTCGCGCCGGAGCGCAAGCGGCCGCTGCCGGTGCATCCGCGCGCGATCGGTATCGTCACGTCGCTGCAGGCCGCCGCGCTGCGCGACGTGCTGACCACGCTCGCGCGCCGCGCGCCGCACATTCCGGTGATCGTCTATCCGGCGCCCGTGCAGGGCGCAGGCGCGGCCGAGAAGCTCGTCGCCGCCGTGCAGACGGCCAATGCGCGGCGCGAGGTCGACGTGCTGCTGGTGTGCCGCGGCGGCGGCTCGATCGAGGATCTGTGGTCGTTCAACGACGAGGCGCTCGCGCGCGCGATCGCGGCGAGCGAGCTGCCGGTCGTCAGCGGCGTCGGGCACGAAACCGATTTCACGATCGCGGACTTCGCGGCCGACGTGCGCGCGCCGACGCCGACCGGCGCGGCCGAGCTCGCGAGCCCGCAGCGCGCGCTGCTGCTGCGCGAGGTCGCCGAACGGCAGCGCGCGCTGGCGCGCGGCCTGGCGCGCGGGCTCGAACAGCGCGCGCAGCAGCTCGACTGGCTCGCGCGCCGGCTTGTCAGCCCCGCCGAACGCCTGCGGCGGCAGCGCGTCCATGTCCGGCAGCTCGCGGTGCGGCTCGCATCGGCCGGCGGCCGGCCGGTGCGCGATGCGCGCGCGCGCTTCGCGCTGGCGCAGCTGCGCTGGCAGCGCGCGCGCCCCGATCCGGCGCATGCGCGCCATGCGCTCGCGGGCCTGTCGCAGCGTCTGGCGGCCGCGCTGCAGCGCCGTCACGAACGCGACACGGCGCGCGTCGCCGCATGCGCGGCGCGGCTCGAGGTGCTGAGCCCGCAGCGCACGCTCGAGCGCGGCTATGCGGCGCTGATCGATGCGCAGACCGGCCGCGCGGTGCGCACGCCGAACGCGCTGAAGCCGCAGCGCCGGCTGACCGTGCATCTCGCGGAAGGCTCGGCCGACGTGTCGCTCGCCGACGTGCAGCCGCGGCTGACCGATACGATCTGACGCAGGCGCGCACGCCGACGCGCATCCGTCATACCCGGCGTCGTCTGAATCGAGCCGGCGCGGGAACGGATGCTGCGCGCGTGGTCGGCTCGTCCTGCCGGACGTTGCGCCAGCACCGCTTTTCCGCATACCGCAGATAAATGGCCGACGAGTTTGCGGGGTTATTCGTCCTCGCCTACAATCGGACGCTCGGCAGCATTCAACACAGCCTCCCTACATACTCAACGAAGGAATTCGCCATGGCTCATACGCTCCCGCCGCTCCCGTACGCTGAAGACGCACTCGCGCCGACCATCTCGAAAGAGACGATCGAGTACCACTACGGCAAGCATCACCAGGCTTATGTGACGAACCTGAACAACCTGATCCCGGGCACGGAATTCGAAAACCTGCCGCTGGAAGAGATCGTGAAGAAGTCGTCGGGCGGTATCTTCAACAACGCCGCGCAAGTCTGGAATCACACGTTCTTCTGGAACAGCCTGTCGCCGAACGGCGGCGGCGCCCCGACCGGCGCGCTCGGCGACGCGATCAACGCGAAGTGGGGTTCGTTCGACGCGTTCAAGGAAGCGTTCACGAAGGCCGCAGTCGGCACGTTCGGCTCGGGCTGGGCATGGCTCGTGAAGAAGGCCGACGGTTCGCTCGACATCGTGTCGACGAGCAACGCCGCCACGCCGCTGACGACCGCCGACAAGCCGCTGCTGACGATCGACGTGTGGGAACACGCGTACTACATCGACTACCGCAACGCCCGTCCGAAGTTCGTCGAAGCGTTCTGGAACATCGCGAACTGGGACTTCGCAGCGAAGAACTTCGCGTAAATCCGACGCCATGCGCGCCGCTGCGGCGGCGCGCGGCACCCCGAAAAAGCCCTCGCAACGAGGGCTTTTTTCATGTTTGCGCCTGCCCGCGCGCGCCGGCCGCGTCCGCTTACGCGAGCGTCGCCGCCAGCCAGCCGAGCGTGGCGCTCGCGATCACGACGGCCCACGGCGGCACGCGCCAGAACGTCAGCGCGACGAAGGCGACGAGCGCCGCGCCGAAGTCGCGCGGCGACACGATCGTGTCCGACCAGACCGGGTGATAGAGCGCGGCGAGCAGCAGCCCGACGACGGCGGCGTTTACGCCCGCGAGCGCCGCCTGCATGCGCGCGCTGCGGCGCAGGCGTTCCCAGAACGGCGCGGTGCCCGCGACGAGCAGGAACGACGGCGCGAAGATCGACACGAGGGCGAGCGCGCCGCCGAGCCAGCCGTTCGGCGCGATTCGCAGCGACGCGCCGAGGAACGCCGAGAACGTGAACAGCGGCCCCGGCACCGCCTGCGCGACGCCGTATCCGGCGAGGAACGCCGAGTCGCCGACCCAGCCGGGCGCGACGACCGCCGCCTGCAGCAGCGGCAGCACGACGTGGCCGCCGCCGAACACGAGCGCACCGGTGCGGAAGAACGCGTCGGCGACGGCGAGCGCGTCGGCATGCAGCGCGCGCGCCGCGAACGGCAGCGCGACCAGCAAGACCGCGAACGACGCGAGCCACAGCATCCCCGCGCGCTGCGACACATGCAGCGGCAGCGGATCGTGCGCGCTGCGCGCGGCCTGCGGCAGCAGCACGAGGCCGGCCGCGCCCGCCGCCGCGATCACGGCGACCTGCAGCCACGCGCCCGGCGCGAGCAGCGCGACGCACGCGGCCGCGGCCATCAGCGTCACGCGGCGCGCATCCGGGCACAGCGTGCGCGCCATCCCCCAGACCGCCTGCGCGATCACGGCGACCGACACGATGCGAAGACCGTGCAGCGCACCCGCTTCGATCGGCGCGCCGGTCGCGTGCATGCCGAGCGCGAACAGCACCATCAGCAGCGCGGACGGCAGCGTGAAGCCGAGCCATGCGGCGAGCATCCCCGCATAACCGGCGCGCGCGAGGCCGATCGCCATGCCGACCTGACTGCTCGCAGGGCCGGGCAGGAACTGACACAGCCCGACCAGATCCGCATAGGTGCGCTCGGTCAGCCAGCCGCGCCGCGTGACGAATTCGTCGCGGAAATAGCCGAGGTGGGCGACCGGTCCGCCGAACGACGTGAGGCCGAGCCGCAGGAACGCGACGAAAACGAGCCACGGGCGGTGCGACGGGATGGTAGCGGTCGAGGGTTTCAACACGGGGCGGAGTGGCGAACGGACGAGCCGCCACGATAGCGCAACGCGAGGGCGGCGGGGCGGCGTTCGGCGTCGGCCAGCGGCGCGCGGATTGCGCCGGCGTGCCGCTTCAGTGTACGCCGCCGTCCGGCAGCCCGCTCGCGCGTCGCAGCGCCTCGACGTCGACGAGTTCGATCTCGCCGACATGCAGCCGCACGACGCCGTCGGCCTGCAGCGCCTTCAGCAGCTGGTTGGTGGTCTGCCGCGTCAGCGACAGCATCGCCGCGAGCTTCTCCTGCGACAGCCGGATGCGCGTGCGGCCCGCGCTGATGCCGCCGTAGCCGTCGGCGATCATCAGCAGCCGCGCGGCGAGCCGCTGCGCGGCCGGCATCACGCTCATCGACTCGACGGTCAGGAAGCTCAGGCGCAGCTTCTGCGCCATCAGCAGCGCGAACTGCCGCCAGTATTGCGGCGTCGCATCGAGGATTTCGAGCAGCGCGGCCTGCGGTACGTGCAGCAGCAGCGCGTCGTCGAGCGCGATCGCGTCGTGCGTGCGCGGCTGGCCGTCGAACAGCGCGATCTCGCCGAACCAGGTGACGGGTTCGGCAACCGTCAGCAGCGCTTCCTTGCCCTGCGGATCGACCGCGCCTATCGTGAGGGAGCCGGCCAGCACCGCATACAGCCCGCATGGCGGGTCGCCGCGCCGGAACAGCGCATGGCCGGCCGGCAGGCGGCGCAGCACCGCGCGGGCGAGTAGGTCGGCGCCGAGCGCGGGCGGCAGCGCGGCAAACCACGGATTGGCTTCGATCTGCGGCAGGTAAGGAGCGAGCGGCGACGGCATGGGCATGCGATGTCGGGTAGCCGACAGAGGTTCTCGGGCGTGACGCGCATCATAGCGCTCAACGACCGTATGACCGTACAGGAGACGCGATGAAGACGCTCGAAGACCACCTTTCCCAGTACGCGGCCTACCACCGCGACGCGCGCAACATCGCGACGCATCTGGTCGGCATCCCGCTGATCGTGTTCGCGGTCGAGGTGCTGCTGTCGCGGCCGGCGTTCGGCATGCTGGCCGGCGTCGCGCTGTCGCCGGCGCTGCTGCTCGCCGTCGTGTTCGCGGCGTTCTACCTGCGGCTCGACCTGCGCTTCGGCGTGGTGATGAGCGCGCTGTTCGCGCTGGGCCTGTGGGGCGCGCAGTCGCTCGCGCTGCTGCCGACCGCGCAATGGGTCGGCATCGGCGTCGGCGCGTTCGTCGTCGGCTGGATCGTGCAGTTCGTCGGGCACTGGTTCGAAGGGCGCAAGCCCGCGTTCGTCGACGACCTGGTCGGGCTGATGGTCGGGCCGCTGTTCGTCGTCGCCGAGGTCGCGTTCTTCGTCGGGCTGCGCGGCGACCTGCGCCGCGAGGTCGAACGGCGCGCGGGGCCCGTGCACGGCGCGGCGCATTCGCATGTCTGATGCGCGGGCGGCGCCGGTCTGCGTGTTCGGCGCAGGCGCGGTCGGCTGCTATCTCGGCGGCCGGCTCGCGGCGGCCGGCGCGCCCGTGCAGCTGATCGGCCGGGCAAGGATCGGCGACGCGATTCGCGCGCACGGGCTCGTGCTGACCGACCGGCGCGGCTATCGCGCGGCGCTCGCGCCGGCCGAGGTCGCGTTCTCGACCGATCCGGCCGCGGCGACCGCAGCGCGGCTCGTGCTCGTCACGGTGAAATCGGCGGCGACGCACGACGTGGCGATGCAGCTGGCCGGCGTGCTGCGGCCCGGCGCGATCGTGATCAGCTTCCAGAACGGGCTGCACAACGCGCGCGTGCTGCGCGATGCGCTGCCGCGGGCGACCGTGCTGGCCGGCATGGTGCCGTTCAACGTGATCGAACGCGGGCCGGGCGCGTTTCACCAGGGCTCGGCCGGCACGCTCGCGGCCGACGCGTCGCCTGCGCTTGCGCCGTTCACGCAGCTGTTCGCGAGCGCCGGGCTGCCGCTGGCGCTGCACCGCGACATGCAGGCCGTGCAATGGGCGAAGCTGCTGCTGAACCTGAACAACGCGGTCAACGCACTCGCCAACCTGCCGCTGCGCGACGAGCTCGCGCAGCATGCATACCGGCGCTGCGTCGCGCTCGCGCAGCGCGAGGCGCTGCACTGGCTCGCGCGCGCGGCGATCCGGCCCGCGCGGCTCACGCCGCTGCCGGCCGCGTGGGTGCCGGCCGTGCTTGACCTGCCCGATCCGGTGTTCCGCGTGCTCGGCGGCGCGATGCTCGCGATCGATCCGCTCGCGCGGTCGTCGATGTCCGACGATCTGGCCGCGCGCCGCGCGACCGAAGTCGAGTGGATCAACGGTGAGGTGGTGCGGCTCGCGCAGCGCGTCGGCGGGCATGCGAGCGTCAATGCGCGGCTGTGCGCGCTCGTGCACGACGCCGAAGCCGCCGCGGTGCGTCCGGCATGGCGCGGCGACGCGCTGTGGGCGACGCTCGCGGCGGCCGCGTCGCGCGACGGCGCGGCGCCGGCCGTGTGACCGGGAGGATGAGCGGGAGGACGGGCAGGCGGTCGCGGCCGGCAGCGTGCGCGCCGCGCAACGGCTAAGATGCCGGGATGCGTCGCACGACGCGCTTGCGGAGCAATCGACATGGTGGATCGCCCGACCCTCGACGCCTACGACGCCCATGCCGCGCAATTCGCGCAGGACTGGCTCGACCAGGCCCCGCCCGACGACATGTATGCGCTGCTCGAGCAGTATTTTTCGCCCGGACCGACCGCGGACGTCGGCTGCGGCGCGGGGCGCGATACCGCGTGGCTGACGGAGCGCGGATTCGACGCGCGCGGCTACGACGCGAGCGCGGCGCTGCTCGACGAGGCGCGGCGGCACCATCCCGCGCTGCGGTTCGAACAGGCCGCGCTGCCGGCGCTGGCCGGCGTGCCGTCCGGCGCGTTTCGCAACGTGCTGTGCGAGACGGTCGTCATGCATCTCGAACCGGCGGACGCGGTGGCGGCGGCCACGCGGCTGGCCGAACTGCTGATGCCGGGCGGCACGCTGTACCTGAGCTGGCGGGTGGCCGGCAGCGGCGCGCTGCGCGACGAGCGCGGGCGCCTGTACACGCCGCTCGACGCCGCGCGCATGCGTGCCGCGCTTGGCGCCGGCATGCGCGTGATCGACGAGCATGAAGTGGTCAGCGCGTCGTCCGGCAAGCGCGTGCACCGGTTGATCGCGCGCAGGGCGGAGGCGGCCTAGGGCCGGCGCAAGCCCGTCGTTGGCGTGAACGGGCCCTGGCGCTTATTCGCGGTTCAGCGCCGCTTCCCAGTTGATGTCGACGCACAGCACCTGCATGCCGGTCGCGGCCGGCGCGGCGACCGACGCGGTCACGCACAGGTGCGCCTCGTTGATCGACAGGTAGGGCGGCGTCAGATGCACGCGGCCCGGCGCGCGCATCGCGTGGATGAAGTACGGGCGGCGCTCCCAGCTCGCGCCTTCCGAATGCAGCAGCGGCCGGAAGCGCTTCGCGCGCTGCGATACGCTGCCGCGCGCGAGCACGTTGTCGCCGATCTGGCGGCCCGACGCGTCGAGCAGGAAGCAGCGCGCGGTCTCGGGCAGCCCCAGCACCGCGGCGGCCGCATCGAGCAGCGTCGCGCCCGCGCCGATCTTCCGGCTGGCCTCCTCGAGCGCGGCGACGTACGGCGCGAGTCGTTCCGCCTGGGTGCGCTCGCGCGCGGCGACGCGCAGCCGCAACGCGGCCGACAGCGTGTCCATGCAACCCGCGGCGGCCTGCGGCTGCACGGGCTCGACGCTCGGCCCCGCGAAATACTGGCCCTGCACGAAATCGACGTCGCACTCGAGCGCGATCAGCGCGTCGCGTTCGGTCGCGAGCCCGCCCATCAGCACGAGCTGACCGGATTCGTGCAGCAGCGACACGAGCTTCGGCAGCACGCGTTCGAGATGCGAGTGTTCGCTCGCCTGCGCGAGGATCCCGCGGTCGAGCGTGACGATGTCCGGGTGCAGGTGCCACACGCGGTCGATGTTCGAATGCTTCGCGCCGAAGCCGCCGAGCGCGATCAGGAAGCCGGCCTTGCGCAGCCCGTCGACGATCGCCGCGTAGCGCGGCGTCTCGCCGCCCGCCTGCTCGGGCACCTCGAGCACCACGCGGTGCGGCGGCAGCCCGAGCGCCTTCAGGTTCGCGAGCAGCGCGTCGCCATAGACGGTGTCCATCAGCGCGGCCGGATGCAGGCTCAGGAAGAGCCATTCGTCGTGGCTGTCGAACGCGTGGAAGTTGCCCAGGTGCAGCGATTCGGCGAGCCGGCCGAGCTCGAGCAGGTCGCCGCGCCGCGCCGCCTGCGTAAACACCTCGTGCGACGCGACCTGGCGGTTTTCCTCGTCGTGCGCGCGCAGCGACGCGTGATAGCCGATCGCGCGCCGGTGCGACACCGAGAAAACCGGCTGGAACACGCTGAACACGGTATAGCCGCCGTACAGCACGGTGCGCCGGTTGCCGTCGTCGCCGGCGACGGGGCGGGGCGGCTGAAAGCCGGGGGGATCGATGTCGATCATGCTCATGATGTCGGCCGAGGGAAGGCTGCCAGTTTACCTACAGAATAGGCGAGCAAGAAGCATGCACGGCATCCGGCCCCGTGCGGCGGGCCGCCGCGGCGCACCGCGCGGCCTGATTGCACCGCCGTGGTGCGCGATGCGCCGCCGCGCGTCACGTGCGCTCGGACGGGTCGGTCTTGCGCGCGGTGCTGCGGATCTCCGGCGCGAGCTGCGCGAAGATCCACGCGGACGCGGCCGTGATGATGCCGACGCAGATGAAGGTCGCATGGAACGCGGGCAGCGTGTTGCTCGGCGTCACGGTGCGCAGCATCCCCGTGAAGGTCGCGAGCAGCGCGCCCGCGACGGTCACGCCGAGGCTCATCGACAGCATCTGCACCAGCGAGAACAGGCTATTGCCGCTGCTCGCGCCGCCGGTGCCGAGATCCTTCAGCGTCAGCGTGTTCATCGCGGTGAACTGCATCGAGTTGAAGCCGCCGAACAGCGCGAGATGGACGACCTTCACCCACACCGGCACCGTGTCGCGCATCAGCGCGAAGCTCGCCATCATCACGCCGACCATGATCGTGTTCGCGAGCAGTACCTTGCGGTAGCCGTGCTGCGTGATCAGGCGCGTGATGAGCCGCTTCGAGAACATCCCGGCCGCGGCCACCGGCAGCATCATCAGCCCGGCCTCGAACGCCGAATAGCCGAGGCTCACCTGCAGCAGCAGCGGAATCAGGTAGGGCATCGCGCCGCTGCCGATCCGCGCGAACAGGTTGCCGAGCAGCCCGACGCTGAACGTATGGATCTTGAACAGTTCGAGCGAGAAGATCGGCTGCGGCGCGCGCACCGCGTACAGCCCGTACGCGACGAAGCACGCGAGGCTCAGGATCAGCAGCACCAGCACGGCCGCGTGCTGCATGCCGAGATCGGCGAGGCCGTCGAGCGACAGCGAGATCGCGATCATGCCGATCGTCAGCAGCAGGTAGCCTTTCACGTCGAAGCGGCCGACGGCCGGATTGCGCGCGTCGGGCATCGAATAGAAGGTCGCGATGCAGCCCGCGACGCCGACCGGCACGTTGATCAGGAAGATCCAGTGCCACGACGCGATCTTCACGAGCCAGCCGCCGAGCGTCGGCCCGATCAGCGGCCCGATCAGGCCGGGGATCGCGACGAACGACAGCGCGGGCAGGTAGCGCTCGGCCGGGAAGGTGCGCAGCACCGCGAGCCGGCCGACCGGCAGCAGCATCGCGCCGCCGACGCCCTGCACCACGCGGAACGCGACCAGCTGCGTCAGCGTATGCGCGTTCGCGCACAGCAGCGAGCCGAGCGAGAACACCAGGATTGCGCTGAAGAACACGCGTCGCGTGCCGAAGGTATCCGCGAGCCAGCCGGACACCGGAATCATCACGGCCATCGTCAGCGAATACGCGATCACGACCGACTGCATCCGCAGCGGCGATTCGCCGAGGCTCGCGGCCATCGACGGCAGCGCGGTGTTGACGATCGTCGAGTCGAGCGTCTGCATGAAGAAGCCCGTCGCGACGAGCCAGAGCATGACGGTGAGGTTTTTTTCGCCGGGAGCGGCGGCAGGCGGGCGTTGGAACATGTCGGCGGGGCGGTGGCGCGGGACAGTCGCCATTGTAGGGAAAGCGGCCGCGCCTTGCAGATTCGACCCCGTGTGCGCGCCGGCCGGCGTGGGTCCGGGCCGCGAGCGGATGCCCGTCCGCCGGCGGGCCGGTACAGTTCAGCCGAAAGTGTCCGCAGGCGTATCTGTCCGCGTGCTGCCGCTGTCCGAAATACTGCTGTCATCGGACGAATGCGACCAGGAGGCGGCCATGCGTGAATTGCGACTCTACGTGATGGACGGCGACGAGCCGGCCGCGCGGTGGCGGATCGTCGATCGCACCGCGCTGCAGGTGGCGGACGGTGCGCTGTGGGCGACGGTCGAGGGGCGGCCCGACGATCACTGGCTGCGCGCCGGCGACGTGCTGACACTGACACCCGGGATGCGCGTATGGATCAGCGCGGCGCGCGGCGGCGCGACCTTCGCGTTCGGGCCGCAGGCGGCGCCGGTCGTGCAGGCCGCGCACGCGTGGTGGCGGCCGCTCGCCGCCTGGCGCGACAGCCGGCGTCAGACGGCCGCGTCGCTGCCGACATAGCGGGCGCGCGGGCGGATCAGCTTGCCGTCCGCGTACTGCTCGAGCGCGTGCGCGATCCAGCCGGCCGTGCGGCCGGCCGCGAACAGCGTGAACGCGGCGCCGTCCGGCAGCGCGAGCGTGCGTTCGAGCACCGCGAGCGCGTAGTCGATCGCCGGCCGCAGGCCGGTCGCCGCTTCGACGCGTGCGGCGAGCGCGCGGGCCATGCGCAGCGCGGGGCGGTCCGGCACGGCGGCCTCCAGTGCGTCGAGCAGCGATCGCGCGCGCGGGTCGCCGTCCGGATAGAGCGGATGCGCGAAGCCGGACAGCAGGGTGCGGCCGCCGTCGGCGCGTTCGTCGTGCGCAAGGCGCAGCGCGAGAAAGCGGTCGAGATCGGCGGCGCGGGCCGCATCGTCGAGCAGCGCCGCGGCGCGGAAGGTCTCGCCGCCATGGCGCGGGCCGGACAGCGCCGCGAGCCCGCCCGCGATCGCGCCGAACAGGTGCGTGCCGGTCGACGCGATGCAGCGCACCGCGAACGTCGACGGATTCAGTTCGTGGTCGGCGCACAGCACGAGCGCGCGGCGCAGCAGGTCGGCTTCGTCGCGCCGCCGCACGCGCCACGCGGCCGCGAGCTGACGGTGCACGGGCGCATCGTCCGGCGCGATGCCGGCCAGCGCGGCGGCGGTCACGCGCAGCAGCAGCGCGGCGGAGTCGAGTTGCGCGTCGCGGCCCTGCGCCCAGCGGCGCGGCAGCGACGCGGCCGCCGCCGGCAGCAGCACCAGCGTGCGCTCGAGCGGCGCGAGATGCGCCCAGCGCACGGCCCAGTCCTGCCATTGCGCGGCGTCGAAGCCGGCCGCCGCGAGCGACGCGGCGGCGAGCCGCGCGGGCGCGCAGTCCCAGAGCCGGGCCGCGACCTGTTCCAGCGTCGCGTCGTCGGCGAGCGCGAGCGCATCGGCGCCGCGGTAGCGCAGACGGCCGTCGGCGATCTGCGTGATCCGCGATTCGAGCACCGGCACGCCCCAGTCGAGCGAGCGCTCCGCGACGCCGCCCGCGCGCTTCGCGTCGGCGCGCCGGCGCGCGAGCAGCCGCACCTCGTCCGCGTCGTAACGGCGGCGCTTGCTCGCGCCGTCGGGCAGCGAGCGCAGCAGGCCGCGGCTCACATACGCGTAGAGCGTGCTGACGCTGACACCGAGGATGCCGGCCGCTTCCGGCGCACTGAGGGAGGTCATGCCGATGGCTCCAGTCGGCGCGCATGAAGCGCGGCCGCGCTACAACTATTCGTTATGTATTGATTCGTGCAATCAAGATTGATCGCGCCTGTCGCGAATTCTAGACTCGATTCCGTCTCCCCAACGGTTCGTCTCTCCCGCCATGACACCCGCACTCGCACTGAATCAGCTGTGGCAACTCGCGCACGGCGAGGCCGACGCCCGCGCCCGCGCGACCCTCACCGGACAGGATCCGACGCTGCCGTCGGCGTTTCATGTCGGCACGCTCGCCGCAGCGACGATCGCCGCGGCCGGGCTCGCGGCGGCCGAATGCCACCGGCTGCGCACGGGCGTCGCGCAGCGCGTCGAGGTGTCGGTGCGCGATGCGCTCGTCGCGTTTCGCAGCGAACGCTACCTGCGCGTCGACGACGGCCCGCCCCCCGAGCTGCGTCATCCGGTGACCGGTTTCTACGAGACGCGCGACGGGCGCTGGATCCAGCTGCATGCGAACTTTGCGCATCACCTGCACGGCATACTCGACGTGCTCGGCTGCGGTGCGCAGCCGGACGACGTCGCCAGGGCGATCCGCAGCTGGGACGGCGCGGCGCTCGATACCGCGCTCGCCGAAGCCGGGCTGTGCGCGGCCTTGATCAGAACCCCTGAAGAATGGGCCGCGCACGAGCAGGCGCAGGCGATCGCGTCGCTGCCGCTGTTCGAGATCGAGCGGATCGGCGATGCGCCGGTCGAGCCGATCGGCCGCGGCGAGGCGGACCGGCCGCTCGCGGGCGTGCGCGTGCTCGACCTGACGCGCATCATCGCGGGGCCGGTCGCCGGACGCACGCTGGCGTCGCACGGCGCGCAGACGCTGCTGGTCAACGGTCCGCACCTGCCGAACATCGCGCCGCTTGTGATCGACAACGGACGCGGCAAGCGCTCGACGTGGATCGACCTGCGCGACGCGGCCGGCGTCGAGACGCTGCGCGGGCTCGTGCGCGACGCCGACGTGTTCCTGCAGGCATACCGCCCGGGCGCGCTCGCCGCGCGCGGCTTCGCGCCGCAGGCGCTGGCGCAGCAGCGGCCCGGGATCGTCTGCGTGTCGGTGTCCGCGTACGGGCACGCGGGGCCGTGGGCGAAGCGGCGCGGTTTCGACAGTCTCGTGCAGTCGGCGAGCGGGATCGCGTGGCGCGAGCAGCAGGCCGCGCACGCGAACGGGCCGCGTCATCTGCCGTGCCAGGCGCTCGATCATGCGACCGGGTATCTGGCGGCGTTCGGCGCGATGATCGCGCTCGCGCGCCGCGCGCGTGAAGGGGGCAGCTGGCACGTGCGGCTGTCGCTCGCGCAGACCGGACACTGGCTGCAGTCGTTCGGCCTCGTGCCGGACGGCGCGGGTGCGCCCGATCTCGCGCCTGCCGACGTGCGCGACCGGATCGACCGCATCGCGTCGCCGTTCGGCACGATCGACGCGGTGCGTCCGGCCGAGCGGTTGTCGGCGACGCCGCCGTCGTTCGCGCGGCCGCCGGTGCCGCTCGGCACCGACGACGCGTGCTGGCTCTGAGTGCCGGCGGCCCGGCGCCCGTTCCCGCGTCGCGCGCGCGCATGCAGGATGCGACTTACTTGCGCAGCTCGACGACGAAGTCGTAGTAGTCGTTGCGGCAGTAGGTATCGGTCAGCTCGATCGCGCGCTGGTCCGCCGTATAGCCGATCCGCGTGATCAGCAGCAGCGCGTCGTGCGGCGCGATGCCCATCTGCTCGGCGATCTCGTCGCTCGCATTGACCGCGCGGAAATGCTGGAGCGCGCGCACGATCGGCGTGCCGCGCGCTTCGAGATAGCTGTACAGCGAGCCGCCGATCGCCTGCGGATCGGGAATCAGCGTTGCGGGGAACGTCGAGTTCTCGACCGCCATCACGATGCCGTCGGCAAGGCGCAGCCGCTTCAGGCGCGTGACCGACGCGGCCGGCGACAGCCCGAGCTGGATCACTTCGTCGCGGTTGGCGGGCTGGATCTCGCGCGCGAGCCATTGCGAACTCGGCTTGAAGCCGCGCCGCTCGAGCATCTCGCTGAAGCTCGACAGCCGCGACAGCGGATCTTCGTAGCGTGGCTGGATGAAGTTGCCCGCGCCCTGCGTCCGGCGGATCAAGCCCTGCTCGACCAGCAGCGCGATCGCCTTGCGCGCGGTGATGCGCGACACGCCGAGCGCATCGCACAGCACCCGTTCCGAAGGCAGTGCCTCGCCGGCCGTCCAGCGGTTGTCGTGGATCGCGTCGCCGAGCTTGCGGGCGAGCTGCAGGTAGAGCGGCGTATCGTTGTCGGGGTCGGGGCGCAGGTCCTGCCAGCGGTCGTCCGTGGGTGCCTTCATGGGATGGGTGTCGATCAGGTTGCGGCCATTCTAAGTCATCGTGCGGCGCCGTTATAGCCGGTTTTTGCCGTGCAATAGGCGCCGCGCGCGCCGATTGACTACACTGATGCGTCGTATTCCATGCTTCGGCCGCGATGGGGCGGCCACGAATCCGCAGCGAGGAGCGCATGACAGACACGATCGCCACGGTTGCGTTGCCAGACGGCGAGACGATCCCGAAGCTCGGCCAGGGCACCTGGGAAATGGGCGAGCGGCCGGCCCGGCGCGCCGACGAGATCGCCGCGTTGCGCGAAGGGATCGCGCTCGGGATGACCCTGATCGATACGGCCGAGATGTACGGCGACGGCGCGACCGAAACCCTGCTCGGCGAAGCGCTGCACGGCCTGCGCGACGAGGTGTTCCTCGTCAGCAAGGTCTATCCGCACCATGCGAGCCGGCGCGGCGTGGTCGCCGCGTGCGAGGCGAGCCTCAAGCGCCTGCGCACCGACCGCCTCGACCTGTACCTGCTGCACTGGCGCGGCTCGGTGCCGCTCGAGGAGACGGTCGAAGGGTTCGAGGCGCTGAAGCAGGCCGGCAAGATCCGTCACTGGGGCGTGAGCAACTTCGATACGGCCGACATGGCCGAGCTCGTCGACGAGGCGGGCGGCGGCGCATGCGCGACCAACCAGGTCCTCTACAACATCGCGCGGCGCGGCCCGGAATTCGACCTGCTGCCGTGGCTCGCCGATCACCGCATGCCGGCGATGGCGTACAGCCCGGTCGATCATGCGCGCCTGCCGAAGCGCTCGCCGCTCGACGAGATCGCGCGCGAGCGCGGCGTATCGGTGATGCGCGTGGCGCTCGCGTGGGTGCTTGCGCGGCCGGGCGTGTTCGCGATCCCGAAGGCGGCGCGGCTCGAACACGTGCGCGACAATCGCGCGGCGCTCGATCTCGTGCTGACCGACGACGAGCGTGCGCAGCTCGACGCGTATTTCCGCGCACCGCGCAGCAAGCGTGCGCTGGAGATGCTGTGAGCGATGCCGGTGCGTAGCGCCGCATGAGGTGCGGCGCGCGCATCGGCCCGTCAGCGCGCCGGCGCGTCGGCCGCCCGCTGCCAGCGATGGAACAGGATCGACGCGATCCAGCAGACGATGAACAGAGCGACGATCCCGTAGCCGATCGCGCCGAAGCGGTCGCCGATCGCATCGAGCGCGTCGCGCACGGGGCCCGTCAGCGACAGCTTGTCGGCGAGCAGGCCGGCTGCTTCGATCCCGCCGATCGCGAGCGCGACGGCCGCCGACACGAACGTGATGCTCGCGTTGTACAGCAACTTGCGCTGCGGATCGTCCATTGCCCACCCGTACGCATGAATCATCAGCACGTTGTCGGTCGAATCGATCAGCGTCATGCCGGCCGTAAACAGCGCGGGAAACAGCATCACCGTATAGATCGGCAGCCCTTGGCTCGCCTGCGCGGCGGCGATCGCGAGCAGCCCGATTTCGGTCGCGGTATCGAAGCCGAGCCCGAACAGCACGCCGACCGGATACATGTGCCAGCTCTTCGACACGAGCCTGAACAGCGGACGCAGCAGCCGCGCAACGAGGCCCGCCGGGCGATGCGCATGCACGGCGTCGTGCGCGTGGCGCTCCGGCGCGCCGCTGCGATAGCGGCGCCACAGATCGCGCAGGATCATCAGGTTCGCGCACGCGAGCACGAGCAGGAAGGTGGCCGACACCGCGGTGCCGACCGTGCCGCCGATCTCGCGGAACGCGTCGAAGCGATCGCGCAGCGCGAACGCGGTCAGCGCGATGCCGAGCGTCGCGCCGAGCACGATCGTCGAATGGCCGAGCGAGAAGCACAGGCCGACCGTCAGCGGGCGCCGGCCGTCCTGCATCAGCTTGCGCGTCGCGACGTCGATCGCCGCGATGTGATCCGCGTCGACCGCGTGGCGCAGCCCGAGCCCGTAGGCGATCGCCGCGGTGCCGAGCAGCAGCGGATGGTCGCGCAATACCGCCAGCGCCCACAGCCACACGGCCGCGTTCGCGGCGATCAGACCGGCATAGAGCAACAGCAGGCGGCGCAGGGCAGGGGAGGCGGACGGCATCGGGACGGTTCCATCGGACGAATCGCGAAATATTGTGGCACGTGAAAAAAATGCGCGGCGTGCCGATCGAAAATGCAGTCCGCTCGTCGGCGCGACGAAAAAAAGCCCGTCCGGAACCGGACGGGCTTCGTGCACTGCGCGGCGGGCGGCTTACTTCGGCTTCGCGTTGATCACCGCTTCCGACACGTTCGCCGGCGTTTCCGCGTACTGCTTGAACTCCATCGTGTAGGTCGCGCGGCCCTGCGTGGCCGAGCGCAGCGACGTCGAGTAGCCGAACATCTCGGCGAGCGGCACTTCGGCGCGCACCAGCTTGCCGCCGCCGCCCGCGATGTCCTCCATCCCCTGCACGATGCCGCGCCGGCTCGACAGGTCGCCCATCACGTTGCCCATGAAGTCCTCGGGCGTCTCGACCTCGACGGCCATCATCGGTTCGAGCAGCACCGGCTTCGCCTTGCGCATCGCTTCCTTGAAGGCCATCGAGCCGGCCATGCGGAACGCGTTTTCGTTCGAGTCGACGTCGTGGTACGAGCCGAACGTCAGGTGCACCTTCACGTCGACGACCGGATAGCCCGCGAGCACGCCGCTCTTCAGCGTTTCCTCGATGCCCTTGTTGACCGCCGGGATGAATTCGCGCGGAATCACGCCGCCCTTGATCTCGTCGAGGAACTCGTAGCCCTTGCCCGGGTTCGGCTCGAGCGTGATCACCGCGTGACCGTACTGGCCGCGCCCGCCCGACTGCTTGACGAACTTGCCCTCGACGTCGGTGGCCGTCGTACGCACCGTCTCGCGATATGCGACCTGCGGCTTGCCGACGGTCGCTTCCACGCCGAATTCGCGCTTCATCCGGTCGACCAGGATTTCGAGGTGCAGCTCGCCCATCCCCGAAATGATGGTCTGGCCGGATTCCTCGTCGGTCTGCACGCGGAACGACGGGTCTTCCTGCGCGAGACGGTTCAGCGCGAGGCCCATCTTTTCCTGGTCGGCCTTGGTCTTCGGCTCGACGGCCTGCGAGATCACCGGCTCCGGGAATTCCATCTTCTCGAGGATGATCGGCTTCGCCGGGTCGCACAGCGTGTCGCCCGTGGTCGCTTCCTTCAGGCCGACGGCCGCCGCGATGTCGCCCGCGCGCACCTCCTTGATTTCCTTGCGCTCGTTGGCGTGCATCTGCAGGATCCGGCCGAGCCGCTCCTTCTTGTCCTTGGTCGCGTTGAGCACCGTGTCGCCCGATTCGACGACGCCCGAATACACGCGGAAGAAGATCAGCTGGCCGACGAACGGGTCGGTCATGATCTTGAACGCGAGCGACGAGAACGGCTCGTCGTCGCTCGGATGACGTTCCGCCGGCTTTTCCGGATCGTGGAAGTCGTGGCCGAGGATCGCGGGCACGTCGACGGGCGACGGCAGGTAGTCGATCACCGCGTCGAGCATCGCCTGCACGCCCTTGTTCTTGAACGCGCTGCCGCACAGCATCGGCACGATCTCGTTGGCGATCGTGCGCTGGCGCAGCGCGGCCTTGATCTCGTCCTCGGTCAGCGATTCGTGGTCGTGCAGATACTTCTCGAGCAGTTCCTCGCTCGCCTCGGCGGCCGCCTCGACCATCTTCTCGCGCCACTCGTGCGCGAGATCGACGAGGTTCGCGGGGATGTCCTCGTACGTGAATTTCACGCCCTGGCTTTCGTCGTCCCAGACGATCGCCTTCATCTTGACGAGGTCGACGACGCCCTGGAAATGCTCTTCCGCGCCGATCGGAATCTGGATCGGCACCGCGACGCCCTTCAGCCGCTCGCCGATCTGCCGCTGCACGCGGAAGAAGTCCGCGCCGATGCGGTCCATCTTGTTGACGAACGCGATGCGCGGCACCTTGTACTTGTTCGCCTGGCGCCACACGGTTTCGGACTGCGGCTGCACGCCACCGACCGAGTCGTAGACCATGCACGCGCCGTCGAGCACGCGCATCGAGCGCTCGACCTCGATCGTGAAGTCGACGTGCCCGGGGGTGTCGATGATGTTGATGCGGTGTTCCGGATAATTGCCGGCCATGCCTTTCCAGAAGGCCGTGGTCGCCGCCGACGTGATCGTGATGCCGCGTTCCTGCTCCTGCTCCATCCAGTCCATCGTGGCCGCGCCGTCGTGCACTTCACCGATCTTGTGGCTCACGCCGGTGTAAAACAGGATGCGCTCGGTCGTCGTGGTCTTGCCGGCATCGATGTGAGCGCTGATCCCGATGTTGCGATAGCGCTCGATGGGGGTTTTGCGGGGCACGTGAACCTCCTGGTGGTTCGGATCGTAAGCGGGCCGGCTGGGCCGGCCCGGGCTGGAACAAGCGAGACTTCAAGCATAGCGCTTGCGCGTGGCTTTTGCAGATGCGGGCCGTGTCGGCGGAATCAAGCCGGCCGCCGCCGGCGCACGAAAAAAAAGCCGGCGCGCGCAGGCGGCCGGCCGGGCGGGGCGTCGCGGCGCGTGCGCCGCGGCGGCGGCCGTTACTGGAGCTTCGGCAGCCCGTCGAGCTTCATGCCGGGCTTGATGCCCTTCGCGGCGAACCAGCCCTTGCTCATTTCGAGCGCATAGACGCCGTTGTTGCGCGGGCAGTGGTTGTCGGTCGTCTCGGCCTGCATCTCGGCGATGTCGGTGATGGTGCCGTCCGCGCGGATGAACGCGATTGACAGCGGGATCAGCGTGTTCTTCATCCAGAAGCAGTGCACCGCATTTTCGTTGAACACGAACAGCATGCCTTCGTTCGGCGCGAGCTGCGAGCGGTACATCAGCCCCTGTTCGCGGTCGGCGTCGTTCGCGGCGACGGCCGCGTCGATCACGTACATGCCGGCGCGCAGCTTGACGCGCGGGAATTCGCTCGGCTGCTTGGCGCCGGGCGGCATCTGCGCGCCGGCGCTCTGCATGCCGAACGCGAGGACGGCGAGCGCGGCGGGGAACACGGCGGCGCGCGCAAGGCGGCCGAGCGACGAGCGCAGGGAGAATCGCACAGCTGGACTCCTGTCTGGAAAACGAGACCCGCATGGTACGCGATGCGCGCAGGCGGGCACAAAAAAGAAAAAGGCAGATCGCCTCGCGGTGATCTGCCTTTCAACGCCGTAAGAACGGCAAGACTGCGTGTTCTTGACTGCGTTATTACAGCAAGCCTGCTTAGTTCGAAGCAGCTGCCGGTGCTTCGGCTTCGCTAGCTGCCTTCTTGGCTGCGTGGTGCTTCTTTGCGTGGTGCTTCTTGGCAGCCTTGTGCTTTGCCGGTGCCGAAGCAGCTGCCGGAGCAGCAGCCGAAGCAGCTTCCGGAGCCGATGCTTGTGCGAAAGCAGCCGTTGCGAAGAGACCAGCGACCAGAGCGGCGATCAGTTTGTTCATGTTGTGTTCCTCAGCTTTAGTTAATTAACCAAATGACCCGGCAATAGGAGTCATGTCGTCTAACGGTGCCATCCACCTTTCGGTTGACAGACGCTTCGAGAAATTTCTCTTTGCGCTGCGGGCGCCGAATCGTATTCGAAGAAAACGTCGCTTTCGTGACGCAAACACGGCTTCGGCTGCCAATGCCGGATAGCTAAGGTTGGCATCTGCGTGGTTTAACGCGCGATCTTCGCAGGCGGTTGACGAAAAAGATGACGAAAAATCCGGGTCTGCCGGCGCGGTTCATTCGACGCGGGCGAAACCGTCCCACGGCGCGCGCGGCGGCAGCGCGATTGTTTCGCCGGGCGCAATGCCGAGCGCGAATATGTCGAGCGCGCCGATGCCGACGCGCACCAGGCGCAAGGTCGGGAAGCCGACCGCTGCCGTCATCCGGCGCACCTGCCGGTTCTTGCCTTCGGTGATCGCGAGTTCGATCCAGGTCGTCGGGATCGCGGCGCGGTAGCGGATCGGCGGGTTGCGCGGCCACAGCGTGTCGGGCGGCTCGATGAATTCGGCGCGGCACGGGCGCGTCACGTAGTCGCCGAGATCGACGCCGCGCGCGAGCGCCTTCAGGTCGGCCGCGCCCGGCGCGCCGTCGACCTGCGCCCAGTAGCGCTTGACCAGCTTGTGGCGCGGCTCCGCGATGCGCGCCTGCAGCGCGCCGTCGTCGGTCAGCAGCAGCAGGCCCTCGCTGTCCGCGTCGAGCCGGCCGGCCGGATAGACGCCGGGCGTTTTTACCCAGTCGCCGAGCGACGGCCGCGTCTCGTGCGCGGAAAACTGGCAAATCGTGCCGAACGGCTTGTTGAGGGCGATCAGGGGCATGGCGGAGGTCCGGCCGGCGGGCCGCGCGAGGCGGGGCGGGCAGTCTATGGCAAATGGCGGAATCTTAATGCATAATACGGAACGGCAAGTCCTCTGTCTTATATAAGACATAAGGGAAGACTTGATACGCAGCGCCGCGCTTCGTGCCGCCGTGCCCGGTTGGGGCGCTAGAATAGCGGCTCGCTGTTGCCGTCAAGGGCACGCATCCGTCGCCCCGCCGCGCACGCAGCTTCGACCAGCAACACCTGCTCAGCCACGTCACTGGAGTCGATCATGCCGTATCAGCACATCAAGGTTCCGGAAGGCGGTGACAAGATCACCGTCAACAAGGATTTCTCGCTCAACGTTTCCGATCAGCCGATCATTCCCTATATCGAAGGCGACGGTACGGGCTTCGATATCACGCCGGTCATGATCAAGGTCGTCGATGCGGCGGTGGCGCACGCTTACAAAGGCAAACGCAAGATCCACTGGATGGAGATCTTCGCGGGCGAGAAGGCGACCAAGGTGTACGGTCCGGACGTGTGGCTGCCGGACGAGACGCTGCAGGTGCTGAAGGAGTACGTGGTGTCGATCAAGGGGCCGCTGACGACCCCGGTCGGCGGCGGGATCCGTTCGCTGAACGTCGCGCTGCGCCAGGAGCTCGACCTGTACGTGTGCCTGCGCCCGGTCCAGTACTTCAACGGCGTTCCGTCGCCGGTGCGCGAGCCGCAGAAGATCGACATGGTGATCTTCCGCGAGAACTCGGAAGACATCTACGCGGGCATCGAATGGGCGGCCGGCTCGGAGCAGGCGAAGAAGGTCATCAAGTTCCTGCAGGACGAGATGGGCGTGAAGAAGATCCGTTTCCCGGAAACGTCGGGGATCGGCGTCAAGCCCGTGTCGACCGAAGGCACCGAGCGCCTGGTGCGCAAGGCGATCCAGTACGCGATCGACAACGATCGCAAGTCGGTCACGCTGGTGCACAAGGGCAACATCATGAAGTTCACGGAAGGCCTGTTCCGTGACGCCGGCTATGCGCTCGCGCAGAAGGAATTCGGCGGCGAGCTGATCGACGGCGGCCCGTGGATGCGCGTGAAGAACCCGAAGACGGGCGGCGAGATCGTGATCAAGGATTCGATCGCCGACGCGTTCCTGCAGCAGATCCTGCTGCGCCCGGCCGAATACGACGTGATCGCGACGCTGAACCTGAACGGCGACTACATCTCCGACGCGCTGGCCGCGCAGGTCGGCGGCATCGGCATCGCGCCGGGCGCGAACCTGTCGGATTCGGTCGCGATGTTCGAGGCGACGCACGGCACCGCGCCGAAGTACGCAGGCAAGGATTACGTGAACCCCGGTTCCGAGATCCTGTCGGCGGAAATGATGCTGCGCCACCTCGGCTGGACCGAAGCGGCCGACACGATCATCGCCGCGATGGAGAAGTCGATCCTGCAGAAGCGCGTCACGTACGACTTCGCGCGCCTGATGGAAGGCGCGACGCAGGTGTCGTGCTCGGGCTTCGGCGAAGTGCTGATCGAGAACATGTAAGGCCCCTTGCGGGGTGGGCCGGCGCGCAGCCGGCCGCCCCGGCGCTGCTGCCGGCGCCGGGGCGTTTCGTGGATGGCAGGTTTGGCAGGGCGGCCCGGGATCCGGGCCGCGGCGCCGCGAGGCGGCCCGCAAGCCCTGCAAGGTAGAACATGACGGCCCTCGCAACACCACCGCCCGGTTGAGCCGGCGCCCCTTTCGCGACCGACCCGGTCGCTCCCCGCCGGTTACCGCCGGCGCTCTTCAGTCCCATTTTCACGTAGCAACGCATCGACCATGTCCACATCGCCCAAGATCATCTACACCCTCACCGACGAAGCGCCCGCGCTCGCGACCTATTCGCTGCTGCCGATCGTCAAGGCCTTCACGCGTTCGTCCGGCGTCGCCGTCGAGACGCGCGACATCTCGCTCGCCGGCCGCATCATCGCGGCATTCGCAGACGTGCTGCCGCCCGAGCAGAAGGGTTCCGACGATCTGGCCGAACTGGGCCAGCTCACGCTGAAGCCGGAAGCGAACATCATCAAGCTGCCGAACATCAGCGCATCGGTGCCGCAGCTGAAGGCCGCGATCGCCGAACTGCAGGCGCAGGGCTACAAGCTGCCGGCCTATCCGGAAGAGCCGTCGACCGAAGAAGAGAAGGCCGTCAAGGCCCGTTACGACAAGATCAAGGGCAGCGCGGTGAACCCGGTGCTGCGCGAAGGCAATTCCGACCGCCGCGCGCCGCTGTCGGTCAAGAACTACGCCCGCAAGCATCCGCACAAGATGGGCGCCTGGAAGCCGACCTCGAAGGCGCACGTCGCGCACATGAGCGAAGGCGACTTCTACGGCAGCGAGAAGTCGGCGCTGATCGCCGACGCCGGCAGCGTGAAGATCGAGCTGACGACCGCCGACGGCGTGAAGAAGGTGCTGAAGGAAAAGACGGCCGTGAAGGCCGGTGAAGTGATCGACGCGTCGGTGATGAGCCGCAAGGCGCTGCGCAGCTTCATCGAGGCGCAGATCGCCGACGCGAAGGCGCAGGACGTGCTGTTCTCGGTGCACCTGAAGGCGACCATGATGAAGGTCTCCGATCCGATCCTGTTCGGCCATTTCGTGTCGGTGTTCTACCGCGACGCGCTCGCCAAGCACGCGGACGTGCTGGCGCAGGCCGGCTTCAACCCGAACAACGGGATCGGCGACCTGTACGCGCGCCTGAAGGACCTGCCGGCCGACACGCGCGAAGCGATCGAAGCCGACGTCAAGGCCGAGTACGCGGTGCGCCCGCGCCTCGCGATGGTCAACTCGGACAAGGGCATCACGAACCTGCACGTGCCGAGCGACGTGATCGTCGACGCATCGATGCCGGCGATGATCCGCGAGTCGGGCTGCATGTGGGGTCCGGACGGCGAGCTGTACGACGCGAAGGCCGTGATTCCGGACCGCTGCTACGCCGGCGTGTACCAGGCCGTGATCGACGACTGCAAGCAGCACGGCGCGTTCGATCCGGTCACGATGGGCAGCGTGCCGAACGTCGGCCTGATGGCGCAGGCGGCCGAGGAATACGGTTCGCACGACAAGACGTTCCAGATCCCGGCCGACGGCGTCGTGCGCGTGATCGACGAAGCCGGCAACGTGCTGCTCGAGCACGCGGTCGAGTCGGGCGACATCTGGCGCATGTGCCAGACCAAGGACGCACCGGTGCAGGACTGGGTCAAGCTCGCGGTGAACCGCGCACGCGCGACCGGCGCGCCGGCCGTGTTCTGGCTCGATCCGGCCCGCGCGCACGACGCGCAGATCATCGCGAAGGTCGAGCGCTACCTGAAGGATCACGACACGAACGGTCTCGACATCCGCATCATGACGCCGGTCGAAGCGACGCGTTTCTCGCTCGAGCGCATCCGCGCGGGCAAGGACACGATCTCGGTCACCGGCAACGTGCTGCGCGACTACCTGACCGACCTGTTCCCGATCATGGAACTGGGCACCAGCGCGAAGATGCTGTCGATCGTGCCGCTGATGGCCGGCGGCGGGATGTTCGAGACGGGCGCCGGCGGTTCCGCGCCGAAGCACGTGCAGCAGTTCGTCGAGGAAGGCTTCCTGCGCTGGGATTCGCTCGGCGAATTCCTCGCGCTCGCCGCTTCGCTCGAGCATCTCGGCAACGCGTACCAGAACCCGAAGGCGCTCGTGCTCGCGAAGACGCTCGACCAGGCGACCGGCAAGTTCCTCGACGAGAACAAGTCGCCGGCGCGCAAGGTCGGCGGCCTCGACAACCGCGGCAGCCACTTCTACCTGTGCCTGTACTGGGCGCAGGCGCTGGCCGAGCAGACCGAGGACGCGGCGCTGAAGGCGCAGTTCGAAGGCGTCGCGAAGGCGCTCGCCGACAACGAGGCGCGCATTCTCGAAGAGCTGTCGGCCGCGCAGGGCAAGCCGCAGACCATCGGCGGCTACTACCGTCCGAACGTCGAGCTGACGAGCCAGGCGATGCGCCCGAGCGCGACGCTGAACGGCATCGTCGACGCGGCCTGACGCCGGCCGGCGCGCGGATGCGCCGGAAACGGCAGACGTCGACGCGGCGGGCCTGACGGATCGCCGCCCGACGGAAACAAAAAACGCCCCGGATGCCCGGGGCGTTTTGCCTGGCAGGCTTGCCATTCAGACGTGGACGATTTCCCACTCGGCGATTTCGTCCGGCACTTCGAGCGTCGCGGTGTCGAGTTCGGACAGGGCCGCGCAGTCGCCGCGCGAGATGTGGTCGGCCGCATGTTCGGGGCACGAGAACGCGCCGAGCACGGCGTTGCCGAACGTCGCTTCCCAGCCGCCGTTACCCGGCAGGATGTAGAACGACCCGAGCGCTGAACCAAAGCGAAATCCCATCATTTCCGTTCTCCCTTTCTGATCACAAGCGATTCTGTGGTGGCGTGCGCCGGTTCGACCGGCGGTGGCCCGACTGGCTGCTTGCGTCGGGTTCCGTGTCGACCGCCGTCGCGAAGCGTCAGTGCATGGGACAAAGTCTACGTCCGCGACCCGTTCGAATGGTGCGCGTAGAGCGACTTGTCGAAACGAAAAATATCATTCAAAAACAATGCGTTGAAGTCGTCGTTTTGTATTGCGGAACGTTTTTCGGCATCGCGAAACGTCGAATTTGTGCCGTGCACCACAAATTTTTATAACGCAGGGGTTCTTTCCGCATCGTGAAATATTGGCGGTTTCCGGTGAGCGAGCCAAGGGGAGCGACAGCGGCTGTGGAAACAGAAGGGACGGCGGCGCCTGGGGGCCGCGCTACTGCAGCGAAACGATACCGGTCACCGATGGCACACACGGGCGCGTCGGCGCGGCGCGACGGCCGAGCTGCCTGCGACGTATCGCCGCTCGACCGGCGCACACGATTTTCGATAGGGGCCGCCGGTTATGATGGCGCGGGCCCGCAGTTTCGCGTCGCGGCTGTCGCGCGGCCGAGCATGAATAACGAGGAACGATTGATGATACGGAGAACCTTTCTGTCGCACGCCGTCGGCGTGGCGGCCGCATCGCTGTTCGCGCGCACCGCATGGGCGCAGCACGCCGGTCACGCGGGCATGGCCGGTATGGACGGGATGGACGACATGGCCGGCATGTCGGGGCACGGACACGGCAACGGACACGGCAAGCCCGCGCCCGCGCCGCTCGCGGCCGTCGATGCGCTGCCGGCCGGCGCGCCGCTCGCGTCGTTGCGCACGCTGGCCAACGAAAGCCGCGAGCCGGGCCTGTTCCGGGCCACGCTGGTCGCCCAGCCGGTCGCGCGCCCGCTGCTGCGCGGCGCGCGACCGACCACGTTCTGGCAGTACGGCGCGGGCGCCGACGGCCCCGTCGTCGGTCCGCTGATCGACGTGCGCGAGGGCGATACGGTCGAGATCCGGTTCGTCAACAAGCTGCCGCAGCCGTCGACGATCCACTGGCACGGGCTGCCGGTGCCGCCAGAGCAGGACGGCAACCCGTCCGATCCCGTCGCGCCCGGCGCGTCGCGCGTGTACCGCTTCACGCTGCCGAAGGGGAGCGCCGGCACCTACTGGTATCACCCGCATCCGCACATGATGACGGCCGAGCAGGTGTTTCGCGGGCTCGCGGGGCCGTTCGTCGTGCGCGCCGCCGACGATCCGCTGGCGGGCTGGCCCGAGCGCCACCTGTTCGTGTCCGACCTGAAGCTGGCACGCGACGGCACGATCCCGCCGAACGACATGATGGACTGGATGAACGGCCGCGAAGGCCAGTTCGCGCTGGTCAACGGCGCGCGCCGCCCGCGGATCGACGTCGCGGGCGACGAGCGCTGGCGCGTGTGGAATGCGTGCAGCGCACGCTATCTGCGCATCGCATTCGACGACGGCCGATCGTTCGCGCACGTCGGCACCGACGGCGGCCTGTTCGACGCGCCGCGCACGGTCACGTCGCTGCTGATCGCGCCGGGCGAACGCGCGGAGCTGCTGGTGCGCGCCGGCGATCGCGCGTCCCGCGCGGTGCTGCTGGCGGCCGAATACGATCGCCGCAAGATGGCGATGTCGCACGACGATGGTCACGGCAGCCTGCCGCCCGACCCGGCGCTGCCGCTCGCCGACGTCGCGTTCGCACCGGCCGCGCCGCGCGCGCTGCCGGCGACGCTGCGTACGGTGCCGGCGCTCGGCGAACCGGTCGCGAACAAGACGGTCGCGTTCGGCGAGGAGATGGACATGGACGCGATGATGAAGGGCGCGGCGCAGGGCCGGCCGGCGGGCATGCGCTTCACGATCAACGGCGAGACCTACGCGCCGCACCGCGCGACGCTGACCAGCCGGCGCGGCGACGTCGAGCGCTGGACGATCCGCAACACCACCGACATGGATCACCCGTTCCATCTGCACGGCACGCAGTTCCAGGTGATCGAGCGTGCCTCGGACGGCGCGCGCACGCCGGAGCCGTTCCGCGCGTGGCGCGATACCGTGAACGTGCGCAGCGGCGAAACCGTGACGATCCTGACGACGCAGGACATGCCCGGCGAGCGCATGTTTCATTGCCACATTCTCGAACATGAGGATCTGGGGATGATGGGCACGCTGAAGGTCGTCTGACGGAGCGTTCGTCGCGGCGTCGGCGAGATGCCCGACGCAGGCGGCATCGTGTCGTCGGCAGCAGGCCGCGCATCGGTTTCGATGCGCGGCCTTTTCATTCTGGAGGCGCGCGCAGCTTCGGGCCGATTCCGCGCGATGCTATCGGTCAAGTGCGAATTCGCATAGCCGACCGGGAAAGATTGGGACTTGTCATATATATCGGGACGTCTGCCGTCCCTATACTCGATTTCGACCGCCCGTTCGTGCGACCAGTCCTGATCATCGGTAGTCGCGTGTCCGCGGTGTCCTTGATGTGATCGGCCACGGGAACGGCGGCGGTCGACGCGCGGCGTGAATCGGTTCCGGATTCGAGCCGGAATCGGCGCGTGCCGAATATCGAAAAACATAATCAGGATAACTATGGAAAACGGGAAAAACCGGAATGGCAGGCCGACCACGTTCGGGTCGAATGTCGGTTCAACGCGGGCGCACGCCGCGCGTGCGCGGACCCGGCGGATGCTCGCCTCGGGCGTGGCGGGCATGCTCGGATGGGCCGTCCCCGACGCGTATGCGCAACGCGGTTTCGACGAACCGTCCGCGACCGGTTCGAATGCCAGTGCGGCCGATACGTCGGTCATCGCGACCGCAACGCGTGCGCGGGCGCCGGGTCACGACAGCTTCGCGACAGGCGCCCGGGCGCTCGCGGCGGGCGTGAACAGCGCGGCGCTCGGCACCGGTGCGTGGGCGGCGGGCGACGGGAGCCTCGCGGTGGGCGTCGCGGCGGCCGCGCATCACGACGATGGCGTCGCGCTCGGCGCCGGCGCGCAGGCGAAGGGCGAGCAAAGCATGGCCGCCGGCACGCTGGCGACGGCGCGCAGTTCGAGCAGCACGGCGGTGGGCGTGCTGTCGAGCGCGACCGGCGCGGCCAGTACGGCGCTTGGCGCAGATGCGTCCGCGTTCGGTGACGGGAGCGTGGCGCTCGGCAGCGGCGCGAGCGCCATCGAGTTCGACGCGATCGCGATCGGCGTCGCCGCGCAAGCGTCGGCGGATCAAGGCACCGCGCTCGGCGCACACGCGAATGCGGCCGGAATCGACGGCACGGCCGTCGGCGCGCAAGCCGCTGCAACCGGCGCCGGCAGCACGGCGTTCGGCGCGGAGGCGTCGGCATCGGGGGACGGCGCGCTTGCGGTCGGCAGCGGCGCGAGCGCGGCGCAGTTCGACAGCATCGCGATCGGAATGGCCGCGAATGCGGCGGCGGATCGCGGCACCGCGGTGGGCGCGCACGCGAATGCGAGCGGCATGGATGGCGCGGCGGTCGGCGTGTCGGCGCGCGCCGCGGGCGTCGGCGCTGCCGCATTCGGCGCCGATGCGGCCGCAGCAGGCGCGGCGAGTCTGGCGCTCGGGCAGAGCGCGGTCGCGGCGACGGACCGCAGCGTTGCGGTCGGCGCCGGCGCGCATGCGACCGCCGTCAACGGCGTCGCGGCCGGCGCGGGCGCACGGGCCGACGGTGTCGGCAGCACCGCGCTCGGTGCGGGCGCCCGCGCGAGCGCCGACAGCGGCGTCGCGCTCGGCGCCCGCGCGCAGGCGCACGGTTCGCGCAGCATCGCGCTCGGGGGCGACGCGGCGGCTGGCGGCGATGCCGCTGCGAGCCTCGGCAGCGGAGCGTCGGCGGCGGGCGTGCAGAGCGTGGCGCTGGGCGCGCACGCCGTGGCGAGCGGCGCGAACGCGGTCGCGCTCGGTCACGGCGCGATCGTGGATCGGGACGATACGGTGTCGATCGGTGCACCCGGACGCGAGCGCAAGCTCGCCCACGTCGCGGATGGCGTGCTGCCCTCCGACGCCGTCAACCTGCGTCAGCTCCACGCCGTGGCGCGGCGCGCATACGGGGGCGTCGCGGCTGCGACCGCGCTGTCGATGATTCCGGATGCCGATGTCGGCAGGACGGTCGCGCTCGGCATCGGGACGGGCGGCTACATGGGCTACCAGGCCGTTGCGCTGGGCGCATCGATGCGCATCGGCGCGAACCTGAAGCTGCGTGCCGGCGCGAGCCTGAATGCGGCGACGACGTGGGGCGCCGGCGCGTCGTACAACTGGTAGCGGCGCGCAGAAAAACGCTCGCGCGAATATTGCGCCGTGATGACGGCAATCGCGATCGTGAAACGAAGGCGCGCATTGCCGAAGCGATCTGTGCGTCCATTCCGACAATCACGGCGCATGCGCCGTGATTGTGCAAAATGACCGGCCAATCGCCGCAGCGCTTTGGCGAATCACAAAAAAAGAAACCCGGCATTCAGCCGGGTTTCTTCATCCGAAATCCGTTGCCCTCAGGCGGCCTGGATATTCGAAGCTTGCTTGCCTTTCGGTCCTTGGACGACCTCGAAGCTGACCTTCTGACCTTCCTTCAGGGTCTTGAAACCCTGCATGTTGATGGCCGAGAAGTGCGCAAACAGATCTTCACCGCCCTCGTCGGGGGTGATGAAACCGAAGCCCTTCGCGTCGTTGAACCATTTGACAATACCAGTTGCCATACCTACTTCCCCTGTCACACAGTCGCTACTTACCACGAGCACGCTCGAAAAGCTAAACGACCGGAAAATACAGCCGTTCCCCCCTCACAAGCTCACCTCGGCCTCTTTCATATCGCCTGCCGGCAATTTGAAAAAAGTGCCAGCTTGATTGTTGGCGCTCTTTATTTGGGTGTCAAGAAAATTTTTAGACGTATAGGGGGACGTTGTAAAGAACCCATTTTCAGGGTTTTTCCGGCTTTGCTTTGCAGCATGCGGCCAAGCGCGGGGACTTGAAAAGTCGCATAATCGGCTCATATACCAGGCTCGAGTGACACGCGTTCGAGTCGTCCCGGCTTGTGGGATACTGGATGCGGATACGACGTTCCGGTGCGATTCCCCGAGAAGGTTCGTGTTCCGCGCCACGCGTGAAAGCCGGCACCGCAGCCGGCTTTCGCATGGCGCGAGGACGTTCGCGTGTTCCGGGAGACCGGGGAGGGCGCCGGCCGATCGGTCGGGTAATGGCAGGATTGCGGGCCTGTCCGAGTTGTTTAGAATGGGTGTATGGCGATTATCCCGGACAAGCAGGACAGCACCGTCCTGGAACGCAAGGAGCAGAAGCTGAAGCCACCTTCGATGTACAAGGTGGTGTTGCTCAACGACGACTTCACGCCGATGGAGTTCGTCGTGATGGTTGTGCAGGAGTATTTCAAGAAGGATCGCGAGACGGCCACGCAGATCATGCTGAAGGTCCATCGCGAAGGGCGAGGGGTTTGTGGGGTCTATACGCGGGACATCGCGTCGACCAAGGTTGAGCAAGTCGTTACCCATGCGCGGCAGGCCGGGCATCCGCTGCAGTGCGTGATGGAGGAAGCATGATTGCCCAGGAATTGGAAGTCAGCCTGCACATGGCGTTCATGGAAGCACGCCAGGCGCGCCATGAGTTCATTACGGTCGAGCATCTGCTGCTGGCCCTGCTGGATAATCCCACGGCAGCCGAGGTGTTGCGCGCATGTGCGGCCAACATCGAGGATCTGCGTCAGAACCTGCGCAATTTCATCCACGACAACACACCGACCGTGCCGGGCACCGACGATGTCGATACCCAGCCGACGCTCGGTTTCCAGCGCGTGATCCAGCGCGCGATCATGCACGTCCAGTCGACGTCGAACGGCAAGAAGGAAGTCACCGGCGCGAACGTGCTGGTCGCGATCTTCGGCGAGAAGGATTCGCACGCCGTCTACTACCTGCAGCAGCAGGGCGTGACGCGTCTCGACGTCGTGAACTTCATTTCGCACGGCATCGCCAAGACCAACAGCGGCGAAGCCGCGAAGTCGAGCGATGCGAGCGCGGAAAGCGAAGACGCGAACGCGCAGAAGGAAACCCCGCTCGCGCAGTTCACGCAGAACCTGAACCAGATGGCGAAGGACGGCCGGATCGATCCGCTGATCGGGCGCGAGCCCGAGGTCGAGCGCGTCGTGCAGGTGCTGTGCCGTCGCCGCAAGAACAATCCGCTGCTGGTCGGCGAGGCCGGCGTGGGCAAGACCGCGATCGCCGAAGGCCTCGCGTACCGCATCACGCGCGGCGAGGTGCCGGACATCCTCGCGAACGCGCAGGTGTACTCGCTCGACATGGGCGCGCTGCTCGCGGGCACCAAGTATCGCGGCGATTTCGAGCAGCGTCTGAAGACGGTGCTGAAGGAGCTGAAGGAGCGTCCGCACGCGATCCTGTTCATCGACGAGATCCACACGCTGATCGGCGCGGGCGCCGCGTCGGGCGGCACGCTCGATGCGTCGAACCTGCTGAAGCCGGCGCTGTCGTCGGGCACGCTCAAGTGCATCGGCGCGACCACCTTCACCGAGTATCGCGGCATCTTCGAGAAGGATGCGGCGCTGTCGCGGCGTTTCCAGAAGGTCGACGTGACGGAGCCGAGCGTCGAGCAGACGGTCGCGATCCTGCGCGGGCTGAAGTCGCGCTTCGAGGAGCACCACGGCGTCAAGTATTCGTCGGGCGCACTGTCGGCCGCTGCCGAACTGTCAGCGCGCTTCATCACCGACCGTCACCTGCCGGACAAGGCGATCGACGTGATCGACGAAGCGGGCGCCGCGCAGCGCATCCTGCCGAAGTCGAAGCAGAAGAAGACGATCGGCAAGAGCGAGATCGAGGAAATCATCTCGAAGATCGCGCGCGTGCCGGCGCAGAGCGTGTCGCAGGACGATCGCAGCAAGCTGCAGACGCTCGACCGCGACCTGAAGAGCGTCGTGTTCGGCCAGGATCCGGCGATCGACGCGCTCGCGGCCTCGATCAAGATGGCGCGCGCGGGCCTCGGCAAGATGGACAAGCCGATCGGCGCGTTCCTGTTCTCCGGCCCGACCGGCGTCGGCAAGACCGAAGTGGCGCGCCAGCTCGCGTTCACGCTCGGCATCGAGCTGATCCGCTTCGACATGTCGGAATACATGGAGCGTCACGCGGTGAGCCGCCTGATCGGCGCGCCGCCGGGCTATGTCGGGTTCGACCAGGGCGGCCTGCTGACCGAAGCCGTCACGAAGAAGCCGCATTGCGTGCTGCTGCTCGACGAAATCGAGAAGGCGCATCCGGACATCTTCAACGTGCTGCTGCAGGTGATGGACCACGGCACGCTGACGGACAACAACGGCCGCAAGGCGGATTTCCGCAACGTCATCATCATCATGACGACGAACGCGGGCGCCGAGTCGATGCAGAAGGCGACGATCGGCTTCACGACGCGCCGCGAGACGGGCGACGAGATGACCGACATCAAGCGCCTGTTCACGCCGGAGTTCCGCAACCGTCTGGACGCGATCATCAGCTTCCGCTCGCTCGATGAGGAAATCATCATGCGCGTGGTCGACAAGTTCCTGATCCAGCTCGAGGAGCAGCTGCACGAGAAGAAGGTCGATGCGCTGTTCACCGACGCGCTGCGCAAGCATCTGGCGAAGCACGGCTTCGACCCGCTGATGGGCGCGCGGCCGATGCAGCGGCTGATCCAGGACACGATCCGTCGCGCGCTGGCCGACGAGCTGCTGTTCGGCAAGCTGGTCAACGGCGGCCACGTGACGGTCGACGTCGACGAGAACGACAAGGTGCAGCTGTCGTTCGACAAGCTGGCGAATCCGCCGCACAAGCCGAACGAAGAGACGGTCGAAGTCGAGTAAGCGATAATTCGTTGTTCATGCGAACGGCGCGGGAAGTCCTCCGCGCCGTTTCGTTTTATCCGGCGCCGGCGGCGCGATGGTGGGGCAGGGGAGTGGCAACGCAGTGACACAACAACAAGGGTCGTTCGACACTATCGTCGAACGCGAACAAGGCTTGCGCCACGCGCTGACGTCGGGGCAGATGGCGATGATCGCGATCGGCGGCGCGATCGGCACGGGGCTGTTCCTCGGCAGCGGGTTCGCGATCGGGCTCGCCGGCCCGAGCGTGCTGGTTTCGTATGCGATCGGCGCGCTGATCGCGCTGCTGCTGATGGGCGCGCTCGCGGAAATGACGGTCGCACATCCGACGGCCGGTTCGTTCGGCGCGTACGCGGAGCACTACGTCGGCCCGCTGGCCGGCTTTCTCGTGCGCTATGCATACTGGTTCGCGGTCGTGTTCGCGATCGGCACCGAGATCAGCGCGATCGCCGTGTTCATGAAGTACTGGTTTCCGGCCGTGCCCGGGTGGTACTGGGTGATCGGCTTCTCGGCGCTGCTGATCGCGGTGAACCTGGCGAGCGTCACGCTGTACGGATCGGTCGAATATGCGTTCTCTTTGCTGAAGATCGCGGCAATTGTCGTGTTCGTGGTGCTGGGCGCCTATCTGGTATGGTCGGCGCCGGCCGCGTCCGGCATCGGCTTCGCCAACTACACCGCGCACGGCGGCTTCATGCCGAAGGGGCCATGGGGCACCTGGGTCGCGGTGATCGTCGCGATCTTCAGCTACATGAGCATCGAGGCGGTCGCGATTGCGGCCGGCGAAGCGCGCGATCCGCAGCACGCGGTGACGCGCGCGTTTCGCTCGACGGTATTCCGCCTCGTGCTGTTCTACCTGCTGACGCTGTCGCTGATGCTCGCGATCGTGCCGTGGACGCAGGCCGGCACCGACGAGAGCCCGTTCGTGAAGGTGATGGCTGCGACGCACGTGCCCTATGCGGCGGGCGTGATCAACTTCGTGCTGCTGATCGCGGCGCTGTCGGCGATGAACAGCCAGCTGTACGTGACGACGCGGATGATGTTCAGCCTGTCGCGTGCGCGGCTCGCGCCGGCCGTGTTCGGCCGCCTCGGCGCGAACGGCGTGCCGCGCGCGGCGCTGTGGATCTCGACCAGCGGCGTCGCGGTTGCGGCCGTGCTGGTCGCGCTGTCGCCCGATACCGCGTTCACCGTGATGATGGCGATCGCGATGTTCGGCGCGCTGTTCACGTGGATGATGATCTTCGTCACGCACCTCCGCTTTCGTGCGAAGTATCGCGGCCCCGCGCTCGCGTTCCGGATGTGGGCGCACCCGTTCGGCAGCCTGCTCGGTGCGGGGCTCGTCGCGGCGATCCTGCTGACGACCGCGTTCACGCGCGAGTTCCGGATGACGATGGTGGTCGGCGTCGCGTTCGTCGTGCTGCTCGTGGGCGCGTATGTGCTGCGTTACCGGCACGAACACGCACGCTGAGGCCGCGGCGGTGCGCTGCGCGATACGGCGCCGGCACGCGGCGCCGCCTGTCCGGCGAATGCTAAGGTTGCGTTAAGCCGTCGGCGATTACATTCGAGCCTGTCTGCGATGCGCGCGGTACGGCCGCGCGCTGCGTTTCCGCACGAGGTTCGAATGAAAAAACTTCCCGAAATCACGCTCGCGTTCTGGATCATGAAGATCTGCGCGACGACGCTCGGCGAAACCGGCGGCGACCTGCTGTCGATGACGCTGAACGTCGGCTATGCGATGAGCTCGATCCTGCTGTTCGGTTTCTTCCTCGTCACGCTCGGCGCGCAGATGCGCACCACACGCTATCGGCCGGCGATCTACTGGGCGGTGATCGTCGCGACCAGCACGGCCGGCACGACGATGTCCGACTTCATGGACCGCACGCTCGGGCTCGGCTACGCGCTCGGCGCATCGATTCTCGTCGCGATCCTGCTGTCGATCTTCGTGATCTGGCGACTGAGCGGCGAATCGCTGTCGGTCGACCGGATCCGGACGCGCAAGGTCGAGATGCTCTATTGGATCGCGATCCTGTTCTCGAACACGCTTGGCACCGCGCTCGGCGATTTCCTCGCGGACAGTTCCGGCCTCGGCTTCGGCGGCGGTGCGCTGCTGATCGGCGGCCTGATTGCGGCGATCGTGGTCGCACACTACTTCACGCGGATCTCCGGTGTGCTGCTGTTCTGGGCCGCGTTCGTGCTGACGCGGCCATTCGGCGCGACGGTCGGCGACTTGCTGACGAAGCCGATCGCCAAGGGCGGCCTCGCGCTCGGCACGGTCGGATCGTCGGCGGTGCTGCTCGGCGTGCTCGTCGCGATGGTGGCCTATGCGATGCTCGCGCAGCAGCGGCAGCGCGGCATGACGCCCGCACGGATCGCACAGCGCGTCGACGACTGACGCGCGGCGCGCCCGGACGGCGAGCAACAAAAAAGGGCCCGCGGGCCCTTTTGCGTATCCGGTACGACGCTCAGTGGCGACCGGTGCTGCCGAACCCGCCGGCACCGCGCTCGCTCTGCGCGAAGTCGTCGACGATGTTGAACTGCGCCTGCACGACCGGCACGATCACGAGTTGCGCGAGCCGCTCGAACGGGTTCAGCACGAACTCGGTCTGGCCGCGGTTCCACGTCGAGATCATCAGCTGGCCCTGATAGTCGGAGTCGATCAGCCCGACCAGATTGCCGAGCACGATGCCGTGCTTGTGGCCGAGGCCCGAGCGCGGCAGGATCAGCGCCGCGTAGCCGGGGTCGGCCAGGTGGATCGCGAGACCGGTCGGCACGAGCGCCGTTTCGCCCGGCTTGAGCGTCAGCGGCGCGTCGAGGCACGCGCGCAGGTCGAGGCCGGCGCTGCCGGTGGTCGCGTAGGCGGGCAGGTAGTCGCGCATGCGCGCGTCGAGAATCTTCAGGTCGAGTTTCATGCGGTCGTCGATTCGGTCGGAAAGGGCGCGGCGGCGCGTGCCGCCGCGCGAGGGATCAGATCAGGCGGTTGTCGGGCAGGCGCTTCGCGATTTCGTCGACGAGCGCGTGCGCGAGTTCGTCCTTCGGCGCACGCGGCAGCCGCGTGAGGCCGGACGCCTCGAACAGCACGACCTCGTTGTCGTCGCGGCCGAACGTCAGCGGGCCGAGGTTGCCGACCAGCAGCGGCACGTTCTTGCGCTTGCGCTTCTCGTCGCCGTGCACGTCGAGGTCGCCGCTCTCGGCTGCGAACCCGACGCAGAACGGCGGATCGGGCAGCGCGGCGACCGACGCGAGGATGTCGGGGTTCTCGACGAATTCGAGCTGCGGCATCTTGCGGTCGGTCGTTTTCTTCATCTTGTGCTCGGCCGGCTGCGCGACGCGCCAGTCGGCGACTGCGGCGACCGCGATGAAGATGTCGGCATCGTTGACCGCGTTCATCACGGCGTCGTACATCTGCTGCGCGGTCTGCACGTCCTCGCGGTACACGCCCCACGGCGTGTCGAGCGCGACCGGCCCCGCGACCAGATGGACTTCGGCGCCGGCCTGCTGCGCGGCGCGCGCGAGCGCGAAGCCCATCTTGCCGCTCGAGCGGTTCGTCAGGCCGCGCACCGGGTCGAGCGGTTCGAAGGTCGGGCCGGCCGTGATCAGCACGCGGCGGTGCGCGAGCCGCTTCGGCTGGAAATGGGAAACGATCGCTTCGTAGATCGCCTCGGGCTCGAGCATGCGGCCGTCGCCGACTTCGCCGCACGCCTGCGCGCCCGAATCGGGGCCGAGCACCGACACGCCGTCGGCGCGCAGTTGCGCGACGTTGCGCTGCGTGGCCGGGTTCTGCCACATCTGGCGGTTCATCGCGGGCACGACCAGCAGCGGGCAATCGCGTGCGACGCACAGCGTCGACAGCAGATCGTCTGCGAAGCCGTGCGCGAGCTTCGCGAGGAAATCGGTCGACGCGGGCGCGATCACGATCGCGTCGGCTTCGCGCGACAGGTCGATGTGCGCCATGTTGTTGTCGATGCGCGCGTCCCACTGGCTCGTGTAGACGGGCCGGCCGGACAGCGCCTGCATCGTGACGGGCGTGATGAACTGGGCGGCCGCTTCGGTCATCGCGACCTGCACGGTCGCGCCTGCCTTGGTCAGCAGCCGGGTGAGCTCGGCGATCTTGTAGCAGGCGATGCCGCCCGTCAGGCCGAGAACGAGGTGTTTTCCTGCGAGTTCCGCGTGTGCCAACTCAGGTCTCCAAGGGTCGAACGAGACGGCCGGCGGCCGGCGCGCGGCCGGCCGTCGACGCAGAGTATGCGCGCTTAGCGCGCGCCGCGCACGCGACGCAGTTCGTCGTAGACCAGCAGCACCGCGCCGATCGTGATCGCGGAATCGGCAAGGTTGAACGCCGGGAAGTGCCACGTGCCGAGATGGAAATCGAGGAAGTCGATCACGTGGCCGTAGATGATCCGGTCGATCACGTTACCGAGCGCGCCGCCGAGGATCAGCGCGAGCGACAGGCTGAACAGCCGCTGGTGGCCGTGGCGCTTCAGCAGGAAGCAGATCACGAGCGTCGCGCCGATGCCGAGCGCGGTGAACGCCCAGCGCTGCCAGCCGCTCGCGGTCGACAGGAAGCCGAACGCGGCGCCGCGGTTGTACACCAGCACGAGGTTGAAGAACGACGTCAGCGCATGCTGCGCGCCGTACGCGAACGTTTTCAGGATCGCGATCTTCGACAGCTGGTCGAACAGGATCACGATCAGCGAAATGCCGAGCCAGGGCGCGAGTGCGCCGCTGGCCGGTTTCGACAGGGTTTTCGCCATATTTAAGCAGCGCTCCGGATTTCGCCGTTTTCAAACAGGTTCGAGAAGCAGCGGCCGCACAGCGTCGGGTGGTCGGCGTGCGCGCCGACGTCCTCGCGGTAGTGCCAGCAGCGTTCGCACTTTTGATATTTCGACGCAGCCACGTCGACGCCTTCCTGCGCTTCGTCGTCGACCTTGACGACCGTCGCGGCCGACGTGATCAGCACGAACTTCAGATCCTCGCCGAGGCTCGCGAGCGCATCGTAGCGCGCGCCGCTCGCGTGCACCGTCACTTCGGCCTGCAGCGACGAGCCGATGCGGTTCGCGGTGCGCGCTTCCTCGAGCGCCTTCGTCACGTTGCCGCGCACGTCGCGCAGCAGCGCCCACTTGTCGATCAGCGCGGCGGCGTCGGCGACTTCCGGATACGCGTAGTAGGTTTCCGTGAAGATCGTGTCGCTGGCCGGCTGGAACACCTTCCAGGCTTCTTCGGCCGTGAACGACAGGAACGGCGCGAGCACGCGCAGCAGGCCCTGGGTCAGGTGGAACAGCGCCGTCTGCGCGGAGCGGCGCGCGCGCGAGTCGGGCGCGCTCGTGTACAGGCGGTCCTTCAGCACGTCGAGGTAGAAGCCGCCGAGGTCTTCCGAGCAGTACGTCTGCAGCTTCGCGACGACCGGGTGGAATTCGTACTTCTCGTAGTGCGCGAGCAGCTCGGTCTGCAGCTGCGCGGAGAACGCGACCGCGTAGCGATCGATCTCGAGCCATTCGTCGGCCGGCACCGCGTGCTGCGCGTAGTCGAAGTCGGACAGGTTCGCGAGCAGGAAGCGCAGCGTGTTGCGGATGCGGCGATAGCCTTCCGTGACGCGCTTCAGGATTTCCTCGGAGATCGCGAGCTCGCCCGAATAGTCGGTCGATGCGATCCACAGGCGAATGATTTCCGCGCCGAGGCGGTTCGCGACTTCATGCGGATCGATGCCGTTGCCGAGCGACTTGCTCATCTTGCGGCCTTCGCCGTCGACCGTGAAGCCGTGCGTGAGCAGGCCCTTGTACGGCGCGCGGCCGTCGAGCATCGACGCGGTCAGCAGTGACGAGTGGAACCAGCCGCGATGCTGGTCCGAGCCCTCGAGGTAGAGGTCGGCCGGGAACTGCAGCTGGTCCTTGTGCGAGCCGCGCAGCACGTGCCAGTGCGTCGTGCCGGAGTCGAACCACACGTCGAGCGTGTCGCGGTTCTTCTCGTACAGGTTCGCGTCGTCGCCGATCAGCTCGCGCGCGTCGAGCGTCTGCCACGCCTCGATGCCCGACTGCTCGACGCGCTTCGCGACTTCCTCGAGCAGCTCGAGCGTGCGCGGATGCAGCTCGCCGGTTTCCTTGTGCACGAAGAACGCCATCGGCACGCCCCACTGGCGCTGGCGCGACAGCGTCCAGTCGGGACGGTTCGCGATCATGCTGAACAGGCGCTGCTTGCCCCACGACGGATAGAACGCGGTGGCCTCGACGCCTTCGAGCGCGGTCTCGCGCAGCGTCTTGCCGCCTTCGCGCGGCGTGACGTCCATCCCGGCGAACCACTGCGACGTCGCGCGATAGATGATCGGCGTCTTGTGGCGCCAGCAGTGCATGTAGCTGTGCGTGTACTTCTCGCTGCGCAGCAGCGTGCCGGCGTCGCGCAGCGCGTCGACGACCTTCGGGTTCGCGTCCCAGATCGACAGGCCGCCGAACAGCGGCAGCGATTCGATGTAGCGGCCGTCGCCCATCACCGGGTTGATGATGTCGGAGTCGGTCATGCCGTGCGTCTTGCACGAGATGAAGTCCTCGACGCCGTATGCGGGCGACGAGTGCACGACGCCGGTGCCGGTGTCGGTCGTCACGTAGTCGCCGAGATAGACGGGCGCCGTGCGCTTGTAGCCCGGGTGAGCCGAGGCGAGCGGATGGTGGAAGCGCAGGTTGACGAGCTTCACGCCCGGCGCGGTCGCGACGACGCTGCCGGTCAGCTTGAACTCTTCCAGGCACGCGGCGACGCGCTCTTCGGCGACGATCAGCAGCCCGCGCTCGGTATCGACCAGCGCGTAGACGATTTCCGGATGCAGGTTCAGCGCCTGGTTCGCGGGGATCGTCCACGGCGTGGTGGTCCAGATCACGATGCCGCCTTCCGCGCGCGGAAGCGCCGGCAGGCCGAATGCCTGCGCGGTCTTTTCCGGTTCCGCGAACGGGAACATCACGTCGATCGTCGGGTCGGTGCGGTCCTTGTACTCGACTTCCGCTTCGGCGAGCGCCGAGCCGCAGTCGAAACACCAGTTCACCGGCTTCAGGCCGCGATAGACGTAGCCCTTCTCGATGATCTTGCCGAGCGCGCGGATTTCTTCCGCTTCGTTGACGAAGTTCATCGTCTTGTACGGGTTCGCCCAGTCGCCGAGCACACCGAGACGCTTGAAGCCGACCTTCTGCTTCTCGATCTGCTCGGTCGCGTACGCGCGCGCCTTGGTCATCACTTCGGCGGCCGGCAGCGACTTGCCGAACTGCTTCTCGATCTGGATCTCGATCGGCATCCCGTGGCAGTCCCAGCCCGGCGCGTACGGCGCGTCGAAGCCGGCCATGTTGCGCGACTTCACGACGATGTCCTTCAGGATCTTGTTGACGGCGTGGCCGAGGTGGATGTCGCCGTTCGCATACGGCGGGCCGTCGTGCAGGATGAACTTCGGCCGGCCCTTGCTGGCCGCACGGATCTTCTCGTAGATGCCGCGCTCCTCCCATTCCTTGACCCACTGCGGCTCGCGCTTGGGCAGGTCGCCGCGCATCGGGAACGGCGTGTCGAGCAGGTTGACCGGATACTTGGCCTGCGGTTTCGAATCGGCTTTCTTGTTGCTCATGATGGGATCGCTATCTCAATCGGGGGGACGCTCGTGCGTCGTGAATCGGGTGTGCGCGCGCAAGCGGCGGCGCGGGGATGCGGCGCACGCGCGCCGCCGGCCGGATCAGCTAATTCGGTCGGTCGCCGACGTCGCGAAGCCGGTCGCGCGGCTGCCCGGCGCACGGTCGCGCCCGGCGAAGTACGCGCGCGCATTCGCGACGTCCAGCGCGATCGCGCGCGACAGCGCCTCGAGATCGTCGAACTTCGCCTCGTCGCGCAGCTTCTTCAGGAATTCGACGCGGATCAGCTTGCCGTATGCGTCGCCGTGCCAGTCGAGCAGGTGGACTTCGAGCAGCACGCGGCCGGAATCGTCGACGGTCGGGCGCAGGCCGAGGCTCGCGACGCCCGGCAGCGGCGCCGGGCCGAGGCCGTGCACCTGCACGACGAAGATGCCCGCGAGCGCCGGCCGCTTGTGCGCGATCGGCAGGTTCAGCGTCGGGAAGCCGAGGTCGCGGCCGAGCTTCAGCCCGTGCGCGACATGGCCGCTGATCGCATAGCCGTGGCCGAGCGCGCTCGCGGCCGCGTCGAGATCGCCCGCCGCGAGCGCGGCGCGCACGCCGGAACTCGAGATGCGCGTGCCGTCGCTGCCGGCGATCGTGCCCATCTGCTCGACTTCGAAACCGTACTGCTCGCCGGCCGCCTTCAGCGTGTCGAAGGTGCCCGCACGCTTCGCGCCGTAGCAGAAATCGTCGCCGACCATCATCCAGCGCGTGTGCAGCCCGCCGACCAGCGTGCGCTCGACGAACGCCTGCGGCGTCTGGCTCGCGAACGTGTGGTTGAAATGCTCGACGACGACGCGGTCGACGCCGTGGTCGCGCAGCGCCTCGAGCTTGTCGCGCAGCATCGCGATGCGCGGCGGCGCGCCGGCCGGATTGAAGAACTCGCGCGGGTGCGGCTCGAAGGTCATCACGCACACGGGCAGGCCGCGCGCATCCGCTGCCGCGCGCACGCGCGCGAGCAGGGCCTGGTGGCCGCGATGGACACCGTCGAAGTTGCCGATCGTCAGCGCGCACGGCGCGCGGCTCTCGGCGTTGGGCAGGCCGCGGAAGACTTTCACGATAGCGGATGCAGCGTCGGGGAATGGGCGGTGAAGTGCCGCAAAGCAGAAGATTATAAACGTTCGGGCGGCCGGGCGGCTGAGGAGGCGGGAAACGCAGGGCCGAATGGTAAAATTCGCGGATGAAAAAACTCGTGATCCTGATTTCCGGTCGCGGCAGCAACATGGAGGCCATCGTCCGCGCATGCGCGCAGGAGCGTTGGCCGGCCCAGGTTGCGGCCGTGATCGCCAACCGGCCCGATGCGGCCGGCCTGGCCTTTGCCGCGTCGCACGGGGTGGCGACCGCGGTGGTCGACCATCGCTCGTTCGACAGCCGCGACAGCTTCGATGCGGCGCTCGCCGCCGAGATCGACCGCTTCGCGCCCGATCTGGTCGTGCTCGCCGGCTTCATGCGCATCCTGACGCCCGAATTCGTCAGACGATTCGAGGGGCGGCTGCTGAACATCCACCCGTCGCTGCTGCCGAGCTTCAAGGGCATCCATACGCACCAGCAGGCGCTCGACGCCGGTGTTGCGCTGCATGGCGCGACCGTGCATTTCGTGATTCCCGAACTCGACAGCGGCGCGATCGTCGCGCAGGGCGCGGTGCCGGTGCGCGCCGGCGACGACGCGGCCGCGCTCGCGCAGCGCGTGCTGACGGTCGAGCATGTGCTGTATCCGCGCGCGGTGCGCTGGTTCGTCGAAGGGCGCCTGCGCCTCGAGGACGGCCGTGCGGTCGTGGCGCCGGAAGAGGCGCGCTGGATTTTCGCGGACCAACTGCAACCCGAAACGAGTGAGGGCGTATGAAGCTGCACGGATTCCTGATCGGCCAGACCGAGACTTTGCTGGCCGAAGTGCTGAAGTTCGCCGGCCCCGCCGACGCGACGACGAGCCGGTTCTTCCGCGCGCATCCGAAGCTCGGCCACGCCGAGCGCGGCGTGATCGCCGAGGCCGTGTTCGCGGTGCTGCGCCGGAAGATGGAGTTCGCGCATCTCGCCGAAAGCGGCACGGGCAGCCCCGCACGGCGCCTGACGCTGCTCGGGCTGATGCAGACGATGGGCCGCAACGCGCTGAAGCCGTTCGTGTCGCCGGCCGAGGCGGCGTGGCTCGAGCACGTGTCGAAGATCGATCCGGCCAGCCTGCCGGTGCGCATCCGCACGAACCTGCCGGACTGGATCCAGCAGGCGCTGTCCAACCGCTTCGAAGCCGAGGAGCTTGCGCAGCTCGCGGCCGCGCTGAATTATCCGGCGCCGCTGGACCTGCGCGCGAACGCGCTGAAGGCGTCGCGCGACCAGGTGATCGACGCGCTGCGCGCGAACGGCATCGATGCCGGCGCGACGCCGTTCGCGCCGTTCGGCGTGCGCGTGGTCGGCAAGCCGGCGCTCACGCGCCTGAAGCTGTTCGAGGAGGGCCAGATCGAGGTGCAGGACGAGGGCAGCCAGCTGCTGTGCTCGCTGGTCGCACCGCGCCGCGGCGAGATGGTCGTCGATTTCTGCGCGGGCGCGGGCGGCAAGACGCTCGCGCTCGGCGCGATGATGCGCTCGACCGGCCGCCTCTACGCCTTCGACGTATCGGAAAAGCGTCTCGCCAAGCTGAAGCCGCGCCTCGCGCGCAGCGGGCTGTCGAACGTGAACCCGGTGCTGATCGACAGCGAGCACGACGCGAAGATCAAGCGGCTCGCCGGCAAGATCGACCGCGTGCTGGTCGACGCGCCGTGCAGCGGCCTCGGCACGCTGCGCCGCAATCCGGATCTGAAATGGCGCCAGACGCGCACGTCGATCGACGAGCTGACGCCGAAGCAGGCGTCGATCCTCGCGAGCGCGGCGCGCCTCGTGAAGAAGGGCGGCCGGCTCGTCTACGCGACCTGCAGCGTGCTCGACGCGGAGAACGAGCGCATCGTCGAGCAGTTCCTCGCCGATCATCCGGACTTCGTGCTGGTGCCCGCGCAGAAGGTGCTGGCCGACCAGCGCATCGAACTCGAGACGGGCGACTACCTGTCGCTGTGGCCGCATCGCCACGCGACCGACGGCTTCTTCGCCGCGGTGCTCGAGCGGCGCGCGGCGCAGTAACGGAGCAGGGCACGGATGATGGAGAACCGACTGCTGTCGCACCGCCTCGCGTCGGTGATCCGCGACTTCAACCAGCCGGTGATGATCTGGCAGGCGGCGATCCTGGTCGGCGCGCTGTGCTTCGCGTGGGTCGCGGCGCGCTTCGTGCACGGCCGCATCGACGCGCGCCGGCGGGCTGCCGGCCGCATGCCCGGCGCGGGCGCGCAAAGCCTGAAGCGCGCGCTGTTCCCGCTGTTCGGCGGCCTCGTCGTGCTGGCCGCGCAGCTCGCGTTCGAGCCGTTCATGTCGACGTCGCTGCTGTCGCTCGCACTCGTGCCGCTGTTCGGCATCGGGCTGATCTACGTGCTGTTCTTCTTCGCGCGGCGCGTGTTCGCGCGCGACGGCCACACGCATGCGTGGCTGTCGATCGTCGAGAAGATCGTGTCGGTGATCGTGTGGGCCGCGATGGTGCTGACCGTGCTCGGCATCCAGCGCGACGTGCTCGACTGGCTCGACAGCGTGCAGTTCCGCGTCGCGAACGCGCACCTGACGCTGCTGTCGCTGATCTCCGGCGCGCTGTGGGTGTGCGTGACGCTGATGGTCGCGATGTGGCTCGGCTCGGTGCTCGAGGAGCGGCTTGCGCGCGCGAGCACGCTCGATGCGAACCTGAAGGTCGTGCTGTCGCGGGTCGGCCGCGCGCTGCTCGTGTTCGCGGCGATCCTGATCGGGCTGTCGCTGGTCGGCATCGACGTGACGGTGCTCGGCGTGTTCGGCGGCGCGGTGGGCGTCGGCCTCGGCTTCGGGCTGCAGAAGATCGCGAGCAACTACGTGTCGGGCTTCATCATCCTGCTCGACCGGTCGCTGCGGCTCGGCGATGCGATCAGCGTCGGCGGCCTGCAGGGCGTCGTCACGCAGATCCGTACGCGCTATACGGTCGTGCGCGGCCTCGACGGCAACGAGACGCTGATTCCGAACGAGAAGCTGATCACCGACGTCGTGCAGAACCAGTCGTCGTACCTGACGCGCGGCTATGCGAAGCTCGCGGTGCAGGTCGCGTACACGAACGACGTCGAGCAGGCGCTCGCGCTGCTCGCCGAGGCGGCGAAGGACGTGCCGCGCGTGCTCGCCGAGCCGGCGCCGACGCCGTATCTGGTCGGCTTCGGCGCGGACGGCATCGACCTCGAACTCGGCTTCTGGATCGAGGATGCGGCAAAAGGCACGGGAGGCGTGCGTTCGGCCGTGAACCGGAACATCTGGCGGCTGTTCGTCGAGCACGGGATCTCGATTCCGTTCCCGCAGCGCGAGGTGCGCGTGATCGGGCTGCCGGACGGGTTCGCGGGCGCCGGTGCGGGCGCAGGCGAACCGGACCCGGGGCCGGGTTCCGGCCGGCCGGCGAGCGCCGCCGGCGCGCCGCCCGACGGCGCGGCGAACGGGCAATCGGCGGCGGTTTAGGCGGCCGGCGCGCGGGCGACCCGGCCAGAACCGGAGCGCCGCGCCTTCCCGGTCCGTCCGTGGACTGTCCGCGTTGCGTCATGACAAGAAAATATTCATTTTTTACAAAGACTTGGAACGGTTGAAGTAAAATTTCGGTCTATCCGCGGTATGCTTTCATCTTTCTGACGCCGGCCTGTCGCCGGCGCCGCACTCACCACAGGTAACTGCCTTGTTGAATTCCCTGCTCGATTTTCTTTCCCACGGGCTCCTGCGTTTTTCGTGGTGGCAGGTCGTGCTGTTCGCGCTCGCCGTCACGCACGTCACGATCATCGGCGTGACGGTCTATCTGCACCGCTGCCAGGCGCACCGCGCGCTGGAGCTGCATCCGATCGCCAGCCATTTCTTCCGTGCGTGGCTGTGGATGACCACGGGCATGCTGACCGGCCAGTGGGCCGCGATCCATCGCAAGCACCACGCGAAGTGCGAAACCGAAGAGGATCCGCACAGCCCGCAGACGCGCGGCATCTGGAAGGTGTTCCTCGAAGGCGCCGAGCTCTATCGCGCGGAAGCGAAGAACGAGGAGACGATGCGCAAGTTCAGCCACGGCACGCCGAACGACTGGATCGAGCGCAATCTCTACTCGAAGTACCCGATCCTCGGCGTGAGCCTGATGATGGTGATCGACGTCGCGCTGTTCGGCGTGCTCGGCCTCACCGTGTGGGCCGTGCAGATGGTCTGGATCCCGTTCTGGGCCGCGGGCGTCGTCAACGGTTTCGGCCACTTCTGGGGCTACCGCAACTTCAACTCGGCCGACGCGAGCACGAACCTGTTCCCGTGGGGCATCGTGATCGGCGGCGAAGAGCTGCACAACAACCACCACACGTTCGCGACGTCGGCGAAGCTGTCGAACAAGTGGTACGAATTCGACATCGGCTGGATGTACATCCGCATCATGTCGGCGTTCGGTCTCGCGAAGGTCAAGAAGGTCGCACCGACGCCGCGCCTGAACAAGCCGAAGACGGTGCTCGACCAGGAAACGCTGCAGGCCGTGCTGTCGAACCGCTACGAGGTGATGGCGCGCTACGGCAAGGCCGTGAAGCGTGCATACCGTCAGGAGCTCGCGCACCTGAAGGAAATCGGCGGCGAGAAGTACCAGCTGATGCGCGGCGCGCGCAAGTGGTTCCACAAGGATGCCGACGGCCTCGACGAGCCGCAGAAGAAGCTGCTGCCGGAAATCTTCGCGAACAGCCAGAAGCTGCATACGTACTTCCAGCTGCGCCAGGATCTCGCCGCGATCTGGGACCGCTCGACCGCGTCGCGCGAACAGCTGCTCGCGCAATTGCAGGATTGGTGTCATCGCGCGGAACAAAGCGGCATCAAGGCGCTGCAGGAATTCGCGATGCGCCTGCGCCGCTACGCCTGATTCGAAATCGATTAGAATCTGAGGACGTCACAAACCCCGCGCTGGCGGGGTTTTTTCTTTTCGGCCGCCGGTTTTTGCGGGCGGCCGGCGACGCTGGTAGGTGTGGGGCCGGGCATGCGCTGCGCGTGCGTTCCGGCCGGTGCGAAGCATGGGATCGCGGGCTGCGCCGACGCGCGCTGCGGTCGACAGGAGACTTGGAGATGCAATCGACGATCAAATCCGTCGAGTACGACCGACCGGTCGCGGCAGGGGCCGTGTGCGGAGTCGGGCAGGCCTGGGCGAAGGTGCCGGAAACGCCGTCCGCCGAGGAGCGCGCTGCGCTGAAGGCGCGCATCAAGGCATTGCTCGTGCGCGAAAAGGCCGTGCTGGTCGCACACTATTACGTGGATGCCGAACTGCAGGAATTGGCTGACGAAACCGGCGGCTGCGTCGCCGATTCGCTCGAGATGGCGCGCTTCGGCCGCGATCACGACGCGCAGACGCTCGTCGTCGCGGGCGTGCGCTTCATGGGCGAGACCGCGAAGATCCTGAGCCCGAACAAGCGCATCCTGATGCCCGATCTCGATGCGACCTGCTCGCTCGATCTGGGCTGCCCGGTCGACGAATTCTCCGCGTTCTGCGATGCGCATCCCGATCGCACCGTCGTCGTCTACGCGAACACCAGCGCCGCCGTGAAGGCGCGCGCGGACTGGATGGTCACGTCGTCGATCGGCCTCGAGATCGTCGCGGACCTGCACGCGCGCGGCGAGAAGATCATCTGGGCGCCGGATCGTCATCTCGGCAGCTATATTCAGAAGAAAACCGGCGCGGACATGCTGATGTGGCAGGGCTCGTGCCTCGTTCACGACGAATTCAAGGGCATCGAGCTCGACCTGCTGCGCGCCGAGTATCCGGACGCGAAGGTGCTGGTCCATCCCGAATCGCCGGAGAACGTCGTCGCGCAGGCCGACGTCGTCGGTTCGACGACGCAGCTGATCGATGCGGCAGTCAGGTTCGACGCGACGCGCTTCATCGTCGCGACCGATCTCGGCATCCTGCACAAGATGCAGCTCGCGGCGCCCGGCAAGACCTTCATCGCCGCACCGACGGCCGGCAACAGCGCGACCTGCAAGAGCTGCGCGCATTGCCCTTGGATGGCGATGAACGGCCTCGCGAACCTCGCCGACGTGCTCGAACGCGGCCACAACGAGATCTTCGTCGAGCCGGCGATCGGCGAACGCGCACGCGTGCCGATCGACCGGATGCTCGCCTTCGCGGCCGCGCACAAGAAGCGCGTGCAGGCGAGCGGCGACCTGCAGCGCGACCAGCAGCTGTTCGCGAACGTGGGGGCGGCATGACGAGCGCCGTTTCTCCGCTTTACGACATCGTGCGCGCGCAATACGGCGCGGCATTCGAGGACGCGATCGCGCGCAACGTCGCCGATGCGATCGCCGAAGACGTCGGCGCCGGCGACCAGACGGGCCGGCTCGTGCCGGACGGCGAACGCCGCCGTGCGCGCATCATCGTGCGCGAGGAAGCCGTGCTGTGCGGCGTGCCGTGGTTCGAGGCCGTGATCGGCCGGATCGACCCGGCGATCACCGTGCAGTGGCGCTACCGCGAAGGCGACCGGATGTCGGCCGATTCGACCGTCTGCGAGCTCGAAGGGCCGGCGCGCGCGCTGCTGACTGCCGAGCGCAACGGGCTGAACTTCCTGCAGCTGCTGTCGGGCGTCGCGACCGCGACGCGCCGCTACGTCGACCGCGTCGAAGGCACGCGCGCGAAGATCCTCGATACGCGCAAGACGCTGCCGGGCCTGCGGCTCGCGCAGAAGTACGCGGTGCGCGTCGGCGGCGGCGAGAACCAGCGTCTCGCGCTGTACGACGGCATCCTGATCAAGGAAAACCATATCGCGGCGGCGGGCGGCGTCGGCGAGGCGCTCGATGCGGCGTTCGCGTTGAACGCCGGCGTGCCGGTGCAGGTCGAGGTCGAGACGCTCGCGCAGCTCGACACGGCGCTTGCGCACGGTGCGCAGTCGGTGCTGATCGACAACTTCACGCTCGACATGATGCGCGAAGCGGTGCGCGTGGCGGCGGGCAGGGCGCTGCTCGAAGTGTCGGGCGGCGTCAATCTCGACACGGTGCGCGCGTTCGCGGAGACGGGCGTCGATCGCATCTCGATCGGCGCGTTGACGAAGGACGTGCGCGCGACCGACTATTCGATGCGCATCGTCGACTGAACGCCGGCGCGCGCGATGCGCGCCGACGAAACGACAAAGCCGCTGGCATGCAACTGCCAGCGGCTTTTTTCATGGTGCGACGGGAACGGTGCGCGTGCGCCGCTCAGCGTCGCGCGCGCGGCTGCAGCACGCTCGGCAGCGCCTTGGGCAGCGTGTTCGGCCAGTCGCGGCTGTAGTGCAGCCCGCGGCTTTCGCGGCGCGAGTGCGCGCTTTTCACGATCAGCGTCGCGACGTCGACCAGGTTGCGCAGTTCGAGCAGGTCGCGCGTCACGCGGAAGTTCGCGTAGTACTCGTGGATCTCGTCGCGCAGCAGCGACAGGCGGTGCTTCGCGCGTTCGAGGCGCTTGTCGGTGCGCACGATGCCGACGTAGTTCCACATCAGCCGGCGCAGTTCGTCCCAGTTGTGCGCGACGACCACTTCCTCGTCCGCATCCGACACGCGGCTTTCGTCCCATGCGGGCAGCTCGCCGGTCGCTTGCGCGTCGAAGCCGGCCGCCTCGATCGCGCCGGCCGCCGCGCGGCCGATCACCAGGCATTCGAGCAGCGAGTTGCTGGCGAGCCGGTTTGCGCCGTGCAGCCCGGTGTACGAGGTCTCGCCGACCGCATACAGCCCCGCGAGATCGGTGCGCCCGGCCAGGTCGGTCACGACGCCGCCGCACGTGTAGTGCGCGGCCGGCACGACGGGGATCGGGTCTTTCGCGATGTCGATGCCGAATTCGAGGCAGCGTGCATGAATCATCGGGAAGTGCTCGCGCAGGAACGCTTCCGGCTGGTGGCTGATGTCGAGGTACACGCAGTCGATCCCGCGCTTCTTGATCTCGAAGTCGATCGCGCGCGCGACGATGTCGCGCGGCGCCAGCTCTGCGCGCGGGTCGTGCGCGGGCATGAAGCGCGTGCCGTCGGGCAGTTTCAGCAGGCCGCCTTCGCCGCGCACGGCTTCCGAGATCAGGAACGATTTCGCATACGGGTGGAACAGGCAGGTCGGGTGGAACTGGATGAATTCCATGTTCGCGACGCGGCAACCCGCGCGCCACGCCATCGCAATGCCGTCGCCGGTCGCGGTGTCGGGGTTGGTCGTGTACAGGTAGACCTTGCCGGCGCCGCCGGTCGCGAGCACCGTATGCGGCGCCTCGATCGTGATCGTGCGGTCGTGTTCGACGTCGAGCGCATAGAGCCCGTGACAGCGGCGGCCGGCGAGGCCGAGCCGCTCCGACGTGATCAGGTCGATCGCGTGATGGTTTTCGAAGAACGTGATGTTCGGATGGCGGCGCGCGCGCTCGGACAGCGTCGCGAGCACCGCGTGGCCCGTCGCGTCGGCCGCATGGATGATGCGGCGGTGGCTGTGGCCGCCTTCGCGCGTCAGGTGGAAGCCGAGTTCGGCCGCGTCGTCCTTCGTGAACGGCACGCCCTGCGAGATCAGCCATTCGATCGCTTCGCGGCCGTGCTCGACGATGTAGCGCGTCGCGCCTTCGTCGCACAGGCCGCCGCCGGCGACCAGTGTGTCGTCGACATGGTTCTCGATGCTGTCGGCCGAATCGAGGACGGCGGCGATGCCACCCTGCGCGTTATCGCTCGCGCCCTCCATCATCGAACGTTTCGCGATCAGCGCGACACGTCGCGTGCTGGCCAGGTTGAGTGCGACCGACAGCCCTGCCAGGCCGCTGCCGACGATCGCCACGTCGAATTTCATGCTGCATCTCCATCGTTACGCTTTTGATCTTGTGCGTTCCCTGCGGCCGGCGCTCAGGCGGCCGGCGCGCGGGAAGGGGAGAGCATACCGCGTCGGGGGCCAGCGTGCGCGCAAAACAAAAAGCCCCGCATTCGCGGGGCTTTTCGTTGTCGTCAGGCTGGCAGAAACCGGAGATTACTTGATCTTGGTTTCTTTGTATTCCACATGCTTGCGGACGACGGGATCGAACTTCTTGATCGCCATCTTTTCCGGCATGTTGCGCTTGTTCTTCGTGGTCGTATAGAAGTGACCCGTGCCAGCGGTCGACTCAAGCTTGATCTTGTCGCGTGCGCCTTTTGCCATGATTGTGCTCCTGAGGCTTAGGCTTCGCCGCGTGCGCGCAGGTCAGCGAGCACGGAATCGATGCCGTTCTTGTCGATCAGGCGCAGGCCGGCGTTCGAAACGCGCAGGCGCACCCAACGGTTTTCGCTTTCAACCCAGAACCGGCGGTTTTGCAGGTTCGGCAGAAAACGACGCTTGGTCTTGTTGTTCGCGTGGGAAACGTTGTTGCCGCTCATCGGCGCTTTCCCAGTTACTTGGCATACGCGTGCCATGAGAGCACTCCTAATACGCTAAATTCGGGGTTCGATCGCCGGTGAAGGTTCCATCGTACCGCCACGTGATCCATGGCCGCACTCAGAACGCCCAAGCCCTTGCAGACAAGGCCCTTCGATGGCTAGAACTGGTTGGAAAAAAGACAGACGGCGATTCTAGCAGAAAAAGATCAGGAAAATCAAACCTAATTTCGCTTCACCGTTGCGGCGGCCGCAGGACGGGTCGCCGCGCCACAGTCTACAGCCAACCGGCGCGCGCGAACGAGAAAGTGTCGCCGACGCCTACGACCACGTGATCGAGCAGGCGCGTGTCGATCAGCGCGAGCGCGTCGCGCAGCACGCGGGTCAGGCGGCGATCCTCGGCGCTCGGCCGCACCGCGCCCGACGGATGATTGTGCGCGACGATCGCCGCGGCGGCGTTCAGCGTCAGCGCGCGGCGCGCGATCTCGCGCGGATAGACGGCCATGCGCGTCAGCGAGCCGCGCGCGCTTTCCTCCACGTCGATCAGGCAGTGGCGCGCGTCGAGATAGAGCGTGACGAACACTTCGTGCGTGCGCGCGCCGATCATCAGCCGCAGATAATCCTCCACCGCGCCCGGCGAATCGATCGGCTGTCGCGCGGTGGCCTTTTCGGCGAGCGCGCGGCGCGCGAGCTCGGTCACCGCGCTCAGCAGCGCGGCGCGCGCCGGGCCGATGCCCGGGTACGCGGCGAAATCGTCCGCCGTCGCGTCGAGCATCCCGCGCAGCGTGCCGAACTGCCGGAGCAGCTTCGTGGCGCTGTCGAACACGTTGTGGCCGCGCACGCCCGAGCCGAGCAGCAGCGCGACCAGCTCCTCGTCGGTCAGCGCGGCCGGCCCGCGTTCCAGCAGCCGCTCGCGCGGCAGGTCGGACTGCCAGCCCGGCCTCCGGCGCGGCTTCGCCGGGCGCGTGCGGCGGGGCGGATCGGGCCGCCGCGCGATCGAGCGGGTCGCCGGCCGGCCGGCGTCGTCGCGGCACTCGGCGAAGGGGAAAACCAGGCAGGGTGTCGGCATCGTCGAAACTCCATTGGCGGCGGCCTGCTGCGCGACGTCGTCGCACTTTCAGCCTTGCGCGCTCAGGTGACTTACAATATTGGCTTTGCGCTGGGCCTCGCGGCCGTTTCGGGCGCCGACTGAACGAGTAATTCATGAGCCTCATCGATCTATCCGAAGTGAAGCCCGGTTCCCATGTCACGCTGCATTACCGGCTTGCACTGGCCGACGGCGCGGACATCGTCAACACCTTCTCCGACAAGCCCGCCACGCTGCTGCTCGGCGCCGGGCAGCTGGCGCCCTCGCTGGAACAGATTCTGCTCGGGCTCAAGGTCGGCGACCACTCGACTTTTCAGCTAACGCCCGAACAGGGGTTCGGTCCCCGAAATCCCGACATGCTGCAGCGCGTGACGCTGTCGACGTTGCGCGAGAACGGGATGGTCGGCGACGATTTCACGCCGGGCGAACTGATCGAGTTCAACGCGCCGGACGGCGGACGGTATGCAGGGGTGCTGAAGGAAGTCGGCGAAACCTCCGCGCTGTTCGATTTCAATCATCCGCTCGCGGGCCAGTCGCTCACGTTCGAAGTGAAAATCATCGGAATCCTGTAATCATGAGCACCACCGATACGCTGTCCGGACAGACCGTCGCAGCCGACGCCGAAATCCTGCTCGCGCAGCCGCGCGGCTTTTGCGCGGGGGTCGACCGTGCGATCGAGATCGTCGAGCGCGCGATCGCGATGCACGGCGCGCCGATCTACGTCCGTCACGAGATCGTCCACAACAAGTACGTGGTCGAGGATCTGAAGAAGAAGGGCGCGATCTTCGTCGAGGAACTCGAGGAAGTGCCGGCCGGCAATACCGTGATCTTCAGCGCGCACGGCGTGTCGAAGTCCGTGCGCGACGAAGCCGGCGTGCGCGGGCTGCGCATCTACGACGCGACGTGCCCGCTCGTCACCAAGGTGCACGTCGAAGTCGCGAAGATGCGCCAGGACGGCGTCGACATCGTGATGATCGGCCACAAGGGCCATCCGGAAGTCGAAGGCACGATGGGGCAGGTCGAGCGCGGCATGCACCTGGTCGAGAGCGTCGAGGACGTGCAGAAGCTCGAGCTCGCGGATCCCGAGCGCATCGCGCTCGTCACGCAGACGACGCTGTCGGTCGACGACGCGGCCGAGATCATTGCGGCGCTGAAGGCGAAGTATCCGAAGATCCGCGAGCCGAAGAAGCAGGACATCTGCTACGCGACGCAGAATCGCCAGGACGCGGTGAAGTTCATGGCGCCGCAGTGCGACGTCGTGATCGTCGTCGGCAGCCCGAACAGCTCGAATTCGAGCCGGCTGCGCGAAGTGGCCGAGAAGCGCGGCGTGGACGCGTACATGGTCGACGCGCCCGAGCAGATCGATCCGGCATGGGTCGCCGGCAAGCGCCGCATCGGCGTGACGGCCGGCGCGTCGGCGCCCGAGGTGCTCGCGCAGGCCGTGATCGCGCGGCTGCGCGAACTCGGCGTGCGCAACGTGCGTGCGCTCGACGGGATCGAGGAAAACGTGTCGTTTCCGCTGCCGCGCGGGTTGAACCTGCCGCCCGCCGCCTGATTGCCGCATCGCACCCGGTGGACACCGAAGCGCGCCTCACGGCGCGCTTTTTTTTCGTGCACCGAAAGCGCAATCGCAACCATTGTTCACAATCATGGTGCAACCGGGTTGCTCCACTGATTCCGGCCTGTCTCTCAAAATTGGTTGCAATGCAGGAAAACCCCATCAAATCAGGAATATTGGCGTTCTATAAATGGAGTTACAATGCGCCCGTTTTGAGGCCGGAATGGCTTTGAAAACGGGTTTTGGCAAGGCGCGGGAGACCTATTCGATGCATGTGAAGTCGGCTTACGCCGTGTCCGTCGCCGTACCGGTTGCAATGCCTGCCGGTTGCAGCAAAAAGAGCGACGACGGGGCGGGCAACGAGGCTGCGGCATTCGCGGCACCGCCGGCCGGCGACGTGCGCGTCGCCAGAACCGGTCGGGCGGCGTCGTTCGGGCGCCGCATCGCGCAATCGGGCAAGGACAAGGGAAACGGGGCACGTTTGGCGATCGAGGACATGCACACAGCCGGCCGTACGCGACCCGTCGTGCGGCGCGCGGCGGCTCGCGCAGGCCAGGCGGCCGGTCGGGCGTCGGCGGGCACGCGAACTGCGTTCGAAGGCGCCGGCGACCCGGGCGCGACATCGGACGGGCGACGCATCCCGGCCCCCCATCATTTCGATTCGACGAAGCAGTTGCCCGCGACGGCCGATCCCGTCGCCGCGGGCCGGCTGGTTCGTGCGATGGATTCCGATGCAGTCCTGACGAATGTCGGGTGCGGTTTTCGCGTTGCCCTGACGGGCGGCGCGGCGGCGGGCGGCTCGCTTGCGAAGCAGGCGACGGCGTCCGGCACCGGAATGCAAACCCTTGGCGGCAGCGGCGTGCATGCCGGCAAGGTGGTCGAGCCCGCGAACCACGCGGCGCGGAACCTGATCTGTGCGGAAGCGGGGTTCGCCTCGCGCCGGACGGAAAAAGGCCCGGACTCCGGGAACCCGGACGACGGCCGTTTCGGCATGCTGCCCAACGACTTCAAGGAGGCCAAGCACACCGTCCTCGATGTCGTGACGATTTAGCGACGGGACTCACGGCGGCACCGGAACAGTGCGGTGCCGTTTTTGTATCCGCTCCGGCGGCAGGTCCGGCCGTACAGGCCGGGCGACGCGCGCCGGGACGATTCACCCTTACCGGTATCGACTAGTACCCGCAGTGTCGTCGAGAAGGCGCGATTCCTCGCTTACCCGCGGGGCGCAACGTCCTCCGGCGGCACGGGCCAAGGAGCTTTAAATGGATATTTTCGTCCAGCAGATCCTCAACGGGCTGGTGCTCGGCAGTGTGTACGCCATCATCGCGTTGGGCTACACGATGGTGTACGGCATTCTCGGCATCATCAACTTCGCGCACGGCGACGTGCTGATGATCGGCGCGATGGTCGCGCTGTCCGCGATCACCGTGCTGCAGAACCATTTCCCCGCACTCGGCAACGTCGCGACGCTGACGATCGGCCTGGGCATCGCCGCGATCGTCTGCGCGTTCGTCGGCTTCACGATCGAACGCGTCGCGTACCGGCCGCTGCGCCGCGCGCCGCGTCTCGCGCCGCTGATCACCGCGATCGGCGTGTCGATCCTGCTGCAGACGGCCGCGATGATCATCTGGTCGCGCAACCCGCTGCCGTTCCCGCAGCTGCTGCCGACCGACCCGATCAACGTGATCAAGGCGACCGACACGACGCCCGGCGCCGTGATCTCGGTCACTGAAATCGTGATCATCGCCGTCGCGTTCATCGTGATGGGCGGCCTGCTGCTGCTGGTGCACAAGACCAAGCTCGGCCGCGCGATGCGCGCGATCGCGGAAAGCCCGAACACCGCGAGCCTGATGGGCGTGAACCCGAACTTCGTGATCTCGGCCACCTTCATGATCGGCTCCGCGCTCGCCGCGCTGGCCGGCGTGATGATCGCGTCCGAATACGGCAACGTGCACTTCTACATGGGCTTCATCCCCGGCATGAAGGCGTTCACCGCCGCCGTGCTCGGCGGGATCGGCAACCTCGGCGGCGCAATGGTCGGCGGCGTGCTGCTCGGCCTGATCGAGCAGCTGGGCGCCGGCTACATCGGCAACCTCACGGGCGGCGTATTCGGCAGCAACTACCAGGACGTGTTCGCCTTCATCGTGCTGATCATCGTGCTGGTATTCCGTCCGTCGGGCCTGCTCGGCGAACGTGTCGCGGATCGCGCGTAACGGAAGGGGAGCAAACAACATGACATCCATTCAACCGATCGAATCGTCGACGTCGCTCGTCGAAGAACGCAACACCACGAAGACCGTCGTCATCGGCATCCTGACCGCGGCATTCGTGATCGCCGCGCCGATCATCATCGGCTCGGCCGGCGGCAACTACTGGGTCCGCGTGCTCGACTTCGCGATGCTGTACGTGATGCTCGCGCTGGGCCTGAACGTGGTGGTCGGCTTCGCCGGCCTGCTCGACCTCGGCTACATCGCGTTCTACGCGGTGGGCGCGTACACGGCGGCGCTGCTGAGTTCGCCGCACCTGAGCTCGCAGTTCGAGTGGATCGCGGCGCTCGCACCGAACGGGCTGCACGTGCCGTTCCTGATCATCGTGCCGATCGCGATGGCGCTCGCGGCGACCTTCGGGATCCTGCTGGGCGCGCCGACGCTGCGCCTGCGCGGCGACTACCTGGCGATCGTCACGCTCGGCTTCGGTGAAATCGTGCGGATCTTCATGAACAACCTCGACCGTCCGGTGAACATCACCAACGGCCCGAAGGGGATCACGGGCATCGATCCGGTGCACGTCGGCGGCTTCAGCCTCGCGCAGACGCACACGATCTTCGGCTTCCAGCTGCCGTCGGTCTACTTGTACTACTACCTGTTCGTGCTGTGCGCTCTGCTGGTGATCTGGGTCTGTACGCGCCTGCAGCACTCGCGTATCGGCCGTGCCTGGGCCGCGATCCGCGAGGACGAGATCGCCGCGAAGGCGATGGGCATCAACACCCGTAACGTGAAGCTGCTCGCGTTCGCGATGGGCGCGTCGTTCGGCGGTCTGTCGGGCGCGATGTTCGGCGCGTTCCAGGGCTTCGTGTCGCCCGAGTCGTTCACGTTCTGGGAGTCGATCGTCGTGCTGGCCTGCGTGGTGCTCGGCGGCATGGGCCACATCCCGGGCGTGATCCTGGGTGCGGTGCTGCTCGCGATCTTCCCGGAATTCCTGCGCTCGACGATGAGCCCGCTGCAGCACGCGCTGTTCGGCCACGACGTCGTCGATACCGAAGTGATCCGTCAGGCGCTGTACGGCCTCGCGATGGTGGTGATCATGCTGTACCGCTCGGAAGGCCTGTGGCCGGCGCCCAAGCATGAGGACCGGATCGCGAAACTGGCGAAGCGCAACAGCAAGAAGCCGGTGCGCGCTTAACCGACGGACAAGGGGATACACACATGAGCGACAAGCAAATCCGACTGTCCGTGCAGGGCGTGAACAAGCGCTTCGGCGGGCTGCAGGCGCTGTCCGACGTCGGCCTGCAGATCAAGGAAGGCGAGATCTACGGGCTGATCGGCCCGAACGGCGCGGGCAAGACCACGTTCTTCAACGTGATCACGGGCCTCTACACGCCGGACTCCGGCGACTTCAAGCTGGACGGCCAGAACTACACGCCGACGGCGGTGCACCAGGTCGCCAAGGCCGGCATCGCGCGCACGTTCCAGAACATCCGGCTGTTCGGCGGGATGACGGCGCTGGAGAACGTGATGGTGGGCCGCCACGTGCGCACCAAGCACGGGCTGCTCGGCGCGGTGTTCCAGACGCCGGCCGAACGCCAGGAAGAGCGCGAGATCAAGGAGCGTGCGATCGAGCTGCTCGAATACGTCGGCGTGCTGCAGTACGCGGACTACACCGCGCGCAACCTGTCGTACGGCCACCAGCGCCGGCTGGAGATCGCGCGTGCCCTGGCGACCGACCCGAAGCTGCTCGCGCTCGACGAGCCGGCAGCCGGGATGAACGCGACCGAGAAGGTCGAACTCACGCGCCTGCTCGACAAGATCCGTTCGGACGGCCGCACGATCCTGCTGATCGAGCACGACGTGAAGCTCGTGATGGGGCTGTGCAACCGGATGACGGTGCTCGATTACGGCAAGGTGATCGCCGAGGGTCTGCCGCAGGACGTGCAGAAGAATCCGAAGGTGATTGAGGCATATCTCGGCGCAGGGGTGCACTGATGGCAGCGGCAATGTTGAAAATCAAGGGCTTGCAGGTCAACTACGGCGGCATCCAGGCCGTCAAGGGCGTTGACATGGAAGTCCGTCAGGGCGAGCTCGTGACGCTGATCGGCGCGAACGGCGCCGGCAAGACCACGACGATGAAGGCGATCACCGGCCTGAAGCCGTATTCGGCCGGCGACATCGAATACGACGGCAAGTCGATCAAGGGCGTGCCGCCGCACGAGCTGCTCAAGCGCGGCCTCGCGATGGTACCGGAAGGTCGCGGGATCTTCGCGCGCATGTCGATCGTCGAGAACATGCAGATGGGCGCGTACCTGCGCAACGACAACGACCAGATCAAGAAGGACGTCGACCGGATGTTCGGCTTCTTCCCGCGTCTGAAGGAGCGGGCGTCGCAGCTCGCGGGCACGCTGTCGGGCGGCGAGCAGCAGATGCTGGCGATGGCGCGCGCAATCCTGTCGAAGCCGAAGCTGCTGCTGCTCGACGAGCCGTCGATGGGGCTGTCGCCGATCATGGTCGAGAAGATCTTCGAAGTGGTGCGCGAGATCTCGAAGGAGGGCATCACGGTGCTGCTCGTCGAGCAGAACGCGCGCCTCGCGCTGCAGGCAGCCGACCGCGGCTACGTGATGGATTCGGGCACGGTCACGATGGAAGGCGACGCGAAGCAGATGCTCGACGATCCGAAGGTGCGGGCTGCGTATCTCGGTGAATGAGCGGACTCGCATGGCGCGGCGACAAGGCCGCGCCATGCGGGGGCTTTCGAAAGGCTGTCACGCGATGTCGTGACGGCCTTTTTTCATTCCGGGCGCCCGGCAGCGAACTGTGCGCGCGTTTCCGACTCCATTCGACGAACGTGCCGCGCATGCGGCACGGCACACGGCGCGCGGCTGTCGGCAGGCCGACATGCGCAGCGCGCAGCATGATCAGCCCCTCGGCGCATGGAGAGCACGCATGAGTCTGGATTACGGTTTCGTGAAGGCGAAGGTGAAGTCGGTGGCGCAACTGAAGGGTTCGCCGCATGGCAGCGAGATCCAGTATCACATCCACTTGACGCTGGCGCTGCCGGCGGGCGACTGGGATGTCGCGATCAACGTCGGCACCAACGATGCGGACGACCTGCTGAACTACAAGCTCGTCTACGATTTCCACCACCCGATCACGCAGACGCTCGCGGCGGCGCCCGAAGGCTACTCGGACCTCACCGGGCAGGCCGCGCTGCCGGCGCTCGACTACCTGCGCAGCGACATCCTGGACGAAACGGGTGCATGGCGCGCGAGCGCGGTGATGGACGGCACCGAGCATGCGGAGCCGATTCCGTCCTTGCTGCGGCTCGTGAGTGCCGCGCAGTCGCAAGGGCTCGACGTCGTCGTGTTCGGCCGTACGTATTCGGAAGGCAACGGCATCCACGACACGCACATGAACCAGGGCTCGACGGGCCAGAACTACCTGCACCGCGCGGGCGACGACCATAACGACCACAACGACGTGTGGCAGGACGGCGCGCTGATCGTGCGTGTCAGCGACACGCAGTGGGCCGCCTACTTCGCCGCGTTCGAACAGCAGGCCGTGCCGACCGATGCGCTCGGCAATCCGCTGCCGTGCGCGGGGCCGATCACGCGCTGACGCGCATGAAAAAGGCCGCCGTGCCCGCATGGGCAGGCGGCCGTTGCAACGGCATCGGCTTTTACGCGGCCGGCAGCGTCTTGCCGAACGAGATGCGTTCCTCGACGCGATAGCCGAGCGCCGCATAGAAGCGGCACGCGTCATCGTTGCCGGGCAGCACCTGCAGGTTGATCTTCAGGCAGCCGCGCTCGGCCAGCGCACGCTCCGCATGCGCGATCAGTGCGCGGCCGATGCCGAGCCGCCGCGCATCGTGCGCGACGCCGAACGAGTAGAGCCAGCCGCGATGCCCGTCGAAGCCCGCCATCAGCGTGCCGACCACGCGCGCGCCGCAGGTTGCGACGAAGAACAGCTCCGGCTGCGTCGCGAGCTTCAGCTCGATCGATCGCCGCGGATCGCGATGCGGCGGCGCGCCGGCCGCGTCGTAATGCGGAAACGCGTCGCGCCACACCGCGAGCACGGCATCGGTGTCGGCGCGTTCGAACGGGCGGATCACGACGGCATCGGCGGCGGCATCCATCGGCGGGTTCTCCTCAGAGCGTATCGAGCACCGACCGCAGCATCGCCATCATCTGGTCGATTTCCTCGGTCGTCACGTTCAGCGCGGGCATGAAGCGTAGCAGGTTCGGGCGTGCGGCGTTCAGCAGCAGGCCGTCGGGCTGCATGTCGCGCGCCTTCTCGACGATCTGCGGGCCGATGTCCTTGCCGAGCAGCAGCGCGCGCAACAGGCCTTCGCCGCGTTCGCCTTCGAAGCCGCGTTCCTCCGACAGCTCGAGCAGCTTGCGCTTCAGGTATTCGCCGCGCGCCCGCACGCCTTCGAGGAAGCCGGGCGCGACGAGCTGCGAGATCACCGAATGGCCGACCGCCGTCATCAGCGGGTTGCCGTTGTACGTGCCGCCCTGGTCGCCGGCCTCGAACACCGCGACGTCGGCCTTCGACAGCAGCGCGCCGAGCGGCACGCCGCCGCCGATGCCCTTCGCGAGCGTCATGATGTCCGGCTCGATGCCCGACAGCTCGTAGGCGAACAGCGTGCCCGCGCGGCCACAGCCGCTCTGCACTTCGTCGACGATCAGCAGCAGGTTGTGCTGCCGGGTCAGCGCGCGCAGCTCGCGCATGAATTCGGGCGTCGCCGGCAGCACGCCGCCTTCGCCCTGGATCGGTTCGAGCATCACCGCGACGGTCTTGTCGGTGATCAGCTTCTCGACCGAATTGATGTTGTTCAGCTCGGCCTTCGGGAAGCCCGGCACTTGCGGCGCGTAGATCGTGTCCCAGCCCGGCTTGCCGCTGGCCGACATCGTCGCGAGCGTGCGGCCGTGGAAGCTGTGGTCGAACGTGATGATCTCGTACGCGCCGTTCCTGAACTTGCGGCCCCACTTGCGCGCGAGCTTGATCGCGCCTTCGTTCGCTTCCGCGCCGCTGTTCGTGAAGAACACCTTGTCGAACACGCTGTGCTGCGTGAGCAGGCCCGCGAGCTTCGCCATCGGCTCGTTGTAGAACGCCGGCGACGGGTTCAGCAGCTTGTCGGCCTGCGTCTTCAGCGCTTCGACGATGCCGTCGTTGCAATGCCCGAGGCTGTTGACGGCCCAGCCCTGGATGAAGTCCAGATAGCGCTTGCCCGTGTGATCGTAGAGCCACGAACCCTTGCCGTGCGTAAACACGATGTCGGGGCGGTTCGTGATGTACATCAGCGAGTCGATCGGGTAATCGTTCAGGGGCATGGCAGCAGACTCCAGCGGACGTTGAAAGCGAAACGGGCAATAAAAAAGCCACGGAATGCCGTGGCTGGTGGATCGAACAGCTTGTGCGTAACCGGTGAAGCAGCGATGAAGCAGGTGGGGGTTACGCGCGAGTCCGTGACGAGCCGGCGGCATCCGGGAGGAGCGGCGAGCGGCGACGTCGGAGGGCGGACAGGAAGCGGTTCATGTGCGCAAGCATAAGGCATCCCGCGCCCGACTGTAAACCGCCGCGATGCCATCGATGTGACATCGCGGCGCCCGGCGCGGGACGCGCGCCGGCGTCAGACCGGATGCGCGAGGTCGGCAGCGCTCGTGAACGAGTCCGCGTAGAACTCGTCGGCCGGCAGCCCGTGGTGCTGCGTGAAGTCGCGCTGCGCCGACTCGACCATCACCGGCGCGCCGCACGCGTAGATCTGATGACCCGACAGGTCGGGCAGGTCCTCGATCACCGCGCGGTGCACGAAGCCGGTGCGGCCCGTCCACTGGTCGGCGGCGTCCGGCTCCGACAGCACCGGCACGTACTTGAAGTTCGGGATCTCGCGCGCCCACTGCTCGGCCAGCTCGCCGAGATAGATGTCCTTCTTGCGGCGCGCGCCCCAGTAGAGCGTCATCGGCCGCGTGATGCCCGCGTGCTTCACGTGCTCGATGATCGCCTTGATCGGCGCGAAGCCGGTGCCCGATGCGAGCAGCACGATCGGCTTGTCGGAATCCTCGCGCAGGAAGAACGTGCCGAGCGGCCCCTCGAAGCGCAGGATGTCGCGCTCCTTCATCGCGCCGAACACGTGGTCGGTGAACTTGCCGCCCGGCATGTGGCGGATATGCAGCTCGATCGGGCCTTCCTCGTGCGGCGCGTTCGCCATCGAGTAGCTGCGGCGCGCGCCGTCCTTCAGGATGAACTCGACGTACTGGCCCGCCAGATACTGCAGGCGCTCGTTGGCCGGCAGCTGCAGCTTCACGACCATCACGTCGTCGGCCTTGCGTTCGAGCGCGGCGATCCGGCACGGCAGCTTCTTGACCTGCACGCCGTCGACGCCGGCGATCTCGCGCACGTCGATCTCGAGATCGCATTGCGCCTTCGAGCAGCACAGCAGCGCGAGGCCGCGCGTGCGTTCGTCGTTGGACAGCGCCGACGCCGCGTGCGGACCCTGCTCGATCTGCCCCGACACGATCTGCCCCTTGCAGGAGCCGCACGCGCCGTTCTTGCAGCCGTACGGCAGATGGACGTTCTGGCGCAGCGCGGCGGCCAGCACGGTTTCATCCGACTCGACCTGGAACTGCCGGCCGCTTTGCTTGAGAGTGACGTTGAATGCCATAGAACCAAACTAGAACAAAATGTGGGGACCGTGCATGTCGCGCACGGCAGCTACAATGCAATCCGTTGCGCGTCGCGCAACGGTGGCTACTGATTTCGCAAACAACATGATCGCGACACGAACCCTGCGCCGGCCGCGCGCGCTGATCGTCGGCTGCGGCGACGTCGGCCTGCGCTGCGTCGCGCAATGGCGCGGCGCGCGCTGCAACCCGCGGATCGTCGCGCTGACGAGCCATCCGGCGCGCCGCGACGCGCTGCGCGACGCGGGCGCGACGCCGATCGTCGGCAATCTCGACCAGCGCGCCACGCTGCGCCGCATCGCGGGCCTTGCCCGCACGGTCCTGCATCTCGCGCCGCCGCAGCCCGACGGCCGTGACGACCGGCGCACGCGTGCGCTGATCGCCGCATTGAGCATGCCTGCCCGGCGGCCGGGCCAGCCCGTATCGGCGGTGGGCCGGCTGCGCACGCTGCGCGTCGCGTCCCGGCAGGTTGGCGCGCCCGGCCGGAAAGCGCGTATTGTACCCGACGGCCTTCGCGCGCCACGGCTCGTCTACGCGAGCACGACGGGCGTTTACGGCGACTGCGGCGGGGCGCGCATCGACGAAACCCGGCCGCTGCGCCCCGCGAATCCGCGTGCGTTTCGCCGCGTGTCGGCCGAACGGCAGCTGCGCGCGGCGACGGCGCGGGGCGTGCTGTCCGCGCGTATCGTGCGCATCCCGGGCATCTACGCGGAGAACCGGCTGCCGCTCGCGCGTCTCGAGCGCGGCACGCCTGCGCTCGAGACGGCCGACGACGTCTACACGAACCACATCCATGCGGACGACCTCGCGACGATCCTGCGCCGCGCGGCCGAACGCGGCAGGCCGGCGCGCGCGGTGCACGCGTCGGACGACAGCGAACTGCGGATGGGAGACTATTTCGACCGGGTCGCGCAGGCGTTCGGCCTGCCGCGGCCGCCGCGCATCAGCCGCGCGGACGCCGAGCGCCAGCTCGAGCCGACGCTGCTGTCGTTCATGCGCGAGTCGCGACGGCTGTCCAACGCACGGCTCAAGACCGAATTGTGCGTGAGCCTGCGCTATCCGACCGTAGACGAATTCCTTCAAACGCTCGCGCCGGGCGGCGCGTCAGGTCAGCGCCGGTAGCGCCTCGATCAGCAGGAAGCACAGCAGCGCGCCGATCAGTGCGCCGATCAGGTTCGGATGATATTGGTGCCTGGCGCGCATCGTGGCCAGCAGGGCACCGATCGCGATGGCGCCGACGACCGCGAACGCGATGATCACGTAGGACAGTTCGAACGATTGGTTGGTATGCATGACGTCTCCCCCAGCATCGCTGCTCGTACAGCTTGTCGTTTCAGTATAGCGGGGGAACCTGCGGCTGCGATGCGGGCAGCCTTCGAACGGTCGTGCGGATTTTCCCTTACAGGGTTTTGACGGGATTGCGCAGCGCTGAAAGGTCGGCGTCGTCGAGCCAGCGCCATGCACCCGGTGCCAGGTCGTCCGGCAGCGTGAAGCCGCCGATGCGCTCGCGGTGCAGCGCTTCCACGCGGTTGCTGGCCGCCGCGACCATGCGCTTCACCTGGTGATACTTGCCTTCGAGGACGGTCAGCGCGAGCGCGTGCGTGTCGCGCGCGTCGGCGGCGACCGCCGCGATCGGCCTGGGCTCGCCGTGCAGCTGCACGCCGGTGCGCAGCGCGTCGAGCTGCGCGTCGTCGAGCGGATGGCGCACGGTCGCGACGTAGGTTTTCGGTACCTTGCGCTTGGGCGACGTGTACGCGTGCACGAACTGGCCGTCGTCGGACAGCAGCAGCAGGCCGGTCGTGTCCTGGTCGAGGCGGCCGACGCACTGCACGCCGCGCGCGACGAGCGGCGCGGGCAGCAGGCTGAACACGCTCGCGTGATGCTGCGGATCGCGCGAGCACTCGTAGCCGGCCGGCTTGTTCAGCGCGAGATACGCGCGCGCATGGAAGGGCCACGGCGTGCCGTCGACGGTGAAGACGAGGCCGTCGGTGTCGAACCGGGCGTCCGGGTCGGTCGCGGGCGCGCCCGCGATGGCGACGCGGCCCGCGTCGATCAGGCCGCGGCACTGGCGGCGCGAGCCGAAGCCCTGCGTGTAGAGAATGCTTTCGAGATCCATAGCGCGCGCATTCTACCAAGCGCTGCGCGCGTGCCGGCGCGCGCTGGTAAGCTGCCGGGACGCCGCGCGGCGCGTGGCGCCTGTTCATTCTTCACGGAAAGCCCATGTATTTCGATTCGTTCCCGTTCGGCCGCAAGGCCGCCGCCGTCGTGCTCGCCGCGACCATTTCGTCGGCCGCGTTCGCGCATGCGCACGTCGCGAGCAGCGATCCGGCCGCGAACGCGGCGCTTGCCGCCGCGCCGGCGGCCGTCACGATCGACTTCACCGAAACGCTCGAGCCGGCGTTCAGCTCGATCGTGGTGGTCGACGGCGACGGCAAGACCGTGTCGGACGGCCGCGCGCGCATCGACGCCGCGAACCGCAAGCGCATGACGGTGCCGCTCGCCGCGCTCGGCGCCGGCGCCTACACGGTGAAGTGGGTGGCCGTCGCGACCGACGGGCACCGGACGCAGGGCGCATACGGCTTCAGCGTCAAGTAAGCTCGCCACGGCGTCGGCGGGCCGGTGCCGGGCTCGCCGGCGTCCCATCCGACACGGAGTCTCCGCATGAATCCGACGACGCTCGACGCACTCGCCGATTTTCCCCGCCAGCTCGAAGCGCAGTTCGCCGCCGTGCCCGACGGCTATGCGCGCTGGACGCCCGACGACTGGACCGGCATGCCGAGCGAGCATTTCTCGCCGCTCGGCCAGCTGTGCCACGTGCGCGACATCGAGATCGACGGCTATCACGTGCGGCTGCGGCGGATGCTCGACGAGGACTGGCCGCTGCTCGTGTCGCTCGACGGCGATGCGCTCGCGCTCGCGCGGCGCTACGACGACGCGTACGCGTCCGACGTGCTGGCCGCGTTTCGCGCGGCGCGGCGCGAGACGCTCGATCTCGTGTCGCGCCTCACGCCCGAGCAGTTCGCCCGCACCGGCGAGTTCGAAGGCTACGGCCCGCTGACCGTGCGCGGGCTCATCCATTACCTGTGCAGCCACGATCAGCAGCATCTCGCCGGGATGCAATGGCTGCTCGGCAAGATCGATGCCGCGCGCTACGCGCGCTGAGCGGGCGGGGCGGCGATCCTGTCGCGGGCCGCGTCGCGTCCGGCTGCCGCAGGCCGGTTGCCTTGTCGGTGCGGTAGCGCGCATTTCGCGCACTTGATCGCCGGTTTTTGCGCGATTGGTCAGGTTTTCTGGATAATCCATCCAGCCGCGGCCGGCTGACCGGCGCGTCGCACATGCCTACACTCGGAGCTTCTTCAACGAAAAGGAGTCAACCGTGGCTACTCATACGCTCGCAGACAAGGTCGTCCTGATCGCAGGCGGCGCGAAGAACCTCGGCGGCCTGATCGCTCGCGACTTGGCGAGCCACGGCGCGAAGGCGGTCGCGATCCACTACAACAGCGCCGCGACGCAGGCCGCTGCCGAAGAGACGGCCGCCGCCGTGCGCGCGGCCGGCGCGCAGGCCGACACGTTCCAGGGCGACCTGACGACCGCCGGCGCGGTCGAGAAGCTGTTCGACGTCGCGAAGCAACGCTTCGGCAGGATCGACATCGCGATCAACACGGTCGGCAAGGTGCTGAAGAAGCCGATCACCGAGATCAGCGAGGCCGAATACGACGACATGTTCGCGGTCAACAGCAAGTCGGCGTTCTTCTTCATCAAGGAAGCCGGGCGGCATCTCGAGGACAACGGCAAGCTCGTCACGCTCGTGACGTCGCTGCTCGGCGCATTCACGCCGTTCTACGCGGCCTACGAAGGGTCGAAGGCGCCGGTCGAGCATTTCACGCGCGCGGCGGCGAAGGAATACGGCGCGCGCGGGATCTCGGTGACGGCCGTCGGGCCGGGCCCGATGGACACGCCGTTCTTCTATCCGGCCGAAGGCGCCGATGCGGTCGCGTATCACAAGACCGCGGCCGCGCTGTCGCCGTTCAGCAAGACCGGCCTGACCGATATCGAGGACGTCGTGCCGTTCATCCGCCATCTGGTGACCGACGGCTGGTGGATCACCGGCCAGACGATCCTGATCAACGGCGGCTATACGACGAAGTAGGCGGCGCGCCTCGCGCGCCGCACTGGCCGGTTTGCGTGGACAATGAGCAGGCGCGCGGGCGACCCCCGCGCGCCTGTTTCGTTTCCGGCGCGGCCCGACGCGCGCCCGGGGGGCAGGCGATCAATCCAGCGAACGCGGTGACGATGGACAAGCTCGACCAGGTCAGGATCTTTCTTCAGGTTGCCGAAATGGGCAGCTTCATCAAGGCCGCGCATGCGCTCGACGTGCCGCGCGCGACCGTGTCGGCGGCCGTCCAGCAGCTCGAGGCGGCGCTCGGCACGCGCCTGCTGCATCGCACGACGCGGCAGGTGCAGTTGACCGCTGACGGCGCGCTGCTGCTCGAGCGCGGCCGCCGCCTGCTCGCGGAGGCCGACGAGCTCGACCGGCTGTTTCGCCGCCGCGATCGAGACGTGGTCGGTCGACTGAACGTCGACGTGCCGAGCCGGATCGCGCGCCGCATGATCGCGCCCGCGCTGCCGTCGCTGTTTCGCCGCCACCCTAAGCTGCAGCTGTCGCTCGGCTCGACCGACCGGTCGATCGACCTGGTGCAGGAAGGCGTCGACTGCGCGATCCGGGTGGGGCGGCTTGCGGACAGCAGCCTCGTCGTGCGGCCGCTCGGCCGATTCACGCTGATCAACTGCGCGAGCCCCGACTATCTGCGCGAATGCGGCGTGCCCGAGCATCCGGATGCGCTCGCGCACGGGCACTGGGCGATCGGCTATGCGTCGCCGACGAGCGGGCGCGAGCTCGAATGGGAGTATCGCGCGGACGGCGGCCTGCACACGCTGACGCTGCCGAGCCGCGTGATCGTCAACAACGCGGAAACCTATATCGCGAGCTGCATCGCGGGGATGGGGCTGATCCAGATTCCGCGTTTCGACGTCGCGCATCTGCTGGACAGCGGCGCGCTGGTCGAGGTGATGCCCGGGCATCGGGCCGAGCCGATGGACGTGTCGGCCGTCTATCCGCACCGGCGGCACCGGTCGCGGCGGCTCAACGCGTTCATCGACTGGTTCGGGGAACTGATGGCGGAGGCGTTGACGGGCGCGCACGACGACTGAAGCGACGCCGCGCGCCGCGCGATCTCAGTCGGCCGGCGCGAAGTGCCGGCCGCGTCCGGTTTCGCGCACCGCGTCGATCAGCGTCGCGCCGACGCCGTCGGGCTTCGCCGCGAACGCGTAGAAGCGCGCCGCCGGCAACGCCGGCAGGCCGTCCTGCGGCCCGCACGCGCGCAGGCCGTCGCGCAGCTGGCTGCGCGCCAGCGCGGTGACCGCGAACCCGGCGAGCGCGGCCGATACGCAGCCGGCCATGCTGGCGCTTTCGAACAGCACGCGAAACGGCCGCAATGCCGCGGCGAGCGCCGACACGGCGGCGTCCCGGTACACGCAAGGCTCGGGAAACAGCGCGAGCGGCACTTCGCGCGCCGCGTCGAGCGCGCGATCCGCCGCGAACGCCCAGACGAGCGGTTCTTCCCAGAGCAGTTCGCCGGGCGCGTCGACCTGCCGGCACAGCTTGCCGAACACGACGTCGAGCCGGCCGAGCGCCTGCTCGCGCAGCAGCGACGCGGTGATGCCGACCTTCAGTTCGATCGACGTATGCGGATGGCGATCGCCGAACGCGCGCAGCACCAGCGGCAGCCATGTGCCGGCGAAGTCTTCCGACGCTCCGATGCGCAGCCGGCCGTGCGCGGGCGCGCCGCGCAGCCTCGCGCGCGCCTCGCGCTCCATGTCGACGATGTTGCGCGCATACGCGTACAGCGTGTCGCCGGCCGGCGTGAGCGCGACGCGCCGCGTGGTGCGCGCGAGCAGCACCGCGCCGGCCGCCTGCTCGAGCCGCTTGATGTGACCGCTGACGGCCGACGGCGTCAGCGCGAGACGTTCGGCGGCCGGCGCGAAGCCGTGGCAGTCGACGACCGCGAGGAAGGTGCGCAGCAACGCGATGTCGAGTGCGCTCGAGGCGGGATCGGTGGGCGGTTCCATCGGGGGTTTCAACGCGAAACTCGGATAATGAATCATGATACTCCGCGAATCGTGACGAGATCGCGACCTACCATTGACCGGTCGGCTCGATCAACGAAGGAGTGCACGATGAGCGCCTATGCGCATGCGACGACCGCGTCGCTCGATATCGCCTATCTCGAATGGAACCCGCGCGGCGCGCGCACGGCCGTGCTGCTGCACGGCTGGCCCGACAGCCCGGTCGGCTGGGAGGGCGTCGCGGCGGCGCTCGCCGCGCACGGCTACCGCGTGCTGGCGCCCGCGCTGCGCGGCTTCGCGCCGACGCGTTTTCGCGACGCGTCCGCGCCGCGCAGCGGCCAGCTGGCGGCGCTCGGGCGCGACCTGCTCGACTTCGTCGATGCGCTGGGCCTCGACCGGCCGGTGCTGGTCGGGCACGACTGGGGCGCCCGCGCGGTCGCGAACGCGTGCGGGCTGCGCGACGGCGTCGCGTCGCATCTGGTGATGCTGTCGGTCGGCTACGGCACCAACGATCCGGGCCAGCCGCTGTCGCTGCCGCAGGCGCGCAACTACTGGTATCACTGGTTCCTCGCGACGCCGCGCGGCGAGCGCGCGCTGCGCGACGACCGCCGCGCGTTCGCGCGCCTGATGTGGGACACCTGGTCGCCACCGGGCTGGTATCGCGACGACGCGTTCGACGCGGCCGCCGCTGCGTTCGACGGCCCCGACTGGATCGACGTCGTGCTGCACTCGTACCGGCATCGCTGGGGATTCGCGCCGGGCGCGCCGGCGTATGCGGACGACGACGCGCGGCTGAACCCCGCGCCCGTGCTGTCGGTGCCGACGCTCGTGCTGCATGGCGGCGCGGATGCGTGCAATCACCCGGACAGCTCGGCCGGGCGCGAGCGCTTCTTCAGCGGTCGCTACGAGCGGCAGGTGCTCGACGGCGTCGGGCATTTCCCGCAGCGCGAGGCGGCGGCGCCGGTGGCGGACGCGATCGTGCGGTTCTGCGGGCGTGGTTGAGCGGAAGGGCGGGGAGAATGGGGCGCGGGAAAAACAAAAACCCGCGAAGCGACGAGCTTGCGCGGGTTTCGACGGGACTGCGAATGCTGGTGCCAGGGCCGGAATGAAATAATTCTATGTGAGGCCCGTGGTGTAAGGGTGTTGCTTGTGAAGTGATGCTGAGTTGCCCCCAGAGTTGCCCCCCACGCTTCTGGCAGCCGCCGAATTCATATCGATCTGCTGCGTATGCCGTTCGGGCGAGGTCGTTCAGAAGATACCAACAGGCGTATCGGCGTAGGCTCGATCAGTCGAAGGCCGGTGCCGTGCGGAACGTTGCTGTGCCGCCGGAAGCAAAAATATTTGGAGATTTGGAGATAGACGGTTGTATCGGCCTGTAAGCCTTGTCTGGTAAGGCTGTGGTTATCTCCAAGTCTATCTCCAAAGTACACATTTTCTTGGAGATAAAGTTGGAGACAGACTGCTGAGCTATGGCGTCCGCACGACGACGTTGAGAGTTGCCCCGCCTTCTGGAACGCTGCGCGCAAAGAACGCCCCGCGCGCCCACACCCCCGAGCCGGCGTTACGCTAGAAAGTTACTTTGCAACCGTCGCATCACGTGAGTGATTGGCACGAGCTGACCGGCCCCCGATTTTCCACCCGCAAACCGTCAGTTGACTCAAGTCAATCGCTCACGGGAGCCGACATCTAACCTGATGTTAGCCAGTCATCACGCTTTGCCCCCGGTAACCGATGCGTCGGCACGCATTGCGAGGTTTGCTTCGCATCTAGAAGACGCACGCGTCTCGTCGCGATACGTGCCAAGTGTGTCGGCAGCCGGGGCAACGTCGCGGCACCCACTGACCCGCTGTATACAACGTTTTTACGCGTTCCCGAGAGCCCTTACCGCAAAGTTTACTGTGGTCCACATACGCTGGATGTAGTGGAAGTCCAACAGGAGGCATGCTCATGGATCTCCTTTACCTGATCGGCATCGGCGCCTTTGCCGGCCTGATTGCCACGATGGTTGCCGGTTGCGACAAACTCCGCCGCGTAAAGGGAGGCCGGCCATGATCCCGTGGATGATGTGGCTCGCTGGAGCATCGACGTTCATTCTCTTCGCCTATCTCCTTTATGCGTTGCTGCGCGCGGAGGATCTCGAATGAACCTCAACAATCTGTTCCAGACGGCACTCTACATTGTCATTTTGACTGCGCTCGCACTGCCGCTCGGCCGTTACATCGCGAACGTGCTCGATGGCTCGTCCGTCGTCGTCCGGAGAATCGGGCGCCCCGTCGAATCGCTGCTGTTCAGGCTCGCGGGTGTCGATCCCGGAGCCGAGATGTCATGGAAACAATACGCGCTCGCGGTGCTCGTGTTCAACGCGCTCGGCGTACTCGTCGTCTATGGCGTGCTGCGCTTGCAGCAATGGTTGCCGGGCAATCCGCAGGGATTCGGTCCGATGACGCCCGATGCCGCATTCAACACGGCAGTCAGCTTCGTGACCAACACCAACTGGCAGGATTACACGCCTGAGCAGGCCGTCAGTTACTTGACGCAAATGACGGGCCTGACCGTACAGAACTTCTTTTCCGCCGCGACCGGCATTGCAGTCGTGATCGCGCTGATCCGGGGTTTCGCGCGTCATTCGGCAAAGACGATCGGCAATTTCTGGGTGGACCTGACACGCATCACGCTGTATATCCTGATGCCGATCGCGACCGTTGTCGCGCTGGTGCTCGTGAGCCAGGGTGCGATTCAGAACTACCTTGCCTATGTCGACGTCCCGACGTTGCAGGTCACGACCTATCAGGCGCCGAAAACGGATGCACAGGGTAACCCGGTGAAGGATGCGAAGGGCAACCCGGTGATGGTCGAGCAGAAGGCCGACAAGCAGACGATCGCGATGGGGCCGGCGGCCTCGCAGGAAGCGATCAAGATGCTCGGCACCAACGGCGGCGGCTTCTTCAATGCGAACTCCGCGCATCCGTACGAGAACCCGACACCGTTTGCCAACTTCGTGCAAATGATCGCGATGCTGGTGATCCCTGCTGCGCTATGCGTCGTCTTCGGCAGGGTGGTCGGTGACGCTCGCCAGGGCTATGCGATCCTCGCGGCGATGACGATTGCGTTCGCGGTCGCCTGCTGGGGCGAGATTTCTGCCGAGCAGGCCGGCAACCCCGTGTTCACGACGCTGCACGTCGATCAGAGTGCGACTGCCAGCCAGGACGGCGGCAACATGGAGGGCAAGGAAACGCGCTTCGGTATCGCGCAGTCGGGGATCTTCACCGTCGCGACGACTTCCGCCTCCTGTGGCGCGGTCAACAACATGCATGACTCATTGACGCCGATGGGCGGACTCGTGCCGCTGTTGCTTATCGAGCTGGGCGAAGTGATCTACGGTGGCGTCGGCTCCGGTCTGTACGGGATGCTCGTGTTCGCGCTGCTCGCGGTGTTCGTCGCCGGGCTGATGATCGGGCGCACCCCAGAATACGTGGGCAAGAAGATCGAGTCGTACGAGATGAAGATGGTGTCGATTGCTGTTCTGCTGACGCCCCTTCTCGTGCTCGTCGGCGCGTCGGTCGCCGTGCTGTCGGCGGCAGGCGTGGCGGGCATCGCGAACCCCGGGCCGCACGGCTTTTCGGAGATCTTGTACGCATACAGTTCCGCCGCGAACAACAACGGCAGCGCTTTCGCTGGTCTGTCGGTCAATACACCGTTCTACAACATAACGCTTGCGATCGTCATGTGGTTCGGCCGGCTCGGCACGATCGTACCAGTGCTCGCGATCGCGGGATCACTCGCAGACAAGAAGCGCCTTGCTGTCACGGCCGGTACGTTGCCGACCCACGGGCCGTTGTTCGTGGTGCTGCTGCTCGGGACCGTGGTGCTGGTTGGCGCGTTGACCTATGTGCCTGCGCTGGCGCTTGGGCCGATGGTCGAGCACTTGATGATGATTGCAGGTCACTGATGTCCTTGATGGTGAGGCAAGCATGACTTCCCATACCGAACCTCCGATGCATCGTCCGGACAATCTTGGTCATACGCGTATTGCGGCACGGTCGATGTTCGATCCGTCCATCGTGCGGCCGGCGCTGATTGATTCATTCCGCAAGCTTGCGCCTCGCACGCAACTGCGTAATCCAGTGATGTTCTGCGTGTACGTCGGTAGCATCCTGACGACGATCCTCTGGTTTGCCGCGTTGCGCGGCGAGGCGGAGGCACCTGCAGGTTTCATTGTCGCGATCGCGCTGTGGCTGTGGTTCACCGTGCTGTTCGCGAATTTCGCGGAGGCGCTCGCCGAAGGGCGCTCAAAGGCGCAAGCCGCGTCGTTGCGCGCGGCGCGTCACGATGTAATGGCGAAGAAACTGGAGGATGCACATCCGAAATCGCCGGTTCGCATCATGACGGCGAGCGATCTTCGTCGGGATGACATCGTTCTGGTCGAAACCGGAGACACGATCCCGGCTGACGGCGAGGTGATCGAAGGTGTCGCGTCGGTTGACGAGTCGGCGATTACGGGCGAATCCGCGCCGGTGATTCGTGAATCGGGCGGCGACTTTTCGTCGGTGACAGGCGGCACGCGCGTGCTGTCCGACTGGATCGTCGTCCGAGTCACGGTGAACCCCGGCGAAGCTTTCCTGGACCGGATGATCGCGATGGTCGAGGGCGCGAAGCGTCAGAAGACTCCGAACGAGATTGCACTGACAATCCTGCTCGTCGCGCTGACGATCGTACTGTTGCTGGCGACCGCAACATTGCTGCCGTTCTCGATCTTCTCCGTCGCGGCTGTGAAGGCCGGGCATGCCGTCACAATCACCGCGCTCGTTGCGCTGCTCGTGTGCTTGATCCCGACGACGATCGGTGGCTTGCTGTCGGCGATCGGTGTCGCCGGAATGAGCAGGATGATGCAGGCAAACGTGATTGCGACATCCGGCCGAGCTGTCGAGGCAGCGGGCGACGTCGATGTGCTGCTGCTTGACAAGACCGGCACGATCACGCTCGGCAACCGCCAGGCGTCCGCCTTTTTCCCCGTGATGAACGTGACCGAAGATGCTCTTGCCGATGCGGCACAACTGGCATCTCTGTCTGACGAGACGCCGGAAGGTCGTAGCATTGTCATCTTGGCGAAACAACGATTCAACATTCGCCAACGCGACATGGCTGCCCTCCACCCAGTCTTTCTCGCGTTCAGTGCGCAAACCCGCATGAGTGGCGTCGATCTGCCGGATCGAGAAATTCGCAAGGGCTCGGCCGATGCGATCAAGCACTACGTGGAGGTGCGCGGTGGTCGCTTTCCGGCAGAGATGGACCAGATCGTCAATGACATTGCGAGACGCGGCAGCACTCCGCTCGTTGTCTCTGAGCTGCACAATGGGCTCGCGCGCGTGCTCGGGGCGATCGAGCTGAAGGACATCGTGAAAGGCAACATCAAGGAACGCTTCGCCGAACTTCGCAAGATGGGCATCAAGACCATCATGGTCACCGGCGACAATCGCTTGACTGCGGCGACGATTGCCGCTGAGGCCGGCGTCGACGACTTTCTTGCCGAAGCGACGCCCGAGACGAAACTGACGACGATTCGGACGCATCAGGCCGAGGGGCGACTGGTCGCGATGACAGGTGATGGCACGAACGACGCACCCGCACTCGCACAAGCCGATGTCGCGGTAGCGATGAACACCGGCACACAGGCCGCGAAGGAAGCGGGCAACATGGTCGACCTCGATTCGAATCCGACCAAGCTGATCGAGGTGGTCGAGATCGGCAAGCAGATGTTGATGACGCGAGGCTCGCTGACGACCTTCTCGATCGCCAACGACGTCGCGAAGTATTTCGCGATCATTCCGGCGGCCTTCGCGACGACATACCCGCAGTTGCGGGTGCTCGACGTGATGCACTTGACGTCGCCGTCTTCGGCGATTTTGTCGGCCGTCATTTTCAATGCGCTGATCATCGTTGCGCTGATTCCGCTCGCGCTCAAGGGCGTGAAGTATCGTCCTCTCGGCGCGGCGGCGCTGCTGCGCCGTAACTTGTTGGTCTATGGGGTGGGCGGGATCCTGTTGCCGTTTCCGTTCATCAAGCTGATCGACATGACCCTCAGTGCATTTGGCTGGGCATGACTGTAGAGGTTCATCGTGAAAACAGTACTTCGTCCCGTGCTTGTGTTGTTTATCGCCTTGACCGTGATCACTGGCGGGATATATCCGCTGATCGTGACCGCGATCGGTCAAGCCGTATTTCCGTGGCAGGCTAATGGGAGTCTGCTGATGAAGGGCGGTAAGGCTATCGGTTCGGAGGTGATCGGCCAGCAATTCGATGCGCCACATTATTTCTGGGGACGGCTATCTGCCACGTCGCCGAACCCCTACAACGCGCAGGGGTCCGGTGGGTCGAATCTCGGCCCGACGAATCCTGCCCTTGCGGATGAGGTGAAAGGCCGCATCGACGCGCTGAAAGCCGCCGGCACCGACTTGTCGAAGCCCGTGCCAGTCGATCTCGTGACGTCGTCAGGCAGTGGCCTCGATCCGGAGATTACCCCGGCTGCTGCGGCTTACCAAGCAGAGCGGGTCGCCAAAGCGCGCGGTCTGGCCGTCGAGCAGGTAAACCAACTGATCGCCGCAAACACGTCAGGGCGCCAACTCGGTGTCCTGGGTGAAGCGCGTGTCAACGTACTCAAGCTGAACCTCGCACTCGACGAGATGAAGCCGATGCATTGATGGCCCAGCAACCGCCGCGGAGCACACTTGAATGCAACTCGCGGGAGCGACATCCCGGAAGCAATCCACTGCCATTCTGTCTCATGCCCATGACCCGACGTGAGCAGAGCCATCGCTCACGTATGGTGTATCGGGCAACTCGCGTCCGGCTGCCGCTGCGGCAAACATCACATCATGTTGCCGCGCCGGACTGGGCCGGTACGACGGCTTGACGACGAGCACTGCGGACGTGCGTCGTCATCCACCTGGATGAAACGATCGATTCGGCAAAGATGCGCAGCCCAAACACCACAGTTGTGCTCATCGACGACGATTGACCTGCTCCCCGCGTTTAGTACGGTGACGGTGTAGAGTCCGTTCCAGAGAGGAACGGCAATGAAAAAGCGATTCACCGAAGAACAGATCATCGGCATCTTGAAGGAAGCCGAGGCTGGCCTGAAGCCGGCGGAGCTGTGTCGCAAGTACGGCATCTCGGAAGCGACCTACTACAACTGGAAAGCGAAGTTCGGCGGGATGACGGTCTCCGAAGCTCAGCGCCTGAAGGAACTGGAGCAGGAGAACAGCAAGCTCAAGCGACTGTTAGCCGAATCGATGCTCGACAACGCCGCGCTGAAGGACCTGCTGGCTCGAAAGTAGCAAGCCCGCAGGCCAAGCGCGAAGCGGTCCGGATATTGATGACCGAACGTGCCATGGGTGTTACCCGGGCCTGCGGGCTGGTAGGGATTTCGCGCTCGCTGTTCCACTACGAATCACGCCGCCGAGTTGATGACGAAGCGCTGACTGGCCGGATGATGGCCATCGCCGCGCAGAAGCGCCGCTACGGCTATCGCCGGATTCACGTGCTGTTGCAGCGGGATGGCTGCTTCGCCAACCACAAGCGCATCTGGCGCCTGTACAGCAAGGCGGGGCTGAGCGTGCGCAAGCGGCGACGCAAGCGTATTGCGGCTGTCGAGCGCACGCCGCTGCCGTTAGCAACAGGCCCGAATCAGAGCTGGTCGATGGACTTCGTTTCTGACGGGCTGGCCTATGGTCGGCGGTTTCGATGCCTGAACGTGGTCGACGACTACACGCGCGAGTGCTTGGCCATCGAGGTCGATACTTCGCTGCCGGGCCTACGAGTGCAGCAAGTGCTCGAGCGGCTCAAGGAGATGCGAGGCTTACCCGCATCCATCACGGTCGACAACGGGCCGGAGTTCGCTGGTAAGGTGCTGGATGCATGGGCCTACGAAGCCGGTGTCACGCTGTCGTTCATTCGGCCTGGCAAGCCGGTGGAGAATGCCTATATCGAGAGCTTCAACGGGCGGTTCCGCGATGAATGCCTGAACGAGCACTGGTTCGTCTCAATGCGCCACGCCAAGCGGCTGATTGAGGAATGGCGTATCGAGTACAACACCGAGCGGCCTCATAGTTCACTCGGCTATCTGACGCCGGTGCAGTTCGCGCGGGCGCACGATGCAAAGCAGCAGTTTTTAACCTCGGACTCTAACTGCGGTTCGGACTAAAACCGGGGGCAGGTCACGATGCATGCATCCGCCATTTCGTGCGCGCATCACTCACGGACGAGGGCATGGCTGTCTTCGAAGCCGCTACCGGTATGCAAGGATTGTCGGAGGCCGCGACCCGGCGCCCTGATTTGCTGATCGTCGACGTCCACCTGCCGGACATCGATGGCATAGAGTTAATTCGGGAGTTTCGTCGCTGGTCCACTTCGCCACTGATTGTTCTATCGTCTATGGACCGGGAAGCGGATAAAGTTGCTGCGTTGAATGCCGGCGCTGACGACTATCTCACGAAGCCGTTCGGACTGCCCGAGTTGAAGGCACGTATTCATGCCCACTTGCGAAGGCAGGCGTGCGAAGGGGCAACCGGGGCTACGACGATTTGCTTTGGCAGCATTGTGGTGGACCTTGGCGAGAGAAGAGTGACACGTGAAGGCCGACCGGTTCATTTGAGCCGAATCGAATATCGTCTATTGGCTGAGCTGGTTCGGCACGCGAATCAATTGATGACGCACGACGAATTGCTTGGGGCGGTGTGGGGGCCGGCGCATGCCAAGGATCATCACTATCTGCGAGTTTATGTCGGGCATTTGCGGCAAAGGCTGGAACGTGACCCAACTCATCCCGAGCACATCATAACGGAGGCCGGTACGGGATACCGTCTCGTCGGGACTCGTTAAGCACGTAGCGCGTTGCAGCCCTTCGCGCGGCGAATCACTTGATCCACTTTGAGTGGTATTCATACCTTACGTGCAAATTCTGGTGCTCGGTTCGGAAATATCTTTCTGATCAAAGGCTTGCGAGATCGCGTTTTTATAAGCTGTCGCAGCGCAGCGGAGCCTCACGGGAAAAGGAGCTGCGCAAACTGGCTGCCAGAATTTGCACGTAAGGTACGAATTGGAGTTGACCCTGTAATCCCGGACACAGCGTCACACTAAGGTTGCTGAATCCATTGAGCGCCGGAACTCGCGAGGCGAGCGGTACTTCAGCGCGCTATGGGGATGCTTCTCGTTGTAATGCTCGAACGCGATGGCCAAGTTGCGTGCAGCAGTCGCTGCGTCCGGCTTTGGCATGAAGGCAACGTAGTCGCGCTTCATTGTCTTCACGAAGCTCTCGGCCATCCCGTTACTTTGCGGGCTGCACACCGGCGTGGTCAATGGCTTCAGGCCGATGGCCGCTGCAAACCGGCGCGTATCATCGGCCGTATAGCCCGAACCGTTGTCGCTCAGCCACTCGATTTCGGACGGGGTATGCAGTTCGTTGCCAAACCGATTTTCCACTGCAGCCAGCATCACGTCGCGCACGATGTCGCCGCTGTGACCTGCTGTCGTGGCTGCCCAGCTCATCGCCTCTCGGTCGCAGCAATCCAGCGCAAACGTCACCCGCAGCGGCTCGCCGTTGTCGCAGCGGAACTCGAAGCCGTCCGAGCACCATCGCTGATTGCTGCGCGCGACGGCCACCTTGCCATCGTGCCGACGTTGCGGCCGAGGCGGTGCTGGACGCCGTTGCATCAGCAGACCGTGAGTGCGCATGATGCGATAGATGCGCTTCGCATTGAACGGCACCTGTCCGGCAGCAATGCGTTCATTGCGCAGCGAGCCCCACACCCGGCGATAGCCATAGCTGGGCAAATCGCCGACGACTCGGCGGATTTCCTCGACCACGCTCGCATCGTCCGTCTGCCGCGATTGACGGCCATCGCGCCACGTCGCCGGACGCGACAGTCGTGCCGATACGTTCGAGCGCGACACGCCGAGAACTTCACAAACCAGTTTCACTGGTCGTCCTCCGGCAGCGAGGGCGAGTGCGCTATCCATTTTTTTGCCCGGCCGTACTCGACTGCTTCGCGGAGAATCTCGTTCTCCATGGTCTTCTTGCCGAGCATCCGTTGCAGCTCGCGAATCTGCTTGAGCGCGTCGGCCAGCTCTGAGGCCGGAACCACTTCCTCGCCAGCCTTGACCGCTGACAGGCTCCCATCCTGGTACAGCTTGCGCCAGTGGAACAGCTGGTTCGGGTTCACGCCGTGCTGCCGCGCGACCATCGAAACCGACTTCCCTGGTTCGAAACTCTCGCGAACCATCGCCAGCTTTTGCTCCGCCGTCCAGCGCCGCCGGCGCTCCGGGCCCGTCAACACTTCCATCACTTCCTGCCTGGTGTTAGTCAAAAACACAGTCTTATGCCTACCCGCTAGTTTAAGTGAGAGGCTATGTCCGGTGTTTCAAGGGGCTGCTCCAGTGACACTGCCCGATTTTGCGACGGTGTTACAAGGGTTCGCCGGTCGTTTATCCCCGGAAAGGCGTTGTCAGGCATCGGCGATGCGGGGTACGGGACGCCCCCGGACTGGTACAGGCTGCGCGAAAGATTGCCCGAGCCACCGACAACGCGCGCGCCGCCCTTTGATTGGCCGCTAATTGAGAGTGGATCCTTGGAATTTAAATGTAACAAATTATTACTGGCTTTGAATCAACTGAGCGTATCAGGGCCTCGCTAGGCATCCTCCGGGCAGGCGTCGGCACAGCGAAAGTGCCTTTACTTAGCTTCAAGGCAGTTTACTTGGCGAAAATTGACGCTACTTGGCTGTGTCGGCTCATACTTGGCTTCTTGTTGCGGGGTCACTACAATGAATCCAACTATTTAGGGAGTGACTCGTGGACGTAGCTGAACGGTTTGAGCGGATACAGAAAGTCGGTTCGGTGTTTACGCCGAGCGCGCCGATTGACCAGAAGTCGTTGTTCGCCGGTCGCATCGAGCAATTGCACGAGGTTGTCAGTGCGGTTTCGCAGCGCGGGCAACACGTAGTTATGTTTGGTGAGCGAGGCGTCGGCAAGACATCGCTCGCCACGGTCATCTCGCGCATTTTTCAAGGGACAACGAACACCTTGCCGTCAGGGACGATCAACTGCGATCCGACGACGACGTTTTCGTCCCTCTGGCACAAAGTGTTTCGCGAGATTCCTGTACCTACAGTTGGACGGGGCGTCGGATTCACCGCTGAAACGCAAATCGGTGCCGCCAATCTTGCTCAATTTCTTCCTCCTGTTGTCACTCCGGATGATGTGCGTCACTTGCTCCAACGGATTCCGCGCACTGTGATCGTGATTGACGAGGTGGACAGAATTCAAGACAAGGAGACAACGACACTCCTGGCCGATACGATTAAGAATCTTTCGGACCATTCTGTCGAGAGCACGTTGATTTTGGTCGGTGTTGCCGACTCTGTTGACGCATTGATTGCCGAACACCAATCGGTCGAACGGGCTCTGGTCCAGGTGCGGATGCCTCGTATGGGCATTGCCGAGATCAAGGAGATCATTGATAACGGCCTCAAGGTACTTGGGATGACGATGGATGAGAGCGCCCGCGAAAAAATCGCAGTGCTCTCACAGGGGCTGCCGCACTACACGCACTTGCTGTGTCTGAACGCATTGCAAAGCGCCGTCTACCGCGATAGCACGCACGTGCAGCCGGTCGACGTAACCAACGCAATTGAAAAAGCGCACAAGGGCACCCAGCAAACAATCGTCACCGCGTATCACAAGGCAACGAGTAGTAGCCGAGAGAATCTGTATCCACAAGTTCTGCTGGCGTGTGCACTAACGAACCGGGATTCGTTGAACTACTTTGCTGCTGCCGACGTTCGGGAGCCCATGTCACGCATCATGGGGAAACCGTACGACATCCCAGCGTACTCGCAGCATCTAAATGCGTTGTGTGAAGACGCGCGCGGCCCCATTTTGCAGCGCATCGGTGCGACACGAAAATTTCGCTTTCGCTTCGTTAATCCGCTGATGCAACCCTTCGTGGTTATGGAAGGGGTCAAGAGAGGTTTTATTAAGGAAGAGGATTTGATCGGCAGCGTTGATCACTGATGCTGTCGGAAATGAGGCGAACGGGAGTGGGGACTCCCGACGCCCGAGCAAAGGAACACCAAATTGCCCCTGGTGGTCCCTCGCAAACTACGACTCTAGTGCGCCCGGAATGGTAGGTTGCCAGATCCGGATAGTCAAGTTGTGAGTTTCGGTTGGGGCGCGCTTCTACGGAGGTGTCGCATGTTCACACAGAGCCTGCGCCCGAAAGTCGTCCGTGTAAGCAGCTATGTTCGCGTGCGGTTTGGCCGGCGTGAGCATGTCTGTCAGCACTGGCGTTCAGCTCCCAGCGTCTGATGGCTGGTTGTACGGCGGACGGGGAGATCCTCTGCCGCCGTGTAGTTCCAATCCGTCAACTTAACTTGAGAAAGAACATGACGAAACCTCTTAAACCAGGATCAATCGCCCCACGTTCGGGGGAGTATGAAATAAAAGGTCCGCGCGGCGGCGACACCGGGCAAGAGCGAACTGCCGTTAAAGGAAAGCCTCTGCCGCCAACTCCGAAGCCCGGTCAGAGCTACGAATTGCATCGCCCTGCTCATAACGGCGCGGGCCGGCCGCCCAAGAAATAGTCCGTTGGAGTCGCACGGGGCAGTCGATCGTCCCGTGCAATGATTTTGTGCCCGTAGAGCGGCGGGAGGAGCGATGGTTGCAGGGAAATGCAGCGCTTCCGGATCAGCGCGCAGCATCCGCCACTCTTTCCTCATACCGCTTGTTGAGGGCGTTAATCATGTGCGCCGCTTGGCCAACAGAAGTCTTGAGGTTGATCTTTACGGTTTTCTTGCCGTAGTGGCGTGGGAGGTCGCGGGGGATGGGGCGCGGGAAGTAGTAGGTGTCCCCACGCAGATAGCTGTTCTTCAAGGTGAAGGTGAGCGCGCCTAGGCGTAGCTTCATAGGAGGGTAACCACAGGAGTTACCACAGAAATACGCCGGGAATTGCTGGAGGGCCTACGGGATAAGGCTTTGAAGGAATTCGATGGTGCCCAGGGCCGGAATCGAACCGGCACGCCTTGCGGCGGGGGATTTTGAGTCCCCTGCGTCTACCAATTTCACCACCTGGGCCTGATCCTGGCCGCGCATGCGATTGTGCGCGGCGAAACGCGGATTATGGCGGAAATCCGCCCGCCGGGCAAGCCGCCCGTCACTGGCTCAGATAGACGAACTGTCCGTGCTTCACGATTCCCATCACGCTCGCGCGCTGATCGAGCCCCACGTGGTCCTTGTCGCTGGTATTGACGACGCCGTTCGGCACGACGAGTTCGTGCGCGCGTTCGAGCTCGCGCCGCAGCGCCGCGCGGAACGCGGGCGTGCCGGGCTGCGCGGTCTTCAGCGCGCGGCCGACCGCGTCGGCGAGGCGCGGGTAGACGCCGGCCGCGTCGCCCGCGAACTGCGTGACGGTGCCGGCGCCGTATTTCGCCTCGTACGCGTCGACGAACGCGAGCGCGGCCTTGCGGGCCGGATGGTCGGCCGGCAGCGTGCGCGCGACGACCACCGGCTGGGTCGGGAACAGCGTGCCGTCCACGTCCTTGCCGCCGAGCTTGATGAATTCCGGCGTCGCGATGCCGTGCGTCTGGTAGATCGGGCCCTTGTAGCCGCGCTCGATCAGCGTGCGCTGCGGCAGCACGGCCGGCGTGCCCGAGCCCGCGATCAGGATCGCGTCGGGCTTCGCGGCGACCAGCTTCAGCGCCTGGCCCGTGACGCTCGCGTCGGTGCGGTTGAAGCGCTCGGTCGCGACCACGCGGATCTTGCGCAGCTCCGCGAAGCGCGTGAACTCGTTGAGCCAGCTGTCGCCGTAGCTGTCCGCGAAGCCGATGAAGCCGACCGTCTTCACGCCGTGGTTCGCCATGTAGCGCGTCATCACGTCGGCCATCGCGCGGTCGCTCTGCGCCATCTTGAACGCCCAGGTGCGCGCGCCTTCCTGCGGCTCGACGATCGCGCCCGAGCCCACCAGCGTGATCATCGGCGTCTGGCCGGCCGCCACCGCGTCGAGCGCCGCGAGCGCGGCCGGCGTGATGTTCGGCCCGACCACCACGTCGACGTGATCCTCGTCCACCAGCTTGCGGATGTTGCGCACGGCGGCGCCCGGGTCCGACGCGTCGTCGAGCACCGTCACCTGCAGCGGCTGCCCGGCGATCGTCTTCGGCCACATCAGGATCGCGTTCTTGCTCGTGATGCCGATCGCGGCGGCGGGGCCGGTCGACGACAGGTCGACGCCGACCTTCAGGTCGGCCTGCGCGGCCATGCAGGCGAGCGCAAGGGCGGCGCCGGCGGCGCGGCGCAGCAGGGCGGGAGGCGTCATGCGGGAATCTCCGTCGGGCAATAAAAAGGGGCGCGATGTGCGCCCCTGTGGTTATACACGCGGCTCAAAGCTCGTACGATTCGGATTCGCCCTTGAGCGCCTGTTCGATCAGCTTGCGGTTCAGCGTCGGCGACAGCAGCTCGACCAGCGTATACACATAGCTGCGCAGATACGCGCCCTGCTTCAGCGCGACGCGCGTCACGTTGCTGCCGAACAGGTGGCCGACCGGAATCAGCCGCAGGTTGCGGTCGCGCTCCGGGTTGAACGCGATGTCGGCCATGATCCCGACGCCGAGGCCGAGCTCGACATAGGTCTTGATCACGTCGGCGTCGATCGCCTCCAGCACGATGTCCGGCGACAGCCCGCGCAGCGCGAACGCATGGTTGATCTTCTTGCGGCCCGCGAACGCGTCGTCGTAGGTGATCAGCGGATACTGCGCGAGATCGTCGAGCGTGACCGGCTTGCGCTCGAGCAGCGGATGGTCGGCCGGCACGACGGCCGCGTGATGCCACTGGAAGCAGGGCAGCGACACGAGCTCCTTGTAGTCGGCGATCGCCTCGGTCGCGATCGCGAGATCGGCCTGGTCGTGGATCACCATCTCGGCGACCTGCGTCGGGCTGCCCTGCAGGATCGACAGGTGCACCTTCGGGAAGCGCTTCTTGAATTCGGCGATCGCGGCCGGCAGCGAATAGCGCGCCTGCGTGTGGGTCGCCGCGATCGTCAGGTTGCCCTGGTCCTGCGCCGCATAGTCTTTCCCGACCCTTTTTAGGCTCTCGACCTCCTGCAGGATCCGCTCGACCGAGGCGAGGATGATCCGCCCCGGCTCGGTGAGCGAGCGCACGCGCTTGCCGTGCCGCGTGAAGATCTCCACGCCCAGTTCGTCCTCGAGCTCGATGATCGCCTTCGATACCCCCGGTTGCGACGTGTAGAGCGCCTTCGCGGCCTCGGTGAGGTTGAAATTCTGCCGGACGGCCTCGCGCACGAAGCGAAATTGGTGCAGGTTCATTTATAACCCTTCCGCATATCAACAGAATTTTTTAGTCGTTTGAAATATAAGGCGAGTTTATTACGATTCACCGGAGTTTTTCAAATATGGATATCTGTTTTCGTCATTAGCAATCCACCGGGCGGCGGATGACCCGGCGGCAGCGGCGGAACGGAGATTCGGGCGCGACGTGGCTAGGACGTCGCGCGGTCACCACGAAAACCCTGGGGTCCCCGAATGTATCAGTACGACCAGTACGACCAGACGATCGTCGACGAGCGTGTCGCGCAGTACCGCGATCAGGTGCGCCGCCGCCTGTCGGGCGAGTTGAGCGAAGACGAGTTCCGTCCGCTGCGCCTGCAGAACGGCCTGTACATGCAGCGCCACGCGTACATGCACCGCATCGCGATTCCTTACGGCAACCTGCGCAGCGAGCAGCTGCGGATGCTGGCGCGCATCGCGCGCGAGCACGACCGCGGCTACGGCCACTTCTCGACGCGCTCGAACATCCAGTTCAACTGGATCAAGCTGGAAGAAACGCCCGAGATCCTCGCCAAGCTCGCGTCGGTGCAGATGCACGCGATCCAGACGTCCGGCAACTGCATCCGCAACATCACGGCCGACCAGTTCGCGGGCGTCGCGCAGGACGAGGAGATCGATCCGCGTCCGTGGGCCGAGATCCTGCGTCAATGGTCGACGTTCCATCCCGAATTCGCATGGCTGCCGCGCAAGTTCAAGATCGCGGTGTCGGGCTCGAAGCACGACCGCGCGGCCGTGCAGATCCACGACCTCGGCGTGTACCTGAAGAAGAACGCGCAGGGCGAGGTGGTCGCGAGCATCCTCGCGGGCGGCGGCCTCGGCCGCACGCCGATCGTCGGCGCGGTGATCAAGGAAGACCTGCCGTGGCAGCACCTGCTCACGTACTGCGAAGCCGTGCTGCGCGTGTACAACCGCTACGGCCGCCGCGACAACATGTACAAGGCGCGCATCAAGATCCTCGTGAAGGCGCTGTCGCCGGCGAAGTTCGCGCAGCAGGTCGAGGAGGAATGGCAGCACCTGAAGGACGGCCCGTCGACGCTCACGCAGGCCGAACTCGACCGCGTGTCGCAGTACTTCAAGCCGCCCGTCTACGAGAAGCTGGCCGACACCGACGCGTCGTTCGAGCAGCACCTGCTCGAGAACAAGGCGTTCGCGCGCTGGGTCGAGCGCAACGTCGCGCCGCACAAGGTGCCGGGCTACGCGGCCGTCACGCTGTCGCTGAAGGATCACCGCGCGGCGCCGGGCGACGCGACCGACAAGCAGATGGAGCTGGTCGCGGACTGGGCCGATGCGTACTCGTTCGGCGAGCTGCGCGTGTCGCACGAGCAGAACCTGATTCTCGCCAACGTGAAGAAGCGCGACCTGTTCGCGGTGTGGGAAAAGGCCAAGGCCGCCGGTTTCGCGACGCCGAACATCGGCCTGCTGACCGACATCATCGCGTGCCCGGGCGGCGACTTCTGCTCGCTCGCGAACGCGAAGTCGATCCCGATCGCGCTGGGGATCCAGCAGCGCTTCGACGATCTCGACTACGTGTACGACCTCGGCGACCTGTCGCTGAACATTTCCGGTTGCATGAACTCGTGCGGCCATCACCACGTCGGCAACATCGGCATCCTCGGCGTCGACAAGGACGGCGCCGAGTGGTACCAGGTGTCGCTCGGCGGCGAGCAGGGCACGGGCCGCGACGGCGCGCGCCTGGGCCGCGTGATCGGGCCGTCGTTCTCGGCGGAAGAGGTGCCGGACGTGATCGCGAAGCTGATCGACACGTTCGTCGAGTCGCGCATCGACGGCGAGCGCTTCATCGACACGTACGACCGCATCGGCATCGCGCCGTTCAAGGAGCGCGTGTATGCGGCGCGCCAGGCAGTGAACGCCTAACCCACCGGCTAGAAGGAATTTGCAGATGGCTTCGATTATCAAGAACCGCGCAGTGATCGACGACGCATGGCAGGTCGTGCGCGCGTCGGAAGACGGCGCGCTGCCCGCGGTCGACGCATTGCCGGCCGGCAAGGTGCTGGTGCCGCTCGCGTTGTGGCAGGCCGAGCGCGCAGCGCTGGTCGCCGCGAAGACGAAGGACGAACTGGGCGTGTGGCTCGCGCCGGACAGCGAGCCGGCCGATCTCGCGGCCGACTTCGGCGCGATTTCGCTGATCGCGGTGGATTTCCCGCGCTTCGCGGACGGTCGCGGCTACAGCATCGCGCGCCTGCTGCGCGAGCGTCACGGCTGGACGGGCGAGCTGCGCGCGATCGGCGACGTGCTGCGCGACCAGCTGCTGTACATGTCGCGCTGCGGCTTCGATGCGTTCGCGGTGCGCGCCGACAAGGACATCCACGACGCGCTGAACGCGTTCGGCGAGTTCACGCAGCGTTACCAGGGTGCGTTCGACGAGCCCGCGCCGCTGTTCCGCCGCCGTGCCGCGTCGGCCGACACCAAGGTGAGCGCATGAGCACCGCGACCGCCACCGCGCTGACGCCGGAACTCGCGGCGAAGGTCGAGCGGCTCGACGCGCTGCTCGCGCAGATCGCCGCGCGCCATCCGAAGGTGAAGCTCGCGAGCAGCCTCGCAGCCGAAGACATGCTGCTCACGCACGCGATCCTGTCGAAGGGCGTGTCGATCGGCATCTTCTCGCTGAACACGGGCCGCCTGCACGCGGAGACGCTCGGCATGATCGACCGCGTGCGCGAGCGCTACGGCTACGAGATCGAGCAGTTTCATCCGCAGCAGGACGCGGTGGATCAATATGTGGCCGAACACGGGCTGAACGCGTTCTACGAGAGCGTCGAGCTGCGCAAGTCGTGCTGCCACATCCGCAAGGTCGAGCCGCTGAACCGCGCGCTGTCGGACGTCGGCGCGTGGGTCACGGGCCAGCGTCGCGAGCAGTCGGTCACGCGTGCCGAGCTGCACGAGCAAGAGCAGGACGAGGCGCGCGGGATCGCGAAGTACAACCCGCTCGCCGACTGGACGGAAGACGACGTGTGGGCGTACCTCAAGGCGTTCGACGTGCCGGTCAATCCGCTGCATGCGCGCGGCTACCCGAGCATCGGCTGCGAGCCCTGTACGCGCGCGATTCGCCCCGGCGAGGACAGCCGCGCGGGCCGCTGGTGGTGGGAGTCGCGCGACACGAAGGAATGCGGGCTGCACATCACGACGATCACGCCGATTCCCGCGAATGCCGAAGCCGGCGCCGCGCACTGAAAGCCGACAAGACACTGAATATTGCGCCGCCCGCGACAGCGGGCGGCACGAACCCGGAAGAGAAGGACTGAAATCATGAGCACGACGCTCGAGCAATCCGCCTTTGCCCCGCCCACCGGCGCCGACAGCCGCATGGGCCACCTCGACTGGCTCGAAGCCGAGTCGATCCATATCCTGCGCGAGCTGGTCGCCGAGTGCAGCAAGCCGGCGCTGCTGTTCTCGGGCGGCAAGGATTCGGTCGTCGTGCTGCACCTGGCGCTGAAGGCGTTCGGCCTCGGCGCGAACCGCAAGACCACGCTGCCGTTCCCGCTCGTGCACATCGACACGGGCCACAACTACGACGAGGTGATCGACTTCCGCGACCGTCGCGCCCAGGAGATCGGCGCCGAGCTGATCGTCGGCCACGTCGAGGATTCGATCAAGCGCGGCACGGTCGTGCTGCGCCGCGAAACCGATTCGCGCAATGCCGCGCAGGCCGTCACGCTGCTCGAGACGATCGAGCAGCACGGCTTCACCGCGATGATCGGCGGCGCGCGCCGCGACGAAGAGAAGGCGCGCGCGAAGGAGCGCATCTTCTCGTTCCGCGACGAATTCGGCCAGTGGGACCCGAAGGCGCAGCGTCCGGAACTGTGGAGCCTGTACAACGCACGCCTGCACAACGGCGAACACCTGCGCGTGTTCCCGATCTCGAACTGGACCGAACTCGACGTGTGGCAGTACATCGCGCGCGAAAACCTCGAGCTGCCGTCGATCTACTACGCGCACCAGCGCGAGATCGTGCGCCGCAACGGGCTGCTGGTGCCGGTCACGCCGCTCACGCCGATGCGCGACGGCGAGACGAGCGAAGTCGCGCAGGTGCGGTTCCGCACGGTCGGCGACATTTCCTGCACGTGCCCGGTCGAGAGCGACGCGGACGACGTCGAGAAGATCATCGCCGAGACGGCGGTGACCGAGATCACCGAGCGCGGCGCGACGCGGATGGACGACCAGACCTCCGAAGCCGCGATGGAGCAGCGCAAGAAGCAGGGTTATTTCTGAAGCACACGAGGACATTCACATCATGAGCATCATCGAGAACACCGAAGACCTCGGCGTGCTGCGCTTCATCACCGCGGGCAGCGTCGACGACGGCAAGAGCACGCTGATCGGCCGCCTGCTGTACGACAGCAAGGCCGTGCTGTCCGACCAGCTGTCCGCGCTGTCGCGCGCGAAGAACAAGCGCACGGTCGGCGACGAGCTCGACCTCGCGCTGCTGACCGACGGGCTGGAAGCCGAGCGCGAGCAGGGCATCACGATCGACGTCGCGTATCGCTATTTCGCGACCGCCAAGCGCAAGTTCATCATCGCCGACACGCCGGGCCACGAGCAGTACACACGCAACATGGTGACGGGTGCGTCGACCGCGCATGCCGCGATCATCCTGATCGACGCGACGCGCGTGACGGTCGAGAACGGCGTCGCGGAACTGCTGCCGCAAACCAAGCGCCACAGCGCGATCGTCAAGCTGCTCGCGCTGCAACACGTGATCGTCGCGATCAACAAGATGGACCTGGTCGACTACAGCGAGGCGCGCTTCAATGAGATCCGCGACGCCTACGTGACGCTCGCGAAGCAGCTCGGCTTGAGCGACGTGCGCTTCGTGCCGGTGTCGGCGCTGAAGGGCGACAACATCGTCGGCGCGAGCGAGCGCATGCCGTGGTATGCGGGCGAGCCGCTGCTCGACGTGCTCGAATCGCTGCCGGTCGAGACGCAGGCGCACGACGCGCTGCGTTTCCCGGTGCAGTGGGTCGCGCGCCAGGACGGCAGCTCGGCCGACGATTTCCGCGGCTACATGGGCCGCATCGAGTCGGGCGAAGTGAAGGTCGGCGACGCGATCGCCGTGCTGCCGTCGAACCGCACCGCAACGGTCGCCGAGATCGTCGCGCCGGTGCCGGGCGGCACCGCGTCGGTCGCGCACGCGTTCGCGGGCCAGACGGTGACGATCCGCCTCGCGGAAGACGTCGACGTGTCGCGCGGCGACATGTTCGTCACGGCCGCCGAACCGGTGACGCCGGCGAAGAAGCTCGAGGCCGACCTGTGCTGGTTCGACGAAGCGCCGCTGTCGCCGCAGCGCAAGTACCTGCTGAAGCAGACCACCAGCACGGTGTTCGCGAAGATCGGCGGCGTCAAGCAGGTGCTCGACGTGCATACGCTGTCGCACGCGACCGACCGTCAGGACCTGAAGATGAACGACATCGGCCGCGTCGCGCTGACGCTGCAAAAGCCGATCGTCTGCGACACGTACGACGCGCATCCGGGCACCGGCGCGTTCGTGCTGATCGACGAGGCGACGCATCACACGGTCGCGGCCGGCATGATCCGGGCCTACTCGGCGTAACCGGCATACCGCGCCGCTTCGCGGCGGCGCGGGCTGCAGCGGCCGTTTTCGGACCAAGCGAAGTGACTGAAATGGGCAAGGTTTATCTGATCGGAGCAGGGCCGGGCGCGGCCGACCTCATCACGGTTCGCGGCGCGCGGCTGCTCGAACGCGCGGACGTCGTGCTGCACGACGCGCTCGTCGAGCCCGCGATGCTCGACTATGCGCCGCACGCGCGCAGGATCGCGGTCGGCAAGCGCTGCGGGCAGCGCTCGACCGCGCAGCATTTCATCAACAAGCAGATCGTCGACGCGGCGCGCGAGCATGCATGCGTGGTGCGGCTCAAGGGCGGCGATCCGATGCTGTTCGGCCGTGCTGACGAGGAAATGCGCGCGCTCGAAGCGGCCGGCATCGACTACGAGATCGTGCCGGGCATCACCGCGGCGCTTGCCGGCGCCGCGACGCTGAAGCGCTCGCTGACCTTGCGCGGCGTCGCGCGCAGCGTCGCGTTCGCGACGCACAGCCGTGCGCCGGGCAGCGACGAGATTCGCGAAGCCGCACGCGCCGATTCGATGGTCTACTACATGGGCCGCGACAGCGCGCCCGGCATCGCGCAGCAGCTGATCGACGCGGGCCGTGCGCCGGCCACGCCGGTGGCGATCGTCGAGGCGTGCAGCACCGCGCGCGAGCGCACGCTGACGCTCACGCTCGCGCAGATGGCGGCCGGCGACGCGCAGGCGTGGCTCGATCCGGCGCAGCCGAGCCTGCTGATGATCGGCGATGCGTTCGCGGAGCGGGTGCGCGACGTCAAAGAGGGCGATGCGCTGCGGAACGCCGCCTGATCGCGACGTCGTCCGACATGAAAAACGCTGGCGAAGGCCAGCGTTTTTCATTTGAGCGCGACCGTTGCGCGTGTCACGCGTCGTCGCTTCCGAGCTGGTCGAGGCAGTAGCGTGCGATCGCGTCGAGCACGCCGTCGTCTTCGCCGACCGCCGTCGCGCAGCGGATCTCGACGCCCGGATGCGCGGCGCGGCACGCGTCGACCAGTTGCGGCAGGTCGCGGCGCACGTGGCCGCCCTGGCCGAAGAATACCGGCACCACGGTGACATGCGCGCAGCCGGCCGCGGCCTGCGCGGCGACTGCTTCGCCGAGCGAAGGCGTCATCAGTTCGAGGAACGCGAGCGACACGAGCGGCGCGGGGGAGGCGGGCGAGCTGGCGCCGCGCAGCCGCGCGGCGAGCCGCTCGAACGGCTCGGCCCAGCGCGGATCGCGTGCGCCGTGACCGAACAGGACGATGCCGTGCGAACTCATGTCGAAACCTCCGTCGGGTGCGCGGCGCTCAGTGCCGGTCGACCCATTTCAGCGCGAACAGGCCGAGCGCGAGATAGATCAGGCCCGGCGTGGCCGCGGTGAGCGGCGCGGGCCAGGTGTTCAGCGTGCCGATATGCGAGAACAGCGTATTGAGCAGCTGGAAGCTCATCCCGAGCATGATGCCGCCGAACACCTTCACGCCGACCACGCCTGCCCGCGTGTGCAGGTACGCGAACGGCAGCGACAGCACCAGCATCACGAACACCGCGAACGGATACAGCAGCTTGCGCCACAGCGCGATGTCGTAGCGCTGCGTGTCCTGCTGGTTCTCGCGCAAATGCTGGATGTAGCGGAACAGGTTGATGATCGACATGCGCTCCGGCGAGACGAGCAGCACCGACAGGATCTGCGGCGTCAGGTCCGAGCGCAGCCGGTATTCGGGCAGCGTGACCTGCTGCGACCGGTACACGGGATTCAGCGCGTCGGCCGGCTGGCCGGCGATCGGCTTGATCGGCGTCAGCTCGGTCTCGGTGACGCCCTTCAGCAGCCAGTGGCCGGGCGGCTCGTAGCTGCCCTTCTGCGCGATCCGCACGTTCTGCAGCTGGAATTTCGAGTCGAATTCGTAGATCCGCACGTTGCTGATCGTCGAGTCGGGCGACAGGCTGCCGACGTTGACGAAGCGCGTGACCTGCTCGCCGTTCTCGCGGGCCGCGAGCGTGTCCTTCACCCACACGCCCGACTGGAAGTTCGACGACACCGACGCGCCGAGCGCCTGCAGCCGCACGCGTTCGGACAGCTGATCCGCATACGGGCCGACGAACTCGCCGATCAGGTAGGTGACGATCACGAGCGGCACGCCGATCTTCAGCAGCGAGCGCAGCGCCTGGTTGGTCGCGAGGCCCGACACGCGGAAGATCGTGAATTCGGAGTTCGCGGCCATCTGCGCGAACACGTAGATCGCGCTGATCAGCGCGGCGACCGGGATGATCTCGTAGAAGCGCGACGGCGTCTGCAGCGCGACGCGCAGCACCGCGTAGCCGAACTTGTAGTTGCCGTGCCCGACCGAGTTCAGTTCGCTGATCAGGTCGAAGAAGAAGAACAGGCCCGAGAACGCGAACAGGATGAAGACGAACGTGACGTAGATCTGTCGCGCGAAGTACTTTTCATAGAGCCGCATCGATCATGCTCCCGAGCGGCCGAACAGCGCGCGTGTGAACAGCGGACGATTGCGCACGCGCAACCAGAAGATGAATCCGACGATCGCCGCGACGATCAGGTGCAGGCCGAGCAGGCCGACGCCGAACGACATCTTGCCCTGCTCGATCTGCGCCTGCACGACGTTCAGCAGGTTCGAGTACGTGAGGTAGATCAGCACCGCCATCACGAGGTTGATCGTGCGGCTGCGGCGCGGGTTCTGATAGGCGAGCGGGATGCCGAGCACCATCAGGTTGATCGCGATCAGCGGCAGCCCCGCGCGCCACGCGAATTCGGCGAGGTTGTCGCGCGTCGGGTTGCGCAGCAGGTCGAGCGTCGGCGTGCTGTTGGTGGTCGGCACGTTGACGACCGGCGTGCTGGTGATCTTCACGCCGTAGCGCTGGAACTCCATGATCTTGAAGTTCGGCTGACCGGGCGTGCCGTCGTAGCGGCGGCCGTTCTCGAGCACGACGAAGCGGTCGCCGTCGCGGGTCTCGGTGTGACCCGTCTGCGACACGACGACGTTGACCTTGCCGTTCTCGGTCGAGGTCACGAACACGTTCTGCACCTTGCTCTGGTCGGGTGTCATCTTCTCGATGAAGAACACGCGATGGTTCGTCGCCGATTCGCGGAACTGGCCCGGCGCGAGCAGCGAGATTTCGTCGCGCTGCTGGAAGCGCGCCTTGATCATCTTGCTCTGCTGGTTCGACCACGGCCAGCCGACGAACGCGAAGAACGCGATCAGCAGGATGATCGGCGTCGCGAACACGCCGATCGGCTTGATCAGGCGCGTGAGGCTCACGCCGGACGCGAGCCAGACGACCATTTCGGAGTCCCGGTACCACCGGGTGAGCACGAACAGGATCGACACGAACAGCGTGACGACGAGCATCACCGCGAGGTAGCCGATCACGGTCAGGCCGATCAGCACGAGCACGTCGCGCGGATCGATTTCGCCGGACGCGGCATAGCCGACGATGCGGATCATCATCGTCGTGAGCATGATCGTGAGCAGCACCATGAACACGGCGCCAGCCGTATACGCAAGCTCGCGCTGGAGGGAGCGTTCGAAGATCATTCTTGATGAGAAGAGGGCGGGAGGCTGCGCACGCGTGGTGGAGCGCTCGCGCCGCCACGGGAAAAATAGCGGATAATTGCGGCTTTCATCCTTAGCCCAGATTTTATCCGAGGACAAGCGCGATGGACTTTAGCATAAAAGGCTGTGATTGGAGCAAAGGCGAGGCCAAGGGGTTCCTGACCGGGAAGTCCGACTGCATCGTGCTCGGCATCTTCGAGGCGCAGACGCTGTCCGGCGCGGCGCTCGACATCGACACGGCCACCAAGGGACTGATTTCGCGCGTCGTGAAGGCCGGCGACATGGACGGCAAGCGCGGCAAGACGCTGTTCCTGCCCGAAGTGTCGGGCATCGGCGCATCGCGCGTGCTGCTGGTCGGCCTCGGCAAGCAGGATGCTTTCAACCAGAAAGCCTATAACGACGCGGCGACGGCCGCATGGCGCGCGCTGCTCGCGACCAAGGTCGTCCAGGTCACCTTCACGCTCGCGCAACTGCCGGTCGACGAGCGCGGCTCCGACTGGGGCGTGCGCGCGGCGATCCTCGCGCTGCGCAACGAGACCTACCGCTTCACGCAGATGAAGAGCAAGCCGGAACCGGTGTCGCACACGCTCAAGCGCGTCGTGTTCAGCGTCGATCCGGCGGACGAAAAGGCTTCGAAGCTCGCAGTCAAGCAGGCCGTCGCGCTCGCGAACGGGATGGACCTGACGCGCGATCTCGGCAACCTGCCGGGCAACGTCTGCACGCCGACCTATCTCGGCAACACCGCGAAGCAGCTCGCGAAGGATTGGGGCCTGAAGGCCGAGGTCCTCGGCCTCAAGCAGATCCAGGCGCTGAAGATGGGCTCGTTCCTGTCGGTCGCGCGCGCGTCGGTCGAGCCGCCGCAGTTCATCGTGCTGCACTACCAGGGCGCCGCCGCGAAGGCCGCGCCGGTCGTGCTGGTCGGCAAGGGCATCACGTTCGACACGGGCGGCATCTCGCTGAAGCCGGGCGAGGGCATGGACGAGATGAAGTACGACATGTGCGGCGCCGGCTCGGTGCTCGGCACGATGCGTGCGGTCGCCGAGATGGGGCTGAAGCTGAACGTCGTCGCGATCATCCCGACCTGCGAGAACATGCCGGGCGGCAACGCGACGAAGCCGGGCGACGTGGTCACCAGCATGAAGGGCCTGACGATCGAGGTGCTGAACACCGACGCCGAGGGCCGCCTGATCCTGTGCGACGCGCTCACCTACGCGGAGCGCTTCAAGCCGGCGGCGGTGATCGACGTCGCGACGCTGACGGGTGCGTGCATCATTGCGCTCGGCCATCACAACAGCGGGCTGTTCTCGAAGGACGACGCGCTCGCGGGCGAACTGCTCGACGCGTCGCGCGAGGCGAACGACCCGGCATGGCGCCTGCCGCTCGACGACGAGTACCAGGACCAGCTGAAGTCGAATTTCGCGGATCTCGCGAACATCGGCGGGCGTCCGGCCGGCAGCGTGACGGCCGCGTGCTTCCTGTCGCGCTTCACCGAGGCGTACCCGTGGGCGCACCTCGACATCGCCGGCACCGCGTGGAAGAGCGGCGCGGCGAAGGGCGCGACGGGCCGTCCGGTGCCGCTGCTCACGCAGTTCCTGATCGACCGCGCCGGCCAGTGATGGCGGCACGCAAGCTGTTGCAGGTGCGCGGACGATGACGCGGATCGACTTCCACTCGAACGTCGGCGATTCGCTCGCGTACGCGTGCCGGCTGCTGCGCAAGGCCTACCAGGCCGGGCAGCCGGTCGTCGTGCTCGCCGAGCCCGCGCGGCTGCGCGCGCTCGACGAGCGGCTGTGGACGTTCTCGCCGCTCGACTTCATCCCGCATTGCGGCGTCGACAGCGCGCACGCGGCCGGCACGCCGATCGTGCTGGCGGCCGACCTCGACCGCGCGCCGCATCATCATGTGCTGCTGAACCTCGGCGCGGCCGTGCCCGCGCAGTTCGCACGCTTCGAGCGCCTGCTCGAAGTGGTCGGCAATGCGCCGGACGAACTGGCCGCGGGGCGCGAGCGCTACCGCTTCTACCGCGATCGCGGCTACGCGCTGAACAACTACAAGCAGGGCGACTAGCGCGGTGTCCGAGGCGGGGCGGCACCGATGCGCCGCGCTTTCACCTGGAGGCGGCGTTGCGCGGCCTCGCCCGCGCTGCGAGCCGGCATTGCCCACTACACTAGCGGAAACCGTCGACGGAGTGCTGCCGTGACACAAGCCGAATCATCCTCGATCCCGACGCTGACCGACGTGCTGGTGCCGGGCAATCCCGACCGCGCGCGTCCGCCGGCTGCCGGCGCGCCGCAGCCGCACGACGACGCGGCGCTGCCGGTGCTGACCGACGTGATCGCGCCGGGCGGCGGCGCGGCGCCCCCCGTACCGCCTAAAGTCGAAGCCGACCCCGATACCGTCGTGGTCGAGCCGGTGCCGACGCCCGACGTGCCGGCGGTCGAATGGCCGCCGCGCGCCGAGGCCGCGATCCCCAGCGACGCCGATGCGCCGGCCGAGCCGGCCGCCGCGCAGCGTGTCGTCGCCGAACATGCGGCGATGGACGCGCCGCTCGCGTCTGCGCTGGCCGCGGACGCCCTGTCGCCGCATGCCGATCCGACGGCCGCGCACGGGCATGCGCCGCTCGAGCCAGTGTCGGGCGTGCCGCAAACGGCCATATCGGGCGCTGACGGGCCTGCGACCGTTGCCGGCCCCGGAGATGCGGCCATCGGCTCGGAACCGGCCGGCAGGCCGATTTCCGACTCGGCGCAACCCGCCGAAGCCGCGACCGCGCTCACGGCCGAAGACGCGCAGCATATCGCCGAGCGCCTGCGCAATCGTCTGACGAGCTATCTGACCGGCGCGGGGCGCGAAACCATCGAGGCCCGTTGCCGCGACGCGCTGCACGACCATTCGGCGTGGCTGGTCGGCCAGATCACGCGTGAAGTGGCGCTGGCGCTCGAAACGGAAGTGATGGAGTGGGTCCGCGACGCGGTCGACGAGGAGATCGCGCGGCGGCGGGCCGGGAATTCGGGCTGAGCGCGCGCGGCGCGGCGGCGGAAAAGAGGGAAGGCGGGCGACAGTCGGCTTGCCTGCGTGGCGACGAGGGCCGGCCTGCCGTTCGAACGAGGGACGTGTTCCGTCCCCGACAGGTGCTACGGATTCAGCGCAACGACAACACCCACTGCGCAAGCGCATGCGCCTCGGTGCTCGTCAATTGCGTATTGGCCGGCATCGGCACGTTGCCCCAGACGCCGACGCTGCCCTTCACGATCGATTGCGCGAGGTAGTCGCCCGCGTCGCTGCGCGCGGCGTATTTGCCGGCGATGTCGTGGAACGACGGGCCCATCAACGGCTTGCCGACCGCGTGGCACGCCATGCAGTTCTTGCGCTGCGCAAGCGCGAGCCCGTCGGCCTGTTCGGCGTGCGCGGCCGCTGCGCTGCCGGTCAGCAGCGTCGCCAGCAGCGCGCGCAATATCGTCTGTTTCATGCAGTTCTCCGCCGGCGCAACGGCCGGCTTCACGGTCCGCGCATTATAAAAGCAAAGGGAAAACGCGTTTTGCGCGTTCCCCGGTGCGCGCCGTTAAATGGGGCTGCATGACGCCGCGGCCGGTCAGCCGGTCACCGCGCCGCGGTTCGCCGGCCGCGCGAGCGCCGCGTATTTCGCGAGCACGCCGCGCGTGTAGCGGGGCGCCGGCTGCTTCCACGCGGCGCGGCGGCGCGCCAGCTCCGCATCGTCGACGTTCAGCTGCAGCAGCAGCTTATGCGCGTCGATCGTGATTGAGTCGCCTTCCTGCACGAGCGCGATCGTGCCGCCGACGAACGCCTCGGGCGCGACGTGGCCGACCACCATCCCCCAGGTGCCGCCCGAGAAGCGGCCATCGGTGATGAAGCCGACCGATTCGCCGAGCCCCTTGCCGATGATCGCCGAGGTCGGCGCGAGCATTTCCGGCATGCCGGGGCCGCCCTGCGGGCCAAGGTAGCGCAGCACGAGCACGTCGCCCGCGCGGATCTTGTCGCCGAGGATCGCGTCCATCGCGCTCTGCTCGTCGTCGAACACGCGCGCCGGGCCCGTGATCACCGGGTTCTTCAGGCCGGTGATCTTCGCGACCGCGCCGTCCTCGGCGAGATTGCCCTTCAGGATCGCGAGATGGCCCTCCTTGTACAGCGCGCGCTCGATCGGGAAGATCACCTGCTGGTCGGCGCGCGGCACCGACGGCACGTCCTTCAGCTCTTCGGCGATCGTGCGGCCGGTGATCGTGATGCAGTCGCCGTGCAGCAGGCCCGCGTCGAGCAGGATCTTCAGCACCTGCGGAATGCCGCCCGCGCGGTGCAGGTCGGTCGCGACGTACTGGCCGGACGGCTTCAGGTCGCAGATCACCGGCACGCGCTTGCGGATCCGCTCGAAATCGTCGATGGTCCAGTCGACTTCGGCCGCATGCGCGATCGCGAGATAGTGCAGTACCGCATTGGTCGAGCCGCCGGTCGCCATGATCAGCGACACCGCGTTCTCGATCGACTGCTTCGTGATGATGTCGCGCGGCTTCAGGTCGCGCTTCACGGCCTCGACGAGCACGCGCGCGGATTCGGCGGCCGAATCGACCTTTTCCTGATCGGGGTTCGCCATCGTCGACGAGTACATCAGCGACATGCCGAGCGCCTCGAACGACGAACTCATCGTGTTCGCGGTGTACATGCCGCCGCACGAGCCGGAGGTCGGGCACGCGTGCTTCTCGACCCCTTCGAAGTCTTCCTGCGACATCCGGCCCGCGGTGAACTCGCCGACGGCCTCGAACGCCGACACGATCGTCAGGTCGCGTCCCTTCCAGTTGCCGGGGCGGATCGTGCCGCCGTACACGTAGATGCCCGGCACGTTCAGGCGCGCGAGCGCGATCATCCCGCCGGGCATGTTCTTGTCGCAGCCGCCGACCACGACCACGCCGTCCATCCACTGGCCCTGCACGCAGGTCTCGATGCAGTCGGCGATCACCTCGCGCGACACCAGCGAGTACTTCATCCCTTCGGTCCCCATCGACATGCCGTCCGAGATCGTCGGCGTGCCGAAGATCTGCGGGTTCGCGTCGGCCGCCTTGACGGCCGCGACGGCGGCGTCCGACAGGCGCTGCAGCCCCGAGTTGCAAGGCGTGATCGTCGAGTGGCCGTTCGCGATGCCGATCATCGGCTTGTCGAAATCGTCCTCCTGATAGCCGAGGGCGTAATACATCGAGCGGTTCGGCGAGCGGGCCACGCCTTGCGTGATGTGCTTCGAGCGACGGTTGTACGGCATGGGGGACTCCATCGTTGTAGGGGCGACGCCGGCAGGACGCCTGCGACCGGTGCGCCGGTTCGGATGAAGCAAGAATGGCGTTTCGGTTAAGGCCTGTCCAATATATTATTTGTGACCTATTAGGTCGTTTTACGAATGAGTGACGCATGACCGATCCGGTCCCCGACTTGCGCCAGTGGCGCTATTTCGCGACTGTCGCCGACGAGCGCCATTTCGGCCGCGCGGCCGAGCGGCTGTCGATCACGCAGCCGCCGCTGTCGCAGGCGATCCGCGCGCTCGAGGAGGCGCTCGGCGTCGCGCTGTTCGTGCGCACCAAGCGCTCGGTCGCGCTGACGGCGGTCGGCGCGGCGCTGCTGCCCGACGTGCGGCGGCTGCTCGCAGCGGCCGAAGCGCTGCCGCCGCTCGCCAGGCGGCTCGCGCGCGGCGAGGCCGGCTCGCTCGCGCTCGCGTTCGTGTCGACGGCCGACTACGGGCTGCTGCCGTCGCTGCTGCGCGCGTTCGGCGCGCGCTATCCGCAGGTGCGGCTGCAACTCGCGGAGGCGACCAGCGACGTGCAGATCGACGAACTCGTCGCCGGCCGCATCGACGCGGGGCTCGTGATCCCGCCGGTGCCGCCGCGCCACGCGGCCGAACTGTCGTACCTGCCGGTCGTGCGCGAGCCGCTGGTGGTGGCGATGCCGGCGGCGCTGTCCGACGCGCCCGAGCACGAACCCGTGCAGCTCGCCGAGATTGCCGCGCTGCCGCTCGTGATCTTCCCGCGACGTTTGGCGCCCGGCTTTTATGACATCATTACGGGCTGCTATGGCGCGGCGGGGGAAACCCCGCGCATCGGCCAGGAGGCGATCCAGATGCAGACGATCGTCAGCCTCGTGTCGGCCGGCATGGGCGTCGCACTGGTGCCGCAGTCGCTGCGTAACCTGCGGCGCACCGGCGTCGCGTACCGGCCGCTCGCCGGCGAGGCGCCGGTCGTCGAGACGGGCCTCGTCTGGCGCACCGGCGACGTGAGCCCGGTGCTGGCTGGCTTCATCGACGTCGTGCGCGCGCAGTGCGCGGCCGCGTGACGCGAACGATGACGCGCGGGCGCCGTCCAATGCGCGGTGCCGGCGCGCCGCACCGCATTCGAAAACTTCATCGCTAACCCATGATCATTCACCCGAATTTCGACCCCGTTGCGATCCATCTCGGGCCGCTGGCCGTACGCTGGTACGGCCTCATGTATCTCGTCGGCTTCATCGCGGCGATCGTCGTCGGCCGGATCCGCCTGAAGCTGCCGCATGTGGCCGCGCAGGGCTGGACCGCGAAGGACATCGACGACATGATGTTCTACGGCGTGCTCGGCACCGTGCTCGGCGGCCGGCTCGGCTACGTGCTGTTCTACAAGGCCGACTTCTACTTCTCGCATCCGCTCGACGTGTTCAAGGTGTGGGAAGGCGGGATGTCGTTTCACGGTGGCTTTCTCGGCGTGACGCTCGCGATGGTGCTGTTCGCGTGGCAGCGCAAGCGCCACTGGCTGCAGGTCACCGACTTCGTCGCGCCGATGGTGCCGACCGGGCTCGCGGCCGGGCGCCTCGGCAACTTCATCAACGGCGAGCTGTGGGGGCGCGTGACCGATCCGCATGCGCCGTGGGCGATGCTGTTCCCGGGCGCGATGCGCGACGACGCCGCATGGCTGCCGAAGCATCCGGACCTCGTCGAGAAGTGGCATCTCGCCGATGTGTTCATGCAGTACCAGATGCTGCCGCGTCATCCTTCGCAGCTCTACGAAATCGCGCTCGAAGGGATCGTGCTGTTCTTCCTGCTGTTCTTCTTCTCGCGCAAGTCGCGGCCGATGGGCGCGGTGTCCGCGCTGTTCCTGATCGGCTACGGCCTTGCCCGCTTCACGGTCGAGTTCGCGCGCGAACCCGACGACTTCCTCGGCCTGCTCGCGCTCGGGCTGTCGATGGGGCAGTGGCTGTCGCTGCCGATGATCCTCGCGGGCGTCGCGCTGATGGTGTGGGCATATCGCCGCCGCACGGCGAACGCGACCGCATGAGCGAGGCGGCGCCGGTGCGCATGCGCCGGCGCCGCGCATCGATCGCCTCGCGCGTAAACGGCAAACGCCGGCCTGCGGGCCGGCGTTTGCACATGCGGGGCAGCAGTCGTGCGTTACTTCATCTGCACCGATCCGTTGACGGTGACCGACACGGTCGCTTTGCCGCCTTCGACCGAGATCGGCGCGCTCATCTTCGCGCTGTCCATCGGCGCCGCGGCCATCGCCATCATGCGCGGGTAGGGCTGCACGTTGCGGCCGCCGCCGACGTTTACGTCGCGGATCGTGTAGCTGCTGTAGCCGAACGCCTTCGCGGCCTCGTCCGCGCGTGCGCGGAACGACTTGATCGCTTCGGTCGTCAGCTTCTGCTCGGCCGCGCGCTGCGCCTCCGGCGACAGCGAGAACTCGACGTTCGCGACCTGCATCTGGTTCGACAGCTGGCCCGCGAGCTTCGATGCCGCGGCGAAATCGCGCGATTCGAGCACGACCTCGGTGCGGCCGCGCCAGGCGGAGATCTTGCCGTCGCGGTCGGTGCTCGGATAGACGGAGAACGCGCCCGTGTGCGCGGTGACGCCCGACACGCCCTTCGCCTGAGCGAGTGCGGCGTCGGCGCGCTGGTTCAGCGCGGACGTGAGGCTGCCCGGATCCTTCGCCTGCTGTTCGTAGAACAGCGTGATGTGGATGATGTCCTGCGGCACGTCGGCGCTGGCCTGCGACGACAGCGACAGCACGCCGGCCGGCTCCGGGAAGTGCGGGTTCACGGCCTGTGCGTGCGCGGCGGGCGACGCGAGCGTCAGCGCGACGGGAACGGCAGCGGCGAGTGCGAGCGACAGCGCGAGTGCGGATTTCTTGGTCATTGTTGGACTCCTTGTGCGAGGGCGCGCATGCGGATCACGCGTGCGCGACGCGGCATGCCGCGCGACAAAAACGAGCGCCGGCCCGATCGGCCGGCAGCGGTTGCTTAGGCCGCGCAAACGTGCCGCGAGTTCCACGGCGGTGCTGCGAACTGACCGGATTTGACCTTTGGCGCACGCGCCTACTTCATCAGCTTCTCGGTGATGAAGCGCCATTCCGCACGCGTCACGGGCGTGATCGACAAGCGGTTGCCGCGCGCGAGCACGCGCATGTCGGCCAGTTCGTCATGCTCGCGCAGCGCGGCGAGCGGCACCAGCGGCGATTTCTTCACGAAGCGCACGTCGACCAGCAGCCAGCGCGGCGACTCCTGCGACGACTTCGGATCGTAGTACGGGCTCTCGGGATCGAACTGCGTGGGATCGGGGTAGGGGGTCGACGACACTTCGGCGAGGCCGGCGATGCCCGGCTCGGGGCAGCTCGAGTGATAGAACAGCACGCCGTCGCCGATTTTCATCGTGTCGCGCATGAAGTTGCGCGCCTGATAGTTGCGTACGCCCGTCCAGGGCAGCGTGCGTAGCGGTGCGCTCGCGAGATCGTCGATGCTCGCTTCGTCCGGTTCGGACTTCATCAGCCAGTATTGCATGGATCGTAATCGACGCAAGAAGAGGCGGTCTGGAGCGATCGGCGGACAGGACGCGCAACGGCAGGATCGCGCGCTCCGTCCACAGACGGACCCTGAAAAAGGAAACGGCATCGGGACTCGCCCGATGCCGTTGAATAGGCCCCCGCCTTGGCCGCTAGGCCGGCATCCTGAACCTGAGGTTCAGAATTGGTCGCAGTTAGCAGCACTTCGGGTACATCAGACAGAGTGACGCGCGCGCCCGTGCTACAAATTTCCGCAACCGTGCACATGGCATTGGTTCAAGGAATATATGACCTTGGCGAACCAGGCAGGGAAGCTGACTAAACTGTGAAACGGTGAATCGTTGCGTCCAATTTGACCACCGTTGATCGTCGAGATCAAGGGAAATCGGCGCGTCGATTCGAAGCTTACTGCGGCTCGTGCTGTGCGAGCACCGCACCGAGCTGTTCATTCATCTGGCGCATTGTACGCCGGATTTCTTCGGCCGGAAATGCTTCACCGTGCCGCACGCTCGTTTGCAGTCGCAGCAATTCCGATGCGAGCGACAGCGCCGCCATGACCGCGATGCGATCGGTGCCGCGCACCGAACTGTTCGCGCGGATCTTCGACATTTCGGCGTCGACGCGCGCGACGGCCTCGAGCAGCGCTGCTTCGGTCTCGGCCGAGCAGGCGAGACGATAGGCCTGGCCGAGAATCGAGACTTCGATCTGCTTGGTGCTCATGCATGTTCTCCGTGGCTGGCCGCGTCGTCGCCATCGGTGCGCGCCTGCGCATCCAGCAGGTCGAGCTGGTTGTCGGATTGTTCCGCGCTCTTGGTGCGCGGCAGCTTCTCGAGGATCGCGTTCAGTTTGACCTGGGCGTCGTCGATCTTCGCCGACAGCGTGTCGCGCTCGGCTGCGAGCGCATTGCGTTCCTCGCGCAGTTGCGCGAGCTCCGCGCGGACCGTGTCCGCTTCCGCGCGCAATTGCGCGACCTGCTCCTCGAGCGCGAGCCGTTCCGAGTGGTAGCGCTTGTTCAGCGAAATCAGTCGGCCAATATTTTGAGAAAGGGTTTCGAGTTCGTTGAGCATCTGCTGCGTCCTCTAAAGACCCAGCATTTTAGCGCGGAATACCGGGCATTCCGACATCTGTAACGTTTCCAGTCGTAACACCCCCGCTTCTTGTCGCGAATCGGCGTGTTGCGCGGCACATTGCGCACGTCGCGCGAGGCTTTCTTGACGCTCGCGCGGCCCGCTCCTAAACTGGCGCCGCCTCGGTGCACGCGCGTGGCACGCGCGGTTAAACGGGAAGCAGGGCGCGCGCTTTCGCCAGCAAGCCGCCAACCTGCGCTGCCCCCGCAACGGTAAGCGGCCGCGTCGTTCGACGCAGGCCGGCTCGGGCGCGTCCGGCATGCGTTTCGCATGCGGCGCGGGCCACTGCGCGATTTCGCGCGGGAAGGCGAGCCGGTCCGCCGCCAGCCCGGATACCGGCCGGGGCGGGAAGCCCGCACGGGCTTCATGACGCGCGGCCTGCGGGGAGGCAGGATGCGCAGTGCTTGACGGGATTTTCTTCGATGCCGACCCCAATCGTGCGCCGGGCACCGGGCGCGCGCCGCAGCCTTGTCGCTTGCCGCCGTCGTGCGCATCGGCGCGGCTGGATCGCCGATCGTGCTGCGGCGCGCCGTGCCCTGTTCGAAGCGGCGCCGGCGCATCGGTCGCACGCGGTGCGGCCGTTCGCGTCGGGCCGCACCGTGCCGGCTCGACCTGACCGCCGTCCCGACCCGGACGCTTTCCTCTATATTGCGCACAATGCCTGCCGCGCGACCGCGCACGGATCCGGATCCGACGCGATCGCCGACTTCACCGTGCATGCCGGCGCGACGGCGGTTACGCCGGCGTGCATCCCGACACGCCGTTCGACAAGGACTACAAGCTTGCCTATGCCCATCCCCTGCGATGCCGCGATGCCGCTGTCGCGCCCGGCCGGCCGCCGCCGCGCATCGCGCACGGCGCCGCACGTCGCATGAACGCCGCGCGCGCCACGGCGATCTGGACCGCGCTCGCGGCCGTGGTCGCGCTCTTGCTGGTCGCGTCGCTGTCGATCGGCAGCGTGCCGATGTCGCCATGGCAGGCGCTTGCATCGCTCGTGCCGCACGGCGGCGGCGCGGCGGCCCACGACGCGCTGTTCGCCGACATCGTGCGCACCTTGCGCCTGCCGCGCGCGCTCGCGGGCTTTGCGTGCGGCGCACTGCTCGCGCTGGCCGGCGCGCTGCTGCAGGTGCTGCTGCGCAATCCGCTCGCGGAACCGTACGTGCTCGGCGTGTCGGGCGGCGCGGCCGGCTTCGCGCTGGTTGCGATGATCGCGGGCGGCGCATGGTGGCTCGTCGACGCGTCCGCGTTCGCCGGCGCGCTCGTGTCGATCGCGCTCGTGCTCGGGCTCGCGCGCCGCGAGCTGGGGCGCGGCGACGCACGCGACGCGTCGCCGCGGCTGCTGCTCACCGGCGTCGTGATCGCGGCCGGGTGGGGGGCGCTCGTCACGCTGCTGCTGTCGCTCGCGCCCGACGCGCGCCTGCGCGGCATCATCTTCTGGCTGACCGGCGACCTGAACGGCGCAAGCGCGCCGTGGTTCGCCTGGGGCGCGCTGCTGCTGGCGGCCGGCGTCGCGCTGCCGGCCGCGCCGCAACTGAACGTGCTGCTGCGCGGCGATGCGACCGCGCTTGCGCTCGGCGTGCCGGTCGCGCGCTTGCGCGTGCGGATCTATCTCGTCGCGTCGCTGGCCGCCGCCGCCGCGGTGACGACGGCCGGCACGATCGGCTTCGTCGGCCTCGTCGTGCCGCATGCGCTGCGGCTCGCGTTCGGCAACGACCAGCGCATGCTGCTGCCCGCCGCGATGCTCGCGGGCGGCGGCGGCGTGATGGCGGCCGACCTGCTCGCACGCACCGCGATCGCGCCCGCGCAGTTGCCGGTCGGCGTGATGACCGCGCTGATCGGCGTGCCGGTGTTCCTGTGGATGTTGCTGAGGAGACCGATGCGATGACGGCCGCCGCAAAGACGAGCTGCGCGGCGGTCGGCCTGACGCTGCAGGCCGGCGCGCGCACGCTGCTCGACGGCTTCACGCAGGCGTTTCGTCCCGGCGAGATCTGGTGCGTCGCGGGGCCGAACGGCGCCGGCAAGACGACGCTGCTCGCGACGCTCGCGGGCCTGCAGCCGCCGGCCGGCGGCCACGTCGAGATCGACGGGCGGCCGCTGTCCGCGTGGTCGCAGGGGCCGCTCGCGCAGCGGCGCGCGCTGATGCCGCAGCAACTGCACGACGCGTTCAGCGCGACCGTGTTCGACACCGTGCTGCTCAACCGCTTCCCGTATCTCGGCGGCTGGGGCTGGGAGCGCGACGACGATCGCGCGGCGGCCCGTGCGGCGCTCGCGACCTTCGGCCTGGGCGCACTCGCGGCGCGCGACGTGCTGTCGCTGTCGGGCGGCGAGCGGCAGCGCGTCGCACTGGCGGCGACCCTGTGCCAGGATGCGCCGCTGATGCTGCTCGACGAGCCGCTCGCGCATCTCGACCTGCATCACCAGATCGACTGCCTGACCGCGCTGGGCGCATGGCTCGACGCGGGGCCGCGCACCGTGCTGTTCTCGTGTCACGACCTGAATCTCGCGCGACGCTTCGCGACGCATGCGCTGCTGCTCGACGGCCGCGGCCGCGCGTGGGCCGGCCCGGTGCACGACGTGCTGACGCCCGAGCGCGCGAGCGACGCGTTCGGCTATCCGCTCGTGCTGATCCGCGAGCATGGCCGCGATGCGCTGCTGCCCGCGTGGCCCGCGCGGCGATCCTGACGAACTTTCTTTCGATGCGCGGCGCGAGCCGCGCCAACGAGGCTCCCCTTCGATGACGACGACCCCGACCGATTTTCCTCCCGCGATTGCGCCGCTCGACGATGCGCTGCGCACGCGCCTGCAGCACGTGATCGACCACAAGACCAAGCCGCCCGGCAGCCTCGGGCAGCTCGAGGCGGTCGCGTTGCAGATCGGGCTGATCCAGCAGAGCGAGCGGCCGAGCGTGCAGCGTCCGGTGACGATCGTGTTCGCGGGCGACCACGGGATCGCGGTCGAGGGCGTGAGTCCGTATCCGCAGTCGGTGACCGCGCAGATGGTCGCGAATTTCCTCGCGGGCGGCGCGGCGATCAATGCGTTCTCCGAGGTCGCGCAGAGCGTGCTCGAGATCGTCGATGCGGGTGTCGCGTCGCCGCTGCCCGCGTCCGACCGGCTGGTGTCGCTGCCGGTCGGACGCGGCACGCGCAACTTCGCGGTCGAGCCGGCGATGACGCGCGACGAGGCGATGACGGCGCTCGCGGCCGGCGCTTCGCGCGTGCGCCATCACGCGTCGCTCGGCACCAACGTGATCGGCTTCGGCGAGATGGGGATCGCGAACACGTCGGCGGCCGCGTGCCTGATGAGCCGGCTGCTCGACGTGCCGATCGACGCGTGCGTCGGGCGCGGCACGGGCCTCGACGATCAGGGCCTCGCGCACAAGCGCGCGGTGCTCGGCCGCGCGCTCGTGCGGCACTCGCATGCGATCGCGCCGCTCGACGTGCTCGCGACCTTCGGCGGCTTCGAGATCGCGATGATGACGGGCGCCTATCTGGCGGCCGCGAGCGAGCGCATGACGATCCTCGTCGACGGCTTCATCGCGACCTCGGCATTGCTCGTCGCCGAGCGGATCGTGCCGGGCGTGCGCGACTACTGCGTGTTCTCGCATGCGTCGCACGAGGCCGGGCACCGTCGGATGCTCGAGCATTTCGGCGCGAAGCCGCTGCTCGCGCTCGACCTGCGGCTCGGCGAAGGCACGGGCGCCGCGCTCGCGCTGCCGCTGGTGCGCGCGGCCGTCGCGTTCCTGACCGGGATGGCGAGCTTCGAATCCGCGGGCGTCGACAATCGTGACGCCTGAGCGCTCGCGCGGCGTGCGCGCCGAGGCGCGCTATTTCTTCGTCGCGCTCGGCTATTTCACGCGCGTGCCGGTGCCGAAGGCGATCGGCTATGCGGCCGGCGATCTCGACCAGGCCGCGCGCTATTTCCCGCTGGTCGGCGCGTGCGTCGGCGCGTGGGGCGCGCTCGTCTATCTCGCCGCGCTGCGCGTGCTGCCCGCGTCGATCGCCGTCGGCCTGTCGATGGCCGCGACGCTGCTCGCGACCGGCGCGTTTCACGAGGACGGCCTCGCCGACAGCTGCGACGCGTTCGGCGGCGGCTACACGCGCGACGACGTGCTGCGCATCATGCACGACTCGCGGATCGGCACGTTCGGCGCGGTCGCGCTCATCGTCACGCTCGGCCTGAAGTGGCAGGCGCTCGCCGCGCTGCCGCCGCTGCGCGCCGCATGGACGATGGTCGCCGCGCATGCGGCGAGTCGCGCGGCGGCCGTGAGCCTGCTGATGTCGCTCGACTACGTGCGGCCCGAAGGCAAGGCGAAGCCGGTCGCGCAGCGGATGCCGGCGCGCGCGGCGTGCGTCGCGGCGGCGTTCGGTTTGCCCTGGCTGTTCTGGCCGGACTGGCGCGCGGGCCTCGCTGCGCTGGCCGCGCTCGCGCTCGTGCGCGCATGGGCGGCGCGCTATTTCGTGAAGCGGATCGGCGGTTATACCGGCGACTGTCTCGGCTTCGCGCAGCAGCTGAGCGAGCTGGCGATCTATCTGGTGGTGCTCGGATGGATGTCGTCCTGATCCGTCATCCGGCCGTCGCCGTCGAGCCGGGCGTTTGCTACGGGCGCAGCGACGTGCCGCTCGCGGCGTCGGCCGACGCCGGCGCGCGCGCGCTGCGCGAGCGGCTTGCCGCGCTCGGCGCGCCGTTGCCCGCGCGTATCGGCGCGAGCCCGCTGGTGCGTTGCGCGTCGGTGGCTGCGCGGCTCGCGCGCGCGCTCGACGTGCCGCTCGCATGCGATGCGGGCTGGCAGGAAATGGACTTCGGCGCGTGGGAGATGCAGCGCTGGGACGCGATCGATCGCGCGGCGCTCGATGCGTGGGCGGCCGACCTCATGCATGCGTGCGCGCACGGCGGCGAGAGCGTCGCGCGCTTCGCCGCGCGCGTCGCGACGATGGCCGATGCGATCGGGCAGAGCGGCGGTGCGCATTGGGTCGTCACGCACGCGGGCGTGATCCGCGCGTTTGCGTCGCATGCGCTGCGCGTGCCGCTCGGCACGCTGCTGTCGCGACCGGTGCCGACCGGCGGCGTGGTCTGGCTCAGAGCGGGGGGCGGCGCGCATGCATGGGATGTCGTGCACTGGGACGAGTAGCGCGCAATCCTTCACGCGGGGAAATCATGCGCGAGGACGGCTCCAGGCGCGACCGTGATCCCGGCGTTTCGCGCGTTTGCACCGCTTCCTGAAGCGACGCACGCGGATAAACGTATTCGCCGTGCGCGAACGGTCGGCACAGCTGCGCCGGCGAAACGCGCGAGCCGCCCGAAGTCAGCGCGCAGGCCGCCGCGCACGCGCGGCGTCGAGGTCCTCGCACAGTGCCGCGGCGCCTTGCGCGATTCGCGGGGCGGGCCGCGTCAGCAGGTCGCCGTCGATCGCGAACAGGTTGCCGCGCGCGACGGCCGTCAGCGCGGGCCATGCGCGCCAGCGCTCGAGGCTCGGCAGCGCCTGGTCCGAACGCGTCGCACCGGCGCTCGTCGTCACGATCGCCTCCGGATCGGCGGCGAGCACCGCTTCGTCGGTGACGGTCGGCACCCGCGGCTGCAGCGACGCGAACACGTTGCGCCCACCGCAGAGCGCGATCACGTCGCTGATCAGGTGCGCGCCGTTGAGCGTCATCAGCGGCCGGTCCCATACCTGGAAGAACACCGTGACGGGCGGCCGTGCCGCATAGCGCGCGCGCAGCGATCCGATCGTGCGATCGAACGACGCGGCGGCCGCATCGGCCGCCGTCTGCGTGCCGAGCAGCGTGCCGAGGCGGCGCAGCGACGACGACACATCGTCGAGATGCTTCGGCTCGCTGAAGAACAGCGGGATATGCAGCGCGCGCAGCGCGTCGGTCTGCCGCGCGGCATTGCCGTGTCGCCAGACCACGATCAGGTCGGGTTTCAGCGCGGCGATTCGTTCGAGGTCGAGCGCCTTGTTGTCGCCGACGCGCGGCACCGACCTCGCGGCGGCCGGATAGTCGCTGTACGACACGGCGCCGACGAGCTTTGCGCCGCCGCCGGCCGCAAAGACCAGCTCGGTCGCATGCGGCGCGAGGCTGATCACGCGTTGCGCGGGCGCAGGCAGTGTCACGGTGTTGCCGGCATCGTCGCGCGCGCTGACATCGGCATGCGCGAGCGGCGCGTGCGCGAGCGCGGTCAGTGCGGCGGCCGGCAGCAGCCGGCGGAGCGTGCGTGCTTTCATGCGAAGGCCTGTTGCAGCGTGGGCGCGCATTGCGCGAGCGCGTCGGCAAGGCGCTGCCATTCGGCTTCGCTGCCCGGCAGCCCGACCCGCACGCTCGATGGCCGCGCGAAGTGACGCGTCCAGATGCCGCGTGCCGCGAGCGCCGCGTGCAGCGCCGCGGCGCGCGGATCGTCGGTCCAGCTGTAGAGCGGCGTCGCGCGCACCGCGAAACCGTGCGCGCGCAATAACGCGGCGAGGCGCGCACCGTCGGCGGCCAGCCGCTCGCGCGCGGCGGCCTGCCATGCGCGATCGGCGAACGCGGCGGCAACCGCGTGGCGTGCCGGGCCGCCGACGGTCCATGCGCCGAGCATGTCGCGCAGCGCGGCGATCCGGTCGGGGCACGCGAGCACGAAGCCCGCGCGGATGCCGGCGAGACCGAAGAACTTGCCGACCGAGCGCAGCACGACCAGGCCCGCACGATCCGCGTGCGCCGCGAGCGACGGCGTCGCGCCGGTATCGGCGAACGCCTCGTCGACGATCAGCGTACCGCCGCGCGCCGCCAGCTGTGCATGCCAGCCGAGGAGGCGGGCGGCTGGCACGACGTCGGCGGTCGGATTGTTCGGATTGCCGATGATGACGTGGCGCAGCGTCGCGGGCAGCGTGTCCGTGTCGATATCGAGCGGCACGACGCGATGGCCGTGACGCGCGAACGCGGGCGCGTATTCGCCGTAGGCGAGCGGCGCGACACCCGCGTCGCCGGCCGGCAGCAGCGCAGGCAGCGCGCGGATTGCGGCCTGGCTACCGGCGACCGGCAGCACGTGCGCGGCATCGGGCGCACCGTAGTAGCGCGCCGCGCATGCGGCGAGGCCGTCGCCGTCGTCGGGCAGCCGCCGCCATGCGTCGGCCGGCACCGGCGGCACCGGATAGCCGAGCGGGTTGATGCCGGTCGACAGGTCGAGCCACGCATCGTATGGAACGCCGTGGCGGCGTGCGGCCTCGTGCAGGTTGCCGCCGTGAGGAATCGGAGTGTCAGACATGATGGGTGGCCATGACGAGGGCGCCGCTCGCGACGAGCAGCGCGAGCCACAGCGCGAGCGTGCGCGTGACGAGCGACAGCGCGGCGACGACGTGCGCGGCGGTTGCCTGCGCGCCGGTGCCGAGCACGGGGCGGTCTTCGATTTCGCCGTGATAGACGGCCGGGCCGCCGAGCTGCACGTTCAGGCTGCCGGCGCCCGCGGCCATCACGGGGCCCGCGTTCGGGCTGTCCCAGTGGCGTGCCTGCGTGCGCCAGCAGCGCCACGCGGCGGCCGTGTCGCCGAGCAGCGCGTAGCTCGCGGCGGTCAGGCGCGCGGGGATCCAGTTCAGCGCGTCGTCGAGGCGCGCGGCGGCCCAGCCGAAGGTCAGGAAGCGCGGCGTGCGGTAGCCCCACATCGCGTCGAGCGTGTTCGCGAGCCGGAACAGCAGCGCGCCGGGGCCGCCGGCGACGACGAACCAGAACAGCGCGCCGAAGATCGCGTCGTTGCCGTTTTCCAGCGCCGATTCGACGGCCGCGCGCGACAGTGCGCCTTCGTCGGCCGTGCTCGTGTCGCGCGACACGATGCGCGCGGTCAGTGCGCGGGCCGTGTCGAGGTCGCGTTGCAGCAGCGCGGCGGCGATCGGCGCGACGTGGTCGGCGAGGCTCTTCGCGCCGAGCGCGAACCACAGCAGGGCGACGTGCAGCGCGGCCGCGAACGGCCACGGCAGCACGGCCACGAGCCAGGCCGCGATCGCGACCGGCGGCAGGACGGCCGCGGCCCATGCGGCGACGCCCGTCACGCGGCCGCGCCGGCCGGTGTTCCACGCGGCTTCGATGCGCGTGGCGAGGCGGCCGAACGCGACCAGCGGATGCCAGCCGGCCGGTTCGCCGAGCACGCGGTCGACGAGCACCGCCGCGACCGCGAGCATCGCGACGATCGGCAGCGACAGCATCAGCATGCAGGCGCTCCGGCCTTGAGCTCGAGCGGCAGCCCGGCGACCAGCAGCGTCACGCGCGTCGCGAGCGCCGCGATGCGCTGGTTCAGGCGCCCGAGCTCGTCGACGTAGCGGCGCGTGATCGATCCGAGCGGCACGACGCCGAGCCCGATCTCGTTGCTGACGACGATCACTTTCGCGCGGGCGCCGCGCAGCGCGGCGTCGAGCGCGTCGACGCGCGCGAGGTATTGCGCGTCGTCGAGCGGTTCGCCGTCGGCCGGGCACAGCAGGTTCGTGAGCCACAGCGTCAGGCAGTCGACCAGCAGGCACGCGCGCGGATCGTCGAGCCGCGCGAGCGTGCCGGCGAGTTCGAGCGGCGCGTCGGCGAAGCCCCAGTCGGCGGGCCGGCGCGCGCGATGGTGGGCGATGCGCCGGGCGAATTCGGCATCGTCGGTGGCGGCCGCGGTCGCGATATAGGTGACGGGACGGCCGCTGTCGGCCGCGAGCCGCTCGGCATAGGCGCTCTTGCCCGAGCGCGCGCCGCCGAGAACGAAGGTGAGGTCGTGCGGAATCATCGCGTGATTGTACCGGCGCGGAGGTCCCGTCACCGGCCATCCCGGCATCGGGCGATAATGCGCGCTCCGTTTTGCCACGACTTTCGCAACATGAATGCACCCGACCCGCTGCCGCGCGGCACGCTGATGATCCAGGGCACGACGTCCGACGCGGGCAAGAGCACGCTCGTCGCGGGCCTGTGCCGCCTCGCGCGCCGCGCGGGCGCGCGCGTCGCGCCGTTCAAGCCGCAGAACATGGCGCTCAACAGCGCGGTGACGGCCGACGGCGGCGAGATCGGCCGCGCGCAGGCGCTGCAGGCGCTCGCCGCCGGCGTCGCGCCGCATACGGATTTCAATCCGGTGCTGCTGAAGCCGACCAGCGACCGCGGCGCGCAGGTGATCATCCACGGCAAGGCGCGCGCGAACCTGAATGCGCGTGCGTATCACGACTACAAGCCGGTCGCGTTCGACGCGGTGCTCGAATCGTATGCGCGCCTGCGCGCCGGCTACGACACGGTGATCGTCGAAGGCGCGGGCAGCCCGGCCGAGATCAACCTGCGCGAAGGCGACATCGCGAACATGGGTTTTGCGGAGCGCGTCGACTGCCCGGTCGTGCTGGTGGCCGACATCGATCGCGGCGGCGTGTTCGCGCATCTGGTCGGCACGCTGGCCTGCCTGTCGGACAGCGAACGCGCGCGCGTGCGCGGCTTCGTGATCAATCGCTTTCGCGGCGATTTCAAACTGCTCGAACCGGGCCTCGACTGGCTGCGCGCGCAGACCGGCAAGCCGGTGTTCGGCGTGCTGCCGTACCTGCACGGGCTGCTGCTCGACGCGGAGGACATGCTGCCCGCCCAGGCGCGCAGCGCGGCCGCGCGCGGCGATGCCGGCGTGTTGCGGGTGGTCGTGCCGGCGCTGCCGCGCATCAGCAACCACACCGACTTCGATCCGCTGCGCGCGCATCCGCAGGTCGAGTTCACGTACTGGAAGAGCGGCCCCGTGCCGCCCGCCGACCTGCTGATCGTGCCCGGCTCGAAGAGCGTGCAGCGCGATCTCGCATGGCTGCGCGAGGCCGGCTGGGAAGCGGTGATCCACCGCCATCTGCGCTACGGCGGCAAGCTGATCGGCATCTGCGGCGGGATGCAGATGCTCGGCCGCACGCTCGACGATCCGCTCGGCCTCGAAGGCGCGCCCGGCAGCGTGCCGGGCCTCGGGCTGCTCGATTTCGCGACGACGCTGCAGCCGGACAAGACGCTGAAGAACGTGACGGGACGCCTCGCGCTGCCGGGCGCGGCCGCCGTGCAGGGCTACGAGATCCATATGGGCGACACGCGCGGGCCGGCGCTCGCGGCGCCCGCGCTGGAGCTGGCGGCCGACGGCGCAGACGCGCCGCGCGCGCGCCCGGACGGCGCGCTGTCCGCCGACGGACAGATCCTCGCCACCTATGTCCACGGGCTGTTCGACGCGCCCGACGCTTGCGCGGCGCTGCTTGCGTGGGCGGGGCTCGACGGCGCCGAGCGGATCGACTATCCGGCGCTGCGCGAAGCGTCGCTGGAGCGGCTCGCCGATACGTTCGCCACGCACCTCGACCTGGCTGCGCTGTACGCCGAATTCCGCTGAGGCCGGCCCGCGCGCCGGGCTCGCTTTTTCCGCCGGATCGCGTACAACACAGGAGGGCGGCTGTTCGTCCGGAGGAGTGCGACGATGAAGGCTCGATGGTGGTGGAGCGTACTGCTGGCGGCGCTGCTGGGCGCGTCGGCGGCCGCGCACGCGTGCGACGGGTACGGACCGGGCGGCAGCCCGTCCGGATCGGGCGATGCGACGCAAGGCAAGAGCGGTTACTGAGCGCCGCGAAACCGGCGGCAGGGCATGATCGGTCATGCCCTTTTTTATGCCCGGATTCGTTCCCAATAGGAATCAGTTAAAGCGAATGGGCGTGTTTATCGGCGGAAACGGTTCGAATAGAGTGCGATCCATTGCCATCCACTTACGAAGGAATCCGTCATGAACCCCGATCGCCTGAACGATTTCGCCGCGACGCTGCTGCGCGTCGCGCTCGGCGTGCTGTACCTCGCGCACGTCGCGCAGAAGGTGTTCGTCTTCACGCTGCCCGGCACCGCGCAGTTCTTCGCGTCGATCGGCCTGCCGGGCTGGCTCGCGTATCTGACGACGCTGGTCGAGCTGATCGGCGGTCTCGCGTTGCTGGCGGGCGTGCGCGTACGCGTCGCCGCGCTCGTGCTGCTGCCGTTCATGCTCGGCGCGACCGCCGCGCATCTGCCGAACGGCTGGAGCTTCGCGTCGCCGAACGGCGGCTGGGAGTATCCGGCGTTCTGGGCCGTGACGCTTGCGGTGCAGGCGCTGCTGGGCGGCGGCGCTTTCGCGATCGGCGCGCCGCAGCGGGCGGCCCGGTCCGCCTGAACGGGGCGCCGATCGGCGCAACCCGTTCCGGTGACACCCGTTTTGCCGATATCATCGCTCCCTGTATCCGCAATCGAGCGGCGCCTGCCATGCGGCGGGCGCCGCGCGGCTTTTTCGGGGGAATTCATGACGGTAATCGTGGTGGCGAATCCGAAGGGCGGCGTGGGGAAGAGCACGCTGTCCACCAACCTTGCCGGCTACTTCGCGGCGCAGGGCGCGTGGGTCGCGCTGGCCGATCTCGACCGGCAGCAGTCCGCGCATGCGTGGCTCGACCTGCGGCCGGCCGGGCTGCCGGCGATCGAGGCATGGGCGCTCGATCCGGACGCGCCGACGAAGCCGCCGCGCGGCCTCGAGTACGCGGTGATCGACACGCCGGCCGGCCTGCACGGCAACCGGCTCAATGTCGCGCTGCAGCTCGCCGACAAGGTGATCGTGCCGCTGCAGCCGTCGATGTTCGATATTCTCGCGACGCAGCAGTTTCTGGAGCGCCTGGCCGGCGAGAAGGCGGTGCGCAAGGGCAGCGTCGAGGTCGGGATCGTCGGGATGCGCGTCGACGCGCGCACGCGCTCGTCCGACCAGCTGCACCGTTTCGTCGAAGGGCTCGGCCTGCCGGTGCTCGGCTACGTGCGCGACACGCAGAACTACGTGCAGATCGCCGCGCATGGGCTGACGCTGTGGGACGTCGCGAAAAGCCGCGTCGAGAAGGATCTCGAACAGTGGCGGCCGATCGTCGAATGGGCGGAGCGCCGCGCGCCGAAAGCGGAGCGCGTCGCGAAGGCCTCCTAGGCGCGGCGGCTGCGCCGGCGCGGCGCTGGCGCCCGGCGGCGCGCCCGCTCCGAATGAAAAAGGGCCGGATTTCGCTTCGCGACGAAATCCGGCCCTTCGTGCGTCGACGACCGGGCGCGTCAGGTCCAGTTCTGCGTCGGCACGTGATCGCGGTGGCCCTTGATCTTGTTGCCTTCGTCGATGAACACGAGCTTCGGCTTCCAGCCGGCCTGCAGTTCGGCCTCGTCGACCATCGCGAACGCGGCGATGATCACCAGGTCGCCGAGCTGCGCGCGGCGCGCGGCCGAGCCGTTCAGCGAGATCATCCCGCTGCCGCGTTCGCCCTTGATCGCGTAGGTCGAGAAGCGTTCGCCGTTGTTGATGTTCCAGATGTCGATCCGCTCGTTTTCGACGATGTTCGCCGCTTCGAGCAGGTCCTCGTCGATCGCGCACGAGCCTTCGTAGTGCAACTCGCAGTGCGTGACCGCCGCGCGATGGATTTTCGATTTGAGCATGTGGCGCTGCATGATGTCTCCGTGATGCGTCGTGAGAGGCGCGGGCGGGCGGCCCGTCAGATTTCCAGGTTGTCGATGAGGCGCGTCGCGCCGAGCTTGGCGGCCGCGAGCACGACGAGCGGCTCGCCGGCTTCGAGCTCGGCCGCGCTCGGCGCGATCAGGTTCGCGCGGCGGCGGATCGAGATGTAGTCGGGCGCCCAGCCGCGCGCGCTCAGGTGCGCGCGCATCTGCGCCTCGAGCTTGCCGAGGTCGCGCTCGCCGCCGAGCACGCTGTCGCGCACGCGCTGCAGCGTCTTCGCGAGCTCGGGCGCTTCCTCGCGCTCGGCCGCCGACAGATAGCGGTTGCGCGACGACAGCGCGAGGCCGTCTTGGTCGCGCACGGTCTCGGCCGCGACGATGTCGACCGGCAGCGCGAGCTGCTGGCACATGCGGCGCACGATCATCAGCTGCTGGTAGTCCTTCTTGCCGAACACGGCGACGCGCGGCTGCACGCAGGCCATCAGCTTCGCGACCACCGTGCACACGCCGGTGAAGAAGCCGGGCCGGAACTCGCCTTCGAGAATCCCGCCGAGATCGTCGGGCGGCAGCACGCGGTACTCCTGCGGCTCCGGATACATGTCGCGCTCGGTCGGCGCGAACAGCACGTAGACGTTTTCCTTCTGCAGCTTCTCGATGTCGTCCTGGAGCGTGCGCGGATATTTGTCGAAATCCTCGTTCGGGCCGAACTGCAGCCGGTTGACGAAGATGCTCGCCACGACCGGGTCGCCGTGCTGGCGCGCGAGGCGCATCAGCGACAGGTGACCTTCGTGCAGGTTGCCCATCGTCGGCACGAACGCCGTGCGGTTCTGGCCGCGCAACTGGTCGCGCAGTTCCTGGATCGAGCTGATGACTTTCATGATCGGGTAGCGATTTCCTCGCGCCTAGGGCGCGTTGCCGCCGCGGCACGCGGCGTCGGGGTCGGAGCGAAACGCGCCCGGGCGCGGGCGGCGCATCGGGCGTCGGCGGATTGTAGAGGATTTGGCCGCCGCACGCACCGAAAAGAGAACGGTCGTTCTATTTTTGGGCGGCGCGCTGGCGGCGGGCCGTCGCGGCCGCGTGCGCGCTTACGCGGGCAGGTAGGCGAGGCGGACGTAGATCGGCGCGAACGGCTCGGCCTGCGTGATCTCGACGAGCGACTCGCGCGCGAGCTCGAGCATCGCGATGAAGTTCACGACGACGACCGGCACGCCGCGCGACGTGTCGAACAGATCGGCGAACTCCATGAAGCGCGCATTCTGCAGCCGGCGCAGGATCAGGCTCATGTGTTCGCGAACGGACAGTTCTTCGCGGGAAATCTTGTGATGCTGGACCAGCTTCGCGCGCTTGAGCACGTCGGCCCACGCGGCGCGCAGGTCGTCCGAGTTCACGTCGGGGAAGCGCGGCGTGATGCTCTGCTCGATGTACACCTCGGCGCGCAGGAAGTCGCGGCCGAGCTGCGGCAACTGGTCGAGGCGCTGTGCGGCGAGCTTCATCTGCTCGTACTCGAGCAGGCGGCGCACGAGTTCCGCGCGCGGATCCTCGGCTTCCTCGCCGGTATCGGCCTTCTTGACCGGCAGCAGCATCCGCGACTTGATCTCGATCAGCATCGCGGCCATCAGCAGGTACTCGGCCGCGAGTTCGAGGTTCGACGTGCGGATCTGGTCGACATAGCCCAGATACTGCGCGGTGACCTGCGCCATCGGGATGTCGAGCACGTTGAAGTTCTGCTTGCGGATCAGGTACAGCAGCAGGTCGAGCGGGCCTTCGAACGCTTCGAGGAAGATCTCGAGCGCGTCCGGCGGGATGTACAGGTCCTGCGGCAGCTTGAAGAGCGGCTCGCCGTACAGGCGAGCGAACGCCGCGACACCGTCGACCGTGTCGGGCGTCGAATCGGCGCCCGCGGGCGCGGCAACCGCGTCGTCCTGCCGGGCGGCGCTGGCCTCGTCGGCGGCGCTCACGTCGTCAGAAGTTCTGGTAGTAGACGTACGGCGTTTGCTTCACGCGCGATTCCTGCTGCTCGGCGCGCTCGTCGAGGTCGATCGGCTGCTTGTCCCACAGCAGCGAGCGGCCCTTGCGCTGCTCTTCCTCGAGCGTCGGCTTCTGCTGCTTGAGCTGGTTCAGGAATTGCGTGACGTCGGACTGGTACGGCATGGCTTGGCTTTCCGTTTCGGGCGGCGCACGGTGCGCCGGATTCTGCGATGGCGGGATTTTACCGCATCGCGGGGAACAGCCGGTGCCAATCGCACGTCGAAACCGCCGACCACCAGCCGGCGGCAGGGCCGGCACGCCGGAGCGCGGGCCGTTGCGCGCAAGCGTCAAAGCCGCGCCGGTGCGGGCAGCGCCGGCGCGCTGTGGTCAAATACAGGGTTTTCCACGAAACCGTGACAACCGACGGCGAGGTCTTATTTGGCGGGGCACGCGAACCAGCAACGACACATCGCGCATGACGCGGCGCACCGCGCATCGCAACCCCTGGCGCGCCGCGGCGCCGGCGCGGCGGCGCGGGCCGCGCTCGCGGGTTGCCTCGCCGCCTGCTTCGCGCTGCCGGCCCACGCGAAGTACGACGTCGACATCGACGCGCCGCGTTCGATCCGCAAGCTCCTCAAGTCGCATCTCGACATCGCGCGCTTCGCCAAGCGCGACGACATCAGCGACGACCAGTTCGACTTCCTCGTCACCGCGACGCCGCAGCAGGTGCGCGACCTCGCCGCGACGGCCGGCTATTTCTCGCCGGTGGTGCGCACCGACGTGCGCATGCGCGACGGCAGGCGCGACGTGCGGGTCGCGGTCGAGCCGGGGCCGCAGACGGTCGTGTCGTCGGTCGCGCTGAGCTTCAAGGGGCCGGTCGACAGCGAGGATCCGAAGCAGGAGGCCGCGACGCGTTTTGCGTTCACGCTGAAGCCGGGCGACCCGTTCACGCAGTCGGACTGGGACGGCGCGAAGAGCGCCGCGCTCAAGCAGCTGCAGTCGCGTCGCTATCTCGGCGCGAAGATCACGTCGTCCGAGGCGCGCATCGATCCGCGCACGCAGCGCGCGACGCTCGCGGTCACGTTCGACAGCGGGCCGACCTTCACGATCGGCAAGGTCGACGTCGACGGCGTGCGCCGCTATCCGGAGAAGATCGTCACGAACGTCAATCCGCTGTCGGAAGGCGAGATCTACGACGTGCAGCGGATCAACGAGCTGCAGCGGCAGCTGCAGAACACGCCGTACTACGCGAGCGTCGCGATCGACGTCGGCGACGACGTGAACAAGCCCGAGCGCACGCCCGTGCATGTGAAGGTCAGCGAGTTCCCGTACAACAACATCCGCGGCGGGGTCGGCTATGCGACCGACACCGGCCCGCACGTGCAGGGCTCCTACACGTACCTGGACACGTTCGGCGCCGCGTGGCCGCTGACCGTGTCGGGCCGGCTCGACCAGATCCAGCAGTACGGGCAGATCCAGCTGTCGATGCCGCCCGGCGAGCGCGGCTGGACCAACAGCGTGCTTGCGTCGTACACCAACACCAACGTGTCGGACACGCGCATCTACAGCGCGCGGGTCGGCGCGCAGCGCACCCGCACCGGGCAGTTCATCGACTATTCGTATTCGCTGATGTACTACCAGGACCGGCTCGACCAGAACGGCGCGGGACCGACCACCAGCCGCGCGCTGGTGCCGCAGTGGGCGTGGACGCGCCGCAACGTCGACGATCCGCTGTTCCCGCGCTCGGGCAACCTGATTCACGCGGAGGCCGGCTTCGCCATCAAGGGCGTGCTGACCGACCAGACCTTCATTCGCGGCTATGCGCGCGGCCAGCAATACCTGCCGATCGGCAAGCGCGACCTGTTCGTGTTCCGCGCGGAGCTCGGCGGCGTGTTTACGAGCGGCAGCTCGTCGGGCGTGCCGGCGTCGCTGCTGTTTCGCGCCGGCGGCTCGAACTCGGTGCGCGGCTACGGCTACCAGAGCATCGGCAACAGCGTCGACGGCTCGGTGCTGCCGACCAAGTACCTGATGACGGGCACCGCCGAATACCAGCACTGGTTCAACCGCGACTGGGGCGCCGCGACGTTCTTCGACATCGGCACCGCGACCGATGCGTGGGGCGAGAAGGTGTTCTACCCGGGCGTCGGCATCGGCGCGCGCTGGCGCAGCCCGGTCGGCCCGATTAACGTCGACGTCGCGTACGGGCTGCGCAACCATAGCGTGCGCCCGTACCTGACGCTCGGCATCGCATTCTGAACGAACCGCCTGATTCACGACGACCCGCATGACGAAGGACCCGAACGATACGCCGCCGCCTCACGATCCGGACTCGCCCGACGGCGCGCCCGACACGCCGCCGCGCGCGCCGCGGCGCGGCCGCGCGCTGCGCGTCGTCGCGTGGACGCTGGCGACGCTGGTGCTGCTCGTCGTGCTGGCGGTCGCGCTCGTGCTGGCCGCGGCGACTACCGAGCGCGGTACGCGGCTCGCATGGCAGACGGCCGTGCGCGTGCTCGGCGGCCGGCTTGCCGGCACGCTCGACGGCGGCGCGCTCGCGACCGGCGTGCGGCTGCGCGATGTCGCGTGGACGAGCCCGGGCGGCGCCGGCACCGAACTGCGCATCGACTGGATCGATGGTCGCTGGGCGCTGACGCGTGCGCCGCTGCGGCTGTCGATCGCCTATCTGCGCGCGGGCACGATCGACGTGCGGATCGTGCCGGGGCCGTCGACGCCGTCCAGGACGCCGCAGGATCTGAGCCTGCCGCTGCAGTTGCGGATCGACGACCTGCGCATCGATCACCTGGCGATCCACGAAGGCGCCTCGACGACGCAGCTCGACCGGATCGCGCTGAGCGGGCGCAGCGACGGCCGCCATCACGAGCTCGCGCTCGACAGCATCGAGACGCCGTGCGGCGCGCTGAGCGCGCGCGCGCAGCTCGACGGCGTGAAACCGTTCGCGCTGACGGGCGACGCGACCTATACGGGCAAGCTCGCCGACGAGCCGGTCGATGCGCGCGCGCGCGTGTCGGGCTCGCTCGAGGCGCTGGTCGCCGACATCGACGCGAGCGGGATGAAGCTGAACGGGCGGGCGCACGTCGAGGCCGCGCCGTTCGGCGAGGTGCCGCTCACGCGCGCGTCGCTCGCGTTCGACCACGTCAATCCGCAGGCGATCGCGCCGGGTGCGCCGGCCGCCGATCTCGCGGTGCGCGCGGAGCTTGCGCCCGTGACCGCGCCGGCCGGCGCCGCGCCGCACGGCTTCGCGGTGACGGGCCCGGTATCGATCGTCAACGCGAAGCCGGGCACGCTCGGCGACCACCTGCTGCCGGTCGTCGATGCGCGCGCGACCGTGCATCTCGACGCGCAGGCGCAGCGGGTCGACGGCCTCGCGCTGAAACTGATCCGCGACGGCAGCGTGACGGGCGGCGGCACGCTGAAGGGCGGCAAGGGCCGCTTCGACCTGAAGGTCGCGAACCTCGACCTGAACGCGTTCGTCGCCGAGCTGCGGCCGATGCGGCTCGGCGGCCCGCTCGGCGTGACGCTCGCGGGCGATGCGACGACCGTCGATTTCGACCTGGCCGATCCGAAGCTCGCGCTTGGCGCGCGCGCGAAGGTCGCGCTGACCTCGCAGCAGACCGTGCTGACCGACGCGCGCGTGACGGCCGGCAAGGGCCGCATCGACCTGACGGGCGTGTTCCGTCACGACGCGCATTCGAGCTACGACGCGAAGGCGACGCTGACCGCGTTCGATCCGCTGCTGCTCGCCGCGATGAGCGCGCCGCCGGGCGCCGCCGGCAAGACGAAGGCGCCGGCGGCCAAGGCGCCGGCGCGGCGCGGCGAGACGCGCGTGACGGGCACGCTGACGGCCTCGGGCGCGCTCGCGCCGCAGGTGTCGACCAAGGCGACCTTCAAGCTCGGCGACAGTCTGTACGACGGCGTGCCGCTGACCGGCGCCGGCGTCGTGCAGCTGGCCGGCTCGCGGATCCTGCCGAGCAACGCGACGCTGTCGATCGCCGGCAACCGTGTCGACCTGCGCGGCAGCTTCGGCGCGCCGGGCGACCGGCTGCGCTTCGTCGTCGACGCGCCGCAGCTCGACCGGCTCGGCTTCGGCATCGCGGGTCTCGTGCAGGCGCAGGGCGACCTGACCGGCAGCTTCGCGCATCCGAACGTGACGGCGACCTACAAGGCCGAGCGCGTGGTCGTCGGCTCGAACCGCATCGGCGCCGCGCAGGGGCGCGCGGACATCCGCGACGGCGCGCACGGCGCGCTGGTGTTCACGGCCGACGCGAGCGACCTCGCGCTGGGCTCGCTGCAGCTCAAGTCGCTGCGCGCGAACCTCGACGGCACGCGCGCGAAGCACACGCTGGAAGCGTCGGCGCTCGGGACGGCCGGCGGCCGCATGATCGACCTGACGCTCGCGGCGAACGGAGGCGTCGTCGAAAACCGCGACGGGATGCGCTGGGACGGCACCGTCACGCGACTGGCGAACCGCGGCACGCCGTCGGTCGCGCTGCAGGCGCCGCTGACCGTATCGGCCGGCGCGGGGCGCGTAACGCTCGGCGCGACGCGGCTCACGCTCGAAGGCGCGGCGATCGACCTGAAGTCGTTCGTGTTCGATCACGGCCAGATGCGCTCCGCGGGTTCCGTCAGCGGCGCGTCGGTCGCGCGTTTCCTCGAGATCCGCCAGGAGATGACGGGCCAGCGCCCGCCGGTGCGCACCGACGTCGTGCTCGACGCCGACTGGGACTTCTCGATCGGCGCGAGCGCGACCGGCTACCTGCAGGTGAAGCGCCGCGGCGGCGACGTGACGGTCGAAAGCGGACGCGGCATCGCGTCGCTCGGCCTGACCGAGCTGTCCGCGCGCGCGGCGTTCGGCCCCGGCAACCGGCTCAACGTGACCGCGCAGGCGAAGGCGAACCGGATCGGCACGCTCGACGCGAACGTCGCGGTGCCGTTCGCGCTGCGCGGCGGCGTGCTGTCGGTCGCCGACGACGGTCCGCTGTCGGGCCGCATCGATGCCGACATGCCTTCGCTGAAGGCGACCGGCAACCTGTTCGGGCCGAGCTACCTGCTCGGCGGGCGCGCGGCGCTGAAGCTGACGGTCGCCGGCACGCCGGCCAAGCCGAACCTGTCGGGGATGCTGACGGGCGACGACCTGTCGGCGACGCTGATCGACCAGGGCGTGCAGCTGAAGGACGGCATCGTGCGCGTGAAGCTCGCGGAGAACCTCGTCGAATTCCAGCAGGTCGAGTTCCACGGCGGCGACGGCACGTTGCGCGCGATCGGGCGCGTGCGCCTCGACGGCGAGGCGCCCGACCTGACCGCGAGCATCGTCGCCGACAAGCTGGAGTTGTTCGCCGCGCCGGACCGCAAGCTGTCGCTGTCGGGCAAGGCGACCGTCGCGAACGACGGGCCGCGCGGCGGGATGTCGATCGACGGCAAGTTCGTCGTCGATCGCGCGCTGTTCGACCTGCCGGAGGACGCGGCCCCGCACCTGTCCGACGATGTCGTGATCGTGCAGCCGGACGGCACGGTGCGCGGCGAGACGCCGAGCGGCAGCGCGGCCGCCAAGCCGCAGAAGGTGACCGACAAGCCGGCGCCGTCGCTCGCGCCGCGCGCGAACATCGACATCGGGCTCGGCAACAACTTCCGCTTCAAGGGACACGGCGCGGATCTCGGGCTGCGCGGCACGATCACCGTGATGAGCGCGCCGGGCGTGCCGCTGCGCGCGATCGGCAACGTGCGCGTGACCGAAGGCTCGACCTACACGTCGTTCGGCCGCAAGCTCGCGATCGAGAACGGCTTCTTCACGTTCAACGGCCCGGTGTCGAACCCGGGCGTGAACATCCTCGCGATGCGGCGCAACCAGGAGGTCGAGGCCGGCGTGCAGGTGACGGGTACGATCCAGTCGCCGACGGTCAAGCTGGTGTCGGAGCCGAACGTCACGGACAACGAAAAGCTGTCGTGGCTGCTGTTCGGGCACGGCACCGACCAGGGCAACAACGTCGGCCAGCAGGGCGCGATGACCGCGGCGCTCGGGCTGCTCGGCAGCGTGACCGGCAAGCGCGTCGCGCAGACCTTCGGCCTCGACGAGGTGTCGATCGGCCGCAGCGAAGTCGGCCTGACCGATCCGCAGGTCGTGCTGGTGTCGAAGGCGATCAACGAGCGCTTCGTGCTCGGCTTCGAGCAGGGGCTGCAGTCGGCGAGCAACGCGTTCAAGGCGACGATCAACCTGACGCGCTTCTGGTCGGTGTCCGCGTACGGCGGCACGTTCCAGGGCGTCGACCTGAATTACACGCGGCGCTTCGATCGCTGGTTCAGCCGGCGCTGAGGACGGGGCGGCCCTTCAGCGGCCGCGCCCCGCAACCGTCATGCCGGGTTCGCTGCCGCGCATGCGGCGAATCCTTCGTGCGTCTCGGCGACCGTGACGTCCACCTGCAGCAGCCGGCCGCGCGCGTCGACCCGCCGCGCGCGGAAGTAGTGACGGTAGCGCAGCGCCGCGGCGGCGACCGGCGGCGTGATCCGCGAATTCCACGATTCGATCGAGAAACCGTCGGCGTCGAGCCATTGCAGCAGCCGCGACAGGCCCGCATCGTCGGGCGGCACGACGAGATCGACGTCGTTCAGCGGCGCGGCGTCGGTCGCATCGGCCGCGAGCTGCCGGGCGAAACCGCCGAACACGGCGAACGCGAAGCCGTCGCGCGCGAGCGCGGCAAGCAGCGCGCGGGCCGCGTCGACGTCGCTGGCGAGCGGTGCCTTGCGGCACACGAGCGCGTATTCATGCGTGCGGTCGGTCGGCCCGTTGCCGTGCGGTGCGGGGCCGCCCGCACGTTCATAGACCAGCACGCGTTCCTCGTGCAGCACGAAGCGTTCGCCGAGCAGCCGCGCGACATCCCACGCGAGCGGCACGAACCGGCCGCCGAGCCGCAGGTTCTGCGCCATCGCGATACACCAGCCGCCCGGTTCGAGCAGCGCGTGCACGCCCGCGAACACGTCGCGCATCCGTTCCAGAAAGGTCGCGTAGTGCGTGATGCCGTACAACTGCCCGTCGGCGGCCCCGAGCCGCTCGTCGCAGCCGAAGTACGGCACGCTCGTCAGGCACAGCGTGAACGGTCCGCCCGCGTCGCGGGCGGCGGCCTGCGTCGCGGCGCGCGACAGGTCGCCCGCCAGCACCGGATGGCGGGCGGGCGTCGTGCCGGCCCGTGCGAGCCGCTCGCGCGCGAACCTTACGCGCTGCGCATCGACCTCGACGCCGAGCGCCGGCACGCCGCAGCGCGCGGCCGCGACCAGCGTCGTGCCGAAGCCGCAGAACGGATCGACGATCCAGCCGCCCGGCGTCGCGTGGCTGCCGATGAACGGCACCATCTGCTCGACCCAGCCGCAGTCGCGCGCGGCGAACGAATCCCGCGCACGCAGGTCGGCCGGCAGCGTCGATTCGGCGGCTTCGTCGCTCAGCCGCAGCCAGCTAGTCACGATGGTCATCGTCGCTCCACAGGATGTCGCGCGTCGGCTGCCAGCCGGCGCACAGGTTGCCGTTCGGATGGAACACGAGCTTGTACACGGCGTCGCGCAATTCGTGCTCGCGCATCGCGCCGTAGTCGGACGTCTCGAACACGACCTCGAACCCGTCGCGATGCGCCCAGCGCGCATTCCAGAAGTAGTAGCCGCCCGTCAGCGCGATCGGCTCGCAGCGCGCGGAGAAGCCGGGATCGGCGACGCATGCGAGCAGCAGCGCGTCGATCGCGATGCGCGCACGGTCGATGTAGCGGCGCGTCGCGTTGTGGCGGTATGTGTCGGGCAGCACGGAGAATTCGCGGAAGATCACCGTGCTCGCGCCGAGCGCGCGGGCGCGGTCCAGATAGCGCAGCACGTCGGCCGGCGTCTCGATGCCGCCGCGCTGCACGATGCACACGAGCTTGACCGGAAAGTGCGCGCGCGCCGCGGCGAACGCGGTCTCGAACGCGGCGTCGCGCATCACCGGCTGGCCGGGGCGAAAGCGCATGATCGACTGGTTCACGTCGTCGCGGTCGTGATGGCGCGACCATTCGAGCCACGACAGCCCGAACGCGGCGAGCGCCGGCAGCAGCGCGCCGCCGTGCTCGACGAGGCCCGCGCCGTTCGTGTACAGCACGCTGCCGCCGACCTCGGGGCCGTCGTCGCCGGCCGCGTCGAGCGTCGCGACGAGCGACAGCAGCCAGTCGGGATCGTCGGTGTTCTCGAGCCCGGACAGCGAATACGACAGCGGCACGCCGCGCAGCGCCCGCAGCGCGCGGGCGAGTCGCGCGAAATGATCGGCGCCGGGGCGCAGGCTGGCCGCCATCGGGCCCGACGCGGTATCGTCGACGAGCGTTTCCGAGCAGAACCGGCAGCGCGCGGAGCACGGCTGCGCGGCGGCGTATGGCGTGAAGGTCAGCGGCTGCGCGAAGCGGATCGTGCGTGCGCCGAGCTGATGCGCGTGCCAGCGTGCGCGATCGCCGGCGGGCGGCTCGCGCAGCGCGAGCCACGCGAAGCGTTCGGCGAGCGCGCCGAACGCGCGGCTGCGCGCGACGAGCGGCGCGACGCCGTTCGCGTCGGCGACCGGCACGAGCGGGATCGTCGGCAGGGAACGGGCGCGGCTCATGCGAGGCGGCGCGCGCGTCCGTCCGGCCGGAAGGGCATCGGATGCGTTCTCATGGTGTTGTTCTGGATGCGGAACCCGCCGCCACGGCCCGTGGCCGGCCGCATGCAGCGGCCGTCGGAATCCGGCGGGTTCCGGTGCTGCGACAGCATCGGCTTGCGCGAGCGGCTGCCGCGCAAGCCGACATGGTAGCGGAAGTCGCGCATCGCACGCAGACGCCGCGCCCGGATACAAAAACGCCCCGCACGAGGCGTGCGGGGCGCGTTGCGCGAGCGGCGGCGGGGCCGCTTACTTCACGCGCATGCCGGGCTTCGCGCCGCTGTGCGGCTCGAGGATGTACAGGCCCGGCTCGGCCTTCTCGTCGCTCGCCGACGCCGCGAGCACCATCCCTTCGGACAGCCCGAACTTCATCTTGCGCGGCGCGAGGTTCGCGACCATCACCGTGAGCTTGCCGACCAGCTGCTCGGGCTGATACGCGGACTTGATGCCGGAGAACACGTTGCGGGTCTTTTCCTCGCCGACGTCGAGCGTGAGCTGCAGCAGCTTGTCCGAGCCTTCGACGGCCTGGCAGGCGACGATCTTCGCGATGCGCAGGTCGACTTTCGCGAAATCGTCGATCGAGATCGGCGCATCGCCGTCCGTGCCATTGACGGCGGCCGGCTTCGCGTTCGCCTTGGCCTGCTTCGCCTCCTTCGCGGCGGCCGCGCCGGAGGCCGCTGCGCCGGCTGCGTCGGCCTGCAGCGAGTCGCGGTTCGCGGCGAGCAGCGCTTCGATCTGCTTCGCATCAACGCGCGTCATCAGGTGCTGGTACGCGCGGATCGGCTGCGCGGACGACAGCGGCTTCGCCGCGTCGGCCCACGCGAGCGGCGCGATCCCGAAGAAGGCCTCGACGGCTTCCGCGACACGCGGCATCACCGGCTTCAGCGCGAGCGACAGCAGGCGGAACGCCTCGAGGCTCACGCTGCAGGTTTCGTGCAGCGCGACCGCGTTGGCCGGATCCTTCGCGAGTTCCCACGGCTTCGCGCCGTCGACGTACGCGTTGACTTCGTCCGCGAGCTCCATCGTGTGGCGCAGCGCGCGGCCGTATTCGCGCGCTTCGTACTGCGCGGCGATCTGCGGGATCGCGTCGCGCAGCTTCGCGACGAGCGGGTGATTCATCGCGCTGTCCTGCACGCGGCCGTCGAAACGCTTGATCAGGAAGCCGGCCGCGCGGCTCGCGATGTTCACGTACTTGCCCACCAGGTCGCTGTTCACGCGCGCCTGGAAATCCTCGAGGTTCAGGTCGAGGTCTTCCATCGTCGCGTTCAGCTTCGCGGCGAAGTAGTAGCGCAGCCATTCCGGGTTCAGCCCCGTGTCGATGTAGCTCTGCGCAGTGATGAAGGTGCCGCGCGACTTCGACATCTTCGCGCCGTCGACGGTCAGGAAGCCGTGCGCGAACACGTTGGTCGGCGTGCGGTGGCCCGAGAACTCGAGCATCGCCGGCCAGAACAGCGTATGGAAATACAGGATGTCCTTGCCGATGAAGTGATACTGCTCGGCGGTCGAGCCCGGGCGGATCCATGCGTCGAAGTCGACGCCGTTGCGCTCGCACAGGTTCTTGAAGCTCGCGTAGTAGCCGACCGGCGCGTCGAGCCACACGTAGAAGTACTTGCCGGGCGCGCCCGGGATCTCGAAGCCGAAGTACGGCGCGTCGCGCGAGATGTCCCAGTCGGCGAGCTTCGCCTCGCCGGCGTCGCCGAGCCATTCGCGCATCTTGTTGGTCGCCTCGGGTTGCGCGAGGCCGCCGACCCATTCACGCAGGAACCACTCGCAGCGCGGGTCGGACAGGCGGAAGAAGTAGTGCGTCGAGGTCTTGCGCACGGGCGTCGCGCCCGACACGACCGAATACGGGTTCAGCAGCTCGGTCGGCAGGTAGGTCGAGCCGCACACTTCGCAGCTGTCGCCGTACTGGTCCTTCGCGTGGCACTTCGGGCACTCGCCCTTGATGAAGCGGTCCGGCAGGAACATTTCCTTGACCGGGTCGTACGCCTGCTCGATCTCGCGCTCGGCGATCAGCCCGTTTTCCTTCAGCGCGAGATAGATCTTCTCGCTCAGCACGCGGTTTTCTTCGGAGTCGGTCGAGTAGAAGTTGTCGAACGACACGCCGAAGCTGTCGAAGTCGCGCTTGTGCTCGGTCCACACGCGCTCGATCAGCTGCTTCGGGGTCAGGCCTTCCTTCTCCGCGCGCAGCATGACCGGCGTGCCGTGCGTGTCGTCGGCGCCGATGTAGTAGACCTCGTGCCCGTGCATTCGCAGCGTCCGCACCCAGATGTCGGTCTGGATGTACTCGACCAGGTGGCCGATATGGATCTGGCCGTTGGCGTAGGGCAGGGCGGACGTGACGAGGATCTGGCGGCGGCCTTGCGGCGCCGCGGCCTGCACGGAAGTGAGGTCGGATGCGGACATAGGGTCGGTAGAGAACAGCGGAAAACGACGGGAAACTGCGATTCTAGCAGGGGCGCGGCGCGGGAACGCGGGCGGGAGGCCGAGGCGGGTGCCGGCGAATGCGCAGGGCGGCGCAGGCCGCGTGCCCGGTGACGGGATGCTGCGGTGCAGCACAAATTTCGCGGGCAAAAAAAACCGGGGCGGATACGGCCCCGGAGCAACAACGACAAGAGGAGAATGGTGACGCGCCGGCAACACCAGCCGCGTACCGTAAAGACAGACCACGGCGCGCGACAGAAGTTCGAAATTTTTTTCGATTTGTTACCGGCGCGGCCGAAAGCCTTGTCCGGCGGGGCTGTGCGGGCAGCGCGCCCGCACCCTTCCTGTCGTTGCCGCGCTTACTGATGCTGCTGCGGCGCGCGCAGGTAGATCTCGACGCGGCGGTTCTGTGCGCGGCCGGCTTCGGTCGCGTTGTCCGCGATCGGGTTCGACGCGCCCATGCCTTGCGCCGACAGGCGGCCGCCCGCGACGCCGCGCTGCACGAGCGCGTTCACGACGCTCTGCGCACGGTTCTGCGACAGCGTCTGGTTCAGCTGGGCCGAGCCCGTGCTGTCCGTGTAGCCGACGATCGATGCCGTCACCTGCGGGTTCTGGTTCAGCGTCGTCGCCAGGTCGTTCAGCAGCGGCGTGAAGGCCGGCGTGATCGCGTACTGGTTCGTCGCGAACGTGACCGAGCTCGGCACGTTCAGCTTCAGCGAGCCGTCCGGCTGCTCGGTGACCTGCGTGCCCGTCTGCGCCGCCGACGGCGCGAGCTTGTTCTTGATCGCTTGCCAGTTGTAGCCCGTCACGCCGCCGACCAGCGCGCCGACGCCCGCGCCGATCGCCGCGCCCTTGCCGCCGCCTGCCAGTGCGCCGATGCCTGCGCCCAGCGCCGCACCCGTGCCGGTGCCGACGGCCGTGTTGTTGCCTTGCTGCGTCGCGCAGCCTGCCAGCAGGGCGCCGGCCAGTGCGAAGACGGACAAGCGGGTCGCGATTTTCATGTTCATCTTGGATTCCTCTCTTGGTTGAACGAGTCGACAACGACATCAACAGCTACGGCTCCCTACGCGGGCCGCCCGGAAAAAGGAGGGCCGGCCCGTGCTCGCGGCAGCCGCCGAGGCGGCCGCATGCCCAGTCCGTCAGCGTGGCTGTTCGGACAGGGCGGCGCGTCAGCCTCTACAATATAGGCGGTAAGCGGCCGATTTGGCCCCATAGCATGCCGCACGCGAAGATTGCGCCGCCGCGCGCGTTCGCGCAATGGCGTGCAACAGATTCTTTCACTTTTCCCGATTTTCGCCGCGTTATTTGATATTTCTTGACGTTTGAGTGCGGAAAAAACGTTTTCACGGAGTTTCGATGAGCATTGACCGGGCACAAGTCGACGCCGCGCTGGCGGCGGTCGTCGACCCCAATACCGACCGTCCGTATGCGGCGAACAAGGGCGTGCGCAACGTCGCGATCGACGGCGACGCCGTGACGGTCGACGTGGTGCTCGGCTACCCCGCGCGCAGCCAGCACGACGACGTGCGCGCGCGCGTCGCCGCCGCGCTGCGCAGTGTGCCGGGCGTGCGCGACGCGCGCGTGAACGTGTCGCAGGAGATCGTCGCGCACACGGTGCAGCGCGGCGTGAAACTGCTGCCGAACGTGAAGAACATCGTCGCGGTCGCGTCGGGCAAGGGCGGCGTCGGCAAGAGCACGACGGCCGTCAACCTCGCGCTCGCGCTGGCCGCGGAAGGCGCGTCGGTCGGCATCCTCGACGCCGACATCTACGGCCCGTCGCTGCCGACGATGCTCGGCATCCATGGCCAGCGCCCCGAGTCGCCGGACAACCAGTCGATGAACCCGCTGGTCGGGCACGGGCTGCAGGCGAACTCGATCGGCTTCCTGATCGAGGAGGACAACCCGATGGTGTGGCGCGGCCCGATGGCGACGTCGGCGCTCGAGCAGCTGCTGCGCCAGACCAACTGGCGCGAGCTCGACTACCTGATCGTCGACATGCCGCCGGGCACCGGCGACATCCAGCTGACGCTCGCGCAGCGCGTGCCGGTGACGGGCGCGGTGATCGTCACGACGCCGCAGGACATCGCGCTGCTCGACGCGAAGAAGGGCCTGAAGATGTTCGAGAAGGTCGGCATCCCGATCCTCGGCATCGTCGAGAACATGAGCATCCACGTGTGTTCGAACTGCGGCCACGAGGAGCACATCTTCGGCGCGGGCGGCGCCGAGCGGATGGCCAAGGACTACGGCGTGACCGTGCTCGGCAGCCTGCCGCTCGACATCGCGATCCGCGAGCGGGCCGACAGCGGCGCGCCGACCGTGGCGGCCGATCCGGACGGCGCGCTGGCGCGCCGCTACCGCGACATCGCGCGCGGCGTCGCGCTGGCGATTGCCGAGCGCGCGCGCGACATGACCTCGAAGTTCCCGTCGATCGTTGTTCAAAATACGTAAAACCCTTGCGGGGCGGGGCCTCACGCTGTTTACGCCGCCGCGAGGCGCGGTATCATGGCGACTTTTCCCGGGTCCCTTTACCCGTCCGGCGCGGCCGCCGTGTCAAATGGCCGTCAGCCGGCATGAGGATCGAATGAACCAACGACATCACGGCGTGCGCGCCGGCCGCGCGCGGCGCGCGCTGCTGGCCGCCGCCGCGCTGGGCCTGCTGGCCGGCTGTACCTCCTTTTCCTCGTCGCACGAAAAACGGGCCGATGCGCAGCTGCAGCCGACGGTCGGCTCGCAGACGCGCGGCGCGGTGACCTTCGTCGAGCGCCCGGACGGCGTCCAGGTCACCTACAACCTCGTCGGCCTGCCGCCGAACAGCGACCACGCGCTGCAGGTGCACGAGCGCGGCGACTGCAACGCGGGCGACGGCTCAAGCGCCGGCCAGGTGTTCGCGCCGGCGGCCGACCGCCTGCGCGCGGGAGCGCGGGTCGCGGGCGACCTCGGAAACATTCATGCGGATGCGAACGGCGTCGCGGCCGGCTTCATCGTCGCGCCCGATCTGGCCCTCGACGGCGTGCGCTCCGCGATGAACCGTTCGGCGCTCGTCCACCGCGATGCGAGCGACCCGGCGTTTCCGCAGCACGGTGCGGGCCCCGCGCTCGCGTGCGGCGTGATCCGGTGACGGGCGCGCATGCGCGAGCCGATGATCGCGTAAAATGTGCGCCTTTCCCGGTCGCCGGCCCGAACCGGCGGCCTGACCCCAACACCCACCGTCACGCAGCGTTTCCAGGCGCCCCGTTATGAGCATCAAGTCCGACAAATGGATTCGGCGCATGGCCGAAGAGCACAAGATGATCGAGCCGTTCGTGCCCGATCAGGTTCGCGCGTCCGAGGACGGTCGCAGGATCGTCAGCTACGGCACCTCGAGCTACGGCTACGATATCCGCTGCGCGGACGAATTCAAGATCTTCACGAACATCAACTCGACGATCGTCGATCCGAAGAACTTCGACGAGGGTTCGTTTGTCGATTTCAAGGGCGACGTGTGCATCATCCCGCCGAACTCGTTCGCGCTGGCCCGCACCGTCGAATATTTCCGCATCCCGCGCACCGTGCTGACGGTCTGCCTCGGCAAGTCGACCTACGCGCGCTGCGGGATCATCGTCAACGTGACGCCGTTCGAGCCCGAGTGGGAAGGCTACGTCACGCTGGAATTCTCGAACACCACGCCGCTGCCCGCGAAGATCTACGCGAACGAAGGCGTCGCGCAGGTGCTCTTCTTCGAGAGCGACGAGGTGTGCGACGTGTCGTACGCCGATCGCGGCGGCAAGTATCAGGGGCAGCGCGGTGTCACGCTGCCGAAAACCTGATCTGCTTGCATAACGTCTCACCAGTTTCCGGGTGACCGCTGCGCGTGACGCGCCGCGGTCGTTCTTTTTGGAGAATCGCCCATGAAGTTTCGTTTCCCCGTCGTGATCATCGACGAAGATTTCCGCTCCGAGAACATCTCGGGCTCCGGCATCCGGGCGCTGGCCGAAGCGATCGAGAAGGAGGGCGTCGAAGTCCTCGGCCTCACGAGCTACGGCGATCTGACGTCGTTCGCGCAGCAGTCGAGCCGCGCGTCGTGCTTCATCCTGTCGATCGACGACGACGAGCTGATGCTCGGCGAAACGGGCCCGGACGGCGAGCTGCCGGAGCTCGCCACCGCGATCATCGAGCTGCGCGCGTTCGTGACCGAAGTGCGCCGCCGCAACGCGGACATCCCGATCTTCCTGTACGGCGAGACGCGCACGTCGCGCCATCTGCCGAACGACATCCTGCGCGAACTGCACGGCTTCATCCACATGTTCGAGGACACGCCGGAGTTCGTCGCGCGCCACATCATCCGCGAGGCGAAGGTCTATCTCGACTCGCTCGCGCCGCCGTTCTTCAAGGAACTGGTCAAGTACGCGGACGAAGGCTCGTACTCGTGGCACTGCCCGGGCCACTCGGGCGGCGTCGCGTTCCTGAAGAACCCGCTCGGCCAGATGTTCCACCAGTTCTTCGGCGAGAACATGCTGCGCGCGGACGTCTGCAATGCCGTGGACGAACTCGGCCAGCTGCTCGACCACACCGGCCCGGTCGCGGCGTCCGAGCGCAACGCGGCGCGCATCTTCAGCGCCGACCACCTGTTCTTCGTGACCAACGGCACGTCGACGTCGAACAAGATCGTCTGGCATGCGACGGTCGCGCCGGGCGACATCGTGCTGGTCGACCGCAACTGCCACAAGTCGATCCTGCACGCGATCACGATGACGGGCGCGATTCCGGTGTTCCTGACGCCAACGCGCAACCACTTCGGCATCATCGGGCCGATCCCGCGCGACGAGTTCAAGCCGGAGAACATCCGCAAGAAGATCGAGGCGAACCCGTTCGCGCGCGAGGCGCTGCGCGAGAACCCGGACCTGAAGCCGCGCATCCTGACGATCACGCAGAGCACCTACGACGGCGTCGTGTACAACGTCGAGATGATCAAGGACCTGCTCGGCGACCTGCTCGACACGCTGCACTTCGACGAAGCGTGGCTGCCGCACGCGGCATTCCACGAGTTCTACCGCGACATGCACGCGATCGGCGACGGCCGTCCGCGCACCGGCGCGCTGGTGTTCGCGACGCACTCGACGCACAAGCTGCTCGCCGGCATCTCGCAGGCGTCGCAGATCGTCGTTCAGGATTCGGAAAACCGCACCTTCGACAAGCACCGCTTCAACGAGGCGTACCTGATGCACACGTCGACGAGCCCGCAGTACGCGATCATCGCGTCGTGCGACGTCGCGGCCGCGATGATGGAGCCGCCGGGCGGCACCGCGCTCGTCGAGGAATCGATCGCCGAGGCGATCGACTTCCGCCGCGCGATGCGCAAGGTCGACGCCGAGTACGGCGACGACTGGTTCTTCCGCGTGTGGGGCCCGGACGACCTGTCCGAAGAGGGCATCGGTTCGCGCGATGACTGGATGCTGAAGCCGAACGACCACTGGCACGGCTTCGGCCCGCTCGCGGAAGGCTTCAACATGCTCGACCCGATCAAGGCGACGATCATCACGCCGGGGCTCGACGTCGACGGCGAGTTCGGCGAGACGGGCATCCCGGCCGCGATCGTCACGAAGTACCTGGCCGAGCACGGCATCATCGTCGAGAAGACCGGCCTGTACTCGTTCTTCATCATGTTCACGATCGGCATCACCAAGGGCCGCTGGAACTCGATGGTGACCGAGCTGCAGCAGTTCAAGGACGACTACGACAACAACCAGCCGCTGTGGCGCGTGCTGCCGGAATTCGTCGCGCAGCATCCGCGCTACGAGCGCGTCGGCCTGCGCGACCTGTGCATGCAGATCCACGACGTGTACCGCGCGAACGACATCGCGCGCCTGACGACCGAGATGTACCTGTCGGACATGGAGCCGGCGATGAAGCCGTCGGACGCGTTCGCGAAGCTCGCGCACCGCAAGATCGACCGCGTGCCGCTCGACGAGCTCGAAGGCCGCGTGACGAGCATCCTGCTGACGCCGTACCCGCCGGGCATTCCGCTGCTGATCCCGGGCGAGCGCTTCAACAAGACGATCGTCAACTACCTGCGGTTCGCGCGCGACTTCAACGAGCGCTTCCCGGGCTTCCACACCGATATCCACGGCCTCGTCGCGGAAGAGGTGAACGGCCGCGTCGAGTACTTCGTCGACTGCGTGCGCGACTGATGGCGACGCACGGAACGAACCGGACGATGCGCGCGGCGGCGGCCGCGCTCGTCGTCTGGGCGGCAGGATTGGCGGGGGCGGGCGTCGTGCACGCGGAAGTCGCCGCGGCCGACCCGGTCGACGTCGCGATGCGGCAATGCCTCGCGCGGCGCGACCGGTCGTCGACGGCGGGCCAGATCCAGTGCATGGACGAGGCGCAGCAGCAGTGGCAGTCGGTGATGGACGGCGCGTACCAGCGCCTGTTGAAGGATGCGCCGGCCGACGCGAAGCGCGGCTGGCAGGACAGCCAGCGGCGCTGGCTGACGTGGCGCAAGGACGAGGCGCATCTGCTGAAGGCCGTGTACGACACGACGCGCGGCACGATGTACACGATGGCGAGCGCCGACATGCAGCTGCAGCCGGTGCGCGATCGCGCGCTGGCGTTGCGCGCGGCGGCCGACCGCTATGCGCCGCCGCCGGCGGTGCCGGTGGCCGCGACCAGCGGTGCGCAGGGCACGGCGGTTGCGGCCGGGCAGCCCGACCCGAAGGCGGCGAACGGCAAGCCGGCGGCGAACGCGCCGCGCGACCCGGCCGTGCGCCGCGTGCGTCCGTGCGAGCAGGATGCCGCGTGCGAGCATGCGGTGTTCGACCTGAACCGCTATTACCAGAAGCTGCGCCGCAAGATGCCCGCGCATTCGGCCGCGACGCTGGTGCGCGCGCAGCGCGCGTGGATCGCGTTTCGCGATGCGACGGCGCCGCTCGTCGGCGAGGACGGGCGCGTCGACCTGATCGGCGCGCGCATCGCGACGATGAAGCGGCTGTCGGAGACGGCCGGCAACAAGTAACGAGGAAGCCACGACGCCGCCGGTTCGACGGCCATCCACGACGGGCACCGCGAGGTGCCCGTTTGCATTCGGGGAGAGCGTGCGCGCTACGCGAGCTGCGTATCGCGGCGGCCGAACCACGACGGCACGAGCGCGACCGCATCGTCGAGCGACGCGAGCACGTGCAGGCTCAGCGCGACGATCTCGGGCGTCGGCGCCTTCAGGTCGGGCACGGTGACGACCGAGGCGCCCGCGCCGGCCGCCGACTGCGCGCCGAAATCGCTGTCCTCGAACGCGACGCACGCGTGTGCCGGCACGCCGAGGCGCTCGGCCGCGAGCAGGTATACGGCCGGGTCGGGCTTGCCGCGCGCGACCTCGGTGCCGCTTGCGATCGCCTGGAAGTACGGCAGCACGCCGACCGCGTCGAGCCGCGCGCGAATCACGTCCTGCGCGGACGACGACGCCACCGCGCACGGAATGCCGGCTTGCGCGAGCGTGTCGAGCAGCGCCAGCGCGCCCGGCTTCAGCGGGAACTTCGGGTGCGGCTCGGGCGCCGCCAGCCGTTCGCGCACGCGCGTGCGCACCGCGTCGAACGTGTCCGGGTCGCCGATCAGCCGCGCGAGAACCGTCTGGCCTTCGGCGAACGAGCGGCCGACGATCTGCAGGTAGTCGGCGACGGTCAGCACGACGCCATGCGCGCCCGACACGTCGATCCACGTGTTCATGATGGTCCGCTCGGAATCGACGAGCAGGCCGTCCATGTCGAAGAGCGCGGCGGAGAAGGTCATCGGGGGCATCCGGGAAGCAGGGAGCAGGCGGCGGTCGTCGCCGCCGGAATAAAAAACGGACGCCGAAGGCGTCCGTCTGCACGGGGCGGGCTTACTGGCCGAGGGCGGCGCGCGCGGCCTTCGCCGCTGCACGCACCTGGTCCGGCGCGGTGCCGCCCGGGTGGTTGCGGCTCGCGACCGAGCCTTCGAGCGTCAGGTAGCCGAACACGTCGTCGCCGATCAGGTGCGCGACGTTCGGCAGTTCCTGCTTCATTTCGTCGAGCGTCAGGTCGGCGAGGTCGATGCCGCGGTCGTCGCAGATCTTCACCGCGTGCGCGACGGCTTCGTGCGCGTCGCGGAACGGCAGGCCGCGCTTGACCAGATAGTCGGCGAGGTCGGTGGCGGTCGAGAAACCCTGCAGCGCGGCCGCGCGCATCGCATCCGGCTTCACGGTGATGCCGGCGACCATCTCGGCGAAGATCCGCAGCGTGTCGGCGACGGTGTCGACCGTGTCGAACAGCGGCTCCTTGTCTTCCTGGTTGTCCTTGTTGTACGCGAGCGGCTGGCCCTTCATCAGCGTGAGCAGCGCCATCAGATGGCCGTTCACGCGGCCGGTCTTGCCGCGCGCGAGTTCGGGCACGTCCGGGTTCTTCTTCTGCGGCATGATCGAGCTGCCGGTGCAGAAGCGGTCGGCGATGTCGATGAAGCCGACGCGCGGGCTCATCCACAGCACGAGTTCTTCGGAGAAGCGCGACACGTGCGTCATCACCAGCGCCGCCGCGGCCGTGAATTCGATTGCGAAGTCACGATCGGACACCGCGTCGAGCGAATTCGTGCAGATATCGTCGAAGCCGAGCGACTTCGCGACCGCATGACGGTCGATCGGGTAGCTGGTGCCGGCGAGCGCGGCCGCGCCGAGCGGCAGGCGGTTCACGCGCGTGCGGCAGTCGCGCATGCGCTGCGCGTCGCGCGTAAACATCTCGACATACGCGAGCAGGTGGTGGCCGAACGTGACGGGCTGCGCGACCTGCAGGTGCGTGAAGCCCGGCATGATCGTGTCGGCGTTCTGTTCCGCGAGGTCGATCAGCGCGCCGCGCAGGTCGTTCAGCAGGCCGCCGATGCGGTCGATCTCGCCGCGCAGCCACAGGCGGATGTCGGTCGCGACCTGGTCGTTGCGCGAGCGGCCCGTGTGCAGGCGCTTGCCGGCGTCGCCGATCAGCGCGGTCAGGCGCGCCTCGATGTTCAGGTGGACGTCTTCCAGGTCGAGCTGCCATTCGAACTCGCCGCGCTCGATCTCGCCCTTGATTTGCGCCATCCCGCGTTCGATCGCGGCGAGGTCGTCGGCGCTGATGATCTTCTGCGCCGCGAGCATGTTCGCGTGCGCGAGCGAGCCGGCGATGTCGACGAGCGCGAGGCGCTTGTCGAAAAACACCGACGACGTATAGCGCTTGACCAGCTCCGACATCGGTTCGGAGAAGCGGGCCGACCAGGCCTCGCCCTTTTTGTGCAGTTGGGACGTCATGGCGATTCTTCGAAGGGGAGTTGGGCGGCGTGCGCCGCCGAGGAATCCGGGGATTCTAACATTCGCGGGGCCGCCCGCCGCGGCGCGGCGCGCGGCAGCCGCGTCAGTCGCGCACCAGCACGACGAGCTTCAGGTCCTCGCGATGCGCGGGCTTCAGCGTGATCTGCTGGTACACGAGCCGGCCGTGCTGCGGATGGTCGAATTCGCGCAGGCCGCCTTCGCGCTCGAACACGTCCTGCGACGCCCAGTACTGCGCGAACGCGTCGCTGCCGGCCGTCAGCGCGTCGATCAGCGCGCGCGTCGGCGCGTCGGCGAGGTGGCGGATCGAATCGGCGCGGAATTCGGCCGCGAGCCGCCGTGCGCGGGTGTCCCAGTCGACGATCAGCGTGCGCGCGGCCGGCGACATGAACGTGAAGCGCAGCAGGTTGCGGTCGTGCTCGCCGTCGAGCCAGCCGGTAAACAGCGCGGTGGCCGGCGCGTTCCACGCGAGCGCGTTCCATTGGCGGTCGAGCACGTAGGCGGGCGTCGCGATCGCCGCGACGGTAGCGGCGAGCGTCGGCGGCAGGTCGCCGGCCGCGACGTCGGGCTCGGCCGGATCGCGCTGGGCGGCCAGCTCGAACAGGTACGCGCGCTCGGCCTTCGACAGCTGCAGCGCGACCGCGATCCGCGCGAGCGCGTCGGCCGACGCCGACACGGGGCGGCCCTGTTCGATCCAGGTGTACCAGGTCGGGCTGACGCCGCACAGCTGCGCGACTTCCTCGCGCCGCAGCCCCGGCGTGCGGCGGCGCGGGCCGGGCGGCAGGCCGACGGCCTGCGGCGACAGCCGCTCGCGGTGGGCACGGATGAATTCGCCGAGCGCACGGGCGGGCGTGGCGTCGAGCGGCGGGACAGGCGCGGAGGAGGAGGAAGGGTTCATGCGAAAACGGCGAAGCGCAGGCGGCAAAGGATTTGACAGGTGTATCGAATACCAGAATAACTACTTGACTTGTACTGGTACAAACGCAGGCCTATTGTAGCGGCTCGTGCGCTGACAGGCAGCGTCCACACGACCGACCCGGCACGGGACCTGCGCCAGCGCGACGGCGCGCCACCGTGCACGGGGCCGCCGGCGCCGATGCGCTCGCGGATCAGACAGGAGAAACATGCGATGAAACACCACGACCAGGTCGCCGACGCATTCGGCACGACGGCCGCCGCCTATCTGACGAGCACCGTCCACGCGACGGGCGCCGATCTGCAGACGCTCGCCGACGCGATGCGCGCGACGCCCGACGCGGCGGTGCTCGATCTCGGCTGCGGCGCGGGCCACGCGAGTTTCGCGGTCGCGCCGCACGTGCGCGAGGTGGTCGCGTACGACCTTGCCGCGCCGATGCTCGCGACCGTCGACGCGGCCGCGCGCGAGCGCGGGCTCGCGAACATCCGCACGCAGCAGGGGCCGGCCGAGCGCCTGCCGTTCGACGCGGCGAGGTTCGACTGGGTCGTGAGCCGGATGAGCGCGCACCACTGGCACGACGTGCGCGCGGCGCTCGCCGAGGTGCGGCGCGTGCTGAAGCCGGGGGGCCGCGTGCTGATGATCGACATTGCGGGCAACGACCATCCGCTGCTCGACACGTACCTGCAGGCGGCCGAAGTGCTGCGCGACGCGTCGCACGTGCGCGACTACCGCGCCGACGAATGGCTCGCGATGTTCCGCGAGGCCGGTTTCGACGCGCAGGTGCACAGCCGCTGGCGCCTGCCGATCGACTTCGCGACGTGGGTCGAGCGGATCCGCACGCCGGAAGACAGCGTCGCCGGCATTCGCGCGTTGTGGGCGCATGCGCCCGACGAGGTGCGCGCGTACTACGCGGTGCAGGCCGACGGGTCGTTCGAGCACGATGCGCTGCTGATCGACGCGCATTGAGATGAAAAAAGCCGCGACACGCGTAGCGGCGTGTCGCGGCTTCTGTCGCGCCGGTCGGGCACCGGCGTGCACCGGCGCCGCCGCATGCGGATCAGCCCGTGTTGCGCAGGCCGGCCGCGATCCCGTTGATCGTCAGATGAATGCCTCGGCGCAGCCGCGCGTTGGTATCGCCCGCGCGGTGTCGCTTGATCAGTTCGACCTGCAGATGGTTCAGCGGGTCGAGATACGGGAAGCGGTTCTTGATCGAACGCGCGAGCAGCGGGTTGGTCGCGAGGCGGCCTTCGTGCCCGGTGATTTCCGCGAGCGCCTGCGAGGTGCGCTCCCATTCGGCGACGATCCGCTCGAACACGTGCTTGCGCAGCTTGCGGTCGGCCACCAGCTGCGCATAGCGCGAGGCGACCGCGAGATCGGTCTTCGCGAGCACCATGTCCATGTTCGACAGCAGGTTCGCGAAGAACGGCCAGGTCTTGTTCATCTTCTTCAGCAGTGCGAGCCGCTTGCCGCGCTCGGCTGCGTCGCCCGCGCCGTCGAGGTACGCGCTCACCGCGCTGCCGAAGCCGTACCAGCCGGTCAGCAGCAGCCGGCACTGGCCCCACGAGAAGCCCCACGGAATCGCGCGCAGATCCTCGATCCGGCGGTTCTTCGGATCCTGCAGCTTGCGCGACGCCGGACGGCTGCCGATGTTCAGCTCGGCGATCTCGGTGATCGGCGTCGACGAGAAGAAGTAGTCGGTGAAGCCGGGCGTTTCGTAGACGAGCGCACGGTACGCGGCCATCGCCTCGTCGGACAGCGTCTGCATCGCGGCCTCGAACGCGGGCAGTTGCGCCGGTGCGTTCGACTGCGGCAGCAGCGACGCCTCGAGCGTCGCGGCGACCACCGTCTCGAGGTTGCGCCGGCCGATCTCGGGGTTCGCGAACTTGCTCGCGATCACCTCGCCCTGTTCGGTCAGGCGGATCTGGCCGTTCACGGTGCCCGGCGGCTGCGACAGGATCGCCTGGTAGGTCGGGCCGCCGCCGCGGCCGACCGTGCCGCCGCGGCCGTGGAACAGCCGCAGCGTGATCTTGCGCGCACGGAACAGTTCGACGAGCGCGAGCTCGGCGCGGTACAGCTCCCAGTTCGACGTCAGGAAGCCGCCGTCCTTGTTGCTGTCCGAGTAGCCGAGCATCACTTCCTGCTCGCCGCCCTGGTGCGCGATCAGCGCCTCGACGCCCGGCAGCGCGAAGTACTCGCGCATGATGCGCGACGCGTCGCGCAGGTCGGGGATCGTCTCGAACAGCGGGATCACCATCAGGCCGCTGCGCGCATGGCCGTCGGGCGTGCCGAGCGTGCCGTCGAGCAGCCCGGTTTCCTTCTGCAGCAGCAGCACCTCGACGAGGTCGCTGACCGTTTCCGTATGCGAGATGATGTAGTTGCGCACCGCGCGTGCGCCGAACTGCGCGCGCACGTCGCGCGCCTTCTCGAACACGCCGAGCTCGCTCTGCGCGAGCGCCGAGTATTCGATGTACGGCGAGCGCAGCGGGCGCGGGTCGGCGAGCGCCGCCAGCAGCACGCGCTGCTTGTCTTCCTCGGCGAGCCCCGCGTAGTCGGCCTCGACGCCCGCGCGCGCGAACAGTTCGGCGACCACCGCCTCGTGGATGTCCGAGCTCTGGCGCAGGTCGATGCTCGCGAGATGGAAGCCGAACACCTCGGCCGCGCGCATCAGCGGCGCGAGGCGCGGTGCGGCGAGCGACGCGCCGTGATGCTCGGCGAGCGAAGCGGTCAGCACCTTCAGGTCGGCGACGAATTCGTCGGAATCCGCGTACGGCGTCGCGCGCACCGGCGGCGCGCCGCGTCCGGCGCTGCGCACCGGCACCGTGCCTTCGCCGAGACGCACGCGCGCGCTCGCGGCGAGCCGCGTGTAGATGCCGATCAGCGCGCGGCGGTAAGGTTCGTCGACGCGGTGCGGCGACTGGTCGGGCGACGCTGCCGCGAGCGCCTTCACCGCGTCGTTCGCGCCGACCAGCAGGTTCGACACCGACAGCTCGGCGCCGAGCTTGTGCACCTGTTCCAGGTAGTGCTCGAGGATCACCGCCGACTGGCGGTTGATCGCCTCGTCGAGCGTCGCGGCCGTCACGTTCGGGTTGCCGTCGCGGTCGCCGCCGATCCAGCTGCCCATCTGGAAGAACGCGGGCACGCGCGCGGGCAGGCCGTGCTCGGCGAGCGCGGCCTCGATGTCGCCGTACAGCGCGGGCAGTTCGTCGAGGAAGGTCGCGCGGTAGTACGACAGCGCGTTCTCGATCTCGTCGCCGACGGTCAGGCGCGCGTCGCGCAGCATGCGGGTCTGCCACAGCGCGGTCACGCGCGCGCGCAGCATCGCTTCGTTGTGCTGGCGCTCGCGTGCGGTCAGTTCCTGGTCGCGCTCGGCGAGCAGCCGCGCGATGTCGTGCTGCGCGTCGAGGATGCTCTTGCGCTGCACCTCGGTCGGGTGCGCGGTCAGCACGGGCACGATCAGCGCGTCGTCGAAGAAGCGCTGCAGCAGGCGCTTCGATGCATTGCCGGTCGTCTTCAGCTGGTCGAGCGCATAGGCCATCGTGCCCGGCTGCGGCGCCGAGCCGGCCAGCGCGTGGATGCGGCGGCGACGGTTGTGATGACGGTCCTCGGCGATGTTCGCGAGATGCGAGAAATAGCTGAACGCGCGCACGACGCTCACCGTCTGCTCCGGCGTCAGCTTGCGCAGCTTCTTCTCGAGCGTCTGCGCGGCCTCGTGGTCGTCCTCGCGGCGGAACTTGACGGCGGTCTGGCGGATCGTCTCGACGACGTCGAACACGGTGTCGCCTTCCTGTTCGCGCACCACGTCGCCGAGCAGGCGGCCGAGGAAGCGGATGTCCTCGAACAGCGGGCGGTCCTTGTCCTCGCGCGTGCGTGCGGCGGGCTTCGCCGCGCCGGCCGCGCGTTTTGTCTGAGGTATCGTGGCTTTCGGTTTCGTTGCCGGTTTCGCACGACCGTTCGCGGCGGTGGTGACGGTGCTCGTCGGAGCGTCGGTGGAGGGCAGGGCAGCATTGCGGCGTGTCGTACGCGCCGATCCGGAAGACTTCACGATGGGTTTCCTTGGGAAAGCTCGAGTCAAAAGGAACTGCGGGAACTGCGGGAACTGCGGTCAAGCAACCAGCTGGGTGCGGCATATCTGCGCATCGGCGCCGCGCGCCGCGCGCGGGCGGCGCGGCGCGGGCTCCAGGCCCGGGCGGGCTGGGGCGTGCGTGCTACCATTGTTCGATCTTCAATCCCGTCCTTCGATGTTCCTGCAATGAATTCCGAGATCCTTTCGGCCGGGCCGAAACAGGCACAGCCGCCGGCGACGCTGACGATTGCCTCGCGAGAGAGCCGCCTGGCGATGTGGCAAGCCGAACATGTGCGTGATGCGCTGCGCAAATTATATCCAGCTTGCGACGTAAAAATCCTCGGGATGACGACCCGCGGCGACCAGATTCTCGATCGCACGCTGTCGAAGGTGGGCGGCAAGGGTCTGTTCGTGAAGGAACTCGAGAACGCGCTCGCCGACGGTCGCGCCGATCTCGCCGTGCATTCGCTGAAGGACGTGCCGATGGCGCTGCCCGACGGCTTCTCGCTCGCCGCGATCATGAGCCGCGAGGATCCGCGCGACGCGTTCGTGTCGAACGACTACGCGTCGCTCGACGCGCTGCCGGCCGGCGCGGTCGTCGGCACCTCGAGCCTGCGCCGCGAGGCGATGCTGCGCGCGCGCTATCCGCACCTGCAGGTGCTGCCGCTGCGCGGCAACCTCGACACGCGCCTGTCGAAGCTCGATCGCGGCGACTACGCGGGCATCATTCTCGCCGCCGCCGGCCTGAAGCGCCTCGGTCTCGAAGCGCGGATCCGCGCGCTGCTCGACGTCGAGGACAGCCCGCCCGCGGCCGGCCAGGGCGCGCTCGGCATCGAGATCGCCGCGCACCGCGACGACGTCGCCGCGTGGCTCGCGCCGCTGCACGACGCGCAGACCGCCCTCGCGGTCGAGGCCGAGCGGATGGTGTCGCGCGCGCTCGGCGGCAGCTGCGAGGTGCCGCTCGCCGCGCACGCGGTATGGCGGGCGGGCGAGCTGTATCTGCAGGGCCGCGTGTCGACGACCGACGGCAAGCGCGTGCTGACGGCCGAGGAATGCGCGGCCGTGATGACCGTCGCCGATGCGCTCGCGCTCGGCCGCGCGGTGTCCGACGAGCTCGAGGCGCAGGGGGCGCTCGAGATCGTCCACGCGCTGCTCGCCGCCTCGCAGGCCGGCAAGGGCGAGGCCTGATGGCGGGCGGCGCGCGCGCGTTCACCGCCGTCCTGACACGCCCGGACGGACAGTCGGCCGGGCTCGCGTCGCAACTGGCCGCAGCCGGTTGCGAGGTGCTCGAATTTCCGCTGATCGACATTGCGCCGCTCGACGATCCGGCGCCGCTGGCCGCCGCGTTCGCGGCGCTGGCCGACTACGCGCTGGTGATCTTCGTGTCGCCGAACGCGATCGACCGCGCGCTCGCGCAGTACGGCGCGATCTGGCCGAACGCGTTGCCGGTCGGCGTGGTCGGGCCCGGCAGCGTCGCGGCGCTCGAGCGTCACGGGATCGCGGCGCCCGCGTATCGCGTGATCGCGCCGCAGGCGCCCGCCGACGGCAGCGCACCGCATTACGACTCCGAAAGCCTGTACGCGAGCATCGAAGCCGCGTTCGGCGGCGCGCACGCGCTGTCCGGCAAGCGCGTGCTGATCGTGCGCGGCGACGGCGGCCGCGAATGGCTCGCCGACCGCCTGCGCGACGCGGGCGCCGACGTGACGCTGGTCGCCGCCTATCGTCGCGTCGTGCCCGAGCCGCGCATCGGCGCATGGGAGCGCGTGCATGCGCTGCTCGGCGGCGAGCCGCATGCGTGGCTCGTGACGAGCTCGGAGGGCGTGCGCAACCTGCACGAACTGGCGCGCACGCACCTGAACGACGCCGAGATCGACGCGCTGAAGCACGCGCCGCTCGTGACGCCGCATCCGCGGATCGAGCAGACCGCGCGCGCACTCGGTTTTGATAGGATTACGCTGACCGGCGCGGGCGATGAGCGCATCGTCCGCGCGTTTCGAACGATGGCCGACGAGGCCGTCCAACCGGCGACAGCCGCACCGGTGAATAAACGCATGACAGATACCAACGATTCCAAAAGTGTCGCTTCCCAGCCGGCCGCTGCATCCGCACCGCCGTCCCGGCCCGCGTACATGGCGTCCGAGCCGCCCGCGCGCCGCGGCGGCAGCGCGCTGCTGTGGCTGGTCGTCGTCGTGCTCGGCTGCGCGGCGGGCGTCGGCGGCTACGCGCTGAACCGCAAGGTCGACCGGCTCGACGACGCGCTGGTCGCGCGCCAGAAGGCGCTCGACGCCCAGACGGCCGAGACCCGCACCAAGACCGAGCAGGCGCTCGCGAGCGCGCATCAGGTCGACACGCAGCTCGCGCAGCTCGACGGCAAGCTGGCCGACGCACAGAACGCGCAGCAGGCGCTGCAGCAGCAATACCAGGATCTCTCGCGCAACCGCGATGCGTGGATGCTCGAGGAAGTCGATCAGATGCTGTCGAGCGCGAGCCAGCAGCTGCAGCTGACCGGCAATACGCAGCTCGCGCTGATCGCGCTGCAGAACGCCGACGCGCGCCTCGCGACCTCGCAGAGCGCGCAGGCCGTCACGGTGCGCAAGGCACTCGCCCAGGACATCGAGAAGCTGAAGGCCGCGCCGTCGGCCGACCTCACGGGCCTCGCGATCAAGCTCGACGACGCGATTGGCAAGATCGACGCGCTGCCGCTCGCCGGCGAGGCGATCGTCCCGCATGCGGCGCCGAAGGCGGTCGAGCCGACCGCGGCATCGGCCGCGGTCGCGGCCGGCGAGCCGCGCTGGAAGGTGTGGTGGCATGACTTCTCGGCCGGCCTCGGCCAGCAGTTGAAGGGCCTCGTGCAGGTGCGCCGGATCGACAACGCCGACGCGATGCTCGCGTCGCCCGACCAGGGCTACTTCGTGCGCGAGAACGTGAAGCTGCGCCTGCTGACCGCGCGGCTGTCGCTGCTCGCGCGCAACGAGTCCGCGATGAAGGCCGACCTGCACGCCGCGCAGGCGTCGCTCGGCAAGTATTTCGATCAGGCGTCGAAGGACACGCAGACCGTCGAGGATCTGCTGAAACAGGTCGACGGCGCATCGCTGACGGTCGCGGTGCCGAACCTGAACACGAGCCTGAACGCCGTTCAGCAGTTCAAGAGCCGGGGGTAACGATGACGCTTCGAGGAATCGTCTGGCTCGCGATCCTGTTCGCGATCGCCGTCGCGCTGGCCACGGTCGGCCGTTTCGATGCGGGGCAGGTGCTGCTCGTCTACCCGCCGTATCGCGTCGACGTGTCGCTGAACCTGTTCGTGATCGCCGTCGTCGTGCTGTTCATCGTCGTGTATGCACTGCTGCGCATCGTGCGCAACATCTGGCGCATGCCGCAGCGCGTCGCCGCGTATCGCGCGCGCGCGCGCAACGAGAAGGCGCAGGCGTCGCTGCGCGATGCGATCGCCAATCTGTACGCGGGCCGCTTCTCGCGCGCCGAGAAGGCCGCGCGCGAAGCGCTGGCGGTCGATGCGAACCAGGGCGCGGCGAGTCTCGTCGGCGCCACCGCCGCGCACCGGATGCACGAGTACACGCGCCGCGACGACTGGCTGTCGAAGGTCGACGCGCCCGAATGGCAGGATGCGCGGCTGCTCGCCGCGGCCGACATGCGCGCCGATGCACGCGACGCCGACGGTGCGCTCGCCGCGCTGGCCGACCTGCAGGCGGGCGGCAAGCGCATCCATGCGCAGCAGGTCGCGCTGCGCGCGCAGCAGCAGTTGAAGAACTGGGCCGAGGTGCTGAAGCTCGCGAAGGCGCTCGAGAAGCGCGAGGCGCTGCATCCGGCCGCGGCCGTGCGGCTGCGCCAGCAGGCCGCCGAAAACCTGCTGCGCGAACGCCGGCACGATCCGGACGCGCTGCTCGAGGTGTGGCAGTCGCTGTCGCCGGCCGAGCGCCAGTCGCCGCGTCTCGCCGATCTCGCGGCCGACCTGCTGGTGCCGCTCGAGCGCCGCACCGAAGCGCGCCGCATCGTCGAGGAGGCGCTCGCGCACAACTGGGACGCGCGCCTGCTGCGCCGCTATCCGGATACGGCGGGCGCCGATGCGCTGCCGCTGATCCAGAAGGCCGAAGGGTGGAAGAAGGATCATCCGGAGGACGCCGACCTGCTGTTCGCGCTCGGCCGCCTGTGCCAGCAGCAGCAGCTGTGGGGTAAGGCGCAGTCGTTCCTCGAGGCGGCGCTGAAGCTCGCCGACAACGAGGCGCTGAAGGTGCGCACGCATCGCGCGCTCGCGCGCCTGTTCGAGCATCTCGGCGAAACCGACAAGGCGGCGAAGCACTATCGCGAAAGCGCGCTGGCGATCACGGTGGTCTGACGCGAAGCCGCGGCAAGCGGCTCGTCACGGTTCGAAAGCCCAGAAGGCCGAATGGCGTTCGGGGCTTTTTCGTTTCCTTTGCAGCGTGGGTGCGCCGCGCTGTCCGGCGGTGCCGGCGATCGGCCGGCCCGCGGTCACACACCGCGCCTCACTTGTCGACCAGCCGCTTCGGCACCGACAGCGCGAGCAGCCCGCCGAGCACGAGGAACCCGGCCAGCATGTACATGCCCGAATCGTTGGCGCCCGTCGCCTGCTTGAGCCAGCCCATCAGGTACGGGCTCAGGAAGCCCGCGAGGTTGCCGATCGAATTGATCATCGCGATGCCGGCCGCGGCCGCCGCGCCGCCGAGGAAGGCGGTCGGCAGGCTCCAGAACAGCGGCAGCGTCGTCAGGATGCCGATCGTCGCGAGCGTGAGGCCGAGCATCGCGAGCGCGGTCTGGTGCGCCCAGATCACCGACAGCACGAGCCCGAGCGCGCCGATCGCGGCCGGGATCGCGAGGTGCCAGCGGCGTTCGCGGCGCTTGTCCGCGCTGCGCGCGATCAGGATCATCGCGACCACCGCGGCCGCATACGGAATCGCCGACAGCAGGCCGATCATGAACGAGTCGGTGACGCCCGTCGCCTTGATGATCGTCGGCAGCCAGAAGCCGACGCCGTAGAGGCCCATCACGAACGAGAAATAGATCAGCGCCATCAGCCATACGCGCGGGCTCGACATCACCGCGCCGAGCGGCAGGTCCTCCTTGGTCGCTTCCTCGGCGTCGACGTTGCGGGCGAGCAGCGCCTTCTCCTCGTCGGTCAGCCATCCGGCTTTCGCGATCCGCTCGTCGAGCGTGAAGAACACCAGCACGCCGGCCAGCACCGACGGAATGCCTTCGAGCAGGAACAACCATTGCCAGCCGTGCCAGCCGCTCACGCCGTCGAACGCCTTCAGGATGAAGCCCGAGATCGGCCCGCCGATCACGCCCGACAGCGCGACGGCCGTCATGAAGAAGGTCGTCATGCGGCCGCGCCGGTGCGCGGGATACCAGTAGGTGAGGTACAGGATCACGCCGGGAAAGAAGCCTGCTTCGGCGACGCCGAGCAGGAAGCGCATCACGTAGAACATCGCGGGCGTCGTGACGAACATCGTCAGGATCGAGATCACGCCCCAGGTCGCCATGATGCGCGCGATCCACACGCGCGCGCCGACCTTGTGCAGGATGATGTTGCTCGGCACCTCGAACAGGAAATAGCCGAAGAAGAAGATGCCGGCGCCGAGCCCGTACACGGTGTCGCTGAGGTTCAGGTCGCTCGCCATCTGCAGCTTCGCGAAGCCGACGTTGACGCGGTCGAGATACGCGACCACGTAGCACAGCAGCAGCAGGGGCGTGAGCCGCCACGACACCTTGCGATAGGTTGCTTCCTCGAATGCGCCGGACGAGCCCGGTAGCGACTGCGTCGATGTTGCCATGTTGTCTCCTGTCCTTGTTGTCGGCCGGACCGGCGCGTCGGCGCGGGGCCCGGTTGCGTGCGAAGCCAGCGTTACAGATGCGGCAAGGCCGGCCGTGGCGGCCGGGTACGGCTCTAGATGCAGCGTCCGCCGTCGACTTCGAGGCACACGCCGGTGATGAACTCGGCCTCGTCGGACGCGAGGTAAAGCGCCGCGTTCGCGATGTCCTGCGGCGTCGAGAAGCGGCCGAGCGGGATCGTCGCGAGGAAGCGGCGACGGTTCTCGGGCGTATCTTCGCAGCCCATGAACTCGGTCATCAGCGCGGTTTCGCCGAGCACCGGGTTGATGCAGTTCACGCGGATGCGATCGGCGCCGAGCTCGGCCGCGAGCGATTTGCTCGCGGTGATCATCGCGCCTTTCGTGCTGTTGTACCAGACGAGACCCGGGCGCGGCCGCACGCCGGCCGTCGACGCGACGTTCACGAACACGCCGCCGCCCTGCGAGCGGAAGTACGGGACGAAGGTCTGCACGCTCCAGAACAGGCTCTTCATGTTGACCGCGTACACGCGGTCGAACTCGGCTTCCGTCACGTCGAGCACCGGCTTGTTGCGATGCGTGGTGCCCGCGTTGTTCACGACGATCTGCACCGAATGGAAATCGTCGAGCGCGGCCTGCAGCAGCGCGCGCCAGTCGTCGCTTTTCGACACGTCGCCGGCGAGCGCGATCGCCTTGCCGCCCGCGAGCGCGATCTCGCTCGCGACGCGCTCGGCCGCCGCACCGTTCAGGTCGTTGACGACCACGTTCGCGCCTTCGCGCGCATACGTCTTCGCGATGCCTTCGCCGAAACCCGAGCCGCCGCCCGTGACGATCGCCGTCTTGCCGCTCAACCGCATGGTGTGTCTCCTTCGTTCGAGTGTTGTCGTCGTGTTGCGTGGTGCCGCGTCTGCCGGCGACCCGTGCGTCGCGGACGAGACCGGGCGGCGCCGCATTCAGCCGTGCCGGATCGCGATCGTCTTCAGCACGGTGAAGCCGTACAGCGCCTCGAAGCCCTTCTCGCGGCCGTGCCCCGAGTGGCCGACGCCGCCGAACGGCAGCTCGACACCGCCGCCCGCGCCGTAGTTGTTGATGAACACCTGGCCCGCGCGCAGGCGTCGCGCCATGCGCAGCTGGCGCGCGCCGTCGCGCGTCCAGATGCCGGCGACGAGGCCGTACGGCGTGCCGTTCGCGAGCGCGACGGCTTCGTCCTCGTCGACGAAGCGCATCGCGGCGAGCACCGGCCCGAACACTTCCTCCTGTGCGAGCCGGTGCGACGGCGGTACGTCGCGCAGCAGCGCGGGCGCCTGGTAGAAGCCGCTTTCGGGCGCCTCGGGCACGACCTGCCCGTGCGCGGCCATCGGAATGCCGTCGTGCTGCGCATCGGACAGGAAGTCCCACACGCGCTGCTGCTGTTTCGCATTGATCAGCGGACCGCAGTCGAGATCCGCGCGGCTCGGCCCGACGCGCAGCCCGTTGAACGCGGTCGCGAGCCGTTCGACGAGCGGTTCGTACACCGCGCGCTCGATCAGCACGCGGCTGCCGGCCGAGCAGGTCTGCCCGCCGTTCTGTACGATCGCGGCGACCAGCACCGGCAGCGCCGCCTCGAGATCGGCATCGGCGAACACGATCTGCGGCGACTTGCCGCCGAGCTCGAGCGTGACGGGCACGTGGTTTTCGGCGGCCATCTGCGCGACCAGCTTGCCGGTCGCGGGCGAGCCCGTAAACGAGATGTGGTCGATGCCCGGATGGCGGGCGAGCGCGGCGCCGGCCTCGTGGCCGTAGCCGGTGACGATATTCAATGCGCCGGCCGGCAAGCCGGCCTCGGCGGCCAGCTCGGCGACGCGCAGCACCGACAGGCATGCGTCCTCGGCCGGCTTGACCACGCACGCGTTGCCGGCCGCGAGCGCCGCGCCGACGCTGCGCCCGAAGATCTGCATCGGATAGTTCCACGGCACGATATGGCCCGTGACGCCGTGCGGCTCGCGCACGGTCAGCACCGTGTAGCCGGCGTGATAGGGAAGGGTCTCGCCGTGCAGCTTGTCGGCGGCGCCCGCGTAGAACTCGAAGTAGCGCGCGAGCGCGGCCGCGTCGGCGCGCGCCTGCTTCAGCGGCTTGCCGGTATCGCGCGCCTCGATCGTCGCGAGTTCCTCGATGCAGTCCGCGACGCGCATCGACAGCCGCATCAGCACGCGGCCGCGCTCGGCGGCGCTCGCGGCGCCCCATGCGCCGGCAAAGGCGTCCCGCGCCGCGGCGACCGCGCGCTCGACGTCGGGCGCCGTGCCGCGCGCGATCGTCGCGAACGGCTGGCCGTCGGACGGATCGATGACCGCGATCGTCTCCAGTTGCGCGGGCAACGTCCATTCGCCCGCGATGAAGTGCTTTGCCTCTTCCATGCCTGCTCCTGTCGGTAGGCGTCGATGCGTCGTCGCGGCTGGCGTCGGGGGCGCGCGCCAGCGCCGGTTGCCCGCGCTGCGTCCCGTCGGCGCACCGGCCGATCCCGCCCGTTGCGATGAATCGTGTCCGACGTGCGGGCGCGCCGCGCATCGTGCCGTGCCGTGTCGCCGGTCGTCCGACGCCGGACATCCGGAACGATTATCGCGCCGATCGTCATCCGGACGCCACCGGTCGATTGGCTATAATGGCGCAGTCCCGGCGGGGACGCCCGTGGCGGAGCATCGGCCGCGGCATGCCCTGTCCCGAATTCCCATCGACCAACAGAGAGCGCTCATGAGCTTCAATCATGTTCCGGCCGGCAAGGACCTGCCGCAAGATTTCAACGTGATCATCGAGATCCCCGCGCAAAGCGACCCGGTGAAGTACGAGGCGGACAAGGAGCTGGGCCTCCTCGTCGTCGACCGCTTCATCGGCACGGGCATGCGCTATCCGGTGAACTACGGCTACATTCCGCAGACGCTGTCGGGCGACGGCGATCCGGTCGACGTGCTGGTGATCACGCCGTTCCCGTTGCTGGCCGGCTCGATCGTGCGTTCGCGTGCGCTCGGCATGCTGCAGATGACCGACGAGTCGGGCGTCGACGCGAAGCTGATCGCGGTGCCGCACGACAAGGTCTGCCCGATGACGGCGAACCTGAAGTCGATCGACGACGTGCCCGAGTACCTGAAGGACCAGATCAAGCACTTCTTCGAGCAGTACAAGGCGCTCGAGAAGGGCAAGTGGGTGAAGGTCGAGGGCTGGGCCGGCATCGACGCCGCGCACAAGGAAATCACCGACGGCGCCGCGAACTACAAGAAGTAAGCGGCGCACCGGCCCGACGGCCGGTTCGCGTGAAGCGCAAACCGCGCGTGTCTCGTTACGAGGCCGCGCGGTTTTGTTTTGTGCGCGGGGTTTTGCTGGCGGTGGAAGGCGCGCGCGGGGCGGCGTCCTTCGCGCGTTTTGCGCGGGGCGAGCCGCGGCGGGGCGGCGGGACGGCGGTGTCGGGCGCGTTCGTGTCGAGGGCGACGGCCGGGGCTTTGCCGTTCGTCGATGGGCTGGGCGCGGATTTTTTGTGGCTCGCGGATACTCGGTGCGGTGACGCCTTCTTTGCAGATGTATCGTTGCTGGTCTTGGCGGTCTTGGCGGTCTTGGCGGTCTTGGCGGTCTTGCCGGCCTTCGCGCCTTTTCCGACCGTTTCCGTCTTCGTAGCCTTCGCGCTCTTCGCCGGCCTTGCCGCTTTCGCCGATTCAAGCCCGGCCGTACCCACGACCTTCGCCGTCTTCGCGCGCTTCCTTCCCTTGACGGCTTCCGGCGCTTCCACTGTTTCAGCCGCGTCCGTTGCTTCCACCTTCTTCTTCCGCCGCCCGCGCGCAGCTACCCCGGTCTCCACCGCATCGCCGCCCGCATCGGCCAGCAACCCGACCGGCAGCACCGATTCGAGCGTCCGGATGCCCGCCGCCAGCTCGCGCTTTTGCGCGGGCGTGAGCCGCTTCACCCAGTATTCGGCGCGCGACGCGATCGACCGGTCGCGCAGCGGAAACGACGCGAGCACCGCGCGCGGCTTGCGCGAGCGCGTGTAGCGCGCGCCCTTGCCGGCCGCGTGCTCGTCGAAGCGCGCGGCGACGTCGGTCGTGATGCCCGTATAGACGCTGTCGTCGGCGCATTCGATCAGATACAGAAACCAGGACATGACGGATCGTCTGAATGCGGAGCCGCCAGTGTCTCAGAAAAAGCGCGGGCGATCGTCGTCAATCGATGCGTCCGTCGCGAAAGCGGCTTGGCGGCGCGCCGAGTTCGCGCGTGAAGAAGCGCGTGAAGGCACTGGTCGAGCGGAACCCGACACGGCTGCCGATTTCGCCGATCGGCAGCCGTGTGTTCAGCAGCAGGTCGCGCGCTTCGCCGAGCCGCGCCTGCGCGACGAGTGCATGGAAGCCGACCGCTTCGCGATGCAGCCGCCGGCGCAGCGTCCAGCGCGACATCGCGAAGCGCGAGCACACGTGCTGCATCAGCGTGTCGGCCGGCACGTCGGGATCGTCCGACGTACGCAGCCAGTCGCGCACGCACTGCTCGACGGACGAGCCGAATGTCGAGCGCGCACGCACGCGCTCGCGCGCGGCGTCGGCCGCGGGGCGCTGGATACTGGCGAGCGGCGCGTTGTAGCGTTCGAACGGCGTGTCGAATCGTGCGGAGCGCAGCACGATGCGGTTGTGCGCGGCATCGAACGACGCCGGCGCGCCGAGGGCGTCGCGCAGCGCGGAGGCCGGCGCGAATGCGCGCCCGACGAAGCGCGCATCGTCGATGCGAGCCTGCGGATCGTACAGGCGCGCGAGCGCGGCGAGGATCGACAGGTTCACGAACGCGCTGTCGGCCGGTCGCCCGTCGCCTTCGTCCACATAGTCGAACGCGATCGCGTCGCCGGTTTCGCGCGCGAAGATCCAGTCGACGTTGCCGATCAGGTCGCGGTAGCGCAGGTAACCGTGCAGCGCGTCGCGCAGCGTCGGCGCGTTGCACGTGACGCCGGCCAGTTCGGGAAACGGCGCCAGCCACGGCACGCCGCCAGCCGGCGGCCGATGCCAGGACCGCGGCCACGCGCCGGTCAGCCGCATCGCGGCGACGTGCCGGTCGCCGGCGATGCGGCGCGCGTCGTCGGCGAGATCGGCCGGCCCGATGCCGAGCGTCGCGTACAGCGGCGCGACGTCGATGCCGTTTGCGCGCGCGTCGTCGAACAGCCCGCGGTAGATCCGGACCGATACCGATTTCTGGTGCAACTCCATGTCTGCCTCCCTGTCGTCATGCCGTTCGGGTTTGTCCCCGCTGCGAGAGGTCAACGCATGCTCCTGCCGGTCAAACGTGGTGACCGGTCGATTTTTAGACTCGGACGCTGGAGTGTGGCGACAAGTACAACAGAACCATCCTGGAGGATCAATGAAAACTTCGCTGTTCCGGTGTTCGACGATCGCGTCCGCATGCGCGCTCGCAGTACTGCTCGCGTCGTGCGGCGGCGACGACATTCATGCGGGCCCGGCCGCGCCGGCGGACGCGGACGCCGCGGCCGACCAGCGCGCGGCCGCGCTCGTCGCGCAACTGACGACCGACGAAAAGCTGCAACTCGTGCACGGCACGGGCCTGCCGGCGCTCGACCTGGGCGGACCGTTTCCCGCCGAGGCGCTGAACGGCGCGAGCTATATCCCCGGCGTGCCGCGACTCGGCATCCCGGCCGTCAGCAGCGCCGACTCGGCGGGCGGCGTCAACGTGAAGAATGCGCGCGTGACCGCGCTGCCCGCGCCGGTTGCGCTGGCCGCGACCTGGGATACGTCGCTCGCGGCCGCTTACGGCAAGCGCATCGCGCTCGAATTGCGCGCGCTCGGCTTCGCGGAAGGGCTCGGCGGCGGCATCAACCTCGCGCGCGAGCCGCGCAACGGCCGCACGTTCGAATACATGGGCGAGGATCCGGTGCTCGCGGGCACGCTGAGCGCCGCGCGCACGCAGGCAACGCAGGCGCAGAAGGTGATCGCGACGATCAAGCACTTCGCGTTCAACGACCAGGAAACCAACCGGATGACGATCGATTCGGTGGTCGACGAACGCACGATGCGCGAGGCCGAGCTGCTCGCGTTCGAGATCGGCGTGAAGGACGGCCAGCCGGGCAACGTGATGTGTTCGTACAACAAGCTGAACGGCGTATATGCGTGCGAGAACCCGTATCTGCTGACGACCGTGCTGAAGAACGAATGGGGCTTCAAGGGCGTCGTGCAGTCGGACTGGGGCGCGACGCACTCGACGGTCGCGGCCGTGCAGGCCGGCCTCGACGAGGAGGAGCCCGGCGCAGCCGACGACGGCAACGCGCCGCTCGGCTCGTACTTCAACACGAAGCTGCGCGCGGCGGTGCAGGCCGGCAGCGTGTCGGTCGCGCGGCTCAACGACATGGTGCAGCGCAAGCTGCGCACGCTGGTCCGGATCGGCGTGATGGATGCCCCGCCGAAGCCGGGCGGCGCGATCGACGAAGCCGCGGGCAACGCCGACGCGCTCGCGATCGCGCGGCAATCCGCGGTGCTGCTGAAGAACGCGGCCGCGCCCGGCGATGCGCAGCCGGTGCTGCCGCTCGCCGCCGGCGCGCTGCGCTCGATCGTCGTGATTGGCGGCCATGCGGACGCGGGCGTGCTGTCGGGCGGCGGCTCCGGCGCCGTGCCGGCGATCGACGGCAATGCGGTGACGGGCTGCCAGCAGCCGTCCGGCATGCTGTTCGGCGGCTGCGCGACCTGGTACAAGTCGGCGCCGCTGGCGGCAATTCGCGCGAAGGCGCCGAACGCGGCGGTCAGCTACGTCGACGGCACCGACGCAAACGCCGCCGCGACCGCGGCCGCGCAGGCCGACGTCGCGATCGTGTTCGCGACGCAGTGGCAGACCGAGGGGCTCGATCTCGCGAGCCTGTCGCTGCCCGACGCGAACGCCGATCCGTACAACCAGCAATACGACCAGAACGCGCTGATCGCGGCGGTCGCGGCCAAGGCGAAGCGCGTGATCGTGGTGCTCGAGAACGGCAGCCCGGTGCTGATGCCCTGGCTCGCGAACGTGCACGGCGTGCTCGATGCGTGGTATCCGGGCGTGCAGGGCGGCCAGGCGATCGCCGACCTGCTGTTCGGCGACGCGAATCCGTCGGGGCGGCTGCCGCTGACGTTTCCGAAGCAGGAAGCAGACCTGCCGCAGCCGACGATCGACGCGGCGAAGCAGCAGACCGTCTATGCGGAAGGCCTCGCATACGGTTACCGCTGGTTCGACGCGCAGGGAATCGAACCGCTGTTCCCGTTCGGCTACGGGCTGTCGTACACGAGCTACGCGTATTCGGCGATGCACGCGCAGGCCGACGCGGCAGGCAACGTGACGGTGGACGTGACGGTGACGAACACGGGCGCGCGGGCCGGCACCGAGACCGTGCAGGTGTATGCGGCGCTGCCCGCATCGCTCGGTGAACCGCCGCAGCGGCTCGTCGGCTGGACGAAGGTCGCGCTGCAGCCGAACGAGGCGCGCACGGTCAGCATCGCGATTCCGTCGCAGCGCTTCGCGGTCTGGAACGCGGACGCGCACGCATGGCGCGTCGGCGCGGGCAGCTATACGCTGTCGGCGGCGGCCTCGTCGCGCGATCCGCACGCGTTGTCGCAGACGGTGACGCTCGCGGCGCGTTAGGCCGGCGGCCCGGCGGAAGGCTCGCGGCGCGGCTGCACAGCTGCGCCGCGCTCGCGCGCCGCATCATCTCCGCCGGAACGGATCGTGCTCGCGCAGTTCGTCGACGTACGCGTGGATATGCTCGGTCTCGCGTTCGAGAAAGCGCGCGACCGCGTCCGAGAACGCGGGATGCGCGAGCCAGTGCGCGGAGTGCGTGACGGTCGGCAGGAAGCCGCGCGCGAGCTTGTGCTCGCCCTGCGCGCCGCCTTCGAAGGTGTCGAGCCCGGCCTCGATGCAGAATTCGAGCAGCTGGTAGTAGGCCGTTTCGAAATGCAGGCAGGGCACGTGCTCGAGCGCCCCCCAGTAGCGGCCGTACAGCGTGCCGCCGCCGTGCTCGCCGCGCCGGTAGACCGCGAGCGCGCTGGCGATCGGCCGGCCGTCGGCTTCCGCGATCACGAGCAGCAGGTTCTCGGGCATCGTCGCGCCGATCGTGCGGAAGAAGTCGAGATTCAGGTACGGGCTCGAAAAGTGTTCTCGATAGGTCTGCCGGTAGCAGCGCGAGAAGAAGCGCCAGTCCGCATCGCCGATCTGGTCGCCGGTGAGCCGCCGGAACCGGACGCCCGCATCGTGCACCTTGCGCCGCTCCGCGCGGATGTTCTTGCGCTTCTTCTGTTCGAGCGTGCCGAGGAAGTCGTCGAAGTGCCGGTAGCCGTCGTTGATCCAGTGGAACTGCACGCCCTCGCGCAGCATCATCCCCATCGATTCGAGCAGCCGCGCCTCGTCGCCGGTCGGGAACAGCACGTGCAGCGACGACACGTCGCTCTGCTCGGCGAACGCGAGCAGTGTGGCCGCGAGCCGGCGGCGCGCGTCGTCGTCGGCGGCAAGCAGGCGCGTGCCCTGCACGGGCGTGAACGGCACCGCGCACAGCAGCTTCGGGTAGTAGGGCAGGTCGTTGCGCTGGTACGCGTCGGCCCATGCCCAGTCGAACACGTATTCGCCATACGAATGCTGTTTCGCGTAGACGGGCGCGGCTGCCGCGAGGCGGCCCGTGCGCGCGTCGGTCAGCGTGACGAAGTGTGGCGACCAGCCGGTCTCGTCGACCGCGCAGCGCGCGACGTGCAGTGCGTCGAGGAATTCGTGGCGCAGGAACGGCGTCGGCTGCGCGTCGCGGGCGAGCAGCGCGTTCCATTCGTCGGCCGCGACCTCGGCGGGGGACGACAGGATGCCCGTGCGATAATCGATGCGTTCGTGTTTCAAGCGTGAATCCGTACCGTTGGATGTCGCCGGATGCGTGCCGCCTCGGCATGCGTCGGCGACGATTTCGTCAGCCGTTCAGGGCGCGCCGCCGCGCCGATCCCGTCATGAAGACCCGACTCGCTCTCGCCCAGATCAACGTCACCGTCGGCGACTTCGCCGGCAACGTCGCGCGGATCGTCGCGGCCGCACGCGCCGCGCACAACGATGGTGCGCAGCTGATGATCGCACCCGAACTCGCGCTGTCCGGCTATCCGCCGGAAGACCTTTTGCTGCGACCGGCGTTCTATGCGGCCGCCGCCGACGCGCTCGTCGCGCTCGCCGATGCGCTGAAGGCATTCGACGGGCTCGCGGTGCTGGTCGGCCATCCGCTGCGCGGCGCACCAGGCGTCGATGGTAATGCAAACGGCCCGATCGAGCGCGGCATGCCGCCGACCGATACCTACAACGCGGTCTCGCTGATCGTCGGCGGCGCGATCGTCGGCACCTACCGCAAGCAGGACCTGCCGAATGCCGACGTGTTCGACGAGAAGCGCTACTTCGCGACCGACGCAGAGCCGCTCGTGTTCGAGCTGGGCGGCGTGCGCTACGGCGTGATCATCTGCGAGGACGCGTGGCACGCCTCGGCCGCGCAGATCGCGAAGGCGGCCGGCGCGCAGGTGCTGCTGATCCCGAACGGCTCGCCGTACCACATGAACAAGGAGGCGGTGCGCATCGACATCCTGCGCGCGCGGATCCGCGAGACGGGGCTGCCGATGGTGTACGTGAACCTCGTCGGCGGCCAGGACGAGCTCGTGTTCGACGGCGGCTCGTTCGTGCTCGACGCGCAGGGCGCGCTCGTCGCGAAGATGCCGCAGTTCGACGAAGGGCACGCGATCGTCGAATTCGACGGTGCGCGGCCGCTGCCCGGCGCGATCGCGCCCGAGCTGCCGCTCGAGGCGCAGGTCTATCGCGCGCTCGTGCTGGGGGTGCGCGACTACATCGGCAAGAACGGTTTCCCCGGCGCGCTGATCGGCTTGTCGGGCGGCGTCGACTCGGCGCTGGTGCTGGCGGTCGCCTGCGATGCGCTCGGGCCCGAGCGCGTGCGCGCGGTGATGATGCCGTCGCGCTATACGGCCGACATCTCGACCACCGACGCGGCCGACATGGCGCGGCGCGTCGGCGTGCGCTACGACGAGATTGCGATCGCGCCGATGTTCGACGCGTTCCGCGCGTCGCTGGCCGAGGAATTCGCGGGCCGCGCCGAAGACGCGACCGAGGAGAACATCCAGGCGCGCATTCGCGGCACGCTGCTGATGGCGCTGTCGAACAAGTTCGGCTCGATCGTGCTGACGACCGGCAACAAGAGCGAGATGGCGGTCGGCTACTGCACGCTGTACGGCGACATGGCGGGCGGCTTCGCGGTGATCAAGGACATCGCGAAAACGCTGGTCTACCGGCTCTGCCGCTACCGCAACGAGACGACCGACTACGCGCTGCGCGACGTGATTCCCGAGCGGATCCTGACGCGCGCGCCGTCGGCCGAGCTGCGCGAGAACCAGACCGACCAGGACAGCCTGCCGCCGTACGACGTGCTCGACGCGATCATGCGGATGTACATGGAAGAGGACCGGCCGCTCGCCGAGATCGTCGCGGCCGGCTACGCGCCGGCCGACGTCGCGCGCGTGACGCGGCTCATCAAGATCAACGAGTACAAGCGGCGCCAGGCGCCGATCGGGATTCGCGTCACGCATCGCGCGTTCGGGCGCGACTGGCGCTATCCGATCACGTCACGTTTTACCGAGCGTCTCGATTGAGCCGGGTGCGGTGTACCGGCGCGGGCGTACCAGCGCGGGCATACCGGCGCGGGCATACCGGCGCGGGCATACCGGCGCGGGCTTACAATCGGGATCGCGATTTTTCATCCAAACGAGCATTGAGGGACAACCATCATGAAACGCATCACCGCCATCATCAAGCCGTTCAAGCTGGACGAAGTCCGCGAAGCGCTCGCCGAAGTGGGCCTCACGGGGCTGACCGTGACGGAAGTGAAGGGCTTCGGTCGCCAGAAGGGGCATACCGAGCTGTATCGCGGCGCCGAGTACGTCGTCGATTTCCTGCCGAAGATGAAGATCGAGGTCGTGGTCGCCGAAGCGCAGGTCGACCAGGTGATCGACGCGGTGATCGGCGCCGCGCGCACCGGCAAGATCGGCGACGGCAAGATCTTCGTGTCGGACGTCGAGCGCGTGATCCGCATCCGCACCGGCGAGGAGAACGAAGCGGCGGTCTGACGCCGGCCGCGACGTTCGCCGCGGGTCGTGCGATACCGGCCCGCCAATAAAAAACGGTGCGGATACCCGGTTGGGTACCGCACCGATACGCGCCTCTCGCAGCAGCGTGGAAAGCGTTGTCGAATCGTTCTTGGGACGGCGCCTGATCAGAACAGGTGCTGGATGCCGGCGTAGACGCCGGTCTGGCTGCCGCCCGGGTTCGGGTTGCCCGTCGACACGGCCGTGCCGGCCGGGTTCGCGTTCAGGCCGAAGTTGGCCGTCTTGCTGTTGCGCACCGTCGCGACCTGGATGTCGAACAGCGTGCGCTTCGAGATGTTGTACGAGCCGCCGACCGTGTAGATGTTCGCGTTGCCGCCGCCGTGGTTGGCATTCACGTGATACACGGCCCCGATCAGCGCCGCTGCCGGCGTTGCCTGCCACGTCACACCGCCCCAGACCTGCTGCGTGCCCGTGACGCCGTTGTTGACCGCCGGGCCGCCGCTGCCGTCCGCACGCGATGCCTGGTAGGCGGCCTGCAGCTTGAACTGGCCGAGGAACACGTTCAGGCCGGCGAAGTATTCGCGCGAGTAGTTGAACACGTCCGAGAAGCGGCCGTTGCTGTCGCGCGTTTCGTCATAGATGCCGCGCAACTGGAACAGCGAGTTCGTGTACGTGATCTGCGCGCCGGCCGCACGGCCCGGCTGGCCGGCCGTCGTGTTGCCGTTGAAGTTGGTCGAGTTCGAGAACGAGAACTGGCCGTAGAAGTCGAGGCCGTAGACCTGCGGCGACTGGTACGACACGTTGTTGCTGGTCTTGTTCCAGTTGCGGCCGCGCACGAGCGACGCGGTCGACCAGTTCGACTGGCCGAACGGGTCGAAGTCCCACACGCCGTTCGCGATCGCGAGTTCGCGACCGAGCAGCAGGGTACCGTAACGATCGTTCGACACGCCGACGGTCGCATAACGATCCCAGATCGTGCCGCTCGAACCGAGGCCGCCGTTCATCGTGTTGAACGCGCCTTCCAGGTGGAACAGCACCTTGTTGCCGCCGCCGATGTCCTCGGTGCCCTTCAAGCCCCACAGGCTCGTGCCCCAGTCGCCGCTTTCCGCGCGGAATTGATGGCCGTTCTGCAGGCCGTTCATATACTCGAGGCCGGCATCCAGGCGGCCATACAGCGTGACGCTGCTCTGCGCGTGCGCCGTTACCACCCCAGCAGCCATCAGCGCGGCCGCGACCAAAGCTTTCTTCATCATCTCCTCCATACCCTGTCAAAAAGTCAACCCAGACTACGTAAGATGCCCGGGGCGACGAGCGCCGGGCAAAAGCGGGATAACCAGGGAGACCTCGTGCGGGGCCGGTTCGGCTGGGCACGCGGGCAAGCGGACGGGAAGACCGTTGAGCGGTCCCGCGCGGCCGGGTGGGCTTGCGGGGTCTCCTTGTTGTGTCGTGAAGCTAAACTACATTTCACGCACTTCGTTTTGCTACTTTGGTTACTAATTTAGCAAAAATACAATTTTGTGGCGACGGAAATCGTTGTTTGACTAACACGTGTCGCCAAATTGCCATGCAACACGGGGCGCAACCGTTGCCGGATGGCCTGCCGATTCGCGGAAAACCCTTGTCCGACAAGGGAGGCACGAATTCGGCAAAGTTGGGTCAAGGATTGCCACTATTGACGGCGGCGAGGCGTGCGCGTAATGCGCAAAAGACGCGGAAAAGGTAAGGATTTCGTAATGAAAACCGGCGTCAGCCGCCATCCGGCCGCGCCTCGAGCAGTTGCGCGCGGATCCAGCGGTGCGCGTCGGTGCGCGCATGTTTGGCATGCGAATAGATCTTCAGCGTGTAGCGCGGTATCTCGAACGGCGCGGGGAAGAGGCGGATCGGCGCCGCAGGCAGCAATGCGCGCGCCGCGCGGTTCGGCACCGTCATCAGGAGTGCAGATTCCGCGATCACGAACGGCGCGGCCAGCACGCTCGGCAGCTGCACGGCGACCTGCCGCGCGAGGCCGATCCGGTCGAGCACGTGGTCGACGACGCCGCGCGACTCGTTCCACGGCGTGACGACGACGTGGCGCGCGGCGAGGTAGCGTTCGAGCGTCAGCCGCGTGCCGATCTCCGGATGCGTGGCGCTCGCGATCACCACGTAGTCGTCCGAAAACCAGTCGAAATCCTCGATGCCCGGCGCGTCGGCCGACGATTCCTCGTGATAGCCGAGCGCGAAATCGATGCGGCCGGCCGCGAGCTCGTCGACGGCGATCTTGCGGTCCGAATGGACCACGCGGATCCGCAGCTGCGGCGCGACGTGCTGGATGCGCGCGATGAAGGGCGGCAGCACGGCGAACGCCGTATAGTCGGTCGCCGCGAACACGAAGGTGCGGTCGCTGTGTGCGGGATCGAAGCGGCGCGCGCGGGCGAGCCCCTTCGACATCGCGTCGAGCGCGTCGCCGGCCCATGCTGCGATGTCGTCGGCGCGCACGGTCGGCTGCATTTCGTTGCCGAGGCGCACGAACAGCGCATCGCCGATCGCGTCGCGCAGCCGCGCCAGCGCATGGCTCAGCGCGGACGGGCTCATCGCGAGCTCGTGCGCGGCCGCCGCGACCGAGCGGTGACGGTACAGCGCGTCGAACACGAGCAGCAGGTTCAGGTCGAGACGGCGCAGGTCGGGATGCATCATGTTCAGGTCGGGATGAAGAAACTGCACTTCCTGCAGCGGCAGCATGACCGTAGCATGACGGTCTGATCGGCGCCAGCGCTTGCGGGGCGCCGGGTTTCGTTTCAGTCCGGGCCGGAGGAGGGCCCATTCCGTGCAAATCGACATCCGTTCCGCCAGCCCGGCCGACGTGCCGCTGATCCTGCGCTTCATCACCGAACTGGCCGTCTATGAAAAAGCGGAGCACGAAGTGGTCGCGACGCCCGCGTCGCTCGAGCGCAGCCTGTTCGGGGAAGGCTCGCCGGCGCGCGCGCTGATCTGCGAGGTCGACGGCGAGCCGGCCGGCTTTGCCGTGTATTTCTTCTCGTATTCGACGTGGCTGGCCCGGCAGGGGCTGTATCTCGAGGATCTCTACGTGTCGCCGCGCTTTCGCGGCGCGGGCGCGGGGCTGCGGCTGCTGAAGGCGCTCGCGCGGATCGCGGTCGAGTCGGGCTGCGGCCGTTTCGAGTGGAGCGTGCTCGACTGGAACGAGCCGGCGATCCGCTTCTACGAGAGCGTCGGCGCGGCGCCGCAAAGCGAGTGGGTGCGCTACCGGCTCGCGGGCGATGCGCTGCGCGCGTTCGCCGACCCCGCGCCGGCGCACGCCGCGTAAACGCAAAACGGGCGCCGCGCGGCCGGCTGGCCGCGGGCGCCCGTTCGCGCGCTACGACGCGCGCCGTGCGTTACTTGAGGCTGCCCGACAGGAACCCGCGCAGGCGCTCGCTCTTCGGGTTCGCGAACACCTCGGCCGGCACGCCTTCTTCCTCGACGCGCCCCTGGTGCAGGAACATCACGTGGTTCGACACGTTGCGCGCGAAGCCCATCTCGTGCGTGACGACGATCATCGTGCGGCCTTCCTCGGCCAGCTTCTGCATCACCTTCAGCACTTCGCCGACGAGCTCCGGATCGAGCGCCGACGTGGGCTCGTCGAACAGCATCACGTCGGGATGCATCGCGAGCGCGCGCGCGATCGCGACACGCTGCTGCTGGCCGCCCGACAGGTGCGACGGATACTGCTTCTCGACGCGCGGCGCGAGGCCGACCTTCTCGAGATAGGTGCGCGCGCGCTCCTCGGCTTCCTTCTTCGGGATGCCGAGCACGTTGACGGGCGCTTCCATCACGTTCTCGAGCACGTTCATGTGCGACCACAGGTTGAAGTGCTGGAACACCATCGACAGCTTGGTGCGCACGCGCTGCAGCTGCTTCGTATCGGCCGCGCGCAGCGCGCCGGTCTTGTCGAGCGCGGTGCGGACTTCCTCGCCGTCGACGAAGATGCGGCCCGAGTTCGGCTGCTCGAGGAAGTTGATGCAGCGGAGCATCGTGCTCTTGCCGGAGCCGGACGAGCCGATCACGCTGATCACGTCGCCCGAGTTCGCCTTCAGCGACACGCCCTTGAGCACCTCGTTGTCGCCGTACCGCTTGTGCAGATCGTCGACGAAAAGCTTCTGAGTCTGGGAATTCATCAATAGTCCTGCGGAAACTTACTTGCCTTGCGGGCGCAGATACGCGAGCCAGCGGCGCTCGGCCTGGCGGAACAGCCAGACGAGCGTGAACGAGATCACGAGATAGAGCAGGGCGGCGATGCCGAACGCGTGGAACGACATGTAGGTCGCCGAGTTCACGTCGCGGGCGATCTTCAGGATGTCCGGCACGGTCGCCGTGAAGGCGACGGTCGTCGCGTGCAGCATCAGGATCACCTCGTTGCTGTACAGCGGCAGCGCGCGGCGCAGCGCCGACGGCAGGATCACGCGGCGATACATCGTGAACGTCGACATCCCGTAGGCGCGCGCGGCCTCGATCTCGCCGTACGAGGTCGCCTTGATCGCGCCGGCGAAGATCTCGGTGGTGTACGCGCAGGTGTTCAGCGTGAACGCGAGCAGCGTGCAGTGCATGCCGTCGCGGAAGAACGCGTCGAGCATCGGCGTGCCGCGCACGACCTGCAGGCTGTAGAGGCCCGTGTAGCAGAGCAGCAGCTGCACGTAGAGCGGTGTGCCGCGGAACACGTACGTATACAGCCACACGGCGCCCGACAGCCATTTCCGCTTCGACACGCGCGCGACCGCGAGCGGCACCGACAGGCAGAAGCCGAGGCCGATCGACACGACCAGCAGCCACAGCGTGATCGCGACGCCGGTGATGCGGTAGCCGTCGGTATAGAGGTAGTTGCGCCAGTATTCTTGGATGAGTTCGATCATAGGTCTGCCTTGCGGACGCCGGTCGAGTAGCGTTTTTCAAGCCACATCAGCACGAAGTTCGAGATCGTCGTGATGGCCAGGTAGACCGCGCCGGCGATCAGCGTGAAGAAGAAGAACCGCAGCGTGCCCTTGCCGGCGTCCTGCGACGCCTTCACGACGTCGGCGAGGCCGATGATCGACACCAGCGCGGTCGACTTCACGAGCACCTGCCAGTTGTTGCCGATGCCCGGCAGCGCGAAGCGCATCATCTGCGGGAACATGATCCGCGTGAACACCTGCCAGTTCGTCATCCCGTACGCGCTGCCGGCCTCGAGCTGGCCGCGCGGCACCGACAGGAACGCGCCGCGGAAGGTCTCGGTGAAGTACGCGCCGTAGATGAAGCCGAGCACCAGCACGCCGGCGAGGAACGGGTCGATGTCGATCTGGTCCCAGCCGAGCGCGTCGGTCGCCATGTTCAGCCAGATCTGCAGGCTGTAGAACAGCAGCAGCATCAGCACGAGGTCGGGCACGCCGCGGATCAGCGTCGTGTAGACGGTGCCGATGCCGTTCGTGAAGCGGTTGCGCGACAGCTTCGCGCCCGCGCCGAGCAGGCCCAGCAGGAACGACAGCGCAAGCGAAAGCACCGCCAGTTTGACGGTTTGCCAGGTGCCTGCGAGGATCAGCGGGCCGTAACCTTGTAGAAACATATGTGGTCCCTGGTGTGGTCCCTGAGGGCGCACGCGGTGCGCCGCGAAAGACGCGCCCGCCAAGCTGCGCGGAACGCCCCGTGCGTATCATGACCGTCCGCCCCGGCGGTGCCGGGTCCGCCCGTCGCGCGAACGGCGGGCGGGGAGGCGGGCGGCGCGTGGTTGTCCGGCGCTGCGCAATGCGCGGCGCCCATACTGCCCGGACGCGGGGCCGCCCCCGCATCCGCTGCTGCTGCGTCGGCGCTCAGCGCGCCGAGTAGACGCTGAACGAGAAATACTTGTGCGACAGACGATCGTACGTGCCGTCCTTGTGCATGTCGGCCAGCGCCTTGTTGATCTTGAGCTTCAGGTCGGTATCTTCCTTGCGCAGGCCGATCGCGGTGCCGTCGCCGATCGTCTTCGGATCCTTCACTTCCGGCCCCGCGAACGCGAAGCCCTTGCCGCGCGGCGTGCGCAGGAAGCCGTAGTCAGCCTGCAGTTCGTCCTGCAGCGTCGCGTCGAGGCGCCCCGAGCCGAGATCGGTATAGACCTGGTCCTGGTTCTGGTACGGAATGACCGTCACGCCCGCCGGTTCCCAGTACGCCTTGGCGTAGCTTTCCTGCGTGGAGCCCTGCTCGACGCCGACGCGCTTGCCCTTCAGCGACGCGACCGTCGGCAGCAACGGCGAACCGGCCTTCGCGATCATCCGCGCGGGCGCGTCGTACACCTTGTCGGAGAAGTCGATCTGCTCGCGGCGCTTGTCCGTGACGGTCAGCGACGACACGATGATGTCGTACTTCTTCGCCTTGAGCGCCGGGATGATCCCGTCGAGGTCCTGCGCCACCCACACGCATTTCACGTCGATCCGCTTGCAGATTTCCTTGGTGAGATCGACGTCGAAACCGACGATCTCGCCGCTCGGCGCGGTCGACTCGAACGGCGGGTAGCTGGCATCGACGCCGATCCGCACGGTCTTCCACTCCTTCGCGAAGGCGCTGCCCGCCACAAGGGCAAGGGCGGCGCACAGGGCGGCCTTCTTCATTTCCATCCTTTTGTTGCTGACTTTCCGGGACGCTCGCGGCCGGTCGGGCCGGGCGTCGCGGCGTATTCTAGACGGCCAAAATTCGCGGCTAGGCGTTCTGGCGACGACGGCCGCCGGATCGGCGGACGCCAAAAGGGCGGTATTTTACCCGAACGCGATACCCGGAAAACGGCAATCCGGCGCAACCGATCGATTCTTCGGTGCGGCTGTTGCGGCAATCGACGTATTCGCAACGAGTATTGCGGCGATTGCGTGCGTGGGTGCAACGATGCGGTGCGTGCGCGCGGATTGCTGCGACATCGGCGCGCTTCTACAGTGGCGGCACATCCAGAACAACACGTATTACGGAGTGTCACCATGTTCCAGATTCGCCGCGCCGTCGATCGCGACCAGCGCAGCCAGGGCTGGCACGAATCCCGTCACAGCCTGCCGTGCGCGGCCGGCGGCGCGCCGTCGGCGTTCGGCGCGCTGCGCGAGCTGACCGAGGAGTGTCTCGCGCCGACCCGCGGGTTCGGCATGCAGCCCTACCGCGACGTGGAGATCGTCACGTTCGTGCTCGACGGCGCGCTCGCGTACCGCGACAGCCTCGGCAGCGGCGCGATCGTGCGCGCGGGCGGCCTGCAGCGCACCAGCGCCGGCACGGGCATCATGCTGAGCGAGACCAACGCGTCGCGCGACCGGCCGCTGCGGCTGCTGCGCTTCCGGCTCGCGCCGGCCGGGCCCGGCGCGCAGCCCGGCTACGTGGAGCGGCGCTTCGCCGACGACGAGCGGCGCGGCCGGCTGCGCGTGGTCGCGTCGCCGGACGGCGGCGAAGGCTCGCTGCGCGTGCATGCGGACGCGTCGATCTTCGCGGCGCTGATCGACGGGGACGAGCGGGCGGTGTACGCGGTGCCGGCCGGTCGCCGGGTGTACGCGCATGTCGTGAGCGGCGACGTGGAGATCAATGGCCACGCGCTGGCCGCGGGCGACGGCGCGCGCATCGGCGGCGTGGACGCGATCGCGCTGTCGAACGGCCGCGCGGCCGACGTGCTGCTGCTCGACGTCGCGTGAAATAAAAAAGGGGACGCGGGCCGGGCGCCCGCGTCCCCTATGTGCCGCCGCGGGGGGCGGCGGCCTGCCGGCTTACTGCGCCGGCGCCGAGGCCGCGTTGGCCGCCTTCGCCTGGCGGTGCTGCTGCCAGCGTTCCTTCATCTTCTCGTGACGCTGCTCCATCCGCGCGAACTGCTGCTTGAGCGCCGTGCTGACGGTGGTCTTCTGCTGGTCGTTCAGGCCGTTGTAGAACGCGAGCCATGCGGCCGAGGTCTGCTGGCGCAGCTGCGCGTTCTGCTGCTCGGCCTGCTGATGCGCGGCCTGCATCGCGCTCAGGTCGAGGATCGGCTGGTTCTGCTGCGCCTTGAACTGCTCGCGCATCTGCTCGTGGCTCTTGCGCATCGCTTCACGATTCTGCTTCATCGTGTTGAGCGCGGTCTGCCACTGCTGTTCCTGCGACGCGTTGAGCTTCAGCTGGTCGTGCAGCTTCAGCATCACGCCGAACGGGCCGCCGTGGTCGCCGTGCATGTGATGCATGCCGGGGCCGCCCGGCGGCGGGCCGTCGGGCTGGGCGGCATGGGCGGTACCGAAAGCGAGGGCGAGCACGGCGGCGGCAGCGATGGCCACGCGGGAAGTCTTCTTATACATTTCAGAAACTCCTTGTATCCAAAGGGTCCGGCGATGCGGCGGCCGGGCGAGCCGGTTGCCGCATCCGGTAAGACGCAGGTTAGCGGCGGGCGCACCGGCCGGTGTTACGCGGGGCGGCAGCCGGGTTACGGTGCATTACAGTTCCCTTGCGCGGTAACCCGCAGTAACCCTTTCGTCCCTTTGTTTCGTTCTTCGAGGCCGCCTGCGCGCGGTAAACTTCAAGCCATGACTACCCAGATCCTCATCGTCGACGACGACCAAGAACTCCGCGACCTGCTGCGCGACTATCTCGTGCGCCAGGGGATGGAGGTATCCGTGCTGCACGACGCGGCCACGCTCGAGAAGCGACTCGAGCGCGAGCGCCCCGACCTGATCGTGCTGGACCTGATGATGCCGGGCGTGGACGGCCTCACCGCGCTGCGCCAGCTGCGCGCGGCGGGCGACGACATCCCCGTGATCATGCTGACCGCGCGCGCGGACGACGTCGACCGCATCGTCGGGCTCGAGCTCGGCGCGGACGACTACCTCGGCAAGCCGTTCAACCCGCGCGAACTGCTCGCGCGCGTGCAGGCCGTGCTGCGCCGCCGCCGCGCGACGCCGTCGGCGGCCGCGCCCGAGCAGCGCGAGCCGTTCGCGTTCGGCCGCTTCGTGCTCGATTTCCAGGCGCGCACGCTGTCGGTCGACGGCAAGCCGGCGACGCTGTCGAGCAGCGAATTCGCGCTGCTGAAGATCTTCGTGAACCACGCGCTGCGCACGCTCACGCGCGAGCGGCTGCTCGAGCTGCTGCACGGGCCCGAGTACGACGGCACCGACCGCGGCATCGACGTCCAGGTGTGGCGCCTGCGCCGCATCCTCGAGACGGATCCGTCGACGCCGCGCTTCATCCAGACGGTGCGCGGGCGCGGCTACGTGTTCGTGCCCGACGGCGAGGCCCATGCGCAAACCCATTGATTCGCTGTTCGGGCGGCTCGCGCTGCTCGTCGTCGGCGTGCTGCTCCTGTCGCATTTCGCGTGGTTTTTCGCGATGCGGCTCGAGCGCAACCAGATGCAGACGCGCTACGCGGTCGAGGAGGCCGCGTTCCTGGTCGATGCGGTGCGCCAGCACGTCGCGCGCACGCCCGACCAGCCGCTGCCGTCGCGCGTGCGCCTGGTGACGCCGGGCAGCGCGGACGTGCCGAAGGGCGACGACGCAAACCTGCCGCCCGCGCTCAAGCGCTTTCGCGACGACGTGACCGAGCGCATGCCGCCCGGCACGCGCGTCGAGATCGGCGCGCCGGGGCGTCCGCCCGTGCTGTGGGTCAAGGAGCCGTCCGACCGCAACTGGATCGTCGTGCCGGTGCAGCCGCTGCGGCCGCCGCGCTCGATCGACCGGATGCTGCTGTGGCTCGGCACGATCTTCTCGGCGGGCGTGATCGCCGCGCTGTTCGCCGCGTGGCAGCTGCAGCAGCCGCTGCGCTCGCTGGCGCGCGCGGTCGCGCGCTTCGGCCGCGGGCAGCCGGTGCCGCCGCTGCGCGAGCGCGGCCCGCGCGAGCTGCGCCAGCTCACGCACGGCTTCAACCAGATGGTGGAACAGGTGTCGCAGGCCGAGAGCGACCGGGCGGTGATGCTGGCGGGCGTCGCGCACGACCTGCGCACGCCGCTTGCGCGGATGCGCCTGCGCGCGGAGATGATGGAGGACGCGCGGCTGCGCGACGGCGTGGTGCGCGACGTCGACTCGATGTCGCATATCGTCGACCAGTTCCTCGTGTTCGCGCACGGCGGGGCCGATCGCAGCGAGCCGGTGCCGGTCGACCAGGCCTGCGAGCGGATCGCGCGCACCTATCGCGCGGTCGCACCGAATGCGCCGACGGTCCAGACGCGCCTCATGGCCGACCCGGGCTTCTGCCTGCCGACCGCGACGCTCGACCGGATCCTGTCGAACCTGCTCGACAACGCCCATGCATACGGCGCGCCGCCCGTGCTCGTCGAGACGGCGCGCACGCCGGCCGGCTATGTGCTGGCGGTCAGCGATCACGGCAGCGGGATCGCGCCGCGCGACCTCGCGGCCGCGACGCGGCCGTTCGTGCGCCTCGATCCGGCGCGCGGCGGCAACGGGCACAGCGGGCTCGGGCTCGCGATCGTCGAGCGGCTGGTGCTCAGGCTGGGCGGGACGTGCGAGATCGGCAACCGCCCCGAAGGCGGGCTGCGCGTCGCGATGACATTCCCGTTCGACGTCGTGCCGAAGGGCGAACCGCACCCGCAGGCCGCATAAGCGGCGCCGGCGGCGCCAGGGCGGCCGCCGCGCCGCGCGGCGTCACTCGAACAGCGTGCCGAGCGTCTCCGCGGCGTTGCTGTCGACGGTGTTGTAGGTCACGCTCGTGGCCTCGAAGATATAGACGGTCGTATACCGGCCGAGGCGCTCCAGGATTTCCTCCTGCAACGATTCCGGCACGACGTTCATGTTCAGGTACCACGTCGTCGACGACAGCCGCGTCTGGAACGACCCGTATTCCTGCATCAGCTCGTAGAACGCGTCGGCATCCTGATCGCGACAGACGATCACCAAGTTTCCTGCCATTCCCTTCCTCCCGCTCGTCGATCGATCCCCGGCGCCTGCCGACGTCGTGCTCCGCGTGCGACTGCGGGCGTTCGCCCGCGCGTTCCCGTGTCGGCAGACCCCGAGGGCCAACCCCGATCATACCCGCTTCGCTGTGTCCGTCTGCTGACGCGCGACACGGTTTGTGTCCGCATGCGGCCGGCGGGTTCCCGGCCGGGCCGGATCACGGCATAATTCGGGCCTGCGCGCCGGCCGCAACACGGCGGCCGGGCTGCTTCGCCCCGTGCGAGCGTCGGCCCGCCGCGTGTCGGGCACGCTCCGTGCACGCGGCCGCGACCGCCGCGCCGCCTCCAGACGGTTGGACCTGACATACAGGTTGGTGTAGTGTCGTGCCGTCGCGGGCCGACTCGGCCGGGGCAGCGCATGCACGCACGGCGCGGCGCGCCAGCGTGAAATCGTGAGTCAACCGAATTACCGCGCCCGAGCGCTTTGCCATGAATCAACATCGTCTGCCGGCTTCGTTCGGCCTTACCGGGGAGGGCGCCTGATGGACGTCGGATTCTTCAATCCGAACCGGACCGCCAATGCGTCCGCGTGGCGCGTCCTGCCGAACCGGTGGGACTTCATTGCGTTTCCGCTGATCATCTGCCTGATCGCGATGGCCGTCGTCGGCTTCCACGAGACGATGGCGCCGATCGGGACGCTGCAGACGCAGAAGATCTCGCTCGACCCGTCGAACCTGCCCGAATACGCGCTGCGCACGACGCTGCGGATGCTCGCGGCGATGGTCGCGTCGCTCGCGTTCACGCTGATCTACGGCACGCTTGCCGCAAAGAGCCGCCGCGCGGGGATGGTGCTGATCCCGATCCTCGACATCCTGCAGTCGGTGCCGGTGCTCGGCTTCATCTCGTTTACGGTCACGTTCTTCCTCGCGCTGTTCCCGAGCCGCGTGCTCGGCGCCGAGCTCGCGGCGATCTTCGCGATCTTCACGAGCCAGGCGTGGAACATGACGTTCAGTTTCTACCAGTCGCTGCGCACGGTGCCGCGCGATCTCGACGAAGTGTCGCGCGGCTTCCACCTGACATCATGGCAGCGCTTCTGGAAGCTCGAGGTGCCGTTCTCGATGCCGGGGCTGATCTGGAACATGATGATGTCGATGTCGGGCGGCTGGTTCTTCGTGGTCGCGTCGGAAGCGATCACGGTCGGCAACCAGACGATCACGCTGCCGGGCATCGGCGCGTATCTCGCGCAGGCGATCACCGACAAGAACCTCGGCGCGATCGGCTGGGTGATCCTGACGATGACGGTCGTGATCCTCGCGTACGACCAGCTGCTGTTCCGCCCGCTGATCGCGTGGGCCGACAAGTTCCGGATGGAGAACACCGCGTCGGGCGACGCGCCGCAATCGTGGCTGCTCGACCTCGTGCGCCGCACGCGGCTGATTCATCAACTGCTGGTGCCGGCCGGCTGGTTCTTCGCGAAGGCCGCGCGGATTCCGCTGCGCCTGCCGCTGTCGGGCGCGATGCGCTTCACGCTGCCGAAAGTCGAGAAGAAGGCGTCGCGCACGGTCGACATCGTGTGGGCGACGCTCGTGCTGATCGGCACCGCGTATATCGTGTGGCGCGTGTTCAGCTTCGTGTCGACCGGCGTGACGATGGCCGAGGTCGGCCACGTGCTGGTGCTCGGGCTCATCACGCTGCTGCGCGTGGTGGTGCTGATCGCGATCGCATCGGTGATCTGGGTGCCGGTCGGCGTGTGGATCGGGCTGCGCCCGGCGCTCGCCGAGAAGCTGCAGCCGCTCGCGCAGTTTCTTGCCGCATTCCCGGCGAACCTGCTGTTCCCGGTGTTCGTGATCGTGATCGCGCGCTTCCACCTGAACGCCGATATCTGGCTGTCGCCGCTGATCGTGCTCGGCACGCAGTGGTATATCCTGTTCAACGTGATTGCCGGCGCGACGTCCTACCCGAACGACTACCGCGAGGCGGCGACGAACTTCCGCATCCGCGGCTGGCAGTGGTGGCGGCAGGCGATCCTGCCGGGCATCTTCCCGTACTACGTGACGGGCGCGATCACCGCGTCGGGCGGTGCATGGAACGCCAGCATCGTGTCCGAAGCCGTGCAGTGGGGCTCGACCCGGATCGAGGCGCACGGGCTCGGCGCCTATATCGCGCAGACGACCGCCGACGGCGATTTTCCGAAGATCATCCTGGGCATCGCCGTGATGTCCCTGTTCGTCACCCTGTTCAACCGCCTGCTGTGGCGCCCGCTGTATGCCTTTGCGGAAGCGAAGCTGCGGCTCGACTGAGACTGATTGAGAGCGAAACGCGATGCACAATCCGAATGCTGTAAACGCCCCCGTCCAGACTCCGCAGCCGCCGCGCCTCGGCGAGGAAATCCTGCGCGTCGACCACGTCTGCCGCGGCTTCAACAAGACGCAAGGCGAGCTGCTGGTGCTCGACGATGCGAATCTGTCGCTGCGCGAAGGCGAGATCGTCGGGCTGCTCGGCCGTTCCGGTTCCGGCAAGTCGACGCTGCTGCGGATCATCGCCGGGCTGATCGAGCCGACCGGCGGTGAAGTGACCTATCTCGGCAAGCCGCTGACCGGTCCCGCCGAAGGCGTCGCGATGGTGTTCCAGACCTTCGCGCTGTTTCCGTGGCTGACCGTGCTGCAGAACGTGGAAGCCGGCCTCGAGGCGCTCGGCGTCGGCGCGCGCGAGCGGCGCGAGCGCGCGCTGGCCGCGATCGACCTGATCGGTCTCGACGGTTTCGAGAACGCGTATCCGCGCGAGCTGTCGGGCGGGATGCGGCAGCGCGTGGGCTTTGCGCGCGCGCTGGTCGTCGATCCGACGATCCTGCTGATGGACGAGCCATTCTCCGCTCTCGACGTGCTGACGGCCGAGACGCTGCGTACCGACCTGCTCGACCTGTGGACGCAGGGCCGCATGCCGATCAAGTCGGTGCTGATCGTCACGCACAACATCGAGGAAGCGGTGTTCATGTGCGACCGGATCCTCGTGCTGTCGTCGAACCCGGGGCGCGTGATCGCCGAGATCAAGGTGCCGTTCAAGCATCCGCGCAACCGGCTGGATCCGGCGTTCCGCAAGCTGGTCGACGACATCTACGCGAAGATGACGGCCCGCCAGACCGGCGAGGCGACGAAGAAGGGGCTCGAACTCGGCAGCTGGCTGCCGCAGGTGTCGACCAACCTGATGGCCGGCCTGATCGAGACGCTTGCGATGGCGCCGTACCACGGCCGCGCGGACATGCCGGAAATCGCGCGGTCGCTGCATCTTGAGGTCGACGACCTGTTCCCGATCGCGGAAGTGCTGCAATACCTCGGTTTTGCCGACGTGCGGGAAGGGGACGTGTTCCTGACGCCGCCGGGGCGCGTGTTCGCGGAATTCGGCACGCAGGAGCGCAAGCTGATGTTCGCCGATCACCTGCTGAAGCACGTGCCGCTGGCCGCGCGGATCAAGAAGGTGCTGAACGAGCGGCCGGGGCATCGTGCGCCGCGCGTGCGCTTCGAGCAGGAACTGGAGGATTTCCTGTCGGACGGCGCGGCCGAGGAGACGCTTGACGCGGTGATCGACTGGGGTCGTTATGGCGAGATTTTCTCGTACAACGATCAGACGGAAATTTTCAGTCTTGAGGACGTCGAGTCCTGAAGCGATACGGCGAGGTCCTTCAGGGGCGCGAGCCGGTATCGCGCATTCCTGACCGGGCGCTCGCCGTTTTTCACACGGGCGCCCGCTCGCGCCACCCCGTCACTGCAAATTCCCCCACCGATCGACCGCCGGCTCCGCCGACGCCCACTTCCAGTGCGACCCTTGCTGGCACGCATTCGCGAAATACCAGTCGGCCTTGTCGCCGTCCTTCACCGAGAACGCGAATTCCTTGCACATCGCGAGCGCCGACGAATACGCGCGCGTGACGCGCACTTCGCCTTCGCCGTTCTCGAGCGGGATCGTCTTCTTCACCTTCCACGGCTTCACGTCGCCGACCGCACTGCTGCCGACCACGCTTGCGATCGCGTCCTGCTGGTTCTGATGGAGCTGCTTCATCGTGCGGTTGACGGCCTCGTCGGTCGCCGCCTGCACGGCGATGCCGACCCCGACGCCGACGGCCGGGTTTGCGGTGACGAGGCCCGTCGCCGCGCCGGCCAGTGCGCCGCTCGCGGCGCCGACCGATCCGCAGCCCGACAGCGCGACCGTCGCCGCGCACAGCACGCCGAGCGACGCGACACGGATCGCGACGCTCATTGCAGCGCGCCCCAGCGCTCGGTCGCGGGTTCCGCGGACGCCCACTTCCAGGTCGGGCCGTCGCGGCAGATCGTGGCGACGTAGAACGCCGACTGCGCGGCCTTGTCGGGCTTCGCCGGCGTATCGACCGCGAACACGATCTCCTTGCAGTCGAGCGGGCCGACGCTGATCATCCGGCTGACCGTCACGCGGCCCTGTTCGTCGTCCTCGATCGGAAACGAGTGATGCGTCGACCACGGTGCGACGCCGCCGACCTCGAGCGGACCGGCCGCCTTCGCGATCTGTTCCTGCGTATAGCGGTGCGCGACGCGCTGCGTGTACTGGACGCCGGCGCGCGCGCCGGCGACGGCGCCGAGGCCGATGCCCGTCGCGACAGCGGCGTTGTTGGTGACCTTGGACGCGATCGCCGCGCCCGCGATGCCGGCGCCGGCCGTCGCGCCTTCGCTGTACAGCGAGTTGCAGCCGGACAGCAGCGCGGCCGTGGCGGCCGCGGCCAGCACGATGCGCGCCGGCATGGCCCGACGCGGCGATTCGAAACGAATGTTCATCCCTGAGTGCAAGTCCTGTCTGGGTGAGCGGCGACCCGCCCCATGCCGCGTCATTGTTTCGCAATTGTCATAGGAAAACTGCAAAGCTTTGACAAATCGGCGGAAGCGGAACACCGCCGCTACGCGCGCGGGCGCGCGACGTCATTTTCGAACAGACGGCTGGCGAGGGGTCGAAACGTTACAAATTGAAGGGTCTTGTTACCGCGATGCGCGAAGAAGCGCCCTAAACTATTTCCTTATGACAGGTTTCAACGACGGCTCCGAGCCGCGCCGCATATGAGACACCCCGTCATGCGCCGTTCGAAACGGCCCGCGCACCGGCCCGCCGACGAGGGTGCCGACCATTCGCGCCCAACGACCGACGCGCCATCCGCACCGCCAGCCGGCACCCCTGGCGAGACGCCGTCCGACGGCGATCACAACCAGGGCGGCGCCCGCCCGGAAGGGCTCGACTATCAGCGCGACCTCGGCCAGGAGCAGGACGCTTGACCCTGTCGCCGCTGCATTCCGCTGTCGCATTTCATTGCATCTCTCACGTCTGAACTGCCGCGCGGCCGCCTGCGGGCCGTCGCGCCCGTCGTGGCGCGCGCTGCGCGTCATCCAATCGAATCGAGGAGGGAAAGCCGCATGAGCAGATTGATCGTGGTATCGAACCGTGTCGCCGCCGGCGAGGACACGCGCCCGAGCGCGGGCGGCCTCGCAGTCGGCGTGATGGACGCGCTGAAGGAAACCGGCGGCGTGTGGTTCGGCTGGAACGGCGAGATCGTCGGCACGCCCGACGCCGCGCCCGCGATCCAGCGCGACGGCAACGTCACGTACGCGACGCTCGGGCTGACCCGGCGCGACTACGATCAGTACTACCGCGGCTTCTCGAACGCGACGCTCTGGCCGGTGTTTCACTATCGCGGCGATCTCGCGCGCTTCGACCGGCAGGAGTACGCCGGCTACCTGCGCGTGAACGCGATGCTGGCGAAGCAGCTCGCCGCGCTGCTGCGGCCCGACGACCTGATCTGGGTGCACGACTATCATCTGCTGCCGTTCGCGCACTGCCTGCGCGAGCTCGGCGTGAAGAACCCGATCGGCTTCTTCCTGCACATTCCGTTTCCGTCGCCCGACATGCTGCGCCTCGTGCCGCCGCACGAGGAGCTCGTGAAGTTCATGTGCGCGTACGACGTCGCAGGCTTCCAGACCGACGCGGACAAGCAGGCGTTTACCGACTACATCGAGCGGCGCGGCATCGGCACGGCGAGCGACGACGGGATGCTGCATGCGCATGGCCGCGTCGTGAAGGTCGCCGCCTATCCGATCGGCGTGCACCCGGACGCGATTGCGCAGGCGGCCGTCCAGTACGGTTCGCGCAAGCCCGTGAAGATGCTGCGCGACGCGCTCGACGGCCGCAAGCTCGTGATGAGCGTCGATCGCCTCGACTATTCGAAGGGGCTCGTCGAGCGCTTCCGGTCGTTCGAGCGGATGCTGACGAACGCGCCGGGCTGGCAGGGGCGCGTATCGCTCGTGCAGATCGCGCCGCCGACGCGCTCCGACGTGCAGACCTACCAGCACATCCGCGAAACGCTCGAAGGCGAGGCCGGCCGCATCAACGGGCGTTTTTCGCAGCTCGACTGGACGCCGATCCAGTACCTCAACCGCAAGTACGAGCGCAACCTGCTGATGGCGTTCTTCCGGATGTCGCAGGTCGGCTACGTGACGCCGTTGCGCGACGGGATGAATCTCGTCGCGAAGGAATACGTCGCGTCGCAGGATCCGGCCGATCCGGGCGTGCTGGTGCTGTCGGAATTCGCCGGCGCGGCGGCCGAGCTGACGGGCGCGCTGCTCGTCAACCCGTACGACCTGTCGCAGATGGCCGACGCGCTCGAGCGCGCGCTGTCGATGCCGCTCGCGGAGCGGCAGGCGCGTCACGAGGAAAACCTCGCACGCCTGCGGGCAAACGACCTGTCGGTGTGGCGCGACACGTTCGTCGCCGACTTGCGCAGCGTCGCGGCGGCCGCCTCGGTCACGCAGCGCGCGGGCCGGCGGGTCGCGCATGCGTGAGTTCGCGCAGCCGGCCGGCGCGACGGAAGAGGGCGTCGCCGACGATGCGATCGAACGCTTCTTCGTCGTGACGGGCGGCCCCGGCTCCGGCAAGAGCACGCTGCTCGATGCACTCGAACGCGCCGGCTTCGCGCGTTCGCACGAGGCCGGGCGCGGCGTGATCCGCGACCAGATGACCGTCGACGGCCACGCGCTGCCGTGGCGCGATCCGGCCGCGTTCGCCGAACTGATGCTGAGCTGGGAGATGCGCTCGCACCATCTGGCGCGGCATGCGCGCGGCCCGGTGTTCTTCGATCGCGGCATGCCGGACGTGATCGGATATCTACGACTGACGGGCCTCGCGGTGCCCGCGCATGCGGAAGCGGCGGCGCGGCATTTTCGTTATCACCGGCGCGTGTTCATCGCGCCGCCGTGGCGCGACATCTACGCGCAGGACACCGAGCGCCGGCAGGATTTCGCGGAGGCGGTGCGCACCTACGACGCGATGGTGGAGTGCTACACGTCGTACGGTTACCGGCTGATCGAACTGCCACGCGCGAGCGTGAAGGCGCGCGTGCGTTTCGTGCTGGACACGCTCGACGCGGCGTGAGCGGCGAGCGACGGCATCAGGTCGACGCGTCCGGCTGCGGCGACGCGATGCGCAGCATGCTGACGACGGCTGCCGCCGCCGCGAACGCGGTGGCGACATAGAGCGCGATCGTCGGCCCGCGGTCGGGCGCGAGCCCGAAGATCAGTGCGACGAGCGCGGCGCCGAGCGTCTGGCCCGTTAGCCGCGCGGTGCTCAGCATGCCGCCCGCGCCGCCGCTGCGTGCGCGCGGCGCCGACGACAGCATCGCGCGGTTGTTCGGCGACTGGAACAGCCCGAAGCCCGCGCCGCACAACGCCATCCGCCAGACGATGTCGACGGTGCCCGGATGCGCGCCGATCGTCGCGAGCGACAGCAGGCCGGCCGCAAACAGCGCGAGCCCGATGCCGCCGAGGATGCCGGCCGAGTAGCGGTCCGACAGCACGCCCGCGAGCGGCGCGGCGAACACGATCACGAGCGGCCACGGCGTCATGTACAGGCCCGTCTCGACCTGCGAGAAGCCGAGCGAATTCTGCAGCCAGAACGGCAGTGCGACGAACGCGAGCATCTGCGAGGTAAACGACGCGACCGACGTGCAGATCGACAGCGCGAACATCGGGATGCGCATCAGGTCGACGGGCAGCAGCGGCGCCGGCTGCGTCAACTGGCGCTTCACGAAGAAATAGCCGACCGCAAACGCGACGGCCAGCTCGGCCGCGACATACGCGCGGCTTTCGCCGTGACCGAGCCCGTCGACCGCCATGATCAGCAGGCCGAACACGCATGCGTTCATCAGCGCGCTCGGGAAATCGTACGGCGCGTCGTGCAACGGATTGGCGGGCAGCGCGCGCACGCTGCCGAGCACCGCGGCGATGCCGATCGGCACGTTGACCGCGAACAGCCACGGCCACGACGCGAACGACAGGATCGCGGACGCGACCGTCGGCCCGATCGCCGACGACAGCGCGACCACCATCGCATTGATCGACAGTCCGCGCCCGAGCATCGACGACGGATAGATCATCCGTACCAGCGCCGCGTTGACGCTCATGATGCCGGCCGCCCCGAAGCCCTGGATCACGCGCATGACCGCGAGCATCGGCAGCGAGCCGGCGAGCGCGCAGCCGAGCGACGCGGCGGTGAACAGCGCGAGCCCGGCGATATAGATGCGGCGATAGCCGACACGTTCGCCGAGCGACGCGAGCGGCAGCAGCGTGATCGTGACCGCGAGCTGATAGGCGTTGACGATCCAGATCGATGCGGCGTCGGATGCGTGGAGGTCGCGTGCGATGGTCGGCAGCGCGACGTTGGCGATGGCGCCGTCGAGCACGGCGAGCGTGATGCCCAGGGCGACGCAGACGATCGCCCAGTAGCGTTGCGGAATCGGCAGGCCGGTATCGGCGTTCATGACGGGAGCGATTGCAGGGTTGTGCGCGCAGCTTGCGGCCGGTTGCATGCGCAACCATGAAGCCGGGCGAACGCGGCGGTGAACGGCCCGGCCGACGCGAACGCGCCGGATCGGGACCGGCCGAGTGTATCACCGGCGTGGATCGGGCGACGCGGACACATCTCGCCGTCCGGTCGCCGGCCGGCGCGCATGCTCAGCCTTCGAAGTCGAGGCCGCCGAGCCGCACGAGCGGGTCGGCCTGCGTGCGCGACGCGAGGTCGATGTCGCGCGCGCCCTGCCAGGCGCCGAGCTTCTTCGGCAGTGCGGCCAGATAGTGCTCGAAGCGCTGCGGGCCGTCGGGCTCCATCAGGCGTTCGATTTCGTCGGTGTCCCAGGTCAGCTCGAGATTCAGCGGATGCGTGAAGCCGCTGACGTGTTCATGCGGCGCGCTGCGGATCTGAACCCGCGTCGGATGCCCGTGGCCGCCATACGGCACGACGTCGGCACGGACATGATCGGAGAAGAAGGCGGCGATCGCCTGCGCGATGCGCGGCGCGAATTCGGTATCGAAACGGCGAGCGGTTTCGGGCTGCATGACGGTGTCTCCTTTGTGCGGAAAATCGTAGCACGGCGTTACCGCGTTTCGGCGGGCATTGCAGCGGTAATCGCGCGTTACCACTTGCTGCATCTATTACGGCGACTTGCGGCCACAATGCATCGCATCCCGTACCACTTCGCGTGGGAGTCCAATCATGAAAAAAATTGCCGCAGTCTGTGTTCTCGCCGGTTCGCTCGCCGTGGCGGGCCCGGCTTCCGCGCATGGCCGCGACGGCGGTGCCGTGATCGGCGCGCTGATCGGCGGCGCCGTGCTGGGCGCGATCGTCACGTCCGCGCTGAATCCGCCGGTCGCATATCAGGCGCCCGTGTATCAGGCGCCGGCCTATCAGCCGCCGACGTACTACCAGGCGCCGGCGTATCAGCAGCCGGCGTACCCGACCTATCAGCAGGCGCAGTACGAGGACGACGGCCCGCGGTATTGCTATGACCGCTATCAACGCGCGTACGTGTGCGGTGCACCTGTGTCGAGTGGTTACGGTTACGCGCAACCGGCGGGCTGGTAAGCGGGAGAATGCGTGATGCGCGAGTCGATGCGGCGTCGGAGGGCGGTGGAGCCGTCATGAGGCCCGGTGGTTGCGTCGGGCCGCTGATGTTATCGGTCGGCTGATGTTGCGCGTGATTGCGGAGTCACCGGTCGCTCGAGACGGCGTCGGCAGCAGCGATTGATTCTTGACCGGCATCGGTAGGACGTCCGGTGCGATAACGACGAAAGGCCCTCGCGTCATGCGAGGGCCTTTGCTTTTGCGCCGATATGCCGGCATACGATCGTTTCGCGCGCGACGCCGACGATCAACGACGCTCGCGCGCGGATACAAACGGTTGCAATTGAGTCAGTGGCGATGGCCGCCGTCGCCGTGGCCGCGTCCGCCGCCGTCGTTCCAGTCGTCGCGGCGTCCGCCGCGCCAGCCGCCGTGGTCGCCGCGATCGCGGTCCCAGCGACGGTAGTCGCGGTGTCCGCGGTCCCAGTCGCGCCCGCCGCCACCGCCCCAGATATTGACCGTGCCGTAGACGGGAGAAGGCCCGTACGCGTAGCCGGGATCGGAATAGTAGGGCTGGCCGTAGCCATAACCGGGGTCCGGGCCGACGACGCAGCCGGCCAGCAGGGTGGCGACGCCGGCGGCAGCAATGAGCTTCAGCATGATGTTCTCCGTTGTTTCGTTATAAGTACCGCGCGACGCGGTTGCCGGCTGTTTGGAATTGTGTCTTGAAATTACAGCGTCGTAAGGTGTCGCGACGAAAGTGTTAGCATCCGGGGCTCATTTGTTTTTCAGGAGCACATCGATGAAATTCGCGATCCGGGCCGCGCTGGCCGCTTTCTGCGTGACGACTGCCGCATGTGCGGCGGGGCCGGCGTCGGCGCCCGCCGTGCCGGCCGAATCGATCAAGATGTTTCCGCAGCCGACGGCCGGCCAGCAGCGCGTCGTGATCGCGCTGCCCGCGCTCGAGAACGAAGGCGACGCGCGCGTCGAGCTGATGATCGGCAAGACGCTGCAGACCGACTGCAACCAGCAGTGGTTCGGTGGCGAACTGACCGCCGAGGACGTGAAGGGCTGGGGCTATACGTACTATCGGCTGGCCGACGTGAAGGGGCCGGCGTCGACGCTGATGGCGTGTCCGGGGCAGGCGCCGCAGCAGCGGTTCGTGCAGGTGCGTGGTGGGGACCAACTGCTGCGTTATAACAGTCGTTTGCCGCTGGTTGTTTATGTGCCGGAGGGGTTCGAGGTGCGGTATCGCGTTTGGAATGCGTCGAAGGAAGTGCGGGAGGGGGTGAGGCAGTAAGGGCGGCGGGGCGACTGCGGGAGGGAAGGGACCTTCGTGTGGTCGCTTGATCGCGGCAATATCGTCGTCGTCGCGGGCGTTTGCTGATGACGCGGTGCGGATCGGGGACGGGCTGTGTTGTCGAGGATATAGAGGGACTACAAGAAGGATGGTCCCCCCGACAGGAATCGAACCTGTATCTAGCGCTTAGGAGGCGCTTGTTCTATCCATTGAACTACGGGGAGAGCCATGTCCGTTGCCCGACGCGCGAACGCGTCAGCCGGACGGCGATGTGGACAGCGCCGCAGAGTATAGCAAACGCGCGGCGCATCGGCTGACGGAATGCACGCCAACGCGACGCGCATTCCCCGCAGCCGCTCGCCGCGATCAGAAATCGACGACGACGAAATCTTCCTTGCCCACGTCGCACAGCGGGCAGCGCCAGTCGGCGGGAATGTCGGCGAAGCGCGTGCCGGGCGCGATGCCCTCGTCGGGCAGCCCTTCCGCTTCGTTGTAGACCCACCCGCAAATCAGGCAGACCCAGCTCTGGTATTCGGTGACTTCGCTCATGTCGCGTTCAGATGATGAAAGATCGGTGATGCCGTCCGCGCCACAGCCGGCGGACGAAAGGCGCAATAGTACCGGAATTTCGCCGATCTCTGCCGCAACGTCGTTTTAAACGTACGCATCGCGAACAATGCCCGTTCGGCGCGTGTCATCGCGCGCGGCGGGCATGCAGTGTATGCTTCGTGGGCCTGTCAATCTGAAGGAGAAAACGATGCTCAACAGAAAGTGGATCGCGGGTGCGGTATGTGTTGCAGCGCTGGCCGTGTCGACTGTCGCGCGCGCCGAAGCGCGCGTGTTCTTCATCGAGCCGAAGGACGGCGCGACGGTGTCGAGCCCGGTGCACGTGAAGTTCGGCCTCGAAGGGATGGACCTCAAGCCGGCCGGCGACATGACGCCGGACACGGGCCACCATCACCTGCTGATCGACGGCAAGCCGCTGCCGAAAGGCGACGTGATCCCGGCGACCGACCATTCGCTGCATTTCGGCAAGGGCCAGACCGAAACCGACGTGAAACTACCGCCGGGTCAGCACACGCTGACGCTGCAGCTCGGCGACGGCGCGCATCGCTCGTATGGCCCCGAAATGAGCTCGACGATTACGGTCAACGTGAAGTAAGCGCGTTTTCCCGTGTGCGGGCGCGAATCGCGTCCGCGCGCAGTGATCGGCCGGGCGCCCGCCGCGCTTCCGACTTCCGCCGTCCCGCGCGGCCCCGCTGCCGCCGCAACGCACGCTGCTCGTCCATCCGGCCATACCGTTGCCGGCGTCCGCCCCCGGTACAATGGGCGCTTCCGATTTCTTCTCTTCGCCGTCTCCCATGTCGCTTTATTCCATTACCGGCGCGCAACTCGCGTTCGGTCACGTCGCATTGCTCGATCATGCGGACTTCTCGCTGGAGGCCGGCGAGCGCGTCGGCCTGATCGGCCGCAACGGCGCGGGCAAGTCGTCGCTGCTGAAGATCGTCGCGGGGCTCGCGAAACCCGACGACGGGCTCGTCACGCGCCAGCAGGAGCTGGTGACCGTCTACGTGCCGCAGGAGCCCGAATTCGAGCACGGCGCGACCGTGTTCGACGCGGTCGCGTCGGGGCTCACGCATACGCGCGAACTGCTCGACGAATACGAGTCGATCGCGCACCGTCTCGCGGAGACGCCCGAAGGCGCCGAGCACGACGCGCTGCTCGCGCGCATGAACGCGCTGCAGTCGTCGCTCGACGCGCACGACGCATGGAACTGGCGCACGCGCGTGTCGATGACGCTCGCGCAGATCGGCCTGTCGGACGTCGACGCGCGCGTCGAAGCGCTGTCGGGCGGGATGCAGAAGCGCGTCGCGCTGGCGCGCGCGCTGGTGCTTCAGCCCGATGTCCTGCTGCTCGACGAGCCGACCAACCACCTCGATTTCGACGGCATCCGCTGGCTGGAGGAACTGCTGGTCGCGCAGCGCGCGGGCCTGCTGTTCATCACGCACGATCGCGCGTTCCTCGACCGCGTTGCGACGCGCATCGTCGAACTCGACCGCGGCCGCCTGCTGTCGTACCCGGGCAATTTCTCCGCGTACCAGACGCGCAAGGCGCAGCAGCTGGAAGTCGAGCGCGTTGAGAACGAGAAGTTCGACAAGCTGCTCGCCCAGGAAGAAGTCTGGATCCGCAAGGGCGTCGAGGCGCGCCGCACGCGTAGCGTCGGCCGCATCGCGCGGCTCGAGCAGATGCGCCGCGAGCGCGCCGAGCGCCGCAACACGCAGGGCAACGTGAAGCTCGACGTCGCGCAGGGCGAGAAGTCGGGCAAGATCGTCGCGGAGCTGACCGACGTGACGAAGCGCTACGGCGGCCGCACGATCGTCGACCGCTTCTCGGCGACGGTCATGCGCGGCGACAAGATCGGCTTCGTCGGCCCGAACGGCGCGGGCAAGACCACGCTGCTGAAGCTGATCCTCGGCGACCTGCAGCCCGACGAAGGCACGGTGCGCACCGGCACGAACCTGCAGGTCGCGTATTTCGACCAGATGCGCGCGCAGCTCGACCAGGAGAAGAGCCTCGCGGATACCATCAGCCCCGGCAGCGAATGGGTCGAGATCGGCGGCGTGCGCAAGCACGTGATGAGCTATCTCGGCGACTTCCTGTTCGCGCCGGAACGCGCGCGTTCGCCGGTGAAGTCGCTGTCGGGCGGCGAGCGCAACCGGCTGCTGCTCGCGCGCCTGTTTGCGCGCCCGGCCAACGTGCTGGTGCTCGACGAACCGACCAACGATCTCGACATCCCGACGCTCGAACTGCTCGAAGAGCTGCTGACCGACTACGACGGCACGGTGCTGCTCGTCAGCCACGACCGCGCGTTCCTCGACAACGTCGCGACCTCGGTGATCGCCTCCGAGGGCGACGGCAAGTGGCGCGAATATGTCGGCGGCTTCACCGACTGGCAGATCCAGAGCGAGCGCTCGCAGCAGCTCGCGCAGCAGGAAGCCGCGAAGCGGGCGGTGAAGGAGGCCGTGCCGGTCAAGGAGGAAGCGGCGAAGGGCGCGGCGGGCCGCAATACGCAGCGTACGGTGAAGCTGTCGTTCAACGAGCAGCGCGAACTCGATGCGCTGCCGGAGAAGATCGCCGCGCTCGAGGAAGAACAGAAAACGATCGGCGCGCAACTCGAGGACGGTTCGATCTTCGCGAAGGATCCGCAGGAAGGCACGCGCCTGACCGAGCGGTTCGCCGCGATCGACGACGAACTGCTCGCCGCGCTCGAACGCTGGGAAACGCTCGAGGCGAAACGCAAGCCGGTGTGACGCGCGGGCCGCGCCGGCGCCCATGCCGGCGGTCGCCCGCGCCGTGCAAGCGCACGGCTGCCGGCCCGCCGCGACAATCGGGCGATGGCGCGCCACGCGGAACCAGTAAAATACCGCGCGTCCCGGGCCGCGCAGCGCACGCCGCGCGCCCGCTTTCGGAGCAGTCCAAGCACACTGTTGTTTCGATTCGCTTTTTTACGGAACTCAACGTTTTGTCCACGACGTTATCCACACGAGGTGTGGACAACGTCCCGATGAATGACGAAATTCAGCGCCTATGTCAACGAAGAAGCCCAGCGCGGCCTATAGCGAAGCATCGATCAAGGTGCTCAAGGGTCTCGAGCCGGTCAAGCAGCGGCCCGGCATGTACACCCGCACCGAGAATCCGCTGCACATCATCCAGGAAGTCATCGACAACGCGTCCGACGAGGCGCTCGGCGGCTACGGCCGGCAGATCACCGTCACGCTGCATGCCGACCAGTCGGTATCGGTCGAGGACGACGGCCGCGGCATCCCGTTCGGCATGCATCCCGAGGAAGGCGTGCCGGTCGTCGAGATCGTGTTCACGCGCCTGCACGCGGGCGGCAAGTTCGACAAGGCCGCGGGCGGCGCGTACACGTTCTCGGGCGGCCTGCACGGCGTCGGCGTGTCGGTGACCAACGCGCTCGCGACGCGGCTCGACGTGACCGTGTGGCGCGACGGCAAGATCGCGGAACTCGGCTTCGCCGACGGCGACGTCGTGAAGCCGCTGTCCACGCAGTCGGCCGGTCGCGGCGAGAAGAAATCCGGCACGCGCGTGCAGGTATGGCCGAACCCGAAGTACTTCGATTCGCCGAACCTGCCGCTCGGCGAGCTGCAGCGCCTGCTGCGCTCGAAGGCCGTGCTGCTGCCGGGCGTCGAGGTCGTGCTCGTCAACGAGAAGAGCGGCGAGCGCCAGAGCTGGAAATACGAGGACGGCCTGCGCGGCTACCTGCTCGACGAGATGAACGGCAGCGAGCTGCTGATCCCGCTGTTCGAAGGCGAGCGCTTCGCCGATTCGCGCTCGGGCGACGACACGTTCGCCGAGGGCGAGGGTGCGTCGTGGGTCGTCGCCTGGAGCGAGGAGGGTTCGCTCGTGCGCGAGTCGTACGTGAACCTGATCCCGACGCCGGCCGGCGGCACGCACGAATCCGGCCTGCGCGACGGTCTTTACCAGGCGGTGAAAAGCTTCGTCGAACTGCATAACCTGCAGCCGAAGGGCGTGAAGCTGCTCGCGGAAGACGTGTTCGCGCGCGTGTCGTTCGTGCTGTCTGCAAAGGTGCTCGATCCGCAGTTCCAGGGGCAGATCAAGGAGCGCCTGAACAGCCGCGACGCGGTGAAGCTCGTGTCGTCGTTCTCGCGCCCGGCGCTCGAACTGTGGCTGAACCAGCACGTCGAGCACGGCAAGAAGCTCGCGGAACTCGTGATCAAGCAGGCGCAGGCGCGCACGCGCGCGGGCCAGAAGGTCGAGAAGCGCAAGAGCTCGGGCGTCGCGGTGCTGCCTGGCAAGCTGACCGACTGCGAGACCGAGGATACCGCGCGCAACGAACTGTTCCTCGTCGAGGGCGACTCGGCGGGCGGCTCCGCGAAGATGGGCCGCGACAAGGAATACCAGGCGATCCTGCCGCTGCGCGGCAAGGTGCTGAATACGTGGGAAACCGAGCGCGACCGCCTGTTCGCGAACAACGAGGTGCACGACATCTCGGTGGCGATCGGCGTCGATCCGCACAGCCCGGACGACGGCGTCGACCTGTCGAACCTGCGCTACGGCAAGATCTGCATCCTGTCGGACGCGGACGTCGACGGCTCGCACATCCAGGTGCTGCTGCTCACGCTGTTCTTCAAGCATTTCCCGCAGCTGATCGAGCGCGGTCACGTCTACGTCGCGCGTCCGCCGCTGTTCCGCGTCGATGCGCCGGCGCGCGGCAAGAAGCCCGCGCAGAAGCTGTATGCACTCGACGACGGCGAACTGGAAGCGATCCTCGACAAGCTGCGCAAGGACGGCGTGCGCGACACGCAGTGGAGCATCAGCCGCTTCAAGGGCCTCGGCGAAATGAGCGCCGAGCAGCTGTGGGACACGACGATGAACCCCGACACGCGCCGCCTGATGCCGGTGAAGCTCGGCGAGCTCGACTACGAGGCGACCGTCGAGCGGATGACGATGCTGATGGGCAAGGGCGAGGCAGCCGCGCGGCGCGGCTGGCTCGAGGAAAAGGGCAACGACGTCGAAGCGGACATCTAGGCGCCCCGACGCCCGCGGGCCGGACTGAGGTCCGGCCCGGCCTCACGCCACTTACGAATACGGAATTCAGATGGACGACAATACTTCCGATCTCTTCGCCGGGTCCGACGCACCCGGGGCCGATGCGCTGACGCTCGGCAACTACGCGGAGCAGGCGTATCTCAGCTACGCGGTCAGCGTCGTGAAGAGCCGCGCGCTGCCGGACGTGTGCGACGGCCAGAAGCCGGTGCAGCGCCGCATCCTGTTCGCGATGAACGAAATGGGCCTCGGCCCGGACGCGAAGCCGGTGAAGTCGGCGCGCGTGGTCGGCGACGTGCTCGGTAAATACCACCCGCACGGCGACCAGTCGGCGTACGACGCGCTCGTGCGTCTCGCGCAGGACTTCTCGCTGCGCTATCCGCTGATCGACGGGCAGGGCAACTTCGGCTCGCGCGACGGCGACGGCGCGGCGGCGATGCGTTACACCGAAGCGCGGCTGACGCCGATCTCGAAGCTGCTGCTCGACGAGATCGACCAGGGCACGGTCGATTTCATGCCGAACTACGACGGCTCGTTCGAGGAGCCGAAGACGCTGCCGAGCCGCATGCCGTTCGTGCTGCTGAACGGCGCGTCGGGGATCGCGGTCGGTCTCGCCACCGAAATCCCGTCGCACAACCTGCGCGAGGTCGCGGCGGCGGCGGTCGCGTTGATCCGCAATCCGAAGCTGTCGCACGCGGAGCTGATGAACCTGATCCCAGGCCCCGACTTCCCCGGCGGCGGCCAGATCATCTCGAGCGACGCCGAGATCGCGGCGGCCTACGAAACGGGCCGCGGCAGCCTGAAGGTGCGCGCGCGCTGGAAGATCGAGGATCTCGCGCGCGGCCAGTGGCAGCTGGTCGTCACCGAGCTGCCGCCGAACACGTCGGGCCAGAAGGTGCTCGAGGAAATCGAGGAACTGACCAACCCGAAGCTCAAGCTCGGCAAGAAGACGCTGACGCCCGAACAGCTCAACACGAAGAAGGCGATGCTCGACCTGCTCGACGCGGTGCGCGACGAGTCGGGCAAGGAAGCGGCGGTGCGGCTCGTGTTCGAGCCGAAGTCGCGCACGATCGACCAGACCGAATTCGTGAACTCGCTGCTCGCGCACACGAGCCTCGAGTCGAACGCGACGCTGAACCTCGTGATGATCGGCGCCGATGGCCGGCCGGGCCAGAAGGGGCTGCTGACGATCCTCGACGAATGGGTGAAGTTCCGCCAGCAGACGATGACGCGCCGCTGCCGCCATCGTCTCGGCAAGGTCGACGACCGCATCCACATCCTCGAAGGGCGGATGATCGTCTTCCTGAATATCGACGAGGTGATCCGCATCATCCGCGAGTCGGACGAGCCGAAGGCCGCGCTGATGAGCGCGTTCGGCCTGACCGAGCGCCAGGCCGACGACATCCTCGAAATCCGCCTGCGTCAGCTCGCGCGGCTCGAGAAGATCAAGATCGAGAAGGAGCTCGAGGCACTGCGCGACGAGAAGGCGAAGCTGGAAGACCTGCTCGCGAACGACAACGCGATGAAGCGGCTGATGATCAAGGAGATCGAGGCCGATGCGAAGCAGTATGGCGACGATCGCCGCACGCTGATCCAGCAGGAAAAGCGCGCGACGTTCGAGGCGAAGGTGGTCGACGAGCCGGTGACGGTCGTCGTGTCGCAGAAGGGCTGGGTGCGTGCGCTGAAGGGCCACGGGCTCGATCCGGCCAGCTTCTCGTTCAAGGCCGGCGACAGCCTGTACGCGGCGTTCCAGTGCCGCACGCCGGACCGGCTGATCGCGTGGGGCAGCAGCGGCCGCGTGTACTCGGTCGACGTGTCGGTGCTGCCGGGCGGGCGCGGCGACGGCGTGCCCGTCACGTCGCTGATCGAGCTCGAATCGGGCTCGCACCTGATGCACTACTACGCGGCGGCGGCCGACCAGCCGCTGCTGCTCGCGTCGAGCAACGGCTTCGGCTTCATCGCGAAGGTCGGCGACATGGTGAGCCGCGTGAAGGCCGGCAAGGCGTTCATGACGATCGACGCGGGCGCGGTGCCGCTCGCGCCGATGCCGGTGCTGCCGAACGCGACGCAGGTCGCGTGCCTGTCGAGCGGCGGCCGGCTGCTGGTGTTCGGCATCGACGAGATGAAGACGCTGTCGGGCGGCGGCCGCGGCGTGACGCTGATGGCGCTCGACGACAAGGAAACGCTCGTGCAGGCGCTCGCGATCGATCCGGCGGGCGTCGTGCTGATCGGCACCGGTCGCGGCGGCAAGGTGCAGGACGAGACGCTGTCGTACGCGGGCCTCGCGCCGCATGTCGGCAAGCGTGCACGCAAAGGCCGTACGCCGGACACGAAGCTGAAGGTCGTCAACGAGCTGCGTCCGCTGCTCGGCTGAGCCGGCGCGCAGCCGCCGGCGTCGAAAGCCGCACGTTCGCCTCGGCGGATGTGCGGCTTTTTTGCATGGCGCGCGTGGCGCGATGACGACACCGTCACGCACCACTTGCAAAATATTGTGAAATCGCGCGCAGGGCTTGAACCGCGCGGCGGCGCGCGGGTCGAACGTCGCTTGATGCCGCGTGCATCGCGCCGGTTCGTCGCCGGCGCAGCCGCGTTGCCGCTTCCACTCGTCACAGGATCGTCGCCATGTCCCATGCCGTTGCCGTCGCGCTGTTTCTTCATCTGCTGGCCGTCGCCGTGTGGGTGGGCGGGATGGTGTTCGCGAACTTCTGCCTGCGTCCCGCGCTGTCCGACCTGTCGCCGCAACTGCGGCTGCCGCTGATCGAAGGCGTGTTCAGCCGCTTCTTCAACTGGGTCGCGGGCGCGGTGATCGTGATCCTGCTGTCCGGCGGCATGCTGCTGATGCAGTTCGGCGGCGCGCATGCGACCTGGCCGCTGCACGCGATGGCGGGCCTCGGCGTCGTGATGATGCTGATCTTCGGCCACATCCGGTTCGCGCTGTTCCCGCGCATCCGGCGTGCGGTGCAGGCGCAGAACTGGCCGGACGGCGCGCGCGCGGTGAACGGCGTGCGCCTGCTCGTCGTCGTCAACCTGGTGCTCGGCGTCGTGACGATCGGCGCGGCGGTGTTGTCGCGCGGTTTCTGACGCCGGGGGCGAGGAGGCCGCTTGGCCGATCGCGGGTCGAATGCCGCGAAGGTGGCGAAGCGGTTATCCCGACGAATGCGCCACACGCAATGACGTGGCGCTCGCCGCCGCCGCGCCTATGCGGCCAGCATTGCGTCGAGCAGCCACGAACCGGCCGGCCCGAGCGGCCGGTTGCGTGACCATACCGCATCGACCCGCACGCGGCGCGGCCAGCCGCGTGCGCGCAGCTCGCACAGGCGCTCGCGCGCGAAGTGCTCGACCATCCAGCGCGGCAATTCGGCCCAGCCGAACCCCAGCACCGCCATCTCCAGCAGCATCAGGTAGCTCGGCGCAAGCCAGCGCTGCGTGCCGACGACGATCCGGCTGTCGTCGCCGCGGCCTTCCGGTTTCACGTAGGTATTGAGGCGCAGTTCGCGCGCGTCGCGCAGCGCCGCGTGCGGCACCTCGGCGTCGCCGTATCCGGCCAGCGCGTGCGTGCGCCCGACGAACAGCCCGATCTCCGATTCTTCCGCCACCGTCGCCGCACCGATGTCGGCCGGGTAGGTTGCGCGCGCGGCCATCAGGCCGAGCTGGGCGCGCCCTTGCTGGATCAGGTCCAGCACGTCCTCGTGCTCGGCGATCTGGCATTCGAGTTCGAGCGCCGGAAAGCGCTGCTCGAGCGCCTGCAGCGTTTCCTCGTAGCGCTTCGACTGATACGTGTCCGACACGACGAGCGTCAGCCGCGCTTCCTCGCCGCCGGCGAGCCGCGCGGCGGTGCGGTCGATTGCCGCGCCGGCCTCCAGCGCACGCTGGACCTGCGGCAGCAGCGCGCGCCCGGCGTCGGTCAGCGTCGGCGTGCGCGTCGAGCGGTCGAACAACTGCACGCCGAGGTCGATCTCGAGGTTCGCGATCGCTTCCGACACGGTCGACTGGCGCTTGCCGAGCTTGCGCGCGGCGGCCGTGAACGAACCGAGCAGCGCGGCCTCGGTGAACGCGAGCAGGGCTTCGGGAGCGTGGCGCATGCGCGGTCCTTTGCGGTTTATATCGGTAAAACCGATGATAACAAACTGGATCAATCCGGTTTTACCGATCAGAATGGCCGACATCCCCGCAATCCACGTATCGGAGAGAACCATGAAACAGACGAACAAAACCATGACGGAACGCCTCGCGCACGCGCTGACGTTCGAACTGGTCGCGATCGCGCTGTGCGCGCCGGTCGGCGCATGGCTGCTCGACATGCCGGTGGCGCACGTCGGCGTGCTGACGGTGATGGTGTCGCTGATCGCGATGGCCTGGAACATGACCTTCAACACGCTGTTCGACCGCTTCGAGCGGCGTGCGGGCTTGTCGCGCACGCTCGGCGTGCGGATCGTGCATGCGGTCGTGTTCGAGCTCGGCCTCGTCGCGATGGTGGTGCCGCTTGCCGCCTGGTGGCTGAACGTGGGACTCGTCGAAGCGCTGCTGCTCGACCTCGGCCTCGTGCTGTTCTTCCTGCCCTATACGTTCTGCTTCAACCTCGCGTACGACACGCTGCGGGCACGCTGGCTCGCGCGCCGCGTCGCGGCGCAGGCCGGTTGACGTCGATCGGCGCAGAAGCGGGGCGACTGCCGCCGCTCAGTGCGCGGCGGCCAGCAGCCATGCGCCGCACGCCATCGCGACCGCGCCGTAGACCGCATACACGGGCACCTTGAAGCGCGCAAAGCACAGCGTGGCGAACGCGCCGGTGAGCCAGTAGACGGGATCGGCCGGCTCGCGATGCAGGATCTTCACGACGGCGACGACCAGAAAGCCCGTCGTCGCCGCGCGCAGCAGGCGCATGCCGTGCTCGAAGCGCGAATGGCGCTTGAGCCGCAGCAGATGGCGCTGCGCGAACACGACGAGGCAGCCGGACGGAATGAACAGCGCGGCGGTCGCGAGCAGCGCGCCGACCCAGCCGTCGGTCAGGTAGCCGAGAAACGGCACGACGTTCAGCAGCGGCCCCGGCGATACCGGCGACAGCGCAAACGCGAGCGTGAAGTCGCGATCGGAGATGCCGGTGGCCGGCGTGACGAACAGCGTCTTCAGCACGGGCAGCGCGGAAAAGCCGCCGCCGAACAGCGTCATCCCGGCGCCCGCGAGCCGCGGCCACAGCAGCGTCGTCTGGTAGTCGCCGGGCAGCGGCAGCGCGAACAGCGCGACCAGCACGGCGAGCAGCACGAGCAGGTTGCGGTCGCGCTTCGACAGCGTGAAATCGACCGCGTCGCGCTGCGTCGGCCCGGTCAGCCAGCCCGCTGCAAACGCAGCGAACAGAATCCCGACGAAAGCGGCCGGACTATGCGCGAAAGCGAGCAGAATCGTCGACAGCGCAGCGATCGCCTGCTCGCGCCGCGTGCGCGCCAGCGTGCGCAGCTGCCTGACCCACGTGACGCCGATCAGCGCGGCGAGCACCATCCCGAAGTGATTGAGCAGCATCGGCGCCGCGAGCGCACGCACGAGCGGCGTGCGATAGAAGGTCGCGAACAGCGTCATCAGCACGAAGAACGGCAGCACGCTCGCGATCCCGGCCACCCATGCGCCGGCGCGGCCGTGCAGCGTCTGCCCGACCTGCACCGCGACATTGCAGCCGACCGGCCCCGGCACGAGCCATGCGAGCGCGACGAGATCGCCGAACACGTGCGGCTCGATGCGCTGCAGCCGCTCGACATAATGGCGTTCGAGCTGCGCCATCATCGACAGCCCGCCCCACGAGATCGCGGAAATGCCGGCGACGACCTTGAACAGCGCCCACAGGGACGCCCGTCCGACATGCTCGGTCGTTTCGACTTCGATGGTGGTCGCCATGATTGTGTGGTGGCCGGGAGGCCGGATCTCGCGCGTCAGAAAATGCCGGCGGCCCGCCGACACGATTGCCCTCCCGATTGTCCCCCGCGCACGATGACACTGCCATGCGCGAAAACGCTAGTAAATAAACTAAACAACAAGATCGGAAGCCGAAACAATCGGGACGGCGGCATACGTCGCACGCCGCGCGCGGACGCGTTCAGGCGCTCGCGTTGCCGGTCGCGCGGTGCGGGATCGACGGGCGATCGCCGCGCACGCCATAGCGCGCGATCAGTGCGGGAATCGCGTCGGCCGGCACCGGGCGCGAGAACAGGAAGCCTTGCGCCTCGATCTCGCCGAGCGCGGACAGCCACGCGATCTGTTCCTCGGTCTCGGTGCCTTCGACGACGACCGTCAGCCCGAGCGAGCGCGCGAGATGCACGATCGACGCGACCATCACGCATACGCTGCGATCGTTCGGGATCGCCTGCACGAACGAGCGATCGACCTTCAGCGTGTCGACGGAGAAGCGGTGCAGGTACGACAGCGACGAATAGCCGGTGCCGAAATCGTCGAGCGCGATCCGGATGCCGAGCTTTTTCAGCGCGACGATCTTCTCGGACACGAGCTCCGGATACTCCATCATCGCGGTCTCGGTGATCTCGAGTTCGAGATGGCTGGCCTCGATGCCGGTTTCCTGCAGCGTGCGCGAGATCGTCTCGATCAGGTCGCCGCGCCAGAACTGCACGGGCGAGATATTGACGGCAAGCGTCAGCGTGTCGTGGCCTTCTTCGTGCCAGCGCGCGATCTGCCGGCATGCGGTGCGGATCACGAAATCGCCGATCGGCACGATCAGGCCCGTCGATTCGGCGATCGAAATGAATTCGTTCGCGGAGATGATGCCGTGCTCCGGGTGGTCCCAGCGCGCGAGCGCCTCGAAGCCGGTGATCGTGCGGTGTGCGAGGTCGATCTTCGGCTGGTACGCGAGGAACAGCTGCCCCTCGGCGAGCGCGACGCGCAGCTGCTGCTCCCAGCGCATCAGGTGATCGGCGCGATGCGACAGGTGCGGCGCATAGAACTGATAGCAGTTCTTGCCGGCGTCCTTCGCGCTGTACATCGCGAGATCGGCCTTCTTCAGCAGGTCGATCTCGCTTTCGTTCGCGACGGTATGCAGCGCGATGCCGATGCTCGCATGCAGCACGAACGAGCTGCCGCGCACGTCGAACGGCTCGCCGAACATCCGGATGATCGCCTCGGCGAGCCGCACCGCGCGCCGCTCGACGTCGTCGCCCTTCATCACGACGACGAACTCGTCGCCGCCGATGCGCGCGAGCGTGCCTTCGTCGCCGACCGCGTCCGACAGGCGCGACGCGGTCATCTGCAGCACGATGTCGCCGGCGTTGTGGCCGAGCGTGTCGTTGACGGTCTTGAAGTTGTCGAGATCGATGAACAGCAGCCCCAGCCGCGACAGGCTGGCCGGCGCCGACACGTCGTTGCGCAGCCCGCGCAGCGTCGCGTAGCGGTTCGCGAGGCCGGTGAGCAGGTCGTATTCGGCGAGCTGGGTCATCTCGCGCTCGCGGCCGAGCAGCTTGCCGATCAGGCCCGTCGCGACGCCGAAGAACGCGAGCATCGCCAGCGTGATGAAGCTCGTCATCAGCAGGTAGACGTTGCGCGTGTGGTAGTAGTCCGCGTATTCCTCGGTCTGCGACAGCCCGACCATCACCGCGAGCGGATAGCCGTCCAGATGGCGGTACGACACGATGCGCGTCACGCCGTCGATCGGGTCGATGATCGTGCCGGTCACGCGCTCGGCGATCGGGTAGACGCCCGATGCGGAGAACGCGCCCGGCGCATTGCTGACCGAACCCGTGCGCCGCGCGAGCACGGTGCCCGTGTCCGACACCACCGCGATCACGCCTTCCTTGCCGATCGCCGCGTTGTTGTAGAAGTCGTTCGTGAAGTAGCTCGGGTCTTCCGACACCACGACGATGCCGGCGAAACTGCCGTCCGGATTGTTCAGGCGCCGCGTCATCTGCAGCGTCCAGTGGCTCGACACGCGGCCGAGCACGGGCTTGCTGATGTAGAGGCGGTCGTCGTTGTGCGCGAGGTGGACCTTGAAGTGCTCGCGGTCGGACAGGTTGATCGGCTGCGGATGGGTCTCGGCGGTGTTCGCGAACAGGATGCCCTTCGCGTTGACGAGCGAGACCTGGATCAGCGTGTCGCTCGGCACGACGCCTTTCTCGACCGCGCTCGCGAGGTTGAAGTGCGCGGGCGACTTCTCGAACTCGAACTTGACGAAGCGCGTGATCTGGTCGACCTGGTGGATCGCCTTGACCGTGTGCTGTTCGAGCGCGGACGACAGGATCGCGGCGGACGCGGCGGCTTCCTTGTACGCGCTGTCCTTCTCGACCGACAGCCGCGCGATGATCACGGCCCACAGCAGCGCCAGCGCGAGCATCCCGAGCAGCGGGATCGCGAACAGCGCGCGCCGGCGCGACTTGCGCGGCGTACGCAGCGGTCGGGGCGGCGACGGATGGGAGGACCGGGCGGAGCTCATCGAAAAGGGCGGCGTCCTGCTCGCATACGCCATCCTTCTGGATGGCCGGCTAGGGGTGGGGGCGCTCCGGCGTCCGTTCGTACGCAGGACGCGCAACCATGGACAGACCTCCGAAGCAACGGATTAGGCCCGATATTACTGGCTGGAAGGCTTTTGCGATAGCTAGGGTCTGTTTACATGCTGCATGCGGGGTTCGCATGGATTCCCGATGGCGCGCTATCGGCGGCAGTGGAGGGGCGCCGGTCGAGCCGGCGCCCGCGCGCAGCGTCAAACGTCAGGCGGGCGCCTGGAACGTGCCGTCGACGACCGTCACGACGTGGCCGCCGATCCAGGTCGTGCCGTCGTCGTCGTAGCGGACGAAGATGCGGCCGTCGCGGCCGATCGCGGTGCCCTGGCGGGCCGTGTACGACGTGCCGGGACGGCGCTGCTGACGCGTCAGCAGCCCGGCCAGCGCGGCGTTCGCACTGCCGGTGACCGGATCCTCGCCGACGGGGCCGAACGCGTCGCCCGTCATCAGGCAGCGGATTTCGAACGTGGCGGGGCCGCCGTCGGCGTGCGGCCCATAGGCGGCGAGGCCGTGCGCGCCGTAGCGGTGCACGATCGCCGCCAGCGCGGCCGGATCGGGCGTGAGCCCGACGCAGGCATCGGCCGACGTCAGCCGCACGACGAGCCAGGGCGCGCCGTTGTCGACCGCGCACGGTTCGGCGTCGAAGTCGATCGCGTCGCTGCGCAGCGCGGCGGCCAGCGCCGGGTAGTCCGACCGCTCGACCGGCGTGACGCGTGCCGGCGGCGCGGCGAACGCCCAGCCGTCGGCCTGCTCGCGCAATGCGACCCGGCCGACCCCGCACTGCTGGATCAGCCGCCCCGGCGTGCGCGGCCGCGCGCCGCTCTCGAGGAACGCGTGCGCGGTGCCGAGCGTCGGATGGCCGGCGAACGGCAGTTCGCCGCCCGGCGTGAAGATTCGCACGCGGTAGTCGGCTTCCGGATCGGTCGGCGAGCAGACGAACGTCGTTTCCGACAGGTTCGTCCAGCGGGCGATCGCGAGCATCGCGTCGTCGCCGAGCGAATCGGCGTCGAACACCACGGCGAGCGGATTGCCCTTGAACGGCACCGACGTAAACACGTCGACCTGCTTGAAACGCACGAGGCGGCTCGTCATCGCGACGCGCCCGTTACGCGACTTCGGCGATCAGTTCGATCTCGACGCACGCGCCGAGCGGAATCTGCGCGACGCCGAACGCCGAACGGGCATGCTTGCCCGCGTCGCCGAACACGTCGGCGATCAGTTCCGACGCGCCGTTCGTCACGAGGTGCTGCTCGGTGAAGTCGAGCGTCGAGTTGACGAGGCTCATCAGCTTGACGATGCGCGTGACCTTGTTCAGGTCGCCGGTGTGCGCGTGCAGCGTCGCGAGCAGGTCGATCGCGATCGCGCGCGCGGCGGCCTTGCCGTCTTCGGTCGTCAGGTCGGCGCCGAGCTTGCCGGCCCAGACCTTGCCGTCCTTCTTCGCGATATGGCCCGACAGGTAGACCGTGTTGCCGCTTTGCGCGCTCATCACGTAGGCGGCGGCCGGTGCGCCGGCGGTCGGCAGCTCGATGCCGAGCGATTTCAGTTTGTCGTAGACGTTAGCCATGTGTTCGATTCCTCGTAGAGAGTCGTGACAGGGAAAAAGGGGGATCAGAGACGCTCGCGGATCAGCTTGCCGAGGCGCGCGACGCCTTCCTCGATCTTCTCCGGCGGCACCGTCACGAACGACAGGCGCAGCGTGTTCTGCTGCGCGTCGTTCGCGAAGAACGGCGCGCCCGGCACGAACGCGACGTGGTTGTCGACGGCTTCGGCGAGCAGCTTCATGCTGTCGATCTGCGCGGGCAGGTTCACCCAGATGAACATCCCGCCTTCCGGACGGTTCCACGTGACGCCCTCCGGCATGTGACGCGCGAGCGAGCCGAGCATCGCCTCGCACTGCGCGCCGTACAGCTGGCGGATCGTCGGGATGTGCTCGTCGAGGAAGCCGTCCTTGATCACTTCGTGCGCGATGCGCTGCGTCAGCGTCGGCGTGTGCAGGTCGGTGGCCTGCTTGGCCTGCACCAGCTTGAAGTGGAGTTCCTCGGGCGCGATGATGTAGCCGATCCGCAGGCCCGGCGCGAGCACCTTCGAGAACGTGCCGAGGTGCACGACGTGGTCGGGCGCCATCGACAGCATCGTCGGCAGCGGTTCGCCCTGGTAGTTGAGCGCGCCGTACGGGTCGTCCTCGAGCACCGGGAACGGGCTCGTCTGCGCGAACGCGGCGAGCGCGCGGCGGCGCTCGACCGGCAGGCGGCGGCCGGTCGGGTTCTGGAAGTTCGGCTGCGCGTAGAGCAGGCGCGCGCCCTGCGTCAGCGCGGGCGTGAGGCCTTCGGGCAGCAGGCCCTGCTCGTCGGTCGGCACCTGCACGTAGCGCGGCTCGTACAGCGAGAACGACTGCAGCGCGCCGAGGTAGGTCGGCGTTTCGACGAGGATCGGGCTGCCCGGATCGACGAGCGCCTTGCCGAGCAGGTCGAGCGCCTGCTGCGAGCCGGTCGTGACCAGTACCTGCGACACGCGCACGCTGTAGCGCTCGGCGATCCACTCGCGCAGCGGCAGGTAGCCTTCGGTCGCGCTGTACTGCAGTGCCGCGGCCGGCGCGTCGCGCAGCACGCGGTCGGCCGCCGCGCGCATGCGCTCGGCCGGGAACGTCGCGGGGGCGGGCAGGCCGCCGGCGAACGAGATGACCTCGGGGCGCTCCGTCACCTTCAGGATCTCGCGGATCGCCGAGCTCGTCAGCTTGCGGGCGCGTTCGGAAAGCTGCCAGTGCGGCGGGTGCAGGTCGCTCGGATTCATAGTCTCCTCGTTCGGGTATCGTGGTCAGTCAAGAAAGGTCGGTCGGGCAGACCGCTTCGCGGCGGCCGGGTAGGCGCGCCGGAACGCGATCGAGCCTTCGCGGCTGGGTGGGCAACACCGATCAGGCAAAACAGCCATTATGGCGCACCTGTTCAGCCGGCGCGAGCGGGACGCGGGGCCGTGGCCACCGCCGAGCGCCGCCCGAGCATCACCGTCGCGATCACCGCGGCCGCGAACAGCCATGTCGACGGCGTCACCGTTTCGCCGAACAGCAGCGCGGAAAAGGCGATCGTGAAGAAGATCTGCAGCAACTGCACCTGGCCGACGCGCGCGGTGCCGCCCATCGCGAGGCCCGCGTACCACGCGAAGAAGCCGATGAACTGCGAAAAGAGGGTCACGTAGCCGAACGCGAGCCAGGTGCGCAGCGCGAGCGGGCCCGGGTGCGCGGCATGCTGCAGCCACGCGAGCCAGCCGACCGGCAGCACGAGGACCGGCGCGGACACCACGAGCGCCCAGCAGATCACCTGCCAGCCGCCGATCTGGCGCGCGAGGCGCGCGCCTTCCGCATAGCCGAGCGCGCCGATGCCGACCGCGACGAGCATCAGCGCGTCGCCGGCCTGCAGCGTGCCGCCGCCGTCGCGCAGCGCGAACGCGATCACGAGCGCGCTGCCGGTCACCGCGCTGATCCAGAACGCCTTCGACGGCCGTTCGTGCGACAGCCAGGCCGCATACAGCGCGACGAACAGCGGCTGCAGCCCGTTGACGACCGCGCCGTGCGAGGCGGGCACGGTCTTCATCGCCCACGCGGAGAACACCGGATACGCGACGATCACGCCGGCCGACACGACCGCGAGGCTCTTCAGCTGCGCGCGCGTCGGCAGCGCTTCGCGACGCCACCAGAGCAGCAGGCCGGCCGGCACCGACGCGGCGAGCGCGCGGCCGAGCCCGTTGAGCAGCGGATTGAGTTCGGACACGACGATCCGCGTCATCGGCAGCGTCAGGCTGAAGATCATCACGCCGATCAGGCCGAGCAGCATGCCCCGGGTTTCGCGCGAATTCATGTCGTGGGTGTCTCCGTATCGTCGGGTAGGTGAGTCGGGGGCGTTCAGCGCAGCGTGCGCGGACCTTGCGGTGTATCGAATTCGGCGACCAGCGCGGGCGGGCCGTCGCCGGCCTCGAGGTCGAGCAGGTGCGCGGCGCCGAGCCAGTCGAGCTGATCGCGAATCGCGTCGGCGCGCGGATGGCGGCCCTTGAGCGCCTTCAGCGCGACGCCGTCGTGCGGCAGCGATTCGGTCGGGTGGCGAGCGCTGTCCCACTGGATCAGCGACGGCAGCAGGCCGTCGCCCGCGCCCTGCCAGGCCGGAAACGCGCCGTCGTCCGGCACCGTCAGGCCCCAGCTCAGGTCGCCGCGCCGCATCGCGACCACGCGCGGGATGCGCGTCGGATACTGGCTTTGCCAGAGCGCAAGCTGGCGCGGACGCTCGACGCGCGCGACCCAGTGCGCGAGGAACGGGCCCTGCGCGAGCCGTGCGTGCATCGTCGGATCGTCGAGCGCGAACAGCCGCGCACGCGGCGGCGCGGCGGCATTGTCCGCGTCGCGCGCATCGGGATCGATCGCGATCACTTCGAGGTACAGGCCGCCCCACACGCCGAACAGCGCGTTATGGGTGCGCATCAGCGGATGGCGGCCGCCGCCGGCCGGTTCGATGCCGAGCGCGTCGGCGACGTGGCGCACGCCTTCGTCGAGCGTGCGCGCGGCAATCACGAGATGGTCGAGTGTCAGGGAACGGGCTGGCATGAGCGTCGGACGAGAAAACGAAAGTGTCATGGCGGGCGGACCGTCTGCCGGACCGGCCGGGGCGCGGGCGCCGCAGCCGCCGTGGCGGCGCGGCGACGCGCAGGCGCGCGCCGCACGGCCGCCATTTCGGTCAACTGTAATCGTGCGCACCGGCACAGTAACGGTACAATCGCCTCGATAGCTTTCGGTACAGTTGGAGTCGCCGCCCATGTCCACCGTCCCTCTTGCCCAGATTCCCGCGCCGCACGACACCGCCACGCTGACGCTGGTCGACCAGCTCGTCCAGTGGGCGCGCCGCCGCATCGACGAGCGCGTGTTCCGGCCCGGCATGCGGATGCCGTCGATCCGCAAGCTCGCGCTCGACAAGAGCGTCTCGCGCTTCACCGTCGTCGAGGCGTACGAGCGCCTCGTCGCGCAGGGCTACCTCGATTCGCGCCGCGGCTCGGGCTTCTACGTACGCGAGCGCACGGCCGGCCCGCAGCCGGTGCCCGACGGCGTCGTGCGCGTGGCCGAGGCCGCGCCCGTGCACAACACGATCGACGTCGTCTGGCTGCTGCGCAACATGCTGCATACCGCCAGCCCGGAAAAGGGGCCGGGTCTGGGCTATCTGCCGGGCCGCTGGCTCGACGGCGAGCTGATCACCGGCGCGCTGCGCGCGCTCGGGCGCCAGTCCGGCGCGCAGATGATCGGCTTCGGCACCGCGCAGGGCTTCCTGCCGCTGCGCCAGCAGCTGCAGACGCGGCTCGCGGAAGTCGAGATCGGCACGACGCCCGAGCAGGTCGTGCTGGTGTCGGGGATCACGCAGGCGATCGACCTGATCGCGCGCATCTACGTGCAGCCGGGCGACGCGGTGATCGTCGGCGATCCCGCGTGGTTCCAGATGTTCGGCCGCTTCGCCTCGCAGGGCGCGCAGCTCGTCGGGATGCCGTACACGCCCGACGGCCCCGATCTCGACGCGCTCGAGACGCTCGTGCAGATGTGGCGGCCGAAGATGCTCGTGATCAACTCGGTGCTGCAGAACCCGACCGGCACGTCGCTGTCGGCCGCGCAGGCGTTCCGGATCCTGAAACTCGCGGAGCAGTACGACTTTCTCGTCGTCGAGGACGACGTGTACGGCGACCTGTGCCCGCCGAGCTATCCGGCGACGCGGCTCGCGAGCCTCGACCAGCTGAAGCGCGTGATCTATCTCGGCAGCTATTCGAAGACGCTCGCGGCGAACCTGCGGGTCGGCTACGTCGCGTGCGCGCCGGAGATCGCGAAGGCGATCACCGACCAGAAGATGCTGGTCGGGATGACGACGCCCGAGCTCAACGAGCGCGTGCTGTACAAGATCCTGACCGAGGGGCATTACCGGCGGCACGTCGAGCGGCTGCGCGCGCGGCTCGACGGCGTGCGCGACAAGACCGCGCGGATGCTCGAGCGCACCGGGCTGAAGCTGTTCGCGATGCCGGCGGCCGGCATGTTCCTGTGGGCCGACACGGGCGTCGACTCGGACGCGCTCGCGGCCGCCGCGCACGAGGAAGGCTTCCTGCTGACGCCGGGCAGCCTGTTCTCGCCGCAGCAGTCGCCGTCGACGTGGACGCGCTTCAACGTCGCGAACTGCGGCGATCCGGCGCTGCCGGGGTTTCTCGCGCGCTATATCGACTCGGCCGTGCGGCGCGCGTCGTGACGCTGCTGCGGCGGCTCTTGAAATCGCCGGCGCGATCCCCAGATACCCGCGCAAGCCGCGTGCGCCACGCGGCGGTTCGACCGGCACCGGCATCGCGCGCCGGGCGCCCGCGCCACACCATTCAAGTTCAAGTAAGAGGAAACAGCATCCATGGCACACGAAACGATGAGCTTTCAGGCAGAGGTCAAGCAACTCCTCCACCTGATGATTCATTCGCTCTACAGCAACAAGGAAATCTTCCTGCGCGAACTGGTGTCGAACGCGTCCGACGCGGCCGACAAGCTGCGTTTCGAGGCGCTCGCGGACAACGCGCTGTATGAAAACGATCCGAACCTGCGCATCCGCATCGGCTACGACAAGGCCGCGCGCACCATCACGATCGACGACAACGGCATCGGCATGAGCCGCGACGAGGCGATCGCGAACCTCGGCACGATCGCGCGCTCGGGCACCAAGGAATTCTTCACGAAGCTGTCCGGCGACCAGCAGAAGGATGCGGCGCTGATCGGCCAGTTCGGCGTCGGCTTCTACTCGGGCTTCATCGTCGCCGACAAGATCACCGTCGAGACGCGCCGCGCGGGCCTGCCGGCGAGCGAAGGCGTGCGCTGGGAAAGCGCGGGCGAGGGCGATTTCACGATCGACGCGATCGAGCGCGCGCAGCGCGGCACGACGATCACGCTGCACCTGCGCGAAGGCGAGGACGAGCTGCTGTCGTCGTACCGGCTGAAGTCGATCATCCAGAAGTATTCCGACCATATCGCGCTGCCGATCCTGATGCAGAAGGAAGAGTGGGATCAGGAAAAAGGCGAGATGGTCCTGAAGGACGAGGACGAGACCGTCAACCAGGCGAGCGCGCTGTGGACGCGTGCGAAGAGCGACATCACCGACGAGCAGTACACGCAGTTCTACCAGCACATCGCGCACGACCACCAGGATCCGCTCGCCTGGACGCACAACCGCGTCGAGGGCCGCAGCGAATACACGCAACTGCTGTACGTGCCGTCGCATGCGCCGTTCGACCTGTGGAACCGCGACTATCGCGGTGGCCTGAAGCTGTACGTGAAGCGCGTGTTCATCATGGACGACGCCGAGCAGCTGCTGCCGCAGTACCTGCGCTTCGTGAAGGGCGTCGTCGATTCGGCCGACCTGCCGCTGAACGTGTCGCGTGAAATCCTGCAGGAAAGCCGCGACGTGAAGGCGATCCGCGAAGGCGTGACCAAGCGCGCGCTGTCGATGCTCGAAGAGCTTGCGAACGCGGAAGACGATGCCGGCAAGGAGAAGTACAAGACGTTCTGGAGCGCGTTCGGCCAGGTGCTGAAGGAAGGCCTCGGCGAGGATCACGCGAACCGCGAGCGCATCGCGAAGCTGCTGCGTTTCGCGTCGACGCATGGCGACACCGCCGCGCAGGACGTGTCGCTGGCCGACTACGTCGCGCACATGAAGCCCGAGCAGACGAAGATCTACTACGTGACGGCCGACACGTGGCAGGCCGCGAAGAACAGCCCGCATCTCGAAGTGTTCCGCAAGAAGGGCGTCGAGGTGCTGCTGCTGACCGATCGCGTCGACGAATGGATGCTGTCGTTCCTGCACGAGTTCGACGGCAAGCCGCTGGCGAGCGTCGCGCGCGGCGACCTCGATCTCGGCGAGCTGAACGACGACGAGAAGAAGGCGCAGGAAGCGGCGGGCGAGGCGATCAAGCCGGTCGTCGAGAAGATGAAGGAAGCGCTCGGCGACAAGGTGAAGGACGTGCGCGTCACGTTCCGCCTGACCGATTCGCCGTCGTGCCTCGTCGCGGACGACAACGACATGAGCGGCTATCTGCAGCGGATGCTGAAGGCGGCCGGGCAGAATGCGCCGGCGATGCAGCCGATCCTCGAAATCAATCCCGAGCATGCGCTCGTCAAGCAGCTGAAGGCCGACAGCGCCGATTTCGGCGACTGGTGCCATCTGCTGTTCGATCAGGCGCTGCTTGCCGAGGGCGGGATGCTCGACGATCCGGCGAGCTTCGTGAAGCGGACCAACGCGCTGCTGCTGTCGCGCGCGGCGTGAACGCACGCATGCGATTCGACGGCGGGCAGGCGGGCTGGCGCGAGACGCCGCGGCCCGGCTGCACGATCGATCAGCGCGACTGGCTGACGCGCGGCGGTTCGCTGACCGCGCATCTCGCGCGGCTCGGCCGCGTGAGCGTGCGCGTGACGCGCGAGTCGGTCGACTGCCCGTGGTTCGACGAGCATGCGGCGGTTGCCGCTTCGCCGCGCGCGCCGATGTGGGTGCGCGAGGTGATCCTGTCGGTGGACGGCACGCCGTACGTCGCCGCGCACAGCATCGCGCCGCTCGCGGCGAGCAAGGGCGTGTGGCAGGCGATGCGGCGGCTGCGCACGCGGCCGCTCGCCGAGCTGCTGTACAGCGATCCGCAGGTCGAGCGCTCGGCGCTCGTCAGCCGCCGCGTGATCGCCGGGCATCCGCTTTATGCTCTTGCGAGCCATGCACTCGGCGGCGCGCGGGCGCCGCATGCGTTTGCCGCGCGGCGCTCGGTGTTCCAGCGTCATGGCGAGCCGTTGATGGTGACCGAGTGCATGCTGCCGGCGCTGTGGCGGCATCTCGACGCGCATGGTGACGGGCCGCGCTCGGGCGGGCCGGGCGTCGTAACGGGAGCGGCGATCGCGCAATGAACAAGCGTTGCTTTCCGCCGGTCGTCGATGCGAACACGCGGATATTGATTCTCGGTAGCCTGCCGGGCGAGCGATCGTTGGCCCTTCGTCAATACTACGGACATCCGCAAAACAAGTTCTGGTCCCTGGTCGGCGAAGTGATCGAGCGCGATCTGGTGGGCATGAGCTATCCGGCGCGTCTCGATACGTTGCTCGAACACCGGATCGGCTTGTGGGACGTCGTTGCCGAGGCGCGTCGTATCGGCAGTCTCGATAGCCGCATACGCGATCACGCCAGCAACGATCTGGTCGCGCTGATCGATACCTTGCCGAATCTGACCACCATCGCCTTCAACGGCGGCACGGCAGCCAAAATCGGAATGACGGCGCTCGGTGACGACGGCTCCCGGTATCGATTGCTCCGTCTGCCGTCGAGCAGTCCCGCCTATGCTTCGATCTCGTATGCGGAAAAACTGGCCGTCTGGCGGCAGCTACGACTGTTGAATTGATGCGTCCAAGCCTGCCGTGCCGTCAGGCAGCGAAGACAACTTCGATGTGTCCTTCGGCTTCCGGATGACGGTCCGGCCCCACGACGATCTGTACGTCGCGCCCGAGCTTGGCGAGACAGTCCAGCATCTTTGCTTCGCTCACGCCGCGAAACTGCCCGCGCAGCATGTTCGACAGCTTGGGTTGCGTCATGCCCAGCAACCGGGCCGCGTGCTGCTGCGTCCATTTCCGCGCCTTGATGATCTCCGCGATCTTGGCGGCGAGTTGAGCCTTCACGCGCATTTCTTCGGCATCGGGCATGCCGAGGTCCGCGTAGACGTTGCCGCTGCCCGGTTCGATTTCGATCATCACTTTTCTCCCATTGCGTGTGCTTCGGCTGCCTTCAGACGCTCGCGAACCAGATCGACGTCCGGCTTCGGCGTAGCGATACCGCTGGACGATTTCTTCTGAAAGCAGTGCAGCACATAGACGGCGCTACCCAGTTTCACCGTATAGACGGCACGATACGTGCCGTTGTCCTCCGACTCCACGACCTCGAGCACGCCGGCCGATCCAAAGCCCCTCAACGGTTTGGCCTGATCGTGCTTTCTTCCCGTCTGGGCCAGATACAGCGCGTAGCCGAACGTGTCCTGCACCGCTTCGGGCATCGCTTTCAAATCCTTGCGTGCCGAGCCGAGCCAGTAGAGCGGTTTGGTGTACGGAGCCATCGATGAATTTATACCCATTTATGTATATTTGCAACCGTGACGCACGGAAAAAGCAGTTCGGTCATGCGGACCGTTGCGGTGGGTCACGTCGTATGCCGAACAGATCGGCATGGGCATTTTTGTCGTCAGCCAAGAGCCGGGGCAATTCGGCCGTTCGGGAGATATCGATACGGGAGCGACTGAGCGGTCCCTGAGGTTTCGAGGACGATGGGACGCAGCGCGCCGGAAACGGAACAGGCAGGTCGAAATGGCTTGCTGCGCGCGGGGCAAAAGGGGGCCGAGCGACCGCCTCCGCGTGTCCGATTGCAGCCCGAATTGCACGCGTTGGCGTACGACGCGTTACTCGTCCTTCCCCCATCGCCATTTCGGCTTTTCGCCTTTCGCCCAACACACGATCGTGAGCGCGACCACCAGACCCACGACGCATGCTGCGAATGCGAGCGGCGCCTGGGCCGGCGGAAAGCGCCGCGAACTCGCGACGAGGCCGAGCGCAAAGAGCAGCAGGACCACCCAGCCCTGCCATGCGACCGGCAGTCCCCATCCCCATCCGTAGCGTTTGGCCGGAAACCAGATCTTCCTGTTGGTCGAGGTCATGCGATCTCCCTTCGCGTACCGATCGTTCGACGAAGCTCGACAGCGTTTCGCCTTCCTGAAGGACGCCTTCGGCGGCGCCGCCCAGTTCGGGTTCGATCTGCCCTGACGGAAAAGGGCGGTTTTCATCATGGCCCTCGTTCGAGCGCGATTGCGATGCATTGTCGATCACCATACCTGCGCTCGCAAGTCGGCCGACCGGAGCCGCGCAATCCGTCCGGCGCAGGCGACGGGCGCCGCCAATGCTATCCTCTCGTCCGCCAAAACCAGCTTCATCGAGCGAGATTCATACATGACCCGACTGATCAAGCGCGCATCCGCCGAGGCGCGCGCGTTCAAGCGCAACCAGCCGTCCGCATACAACGGCTCCGAGAAACTGCAACCGCCGCGCGTGAAGCGCCGCAGCGAGCTCGACGAGCACGACGACGTGCCCGTGCTCGAAGCGCCGCGCAAGCCGCGCTTCGCGCCTGTCACGTTCTCCGAAGAGCGCGGCGTGCGCTTCCTGCATTTCGGCACCGAATGGGTGCAGGGCGCGATGCGGATCTCGAAGCCGCTGCATATCGAGCTCGAATACGCGCAGCAGATGATGGCGTGGCTGCTGTTCCTCGAAACCCCCGAGCGGATCGTCCAGCTCGGCCTCGGCACCGGCGCGCTGACGAAGTTCGCGCACCGCTTCCTGCCGCGCGCGAAGGTCGAGGCCGTCGAGCTGAACCCGGCCGTGATCGTCGCGGCGCGCACGATGTTCGCGCTGCCGCCCGACGATGCGCGCCTGGTCGTGCACGAAGCCGACGCGTGGGACTTCGTCAACGATCCGGCCAACCGCGGCACGACGGGCGCGCTGCAGATCGACCTGTACGACGCGACCGCGCGCGGCCCCGTGCTCGACAGCGTCGCGTTCTACCGCGCGGTGCGCGGCTGTCTCGCCGACGCAGGCATCGCGACGATCAACCTGTTCGGCGACCATCCGAGCTTCGTGCGCAACATGAAGCACTTGAACGCCGCCTTCGATCACCGCGTGATCGCACTGCCCGAAGTGCACGACGGCAACCGGATCGCGATCGCGTTCTCGGGCCCCGCGCTCGACGTGCCGTTCGAACAGCTCGACGCGCGCGCGAAGCTGATCGAGGACACGCTGAAGCTGCCCGCGCGCAAATGGGTGAAAGCTTTGAAAGAAACGACCGGCGCTCGCGGCGCGTCGTTCGCGATCTGACGCTGCATGCACCGGCCGCATGCCGGTGCAACCGCACGACAAGGGGCGGATCACCTCGGGTTCGCCCCCGCTTGACCGCATGAGCGCGGCTCCTATACTGGCGCGAAGCCAGGGGGGCTGCCGCTACCCGTTCCGCCGCTCCTCTCGCCGCCGTACCCGCTCAACAAGATCGATAACCGGGAAAGATGAGGAGACGTCATGGCTCACGATGCCGACGCCAACCGGGCCGCCAAGCGCTGGCTCTGGCTGCTGGTGCTGCCGTTGATCGCGATGGTCTGGGTGCCGTCGTACAGCAAGATCGAACCGCAATGGTTCGGGTTTCCGTTCTTCTACTGGTACCAGCTGCTGTGGGTCTTCATTAGCGCGGTGATTACCGCCTTCGTCTATTACAAGACGAAGAACGCGTGGAAGTCGAGCGGCCCGCAGGGAGGTGCGCGATGAATCTCGGCGCAACCTTCGTCTTCGTGCTGCTGTTCATCGGCGTCACGATCCTCGGTTTCCTGGCCGCGAACTGGCGGCGCGGCGATCTCGCCCATCTCGACGAATGGGGCCTCGGCGGCCGCCGCTTCGGCACGATCGTCACGTGGTTCCTGCTCGGCGGCGACCTCTACACGGCGTACACCTTCGTCGCGGTGCCCGCGCTCGTGTTCGGCGCCGGCGCGATGGGCTTCTTCGCACTGCCTTACACGATCCTGATCTATCCGTTCGCGTTCGTCGTGTTCCCGAAACTGTGGAGCATCGCGAAGCGGCACGGCTACGTGACGGCCGCCGACTTCGTCAACGCGCGCTACGGCAGCCGCATGCTCGCGCTCGCGATCGCGGTGACCGGCATCGTCGCGACGATGCCGTACATCGCGCTGCAGCTGGTCGGCATCGAGGTCGTGATCGGCGCGCTCGGCTTCGACACGACGGGCTTCGTCGGCGACCTGCCGCTGATCATCGCGTTCGCGATCCTCGCCGCGTACACGTACACGTCGGGGCTGCGCGCGCCGGCGATGATCGCGATCGTCAAGGACATCCTGATCTACATCACGATCGCGGCAGCCATCATCGTGATTCCGGCGAAGCTCGGCGGCTTCGGTCACATCTTTGCGAGCGTGCCGCCCGCGAAGCTGCTGCTGAAGGCGCCCGACGCGGCGAACCTGAACGGCTACAGCGCCTACGCGACGCTCGCGCTCGGCTCGGCGCTCGCGCTGTTCCTGTATCCGCACTCGGTCACGGCGATCCTGTCGTCGTCGTCGGGCAACACCATTCGCCGCAACATGGCGATGCTGCCCGCGTATTCGTTCGTGCTCGGCCTGCTCGCGCTGCTCGGCTACATGGCGCTTGCGTCCGGCGTGAAGGACATGCCGCAGTACGCGCCGTACTTCAAGGCGTTCGGTCCGAACTTCGCGGTGCCTGCGCTGTTCCTGAACTACTTCCCGTCGTGGTTCGTCGGCGTTGCATTCGCGGCGATCGGGATCGGCGCGCTGGTGCCGGCGGCGATCATGTCGATCGCGGCCGCGAACCTGTACACGCGCAACATCCATCGCGAGTTCGTGAATCGCAACATGTCGCACGAGCAGGAAACGCATGTCGCGAAGCTCGTGTCGCTGATCGTCAAGGTCGGCGCGGTCGCGTTCATCCTCGGCCTGCCGCTGACCTACGCGATCCAGCTTCAACTGCTCGGCGGGATCTGGATCATCCAGACGCTGCCGGCGATCGTGCTCGGCCTCTATACGCGCGTGCTCGACCATCGCGGCCTGCTGGTCGGCTGGGCGGCCGGCATCGTGTGCGGCACGTGGATGGCGATCTCGCTGAAACTGGCCGGCTCGATCTTCACGATCCACCTGTTCGGTCTCGCGATTCCCGGCTATGCGGCCGTGTGGTCGCTGATCGTGAACCTCGTGGTGTCGGTGGTGGTGAGCGTGCTGGTGCGCGTGATGGGCATCGCGCATGCGGAAGATCGCACGCGGCCCGAAGACTATCTCGACGTGGTCGAAAGCTGACGAAGGCCGCGCGGCCGGCCCATGAAAAAGCCCGCCACGGCAACGTGGTGGGCTTCGTTTCTTCGCGTCATCCCTGTGCGCGCTGCACCAGTTCGTCGCGTTGCGACAGGTCCTCGACGTTGACCATCCAGTGCACGCCGAAACGATCCTTGGCCATCCCGAAACCGAGCGCCCAGAACGTCTTGCCGAACGGCATCGTCACCTCGCCGCCGTCGGCGAGCGCGTCGAACAGCTTCTTGCCTTCCTCGACCGTGGCCGGGTTCAGCGACAGCGAATAGCCGGCGTGCCGGGCGCCCGCGGGCTGGCTGCAATCGCCGTCCGAGCACATGATCATCGAGTCGCCGATCGTGAAGCTCGCGTGCATCACCTTGTCGGCCATCTCGGGCGTGATCGGGTGCTCCGCGTTCGGCGGCGCATCCTTGAAGTGCATCTTGAACATCGTCTTCGCGCCGAGTGCCTTTTCATAGAACCGAAGGGCTTCGTCGGCCTGGCCGTAGAAGGTCAGGTACGGTTGGACTTGCATTGCTGTCTCCTGTGGTCCGGGTCGGCATGCTGGCGCCGGCTCGGTTCATGCAAGGTTGACGGGGAAGGGACGCGCCGGGAGCGGCCTGCGTATCCGTGACGTGGATTGTAGTGCGCGCGCTTGACGACGGAATGAAAAATTAAAGCGGCCGCGAACGCAAGGTTCGCGGCCGCCTACAGGGTGCTGCTGACGGCTGTTGTCAGCGTTGCCGACATCAGCCGGGGCGATGCACGCTTCAGCGCAACGCGTCGATCAGCTTCTCGAGCTTCACCGCATCGGCGGCGAATACGCGAATGCCTTCGGCGAGCTTTTCCGTCGCCATCGCATCGTCGTTCAGCTGGAAGCGGAACGATGCCTCGTCGATCGCGACGCGCTCGGTCGGCTTGTCGTGCAGCGCGTCCGGCGACAGCTTGCGCGCGACCGCGTCATTGCTGTCCTGCAGCTTCTGCAGCAAATCGGGACTGATCGTCAGCAGGTCGCAGCCCGCCAGTTCGGTGATCTGACTGGTCGTGCGGAAGCTCGCGCCCATCACTTCGGTGGCGTAGCCGAAGGTCTTGTAGTACGTGTAGATGCGGCGCACCGACTGCACGCCCGGATCGTTCGCGCCGCCGTTCTTCGTTTCGTCCCAGTCGGCGCCGGCCTGCTTCTTGTACCAGTCGTAGATGCGGCCGACGAACGGCGAGATCAGCTGCGCGCCGGCTTCGGCGCACGCGGCGGCCTGCACGAGCGAGAAAAGCAGGGTCATGTTGCACTTGATCCCTTCCTTCTGCAGCACCTCGGCCGCGCGGACGCCTTCCCACGTCGACGCGAGCTTGATCAGGATCCGTTCGCGGCCGATGCCGGCCGCTTCGTACAGCTTGATGAGTTCGCGACCCTTGTCGATCGAGCGTTTCGCGTCGAACGACAGGCGCGCGTCGACTTCGGTCGACACGCGGCCCGGGATCAGCTTCAGGATCTCGGTGCCGAATGCAATCAGCAGGCGATCGATGATGACGTCGTTGCTTTCGTTGCGATGATCGCGGACGGTTTTCTCGAGGATCGGCTTGTACGCGTCTTTCTGCACGGCCTTCAGGATCAGCGACGGGTTCGTGGTCGCATCCTGCGGCTGGTATTGCGCGAGCTGCTGGAAATCGCCCGTGTCGGCGACGACGGTCGTGTACTGCTTGAGCTGGTCGAGTGCGGTAGTCATGGCGATTCGGGAGGAGGGCGCACAGGCGCCGGGTTCTCACGGGCCGCGCGAACGCGGCGGCGAAGCGAGGCGACGCCATGCGCCGCCTTCGATCCACTATTTTAGGCCCGATTCGTGTCGAGCACCTTTTCGCGCATCGCGCCTACGCGGCGGCGCGTCACGGCGCGCGGCGCGCGTTCAGGATCACCTGCGTGACGATGCCGGCGACGAGCCCCCAGAACGCCGAGCCGATCGACAGCAGCGTGAGGCCCGATGCGGTGACCATGAACGTGACGAGCGCGGCCTCGCGCTGCTTCACGTCCTGCATCGCATTCGCGAGCCCGCTCATGATCGAGCCGAACAGCGCGAGCGCGGCGACCGACACGACGAGCGCCTTCGGCAGCGCCGCGAACAGCGCGGCGATCGTCGCGCCGAAGATCCCCGCGATCAGGTAGAACGTGCCGCACCACACGGCGGCCGTGTAGCGCTTCGTGCGATCCTCGTGCGCCTCGGGGCCGGTGCAGATCGCGGCCGTGATCGCCGCGAGGTTCACGCCGTGCGAGCCGAACGGCGCGAGCAGCAGCGACGCGAGGCCGGTCGTCGCGATCAGCGGCGACGACGGCGTCTGGTAGCCGTCCGCGCGCAGCACCGCGATGCCCGGCACGTTCTGCGACGCCATCGCGACGACGAACAGCGGAATGCCGATGCTGACGATCGACGCGATCGAGAAGGCGGGCATCGTGAACACGGGATGGGCGAGCGCGATATGGAAGCGGCTGAAGTCGAGCAGGCCGAGGCCGCCCGCGACCGCGGTGCCGACGATCAGCGTCGTGACGATCGCATAGCGCGGCGCGAGCCGCTTGACGATCAGGTACGTGAAGAACATCGCGAGCACGAGCGCGGTCTGGAACTGCGCGGCGCGGAAGATCTCGATGCCGATCTCGAACAGGATGCCCGCGAGCAGCGCGGCGGCGATGCCGGCCGGGATCCGGCGCATCAGCGTGTCGAACAGGCCGCTGACGCCGACGGCCGTCAGCAGCACCGCGCACACGACGAACGCGCCGATCGCCTCCGCGTACGGCACGCCGGGCAGCGACGCGATCAGCAGCGCGGCGCCGGGCGTCGACCACGCGACCACGACGGGCGCGCGAAAGCGCAGCGACAGGCCGATCGTCGTCAGCGCCATGCCGATCGACAGCGCCCAGATCCACGACGAGATCTGCGCATCGGTGAGGTGGGCGGCGCGCCCGGCCTGGAACATCAGCACGAGCGAGCTCGTATAGCCGGTCATCATCGCGACGAAGCCGGCGACGAGCGCCGAGACGGACGTGTCGGAAAAGAAGCGGCCGCCGGCGCGGTCCGCGCTCGCGGTGGGCGAAGGGTTCATGCTATCTCCGGGACGGGCCGCTCGACGGCGGCCTCGTATCTGCTGGTTGGGGATTCGTTACTTGCTCAGGGCGCGCATCGCGGTTTCGAGGCCCGCGAGCGTGAGCGGATACATGCGCTGGCCCAGCAGGTCGCGAATGATCGCGACCGACTGCCGGTATTCCCATAGCCGCTCGGGCTCGGGATTCAGCCATGCATGATGGGGGAACTGGTCGGCGAGGCGGCGCAGCCAGACGGCGCCGGCCTCCGCGTTGTTGTACTCGACCGAGCCGCCCGGCTGCAGCACCTCGTACGGGCTCATCGTCGCGTCGCCGACGAAGATCAGCTTGTAGTCGGGCGTGAACTTGTGCAGCACGTCCCAGGTCGCGGTGCGCTCCGCGTGGCGGCGCCGGTTGTTCTTCCACAGGTGGTCGTACACGCAGTTGTGGAAGTAGAAGAACTCCAGATGCTTGAATTCGGCCTTCGCGGCCGAGAACAGCTCTTCGGTGCGCTTGATGTGGTCGTCCATCGAGCCGCCGACGTCGAGCAGCATCAGCACCTTCACGTTGTTGTGGCGCTCGGGCACCATCCGCAGGTCGAGCCAGCCCGCGTTCGCGGCCGTGCTGCGGATCGTGCCGGGCAGGTCGAGCTCCTCGGCCGCGCCTTCGCGCGCGAAGCGGCGCAGCCGCCGCAGCGCGACCTTGATGTTGCGCGTGCCGATTTCGACCGAATCGTCGTAGTCGCGGTAGGCGCGCGCTTCCCACACCTTCACCGCGGTGCGGTTGCCGTTCGACGGGCCGCCGATGCGCATGCCTTCCGGGTTGTAGCCGCCATGGCCGAACGGCGACGTGCCGCCGGTGCCGATCCACTTGTTGCCGCCTTCGTGCCGCTCCTTCTGTTCGTCGAGCAGTTCCTTCAGGCGCTCCATCAGCTTGTCGAGGCCGCCGAGCGCTTCGATCTGCGCCTTTTCCTCGGGCGACAGCTCGCGCTCGAGGCGCTTTTCGAGCCAGTCGAGCGGCACGTCGAACGCATCGGACGGCAGCGCGGACACGCCGTGGAAGTACGCGCCGAAGGCCTGGTCGAACTTGTCGAAGTACTGCTCGTCCTTGACGAGCGTCATGCGCGCGAGGAAGTAGAACGCGTCGATCGACGGCTCGATCAGCCCGGCCTTCAGCGATTCGAGCAGCGTCAGGTATTCCTTCACCGAGACGGGCAGCTTGGCCGCACGTAGCGCGTAGAAGAAATTGAGCAGCATGGCCGGGCCTTTGCGGAAGGGGGGATTACCGGTTGTGCCGGTTCATGTAGACGAGCCGCTCGAGCAGGTTCAGGTCCTGCTCGTTCTTCAGCAGCGCGCCCGCCAGCGGCGGCACGATCTGCTTCGCGTCGGCGCCGCGCAGCGCGTCGGCCGGGATGTTCTCGGCGAGCAGCAGCTTGAGCCAGTCGAGCAGTTCGGACGTCGACGGCTTCTTCTTCAGCCCCGACACGCCGCGCAGCTCGAAGAAGCTCTCGAGCGCCGCATGCAGCAGTTCCTCGCGGATGTTCGGGAAGTGGACCGCGACGATCTTCTGCATCGTCGCCGGGTCGGGAAACTGGATGTAGTGGAAGAAGCAGCGGCGCAGGAACGCGTCGGGCAGCTCCTTCTCGTTGTTCGACGTGATGATGACGAGCGGGCGGTGCTTCGCGCGCACGGTCTCGCGCGTCTCGTACACGTGGAATTCCATCCGGTCGAGCTCGCGCAGCAGGTCGTTCGGGAACTCGATGTCGGCCTTGTCGATCTCGTCGATCAGCAGCACGCTCGGGCGTTCGGCGTCGAACGCCTGCCACAGCACGCCCTTGACGATGTAGTTCGCGATGTCCTTCACGCGTTCGTCGCCGAGCTGCGAATCGCGCAGCCGCGACACGGCGTCGTATTCGTACAGGCCCTGCTGCGCCTTGGTCGTCGACTTGATGTGCCATTGCAGCAGCGGCATGTCGAGGGCGGCCGCGACTTCCTCGGCGAGCATGGTCTTGCCGGTGCCGGGCTCGCCCTTGATCAGCAGCGGGCGTTGCAGCGTCAGCGCGGCATTGACCGCGAGCTTCAGATCGTCGGTGGCGACGTAGTGCGAGGACCCTTCGAAACGCATGGCGGCGCTCTTCTCTGTCGGGAAAAAATCCCAGTATAAGTCAGAAGGGCTGTCGGGTTCGGCGTGGCCCGCGTATCGTTGCGGGGCTGCGGCGGGGCGGACCGGGGCGCCCATATGGACGCGTTCCCCGCCGGCGCGGTACAATCTGGCCGTTTTTTTTGGCCTGCGTGGCGACCGACAAGCAAAACGGCGCGGGCCGTTGCCGCTTCGGCGCCAGTTTCCCCTCAAGCTAGGTTACAAGAGCTATGAACAAATTCGTCGGCAAACACGTCGTTGTCGCAGCGCTCGTGGCGCTCGCGGGCAGCGCGCAGGCGGCCGGTGTGGTCGGCAACCCGAAGGACGGGGCGAGCAAGGCCGCCATGTGCATCGGTTGCCACGGCATCCAGGATTACCGCGCGGCGTATCCGGAGGTCTACCGGGTGCCCGTGCTCGGCGGCCAGAACCAGCAATACCTCGAGAACGCGCTGAAGTCCTACCGCAAGAAGGATCGTCACTTCCCGTCGATGAACGCGATCGCCGGCTCGCTGACGGACCAGGACATCGCCGATCTGGCGGCCTACTACGCCGCCCAGAAGGTCGACTCGAAGGACAATCCCTACAAGTAAGCGCGCGCCGCTGATCTCAGCAGCGGGACAGGAGCATTCATGAACAACGCATTCAAGACGGCGGCGGCGATTGCGGTCGCGGCCGGCCTCGCGATCGGCACCGCGCATGCGGCCGATCTGGCGAAGGGCAAGGACCTGGTCGAATCGCACAACTGCGCGGCCTGCCACGGCGCCAAGCTGAACCAGCCGATCAACGCCGAGTATCCGCGCCTCGCGGGCCAGCACGCCGACTATCTCGTGTGGGCGATGCGCCAGTACCAGATGGGCCTGACGAACCCGCTGCTCGGTCGCAACAACGCGATCATGCAGGCGCAGGTGCAGAACCTGTCGGTCAGCGACATGAAGGACATCGCGGCCTACATCGAGTCGCTGAAGGGCGACCTCGTGTTCAAGAAGTAAGCGCGCCGGGCCTGCGGGCCCGTGCAGCGGAAATACCCCGCCGAGGCGGGGTATTTTTTTGCTCGCGCGCGGTGGCGGCGCGGCGGCGCCGCGCCCGTGTGCGTGCTGCGGCTCAGTCGCGCGACGCGCGGCGCAGGATGCGCTGCAGGTATGCGTCGGTATCGGGCGGCGTGTTGGTGCGCTGCGCTTCCCAGATCGTTTCGCCGAGGCATTCCATGATCGCGTGCTGCGCGTCGTGGGTCGAGCCGAGCTTTGCCGCGAGCTTGTCGTGCGCGGCGCGGATCCCGGGCGGCTGGTCGATCGACAGCTGCTCGCTGATCGCCAGGTGCATCGACAGGTGCAGGAACGGGTTCGTGCGGCCTTCCTCGGGCGTGTAGCTGCGCGCGGCCGCACCGTCCGCGTCCGCGAGTTCGGCGTGGTATTCGGGGTGCTCGACGATCCAGTCGGCGGCCATCGCTTCCAGCGGCGTCAGGATCTCGCCGGCGCGCTGCTTGCGCCAGGTCTCGGTGAAAAAGCGACGGACTTCGTCGCGACTCGGATTGAACATGGTGGGGAACGTCGTGATTCGCGCGGCGTCATGCCGCGTCGCGCATTGTACGCCGGGTCGGCGCACGGCGCTGGCGCCGGCCGTGCGGGGCCGCGCCCCGGCGCGCTGCGGCGTGAACAACGGCCTAGGCCCGCGGCCCGACTCCCGCTACACTCCGACGGTCTCCATCGTCCCGTCTTTCCCGTTGCCGCGCATCGTGCGTGCCCGTACCGCCATGACCGTCGCCACCCGCTCGTCTTCCGCCGCGCTGCAGGGCGCACTCTACGTCGCGTTGTCCGCCGCCGCGTTCGGCGCGATGGCGATCTTCGGCCGCTATGCGTATGCGGCTGGCGTCGACGTGCTCGGCCTGCTGATCGTGCGCTTCGCGATCGGCGGCGCGATCCTGGCCGCGATCGCGCGGCGCCGCGGCGTCGCCTGGCCGCGCGGCCGGGCGCTGATGCCGCTCGTCGCGATGGGCGCGCTCGGCTACGTCGGGCAGTCGTTCTGCTATTTCAGCGCGCTCCAGCACGCGCAGGCGAGTCTCGTCGCGCTGCTGCTGTACCTGTATCCGGCGTTCGTCACGCTGCTTGCCGCGTGGTGGCTCGGCGAGCGGCTCACGCGCGCGAAGGCCGTCGCGCTCGTGCTGTGCGTCGCCGGCTCGGCGCTGATGGTCGGCGGCGGTCACGGCGAGCCGCTCGGCATCGCGCTGGCGCTGGCCGCCGCGGTGATCTATTCGCTGTATATCGTCGGCGGCACGAAGGCGACGCGCGGCATCGATCCGCTCGCGACCACCGCGATCATCTGCCTGTCGGCGACCGCGACGCTCGTCGCGATCGCCGTCGTGCGGACCGCGGCGTTCGGCGCGCCGCCGCGCTGGCCGGCGAACGCGGGCGGCTGGGCCGCGATGCTCGCGATCGCGCTCGTATCGACGGTCGCGGCGATGCTCGCGTTCTTCGCGGGGCTGCAGCGGCTCGGGGCCGCGCGCACGTCGATGCTGTCGACGCTGGAGCCGGTCGTCACGGTCGCGCTGGCCGCGCTGCTGTTCGGCGAGGCGCTGTCGCCGCTGCAGTGGGCAGGCGGCGTCGCGATCCTCGCGGCCGTGCTGGCGCTGGTGCGCGCGGGCGGTGCGGCGGCCGACGACGCGACCGCGACGTCGAATGCATAGCCGGTCGGGAAGGGCGCGGGGCCGGTTCGGGGAACCGGACCTCCCCGGCGCGCGGATGCGTTGCCCGGGCGCCCGCCAGGCGGGGCGGTTCGCGGGGCCCCGTTGCGGGCGCCGGGATCGATCGGGTTCGCGCGACAGCCCGTCAACCGGCGCTGCCGGCTTATTCGTTGGGCGGCGGCGTCTTCGGCCGGAATTCGCACAGCGGCTCGATCGCGCAGTGCCAGCATTCGGGCTTGCGCGCCTTGCACACGTAGCGGCCGTGCAGGATCAGCCAGTGGTGCGCGTCGTGCAGGAATTCCTTCGGCGTGAACTTCTCGAGGGCGGCCTCGACGGCCCGCACATCCTTGCCGGGCGCGAGCCCCGTGCGGTTCGCGACGCGGAAGATATGCGTGTCGACCGCGATGGTCGGCTGGCCGAACGCGGTGTTCAGCACGACGTTGGCGGTCTTGCGGCCGACGCCGGGCAGGCTTTCGAGCGCCTCGCGGTCGGCCGGCACCTCGCCGTCGTAGCGGTCGAGCAGGATCCGGCAGGCCGCGACGACGTTCTTCGCCTTGGTCCGGTAGAGCCCGATCGTCTTGATGTAGTCGGCGACGCCTTCCTCGCCCAGCGCGACGATTTGTCGCGGGGTGTTCGCGACCGGGAACATCTTGCGCATCGCCTTGTTGACCGACACGTCGGTCGCCTGCGCGGACAGCATGACCGCGATCAGCAGCTCGAACGGCGTCGAGTATTCGAGCTCGCTGGTCGGATGCGGATTGAGGCTCTGCAGCGTTTCGTAGATCGCGCGTCGTTTGCTGGCGTTCATGGAGCGTTCTTGTCGGGCGGCGCAGACGGGCCGGGGTCGTCCTGGTCGTTGGCGGCGGGGGCGTCGTCGCCGGATGCCGGGCCGGCCGCCTCCGCATCGCGCGCGGCCCGCTGTTCGGCGAGCCGCTTGCGGCGCGCTTCGGCCGCGTCGATCTGCGCCTGCACGGCCGCGCTCACGCCTTCGGTGTTCTTCGGCGCGGCGCCCTGCGACGCGAGTTCTTCCTTCTTCTTGCGCGCGCGTTCGAGTGCGGCGGCGATGATCGCGCGTTTCTTCGCGGCGGCATCGTCCTCGGCGGCCGGTGCGGCGGCTTGTTCCGCGCCCGTCTTCGCGGCGCTTGCGCTGGCGGCGCGCCGTGCGGCGGCGCGCGCCTCGGCCGCCTCGCGCTCGCGGCGCTGGCGGGCGAGACGCCGGTCGTGGCGTTCGCGCGCGGCATCGGCCTGCTCCTGCGTCCACGCGTCCCAGCCGGTGCGCTCGCCGGTGACGGGCACCATCGCAATGCAGTCGACCGGGCAGGGCGGCACGCACAGGTCGCAGCCGGTGCACAGCGATTCGACGATCGTGTGCATCTGCTTGGGCGCGCCGACGATCGCGTCGACCGGGCAGGCCTGCATGCACAGCGTGCAGCCGATGCAGAGGCTTTCGTCGATGAAGGCGACCGCGCGCGGATGTTCGCTGCCGTTGACGGGATTCAGCGGAATCACCGGCTTGCCGAGCAGGCCCGCGAGCCGCGCGATGCCTTGGGCGCCGCCGGGCGGGCACTGGTTGTAGTTCGCGTCGCCGGCGGCGATCGCCTCGGCGTACGGACGGCAGCCGTTATAGCCGCACTTCGTGCATTGGGTCTGGGGAAGCAGATCTTCGATGCGATCTGCGAGTGTCTTGGAATCGGTCACGGTGACAACGGGCGCTGCGGCGCCGAATGGCTCTCGGCCGCAGCGGGTGCGGCCGGAAAGGTTTGCCAAACCCAGATTATCGCCGATTTCCCGCATTGCGCTGGACGCCGTCTGTGCGCATAATCAAACCGCTTTTTTGCAGGAGCGCAGCAGGAGGGCGGCCGCACGCGGCGCGTCCGTTCCACGGCGGCCGGCGCCGAGGCGGTGGGGGTGCCGGTCCGGATCACGCGGCTCACATAGCAAAACGCCACCATGAATCAGCCAAAAATCAAAAGAGATCCTGAAGGTACGCGCCGTCGCATTCTGATGGCGGCAGCCGAAGAATTCGCGAGTGGAGGGCTGTTCGGTGCGCGCGTCGACCAGATCGCGCGGCGGGCCGAGACCAACGAGCGCATGCTCTATTACTACTTCGGCAGCAAGGAGCAGCTGTTTACCGCCGTGCTCGAACACGCGTTCTCCGCGCTCACCGAAGCCGAACGCGTGCTCGATCTCGATGGCGTCGCGCCCGTCGAAGCCATCACGCGGCTTGCGCATTTCGTTTGGGACTACTATCGCGACCATCCCGAACTGCTGCGGCTCATCAACAACGAGAACCTGCACGAAGCGCGCTACCTGCACAAGTCGACGCGCATCCGCGAGATGATGTCGCCGATCGTGTCGATGCTCGCCAACGTGCTGACGCGCGGCCAGAAGGCCGGGCTGTTCCGCAGCGACGTCGATCCGCTGCGCTTCTACGTGACGCTGTCCGGGCTCGGCTACTACATCGTGTCGAACCGCTTCACGCTCGCCGCGACGCTCGGCCGCGACTTCAGTGAAGCCGACGAGCGCGCGGAAATGGTCAGGATGAACACCGAGGTGCTGCTCGCCTACCTGCTGCGGCGCTGAACGGGTGCAGCCCGAAGCGCCACGGCTCGCGCAGAAACGAAAACGCCGCCGTGCTGTGCGCACGGCGGCGTTTTTTCGTCGGAACGCGGCGCGTCAGGCCGCCTTGCGGGCGCGCACGGGTTTCGCACGCGTGCCGGCCGCGCGTTTCGCGGCGGGGGCGGCCGCCTTGGCGGGCGCCGCGGCCGGCGCTTTCACGCGCGTGCGCTTCGCGGCGGTGGCGCGGGCGGTTTCGGCCTGCGCCTTGTCGGTGGCCGGCACGGCCGCGAGCGTCTTGGCCGCCGGTGCGTCGGGGCGGTCCTTGGCTGCGCCGGGCTTCGGCTCCGGCGCATGCTCGCGGATGAAGTCGCGCAACTGCGGGTAGATGATGGTGCGCCAGCGGCGGCCCGAGAAGATCCCGTAGTGGCCGCACTTCTCGGCGGTCAGGCTGCGCCGGTGGTCCTGCGGGATGCCGGTGCACAGTTCGTGCGCGACGTGCGTCTGGCCGCTGCCCGAGATGTCGTCGAGCTCGCCTTCGATCGTCATCAGCGCGGTGCGCCGGATGTCCTGCGGACGCACGAGTTCGCCGCCGACTTCCCACGTGCCTTCGGCGAGCCGGAATTCCTGGAACACCACGCGGATCGTCTCGAGGTAATACTCGGCGGCCATGTCGAGCACCGCGTTGTACTCGTCGTAGAAGCGGCGGTGCGCTTCCGCGTCTTCCTCGTCGCCGCGCAGCAGGCTCTGGTAGAAGTCCCAGTGCGATTGCGCATGGCGTTCCGGGTTCATCGCGACGAAGCCCGTGTGCTGCAGGAAGCCCGGATACACCTGGCGGCCTTCGCCCGGATAGTTCGCCGGCACCGTGTGGATCACGTTGTTCTCGAACCACGACAGCGAATGCTGCGTCGCCAGCGAGTTCACCGACGTCGGGCTGCGGCGCGCGTCGATCGGGCCACCCATCATCGTCATCGTGAGCGGCGTGTCCTCGCCGCGGCTCGCCATCAGCGAGATCGCCGCGAGCACCGGCACCGTGGGCTGACACACCGAGATCACGTGCAGGTTGCGCGCGCCGATATGGCGGATGAATTCCTGGATGTACGCGATGTAGTCGTGCAGATGGAACGGACCGGTCTCGACCGGCACCATCCGCGCATCGATCCAGTCGGTGATGTAGACCTTGTGATCCTGCAGCAGCGTGCGCACGGTGTCGCGCAGCAGCGTCGAGTGGTGGCCCGACAGCGGCGCGCAGACCAGCACGGTCGGCTCGTCCTTCAGCTGCGTGACGGCATCGGCATCGTCCGAATAGCGTTTGAAACGCAGCAGCCGGCAGAACGGCTTCTCGATGATCGTCTGCTCGACGATCGGGATGTTGTGGCCGTCCTTGACGATCTGGTGAAGGTTGAATTCCGGCTTCTCGTAATCCTTGCCGAGCCGGTACAGCAGCTCGTAGGCGGCCGCCATGCGCGGCGCGCCGGGCATCAGCGAGAACGGGCTGGACGGGTTGGCGAACGATTTCGATGCAGCCTGGGCCCAGGCCGTGAGCGGGCTCAGCATCGCTCGCTGGAATTCGTGCAGTTGGTAAAGCATGCAGGCTACTCCCGCGTGGGGGACGGTGCGCAATGGCGGCGTGGGGCGTCGCCGCGTGCCGTGTGGGTCAGCGGCCGGCCATGTTGCAGTGCGGCCGGACAATCGCGTCGATCATATCGGACAACGATCGGTGGTGCAATGCAACATTTCCCCGATATTTCATCAAATTTTTGCGATTTGACGTTCTCTGACCAAGCTGCGCAGGCCGGTTTCAGCGTCCCGTGGCCACGGCCGGCGCCGGCTGGCCCGCCGCGCGCGCCATTGCATCTTCATGGTGCATGAGGTTCATGGCCGTATGCACGAGCGCGACGTGCGAGAACGCCTGCGGGAAATTGCCGACGAGGCGCCCCTCGACCGGATCGTACTCCTCCGCGAGCAGTCCGAGGTCGTTCGACAGCGCGAGCAGCCGGCCGAACAGCCGGTGCGCATCGTCGATCCGGCCGAGCAGCGCGTAATTGTCGACGAGCCAGAAGCTGCATGCGAGAAACGTGCCTTCGCCGGGCGGCAGGCCGTCGTTGTACTCGGTCGTGCGGTAGCGCATCACGAGCCCGTCGTGCAGCAATTCGCGCTCGATCGCCTCGACCGTGCCGACGATGCGCGGGTCTTCCGGCGGCAGGAAGCCGAGCAGCGGCAGCAGCAGCACGCTCGCGTCGAGCTCGTCGCTGCCGTAGCTCTGCGCGAACGCCTGCTTCTCCTCGTGCCAGGCCTTCTCGCACACGTCCGCGTGAATCCGCTCGCGCATCGCGCGCCAGCGGTCGAGCGGGCCGGACAGGCGGAACATCTCGGCCGACTTGATCGCGCGGTCGAACGCGACCCACGCCATCACCTTCGAGAACGTGAAATGGCGGCGGCCGCCGCGCGTTTCCCAGATGCCTTCGTCGGGCTCCTGCCAGATCTTCTCGAGATGATCGAGCAGCGCGCATTGCACCGACCACACCGTATCGTCGGCCTGCAGGCCGCCCACGCGCGCGAGGTGCAGCGCGGCCATCACCTCGCCGAACACGTCGAGCTGCAGCTGGTTCGCCGCGCCATTGCCGACCCGCACCGGCTTCGAATCCTGGTAGCCGGGCAGCCAGTCGAGCTCCATCTCCGGCAGCCGGCGCTCGCCGGCGATCCCGTACATGATCTGGATCTGCTCGGGCGAGCCGGCCATCACGCGGCCGAGCCAGGCGCGCCACGCGCGCGCCTCGTCGTAGTAGCCGCCGCGCATCAGCGCGAGCAGCGTGATCGTCGCGTCGCGCAGCCAGCAGAAGCGGTAGTCCCAGTTGCGGTTGCCGCCGATCTTTTCCGGCAGCGACGTGGTCGGCGCGGCGACGATGCCGCCGGTCGGCTCGTACGCGAGCGCCTTCAGCGTGATCAGCGAACGGCGCACGGCGGCCGCGTAGCGGCCCTGCACCTGGCAGCGGCCCGACCATTCGAGCCAGTAGTTCTCGGTGCGCGCGAGCATCGACAGCGGATCGCGCGCGGGCGGCAGACGCAGGTGCGACGGTGCGTAGCCGAGCGAGAACGGCACGCGTTCGTCGGCGCTTACCGTGAATTCGGCGAGCGTATGCAGGTTCTTGCCGGTGAGCGGCACCGGCGTGCGCAGCACGACCGTGTCGGGGCCTGCGATCGCCTTCATGCCGTCCTCGCGCGCGAGCTGCGTGACCCACGGGATCGAGAAGCCGTAGTCGAAGCGCAGCACCAGTTCCATGCGCATCTTCATCGTGCCGCGCCGGCCGACGACGATCCGCACCAGCTCGGACCAGCCGTTGCCGGGCGGCATGAAGTCGACCACGGTCACGGCGCCGTCGGCGCTCTCATAGTCGGTTTCGAGAATCAGCGTGTCGCCGCGATAGCGGCGGGTCGTGTGCGTGATCGCGGCGTCGGCGGCCGGCGCAAGCAGCCAGCGGCCGTGCTCGGGCGTGCCGACGAGTGCCGCGAAGCAGGCCCCCGAGTCGAAGCGGGGCCAGCACAGCCAGTCGACGGAGCCGTCTTTTGCGATCAGCGCGGCCGTGTGGCCGTCGCCGACGAGGGCGTAGTCTTCGATCAGGGCGGGCATGGGCGGCGGTCCTTGGATATCGAGTTCACAATGCGGACTACGGCGAGCGGGCTTCACGCCCGAGCGCCGCGGCCCGTATACTCGGCCGGGCGGCGGAGCGCATGAACGGCCGGCGTTTCGTCCTATCTCAACACTTGAAGCGACTCGACGCAAGGAGGATTCAATGCCCAACCGTTTACGCGAGCATGACGCCCGCGCTTCGACACGAGGGTTCCCGCTTAGGTTCGCTCACTGGATGAAAGGTTTCGCGATCGTGCTTTCGCTGTCCGCGACCCATGCATTTGCGCAGCAATCGCCGGCATCGGCCGACGGCGTCTACAACCTGCTGGTCGGCACCTATACCGGTGGCGGCAGCGACGGGATCTATGTTTACCGTTTCGATACGAAAACCGGCAGCGTCGCGCCGGTGTCGTCGGCGAAGACGGTGAACCCGTCGTACCTGTTGCCTAGCCGCGACGGTCAGACCGTCTACGCGGTCAACGAGCTGCCCGGCGACAACGGGCCGGCCACCCAGCGCGGCGGCATCAGCGCATTCCGCTTCGACGCGAGGACGGGGGCGCTCACGTTCATCGACCGCGTTTCTTCAGAAGGGAACGATCCTTGCTATCTCGCGCTGTCGCCGGACGGCAAATACCTCGTGACGGCCAATTATTCGGTCGCGGCGGATCCGGGCGGCAGCTTCGCGGTGTTCCCGATCGGCAGCGGCGGCGCGGTCGGGCCGGCCGTGCTGACCGTGCACCATGAAGGCACGGGGCCGGTGAAGGGCCGTCAGGACGGCGCGCACGTGCATTCGACGGTGTTCTCGCCGGACGGCCGCTATCTGTTCGTGCAGGATCTCGGCACCGACAAGATCTACGGCTACCGCTACACGGTGGACGGCAGCCGCGGCCTGGTCAGCCCGACCGACACGCGCTACACGCCCGTGAAGGCCGGCTCGGGGCCGCGTCACATGGTATTCAGCGCCGACGGCCGGTTCGCGTACGTGACGAGCGAACTGAACGCGTCGGTGGAGGTGTTCGGCTATCACGACGGCAAGCTGACGCCGGTCGAGACGGTGCCGATGACGGCGCCGGGCTTCAAGGGCAAGGTCGGCGGCGGCGCGATCCATCTGTCGCCGGACGGCCGGTTCCTGTACGCGAGCAACCGCGGCGACGCGAACGACATCGTGATCTACGCGGTGAACCGGGCCGATGGTCGGCTGAAGACGGTCGGCCGCCAGTCGAGCCTCGGCCGGACGCCGCGCGAGTTCCTGATCGACCCGACCGGCAAGTGGCTGATCGTCGGCAACCAGGACAGCGATACGTTCTACGTGTTCAGCCGCGACGTCGATACCGGCCTGCTGGGCGCCAATCCGCAGAAGGTCTCGGTCGGCAAGCCGGTCGATTTCAAGCTGGTGGGGGTGCCGCAGTAAATGAAAAGGGCGCGGCGGATGAACCGCAGCGCCCTTCGTGTTTCGCGAGGCCGGCGACGCGCGCCGGTTTCGCGGGTTCCGGTTGCGGCCGATCGCAGAGTATCGGCCGATCGGTCGCTCAGTCCGCCGCGGCCGGCACGAGCACCTCGCGACTGCCGTTGATGCCCATCGACGATACCAGCCCGGCCGCTTCCATCTGCTCGACGAGACGCGCGGCGCGGTTGTAGCCGATGCGCAGCTGCCGCTGCACCGACGAGATCGACGCACGCCGCGTGCGCACGACGAAGGCGACGGCTTCGTCGTACAGCGGATCGGCTTCCGCGTCGGGCGCGTCGCCGAACAGGTCCTGCGTCGCGCCGTCGGCCGCGGGGCCGTCGAGAATGCCTTCCTCGTACTGCGGCTCGCCGAACTGCTTCAGGTATTCGACGATCCGGTGCACTTCCTCGTCGGCGACGAACGCGCCGTGCACGCGCTGCGGATAGCCGGTGCCGGGCGGCAGGAACAGCATGTCGCCCTGGCCGAGCAGCGATTCGGCGCCCATCTGGTCGAGAATCGTGCGCGAATCGATCTTCGACGACACCTGGAACGCGACGCGCGTCGGGATGTTCGCCTTGATCAGGCCGGTGATCACGTCGACCGACGGACGCTGCGTGGCTAGGATCAGGTGGATGCCGGCCGCGCGCGCCTTCTGCGCGAGGCGGGCGATCAGCTCCTCGATCTTCTTGCCTGCGACCATCATCAGGTCGGCCAGCTCGTCGATCACGACGACGATCAGCGGCAGCGTCGACAGCGGTTCCGGATCGTCCGGCGTCAGCGAGAACGGGTTGCCGATCTTCTTTTCCTTCGCCTCGGCGTCGCGGATCTTCTGGTTGAAGCCCGCGAGGTTGCGCACGCCGACGGCCGACATCAGCCGGTAGCGCTTCTCCATCTCGCCGACGCACCAGTTCAGCGCATTCGCGGCGAGCTTCATGTCGGTGACGACCGGCGCGAGCAGGTGCGGAATCCCCTCGTAGACCGACAGCTCCAGCATCTTCGGGTCGATCATGATGAGGCGCACGTCGTCGGGCGTCGCCTTGTACAGCAGCGACAGGATCATCGCGTTGATCGCGACCGACTTGCCCGAACCGGTGGTGCCGGCCACGAGCATGTGCGGCGCCTTCGCGAGATCGGTGACGACCGGATGACCGGTGATGTCCTTGCCCATCGCGATCGTCAGCTGCGACGCCGAATGCTGGTACTGGCGCGACTCGAGGATCTCCGACAGCCGGATCATCTGGCGTTTCGCGTTCGGCAGTTCGAGGCCCATGCAGGTCTTGCCGGGAATCGTCTCGACGACGCGGATCGACGTGAGGCCGAGGCCGCGCGACAGGTCCTTCATCAGCCCGACGATCTGGCTGCCGCGCACGCCGAGCGCGGGCTCGATCTCGAAGCGCGTGATCACGGGGCCGGCCGACGCGCCGACGACCGTCACCGGCACCTTGAATTCCTGCAGGCGCTGCTCGATCACCTGGCCGGTCTGCGCGAGATGTTCGTCGCTGATCGTCTCGATGTCGTCCGACGCAGGCTCGAGCAGGTCGAGCGTCGGCAGTTCGACGTCGAACGACGCGGGCGCGTGGAATTCGAATGCATTCGGGCGCGGCTGGCGGGCCGGGGTGTCGGGTGCGGTGGGCGCAGCGGGCAATGGCGCGGCGGCTGCGGTGTCGGCGCTCGGGGCGGCCGTTGCCGGCGCGGTCGAGTCGACGGATGCGGCAGCGGCGACCGGTGCGACGACCGGCGGCGCGGGCGGGTTGGTGCCGGGAACGGTCGAAGCCGGCGCGGCCACGACGAATGCGGGCGCAACGGCCGTGGCGGGGGAGAGCGGTGACTGTGGCGCTGGCGATGCGATGGACGGGGCCGGTACGCCATGCGGCACGGATCCGCTGGATGCGGCTGACGGGGCGCCTGGCGTGGATCCGTAGGTCGCTGCCGCGGCGGTGTTCGACGCGGTGCCGTTTGCAGGCGCGAGGGCGGGGCTGGCCGCTGTCGTGAACGACGTGGCGGGCGCCGCGGAGAGCGCGGTTGCTGCGGCAGGCGTTGTCGATGCGGCCGGTACGGCAGCCGGAGCGGTCGTCTCGACGCTCGCGGGCGTGACCGGTGTGCCGGTGGGTACGGTCGGCACGGCAGGGCTGCCGGAAAGCGTCGCCGTGGGGGCTGCCGGCGACACGGGCGCGGCAGCCGGCGCGAGAGCGCCGGCGGTCGTGCCAGTCGTCGTCACGGGTGAGCTGGTCGCCGAGTGAACGGAAGCCGACGTTCCCGTCGTCATCGGAGCGATCGCGGCGGGAGCCGCGACGACAGGTGCATCGATTGCGGTTCGCGTCGTTTCGGTCGCGGCGGACGGCGTAGCGGTAGCGGGGATGTCGGCCACGCGATTCGACGGAACGGCTGGTGCCGGCGTCGCCGCTGCGGGATGAGCGGATACCGCGCCGCTCGATTGCGCCGTCGGAGGGGCGATCGTCGCGGAGCGTGTCGGCGCGACGGCCGACGGCTGATGCGTGGACATGGTCGTGCCGCTTGCCGCGGTCGGCGCAGCAGTCGGTGTGTGCGTCGCGGTATCGGCGATCGGCGCTGCCGAAGGCTGCAGGGCTGTCGAACCGGGCAGCGCGTTCGCTGACGCGGGAGCGAAGGCCGCAGGCGCCGGCGATTGCGAAACCAAGCCGGACGCGGCGCGCGCGACGCCAATGGCCGCGGACGTGCCGGCGAGCGTCGACGAAGCTGCTGTCGGCTGGACCGAAGCCGGTGCCGAACCCGCGGCGCCACCGGACGATGGCACGCGAACGGTCTGCGCGGCGGAAGCCGACGGCTGCGCGATCGTATCGGCAGCCGTACGCGCGACGCCGATCGGCGACGATTCAGCGCTCGATGCCGATGCGCTCGCCTGCGCGAACGAACCGGATGCAGCCGTCGCCGCGCCGAGAGGGGAGGTCGTCGCGGCTATCGACGCGGCGGATGCCGGTACTGGCGCAGCAGAACCGGTCGAGGACGTTGCCGCCTCATCGGACGTCGCCGTAATGGATATGGTGTTCGCGGCCGGTGCAGGTGCTGCGGAGCCGGGAGCGGACACCGTCGAGCCGCCGGACGAAGGCGTCGCAGCACTGGGCGCGCTGTTCGCGGCCGGTGTCAGTGCCGCAGAGCCGGAAGTAGACGCTGTCGAGTCACCGGGCGACAGCATCGCCGCAATGGGGGCGGTGCTCGCAGTCGATGCCGGCGTCGCGGGGCCGGAAGCAGACCCGGTCGTAGCAACGGGCGCGCCGTTCGCTGCGGAAGCCAGAGGCGTCGAACCACCGGATGCGGCGTCGGCAGGCGACGGCGTGGCGGCGATCGTCGCGGCCGAGAATGGTTGAGCCACCGAGGATTTGGGCGTCGATGCGACCGCGGTCACGCCCGAAGCGGGCGCCGGCTTCGCAGCCGACTGCACGCTGTCCTGCATCGACGATCCGGCATCGGCGACGGGCTTCGTCACGACGCTTCCTGCTGCCGCAGGCTCGACGGTTTCCGCCGCGGGATCGGCTGCTACCGCCACTGCTGCGATCGAAGCGGCGCCGCGCACCGCCTTCGCCGATGTCTCACCGATCGACGAAGCGGGAAGGGGCGAGACCGGCCCGGCCGGTGCGGCGACAGGCTGCACGCCGCCCGCGTTCGATTCCGCGCCGAGAGAATTCGACTTCCCGTTCCCGTCTTCCGATGCCGTGCTATCGGTTTCCGCCGCACGCTCGACGGTGTCGACCGACGAAGCCGATGCCGGCGCGATACCGTCATGTCGATTCGCGTCAGCTTCCGGCTGCGCGATTTCGACGGAGGGTCGCGACCCGGCCGCAGTCGCGGGCCGAGCGTCGGCCGCGGCCGGCGACAGCGCATCAGACGAACCATCACGCGACCCGCCGAACGCGGCGACCGACTGACCGGCAAAGTCTTCCCACGGCGCAAGCGCGATCGCCGCATCGGGCGCGGACGCCGGCGCGACGTCGAACGTCGGCACGGCAGGCGCCGCAACGCTGTTGTGCATCTCGTTGTCCGCGTGCGACGCAAATGCGTGAGGACCGACGGCGCTGCCCGACTGTGCATCTTGCGCGGCCATCCCGAACGTCGTCGCCGTACCTGCGCCGATCGTCGAAGCGAGGCCGTGCGGTTCAACCGGCGCGAACGCATCCAGCACGATCGGTGCATCGTCGTCGTGCGCGGTCGGCGCCGCCTCGCGCACGACCGTTTGGTCGCCACGATGCGCGGCATGGTCGGAAATGCCGGAAACGCTCGCGTCCGATCCGGTGGCGGAAAACGGCGCGGCCATGCCGTTCCCTGCGGCAGCGATCCCGGCCACGCCGGCCGCCGCCGCGCCGGCGGCGTCGCCGGGCTGCTGCGCGCCGGCCATCGCGGCCCATTGCGCGGTGCTCGCCTCGATCGAGCGGAGCGTTTCATGGACGCTTGGCGCCGGCGAGATCGGCGTCGCCGGCTTTTCCGCCCACGCGTAGAGCGGCGCGCGCTTAGGCGGCGGTGGCGTCACCGTGCGACGGCGCGACGGATCAGAAGCCGTGCCGGCCGGCACGATTCCGCCGACCGGCCGCACCGGCGGGCGCGGCTGCGTCGCGGGAGCGGGGCGGGGCGTGACGGCCGCGCGGGGCGCAGCCGGCTGTTTGTTGAGCGCAGCGGCGGCAACCGGCCGCGCGGCGGTCGGCCGAGGCCGTACCGGCTCGAAGCCGGCCGGCAGCGGGGCCGGATCGGGGCGCGGCACCTGCGCGTTCGCTGCGGCGCGCGCGAGGCTGGCGGTGCTGCCGGTCGTCGGCGGCGGCATCGCGCCGGTCGTGACGGGGACGGACGGCGGTGGCGGCGTGCGACCGGCCGGTGCCGACGGCTTCAGCCAGCCGGAAGGCGCGACGGGCTCGACCGGCGGACGCGGCGCGGTCTTGCGGCGCGGCTGCGGCCGTGCCTGCGGATCGGGCTTCCACAGCGTCGGGCGCGCATAGCGGCCGTTCTGTCGCGGCGCCATCGAGTTGACGGTGTGCGCGGTGGTCGGCTGCACGATGTCGTCGTCGCGATGCAGCGCGCTGCGCGGCAGGTCGGCGATGCCATGCGCATCGTCGTCGCCGCGGTCGCGCGACAGCTTGACGCCGAACGACGTGTCGACCCACGCGGCGAACTGCCGCCAGCCGATGCCGGTCAGCCAGGGCAGCCCCGCGAACAGCAGCACGACCATCGCGACCGGCGTGCCGACCGGGCCGAGCACGTGCGCGAAGCCGGCCGCGAACGCATGACCGAGCGCGTTCGTGTCGGGGCCGGAGAGTGCACTCGTCAGCGTGCAGCTCGCGACGAAGACGGCCGCGAAGCCGAGCCACAGACGGATCGACCCGCGGCCGGCGAGCCCGCCGCCGCCGGGCAGCATGGCCTGCACGAGACGCCAGAAGAGAAGGAGGAACCAGACGGCGGAGACGCCGAACCAGCCGAAAACAACCGTGTGCATGCTATGAAACAGGAATGAGGCGGGGAGCGCGACGCGCGACCCGCCGAGTTTAACCGGCCGACGAACAAGACTCTAAGACAAGGCGGCGCAAATATCGGTTTCACGCCGCGCCATGCGTGCGACGCGCAGGGAGAAGGCGGCCGGTCGGCCTTCGCGCCGCGCGCGGTTTCGGCGCTTCAGGGGCCGCGGCGCGTGAAGGTCAGCGTCGCGCCGGCTTCGGTCACGATCTGCAACTGCTGCGGGTCGCGCATCTGCACGCCGGTCTTCGCGATGTGCGCGAGCGCGTCGAGGTACGCGCGTTCGAGCTGACCGCCGAGCGTGTTCGGGCACGCCATCCGCGTGCCGGCGAGCGGGCCGAAGCTGAGCAGCCCGTTCTTCACGTTGTAGGCGCCCATGTAGCGGTTGCAGCCGGCGAACCCGCTCGCGCGCCGGATGCCCGACTGCGTCGACAGCTCGAGCTTGATCGGCTCGCCGTTGTCGCCGTGAGGGACCGTGCGCGACGTGCCGTCGGCGTTCTGCCAGCTCGTGAGTTCCCAGCTCGTGTCGTCGAGCAGCTGGACGGCGGCGGGGTTGTACGGGTCGGGTGCGGGGGCGGCGGAATCGGGGTGGGTCGGCATCGCGCAGGCGGCGAGAAGCGTGGCAAGCGTCAACGCGCAAAGCGGCGCGCGCAGCGGGCGGAGCAGGCCGTTGCATGCGCGGGCGGTGGCGGACAGGTGGGACATGAGCCTCGTTCCTCATCGGATTCTGAACAAGGCGTAAGAGTAACGCACCCGCCCCGCGCGAGCGAGCCGACACCGTGCGCATGAAAACGTTCGCAGCCCGCCTGCGCGCCGGGCGCGGCGGCGCGACGAAACGCGTCGGACCGGCCCGTGCGCGCGTGTTAACATCGAAGCCGTTTCGATCCTCCAACAGAAAGAAGCGGGAAATCACATGCAGATCGGTCAGCGGCTCGGGACGCCGCTTTCTCCGTCGGCCACGCGCGTCATGCTGCTCGGCGCCGGCGAACTCGGCAAGGAAGTCATCATCGCGTTGCAGCGGCTCGGCGTCGAAGTCGTCGCGGTCGACCGCTACCCGGACGCGCCGGGCCACCAGGTCGCGCACCGCGCGCACGTGATCGACATGACGGACGGCGCCGCGCTGCGCGCGCTCGTCGAGGCCGAGCGGCCGCATCTGATCGTGCCGGAAATCGAGGCGATCGCGACCGACGCGCTGGCCGCGATCGAGGCGGCCGGCCTCGCCGAAGTGATTCCGACCGCGCGCGCGACGCAGCTCACGATGAACCGCGAAGGCATCCGCCGCCTCGCGGCCGAGGAGCTCGGGCTGCCGACGTCGCCGTACGCGTTCGCCGAATCGTTCGACGCATTCGCGGCGGCCGTCGCGAAGATCGGCATGCCGTGCGTCGTGAAGCCGGTGATGTCGTCGTCGGGCAAGGGGCAGTCGGTCGTGCGCACCGACGCCGACATCAAGCCCGCCTGGGATTACGCGATGGCCGGCGGCCGCGTGAACCACGGCCGCGTGATCGTCGAGGGCTTCATCGATTTCGAATACGAGATCACGCAGCTGACGGTGCGCGCGATCGACCCCGCGACGCTCGACACGCGCACCTGGTTCTGCGAGCCGGTCGGCCACGTGCAGGTGGCGGGCGACTACGTCGAGTCGTGGCAGCCTCAGCCGATGAGCGCGGCGGCGCTCGCGAAATCGCGCGAGATCGCGCACAAGGTGACCGAGGCGCTCGGCGGCCGCGGGCTGTTCGGCGTCGAACTGTTCGTGCGCGGCGACGACGTGTGGTTCTCCGAGGTGAGCCCGCGCCCGCACGACACGGGGCTCGTCACGCTCGCGTCGCAGCGCCAGTCGGAGTTCGAGCTGCACGCGCGCGCGATCCTCGGGCTGCCGGTCGATCCGACGCTCGGCTCGCCGGCCGCGTCGGCCGTGATCTATGGCGGGCTCGACGAGCGCGGCATCGCGTTCGAAGGCGTGCGCGACGCGCTTGCGGTGCCGGGCGCCGACCTGCGGCTGTTCGGCAAGCCGGAAAGTTTTGCAAAGCGGCGCATGGGCGTCGCGCTCGCGACCGGCGCGACCGTCGACGAAGCCCGTGAACGCGCGAAGCGCGCCGCCGCGGCCGTCCGACCCGTGTCGGGCCGCTGAGCAACCGGGAGAGGACGAGATGACGTCGATGCTGTTGCGAATCGGGAAGCTGGGCGCCGCGCTGGCGCTCTTCGCCGGGCTTGCCGGCTGCGGCCTGGCGGCCGCGCCGTGCCGGGTCGCGTCGGCGGGGCTCAAGATCGTGCCGCTCGTCGGCCATGTCGCCGCCGCGCCGACCGATGCCTGCGCGGACGTCATCGATCCCTGATCCCGTCGAACCCGACCAAGAACAACCGCGCGCCGCGAGCGGTGCGCATCCACACCCGTCTCGTGAGAGGACCTGCATGATTCGCCAGACCCTTGCCGCGCTCGCGCTGGCCGGCACCGCCGTTTCCGTCGCGCACGCCGCGCAACTGACCGTCGAGGAGATCGACGCCGATTCGCGCCAGAACGCCGTCTACCAGTGCGCGAACCAGACGCAGCCGGTGCGCGTGTCGTACTGGCTCGCGGGCAACGGCCAGAGCTTCGCGCTGGTGCCGGTCAACGGGCAGCGGCTGCTGTTCGTCGATACCGTGTCGGCATCGGGCGTGCGCTATCAGGCCGGCCGCTATACATGGTGGACGAAGGGCAAGGAAGCGACGCTGCGCGACGAAATCGCCGACCAGAAGTCGCCGCCGCTGCTCAGCGACTGCGTGCAGGTCGAGAAGAAAAAGAAGAAGGGCTGATCGACCGCGCGCAGCGGCCCGAGAAACAGGGTTGGAACACTGCGGGCCGTTTCCTTCCGCCGGCCGTCGTCGCCGGTGCAGCGGCGAACGCGCGATCGCGCACGGACGCGCCCGCCGGCCGGGCGGGCCGCCGCATCGGCCGTTCGCGGCGTTGTCACGGACAGATTGCTGCGCAGTGCTACAATACGGCCCTTTCCGCCGGCATTCGCGCCGAACGGAGTCCGCACGGCCTGGTGCCCGGCGTTCGAATCGAACCGGTCCCAAGCGCCAGAGCGGCGCCGCGCGGCGCGCCGCGGCTCCGTCTACTTCCGAAATGTGATGAGCGCAGGCCCGGCCGGCCTGACGCACGATGTCCCCGCCGCGCCTTTTGAGCGAAACGCCACCATGTCCGATTCTGTCGCCAAGCCTGTCGACGCAACCTTCGATCAATTCGGCCTTGCCGCCGACATCCTGAAAGCCATTGCGGAGCAGGGTTATACGACGCCGACGCCGATCCAGGCGCAGGCCATTCCGGTCGTGCTCGCCGGCCGCGACGTCATGGGCGCCGCGCAAACGGGCACCGGCAAGACCGCGAGCTTCTCGCTGCCGATCATCCAGCGCCTGCTGCCGCAGGCCAACACCAGCGCCTCGCCCGCGCGCCATCCGGTGCGCGCGCTGATCCTCACGCCGACGCGCGAACTGGCCGACCAGGTCGCCGCGAACGTGCACGCGTATGCGAAGCACACTTCGCTGCGCAGCGCGGTCGTGTTCGGCGGCGTCGACATGAATCCGCAGATGGCCGAGCTGCGCCGCGGCGTCGAGATCCTGATCGCGACGCCGGGCCGCCTGCTCGACCACGTGCAGCAGAAGACGGCGAATCTCGGCCAGGTGCAGATCCTCGTGCTGGACGAAGCCGACCGGATGCTCGACATGGGCTTCCTGCCCGATCTGCAGCGCATCCTGAACCTGCTGCCGAAGGAGCGCCAGACGCTGCTGTTCTCGGCGACCTTCTCGCCGGAAATCAAGAAGCTCGCGTCGACCTACCTGCGCAATCCGCAGACGATCGAGGTCGCACGCAGCAACTCGACCAACGCGAACGTCACGCAGATCGTCTACGACGTCGCGGAGGGCGACAAGCAGGCAGCCGTCGTGCAGTTGCTGCGCGATCGCGGCCTGAAGCAGGTGATCGTGTTCTGCAACAGCAAGATCGGCGCGAGCCGGCTCGCGCGCAATCTCGAGCGCGACGGCGTGGTGGCATCGGCGATCCACGGCGACAAGTCGCAGATCGAGCGGATGCAGGCGCTCGACGCGTTCAAGCGCGGCGAGATCGAGGCGCTGGTCGCGACCGACGTGGCCGCGCGCGGCCTCGACATCGCCGAACTACCGGCCGTGATCAACTTCGACCTGCCGTTCAACGCGGAAGACTACGTGCACCGGATCGGCCGCACGGGTCGTGCGGGCGCGACCGGCGATGCGCTGTCGCTGTGCAGCCCGAACGAGCGCAAGCAGCTCGCGGATATCGAAAAGCTGATCAAGCGTCCGCTCGAGGTGCAGACGCTCGCGCTCGACAAGCCGGCGCGTCATCGTCACGACGAGCGCGGCGGCGAACGCGGTGGACGACGCGATCGCGACGAGCATCGCGGCGCGTCGGCACGCCGCTCGTCGGGGACGGAACGCGGCCATCATCGCCGCCACGAGGCGCCGGTCGACGATTTCTTCCTGAAGCCGTACGAGCCGTCGGCGTCGACGAAGCAGCCCGAGGAGACGAAGGCCGCGCAGCCCGAAAAGAAGGGGCCGAAGCGTCAGGTCGCCGCGCTGCTCGGCGGGTTCGGCATGCCGCGCAAGCCGTCGGCCTGAGGCGTCGGAAGCGGGACGGGCGGTGCGCAGGCGCCGCCGGAGAAGCGGGTGCATGCGTGGGCATGTGCCCGTTTTTTATTGGCGCGGCGGAGGATGAGGCGGGGACGCTGGGCGCGATCGCGCCCGATTCAGCCGGCCTGCGGCCCGAAGCGCCGCGCCCATGCCTGCGTGGCCGCCGCATGGAACGCATCCAGCGTGGTGCCGGGCAGCGCGCCGTCGGCCGTCAGGCCCAGATGCGCGGCGGCGGCCTGCAGTGCCGGCAGCGGATCGTCGCGTTCGAGCGCGGTCGCGCCCGTCTGCTTGCTGAGTTTTTCGCCGTTCGCGTCGACCACGACCGGAACGTGCAGATAGGCGGGCGTCGGCACGCCGAGGCAGCGCTGCAGATAGATCTGCCGCGCGGTGGAGTCGAGCAGGTCGGCGCCGCGCACCACGTGCGTGATGCCCGCGTCGGCATCGTCGACGACGACCGCGAGCTGGTACGCCCACTGTCCGTCCGCGCGCTTCAGCACGAAGTCGCCGACTTCGGTCGCCAGATCCTGCGACTGCCGGTGCTGCCAGCGGTCGTCGAACGCGATGACCGCGTCGTCGCCGTCCGGCACGCGCAGCCGCCATGCGCGCGCGGGCTTGCCGTGCAGGCCCGTGCGGCAGGTGCCCGGATACGCGAGCGTGGTGTGGCGCTCGTGTGCGGCGCGCAGCGAATCCGCGATTTCCTTGCGCGTGCAGCCGCACGGATACACGCGCCCGGCGGCGACGAGCCGTTCGAGCGCGGCCGCATAGGCGGCGTCGCGCGTGCTCTGCCAGACGGGCGGCTCGTCCGGCGTCATGCCGAAATGCGCGAGCGTCGCGAGGATGTCCTCGGCCGCGCCGGGCACCGTGCGCGGCGCGTCGATGTCCTCGATGCGCACGAGCCAGGCGCCGCCGTGCGCGCGCGCGTCGAGCCAGCTCGCCAGCGCACCGACCAGCGAGCCGAAATGCAGCGGGCCGGTGGGCGACGGCGCGAAGCGGCCGCGATAGCCGTTCATCGGGGCGCGGGACGGCGCGCGATTACGCGGCGCTGGCCGCCTGCGCGCAGGCCGGGCACGACTTGCCGGGCACGTAGCTCGGCGATTGCTGCGCCTGCGGCGTGACGACCGCGCGGCACGCGAAGCAGGTGACGTTCTCGGTCGGCTGCAGCTGCGGGTTCAGCGCGGTGCGGTAGTCGAACACGAAGCAGTCGCCGTGATAGTGCGCACCGCCGACTTCCTCGAAATACTTCAGGATCCCGCCTTCGAGCTGGTACACGTTCTCGATGCCGATTTCCTTCATGTGGATCGCGGCCTTCTCGCAGCGGATGCCGCCCGTGCAGAACGACACGACCGTCTTGCCTTCGAGATCGGCGCGGTTTGCGTCGATCACTTCCGGGAATTCGCTGAACTTGTCGATCCGGTAGTCGAGTGCGTCGTCGAACGTGCCGACGTCGACTTCGAACGCGTTGCGCGTGTCGAGCATCACGACCGGGCGGCCGGCATCGTCGTGGCCGCGGTCGAGCCACGTTTTCAGCGTGCGCGCGTCGACCGACGGCGCGCGGCCGAGCTCGGGCCTGATCGCGGGCTTCTTCATCGTGATGATCTCGCGCTTCATGCGCACCAGCATGCGGCGGAACGGCTGCGAGTCGGACAGGCTTTCCTTGAACTGCAGCGTCGCGAACTTGCCTTCGAACAGCGGATCGTGGCGGATGTAGTCGATGAAGGCGTCGGTCGCTTCGCGCGGGCCGGCGACGAACAGGTTGATGCCTTCCGGGGCGAGCAGGATCGTGCCGCGCAGGCCGAGTTCGTTGCAGCGGGCGGTGACGAGCGGGCGCCATTGCTCGTTCGCGTCGAGCGACACGAAATGATAGGCGGCGAGGTTGACGATGGTCATGATGATCGGACGCAAAAACGGCCGCGGCCGTGCGGCGGACGCACGGCGGCTCGCAGCAAAAAAGGGTGCGAAGCCAGGGCGATGATTCGAAAACCCGTATTATCCCGCAAACTGCGCACGCGCCGGCACTCTGCCGTTCGGCCGGGTCCGCGACGCGGCGTCGCGTGCATTGGCCGAACGGCCGGCGCGGGGATTTTTTGGGCAGCCGATGCGGCGACGCGGCTACAATAGCGCCCATGTCAGATCCTCGCTTCGTCCATCTTCGCGTTCACTCCGAATTCTCGATTGCCGACGGCATCGTGCGTCTCGACGACATCGTCAAGGCGGCGGCCGCGGACGGCCAGGGCGCGCTCGCCCTGACCGATCTCGGCAACGCATTCGGCCTCGTCCGTTTCTACCAGGAAGCCCGCGGCAAGGGCATCAAGCCGATCGCCGGCTGCGACGTCTGGATCACCAATCCGGACGATCGCGACAAGCCGTCGCGTCTGCTGCTGCTCGTGAAGGACAAGCGCGGCTACCTGAATCTGTGCGAGCTGCTGTCGAAGGCATGGCTCACGAACCAGTATCGCGGCCGCGCGGAGCTCGACCCGGGCTGGCTCGACGGCGAACTGTCGGAGGGCCTGCTCGCGCTGTCGGGTGCGCAGCAGGGCGATATCGGCCTCGCGCTCGCGGCCGGCAACGAGGAAGCCGCGCGCCGCCATGCGCAGCGCTGGGCGAAGGTGTTTCCGGGCGGCTTCTACATCGAGCTGCAGCGCTACGGGCAGCCCGGCGCGGAAGCGTACATCCAGCAGGCCGCGACGCTCGCCGCGTCGCTGAAGCTGCCGGTCGTCGCGACGCATCCGACGCAGTTCATGACCGACGACGATTTCACCGCGCACGAGGCGCGCGTGTGCATCTCCGAAGGCGACATCCTCGCGAACCCGCGGCGCCAGAAGCGCTTCACGACCGACCAGTATTTCCGCACGCAGGACGAGATGGTCGCGCTGTTCGCCGATCTGCCGTCGGCGATCGCGAACACCGTCGAGATCGCCAAGCGCTGCAACCTGAAGCTCGAGCTCGGCAAGCCGAAGCTGCCGCTGTTCCCGACGCCCGACGGCATGTCGCTCGACGACTACCTGGTCCAGCTGTCGAAGGAGGGGCTCGAAAAGCGCCTCGCGCAGCTGTATCCGGACGAAGCCGAACGCGACGCGCAGCGCGACACGTACTACAAGCGGCTCGAGTTCGAATGCGGGACCATCACGAAGATGGGCTTCCCGGGCTACTTCCTGATCGTCGCGGACTTCATCAACTGGGCGAAGAACAACGGCGTGCCGGTCGGGCCGGGCCGCGGCTCGGGCGCCGGTTCGCTGGTCGCGTACGCGCTCGGCATTACCGACCTCGACCCGCTGCGCTACAACCTGCTGTTCGAGCGCTTCCTGAACCCGGAACGCGTGTCGATGCCCGACTTCGACATCGACTTCTGCCAGCACGGCCGCGACCGCGTGATCCAGTACGTGAAGGAGAAGTACGGCGCGGACGCGGTGTCGCAGATCGCCACGTTCGGCACGATGGCCGCGAAGGCGGCCGTGCGCGACATCGGCCGCGTGCTCGACCTCGGCTACATGTTCACCGACGGCGTCGCGAAGCTGATCCCGTTCAAGCCCGGCAAGCACGTGACGATTGCCGACGCGATGAAGGAAGAGCCGCAGCTGCAGGAGCGCTACGACAACGAGGACGAGGTGCACCAGCTGCTCGACCTCGCGCAGCGCGTCGAGGGCCTGACGCGCAACGTCGGGATGCACGCGGGCGGCGTGCTGATCGCGCCCGGCAAGCTGACCGATTTCTGCCCGCTGTACACGCAGGGCGACGACGGCGGCGTCGTGAGCCAGTACGACAAGGACGACGTCGAAGCCGTCGGCCTCGTGAAGTTCGACTTTCTGGGCCTGACCACGCTGACGATCCTCGACTGGGCCGAGCGCTACATCCGCCGTCTCGATCCGTCGAAGGCCGACTGGTCGCTGTCGCAGGTGCCGCTCGACGATCCGGCGTCGTTCCAGATCCTCAAGAAGGCCAACACGGTCGCCGTGTTCCAGCTGGAAAGCCGCGGCATGCAGGGCATGCTGAAGGACGCGCAGCCCGACCGCTTCGAGGACATCATCGCGCTCGTGTCGTTGTACCGTCCGGGCCCGATGGACCTGATCCCGAGCTTCTGCGCACGCAAGCACGGCCGCGAGAAGGTCGAGTATCCGGATCCGCGCGTCGAACCCGTCCTGAAAGAGACCTACGGCATCATGGTCTATCAGGAGCAGGTGATGCAGATGGCGCAGATCATCGGCGGCTACTCGCTCGGCGGCGCCGACTTGCTGCGTCGTGCGATGGGCAAGAAAAAGCCCGAGGAGATGGTCAAGCACCGCGAGATCTTCGCCGAGGGTGCGGCGAAGAACGGGCTGTCGCGCGAGAAGTCGGACGAGATCTTCGACCTGATGGAGAAGTTCGCGGGCTACGGCTTCAACAAGTCGCACGCGGCCGCGTACGCGCTGCTCGCGTATTACACCGCGTGGCTGAAGGCGCACCATCCGGCCGAATTCATGGCGGCCAACATGACGCTCGCGATGGACGACACCGACAAGGTGAAGATCCTGTTCGACGACTGCATCGTGAACAACCTCGTCGTGCTGCCGCCCGACATCAACCAGTCGCACTACCGGTTCGAGCCGGTCGCCGAAGCCGACGGCAAGCGCTCGCGCACGATCCGCTACGGGCTCGGCGCGGTGAAGGGCAGCGGCCAGAACGCGATCGAGGAAATCCTGCGCGCCCGCGAGGAAAAGCCGTTCACGGATCTGTTCGATTTCTGCGAGCGCATCGACCGCCGCATCGTGAACCGCCGCACCATCGAGGCGCTGATCCGCGCCGGCGCATTCGACTCGCTGAATACGAACCGCGCGCAGCTGCTCGCGTCGGTGCCGCTCGCGATGGAGGCGGCCGACCAGGCCGAGGCAAACGCATTGCAGGCCGGCCTGTTCGACATGGGCGCCGAGTCGCCGCACGCGCATGCGCTCGTCGACGAGCCCGCGTGGGACGACAAGCGGCGCCTGCAGGAAGAAAAGGGTGCGCTCGGCTTCTACCTGTCGGGCCACCTGTTCGACGCGTATCGCGACGAGGTGCGCCGCTTCGTGCGGCAGAAGGTCGGCGAGCTGAAGGAAGGGCGCGACAAGCTCGTCGCCGGCATCATCGCGTCGCTGCGCACGCAGATGACCCAGCGCGGCAAGATGCTGATCGCGCTGCTCGACGACGGCACCGGCCAGTGCGAAATCACGATCTTCAACGAGCAGTTCGAGGCGAACAAGGCGCTGTTCAAGGAAGACGAACTGCTGATCGTACAAGGGCAGGCGCGCAACGATGCGTTTACCGGCGGCATTCGCTTCACGGCCGATACGGTGATGGACCTCGAACGCGCGCGCAGCCGCTACGCGCAGGCCGTGCGGCTGACGATGAACGGCAATGCCGATGCGACGGCATTGCGCCGCGTGCTCGAGCCGCATGTGTCGAAGGACGATCCGGCGGCGGCGAACGCGGTCGAGGCGCCCGCGCCGCGCGGCGGCGGACGCGACGGCGGCCGGCGTCCGCAGCCGCCGCTGCCCAACGGGCTCGCGGTCCAGATCCACTACAGCAATGCGCGCGCGCAGGGCGAGATGCGGCTTGGCGATGCGTGGCGCGTGAAGCCGAGCGACACGCTGCTCGCGGAGCTGCGCGCAGCCTTCGACGGCAGCACGGTCGAAATCACCTACTGATCGCGTACCGTTCCTGACGCGTCGCGACAAGCGGCCCGCCGCATCGCCATCGTGCGATGCGGCGGGCCGTTTTTCATGTGATCCGGTGCTTGGGTGCGTCAACCTGACGCTATACAATCCGTCGCGCGCGCGACGATCCGGCGGGGAAAGACCGGAGGTCGCGCGCCACCACACGCGGCGACGCCGGCATCGCGCAACAGGCGCGTGCCGCAGGCGGCGCACGACGATAAAAAACTGACAGCCACTATTACAACAATGGCCTACGGGAACTCGGCGGGACGGATCCTCGTGATCCGGATTGATTTTCTGGGCGACATGCTGTGCACGACGGCATTGCTCGGCGCGTTGAAGCGGCGCTGGCCCGGTTCGGAACTGCATGTGGTCGCGAACCGCTACAACGCGGCCGTGCTGGCCGGCAACCCGGACGTGGATGCGGTTCACACGTACGTGTACAGCCGTCAGTGCGAGCGCAACGATCGGCCGGGCCGGCTGCGCGCCTTCCTCGACCGCATGCGGCTGGTCCGGCGCCTGCGTCGCCTGCGGTTCGACCTCGTGGTCGTGCCGAACGGCGGCATGCACCGCAGCAGCGTGCAGTTCGCGCGGCAGCTCGGCGCAAAGGACTGCCGCTGGCACGATGCCGATACCGAATTCGACGATCGCAAGCCCGACCATGTCACGACGCGGCCGATCTGGCACGAGGCGCTGTCGGGGTTCCGGCTCGTTCCCGAGCTCGGCGGTGTCGGGATCGACGAGCTCGTGCTGACGGTGCATCCCGACCGCACGCTGCAACAGGCGTGGCGCGATCGGCTCGGGCCGCGCACGAAGCCGCGCGTCGGCCTGTTCGTGTCGAACAAGGCCGCCGAACGGCGCTGGCCCGCCGACCGGTGGCGCGAGCTCGGCCGGCGGCTCGCGCCGCTCGTCGACGTGATCGTGTTTCGCGATCCCGCGCTCGCGTCGGCGGACGGGGGCGCGTGCGACGCATGGCAGGGCGTGGAAGCGCGGCATGTCGTGCCGTCGTCGGTCGGCGAGTTGATGGCGCTCGCCAGCCTGCTCGACGCGATCGTGTCGGCGGACAGCGCACCCGTGCATCTCGCGTCGGCGCTGCGCGTGCCCGTCGCCGCACTGTTCGAGGACCGGCCGGAAAAGTATCTGCGCTGGCATCCGCTCGGCGTGCCGCACGCGATCCTGCGGGCGGGCGCGAGCGTCGATGCGATCGGCGTCGACGCGGTCGAGCGTGCGGTGCGCGATCTGCTGGCGCAGTCCGTGGAATGCGCCGTGCCGGAGACCGACGCGACGGAGACGGTGGCGATCGAGGCGCTCGCCGTGTAGCACGCGGGCGCGACGCAGCGGACGAGCCGAGCCAAGCCAAGCCCGGCTCGCCCGGCATCGCGACCGCGCCGCCGCATACCGGCGTACGATCCGCTGCGCCACTGCGCCACTGCGCCACTGCGCCACTGCGCCACTGCGCCACTGCGCCACTGCGCCACTGCGCCACTGCGCCACTGCGCCACTGCGCCACTGCGCCACTGCGCCACTGCGCCACTGCGCCACTGCGCCACTGCGCCACTGCGCCACTGCGCCACCGCGCCACTGCGCCACCGCGCCACCGCGCCACCGCGCCCCCGCGCCCCCGCGCCACCGCGCCACCGCGCCACCGCGTTCGCCGCGTTCGCCGTGCCGCGCCGGCTGCTGCAAAATCCTGTACATTGCCAGCCTTGTTCAGCCAGCTAGACGGACCGACTGCCGTGGCCCTGTTTTCCTCCGCCCGCCCGCCCAGAACCATCCTCGTCGCGGCGCCGCGCCGTATCGGCGACGTGCTGCTGACGACGCCGCTCGTGCGCTCGCTGAAGGCCCGCTGGCCCGACGCGCAGATCGACATGCTGGTGTTTCGCGGCACCGAAGGCGTGCTCGAGCACAACCCGGACGTGCGGCGCGTGATCGTCGTCGCGCAGCGCGCGGGATTCCGCGAGCGCCTGCGCGATGCATTGTCGATGTGGCGTCGCTACGACCTCGCGTGCGCGGCGCTGAGTTCCGACCGGCCGCGCTTCTACAGCTGGTTCGCCGGCCGCAAGCGCGTCGGCCTCGTCGATCCGGACCGCGTCACCTGGCTCACGCGGATGATGCTGCACGGGATCGCGATCAATCACCACGAGTCCGCGCATACGGTCGTCAGCACGCTCGCGCTGGCGCCCGTGATCGGCATCGAGCCGGTATCCGAGGTCGTCGCGCCCGGCATCGGCGACGATCCCGCGCGGCGTGCGCGCTTCGACGCGCGGCTCGCGGAGTCGCCGGCGCTTCGCGAGGGCAGGCCGCTCGTCGTCCTGCATCCGTACCCGATGTTCCGCTACAAGCAATGGCGGCTCGACGGCTGGGTCGAGATGATCGACTGGCTGCGCGGGCACGGCTTCGCGGTCGCGCTGTCGGGCGGTCCGGCCGATCGCGAGCGCGAGTATGGCGAGCAGGTCGCGGCGCAGGCCGGCGGCGACGTGCTGAACCTGGTCGGCCGGTTGAGCTTCGGCGAGAGCGCGGAACTCGTGCGGCGCGCGCGGCTGTTCATCGGGCCCGACACGGGAGCGACGCACGTCGCGGCGGCGACGGGCACCGACACGATCGCGCTGTTTGGGCCGTCCGATCCGGTGCGCTGGGGGCCGTGGCCGCAGCACTGGCCGGCGACCGAGAATCCGTGGCCGCTGCGCGGCTCGGGGCGGCACGGCAACGTGTGGCTGATCCAGGGCGAGGGCGACTGCGTGCCGTGCCGGCACGAGGGCTGCGAGCGTCACGTCGACAGCCGCAGCGATTGCCTCGTCAATCTCGGCGCGCAGCGCGTCAAGGCCGCGGCCGCCGAGATGCTCGGACTCAAGCCGCCGGGCGCGGAAGCCGTCGTCGACACGTCGCGACTGCATCGCAGCGGATCGGACTGACGCACCGCCGGGCGCGTCATCGCGTCGCGGGAACGAGCCCGCGGTGGAGGGGGGAAGCCGGAGCCACGTCGAAGCGGCCCCGTGCGGGCACGGGCCGGGGCCGACATAGCCCCGCCCGGCACCCGGTATTACGCGCTGCGCCGGATCGCCGAGGTTTCGCGCGGCAGCGCTTCGTCGCGGCCGCCGCAGCCGAGCAGGATGCCCGCGAGCAGCACCAGCAGGTGCCCTTCGGCGAAATCGAGCAGCAGCGAATTCGCGAGGCTGCCGACCGTGAAGATCGCGAGCCACCCGAGCAGCAGCTGCCGCGAGCGCGGATCGAGCGTGCGGCTGCCGCGCGCGATCTGCACGATCAGGTTGATGAACAGCAGCACGCCGAGCGAGCCAAGCTGCACGGCCATCAGCATGTATTCGTTATGCGGATTCGACGTGAGCTGGCCTTCGGCTGCCGTCTTGCCGGCCGCGAGCTTCTGGAACTCGAACTCGAGGCCGCCCGCGCCATAGCCGATCGCCGGTCGCATCCGGTACAGCTCGAGTCCCTTCTTGTACCACTCGAGGCGCAGCCCGGTCGACGTCGCCGCGTCGCTCTGACGGTACTGCTGCACTTCCGACGCGACCTTCACGAGCCGGCCGCCGTGCACCGTGCAGGCGGCCACCACCAGCGCCGCGCCGGCCAGCACCAGCGCGCCCGCGGCGAGCCCCGCGCGCAGCGCCGACTGCTTGCGCAGCAGCAGCACGAAACGCACGGCGACGACGAGGATCAGCAGCAGCGCGACGACCTGGCCGGTGCGCCCCTGCAGCATCACGAACACGTTGACGAGCGCCCACGCGGCGACGCCGGCGTACGCTGCGCGCGACAGCGCGGTGCGGGCCGCCAGCGCAAGGTCGGCCGCCTGGTAGAACAGCAGCGCGCCGAACATGCCGGCCGCGATATGGTTCTTGAACACCCACGCGCGCGACAGCGGCAGTTCGGTCGCATGGGCGGGCCCGATCGCGGTCAGCCCGAGATAGTTGGTCGTCGACAGCAGCAGGATCGCGCACAGCGTGCCGAACCAGCAGCGCCGCACGATCGGCGCCCAGTTCGACTGGCGGAACGCGAGCGCGGCGAAGGGCAGCAGCAGCAGCTTGTCGTACTTGGCGACCCAGTTCCACGCCTTGTCGTGCGGCGCGACCGTATAGGTGACGCTGACGGTCAGCGCGGCCAGGATCAGCAGCGCCGCGAGCGACGCGGGTTCGGTGACGAAGGTGCGCAGGTCGCGCCAGAATTCGGGCGAGATCACGAGCGCGGCCGCGAACAGCCCGCAGAACACGTTGGTCAGCGCGGTCGAGACGGGCACCATGCAGAGTGCGATGACGGCGAAGGCGCGGGCGGCGGTCAGGCGCCGCGTGGCGGAAGCGGAAAACGAAAGCATCGGAACCTGTCGAATGGACGAATGCGGCATGCGGGCACCGTGCTGCGCGCCGCGCGTCCCGGGCGGCACGCGGCGGGACGAACCGCGCAGTATACGCGAACCGAGGTACGTTTCCGTGTCGTTTTCGGGGCTGGATCAGCCAAGGGCGCGCTTGATCCGCGAACGCAGCAGCGCGCGCTTCAGCCGACCCTCGACCACCGGCGTGTCGAGCACGAGACGCGTGCCGACCGGCTCGCCGCGATGCAGGTAATAGCGGTCGAACGTCGCCTGCGTCATGCCCCATTTGTTGAGGAACTGGCGGCGGCCGTCGTTCTTGACGATCTTGCCCGTGCTCTTCTGCTGGAAGTGGTAGACCAGGCTGTCGCCGACGCCGATGAAGATCCGGCAGCCGGCGTCCCAGCATTTCATCGAGAAGTCGTTGTCGCTGCTCATCCCCGGCGACAGCTCGCTGCTGTAGCCGCCGATGCGGTTCCACCAGTCGCGATGCACGAGCGTCGGCGGCCAGGTCGAGCCGAGCCAGTCCGCGCGTGCGAGGCGCGGTGCGGCGGCGACGAGGCCCGCTGCGTCGAACTGTCCGGCGTCGCGGCCGAAGTCGGCGACCACGACGCACGGGTTGCCCGTATCGACCGGCTCGACCATCGTGCCGGACAGCATGAACAGGTCGGTCGGCATCTGCTCGATGCGCCGCACCAGCGCCGTGTCCCAGCCGGGGCAGCAGAACATGTCGTCGTTCATGTAGACGACGTAGTCGCGCGTCGCGCGCGCGGCGGCCAGGTTCACCGCATGACAGATGCCGATGTTGGCCGGCGACGCCGTGTGCTCGATGCCTTCGCTGCGCACCCAGTCGAGCGTGCCGTCCGAGCCGTCGTTCACGTGCACGATGATCTGGTGGTCGTACGCGGAATGGCGGCGCAGGCTGTCGACGACGAGCCTGAGGTACGGCAGGTTGTTCCAGGTCGGGATGATGATGGAGAACATGGCGGTCGGATTGGGTGTTCGTCGTGTCGGGCGGCGCGGCCGCTCCGCAGGCGTGCGGTGCACGGGCAGGCCGGCATTGTAACGCTGCTGCCGGCGCGCGCCGGCCGGGCCTCGGGGGAAGATCAGCGGGCCGCTTCGTGGCCGAGCTTCAGGAAGCGGTAGTAGACCGTCTCCGCGTTGAACACCGCGATCATGAAGCCGGCGCGGCCGTCGAGGAAGCCGCGCCGCAACAGGTAGGTGCGCACGAACGCCCACGCGCCGCGCGCGAGCGCCTTGCCGAAGCCGCCGCGCTGGCCGGCCGCGCGGCGCTGGCGCGCGCCGGCCGTCGAATATGCGTCGAGCTTGCGCACCACGGTTTCGAAATCTTCATATGAATAATGCATCAGCTTGCCGGGCAGGCGCTGCGCGGCGCTGTCGAACACGAGGCGTTCGTGCACGAGATCGTCCGAGAAGCGCGCGGCGCCGCGCCGGAACAGGCGCGGCACCCAGTCCGGATACCAGCCGCTGTGGTGGATCCACTGGCCGCAGAAGCTCGACAGCCGGTCGAGTGCGTACACCTGCGCGGCCGGCGCGCGAATCGCGTCGCGGATCGACTGCGCGAGTTCCGGGCTGACGACTTCGTCGGTGTCGAGCGACAGGATCCAGTCGGTGTCGAGCGCGTCGAGCGCGCGGTTCTTCTGCGGGCCGAAGCCCGGCCAGTCGCGCTCGACGATCACGCGCGCGCCGTGCGCCTGCGCGATCGCGACGGTGTCGTCGGTGCTGCCGCCGTCGATCACGACGATGTCGTCGGCGAACGTCAGCGCATCGAGGCACTGCGCGAGCCGCGCGGACGCGTTGAGGGCGATGAGGGCGACGCCGAGGGTGGGTTCAGCCATGAAAATCGTCGAAAGGGCGGAGAAACGGTGAGCGGCAGTATACCCGCGGCCCGCGTGCCGGCAGCGGCCGTGCGGCGGCAGGCGGTGCGGCTATAATGTTGGGCCATTTTCGGCACCCGCCCGACGGGGCAGGACCCCGGGCGGACCACGCGCCGGGCGCCGCGTCGCGGCTCAAGAAGGATCGCCTTGGAAACCCAGAACACTCTTCGCAAACCGATGGACGGCACCGGCACGTCGCCGCTCACCGTCCTCAAGCGCCTGTGGCCGTATATCCGGCCGCTGATCGGCATCGTGGTGCTCGCCGTGATGACGATGGGCGTCGTCGCGGCGACGGAAGCCGGGATTCCCGCGCTGCTCAAGCCGCTGCTCGACCATGGCTTCGGGTCGCACGGCAGCGACCGTGCGAAGTGGTACGTGCCGATCGCGGTGATCGGCCTCGCGCTCGTGCGCGGCGTGTCGCAGTACGCGTCGAATTACCTGCTCAACTACGTATCGAACCGCATCCTGCTGCAGCTTCGGCTCGAGATGTTCCAGCGGATGATCCACACCGGCGCGTCGTTCTTCCAGCGCGAGACCGCCAGCACGGTGATCAACGCGATCGTGTTCGAGGTCAACCAGATCCTGTCGGTGCTGACCGGCGTGATGGTCACGCTGGTGCGCGATTCGCTGACGGTGGTGTTCCTGCTCGGCTACCTGTTCTACCTGAACTGGCGCCTCACGCTGATCGTCGCGGTGATCCTGCCGGGCATCGGCTGGCTCGTCAGCAAGATCAACCGGCGCCTGCGGCGCCTGAACCGCGAGCACCAGACGCTGACCAACGAGCTGTCGTACATCGTCGAGGAGACGGTCGGCGGCTACAAGGTCGTCAAGGTGCACAACGGCGAGCCGTACGAGGTCGACCGCTTCACCGCGATGAGCAAGCGCCTGCGCGGCTACGCGATGCGCATGACGATTTCCGGCGGCCTCGCGCAGCCGCTCACGCAGTTCCTCGCGTCGATCGCGCTCGCAGTGGTGATCACGATCGCGGTCGTGCAGTCGTCGAACGACCAGACGACGGTCGGCGGCTTCGTCGCGTTCGTCACGTCGATGCTGCTGGTGATTTCGCCGCTGAAGCACCTGATCGACGTGAACCAGCCGCTGCAGCGCGGGATGACGGCCGCCGAACTGATCTTCGGGCTGATCGACGAGCCGGCCGAGCCGCAGGGCGGCGGCCGGCCGCTGCCGCATGCGCGCGGCGAAATCGAGTTCCGCGACGTGTCGTTCGACTACGGCGCGGCCGAGCGGCCGACGCTCGACCGCATCTCGTTCAAGGTCGCGCCGGGCGAGATGATCGCGCTCGCGGGCCCGTCGGGCAGCGGCAAGACGACGCTCGTAAACCTGCTGCCGCGCTTCTTCGATCCGACCGGCGGGGCGATCCTGCTCGACGGCGTGCCGGTCGCGGACTTCGACATCCACGCGCTGCGCAGCCAGATGGCGATGGTGAGCCAGGACGTCGTGCTGTTCAACGACACGATCGCCGCGAACGTCGCATACGGGCAGACACCCGACCGCGCACGCGTGCAGGCGGCGCTCGAGGCCGCGAACCTGGCCGACGCGGTGGCCGCGATGCCCGACGGGCTCGACACGCTGGTCGGCGGCAACGGGATGCGGCTGTCCGGCGGTCAGCGCCAGCGGCTCGCGATCGCGCGCGCGATCTACAAGGACGCGCCGATCCTGATCCTCGACGAGGCGACCTCGGCGCTCGATTCGGAATCGGAGCGCCATGTGCAGGCCGCGCTCGAACGGCTGATGGAAGGGCGCACGACGCTCGTGATCGCGCACCGGCTGTCGACGATCGAGCGCGCGGATCGCATCCTCGTGCTCGAGGCCGGCAAGATCGTCGAGTCGGGCAGCCACGACGAGCTGCTGCGCCACGGCGGCCTCTATGCGCATCTGCACCGGATCCAGTACCAGCAGCAGGCGGCCTGACCGGACGCCCGCGCCGTGGTTTCATGGCCGTGTGCTAGTCTTCACTGCGTAGTTGCCTCGTTTGATGTGACAACACGGAGGGAAGGCAGAATGAAAAAGACGCACGGCATGATGCTGGCGGCGCTGATCGCGGCGGGTTTCGCCGCGCCGGCCGCGATGGCGCAGGATCATCACGACGATCATGGCAGACCCGAGATGCAGCATGGCCGCGGGCAGCATATGCCGCCCGGCCAGATGCGTCATGAGGACGACGTGCCGCCGCGCTGGGCCGACCAGCCGCGCCGCGAGTGGCACAAGGGCGACCGCCTCCCCAGCGAATTCCGCGACCGCCAGTATGTGGTCGACGACTGGCGCGGCTACCACCTGAGCCCGCCGCCGCGCGGCTATCACTGGGTCGGCGTCGGCGGCGACTACCTGCTCGTGCAGATCGGCTCGGGCGTCGTGCTGCGCGTCGGTCCGTAACGAACGCCGGCAGTCAGTCGTCCATCATCCGGCTGTCGGGCAACGGCCCGGCAGCCGCGTCACTTCGTCGCCGACCGGCGAAACCAGCGCCGCTCGATCTGCGACATCCCCCAGCACACGGCCAGCGCGCATACGGTGCCGAGCGTGACTTCGGCGAGTCGCATCAGCGGAATGTCCCATAGCGGGCCGTTGCCCGGAAACAGCAGCACGATCGTCGCGGTGACGCCGCCGAGCCGTGCCGCGCTGCCGACGTTCAGGCACCAGCAGCAGACGATCACGACCGCGACCGTGAGCGCGTACGCGACCAGCCGGTCGCCGCCGAGCGCCGCGCCCGCGAAGCCGAGCACGCCGCCGACCATCGCGCCGACGAACTGGTCGCGCGACAGCGACATCGTGTCCGAGTAGTTGTGCTGCGTGACGGCGATCGCGGTGATCGCCGCCCACACGGCTTGCTCGGTGTGCAGCGCGCGGCCGATCGCATACGCGAGGCAGGCGCCGCACACGGCCTGGAACGCCATCAGCGCGCCTTGCGCGAGCCGCTCGCCGAACGTCAGTCCCTTGAACAGATCGAAGATCGACTGCTGGATCTGCTGGCGCGCTTCGTTGAGTGTCCTGATCGTATCCATCGTGTGTCGCCAAGAAGCGGGGTGCGTCAGTGCGCCTGTTCGGGCGAGGTGGCGGCCGGCTCGGCGGCGGGCGCGTCGCCGTTCTCGACGCGCGTTTCGGGCATCCCGAGCCAGACCAGCAGCACCGCGAGCGCGCCCGCGGCCGCGAGTCCGAAGAAGCTCACCGCATTGCCGAAGTGATCGGCGACGTAGCCGGCCGCGGCCGTGCTGAGCGTCGCGCCGATCCCGGCTGCGAGGCCGAACAGCCCGATGCACAAGTTGTAGCGGCCCTTACCGCCGGCGACGTCGGCCGCGATCAGCGGCAGCATCACGCCGAACACGGCCGCGCTGATGCCGTCGAGCATTTGCACCGGCACGAGCAGGTACGGGCTGCTCACGCCGGCGAACAGCAGGGCGCGCACCGGCAGCGCGGAGAAGCCGAGCAGCAGGATCGGCCGCCGGCCCCAGCGCTGCGCGGAGCGGCCGACCCACGGCGACAGCATCGCGACGATCGCCTGCGGCACGATGATGCACGCGGCAATCACGAGCTGCACGTTCTCGCCCATCCCGGCCGTCACTTCGCCGGCCGCGAGGTTCAGCATCGCCGCATTCGACAGGTGGAACAGCACGACGCACGCCGCGAAGATCAGCATCCGGCGGTCGCGCAGCAGTTCGAGCAGCGTTTCGCGCTCGCCGCTTTCATCGCCGTCGTCGTGTTTCGACGACGATTGCGGGATCACCTCGTGGGTCGGCTGGATCATCGCGAGCGCGAACAGCGCGGGCAGCGCGAGCACGGCGGTCAGCCAGAACACCGCGCGCGCGGAGAAGTATTCGCCGGTGAGGCCCATCAGGCCGGCTGCGACCGCGCTGCCGATCGACGCCCAGCGCGCGTTACGGCCGAGCCGGTCGCCGAGATCCGCGCGGCCGACGAGCGAGAACGAGATCGCGGCCATCGCCGGCACGAGCATGCAGCTCGCGAAGCCGTGGAACACTTCGGCGGCGATCACCGGCACGATCGTCGGGCTCGACGCGAGCAGCACCGCGGACAGGATGATCGCGGCGATCGCCCACGCGGCCGCGCCTTTCTTGTTCTTCAGCGCATCGACGGCGGCGCCGCCCGGCACCTGGCTGACCATCGCGCTGATCGTGCCGATCGACAGCACCATGCCGATCTCGCCCTGCGTCCACTTGTGCGACGCGAGGTAGGACGCGATGAACGGACCGAAGCCGGTTTGAACGTTTGCAACGAAGAAGTTGAGCCAGTCGAGGGCCCGCAGACTGCGAACGCTGACGGAATGCTTGATCGTCATCGGGTCGTACTCGCAGTCGAAGCCGGTGCCGGTGCGACCGGCGGGTAGACCGCGACGATCGGCTTGTCGGCCGCGTAGGGCGGCGCTGCCTTGATCTGTGCGTCGTTCAGGTCGAGCTGCGGGCGCAGTGCCTTGTCGCGCATGACGAAGCGCAGCGCGCCCCAGCTCGCGGCGATCGAACGGCGGTCGGTATTGACGAGGCCGCCGAGGTCGAGCACGACGGCCTGCGGCTCGGCGGCGCGGTCGATCAGCACGTCGACGACGCGGCCGATCTTCGTGCCGTTCGGGCGCTCGACGTCGCTGTCGAGCAGCGGCAGCCGCGTCGCCGGCGAGGCGGCTGCCGAACCCGACAGCGGCACGGCCTTGGGCCGTGCGGCCGGCGGCAGGTCGCCCGACGGCACGTCGAGCACGATCGGCTCCTGCTTGCCGCCCGGCGTGAAGCGGAACACGTTCCACGGGAAGCTGACCTTGCGGTCGCCGACGCCCATGAAGCCCTGCAGGTTGACGATCATCTCGCGCGGCTTGCCGCTCGGGTCGGTCACCATGTCGACCGCGCGGCCGATCACCTTGCCGTTGCGTCGCGCGACTTCGCTGTCGAGCAGCGCGTGGATCTGGGTGCGGTCGAGCGGGCGCGTCCCGACGATCGGCGGGGGCGGAGGCGGCGGTGGTGTCGGCGATTCGGGGCGCTGCACGGGTTTCGGCCGCGCGACTTCGCGGTGCGGCTTCTTCGGCGCTTCCGGCTCTTCCGGGCGCGTCGGCGCGGGCACGGGCGGCATCGTCAGCGGCTCGCCGGCCGTTTCCTCGACCGGCTCGACCAGCGCCTCGCTGATCGGTGCGGGCGGGTTCTGGACCGGCAGCAGCCCGCAGCCGGACAGCAGCGCGGCGGCAGCGAGAATCAGGAAGACCGTCGAGGACGGGAACGACTTGCGGGATGCGGGAAACGGGAGTCCGCCGCTCATTGACACTCACTCCATGGGTCGGGGGGCGGGCCCGGAGGCACGCGGCTGGCGATGGATGGCGGGTGCGGGCGGCGCACCACGCGAGGTGAGAGTTTAACGTGTCTAGCTTTCAGTCCCGAATTCGTCGGCGGATAGCGGGTGGCGGTGGGGCGGAAGGAGCGGTCCGGCCGCGTTTGCCGGAGTCCGGCAAGCGGGTATCGGCATGCCGCGCCCGGGGACTCGGGATGAGCGGCGCGGCGTCAGGCCGACGTATGCGCGGGTGAGGGAGCATGCGTGATGTGCGGCATCCGCGTCCGCATGCGCATCGACATCGATTCCGATTCAGCCTCAGCGCCCGGTCGTGGCGACGACGACCGGGCGCTGCGCGTGCCGCCGGCCTACTTGACCAGCGCGCCGAGCGTCGTCGTCACGGGCGCGAGCAGCCCGCCGCCCGTCTTCGACAGCGCGCCGCCGGTGCTGCCGCCCGCGAGGCCCGCGACCGGCGAACTGCCGGCCGCACCCGACACCGCGCCCGTCGCGGCGCCGACCGCCGACGTGAGCGCGCCCGCCGGATTGCCGCCGCCCGTCGCGCCGCCGAGCGCGCCGGCCGCGGTCGACACGAGCCCCGTCACCGGCGCGAGCGGATTCGTCGTCGCCGCGCCGCCGCCGAGCAGCGTCGTGCCCGCCGTCGATACGGTGTTGCCGGTCGCCGTCACGACGTTGCCGACGCCGGTCGTGACAGGATTGCCACCACTCTTCGCGAGCATCGTGCCGGCGCCCGCGACACCGTTGCCGACGGTCGTCACGAGGTTCGTCAGCGGCGCGCCGAGCGGCGTGCTCGACGCGACGGTCTGCGTGACCGAGCCGACCGTCGACGTGATCGGCGTGATCGCCGAACTCGCGGCGCCCGTCACCTGCGCGACCGGGCCGCTCGACAGTTGCGTGCCGAGCGTCGTGCCGCCGCCGGCGATCGTGTTGCCGAGCATCGTGACCGCACCGCCGACCGGCGACGTGACAGGCGCGAGCGGCGCCAGCGCCGACCCGCTGCCGCCGAGGCTCGATACGACGCCGCCCGTCGCCGCGACGGCGTGGCCGACGTCGGTGACCACGCCGCCGGTGCTCGCGACCGTCGTGCCGACCGGGTTCGACGATGCGCCGAGCTGGCCGAGACCGGAGCCGATGCCGTTGCCAAGCGTGGTGACGGCCGCGCCGGCATCCTGCACGACGGCGCCGAGGCCCTGCGTGGTCGCCGCGTTCGTGCCCGGCAGCGACTGGCCGCCGAGCGCGGCGCCGACACCCGAGACGGCGCCGCCGGCGGCCGTCACGATATTGCCCGATGCATCGATCGTCTGGCCGAGTGCATTGGCAGAGGCGCCGCCGGCAGCGGTGCCGGTGCCCGAGTTTCCACTCGTGCCGCCCGTGCTGCCGACGGTCGATCCGCTGCTCGACGTGCCACCCGAACCGCTGCCTGCGCCGCCCGTCGTGGCGGTGGTATCGCCCGAACCCGATCCGGAGCCCGAGCCGCCGGTGCCCTGGCTCAGCGTGCCCGAGCCGCCGCACGCGGACAGCGACATCAGCGCCGCGGCGCCCGCTGCAATCAAGATCGTTCGGAATCCTGCTTGATGGATGGTCGGCGTGTTCATGTCTTCCTCGTATCGATTGAAGCAATGGGTCAGGCGGCCTGCGCGTGCGGCGGCGTGTCGTCGCTGCGCAGGCAAGACGGCTGGCGTGTCGAGTGGTGTCTCCCTGATTGACCTGTCGCCGTGTCGTGTTTTCGCCCGTGTCGGAATCCCGGATGATGGCCGGACGAGCGGATCGCATTCTTTCGTATCGCTTGCCGATCGTGCCGGATACCGCGGGATTCTTTGCGATCAGAGTAGGTCTGTCGCCGCAAGACTTCCTTTAATCATCGTTAAATTGAAGTAAGCGTCCGATTCACTGCTGAAATCGGGGTAGTCACGGTCGACGCAATGCGAATGGTGTGGATCGACTGCCGGGCGAACAGAGGGAGAGGAGGAGGAGGCGCGGAGACGTCAGGTGGAGGCGCTGCATGCAGCGACGTGCGGTCCGCCCGCATGGCGGACTCGCACGTCGGATCGACCGAAGCTCAGGCGGCCGGATACCACGCGTCGGTGAATTCGCTGACCTCGACGTCGGTCAGTTCCGGCCGCGCGGCCAGCCATGCGCGCACGGCCTCGCGGTCGGCGTCGGTCGTCGTGCCGCGCGGTGCGCCGGAGATCACGTATGCGCCGATGCCTTCGTCGGCGGATGCGACGGTCAGCAGGCCGTTCGCTTCGACGAAATCGATGAACGCGTCGATCAGCTGGCCGCGTTCGAGATCGCTGAGCTCGTTGCGGTACTGCGCGGTCGCGTTGAAGGCGAGTTCCTGGAATTCGCCGATGTGCAGTTTCTTGCGCTGGCGGCGGTTATGGCGTTGGCTCATGGTGCTCGATGAATGCGAAAAGGGTAACGGAAGGGCCGCGACGGTCGATTGCGCGTCGCGATGCGCGATCGACCCGGCGCGGCATCGAGATGCCGCACGGCGATGCCGGCACGTTTGCGCCGGCTGCCCGTGGGGGATGGGACAGCATGATACAGGTCGGGTCGGCCGCTGTCGTGCGGATCGGCCCGCGCAATGCAAGAAGCCCGCTTGCTGTCGCAGAGCGGGCTTCGATATTGGTTGCGGGGACAGGATTTGAACCTGTGACCTTCGGGTTATGAGCCCGACGAGCTGCCAGACTGCTCCACCCCGCGGCGCGAAGTGTACGTCGAATGTTGCGGCGAGTCAAACGATCGGTGCGGCATTCGCGGCAGGCCGGCACGGCGGACGAGACGACCCGGATTTTTCATCATCCTCTATGCCTGCGGTTGCGCCACGCTTGCGGCGGACAGCCAAACTGCGCGCCGAACCAGCGCGTGAAGGCGCTGTGGCTCGCATAGCCGAGCATGGTCGCGATCTGCCCCATCCCGTAGTGCGGGTTGGCGAGGTAACGCCGGGCGAGGTCGTGCCGCACTTCGTCGAGCAGTGTGGTGAACGACAGTCCCTCGGCATCCAGTGCGCGCTGCAGCGTGCGCATGCTGCGCCCCAGCCCTTGCGCCACGCCCGCGCAGGTGGCCCGGCCCGAAGGCAGCAGCAGATAGATGGCGCGGCGCACCTGCTGGCCGATGCTGGCATCGCGGGCGCTGATCTGGGCGTCCACCAGCGTCTGCGCGTAGCGGGCGAGCGTGGGGTCGGCCAAGGGGTTGGGCTCGTCCAGGTCGGCCGCCTTGCAGACGATGCCGTTGAATTCCGCGTCGAACGCCAGGCGGCAGGCGAACAGCCGCTTGTGTACGGACAGATCGCGCGGGGCCGAATGGGAAAAGCACACGCATTGCGGCCGCCAGCGCTCGTGCAGCAGCGCCGCACACATGCGGTAGAGCACGCCGATGGCGAGATCGACGGACTGCCGCATGGGCCGCCCGGCCACGATGTCTTCGCGCAGGATGACCACGCCGTCCACGTCTTCCATCTGAATGGCGAGCGATTCGTTCAGTACATGCGCGTAAGCAATCAGCGTGGCCAGCGCATCGCGCAGCGTAGGCTGGTGCAGCAGCAGCAGGCTCACCACGCCAAAGTGGGAAAGCTGGCGCGACTCGGCCATGCGCAGGCCCAGCGTGTCGCACTGAACCGCTTCGGCCGCGTCTTCGATCACTTGCACAGCCAGGGCGGCGTCGATGAGTTGATCGGGTTCGCGAACGAGCGCATGGCGCAGCCCCGCGACCCGCAGCGCCTTGTCCGCGTCACCGCCGAGGGCGCGCATGACTTCGGCAAAGCCGGTCAATGCCGCCGCGCGCACCAAAGTCACCATTTCCGCCCCCTCGGGGAAAACCCAGGCTGGCATGAAGAGTATAGCCAGTGGCACGAAATGCAAAGCGGGGAAACACCCGTATTCCTAAGATTGCACCTGTTGGACGAACGATCCACACGGCACCGTGAAGGAGACAAGCGATGCGTATCGAACCATTGACCTGCGCCATTGGTGCTGAAATCACCGGAGTGAACCTGGCCGACGCCGCCCGCGACGACGCGCTGTTTGCCGACATCCGGGACGCCTTGCTGAAGCACAAGGTCGTGTTTCTGCGCAACCAGGACATCGCCCGCGCCGACCACGTGGCGTTCGCGCGCCGCTTCGGCGAACTCGAAGACCACCCGGTGGTGGGCAGCGATCCGGAGAACCCGGGCCTGGTGCGCATCTACAAGTCGCCCGACGCACCCAACGATCACTACGAAAACGGCTGGCACGCGGACGCCACGTGGCGCGAAATCCCGCAAATGGGCGCCGTGCTGCGCTGTGTCGAGTGCCCGCCTGTCGGCGGCGACACCATGTGGGCCAACATGGTGCTGGCCTATGAAAAGCTGCCCCGGCACGTCAAGGACCTGATCGCGCCGCTGCGGGCGCGCCACAGCATCGAAGCGACCTTCGGCGCGGTCATGCCGATCGACAAGCGCCTGGCGCTCAAGGCCCGGTTCCCCGACGCCGAGCACCCGGTGGTCCGCACCCACCCGGAGACGGGCGAGAAGGTGCTGTTCGTGTGCGGCTTCACCACGCACTTCACCAACTACCACAACCCCGGCAACGTGCGCGTCGGGCAGGACTTCACGCGCGGCGCCTCCGACCTGCTGCAGTACCTGATCAGCCAGGCCGCCATCCCCGAATACCAGGTGCGTTGGCGCTGGAGGCAGGGCGACATCGCCATCTGGGACAACCGCGCCACCCAGCACTACGCGGTGATGGACTACCCGCCCTGCCACCGGAAGATGGAGCGCGCCGGAATCATCGGCACCCGGCCTTACTGAATCTCACCATCCGCATACTCAGGAGATACCACCATGAACTTCCTCGACGGCCATCTGTTCCCGGAAAACCAGCCGCCGCTGATCATTACTGCCGCGCCCTATGCGCCGTCGTATGTGCCGTCGGATTTCCCCGAGGACATCCCGGTCACGATGGAGGCGCAGATCCAGAAGGCCGTCGATTGCTACAACGCCGGCGCAACCGTGCTGCACCTGCACGTGCGCGAGCTGGACGGCAAGGGCAGCAAGCGGCTGTCCAGGTTCAACGAGCTGATCGCCGGCGTGCGTGCGCGCGTGCCGGACATGATCATCCAGGTCGGCGGCTCGATCAGCTTCGCGCCGGAAACCGAGGGCGCGGCGGCCAAGTGGCTGTCGGACGACACGCGCCACATGCTGGCCGAGCTGGACCCGAAGCCCGACCAGGTGACCGTGACGATCAACACGTCGCAGATGAACTTCCTGGAGCAGTTCGACTATCGCGACTGGCAGGGCAGTTCGCTGGAAGACCCGGCGGTTCACGGCGCCTACAGGGAAATGACCGTGCCGGCGCAACCCGGCTGGGCCGAGGAGCACATTCGTCGCCTGACGGCCGCGGGCATCCAGAGCGCGTTCCAGTGTTACAACCAGAACAGCTTCGAATCGGTCGAGCGACTCATTCGCCGCGGCATCTACAAAGGCCCGCTCGTGCTGAACTGGGTGGCGATCGGCGGCGGCATGGATTCGCCCAACGTCTACACGCTGGCCAACTTCGTGCGTGGCGTGCCCGACGGCGCGATGCTGACGGTCGAAAGCTCGGTGCTCAACGTGCTGCCCGTCAACATGATGGGCATCGCGATGGGCCTGCACGTGCGCACCGGCATCGAGGACAACCTGTGGAACCAGTCGCGTACCAGGAAGATCGGCACGGTCGAACAGATCGAGCAGCTGGTGCGGATCTCGCGCGAGTTCGGCCGCCCGGTCGCCACCGCGAAACAGGCGCGCGAGATCTGCAGGATCGGCGTGTTCTACGACACGGTCGACGAAACGCTGGCCGCCAACGGCTTCGCGCCGAACGCCCCCGGCCGCCAGCAGGGCTTCCTGCGCAAGGTCGCCTGAACATGCCCGCCGTTACGCCCACCATCCTCGTCGTCCCCGGTCTGCGCGATCACGTGGATACCCACTGGCAGACGCTGCTGGCCGCGCAATTGCCGCGCGTACGCACCGTGCCGCCGATGGGGCGCAGCCGTGAAGGGCTGGACTGCGCGGCGCGCGTGGAGGCCATCGAGCGCGAAGCCTGCGCCATCGACGGCCCGCTCGTGATCGTCGCGCACAGCGGCGGCTGCGTGATGGTCGCGCACTGGGCGCAGCGCACGCGCCGCGCCGTGAAGGGCGCGCTGCTGGCCGCACCGCCGGAATTCGAGCGTCCGATGCCCGACGGCTACCCGACACGCGATGAGCTGCGAGACGGCGGCTGGTTTCCCGTGCCGCTGCAACCGCTGCCGTTTCCGAGCATCGTGGCCGCCAGCCGCAACGACCCGCTCGCGCGCCATGAACAGGTGGAACACATGGCGCGCTGCTGGGGCAGCCGCCTGGTGGACCTCGGCAACGTGGGCCATCTCAACCCCGCGTCCGGCTATGGCGAATGGCCGCGCGCGCATGAATTCATCACCGAGCTGTCGGCTTGAACCGAGGAGACACGATCATGGTCAAGGCAGTGCGTTTTTACGAAACCGGCGGCCCCGAGGTGCTGAAGCTCGAACACGTCGAGGTGGGCGACCCCGGCCCCGGCGAGGCGCGCGTGCGCCACAGCTTCATTGCGCTGAACTTCATCGACATCTATTTCCGCACCGGACGCTATCCGCTGGACCTGCCCAACGGTCTGGGCTCCGATGCAGTGGGCGTGGTCGAGGCCGTGGGGCCCGGCGTCGATTATCTGAAGCCCGGCGACCGTGTCGGCTACCTGATCGGCCCGCAGGGCGCGTACGCCGAAGCGCGCGTGATGCCCGCGGCCGTGTTGATCCCGCTGCCCGACGGCATCAGCGACCGCACCGCCGCCACGCTGATGATGAAAGGCATGACGGCTCAGTACCTGTTCCGCCAGGTCTATCCGTTGAGCGGCGGTGAAACCATCCTGTATCACGCCGCCGCCGGCGGCGTGGGCCTGATCGCCTGCCAGTGGGCGCGCGCGCTCGGCGTGACGATGATCGGCACCGTGAGCACCGACGAGAAAGCCGCGCTCGCCAAGGCCAACGGCTGTGCGCACACCATCGTCACCTCGCGCGAAAACATCGTCGATCGCGTGAAGGAACTGACGGACGGCAAAGGCGTGAGCGTGGTCTACGACTCGGTGGGCAAGGACACGCTGATGGATTCCCTGAGCTGCCTGCAACCGCGCGGCCATTTCGTGAGCAACGGCACGTCGTCCGGGCCGGTGGTCGTCGATTCGCAACTGCTCGCAGCCAAGGGCTCGATCTGGATGACACGGCCTGCGATGATCCACTACATCCACCCGCGTCCGCACATGCTCGACATGGCGAGGGAATTGTTCGACCACGTGCTGGCCGGCAACATCGTGAGCGAGCCGCAGCAGGCGTTCGCGCTCGAAGACGCAGCCGACGCGCACCGCGCGCTCGAAGCGCGCAAGACGGTCGGGTCGACCATCCTCGTGCCGTGAGGCGGTCGGTGCGGGCGTGACGGAGGCCGTCGCGACGCGAGCGCAGTCTCGCCGCGATAACGAATCAAGGAGACGAAGATGGGAATGCATGCGATCACGGCCCCGGGCGACGCCCTTGCGCCCGCACCGACCGTATCCCGGGCATACGCGTGGAGCGTTTTCGCGTTGACGTTCGGCCTGCTGCTCGCCGACTACATGTCGCGGCAGGTGCTCAACGCGGTTTTCCCGTTGCTGAAGGCACAGTGGCTGCTGAGCGATACGCGGCTCGGCTCGCTGAGCAGCATCGTGTCGCTGATGGTCGGGCTGCTGACGTTCCCGCTGTCGCTGCTCGCGGACCGCTGGGGGCGGGTGCGCAGCCTGATCCTGATGGCCGTGATCTGGAGCGTCGCGACGCTCGGCTGTGCGGTGTCCGCGAACTACGGCCAGATGTTCGCCGCGCGGTTCGTCGTCGGCGTCGGCGAGGCCGCGTACGGCAGTGTCGGGCTCGCGGTCGTGCTGAGCGTGTTCCCCGCGCATCTGCGTGCGACGCTGTCCGGCTCGTTCCTGGCGGGCGGCGCGTTCGGCTCGATGCTCGGGATGGCGTTGAGCGGCGTCGTCGCCGCGCACTTCGGCTGGCGCTGGTCGTTCGCGACGATGGCGATCTTCGGGCTCGCGCTCGCCGGTGTCTACCGGATCGTCGTGACCGAGAAGCGTCTCGCACCCGGCGGCGATGCCGCCGTACTCGCGGCGCTGCGCCGTGCACGACCGAAGGTCACGCTGCAAGGCCTCGTGCCGGCGCTGTTCGCGTCGAAGTCGATCGTCTATGCGTACGTCGGCTGCGGTCTGCAACTGATCGTGCCGGGCGCGCTCTACGCATGGCTGCCGAGCTTCCTCGGCCGCTACTACGGGCTGCACGTCGACCGCGCGAGCGCGCTCGCCGCGGTGTTCGTGCTGACGACGGGCGTCGGGATGATCGTTTGCGGCATCGTGACCGACCGCATCAGCCGGCGCCATGCGCCGCGCAAGTGGACGGTCGCGGCCGCTTACTGCATGGGCTCGTTCGCGGCGCTCGGCGGCGCGTTCCTGCTGCATCCGGGAATGACGCAGCTCGTGCTGATCGGCATCGGCATGTTCCTCGCGGCGGGCAGCGTCGGGCCGTCCGGCGCGATGGTGGCCGATCTGACGCCGCCATCGATTCACGCGACCGCGATGGCGGTGTGGTCGCTCGCGAACAATCTGCTCGGCCTGGCGGCGGGCCCGGTACTGACCGGCATGATCGCGGACCGGATCGGGCTGCATGCGGCGCTGCAGCTGATTCCACTCGCGGCCATCGCATCGACCGCACTGTTCCTGACCGGCAAGCGCCACTACCCGGACGACCGGCGGCGGGTTGCCGCGTAGCGGCACACGCCACACCCACACGCAGTACCCGATCAAGACCGGAATCGCCGGATCGGCGATTCCGCGCGTCACGATAACAAACGACAACAAGCAGGGCATCCGGCCGGATCGGTCCGGCCGGCACAGGGAATGGAGGAGACGTCAGTGAAACTGAAATGGAGCGGTGGGGCTGCACTCGCGATGTTCGCGTGCGTGGCGCATGCGCAATCGTCGGTCACGCTGTACGGTGCGATCGATTCGGGCCTCGTTTATCAGAGTACGTCGGCGTCGTCGTTCGCCCCGACCGCGAAGAACAACGGGCACATGTTCGGCTTCAAGGATGCCGGCATCTATTCGAGTTTCTGGGGCTTGAAGGGCAGCGAGGACATCGGCGGCGGCTACAAGGTGAACTTCCGGTTGCAGGGGGTGTTCAACAGCGGCAACGGCAAGCTCGGGCTCGCGGACACGACGGGCGGCACCGCGGTGTTCAATCAGCAGGCGACCATCGGTATCTCGGGGCCGTTCGGCACGTTGGATGTCGGCCGCCAGTTCACGCCGATGATCTACGCGATGGCCGACACCGACGTCCGCAATGCGCAGTATTTCGGCAGCATCCTGAGCGCGTGGCTCGGACTGAACCAGGTGGCCGGCTGGTCCGGCACGAACACGAACGTGCCGATCGGCGCGCTGTACGACAGCAATGCGCTCGTCTACCAGTCGCCGAAGTTCTACGGCGCGTCGATCGGGCTCGAATACGCGCCGGGCGGCGTGCCGGGGCAGATCCAGGGCGGCGCGCGCGAGTCGGCGGTGCTCAGGTATTCGAACTACGGGCTCAATCTCGCGGCGGTTTACTACAACGCACACGACACCAACACCGCGGCGGCGACGCCGACCGGTCTGGCCAACAATCGCTTCTACTACGTCGGTGCGAAGTACACGTTCAGCGGATTGTCGGTGTCGGCGTCGTACGCGATCGGCAAGAATCCGTCGAACACGAGCCGCACGAACTACGAAATGATTTCCGGCGGCCTCGGCTACCAGTTCAGCCCGTTCTTCCGGATCACGTCGGGCTACTACTACCTGAAGGATCGCAACAACGGCGCGAACCATTCGAGCGAATACGCGGCGGGCGCCGAATACAGCCTGTCGAAGCGCACGATGGTCTATGCGCAGGTCGGCTACGTCGCGAACCACGGCACGATGAACCAGACAATCACATACGGTCAGCCCGTCGCGCCGGGCGTGTCGACGACCGCCGCGATGATCGGCATGCGACACACCTTCTGACGATGTGAAAGCGAAACGGAGAACAACGACGATGAAGATGGGGCATGGCATTCGAGCAGCGCTCGGCGTCGCTGTCGCGGCGGTGTCGATCGGCGCAGGGGCGCAGTCGGGGGCGTCGGCGGGCATGGCGGCGAGCGCGCCGGCCGGCGTGGGAGGCGCCGCGTCCGCGGGCACGCGTGCGAAGGTGATGCGGCAGGCGAACCGCGCGCTGCGGCGCAAGGTCTACGCGGCGCTCGCCCGGCACCGGGAGATCGACGCGGGCAGCATCAGCGTGACCGCGAAGGGCGGCGCGATCACGCTGAACGGCACGGTCGCCGAGGCGTCGCAGCTCGAGACGGTCGAGCAGGTCGCAAGGGAGGTCGCCGGCGTGACGTCGGTGACGAACAGGCTGGCCGTGCAGCGACCGCTCGGCCAGTGAGCGGCGTTCGCCGGGAACCCGGCATGCCTGTGGCTGCCGCCGATCCGGCGAGCGAGGTCGCGCCGTCCTTCCATGCGCATGGTTCGTGCCGGCGCTGACGATCGAAGGCGCGGCACGCGCCGGCATTCAGCGCGGATTTACATCAAGACGATGTCGTACTGCTCCTGACTCAAATTCGACTCCACCTGCAGCGACACCGGCTTGCCGATGAAGTCGATCAGCATCGCGAGATGCTGCGACTCCTCGTCGAGAAACAGGTCGATCACCTGCTGCGCGGCGATCACGCGGAATTCGCGCGGATTGAACTGGCGCGACTCGCGCAGGATCTCGCGCAGGATGTCGTAGCACACGGTGCGCGACGTCTTCACCTGGCCCTTGCCCTGGCAGGTCGGGCAGGGCTCGCACAGCACGTGCGCGAGCGATTCGCGCGTGCGCTTGCGCGTCATCTCGACGAGCCCCAGCTGCGAGAAGCCGTTGACGGTCACGCGCGTGCGGTCGCGCGACAGCGCCTTCTTCAGCTCGGACAGCACCGCGTCGCGATGCTCGGCGTTCTCCATGTCGATGAAGTCGATGATGATGATCCCGCCGAGATTGCGCAGCCGCAGCTGCCGCGCGATCGTATGCGCGGCCTCGAGGTTGGTCTTGAAGATCGTGTCGTCGAAGTTGCGCGCGCCGACGTAGCCGCCGGTGTTCACGTCGATCGTCGTCATCGCCTCGGTCTGGTCGATCATCAGGTAGCCGCCCGACTTCAGGTCGACGCGGCGCGACAGCGCGCGCTGGATCTCCGTCTCGATGTTGTACAGGTCGAACAGCGGCCGCTCGCCGGTGTAGTGGTGCAGCTTCGGGCTCACGGCCGGCGTGAATTCGGCCGCGAAATCGGCGAGGCGCTGGTAGGTTTCGCGCGAATCGACCTGGATGCGCGTCGTGTCGTCGTTCGCGAAGTCGCGCAGCACGCGCTGCGCGAGGTCGAGATCCTGGTACAGCAGGCTCGTCGCCGGCAGCCGCTGCGCCTGCGCGACGATCGTCGCCCAGGTCTTGCGCAGGTACGCGACGTCGCCGGCCAGCTCGTCCGAGGTCGCATCCTCGGCGATCGTGCGCACGATATAGCCGCCTTTCTCGTCCGGCGGGATCACGGCCGTCAGGCGCGCGCGCACGGCTTCGCGCTCGGCTTCGCTCTCGATCTTCTGCGAGATGCCGATATGCGGCTCCTGCGGCAGGTAGACGAGCGTGCGGCCCGCGATGCTGACCTGCGTCGACAGCCGTGCGCCCTTCGTGCCGATCGGATCCTTGATCACCTGGACCATCAGCGTCTGGCCCTCGAACACGGTCTTCTCGATCGGCTGGTGGGCGGCGGCCGACGGCGGCTCGCCCGCGATGCGCGGCTGCCAGATGTCGGCGACGTGCAGGAAGGCCGCGCGTTCGAGGCCGATGTCGATGAACGCCGACTGCATGCCGGGCAGCACGCGCACGACCTTGCCGAGATAGATGTTGCCGACCCGTCCGCGCGACAGCGTGCGCTCGACGTGAAGTTCCTGCACCGCGCCTTGCTGGACGAGTGCGACCCGCGTTTCCTGCGGCGTGAGGTTGATCAGGATTTCTTCGTTCATGGTGCGGTTCAGAAAGCGACGCGGGCGGCGCGCAGCAGCGCGGCGGTCTCAAAAAGGGGCAGACCCATGATACCTGAATGGGAACCGTCGATTCGCTCGACGAACTCGGCCGCGCGACCCTGGATCGCATACGCGCCCGCCTTGCCGAACGGCTCGCCGGTCTCGACGTAGCGCGCGAACGCGTCGCGCGGCGCGGCCGCGAAGCGCACCGACGAGCGCGACAGCGCGGGCGGCAGCAGCGCGCCGTCGGCGCCGACCACCGCGACCGCGGTCAGCACTTCATGTGCGCGGCCGGCGAGGCGCGTCAGCATCGCGAGCGCGTCGGCCGCGTCGGCCGGCTTGCCGAGGATCGCGCCGTCGATCGTCACGGTGGTGTCCGCGACCAGCACCGGCGCGGCCGGCCTGCCGCTCGCGACGAGCCGCGCACGCGCGGCTTCGGCCTTCGCGACGGTCACGCGCTGCACGTACGTGTCGGCGGACTCGCCGGGCAGTTCGGCCTCCAGCGCCTCGGCGTCCTCGTCGGCGCGCGGCAGCAGCAGTTCGAAGCGCACGCCGATCTGCTGCAGCAGTTCCTGGCGGCGCGGGCTTTGCGAAGCGAGATAAAGGGTCGGGAAGCGTTCGGAGGAGGAGGGGCTGGACGGCATGGTGTCGTTATCTCGTTGAGCGCGCGCGGCGCGCGTCGCGAGGACGACGCGTCAGGCGCGGTGGTAGGGGTGATTCTGCGTGATGCTCCACGCGCGGTAAAGCTGTTCGGCGAGCAGCACGCGCACCATGCCGTGCGGCAGCGTCATGCTGGAGATGCGCAGCAGCAGGTCGGCGCGGCCTTTCAGTTCGGGATCGAGCCCGTCGGCGCCGCCGATCACGAACGCGACGTCGCGACCGTCCTGCTGCCAGCCCGGCAGCGCCTGTGCGAGCTGCATCGTGGTCCAGTCGCGGCCGCGCTCGTCGAGCGCGACGATGCGCGCGCCCTTCGGCAGCGCGGCCTCGATCTTCTGCCGCTCGGCCGCCATCACGCTTTCGGCGCTGCGGCCGCCCGAACGCAGTTCGGGCTTGATCTCGCGCAGCTCGATGCGCAGCTCGGGCGGCATCCGCTTCGTGTATTCGTCGAAGCCGGACGCGATCCAGCCGGGCATCTTGTGGCCGACCGCGAGGATGTAAAGCTTCATCGGGACGATTCGGGCAGCTTAACGGCGGCGGGCGGCCGTCTTGCGCGCCGGGCGGGCCGGTGCGGCTTCTTCCTCGTCGTCTTCGTCGTCGCTCGCCCCGGCCGCGCCGTTCGGGCCCTTGCCGCCGCCGAGCTTCATCCGCACCGGCTTGTCGCCCCAGATTTCCTCGAGGTTGTAGTACTGGCGCAGCGCCGGCTGGAGGATGTGCACGACCGCGTCGCCGCAGTCGACCAGCACCCATTCGCCGGTATCTTCGCCTTCGGAGCTGACGACGTCGCCGCCGGCTTCCTTGACCTTCTCGCGCACGCTCGACGCGAGCGCCTTGGTCTGGCGGTTGGAGGTGCCCGATGCGACGACCACGCGGTCGAACAGTTCGGTCAGGTGGCTGGTGTTGAACACCTTGATGTCTTGCGCCTTGACGTCTTCGAGGGCGTCGACGATCACGCGCTGCAGTTTGCGGATATCCATGGAATCAGGAATGGTAGAGACGATGTTGAAGAATATAGGCCCAGACGGCGGCCGGCACATGCTCGGCCGACGCGTCGGGCATCCGGGCGCGACGCGCGAGGCATTCGCGCAGGTGCGCGCGGATGTCGGTCGCGGCGATGTCGAACGCGAGCGTCGTGTCGATCAGCAGCCGGCCGGCCGGCGTGGCCTTCAGCTGGTCGGCGCCGGCCTGCCGCGCGGCGATTTCCTGCGCGACGGCCGGCGACGCCGCGCCGAGGTCGAAGCCCGGGCGCGTCGCCGCGCAGATGTGCGCGTAGTCGAACAGCCTGCGCCAGTCGCGCCACGTGTCGAGGCGCACGAGCTGGTCGGCGCCGATCAGCAGCGACAGCGACGCGTCGGGGCCGATCCGCTCGCGCCAGCGCGCGAGCGTGTCGACCGTGTAGGTCGGGCCTTCGTGCTCGATCTCGTCGGTCGCGACGCTGACGCTCGCGCCCGGCAGCGAAAGCGACGCGGCGGCCGCGCGCGTCATCGCGAGCCGATGCTCGGCGGCCGACACGTCCCGTTTCTGGTACGGCTGCCCGGCGGGCAGCAGCACGACTTCGGTCAGGTCGAGCACCTCGGCGAAACGGCGCGCGAGCGCGAGATGGCCGTCGTGGATCGGGTCGAACGTGCCGCCCAGCAGGCCGATACGGCGCGGCAGCGGGGCGGGGCGGGCGGTGGTGTCCAGAAAACGCGTCCTTTTGTTGGGGCGGGGCAGCGCGGCGGGCTCAGACCCAGTCGCGCGGCACGATGAAGTCGCTGTACAGGCGCGCTTCCGGCGAACCCGGCTCGGGCTGCCAGTTGTAGCGCCAGTTCGCGACCGGCGGCATCGACATCAGGATCGACTCGGTGCGGCCGCCGCTTTGCAGGCCGAACAGCGTGCCGCGGTCGAATACCAGGTTGAATTCGACGTAGCGGCCGCGGCGATAGGCCTGGAACTCGCGCTCGCGCTCGCCGTACGGCAGGTCGACGCGGCGCTCGACGATCGGCAGGTAGGCCGACAGGAACGCGTCGCCGACGCTGCGCATCATGTCAAACGACCGTTCGAATCCGGGCTCGGAGAAATCGTCGAAGAAGATCCCGCCGATGCCGCGCATCTCGTTGCGGTGCTTCAGGAAGAAATACTCGTCGCACCACTTCTTGAAGCGCGGGTACAGTTCGGCGCCGAACGGATCGAGCGCGTCCTTGCAGGTCTGGTGGAAATGCCGGGCGTCGTCCTCGAAGCCGTACACCGGGGTCAGGTCCATGCCGCCGCCGAACCAGAAGACCGGCGCTTCGCCGGGCTTCGTCGCGATCAGCATCCGCACGTTCATGTGCACGGTCGGGCAGTACGGGTTGCGCGGGTGCAGCACCAGCGACACGCCGAGCGCCTCGAAGCCGCGGCCCGCGAGCTGCGGGCGCGCCGCGCTCGCCGACGGCGGCAGCGCATCGCCCGCGACGTCGGAAAAGCCGATTCCCGCGCGCTCGAACACGCGGCCGCCTTCGAGGATCCGCGTGCAGCCGCCGCCGCGCAGCCGCTCGGCGGGACCGCGCTGCCAGGCATCGGTCGCGAGCGGCGTGCCGTCGAGTGCGCCGAGCGCATCGGCGATGCGCGTCTGCAGGTCCTGGAGATACGTGCGCACGCGCGCCACGTCGTAGGTCGAATCGGTCATGTGGACTGGGCGCCCCCGCCTGCGGGGGCCGTAAAAAAGGCTTCTGCCGGGCATTCTATCGAACCCCGGCAGAGGACAGGGCGCGCCGCGTCGCGGCGCACCCGCGGCCAGCGTCACGCGCTCTTGCGATTGAGCGCGCGGTAGCCGATGTCGCGGCGATACTGCATGCCTTCGAAATTGATCTGGTTGATCGCGTCGTACGCATGCTGCTGCGCTTCGCGCACCGAATCGGCGAGGCCGACCACGCACAGCACGCGGCCGCCCGACGTGACGAGCTTGTCGCCGTCGGCGAGCGTGGTGCCCGCATGGAACGTCACGGCCTGCTCGGTTTCGGCCGGGATCCCGTTGATGCGGTCGCCCTTGCGCGGCGCGTCCGGGTAGCCGTGCGCGGCCAGCACGACGCCGAGCGCGGTGCGGCGGTCCCAGTCGAGCTCGACCGTGTCGAGCGTGCCCGCGATCGCCTGCTCGACGACCTTCGAGAAATCGCTCTTCAGGCGCGCCATGATCGGCTGCGTCTCCGGGTCGCCCATCCGGCAGTTGAATTCCAGCGTGCGCGGATTGCCGTCCTTGTCGATCATCAGGCCCGCATACAGGAAGCCGGTGAAGCGGATGCCGTCCTTCTCCATCCCGCGCACGGTCGGCATGATGATCTCGCGCATCACGCGCGCGTGCATCTGCGGCGTGACGATCGGCGCGGGCGAATACGCGCCCATGCCGCCGGTGTTCGGGCCGCGATCCTCGTCGAGCAGGCGCTTGTGGTCCTGGCTCGAGGCGAGCGCGAGCGCGTGCTTGCCGTCGACCATCACGATGAAGCTGGCTTCCTCGCCGTCGAGGAATTCCTCGATCACGACGCGTGCGCCGGCATCGCCGAGCTTGTTGTCCGACAGCATCATGTCGACGGCCGCGTGCGCTTCTTCCAGCGTCATCGCGACGACCACGCCCTTGCCGGCCGCGAGGCCGTCGGCCTTCACGACGATCGGCGCGCCCTTCGCGTCGATGTACGCGTGCGCGGCGGCCGTGTCGGAGAAGGTTTCGTAGTCGGCGGTCGGGATGCCGTGGCGCTTCATGAACGCCTTCGCGAAATCCTTCGAGCTTTCGAGCTGCGCGGCTTCGCGGGTCGGCCCGAAGATCTTCAGGCCGCGCGCGCGGAACAGGTTGACGATGCCGGCCGCAAGCGGCGCTTCCGGCCCGACCAGCGTGAACGCGACGCTTTCGCGTTCCGCGAAATCGGCGAGTTCGTCGAGCGACGTGATATCGACGTTCTTCAGACGCTCGTCCTGCGCCGTGCCGCCATTGCCGGGCGCGACGTAGACCATCTGGACGCGCGGCGCTTGCGCGAGCTTCCACGCCAGCGCATGTTCGCGGCCGCCGGAACCGACGACGAGTAGTTTCATGGGATTCCCCGCAGACTAGAAAACAGGGCGGCCGGCACGCTCAGGCGCGCCGGCCGCGGAATCGGTCGGGCCGCCGCCATCGCGAGCGAGCGGCGGCCGGCATCTCATTCCTCGACGATGACGGCGTTCGTATACACCTCCTGCACGTCGTCGAGGTTTTCGATCGCGTCCAGGAGCTTCTGCATCTTTACCGCGTCGTCGCCGGTGAATTCGACTTCGTTCTGCGGCTTCATCGTCACTTCGGCGAGCTCGGCCTTGAAGCCGGCCGCTTCGAGCGCGTCCTTCACTGCCGAGAAGGCTTGCCAGTCGCACAGCACTTCGATCGAGCCGTCGTCGTTCGTGCTGACGTCGTCCGCGCCGGCTTCGAGCGCCGCTTCCATCAGCGCGTCTTCCGACGTGCCGGGCGCGAACAGGAACTGGCCGACGTGATCGAACATGAACGCGACCGAGCCGTCGGTGCCCATGTTGCCGCCGAACTTCGAGAACGCGTGGCGGACTTCCGCGACGGTGCGCGTGCGGTTGTCGGTCAGCGTGTCGACGATGATCGCCGCGCCGCCGATGCCGTAGCCTTCGTAGCGGATTTCCTCGTAGTTCGCGCCGTCCGCGCCGCCGACGCCGCGATCGATCGCGCGCTTGACGTTGTCCTTCGGCATGTTCGCGTCGGCCGCCTTGTCGACCGCCAGACGCAGGCGCGGGTTCGAGTTGACGTCGCCGCCGCCGAGACGGGCCGCGACCTGGATTTCCTTGATCAGGCGGGTCCAGACCTTGCCGCGCTTCGCGTCGGCCGCTGCCTTCTTATGCTTGATGTTGGCCCATTTCGAGTGACCAGCCATACCTTTCTCCGTGCCCGGGCGCGCTCGCGCGGGCGATTGTGCCAATGTGTCGTTGAATCGGCGGCCGTTGTGGCGGGCGTGATGCCGCGGGGCCGCGCGTGTCGAGTGGATCGTGATTTTATCACGCGGCGACCGCCGCTTCGGGGCCGCCGCGCATGGGCCGAACGGCCGGGGCGGGGCGCCGCACCGTGCGCGGCGCGGCTGCCGGCGCGGCCGGCGTCAGTTCTTGGTGCCGAACAGGCGGTCGCCCGCGTCGCCGAGGCCCGGCACGATGTATGCATGCTCGTTCAGGTGCGAATCGAGCGATGCGACGAACAGCTTCACGTCCGGGTGCGCGTCCTGGAACACCTGCACGCCCTCGGGCGCGGCGACCAGCGCGACGAACATGATGTTCGCGGCCGGCACGTTGCGGCGCTTGAGCACGTCGACCGCATGCACGGCCGAGTAGCCGGTCGCGACCATCGGGTCGCACAGGATGAAGATCCGGTCCTCGAGGTCGGGCAGGCGCACCAGGTATTCGACCGGGCGATGATCCTCCGCGCGGTACACGCCGATATGGCCGACGCGGGCCGACGGCACCAGGTCGAGCAGGCCGTCCGACATCCCGATGCCCGCGCGCAGCACCGGCACGATCGCCAGTTTCTTGCCCGCGATCACGGGCGCGTCGATCGCGACCAGCGGGGTTTCGACCCGCTTGGTCGTGATCGGCAGGTTGCGGGTGATCTCGTAGCCCATCAGCAGCGTGATTTCGCGCAGCAGCTCGCGGAACGTGCGGGTCGACGTGTCCTTGTCGCGCATGTGCGTGAGCTTGTGCTGGATCAGCGGGTGATCGGTGATGAAGAGATTCGGGAAGCGGCTGTCCTGTTTCATGACGGGGGCGCCTTGGCGGCAAAAGAGGATCGGGGGCGGCGGCGGGCGCAAGGCCCGCGGCGCGCTGATGGCCGCAATTTTACCAAGGCGCGCCGCACGATCCGGATAATATCGACGTCTCATTACCCACCGCGCGTCGCGTACGACCGTTCGCCCGACGCGCGTCGCCACAGAGGAATCGACGATGGATCTCGGCATCGAAGGAAAGACCGCGCTCGTGTGCGCGGCGAGCAAGGGGCTCGGGCGCGGCTGCGCGGAAGCGCTGGCCGCCGAAGGCGTGAACCTCGTGATCGTCGCGCGCACGCGCGACACGCTCGAGGAAACCGCGGAGGAGATCCGCGCGGCGTCGAACGTGTCGATCGCCGCGGTCGCCTGCGACATCACGACGCCCGACGGCCGTGCGGCCGCGCTCGCGGCGTGCCCGCAGCCCGACATTCTCGTGACGAATGCGGGCGGCCCGCCGCCGGGCGACTTCCGCGACTTCTCGCACGACGACTGGATCCGCGCGCTCGAGGCGAACATGCTGACGCCGATCGAGCTGATCCGCGCGACCGTCGACGGCATGATCGCGCGCCGCTTCGGCCGGATCGTCAACATCACGAGCTCGGCGGTCAAGGCGCCGATCGACGTGCTCGCGCTGTCGAACGGCGCGCGCTCCGGGCTGACCGGCTTCGTCGCCGGGCTGGCGCGCAAGGTCGCGCCGCATGGCGTGACGATCAACAACCTGCTGCCGGGGCTGTTCGACACCGACCGCATCGCGACCACGCTGTCCGCGTCGGCGAAAGCGCAGGGCGTGACGGTCGACGAGATGCGCGCGCGGCGCGCGAAGGAGATTCCGGCCGGGCGGCTGGGCCGGCGCGACGAGTTCGGCGCGGCCTGCGCGTTCCTGTGCAGCGCGCACGCGGGCTATATCACCGGGCAGAACTGGCTGCTCGACGGCGGCGCGTATCCGGGCACGTTCTGACGCGCCGCGCCACCCCGACCATAACAACCGAACCACGAAGGATCTGGAGATGAGCAACACTCGTATCGCACTGATTGCGCACGACGCGAAGAAGGACGAGATCGTCGCGCTCGCGGGTGAATATCGCGACACGCTCGCGCAATGCCGGCTGGTCGGCACGGGCACGACGGGCGGGCGCATCGCGGCCGCGCACGGGCTCGAGGTCGAGCGCAAGCTGTCGGGGCCGCTCGGCGGCGACCTGCAGATCGGTGCGGAACTGGCCGAAGGCCGCGTCGACATCGTCGTGTTCCTGCGCGACCCGATGACCGCGCAGCCGCATGATCCCGACATCACCGCGCTGGTGCGCGCATGCGACGTGCACAACGTGCCGGTGGCGACCAACGTCGCGACCGCGCGGATGCTGCTCGACGACCTGGCGCGGAAGATGCGGGACTAGGGCCTCGACGAACGCAGGCACGCCGCACGCTTGCCCCGTCGATTGCCCCTGTTGCCGTCAGGGCCATGCATGGCGCGCCGCGACGCGCGAGAATCGAGCGTCGCGGCGCGCCGGCCCGTCGGACTTCGGATCCGGCGGCTTGCCGGCCGGTGCGTCGGCGATCCGAATATGACCTGACCGATTGAGAACGAGGAGCGAAACGATGCCGAAAGCAATCCGATACGACCAGCCGGGCGGCCCAGATGTCATGAAATGGGTCGATGTCGAGGTCGGCGCGCCGAACGCGGGCGAAGTCCGGATCCGCCAGCATGCGGTCGGGCTCAACTACATCGACGTGTATTTCCGCACCGGCCTCTATCCGCAGCCGCTGCCCGGCGGTCTCGGGATGGAGGCGGCCGGCGAGGTCACGGCCGTCGGCGATGGCGTGAGCGCGCTGAAGGTCGGCGACCGCGTCGCGTATGTCGCGCAGCCGCCGGGCGCATATGCGCAGGAACGCGTGCTGTCGGCCGAGCGCGTCGTGAAGCTGCCTGACGGCATCGGCTACGACGACGCGGCGTCGGTGATGCTGCAGGGCCTGACCGCGCATTACCTGCTGCGCCGCACGTACCCGGTGAAGGCCGGCGACACGATCGTGATCCATGCGGCGGCCGGCGGCGTCGGCCTGCTGGTGTGCCAGTGGGCGAAGGCGCTCGGCGCGACCGTGATCGGTACGGTCGGTTCCGACGAGAAGGCCGAGCTCGCGAAGGCGCACGGCTGCGATCATCCGGTCGTCTATACGCGCGAGAACTTCACGCAGCGCGTGAAGGACCTCACGAACGGCGCCGGCGTGCCGGTCGTCTACGATTCGATCGGCAAGGACACCTACATCGGCTCGCTCGACAGCCTTGCGCCGCTCGGCTATTTCGTCAGCTTCGGCAACGCGTCGGGCCCGCTGCCGCCGATCGACTCGAAGGAATTCTCGTCGCGCGGCTCGCTGTTCTTCACGCGGCCGACGCTGTTCTCGTACATCGCGAAGCGTGCCGATCTCGAAGCGGCCGCCACCGAGCTGTTCGACGTGATCCAGTCGGGCAAGGTGAAGACCAGCATCAACCAGCGCTATCCGCTCGCGGAAGTCGGCCGCGCGCACGCCGATCTCGAGTCGCGCAAGACGACCGGATCGACGCTCCTCGTTCCCTGATCCGACGCGGCGCGCCGGCATGCCGCCGGCGCCAGCCTTCCTTTCGCCTCCCGGACGGCGCAGCCGCGCCGTCCGACGCGCACCCGCCTGCCGCCGTCCGTTTACACGCTTTTTATACCCGCCCGATCACCTTTGACCCGCCCTTTACGCGCGTTCCCATAAGGTTCTAGTCGTCCGATTTCGACGACGGAGAACACAAAAATGGATGGGGTTTTCATCGGCGCACTGGTGCTCTTCACCGCGCTGATCCTCGGTTTGATCGCCGGTTGCGACAAGCTCGCGCAATACGGCCGCGGGGGGCGAGCATGACCTGGATGCTATGGCTGGCGGGCACTTCGACCGCCCTGTTGTTCGCGTATCTCGTCTATGCGCTGCTGCGCGCGGAGGACATCGAATGAACGCGAACAACCTGTTTCAGGCGCTGCTGTTCATCGTCATGCTGCTGGCCGCGGCCGTGCCGGTTGCGCGCTACCTGTCGGCCGTGATGGACGGCAGCTCGCGCGTCGTGCGCGTGTTCGGGCCGCTCGAACGCGTGCTGTACCGCATCGCCGGCGTCGATGCCGGCACCGAGATGAACTGGAAGCAGTATGCGATCGCGACGATCGCGTTCAACGCGCTCGGCGCGCTGTTCCTCTATGCGCTGCTGCGCGTGCAGGGCCTGCTGCCGGGCAACCCGCAGCAGTTCGGCGCGATGACGGTCGACGGCGCGTTCAACACGGCCGTCAGCTTCGTCACCAACACGAACTGGCAGGACTACACGCCCGAGCAGACGGTCAGCTACTTGACGCAGATGCTCGGCCTGACCGTGCAGAACTTCCTGTCGGCGGCGACCGGCATCGTCGTCGTGATCGCGCTGATCCGCGGCTTCGCGCGCCACACCGCGCAGACGATCGGCAACTTCTGGGTCGACCTGACGCGCGTGACGCTCTACGTGCTGGTGCCGATGGCGGCGATCGTTGCCGCGCTGCTGATGAGCCAGGGCGTGATCCAGAACCTGAAGGCGTACCAGGACGTGCCGGTGCTGCAGGCGAGCACCTATGCGGCACCGAAGCTCGACGCGCAGGGCAACCCGCTCAAGGACGACAAGGGCAATGCGGTGACGGTGCCCACGCCGCTCACGAAGCAGACGCTCGCGATGGGCCCGGTCGCGTCGCAGGAAGCGATCAAGATGCTCGGCACCAACGGCGGCGGCTTCTTCAACGCGAACTCCGCGCATCCGTACGAGAACCCGACGCCGTTCGCGAACTTCCTGCAGATCTTCTCGATCCTGATCATCCCGGCCGCGCTGTGTCTCGTGTTCGGCCGCATGATCGGCGACCGCCGCCAGGGCATCGCGGTGCTCGCGGCGATGACGGTCGCGTTCGCGGTCGCGATCGGCGTCGAGCTGAGCGCCGAGCAGGCCGGCAATCCGACGCTCGCTGCACTGCACGTCGACCAGTCGACGAGCGCGCTGCAGCCGGGCGGCAACATGGAAGGCAAGGAAACGCGCTTCGGCATCGCGCAGACCGGCATCTTCACGGTCGCGACCACGGCCGCGTCGTGCGGCGCGGTCGACACGATGCACGATTCGCTGACGCCGCTCGGCGGCCTCGTGCCGATGCTGCTGATGCAGCTCGGCGAGGTGGTGTACGGCGGGGTCGGCTCGGGACTCTACGGGATGCTCGTGTTCGCGCTGCTCGCGGTGTTCGTCGCGGGGCTGATGATCGGCCGCACGCCCGAATACGTCGGCAAGAAGATCGAGTCGTACGAGATGAAGATGGTGTCGATCGTCGTGTTGCTCACGCCGCTGCTGGTGCTGCTCGGCACGTCGATCGCCGTGCTCGCCGACGCAGGCAGGGCCGGCATCGCGAACCCGGGCCCGCACGGCTTCTCGGAAATCCTCTACGCGTTCAGCTCGGCCGCGAACAACAACGGCAGCGCGTTTGCGGGCCTGACGGTCGGCACGCCGTTCTACAACTGGATGACCGCGATCGCGATGTGGTTCGGCCGCTTCGGCACGATCGTGCCGGTGCTGGCGATCGCCGGCTCGCTCGCGGCGAAGAAGCGCATCGCGGTGACGAGCGGCACGCTGCCGACGCACGGCCCGCTGTTCGTCGTGCTGCTGCTCGGCACGGTGCTGCTGGTCGGCGCGCTGACCTACGTGCCGGCGCTCGCGCTCGGCCCGGGCGTCGAGCATCTGATGATGTGGCTGGGCGCATGACGCGCGGCCGAAACGACAAGGCATCGAAGAGATCGCAATGACTCAACATTCCGCTACCCGCTCCATGTTCGACCCGGCGCTCGTGCGCCCGGCGATCGTGGAGTCGTTCAAGAAACTCACGCCGCGCACGCAGTTCCGCAATCCGGTGATGTTCTGCGTGTACGTCGGCAGCATTTTGACGACGGTGCTGTGGATCGCCGCGCTCACGGGGCAGGCCGAGGCGCCGGCCGGCTTCATCCTCGCAATCGCGCTGTGGCTGTGGTTCACGGTGCTGTTCGCGAACTTCGCGGAGGCGCTCGCCGAAGGGCGCTCGAAGGCGCAGGCCGCGTCGCTGCGCAGCGCGAAGAAGGACGTGATGGCGAAGAAGCTCAACGAGCCGCATCCGAAGTCGCCGATCCGCATCACGACCGCGTCCGACCTGCGCCGCGGCGACGTCGTGCTGGTCGAGGCCGGCGACGTGATTCCGGCCGACGGCGAGGTCGTCGACGGCGTCGCGTCGGTCGACGAATCGGCGATCACCGGCGAATCCGCGCCGGTGATCCGCGAGTCGGGCGGCGACTTCTCGTCGGTGACGGGCGGCACGCGCGTGCTGTCCGACTGGATCGTCGTGCAGGTCACCGCGAATCCCGGCGAGGCGTTCCTCGACCGGATGATCGCGATGGTCGAGGGCGCGAAGCGCAAGAAGACGCCGAACGAAGTCGCGCTGACGATCCTGCTCGTCGCGCTGACGATCGTGATGCTGCTCGCGACGGCGACGCTGCTGCCGTTCTCGATGTTCTCGGTCGACGCGATGAAGGCCGGCCACGTGGTGACGATCACCGCGCTGGTCGCGCTGCTCGTGTGCCTGATTCCGACGACGATCGGCGGCCTGCTGTCTGCGATCGGCGTGGCCGGGATGAGCCGGATGATGCAGGCGAACGTGATCGCGACGTCGGGCCGCGCGGTCGAGGCAGCGGGCGACGTCGACGTGCTGCTGCTCGACAAGACCGGCACGATCACGCTCGGCAATCGCCAGGCGTCGCTGTTCGTGCCGGCGCCCGGCGTGACGGAGGAGGCGCTCGCCGATGCCGCGCAGCTGTCGTCGCTCGCCGACGAGACGCCGGAAGGCCGCAGCATCGTCGTGCTCGCGAAGGAGCGCTTCAACATCCGCCAGCGCGACATGGCGCAGCTGCATGCGACCTTCCTCGGCTTCTCCGCGCAGACGCGCATGAGCGGCGTCGACCTGCCCGGCCGCGAGATCCGCAAGGGCGCGGCCGACGCGATCAAGCGCTATGTCGAGACGCACGGCAGCCGCTTTCCCGACGAAGTGCGGCGCGCGGTCGACGACGTCGCGCGCCGCGGCAGCACGCCGCTCGTCGTGGCCGACCTGCAGCAGGGCGCGGCGCGCGTGCTCGGCGTGATCGAGCTGAAGGACATCGTGAAGGGCGGCATCAAGGAGCGCTTCGCGGAACTGCGCAAGATGGGCATCAAGACCGTGATGGTGACGGGCGACAACCGGCTGACGGCCGCGGCGATCGCGGCGGAGGCGGGCGTCGACGACTTCCTCGCGGAAGCGACGCCGGAAACCAAGCTCGCGACGATCCGCGAGCATCAGGCGGCCGGGCGCCTCGTCGCGATGACGGGCGACGGCACCAACGACGCGCCGGCGCTCGCGCAGGCCGACGTCGCGGTCGCGATGAACACCGGCACGCAGGCCGCGAAGGAAGCCGGCAACATGGTCGACCTCGACTCGAATCCGACCAAGCTGATCGAGATCGTCGAGATCGGCAAGCAGATGCTGATGACGCGCGGCTCGCTGACGACGTTCTCGATCGCGAACGACATCGCGAAGTATTTCGCGATCATCCCGGCCGCGTTCGTGACCACCTATCCGCAGCTGAAGGTGCTCGACATCATGCATCTGAGCTCGCCGGCGTCGGCGATCCTGTCGGCCGTGATCTTCAACGCGCTGATCATCGTCGCGCTGATTCCGCTCGCGCTGAAGGGCGTCACCTACCGGCCGCTCGGCGCCGCGTCGCTGCTGCGCCGCAACCTGCTGGTGTACGGCCTCGGCGGCGTGCTGCTGCCGTTCCCGTTCATCAAGCTGATCGACATGACGCTCGCCGCGCTCGGCTGGGCCTGATGCGCCACTCGAAGGAACCATCATGAAATCGTTGATTCGTCCGCTCGTCGTGATCTTCGCCGTACTGACCGCCGTCACGGGGCTCGCGTATCCGGCGGTGCTGACCGCGTTCGGCCAGGCCGTGTTCCCGTCGCAGGCGAACGGCAGCCTGATCGAGCGCAACGGCCAGGTCGTCGGCTCCGCGCTGATCGGCCAGCAGTTCGACGCGCCGAAGTACTTCTGGGGGCGCCTGTCGGCCACCTCGCCGATGCCGTACAACGCGACCGGCTCCGGCGGCTCGAACCTCGGCCCGCTGAACCCGTCGCTCGCCGAGCAGGTGAAGGCGCGCCTCGCCGCGCTGCGGGACGCGGGCACCGACCTGTCGCAGCCGGTGCCGGTCGACCTCGTGACGGCGTCGGCCAGCGGCCTCGATCCGGAGATCACGCCGGCCGCCGCCGCCTACCAGGTCGAGCGCGTCGCGAAGGCGCGCAAGCTGGCGCCCGACGCGGTCGCGCGGCTCGTCGCCGCGAACACGACGGGGCGCCAGTTCGGCGTGCTCGGCGAACCGCGCGTGAACGTGCTGAAGCTGAACCTCGCACTCGACGCGGCGCAGGCCGCGCACTGAGCGCGCGGCGCGGCACACGCCGTCCGGTGCGGCCCGCGCCGCGCCGGGCGCGGGTTTTTCGACGGCGCGCGCGCCGTCTTTGCCTTTTGTGGCGATTTGGATCGACAATGCTCTCACTTGCGCGCCCCCGGGCGCTCCGCCTTCCGCCAGCATGAACCGCCCCGATCCCGACCAACTGCTCGACAAGCTGCAACGCGACGAGGAAAAGCAGCGGCGCGGCCAGCTCAAGATCTTCTTCGGCGCATCGGCCGGCGTCGGCAAGACCTATGCGATGCTGCAGGCCGCGCGCCAGCGCCGGCAGGACGGCGTCGACGTCGTGGTCGGCATCGTCGAGACGCACGGCCGCGGCGAAACCGCCGCGCTGCTCGACGGCCTCGACGTGCTGCCGCTCGCGCGCATCGACTATCGCGGCCGCACGCTCGCCGAATTCGATCTCGACGCCGCGCTTGCGCGCGCGCCGCAGCTGATCCTCGTCGACGAGCTCGCGCATTCGAACGTGCAGGGCGCGCGGCACCTGAAGCGCTGGCAGGACGTGTACGAGCTGCTCGACGCGGGCATCGACGTCTATACGACCGTCAACGTCCAGCATCTCGAAAGCCTGAACGACGTGGTCGGCGCGATCACCGGCATCCGCGTCTGGGAGACCGTGCCCGACCGCGTGTTCGACGCGGCCGACGAGGTCACGCTGGTCGACCTGCCGGCCGAGGAACTGCTCGCGCGGATGCGCGACGGCAAGGTCTATCTCGCGCAGCAGGCCGAGCGCGCGGTGCGCAACTTCTTCCGCAAGGGCAACCTGATCGCGCTGCGCGAACTCGCGCTGCGACGCACCGCCGATCGCGTCGACGCGCAGATGCGCGAATACCGCGCGGATCGCTCGATCCAGCGCATCTGGCAGGCGCGCGAGCGCCTGCTGGTCTGCGTCGGGCCGGGCCCCGAGGCGCCGACGCTGGTGCGCGCGGCCGCGCGGCTGGCGGCGAGCCTGAAGGCCGACTGGATCGCCGTCTATGTCGAGACGCCGCGCCTGCAGCGGCTGCCCGATGCGCAGCGGCAGCGCACGCTCGACGCGCTGAAGCTCGCGGCCGAACTCGGCGCGGAGACGGCCACGCTCGCCGGCGGCGATGCGGTCGCCGCGCTGATCGGCTATGCGAAGGTCCGCAACGTGTCGAAGCTCGTCGCGGGCGGCTCGCAGAAGACCGGCCTCGCGCGCTGGTTCGCACGCCCGTTCGGCGACAAGCTCGCCGAGCGCGCCGGCGACGTCGACCTGATGCTGATCCGCGCGTCGGCGAGCGACGAGGTGCGCGCGGCGCCGCTCGATGCGCGCGCGCGCGACTGGCGCGACGCGTTCGCGCGGCTCGGCGGACATCGTTCGCCGCCGCGCCACTACGCGTACGCGGCCGCGATCTGCGCGGCGATCACGGTGGTCGCGAGCTTCGTGGCCGAGCGGCTCGACCTGACCAATCTCGTGATGCTGTACCTGCTCGGCGTCGTGTTCTCGGCCGTGCGGCTCGGACGCGGCCCGGGCGTGCTGCAGTCGTTCCTGTCGGTGGCGGCGTTCGATTTCTTCTTCGTGCCGCCGCGCATGTCGCTGTCGGTCAGCGACACGCAGTACCTGCTGACCTTCTTCGGGATGCTGCTGACGTCGCTCGTGATCAGCCACCTGACGTCGAGCCTGACCCGCGCGGCCGACATTGCGCAGCGCCGCGAACGCCGCACCGGCGCGATCTACGCGATGGCGCGCGAGCTGGGCGCGGCGCTGACGACCGAGCAGATCGTCGAGATCGGCAGCCGCCACGTGGGCGAGGTGTTCCGCGCGCGCGTCGCGATCCTGCTGCCCGACAGCGCGGACCAGGTGCAGCAGAAGATCGAGGATCCCGACGCGGCCGTCACGTTGACCGGCGCCGAGCTCGACAGCGACGTCGGCCAGTGGGTGTACGACCAGCAGAAGCCGGCCGGCCGCGGCACCGACACGCTGCCCGCGACGGCCGCGCTGTACCTGCCGCTGAAGGCGCCGATGCGCACGCGCGGCGTGCTCGCGGTCGCGTCGAAAGAGCCGCGCGAGCTCGAAGTGCCCGAGCAGCAGCGGATGCTCGATGCGTTCGCCGCGCAGATCGCGCTCGCGCTCGAACGCGTGCACTACGTCGAGATCGCGCGCGACGCGCTCGTCAGCATGGAATCCGAGCGGCTGCGCAACTCGCTGCTGTCGGCGATCTCGCACGACCTGCGCACGCCGCTCACGACGATCGTCGGCTTCTCGTCGATGCTCGCGAACGGTCGCGCGGCCGCAGCGGGCGGCGACGCGGCCGCAGCCGGGCGCCTCGCGCAGCGCGAGGGCGAGCTCGTCGACGCGATCCACGACGAGGCGCTGCGCATGACCGGCATCGTCACGAACCTGCTCGACATGGCGCGGCTGCAGGCCGGCAGCCTGCAGCTCAAGCGCCAGTGGTCGCTGCTCGAGGAAACCGTCGGCGCGGCGCTCGCCGCCTGCAAGCGCGTGCTCGCGCGCCATCCGGCGCGCGTCGCGCTGCCGCCCGACCTGCCGCTGCTGCAGATGGACGCGGTGCTGATGGAGCGCCTGTTCACCAACCTGTTCGAGAACGCGGCGAAGTACACGCCGCCCGACACACCGATCGAGATCGGCGCGGAGCGCGTGACCGACGACGGCGAGCCCGAAGGACGACCGTTCGTGCGCGTGCATGTCGACGACTACGGCCCCGGCCTGCCGCCCGGCATGGAAACGCGGATCTTCGACAAGTTCACGCGCGGCGAGAAGGAATCGGCGACGCCCGGCATCGGGCTCGGCCTCGCGATCTGCCGCGCGATCGTCGAGGCGCACGGCGGTAGAATCGGCGCGCTCAACCGCACCGCGCCCGACGGCCGCGTGAGCGGCGCGCGCTTCTGGTTCACGCTGCCGGTCGACACGCCGCCGGACACGCCCGCCGCGCCCGACGACGAACCCGACGCGCTGCCCGCGCCATCCTCATCCGAATCATCGCCAGACCATGAGTGAACCGAGCCTGACCGTCGTCCTGATCGAGGACGAAAAGCAGATCCGCCGTTTCGTGCGCGCCGCGCTCGAAGAGGAGGACATCGCCGTGTTCGAGGCCGAGACGGGCAAGCAGGGGCTGATCGACGCGGCGACGCGCAAGCCCGATCTCGTGATCGTCGATCTCGGCCTGCCCGACACCGACGGGCTCGACGTGATCCGCGAACTGCGCGGCTGGTCCGAGGTGCCGGTGATCGTGCTGTCCGCGCGCACGCAGGAAGAGGAGAAGGTCGCCGCGCTCGATGCCGGCGCGGACGACTACCTGACCAAGCCGTTCGGCGTATCCGAGCTGCGCGCGCGGATCCGGGCGCAGCTGCGCCGGCGCAACCAGGGCGGCGCGAACGAATCGCCGAAGGTGAGCTTCGGCACCGTCAGCGTCGACCTCGCGTTGCGCCAGGTCTGGCGCGACGGCGAGATCGTGCACCTGACGCCGCTCGAATACCGGCTGCTCGCGACGCTCGTGCGCCACGCCGGGCGCGTGCTGACGCACCGCCAGCTGCTGCGCGACGTGTGGGGGCCGTCGCATGTCGAAAGCCATCACTACCTGCGCATCTACATGGCCCACTTGCGCCAGAAGCTCGAGCGCGATCCTGCGCAGCCGGAGCATATCGTCACCGAGACGGGCGTCGGCTACCGGCTCGTCGGCGCTGCATGACGTGCGGCGGTGCGGCGGCACGGCGCGGATTTTGCGGGACTGCCGCGGCGCCGTGTCGGGCGCGCATCGACGCGCGCGGATCCGCACACCCGCCGCGCATTCCCCGTTATGCTGACCGTTCCGGAACAATAAACGAGGAAGGTGCCATGCTCGTCCGTTTCGCTGTCTCCTGCGCACTGGCGCTTGCCGTGTCCGGCGCGCTCGCGCAACCGCTGCCGCCGGGGCAGCAGCCGGCCCAGACGTCCCGGCCGGCGCTGCCCAATCCCGCGTCGGTCAACTGCGAGAAGCTCGGCGGCCGGCACGTGATCCGCAGCCTGCCGCGCGGGCAGGTCGGGATGTGCGTGTTCAAGGACGGCCGCGTGTGCGAGGAGTGGGCGCTGTACCGCGACGACCGCTGCGTCGGCGGTGTCGCGCCGAAGCGCGTGTCCAACTGATGCTGTCCGGCGCGACCGCGTGCGGCGTGCCGGATCCGCCGGCCGCCCGCGCGGCGCATTCGTAAGCAACTTGTTATACTCGCGCCGCCCGGGGACGACCCCGGGTCATTCGTTTCAACGGGGACGGCCCCATCCGATACGGAGTACGTCGAGATGGCGTGGGTATGGTTGTTTATTGCCGGTTTGCTGGAAGTGGCCTGGGCGGCCGGCATGAAATCGTCGCAGGGTTTCACGCGGCTCGGGCCGTCGGTATTCACGATCGTGACGGCGCTGGCCAGCTTCGGGCTGCTTGCGGTCGCGATGCGCCAGCTGCCGCTCGGCACCGCCTATGCGGTATGGACCGGCATCGGCGCAGTCGGCGCGTTCGTGTTCGGCATCGTGATGATGGGCGAGGCGCTGACCGTCGCGCGCGTCGCGAGCGCCGTGCTGATCGTGATGGGGCTGATCGGCCTGAAACTGTCGTCGGCCGCGTAAGGCCCGCGTGCCGCGCCCCGGATCCGAGCGCGGCGGAATTGCGCCGGCCGGCCCGTCACCCTGTCTATAATGGAACGTATTCGGGTCTGAATGCCGTTGCACCGCGGGACGCGGGCGAGGCGGCACACGGCACCGGTCGCCATGCGCCGCGCGACCGGCCCACGCCGATTCGGTCCGGTCGATCGGCAAAGCGCACGGTACGTGCAAGGAGAGGGCCATGATCGAAGCCATTTCGCTCGGCGCGGGGCTCGCATGGGCGAGCGGCCTGCGTCTGTACCTGACGGTGCTGATCGCCGGCGTGCTCGCGCGCTTCGGCTGGCTCCATCTGCCCGATACGCTGGCTGTCCTCACGTCGCCGTGGGTCATCGGCGCCGCGGCCGTGCTGGCCGTCACCGAATTCCTCGCCGACAAGATTCCCGCCTTCGACTCGCTGTGGGATGCCGTCCATACGTTCATCCGCATCCCGGCCGGCGCGGTGCTCGCGGCCGGCGCGCTCGGCCACGCCGATCCGACCGTGCTCGCGGTCGCGGGGCTCGCCGGCGGCTCGCTCGCCGGCGCCGCGCATGTCGCGAAGGCCGGCACCCGCGCGCTGATCAACCTGTCTCCGGAACCGGTCTCCAACTGGGTCGCGTCGTCCACCGAGGACGGCCTCGTATTCGGCGGGCTCGCGCTCGCCTTTTTCGTGCCGCTCGTGTTCCTGGTGCTGCTCGTCGCATTCATCGCCGCGTCGGCGTGGGCGCTGCCGCGCCTGTGGCGCGGCGTGTCGGGCGGTTTTCGCGGGATGGCGAACCACATGGTCTCGCGCATCAACGCGATCGGAGGCAAGCGCGATTGAACCGGCAGCCGACCGTCGTCGGGCGTCCCGACCGTCAACCGCCCGCGCACGCCGGCCGCTTCGGCTGGCGCGACCTGATCCGGCAGGCCGCGCGGATGACCGCGCGCGACTGGCGCGCGGGTGAACTGACGCTGCTCGTGCTGGCGCTGGTGCTCGCGGTCGCCGCGCTGACCAGCGTCGGCTTTCTCGCCGACCGGCTGCGCCAGGGGCTCGAACGCGACGCACGCCAGATGCTCGGCGCCGATTTCGTCGTGCGCGCCGATCATCCCGTCGATCCCTCGTTCGACCGCGAGGCGCGCGCGCTCGGCCTGCGCACCGCGACGACCGCGATCTTCCCGAGCATGATCGCGTCGACCGTCGACGAGCAAGCCGGCAGCGCGCCCGCGCGCCTCGCGGCCGTGAAGGCCGTGTCGCCCGGCTATCCGCTGCGCGGCGCGGTCGAGATCCAGCCGGCCGGCGCCGCCATCGCACACAAGGCGACCGCGATTCCCGCGCCGGGCACCGTGTGGGCCGATCCCGCGCTGCTCGACGCGCTGCACCTGAAGGCTGGCGATACCGTGCGCGTCGGGCTGCGCACGTTTACGGTGGCCGCATCGATCTCCCGCGAACTCGACCGCGGCTTCTCGTTCGTCAATTTCTCGCCGCGGCTGATGATGCGCGCCGACGAGCTGGCGGCGACCGGGCTCACGGGCTACGGCAGCCGCGTCACCTACCGGTTGCTGGTCGCCGGCGACGCACCGGCCGTCGCGCGCTTCGAGGCCTATGCGCATGCGCGCGTCGACGGCGGCAAGCTGCGCGGCGTCGGCCTCGAGTCGCTGCAGGAAGGGCAGCCGCAGGTGCGGCAGACGCTCGATCGCGCCCGTCACTTCCTGACGCTCGTCGCGCTGCTGACGGCGCTGCTCGCCGCGGTCGCGATCGCGATGGCCGCGCAGCGCTATATGCGGCGCCATCTCGACGGCTGCGCGACGATGCGCTGCCTCGGCGTGAGCCGCCGCACGCTCGGCGCGCTGTTCGCGCTCGAATTCACCGGGATCGGCATCGTGTCCGGCATCGCCGGCGCCGCGCTCGGCTACGGCGGCCACTGGGCGCTGCTGTCGGCGCTCGGCGGGCTGATCGACGTGGTGCTGCCGCCGCCGACGCCTTGGCCGGCGCTGATCGGCGTCGGCGCGGCGCTCGTGCTGCTGCTCGGCTTCGCGCTGCCGCCGCTCGCGCCGCTCACGCGCGTGCCGCCGGTGCGCGTGCTGCGGCGCGAGTGGGGCGACGCATCGCGCACCGCGTGGGCGGCCTATGCGCTCGGTGTCTTGCTGTTCGCGGGGCTGCTGATCGTCGCTGCCGGCAACCTGAAGCTCGGCCTGATCGTTTCGGGCGGGTTCGCGGGCGCGCTGGTCGGCTTCGCGCTGATCGCGCGGCTCGTGCTGTTCGCGGCCGCGCGCGCGGTGCGCAACGCGCGGGTCGCCGCCGGCGTCGGCTGGCGCTACGCGCTCGCGTCGCTGCACCGGCGCGGCACCGCGAGCGCGCTGCAGATCACCGCGCTCGCGCTCGGCCTGATGTGCCTGCTGCTGATCGCGATCACGCGCAACGACCTGGTGGCCGGCTGGCGCGAGTCGACGCCGCCCGATGCGCCGAACCAGTTCCTGATCGACATCCAGCCCGACCAGCGCGACGACGTCGCGGCCTACCTGGCCGCGCACGGCGTACGCGATGCGGTGCCGGCGCCGATGGTGCGCGGCCGCCTCGTCGCGATCAACGGCAAGCCGGTCAACCCCGACGCATATCCGTCCGACGAGGCGCGCCGGCTCGTCGATCGCGAGTTCAACCTGTCGTATACGACCGAGCTGCCGCCGGACAACCGGGTCGTCGCAGGCGACTGGTTCGGCACCGCATCGACGCCGCAGATCTCGATCGAGGCCGGCCTCGCGAAGACGCTGAACGTGAAGCCCGGCGACAGGCTGCGCTTCGACGTGACCGGGCTGACCGTCGATGCGCCGGTCACGAGCGTGCGCAAGCTCGATTGGGGCACGTTCCGCGTGAACTTCTTCGTGCTGATGCCGCCCGCCGTGCTGAAGGATTTTCCGGCCGTCTATCTGACGAGCTTCCATCTGCCGGCGTCGGACGCCGCGCTGCTCGACCCGCTGATCGCGCGCTATCCGAACCTGACCGCGATCGACGTCGCGCCGATCCTCGCGCAGCTGGAGCGGATGATGCTGCAGGTGGTCGGCGCGGTGCAGTTCCTGTTTGCGTTCACGCTCGCAGCCGGCGTACTGGTGCTGTATACGGCGCTGGCCGGCTCGCGCGACGAGCGCGTGCGCGAGGCCGCGCTGCTGCGCGCGCTCGGCGCGTCGCGCGCGCAGGTCAACGCGGTGCAGCGCGCGGAGTTCGTGGTGGTCGGCGCGCTGGCCGGCGCGCTCGCGTCGGCGGGCGCGATCGCGGTCGGCTGGGTGCTCGCGTCGCGCGTGTTCGACTTCCGGCTCGCGGTCGATCCGTGGCTCGTGCCGGCGGGCATCGCGGCCGGCATCGCATGCGCCGGTGCGGCCGGCTGGCTGAGCCTGCATAATGTGCTGCGGCGCCCCGCGCTGCAGTCGCTGCGCGACGCGTGAGCGCCGCTGGCGGCCCCGAACACCCTGATTCCGATATCCGTATGACCGATGTGAATGACGATGCGCCGTCGCAGCCGACGGCGTTCGAGCTCGTGGGCGGCGAAGCCCGCGTGCGCGAAATGGTGGACCGCTTCTACGACCTGATGGATCTCGAGCCGGAGTTCGCGCAGATTCGCGCGCTGCATCCGGCGTCGCTCGACGGCTCCCGCGACAAGCTGTTCTGGTTCCTGTGCGGCTGGCTCGGCGGCCCCGATCACTACATCAGCCGGTTCGGCCATCCGCGGCTGCGGGCGCGGCACCTGCCGTTCCCGATCGCATCGGTCGAGCGCGACCAGTGGCTGCGCTGCATGGCGTGGGCGATGGAGGATGTCGGCCTGCCGGAGCCGCTGCGCGAGCGGCTGATGCATTCGTTCTACGATACGGCCGACTGGATGCGCAACCGGCCCGGTTGATCGACCGGTACGCCGCCGCCCGCGCGGCGGGCGAGCTGCGCTGGGCGCGCGCGCCGCGCGGCGCGACACTGGCCGTTTCTCCCTTCGATACGAGTTCTGCCCGATGACGACACAAGCCCTGTTTCGCGAAGACGCGTATCTCACGCACTGCGACGCGATCGTCGAGGCCGTCGGCGACGACGGCCTGCGGCTCGACCGCACGGTGTTCTATCCGCTCGGCGGCGGCCAGGCCGGCGACAGCGGCACGCTGACGCTGCCCGACGGCAGCACGATCGCGATCGCCGACACGCGCAAGGCGAAGTTCGACGGCGCGACGCCCGACGACGCCGTGCACGTGCCCGCGGCCGGGCAGGAGGCACTGGCGACGCTGGCGCCCGGCGCGCGCGTGGTCGCGACGATCGACTGGACGCGCCGCTACCGGCACATGCGCCTGCATACGGCCGCGCACCTGATGTGCGCGGTGCTGCTGTATCCGGTCGACGGCTGCAGCGTGACGGCCGACTACGTGCGGCTCGATTTCGCGACATCCGATGCGATCGACCGCGACGCGGTCGAGCGGCGTCTCGCCGAACTGGTCGGCGGCGCGCATCCGGTCACGACCGAATGGATTACCGACGACGAGATGGCCGCCCGGCCCGAACTCGTACGCACGATGAGCGTGAAGCCGCCGATGGGGCTTGGCCGCGTGCGGCTGCTGCGCATCGAAGGCGTCGACCTGCAGCCGTGCGGCGGCACGCACGTGCGCAATACGTCGGAGATCGGCGCGCTGCGGGTCGCGAAACTGGAAAAGAAGAGCGCGCGCACGCGGCGCCTCGTACTGGAGTTTGCATGACGAACGCATTACCGGCGCACGGCGCGGCGACGCTCGATCCGCAAGCGCGCGAGATCCTGGATTTCTGGTTCGGCGCGCCGGACTCGGCCGAATTCGGGCACAGCCGCAAGGTCTGGTTCAGCGGCGGCGCGGCGTTCGACGCGTTGTTGCGCGCACGTTACGGCGCGCTGCTCGATGCCGCGTGCGACGGCGCCTGCGACCATTGGGCCGAATCGCCGCTCGGCGCGCTCGCGCTGATCGTCGTGCTCGACCAGTTCTCGCGCAACATCCATCGCGGCACGCCGCGCGCGTTCGCGGCCGATCCGAAGGCGCTCGCGCTCGCACGGCGCATCGTCGCCGCCGGCTGGGATGCGCAGTTGCCGAGCGGGCATCACCGCGCGTTCGCGTACCTGCCGTTCGAGCACGACGAGTCGGCCGCAAGCCAGCGTGAAGCGGTGCGCCTGTGCGCGGCGATTCGCGCCGAGGCCGGTTGCGAGGGCTATCACGACTTCGCGCTGCGGCATGCGGCCGTGATCGAACGCTTCGGCCGCTTTCCGCACCGGAACGCGATCCTGGGCCGCGCGTCGACCGACGACGAGGCCGCGTTTCTGCGCGAGCCCGGTTCGTCGTTCTGAGGAGGGAGGGCGCGCCCGCGCATGTCGCGCGGGCATCGTCATCGAGCGGGAAGGAAATCGGGCCGGCAGCGCCGACGCGCCACACCGCCTCGCGTCACGGCGCGTGCTGCTCCGGCGTCCGCACGTAGACGCGCAGCAGCTCGTCGTTGTCGCCGGGCCGCGCGCCCGACCAGAACAGCTTCCATTCGTTGCCGGGCGCCGGATCGACGGCCCGCACACCCTGGACGATCATCCACGTGCAGCGGGTCGATTTCGCGTCGTCGATCGGCAGGTGCTGGATGCCCGAGAAGTAGTACAGCATCGGCGCTTCCGATTCGCCGAGCCCGTGCAGGCTCGCCATGCAGTCGCCGTCGTTCCATTCGAGCGCGAGATGCGCGTTCAGGTCGTCGAACACCGACCGGTAGCTCTTCGCGACGTCGAGCCACGGCAGCAGCAGCGTATAGACGAGCCCCCACGCGACGAGCGCGCCCGCACCCCACGACAGCGCGCCGCGCCAGCGACCGGTCGTGCGCAGCTTCGGCAGCAGCCACAGCCAGCCGAGCGTCAGCGCGAGCGCGCCGAGCACGAGGCCCGGCTCGATCGGCATCGTCCAGTCGAGCGGCAGCCAGCGGCCGAGCGGCGCGAGATGCGCACGCGACATCGTCGGGTCCGCCATCACCGACCAGATCGCCCAGGCCAGCACGACCACCGCGCCGAACAGCGCGCGGCTCAGGTAGTCCCAGGCGCGATGCAGCCCGTGCGGCAGGCGGTCGATGGCCTGGGCGGCGACCAGCGCGAGCGGCGCGAAGAACGGCAGGATGTAGAGCTGGCGCGAGGTGGCGGACACTTGCAGCACCGCGAGGCCGATGCCGGCGAACAGCACCGGCAGCGCGATGCGCGGCGTGCGCCAGTCGCGCCATGCGCCGCGGGCGAGCGCGACGATCGCGAGCGGTGCTACGGGGAAGCCGACGCCGACGAACGCGCGCAGGATGAAGAACGGCTTGTCGTTTTCCGCACCGAGTTCGGGCACCGAGAAGCCGAAGAAGCGGCCGACGTTGTTGTCCCAGAACCACGCGAGGAACAGCGTTTCGGAGCGCATGAATAGCGCGGTCGGCCAGATCAGTGCGAACGGCGCGAACACGAGCGCGGCGACGCCGAGCGCACGCGCGAACGCGCGGGTACGGCAGGCCGGATAGAGCACGGGCACGGCCGTGAGCGTGGCCGCGAACACGAGCGGCACGAACAGTCCCTTGGCCATCAGTGCGATGCCGACGCCCGCGCCGAACAGCGGCGCGGCCCAGCGGTTCGACGGCCGCACCGGCAGCCCGTGCCGCAGCTGCCGTGCGCGCGCGACATGATGCATCACGAGTTCGAGCAGCCCGCAGAACCCCATCGCCGTGCCGGCGAACAGCGCGACGTCGGTCATCATGTCGTGGACGTGCTTGATGACGACCAGCGTGCTCGCGCTCAGCACGACCGGCCCGATCACGCGCAGGTCGAACCAGCTGTCCGCGCGGCTCGCGGCGCGCGCCGCGCGCGCGACGAAGCCGAACGCGAGCATCGCGAACAGCGCGCTCGCGAGCCGCGCCGCGTCGTGCAGCGGCATCACGCGCTGCAGCAGCCATGCGAGGCTGGTGGCGACCCATGCGTAGAGCGGTGGCTTTTCCATGAACGGCTGGCCGGCGTTGGTCGGCACGACGAAGTCGCCCGTTTCCAGCATGTGCTGGATGATGCCGAACGTATAGGTTTCGTCCTGCTTCCACGGGTCGTGGCCGAGCACGCCCGGCAGCGCATACGCGCAGAACAGCACGGCGACCAGCAGCCAGGCCCGCCAGCCGAGCAGCGCGACACGGCCGCGCGACGCCGTCGTCGCGGCGCCGCCGCTCATCACGGAGGCGCCGGCCTCGCGCGGGGCGGCGGCAAGTTCGGCATCGGCGCTCGAGCGGGCGTGCGGGGCCGGGGCGGGCACGGACGTGCGTCGCCGGCTGGGCGCTGCGGTTCCAGGCATGGAAAAGATCTCGGGTTGATCGTGCCGGTTCGGCGGCATGGGCCGGACCGATAAAGGGCCGCATCGGCGGCAGTGGACAGGCGGCAAGACCGACTATCGAATTGGCCGCTAGTAGACCATGAAACTGTTACGGATGTTTACTGAAACTGTCGCGGAATTGTGGAGATTTGTGGTGTCGGGACGACAGGAGGCGCCGCGCGCGGCCGGAGTTCCGCGCCGGACGGTCGTTCAGCGGCCGCCGCCGACGTCGAGCAGGGCGCCCGTCGTGTACGACGCGGCGTCGCTCAGCAGCCACAGGACCGCCTCGGCGATCTCCTGCGCTTCGCCGGCGCGGCCGAGCGGCGTCTGCGCGCCGAGCCGGGCGGCGCGGCCCGGCTGGCCGCCGCTCGCGTGAATGTCGGTTTCGATCAGGCCCGGGCGCACCGCGTTGACGCGCACGCCGTGCGGGCCGAGTTCCTTCGCGAGGCCGATCGTCAGCGAATCGACCGCGCCTTTCGAGCCCGCATAGTCGACGTATTCGTTCGGCGAGCCGAGCCGCGCGGCGATCGACGACACGTTGACGATCGCGCCGCCCTGGCCGCCGCGGTCGGTGGACAGCCGCCGTGCCGCTTCGCGCGCACACAGGTAGGCGCCGAGCACGTTGGTGTCGAACATCCGCCGCAGCCGGTCGGCCGGCATGTCGGCGAGCGGCAGCGACGGCGCGACGATGCCCGCATTGTTGACGAGCGCATCGAGACGGCCGAACGCGGCCGCGACCGTGTCGAACATCGCGATGACGTCGGCCTCGTTCGCGACGTCGCCGGCCACGACGCACGCACGGCCGCCCGCGTCGCGCACGGCCTGCGCGGCCGACTCGGCCGCCGCCGCGTCGCGCGCGTAGTTGATGCCGACGTCCCAGCCGCGCGCGGCCGCCAGCACGGCGGTCGCGCGGCCGATGCCGCGGCTCGCGCCGGTGATGAGGACGGCCTTGCGGGCGGACGATGCGTTCATCGCTTGCGGTTCCCGGTCGGGTTCACTTCGCTGCGTCGGAGGCCCACTTGTCGCGGGCGGGCGGCTGGTAATTGCGCAGCCGGTCGATCAGCGCGACCGGCTCGGCGTCGATGCAGAGCGCGTCGAAATAGGTCGGGCGCATGAAGCCCTCGTCGACCGTGTGGCGCAGCAACGCGATCAGCGGGTCGTAGAACGAATCGATGTTGTACAGCGCGACGGGCTTGCGGTGATAGCCGAGCTGCGCCCACGTGTAGACCTCGAAGAATTCCTCGAGCGTGCCGGCGCCGCCAGGCATCGCGACGAACGCATCGGCGAGGTCGGCCATCATCTTCTTGCGGTGGTGCATGTCGGGCACGACGTGCAGTTCCGACAGCCCCGTATGGCCGACTTCCTTGTCGACCAGCAGTTCGGGAATCACGCCGACCGCGCGGCCGCCGACGGCCATCACTTCGTCGGCGATCACGCCCATCAGGCCCACGCGGCCGCCGCCGTAGACGAGCGTGAGACCCGCGTCGACGAGTGCGCGCCCGAACGCGCGCGCAGCATCGGTGTAGACGGGGCGCGCACCGGGCGCGGACCCGCAGTAGACGCAAACGGCCTTCATTGCTTCGTATCCTTGGTGGCGGGGGAGGCCGTGCGCGGCGAGCCGTCGCGCGGCGGCAGGTAGTCGGCGAACTGGCGCTTGGGCAGCTTGCCGGACACGAGATCGTCGAACAGCTGGCGCGAACGGCCGCGCAGGTACGGCGCCATCACCGAGATCACGTGCATGCTGACCTGGTGCAGTTCTTCGCGGATCGCGTCCTGGTCGTTGTACTTGCGCGGGTGCATCACGTACTGATACGACAGCCAGTACGTCGAGATCACGGCCATGTTGGTCGCGATGACCTCGATTTCGGCCGGCGTCGCGACCATCTCGGCATCGGACACGAGCAGTTCGCACATCTCGCGCGCGAAGCGCACCTTGTGGCTGATGATCTGCTTGAAGTGCGTCTCGAGCGTGCGGTTGCGCGCGAGCAGGTCGTTCAGGTCGCGATACAGGAACCGGTAGGTCCACATGAAATCGGCCATGTACTGCAGGTACGACCAGGTTTCGTCGATCGTCGGACGATGATCTTCGGGGAAGCGCAGCCGCCGTTCGATCTGCTGCTCGAACTGCGCGAAGATGCTGTTGATGATGTCGTCCTTGTTGCGGAAATGGTAGTACAGGTTGCCTGGACTGATTTCCATTTCCTCGGCGATGGTCGTGGTCGTGACGTTCGGCTCGCCGATCTCGTTGAAGAGTTTCAACGACAACTCGAGAATCCGTTCGCGGGTGCGGCGGGGAGGTTTCGCTTCCATGTCGTCCGGCCCTGTGTGCGCCGGACTGGCGTGCGCTGCAGATGCTGCGAGATTCGTCCGGCGCGGGTTGCTGTTCTTAAGTCTAGCGGACGATTATAAACCGGGGTTTCGTCGCATCGGGCGCATTTCGTGCCGAAGGCCGCGCCGGCACCATGGTGCAGCGCCGCAGGCGGGCGCCGCGAAGCGAACCGGAAGCCGCGCTAGAAGCCGAGCCAGCGCGTGACGACGGGCCCGAGCACGAAGCCCCAGGTCGTCACGCAGGCGAACAGCGCGACGGTGACGGCCGCGCTGCCGAAGTCCTTCGCGCGCTTGGACAGCTCGTGGCGTTCGAGCGAGATGCGGTCGATTGCGGCCTCGACGCTCGAGTTCAGCAGTTCGACGATCAGCACCAGCAGCACCGAGGCGATCAGCAGCGCGCGCGATGCGGCCGGCACCGGCGCGAACGCGCCGATCGGCAGCATCAGCGCGGCGAGCGTCAGCTCCTGCCGGAACGCGCTCTCTTCGCGGATCGCGACGCGAAAGCCGTTCAGCGAATGCTTGAGCGCGTACCACGCGCGCGTGATGCCGCGGTGGCGCTTGTACGGGTTCGGCGGCAGCGGCGACAGCGGATCGTCGGGGCCGAGCGGTTCGTGCGCATGCCCGTCCGCATCGGCATGCGCGTCTTCCTCGTCGAACGGCCGCGGCGACGCGGCGGGGAGCGGGGTCTTGTCGTTCAGGTCTCGTTTCAAACGGCGGCACCTTCGGCAGGCGAGTACGCGTTTTTCGGCAGCGGCTGCAGATGCGATGCGAACTGTTCGGAGGCCGCGCGCCACGAGAAGCGCTCCGCCCATTCCCGCGCGGTCGAGCGCTCGATCTTCAGCGCCTCGAGACAGGCTTCCTGCAGATCCTCGTTCATCGCGCCGGCGTTGCCGCCGGCGAGCACGTCGATCGGGCCGGTGACCGGATACGCGGCGACCGGCGTGCCGCAGGCGAGCGCCTCGAGCAGCACGAGGCCGAACGTGTCGGTGCGACTCGGGAACACGAACACGTCGGCCGCAGCATACACCTTCGCGAGCTCGGCCTGTGACAGCACGCCGAGATAATTCGCTTCCGGATAGCGCGACTTCAGTTCGGCGAGCGCCGGGCCTTCGCCCGCGACCCATTTCGAGCCGGGCAGGTCGAGGCGCAGGAACGCCTCGACGTTCTTCTCGATCGCCACGCGGCCCACGTACAGGAAGATCGGCCGCACGGTGTTGAGCACCTTCGACTCCATCGGCCGGAAGATCTCGAGATCGACGCCGCGCGTCCACAGCACGACGTTCGTGAATCCGTACTTTTCGAGGTCCGCCTTGACGACCGGCGTCGGCGCCATCACCGCGCGCGACGGGCCGTGGAACCAGTGCAGGAAGCGGTAGGTCGCGGCCAGCGGGATCCCGAAGCGTGCCTGCACGTATTCGGGAAAGCGGGTGTGATACGCGGTCGTAAACGGCAGCTTGCGGGTGCGCGCATAGCGGCGCGCGGCCAGGCCGAGCGGGCCTTCGGTCGCGATGTGCAGCGCATCGGGCCCGAACGCGTCGATCCGCGCGCGCAGCTTGCGGTACGGCAGGATCGACAGGCGGATTTCGGGGTAGGTCGGGCAGGGCACCGTGCGGAATTCGAGCGGGGTCAGCAGTTCGACGCGATGGCCGAGCGCGGCGAGTTCGCGCGACGTGCTCTTCAGCGTACGCACGACGCCGTTGACCTGCGGTTCCCACGCATCGGTGACGATCATGATCTTCATCGCGGCATGTGTCCTGTAGTGAGGGGTGTCAGGCGGTTGCCCGGGTCTTGCGCGCCGCGGGTGCGGACGGTGCGGTGCGCATCACCGTCCAGTAGACGACTTTCAGTTCGCCTTCCATCGTTTCGACCAGCGCGGACAGGCTTTCGACCCAGTCGCCGTCGTTGCAGTACAGCACGCCGTCGATGTCGCGGATCTCGGCCTTGTGGATGTGACCGCACACGACGCCGTCGCAGCCGCGGCGACGCGCCTCGTCGGTCATCACGGTCTCGAACTGCGAGATGAAGTTGACCGCGTTCTTCACCTGGTGCTTCAGGTACTGCGACAGCGACCAGTACTGGAAGCCGAGCCGGCTGCGGATCCGGTTGAACCAGCGGTTCAGCACGAGGATCAGCGTGTACAGCGTGTCGCCGAGATACGCGAGCCATTTCGCGTGCTGGATCACGCCGTCGAACAGGTCGCCGTGCACGATCCACAAACGTTTGCCGGCCAGCGTCGTGTGGAACGCCTCGCCGCGCACCTGGATGTCGCCGAACGCGAGGTCGCAGAACTGCCGCGCGCCCTCGTCGTGGTTGCCGGGGATGTAGACGACCTGCGTGCCCTTGCGCGCCTTGCGCAGGATCTTCTGCACGACGTCGTTGTGCGCCTGCGGCCAGTACCAGCCCTTCTTCAACTGCCAGCCGTCGATGATGTCGCCGACCAGGTACAGGTATTCCGAGTCGTTGTGGCGCAGGAAGTCGAGCAGGTACGGCGCCTGGCAGCCGCTCGAGCCGAGGTGGATGTCGGACAGCCAGATGGTGCGGTAGCGATGGGTGGACGGCTCGTGCTCGTCGTGTCGCGTGACGTGCTCGGCAGGCGGTTCTTGCGGCGCGAGTGCATCGGTGGCAGCCGAGCCGGACAGGAAGGCGGTGGCGGCGCGGGCGCCGAGGGGGTGACGGAACAGGGAGGTCGCGGACGTTTTCTGGCACATGCATGACTCGCGCCGGTTGACATTACCGGCATTGCGCCATGCGGGCGTGACTGTGCCGTGACAGTCACGAGACGTTCTTATTACGACCGTCGAACGATGTTTAGCAGTGAATCATGCGTTGTTGTGTCAGCTGCCGCACCGACGGTTCGGGCGCGTGTGTTTAGGTCCGGCGATGGGCGCTGCGGCACGCGCGGCCGGCATCGCGCGGCGTTTTTGTCCGATCAATGGTGAGTCGACCGCGCCATCGGGCGGCCGGGCGCGCGGCGCGTCAGCGCGGGACCGCGACCACGCGCGTGCGCGCGAGCCGGTCGTGCGGGAACTGGCGGTCGGCGTGCAGCCGCGCGGCGCCGGCCCAGACGACGATCCACGCGGCGGCGAGCGCGAGCGTGGCGGGCACCGACAGGCCGAGCAGCGGATGCAGCGCGAGCGGCGGCAGGAACCACAGCCAGCCGAGTACGTAGCGAACGAGCGCATGGGCGGCGCTCAGCGGCCGCCCGCTCGACGCTTCGAGCCGCAGCCGCCAGGTCTTCATCGGCAGCGTCTGGCCGCCGTGCGTCCAGAACCACACGAAATACGCGCCGACCACGAGCGCGATCCAGGCGGCGAGGAGGTTGTGGTGGACGAGGCCGTTGCGCTGCTGCGTCGCGAGACCGAACGCGAGCCCGGCGAAGAACACGACGCCGAACAGCAGCACGCCTTCGTAGAGGAGCGCCGCGAGACGCCGCCGGATCGACGGCGCGGCGACGGCGGCCGGGGCCTGGGGCGCGCTCGCCACGGCCGCTCAGGAACCCTTGAACAGCGACGGCGCGTCGGCGGGCGACACCGGCGTCACGGTGGCGGGCATGGACGCCGCGCCCGCCGTGGACGACGCGACGGCGGGCGGCGCCGCCGCACCGGTCGATGCCGGCGGAGGTGCGACGGCCGCGCCGCTGGCCGGATGCTCGTGGGCGTTGACGAGGCGGCGCACGTCGCGGTCGGCGCCGGTCGGCGGCGCGCTGACGACGCTCGGCCGGCGCCGGCGCTCGGCCGCCGCGAGCCGTTCCTTCTGCTCTTCGGGGAGTTGCTGGTAGGCCTTCCACGCGCGCTCGCGCGCCTGCGCGGACAGCTCCTTCGCGCTCTGGTAGTTCTCGCGGGCGACGCGGCGCTGCTCGGGCGTCATCCGCGCCCATTCGGTCATCCGTTCCTGCAGGCGCTTTTGCGCATCAGGCGTCATCTTCTGGAAACGCGACGCGATCTTCAGCCATTTGCGTTTGCGTGCGTCGCTGAAGCCGTCCCACTGGTCGGCGAACGGCGCGAGCGCCGCATGCTGCGCGGGCGTGAGGCGCGACCACGACAGCGGGCCGGTGGCGGCGGGCAGCGGAAGGGGCAGCGGGGCGAGGTCGGCGCTCAGCGCGGCCGCGGTCGAGGCGGGCGCGACTGCGCTGCTGGTCGCGACGGCGACCGTCTCGGCAGGCGGGTGGAATCGCGGGTACGTGGCGACGTAGGCGACGGCGACCGCGATCACGCATCCGAAAAATACGGCCAGGCCGCGCTTTTGACTCACCCGTGCGATCCCCTCGTTATTGGTTTGTTAGCGAGCGTGCGAAAGATACGCGTTGAACCCGTGGTCGAGATACGCGTTGAGCGGCAGGTCGTCGCTGAGCATCGCCGCGTCGATGTCGGCGAGTTCGGCGGTGCGCTGCATGTCTTCCCAGTACGCGATGCCGACCAGCCCCGCGAGCAGCAGGGCGAGCGGCCACGCGCGCAGCAGGCGGCGCGCGAACGAGGCGCGCGGGCGGGCCGGGCTGTGCGTCGGGCCGTATGCGCCCGCCGCGCCGGCGAACGCGGGCACGAACACCGGCGCCGTCGCGGCTTCAGGTTTCTTGCGCGCGAGCGCGGCCCGGCGCGCGGCGGCCAGCCGGTCGGTGGTGGCGGCTGGCAGCGCGGCCGTGCGCTCGTCGAGCGCGCGGCGCACCTTCAGCGCGAATTCGTGTTCTCGGTTTGCGGGAGCGGAGCTCATAGCGTGATTCCTTTGGCCTTGAGCGCGTGTGCCAGGGTATGGGTGGCTCGCGAGCAATGTGTCTTGACACTGCCTTCGGAGCACCCCATTGCGGCGGCAGTCTCGGCAACATCCATATCTTCCCAGTAACGCATCAGGAACGCTTCCCGTTGACGCGCCGGAAGTTTCTGGATTTCTTCGTCGATCAGGGCCAGAACCTGTTCCCGTTCGAGACGGTGCTCGCTGCTCTCGACGCCCGGGTTGTCGTCCGCGGCCTCGAGCGTTTCGAGCGGGTCGAAGTCCTCGTCGTCGGTGCTGTTGAGCGACGAGAACAGCGTCACCCATGTATTGCGGACTTTCTGGCGGCGGAACCAGTCGTGGATCGCATTCTGCAGGATCCGCTGGAACAGCAGCGGCAGCTCGGCCGCCGGCCGGTCGCCGTATTTCTCCGCTAGCTTGATCATCGCGTCCTGCACGATGTCGAGCGACGCATCGTCGTCACGCACGGCGTACGCAGCCTGCTTGAACGCGCGCCTTTCGACGCCCGCCAGAAAGTCGGCGAGTTCCTTGTCTGATGCCATTCCGTGAAGGTATGCGCTGCGGACTGCGGCGTGGTGTGAAAGGTCGAAAAATTTCGTAAAACCCGCGGATGCTAACAAATTTTCGGGCCGCTTGGCACCGGTACCGGTCCCGCGCGTTGCGCGCGAGCCGCGCGGGCGGGGCGCCGGACGCCGGCCATGATGCGCTGCGGGATATTTTGCTTGACGGCGCCTGCGCGAGCGGCTATCGTCGGCGATTCGCAACATGAAGTGATGGTCTCATTTGAGGCTGGCCCAAGAAGCCCGCCCTTCAACTGGACGCGCCGCTTGAACCCGAGCCACAAGCCCGGCAGAGAGCACCCGATCAATTTTTTGCCGAAAATTCGAAAGGTCAAAATGAACATGCCCAGCGCGGAATTCTCCACGTCGGAACCCCTTTCCCCTCCCGATAGCGACTCCATCGGCGGCACCGTGCTCATGAAGGCACTGGCCGACGAAAACGTCGAATTCATCTGGGGCTATCCCGGCGGCTCGGTTCTCTACATCTACGACGAGCTGTACAAGCAGGACAAGATTCAGCACGTGCTGGTGCGCCACGAACAGGCGGCCGTGCACGCAGCCGATGCGTATGCGCGTTCCACCGGCAAGGTCGGCGTCTGTCTCGTGACGTCGGGCCCCGGTGTCACCAACGCGGTGACCGGGATCGCCACGGCCTACATGGATTCGATCCCGATGGTCGTGATCAGCGGCCAGGTGCCGACTGCCGCGATCGGCCAGGACGCGTTCCAGGAGTGCGACACCGTCGGCATCACGCGTCCGTGCGTGAAGCACAACTTCCTCGTGAAGGACGTGCGCGACCTCGCGGAAACCGTCAAGAAGGCGTTCTACATCGCCCGCACCGGCCGTCCGGGCCCGGTGCTGATCGACATCCCGAAAGACGTCTCGAAGACGCCGTGCCAGTACGAGCCCGTCAAGAGCGTGTCGCTGCGTTCGTACAACCCCGTCACGAAGGGCCATTCGGGCCAGATCCGCAAGGCCGTGTCGCTGCTGCTGTCGGCCAAGCGCCCGTACATCTACACCGGCGGCGGCATCATCCTCGCCGACGCGTCGCGCGAGCTGAACCAGTTCGCGGACCTGCTCGGCTACCCGGTCACCAACACGCTGATGGGCCTGGGCGGCTATCGCGCGTCGGACAAGAAGTTCCTCGGCATGCTTGGCATGCACGGCACCTACGAAGCGAACATGGCGATGCAGCACTGCGACGTGCTGATCGCGATCGGCGCGCGCTTCGACGACCGCGTGATCGGCGACCCGGCGCACTTCGCGTCGCGCCCGCGCAAGATCATCCACATCGACATCGATCCGTCGTCGATCTCGAAGCGCGTGAAGGTCGACATCCCGATCGTCGGCGACGTGAAGGAAGTGCTGAAGGAACTGATCGAACAGCTGCAGACGGCCGAGCACGGCCCCGACACCGAAGCGCTCGCGCAATGGTGGAAGGACATCGAGAGCTGGCGCGCGAAGGACTGCCTGAAGTACGACCGCGACAGCGAGATCATCAAGCCGCAGTACGTGGTCGAGAAGGCGTGGGAGCTGACGGACGGCAACGCGTTCGTGTGCTCGGACGTCGGCCAGCACCAGATGTGGGCCGCGCAGTTCTACCGATTCAACAAGCCGCGTCGCTGGATCAACTCCGGCGGCCTCGGCACGATGGGCTTCGGCCTGCCGGCGGCGATGGGCGTCAAGATGGCGCACCCGGACGACGACGTGCTGTGCATCACGGGCGAAGGCTCGATCCAGATGTGCATCCAGGAGTTGTCGACCTGCCTGCAGTACGACACGCCCGTGAAGATCATTTCGCTGAACAACCGCTACCTCGGCATGGTTCGCCAGTGGCAGCAGATCGAATACAGCAAGCGCTATTCGCATTCGTACATGGATGCGCTGCCCGATTTCGTGAAGCTCGCCGAAGCGTACGGCCATGTCGGCATGCGGATCGAAAAGACTTCGGATGTGGAGCCGGCGCTGAAGGAAGCGCTGCGCCTGAAGGACCGCACCGTGTTTCTCGACTTCCAGACCGATCCGACCGAAAACGTCTGGCCGATGGTCCAGGCCGGCAAGGGCATCACCGAGATGCTGCTCGGATCGGAAGATCTGTAACGGCGCGACGCGCGCGCCGGCCGTTGCGGCCGCCTTCACGAAGGGCGGTGCGGCACGCGGCGGCGCGCGGCGCGAGTGAATCGACACGGACACATTCTGGAAGAAGCGAACATGAGACACATCATTTCCGTCCTGCTGGAAAACGAACCGGGCGCGCTGTCGCGCGTGGTCGGTCTGTTCTCCGCACGCGGCTACAACATTGAAACCTTGACGGTGGCGCCGACCGAAGACCAATCGCTGTCGCGGCTCACCATCGTATCCATTGGCTCCGACGACGTGATCGAACAGATCACGAAGCATCTGAACCGCCTGATCGAGGTGGTGAAAGTGGTGGACCTGACCGACGGTGCACACATCGAACGCGAGCTGATGCTGATCAAGGTCCGTGCAGTGGGCAAGGAGCGCGAAGAGATGAAGCGGATGTCGGACATTTTCCGCGGCCGCATCATCGACGTGACCGAGAAGACCTACACGATCGAATTGACGGGCGCGAGCGACAAGCTCGACGCATTCATCCAGGGGCTGGACGCGGGCGCGATCCTCGAGACCGTGCGCACCGGCAGCTCCGGCATCGGACGCGGCGAGCGCATCCTGAAGGTGTGATGCCGAAAGGCACGCCGGGTGCGCCGTCATGTCCCGGCCCGCAGTACTCCAATCGAACGAATTGTTGAATTTTTGAATTAGCGAAGGAACCATCATGAACGTTTTCTACGACAAAGACGCCGACCTCTCCCTCATCAAGGGCAAGCAAGTCACGATCATCGGCTACGGCTCGCAAGGCCATGCACACGCGCTGAACCTGAAGGACAGCGGCGTCAACGTGACGGTCGGCCTGCGCAAGGGCGGCGCGTCGTGGAGCAAGGCCGAGAACGCCGGCCTGTCGGTCAAGGAAGTCGCGGAAGCCGTGAAGGGCGCCGACGTCGTGATGATGCTGCTGCCGGACGAGCAGATCGCCGACGTGTACGCGAAGGAAGTGCACGCGAACATCAAGCAGGGCGCGGCGCTGGCATTCGCGCACGGCTTCAACGTCCACTACGGCCAGGTGATCCCGCGCGCCGACCTCGACGTGATCATGATCGCGCCGAAGGCACCGGGCCACACCGTGCGCGGCACGTACTCGCAGGGCGGCGGCGTGCCGCACCTGATCGCGGTTGCGCAGAACAAGTCGGGCGCGGCGCGCGACATCGCGCTGTCGTACGCGGCGGCCAACGGCGGCGGCCGTGCCGGCATCATCGAGACGAACTTCCGTGAAGAGACTGAAACCGACCTGTTCGGCGAGCAGGCCGTGCTGTGCGGCGGTACCGTCGAGCTGATCAAGGCTGGCTTCGAGACGCTGGTCGAAGCGGGCTACGCGCCGGAAATGGCGTACTTCGAGTGCCTGCACGAACTGAAGCTGATCGTGGACCTGATCTACGAAGGCGGCATCGCCAACATGAACTACTCGATCTCGAACAACGCCGAGTACGGCGAGTACGTGACGGGCCCGCGCGTCGTCACCGAAGAGACGAAGAAGGCGATGAAGCAGTGCCTGACCGACATCCAGACGGGCGAGTACGCGAAGAGCTTCATTCTCGAGAACAAGGCAGGTGCGCCGACGCTGCAGTCGCGCCGCCGCCTGACGGCCGAGCACCAGATCGAGCAGGTCGGCGCGAAGCTGCGCGCGATGATGCCGTGGATCGCGAAGAACAAGCTCGTCGACCAGACGAAGAACTAAGCACGCCGCAAGCAAAACGTGCTGTTCCGGCCCTTCGAGTGGAGGGTCGGTATCAAAAAGCCGCCCGAAGGCAGCAGTGCCCCGGGCGGCTTTTGCTATCCTACGGGCTTTGCAATTCACCGAACACAGAACGAATCCATGAACTATCCTCATCCGATCATCGCGCGCGAAGGCTGGCCGTTCATCGCGATCGCAGCCGTCATCGCGTTGTTGATCCACGCGGTCGGGGGCTTCGGCTTCGCGTGGCCGTTCTGGCTGCTGCTCGTCTTCGTCGTCCAGTTCTTCCGCGACCCGCAGCGCCCGATCCCGGCGCAGCCGAACGCGGTCCTGTGCCCGGCGGACGGCCGGATCGTCGCGGTCGAGACCGCGCAGGATCCGTACGCGAACCGCGAAGCGCTGAAGATCAGCGTGTTCATGAATGTCTTCAACGTCCACTCGCAGCGTTCGCCGGTCGACGGTGCGATCACCAAGGTCGAGTACTTCCCGGGCGCGTTCCTGAACGCGGCGATCGACAAGGCGTCGACCGAGAACGAGCGCAACGCGGTCGTGATCCAGACGGCGAGCGGCAAGACCGTCACCGCCGTGCAGATCGCCGGCCTCGTCGCGCGCCGGATCCTCTGCTACGTGCGCGCCGGCGAGCCGCTGTCGCGCGGCCAGCGTTACGGTTTCATCCGCTTCGGTTCGCGCGTCGACGTGTACCTGCCGCTCGGCAGCCGCGCGAAGGTGTCGATCGGCGAGAAGGTCTACGCGTCGTCGACGATCCTCGCCGAGCTCGAGCAGTAAGCGGCGAGGCGCACGATGGCCGCATTCAAACCGCGCCGCCCGCGCAACGGCGTCAACCAGCCGCCGCGCCCGTTCCGCCGCAACAAGGCGCTCGCGCCCGATCCGGCGCCGCTGGAAAGCCGGCGCGCCGCGCGCCAGCGGTTCCTGCGCACGCGCGGCATCTACCTGCTGCCGAACGCGTTCACGACCGCCGCGCTGTTCTGCGGCTTCTTCGCGGTCGTGCAGGCAATGAACGTGCGCTTCGAGATCGCCGCGATCGCGATCTTCGTCGCGATGGTGCTCGACGGGATGGACGGGCGCGTCGCGCGCATGACGCATACGCAGAGCGCGTTCGGCGAGCAGTTCGACAGCCTGTCGGACATGGTGTCGTTCGGCGTCGCGCCGGCGCTCGTGATGTACGAATGGGTGCTGAAGGATCTCGGCCGCTGGGGTTGGCTCGCCGCGTTCGTCTACTGCTCGGGCGCCGCGCTGCGTCTCGCGCGCTTCAACACGAACATCGGCGTGGTCGACAAGCGCTTCTTCCAGGGCCTGCCGAGCCCGGCCGCCGCGGCGCTGATCGCGGGCTTCGTCTGGCTCGCCACCGACAACCGCGTGCCGATGAAGCTCGGCTGGCTGCCGTGGGTCGCGTTCGCGCTGACCATCTACGCGGGCGTGACGATGGTGTCGAACGCGCCGTTCTACAGCGGCAAGGCGCTCGACGTGCGGCATCGCGTGCCGTTCGCGGCGATCCTGCTCGTCGTCGTCGCATTCGTGCTGGTGTCGTCCGACCCGCCGCTGATGTTGTTCTGCCTGTTCGTGCTGTACGGGCTGTCCGGCTACGTGTTCTGGGCCTACATGGCCGTGCGCGGGCGTGCGAACCCCGCGCGCTCGTCGCAGCGCGATCACTGACGCGCGCGATCTCAGCACGCAACACGGCGGCCGCGCGGCCGCCGTTTTTATTTGTCCCTTTTTCAGCGCCGGCGGACCGAATCATCGGGCGGCGTCCGATTGCGCGCGTCGCGGAATCTCGCTATAGTCTTTGGCATGACTGCATTTTCCCGCCTCTCCCTCCTTCTAGCCGGTGCGCCGCTACGCGCGCTAGCTTTGGCGCGCCTGCCGCGCTGACCGTTCCCGCCCTCCGTCAAGCCTCGTCTGTTGTTGAGCGTCGCCAGCGGTGGCGCGATCTCGTTACGTTTGACTTCCGTATAAAGAGCCCTGGAGCCCCCCATGACAGACAAGCTGATCATTTTCGATACGACGTTGCGTGACGGCGAACAATCGCCCGGCGCGTCGATGACGAAGGAAGAGAAAATCCGCATCGCGAAGAACCTCGAGCGGATGAAGGTCGACGTGATCGAGGCCGGCTTCGCGGCCAGCTCGAACGGCGACTTCGACGCGATCCACACGATCGCCGGTCTCGTGAAGGACAGCACGATCTGTTCGCTGGCGCGGGCCAACGACAAGGACATCCAGCGCGCGGCCGACGCACTGAAGCCGGCGAACAGCTTCCGGATCCACACGTTCATCGCGACCTCGCCGCTGCACATGGAAAAGAAGCTGCGGATGACGCCCGAGCAGGTGTACGAGCAGGCGCGTCTCGCGGTGCGCTTCGCGCGCAAGTTCACCGACAATGTCGAATTCTCGCCGGAAGACGGCAGCCGCTCCGACATGGACTTCCTGTGCCGCGTGCTGGAAGGCGTGATCGCCGAAGGCGCGACGACGATCAACATCACCGACACGGTCGGCTACGGCGTGCCGGAAATGTACGGCAACCTCGTGAAGACGCTGCGCGAACGCATTCCGAACTCGGACAAGGCGATCTTCTCGGTGCACTGCCACAACGACCTCGGGATGGCCGTCGCGAACTCGCTGGCCGGCGTGATGATCGGCGGCGCGCGTCAGGTCGAGTGCACGATCAACGGTCTCGGCGAGCGCGCGGGCAACACCTCGCTCGAGGAAATCGTGATGGCGGTGAAGACGCGCAAGGACTACTTCGGTCTCGACGTCGGCATCGACACGACGCAGATCGTGCCGACCTCGAAGCTCGTGTCGCAGATCACCGGTTTCGTCGTGCAGCCGAACAAGGCGGTGGTCGGTGCGAACGCGTTCGCGCACGCGTCGGGCATCCACCAGGACGGCGTGCTGAAGGCGCGCGACACGTACGAGATCATGCGCGCGGAAGACGTGGGCTGGACCGCGAACAAGATCGTGCTCGGCAAGCTGTCGGGCCGTAACGCATTCAAGCAGCGCCTGCAGGAGCTCGGCGTGTCGCTCGACAGCGAAGCCGAACTGAACGCCGCGTTCATGCGCTTCAAGGACCTGGCCGATCGCAAGTCGGAAATCTTCGACGAGGACATCATCGCGATCGTCTCCGAGGAGTCCGCGCTCGCGCAGGAGCAGGAGCACTACAAGTTCGTGTCGCTGTCGCAGCATTCGGAAACGGGCGAGCAGCCGCACGCGAAGGTCGTGTTCGCGGTCGAAGGCAAGGAAGTGACCGGCGAAGCGCGCGGCAACGGCCCGGTCGACGCGACGCTGAACGCGATCGAGAGCGAAGTCGGCAGCGGTTCCGAACTGCTGCTGTATTCGGTGAACGCGATCACGACCGGTACGCAGGCGCAGGGCGAAGTGACCGTGCGGCTGTCGAAGAGCGGCCGGATCGTCAACGGCGTCGGCACCGATCCGGACATCGTCGCGGCGTCCGCGAAGGCGTACATCGCGGCGCTGAACAAGCTGCACTCGAAGGACGACAAGCTCAACCCGCAGCGCTCGTAAGCGCGGCGCGCGGCGCACGTCGCGAAACGCCCCGTGCGGCCCTGTGCCGCCGGGGCGTTTTTTCATGCGCCGCTCATTCGGCGGCCGGCGCGCGGAACAGCCAGCGGCGCGCGGCCGCGCGCGGCGGCGGGCTCGGCCGGCGAAACTCGACGGCGATCCCGCGGCGCGGCGCATCGGCGACGAACGCGTCGAGCAGCTCCAGCACGTCGTGGTCGATGTAGTCGGCGCGCGTCGCATCGATGATCACCGCCGCGCGATCCGGAATGTGCCGCAGATGATGCTTGACCTGCACCTTGCCGAGGAACGACACGTCCTTGCGGAACGACAGCAGGAAGTGATCGTCGTGCTGCGCGAGCGTGACCGGGCTCTTCAGGTTCGCGACGGCGACCGACAGCACACTGCAGGCGAGGCCGAGCGCGATGCCGAACAGCAGGTCGACCGCGAGCACACCGGCGATCGTCGCCGCGAACGGCACGAACGCGGCCGGCCCTTGCTTCATCACCGCGCGGAACAGCGCCGGCTTCGCGAGCTTGAAGCCGGTGTGGATCAGGATCGCGGCGAGGCTCGCGAGCGGAATCAGGTTGATCAGGCCGGTCAGCGCGAACACGCTGGCGAGCAGCAGCACCCCGTGGACGATCGCCGAGAGCCGGCTCTGCGCGCCCGCATGGACGTTGACCGAACTGCGCACGATCACCGACGTGATCGGCAGCCCGCCCACCGCACCCGCGACGAGATTGCCGACGCCCTGCGCCTTCAGTTCGCGGTCGGGTTGCGTCGGCCGGCGCTTCGGATCGATCTGCTCGACCGCCTCGAGGCTCAGCAGCGTCTCGAGGCTCGCGACGACCGCGAGCGTGATCGCGACGCGCCAGACGTCCGGATTGACGAGCTGCGCGAAGTTCCGCCCGAGCTCCGCATGCTTGAGCGATGCCGCGAAGGCCGCGAACGATTCGAGTTCGGGCAGCGTGACGCGATGGGCGGCGCCCGGCGCGACCGACGGCGCGACGATGCCGAGCACCAGCGTGGCGCCGATGCCGAGCACCACGACCGCAAGCGGCGCGGGCACCGCGCGCACCAGCGCGAAGCGGCGCAGCGCGGGCGTGTCCCATGCGATCAGCAGCGCGAGCGATGCCAGCGCGATGGCCGTCGCGGCCCAGGCGGTCGGCAGGCCCGGCCACGACGAAAACGTTTGCGCGGCCGCGCCGCCGATGCCGAACGCGAACGGAATCTGCTTGACGATCAGCAGCAGGCCGATCGCCGCGAGCATGCCCTTGATCACGGGCGACGGCACGTAGGCCGCGAAGCGGCCCGCGCGCAGCATGCCGAAGCCGAACTGCAGCACGCCGGACAGCAGCACCGCGAGCAGGAACGCGGAGAAGCTGCCGAGTTGCGCGATGCCTTCGACGACGATCACGACGAGACCGGCGGCGGGCCCGCTGACCGACAGCGACGAGCCGCTCAGCAGTGCGACGACGATCCCGCCGACGATGCCGGACACGAGCCCGGCGAACGGTTCGACGCCGGAGGCATTGGCGATGCCGAGACAGAGCGGCAGCGCGACGAGGAACACGACGATGCCGGCGACGATGTCGCGCGGCAGGGTGGACAGACGCTCGTTGAGTTTCATGGTCGGGGCGATTTCATGGACATGAGGGCGGGGCGGTTCAGCCGAGCGCGGCGGCATGCGCGGGCTCGGCATCGACGGGCTGCGCGGCATAGCCGGAGTCGAGTTCGACGAGGCGGCCGTCGGCGAGCGAGAAGATCCAGCCGTGGACGAGCGGCGGCCGTTCGCGGTCGCGCACGATCGGCGACGCGCGCAGCAGCCGCACCTGTTCGAGCACGTTCAGCTCGGCGAGGCGGTCGGCGGCGGCCGCGTCGTCGAGGCCGGCGAGCGTGTCGCGATGGCGCCGCGCGAGCGCGCAGAGCGGCGCGATGCGGCGCGCGACGTGCGGCAGGTCGGACGGCGGCGGCAGCAGCGACGCGCGCACGCCGCCGCAACCGGTGTGCCCGCAGACGATCACGTGATCGACCTGCAGTACGCGCACCGCGTATTCGAGCACGCTCGCCGCGTTGTCGTCCTCGGGGTGGAACAGGTTCGCGATATTGCGATGGACGAACAGCTCGCCGGGCGCGCAGTGCGTGATGGTTTCGGCCGGTACGCGGCTGTCCGCGCAGCCGATCCACAGCACGCGCGGGTTCTGGCCGCGCGCGAGCGCGTCGAAGAAGCCGGGTGTGCGTTCGTGCGTCTCGCGGGCCCAGGCGATGTTGGCGACCAGCATGCTCTTGGGGCGATTCATGAGGACTCCTTTTTGATAAAGGCAAATGAAGATCGGCCGGAATGGTGCGGCGAAATGCTTTCTGAATTGAAAGGTTGGATTGGAACCGATATTAGGGGTATGCCCTAGCGGTCCGTATGCGCCGAAACAATTTGTTTCAAATTGACGCCGCGCGGTGCATCGGGCGCACCAAGGCGACGCATGACCGGTGCGATTCGAATCGCCCGGCGCAACAAAACGAACGGCCATTCACGAACGATTCATGAATGGCCGTCGGCGCAACCGCGGATCACGCGCTGCCGGTCAGAACAGGTTGCGGCGATCGGGGTCGTGAAGCGGATCGGGCGTTTTCTGCGTCATGCGCAGGATGCCCTGCGGGTCGAAATAGAAGCTGTACATCATGTACCAGACGTTGTCCTCGAGATACCGGTACGTCCACACCTCGCGCTTCATCAGCGGGAAGTAGGAGGTTTCGACCGGGCGGCCGAAATTGACGAGGACGTCGGTCCTGGTCCACTTGCCGATTTCCGCGCGATAGAACTCGTTCGGCTGCAGCACCTGGCGCACGTTGACGATCTTGTGGGCCGCGTCGACGTCGGCCGCGATCGTGACTTCGCCCATCGGCTGGGTCGGCCACATCAGGCGCTTGCCGCCGCCGGGCAGGTCGTAGATCTCGCGCGGCGGGCCCAGGCGCGCGACGATGGCCGATTCGTCCTGGCCGGCCTGGTATTGCTGCCACGGTTGTGCGCAACCGGCCAGCAGCACCGCCGCGCAGGCGGTCAGCATCGACAGGCGCGCGGGAAGGCGAATGCGCATCGGGATTCTCCAGAACACGGGAACAGCCCAGTTGTATCACGGACGACGCGCGCCGGCGCATCGCAGCGCAAAAATCGGTGCGGATCGCCGGATGGCCGCCGCGCTTGCCGGCCGCGGCCCGGCCGGCCTATGATCCGCGCTTCTCCGAATGATCGAAGGGCAGGTGGCCGATGCAGGGGTGGAAACGGTATGCGCTCGCGTGGAGCGCGGGATGGATGCTCGTGTCGTCCGCGTTCGCGGGCGGCGAGCCGGTGCGGATCGCGCTGATCGAAGGGATGTCGGGGCCGTTCGCGAATGCCGGGGCGGCGGTCGAGCGCAACCTGCGGTTCGGCGTCGAGCAGGTCAATGCGGCGGGCGGCGTGAAGCTGCGCGACGGCGCGCATCCGCTCGAACTGGTCGTGCTCGACAGCAAGGGCAGCCCGGAAGAGGCGCTCGTGCAGTTGCGCGCGGCGGCCGACCGCCATATCGGCTTCGTCGCGCAGGGCAACAGCTCGGCGGTCGCGGCTGCGCTCGTCGGTGCGCTCGACAAGCAGAACGCGCGCGATCCGGACAGCCGGATGCTGTTCCTCAACTACTCGGCCGACGATCCGGCGCTGACCGGCGCGCGCTGCAGCTTCTGGCATTTCCGCTTCGACGCGCACGCGGGGATGCGGATGGCCGCGCTCGCCGACGTGATGGCGCGCGACCGCGCGCTGCGCAAGGTCTATCTGCTGAACCAGGACTACAGCTTCGGCCACGACGTAAGCACGCTGGCGCGGCAGGCGCTCGCCGCGCGACGCGCGGACGTGAGCGTGGTCGGCGACGAATTCCATCCGATCGGCCGCATCAAGGATTTTTCGCCGTATATCGCGAAGATCCGCGCGGGCGGCGCGGATGCGGTCGTGACGGGCAACTGGGGCAACGACCTGACGCTGCTCGTGAAGGCCGCGCGCGAACAGGGCCTGAACGCGAAGTTCTACACGTTCTACGGCAACAGCCTCGGCGCGCCGGCCGCGCTTGGCGACGCGGGCGTCGGGCGTGTCGTGGCGGTCGCGGACTGGCACCCGAACGCGGGCGGCGCGAAATCCGACGCGTTCTACCGCGCGTTCCGCACCCGTTTCCCGGCCGCGCAGGACGACTATCCGGTGCGGCGCATGAGCCTGATGATCGAGATGCTCGCGGCCGCGATGAACCGCGCCGGCTCGGCCGATCCGGTCGCGGTCGCGCGGGCGCTCGAGGGGCTGTCGTTCGACGACGGCTTCCATCCGGCGCGGATGCGCGCGCAGGACCACCAGCTGATCCAGCCCCTTTATGTGATGGAAATGGGCCGGCTCGGCGCGCCGGGCGTGCGCTTCGACAACGAGGGTTCCGGCTACGGGTTCCGGACGGTGCTCGCGGTGCCGGCGGCGCGCACCGAGATGCCGTCGACCTGCTCGATGACGCGTCCGTGACGGCGATTGTCGAGACCGCTTAGGCGGGCTGCGGAGTTGTGCTACAATGCCGGCCGGTTGTAAGTCACGGCACGGCCATTCTTCCGTGTCCGCCTGTTCAGTTAGAAAGGAAATCACATGTCTGTTGCAGATATCAAGAAGTCGGAAGTCGTTGCTCAGTTCGCCCGCGGTACCAACGACACGGGTTCGCCCGAAGTCCAGGTCGCACTGCTGACCGCACGTATCGTCGAACTGACGGGTCACTTCAAGACCCACGCGAAGGACCACCACAGCCGCCGCGGCCTGCTGCGCATGGTGAGCCGCCGCCGCAAGCTGCTCGACTACCTCAAGGGCAAGGATGCCGATCGTTACCGCGCGCTGATCGAGAAGCTGGGTCTGCGTAAGTAATCGAGGCGATTGCCGCCAGCAAGATGCCTGTGTCAGTCCGCTGATACAGGCATTTTGTTTTTGCGCGGTGCGTAGCGTCACGCGCACCGCAGGCTGTCCGGCCGTTTGCGCCGGGCCGCCGGAACGGCTGATACCGGGGTCGGGATTTGTGTCATTCCAGCGCGCCGCTGTGCGAGCGCCGCGCTGGAATGGCATAAAAAACACACCTTGCTCCGGGTGAATCGGTCGCGACGCCGCCGCACGGCAGGGCCGGTGCGGTGAATGATAGAAATGCATTCAAAGGAGCAACCATGTCCATGTTCAACAAGGTCGTGAAGGAATTCCAGTGGGGCCAGCACAAGGTGCGCCTCGAAACCGGTGAAATCGCCCGCCAGGCGAGCGGCGCCGTGATCGTCGACGTCGAAGACACCGTCGTGCTCGCGACCGTCGTCGGCGCGAAGTCGGCGAAGCCGGGCCAGGATTTCTTCCCGCTGACCGTCGACTACATCGAGAAGACCTACTCGGCCGGCAAGATCCCGGGCGGCTTCTTCCGTCGCGAAGGCCGTCCGTCGGAGCACGAGACGCTGACCTCGCGCCTGATCGACCGTCCGCTGCGCCCGCTGTTCCCGGAAGGCTTCTACAACGAAGTGCAGGTCGTGATCCACGTGCTGTCGGTGAACCCGGAAATCCCGGCGGACATCCCCGCGCTGATCGGCGCGTCGGCTGCGCTCGCCGTGTCGGGCCTGCCGTTCAACGGCCCGGTCGGCGCCGCGCGCGTCGCCTACGTGAACGACCAGTACGTGCTGAACCCGACCCGCGAGCAGCTCAAGACGTCGCGCCTCGACCTCGTCGTCGCGGGCACGGAGCGTGCGGTGCTGATGGTCGAGTCGGAAGCCGATCAACTGCCGGAAGACGTGATGCTCGGCGCGGTCGTGTTCGGCCATGAGCAGATGCAGACGGCGATCGACGCGATCCACGAGCTGGTGCGCGAAGGCGGCAAGCCCGAGTGGGACTGGCAGCCGGCGCCGAAGGACGAGGCGCTGATCGCACGCGTGACCGAACTCGCGCAGCCGGAACTGCTCGCGGCCTACCAGATCCGCGACAAGCAGGCGCGTTCGACGAAGCTGAAGGAAGTGTACGCGGCGACCTCGGCGAAGCTCGAAGAAGCGGCGCTGGCGGCCGGCACGGTCGCGGCCGACAAGGCCACGGTCGGCAACATCCTGTTCGACCTCGAGGCGAAGATCGTCCGCGGCCAGATCCTGAACGGCGAGCCGCGCATCGACGGCCGCGACACGCGCACCGTGCGCCCGATCGAGATCCGCACCGGCGTGCTGCCGCGCACCCACGGCTCGGCGCTGTTCACGCGCGGCGAGACGCAGGCGCTCGTCGTCGCGACGCTCGGCACGAAGGGTGACGAGCAGATCATCGACGCGCTCGAAGGCGAGTACCGCGAGCGCTTCATGCTCCACTACAACATGCCCCCGTTCGCGACTGGGGAAACGGGCCGCGTCGGTTCGCCGAAGCGTCGCGAAATCGGCCACGGCCGCCTCGCGAAGCGCGCGCTCGTCGCGTGCCTGCCGAGCGCCGACGAATTCGGCTACTCGATCCGCGTCGTGTCGGAAATCACCGAGTCGAACGGTTCGTCGTCGATGGCATCGGTGTGCGGCGGCTGCCTCGCGCTGATGGACGCCGGCGTGCCGATGAAGGCGCACGTCGCGGGTATCGCGATGGGCCTGATCCTCGAAGGCAACAAGTTCGCGGTGCTGACCGACATCCTCGGCGACGAAGACCACCTCGGCGACATGGACTTCAAGGTGGCCGGTACGGAGCAAGGCGTGACGGCGCTGCAGATGGACATCAAGATCCAGGGCATCACGAAGGAAATCATGCAGGTCGCGCTCGCGCAGGCGAAGGAAGGCCGCATGCATATCCTCGGCAAGATGACGTCGGCGGTGGCCGGTGCGAACACGCAACTGTCGGAATTCGCGCCGCGCATGATCACGATCAAGATCAACCCGGAAAAGATCCGCGACGTGATCGGCAAGGGCGGTTCGGTGATCCGTGCGCTGACGGAAGAAACGGGCACGACCATCGACATCTCCGACGACGGCGTCGTGACGATCGCGAGCACGAACAGCGAAGGCATGGCCGAAGCGAAGAAGCGCATCGAGAACATCACGGCCGAGATCGAAGTCGGTCAGGTGTACGAAGGCACGGTGCTGAAGCTGCTCGATTTCGGCGCGATCGTGAACCTGCTGCCGGGCAAGGATGGCCTGCTGCACATCTCCGAAATCGTCAACGAGCGCGTGAAGGACATCAACGACTACCTGAAGGAAGGCCAGCAGGTCAAGGTCAAGGTGATCCAGACGGATGAAAAGGGTCGCGTGCGTCTGTCGGCGAAGGCGCTGCTGAACGAAGCAGCGGCTGCGTCGCAGTCGGATGCGCCGCCGCAGCAGTAAGCGGACAGGCGGACCAACGGCCGGCAGTGCGAAAGCGTGCCGGCCGTTTTTTCTGTAGCATCGTTGTGCGGCGCAGCAGCGCCGGCAAGGCGCCCGCGCCGTCGGCGCGGGCGTGCCATCCGATTCCGATTCAGGAGCGACCACGACCATGAAAGCCATCGAAATCACCGAATTCGGCGCCCCCGACGTGCTGAAGCTTGCGGAGCGTCCGCGCCCCGAACCGAAGCGCGGCGAGGTGCTCGTCAAGGTGGCGGCTTCCGGCGTGAACCGGCCCGACGTGTTCCAGCGCAAGGGCGCCTATGCGCCGCCGCCGGGCGCGTCGGACCTGCCGGGCCTCGAGATTGCGGGCGAAATCGTCGGCGGCGACCTGTCCGACGCTGCGCTGAACCCGTTCGGCCTGAAGCTCGGCGATCGCGTGTGTGCGCTGCTCGCGGGCGGCGGCTATGCGGAATACGCGGTCGTGCCGCTGCTGCAGTGCCTGCCGGTGCCCGGCGCGCTGACCGACATCGAGGCCGCGTCGCTGCCGGAAACGTTCTTCACGGTGTGGAGCAACGTGTTCGACCGCGCGCAGCTCGGCGCGGGCGAGGGCGGCGAGCAGGAGACGCTGCTGGTGCAGGGCGGCTCGAGCGGCATCGGCGTGACGGCGATCCAGATCGCGCACGCGCTCGGCTTTCGCGTGTTCGCGACGGCCGGCACCGCCGAGAAATGCCGTGCCTGCGAGGCGCTCGGCGCCGAACGCGCGATCAACTACAAGAGCGAGGACTTCGTCGAGGTCGTGAAGTCGCTGACGCACGATCGCGGCGTCGACGTGATCCTCGACATGGTCGCGGGCTCGTACGTGCCGCGCGAACTGTCCGCACTCGCGGACGGCGGCCGGCTCGTGCTGATCGCGCTGCTCGGCGGCGCGAGGGCCGAGGTCAATCTCAACGAGATCCTGCGGCGCCGTCTCACGATCACGGGCTCGACGCTGCGCCCGCGCCCGGTCGAGTTCAAGGCCAAGATCGCGGCGCAGCTGCACGCGCGCGTGTGGCCGCTGCTCGCCGACGGCCGCATCAAGCCGGTGATCTATCGCGTGCTGCCGGCGGCCGACGCCGCCCAGGCGCATGCGCTGATGGAAAGCGGCGAGCATATCGGCAAGATCGTGCTCGATTGGGGCGCGAACGCGTGACGGCCCGCGCGGCCGGGCTTGACATGCGCGGTTTGACCGGTTCAAGCCGCGCGCAGTAAAATCGCGGGTTTGCTTCGCCAGACCAATCCTGACGGCCGGCTCGCACGGCGCGTCGATGACGAGACAGACACGATGTCGAAACAAAGAACCAAGCGGGTGATCGGCAACTGGAAGATGCACGGCCGGCTGGCCGGCAACCAGGCGTTGCTGAACGAAGTGGTGCAGGGCGCGTGCGCGGTGGCGGCCGACACGGCGATCGGCGTGTGCGTGCCGTTCCCGTATCTGGCGCAGGTCCAGGCGCAGCTCGACGGCGGCCGTGTCGCGTGGGGCGCGCAGGACGTGTCCGCGCACGAGCAGGGCGCCTTCACCGGTGAAGTGGCGGCCGCGATGGTCGCGGAATTCGGCGCGCGCTACGCGATCGTCGGCCACTCGGAGCGCCGCGCCTATCACGGCGAGCGCAACGAGACGGTCGCGGCGAAGACGCAGCGTGCGCTGGCGGCGGGTCTGACGCCCGTCGTGTGCGTCGGCGAGACGCTCGACGAGCGCGAAGCGGGCGCGACCGAGCAGGTCGTCGGCGCGCAACTCGACGCGGTGCTGGCCGTGCTGACGGCCGACGAGGCGGCGCGCATCGTCGTCGCGTACGAGCCCGTCTGGGCGATCGGCACGGGCAAGAGCGCGACGTCGGCGCAGGCGCAGGACGTGCACGCGTTCCTGCGGGCGCGCCTGGCGGCGAAGGGCGCGGCGGACGTGTCCGTGCTGTACGGCGGCAGCGTGAAGCCGGACAACGCGGAAGAGCTGTTCGCGCAGCCGGACATCGACGGCGGCCTGATCGGCGGCGCGTCGCTGAAGGCGGAAGATTTCCTGGCGATCTGCCGGGCCGCGCGCTGAGCGGTCCGCGATCGAATTGAACCATGACGGCGGCCGGTCGAAGCGGTCGCCTGATCCAATCGGGTGGGTGTGATGCTGTTATTCAAGACGCTGATTATTGTGGTGCAGGTGCTGTCTGCACTCGGTGTGATTGGTCTCGTGCTGCTGCAGCACGGCAAGGGTGCCGACATGGGCGCTGCATTCGGCAGCGGCGCGTCGGGCAGCCTGTTCGGTGCGACGGGCTCGGCGAACTTCCTGTCGCGCACGACGGCCGTGCTGGCGACGATCTTCTTCGTCGCGACGCTCGCGCTGACGTACCTCGGTTCGTACAAGTCGACGCCGTCGGCCGGCGTGCTCGGCGGCGTGGCGACGGCTCCGGCGACAGCGTCCGCGGCGTCGGCGCCGGCGGTCGCGGCCTCCGCTGCGGCGGCTTCGGCGGCGAGCGCGCCGGGCCAGGACGTCCCGAAATAAAAATTTAAAATTTTTGCGTTTGTGCGTTGAACAATTCTGGAAGTCAGGTTAGAATTTAATTCTTGAAGCGATTCGCGGGAAACAAGTAGTTACAACCCCGGTTGCATGCAGTGCCGACGTGGTGAAATTGGTAGACACGCTATCTTGAGGGGGTAGTGGCGAAAGCTGTGCGAGTTCGAGTCTCGCCGTCGGCACCAAAGTTACTCAATGCCAGCCGCTTCTAGTGGCTGGCATTTTTCATTTGTGGGGTGCGCTTTCGGATGTCTTGCGATCGCATGCACTCCGAAATGATCCCTTCCGCCGGATAGTGGTATTCTCCGGACGCTCAGAACCAACCGATAGAGGATTGCCTTGAACCTCGCAGCCTATTACCCCGTCTTGTTGTTCCTCCTCGTGGGCACTGGTTTAGGTATAGCGCTGGTCAGTATCGGCAAGCTCCTTGGTCCCAACAAGCCGGACGTCGAGAAGAACGCACCGTACGAGTGCGGCTTCGAAGCCTTTGAAGACGCCCGGATGAAGTTCGACGTCCGGTACTACCTCGTCGCCATCCTGTTCATCATCTTCGATCTCGAAACCGCATTCCTGTTTCCGTGGGGCGTCGCGCTGCGGGACATCGGCTGGCCCGGTTTCATCGCTATGATGATTTTTCTGCTCGAATTCCTGCTGGGCTTTGCCTATATCTGGAAGAAAGGCGGCCTCGACTGGGAGTGATGGGTTAATCGCCGGTTTGCATGGGTGGCCACGCTCGGCCGCCCGTCTGGAGTGGAAAGCAAATGAGTATCGAAGGGGTCTTGAAGGAAGGGTTTGTCACCACGACGGCTGACAAGCTGATCAACTGGACGCGTACCGGCTCGCTGTGGCCGATGACGTTCGGGCTCGCGTGTTGCGCCGTCGAGATGATGCATGCGGGCGCGGCCCGCTACGATCTGGACCGGTTCGGGGTCGTGTTCCGTCCGAGTCCGCGTCAGTCGGACGTGATGATCGTCGCCGGCACGCTCTGCAACAAGATGGCGCCCGCGCTGCGCCGCGTCTACGACCAGATGGCCGAGCCGCGCTGGGTGATCTCGATGGGGTCGTGCGCGAACGGCGGCGGCTACTACCATTATTCGTACTCGGTGGTGCGCGGCTGCGACCGGATCGTGCCGGTCGACGTCTACGTGCCGGGCTGTCCGCCGACGGCCGAGGCGCTGGTCTACGGCGTGATCCAGCTTCAGGCGAAGATCCGTCGCACCAACACCATCGCCCGTCAATAAAGCCCCGAGCGTCCCCCAATATGGCAAGCAAAATCGAGACCCTCAAGGCCAACCTCGAAGCCGCGCTCGGCGCGCGCGTGGTGAGCCTCACCGAAGCGATCGGTGAACTGACGCTCGTCGTGAAGGCGAGCGATTACCTCGAAGTCGCAACGACGTTGCGCGACGATCCGAAGCTCCGTTTCGAGCAGCTGATCGACCTGTGCGGCGTCGACTACCAGACCTTCGGCGACGGCGCCTACGACGGCCCGCGCTTCGCGGCCGTGTCGCACCTGCTGTCGGTCACGAACAACTGGCGCCTGCGTCTGCGCGTGTTCGCACCGGACGACGACCTGCCGATCGTGGCGTCGCTGGTCGACATCTGGACCTCTGCGAACTGGTACGAGCGCGAAGCGTTCGACCTGTACGGCATCGTGTTCGAAGGCCACCCCGACCTGCGCCGCATCCTCACCGACTACGGCTTCATCGGCCATCCGTTCCGCAAGGACTTCCCGGTGTCGGGCTATGTCGAAATGCGTTACGACCCGGAAGAGAAGCGGGTCGTCTACCAGCCGGTGACGATCGAGCCGCGCGAAATCACGCCGCGCGTGATCCGCGAGGATCGCTATGGCGGTCTGAAACATTAAGGGGGCGTCATGGCAGAAATCAAGAACTACACGCTCAACTTCGGCCCGCAGCACCCGGCAGCGCACGGCGTGCTGCGCCTCGTGCTCGAGCTCGACGGCGAAGTCATCCAGCGTGCCGATCCGCACATCGGCCTGCTGCACCGCGCGACCGAAAAGCTCGCGGAATCCAAGACCTTCATCCAGTCCGTGCCGTACATGGACCGTCTCGACTACGTGTCGATGATGGTCAACGAGCACGGCTACGTGCTCGCGATCGAGAAGCTGCTCGGCATCGACGTGCCGGAGCGCGCGCAGTACATCCGCGTGCTGTTCGACGAGATCACGCGCGTGCTGAACCACCTGATGTGGATCGGCGCGCACGCGCTCGACGTCGGCGCGATGGCGGTGTTCCTGTACGCATTCCGCGAGCGCGAAGACCTGATGGACGTGTACGAGGCGGTGTCCGGTGCCCGGATGCACGCGGCGTATTATCGTCCGGGCGGCGTCTATCGCGACCTGCCTGACGCAATGCCGCAATACAAGGCGTCGAAGATTCGCAACGAGAAGGCGCTCGCGAAGATGAACGAGGCGCGCAGCGGCTCGGTGCTCGACTTCATCGACGATTTCTTCACGCGCTTCCCGAAGTGCGTCGACGAATACGAAACGCTGCTGACCGACAACCGGATCTGGAAACAGCGTCTGGTCGGGATCGGCGTCGTCAGCCCGGAGCGGGCGCTGCAGATGGGCCTGACGGGCCCGATGCTGCGCGGCTCGGGCATTGCCTGGGATTTGCGCAAGAAGCAGCCGTACGAAGTGTACGATCGCCTCGATTTCGACGTGCCGGTGGGCGTGAACGGCGATTGCTACGACCGTTACCTGGTGCGCGTCGAAGAAATGCGCCAGTCGATCCGCATCGCGAAACAGTGTATTGAGTGGCTGCGCAAGAATCCGGGCCCCGTGATGACGGACAATCACAAGGTTGCACCGCCGTCGCGCGTCGGCATGAAGACCAACATGGAAGACTTGATTCACCACTTCAAGCTCTTCACCGAAGGTTTCCATGTGCCGGAAGGCGAAGCGTATGCGGCGGTCGAGCATCCGAAGGGCGAATTCGGCATCTACCTCGTGTCGGACGGCGCCAACAAGCCGTACCGTCTCAAGATTCGCGCACCGGGCTTCGCGCATCTGGCGTCGCTCGACGAAATGGCGCGCGGCCACATGATTGCCGACGCCGTCACGATCATCGGTACGCAGGACATCGTGTTCGGCGAAATCGATCGCTAATGGTTACACCGCCCGCGCGAGCGGGCGGCGAGCAGTAAGTCACACGCGATGCGCGCTGAACCGGCGCGGCTTCGCAAGCTGTCAACAGTGAGCGCCAGGTCTGCCGTCTACGCACGCCGTGCGGCAGGTTGTTCGTTCGGTAGGAATTGAAAGAGTCGTGTCTGAAAATGATCTCAGCTGAAGGCCTGAAGGAAATCGATCGAGCGTTGACGAAGTATCCCGCCGATCAGAAACAGTCCGCCGTGATGTCGGCGTTGGCCGTTGCTCAGGAAGAGCACGGCTGGCTGTCGCCCGAACTGATGCAGTTCGTCGCGGACTATCTCGGCATGCCGGCCGTCGCCGTGCAGGAAGTCGCGACGTTCTACACGATGTACGAGCTGAAGCCGGTCGGCAAGCACAAGATCACGCTCTGCACGAACCTGCCGTGCCAGCTCGGCCCACACGGCGGCGCGGAAGCGACCGCCGACTACCTGAAACAGAAGCTCGGCATCGACTTCGGCGAGACGACGCCCGACGGCAAGTTCACGCTGAAGGAAGGCGAATGCATGGGCTCGTGCGGCGATGCGCCGGTGCTGCTGGTGAACAATCACAGAATGTGCAGCTTCATGAGCCGCGAGAAGATCGACCAGCTGCTTGAGGAGCTCTCGAAATGACGTCCCTCCACGACCGTCACATCAAACCGCTGATCCTCGCTGGTCTGAACGGCGAGAACTGGCATCTCGAAGATTACGTTGCGCGCGGCGGCTACAAGCAGCTGCGCCGCATTCTCGAAGAAAAGATCCCGCCCGAGCAGGTGATCGCCGACGTGAAGGCGTCGGGCCTGCGCGGCCGCGGCGGCGCGGGCTTCCCGACCGGCCTGAAGTGGAGCTTCATGCCGCGCCAGTTCCCGGGGCAGAAGTACCTCGTCTGCAACTCGGACGAAGGCGAGCCGGGCACGTTCAAGGATCGCGACATCCTGCGCTGGAACCCGCATGCGCTGATCGAGGGCATGGCCATCGGCGCGTACGCGATGGGCATCACGGTCGGCTACAACTACATCCACGGCGAGATCTTCGAAGTGTATCGACGCTTCGAAGCGGCGCTCGACGAGGCGCGCGCGGCCGGTTTCCTCGGCGACAACATCATGGGCTCGGAATTCTCGTTCCAGCTCCATGCGCACCACGGCTACGGCGCGTACATCTGCGGCGAGGAAACGGCGCTGCTCGAGTCGCTCGAAGGCAAGAAGGGCCAGCCGCGCTTCAAGCCGCCGTTCCCGGCGAGCTTCGGCGTGTACGGCAAGCCGACCACGATCAACAACACCGAGACGTTCGCCGCGGTGCCGTTCCTGCTGGCCATCGGGCCGCAGAACTACCTCGAGATCGGCAAGCCGAACAACGGCGGCACGAAGATCTTCTCGGTGTCGGGCGACGTCGAGCGTCCGGGCAACTATGAAGTGCCGCTCGGCACGCCGTTCGCGACGCTGATGGAACTCGCCGGCGGGATGCGCGGCGGCAGGAAGATCAAGGCCGTGATTCCGGGCGGCTCGTCCGCGCCGGTGGTGCCGGGCGACATCATGATGCAGACCGACATGGACTACGACTCGATCGCGAAGGTCGGCTCGATGCTCGGTTCGGGTGCGGTGATCGTGATGGACGAGACGCGCTGCATGGTGCGCTCGCTGCTGCGCCTGTCGTACTTCTACTACGAGGAATCGTGCGGTCAGTGCACGCCGTGCCGCGAAGGCACGGGCTGGCTGTATCGCGTCGTGAACCGCATCGAGCACGGCGAAGGGCGCCAGGAAGACCTGGACCTGCTGAACTCGGTGGCCGAGAACATCATGGGTCGCACGATCTGCGCGCTCGGCGATGCGGCGGCGATGCCGGTGCGCGGGATGCTCAAGCACTACTGGGACGAATTCGCGTACCACGTCGAGCACAAGCACTGCATGGTCGGCGGCCACGCGCACGCGGCGGCGGCCTGACGCGAAACCGGTTGCGGAATTTGAGCGCACGGTCGGGCGAATGCGCGAACGGGCGGAAATAGGTTAAGGACCATTCACCATCATGGTTGAACTTGAAATAGACGGCAAGAAGGTCGAGGTGCCCGAAGGCAGCATGGTGATCCAGGCTGCGCACAAGGCGGATACGTACATTCCTCACTTCTGCTATCACAAGAAACTGTCGGTCGCGGCCAACTGCCGGATGTGTCTCGTCGAAGTCGAGAAGATGCCGAAGGCCGTGCCTGCCTGCGCGACGCCCGTGTCGGCCGGCATGATCGTGCGCACGCAGTCCGACAAGGCCGTGAAGGCGCAGCAGTCGGTGATGGAATTCCTCCTCATCAACCACCCGCTCGACTGCCCGATCTGCGATCAGGGCGGCGAATGCCAGCTGCAGGATCTCGCGGTCGGCTACGGCAAGTCGTCGTCGCGCTACTCGGAAGAGAAGCGCGTGGTGTTCCACAAGAACGTGGGCCCGCTGATCTCGATGGAAGAAATGTCGCGCTGCATCCACTGCACGCGCTGCGTTCGCTTCGGCCAGGAAATTGCCGGCGTGATGGAGTTCGGCATGCTGGGCCGCGGCGAGCATTCGGAAATCACGACCTTCGTCGGCAAGACGGTCGATTCCGAGCTGTCGGGCAACATGATCGACCTGTGTCCGGTCGGCGCGCTGACCAGCAAGCCGTTCCGCTACAGCGCCCGCACCTGGGAACTGTCGCGCCGCAAGTCGGTGAGCCCGCACGATTCCGTCGGCGCGAACCTCGTCGTGCAGGTGAAGAACAACCGCGTGATGCGCGTGCTGCCGTTCGAGAACGAAGCGATCAACGAATGCTGGATCTCCGACAAGGACCGCTTCTCGTACGAAGGCCTGAACAGCGAAGAGCGCCTGACCAAGCCGATGCTGAAGCAGGGCGGCCAGTGGATCGAGACCGACTGGCAGACCGCGCTCGAATACGTCGCGAAGGGCCTGAAGGGCATCGCGGCCGATCACGGCGCGAACGCGCTGGCGATGCTCGCGAGCGCGCACAGCACCGCTGAAGAGCTGTTCCTCGTGAAGCAGCTCGCACACGAACTGAAGACGCCGAACGTCGATTTCCGTCTGCGTCAGCAGGACTTCTCGGCGCCGGTGCAGGGCGCACCGTGGCTCGGCATGCCGATCGCCGACCTGTCGACGCTGAACGCCGCGTTCGTCGTCGGCTCGATGCTGCGCCGCGACCATCCGCTGTTCGCATCGCGTCTGCGTCAGGCAGCCAAGAGCGGCGCGAAGCTGCACTTCCTGAACGCGACGGGCGACGACGCACTGATCCCGACCGCGCAGCGCATCGTCGCCGCGCCGTCGGCATGGCTCGACGAGCTGGCCGGCGTTGCCGCCGCCGTCGCGCAGCTGCGCGGTGTCGCGCTGCCCGACACGCTCGCCGGCGTCACGGCTTCGGCCGCCGCGCAGGCGGTGGCCCAGGCGCTCGCGAACGGCGAACGCCGCGCGGTGCTGCTCGGCAACGCGGCCGTCCGTCATCCGGAATTCGCGAAGCTGCACGCGGTTGCGCAGTGGATCGCCGACAACACCGGCGCCACGTTCGGTTTCCTGACCGAAGCGGCGAACACGGTCGGCGCGCACGTCGTCGGCGCGCTGCCGGGCGACGGCGGCCTGAATGCACGCGAAGCGTTCGCCCAGCCGCGCAAGGGCTACGTGCTGCTGAACGTCGAGCCGGAATTCGACACGGTCGATCCGGTGCAGGCGCTGGCCGCGCTGAACCAGGCGGAAATGGTCGTCGTGATGTCGCCGTTCAAGCACGGCCTCGACTACGCCGACGTGCTGCTGCCGATCGCGCCGTTCACCGAAACGGCCGGCACCTTCGTCAACGCGGAAGGCACGGTGCAGAGCTTCAACGGCGTGGTGCGTCCGCTCGGCGACACGCGTCCGGCATGGAAGGTGCTGCGCGTGCTCGGCAGCCTGCTGGGCCTGCCGAACTTCGAATACGAAACGGCGGAAGAAGTGCGCATCGCCGCACTGGGCGACGCAGGCATCGCCGGCCGCCTGTCGAACAAGACGACGGTCGCACCGGCACGCGTCGCCGCGCCGGCGGCCAACGGCGGCTTCGAGCGCCTGGCCGACGTGCCGATCTATCACGCCGACGCGCTGGTGCGCCGCGCGGGTGCGCTGCACCTGACGGCCGCCGCGAAGGCTGCGAACGCCGCCGGCCTGCCGGCCGCGCTGTTCGACAAGCTGGGCCTGAAGGATGGCGACGCGGTTCGCGTGCGTCAGGGCGAGCGTACGGTGCAGTTGCCGGCCGTGCGTGACGAGAATCTTGCGGAGACGGTCGTTCGCGTGTCGGCGGCGACGCCTGCCGGCGCAGCGCTCGGCAGCCTGTCCGGTGAACTGGTGGTGGAGAAGGCGTAAATGAGCTTGTTCGATACGATCAACTCGGGCGGAGCCCAGCTTCTCGGGTTCGCATGGCCGACGGTGTGGGCACTCGTGCGCATCCTCGTCGTCGCCGTCGTGATCCTGCTGTGCGTGGCGTACCTGATTCTGTGGGAGCGCAAGCTGATCGGCTGGATGCACGTGCGTCTCGGCCCGAACCGCGTCGGCCCCGGCGGCCTGCTGCAGCCGATCGCCGACGTGCTGAAGCTGCTGCTGAAGGAAGTCATCCAGCCGTCCGCTGCCAGCCGCTGGCTGTATCTGGTCGCACCGGTGATGACCGTGGTGCCGGCCTTCGCGGTATGGGCGGTGATCCCGTTCCAGGCCGAGGCGGTGCTCGCGAACGTGAACGCGGGCCTGCTGTACGCGATGGCGATTTCGTCGATCGGCGTGTACGCGGTGATTCTCGCGGGCTGGGCGTCGAACTCGAAGTACGCGTTCCTCGGCGCGATGCGTGCCGCGGCGCAGATGGTGTCGTACGAAATCTCGATGGGCTTCGCGCTGGTGCTCGTGCTGATGACGGCCGGCAGCCTGAACCTGTCGGAAATCGTCAATTCGCAGCAGCACGGCTTCTTCGCCGGCCACGGCGTGAACTTCCTGTCGTGGAACTGGCTGCCGCTCTTGCCGGCGTTCGTCGTCTACTTCATCTCGGGCATCGCCGAAACGAACCGTCACCCGTTCGACGTGGTGGAAGGCGAGTCGGAAATCGTCGCGGGTCACATGATCGACTACTCGGGCATGGCGTTCGCGCTGTTCTTCCTCGCCGAGTACATCAACATGATCGTGATCTCGGCGCTGGCCGCGACGCTGTTCCTCGGCGGCTGGGATGCACCGTTCGAATTCCTGTCGTTCATCCCGGGCATCTTCTGGCTCGTGCTGAAGGTATTCGCGCTGCTGTCGGTGTTCATCTGGGTTCGTGCGACGTTCCCGCGCTTCCGTTACGACCAGATCATGCGCCTGGGCTGGAAGGTGTTCCTGCCCGTCACGGTGATCTGGGTGGTCGTGGTCGGCTTCTGGATGATGTCGCCGCTCAACATCTGGGTGAAGTAAAGATCGGACGAAATCATGACGGCTATCCAACACTTCTTTAAGACCTTCTTCCTGACCGAGCTGCTGAAGGGGCTCGCGCTGACCGGTCGTTACACGTTCAAGCGCAAGTTCACCGTGCAGTTCCCGGAAGAAAAGACCCCGATTTCGCCGCGTTTCCGCGGACTGCACGCGCTGCGCCGCTATGAGAACGGCGAAGAGCGCTGCATCGCGTGCAAGCTGTGCGAGGCCGTGTGCCCCGCGATGGCGATCACGATCGAATCGGAAACGCGCGCGGACAACACGCGCCGCACGACGCGCTACGACATCGACCTGACGAAGTGCATCTTCTGCGGTTTCTGCGAAGAGAGCTGCCCGGTCGATTCGATCGTCGAGACGCAGATTCTCGAGTACCACGGCGAAAAGCGCGGCGACCTGTATTTCACGAAGGAAATGCTGCTCGCGGTGGGCGATCGCTACGAGAAGGACATCGCCGCGGCGAAGGCTGCCGACGCGCCGTATCGTTGATCGAGTTTCCAGCGCCGGCCCGAAGCACGGGCCGAGCCGCCGCGACGGGTGCGATACGCGCCTGACTATGGCCTAACGATGAACCGGTAATCATGGAATTCACGACCGTACTGTTCTACATCTTCGCGCTGCTCCTGGTGGTATCAGGGCTGAAGGTGATCACTTCGCGCAACCCGGTGGCGTCTGCGCTTTTCCTTGTGCTGGCGTTCTTCAACGCCGCCGCGATCTGGATGCTGCTGGAAGCGGAGTTCCTCGCGATCCTGCTGGTGCTGGTCTACGTGGGCGCCGTGATGGTGCTGTTCCTGTTCGTCGTGATGATGCTGGACATCAACATCGACTTCCTGCGACGCGACTTCAAGCGCTTCGTGCCGATGGCGACCGTGGTCGGCGCGATCATCGTGATCGAAACCGCGCTGATCCTGTGGCGCGGCTACGGCGACACGCACGCGGCGCACGCGATGGCGACCGGCGCGATGGCCGACTGGTCGAACACGCGCCTGATCGGCAAGGTGATCTACACCGACTACATCTTCGCGTTCGAAATCGCCGGCCTCGTGCTGCTGGTCGCGATCATCGCCGCGATCGGGCTGACCGAGCGCAAGGGCAAGGACAGCAAGCGCCAGCGCGTGTCGGATCAGGTCAAGGTGCGCCGCGACGACCGCGTGCGCCTCGTGAAGATGGAAGCGGAAAAGCCGCAGCCGGAAACGGCCCAGAGCGAAGCCGGTACGGGCGCCAACGGCTAAGCGGAGGAAAGGAAAACCATGTTGACTCTTGCTCACTACCTCGTGCTCGGCGCGATCCTGTTCGCGATCGCGATCGTCGGGATTTTCCTGAACCGCCGCAACATCATCATCATCCTGATGGCGATCGAACTGATGTTGCTCGCGGTGAATACCAACTTCGTCGCGTTTTCGCACTACCTCGGCGATGTACACGGCCAGATCTTCGTGTTCTTCGTGCTGACCGTCGCCGCAGCGGAAGCCGCGATCGGTCTCGCGATTCTGGTGACCCTGTTCCGTAAGCTCGACACGATCAATGTCGAGGATCTCGATCAGCTCAAAGGTTAATTTCAGGCAACGCTGTTATGTCAACGACACTCAATGAAAACCTGCTGCTGGCGATTCCGCTCGCTCCGCTGGCCGGCTCGCTGATTGCGGGGCTGTTCGGGAACGCAGTCGGGCGCAAGGGCGCACACCGGATCACGATCCTCGGCGTATTGATCGCGTTCCTCCTGTCGGCGAAAGTCTTCCTCGACGTGATGGGCGGCGCGAGCTTCAACGCGACCGTCTACGAATGGATGCACGTCGGCTCGCTGAAGCTCGAAGTCGGCTTCCTGGTCGATTCGCTGACCGCGATGATGATGGTCGTCGTGACCTTCGTGTCGCTGATGGTGCACATCTACACGATCGGCTACATGTCGGAAGAGGACGGCTACCAGCGCTTCTTCTCGTACATCTCGCTGTTCACGTTCTCGATGCTGATGCTCGTGATGAGCAACAACTTCCTGCAGCTGTTCTTCGGCTGGGAAGCGGTGGGCCTCGTGTCGTACCTGCTGATCGGCTTCTACTTCACGCGTGAGAGCGCGATCTACGCGAACATGAAGGCGTTCCTCGTGAACCGCGTGGGCGACTTCGGCTTCCTGCTCGGCATCGGCCTGCTGCTCGCGTTCGCCGGCTCGATGAACTACGGCGAAGTGTTCGCGAAGCGCGCGGAACTCGCGAGCCTGCACTTCCCGGGCACCGACTGGGGCCTGCTGACGGTCGCCTGTATCTGCCTGTTCATCGGCGCGATGGGCAAGTCGGCGCAGTTCCCGCTGCACGTGTGGCTGCCCGACTCGATGGAAGGCCCGACGCCGATCTCGGCGCTGATTCACGCGGCGACGATGGTGACGGCCGGTATCTTCATGGTGTCGCGCATGTCGCCGCTGTTCGAGCTGTCGGACACCGCGCTGTCGTTCATCACGGTGATCGGCGCGATCACGGCGCTGTTCATGGGCTTCCTCGGGATCGTCCAGAACGACATCAAGCGCGTCGTCGCTTATTCGACGCTGTCGCAGCTCGGCTACATGACGGTCGCGCTCGGCGTGTCCGCGTACCCGGTCGCCGTGTTCCACCTGATGACGCACGCGTTCTTCAAGGCGCTGCTGTTCCTCGGCGCAGGCTCGGTGATCATCGGCATGCACCACGACCAGGACATGCGCAACATGGGCGGCCTGCGCAAGTACATGCCGATCACCTGGATCACGTCGCTGGTCGGCTCGCTTGCGCTGATCGGCACGCCGTTCTTCTCGGGCTTCTACTCGAAGGACTCGATCATCGACGCGGTGAAGCTGTCGCACCTGCCGGGTTCGGGCTTCGCGTACTTCGCGGTCGTCGCGAGCGTGTTCGTCACGGCGCTGTACTCGTTCCGCATGTACTTCCTGGTGTTCCACGGCGAGGAGCGCTTCCGCAAGCCGAAGCATCCGGAATCGCCGATGGGCATGGCGGCCGCCCACGGCCACGACGATCACGGCCATGGCCACGGCCATGACGACCACGCGCACGAGCCGCACGAGACCCCGTGGGTCGTGTGGGTGCCGCTGGTCCTGCTGGCGATTCCGTCGGTGATCATCGGTGCGATCGCGATCGGCCCGATGCTGTTCGGGGACTTCTTCCAGCACGGCGTGGCGTTCGACAAGGTGATCTTCATCGGCGAAAACCATCCGGCGCTCGCCGAGATGGCCGAGGAGTTCCACGGCTGGGGCGGCATGGGCCTGCATTCGGTGTCGGGCCTGCCGGTCTGGCTCGCGCTCGCCGGCGTCGTCGTCGCGTGGTTCCTGTACCTGAAGCGTCCGGATCTGCCGGCGTCGATCCGCCGCGCGTTCGGCCCGATCTACACGCTGCTGGACAACAAGTACTACATGGACAAGATCAACGAAGTGGTGTTCGCCCGCGGTTCGGTGGCGATCGGCCGCGGCCTGTGGAAAGAGGGCGACGTCGTGGTGATCGACGGCCTCGTCAACGGCAGCGCCAAATTCATCGGCTGGTTCGCCGGTGTGATCCGCTTCCTCCAATCCGGTTACATCTATCACTACGCGTTCGCCATGATCATCGGCATGCTGGGGCTCCTGACCCTGTTTGTAACGCTCGGCGGCAAATAAGGCGGGGGGACAAAACTAATGCACGCTTTTCCGATTCTCAGTACCGCGATCTGGCTGCCGATCGTTTTCGGCCTCCTCGTGCTCGCGGTGGGTAACGACAAAAATCCGGGGACGGCGCGCTGGGTCGCGCTGATCGGCTCGCTGCTCGGGCTCGCGGTCACGATCCCGCTGATCACGGGCTTCGACTCGAGCACGGCCGCGCTGCAGTTCGTCGAGCATTCGACCTGGATCGAGCGTTTCGACATCTCGTACCACCTCGGCGTCGACGGCATCTCGATGTGGTTCGTCGTGCTGACCGCGCTGATCACGGTGATCGTCGTGATCGCCGCATGGGAAGTGATCACCGAGAACGTCGCGCAGTACCTCGCTGCGTTCCTGATCCTGTCCGGGATCATGATCGGCGTGTTCTCGGCGGCCGACGGCCTGCTGTTCTACGTGTTCTTCGAAGCGACCCTGATCCCGATGTACATCATCATCGGCGTGTGGGGCGGCCCGAACCGCGTGTACGCAGCGTTCAAGTTCTTCCTGTACACGCTGGCCGGCTCGCTGCTGATGCTGGTCGCGCTGATCTACCTGTACACGCAGACGCATTCGTTCGACCTCGCGACGTGGCAGAACGCGAAGATCGCGATGACGCCGCAGATCCTGCTGTTCATTGCCTTCTTCCTCGCCTTCGCGGTGAAGGTGCCGATGTGGCCGGTGCACACCTGGCTGCCGGATGCGCACGTGGAAGCGCCGACGGGCGGCTCGGTCGTGCTGGCCGCGATCATGCTGAAGCTCGGCGCATACGGTTTCCTGCGCTTCTCGCTGCCGATCACGCCTGACGCGAGCCACTTCCTGGCGCCCGTCGTGATCACGCTGTCGCTGATCGCGGTGATCTACATCGGTCTCGTCGCGATGGTGCAGGCCGACATGAAGAAGCTGGTCGCGTATTCGTCGATCGCGCACATGGGCTTCGTCACGCTCGGCTTCTTCATCTTCAACCAGCTCGGCGTCGAAGGCGCGATCGTGCAGATGATCTCGCACGGCTTCGTGTCGGGCGCGATGTTCCTCTGTATCGGCGTGCTGTACGACCGCGTGCACTCGCGCCAGATCGCCGACTACGGCGGCGTCGTCAACGTGATGCCGAAGTTCGCGGCGTTCGCGATGCTGTTCTCGATGGCCAACTGCGGCCTGCCGGGCACGTCCGGTTTCGTCGGCGAGTTCATGGTGATTCTCGCGGCCGTCCAGTACAACTTCTGGATCGCATTCGGCGCGGCGTTCACGCTGATCCTCGGCGCGGCCTACACGCTGTGGATGTACAAGCGCGTGTACTTCGGCGCGGTCGCGAACGACCACGTCGCGAAGCTGAAGGACATCGGCCGTCGCGAATTCCTGATGCTGGCCGTGCTTGCCGCGTTCACGCTGCTGATGGGCCTGTATCCGAAGCCCTTTACCGACGTGATGCACGTTTCCGTGGAAAACCTCCTCTCCCATGTCGCGCAGTCGAAGCTGCCGCTGGCCCAGTAATCGCGAGCGGAGGAACTCAAGATCATGAACGCTCCTATGAATGTCCTGTTGCCTGACGCGCTGGTGATGGCCGCCATCATCGTCGCATGGCTGAACGACACCTTTACCGGCGCCTCCGGCCGCCGCCTCACTTACCTGATCGCGGTGATCTCGTCGGTGGTCGCCGGCGTCTGGTTCGCGGTGCAGGCGCTCGATCCGCAGCATTACTACTTCTTCTCGCGGATGGTCGTCGTCGACTCGTTCGCCAGCGCGATGAAGGCGGTGGTGTCGCTCGGCTTTGCGGTGTCGCTCGTCTACTCGCGCCGCTACCTCGAAGATCGCGACCTGTTCCGCGGCGACGTGTTCCTGCTCGGCATGTTCTCGCTGCTCGGCCAGCTCGTGATGATCTCGGGCAACAACTTCCTGACGCTGTATCTCGGCCTGGAACTGATGTCGCTGTCGCTGTACGCGGTCATCGCGCTGCGTCGCGACGGCACCGTGTCGAGCGAAGCCGCGATGAAGTACTACGTGCTGGGCGCGCTTGCGTCGGGCTTCGTGCTGTACGGCATTTCGATGCTCTACGGCGCGACCTCGGGTTCGCTCGAGCTCGGCGAGGTGTACAAGGCGGTCAGCAGCGGCGGCACCGAGGATGCGGTGCTGATGTTCGGCGTGATCTTCATCGTCGCCGGTATCGCGTTCAAGCTCGGCGCCGTGCCGTTCCACATGTGGGTGCCGGACGTCTACCAGGGCGCACCGACCGCGATGACGCTGTTCGTCGGCGGCGGTCCGAAGGTGGCCGCGTTCGCGTGGGGCCTGCGTTTCCTGGTGATGGGCCTGCTGCCGCTCGCGCAGAACTGGCAGACCGCGCTCGTGATCCTCGCCGCGCTGTCGCTGATCGTCGGCAACATCACCGGTATCGTCCAGCGCAACATCAAGCGGATGCTCGCGTACTCGGCGATCTCGAACATGGGCTTCGTGCTGCTCGGCCTGCTCGCGGGCATCGTGAAGGGCGACGCGGCAGCGCCGGCGAACGCCTACAGCTCGGCGATGTTCTACGCGATCGTCTACCTGATCACGACGCTCGGCTCGTTCGGCGTGGTGATGCTGCTCGCCCGCCGCGACTTCGAAGCGGAAACGATCGACGACTTCAAGGGCCTCAACAAGCGCAGCCCGGTGTTCGCGTTCGTGATGATGGTCATGGTGTTCTCGCTGGCCGGCATTCCGCCGACCGTCGGCTTCTACGCGAAGCTCGCGGTGCTCGAGGCGACCGTCAACGCGGGCCTCACGTGGCTGGCCGTGCTGGCCGTGATCACCTCGCTGTTCGGCGCGTTCTACTATCTGCGCATCGTCAAGCTGATCTACTTCGACGCACCGCAGGATTCCACGCCGATCGGCGGCGATTTCTGCAAGCGCACGATCCTCGTGCTGAACGGCCTCGCGGTCGTCGTGCTCGGCCTGATCCCGAGCCCGCTGCTGACGGTTTGCCTCGACGCGATCCGTCACTCGCTGCCGACGCTGTAATGTCGGCCGCGGGCTGGTTTATCGTGCTGTTGGCGCTCGTGGGCGCCAACCTGCCGTTCCTGAACCAGCGCCTGTTCGCCGTCGTGCCGATCGGCGCGGCGAAGAAGGGCGCGTGGATCCGGATCGGCGAACTGATCGTGCTGTATTTCATCGTCGGCGCGCTCGGCTTCTGGCTCGAGTCGCGCGCCGGCAACCGCTTCGAACAGGGCTGGCAGTTTTACGCGATCACCTTCAGTCTCTTCGTCGTGTTCGCGTTTCCCGGCTTCACGTTCCAGTATCTCGTCAAACGACGCTGACGGCTTCGGCCGTCACGCTCATCCAGGAGCCGCCGATGGCCGAATTGCCCAATCACGACGCCGCACTGACCGAAACCTGCCTCGAAAGCGAAGCGATCTTCGAAGGCTCGTTCCTTAAGCTCAAGCGCGATACCGTCCGCCTGCCTGACGGCAAGCAGGCCACGCGCGAATACGTCCAGCACCCGGGCGCGGTGATGGTGATCCCGCTGTTCGACGACGGCCGCGTGCTGATGGAAAACCAGTACCGCTATCCGATCGGCAAGGTGATGGCCGAATTCCCGGCCGGCAAGCTCGACCCGGACGAAGGCGCACTCGCCTGCGCGGTGCGCGAACTGCGCGAGGAAACCGGCTACACGGCCCGCGAATATGTGTTCCTGGCCCGGATTCACCCGATCATTTCCTACTCGACCGAATTCATCGACCTGTATCTCGCGCGCGGCCTGACCGCCGGCGAGCGCAAGCTCGACGAAGGCGAATTCCTCGAAACCTTCACGGCGACGCTGCCCGACCTGCTCGAATGGGTGCGCACCGGCCAGATCAGCGACGTAAAGACCATCATCGGCACGATGTGGCTGGACCGCGTGCTGTCCGGCGCATGGCCGCTCGGCCCGGTCCTGACGCCCTGAAGGCAGCGCCGGCGGCGGGCGGAACGCCGCGTTACAATCCGGTGACACGCGGCGGCGCCGCTGCGCGCCCGACCGGATTTAGCACGATCGTTCACAAAACCGCTTTTTGCGCTACACTCGTCACACGCCCTGATTCAGCATGAAGGTCCTCGATTTACAGTGCCCGCATGGTCATCGGTTCGAAGGCTGGTTCGCTTCCGCCGATGAATTCGAAGCGCAGTTGTCCCGCAAGCTGGTCGAATGTCCGGTATGCGGGGCGACCGAGATCAGCCGTATGCCGTCCGCGCCGCGCCTGAACCTGTCGGGTGCGACGCAGGCCCAGCCGGCCGATCCGCATGCGCTGCAGGCGCAGGTCATGCGTGCGCTGCGCGAGGTACTGGAGAAGACCGAGAACGTGGGCGAGCGCTTCGCCGAGGAAGCGCGGCGCATTCATTACAACGAGGCGCCCGCGCGCAGCATTCGTGGCGTCACGACGCCGCAGGATGCGCAAGCCCTGGTCGAAGAAGGCATCGACGTGATGCCGCTGCCGATTCCTGCCGCGCTGAAAGAACCGCTGCAATAAGCTGCGCAGCGTGTCTCCCTGTCGCGGCCGGACGGCCGCGGCGAGCCATGGGGCTCGAGTGACCGCCGAAGCGATCGCTCGGGTCACCGCGAAGCATGGGACCGGAGTAAGCGCTAAAGCGCCAACTCCGGTCGACCGCGAAGCATGGGACCGGAGTAAGCGCTAAAGCGCCAACTCCGGTCGACAGGAGACACAGCGCATGGATCTGGATTATTCCCCCGCCGACGACGCATTCCGCGCCGACATTCGCGCCTGGCTCGAGGCCAACCTGCCTCGGGCGCTGCGCGCCAAGGTTCTCGATCACAAACGACTCGACCGCGAAGACTACGCGAGCTGGCACCGGATTCTCGGCCAGCGCGGCTGGTCCGCGCCCGCATGGCCGACCGAATACGGCGGCCCGGGATGGAACGCGACGCAGCGGCACATCTGGGACGAGGAATGCGCGCGGATCGGCGCGCCGACCGTCCTGCCGTTCGGCGTGTCGATGGTCGCGCCGGTGCTGATGAAATACGGCAGCGAAGCGCAGAAGCGTCACTACCTGCCGCGCATTCTCGACGGCACCGACTGGTGGTGTCAGGGCTATTCGGAGCCGGGCTCCGGATCCGATCTCGCGTCGCTGCGCACGCGCGCCGAGCGCCGGGGCGATCACTACGTCGTGAACGGCCAGAAGACCTGGACGACGCTCGGCCAGTACGCCGACATGATGTTCTGCCTCGTGCGCACCGATCCGGCCGCGAAGAAGCAGGAGGGCATCTCGTTCCTGCTGATCGACATGAAGACGCCCGGCATCACGGTGCGCCCGATCATCACGCTCGACGAGGATCACGAAGTCAACGAGGTGTTCTTCGAGGACGTGAAGGTGCCCGTCGAGAATCTCGTCGGCGACGAGAACCGCGGCTGGACCTATGCGAAATACCTGCTCGGCCACGAGCGCACCGGCATTGCACGCGTCGGCGCGTCGAAGCGCGAGCTCGCGTTCCTGAAGCGCGTCGCGTCGAATCAGCGCAAGAACGGCAAGCCGCTGCTCGCCGATCCGGTGTTCGCCGCGAAAGTCGCGGCGCTCGAAGTCGAGCTGATGGCGCTCGAGGTGACGGTGCTGCGCGTCGTCAGCCGCGAGACGAGCGGCAAGGGGCCGGGCCCCGAGGCGTCGATGCTGAAGATCAAGGGTACCGAGGTGCAGCAGGCGCTGACCGAGCTGATGTTCGAGGCGATCGGCCCGCTCGCGGCGCCGTTCGACGTGCCGTTCCTCAAGGGCGAGCGCGCGCACAGCTGCGCGGGCGACGACGACGCGGCGCCGCTCGCCGCGTACTACTTCAATTACCGGAAGACGTCGATCTACGGCGGCTCGAACGAAATTCAGAAGAACATCATCGCGCAGATGATTCTCGGGCTGTGAGCACCGGGAACGGGATCGGAGACAAGCATGGATTTCACCTTTACCGATGAGCAGCAGCAGTTCGCCGACGCGCTGCGTCGTTATCTCGGCGAGCAATACGGATTCGATGCGCGTCAGGCGATCGTGCGCAGCGACGCGGGCGTGTCGGACGCGCAATGGAGCGCGTTCACGGAACTCGGGCTGACCGCGCTGCCCGTGCCGGACGCGCAGGGCGGCTTCGGCGGCGGCCCGGTCGACATGCTGGTCGTCATGCAGGAGCTGGGCCGCGCGCTGGTCGTCGAGCCGTACTGGGCGACGGCGGTCGGCGCGGAGGCGCTGCGCATTGCCGGTTCCGGCGCGGGCGACGATGCCGCGCTGCTGGAGGCAATCGCGCAAGGGCAGAAGCGTGTGGCGGTCGCGTTTCACGAGCCGCACGCGCGCTACGACCTGTTCGAACTCGACACGCATGCAAGCGCGCAGGGCGACGCGTACCGGCTGACCGGCACCAAGTCGGTCGTGCAGCATGGCGCGCAGGCCGATGCGTGGATCGTGCCCGCGCGCGTCGACGGCGGCGGCATCGGCCTGTTCGTCGTCGAGCGCGATGCGGCGGGCGTGAAGCTCGTCGACTATCGGACGATCGATGGCCAGCGTGCCGCGACGATCGACTTCGACGCGACGCCCGCGCGCCTGCTGACCGGCGGTGCGCGCGACGCGGCCGCGCTCGAGCAGATCGCCGACTACGCAACCTTCCTGCTGTGCGCGGAAGCGGTCGGCGCGCTCGACGAGCTGAACCGCGCGACGGTCGAATACACGAAGACGCGCGAGCAGTTCGGCGTGCCGATCGCGCGTTTCCAGGCGCTGCAGCACCGGATGGTCGACATGCTGATCCACGCGGAGCAGGCGCGGTCGCTGACGTATCTGGCGGCGGTGCGCTATGCGAGCGGCGACGCCGATGCGCGCCGCAAGGCCGTGTCCGCCGCGAAGGCGCGGGTCGGCGCGGCCGCGCGCTTCGTCGGCCAGCAGGCCGTGCAGCTGCACGGCGGGATGGGTGTGACCAACGAGGTCGCGGCCGCCCACCTGTTCAAGCGGCTGTCGATCATCGAGACGACGCTCGGCGACACCGATCATCATCTGGCCCGTATCGCGGCGCTGCCCGATTTCGCGCAGGCCGACGCAGCATGACGGCGCCGCGCACCGGCGCGCGCCCATCAAGGAGACGCATGTGAGCATCAGTTACGAAGACCTGGTAGTCGGCAGCACCACCGAAGTGGGCCGCTATACGTTCGAAGCCGACGACATCAAGGCATTCGCCGGGCGCTACGACCCGCAACCCTTCCACGTCGACGAAGAAGCCGCGAAGGCGTCGCCGTTCGGCGGCCTCGTCGCGAGCGGCTGGCATACCTGCTCGGTGTTCATGAGCCTGCTGGTGCGTCATCTCGGCGCCGACTCGACCAGCATGGGCTCGCCCGGCATCGACGAGATTCGCTGGATCAAGCCGGTGCGCGCCGGCGACACGATCACGATGCACCAGAAGATCCACGACAAGCGCGTATCGGCGAGCAAGCCCGACCGCGGAATCGTGTCGACCGAGTGGATCGGCACCAACGATCGCGGCGAGACGGTGATCACGGTGCGGACCAAGGTGATCTTCGGGCTGCGTCATCCGGATGGAGCGCGCGCATGACGGACGTCACGCTGCCGCTGATCGCGTCGGCGCAGGCGCTGCACGCGCGCGTCGGCGCGGCGCCGCTCGAAAGCGGCTGGATCGCGATCGACCAGCGTCGCGTCGACGGTTTTGCCGACGCGACCGACGATCACCAGTGGATTCACGTCGATCCCGAGCGGGCGCGGCGCGAGTCGCCGTTCGGCGGCCCGATCGCGCACGGCTTCCTGACGCTGTCGCTGATTCCCGCGCTGATGAACGGCGCGATGCGCTTCGAGCAGAAGATGGGCGTGAACTACGGGCTGAACCGCGTGCGCTTCCTGAAGCCGGTGCCGGTCGGCGCGCGCGTGCGCGCGCTGTTCGCGGTGAAGGAAACGGCGGATGCCGCGCAGGGCGGCGTGCAGGTCACGTGGTCGGTATCGGTCCAGGCCGAGCGTGCCGACGCGCCGCTGCTCGTGTGTGCGGCGGAGTTCATCACGCTGCATTACTTCTGAAACGCGGGCCGGAAGCGGGTGACGCGTCACCCGCCGGCCGGTTCGTCAGTGCTTCGCGTATTGCGTCGCACCGAACAGCACCTCGCGTGCCTTGTCGTCCTGCAGGGCCTTGCGCAGCGATGCGAGCACCTCGACGCCGCGCTGCACGGCCGGCCGCGCGGCGATCGCTTCGTGCCAGCGCTTCACGTTCGGCAGTTCGTCGAGCACGATGCCCTGGTTCTGCCACGAACGCGTCCACGGGAACGTCGCGATGTCCGCGATCGTGTACGCGTCGCCGGCCAGATACTCCGATTCGCCGAGGCGCTTTTCCATCACGTTGTACAGGCGTTTCGCCTCGTTCGTGTAGCGGTTGACCGCGTACTCGATCTTCTCCGGCGCATAGAGGCGGAAGTGGTGCGCCTGGCCGAGCATCGGGCCGACGCCGCCCATCTGGAACATCAGCCATTCGAGCGTCGCATAGCGCGCGGCCGGGTCGGTCGGCAGGAACTGGCCGGTTTTCTCGGCGAGGTAGATCAGGATCGCCCCCGATTCGAACAGCGAGATCGGCTGGCCGCCGGGGCCGTCCGGATCGACGATCGCGGGGATCTTGTTGTTCGGGCTGATCTTCAGGAATTCGGGCTTGAACTGGTCGCCCGCGCCGATATCGACCGGATGCGCGCGATACGCGAGGCCCGTCTCCTCGAGCATGATGTGGACCTTGTGGCCGTTCGGGGTCGCCCAGCTATAGACGTCGATCATCGTCACTCCTTCGTTGCGTGCGCGAATGCGGCGCAGGCGGCGCGCCGCGACAGGCGGTCATTAGAGCATGGATCGACGCGGGCTGCAGACGGCCGGCGCTCAGCGCCGGACGGACTGCAGGTACTGGTGGTACAGCACGTCCATCGTCGTGTTGCGCGTGTCGCGATGCAGCGCGGCGGGCGGCGAATAGTTGAGCAGGCGGATCACCCAGTCGTGCGGCGCGTCGCCGACGTCGAGCGCGTTGATGCAGCCGGTCTCCTGCGACAGGTGGCCGATGAACAGGCGCTGGCCCGGCACCGTCGCGTGCGACAGCAGCGCGCAGTTGACGCCGCCGTGCAGCACCAGCAGCGCGGTATCCCAGGTGCGATCGGCGCGCAGCGCGTCGAGCGGCGGCAGCACGCGATCGATCAGTTCACCGATCGTTTCGCCGCCGAGAAAGCGCGTCGATTCGGGGACGATGCCGTCGAGCACGCGCAGGAATGCGTCGCGATGCTGCTCGGGCGGAATGTCGGCCAGGTGGCCGCCACGAATCTCGCGCCACGCCGGCTCGATTTCGATGTCGATGCGCTGCCCGGTTTCCGCGAGCACGCGCTGCGCGGTCTCGATCGTGCGCGGCAGGCCGCTCGCGATCACGCGGTCGAAACGGATCTGCTGCGCGGCGAACACGCGGCCCGCGGCGCTCGCCTGCTCGCGCCCGCGTGCATTGAGCGGCACGGTGTCGGGATCGATCGCGCGTCCGGAGTCGTCGAAATAGGTGACGTCGCCGTGGCGCATCAGATAGAGGCGGCGCCGGCGGGGCAGGTCGAAAGCGGGCATGGCGGGTCAGCGTTTGTAGCGGGGTTGGCGCTTCTCGAGAAACGCGGTGATGCCTTCGAGACCGTCGGCGTGATGCAGCGACGCGACGAAATGATTGCGCTCGGTGACGAGGTGCGTATCGAGCGGCTGCGCAACCGCGTCGTCGAGCAGCGACTTGATGCGCGTGAGCGCGTTCGGCGAGATGCCGGCGAGCGTGTCGGCCCACGCGAGCGCCTCGGTCAACGCGGCGCCGGGTGCGGTCACGCGGTTGACGACGCCGAGCGCATGCAGCCGCTCGGCCGCGACGGGCTTGCCTTCGAACAGGATTTCGGCGGCCAGCGCGCGCGGCAGCGTGCGGGCGAGGAACCACGAACCACCGCCGTCGGGCGTCAGGCCCACGCGCGCATACGACATCACGAACTTCACGTCGTGCGCGGCGACGATCAGGTCGCAGGCGAGCGCAAGCGAGAAGCCCGCGCCGGCCGCGGCGCGTTCGACCGCCGCGATCACGGGCTTGGTCGACGCACGGATCGCCGTGATCCAGGCGCCGAGCTGGTCGACGCTGTCGGCCTGGTACGACGGATCCTTCGCGCGATTGTCGAGCAGCCGGTTCAGGTTGCCGCCCGCGCAAAAGAAGCGATCGGCGCCAGTGAGCACGACCGCGCGAATCGACGGATCGCGCTCGGCGGTGGCGAGCGCTTCGACGCCGGCCGCGTACATGTCGGGATGCAGCGCGTTGCGCGCGCCGGGATTGGATATCGTGAGGACGAGGGTCGATTCGCTCTCGGGCGGGCGGCTGGCCAGCAGTTCGGCGCTCATGCGGTGTGTCTCCAGCGAATGGCGAGGCGGCGGCGTCGCATGTCGTGCCCGGACATGCGAGGCCGCCGCCGCAGCGGACGCGATGTTGTCGTGACGGACGTGAAACTGCTTTAGACTAGCACGAACGTGCTTTTCAGCGCGACGAATCCCGGTGCGGCCGACGCTGTCGCGGCCGCGCTTCAGCAAGGAAGGAGAGTCCGATGCTACAGCTGTGCGGTATTCCGTTATCCAACTATTACAACAAGGTGAAGTTCGTGCTGCTCGAGCACGACATTCCGTTCGAAGAGCGGCCGTGCGGTCTGCCGATCAGCGATCCGGCGGTGCTTGCCGATTCCCCGCTCGGCAAGATTCCGTATCTGAAGACCGACGAAGGCGCGCTGTTCGAGTCGCAGGTGATCATCGAGTACCTGGCGGCGCGCTATCCCGAGAAAGCCATTCTTCCGTCGGCGCCGTTCGCGGCCGCGAAGGTACGCGAACTCGTCGAGACGCTCGAGCTGTATCTCGAATGGACCGCGCGCGAGATCTATACGGAAGCGTTCTTCGGCGGCAAGGTCAGCGACGGGATGAAGGCGCACGTCGAGAAGCGCCTGCCGCGCGCGATCGACGCATTCAAGCGGATGACGAAGTTTGCACCGTACGTGATGGGCGAATCGTTCAGCCTCGCGGACATTGCCGCGGCGATTCACCTGCCGGTGATCGGGATGGCGACGAAGGCCGTCTACGGTCGCGATTTCCTGCTCGACGCGGGAATCGACTGGAAGGCGCACGCGAAGCAGGTCGGCGAGCGGCCGGCCGCGCAACGCGTGGCGGCCGATCGCAAGGCGTTCGTCGACGCGTCCAACGCCGCGCGTTCTTGACGGCGGTGCGGCGCCCAAGGGCGTCGCGCCATGAACGTGGCCGCTGCGTGCGGCCGATGATCGGGCGACGCGCGGTCGCCCGATCGCGCACTTACAGGCGGGCGAGCCGTTCGAGCGCGGCCGCCAGCGTGCTTTCCTGCTTCGCGAAGCAGAAGCGCACGACGCCCGATTCGTGCGGCGCGTGATAGAACGCCGACACCGGAATCGCGGCCACGCCGATCTCCGAGGTCAGCCATTTCGAGAATTCCGCTTCCGGCAGATCGCTGATCGCCGAATAGTCGACGCACTGGAAGTACGTGCCCGAGCACGGCAGCAGCTTGAAGCGCGTGCGTTCGAGGCCCGCGCGGAAGAAGTCGCGCTTGTTCTGGTAGAAGCCGGCGAGCGTCAGGTACGGCGCCGGATCGCGCAGGTAGTCGGCGAGGCCGATCTGCATCGGCGTGTTCACCGTGAACACGTTGAACTGATGGACCTTGCGGAACTCGGCGCTCAGTGCGGCGGGCGCCGCGACGTAACCGACCTTCCAGCCCGTCACGTGATAGGTCTTGCCGAAGCTCGACACGATGAAGCTGCGCGCCGCGAGTTCCGGATAGCGCGCGACGCTTTCGTGGCGCGCGCCGTCGTACACCATGTGCTCGTACACCTCGTCGGACAGGATCAGCACGTTGGTGCCGCGCACGATCTCCTCGAGCTTGCGCATGTCTGCCTCGCGCCACACGGTGCCGGTCGGATTGTGCGGCGTATTGATCAGGATCATGCGCGTCTTCGGCGTGATCGCGGCCGCGAGACGGTCGAACGGGATCGCGTAGTCGGGCGCTTCCAGCGTGACGAACACCGGTTTGCCGCCCGCCAGTTCGATCGACGGCAGGTAGCTGTCGTAGGTCGGCTCGACGACGATCACCTCGTCGCCCGGATGCACCGCGCACAGGATCGCGGTGAGCAGCGCCTGCGTCGCGCCGGCCGTCACCGTGATCTCGGTGGCCGGATCGTAGCGCCGGCCGTAGACCTGCGCGATCTTGTCCGCGATTGCCTCGCGCAGCGGCGCGACGCCCGCCATCGGCGGATACTGGTTGTGGCCGTTGCGCATCGCGGCCGCGACCGCGTCGACGATGCGCGGATCGCAGTCGAAATCCGGGAAGCCCTGGCCGAGGTTCACGGCGCCTTTTTCGGCGGAGAGCGCACTCATGACCGTGAAGATCGTCGTGCCGACGTTCGGCAGGCGCGAGGGAAAAACGGGAGTCGTTGGCATGTCGGAAGGTGCGTTCATCGGGACGGTCGAAGTCGTGGATGCCGGTCGCTCAGGCCGGCGTGGCGGTAACGGTGGCGGCCGGTGCGGCGTCGAGCGCGCAGGCCTCGTTGAACGGCGCGGGCTGTGCGATCCGGAAGCCGAAGTCGCGCGCGGTGCGCTTCGCGAGCTTCAGCAGCGCGCGGTCTTTCGACACGAGCCACTCGGCCTGCGCGGCGCGGGCGAGTTCGAGAAACTTCTGGTCGTCGCGGTCCTTGCATTTCGGCAGCGGCGGCGCGTCGGCGTCGACCGGCGCCGGCTCGACGAGGCGCGCGAGCCGGGCGACCGTCGCGAGCGCGGCGGCCTTGTCGATCGCGCGGGCCTGGAACTGCGGATAGTCGAGCACGTGCTCGAGCTCGGTCAGGCAGCGGCTGTCGATCACGGCGGCGAGCGCGCCGCATTCCAGCGCGGCGCGAATCGGACGCGTGGCGGGATCGTCGAACACGAGTATGTCGATCCAGACGTTCGAGTCGAGTACGACGCGGCGCGCGACGGGCGGGGCGAGGGAGCTGGGCATTCGTTACAATCGGTGGTTTTCGTCTGACCGCACGGCACGGCGTGCCAGCGAGCCTCTATGATAATCGTTCTCTCTCCCGCCAAATCCCTCGACTACGAGACGCCCGCCCACGTCCCGTCTTACACGGAGCCTGCATTCGTCGGCGACGCGTCGGAACTGATCGACGGGCTGCGCAAGCTGTCGCCTCAGGACATCGCGACGCTGATGGACATTTCCGACCCGCTCGCGCGGCTGAACTTCCAGCGCTACGCGGACTGGTCGCCCACGTTTACGCCGGCCAATGCGAAGCAGGCCGTGCTCGCGTTCAACGGCGACGTGTACGAAGGATTCGACGCGAAATCGCTGTCGGCCGACGATCTCGACTACGCGCAGCGGCACGTGCGCGTGCTGTCGGGCCTGTACGGGCTGCTGCGTCCGCTCGACCTGCTGCAGCCGTACCGGCTCGAGATGGGCACGCGGTTCGCGAACGCGCGTGGCAAGGATCTGTATGCATTCTGGGGCGACCGCATCACGCGCGCGCTGAACGAGCAGCTCGAAACGCGCAGCGGCGCGTCGCGCGTGCTGATCAATTGCGCGTCGACCGAGTACTTCAAGTCGGTCAAGCCGAAGCTGCTGGCCGCGCCGGTGATCACGCCGGTGTTCGAGGACTGGAAGGGCGGCCGCTACAAGATCATCAGCTTCCATGCGAAGCGCGCGCGCGGCCTGATGGCGCGCTATGTCGTCGAGAACCGCATCGCCGAGCCGCAGGCGCTGCGCGATTTTGCGGCGGAAGGCTATGCGTTCGACGCCGCCGCGTCGAACGATTCGACTTACGTATATCGCCGGCGAGTCGGCGAGTGACCCTGCCGGCCGTTCACGAGACGGCCGGCGCATGCATCAGGCCCGGCGCGCGGCACACCGCGCGTGACGGCCGCTCAAGGAGAAACGGATGGCCCTTTCGATCACCAGCAACTTCGACGCGGGCGCGATCGAGGTCGTGTCGTGCGACAGCCCGGATGCGATCCGGCTGCGCGTGCGCGGCGACAATCGCTCGGAATTCGCGCAGTGGTTCTACTACCGCCTGACCGGCGCGCGCGGCGAGCGGTGCGTGATGACGTTCGAGAACGCGGACCAGTGCGCGTATCCGTCGGGCTGGCGCAACTATGAAGCGGTCGCGAGCTACGACCGCGTCGTCTGGTTCCGCGTGCCGACGACGTTCGACGGCAAGACGATGACGATCGACCACACGCCCGAGTTCGACAGCATCTACTACGCGTATTTCGAACCGTACTCGGAAGAGCGGCACGCGGCGTTCCTCGGTGCGGTCCAGCAGTTGCCGCACGCGAACGTGGTTGAACTCGGCCGCACAGTCGAAGGCCGTCCGATGTCGCTGCTGACGCTCGGTACGCCTGAGACCGACGGCGCACCGAAGAAGAAGGTGTGGATCATCGCGCGCCAGCATCCGGGCGAGACGATGGCCGAGTGGTTCGTCGAAGGGCTGGTCAAGCGGCTGGCCGGGTGGGGCGACTGGGCCGGCGATCCGGTCGCGCGCAAGCTCTACGATCGCGTGACGTTCCATATCGTGCCGAACATGAACCCCGACGGCAGCGTGCATGGCAACCTGCGCACCAATGCCGCGGGCGCGAACCTGAACCGCGAGTGGATGGCGCCCGATGCGGAGCGCAGCCCCGAGGTGCTGGCCGTGCGCGATGCGATTCATGCGACCGGCTGCGACATGTTCTTCGACATTCACGGCGACGAGGATCTGCCGTACGTGTTCGTCGCCGGTTCGGAGATGCTGCCGAGCTTCACCGAGCAGCAGGGCAAGGAGCAGGCCGCGTTCATCGAGGCGTTCAAGGTTGCGAGCCCCGACTTCCAGACCGAGCACGGCTATGCGGCAAGCAAGTACAAGGAGGACGCGCTGAAGCTCGCGTCGAAGTACATCGGGCATCGGTTCGGCTGCCTGTCGCTGACGCTCGAAATGCCGTTCAAGGACAATGCGAACCTGCCCGACGAGCGCGTCGGCTGGAACGGCGAGCGCAGCGCGGCGCTCGGTGCGGCGATGCTGGCTGCGATCCTGAAGCACGTCGAGACGTTCGCGTAAGCGAGTTCGTCGACCGCAAAAAAAGCTGGGGCATCCTGCGATGCCCCGGCTTTTTGCTGTGCGCCCAGCATGGGCGCACTCCTGCGGGTGAAAGTCCCGCCATAAGCTGGTCATGGCGAATGAAGCGAAGCGCAACTGCATGAGGGCGACCGAGTGTGGGGAGGAAGCGTGGAGCGTAAATCGCGAGCCGATGGACAAGAACCGTATAGAAGGCGCTGCCGAGCAGGGCGAGCGGGCAACAAACCGCAAAGCTCTCGTGACCAAAGCGAAGCGGCGTAAATACGGCGGTTGTGCGATGAAGGAGTGCGTTCTTACCTGGGGAGATCTCGCCTTGTGCCTGAAAGGGCGACGGTGCAGACCGGAGCGAGAAGTCAGCAGAGGCCGTAGTAGTGAGGTGGTGTGGCCGGGAAGGCTAAAGCTGCCAGCGAAGGGCCGAAGGAATGGGAGGGCAAGCCCTCTGGTTCTCGGAAGTGAATAGCCTCAGATGTTCGCGTAAGTGAAGCTCGCCGAACGGTGGATAGGGTGAAGCCCGACAGGCCCAGGCAGCGAGGAATCAGTTTCGGTGAAGCAGACAACAGCGAACCTGGGTGTCGGGTCGGGAGCAACACAAGCCCGGCAACCTCAACCATTCCAACCGCCCGGTGCGGACCCGCATGCCGGGTGGTGTGGGAGGGGATCGGTCAGGTTAACTGACCGCCCCTATCCCGATTCTGTCGTTGCCGTTCCGTCGTATCAGGACTTCTTCGCGGTTTTCTTTTTCACGGTCTTTTTCTGCGCGCCCGATTTTTTCGCGGCGGCCGACTTCTTGCCGGTGTGGCCCGTTGCCTTGGCCTTGCCGCGATGCGTCTTGCCCTTGAGCTTCTTCGTCGACGGCGCGGGGCGTTCGACGCGCGGCTTCAGCGGCGGCACCGGATCGTTCCAGCTGAACGCGAGCATTTGCTGGCCGACATAGCCGCAGCGAAACTTCAGCGGCGTCGGATCGCCACCGTCACCGCGAATGCCGAGCCCATCGACGGTGACGATGTTGTCGACCTTCACGCGCTGCTTGCCCTGATCGAACGAATCGTTCCACGGCGTGATCGTCGCGTTGCTGCTGTCGAATGCATTCGGCGCGAAATCGACGCGCTCGAACGCGGACGACGTGCTGGCGATGAAGCTGCCGTGCGCCGCACAATCGGCGACGAGCGGATCGGCGTGCATGTCGTTGACGAATTTGTTGATCAGCTCGGAGCGCTGGTCGAGAAGGTCGGCGAAGACCGGTGCCGGAAGCGCAAGCGACAGGCCCGCGACACAGGCTGCCAGCTTGCCGAACGCCCGGAGAATCCGGAGCGAGGCGGGTGAGCTGTCCATCTGGTTATTGGTGAGGAGCGAATGAGGCATCGGGCAGATATAGAGGCCCGATGAAGAACAGGAGTTCAATCTTAGCGTAAAAAAGTCGTGCCGCAGTAGACGGCGCACTTTCTTGCGCCGAGCAGGCCGTGCACGATGCGCGTCGATGCGGCCCGGAACCGGGCCCGGTGCTCAGGCGCGCGGGCCGCCGAGGCGATAGCGTCGCACGTCGAAGGTCGTGACCCACGCAGGACGATAGACGGCGATGAGCGCGGTCGCCATCCCGGTGAACCATGCTTCGCCGAGCGCGAGCAGTGCGGTGTTCAGCAGATAGCCGGCCGGGATCACGACGGGGGTGCCGTCGGCAAGCGCGAGCTGGACACCGGCCGCGGCCGCGGCGACCGCGACGATCGCGATGGCCGGCGACAGGAATCCCTGGCCCGTGATGAACGAGGCGAGATTGTGCGGCAGCCATGCGAGCGCGGCGCGCTGCAGCAACGCCGATACGGCGACCGGTAATGCGCCGTAAACCAGATAGGTCAGGCCGACGCCTTGCCACGACGCGTCGAAGATGACTGCGGCGATGGCGGTGACGACGCCCATCGCAACGAGCGCGAGGGTCCAGTCGAATAGTGTGACGAGCAGCGTCGCGCCGAGCAGGTGCATGACGATGCCGTCGTCGAGCCACGCGTTCGAGGCCCACAGCACCGTGATCGCGGTGACGAGCGCGAGCCATACGTGCTGGAGCGTCGCATCCTGCAGCCGCACGAAGGGGCGATTCCAGAACGCGAGCGCGAGCAGGGCCGCGGCGGCGATCCAGCCACCGACGCCAATCCAGAACGGAAGCGGTGTGAAAAGAAAACCCATGTGTTCATATTACTCGTTGAGCATCAAAGGTGGGAATCCGCACATGTCGAGCGTCGCAATATCGAGACTGTCCGTCTAGCGTTCGCGGCGGAATCGTGCCGGCGGCTCGGCCGCGAGCTGCAATTCGTGCGTGCCGGCATGCTCGCCCGGCAGCGGGTACGGGCGGTCGCGACGTTGTGCGCGCAGCGGGACGGGGCCGCGCTCGCCGAGGGCCGGCTTGCGTGTGCAGTCGCGGCTGGCCAGCAGCACTTCGAGGTGGGGCGACAGCCAGCCGTTGTAGATCGCGACCGCGGCGGCGCGGTTTGCCGCACCGAGCTGCTGGAAGATGCTCGCAAGATGGATTTTCACGGTGCCTTCGCTGATGCCGAGCGTGCGCGCGATCATCTTGTTCGTGCTGCCGAGGTGAACGAAGCGCATGATCTGCGCTTGTCTCGGCGACAGCAGCCCGGCGGTCGGGCGACGGGGGAGCGATCCGGCAAGCGCCTGGAAATGGGCGTCGCGGCGGCCCGCGAGCGTCGACGTGGACGGCAGCAGGCTGAGCGCGATCGGCGGAATATAGTGGCCGCCGAGCAGCACCATTTCGAGTGCGCGAACGATCAGGTGCGGCCGCGTCGAATGCGGGATCACGCCTGCGACGCCGTAGTTGAAAAAGCGCTGGATCGACTGCGGCGTGGCTTCGTCGATCAGCATCGCGGCGGGCGTCGGCGAACAGGCGCTGCAGAGCGCCTGAAGCTCGCTGACCCTGCCGACATCCAGCCAGTCGATCGCGACGAGGTCGAAGCGCTGCGTGCGCAACAGGCGGCGCGCATGGAAGCCGTCGGGCGCGTCGTTGATACGGGCGTGACGGTCGATCTGCCGCAACAGGGCCTTCAGCCCGTCACGCCGCTCGGCGTCTGAGTTGAGCACCAGGAACCGCATAGTCAACCTCCATGGATGAGTCATTGATCTGCCGACGGGCATGCTGTGGGCCGAATAATGACAAATACCTTACACGATGTCTGCTTGGCCGAAAGGTCTAGGAGAAGTCCGAAATGTCGGGCGCGGGAGGTCGGATAAGAAAAAAGCCGCTCCGGCGGAACCGGGAGCGGCTTCGGACGCACAGGCCGTGCGGGCCTGTAGGGCGGATCAGTGGAAATGCGGCTGGGCGGGCGAGGCGTCTTCCGGCATTTCGGCGTGGACGATTTCGCCGAGCGGATCGGCGTAGAGCGGCACGCCGCAATCGTCGCAGTACTCGGGTTCGAAGCGGCCCGCGTGCCGGCGAATATCGGTGACGCCGCATTCCTTCAGCAGGCTGACGATTTCCTCGAGCGGCCCCTCGATCGGGGCTTCGCCCTCGAGCGTCGCGCTGTCGATCGACACGTCGCCGTTCTCGCGGCCATAAAGCGGCCATACGACGCCGTAGATCACGTCGTTGCTGCCGCGCCGCGTGAAGCCGACGCGATACTCGTCGATGCGCCGCTCGCCGAAGCCGGCGACGACGGCGCGCAGTTCCTGCGGCGCTGCACCAAGTGTGTCGAACAGATAACGAATCGCGGTGCGCACCGTGTGCGGGCGTATGCGTTCGTCCGCATCGCGGCATGCGGAGTAGTACGCGTCCGGAAGCAGGCACTCGAACTCGCATCCGGGCAGCGCGATCGACAGATTCGGGCCGCCCTGGGCCATCCATTGTTCGAGGCACTGGCCGCGCTCGATCCGGCTGCCGTGCTCTTCTTCCTGCCAGCGGAACAGCGGGGCGCCGGCCGGCGCCGCGACCACGGCGAGCAGGAAGCGCGGGTCGGCCAGGATCGGCGAGGTTTCGGGCAGGTCGCCGAAGTTGAGCTTGGCGGCGTGCTGGCCGAGTGCTGCGTGCGCGAGCTGCTGCGCGAGCCGATAGGTTTCGACGTGGTGCCGCGGCAACTGGTCGATGCTGTAGAGGAACGGCGCGAGCCCGACCAGCGTGCCGCTCGCGAGCACGTGCGCTTGGAGCTGCGTGCGCAGTGCGTCGGCGACATCGCCCTTCAGCGCGCCCGACGGAATCATGTAGCGCGTCCATGCGAGCACGGGCACCGCAACCAGCAGCGTGTCGTACGGCTGGCCGTCGTGTTCGACCACCATCGACTCGCTGTGCGTTTCGGCCATGTCGGCGAGTGCGCCGTATGCGTCGGGGTGATTTTGCTGAAGATGATCGAGCGCTGCGTCGAGCGTGGTCTGGTTGCCGTTGCGGATAATCTTGGCGAGCAGGGCGTCGAGCTTCGCTTCCCAGAAGCGATCCTCGATGCGGCTACCCGAGGCGAAGAGCGCAAGCGACAGGCCGACCAGCTTGTCGGCATCGGGGGGGAGGCGTTTGGCGATTCGCTGGCGCATGTTAAATACGTATAGAAAGAGGCGAAGAACCTCACATTCTAGTCCGTTCTGTGCGCTATAAGCGGTGTCGCGCCATCGTGCGGTCGGATGCCCGAAATTCGGGGCGCAAAAAAACTGCGCCAAACCCCTTGCGCGGAACGGCCAACGTGCCTAGAATCACGCCTCTTTCGCGCTGACGGCAACGCGGCGCGGAAGGGGAAGCGGAGTCGGCGGTGTGCTGCAGTGGGGGCGCGCTGGCGACGAAGGAAGAAGAACCCCGCAGTCGCAACGCTGAGTAGCAAAAAGTTGTTGACGCGCTGCGAAACACGGTTCATAATCTCGCTTCTCTGCTGCTGAAAACGCAGCGCTGCTGGAAGCGCCCGATGCCTCTCGCAGAATGCTCTTTAAAAACTAACAGCCGATAAGTGTGGGCGCTTGATGTGAGCGAGACCCGGTCCTCGGATCGGGATAGCAAAAGTATCAAGAGTCTCACACTAAAGTAAGTCAGGTTTATGAAGTAATTCATTGACCTGTCAGCTTTGAGTGAGCGACCGGTTCGAAAGAACCGAAAACAGTAACAGGTTTGAACTGAAGAGTTTGATCCTGGCTCAGATTGAACGCTGGCGGCATGCCTTACACATGCAAGTCGAACGGCAGCACGGGTGCTTGCACCTGGTGGCGAGTGGCGAACGGGTGAGTAATACATCGGAACATGTCCTGTAGTGGGGGATAGCCCGGCGAAAGCCGGATTAATACCGCATACGATCCACGGATGAAAGCGGGGGACCTTCGGGCCTCGCGCTATAGGGTTGGCCGATGGCTGATTAGCTAGTTGGTGGGGTAAAGGCCTACCAAGGCGACGATCAGTAGCTGGTCTGAGAGGACGACCAGCCACACTGGGACTGAGACACGGCCCAGACTCCTACGGGAGGCAGCAGTGGGGAATTTTGGACAATGGGCGAAAGCCTGATCCAGCAATGCCGCGTGTGTGAAGAAGGCCTTCGGGTTGTAAAGCACTTTTGTCCGGAAAGAAATCCTTGGCTCTAATACAGTCGGGGGATGACGGTACCGGAAGAATAAGCACCGGCTAACTACGTGCCAGCAGCCGCGGTAATACGTAGGGTGCAAGCGTTAATCGGAATTACTGGGCGTAAAGCGTGCGCAGGCGGTCTGTTAAGACAGATGTGAAATCCCCGGGCTCAACCTGGGAACTGCATTTGTGACTGGCAGGCTAGAGTATGGCAGAGGGGGGTAGAATTCCACGTGTAGCAGTGAAATGCGTAGAGATGTGGAGGAATACCGATGGCGAAGGCAGCCCCCTGGGCCAATACTGACGCTCATGCACGAAAGCGTGGGGAGCAAACAGGATTAGATACCCTGGTAGTCCACGCCCTAAACGATGTCAACTAGTTGTTGGGGATTCATTTCCTTAGTAACGTAGCTAACGCGTGAAGTTGACCGCCTGGGGAGTACGGTCGCAAGATTAAAACTCAAAGGAATTGACGGGGACCCGCACAAGCGGTGGATGATGTGGATTAATTCGATGCAACGCGAAAAACCTTACCTACCCTTGACATGGTCGGAATCCTGAAGAGATTCGGGAGTGCTCGAAAGAGAACCGGCGCACAGGTGCTGCATGGCTGTCGTCAGCTCGTGTCGTGAGATGTTGGGTTAAGTCCCGCAACGAGCGCAACCCTTGTCCTTAGTTGCTACGCAAGAGCACTCTAAGGAGACTGCCGGTGACAAACCGGAGGAAGGTGGGGATGACGTCAAGTCCTCATGGCCCTTATGGGTAGGGCTTCACACGTCATACAATGGTCGGAACAGAGGGTTGCCAACCCGCGAGGGGGAGCTAATCCCAGAAAACCGATCGTAGTCCGGATTGCACTCTGCAACTCGAGTGCATGAAGCTGGAATCGCTAGTAATCGCGGATCAGCATGCCGCGGTGAATACGTTCCCGGGTCTTGTACACACCGCCCGTCACACCATGGGAGTGGGTTTTACCAGAAGTGGCTAGTCTAACCGCAAGGAGGACGGTCACCACGGTAGGATTCATGACTGGGGTGAAGTCGTAACAAGGTAGCCGTATCGGAAGGTGCGGCTGGATCACCTCCTTTCCAGAGCTAGCTCGCCAGGTTGAGCGCTCACGCTTATCGGCTGTAAATCAAGACAGACTCAGGGGTCTGTAGCTCAGTCGGTTAGAGCACCGTCTTGATAAGGCGGGGGTCGTTGGTTCGAATCCAACCAGACCCACCAAGTTGTCTGGCGTGAAGAAACCTGGGGCGTCTCTGTATGGGGGCATAGCTCAGCTGGGAGAGCACCTGCTTTGCAAGCAGGGGGTCGTCGGTTCGATCCCGTCTGCCTCCACCAATCTTCAATGGGAAGCGTTTGGCTCACACGTAAGTGACGTGTGAGACGAGCATTTGCCATTGGCGATTGAGCCAGTCAGAGTGATGCAGGCAACTGTATCGGCTGTCGTTCTTTAACAATCTGGAAGAAGTAAGTAATTTGGATAGCGGAAGCGTCTTTGAGATGGACGTGGAAACTATCCGGGTTGTGATTGTATCGATGTATCTCAAGATGATTCGAACTTCATGTTCGACTCAATTGGAATACGGCACAACGCGAGAACTCAACCTGTAACGAGACAGACTCGTTATAGGGTCAAGCGAACAAGTGCATGTGGTGGATGCCTTGGCGATCACAGGCGATGAAGGACGCGGTAGCCTGCGAAAAGCCCCGGGGAGCTGGCAAACAAGCTTTGATCCGGGGATGTCCGAATGGGGAAACCCACTCCTTATGGAGTATCCATGGCTGAATACATAGGCCATGCGAAGCGAACGCGGTGAACTGAAACATCTAAGTAACCGCAGGAAAAGAAATCAACCGAGATTCCCAAAGTAGTGGCGAGCGAAATGGGATGAGCCTTGTACTCTTTATTTGTATTGTTAGCCGAACGCTCTGGAAAGTGCGGCCATAGCAGGTGATAGCCCTGTAGGCGAAAACAGTATGAAAGAACTAGGTGTACGACAAGTAGGGCGGGACACGTGAAATCCTGTCTGAAGATGGGGGGACCATCCTCCAAGGCTAAATACTCGTGATCGACCGATAGTGAACCAGTACCGTGAGGGAAAGGCGAAAAGAACCCCGGGAGGGGAGTGAAATAGATCCTGAAACCGCATGCATACAAACAGTCGGAGCCTCGCAAGGGGTGACGGCGTACCTTTTGTATAATGGGTCAGCGACTTACGTTCAGTAGCAAGCTTAACCGTATAGGGCAGGCGTAGCGAAAGCGAGTCCGAATAGGGCGTTCAGTTGCTGGGCGTAGACCCGAAACCAGGTGATCTATCCATGGCCAGGATGAAGGTGCGGTAACACGTACTGGAGGTCCGAACCCACTAACGTTGAAAAGTTAGGGGATGAGCTGTGGATAGGGGTGAAAGGCTAAACAAACCTGGAAATAGCTGGTTCTCTCCGAAAACTATTTAGGTAGTGCCTCGTGTCTCACCTTCGGGGGTAGAGCACTGTCATGGTTGGGGGGTCTATTGCAGATTACCCCGCCATAGCAAACTCCGAATACCGAAGAGTGCAATCACGGGAGACAGACATCGGGTGCTAACGTCCGGTGTCAAGAGGGAAACAACCCAGACCGCCAGCTAAGGTCCCCAAATATGGCTAAGTGGGAAACGAAGTGGGAAGGCTAAAACAGTCAGGAGGTTGGCTTAGAAGCAGCCACCCTTTAAAGAAAGCGTAATAGCTCACTGATCGAGTCGTCCTGCGCGGAAGATGTAACGGGGCTAAGCCATATACCGAAGCTGCGGATGCGAGCTTGCTCGCATGGTAGGAGAGCGTTCCGTAAGCCTGCGAAGGTGTCTTGTAAAGGATGCTGGAGGTATCGGAAGTGCGAATGCTGACATGAGTAGCGATAAAGGGGGTGAAAGGCCCCCTCGCCGTAAGCCCAAGGTTTCCTACGCAACGTTCATCGGCGTAGGGTGAGTCGGCCCCTAAGGCGAGGCAGAAATGCGTAGCTGATGGGAAGCAGGTCAATATTCCTGCACCATTGTTAGATGCGATGGGGGGACGGATCGCGGAAGGTTGTCCGGGTGTTGGAAGTCCCGGTCGCTGCATTGGAGAAGGCGCTTAGGCAAATCCGGGCGCAGGATTCAAGGGTGTGGCGCGAGCGACTTAGGTCGCGAAGCAATTGGAAGTGGTTCCAAGAAAAGCCTCTAAGCTTCAGTCTAACGATGACCGTACCGCAAACCGACACAGGTGGGCGAGATGAGTATTCTAAGGCGCTTGAGAGAACTCGGGAGAAGGAACTCGGCAAATTGGTACCGTAACTTCGGGATAAGGTACGCCCTTGTAGCTTGACCAGCCTGCGCTGGAAGGGTGAAGGGGTTGCAATAAACTGGTGGCTGCGACTGTTTAATAAAAACACAGCACTCTGCAAACACGAAAGTGGACGTATAGGGTGTGACGCCTGCCCGGTGCCGGAAGATTAAATGATGGGGTGCAAGCTCTTGATTGAAGTCCCGGTAAACGGCGGCCGTAACTATAACGGTCCTAAGGTAGCGAAATTCCTTGTCGGGTAAGTTCCGACCTGCACGAATGGCGTAACGATGGCCACACTGTCTCCTCCCGAGACTCAGCGAAGTTGAAGTGTTTGTGATGATGCAATCTACCCGCGGCTAGACGGAAAGACCCCATGAACCTTTACTGTAGCTTTGCATTGGACTTTGAACCGATCTGTGTAGGATAGGTGGGAGGCTATGAAACCGGAACGCTAGTTTCGGTGGAGCCGTCCTTGAAATACCACCCTGGTTTGTTTGAGGTTCTAACCTTGGTCCGTGATCCGGATCGGGGACAGTGCATGGTAGGCAGTTTGACTGGGGCGGTCTCCTCCCAAAGGGTAACGGAGGAGTACGAAGGTACGCTAGGTACGGTCGGAAATCGTGCTGATAGTGCAATGGCATAAGCGTGCTTAACTGCGAGACCGACAAGTCGAGCAGGTGCGAAAGCAGGTCATAGTGATCCGGTGGTTCTGTATGGAAGGGCCATCGCTCAACGGATAAAAGGTACTCTGGGGATAACAGGCTGATACCGCCCAAGAGTTCATATCGACGGCGGTGTTTGGCACCTCGATGTCGGCTCATCTCATCCTGGGGCTGTAGCCGGTCCCAAGGGTATGGCTGTTCGCCATTTAAAGAGGTACGTGAGCTGGGTTTAAAACGTCGTGAGACAGTTTGGTCCCTATCTGCCGTGGGCGTTGGATATTTGAAGGGGGCTGCTCCTAGTACGAGAGGACCGGAGTGGACGAACCTCTGGTGTACCGGTTGTGACGCCAGTCGCATCGCCGGGTAGCTATGTTCGGAAGAGATAACCGCTGAAAGCATCTAAGCGGGAAACTCGCCTTAAGATGAGATATCCCTGGAGGCTTGACCTCCTTGAAGGGTCGTTCGAGACCAGGACGTTGATAGGTCGGGTGTGTAAGCGCAGTAATGCGTTCAGCTAACCGATACTAATTGCCCGTAAGGCTTGATCCTATAACAAGTCTGTCTCGATAGCCGTTAGCGCTTCAGCGCTTACGGATATCGAGCGTCGAGTGCGAGGCACTCGACGTACTGCGGTTGAAGTACCGCGTATGTGTGAGATACAACCTCACAACCCAACCAAATTACTGCTTCTTCCAAGATTGGTTGCGCTGCGAAGCAACGCAACAACCCTCTTTGCCTGATGACCATAGCGAGTCGGTCCCACCCCTTCCCATCCCGAACAGGACCGTGAAACGACTCCACGCCGATGATAGTGCGGATTCCCGTGTGAAAGTAGGTAATCGTCAGGCTCCCTAAGCCAGAAACCCCCGCCCGAAAGGCGGGGGTTTTTGCATTTGTGGCGCGGAAAAGGGCGCAGCCAGCAGGCCGGCAGGACCGTCGATTTTCTCTGTCGTCGGAACAGACGCCATCGCTAACAGCCTCACCAGAACGAAACGACGCGATTTGATACGATCGAAACGTCACCGGCAGATCGCATCCGCCGGTGTTTCGTTCGAAATCAGGGCTTGAGAAGAGGGCGTGGAATGAATATCGGCGACGCGTCGCGCGAATCCGGGGTAAGCGCAAAAATGATCCGGTACTACGAACAGGTCGGTCTGCTGGCGCCGAGCAAGCGCAGCGATGCCGGCTACCGGCTCTACGGATCCGACGAAATCCATACGCTGCGCTTCATCCGGCAGGCGAGGCGGCTCGGTTTTCTCGTCGAGGATATCCGCAAGCTGCTGATGCTCTGGCAGGACCGTTCGCGCGCCAGCGCCGAGGTGAAGTCGATCGCACTCGAGCACGTCGCTGAACTCGACAAGCGCATCGCCGAGTTGACCGACATGCGCGACACGCTGGCCGACCTGGCCGCGCACTGCCATGGGGACGGCCGGCCCGAATGCCCGATTTTGGCGCGGCTGGCCGACCCGGTCGGTGAACCAGATTAGTGCACGTCCTCGACGTGTCAGAAGGTGCTTAACTCGATATCTATAAAAATCAAAGAGTTACAAGCGACGAAGGTGTGCACATTCCAGAATGGAATGGTTCCCATGCAAGCATTTCACTGGCTTCCTCGTGTGGCATCGCTATAATTCGGGATAACCCTATACGGGAAATCCCTGAATCTCGATTCGCCAGGGGTCCCCCTTCCTTGGAGAACATCATGATCGCCTACATCGTCGAAAAGCTGAGCAACTGGTTCGAATCCGCAGAGCGTGAGCGCCGTGAGGCCTACCTCGCCACGTCGTCGGACATCGTCCAGCTCGAGCAACGCATCCGTTCGCTCGAATCGAACGGCTACTCGCTGTAATCGCAGTTGCCGTCGGGTGCCGTGTGGCACCGATCGAGAAGCAAGCCCCGTATTGACGGGGCTTTGTTTTTTTGTGCGCCGAATCTGGCGAAATCGCGCGTGCGGCGCTATGGTATGGGCCTGTTTTTCAACCGAAAGGATAGGATCATGCGCCTGCGTCTCGATATGCGCCGCGTTTGCCGGGCACGGCTCGTTCTGGGCACGGCGGTGCTCGTCCACGGCATCGCGGCCGCGGCCGCGACGTCGTCGAAGCCGCTGATTCTCGATACCCAGCGTGGCATCCAGGACGGCAAGGGCGGATTGATGCTGCAAACGGCCCCGCTGTCGTCGGAGCCGATTGTCGAGCCGGCCGGCATGCGCGCGCCGGCGGGGCAGGGGGCGAACACGTCGATTCCGCTGTTCATCGCCCCGTATATCGACGTGCCGGGCGCGCAGCCCGCCGGTCGCCCAAGGCCGACACCGCGGCCGCAACTGCAGCCTTGATCGCGGCTCCGGCGCTCAGCCGCCGCGCTGCTCGATCTGGCAACGCGCGCCGCTGTCCTGTCCGAGCGCTTCCACCAGGTATGGCAGCGCGTCGTTCATGCTCTGCGCGAGCGTGTACGGCGGGTTCAGGATGAACATTCCGCTGCCGTAAAGACCAAGACCGTCAGCGGGCGGGTTCGATACCGTCAAGGTCAGATGCAGCCAGTTGTCCGGCTGCAGCCGCTTGAGCTGTTCGGCGAAACGCTGGGACTCCGTCCGCGCGACCTGCGGATACCAGATCGCATAGCAACCCGTCGCAAAACGCTTCAGACACTCGGACACACAAGTCACCGTGCGCGCGTAGTCCTTCTTGTCCTCGTACGACGGGTCGATCAGCACGAGGGCGCGCCTCGGCGGCGGCGGCAGCAGCGCCTTGATGCCCTCGAAACCGTCGCCGGCAAAGATCATCGCGCGGCGCCCCGCGTCGCGGAAATTGTGGCGCAGCACGTCGATTTCGGTCGTGTGCATCTCGAACAGACGCATCCGGTCCTGCTCGCGCATCAGCCGCCATGCGAGATACGGCGAACCCGGGTAGAAGCGCAGTTCGCCGTCGTCGTTCAGCGCGCGCACTTCGTCGAGATACTCGCCCAGCGCAGTCGGCAGATTCTTGTCGTTCCACAGCCGGCCGATACCGGTGTCGTATTCGACGGTCTTCGCGGCATAGCCGTCGCGCAGCGAATACACGCCGGCGCCGGCGTGCGTGTCGATATACCAGTACGACTTGTCTTTCTTGTTCAGGTAGCGCAGCAGCTGGACGACGACGGTGTGCTTGAGCACATCCGCGTGGTTGCCTGCGTGAAAACCGTGACGATAGCTGAGCATGGCGGGCTGCCTGAAACAGAGGGTGAATCGGTAAGCGATCGATCGTGCGCGGCCCCCGGGGCAGCGCCGATGCGGCCGCGTATTGTACGCGAGTGGTACGCGAGTGGCCGCGAATCGCCTTACTCGTACGCGTCGCCGACCACGGTCTCGATCCGTTGCTTCACGTCGGGCGTCAGCTTCCCGGCGACGTCGAGCGCGGCCATGTTGTCGGCGATCTGTTCGATTCGCGATGCGCCCGTGATCACCGAACTCACGCGCGGATTCGCGAGCACCCATGCGATCGCGAGCTGGCCGGTGCTGCAGCCGAGCTCGGTCGCGATCTCGCCGAGCCGTTCGACCACCGCGTTGCTGCCGGGATCGGTCAGGCGCTCGCGCAGCCAGTCGTAGCCCTGTACTTCCGCCCGGCTGCCCGGCGGCACGCCGTTCCGGTATTTGCCGGTGAGCAGGCCCGACGCCAGCGGGCTCCAGGTCGTCAGGCCGAGGCCGTAATCGTCGTAGAGCCGCGCATATTCCTGCTCGACCCGCGTGCGATGGAACAGGTTGTACTGCGGCTGCTCGACGACCGGCCGGTGCAGGTGATGGCGCTCGGCAATCTCGTACGCGGCGCGGATCTCGTCGGCGCTCCATTCCGACGTGCCCCAGTACAGCGCCTTGCCGCGCGTGATCATGTCGCTCATGGCCCACACGGTTTCGTCGATCGGCGTATGCGGATCGGGGCGATGGCAGTAGACGAGATCGACGTAGTCGAGCTGAAGCCGGCGCAGTGAACCGTCGATCGCGTTCAGCAGGTATTTGCGGTTCAGCGTGTGGTGCTGGTTCGGCCCTTGCGCGAGGCCCCAGAAGAATTTCGTCGACACGATGTAGCTGACGCGCGGCCAGCCGAGCGCCTTGAACGCGTGGCCCATGATCTCCTCGGACTGGCCGCCCGCATAGACCTCGGCGTTGTCGAAGAAATTGACGCCTGCGTCCCGCGCCGCGGCGAGACATTCGCGTGCGCGCCGCTGGTCGACCTGATTGCCGTACGTGACCCACGAGCCGAGCGAAAGGGCGCTGATCTGCAGGCCGGAGCGGCCCAGTCGTCGATAGTCCATGCGACTCTCCTGCATGACGAAGCCGACCTTAAGCTTAGACGTTTTGCGCGCGAACGGCAGGGGCGATCGTGCACAATAGCGGCTGGTTCGCCGGCGTGCCCGCGTGACGGATGCGGATGCGGCGGGCGTGTGCTTTATCGATCCGATCACTGAAGGAGACGGGCATGGCAGCAGATCTGAGCGGCAAGACCGCAGTCGTCACGGGCGCCGCGAGCGGCATCGGCAAGGAAATCGCGCTGGAACTCGCGAAGGCGGGCGCGGCGGTCGCGATCGCCGACCTGAACCAGGACGGCGCGAACGCCGTTGCCGACGAGATCGTCAAGGCGGGCGGCAAGGCGATCGGCGTGGCGATGGACGTGACCAACGAGGAAGCCGTCAACAGCGGCATCGACAAGGTGGCCGACACCTTCGGCTCGGTCGACATCCTCGTGTCGAACGCGGGCATCCAGATCGTCAACCCGATCGAGAACTACTCGTTCGCCGACTGGAAGAAGATGCAGGCGATCCACGTCGACGGCGCGTTCCTGACGACGAAGGCCGCGCTCAAGCACATGTACAAGGACGATCGCGGCGGCGTCGTGATCTACATGGGCTCGGTGCACTCGCACGAAGCATCGCCGCTGAAGTCGGCGTACGTGACGGCCAAGCACGGCCTGCTGGGCTTGGCGCGCGTGCTGGCGAAGGAAGGCGCGAAGCACAACGTGCGCTCGCACGTCGTGTGTCCGGGATTCGTGCGCACGCCGCTGGTCGACAAGCAGATTCCCGAGCAGGCGAAGGAACTGGGCATCAGCGAAGAGGAAGTGATCAAGAAGGTGATGCTGGGCAACACGGTCGACGGCGTGTTCACGACGGTGCAGGACGTCGCGCAGACGGTGCTGTTCCTGTCGGCATTCCCGAGCGCGGCGCTGACCGGACAGTCGGTGGTCGTCAGCCACGGCTGGTTCATGCAGTAAGCCGGATGCGTCGCGGGCGGCACGCATGCCTTGCGACGACGACGGAAATGAAAAAACGCGCTCCGTGGAGCGCGTTTTCCATTTCGGCAGGGCGGGGCCGATCGCGGCCGGCGCCCGCTGGAGCCGATGATTTACTTCAGCACCGTCGCGACTGCGTTGGCGACGACGTCGAGGTTGCGCGTGTTCAGCGCAGCGACGCAGATCCGGCCCGTGGCGACGGCGTAGATGCCGAACTCTTCGCGCAGGCGGTCGACTTGCGCGGCGGTCAGGCCCGAATACGAGAACATGCCGCGCTGCGCATTGATGAAGCTAAAGTCGCGATCGACGCCGCTCGCCTTCAGGCGCTCGACGAGGCCGTTGCGCATCGCGCGGATGCGATCGCGCATTTCGCCGAGTTCCTGCACCCATGCAGCGTGCAGTTCCGGCGACGCGAGCACCGCAGCGACCACCGCGCCGCCGTGAGTCGGCGGGTTCGAGTAGTTCGTGCGGATCACGCGCTTCAGCTGCGACAGCACGCGAGCGGCTTCGTCCTTGCTCGACGTGATGATCGACAGCGCGCCGACGCGTTCGCCGTACAGCGAGAACGACTTCGAGAACGACGACGACACGAATGCACTCAGGTCGGCCGCGGCAAACAGGCGCACGGCAGCTGCATCGGCCTCGATGCTCTCGCCGAAGCCCTGGTACGCGATGTCGAGGAACGGCACGAGGTTGCGCGCCTTGACGACGTCGACGACCTGCTGCCATTGCGCTTCGGTCAGGTCCACGCCGGTCGGGTTGTGGCAGCACGCGTGCAGCACGACGATCGTGCCGGCCGCGTAGCCGTTCAGCGCCGACAGCATGCCTTCGAAGTTCACGCCGTTGGTGGCCGCGTCGTAGTACGGATACGCGACGACCTCGAAACCGGCCGCTTCGAACAGCGCGCGGTGGTTTTCCCAGCTCGGATCGCTGATCGCGACCTTCGCGTTCGGGTTCACGGTGCGCAGGAAATCCGCGCCGATCTTCAGCGCGCCGGTGCCGCCCAGTGCCTGCGCCGTGACCACGCGACCCGCCGCGATCAGCGGCGAATCGTTGCCGAGCAGCAGCTTCTGCACGGCCGCGTCGTACGCGGCGATCCCGTCGATCGGCAGGTAGCCGCGCGGCAGGCCGGCGTCGACGCGAGCCTTCTCCGCGTCGCGAACCGCGCGCAGCAGCGGAATCTTGCCGTCCTCGTTCGTGTACACGCCGACGCCGAGGTTGACCTTGGTCGGACGCGTATCGGCGTTGAAGGCTTCGTTCAGGCCCAGGATCGGGTCGCGGGGAGCAAGCTGGACAGCGGAGAAGAGCGACATGATGATTCGGCAGTAGTGAAAAGAGGGTCAGGCTTTCAACCGGCGGGGCGGGCGCAGCGGAGCGCGCGGACAGCCACGACACCGGAAAGCGCAGCAGCCTGACATTGTAGCGAATTCACGCAGGCGCGACGCGCACAATCACGATTTCGGGCCCCGGCCGCGCGGCAGGAGCCGACAGCAGTTCGACCGGCCGCGAAGCGCTAGAATAGTTTTTTTGCCTACGCTGCGGCTGCACTCCATGTCAGAACATCATGCCGAAGTCGGCGACGCGCTCGACGAATCGAAATTCGTGACTTTCGAAGGCTCGCCGTTCCAGCTCTATCAACCGTATCCCCCCGCCGGCGACCAGCCGACCGCGATCGACACGCTCGTCGAAGGCGTCGAGGACGGCCTCGCGTTCCAGACGCTGCTCGGCGTGACGGGCTCGGGCAAGACCTTCACGATGGCGAACACGATCGCGCGGCTCGGCCGCCCGGCGATCGTGTTCGCGCCGAACAAGACGCTCGCCGCGCAGCTCTACGCGGAGTTCCGCGAGTTCTTTCCACGCAACGCGGTCGAGTACTTCGTGTCGTACTACGACTACTACCAGCCTGAGGCGTATGTGCCGCAGCGCGACCTGTTCATCGAGAAGGACTCGTCGATCAACGAGCATATCGAGCAGATGCGGCTGTCGGCGACCAAGAGTCTGATGGAGCGCCGCGACGTGGTGATCGTCGCGACGGTGTCCGCGATCTACGGTATCGGCAATCCGTCCGAATACCACCAGATGATCCTGACGCTGCGCACCGGCGACAAGCTGGGCCAGCGCGAAGTGATCGCGCGGCTGATCGCGATGCAGTACACGCGCAACGAACAGGATTTCCAGCGCGGCACGTTCCGCGTGCGCGGCGACACGATCGACATCTTCCCGGCCGAACACGCGGAGATGGCCGTGCGCGTCGAGCTGTTCGACGACGAGGTCGACACGCTGCAGCTGTTCGACCCGCTGACCGGCCGCGTGCGGCAGAAGATCCCGCGCTTCACCGTCTATCCGTCGTCGCACTACGTGACGCCGCGCGACACCGTGATGCGCGCGGTCGAGACGATCAAGGAGGAGCTGCGCGAGCGGCTCGAGTTCTTCCATCGCGACGGCAAGCTGGTCGAGGCGCAGCGCCTCGAGCAGCGCACCCGCTTCGATCTCGAGATGCTGCAAGAGCTCGGCTTCTGCAAGGGCATCGAGAACTATTCGCGGCATTTCTCGGGCGCGGCGCCCGGCGAGCCGCCGCCGACGCTGGTCGACTATCTGCCGCCCGATGCGCTGATGCTGCTCGACGAATCGCACGTGCTGATCGGCCAGTTGAACGGGATGTACAACGGCGACCGCGCGCGCAAGGAGAATCTCGTCAACTACGGGTTCCGGCTGCCGTCGGCGCTCGACAACCGGCCGCTCAAGTTCCATGAATTCGAGCGCAAGATGCGCCAGGTGGTGTTCGTGTCGGCCACGCCGGCCGATTACGAGCAGCGCGTGACAGGGCAGGTCGCCGAGCAGGTCGTGCGGCCGACCGGCCTCGTCGATCCGGAAATCGAAGTGCGCCCGGCGAGCTCGCAGGTCGACGACGTGCTGGCCGAGATCAACGCGCGCGTGAAGGCCGGCGAGCGCGTGCTGATCACCGTGCTGACCAAGCGGATGGCCGAGCAGCTGACCGAATTCCTTGCCGACCACGGCGTCAAGGTGCGCTACCTGCACAGCGACATCGACACGGTCGAGCGCGTCGAGATCATCCGCGACCTGCGGCTCGGCACGTTCGACGTGCTGGTCGGGATCAACCTGCTGCGCGAGGGTCTCGACATTCCGGAGGTGTCGCTCGTCGCGATCCTCGACGCGGACAAGGAGGGCTTCCTGCGCGCCGAGCGCTCGCTGATCCAGACGATCGGCCGCGCGGCGCGCAACGTGAACGGCAAGGCGATTCTCTATGCCGACAACATGACCGACTCGATGAAGCGCGCGATCGGCGAGACCGAGCGGCGCCGCGCGAAGCAGATCGCGTACAACGAGCAGATGGGCATCACGCCGCGCGGCGTCGTCAAGCGCATCAAGGACATCATCGACGGCGTGTACAACGCCGACGAAGCGCGCGCGGAGCTGAAGGAGGCGCAGCAGCGCGCGAAATTCGAAGACATGTCGGAGAAGCAGCTCGCGAAGGAAATCAAGCGCCTCGAAAAGCAGATGGCCGATTACGCGAAGAACCTCGAGTTCGAGAAGGCCGCGGCGACCCGCGACCAGCTCGCGCTGCTGCGCGAGCGTGTGTTCGGCGCGAATGTCGGCGATCACGTGAGCGGCGGCCGGTAAATCTTTCCATGCGTCACCGAAACCGGACGGTAACAAACCTGTAAGCCTTTTCGGATCAGGGGTTTAGGCAGCCTCGGGTTTGTTCCGGAACGGGTTCGGTGCTACACTCCGCAATTATTGAGAATAGTTCGCATTAACGTTCTTGGTTGCGTTAGTGTTTCCAGCGGGCCGCCCTGCGGGGCGTTCCGCGTATCAACCGATAAAAAACAAGGAGTGTCCATGTTGGGTTCTTCGTTCATCCGCACGTCGGTTGCGGTGGCGGCGGCGTTTGCCGCCATGTCGGCCTCGGCTGCCGAGTATCCGATCGGCAAGCAGCAGATCCAGGGCGGCATGGAGATCGGCGCGGTGTACCTTCAGCCGATCACGATGGACCCGGAAGGGATGATGCGCAAGGCGTCGGATTCCGACATCCACCTCGAGGCCGACATCCACGCGGTCAAGAACAATCCGACCGGTTTTGCCGAAGGCGACTGGATGCCGTACCTGCAGGTCACGTACAAGCTGACGAAGCAGGGCGACACGAAGTGGAAGGCCGAAGGCGACCTGATGGCAATGGTCGCGAGCGACGGCCCGCACTACGGCGACAACGTGAAGCTGAACGGCCCGGGCAAGTACCACCTGACGATGACCGTGAAGCCGCCGATGCAGTCGGGCCACATGGCGTTCGGCCGTCACGTCGACAAGGAAACGGGCGTGGGCCCGTGGTTCAAGCCCATCACCCTCGAATACGATTTCCCGTTCGCCGGCATCGGCAAGAAGGGCGGGTATTGATCGGCAGCATCACGGACGGCGCACCTCGGGTGCGCCGTCGGCGTAGAGAACCCAGAATGAAATTTCCCCAGAAAATCGTCGCCGCGACCGCCGCACTGTGGCTCGCCGGCGCAGCGTATGCCGCCGACCTGCCGACGTTCAAGCTCGAGATGGCGGACGGCAAGCTGAATCCGGCGCGCATCGAGGTGCCGGCCGGCCAGCGCTTCAAGATCGAAATCAGGAATACCGGCAAGGGCGCCGCCGAATTCGAGAGCGTGCAGCTGCGCAAGGAGAAGGTGCTCGCGCCGGGCGCCGATTCGTTCGTGGTCGTCGCGCCGCTGTCGCCGGGTGAGTACAAGTTTTTCGACGATTTCCACCAGCAGGCGCAGGGCGTGATCGTCGCGAAGTAACGCGTTTTATCTGCGTGCAGGTGCGCGGGTGCGCCGCCTTGCACGTCAGGAGGTATCGATGGGTCAGATCTTGTTCATCGTCTGGCGGGAGAGCGTCGAAGCGCTGCTCGTCGTCGGCATCCTTTATGCATGGCTGAAGAACGGCGACGACGATGCGCGCCGCGGCCTGCCGTTCCTGTGGACCGGCGTCGTCGTCGGCCTGCTGATGGCCGTCGGCCTCGGCGCCGCGCTCGTCGGCTTCACCGAAGTATTGTCCGGCGATGCGCAGGACTACTTCCAGACCGCGATGGTGCTGATCGCGTGCGTGCTGATCGTGCAGATGGTGCTGTGGATGCGCCGGCACGGCCGCACGCTGAAGCGCGACATGGAGCAGTCGTTGCAGCAGAGCACGCGCGATTCGAACTGGTGGGGCGTCGCGGTGCTGGTCGCGCTCGCGATCGCTCGCGAGGGCAGCGAGACGGTGATCTTCCTGTACGGCCTCGGGTTCGGCCAGTCGGGTCATGTCGACGGCAGCCAGATGCTCGCGGTCGTGATCGGCCTCGGTCTCGCGTTCCTGACGTTCTACCTGCTGCAGCTCGGCGGCAAGTACTTCTCGTGGCGGCACTTCTTCCGCGTCACCGAAGTGATGCTGCTGTTCCTCGGCGCGGGCCTGTTCCAGACCGGTGTCGACAAGCTGATCGACAAGGAAATCCTGCCGCTCGGCATCTCGCAGGTGTGGGATACGTCGTCGATTCTCGACGACTCCGGCACGTTCGGCTCGCTCGTCGCGACGCTGACCGGCTATCGCGCGCATCCGGCGCTGACCAACCTGATCGCATACGCGCTGTACTGGGCGGTCGTCTGGCTGCTGATGAAGCGCGCGAGCCGTCGTCCGGCCGTCGCAGCGGGCCGCGCGGCATGAGCGTCGTCGCAGCAGCCAAGCCGGGCCGGCTTGCGCAGGCCGGCCAGTGGATGCAGCGCCACGGCGCGCTGATTCGCGGCATCCAGTGGGTGGTCGTGGCCGTCTATGCGTTCCTGATCATCGTGCCGGCCGTGATGCCGCTGCCGGACGACTCCGCGCATCTGTGGAGCAATCTCACGCTCGCCGCGGAGTTCGTGTTCTGGGGCATCTGGTGGCCGTTCGTCCTGCTGTCGATGGTGATGCTCGGCCGCGTCTGGTGCGGCGTGCTGTGTCCGGAGGGAGCGCTCGCCGAGTTCGCGAGCACCTTCGGCCGCGGTCGCGCGATTCCGCGCTGGATGCGATGGGGCGGCTGGCCGTTCGTCGCGTTCGGGATCACGACGATCTACGGGCAGATGGTCAGCGTCTATCAGTACCCGCTCGCGGTGCTGCTCGTGCTCGGCGGCTCGACCGCCGCGGCGATCGTGATCGGCCTGCTGTACGGCCGCGAGAAGCGCGTGTGGTGCAAGTATCTGTGCCCGGTCAATGGCGTGTTCGGGCTGCTCGCGCGGCTCGCGCCGATGCGCTACAAGGTCGATGAAGAGGCCTGGCGCCGCTCGTACAAGAACGGCGAGCACGGGCATCGCGTGATTCCGATCAACTGCGCGCCGCTCGTGCCGCTGCGCAACATGAAGGGCGCCGCTGCCTGCCATATGTGCGGCCGCTGCGCCGGGCATCGCGACGCGATCGCGCTGTCGTGGCGCTCGCCGTCCGACGAGGTCGTGAATCTTGGCGCGCAGCAGGCGAACCCGTGGGATACCGCGCTGATCCTGTACGGGCTGCTCGGCGTCGCGATCGGCGCATTCCACTGGACCGTCAGCCCGTGGTTCGTGCAGATCAAGCAATGGCTCGCGGGCTGGCTGATCGATCGCGACATCACGTGGCCGCTCGAGACCAACGCGCCGTGGTTCCTGCTCACGCACTATCCGGACCGCAACGACGTGTTCTCGTGGCTCGACGGCGGGCTGATCGTCAGCTACATCGTCGGCACGGGGCTCGTGTACGGCACGGCGCTGCTGGTGCTGCTGGCCGGCGCGACGCTGATGCTCGGCCGCTTCGACCGCGTGCGCCTGCATCATCTCGCGCAGGCGCTGATTCCGATCGCGGGCGCGGGCGTGTTCCTCGGCTTGTCCGCGACGACGCTGTCGCTGCTGCGCGCCGAGCATGTGCCGCTCGGCTGGGCGACGGACGTGCGCATCGCGATCCTGGTCGGCGCAAACGCATGGAGCGCGTGGCTCGCATGGAAGGTGACGGCGCGCTATGCGGCGTGGCCGCGCCGGCTGATGGCATTCGCGTGGTTCGCGGCGGCACTGGCCGTTATCGACAGCGCGTGGTGGTTGATGTTCTGGGGTTTCTGACCGGCATCCGACAGGCAGCATGCCGAACGCTTCGGTTCTTCAACCGGCCAAACAAAAAGCGACACGTCTTTCGGCGTGTCGCTTTTTTTCTTCATGGGTGAGAACCAAAAAAGTGGCTTGGCTTGCTGCAACGGCTGCTTGAGTGTGTTTGCACGAAGGGGTCTAGATCTCGCGTGCAAGCCGTTGCGCTGGCTACTGCCCAACACCTCTCAGGGAGGTGGTCCCCACAATACGCTGTACTACTTCGTCAGGATCAGCTTGCCGAGCCGCGTGGCGCGCAACTGATAGGTTTCCCCGTTGTGCGCGATGCTGATGTGGCTGTGGCCTTGCAGCAGCGCATCGCTGCTGACGACCCGTGTGCCTGCATCGCGGTTTCCGGCCGGTTTCGCCGGCGTCGTAACCGCTGCCGTCTTCTGACGGCTGCTGCTTGCGGTGCCGGTCGTGCGGCGCAAGGTCAGCGTGGTCGGGCGCATGGTGTCGGTCATTCGGTTGATCGGTGACTGTCGATACGATGGAATGAATTCTAAATGATAACTATTCCCATTTACAAAAACTCTTTATCGATCGAATCGGCAAGCTTGATAGTCTGATCAAATGGCGGCCCGCAGGCCGCCGCCGGCATCAGTGCAGCGGATCGGGATCCCTGCGGCCCTGCGCGTATTCGCGGATCAGGCGGACCGTGTCGATATCGGACGTGCGATACGCTTCCTTGACGATCCCGTGCGTCTGCCGCGCTTCCTCGCTGTCGTCCGTGACGGTCAGCGTCGTGCGGTATTCGAAACGCAGGAACAGCTGCTGATCGTCGCGTTCCTCGATCGTCATCGTCAGCGAGCCGCCGATTTCGCCATCGGCTGCGTGGATGTCGTAGCGGACCTGGTGGTTCGGCGTGAACGTCACGCGGTCGCGCACGGTGGCGTGGCCGTAGTGCAGTTCGCGTTCGAGCGTCGTCGCCGTCCGTTCGTGCACGACGCAGCTGTCGAGGCCGATCACGAACAATTGCGGCTGTTCCGCGCGCAGCACGAGGCCTTCCCACAGTTGCTCGCGGGTCAGGGACGGCACGGCCGGATCGTCGGCGTTGATCTGGATCAGGTGTTCGAAGTTCAAGGGGACGGGTTCCTTCTGGTGGCGCACGGCCACGTGGTTCAAGGAGTCATTGTGACGCAAAATCCGCCGCTTCGCGGCACCTGCGTCCCCGCTCGTGCATCACGCGTCGATGCGCCCCATGCGGCCGGTCTGGTAGTCGACGACGGCCTGCCGGATCTCTTCCTCGGTATTCATCACGAACGGCCCGTAGCGGACGATCGGCTCGTTCAGCGGCACGCCGCCGATCAGCAGCAGATCGAGCGCGGTGTCGCCGGCCGCGAACGTGACCGCGTCGCCGTCATCGCCATAGACGACCATGTTGCGGGCCTCGACCGCCTGCCTGTCGGGCCCGTAGAGGCCCGTGCCGTCGAGCGGGTAGGCGAACACGCGATAGCCGGCCGGAACCGGCTGCGTGACCGTGGCGCCCGGTTCCAGCGTGAAATGCAGATAGAGGATCGGCGTGCGCGTCTCGATCGCCGCGTCGACGCCGAATGCCTCGCCCGCGATCACGCGCACGTGTGCGCGGCCGTCCGGCGAGGTCGCGCGCGGAATACGCGCCGCCGATATCTCCTGGTAGCGCGGCGCGATCAGCTTGTCGCGGCGCGGCAGGTTGACCCACAGCTGGAAGCCGTGCGAGCGGCCGCCGGCCTCGGCGAACGCCGGGTCCGGCATCTCGCTGTGCACGACGCCGGCGCCGGCCGTCATCCACTGGACGTCGCCCGGGCCGAGCGTGCCCGCATGGCCGGCCGAATCGCGATGGCGGAAGCGGCCGTCGAGCACGTAGGTGACGGTCTCGAAGCCGCGGTGCGGATGGTCGGGCGCGCCTTTGGCCTCGCCGGGCGCGTAATCGACGGGGCCCATTTCGTCGAGCAGCAGGAACGGATCGAAATCCATCAGGAGCCGGGTCGGGAACGGGCGGTGAACCACGAAGCCGCCGCCTTCGGTCGTGCGAAGCGCGGGATAGGTACGGTCAAGCGAGCGAGCGATCGTCATGCGGAAGCCCTCGATTCAGCGGAATAGCATCATTTTTGAAACATAGGGCTATTATATTGGGCGATTTGTCGTTAAATTGGCAGCAGTTCGCAATGGATTGTTCTGAAATTGGAACGATGACATGAATATCGATGCACACAACCTGAACGACCTGATGTACTTCTCGCAGGTCGTCGAGCACGGCGGGTTCTCGGCGGCGGAGCGCGTGCTGGGTATCTCGAAGTCGCGCCTGTCGCGGCGCCTGACCGAGCTCGAGGCCGCGCTCGGCGTGCGCCTGCTGCAGCGCTCGACCCGCAAGCTCGCGCTGACCGAGGCGGGCGAGCTGTTCTACCAGCACTGCCAGGCGATGCTGGCCGAAGCGCAGGCCGCGATGAACGCGGTGCAGCAACTGCGTGCGTCGCCGCGCGGTTCGGTGCGCGTCAGCGTGCCGGTCACGCTGTCGCAGACGATGCTGTCGCGCATCCTGCCGGAATTCCTGCATCGGTATCCCGAGGTGAAGGTGCACATCCGTGTGACGAATCGCGTGATCGACCTGTTCGAGGATTCGATCGACGTCGCGCTGCGCGTGCGCTCGGAGCCGCCGCAGAACGCGAACATCGTCGTGCGGCCGCTGTGGCGCACCGAGCAGATGCTGGTCGGGGCGCCGAGCCTGCTGAACCAGAACGCGCCGCCGCTCGTGCCGGACGATCTCGCGCATTTCGAAACGCTCGATACGCCGAGCGTCGACGGGCGGCACGTGTTCAACCTGATCGCGCCGGACGGAACGCGCCACGTGCACGAGCACGACCCGCGGCTCGTGACGGCGGACCTGATGACGATACGCGAGGCCGCGCTCGACGGTCTCGGCATCGCCGCGCTGCCCGAGATGATGTACGGCAACGCGTTGCGCGCCGGGCAGCTCTCGCCGGTGATGCCCGGCTGGACGCTGCCGGTGCCGCAGCTGTATGCGGTGTTCGTGTCGCGGCAGGGCATGCCGCCCGCGGTGCGCGCGTTCGTCGACTATCTGGTCGAGAAGCTCGATCACGGCGAATACAAGCAGCCCGGCTGTCCCGAGCGGGCGAAGAAGGACGCGACGGCCGATGTTTCGGCGACCTGAATGCGGCGTGCGCGACGCGGCAGATTTGTTTTGTCATTGAAGCGTCGCCTGCAATCGCAAGTTTCAATCGCGGGGGGCTTGAATGCGCGCGCGGGCAGGCCTATATTGAAATCCCATTTCGCGAAGGAAGTTCTGAGCGGAATCAGGTGGCCGCATATGTTGCGAGCCAGATAGGGCAGAACGCGCAAGTCCGTGCAGACCACGGCAAGTCGCATTTGCGTTGCTCGAGGCGCAACCGATACCGCCGAAGAGCCCGCCGCCCGAAGGCGCCCGCGTGCGCATGAAAAAAGGCCTTCATCTGGCGATGAAGGCCTTTTACTTTGTGTGCTTCGGTGGTGGGCCGCGGCCGGCCCTTCAAGCGCCACCGTCGATTACGACCGGCAACGCTTTGGCGCGCGCATTACTTCGCTTTCGCCGTCGGCTCCGTCACGAAGCCGAGCTTCGTCAGGCCGCCGGCCTGGGCATCCGACATCACTTCGGCCACGCGTTCGTAGGCCACCTTGCGATCCGCGCGCAGGTGCAGCTCGGGCTGCGGCTGATGCTGCGCCGCTTCCGCGATGCGGGCCTGCAACTGCTCGCGCGTGACCGTGTGGTCGTCCCACAGGATCGTGCCGTCGCCCTGGATCGCGACGTCGACGGTCTGCGGCTTTTCGTCGACCGGCTGGCTGCTGGCATGCGGCAGGTCGATCTTCACAGCATGCTGCATTGCCGGAATCGTCACGAGGAAAATGATCAGGAGTACGAGCATGACGTCGACGAGCGGCGTCATGTTGATCTCGCTCATCACGCCATCGTCGTCATCGTCGCTGAAACCGGTGTTCATCGCCATCGCTCACCCCCGCTTCAGCTGGCGCGCGTCGCGAGACGCAGGCCGTTGCGGTCCGACGACGACGCGAGGCGCTCGCCCGTCACGAAATACGCGTGCAGACCATGCGCGAAGCGGCGCAGCTTGCTGACGACGCCCTTGTTTGCGCGCGTCAGCGCGTTGTAGCCGAGCACGGCCGGGATTGCGACGAACAGGCCGAAGGCCGTCATGATCAGCGATTCGCCGACCGGGCCGGCGACCTGGTCGATCGAGGTCTGGCCGCTCATGCCGATCGCGAGCAGCGCGTGGTAGATCCCCCAGACCGTACCGAACAGGCCGACGAACGGCGCGGTACTGCCGATCGATGCGAGGATCGCGAGGCCGCTTTGCATGCGCGCGATGCCTTCGTCCATGGTGTCCTTCAGGCAGCGCGTGACCCAGTCCGATACGTCCATGCGATCGTGCAGGTGCGGCTGCGTCTGGTGGTGGTGATCGGCCGCTTCCTTGCCCGACAGCGCGAGCGCGAGGAACGGGTTGTCGCTCGGCGTCGACGTGGCGAGCCCGAGCTTCTTCACGCCGTCGTCGAAGTCGTCCGAATGCCAGAACGCCTGTTCGGCGTTCTTCGTCAGGCGGTTCAGGCGAACCACGTTCCAGCCCTTGACGATGATCACGATCCACGACAGGACCGACATCACGAGCAGCGTGATCGCAATGGCGCGCGTGACGAAATCACCTTGCGCCCAGACGTGCGCGATACCGTAGCTTTGCATTTTTGTTTCCTTTGAATCTTTTCCGGATAAGGCGGGTTAATCGGTGAGCCCGAAGTTGTAGGGCTGCGTGTGCGCAACGCGGATCGCCTGGCCGTTCTCCATATAGGGAGGGCAGGAGGATGCACGCATTGCCTCGAGGGCGGCTTCGTCGAGGCGCGGATAACCGCTGCTCTTCTGCAGCGTGATGTTTTCGATCTTGCCGGTGACGCCGACGACGAAGTGGACATAGGCCGTGCCCGTCTCGCCGCGGCGGCGCGACATCGACGGGTAGTCGGGCTTCACGAGCGTGCACTGCAGCGCCTGCACGTTCTTGGGCGCGCCGACGTGCATCGTTTCGCGGGCCGGGCCGGGGGCCGCGGCGGGCGCCGCGGGAGCGGGCGTCTCCGGCGCCGGCGTTGCGGCCACCGGTGCGGGCGCGGGCGTCGGCGACGGTTCCGGCGAAGTCGTGACGGGCTGCGGCACCGGCTTCGCGACCTTCGGCACCGGCTTCGGCTCGACCTTCGGTTTCACGTGCGGCGCGGGCTTCGGCGGCGCGGGCTGCTGGACCGATGCGACCGCAACCTGCGGGACCGGTGCCGGCGTGATGAGCTGCGCGGTGATCGACTGGACTTCGACCAGCTTCGGCGGAGGCGGCGCGCTGCGATGGAGCCATGCGGCGGTCAGCATGATCGCGTGCGCGGCCAGCACACCGACCGCGACGGTGACGACTCGGGGATTCATACGTGGAGCGGCCGGCAGGGCGCCGGCAGGTGCGGAATGCGATGCCTGCATGTTAGCTTGAAAGGACGACGTCGCACCCGGGGCGCGGCGGGTGAAACGGGATCACTTGCGGAAGATCAGCAGCGAGATGCACACGGTGGTCAAAAAACCGATCAGCAATTCCATACAGGCTCCTGGGCAGGTGGGCCGCTGGCTCGCGCAGACGCTGGCTTGCTGACGGGTAAAACAAAAAGGCGGCCGAAGCCGCTTGCGCGCACTCGACGCGATCAGGCCGCCTTGCGGTCGTAGAACGTTACCGGAATCGGGTGAGCGTGGTGCTCGACACCGCACCGGCTCGCGCAGACGCCTTGCTCGGCCATCAGGTCGCGTACGGACTCCTCGCACTTGCCGCAGCACGTGGCCACGCCAAGCTCGAACTGGAGTTCATCGAAAGAGTTCACGCCCTCGGCGAGGGACGCGCGAATCTTGCGATCGGAAACAGACTTGCACACGCAGACGATCATGATGAGTGCGATAGCTAACGTTAATGCGAATTATTATCATTAAATTCCCCCGCGTTGACAAGCCTGGTGTCGGCTTTTTTTAAAGCTCATCGGACCCTTGAATCGGAGGACGGCGCGGCGGTGCTGCGGAGCGAGCGTGTAGGGCGGCGTCAGGCCGGGGCGCACGCGCGTGCGTTCGGCGAGGAAATGGTGACGGATTCGACCGGCGCGTCGAGGCCGAGCAGCGTCGACGCCAGCGCCTGCAATTGCCGGCCGTCGCCTGTCGAGTAGAAGCGGGGTGGGGCGACGGGGGCGCCGCCAGGCGCGCGCAGGTCGTGCTGGTCGAGCACGCGGGCCAGTTGCAGGGCGATCGCGTCGCTCGTGTCGACGATCGTCACGCGCTCGCCGACAATGTCGCGAATCGTTGCAGTGAGAAACGGGTAGTGCGTGCAGCCGAGGACGATCGCGTCGGCGCCGGCATCGAGCATCGGCCTGAGGTAGCTGTCGAGCAGCGCGCGCAGCGCAGGCGACCCGGTGTCGCCGCTTTCGATCGCCTGCACGAGCCCGTGGCCCGGCTGGCAGATGAAGCGGCATCCGGCGCCGTGGCGCTCGAGCAGCGCCTGGAAGCGCGCGCTGCGCAGCGTCGCCTGGGTGGCCAGCACGCCGGCGACACCGCTGGCGGACTGCTGCACGGCCGGCTTGATGCCCGGCTCGACGCCAACCAGCGGAATCGCGAGGCGCTCGCGCACGGCCGCGATCGACTGGGCCGTCGCCGTATTGCAGGCGACGACGAGTGCTTTCGCACCCTGCTGCACGAACCATTCGCCGATCGCGAGCGTGCGCTCGGTGATGAACGCGTCGTCGCGCTCGCCGTACGGGTTGTAGCGCGTATCGGCGACATAGACGAGCGACTCGTGCGGCAGGTGCGCGCGCGCGGCGCGCAGCACCGACAGGCCGCCGAGCCCCGAGTCGAAGATACCGACGGGGGCGGCGGGGCGGGCCCCGGAAGCGGCGGGCTGGATCGTCATCGTCATGCGAACGGCGCGGTGGCGGGGGAGGCGATTACTCCGGCGAACCCATCATCGACTGCTGGTAGTTCTGGAGGCCGACCTTCGCGATCAGGTCGATCTGCGTTTCGAGCCAGTCGATATGCTCTTCGGTGTCGTCGAGGATCTTTTCGAAGATCTCGCGCGACACGTAGTCGCGGACCGATTCGCAGTAGGCGATCGCTTCCTTGCAGGTGGACTGCGAGATCTGCTCGAGCTTCAGGTCGCACTTCAGGATCTCTTCGGTTTCCTCGCCGACCAGCAGCTTGTGCAGGTCCTGCAGGTTCGGCAGCCCGTCGAGCATGAACACGCGCTCGATCAGCCAGTCGGCATGCTTCATTTCGCCGATCGACTCGTCGTATTCGTGCTTGCCGAGCTTGTCGAGGCCCCAGTGCTTGTACATGCGGGCATGCAGGAAGTACTGGTTGATCGCCGTCAGCTCGTTCTTCAACTGGGCGTTCAGGTATTCGATGACTTTCTTGTCGCCTTGCATGGTTGTTCCTTGTTCAGTAGCGCTTCAGAACCCGAACGATAATCGCTCGAACGCGAAATGCCAAGCCTCGAAGCCTTGCCCGGCCTGCGTTTGCGGCGTAATGAGAATCAGCCGCGCGCGATCGGCCGCACACCATAATGAGAATGAGAAGTAAAAAGGCCGGACACCTTCCGTCCGGCCTTTCGTGGCGTCGCGCTTAAGCGGCGGCGACCGGGATCTTGCCGATCTTCGCCTGCCATTCCTTCGGGCCGGTCTGGTGCACCGAGGTGCCCGACGAATCGACAGCAACTGTTACAGGCATGTCCTGCACGTCGAACTCGTAGATCGCTTCCATGCCCAGATCCTCGAACGCGATGACCTTCGCATCGCGGATCGCCTTCGACACGAGGTAAGCCGCGCCGCCGACCGCCATCAGGTAGGCGGCCTTGTGCTTCTTGATCGCCTCGATCGCGACCGGGCCGCGTTCGGCCTTGCCGATCATCGAGATCAGGCCCGTCTGCGCGAGCATCGTCTCGGTGAACTTGTCCATCCGCGTCGCGGTCGTCGGGCCGGCCGGGCCGACCACTTCGTCACGCACCGGATCGACCGGGCCGACGTAGTAGATCACGCGGTTCGTGAAGTCGACCGGCAGCTTCTCGCCCTTCGCGAGCATGTCGGCGATGCGCTTGTGCGCGGCGTCGCGGCCCGTGAGCATCTTGCCCGACAGCAGCAGCGTCTGGCCCGGCTTCCAGCTCGCGACTTCTTCCGGCGTCAGCGTGTTGAGGTCGACGCGCTTGCTGGTTTCCGTGTTCGGCTCCCACTGCACCTTCGGCCAGGCGTCGAGCGACGGCGCTTCGAGCTTCGCCGGGCCCGAGCCGTCGAGCACGAAGTGCGCGTGGCGCGTGGCCGCGCAGTTCGGGATCAGCGCGACCGGCTTCGACGCCGCGTGCGTGGCCGTGGCCATGATCTTCACGTCGAGCACCGTCGACAGGCCGCCGAGACCCTGCGCGCCGATGCCGAGCGCGTTGACCTTCTCGTGCAGCTCGACACGCAGCTCCTCGATCCAGTCCTGCGGGCCGCGCGCAATGATTTCCTGGATGTCGATCGGATCCATCAGCGATTCCTTCGCCATCAGCATCGCCTTCTCGGCGGTGCCGCCGATGCCGATCCCGAGCATGCCGGGCGGGCACCAGCCAGCGCCCATGGTCGGGACCGTCTTCAGCACCCAGTCGACGATCGAGTCGGACGGGTTCAGCATCACGAACTTCGACTTGTTCTCCGAGCCGCCGCCCTTCGCCGCGACCTGCACGTCGACCTTGTCGCCCGGCACGATCTCGTAGTGGATCACGGCCGGCGTGTTGTCCTTGGTATTCTTGCGGGCGCCTTCCGGCGGATTGACGATCGACGCGCGCAGCACGTTGTCCGGGTGCGTGTAGCCGCGGCGCACGCCTTCGTTGATCATGTCGGTGACGCCCATCGTCGCGCCGTCCCAGCGCACGTCCATGCCGACCTTCACGAAGATCGTGACGATCCCGGTGTCCTGGCAGATCGGGCGCTTGCCTTCCGCGCACATGCGGCTGTTCGTGAGGATCTGCGCGATCGCGTCCTTCGCGGCCGGGCTTTCTTCCAGCTCGTACGCGCGGCCGAGGGCCTGGATGTAGTCGAGCGGATGGTAGTAGCTGATGTACTGCAGCGAATCCGCGATGCTCTGGATCAGGTCTTCCTGTTTGATGACGGTCATGGCTGAGACTCTGTGAGGACTGTGGGGAATGCGTGGCCGGCGGTTCAGGCCGGCGTGCGGGACGCGGCGTGCGCCGGCGTCTCGTGGAAATGGGCCGGGTGCGTGTGGGTCGTCAGGCGGTCGACCCACGCCATCACGAGCGCCGACACGAGGAACGACACGTGGATGATCACCTGCCACATGATCGCGTGCACGGTGTGCTGATCCGGGTTGATGAAGGTCTTCAGCAGGTGGATCGACGAAATGCTGATCAGCGCCATCGACAGCTTCACCTTCAGCACGCCCGCGTTCACGTGGTCGAGCCATTCGGGCTCGTCGGGATGCCCTTCGATGCCGAGGCGCGACACGAACGTTTCGTAGCCGCCGACGATCACCATGATCAGCAGGTTCGAGATCATCACCACGTCGATCAGGCCGAGCACCGCGAGCATCACGCTGATTTCGTCGAGGCCCGTCGTATGCGACAGCAGGTGCCAGACTTCCTTCAGGAACAGGAACACATAGACGGCCTGCGCGACGATCAGGCCCAGATACAGCGGAACCTGGAGCCAGCGGCTCATGAAGATCAGCGCGGGCAGCGGGCGCAACGAACGAGGGGCGGGACGGCCGGGCGAATGCGGGGCGGACATGGTGAGCGTACGGGCGCGATGCGCAGGTATCGGGGGTATTCTTGAAAAGGCGCGCTATTGTAACGCGTCGGCCGGCGCGGCTGCAGCGACGCGCCGGGATCGCCGGGGACGGATCAGGACGCGGCCGCCGGCGCGCGCTTCACGCGCAGGCTGGCGAGCACGATGCCCGTGACGACGCAGGCGAGCGCGATGCCGTGCGCGAGCGTCGGGCGCTCGCCGAGGAACGCGATCCCGTAGACGGCCGCGGCAACCGGCAGCACCGCGCTGAACACGCCGGCGAGACTGCCCGGCACGTGCCGGATGCCCTTCATCCACAACCAGAACGAGAAGATGCTGGCCGACAGGCCATACCAGACGACCAGCGCCCAGGTGCCGGCCGGCACGCTCGCGTAATCGAAATGCCACAAGGCCGTCGCGCCGAGCGGCAGCATCAGGCACAGGCCGAACAGGTGCGTATACGCGCAGATGTCGATCGGCGCGAGCGTCTGCGTGAGCCGGCGCGACAGGATCACGTAGATCGATTCGCAGCACACCGCGCCGAGAATCAGCAGGTTGCCGGTGAGCGAGCCGGCCGACGCGCCGGGCGCGGTCGCACTGCCGTTCGCGAGATTGATCGTCACGACGCCGGCGATCGCGAGCGCGATCGACACGAGTGCACGAGCGTTCGGTTTTTCGCGCAGGATCAGCCATGCGAACAGCGCGACGATCGCCGGGATCGTGCTGGTGATGACGCCGGCCGCCACCGCGCTGGTGCGCTGCACGCCGTTGAGCATCAGCAGCGTAAACATGAAGGTGCCGAAGAAGGCCTGCAGGAACAGGTTCAGCCACTCGCCGCGCTTGACCGCGCGCATCTTGACGGGGCTGAACAGCGGCCACAGCACTGCGATGGCGATCACGAAGCGCAGCGTGGCGAGGATGGCGACGGGGACGAAGGCGACGATCGATTTGCCGATGCCGACGTTGCTGCCGACGAACAGCATCGACAGGATGAGGAAGAAAGCGTAGCGATTCAAGCTGGAATCCGGAAGGCGAGTTCAGTTAGGATTGTAGGGTCGCGGTCGTTGCCGCGCCAAGCGCCGGCCGGCGCGCGAAACGATCGCGCCGCGTAAGTGACGGGTAAGTTCAGGCGCTTATCGTGGAAGCTGACCGGCTCGCGCGATCTCCATCGCGTGGCCTGGTGCGGTGCAACATCGCACATGACCCGACGGGGCGTGTGCGGATGGGTGGGAGACAGCGGCGCGCATGCGCCGGCCAACACGCGGCGCGCACGATCGCGCCGCCATGCAGAGGATTCATGTTCACCAAGGGGTAGTCGATGTCTGCGATTGAATCGGTTCTTCACGAAAGCCGCCAGTTTGCGCCCCCCGCGGCGCTCGAGAAGGCGGCAACCATTTCCGGCATGCCGGCCTACCAGGCGCTCGCCGCCGAGGCCGAGCGCGATTACGAAGGGTTCTGGGCGCGTCTCGCGCGCGAAGGCCTGTCGTGGCACAAGCCGTTCACGAAGGTGCTCGACGAGTCGAACGCGCCGTTCTACAAGTGGTTCGACGACGGCGAACTGAACGCGTCGTACAACTGCCTCGACCGCCACGTCGAAGCCGGCAACGGCGAGCGCGTCGCGGTGATCTTCGAGGCCGACGACGGCACCGTCACGCGCGTCACCTATGCGGATCTGCTGGCGCGCGTGTCGCGTTTCGCGAATGCGCTGAAGAAACGCGGGATCGGCAAGGGCGATCGCGTCGTCATCTATATTCCGATGTCGATCGAAGGCATCGTCGCGATGCAGGCCTGCGCACGCATCGGCGCGACGCACTCGGTCGTGTTCGGCGGCTTCTCCGCGAAGTCGCTGAACGAACGGCTGGTCGACGTCGGCGCGGTCGCGCTGATCACGGCCGACGAACAGGCGCGCGGCGGCAAGACGCTGCCGCTGAAGAGCATCGCCGACGAGGCGCTCGCGATGGGCGGCTGCGAAGCGGTGAAGAGCGTGATCGTCTATCGCCGCACCGGCGGCAAGATCGACTGGCACGCCGGCCGCGACCTGTGGATGCACGAACTGACCGACGGCGAGTCCGATCGCTGCGAGCCGGAATGGGTCGGCGCCGAGCATCCGCTGTTCATCCTGTATACGTCGGGCTCGACCGGCAAGCCCAAGGGCGTGCAGCACAGCACCGGCGGCTACCTGCTGTGGGCCGCGCAGACGATGAAGTGGACCTTCGACTGGAAGCCGACCGACGTGTTCTGGTGCACGGCCGACATCGGCTGGGTCACGGGCCACACGTACATCACGTACGGTCCGCTCGCATGCGGCGGCACGCAGGTCGTGTTCGAGGGCGTGCCGACCTGGCCGGACGCCGGCCGGTTCTGGAAGATGATCGGCGACCACAAGGTCAGCGTGTTCTACACCGCGCCGACCGCGATCCGTTCGCTGATCAAGGCGGCCGAGGCCGACGAGAAAGTGCATCCGAAGAGCTACGACCTGTCGAGCCTGCGCATCATCGGCACGGTCGGCGAGCCGATCAATCCGGAAGCATGGATGTGGTATCACAAGAACGTCGGCCAGGAGCGCTGCCCGATCGTCGATACCTGGTGGCAGACCGAGACGGGCGGCCACATGATCACGCCGCTGCCGGGCGCGACGCCGACGGTGCCGGGTTCGTGCACGCTGCCGCTGCCGGGCATCATCGCCGCGGTGGTCGACGAGACCGGGCAGGACGTGCCGAACGGGCAAGGCGGCATCCTGGTCGTCAAGCGTCCGTGGCCGTCGATGATCCGCACGATCTGGGGCGACCCGGAGCGCTTCAAGAAGAGCTACTACCCGGAAGAGCTCGGCGGCACGCTGTACCTGGCCGGCGACGGCACCGTGCGCGACAAGGAAACCGGCTACTTCACGATCATGGGCCGCATCGACGACGTGCTGAACGTGTCCGGTCACCGGCTCGGCACGATGGAGATCGAGTCGGCGCTGGTCGCGCATGAACTGGTCGCCGAGGCCGCCGTGGTCGGCCGTCCGGACGACACGACGGGCGAGGCGGTGGTCGCGTTCGTCGTGCTCAAGCGTGCGCGTCCGGAAGGCGAGGAGGCTGCGGCGCTCGCGAAGACGTTGCGCGACTGGGTCGGCAAGCAGATCGGGCCGATCGCGAAGCCGAAGGACATCCGCTTCGGCGACAACCTGCCGAAGACGCGCTCGGGCAAGATCATGCGGCGCCTGCTGCGTTCGCTCGCGAAGGGCGAGGCGATCACGCAGGATACGTCCACGCTCGAGAACCCGGCGATCCTCGAACAGCTCACGGAAGTGCGCTGATCGCGTCCGGCATGCGCGTCGCGCGCATGAGCCCCTGCGCGGCATTCCCGATTGCCCGCGCAGGGGCTTTTTGTTACATAACGGCATGACCGTTTCGTCCCGCCCGGCGCCTGTCGCGCCGCCGCCCGTTCCCGAGCCGCTCGCGCGCGCACATGCGCGCTACTGGCGTTTCAACGTGGTGCTGATCGTGGTGCTGATGGCGATCGGCTTCGCGGTGTCGTTCGTCGTGCCGTTCTTCGCGCCCGCGCTCGCCGGTGTGCATTTCGCCGGCTTCAGCCTGCCGTTCTACGTCGGCGCGCAGGGCGCGATTCTCGTCTATCTCGTGCTGATCGCCGTCTACATCGGACTGATGCAGCGCGCCGACCGCGCGTTGCGCCGTGCATACGACGAGCATGCGGCGCGCGCGGGCAATACGCGCGATACGCCCAATACGCACGACGGACGCTGATTCATGCTCACGCATCGACTGATACGCGCGTATGCGCTCTACACGCTTGGCTTCCTCGGCTTCGTGCTGCTGCTGTGGCGCATCGAGCGCGCGGCCGGCTCCGGCGTATGGGTCGGCTACGTGTTCCTGTTCGTGCCGATCGCCGTCTATGCGGTGATCGGGCTGCTGTCGCGCACCTCCGATCTGGTCGAGTACTACGTGGCCGGGCGGCGCGTGCCGTCCGCGTTCAACGGGATGGCGACGGCGGCCGACTGGTTGTCGGCCGCGTCGTTCATCGGGCTGGCCGGCTCGCTCTACGCGACCGGCTACGACGCGCTCGCCTACGTGATGGGCTGGACCGGCGGCTTCTGTCTCGTCGCGTTCCTGCTCGCGCCATACGTGCGCAAGCTCGCGCGCTACACGATTCCCGATTTCCTCGGCACGCGCTTTTCCAGCACCGCGGTGCGTGCGCTCGCGGCGGGCGCGGCGATCCTCTGTTCGTTCGTCTATCTGGTCGCGCAGATCCAGGGGATCGGGCTGATCGCGACGCGCTTCATCGGCGTCGACTTCGCGATCGGCATCTTCTGCGGGCTCGCGGGCATCCTCGTCTGCTCGTTTCTCGGCGGGATGCGCGCGGTGACGTGGACGCAGGTCGCGCAGTACATCATCCTGATCAGCGCGATCCTGATACCGGTGTCGCTGATCGCGATGAAGAACGGACTCGGGCCCGTGCCGCAGTTCAACTACGGCAAGCTGATGGAGCGCGTCGCGGCGCGCGAGGCGCAGGTGCGCGACGCGGCCGAGGAGCAGCAGGTGCGCGAGGCGTACCGGCGGCGGGCCGCGTTCATCCAGACGCAGCTCGACCGGCTGCCGGCATCGTACGGCGAAGTGCGTCGTCAGCTCGTCGACCAGCTCGCCGAGCTGCGGCGCCACAACGGGCCGCTGCGCGAGATCAGCCAGCGCGAGCGCGAGCTGGCCGACTTCCCGCGCGACCCGGCGGCGGCGCGCGTGGTGTGGACGCAGATGCGCGACGACCTGCTCGCGCGTGCCGAGCCGCCGGTGCCGATGCACGAGCCGTTTCCCGCCGTCAGCGATGCCGAGCGCAAACCGCGCGAGCGCAATTTCCTCGCGCTGCTGCTGTGCCTGTCGCTCGGCACCGCGAGCCTGCCGCACATCCTGACGCGCTACAACACGACGACCTCGGTCGCATCGGCGCGCCGCTCGGTCGGCTGGACGCTGTTCTTCATCGCACTGTTCTATCTGAGCGTGCCGGTGCTCGCGGTGATGATCAAGTACGAGATCCTCGCGAACCTCGTCGGGCGGCCGTTTGCGGAACTGCCGGCGTGGGTCACGCAGTGGCATCACTTCGAGCCGGATCTGATCAGCGTGGTCGACGAGATTCGCGACGGCATCGTGCGCTGGTCGGAGATCCAGATGCAGCCGGACATGGTCGTGCTCGCGGCACCCGAGATCGCGGGGCTGCCGTACGTGATATCGGGGCTGGTCGCGGCCGGCGCGCTCGCGGCCGCGCTGTCGACCGCGGACGGGCTGTTGCTGACGATCGCGAACGCGCTGTCGCACGATGTCTACTACTGCATGGTCGCACCCGACGCGACGAGCCAGCGGCGCGTGACGATCTCGAAGGTGCTGCTGCTCGGCGTGGCGCTGTTCGCGTCGTACGTGGCGTCGCTGAACACGGGGAAGATCCTGTTCCTGGTCGGCGCGGCGTTCTCGCTTGCGGCCTCGAGCTTCTTTCCGGTGCTGGTGCTCGGCGTGTTCTGGAAGCGCACGACCACGCGCGGCGCGATTGCAGGGATGGTGACGGGGCTGGCGGTCTGCGTGTATTACATCGTGTCGACCTATCCGTACTTCACGCAGCTGACGGGCTTCGCGGGGCCGACGTGGTTCGGGATCGAGCCGATCAGCTCGGGCGTGTTCGGGGTGCCGGCCGGGTTCGCGGTCGCGATCGCGGTCAGTTTGTGCGACCGGCGGCCGGACGAGTACACGCGGGCGCTGGTGGATTACATCCGGCATCCGTGAGGTTCATCGGGGGAGTGGCGGGGTGCCGTCAGAGTTTGCTATACTCTCGTTCTTCCCGGAGAGATGGATGAGTGGTTTAAGTCGCACGCCTGGAAAGCGTGTATAGGTTAATCGCCTATCGGGGGTTCGAATCCCCCTCTCTCCGCCAGAATTCAAATGCCCGCGCAAGCGGGCATTTTCGTTTCCGCAAGGGGCGTCGGCGCCGGCCATTCTTTCATCGTCCGTGATTCCAGCTCGCTGATTTTCAGTGAGCCTTTAATTGCGTGAGTGCCGACGCTCAAAGCCGGGTACGGGCGCGAAAAATCAATACCACCGTGCAGCGGCGCCGAAGCGCGACCACGAACGCACGACAACTCGACCGCTTCGCCCGCCAACTTCCCGCTTCGCTATCATGTCGACGGCACAATCGTTCGATATGCGCGAGACCGGCGACACGCCCGCCAATCTCGTCCGCTCTTCCCACTCCATTCCCAAAGGAGCGCCGCAGCATGTCCCTTTCCGCCTTGCTTGCCTTTGCGCTGATCCTGTCCGTCGGCGTCGCGACACCCGGCCCGACGGTGTTGCTTGCGATGAGCAACGGCTCGCGATACGGGCTGCGCCATGCGATGGTCGGCATGCTCGGCGCGGTCACGGCTGACGTCGTGCTCGTCGCGCTGGTCGGCCTGGGTCTCGGCGTGCTGCTCGAAGCGTCCGAGGCGGCGTTCGTCACGCTGAAACTGGCGGGGGCGGCGTGGCTCGCGTACGTGGGTGTGCGGATGCTGCTGTCGAGCGGCGGCCCCGCAGCCGCGCAGCCGCTCGATCATCCGCCGCCCGATCGCAAGACAGCGTTCCTGAAGAGCTTTTTCGTCGCGATGAGCAACCCGAAGTACTACCTGTTCATGTCCGCGCTGCTGCCGCAGTTCGTCGACCGGTCGCACGCGATCGGGCCGCAGTACGCGATTCTGGCGGCGACGATCGTGACGATCGATGTCATCGGAATGACCGGCTATGCGCTGCTGGGCGTGCATTCGGTGCGCGTGTGGAAAGCGGCCGGAGAGAAGTGGCTGAACCGGATCAGCGGATCGCTGCTGTTGATGCTCGCGGGGTATGTCGCGCTGTACAGAAAGAGCGCGACCTGACACGACGATGCAACGGAACAGGGCCGCACGCGGGCTCGTGCAACGATGAAGGCGACATGACATGGACCGACGACCGGCACTTCAGCGCGACATTCGACGATATCGACGGACGATGGGACTTCACCATTCGCGACCGGCCGGCATGGTGCATTTTCCCGCGACTCGGCATGCGGCGCGTGCAGGGCGATTCCGCGTGAGCGCTAATAGAAAAAACGCCATGCATTCGCCCGCGCTCACCCGGACGCACAAAAAGCTCATATTTTTCATTTAACTTTCACATCGGCGACAGGTGTAAGATTCCGCCCTCGAAACCTGAGCTGTCCTGCGGCCCGATGCGGCACGAACGCCATCCGTTCATCGCCTTGCCCGCCCGCAATCTTACAAAATGAATGGAAATTGAAAGCAAGGCTTTCTTGACGCCATGCGCTCACGCCATTTATTGTCCGTCTGCCGGCCGCGAGAGAGCGCGACGGCCATCGCGGAAGTGCGCAGCGCGCACGACAACACGCAGCAAAAAGTAGAAAAGGAAACGTGGTAGCCACATGAAGCCGCTATTCGACGACAAGAAATCCGATGCGGTCAGCGATCGTCCTTCCATTCCGCCTTCGTCTCCCGTCGTCGTGACGGCTGCTCCCGCGCCGGTCGCGATCGAGCACGCGCGCCTGATCTCCGTCGACGAAATCGACCAGCTCGGCGCGGCGCAGGGCACGCGGATCGCCGCGTTCTCGCAGCAGATTCTCGCCAGCGTGCGCGCGTCCGATGCCGACCAGTTCGGCGACAAGCTCAACGAACTGATTGCGACCGCGAAGGGGCTCGACCCGCGCGGCGCCGACAAGGGCGGCCTGATCACGCAGGTCACGCGCCTGTTCCGCTCGACCAAGGAAAAGCTGCTGTCGCAATACGAGTCGGTGAGCAAGCGGATGGACACGCTCGTCGTCGAACTCGAAAGCCATGCGCAGCGGCAGAAGGCCGGCATCGACGAGCTCGAGCGGATGTACAACGACAACTACGCGCTGCACCAGGAGCTCGCGCAGGCGAAGGCGCACGGCGAAACCGCGCTCGCGACGCTGCGTGCGCATCTCGCGGCCGGGCAGCAGCCGGCCGACGACGCGTTCGCCGCGCAACGCCTGCTCGACGTGAAGCGCAAGGTCGACGCGCTCGAAAGCAAGCTCGACGATCTCGACCGCGCGATGCTGATGTCGAAGCAGCTCGCGCCGCAGATCCGCATGGAGCAGGACCAGAAGCGCACGCTGACGTCGAAGTTCATGACGATCAAGACCGTGCTGATTCCCGCCTGGACCAACGCATTCGCGCTCTATCTCGAACAGCTCAGCACCAAGCGCGCGGCGGCGCTGGCGAACGCGACCTACGACGCGGCCGACGAGGCGATCCGCGCGCAGGCCGATCTGAATCGCCGGAACGCACAGGAAGTCGCGAAGCTCGGCCAGCGCCCGGTGATCTCGACCGATACGTTCGAGTACGCGCAGCAGCAGCTGTTCGGCGCGTTCGACGACATCACGCAGATCATCGCCGACGGCAAGCGCCAGCGCGAGCAGGACGCGCCGCGCCTGCGCCAGCTCGAACAGGACCTGATCACCCGATTCGCTCCGAAGCACAACTGACAAAACTGAGAGAACCTGCATGATTACGCTTGAGAAACGCGCGGCGAAGGTCGCGATCGTCCTCGAAAAACGTCAGATCCTGAAGCCGCCCGTCGTGCGCGTGGGCGCAGCGCTCGACATCTCGGGCTCCGCGAAGCAGCTCTACCAGTCGGGCGTGATCCAGGACACGCACGACCGGATCCTCGGCATCGCGCTGAAGTTCGACGACAACGGCGAAGTCGACACCTGGACCTTCACCGAAGGCTTCGACCGCCTGCCGACCGCGACGCCGGACAACTACGGCTCGTACATCTCGGACTACGTGCTGAACGGCAAGATCGACAAGTGGGGCGGCACGCAATACGCGCCGGTGATGCACGACATCGTCGACTTCTTCTTCCGCGCGCCGGAGCCGAAGGCCGCGGCCAAGCGCGGTTTCCTGAGCCGCCTGTTCGGCGGCGACGAGGCGCCGGCGCAGGCGCCGGCCAGCGCACCGGTGAACGGCCATCTGCCGGCATGGGTGCTGTTCGTCACCGACGGCCAGAACCCGACGAACGACCGCAAGCGCGTGCGCCAGCTGCTCGCCGAGTCGCAGCACTTTCCGCTGTACTGGTCGCTCATCGGCGTCGGCGATCCGGCCGAATTCGGCTTTCTCGCGGAAGTCGCCGACGAGATGCCGAACGTCGGCTTCCTGCATCTCGAATCGCTCGACATCAGCGACGAACAGATCTACGAACAGCTGATCACGCAGGAATTCTGCGACTGGGTGCGCGCGAAGTAAGCGCGGCCCGCACGCTCCTTTATCCCGAACCCGATTTCCCCATCATGTTGAAAGACTTCAAGATCCCGCTGTCGCTCACGGTGCTCGCGCTCGTCGCGGCCTATCTCCTCGGCGGCGTAAAGGACATGCTGATCGTCGCGGTGCTGTCCGTGCTCGAAATCTCGTTGTCGCTCGACAACGCGGTCGTCAATGCGTCGGTCCTGAAGAACTGGTCGGAGAAGTGGCGCAACCGCTTCATGGTGTTCGGCCTGCCGGTGGCGGTGTTCGGCATGCGGCTCGTGTTCCCGCTGCTGATCGTCGCGGTGATTGGTCACATCGGCCTGTGGGATGCGCTGCGGCTCGCGATCGAGTCGCCGGAGCAATACGCGGCGATGCTGACGTCCGCGCATCACGAGGTGTCGGCGTTCGGCGGCGCGTTCCTGCTGATGGTGTTCTTCAAGTTCATGCTCGACACCGAGAAGGACGAGCACTGGATCGGCTTCCTCGAAGGCCCGATGCGCCATCTCGGCCGCATCACGGCGCTCGAGGTCGCGCTGACGCTCGGCATCATCATCGTCGCGTCGTTCTACGTGCCGGGCGCGGAGCAGGTCAGCTTCCTGCTCGCGGGCGCGTTCGGTGTGATCGGCTTCGTGATCGCGCACGGCGTGGGCGACCTGGTCGGCGGCGAGGACACCGGCACGCGCGTGGTGCGCGAAGGCGTCGCCGGTTTCCTGTATCTCGAGGTGCTCGATTCGTCGTTCAGCTTCGACGGCGTGATCGGCGCATTCGCGCTGTCGAACAACATCTTCCTGATCGCACTCGGCCTCGGCGTCGGCGCGGCCTATATCCGGGAGATGACGCTGGTGCTGCTGAAGAAGGGCACGCTCGCGCAGTACCGCTATCTCGAGCACGGCGCGTTCTGGGCGATCGGCGCGCTCGCGGCCATCATGTTCCTCGGCGTGAAGTTCGACGTGCCCGAGGTCGTGACGGGGCTGGTCGGCGCCGCGATGATCGGCGCGGCCGTGTGGTCGTCGATCGTCGCGCAACGCAGGGAAGCGCGGGCCGCGGTGGCAGGCGAGTGACGCGCGCGGCACGTACGGATCAACGAGGGGCCGCAGCGGGCGGCCCGGCATTGCCGCCGGCGCAACGGCGGTTCCAGCAGGAGAAGTTCAGATGATCAATTTGTCGAAAGGCGGTCGCGTCAACCTGTCGAAGGAAGCGCCCGGCACGCAGAAATTCCGCATCGGTCTCGGTTGGGACGCGAACGCGACGGACACGGGCACGGACTTCGATCTCGACGTGTCGGTGTTCCTGTGCAAGTACGACGCGCAAAGCAATCCGAAGCTGATCTCGGACCAGCACTTCGTGTTCTACAACAGCGAAGTGCGCACGATGGACCGCAAGGAAACCTTCATCCAGCCCGGCGACGAATTCCCGAAGCGCGGGATGCCTTCGTCGAAGTGCCTGGGCGTCGTCCACAGCGGCGACAACCGCACCGGCAGCGGTGACGGCGACGACGAGGTGATCTTCATCGACGTGACCAAGCTCGCGCAGGACGTCGAGGAAATCTCGGTGGTGGTCACGATCGACCAGGCCGAAGCGCGCCGCCAGAATTTCGGGCAGGTCCGCAACAGCTACATCCAGATCGCCGACGAGGTGTCGGGCGCCGTGATCGCGAAGTACGCGCTCGAAGAGGACTTCTCGATGGAGACGTCGGTGCAGGTCGGCAGCTTCTATCGTCGCGACGGCCACTTCATGTTCAAGGCGGTCGGTGCGGGCTACAACCGCGGTCTCGGCGACTTCGTCCGGGCCTACGGCGGCGCCGTCTGACTGGCGGCAGCCCGGCGCGCGGGCAGCCGCCGCGGCGGGCAGGATGCATCGATGACGAACCGGTCCGACGAGCCGAAACGGCTCGAGTTCGATACGACGCCCGAGCGCACGCCCGGGCGTCTTGCGTTCGACGCGCCGTCCGCTGCCGGCGCGGCTGCCGCGCGCGCGCCCGAGCGGCCGGTGCCGAAGGCGCTCGACCTCGGTCCCGCGCCGCCCAAGCCTGCGCAGGCGGCGCCGCTCGATGCGCCCGGCCGCGCGCTGTTCGGCGAAGCGAACCATCCGCTGCTCGAATCGTGCTTCCGCGCGGCGCAGGCCCGCTTTCCGAATCTCTATCCCGACTGCGCGCCGCGCATCGAGCGGTATATCCGCCAGCTGGTGCCGCTGAAGCTGGCCAGCGTCGCGACGATCGGCGACAGCGCGCTCGAAACCGCAGGCGATCTCGTCGAAGCGGTCGCGGCGACGACGCGCGAATTCAACGAACTCGGCGCGGCCGACATGATGGCCGGGATGCTGGCGCAGGCCACGCGCAAGGCCGGCATGTTCGAGCGCTGGTTCGGCGCGTCGTCGGCCCCGGTCGATTACCGCGCGGCGCTCGGTGCGCTCAAGCAGTCGCTCGGCTTCTTCCCGCGCCGCACCGAGGCGCTCGCCGCCAAGCTTCGTCATGCGGAGGAGAATCTCGTCGTCGTGCTCGCCGCATTGAGCGCGGTGTCGGACGTCGTGCGCGTGCCGGACGACGCGGGGCTCGAGCGCACGCTGTTCGATCGTCGCAACATCGTCGGCCAGGCGCTCCAGCAGATCCGCATGCAGCCCGCGCAGTTGCGCGGACTCGACGAGCGCGTGATCGATCTGTTGTCGCGCGCCGATCACCTGATGAACGTCGTGCTGCCCGCGGCGCTGGCGGCGCGGCCGCCGCGCTGAGCCGTCGGCGTCGAACGACGAGCGAACGGGAAAAGCGCACGCATCGGCGTGCGCGTTCGCCGTTGCGGCGCGCCGTTTCGCGCGAGCGGGCGCGAGTCTGCTATCTTCCCGGGCATCTCATCGCTTTCCCGCTGCCATTCCATGACCGACCGCATCGTCGCCGCATTCGATTTCGACGGCACCATCACGACTTCCGACAGCTTTCGCCATTTCGTCCTCGAGACGGTCGGCCTGCCGCGCTTCGCGTGGGCCGGACTGCGCGCGCTGCCGTGGATCGTCGCGATGAAGGCCGGGCTGGTGTCGCGCGGCGATGCGAAAGCGAAGTTCGCATGGTTCGCGTTCGGCGCGATGCGCGAGGATGCGCTCGATGCACAGGCGCGCAGGTTCGTCGACGCGTATCTGCCGCGCCTCGTGCGTCCGGAGATGCTCGAGCGCGTGCGCGAGCATCGCGCGCGCGGTCACGAGGTGGTGCTGGTCAGCGCATCGCCGTCGCTGTATCTCGACAAATGGGCGAAGACGGCCGGCTTCGACGCCGTGCTCGCGACGCGTCTCGCGTTCGAGCGCGGCCTGTTCACGGGGCGGCTCGACGGCCAGAACTGCTGGGGGCCGCAGAAGGTCGTGCGCCTGCGCGGATGGTGGGGCGATCGCCCGCCGCAGCGCCTGTTCGCGTATGGCGACAGCCGCGGCGACAAGGAGATGGCCGAGCTGGCGAACTGGTCGTGGATCCGCGGGCAGGGCCCGATGCCGCCGATCGGCGCTTGAGGCGGCCGGGGCCGCCCGGGCGCCGCCGCGTTACGCGTCGGCCCGCGCTGCGCGTCCGCCGCGACAGGCGCCCCAGCGATTCGCGCGGGCGAACGTGCCGACGTCGTTGAAGCGTACGCCGACCTCGCGCAGCGCCGCGTGCGCGGTGCGCGCGGTCAGCTGGCGGATATAGAACGGGTCGCGCACGACGAAGTGATGGATCGCATGCGTGCTGCCGAAATTGAAGCAGAACAGCTGGAACGGCAGCATCCACCACGGGTTGAGCACCTGCGTCTGCTGGATCACGTTGCGCGAATCGATGTCGCCGAAGTAGTGCATGTTCGAGCTGACGAAGTTGATGCAGAAGCTGCGCAGGAAGTTCGGCCCGAGCCACACGACGGCGAGGAAATCGACGACGCTCATCGCGCGCTCGACGACGGCCGGCACGGCGACCGACACGCCGCACGCATGCAGCACGAACAGGCCGGCGTGATAGACGATGAACGCGTGCCACAGCGCGTAGTACGCATGGCCGACCGGCATGTACGACGACACCTGCTCGACGCGCAGCTGCGCGCGCTCGGCCGGATCCTGCACCGGTTGCGCGGCGACGTACTGCTTCACCTTGCGGCGCATCGCGGCGGGCCGCAGCGCGACGGCGAGCATGCCGTCGGCGATCATCAGCAGGCGCTTCACGCCCCAGCGCTCGCCGTTCGTGATGCCGAATTCCTCGAGATCCGATTCGCCGCCGGACACCTTGTGGTGATGCAGGTGCATGCGCCGGCGCGTCCACGGGTTGATCGTGCCGGGCCGCGTGAGCCAGCAGAGTGCCATCATCAAGTGATACGCCCACGGCGTCTTCCTGAAGTACATCAGGTGGATCAGGTCGTGCTCGAGCTCGTGGATCAGCGACGTGACGAACGCGGCGAGCGGCAGCGCGACGTACCACGCGATCGTGCCGCGCGCATACAGCCACGCGAGCGCGAGCATCGCGCTCACCGACACGGCCATCACGGTCGCGCCGACGAGGTTCTGCTGGTCGAGCAGCGGATAGCGCGCGCGGATCGCATCGCTCGCCGCGTTGACCTCGCGGCGCACGTAAGCGACCTTGTCCGCGTCATCGCGAAAGACGGTTCGGGCGGGTTGATTCATCGACCGGGATTCCTGCGGAAGAGTGGGGCGCAATGCCGACCTGACAAGCATAGGCGCGCACGCGATCGTGCGCGAGGGCCGCAGGTGCCAATGGCGGTGTCATTTCGGGCCATGATCGCTTTGGCGGCCGGCCATCACGCCGGCCGGCGTAGAGTTCCGCTTCGGTGTCATTCCGGGCCAGCGCCGCTACAATCCGCCGAAACCGCTCCGGAGTCCATTGCATGGCCCTGTCCGTCCCGGATGCCGCGCGCCAGTTGAACCGGGCGACGGTGTCGTCCGCGTATGCGCTGTTCATGCTGATGCTCGCCGAGGAGCGCGGCATCGACGCGAGCCGGATTCTCGCCGGCTCCGGCGTCGAGCGCGAGCGGCTCGCGCAGCCCGATGCGCGCATCACGCCGCTGCAGCAGGCGGCGATCGTCTTCAACCTGCTCGACGCGACCGACGATCCGTCGATCGCAATCGAGATCGGCCTGCGCAGCAGCCTCACGAAAGCGGGGCTGATCGGCTTCGGGCTGATGAGCTGCGCGACGCTCGGCGAGGCGATCGCGCTCGGCATCCGCTATCTGCCGACCCGCGTGCCGTTTTTCTCGGTACGGCTCGCGCAGCTCGACGGCATCGTCGACATCGACGTGCTCGAGGCGTTTCCGCTCGGCCGGCTGCGCCAGTTCGCGGTCGAGAACTTCCTGGTGGAAACCGCGATCCTGTTCAACTCGCTGCTCGATCCGGCGCCGGCGCGCACGCTGCAGTCGCGCGCGGAGTTGCATTTCGCCTGGCCCGAGCCGCCGTGGTTCGACCGGTATCGCACGCGCCTGCCGCGCTGTCATTTCGACGCGAGCGCGAACCGGATCCGCTGCGACGCCGCGCTGCTCGACGAGCCGATCGGCACCGCGAACGCGCAGACCGCGCAGATGATCGTCCAGCAGTGCGAGGCCGAGCTTGCCCGGCTCGGCTATGCGGAAAGCATCGTCGAGCGCGTGCGCAACCTGCTGATCTGCGGCGACGCGGGCTATCCGTCGGTCGACGACGTCGCGCGCGAACTGCACGTGTCGTCGCGCACGCTCAAGCGCAAGCTGGCCGAATACGGCGCGACCTATTCCGCGCTGCTCGACGAGATCCGCCTGCGCGATGCGCTGCGGCTGCTCGAAGGCACGCGCTTGCCGGTCGACGAGATCGCCGCGCGGGTCGGTTATACGGACCGCGCGAATTTCACGCGCGCGTTCAAGCGCTGGACCGGCGTCGCGCCGAGCGAGCGGCGCGGCTGACGGCGCGCTTCGTCACACGATCGCGATCCAGTTCGCGCCGCGTCCGCCCGGTGCGCGTGCGTGCAGCGACAGCGCACCGTCATCGGGCGAGATCGCATAGACCGCGACGTGCTCCGAGCGCTCGCCGCATGCGACGAGCCAGCGTCCCGACGGATCGATCGCGAACCCGCGCGGCTGCGTCTCGGTGGCCGTCGCGTGCGCGGGCTCGAAGCGCTCGTCGGCGTTGCGCCGGTAACAGAGCAGCTGGCTCGACGTGCGTTCGCTGACGTATGCATGGCGTTCGTCGGGCGTCAGCTGCAGGTCGGCGGCCCATACGGCCGGTTCGATCGGCGCGGGCGGGCGCGCATGGCCCGGCGCGAGCCCGGCGACGGCCGGGTGGGGCGCGCTCACGTGCGCAACGTCGAGCCGGCCGCTGTCGGCGTCGCGCGCGAACGTCGCGAGCGTGCCTTGGAATTCGCTGACCGCGATCAGCGTTCGACCGTCGCGTGCGAAACGCAGGTGACGCGGCCCGAAACCGGCCGGCACGCGGGTCTCGCCATGCTCGCGCACGCGCAGGCCGTGCGCATCCTGTTCCAGCGCGAAGCAGAACACGCGATCCGAGCCGAGCGAGCTCACGTACGCGAAACGATTGTCCGGCGACACGACGACCGCGTGCGCATTCGCGATGCCGTCCGCCACGTGCAGCGGCGTGCCGTCGCCGTCGCGCACGCGCGCGGCGTCGTACACGCTCAGCGAATGGCCGCCGTACGACGCGCCGAGCAGCCAGCGGCCGCTGCGGTCGAGCGACAGGTAGGCGTGACTCGCGTCGATCGCGGTCGCGCCGAGCCGGGCCAGCGCGCCGCTGGCCGGCGCGACGCGGAACGCGACGATCGACGGCTGCGCGCCGCGCGTCGCGACGTAGAGCCGCGCGCGGTCGGCCTGCACGGCGATCGGCATCGCGTTGTCCGCGGCGGGGTAGCGGGCGAGCGGCGCGATCGCACCGTCGTTCGCGAGCGAGAAGGTGGCGAGGTCGCCGTCGACGGCATTCGAGACGACGACGGTCAGGCGATCAGTGTTCGGCATGGCGGAGCATCGAGGCGGAAGTGAAGGACTCGTCGGCCGGCAGCCCGCGCGGCGGATCGCTGCGCCGGTGCGTGCGGGCGAACAGCGCGGCGACCGCGGCGACGAGGGACGCGATCGCGAGCGCATACAGGCCGCCCGTGATCGATCCCGTATGTTGCTTCAGATAGCCGAATGCCGTCGGCGCGACGAAACCGCCGAGGTTGCCGACCGAGTTGATCAGCGCGATCACGGCCGCGGCGACGCGCGTGTCGAGGTAGCCCTGCGGGATCGGCCAGAACAGCGACGACGCGGCCTTGAAGCCGAGCGCGGCGAAGCAGATCGACGCGAACGACCACACCGGGTCGCGCGAGGTCGACGCGAACAGCCCGCAGGCTGCGAGTACCAGCGCGAACGCGAGCCAGCGCTGCGGGTGCTTCCATTTCGCGGACAGCACCGCGAAGCCGTACATCGCGCCGATCGCGATCATCCACGGAATCGTGTTGTAGAGGCCGACCTGGAAGTCCGTGAGGCCGCCCATCTTGCGGATGATCGTCGGCAGCCAGAAGGTGGCTGCGTAGATCGTCAGCTGGATCGAGAAATACAGGAAGCAGAACAGCGCGATCTGCGGATCGCGCAGCAGCGCAACGCCCGGCACGCGCACGTTCGAGCGCACGTCGCGGGTCGCGCGTTCGTCGTCGAGCGCGGTTTCGAGTGCCGCGCGCTCGTCGGCCGTCAGCCACGTCGCGTCGCGGATGTGCGACTTCAGCAGCAGCCAGCTCGCGCCGCACAGCGCGACCGAGAACAGCCCTTCGACGAGGAACATCCACTGCCAGCCTTCGAGGCCGAAGCCGTGGATCGACAGCAGCGCGCCGGTGACGGGCCCGGACAGCACCGACGCGAACGCCGAGCCGCCGAGGAAGATCGCCATCGCCTTGCCGCGTTCCTGCGGCGGCAGCCATTGCGACAGGTAGAGCACGACGCCGGGGAAGAAGCCGGCCTCGGCCGCGCCGAGCAGGAAGCGCAGCACGTAGAACGACGTGTCGTTCCACACGAACGCCATCGCCGCCGCGACGAGGCCCCACGTCGCCATGATGCGCGCGAGCCAGACGCGCGCGCCGTAGCGCTGCATCAGCAGGTTCGACGGAACTTCGAACAGCGCGTAGCCGACGAAGAACAGCCCCGCGCCGAGTCCGTACGCGGCCGCGCCGATGCCGATCGACGCCTCGAGATGGCGATCGACGAAGCCGACGTTGACGCGGTCGATGTAGTTCGCGATGAACATGATCAGCACGAGCGGCAGCACGTGCCATTTCACTTTCGAGACGGCCGAGGCGAGCGGATCGCGGCCGGGCAGGGTGGGCGAGGGCGGGTTCAAGCGTGTCTCCGGTCGGACGGCGGCGCGCGGGCAAGATAGCCGGCCTCGCTGTCCGGGTGGTGATGGATGTAGTACGTTGTCGTACAACATGGTACGCCGGATGGACGATCGTGACGTCGCGGGTTTACCCGGAAATTTTACTGAAATCTCTCAAAGTCGAAGTCGATTCGTTTGAGCCGGTAATGTCTGATGACGTATGACATAAACTAGCGCTATGCCAGCCGAAACAGGCGCGACGCGCCAACGCGGCGCCCTACGCCATCGACACGACGCTGTTGAGCAGCATCTTCACGAGCACGGCCTGCCGCGTCGCGCCCGTCTTCGCGAAGATCCCGCGCAGGTGCGCACGCGCGGTGTTCTTCGTGATGCCGGTCGCGGCGGCCGCTTCGTCGAGCGTCATGCCGTCGACGAGCAGCAGTGCGATCTCGGTTTCCATCGGCGTCAGGCGGAACAGCCGGTGCAGCATGTCGCGCGAGGTGTGCGGCGACGCCGCCGGGTCGCGCACGAACACCGCGACGGCCGGCCGGTGCTGGCGGTCCTCGGCGCCGCGGTACGGCGCGAGCGGACGCAGCAGCACGCTGAGCGGCATCGCACCGTCGGGGCGCGACAGCGTGGTGGCCTCGATGCGCGCGAGCGCGCCCGCGCGGAAGTGCTCGAGCGCGGCCTGCAGCGCCTTCTGCAGGCGGCGCTCGTCGAGCGGGCACGACGCATGCAGCCGCTGCTGGCGCAGGCACAGCCCGTCCTGCCGGTCGAACAGCCGCGCCGCGATGCGGTTGTGCTTGATCACGCGGCCGTCCTCGTCGACGATCGCGGTGCCGACGTCGAGCCGGTCGACGGTGCCCGCGTACAGCGCGCGCTCGGCGTCGAGCACGTCGAGCGCCGCATGCAGCTCGACCGCGCGCTGCAGGTGCGGCAGCAGCGTCGCGACCTGCGCGCGCTCGGCGGCATCGAAGTCGCGGCTGCGATGCGTGCGGCTCACGAAGAACGCGCATTCGACGCCGCGCTCGCCGCGCAAATTCGCGCCGAGGATGTAGCGCAGGTCGAGCGGCTGCAGGTACTGCCGATAGAAGTCGTGCGCGCACCATGCGGGCTCGCCGAACAGCCGGTCGGCGGTGAACACCTGGCCGGGCGGCTGGTCGAGGAACGGGCACAGCGCGTAGAACTGTTCGCTGTACGACGGCTCGCCGGGCAGCAGCGGGCCGTGCGTCGACGCGTTGATGATGAGCCCGCGCCGCGCGCCGCCGGGGTTGCGCAGCACGAGCGTCGTGAAGCTGGCGTCGAGCCGCACGCGGATCGCCTCGAGAAAACCGGCCCACGGCGTCGCTTCCGACGGCCCCTGATAGACGAGGCCGAGCCACGCGCTCAGTTCGCGCGCGGTCCACGCCGCATCGTCGAAGCCGTCGTGCGTGGCCGTGGGGTCGGGCGGCGCCGCGATCCGCATGCTCGTCGTCTCCTGATCGGGATGAGGGGTTTCGACGAGCATACCGGTCAGCCGGCGGCCCGCGTCATCCGAACGGAGTAGACGACGCGGGGCGGCCGGCCTCGTCAGGCCGCGCGTTCGCGCAGCAGGTACGCGACGATGCGGGCCGCCGCGTCCTCCGGCGTTTCGGTTACCGTATCGATGCGCAGCTCCGGCTGCGCGGGCGGTTCGTACGGCGAATCGATGCCGGTGAAGTGCTTCAGCTCGCCGCGCCGCGCCTTCCTGTACAGGCCCTTCGGATCGCGTTCCTCGGCGATCGCGAGCGGCGTGTCGACGAACACCTCGACGAACTCGTCGGCGCCGACCATCGCGCGTGCCATGTCGCGCTCCGCACGGAACGGCGAGATGAACGACACGAGCGCGATCAGCCCCGCGTCGAGCATCAGCCGCGCGACTTCGGCGACGCGCCGGATGTTCTCGACGCGATCGGCCTCGGTGAAGCCGAGGTCGCGGTTGAGCCCGTGCCGCACGTTGTCGCCGTCGAGCAGGTAGGTGTGCTTGCCGAGCGCGTGCAGCCGCTTTTCGACGAGGTTCGCGATCGTCGACTTGCCGGCGCCCGACAGCCCCGTCAGCCATACGATGCGCGGCGTCTGCGCCTTCTGTGCGGCGCGCGCGTCGCGATCGACGTCGACCGCCTGCCAGTGCACGTTGTGCGCGCGGCGCAGCGCGAAGTGCAGCATCCCCGCGCCGACCGTGTCGTTGCTGAAGCGGTCGATCACGATGAAGCCGCCCGTATCGCGATTCCGCTCGTACGGATCGAACGCGACCGGCCGGTCGAAGCTCAGGTTGCACACGCCGATCTCGTTCAGCGCGAGCGTGCGCGCGGCCAGGTGCTCGCGCGTGTTCACGTCGATCTTGTACTTGGGCGTCGCGCAGGTCGCGCCGACCGTCTGCGTGCCGAGCTTTACCAGATACGGCCGGCCCGGCAGCAGCGGCTCGTCGTGCATCCAGACGAGCGTCGCCTCGAACTGGTCGGCCACTTCCGGCGGCGCGTCGGCGCGCGCGATCATGTCGCCGCGGCTGATGTCGATCTCGTCGGCGAGCGTGAGCGTCACGGCTTCGCCGGCGCGCGCGACGCCGGTTTCGCCCGCCGGCGTGATCACCGACGCGACGCGGCTTTCCTTGCCGGACGGCAGCACGCGCACGCGCTCGCCGACGCGGATCTCGCCCGACGCGATGCTGCCCGCATAGCCGCGGAAATTCAGGTGTGGCCGGTTGACCCACTGCACCGGCAGCCGGAACGGTTCGTCGCGCGTCACGCGCGCGGCGAGCGGCACGGCGTCGAGTTGCTGCATCAGCGTCGGACCCGCGTACCACGGCATTTGCGCGCTCGGCACGATCACGTTGTCGCCGCGCAGCGCCGACATCGGAATGCTGACGATGTCCGACAGCCCGAGCTCGGCGGCGAATCCGCGATAGTCGGCGTCGATGCGCTCGAACACCGCGCGGTCGTAGTCGACGAGATCCATCTTGTTGATCGCGAGCACCACGCGCCGGATGCCGATCAGCGCGACGAGATGGCTGTGACGGCGCGTCTGCGTGAGCACGCCCTTGCGCGCATCGACCAGGATCACGGCGAGATCGGCGGTCGACGCGCCGGTGATCATGTTGCGCGTGTACTGCTCGTGGCCCGGCGTATCGGCGACGATGAACTTGCGCCGTGCGGTCGCGAAGAAGCGGTACGCGACGTCGATCGTGATGCCTTGCTCGCGCTCGGCCGACAGCCCGTCCACCAGCAGCGCGAAATCGAGTTCGCCGCCCTGCGTGCCGAGTTTCTTCGAATCGGCTTCGAGCTGCGTCAGCTGGTCGTCGAACAGCATGTTGGATTCGTAGAGCAGGCGGCCGATCAGCGTGCTCTTGCCGTCGTCGACGCTGCCGCAGGTGATGAAGCGCAGCAGGTCCCGGGTTTGCGTGTCGCCGGCGGCGAGCGCGTCGGAAGCGGGGCGCGCGAGCGGGTCGGGCGCGGTGAGTACGTGTGCCATCAGAAGTATCCCTCCTGTTTCTTCTTTTCCATCGACCCGGCCGAATCGCTGTCGATCAGCCGTCCCTGGCGCTCCGACGTGCGCGTCTCGCGCATCTCCCGCAGGATGTCGTCGAGCGACGTCGCGTCGCTGTCGATCGCGCCCGTCAGCGGATAGCAGCCGAGCGTGCGGAAGCGCACCTTGCGCAGCTGCGGCACTTCGCCGTCACGCAGCGGCAGCCGTTCGTCGTCGACCATGATCAGCGCGCCGTCGCGTTCGACGACGGGCCGTTCCTTCGCGAAGTAGAGCGGCACGATCGGGATCTCGTGAAGCTGGATGTACTGCCAGATGTCGAGCTCGGTCCAGTTCGAGATCGGGAACACGCGCAGGCTTTCGCCCTTGCGCTTGCGCGCGTTGTACAGCGACCAGAGTTCGGGGCGCTGGCGCTTCGGATCCCAGCGATGCTGCTCCGAGCGCAGCGACACGATGCGCTCCTTGGCGCGCGACTTCTCCTCGTCGCGGCGCGCACCGCCGAACGCGGCGTCGAAGCCGTAGTGGTCGAGCGCCTGCTTGAGGCCCTGCGTCTTCCACACGTCGGTGTGCAGCGCGGAGCCGTGCGTGAACGGATTGATGCCGTTCGCGACGCCATCGGGGTTCACGTGCACGCGCAGATCGAGGCCGAGCCGTTCGGCCGTCGCGTCGCGAAACGCGATCATCTCGCGGAACTTCCACGTCGTATCGACGTGCAGCAGCGGGAAGGGCGGCCGCGCCGGGTAGAACGCCTTCATCGCGAGATGCAGCATGACCGAGCTGTCCTTGCCGATCGAATACAGCATCACGGGGTTTTCGCTCTCCGCGACCACCTCGCGCATGATGTGGATGCTTTCGGCCTCCAGCCGCTCCAAGTGGGTCAACATCGTTCGTCTCCTGTTCCATGCCGGCGCCGCGCGACATGTGCGGCGATTCGTGCATGACGCCAACGGTATCGACGCACGACCGTGCCGCTCTTCGTCCGGATGAACTAAGTCGCGGTGCGGCCGGGGCGCGGATCTTTCCTTAGTCCACCCGGACGAAGTGACGCGCGGCGCGCCCGCTTAAGGTGGACGTTCGACCATCGGCGGAGACGACACATGACGGACGACACACGTGCCACGCAATTGCTTTCGGGCCAGACCTGGGCCGAGTTCTGCGACACCCTGAAACGCAGCGGACAGCAGATCCTGCGCGCCGAGGCGCCGGACGATCCGCTTACGCGTGCCGAAGGGTTCCGCTATCTGAGCCGGCTGATGCGCATTGCGCTGGAAATGCACGTCGAATTCGCGGACGGCGCATGGCCGGGCTTTTTCTCGCCGTCGCACGAGACCGCGAAGATCGGCGCCGACAATCCCGACAACCTCTACCAGTACGCGCGTCTCGACGGCCGCTGCGAATACCGCGTGACGGGGCGGCGCGGCACGGTCGCGTACCTGAGCTTCGGCACGCAGAAGGGCGGCTACGAGACCGACGGCAAGATGCTGCAGACGGGCTTTCTCGACGCGAAGCAGCTCGAGGTCGCGCCGGACGGCAGCTTCGAGATCGTGCTGGGCGAAACGCCGCGTGCCGGCAACTGGGTGCGCATGGAGGCCGCCACCAACGCGCTGCTCGTGCGCCAGACCTTCCTCGACCGGCGCACCGAGACGCCGGCGCAACTGAAGATCGAACGCATCGGCGCCGATACCCGTCCGGCGCCGCTCGATCCGGTCACGCTGCAGGGCGGCCTCGTGCGCGCCGCGCAGTTCGTCGAGCAGACGGCGCGACTGTTCGCGGACTGGGCCGCGAGCTATCGCTCGCACGTGAACGCGCTGCCGCCCGCCGACCAGGCGCTGTGCCAGTCGGTCGGCGGCGACCCGAACATCTACTACTACCACTCGTGCTGGTCGCTCGCCGACGACGAGGCGCTCGTGATCGACGTCGAGACGGTGCCCGACTGCGACTTCTGGAACGTGCAGCTCAACAACTACTGGATGGAATCGCTCGACTATCGTCATTTCGACGTGTGCGTGAACAAGCACGGCGCGAAGCGCAACGCCGACGGCGGCGTGACGATCGTGGTCGCCGCAGCGAAGCCGGGCGACGCGAACTGGCTCGATACGGCCGGGCACCGCACCGGCACGATCTGCTGGCGCTGGGTCGGCGCCGCGCACCCGGTGCATCCGCGCACGCGCGTCGTCAAGCTCGCGACGCTGCAGGAGGCCGCATGAACGCGCCGCTCGAGCAGATCCGCATGCAGCTCGACCCCGACGCACTGATCGCCGAGGCCGTGTCGCGCACGGGCGGGCTCACCGCGTTCGGCGACGGCCCGTATCGCGACGCGCTCGACGTGATGTGCGCGTCGCTGATCGACGACGCGCGGCTGTCCGCGCGCGGCGTGGCGATGATGCGCGAGAAGCTCGTCGGCCAGCTCGTGAACCGGCTCGTCGTCGAGGCCTACTGCCGGCGCCATCCGGACATCGCCGACATCGAGATCGACGATCCGCTCGTGATCGTCGGCCTGCCGCGCACCGGCACGACGCTGCTGCAGCGCCTGCTGGCCGTCGATCCGCGCTTTCATTCGGCCGCGTGGTGGGAAACCCGCTATCCGGCGCCGCTCGCCGGCGAAACGCTCGCCGCGCCGACCGTGCGCATCGCACGCGCGCAGGCCGAGGTCGCGACGATGATCGACTGCATTCCGCAGATCCTGTCGATCCATCCGCTCGATGCGATGCTCGCCGACGAGGAGTTCATGCTGATGGAGCACTCGTTCGTGTGCGCGATGGATTCGTACGCGAACGTGCCGCGCTATACGGCGTGGCTCGAGCAGCAGGACCTCACGCCGGTCTATACGTACCTGAAGCGGATGCTGCAGTTCCTGCAGTGGCAGAAGGCGCAGCGCGGCGTCGCGCCGGCCGCGCGCTGGCTGCTGAAGACGCCGCAGCACCTGCATGCGCTCGACGTGCTGTGCCGCGTGTTTCCGCGCGCGCAGGTGGTGCTCACGCACCGCGACCCGGCGCAGACGATCCCGTCGATGGCGAGCATGGCGCACACGCTGTGGCAGATGTACGCGGACAATCCGGATCCGCGCACCGTCGGCGCGCAATGGAGTGCGGGAATGGCGCGCGCGATCGGCGCGGCGATGCGGGCGCGCGATGCGCTGCCTGCCGAGCGGTTCCTCGATATCCGCTTCGAGGACACCGTGTCGAATCCGCTCGGTGTCGCCGAGGCCGTCTACCGCTTCGCGGGCCTGTCGCTCGATGCGCGGCAGCGCGCGGCGATGACCGACTGGCTCGCGCGCAACGGTCGCGACAAGCGCGCCGCGCACGACTATTCGATCGCGCGCTTCGGCCTGACCGATGCGCAGCTCGCGCGCGATTTCGCCGCGTACCGCGCGCGGCATCTGCGGGCAGCCGGCTGACGGCGGCCCCGCGAGACGCACGACAACCAGGAGACAAAGCCATGTTGCTGAAGGACAAGATCGTCGTGATTTCCGGGATCGGGCCGGGGCTCGGCGTGAAGCTCGCCGTCGAGGCGGCACGCGAAGGCGCGCGCGGCCTCGTCGTCGCGGCGCGCACCGTGCAGAAGCTCGACGATGCACAGGCGCGGATCGCCGAGCTCGGCGTCGACTGCGACGTGCTGAAGGTGGCGACCGACATCACCGATCGCGCGCAATGCCGGCAGCTCGCGACGCAGGCCGTCGAGCGCTTCGGCCGGATCGACGCGCTCGTGAACAGCGCATTCGTGCACGGCACGTTCCCCGAGCCCGTTGAGGAGGCTGACCTCGACGGCTGGCGCGAGGTGTTCGACACCAACGTGTTCGGCACGATGGCGCTGACGCAGGAAATCGTGCCGCACATGAAGCGGCAGAAGCGCGGCGCGATCGTGATGATCAACACGCAGGCGACCCGCAAGCCTTTTGCAGGGGAATCCGGCTACGCTGTGTCCAAAGGCGCGCTCGCGGTTGCGGCAAAATACCTGGCTCGCGAGCTCGGCGTGCACGGCATTCGCGCGAACAGCATCCACATGGGCTGGATGTGGGGCGTGCCGACGCAGACCTATTTCCGGCAGGCCGCGGCCGAGTACGGCGTGCCGGAAGCGCAACTGATCGCGCCGATCGCATCGAATATCGCGCTCGCGAAGCTGCCGACCGACGACGATTGTGCGCGCGCCGCGCTGTTCCTCGCGTCGGATTACGCGAACGCGGTGACGGGCGCGACGCTGGACGCGAACGGCGGCGATTTCATGCCCTGACGATGGAGCCACGGATCATGCAGCAACACCACGACGGACGACACTTCTACGCGTTCAACGGCGACGCGGACGGTCTGTGCGCGCTCCAGCAGCTGCGGCTCGCGGAAGGGGCGCAGGGCACGCTCGTGACGGGCGTGAAGCGCGACATCCGCTTGCTCGAACGGATCGACGCACGGGCCGGCGATCGCATCACCGTGCTCGACGTGTCGCACGACCAGAACCGCGACGCATGCGCGCGGCTGCTGCGCGACGGCGTGACGATCCGCTATTTCGACCATCACTTCGCGGGCGAGCTGCCCGGCGATCCGTGCTTCGTCGCGCATATCGACACGTCGGCCGACGTTTGCACGAGCGCGATCGTGAACCGCCATCTCGGCGGCCGGCACGCGCGCTGGGCGATCGTCGCGGCGTTCGGCGACGAACTGCCGGCGCTCGGCGACGCGCTCGCACGCGAGCACGGGATCGGCGCGGCCGAGCGTGACCTGTTCGCCGAGCTGGGGCTTTATCTGAACTACAACGCGTACGGCGAGTGTATCGGCGACCTCCACTTCGATCCCGCGGCGCTGGCCGAGGCGATGCTGCCGTGCGCCGATCCGATGGCGTTCGTGCGCGACACGCCGGTGTTCGCCGCGCTGCGCGACGGCTATCGCGACGACATGGCGCGTGCCTGCGCGCTCGCACCGTGGCGCGACGTGCCGGGCGCGACGCTGATCCGGATGCCCGATCATCCGTGGGCGCGCCGCGCGACCGGCATGCTCGCGAACGAGCGCATGCGCAACGCGCCGCATGCGGCGCTCGCGGTGCTGTCGCCGCGCGCGGACGGCGGGCTGGTCGTCAGCGTGCGCGTGCCCGACGGCCGGCCGCTCGGCGCCGACGAATTCTGCCGCGGTTTTCCGACCGGCGGCGGACGCAAGCGCGCGGGCGGCATCAACCATCTGCCGGAAGCCGAGTTCGACGCGTTCGCCGCGCGTTTCGAGGCGGCCTTCCGCCTCGACTGACGGCCGCGCGGCACGCGCCGCGCGCCGGCCGGCTCGGCAGGATCAGCCGGTTGCGTCGGCCAGCACGGCCGGCACGTTGTGGTCGTAGCAGCGCTCCTCGACGCGCTCGGCAATGCGCCAGCCGTGCGCGGTGCGCACGAAGCGGTCGACGTACCACAGCCCGAGAAACATCACCTCGGTGCCGCCGTCCGGCAGCGCGACCGCCATCGGATTGAAGCAGATCGTGCGGCCGCGCGCGGTGTCGCCGTCGAACCGGATCGACAGGTTGCCGACCATGTGCTGGTACTGCGGAAACTGCGGCAGCACGCTGCGCAGCCACGCCTTCACGTCCGGATAGCGGCCGGCGATGCCGCCCATCGCGCGATAGTCGATCGCCGCGTCGGGCGTGAAGACCGCGTCGAGCGCATAGAAGTCGCGCGCGTCGATCGCGGTCGAGTACGCGACGACCAGCTCGCGAATGTCGTGATGGTCGGACAGCGTCTGCAGGTCGGGCATCGGCGCGACTCCGTCATGCGCTTTTGCGGCTGCGCGCCGCATGCAGGGTTTCCGCGCGCTGCTTCACGTCGCGCGCGCACTGGTCGAAGCCCTGCTGCACCCAGGCGCCGTGGTTCTGCATGATGGTGTCGGCGTTGACGCCGAGGAACTGGTCGGTCGTGAAGTAGCGGCAGCGTTCGGCGCCGTCGGCCTCGATGTACTGATCGCGGCGCGCGGCGTCCTTGTTGTCGTCGGTCGGGCGCTGTTCCCACGACAGCAGGCGTTCGGGCTCGAACGCGACGAGGATTTCATTGACGGGGATCACGGTGTCGGTGCCCGGGATGCGCACCTGCATGTGCACGAAATCGCCGAGGCGGCCGGTCGTTTCGAGACCGACGCAGAAGCTGTTCCATTCGCCGTAGCGCGGGAAGTCGGTCAGCACTTCCCAGACGACGGAAGCCGGTGCGTCGATGTCGACGGTGATCGAGGTGACGAGATTGGCGGGTTTGGTCATGGCGGTGTCGGATGGGACTGCGCACGCGTCCGCGCACGGGCGGGGCGGGCAGCGATCGAAAGCGTTTGCGCCGACGCCGGCCGGCGCGCAGAGGCGGGCGGCGGCGCGGGCGCGCCTGGCGGGCGCGTCGCGCGATGCGCTGCGTCGGCGGCGGCCGACGTGCGCCGCGCATCGCGGCGAACCCGGGATCGAGCGTAGGCCGGTGCGCGCCGCGAAAAATCGTCGGAATGGACTAAGGCGTTTCACGGGGCCGGCTCGGACCGGAAGCGGCGGCGCCGCATGCGGCCGGCGCGCGCGACGAAAACCGCGGTCTGGCGTGGCGGCGTGATCGCCTGCCGACCGTCAAGCGAACCCGCGCGCCACCGCAGCCATCGAACGTCGACACCGTGCGGCGCACCCGCGACAATACGCATCACGTTCCGCTTCCCGCCTCGAGGTACCCGTGCCCGTCCCGTCGTCCGTTGCACCTGCGATCGTCTGGTTCCGCGACGATCTGCGCCTGACCGACCAGCCCGCGCTGACGCGCGCGGTCGCGTCGGGCCGGCCGCTCGTCTGCGTGTTCGTCGACGACACGGGCGCCGGCGCGGGGCGACCGCTCGGTGGCGCCGCGCGCTGGTGGCTGCACGGCTCGTTGGCCGGGCTCGACGCGGCGCTCGCGCGTCACGGCGGACGCCTGCTGGTGCTGCGCGGCGACGCCCGGCACGAGATCGAGCGCATCGCGCACGACACGGGCGCGGCGGCGGTCTACTGGAACCGTCGCTACGCGCAGCCGCAACGCGACGCCGATGCGGCGCTGAAGGCGTCGCTCAAGGCGCGCGGGCTGGCGGTCGAAAGCAGCAACGGCAGCCTGCTGAACGAGCCGTGGGAGGTGCTGACCGGCGCCGGCGCGCCGTTCCAGGTCTTCACCGCGTACTGGCGCGCGGCGCGCCGCGACCGTATCGTCGAGGCGCCGCTGCCGGCACCCGCGCACATCGTGTTTCATTCCTGGCCGGACAGCGTGCGCGAACGCGCGCTGACGCTCGACGCGCTCGCGTTGCGCACGCACACGCCGGACTGGGCCGGCGGCTTGCGCGACGCGTGGCCCGCACCCGACGAAGCCGGCGCGCACGCGCGGCTCGACGCATTCGCGAGCGCGTCGCTCGCCGGCTATGCGGGGGCGCGCGATCGTCCGGACCAGCCCGCGACGAGCCGGCTGTCGCCGTTCCTGCGCTTCGGCAACGTGTCGCCGCGGCAGGTATGGCATGCGGTCCAGGGGGCCGCGCAGGCGGGCGGCGCGGCCTGGTCGGCAGGTGCCGACAAGTTCCTGAGCGAGCTCGGCTGGCGCGAATTCAGCTACGCGCTGTTGTATCACTTCCCGTCGCTCGCGACCGACAACTTCCGTGCGCAGTTCGACGCGATGCCGTGGCGCGACGATCCCGCCGCACTGCGCGCGTGGCAGCGCGGCCGGACCGGCTATCCGCTCGTCGATGCGGGCCTGCGCGAACTGTGGACGACGGGCTGGATGCACAACCGCGTGCGGATGGTCGTCGCGTCGTTTCTCGCGAAGCATCTTCTGATCGACTGGCGCGAGGGCGAAGCGTGGTTCCGGGACACGCTGGTCGACGCCGATCCCGCGAACAACGCGGCGAGCTGGCAGTGGGTGGCCGGCTGCGGCGCCGATGCCGCGCCGTATTTCCGGATCTTCAATCCGGTCGCGCAGGGCCGCCGGTTCGATCCGCACGGCGCCTACGTGCGGCGCTGGGTGCCCGAGCTCGCGGGCCTCGACGATGCGGCGATTCATGCGCCGTGGCAGGCGTCGCCGCTGGAACTCGCAGCGGCCGGCGTGCGGCTCGGCGTCGATTACCCGGCGCCGCTCGTCGAGCACGACGCGGCGCGTCGTCGCGCGCTCGATGCGCTGGCCGCATTGCCGAAGCGGCGCTGAGCCCGACGCCGGCGCGGCACGCGCCTTCAATTGCAGAACGCGACGTGTTCGAGCAGCGCGAACGCGACGTGTGGATCGAAGTAGGCGGCGCCGCACCACGCGACGAACGCGAGCGCGGTGGCGGCGAGCGTCGCGCGGATCATGCCCACGCGGCCTCGCCCGGCGCGCGGCGCGCGACGCGCGCGTCGTCGATCGGCAGATGCAGGAGCGCCGCCAGCACGCCGAGCGCGATCGAGCCGAGCCACAGCGGCAGGTACGAATGCATCGCGTCGTACACGAGCGCGCCGAGCCACACGCCGAAGAAACTGCCGAGCTGGTGCCCGAAGAACACGAAGCCGAACAGCGTCGCGATATAGCGCACGCCGAACACCTGCGAGATCACGCCGTTGGTCAGCGGCACCGTGCCGAGCCACGTGAAGCCCATCACGGCAGCGAACACGTAGACGCTCGCGGGCGACAGCGGCGCGGCGACGAACACGGCCATCGCGAGCGCACGCATGAGGTACAGCACGGACAGCACGTACTTGCGCCGCAGCAGGCCGCCGAGATGACCGCACGCGTAAGTGCCGGCCACGTTGGTCAGTGCGATCAGCGCAAGCGCGACGCTGGCGTGGCGCGCCGGCAGTCCGTGATCGAGCAGGTAGGCGGGCAGGTGCGTCGCGATGAACGCGAGCTGGAAGCCGCACGCGAAGAAGCCGGCATTGAGCAGCCAGAAGCCGCGATGCGCGAACGCCTCGCGCACCGCGTCGCCGATCGACTGATCGGCATCGGCGGCGGCGCCCGCAGCCTCGGCGGGGCGGTCGCGCAGCAGCACGGCGAGCGGCGCGAGCAGCGCCGCGACGACAGCCAGCGCAATGAACGCATGCTGCCAGCCGATGCCGCCGATCAGTTCCTGCGCGACGGGCACCATGCAGAACTGGCCGAGCCCGCCGATCGCGCCGGCGACGCCGAGCGCCCAGCCGCGCCGGTCGGGCGGGAACAGGCGGCTGAGCGCGCCGTAGATCGACGCGAACGCGGAGCCCGACAGCGCGATGCCGATCACGAGCCCGGCGCCGACCGTAAACGTGCCGGTCGACGTCGCATGCGCCATCGTGACGAGCCCGGCCGCGTACAGCAGCATCCCGACCACGATCACGCGCACCGAGCCGAAACGGTCGGCGATCATGCCGGTGAACGGCTGCGCGACGCCCCAGATCAGGTTCTGCAACGCGAGCGCGAGGCCGAACGCTTCGCGCGACCAGCCATGATCGAGCGTGACGGGCGCGAGGAACAGGCCCTGCACGTGGCGGATGCCGAGCGCGGCGCCCATGATGAGGCCGCCCGCGAGCACGGGCAGCCAGCGGCGTCGGACGTCTTGCTCGATCGGGGTCATGCGGGTCTCCGGATGAACGCGCGGCGAAAGGGCCGCGTCCGGTCCGATTAGACGACCGGGCCGGCGCTCGCTCAAGCGATCATTCGGTCAGGTTCGCATGCGTGGCGGGAATGCGAGACGACGGGCGGCCGTTCTCTGCTGCGTGACGGCGAGCGACGCGCGTTCAGTCCCGGGCCGCGTCGTGCGCGCGGATCATCGCATCGCATTCGGCGGCTTCCGCGAGCATCCAGTCGCGCACCTCGGCGACTTCGCGCCGCGGCGCCGCATCGTGCTGAAACAGCCAGTAGCCGTACGGATCGGGCTGCGCGCGCGGGCGCGGCCCGAGCACCGCGAGCCGCCCGTCGGACAGCATCGGCGCGACCAGCGCGAGCCGTCCGAGCGCGACGCCCTGGCCCGCGATCGCGGCCTGGATCACCTGATCGTACTGGTTGAAGCGCAGCACGCCCTTCGGGCGCGCGTCGCCGAGCCCGGCCGCGTGCAGGTGCGTGCGCCATTGCAGGTGGGGCTGCTGCGGCCCGTCGAACTCGAGCAGCACGTGGTCGGCGAGCGCGGCGGCGTCGACGAGCGCTCGTGCGGCGAGCGCCGGATGCGCGACCGGCAGCACGACCTCGTCGAACAGGCGCAGCGCGCCGGGCGGCGCGCGATCGCGCGGGCAGTAGCGAATCCCGAGATCGATGCCTTCGGTGCGCAAATCGAGTACCTTGTCGTTCGCGGCCACGCGCAGGTCGATCTCGGGCAGGCGCGCCTGCAGGCGCCCGAGTCGCGGCAGCAGCCACAGCGCGGTGACGCCGATGCTGGCGGTGATCGTCACCGGCTGGCGCTCGCGCGCGGCGGCGAGCGACGCGACGGTGTCCTGCAGGCTGTGCAGCGCCGCATCGGCGGCGCGGAACAGCCGCTCGCCTTCCGGCGTGAAGGCGATGGTCCGGTAGCCGCGCCGCAGCAGCGCGACGCCGAGATGGGCCTCGAGCGCATGGATCTGCCGGCTGACCGCCGACTGCGTGACGCACAGATCCTGCGCGGCGAGCGTGATGCTCATGCGGCGGCCGACCGCGACGAAGCCGCGGACGAGGTCCAGCGACGGGAGACGAACGAGCGGCGTTGACATGCGTCTGGCTCATGCGAACGGAGCAGCAAGATTGGTTGAGAACGCGGCGCGCGTCAAGTTCAATGGAGGCGGGCGGCCGCGCGCCGGTGCGTCGCGGTTCCCGCATCGGGCGGCGGGCACGGGCCGCGTGGCGGACGAACGGGCCGCGCGCTGCAGCGCCGGGCCCGATCGGGCATGAAGCACGGATCGACGGCAGGCTCCGACCGCGATCGACAGGAGACAGGATGACGATTTCGAATGAAGGAAGCGGGCCGGCGCGCGGCGAACGGGCGACGGGCGCGCTGCCGCCCGAACCCGTGACGCTGCGCGCGGCCGACGGCTACGCGCTGCGCGGCCATGTCTGGCGGCATCGCGGCGGCGCGGCGGGGCGGCCGGTGACGGTCGTCAATTGCGCGACCTCGGTGCGCTGCGACTACTACTTCCGTTTCGCGGCCTGGCTGTTCGCGCAGGGGCGCGACGTGCTCGTGTACGACTATCGCGGCATCGGCGGGTCGCGTCCGGAGCGGCTCGCGGCGCTGCGGGCGAACTGGCTCGACTGGGGGCGGCTCGACTGCGAGGCCGCGCTGCAATACGCGCGCGACGCGTTTCCCGGGCAGCCGCTCGACGTGGTCGCGCACAGCGTGGGCGGGTTCGCGCTCGGGCTTGCCGCGTCGAACGTGCAGGTGCGGCACGTGCTGACGGTCGGTTCGCAGTACGCATACTGGCGCGACTATCTGCCGGCCGTGCGGCGGCGCATGTGGTGGAAGTGGCACGTCGCGATGCCGGCGCTCGCGGCCGTGTTCGGCTACGTGCCCGCGAAGCGGCTCGGCTGGATGGAGGACACGCCGCGCGGCGTCGCGCTGTCGTGGGCGCGCTCGCGGCCGCGTTTCGAGGACGTCTACACCGGCGGGCTGCTGGCCGAACCCGCCGCGAGCCGCGCCGCGCTGCCCGCGCGCTTCGCGCGACTGACCGCGCCGATGCTCGCGATCGGGCTCGACGACGACGAATTCGGCACCGTCGGCGCGATCGAGCGGCTGGTCGGCTACTACACCGGCAGCGACGTCACGCACTGGCGGATCGCGCCGCGCGATATCGGCGTCGAGGCGATCGGCCATTTCGCGTTTTTCCACAGCCGCTTTGCCGACACGCTATGGCCGCTCGCGCTGTACTGGCTGCAGCACGGCGCGCTGCCGGCCGATGCGCCGGGCTACGCGCATGCGCGCCATCCGGCGCGGCGCGCGCGGCCGACGGGCGTCGGCGTGCCGGGCGTCGTCGCGAACGGGTAGCGGCGCGTCGCGGCGCGCGACCCGGATCGCGCACCGGCGCGATCGATTAACATCGGACGTTTCATGTCACAGCCCGCCGCCCGCCGATGCATCGTCCGCTCGCTCCCGATTCTGCCGCCGACACGCCGCGTGCCTTTCGCGTGCATTCGCTCGACGCGCCGCCTGCCGCGTCCCGCGCCGGCGTGCGGATCGTCCGCATCGATTTCGACTGGAACGTGCCGCTCGCGTCGCCCGCGTATGCGGCGCTGAGCGACGCCGAGCGGGCGCGCGCCGCCCGCTACCTGAGACACGACGATGCGGTGCGCAGCGCCGCGACGCGCGCCGCGCTACGCGAGCGGCTCGGCGCGGCGCTGGGCGTCGCGCCGCATGCGGTCTCGATCGTCGTCGACGCGTCGGGCCGTCCGTCGCTGGATGCCGTGCATGGCACGTCGCTCGACTTCAACGTGTCGCACTCGGGCGATCATGCGCTGATCGCGTGGGCGCCCGCCGGCCGCGTCGGCATCGACATCGAATCGTGCCGCCGCCCGACCGACTGGCGTGCGCTCACGCGCGAAGTGTGCACGCCGGCCGAATCGGCCTATCTCGACAGCCTGCCCGACGCGGCGCGCGCACCCGCGTTCATGCGCGTGTGGGCCGCGAAGGAGGCGCTGCTCAAGGCGCTCGGCACCGGCATCGTCGGCGGGCTCGGCGCGTTCGCGGTCGTGCCGCCGCGCGACGCGGCAACGCCCGCGACGACGATCGTCGCGCCGGCCGCGCCCGCCGCCGGCGTGGCCGCGTTCGACGCCGCGTGGCTCGACGCGGCGCCCGACTACGCGGCGTGCGTCGCGTGGACGCGCACGTGAGCGGCGCCGGCGTTCATTCGAGCGGCATGTCGTTCGGCGCCGCGTAGCGCGCCTTGATCACGTCGCTCATCGGGAAGTCGAACGACAGCCCCTTCGGCGGCACCGGCTTCATGAACCACTTGTCGTACAGCGCGTCGATCTCGCCGCGCTTCATCAACTGGACGAGCACGCCGTCGACGAGCGCCTTGAACTGCGGATCGTCCTTGCGCAGCATGAACCCGTAGGCTTCCGACGACTGCGGCGTGCCGACGATCTGCCAGTCGGCCGGCTTCGCGGCAAGCTGGCGCACGCCCGCGAGCAGCACGTCGTCCATCATGTACGCGGCCGCGCGGCCCGATTCGAGCGTGAGGCGTCCTTCGCCGTAGTCCTTCGCGCTGATGATCTGCATGTTCATCTTCTTGTCCTCGTTCATCTTGCGCAGCAGGCGTTCGGACGTCGTGCCCTGGTTCGTCACGACCGTCTTGCCGGCGAGATCGGGAAAGTCGCGGATGCCGGACTGGGTGCGCGTGAGCAGGCGCGTCGTCGCGACGAAGAAGGTCGTCGAGAACGCGACCTGTGCATGACGCGCGGCGAGGTTGGTCGTCACGCCGCATTCGAGATCGACGGTGCCGTTCTGCACGAGCGGAATGCGGTTCTGCGAGGTGACCGGAATGAAGCGCACCTGCAGGTCGGGCTTGCCGGTGCGCGCCTTCACGGCGGCGATCACGCGGTCGCACAGATCCTGCGAGAAGCCGATCACCTTGCCGCTCGCATCGACGTACGAGAACGGCACCGAGGTTTCGCGATGGCCGATCGAGATCAGGTTGTTCTGGCGGATCTTCTCGAGCGTGCCCGAGAGCGGTTCGGCGGCGTGCGCGGCGGCGCCGGCGAGTGCGCCGGCGGCGACCAGCAGGGCGGCGAGCCGGGACGGGAAGTTCATGGCAGGGCTCCGTAGGCGAATGGTGATCCGTATGTTGCCAAAGACAAAATAAATACAACATCTGTTAAACCCGCGGTGCCGCGGGCCGAGCCGGCGGGCCGCGCCGGACATCAGGGAAACTCCTGAGTCGAAATCGCCGAAAACGGGTTGTCTAGACAAGTTCGGATGGCTACACTGCAATCCATCCCGAACTTGTCTAGACAGGATTGCTCACATGATCACGCTTACCCCCGGCCACCTGACCCTCCCGCAACTGCGCCAGATCGCGCGCGAGTCCGTGCAGCTGGCGCTCGATCCGGCCAGCTTCGCGAAGATCGACGCCGGTGCGAAGGCCGTCGCCGACATCGCCGCGAAGGGCGAGCCGGCGTACGGCATCAACACGGGCTTCGGCCGCCTGGCCAGCACGCACATCCCGCACGACCAGCTCGAACTGCTGCAGAAGAACCTCGTGCTGTCGCACGCGGTCGGCGTGGGCGAGCCGATGGCGCGCTCGTCGGTGCGCCTGCTGATGGCGCTGAAGCTGTCGAGCCTCGGCCGCGGCCACTCGGGCATCCGCCGCGAGGTGATGGACGCGCTGATCACGCTGTTCAACGCCGACGTGCTGCCGCTGATCCCGGTGAAGGGCTCGGTCGGCGCATCGGGCGACCTCGCGCCGCTCGCGCACATGTCGGCCGTGCTGCTCGGCGTCGGCGAAGTGTTCATCCGCGGCGAGCGCGCCAGCGCGCTTGACGGTCTGCGCGTCGCGGGCCTCGCGCCGCTGACGCTGCAGGCGAAGGAAGGCCTCGCGCTGCTGAACGGCACGCAGGCATCGACCGCGCTGGCGCTCGACAACATGTTCGCGATCGAAGACCTGTACCGCACCGCGCTGGTCGCGGGCGCGCTGTCGGTCGACGCGGCCGCCGGCTCGGTGAAGCCGTTCGACGCACGCATTCACGAACTGCGCGGCCATCAAGGCCAGATCGACGCGGCCGCGGCTTATCGCGAACTGCTCGAAGGCTCGCCGATCAACCAGTCGCACCGCGACTGCGACAAGGTGCAGGATCCGTACAGCCTGCGCTGCCAGCCGCAGGTGATGGGCGCGTGCCTGGACCAGATGCGCCATGCGGCCGACGTGCTGCTGGTCGAGGCGAACGCCGTGTCGGACAACCCGCTGATCTTCCCGGATACCGGCGAAGTGCTGTCGGGCGGCAACTTCCACGCCGAGCCCGTCGCGTTCGCGGCCGACAATCTCGCGCTCGCCGCATCGGAAATCGGCGCGCTGGCCGAGCGCCGCATCGCGCTGCTGATCGACGCGACGCTGTCGGGCCTGCCCCCGTTCCTCGTGAAGGATGGCGGCGTGAACTCGGGCTTCATGATCGCCCACGTGACGGCCGCTGCGCTCGCCTCGGAAAACAAGACGCTCGCGCATCCGGCGTCGGTCGACTCGCTGCCGACCTCGGCGAACCAGGAAGACCACGTGTCGATGGCGACCTTCGCCGCGCGCAAGCTCGCCGACATCGCGGATAACACCAAACACATCCTCGCGATCGAACTGCTGGCCGCCGCCCAGGGCGTCGACCTGCGCGCGCCGTACCACACGAGCCCGAAGCTCGCGGGCGTGATGGAAACGATCCGCAGCAAGGTCGCGCACTACGAGCTCGACCACTACTTCGCACCGGACATCGCGGTGATCGCGAAGCTCGTCGGCGAGCGTGCGTTCGCGAAGGTCGCGCCGTTCTCGTTCCCGTCGGAACAGTAAGCCGATGAACGCGCCGGTCTACCAGGAGATCAAGGATTTCATCCTGGGCCGCATCCACGCCGGCGAGTGGGCCGAGGGCGACCAAGTGCCGTCCGAGAACGAACTGGCCCGCGAGTTCGGGGTCGCGCGCATGACCGTCAACCGCGCGCTGCGCGAGTTGACGGCCGAGCAGGTGCTGACCCGCATGAAGGGCGCGGGCACCTACGTCGCGCGGCCGAAGTACGAGTCGACGCTGGTGGCGATCCGCAGCATCTCGGAGGAGGTCGACGCGCGCGGGCATGCGTACCACGCCCGCGTGCTCGGTCTCGAGACGGTCCGCGCCGACGAGGCGCTCGCCGACGAGATGCAGGTGGCCGTGCGCGCGAAGCTGTTTCATTCGCAGGTGCTGCACTTCGAGAACGACGAGCCGGTCCAGCTCGAAGAGCGTTGGGTGAATCCGGCGGTCGCGCCGGATTACGCCCGGCAGGATTTCACGAACACGACGCCGAACCAGTACCTGATGCGCGCGGCGCCGCTGCAGCGCGTCGAATACCGGATCGAAGCGGCGGCCCCGGCGCCCGAGCGGCGCGAGCAGCTGCGGATGGACGACGTCGAGCCGTGTCTGGTTTTACATCGGCGCACCTGGTCGCAGGGCGTCGTCGCCTCGGTGGCGAATCTGTGGCACCCCGGCAGCCGTTATCGCTTCACCGGGCATTTCTGATTCCTATTGATATTTCATTTCCTTCGGGAGCTGTCGTCATGAACCATCCGAAACACATCGATCCCCGTCTCGACCCGACGCGCACGATCCGCGCCCCGCGCGGCAGCGAGAAAGTCTGCAAGACCTGGCTGGCCGAGGCGGCCTACCGGATGATCCAGAACAACCTCGACCCGGAAGTCGCCGAGCATCCGCACGCGCTGGTCGTGTACGGCGGCATCGGCCGCGCGGCGCGCAACTGGGAATGCTACGACCAGATCCTCGCGTCGCTGAAGGATCTCGAGGAAAACGAAACGTTGCTGATCCAGTCGGGCAAGCCGGTCGGCGTGTTCCGCACGCACAAGGATGCGCCGCGCGTGCTGCTCGCGAACTCGAACCTCGTGCCGCACTGGGCGAACTGGGACCACTTCCACGAGCTCGACCGCAAGGGCCTGATGATGTACGGCCAGATGACGGCCGGCAGCTGGATCTACATCGGCAGCCAGGGCATCGTGCAGGGCACCTATGAAACCTTCTTCTCGGTCGCGAACCAGCACTTCAACGGCGACCCGTCGGGCCGCTGGATCCTGACGGGCGGCCTGGGCGGGATGGGCGGCGCCCAGCCGCTGGCCGCGACGATGGCGGGCTTCTCGATGATCGCGGTCGAATGCGACGAGACGCGCATCGACTTCCGCCTGAAGACGCGCTATGTCGACAAGAAGGCGACGACGCTCGACGAAGCGCTCGGCATGATCGAGGAAGCGAAGCGCACCGGCAAGCCGGTGTCGGTCGGCCTGCTCGGCAACGCGGCCGACGTGTTCGCGGAACTCGTCAAGCGCGGCGTCACGCCGGACTGCGTGACCGACCAGACCAGCGCACACGACCCGATCAACGGCTACCTGCCGCAGGGCTGGACCGTCGCGCAATGGCGCGAAGCGCAGAAGGTCGATCCGCAAAGCATCGTGAAGGCCGCGAAGCAGTCGATGGCCGCGCAGGTGCGCGCGATGCTGACGCTGCAGGAACGCGGCGCGGCGACGCTCGACTACGGCAACAACATCCGCCAGATGGCGCTGGAAATGGGCGTTGAGAACGCGTTCGACTTCCCGGGCTTCGTGCCGGCGTATATCCGTCCGCTGTTCTGCGAAGGCAAGGGGCCGTTCCGCTGGGTCGCGCTGTCGGGCGATCCGGAAGACATCTACAAGACCGACCAGAAGGTGAAGGAGCTGATCCCCGACGATCCGCACCTGCACAACTGGCTCGACATGGCGCGCGAGCGCATCGCGTTCCAGGGCCTGCCGGCGCGGATCTGCTGGGTCGGCGTGAAGGATCGCTATCGCCTCGGCCAGGCGTTCAACGAGATGGTGAAGAACGGCGAGCTGAAGGCGCCGATCGTGATCGGCCGCGACCACCTCGACACGGGTTCGGTCGCGAGCCCGAACCGCGAGACCGAATCGATGAAGGACGGCTCGGACGCGGTCAGCGACTGGCCGCTGCTCAACGCGCTGCTGAACACGGCAGGCGGGGCGTCGTGGGTGTCGCTGCACCACGGCGGCGGCGTCGGCATGGGCTTCTCGCAACACTCGGGCGTCGTGATCGTCGCCGACGGCACGGCCGACGCGCACGAGCGTCTCGGTCGCGTGCTGCTGAACGACCCGGCGACGGGCGTGATGCGCCATGCGGATGCCGGCTACGAACTCGCGCAGCAGACGGCCCGCGAAGCCGGCCTGAAGCTGCCGATGCTCGGTCGCTGAGCATGACGGCGCTCGACCAGGCGCCCGTGACCGCCGCGCAGACCCGCGCGGCGGATCTCGTCGCGTCGCCGTGGAAGAATGGCGGCGGCGTGACGCGCGAGATCGCCGCGTTTCCGCCCGGCGCCGCGCTCGATGCGTTCGCATGGCGCGTGAGCGTCGCGGACGTCGGCGCGGCCGGGCCGTTCTCGCGCTTCGACGGAATCGACCGCACGCTGGTGCTGCTGTCCGGCGCGGGCATGACGCTCGCGGCGGCCGACGGCGCGCGCCACGTGCTCGATGCGCCGCTCGCGCGCGCGGACTTCGCCGGCGAAACGGCGATCGACGCGACGCTGCACGACGGGCCGACCCGCGACTTCAACCTGATGACGCGCCGTTCGGCCGCGCGCGGCACGCTCGACGTGTGGCGCGCGGGCACGCATCGCATCGAGCGCGCCGATACCGTGCTGCTGCATTGCGCTACGGGCGCCGTCGACGTCGCGGTCGCCGGCGCGCGCTACGCACTGGAAGAAATGGACACGCTGCGGCTCGACGGGCCGCTGCGTGCGCTTGACGTCGTCGTGAGCGGTGGCGGCGCGCTGCTGGCCGTATCGCTTGCCGTCGGCGAACGAGACTGAACGCATGAAACCGACTGTCTGGCATCACCTGAGGCTGTGCGCGCACGGCCATCCCGACGAAACGATCGACGATGCGGCGATCGCCGTCGACGAAACCGGCACGATCGTGTGGCTCGGCGCATTCGGCGAGCTGCCGCACGGTTATGCACACTGGCAGCGCGAGGATCTGCGCGGCGCGTGGGTGACGCCGGGCCTCGTCGACTGCCATACGCACCTCGTCTACGGCGGCACGCGCGCCGACGAATTCGCGCAGCGCCTCGCAGGCGTCAGCTACGAGGAAATCGCGCGGCAGGGCGGCGGGATCGTGTCGACGGTGCGCGCGACGCGCGCGGCCGACGAGACCACGCTGTTCGTGCAGGCCGCTGCGCGGCTGCAGCCGCTGCTTGCCGAAGGCGTGACCGCGATCGAGATCAAGTCGGGCTACGGGCTCGACCTCGCGAGCGAGCGCAAGATGCTGCGCGTCGCGCGCCAGCTCGGCGAACGCTTCCCGGTGTCGGTCTACACGACCTTCCTCGGCGCGCATGCGCTGCCGCCCGAATACGCGGGCCGCGCGGATGCGTACATCGACGAAGTGTGCGACCGGATGCTGCCGGCGCTGGCCGGCGAAGGCCTCGTCGACGCGGTCGACGTGTTCTGCGAGCGCATCGGCTTTTCGCTCGCGCAGACCGAGCGCGTCTTCGTGGCCGCGACGCGTCGCGGGCTGCCCGTGAAGCTGCACGCGGAGCAGTTGTCGAATGCGGGCGGCACCGCGCTGGCCGCGCGTTATCGCGCGCTGTCCGCCGATCACCTCGAGTTTCTCGACGAAGCCGGTATCGAGGCGATGAAGGCGGCCGGCACGGTCGCCGTGCTGCTGCCCGGTGCGTATTACTTCATCCGCGAAACGCAATTGCCGCCGATCGAACTGCTGCGCAAGCACGGCGTGCCGATCGCGCTCGCGACCGATCACAATCCGGGCACGTCGCCGCTCGAATCGCTGCTGCTGACGATGAATCTCGCCTGCACGCTGTTCCGCATGACGGTGCCCGAGGTGCTGCAGGGCGTCACGCGCCATGCGGCCGCGGCGCTCGGCCGGGCGGATGCACACGGCGCGCTCGAGGTCGGCCGTCGCGCCGACTTCGCGGTGTGGTCGGTCGGTTCGCTGTCGGAGCTGGCTTACTGGATCGGTCGGCCGCTGTGCGAGCAGGTCGTGCGCGGCGGGACGACGGTGTTTCGTCGCGTGAATTGATGGTTTTGCATGGGGCCGGGCTAGGTACTGAAGCGCCAAGTCCGGTCGACAGCTTTGCATGGGGCCGGACTAAGCGCTGAAGCGCCAGGTCCGACCGACAGCTTTGCATGGGGTCTGACTAGGCGCTAAAGCGCCAAGTCAGACCGACAAAGGACTCACGATGATCGATTCGATATTGTTCGCGGACCATGCGTATCTGCCCGATGGCTGGCGCCGCAACGTGCTGCTGCGCTGGGACGCGAACGGCACGCTGACCGACGTGACGCCCGACAGCGACGCGCCGGCAGGTGTCGCGCGCGCGGCCGGGCCCGTGCTGCCCGGCATGCCGAACCTGCACTCGCATGCCTTCCAGCGCGCGATGGCGGGGCTCACCGAATACCGCGCGAATCCCGCCGACAGCTTCTGGAGCTGGCGTGACCTGATGTACCGCTTCGCGCTGAAGATCACGCCCGATGCGCTCGCGGCGATCGCACGCTGGCTGTACGTCGAGATGCTCAAGTGCGGCTACACGTCGGTCTGCGAATTCCATTACGTGCATCACGCGCAGGACGGCTCGCGCTATCCGCAACTCGCCGAACTCGGCACGCGCGTCGTCGGTGCCGCGCGCGCGGCCGGCATCGGCATCACGATGCTGCCCGTGTCGTACCAGTTCGCCGGCTTCGGCAACAAGCCGCCGCGCGACGACCAGCGCCGCTTCATCAACACGCCCGACGGCCTGCTCGAACTGCTCGACGCGATGCGCCGCGCCGCGCCCGAACATGGCGGGCTGCGCTACGGCGTCGCGCCGCATTCGCTGCGCGCGGTGTCGGAAAACGGACTGCGCGTGCTGCTCGACGGCCTGCCCGACGATGCGCCCGTGCATATCCATATCGCCGAACAGACGGCCGAGGTCGACGACTGCGTGCGCGCCTACGGCGCGCGTCCCGTGCAGTGGCTGCTCGACCGCTTTGACGTCGATGCGCGCTGGTGCCTCGTGCATGCGACGCACATCGACGCGGCCGAGACGCAGGCGCTCGCGAAGCGTCGCGCGGTGGCCGGCCTGTGCCTGACGACCGAGGCGAATCTCGGCGACGGCGTATTCCCGGCCGTCGACTATCTCGCGCACGGCGGCGTGATCGGCATCGGCTCCGACAGCCACGCATCGGTCGACTGGCGCGCGGAGCTGCGCCTGCTCGAATACGGGCAGCGGCTCGTGCACCGCGCGCGCAACGTGCTCGCGAGCGAGACGCAGGCCCGCGTCGCGGACCGTCTGTTCGATGCGTCGCTCGCGGGCGGCGCGCAGGCGAGCGGGCGGCGCATCGGCGCGCTGCGCGAAGGGTGCCGCGCCGACTGGCTGGTGCTCGATCCCGACCACCCGGCGATCGCCGAACACGACAGCGCGGCCTGGCTGTCGGGCGCGGTGTTCGCCGAGCACGGCGACACGCCGGTGCTCGACGTCTATACGGGCGGCGAGCGCGTCGTGAGCGGCCGCCGCCATCGCGACGAAGCCGCCGCGTATGCCGATTACCGCGCCGCGCTGGCGCAACTGCTGCGCTGACGCGCGGCAACCGGCGCACGCCGCACGCGTGCGCCGCTCGACTTCTACGGTGATGCGACATGACTGAACAACCGGCTGTATTCACGCTGAAGCAGGGCACGCTGCCGCTGCTGATCTCGATTCCGCACGCAGGCACCTACATCCCCGACGACATCGCCGCGACGATGACGCCCGACGCGCGCTTCGTCGACGACTGCGACTGGCACCTCGAACGCCTGTACGGGTTCGCGGCGACGCTCGGCGCGTCGATCCTCGTGCCGTCGCACGCGCGCTACGTCGTCGACCTGAACCGACCGCCCGACAACGAGAACCTGTATCCGGGGCAGGACACGACGGGCCTCGTGCCGGTCGACACGTTCGACAAGGCGCCGCTGTATCCGGCCGGCGCACTGCCCGACAACGACGAGATCATGCGCCGCCGCGATCGCTACTGGCTGCCGTATCACGACGCGCTGCAACGCGAAATCGAGCGGCTGAAGCGCGAGCACGGCCGCGTGCTCGTCTGGGAGGCGCATTCGATCCGTTCGCATGTGCCGCGCTTCTTCGAAGGCCGCCTGCCGGACTTCAACTTCGGCACGTCGAGCGGCGCGAGCGCCGCACCTGGCCTCGCCGAAGCGCTTGCCGCGCGCGTGCTCGAACACGGCGGCTACACGGCCGTCGCGAACGGGCGCTTCAAGGGCGGCTACATCACGCGCCACTACGGCGTGCCCGCCAGCGGCGTGCAGGCCGTGCAACTCGAACTGTCGCAGATCACCTACATGGAAGAAACGCGTCCGTACGCCTACGACGAAGCGCGGGCGGCGCGGGTCGCGCCGCTGCTGCAGACGCTCGTCGAAACCGCGCTCGCGCATCGTTGAGCATCGCGCCGCGCCGTTGCGGCGGCGCGGCGAAACGGTGCGGGGCGGCGCGCGGGCGCTTTGCGCCTGTGCGACCGCAGCGCACAAAACGGCATCGATTCGTCTGGATCGATGCCATTTTTTTCGTCTGCCCGATGCCGCGATCGGTACCTGAAAATTTGACGCAATTTTTAGGTGATATAAGCTGAATGTCAGGGAGTCGTCACATACGCATCGGCGGGGGCACCGAACCGTGCCGCGCCGGGGCGTGCCGTGATGTCCAGCCGACGTGCCGCGCGCCGTATCCGCTTGACCGCGACACGTGTCCTGCCTTCATCAGCCAGTCGAGTACGATCGTGAAAGCCGCCAGCCCATCGATACGCCGGACCCGAAGTCCGTCGGCGGGCGCGCCGCGTCAGGCCGGGACGAGCCGGCATGCTGATCGCGGCACGCGTGCCGCCCGTTTGCGCGAGCCTCGTTTTTTCCTTGCCTGTCCTCGCGGCCTGCGCCGCTTCAACCTCGCGACCGTGCACGTATTGAGCGCGGTGCGGTGCGACGGCAGCGCGTCGTTGTTGCCCTAGCGTCCCTTTCCGCTTCCACACCGGTCCGCATCGCCTGCCGCCGCATCGCCGGGGCGGCCGGAGCGTCCGTGCGTGCGCGACGCGGTGCGTGACGTGCATGCCGGCACGGCGCGGGCTTTCCTTGTCCAGCGCGCGGCCGTGCGTCGCGCCGTCACCGGAGACGCGATCATGCGGGCGCGCCCGATCGTAGCCGTCACCGCCGACCGCATCATGCGCGGCGCCCATCCGAACCATACGGCCGGGGAGAAATACCTCGCCGCGCTGATCGACGGCGCGGGCGTGCTCGCGTTCGTCTTGCCCGCGCTCGGCGCGCGGCAGCCGGACGATGCGATCGTCGCGTCGATCGACGGGCTGCTGCTGACCGGCAGCTATTCGAACGTCGAGCCGCATCACTATGGCGGCGAGACGAGCGCGCCCGACACGCTGCACGATCCCGCGCGCGACGCCACCGCGCTGCCGCTGATCCGCGCGGCGATCGACGCGGGCGTGCCGGTGCTTGCGATCTGCCGCGGCATGCAGGAGCTGAACGTCGCGTACGGCGGCACGCTGCATCAGCGGCTGCATGCGACCGCGGGCTTCGACGATCATCGCGAGCGGCTGGACGATCCGCTCGAGCGGCAGTACGGCCCCGCGCACGTCGTGCAGTTCGCGGCCGACGGGCTGCTGCAGCGGATCGCGCACGGCGCGCGCGAAGCGACCGTCAATTCGCTGCACGACCAGGGCATTGCGCGTATCGGCGCGGGGCTCGCCGTCGAGGCGAGCGCGCCCGACGGGCTGGTCGAGGCCGTCAGCGTGCGCGGCGCGCGCGCGTTCGCGCTGGGCGTGCAGTGGCATCCCGAGTGGCGCTACGCGGAGCAGCCGCTGTCGCGCGCCATCTTCGCGGCATTCGGCGCGGCGTGCCGCGCGCGCATGACGCATCGCATTCATGCGGCCGGCGGCGACTCGCCGTCCGCATCCGACGTCGACTGAAAGAGGCCGATCATGCAACCCGAACTGAGCGAATTCCTGCGTCAGCATCGCATCACCGAGGTCGAGGCGATCATTCCCGACATGGCCGGTATCGCGCGCGGCAAGATCATTCCGCGCAACAAATTCGAATCCGGCGAATCGATGCGATTGCCGCAGGCCGTGATGGTGCAGACCGTCACCGGCGACTATCCGGAAGACGGCACGCTGACCGGCGTCACCGATCCCGACATGGTCTGCGTGCCCGATCCGTCGACGATCTGCCTGATTCCATGGGCCGTCGATCCAACCGCACAGGTGATCCACGACTGCGTGCACTTCGACGGCTCGCCCGTCGAGATCTCGCCGCGCTACGTGCTGCGCCGCGTGCTCGACCTGTACAAGGCCAAGGGCTGGAAGCCGGTCGTCGCGCCCGAACTCGAGTTCTACCTGGTCGACATGAACGCCGATCCCGACCTGCCGCTGCGTCCGCCGGTCGGCCGCACGGGGCGCGCGGAAACCGGCCGTCAGTCGTATTCGATCGAGGCCGTCAACGAGTTCGATCCGCTGTTCGAGGACATCTACGAGTACTGCGAAATGCAGGGCCTCGACATCGAGACGCTGATCCACGAAGTCGGCGCCGCGCAGATGGAGATCAACTTCGTGCATGGCGACGCGCTGTCGCTGGCCGACCAGGTGTTCCTGTTCAAGCGCACGGTGCGCGAGGCCGCGCTGCGCCACAACATGTACGCGACCTTCATGGCCAAGCCGATGGAAGGCGAGCCGGGCTCCGCGATGCACATCCACCAGAGCCTCGCCGATGCACGCACCGGCCGCAACCTGTTCGCCGACGAGGACGGCGCCGTATCGCCGCTGTTCCACAGCTATCTCGCGGGCCTGCAGAAGTACACGCCGGCGCTGATGCCGATCTTCGCGCCGTACATCAACTCGTACCGCCGGCTGTCGCGCTTCATGGCCGCGCCGATCAACGTGCAGTGGGGCTACGACAACCGCACGGTCGGCTTCCGGATCCCGCAGTCGAGCCCGGTCGCGCGGCGCATCGAGAACCGGATTCCGGGCGTCGACTGCAATCCGTACCTCGCGTTCGCGGCGACGCTCGCGGCCGGCTATCTCGGCCTCACGCAACAGCTCGCGCCGACCGAGCCGATCGCATCGGACGGTTACGACCTGCCGTACCAGCTGCCGCGCAATCTCGAGGAGGGCATCTCGCTGATGGCCGCGTGCACGCCGCTGGCCGGCATTCTCGGCGACAAGTTCGTGAAGGCGTACCTGGCGCTGAAGGAAACCGAATACGAAGCGTTCTTCCGCGTGATCAGCTCGTGGGAACGCCGCCATCTGCTGCTGCACGTGTAAGCGCGCAACGACCGCCATACGGAGGAAACATGACGTACCGCAACGAATCTGCCTGGATCCAGCCCGCCGCGCCCGCGGCCCGCGCCACGCAAGCCGCGCGCTCGACCGCCGAATACCGCGCGCTCGACGCCGCGCACCACATCCACCCGTTCTCGGACATGGGCGCGCTGAACCGCGCGGGCAGCCGCGTGATCGTGAAGGCCGACGGCGTCTACCTGTGGGACTCGGAAGGCAACAAGATCATCGACGGGATGGCCGGCCTCTGGTGCGTGAACGTCGGCTACGGCCGCAAGGAACTCGCCGACGCCGCGTATCGCCAGCTGCAGGAGCTGCCGTTCTACAACACGTTCTTCAAGACCACGCACCCGCCGGTGATCGAGCTGTCCGCGATGCTCGCGGAAGTCACGCCGGCCGGCTTCAATCACTTCTTCTATTGCAACAGCGGCTCGGAAGGCAACGACACCGTGCTGCGCGTCGTGCATCAGTACTGGCGCGTGCAGGGCAAGCCGCAGAAGAAATACGTGATCTCGCGCCGCAACGGCTATCACGGCTCGACGATCGCCGGCGGCACGCTCGGCGGGATGGGCTACATGCACGAGCAGATGCCGTCGAAGGTCGAGAACATCGTGCATATCGACCAGCCGTATTTCTTCGGCGAGGCGCAGCCGGGCGAGACGCCCGAGGCGTTCGGCCTCGCGCGTGCGCAGCAGCTCGAGGCGAAGATCCTCGAACTCGGCGCGGAGAACGTCGCGGCGTTCATCGGCGAGCCGTTCCAGGGCGCGGGCGGCGTGATCTTCCCGCCGTCGACGTACTGGCCGGAGATCGAACGGATCTGCCGCAAGTACGACATCCTGCTGGTCGCCGACGAAGTGATCGGCGGGTTCGGGCGCACCGGCGAATGGTTCGCGCACCAGCACTTCGGCTTCGAGCCGGACCTGATCACGATGGCCAAGGGCCTGACTTCGGGCTATATCCCGATGGGCGCGGTCGGCATCCACGAACGCATCGCGCGGCCGATCATCGACAACGGCGAATTCAACCACGGCCTCACGTACTCGGGGCATCCGGTGGCGGCCGCGGTCGCGGTCGCGAACCTGAAGCTGCTGCGCGACGAAGGGATCGTGGCGCGCGTGAAGCAGGAGACCGGACCGTATTTCCAGCGGCGGCTGGCGGAGGCGCTCGGCGATCATCCGATCGTCGGCGAGATTGCCGGCGCGGGGCTGGTCGCAGGCGTTCAGCTCGCGCGCGACCGGCAGCGGCGCACGCGCTTCGATGCAGGCGTCGATATCGGCACGATCTGCCGCGACTTCTGCTTCAACGGCAACCTGATCATGCGCGCGACCGGCGACCGCATGCTGCTGTCGCCGCCGCTCGTGATCGGCAAGGAGGAGATCGACGAGATCGTCGACAAGGCGAAGCGCGCGTTCGACGCGACGGCGCAGCGGATCGGCGGCGCGGCGTGACGTCGGCCGCCGGCGGTTGCGTCGCCGCGTGCGGGCCGCGGCTACAGACAGGCGAAGCGCTGCCGGTCGAACGCGACGATGCGCGCGACGGAATCGGCGATCGACATCGCGCCCGTCTCGACGACGAGATCGGGCGATACGGGCGCCTCGTATGGATCGGAGATGCCGGTGAACTGACGCGTCTGGCCCGTCATCGCGCTGGCGTAGAGCCGCTTCGGATCGCGCGCGGAGCAGGTCGCGATGTCGGTCTTCAGATAGATCTCGACGAAGCGCTCGTCGCCGACGATCTCGCGCGCCAGTTGCCGGTCCGCCGCGTACGGCGAGATCAGCGCGACGACGGCCGTGATGCCCTGGCTGTTCAGCAGCTTCGCGATTTCGGCGGTGCGCCGGCAGTTTTCGGCGCGATCCTCGCGTCGGAAGCCGAGATCGGGCGAGACGCCCGAGCGCAATTCGTCGCCGTCGAGGATGCAGACCGGGATGGCGTGCATGCGCAGATGCGCGGCGACTTCGCGCGACAGCGTGGATTTGCCGGCGCCGCTCAGGCCGGTCAGCCACAGCGTATGTGAGTTGGACGTTGTCATGGGCAGTCGGAACGGTGCGAACCGGACACGCGATGCGTGTTCCTGTCCACTCGTCCTGTTGGTATTGACTGGGAGCCGGCGCCGCCTCGGTCGGCCGTTATTTGCGGGTCGATTCTAGTCAGCCGATATCGGGGCGATGTTACGAAATCGTTACCGGCGATTACGAGGAGGGGCGGATGTCGCGAATGCACGTTTGAGGCGTGCGGACGTCGATCGACGGGAAGGGGAGACCGGAAATGAAAAAGGCCTGCGTCGTGAGACGCAGGCCTTCGAATTCTTTGGTGGGCGGTACTGGGATCGAACCAGTGACCCCTGCCGTGTGAAGGCAGTGCTAGACCCAATAGCGGCGGGCTTCTCCGCCAGTTTTTGCGCCCGAGGGACTCATACGGGACGCAAAGTCATGGGTGCCATCGTCAAACGAGTTGCCAAAAACGGGGACGTAACATATCAGGCGAAGATTCGCCGTAAGAACTGTCCGACCCAGTCGAAGACCTTCCAGAACAAGAGGGATGCGGAAAGGTGGATGCGGGCCGCTGAGGCGGCGCTCGACCGTGGGGAAATACCAACACCTGCCAAGCCGAAGCCGAACGGCCTGAACACCCTCGCGGACGTTCTGCGGCGTTACCGGGATACGGTTTGTAACGACCACAAGGGCGGCTGGATCGAGGTATTGAAGATCAACATTTGGTTGCGACAGAGTTTTTCGAAGACGCCGTTGGCTGATCTATCGCCGTCAATGATGGCCGCGTGGCGAGACGATCGCCTGAAAGAGGTGAAGCCATCTTCCTGCGCGCGGGAGATGAACCTCCTGTTTGCAGCGATCAACAAGGCGCGGACGGAGTGGGGCTGCACGATCCCGGACTGTAAGGTGGCTCGGCCGAAAAGCCCGCCGCACCGTGAACGCGTTCTGGAAGACGATGAGGAAGTGGTGCTGCTGACTTCCGCGCGAGCGTCCATGAATCCGCACCTGGCACCGGCCATCGAGTTCGCGTTGGCGACGGCTATGCGGGCTGGCGAAATCATTGGTCTGCGCTGGGTGGATGTCGACCGGCAGCGGCGCGTCTGCCGCATTCGGGAAGCGAAGAACGGGCATCCGCGCGACGTACCGCTTTCATCCAAGGCGCTCGCCGCGCTGGAGTCAATCGAGCGGGACGGGGAACGCGTTTTCTCGCGGCTGACGTCCGACACGCTCAAACACCTGTTTGCTCGACTGACGAAGCGCTGCGAACTCGACAACCTCCGCTTCCACGACCTTCGGCATACGGCGATCACGCGTTACGCTCGGCTGGGCATGAACCCGATCCAACTAGCGGTGATCAGCGGTCACAAGGATATCCGGATGCTGGCGCGTTATACGCACCTGAAGGCGGAAGAGCTGGTTGGTGCGATGGGGTGATAGTCGCGTAAGAGCGGTTAGTTATGGCCGCCACTTCATGGCGGCTATTTTACTTGCATGAAGATTGAAAAACAGAGGAATATGCTGATCTGATGTTAAAAGGTATATAAAAATTCCAACTACCATGGGCTCGGTTTGCCGTGTTGATTTGCTATGTGGAGTGCCATGCCGAAATCGGTTTCTTTGACGAGCTCACTAAAAAATTGAGCAATATTTCTCAGTACACTACAGGTTAGGCGTGCCGCTCCGGTTGGATCTTGATTCCAAGTATAGATTGGCATCGTGAATCCGTGGGCAAAACTGTGGCGGACCTTGAATATTTCGTTTAGCCGATTGCGGACGTGCAACGAAGAGCCGGGTTGGCCGGCATATCGCCCAACTTTAGGCCAGCTAGTCCATGGATCAAATCCGGTATATTCGGCGCAGAAATTTCGACAGTTTTCGCTGTTTGGCGTGTTAAGTTTCTCCTTTGCGGCAATCATTCTGGTTTTGGCTATCGAATGAATGGCACTATATGATAAATCCAGTGGCTTAACTGTTGCGTCAAAATAGTCGTCTGCAAGTGCCTTAATATAAGCGTCCCATGCTGCTGTATATGCCGCGAGAGCGGCATGAAGGAAAATTGACTTCGCTGCTGCCTCGTTCTTTTTTCGCAGTTTGGCGGCATGGTTCACGAGGTGCGTGGCATTGTCCCTCAAATCCACGTACTTATTAAAGGCGCGCGAAGGCATTTAGAAGCGAGCAACCAGATTTGCAAGAGCGGCTTTATAGTTTTTCAGTGGCTCAAGGTTCACCTGAACGCGTTCGCCGTTAATCATTTTGGGGCCTGCCTTCATTTTGTGCATTGGTGTGCCAGTCAACGATGAAACGATAGATGCACCATGGTGGTCGGGGATTTCAACGAAGCGTTCGTCTACATCGACCTGTGGAGATGCGAAAAGTGTTCTATGCTTCTTTGCCAACTTTGACACGGTGGCCCGAATGCTGAGATTGGCTGCTTTGAAGGCTTTGCTTGGTTCGCCATCAAAAAGCATCACGCGATTGGAAATAAATGTATGTAATTTGGGAAGGTCAATTCCTTCTTCCTTTGCTCGCTTATAAAAGCTCAAGCGTGCGAAGCTTGCAATATATTCGTCACCCTGCCCATATAGCAGGGCGATTATGTTTTCCATGCCGCGCCGGGAGCTTTCGTCGGCAGTAAACGGTACCACTAGATAATCCGATGCTGCCACCGCAAGTTGCGTGTAAACTGCAAAGCTCGGGTTGCAGTCAAAGAAGAAGACTGATTCGTTTTCTCTGGACTCTCGGATACTGTCTTTGAGGTCTTTAATCCAATAGATGACTTTCTTCCAAGAGTCAATTGGAACGGAGAGCTGAGACGTTTGGCGAATTGCTTCAGCAAGTACTTCAACCAGATTGTCGCCGCAAACCAAATGCAGATTCTTCGGAACCTTGTCGTTCCACATAGATACCTGCGTTGCATATTTTGCAGCATCGGGAATTTGGTAGAACGGTGAATTCAGGCGGCGCTCCAGATAGCCGCCAACACTATTTCTATCGTTGCCGCCAAGGATTTCTCTTAGAGCCTTGCCACCCTTCTCCTGACCGCCTAACAACGTTTCTGAGACGTTAGCTTGGGGACACAAGTCAATAACGACTACATCGATGTCAGGGTGTAGGTGTGCGTATTCGCACGCGGCCACAAAGCACAGATAGCTTTTGCCTACTCCCCCTTTGTTGTTCCAAAAAGCGTACGATGACATAGAAGCCTTTTTCGGTTTGAGCCGCTGGCGTTGGTTATGCCAGTCGCAAACTTATGACATTACTGGAAACAAGGCGAACGGACAATGGGGGCGGCGAATATTCGAGCGCGACCGCCCGCTTAGACAGCTACGGAGCACTTCTAAGCGGAAAATTGGGAGGACGGACGCGACACGGGGCGTTTCTTCAGATCGTTGAAGATACAACTGCCTATGCGCGGCAGGGCCAAGTCAATGACGACGGACGTTTGGCGACCGGTGGGACGCATACGGGACTTTTGATCGTGTTGTACGTACGCGACGGGGTAGTGCGACCGGAGTTGATACCGGTCGCAGAGATCATCGGGAAAGCAAGTCGCGAAGGTGCATGAGGCCGCGCCGGGCGCGTTCGTTCTGCGCCTCTCTGAGCTCGGCCCGTTTGCTTTCGGGCATGGTCGACTCGCCGCGCATCGCACGGTGCGTCGACAGTTGATACAGGCCGTCAGGCTCGGCGGGCTTCGATCGTGGGCGCATGGCGTGCTCGATGCGCTGACGGATGGTCGGCTGCGCTTTCACGTCGGCAGTTGTTTGCACGCACTTTGCGAGGTAGTCGCGGCTTGTCTCCGTGATCTCAGTTTGGAGGGTGAGAGATTCGTCGACGTTGATCGTCGGGTCGATCGCCGCGCCAATACCGGGCGCTTGCTCGGTCCTCCACGCTCCGGGCGTATCGTCGGCCGTACCGCTGTCGAAGAATGTCCCTGCGGGCTTCTTCGCGTCGGTCGACGGTTCGGTTGCGCTCGGCTTTGCGCCCTTGGTGAACAGCCCCATTACGCTTCCTCCTGGTCCGTTTCCGGACGTTTCGATGGATACTTCATCTCTGCTTCCGGTGAGCCGGGTTCGGGGTGACGTTGGATCGGATGGGTGATGCCGCGCAACCAATCGAAGGTGAGGCGCAACGCTGCTATTTCGTCTTCAGCAAGGTCGTCAGAGAACGCAGCCCAGCCGCGCCAACCGTCGTACCAAAAGCAAAATGGCGCGCCGTCTTCTGCCTTCCCTTCGCCTTCGTCACGCGCGATGCTGTCGAGGGCTTCGATGGACTCGCCGCGATCGGCCAGCCATAAGCTCAGGTTGATGAACGCGATGACCCATTCTCCCCAGACTTGACGAGTCGACACGAGCCAATCGAACCATTGCGCGCTCAGGCCGTTCGTCAGGCGATATACCGGGCTGCGCTCGTCGCACGGGTGATCGGGATAAAGTCTGCTATAGCCGAGCGGGTCATAGCGATCGATCATCCCAGTACGGCAGCGCTCGCCCTCCGGCAATACGTCTTCGCGCCCGTACGCCTCGTAGAACCAGCCGAATTCCCGATCCTCTGGCCGTGTCGATTCGAGCACTGCGCGGTTCGCGACGCGCCGCCCGTGGGTGTCGAGCAGGCGCTGATATGTCTCGCGATCGACGGTCGTTGCCATCTGCTTAGTGGACCTTGTGCGCGTCCGCGTTCGCGCTGGGCGTCATCTTCAGCAACTCGTCGAGCGTCACGCCGCTGCGACGGGTGTTGCCCTTCTCGTCGATAATCGTGATGCCGTAGAGCACGTTGAGCTCCTTCGCCGCCGCGATGCGTTCGGTGCGCTTGGCTGACTCGTCGGTCGCGATCGAGATGAGGACGCGCGCGGCGGCCATCGCGTTCCACAACGGACTGTCCATCTTGTCGCGCTTGGCTGCGCCGCTGGCAAAGCCGCCCATGTAGAAGTCGCTCGTCTCGATCATGTCGATGATCGTGTGAGCGTACGGCGAGTGCGCGTACGACGGACCGAATGCGTTTGCCAGCGCCGCGAGCGCCTTGTGGCCGATCACGCGCAGGACGATGTAACGGTGCACCGCCGCGCCGTGGTGCGCTTCGATGCGATCGTTTTTGAAGGTTTCGAGCGGTGCGATACCGTCGTTGTCGTAGGACATGGGCTTGCTCTAGTGATCCGGTGTTACGCGCGAGTATGGCCGCTGCCAATGTCCACGGGTAGGCGTTCGTAGCCGAGCGGGTAGGGCGATAGGCGACGGGGCGACGGCAACTTGTCTCGGAGTGTTCTGGTTGGTCGCGCGGGCTTTCTTCGGGGCTTCCGTTGGGTTCGATCCGGCGCAGGCTCCGACGCATTAAACCGGGGAACGTCCCGCACGAGTCCCGGCGCGTCGCCAACACATGAATCGAGTCGCTGCAACTGCCCTAGCTCGGCAAGGTGCTTGATCCGTCGCAGGTGCACACCGATGCGCCGTTCGTGTTCGTGCGTCGGATATGGCCGCAGGGTGCTGCGCGGATGCGCATTTGAGGAAGGGTCCACGGCTCGTGGTTCGAAGCGGCTTGCCGCGCAGGATGATGGATTGTTCGCGCTTAGAACGCGGTGATAGCCGCAGGGCGCAGGGCGGTCTAAGGATCGCTCTAGCGGATTTTCCTTTGCCTTCAAGCGCTTACTCCTTCTTAGAACCTTAGAACCTTAGATATCGAGACGGAGAAAGTATGTAGAGCGATACAGCGTCTATATATGGTTGCAAACGCGCGTAGATCTAGCTCTAAGGTCTAAGCCCTCACCCGACCAATGTACAAGCCACGCGGCAGTAGGCTCTTCGGTGTTCGATTCCTTAGATATAGGCCGCTGCTTAGAGCAGGAACGTCAGACGATCTAAGCGTCGCCGCACGAGGGCGCATGTCGAATCACACAGCCAAACGTCCGCAGAAACGAAAACGGCGTCACCCGGATCGAGCAACGCCGCCCACGCACGTCGAATAAGGCCGAATCAGAACCGATCGTCCTGCACCTTCGTCGTCTCATCGTCCATCGAAGGATTTCGCTCAGCCAGCCTCTTATCGAACGCGGCTTGGTCCGCCAGCTTAGCAAAGCGATACTTCGGTATGCCACTGGGCTTCACCTCATCAGCGCCGCGCGCCGCCATAGCCTTTCGGAGACCGTTCGGGTGAATCTTCGCTTTGCCGTTCGACAGACCATGAATTACATCGAGCAGTTCAACGCGATCCACGCGCACGCACGTGCTACCGCTTCCGTCACGCATCTGGACAGTCTCCAGCTTCACCTTGCTCAGGGCTAGGTCGAGATAAGTCTCAATATCGCCATCCACGACAATCCCGCGCTCAGCGGCCATCTCGCCCTTGTTGAATTCAAGCACCTGCCGAACGACCTCGCGGACAAAAGCACCATAACCGCTCTCGCCGTTGTCGTTCATCCATTCGGCGCACTCCGCCATGATTTGCCACACGTCATCCTCAAAGCAGATGCCGCGCTCCTTATCATCAAAGATTGCTTCAAAGTCATGACGCCAGCGCGGCTGTCCGCCGACATCCTCCAGTTGACCGCAGAAGAGGGGCATGAAACGCCTGTTGCCGGTCTCGTCACGTTGAAGCTCATACTTATTCCCGTCCAGCATCATGATCCACTGGCGCTGTTGCGTGAATGTACCCTCGAATTTGTAGTGCATCTGATCGGCGACGCGTGTGGTGACGTCTTTGATCTTGTTGGTGTCGGCGCGCGTGAAGCCTGCCATTTCACCAACAGTCGCAATTACGCTATTACCGGTGATGGCTCGCAAGAACTCCATCCAATCTCCATCGAGGTTCAACTGGACCGAATCGGCTTCGTCATCGCCGGTGATGATCTGGCAAAGCTTCTTGGCGAACAGCGATTTGCCGCAACCTTGCGCGCCGATAAGGGCAATAGCGATAGGCGCCAATGATCCAGGAACCATCACGCGGTTGTACAGAGACAACCAGAAGTACTGCCCGACGTTCTGAGTGAGCGGCGTATCACGCAACTCGAAGAGGTCGATTAGCTTTCTCTTCATGCGTGACTGTCCGTCCCATTGCGGGATGTGACGGTTCACGCGGTCTATCAAGTCATTGCGCTCATGGCAAAGCGCGTACTCTTTGACTGCCTCGCGGGCTGCCCTTAGCGATACTCCCTTGAGGCCGGCCGCTGAGAAGGCTTGTACCCAGCATACAACCGGATAGTGGTCGTCAATGATGTTTCCTTCGTGGTCGACGATTCGGCCACGATAGTGGTCGCGATGCGGCCTCTCTTGCTCGTCAGAGAACAGCGCATTTAACACGCAGAGCTTGTTTTCGTCCGTCATCTGCGGCTGCGGGATGAACATATCCCCGTTACGCACCTTTTTGACGTCCTTGAACTGGATTTCCGGCGCCAGCCGTCGGGCGCGCTCGACGATATCGACAGTACGCCGCGCGCCTGCCATACGCTGCTGACGTTCACCCTCTGCGGCAAGCTGCCGCGCTTCAGCTTCCGCCACAGCCTTGTTTCCGTGTTCGAATCCTTCACTCACTTCAAACCATTCGATCCGCGTCGCAGCACGTGCATCGGCCATACGCGCTTCCCTGTCGGCCTCGGCCTTCTTTTGCCGTTCCTCGGACTCCGCGATGACTTTTTTGGCTTCACGGCTTTCGTCACCTTCACTCACTTCGCCCCATTCGATCCGCGTCTCTTCCCGGATCGCAGCCATACGCGCTTCCCTGTCGGCTTCTGCCTGCTTCCGCCGCGCTTCGCCCTCGGCGATCACCTTGGCAGCCTTCTTATCGAGCCCGTCGAACGCCTTTTCAAGCTCACTCAGTTCGTCCGCGCTGGACCGGCGATACCCCACAGCCTCCCCGATCGCCGCGACCGGATTCGTGGCGTCCGGCGTGGTGGGCGGAACGTATTGATCCGTAACGGATTTTTCAGCCGCACTCTTTTCGTCGACATATTCGTTAGGCATACTATATTTACTCGACAACGGTTCCTGATGGTTTGGGGTGTTGCTCATCGCTGTTCCTGTCCGGATGGGTGGTGTTCGGGTACTCTTGTGAGGTTGTTTTAAGCCGCTACGGTTCGCTCGCCGCAGCGGCTTTTCTTTTGGCCGTCATTCGTTCTCACGTCTCGCCGGTCGGCAGCTTGCACGCATGCCACTATGGCTCGCGAGCGCGGCGGGGCGCGCGTCGATCGCATGGATCACCGCACGGCGCATAAATTCGCTCGGATTTACGTTCAACTCGGCAGCAGCAGCGCGCAGCCGCTCGCGAAGCTCGATCGATGCAGTACAGAAAAGTGTGATATCGCCTTCCATGACTTTCTCCTTCGGCTGGATGGCTTAGTATCTAATCGATCGATGTGTTCACGTGTTCCACCGTCGCGACCGTTCGACGCCAAGCGAAGCGCGGCAGATCGATTCCGCCGCGCTACGTCTGAACGCTAGTCAGTTGCCGTTCTTCTTCGCATAGAAGCCGCGATTGAACATGTGCCGCTGGGCCTGTCGCGCGGCGACGGCTCTAGCTTTCGGATTAACAAACGAAAGGACGTACAGAAGCGCGTCGCGGTCCATGCCGATGTCAAGTCGGCCTTCCACGATAGCGGCGATGGTCTTTGCGGTGTTGACGGTTGTCATGATGGTCTGTTCCTTACAAATTTTGAGGGTTGGCCCTTCGCTTCAAAAAGGTTGTTCTGTCGCTTTGCGCGACCGAACGAAGCGTGGCGGGGTTCTCTGTAGGACAGACCGTGCGGGATGTGCCGGTGCTCATGTGAGCAACGACATTTGACTAAATCGTAGTGACAGACGCAAGTGGTTTATTTCGCTGCGTCGACTTGCATTGTTCATTGACTTATGGGAAGAGGGCGCGCCGCGCACCATGCGGCTTCGACTTCCGGATAGGCGACATCATTGACCACCGCGTCTTCACTCATCGCCTTCGGCCTCCGAAACGGTCGCATCGCTTGTAAGCTGCTCGGCGTCCATAGTGCTGTAAGTGAACCGGCTCCAACGCTTCCGCGCGGCCCTCATCGCGTCGCTCTCCGGACCTTTCTTTTGAGTCGACCTCGCGACTCCATCACGAACATCGACACCGAAAAAGGCATCTCTGAACTTGTCACCGGCGAAACGTGATTCTCCGACAGTAGGAAATGAAACAGGCGACATATTTCCACCGAGGCAATGTATTGGACGGGAGGGTAGTTGTCCGCGGCGTGTTCGCGCTATATACAAGAAGCGAGTGTTATACGCGTTTCGCGAACATATAGCTGCAAGGGAGAATCCCGACAGAGGTCGAACGGCTCGGCCTCAAAAATATCATATGGACAACATACCATCATGGGCGCGACCACGAACCCCCTCCACGCAATCCGCATCCGTTACAGCGAATACGCACCCCTCCAGCCCGAAGACTTCGGCAATCGTTCCGTCGTCCGCGCTCTGTTCGAGCCGGTCGACCGTCGCAAGCACGCGATGCTGCGCGCGGCCGGGTACAGCGCGGCGGAATCGTTTATGGCCGTGTTCGGACACCTCTTCATCGCGACGCCCGAAGCCCTCGCGCTCGCGGCGGACGCGTACGAAACCACGAACACCTTCACCATCGAGCTTGGTGAAGCACTCGCGACTGTCGATCCGGCGCTGCGTGACGTGCTGCTGACCCAGAACGTCGAACAGTTCGCCGCGCTCGCCAAGGTTGCTGCGGCAGATGCCGAACCGCTGTTGAAGGAGTACCGTCCGGCGCAGCACTTGCACCCGATCGAATCCAACTTCGAGGAGTTCGACGCGGTCATCGCCATGCGGCAGAAGGAAATTGACGACGCGGCGAACGAAGATGCGCGGAACGCGAACTGGTGCGCTCCGCAGCAGCGCATCAGCGAGTCCGGCGCGACGCGTCCGGGCGACTTCGAGTAAGCAGGAGGGCGGAAGACATGAACGCAAACACGATCAAGATCAAAACGAGCAAGGGTGAGAAGGACGTGACGCTTCATGTCTTCCCAGCTTTCGCGGGCTTCGATCTCAACCGGCGCTACCGCGTCGACTACCGGATGGAGAACGCGGATGCGCGCAAGCGTCTCGCGTACACGCTGGACGTGCTGGAGCACGCTGAGATCGACGGCGCGCGGCTCGACACCGAATCGGCGGTGAACGAGGCGCTGGAAACGTGGAAGAACGTCGAAGCCGTGTTCCACGCCGTCCTCGCGCACAATGAGGTCGATCTGGAACTGGCCGAGGAAAAGGCGCGCTGGTTCGAATATGCTGGTGCCGAACTCGCTACATCGTTCATCGCGGAAGCGGGCGCGCTACTCGCTCCCCTCGCGCAGATTCTCGATCAGAATAAAGAGGTCAGCGCATGAGTGACGATATCGATCGATTCGTGCTCGCGTACACCGTCGATCTGCGCGACTCGATTGCGCGGCTCGAAGCACTCAACGAAAAGGTCAGTAAGGTCGGCAAGGGCAGCGATAACCTGAGGGGGAAGGTCGGTCACGAATTGAAGGGCGCGCTGGACGATCTGACGAATTCGTTCGGCGGACTCGAAGGAACGTTGGGCCGCGTCATCGGCCGTCTCGGTGCCGTCGGGGGCGCGGCTGGTGTCGCGGCTGCGGGTGTCGCAGCGGCTGTCGCGCTCGCCGCCAAAGGCATCCGCGACATGAACGCGATGCAAGACCTGTCCTACAAGACGGGCATAGGCACGCTGTCGATGGAGGCCATCCAGCGCAATGTCTCGAAGTTCTCGAACGGGCGTGTCGACCGCGACATGACCAAGGGCGGCATGGAGAGCTTCGGCAACTTCTGGAAGGACGCGTACAAGAACCCGACAGGCAAAGCGTCGCTGGCGATGCTGCGGATGGGCGTAAACGTTCGCGAGCTTGGGCCGAATGCCGCGTTCGGCGCGGCGGCGGACTGGCTGCACGCGCATCAAGGGCCGGAAGCGCTCGCCATCGGCAACCAGATCGGGTGGAATCCAAACCTCACGAACGCGATCGCGGCACGCGGCAAGTCGATCAACTCGCTCGATTCGCTCACCACCGATCAGATCAACGAACACTCGAAAGCGCAGGAAGCCGCAAACCGCGTGAACAAGTTCGTGGGCGATCTGAACGAGACGTTGAGCGAATGGAAGTTCGAAGCGGCCGACAAGGTCATCAACTTCTTCCAGACTGTCGGACACGTTCTCGGCGGCGCGATGGCGCGCATCGGCCAAGCGCAGATCGATAGCAGCAACGCGCAGATGGCGGCACTCGGCATCGACCCAAACAAGATCGCCACCAAGCCGAAGGAAGTCACCGAGGCCGAGAAGAAGAAAGCGAAGGAAGAAGCCGACACGGCAGAGAAGGCGCGCAAGACCGCCGAGAAGCAGGCCGAAGATCAGGACGCGGCCGCGAAGGCACAAGCGAACGCTGACGGTCAGTGGCAGCAGATCATCGACCTGTTCAGTTCGTCCGTCTCGAAGTTCGCGGCAGCGGTCGACCAAAACCAGATGCTGGCGGCTTGGGCCGGTGAGATCGGGAAGGCGAACGGCCTGCCGGGTTCCTCGAACGACATCCGGAACGCCGCTAACCCCGGCGCGGCCGCGCGCGGCCTTCGCAACAATAACCCCGGCAATATCGAATACGGCTCCTTCGCGAAGTCGCAAGGCGCGATCGGCTCGGACGGGCGCTTTGCCATCTTTCCGTCAATGGAGCAGGGCGCAGCCGCGCGGAAAACCCTCCTGGACAAAAACTATTTTGCGAAGGGCTTGGACACGCCGCGCAAGATCATCAACAAGTACGCTCCGGGCAACGAAAACGACGTTCCCAAGTATCTCGCATACCTGAAGTCCAAGGGCTTCGATCCCGACATGCCGGTGAAGGATCGCGACGCGTTCAGCGCGGCCGTCATGGCGCACGAGTCTGGTTACAACAGTGGGCGCGGCATCGGTGAAAGCCGCGCGAAAATCCAGCGCCGTGAAGTCCAGGTACAGCTCGCCGGAGCGCTCGGCGTTCCGTTGTCGCAGGTTCAGCGCGGCGGCGTGTCGAAGGGTGACGCGCAGTTCGCGCTTCAACAAGCGCAGACGGGTGTATCGAACCACATCTACCAGCTTCGTAAAGAGTTGCTGAACCCGATGCTGCCGCCGCTTAAGCGCGGACAGATCCAGATGGAAATTCGTGACCAGCAGCGCGGCCTGAACCTGATGCAGCAGTACTCGGGCGGTATCGAGGCCGGCCAAAAAGCGGGCGGGCGCATGCTCACGGAAGGTCAGATTCCGGCGATCAGCATCCAGAACGTCATCAACGGCGGTCAGCAAGACTCGAAGGCCATCGCGGAAGAGGTCACCCGACAGCTTCGTAAGGCGCTGCTCGACGTGCTCAATCAAAACGCGAACGGCATCAAGGGGTAACGGTATGGCGCGGCAGACAAAAGAGTTCGAATCGTTCGGCGTCCGCTACCGCATCCAGCAGATGTCGGCGTTCGAGGCGTTCGCCTTCGTCATGATGAACGAAGAACCGAACCCGATCGATATCCTGCGCAGCAGCGCGGCCGAGGCGAAGGTGGACGGGCGCTGGGTCGCGCTCGATTCGGCCGAGGCCGTCGATGCATACGTTCGGGACGTGGCCGGGGCGCTCCAGCCGCGCGCAGTCCTGAACGGCCTTGTTCGGGTCGCGACCGATTACAGCTGGGGCTTCCTGAACACGCGTAAACAGGAGAAGGTGCCTTCGTATCTTCGATCCGATTCGACCGTGCGCAGTGTTGATGGTGTATCGCCGATCATGGGCGCGATCATCGCGACGGGGAAGGCGAGTTTGCGTGAGCTACAGGAGTTTTACTCCTTGGCAGACGCCTTCCAGATTTTCGACGTCATCTTTGCCGATCAATTGAATAAGGCGCAAGCCTCGTATGACGCCGCGCAGGCGATGAAGGCGAAGCGGTAGCGATCCGATCCATGTCGCGCTGGTGATCTGGTACATCGGTAGACACGGAGAATCGTACTTGAGCGAACGATTCTCCTTCGCTTTTAACAATATGGATATCTTATCAATGTGGAGAAAGAAATGACCACCCGTATGAGCCACGACAAAATCCCGCACAACCAACGCGTTCCTCGCAACAAGGCAAAAACCGCGCGCGACGCTGTTACGCCGTCCGTTCGCGGCATCACCGGCATCACCCCGTCCGTTCGCGGAATCGCCCTCCGCAAGATCACAGGCAGCGACCCGGTAGCGGACGCTCTGCGGAAGGCAACGAAGATCGCTGTTGGTCTTGACGCGCTCGTGACGGCGCAAAAGCTCGCGGCCGAAACTGGCGATGCGGAACTCGCCGCGCTCGTGAACAGCCCGAAGCTCATGAAGGCAGTCGACCGCGCAATCAAGCGCCTCGGTTGCGATGTAGACCTCTTCACGAATCGCCCCACCGAAGGCGATCCGAACGTCACGGCAGGCCTGATCGGCGACTCGCGCGGCCAATGGCACGCGATGGACCATCACACGCGCCTTCAGATGGAGCAAGCCGCCAAGAAGGCCGCCGAATTGCGCTCCACGATGGCGCTCGATACGGCGCAGAACAAGGTGCGAGCCCAGTTCGGCCTCGACCCCGTGCCGGTCGACGCAGACACGCTGTACGGCCTGTTCGGCCGCGAGAGCAAGCGCAGCGATGTGTAAGGAGCCTACGATGAACATCGCTAAAAGCATCCACCACACCCTGACTAACGAACGGGAAGACGATTCCCTCATTCGGTATCAGTCTGCGCGAGCCTACCTGACGGAAGCATCGGCGAACGCTGGCGAATCGGCCGAAGGTCAGGAAAAGCTCATCGGTGCGCTGTACACGTTTATTCGCGCTGCGGACCGTCTCGCCGAAACGACCTAGAAGCTCAAAGCAAGCAACCGCTGATAGAACGGCCCGCCGCGCCCTGATCGAATCGACGGGCGCGGCAATATAAATAAGGATGACGAAAGTATGAGAAACGAACATAAAGTCGACGCGAACAAGCGCTATCTGCTCGCTCATCTGACCGCCAAGTTATTCCGGCTCGCCTCCATTAACAATGAAGGCTTCGAACCGACCCAACTGCCAGATTTTCAACTGATCCCGAAGATCGTCCTCACCTCGTTCAAGTCAGGCGACCAGAGCGATACCGGAACCTACAACAAAATCACCATGTTCTGCGGCGTATTCGCGAAAGGCATGGACTACACCACTCTGCCATTCGTCGTATCGTTCAATTACCGGGCAGGCGTGCCGCGCGCTGCTCTCGGGCAGTTCGCTATCGGCTGTCGCGTCGCGACACGTGAGCGCATTCTGGCGTTCCTGTCGGTGATCGACTACCTGGAGCTGCTGGGTGACTTGCCGGGTGGGTCGCTGGAAGATCACGCACGCCGCCTCACGAAGAGCGGAAAGCTCACGGAGCGCGTGGCGATCGTCGACGAGTACCAGGAGTTCTGTACCCGCGCGGCACGTGACCTCCCGTATGACGACCTAATCGCCGCGTGAAGAAGGTGGTCGTGGTGCTGATCGTCCTATGGGCGATCTTCAAAGCGATGCTCGGCATCGAGCTTATGTACCAGAGGTGGAAGAACGATGAGTGACGGAATCCATTTCATGAGCCGCGAAGAGTTTGACCGGCTGTGGGAGAGCGGCGAACAGGACAAAATTTGGAGCCGTGAGAAGGCGATCGAGGCGCTGGAAAAGATGACGAAGTTTGGCAGCGGTAACCGGCTTACGCGCGCGGCGGCTCGCCGCGAACTGGAGCAGGTTCGTGCTGATGCGCCCGACGGTGCGTCGCGCGTGTAGGATCGACCGGGGGCGCGGCTCGGGAGGGCTGGGAATGCCGAAGCTAGGCCGGGAGAGTCGAAAGGCTCCCCGGTCTTTCTCTTGGGCGTTAGACCTTTGTGCCTGGACATATCGATAATCGCCGCAGCGATCGACCGTCCGGCCCGTCGCCGGTCTAGCCGCGCGGGCGGCGCTTTTACACAGTGTCCATTCGGGTGGCACCGTCCCGCCAGCGCCCTTCGCCGCAACGCTTCCACGCCGGTCCGCGCGGCGACAGCCTAGACGGGGCAGGGTGCGTTTATTGGCGGCTATATTTTCGCCAGCTTTCAAGGTGCAGTTGATTGTCTGGTACGCCGGAAATCTGCTCAAGCACCAGCCAGACCGCATCATGGATCATGATGTTTCGGTTTCGAAAGTCGGAGTAAAACTGATTAAGGCCATCGACGATTTGTCCGACGGTCACGTTGGTAAGATATTTTTGAGATTCCGTGTTGTAAGAGTCAAGAGCACTCCCTGCCTTGGAACGCCCGTCTTTACTCATAACGTCCCATTTCCACTGCGAGAAATTTGCACCGAGTCGCATGCCTTCCATGAATCCAAGGACATAGTCAAGGTGGGAGGATGCGGACTGTGTCGACCAGAAGTTGCCGTTTTGGATCAGATCGTCGGCTGATGCTGGCCTGGGAAGGGTGGAAATCGTGGTCGAGAGTGCAATTGCCGCGACCACCACGGTGAGCGCTTTCATTGTCAAGGTCTCCTTCTTGTTTCCTGCGGAAGCGATATCACATATCTTGGCAGGGAAATCTGGTCGAATTGCTATTGCTTCTGGCTCATACGTGCAGCCGCTATTGCTGTTTGCTGCTGGCCGATTTGACGACGAGTATCATCATCGGCCGCAAGTTCGCCGCGATACTTTTCGACTAATGTTGCTAGGCTCATCTTGATCTTGTGCGCGACAACTAGCTCGGTCTCCAACTGCGCTTCGGATAGAGCGGCAAAGTCCGTGCCTTCACTTCGGATGGACGCTCCGATCTGTTCGATTGTCGTGCGGTCAGTTTCAAGTGCCTGTTCCCAGATGACCATCGCGCCTGATCTGCCAAGTGGAGTTGACCCTGTAATCCCGGACACGGCATCACACTAAGGTTGCTGAATCCATCGAGCGCCGGAACTCGCGAGGCGAGCGGTATTTCAGCGCGCTATGGGGATGCTTCTCGTTGTAATGCTCGAACGCGATGGCCAAGTTGCGTGCGGCAGTCGCTGCGTCCGGCTTCGGCATGAAGGCGACGTAGTCGCGTTTCATCGTCTTCACGAAGCTCTCTGCCATCCCATTACTTTGTGGGCTGCACACCGGTGTGGTCAATGGCTTCAGGCCGATGGCCACTGCGAACCGGCGCGTGTCGTCGGCCGTGTAGCCCGAACCGTTGTCGCTCAGCCACTCGATTTCGGACGGGGTATGCAGTTCGTTGCCAAACCGATTTTCCACTGCAGCCAGCATCACGTCGCGCACGATGTCGCCGCTGTGACCTGCTGTCGTGGCTGCCCAGCTCATCGCCTCTCGGTCGCAGCAATCCAGCGCAAACGTCACCCGCAGCGGCTCGCCGTTGTCGCAGCGGAACTCGAAGCCGTCCGAGCACCATCGCTGATTGCTGCGCGCGACGGCCACCTTGCCATCGTGCCGACGTTGCGGCCGAGGCGGGGCTGGACGCCGTTGCATCAGCAGACCGTGAGTGCGCATGATGCGATAGATGCGCTTCGCATTGAACGGCACCTGTCCGGCAGCAATGCGTTCATTGCGCAGCGAGCCCCACACCCGGCGATAGCCATAGCTGGGCAAATCGCCGACGACTCGGCGGATTTCCTCGACCACGCTCGCATCGTCCGTCTGCCGCGATTGACGGCCATCGCGCCACGTCGCCGGACGCGACAGTCGTGCCGATACGTTCGAGCGCGACACGCCGAGAACTTCACAAACCAGTTTCACTGGTCGTCCTCCGGCAGCGAGGGCGAGTGCGCTATCCATTTTTTTGCCCGGCCGTACTCGACTGCTTCGCGGAGAATCTCGTTCTCCATGGTCTTCTTGCCGAGCATCCGTTGCAGCTCGCGAATCTGCTTGAGCGCGTCGGCCAGCTCTGAGGCCGGAACCACTTCCTCGCCAGCCTTGACCGCTGACAGGCTCCCATCCTGGTACAGCTTGCGCCAGTGGAACAGCTGGTTCGGGTTCACGCCGTGCTGCCGCGCGACCATCGAAACCGACTTCCCTGGTTCGAAACTCTCGCGAACCATCGCCAGCTTTTGCTCCGCCGTCCAGCGCCGCCGGCGCTCCGGGCCCGTCAACACTTCCATCACTTCCTGCCTGGTGTTAGTCAAAAACACAGTCTTATGCCTACCCGTTATTGTAAGTGGGTGACTGTGTCCGGCGTTTCAGGGGGCTGCTCCACCAAGTCCTCTGGCGGCGAGCGTTGCTCTTCGCGAGCCAGCGGCGGAGGCCATCAATTCTCGAAGCATGGTGACCGACTCGCGCGCTTCTCCCAAATCCTTCCGAAGTGCCAGTCGCATGTCCAGAGCCTTGATCTGGTTGCTGCGCCGGTAACCGACGTAACCCATCACTGCGCCGAACAGTCCAGTTGCCATTCCGACATAACCAGCCCAATCCGAATCGGCCATTTGGTCCCCCGATCTGGTAATTTTCGCTTTGGCATTCTGCCACCGACATAACCAACACGGCAGAGCTTTTCTACAGGGGCAGGTTGATGGCGTGGGTCGCGGATATAGCGAAGGATGCAGTGAAGAGTGTCGTGGGGGCGGCCTTGTTATCAGGCTTGGCAATGGTGTGGCAGCACTATTACGGAAGTACTGCTGAGTCTGCCTACAAAAAATTGGTTTCGCCCGTGGAGCTATCTCAATGGCAGTTGTGGCTATGGGGCGCTGCTACGGTGTTCCTCGTAATCTTCGGTGTGTCATCAACTCTTCGCAGACGGACGGCTGACGGAGCAGCTGCTGTTTCGAGCAATGCTGCACTCGATCCGAAGATCGAAATCTGCACTGAAGACAAGCCGCCATATCAGATCACCGACGTTAAAGCCGGACGCGTCGAGAGCACGGTCAAGGTTGGCATTAAGAACGCGGGCGGCAAGACGCTTTCAAACTGCAAGGTTTACATCGACCGAATTGCACCGCCTACCAATTCGCCAGGAGGCGATACGCATTTGCTGGAAGGGGGTGGCTTCCACCTACGGCATGACGATCCGGAAAAGCTCTTGGACATCGCGTCTCATTGGGATCACCTCGACAAGTTCAAGTTCAGTACACCCATATCTGGTGGATTTTTCGACAGTTCTGTCTATATGGAAGATGGAACGAAGCGAACGTTCGCGGTGCGGGTTGTGGCGACCGAGTGTGAGCGATCGGCCCTGTTCGAGATAGAGACTGACGCGGCGAAGCGCCTGCACCTGAAGTTCCTCAACTACATCAACTGAGTTGGAGGTTATGAAGGCGAAGTTGGAGTGTTACGGGGCGGCGAGACTGCCGCATGCGTCCTTCAGGGTAAACTTACGGAGCCTGACCGATCCCGGTCGGGCGCAACCAACCCGAAGACGCAGAATCTGACGGGACGCAGGCGGGACTTGAACTGTCCCGTGGCGCCGCTAGAAGAGGGGGCGTGGAAAAGAAAAAAGGGCTTACGCATCTCTGCATAAACCCTTGATTTTCCGGCATTTCTGCCTTGAATTCTTTGGTGGGCGGTACTGGGATCGAACCAGTGACCCCTGCCGTGTGAAGGCAGTGCTCTACCGCTGAGCTAACCGCCCAAAGAAGCTGAAATTATGTCAGAGCTTTTCGGGTTCGTAAAGCACTTTCTGCAAATTTTTTTCGGGCGCACGCACGAACCGGTCAGGCGGCCGTCGACGGCTCGACCAGGTCGAGGATCGACCCGTCCCGCTTGAGCGTCGCGAGCACGATGCTCGAATTGATCGACATCACGCCCGTCGCGCGGTGCAGCCGGTTGATCACGAAGTCCGAGTAGTGGTCGAGGTCGCGCGCGCGTACCGTCAGCACGTAGTTCGAGCCGCCCGTCACGATCTGCGCGGCGACGACTTCCGGCCACTGCCGGATCGCCTCCACGAACCTGTCGTGCCACTCCGGCACGTCGGGCCGCATCGACACATGCACGAGCGCCTCGAACGCGACGCCGACCTTCTTCGGCTCGATCGTGCAGCGATAGCCGGAAATCGCGCCGCGTTCCTCGAGCAGCTTCACGCGCCGCAGGCACGCGGACGGCGACAGCGCGACCGCGTTCGCCAGGTCCTGATTGCTGATGCGGCCGTCGCGCTCGAGGTGTCGCAGGATCCGCATATCGGTTCGGTCCAGAGCCATATCGCAGAATCCGATAAAAATTGAGATAGAAGCCGCAGACTCTACTGCAAACGGCCGGATTCGTCATCGAAAAGTGAAGCTCATTCTATTTCGTCCCCGATAACATGCGCCCCATGCCTTGACCGCACGGCCCGTCGCGACACGCGTCGCCGGCCGTGCCGCCGCCTTCCACCTTCACGTCATTTTCGCCATGTACGAACACATTCCCGCCTATCCGGGCGATCCGATCCTGTCGCTGTTCCAGGCGTTCCAGCAGGACGCGCATCCGCACAAGGTCAACCTCAGCATCGGCCTGTACTACGACGACGCGGGCCGCATTCCGGTGCTCGACAGCACGCGCATCGCGGCCGAGCGTCTGCACGAGGCCGCCGCGCCGCACACCTATCTGCCGATGGAAGGGCAGGCCGCGTATCGGCAGGGCGTGCAGCGTCTCGTGTTCGGCGCCGACTGCGCGGCGCTCGCGCAAGGGCGCATCGCGACGCTGCAGACGCTCGGCGGCTCGGGCGCGATCCGGCTCGGCGCGGAATTCGTGAAGCGCTACTTCCCGGACAGCGCGGTCTGGATCAGCGACCCGACCTGGGACAACCATCGCGTGATCCTGTCGGCGGCGGGCCTCGACGTGCATACGTATCCGTACTACGACGAAGCGCGCAACGCGCTGCGCGTCGACGCGATGCTCGCGACGCTCGATGCGCTGCCCGCACGCAGCGTCGTGCTGCTGCAGCCGTGCTGCCACAACCCGACCGGCCTCGACCTCGACCGCGACGCGTGGCGCGCGGTGATCGAGGTGCTCGCGCGGCGCGGGCTGATCCCGTTCCTCGACATGGCGTACCAGGGTTTCGGCGACGGCCTTGCCGAGGACGCGTGGGCCGTGCGCGCCATCGTCGACGCAGGGCTGCCGGCGATCGTCGGCAATTCGTTCTCGAAGAATTTCTCGCTGTACGGCGAGCGCGTCGGCGGGCTGTCGGTGGTCTGCGCGAGCGCAGGCGAGGCCGCGACGGTGCTGAGCCAGTTGCAGGCCGGCGTGCGCCGCACCTATTCGAGCCCGCCGCTGTTCGGCGCGCAGCTCGTGTCGACGGTGCTGAACGACGACGCGCTGCGCGCGCGCTGGGAAGACGAGGTGGCGCAGGTGCGCACGCGCATCAAGCGCATGCGCGGCGCGCTGAAGGAACGGCTCGATGCGCGTCTGCCCGGGCGGTCGTTCGATGCGCTCGTCGCGCAGCGCGGGATGTTCAGCTACACGGGCATCGCGGCGGCCGAGGTCGATCGCCTGCGCGCTTCGCACGGCGTCTATCTGCTGCGCTCGGGACGCCTGTGCATCGCGGGCCTGAACGACGCGAACGTCGACCACGTCGCGGCCGCGATCGCCGACGTGCTCGGCAGCCCGTCGCGCCGGGCCGCCTGAGCGCCCCGTTACCGATTCGAAGGAGGAAACACGATGGCAGAAACGATTCCGGTCGACTTGCCGCCGCTCGCGCAGCCGTTCTCGTGGGCGACCCGCGCGGCCGGGCTGATGTTTACCGGCCACGGACCGGTCGATGCCGCCGGCGCGATCGTCGGCGACACGATGGCGGAACAGGCGCGCGTCACGCTCGGCAATCTCGCGAAGGCCGTCGCGGCGGCCGGCGCGACGATGGACGATGTCGCACAGGTGCTCGTGTACCTGTCCGACGTGCAGGCGATGGCCGAATTCGACGCCGAGTACCGGCGTCATTTCCGCGCGCCTTATCCGAACCGCACGTGCGTCGGCGTGCAGGGCTTCGCGCATCCGGCGATGCGTGTCGAACTCGTCGCATACGTCGCGCTGCCGACGGTGCGCACCTAGCAGGAAAGCCGCCTGCGGGCGGTTTGCATCACCACACCACAATCATCAGAACAGGCTTGGAGGAGCACATGAGGAGAATTCGTCGATTGGCAGTCCCGATGACGGCAGGAATGTTCGTCGCCGGCGGCGCGATGGCGCAGGGCAGCGTGACGCTGTACGGCATCGTCGACCAGAGCGTCCGCTACACGACGCATGCAGACGCGTCGAACGACGCGAGCGTGCAGATGACCAACGGCGCCATCACCAACAGCCGCTGGGGCCTGAAGGGCAGCGAAGCGCTCGGCGGCGGGCTGAAGGCGATCTTCCAGCTCGAAAGCGGCTTCGAGCCGCAGAACGGGCAGCTCGACGGCGCATTGTTCGGCCGCTACGCGTATGTCGGCCTGGCGGGCGGCTGGGGCGCGGTGAAGCTCGGCCGGCAGGCGACCGAGGCGTTCAACCTGTTCGGCGACCTCGACCCGCTGACGGTCGGCAACTACACGGCGAACATGTGGCCGTACTTTCTCACGCAGGGGCGCGCGAGCAATGCGGTCAGCTACGACGGCACGTTCGGCGGGCTGAACGTCGGCGCGAGCTACGGCTTCGGCGGCGTCGCGGGCAGCCTCGGCGCGAATGCGTACTGGGGCGCGCACGCGTCGTATACGCAGGGCGGCCTGATGATCGGCGCAACGTACCAGCAGGTGCGCGACCTGAACAGTCGCGCGCAGCAGGCGTGGGGCGCGGGTGCGCGCTACGCGTTCGGCGCGGCGACGCTGTATGCGGGCTATCTCGGCGGCATCGACCGTTCGGGCGTGCTCGACCGGCAACTGCTGAATGCGCCGGGGCGCGACGTGAGCTACGGTTCGTTCGTCGACAACCCGCGCCGCGACGCGATCTTCTACGCCGGCGCGAGCGTGAAGCTCTCGCCGGCGGTTTCGGTAACGGGCGTCGCGTACTACGACGACATCCGCAACGTGAACGGCGTCGCCGGTAACGGCGGCAAGCGCTGCACGGGCGTGCTCGAGGCGGAATACGCGCTGTCGAAGGCGACCCAGGTCTACGCGACGGTCGACTACAACCGCGTCACCGGCGGCGCGTTCACCGAGATGCCGGGCCGCGGCAACCAGACCGGCGTCGCAGCCGGCCTGCGCCACATGTTCTGAGTGCGCGGCGTGCGTCGCGCCGCGGCAGCCGGAGAGACCGGCGCCGCGCCGCACGCCGTCGCGGCTTCGACCAGACAATCGCTTTCGAACGAGGTCATTCGATGCAACCAGAAGGGCAATTCCAGCATATCGCGGCGCGCGAGCACGGTCTGCGCCGCACGCTTTCCGCACGGCAGATGGCGATGATCGCGATCGGCGGCGCGATCGGCACCGGCCTGTTCCTCGGCAGCGGCTTCGCGATCGGCTTCGCCGGCCCGAGCGTGCTCGTCAGCTACGCGATCGGCGCGTTCATCTCGCTGCTGCTGATGGGCTGTCTCGCCGAGATGACGGTCGCCCATCCGACCTCCGGTTCGTTCGGCGCATATGCCGAGCATTACGTGAGCCCGTGGGCCGGCTTCCTGGTGCGCTACGCGTACTGGGCGTGCATCGTGCTCGCGGTCGGCACCGAGGTCACCGCGATCGCGCTGTACATGAAGTACTGGTTTCCGGGCGTGCCCGGCTGGGTATGGATCGTCGCTTTCTCGGCGCTGCTCGTGTTCGTCAACGCGCGCAGCGTCGACGTGTTCGGGGCGGTCGAGTACGGCTTCTCGGTCGTGAAGATCGCGGCGATCGTCGGCTTCATCGCGCTCGGCGCATATGTCGTGTTCGGCAATCCCGAGCTCGTCGGCAGCGGCGCGGCGCGTGCGGGCTTCCATCATTACACCGGTCACGGCGGCTTCTTCCCGAAAGGCATGTGGGGCATGTGGGTGGCGGTGATCGTGTCGATCTTCAGCTACCTGAGCATCGAGATGATCGCGGTCGCGGCCGGCGAGGCGCAGGATCCCGAGCGCGCGGTCACGCGCGCGTTCCGCTCGACGATCGTGCGGCTCGTGCTGTTCTATCTCGTCACGCTCGCGCTGATGCTCGCGATCGTGCCGTGGACGGCGGCCGGGCGCGACGAGAGCCCGTTCGTCAAGGTGATGGAGGCGATCCACCTGCCGGGCGCCGCGGGGCTGATCAATTTCGTCGTGCTGATCGCGGCCTTGTCGGCGATGAACAGCCAGCTCTACATCACGACGCGGATGATGTTCAGCCTGTCGCGCGCGGGGCACGCGCCGAAGGCGCTCGGCGAAGTGAACGCGCGCGGCGTGCCGTTCGGCGCGCTGATGCTGTCGACGCTCGGCATCGCGCTCGCGACCGTGCTGAGCGTGCTGTATCCGGACGCGTCGTTCACGATCATGATGTCGGTATCGATGTTCGGCGCGCTGTTCACGTGGATGATGATCTTCGTCACGCACTACTGCTTCCGGCGTCGTCGCGCGGCGCTCGGGCTGCCGGCGCCCGCCTTCCGGATGCGCGGCTTTCCGGTGCTGACGCTGCTCGGCGCGGGCCTGATGATCGCGGTGATGGCGACGACCTACTTCACGCCGGAATTCCACATGACGCTGATCTTCGGCATCCCGTTCCTGGCCGCATTGTCCGTCGTCTACGCGGTGTGGTATCGCCGCGCGCAGCCCGCGCTCCAGCCGGAGGCGAAGTAACGGCGCGCCGGCGACGGTTCGCGCGCTGGCGCGACCGGACGCTAGCCCGCCAGCGCGGGCAGCGCGTCGATCGACGCGCGCACATACCCGGCGAAGCGCAGCGCGACCGGTTCCGCGCTGCCGCTGCGCTTCAGCTCGAGCGTGCGCGATTCGAGCGACGCATCCTTCAGCGGCCGGAACGCGAGCCGGTCGCTCTTCACCTGCTGCAGCACGCGCGGCACCAGCGCGACGCCCATCCCGAACTCGATCATCGACAGGATCGTCTGCCAGAGCCGCGCCTCGTGGCGGATCAGCGGGCTGAATCCCGCGTTCACGCACTGCGCGATGATCAGGTCGTGATAGTGCGGCGCCGCGTCGCGCGGAAACAGGATGAACGGCTCCGTCGCCAGCGCGGCGAGCGCGACCTGCCGCCGCCGCGCGAACGGGTGCGCGGCCGGCAGGCAGCAGACGAACGGCTCCGCATAGACGGGCGTCGATTCGACCTCGGGCGGGAAGTGGCCCCAGTGCGCGTAGCCGAGATCGATCTGGCCGCGCTGCACGGCCTGCACCTGCGCGTGCGTATTCATCTCGCTCAGCACGACCTCGACGCCCGGATAGTCGGCTTCGAAGCGCCGCACCGCGTCGGGCAGCCCGCGATACAGCATCGAATGGACGAAGCCGATCCGCAGCCGGCCCGCCAGGCCCGACGCGGAGCGCACCGTCAGGCGCTCGGCCTCGGCCGCCTGCAGCAGCAGCCGGCGCGCTTCGCCGAGCAGCACCTCGCCCGCGTTGGTCAGCGCGACCGCCTTGTTGGTGCGCGAGAACAGCTGCACGCCGAGCGCATCCTCGAACTTGCGGATGTCGAAGCTCAGCGCCGGCTGCGAGATGAACAGGCGCTTGGCCGCGCGCCCGAAATGCAGCTCCTCGGCGACCGCCACGAAGTAGCGCAACTGCCTCAGTTCCATGGTGTCTCCTCCCGGCGCCGGCATCGATAAGTGCCGTCTATCGTACCGGATAAATCCTGTATTGGACGCTTATCGACCGCGCGCCTACGCTGTCCGGAAAGCCTGACAGAGCGCCGGCGCGGGGCAGCAGCCACGCGGCCGGCCGACACCGGAGACGCACGCATGAACGACACCGCTCGACCGCCGGCCGCCGGCGCATCCAACATCCCCGACAGCCGGGGCGTCAATTTCTTCACCGCCGATCCCGATCTTGGCGCATTGCTGAAGCTGCACCTCGGCGACGCGCAATACGCCGAACTCGAACCGCAGCTGCGTGCGCTCGGCGCGCGCGTGTCGGACGAGCTCGACGCATGGGCGTCGCGCGCGGACAAGCATCCGCCCGTGCTCGAACATCGCAACCGGCGCGGCGAGGCCGTGCAGCGCATCGACAAGGATCCCGCCTATGTCGCGCTCGAACGCGTCGCGTATTCCGAGCTGGGGCTCGCGGCGCTGAGCCACCGGTCCGACGCGGTGCCGCCGCTCGTCAAGTACGCGCTGACCTTCCTGTTCGTGCAGGCCGAATTCGGGCTGTGCTGCCCGGTCAGCATGACCGATTCGCTGACGCGCACGCTGCGCCGCTTCGGCGATCCCGATCTCGTCGCGCACTATCTGCCGAAGCTGGCGTCGCGCGACTTCGACACGCTGTACCAGGGCGCGATGTTCATGACCGAGCAGGCGGCCGGCTCCGACGTCGGCCGGATCGCCACGCGCGCGGCGCGCGACACCGACGCGCAGGGCAACGCGGTGTGGCGGCTGTACGGCGACAAGTGGTTCTGCTCGAACGCGGACGCCGATCTCGCGATGGTGCTCGCGCGCCCCGACGGCGCACCGGAAGGCATCAAGGGCCTCGCACTGTTCCTGCTGCCGAAGACGCTGCCGGACGGCACGCGCAACCGCTACCGGATCATCCGCCTGAAGGACAAGCTCGGCAGCCGTTCGATGGCGAGCGGCGAAATCGCGCTCGAAGGCGCGCAGGCCTACCTGATCGGCGAGATCGGCCGCGGCTTTCACCAGATGGCCGACATGATCAACATGTCGCGGCTGTCGAACGGCGTGCGCGCGGCGGGGCTGATGCGGCGCGCGCTGAACGAGGCGCTGCATGTCGCCGCGCACCGCGAGGCATTCGGCCGCAAGCTGATCGAGATGCCGCTGATGCAGCGCCAGCTGATCAAGATGCTGCTGCCCGCCGAGGCCGCGCGCGCGATGTTCATGCAGATCGCGCTGCTGCTGCCGCAGGCCGACGCGGGCGACCTTCAGGCCGCGCGCTGCGTGCGCATCCTGACGCCGCTGATCAAGTTCCGCGCGTGCCGCGACGCGCGCCGCGTGACGGGCGACGCGATGGAAGTGCGCGGCGGCACCGGCTATATCGAGGAATGGAGCGACGCGCGGCTGGTGCGCGATGCGCATCTCGGCTCGATCTGGGAGGGCACCAGCAACATCGTCGCGCTCGACGTCGCGCGCGCCGCGCAGCGCGAGCAGGCGCTCGATGCGCTGCGCGCGTTCCTCGGCGACCGGCTCGGCGCGGCGCCGCTGCCCGACGCGAGCCGCGCGGCGCTGCGGCGCATCCTGGCGCGGGCGTGCGACGCGCTCGCTCGCGTCGCATCGGCGGGCGACGACGCGTGCGTGCGGCAGGCCGCGTCCGCGCTGTACTACGCGAGCGCGGCCGTGCTGATGGCGTGCGAAGGCGCGCAGCTCGCGCCGGACTTCCGCCGCCTCGCGCTCGCACACCTGCTTGCGCGCTACAAGCTGCTGCCCGTCGATCCGCTCGCGCCGGCCTCGCACGACGACGAATCGGCGGCGATCGGCGCACTGCTGCGCGGCGCGCCCGTGCCGCTCGACATGGCGCTCGACCTGCTGCCGGAGGTGACGCGATGAGCGCGTCGCGCGGTGCGCTGGACGGCCTGAAGGTCGTCGACCTGAGCCGCGTGCTCGGCGGCCCGTACTGCACGCAGGCGCTCGCCGATCACGGTGCGACGGTGATCAAGGTCGAGCCGCCGGGCGGCGACGAGACGCGCGGCTGGGGGCCGCCGTTCGTCGGCGAGACGGCCTGGTACTTCATGGGCGTGAACCGCAACAAGGAAGGGCTCGCGCTCGACCTGTCGCGCGACGAAGGGCGCGCGATCCTGTGGCGCCTGCTCGAGGACGCCGACGTGCTCGTCGAGAACTTCAAGCCCGGCACGCTCGCGCGCTGGGGGATGGACTACGCGCGCGACCTGCAGCCGCGCTTTCCGCGCCTGATCCACTGCGCGGTGACGGGGTTCGGCGACGACGGCCCGCTCGGCGGCTTGCCCGGTTACGACGCGGTGATCCAGGCGATGGCGGGGCTGATGAGCGTAAACGGCGAACGCGACGGCGACGCGACGCGCATCGGCCTGCCGATCGTCGACATGGTCACGGGGCTCAATGCGCTCGCCGGGATCCTGCTGGCGCTCGCGGAGCGCGACAAGAGCGGGCGCGGGCAGTCGATCGACATCGCGCTGTACGACTGCGGCGTGTCGCTGCTGCATCCGCACCTGCCGAACTTCTTCGGCTCGGGGCGCGTGCCCGAGCGCAGCGGCAACGCGCATCCGAACATCGCGCCGTACGACAGCTACCGCACCGCGACTGCGCCGATCTTTCTCGCGGTCGGCAACGACCGGCAGTTCGCGCGGCTCGTCGCGCATCTCGGCGCGCCCGCGCTTGCCGGAGACCCGCGCTTCGTCGACAACCGCAGCCGCTGCGCGCACCGGCCCGAGCTGAAGGCCGAACTCGAGGCGCGGCTCGCCGCGCATGCGTGCGAACCGCTCGCGCGCGACCTGATGGCGGCCGGCGTGCCGTGCGGGCCGGTGCGTACGGTGGCCGACGTCGCATGCGATCCGCATGCGCTGCATCGCAACCTGTTCGTCGAACTCGGCGCGTACCGCGGCACCGCATCGCCGGTGAAGCTGTCGCGCACGCCGGCGACCTACCGTTCGCCGCCGCCGGCGCTCGGCCGCGACACGCGCGCGGTGCTCGACCGGCTCGGCATCGATCCCGAGCGCCAGCAGCAGCTGCTCGACGCCGGCGTGCTGAAGGCGGCGCCCGACCAGGAACCGCCCGGCTGACGGGCCGCCGCCGGCCGGCGGCGCGTTACCGGCCAAACGGACAAGGCGCGCGACAGTCGCGCCGCCGACAACGAACATGGAGACATCGATGACCGGTCCGCAAACCCAACCCGCCTCGTCCCCGAAGCCCGGCCGCGCCGCGCTCGCGGCCTTCGTCGGCACGACGATCGAATGGTACGACTTCTATATCTACGGCACGGCCGCCGCGCTCGTGTTCGGCAAGGTGTTCTTTTCGAGCGCGATGGATCCGGGCGTCGCGACGCTGCTCGCGTTCGTCACGTTCTGGGCCGGCTTCGCGGCGCGACCGCTCGGCGGCATCGTGTTCGGCCATCTCGGCGACCGCGTCGGCCGCAAGACCGCGCTCGTCATCACGCTGGTGATGATGGGGCTCGCGACGACCGGCATCGGCCTGCTGCCGACCTACGCGCAGATCGGCGTATGGGCGCCGGCGGGCCTCGTCGTGCTGCGCGTGCTGCAGGGCATCGCGGTCGGCGGCGAGTGGGGCGGCGCGGTGCTGATCGCGAGCGAGAACGCGCCGAAGCACAAGAGCATTCTCTACGCGGCATTCGCGCAGCAGGGCTCGCCGACCGGCAACCTGCTCGCGACGGGCGCGTTCTTCGCGCTGAGCGCGATGCCGACGCCCGATTTCCTGATGTGGGGCTGGCGCATTCCGTTCCTGCTGTCGGCGGTGCTCGTGATCGTCGGGATGGTGATCCGGCTGAAGCTCGAGGAGTCGGTCGACATGCAGCGCGTGCTCGCGCGCAAGCGCACCGTGAAGCTGCCGCTGCGCGAAGTCGTGCGCGATCACTGGGTGGTCGTGCTGCTCGCCGCCGGCACGCTGCCCGTGATCAACGTCACGTACTTCCGCAGCACGTTCGCGCTGTCGTGGGCGACCAAGGAGCTCGGCTACGCGCAGGGCACCTTCCTCGGCATCCTGTCGATGTCGCTCGTCGTGCAGTTCCTGATGCAGCCGGTCGGCGCGTGGTTCGTGTCGAAGGTCGACATGCGCCGTGCGATGTGCTGGATCCTGATTCCGGAGATCGTGCTGATGCCGGTGATGTTCCACGCGGTCGGCACGGGGTCGTACTGGATGGCTGTCGCGGGCATGTGCATCTCGACGATTCCGTCGGCGATGTTCTACGGCGCGGTGGGGGGCGTGCTGGCCCGCGTGTTCCCGGCGAACATCCGCTATACGGGGCTGTCGCTTGCGTACCAGTTGAGCGCGCTGGTCGTCGGCGGCGGCACGCCGGTGCTCGCGCAGGCGATCCTCAACGCGACCGGCAGCATCGTCGGCGTCGCGATCGCGTCGGGCGTCTATGCGCTGGTGTCGCTGCTCTGCATGCTCGCGCTGCTGAACCGCACCGGCCATCGCGCGGACGAGCTGTCGACGGCCGAGCGCAGCGACGCGGCCGAGTGGGGCGCCGAACACGCGGCGGGCGAGCCGGAGCAGGCCGGCACGGGCGACAGCGGCGACGGGCGCGGCGCGCTGAAGCCGGCCGGGTGAGTCGGCCGGGGCGGCGTGCCACACGGACGCGCCGGCGCGTCAGGATCGATCGCACCGCCCGAAACGAAAACGGCACCGTGCAGAACGAACTGCACGGTGCCGTTTTCGCGTGACCGCCAGGCCGGCCGTGTGCCGGCCGCGCGACGCGCGTCAGCCTTCCGTCGGCGGCACGTAGCCGGACGCCTGGTCCGCGCCTTCGCCGAAGAAGTATTTCTCGGTCTGCTTCATCAGGTACTGGCGCGCGCGCGGATCGGCCATGTTCAGGCGGTTCTCGTTGATCAGCATCGTCTGCTGCTTGAGCCAGCCCTGCCACGCTTCCTTCGACACGCTTTCGTAAATGCGCTTGCCGAGTTCGCCCGGCAGCGGCGGGAAATCGAGGCCTTCGGCTTCCTTGCCGAGCTTCGCGCATTGAATCATTCGAGCCATCGTGTACTTCTCCTGTAATCGGTCTGGGGGAAGGGCAGGCGTGCCTGCGCTCAGAGCTGCTTCATCAGCACGAGCGACTTGCGCTGCCAGTTATAGAGTTTGCGGCGGTCTTCGGGGAGGTCGTCGACGGTCGCCTTCACGAAGCCGCGCTTGAGGAACCAGTGCTCGGTGCGCGTCGTCAGCACGAAGATGTGCGTGAGGCCGCGCGCCCGCGCGCGCTGCTCGATGCGCTTGAGCAGGCGCTCGCCGTCGCCGGAGCCCTGCGCTTCCGGTGCGACCGTCAGGCACGCCATTTCGCCGATCTTCTCCTGCTGGTACGGATACAGCGCCGCGCAGCCGAACAGCACGCCATCGTGCTCGATCACCGAGAAGTGATCGATGTCGCGTTCGATCTGGTGACGGCCGCGCCGCACCAGCGTGCCGTCCATCTCGAGCGGCTCGATCAGCGACAGGATGCCGCCGACGTCGTCCGGCGTCGCCTCGCGCAGGCTCTCGAGGTTCTCGTACGAGATCATCGTGCCGACGCCGTCGTGCAGGAACAGTTCGAGCAGCATGCTGCCGTCGAGCGATTGCGGAATCAGGTGCGCGCGCGTGACGCCGCCGCGGCAGGCGCGGATCGCATGCTTCAGGAAGAACGCGTCGTCGCCCTGCAGGTCGCCGGAGTCGAGCAGGTCGGCGGCCGAATCGAGCGACATTTCGCGAATCAGCGCGCCTTCGTCGTCGACGATGCCGGGCCCTTCGGTCAGGAACACGATCTTGTCGGCGCGCAGCGCGATCGCGGCGGCCGACGCGACGTCTTCCATCGACAGGTTGAACGCCTCGCCGGTCGGCGAGAAACCGAGCGGCGACAGCAGCACGAGCTTGCGGCTCGCGAGCGAATGGCGGATCGATTCGGCATCGATCTTGCGCACGATGCCCGTATGCGCGAAATCGACCCCGTCGAGAATCCCGACCGGCCGCGCGGTCACGAAGTTGCCCGACACGACGCTGATGTGCGCGTGCGCCATCGGCGAGTTCGGCAAGCCCTGGCTGATCGCGGCCTCGATGTCGAGGCGCACTTCGCCGGCCGCTTCCTTCGCCGATTCGAGCGCGCGCGCATCGGTGATGCGCAGCCCGTGCGAAAACTCGGATTCGACACCGTGCAGGTTCAACTGCTCCTCGACCTGCGGCCGCGAGCCGTGCACCAGCACGATCTGGATGCCCATCGCCTGCAGCAGCGCGATATCGGACACGAGCGCGTTCAGCAGCCCCTGCTGCACCACCTCGCCACCGAACCCCACGACGAACGTGTTGTTGCGGAACTTGTGGATATAGGGCGCGACGGAGCGCATCCAGTCGACGAACTGCGCGTGGCTGGCGGCCGTATCGTCGGCGGCCGGCGGGTTCGTGTCGCCGGTCTGGGCGGGGGGGAGGTCGGTTTGGGAATTCATGGGCGGGATTATAATGCGCCCCCATGTCGAATGTACCTAAAAGTCCCGCGCCGACGCGGGCCAAGACGCCGTCGGCCCGGCACCCGGATGGTGCGGCCGACGCGCGCCAGCAGCAGGGCCAGCAGCAGGGCCAGGTAAAGGACCAGGCGAAGGGCCAGGCATCGGGCCAGGCATCGGGCCAGCCGCCGACGCCGCAGCAAGGCCGGTCGCCCGGCGGCGAACGGCGCGGCGAGCCGCGCCAGCCGGCCGCGCCCGACGCGCGCGCGCCGCGCCGCGAGCGTGCGCCGCGCGCGGCCGTCGCCCCGAACCCGATTCCGCCGATCACGTTTCCCGAAAGCCTGCCGGTGTCGGCCCGCCGCGACGAGATCGCGCGCGCGATCGCCGGTCATCAGGTCGTCATCGTGTGCGGCGAGACCGGCTCGGGCAAGACCACGCAGCTGCCGAAGATCTGTCTCGAACTTGGCCGCGGCCTCGGCGCGGGCGGCACGGGCCTGATCGGCCATACGCAGCCGCGCCGTCTCGCCGCGTCGTCGACCGGCCGCCGGATCGCCGAGGAACTCGGCACACCGTTCGGCGAAGTGGTCGGCTACAAGGTGCGGTTCACCGACAATCTCGCGCCGGGCGCGTCGGTGAAGCTGATGACGGACGGCATCCTGCTCGCCGAGACGCAGACCGATCCGCTGCTGAAGGCGTACGACACGCTGATCATCGACGAGGCGCACGAGCGCAGCCTGAACATCGACTTCCTGCTCGGCTACCTGAAGGAAGTGTTGCCGAAGCGGCCGGACCTGAAGCTGATCGTCACGTCCGCGACGATCGACGCCGATCGCTTCGCGCGCCATTTCGGCACCGACGCGCGCCCCGCGCCCGTGATCGAGGTGAGCGGGCGGCTGTATCCGGTCGAGGTGCGCTACCGCCCGGTGGCCGAGGATCGGCCGGCGGTGAAGCATGCCGAAGGCACCGCAAGCCGCGACCGCGTGAAAACCGCGCGCGAGGCCGAGCGCGACCTGATGGACGCGATCGTCGACGCGGTCGACGAGCTGTGCCGGGAAGGCCCGGGCGACGTGCTCGTGTTCCTGCCCGGCGAGCGCGAGATCCGCGAAGCCGCGGAGGCGCTGCGCAAGCATCACCCGCCGCATACCGAGATCCTGCCGCTGTTCGCGCGGCTGTCCGCGGCCGACCAGGACAAGGTGTTCAAGGCGTCGAACGCGCGCCGCATCGTGCTCGCGACCAACGTCGCCGAGACCTCGCTGACGGTGCCGGGGATCCGCTACGTCGTCGACACGGGTCTCGCACGCGTGAAGCGCTATTCGTACCGGAACAAGGTCGAGCAGCTGCAGGTCGAGTCGATCTCGCAGGCCGCCGCGAACCAGCGCGCGGGCCGCTGCGGCCGCGTGGCCGACGGCATCTGCATCCGCCTGTACGAGGAAAGCGACTATCAGGCGCGGCCGCGCTTCACCGATCCGGAAATCCTGCGCTCGTCGCTCGCGTCGGTGATCCTGCGGATGAAGTCGCTGCACCTGACGGCGATCGAAACCTTCCCGTTCCTCGAGCCGCCGCCGGGCCGCGCGATCGCGGACGGCTACCAGCTGCTCAACGAGCTCGGCGCGGTCGACGACGACAACGCGCTGACGCCGCTCGGCCGCGAACTCGCGCGCCTGCCGCTCGACCCGCGCGTGGGCCGGATGATTCTCGCCGCGCGCGACCAGCAGTCGCTGCGCGAGGTGCTGATCATCGCCAGCGCGCTGTCCGTGCAGGATCCGCGCGACCGCCCGATCGAAGCGCAGGAGCAGGCCGACCAGGCGCATCGGCGCTTTGCCGACGAGCGCTCGGAATTCCTGCAGTGGCTGAAGATCTGGGCATGGTTCGAGGAAGCGGTCGCGCACAAGAAGTCGAACCGCCAGCTGATCGACGCGTGCCGGCAGAACTTCCTGTCGCACCTGCGGCTGCGCGAGTGGCGCGACGTCCACTCGCAGCTGCTGACGGTCGTGCGCGAGCACGGCTGGCGCCTCAACGAAGCCGACGCGACCTACGAGCAGGTGCATCTGGCGCTGCTGACGGGCCTGCTCGGCAACCTCGGCATGAAGGCCGACGACGATCCGCACTATCTCGGCGCGCGCGGGATCAAGTTCTACCTGTGGCCGGGCTCCGCGCTCGCGAAGAAGGCCGGCCGCTGGGTGATGGCGGCCGAGCTCGTCGAGACGAGCCGGCTGTATGCGCGCTGCCTCGCGAAGATCGAGCCGGAGTGGGTCGAGAAGATCGGCGCGCACCTGCTGAAGAAGTCGCTGTCCGAGCCGCACTGGGAGAAGCGCCCCGCGCAGGTCAGCGCGTTCGAGCGCGCGACGCTGTACGGGCTGCCGATCTATCACCGGCGGCGCGTCGCGTTCGGCAGGCAGGATCCGGCGCGGGCGCGCGAGCTGTTCATCCGCGGCGCGCTCGTCGAAGGCGAGTTCGACACGAAGCTGCCGTTCTTCGCGCACAACCGCAAGCTGCTCGCCGACATCGAGCAGCTCGAGCACAAGTCGCGCCGGCAGGACGTGCTGGTCGACGACGAGCTGATCTACGCGTTCTACGACCACGCGATTCCGGACGGCATCCATACGGGCGCCGCATTCGAGCGCTGGTATCGCGACGAGGTGAAGAAAAGCGGCCAGTCCGAGGACAAGCCGCGCCTGCTGTACCTGTCGCGCGACGACCTGATGCGCCACGAGGCGGCCGGCGTGACGACCGAGCTGTTCCCGAAGCGCGCGACGATGGCGGGCGTCGAGATGGCGCTGACCTATCATTTCGAGCCCGGCACGCCGCGCGACGGCGTGACGCTCGCGGTGCCGCTGTTCGCGCTGAACCAGGTCGACGCGCGCCGCTGCGAGTGGCTGGTGCCGGGGATGCTGAAGGAAAAGGTGCAGCTGCTGCTGAAGTCGCTGCCGCAGAAGCTGCGCCGCCACTGCGTGCCGCTGCCCGAATACGCGGCCGGCTTCGTCGAGCGCACGGGCCGCGAGCGCTTCGGCGCGGGCGGCCTCGTCGAGGCGCTGATCGCCGACGTGCGCAGCGAGACGCAGGTCGCGATGAAGACGGCCGACTTCAAGCTCGAAACGCTGCCCGCGCACCTGTTCATGAACTTCAAGGTGATCGACGAGCACGGCCGCCAGCTCGCGATGGGGCGCAATCTCGCGCAGCTTCGCCAGGAGCTCGGCGCGCAGGCGCAGCAGCAGTTCCAGAAGATCGCGGCGGCATCGACGATCGCGGCCGGCGGCGACGCCGACGCGGGCGCCGCGACGATGCCGGCCGCCGCGGGCGGCGACGCCGGTCGCAGCGGCAAGGGCGGCAGCGGCGGCAAGGGCGCGGCGCCGCACACGGCCGTCCCGGCCGAAGCCGGCGCGACCGCGCTGTACGAGAACCTGACGACGTGGAATTTCGGCAAACTCCCCGAGCTGCTGGAAATCCGCCGGCGCGGCCAGACGCTGTACGGCTATCCGGCGCTCGTCGATCGCGGCAGCCACTGCGACGTCGAGGTGTTCGACTCGCCCGAGGAAGCCGCGCGCATCCACCGCGCAGGCCTGCGCCGGCTGTTCGCGCTGCAGCTGAAGGAGCCGATCAAGTACCTGGAGAAGAACCTGCCGGGCCTGCGCGAGATGGCGATGCAGTACATGTCGCTCGGCACGCAGGACGAGCTGCGCGACCAGCTGATCGACACGGCGCTCGACCGCGCGTGCCTGCAGGACCCGCTGCCCGACGACGACGCGAGCTTCCATGCGCGCCGCGACGAGGGCCGCAGCCGCCTGAACCTGCTCGCGCAGGAGATCGCGCGGCTCGTCGGGCAGATCCTCGCCGAATACGCGGGGCTCGCGAAGAAGCTCGCGCAGGCGAAGCCGTTCGCGTCCGCGTACGCGGACCTGCAGCAGCAGCTCGGCGCGCTGGTCGGCAAGCGCTTCGTGATCGACACGCCTTACGCGCAGCTTGCGCATTTCCCGCGCTACCTGAAGGGCATCGCGCTGCGGATCGACAAGCTGAAGGCCGATCCGGCGCGCGACGCGAAGCAGGCCGGCGAGCTGCAGCCGCTCGTCCAGCAATACCAGCGCGCGGTGTCGCAGCGCGGCGGCGTGGTCGACCCGCGCCTTGCCGAATTCCGCTGGCTGCTCGAAGAACTGCGAATTTCGCTGTTCGCGCAGGAACTGCGCACGCCGATGCCGGTCTCTGTCAAGCGCCTGTACAAGGTCTGGGAATCGATGCAGCGCTGACGCGCGACCGCCTGCCCGGCCCGTGCGGCTGCCGGCTTGGGCCGGCGGCCGGCCAGCGCCGCGCATGCCGCCGGCGGCGTGCGTCGAAGTGGCGCAACGCCGGCCTCCGTCAACCGGCGGGGCCGGCCGAACGTTTTACAATGACGGTTGTTCCTCGACGTGAGTCTTCATGCGCACTTTCCTTTCCCTCGGCCGCACGCTTGCGCTGGCCGCCGCCGTGCTGGCGCCCGCCGCACACGCGAATAACGTGATCGTCCTCAATTCGGCCGAGGCGACGCTTTCCCTGATCGACCAGCAGACCCGCGAGGTCGTCGGCACGATGCCGACCGGCAAGGAACCGCATCACCTGATGGCGACGCCCGACAATTCGTCGCTGATCGTCGCGAATTCGGTCTCGAACAGCCTGATGTTCCTCGATCCGAAGACGGGCAAGCTGCAGCGCACCGTCGAAGGGATCGACGACCCGTACCAGCTCGGCTTCTCGCCGGACCGCAAGTGGTTCGCGGCGGCCGGCCTGCGCCTCGACCGCGTCGACATCTACGGCTACGACGGCCGCGACCTGCATCTCGCGAAGCGCGTGCCGCTCGCGGTGATGCCGAGCCACCTCGCGTTCACCAAGGACAGCAAGACGCTGCTCGTGTCGCTGCAGGTGTCCGGCGAGATCGCGGCGATCGACCTGCCGACGCAGACGGTCAAGTGGAAGATGAAGGTCGGCAAGGTGCCGGCCGGCCTGTGGCTCACGCCCGACGACAAGTACCTGCTGGTCGGGATGACCGGCGCGGACTACGTCGCCGTGGTCGACTGGCGCAACCAGAAGGTCGTCAAGCAGATCTACACGGGCAAGGGCGCGCACAACTTCCGCTCGCTCGCCGACGGCACGCACGTCGCGGTGACCAACCGCGTCGCGAACACGATCAGCATCATCGACGAGAACACGCTGACCAACGTCGGCGACATCACCGGCCTGCTGCCGGGCCCGGACGACATGGAGCTGTCGGCCGACAAGAAGACGCTATGGGTGACGTTCCGCTTCGCGAAGAAGGTCGGGATCATCGACCTGGCGTCGCGCAAGCTGGTGCAGACGATCGCCGTCGGCCGCTCGCCGCACGGCATCTACTTCTACGATCGCGCGCCGTGGCGCGCGGCGAACGGCGCGTGACGAACGGAGGCGGGCCATGCTGCACCTGATCGATGCGTTCGTGTCGGACATCCAGACCTGGCTGTACGTCGACGTCGTGCAGCCGCTCCTCTTCAAGTTCAACCTGATGGACTACGACGAGGACACCTACGACGCGCTGTACTGGGTGATCGTCGGCGCGCTGCAGATGGTGCTGATGTTCGTGCTGCTGCGCCCGCTCGAGGCGCTGGTGCCGGTCGAGCGCTGGACCAGCCGCAGGGCGGTGCGGGTCGACGTGATCTACACGGCGATCGCGAAGCTCGGCATCTACTCGCTGTTCTTCTTCTTCGCGCTGCAGCCGCTGTTCGACAACTTCCAGGCGTGGCTGCGGCTGCACGGCATCGCGAACGTCAACCTCGACTATCTGTGGCCGGGCGTGACTTCGCAGCCGCTCGTCACGTTCGCGATCTACCTCGTCGTGCTCGACTTCGCCGGCTACTGGTACCACCGCTGGCAACACAAGTTCGGCATCTGGTGGGAGCTGCATGCGGTGCATCACAGCCAGCGGCAGATGTCGCTGTGGTGCGACGACCGCAACCACGTGCTCGACGATGTGATCCAGTCGTGCTTCTTCGCGGCGATCGCGCTCGTGATCGGCGTGACGCCGTCGCAGTTCGTCGTGCTGACCGCGTTCACGAACTTCATGCAGAGCATCCAGCATACGAATGCGCGGCTGTCGTTCGGCTGGCTCGGCGAGCGCCTGTTCGTGAGCCCGACCTTCCACCGGCGCCACCACGCGGTCGGCTATGGCCACGAAGGCACGAAGTACGGCTGCAACTTCGGCGTGCTGTTCCCGTGGTGGGACATGATGTTCGGCACCGCGTCGTGGAACCGCACGGTCGAGCCGACCGGCATTCGCGACCAGATCGAGGGCGTATCCTACGGCGACGGCTTCTGGGCGCAGCACGGCCTCGCGTTCGTGCGGATCTTCCGGCGCCTGTTCCCCGCCAAGCGCGGCGCGGCGTCGGCCTGATCCGGCCGTTTTCCCGTTGAACGGCTTTCCCCCGCGGCCCGCATGTGCTTTGGCGCATGCGGGCCGCGTGGTTTATCCTTTCCCCGTTTTTCCTCATCGAGACAGGCTCGCATGAACGACCTGCTGCGCTCCTTCATCCGTGCGTTCGCGAGTGCGCTGCACCCGCGCATGCTGTGGCTCACCCTGATGCCGTTCGTCGTCTCCGCGCTGTTCTGGGGCGCGCTGCTGTGGTTCTCGTGGCAGACGCTGATCGACGCCGCGCGCGGCGCGCTCGACGGCTTCGTGCTGACGGCCGCGCTGTACCGCGCGTTCGACGCGATCGGCATGTCGCAGCTGCATGCGGTGGTCGCGCCGTTCGTCGTCGTGTCGCTCGCGATCCCGCTGATCGTGCTGACCGTGCTGCTGCTGATCGCGTCGATCTCGATGCCGGTCGTCGTCAAGCACCTGTCGAACCGGCAGTTCGCCGCGCTGGAGGCGAAGCGCGGCGGCACCTTCTTCGGCAGCGTGTTCAATTCGCTGGGGGCGGCGATCGTCGGCGTCGTGCTGCTGATCGTCACGATCCCGCTGTGGCTGATCCCGCCGTTCTTCGCGCTGCTGCCGCCGGTGATCTGGGGCTGGCTCACCTATCGCGTGATGACCTACGACGCGCTCGCGCAGCATGCGAGCCGCGACGAGCGCCGCGAACTGATCCGGCGCCACCGCTGGCCGCTGATCGGCATCGGCATCGCGACCGGGCTGCTCGGCACCGTGCCGACCTTCGTCTGGGTGTCGTCGATCTGGATGATGGTGCTGTTCCCGTTCGTCGCGGCGGCCATGATCTGGGTTTACGCTTTCATCCTCGTCTTCTCGGCGCTGTGGTTCGGGCACTATTGCCTGCGCGCGCTGGAAGACCTGCGCGCGGCATCGCGCGCCACCACCATCGACCTGGGGCAGGCATGAGCATCGGCATCATCATCATCGGCGACGAAATCCTTTCGGGCCGCCGGCAGGACAAGCATCTGGCGAAGATCATCGAGCTGCTCGGCGCGCGCGGCCTGGCGCTCGACTGGGCCGAGTACGTCGGCGACGATCCGGCGCGCATCACGGCGACGCTGGCGCGCGCGATCGCGTCGGGCGACATCGTGTTCTCGACGGGCGGCATCGGCGCGACGCCGGACGACCACACGCGCCAGTGCGCGGCGGCCGCGCTCGGCGTGCCGCTCGAGCTGCATCCGGAAGCGAAGCGGCTGATCGAGGAGCGGATCCGCGAAACGCATACCGATCCCGACCGCCCGGTCGACTTCGATTCGCCGGAAAACCAGCACCGCTTCAACATGGGCGTGTTCCCGGTCGGCGCGACGATCATCCCGAACGGCTACAACCGGATTCCGGGCTTCTCGGTCGGCGATCTCCACTTCATGCCGGGCTTCCCGGTGATGGCGTGGCCGATGATCGAATGGGTGCTCGACACGAAGTACGCGCACCTGCATTACGCGACGCCGCATGCGGAGCGCTCGCTGTACGTGTTCGAGCTGCCGGAATCGACGCTCACGCCGCTGATGGAGCGCATCGAGCGCGATTTCCCCGGCGTGCGCGTGTTCAGCCTGCCGAGCGTCGGCGACGCCGAGCGCGGCGGCATCTATGCGCGCCGCCATATCGATCTTGGCGTGAAGGGCGAGCCGGAAGCGGTCGCGGCCGCGTTCGTGAAGCTGCGCGAAGGCGTCCACCTGCTCGGCGGCGACATCGTCGAGCCCGGCACGCCGGGCTGACGGCCCGTTCGCGCTTGCTGCGGCCCGGCCGGAGAAAAGCAGCGGGCCGCGCAACGCGGCCCGTCATGCGGCCCGTCATGCGGCCCGTCATCGGCATGTCATCGCCCGGCTCGACGATGACGCGAACGGGTTCGGCGCGCGCTCAGGCGCCGATCCAGGGCAGTTTCCGGAAGCACCAGCCGTCCACCGTCTTGCGGTGGCCTTCGGCGTCCTTGGCGCCCTCGAAGCCTTCGAGCAGGTCGAACGCCTTCGTGAAGCCGGCCTGCGACGCGGCGACGGCGGCGAGCTTCGAGCGCGCGGCGCTGCGGCACAGGAACAGCACGGGCGTGTCGGGCGTGATGGCCGCGCGCAGTTCATCGACGAAGCCGGTGTTCGGCACGCCGCCCGGGTAGCGCGTCCATTCGAGATGCAGGTACTGGCCGTCGCCGACGAGCGGGCGGCCGATCCAGTCGAGCTCGGCGCGAGTGCGCACGTCCACGAGGCGCGCCGACGGATCGAGCTGCAGCAGTTCGAATGCCTCGGCCGGCAGCAGCGCGCCGGCATAGTTGAGCGAGCCTTGCGCGCGGCGTTCGTCGGCCTTCGCGTAAAGCTGTTCGAGCGTACTCATGGCAGGGAGTCTCCATATCGGTCAAACGAACATTCTAGCGCCGCACCGTCGCCCGGGCGTTCCCGTGGCGATGCCGCGCGCGCACCGCACACGCGCTCACCAAAAAGGTGCAGAATGGCGCGCGTGCACCAAGATGATTCGATGTCGGCGGCGTGTCGGCGAGATTGCACCGACGAGGTGCATGCGGTTGGCGGACGACGCGGCGCGGAGCCCCGGAATCGCGCAGCCGGCCCCCGTGGCGGCGCGCCTCCGCGCGATTTGCGCCAGATTCGCGCATGCTGGCACGGAAGCTGCTCTATAGAATTCGGTCGAATCGGGGCGCGCTGCGCAAAAGCCTGATCCCCGGTCAGCTCGATAAACGAGGCGGTTCCCAGTCCGCCGGAATTGTTCAATCAGGAGAAGAGGTTATGAGTAAAACCGTCGCCGACGTCATGCAGCTCGTGAAGGACGAGGACGTCAAGTTTGTCGATTTCCGCTTCACGGATACGCGCGGCAAGGAGCAGCACGTGTCGGTGCCGGTTTCGGCGTTTGACGAAGACAAGTTCGAGAGCGGTCATGCATTCGACGGTTCGTCGATCGCCGGCTGGAAGGGCATCGAGGCGTCGGACATGCTGCTCATGCCGGACCCGAACGCGGCATTCGTCGACCCGTTCTACGAAGAGTCGACCCTCGTGCTGACCTGCGACGTGGTCGAGCCGGCCGACGGCAAGGGCTACGAGCGCGATCCGCGTTCGCTCGCGAAGCGCGGCGAAGCGTACCTGAAGAGCACGGGCATCGGCGACACGGCCTACTTCGGTCCGGAGCCGGAATTCTTCATCTTCGACTCGGTCCAGTGGAACACGGACATGTCGGGCTGCTTCGTGAAGATCAACTCGGAAGAAGCGCCGTGGTCGTCGGGCAAGGACTTCGAAGGCGGCAACACGGGCCACCGTCCGGGCACGAAGGGCGGCTACTTCCCGGTCGCGCCGGTCGACACGTTCCAGGACATGCGTTCGGAAATGTGCCTGCTGCTCGAACAGCTCGGCATTCCGGTCGAAGTGCACCACCACGAAGTGGCGGGCCAGGGCCAGAACGAAATCGGCACGAAGTTCTCGACGCTGGTGCAGCGCGCCGACTGGACGCAATGGTCGAAGTACATCATCCATAACGTCGCGCACTCGTACGGCAAGACCGCGACGTTCATGCCGAAGCCGGTCGTCGGCGACAACGGTTCGGGCATGCACGTTCACCAGTCGATCTGGAAGGACGGCCAGAACCTGTTCGCGGGCAACGGCTACGCGGGCCTGTCGGAACAGGCGCTGTTCTACATCGGCGGCATCATCAAGCACGCTCGCGCGCTGAACGCGATCACGAACCCGACGACGAACTCGTACAAGCGTCTGGTTCCGCACTTCGAGGCGCCGGTCAAGCTCGCCTACTCGGCGCGCAACCGCTCGGCATCGATCCGCATTCCGCACGTGTCGAACCCGAAGGGCCGCCGCATCGAGACGCGCTTCCCGGATCCGATGGCGAACCCGTACCTGTGCTTCACGGCGCTGATGATGGCCGGTCTGGACGGGATTCAGAACAAGATCCATCCGGGCGAAGCGGCCGACAAGAACCTGTACGACCTGCCGCCGGAAGAGGATGCAAAGATCCCGACCGTCTGCGCGGGCCTCGACCAGGCGCTCGAAGCGCTCGACAAGGATCGCGAGTTCCTGACGCGCGGCGGCGTGTTCACGGACGGCATGATCGATGCGTACCTCGCGCTGAAGGAGCAGGAGCTGGCGAAGTTCCGCATGACGACGCATCCGATCGAGTTCGAGATGTACTACTCGCTGTAATCGGCGATGGCGCTTCGATTCAGCGCCGTCATGCCGGTTCGTTCCCGTCGCGCGGCGCGCGGCGGGAACGGCGGAGTCTGAAAAGGGGACGGCGCCCAGCCGTCCCCTTTTTGTTCCGCGATTTCCTTTTTTCTGGCTTCTGGCGCAGCAGGCGCGACACGCACGCACGATGGTTCTGAAGAATCTGATCAAGGCGAAGACAGGACACGCCGGGCAACCGACGGACGACGAGCGGCTCGCGCGCTCGGGCCTGCTGGCGGGGCTGGAGGCGTTGCCGACGGTCGTGCTGGTGCTCGACCGCAAGACGCTGCGGATCGCGTTCGCGAATCCGTCGGCGGAGGCGATGCTCGACATCTCGCGCCGCCAGCTCGCGCAGCGGCCGTGGGGCGAGATCTTTCCGAACGCGAACGAGCTCGCGTCGACGATCACCGCGATCGGCGAGGAGCGCTTTCATGCGACGCATCTCGACACCGTGCTCGACCGGCCCGGCCGCGAGCCGCTGCACGTGCATGCGATCGTCGGCTTCCTCGAGAGCGCGCCCGATTTCGTGCTCGTCGAGCTGTTCGAGAACGAACGGCAGTCGCGCACCGACCGCGAGGAGCGCATCCACGACCTGACCGCGGTCAACAAGCAGCTGATCCGCAATCTCGCGCACGAGATCAAGAACCCGCTCGGCGGGATACGCGGCGCCGCGCAGCTGCTCGAATTCGAGCTCGGCGAACGCGAGCGCGGCGAGCTGCGCGAATACACGCAGGTGATCATCAAGGAGTCCGATCGCCTGCAGACGCTCGTCGACCGACTGCTGGAGCCGCACCGGCATCCGCACATCGTCGGCGACGTGAACATCCATGAGGTCTGCGAGCGCGTGCGCGCGGTGATGCTCGCCGAATTCCCGCGCGGGCTCACGATCGAGCGCGACTACGACGTCAGCGTGCCGGACCTGCGCGGCGACAAGGAGCAGCTGATCCAGGCGCTGCTGAACATCGTGCGCAATGCCGCGCAGGCGCTGCGCGAGCGGATCGCGCAGGGCGACGCGAAGATCGAGCTGCGCACGCGCGTCGCGCGCAAGGTGACGATCGCCAAGCGGCTGTACAAGCTGGCACTGGACTTGCACGTGATCGACAACGGGCCCGGCATTCCGGAAGAGATCCGCGACCGGATCTTCTATCCGCTCGTGTCCGGGCGCGACGACGGCAGCGGCCTCGGCCTCACGCTCGCGCAGACCTTCGTGCAGCAGCACGACGGGATGATCGAGGTCGAAAGCCGCCCGGGACGTACCGAATTTCAGATTCTGCTGCCGCTCGACCCGTGAGCGGCGACAGTGCGATTCACCGGATTCACCAATATCTGACCGACCTATGAAGCCGATCTGGATAGTAGACGACGACCAATCGATCCGCTGGGTGCTCGAGAAGGCACTCGCCCGGGACAGCTTCGCGACCAAGAGCTTCGCGAACGTGCGCGACGCGCTGGCCGCGCTCGACCACGAGACGCCGCAGGTGCTCGTGTCCGACATCCGGATGCCGGGCGGTTCCGGCCTCGAGCTGCTGCAGGCGGTGCACGAGCGCCTGCCGGGCCTGCCCGTCATCATCATGACGGCGTTCTCCGATCTCGACAGCGCCGTCGCGGCGTTCCAGGGCGGCGCGTTCGAGTATCTCGCGAAGCCGTTCGACGTCGACAAGGCCGTCGAGCTGATCCGCCGCGCGGTCGAGGAAAGCCTGCGCAGCGGCGCACCACAGGACGACCGCGTGGCCGAGGCGCCCGAGATGCTCGGCCAGGCGCCCGCGATGCAGGACATGTTCCGCGCGATCGGCCGCCTGTCGCATTCGGCCGCGACTGTGCTGATCACCGGCGAGTCGGGCACCGGCAAGGAACTCGTCGCGCGGGCGCTGCATCGTCACAGCCCGCGCGCGAACGGCCCGTTCATCGCGCTGAACACCGCGGCGATTCCGAAGGACCTGCTCGAATCCGAGCTGTTCGGTCACGAGCGCGGCGCGTTCACCGGCGCGCAGACCACGCGGCAGGGCCGCTTCGAGCAGGCCGAGAACGGCACGCTGTTCCTCGACGAAATCGGCGACATGCCGTTCGACCTGCAGACGCGCCTGTTGCGCGTGCTGTCGGACGGGCAGTTCTATCGCGTCGGCGGCCACAATCCGCTGCGCGCGAACGTGCGCGTGATCGCCGCGACGCACCAGAACCTCGAATCGCGCGTGCGGCAAGGGCTGTTTCGCGAGGACCTGTATCACCGGCTCAACGTGATCCGGCTGCGCCTGCCGCCGCTGCGCGAGCGCAGCGACGACATCCCGCTGCTCACGCGCCATTTCCTGCAGAAAAGCGCCCGCGATCTCGGCGTCGAGCCGAAGCGCGTGTCCGACGAGGCGCTGGCGTACCTGACGTCGCTGCCGTTTCCCGGCAACGTGCGGCAGCTCGAGAACCTCGCGAACTGGCTGACCGTGATGGCGCCCGCGCAGACCGTCGAGATCAAGGACCTGCCGCCCGATCTCGTGCCGTCGGGCGCGCCGGCGGTCGCGGCGGCCGACGATGCGCAGGCGCACGGCGGCGGCGATGCGCAGGGCGTCCAGCCGGCCGTCGACGCGGCGCCGGCGGGCCTGCCTGCCGCGGTGGCCGCACCGAACGGCGCGCCGGCCGGCTATCCGCTGTGGGAGAGCGGGCTGCGTACCGAAGTCGCGCGGCTGCTGCGCGAGAATTCGGCCGACGTGATGGACGAGCTCGCGCGCCGCTTCGAGGCGGCCGTGATCCGCGAGGCGCTCGACTTCACGCGCGGCCGCAAGGTCGAGGCCGCCGAGCGGCTCGGCATCGGCCGCAACACGATCACGCGCAAGATCCAGGAACTGCATCTGGAGCCCTGAGCGCGACACGCGGCATGCGCGGGCGTCGCGCCTGCCGCGATCGGACATAATCGCGGTTTGCCGTCACGCGGGTTTGTCATGTCCGAATCTTTCCGCTGGCCCGCCGGGGCCGATCCGTTCCGTTATCTCGAAGCGCTCGGCAGCGCGCGCGCCCGCGCGTGGGTCGACGCGCAGAATGCGCGCACGCGCGCCGCGCTGCGCGACGACGATGCGTATCGCGCGCTCGCCGCGCGTCTCGCGCAGGCGTATCTGCCGCGCGAGCGCCCGGTGATTCCGACCCGCTGGCGCGACTGGGCCTACGACCTGTGGCAGGACGACCTGCATCCGAAGGGACTGTGGCGCCGCGCGCGCTGGGACGACTGGCGCGCGGGCCGGCCCGACTGGGAAACGCTGCTCGACGTCGACGCGCTCGGCGCCGAAGAGGGCGAGTCGTGGGTTTTCGAGCAGGACGCGATCCTCTATCCGGACGGCGATCGCGCGCTGCTGTCGCTGTCGCCGGGCGGCGCCGATGCGGTCGTCGTGCGCGAATTCGATCTGGTGCAGCGCCGTTTCGTCGACGACGGCTTCACGATCGACACGCCGGGCAATCACACGGTGGGCTGGATCGACCGCGATACCGTCTATGTGAGCTGGGATCGCGGCGAAGCGCATGCGACCGCGGCAGGTTATCCCTATGACGCGCGGCGCTGGGTGCGCGGTACGCCGCTGGCCGACGCGCCGGTCGTGTTTCGCGGCGAGCCCGACGACATCAGCGCGGGCGCGTGGTTCGACCCGATCGACGGCCGTCACGTCGCGTGGCGCAGCGTCGACTTCTTCGACGCGCATGCGTACCGGCTGACCGAAGCGGGCGAGTGGGCGCGCTACGACGTGCCGACGCACGTCGAGGTCGGCTTCTGGGAAGGCTGGCTCGTGCTGGAGCCGCGGCTCGACTGGGACTGCGACGGCGTGCGCCATGCGGGCGGCTCGCTGCTCGCGATTCGCGAGCAGGCGTTTCTCGAGGGTTCGCGCGCGTTCACCACGCTGTTTGCGCCGCAGCCTTCGACCTCCGCATGCACGTGGACGCATACGCGCCACACGCTGATCGCGAGCTGGCTCGACGACGTGCACAACCGCACGCTGCTGTGGCAGCCGCATCAGGCCGACGACGGCACCTGGCGCTGGGATGCGCGGCCGTTCGACTGGCCGGGCGACGCGCAGATCGACGTCGAGCCGGTCGAGTCGACGCTGAACGACGAGGTGTACGTGGATGTCGACACCTATCTCGATCCGCCTGAATGCTGGCTTGCCGATCTGGCCGATCGCGCGGCCGATGCGGCGTCGCGCCGCGTGCTGCTCGACCGGCCGCCGGTGCAGTTCGACGCGGCCGGGCTCGTCGTGCGCCGCGCCAGCGCGCGCTCGCGCGACGGCACGCTGGTGCCGTACACGCTGATCGGCCCGCGCGACGCGCTCGACGGCGACGTACGCGTCGCGCGGCCGTGCCTGCTGTCGGGCTACGGCGGCTTCGCGCTGCCGAACCTGCCGGGCTACAGCGACGCGCTCGGCATCGCATGGCTCGAACGCGGCGGCGTCGCCGCATTCGCGCATATCCGCGGCGGCGGCGAGTTCGGACCGCGCTGGCACGTCGATGCGCAGCGCGAGCACCGGCAGCGCTCGTTCGACGATTTCATCGCGGTGGCGGAGGACCTGGTCGCGACCGGCGTGACGACGGCGGCCCAGCTCGGCATCGAAGGCGGCAGCAACGGCGGGCTGCTGGTCGCGGCCTGCATGGTGCAGCGCCCGGAGCTGTTCGGCGCGGTGCTGTGCCGCGTGCCGCTGCTCGACATGCGGCGCTATCCGAAGCTGCATGCGGGCGCTGCGTGGCTCGACGAATACGGCGATCCCGACGATCGCGACGAAGGCGCGGCGCTGGCCGCGTATTCGCCGTATCACCGCGTGCGCGAAGGCGTCGCGTATCCGCCGCTGCTGCTGACGACATCGACGCGCGACGACCGCGTGCATCCCGCGCACGCGCGCAAGATGGCCGCGCGCATGCACGCGCTCGGTCACGACCGGGTGTGGTACTGGGAGAACACCGACGGCGGCCACGGCAGCGCCGACGATCTGGAGCGGGCCGAATCCGATGCGGCCGAATTCGGGTTCCTGTGGGCCCATCTCGGGCCCGCGCCCGCGCGTCGCTGACGGCGCGCGGGCGCAGGGTCAGCCGACGACCGCGACGACGGGCGTGTGGTCGGACGGCTGTTCCCAGGTGCGCGGCGTGCGATCGACGACGCACGACGTGCAGGTGTCGGCGAGCGCCGGCGACAGCAGGATGTGATCGATGCGCAGCCCCGCGTTGCGGCGGAACGCGAACATCCGGTAGTCCCACCACGTGAAGGTTTTTTCGGGCTGTTCGAAGCGGCGGAACGCATCGACGAAGCCGAGTTCGATCAGCTGGGCGAAGTGCGCGCGCTCCTGCGGCGACACGAGGTTCTGGCCTTCCCATTTCGCGGGATCGTGCACGTCGCGGTCTTCCGGCGCGATGTTGTAGTCGCCGAGCAGCGCGAGCTTCGGGTAGCGCTGCATTTCCGCGCGCAGCCACGCCTGCAGCGCATCGAGCCACTGCATCTTGTAGACGAACTTGTCGGAGTCGGGCGCCTGGCCGTTCGGGAAATACGCGGACACGAAGCGAACGCCGTCGATCGTCACGGCGACCACGCGCTGCTGCGGATCGTCGAAGCCGGGGATGTTGCGCACGATGTCCGACTCGTCGAACGGCAGCGTATCGCGCGCGAGGATCGCGACGCCGTTATAGGTCTTCTGTCCCGTGAACCAGCTGCGATAGCCGATCGCCTCGAGGTCGGCGCGCGGGAATTTCTCGTCGGGCAGCTTCAGCTCCTGCAGGCACAGCACGTCGGTTCCGCTTTGCGCGAGCCAGTCGAGCACGTGCTGCTTGCGGACGTTGAGCGAGTTGACGTTCCAAGTTGCTATCTTCATGTACGGAAGGGCGCGTGAAGCGTGAATGCAAAGGTCGCCATCTTACCGCGAGCGCGTCGCGCGAATGCGTGCGATGCGCCGCGCGACGGCGTCCGGCTCGACCCGCGCAGCGGCGACAAGCAAACGGATGTGACAAAAGTGTTGACGTAAGTGCTTAACCACCCTATAATTTATTTCTCTGACGCGGGGTGGAGCAGTCTGGCAGCTCGTCGGGCTCATAACCCGAAGGTCACAGGTTCAAATCCTGTCCCCGCAACCAAGCACACCAGACGATGTGCAGCGCACTGACCGATGCGCGCTTCGTCGACAAGAACCCGGCTTCTGCCGGGTTTTTTGTTTTCCGGCGCCGGTTTCTTTTTTCGCTCGACGTGCGCTGTCCGGTTGCGCATCGAGGCTGCGCGCGAAATCGAGATGCCCGTCGTGTCACGATGCGTCGCGCATCGCCGGATGCCATGCGTCGAGACAGGCGTCGCGGCCGGTCCGAACGGCCCGGCCCCTCCCCACAGTCAACCCGCCGCCCATTCGACGGCGGCCTTCGCATGCAGCGCCGTCGTATCGAACACGGGCAGCGGCGAATCGTCCGCGCCGATCAGCAGCGTGATCTCCGTGCAGCCGAGAATCACCGCCTGCGCGCCGCGCTGCGCGAGCGACTCGATGATCCGCACGTAGGTCGCGCGCGACGCCGGTTCGACGATGCCGTGGCACAGCTCGTCGTAGATGATCCGGTGCACGTCGCCGCGCTGGCTGTCGCCGGGCACCAGCACGTCGAGGCCGAAGCGGTCGCGCAGCCGCTCCGCGTAGAACGGCAGTTCCATCGTATAGCGCGTGCCGAGCAGCGCGACGCGCTCGATGCCCGCGTCGCGCAGCGCCGTGCCGGTCGGATCGGCGATATGCAGGCACGGCAGCGCGACCGCCGCTTCGATCGCGTCGTACACGCGATGCATCGTGTTGGTCGTCAGCACGACCAGCTCGGCGCCCGCTGCTTCGAGCTGCCGCGCGGCCCCGGCCATGCGCTCGCCGAGCGCGGGCCAGTCGTGCGTGCGCTGCAGCGCCTCGATCTCGGCGAAATCGACCGTCACCAGCACGCTCTTCGCGTTGTGATGTCCGCCGTGCAGCGCCTTCGAATGGCGATTGATCATCCGGTAATACTCGGCCGACGATTCCCAGCTCATGCCGCCGATCAGTCCGATCGTCTTCATCCGTCACCTGTTGCATGTCGTGTGTCGCGGCAGACGAGTATAGGCGGCCGCGTGTGCGCCCGGCGGTACGGTCGGTGCGAAGCGGGCCGGTACGGCGCTGCCGCGCGCGACGGCCAGCCGCCGGCCGCCAGCCTGGGCCGCACGTGACAGTTGAAACGCCCACTGTGTTTTTGTACAGTATCGGCACCGTGAATCCGACCATCCCTCCGAGCACCGATCCAGGCCTGCCGCCGCCGGGCGAGGCGACGCCGCGCGTGCGCAAGATCATCCACTGCGATTGCGACTGCTTCTACGCGTCGGTGGAGATGCGCGACGATCCGTCGCTGCGTAACCGTCCGCTCGCGGTCGGCGGCCGGCCCGACCAGCGCGGCGTGATCGCGACCTGCAATTACGAGGCGCGGCGTTACGGCGTGCATTCGGCGATGTCGTCGGCGCTCGCGATGCGCAAGTGCCCGGACCTGCTGATCCTGCCGTCCGCGATGGACAAGTACCGCGCGGCCTCGCGGCTGATCATGGCGATCTATCGCGACTACACGCCCGACGTCGAGCCGCTGTCGCTCGACGAGGCGTATCTCGACGTCAGCGGGTCGGAGCGCTGCCAGGGCAGCGCGACGCTGATCGCCACCGAGATCCGCCGGCGCGTGCACGAGACGGTCGGCGTGACGGTGTCGGCCGGCGTCGCGCCGAACAAGTTCATCGCGAAGATTGCCTCCGACTGGAACAAGCCCGACGGCCTGTTCGTCGTGCGCCCGCACGAGGTCGACGCGTTCGTCGCGGCGCTGCCGGTGCGCAAGCTGCACGGCGTCGGCAAGGTGACGGCGTCGCGGCTCGACCGGCTCGGCATCCAGACCTGCGCGCAGCTGCGCGACTGGTCGCTGATCGATCTGCATCGCGAGTTCGGCGCGTTCGGACGGCGCCTGTACGAACTGGCGCGCGGGATCGACGAGCGGCCGGTGCAGGCCGACCAGGAGCGCAAGTCGGTCAGCGTCGAGACGACCTACGTGACCGACCTGACGACGCTCGAGCAATGCGCGGCGGAAATTCGCCGGCTGGTCGTGCAGCTCGATGCACGGATCGAGCGGGCCGGTGCGCTGCGCGCGATCCGCAAGCTGTACGTGAAGATCCGCTTCGCCGATTTCCAGCGCACGACGGTCGAGTGCGTGGCCGACGCGACCAACGCGGAAACGGCGGTCACGCTGCTCGCGAAAGGGCTGCTGCGGCGCGCGCAGCCAGTGCGGCTGCTCGGCGTCGGCGTGCGCATCGACGAAGACACGGCCGAGCGCCACGGACAGATCTCGCTGTTCGACGACGAACCGCCCGCGCAATAAAAAAGCACCGCCGAAGCGGTGCTTTGCGGTGCAGCGAAGGGCGCTGCGCTCAGTGCGCGGGCGACGCCATCCCGTTGTGACGCAGCAGCGCGTCGATCTCCGGCTCGCGGCCGCGGAACGCCTTGAACGACTCCATCGCCGGGCGGCTGCCGCCGACCTCGAGGATCTCGCGGCGATAGCGCGTGCCGGTTGCCGCGTCGAGCACGCTGCCGCTGGCGGCAGCCGCTTCCTCGAATGCCGCGTAGGCATCCGCCGACAGCACTTCGGCCCACTTGTAGCTGTAGTAGCCGGCCGCATAGCCGCCCGCGAAGATATGGCTGAAGGTGTTCGGCCAGCGCGAGAACGGCGCCTGCGGAATCACGTGATAGCGCTCGTTGATCTCGCGCGCGAACGCGTTCACGCCGGCCGCGCCGGCCGGATCGAAATCGACGTGCAGCAGCATGTCGAACATCGAGAACACGATCTGGCGCAGCGTGCCGAGCCCGCTCTGGAAGTTCTTCGCGGCGATCATCTTGTCGAACAGCGCGCGCGGCAGCGACGCACCGGTATCGACGTGCGACGACATCGACGACAGCACGTCCCATTCCCAGCAGAAGTTTTCCATGAACTGCGACGGCAGCTCGACCGCATCCCATTCGACGCCGTTGATGCCCGACACGCCGAGTTCGTCGACGCGCGTGAGCATGTGATGCAGCCCGTGGCCGAACTCGTGGAACAGCGTGATCACTTCGTCGTGCGTGAAGCAGGCGGGCTTGCCGCCGACCGGCGCCGAGAAATTGCAGGTCAGGTAGGCGACCGGCGTCTGCACGCCGTCGTCGCGCTTCGCGCGCGAGCGCGCGTCGTCCATCCACGCGCCGCCGCGCTTGCCTTCGCGCGCGTACAGGTCCAGGTAGAACTGCGCGACGAGCGAGCCGTCGCGGTTCTCGACGCGGAAGAAGCGCACGTCCTTGTGCCAGACCGGCGCGTCGTCGGGCTTGATCTGCACGCCGAACAGCGTCTCGGTGACGGTGAACAACCCCTTGAGCACGGCCGGTTCCGGGAAGTACTGCTTGACCTCGTTCTCGGAGAACGCATAGCGCTGCTGGCGCAGCTTTTCGGCCGCGTAGGCGACATCCCACGGCGCGAGCTCGCTGAGCCCGAGCTCCTTCGCGGCGAATGCGCGCAGCTCGTCCCAGTCCTTTTCCGCGTGCGGACGCGCGCGCGTCGCGAGATCCTCGAGGAACGCGATCACCTGTTGCGGCGACTCGGCCATCTTCGGTGCGAGCGACACTTCGGCGAAGTTGCGGTAGCCGAGCATCTGCGCCTCTTCGCGGCGCAGCTTCAGTTCGTCGGCGACGATCGCCGTGTTGTCCCATTCGGCCTTGCCGCCGCCGTATTGCGGCCCGAGTTCCGACGCGCGCGTCGCATACGCGCGGTACAGCGTTTCGCGCATCGCGCGGTTTTCCGCGTACTGCAGCACCGGGAAATACGACGGGAAGTGCAGCGTGAATTTCCAGCCGTCCTTGCCGTCCTTCTGCGCGGCTTCGCGGGCGGCTTCGATCGCGTCGCCGGGCAGGCCGGCCAGCTCGGCCTCGTCCTGCGCGAAGTACGCGTACGCGTTGGTCGCGTCGAGCACATGGTCGGAGAACGCCTTCGACAGCGCCGCCTGCTGTTCCTGCAGCTCGGCGAAGCGCGGCTTCTGGTCCTCGGGCAGCTCGGCGCCCGACAGGCGGAAGTCGCGCAGCGCGTTGTCGAGGATCTTGCGGCGCTCGACCGACAGCGTCGCGTATTCGGCGCCCGCGGCGATCGCCTTGTACTTCTCGTACAGCGCGAGGTTCTGGCCGACGCTCGACCAGAACTCGGTCACGCGCGGCAGGTTCTCGCCGTAGGCGGCGCGCAGCTCGGGCGTATCGGCGACCGCGTTCAGGTGGCCGACGATGCCCCAGGCGCGGCCGAGCGGCTCGGTCGCATGCTCGACCGTCTCGACGACATCGGCCCAGGTCGCCGGCGTCGCGGGTGCGCTCGCGGTGTCGACCGCGCGGTTGGCCGCTTCGAGCAGCGTGTCGAGCGCGGGCGTCACATGTTCCGGTCGGATCTCGCCGAAGCGGGGCAGGCCGGAGAAATCGAGAAGCGGATTGGAATTGGCGCTGGCGGACATAAGACTCCCTGTCTGTTGCCGGATGAACCGGGGTGAAAAGGGTAAGGCGCGGCGGCGGCGCCCGATACCGACATTATTGGGGCGCATCGCGCGCTTTCCAATCGTTAGTTTCTAACGGCGCGATTGACGCAGGGTCGGATGCGGGGCGGGCGGCCGCGACGCGGCCGGCGGGACGCCGGCGCGCAAGCGCGCGCCGGTCGGGAGAGGGCACTCAGGCGGCCGCGGCGGCGCGCTCGGCGGATTCGATCGTGTTGATCAGCAGCATCGTGATGGTCATCGGGCCGACGCCGCCCGGCACCGGCGTGATATGGCCGGCGACTTCCTTCACGCCCGCGAAATCGACGTCGCCGCACAGCTTGCCCGCATCGTCGCGGTTCATGCCGACGTCGATCACCGTCGCGCCCGGCTTCACCATGTCGGCCGTCAGGATGTTGCGCTTGCCGACCGCCGCGACGACGATGTCGGCCTGCCGCGTGTGCGCGGCGAGGTCGCGCGTCTTGCTGTGGCAGATCGTCACGGTCGCGCCGGCGTCGAGCAGCATCATCGCCATCGGCTTGCCGACGATGTTCGAGCGGCCGATCACGACCGCGTTCGCGCCCTGCAGCGGAATCCGGTGCGCTTCGAACATCTTCATCACGCCGTACGGCGTGCACGGGCGGAACAGCGGCTTGCCGGTCATCAGCCCGCCGGCGTTCGCGACGTGGAAGCCGTCGACGTCCTTCTCCGGCGCGATCGCCTCGATCACCTTGTGGCTGTCGATGTGCGCGGGCAGCGGCAGCTGGACGAGGATCCCGTGGATCTTCGGATCGCGGTTCAGCGCGTCGATGCGCGCGAGCAGGTCGGCCTCCGACAGCGATGCCGGGTACGCCTCCTTCTGCGAGAAGAAGCCGTTGTCCTCGCACGCCTTGATCTTGTTGCGCACATAGACTTCGCTGGCCGGATTGTCGCCGACGAGGATCACCGCGAGGCCGGGCTGGTGGCCGCGGGCGGTCAGCGCGGCGGCGCGTTCGGCGGCCTGGGCGCGCAAGGTCTTCGAGAGGGCGTTGCCGTCGATGAGGAGGGCTGTCATGGTGGTGGGTCCTGCCGGGAAGTTGGAATGCGGGCGTGCGGCGCCCGCAAGCGCCGCAGCAAAGCACGGAATTATACCGTCCGCCTGCTGCCGCCCGACAGCGAATGCGCGGGAAGCGTCATGCACGCGCGCTCGCGCGCCGCAGGGAAAAGCCGCTGCGCGAGCGGGCCGCGTCGCGCGGAAGGGGCGACGGCGCGGCCGGCCGGGCAGGGCTGCCCGGCGCCGCGCCGCCGGGTCAGGCCTGCTTCTTCGACAGCGCGAGGCGCAGCAGGTCGGCCACCGTGTTGACGTTGAGCTTTTCCATGATGTTCGCGCGGTGCGCTTCGACCGTCTTGATGCTGATGCCGAGATCGTCGGCGATCTGCTTGTTCAGGCGGCCGGCGATGATCCGTTCGAGCACCTGCTGCTCGCGCGCGGTCAGCTTCGACAGGCGCTCGCTCGCGGCGCGCTGTTCCTGGACGCTCTTGCTTTCGCTTCGGGCCTTGTCGAGCATCCGCTCGACGAGCTTGCGCAGCTCGGCTTCGTCGAACGGTTTCTCGATAAAGTCCATCGCACCCTTTTTCATCGTCGACACGGCCATCGGCACGTCGCCGTGACCGGTGACGAAGATGATCGGCAGCGCGGCGTTATCGGCGATCAGGCGCTCCTGCAGCTCGAGGCCGCTCATGCCCGACATCCGCACGTCGAGGATCAGGCAAGCGATCTGGCCGGCCTGCTGCGCAGGCTGGTACGCATCGAGAAACTGCTCGGCGCTCGAGAAGCACTGCACGCGATAGCCGTTCGCCTCCAGCAGCCAGCGCAGCGAGTCCCGCACGGCCTCGTCGTCGTCGACGACAAAGACGGTTTCCTGAGTGGTGGTGACAGGGCTATTCATAGTTCTCCCGTAACGGTATGTGATGCCGATGCCTCGCGCCCCCCTTGGCCGAGATCAGCGGGTTCCCCAATGGGCAGGCTGCAGTGGAACGTCGCGCCGGAAATGCGGCCGTCCGGCTCGACGTTGTTGACCACCCACAGGCGCCCCCGATGCGATTCGATGATCGAACGGCAGATGTTCAGCCCCATGCCCATGCCGTCGGACTTGGTGCTGTAAAACGGTTCGAACAGGCGTTCGGCGGTCGCTTCGTCGACGCCCGGACCCTGGTCGATCACGCGGATGTCGACGAAGCCCGCGTCGATGTCGGCGACGACGCGGATCACACCGTCCGCCGACGCCGGCTTCACGTCGGCCATCGCTTCGGCCGCGTTCTTCATCAGGTTCACGAGCACCTGCTCGATCAGCACGGGGTCGACATAAATAATAGGCATTCTTGCGAGGATTTCCGTGACGATCCGGATCCTGCGCTTGCGCGCCTCGATTTCGGCGAGCCCGACCGCGTCCGCGACGATGTCCGCGACGCGCGCCGGCTGGCGCTTCGGCTCGCTGCGCTTCACGAATTCGCGGATGCGCTTGACGATCATCCCCGCGCGCAGCGCCTGCTGCGCGGTCTTTTCGAGCGCGGGCTGCAGCGTCTCGGGCGTGCCGCGCCCGCTCTTGACGAGCGCGAGCGTGCCCGAGCAATAGTTGTTGATCGCCGCGAGCGGCTGGTTCAGTTCGTGAGCAATCGACGACGCCATTTCGCCCATCGTCATCAATCGGCTCGTGAACTGCAGCTTCTCTTCCTGCTGGTGCGCGAGTTCCTGCGCCTTCTTGCGGGTCGTGATGTCGGTCGCGATCTGCATCTGCGCGAGGTGGCCGTCGACCCACTGGATGTACTGGCGGCGCACCTCGAACCATTTCTGGATGCTCTCGACATACACTTCCTGCGCATCCGCGGCGCTGCTCGTCAGCGCGGCGGCGGGCAGGCCCGCGAACGCGTCGACCATGTCGATCGAGTCGGACGAGGCCTGCGCGCGGTCGAAGCCGCCGCCGGACAGTTCGAGATGGCCGTCGGGGCGGATGCCGAACAGATGGCGGTAGTAGCGGTTCGCGAACAGCAGCTCGGCCTCGTCGGCGGCCAGCACCGACACTGCGGCGTCGAGGCTTTCGAGCACCGTCGTGAAGCGCTCGTGCGCGGCGGCGAGTTCCTCGCGCGCGCGCTTCGGCTCGGTGATGTCGGTCATCGACGACATCCAGCCGGTCTGGCGGCCCGAGCTGTCGATCAGCGGCGATACGTAGAGGCGGGCATGGAACAGCGTGCCGTTCTTGCGGCGCACGCGCAGCTCGAAGCCCGAGCTCGGTGCCTTGCCGCGCAGCGTCATGTCGAGCTGGCGCTGCATCTCGGGATACGCGTCGCGCGGCCAGTACGGGAACGGCGCGACCTTGCCGACGAGATCGGTCTCATCCCAGCCCGTCATCCGGCAGAACGCGGGGTTCACGTGCGTGATGCGGCCGTGCATGTCGAGCACGCGCATGCCGATCAGCACCGAATTTTCCATCGCGCGGCGGAAGAACGCTTCCGCGTACAGCGCCTGCTGCGCCTCGAAGCGCTGCCGCGTGTGCTTCCACAGGCTCCAGAGGCTCCACAGCACGAAGCACGACAGGCCCGCCACGAGCCAGACGAGCGTATTGTTGGTCAGGTTGGTGAGCTGCGGGAACGCGTAGACGCGCACGGTCAGGCCCTGGCCGGGCGGATCGAGCGGCAGGTCGTAGTGCGAGTCGCGCGGCAGGCGCGGGCGCGTCGACGTCGACGACAGCTCGCGGTTGTTCGCGTCGGTGATCGAGATCTTGTACTTCGACGACAGCTCCTGCGGGATGTCGTGCTTCAGGATCCCCTCGACCGAGAATACCGCGGCGATCGAGCCGAGATAGTCGCGGTCGCCGCGCATCACGGGCGTCTGCAGCGTAATGTAGCCGTTGCCGAAGTCGTCGTAGATCAGCGGCGAATAGGCCTGGCGGCGCGAGCTGCGCGCCTCGTCGTAGGCGCCGCGCACCGCGTCCTGCAGCTGGGCGTCGCCGGGCTTCGCGAGCCGCTGGCCGAGCAGCGGCGGATGCACGGTCGGCCAGCGCTGCACGCCGGGCGCGGTGTACCAGTTCAGGTAGAGGATTTCGGGATGCGTCTGCATCACGTCCGCGACCGCCATCTGGAACGCGTTCTGGTCGAGGCGGCCGGATGCGAGGTCGCGCGACAGCGCCTGCAGCTGTTCCTGCGCGCCCGTCATCGACAGGCGGATCTGCTGCTGCGCCCACGCGACGTTGCGGAACAGCGTGTCTTCCTGCTGCTGCTGTTCGCGGCGGTTGAGGCTCCATAGAATGAGGCTCATCACCACGAGAAACACGAGGATCGACAGCAGCGGCGTCAGCAAATAGGAATTGGACCACCACGGTCCGTGGTGCCAACGGGACGGCTGCGACTCCGCCGGCGGGCCCGACGGTCGCGCCGAGCGTGCGAAAAGCCGATCGGTCAACATGGCAGGATTGTAGCGCAGCGCAATACATGGAAAACCTATACCGGATATGTTGAACGGAAACGGATTTGTGCCGGCGGAACGTGCCGGAGAGCCCCGAAATATGGGTGCGGCGCAGCAATATTCCGCATTACGAGAAAAGATCTCATAATTCGAAAATTTTGTTGCGCCCGGCCGCAGAGGCTCATTACAATCCGCTGGAGCTTGCCCGCAGCCGGCCGCGCCGCGTCGTCTGCACGAGTGCGATCCTCACATTCCAGGACCCAGGAGACGAGAATGTCCGCTGTACCGAACGAAGTGATGAAATATGTCGCCGCCGAGCGTGACGACGACCCGCAAGAAACCGTCGAATGGCTCGAAGCGCTCGACGGCGTGATCTCCTCCGTGGGCACCGGCCGCGCGCACTACCTGATCGAAAAGCAGATCGAATTCGCGCGCATGCACGGCGAGCACCTGCCGTTCTCCGCGAACACCCCGTACATCAACACGATTCCGGTCGAAGCCCAGGCGAAGATTCCGGGCGACCAGGACATCGAGCACCGCATCCGTTCGTACACGCGCTGGAACGCGCTGGCGATGGTGCTGCGCGCCGGCAAGGACACGAACGTCGGCGGTCACATCGCGTCGTTCGCGTCGGCCGCGACGCTCTACGACGTCGGCTACAACCATTTCTGGCACGCCCCGTCCGACCAGCACGGCGGCGATCTCGTGTTCGTGCAGGGCCACTCGTCGCCGGGCGTCTACTCGCGCGCGTTCCTGCTCGGCCGCCTGACCGAGGAGCAGCTCGACAACTTCCGCCAGGAAGTCGGCGGCAACGGCATCTCGTCGTACCCGCACCCGTGGCTGATGCCGGACTTCTGGCAGTTCCCGACCGTGTCGATGGGCCTCGGCCCGATCATGGCGATCTACCAGGCACGCTTCATGAAGTACCTCGAAGCGCGCGGCATCGCGAAGACGGAAGGCCGCAAGGTGTGGGCGTTCCTCGGCGACGGCGAGACCGACGAGCCGGAATCGCTCGGCGCGATCGGGATGGCGAGCCGCGAGAAGCTCGACAACCTCGTGTTCGTGATCAACTGCAACCTGCAGCGACTGGACGGCCCGGTGCGCGGCAACGGCAAGATCATCCAGGAACTGGAGTCGGAATTCCGCGGCGCCGGCTGGAACGTCATCAAGGTCATCTGGGGCAGCCGCTGGGATGCGCTGTTCGCGCGTGACAAGACGGGCGCGCTGATGCGCCGCATGATGGAAGTCGTCGACGGCGAATACCAGACCTACAAGTCCGAGTCGGGCGCGTTCGTGCGCGAGCACTTCTTCAACACGCCGGAACTGAAGGCGCTCGTCGCCGACTGGTCCGACGACGACATCTGGAACCTGAACCGCGGCGGCCACGATCCGCACAAGATCTACGCGGCGTTCCACGAAGCCAGCAACACCAAGGGCGCGCCGACCGTCATCCTCGCGAAGACCATCAAGGGCTACGGGATGGGCGAGTCGGGCCAGGCGATGAACATCACGCACCAGCAGAAGAAGCTGCCGGTCGAGCAACTGAAGAAGTTCCGCGACCAGTTCCGCCTGCCGATCACCGACGAACAGATCGCCGACGTGCCGTACCTGAAGTTCGAGGAAGGCTCGAAGGAACTCGAATACATGCGCAAGCAGCGCATGGACCTCGGCGGCTACCTGCCGCAGCGCCGCGAGAAGGCGACGTCGCTGCCGGTGCCGGCGCTCGACGCGTTCGAGCCGCTGCTGAAGGGCACGGGCGAAGGCCGCGAGATCTCGACGACGATGGCGTTCGTGCGGATCCTGAACATCCTGCTGAAGGACAAGGCGCTCGGCAAGCGCGTCGTGCCGATCGTCCCGGACGAGTCGCGCACGTTCGGCATGGAAGGCCTGTTCCGCCAGATCGGCATCTGGAACCAGGAAGGCCAGAAGTACGTGCCGGAAGATTCCGACCAGCTGATGTTCTACAAGGAATCGCAGACCGGCCAGATCCTGCAGGAAGGCATCAACGAAGCGGGCGGCATGTGCGACTGGATCGCGGCGGCGACGTCGTACTCGACGCACGGCGAGATCATGGTGCCGTTCTACATCTTCTACTCGATGTTCGGCTTCCAGCGGATCGGCGACCTGGCATGGGCGGCGGGCGACATGCGCTCGCGCGGCTTCCTGCTCGGCGGCACCGCGGGCCGCACGACGCTGAACGGCGAAGGCCTGCAGCACGAAGACGGCCACTCGCTGCTGTGGGCGGCATCGGTGCCGAACTGCGTGAGCTACGACCCGACCTTCGGCTACGAACTCGCGGTCATCATCCAGGACGGCCTGCGCCGCATGGTGCAGGACCAGGAAGACGTGTACTACTACATCACGGTGATGAACGAGAACTACGAGCACCCGGCGATTCCGCAGGGCGAGCACGTGGCGGCCGACATCATCAAGGGCATGTACGCGTTCCGCAAGGCCGACGCGAGCAAGAAGGCGCCGCGCGTGCAGCTGCTTGGCGCGGGCACGATCTTCAACGAAGTGATCGCCGCCGCCGACCTGCTGAAGAACGACTGGGGCGTCGCCGCCGACCTCTGGAGCGTGCCGAGCTTCACCGAACTCGCGCGTGAAGGCCACGAAGTCGAGCGCTGGAACCTGCTCCATCCGACCGAGGAGCGCCGCCTGTCGCACGTGCAGCAGTGCCTGAAGGACACGCAGGGTCCGGTGATCGCATCGACCGACTACGTGCGCGCACTGGTCGACCAGATCCGCGGCCAGATCGACCGCCGCTTCGTCGTGCTGGGCACCGACGGCTACGGCCGTTCGGACACCCGCGAAAACCTGCGTCACTTCTTCGAGGTCGACCGTTACTGGGTCACCGTCGCCGCGCTCAACGCGCTGGCCGACGAAGGCACGATCGAGCGCAAGGTGGTCGCCGACGCGATCGCCAAGTACAACCTCGATCCGTCCAAGCCCAACCCGATGACGGTTTAACCCACACGCCGTGTGATGCCGCGCGCCGCTTCCGGCAGGGGCGCGCGCGGCCATGGAGACACCAAAAGATGAGTCAAGCGATCGAAGTGAAGGTGCCGGATATCGGCGATTACAAGGACGTGCCGGTCATCGAGATCGGCGTGAAGGTCGGCGACACGGTCGAGCCCGAGCAGTCGCTCGTCACGCTCGAGTCGGACAAGGCGACGATGGACGTGCCGAGCCCGGTGGCGGGCATCGTGAAGGAAATCAAGGTCAAGGTCGGTGATTCCGTGTCGGAAGGCTCGCTGATCGTGCTGCTCGAAGGCGGCGCCGCCGCGCAGCCTAACGGCGCGGCTGCACCGGCAGCGGCGCAGGCTCCGGCGGCAGCGCCGGCACCGGCACCGGCTGCTGCGGCGCCGGCCGCCGCACCGGCCGCAGCCGGCGGCACGCTCGAAGTGAAGGTGCCGGATATCGGTGACTACAAGGACGTGCCGGTCATCGAGATCGGCGTGAAGGTCGGCGACACGGTCGAGAAGGAGCAGTCGCTCGTCACGCTCGAGTCGGACAAGGCGACGATGGACGTGCCGAGCCCGGCCGCCGGCGTCGTGAAGGACATCAAGGTCAAGGTCGGCGATGCCGTGTCGGAAGGCTCGCTGATCGTGCTGCTCGAAGCCGCCGGCGCCGCGCCGGCGGCGGCCCCGCAGGCCAGCGCACCGGCACCGGCTCCGGCCGCGCCCGCCGCGGCGCCCGCCGCTGCACCGGCGAAGGCTGCTGCGCCGGCCCCGGCGCCGGCTGCCGCCGCACCGGCTGCGGCGCCGTCGGGTGAATACCGCGCGAGCCACGCATCGCCGTCGGTACGCAAGTTCGCGCGCGAACTCGGCGTCGACGTCGCACGCGTGCCGGGTACCGGTCCGAAGGGCCGCATCACGAAGGAAGACATCACGGGCTTCGTGAAGGGCGTGATGTCGGGCCAGCGCGCGGCGCCGGCCGCAGCGGCCGCGCCGGCAGGCGGCGGCGAGCTGAACCTGCTGCCGTGGCCGAAGGTCGACTTCTCGAAGTTCGGCCCGTTCGAGGCGAAGCCGCTGTCGCGCATCAAGAAGATCTCGGGCGCGAACCTGCATCGCAACTGGGTGATGATCCCGCACGTCACGAACAACGACGAAGCCGACATCACCGAGCTCGAGGCGCTGCGCGTGCAACTGAACAAGGAACACGAGAAGGCGGGCGTGAAGTTCACGATGCTCGCGTTCGTGATCAAGGCGGTCGTCGCCGCGCTGAAGAAGTTCCCGACCTTCAACGCGAGCCTCGACGGCGACAACCTCGTGTTCAAGCAGTACTACCACATCGGTTTCGCCGCCGACACGCCGAACGGCCTCGTCGTGCCGGTGATCCGCGATGCGGACAAGAAGGGTCTCGTCGACATCGCGAAGGAAATGGCCGAGCTGTCGAAGGCCGCGCGCGAAGGCAAGCTGAAGCCGGACCAGATGCAGGGCGGCTGCTTCTCGATCTCGTCGCTCGGCGGGATCGGCGGCACGAACTTCACGCCGATCATCAATGCGCCGGAAGTGGCGATCCTCGGCTTGTCGCGCGGCCAGATGAAGCCGGTGTGGGACGGCAAGCAGTTCGTGCCGCGCCTGACGCTGCCGCTGTCGCTGTCGTACGACCATCGCGTGATCGATGGCGCGGAAGCCGCGCGGTTCAATGCGTATCTCGGCGCGTTGCTGGCGGATTTCCGTCGCATCATTCTTTGATGAGCTGAGGGGCTCGCAGGGGCGCGGGTTTTGAGTCGGTGATCCGCGCTCCGTCGTTGAACTGGTTGGCTTGACGGTCTATTGGCGTCGCCCCTGCGCGGGGCGGCGGTCACTTTTCTTTGTCTTCCAAAGAAAAGTAACCAAAAGAAAGGCGCGTCCTTGGGCGGACGGCAAAGGTGGTACTGCCCAGGTTCGCGTGCTTGGGTCAGGCCGTAGTTCAGCCGCGGGTTTTCCTCCCTCTCTCAGCAGCCAAACAAGAAGGGGACGTACATGAGTCTCATCGAAGTCAAGGTTCCGGATATCGGCGATTTCAGCGGCGTCGATGTCATCGAAGTCAACGTGAAGCCGGGCGACGTGATCGAAAAAGAGCAGACGCTCATCACGCTCGAATCGGACAAGGCCTCCATGGAAGTGCCGAGCGACGTCGCCGGCACGGTCAAGGAAATCAAGATCAAGGCCGGCGACAAGGTCTCGCAAGGCACGGTCATCGCGCTCGTCGAAGCGTCGGCCGACGCGGCCGCGGCCGCGCCCGTGAAGGCAGCCGAACCGGCCAAGGCCGCGGCTCCGGCCGCCGCGCCCGCAGCCGCACCGGCCGCACCGGCGCCCGCACCGCAAGCCGGCAGCTACACCGGCGCCGCCGACATCGAGTGCGACATGCTCGTGCTCGGTGCCGGCCCCGGCGGCTATTCGGCCGCGTTCCGCGCCGCGGATCTCGGCATGAAGACGGTGCTCGTCGAGCGCTATTCGACGCTCGGCGGCGTGTGCCTGAACGTCGGCTGCATCCCGTCGAAGGCGCTGCTGCATACGGCGCTGATCGTCGAGGAAGCCGAAGCGCTCGCATCGCACGGCATCTCGTTCGGCAAGCCGCAGGTCGATCTCGACAAGCTGCGCGACTTCAAGGGCGGCGTCGTCAAGAAGCTGACGACGGGCCTCGCCGGCATGGCGAAGGCGCGCAAGGTCGAGGTCGTGACCGGCGTCGGCGCGTTCGTCGATCCGTACCACATGGAAGTGCAGGGCGAAAACGGCAAGAAGGTCGTCAAGTTCAAGCAGGCGATCATCGCCGCGGGCTCGCAGGCCGTGAAGCTGCCGTTCATGCCGGAAGATCCGCGCGTTGTCGATTCGACCGGCGCGCTCGAACTGCGCCAGCTGCCCAAGCGCATGCTCGTGATCGGCGGCGGCATCATCGGTCTCGAAATGGCGACGGTCTACTCGACGCTCGGCGCCGAGATCGACGTCGTCGAAATGATGGACGGCCTGATGATGGGCGCCGACCGCGATCTCGTGAAGGTCTGGGAAAAGTACAACGCGAAGCGCTTCGGCAACGTGATGCTGAAGACCAAGACGGTCGGCGCGGAAGCGAAGGAAGACGGCATCTACGTGAAGTTCGAGGGCGAGAAGGCGCCGGCCGAAGCGCAGCGCTACGACCTCGTGCTCGTCGCGGTGGGCCGCAGCCCCAACGGCAAGAAGATCGGCGCCGACAAGGCGGGCGTTGCCGTCACCGACCGCGGCTTCATCGAAGTCGACAAGCAGATGCGCACGAACGTCCCGCACATCTTCGCGATCGGCGACATCGTCGGCCAGCCGATGCTCGCGCACAAGGCCGTGCATGAAGGCCACGTCGCAGCGGAAGCCGCGCACGGCGAGAAGGCGTACTTCGACGCGCTGCAGATTCCGTCCGTCGCGTATACGGATCCGGAAGTCGCATGGGCCGGCAAGACCGAGGACCAGTGCAAGGCCGAAGGCATCAAGTACGGCAAGGCCGTGTTCCCGTGGGCCGCATCGGGCCGCGCGATCGCGAACGGCCGCGACGAAGGCTTCACGAAGCTGATTTTCGACGAGGAAACCCATCGCGTGATCGGCGGCGGCATCGTCGGCCTGAACGCGGGCGACCTGATCAGCGAAGTGTGCCTCGCGGTCGAAATGGGCGCGGACGCGGAAGATATCGGCAAGACGATCCATCCGCACCCGACGCTCGGCGAATCGGTCGGCATGGCCGCCGAACTGTACGAAGGCGTGTGCACGGATCTTCCGCCGCAACGCAAGAAGTAAGCAGGCCGCGTCGCCGGCTTCGCGCCGGCCGCGAACGAACGCCGCCTGTCGGGTCACACCGGCAGGCGGCGTTTTTGTTTTCCTTCCCGAGATCGAGGCCGGCGCCGCAGCGGCGGGCTATCGATGAGGCGCGAGCGCCCGGTCGAAACGATCGAGCGAAGCGTCGCGCGTGGAGGTCGGGCAGGGCGGGGGCAGCGGTGTGTGCCGACGCCGGAAACGAAAAAGCCGCGCGGGTGCGCGGCTCTTTCAGGAGCAACGGACGCTTACGCGGCCGGCTTGGTCGAACGGCGCGAGGCAGCGGCGTTCGCAGCCTTCGTCGCGACGGCGGCGGCGGCGTTGAAGTTCGTCTCGGCGATTTCGACGGCCTGCTTTGCAGCCTTCTGGACCGTTTCGTACGTGGTGTTCGCAGCGTTCAGTGCCGACTTCAGCGCGGCGACAGCCGTTTCCGAACCGGCCGGGGCGTTCTTCGCGACGTTGTCGACGAGCGCCTGGACCTTGCGGTTCTGCTCTTCGTATTGCGATTCCGCGACCTTCGCGAATTCGGCTTGCGTGGCCGACGCGATTTCATACAGGTGACGGCCGTACGACAGCACCTTTTCCGCGACCGGCTGCGTGAGGCTGGCTTGCAGCGCGATCAGTTCCTGCGCGTCCTTCACCGACAGCAGGCGCTGCGCGTTTTCCTGGCCCTCGGCCAGCGTCGACTTCACAACTTGCAGGTTGAGTTCGATCAGCTTCTCGACGCCTTCGAACGCCTTGGTCGTCAGACCGAACAGGCTTTCAAGGTTGGCTTTCTGTGCGGCGGCGATTTGCTCGGGGGTCAGCAAAGACATGTCAAGCTCCTGAAAAGCGATCGGGCGATCGCAGGGTAAAGGGCACTACGCTGGGGAACCTCGGATGCGCGTGCTTTGTGCAACGCAGCAATGAAGCCTATTTTAGGGCACAGAAAAACCTTGTCAAGCATTTTTTGTGCGTTGCACAATCGCGATAAAATATCGAGAAAACAACGGGTTAACGCCAGGGTCCGGAATCGGTTTCAGCGGCGCTCCGGAACGGTGCGCGCGGCCTGCAGGCGCCTGCGGCGCACCATGATCAGGCACAGGTAAACCTGACGGGCCCATGGAACGTTATCCTTCTGCTCCTGTCGAAAAGCGCGCCGTTTCGATGCGCACGCCGCGGCGACGCGCCAGCGCCGCGGCCCGACCGGCGCCCAGGCACGCCGAGCGCCGGATACGTACTTACCCCGCTTTAAAATGCCGCCGAAGTGACGTTATCTCAATTAACCGCGTGGTAATCGGGAGACCGCACCGTTGGGCGACGCATCCCATGATTTTTTTCGATGGGAGCGGGTGGGGCGATCGAAGGAATCTTCGATAACGCTTACAATCCGGTTTAAAGACGATCGGTAAGTGCCTAATATTGCTCTTTTTTTCAGCTTTAACTACACTGGCGGTACCCTCCCGCCCGCTTTGTCCAGACCCCAATGAAAGCCGAATCGTTTTCACCGCGCAGATTGTTGCAGAGCATGACGCTCGGCACGGCTGTGTCGGTCGCCGTCGCGTTGCTCGCGACCGCGGCGTCCGTCGCGCCCGCTGACGCCTTTGCCGCCACTGCGAAAGCCCACCAGACCGCCAAGAAGAAGGCCGTTGCTCCTGCTGCGTCCGCGAAGCAGAAGTCGGCCAAGGCGGCCTCCGCCAAAGTCGCATCGGCCGAAGCGCCGCGCGCGAAGGCGTCGCGCAAGCGCGTGACGCTCGCCGCCAACAGCGTGCACGGCGGCCACCGCGGCGCGGTCCGCAAGGTCGCGTTCCAGCCGCGCCGGCCGACGGTCGGCCAGGCGTTCGGCCTGCACGACACGCCCGATGCGCTCGCGCTGCGTTCGAGCGTCGCGTACGTGGTCGACCAGAACACCGGCGAGCCGCTGTTCGACAAGAATTCGCACGCAGTCGTGCCGATCGCGTCGATCTCGAAGCTGATGACGGCAATGGTCGTGCTCGACTCGAAGGCGCCGATGACCGACCAGATCGAGGTCACGGACGAAGACCGCGACTACGAGAAGGGCACGGGCTCGCGCCTGTCGGTCGGCTCGGTGCTGTCGCGCGAGGACATGCTGCACATCGCGCTGATGGCGTCGGAAAACCGCGCCGCGGCCGCGCTGTCGCGCTACTACCCGGGCGGCCGTCCGGCCTTCATCGCCGCGATGAACGCGAAGGCGAAGGCGCTCGGCATGACCGACACCCATTTCGAGAATTCGACCGGCCTGTCGAGCTCGAACGTGTCGAGCGCGCGCGACCTGGTGAAGATGGTCAACGCGGCGTACCAGTACCCGCTGATCCGCCAGTTCTCGACCGATCGCACCTACGAGGTCTACACCGGCAAGCGCAACCTCGTGTACAACAGCACGAATGCGCTGATCCGCGGCAACGGCTCGTGGGACATCGGCCTGCAGAAGACGGGCTTCATCAACGAAGCCGGCGAATGCCTGGTGATGCAGGCGACGATCCACGGCCGGCCGATGGTGATGGTGCTGCTCGACTCGTTCGGCAAGTACTCGCGCTTCGCCGACGCATCGCGTCTGCGCAACTGGCTCGACGCCGGCGGCGGCGAGCGCCTGACCGCGGCCAACACGCCGAGCGGCGGGACCTGATCGGGCGCGCGGCGGCGCACCGCCGCGTCGCTTCCGGCAGACGACAAAAAGCCCGCACAAAGCGGGCTTCAGATTGCTGACAAACCCTCGCCAAGTGCGGGGGTTTTGTTTTTTAATGGCGTGATGCTGAAGACGCCCATGCCCACGCAGCACGAACTCGAGATGGTGACGCTCGAGGAACTCGTGCCGAAGGACCACCTGCTGCGCCAGATCGACGCGGCGGTGGATTTCGAGTTCATCCGCGCGAAGGTGGCGCATCTGTATTGCGCGGATAACGGGCGGCCAGCGCTCGATCCCGTGGTGATGTTCAAGCTGCTGTTCATCGGCTACCTGTTTGGGGTGGGCAGCGAGCGGCAACTGATGCGTGAGGTCCAGGTCAACGTCGCCTATCGGTGGTTCGCGCGGTTCCGGCTGACCGACAAGGTGCCGGATGCGTCGACGTTCTCGCAGAATCGCCGCCGCCGCTTCCCGGACACGGTGGTGTATCAGGAGATCTTCGACGAGATCGTGCGGCAGGCAATGAAGCGCGGGTTGGTCGATGGTCGGGTGCTGTACACCGACAGCACGCACCTGAAGGCGAATGCGAACAAAGGCAAGTTTGATGTCGTGAAGCTGGAGCAGACGCCTGCGGCGTACACGGAGGCGCTGAATGCGGCGGTGGATGCGGACCGGGCCGCGCATGGCAAGAAGCCGCTGGATCGCGACGACGACGAGCCGCCGCCGAGCAAGGACACCAAGATCAGCCGAACCGATCCGGACAGCGGCTACATGGTTCGGGACGACAAGCCCAAAGGGTTCTTCTATCTGGACCACCGCACGGTGGATGCCCGGCACGCGATCATCACCGATACGCATGTGACGCCGGCCTCGGTGCACGACAGCCAGCCGTATCTGGATCGGCTGGATCGGCAGCGCGAGCGCTTCGAGTTCAAGGTCGATGCGGTGGGGCTGGATGCGGGCTACTTCACGCCGGCGGTGTGCCAGGGGCTGGAGGAGCGAGGGATTGCCGGGGTGATGGGCTATCGCACGCCGAACCACAAGCCGGGCATGTTCTACAAACGGCAGTTCAAGTACGACGCGTATCGCAACGAATACGTGTGCCCGCAGGGGCAGGCACTGCCTTACAGCACGACCAATCGAGTCGGCTACCGGGAATACAAATCCAACCCGCAGATCTGCCGGCGTTGCCCGGTACGCGCGCAGTGCACGAACAGTGCGAACGCGGTGAAGGTGGTGACGCGCCACGTGTGGGAGCGCGCCAAGGAGAAGGTGGACGCGCGGCGCTTGACCGAATGGGGCCAACGCATTTACGCGCGGCGCAAGGAGACGGTGGAGCGTAGCTTCGCCGATGCCAAGCAACTGCATGGGCACCGTTATGCGCGTATGCGTGGGCTACGCAAGGTGGCCGAGCAGTGCTTGCTGGCCGCGGCGGCGCAGAACATCAAGAAGATCGCGATGCTGGTGGCGCGGAAGCGGAAAAAGGGGCCAGCGGGTCCCGATTGGCGCTTCGTGCGCATGCTGCTGCGTCTGGTGAGCGGTTTGCGCTGCAGCTTCGACTACCCGCTCGCGGCGAGCTCGCAATCCTGATCCCAGAAAGACAAAACCCCACGCTTCCAAAAACGTGGGGTTCGTCAGCAATCTGAGCCCCGCAATCGCGGGGCTTTTGCATTTGGCGGTATTCGGCGTGCGCGATACGCGCCGCGGATTTACGCCTGCCGCTGCAAGCCTTCCGTTTCCTTCGCGGCCTCGGGCCGGTAGCCGAGCGATTCCGAGATGGTCAGCGCGGTCCGGCTGAGCTGGCCGAGCCAGGCGTCCTGCAGCCGATCTGCCGGCGCCGACAGCGACAGGCCTGCGACCAGCTTGCCCGAGTCGTCGTAGATGCCGGCCGCGATGCAGCGCACGCCGAGTTCCAGTTCCTCGTTGTCGCGCGCGCACGATTGCTGGCGCACGAGCGTCAGCTCGCGCTCGAGCTTCGTCAGGTCGGTGATGCTGTTCTGCGTATGGCCGGAAAGCCCCGTGCGCGTCGCGTAGGCGCGCACGCGCGCGGTTTCGTCGGCGGCGAGGAACAGCTTGCCGACCGACGTCAGGTGCAGCGGCGCGCGGCCGCCGATCGCGCGGACGACCTGCATGCCCGAGCGCTCCGAATACGCGCGCTCGATATAGACGATCTCGTCGCCCTGGCGCACCGACAGGTTCACGGTCTGGCCGGTGAGGCGGTGCAGTTCGCGCATCGGCATCAGCGCCGCGTCGCGCACCGACAGGCGCGCCTTCACGAGATTGCCGAGTTCGAGCAGCCGCATGCCGAGCCGGTACGTGCCGGGATCGGAGCGGTCGACGAGGCGGCAGGTCACCATGTCGTTGAGGATGCGGTGCGCGGTCGACGGATGCAGTTCCGTGCGCTGCGCGAGTTCCTTCAGGCTGACGGGGTCGCTGTGCGCGGCGAGCGCGTCCAGCAACCGCATCATGCGTTCGATCACCTGGATCGACGTTTTGGAATCCGGGGTGGGTTGGCTCATGTCGGGGGAATCGGTTGACGCGTCATGCGAGGTTGCAACGATTGTATCTCGTATCGTGAAAAAAGCGAACGCCGTTCGAGGGAGTCCTCGCTTCCGGTCGTGCCGGCACGTGCGTGGTTCGGCGTTGGTCTGGCCGGCCAAAGCGCGGATAATGAGAGCCGTTTTCTCGAAGGAGCGCGTATGCGAGTCGGTTTGTTCGTGACCTGCCTGGTCGATCTGATGCGTCCCGAAATCGGTTTTTCCGCGCTCAAGCTGCTTCGCGAGGCCGGCTACGAGGTGATCGTGCCGCCCGCGCAGACCTGCTGCGGCCAGCCGGCCTACAATTCGGGCGACCGCGCGCTGGCGCGCGATCTGGCCGAAAAGACGCTGCGCGAATTCGAGCAGTTCGACTACGTCGTCGCGCCGTCGGGCTCGTGCGGCGGGATGATCCGCGCGCACTACGGCGACCTGTTCCGCGACGATCCCGAGCTGATGGGGCGTTATGCGCGGCTTCAGCAGAAAGTCTACGAACTGACCGATTTCCTCGCGAACGTCGCGAAGGTCACGCTCGCGCCGGGCGAGTTCACGGGCCCCGTCACCTATCACGATTCGTGCTCGGGCCTGCGCGAACTGGGCGTGAAGGCGCAGCCGCGCGCGCTGCTCGCGCAGCGCGGCGTCGCCGTCACCGAGATGAAGGACTGCGAGCACTGCTGCGGCTTCGGCGGCACCTTCGCGGTCAAGTACGGCGACATCTCGGCGGCGATCGCGGACGAGAAATGCGCGAACGTGCGCGCATCGGGCGCCGGCGCCGTGGTGCTCGGCGACCTCGGCTGCATGCTGAACATCGAAGGGCGGTTGCGCCGCACGGGCGACCGCGACACGCGCGTGCTGCACGTCGCGCAGGTGCTGGCGGGCGACGTCTGACGCCCGGTTCCGCTCACATTTCCCCCGATACCGCGATGCAAGTCCAATCGATGCATTTCAAGGCGCGCGCCGGCCAGAAGCTGGCCGACCAGCGCCTGCAGCAGAACCTGAAGAAGCTGTCGACGAAGTTCGTGTCCGCGCGCGCGGACGCGATGACCGAGATCGACTTCCCGACGACGCGCGCCGCGCTGAAGGCGCGCCGCAACCGCGCGCTGGAAAACCTCGACATGTGGCTCGACGCGTTCGAGCGCGAGGCGACGCGGCGCGGCACGACGGTGCTGTACGCGGAGACCACCGCGGACGCCGCGCGGCTCGTCGCCGACATCGCGCGTCGTCACGAGGTGAAGAAGGTCATCAAGACGAAGTCGATGGTGTCCGAGGAGATGCGCCTGAACGCGGTGCTCGCGGAAATGGGCGTGCAGTCGGTCGAGACCGACCTCGGCGAATACATTCTGCAGATCAACGACAACGAGCCGCCGAGCCACATCATCGCGCCCGTCGTGCACAAGGACAAGGACGAGATCGCCGACCTGTTCGCGCGCACCCATCATCGCGAGCGGCTGACCGAGATCCCGGACATGACGCGCGAGGCGCGCGAGATGCTGCGCCCGCAGTTCCTGTCGGCCGACATGGGCGTGACGGGCGGCAACTTCGTGATCGCGGAGACGGGCTCGGTCGCGCTCGTGACCAACGAGGGGAACGAGGGGATGTGCACGGTGATGCCGCGCGTGCATGTCGCGGTGACCGGCATCGAGAAGGTGCTGCCGACCCTCGAGGATCTCGCGACCGCGATGCGCCTGCTGCCGCGCTCGGCAACCGGCCAGAAGACGTCGAACTACTTCTCGCTGCTGACGGGCCCGCGCGGGCCCGGCGACGAGGACGGCCCCGAGCACAACTACGTGGTGCTGGTGGACGGCGGGCGGACCGGCCTGATCGGCGGCGAGTTCCAGGAGATGCTGCGCTGCATCCGCTGCGGCGCCTGCATGAATCATTGTCCGGTCTACCAGAAGGTCGGCGGCCACACGTACGGCTGGGTCTATCCGGGGCCGATGGGCTCGGTGCTGACGCCGAGCTACGTCGGGCTCGACCGGGCGCTGGACCTGCCGCAGGCCGCGACGCTGTGCGGCGAATGCGACAGCGTGTGTCCGGCCGGGATCCCGCTGTCGCAGCTACTGCGCACGCTGCGCGAGAAGCAGGTGGAGCGGCATCTGCGTCCGTGGCGCGAGCGCGCCGCGCTCGCTGCGTGGGGCTTCGTCGCGCGCCGGCCGATGCTGTATGCGCTGACGACCAAGCTCGCGGTGCGGGTCCTCGAACGCCTGGGCGGCGACGGCGGGATGCTGCGCCGCCTGCCGATGATGGGCGGCTGGATGGACACGCGCGACATGCCGACGCCGACCGGGCGCACGTTCCGCGAACTGTATGCGGCGTCGCAAAGCCACCTCGGCTGAGCACTGTTCACCCGGCGGCAACAGTGCATTCACTATTTACGTATTTATCCCGATAGATGCGGTCTATAGAATCTTGCCTGTAGTCCCCGGAATAGGGTTTCGGGGCATCAGGTCAAGGAGGTCCGCATCATGAAAAAGACAATATCGATGTACTGGCCGCTGGCAATCGTCGTTCCGCTGGCCGCGGCGGCCTATCTGCATGCGATGGACAATGCGCCGTCACGGGGTCCGCTCGCCGTTCACCAGGCGTCCGCCGAACTGGCGCGCGCGGTGTCGTTCGGGCTCGTCGACGACGCCGTGAAGCCGCTGCCCGCCGCGTCGGGCGAGGTCATGCTGGCTGCGCCGAAGGCGCTGTAATGCAGGCTGCTGTCGCTTTGCGCGGCGGCGCGATTCCGGGCGCCTTTGTATAATGGCGCGTTCTGCTCCCACGCGGTCCGCCGCGGCTTTCCGATCGTGCGATGACCCGCGTTGCAATCTGTTTCGTCTGCCTCGGCAACATCTGCCGTTCGCCCACCGCGGAAGGCGTGATGCGCCACCAGGTGGATGCTGCCGGCCTGGCGGACCGGATCGACGTCGATTCGGCCGGCACCGGCGACTGGCATGTCGGCGAGCCGCCCGACACGCGCGCGCAGGCAGCGGCGCGCCTGCGCGGCTACGATCTGTCGGCACTGCGCGCGCGGCAGGTGGGCACGGCCGATTTCGAGCGCTTCGACCTGCTGCTCGCGATGGACGAGGCCAATCTCGCGGAGCTGCGCCGCCGTTGCCCGCCGCAGCATCGCGACAAGGTGCGCCTGCTGATGGAATTCGCGCCGGGCGCGACCGAAACCGAAGTGGCCGACCCGTATTTCGGCGGCGCGCAGGGCTTCGAGCAGGTGCTCGACCAGGTCGAGCGCGCGTGCGAGGGCCTGCTGCAGACGCTGCGGGCGCGCGTCGCCCGCTGATCGCGACGCGGTTATTCAGCGGTCTGCGAATACCCTGCCGAAGACATGGATACTTGACTAAAAACGTCAAATATTTATACTTGACCAAAATCGTCAAGATTGCAGTCCCCTAGACACCATGAGACTCACCACCAAAGGCCGTTTCGCCGTCACGGCGATGATCGACTTGGCACTGCGCCAGGAGCAGGGCCCGGTGACGCTTGCAGGCATCAGCCAGCGCCAGCGGATTTCGCTCTCGTATCTCGAACAGCTGTTCGGCAAGCTGCGCCGGCATGAAATCGTCGAATCCGTGCGTGGCCCGGGCGGCGGCTACAACCTCGCGCGCCGCGCGCAGGACGTCACCGTCGCCGACATCATCATCGCGGTCGACGAACCGCTCGACGCGACGCAATGCGGCGGCAAAGGCACGTGCGACGGCTCGAAGCAGCCGGACGGCCATTGCATGACGCACGAACTGTGGTCGACGCTGAACCAGAAGATGGTCGAATACCTCGATTCGGTTTCGCTGCAGGATCTCGTCGATCAGCAGCGCGCCCGCGAAGGCGCGCCCGCGGTGCTGCGCGACCGGCGCACGCCGGAGCCCGTCGCCGCGCCTGCCGAGCCCGTGCGCACGATGCCGCTCGGCCCGAATTCGGTGTTCAACATCGCGAGCTCGTGAGCGCGAGCGCGCCCGACCCCCAATAACGCACATAGTCCCTGCACAGAATATCCGGAGCGACAGATGACCCAACAGACCCTCCACCTGCCCATCTACATGGATTACAGCGCGACGACGCCGGTCGATCCGCGCGTGGTCGACAAGATGGTGCCGTACCTGCGCGAGCAGTTCGGCAACCCGGCGTCGCGCAGCCACGCGTACGGCTGGGATGCGGAGCGCGCGGTCGAGGAAGCGCGCGAGCAGGTGGCTGCGCTCGTGAACGCGGATCCGCGCGAGATCATCTGGACGTCCGGCGCGACGGAATCGGACAACCTTGCGATCAAGGGCGCCGCGAATTTCTACAAGGGCAAGGGCAAGCACATCGTCACGGTGAAGACCGAGCACAAGGCCGTGCTCGACACCTGCCGCGAACTCGAGCGCGACGGCTTCGAAGTCACCTACCTCGACGTGAAGGACAACGGCCTGATCGACCTCGACGTGCTGAAGGCCGCGCTGCGCCCGGACACGATCCTCGTGTCGGTGATGCACGTGAACAACGAGATCGGCGTGATCCAGGACATCGAGACGATCGGCGAGATCTGCCGCGAGAAGGGCATCGTGTTCCACGTCGACGCCGCGCAGGCGACCGGCAAGGTCGAGATCGACCTCGCGAAGCTGAAGGTCGACCTGATGTCGTTCTCCGCGCACAAGACCTACGGCCCGAAGGGCATCGGCGCGCTGTACGTGCGCCGCAAGCCGCGTGTGCGCATCGAAGCGCAGATGCACGGGGGCGGCCACGAGCGCGGCATGCGCTCGGGCACGCTGCCGACGCACCAGATCGTCGGCATGGGCGAGGCGTTCCGCATCGCGCGCGAGGAAATGGCGACCGAGAACGAGCGGATCCGCATGCTGCGCGACAAGCTGCTGCGCGGCCTGTCGCAGATCGAGGAAACGTACGTGAACGGCGACATGGAGCACCGTATCCCGCACAACCTGAACATCAGCTTCAACTTCGTCGAAGGCGAGTCGCTGATCATGGCGATCAAGGACGTCGCGGTGTCGTCGGGTTCGGCGTGCACGTCGGCGTCGCTGGAGCCGTCGTACGTGCTGCGTGCGCTCGGCCGCAACGACGAACTCGCGCACAGCTCGATCCGCTTCACGGTCGGCCGCTTCACGACGGAGCAGGAAGTCGACTACGTGATCGAGTTGCTGAACAGCAAGATCGCGAAGCTGCGCGAGCTGTCGCCGCTCTGGGAAATGCACCAGGAAGGCATCGATCTGTCGACGATCGAATGGGCCGCACACTGAGCACCGCATATCGAACATACCCGCGGGCGGATTCGCGCACGCAGACGTAACGAGTCAAGGAGTCTGAGTCATGTCTTACAGCAACAAGGTTCTGGATCACTACGAAAACCCGCGTAACGTCGGTTCGTTCGCGAAGGACGACGATGCGGTCGGCACGGGCATGGTCGGCGCGCCGGCCTGCGGCGACGTGATGAAGCTGCAGATTCGCGTCGGCGCGGACGGCGTGATCGAAGATGCGAAGTTCAAGACCTACGGCTGCGGTTCGGCGATCGCGTCGAGCTCGCTCGTGACCGAGTGGGTGAAGGGCAAGACGCTCGACGAAGCGCTGTCGATCAAGAACACGCAGATCGCCGAGGAACTCGCGCTGCCGCCGGTGAAGATTCACTGCTCGATTCTCGCGGAAGACGCGATCAAGGCAGCCGTGGCCGACTACAAGAAGCGCCACGACACGAAGGAAGGCGATCAGGCAGCGGCCTGAGCGGCATCGAGCGGCTTCTGAAGGAACGCGGCGCGCCGTAGCGGCACGCCGCGGCAAGGACATCATGGCAATTACACTGACCGAAAAAGCAGCACAGCACGTCCAGAAATACCTCGTCCGTCGCGGCAAGGGTGTGGGCCTGCGGCTTGGCGTCCGCACGACCGGATGCTCGGGGCTCGCGTACAAGCTCGAGTATGTCGACGAGCTCGCCCCCGAGGATCAGGTGTTCGAGAGCCATGGCGTGAAGGTCGTGGTCGATCCGAAGAGCCTCGCGTATATCGACGGCACCGAGCTCGATTTCGCGCGCGAAGGCCTGAACGAAGGGTTCCGCTTCAACAACCCGAACGTGAAGGACGAGTGCGGCTGCGGCGAATCGTTCCGCGTGTGACGCGGATGGCCGCGCGATGCGGGCACGAGGCGGCAAGGGCCGCCTTTTTAATGTGCGGCGTTTGCCGCGCGACGAACCGGAATTGAACGCGACGATGGTTTCGCTGAAAGACAGCCATTTCGACCTGTTTCACCTGCCGGCGCAATTCGCGCTCGACGAAGCGGCGCTCGACGCCGCCTATCGCACCGTGCAGACACAGGTGCATCCGGACCGCTTCGCGGCGGCCGGCGATGCGCAAAAGCGCATCGCGATGCAGTGGGCAACCCGCGCGAACGAGGCGTACCGCACGCTGCGCGATCCGCTCAAGCGCGGCACCTATCTGCTGTCGCTGCGCGGCGTCGACATCGGCGCGGAAAACAATACCGCGATGGAGCCCGCGTTCCTGATGCAGCAGATGGAGTGGCGCGAGGGCATCGAGGATGCCGCGGCCGCCCGCAACGTCGACGCGCTCGACGCGCTGCTGGCCGAGCTGCGCGACGAGAAGCGCACGCGGCTCGAGCGCCTCGGCACGCTGCTCGACAGCGGCGCCGACCAGGCGGCCGCGGAGGCCGTGCGCCAGCTGATGTTCATCGAGCGGGTCGCGTCGGAAGTGAGCGCGCAGATCGAGCGCCTCGAAACTTAACCGCGTGCCTCGCGGCACGCGCAGCAAACGGGCCGAGCGCCCGAACGAACCAAGATGGCTTTACTGCAAATTTCCGAACCGGGCATGGCGCCGGCGCCGCACCAGCGGCGACTCGCCGTCGGGATCGATCTCGGCACGACGAACTCGCTCGTCGCCGCCGTGCGCAACAGCGTGCCGGAAGTGCTGCCGGACGAGGCGGGCCGCGTGCTGCTGCCGTCGGTGGTCCGTTATCTGGAGAAGGGCGGCCGTCGCATCGGCCACGAAGCGAAGGAACAGGCCGCGACCGATCCGCGCAACACGATCGTGTCGGTCAAGCGCTTCATGGGGCGCGGCAAGGCCGAGGTCGAGGGCGCGGCGAATGCGCCGTACGAATTCGTCGATGCGCCGGGCATGGTGCAGATCCGCACGATCGACGGCGTGAAGAGCCCGGTCGAGGTGTCGGCCGAAATTCTCGCGACGCTGCGCTATCGCGCCGAGGACACGCTCGGCGACGAGCTGGTCGGCGCGGTGATCACGGTGCCCGCCTATTTCGACGACGCGCAGCGCCAGGCGACCAAGGACGCCGCGCGTCTCGCGGGCCTCAACGTGCTGCGCCTGCTGAACGAGCCGACCGCGGCGGCGATCGCCTACGGTCTCGACAATGCGGCCGAAGGCCTCTACGCGGTGTACGACCTCGGCGGCGGCACGTTCGACCTGTCGATCCTGAAGCTCACGAAGGGCGTGTTCGAAGTGCTGGCCGCGGGCGGCGATTCCGCGCTCGGCGGCGACGATTTCGATCACGCGCTGTTCGGGCACGTGCTCGCGCAGGGCGGCATCGACGCGAAGACGCTCGCGCCGGAAGACGTGCGCCTGCTGCTCGACCGCGTGCGCGTGCTGAAGGAAGCGCTGTCGTCGGCGCCGCAGGCCACGCTCGACGTGACGCTGTCGAGCGGCGCACACCTCGTGCAGACGATTTCGCACGACACGTTCGCGTCGCTGGTCGAACCGCTCGTGCAGCGCACGCTGACGCCGACCCGCAAGGCGCTGCGCGACGCGCAGGTCACGCCGGCCGACATCAAGGGCGTCGTGCTCGTCGGCGGCGCGACGCGCATGCCGGTGATCCGCGCAGCCGTCGAGAAATACTTCGGCCAGCCGCCGCTCGTCAATCTCGATCCGGACCAGGTCGTCGCGCTCGGCGCGGCGATCCAGGCCGACCTGCTGGCCGGCAACCGCGGCAGCGGCGACGACTGGCTGCTGCTCGACGTGATTCCGCTGTCGCTCGGCGTCGAGACGATGGGCGGCCTCGTCGAGAAGATCATTCCGCGCAACTCGACGATTCCGATCGCGCGTGCGCAGGAATTCACGACTTTCAAGGACGGCCAGACCGCGATGGCGATCCACGTCGTGCAGGGCGAGCGCGAGCTCGTCGCCGACTGCCGGTCGCTCGCGCGCTTCGAGCTGCGCGGCATTCCGCCGATGACGGCCGGTGCGGCGCGCATCCGCGTCACCTATCAGGTCGATGCGGACGGGCTGCTGTCGGTGTTCGCGCGCGAGCAGCATTCGGGCGTCGAGGCGTCGGTCGTCGTGAAGCCGTCCTACGGCCTCGCCGACGACGACATCGCGAAGATGCTCGAGGACAGCTTCAAGACCGCCGAGATCGACATGCGCGCCCGCGCGCTGCGCGAGGCGCAGGTCGAGGCGCAGCGGATGATCGAGGCGACGGAGGCCGCGCTCGCGGCCGACGGCGAACTGCTCGATGCGGCCGAACGCGCGGAGGTCGATGCGCGCGTCGCGGCGCTGCGCGCGATCGCGCAGGGCGACGACGCGGATGCGATCGAGGCATCGACCAAGGCGCTGGCCGACGGCACCGACGAATTCGCGGCGCGCCGGATGGACAAGAGCATCAAGCGCGCACTGTCGGGTCGCCGGCTCGACGAGATCTGAACGAAGAATGCAGCGCGCGCGGGCCGGTGACGGCCCGCGCGCGATATTGAACCGTGCGGCGCGTGACGCCGCACCCTGACTGACGGAACGGACATGCCTCAACTGGTGGTGCTGCCTCACGTCGAACTGTGCCCGGACGGCGCGGTGATCGACGCGAAGCCCGGCAAGAGTATTTGCGACAACCTGCTCGACAACGGCATCGAGATCGAGCACGCGTGCGAGAAATCGTGCGCCTGCACGACATGCCACGTGGTGATCCGCGAAGGCTTCAACGATCTCGCGCCGTCCGAAGAGGACGAGGACGATCTGCTCGACAAGGCATGGGGCCTCGAGCCGACCTCGCGCCTGTCGTGCCAGGCGATCGTGACGGAGGATTCGGATCTCGTGGTCGAGATTCCGAAGTACTCGATCAATCACGCGAAGGAAAATCACTGAGCGGGTTGCATGCGAGCTGACCCGCTGCCGCTGCGTCGGTGCGGGCCGATTTCGGGGTGCAAGGACAGCAGAAGGAGAGCAGGCATGAAGTGGACCGATTCGCGCGAGATTGCGATCGCGCTTGCAGACAAGCATCCGGACGTCGATCCTCAGCGGGTCAATTTCGTCGACCTGCGCGCGTGGGTGATCGCGCTCGACGGTTTCGACGACGATCCGGGCCGCTCGGGCGAGAAAATCCTCGAGGCGATCCAGGCGCACTGGATCGACGAATCCGACTTCGACGACGAAGACTGAGCGGCGCGCGACGTTCTACGCGTCGCGCGGCGGTTGACGCAAAAACGGCTCGTGATGATTCACGAGCCGTTTTCGTTTGGCGAATCACACGGCAGCCCGTCGCGCGGGCGGCCATGCGAGGCGCGGCGTCAGGCGCCGACCAGCGTGCCGTTCTCGACGCGCACGCGCTGCCCCTGGCCGAACGGCGGCGCGTTACGGTACGTGAAGGTGCGCGTCGTGCCGTTTTCCATCTGCACTTGCACCTGGTAGTCGGTTTCCGCACGCACCTGCTTCTCGACCTGGTTGCCGGCCAGGCCGCCGCCCAGCGCGCCGATGATCGTCATCGCGGTGCGGCCGTTGCCGTGACCGAACTGGTTGCCGAGCAGGCCGCCGGCCGCGGCGCCGCCGACCGCGCCGATGCCCGAGCTCTGGCCGGGCGTGCGCGTCTGCGTGATCGCGACGACCGTGCCGCAGGTCTGGCAATAGGCCGGCTGCACGGGCGCGGACGGCTGCTGCGCGTATTGCGGCGGTTGCGGCGCGGGCGCACGGTGGTGGTGCGTCACCGGGCGCGGCGCCGGCTTCGGTTCGGCCTGCGCGAGCGCCTTTTGCTGCGCGGCCTGTTCAGCCGCCTGCTGCTGCGCCTGCGCGGCGAGCGCGGCGCTGGCGGCCGCCGCCGTGTCGACGGCCGGCTGCGACGCGATCAGCGCGGCCTGGGTCTGACCGTTCTGCTCGTTGCTGCTGTTGGCTTTCGGGAACACGCCCGTGATCGCTGCCGTCGCGGCGAGGCTGGCGACGATGACGGCGCCGGCCGCGGTTGCGATGAGCGGGTGGAGGCGTTGCTTTTGCGGCGTGGTCTGATTCTGATTGTCCATTTTTTTCTCCTGGGTCGATCCGGGATGTGACCCGGATCCCACGCGTCGGGGGCGCTCGGAGTCGGCGTTCCTGCGCCGGGCCCCGGCCCCGTGGTCATGCGTGGTGACGGAAAGGAGTGTCGTCCAGGCGCGCGGCGGCCGCCGTATCAAGGTGTAACGAATTGCAGCGCGGCAGCGGTGCTCGATACCGGGAAGACCCGCAGCGGGCCGGCGCGGCAAGGAAATAAAACGGGGAGGAATCAGGGGCCGGCGAACGCCGGCGGGCGGGATTTACGCGCGGTTACAAAGCCGGCGCGTGCGCGCCACGGCGGGCGGCGCACACGCGCGGGCGGGCGTCAGTCTTCGCGGCGCAGGTGGGGGAACAGCAGCACGTCGCGGATCGTCGGGCTGTCGGTCAGCAGCATCACGAGACGGTCGATGCCGATCCCGCAGCCGCCGGTCGGCGGCATCCCGTATTCGAGCGCGCGGATGTAGTCGGCGTCGAAGAACATCGCTTCCTCGTCGCCGGCATCCTTCTGTTCGACCTGCTTCCTGAAGCGTGCGGCCTGATCTTCCGGATCGTTCAGCTCCGAGAAGCCGTTCGCGATCTCGCGGCCGGTCATGAACAGCTCGAAACGCTCGGTGATGCCCGGCACCGTATCCGATGCGCGCGCGAGCGGCGACACCTCGACCGGATAGTCGATGATGAAGGTCGGCTCCCACAGCTGCGCTTCGGCCGTTTCCTCGAACAGCGCGAGCTGCAGCGCGCCGATGCCGGCGTTCAGGAACGCCGGCTGCGTGACGTCGACGCCGAGGCGCTTCAGCTCGCTGCGCAGGTAGGCGTCGTCCGACAGCTGGCCGTCGGTGTACTGCGGCGCGAACTTCTGGATCGCCTGCGTGATCGTCAGGCGGTGGAACGGCTTCGCGAGGTCGAGCTCGCGGCCCTGATACTGGATCGTCGCGGTGCCGAGCGCGTCGATCGCGGTCTGGCGGATCAGCTGCTCGGTGAAGTCCATCAGCCAGCGGTAGTCGGTGTACGCGGCGTAGAACTCCATCATCGTGAATTCCGGATTGTGGCGCGGCGACACGCCTTCATTCCGGAAGTTGCGGTTGATTTCGAACACGCGCTCGAAGCCGCCGACGATCAGCCGCTTCAGATACAGCTCCGGCGCGATGCGCAGGAACATCTGCATGTCGAGCGCATTGTGGTGCGTGACGAACGGCTTGGCGGCCGCGCCGCCCGGGATCGGGTGCAGCATCGGCGTCTCGACTTCCATGAAGTCGGCGTCGCCCATGAACTTGCGGATCGACGCGATCGCCTTGGTGCGCGCGCGGAACGTGTCGCGCGTCTCCGGCGTGACGATCAGGTCGACGTAGCGCTGGCGATAGCGCATTTCCTGGTCGGCGAGGCCGTGGAACTTGTCCGGCAGCGGGCGCAGCGCCTTCGACAGCAGGCGCAGTTCCGTGCACTTGACCGACAGCTCGCCCTTGTTGGTGCGGAACAGCACGCCGCGCGCGGCGACGATGTCGCCAAGGTCCCACTTCTTGAACGCATCGTACGTTTCCGCGCCGACATCGTTCGGCGTCACGAAGAACTGGATCTGGCCCGAACCGTCCTGCACCGTCGCGAAGCTCGCCTTGCCCATCACGCGCTTGAGCATCATGCGGCCGGCGATCGCGACTTCGAACGGATTCGCTTCGAGCGCTTCCTTGTCCGACTCGGCGAATTTCGCCTGCAGTTCGGCCGCGTGGTGCGTTGGCCGGAAATCGTTCGGATAGGCGACGCCTTGTTCGCGCAGCGCGCGCAGCTTGTCGCGGCGCTCGGCGATGATCTGGTTTTCGTCCGCCGCGACGGCGGCTTGCGTTTGGGTCGATTCGGTCATGATGGTCGGAATTCGGGGTGGGGGCGGCTACGCAAACGGGGAGGGCGGCGCGGAAAGCCCGCGCCGCGGCGCTCAGACGCCCTGTTTGAGGCTCGCGCTGATGAAGTCGTCGAGATCGCCGTCGAGCACCGCCCGCGTGTTGCTCATTTCGACGTTCGTGCGCAGGTCCTTCACGCGGCTCTGGTCGAGCACGTACGAGCGGATCTGGTGGCCCCAGCCCACGTCGGTCTTGCTCGACTCGAGCTTGTCCTGCTCGGCCTGGCGCTTGCGCATCTCGGCCTCGTACAGGCGCGACTTCAGCATCGCCATCGCTTCCGCGCGGTTGCGGTGCTGCGAGCGGTCGTTCTGGCACTGCACGACGATGCCGGTCGGCATGTGCGTGATCCGCACCGCCGAGTCGGTCTTGTTGATGTGCTGGCCGCCCGCGCCCGATGCGCGGTACGTGTCGATGCGCAGGTCGGCCGGGTTCACCTCGACTTCGATCGAGTCGTCGATTTCCGGATACACGAACACCGACGAGAACGACGTGTGGCGGCCGCCCGACGAGTCGAACGGCGACTTGCGCACCAGCCGGTGGATGCCCGTTTCGGTGCGCAGGAAGCCGTACGCGTATTCGCCCGTGACCTTGACCGTCGCGTTCTTGATGCCGGCGACGTCGCCGTCGGATTCTTCGAGCACTTCGGCCTTGAAGCCCTTGCGCTCGCAGTAGCGCAGGTACTGGCGCAGCAGCATCGACGCCCAGTCGCACGCCTCGGTGCCGCCGGCGCCGGCCTGGATGTCGATGAAGCAGTTGTTCGGGTCGGCCGGGTTCGAGAACATCCGGCGGAATTCGATGTCACCGACGCGCGCTTCGAGTTTCGCGGCGTCTTCTTCCGACGCGACGAGCGTGTCCTCGTCGCCTTCCTCGCGGGCCAGCTCGAACAGGTCGAGCGCGTCGCGCAGGTCGCTGTCGAGCACCGTCAGCGTCGTGACGACGCCTTCGAGCAGCTTCTTTTCGCGGCCGAGCGCCTGGGCGTTCTTCGAATCGTTCCAGACGTTCGGGTCTTCGAGTGCCTTGTTGACTTCGGTCAGACGCGCAGCTTTGGCGTCGTAGTCAAAGATACCCCCGAAGCTCGCCCGCGCGCTGGCGCAGGTCGAGCAGGGAGCTTTCGATCGCGTTGAGACGTTCCGCTTCCATGATCGTTTCGCTTTTCGTGCTTCGTAAAAAAGCGGAATTATAGCCGATCGGCAGAGGCTCCCGGTGGCGCGGATCGAATGCGCGCGCCCGCGGCGGCCCCGTCCGGCGCGGGGCGCAAGCCGTTTTCGGCGGTTCCGGTGCGCGCGGCGGCGCGGCGCGTTATCCGGCCGCGTGCTCGACGATCAGCTGCACGCGCGTGACGCCGTTCCAGGTATCGGCGACGAGGCGATACGCGATCAGCGCGCTCGCCGGCAGCGGCTCGGTATGGTTGAACCAGATCGCATTGAAGCGCTGGCGGCCGCGCGCGAGCTGCAGCTTCAGGTGCTTTTCCTTCACGAGGCTCTGCGACACGACGTCGAACTCGCCGGAAAAAAGCGGGGCCGGAAAGCCCTGGCCCCACACGGCCTCGTCGAGCAGTCCGACGAACTGCGGCGTGAAGTACGCATCCTCGAGCTCGCCGTCGGTCTCGATCACGCGAGCGAGCGCGTCGTCGGACAGCCATTCGCGCGCGACCGCTTCGAACGCGGCCGCGAAGCGAGGCACGTTGTCGGCGTCGAGCGTGACGCCGGCGGCCATCGCATGGCCGCCGAACGCGACGAGCAGGTCCGGTTCGCGCTTCGATACGAGGTCGAGCGCGTCGCGCAGGTGAAAACCGGGGATCGACCGGCCCGAGCCCTTGACCCGCGTGCCGTGCTCGTCCGCGTGCGCGAACGTGAACGACGGGCGGTGGAATTTTTCCTTGAGCCGCCCGGCGACGATGCCGATCACGCCCTGGTGCCATTCGGGGTTGAACAGCGTGATCGTGCAGGCGTCGGCCGGATCGACGTCGGCGAGATCGGCGAGCGCCTGCTGCTGCATGCCGGCCTCGATCTCGCGGCGTTCGCGGTTCATCACGTCGAGCTGCTGCGCGAGGTCCCACGCGCGGCCGATGTCGTCGGTGATCAGGCACTCGATGCCGAGCGACATGTCGGACAGTCGCCCGGCCGCGTTCAGGCGCGGGCCGAGGCCGAAGCCGAGGTCGAAGCCCGACGCGGTGCGCGCTTCGCGGCCCGCGGCGCGGAACAGCGCGGCGATGCCCGGCTGCATCCGGCCGTTGCGGATCCGCTGCAGCCCCTGCGCGACCAGCACGCGGTTGTTGCCGTCGAGCCGCACGACATCGGCGACGGTGCCGAGCGCGACGAGGTCGAGCAGGCCGTCGAGGCGCGGCTCGGCTTCCTTGCTCGCGAACGCGCCGCGGCGACGCAGTTCGGCGCGCAGCGCGAGCAGCACGTAGAACATCACGCCGACGCCGGCGATGTGCTTGCTCGGGAAGCCGCAGCCGGGCTGGTTCGGGTTGACGATCGCGCGCGCGGCGGGCAGCGCGTCGCCGGGCAGGTGGTGATCGGTCACGAGCACGTCGATGCCGCGCGCGTTGGCGGCCTCGACGCCCGCGACGCTCGCGATGCCGTTGTCGACGGTGATCAGCAGGTCGGGCTGGCGCGCGGCCGCCAGCTCGACGATTTCCGGCGTGAGGCCGTAGCCGTATTCGAAGCGGTTCGGCACCAGGTAGTCGATCTGTGCGCCGAACATCCGCAGGCCGCGCACGGCGACCGCGCAGGCGGTCGCGCCGTCGCAGTCGTAGTCGGCGACGACCAGCAGGCGCCGCCCGGCGGCGATCGCATCGGCGAGCAGCACGGCCGCGTCGGCGCAGCCCTTCAGTTCGGTGGGCGGCACGAGGCGCGCGAGCGCGGTCTCGATGTCGGCCGGGGACTGCACGCCGCGCGACGCGTACAGGCGCGCGAGCACCGGATGCAGGCCGTGGCGGGCGAGCGCTTCGGCGTCGGCGGGCGCGACGGAGCGGGTAACGATGCGGGTCATTCGGAGTCTTCTTTCGGCTTATTCGAACAGGGACGCGAGCGCACGGCGGCGCCAGAACTTGCGCAGGTCGCCGCGCGTCGCGCGCAGCGTCACGGAACTCGTGTCGCCGCACAGCGTGAAATCGACGCCGGCGCACTCGCCGCGCTGCAGCGCGGCAAGCGCCGGCGCGAACCAGTCGCGCTCGAGCGCGGCGAGCGCGTCGTGCCAGCGTGCCCAGTCCTGTTCGATGAATGGGGTGGTCAGCGCCGGCAGCTCGACGAGCGTCGTGCCGTCGGCGGCGGGCAGGGCGCCGAACGCGGCCGGCGGCGCGCCGGCGTCGGTGCCGGCCGCGCGGGCCAGGCCGAGCGCCGCGGGCGACGCGGACAGCACGCGCGCGAACGGCTTGCCGACCGGCTTCAGCGTGCCCTGCGCATGGAACCAGATCGAATTGACGGCCGGCAGCCCGCGCGCCTCGCGCGCCTCGTTGACCGGATGCTGGAACCAGGCCATCTGTACTTCGTTCTGCAGCTTCATCCACATCCGCGAGCGTTCGCCCGTGTGCGCCTCGTGCGGCAGCCAGATCTCGATGTTGCGGCCGCTCGCGCGCAGCGGGGCGGCGCCGGCGAGATGGGCGAACTGTTCGCTCGACAGATACCAGCGTGCCGGCTGCGGCGCTTCGACGCGCACGCCCAGTTCTTCGATCAGCGGGCGCGCGACCGCGAGCAGCGCGGCGGCATCGCCGTCGTCGAGTGCGAGGGCCGCGGGATCGACCAGCACCAGGTGATCGTGCGCGATTTCGACGTGGACCGGCTCGACGCAGGCCCACGCCTGCGTGCCGGGGTCGCCGCCGTCCGCGAGCAGCATGTAGGGTGCGAGCGGCGCCTCGTCGGCGGCATTGCCGTGCGTTGCGCCGAACTGGCGCGCCAGCCAGCGCTCGTGCGGCAGCGTGCGCTGGAAGTCCTCGCCGGCGACGCGCTCGACGACGCTCGCGCGCGCAAGCAACTTTTCGAGCGCGGGGCTGTCCAGCGTGTGCAGGGACGAGGCCGCATCGGCCGCCGACGGCAGCGCGAACGGAACGAGAAAATGGAGGCGTCGGTCGTGCATGATGGTGCGCATTGTATGGCAAACTGCGCGCGTGATCGGGCCGGCTGACGCCCCGATTGCGTCCGGCGGCCATTTTTTCGACCGCCTCCGGGCCGGCAGCCTGCCGCCCGGGCGGCGCTCCCGCCGCGGGCCGCCGCCCCGCCGCAACCAGCAGAAAGGATTCGCTTGAAACTTCCGTATGAATGGCAGATCGGCTGGCGCTACACGCGCGCCGGCAAACGTACGACCGGCAACGGCTTCATTTCCTTCATCGCGCTCGTGTCGATGCTCGGGATCGCGCTCGGCGTCGCTGCGCTGATCGTCGTGCTGTCGGTGATGAACGGCTTCCAGAAGGAAGTGCGCGACCGCATGCTGTCGGTGCTCGCGCACGTCGAGATCTTCTCGCCGACCGGCTCGATGCCCGACTGGCAGCTGACCGCGCAGGAAGCGCGCCGCAACCCGTCGGTGATCGGCGCCGCGCCGTATGTCGAAGCGCAGGCGCTGCTCACGCGCCAGGACGCGGTGAGCGGCGTGATGCTGCGCGGCGTCGAGCCGTCGCTCGAACCGCAGGTGTCGGACATCGGCAAGGACATGAAGGCCGGGCAGCTGAGCGCGCTGGTGCCGGGCCAGTTCGGCATCGTGCTCGGCGACGCGCTCGCCGGCAATCTCGGCGTGACGGTCGGCGACAAGATCACGCTGGTTGCGCCCGAAGGCTCGATCACGCCGGCCGGCATGATGCCGCGGCTCAAGCAGTTCACGGTCGTCGGCGTGTTCGAATCGGGGCATTACGAATACGACAGCACGCTCGCGATGATCGACATCCGCGACGCCGAGGCGCTGTTCCGGATGTCCGCGCCGACCGGCGTGCGGCTGCGGCTCAAGGACATGCAGAAGGCGCCGCAGGTCGCGCTCGAGCTGTCGCATACGCTGTCGGGCAGCCTGTACATCCGCGACTGGACGCAGCAGAACAAGACCTGGTTCTCGGCCGTGCAGATCGAGAAGCGGATGATGTTCATCATCCTCACGCTGATCATCGCGGTGGCCGCGTTCAACCTCGTGTCGTCGCTCGTGATGACGGTCACGAACAAGCAGGCCGACATCGCGATCCTGCGCACGCTCGGCGCGCAGCCCGGCTCGATCATGAAGATCTTCGTCGTGCAGGGCGTGACGATCGGCTTCGTCGGCACGGCGTCGGGCGTCGCGCTCGGCTGCCTGATCGCGTGGAGCATTCCGTGGCTGATCCCGATGATCGAGCATCTGTTCGGCGTGCAGTTCCTGCCGCCGTCCGTGTATTTCATCAGCGAGCTGCCGTCCGAACTCGTCGCGAGCGACGTGATCAGGATCGGCCTGATCGCGTTCGCGCTGTCGGCGGTCGCGACGCTCTATCCGAGCTGGCGCGGCGCGAAGGTGAAGCCGGCGGAGGCGCTGCGCTATGAATGACCACGCGACCGCATTCGCGGATTCACGACAACACATCAGACAGGATTCGGCAGGTATGCAGGATTACGTGCTTCAGGCGCGCGGGATCACGAAGGCGTTCGTGCAGGGCGGCTTCAACGTGCAGGTGCTCGACAATACCGAGCTGACGGTGCGGCGCGGCGAGAAGCTCGCGGTCGTCGGCGCGTCGGGCTCCGGCAAGAGCACGCTGCTGCACGTGCTGGGCGGGCTCGACGAGCCGAGCGCGGGCGAGGTGTCGCTGCTCGGCAAGCCGTTTACGCAGCTCGCGGAGCGCGAGCGCAACGAGCTGCGCAATCGCGCGCTCGGCTTTGTCTACCAGTTCCATCATCTGCTGCCGGAGTTCACCGCGCTCGACAACGTCGCGATGCCGCTGCGGATTCGCCGGATGACGACCGAAGACGCGCGCGCGCAGGCCCAGGCGATGCTCGAGCGCGTCGGGCTCGGCCCGCGCGCGAAGCATCGGCCGGGCGAGCTGTCCGGCGGCGAACGGCAGCGCGTCGCGATCGCGCGCGCGCTGGTCACGCAGCCGGCCTGCGTGCTCGCCGACGAGCCGACCGGCAACCTCGACGGCACGACGGCCGATACCGTGTTCAACCTGATGCTCGAGTTGTCGGAGACGCTGAACACGAGCTTCGTGATCGTCACGCACGACCCCGATCTCGCCGCGCGCTGCGATCGCATCATGCGGTTGCGCGACGGCGTGCTGCACGAAGAGCCGGCGCTGCCGGTCTGACCCAACGCCCGCCGCTCCGGGCTGCCGCCTGCCGCCCCGCGCGGCGGCGCGGACGGCGGGGCGCAGGAGTGCCCGACATGTGGATCGACACGCACTGCCATCTCGATGCGGCCGAATTCGACGCCGACCGCGACGCGGTCGCGCACGCGGCGCGCGCGGCCGGCGTGTCGCGCATCGTGATCCCGAGCATCGGCCGCGACAACTTCACGACGGTGCGCGAGCTGGCCGCGCGCACGCCGGGCGCGGCCTATGCGCTCGGCATCCACCCGATGTATACGCCGCATGCGCGCGACGAGGATCTCGACCGGCTGCGCATGGAGATCGAGGCGAGCCTCGACGATCCGCGCTTCGTCGCGATCGGCGAGATCGGCCTCGACTACTTCGTGCCGGGGCTCGACGAAGCGCGGCAGCAGTTCTTCTATCAGGGGCAGCTCAGGCTCGCGCGCGAATTCGACCTGCCCGTGCTGTGCCACGTGCGCAAGTCGCAGGATCGCGTGCTGGCGGGGCTGCGGCGCTTCGACGTGCGGCGCGGCATCGCCCATGCATTCAACGGCAGTTTTCAGCAGGCCGATGCGTATCTCGCGCACGGGCTGCATCTCGGCTTCGGCGGCAACGTGACCTTCGCGCGTGCGCTGCAGATCCGCCGGCTTGCCGCGCAGCTGCCGCTCGAGGCGATCGTCGTCGAGACCGACGCACCCGACATCGCGCCCGAATGGGCGTACAAATCCCGCAATACGCCCGACCAGGTGCCGCGCATCGGCGACGTGCTCGCCGAACTGCGCGGCATCGACGCGCATGCGCTGAGCCTCTCCACAACGGCCAACGCGCTCGCCGCGCTGCCGCGACTCGCGCTTTCGTCCGCATAATCGTTGCCGGAAGGCGCCGCATGCAGTGCGGCGTCGTGTCGGCAAGGAGGCGCAATGCGCGTGGGATGGATGGCGTTCGCGCTCGGCGTCGTCGTGTTGCAGCGGCAGGCGGCGTTGCCGGGCGCGTTTGCGTGGATCGCCATCGCGGTCGTGCTGTCCGGGTGCGCTGCGTTGTACGCGCGGCGCATGCGCCGGCCGCGCACGCGCGCCGGCGTCGTGCTCGGCTGGGCGCTGTGCGCGGTCGCGGCCGGCGTCGCGGGGTTCGGCTATGCGGCAGGGCGCGCCGAGTGGCGGCTGCGCGACAGCCTGCCGGTCGAGTGGGAAAGGCGCGACATCGTCGTCACGGGCGTGATCCGCGGGCTGCCCGTGGTCGACGCGTCGGGCGCGCGGCTGCTGCTCGCCGTCGAATCGAACGATGCGGGGCTCGCCCGTTTTCCGAAGCTGATCCGGCTGTCGTGGCGCACCCATGATGCGGCTGCGAGCCGCGACGCCGTGCCCGAGCTGCGCGCCGCGCAGCGCTGGCGGCTGGTCGTGCGGCTGAAGCGTCCGCATGCCGAAGCGAATCCGGGCGTGCGCGACAGCGAGGCGGCGTGGCTGGCCGCGGGCATTCGCGCGATCGGCTACGTGGCCGCGCCGCAGCGCGCGGTGCTGGTCGATGCGCGCGCGGCGGGATTGCGCGCGTCGATCGACCGGCTGCGCGACGCGCTGCGCGCACGCATCGCCGACGTGCTCGGTGCCGACGCGTTGCATCGCGGCATCGTCGCGGCACTCGCGATCGGCGACCAGTCGGGCATCGGCGACGGCGACTGGCGCGTGCTGCGCAATACCGGCACGAGTCATCTGGTCGCCATCTCCGGGCTGCATGTTGGACTCGTCGGCGCCTTTGCGGCCGGGCTCGCGTCGATGATCTGGCGTCGCCTGCGCTGGCGCACGCGGGCCGCGACGCTCGCGGTGCCGGCGCCTTACGCGGCGGCGCTTGCGGCGCTGGGCGGCGCCGCCGCCTACGCGACGCTGGCCGGTTTCAACGTGCCGGCGCAGCGCGCATGGTGGATGATCGCGGCCGGCGGCGTCGCGTATCTGGCCGGGCGCGGCGTGCCGACCTCGGCGGTGCTGTGCGCGGCGCTCGGCGGCGTGCTGCTGGCCGACCCGTGGGCCGTGCTGTCGGCCGGGTTCTGGCTGTCGTTCGGTGCGGTCGCGGTCATCCTGCTGTCGGTCGCCGGCTGGCGCGCGGTGCGCGATGACGATGCCGAAGCGGACGGCGACGCAGTTGCCGCTCCGTGGCAAAGGCTGCGCACATGGAGCCGGCGCGCGGCGCGACGCGTGGCCGAGGCGGCCCGCGTGCAATACGCGGTGACGATCGGACTCGCGCCGCTGACGGCCGCGTGGTTCGCGCAGATCTCGGTGTCGGGGCCGCTCGGCAACGCGTTCGCGATTCCGTGGGTCAGCTTCGTCGTCACGCCGGTCGTGCTGGCCGGCCTCGTGCTGCCCGCGCCGCTCGACGCTTATGCGTTCCGGCTCGCGCATGCTGCGCTCGAACCGATGATGGCGCTGCTCGGGCGGCTGGCGGACTGGCCGCCGGGCGTGATGGCGCTGCGCATGCCCGGCTGGCCGGTGCTGGCGCTCGCGTGCGTGGGCGTCGTCTGGATGCTGATGCCGCGCGGCTGGCCGCTGCGCTGGGCCGCGCCGCTCACATGGCTGCCGCTCGTCGCGCCGGCATCCGACGCGCCGCCCGTCGGCGGCTTCCGGCTGACCGTGCTCGATGTCGGGCAGGGCGCATCGGTGCTGGTCGAAACCGCGCGCCGCACCTTGCTGTTCGACGCGGGGCCGGGCGCGGAATCGACCCACGCGGGCCAGCGCATCGTCGCGCCGTCGCTGCGCGCACGCGGCATCCGCACGCTCGACGCGTTCGTGCTCAGTCACGCGGATGCCGATCATGCGGGCGGCGCGCCGGCCGTCTATGCGTCGGCGCAGGTGCGGCAGCTGCTGGCCGGCATTCCGCGCGGCCACCGGCTGTGGCGCGACGCGCAGGCGGCGGGCGTTGCCGACCGCGTGCCGTGCGCGGCCGGGCAGCGCTGGCGCTGGGACGGCGTCGATTTCACGGTGCTGTGGCCGCCGGGCGGCCCCGGCGCGGGCGCGTCGAACCGGCAGTCGTGCGTGCTGCGCATCGACGCGGGCGGGACGTCCGCGCTGCTGACCGGCGATATCGATGCCCATGCCGAGCGTCGGCTGGTCGATACGATGCGCGACGCGCTGGCCGCGCAGATCCTCGTGGTGCCGCACCACGGCAGCCGCACCTCGTCGGTCGAGCCTTTCCTCGACTCGGTCGGGCCGCGCGTCGCGGTATTTCCTGTAGGCTATCGAAACCGTTTCGGGCACCCGCACCCGAGCGTCCTCGCCCGCTACGCGGCACGCGCGATTCCGCTGCCGCGCACCGATCGCGACGGCGCGGTGCGGTTCGACGTCGCACCGGCGGATCGCGGCTTCGCGTTCGAGCGCTACCGCGATGCGCAGCGCCGCTACTGGATGGATCGGTGAGCGGGCGGGCGTCGGGCCGCAGCGATGTCGGCGCGCCCCGGCGCAGGGCAAGGAAACCGGGCAGGCGCCCGCCCGGTTCGACAAGACCACGGAGGCATCGGCGTTTGAAGGACATCCTGCATTTCTCTCACGCGAACGGTTTTCCGGCGTCGACGTACCGGACGATCTTCGCCGAGCTGGCCGACGACTACGAGCTGCGCTACATCGAGCGGATCGGCCACGATCGCCGCTATCCGGTGACGCGCGACTGGCCGCATCTGGTCGAGCAGCTGCTCGACGACATCGGCAGCCGCTACGAGCGCCCGGTGTGGCTGGTCGGCCATTCGCTCGGCGGCTACCTGTCGTTGATGGCCGCGCTGAGGAAACCGCAATGGGTGCGCGGCGTCGTGATGCTCGATTCGCCGATCATCGCGGGCTGGCGCGCCGGCGCGCTGCGCGCAAGCCAGTGGGCGGGGCTCGACGAGCGGCTGTCGCCGGCCGCCGCGACACGCAACCGGCGCACGCGCTGGGCGAGCCGCGACGAAGCGTGGCGGCATTTCCGCGAGAAGCCCGCATTCGCGCGCTGGGACGAGCGGATGCTCGCCGACTACATCGACTACGGGATTCCGCAGGCGGGCGCCGACGGCGAGCGCGCGCTCGCGTTCGACCGGCAGGTCGAATACCTGATCTACCGGACGCTGCCGCACACGCTCGGCCCGCGGCTCGCGCACGGCGCGCCGGTGCCGCTCGGCTTTCTGGCCGGCACGCGTTCGCGCGAGGTGCGGCAGGTCGGTCTCGAGGCGACGCGGCGGGCGTCGCGCGGCCGCATCGAATGGCTCGAAGGCAGCCACCTGTTTCCGATGGAGCGGCCGGTCGAGACCGCCCGGGCATTGCAGCGGATGCTGAATTCGCTGCGCGCGGCCGAAAGCGCGGTGCCGCTCGCGAAGCGCGCGTGACCGGTTGCGCGCGGCGCGCACGGCCGGCGCGGCACAGCGCGAAGGGGCGCGATCATCGCGTCAATTGCTGAGAGAAGGGCGGGCTTTACGGTATAATCCGTTTTTCCCGCGAGCATCCAGCGATGACCAAATATGTTTTCGTCACCGGCGGCGTAGTTTCTTCCCTCGGCAAGGGTATTGCCGCCGCCTCTCTCGCCGCGATCCTCGAATCGCGCGGTCTGAAAGTCACCCTCCTCAAACTCGATCCCTACATCAACGTCGACCCCGGCACGATGAGCCCGTTCCAGCACGGCGAAGTGTTCGTGACGGAAGACGGCGCGGAGACGGATCTCGACCTCGGCCACTATGAGCGCTTCATCAGCACGAAGATGCGCAAGGCCAACAACTTCACGACCGGCCAGATCTACGAATCGGTGATCCGCAAGGAGCGCCGCGGCGACTATCTGGGCAAGACCGTGCAGGTCATCCCGCACATCACGAACGAGATCCAGGCGTTCATCGAGCGCGGGGCCGCGTCGGCCACCTGCGGCGAGCCCGACGTCGCGATCGTCGAGATCGGCGGCACGGTCGGCGACATCGAGTCGCTGCCGTTCCTCGAGGCCGCGCGCCAGATGAGCCTGCGCCTCGGCCGCAACAGCGCGTGCTTCGTGCACCTGACGCTCGTGCCGTACGTCGCGACGGCCGGCGAGCTGAAGACGAAGCCGACCCAGCACAGCGTGCAGAAGCTGCGCGAGATCGGCATCCTGCCGCACGTGCTGCTGTGCCGTGCGGACCGCCGCATCCCGGACGACGAATCGAAGAAGATCTCGATGTTCTCGAACGTGCCGGAAGACGCGGTGATCTCGGTGTGGGACGCCGACAGCATCTACAAGATTCCGCAGATGCTGCACGACCAGGGCCTCGACAGGATCATCTGCGACGAGCTGAAGCTGTCGCCGCACGACGCCGACCTCAGCATGTGGGCGGAACTCGTCGAGAAGCTCGAGAACCCGAAGCATGAAGTGACGATCGGCATGGTCGGCAAGTACGTCGACCTGACGGAATCGTACAAGTCGCTGATCGAGGCGCTGCGCCACGCGTCGCTGCACACGTCGACGAAGGTCAACATCGAGTACATCGACTCGGAAGAGATCGAGACGAACGGCGTCGACAGCCTGAAGCACCTCGACGCGGTGCTGGTCCCGGGCGGTTTCGGCCGTCGCGGCACCGAAGGCAAGATCGCGGCGATCCGCTATGCGCGCGAGGCGAAGGTGCCGTACCTCGGCATCTGCCTCGGCATGCAGCTCGCGGTGATCGAGTTCGCGCGCGACGTCGTCGGCCTGAAGCAGGCGAACAGCACGGAATTCGATCCGGACACGCCGGAACGCGTGGTCGCGCTGATCACCGAATGGTACGACCGCGAAGGCAAGGTCGAGACGCGCACCGAGGAATCCGACCTCGGCGGCACGATGCGCCTCGGCTCGCAGCGCTGCCCGATCAAGCCCGGCACGATGGCGGAAGAAATCTACGGCAAGGACGTGAACGAGCGTCACCGCCACCGTTATGAAGTCAATAACCGCTTCGTGCCCCAGCTCGAAAGCGGCGGCCTTATCATCAGCGCGCGTACCCCGAGCGAGGATCTGCCGGAAATGATGGAACTGCCGCGCTCGATGCACCCGTGGTTCGTCGGCGTGCAGTTCCACCCGGAATTCACGTCCACGCCGCGTGACGGTCATCCCCTGTTCAAGTCGTTTGTCGAAGCCGCGCTCGCCAACAAGCAGGCGCGCGCCGGAGTGAAAGCATGAAGCTGTGCGATTTCGAGGTCGGTCTCGACAAGCCTTTCTTCCTGATCGCGGGAACCTGCGTCGTCGAGTCGGAGCAGATGACGATCGACACGGCAGGCCGCCTGAAGGAGATCTGCGAGAAGCTGAACGTTCCGTTCATCTACAAGTCGTCCTACGACAAGGCGAATCGCAGCTCGGGCAAGTCGTTTCGCGGCCTCGGAATGGACGAGGGACTGCGGATCCTGTCCGAGGTGAAGCGCCAGCTCGGCCTGCCGGTGCTGACCGACGTGCATTCGATCGAGGAGATCGAGCCGGTCGCGTCGGTCGTCGACGTGCTGCAGACGCCCGCGTTCCTGTGCCGCCAGACCGACTTCATCCACGCGTGCGCGCGCTCGGGCAAGCCCGTCAACATCAAGAAGGGCCAGTTCCTCGCGCCGCACGACATGAAGAACGTGATCGACAAGGCGCGCGACGCGGCGCGTGAAGCGGGGCTCTCCGAAGACCGCTTCATGGCGTGCGAGCGCGGCGTCTCGTTCGGCTACAACAACCTCGTGTCCGACATGCGCGCGCTCGCGATCATGCGCGAGACGAACGCGCCGGTCGTGTTCGACGCGACCCACTCGGTGCAGTTGCCGGGCGGGCAGGGCACGAGTTCGGGCGGCCAGCGCGAATTCGTGCCGGTGCTCGCGCGCGCGGCGGTGGCGACGGGCGTCGCGGGCCTGTTCATGGAAACGCATCCGAATCCGGCCGAGGCGAAGTCGGACGGCCCGAATGCGGTGCCGCTGAACCGGATGAGCGCGTTGCTGGAGACGCTCGTCACGCTCGACCAGGCGGTGAAGCGCAACCCGTTCCTGGAAAACGATTTCAATTAAAGACCGAATGAACCTTGCGGCGGCTTCGCGCGTCAGTAGCGAAAGCGGTATTGACGCGCGAGCCGCCGCAGTTTGAAGAATCCATCGTCATTCTCAGAGGAAACCCATGAGTGCAATCGTAGATATCATCGGCCGCGAGATTCTGGATTCGCGCGGCAACCCCACCGTCGAATGCGACGTGCTGCTCGAATCGGGCACGATGGGCCGCGCGGCGGTGCCGTCGGGCGCGTCCACCGGCTCGCGTGAAGCGATCGAACTGCGCGACGGCGAAGCCGGCCGCTACAACGGCAAGGGCGTGCTGAAGGCAGTCGAGCACATCAACACCGAAATCTCCGAAGCCATCATGGGCCTCGACGCGTCGGAACAGGCGTTCCTCGACAAGACGCTGCTCGAGCTGGACGGCACCGACAACAAGTCGCGCCTCGGCGCGAACGCGATGCTGGCCGTGTCGATGGCCGTCGCGAAGGCCGCCGCCGAAGAGGCCGGCCTGCCGCTGTACCGCTACTTCGGCGGCTCGGGCGCGATGCAGCTGCCGGTGCCGATGATGAACATCGTTAACGGCGGCGCGCACGCGAACAATAGCCTGGACATCCAGGAATTCATGATCGTCCCGGTCAGCCAGCCGACCTTCCGCGAAGCGCTGCGCTGCGGCGCCGAAGTGTTCCACGCGCTGAAGAAGATCCTGTCGGACCGCGGCATGAGCACGGCGGTCGGCGACGAAGGCGGCTTCGCGCCGAACTTCGGCAGCAACGACGAATGCCTGTCGACGATCCTGCAGGCGATCGAGAAGGCCGGCTACCGCGCGGGCGAAGACGTGCTGCTCGCGCTTGACTGCGCGGCCTCCGAGTTCTATCACGACGGCAAGTACCAGCTCGCGGGTGAAGGCCTGCAACTGTCGTCGGCCGAATTCACCGACTACCTCGCGACGCTCGCCGACAAGTTCCCGATCGTGTCGATCGAGGACGGCATGCACGAAGGCGACTGGGAAGGCTGGAAGCTGCTGACCGAGCGCCTGGGCAAGAAGGTGCAGCTGGTCGGCGACGACCTGTTCGTCACGAACACGCGCATCCTGAAGGAAGGCATCGAGAAGGGCATCGCGAACTCGATCCTGATCAAGATCAACCAGATCGGTACGCTGACCGAAACGTTCGCGGCGATCGAGATGGCCAAGCGTGCGGGCTACACGGCCGTGATCTCGCACCGCTCGGGCGAAACGGAAGATTCGACGATCGCGGACATCGCGGTCGGCCTGAACGCCGGTCAGATCAAGACGGGTTCGCTGTCGCGCAGCGACCGCATCTCGAAGTACAACCAGCTGCTGCGCATCGAGGAAGATCTCGGCGACATCGCCAGCTACCCGGGCAAATCGGCTTTCTATAACCTGCGCTAACGCGCTACTATCGGGTTCGTCATATCGACGCCGCTCTGTGCCACGATGCGCGGAGCGGCGCTTCTTATATCTGCGTCTCTTACATGCGGCTTGTCACTGTCGTCCTGATTGCCTTGCTGGCGCTCATTCAGTACCCCCTATGGTGGGGACACGGCGGCTGGTTGCGGGTGCACGAATTGCGTCAGCAGCTCGGCGATCAGCTCCAGAAGAATGCCGATGAAAAGCTGCGCAACGAGCGGATTGCGGGCGAAGTGCAGGATCTGCAAAGCGGCACCGCCGCCATCGAGGAGCGTGCGCGCTACGAGATGGGCATGGTGAAGGAAGGCGAAGTATTCGTGCAGTTCGTGTCGCCGAATGCGCCCGCCGCGCCCGTGAACAATGCGCCGTCGAACACGTCGACGCGCGGTGTGGTCTCCGCGGCGCCGGTACGCGTCGTGCCGAATCCGCAGTCGATCGCGAAGCCGTCGCGCCATCACGGCGGCGACAAGGGCAAGGCCGCGCATCACTGAGCGCGACGAACCGGTTGAATTGAAAAAGCGCGGGAAATGCCGCGCTTTTTTATTTCCTGCGAGTCGTCAATCGGCGGCGCGTCACCACCACCAGCCCGGGTAGCCGTAGCTGATGCCCGTGCCCCAGCGATTTCCCCATCCGCCGCCGTAATACCCGCCGTAGACGGTCACCGGCGGCGGCGCATAGTACGACCACGCGCGCGCGGCGGCTTCGGCCGCCATCGCATTGTTCTGGTCGCGCAGCACCTGCCGGTCGATCTCGTCGTAGCGCTTGCGCTCGGCGGCCGACAGCGCGGGCGGCTGGCCGCCCGATGCGCCCGGCTCCGGCAGGCGGCTCAGGATCGTGGACGACGGCTGCACCGCGCAGCCGGCAAGCACGAGCGTACCGGCGGCGACGCTCGTCAGGACGATGGTGCGGAACGGGCGATTCATGAATTTCTCCTGCGGCGCGCCGACGGCGGGAAACGGCTGGCGCCGACGGCTGTAGCCGTGGCGCAGCGCGTGCGGCGCTCGTACATCATTATGCGCCCGCGCATGGTGCATGCGCGGGCGCGCGGCTCAGTGATGCTGCCCGGCGGCGGGCGTGAGGCCGCTGGCGAGCTCGGGGGCCGCGAACAACTGCGCGACGTCGACGGGATCGAATTCGTAGCGCTGGTTGCAGAACTCGCAGTGGATCTCGACATGGCCGCGCTCGACGATCACGCTGTCGACTTCGTCGCGGCCGAGCATGCGCAGCATCGCGCCGACCTTCTCGCGCGAGCACGAGCACTGGAAGCGCGTGACGGCCGGTTCGAAGTGCTGCACGTTTTCCTGCCAGAACAGCCGGCGGAACACGACCTCCGGCTCGACCTCGAGCAGTTCGCGCGCGGACAGCGTGCCGCCGAGCGTGCACACGCGTTCCCACGTGTCGGTGTCCGTCTCGGCATTGCGCGGCACGATGCCGCCGTCGCCCGGCAGCTTCTGCAGCAGCATGCCGACCGCGCGCTCGCGATCGGCCGCGAGCCACAGCCGCGTATCGAGCTGCTCCGAGTGATGCATGTATTGCTCGAGCACCTGCGAGACCGATTCGAGCGGGCCGTCGACGCCGTTCAGCGGCACGATGCCCTGGTACGGTTGCTGGCCCGGCAGCTTGTCGGACGGGTCGAGCGTGATCACGCAGCGGCCGTGCCCGCTCGCGTTGACGAGCGCCGCGAAGCTCGTGTCGTCGCCGATCGTCTGCGCCGCCTCGCCGGAGAACTTCGCGGTGGCCCGCATCGACAGATCCGAGCCGCACTGGACGACCAGCATCTTCACCGGCCCGTCGCCGAAGATCTGCATGATGAGGGTGCCGTTGAATTTCAGGTTCGCGGACAGCAGCGCGCACGCGGCCATCATCTCGCCGAGCACCGTGCGCACCGGGGCAGGGTAGTCGCGGCGGACGAGCACTTCCTGCCACGTGTTGCGCAGCGAAACGATCTCGCCGCGCACGGGCGCCGCATTGAACATGAATTTCTGTAACTGGTCGCTCACTCTTCTTCCTTGAAATCCGCGCGGATCACCCGATCCGCACGAGTTGCTCCTTGAAATGCGCGCGTCGCTCGACATAGGTCTTCGCGTTCGCGCGCAGCCGCGCAATGTCGTCGGCCGACAGCTCGCGCACGACTTTCGCCGGTGCGCCGAGAATCAGCGAGTTGTCCGGGAACGTCTTGCCTTCCGTCACGACCGCGCCGGCACCGACCAGACAGTTGCGGCCGATGACCGCACCATTCAAGACCACGGCCTGGATGCCGATCAGCGAACCCTCGCCGATCGTGCAGCCGTGCAGCATCGCCTGGTGCCCGATCGTCACGTTTTCGGCAATCGTCAGCGGATAGCCGGGATCGGTATGCAGCACCGCGCCTTCCTGGACGTTGCTGCCCGCACCGACGGCGATCGTCTCGTTGTCGCCGCGAATCGTCGCGCCGAACCAGACGCTCGCGTTCTCTTCGAGCACGACTTTGCCGATGATGGCCGCCGTATCGGCGACGAACACGCTTTCGTGAATCGTCGGGGCCGTATCGCCCAGCTTGTAGATCGTCACGGAGTCTCCTTGGTCTCTTTCGATGATGGGCGCCGGTAAAATGGCGCGTTGCCGGGCGCGCCGCGCCGTGGCGAAAACACGTATTGTAAACCGTCGCGTGCATGCGCTCCCGCGATGCGCGCGGCGGCGTTCCCGCTGGTGAATATGGTGTCTTCTTCTTCCCTCGACGCGCAGGCCTGCGTGCGCCGCGCCGCGCTCGACGCGCTGCGCGAGCCCGAGCCGGCCGGCAAGGCGGCGCAGGTGCGTGCGCTTTACGACGCGCTGCTGGCCGGGCAGGCCGCGATCGCGCCGCCCCTCGAGCTGGCCGAGCCGGCCGACCTGCCCGGGCGCCCGGCGCGTCCCGTGCTCGTCGAGCCGCGCCAGCTCGAGCGGCGCAGCATGCGCTCGCCCGAGGGGCGCGCGGTGCTGCTCCACGCGCTCGCGCATATCGAGTTCAATGCGATCAATCTGGCGCTCGACGCGGTGTGGCGCTTCGCGGGCCTGCCTGAGGCGTTCTATGCGGACTGGCTGAAGGTCGCCGCCGAAGAGGCGTATCACTTCACGCTGCTGGCCGAGCGGCTGGCGGCGTTCGGCCACGTTTACGGCGATTTTCCCGCGCACAACGGACTCTGGGAGATGTGCGAGCGAACCCGCGACGACGTGCTCGCGCGCATGGCGCTGGTGCCGCGCACGCTCGAGGCGCGCGGGCTCGACGCGTCGCCGCCGATCCGCGCCAGGCTTGCGCAGGCCGGCGACGACGCGTCGGCGGCGATTCTCGACGTGATCCTGCGCGACGAGATCGGCCATGTCGCGATCGGCAACCACTGGTTCCGGTATCTGTGCGACCTGGCCGGTCGCGATCCCGTGCCGACTTACCGCGAGCTGGCCGAGCAGTATCGGGCGCCGCGCCTGCGCGGCCCGTTCAATTTCGATGCGCGGCGCAGCGCCGGGTTCGAACCGGCCGAACTCGACGAACTGGCCGCGCAGGACGGGGCGGACGGGCGCGCGGAGCAAGGCTGAGCCAGCGGTCCGGGGCAGCGCCGATCCGGAATGCTGCGCGGCGCCGGCGCTAGAGAGGTGCCTCGCCGCGCGGTCCGCCGCGACGAGGGCGCCGCCGCTATAATCGAACGACCATTCTTTTTTCTGGCGGCTGCAATGAATGCCTCGAGTTCTGTTTCCGATTTCGTCACGGTGCGCGGCGTCCGGCTGCATGTGCGGCGCTGGGGCCGGCCCGACGCGCCGACGCTGTTCATGCTGCACGGCTGGATGGACGTCGCCGCGTCGTTCCAGTTCGTCGTCGATGCGCTCGCCGGCGACTGGCAGGTGATCGCACCGGACGCGCGCGGCTTCGGGCTGTCCGACTGGCCGGTCGCGCGGCAGGGCGGGGGCCACTACTGGTTCCACGACTACCTCGGCGATCTCGATGCGCTGGTCGACCACTATGCGCCGACCGGCGAGGTGAACCTGGTCGGCCACAGCATGGGCGCGAACGTCGTGTGCCTGTATGCGGGCGCGCGGCCGGAGCGCGTGCGGCGCGTGGTCGATCTGGAAGGCTTCGGGCTGGCGCCCGCGCGTGCCGAACAGGCGCCGCGCCGGCTGCGCGGCTGGCTCGACGAGCTGCGCGAGCCGCCTGCGCTGCGCGCGTATGCGTCGCTCGACGACGTCGCGGCGCGCCTGACGAAGACCAACCCGCGGCTCGACCCGCGCCGCGCGGCGTTCCTGGCCGCGCACTGGTCGAAGCGCGGCGACGACGGCCTCTATCATCTGCTCGCGGATCCCGCGCACAAGATGCCGGGCCCGCTGCTGTACCGGCTCGACGAAGTGATGGCCGTATGGGCGAAGGTGCGCGCGAAGGTGCTGCACGTCGAGGCCGTCAATTCGCCGACGCTCGCACAGATCGCCGGCGACATCCCGCTGCCGGAATTCAAGGCGCGCTTCGCCGCGTTCCCGGACTGGCGCGAGAAGCTCGTCGAGGATGCCGGCCACATGGTGCATCACGACCAGCCCGAGCAGATCGCGGCGCTGATCGAGGCGTTCTGCGCGTAGGCCCGGCGGGGCAGGCGGCCGGCGCGATTGCCGCATTGCAGTAGAATGAAGCTTCACCTGCCATGCCGACAATGAACGCCGATCTCCACTGCCATTCGAATGTTTCCGACGGACTGCTGTCGCCCGCCGACGTCGCGCGCCGCGCCCAGGCCGGCGGCGTGACCCTCTGGGCGCTGACCGACCACGACGAGGTCGGCGGCCAGGCAGCCGCGCGCGCGGAAGCGGAAGCACTCGGCATGCGCTACCTGAGCGGCGTCGAGATTTCGGTCACGTGGGCGTCGCGCACCGTGCACATCGTCGGCCTGAACATCGATCCGGCGAACCCGGTGCTCGTCGACGGCCTGTATCGCACGCGCCACGGCCGCGCGGCGCGCGCGCAGGCGATCGGCGCGCAGCTTGCGACGCTCGGCATTGCCGGCGCGTACGAAGGCGCGCTGAAGTACGTGTCGAATCCGGACCTGATCTCGCGCACGCACTTCGCACGCTTCCTGGTCGAGAACGGCTATGCGGAATCGACCACCGACGTGTTCGATCGCCTGCTCGGCGACGGCAAGCCCGGCTTCGTCCCGCACCGCTGGGCGACGCTGTCCGACGCCGTGCAATGGATTCGCGGCGCGGGCGGCGAGGCCGTGGTCGCGCATCCGGGCCGCTACCGCTATACGCCGGTCGAATTCGACGCGTTCTTCGGCGAGTTCATCGATCTCGGCGGCCGCGCGATCGAGGTCGTGACGGGCAGCCACACGCCGGACCAGTACCGCGAATACGCGGACGTCGCGCGCCGCTTCGGTTTCGAGGCGTCGCGCGGCTCGGACTTCCACGCGCCCGGCGAGGGCCGCGTCGAGCTCGGCAGCCTGCCGCCGCTGCCGTCGGGCCTGAAACCGGTCTGGGAGCGCTGGCTCTGACGCTGCGCGGCGGTCCGCCGCCCGCGTGAGCGCCGGCACGCCCATTCGATCCTTCCTCCTTTATCTGTCCCCATGTCCCAGTTCTTCAGGATTCATCCGGACGATCCGCAGCCGCGCCTGATCAAGCAGGCCGTGGAGATCGTCAACAAGGGCGGCGTGATCGCGATGCCGACCGACTCGAGCTACGCGCTCGCCTGCCACCTCGACGACAAGGACGCGGTCGAGCGCGTACGCCGCATTCGCGGCCTCGACGAGAAGCAGCACCTGTCGCTGCTGGTGCGCGACCTGTCGGAACTCGCGAACTTCGCGATGGTGGACAATCGCCAGTACCGGCTGATCAAGTCGGTGACGCCGGGCCCGTACGTGTTCATCCTGCAGGCGACCAAGGAAGTGCCGCGCCGGCTGTCGCATCCATCGCGCAAGACGATCGGCCTGCGCGTGCCGGACCACGCGATCACGCTCGCGCTGCTGGAAGCGCTCGGCCAGCCGCTGCTCGGCACGACGCTGATCCTGCCGCCCGACGACGAGCCGCTCAACGATCCGGAGGAAATTCGCGCGCGGCTCGAAAAGCAGGTCGACCTCGTGATCGACGGCGGCGCCTGCCCGCGCGAGCCGTCGACGGTGATCGACCTGACCGGCGACGAGCCGCAACTCGTCCGCGCGGGGCGCGGCGCGCTCGAACCGTTCGGGCTTGCCGCTGCATGAGCGTGCCGTTCATTTTTGCGCGAGCGCGCTTGTTACAATAACGCGATATGGATGCTTCCCTGATACAGACCATCGCCGTCTACGCGCTGCCGGTGATCTTCGCGATCACGCTGCACGAGGCCGCCCACGGCTACGCCGCCCGCCTGCTCGGCGACAACACCGCCTACATGATGGGGCGCGTGTCGTTCAATCCGATGCGCCACATCGATCCCCTGGGCACGATCGCGATCCCGCTCGCAATGTATTTCCTGACCGGCGGCGCGTTCCTGTTCGGCTATGCGAAGCCGGTGCCGGTCGCGTTCCGCAACCTGCGCAATCCGCGCTGGGGCAGCCTGTGGGTGTCGCTCGCCGGCCCGGGCTGCAACTTCGTGCAGGCGCTGGTGTGGGGCGTGCTGAGCATCGTGCTTGCCGCCGCGGGCGTCGACGAGCCGTTCTTCACGCGGATGGCGGTCGCCGGCGTCAGCGTCAACCTCGTGCTCGGCGTGCTGAACCTGTTTCCGCTGCCGCCGCTCGACGGCGGCCGCGTGCTCGCGGCGCTGCTGCCGCCGAAGCAATCGATCGCGCTGTCGCGCATCGAGCCGTACGGCTTCATCATCGTCCTCGTGCTGGTCATGACGGGCGTGCTGACGAAATTCTGGCTGCGTCCGCTCGTCAACATCGGTTACGACGTCGTCAGCGCCATCCTGACTCCTTTCGCCTCGCTTTTCTAACGACAATCATGTTCCCAGATCGTATTTTCTCCGGCATGCGACCCACCGGGTCGCTGCACCTCGGCCATTACCACGGCGTGCTGAAAAACTGGGTGAAGCTGCAGTCCGAGTACCCGTGCTTCTTCTGCGTGGTCGACTGGCATGCGCTGACGACGCACTACGAGACGCCCGAGGTCATCGAGAAGAACGTGTGGGACGTGCTGATCGACTGGCTCGCGTCCGGCATCGACCCGGCGCAGGCGACGCTGTTCATCCAGAGCAAGGTGCCCGAGCATGCGGAACTGGCGCTGCTGCTCGGCATGAGCACGCCGCTCGGCTGGCTCGAGCGCGTGCCGACCTACAAGGAGCAGATCGAGAAGCTGAAGGACAAGGACCTGTCGACCTACGGCTTTCTCGGCTACCCGGTGCTGATGGCGGCCGACATCCTGCTGTACCGCGGCTCGCTCGTGCCGGTCGGCGAGGACCAGGTGCCCCACGTCGAGATGACGCGCGAGATCGCGCGCCGCTTCAACTACCTGTACGGCCGTGAACCGGGCTTCGAGGAGAAGGCGCTGGAAGCCGCGAAGAAGCTCGGCGGCAAGCGCGCGAAGCTCTATCACGAACTGCGCAACGCGTACCAGCAGGAGGGCGACGACGAGGCGCTCGAACAGGCGCGGGCGATGCTGCAGGAGTCGCAGAGCCTGTCGATGAGCGACCGCGAGCGCCTGTTCGGCTATCTCGAAGGCGCGCGCAAGATCATCCTGGTCGAGCCGCAGGCGCTGCTGACCGAGGCGTCTCGGATGCCGGGCCTCGACGGGCAGAAGATGTCGAAGTCGTACGGCAACACGATCGGCCTGCGCGAAGACGCGGAGACGATCACGAAGAAGGTCCGCACGATGCCGACCGATCCCGCACGGGTGCGCCGCACCGATCCGGGCGATCCCGACAAGTGCCCGGTGTGGCAGCTGCACCAGGTCTATACGGACGAGGCGACCCACGACTGGGTGCAGAAGGGCTGCCGCTCGGCGGGCATCGGCTGCCTCGACTGCAAGCAGCCGGTCGTCGAAGGCATCCTGCGCGAGCAGCAGCCGATGCTCGAGCGCGCGCAGAAGTACATGGACGATCCGTCGCTGCTGCGCGCGATCGTCGCGGACGGTTGCGACAAGGCACGCAAGCACGCGACCGAAACGATGCGCGACGTGCGCGACGCGATGGGCCTGTCGTACACCTGATCGCCATGCACGGAACCGTCAGCGCCGCCGCGGGCGGCCATCTTGCGCAGACCGAAGCGTCGCGCTGGGTCGCCCGCTGGTCGCATCTCGTCGCGGCGGGCGGCGCGGTGCTCGACGTCGCCGCGGGCGGCGGCCGCCATGCGCGCTGGTTCGCGTCGCGGGGCCATCCGGTGCTTGCGCTCGATCGCGACCCGGCGGCGCTGGCCGCGTTGCGCGCGATTCCCGGCGTCGACGCCCGCGACGCCGACCTCGAAGGCGCGCCGTGGCCGCTGGCGGCCGGCACGCAGTTCGCGGCGGTGATCGTTACGCATTATTTGCATCGCCCGCTCTGGCCTCATCTGCTCGATGCGGTGGCGCCGGGCGGCGTGCTGATCTACGAAACGTTCGCGCAAGGAAACGAAACGGTCGGCAAGCCGTCCAATCCTGCGTTCCTGCTCGCCGCGGGCGAGCTGCTGGACGCGGTGCGGGGCCATCTCAGGGTGGTCGCGTACGAGGACGGATGCGTCGCCGCGCCGCGCGCCGCGTTCGTCCAGCGCCTCTGTGCAGTACGCGAGGGCGCGACCCCGAAGGCGGGGGCGGGAATTCCACGTTACGAACTGCCCGGCTAATCCGCTACAATCTCAATGTTTACCGGTACATACTCAATCGCGTTTCATGGCTAACGGCACCCAAGACGGCATTCAAATCCGCGGCAGCATCCCCGCGATCGTCACCCCGATGCTCGAAGACGGCAGTCTCGACCTGCCGGCGTTTCGCAAACTGATCGACTGGCACATCGAGGAAGGCACCGACGCGCTGGTCGTGGTCGGCACGAGCGGCGAGTCGGCGACGCTCAACGTCGAAGAGCACATCCTGATGATCCGCACGGCCGTCGAGCACGCGGCCAAACGCATCCCGATCATCGCGGGCGCGGGCGGCAACTCGACCGCCGAGGCGATCGAGCTGACCAAGCACGCGAAGGCCGTCGGCGCGGACGCGACGCTGCAGGTCGTGCCGTACTACAACAAGCCGACGCAGGAAGGCATGTACCGCCACTTCAAGACGATCGCCGAAGCGGTCGACCTGCCGGTGATCCTGTACAACGTGCCGGGCCGCACGGTCGCCGACATGGCGAACGAGACGATGCTGCGCCTCGCGCAGGTGCCGGGCATCATCGGCGTGAAGGAAGCGACGGGCAACATCGATCGCGCCGCCCACCTGATCAAGGCCGCGCCCGCGCATTTCGCGATCTACAGCGGCGACGATCCGACCGCGATCGCGCTGATGCTGCTCGGCGGCCACGGCAACATCTCGGTGACGGCGAACGTCGCGCCGCGTGCGATGAGCGCGCTGTGCCGCGCCGCGCTGGCCGGCGACGTGAAGACGGCGCGCGAACTGCACATGAAGCTGCTGTCGCTGCACAAGAACCTGTTCATCGAGGCGAACCCGATCCCGGTGAAGTGGGCGCTGCAGGCGATGGGCAAGATGCAGGGCGGTATCCGCCTGCCGCTGACGGCGCTCGACGAGCGCTGCCACGATGCCGTGCGTTCGGCACTCGTCGAGGCGGGCGTGCTCGCCTGATGTCCCGGCGGCCGCGCCCTGCGGCCGCCCTCGACCCCTGATCAACCCGCACCGGCCGGCTCCGTCCGGCGCCGCTCCTGACGAGCGTTCAAGCAAGACGAAGGATTTCATGAAACGTTTCGCCTTTTCCTCTCGCGCCATCCAGATGTCGGTGATGGCGCTGGCGCTGGGCGCGCTCGCCGGCTGCGATACGCTGAACGACTACCTCGCCCCCGACCGGGTCAACTACAAGAACACGGGCTCGGCGCCCCCGCTCGCCGTGCCGAGCGATCTGAAGCCGGTACCGACGACGCAGCAGTTCGTCGCGCCGCCGACCAACGCCGGGCTCGGCACGCTGCCGCCGCGGGCGAAGACGGCGGCCGGCAATGCGACGGACGGCATCCCGAATGCGCAGGATCCGTACGGCATGCACATCGAGCGCGACGGCGATCGCCGCTGGCTCGTCGTCGACGGCCGTACGCCTGAGCAGCTGTGGCCGATCCTGAAGGAGTTCTGGCAGGAAAACGGCTTCTCGCTGAAGACCGACGCGCCGTCGACCGGCATCATGACCACCGACTGGGCCGAGAACCGCGCGAACATCCCCGACGACTGGTTCCGCCGCACGATCGGCAAGGTCATCGATTTTGCGTATTCGTCGGGCACCCGCGACCGGTTCCGCACGCTCGTGAACCGCACGCCGGACGGCAACACCGACATCTCGATCACGCACAGCGCGATGGAGGAAATGATGGTCGGCCCGCAGGGCGGCACGTCGTCGCGCTGGGAAGAGCGTCCGCGCAACCCGGTGCTCGAGGCGGTGTTCCTGACCAAGCTGATGCAGAAATTCGGCCTGACCGAGGCGCAGGCGAAGCAGCTGCTGACCAATGCGCGCTCGTCGACCGCACCGGCGCAGGTGACCGACACGAGCAGCGGCGCGGCGACGCTGCAGCTGTCCGAGTCGTTCGACCGCGCATGGCTGCGCGTCGGCCTCGCACTCGATCGCACCAACTTCACGGTCGACAATCGCGACCGCGAGAAGGGCGTGTACACGGTGCGCTATGCGAACTCGATGGAAGAGCTCAAGCGCGACGGCCTGTTCGGCAAGCTGTTCTACGGCGGCCCGTCGGCCGCCAAGCCCGGCAAGGAGTTCCTGGTCAACGTGCGTGCGCAGAGCAATGGCGGCACGCAGGTCGCGGTGGTCGACGCGAACGGCCAGGTCGACAACTCGTCGGATGCGCAGCGGATCATTTCGCTGCTCCACGCGCAGCTGAACTGAGCGCGTGCGATTCGCCAGCCTCGGAAGCGGCAGCGAGGGCAACGCGCTGGTCGTCGAGGCCACGAGCGGCACGACCACCACGCGCGTGCTGCTCGATTGCGGCTTTTCCGCAAAGGAGGTCGAGCGCCGGCTCGGCCGCCTGAATCTCTGCATCGGCGATCTCGATGCGATCCTGATCACGCATGAACACAGCGACCACGTCGGCAGTGCGCTGACGCTCGCGCGTCGCGCGTCGCTGCCGCTCTACATGAGCTGGGGCACTGCGCGCGCGGTGGGCGCGGACGACGCCGAGGTCGATCTCCACGTGCTGTGGGGCGACGAGACGGCCGCGATCGGCGATCTGGCCGTGATGCCCTATACGGTCCCGCACGACGCGCGGGAGCCGCTCCAGTTCGTCTTTATGGACGGTTGCCGCCGCCTCGGCGTGCTGACCGACGTCGGGATGGCCACGCCGCACATCACGACCGTGCTGAGCGGCTGCGACGCGCTGGTGCTCGAATCGAACCACGACACCGCGATGCTCGCCGGGAGCCGCTATCCGCAGTCGCTGAAGGCGCGTATCGGCGGCAGTCACGGCCACCTGAGCAACGACGCGGCGGCCGGCATCCTCGCCTCGCTCGAACGCAGCCGGCTGCGGCATCTGGTAGCCGCGCACCTGAGCCAGCAGAACAACCTGCCGGATCTGGCGCGCCAGGCGTTTGCCGGCGTGCTGGGGACGGACGGGGAGGACGTGATCGTCGCCACGCAGGACACGGGCTTCGACTGGCTGATGCTCGACTGAGCGGGCCGGGGTGGGGCAGGGCCGCGATGGCGGCGGTCGGGCCGGCGCGGACGCGCTGCCCGGCACCGCCAGACGGCAGACGTAAAAAAACCGGCCCATGGGCCGGTTTTTTTTCAGCTGATGCTGAGGCTTACTGGCTTGCGCCCGAAGCCGGAGCAGCCGTCGCAGCCGAAGCAGCCGACGCCACAGCAGCAGCTGCATCGCTCGCAGCAGCGGATGCCGACGAAGCAGCAGCCGACGCGTCGCTCGCAGCACCAGCAACTGCCGAAGCAGCCGACGAAGCGGCAGCCGATGCGTCGCTAGCAGCCGACGATGCGCTTTGGTCTGCGCTCTTGTTGCAAGCAGCCAGAGCAACAGCAGCCAACAGGGAAGCTACGAGGAGGGATTTCTTCATGATCACGTCCTTTTATGGTTAAAGGTAAGCAACAGCGCGAAACAATACCGGTAATGTGCTCCAACACCGACCTGGGCCGCTGGTGGAGACGCACTTCTAGAGCGTGAATCTTCCCTACGGCTTGGGCGGAAATTATATGCACTTTCCTATCGACCGTCGACAAATGCGGGGTCAATACGTTGTCTTTCCCATACAAAATTGATTTGCATGAGCGTACAGGTCGGCTCACCCTAATTCCGGCTTCCGACCCGTATCCAGCCCGCACGATACCATTCGTGCAGCAAGGCTGTCATTGAGGGAACCCGGCAGAGTGTTACAAACCGTTTCGCCTCCATCTGGCGCTGATTTGCCAATTCGGGAAGCCATTCGTCGGCTTGCTCGAGCGGCCCTTCCTCGCCATTGATGAAGTACGAGCGCGCGTTATACAACAATGCGGCGCGTCTGTCGAGACGCACGCCGCGGCGCGACGCTTGCGCGACAAATGCGGCTTCGTTCAGCGGCCGCGCGGGCGGCTCGAACACGACGTTCGGCTTCGGTTCGCTCAGATAGCAGCCGAGGAATTCGGCGATGTCGCGCTTGCGCCAGCGGATCGCATCGACGATCTCGGCCACGCGCTCGACCATGGCCGGCGGCAGCTGCGCCGGCGTGTCGACCGCCGGCTGTTTCGGGTCGCGGTAGAGGTCGTCGCCGAGGCTGTCGCGCAGGCCGCCGCGCTCCGCGAGGTAGTAGAGGAACTGCGCGCCCAGCTCGCCCGCGGACGGCGCGCGAAAGCCGATCGAGCACGTCATGCATTCGCCTTCGGCCACGCCGTCGTGCGCGATGTGCGGCGGCAGGTACAGCATGTCGCCGGGCTCCAGCAGCCACTCTTCGCTCGGCTCGAAATGCTCGAGGATCTTCAGCGGCACGTCCGGCTGCAGCGACAGGTCCTGTTGCGCGCCGATGCGCCAGCGGCGGCGCCCTTCGACCTGCAGCAGGAATACATCATACGAATCGAAGTGCGGACCGACGCCACCGCCGTCGGTCGCGTACGAGATCATCAGGTCGTCGAGGCGCGCATCGGGGATGAAGCGGAAGCGGTCGAGCAGCGCGCGCGCTGCGTCGACGTGCAGGTCGAGCCCCTGCACGAGCAGCGTCCAGGCCTGGCGCGTGACGGGGGGCAGTGCGCCCGGCTCGAACGGGCCGTGCGCCAGTTGCCACTTGTTACGAAAATGGGTGATCAGTCGCGATTCGGCGTCATAGTCGGCTGCCAGCTCGAACAGCGCGTCGCGCGTGACGGGCGGCTTCACGCCGGGCATCGCCTGGCGGATCAGCAGCGGTTTTTTCTGCCAGTAGCGGCGCATGAATTGCGCCGGCGTGAGGCCGCCGAGCAGCGGTGTGGGAAGATCGGGAGGCAGCGCGCCGAACGGGGCGGCAGCGGCGTCCCGCGGTTCGGCTTGAGACCGGTTGCGCATCGTATAATGAGACTTGTATTTGGGAGAATTGGATGAAAATCGCAAAAAACACGGTCGTCTCGATCGCCTACAAGCTGTCGGATGCGCAAGGCAACCTGATCGAGGAAAGCGACGAGCCGATGGTCTATCTGCACGGCGGCTATGATGGCACGTTCCCCAAGATCGAGGAACAGCTCGATGGCCAGGAGCCCGGCTACCAGACGCAGATTCAGCTCGAGCCGCAGGACGCGTTCGGCGACTACGATCCCGAACTCGTGAAGATCGAGCCGCGCGATCGTTTTCCCGAGCCGATCGAAGTGGGCATGCAGTTCGAAGGCACGCCGGAGGATGGCGACGAGGAAGTCGACTCGCTGATCTACACGGTCACCGACATCGCCGAAGACAAGGTCGTGCTCGACGGCAACCACCCGCTCGCGGGCATGGCGCTGCGTTTCGCGCTGACCGTGCAGGACGTGCGCGAAGCGACCGAAGACGAGATCGAGCACGAGCACGCGCATGGCGCGGAAGGGCTGGAGATCGTCGACGAGGATGACGACGAGGAAGACGGCGCGAACGGCGAGTCGCCGTCAGGGCGCACCCTGCACTGAGCTCGCGGGCCGGTCGGGTGCCGGCCCCGACGCCGCGGGCGGCGCCGGCCACGGCGCGCCGCCCGGCATCGTGCCGTCGCCCTGCAGCGGCGGCGCGACCGACGACGAGTCGGGCAGCGCCGGCAACGCCGGGATTTCCGGCATCTGCGGCAGCGGGACGTCGTCGTGCTGCATCTGCGGCAGCGCGGGCGGCACCGGCAGGTTCCGGGGCACGTCATGCAGGCTCACGCTGAAGAGCGTCTGCCGCGCCGGCGACACGCTCACTTTCACCCACTGATTCGCCGGCTGGCGCGGTCCGATCGCCACGCGCGTCACATTTCCCACCAGTTCGCCGTTATCCGCGTGCAGCGGGCGGTCGATCAGAAAACCGTTCGCCAGCGGTTCGCTGCTCGCATGCATCACGAGTATCGGGCCGCGGAACGTCGTCGCGGCCTTCACCAGCGTGCGTTTGAGTTCGCGAAAGCCGTCGCGTACGCGCGGCCGGTTGAAGCGCAGCCACGCAAAGCGCTCCGCGCGCTCGTAGCGATCGAACTGCGGATCTCCCTCGAAAACCACCACCATCGCGCGAGCATCGCGCCGCTTTGCGTATTCGGCCGCATGGTCGATCCAGAAGCCGTTCGCGATGATGCGGTCCTCGAATTCGCCGTTGCGGCCGCCGGCCGTCAGGAAATGATTGTTCGGCGCGGGCGCGTTGAGCGCGACGTAGACGATGTCGTCGCGCATCCAGCGTGCGTTTTCGCGATACGGCCGGAAGCGCGCGACTTCGCTCTCGCGCGTGATCTGCAGCGCGCCGGGGCCGGGCAGCGCGGAGTCGGCGAACAAGGTCTGCCGCAGGAAGTCGAGCCGTTCGACCGGATCGTAGCCGCCGCCGGCCGGCGTGCCGCAGGTCACCCAGTCGTCATGGCCCGGGATGAACACGAGCGGCACGCGCGCGGCATCGAGGATCGCGCCGCGCTGCGTGTATACCGAATCGCGGCATGCTTCCTTCGCACCCTTCAGGTTGCCCGCATAGACGATGAACGCGAGGTTGCGCTCGCGTGCGATCGCCTCGAGCATGCGCTGCGCGGCCGCCTCGTCTGCGGGCACGCTGATCACGCCCGAGACGACCGCGAACGAATAGGGCGCGGCGGCGCGCGCGGCGGGCGCCGCGAGCGCGCCGGCCTGCGACAGCGCGAGGGCCGCCGCGACGAACGCGGCGGCCGCGCGGGCGGGCAGGCCCGACATCGGGCGCTTACGCGTGCCCGTCGGCATCGTGCGACCGGACGAGCGTGCGCAGCTCGTACAGCAGGTCGAGCGCTTCGCGCGGCTTGAGGTCGTCGGGATCGACTTCGCGCAGCTTTTCGAGCGCCGGGTGAGGCGTGTCGGGCACGGTCGGCGCGTCCGCGCATTCGAAGTCCCCGGCCGCCGGCTGCGCGCTGAACAGGTCGAGCTGCGGCGTATGCTGCGTGGCCGACTGCTGTTCGAGATACGCGAGGTGCTTGCGCGCCGCGCGGATCACGGGCGCCGGCACGCCGGCGAGCTGCGCGACCTGCAGGCCGTAGCTCTGGTTCGCCGGGCCTTCGTTGACGGCGTGCAGAAACACGATGCCGTGGCCGTGCTCGACGGCCGACAGGTGCACGTTGGCGGCCTGCGGGAATTCGGCCGGCAGTTGCGTGAGCTCGAAGTAGTGCGTCGCGAACAGCGTATAGCAGCCGTTGTGGGCGAGCAGATGGCGGGCGATCGCCCAGGCGAGCGCGAGGCCGTCGAACGTCGACGTGCCGCGGCCGATCTCGTCCATCAGCACGAGGCTTTGCGGCGTCGCGTCGTTGAGGATCGCCGCCGCTTCGGTCATCTCGACCATGAAGGTCGAGCGGCCGCCCGCGAGGTCGTCGGCTGCGCCGATGCGCGTGAAGATCCGGTCGATCGGCCCGAAGCAGGCCGACTTCGCCGGCACGTAGCTGCCGACATAGGCCATCAGCGCGATCAGCGCGGTCTGCCGCATGAACGTCGACTTACCGCCCATGTTCGGGCCGGTGATCAGCAGCAGCTTGCGTTCGGCGCCGAACCGGCAGTCGTTCGCGATGAACTGCTCGACCTGCGCCTCGACCACCGGATGGCGGCCCTGTTCGATCTCGATGCCGATTTCGTCGGTGAAGGTGGGCGCGACCCAGTCGAGCGCGCGGGCGCGTTCGGCAAACGCGGCGAGCAGGTCGAGCTCCGCGAGCGCCGACGCGACGCGCTGGCATTCCGGGATGAACGGCAGCAGCGCCTGCAGCACGCCGTCGTACAGCGCGCGCTCGCGCGACAGCGCGCGTTCCTGCGCGGACAGCGCCTTGTCCTCGAAGGTCTTGAGCTCGGGCGTGATGTAGCGTTCGGCGTTCTTCAGCGTCTGGCGGCGGCGATAGTCGTCGGGCACCTTGTCGGTCTGGCCGCGCGTGACCTCGATATAGAAGCCGTGCACCTTGTTGTACTCGACGCGCAGGTTCGCGATACCGGTGCGGGCGCGCTCGCGCGCCTCGAGATCGATCAGGAACTGCCCGCAGTTCTCGGAGATGTCGCGCAGTTCGTCGAGCTCGGCGTCGTAGCCGCGCGCGATCACGCCGCCGTCGCGCACCATCGCGGCCGGCTCGGGCGCGATCGCGCTCGTCAGCAGGTCCAGGCATTCGGCGGGCGGCTCGAGTGCCGCGTCGATGCGGGCGAGCGCATCCGCATTCGCGACGATCGGGCTGATGCGCTCGCGCAGCGCCGGCAGCGCCGCGAACGTGTCGCGCAGGCTCGACAGGTCGCGCGGCCGCGCGGACAGCAGCGCAAGCCGCCCGGTGATGCGCTCGACGTCGGCGATCTGGCGCAGCGCGCTGCGCAGCGCGTCGAGGCTCGCGTTCGCCGGTGCGTCGAGCAGCGCGCCGATTGCCTGCTGGCGCGACTGCGCGGCAACCGACGCGCGCGGCGGATGATGCAGCCAGTGGCGCAGCAGGCGGCTGCCCATCGTCGTGCAGCAGGTGTCGAGCAGCGAGTAGAGCGTCGGCGATTCGGTGCCGCGCAGCGTCTCGGTCAGCTCGAGGTTGCGGCGCGTCGCCGGATCGAGGCCGATGTACTCGGTCTCGTTCTCGACCTTCAGGCTGCGCACGTGACGCAACTGCTGTCCCTGCGTGGCGGCCGCGTACAGCAGCAGCGCGCCGGCCGCGCCGCAGGCGCTCGTCAGCGAATGCGCGCCGAAACCGTCGAGGCCCGCGACGTCGAGCTGGTCGCACAGGCGCTGGGTGCCCGACGCGATGTCGAAGTGCCACGCCGGCACGCGCTTGACCGTGCCCGCACCGGCCGGCATCGCGTCGGTCGCGCCGTCCGCGGTCAGGATTTCGGCCGGCCGGATGCGTTCGAGCGCCGCGCCGAGCTGGTCGGGTTCGATCTCGGCGAGCCGCAGCGCGCCGCTTGCGAGGTTCAGCCACGCGAGGCCGATGTTGACCGCGACGCCGCGCTTGTTGTGGCCCGTGCACATCGCGAGCAGGTAGACGTCGTTCTTGTCGGACAGCAGCGCGGCATCGGTGAGCGTGCCGGGCGTGACGACGCGCACGACCTTGCGCTCGACGGGGCCCTTCGACGTCGCCGGATCGCCGATCTGTTCGCAGATCGCGACCGATTCGCCCATCTTCACGAGCTTGGCCAGATATTGCTCGACCGCATGGTGCGGCACGCCGGCCATCTTGATCGGATTGCCGGCCGATGCACCGCGCTGCGTGAGGGTCAGGTCGAGCAGGCGCGCGGCCTTCTCGGCGTCCTCGAAGAACAGCTCGTAGAAATCGCCCATCCGGTAGAAGACGAGGGTGTCGGGATGATCCGCCTTGATGCGAAGGTACTGCTGCATCATGGGCGTGTGGGCTGCAAAGGCCTCGGGCGACAACGTGGTCATAGGTCAGGCATCGGGTATGTTGCTTGGGATGCCCGAGTTTACCAGCGGCTTCGACAGGCAAGCGCGAAGTTGGCTGTTCGGCCGGGTTTCGGCGATCGCGATGCGTGATAACCGGGCATCGGTCGGCGCGTATGCGTCCCTCGATGCGGCGGTTTCGCGTCCGTCGCCCGAAAACGCCGACGGCCCGTGCCGCACGAAGCGGAACACGGGCCGTCGCATTGCCCGCGACTGCGGGCCGGAACTTATTCCGCAGCCGGATGCATGCGGCTGTAGCGGTTCAGGATCGGAATCATCTGCGCGTAGATCTTCGGGTTCGCGGCGACGATCTCATGACGATGCAGGAAGTCGGCGTCACCCGTGTAGTTGCCGACGAGGCCGCCGGCCTCGGTGATCAGCAGGCTGCCCGCGGCCATGTCCCACACGTTGATGCCCTGCTCGAAGAACGCATCGAGGCGGCCGGCCGCGACGTTCGCGAGGTCGAGCGCCGCGGCGCCCGGGCGGCGCAGCCCCGTGCAGGCCTGCGTCATTTCGGTGAACAGGCGCGCATAGGCGTCGAGGCCGTCCTTTTCGCGGAACGGGAAGCCGGTGCCGACCAGCGCGTCGGACAGGCGGTCGCGGCGGCCGACGCGGATGCGGCGGTCGTTCAGGTACGCGCCGCGGCCGCGGGTGGCCGTAAACAGGTCGTTCTTGTTCGGATCGTAGACGACGGCCTGCGTGATCACACCCTTGTGCTCGAGCGCGATCGACACGCAGTAGTACGGGAAGCCGTGAATGAAGTTGGTCGTGCCGTCGAGCGGATCGATGATCCAGCGGAATTCGGATTCGTTCTCGGACTCGCCCGATTCCTCCGCGAGGATCGCGTGGTCGGGGTAGGCGGTCTTCAGCGTCTCGATGATCGCGTCTTCGGCGGCCTTGTCCACTTCGGTGACGAAGTCGTTCTGCTGCTTCCTGCGGATCTCGATCAGGTCGAGATCGAGGGACGCGCGATTGATGATCTGTCCGGCGCGGCGCGCAGCCTTGACAGCGATGTTGAGCATGGGATGCATGAGCCTGGATCCTGTAGCCGGCGGCATGGGCCGCCACGAAGTGGAACAACCCGCCCTGGACGGCGCAAGCATGCCGGGCGAGATGAGACGCGAATTGACAAAGAGCGGGGTACGACCCGCGCCACATCGGGTGTGACGCGTAAGCGCATGATTTTACCCGATTTTCGGCGGTTTCAGGAAACCGGAATGCGGGGAAACCCCCACTGGCCGTCCGGCCGGGTGGGTTTGCCGCGTCGATGGCGATACCATACGGCCATTCTGATGAATCGAGTCGCATGGTAGTGGAAACCCCGCAGAACATCGCCGCGCCGTCCGTATCGGACGCGGCGCCGTCCCGGTCGCCTTCGGGCGGCTTTACGTCAACCCGCTTCGTGCTCGTCGAGCCGAGCCATCCCGGCAACGTCGGCGCCGCCGCGCGCGCACTGAAGACGATGGGCTTTTCGCGGCTGGTGCTGGTCGCGCCGCGCGTGCCGCACGTGCAGAGCGACCCCGAGGCGATCGCGATGGCAAGCGGCGCCGACGACGTCCTCGCGTCCGCGCACGTCGTGCCGACGCTCGGCGAAGCATTGTCCGGCGTTCACTGGTCGATCGCACTGACTGCCCGCGCGCGCGAATACGGCCCGCCGCGCCTCGCGCCGCGCGCGGCCGCCGGGCAGGCCTGCGCCCAGGTCGGCACGGGCGACATCGCGCTCGTGTTCGGCAACGAGCGCACGGGTCTCGCGAACGAGCATGTCGAGCAGTGCAGCGCACTCGCCCACATTCCGGCGAACCCGGCCTACAGTTCGTTGAACCTTGCGCAGGCCGTGCAGGTGCTCGCCTACGAACTGCGCGTCGCGTTTCTCGAGCAGCAGGCCAGCGACGCGCAGCAGCCGCCGGCGGGTGAGGCCGGCACGCTCGCGCAGAGCGACGAGATCGAGCGGATGTACGTGCATCTCGAGAATGCGCTGATCGCGCTCGACTTTCTCGACCCGCGCAATCCGAAGAAGCTGATGCCGCGTTTGCGGCGCCTGTTCGCGCGCACGGGACTGGAGCGCGAGGAGGTCAACATCCTGCGCGGCATCGCGAAGCACGTCCTGCTGAAGACGCATACGCCGGACGGCGACGCGTAACGCGCGGGCGGGGCTCCAGCAGGCGCGGGGCGATCGTCGCGAGAACGCGCGGGCCATCCCGGTCGAACCGGCGGAATGCACGGCCGGTCGGGGCGGTTCCGGGCGTGCCGGTCTTTTCGCGGAGATTTCGCCGCTCGGCGCGCTGGCCGCCGCCGGGCTGCATCGCTTCTCCTTGATCAGGCAGCCCGAAAGCCTGCCCGCCGTACGGTCCCGCGAATACCCGCGCCGTCGGCGGGGTGAACGCGCGGCCTCGAGCGGCCGCGCGCGACAGGCCCTACAATCGCCGGACGTCATATGCTAATTACCCGGTGCGATAACGGCCGGCGATCGCCGGCGGCGTCCGCCGGCTTTTTTTTCCTATCCGACCATGTTCACGAGACTGCGCGAAGACGTTGCGACGATTCGCGAGCGAGATCCCGCCGCTCGCAGTGCCTGGGAAGTGCTGACCTGTTATCCGGGCCTGCATGCGCTCCTGCTGCACCGGCTCGCGCATGCGTGCTGGCGCGCGAAGCGCTACTGGCTCGCGCGCTTCGTGTCGCAGGCCGGGCGGTTCCTGACCGGCATCGAGATCCACCCCGGCGCGACGATCGGCCGGCGCGTGTTCATCGATCACGGAATGGGCGTCGTGATCGGCGAGACGGCGATCGTCGGCGACGACTGCACGATCTATCAGGGCGTGACGCTCGGCGGCACCTCGCTCACGCGCGGCGCGAAGCGTCACCCGACGCTCGAGGCCGGCGTGATCGTCGGCGCGGGCGCGAAGGTACTCGGCGGTTTCACGGTCGGTGCGGGCGCGAAGATCGGTTCGAACGCGGTCGTCGTGAAGCCGGTGCCGGCCGGCGGTACGGCGGTCGGCAATCCGGCGCGCGTCGTGATGCCTGCGCAGCCGAAGCCGCAGTCGGGGCGCGCGGCGTTCAGCGCATACGGGATCACGCCGAACGCCGACGACCCGATGTCGCTCGCGATCCACGGGCTGATCGATCATGCGGCGAAGGAAAGCCGCCGCGTCGACGAGATCGTCGCGGCGCTGGAGCAGCTTGGCACGCATCTGGAGACGCTGCAGGGCGCGGATGCCGCGCGCCTCGACCTGCGCCGCCTGTCGGCGGTGCTGGAAGGGAAGGCGGTCGAGCGCCAGTCGTGAGGGGGCGCGGTGCCTGCCGGCGAGCGCGGGCAGGTAGCGGTCGAATCAGTCGAGCGGCATCGCGTGGATGCCTTCCGCATCGACGCGCAGGTAGCCGCCGCGCGGCATGCCGTGGTCGAGATCCCAGTCGGGCAGCACCCAGCGCACGCCGTCGGCTTCGAGATGGCGCGCCGGGCGGTGCGTGTGGCCGTGAATCATCACTTTCGCGCGGCTTTTCCGGAACAGCGCGGCAACACCGTCGCGCGTGACGTCGTAGATCGCCGACACGGGGCGCATCCGGCCCGCTTCGCTGTTCGTGCGCATGCGCTGCGCGAGCGCGCGGCGCCAGCGAAGCGGCCACGCGAGGAACAGCCATTGCGCGGCGCGATTGCGCGCGAAGCGGCGAAACAGCTGATAGCCGCGGTCGGCCGTGCACTGCGCATCGCCGTGCGCGAGCACGATGCGCTGGCCGAATGCCATGATCAGCGAAGGATCGGGCAGCAGCATCGCGCCGGCCGCCTTCATGAAGCGCCGGCCGAGCAGGAAATCGCGATTGCCGTGCATCACGTACAGCGCGATCCCGCGCTCCGAGAACGTATGCATCAGCGCGGCCATGCGCGCGGCGAACGGGTCGTCGTCGAGAATGTCGTCGCCGATCCAGTATTCGAACAGGTCGCCGAGGATGAACACCGAGTCGGCGCTGTCGGCGGTGTATTTCACGAAATGCTCGAACGCGGCGACCGTGTTCGGAATCGCGTCGCTCAGATGCAGATCGGACAGGAACAGGAACGGGCGTGCGGCTTGCGCGTATTCGCGCTCGCCCGGCACGCCCGCGGAGACGCTTCGCGGCGGACTCTCCTGCAGCATCGAAGTGCCTCCTGATCGTGCGTCAGACGACGACAGCCTTCTCGATCACGACGTCGTCGGTCGGCACGTCCTGGTGGAAGCCTGCGTTGCCGGTCTTCACGCCCTTGATCTTGTCGACCACGTCCTGGCCTTCGACGACCTTGCCGAACACCGCGTAGCCCCAGCCCTGCGGCGTCGGCGACGAGTGGTTCAGGAAGTCGTTGTCGTTCACGTTGATGAAGAACTGGGCGGTTGCCGAGTGCGGATCGTTGGTGCGCGCCATCGCGATCGTGTAGGCGTCGTTCTTCAGGCCGTTGTTGGCCTCGTTGTCGATCGGCGCGTCGGTCGGCTTTTGCTTCAGGCCCGGCTCGAAGCCGCCGCCCTGGATCATGAAGCCGTTGATCACGCGGTGGAACACGGTGCCGTCGTAGTGGCCCTTCTTCACGTAGTTCAGGAAGTTCTCGACCGTCTTCGGTGCCTTCGCGGCGTCGAGTTCGAGCTTGATCACGCCGTGGTTCGTATGCAGTTCAACCATGATGAATTCCTTCGGTGAGGCGGTTTAAATGGCACGCGGCCGGTCGTGCGACGCGGCCGCGTGAGGCGCCGGACAGGCCGGCAGGGTCTTACTTCGAGACGATGCTCGCCGATTCGATCGTGACCGGTTGCGCCGGCACGTCCTGCATCGGGCCGCGCGACGTGGTCGGCACCGCCTCGATCTTCTTCACGACGTCGAGGCCCGACACGACCTTGCCGAACACCGCATAGCCGTTGCCGTCCGGGTTCGGGTAGTCGAGGCCCGCGTTGTCGACCGTGTTGATGAAGAACTGCGCGGTGGCCGAATTCGGATCGCTCGTGCGCGCCATCGCGATCGTCCCGGTCAGGTTCTTCAGGCCGTTCTTGCTCTCCAGCGGAATCGGCGCGCGGGTCGGCTTCTCGTCGAAGTTCGCCTTGTAGCCGCCGCCCTGGATCATGAAGCCCTTGATCACGCGATGGAAGATCGTGCCGTTGTACTGGCCGGCCTTCACGTACTCGAGGAAGTTGGCGACCGTCTTCGGCGCCTTCTCCGGGTAGAGCTCGACACGGATGTCGCCCTGCGAGGTCTTGAGCTGCACGACCGGGTGCGCGGTGGCCGTTTGCGCGAACGCGGGCGCGGTCGCGAGAAGGGCGGCGCCGCCAAGCGCCAGCAACAGACGTTTCATTGCGATCCTCAGGTTGGGGGTGAAAAGGGAGGGAAGACGTCGCGCCGCTTACTGCGACGGCGCGACATACGGCGCGGCCAGCGCGCCCGACGGGCCGCTGAACTGGAACGTCGGCGACATCGGCAGCGTGGTGGTGGTGACGTTGGCCGCGGCGCGATCGGTGTACTCGCGCGTGGCCGGCGCGGCAGCGTGCGCGTTCGGTGCGGACTTCGGCGGCGACACGATCTTCTGGATGTCGGCGAGGCGCTGCGCGGTCGCGCCGCTGGTGCGGCCGAGCGATTGCGCGCGCTTGTACGATTCGGCCGCGAGGCGCAGGTACAGGTCGCCGAGGTTTTCGTAGGCGAGCGAGTAGCTCGGGTTCGATTGCGTCGCGGTGACGAGCGCGGCGCGCGCTTCGTCGTAGCGGCCGTGCTTCGCGTACAGCGCCGCGAGGTTGTTGTACGGCTCGGGCAGTTCGGGGTACGCCTGCGTGATCGCGACGAACTGCTGGATCGCGTCGTCGTCGCGGTTCAGGCGTGCGAGCACGGTGCCGCGCTTGAACTGCGCCTGCACGTCGTGCGGGTTCGAGGCGATGCGCGCGTCGAGCTGCGCGAGCGCCTGCTTCCACTGCTTGCCGGCGATCGATGCATCGATTTCGGGCGTGCCGTCGGCGGTGGCGGGGGCCTTCTGCGCATGCGCGGCGGGGGCCGCGAACAGGGCCAGTGCGACGCCCATGACGGCGGTCGCAACGAGGGTCGCAGCGCTCGGCGCGCGGCCGCGATGAGATTTCATAGGCGTAAATCGGAATGTTATACTCCGAGCCATTCTAACAAAACGTCTGCGCGTTCCGGCGAGCGGCAGACAGTCTTTCTTTGCCTCTCGTGGCCGTCACCGCTGTGCTTGCAGCCTGACCGCCCCATGTGATATCGAGGACGCGCGGCGTCGCGCCGCAGCAGGTGGTCCGTCCGTTTCGCATGCTGGGCGAGCTTCGCCAGGGCGGTTTCCTTCGGCTCACGGTTCATCTCTATGGAATCACTGCGCATCTACAACACGCTCGCGCGTGACAAGCAAGTTTTCGTGCCGCGCCAGTCCGGCGAAGTGCGGATGTACGTATGCGGGATTACCGTCTACGACTATTGTCACGTGGGCCATGCGCGCATGCTGGTCGTGTTCGACCTCGTCCAGCGCTGGCTGCGCGCGATCGGCTACCGCGTCACGTACGTGCGCAACATCACCGACATCGACGACAAGATCATCCGCCGCGCGGTCGAGAACGGCGAGACGATCAAGTCGCTCACCGACCGCTTCATCGACGCGATGCACGCGGATGAAGACGCGCTCGGCATCCAGCGGCCCGACATCGAGCCGCGCGCGACGCTGTTCATTCCTCAGATGCTCGGGATGATCGAGAAGCTCGAGGCGAACGGCTACGCGTACCAGGCGAGCGACGGCGACGTCAATTATTCGGTGCGCAAGTTCAGGAACTACGGGAAGCTGTCGGGCAAGTCGCTCGACGATCTTCGCGCGGGCGAGCGCGTCGCGTCGAACGACGCGAAGGAAGATCCGCTCGATTTCGTGCTGTGGAAGCGCGCGAAGCCGGAGGATCCGGAAGGCGCGTCGTGGGCGTCGAAGTACGGAATGGGGCGTCCGGGCTGGCACATCGAGTGCTCGGCGATGGGCTGCACGCTGCTCGGCGAGCATTTCGACATCCATGGCGGCGGCCAGGACCTGCAGTTCCCGCACCACGAGAACGAGATCGCGCAGAGCGAGGGAGCGACCGGCCAGACCTTCGTCAATTACTGGATGCACAACGGCTTCGTGCAGGTCGACAACGAGAAGATGTCGAAATCGCTCGGCAACTTCTTCACGATCCGCGAAGTGCTCGAGCGGTACGACGCCGAGGTGATGCGCTTCTTCATCGTGCGCACGCACTATCGGTCGCCGCTCAACTACAGCGACGTGCACCTCGACGATGCACGCGCGTCGCTCACGCGTCTCTACACGGCGCTGAAGGACGTCGAGCCCGACACGCTCGCGCTCGACTGGAACGAGCCGCACGCGCAGCGTTTCGCGGCCGCAATGAACGACGACTTCAACACGCCTGTCGCGGTCGCGACGCTGTTCGAGCTGGCGGGGGAAGTCAACCGCACGCGCGACGCGTCGCTCGCGCGGCAGCTGAAGCAACTGGCGGGCCTGCTGGGCCTGCTCGGCCGCGAACCGCGCGCGTTCCTGCAGCAGGCGTCCGGCGCCGCGCAGGCTGGCGCGCTGGCGGCCGACGAAATCGAAGCGAGGATCGCCGCGCGGGTCGCGGCGAAACAAGCGAAGGACTATGCCGAAGCGGACCGGATCCGGGCGGAACTGCTCGAGGCCGGCGTCGCGCTTGAAGACAAACCGGGCGGATCGACCGAATGGCGTCGCGTATGAGCGTGGCGCGTTCCACTGACCGATCCGTCGGGTAGGAGGCAAGATGGCAACGGCCAGAAAAGCGCCGGTCAGGCGTGCGACTCCGGTCGCCGCGCGTCCGGCAGCCAAGCGCGCGCCGGCGGCGAAGGCGGACGCGACGCGCGCCGTGCCGAACGGCGCACTCAACGGTCACGCGCAGCCGGCAGCGAAGCCCGCGCGCGCGAAGGGCGCCGATGCGGCGCAGCCGGAGCCCGCGATGCCGGCCGCCGACGCGACCCGCAAGACGCGCGCATCCGATGCGGCGATCGACGGCGCGGATGTCGGCGTACGTCCCGCATATTGGGACAAGGCCTGCGCCGATCTCGTCAAGCGCGACCGCATCCTGAAGAAGCTGATCCCGAAGTTCGGGCCCGCGCATCTCGTCAAGCGCGGCGACCCGTTCGTCACGCTCGCGCGCTCGGTCGTCGGCCAGCAGATCTCGGTGCCGTCCGCGCAGTCGCTGTGGGCGCGCATCGAGGCCGCGTGCCCGAAGCTCGCGCCGCAGCCGGTGATCCGGCTCGGCGCGGACAAACTGATCGCGTGCGGCTTGTCGAAGCGCAAGACGGAATACATTCTCGATCTGGCGCAGCACTTCGTGTCGGGTGCGCTGCACGTCGACAAATGGACGTCGATGGACGACGAGGACGTGATCGCGGAACTCACGCAGATCCGCGGCATCAGTCGCTGGACGGCCGAGATGTTCCTGATCTTCAACCTGTCGCGGCCGGACGTGCTGCCGCTCGACGATCCGGGCCTGATCCGCGCGATCAGCGTCAATTACTTCAGCGGAGAACCCGTCACGCGCAGCGAGGCGCGGGAAGTCGCAGCCAACTGGGAACCGTGGCGCACCGTCGCGACCTGGTACATGTGGCGCAGTCTCGATGCGCCCGACGCCGACGCCTGAACGGCGCCGGAGTGGCGGCTATCGGGTTTTAAACATCAATAGTTGAGAGCCGGTCTTGCGCGTCGTGCGCGCGGGTAGAATACGCGCTGCCGCAAGACCCAAGGATTCGAACACATGAAGACCACGTTTCTGGATTTCGAACAGCCGATCGCCGAACTCGAGGCCAAGATCGAAGAACTGCGATTCGTGCAGGACGACTCGGCTGTCGATATTTCGGAAGAAATCGATCGGTTGTCGAAGAAAAGCCAGCAACTGACGAAAGACCTGTACGCGAACCTGACGCCGTGGCAGGTTTCGCAGATTGCGCGGCATCCGCAGCGTCCGTACACGCTCGATTACGTTGCGGAACTGTTTACCGATTTTCACGAACTGCACGGCGACCGCGCGTTTGCGGACGACCTGTCGATCGTCGGCGGCCTCGCGCGCTTCGGCGGCCATCCGTGCATGGTGATCGGCCACCAGAAGGGCCGCGACACGAAGGAGCGCGCCGCGCGCAATTTCGGGATGCCGCGTCCGGAAGGCTATCGCAAGGCCGAGCGCCTGATGCGTCTGGCCGAGAAGTTCGGGCTGCCGATCTTCACGTTCGTCGACACGCCGGGCGCATACCCGGGCATCGGCGCAGAAGAGCGCGGCCAGTCGGAAGCGATCGGCCGCAACCTGTACGTGATGGCCGAACTGAAGACGCCGATCATCACGACCGTGATCGGCGAGGGCGGTTCGGGCGGCGCGCTCGCGATCGCGGTGGCCGACACCGTGATGATGCTGCAGTTCTCGACCTATTCGGTGATCTCGCCGGAAGGCTGCGCCTCGATTCTGTGGAAGAGCGCGGCGAAGGCGCCCGAGGCTGCGGAAGCGCTGGGCCTGACCGCGCATCGACTGAAGGCGCTGGGCCTGATCGACAAGATCGTCAACGAGCCGCTCGGCGGCGCGCATCGCGACCCGAAGGGCATGGCCGCGCTGCTGCGTCGTGCGCTGGCCGATTCGCTGCGCCAGTTCCAGGGCATGAGCATCGATGCGCTGCGCGAGCGCCGCTTCGAGCGCCTGATGGCCTACGGCAAGTTCAAGGAAACCACGCCGGGCGCATGACCGGCTCGCTCCTCGCACCGTGCGCCGTCGTGCGCACGTCCGCTCCGTGATTCCCCCGACCGAATTCTCCGCCGACCGCGTCGTCCTCGATGCGGTCGGCGCTGCGCTTTCCGGCGTCCCGTCCGATGCGCGCATCGCGATCGCGTACAGCGGCGGCCTCGACTCGACGGTGTTGCTCGACGCGGCCGTGCGCGTCGCGGGCGCGTCGCGCTGTGTCGCGCTGCACGTGCATCACGGCCTGAGCGCGAACGCCGATGCGTGGGTCGCGCATGCCGAAGCGACCGCCGCGCGGCTCGGCGTTGCGTTCGACGCGATGCGGGTCGAGGTGCCGCGCGACAGCGGCCTCGGCATCGAGGCGAGCGCGCGCGAGCGCCGTTATGCGGCGCTCGACGCGATGTGCGAGCGCCACGGCGCAGCCGTGCTGTGGATCGCCCAGCATGCGGACGACCAGGCGGAAACGGTGCTGCTGCAGCTGCTGCGCGGCGCGGGAATCGCGGGGCTGGCCGCGATGGCGCCGCGCTATCGTCCCGACGGCGCGTGCGTCGAGCGCGTGCGGCCGTTGCTGAGATTGTTGCGCGCACAACTGGAACGCTACGCGGTCGCACGCGAACTCGCGTGGATCGACGACGAATCGAACGGCGATACGCGTTATGCACGCAATGCGCTGCGCATCGACGTGTTGCCCGCGCTGGCCGTGCACTTTCCGGGCTTTCGCGATGCGCTTGGCCGCGCGGCCCGGCATGCGGCCGCCGCGCAGCGGCTGCTCGACGATCTCGCCGAACTGGATTTCGCCGGCGTTGCGCGCGACGACGGCCGCGCGCTGTCGCGTGATGCGCTGATGGCGTTCGACGACGAGCGCGGCGCGAACCTGCTGCGCTACTGGATGCGCACGCTCGGCCTGCCGGGCGCCTCGGCCGCGCGACTCGCCAGCATGATGCGCCAGTTGCGCGACGCGCACGATGCGCATGCGCTGCGCGTCGATCATGCGGGGCAGTGCCTGCGGCTCTACCGCGACATGGTCTACTGGGAGGCGGGCGACAGCGCGGACCCGGCCGACGACGGCACCGGCACGCCGCACGCGGCAGCGTCGCTCGCATGGACGGGGCAGGAAGTCTGGCATCTGCCGGCGTGGCGCGGCACGTTCGTGTTTGCGCCGGCCGCCCCGGGCAGCGACGATGCGCTGCCCGAGACGCTGCTGCGCGGCGCGACGCTGGTGGTCCGTGCCCGCGCGGGCGGCGAGCGGATGCGCACGTCGCCGGGCGGCCCGGGCCGGACGCTGAAGAACCTGTTCCAGGAGCGCGGCGTGCCGGCGTGGCAGCGCGACGTGCCGCTGCTGTTCGCGGGCGAGCACCTGATCTACGTGCCGAGGCTCGGCGTGAACCGCGACGGCGGGTTGTTCGATGGCCGGCCGGCGGCCGACGACGGCTGGCGGCGGATCGAATGGCGGCCCGACCTGCTGATCGCGTGACGCAGCCCGAGCTCGACGCAGGCGTCTGGCGCAGCGATGGCGCGCCGGTTTTCACCATTTGGTAAACAGCGCCGGAACACCTGCCGGCGCGGCGAGCGGCTTGTCAAGCGGGCGTCTATCGGGTACGCTCGGTCGTTTGCTCGGCTCGATTTTTGAGCGATTTGTGCAGGTTTTCCGCGTGACGTACCCGGTTTGCGCGGCCTGATCGGCCTTCCGGGCAAAATCCGTCACGCTTGCGTGTTGCGTCCCAGCCGTTCCTCTCGTCGTCCGTCCACAGCCACAAGCCGCGTGACCGAACGGCAACGCGGTCTGCCCAGCGCGCCCGTGCGGTCTCTCCTCCAGTTCAGAACGACAATGGCACTCATCGTACACAAATACGGCGGCACTTCGATGGGCTCGGTCGAGCGCATCAAGAACGTCGCGAAACGCGTCGCAAAATGGCATCAGGCCGGGCACCAGATGGTGGTCGTGCCGTCCGCGATGTCCGGCGAAACCAACCGTCTGCTCGGTCTTGCGAAAGAGATTTCGAGCCAGCCGAGCCCGCGCGAGCTCGACATGATCGCGTCGACGGGCGAGCAGGTCAGCGTCGGCCTGCTGTCGATCGCGCTGCAGGAAATCGGCGTCGAAGCGGTGAGCTACGCCGGCTGGCAAGTGCCGATCAAGACCGACAGCGCGTTCACGAAAGCGCGCATCCACTCGATCGACGACGAGCGCGTGAAGGCCGATCTGAACGCCGGCAAGGTCGTGATCATCACGGGCTTCCAGGGCGTCGATCCGGACGGTCACATCACGACGCTGGGCCGCGGCGGCTCGGACACGTCGGCGGTGGCGGTCGCGGCTGCGCTGGGTGCCGAAGAGTGCCTGATCTACACGGACGTCGACGGCGTGTACACGACCGATCCGCGCGTGGTCGAAGAGGCGCGCCGCCTCGACCGCGTGACGTTCGAGGAAATGCTGGAAATGGCGAGCCTCGGCTCGAAGGTCCTGCAGATCCGCTCGGTCGAATTCGCCGGCAAATACCAGGTGAAGACGCGTGTGCTGTCGAGCCTGACCGATCCGCTGATTGCGCTCGACGAAGAAATGCGCTCGGGCACCCTGATTACTTTTGAAGAAGACGAGACCATGGAAAAGGCAGTCATTTCCGGCATCGCGTTCCAGCGCGACGAAGCCCGCATTGCGGTGATGGGCGTGCCCGACAAGCCGGGCATCGCGTATCAGATTCTCGGGCCGGTCGCCGACTCGAACATCGACGTCGACATGATCATCCAGAACCAGAGCGTGCAGGGCAAGACGGACTTCACGTTCACGGTTGGCCGCGGCGACTATCAGAAGGCGATGGACATCCTCACGAATCAGGTGAAGGGCCATGTGAACGCCGAGACCGTGCAGGGCGACCCGAAGGTGTCGAAGGTGTCGGTGGTCGGCGTCGGCATGCGCTCGCACGTGGGCGTGGCGAGCAAGATGTTCCGCACGCTGTCGGAAGAGGGCATCAACATCCAGATGATCTCGACGTCCGAAATCAAGATTTCGGTGCTGATCGACGAGAAGTACATGGAGCTGGCCGTCCGCGCGCTGCACAAGGCATTCGAACTCGACCAGGCATCGTGAATCTTTCGTGATGCATCGAAGAAAATGCATCACGGAAATTGACGAACGGTTCGAAACCCTATATTATCTCGTTCTCGTCGCACTGCCTCCCTGGTGCGAGCGAAAGTTTGGGAGACGTGGCCGAGAGGTCGAAGGCACTCCCCTGCTAAGGGAGCATCTGGGCCAAAACCTGGATCGAGGGTTCGAATCCCTCCGTCTCCGCCAAAAGCGGTGACAAAGCCCCACAAGTTTTCGGACTTGTGGGGCTTTTTCTTTTTGGGCCCGATTGATAGCCATCGCCGAGAGACGGCTTGAGCGCATCCGGCTCGGCACTCCTTGTCGGCTTGGCGGTGGCGCGCAATGATCTGCCGTTCTGTGTGCTTTGAGGTGGTCGCAACGAACGACCATTTTGGGATGGAGCGACGTGGCGCAACCGGTTGCACTTCGCCGGAATAGCTGATGACCCGTCGCTCTCAGAGAGGCGGTGGGAGAGGGGCGTTAAAAGCCCCTTTCATGCTGAAAATATGCTTGAGGTCGATCGTCAACATGTGTCAGACGCGCAGAACGCAACGGCGACACGAAGGTGGATGTTCAGCATTTTTAGCAATTGCCAAGCTCAATAGGCGGTAGAATCTGTCACCTTGGCGTGTCAATTCGATGACGGTGGCCGAGTAAAAATAATAAAAGGGACTTAACATGAATGCGCAGGACATTGTGAGAGCGATTCAAGGTGGCTTGATTCAGAGTGAGAGGCTGATCAAGCTCGATACACCGCTCGGTCCGGACGTGCTGTTGCCGCAACGTGTCGCGGGATGCTCACGCATTGGGCGGCATTTTGAGTTCATACTCGATGTCCAGTCGACTAGCAGTAGTATCAAATTAAAGCAGTTAATTGGTCAGCCCGTCACCCTGTGGCTCCAGCAACCCAATAAATCCTATCTTCCGCGACACGGTTATGTTTATTCGGTCAGGCGGCTGGGGTCGGAAGGCGGATTGACTAGTTACCAGATTCGCTTTGCGTCGTGGATGTATTTCCTAAAATTCCGCCGCGACCAGCGAATCTGGCAGGACAAGCCAGTTGATGAAATCCTGACGGACGTTTTCAATGCGCACTCCCAGGCGAAAGGTCAATTCAGATTCGTCGTCTCGCAACCGCTCGAACCGCGGTCGTATTGCACGCAGTATGAAGACGATTGGACGTTTGTTCATCGGCTCATGGAAGCGGAAGGACTGTTCGGTATCTGGAAGCAGGGCGAGGATGGCAGGTCGCATACGCTGACGATTACTGACCGCTTGGACGCATGTGAGCCACTTGACCCGCAGAACGTGGCGTTCTCGCGAGACGGCATCAATAGTGAGACCGACGCTTTACTGCACTGGTCAGGAATGCGAAACCTGCATAGTGCCGTGCTGACAACGCGGACGTTTGATTACAAGAGCCCATCGTCACTCGGCAACCCGAAAGGCACCCATGTGCCAACGCTGTCGCATGAGTTGCCGGAGGAACTCGAAGTCTACGAATATACCGGCCCGTATACGTATTTTAAGGACGATCGTGGCGAGTACCTGACCAAAATTCGCATGGAAGAATGGGAGTCGCGCGCCAAACGATTTTATGGCATGGGCGGTTTGCGTGGAGTCGATGCTGGCCGCTGGTTCGAGTTGACCGGACACCCTGAGCACGACCGGGATCCCGCTGGTAGACGCGAGTTCGTTGTCATTGAAGCCACTTGGCTGATTGAAAACAATCTTCCGGGGTCAAGCCATCATGCGAATTTACCCGGCAGCCTGCGAAATAAACTAGTCGAAGCAGCGGCTAGCCGTGAAGAGATCGGTGCGGCCAGCATCGCTCATCCGGACGGCTCCACGGGTTTTTACTTCGTGGAAATCGAAACGCAACGCAGGTCTGTTCCATTCCGCAGTCCGTTCGAACATCGCAAGCCAATCATGCAGATGCAGACGGTAACCGTGGTCGGCCCACCAGGCCAGGAAATCTACACCGATGAGTTAGGTCGCGTGAAGGTTCAGTTCCACTGGGACCGGATCGGTCAACGCAATGAGCAGAGTTCGTGCTGGGTGCGTGTGGCGCAGCCATGGGCGAGCGGTGGCTTCGGTGGCATCCAGTTGCCTAGAATCGGAGATGAGGCGGTCGTATCGTTTCTCGATGGCGACCCGGACAGGCCAATCATTACTGCGCGCGTCGGGAACGGTACGAATCGACCGCAGTGGAACCTGCCAGACCAGCACCCACTATCGGGCTTCGTCAGCAAGGAAATCGGCGGTATACAGAACAACGTCTGGCTGAAGGATGACACACAGGGGCAGGTGCAGACGCAGATACGCAGTGACCACCTCGAATCTGGTTTGCATGCGGGCTATATCACGCGCGTGAGCGAACCGGCTGGTCGCGGTGAAAAGCGTGGCGAAGGGGTGGAATTGCGTACCGATGGGAATGCAGCCGTGCGCGGCGCGCGTGGGCTGCTACTGACCACCCACCCGCGCCCTGGTGCGACCGGAGATGCGTTCAGTGTCGACGAGGTGAACCTCCAGTTGGCAGGCGCCCAGGACACTGCAGCGAGCCTCGCGCAGTCCGCGCAATCCGCTGGTGCGCAGGACGGCGAGCAGAAAGCCGTTGCCGGTACTCTGAAAGCGCAGGCGAAAGGTATCCAGGGCGGCGGTACTTTGAAACAGTTCGAGCAGCCGCATCTGGTGTTGGCGAGTCCCGCAGGGATTGCTGCTAGCACACCGGAATTGATTCACCTGAGCAGCGGCAAGACCACCTCATTGACGAGCGGTGAGCACGTATCGATCAGCACGGGCGGTGGCTTCTTCGCAAGTGCGCGACGAGCGCTGCGCTTGTTCGTCACGGAAGCGGGCATGCGTCTCGTTGCGGCGGCAGGCGACATCGATGTGAAGGCGTTAAAAGACAGTATCAACCTGCTGGCGAAAATGAACGTCACGGTAACGGCTAACAAAATAACTATCAGCGCCCAGCAGGAGGTTGAGATTAACGGCGGCGGCAGTTATACCCGATGGACGGCAGGACAGGTCAAGAGCGGGACGTCGGGTAGCTTTGAGGTCCACGCGGCGAACCATACGTTCGTCGGACCGGACAGCGTTAGCACGCCGAGCATTTCTGCGTTGCCACCGGAGAAGGGGCAACTGCACTTCGCGTTAGGGGCGCTCCCCAGCGAGGCCCATCAGTACGTGAACGAACCATATGATCTGTACAAAGGCGGTGCAAAAATCGGCCAAGGTGTAACGGACGAATTCGGGCGTGTCGTAGTAAAGGATCATGAGCCTGGTACATCCGCCTATCAGGTCAAGCTTTCCAATGGCGGGCAGTTTGATCTAAAGGTCAAGGACGCCCTTCAAGCCGATCCCGATCACCACGACCAGCGAACTAACCGGGGCGAACGGCTGAACGGATAGCCGCAACTGACCTACTAATAATGAGGATCTGAACGTGGTCGACTGTATCCTGAAATCTCAAAATCCCGCCACGGTCGCGATTGACGAGCAGTCGCGAACGGCGAAGTCATCGGCACAATGGTTGCTGGAAAACCGCACGGACATTGCGCCGATTACCTACGAAAACCACCTTGAATTCTTTGTTTGTGGCGAAGAGGGATTCGCGAACATCGCGAATGACCTCAAACTCGCAAAAGGGTCCGTCAATCTGTGCTGTTGGGGCTTCGACCCTGGCATGGAACTCGTCCGAGATAAAAGTAAAACGACGTGGCCCCGCGGTCAGACTTACGGTGAACTGCTTGAGGAGGTCGCGAATAAGGGTGTCACTGTCCGATTGATGGTTTGGTACCAAGAAACCGCTTCGGCTAAACAGAACAACGTTCCCGGCTATTCCGACACGGGGCACAATCCCTTTACAAATCCGGCAGCCTTTATCGTCGGTACATCGAAATCTCCTTACGATGGAAAGGAGCGCCAGAAATACTGCATCGAGTGGTGGAAGACCCATCGACCCAAGGGCAATTGCAGCGGGAAAAACAAAAACTTGCTGGTGACATTCCGCTCTGTCGATTCAGCGGATGCTGTGGACGCGCTAGCCGACGAGAAGGTCAAGCCAGAAACGGGCATATTGCCGACCAATGAACGTCCTTTGATGACGAGCTATCCGACCCATCATCAGAAGCCGATCGTGATCGACTACGACTACGAGGACGGCTATAAAGCGGTTGGCTATGTTATGGGCCTGAACTCGGTGACTGACTATTGGGACACGACGGAGCATGTTATCGATGATTCCCGGCGGGAATTCCTGGCGAGCAAAACACTGGAAGCAGAGCAGGCTCATGAGCAAGCAACGCTGGATCAAGTCCCAACGAAGGGGTATCAGCATGGCCGTCCTTATCAGGATTATGCGTGCCGTCTGTTCGGCCCAGCATTAAAGCGGGTCTACGAAAACTTTGCACGGGATTGGAATTACTATGCTCCCGATTCTCACGGAATGACGGAGCTTGTAGGGATACCCAGTAAAATTCAGAAGGTCCCTGAAAATCCCAATCATGCCGTACAGATTGTCCGCACGCATCCCCGGGATAAGGATAAAACGATAAAAGAACTCTATCTCCATGCGAGTTCCTGGGCGCGCAACTATATTTACATGGAGAATCAGTATTTCTTCTATCCGACCTTTGCTCAACAGCTGAAAGCGACACGACAAGCCCATAGGGCGGCGTGGACGGAAAAGGCTGGAGGGCCGAGTAGCGAGATGGGAATCCTGTATATGTTCATCGTCATTCCGCATCCTGAGGATGACGGTATGATTCCTCGCACCTACGACATGCTCACCGAATTTGGTGCGAGCGATCCGACTGCAAACAACCCGGCGATGTCCAATCAAGGGGTCTATGATAAAGAAAATCACCGATCCCAGGATTATCCTGACGCAAGGACTGTATCGTACAAAGTGGATACCGGGGAAGGGCCCGTCTTTTTGCAGAAAAAAGTGCTCGATCACCCTAGCGTGCAGGAACTCGCATCCACATATGGAATCAAGGTTAGCGTTGCCCGACTACGTACCAGCGGACCCATTCCGGGGCACGGAATGGCCTACCGTGAAATCTACATCCATTCGAAATTGATGATCATCGACGATGTATTTATTACGGTTGGAAGTGCAAACATGAATCAGCGCAGCATGACAGTGGATAGCGAGATCAATATTGGTGCGACTGGCTTAGAGTACGCAGCTCCGCTTCGGGAGAGAATATTCAAGCTTCACTCGGGTGGCGATATTCCCGGTAGCGGCGATTATAAAGAGATCCCGTCGACGTTCAAACGGTGGGTGGCTCGCATGGACAACAATCGCGATGTTTGGAAATCAGGTAACGCAGCTCTCAAAGGTTTTCTTTTGCCTTTCGAAGATCATCGCGCTACTGGCACTATGCATGCCTCCGTGACGGTGCCGTCGTCTTCAGATACATCTGCCATTGCTTAAGATGATTCGATCTAAAACGAAACTCATTGGTCCCGTTCTGCGATTTCTGATCGTCAGTGTATGTGTATTGACTGCTGACTCGCAGGCTAGCCCTTTTACCGATGTGACCAGCAAGCTGAGTATATCCATGTCCGATCTCCCGCGTTACGAGAAGCTGCCGTTGTTTAGTCCGCACCGCAAGACCTTCACTTGTGTGTATCAGAACCAACACGTTCCACCCATCGACCCCCAGGCTGAGTTGTGGTTCCAGGAGGCGTTGGCACTTGATGATCCGAATATTGACTACGACAAGCGTAATTACCAGAAAATCTATCAACTATACACGCAGGCCGCCGAACGTAATCACTGGAAGGCTATGCTCAATATCGCTTCATTAATATTAAGTAACCGCCCTGGAGTCCCTGATCACGATCCCGAAACCGCTATCCGTTGGGTTGAAAAGGCGATGAAGCTGGGTGTGCCAGACGCCTACGACACGATGGGGATCTATCATCAAAATGGACTGATTAAAGGCGGTGATGCCACCAGCGCCTATGCGTTTTTTCAGCGCGCGGCGGATATGGGCAGTCCCTCAGCGCAAACATTTATCGGAACAAAGACAGATGCTGCCTATGATGATCCCGGTGGTGAATTCTGGGGCAATCTGCCTGTTGCGACACAGATGCTAGAGTGCGCCCTTGCTCAAGGGGACGGGAATGCAGCGAAAGAGTTAGGGCACGTTTACGCGAGGCCGAAGACTGCTGAAGCGAAGCTTCGCGCGCTTAACGTTCTCCATCTAGGTGTCAAGCTGGGTTCCGCTGAGTGTGCAAATAAGCTGTTTACAGAATTTGATGGGATGGATCTTACCGAGGGCACGAATCTTGTTGGCCATATCGACAAAGCGCGCGCTGAGCGTTACAGCAAGCTCGGAGATGCGCTTGAGTTCTATCAAGGACGCCTGAAGCTACCCAATCTTGACAAGGTACTTCCATTGCCGCCAGCTCCGCTGCCGAAATGGGACGGTAAAGTACAAACGTTGATCGACGGCGCAAAGGCAGTGACGCCTGCCCCCAAAACGCAGAAGAGCGCGGCATCGCAGGGGCGCGAGTTCATACCGCACGGATATGCCGTGCCAGCGCTGGAGCAAAGCACGCTAGTCGTCATGGGAAGCGAGCCGGTGCCGCGCGACGGCTATTGGATTGCGCTATACGGGCCGTCCTCGGTCCCCAAGGCTGACCTCATTCCCGCACGCCGGAACATGCCAGAACGCTATCAGGTCGGTGAGCATTTTGAGGCGTCGCCCTTTGGCTGGCTAGCGGCAGAGCAGGTACAGTGGCATTACCTCGGTGAAGCCTATGCTCTTCCTCCGCAACGGCATGATTTCCTGAAGCACATGATCGATGCCGGGCTGCTGCGTGAAATTCCTGAACCCGCTTCACTGGTCCAATGTAACGGTCAACAACGTTGCCCGCAAAGCGGAATATGGGAAAGTCGCGTGGACACTGAGCACCCGATGGCGAGGATATATAACCAGTGGGACCGTCAGGCGTTCGTTGAAAAAGGACAGATGTTTCCGCCTGCGGGTGATCGGTTCATCGATGTCGCGATGAAGGATGTGCAATGGACGTACCTAGGCAGTCCGAACGCCGAAACTGGTATGCCCGGCATCTTGAAGATCCATCTATAAAGGAGTCGGTTTGCTGGATTGTCGCGCGCGGGCGTGAGGCTAGCCTCAAACAGGCACCCGGCCCGTCCGCCGCCACCCAACCCCCGGCACCCCACCCAATATCGTGTATCGTTTGACACGACTCACCGTGGCGCATGCCGACCCGATGCATTCCGTACTGACTCTCCTTTCCCATCGCCCCGTCGACGGCCTCGTCGCGAACCACGAGCGCTACGCGCGACGCCACGGCTACGCGCATGCGATCGTCGACGGCACGCATGTCTACGGCGAGCGTCAACAGGTGCTGCACAAGTACCACGCGATCGCCCGGCAGCTGGTCGCGATGGAGCAGGGTGCCGTGCTGCTCGTGCTCGACCCGTTTTCGGTCGTGTACAGTCCGCATCCGCTGCCCGATGTCGCGCACGGCTACGATGCGATCGTCACGACGCAGGCGTCCCGCTCGTCGCTGCCTGCGGCGAGCGGGATGATCTTCCGCAATACGCTCGAAGTGCGCGAACGCTTGCGCGCGCTGATCGCGACGCTGGGCGCATGGGCGATGCACATGCCGGAGCGGCGGCACGACTGCGAGGCGACGCTGCTCGCGCAATGCTTTCCACCGCTGCCGTTCGACGTGCGGCTCGAGAACGGCCATTTCGCGTCGGCGCAGACGGTATGGTTCGACGGACTCGCGATCGATTCGATCGCCGGCGCCCAGCCGCTCGTTGCGCACCATGCGCCCGAGTGGCGACAGGTCGACGGTGCGTGGGTGCCGGCCGTCGATTACGATTTCCGCTACGTGCAGGCGCTTGTCGACGATGCCGAGCGATTCCAGCGCGGCGAGCATCCGGACGCGATGGGCGAGTGGCGCGCCGCGCAGCAGCGTCCGCGCGAGCCGGAACGGCATGTGAATCCCGGCGCACGCATTGCGTTCGTAAGCCTGCATACCTCGCCCATCGCCGGCTATGGCGACCTTCATGAAGAGAACTTCGTTCGCTACTGCACGCGGCACGGCTATGCATACCACGCGTATCGCACGCCGCCCGCATTCCTGCCCGACGGCGTCGATGCAAACTGGGCGAAGCTGCATCTGATTCGCGAACATCTGCCGCATCACGATTTCGTGTTCTGGGTCGACGCGGACATTCTGGCGATCAACCAGCGCCAGCCGGCCGACAGCGTGATCGCGGCGCGCGACTTCGTGATCGGCACCGATCATACGGCCTGGGCCGTCAATTCCTGCATGATCGGTGTGCGCAACGTGGCGCCGATGCGGGCGCTGGTCGAGCGGATCTGCGCGCGCATCGAGAGCTTCGACGACCGTTCGTCCGTCTATGCGAGCGGCGGCGACCAGCAGGCGATCTATGTCGAACTGCTGGAGTCCGGGATGATCGATGCGCGCTACATCGTCGATGCGATGACGCTGGCCGCTTCGCCGGTTTACGCCACGCGCGATAGCCGCTTCGTTCACTTCCCCGCGCAGCACAACCACTATCGTGCGGTGACGATGCGCGTGTGGGATCGCTTGAGTCACGAGCGATAGCGGCGACGATGGGCCCGGGCGGGGCGTGTTCCTGTCTTGCATCGAGAACCCCGCGTAGCGGGGTTTTTTCTTTTGCACACTTGCCGACCTGCGCTATCGCCTGCAAAACACCATTTCCGATCGGCGCAGAATCGGAGCAAATAGAAATAAAAATGTAATGATCGGCGTAAGGAAGTCGCCGCCCCGGAATCGCGAGCCGCGATGGTTGCGCTCGCAACATTCTGACCCCTTGCGACCCTGCGATCGCGTCAAAAATGACGCATCGCACCGATTCGAGCGCTGCGTGTCGCCGCAGAATACAAAAAATTACATATTCAAATCAATGCTCTGCGATCTCGCGAAAAAACGATGCTTTGCTGCGATGCAGAAAATAATCAACCGCTTTATGCTGGTTAACCCGATTGCGTTTGAGCGGCGTCAAGTTTTCGTTCGATGCCGCTTTACATTTTGCCAACACTGGCGATTCGCGAAATCTACCTGTCGTTTTGGTTTCGTTTCTTTCGTCGTGCGCGTTCCCGATGCCGTGCGCGACCCACTCTAGGCCCTGTTGACATGCATGATTTTCCCTTTCTGAGCCTGGCTATCTGGGTTCCGATTCTGTTCGGCGCGTGCCTGCTGCGTGCCGGTTCCGACCAGCATCCGCGTCGAACGCGGTTGATCGCGCTGACGGGCGCGATCGCGGGGCTGGCCACGGTCGTCCCGCTCGTCGCGGGCTTCGCGCCGCATTCGGCGGCGATGCAGTTCGTCGAAAGCCGCGACTGGCTGGCGGCGTTCGGTTCCGGGTGGCGCGTCGGCATCGACGGCGCGTCGCTGTGGCTCGTCGTGCTGACGGCGTTCACGACGCTCGTGGTCGTGATCGCGTCGTGGGAAGCGATCACGGTGCGCGTCGCGCAGTACTACGCGTCGTTCCTGATCCTCTCGGGGTTGATGGTCGGCGTGTTCGTCGCGCAGGACGGCCTGCTGTTCTTCATCTTCTTCGAGGCAACGCTGATTCCGCTGTACCTGCTGATCGGCACGTGGGGGCGCGAGCATCGCATTCATGCAGCCGTGAAGTTCTTCTTCATCTCGTTCGCGGGTTCGCTGCTGCTGCTGATGGCGATCCTGTACCTGTACGCGAAGTCGCATACGTTCGACATGGCGGTGTGGCGCACGCTGCAGCTCGGTTTCGCGCCGCAACTGCTGGTGTTCCTCGGCTTTTTCGCGGCGTTCGCGGTCAAGGTGCCGATGTGGCCCGTGCATACGTGGCTGCGCGACGTCTACACGGACGGCCCCACCGGCGCCGCGCTGATGCTCGGGATGCTGAAGCTCGGCGGTTACGGCTTCCTGCGCTTCGCGCTGCCGATCACGCCCGACGCCAGTCATTTCTTCGCGCCGGCCGTGATCTCGCTGTCGCTGTTCGCGATCGTCTACGCGAGCCTGGTCGCGCTCGCGCAGACCGATCTCGGCAAGCTGCTCGCGTATTCGACGGTCGCGCACATGGGGATCGTCACGCTGGGGCTGTTCCTGTTCAACCGGATCGGCGTCGAAGGCGCGATCGTTCAGCTCGTGTCGTACGGCTTCGTTGCCGGCGCGATGCTGCTCTGCGTCAGCGTGCTCGTCGATCGCACGAAGCAGCGCGAGATCGCCGCGTATGGCGGCGTCGCGAACGTGATGCCGCGCTTCGCGATCTTCGTGCTGCTGTTCTCGATGGCGAACGTCGGCCTGCCGGGCACGTCGGGCTTCGTCGGCGAATTCATGGTGATCATGGGCGCGATCCGCCTGAACTTCTGGATCGGTGCGCTGGCGGCGCTTACGCTGATCTTCAGCGCGTCGTACACGCTGTGGATGCTCAAGCGCGTCGTGTTCGGCAAGGTGTCGAGCCCGCGCATCGCGCAGCTCGCCGACCTGAGCCGTCGCGAGATCGTGATGTTCGCGTCGCTCGCATTGGTGGTGCTGATGGTCGGCGTCTATCCGAAGCCGTTCACCGACGCGATCGATCCGACCGTCGGGCGCCTGCTCGACGAGGCAAGTCATTCGAAGGTCCCGGCAGGGGACGACACCGCGCCCGCGCAACCTTCGTACATGGCGTCGGCTCACGGCTGAGCGCGATGCACCATGCGTGTGCAATGCTGCGCCGGGCGACGGCGCGGTCGTTGCGCGCGCATCGATTGCGGGCCGGCGCGCTCGGCGCCGGGCCGGCTTCCGGCTCCGCGAAATTGCCCCGCGACACTATGACTCACCGCAGATTCCGCAATGATGATTTGCCGCATCAATCGATTTTTCATTGCGCTCGCGCGACGTATGATTCGGCCACTTTCGTGGATCGAATGCGCATCGGGCGTACGCAACGGATTCAATGACTCTCGGGCAGTGTGATGAAAAGAAGAGCTTCAAGGGGCTGGTCGGCGCTGATGGCAATCGGCGCGGCTTTAAGCCTGTCAGGTTGTAATTTAGATGTACTAAATCCGAAAGGAAGCGTCGGCGCGGCGGAAAAGGCGCTGATCGCGACCTCGACATGGGCGATGCTGATCGTCGTCGTGCCGGTGATCCTGCTCACGATGTGGTTTGCGTGGCGCTATCGCGCGTCGAACCGCAACGCGACCTATGCGCCGAACTGGTCGCACTCGACCGCGATCGAGGTGGTGATCTGGACGGTGCCGACGCTGATCATCCTGTTCCTCGGCGTGCTCACGTGGAAGACCACGCATGAGCTCGATCCGTACAAGCCGCTCGAGTCGTCGGTGAAGCCGATCGACGTCGAGGTCGTCGCGCTCGACTGGAAATGGCTGTTCATCTATCCGGAACTCGGCATCGCGTCGGTGAACCAGCTCGCGATTCCGGTCGGCACGCCGGTGAATTTCCGCATCACGTCGGACTCGGTGATGAATTCGTTCTTCATTCCGCAGCTCGGCGGCCAGGTCTATGCGATGGCCGGCATGCAGACGCGCCTGCACCTGATCGCCGACGAGCCCGGCAACTACGCGGGCACGTCCGCCAACTTCAGCGGCCGCGGCTTCTCCGACATGAAGTTCCGCACGCTCGCCGAGCCGCGCGAGCAGTTCGACGCCTGGGTGCAGAAAGTGAAGGCGTCGCCCGACCGGCTCGACGCGACTGCATACGGCGCGGTCGCGCAGCCGAGCGAGAAGGCGCCGGTGCGCTACTTCTCGACGGTCGATCCGCGACTGTTCCACAACATCATCGCGAAATACAACGATGGCCACGTCCTCGACCTGAAGGACGCCGCCTGCGGCACGAAGGGGTAACGCATGTTCGGCAAACTCACACTCTCGGCGATCCCGTTCGATCAGCCCATCATCATGGGGGCCGGCGCCTTCATGGGGCTGGTCGTGCTGGGCATTCTCGCCGCCCTGACGATCACCGGCCGCTGGAAATGGCTGTGGACCGAGTGGCTGACGACGGTCGACCACAAGAAACTCGGCGTGATGTACATCATCGTCGCGCTGATCATGCTGCTGCGCGGCTTCGCCGACGCGATCATGATGCGCATGCAGCTCGCGCTCGCGTACAACGCGCCCGGCTATCTGCCGCCGCATCACTACGACCAGGTCTTCACCGCGCACGGCGTGATCATGATCTTCTTCATGGCGATGGTGTTCATGGTCGGCCTGATGAACCTGATCGTGCCGCTGCAGATCGGCGCGCGCGACGTCGCGTTCCCGTTCATCAACTCGCTGAGCTTCTGGATGACGGCCGTCAGCGCGATCCTGATCAACATCTCGCTCGTGATCGGCGAATTCGCGCAGACGGGCTGGCTCGCCTATCCGCCGCTGTCGGAGCTGCAGTTCAGCCCGGGGGTAGGGGTCGACTATTACCTGTGGGCGTTGCAGATCTCGGGCGTCGGCACGCTGCTGACCGGCGTGAACTTCTTCGTGACGATCATCAAGATGCGTGCGCCCGGCATGACGCTGATGAAGATGCCGGTGTTCACGTGGACGGCGCTCTGCACGAACGTGCTGATCATGGCGTCGTTCCCGATCCTGACCGCGACGCTCGCGCTGCTCGGCCTCGACCGCTATCTCGGCATGCACTTCTTCACGAACGAAGCCGGCGGCAACGCGATGCTGTACCTGAACCTGATCTGGGCGTGGGGCCATCCGGAGGTGTACATCCTGATCCTGCCGGCGTTCGGGATCTTCTCGGAAGTCATCTCGACGTTCTCGAAGAAGCCGCTGTTCGGCTACAAGACGATGGTGTACGCGACCTGCGCGATCATGGTGCTGTCGTTCCTCGTGTGGCTGCATCACTTCTTCACGATGGGTTCGGGCGCGAACGTGAACGCGTTCTTCGGCATCATGACCATGATCATCGCGATCCCGACCGGCGTGAAGGTGTTCAACTGGCTGTTTACGATGTACCGCGGCCGGATCGAGTTCACGACGCCGGTGCTGTGGACGATCGGCTTCATGGTCACGTTCACGATCGGCGGGATGACCGGCGTGATGATGGCGATTCCCGGTGCGGACTTCGTGCTGCACAACAGCCTGTTCCTGATCGCGCACTTCCATAACGTGATCATCGGCGGCGTGCTGTTCGGCTATCTCGCGGGCTTCAACTACTGGTTCCCGAAGGCGTTCGGCTTCAAGCTGAACGAGAAGCTCGGCAAGGCGGCGTTCTGGTTCTGGCAGGTCGGCTTCTACGTCGCGTTCGTGCCGCTGTACGTGCTTGGCTTCATGGGCATGACGCGCCGCCTGAACCACTACGACAACCCGGCGTGGCATCCGTGGCTGCTGGTCGCCGCGTTCGGCGCGGTGCTGATCGCGATCGGCATCGGCTGCCAGCTGCTGCAGCTCGTCGTCAGCATCCGCAACCGCAACCTGCCGGCCTATCGCGACACGACCGGCGATCCGTGGGGCGGCCGCACGCTCGAGTGGGCGACCACGTCGCCGCCAGCCGACTACAACTTCGCGGTGATTCCGCAGGTGCGCACGCTCGACGCGTATGCGGACATGAAGGCGCGCGGCGACGGCCGGCCGAACCCGGCGACGTTCCGCGACATCCACATGCCGTCGAATACCTGCGCGGGCCTCGTGATCGGCGTCTTCAGCCTGGTGCTCGGCTTCGCGATGGTGTGGCACATCTGGTGGCTGGCGATCGCCGGGCTGGTCGGCATCGTCGCGACGCTGGTGGTCTACAGCTCGCGCGATAACGACGGTTATTACATCCCCGCGTCGACGGTGCGGAAGATCGAAGAGAAGCAATCGACGACGCGCGTGGCCGCGCGTGTCGACGACGTGGAACTGGAGGCCAACTGATGTTGCAGAAAACCCTGAGCGCAACCCTGCTCGAGCACGACGACCATCCGCCGTCGCATTCGGTGTTCGGTTTCTGGCTGTACCTGATGACCGACTGCGTGATCTTCGCGGCGCTGTTCGCGACCTTCGCCGTGCTCGGCCACCAGTATGCGGGCGGCCAGACCGCGAAGGAGCTGTTCGACATCCCGGGCGTGGCGGTCGAAACCGCCGCGCTGCTGCTGTCGAGCATCACCTACGGTTTCGCGATGCTGTCCGCGTACCAGCAGCGGCGCGGCGCGCTGCTCGGCTGGCTCGCGGTGACCTTCGTGCTCGGCGCGGCGTTTCTCGCGATGGAACTGCGCGAGTTCTCGCACCTGATCGCCGAAGGCGCCGGCCCGCAGCGCAGCGCGTTCCTGTCGGCGTTCTTCACGCTGGTCGGCACGCACGGGCTGCACGTGACGGCCGGCCTGCTGTGGATGGTCGTGCTGGCCGCGCAGATCGTGTCGCGCGGCGGCGACCTGACCGATCGCGACCTGCGGCGTCTGACGTGCCTGAGCCTTTTCTGGCACTTCCTCGACATCGTGTGGATCTGCGTGTTTTCCTTTGTCTATCTTGCGAGCGTGATCTAAATGGCCCATTCGCATTCGTCTCAACTCGAAGAAGGGCACGGCAGCGTCGGCGGGTATGTCGCCGGCTTCATCCTGTCGGTCCTGCTCACGGCCGCGTCGTTCGGCCTCGTGATGGGCGGCGTGCTGTCGCCGCATGCGTCGCTGGTCGCGCTCGCGGTGCTCGCGTTCGTGCAGATCGTCGTGCATCTCGTGTATTTCCTGCACATGAACGGCTCGTCGGGGCAGCGCTGGAACGTGATGGCGTTCAGCTACACGGTGCTGACCGCGGCGATCCTGATCGTCGGCACGCTGTGGGTCATGCACAACGTCAGCATGAACATGATGTCGCGCTGAGCGATGTCGCCGCGCATGGCGCCGGCAACCGGAAGCGGCACGCAGGTGCCGCTTTTTTTTCGTCCGCCGCGGCGCGCGCGGACGATATGATCCGGCGCGTGGCACGTGCGGCCGGCGCGAATGCCGCGCCGGGAAAGGCGCTGCGGTGTGCGGAACGGCGCCCGGTCGGGCCGTCGATTGTTACAAGACGTTAGCGGACACGTCGTGTTGCGATTCTGCGCATCAGTTCTTACAAAGTTGAAATATGCGGCGACGACGCTTGCCGTTATAGTCGAATCACACATCAAACAACCCCAAAAGAGGAATCCATGAAGACCTTGCGTGTTGCCTCGCTCATGACCGGTATGACGGCCTTGCTCGTGTCGGGCGCAGCAATGGCGGGTGTCAATGTCGGGATCAATCTCGGCGTGCCGGCTCCGGTCTACGTCGCGCCCGCACCCGTGTATGCGCCGCCGCCTCCGCCGCCGGTCGTCTATCAGCCGGCGCCGGTCTACGCGCCGGCACCGGCGATCGTGATCGGCTGGCATGGCGATCGCTACTGGGACGGCCGTCGCTACTGGGGGCGCGACGAGTGGTATCGCCGCCACGGCCGCGGCCCGGGCGGCGATCGCGGTCACTGGGATCACGGCCGTCACAACGGCTGGCGCTGATCGGCTCTCGGGCACGTGCGACATGACACGTGCACGCGCATGACGAAACCGCCCTCGGGGCGGTTTTCTTTTTGGTCGGAACGGGGTGTCGGCGTGGCGGCCGGCGCCGTTTTTCGGCCCGAAACCCCACCCGGATGGCCGCCGGATGGCTCGCAGCCGATTTGAATGGGTAGAATCGCTCAACGTTACTACCCTTAATCGACCGACAGGGCTTCTATGACGATGGGTTCGTCCCGGGCCGCCGCCCGCGTGCGCTCCGGCGCGCGGCAGGCCGTCCGCGCCGCCGTCCGCGCGGCCGCGATGCTCGCGCTGCACGCGGCGCTGGCCGCACCGGCCGCTCACGCCGCCTATGCGATCGCGCAGTACGGCGAGCCGAAATATCCGCCGGGCTTCAAGCATTTCGACTACGTCAATCCCGATGCGCCGAAGGGCGGCACACTGGTGCTGGCGAACCCGAACCGGCTCACGTCGTTCGACAAGTTCAACCCGTTCACGATGCGCGGCAACCCGGCGCCGGGCATCGACATGCTGTTCGAGAGCCTCGCGACCGGCAGCTCGGACGAGCCGGCTTCCGCATACGGCCTGCTCGCCGACGACATCGCGGTCGCGCCGGATCGCCGGTCGGTCACGTTCCATCTGAATCCGCGCGCGCGTTTCTCGAACGGCGACCCCGTCACGGCCGACGACGTGAAGTTTTCGTTCGACACGCTGAAGAGCAAGCTCGCCGCGCCGCAGTTCGGCGCGTATTTCGCGGAGATCGACAAGGCGGTGGTGGTCGATCCGGCGACCGTGCGTTTCGAGTTCCGCAGCGCCAACCGCGAATTGCCGCTGATCGCGGGCGGCGTGCCGGTGTTCTCGCGCAAGTGGGGCCTGCGTGCGGACGGCTCGCGCATTCCGTTCGACCAGCTCGCGTTCGAGCAGCCGATCGGCAGCGGCCCGTACTTGATCGAACGTTACGACAACGGCCGCACGATCACCTACCGGCGCAATCCCGAATACTGGGGCGCCGACCTGCCGGTGCGGGTCGGCACCAACAACTTCGCGCGGATCGTCTACAAGCTGTACGGCGACGGCACCGCGCGCCTCGAGGCGTTCAAGGCTGGCGAGTACGACGTGCTCGTCGAGTACATCGCGCGCAACTGGACGCGGCGCGACGTCGGCAAGCGTTTCGACAGCGGCGAGCTCGTCAAGCGCGAGTTTCGCCAGCACAACGGCGCGGGCATGCAGGGTTTCTTCATGAACCTGCGCCGGCCGCTGTTTCGCGACGTCCGCGTGCGGCAGGCGCTTGACCTCGCGTTCGACTTCGAATGGCTGAACCGCCAGCTGTTTTACGGCGCGTACACGCGCATGGACAGCTATTTCGCCGATACCGACCTGCAGGCGACCGGCATGCCGAGCCCCGGCGAGCTGAAACTGCTGGAGCCGCTGCGCGCGCAGCTCGACCCGGCCGTGTTCGGTCCGATGGTCGCGCAGCCCGACACGAACCCGCCCGCTTCGCTGCGCGCGAACCTGCTGAAGGCGCGCGCGTTGCTCGCGCAGGCCGGCTGGACCTACCGCGACGGCGCGTTGCGCAACGCGCAGGGCGAGCCGTTCGCCTTCGAGATCCTCGACGACTCGGGCGCGTCGATGGAGCCGGTCGTGACGGCCTACCAGCGCAATCTCGCGAAGCTCGGCATCGACGCGCGCTTTCGCACGGCCGATTACGCGCTGCTGCAAAAGCGCCTCGACGCGTTCGACTACGACATGACGACGGTCCGCTACCCGGGCGTGCAGGTGCCGGGCGCCGAGCAGTTCGCGCGCTTCGGCAGCAAGTTCGCGGACGAGCAGGGATCCGACAACATCATCGGCCTGAAATCGCCGGCCGTCGACGCGCTGCTGCATGCGCTCGCCGTCGCGCAGACGCGCGACGAACTGCTCGACGCGACGCATGCGCTCGACCGCGTGCTGATGCACGGCTACTACGCGGTACCGCAGTGGTACAGCACGACGCACCGGATCGCGTACAAGCGCACGCTCGCCTATCCGCAGACGCTGCCGCTGTACTATTCGGCCGAGGGCTGGGTCGTGTCGACCTGGTGGGCGAAGCCCGATCGCTGAGTCTCGCCGGCCCGTCATCCCGTCCAACCCAGCCTACCGATCGCGAGTCGACGCCCATGTGGAGCTACATCCTCAAACGCCTGCTGCTGATGATCCCGACGCTCGTCGGCGTGCTGACGCTCACCTTCGTCGTGATCCAGTTCGTGCCGGGCGGCCCGGTCGAGCAGGCCGTGCAGGAACTGCGCAAGGGCGCGACGGAGCAGGGCGCGGTGCCGTTCGGCATGCGCGCGCATACCGGCGTCGACCCGCAGCAGCTCGCGCAGCTGAAGGCGCTGTACGGCTTCGACAAGCCGCCGCTCGAACGCTACTGGCTGATGCTGAAGCGCTTCGCGCGCTTCGATCTCGGCCAAAGCTACTTCCGCCACCAGAGCGTCTGGTCGCTGATCGTGCAGAAGCTGCCGGTGTCGATCAGCATCGGCCTGTGGACCTTCTTCCTCACCTACCTGATCTCGGTGCCGCTCGGCATCGCGAAGGCCGTGCGCAACGGCTCGGCCTTCGACGTCGCGACGAGCCTGATCGTGCTGGTCGGCTACGCGATCCCCGGCTTCGTGCTCGGCGTGCTGCTGCTCGTGCTGTTCGGCGGCGGCTCGTTCTGGCAGATCTTTCCGCTGCGCGGACTCACGTCGGACAACTTCGCGCAGCTGTCGCTTGCCGGCAAGGTGCTCGACTATCTGTGGCACATCGCGCTGCCGATCACCGCGTCGGTCGTCGGCAGTTTCGCGGTCGTCACGATGCTGACGAAGAACGCGTTCCTCGACGAGATCCGCAAGCAGTACGTGCTGACCGCGCGCGCGAAAGGGCTCACCGAGCGCCGCGTGCTGTGGAAGCACGTGTTCCGCAACGCGATGCTGCCGCTGATCGTCGGGTTTCCGGCCGCGTTCATCGGCGCGTTCTTCACCGGCAGCCTGCTGATCGAGACGCTGTTCTCGCTCGACGGCCTCGGGCTGCTGTCGTACGAATCGGTCGTGCGGCGCGACTATCCGGTCGTGCTCGGCACGCTGTACCTGTTTACGCTGATCGGGCTGGCGACCAAGCTGGTCTCGGACCTCTGCTACGTCTGGGTCGATCCGCGCATTCAATTCGAGAACCTGGAGCGCTGACATGAAATCGTCTGTCCGCCTGCCGCTGTGCGGCACGTTCGCCCGCATGCCCGGCGTCGCCGGGCGAGGTGCGCGATGAACCGGGCCCTCGTGTCGTCCCGTCTGGACGCGGCCCGCGCGCGCGTGTCGCCGTCGCCCGCGCGCCGCGTCTGGCAGCGCTTCCGGCAGCAGCGTCTCGGCTACTGGAGCTTCGTGATCTTCGTCGTCGCGTTCGCCGCGAGCCTTGCCGCGCCGCTGTGGTCGAACGACAAGCCGCTGGTGGTCCGTTACGACGGCCAGTACTATTTCCCGCTGTTCCATGCGTATCCGGAGACGACCTTCGGCGGCGACTTCCCGACGCCGGCCGACTATCTCGATCCGTACGTGCGCAAGCGGCTCGAGGCACCGGGCAACTTCGTCGTCTATCCGCCGAACCGCTATTACTACGACACGCTGAACTATTTCTCGAACGTGCCGAACCCGGCGCCGCCGTCGCGCGCGAACTGGCTCGGCACCGACGCGCAGGGGCGCGACCTGCTCGCGCGGCTCGTGTACGGGTTTCGCGTGTCGGTCGAGTTCGGGCTGATCCTGACCGCGATCGGCACGCTGCTCGGTATCGCCGCAGGGGCGGTGCAGGGCTTCTTCGGCGGCCGCATCGACATCGTCGGGCAGCGCCTGATCGAAATCTGGAGTTCGCTGCCCGAGCTGTACCTGCTGATCATCTTCGCGTCGATCTTCGAGCCGAGCTTCCTGCTGCTGATCGTGCTGCTGTCGCTGTTCGGCTGGATCGGGCTCGCCGACTACGTGCGCGCCGAATTCCTGCGCAACCGCACGCAGGACTACGTGCGCGCGGCGCGCGCGATGGGGCTGTCGAACTGGCAGATCATCTGGCGCCACGTGCTGCCGAACAGCCTGACGCCGGTGATCACGTTCCTGCCGTTCCGGATGAGCGGTGCGATCCTCGCTCTGACGAGCCTCGACTTCCTCGGGCTCGGCGTGCCGCCGCCGACGCCGAGCCTCGGCGAGCTGCTCGCGCAGGGCAAGGGCAACCTCGACGCGTGGTGGATCTCGCTGTCGACGTTCGGCGTGCTGGTCGCGACGCTGCTGCTGCTGACCTTCATGGGCGACGCGTTGCGCAATGCGCTCGATACGCGGATCGGCGACTCGATGCGCGCCGCGGGAGGCCAGCGATGAGCGACGCCACCGTATCGAAGCCCTGCGAGCCGCTGCTGTCGCTCGAACACCTGCACGTGCGCTTCGGCGACACGGTCGCGGTCGACGACGTGACGCTCGCGATCGGTCGCGGCGAGCGCGTCGCGCTCGTCGGCGAGTCGGGTTCGGGCAAGAGCGTGACCGCGCTGTCGATCCTGCGGCTGCTGCGCGACGCGGACGTGAGCGGCACGATCCGCTTCGCCGGGCAGGACCTCGCCGCGAAGAGCGAGCGCGAGATGCGCGGGCTGCGCGGGTCGGATATCGCGATGATCTTCCAGGAGCCGATGACGGCGCTCAATCCGCTGTACACGATCGGCGCGCAGATCGGCGAGACGATCATGCTGCACGACGGCGTGACGGCGGCGCAGGCGCGCAGCCGCGCGGTCGCGCTGCTCGCACGCACGGGGATCGCGGAGCCGGACAAGCGCATCGACAGCTACCCGCACCAGCTGTCGGGCGGCCAGCGGCAGCGCGCGATGATCGCGATGGCGCTCGCGTGCCGGCCGCGCCTGCTGCTCGCCGACGAGCCGACCACCGCGCTCGACGTGACGATCCGCGCGCAGATCGTCGACCTGCTGCTGGAACTGCAGCGCGAGGAAGCGGAAAAGCGCGGGATGGCGATCCTGCTGATCACACACGACCTGAACCTCGTGCGGCACTTCGCCGAGCGCGTCGCGGTGATGGAGCATGGCCGGCTCGTCGAGAGCGGTCCGGTCGAGCGGATCTTCGCGGAACCGGCGCATCCGTATACGCAGCGGCTGCTGGCCAGCCGGCCGCAGCGCGCGGTGGCGCCGGTGATGCCGATCGCGCCGGTGCTGCTCGACGCGCGCCACGTGAGCGTGCAGTTCGCGCGCAAGCGGCCGGGCTTCGCCGGCTGGTTCGGCACGCAGCCGGTGACGGCGGTGGCGGACGTGTCGGTGTCGGTGCGGCAGGGCGAGACGCTCGGCATCGTCGGCGAGTCGGGGTCCGGCAAGTCGACGCTCGCGATGGCGCTGCTCGGGCTGCAGAAGACGGCGCACGGCGAGATCGAATTCCAGGGGCGCGCGCTGTCGGCCTACCGCGGCCGCGAGCAGACCGCGCTGCGCGCCAACATGCAGGTGGTCTTTCAGGATCCATTCAGTTCGCTGTCGCCGCGGCATACGATCGAGCGGATCGTCGGCGAGGGGCTCGAGCTGCATCGCCCCGAACTGACGCCCGACGCGCGTCGCGCGAAATCGCTCGCGGTGCTGCGCGAGGTCGGGCTCGACCGCACCGTGCTGCATCGCTACCCGCACGAGTTCTCGGGCGGCCAGCGCCAGCGGATCGCGATCGCGCGGGCGCTGGTGCTGGAGCCGCGCATCCTGATCCTCGACGAGCCGACGTCCGCGCTCGACGTGTCGATCCAGCAGCAGGTGCTGAAACTGCTCGCGAACCTGCAGCAGAAATACAACCTCGGCTATGTATTCATCAGCCACGACCTCGAGGTGATCGGCGCGATGGCGCACCGCGTCGCGGTGATGCAGGAGGGGGCGATCGTCGAGTCGGGCGAGGTCGCCGACATCTTCACGAGACCGTCACATCCTTACACACAAAAACTGTTGAAAGCGGTCTGGAAAGCGTGATAGGGCTCAATGGTCTGACTATCTCGATTGAATTTTTTAATTTGTTTTGACAAACGATTACGCGCTGGCTAGTATCGACCGAAATTTTCCGCCAATCAGCTGATTTTTAAGCAAATTCCATCGACCAATGCAGCATCGATCCCTGACCCAGGCATGCGCGCGCACCCTCGCCGGGCTGTTCATCGGCGCCCTGTTCGCAGCAGCTCCCGGCGCGTTCGCCGACGAAGTCAGCAGTTTTAATCAAAATGTCACGAATTCGACTCAAATCGGGTCGACTTCCTCCCTCCAGCAAGCCAGCACCCAGCCGTCGAGCGGCGGCGCGAAGTCGTTCCTGTCCGGCATGGCGGGCAAGGCCGGCGACGTCGTCGTCAGCGCGCTCAACATGATCGGCGTGCGCTATCGCTGGGGCGGCAATTCGCCGGATTCGGGCCTCGACTGCAGCGGCTTCGTGCGCTACGTGTTCCAGGACACGCTCGGCATGTCGCTGCCGCGTCGCGCGGAAGAGATGAGCCGCGTCGGCGAAAAGGTAAGCATGAGTAACCTGAAGCCGGGCGACCTCGTGTTCTTCAACACGATGCGCCGCACGTTCTCGCATGTCGGCATCTACATCGGCGACAACAAGTTCGTGCATTCGCCGTCGACCGGCAGCACGGTCCGCGTCGACGATCTCGACAACGGCTACTGGGAAAAGCGTTTCACCGGCGCGCGCCGCATCGAGACGCAGTTCCCGATGAAGGCCGACGATCTGCGCCAGCGCGTGCGCGCGACGATCGGCGACGACGCGGGCAACGGCAACAACTGAGTTTCTCCGCGGCCCGTCGCGGGCTGAATCGAAAAACCCCTGTCACCGAAAGGCGGCAGGGGTTTTTGCTTTGGGGCCGACGCCGCGGCGCGTTGCCGGCGCGCGCCGCGCGTGTGATGCGCCGCCGCCGTGCGCGCTCAGGCGGCGGCCACGCCGCGCGCCGCCGCGAGCTTGCGCTGCAGTTCCGGCATGATGCGCGCGACCGCTTCCTCGCCGGCGAGGATCGCCGCGTTGCGCTGGTTGAAGTCGCTGCCGCCCATCGCATTGAGATTCGGGCGGATCACGACGTCCGCGTACTTGTCGAGCTCGTAGGTCTTGATCGTCTGGCCCATGATCGTGAAGGTCTGCAGCAGCATCTCGATCGGGTTGTTGGTCGCCGCGCCGTCGGGGCGCGCCGAGATGTCGACCGCGATCACGAAGCTCGCGCCCATCTTGCGCGCGAACGACGCGGGCACCGGGCTGACGAGGCCGCCGTCGACGTATTCGCGGTTGCCGATCTTCACCGGCTCGAACACCGACGGCACGCTGCACGATGCGCGCACGGCGAGGCCCGTATTGCCCTGCTGGAACAGGATCGGCTGGCCGTTTTGCAGGTCCGTCGCGACGATGCCGAGCGGCTTGGCCATCTTCTCGATCGGCCGGTTGTTCAGCGTCTTGTTCAGGAAGTTCTGCAGCGCGACGCCCTGCAGCAGCCCGCGCGAGCGAAACGGCAGCGCCCAGTCGCTGATCGACGCCTGGTCCATGTCCAGCGCGATCTTGTTGATCTGCAATGCGTTCATCCCCGACGCATAGAGCGCGCCGACCACCGAGCCCGCACTGGTGCCCGCAACGATCTCGATCGGGATCCCGCGCGCCTCGAGCGCCTTCAGCACGCCGATGTGCGAGAAGCCGCGCGCGGCGCCGCCGCCGAGCGCGATGCCGATCTTCACCGGCTTTTCATGCGGCTGCGCGGCGCCCGATGCGCTGTCGGGACGGGACTTGTCGCCGAAGGACGTGCAGGCGGCGAGGCTGGCGGACGCGCACGCGATCGTGAAGTGGCGGCGCGACAGGCGAGGGGACGACATCGAATGGTTCTCCGGCGGCTGGGCGGCGGGGCACACGGCCCGCACGCGGCGATAGGTTCCGAGCGGCGGCGCGACAGGTTGCGCGCGGCCGGCGCGGCGCCGGCAGGCGGCCGCGGCGCGCACATCATAAAGCAAGCGGCGCGCTTGGCGCGATGTCCGGCGCGAGTATAATTCCGGCTTCTTTCCCGTTCCGGGCGTCGCCGGCCCCGTTGCTGTCCGCGCTGCCGTCGCCGTCCCGCGTCGAATCATTCATGCGCCCCAGGCGTTCGAGTTACCGTTTATGACCCGTCCTGTCCGTACCCGCTTCGCGCCGAGTCCCACCGGCTTCATCCACCTCGGCAACATCCGCTCCGCGCTCTATCCGTGGGCGTTCGCGCGCAAGATGAAAGGCACCTTCGTGCTGCGTATCGAGGACACCGACGTCGAGCGCTCGTCGAAGGAAGCGGTCGACGCGATCCTCGAGGGGATGCAATGGCTCGGCCTGGATTTCGACGAAGGCCCGATCTACCAGATGCAGCGCATGGACCGCTATCGCGAGGTGCTCGCGCAGATGCTGGAGAAGGGCCTCGCTTACCCGTGCTACATGTCGGCCGAGGAACTCGATGCGCTGCGCGAACGCCAGCGCGCGGCCGGCCTGAAGCCGCGCTACGACGGCACGTGGCGCCCGGAGCCCGGCAAGGTGCTGCCGGAGCCGCCGGCCGGCGTGAAGCCCGTGCTGCGTTTCCGTAACCCGCTGACGGGCACGGTCGTGTGGGACGACGCGGTGAAGGGGCGCGTCGAGATTTCGAACGAGGAACTCGACGATCTCGTGATCGCGCGCCCGGACGGCACGCCGATCTACAACTTCTGCGTGGTGGTGGACGACATGGACATGGGCATCACGCACGTGATCCGCGGCGACGACCACGTGAACAATACGCCGCGCCAGATCAACATCCTGCGCGCGCTCGGCGGCGAGGCCCCCGTCTACGCGCACCTGCCGACCGTGCTGAACGAGCAGGGCGAGAAGATGAGCAAGCGGCACGGCGCGATGAGCGTGATGGCGTATCGCGACGCGGGCTACCTGCCGGAGGCGGTCGTCAACTATCTCGCGCGCCTCGGCTGGTCGCACGGCGATGCGGAAATCTTCACGCGCGAGCAGTTCGTCGAGTGGTTCGATCTCGAGCATCTCGGCAAGTCGCCGGCGCAGTACGACCACAACAAGCTGAACTGGCTGAACGCGCACTACATCAAGGAAGCGGACAACGCGCGCTTGGCCGCGCTCGCGAAGCCGTTCCTCGCCGCGCTCGCGATCGACGACGCGGCACTCGCGGCGGGCCCGTCGCTCGAGGCCGTGATTGCGCTGATGAAGGATCGCGCGACGACGGTCAAGGAGATCGCCGAAGGCGCCGCGATGTTCTACCGCGTGCCGGCGCCGGACGCCGATGCGCTCGCGCAGCACGTGACCGACGCGGTGCGGCCGGCGCTGGCCGAGCTCGCCGCCGCGCTGAAGGCGGCCGACTGGACGAAGGAAGCGATCTCGGCTGCGCTGAAGGCGACGCTCGGCGCGCACAAGCTGAAGATGCCGCAGCTCGCGATGCCGGTGCGCCTGCTGGTCGCGGGCACGACGCATACGCCGTCGATCGATGCGGTGCTCGCGCTGTTCGATCGCGACGTCGTGGTGTCGCGTATCGAGGCGGCGCTCGCCTGAGGATCGGACGGACGCGGGGCCGCCACGCGGCAATCGACGACGGCCCCGCAAAAAATTTCGTCCGATTCGCAAAAAGGTATTTACAAGTTCAAAGTAGGTCCATATAATCTCATTTCTGTTCTGCAAGGGGGTATAGCTCAGCTGGGAGAGCGCTTGCATGGCATGCAAGAGGTCAGCGGTTCGATCCCGCTTACCTCCACCAACAGAACAAATTAGATTGGTTTGCGAAGCGCGGTGGTAATAAATGCTTCACAAAACGATTTAAAGCAGTTAGAATTTCGGCCTTCGCTGTTGATGAGAAGTGAATAGCGGAAGTCAGACAGATCTGAAAAGATTATGTCCCCTTCGTCTAGAGGCCTAGGACATCACCCTTTCACGGTGAGTACAGGGGTTCGAATCCCCTAGGGGACGCCAGATTCAGCGGCGTTTCATAGAAGTGTCGCGACGCTTGCAGGAACGTAACCGACGTCCTGCGAGTGACGGTGCAGAAAGTTGGAGCGGTAGTTCAGTCGGTTAGAATACCGGCCTGTCACGCCGGGGGTCGCGGGTTCGAGTCCCGTCCGCTCCGCCAGAACGAAGCCCGTTCAAGACGTCTTTGAGCGGGCTTTTGTATTAAAGGTGTAAGCAGTACGTTGTCCCCTTCGTCTAGAGGCCTAGGACATCACCCTTTCACGGTGAGTACAGGGGTTCGAATCCCCTAGGGGACGCCAGATTCAGCGGCGTTTCGTAGAAGTGTCGCAAGGCTTGCAGGAGCCGGGCAGGGTCCTGCGGGTCGCAGTGCAGAAAGCTGGAGCGGTAGTTCAGTTGGTTAGAATACCGGCCTGTCACGCCGGGGGTCGCGGGTTCGAGCCCCGTCCGCTCCGCCAGAACGAGGCCCGTTCAAAGAACGTCATTTTGAACGGGCTTTTGCGTTAAAGATGTAGGCAGTATGTTGTCCCCTTCGTCTAGAGGCCTAGGACATCACCCTTTCACGGTGAGTACAGGGGTTCGAATCCCCTAGGGGACGCCAGATTTCGGCGTCGTTCGAACAAACGATGCGCCGGCAGGAAGCAACCGACGCCTGCCAGGCAAGCAGCAAGACTGGAGCGGTAGTTCAGTCGGTTAGAATACCGGCCTGTCACGCCGGGGGTCGCGGGTTCGAGTCCCGTCCGCTCCGCCAAAAAATGAAGAAGCCCGCCTTGTGCGGGCTTTTTCATTTGTATTTCCGGCTGCGCCCGCTTGCGGGCGCGTGACTGCGGAGTGGAGGAAGCCGCCTGCGCGGCTTCCGGCGGGACTCGAAGGGATGCGCGTGCACGCGCATCCGCGGCCTGCAGGATGTAGGCGAGTCCCGTCCGCTCCGCCAGAAAATGAAGAAGCCCGCTTTGTGCGGGCTTTTTCATTTGTGTTTCCGGCTGCGCCCGCTCGCGGGCGCGTGACTGCGGAGCGGAGGAAGCCGCCTGCGCGGCTTCCGGCGGGGCTCGAAGGGATGCGCGTGCACGCGCATCCGCGGCCTGCGGGATGTAGGCGAGTCCCGTCCGCTCCGCCAAAAAATGAAGAAGCCCGCCTTGTGCGGGCTCAGATTGCTGACGAACCCCACGTTTTTGGAAGCGTGGGGTTTTGTCTTTCTGGGATCAGGATTGCGAGCTCGCCGCGAGCGGGTAGTCGAAGCTGCAGCGCAAACCGCTCACCAGACGCAGCAGCATGCGCACGAAGCGCCAATCGGGACCCGCTGGCCCCTTTTTCCGCTTCCGCGCCACCAGCATCGCGATCTTCTTGATGTTCTGCGCCGCCGCGGCCAGCAAGCACTGCTCGGCCACCTTGCGTAGCCCACGCATACGCGCATAACGGTGCCCATGCAGTTGCTTGGCATCGGCGAAGCTACGCTCCACCGTCTCCTTGCGCCGCGCGTAAATGCGTTGGCCCCATTCGGTCAAGCGCCGCGCGTCCACCTTCTCCTTGGCGCGCTCCCACACGTGGCGCGTCACCACCTTCACCGCGTTCGCACTGTTCGTGCACTGCGCGCGTACCGGGCAACGCCGGCAGATCTGCGGGTTGGATTTGTATTCCCGGTAGCCGACTCGATTGGTCGTGCTGTAAGGCAGTGCCTGCCCCTGCGGGCACACGTATTCGTTGCGATACGCGTCGTACTTGAACTGCCGTTTGTAGAACATGCCCGGCTTGTGGTTCGGCGTGCGATAGCCCATCACCCCGGCAATCCCTCGCTCCTCCAGCCCCTGGCACACCGCCGGCGTGAAGTAGCCCGCATCCAGCCCCACCGCATCGACCTTGAACTCGAAGCGCTCGCGCTGCCGATCCAGCCGATCCAGATACGGCTGGCTGTCGTGCACCGAGGCCGGCGTCACATGCGTATCGGTGATGATCGCGTGCCGGGCATCCACCGTGCGGTGGTCCAGATAGAAGAACCCTTTGGGCTTGTCGTCCCGAACCATGTAGCCGCTGTCCGGATCGGTTCGGCTGATCTTGGTGTCCTTGCTCGGCGGCGGCTCGTCGTCGTCGCGATCCAGCGGCTTCTTGCCATGCGCGGCCCGGTCCGCATCCACCGCCGCATTCAGCGCCTCCGTGTACGCCGCAGGCGTCTGCTCCAGCTTCACGACATCAAACTTGCCTTTGTTCGCATTCGCCTTCAGGTGCGTGCTGTCGGTGTACAGCACCCGACCATCGACCAACCCGCGCTTCATTGCCTGCCGCACGATCTCGTCGAAGATCTCCTGATACACCACCGTGTCCGGGAAGCGGCGGCGGCGATTCTGCGAGAACGTCGACGCATCCGGCACCTTGTCGGTCAGCCGGAACCGCGCGAACCACCGATAGGCGACGTTGACCTGGACCTCACGCATCAGTTGCCGCTCGCTGCCCACCCCAAACAGGTAGCCGATGAACAGCAGCTTGAACATCACCACGGGATCGAGCGCTGGCCGCCCGTTATCCGCGCAATACAGATGCGCCACCTTCGCGCGGATGAACTCGAAATCCACCGCCGCGTCGATCTGGCGCAGCAGGTGGTCCTTCGGCACGAGTTCCTCGAGCGTCACCATCTCGAGTTCGTGCTGCGTGGGCATGGGCGTCTTCAGCATCACGCCATTAAAAAACAAAACCCCCGCACTTGGCGAGGGTTTGTCAGCAATCTGAGCCCGCCTTGTGCGGGCTTTTTCATTTCCGCTTGCCCGCTCCGCGCAATTCGCGATTGCATCCGCGCAGGACTGCGCTATCGTGGCGGAATGCGTTCTGGACCCTTGCGCGATGCTCGACCCGACCGACCTGCGAATCCTGTATCAGCTCCGTCCCGCGGAGCCCGGCGATTTCCCGTTTGCCGAAGCGCTGACGCACGGCAACATGGGCGGCTATTACAAGCGCCACGGGCTCGTCTGGCGCAGCGACCTGTTCTATGCAAGCTGGCGCGAGTCCGAGAACTTCATCCTCGAAGCCGACGGCGAGCGCATCGGCGTGCTGCGCGTGACGGAAGAGGGCGACTCGCTGCATATCCGCGACGTGCAGATCGCGGCCGGCCATCGCGGGCAGGGCGCCGGCACTTACATGCTCGACATGTCGCACCGCTGGGCGCGCGCACGCGGGCTGCACGAACTGCAACTGCGCGTGTTCGTCGACAATCCCGCTGCGCGGCTCTACCAGCGCATGGGTTATCGCGTGACGGGCCCGCGGCTCGCGCAGCTCGGCTCGATCCGGCATATGGTGCGGCCGGTCTGACGGGCCGGATTCCCCGCGCGTCGGGGAGTCAGCGGGCGGTATCGAGCGCGTCGTCGTCCTGCGTATCGTCTTCGTCGGCTGGAAGGCCTTCCACGCCGCGGTGCTCGTAGCCGCGCAGCATGAAGGCGCGCGGGCTCTCGCCGAAGGCGCGCCGGAACATCGCTGAAAACGCGCTCTGGCTCTGGTAGCCGAGCTCGCGCGCGATATGCGACAACGGTCGCCCCTGGTTCAGCAGCGGGATCGCGCGCGCAAGCAGCGCCTGCTGCCGCCACTGCGAAAAGCTCACACCGAGCTCCTGCTTGAAGAGCCGCGAGATCGTGCGGGTGCTCGCGCCGACCTCGCTCGCCCAGTGTTCGAGCGATTCCGCATGCGCCGGTTGCGCGAGCACCGATTCGCACAGCGTGCGCAGCCGCTTTTCGTCGGGCATCGGCACCGACAGCGGCAGCGGTTCGGCATGGCTCAGCTCGTCGAGGACGAGCCCGCACAGCAGGCGTTCGCGCGCCGGGCTCGGATCGCGCGCGCCCAGCGCGACGATCAGTTCGCGCAACAGGCCCGTCACCTCGACGACGCGGCACGCGTCGAGCCCGTCCGGCACGATCGATTCGTCGATATAGAGCGTGCGCAGATACGCGTCCTCGACGATCACGACTTCGTGCGTCACGTGCGGCGGCACCCAGATCGCGCGGGACGGCGGCACCATCCACGTCGTGCCGGTCGTCGCGACGCGCAGCACGCCGCGCGACGCATACGCGAGCTGCGCCCACGCGTGCGTGTGCAGCGGGATGCGCCGGCCGGCGTCGACCTGGCGTGCGCGCACGCGCATCGGATGGACGCGGGTGGGCGCGAATTCGGGCGGGATGTCGATGACGTCGAACGGAGTCGATGCGTCGACCGTGACGGGCGGATTCATGGGCGATTCGGCGCGGCGGCGATGCCGTTATTGTAGAAGGGGCCGTGCAAGCGCATGCGGCGGTTTTTCGGTCGATAATGCAGCGTCCAAATGAACTTTGTATGGGGCCGCGCGCATTCGGGCGCCGGGGTTTGCCGGTATTGACGGCCGGCCGCGGATCGACGCGAACGCGAATGCCCGTCCTCGATCGACTGGAGACGACATGACACTGGCCACGACCGATCTCTGCGACGCGCACGAAGACCTGCTCGCCGCCGGCACGCTGCGCGTGCTCGAACCCGCGCTGCGGGCATATGGCGGCGCCGCGCGCTTCGCCGGCCCGGCGGCGACGCTGAAGCTGTTCGAGGACAACACGCTCGTGCGCGCGGCGCTCGAGCAGGACGGCGGCGGACGCGTGCTGGTGGTCGACGGCGGCGGCAGCCTGCGCTGTGCACTCGTCGGCGGCAACCTCGGCGCACTGGCCGAGAAGAACCATTGGGCCGGCATCGTGGTCTATGGATGCGTGCGCGATTCGGCCGAATTGCGCGCATGCAAGGTCGGCGTGCTCGCGCTCGCGACGCATCCGCGCAAGAGCGACAAGCGCGGCGTCGGCGAACGGGACGTGCCCGTCACGGTGCTCGGCACGCGGATCGCGCCGGGCGAGTGGATCTACGCCGACGAGGACGGCGTGCTCGTCAGCGCGACGGCGCTGACCTGACACGGCAACCCACGAATCGAAGAAGGAGAAGCAGATGCGCCACGTATTCGTCTACGGCACGTTGAGGGCGGGGGAAGCCAACGACATCGGCCACGCAGCCGCGCGGCACGGTATCGCCGCGCCGAAGCTGCTCGGGGCGGCCGCGCTGCCGGGCGAACTGTACGATTTCGGCACGTATCCGGGAATGACCGCCGGCGCGTCCGGCCCATCGCTCGTGTGGGGCGACGTCTACGAGATCGACGAACGGCTCGTCGCGGTGCTCGACGAGATCGAGCGCGTGTATCCGGGCGTCGATACGCTGTTCCGCCAGGAGGCGGTGACCGTCGAGCTCGGCGGCCGACAATACGCGTGCCTGTACTATCCGGTCGCCGCGCATGCGACGGCCGACCGTCCGCGCATCGCGTCGGGCGACTGGGTCCAGCACCGTCGCGAACGGGAAGCGGCCTGAGCAGCGGCGCGGCCGGTCCGGCCGCTAGGCACGAACGCTCGCTCACAAAAAAAGCGCCCGACGGGCGCTTTTTTTTCGCTGTCGCATTGCTCGATCGCGAGCGGACGAAACACGGGCAGGCCGACCGGAGATCCGGCCGGACTGCCCGCGCGTCGTCAGATTTCCTCGTACAGCGGCAGGGTCAGGAATTCGGTGAAGCCTTCCGACGTCGACATCTGTTCGAAGATCGCCGCAGCGCGTTCGTACGGCTGCGTGTTGCCGCCGACCGAGCGCTTCACGTTGTCGAGTTCGGCCTTGATATAGTCGCGCACGAGTTCCGCGGTGACCTTGCGGCCGTCGTCGAGCACGCCCTTCGGCGAGCGGATCCACTGCCACACCTGCGAGCGGGAGATTTCGGCCGTGGCCGCGTCTTCCATCAGGTTGTGGATCGGCACGCAGCCGTTGCCGTCGAGCCAGGCACCGAGGTAGTGGATCCCGACGTTGATGTTGTTGCGCAGGCCCGCTTCGGTGATCGGCGCCTCGGGCTGGAAGTCGAGCAGGTTCTTGCCCTCGACCTGCACGTCGTCGCGCTGCTTGCCGATCTGGTTCGGCTTGTCGCCGAGCACCTTGACGAATTCCTCCATCGCGATCGGCACGAGGCCCGGGTGCGCGACCCAGCCGCCGTCGTAGCCGTCGGTCGCGTCGCGCTGCTTGTCCGAGCGCACGCCGGCCATCGCCTTGTCGTTCGCTTCCGGATCGTTCTTGATCGGAATCAGCGCGCTCATCCCGCCGATCGCCGGCGCGTTGCGCTTGTGGCAGGTCTTCAGCAGCAGCAGCGCGTACGCGCGCATGAACGGCACGGTCATCGTGATCTTCGAGCGATCGGCCAGGCAGAAGTCGCGGTCGTTCTTGAACTTCTTGATCGCCGAGAAGATGTAGTCCCAGCGGCCGGCGTTCAGGCCCGAGCTGTGCTCGCGCAGTTCGTACAGGATCTCGTCCATCTCGAACGCGGCGAGGATCGTCTCGATCAGCACGGTCGCGCGGATCGTGCCGCGCGGCACGCCGACCGCTTCCTGCGCGGCGACGAAGATGTCGTTCCACAGGCGCGCCTCGAGATGGCTTTCCATCTTCGGCAGGTAGAAGTACGGGCCCGAGCCGCGCGCGATCAGTTCCTTCGCGTTATGGAACAGGAACAGCGCGAAATCGAAGATGCCGCCCGACACGCGCTGGCCGTCGACCGTCACGTGCTTCTCGTCGAGGTGCCAGCCGCGCGGGCGCACGATCAGCGTCGCGACCTTGTCGTTCAGCTTGTACGACTTGCCGTTCTGCTCGAGCGAGATCGTGCGGCGCACCGCGTCCTTCAGGTTGATCTGGCCGTCGATCTGGTTCGTCCAGCTCGGCGCGTTCGAATCCTCGAAGTCCGTCATGTACGAGTCCGCGCCCGAGTTCAGCGCGTTGATGATCATCTTGCGCTCGACGGGGCCGGTGATCTCGACGCGGCGGCATTGCAGGTCGGCCGGCAGCGGCGCGACCTTCCAGTCGCCTTCGCGGATCGCCTTCGTGTCGGCGAGAAAGTCGGGGCGCTCGCCTGCGTCGAGGCGCCTGGTGCGCTCGACGCGCGCCTGCAGCAGCGCCTGGCGGCGCGGTTCGAACGCGCGATGCAGCGCCGCGACGAGTTCGAGGGCCTCGGGCGTCAGGATCGCTTCGTAACCCGGCTTGATTTCGCCGGTGATCGCCATGCCTTGCGGCAGCGTGATCGGGGTGCTCATGAGTCTCATCTCCTTGGTCGGTCAGTTGCGGTTTCGGTGAAGGGGGAAGGCGGCAGCGCTGCGAACCTCAAGCGCCCGGGCCGGGGCGCGTGCGGTTGGCGGGCTTGCCGGACGGAGCCGGGGTGGCGAGGAATGCGAGCAGATCGGCCATGCCGGCGCCGCTGCCGTCGGGCGACACGCCGAGTTCCTCGGCGGGTGCGCCCGTGCGGTTGAGCCAGAACGTCGTATAGCCGAACCACGCGGCGCCGGCCACGTCCCACGCGTTCGACGACACGAACACGATGTCGCGCGGGTTCGCGCCGAACGCGGCGGTGCCGAGCGCGTACACGGCCGGGCTCGGCTTGTACGCACGCACGGCGTCGGCCGACAGCACGCGATCGAACAGGCCGGTCATGCCGGCGCTCTTGATCGCGATGTCGAGCATCTGCGGATTGCCGTTCGACAGGATCGCGAGCGGCGGGCGCGGCTCGAGCGCGCGCAGCTTGCGCAGCGCGGGCACCGTGTCGGGATAGGTGGACAGGCACGCGTATTCGTCCATCAGCCGCTTCTCGGCCGCGCTGTTCAGCGCTAGCCCGAGCGAACGCGCGGCGAACCGCAGCGCGTCGAGCGTGATGTCACGGAACGGGCGGTAGTGCGCGCCGGCCGGATCGGCGAGCGTGCGCAACTGCGAATATTCGATTTGCTTGCGTCGCCACAGCTGCGACAACCGTTCCCCGCGGCCGGGAAACATCTGCTCGGCCGCAGCCACGACCGCATGCACGTCGAACAACGTGCCGAATGCGTCGAACAGGATGGCGTCGGGAGAGGAGAGTGTCGTTGTGGCCGACATAGCCTTGCGCTCCAGTTTCAGAGGTCGGGTCGATTCTATTCGTGATCGCTGGTATCAAAAAAGACGCTAATCATCACTTGATCTTTTACTTTCATATACCTAATCTTGAGCGGCTTCAGTCAATGTGAAGGACGGCGCACCGTCCTTTCGAGTCATGGACCGGTTCAAACAGATCGAAACGTTCGCCGCGGTCGCGGCGAAAGGCAGCCTGTCGGCGGCCGCGCACGCGGAGGGCGTCGCGCCGGCGATCATCGGCCGCCGCCTCGACGCGCTCGAGGAGCGGCTCGGCGTCAAGCTGCTGGTGCGCACGACGCGCAAGCTCACGCTGACCTTCGAGGGCTCGGCCTTCCTCGAGGACTGCCAGCGGATCATCAACGACATGCAGAACGCCGAATCGAGCGTGTCCGCCGGCGGCGTCAAGGCGAGCGGCCATCTGCGCATCTCCGCGCCGGCCGGCTTCGGCCGGCGGCACGTCGCGCCGCTCGTACCCGAATTCAGCGGCGCGCATCCGGACGTGTCGGTCACGCTCGACCTGTCCGACCGGATGGTCGACCTCGTCAACGAAGGCTTCGATTGCGCGGTGCGGCTCGGCGAGCTGCCCGACTCGTCGCTCGTGTCGCTGAAGCTCGGCGAGAACCGCCGCGTATGCGTCGCGTCGCCCGCCTATCTGGCGCGGCGCGGCACGCCGACCACGCTCGCGGAACTCGCGCGGCACAACTGCCTGGCGCTTGCCGCGAACGCGAACCAGCAGCGCGGTTGGGCGTTCCAGGAGGACGACAAGGTCGTGTCGATCCGCGTGAACGGCACGATGGAATGCTCGGACGGCGCGGTGCTGCACGAGTGGTGCCTGGCCGGACACGGGCTCGCGTGGCGCTCGTGGTGGGAGGTCGGCGAGGATATCGCGGCCGGGCGTCTCGTCAGCGTGCTCGATGCGTTCGCCGCGCCGCCGATCGGCATCCACGCGGTGTTTCCGCAGCGCCGGCACCTGCCGCTGCGCGTGCGGCTCTTTCTCGATTACCTGAAGCACACGTACGAGCGGCCCGGCTACTGGGGCGAATAGGCGACCGAACAGGGCGACGGCGGCTCGGCCCGCGCGTTTTCGATATGAGGGCGAACCCGCTGCCGGCGCCGGTCGCGGCATTTCGCACACTACAATCGAAACACGCATCTCCGACGGGGCGCGGCCGGTGGATCCGGCACCGCGCCGCGCGGCGTGCGACTGACGAAGGAGGGCGCGATGTTCCGGCACATCCTCGTTCCAACCGACGGTTCCGAACTGTCCCGCAAGGCGATCGACGGCGCGATCGACCTGGCGCGCGCGGTCGGCGCACGCGTGACGGCCTATGCGTGCCTGCCGCAGTATCCGTACTCGCCGTTTTCCGAAGTGATCATCGAGCCGCCCGCCGATTTCCGTGCGCGCAGCGAGCGCGAGGCGCGCGCGCATCTCGACGAGGTCGAATCGGCCGCGAAGGCGGTCGGCGTCGCCTGCGACACCTGGACGAGCGTGCATCCGTCGCCGTACCTCGGCATCATCGAGGCGGCCGAGCGCGGCGGCTGCGACGTGATCTTCATGGCGTCGCACGGCCGCCGCGGGCTCGGCAGCCTGCTGATCGGCAGCGAAACGCAGCGCGTGCTGACCCATACGAAAATTCCGGTGATCGTCTATCGGTGATGCGGCGCCGTTCTTGTCCCGCGCAGGCGGTGTCGCGACCGGTGTTGAAAGAAAGCGCGCCGGACGAAGCCGGCGCGCGTCGCTGCCATGTCGGCCCGCAGGCCGTGCGGCCGGTCGCGCGCGAGCGCGCGCGCCTGCCGTCTCCTCCCTGATTCCTGTTCTGTGGCGGGCGCCGGCGTGACGCCCGCCGCGTGTTATGCGACCTTCTTGCCGTCGAAGAACTGTTCGTCCTCGGTCGAGCCGTGCAGCGCGGTCGTCGATGCTTCGCGCTCGACCGTCTGCGTGACCGCATCGAAGTAGCCGGTGCCGACTTCGCGCTGGTGCTTGACGGCCGTGAAGCCCTTGTCGGCCGCCGCGAACTCGGCTTGCTGCAGCTCGACGAACGCGCTCATCTGCGTGCGGGCATAGCCGTGCGCGAGGTTGAACATCGAGTAGTTCAGCGCATGGAAGCCGGCCAGCGTGATGAACTGGAACTTGTAGCCCATCGCGCCGAGTTCCTTCTGGAACTTCGCGATCGTCGCGTCGTCGAGGTTCTTCTTCCAGTTGAACGACGGCGAGCAGTTGTACGACAGCAGCTTGCCCGGGAACTGCTTGTGGATCGCTTCCGCGAATTTCTTCGCGTACTCGAGATCGGGCTTGCCGGTTTCGCACCAGATCAGGTCGGCGTACGGCGCGTACGCGAGGCCGCGCGAGACTGCCTGCTCGAGGCCCGGCTTCGTGCGGAAGAAACCTTCGACCGTGCGCTCGCCGGTCAGGAACGGCTTGTCGTTGTCGTCGATGTCGGACGTGATCAGGTCGGCGGCTTCCGCGTCGGTCCGCGCGACGAGCACGGTCGGCGTGCCCATCACGTCGGCCGCGAGCCGCGCGGCCGACAGCTTCGCGACGGCTTCACGGGTCGGCACGAGCACCTTGCCGCCCATATGGCCGCACTTCTTCACCGAGGCGAGCTGGTCCTCGAAGTGAACGCCCGACGCGCCGGCCTCGATCATCGCCTTCATCAGTTCGAACGCGTTCAGCACGCCGCCGAAGCCGGCTTCCGCATCGGCGACGATCGGCGCGAAGAAGTCGACGTAGCCTTCGTCGCCCGGGTTCTTGCCCTCCGACCACTGGATCTGGTCGGCGCGCGTCAGCGTGTTGTTGATGCGCTTCACGACGAGCGGCACCGAGTTCGCCGGGTACAGCGACTGGTCCGGGTACATTTCGCCCGCGACGTTTGCGTCGCCGGCCACCTGCCAGCCGGACAGGTAGATCGCCTTGAGGCCGGCCTTCACCTGCTGCATCGCCTGGTTGCCGGTCAGCGCGCCGAGCGCGTTGACGAACGGCTCGGTGTTGATCAGCGTCCACAGCTTTTCCGCGCCGCGCTTGGCCAGCGTGTGCTCGACCGCGATCGAGCCGCGCAGGCGCACGACGTCCTCGGCCGTGTAGCCGCGCTTGATCCCCTTCCAGCGCGAATCGGTTTCCCATTGCTTCTGCAGTTCCTGTGCCTGTTGCTGACGGGACATGATGAGCTCCTTGACGTATTTGCCTGACGAGATGAATCAACGATGACGATGCCGTCCACGAAACGGGGGAGGATTTGCGTGCACGTTTCGTGAAGTCTTGTATAAGAGTCTAGGCAAATCGATGCGCGCGAGACAGAGGCTTTGCGCAGAAGCCGATAAATTTTTATTCGTTATGAATCAGTATCTTGAAATTGATGTTTCGCAATAAGAAACGATTTTTCCTATCCTGCAATCGGTCGCGTTGTGCCGCGCAGCATGATTTTTTACGACACAAAAAAATTTTCCGTATCGTGAAATGGCGCGCGGGACGAAAAAAAACCGGCGCAGAAGCGCCGGTCGGCCGGATCAGCAGGGCGGCGAAGGGGCCGCCCATGCGCGATCAGGATGCGGAGTTGCTGCGGCGCGGGCCGCTGCTGCGCTGGCCGTCGCGACGGCCACCGTCGCGGCTGCCGCCCGGCTTGCCGCTCCAGCCGCCGCCGTTGCCGCTGCCGTAGCTGCGACCGCTGCCGCCATGACCGCCGCCCGGCTTGCCGCCGAAACGCCGGCCGCCGTTGCCGCCGCCCGGACGGCCGCGGCCGTTGCCGCGATCGTTGCGCGGGGGCGCCTTGCGCGGCTCGAAGCCTTCGATCACGTTGACCGGCAGCGGCGCACGCACGAAGCGCTCGATGCGCTTGAGCGCGCCTTGCTCGGCGTGGTGCACGAGGCTCACCGCGATGCCCGAACGGCCCGCGCGACCGGTACGGCCGATGCGGTGCACGTAGTCCTCCGCGAACTTCGGCAGGTCGTAGTTGAACACGTGCGTGATGCCCGGGATGTCGATCCCGCGCGCCGCGACGTCGGTCGCGACCAGCACGCGCACGCGGCGCTCGCGCAGCGCACGGATCGTGCGGTTGCGCGCGCCCTGCGGCAGGTCGCCGTGCAGCGCGGCCGACTGGAAGCCCGCGTCGGCGAGACGGCCGGCGAGCTGGTCCGCGTCGATCTTGGTCGCCGTGAAGATGATCGCCTGGTCGAGCGCGTTGTCGCGCAGCAGGTGATCGAGCAGGCGGTCCTTGTGGTCGCGGTCGTCGACGTAATGCACGGTCTGCGCGATGTTCGCGCGCGACTCGAGGCGCTGCTGGATCTCGATGCGTTCCGGATCCTTCAGCAGGCGGCTCGTCAGCGAACCGATCTTGCCGTCGAGCGTGGCCGAGAACAGCATCGTCTGACGCGACTCGGGCGTCGCCTCGACGATCGTCTCGATGTCCTCGATGAAGCCCATGTCGAGCATGCGGTCGGCTTCGTCGAGCACCAGCATCTTCAGCTCGGACAGGTCGATGCGGCCGCGCTCGAGATGGTCGAGCAGGCGGCCCGGCGTCGCGACCAGGATTTCCGGGTTCTTCGCGAGCAGCATCAGCTGCTGGCCGTAGGCGACGCCGCCGAGGATGCTGACGGTGCGCAGGCGCTTCAGGTGCTTGCCGTAGGTCGATGCGGCCGTCGTGACCTGCATCGCGAGTTCGCGGGTCGGCGTCAGCACGAGCAGGCCCGGGCGCGCGACCGGTTGCGGGCGGCGACCGCGACGATCGCCCTGGTTCGGTTCACGCGGCGCGCGCGGCTGTTGCGCCTGCGCCTTCTGGAGCTGCGCGAAACGTTCGATCGCGGGCAGCATGAATGCGGCGGTCTTGCCCGAACCGGTCGGGCTCGACACCAGCAGGTCGCGGCCGGCGATGCCGGCCGGAATGGCGCGCTGCTGGACCGGCGTCGGCTTCACATAGCCGGCGGCCTGCAGCGCGGAGACGATCTCCGGCGACAGCCCGAGCGACGCGAAGCTCGGCTCGTCCGACGCCGGTTCGAGCGCGGCCGGTGCGGCGGCGGCATCGAGACCGAGCGCCTGGTCGGCGATCGCGTTGAGCGGGCTGGAGTTGATGCTCGAAGTCATAACAATCCTTGAAACACAGATGGGTGAAACGTCGGCGCCAATCGCGCATACCCAAGTCGTCGGATTCAACGAGCAAATCGGGAAACGGGTGCAATCCGCCAAACAGATGGCGGATGAGGCATTAGAAGCTGTTTTGGGTGCGGCGCGCCAGGAGCGAGGCCGCCAGCCTGTGAGTGACGACCGCGAGGGCCGAAGCAGGAGGGGACAGGTTCTAAACCGGATTGGAGCTTAACGCTACGAAGCGTCAGGCCGGAACGGCCTTCGGGCCGTGCGCGGAAGCGACGCAGCCAGCATTATAAGGATTTTTGCTGCGCCGCGCCACTGATTTGATCGCCGATTGCGTCGGGACGCGAACCGGTCAGGAAGCGGTGCCGTTCTTCAGCGATTCGACGAGTTCGATGTATTGCTGCTTCGCGTCATCCTGCGAGGTGCCCTTGAGCGCATCCCAGGCGTCGTACTTGTATTTGCCGACGATGTCGGTGAAGCCCGGCTTGTCGCCGTGCGCGTCGCCGTCGGTGGCCTGCTTGAACAGCGCGTACAGGCGCAGCAGCGTCAGGTTGCCCGGCCGTTCCGTCAATTGCTTGACGTCGATCTGGGCCTGGTCGAAGCGGGCGGTGAGGTCGCTCATCGGGAGTCTCCGTAAGGGTTTCAAGTCGGGCGATCTTAACAAGCGGACCGCCGCGCAGGGTCGAGCGATCCTTCCAAACCGCCGGCCGCCGCACGCGCATGCGAAGATCGGGCCCGAACGCCCGTGGGAGCGGGGCGCCGCATTACAATGTCGGCCATGACGCAAACAGTGCTCCTCGCCATCGATACGTCGACCGAATACTGCTCGGTCGCGCTGCTGCGCTCGGCTTCGGCCGATGCCGGCGTTTCCTCCCCGCAAACCTGGGTCCGCCACGAACTGACGGGCGCCGTGTCGAGCACGCGCGTGCTGCCGGCGATCCAGGAACTCTTCGCCGAATCCGGGCTGACGCTCGCCGACTGCGATGCAATCGCATTCGGTGCGGGGCCGGGCTCGTTCACGGGCCTGCGCACCGCGACCGGCATCGCGCAGGGCCTCGCGTTCGGGCGCGGCCTGCCGGTCGTGCCGATCGGCACGCTGCTCGCATGCGCCGAGCATGCGCGGCTGCGCGCGCCCGGCACGACGCGCGTGCTCGCCGCGCTCGACGCGCGGATGGACGAAGCCTACTGGGCCGATTTCGCGTGGGACGATGCGGCCGGCGACTGGCGCACGCTGCATCCGGCCGCGCTCGACGCGCCGGGCGCCGTCGGCGTGCCCGATGCGCCGTTCACGCTCGCCGGCAATGCGGCGGCCGCGTTCGGCGCGCAGATGCCGGCCACCGCGCGCGCGGTGGCGATCGACGGTGAAGCGCTGCCGCACGCGCTGGCGGTCGCGCATGCCGCGCTGCGCGCGTTCCGCGCCGGGCGCACGGTGCCGGCCGACCAGGCCGCACCCGAATACGTGCGCGACAAGGTCGCACAAACGACCGCCGAACGCATCGCGGCGCGTGCCGCGCAGACGGGCGGGGCGCAACGATGACGGGCGTGCTGCTGAGCGACCGCTATCTGTCGCCGATGACCGACGCCGATCTCGACGAGGTCGTCGCGATCGAGCAGGCCGCCTACGAATTCCCGTGGAGCCGCGGCAATTTCGAGGATTCGCTGCGCAACGGCTATTTCGGCGTGTGCCTGCGGCACGTGACGGGCGCGCTCGTCGGCTATTGCGTGCTGATGCCGGTGATCGACGAGATGCATCTGCTGAACCTGTGCGTCGCGCCGGCGGCGCAGCGCTCGGGCGCGGGGCTCGCGCTGTTGCGCGAGGCGGTGCGCATTTCGCGCGCGGAACGGCTCGACGGCGTGCTGCTCGAGGTGCGGCCGTCCAATCCGCGTGCGATCCAGTTGTACGAGCGCTTCGGCTTCGTGACGATCGGGCGGCGCAAGAACTATTACCCGGCGCGGCATCGCAGCCGCGAGGACGCGATCGTGATGCGTCTGACGCTGAACAAGGATGGAGGGGGCGCGCATGGCGTGGACTGAAGCGGCGCTCGAGGAAATGGGCCTCGCGCAGATCTGGGTGCGGCGCGGGCAGCGCGCGGATGGCGAAGCCGTGGCGGCTGATGCAGGCGCGGTGGGCGCGTCAGCGACGCCGCAGGCCGATGCCGTCGCGGACGGCGGCGCTGCCGTTGCGGCGGCAACGGTCGCCCGGCAGCCGCGACCGGATCACGACGCCGGTTTGCCGCCGGCTGATGTAACGCGCAGCGCGGTCTCCGCCCGCGTACCGGCCGATGCGCCGCCGCAGGCCGTCGCGCCGGCATCCGACGCCATGCGACGCGATACAGCCGACGCGGCAGCCCGTCGCGAATTCGCCGACGAGCGCGCGTCGGCGCAACGCGAGTCCACTGCATCCACGGCCCCGATGCCGCCGGCTTTCGACGCACCGCCCGCCGCCGAAGACGATTTCGCGTGGTTCGACGCCGCGCCGCCGGGCGACCCCGTCGCGCCGGCCGAATCGCGCGCCGCGGAAACGCCGGTCGCGATGCTCGACTGGGATGCGCTCGCCGCGCGCGTCGCCGACTGCACGCGCTGCCGCCTGTGCGAGAAGCGCACCAATACCGTATTCGGCGTCGGCGATCGCGAGGCGGACTGGATGCTGGTCGGTGAGGCGCCGGGCGAGAACGAGGACAAGCAGGGCGAACCGTTCGTCGGCCAGGCCGGCAAGCTGCTCGACAACATGCTGCGCTCGCTGTCGCTCGAGCGCGGCCGCAACGTCTATATCGCGAACGTGATCAAGTGCCGGCCGCCCGGCAACCGCAATCCCGAACCGGACGAGGTCGCGCGCTGCGAGCCGTATCTGCAGCGCCAGGTCGCGCTCGTGAAACCGAAGCTGATCGTCGCGCTCGGCCGCTTCGCCGCGCAGACGCTGCTCAAGACGGATGCGAGCATCGCCTCGCTGCGCGGCCGCGTGCATGCATACGAAGGCGTGCCGGTGATCGTCACCTACCATCCGGCCTACCTGTTGCGCAGCCTGCAGGACAAGTCGAAGGCCTGGGCCGACCTGTGCCTCGCGCGCGACACGTTCGGCGCGGCGGCGGGCGGCGCCGCGCAACAGCCGGCCGGGCAATGACGGCCCGCGCGGCGTTCGCGTTCGTCGATACGCTGCGCGACGCCGCAGTCCGCGACCTGGCGTGGCTCCTCGCGAGCCCGAGCCTGCTCGCCGCGGCGCCGGGCGCGTCGCTCGCGCAGCCGTGGTCGGACGCCGCCGAACGGGCCGCCGTCGAGGCGTGGCTGGCGGCGCTCGACGCCGCGCCGGCGCCGCTGCACCGTGCGCTCGACGGGCTGCGACCCGTGCGCCTCGGCCGCTATGCCGAATGCCTGCTCGAATATTTCCTGACGCACGGCCCGTCGCTGCGGCTCGTCGCGGCGAACCTGCCGCTGCGCAGCAACGGGCACACGCTCGGCGAAGTCGACTTCCTCGTCGATACGCCGGACGGGCGGCGCCTGCACTGGGAACTGGCGGTGAAGTGCTATCTGTGCGCGCCGGTGCACGCGGGCGCATCGCTCGCCGATTTCGTCGGACCGAATCTCGTCGACCGGCTCGACCGCAAGCGCAGCCGGCTCATCGACCATCAGCTGCGGCTGAGCAGCCGCAACGGCTTCACGCTGCTCGGCTACGGCGCGCTGTCCGCGGCGCAGATGTTCGTGAAGGGCTGGCTGTTCTATCCGCACGGCGCGACACGGCCGCCGGTGTCCGCCGAAATCGCGCCCGATCATCCGCGCGGTTTCTGGCTCACGCATGCGCAGTGGCCGGACTGGGCGGCCGCGCAACCGGCCGGTGCGGCGTGGAGCGTGCTGCCGCGGCTCGCGTGGCTTGCGCCGCGGCGGATCGCCGCGCATGCCGATGCGGCGCCCGAACCGCTGGCGGCCGCGCGCGCGTTGCCGCCGGTGCTGGGCGCGCGCCAGCCGCCCGCGCTGATCGGCGTTTATGAACCGTGCGACGACGGGACGTGGCGAGAGACGGCGCGCGGCTTCGTCGTCCCGGACGATTGGCCCGCGCGGGCGCGGGCATTTGCGGCGCAGGTCGACTGAAGTCGGACCGACGTTGCGTCAGTCGCGGTGGTCTGCCGCGCTTACCACCAGCGATGGAAATGATGGACGGGGCCGACGCCGTGGCCGACGTCGAGCCGCCCGCTCGCGGCAATCGCGCCGGTCAGGTAGGTCTTCGCGGCGCGCACCGCGCTTTCGAGGTCGGGATGCTGCGGCAGCAGCGCCGCGATCGCCGACGACAGCGTGCAGCCGGTGCCGTGCGTATTGCTGACGGGCACGCGCGGACCGTCGAGGCGCACCGTATGCGCCGCTTCCACGAGCCAGTCGGGGCTCGCGGCCGCGTCGGGCAGGTGCCCGCCTTTCATCAGCACGGCGCGCGCGCCCGTTTGCAGCAGCGCGCGGCCCTGCCGGACCATGTCGTTCTCCGTCGTCGCGGGCGTGTCGCCGAGCAGTGCGGCCGCTTCGGGCAGGTTCGGCGTGACGACCGTCGCGAGCGGCAGCAGCGCATCGCGCAGCGCGTCGACCGCGTCCGGCGCGAGCAGCGCATGCGCGCTTTTCGAGATCATCACCGTGTCGAGCACGACGAAGCGGGGCGCGTAGCGCCGCAGCGCGTCGGCGACCGCGTGCACGATCGAGGCGTTCGCGAGCATGCCGATCTTGACCGCGTCGATGCGGATGTCGTCGAACACCGCGTCGAGCTGCGCGGTCACGAACGCGGGCTCGGGCGCATGCACGCCGGTCACGCCGCGCGTGTTCTGCGCGGTCAGCGCGGTGATCACGCTCGCGCCGTAGGCGCCGAGTGCGGAGAACGTCTTCAGGTCGGCCTGGATGCCTGCGCCGCCGCCGGAGTCGGAGCCGGCGATCGTCAGGACGTTGGGTATCGGGTGCGTCATGATGGCAGGGCGCCGCTTCGGGGAGCGGCGCCGACGGACGGGAACGGGAAGTGTAGCGTCAGTGCTTCGACTCGCCGATCAGCGCGACCGCATCGAACTGACGCTGGTTCGCCTGGTGGCGGCGCATCACGAGCCACATCGTCAGGCACACGAAGGTGCCGAACAGCACGATCACGACGCCGACCGGCACGTCGAGCCACACCAGCACCGCATACAGGCACAGCATCACGAGCACCGACAGGTTCTCGTTGAAGTTCTGCACCGCGATCGAGTGGCCGGCCGACAGCAGCACGTGGCCGCGATGCTGCAGCAGCGCGTTCATGGGCACCACGAAGTAGCCCGACAGCGCGCCGACGCACATCAGGAAGATGTACGCGATGATCAGGTACACCGGCATGCGCATGTGGCCGATGTGCACGGCCCAGTGCGACGGGAACAGGTCGCGCGTGTAGAACGCCATCAGCATCACCGCGATGCCCATCATGATGCCGACGGGCAGCACGGTCAGCGACTTCTTCAGCGGGATCTGGGCCGCCGCCGCGACTGCGCCGCCCGCGACGCCGACCGCGACCACGGCCTGCAGCAGCGCGCCTTCCGACAGCGACATGCCGAGCGACACCTCGGCCCATTTCAGCACGATGAACTGCAGCGTCGCGCCCGCACCCCAGAACAGCGTCGTGACCGCGAGCGAGATCTGGCCGAGCCGGTCGCGCCACAGCACCATGAAGCAGTCGGCGAAGTCGGTGACGAGCTTGACCGGGCCGCGTTCCTGCTTCGGGTAGCGGGCGCCCGTATCGGGAATCCGCAGGTTGAACAGTGCGGCGATCACGTAGATGGTCATGATGACCGCCATCGCCGATTCGGCCGGCGTATTGATCCATGCGGGCGTGTGCGCGATCACGTGCGACGCGATGTGCGGGCTGATCAGCGCGCCGCCGAGCACGGTGCCGAGGATGATCGAACTGACGGTCGTGCCTTCGATCCAGCCGTTCGCGGCGACGAGCCGGTCGGCCGGCAGCAGTTCGGTGAGAATGCCGTACTTCGCGGGCGAATAGGCCGCCGCGCCGAAGCCGACGATTCCGTACGCGATCAGCGGGTGGGCGCCGAACAGCATGATCAGGCAGCCGACCACCTTGATCGAGTTGGTGATGAACATCACGCGACCCTTCGGGCGCGAATCAGCGAACGCACCGACGAATGCGGCCAGCACGACATAGGACAACACGAAGAACAGCTTGAGCAGCGGTGTCATCCAGTTGGGGGCGTGGAGGTCTTTCAGCAGGGCGATGGCGGCGATGAGAAGCGCATTGTCGGCCAGCGACGAGAAAAACTGCGCGGCCATGATGGTGTAAAAACCTTTTTTCATCTGATGCGATGCTTTCGTCGCTGCGGCTTGGCCGCGTAGGCCGCCTGGTATGCGATCGGCTTATTCCGTTCGAAATGGGTTGTGCGCACGGCTTTATAACATGAAAATACGCCAATTCGGACTAGCAAGATTCCCCGATCGTTCCGCAAATTGTCGGCTTCGGTGCTCAAAAGGCGCGGTAAGCTGATGATTCGCAAGCGTCTTTACGTAAATTTCCCATGCCGCGCCCGATCTCCGCCACCATCCACACCGCCGCTCTCGCGAACAATCTCTCCGTCGTCCGCCGCTATGCCGGCCCGTCCAAGGTCTGGGCGGTCGTCAAGGCCAACGCGTACGGCCACGGTCTCGCGCGCGTGTTTCCCGGCCTGCGCGGCACCGACGGCTTCGGGCTGCTCGACCTCGACGAGGCCGTCAAGCTGCGCGAGCTCGGCTGGGCCGGCCCGATCCTGCTGCTCGAAGGGTTCTTCCGCTCGACCGACATCGACGTGATCGATCGCTACAGCCTGACGACGACCGTCCACAACGACGAGCAGATGCGGATGCTGGAAACGGCCCGGCTGTCGAAGCCCGTCAACGTGCAGCTGAAGATGAACAGCGGGATGAACCGGCTCGGCTATGCGCCGGAGAAATACCGCGCCGCGTGGGAGCGCGCCCGCGCGTGTCCCGGCATCGGCCAGATCACGTTGATGACCCATTTTTCGGATGCCGACAACGAGCGCGGCGTCGCCGAGCAGCTTGCGACCTTCGAGCGCGGCGCGGCGAGCATCGCCGGCGCGCGCAGCCTCGCGAACTCGGCGGCCGTGCTGTGGCATCCGGACACGCACTTCGACTGGGTGCGGCCGGGCATCGTGCTGTATGGCGCGTCGCCGTCCGGGCTGTCGTCCGATATCGCGGACACCGGCCTGAAGCCGGCGATGACGCTCGCGTCCGAGCTGATCGCGGTGCAGACGATCGGCAAGGGACAGGCGATCGGCTATGGCTCGACGTTCTCCGCGCAGGCGCCGATGCGGATCGGCGTGGTCGCGTGCGGCTATGCGGACGGCTATCCGCGCGTCGCGCCCGAAGGCACGCCGGTGATCGTCGACGGCATCCGCACGCGGATCGTCGGCCGCGTGTCGATGGACATGATCACCGTCGACCTGACGCCGTGCCCGCAGGCCGGCGTCGGCGCGCGCGTCGAGCTGTGGGGCAACGCGCTGTCGATCGACGACGTCGCGCGTCATTGCGGGACGATCGGCTACGAGCTGATGTGCGCGGTCGCGGCCCGCGTGCCGGTGCGCGCGGAATAAGGGTAGTGCGCGTGGCCAAACAGAAAACCGTCTACGTCTGCAGCGAATGCGGCGGACAGACCCCGAAGTGGCAGGGGCAGTGCCCGTCCTGCCAGGCCTGGAACACGCTCGTCGAGTCGGTGGCCGAGTCGCCCGCCGCGCATCGCTTCCAGTCGCTCGCCAAACGCGCGCCGGTGCAGCGTCTCGCCGATATCGAGGCGGCCGACGTGCCGCGCTTCTCGACCGGCATCGGCGAGTTCGACCGCGTGCTCGGCGGCGGGCTCGTGCCGGGCGGGGTCGTGCTGATCGGCGGCGATCCGGGCATCGGCAAGTCGACGCTGCTGCTGCAGTCGCTCGCCGACATCGCGAGCGAGCGGCGCGCGCTCTATATCAGCGGCGAGGAATCGGCCGCGCAGATCGCGTTGCGCGCGCAACGGCTCGCGCTGCTCGACGGCGGCGCGCCGGCGGCCGAACTGAAGCTGCTCGCCGAGATCCAGCTCGAGAAGATCCAGGCCGCGATCGACGCGGAGCGGCCCGACGTGGCCGTCATCGACTCGATCCAGACCGTCTATTCGGACGCGCTCACGTCGGCGCCCGGCTCGGTCGCGCAGGTGCGCGAGTGCGCGGCGCAGCTCACGCGCATCGCGAAGCAGTCGGGCACCGCGATCATCATGGTCGGGCACGTGACGAAGGAGGGCAACCTCGCCGGTCCGCGCGTGCTCGAGCACATCGTCGACACGGTGCTGTACTTCGAAGGCGACACGCACTCGTCGTTCCGGCTCGTGCGCGCGTTCAAGAATCGCTTCGGCGCGGTCAACGAGCTCGGCGTGTTCGCGATGACCGAGCGCGGGCTGCGCGGCGTCGCGAATCCGTCGGCGCTGTTCCTGTCGCAGCACGAGCAGGTCGTGCCGGGCTCGTGCGTGCTCGTCACGCAGGAGGGCACGCGCCCGCTGCTGGTCGAGGTCCAGGCGCTCGTCGATACGGCCCATGTGCCGAACCCGCGCCGGCTCGCGGTCGGCCTCGAACAGAACCGGCTCGCGATGCTGCTGGCGGTGCTGCACCGGCACGCGGGCATCGCCTGCTTCGACCAGGACGTGTTCCTGAACGCGGTCGGCGGCGTGAAGATCACGGAGCCGGCGGCCGATCTCGCGGTGCTGCTGGCGATCCACTCGTCGATGCGCAACAAGGCGCTGCCGAAGGGACTGATCGTGTTCGGCGAAGTGGGGCTCGCGGGCGAGATCCGGCCGTCCCCGCGCGGGCAGGAACGGCTGCGCGAGGCGGCGAAGCTTGGCTTCACGATCGCGCTGATTCCGAAGGCGAACGCGCCGAAGCAGGCGATCGAGGGGCTGAAGGTGATGGCCGTCGAGCGCCTCGAGCAGGCGATCGACAGCGTGCGCGACCTCGAATGAACGACGCGGCAGGCGCCTGCCGTGCGATCTGGCGCGTAATTCGTTGTAAAGAATATGTAGGCTGCTGTAACCCGCCGGACATTGCTTTTCCCTATCCTTTGCCGGATTGTCGAACCGCGCATCGTGAAGGGAAGCTATGTTGAAATCGTATGGGCAAGCGCCGGACGCACGCGTGTACAACCTGCGCGGCTGCCGCGTCTCGGAGCCGATCCGTCAGCCGTGGGGCGGCGGATGCCGGATCGTCGAATGGATCGATTCGGAAGGGCGGCTCGCGCGCCGCGTCGTGGCGGAGCACGTGACCGAAGCGGAAGTCGCCGCGGCGATCCGCCGGCCGACCGAAGGGCGCCGGCACCTGATGGGCGACGACGAGCAGATGCCGCGCGATACGCTGCCGCGGCGCTGAGCCGGTGGCCGGCGGGCCGCGAACGAGATCGACAAGGCCGGGCAATGTGCCCGGCCTTGTCGTATCCAGGGTGGTGGTGGCTTGGCGGCGCGCGGAAATGCCGCGACGCCGGCGCGGCTTGGGCGGCGCGGCCGGGCGCGCCCCGCTCGCGGTCAGCCGATCTGCTCGAGTTCTTCCTGCGCGGCGAGCCAGTCCGCCTCGATCGTTTCGAGCCGCGCGTTGACGTCGCCGAGCGTGCGGATCGCGTCCGTGAGTTCGGTCTTGCGCGCCGGTTCGTAGCTCGCCGAATCGGCGACGAACGCATCGAGACGCGCCTTTTCCGCGTGCAGCGCGTCCATTTCCTTTTCGAGCTTCGTGATGCGCGTCTGCAGCGGCTTCTTCAACTGCGACAGGCGCTGCCGTTCCTCGGCCGCCTGCCGCTTCTGGTCCTTGCGGTTGACGGCCGGCCCGGCGCCGGACTCGGCCGCGCCGTCGGCCTTCGCGGCCGCGCGCTGCTCGGCCGCATGCTGCAGCAGCCAGTCGCGGTAATCGTCGAGGTCGCCGTCGAACGGCTGCAGCCGGTGCTTGGCGACGAGCATGAACTGGTCGGTCGTCGCGCGCAGCAGATGACGGTCGTGCGACACGAGAATCAGCGTGCCGTCGAACTGCGCGAGCGCCATCGTCAGCGCGTGACGCGTTTCGAGATCGAGGTGGTTGGTCGGTTCGTCGAGCAGCAGCAGGTTCGGCTTCTGCCAGATGATCAGCGCGAGCGCGAGGCGCGCCTTTTCGCCGCCGGAGAACGGGCCGACCGGGCTCGTCGCCATGTCGCCCGAGAAGTTGAAGCCGCCGAGGAAGTCGCGCAGTTCCTGCTCGCGCGTGTCGGGTGCGAGCCGCGCCAGATGCGCGAGCGGCGAATCGTCTTCGCGCAGCGTCTCGAGCTGATGCTGCGCGAAATAGCCGATCGTCAGCCCCTTGCCTTCGCGCACCTGGCCCGACAGCGGCGCGAGCGTACCGGCCAGCGTCTTGATCAGCGTCGACTTGCCCTGGCCGTTCGCGCCGAGCAGGCCGATGCGCTGCCCGTTCTGGATCGACAGCGCGACGCGCTCGACGATCGGGATTTCCGCGCCGTCGTCGGCACGGTAGCCGCAGCGGACGTCTTCCATCACCATCATCGGGTTCGGCGCGGCGTCGGGCGTGCGGAATTCGAACGTAAACGGCGACGCGACGTGCGCGGGCGCGATCAGCTCCATCTTCTCGAGCGCCTTCATCCGGCTCTGCGCCTGCCGCGCCTTGGTCGCCTTGGCCTTGAAGCGGTCGATGAAGCTCTGCAGGTGCGCGACCGTCTTCTGCTGCTTTTCGTAGGCGCTTTGCTGCAGCGCGAGCTGCTGCGCGCGCAGCACTTCGAACTGCGAGTAGTTGCCGCCGTAGCGCTTCACCTGGCGGTTCTCGAGATGCAGCGTGACGTTGCAGATCGAGTCGAGGAATTCGCGATCGTGCGAGATCACGACGAGCGTGCCGGGGTAGCGGTGCAGCCAGTCTTCCAGCCAGACGATCGCGTCGAGGTCGAGGTGGTTGGTCGGTTCGTCGAGCAGCAGCAGGTCGGAGCGGCACATCAGCGCCTGCGCGAGGTTCAGGCGCATGCGCCAGCCGCCCGAGAAGCTCGCGACGCTCTCGCGCGTCTGCGCGAGCGTGAAGCCGAGGCCGAGCAGCAGCGCCTCGCCGCGCGCGGGCGCGGTGTAGCCGTCGGCGTCGGCGAATGCCGCGTGCGCTTCGGCTTCGGCCGCCCCGTCATGGGCGGCCGACGCGGCGGCGATGCGCGCCTCGATCTCGCGCAGCGCGGCGTCGCCGTCGAGCGTGTAGTCGAGCGCGGAGCGATCGACGGCCGGCGTTTCCTGCGACACATGGGCGATCCGCCACGACGGCGGCATCGAGAAATCGCCGGCGTCGGCGTGCAGCTCGCCGCGCAGGACCGCGAACAGCGTCGACTTGCCGGCGCCGTTCGCGCCGATCAGGCCGGCTTTCTCGCCGGGATTGAGCACGAACGATGCCGAGTCGAACAGCGGCTTGGTGCCGCGCGCAAGGCTGAACTGATTGAAACGGATCACGGCGGAAATGACTGGCCAAAACCGCTATTCTAGACCGCGCGCCGTGTGCGCACGCATCGGCCGTCCGGCAGATGCCGCACCGGCGCGATTTCGCCTAGACTCCACGTCGATCCGGTTTCGAAAAAGGAGTATCCGATGTCCACCCTGTATTCGTTCAGCGCGCAGACGCTTGCCGGTGCGCCGGCGTCGCTCGATGCGTATCGCGGCAAGGTGCTGCTGATCGTCAATACCGCGAGCGAGTGCGGTTTCACGCCGCAGTACGCGGGGCTGCAGAAACTGTACGACCAGTACGCGACGCGCGGCTTCTTCGTGCTCGGCTTTCCGTGCAACCAGTTCGGCAAGCAGGAACCCGGCGACGCCGCACAGATCGGCGCGTTCTGCGAGCGCAATTACGGCGTCACGTTCCCGATGTTCGCGAAGATCGACGTGAAGGGCGAGCACGCACACCCGCTGTACCGCTACCTGACCGACGAGGCGCCCGGCATCCTCGGCCTGAAGGCGATCAAGTGGAATTTCACGAAGTTCCTGATCGACCGCGAAGGGCGCATCGTCAAGCGCTATGCGCCGTCGACCAAGCCCGAGGAGATCGCCGCGGATATCGAAAAGCTGCTGTGACGGCGGGGCCGCCGCCCCCGCACGGCCGGCCCGCCGCTACAGAATCGGTGCGAACAACCGCGCGACGTGCATCGCGATCCGGCGCCACGCAGGCGAGTGCCGGTATTCGTTCGTGTCGACCTCGTACGCCTGCGCGAAGTCGGCGTCGAGCATCGCTTCGACTTCGTCGGCAAACGCGCGGTCGATGGTCAGCACCATGATCTCGAAATTGAGCCGGAACGAGCGGTTGTCGAGGTTCGCGCTGCCGATCGCGGCCGCGATGCGGTCGACCAGCACGACCTTCTGGTGCAGGAAGCCCGGCCGGTAGCGGAACACCTTGACGCCGGCCTCGACGAGGTCGCGCGCATAGAGCTTGGACGCCTCGAACACGACATAGTGATCGCGCCGGCTCGGGATCAGGATGCGCACGTCGACGCCGCGCATCACCGCGAGCTTCAGCGCCGCGACCACGGCCTCGTCCGGCACCAGGTACGGCGTGGTGATCCATATCCGCTCGCGCGCCGCATGGATCGCCTCGACGAAGAACAGCGAGCCGGTCTCCTGCTTGTCGGCGGGCCCCATCGGCACCGCGAGGCAGTGCATGCCGTCGCCGGGCAGCGCGGCCGGCGGCGGGGCGAGCGGCGGCAGGTTCTGGGTCGCCCAGTGCCAGTCTTCCGCGAACACGTACTGGATGCTCGCGACGACCGGGCCGCGTATCTCGATATGGGTGTCGCGCCACGGCGACAGGCGCGGATTCGCGCCGAGATACTCGACGCCGACGTTGTGTCCGCCGACGAACGCGCGGTTGCCGTCGACGACGACGATCTTGCGGTGATTGCGGAAATTGAGCTGGAAGCGGTTGACGAACTTGCGATTGGTCGCGAACGGATGGACTTCCACGCCGCCCCGGCGCAGCGTGTCGACGTAGCTGTGCGGCAGATCGAAGCTGCCGATGCTGTCGTACAGCAGATAGCAGCGCACGCCGGCCGCCGCGCGCGCGAGCAGCGCGTCGCGCAGCATCTGGCCGAGCGCGTCGTCGCGCACGATGAAGAACTGGATGATCACGTAGGCGCGCGCGGCGTCGATCGCCGACAGGATCGCCGAGAACGTCGCGTCGCCGTTGACGAGCGTGCGCACCGCGTTGCCGCCGACGAACGGCATGCCGCCGAGCCGCGTGAGCGCAAGCACCGCCGATCGGCCGAGCGCGTCGCCGGCCGGACCGTCGGTTGCGTCCGCATCGAGCCACGGCGTGCGCTGCGTATGCGTGCGCAACGCTTCCGTCTCGTGGCGGCGTGCGTCGACGTAGCCGGAGAACTTGCTGCGGCCGAGGAACAGGTAGGGGATGAGCGTCAGGTACGGCATCGCGGCGAGTGAGACCGCCCATGCGATCGCGCCTTGCGAGGTGCGCGTGTTCAGGATCGCGTGGAATGCCGCGATGATCCCGAGCACGTGGATGGCCAGGATCAGCGTGCCGAGGTGTAGCCAGTCGAGGGTCATAGGCGCGTGACGGACTCCTGAAGTCATGCGGCGCGGCCGCCGCTTACGCGCATCTTACCCAACCGTGCGGCGCAGCGGTGTGCTGCGCCGCACGCAACGGTGCCCGTCAGGCCTTGCGCGGCAGGTCCGATGCCTGGATCAGGAACACGCTGTCTTCGCCCGCGCTGGTGGGCAGCCACGTCAGCTCGAGGCCGCCGAACGCGGCTTCGACGTGCTCGCGCTCGTTGCCGATCTCGACGACGAGCACGCCGTCGTCGTGCAGCCAGCGGTGTGCGTCGGCGACGATGCGACGCACGATGTCCATCCCGTCGTCGCCGCCGGCCAGCGCCATCTCGGGCTCGTGGCGGTATTCGGGCGGCAGCGCGGCCATCGACGCGGCGTTCACGTACGGCGGGTTGGTCAGGATCACGTCGTAGCGCGTGTCGGGTTCGGCGCGGAACGCGGGCAGCGGCGCGTAAAGATCGCCGCGGTGCAGCGTGATGCGATCGCCGAGGCCGTAGTCCTGCACGTTGATCGCGGCGACTTCGAGCGCCTTGTCGGACAGGTCGACCGCATCGATCTCGGCGTTCGGGAACGCGCTCGCCGCGAGGATCGCGAGGCAGCCGGAGCCCGTGCACAGCTCGAGCACCGCGCCGACCTGCTCGGGATCGGCGACGTACGGCTGCAGCCCGTCGTCGAGCAGCTCGCCGATGAACGAGCGCGGCACGATCACGCGCTCGTCGACGTAGAACCGGTGGCCGTGCATCCACGCTTCGTGCGTGAGGTAGGCGGCCGGCACGCGCTCGGTCGCGCGGCGTTCGATCACGGCGAGCACGGCCTCGATCTCGTCGGGCAGCAGCCGCGCGTCGAGGAACGGCTCGAGCGTGTCGAGCGGCAGGTCGAGCGTGCGCAGGACCAGGTAGGCCGCTTCGTCGTACGCGTTGTCCGAGCCGTGGCCGAATGCGAGCTTCGCCTTCGAGAAGCGCGTGACCGCGTAGCGCAGCAGGTCGCGAACGGTTGCAAAAGGTGTCGTCATGCGAGGCTCCGTCAGGCGATCAGTTGTTCAAGCACGCGGCGATACACGTTCTTCAGCGGGTCGATGAAGCGCAGCTCGATGTGCTCGTCGATCTTGTGGATGCTGCCGTTCGGCGGCCCGAACTCGATCACCTGCGGGCAGATGCGCGCGATGAAGCGGCCGTCCGACGTGCCGCCCGTCGTCGACAGCTCGGTCGTGAGGCCCGTCTCGGCGTGGATCGCGTTCGACAGCGCGTTCGACAGCTCGCCGCGCGGCGTCAGGAACGGCAGGCCGCTTACCGACCACTTCAGCGTGTAGTCGAGGCCGTGCTTGTCGAGGATCGCGTGCACGCGCGCCTGCAGGCCTTCGACCGTGCTGGCCGTCGAGAAGCGGAAGTTGAACAGCAGCTCGGCGTGGCCGGGAATCACGTTGGTCGCGCCGGTGCCCGCGTGCAGGTTCGACACCTGCCAGGTGGTCGGCGGGAAGTATTCGTTGCCTTCGTCCCACCGTTCGGCGGCGAGCTCGGCGAGCGCCGGCGCGAGCAGGTGGATCGGGTTCTTCGCGAGATGCGGATAGGCGATGTGGCCCTGCACGCCCTTGACGATCAGCTCGCCCGACATCGAGCCGCGGCGGCCGTTCTTGACGACGTCGCCGAGCTCGGCGGTCGAGGTCGGCTCGCCGACGATGCAGTAGTCGACGCGTTCGCCGCGCGCTTCGAGCAGTTCGACGACCTTCACGGTGCCGTCGGTGGCCGGGCCTTCCTCGTCGCTCGTGATCAGGAACGCGATCGCGCCGCGGTGGCCGGGATGCGCGGCGACGAATTCCTCGGCGGCAACGACGAACGCCGCGAGCGAGGTCTTCATGTCGGCCGCGCCGCGGCCGTACAGCTTGCCGTCGCGATGCGCGGGGATGAACGGCGGCGAGGTCCACTGCTCGAGCGGGCCGGTCGGCACGACGTCGGTGTGGCCCGCGAACGCGAGCAGCTTGCCGTCGCGGCCGTCGGCGCCGCGCTTGACGGCCCACAGGTTGGTCACGCCGTGCGACGCGATGGTCTCGCATGCGAAACCGAGCGCGGCGAGGCGCTCGGTCATGATCTGCTGGCAATGCTGGTCGTCCGGCGTCACGGACGCGCGGGCGATCAGTTGTTCGGTAAGGGCTAGGGTGGCGGACATGGTTCGGACCACTTTCGATAAAAAATGCCGGCGCGGTGGCCGGCAGCGATGGGACGTCGGGCGCTGCGCGAACCGATGCCGCGCAGCGCGGGCGCCGCTACGCGGCGAACAGCGCCGCGTACTGGTCGGCCGCGAAGCCGAGCGATTTCACGCGACCGTTGACGACGAGCACGGGGCGCTTGATGACCGACGGCTTGTGGATCATCAGCGCGACCGCGCCGGCCTGCGTTTCCGCGGCGGCCTTCATGGCGTCGTCGAGGCCGCGCCACGTGGTGCCGCGCTTGTTGACGAGCGCGTCGAGCGAGACGTCCTTCAGCCAGTCCTCGATCAGCGGCGCGCTGACGCCGGCCTTCTTGAAATCGTGGAACTCGAACTCGACGCCGTGATCGTCGAGCCACACACGGGCTTTCTTCACGGTGTCGCAGTTCGGAATGCCGTAGACGACCACGGTGCGCGGCTTGGCCATCAGTCGCCTCGCAGCAGCTCGTTCAGGCCGACCTTCGCACGCGTCTTCGCGTCGACCTTCTTGACGATCACCGCGCAGTACAGGCTGTGCGAGCCGTCCTTCGACGGCAGGTTGCCCGCGACCACGACCGAGCCGGCCGGGATGCGGCCGTAGCTGACTTCGCCGGTTTCGCGATCGTAGATCTTGGTGCTCTGGCCGAGGTACACGCCCATCGAGATCACCGAGTTCTCCTCGACGATCACGCCTTCGACGACTTCCGAGCGCGCGCCGATGAAGCAGTTGTCCTCGATGATGACCGGGTTTGCCTGCAGCGGCTCGAGCACGCCGCCGATGCCGACGCCGCCCGACAGGTGCACGTTCTTGCCGATCTGCGCGCACGAGCCGACAGTGGCCCACGTGTCGACCATCGTGCCTTCGTCGACGTAGGCGCCGATATTCGTGTACGACGGCATCAGCACGACGTTCTTCGCGATGAACGAGCCGCGGCGCGCGATCGCCGGCGGCACGACGCGGAAGCCGCCCGCGGCGAAGTCTTCGGCCGTGTAGTTCGCGAATTTCGACGGCACCTTGTCGTAGAACTGCGAGTAGCCGCCGGCCGGCATCGGCGCGTTGTCCTCCAGGCGGAACGACAGCAGCACGGCTTTCTTCAGCCACTGGTGCACGGTCCAGTTGCCGTCGATCTTCTCGGCGACGCGCAGCGCACCTTTGTCGAGTTGCTCGATCGCGTGAGCGACGGCTTCGCGGACTTCGGCGGGCGCGGCCTTCGGCGACAGCTCGGCGCGGTTTTCCCAGGCGGTATCGATGATTTGCTGAAGTTGTTGCGACATGTTCGTTTTCGCAGGAGATGGATGGAATTGATCGGGAAGGACGATTAACGCGCGAGACCGCGGCAGAAATCGACGATGCGTTGCGCGCCCTCGACGCATTCGGGGGTGCCCGCGACGAGCGCGATCCGGATGAAATCGCGGCCCGGATTCGTGCCGTGCGCGTCGCGCGCCAGGTACGAGCCGGGCAGAACCGTCACATTATAGTCGTCGTACAGGCGGCGGGCGAACTCGGTGTCCGACAGGCCGGTGCGCGCGACGTTCGCCCACAGGTAGAACGCGGCGTCCGGCAGCTTCACGTCGATCACCTCGGCGAGCATCGGCGTCACGGTGCTGAACTTCTGCAGGTACAGCGCGCGGTTCTCGCGCACGTGCGCCTCGTCGTTCCACGCGGCGATGCTCGCGTGCTGCCACACGGGCGACAGCGCCGCGCCGTGGTACGTGCGGTACAGCAGGAATTGCTTCAGCAACGCCGCGTCGCCGGCGACGAAGCCCGAGCGCATGCCGGGCACGTTCGAGCGCTTCGACAGGCTCGACAGCATCACCAGACGCTCGAAGCCGCGGCCGAGGCGGTGCGCGGCCTCGAGGCCGCCGAGCGGCGGCGCGGCTTCGTCGAAGTAGATTTCCGAATAGCATTCGTCGGACGCGATCACGAAGCCGTGGCGATCCGACAGCGCGAACAGCTCGCGCCAGTCGTCGAGCGTCAGCACCGCGCCGGTCGGGTTGCCCGGCGAGCACACGTACAGCAGCTGGGTGCGCGCCCAGACCTCGTCGGGCACGGCCGCGTAGTCGCACGCGAAGTTGCGGGCCGGATCGCTGTTCGCGAAATAGGGCTCGGCGCCGGCCAGCAGCGCCGCGCCTTCGTAAATTTGATAGAACGGATTCGGACAGAGTACGATCGCTTTCTTGCCGCTTTCGGCCGGACGCGCGTCGATCACCGTCTGCGCGAGCGAGAACAGCGCCTCGCGCGACCCCGACACCGGCAGCACCTGCGTGGCCGCGTCGATCGACGGCAGCCCGTAGCGGCGTTCGAGCCAGCGCGCGATCGAGGTGCGCAGCGCGTCCGAGCCGGCCGTGGCCGGATAGGCGGCGAGGCCGTCGAGCGCGGCCACCACCGCGTCGCGGATCAGCGCCGGGGTCGGGTGCTTGGGCTCGCCGATGCCGAAGCTGATCGGTTTCAGGCCGGCCTGGGGTGTCACGTCCTTGAACAGGGCGCGCAGCTTTTCGAAGGGATAGGGCTGGAGCGAGTCGAGTCGAGGGTTCACGGGCGAAGCGGCCATCGCGGCCGGTTGGAGCGAAAGGAGCGGCGGCGCGCCGCGCGGCTGCGAACGGCGCCGGCGGCGCGCGAGTCGCAGCCGACGATTATAACGTGACGAACTGCGGACACGGCCTGCCGGAACGGCGGCCGGCCGGACGAATAAAGGGTATCGAAGCAAATGAATAACGCGGTACGCGGCAGCCTGCCGACACTGGCGATCCTGATCGGCGCCTCGGTATGGGGCCTGATCTGGTATCCGCTGCGGATCCTCGCGTCGCTCGGCGTGACGGGCACGCTGGCGAGCGCGCTGACGAGCGTCGTCGCGTTCCTGTTCGTGATCGTCGCGCGGCACCGCACCATCGCGACGCTGCGCTGGCACTGGGTGCTGCCCGGGATCGCCGTGACGGCCGGCGTGACGAACCTCGGCTTCGTCTGGGGCACGATCCACGGCGAGGTGCTGCGCGTGATGCTGCTGTTCTACCTGACGCCCGCGTGGACCGCGATCTATGCGCACTTCCTGCTGCGCGAGCGGCTGACCTGGGCCGGCGCCGGGCTCGCGGCGCTGTCGATCGGCGGCGCGATGCTGATGCTGTGGTCGCCGCAGCTCGGCATGCCGCTGCCGGCCGATCTGGCCGAATGGGCGGGGCTGGCCGCCGGGCTGAGTTTCGCGATGAGCAACGTGCTGGTGATCAAGGCGAGCCGCGAGCTGCCGGAGATGCGCGCCGAGATGCGCACCGCGACGCTGTTCGGCGGCGCGGCCGTGTTCGGCGCGGTCGCGTCGCTGTTCGAAGGGCTGCCGGCCATGCCGGCGGGCGGCCAGCTCGGCGTCGCGGCGCTGATCGTCGTCGCGATCGGCGTGACGATGGCGTCGAACAACCTGCTGGTGCAGTACGGGCTCGCGCGCGTGCCGGCCAACCGCGCGTCGATCATCATGCTGTTCGAGATCGTGATCACCGCGCTGTCGGCCTGGGTGTTCGCGCACGAGCTGCCGAGCGCGCGCGAGTGGGCGGGCGGTGCGTGCATCGTGCTCGCGACGCTGCTGTCGAGCCGGGTCCACCGCTCGGCGCCCGCGCAGGGCAAACCCGGCGACGGTCAGGACGGCGCACGCGCGATGGTATGATTGAAGCCGTTTGCGGGGCCCAACGCTTCAGTGCGCGGCCCCGTTTTTGAATTCCGGAGGCGCGCGGCGCGAACGGGCCGTCTGGTCCGGCGTCGCGCGCCGCTGTTCGTTTCACCTCTTCTTCACATCCGATACCGCCGTGCGTCTGAGCTCGATCAAACTCGCTGGCTTCAAATCCTTCGTCGATCCCACGCATTTCCAGGTTCCGGGCCAGCTTGTCGGCGTGGTCGGCCCGAACGGATGCGGCAAGTCCAACATCATCGACGCCGTGCGCTGGGTGCTCGGCGAATCGCGCGCCTCCGAGCTGCGCGGCGAGTCGATGCAGGACGTGATCTTCAACGGCTCGACCGCCCGCAAGCCCGGCAGCCGGGCGAGCGTCGAGCTGATCTTCGACAACTCCGACGGCCGCGCGGCCGGGCAGTGGGGCCAGTATGGCGAGATCGCCGTGAAGCGCGTGCTGACGCGCGACGGCACGTCGAGCTACTACATCAACAACCTGCCGGCGCGCCGCCGCGACATCCAGGACATCTTCCTCGGCACCGGCCTTGGCCCGCGCGCGTACGCGATCATCGGGCAGGGCATGATCGCGCGGATCATCGAGGCGAAGCCCGAGGAGCTGCGCGTGTTCCTCGAGGAAGCCGCGGGCGTGTCGAAGTACAAGGAGCGCCGCCGCGAGACCGAGAACCGCCTGCACGACACGCGCGAGAACCTGACGCGCGTCGAGGACATCATCCGCGAGCTCGGCGCGAACCTCGAGAAGCTCGAGGCGCAGGCGGTCGTCGCGACCAAGTACAAGGAACTCGTCGCCGACGGCGAGGAGAAGCAGCGCCTGCTGTGGCTGCTGCGCAAGAACGAGGCCGCCGGCGAGCAGCAGAAGCAGCAGCGCGCGATCGAGCAGGCGCAGATCGACCTCGAGGCGCAGACCGCGAAGCTGCGCGAAGTCGAGTCGCAGCTCGAGACGCTGCGCGTCGCGCACTACGCGGCGAGCGACGCGATGCAGGGCGCGCAGGGCGCGCTGTACGAGGCGAACGCCGAAGTCAGCCGCCTCGAGGCGGAGATCAAGTTCATCGTCGAGTCGCGCAACCGCGTGCAGGCGCAGATCGCCGCGCTGAACGCGCAGCGCGAGCAGTGGCGCGCGCAGGCCGAGAAGTCGCAGGACGAACTCGAGGCAGCCGAAGAGGCGCGCGCGATGGCCGACGAGAAGGCCGCGCTCGCCGAGGACGACGCCGCGGCCAAGCACGACGCGCTGCCGGCGCTCGAGGCGCAGTGGCGCGACGCGCAGGCGCAGCTCAACGACGAGCGCGCGCGGATCGCGCAGACCGAACAGTCGCTGAAGCTCGAGGCCGCGCACCAGCGCAACGCCGATCAGCAGCTGCAGCAGCTGCAGCAGCGTCACGAACGGCTGAAGGCCGAGGCGGGCGGGCTCGACGCGCCGGACGAGGCGCAGCTCGAGGAACTGCGCATGCAGCTCGCCGAGCAGGAGGAAATCCTGGCCGAGGCGCAGGCGCGCCTCGCCGACGCGCAGGAGACGGTGCCGCGCCTCGACGGCGAGCGCCGCGCCGCGCAGGAGCGCGTGCAGGCCGAAAGCGCGCAGATCCACCAGCTCGAGGCGCGCCTCGCCGCGCTGAAGCAGCTGCAGGAAAACGTTCAGACGGAAGGCAAGGTGCAGCCGTGGCTCGACAAGCACGAGCTTGGCGCGCTGCCGCGTCTGTGGAAGAAGCTGCATGTCGAGCCGGGCTGGGAAGCGGCGCTCGAAGCGGTGCTGCGCGAGCGCCTTGCCGCGCTCGAAGTGTCGAATCTCGACTGGGTGAAGGCGTTCGCGACCGATGCGCCGCCCGCGAAGCTCGCGTTCTACGCGCCGCCGGCCGCCGGCGAGCCGCCCGCGGCCGTGCCCGGGCTGCGCCCGGTGCTGTCGCTGGTGCGCATCGACGATGCGGGCATCCGCGCGGTGCTGAACGACTGGCTCGGCAACGTGTACGTCGCCGACGACGTCGCGCAGGCGCTCGCGACGCGTACGCAGCTGCCGGCGGGCGGCGCGTTCGTCGTGAAGGCCGGCCACATCGTCACGCGCGTCGGCGTGCAGCTGTACGCGGCCGACTCGGAGCAGGCCGGGATGCTGGCCCGCCAGCAGGAAATCGAGAACCTGACGCGCCAGGTGCGTGCGCAGGCGCTGCTCGCCGACGAGGCGCGCACCGCGGCAGTGCGCGCGGAAGCCGCGCATACGCAGGCCACGCAGGCGCTCGGCGACGTGCGCGCGCAGGCCGAACGCGCGACGCAGCGCGTGCATGCGCTGCAGATGGAGGTGCTGAAGCTCGCGCAGGCGCACGAACGCTACACGCAGCGCAGCACGCAGATCCGCGAGGAGCTCGAGGAGATCGGCGCGCAGATCGACGAGCAGCGCGCGCTGCGCGCGGAGTCGGAAGCGAATTTCGAGCGCTTCGACGGCGAGCTCGCCGAATTGCAGGCGCGCTTCGAGGACAACCAGCTCGCGTTCGAGGCGCTCGACGAGTCGCTGACGCAGGCGCGCCAGCAGGCGCGGGATCTCGAGCGCGGCGCGAACGACGCACGCTTCGCCGCGCGCAACGCGGCGACCCGGATCGACGAGCTGAAGCGCAGCATCCAGGTCGCGCACGAGCAGAGCGAGCGGGTCGCAGCATCCCTGGAAGACGCGCGCGCCGAACTCGAGACGATCAACGAGCAGACTGCCCACACGGGCCTGCAGGACGCGCTCGAGATTCGCGCGGTGAAGGAAGAGGCGCTGCAGGCCGCGCGCATCGAGCTCGACGACCTGACGTCGAAGCTGCGCGCGTCGGACGAGCAGCGCCTGGTCGCCGAGCGTTCGCTGCAACCGCTGCGCGACCGCATCACCGAGCTGCAGCTGAAGGAACAGGCCGCGCGCCTGTCCGTCGAGCAGTTCGCCGAGCAGCTCGCGGCGGCCGAGGTCGACGAGGAGGCGCTGCGCGAGAAGCTGACGCCCGACCTGAAGCCGTCGTACCTGCAGGGCGAGGTCACGCGCCTGAACAATGCGATCAACGCGCTCGGCCCGGTGAACATGGCCGCGCTCGACGAACTGAAGGCCGCGAGCGAGCGCAAGGTGTTCCTCGACGCGCAGTCGGCCGACCTGACCGACGCGATCACGACGCTCGAGGACGCGATCCACAAGATCGACCAGGAAACCCGCACGCTGTTGCAGGGAACCTTCGACGAGGTCAACCGTCATTTCAGCGACCTGTTCCCGCGTCTGTTCGGCGGCGGCCAGGCGAAGCTGATCATGACGGGCGACGAGATTCTCGATGCCGGCGTGCAGGTGATGGCGCAGCCGCCCGGCAAGAAGAACGCGACGATTCACCTGCTGTCGGGCGGCGAGAAGGCGCTGACGGCCACTGCGCTGGTGTTCGCGATGTTCCAGCTGAACCCGGCGCCGTTCTGTCTGCTCGACGAGGTCGACGCGCCGCTCGACGACGCGAACACCGAGCGTTTCGCGAACCTCGTGCGCGCGATGTCCGACAAGACGCAGTTCCTGTTCATCTCGCACAACAAGATCGCGATGGAGATGGCGCAGCAGCTGATCGGCGTGACGATGCAGGAGCAGGGCGTGTCGCGGATCGTCGCGGTGGACATGGAAACCGCCGCGGGTTTTGCCCAGAATTGACGTTTGACGAAACCGGACCGCGGGCGCGCGGCGCATGGGCGCCCGTTCGCGGATCCGATCAGAAGAATTGCTGATGGAGCGTGCATGGACGAGTTGACACTCGGTTTGATCGGCGCGGGCGCCGTCGTGGTGGGCGGCGTCGTGGTCTACAACGCATGGCAGGGCGCGAAGGTGCGGCGCAGGATGCCGCGGCCGATGCCGGAAGAGGCGGCGGAGGCGATGAATCGCCCCGAGCGCGACGAGGATCTGCCGTTCATCGAGCCGGTTCGCCAGCCGGTGCGGCGCGAGCCCGTCGCGCCGGCAGCCGCCGGCAGCGCGCCGGTCGAAGCCGCGCGCGTCGAGCCGACGTTCGGCGGCGCCGCGCCGGCCGACACGCTGGCCGACCTGCAGGCCGAGGCGACGGGCAGCGACGTGCCGGTCGACGCGGCCGAGACCACCGAGTCGACGCATTCGGCCGAGCCGGCCAAGGCGTCCGAGCCGGCCGTCGCCGGCGAAGGCGCGGCCGCGGCCGAGCATCCGGCGTCGTCCGAATCTGCCGAACGTGCCGAGCCGGTCCTGCCGGCCGCGACGACGATTTCGTCGGCGCCGCCGACCGTCGTCGATCGCCGCATCGACTGCATCGTGCCGATCCGCCTCGGCGCGCCGCTGCCGGGCGACAAGATCCTGCCCGTCGCGCAGCGGCTGCGCCGCGCGGGCAGCAAGCCGGTGCATATCGAGGGCAAGCCGGAAGGCGGCCACTGGGAACTGCTGCAAAACGGCGTGCGCTACGAGGAACTGCGCGCGGCCGCCCAGCTCGCGAACCGCAGCGGCGCGCTGAACGAGCTCGAGTTCTCCGAATTCGTGACGGGCGTCCAGCAGTTCGCCGACGCGATCGACGGCGCGCCCGAATTCCCGGACATGATGGAAACCGTCGCGATGGCGCGCGAGCTCGACGGCTTCGCGGCGCAGTGCGACGCGCAACTGTCGATCAACGTGATGTCGGACGGCGCGCCGTGGTCGGCGAACTACGTGCAGGCCGTCGCATCGCAGGACGGGCTGCTGCTGTCGCGCGACGGCACGCGCTTCGTGAAGCTCGACGCGAAGCAGAACCCGGTGTTCATGCTGCAGTTCGGCGACACGAACTTCCTGCGCGACGACCTGACGTACAAGGGCGGCAACATGATCACGCTGGTGCTCGACGTGCCGGTTGCCGAAGAGGACATCCTGCCGTTCCGGCTGATGTGCGATTACGCGAAGTCGCTGTCCGAGCGGATCGGCGCGCGCGTCGTCGACGACTCGCGCCGGCCGCTGCCGGAGTCGACGCTGCTCGCGATCGAGCAGCAGCTGATGAAGCTGTACGCGAAGCTCGAGCAGGCGGGCATTCCGGCCGGTTCGCCGGTCACGCGCCGCCTCTTCAGCCAGTAACGCGAACGCGCGGGCGGCGGGCTTCGGCCGGCGTCGCCCGCTGCTGCGGCGCACCGCGCATGCGGCACTGCAGCGAGCCCCGCAGGCGCCGATGGCGGGCCGAATGCGTCCCTATTGAGCGCCCCGCCATGGCGCCAAACTGAGATAATCTGACATTCGATTTTCTCAGAAAGCATCTGCCGCCAGCATGGCCCGAACCCCAGCCGAACCGCCAGCCAGCCAGCCCGACGCGCGCGCCGCGTGGCTGCGCGACCAACTTCAGCAGGCGAACTACGCCTACTACGTGCTCGACCAGCCCGATCTGCCGGACGCCGAATACGACCGGCTGTTCGCCGAGCTGCAGCAGCTCGAAGCCGATCATCCCGAATTCGTGACGCCCGATTCGCCGACGCAGCGCGTGGGCGGCGAGGTGGCAAGCGGTTTCACGCCGGTGGTTCACGATGCGCCGATGCTGTCGCTGAACAACGGCTTCGCGGACGACGACATCGTCGCGTTCGACAAGCGTGTGGCCGATGCGCTCGGCAAGGCCGTCGACCTGGCTGGCTCGGTGACGGACCCGGTCGAATACGCGTGCGAACTGAAGTTCGACGGGCTCGCGATCTCGCTGCGCTACGAGCGCGGCGTGTTCGTGCAGGCGTCGACGCGCGGCGACGGCACGACCGGCGAGGACGTGACCGAGAATGTCCGCACCATCCGTTCGATTCCGCTGAAGCTGAAGGGCGCCGACGTGCCGGCCGTGCTCGACGTGCGCGGCGAGGTGCTGATGTTCAAGCGCGATTTCGCACGCCTGAACGAACGCCAGCGCGCGGCCGAGCAGCGCGAATTCGCGAACCCGCGCAACGCGGCGGCCGGCAGCCTGCGCCAGCTCGATCCGAAGATCACCGCGCAGCGGCCGCTGTCGTTCTTCGCGTACGGGATCGGCGTGCTCGACGGCATGCCGATGCCCGACACGCACAGCGGGCTGCTCGACTGGTACGAGACGCTCGGCCTGCCGGTGAACCGCGAGCGCGCGGTCGTGCACGGCGCGGACGGGCTGCTCGGCTTTTTCCGCAAGGTCGGCGAGAAGCGCGACGGGCTGCCGTACGATATCGACGGCGTCGTCTACAAGGTGAACCGGCGCGACGAGCAGGATCGGCTCGGCTTCGTGTCGCGCGCCCCGCGTTTCGCGCTCGCGCACAAGTTCCCCGCGCAGGAAGCGCTGACGAAGCTCGTCGCGATCGACGTGCAGGTCGGCCGCACCGGCGCGATCACGCCGGTCGCGCGGCTCGAGCCGGTGTTCGTCGGCGGCGCGACCGTGACCAACGCGACGCTGCACAACGAGGACGAAGTCCGCCGCAAGGATATCCGCATCGGCGACACGGTGATCGTGCGGCGCGCGGGCGACGTGATTCCGGAGGTGGTCGGTGCGGTGCTCGACCGGCGTCCGGCCGATGCGGCCGAATTCGTGATGCCCACCGAGTGCCCGGTGTGCGGCTCGAAGATCGAGCGCCTGCCCGACGAGGCGATCGCGCGTTGCACGGGCGGGCTGTTCTGCCCGGCGCAGCGCAAGCAGGCGCTGTGGCACTTCGCGCAGCGCCGCGCGCTCGACATCGACGGGCTCGGCGAAAAGATCATCGACCAGCTCGTCGAGCTGAACTTGGTGCGCACGCCGGCCGATCTGTTCAATCTCGGCTTCGCGACGCTCGCCGAGCTCGACCGGTTCGCCGAGAAGTCCGCGCAGAACCTGCTCGATTCGCTCGAGAAGGCGAAGCACACGACGCTCGCGCGCTTCATCTACGGGCTCGGCATCCGCCATGTCGGCGAGTCGACCGCGAAGGACCTCGCGAAGCACTTCGGTTCGCTCGACCCGATCATGAACGCATCGATCGACGAGCTGCTCGAAGTCAACGACGTCGGGCCGATCGTCGCCGAATCGATCCACCAGTTCTTCGCGGAAGAGCACAACCGGACCGTGATCGAACAGCTGCGCGCGCCGGGCAAGGTCACGTGGCCGGAAGGGCCGCCCGCGCCGAAGGCGCCGCAGGGCGTGCTGGCCGGCAAGACGGTCGTGCTGACCGGCACACTGCCCAACCTCACGCGCGACGCGGCGAAGGAGATGCTGGAGGCGGCGGGCGCGAAAGTGGCGGGTTCGGTGTCGAAGAAGACGGATTACGTGGTCGCGGGCGCCGAGGCCGGCAGCAAGCTGGCGAAAGCGGAGGAACTCGGTATTCCCGTGCTGGACGAAGAAGGGCTGCACCAACTCCTGGAGGGTCATGCGCGATGATTCGCGAAATCCTGAAGATGGGCGATCCGCGCCTGCTCGAAGTCGCCCGGCCGGTCGAGCGGTTCGACACGCCCGAGCTGCACGAGATCGTCGCGGACATGTTCGAGACGATGCATCACGCGAACGGCGCCGGGCTGGCCGCGCCGCAGATCGGCGTCGGGCTGCAGATCATCATCTTCGGCTTCGGCAGCAACAACCGTTATCCGGAGGCGCCGCCGGTGCCGGAAACCGTGCTGATCAACCCGAAGCTCGAATACATGCCGCCGGACATGGAAGAGGGCTGGGAAGGCTGCCTGTCGGTGCCGGGCATGCGCGGCGTGGTCAGCCGCTACGCGAAGGTGCGCTACAGCGGCTTCGACCAGTTCGGCGCGAAGCTCGACCGCGTCGCCGAGGGCTTCCACGCGCGGGTCGTGCAGCATGAATACGACCACCTGATCGGCAAGCTGTATCCGATGCGGATCACCGACTTCACGCGCTTCGGCTTCACCGAGGTGCTGTTCCCGGGGCTCGATCCGGCCGCCGACGACTGAGCATGAAAAAGCCCGCTTGCGCGGGCTTTGTTCATTGATGGCTTCGGCGCGGGCGGGGCCGGCTGCCGTCAGAACGACTCGTCGGCCGACAGGTAGCGCCACTGGCCCTGCGGCAGCGCGCCCAGCATCACGCGGCCCATGCGCACGCGCTTCAGGCCGATCACCTCGAGGCCGACCAGTTCGCACATGCGGCGGATCTGGCGCTTGCGACCTTCGCGCAGCACGAAGCGCAGCTGTTCGCCGTTCTGCCAGCTCACCATCGCGGGCTTCAGCGCGACGCCGTCGAGTTCGAGGCCGTGACGCAGTTTCGCGAGCGATTCGGCGGGGAAGTGCTGGTCGATGTCGGTCAGGCGCTCGCCGAATTTCACGCGCACCAGGTATTCCTTGTCGACGTCCGACTGTTCGCCGATCAGCTGCTTCGCGATCCGGCCGTTCTGCGTGAGCACGAGCAGGCCCGTCGAATCGATGTCGAGCCGCCCGGCCGGCGCGAGCGTGCGCAGGTGCTGCGGCGAGAAGCGCAGCGGCGAACGGTCGCCGCTCCAGTGGTTGTCGCGCGTGATCAGCACGGCGGCCGGCTCGTAGCCGTCCTCGGCCTGGCCCGACACGTAGCCGACCGGCTTGTGCAGCAGGATCGTCACCTGCGCGGCCTGGGCGGCCTGCGCGCGTTCGTCGATCTCGATGTGCTGGTCGGCGCGCACCTTGGTGCCGAGCGTGTCGATGCGTTCGCCGTCGACGAGCACCCAGCCCTTTTCGATCCATTCGTCGGCTTCGCGGCGCGAGCACAGGCCGAGTTCGGACATGCGCTTCGACAGGCGCATCAGGCCGGTTTCGTCGCCATGGTCGACGTCGGTGGCGCGGCGCTTGACCGGTTGCGCGGTCTTGATGCCGGCGCCCGGCCGGCGCTCGGTGCTGTCGCGCGACGGGCGTGCCGGGCGCTCGCCGAAGCTGCGCTTTGCGCCTTCGCTGCCTGCCGTGTCGCGGTAGGGGGCGCGCTTGCCGCCTTCCGCGCTGGTGCTGGCGCGGCGCGGCCGGGCCTCGTCGTCGCTGCGGCGCGCCGGACGATCGGACGACGTGCGGCGCTCGCCGAAGCTGCGCTTCGCGCCTTCGCTGCCCGCCGAGTCGCGGTAGGGTGCGCGCTTGCCGCCTTCCGCGCCGGTGCTGGCGCGGCGCGGCCGCGCGTCGTCGTCGCTGCGGCGCGCCGGACGGTCGGACGACGTGCGGCGCTCGCCGAAGCTGCGCTTCGCGCCTTCACCGCTGGCCGTATCGCGATAGGACGGGCGCTTGCCGCCTTCCGCGCCGGTGGTGGCGCGGCGCGGGCGGGCCTCGTCATCGCTGCGGCGTGCCGGACGATCGGACGACGTGCGGCGTTCGCCGAAGCTGCGCTTTGCGCCTTCGCTGCCCGCCGAGTCGCGGTAGGGTGCGCGCTTGCCGCCTTCCGCGCCAGTGCTGGCGCGGCGCGGCCGGGCGTCGTCATCACTGCGGCGTGCCGGACGATCGGACGATGTACGGCGCTCACCGAAGCTGCGCTTCGCGCCTTCACCGCTGGCCGTATCGCGATAGGCCGGGCGCTTGCCGCCGTCCGCATCGGGCTTGCCACGGTTGAACGTGCGCTCGCCCGCGGGCTTCGCATCCGCACCGCGGTACGAACGGGCTTCGCCGCGCGGCGCCGGCTTGCCGTCGGCGCTGCGCGACGGCCGGCCTTCGCCGGCACGTCCCGCGCCGCCGTCACGCGGCGCGCGCTTTGCCGTGGCCCGATCCGCGCCCGGACGCGCTTCGCCCGCGGCGCTGCGCGGCCTGGACGCGCGCTCGCCGGCTGCCTTCGGGGCGGCCGCCGGCTTCGGACGGGCCGGCTTGTCTGCCGCGGCGGGCGCAGCGGGGCGCACCGGCTTGCGGGCGACGAGGCTGCCGGAGCGGACAGGTGCGCGGGTCGGCGACGCCGGCCGCGGATTCTTGACGGTCAATTTGGTGCGCATAAACGCTGGGATTCATTCAGACTGCGATCGCGCGCAGCAATTCGGTTTCGAGCTGGATCTGCAGACGGTTGTCGGACAGGCCGGCACCGTCGAGCAGGAAGACGTCCTCGACGCGTTCGCCGAGCGTATTGATCCGCGCCGCATGGACGCCGACCCGGTGCTCGGCCAGCACGCGCGCGATCGAATAGAGAAGGCCCGGCCGGTCGTTGGCGGACACGGACAGGATGTAGTACTGGCCGCGCTCGTCGGCCCGCAGGTCGACGCGCGGCGTGATCGGGAATGTCCGCGACAGCCGCGACAGGCGGCCCTTGGACGGCTCCGGAAGCGGCGCGGCCTCGGCCAGGCGCGCCGCGAGCTGCTGCTCGACGAGGTTCGCGATATCGCGGTAGCGCACGTCCTGCTCGGTGCGCGTGACGATGAAGTTGTCGAGCGCATAGCCGTGCCGCGTCGTGCTGACGCGCGCGTCGAGCACCGACAGCCCGTTGCGGTCGAAATACGCGCAGATGCCCGCGAACAGGTCGGGGCGGTCCTTCACGTAGACGAGCACCTGCAGCGCGTCGCCGACCGGCGACGGCCGCGCGCGCACGATCGCGGTTTCGGCGTTCACGTGGCGGTACAGCACGCGCGTCTGCCACGCGATGTCGGCCGCGTCGTGGCGCAGGAAGAAGCCGACGTCGAGCTGGTCCCACAGCGCGCGGTGCGCGTCGTCGGGCACGGTCTCGAGGCGCAGCAGCGCGAGCGCCTGCTCCTGCCGCGACTTCAGTTCCGAATGCGCATCGGGGTTCGCGCCGCCGAGCACCGCCAGCGTGATGCGGTAGAGATCCTCGAGCAGCTTGCCCTTCCATGCGTTCCAGACCTTCGGGCTGGTGCCGCGGATGTCGGCGACGGTCAGCAGGTAGAGCGCGGTGAGCCGGCGTTCGTTGCCGACGAGCTCGGCGAAGCGCTTGATGACTTCCGGATCGCTGGTGTCCTGCTTCTGCGCGACCTGGCTCATCGTCAGGTGATGCTGGACCAGCCAGACGATCAGCGCCGCGTCGTCGCCGGTAATGCCGTGTTCGCGGCAGAAGCGCCGCGCATCGGCCATGCCGAGCGTCGAGTGGTCGCCGCCGCGGCCCTTCGCGATGTCGTGGAACAGCGCCGCGACGTACAGCACCCACGGGCGCTCGAAGTTGCCGATCAGCTGGCTGCAGAACGGGTACTCGTGCGCGTGCTCGGCGACCGCGAAGCGGCGGATGTTGCGCAACACCATCAGGATGTGCTGGTCGACCGTGTACACGTGATACAGGTCGTGCTGCATCTGGCCGACGATGCGGCGGAAATTCAGCAGGTAGCGGCCCAGCACGCTCGTCTGGTTCATCAGCCGGAACGCATGCGTGATGCCTTCGGGCTGCTGCAGGATCTGCATGAACGTGTGGCGGTTCTGCGGATCGCGCCGCCACACGTCGTTCATGATCTCGCGCGAGTTGTACAGCGCGCGCAGCGTGCGCGCGGACAGCCCCTTCACGCCGCGGGTCGTCTCGTACAGCAGGAACGCTTCGAGGATCGCGTCGGGATGGCGCTCGAACACGCCGTCGTCGACGATTTCCAGCATCCCCTGCTTTTCGACGAAGCGATCGGGCGACAGCACGCGCGTGATGCCGCTGGTGGCCGGGAACAGCTGCGCCTCGATGTTCTGGATCAGGATCGTCGCGAGCTGCGTGACGGCCTTCGCCGCCCAGTAGTAGCGGCGCATCAGCTGCTCGCTCGCGCGCTTGGCCGGCGTCGGCGTGTAGCCGAAGCTCTCGGCCGCCTGCGTCTGCAGATCGAACACGAGCATGTCCTGGCGACGGCCGGCGATCACGTGCAGCCGCGCGCGCAGCGTCTTCAGGAACCCTTCGTTGCGGCGCAGCTCGCGCGCCTCGCGATCGGTGATCAGCCCGCGCGTGTCGAGTTCGCGCCAGCTGCTGCCGAAGCCGGCCGCGCGCGCGATCCACAGGATCGTCTGCAGGTCGCGCAGCCCGCCCGGGCTTTCCTTCACGTTCGGCTCGAGGCTGTACGGCGTGTCCTGGAACTTCGCGTGACGCTGGCGCATCTCGAGCACCTTCGCGGTGAAGAACGCGCGCGCGTCGAGCGCCTCGTGGTAGCGCACCGTGAAGCGCTCGAACAGCGCGGTGCTGCCGACGATGCGGCGCGCTTCCAGCAGGGAAGTCTGCACGGTGACGTCGTGCGACGCCTCCTCGATGCACTGCGCGACCGTGCGCACGCTGCTGCCGATCTCGAGGCCGAGATCCCACGCCATGCCGATGAAGCGCTCGATGCGCGCGTCGAGCGCTTCATCGTGCGGGTCGGGCAGCAGCACCAGGATGTCGACGTCGGAATAGGGCGCGAGTTCGCCGCGCCCGTAGCCGCCGACGGCGACCAGCGCGAGCGTCGCGGGCAGCCCGCAGTCGTCCCAGACGCGCCGCAGCGCGTCGTCGGTGAGCTTCGACAGTGCGTGCATCAGCGGCGCGACCTGGGTCGCGCCGCGGAAGCGTTCGAGCAGGTCGGCCTTCGCGGCCTTGAATTCGGCGCGCCGCGACAGCGCTTCGGTCGAGGGGGCGGCGTGAGCGCTCATGGGCGGGCGATCGGGAGCGGGTGGGGCAGCGGCCGCGTCAGACGGCGGCGGCGGGTTGCGCGAACACCGGGCGCGCCGGCGTGCCGGCCGACACGGTCAGCACCTCGTAGCCGGTCTCGGTGACGAGCACCGTGTGTTCCCACTGCGCGGACAGGCTGCGGTCGCGCGTCTTGACCGTCCACTGGTCGGGCATCGTGCGGATGTCGCGCTTGCCGGCGTTGATCATCGGCTCGATCGTGAAGATCATGCCGGGTTTCAGTTCGACGCCGGTGCCCGGCCGGCCGTAGTGGACGACCTGCGGATCCTCGTGGAACACCGTGCCGATGCCGTGGCCGCAGTACTCGCGCACGACGCTGTAGCCCTGCGCTTCCGCATGCTTCTGGATCGCATGGCCGATGTCGCCGAGATGCGCGCCCGGCTTGACCTGGTCGATGCCGAGCCACATGCACTCGTAGGTGGTCTGCACGAGGCGCTTCGCGAGGATCGACCCTTCGCCGACGATGAACATGCGGCTCGTGTCGCCGAAATAGCCGTTCTTGATCACGGTGATGTCGATGTTCAGCGCGTCGCCGTTCTTGATCACCTTCTCGCCGGGAATGCCGTGGCAGATCACGTCGTTGACCGAGATGCAGGTGGCCTTCGGGTACGGCGGATAGCCGGGCGGCTGGTAGTTCAGCGGCGCGGGGATCGTGCCCTGTTCGTTGAGCATGTACTCGTGGCAGAGGCGGTCGAGTTCGGCCGTCGTGATGCCGGCGACGACATGCGGCGTGATGAAGTCGAGCACTTCGCTCGCGAGACGGCATGCGACGCGCATCTGGGCGATATCGTGTTCGTTTTTGAGCGTAATAGCCATCGAGGTGTGCCTGGAATGCGGTGAATTGACGGATTATCGCACCTTATGGCGGGCGTCGCAGCCCCTTGCGGCCGCGCGGATGCGGGTTTTCGCCGATTGTCCGGCCTGCCGGCGCGCGGCAGGCGAAAGTGCCGGGCGACTTGAGGGGCGACAAATCGACGTGCTATACTCTCTGGCTAAGTCGATATCCAAATGCCGTCATGCCCGATGCGGGTGGCGGCATGGTGGTGAAAGGCTTGCGGCACGGGCATTTCCGCACGTGCCGAATCGCAAGCCGGTGCAACCAGGGTGCCGGCCGCGCGCACGAGGGCCTTTCGGGGCGCGTTCGCGCGGCGGTACGGCGCCGGCTTAAGACCCAACCCTCGTGGAGAATTTACATGGCAGTCACGATGCGCCAAATGCTGGAAGCGGGTGTCCACTTCGGTCACCAGACGCGCTTCTGGAACCCGAAGATGGCTCCGTTCATTTTCGGTCACCGCAACAAGATTCACATCATCAACCTCGAAAAGACGCTGCCGATGTACAACGACGCACTGAAGTACGTGCGTCAGCTGGCAGCGAACCGCGGCACGATCCTGTTCGTCGGCACGAAGCGCCAGTCGCGCGACACGATCGCTCAGGAAGCGCAGCGCGCAGGCATGCCGTACGTGAACGCACGCTGGCTCGGCGGCATGCTGACCAACTTCAAGACGCTGAAGGTTTCGATCAAGCGCCTGAAGGACATGGAAGCCGCAGTCGAGGCGGGCGAGCTCGAGAAGATGAGCAAGAAGGAAGCGCTGCTGTTCGAGCGTGAAATCGCCAAGCTGCAGAAGTCGATCGGCGGCGTGAAGGACATGGGCGGCATTCCGGACGCGATCTTCGTGGTCGACGTCGGCTATCACAAGATTGCGATCACCGAAGCGACCAAGCTGGGCGTGCCGGTCATCGCCGTGGTCGATACGAACCACTCGCCGGAAGGCGTGGACTACGTGATCCCGGGTAACGACGACTCGAGCAAGGCTGTCGCGCTGTACGCGGAAGGCGTGGCCGACGCGATCCTCGAAGGCCGTGCGAACGCGGTCAACGAAGTGGTCCAGGCAGTGCGCGGCGACGACGAGTACGTCGAGGAAAACGCGTAATCGGCCCCGAGCCGGCGCAAAAAGGGGGCTCTCAACAGGCCCCCTTTTTTTAAGCTTTGCGCCGGACCCGATTGCGCCGAATCGGTGCGGGTCCGGAACCGAATCTCGGCCGTTCGCGTCCAAGCGGGCGGCGTTGTGAATACAGACTCAAGGAGCGAATGATGGCGGCAATTACCGCAAGCATGGTGGCAGAACTGCGCGCAAAGACCGACGCACCGATGATGGAGTGCAAGAAGGCGCTGACGGAAGCCGACGGCGATCTGGCCAAGGCTGAAGAGCTGCTGCGCGTCAAGCTCGGCAACAAGGCAAGCAAGGCGGCATCGCGCGTGACGGCCGAAGGCGTCGTCGCATCGTTCGTCGGCGGCAATGCCGGCTCGCTCGTCGAACTGAACTGCGAAACCGACTTCGTCGCGAAGAACGACGACTTCCTCGCATTCTCGAAGACGGTCGCCGAACTCGTCGCGACGCAGAACCCGGCCGACGTGGCTGCGCTGTCGGCGCTGCCGCTCGACGGCAAGACGGTCGACGAAGTGCGCCTCGCGCTGGTCGGCAAGATCGGCGAGAACATCTCGATCCGCCGTTTTGTGCGCTTCGAGACCGCGAACAAGATCGCGACCTACCTGCACGGCGCGCGCATCGGCGTGATCGTCGAGTACACGGGCGCGGACGAGCAGGTCGGCAAGGACGTCGCGATGCACATCGCGGCGATGAAGCCGGTCGCGCTGTCGGCTGCCGACGTGCCGGCCGAGCTGATCGACACGGAACGCCGCGTGGCCGAGCAGAAGGCTGCGGAATCGGGCAAGCCGGCCGAGATCGTCGCGAAGATGGTCGACGGCAGCGTCCAGAAGTACCTGAAGGAAGTCTCGCTGCTGAACCAGACGTTCGTGAAGAACGACAAGCAGACGATCGAGCAGATGCTGAAGGCAGCCAATGCGGCAGTGCAGAAGTTCGCGCTGTTCGTCGTCGGCGAAGGCATCGAGAAGCGCCAGGACGACTTCGCCGCCGAAGTGGCCGCGCAAGTCGCAGCAGCAAAGCAGCAGTAAGCAGTCAGGCAGTATCCGCGGCGGGCGTCCGCTCCGCCGCGGCCGGCGGCGCCGCCGGCCGGCCGGGAAACCCGGTCCGACCGGCGGCGCTTGCCCGAATCAGTATTTCGCCCCTACAGTTCGTGGTTGTCATCCTCTCGTCGCTCGGAAGCCCCTATGTCCAATGCCTATAAACGCGTCCTCCTCAAACTCTCCGGCGAAGCGCTGATGGGCGACGATGCCTTCGGCATCAATCGCGCGACGATCGAACGGATGGTGGCCGATATCGCCGAAGTCGTGCGTCTGGGCACGCAGCTGGCGGTCGTGATCGGCGGCGGTAACATTTTCCGCGGCGTCGCGGGCGGCGCGGCCGGCATGGACCGCGCGACGGCCGACTACATGGGGATGCTGGCGACGATGATGAACGCGCTGGCGCTGCAGGACGCGATGCGCCACGCCGGCATCGAGGCGCGCGTGCAGTCCGCGCTGCGCATGGACCAGGTCGTCGAGCCGTACATCCGGCCTCGCGCGATCCGCCAGCTCGAGGAAGGCCGCGTCGTGATCTTCGCGGCCGGCACCGGCAACCCGTTCTTCACGACCGACACGGCCGCCGCGCTGCGCGGTTCGGAAGTGGGCGCCGAGGTGGTGCTGAAGGCGACCAAGGTCGATGGCGTATATTCTGCCGATCCGAAGAAGGATCCGTCGGCCACGCGCTACACGACGATCAGCTTCGACGAGGCGATCAGCCGCAACCTGCAGGTGATGGATGCGACCGCGTTCGCGCTGTGCCGCGACCAGAAGCTGCCGATTCGCGTGTTTTCGATCAACAAGCCGGGCGCGCTCAAGCGCATCGTGCTGGGTGAGGACGAGGGTACGCTCGTCCACGTGTAAACTCCCGCGGATGCGGGTAGCCGGCGCGGGCATCCGGCCGCGGCGCGCGCAGCGCCGGGCGGCCTGCGTTATTTGAAGGTTTGAAGGTTCGGAGGTTGAAATGAGTGTCGCTGATGTCAAGAAGGGCGTCGAGCAGAAGATGCAGCGCTCGATCGAAGCATTCAAGAACGATCTGGCGAAGATCCGTACGGGCCGTGCGCACACCGGCCTGCTCGATCACGTGCAGGTCGACTACTACGGCTCGATGGTGCCGATTTCGCAGGTTGCGAACCTGACGCTCGTCGACGCGCGCACGATCGGCGTGCAGCCGTGGGAAAAGAACATGGTCGCGAAGGTCGAGAAGGCGATTCGCGAAGCCGATCTGGGCCTGAACCCGGCGACGGCCGGCGACCTGATCCGCGTGCCGATGCCGGCGCTGACGGAAGAACGCCGCCGCGAGCTGACCAAGGTCGTGAAGGGCGAGGGCGAGACCGCGAAGGTCGCGATCCGCAACCTGCGCCGCGACGCGAACGAAGCGCTGAAGAAGCTCGTGAAGGACAAGGAAATCTCCGAAGACGACGAGCGCCGCGCGGGCGACGACGTCCAGAAGCTGACCGACAAGCACGTGGCCGAGATCGACAAGCTCGTGCAGACCAAGGAAGCCGAGATCATGACGGTCTGACGACCGTCTTCGCGCGCCGCCTTCTTCCCGCATTCCTGTCTCAACGGCCATGACCTATACCAGCTCTACCGTTCGCGTGCCTGACGTCGGCGTCGTGCCGCGTCATATCGCGATCATCATGGACGGCAACGGCCGTTGGGCGACTGAACGCCGCTTGCCGCGCGTCGCGGGGCATACCCGCGGCGTCGACGCCGTGCGGGCAGTGGTCGAAGGCTGCGCGCGCGCCGGCGTCGAATATCTGACGCTGTTCGCGTTCAGCTCGGAAAACTGGCGGCGGCCGAACGACGAAGTGTCGTTCCTGATGCGCCTGTTCATCACCGCGCTCGAGCGCGAAGTCGGCAAGCTGCATGCAAACGGCATCCGCCTGCGCGTGGTCGGCGATCTCGAGCGCTTCGAGCCGCGCATCCGCGAGCTGATCCGCCGCGCCGAGACCAAGACGGCGCGCAATACCCGTCTTACGCTGACCATCGCCGCGAACTATGGCGGCCGGTGGGACATCCTGCAGGCGACGAAGAAGCTCGTCGAGCAGGCCGTGCGCGAGGGCCGCGAGGTCGAGGTGACCGAAGACGCCTTTGCGCCGCACCTGGCGATGGCCTATGCGCCGGAGCCCGACCTGTTCATCCGCACCGGCGGCGAGCAGCGCGTCAGCAACTTCCTGCTGTGGCAGCTCGCCTACGCCGAATTCTATTTCACCGACAAATACTGGCCGGACTTCGACGGTGCGGCGCTGGCCGACGCGCTGGCGTCGTATACCGAGCGCGAGCGCCGTTTCGGGCGCACGAGCGCACAGCTCGAACCGCAGTCGCAGAACGCCGACTCCCTTTCATGCTGAAAACCCGTGTGATCACGGCGATCGTGATGCTGGCAGTGTTGCTGCCGGTGACGCTGTTCGCGCCGCTGGCCGCGTTCGGCGCGCTGATCGGCGTCGTGCTCGTGTTCGCCGCGTGGGAATGGGCGCGCCTGCTGAAGCTCGGCGGCGCCGGCCCGATCGTCTATGCCGGAGTCGCGGCGCTGGCGCTCGCGGCCACCACGCCGCTCGGCGTCGATACCGCAGCGTCCCGTCCCCTTTTTGCCGCGGCCGGCGTGTTCTGGCTGGCGGTCGGCCCGTTTGCGCTGCGGCGCAAGCCCGAGCTCGCCGGCGGCGTGTGGCGCCCGTTCCTGCTCGCGGCCGGCCTGGTGATTTTCGCGGCCTGCTGGCATGCGCTGGTGGCCGCGCGCGCGCAGGGCGTGCCGTTCGTGCTGTCGCTGCTGCTGGTGGTCTGGCTTGCCGATATCGGCGCATATTTCGCGGGCAAGGCCTTCGGAAAGCGTAAACTGGCCATCACGATCAGTCCCGGCAAGAGCTGGGAAGGGGCGGTGGGCGGCTGGCTCGCGGTGATGATCGTCGCCGGCGTCGCGATGGTCGCGCACTTGTTCGAACCGACCCTGTTTTCCGCATTCGCCGCGCGCTACGGCTTGCCCGGCGCGCTGGCCGCGCTGACGCTGCTCGTCGTGTACAGCGTGATCGGCGACCTGTTCGAGTCGCTGCTCAAGCGTCAGGCGGGCGTGAAGGACTCGAGCGGACTGCTGCCGGGCCATGGCGGCGTGCTCGACCGGGTCGACGCGCTGCTGCCGGTGCTGCCGCTCGCGATGCTGCTGCTTGGTTAAACCACTATTTCTGTTATGCAAAAACGTCTGACATTGCTCGGTTCCACGGGCTCGATCGGAGACAGCACGCTCGACGTGGTCGCGCGCCACCCCGAGCGCTTCTCGGTCTACGCGCTGACCGCGCACCGCAACGGCGACAAGCTGGTCGAACAGTGCCTGCGCTTCGCGCCCGAAGTCGCGGTGGTCGGCGATGCGCAGACGGCTGCCCACGTCGAAGCGCGGCTGCGCGCGGCGGGCAGCAGGACGACGGTGCTGTACGGGCCGCAGGCACTCGTCGACGTGTCGAAGAGCGACGGCTGCGACACGGTCGTCGCGGCGATCGTCGGCGCCGCGGGCCTGGCGCCGAGCCTCGCGGCCGCGCGGGCGGGCAAGCGCATCCTGCTCGCGAACAAGGAATCGCTCGTGATGTCGGGCGCGATCTTCATGGACGCGGTGCGCGACCATGGCGCGATCCTGCTGCCGGTGGACAGCGAGCACAACGCGATTTTCCAGTGCATGCCGCGCGACGCGGCCGAGCACGGCGGGATCGCGAAGATCATCCTGACCGCGTCGGGCGGCCCGTTCCGCACGCGCGAGCCGGCGACGCTCGTCGACGTGACGCCGGACGAGGCCTGCAAGCACCCGAACTGGGTGATGGGCCGCAAGATCTCGGTCGATTCCGCGACGATGATGAACAAGGGCCTCGAGGTGATTGAGGCGCACTGGATCTTCGGGCTGCCGGGAGACCGGATCGACGTGCTGATCCATCCGCAGAGCGTGATCCATTCGCTGGTGTCGTATCGCGACGGCTCGGTGCTCGCGCAGCTCGGCAATCCTGACATGCGCACACCGATCGCGCACGCGCTCGCGTTCCCGGAGCGCGTCGACGCGGGCGTCGATCAGCTCGACCTCGCGCAGATCGCGCAGCTGTCGTTCGAAAAGCCCGACTACGCGCGCTTCCCGTGTCTCGCGCTCGCGCTGAAGGCGCTTGAGGAGGGCGGCATCGCGAGCGCCGCGTTGAACGCGGCGAACGAGGTTGCGGTCGAAGCGTTTCTCGAGCGCCGGATCGGCTTCATGACGATCGCGGCGACGGTCGACGCGGTGCTCGACGCGCTGCCGAACCGTTCGCCGAACGGCCTCGACGACGTTCTTGCGGCGGATGCCGAGGCGCGCCGCCTCGCCGCCGCGTTCATTGCGAAAGCGCCTGCGCCACGCGTGGAGCGTACTGTCTGAATGAGGTGCTCATGAACGTGCTGGTCGAACTGGTCGCGTTTGCAGTGGCGATCGGGGTGCTGGTCGTCGTGCATGAGTATGGACACTATCGCGTCGCGCGCTGGTGCGGCGTGAAGGTGCTGCGCTTCTCGATCGGTTTCGGCCAGCCCGTCGCCCGCTGGGTGAGCCGCAGGACCGGCACCGAATGGACGCTGTCCGCGCTGCCGCTCGGCGGCTACGTGAAGATGCTCGACGAGCGCGAGCCGGGCCCGGGCGTGAAGCCTGAGGAACTCGGCCAGGCGTTCAACCGGCAGTCGGTCGGCAAGCGCATCGCGATCGTCGCGGCCGGGCCGATTGCCAACTTCCTGTTGGCAATCGCGCTGTTTTCCGCCGTTTTCGCGACCGGCGTGACCGAGCCGGCCGCGATCATTGCGCCGCCGGCCGCCGGCACGGCGGCTGCGCGCGCGGGCTTCGACGGCAACGAGACGATCGTGTCGCTGCGCAACGCGCAGGGCGGCGAGGCCGAGCCCGTGCGCTCGTGGTCGGATCTGCGCTGGAAGCTGCTGTCGGCCGCCTTCGATCATCGCGAGGTCGTGCTCGGCGCGCGCGACGGCGACACCACCTTCGATTTCCGCGTCGACCTGCGCAACGTGCCCGAAAGCGCGCTCGACGACGATTTCATGATGCATCTCGGCTTCGAGACGGGCGGCGGCACGCTGTCGGTCGCGTCGGTGCAGCCCGGCAGCGCGGCGCAGCAGGCCGGCCTGAAGCCCGGCGACAAGCTGCTCGCGCTCGACGGCGAGCGGATCGGCGGCGCGTCGCGCTTCATCGACGCGGTGAAGCACGATGCGGGCAAGACGCTGCAGCTGCAGATCGAGCGCAACGGCGTCGCGCAGACGCTGACGATCGTGCCGCAGGCGCAGCGCGACGACGAGACGGGGCAGCAGATCGGCCGCATCGGCGCGGCGCTGTCGATGCATACGCCGAGCGTCGACGTGCGCTACGGGCCCTTCGAGAGCCTCAGGCTCGGTGCGCGCCGCACCTGGGACATCGCCGTGTATTCGCTGCGGATGTTCGGGCGCATGATTACCGGCGACGCGTCGCTGAAGAACCTGTCCGGCCCGGTGACGATCGCCGACTACGCGGGCAAGAGCGCGCGGCTCGGTCCGTCGGCGTTCCTGTCGTTCCTCGCCCTTGTCAGCATTAGCCTCGGCGTGCTGAACTTGTTGCCGATTCCCGTTTTGGACGGGGGGCATCTGTTATATTATCTGGTTGAAGCCGCGACCGGGAAAGCCGTTTCGGAGCGCTGGCAGCTGATTCTGCAAAGAGCCGGGTTGATCTGCATCGTCGCGTTGTCGGCAATCGCATTGTTCAACGACCTGGCTCGGTTAATCCATTTCTGAAGCGTCAGGCGGCGGCCAGCGGGCAGTCGCCTGATTTGATGCAGCTAAATATTGGGGATGCATGTTGTTCAAACCTCATCGCTTTGTACCTAAGACAGTTGCAGCGGCCGCGCTCGCCGCTCACGGCCTCGCGGCGCATGCAGCGGCACCGTTCGTGGTGCAAGACATCAAGATCGAGGGGCTGCAGCGCGTCGAACCGGGTTCCGTATTCGCATACCTGCCGATCAAGCAAGGCGATACCTTCACCGACGACAAGGCATCCGAAGCAATCCGCGCGCTGTACGCGACGGGCTTTTTCAACGACGTGCGCATCGCCACCCAGGGCAACGTCGTGATCGTGCAGGTGCAGGAGCGTCCGGCCATCGCGTCGATCGACTTCACCGGCACGAAGGAATTCGACAAGGACAACCTGACGAAGGCGCTGCGCGCAGTCGGCCTCGCCGACGGCCGCTACTACGACAAGGCGCTCGTCGACAAGGCCGAGCAGGAACTCAAGCGCCAGTACCTGACGCGCGGCTTCTACGCGGCCGAAGTGAAGACGACGGTCACGCCGGTCGACGCGAACCGCGTGTCGATCCTGTTCGCGGTCGCCGAAGGGCCGAGCGCGAAGATCCGCCAGATCAACTTCATCGGCAACAAGGCGTTCAGCACGAGCACGCTGCGCGACGAAATGCAGCTGTCGACGCCGAACTGGTTCTCCTGGTACACGAAGAACGACCTGTACTCGAAGGAAAAGCTCACCGGCGACCTCGAGGCGGTGCGCTCGTACTACCTGAACCGCGGCTACCTCGAATTCAACATCGAGTCGACCCAGGTGTCGATCTCGCCCGACAAGAAGGACATGTACCTGACGGTCACGCTGCACGAAGGCGAGCCGTACACGGTGTCGGGCATCAAGCTGTCGGGCAACCTGCTCGACCGCGAAGCCGAACTCAACAAGCTGATCAAGATCAAGCCGGGCGACCGCTTCTCGGCCGAGAAGCTGCAGCAGACGACGAAGGCGATCGTCGACAAGCTCGGCGAATACGGCTACGCATTCGCGACCGTCAACGCGCAGCCGGACATCGACCAGGCGAACCACAAGGTGAACCTGAATCTCGTCGTCGATCCGAGCCGCCGCGTGTACGTGCGACGCATCAACGTGATCGGCAACACGCGCACGCGCGACGAAGTGGTGCGCCGCGAAATGCGCCAGCTCGAGAGCTCGTGGTTCGATTCGAACCGCCTCGCGCTGTCGAAGGACCGCGTGAACCGCCTCGGCTACTTCACCGACGTCGACGTGACGACGGTGCCCGTCGAAGGCACGAACGACCAGGTCGACGTGAACGTGAAGGTCGCGGAAAAGCCGACCGGCGCGATCACGCTCGGTGCGGGCTTCTCGTCGACCGACAAGGTCGTGCTGTCGGCCGGCGTGTCGCAGGACAACGTGTTCGGCTCGGGCACCAGCCTCGCGGTGAACGTCAACACCGCGCGCAGCTACCGCACGCTGACCGTCACGCAGGTCGACCCGTACTTCACGGTCGACGGCATCAAGCGGATCACCGACGTCTACTACCGCACGTACCAGCCGCTCTACTATTCGACCAGCTCGAGCTTCCGGATCATCAGCGCGGGCGGCAACCTGAAGTTCGGCATCCCGTTCTCGGAAGTCGACACCGTCTACTTCGGCGCGGGCTTCGAGCAGAACCGCCTCGACGTCGACTCGAACACGCCGCAGAGCTACCAGGATTACGTGAACGAGTTCGGCCGCGTGTCGAACACGGTGCCGCTGACGGTCGCGTGGTCGCGCGATGCGCGCGACAGCGCGCTGATCCCGAGCCGCGGCTACTTCACGCAGGCCAACGTCGAATACGGCGTGCCGGTCGGCAAGATCCAGTACTACAAGGCCGACCTGCAGGCGCAGTACTACTATTCGTTCTCGCGCGGCTTCATCCTGGGCCTGAACCTGCAGGGCGGCTACGGTAACGGCATCGGCAACCCGTACCCGATCTTCAAGAACTACTACGCGGGCGGTATCGGCTCCGTGCGTGGCTACGAGCCGAGCTCGCTGGGCCCGCGCGACACGAAGACGAACGACCCGATCGGCGGTTCGAAGATGCTCGTCGGCAACATCGAGCTGACGTTCCCGCTGCCGGGCACGGGCTACGACCGCACGCTGCGCGTGTTCACGTTCCTCGACGGCGGCAACGTATGGGGCAATGCACCGGGCGGCACCAGTACCGGTGCGAACGGCCTGCGTTACGGCTACGGTGTGGGTCTTGCGTGGATCTCGCCGATCGGCCCGCTGAAGCTGAGCCTCGGCTTCCCGCTGCAGAAGCACGAGGGCGACCAGTACCAGAAATTCCAGTTCCAGATCGGGACGGCGTTCTGATCGAACGCATAACAACAGCAACGAGAGGGTAATTTTGCTAACCGGTAAGTTTTCGAAACGAGTGTTGTGTGCGCTGACCGTTGCGCTGGCCTTGGGCGCGGCGACGGCACACGCACAGGACGTCGCCCGCATCGCGGCGGTCAATTCGGATCGGATCCTGCGCGAGTCGGCGCCCGCGAAGGCGGCGCAGACGAAGCTCGAAGCCGAGTTCGCGAAGCGCGACAAGGATCTGCAGGACATGGCGGCGCGCCTGAAATCGTTGTCCGATTCGCTGGACAAGAACGGCACGTCGATGTCCGCGGCCGATCGCGCGCAGAAGCAGCGTGACCTTGCCCAGCTCGATACCGACTTCCAGCGCAAGCAGCGCGAGTTCCGCGAAGACCTGAACCAGCGTCGCAACGAGGAACTGGCGGCCGTGCTGGACAAGGCGAACAAGGTCATCAAGCAGATTGCCGAGCAGCAGAATTACGACCTGATCGTGCAGGAAGCCGTGTACGTCAGCCCGCGCATCGACATCACCGACAAGGTGCTCAAGGCGCTCGCGTCCGGCCCGACGAACTGAACGGAGCAGACGACGAATGGCATTGACGCTTGAGGAACTCGTAAAGCGGTTCGGCGGCGAGATCGTCGGCGATCCCCTCTGCAAGGTAGCCGGCCTCGCGCCGCTCGATCAGGCAGGCCCGCAGCAGCTCGCGTTCCTCGCGAACCCGAAGTACCTGTCGCAGGTCAACGCGACCGGCGCCGGCGCCGTGCTGATCGCGCCGAAGGATCTGGAAAAGCTGGGTACGGCCGGCCCCCGGACGGCCGGCCCCCGCAACTTCATCGTGACGCCGAATCCGTACGCGTACTTCGCGCGCGTCGCGCAGATGTTCATCGATCTCGCCACGCCGCCGCGCGCGGCCGGCATCCATCCGAGCGCGACGGTCGATCCGGTCGCGAAGATCGCCGCGAGCGCGGTGATCGGCCCGCACGTGACGGTCGAAGCGGGCGCCGTGATCGAGGACGGCGTGCAACTCGACGCGAACGTATTCGTCGGCCGCGGCACGACGATCGGCGCGGGCTCGCACCTGTATCCGAATGCATCGGTCTACCACGGCTGCAAGATCGGCCCGCGCGTGATCATCCATGCGGGCGCAGTGATCGGCTCCGACGGTTTCGGCTTCGCGCCGGACTTCGTCGGCGAAGGCGACGCGCGCACCGGCAGCTGGGTCAAGATCCCGCAGGTCGGCGGCGTGACGATCGGCCCGGACGTCGAGATCGGCGCGAACACGACGATCGACCGCGGCGCGATGGCGGACACCGTCATCGAGGAATGCGTGAAGATCGACAATCAGGTCCAGATCGCGCACAACTGCCGGATCGGCGCCTATACGGTGATCGCCGGCAGCGCGGGCATCGCGGGCAGCACGACGATCGGCCGCCACTGCATGATCGGCGGCGCGGTCGGGATCGCCGGCCACGTGACGCTCGGCGACTACGTGATCATCACCGCGAAATCGGGCGTGTCGAAATCGCTGCCGAAGGCCGGCATCTACACGAGCGCATTCCCGGCCGTCGACCACGGCGAGTGGAACAGGAGCGCCGCGCTCGTGCGCAACCTCGACAAGCTGCGCGACCGCATCAAGGCGCTCGAAACCGCGCTCGCCGCCAAGGGCGGCGAGACGGACGCCTGACCAGACCATGCGAGACCATGAACCGGGCACGGCCAGCGCATCCGGCCCGGTTCGCCAGACAGGGCCGCACGACGGCCCGCTCCAGCCTTTGCTTCACCACCGCGCAGCCTCTGCGTGAGACGAACCATCATGAGCACTGAAAAAATCAACCTCGACATTCACAAGATCCTCACGCTGCTGCCGCATCGCTATCCGATTCTGCTCGTCGATCGCGTGCTCGAACTCGAGCCGCACAAAGGCATCAAAGCGCTGAAGAATGTGTCGATCAACGAGCCGTTCTTCCAGGGGCATTTCCCGAAGCGGCCGGTGATGCCGGGCGTGCTGATTCTCGAGGCGCTCGCCCAGGCGGCCGCGCTGCTGACCTTCTCGGAAGAGCAGCCGAAGGACCCGGAAAACACGCTGTACTACTTCGTCGGGATCGACGGCGCGCGCTTCAAGCGCGTGGTCGAACCGGGCGATCAACTGATTCTGAACGTGACGTTCGAACGCTACATCCGCGGCATCTGGAAGTTCAAGGCGGTGGCGGAAGTGGACGGCAAGGTGGCGGCGGAAGCCGAACTGATGTGCACGGTCAAGACGGCCGACGCGGCGCCCTGAGCGACGCGACACGCATCGGCAACGCAACCCATCACATCGAGAGGCAACGGCGCATGACCAGGATTCATCCCACCGCGATCGTCGAACCGGGCGCGCAGATCGACGAATCGGTCGAGATCGGCCCGTACGCGATCGTCGGTCCGCACGTCACGATCGGCGCGCGCACGACGATCGGTTCGCACAGCGTGATCGAAGGGCATACGACGCTCGGCGAAGACAACCGCATCGGCCATTACGCATCGGTCGGCGGTCGTCCGCAGGACATGAAGTACAACGACGAGCCGACCCGGCTCGTGATCGGCAACCGCAACACGATCCGCGAGTTCACGACGATCCACACGGGCACCGTGCAGGACAGCGGCGTGACGACGCTCGGCGACGACAACTGGATCATGGCCTACGTGCATATCGGCCATGACTGCCGCGTCGGCAACCACGTGATCCTGTCGAGCAACGCGCAGATGGCCGGTCACGTCGAAATCGGCGACTGGGCGATCATCGGCGGGATGTCGGGCGTGCACCAGTTCGTGCGCATCGGCGCGCATGCGATGCTCGGCGGCGCGTCGGCGCTCGTGCAGGACGTGCCGCCGTTCGTGATCGCGGCCGGCAACAAGGCGGAGCCGCACGGAATCAACATCGAGGGGCTGCGCCGTCGCGGCTTCTCGCCGGATGCGATCTCGGCGCTGCGCAGCGCCTACCGGCTGCTGTACAAGAACGGCCTGTCGCTCGAGGAGGCGAAGACGCAGCTGCGCGAGCTGGCGGAAGCCGGCGGCGACGGCGATGCGCCCGTCAAGGCGCTCGTCGCGTTCATCGAAGCATCCCAGCGCGGCATCATTCGCTAAGCGATGACGCTTCCGACCACTCAGCTCCGGCTCGCGATGGTGGCGGGCGAGCCGTCGGGCGATCTGCTCGCGGCATCGCTGCTCGGCGGGCTGCGCGAGCGGCTGCCGGCATCCACGCAGTATTACGGGATCGGCGGGCCGCGGATGATCGCGCAGGGCTTCGACTCGCACTGGCAGATGGACAAGCTGACGGTGCGCGGCTACGTCGAGGCGCTGGGCCAGATCCCCGAGATCCTGCGGATTCGCGGCGAGCTGAAGCGCCAGCTGCTCGCGGAGCGGCCGGACGCGTTCATCGGCGTCGACGCGCCCGATTTCAACTTCAACGTCGAGCAGGCTGCGCGCGACGCGGGCATTCCGTCGATCCACTTCGTGTGTCCGTCGATCTGGGCGTGGCGCGGCGGGCGGATCAAGAAGATCGCGAAGTCCGTCGATCACATGCTGTGCCTGTTCCCGTTCGAGCCGGCGATTCTCGACAAGGCCGGCGTCGCGTCGACCTACGTCGGCCATCCGCTCGCCGACGACATCCCGCTCGAACCCGACACGCACGGCGCGCGCATCGCGCTCGGGCTGCCGGCCGACGGCCCCGTGATCGCGGTGCTGCCGGGCAGCCGGCGCTCGGAGATCGCGCTGATCGGCCCGACCTTCTTCGCGGCGATGGCGCTGATGCAGCAGCGCGAGCCGGGCCTGCGCTTCGTGATGCCGGCCGCGACGCCCGCATTGCGCGAACTGCTGCAGCCGCTCGTCGACGCGCATCCGCAGCTCGCGCTGACGATCACCGACGGCCGCTCGCAGGTCGCGATGACGGCCGCCGACGCGATCCTCGTGAAGAGCGGCACGGTGACGCTGGAAGCCGCGCTGCTGAAAAAGCCGATGGTGATCTCGTACAAGGTGCCCTGGCTGACCGGACAGATCATGCGCCGGCAGGGCTATCTGCCGTACGTCGGGCTGCCGAACATCCTCGCGGGGCGCTTCGTGGTGCCCGAGCTGCTGCAGCATTTCGCGACGCCCGAGGCGCTCGCCGATGCGACGCTCACGCAACTGCGCGACGATGCGAATCGTCGCACGCTGACCGAAGTCTTTACCGAAATGCACCTTTCGCTGCGGCAGAACACGGCCGCGAAGGCGGCCGAAGCGGTCGCGCGCGTGCTCGAACAACGCAAGGGGCGCGCATGACCGCAGTCGGCACATCGCGGCGCCGCGCGTCGGACGACGCGCAGGGCGGCTTCGACTTCAGCCGGCCCGACGAGATCGTCTGCGGCGTCGACGAAGCCGGGCGCGGCCCGCTCGCGGGGCCAGTGGTGGCCGCCGCGGTGATCCTCGATCCCGCGCAGCCGATCGACGGCCTCGACGATTCGAAGGCGCTGTCCGCGAAGAAGCGCGACGCGCTGTACGAGCTGATCATCGCGCGCTCGGTGTCGTACTGCGTCGCGTCGGCGAGCGTCGACGAGATCGATACGCTGAACATCCTGCACGCGACGATGCTCGCGATGAAGCGGGCCGTCGAAGGGCTGGCGGTGCTGCCGACGCTCGCGCAGATCGACGGCAACCGCTGCCCGACGCTGTCGGTCCGCGCGGAGGCGATCGTCAGCGGTGATGCGCTGGTGCCAAGCATCTCGGCCGCGTCGATCCTCGCGAAAGTCACGCGCGACCGCATGCTGGTCGATCTGCACGAGCGTTTTCCGGTGTACGGTTTCAACGTGCACGCGGGCTACGGCACCCCGAAACACCTTGCGGCGCTGCGCGAGCACGGCCCGTGCGAAGCGCATCGGCGCTCGTTCGCACCCGTGCGCGAAGCGCTCGACCTGATTCGATGAAAGCCATTACGTCAAGGGACAACCCGCTGTACAAGCGCCTGAAGGCGCTCGCGGGTTCGACGCCGCATCAGCGCCGCAGCGGGCAGGCGCTGCTCGAAGGATTCCACCTCGCGAGCGCCTATCTCGATACGGGCGCGACACCCGAGCTGTGCGTCGCGACCGAAGGCGCGCTGGCGCACGCCGAGGCACAGGCGATCGTCGCGCGCATCGACGCGCAGCGCGTCGTCACGCTGCCGGACGCGCTGTTCGGACAACTGTCGAACGTCGTCAGCGGCGTCGGCTTCCTGCTGCTCGTCGATCGTCCTGCGCAGCCGCTGCCCGAGCGCGTCACGCAGTCGTCGGTCGTGCTCGACGGCGTGCAGGACGCCGGCAACGTCGGCTCGATCCTGCGCAGCGCGGCGGCCGCCGGCGTGCGGCACGTGTTCTGCGCGCCGGGCACCGCCTACGCGTGGTCGTCGAAGGTGCTGCGCTCCGGAATGGGCGCGCATTTCCTGCTGTCGATCCACGAGGACGTCGCGCCCGACGCGCTGGCGGCGCGGCTCGACGTGCCCGTCGCGCTGACCGATTCGCACGGCGCGCAGGCGATCTACGACTGCGACCTGTCGGGCCCCCTGGCATGGGTGTTCGGCAACGAGGGCGCGGGCGTGTCGGCGTTCTGGCGCGACGCGGCTGCGCATCGCGTGACGATTCCGCAGCCGGGCGGCATGGAGTCGCTGAACGTCGCCGCGGCCGCGGCCGTGTGCCTGTTCGAGCAGGTCAGGCAGCAGCGGGGCGCTTGAGCTCACGCACACATCGCCGCGCGCATCGAGGGCGAGAACGAAAAAAGGCCGCTCCGAAGAGCGGCTCAGATTGCTGACAAACCCTCGCCAAGTGCGGGGGTTTTGTTTTTTAATGGCGTGATGCTGAAGACGCCCATGCCCACGCAGCACGAACTCGAGATGGTGACGCTCGAGGAACTCGTGCCGAAGGACCACCTGCTGCGCCAGATCGACGCGGCGGTGGATTTCGAGTTCATCCGCGCGAAGGTGGCGCATCTGTATTGCGCGGATAACGGGCGGCCAGCGCTCGATCCCGTGGTGATGTTCAAGCTGCTGTTCATCGGCTACCTGTTTGGGGTGGGCAGCGAGCGGCAACTGATGCGTGAGGTCCAGGTCAACGTCGCCTATCGGTGGTTCGCGCGGTTCCGGCTGACCGACAAGGTGCCGGATGCGTCGACGTTCTCGCAGAATCGCCGCCGCCGCTTCCCGGACACGGTGGTGTATCAGGAGATCTTCGACGAGATCGTGCGGCAGGCAATGAAGCGCGGGTTGGTCGATGGTCGGGTGCTGTACACCGACAGCACGCACCTGAAGGCGAATGCGAACAAAGGCAAGTTTGATGTCGTGAAGCTGGAGCAGACGCCTGCGGCGTACACGGAGGCGCTGAATGCGGCGGTGGATGCGGACCGGGCCGCGCATGGCAAGAAGCCGCTGGATCGCGACGACGACGAGCCGCCGCCGAGCAAGGACACCAAGATCAGCCGAACCGATCCGGACAGCGGCTACATGGTTCGGGACGACAAGCCCAAAGGGTTCTTCTATCTGGACCACCGCACGGTGGATGCCCGGCACGCGATCATCACCGATACGCATGTGACGCCGGCCTCGGTGCACGACAGCCAGCCGTATCTGGATCGGCTGGATCGGCAGCGCGAGCGCTTCGAGTTCAAGGTCGATGCGGTGGGGCTGGATGCGGGCTACTTCACGCCGGCGGTGTGCCAGGGGCTGGAGGAGCGAGGGATTGCCGGGGTGATGGGCTATCGCACGCCGAACCACAAGCCGGGCATGTTCTACAAACGGCAGTTCAAGTACGACGCGTATCGCAACGAATACGTGTGCCCGCAGGGGCAGGCACTGCCTTACAGCACGACCAATCGAGTCGGCTACCGGGAATACAAATCCAACCCGCAGATCTGCCGGCGTTGCCCGGTACGCGCGCAGTGCACGAACAGTGCGAACGCGGTGAAGGTGGTGACGCGCCACGTGTGGGAGCGCGCCAAGGAGAAGGTGGACGCGCGGCGCTTGACCGAATGGGGCCAACGCATTTACGCGCGGCGCAAGGAGACGGTGGAGCGTAGCTTCGCCGATGCCAAGCAACTGCATGGGCACCGTTATGCGCGTATGCGTGGGCTACGCAAGGTGGCCGAGCAGTGCTTGCTGGCCGCGGCGGCGCAGAACATCAAGAAGATCGCGATGCTGGTGGCGCGGAAGCGGAAAAAGGGGCCAGCGGGTCCCGATTGGCGCTTCGTGCGCATGCTGCTGCGTCTGGTGAGCGGTTTGCGCTGCAGCTTCGACTACCCGCTCGCGGCGAGCTCGCAATCCTGATCCCAGAAAGACAAAACCCCACGCTTCCAAAAACGTGGGGTTCGTCAGCAATCTGAGGCCGCGTCGAACGCGGCCTTTTTGCTTCCGGCGGGACGATCGAGCCGCGAGACGGTCAGTACGACTGCCGTTCGAGGCGGATTTCCTGCAGGATCGTCGTTGCGATTTCCTCGATCGACTTGTGCGTCGACGACAGCCACTTGATCCCTTCGCGGCGCATCATCGCCTCGGCCTCGTTGATCTCGTAGCGGCAGTTCTCGGGCGCCGCATACTTGCTGCCGGGCCGGCGCTCGTTGCGGATTTCCGACAGGCGCTGCGGGTCGATCGACAGCCCGAACAGCTTGTCGCGATGCGGCGACAGCGCCGACGGCAGCTTGCCGCGCTCGAAGTCTTCCGGAATCAGCGGATAGTTGGCGGCCTTCACGCCGTACTGCATCGCGAGATACAGGCTGGTCGGCGTCTTGCCGCTGCGCGACACGCCGACCAGGATCACGTCGGCTTCCGACAGGTTGCGGTTCGACTGGCCGTCGTCGTGCGCGAGCGAGAAGTTGATCGCCTCGATCCGCGTCTTGTATTCCTCGGTGTCCGCGTTCTGGTGGCCGCGGCCCATCGCATGGCTCGACTTCAGCTGCAGTTCCTGCTCGAGCGGTTCGACGAAGCGCTGGAACATGTCGAGCACCAGCGCGTTCGAGCGCTTGACGATGTCGTTCGACTCGCTGTCGACGAGCGTCGTGAACACGATCGAGCGGCGGCCGTCGTGCACGGCGGCCTCGTTGATCTTCTCGACGGTCGAATACGCCTTGTCGAGCGAATCGACGAACGGAACGCGTACGAGGCGGAATTTCTGGTCGAACTGCGAGAGGATCGAATGCGCGAAGGTTTCGGCAGTGATCCCGGTGCCGTCGGACACGATGAAAACGGTAGGCAGCATGAATCTGGAGGTCGAGCGTGAAGGGCGGGTGCACGGGTGGCTGGAGGGCCTCCTCCAGACGCGGTGACAAGGTCGCGCCACATCCGGCAGCCGGCACGGTAGAATAGCGGCAACCTGTTGGATAAGCAATTGCGGGGGCAGGGCGCGACCGGCGCCCGGAGCATGCCGCGATCGGTCAAAGATTCCCGGCAAGTTCGGCGATTCGTCTGCAAATATCGCCCTTCTGCCGGGATTTTTGCAAATCGGGTCGGAACAATTCCGCCGCTGCGATTGTTTATCTAACAGGTTGCGCAAGACGCGCCGCGCCTTTTTGCAAGCGCCCGCGTTCAAGCCCACTTGCGCGATCGAGCATTTTTTTCACACTTAGGGGCTTGTATGACTAACGCAGCAAACGTCGCAAAGGACCAGGCGTATGTAATTCCGTTCGAGCAGTTGCGGATGACCGATGTGGAGATCGTCGGCGGCAAGAATGCGTCGCTCGGCGAAATGATCAGCCAGCTTTCCGAGGCAGGCGTTCGCGTACCCACCGGTTTCGCCACGACCGCGCTCGCTTTCCGCGATTTCCTCAAGCATAACGACCTCACCGACCGCATCGCCAAGCGTCTCGAGTCGCTCGACATCGACGACGTGAAGGCGCTCGCCGAAGCCGGCGCCGAGATCCGCAAGTGGATCGTCGATGCGCCGCTGCAGCCGCGTCTCGAGCAGGAAATCCGCGCGCAGTTCGAAGTCCTGCAGAACGGCTCGCCGGGCGAGCTGTCGTTCGCCGTGCGCTCGTCCGCCACCGCGGAAGACCTGCCCGACGCCTCGTTCGCAGGCCAGCAGGAGTCGTATCTGAACGTCGTCGGCATCGAGGACGTGCTCGACCGCATGAAGCACGTGTTCGCGTCGCTGTACAACGACCGCGCGATCTCGTATCGCGTGCACAAGGGCTTCACGCACGCCGAGGTCGCGCTGTCGGCCGGCGTGCAGCGCATGGTCCGCTCGGACGTCGGCGCGGCCGGCGTGATGTTCACGATCGACACCGAATCGGGCTTCAAGGACGCCGTGTTCGTCACGTCGAGCTACGGCCTCGGCGAAACCGTCGTGCAGGGCGCCGTGAACCCGGACGAGTTCTACGTGTTCAAGACCACGCTCGCCGACGGCAAGTACCCGATCATCCGCCGCTCGATCGGCTCGAAGCTGATCAAGATGGAGTTCACGCAGCCGGGCGAGCCGGGCCGCGTGAAGACGGTCGACGTGCCGCACGAGCAGCGCAACCGCTACTCGATCACCGACGAAGACGTGATCGAGCTCGCGAAGTACGCGGTCATCATCGAGAAGCACTACCAGCGTCCGATGGACATCGAGTGGGGCAAGGACGGCCGCGACGGCAAGATCTTCATCCTGCAGGCGCGTCCTGAAACGGTGAAGAGCCAGGCGAGCGGCAAGGCCGAGCAGCGCTTCAAGCTGAAGGGCCAGTCGCAGGTGCTGGCGACGGGCCGTGCGATCGGCCAGAAGATCGGCGCGGGTCCCGTGCGCGTGATCCAGGATCCGTCCGAAATGGAGCGCGTGCAGCCGGGCGACGTGCTGGTTGCCGACATGACCGACCCGAACTGGGAGCCGGTGATGAAGCGTGCGTCGGCGATCGTCACGAACCGCGGCGGCCGGACCTGCCACGCGGCGATCATCGCGCGCGAGCTCGGCGTGCCGGCCGTGGTCGGCTGCGGCGACGCGACGGACGTGCTGAAGGACGGCGCGCTCGTCACCGTGTCGTGCGCGGAAGGCGACGAAGGCAAGATCTACGACGGGCTGCTCGAGACGGAAGTCACCGAAGTGCAGCGCGGCGAACTGCCGGAAATCCCGGTGAAGATCATGATGAACGTCGGCAACCCGCAGCTCGCGTTCGACTTCTCGCAGCTGCCGAACGCCGGCGTCGGCCTCGCGCGTCTCGAGTTCATCATCAACAACAACATCGGCGTGCACCCGAAGGCGATCCTCGAGTATCCGAACATCGATCAGGATCTGAAGAAGGCGGTCGAGAGCGTCGCGCGCGGTCATGCGTCGCCGCGTGCGTTCTACGTCGACAAGCTGACCGAAGGCGTCGCGACGATCGCCGCGGCGTTCTATCCGAAGCCCGTGATCGTGCGTCTGTCCGACTTCAAGTCGAACGAGTACAAGAAGCTGATCGGCGGTTCGCGCTACGAGCCGGATGAAGAAAACCCGATGCTCGGCTTCCGCGGCGCGTCGCGCTACATCGCCGACGACTTCGCGCAGGCGTTCGAGATGGAGTGCCGTGCGCTCAAGCGCGTGCGCGACGAGATGGGCCTGACCAACGTCGAGATCATGGTGCCGTTCGTGCGGACCGTGAAGCAGGCGGAGCGCGTCGTCGGGCTGCTCGAGAAGTTCGGCCTGAAGCGCGGCGAAAACGGCCTGCGCCTCGTGATGATGTGCGAAGTGCCGACCAACGCGATCCTCGCCGAAGAGTTCCTGCAGTTCTTCGACGGCTTCTCGATCGGTTCGAACGACCTCACGCAGCTCACGCTCGGCCTCGATCGCGACTCGGGCATGGAACTGCTGGCAGCCGACTTCGACGAGCGCGATCCGGCGGTCAAGTTCCTGCTGAAGCGCGCGATCGATACCTGCCGCAAGATGGGCAAGTACGTCGGCATCTGCGGTCAGGGCCCGTCCGATCACCCGGACTTCGCGCAATGGCTGACCGACGAAGGCATCGTGTCGATCTCGCTGAACCCGGACACGATCATCGAGACGTGGCAGAACCTGGCGAACCGGAAGTAACGGTCGCTCATGCGCGTTCGACGAAATGGCGGTTCGTCCGCACTTTCGTTGAAGGCAAAATGAAAGGTTTGTGATATAAACACCCCGGTAGCACCGGGGTGTTTTCGTTTGCAGGAGACCACATGATGTCGGGGCATCTGTTCTGGTGGGTCGCGGTGGGCGTGCTGGTGGTGGCCGAGCTGCTGACCGGCACGTTCTATCTGCTGATGATCGCGCTCGGCTTTCTCGCGGGCGGGCTGCTGCAGCTCGCGGGGTTCGCGCCGCACGTGCAGTTCGGCGCGGCCGCCGCAGTGGCGCTCGTCGCGATGATCGTGTTGCGCCGCTCGGGGCTCGGGCGCCGGCAGAAGCGCGACACGTCGACCAATCCCGACGTCAATCTCGATATCGGCGCGACCGTCACGGTCGATGCGTGGCATGACGGCCGCGCGCGCGTGCAGTATCGCGGCGCCGACTGGGATGTCGAGCTCGCGCGCGGCGAGCGCGACGATGCGCGCGTGTACCAGGTCAGCGCCGTGCGCGGCAACTGTCTGGTGGTCGTGGCGAAACCCGCGGGCTGATCGTCCGCTGAAATAACAAGGAGGGAATGCTTGATGGATTCGCTGATCATCTGGGTTGTCCTGCTCGTCATCGCGATCGTGATCGTCTCGAAGACGGTGAAGATCGTGCCGCAGCAGCATGCATGGGTGCTCGAACGCTTCGGGCGCTATCACGCGACGCTGTCGCCGGGGCTGAACATCGTGCTGCCGTTCGTCGATCGCATCGCATACCGGCACGTGCTGAAGGAGATCCCGCTCGACGTGCCGAGCCAGATCTGCATCACGCGCGACAACACGCAGCTGCAGGTCGACGGCGTGCTGTACTTCCAGGTCACCGATCCGATGAAGGCGTCGTACGGGTCGAGCAACTTCGTGCTCGCGATCACGCAGCTCGCGCAGACGACGCTGCGTTCGGTGGTCGGCAAGCTCGAGCTCGACAAGACTTTCGAGGAGCGCGACTTCATCAACCACAACATCGTGTCGGCGCTCGACCAGGCCGCGGCGAACTGGGGCGTGAAGGTGTTGCGCTACGAGATCAAGGATCTGACGCCGCCGAAGGAGATCCTGCACGCGATGCAGGCGCAGATCACCGCGGAGCGCGAGAAGCGTGCGCTGATCGCCGCGTCGGAAGGCCGCAAGCAGGAGCAGATCAATCTTGCGTCGGGCGCGCGCGAGGCAGCGATCCAGAAGTCCGAAGGCGAGCGGCAGGCCGCGATCAACCAGGCGCAGGGCGAGGCCGCGGCGATTCTCGCGGTGGCCGAGGCCAATGCGCAGGCGATCCAGAAGATCGCGAGCGCGATCCAGTCGCAGGGCGGGATGGATGCGGTGAACCTGAAGGTGGCCGAGCAGTATGTCGGCGCGTTCTCGAATCTGGCGAAGCAGGGCAATACGCTGATCGTGCCGTCGGACCTGTCGGATCTCGGGACTGCGATCGCGTCGGCGTTGACGATCGTCAAGCGCGCGACGCCGGGCGCGGGCGGTGCGTCGAGCGGGAAGGGCTGAGGCCTTCGCGTCGCGTCACGTTTCGCAGAAAGAACAACGGCCCGCGTCGAGCGGGCCGTGTCATTTTGACGCGGGGGGATGCGAGGCGTCAGGCGCCTGCGCGCATGATGCGCGCCTTCTCGCGTTCCCAGTCGCGCTTCTTCTCGGTTTCGCGCTTGTCGTGCAGCTTCTTGCCCTTTGCCAGCGCGATGTCGCACTTCACGCGGCCGCCCTTGTAGTGGAAGTTCAGCGGCACGAGCGTATAGCCGCGCTGCTCGACCTTGCCGATCAGCTTCTTGATCTCGTCGCGGTGCAGCAGCAGCTTGCGCGTGCGCACGGGATCGGGCTTGATGTGCGTCGAGGCCTCGGGCAGCGGGCTGATGTGCGTGCCGATCAGGAAGATCTCCGCGTGCTTGATCACGACGTAGCCTTCCTTGATCTGGCCGCGCCCGGCGCGCAGCGCCTTGACTTCCCAGCCCTCGAGCACGAGCCCCGCTTCGTAGCGTTCCTCGATGTGGTAATCGAAGTGCGCTTTCCTGTTGTCGATGATGCTCATGAAAGGATCGGGCCAACTCGTTTAAAATCACGATTTTAGCAAAGCGGGGCGGGAATCGCCCGGCTTGCTTTCCCACCTTCAGCGATGCCGCGCGATTTATGGCAGATGTCCAGAAAACCGTATTGATCCGTCACTCGGCGGAACAGATGTTCGACCTCGTCACCGACGTGGCCGACTACCCCAATTTCCTGCCCTGGTGCGGCGGCGTCGAGATTCGTCGCCAGGACGACAGCGGGATGGAAGCGCGCATCGACATCAACTTCAAGGGCATCAAGCAGCATTTTGCGACGCGCAACACGCAGCAGCGCCCGACGCGCATCGACATGGAATTCGCGGACGGCCCGTTCAAGAAGTTCACCGGTTCGTGGCGCTTCACGGCGCTGCGCGCCGACGCGTGCAAGATCGAATTCGCGCTGCATTACGAGTTTTCGAGCATCCTGCTCGAGAAAATCATCGGCCCCGTGTTCAGCCACATCGCGAACACGTTCGTCGATTCGTTCGTCAAGCGCGCGGACCAGCGCTATGGCAAGGGGTAAGGCGATGTTGTCGATCGAAGTCTGTTATGCGCTGCCGGATCGCCAGACGCTGATTCCGGTGTCCTTGCCCGAAGGCGCGACCGTGCGCGCGGCGATCGAGGCGAGCGGCGTGCTGGCGATGCACCCGGAGATCGATCTCGCCCACGCGAAGACGGGCGTGTACGGCAAGCTCGCGCCGCTCGATGCGCCGCTCGCCGATCACGACCGCGTCGAGATCTACCGCCCGCTGATCGTCGATCCGAAAATCGCGCGCCAGCGGCGCGTCGACAAGTCGCGCCGCGACGGCTCCATCGAGGGCCGCAAGTGGATGCACAAGGACGCGCGCTGACGCGCGGTCCGTTGTTTCCGTCATTCGTCCGATCAAACGTCGCCGCGCTCAGTGCGCGGTGACGTTCGCGTTCGCCGCTGCACGCCGCGGCGGCTCGCCGGTATCGCCATGCCGGCGCACCGACGCGTAGACGCCCGCCAGCAGCAGCGCGAGCGCGGCGATCTCGAGCAGGCGCGGCATCCGCTGGTCGTAGATGAACGCGTACAGCATCGCGAACGCGGTCTCGAACACGATCAGCTGGCCCGACAGCGTCAGCGGCAAGCGCTTCGACGCGGCGTTCCACAGCCCGTTGCCGAGCCACGACGCGCCGATCGCGAGCACCAGGTTCAGCAGCCAGAACAGTTGCCAGCGCGAGGCCGGAACCGCGGCCTGCACGGTGCCGGCCGGCAGCGCGAGGATCACGGCCCAGCAAAGCGCGCCGATCAGCCCCGTCACGACGCCCCACAGCACCGACCATTCGTTGCCGCTGAAACGATGATGGCGCTGCAGGTAGCGCGCGTTGGCGACCGCATACCAGGTCCAGCTTGCCAGCGCGCCGCTGGCGCACGCGATGCCGGCGAGTTTCTGGCCGAGCGTGGTCGCGTGCGAGGCCGACGACGTGAACAGGTCGACGTTGATGCACGCGATGCCGGCGACGACCAGCGCGAGCGGCCCGACGAGGCGTCGCAGCGGCATCGCGCCGTGGTCGCCGAGGCCGACGAGCGTGACGGTCACGGGCAGCACGCCGACGATCAGCGACGTCGGCGCGATGCCGATCAGGTGCACCGCGCAGGCCAGCAGCAGGTAGTACGCGACGTTGCCGATCAGCGCGAGCCGCACGAGCGCGACCAGGTCGGCGCGGGTCAGTCGCGCGAGCAGCGAACGCGCGGCCGGCAGCGCGGCCGCGCACGAGACGAGACCGTACATCGCGTAGCGGCCGATGCTCAGCAGCAGCGGCGAGAAGTCGGTCAGCAGCCGCGGAACGAGAAACACCATGCCCCACAGGGCACCGGCCAGGACACCATACACCACACCGCGCTGCATCGACTGCTCCGAACGAATCACTGACGAGCGCGCATCTTAGCGGCGGCGGTGCCGTCGCGTCTTGTTCATTCCTGCACTCGGAGCGCGGGGCGGGCCGGTCAGTCAGCGGCCGGGCGCGTGATCGGCGTCGGTTGCGCTGCCGTCGTCGTGCGAGGCGTTGCGCGCGGGGCGGCGCACGGCGCGCAGCTTGCCGCTGTTGCCGCCGCCGCAGAAGAAACGCTCGCCGCCGTCCGATTCGAGCCCCGACACCCCGATGCCGTCCGGCATGTCGAGTTGCTCCAGTACCTGTCCGGTCTGCGGATCGATGCGCCGCAATTCGCTCTGGTCGGCTTCCCAGGTGCCGTGCCACAACTCGCCGTCGACCCATGTCACGCCGGTGACGAAGCGATTCGATTCGATCGTGCGCAGCACCGCGCCCGATTGCGGATCGACCTGGTGGATCTTGCGCTCGCGGTACTGGCCGACCCACAAGGTGCCTTCGGCCCAGGCGAGCCCGGAATCGCCGCCGCCGCCGGGCGCGGGGATCGTCGCGAGCACGCGGCCCGATTCCGGATCGATTTTCTCGATCCGGTCCTCGACGATCTGGAACAGATGGCGGCCGTCGAAGGCGGTGCCCGCGTGCGCGGCGATATCGAGCGCCCGCAGTGTCGTGCCGCGCTCCGGATCGAGCGCGTTCAGCTTGTCGCCGGACGCGAACCATACGTGTCGTCCGTCGAACGTGACGCCGTGTACGCCGTCGACGCCCGGAAACGGGCCGTATTCGCGCATGATGTCTGCCTTTGATCGTTTCATCGTCGTCGCCTCGTCGTTCGATAGGGGTTTCGTCGGGTGCTGCCCGCGTAAACGGATCCTAGTCGTCCGGCACCAGCGTGGGGAGTAACAAGGTCGTCGCGAATCCGGGCAGCGGCGGCATCATCCAGCGGCGCGCGCGGCCGCGGCCGATCGCCTGCACCTTGCCGGCTTCCCCGAGTGCGTCGAGCGCGCGCTGCACGGTGCGCTGGCTCGCGCCGAGCGCGAGCGCCAGCGCCGAACTCGACCACGCTTCGCCGTCGGCGAGCAGCGCCAGCACGGCCGGGTGGCGGTCGTCGACCGGGCGCGCGAGCACGACGGTCTCGCGCACGCCGAGCGGCTCGAGTGCGAAGCCGCGCGGTGTCGCGTTGAGGTTCGCGAGCGGCCGCAGCACCGCACGCAGCCGTCCGATCTCGACACGCAGCCGCGCGCGATGCGACTCGTCCGCCTGTTTCGCGCGGAACGCGGCGGCCACCAGCGCGTGGCGCGACACGTCGGCGGGCCACGCTTCGCCGAGCAGGCGCGCGAGTTCGAACAGCACCGGGCGGCGCGCGAGCGACACGGTCGTGCGCGCGTCGCGCACCGTATGACGACACGCATCGAAGACGAGCGCGCTCGATGCCAGCAGCGCCTCGACTTCGTCGAGCGATGCGAGCCGCGATGCGCCGCGCACGATGAGCCGCGCCGCCGGGGCGGCCAGCAGCCGGCATGCGGCGTCGACTTCGGCCGTCAGCGCGGCGATGCCCGCGTCGTGCGCGGCCTCGCGTGCACGTGCGAGTGCCGCGCGGGCGGTGTGTGCGCGGATGCGGCGCATCGCGATGCCGGCCGCGATCAGTTCGTGCGTGGCGCACAATGCGGCGGGTAGCGGCGCGGGGTCGAGCGTCGCGAGCAGCCGTTCGGCTTGGTCGACGTGTCCGATCAGCAGCAGGCGACGCACATGCAGATAGCGCGCATGCGCGGCATTCGCGCGATCGCCGTGCGCGTCGAGCGTCGCGCACGCCGCATCGAGCGCACGCCACGGCCAGCCGAGATCGCGCGACGCGAGCGCGATCTCGGCTTCCGCGACCACGCAGCGCGCGTGGGCCACCGCTTCCTTCGCGCCGAACGCGCGTGCCGCGCCGCGGACCAGCACGCGCGCGCGCTCGAAGTCGCCGAGCTGCGCCATCGCGATGCCGCGCAAGGCCAGCGCGGGCGCATCGTCGCGCAGCGCGACGCGGTTCAGCGCGCCGAGCGCGTCACCGACCGCGAGTGCGCGCGCGGCCGCAGTGATCAGCGAATCCATTCGAATCCCGACACACTTGTCACTCCCTCCGGTTCGATGCCCGGCACTAATCTAGCACCACGCACACGGCCCGGTACGCCGTGCCCGGATACAGACCGAATGGAGGCACCCACGATGACGACTCACCCGACCGGAACGCGCGACGAATGGCTGGCTGCGCGGATTTCGCTGCTCGATGCCGAAAAGGCGTTGACGCGGCAGAGCGACGAACTCGCACGGCGGCGCCAGGCGCTGCCCCGGGTGCGGGTCGACAAGACCTACCGGTTCGACACCGCCGACGGGCCGGCGACGCTGGCGGACCTGTTTCTCGGTCGCTCGCAGCTGCTCGTCTATCACTTCATGTTCGGCCCCGACTACCGGGCCGGGTGCCCGTCCTGCTCGGCGCTCGCCGACGGCTTCGACGGCTTTGCCGTCCATCTGGCGAATCACGACGTGACGCTCACGGCCGTGTCGCGCGCACCGCTCGCGAAGCTGCTGGCCTACCGGCAGCGGATGGGCTGGCGGTTTCCGTGGGCGTCGTCGGTCGGCAGCGATTTCAACTTCGACTTCAATGTGTCGTTCACCGAAACACAGCAGCGCGCAGGCGAGGTCGAATACAACTACGCCCGCGCGGGCCACGCGATGGACATGGATCCGCCGCCGCCGGCCGTCGCGCAGTTCGCGGCGACGTGCGGCACCGATGCGGCCACCTACTCGCTCGACCGGCCGGGGATGAGCGCGTTCGTGTGCGAGGACGGCGTCGTCTATCACACGTATTCGACCTATGCGCGCGGCCTCGACGGCTTGTGGGGGATGTACCAGTGGCTCGACCGCGCGCCGCGCGGGCGCAACGAGACGGGTGTCTGGTGGCGCCGGCACGACGAGTACGCGCGCGGCTGAGCGCGGTCGGGCAAGACGAGCGGAGCGGACCATGAAACCCGTGGCCGTCGAGGCGGGCGCCGACCGGCGCGGATTCGGTGCCGTGCTCGCCGCGGTGTTCGCGGCCGCCGCCGCGGCGATGCTGGTGCAGCACGCATCGATGGACGCGATGGCCGGCGTGCCGATGCACGGCGGCTGGACGATGTCGGCCGCCTGGCTGCGTCCGTGCGGCTCGCGGGCCGGCGACGCGTTCGCGGCGTTCTGCGGAATGTGGGGCGCGATGATTGTGACGATGATGCTGCCCGTGCTCGCGCCGGCGCTGTGGCGCTACCGGCGCCGGCTCGGCGCGAGCGTGCCGGGCGCCATGCGCGCGAGCGCGTATGTCGCGGCGATGGCGTCCGGCTATTTCTCGGCGTGGATGGTGGTCGGCATGCTGGTATTTCCGCTCGGCGACGCACTGATGGCGGCCGCGGCGCGACTGCCGGCGCTCGCGCGGGCGGTGCCGTTCGCGGCCGGCGCGACGGTGCTCGGCGCGGGCGCGCTGCAATTCTCCGGATGGAAGGCGCGCCGGCTGGCCTGCTGCCGGCATGCGGCGGCAGGCGGGGACGTGCCGCGCGCGGGCGCCGGCGCCGCGTGGCGGTTCGGGATCCGGACCGCGCGGGATTGCGGCGCGTGCTGCGGGAACCTGATGGCCGTCGCGCTGGCCGCCGGCATCATGGACCTGCGCGCAATGGTCGCGGTGACGGTCGCGATCGCGGCCGAGCGGTTGATGCCGGCGGGTCGCCAGATCGCGCGGATCGTCGGCGGCATTGCCATCGGGGCGGGTGTCGCGATGCTCGCGCGCGCGGCAGGCGTTGTGTAGCGAGAGGAGGGCGCGCAACGTTCCTCCGACCGGACGCGGCCCGAAACGGCGCGCGCCAGCGCCCGACGCGGCCCATTGCGCGAACGGCTCCCTGCCGGGGGGAAACGAAAGGCGATCGAAAACGAACCGAACGACGATTCGAACGATTCGGCCCCCGAACGTCCGGAAAGGGCTAACCCGTTGTTCGTGTTGTGAAAATTCACGGCGCTTCGCGTATAATTCGCTTTTGCGCCCATAGGATTTGCCATGCGTCTGATCCAAAAAGCACTCACTTTCGATGACGTGCTCCTCGTCCCGGCGTTCTCCGACGTTCTGCCGCGCGACACCAGCCTCAAGACCAGGCTGACCCGCAACATCTCCCTGAACATGCCGCTCGTGTCCGCCGCGATGGACACCGTCACCGAAGGTCGTCTCGCGATCGCGATGGCGCAGCAGGGCGGCGTCGGCATCATCCACAAGAACCTCACGCCGGCCGAGCAGGCCCGCGAAGTCGCGAAGGTCAAGCGTTTCGAGTCGGGCGTCGTGCGCGACCCGATCACGGTGCCGCCGCAGATGAAGGTGCGCGACGTGATCGCGCTGTCGCGCCAGCATGGCATCTCGGGCTTCCCGGTCGTCGAGGGCCCGCAGCTCGTCGGCATCGTCACGAACCGCGACCTGCGTTTCGAAACGCGCCTCGACGAGCCGGTCAAGTCGATCATGACGCCGCGCGAACGCCTCGTCACCGTCAAGGAAGGCACGCCGCTCGCCGAAGCGAAGGCGCTGATGCACAGCCACCGCCTCGAGCGCGTGCTGGTCGTCAACGACGCGTTCGAACTGCGCGGCCTGATGACCGTCAAGGACATCACGAAGCAGACCGAGCACCCGGACGCGTGCAAGGACGAGCACGGCAAGCTGCGCGCGGGCGCGGCGGTCGGCGTCGGCCCGGACAACGAAGAACGCGTCGAGCTGCTGGTGCAGGCCGGCGTCGACGTGATCGTCGTCGATACCGCGCACGGCCACAGCAAGGGCGTGCTCGAGCGCGTGCGCTGGGTCAAGCAGAACTTCCCGCACGTCGAGGTGATCGGCGGCAACATCGCGACGGCCGCCGCCGCGAAGGCGCTCGTCGAATACGGCGCGGACGCTGTCAAGGTCGGTATCGGCCCGGGCTCGATCTGCACGACGCGGATCGTCGCGGGCGTCGGCGTGCCGCAGATCAGCGCGATCGCGAACGTCGCCGAGGCGCTGAAGGGCACCGGCGTGCCGTGCATCGCCGACGGCGGCGTGCGTTTCTCGGGCGACGTGTCGAAGGCCCTCGCGGCCGGCGCGAATGCGGTGATGATGGGCAGCATGTTCGCGGGCACCGAAGAGGCGCCGGGCGACGTGTTCCTGTACCAGGGCCGCCAGTACAAGTCGTATCGCGGCATGGGCTCCGTCGGCGCGATGAAGGACGGTGCGGCCGACCGCTACTTCCAGGACAACTCGGCGAACATCGACAAGCTCGTGCCGGAGGGCATCGAAGGTCGCGTCGCGTACAAGGGTTCGGTCAACGCGATCCTGTTCCAGCTGGTTGGCGGCGTGCGCGCGAGCATGGGCTACTGCGGCTGCCGGACCATCGACGAGCTGCACGAGAAGGCCGAATTCGTCCAGATCACCGCCGCGGGCATGCGCGAGTCGCACGTGCACGACGTGCAGATCACGAAGGAAGCCCCGAACTACCACGTGGACTGATTGCCGATGAAACCGCTGCTGCGAGCCGTGCTGATCATCGATGCCGTGCTGCTGCTGGCGTTCGGCGTGCTGTTCGTGCTGACGCCCTGGCAGGCGCTGTTCAACGCGCTGCAGCTTGCGAACGTCCAGCCGGCGATGCTCGGCCAGGCGTTCGGCATCGCGCTGCTCGGGCTCGCGTGGCTGGCGTTTCATGCGGCGATCAACGGCGACCTGACGGCGCCCGTCGCACGCGCGGTCGGCCACGTGAACTGGCTGACCGGCGTGCTGACGATCGTGTGGTCGATCGGCACCGGCAACGGTCCCGCGCTCGCGGCGGCCGGCCGGGTGCTGTCGGCGATTGCCGGCGTCGCGCTGATCGTGCTCGGTCTCGGCGGCGTGCGTCTCGCGTCGGCCGTGCGGCGGCGCGAGAAGGCGCAGGCGCTCGACGCGCGTGCGCCGGCCACGCCTGCGGGCGAGCCGGCGATGCCGGCAGCCGCGCCGCAGCGGGTCGAGCCGGTCGTCAGCCGCCCGGTGGCGCCTGTCGCACCGTCGTCTCCCGCGGCTTCGACCGCCTCCGGCAGATCGTCTGGCACCGTCGCACTCGACGAGCGCCCGCCGATGCAGGATTGACCGGCCATGCGTCGCGCGTGCCGCCTGCCGCCCGACGCCGCTGTCCATGCTTTTGACGCAGCGCTCGATGCGCTGCTTTTCTTATTCTCTTCATCCCGTCCGCAGCCATGCACGACAAAATCCTGATTCTCGACTTCGGTTCGCAAGTCACCCAACTGATCGCGCGGCGCGTGCGCGAAGCGCACGTCTACTGCGAAATCCATCCGAACGACGTGTCCGACGACTTCGTCCGCGAGTTCGCGCCGAAGGCGGTGATCCTGTCGGGCAGTCATGCGAGCACGTACGAAGACCACCAGCTGCGCGCGCCGCAGGCCGTGTGGGATCTCGGCGTGCCGGTGCTCGGCATCTGCTACGGGATGCAGACGATGGCCGTGCAGCTCGGCGGCAAGGTCGAGTGGAGCGACCATCGCGAATTCGGCTACGCGGAAATGCGCGCGCACGGCCATACGCGCCTGCTCGACGGCATCGAGGATTTCAAGACGTCCGAAGGCCACGGGATGCTGAAGGTCTGGATGAGCCACGGCGACAAGGTCACCGAGCTGCCGCCGGGCTTCACGCTGCTGGCTTCGACGCCGAGCTGCCCGATCGCCGGCATGGCCGACGAGGCGCGCGGCTACTACGCGGTGCAGTTCCACCCGGAAGTCACGCATACGGTGAAGGGCCGCCAGATCATCGAGCGCTTCGTGCTGCAGATCGCCGGTGCGAAGGCCGACTGGATCATGCGCGACCACATCGAGGAAGCCGTCGCGAAGATTCGCGAGCAGGTCGGCGACGAGGAAGTGATTCTCGGCCTGTCGGGCGGCGTCGATTCGAGCGTCGCGGCTGCGCTGATTCATCGCGCGATCGGCGACCAGCTGACCTGCGTGTTCGTCGATCACGGCCTGCTGCGCCTGAACGAAGGCAAGATGGTGCTCGACATGTTCCAGGGCCGCCTGCATGCGAAGGTCGTGCACGTCGACGCGTCGGAGCAGTTCCTCGGCCACCTGGCCGGCGTGACCGATCCGGAGCAGAAGCGCAAGATCATCGGCCGCGAATTCGTCGAGGTGTTCCAGGCCGAGGCGAAGAAGCTGACCAACGCGAAGTGGCTCGCGCAGGGCACGATCTATCCGGACGTGGTCGAGTCGGGCGGCACCAAGACCAAGAAGGCGACGACGATCAAGAGCCACCACAACGTCGGCGGCCTGCCGGAAACGCTCGGCCTGAAGCTGCTCGAGCCGCTGCGCGATCTGTTCAAGGACGAAGTGCGCGAGCTGGGCGTCGCGCTCGGCCTGCCGCCGGAGATGGTGTACCGCCATCCGTTCCCGGGCCCGGGTCTCGGCGTGCGGATTCTCGGCGAAGTGAAGCGCGAGTATGCGGACCTGCTGCGCCGCGCGGACGCGATCTTCATCGAGGAACTGCGCAATACGGTCGCGACCGCGCAGGATGCGGCGGCCGGCCTGTGCGGCGAAGCCGATGTCGGCAAGAGCTGGTACGACCTGACGAGCCAGGCGTTCGCGGTGTTCCTGCCGGTGAAGTCGGTGGGCGTGATGGGCGACGGCCGCACGTACGACTACGTGACGTCGCTGCGCGCGGTGCAAACGACCGACTTCATGACCGCACACTGGGCGCACCTGCCGTATGCGCTGCTCGGCCGCGCGTCGAACCGGATCATCAACGAGGTGCGCGGGATCAATCGCGTGGTGTACGACATCTCGGGGAAGCCGCCGGCGACGATCGAGTGGGAGTGAGGGCGGGAAAATCCTCTGTTGAATCATCTGGTTCTGTCAGCTGGTAAATAATCGTGCTCGATTATCGATTGCCAGAGTGATGTCTGACCTGTTGAAAGTCGCGAGGATTTTTTCGTTTCAGTCGATGTCGTGTCGGGTGGCAGCGCCCCCGATTTGACGGTATTTCTGACGGTATCAGCAGAGTCTGTGCGCAGAGCCTGCTTGATACCGTCAGACTCATTGACGGTACCTGGGCCCCTGTCTGAACGCCGACGTGCCAGTAGCTCGGTTGAAGGGGGCGGTTTCTGACCACGGCTTGCGACTGTCGTCGGATCAGAAATTAGGACGACATAGTTTATCGAGAGTGAATCGGCTCGCTCCTCGATCTTCGCAAGCCGGGCTTCATGTCAGATCGAGCCTGCGTCAATAGACTCCGCTTCGGGCGGATGGCGTCAGGAGCCGTCTCCGGAACGCCGTGCCGGGAAGCGGTCATTCGGCAAAGCCTGACGCTCCCGATCGCGCTGACTTCTGCAGCAATCGTAGGAGAAATCACCTCAGTCTCGCACCTCATGGTGCGCCGGGAAATCCCGGCGTAAACGGACGGCGAGCCGCGAACCGGCGCAGGCCGCAACCCAGGCGGCCTAGGGTTTTCATATATTTCAAATTACCCGCCGAGTCCGCCGGGGATGAATATATTTAAAGCTTGGTACCGGTCATGTCCGGGGCGTGCGCGGCAGCGGAGGTCATCATGAGCTACAGCCTGGAGGGACGCATACTGGAAGTGTGCGATTGCAAGGTACTTTGCCCCTGCTGGATCGGCGAGGATCCCGACAACGGCACCTGCAAGGCGACCGTCGCCTATCACTATGACAAGGGCGCAGTGGACGGTGTGGACATATCGGGATTGACGGTCGCCTGTGCCGCATTCCTTCCGGGCAACGTGTTGCAGGGCAACTGGCGTGTGATCCTTTTCATCGACGAGCGCGCGAGCGACGCCCAATACGAGGCGCTCGCCAGCGTCTATCGGGGCGAGCACGGCGGCCCGATAGCCGATTTCGCCCAACTGTTCGGCGAGATCGTGGCGATCGAGCGCGCCCCGATCGCGTTCGACGTGCAGGAGGGCAAAGGCACCCTCAAGGTCGGCAACGCCACTTACGCCGAACTCGAACCGTACCTCGGCCCCACCGGCGAGCCGACGAAACTGGTCGAAAGCATTTTCTCGACGATTCCAGGGTCCCCCGCGTTCGTCGGCAAGGCCGGCACGTTCCGGATGCACGAACCGAAACTCGACATCGATGTCGATCTGCACGGACACAACGCCATTCAAGGATATTTCGCCTTCCAGTCGTGATTGTCGCGGGCGCTTGCCTATTGTCCGGGTATCGCAATGAACGCGGTTTCGCGCCCCCGACTGTTCGTGCCGCTGGCGGTCACGCTGATCGCCGCGGCGTGGGTCATCCTATGGGCGTGGGACAGCAGCCCTTACGCTCGCTACCTGCATTACGTCGACTGGTCTGAAACAGGCTTGGCCGGATTGTGCAGCGTGGCCCCGGCGGGCCTCGTCGTTGTTCCGGCCGTTCTGCACATCGCCGCGTGGCTATTGATCATCGTGGCCATGATGTTGCCGACCATGCTGCCGTTGCTGCAGATATTCGAGCGGTTGACAGCCGCGCGCCCGGATCGCAAGCGCCTGCTGCTGCTGGTGGTGCTCGGTTATCTGTCCGTGTGGAGCGCGTTCGGCCTCCTTGCTCACGCAAGCGATGCGGGCCTGCACGAACTGGTGCGGCGGACACCGTGGCTGGCGTGGCATGGATGGGTCGTCGGTGCCGCCATACTGGCGCTCGCAGGCGGGTATCAGTTCAGTTCGATCAAGTACCGGTGTCTCGACAAATGTCGCTCCCCGCTGATGTTTGTCAGCGAGCAGTGGCACGGAAGCAACGCGCATCGCGACAGCTTCCTGCTCGGGATACGTCATGGCCTGTTTTGCGTCGGATGTTGCTGGGTGCTGATGTGCCTGATGTTTGCCGTTGGTACCGGCAGCATTGGATGGATGCTGGCGCTCGGCGCAGTGATGTCGGCCGAGAAGAATCTGCCCCACGGACGCCGACTTAGCGCACCGTTGGGCATCGTCCTGCTAGGGTGGGCGGTGCTGATCGTCGTCAACGGGCTGCCGAACTGATCGATTGGGCTTTTCGAACTTCGCGAGCGTCTGTTTTTGCCGAGCGCCGATGGCTGTTCAGGGGCGATTTGCGCTGACCGTGTCGGGCGCTAGCCGGCCAGTTGCGGTCATTCGGCGGCGCCGAAAGCGGTCGTTCGATGCTCGAGTCAAGCCGGACGCGTAACCAACCCGCGTTGCATCACGATCGCTTGTCCAGCGTAATCTATCGCCGGCTTGCGAAGTAGTTCGACGAAGCCCTCGCGCTTCCAGAATTCGAGCGCTCGCGGGTTTGTGTCGATGACGGCAAGACGCAATGCGCGGCATTGCCAACCCGTGCAGATGGCTTCAGCCATTTGCAGAACCTGTGGGCCGAATCCGCGGCCCTGCGATTCCTCCCGGAACAGCAAGAGGCCGATGAACGCGATGTCGGTTTCCGGGTAGCCTCTCACCATCTCAAGACATCCGACCGCCTCGCCATCGTGGGCAATTTCGTAAACGAATTTGTCCGCATAGTCTTTGCCCGGCGGTAGCGCATCAAGTACCTCAATGGCGGCGCCAGGGCCGGGCAACCTTCCTTCGACGGCCAGGCTATAACCTGGGGCGCCCTCCAACACGTTTTGCAATCGTTCTACGTCACTCGAAAGCTGACGGTCGATGAGGCGTAGCGTAGGCGTAGACATGGTCTTGGTGATTCGGACAAGGCGTGTGGCATCGATTGTCGACCACCGAAGTGCCGGTGTCGAATGACCGCTACGGTGTTTGCGGTGCAAAGGCGCCGACGAAGCATCGGCGGGCGTGCCTGCGGCTTCGCGAGGGCGGGAGGCCCGGCGGCCGTTGCGCGCGGGTCATGGTCGTCAAAAACTCGCGGTGAACGCGCCCGGTGTCGGTGTGACGTCAAGCTGTTCAGTCAGCCCGGGCGAGCAGGCGGAAATGTGATCTTCGTGACACATTAAACCGGATATGGGCTCACGAAGATTGCAATGTGCCCACGCACGCTCACCCGCGCGACCGCCCCAGCGAGCGCAAGTACGTCGGCACTTTCGCCTTGCTCGTCGCCTGTACCTGCGTCATCAGCGTGTGATCGATCCGGTCGAGTCCGTAGGTTCGGGCGATGTCGTGCTGCAGCCTGCACCAGAGATGACCGGCCATTTCCGCATCGACCATCGCGCGGTGCGCACGGCCCGATTTCGGCAACTGCAGCATCTCCGCGAGACTGGACAGACGATGGCTCCGGGCGTCCGGGTAGATGCGTCTCGCGACCAGCATCGTGCATGCGAAGGCGTGCTCGGCGCTGACATCGAGACGGCCGAGTTCGGCCTGCCAGAACCGTTTGTCGAAACCGGCGTTGTGGGCCACGACCGCATGCTTGCCAACGAACGCCGCCGCTTCTTTCATGACCTTTGCCGCGGGCGGGGCCGATGCGATCATGTCGTTCGTGATGCCGGTGAGCGCGACGACATCGGACGGGATGCGTCTGCCTGCATTCATCAGGCTTTGATAACGGTCGACGATCTGCCCGTCCCGGAGCAGGATGACGGCGATTTCGGTCGCGCGGTCGCCGAGATTCGGCGAAAGCCCGGTTGTTTCAAAGTCCAGTACCGCAACGGTTTGCATGGTCAAGTCCTGTTACTTCTCGCGGCGATTTGTGGTTCGGCCGAGAGGGTAGCATCTTCGCGCCGGCGATGGCCCCGTCCATGCCCGGCAGCGACCGGTTTTTGCCGTCTCGTCGTCACGGCGAGCGGGCCGGTCGCCGATTGACGATAATGGGCGCTTCGCACTGGTTTGCCTGCCATGCTGCCGTGACCCAGCTGACGCTACCCGGATTCGACTTGCCGCCACCGGCTCCCGAGCATCGCTTCTTCTTCGCGGTGATGCCCGATCCGGGCGCGGCCGCGCGTATTGCGGCGCTGGCCGAAGACTGCCGATCGGGAACGCCAGGAAAGGCAGAGGTGCTGCGCACCGAACGTCTGCACGTCACGCTGTATTCGCTGGGCGACTTCGCGTATGCGCCGGGTGCCGTCATCGCGCGCGCATGCGCCGCGGCGGATCGCATCGCTGCATCCGCCTTCCGCGTGACCTTCGACAGGATCGTCAGCTTCAACGGTCGGCCGGGCCATCAACCGCGGGTGCTGACGTCAAGCGCCGGCGCGGACGCGTTGATCGCCTTTCAGCAGCAACTTCGCGAGGCGCTGAGAAGGGCCGGCCTGCGTGTCTCGGCCGCGCGCTTCACACCGCACGTGACCTTGCTGTACGGTGAACGCGGGCCCGAGCAGCCCTGCATCGAGCCCGTTACGTGGATCGTGAACGAATTCGTGTTGATCCACAGCTGGCTCGGCAGGAAGCGCTACGACATCGTCGGGCGGTGGCCGCTGACGGGCGGAGACTCGTCGGCCGAGGCGCTTCGCCAGCGGTTCGATGCGGATTGACGAACTGATTGCGCGGTCGCCCGTCGGCCAGCGCGACAAAGACCGCGCCATCCCGCATTCACGACCCTTACCGCGCTTCGCCAAGCGCCGCCGCCCGTTCAGCTGCACGCCGCGCGACGTCCCGCACGCCGGCGCTCATCGGGAGATCGTCGCGATCGAGTTCGGCGACACCGAACCAGCGTGCATCGAGCGCATCGTCGCCGGCGACGGGCGTCCCGCGCAGCCATCTGCAGAGCACGACGACCAGCACGAAGTGGTAGCGCAGCGTGCCGTCGGCATCGCGGTCGAATGCATCGAGTGCGGTGAACACGTCCAGTGCCTCGACCTCGACGCTCGTTTCTTCGACGATCTCCCGCACGGCCGCGTCCGCGACCGGCTCGCCGGGCTCGATCTTGCCACCGGGAAAGCCCCAGCGGCCGGCGTCCGGCGGATTCGCGCGACGCACGAGCAATACGTCCTGCCCGCGAAGCACGACGCCGATCACGGCAGGAACGGGGCGGGCGGCGCGCGACGATTCGGACATGGCGTTCCTCAAGCGTGATCGCGGGCCAACCCGCGTGTATGCCGGCGGCTCATCGCGCCGCGTCGGTTCGCTGCTCGATCGCGCGGATCACGGCGACCATGTCGTCCGATCCGTGTCCGGCGCGCTCGGTTTCGCCGTACAGCGCATGGCAGATGTCGAGCAGCGGCGACGCGATGCCGATGCTTCTCGCCGCTTCGGCGACGAGGCGCGCGTTCTTCAGCACGTCGGTAATTGCCGCCTGCACCGAGAAATCCGATTCGACGAGCTTGCCGAGCTTCACGCGCGACACGTCGCTCGCCATCGGGCCCGCGTTCAGTACGTCGGCGAAGCGCGCGAGATCGATGCCGTGACGCTGCGCGAAATGCGTGGCCTCGGTCAGGCCCGTGACCATCGTGATCAGGAACAGGTTGACCGCGAGCTTCATCGTCAGCGCCGCCGGCACGTCGCCGCACACGAAGCTGTCGCGGCACAGCGGTTGCACGAGCGAGCGCACCGCGTCGACGTCGTCCGGCGCGCCGGCCAGCATCACGACGAGCTGGCCCGCTTCGGCCGGCTTGCGCGAGCCCGACACGGGCGCCTCGACGTAGCGGCCCGATGCGGCGGCGACTTCGTCGGCCAGCGTGCGCGAGTATTCGGGCGGATGCGTGCCCATGTTGACGATCGTGTGTCCGGCGACGCGGCGGACAAAATCCGCCGTGCCGCGTCCAAGAACGGCGTCGGTCGCCGCGTCGTTCGCCAGCATCAGGATCACGGTGCGGCACGCGGCGAACACGTCGTCGGGGCCGTCGGCCACGCGCGCGCCGGCGTCGCGCAAGGCGTCGTCGTTGCGGTTCGAGCGGCTCCACACGACCAGCGGCGTGCCGGCCCGGGCGAGATTGAGCGCCATCGGCGTGCCCATCACGCCGAGGCCGATGAATCCGACTGCTGTCTGCATGTGCGTGCTCCTGGAGAAGCGGAAACCAATGCCGCAGGCGTCAGTGTCGCAGCGTTTCGACGAGCGTGCAGATGGGAGCGTCATTCACCAAGGGGCGGGGACGCGCGGGGGCGCTCTCGTCAGTACGCGATGATGTCACGATCGCGCGTGGCGCGTGAGCGAGCGATGGGGCACGAACCGTGTCTGCCGCGATCCGAGTGAGATGGGGGACGAATGGCGGCGGCAAGCGTACACGGCCGCCTCCGGACGCGAAGCGGCCCGATGCGAGCAGCACCACCCCGATCAACCGCTGATCGAGACGGCCCGCTGCGCTTTCGCCGCACGCGTCTTACGCATGTGCGAGTTCCGCCAGATACGACCACGGATAGATGCCGCGCGCATGGCCGTCGCCGAACACGAGGCGAATGCCATACCCTGCGGCTTCCACACGCACCAGCGCAATGTCCGGCTGCACGGCGACGCTGCCGCCGTCATGGCGGATCCTGCGGCATTCGGCGCACGGACAGTCGCGGCGCAGCCGCGCATAGTCCACACGCTGCGCTTCGCGGTCCGGCCAGCGCAGCGTCATCGCGCGGCCCGCCGTGTCGAGCATGATGTCGGTCGGCGGCGTCATGGCGCTTCCCCGATTTGCCGGATCGCGATCCGCACGGCCTTGCGCACCTCCGGATCGCGATCCTCGAGCGCATCGTGCAGGGCCGGCAGCGTGGCCGGGTCGCGCAGCTCGCCGAGCGCGAGCGCGGCTTCCTTGCGCAGGTTGCTGATCGCATGCGCGAGCAGTGCGGCGACAGCCGGCGCGGCGGCCGCGTCGCGCAGCTGTCCGAGCGCGCGCGCCGCACGCACGCGCACCTGCCAGTAATCGTCGTCGAGCGCGGCGACGAGCGGTTCGCGAGCATGGGCGACGCGCAGCTTGCCGAGCGTCGCGGCTGCTTCCTCGCGCACCTGCCATTCGCGGTCGCGCAGCGCGGCAAGCAGCGCGGCCGAGACAGCCGCATCGCCGGGCGGTGCGAACCCGACGGCGCCCACGGCGACGCGTCGCACCTCGGCATCCGGATCGTCGGTCGCGACGCGCGCGAGCGGCGCCAGCGCGCGCGGCTCCCGCAGCCAGCCGAGCACCGCGACGGCTTCGCTGCGCACCGCCGCGGCCGCATCGTCGAGCGCATCCAGCGCCGGTTCGAACGCATCCGCAAAACGCAGCTCGCGCAGGCCGCGCAGCACGGCGCCGCGCACGAACGGTTCGGGGCGATCGGCCCAGCGTCGCAGCACGGGACCGGACGCGGCGTCCTTCAGCTCGGACAGGCTCTGCGCCGCAGTGGCGCGGACTGCGTCGTCCGGATCGAGCAGCGCGCGGCACAGCGCGTCGACGACGTCGGGCTGTTCCCACGCGCCGAGCACGCGCGCGGCCTCGTGACGCACGTCGGCCGATGGATCGTCGTGCAGCGCCGCGACGAATGCCGGCACGAGGTCGGGATCCTCGAGGTCGGCGAGTTCGTACAGCGCAATGCGGCGCACCGACGGATCGGGGGCGGCGAGGCGCGCGACGAGCGCGGCAGCGTCGTGCTCGTGCGCATCGGGTGACGGGAATGCGGAGGAGTAGGCGGTCATGGGCGAAGGGTCGAAGCGGTGAAGGAGCGGCGCGGGATCATCCCGCGTCGCGCAGCAGCGCGAGGCAGCGGCGCTTGATGTCGATGAACGCGGGATCGGTCGTGCTGTCGTCGGTGCGCGGCCGCGCGAGCGGCACCCGAATGTCGGCGACGAGGCGTGCGGGCCGTGGCGACAGCATCAGGATGCGATCGCCGAGGAACAGCGCCTCCTCGATGTCGTGCGTGACGAACAACACGGTCGTGCCGATCCGCGACCAGATGTCGAGCAGCAGCGTCTGCATCATCCGGCGCGTCTGCGCATCGAGTGCGCCGAAAGGTTCGTCCATCAGCAGGATGCGCGGCCGGTTGATCAGTACGCGCGCAATCTCGACACGCTGCTGCATGCCGCCGGAAAGCTGGGCCGGGTAGTGCGCGCCGTAGCCGCCGAGCCCGACGAGTTCGAGCAGTGCAGCCGCTTCGCGCCGACGTTCGCGCGCGGGCACGCCCTTCATCTTCAGGCCGAACGCGACGTTGTCGATCACGCGTTTCCACGGAAACAGCGTGTGCTGCTGGAACACGAGCCCGCGATCGGGATGCGGGCGCTCGACCGGCACGCCATCGACGACGATCTCGCCTTCCGTGGCCGCGACATGGCCGGCGAGCGCGCCGAGCAGCGTCGATTTCCCGCATCCCGACGGCCCGAGCACGCAGACGAATTCGCCCGGCGCGATATCGACGTCGAGCGCATCGAGTGCGGCGAAGCGCGCGTGCGGCGGCCCGAGTTCGATCGTCAGCGCCCGCACGCCGACGCGGCCCGGCGCGGGCGAGGCAAGCCCGGCCGCGCTCACGACCGGCCTCCGCGCGGCGCATACCACGGCGTGAGGGCCGCGCCGATCCGCTTGACGAGCAGGCTGCTGCCCATCCCGAGCAGGCCGATCAGCGCCATCCCGACCACGATGTCCGGATAGTTCTGCAGCGTATAGGACTCCCATGTGAAATAGCCGATGCCGTACTGGCCTGCGATCATTTCGGCGGTGACGAGGCAGAACCAGGCGGTGCCCATGCCGATCGACAGGCCCGTGAAGATCGCCGGCGCGGCGCCGGGCAGGATCACTTCCGCATAGAGCGCGAGGCCGCGCGTGCCGAGGCTGCGCGCGGTCGCGACGAGCCGCGGGTCGACGGCCTCGGCGCCGTGCACGGTGTTCAGCAGGATCGGGAACAGCGCGCCGACGAAGGTGATGAACATCATGCTGAGCTCGGACGACGGAAACATCAGGATCGCGAGCGGAATCCACGCGACGGCAGGAATCGGTCGCAATACCTCGAGCGGCGGCAGCAGCGTGTCCTCGAGCGCGCGGTAGCGGCCGATCGCGAGCCCGAGGCCGATGCCCGCGACGGCCGCCGCGACGAATCCCGCCAGCACGCGCGTGACGCTCGCGAGCAGGTGCATCGGCAGCTTCGGCGATTGCAGGAACGACCAGAGCGCCGGGCCGACGTCGGTCGGCGCGGGCACGTTCGCGAACGTGACGATGCCGAGTGACAGCCGCCAGTGGACGGCCGCCTGCCACAGCGCGACGCATGCGGCGAGCGACGCGATCCGCGTGGCGCGCCGGCGCAGCGAGTTGGAACGATCGCGCGTGGCGGCGCGCGACGCGAAGCCGTCGCTCGTGCGCGGCGGGTCGGGGAGACGACGTTTGGCGAGTTCGAAGGTGGCGGCCATGCGAATGTCCGGTGTCGATGAGTGGAGAAGGAGCGCGAGGCTCAGCGTGCAGCGAGCGCCTGTGCGGCGCCGGTCTTCGCGGCCGCGTAGTCGACGACCGCGCCCGATACCTGCTGCGCGTATGCGTCGGCGCCCGTCTTCAGCAGGAACGCGGTGAGCGTGCCGCGCGCGTCCTTCACGTACCACGCCTGGTCGGCGAACAGCTTCAGGCCGCTTGCATGGTCGTGCACGTACACCGCGCGCACCTTCGCGGCCGGGCCGAGCTTCTCGAGCACGGCGAACGCGGCGGCCGGGCTCGCGTAGTGACGCACGGCTTCGTCGCCGGCGAGCCAGACCTGCGCGACGTCGTTGAAATCGCGAATCGGCTTGCCGGTCGATGCATCGTTTGCGACGAGCGGCTGCTTGCCGTAATGCCTGAGCGCCGCATCGTAGTCGAGCCCCGACGCCTTGAAGGCCGCGCGGATGTAGCGATCGTCGATGAAGGTCGCGGGATCGGGCGCGGTGTCGGTCTTCTTCAGCAGCTTGAGCGTATCGATCGCGGTGGCGACGGCCTGCCGGTATTCGGGCTTCCAGGTCAGGCCGCGGGTCTGGATGCCGAGCGGCCCGTGATACAGGTAATCGACCGGCGCGTCGATGCCGGTGACCTTCTCGATCAGCAGGCTGTACTTCTCCGGGTTTTCCGCGAGCAGCCGGTTTGCCTCGATCACGGCCCGCAGGTACGCGACGACCACTTCCGGATAGCGCTGCGCATAGGCGGCATCGACGAGCGCGCCGTGGAAGGTCGGCGCGTGGCTTTGCGCGCCGTCGTAGATCTTGCGGGCGATGCCGCGGTACGGGAACAGGTCCGCGAACGGCACGAAATCTGCATGCGCGTCGATCTTGTTCGCCTTCAGCGCGCTGCCGGCCACCTCCGGCGCCTGCGTGACGATGTTCACGTCGGTGTCGGGATTCCAGCCTTGCGCCTTGATCGCGCGCAGCAGCATCCCGTGCGCGGTCGAGGCGAACGGCACCGAGATCGTCTTGCCCTTGAGGTCGGCCAGCGAGCGCGCCGGCGAGTTCGTCGGCACGACGATGCCGTTGCCGCTGCCGTCGATGCTGCCGTCGAGCACGGTGATGAACACGCTGCTGCGGCCGGCCTTGCGGAACGCCGCGCCGTTCAGTGCGCCGGGAAAGTCGGCCATCGCACCGAAGTCGAGCTTGCCGGCGACCATCTCGTTGGTCAGCGGTGCGCCGGAAGTGAAGTCCTTCCATTGCACGTCGTATTTCACGTCGCGATACTTGCCGGTGCGCGGCAGGTACTTGTCGAGCAGATGCAGTTCGCGAATCAGCAGGCCGCCGGTCGCGCAGTTGATCGTCGTGTCCTGCGTTCCGATCGCGACGCGAATCGTTTCGGCATGCGCGAAGCCGGCAGCCGCGACGGCGAGCGATGCGGCGAACAGGCGAAAAATCCGTAGCGTGGGGTTCATGATGTTCGGAATCCGGAAAGGGAGAATCGATGCGCCGGTCTTGCGCCGGGTCAGCGCAACAGGTACGGGATGTCGACCTTGACCGCGCCGGTCGGGCAGTCGCGCTCGCACGGCATGCAGTACCAGCATTCGTCGAACTGCATGTAGGCCTTGCCCTTGCTGACGTCGATCGCGAGCAGGTCGAGCGGGCATACGTCGACGCAGACGGTGCAGCCCTTGTCGGCGATGCAGCGTTCCTCGTCGATCGTGACGGGCGCGCTGCTGCGCAGGAAGATGTCGTGCGGGGTATGGGGCACGGTGAGGCTCCTCAGAGGGCGGCCGCGAGCGCGGCCGGTTCACGGATGCGCAGATGCGCGTAGGCGCTGCGCTCGTCGTCGGCGAGCGGCACGATGTACGGCTCGACCGCGCGCTTCTCGCTGCGCATCGTGCCGTCGGCACCCTTGCTCAGCCACGTGTGGCAGAACCACTCGGCGTCGTTGCGGTGCGGGAAGTCGACGCGGTGGTGGTAAAGCCCCCAGCGGCTCTCGGTGCGAAACAGCGACGCGCGCGCGGCCATTTCGGCGCAGTCGCGGATCGCGCGCACTTCGGCCGCGCGCATCAGTTCGTGCGGATGACTGGCCTTGATCGATTCGATATCCTCAGAAATGTCGGCAAAACGCTGCAGGCCGATTTCCATCTTGCGCGTCACCTTCGGCGGCTGCAGGTAGTCGTTCACCATGCGTCGCAGCTTGTACTCGACCTGCGCCGGCGCGAGGCCGTGGTCGCGCGCGAGCGGCGCCAGCACGCGCGCGCGTTCGGCGTCGACCTGTGCCCGGTCGACGGCCGCGTGGTCGCGACCGGCCACATATTCCGCGGCGTTCTGCCCGGCGAACCAGCCGTACGTGAAGGCGCCGAGCATGTAGTTGTGCGGGACGGCGGCCATGTCGCCCGCCGCGTAAAGACCGGGCACGGTCGTTTCCGCGCGCGCGTTCACGTAGACGCCCGAGGCGCTGTGGCCGCTGCAGAAGCCGATCTCGGAGATGTGCATCTCGACCATCTGGCGCCGGTAGTCGGTTCCGCGTCCGGCATGGAAGCGGCCGCGGCTCGGCCGCTCGTTGGTGTGCAGGATCTGCTCGATGGTCTGGATGGTTTCTTCCGCCAGATGGTCGAGCTTCAGGAACACGGGGCCGTTGCCACTTTGCAGCTCCTGGTAGAACTCCCACATCATCTGGCCGCTCCAGTAGTCGCATTCGATGAAGCGTTCGCCCTTGCCGTTCGCGGTGAAGCCGCCGAGCGGCCCCGTCACGTATGCGCACGCGGGGCCGTTGTAATCCTTGATCAGCGGGTTGATCTGGAAGCATTCGAGGTTCGCGAGCGCCGCGCCTGCGTGATAGGCCATCGCGTAGCCATCGCCGGCGTTGGTCGGGTTCTCGTAGGTGCCCATCAGGTAGCCGGATGCCGGCAGGCCCAGCCGGCCGGCCGCGCCGCAGCAGAGAATCACGGCCTTCGCGCGGATCACGTGGAAATCCGCGGTGCGGCAGTCGAAGCCGAGCACGCCGCTTGCATGGCCCTGCGCATCGGTCAGCACGCGGGTCGCGACGATCCGGTTCGTGATCGCGATGCGTGCGCGTTTCAACTGCCGGTACAGCACCTTCTTGATGTCGTGCCCTTCGGGCATCGGCAGCACGTACGAGCCCATGTGATGCACCTTCTTCACCGCATAGTCGCCGGTGCCGTCCTTTTCGAACTTCACGCCCCAGCGATCGAGCTGCTCGATCGTCGCGAAGCTGTGCGTCGCGTAGGCGTGGACCGCTTCCTGGTCGACGATCCCGTCGTTCGCGATCGTGATCTCGCGCGTGTACTGCTCGGGCGTCGCATGCCCCGGGATCACCGCGTTGTTCAGTCCGTCCATGCCCATCGAGATCGCGCCGCTGCGCTTCACGTTGGCCTTCTCGAGCAGCAGTACGCGCAGCGACGGGTCGCGCTCCTTCGCCTTGATCGCGGCCATCGGGCCGGCCGTGCCGCCGCCGACCACGACGATGTCGTATTCATGGATATGGGTATTCATCGCGGGTTCCTTGCTGGTTTGCGCGTCTTCTGCCGGTCGATGCGCAGCCGGTACTGGAAGGCGTCGCCGCGGAAGTAGAGATGTTCGTAGTCGATCGGCGTGCCCGACGCGTCGTGCGTCAGGCGCTCGATGCGCAGCACGGGACTGCTTTCCTCGACGCGCAGCGCCTCGACGATCTCGTCGTCGGCCAGGATCGCGTCGATCGACACGTCGGCGTGGCCGAGCGGTATGCCGCAGTCGTTCTCGAGGATCAGGAAGATGTCGCGGGTCGCGAGATCCGCGTTCGCGAGACGCTTGCCGAGCGCTTCCGGCACCCAGGTCTGTTCGAGCGACACCGGTTCGCGGTTCAGGAGCCGCACGCGGTGAATCTCGACGAGGGGCGCACCCTCCGGCACGTGCAGTTTCGTCGCCAGATGGCGGTCGGCCTTGACGGTGCGCAGGCTGCGCAACTGGTTGACGATCTCGTAGCCCATCGACGACATCGCTTCGGCGAAGCCCTGCAGCGACGTGACGTTCTGGAACGCCTTCGGCTTCGACACGAAGGTGCCCTTGCCGTGAAGCTTGAATAGCAGGCCTTCCTTCTGCAGATCGCCAAGCGCCTGGCGCACGGTGATGCGGCTCACGTCGAACATCGCGCACAGCGCGTGCTCGGACGGCATCCGGCTGTGCGGCGCATAGGTGCCGTCGAGGATGCGCGTGCGCAGCGTGTCCTTGATCTGCACGTAGAGCGGCGGTGGCGACAGCGGTACGACATTGGGTGGGGGCATCGGTCGACTTGTTATGACAAGATGGGGCGAGTGTAGCCAGCGCGATCGCGCGTCCCAACCAAGGATTTCTGCTTTCGACTTTCCGAATCCGGAAAAGGAGAGCGGGGTGGCCGTTCGAATAGGGTGACGTGAGGCCGGGTCCCCCGATCCGATCCGTCACCAAAATGGACGGGCGCTCGCCGGTTCGCCGGCGCGGTGCGCGTGCATGTCGATTTCCCGATGCGTCGCGCGTCGTATCGATGTCGACCGGGCCGGCGGCGGCGTTGACGCCGTCGGCGCCCGGCTCCATGGTGACCGATACGAACAAGGAGATGCCAGATGCCGCAATCCCGATATCGCTGGGTAATCGTCGCCGCGGGCGGCCTGATGGGCTGCATCGCGATCGGCGCGATGTTTTCGCTGCCCGTGTTCCTGCGGCCGATCGCGCGCGACACGGGCTGGTCGATGACCGGCATTTCCGGTGCGATGACGCTCGGTTTCATCGCGATGGCGTTCGCCAGCATGGCGTGGGGTGCGCTGTCGGACCGCATCGGCGCGCGGGCAGTGGTCGTCACGGGCGCGGTGCTGCTGGCGACGAGCGTTGCGCTCGCCAGTCGCGCGTCGTCGCTGCTCGCGTTCCAGCTGATCTTCGGCGTTGCCGTCGGCAGCGCGACCGCCGCATTCTTCGCGCCGGTGATGGCGTGCGTGACCGGCTGGTTCGACACGCACCGCAGCCTCGCGGTGTCGCTCGTGTCGGCCGGGATGGGGATGGCGCCGATGACGATGTCGCCGCTCGCCGCCTGGCTCGTATCGACACACGGCTGGCGCACGTCGATGCTGATCATCGCCGGGCTGGCGGCCGTCGTGATGATCCCGGCGTCGCTGCTGATCCGCCGCGCGCCGTCGCCCGACGCCGCGCAGCCGGCGCCGGGCGCGGGCGGTGCTGACGACGCGCCGATGTCGGTCGCGCACGCGCTGCGCTCGCCGCAGTTCGCGATCCTGGTGCTGACCAACTTCTTCTGCTGTGCGACGCATTCCGGCCCGATCTTTCATACGGTCAGCTATGCGGTGACCTGCGGGATCCCGCTGATCGTCGCGGTGTCGATCTACAGCGTCGAAGGGCTCGCCGGCATGGGCGGGCGGATCGCGTTCGGGATCCTCGGCGACCGGCTCGGCGCGAAACGCATGCTGGTCGCCGGGCTGCTGCTGCAGGCGTTCGGCGCGCTCGGCTACTACTTCGTGCGCACGCTCGACGGCTTCTACGCGGTGGCGACGCTGTTCGGCTTCATCTACGCGGGCGTGATGCCGTTGTATCCGGTGCTCGCGCGCGAGAATTTTCCGCTGCGGATGATGGGCACGGTGATCGGCGGCAGCGCGATGGCCGGCAGCCTCGGGATGGCGGCGGGGCCCGTCGCGGGCGGCCTGATCGTCGACGCGTTCGGCAGCTACGGCTGGCTCTACCTCGGTTCGTTCGTGATCGGCATCGGCGCATGCCTGATCGCCTTGACGTTTCGGCCGTTTCCGAAGGCGCGGACGCGGTCGGCCGTCGCGTGACGGGCACGTCCGTAAACAGGGCCGGAATAACGCCGCACAAGCACGGCGCGCGCGTACCGTCAATCGCATGTCGAGCATTCGTTCGAAGTGCCTGTCATACGCGCGTCACCCTGCTAGAATTCGGCTGCCGCATTGTTTCGATTGACCGATGAGATTGCTTGACGCCCTGGTCGAACAGCGTATTGCCGCCGCCGCCGCGCGGGGCGAGTTCGACGATTTGCCGGGTACCGGCGCGCCGCAAGCGCTGGACGACGACCTGCTCGTGCCCGAGGAGGTGCGGGTGGCCAACCGTATCCTGAAGAATGCGGGCTTCGTGCCGCCGGCCGTCGAGCAACTGCGCGCGCTGCGCAATCTGCAGGACGAGTTGCAGGCGGTCAGCGATCGCGCCGCGCGCTGCCGGCTGCAGGCGAAGATCCTCGCGCTCGACATGGCGCTCGAATCGCTGCGCGGCGGCCCGATGGTGATGCCGCGCGACTACTGCCGGCGCATCGCGGAACGTCTGTGCGAGCGCGGACTCGACGACGCGTCGGCCGAAGCGGGGCCGATGTGACGTCCGACGCGCTGCGCGACGCAGCGGCCGAACCTGCCGCCGAATCTCCTTCTCCCGAACAAGCTGCGCCCGTATCGGCGCGCGACGTGCACTTCATGCGTCTTGCGCAGGCCGCGGCCGAAGAGGCGCGGGCGGCCGGCGAGGTGCCGGTCGGTGCAGTGCTGGTGCGCGGCGACGAAGTGATCGCGCGCGGCTTCAATCACCCGATCGGCGGACACGATCCGTCCGCGCACGCGGAAATGGCGGCGCTGCGCATGGCCGCGCAGCATCTGCAGAATTACCGGATGCCCGGCTGCGAACTCTATGTGACGCTCGAGCCCTGTTTGATGTGTGCGGGCGCGATCATGCATGCGCGCATCGCCCGCGTCGTCTACGGCGCGGCCGATCCGAAGACGGGCGCATGCGGCAGCGTGATCGACGCGTTCGCGAATCCACAGCTCAATCACCATACCGAAGTGACCGGCGGCGTGCTCGCCGACGAATGCGGCGCCGCGCTGAAGTCGTTCTTCGCCGAGCGCCGCCGCGCGCTGCGCGAGGCGCGGCTGGCGCGCGACGCGGCGTCCGGCGGCGCATCGTAGCCGTCCCTTCGTCGTGTCCGGCCGCCGCGAGCCGGGCGCGATGCCGGTCCGTGAACCGGGCACGGTTCGGACCCTCTAAACAGGTTTGACGACCCGACACCTCCTCTCGCCATGTCCTTCCAGCCCGCCGCGTCCTATACCATTCGCCTGCTGGCGCCCTCCGGCTATCCGCACGACCCCGACGCGATCAATCGCGCGCTCGAACGCCTGAGCGGCGCGCAGCATCGTATCGAGAATCTCGAGGCGACGCAGCGCCGCTTCCAGCGCTTCGGCGGCACCGACGGCGAGCGGGCGGGCGACCTGAACCGTCTCGCCGATCCCGCGCGTCCGCTGCCGGACATCGCGCTCGCGGTGCGCGGCGGCTACGGCGCGGCGCGCATCCTGCACGGCCTCGACTATCGCGGGCTCGAAAGCCGGTTGCGCGACCAGCCGATCGCGCTCGTCGGCCACAGCGATTTCACGGCGATCCAGCTCGCGCTGTACGCGAAGGCGCGCATCAAGACCTTCGGCGGCCCGATGCTGTCCGCCGATTTCGGTGCGGAAACGCCGAGCGACTTCACGATGCAGCACTTCTGGCAGACGCTGTCGCAGCCGACCACGACGATCGTCGCCGAAGCGCCGCAGGTGCAGGCCGTCGACGTGACGGGCACGCTGTGGGGCGGCAATCTCGCGATCCTCACGTCGCTGGTCGGCACGCCGTACATGCCCGATATCGAAGGCGGGATCCTGTTCATCGAGGACGTCAACGAGCAGCCGTTCCGGATCGAACGGATGATCTATCAGCTTCACCTGTCCGGGCTGCTTGCCCGCCAGCAGGCGCTCGTGCTCGGCCAGTTCACCGGCGCGCGGCCGTTCGAGTACGACAACGGCTACGACATGCAGGCGATGATCGAGCAGGTGCGCGCGGTGATCGGCATTCCGGTCGTCACGGGGCTGCAGTTCGGCCATGTGCCGGACCTGCTGACGCTGCCGTTCGGCGCCCAGGCGCAGCTCGTCGCGAATGCGCACGGTTTCCGGCTGACGCTGTCGGATTATCCGCATCTCGGTTGAGGTCCGGCACGCGCGACCGAAAGGCGGGATCGTCGGATCCCGCCTTTTTCTTTAAGCCGTTACGCAACTAACGGTCGGAAATTTTCGTCGACGGGACGTGCTTCCTTCGCAATGCATGCACCATTTTTGTCAACAAAATGGCCGGCAGGGTATACGACGAGACGGCGTTCTGTCGGGCCGTAGAGGGCTGTCATGCATGGATTTCGCGCACGACGCACCGCGACAGAGCAGGGCGATGCCCGTGGATTGTGCGCAGTTCGCCAAATAAATTGTTGACAATCTTTATGTCCGTTCTACGATGAGGACCATCACACGATGCAGATCATGAACGAGCCAGATTCCCGTCCGTCCGGCGTACCCGGCCCCGAAGCGATCGCCGAGCGGATCCGCACCGCGATCCTCGAGCATCGGCTCGCCCCCGGCGCGAAGCTGACGGAGGCGCAGCTCTGCGACGTATTCGGCGTGAAGCGCGGGACGATCCGGCAGGCGCTCGCACTGCTCGCGACCGACAAGCTGGTCGATCTCGAGCCGAACCGCGGCGCATTCGTCGCGAGTCCGACGCTGCAGGACGTGCATGAGGTGTTCGAGATGCGCCGGATCATCGAGCTCGCGGTGATGGAACGGCTGGCGACGGGGCCCGGCGCGAAGCGATTGAAGGGCGTCGCGGCGCTGCTCGACAAGGAGCGCGGCGCGTTCGAGCGGCGCGATTTCTCCGCATGGATTCGCCTGTCGGGCGAGTTCCATACGGCGCTCGCCGAGCTGATGGGCAATGCGGCGCTCAGCGAGTGCCTCGAAGGGCTGGTCGCGCGCTCGACGCTGATGTCGGCGCTGTACGAATCGCATGGACGCAGCCCGTGTTCGTGCGACGACCACGCGGAGATTCTCGCCGCGCTGGAGGCGGGCGATGCGAAGCGGGCGGTGACGCTGATGGCGCACCACCTGCAGCATGTCGAACTGAAGATGCTGGACCGGCCCGCGCAAGGCCAGGTCGATCTGCGCGAAGTGTTCGGCGGCGCCTGAGCGGCGACCCGAACACGGCCGCGCGCCACGGAACGAGCGTATGCAGGCGCGCGGCGCATGCCGCGGGCCGCTGGTCCGACTCCGGACGACGATCCGGAGCGATGTCGATGACGGTGGAGCGGCTGTCCGGCCGCGGTCAAGGAGAAGTCATGGCTCAGTTCAGTGTGGCGCACGACAGCGCCTATCCGGCAGAGGAAGGCGGCGAGGGCGGCGGCCCGACGCTGCCGGGCGGTTACAGCGAACGTCTGTACAACGAAGATTTGGCACCCCTGAGAAACCAGACATGGGGTGCGTACAACATCTTTGCGTTCTGGATGTCGGACGTGCACAGCGTCGGCGGCTACGTGTTCGCGGGCAGCCTGTTCGCGCTCGGGCTGACGAGCTGGCAGGTGCTGATCGCGCTGATCGTCGGGATCGGCATCGTGAACCTGCTGTGCAACCTGATCGCGCGGCCGAGCCAGCAGATCGGCGTGCCGTACCCGGTCGCGTGCCGCGCGACCTTCGGCGTGCTCGGCGCGAACGTGCCGGCCGTGATTCGCGGGCTGATCGCGATCGCGTGGTATGGGATCCAGACCTATCTCGCGTCGAGCGCGCTCGTGATCGTCGTGCTGAAGTTCTTCCCGCAATGGATGCCCTACGCGGATGTGCATCGCTACGGGTTCCTCGGGCTGTCCGCGATCGGCTGGGCCGGCTTCATGCTGCTGTGGGTGCTGCAGGCGTTCGTGTTCTGGAACGGGATGGAGACGATCAAGAAGTTCATCGACTTCGCCGGCCCGGCCGTCTACGTCGTGATGTTCATCCTGGCCGGCTACATGGTGTGGCGCGCGGGCTGGCGCAACATCGGCATCAATCTCGGCGGCGTCCGGTATCACGGCGCGGAGGTGATTCCGGTGATGATCACGGCCGTGTCGCTGGTCGTGTCGTACTTCTCCGGGCCGATGCTGAACTTCGGCGATTTCTCGCGCTACTGCCGCACGTTCGGCGACGTGAAGCGCGGCAATTTCTGGGGGCTGCCGGTCAACTTCCTCGCGTTCTCGCTGGTCACGGTGATCACGACGGCCGCGACGCTGCCGGTGTTCGGCGAGCTGATCACCGATCCGGTCGAGACGGTCGGCCGCATCGACCATCCGACCGCGGTGATCCTCGGCGCGCTGACGTTCACGATCGCGACGATCGGCATCAACATCGTCGCGAACTTCGTGTCGCCCGCGTTCGACTTCTCGAACGTCGCGCCGCGGCTGATCAGCTGGCGCGCGGGCGGGATGCTGGCGGCCGTCGCGTCGATCTTCATCACGCCGTGGAACCTGTTCAACAACCCGGCCGTGATCCACTACACGCTCGACGTGCTCGGCGCGTTCATCGGTCCGCTGTACGGCGTGCTGCTCGCCGATTTCTACCTCGTCAAGCGCGGCCGGCTCGTGCGCGACGACCTGTACACGATGTCCGAGCAGGGCGCGTACTGGTACACGGGCGGCGTCAACCGCCGCGCGCTGGCTGCGCTGCTGCCGGCCGCGCTGATCGCGATCGTCTGCGTGATGATGCCGGGCTGGCAGGGCGTCGCGAACTTCTCGTGGTTCATCGGCGCGGCGCTCGGCTTCGTGTTCTACCGGCTGTTCGCGAACGCAAAGGCCTGAGGAGCGTGCGATGAAGATCAAGCTGATCAATCCGAATACGACGCAGCGGATGACCGACGCGATGGGCCGCTGCGCGCGCGAGGTCGCGGCCGCCGGCACGACGGTGGCGGCCGTGAGCCCGCCGATGGGGCCGCCGTCGATCGAAGGGTATTACGACGAGGCGCTCGCGACGCCCGGGCTGCTCGCCGAGATCGCGCAGGGCGAGCGCGACGGCTTCGATGCGTACGTGATCGCGTGCTTCGGCGATCCGGGCCTGTACGCGGCGCGCGAACTGGCGCGCGGGCCCGTGATCGGGATCGCCGAGGCCGCGATGCACGCCGCGAGCGTGCTCGCGCCGGGCTTCTCGGTCGTCACGACGCTGGCGCGCACTTGCGGGATGGCCTGGCATCTCGCGGAGCGCTACGGGATGAAGCGCTTCTGCCGCAACGTGCGCGCGACCGACGTCGCGGTGCTCGAACTCGATCGGCCGGGCTCGGCGGCACGCCGGATCATCGTCGACGAATGCCGGCGCGCGCTCGACGAGGACGGCGCGGACGCGATCGTGCTCGGCTGCGCCGGCATGGCCGAGTTCGCGCGCGAGATCGAGCAGCAGATCGGCGCGCCGGTGGTCGAGGGCGTCACGGCGGCCGTCAAGTGGGCCGAGGCGCTCGTCGCGCTGCGCCTGGCGACCGCGAAGCGCGGCGACTACGCGCGGCCGCTGCCCAAGCGCTACGACGGCGAGTTCGCACGCTTCAGCCCGCCGCCCGACGCGGCGCCCGCCGACGCGCCAGGCGCAACCGCCGCAGCGGAACCGGTCCCGGATTTGCCGCAAGCGCACATACACGCCGTCTGACACGCACTATCTGCGCCGCTGTATGGGCGCGTATGGGCGTTTTCGCTACACTGGGCCGTCGTCGCATCGGCCCGCGCAGCCGGCTTCCGGCGTTGCGCGGGGCGATGCGAACCCATTATTTCAGCAAGCTTTCGTTGCACATCGAACCATGTCATACGATTCCAACTATCCTCGCGACCTGATCGGCTACGGCCGCCATCCCGTGCAGGCGAACTGGCCGGGGCGCGCCCGTGTCGCCGTGCAGTTCGTGCTGAACTACGAGGAGGGCGGCGAGAACTGCGTGCTGCACGGCGATCCGGGCTCCGAGCAGTTCCTGTCCGAGATCGTCGGCGCGGCCGCGTATCCGGACCGCCACATGAGCATGGAGTCGATCTACGAATATGGTTCGCGCGCCGGCGTGTGGCGCATCCTGCGCGAATTCGAGAAGCGCGGGCTGCCGCTGACGGTGTTCGGCGTCGGCATGGCGATCGAGCGGCATCCGGAGCTCGCGCGCGCATTCGTCGAGCTCGGCCATGAAATCGCGTGTCACGGCTGGCGCTGGATCCACTATCAGAGCATGGCGCCCGAGCTCGAGGCCGAGCACATGCGGCTCGGGATGGAAGCGATCGAGCGCGTGACGGGCGTGCGTCCGCTCGGCTGGTATACCGGTCGCGACAGCCCCAATACGCACCGCCTGGTCGCCGAATACGGCGGCTTCCTGTACGACTCCGACAACTACGGCGACGACCTGCCGTTCTGGATGGACGTCGGCGTGACGGGCGGCGGCACCACGCCGCAGCTGATCGTCCCGTACACGCTCGACACCAACGACATGCGCTTTGCGACGCCGCAGGGCTTCAATACCGGCGATCACTTCTTCGACTACCTGCGCGACGCGTTCGACGTGCTGTACGCGGAAGGCGACGAGGCGCCGAAGATGCTGTCGATCGGCATGCACTGCCGCCTGCTCGGCCGGCCGGGACGTTTCCGCGGACTGCAGCGTTTCCTCGATCACATCGAGAAGCACGATCGCGTATGGGTGACGCGCCGTGTCGATATCGCACGTCACTGGCGTGAACATCATCCGTATCAGCCCAATCATCGAAACGAAGGGAAAGCATGAAGGCGATGCGTTACACGTTGGAACAACTGAACACGATGGCGCCGAGCGCATTCGTCGCGGCGCTGTCGGGGATTTTCGAACATTCGCCGTGGGTGGCCGAGCTCGCCGCGGGCGAGCGGCCGTTCGCGAGCATCGACGCGTTGCACAAGACGATGTCCGGCGCGGTCGAAGCGGCCGGCGACGCGCGCCAGCTCGCGCTGATCAACGCCCACCCGGAGCTGGCCGGCAAGGCCGCCGTGCGCGGCGAGCTGACGGCCGAGTCGACGCGCGAGCAGAGCGGCGCGGGCCTCGACCAGTGCACGCAGGAAGAATTCGACAAGCTGCTGACGCTGAATCGCACGTATCGCGAGAAGTTCGGCTTTCCGTTCATCCTCGCGGTGCGCGGCTACGACCGGCACGGCATCATCGCGAACTTCGAGTCGCGCGTGAATCATTCGCGCGACGAGGAACTGCGCGCGAGCCTCGACCAGATCTACCGGATCGCGCGCTTCCGGCTCGACGACCTGATCGACGCCTGACACGCCGTACGTAATACGGGCCGCCGCATTGCGGCGGCCTTTTCGCAATACTGACAAGGAAACATCATGGCTCTTCCGCTTCTCGATCCCGACGCACCCGATTTCACGCGGCGCTATGTGAATCTCGCCGACCCGCGTCTCGGTGCGCAGGCGCTCGAGGCCAGCGACGATTTCTTCGCGCCGAAGGAGCGGATGCTGAACCCCGAGCCGGCCGTCTTCATCCCCGGCAAGTACGACGACCACGGCAAGTGGATGGACGGCTGGGAAACGCGCCGCAAGCGCACGACCGGCTATGACTGGTGCATCGTCAAGCTCGCGCGTCCGGGCGTGATCAAGGGCTTCGACATCGATACGAGCCACTTCACCGGCAACTTCCCGCCGGCCGCGTCGATCGAGGCCGCATACGTGCCCGACGGCGCGCCGACGCATTCGACCGAGTGGGTCGAGATCGTGCCGTCGACGACGCTGCAGGGCAACAGCCATCACTACGTCGCGGCGAGCGACGCGCGCGCGTTCACGCACCTGCGCGTGAACATCTATCCGGACGGCGGCATCGCGCGCCTGCGCGTGTACGGCCAGCCGCAGCTCGACTGGGCCGGCGCGAGCGCGACCGAGCAGTTCGATCTCGCGGCGATGGAGAACGGCGGTTACGTGGTGGCGGCGAACAACCAGCACTTCGGCGTCGCGTCGAACCTGCTGCTGCCGGGCCGCGGCGTGAACATGGGCGACGGCTGGGAAACCCGCCGCCGCCGCGAGCCGGGCAACGACTGGGCGATCATCGCGCTCGCGCAGCCGGGCGTGATCCGCAAGATCGAAGTCGATACGGCGTTCTTCAAGGGCAACTACCCGGACCGCTGCTCGATCCAGGCCGCGTACGTGTCGGGCGGCACCGACAGCTCGCTGATCACGCAGTCGATGTTCTGGCCGGTGCTGCTCGGCGAGCAGAAGCTGCAGATGGACAAGCAGCATTACTTCGAACAGGAAATCGCGTCGCTCGGCCCGGTCACGCACGTGCGCCTGAACATCATTCCGGACGGCGGCGTGTCGCGCCTGCGCCTGTGGGGGACGCTCGACAAATGAAAACGCTCGTTATCGAACCGCTGACCAAGGAAGCGTTCGCGCCGTTCGGCGACGTGATCGAAACCGAAGGCGCGAAGCAGATTCCGATCAACCTCGGCACGACGATCCGCTTTCACGACCTCGCGAAGGTCGATGTCGAAGAGGCAGGCGGGCGCACGCTCGTCAACCTGTTCCGCGGCCAGCCGCGCACGCTGCCGTTCGAAGTGAAGATGCTTGAGCGCCACCCGCTCGGCAGCCAGGCGTTCGTGCCGCTGAACGACAGGCCGTATCTCGTCGTCGTCGCGCCTGCGGGCGATCTCGACGAGACGAAGATCCGCGCGTTCGTGACGAGCGGCTGGCAGGGCGTCAACTATGCGAAGGGCGTGTGGCATCACCCGCTGATCGCGCTCGGCGAGGTCAGCGACTTCATCGTCGTCGACCGCGGCGGCGACGGGCTGAACCTGAACGAGCAGGATCTGCAGACGTCGCTGTGGCTCACCGACGAAGCACTGCATGCGTTGACGGCCTGAGTCGCCGGCGTCACGCATCGGTTTGCCGAAACCCGCGCAGTTTGCGCGGGTTTTTTTATGCCGGAGGCGGTCGCGTGGCGAGGTCGGCGCGCAGCCGTTATGTATCGAAGCAGGATCGCGGGCGCGTCTTTCCGACAAACCGATCTTGAGATCGCACTGCGTAAGATATTCCCGGAACTGCATTCGGGCGCTCGTGTGGTCGTATCGTTTCGGCCGGCACCAATGTGTCGCTATCCGAAGCGATCGCGAGTCTTCGCAACGGGGAGAACCTGACGATCGGCGTCGATGAGGTATTGGCCGCTCGTCGTCGCCGGCTCGTGTTGCTTCGCACCTCGTGAATCGCACCTCCACCCGGCGCATCGCACGACTGCCAACCCGCATCGCCTTCGCGATCGATCGCGCGATCATCGCGCATATTCCCGCGCCTTCCCGACAAGCAAAAAAAACGGGCCCGTTTCCGGGCCCGCGAACGGAGAGGGTGGCGCCGGCGCACCGGCACGCGGCAGCGTTACTTCGTCGCGCCGCCCTCGAACCATGCGGCGAGCTTCGTGCGCTCGTCGTCGGTCATGTGCGTGACGTTGCCGATCGGCATCGCCTTCAGTCGCACCGCTTGTTCATAGATGCGCTGCGCGTTCTTCGACACTTCGTCCGGCGTATCGAACATCACGCCGGCGGGCGCGCTGCCCATCAGCGTCGGCTTGGCCGAGTGACACTCGACGCAGCGCTGCTGCAGGATCGGCATGATGTCGTTGATCACGACCTTCGGTGCGTTGGCCGCCTGCGCTTCCGGCGCGATCGGCTTCGGCATGGTCCAGACCAGCGCGCCCGACAGCAGCGCGACGCCGCCGATCGGCAGGTACCACAGCTGCTTGCCGCGGTGACGCATCACGAAGAACTGACGGATCAGCGCGCCGGCCAGCATGATCAGCACGAGCACGATCCAGTTGTACTTGTTCGTGTACGTCATCGCATAGTGGTTCGACAGCATCGCGAACACGACCGGCAGCGTGAAATACGTGTTGTGCACCGAGCGCTGCTTGCCGCGCTTGCCGTAGATCGGGTTCGGTTCCTCGCCCTTGAGCATCTTGTCGACCATCTTGCGCTGGCCGGGGATGATCACGAAGAACACGTTCGCGGTCATGATCGTCGCGAGCATCGCGCCGACGATCAGGTAGGCGGCGCGGCCGGCGAAGATGTGGCAGGCCAGGTACGCGGCGGCGACGACGTAGATACCGACGCAGATGCCGAGCACGCGATCGTTGGTGCCGAGGATGCGGCACAGCGAGTCGTAGACGATCCAGCCGGCCATCAGGAAGCCGAGCGCGGACGCGACGGCGACCACCGGGCCCATGTCGAGCACGCTCTTGTCGATCAGGTACGTGTTCGGCGCGAGCAGGTACAGCACGAAGAACAGCGAGAAGCCCGACAGCCAGGTCGTGTACGACGGCCACTTCGACCAGTGCAGGTCATCCGGCATTTCCGGCGGCGCGACCGTGTACTTCTGCATGTTGTAGAAACCGCCGCCGTGGACGTGCCATAGTTCGCCGAACACGCCGCGCTTGCGCTGGTTCGCGTCGGTAGGCGGTTTCAGGCTGTTGTCGAGCGCGACGAAATAGAAGGACTCGCCGATCCACGCAATGGCGACGATGACGTGCAGCCATCGCAGCGCGAGGTTCAGCCAGTCGGTGATGAAGCCTTCCATGAAACTCCTCCAGACTCAGATCGTTGTCTTGATGCGGGCAGCCGATACGTATGTCAGCTGCCGCGATAGGTGCTGTACGCCCACGGCGAGACGAGCAGCGGCACGTGGTAGTGCGCGCCCGGATCGGCGATGCCGAAGCGCAGCACGACGCGGTCGACGAAACGGGGTTCGGGCACCTTCACGCCGAGCGACGCGAAGTAGTCGCCGGCATGGAATACGAGTTCGTATTCGCCGGCGGCGAGCGCGGCGCCTTCGAGCAGCGGTTCGTCGCAGCGGCCGTCGCTATTGGTCAGCACGGTCTTGATCGCGCGGCGCGATTCGCCGTCCAGCGCGTAGAGGTCCACCTTGAGTGCGGCGCCGGGACGACCGTTCGCCGTATCGAGTACGTGGGTAGTGAGCTTTCCCATTCGCAGTTTTCCTTGTGTGAATGCGAGGTTCGGCGGCGACTCGATCCAATGACTGTGCGGCGGATCGAGGCTCCACGTCACGTGGCTACATACCCGTCGGCGAAGTTGAAGCGAGCGCCGTGCAGGCATTGTAAAAAGGTTCCCCGCGCAAATACGGGCGCGATATCAAAGATAATGCGCCGCGCATGAGCGGCTGTCGACGCCGCGCCGGAAGCCGCCCGCCGCGTGCCGCAGGCCGCCCGCCGGGGCGGTGCGCGGCGTACCATATCGGATCCGTGAAGCGCGGTATTCGGGTGCGCGCATTGTGCGCGGCGCACGCTTGGGCGATCCTGCCGCCGTGCGCGTCGGCCCGGGGCCGGCGCGTACCCCGAAGACGGCGAGCACGCCGGGTAACCGGGCCAGGGCGTTCGAACGGACGCAGGCACCGGGGCGTGCCGCGAATCAGCGTTCGAACGGCTGTGTGACCGTCTCCAGGCCCGGCGCCTGGGGACAGACCGACGCGGAGAACGCATGAGCATCGAATCCCCATCCCGCCCGAAAACCTTGCTGGTCAAGCACGCCGACGTGCTCGTGACCATGGACGACACGCGCCGCGAACTGCGCGACGCAGGGCTTTACATCGAAGACAACCGGATCGTCGCGGTCGGGCCGACCGCCGAGCTGCCCGACACCGCGGACGAAGTGCTCGACCTGCGCGGGCACCTGGTGATTCCGGGGCTCGTGAACACGCACCATCACATGTACCAGAGCCTGACGCGCGCGGTGCCGGCCGCGCAGAACGCCGAGCTGTTCGGCTGGCTCACGAACCTGTACCGGATCTGGGCGCACCTGACGCCCGAGATGATCGAGGTGTCGACGCTCACCGCGATGGCCGAGCTGCTGCAGTCGGGCTGCACGACGTCGAGCGATCACCTGTACATCTACCCGAACGGCAGCCGGCTCGACGACAGCATCGGCGCCGCGCAGCGCATCGGCATGCGGTTTCATGCGAGCCGCGGCGCGATGAGCGTCGGCCAGCGCGACGGCGGCTTGCCGCCCGACTCGGTCGTCGAGCGCGAGCCCGACATCCTGCGCGACGCGCAGCGCCTGATCGAGACCTATCACGACGAAGGGCGCTACGCGATGCTGCGCGTGGTGGTCGCGCCGTGCTCGCCGTTCTCGGTGAGCCGCGGACTGATGCGCGACGCCGCCGTGCTCGCGCGCGAGTACGGCGTGTCGCTGCACACGCACCTCGCGGAGAACGTCAACGACATCGCGTACAGCCGCGAGAAGTTCGGGATGACGCCCGCCGAATACGCGGAGGATCTCGGCTGGGTCGGTCACGACGTCTGGCATGCGCACTGCGTGCAGCTCGACGATGCGGGCATCGGCCTGTTCGCGCGCACCGGCACCGGCGTCGCGCACTGTCCGTGCTCGAACATGAGGCTCGCGTCGGGCATCGCGCCGGTGAAGAAGATGCGGCTCGCGGGCGTGCCGGTCGGGCTCGGCGTCGACGGCTCCGCGTCGAACGACGGCGCGCAGATGGTCGCCGAAGTGCGCCAGGCGCTGCTGCTGCAGCGGGTCGGCTTCGGCCCCGACGCGATGACCGCGCGCGAAGCGCTGGAGATCGCGACGCTCGGCGGCGCGAAGGTGCTGAACCGCGACGATATCGGCGCGCTGAAGCCGGGCATGGCGGCCGACTTCGCCGCGTTCGACCTGCGCCAGCCGCTGTTCGCGGGCGCGTTGCACGATCCGGTTGCGGCGCTCGTGTTCTGCGCGCCGTCGCAGACGGCGTACACGGTGGTGAACGGGAAGGTGGTGGTGCGGGAGGGGCGCCTGGCGACGCTCGACCTGCCGCCCGTCATCGAGCGTCACAACGCGCTCGCGCAGGCGCTGGTCGAAGCATCGCGCTGACGCGACGCGGTGGCTTCGGCGCTTGCGGCGGCGCGGCTGCGCTGCCACTGCCGCCGTATGCCGCAGCGGTGTGCAGCGCTGGCCGTTACGGTTCGATCAGCGTGCGGGTGGCCTCGGCGACGAGGCCGCGCAGCCAGCGCACTTCGTCGGAGTAGTGGCAGCGCTCGTGCCACAGCTGGTAGTACTGCATCGGCGGGAAGTCGAGCGGCGCCGGCACGACCGACAGCGGCAGGAACTTCGCGTAGTGGTCGGCGAACAGCCGCGTCGTCGTGAAGATCAGGTCGGACTTCACGAGCACGTACGGCGCGAGGTTGAAGTACGGCAGCGTGACGACCACGTGGCGCTTGAGCCGCTCGCGCGCGAGATGCACGTCGATCGCGCCGCGCTGGCCGACCGAGTACGGCGTCGGCGCGAGATGCGGCGCGTTCAGGTACTGGTCGAGCGTGAGCCCGCCGCGCTTCGCGAACGGGTGCGTGTTGCTCATCAGGCACACGATCTCGTCGACGAACAGGTTCGACAGGTGAAGCTGCTCGGGCGGCTCCGGCCAGTTGCCGACGACGATGTCGAGCTTGCCGTCTTCCAGCGCGAGCTCGTAGTCGAACGCGGGGCCGAGCGAATGGAACTCGAGCGTCGCGTTCGGCGCGGCCTGGCGGAAGCGTTCGACGACGGTCGGCACGAACAGCACGTTCAGGTAGTCGGGGCAGCCGATCCGGTAGCAGCGGATCGACGTGGCTGGGTCGAAATTGTGCTGCTGGAACTTGATGCGCTCGATTTCACGCAGTGCGTTCTGCACGGGCTCGAGCAGGCGCAGCCCGTATTCGGTCGGCACCATGCCGGACTTGCCGCGCACCAGCAGCGGGTCGCCGGTGATGTCGCGCAGGCGACGCAGCGCGGCGCTGATCGCCGGCTGCGACTGGTTCAGTTTGACGGCTGCGCGCGTGACGCTGCGCTCCATCAACAGGGTGTGCAAGACGCGCAAGAGGTACGTGTCGATCGCCTCGCGTTGCTGACTCATGTTATCTCCGTTTATATGCCTGGGCTGATCGAGAGGGGTATGGGGTATATCGTTTTTAATATGAACGAAAGTCAGCGTCAAGAGATGGATACCCGCAGGCGGCCGCCGGCCGGGCCGCGGCGCGGCCGGAACGGGGCGGGGTGAGGCAGGGGCGCGCGGTATCACGCGGCCGCACGGCGGGCGCGCAGCCGGCTTGCGGCGGTGCGTGACGCCAGGTGACGTCGCGTGCGCGCGTCAGTCGTCGAGGCGCATACCGACCTTCAGCGTGACCTGCCAGTGGACGACCTGGTCGCCTTCGATGTGGCCGCGCGTCTCGGTGACCTGGAACCAGTGCAGATTGTGCAGCGTCTTGCCGGCCTTCGAGATCGCGTTGCGGATGGCGTCGTCGCTCGATTGCTGCGACGAACCGGTCAGTTCGATCAGCTTGTATACGTGGTCGCTCATGATGCACTCCCTGGCGTGTCGAGGTGTGTGACCGACGCAAGCCGCGGTCCCGAAGCGCCGCCGCGCGTGCCCGGCTTCTTGAGTGATAGGTATGATGGGCGGCAAGTGCAACCCCAATTGGAGACGAGGAGCATCGTGGAAGTCGGATTTTGCGGACCGGGATTGATGGGCATGCCGATGATTCGGCATTTGCTGGCGGCCGGGCATCGCGTGAGCGTATGGAATCGCACGCGCGCGAAAGCGGAAGCGCTCGAGGCCGATGGCGCGCAGGTGGTCGACACGCCGCGCGAACTGGCGGAGCGCGTCGATACGGTATTCGTATGCGTGCTCGACGGACGTGCGGTCGGCGACGTCGCATTCGGCGCCGACGGCCTGCTCGCGGGCGACGCGGCGGCGCGCCGGCTGCGGCGCATCGTCGATCATTCGAGCATCCCGCCCGCCGCGACGCGCGACTACGCGGCGCGCGCGGCCGAACTCGGCGTCGGCTGGGTCGACGCGCCGGTGTCGGGCGGCGTGCCGGGCGCGCAGGCCGGCACGCTAGCCGTGATGGCGGGCGGTCGCGCGGCCGATCTCGACGCGGTGCGGCCGCTGATCGACACGTATGCGTCGCGCATCACGCACATGGGCGACGCGGGCGCGGGGCAGACCGCGAAGCTGTGCAACCAGGCGATCGTCACCGCGACGGTCACCGCGATCGCCGAGGCCGTCGGCCTGGCGCAGGCGAGCGGCATCGACGCCGCGCGTCTGGCCGAGGCGCTCGCCGGCGGCTGGGCCGATTCGGTGCTGCTGCAGACCTTCGTGCCGCGCATGACCTCGGGCGGGCATCCGCCGATCGGCGCGCTCAGCACGTTTCAGAAGGATGTCGATGCGATCGCCGATGCCGCGCGCGACACGGGCGCGGTGATGCCGGTGTCGTCCACCGTGCAGCAGGTATTGCGGCTCGGTGCCGCGCAGGGGTTGGCGGGTGCCGATTTCGCGGCGTTCATCGATATCGTGCGGCCCGGCAACGGACGCGGACACGCGCAGTGACACGCGGGCGCCGGCCGGCTCGGGCCGGCCGCGCGACGGCATAACGGCGCGCGTGAATGGCCGATGGGCCGCGCGAAGGCGGCCCATCGAATCGGTGGCGGTTCAGCCGAGAGAGCGTGGTGTCGTGTCGCCGGCGTTTTGCCGGCCGAGCCCGCCGCGCAGGCTCGCTTTCGTGCCTGCACCAAATTCGGGCAGGATGCGCGCGCGGGCGCGGCTTGCGAACACGAGGAAGCCGAAGCCGTTCGCTTCGTACCAGTACCCGCCGTTCTCGAGGCCGTCGAGCGGCTGCTCGAGCGCGTTGGCGATCGACTCGATGCAGCGCTTGCGCAGCTCGGCGATCGCCGGATAGGGCGGCTGGGCGCCGCGCACGCTGCACAGGAGCACGTCGAGCCCGGGCAGCACGTGCGCATAGAGGACCGGTTCGTCCTGTGCGCGGGCGCGGGCAATCTTGGTGTCGAGCTGGGCAAACGGTTTCGAATGGCGCAATACCGCAAGAAACGACTCCTGGCCATCCTGTTGCGCACGTCGACGTTTTTTCGGGAAGGACATAAACACTCGCCTCAAAAACAATTGCAAGAAATGCGGCACTTTCATGCGACCCACTCCCGGCTATGTACGCCGCATGTCGATCCTTTATAGCACACGAAAATGCTGCGCTCGTGCGGTGCGACGATCGATGTCTCCCGTCGACCCGCTCCCTACGATCGACACAGCCAGCGTCTTGGCGCCTGTACTGTCATTTAGTCTCCATCATAGACCTGCTTTTCGCGCGCGTGCATTCGCGCGTCACAAAAAAGTGCGATAGCCCGCTCGCGGCGGCGCGCGCATGAAAAAGGCCCGCACGGTGGCGGGCCTGGCGTACGGGGCGGGCGGCGCTCAGCGCTGCTTCAGCGAATCGCGGATCTCGCGCAGCAGCACGATGTCTTCCGGCGTCGGGGCCGGTGCGGCCGCTTCGGCTTCGGCCGGCTTGCGCAGCTTGTTGATGAATTTCACCATCAGGAAAATGATGAACGCCAGGATGATGAAATTGATCAGCACGGTGATGAACGAGCCGTAGCCGAACGTCGCGACACCGGCGGCCTGCAGGTCCTTGTAGGAATCGGGGTTTCCCTTGAACGTCGGAGGGATGGTGCCGAGCAGAACGAACTTGTTCGAGAAATCCAGACCGCCCGTCAGCACGCCGATCACCGGCATGATGAGGTCCTTCACGACCGAGTCGACGATCTTCGAGAACGCGCCGCCGATGATCACGCCGACGGCGAGATCCATCACGTTGCCCTTGACGGCGAACTCCTTGAATTCCTTGATTATGCTCATGAGCGGCTTTCTCCTGTTGGGGGCGAGGGGAAGCGTGCCGCGACGCGCAGGGCTGCGAAGCGTCGATATAAGGGGTCGGTGGCACGCCGATGGCCGCATGATAGCGAACGCGCCCCATTGTCGGTAGTCCATCTTGAAATGATTGACAAAGTGGGACGCGCGCGCGACCGGTGAAGCGGGGGCCAGCACGGGTGCTGCGAGGCGCCGCGCATCGAGCGGGCGCCCCGGTCGATGAGGGGCTCAGGTGTTGTCGTCAGTCCAGCCGTCGTCGTTGCTGCCGAGATCGACGCCGCCACCGTTGCCGTCGCTCCAGTTCGAATCGTCGCCACGGCCGAGGTCGAAGCCCGGGTCGTTGTTCTGGCGGCGGCGCTCGTCGTCGACGATCACGTCGCGCTCGACCACGCGCTCGCGGCCGCCCGACATCGCCTCGCCGAGCAGCACGCCGGTCAGCAGCCCGCCCATCCCGCTGCCGAAGCCGCCGCCTTGCTGGATCACGACGGGAGGCTGCTGGGGCGGGTAGGGTTGCGGCGGATACGGCTGGCCCTGCGCGCCGGTCACGCGATCGGCTTCCTGCGCGTAGACCGAGCCGCTGCCGTTCGCCGGCGCCGTGGCTTGCGCGCTCGGGTCGGGGCGACCCTCGACGCGCGCCTTTACGCTGGCGTGGCGCTGCTCGAGCTCGTCGATGCGGTACGGCGGCACCGGATCCTTGCCGTTCGACAGCGATTCGACGAGCGCGCGCGCATCGGTCTCGATGCCTTCGATTTCGCCGGTGAGCGCGGCGGCGCCGGGCAAGGTCGACAGCTTCGCATCGAGCTTCAGCGGACGGATGTCGTTCAGCACGTCGGTCGCGCGCTTCAGCTGCGCGCGGCGTTCGTCGTCGGCGCGGCTGTCGCCGGCCGAGCGCGCGCGACGCAAGGTCCAGCGCAGCACCAGCGCGACGATCGCGACGATCAGGCCGAGACCGATCCACATGCCGGTGGACGGCCCGTGTTTTTCGGCCGGCACGGCCGGCGCGAGCGACGATTGCAGCGAGCCGGCCTGCGTGGCCGACGGCGCGTTGCCGCTCGTGCGCGCGGCGTCCGAGCGAATTCGCGCTTCGGTCTGCGCGAAGCGCGCCGCATCGGTGAAACGCAGTTGCGGATCGAGCGATTTCGCGCGCTGCAATTGCGCGAGCGCGTCGGACGCGCGGCCTTCGCGGTCCAGCACCTGCGCGTACAGGTAGCGCGCATGCGCGTTGTTCGGATGCGCGTCGATGACTTGCGACAACTGCGTGTCGGCTTGCTGCCAGTTGCGTTGGGCGATCGATTGCTCGACCTGCTGCAGCGACGGGACCGCAAATGCGGCGGACGACAGCAGCATCAACGAGAGGCCGAGAGCGGCGAGGGATTTCTTCATGGTCGAACCGGGCGCATGCGCCCGTCTCCTGGCGATCGGTTCGCGCCGCGCGCCCGGGCCGGGCCGCGGCACGGTTCCGTCACAGCGGTCACTGCGCCGGCGTATCGAGCTGCTTCTTCAGTGCGGCGAGGCGGTCCTCGACCGACGGACCCTTGTTCAGCGCGGCGAGCTTGTCGTCCAGCGCCTTGCCGCTCGACGTGTCGGCCGAATTCAGGCGTGCGTCCGAGCGTGCGTTCTGCAGCGCGACCTTGTCCTCGAGCTTCTGGAAGTCCTCGGACAGGTTCTTGCCGCCGATGCCGCCGAGCGCGCTCGCCGCGACGTCCTTCGCCTGCGCGATTTCCTGCTTGGCCTGCAGGATGTTCGAGCGCGAGTTGAGGTCATTGCGGCGCTGGCGCATGTCGGCGATCTGCCCCTTCAGCTTGTCGACCGACGGCTCGAGCGTCGTCAGTTCGGCCGCGAGCGCGTCGCGTTCGGCCTCGGCGTTCGCCTGTGCGGCCAGCGCTTCGCGCGCGAGCGCTTCGTCGCCGGACTGCAGCGCACGTTTCGCGCCGTCCTCGTACTTCTTCACCTTGTCGTCGGCCGCATCGCGCTTGCTGCGCTGGGTCGCGACCTGTGCCTCGATCTCGATCAGCGAATTCTCGGCACGGCCGATGCTGTCGTCGAGCTCCCGCACGATCTGCCGTGCGTCGCGCGACGGATCCTGTACCGAATCGGCCGCATCGTTGAGCAGGCCCTTGATCGTGCGCGAAATAGAGTCGAAAAGCGACATGAAATCCTCCGTGGTTGAAAGGCGCCGCGTGACCGCGGCATCGCCCGCTGCGAGCCGGTTCGGACCCGCAGGAGCCGGCGGATATTACACCACCGGTTCACTTAAATACGGCTTAAACGCGCGAGTTCAAGCGGTCGTTGCAGCGATTCGCGCAACGACGGCGCACAAGCTTTCGAGCTGAAAGAAAGGCGTGCGCCGATGCGATGTCGCGTGTCCATGATAGGTCGAGGATGCCGCCAATACAGGGCGTCCATTACCGATGTGCGGGAATTTTTACAAAAAATCGCGAAGGCGCCCGATCGATTTCATTAAAATGCGCTGTCACGTCGCGGGAACGGATCGTCGCACGGCGGGGTCTGTCGACGTGACAGTAGCCACGAAGCACCCACTCTGATTCATCCGCTTGCATTTCCGCATGCGTCCGAGGGCGCCACGTACGCCCGCCATTCCGACATGCCAATTATCAAACGACCGTCTTCTCCGCCCGACCGGACCGAACCCCACTACACGCTGCGCCGTTCGCCGTCGGGAGCCTATTACTCCGATGACGACGACCGCGACGGCGACCAGCGCCGCTCGCCGCGCAGCGACGGCGGGGGCCGCGGCCGCCGCTCGTTCGGCTCGCGCGTCGCACTGTGGTTCGTCGGCCTGTTCGCGACGCTCGCGATCGTCGGCGCACTGATCGTCGGCTATGCGCTCGTCGTGATGGCGCCGCAGCTGCCGTCGCTCGACGCGCTGACCAACTATCAGCCGAAGGTGCCGCTGCGCGTGTTTACCGCCGATCACGTGCTGATCGGCGAGTTCGGCGAGGAGCGCCGCAGCCTCGTGCGCTTCCAGGACATTCCCGACGTGATGAAGAAGGCGGTGCTCGCGATCGAGGACTACCGCTTCTACGAGCACGGCGGCGTCGACTTCGTCGGCATCCTGCGCGCGGGCGTGGCCGACCTGATGCACGGCGGCGCGCGCCAGGGCGCGAGCACGATCACGATGCAGGTCGCGCGCAACTTCTTCCTGTCGAGCGAGAAGACCTACACGCGCAAGATCTACGAGATGCTGCTCGCGTACAAGATCGAGAAGGCCCTGACGAAGGACCAGATTCTCGAGCTGTACATGAACCAGATCTATCTCGGCCAGCGTTCGTACGGTTTCGCGGCCGCCGCGCGCGTGTATTTCGGCAAGGACCTGAAGGACATCACGCTCGCGGAAGCCGCGATGCTCGCGGGGCTGCCGAAGGCGCCGTCCGCGTACAACCCGGTCGTCAATCCGAAGCGCGCGAAGGTGCGTCAGGAATACATCCTGAAGCGGATGCTTGAGATCGGCTACATCACGCAGCCGCAGTACGACGAGGCCGTGAAGGAAGAGATTCACGTGCGCACGCCCGGCAACCAGTACGCGGTGCACGGCGAATACGTCGCCGAGATGGTGCGGCAGATGATGTACCAGCAGTACAAGGACGAGACCTATACGCGCGGGCTGACCGTGACGACGACGATCAACTCGGCCGATCAGGAAGCTGCATACCAGGCCGTGCGTCGCGGGATTCTCGACTACGAACGCCGGCACGGCTATCGCGGGCCGGAGGGCGCGATCAAGCTGCCGGCGGCCGGCGACGACCGCGACGAGGCGATCGACGACGCGCTCGCCGATCATCCGGACAACGGCGACCTGCAGTCGGCGGTCGTGCTGTCGGCGGCGCCCAGCGCGGTCGAGGTGCAGTTCGTCGGCGGCGCGACGACGACGATCGGCCCGGCCGGCCTGCGTTTCGTGTCGGCCGCGCTCAGCGCGCGTGCGAACGATACGCTGCGCATCAAGCCGGGTTCGATCGTGCGCGTGCTGAAGGAAGGCAAGACGGGCTGGCAGATCGTGCAGCTGCCGCAGGTCGAAGGCGCACTCGTCGCGATCGCGCCTCAGGACGGCGCGATCCGCTCGCTGGTCGGCGGCTTCGACTTCAACAAGAGCAAGTTCAACCACGTGACGCAGGCATGGCGCCAGCCGGGCTCGTCGTTCAAGCCGTTCATCTATTCGGCGTCGCTCGACAAGGGCCTCGGGCCGGCGACGATCATCAACGACGCGCCGCTGTACTTCCCGCCGAGCGTGCCGGGCGGCACCGCGTGGGAGCCGAAGGACGACGATCAGCCGGACGGCCCGATGACGATGCGCACCGGCCTGCAGCGTTCGAAGAACCTCGTGTCGATCCGGATCCTCGCATCGATCGGCACGCAGTACGCGCAGGAATACGTGACGCAGCGCTTCGGCTTCGATCCGAAGAAGACGCCGCCGTATCTGCCGATGGCGCTCGGCGCGGGTCTCGTGACGCCGCTGCAGCTCGCGACCGGCTATGCGGTGTTCGCGAACGGCGGCTACAAGGTCGATCCGTACCTGATCGCCGAAGTCGACGACGCGCGCGGCCAGCCGCTGCAGAAATCGCAGCCGGCGATTGCGGGCAGCACGGCGCCGCGCACGATCGAAGGGCGCAACGCGTACGTGATGAACAGCCTGCTGCATACGGTCGCGACGGCCGGCACGGGCGCGGGCACCAACGTGCTGGGCCGTGGCGACCTGCAGGGCAAGACCGGTACGACGAACGATGCGAAGGACGGCTGGTTTGCCGGCTACCAGCAGTCGCTCGTCGCGGTCGCGTGGATGGGCTTCGACCAGCCGAAGAGCCTCGGCAGCCGCGAATTCGGCGCGCAGCTCGCGCTGCCGATATGGGTGAACTACATGCGCACCGCGCTCAACGGCGTGCCGGAGCAGCAGATGCCGATGCCGGACGGACTGACGTCGATCGACGGCGAGCTGTATTACGCGGATCGCACGCCGGGCAACGGGTTTGTCGCGAGCGTCGACATCAATCCGGCGGCGAATGCGATCAGCGCGAACGACGCGCTCGGCTCGGCCGGGGCGGAAGGGCTCACGCCGCCGCCGGTCACGCCGCAGGAGAAGCAGCAGATCATGGACATGTTCGAGAGCAAGTAGGCGGTACGCTGTTCTTCATCCATGCGACGGGCGCCTTCGGGCGCCCGTTTTTTTGTTGTGCGCCCAGCATGGGCGCACTCCTGCGGGTGAAAGTCCCGCCATAAGCTGGTCATGGCGAATGAAGCGAAGCGCAACTGCATGAGGGCGACCGAGTGTGGGGAGGAAGCGTGGAGCGTAAATCGCGAGCCGATGGACAAGAACCGTATAGAAGGCGCTGCCGAGTAGGGCGAGCGGGCAACAAACCGCAAAGCTCTCGTGACCAAAGCGAAGCGGCGTAAATACGGCGGTTGTGCGATGAAGGAGTGCGTTCTTACCTGGGGAGATCTCGCCTTGTGCCTGAAAGGGCGACGGTGCAGACCGGAGCGAGAAGTCAGCAGAGGCCGTAGTAGTGAGGTGGTGTGGCCGGGAAGGCTAAAGCTGCCAGCGAAGGGCCGAAGGAATGGGAGGGCAAGCCCTCTGGTTCTCGGAAGTGAATAGCCTCAGATGTTCGCGTAAGTGAAGCTCGCCGAACGGTGGATAGGGTGAAGCCCGACAGGCCCAGGCAGCGAGGAATCAGTTTCGGTGAAGCAGACAACAGCGAACCTGGGTGTCGGGTCGGGAGCAACACAAGCCCGGCAACCTCAACCATTCCAACCGCCCGGTGCGGACCCGCATGCCGGGTGGTGTGGGAGGGGATCGGTCAGGTTAACTGACCGCCCCTATCCCGATTGTTGCGGATTTTTGGGGAGCGCTAGAGGGCAATGGCGGTGTTCGGCCACAAACGGCCTTTCGACACAGCATTTTTGATCGTCGACAATCGGTGCGGATAAGGGCGTAGCCTTTAGCGGTTACCGTCGATCAGATCGTTCAGCAGCGCATCGAACGCGGCCTGTGCGTCTTCAAGTTCCTGCAGGGCGGCATCGAAGGTTTGCAGCGCGAACGGCGAAGGCTCGCCGCTGCCTTGCGGCGGAAATTGCTTCTGCATCGAGGCGAACGTACTCTGCACACGCAGTGTGGCGGCCACCATGCGCTCCATCGCCTGGGTTTCTTCGGCTCGGGCCTGTTCCGGACTCATTCCACTCTCCCTGGATGGTTTTCTTGAAGACCAGATCGTACACGCTGTGTCCGTTCTTGCCGCCCTTGGCAGAACGACTCCGTTGAAAGTTCCAACGGCACGCTGCGCGAGAAGCGATTTAATCGGGAATGATTCCGCAGTCGCGGCGAGGCCAAGTACTCATCGAGCGTGGCTACAAAATCCCGCCGTAGGTCACAACGATTGGCCGCTTTGGATGAATCTGCAGGGCCGTTCAGGGTCGACAAGCGCCGCCCAAGAATTCCCCGAAGATCAGAACGACGCACAGGCACCCACGAGCGTAATACCGACCGATTCCTGATGAAACCGTTGCGCGTACGCGTCGCGGATTGCCTTGAGCCGCGTGCGCGTGTCCGGCGTATCGTCGGCAACGATATGCACGACGAAGCTTGCCTCCTGCGTGATCAGCCCGGTCACGCGATCGCGCCACTGTCCCTGCGCGTCCCAGTACGTGAAGCCGTCGGGAAAGCGCGGCGTGACGACATCCGCGAGGAACGTCGCGCGCTCCGCATCGCTGACAGGCGCGCGCCCCGCGATGCCGCGGCCGAACAGCAAATCGGCCTGCAGCGCCGCGTGCTCGCCGGGCTGCGTGCATGTGTGGGCCGTGCCAGCGACGGGCGAGGGCGTTCCCGCGCAACCGGCGAGGAGCGCGATCGCCGCGGCGCCGATCGCGAGCCGCACGCGTCGCCGCCACGCAGCAGCGGCAGCACGTAGGCGCAGCCTCGCAGACCGCATCTGCCCATTTCGCGCCCAGCGCGTTTCTCGCGCGTAAAACGCTGCGCGTTCAACCACTTGCGGGTTTGTTCGGCGAGTTATCAACAGGGCTGTCAACACAAACTGGGGATAACCCTAGGTCACTCGCGCGCACGTCAGCGCTGCAGCTGCGCATGCGCGAGATGCATGCCGAGCGTGCCGGGATCGGTGTTCGTGCCCGACAGCAGCACGCCGACGCGCTTGCCCTGCAGCGGCTCGCGCAGCGGGCCGAGCAGCGCCGCGAGCGCGGCCGCGCATGCCGGCTCGACCGCGAGCTTCAGGTGCGAGAACAGGGACAGCATCGCCGTGCGCAGCGCGTCGTCGGACACCGTGACGATGCGGTCGACATGGCGTCGGCACAGCTGGTAGCTGTATTCCTCGGTATGCGGTGCCATCAGCGAATCGGCGATCGTCTGCATCGCGCTCATCTTGACCGTGTGATTGGCCGCGAAGCTGCGGCTCATCGCGTCGGCGCCCTCCGGCTCGACGCCGTACACATGCACGTGCGGATTCGCGAGTCGCAGCGCGGTCGCCATGCCGGCCGCGAGCCCGCCGCCGCCGATCGGCACGATCACCGCATCGAGGTCGGGCGCCTGCGTCGCCCATTCGTAGCCGAGCGTCGCGGTGCCGAGAATCGTGTGATAGCCGTTGAACGGATGGATGAAGAAGCGGCCTTCCTCGGCCTCGATCCGCCGCACGAGGTCGAAGGCCTGCGATGCGCTGCCCGCGAGCACGACTTCCGCGCGGTACTGCTTGCATTGCGCGATGCGCGTCGGGCTCGCGGTATGGAACATCACGACCTTCGCGCTGCTGCCGAGCCGCATCGCCGCATACGCGACGGCCGCCGCGTGATTGCCGGCCGACACGCAGGTGACGCCGGCGTTCTTGCGCGCCTCGTCGAGCGCGAGCAGGTGCGTGAACGCGCCGCGCGCCTTGAAGCTGCCGCTCGCCTGCAGCAGCTCGAACTTGAAGTTGACGTGCGTGCCTTCGAGCGAAGGCAGGTCGGCGCGTTCGAACACGGGCGTGCGCGCAACCCACGGTGACAGCGCGAAATGCTGCGCGGCGATTTCGTCGAGCGTCGGGATCGGCTCGCCGTCGATCGTCGGATGGGCGATGCCCTGTTGTTCAGTCGACATGGCGTGGCGTGTGGCGGAGTGATCCGGCCCGCGCACGCGGGCCGGCGTGGCGGGGATCGGTCAGTGTGCGTCGACCGACATGCTGCGGATGAATTTGCGCAGGAACTGCTCGCAACCGGCGAGCTGCGCGAGCTCGACGTATTCGTTCGGCTTGTGCGCCTGCTCGATGTTGCCAGGGCCGCATACGACGCTCGGGATGCCCGCGCGTTCGAACAGGCCGGCTTCGGTGCCGTACGCGACCTTGCGCTTGTCCTGGTCGGCCGTCAGCGCGCGCACGAGTTGCGTGATCGCGGCCTGCTCGGTGGCGTCGAGGCCGGGCGCCGCGGCGATCTTCGAGAACTCGATTGCCGCGTTCGGATGCTCGCGGCGCATCTGCGGTAGCAGCGTTTCCTGCGCATACGCTTCGATGCGCGCGAAGATCTGTTCGGGATCGAGCGTCGGCAGGTTGCGGAACTCGAAGTCGAACCGGCATTCGGCCGGTACCGTGTTGATCGCGTTGCCGCCCTGGATCGTGCTGGTTTGCGCGGTCGTGAACGGCACGTCGTACAGCGCGTCGAACGGGCCTTCCGCGCGGAAGCGGTCGGCGATGTCGCGGATATGGCAGATCAGGCGCGCCGCGTATTCGATGGCGTTCAACCCCTTCGGCGTCAGCGACGAATGCGCCGCATGGCCGCGCACGCAGCAGCGGTACGCGTTGATGCCCTTGTGCGCGATGATCGGCCGCATGCTGGTCGGCTCGCCGACGATGCAGCCCGACGGCTGCACGCCGCGCTTCACGAGATCGGCGATCATCAGCGGCGCGCCGGCGCAGCCGATTTCCTCGTCGTAGGACAGCGCGAAATGGATCGGCTTCGCGAGCCGGGTCGCCTGCATCTCGGGCAGCAGCGCGAGCGCGGTGCCGATGAAGCCCTTCATGTCGCAGGTGCCGCGGCCGTACAGGCGATCGTCGCGGATTTCCGGCGCGAACGGATCGCTGTCCCACTGCTGGCCGTCGACCGGCACGACGTCGGTGTGCCCGGACAGCACGATGCCGCCGTGGGTCGAGCCGTCGTGCGCGGGCACGGTGGCGAACAGGTTCGCCCAGCCTTCGCGCGGATCGTGCGTGATCGTCGACACGATGCCTTTCGCGGCGAGCGCGTCGCGCACCGTTTCGATCAGGCCGAGATTCGGCACGCGGCTCGTCGTGTCCATCGACACCAACTGCTTGACCCAGGGCAGGCCGACGAGCGCATCGCCGTCGTGTTGACCGGCGGCGGAGGGCGTCGTCGCGTCGAGAGTGGACATGGCAGAACTCCGTCAGATGAATGGGAAAATCATACTCAAAAACGCGTCGGCCCGCCTCGGTCGGGCGCCATGCGGTGCAGCATCGCGACCGGCCGCGGCGCGCGCCGCCGCGTCAGCGCGCGGCCGCCGACGCGCCCTCGCGGTTGTGGCCGAGCGCGCGCAGCGTTTCCTTGACGGTCGACACGCGCACCGCGAGGTCCGGCGAGCGCGTCTCGATGCGCAGCTTGTCCTGGCCCGCGAGCTTGATGTGCCGGTGCTTCTGCACCATCTCGATGATCCGCATCGGATCGATCGGCGGATTCGGCACGAACTGCAGCCCGATCGCGACTTCGCTCGCGTCGATCTTGGTGATGCCGAGCGGTTTCGCGGCAAGGCGCAGCCGATGCGTCTCGACGAGCGCGTGCGCCTGCGGCGGCAGCTTGCCGAAGCGGTCGATCAGCTCCTCCTGGATCCCGTCGATCGCGTCGCCGTGCTCGCAGTTCGCGAGACGCTTGTACAGCGACAGCCGTTCCTGCACGTCCGCGCAGTAGTCGGCCGGCAGGATCGCGGGCGCGTGCAGGTTGATCTCGGTGGTCGCGGCGAGCGGCGCGGTGAGGTCGGGTTCCTTGCCGTTCTTCAGCGCCTTCACCGCGTCGTTCAGCATTTCCGTATAGAGCTGGAAGCCGATCTCGTGGATCTCGCCCGACTGCTTGTCGCCGAGCACCTCGCCGGTGCCGCGGATCTCGAGGTCGTGCATCGCGAGATAGAAGCCCGAGCCGAGTTCCTCCATCTGCTGTATCGCCTCGAGCCGGCGCTGCGCCTGCTTGGTCAGCGCCTGCGGATCGTGCACGAGCAGGTACGCATACGCCTGGTGGTGCGAGCGGCCGACGCGGCCGCGCAGCTGGTGCAGCTGCGCGAGGCCGAACTTGTCCGCGCGGTGCATGATGATCGTGTTCGCACTCGGCACGTCGATGCCGGTCTCGATGATGGTCGTGCACAGCAGCACGTTCGCGCGCTGCCCGACGAAATCGCGCATCACGCGCTCGAGCTCGCGCTCGTGCATCTGCCCGTGCGCGATCGCGATGCGCGCCTCGGGCACCAGCTCCTCGAGCATCGCCTTGCGATTCTCGATCGTCTCGACCTCGTTGTGCAGGAAGTAGACCTGGCCGCCGCGCTTCAGCTCGCGCAGCATCGCCTCGCGGATTACGCTTTCCTCCTCGCGGCGCACGAAGGTCTTGATCGCGAGCCGCTTCTGCGGCGCGGTCGCGATCACCGAGAAGTCGCGCAGCCCTTCGAGCGCCATCCCGAGCGTGCGCGGGATCGGCGTCGCGGTCAGCGTCAGCACGTCGACTTCCGCGCGCAGCGCCTTCAGCGCTTCCTTCTGGCGCACGCCGAAGCGGTGTTCCTCGTCGATGATCACGAGCCCGAGCCGCTTGAACTGCACGTCCGACGACAGCAGCTTGTGCGTGCCGATCACGATGTCGACGCTGCCTTCGTTGATCTGCGCGATCGCTGCGTTCACTTCCTTGGTGGTCTTGAAGCGCGACAGCTCGACGATGCGCACCGGCCAGTCCGCGAAGCGGTCGGCGAAGGTCTGCGTATGCTGCTCGGCGAGCAGCGTGGTCGGCGACAGCAGCGCGACCTGCTTGCCGCCCATCACCGCGATGAACGCCGCACGCAGCGCGACCTCGGTCTTGCCGAAGCCGACGTCGCCGCACACGAGGCGGTCCATCGGCTTGCCGCTCGTCATGTCGCCGATCACGGCCGCGATCGCGGCGGCCTGGTCGGGCGTTTCCTCGAAGCCGAAGCTCTCCGCGAACTTCACGTAGTCGCGCGGTTCGAGCGCGAACGCATGGCCCTCGCGCGCGGCACGGCGCGCGTACAGGTTCAGCAGCTCGGCCGCGGTGTCGCGGATCTGCTGCGCGGCCTTGCGCTTCGCGCGCTCCCACTGGCCCGAGCCGAGCGCGTGCAGCGGCGCGCTGTCCGGATCGGCGCCGCTGTAGCGCGAGATCACGTGCAGTTGCGCGACCGGCACGTAGAGCTTGCTGTCGCCCGCGTATTCGAGATGCAGGAATTCGGTTTCGCCTTCGCCGAGATCCATCGACACGAGGCCCATGTAACGGCCGATGCCATGCTGCGCGTGGACGACCGGGTCGCCGACCTTCAGCTCCGACAGGTCGCGCACCATCGCGTCGACGTTGCTCGCCTGTTCCTGCCGGCGGCGGCCCGCGCGGCGGCCGAGCGTGCCGTACAGCTCGGTCTCGGTGACGACCGCGTAGCCTTCGCCCGGCACCGCGAAGCCGCTCGCGAGCGGCGCGACGCCGAGCGCGAAGCGCGCGTCGCTTTCGAGCCAGCCCGCGAAGTGATCGTTCGCGGCGGGGCGCAGCTGATGCTCGGCGAGCAGCTGCAGGATCGTCTCGCGGCGGCCGGCCGACTCGACGGTCAGCAGCACGCGCTTGCCCGAGGTTTCGACGAAGGTGCGCAGCGCGGCGAGCGGATCGTCGGCATGACGGTCGACCGACAGGTCGGGCAGTGCGGTCGCCCAGCCGCCCGCCGGCTGCGCGGGCAGCACGACGCGCGCGAACGGCTTGGCGAGCGTGAAGAAGTCCTCGTCGGACAGGAACAGCCGCTGCGGCTCGAGGATCGGCCGCTCGCGGTCGTGCGACAGGAACGCGTGGCGCTGGCGCGTGTCGGCGGTGAAGCGCCGGATCGACGCGTCGAGATCGCCGGTAAATACGAGGTGCGCATTCTGCGGCAGGTAGTGGAACAGCGTCGCGGTTTCGTCGAAGAACAGCGGCAGGTAGTACTCGATGCCGGCCGACGGCACGCCGTTGCCGATGTCCTTGTAGATCGGCGCGCGGCTCGGGTCGCCTTCGAAGGTTTCGCGCCAGCGGCTGCGGAAGGCCGTGCGCGCGGCTTCGTCGAACGGAAACTCGCGGCCGGGCAGCAGGCGCACGTCGCGCACCGGGTAGAGGCTGCGCTGTGTGTCGGGATCGAACGCGCGGATCGAGTCGACCTGGTCGTCGAACAGGTCGATCCGGTACGGCAGCGGCGAGCCCATCGGGAACAGGTCGATCAGCGAGCCGCGCACGCAGTATTCGCCGGGCCGCACGACCTGGCTCACGTGCTCGTAGCCGGCCAGCGTCAGCTGCGCCTTCAGCTTCGCCTCGTCGAGCCGCTCGCCCTGCGCGAACGCGAACGTGTAGGCGGCCATGAACGACGCGGGCGGCATCCGGTACAGCGCGGTCGTCGCGGGCACCAGCAGGATGTCGCAGCGGCCTTCGCCGAGGTCGTGCAGCGTCGCGAGACGCTCGGACACGAGATCCTGGTGCGGCGAGAACGTGTCGTACGGCAGCGTTTCCCAGTCCGGCAGCAGGCGCACGCGCGCGTCGGGCGAGAAATAGCGGATTTCCTGCGAGAGCCGCTGCGCGTCGACCGCGTTCGCGCAGATGACCGCGAGCAGCGGCACGTCGTGGCGGTTGTCGGCGAGATAGCGGGCGATGGCGAGCGCGTCGGCGGAACCGTGCGCGCCATCGAAGGCGAAGCGCTGGCCGGGCTTGACGCGCGGAACGGGCGAGGTGGAAGCGTTGTCTGGCATAGGGACGGCTGGGGTGGCGTGCGCGGGCGCATCGCGGTGCGCCGGTCGAGACGAAAGACCTATTATAAAATCCGCTTCTCGATTTCATCTTTCCGGCGTTTCCCTTCGTGACTCCCCGACTCTTCGCCCTGATTCCCTGTGCCGGCACGGGCAGCCGCTCCGGCTCGGCCGTGCCGAAGCAATACCGCACGCTGGCCGGCCGCGCGCTGCTCCATTACACGCTCGCCGCATTCGACGCGTGCAGCGAATTCGCGCAGACGCTCGTCGTCCTCGCGCCCGACGATACGCATTTCGATGCGCGCCGCTTCGCGGGCCTGCGCTTCGCGGTGCGGCGCTGCGGCGGCGCGTCGCGGCAGGCGTCGGTGCTCAATGGATTGCTCGAACTGGCCGAATTCGGCGCGACCGACCGCGACTGGGTGCTCGTGCACGACGCGGCGCGCCCGGGGATCACGCCGGAGCTGATCCGCACGCTGGTCGCGGCGTTGAAGGACGATCCGGTCGGCGGCATCGTCGCGCTGCCGGTGGCCGATACGCTCAAGCGCGTGCCGGCCGGCGGCGACGCGATCGCGCGCACCGAGTCGCGCGACGCGCTGTGGCAGGCGCAGACGCCGCAGATGTTCCGCATCGGCATGCTGCGCGAAGCGATCCTGCGCGCGCAGCGCGAAGGCCACGACCTGACCGACGAGGCGAGCGCGATCGAATGGGCGGGCCATACGCCGCGCGTCGTGCAGGGCAGCCTGCGCAACTTCAAGGTCACCTATCCGGAAGACTTCGCGCTCGCGGAAGCGATTCTCGCGCGTCCGGCGAACGCGTCCTGACTTTCACTTCATCTCAATCGGAACACGCATGGATTTCAGAATCGGACAAGGCTACGACGTGCACCAGCTCGTCCCCGGGCGCCCGCTCATCATCGGCGGCGTGACGATCCCGTACGAGCGCGGCCTGCTCGGCCACTCGGACGCGGACGTGCTGCTGCACGCGATCACCGACGCGCTGTTCGGCGCGGCGGCGCTCGGCGACATCGGCCGCCATTTCTCCGACACCGACGCGGCGTTCAAGGGCGCGGACAGCCGCGTGCTGCTGCGCGAGTGCGTCGCGCGCGTGAAGGCGGCCGGCTTCGCGATCCAGAACGTCGACAGCACCGTGATCGCGCAGGCGCCGAAGCTCGCGCCGCATATCGAGGGCATGCGCGCGAACATCGCCGCCGATCTCGGGCTGCCGCTCGATCGCGTGAACGTGAAGGCGAAGACCAACGAGAAGCTCGGCTATCTGGGCCGCGGCGAGGGCATCGAGGCGCAGGCCGCCGCGCTGCTGGTGAAGCCGGCCGCTTAACGGGCGGCGGGGCGGCGCGCGCCGCGCGGCCGATCAAACGAGAAATGCCACGCAATTGCGTGGCATTTTCTTGCTGCAACGTCGCGCGCGACAGAGGCGGCAGGGGCGGCCCGGCCGGTCGCGCCGCGCGGCCGCTTATTCGCCTTCGGCGGCGATCACCTGCGCAGCGGCGTTGATCACCGATGCGATGCGGCCGACGTCGCGCAGCTGCGTGACCGTCATGCCTTGCTCGTTCTTCAGCAGCGCGTAGTGCGACTTCACGCAGAAGTGGCACTTGCCGACGATCGACGCGGCGAGCGCGTACATCTCGAAGCGGCGCTTGTCGACGCCGCCGTGCGACGCATACGCACCCATCCGCAGCTCGGCGCGCTGCGTCTTCAGATCGGCATCGTCGGCCATCTCGACATACGGATACCACGTGTTGTTCATCCCCATCAGCGCGGCCGCCGTCAGCGCGGCATGCGTTTCCTCGGGCGACAGCACGCCGGCTTCGCGGATCGTCTTCACGAGCACCGTGCTCTTCGCCGCGACCGCCGCCGCGAGCGCCACGCCGACCGCGTCGTTGCCTTCGAGCGACGAGCGCGAGATCGTGCCGTCGAGGTTCAGGCGAATGTCCTTCGCATAGTCGGGGATACGTGCCTTAATCGAGTCGATGAATTCCATTGATATCTCCTATGGGTTGGCCGTTAAAAAAGCCCGCAGGCAGGACGTGCGCCGCGGGCTTCGTGCATCGATGCGCTTACAGCGTTGCGCCGCCGACTGCACGGTTGCACGGGCACAGTTCGTCCGTCTGCAGGCCGTCGAGAATACGCAGGACTTCTTCCGGGCTGCGGCCGACGTTCAGGTTGTTCACCGAAACGTGCTGGATCGTGTTGTCCGGGTCGACGATGAACGTCGCGCGCAGGGCCACGCCGGCTTCCTTGTCGCGCACGCCGAGCTGGTCGATCAGCTCGCCCTTGACGTCGCCGAACGAGTAGTGGTTCAGCTTGTCGAGGTCCTTGTGTTCACGGCGCCATGCGAGCTTGACGAATTCGTTGTCCGAGCTGCCGCCGAGCAGGACGGCGTCGCGCTCTTCGAACTGCTTCGCGAGCTTCGCGAACTCGACGATTTCCGTCGGGCACACGAACGTGAAATCCTTCGGATAGAAGTAGATGATCTTCCACTTGCCCGGGAACGACGCTTCGGTGACGGTCTCGAACGCCGACTGGCCGTTTTCCTCGTGGTTGTTGAAGCCCGGCTTCGCGGCTACGACGGTGAAAGCTTCGAGTTTGTCGCCAACGGTTTTCATGCGGATACTCCTGTGTGTGTTGGGAAGAAGACTGAGTCAAGCTACCTCGTTGCTGCAACGATCATGTGACAGCATGGGGAACACTCTAACACTATTGACTAAGCGCTTCAATAGATTTTGACTAAGCGCCCCCATAGTTTTTTTCAACCGTGCCGATAGTGTGACGCGCAAGCGGCGTGCGCGCTCGCGTCACGCGGTCGCACGCGTCTTGCCGGCGCCGGGGAATTCGAGCGTGACTTCGAGGCCCGCTTCGGGGCTGCGGTTGCGCAGGCGCAGCGCGCCGCGATAGCGCCCGACCAGGCGCAGCACGATCGCCATCCCGAGACCGGTGCCGTCCGCCTTGGTGCGCGCGGTGTCGACGCGATAGAACGGGCGCATCACCAGCGGGAGCTGGTCCTCGGGGATGCCGGGGCCCTCGTCGCTGACCGACAGCTCGACGCGCGCGTGCGACACGCGCGTCTCCAGCGTGATGCGCGAGACGCCGTCCTGCTTGCTCTGGCCGTACTTGCGCGCGTTCTCGACGAGGTTGCCGATCACGCGGCGCATGTCGGTTTCGTCGGCTTCGATGATCGCGGTCGGCGCGAGCTGCGTGCGGATCTCGACGCCGTCCTCGCCGGCCACGCGTGCGGCGACTTCATGCGCGATCGACGACAGGTCGACCGGCTCGGGCTTGCGCTGGGTCGGGCGCGCGTAGTCGATGAACGCCGCGATGATGCGATCCATCTGCTCGATGTCGTCGACCATCGCGTCCTTGGTCGCCTGGTCCGACGGGCTCATCTCGGTTTCGAGGCGCAGCCGCGCGAGCGGCGTGCGCAGGTCGTGCGAAATGCCCGCGAGCATCAGCGCGCGGTCGGCTTCGAGCTGCTCGAGGTCGCGCACCATCTGGTTGAAGCTGCGGTTGGTTTCGGCCGCGACGCCCATCCCGCGCTCGGGCAGCGGCTCGGGCGCCTGACCCGAGCCGACCTGGCGCGCGGCGAGCGCCAGCCGCGAGAACGGCCGGTTCACGAGGCTCGTGATGAACGCGGAGCCGAACAGCGACAGCGCGAGCGCGAACAGCCCCCAGCCGGCCCACTGCAGGCCCGTGACGTTGTCGAGCTGGTCGCGGTCGAGCGCGACCCAGTAGTCGTCGTCGTCGATCTTGAAGCTGATCCACACGCCCGGGATGTCGTTGACCGACTGCGCGATCACGGTATCGTCGCCGAGGCGGCTGCGGATGTCGTGTTCGATCAGCCGGTTCAGCGATTCGTCGGGCTGCAGCTTGAACTTGTCGGTCTTCTCGCGCGGGTAAACGCGCACGCCCTCGTTGCTCTCGAGATCCTGCAGCAGCGCGCGGCGCAGGTCGGGATCGGAGTAGAGCAGCGCGGTGCGCGTGAGCTTCACGACCGCGACGAGCTGCAGCGCGACGCGCTGCGCGCGCGGCTCGCGCTCGATCACGCGAAAGCTCTGGAACCACGCGGCGAGACTGACCGAGATCAGCAGCGCGATCAGCAGGAAGGTGCGCCAGAACAGCCCGCCGAACGCGAGCTGCAGGAGGCGCCGGTCGATACGCATGGGGCGGGTCGTGGGCGGGCGAAACCGGAGAAGGAAAAGATCAGGCGGCGCCGTCCGGGATGAACACGTAGCCGAGACCCCAGACGGTCTGGATGAAGCGCGGGCTGCCCGGATCCGGTTCGATCAGCTTGCGCAGGCGCGAGATCTGCACGTCGAGGCTGCGGTCGAACACTTCGTATTCGCGGCCGCGCGCGAGCTCCATCAGCTTTTCGCGCGACAGCGGCTGGCGCGGATGGCGTGCGAACACCTTCAGCACCGAGAACTCGCCGGTCGTCAGCGGGATTTCCTGGCCGGACTTCGTCAGCGTGCGCGTCGCGAGGTTCAGCGAGAACTCGCCGAACTCGAACACCTCGGTGGTTTCCGACGGCGCGCCCGGCAGCTCGGCCGGCGCCTGGCGGCGCAGCACTGCGTGAATGCGCGCGACCAGCTCGCGCGGGTTGAACGGCTTCGGCAGGTAGTCGTCGGCGCCCATCTCGAGGCCGACGATGCGATCGACGTCCTCGCCCTTCGCGGTGAGCATGATGATCGGCGTGCGATCGTTGCTGCCGCGCAGGCGACGGCAGATCGACAGGCCGTCTTCGCCCGGCAGCATCAGGTCGAGCACGAGCAGGTCGAAACGCTCGCGCACCCAGAGCTTGTTCATCGCGGTCGCGTTCTCCGCGACATAGACATTGAAGCCCTGCTCGCCGAGATAACGGCGCAGCAGGTCGCGCAGGCGCGGGTCGTCGTCGACGACGAGAATCTTGGAGGGGTTTTTCGTTTCCATGATCGGCATCTTATCGCGAATGGGAAATGGCGCGCCGTCGAGGATTTTGGCGCGTTACAGTCAGTTACAAAATTTACCCGTGGTGTCGCGCGGAGTAAAGGCACGCTATAGAGATTCCTTTACTCGAAGCCGAAATTCGGTGGATACTCGCTGGACTCCATCTTTCATCTTTGTACGCCCGAATTCCGCAGGGTTTTTCTAGTACCAGAGGTAACCGGTTGCCGCGTGACGAAGGGAACAAATCGACCAAAGAAGCGAGGACGGTCATGCGATCTGCCCGGATTGCACTGATGCTGACGATCGCGCTTGCCGGTCCGTATGCGTCGAACTTCGCGTATGCGCAACGCCCCGAGCAGGGCGCTTCGTCGCGCAAGCTGCCGCGCGGCAAAGCGCCGCAGCCCGACCGCGCCGCCGATTCGGCGGTCCGCTCAGCCGTGCCCCCCGATCTCGAACAGCGCCGCCGCGACGGGCACATGACGCCCGAAGAACGCCATCTGCTGCGCCAGCATATCGAGGACGCCGTCCGCGAGCTGTACAAGCGCTGATCGCGTCGCCTTCCGCGATGCGCGGAAAAACTCCGTAGCAATTTTTCAGTCAACGTGCGTTCGTCGCCTGCCGTTGAACCGGCATCCGCGCCGCCGGTGCGTTTCGGGAGTCCATGACGATGAAAGCGAACGTTGCCGAACCGGCGCCGTCGCCTGCGATGCAGGCGACGCTCGACGCCGACGACGCGCTGTTCTTCCTCGGTCGCACCGGTTTCTCGCCCGCGCCGGCCGATGTCGCGCGCGTGGTCGGCATGACACGCGCGCAGGTTGTCGCCGATACGCTCGGCAATGTCCGCAGCGAGCCCGTCACGCCGTGGCCCGACTGGATCGCCGAGCCGCCGCCGAGCCGTGCGCAGCGGCAGGCGCTGACGCCCGACCAGCGGCGCGACGAACAGCGCCAGCGCAATCTGCGTTACGACGCGTTACGCGCCGCCTGGGTCAACGAGATGATCGCAACGCCGTCGCCGCTCGTCGAGCGCATGACGCTGTTCTGGCACGGGCACTTCACGTCGGGGCAGGACAAGGTGCCTTATCCGCAGACGATGGCCGCGCAGAACGCGCTGTTTCGCCGCGACGCGCTCGGCAATTTCGGCACGCTGCTGCACGCGGTCGCGAAGGATCCGGCGATGCTGCAGTATCTCGACGGCGCCAGCAACCGCAAGGGACGGCCGAACGAGAATTTCGCGCGCGAGGTGATGGAGCTGTTCACGCTCGGCGAAGGGCATTACACGCAGCACGACGTGACCGAAGCCGCGCGCGCGATGACGGGCTGGACCGTCGATCCCGATACGCTGCGCTTCACGGTGCGCGCGGACTGGCACGATGCGGGCGACAAGACGATTCTCGGCGAAACCGGGCCGTTCGACGGCGACGGCTTTCTCGACATTTTGCTGAAGCGGCCCGAGACGGCGCGGTTCATCGTCGGCAAGCTGTGGCGGGAGTTCGTGTCGGACACGCCCGACGCGCGCGAACTCGACGCCGTGGCCGAGCGTTTTCGCGCGAGCGGCTACGACATTCGCACGGCGCTCGCCGCGCTGTGGTCGACCGATGCGTTCTGGGATGCGCGCAACCGCGGCGTGCTCGTGAAGTCGCCGGCCGAATTCGTCGTCGGGTCGGTGCGGATGTTCGACGTCGCGTACGGCGATCCGCAGATGCTCGCCAACACCGTGCGCACGCTCGGCCAGAACCTGTTCTATCCGCCGAACGTGAAGGGCTGGCCCGGCGGCGCGCTGTGGATCAACAGCACGACGCTGCTCGCGCGCAAGCAGTTCGTCGAGCAGCTGTTTCGCGCGACCGAGACGGCCGGCATGCGGCCGCCGCCGGCGCACCCGAATGCAGCCGCGCGCGCGATGCCGGTGGTCGACACGGCGGCCGCCGCGGGAATGCGCGGCGCGCCGCCGAAGCCCGCGCGCGGCGGCTTGCGCTTCGATCTCGAGCGCTGGCTCGCGCAGTATCGCGCGCGGCCGCAGGCGATTGCCGGGCTGTCGACCGAGCTTCAGCTGCAGCACGCGGTGCTGCCGGTATCGCCGGTCGCGGCGATCGACACGGATTCGACCGGCAGCGCGTATCTCGAGGCGCTGCTGATGGACCCGGCCTACCAACTGAAATGACGAGGAATCGGGTCCGGGCCGATGCGGCGCGCGGGCCGCGCGGCGGACCAGGGGATGCATGATGAACCGACGTGATTTTCTGACGCTGACGGGAGCCGCGGCCGCGGCGGGCGTATCGCTGTGGCAGCCGGCGCATGCGGTGCTCGCCGCCGAAGGGCGGCCGGCGGCCGGCTATGCGAACGTGCTGATCCTCGTCGAGCTGAAAGGCGGCAACGACGGGCTGAACACCGTGGTGCCGTATGCGGATCCGCTGTACTACCAGTTCCGGCGCAGCATCGGCATCAAGCGCGAGCAGGTGCTGCAGCTCGACGCGCAGACCGGGCTGCACCCGTCGCTCGTGCCGCTGATGCCGCTGTGGCGCGACGGGCAGGTCGCGATCGTGCAGGGCGTCGGCTATCCGCAGCCGAACCTGTCGCATTTCCGCTCGATCGAGATATGGGACACCGCGTCGCGTTCCGATCAATATCTGCACGAAGGCTGGCTCACGCGCACGTTCGCGCAGGCGCCGGTGCCGCCCGGCTTCGCGGCGGACGGCGTGGTGCTCGGCAGCGCCGAGATGGGGCCGCTCGCCAACGGCGCGCGCGCGATCGCGCTCGTCAATCCGGCGCAGTTCATCCGCGCGGCGCGGCTCGCGGAGCCGTCGTCGCTGCGCGAACGGAACCCCGCGCTCGCGCACGTGATCGACGTCGAGAACGATATCGTGAAGGCGGCCGACCGGCTGCGTCCGCGCGGCGGGATGCGCACGTTCAGGACCGCGTTCCCGGCCGGCGCGTTCGGCACGTCGGTGAAGACCGCGATGCAGGTGCTGGCTGCGTGCGAGGCGGCCGGGCCCGGCGCGCAGGACGGCGTCGCGGTGCTGCGCCTTACGCTCAACGGCTTCGATACGCATCAGAACCAGCCCGGCCAGCAGGCCGCGCTGCTCAAACAGTTCGCGGAAGGGATGAGCGCGATGCGCGGTGCGCTGGTGGAGCTCGGGCGCTGGAACCAGACGCTGGTGATGACCTATGCGGAATTCGGGCGGCGCGTGCGCGAGAACCAGAGCAACGGCACCGATCACGGCACCGCCGCCGCGCATTTCGTGATGGGCGGCCGCGTGGCCGGCGGCCTGTACGGCGCGCCGCCGGCGCTGGCGCGACTCGATGGCAACGGCAACCTGCCGGTCGCGGTCGATTTTCGTCAGCTTTATGCGACCGTGCTCGGGCCGTGGTGGGGGCTCGACGCGACCCGCGTGCTGCAGCAGCGCTTCGACCCGCTGCCGCTGCTGAAGGTGTGACGGCGACGCGCGTTCGGGCTCAGCGACGGCGCGCGGCGCGCCACGCGATCCACAGCTTGCGGATCGGCGTCAGTGCGATGCGCTGGTGCAGCACCTGATAGCCGTCGCGCTCGATTTCGTCGAGCAGCGCGTGCGCCAGCGCAAGCTGCGCGCGCAGCGTGCGTTGCGCGCGGCGTTCGGCGGCGGGAATCGCCGCTTCGGCGGCCGTGAGCGCTTCGCGCGCACGCGCGGTCTGGAATTGCAGCAGCTCGGTGAATGCGGGGCTGTAGCGCCGGTTCAGCAGGTCGGCGGCAGTCACGTCGTAGCGCTGCAGTTCGTCGATCGGCAGGTAGATGCGGCCGTGGCGTGCATCGTTGCCGAGCTCCTGTACGAATTGCGCGAGCATCAGCGCACGGCCGACGTCGTCGGCCCACGATTGCGGATTGCCCGGCTGGGCGGCGCTCGCGCGCGCGACGAGCGCCGCGAACGTGCCGCCGACCTGCGAGATATAGCGCTGCAGGTTCGCGAAATCGAGATAACGCGCCTGTTCGAGATCCATCCCGTAGCCGTTGACGAGCGCGCGCAGCGCGTCGGCTTCGGCTGCGATCGACGGATGGTGTTGCGCGAGCGCCTTCGTGACGGGGTGCGTCGGCTGGCCGGCGGCGAGCGCCGCGAGTTCCTTGTGCCACCACGCGAGCTTCGTGTGTCCGACGGTCGGGTCGCTGGTTTCCTTGACGGTTTCCTCGAGTTCGCGGCGCAGCGCGAACAGCGCCGTGAGGCGCGGCGCGGCCGCGAGCGGCGCCTGACGCAGCGCGTAGTAGACGCTGGAGCCTTCGGGGGCGGCCTTTTGCTGACAGTAGTCGTCGATGTTCACGGGCGGAAATCGTGTCGGGGGCGGGATCGGGGACGCGCGACGGCGCGCGGCCGAAACGTCGAGCGCGGCATTCTAGCACCGCTGCGCGACGGCTGTCGGAGGGACGAGACAACGCCGCGCAGATCGGGTAGAATCTCGCGCTCGCCTGATCGGGCGTGCCGGTTTCAGGCCGGCGGGATGTCCCGGGCGCGCGGTGAAGAACGCATACGGCGTTCCTGTTCCGCGCGGTCAGGCGACACAGCATGCGCGTGAGTGGCGAAATTGGTAGACGCACCAGGTTTAGGTCCTGACGCCCGCAAGGGTGTGCCGGTTCGAGTCCGGCCTCACGCACCACATATACTCCCAAGCAATCCAATGTTTGGCCAAAAAGCCCCGTCAGTCAAGCACTTACGGGGCTTTTCCTTGCCAGCGTTTCCCAGAGCTTCCCATTGACACCCACAAAATCCGGGGGCATCGTAGGGGGCAGTTTTCTCTGATCAGGGGCATCGAAATGCCCCCGCGCCCAAATGCCCCTTACCGATGTCGCCGTCCGTGCGGCCAAGCCCCGCGAAAAATCCTACAAGCTGACCGACGGCCAAGGTATGTATCTTGAGGTCATGCCCAACGGCTCGAAGTACTGGCGGCTGAAGTATCGTATTGACCGCAAGGAGAAACGGATGGCCCTCGGGGTCTATCCCGCAGTGACCTTGTTGGCTGCTCGGAAGGCGCGTGACGAGATTAAAGAGCAGTTGCGGGCCGGCCTCGATCCTTCGCATGAAAAGAAGCGTATCAAGTTGCAGCGGAGCCTTGATCGAGACAATTCGTTCGAGCCTATCGCGCGGGAGTGGCACGCACAGCGAAAGGACGCCTGGAGTGAGCGCCACGCGGATCGGATGATGAAACTGCTCGAGCGCGAGCTGTTTCCGGTGCTTGGCGCGCGACCAATTACCGGGATCACGGCTCCGGAGTTGCTCGCGGTGATCCGGAAGATCGAAGCACGAGATGCGATCGAACTGGCAAACAAGGCAATCCAGGCAACGAGCCAGATCTTTCGATATGCCATTGCCACTGGCCGGGCCGAGCGCGACCCCGCGCCGGATCTCCGCGGCGCCCTGAAGACTCGCACTGTCGTGCACATGAAGCGCGTCAGCGAGTCGGAACTGCCTGAGCTGATGCAGAAGATCAGCGCGTACGACGGCGAGTACCAGACCCGACTGGCGCTGCAGTTCATGGCGTTGACGTTCGTTCGAACCAGCGAATTGCGGTTCGCCGAGTGGACGGAGATCGACGAGAAGAAGAAGGAATGGCGCATCCCGGCCGAGAAGATGAAGATGCGCTCGCCTCACATTGTGCCGCTGTCGAAACAGGCGCTAGAGGTGCTGGCGAAGCTGCGGGAACTCAATGGCCAAAGCCAGTTCGTGTTTCCGAGTCGATCGAGCTCGAAGAAGCCGATGAGCGAGAACACGATCCTGTACGCACTGTACCGAATGGGCTACCACTCGCGGATGACGGGACACGGCTTCCGCGGTCTCGCGTCGACTATCCTGAACGAGCATAATTTCAACCGGGACTGGATCGAGCGTCAGTTGGCCCACAGTGAGCGTGACGGCGTCCGGGCTGCATACAACCACGCGGAGTATCTGCCCGAACGCCGGAAGATGATGCAGTGGTGGGGTGATTACTTGTCTGGACAATTGGATGGGCGAGACTGAGGCAGTGCCGTCTAGCCGACCAACGCAGGGTTATCCAGTGTGCTAATCTACCCTCGCTAGAGTTATCATCATTTGTAAAATTACAAGGTCATCACAACCATGTCCGACGTCACCAACGCTCCGATGCAGCCCGGTACCCTGCCTCCAGACGAGTTCTTGCGGAGGCTGTCGTCGGCGGGTGTGCCGCATCTTTATTGCAACGGATTTGGCATTGCATATTCGCCCAGCGATGCGACCATATTCCTGAATCTAAATGATAGTGTGGTCGGGCGTGTCAGTTTGTCGCATGAGACGCTGCGCAGCTTGGCGATAAAGCTACGAGAAGGGATCGACCAGTTCGAAAAGGCGGTGGGGATGTCCCTGCCATCATCAGATGAGCTGAGCGAACGCCTACAAGCCTCAGGGACTGCTACAAATCCGAGCTCAAAATGAATCTCTATTTTTTTGAGCACAGCGCGCCGACAGTGTCTGAGACGGCCTTGGCGGAGCGATTGGAGCGCCTCCGCTACGTTGAGGACAAGATTATTTCGTTCGCTAGGTTGCCAGATGGTTGGCATTTCGGTCGAGGTCGTGCACCGGCCAGTATGGCGTTGGTTGGTGCTCTTAACTTGGTGAAGGCCGGGGTAAGGAATGGCCTTTGGCGAGCGAATGCGTTTCCTGGTAGTGAGGGATCCGTCCTTGTTAGCTTCCGACATGGCGACAATCTTATTGAGACCGAGGTCGACGCACGGTATCAAGTGACGTTTAGTTACGACGTTGCGGACGATGAGATTGAGTTCGAAGAGGGGATGTCGGTATCGCAGGCTATCGACAAATTAGTAACGCACGCTAAAAAAATATGTACGTCCGCGCCCTACACCCTAAGCATTTCGACGAACTCGAAGGATGCTGGAATGGAATGGCTTTCGAGCCATCGAATGACGGCGGAACGTCTGTATTTTGCGCAAACTGCGCAGAGCAAGCGTCTGGAGGAATCTGCGATCATATCCGTCGGTTCTACGCCCTTCAATCCTCTGATCCAGCGATCTACTGGCGATTTACGGAACTGCCGGAGCGTACTGTGGCAGCATTCGAAAAATCGGAAGGAAACGATGACCCCTGCCATATGAACATTCGGTCGGCTGATGGGCAAGGGGTAAGCGGATTTAAGAAGCGCATTAAAAAGTATTTTAGAGAGGGGTTCGGATCAGCCTTTAATCAGTTTGTGTACTGTCATCCTGACGGTGATCGGCCGCCGACACTCGAAGAGCTGAAGGAGTTGGCCCGCGCAAGTTGAGCCGATAGCCTTAATGTGCCCTGTCAAAGTTTCAGCCCCGCCACGAGCGGGGCTTTTCACATCAGCAGGTCATGTTCCGATTAACTCATCCCCGCGCGCTGCATCTCCTCGCGCAGCAGGTGCATCAGTCGATGCAACTGGCCCTGTGCGCCGGCTAGATCGCCCTTGTTGGCGACGTTCTTGTCGCTGTACGTGTACCACTCCTCGACGCGCTCGAGCGATTTTCGAAGGGCGCGGATTTCGAGAATCAACCATCGGACTTGAAGGTCGCTGTACTCGCGCCATAGCGCGCGCAGATCGGCCTCGGTCGGCGCGTCAAATTCCGGCACTGCCGGACGCAGCTTGAACCGCCGATCCGTGAGCGGAACGCGGTTGCGGTCGATCCTGGTCGCTTCGATTGGTGTGTACGTAACTAGGGAGCTCGACCTTGGATCCTTGTCGAGCCAAAACTCAAATTCACGTTTCGTGAGCTCGATCGGGGTCCTCAGGCGGTTCTTGTCGCCCAGAAAGCTGTACTCCCAGATGTAAGCCCACTGAGGTTTGATCACGGCTGAAGCACTGTATAAAAACACAGTGTATCGTGGGCTAAGATGGTGGCGTCAAGGCGAAAAATTGGGGACGGCCGGACTGCCCGATCTCGGCCCCGACATCTCACCGGAGGCTGGCATGTCGATTCTGGTAGGCACGGCTTCGTGGACCGACAAGACGCTCATCGAGTCCGGCGCTTTCTATCCGCCTGGCTGCAGCAGCGCGGAAGCGCGCCTGCGGTATTACGCCAGCGTCTTCCCGGTGGTCGAGGTGGATTCTTCATACTACGCGATGCCGAGCGCCAGCAACAGCGCGCTTTGGGTCGCGCGGACGCCGCCGGACTTCATTTTCGACATGAAGGCGTTTCGCCTCTTCACCGGTCACCAGACCGAACCCAAGTTCATCCCCAAGGATCTGCAGGCCGAGCTACCGAACACCGGCAAAAAGAACCTGTACTACAAGGATGTGCCGGCGCCGATCGTCGAGGAATTGTGGTCGCGTTTCTTTGAGGCGCTACGCCCGCTGCACGAGGCAGGAAAACTCGGAGCAGTGCTGTTCCAGTTCCCGCACTGGGTGACCGCGGCGCCGAAATCGCTCGCGCATGTCGAGCACTGCGCCGAGCGCATGCACCCACTGCTCACCGCCTTCGAATTCCGGCACGAGAGCTGGTTCGACGAGAAGCACCGCGAATCGACGCTCGCGATGGAGCGCGCGCGCGGAATCGTGCACGTCATCGTGGATGCTCCGGAAGGGGTGACGAAGCGCGTGCACTCGATCTGGGATGTGACGTCGCCTGAACTGGCGATCGTGCGGCTTCACGGACGTAACGCCTCGACGTGGAGTGGGTCCGAGTCGGCGGCCGAGCGGTTCAACTACGAATACAGTGAAGAGGAGCTGCACGAACTTGCAGAACCGATCGCGGAAATGTCAGGACGCGCGGCAAACGTGCACGTCGTGTTCAACAACTGCTATCGCGATGTCGCCCAGCGCAATGCTGGAACAATGAAGCATTTGATCGAGACCATCGCATCATGAGGCATATCGATTCACAGGTTTTGTCGGAGGCGCGGGCCTTGGTTGTCGACGCTGGGATGGCCGACTTCCTCCCAGCCAGTTCGGCGCCGGCGAGTACTGGCGGTGAAATCATTGCGATTGATTTGATCGATTCACCTCGGAGAAATGTGGGTACTCCAAACTTCGACAAACCAGATCCGGACAGGCCCGGTGTGATTCGAAGCACCAGCATACTGGACGCTGTGAGGGATGGTATTCCGTTGCCGCCATTGAGCGTGTACAAGCGGCCAGGAGAGGTACGCTACGAATTGCTCGCCGGGTTTCATCGATATCATTTGTTTGCAGCGCTCGGCTATACGCATGTGTACGCTGAGGTGACAGGCTGGAAGCCCGATTGGTGATTTGATCGGGGCGAGGTGGCTACTCGGCAATCCACTTCCTATCATGAAACGTTTCGTACTCTTTGATAGCGGCGGCGCGTTGCTTGTCGATGAACGCCGCGAGGTCCGAGATGTGGACTCCCTTTGCGCCTTTTTGCGATTTTTCCATTCGAACTATCGGGAGCCGGATTTCGCCGGCGCCGATCTTCCGCAGCAATGTCGCGACCGTGAGCGGGGCGAAGTAGTCCCGGCAGACATCTTCGATTGGAATGATCGCGCGCGCATCATATTGGGCCAAGAGGATAAAGACGGTCTTCATAGGTCGGGAATGGTATTGTCAGACGTTGCACGCCGATCGACATTGCAGAGATTCGTATTCGACACTATCGAGGTTCCCATGTCGAAGCGCCAGATGGATTTTGCACGTGGCTTGAAGGATCCGGTCGTCGTGCGGATCGCGCAGATGCATGAGGCTCAGCGAACCGCGAAGCGATGGATCTCATGGGAGGAGTATTTCCCGCCGCGACCTGGCGATGCCGAGCGTCGAGCCTACGATCATGAAGTGATCCGGAGTAGCAAGCTGAAGCGCGAACGAGCGCTGCAAATACTCGACTGTGTTTGTGTTGCAGCCGCGGCGCGAGGGTTCACGACCAGGATGGGATATCGCTGTCATCACATTGACCTTATCCGCGACGAGGCCGCGGTCAGGGTACGTCTCGTCGAAAGAGGCTTCCGTACTAACACGGAGAAGCTCGATGATGAAGACAGGGATCGATTTCTCGGTCATGGCATCCTTGGGTCTGGTCTCCTCGAACTCATCATCGACGAGTACTCGGACCAGGCCATGCGGTTCAAAGACCATCAGGATTCCAACATTCTCGACCGGCTTTCTGACATCGTGTCCGCGATCGAGACTCGCCATGTTGAATCGCTCGAACGTCTCAGGCGAGATCGACAGCGCGACGAAGCGATCAGGCTGATACGGGAAGAGGCCGCGGTGCGAGAGGCCGAGCGAAAAGTGGAGAAGCGCCGCGTCGACGACCTTCTGAAAGAGGTGCGAGATTGGAACGACGCCGACCTGATTCGTCGATACGTGCAGTCGCTCGATCAAAGACATACAGGCGGCGCACAGCGGGCCGAAGACTATTCGTCGTGGCGCCAGTGGGCGCTGGCGAAGGCCGATGAGTTGGATCCGAGCTCGCGACGGTTGCCGCAGCAGGAACCGTGACGACTGCGGCCGTTGAAAATTCCCCTTGACCGAGGGTTTTCTCGGGGCTACCCTTGTTGCATCGCTGAAACAACAGCGACCGGGTTTGGCGACCTGACTCCATAGGCGGACAACCGCCGAAGTGCGGTTTTTTTACGTCCGTAGGCCTGAGCACGCCTGTACAATTTACGGGTGGGCGATGGTGGGGAGACCTTCGGGTCTGCCGGTTTCCTATGGGCCGGTTCGCCAACCCTGTCATTCGCCCGCCCACCCCATTTGGCGATGGGGCGCGGGTCTCCACATCCATAGGAGGCCGACATGCCTGGTTCAAACGCGTTCGCAGTTTCTACTCCCCAACCTGACTATACCGATCCGACGTTTCGCGGCGCCATGATGAGTGACCATTGGGTCACCGGCGACGACAGCGAATTCGCCATGGTTCCGGCAAACCTGATCGCGGACGTGTACCGCGCATCTGACGCGATCACGACAATTTCTCGGCTGGTTCATAACAGCAGCTGCGAGCCGGGAATGTCGAACGCTGAACCTCTCGGGCAAGCAGCTCACTTGGGGCTGCTGAACGCAGCCGAGCTGATCGGCCAGTACCTGACGGAAGTTGCGGATCGAATGGTGGAAGGCCTGCAACTGGCCAAGCGCGCGAACGAGTCTGTGGAGGTGCGCCATGACTGACATTCGTGCGCTGAAGACCGCTCCCGAGCTGCTTTCCGGCAGCAGTGTAGTGACCAGTTTTCTGTCGATCACTGCAGGCTTGCCGCTGGTAGATGCCCTGGAAGCCTCGTCATGCCATCTGGCGATCGCACGCGACGTGTTGAACGAGACTGCCTCCAATAGCGCCGCAAGCTCGAGCCATTTGTATGCCGTTCTCACGTCCCTCGAAATAGCCAAGGGCTTGCTCGATGCCGCTGTCATGGCTATTGCGCGCGATGGCAAGGAGGTGCGTCATGACTGACGTTCGCGTACCGGCCAGCACACTCAAATGGCTCGGCGACTCACTGCTTTGTGACGGAGAGCCGGCGATTTTTCAACTCATGCATACCGACGGCCGGATCGAGACAATGACACTCCGGGAATGTCTTGCGATCGCTCATCAGATCGATCCATACGGCCGCAGCCGTATCGTGTCAGCGCTTGAGTATGGCTTGCCGCACAATATGCTTGCTAACGAGGACCGCGACGCTTGGGCGACCGAGCGCACGCGCGTTCTTTCACTATCGACTGCAGAGCGGGGGGAGTGATGACGAAGTCCAGAAAGTCGCAGAAGAAGCCGACGCCGGCGTTTGAACGTCCATGGATCGATGCGTTTCCATATCGAAGCCTGGCATCGCGCACTCAAAATCCCGCTACAGCCGACGCAGAACTTAGAGCGTCTTTACCAGGTGGATGCGTAGTAGCGTATATCGACGAGTTGGAGAGAACTCATGTGATGGAGGGCCGGGTGTATGGCTTGACTTCCGGGGGAAGACCGCTGCTGATTGGATATCAGGTAGAGCATGGGCTGGTCCGAGAGCACGTGTGGAAAGCGATTGAAAGGGTGGATCGGATCTTCATCCTGGAGCGCGATGTCCAATTGGTCGATAGAACGGCCCCGTGTCAGCACGCGTCTAGATTCACTGAAATCTTTGCGTTGGCACCTAATACGGCGCTGGATCTGACAAAGCACGAAGCGGAAGGATATTGACAGTTATAACCGCGCCTAGCCCTACGGGGCGATAGCAGGGCCTCACTTGGCGGAAAAATACTGGTGAAATTATGACAGTACCAAGCGTTGATGATTTTATTGCGTGTTTGGACTTGTACGAAAGATATTCATTTGAGCCGAAGTTTTATGATAACCCTGGGAGAGTCGAGGGAGGTTCGGAAGATCACATCTATTGGGAAGCAACTAAATCCTTGTTCGTCAATAATGAGGGGGAATTCGCGCGACTCCTTGCTCGTGCTTACGAGGAGATGGTTAGGCGACAAACAGAGATTCATCATACGCCGGTTATGCGGTGGCTGGACCAATCGCCTTCTTTTGGTGTGGCAATCAATAGAATGTTTCCTTATGTTGAGAGAATTGGCGGGTTGTCTGAAATGCGCGCGCATAGGGATATTTTTGTTTCTTCTGCAATCGAGAGATTGCGTCCATGGGCTGCGGTTGATGGATTTAGATTTAATATAATAAGGAACAGAATATTTTCTGGCCCCAGTGTGTATGGATGGGTTGGCAGTTGTGTTTATGCTTTATATGAGTATCATTATATTAATAGTGCTGAATTAATTTCGTCTCGTCGGAAATTATATTTATCTAATGTTGAAAATGCCATAAAGGCGGTTGAGGCGCTGCAATCTTTGGCCGACGATCCTATCGCATCGAGTTTATTCGAGAGAGTTGGTCGAAAGCGAACTTTTATAAAGCAATTTCAATCGAAGCGAGGAAATTCGGAAGACATGCTTTCGAGGCTGTCAGAGATGAAGAAGTTCGATCCGAACATCTTGTATCCGATATCACGGCTCGATGGCACTGCTAGAGCGAGATTGTTCGTCTATAAAATGGCTGACACGAACGTTCAGCATTGTGGTTCGGCTAAGGCGGCGGTGATTGCCGAACTTATGGAAATTGATGGGTTCGTGTCTCGGCTTGATTTGCGCACGATCGAGCGCCAATGCGCAAACTACGGGTCGATGCAGCAGAACTACTGGCGGCTTCTTCGTGAGGGTAAAACTTGATGTCGGCTGTTCGAATGGATCCGTCGCGACAGTAGTTTGCGAAAATTTAGCAACAACTGTCGGGGCGGTAGATTCGCATATTCGTGAGAACAACCGCCGTTTCTAAAAATTCAACGAATAAGTAGCATTAGCTCACCAACTTCTCCAACGGTGAGCAAAAGTGAAGAAGACAGCCGCGCAGGCCGATCCCGGCAAGCCGATCGAGCCGATCCTCCCGCGGGTCGGCCTCTCCAAATGGGCTCAGATCGCGCCCTTTATTCCGATGTGCCGTGAGTCCTGGCGGAAACTGGGGCTCGCCGGCAAGGCTCCCCAGCCGATCCGGATGAGCCGCACCCACTCCTGCTACAGCAACGCCGAAGTGCACCGGTGGCTGGCCGATCCGCTTGGCTATGCCGCGGCGCCTCAGGAAGAGCGGGAGGCGGCGTGAAATCACAGATCAATTCCACTGCGACAACTGCGTCACCGGCGTGCATTGATGGGCGATGCTTGGCCGGGAAACCGAAATAGCCTATGGACGTCGACTGGTCATCGGCGAATGAGACAGGCGCCCCGTGTTTCGGGGGAAGAGGTGAGCCGAACCTGTCCGGCGAGCCGCTCAGCCTGACCAGCTGCTTCCCCCAAAGCGCGGGGCTTTTTTATGGCCGTTTAGTAATCCTTAGTGGATTATCGGCAAGGATGGTAAGCATGAAAACCATTGAAGATGATGTGATCGTCACGACTCCGCCGTGTCAGACATTTTCGGCGCCGCGGCACCTGCGACGATTCAGCGTGCCGAATCTCTGCGGTTGGTCGATCGAGCAGGCGGACGTCACCGAAGTAACTGGGCAGGCCCGAGCCGACTACGAGCGCGAGCTCCGCATCAGCGCGATCGGCAAGCTGCTCGAATCGCCGGCCGCAACGCCTCTCTGGCGGCGCGTCTGCAAGCACGCGATGTACAGCGAGATCCGCGGGCGCAGCGCCGACCAGCGACTCGTCATGGAGCTGGCCATCCAGGAGTCGATGCGATGAGCTTCCAAGCCATGACATGGGCCGTCGAGCAGGACTTGCCGGCCCTCCAAAAGCTCGTCTTGCTGATGCTGGCGAACTGCTGCAACGCACATACGGGACGGTGCGACCCATCGCACGACCGGCTGGCGAAAGAGTGCGGAATGAGCCGTGACTCCGTGCGACGTGCGATTGCGGAACTCGAGAAGTGCGGCCTGATCGAGATTCGACGCCAGACTCAAAACGGCGTAAATCTCCCGAATCAGTATCTCCTGAGGGTGGGGTCATCCGTAGGGGGAGTAGGTGCTGATAGCACCGACGGGTATGTGCACGCAGCACCTACCGTAGGTGCTGACAGCACCGAGGGTGGGTGCTCACAGCAGGGAGGGGTAGGTGCTGACAGCACCACAAAACAGGAAGTTAAACCAGGAAGTAAACCTACTCGTTCGTGCGATTCGAAATTCGATGATGCATGGCGGCAGTATCCGAAGCGTGAAGGCTCAAATTCGAAGCAGGCTGCGCTGCGGGCTTGGAACGCTCGGATCCGTGAAGGCATCGACCCGGATGTGCTGGTAGCAGCGGTGGCCGCCTACGCTGCGGCGATGGCGGCTGCCGGCAACATCGGGACGCCGTATGTCAAGCAGGCGTCTACGTTCTTCGGTCGTGACCGGCATTTCGAGGAATTCGCGAAGTCCCTGCCCGCGGCGGGTGACCTTTTCGCGGGCGGCGATACCGTGCCGTGGTGGAAGGCCGCGGGTTTCACGTACCAATGGCAGGCAACCAATGCCGGCTGCAGCGAGCGATCGGCCCATCTCTGGGCGAACGGCGTACGGCAGGAGGCTCGGGCATGAACGCGCGAGAACTGGCCGAACTCTTGGCGCAGAACGCGCAGACGGTCGTCGAGCACCTCCTGCCTAACGGTCGAAAGTCGGGCAAGGAATGGAAATCCGGCAGCACGGCGGGCGAGAAGGGGCAGAGCCTGTCGGTATGCCTCAGCGGCGCTAAGCGGGGCGTGTGGAGGGATTTCGCCGGCGAAGACGGTGGGGATTTGCTCGATCTCTGGTGCGCGTGCCGGTCGATGTCCGTAGCCGATGCCATGCGTGAGGCGAAGCAGTTCCTCGGCGTGCGGGATGACATGCCGAAGCGCCAAGCGCCGACGTATCAGCGTCCGGCACGGCCGAAGGCAACGCGACCGACGAGCCTGCTGGACGAGTGGTTTGGCGGCCGCGGCATCACGCCTGAAACCGTGAAGGCTTTCCAAATCGCCGAGCAAACCAACGGGCCGAAGACGCACATTGTGTTTCCGTACCTCCGCGGCGGCGAGCTGATCAACGCGAAGTACCGGAACATCGCGGACAAGAAGGACATGCGGCAGGAGGCCGGCGCCGAGCCGTGCCTGTTCGGCTGGAATCTGATCGATCCCGCTCAGCGCGTCGTTGCGATCGCGGAGGGCGAGATCGACGCCATGACGCTGCACCAAGTCGGCATTCCCGCGCTGTCCGTGAATGCCGGCGCCGGCAACCACCAGTGGATCGACAGCGACTGGGAACGGCTTGAACGCTTCAGCGAGATCCTGCTCTGCTATGACAACGACGAGGCCGGCCGGAAAGGGGCGCACGAGGTCGCGAATCGCCTCGGCATCGAGCGTTGCCGCGTTGTGTTCTTCGACGATTCGAAAGACGCGAACGAATACCTGCTGTCCGGTGCCACCGCTGCAGATTTTCGCCGTTGCTGCGATCAGGCATCGGGCTTCGATCCGGACGAACTCAAGTCGATCGAGCGCTTCTGGTCGAACGTCAAATCGATGTTCTACCCGGCACACGAGGAAGAGAGCTGCGCGTACCTGTCGTTCTGCGGTCGCAACGAACTGTGGTTCGAGTTCCGACCGGGCGAAGTGACGGTCTGGACGGGCATCAACGGGCATGGGAAGTCGCTGCTACTTGGCCAGGTGCTCATCGGCCTGATGTGCCAAGGCGAGCGCGCGTGCGTCTTCTCGGGCGAGATGCGGCCGGAGATGCAGGGCAAGCGGCTCGCGAAGCAACTGGGCGGACTTGATCGGCCGGCGCCGGAGTATCTCGACCACATGGGCGCGTGGCTGCGCGATCGGATGTGGGTCTTCGACCTCGTCGGCGTCGCCGCGATCGAGCGCTTGGTGACAGTGTTCACGTACGGCTTCAAGCGCTACGGCATCCGCCACTTCGTGATCGACAGCTTGATGATGACCGACGTCCCGGAGGACGGCCACGGCGCGATGACGGCGCAGAAGGAGGCAATGCGCCTGCTCGCGAACTTCGCGCGCCAGTACAACGTCCACGTGCACCTCGTCGCCCATCCGCGCAAGGGCCAGGATGAAAAGCGGAGTCCCGGAAAGATGGACGTCGGCGGCAGCGGAAAGATCACGGACGCCGCGGACAACGTGTTCTCGGTCTGGTCGGCGCAGAAGGATCAGGACGACGAGAGTGTCGAAGAACCGGATGCGTTCCTGACGCTACTGAAGGCGCGAAACGGCGAGACGCAACGCCGGTCGCTTGCGCTGTTCTTCAACCGGGATTGCATGCAGTTCGGGCCGAGCGAATCCCGCCGGCCATACGTTTATTTGCCGTTCAGCCGGGCCGGACAGGAGGCAGAGGCATGAAGCAGATCGAGCGCAACGGGTCGGCGCAGCGGCAGATCTGCCAGCTCTTGGCAAGTCATGGTGCCATGACGATCAACGAGATCGCAGAGGTGCGAAGCGTTCATCCGCGGGCGACGGCGCGTCAGCTCGACGCGCTGTCTGAAGCTGGATTCGTTTCGGCGTCGGGAAAGCCCAAGCGCTATGCCCGTACCGAGAAGCCGATCCCGGCGGTCGTCCCGCTTACGCCGAAGTCCGCGCGTATTGCCGAGCGCCGGCAGGGTGACCAAGCACGCGTTAGCGCGCCGTTTCGCGTGCCTGAGCCGACGGAGCTTGAGCGTGTCATATCGCGATGGGCGGCGCTGGAAGGCGCCTGCTTATGATCTCGCTGCGCAACCTGTCGAGCCCGGATCTCATCGGCCGGCGCATTTGCGAACTGCTTGAGGAGGAGGGGATGCAGAGCCAGGCTCACCTGAGCCTGCGGTTCGGTGTCCCTCGCGGAACCATCTCGAAGTACCTCAAAGCGTTGACCGAAGAGAAATATGTCTACGTGGCCAGTACGATCACATATTCGAAGCAGACAGCGTCCAAGGGCCTAAGGCGGGGCGAAATTCTGCTTTACGCACGCACTCAGAAGCCTCTCCCGGTCGGAGGCGTGGAAGTCGCAGAGCTGACGCCGCTCGAACCCCATCAGATCATGTGCAGCATCATCAGCAGAGGGAAACCGGACTAACTTGGTCGCGTCTCCTTCACTACGGTGATTCGCCCGGCCAGTCCGGGCATTCTTTTCTGGAATGCGCCTCGAATCCTCCATCTGCCCGCAATGCAAGCGCCTCTGGCGGCTGAACATCGTTGCCGTGCTGCGTGAAGCGAAAGGGAAGAGATGGGTGTGTCGCGTCTGCCAGATCGCCAACGAAGCGGACGTCGCAAATAGGCAGCGCGGGAGCAAGAGCGATGAATCTGTCTGAAAAAGACATTGCGAGATTCTGGTCGAAAGTTGGCAAGTGCGGTGAAGACGAGTGTTGGCCATGGTTGGCGGCCATCACGCATGGGTATGGGCAATTCTTCGCCCGTGGGAAGAACCTCCGCGCGCACCGAGTTGCGTGTCAATTGGTGCATGGAGATCAGCCATACGAAAAGGCAGAAAGTGCTCACCGGTGCCACAACCGCCTCTGCTGCAACCCTAAGCATTTGCATTGGGCAACCAGGGCAGCGAATGAGCAGGAAAAGGCAGAGGCTGGCCGCCAAGTGCGAGGTGAGCAAGTGCATTCCTCCAAACTGACCGAGCAAGACGTCCTCGAGATTCGGCGGCTGTACTCGGCTAAACAGGCAACACAGACGGTTCTATCCGAGCAATTCGGCGTGAGCCAGAAGCAGATTCACCTCGTCGTTACCCGAGCGCGCTGGAAGCATGTGCAGTAAGGAATAACCGCAAATAACCGGGAGCGGTATAGAAGAAACGGTAGTGGGGGCCATTAGCCCAGCCCTGAATAACCGGTGCCGAGCCGGCTCAATAAACGTGGACGAATGGCGGAGTCGCACCGCCACGCGCAGATGGATGGCTACCGCACAAGGGCGCAGCAGTCTGCACGAATCCGGATATACCACCCTCGGCCTAGCAACGCTTCTAAAAAAAGCGGGTGGGAGGTTGCGCCCGTTCCATCGGTCCGGAGTTGAACATGATCGCGTACGCTATCTTCACGTCTGGCGGCACACTGCTTGCCACTATCTCGACGCCGACTCCGCCGACGCTCGAGCAGATGGCGGACTACTGCGCGGAAATCAACGGATTCGCCGATCGAGATGAATGGATGTACCAGGCGCGCATCGATAGCATCGCGTACGCGCCTGTCCATTGAGGGAGACGTGATCTCCGTCACTCCGGAGAACGCTAGTTCCCGCAAGCGGGGCACTTTCTGCCGGCCTCGGCGAACGTTGAATGGTCTCCCGGCCTCTTCTGGCTCATATCTTCATCGACGTATTTGACGCTGCTCCATTCGGCCGAGTACGGCTGATCGTTCTCGCTTTCCACGAGCGTGCCGCGGTGCCCGCAAGAGCATGAGAGGTGCGTGTACGTGCGCATCGTCATGATGACCTCTTAGGTGATTCGCCAGTGTAGCAATTGGCTTCGTGCCGGCAACGTTCTCTCGCGTGCGCGCACGTACGCGCGAGAAAAGGCTCAGGGACGGAGAGGGGAAAGGAAGGAAAGGTGGAGGAAGAGGGTGTCCTACGTGCCTAAAAAACACCTGTTTTCTGCCTCGCCTTCATCCATTCAATTTCCTTTCTGTCACATTCGAAAGCTTTCATGTTGCGGTGCGTTCGTCGTGATCGGTCTATCAGTCGAACCATGAAGATGTATAAGTCATTGATTGTATTGAGTTGGTGCGATGCACATGGATTTGACATAATGGGTGCTATCGGTCGAAACGGGGCATTATCACCTCATAATGAGAGCAATTCTCATCCTTGCCTTACGAAATCCCAACTTTGGGACCACCCCAGGGCCCCACGGACGGGGGTGACGAAATTTCGCGAACCCTCTCTCCAATCCGCACGAGGGAAAAACATTGATGATCCTCCGCGAGGAGGAATCTCATGGCCCTGACCAATGCAGCGTTGCTTACCGCGATCTCGGACGACCGGGCGCTTGGTTCTGCGATGCTGTTCCCGCATCGGCATCCGCAGGCATCGCCGGCGTTCCACGTCGAGGTGATGGACCTGTGGCGATGTGCCGACGAGTGGGTGCTGATCGAGGCATTTCGGGAGGGTGCCAAGTCGACGCTGTCGGAAGAGCATCTGCTGATCGAGGCGTGCTTCGGCAACTTCGGGTACTGCCTGATCATCGGTGAGACCTACACGAAGGCATGCCAGCGGCTCGAGGCGATCAAGTTCGAGGCGACGCGGAACATGAAGCTGCAGGGGCTGTTCGGGCGTCTGAAGGAGGCCGGGCGCGTCTGGAACGAGCACCAGATGGAGCTTTCGAACGGTGTGCTGCTCGAGGCGCACGGCTGGGAAGAGGAGTTCCGAGGCTTCAAGTGGCGCGACATTCGGCCGGACCGGGCGTATCTCGACGACATCGAGAACAAGGAGCGGGTCAAGGACAAGGCTGCGGTCGATGCCTCTATGCGGAAGCTCTACCTCGAGCTGATCCCGGCGATGGACAAGGTCAAGGGCAAGATCCGGGTCACCGGGACGCCGTTGGCCGAGGACTGCATGATCACCAGGCTTCGAGATAACCCGGACTGGACGAGCCGGCGGTACCCGATTTGCAACGGAGACATCGACGACCCTGCCACGGAGGCTTTGTGGCCGGAACGCTATCCGATGGACTGGATCCGCCGGAAGCGAGACGAGATGGAGCGGGCCGGACAACTCCGGGGTTTCATGCAGGAATACATGCTCATGGCGATCGGCTCGCAGGACAAGCCGTTCGAGAGTGAGCATATCCGCGAATGTGTGATCGACCCTGCGCCATGGCTGCCGAAGGTCATCATCACCGACCCCGCACGGACAACGGACGTGAAGAAGAGCGACCGGACTGGGCGGGTGGTCGTCAGCCGATTCGGTACGAAGATCTACGTCCATGCGAGCTCGGGTGAATTCTGGAAGCCCGACGAAGTGATCGACGACGCGTTCAAGACGTCCGCGCGGTACGGTGACGCGGCCGTCGCGATCGAGAAGAATTCGCTCGACGAGTGGTTGCTACAGCCGATGCGTGCGGAAATGCTCCGCCGTGGCGTGACGCTCGCACTGCGTCCTCTGACCGCCCCGCAGGACCGGGACAAGGTGCAGTTCATCATGGGCATGCAGCCATTCTTCGAGGCCGGCGACATCGTGCTGGTCGGCGGGCACGGTGCGCACCCCAAGCTTGTCGCCGAGATCCTGAATTTTCCCAGCGGCAAGCGCGACGTCCTGAACGCGCTCGCGTACTTCCAGCGCGTTTTCTCGGGGTCGCCGGTATACGAGGACTTCGGCCAGTGGAACCTCGTCACCGAGTACGAGCCGAGCCAGCAGCACCCGCTTGGCCTGGCATTCAACTCGAACGGAACGGAGACAACTGCAGCACTGGTTTGCATCGAGGGCCAGCGCATTGTCGTCGTTGCTGACTGGATTTCGCCAGTACCTCCGAAGGAAGCGGTAACCGACATCACTCAGCTTGTGCGCGCTGCGTTCCCTCGCGCGCGCGTGACGACATGGCTACCGGCCGACGTGCTCGACCAAGCCGATCGCATGCCGATCGTGGCTGCGCTTCGCGCCGCGAACATGTATCCGATGCGCGGGGCATACGTGAACGTGGCTCGGGGCTCCTTGTCTCCGCTTATCCGCACCGAGGCTAAGGCACGACGTCTGTTCCAAGTCGACCAGGAAGGAGCGAAGCACACGCTCAACGCAATGGCCGGTGGCTACAACTACCCCGTCGATCGCGCGGGAAACCGGAATACGCTCCCCGAGACTGGTCCGCACCGTACCCTCACAGAGGGATTGGAAGCGGCCGTGTATGTGATCTGCTCGCAGCGCGAGGACGTCCTGCCGGAAGGCGTGAACATGGGCGTCAACCCGCAGGGCGTGAGCTACCTGACCACTTTGCCGCGGAGATGACCATGGCAGTCGATCGAAAAATCACCCCCAAGGCGCCGTCGCAGCGCCCGTCGGACTTCTACAAGGGCAAGCAGCAGGGCGGCGCCTACGGCCGCGCGGAGAAGGTCGGCGAGCGCATGTCGGGCGGCCCGATGCGCGAAAAGCTGTCGAAGCCGGGTCTGTGATCATGAAGTCGCGCCGCGAATTCCAGGGTACGCGCTCCGAGTCGCGCCCGGTCGGCGACTTCTTCGCCGAGAAGACCTCGAAGAAGCCGAACACTGATGATCGGCCGAAGCGCACGCCGCGTGATCGCGGCACCGGCACTTCGCTCGAGCGCAAGCTCCGCGGCAAGGTGATCGGCTGATTCTTCCATGGCCCGCCCGAAGAAGCCGAAGCAGCAGGACGACAAGCCCGCGGTCGAAACACTGGACGCGCGGGCCCTCGATGCTGAGAAGACGGGCGAAGAGATCGAGAACTGGGCCGACCGGCCCGATTCCGACGCTTACACCGAAGCGGCGAAGCTGTATCCGAAGATCGCGAAGTGCTACGAGAACAAGCAGGAGCAGATGGACCGCTGCGCCGAGTACTGGTCCATCTACAACGCCCAGCCGGACGAGAACCAGCAGTACTCCGGCAACTCCCAGTGCTACATCCCCGCGGTTCGTAACGCCGTCAATGCGCGCATGAAGCGCACGCTGGCGCAGCTCTTTCCCGTGAATCACAAGCATGTTGGGGCGACCGGCCCGGACGGCACCATCCCGTTCGCGCAGGTGAGCCTGCTCGAGCATTACATCCGTTCGGCCGCGGTGAAAGACGTCGTTCGCGCGGACCTGATCGCCGGCGATGTGACGGGGCAGTGGAACCTGTACATCGATTGGTCGCGCACGCAGCGCCGGATCACCGAGCTGATCAAGAAACCGCCGATCCTCGAGGACCATGAGCTCGGCGGGGAGGTTGAAGACCTCGCTGCGGACGACGACGAATGGGACTGGGAGAAGGAAACGAAGGAGGTCACGACCGAGGGGCCGGACATCGTACCGTTCGCTACTGAGGACCTGGCCGTCTACCCGCCGACCTGTAACGACATCGAGAAGGCCACCGCGACCGCGATCCGGCTGCGGCTGACGATCGACGCCGTGCAGCAGTTCGTCGACGAGGGCATCTTCATCGGCGTCTCGGCGAAGGAGCTGGTCGACAACCTGGCGAAGCCGGACGGCGGGCGCGAGAAGTACGTGCCGCCCAAGAAGCGGACTGGAGACGCTGGCATCCGCACGGAAGGCACGTTCAAGTACGCGCTGATCTACGAGGTCCACACGAATCTGGATCTGGGCAACGGCAAAGAACCATGCTTCGTTTACTTCGCCGGCCAGGACGTGATCCTCGGGATCATCCGGAACCCGTTCTGGTCGGGCAAGCGGCCGATCATCTCGGCGCCGATCGAGCGCATCACGGGCTCGTTCTTTGGCATTTCGAAAATCGAGCCGGTCAAGTTCCTGCAGTGGAACCTGAACGACTTCTGGAACATGGGTCAGGACTCGGCGCAGTACAGCTTGCTGCCGATCACCATGGTCGACCCGCTGTCGAATCCGAACTACCAGTCGATGGTGGTCGGGCTCGCCGCGGTGTGGCTGACCGACCCGAACAAAACGAAGTTCGCGAACTTCCCGGCCATCTACAAGGACGCGATCCCGCTCTGCGAGAACCTGAAGCAGCAGATCAACGAGTCGATGGACGTCAATGACGCCATGCTCGGGAAAATGCCGGCCGGCCGGAAGAACCAGGCGCAGATGGCCGCCATGGCGCAGCAGCAGGAATCGAACATCATCGACAACGCGAAGCGGTACGAGGAAGTCATTCTCAATCCGCTGCTCGAATGGATGTTCGAGCTCGATCGGCAGTTCCGCACCGAGGAGCTCACAGTCGAGGTGCTCGGCGAGCTCGGCGCGCGCGCCAACCTGCAGACGATCCCGCCGCAGGCATTCGGCGAGCGCTACTTCTTCCGCTGGTGCGGCACGTCGTACCAGCAGAACCTGCAGCGCATGCAGCAGATGATCGCGTGGATGAACGTGCTGCGCGGCATCCCGCCGCAGCAGCTCGACGGCCGGCGCCTGAACATCGGGCCGATCCTCGAGTACGGTACCGAGCAGATCTTCGGCCCGGAGGTGGCGCCGCGCATCCTGATCGACGAGCGGAATCTGTTCCACCTCGATCCGCAGGACGAAAACCTGATGATGCACAACGGCCTCCCGGCTGAGATCCATCAGGCCGACGACGATCGCGCGCACATCGCCGCGCACCTGCAGGCGGCGCAGCTCACCGGCGACCAGCAAGGGCTGTTCCGCGCACATATCCAGCAGCATCAGCAGGCCATGCAGGCGAAGCTCCAGGCGCAGCAGGCGCCGACCCCGCCGCAGGGGCAACCCGGCGTGCCGGGCGGCGCGGGGCCGGGCGTTGCAGGCACGCCGCGCCCTGGCGCACAGCCGGGACAGCCGCGGCCGCAGGGACCGGCCGGCATGATCCACCCGGATCAGATCGCCTCACCGATGGCGGGGCCGCGATGAAACGCTTCGTGGCCCGGTGCACGCCGTGGGGAACCATCCAGACCGGCATCTTCTTCCGATCGCTGACGGACATCGAGAAGGATGCCGTGATCGCGCACGAGCGCGCGCACCTGATTCATCGGGATCCGTGGCGCCGGCTCTGGTGGCTGCTGACGCTGCAGCTGATCTTCCGGCCTGAATGGGTTTTCGCGCGCGTGCGCGAACAGGAGCTGGCTGCTGATCGGTACGTGAAGGAGCAGGGTCTCGCGGTCGGCATGCGCATGTTCCTGCGTCGGCACCCGCATCCGGGCAGTGCGCTGCACCCGAGCTCTCAGGAAAGGCTGGAGGCGCTCCATGTCTGACGCATTTCGCATCACCCCGCCATTCATTCGCGCCGAAGGCAAGGATGCACCGCCGGAAACCATCCAGGCCGCGGTGAATTCCCTTGCGCAACAGACGACCGTCGCGCTTAACCAGATCGGCACCGGGAGCGGCCCCATATTCAACGCAATCATGCTCGCCTGGTTTCTCAGTCTGCCGACTACCTTGCCCGCAACGTCCGGCGTGCTCTGGAACAACGGGGGCACCCTCGCATTGTCGTAGAGGCACCCATGAAGAAATTCATCGTCGCAGCGCTGTCGCTTGCATTCTCGGTGATTGCCCTGGGGCAAAGTTATCCGAGCCCGACGTACAACAATGTCGCGATCAACGGCACCGCGACGATCCCGCACGCCGCAATTACGGGCGGCACGATTAGCGGATTGAGCCCGCCGATTCCGGTCGCATCCGGCGGTACGAACAGCGCTTCAGCCAGTGGCACGGCGCTCGACAACATCACGGGTTTTGCGTCGACCGGCTTCATGAGCAGGACGGGCGCCGGCACGTACAGCTTTACAGCTTCTACCGGGTCGGGGTCTGTCGTGCTTGCAGCATCGCCGACGATAGCTTCACCGACGGTTACCGGCAGCTTTACGGCGACCGGGCTGGTCACACTTGCAGACCATGCGACGCAAGCGGCCAATACGATCATCGGAAACGGTACCGGCTCGACGGCGAGCCCTACGGCACTTGCGGTGCCTTCGTGTAGTGCGACCACGAACGCCTTGACCTGGACCTCAAGCACGGGATTCACCTGCAATTCGTCGATTAACGCGGCGACTCTCGGCGGGGCGACGTTTGCAGCACCCGGTCCGATCGGTTCCAGTACGCCATCGACAGGTGCCTTTACGACGGTCAATTCTGCTGGCCCGAATGTCGCCGGCGGAAACATCACGGCTGCTTATACGTCGCCCGGTGCTTACATTGCGGCCCGCACGCAAAGTACGAGCATTGGGAACCAGATATACAACACGGTTACTAACGGCGGCGGGACAGATTTCGATGCCACGGAATCTACGGTTGTCATACCGAATGGATCGACTCTCACTGGTGTTAATGGATTCGGAAGTTACGTCGTGAATCAAAACCCCGCCTCCGCAGGGTCGCGTAATGGCGTGAATTATTTCAGCGTACAAACATGCGCCGTGAATAACGGCGGGTGCTGGGCGCAAAACGCTATCCTCCAGGACAATACGACATACAACACGTCGAGTTTCACTGGCATCAACATGATTGGCGCCGAGTACGATCTGACTGCGACGTCGACAGGGACCAATATCCAGGGGATTTCGTTGCTCGGATCGTCGCTTGTGCAGCCCGCAGGCGCAGACGGATTTACGGTTGGCTCTCTATCAACACAGAATCCAGGAGTTGCCACGTGGTCGCATTCATTTGTGTCGTCGAACGGCTCGTCGAATGTCGCCCTGTACGGTGGGATGCTCGGTGGTACGAGCGGGAATAATCTCGCAAGTCAACCGATTCAGCTCGCATATACGAATGGTTCGGGCACTGCTTATAACTGGACGCTTCAGGCGCTCACAAATGGAGCGTTCAACATCACGGATGGAGCGGGCGCTACTGCTCACTCGATTAACCTAAATTCTAATGTAAATATTACTGCCGCTGCACAGACCGGCGCGAATGTCGCAAGCGACAATTTGCTTCTGAATTATCGTGACGCTAGTGCTACTGCTCAAGACTATCAAATCGCGGTAGGCGCCAACCAAGTTTTGTCTTTCCAAAGCTCGGCAGGTAATGCGTCGGCCAAATATTTCTTTGGCGGTCTAATTCAACCAGTTTCTTCAATAGGCATTCAAGGCACAACTGCTGGAGACAATGCTCAAGCTGGCAGCATTGGGGAGCATCCTTCCAGTTCCGTGTCGTCTGGGTCGGCAGTTGCTTTAACGACCGCGACACCCGCCAATATCACTTCCCTGTCTCTTTCCGCTGGAGACTGGCAGGTATGCGGATCCATCGCGACCAATCCCAACGCTTCGACAATCCAAACGGTCATCGAAGGAGGCGTAAGCGCGACATCAGCGACGCTGCCACCAGTGACGAGTGGCGCACTCGCGTTGCTCAACCTTACCTTTGCGACAGGGGCCGGACAATCCTTCCCAGTCGGATGTACTCGCGCGAATATCACCGCCACCACGACGTATTACTTGGTGATGTTGTCCAATTTCAGTGGGTCCACGAATTCGGGATACGGAACAATTTGGGCAACGCGGATGAGGTGACTTTTGAGAAACAGGGAAACCGGAATAAAAAGTGCGGAACCCTGATCAGGAGATCATCGTGCGCAAAAAAATTCTGGCCCGTTTGTTCGGCCTTGTATTCCCGGCGGTCGGCGCCGGCAACCCGCCGAGCATCCCGGACAACGGTGCAATGCCCGATCAGATCGGCCTGTACAACGCGGTTCTGGGCATGAACCCGTTCCAGGAAACTGGCTACAACGCAGCGGCGAACACCTCCGGCTTTACGCTCGCGGCTGCACAGATCGCTGGCGCCGCGCAGAACTTCCTGAACCTCACCGGAGCGCTTGGCGCCGGCGCGAACGCGCAATTGCCGACCGTTGCTGCACTGATCGCGCAGCTGCCGACGGTGGTTCAGAACGCCCCGATCGGCCTGAGCTTTCAGCTGCGCATCATCAACAGCTCCAGTGGCGCGTTTGCCTGGACGGTGACGACAAACACGGGCTGGACGCTCGGCGGCACCATGTCGATCGCGCAGAACACCTGGCGCGATTTCATCGTCACCATCACCGGCGCGACGACCGCAACGCTTCAGGCGGTTGGTACGGGCACGCAATCGTAAGGGCCGCCATGATCAAGCTCCTGCAGCGACTTCTCGGTTTCCTGTTTCCTGGCGTCGACGATGCCGACCCGGCGGATCCTGGTGGTGATGCTGGAGGCGGCGGCGCTAGTGCTGATGACGCTGGCGGCGCTGATCCTGGCGCTGGCGATCCTGCTGGCGATATTTCGGAGGACGATCTCGAATTCGATTTCGTCGAACCCAGCGCGCCGGCACGACGCACGACTACTGAAGCAGATCGGCTTGCGGCACTCGAGGCAGAAGTAGAACGTCGCGGGCGCATGGTCGACGCATCGCGCGCGGCCGCGCCGACCGCACCTGTCGCTGACCCCGAGTTTCAGCGCGAGGAAGAACGGTTGCGCGATCCGAATCTGGACCCGATGGAGCGCTGGCAAATCCAGTCCAACCGGACGCTCCGCCAAAGCCAACAGGCTGCGCAGGCCGCGCTGTTCCAGGCGCAGGACCTGCGCGATCAGACGTTGTTCGAATCAAAGATGGCAAGCGATCCGCACCGCGCGCGCTATCGCGATCGAGTCGAACAGGCGGTGCAGGACGAACGACGCGCAGGGCGCAACGCTTCGCGCGAGGCCGTCTACTACTACATGCTCGGCAAAGACATCGCGGACGGCAAGCTGAAGCCGAAGGCGAAAGCCAAGGCGCCCGCTGCCGACGTCCCGCGTGGCAAACCCCCGGGCGTGCGCTCGACCGTACCGCCGGCGCGCGGGCAAACCGAACACCAGAAGCGCGCCGCGCGGCTGGCCGACGTGAACATCTGACCAGCACGAGGACACCATGCTGACGAAAATTCTGGCCCTCCTGACGGGCCTCATGTTTCCGGGGGTGACGAACCAGTCGTCGAGTTTCACGGCTGACGTCGAAGCGTACATCCAGGAAGAAGTCGAGCCGCTGGCGCGTCGCCAACTGGTTGCGTACCAGTTCGGCAAGCCGCTGAAGCTCGACACGAACCGTGGCACGACATACACGGCATCGCGCTACCAGCGCCTGCCGCTGCCGTACGCGCCGCTGCAGGAAGGCGTCGCGCCCCCGGGTGAAGCGATGACGCTGCAGCAAGTCAGCGCCACCGCGCAGCAATGGGGCGATCGCGTCATCATCACCGATGTGGCGAACCTGACGATCAAGCATCCGCTGTTCCAGCAAGCGTGTGAGCTGGTCTCGCTGCAGATGCCCGAAACGCTCGAGCGCAACACGCTCAACACGCTGCTGTCCGCGCCGCAGGTGAACTATGCCGGCGGTGCTGCCAACCGCGCCGCGCTGACGGCGTCGAACGTGATGTCGCCGCACGAATCGAACCGCCTGTTCGCCTCGATGGCCGCGTACGGCGTGCCGCGTTTCAACGGCGACGAGCGCGAGGACATGATGATCGAGGCGGGCGCGTACCGCGATCCGTCGGCTATACCGCGCGTCAAGCAGCACTACGTCGCGCTGATCAGCCCGTTCTCGGCGCAGGACATGCGCGAGAACGCATCGGTCCAGCAAGCCTGGGCATATAGCGACGTCAATCGGCTCTACAACAACGAGCTGGGCGACTTCGGCGGCATCCGTTACTGCGAAACCAACATGATGCCGTATTGGACCGGTGCGGCTGCGATCAACGGCACGGCGTCGACGTCGGGCGGTCAGCTCGCGACGGGCACGTACTACATCCAGGTCACTGCCGCACCGGCGCTGACGTCGGTCGAGCAGACGATCTATCAGGTGTCGTCGTCGATCGCAGTCACGGGCCCGACGGGCTCCATCTCGGTGACCCTGCCGTCGTTCCCGAACTACGTGTTCAATGTGTACATCGGGACGACCGCGAACCCGGCCAACCTCGCAACGGCGATCGGCAACGGCGTCCCGGTGACCGGCGTGCTCGCCGGCCAGGCGACACAGCTGCAACCGAACCAGACGGTCACGCTGACCGGAATCGGCGTCACGCAGACGCCGCCGGCCGCCCCTGCGAACGGCGTGTCAGTGTTCCCGGTGATCTTCATCGGCAACCACAGCTACGGCCAGGTGCTGCTCGAGAACCCCGAGTTCCACTACCTGACCGGCGCCGACAAGTCGGATCCGCTGAACCAGACCCGGGTCGTGTCGTGGAAGGTGTTCTACGGTTCGATCCTGCTCAACACGGCCTTCCTGGCCCGCGTCGAATGCGGCTCCGCCTTCGCGCCGGGTTACCAAGGCGGTACCGTGACCACCCCGTAAGGAGTAACTGATGGCCGCACGTAACTCGCAGGAGCCGGGGAAACCGGCTCCCGAGTCGGCTGACGCCGACGAACTGCTTGGCGGTGCGCCGGCAGAAGAAAGCCGTGAAGCGCTGCTCGAGCGCATCAAGGCGCTCGAAGCCGAAAACGCCAAGCTCGGCGCGGCGAAGGACATCGCCGAGGAAGAATCGGCACGCCTTTCCGCACAGGCACAGTCGGCGCTCCTGACGTCGGGCGTCGTCGAGCGCTATGCCGGTAAGGCCGAGGACGGCGAGACGGATCTCTGGTGGTATCGCATCGATCTCGCGCCGTGCGGCGGCGAGCACCTGAAGATCAACGGCACGCCGTATCTGCACGGCCACACGTACAAGTTCGACACGGACACCCTGCGCTCCATCAAGGAAATGGTCGCGCGAACCTGGGTGCACGAAAACGACATCAACGGCCACGCATTCAACCCGTATCGGCAGGCTCAGAACAAAGTGCTCGGCGGCGGCCCCGTGCCGGCCTGGGCGCGTCAGTAATTCTCCACCCCCGAAAGGAAGACCATGTCGCAAGCCTCTCAGGAAGTTACGGCTGCAACGGTGATCGGAAACTTCACGATCACGCTCCCGGCGCCGAACCAGGCGCAGCTCTCGGCCAGCGGTTACCTGGTCGAGGGCGAGGACAAGGCGTCGCTCGACGCCAGGATGGATACCGTGCGCGAGGCGCTCCAGCGCCAGCAACGCCTGCTCGAAATCCCCGTCCTCGAAGCCCACATCGAACAGTGGGAAAAGGCGCGTGATGACGTCGCGCGCGCGTATGCCGATCTGCTGGAACGTCACAACGCGAAAACGGCTGGCAAGGCCGGTTCGAAGGCGTTGTCGAGCCAGGAGCAGGCGAACCTGAAGAACGCACCCCAGCAGTTGAAGGGCATCGAGGCCGAGCTCGAGAAGGCGCGCAAGAAGATCGCCGACGCGCGCACAGGGGCGTGAAATGGCCTACCTCCAGGCCCAGCAGATCGTCGCGCGCGCCTGCGCGATCGCCAAGGCGCCGGGATGGCTGTCGCAAGGCGGCATCTATCTGAACATGGTCCTGGAGGACCTGTGGCTGCATCGTGACCTGAAGATCAACCGGGTCACTGAATTCGTTACCGTGCAGGCGAACAACTACGGACCGTTCACGCTGCCGTTGAACTATTTGCGGACGTACGACCTGTTCTTCCAGCAGAACAACCTGCCGTACTTCCTGCACCCGATTTCGCCGGAAGAGTGGGATCAGGAGTTCAAGGATCCTTCGATCGCGAACTACCCGTACGAGTTCATGACGCTGCTGTACGACGAGACGACGGCTCAGGCCAACAACTCGGCGGGTCAGCTGTTCATCTATCCGCAGTCGTCCGGGCAGATCGTCCTGACGCATCGGTACATGGTCAAGCAGCCGGACATCACGACACCCGAAACGTCGACGACGATTCCGTGGTTCCCGGACCAGAACTACCTGATCAAGGCCACCGCCGCCGAGCTGATGGGCGAGACGGATGACGTTCGTCAGGAATCGTTCCGGGCGCAGTGCGAGGCAATGCTGCGCACGCACTTGATCATGGAGGGCGACGAGCAGCAGGTCGTGAAGTCGGTGCGGCTGGATCCGCGGCGCTTCCACACGAACCGCACGCTGAAGCCGACGAAGATCACGGACTAGGGCCATGGCGATCCGCAATGCGAAGCCGGTCCGGTTCACGCCGAAAGGGCTCTGTGACGCATTCGATGCTACGGACGCTTTCGCCGGCGCTTGCCAGCTACTGAGCAACCTCGTATTCGACCAGGGTAATCCGGAAATTGTCGTTGCACGTCCGGGCGTCGGAAACGCTGCGACGACGTTCAGCGGCTTCACGTCGCCGACGTTCGTGTCGGTGCACACCGTGATTGGAAATGTTGCGTACGGCATGGTGTCGAGCGGGCGCAACCCCGGGTTCGACGAGCCGTTCGCGTACAACCTTGCGACGAATTCGTTCATCACGATCAGCGGCGTCACGTCGTCGAACGTGCCGGCGTCCCCCGCGACTACCGGCGCATGGACGCCACCGACGATGGCGGTCGTCGGCACGAAGATTCTTATCACGCACCCAGGCTTCAGCGGGAGCGGCACGAACTTCTTCGGCGTTATCGACATTTCGAACCCCGCCGCGCCAGCGTGGGCGTCTTCGAATCTGGCCACGAACGGATTGACTGGCGTTCCGACGTCGGTCGCGAACTTCAACAACCGCGCCTGGTTCGCCGTCGGCAACACGCTGCAGTTCAGTGATCCGCTCGCGCCGCTCACGCGCACGAACGCGACGCAGGCCGTCACGATCGGGGATACGACGCCGATCACCGCGCAGTCGGGTTTGCCGATCCAGACGACGACGGCCGGTGTCATCGGCGCGCTGGTCATCTTCAAGGCGAACCAGGTCTGGCAGGTCACGGGCGACCCCACGACGAACAACCTGGCGCTGAACTACATTTCTCTGACGACGGGCTGTATATCGCCGCGCAGCGTCGTGCAGGGCCCGTTCGGCATCTTCTTTGCGGGCGTCGACGCGCCGTACATCCTGAACTTCCTCGGCACGCTGGTGCCTCTGTCTAGCCGACCGGGAACCGACTTTCCGGCCGACCTGCAGGTGCCTTTCCAGAACACCACGCAGCCATCACGAATTGCCGCATCGTTCGCGGGAAACATCTACCGCACATGCGTGCCGACACTGATCCAGGGCCAGCAACAGACGAACGATTACTGGTACGACATCCGGCGCAAGCGCTGGACCGGCCCGCACTCGTTCATTTACGACTGCGCGTCGCAATACGGTGAAGGGTTCGTGCTTTCGAGTTCAGCGCAGGGCGCCGCGCTGTTCGTCAGTACGACCATACCGACGTCGAACTCGACGTATCAGGATGCGGGCACGGCTTTCCTCAGTCACCTGCGCTCATCCGACTTCCCGAAGACCGGGCACATGCAGCAGCTGCAGGTCGTCGAGTCGACGATCGAACTGGGATCGACGGGCGGCCAGGTCGTTTTCAACCTGACCGCGCTGAACGACCAGAACAACACGATCGCATCTGCATACGTAAAAACGCCCGCTCAAGGATCGGTCTGGGGGGCGTTCACGTGGGGTCTCGCGAACTGGTCATCGAACACCAGCATTCCGCACGTCTACACGATCCCGTGGCCGATTGCTCTCGTATTCCAGAAGATGTCGCTCGACGTGACCGTGACACCGACGAATGAAGTCCAGATCGGCACGTTCTACGCACGGTATCAGGACGCCGGGTACACAAACCAGGGGTAACCATGGGCATTATCGGAACGCTTCCCGCCAACCTGCAAAACGGTACGACCGCCGACGCGTCGCAGGTCATGGCGGACCTGAACTTCATCGTGAACCAGGTCAATGCCAACGCGATGGCAGCGGGCTCGATTTCCCCGGGCTCGTTGGTTGGTATTCAGGTACTGACGGCATCCGGAACCTATACCCCGACGACCGGTGCAACGAAGGCGATCGTCGAAGGTGTGGGCGGCGGCGGAGCCGGCGGCGGAGCCGCGGCCACCAACTCCGGCCAGTGGGCGATTGGTGCCGGCGGGTCGTCGGGGGCGTACGGAAAGATCTTCATCGCTTCGGGTCTCGTCACGCAGACCGTGACGATCGGGGCCAGCGGGGCGGGGGCATCCGCCGGAACCGGTGGGGCTGGCGGCCAAACGAGTTTCGGTGCGCTGCTGGTATGCCCTGGAGGCCCAGGTGGGGCCCCCGGTTCCGCCGTAACCGCTGCGTCGACCTCGGTGTTTGCGCCGCAGACGGCTGGCGCCGCAGCGCCATCCGGAACCGGGCGCTTCCTGTTTTCGACGGCGGGGGGCAATGGCGCCGCGGCCTTTTCGCTCCCGAGCAACGCAATCGGGGGCGATGGCGGATCCAATCCGATCGGTCAGGGCGGTTCGGCGTTCAACGTGTCGGCAGCAACTGGATATGGGGCCGGTGGTGCGGGCGCCAATAACGGTATTTCGCAGTCAGCCAAAGCCGGCCTCAACGGGGCGGCGGGCGTCGTCATCGTCTACGAATTCGAATGATGTAGGGAAACAAAACCACAATTCGCATAACTATCGGGGAAAACATGGGAAACCGGACACTCACCGAAGACGACGTCAAGGCGATCGCCGAGCAAATCGAAAGCGGCATCACCCAGCGTTTCCAGCTCAACGTCGGTCGAGGCGTCCTCGGTCTGGCGTGGCGGGTTTTCATGTACGCCCTCGTCGCCCTTGCCGCGTACGGCGCTGGCGGTGGGTTCAAGAAGTTCTTCTAGGAGAAGCTCATGCTCGAAGCGATCAAATCCGCCATCGAGGCACGTTTCCAGGCGCTCGCAAACGACGGCCGCGCCTTTGTCGATAAGGTCGAGGAAATCGTGGGCCTCGGCAACACAGCGAAAGAACTCACCGATCTCGAAGCGCGCGTGACGTCGATCGTCACGGATGCTGAGGCCACCGCCGAGCAGAAGGTCGAGCAGATTCTGCACGCGGTGGGCAAGCTGTGAGCAGCTTCGACGATGCCTTCATCGCCCTCATGGGCAACGAAGGCGGGTACTCGAACAATCCGGCGGATCCGGGCGGCGAGACGATGTGGGGCATCACGGCCCGCGTCGCGCGTGCGCACGGCTATGGCGGCGACATGCACGCCCTCTCGCAGGAAATCGCCAAGCAGATCGCGAAGCGGGTCTACTGGGATCCGTACTATTGCGACCAGTTCGACCCGCGCGTGGCTTTCCAGGTATTCGACGCCGCGTACAACGGTGGCCTGCCCGTGACGTGGCTGCAGCAGGCAGCGGGTCTCGAACCCGACGGCCGAATCGGCCCAGTCACGATCGCCAAGGTGAACGCGACGGATCCGCTGCGCGTCGTCTCGCGCTTTCTCGCGTACCGGTTGAAGTATCTCGCTGACCTGCATAACTGGCCGGCATTCAGCCACGGATGGGCGAACCGCATCGCCAATAACCTTTTGAAGGGAGCCGCGTGATGGGATTCCTCGATCCGATTTCCGCAGTTTCCGACGTCGTCGGGAAGATTATCGACCGCGTCTGGCCGGACCCCGCACAGGCTGCCGCGGCGAAGCTGCAGCTGCTTCAGCTGCAGCAAACGGGCGAGCTCGCGCAGATCACCGGCCAGATGCAGATCAACCAGGCCGAGGCACAGAGCAGCGATCCGTTGCAGCACTGGCGCGGCGGGATGGGTTGGGTGTGCGTCGCCGGGTATGCCTACAATTTCGTCGTAGAACCGTTGATGAACGCGTGCGCGGCGATCGCAGGTCATCCGCTGAACCTGCCGCCGCTCGACCTCACGCAGCTCGCGACCATCACGATCGGCATGCTGGGCCTGGGCGGCATGCATGTCTACCAGCAGGTGAAGGGCGTCCAATGAACAACCTGATCCGGATCGGCGCAGGCATCGACACGGCCCCCTTGCTGCTCGCGATCGCGCGACAGCCGGGCCTGTGGAATCGACACACGTTCAGAACGGACCGAGACGGCTCGCCGCACGCCGACGTTTCCGACATCTGGCTGCGGTACAACGACGAGAAGCCGTATAAGGCAACGGGCGACTACACCGGCTTCAACGACGCACACGACGCGGTCTTCTACCCCGAATGGTATGCGTTGCCGCAGGTTCGTCCGATCGTGTTCGGCCTGATGGCGCGCGTCGAGGGCACGCGCCTAGGCGGCATCCTCATAACGAAGGTGCCGGCTGGCAGACGCATCCTGCCGCACGCGGATGATAGCTGGCATGTTCGGCACTACAACACGAAGCTGTACGTGCCGCTGCAGACGAACCCGAAGTGCTGGAATCGGGTCGAGGAAGAGCGCGTCATCATGGCCCCCGGTGAGGTCTGGTATTTCGACAACACGAAGGAGCACGAAGTGGTCAACGAAGGCGACGACGATCGGATCACGTTGATCGTGTCGATTCGGTGCGAAAAATGACCATCAAACATCACTTCACGGCTGGCGGTGTGTACGCGCGCGAGCAGACGTTACGCGCAGGCGAGGAAGTGCAGAAACACGTGCACGACTACGGCCATTTGAGCTATCTCGCGCACGGTACGGCGATGCTCGACATCGAGGGTGAGCTGAGCGTGATGCACGGGCCGTGCATGCTCGAGGTGAAGGCCGGTCGCGCACACCGCATTACCGCGCTCACGGACCTCACGTGGCTCTGCATTCACGCGGAGAGCGTGGCGGATCCGGAAACGCTGATGAAGGGGTGAGACTATGCCATTTGCTGTTGCAGGAGCTATCGCCGCCCCCATTGTCGGCGGGCTAGTGTCGGGTGGTTCATCGCCCAGCGTAAGCGGTGGCGGCCCGTCCTATTACACTCCGACCGGACTTGGCACGGCAGACCAAACGTGGCAGAGCCTGCTTTCGAATATCAGCGGTATTTATGGCGGTAACAACCTGGGTCAATATGGGTTGCAATCGCTGTACGGCGGATTGAACGCGAACAACGCTTACGGTGGTGCATACCAGACAGCAGCAAACCAGGCCGGCATCGGGTACACGAACGCCGGCAACGCGTTGACCAGCCTCGGCAATCTCGATCTGATGACGCAGGGCAACCTGCTGAACGCAGGCCAGAACGTATTCCAGATGGGACTGGACCCGCAGAATGCGCTTTACGAGCGTACGCTGAACAACGTACAACAGCAGGTCAATGCGAACAACTCGATGTATGGCCTAGGCTCGTCTGCCGCTGGCGCCGGCGTGGCAAACCAGGCGCTGTCGAACTTCAACATTGATTGGCAGAACAACCAGCTCGCGCGCGCGGCGCAGGGCCTGCAGGCCTACACTGGCGCCGCGAACACAGCCGGCAGCTACGGCCAGGCGGCCGGCAATGCATTGACGCAAGCACCACAGTACACGCTCGCCGGCGGTTCGACGCCGTACAACACCGCACAGACGATTGCTGGAATGCCCGGATCGCTGGCAAACACGTACGGTTCATTCCTGAACTCGAATATCTACGGTCCGGCCGAAGGGTTGATGAGCTCGATCATCCCGTACATGAACTATGGTGCTGGCGCGCAATCCGTGCCGTTTCAGGCGCAGTCGCAGGGTGCCGGCGCGCTCGGCAGCATGGTGTCGCAAGGCATTTCCGGCCTCGGCAATGCGATCCAGAACGCCGGCGGTTTCGGAAACTTCTTCAACGGCACCACCGGTTCGTTCGGAGGTGGCGACTTCAGCGGCGCGTTCACGTCGAACCCGTACTATTCGGGCGGCGGGAACTCGTACGGGTTCACGATGTGAGGTGAGACATGGCAGGGCTTGCGGGGCTCCCTTACTTCCTCCAGTATCAGCAGGCTGCTGAGCAGCAGGCCGCTCAACGCCAGTTGCGTATGCTGCAGCTCGCACAGTTTCAGGCGGAGCAGCAGGACCGCCAGCGGAAGCAGGCCGCGCTCGAAGCCGCCGGCAATGCGCTTCCTTCGCTGCTCACGCAACAGGGGCAGCCTGCGCAGATGCCGCCCCCGCCGCAGGCCCCGAACCCCGGACAGCCTTCCGTTCCTGCGCAACCATCGGCCGCTGCTGGCGTGCCGCTTCCTTCAGGCCCGATCCCCGGACAAGTGAATCGACCGCCGATCCCTCCCGGGGGCGTGCGCGGGGCGATGCCGCAACCCGGTGTCGCGCCGTTCCGCCCGCTGCCGAGCGCGGGCTCGCCGGCTCAGTCCACCCCGCCGCAAATTCCTGCGCCGCCGTCGAATGCCCCCGGTCCGACGCAGCAAGCGCCTGGGCCGCTCTCGCTCGAGAGCGCGGTCAAGGTATTGAAGGATCAGGGGCTATCGGGGGCTGACTTGATGGCTGGCCTCCAGCAGCTGACCCCGATCCTCGACTCGCAGGCGAAACAGCAGGCCGCGCAGATCCAGCAACAGTTCACACGTGAACTGCAGATCGCGCAGCTGCAGGAGCGTTACGACGCGCTGCGTCAGCGCGCCCAGGACAATGCGCTGAACCGCGCAGACCGCGAGCAGGCTCACGCCGATTCGATGATGATTCGCCAGGAAATGCTCGCGATGCACCGCGAGTCGCTGAACGCGCGCATGCAGGGCGACCCCAATTCGGCGCTGGGGCCGGACGATCTGAAATTCATGGCAGACCAGTATCTGGCGGGCGACCGCACGGTGCTGCAAAACCTCGGCCGCGGCGCGCAGGGTTCGAAGAACCTGGTCGCGCTGCGCAATGCCGTCCGGAAGGAAGCTCAGGCGCGCGGCATGTCCGGTGCCGATGTCGCGGCATCGGTCGCCGAGTTCGAGGGGGTGAAGTCCGGCGAGCGCGCGCTGGGTACTCGCACGGCGCAGGCCGGCATGGCGGTCAACGAGGCTGACCAGTTCGCCGACATTGCGTCGGACGCATCGCGTGCCGTACCGCGCACGCAGTTTGTGCCGGCCAACCGCGCATTGCAGGCCTATGAGACGAACACCGGCGACCCGAAGATAGTCGCGTTCGGCGCCGCGACGAACTCGCTGATCAACGCCTATGCGCGCGCGGTATCGCCGAGCGGCACGCCGACGGTCAGCGACAAGGAACACGCGCGCGAGATGCTGAACACCGCGCAGACGCCCGAGCAGTATCAGTCGGTGATTTCGATGATGAAGCGCGAGATGGCGGCAGCGCAGAAGTCGCCGGGGCAGGTCCGGAGTGAATTCCGCGAAGCAGTGACGCGCGGCAAGCCGATGGCGAATCCGCCACCCCCGTCTGGTGGTCTGCCGGCCGGCTGGTCGGTGCAGGAGCACTGATGCCCACGTTCACTTTCACCTCCCCGGACGGAAAGACCTATGACGTGCAGGGCCCTGACGGCGCTACGAAAGAGCAGGCGTTTGCAATTCTCCAACAGCGACTTGGCTCAGCTGGAGGCGCTGCATCGGCGTCGTCGCGCGGCACTGTTCCGCCTCTTGAACGTCTTCCGGGCGATACAGGCGCGCCGCCCATGACATCGAAGCACGCCGACGGCATTGCCGATCGGCTGCTCGGTCTCGGCGAGGCGGGTCTGTCGGCCGCTACCGGCGCGATCGCGGCTCCCGTGGGCGCGGCGTACGGCATCGGCAAGACGCTGACTGGCGGCAAATTCGGCACGCAACAGGGCATCCAGGAGGGCGAGAAGGCTGGCGCCGAGCTGGCGAACAAGCTGACATACCAGCCGCGCACGCAGACCGGCAGGGACGTGCTCGAGAGCCTCGGCAATTCGGGGCTCTCGCATGCGCTGCAGGGCATGCCGATCGAGTCGCCCATGATCGCACGCATTCCGGAGGCACCGACCGCCGCACGGGGCATGGGCGAAGGCGCGACCGGGGCGGCGCGCGCGGGTGCGAATGCAGTGGGCCGCGGTGCCCGGTCGGCTGCGCGGGGTGCCGTGCAAGGGTTGCCGGACATCGATCCTCAAACGATGCAGCTGGCGCGACAGGCCCATACCTTGGGTTTTCGTCTTCGTCCGGATCAGGTCTATGGGAACCGATACTTGCGCTATGCGGGAGAAATGGCCCAGGACAACCCGTTCATCGCGAGCAACCGAGACTTCAACCAGGACATGTTCAATCACCAGCTCGTCTACCTGCTGGGGGGCGAGGGAAACCGGCTTACGCGGCAGGTGTTCAACCGCGCGATGACGCGGGCCGGGGAAACGATCGGGGAGATTGCCGGCAGCCACGACGTGCCGTTCAACGAGGACCTGGTGAATCGCCTGGCCGGGCATGTTGCCGAGGCGCAGCGCTACGAGACGGGCGACGTGGAGCGCGTGGTCCGCGGCTACGTCGACGAGATCACCGACCGTTCGCAGGGTGGCGTACTGCCCGGCGAAGCGTTCCGCCGGATCAACACCCGGCTGAACACACAGATCCGCAACACACAGAACGGTGATTTGCGCAACGCGCTGTCCGGCCTGCAGGACGACCTGCAGGAATCGTTTGTCGGCCAGCTCAGCCCGGAAGATCTGGACCGCTACAACACGGCACGCCGCCAGTATGCGGTCGGTAAGACACTCGAGCCGCTCGTCGCGAAGTCGCCGACCGGCCGCATTCCCCCGGCGGCGTTGCTGGGCGCGGTGACGCGGAATCAGGCCGGTCGGTCGGCGATGGCGCGCGGCGCTGCCGGAGATCTCGGCACATTGGCCGACATCGGGCAGCGCTTCCTGAAAGAGCAGCCTTCCAGCGGGACGGCCGAGCGCACGCTCATGCAGAACCTGCTCACACATCCGGTCGGGACGATGGCGGCCGGCGGGACCGCATTGCTTACTGCCCCCGCAGCTGCAGCGTACAACCGTTTCGGTCCGGAAGTGACCGACCTGCTCATCCAACGCCCCCCGAGACCATGAGAATTCTCGCGATCGACGTCGGTTCGAACTGCCTCGACTGGCTGATGCGTTGCCAGGAGTGGGGGCATCAGGTCCTCTGGTACGACAAGCCGCGCCCGGACGGCACCGACCGCCACGCGGGCGAAGGCATCGTGCCGAAGATCCGCGACTACGACGAGCTGCGCCGCAAGTGGCTCGGCTGGGCCGACCTGATCTATACGCCCGACAACGTCAGCTATCTCGAGATGCTCGAGCCGTACCGCCGGATCGGCTACCCGATCTACGGCTGCAACCTGGCGGCGGTCGAGTGGGAACTCGACCGCGAGGCGGGGCAGAAGGTCATGGAGGAGTGCGGGATGCGCATCATCCCGGGCAAGACGTTCCACGACTACGAGGCCGCGATCGCCTACGTGAAGAAGGAGGGCAAGGCATTCGTGTCGAAGCCGTCCGGCGACGGCGAGCGCGCGATGTCCTACGTGGCCGACAGCGCCGCGGACATGGTCTACATGCTCGGTCGCTGGAACAAGATCGACAAGTACCGGTCGGCGGCGCGCAAAGACGGCTTCATCCTGCAGGAGAAGATCAGCGGGATCGAGATGGCCGTGGGCGGCTTCTTCGGTCCGGACGGGTGGTCGCGCGGCTGGGTCGAGAACTGGGAAAACAAGAAGCTGATGAACGGCGACCTCGGCGTGAACACCGGCGAGATGGGCACCACGGTGCGCGTCGTCCGGCAGTCGAAACTGGCCGACGAGGTGCTCAAGCCGGCCACTGAGCACCTGAAGCGGATCGGGTATGTCGGCTACGTCGACGTGAACTGCATGATCCCGACCGACGGGAAAGGCCCATATCCGCTCGAGTGGACGATGCGCGACGGCTGGCCGATCCGCCACAACCTGACCGCGCTGATCGAGGGCGACCCGGCGCAGTGGATGGCCGACAAGATCCAGGGCCGCGACACGCTGAAGATCCGCATGGACGAGGTATGCGTCTCGGTGCTGATGGCGCTGCCCGACTTCCCGTATTCGAAGATCACGAACAAGGAGCTGTGCGGGATCCCGATCTACGGCGCCGAGGACACGGAGCGCCTGCATTTCTCCGAGGTGATGATGGGCGTCGCGCCGCGCGAGGTGAACGGCAAGGTGGTTGACCTGCCGGGCCCGGTGACGGCCGGCGACTATGTGCTGATTGCGACGGGCACCGGTGAGACGATTACCGGCGCGCGGCGGTCGGCCTACAGCGCGATCAAGAAGGTGAAGATCCCGAACAGCCCGTTCTACCGAACCGACATCGGCGTCGGCCGGCTGAAAAAGCAACTTCCCGAACTGCAGGCCATGGGTTACGCGAAAGGGTTGGGGTACTGACATGATGAAAGACCGTTCCCGCGGGCTATGGGCGCTTACCAGAAAGAGACCGAGCATAGACTGTGGTGCGTGCGGTCGGCCTCTGTATGCGTGCTCATGTGATTTCGGTGTTATCAGGAGGACGTCATGCCGATGAAGTCGAAAGCGCAGAATCGCGCGATGCACGCCGCGGCCGAGGGCCGGTCGAAGATCGGTATCCCGAAGAAGGTCGGGAAGGAATTCGCCGAGGCGCAGCACGGCAAGTCGGTCAAGGGCTTGCCGGAACGGAAGCGGAGCAAGAAGTGAGGCGATCCATGCGCGCCGGCCTGATTTCTGAGGATTCGATTAGGACCGCATTGACGGAAGCCAAGGGGGACATCTTCTTGGCATCGTCGACACTCGACTGTACAGCTCACGAACTGGACGGTTATATCCGCGCATCTGCCGGACTTCAAGGATTCGCCGCAGCGATCGAGAAGGTCAAGGTCGATCCCGCTTATTCCCGGATGAGCAGCGAGCAGTTCGAGGCTCGTATCGCTGATCTCACGCGCGCGTACAAGGTGGTGGGCCTCGAGGAACTTCACGGTTTGGCGACGATGGACCACAAAGACAGTGCTGCCATGGCGAAGGTGAAGCTGCAGGCCGCCATTGCGCTGAGGGGCGGGGAGCAGCGCGCAGTGGGAGACCGAGAAATCGACCTGGCGTTGTCAGAGCTCAACCAGCTCTATCACCAGAACGCTCCACGGATCAAAGAGATCCGCCAGACCGTGGTCAAGCTTGAAGATGGTCGGGAAGCGACTCAACGAGTGATCGAACTTCGGCCAGATCGGCAATAGCGATTTTGCGCTTGCGGTCGAGCAGGTCCCAATCTGGCTCCTCGCTTCGGTAGACTTGCCACTTGGTCAGTGAGATGTGTCCGAGGCGAGCCATCTCCTTGACGGCGGCCTTGTGACCTTCCTCTCGGACAGCCTTCTTCAACTCTGTGCGGCCGCATCCGATCCAGTCCCATGCGGGCGATAAGCCGGGTGCGTCGGGTGGCAGCCGTGGACGCATTTCCCATTCCTCGGCGGGCGTGAAGCTCTTGCGCATGTAGGTAACACGCTGACGCGGGATGCCAGTCTTGACCTCCAACTGCTCATCGGTCATCCGCTGCCCTCGGCATGCGCTCCAAATCGCGCGCAGGTCTTCGACGCTCGGTGTGCGGAGGTCGATGCATTCGTCATGGACCCGCCAAGTGTGCGGGACCGGGATCACGGTGTACTCGGACGTATGCGCGTAAGAGCGGGTCAGCCTGCCCATAGTCATTGGGCATTCTACGAACACGAGCACGTCCGCCGGTCCGGCACGATCCGAATAAGTGTAGCGATCTAGCAACACACCGCCGTTGTCTCGCCACCTCGCCAACTGCCCGTCGCTCGCGCGATCCCACCACGCCCAGACGTAGACCGGAAGATCGGCGATCGACGCGCTTTTGAAGAACACCGGCTTGATCGTTGTGTAGCCGCGATTCACGAGTACGTGAGTAAAGTCGGCAAACGCTTTACGGATTGAACCCGCGACATCTGACGTCGAGTAGAGTTTCATCATCCGCGGCCATGGCCCATGCCACCAGAAGCGGCGCCCCGTCCGTTCCCTGCCGGGCCACGGCCACCGACATTGCCGGTGCTGCCGCCGTTGCCGCCGATGGCCTGATGGTCCTGGGTATTCCAGATGCCGCCGACACCGATTGCCGACGGTTGCGTAACGCTCGTGCAGGACACAAGCGGGAGGGCAATGATGGCGGCGATGGTTGCCATTTTTGTTGCGCGATACATACACTTCTCCTTGAGCGGTTGGGAATCGAATCGCTGCACGAAACGCAGCAACTTGCTCAAGGGGCATATGTGGGGGCATCCGCAGAAGACGAACTCACGGAATGTCAATGCCATAAAGGCACAGCGCCGTTAATGTGGTTCCGGCCTCAGCACCAGAAGTCGCACGTGCCTTGGCCAGGGACCGTGCATGAAAAAGCGCTGCCGGTCGATCGACCGCAGCGCTTTTTTCGTTGGTGACGGTTCTTTCCGGCCAGCGGGCCTGTACGGGCCGGCGAGGGCACGGCGCTGAAGGCAATCGGCACGTCACTGGCCGGCACCGCGCTGGGCCTCGTCACAGGCGGATATCAGGGCGCAGCACCCAATCCGTATGCGCGTCCCGGCCTGTGAGCGATTCGCAGCGGAAGGGCGGAACTCACCGCCGCCGGCCTGATATCAAGCTCGACAGCGAGCGCCGCGTGTCGCCAGACCGCGGCGCTTTGTCATTGAAGCTGAAGCGCACCTAATCCCAGAAACTCCGGATCGCGACCGCGACGATCACCGGCACCGAGAACACCAGCGGAATCGCGAAATACTGGGCTTCGCGATCGACGATCCAGCTGTGGATCACCCACGCCGCGCCAATCGCAAATGTCACGATGCCGGCCAGCACGGCGACGAGATTCGGGATCAGTGTCGAAGACTGACGGTGCGCTTTGTCGGCATCGGCATTGTTGTTATCGCGCGGGGACGATTTCATCGGAAGAGTGCGGCCTCGGGTCCGGTCGGGGTCAAAGACACAGGAAACCGCATCTGCGCGGATCGCGCAAGGGCCGGCGCTGGCCGGCCCCGCATCGTCGATGCGCTACAACCCGAACGACTCCGCCAGTTCGTCGAGCAGTGCGCGCTGGAACGCGACGAACCGTTCGCCCGGCTGCTGCGCGATCGCGAGATCGAGCATCGGATCGGTCACGCCGGTGCGCACGCCGGCCAGTTCCTCGACGATCGCCAGCCCGCAGAACGGCACGTAGGCCTCCGAATAGCCGCCTTCGTGCACGATCACCAGCCGCCCGCCGCAGTGACGCTGCGCGGCCTCCTTCAGCGCGCGCGTCATGAAGCGGTAGCTGTCGGTGTACAGCTGCATCCGCGCAAGCGGATCGACGGCGCTCGCATCGAGCCCGCTCGCCACCACGATCAGCTCGGGACGGAAGCGATCGAGCGCCGGCAGCACGATCCGCTCGAACGCATGCCGATACGCATCGTCGCCGCTGCCGGCCAGCAGCGGCACGTTCAGGTTCGCGCCGACGCCCGCGCCTTCGCCGCGATCGTCCGCGCCGCTGTAGCCGGGTGGGAAGCAGCGATCCTGGTGCAGCGAGATCGTCAGCGTGTCCGGATCGTCGTAGTAGATCGACTGCGTGCCGTTGCCGTGATGCACGTCCCAGTCGATCACGGCGACGCGTTCGATGCCGTGCTTCGCGCGCGCGGCTTCGATCGCGATCGGGATGTTGGCGAGCAGGCAGAAGCCCATCGGGCGGTCGCGCAGGCAGTGATGGCCGGGCGGGCGCGACAGCGAGAACGCATTGGCCGCGCGCTCGCCGACGACCGCGTCGACCGCCGCGATCGCGAGGCCGGCCGACAGGGCGGCGATTTCGTAGCTGCCCTTGCCGAACGGCGCGAGATCGCCGAGGTCGCCGCCGTTCGCGTCGCTGAGGGCGCGGAACGCATCGAGATAATGGGCCGGGTGAATGCGCAGCAGGTCGACGGCGGTCGCGGGTTCCGCGCCGCGCATGTCGAGCTGCGCGGCGAGTCCCGACGCCTGCACGAGCGACAGGAAGCGGCGTTTCGAATCGGGCGATTCCGCGTAGCCCGCGCTCGACGGCGGCTGGACCCAGCCGCCGACCGGGAAGAACAGCGCGTGCGTGCCGCCGGTATGCCAGAAGGTACGTTCATCGGTGAAGAATGCGGTGCGATTCATGGATAGGCGAGACCCGTTACGGTTGGGAGGAAACGGACGCGTGCGCGCGCCGGTCGATATGGCGCAGCGCGGCGAACGACACGATCGCGACGGCCGTCGCGGCCGCGAACAGCGCGTGCATCGTGCCGCCCGCGTCGAGCATCAGCCCGGCGAGCAGCGGGCCGGCCGCGAGGCCGGCGCCGATCACGAAATTGAGCGTCGCGACGAGGCGGCCCGACGCGTCGATCTGCGCGACGGTCGCGAGAATGAACGGCAGCACGAAGGTCCACGCGAACTTGAACGCGAAGATCGCCGCGCTGAAGCCGCCCGGATGCGGCAGCGCGGCGAGCGCGACCAGCGACGCGGCGAGCAGCGCGTAGCCGGCGGCCAGCATCGCGCGCCGTGCGAGCCGGCCGCCCGCGCACGATGCGAGCGCCGCGCCGGCGATCCCCATCACGCTCGCGATCGCCAGCACGTTGCCGGTCGACTGCGGATCGAGCCCGGCTTCGGTTGCCGCGCGGCTCGCGAAGGTCCAGACGCTGCCGATCGCGAGATAGAACGTCAGCACCGCGCCGATCGCGAGCGCGACCCATGCGGACGGAGTGTGCGTCGCGGCGCCGCGTGCGGCCTGCGCGGCTGCCGGTCGCGCGCCGAGCGACGCCGGAAAGCCGCGCGACAGCGGGGCCGCGCCCAGCGCGAGCGCCGCCAGCGCGAAGTAGAGCGCGCGCAATCCGAACGCGGCAAACACGTGCGGCAGCACGAACAGGCCGATCGCGCCGGCGATCAGCTGGCCGACGACCCACAGCCCGTACACGCGGTCGCTGTTCTCGCTGGTCGCCGCGCTCGTCATGCAGAGCACCATCAGCGAGCCGCCGCCGAGCGCGGTCGCCGCGCGTAGCGCGAGCAGCGCGCCGAAGCCCGGCATCCACAGCGCGGTGAGCAGGTTGCCCGCGCCGAACAGCGCGATCGCGCACGCCGCGACGCGGCGCGCGTCGACGCGCCCGAGCCACAGGTACGACGGCACGGTCGCGAGGCTGAACGCGCCGAGTTCGACGAAGAAGTACGTGCCGATCTGCGACGCCGACAAGCCAAGCTGCGTCGCGAGCTGGCCGGCGACCGCCGGCGCGACCAGCAACAGCAGCGGCGTGATGGCTGCGAACACGACGAGTGCGACGAGCGTGCTGCGGGCGAAGGTCGACGCGCGCGCGTCGGGCGGCAGCGCGGCATCCGGGGAAAGGGTCTTCATGATGGCGGGTCTCGCTGAGGGTTCAGAACAGGTGGTACATGCCGACCATCGCGCCGAACTGCGAGGCGCCGGCCAGCGGCGTGGGGTCGTATTCGTAGACGGTCTGCGAGCTTTGGCCGCCGTTGCGCGCGTAGCCGAGGTTCACGTACGCGACGGTGCGTTTCGACAGCGCATAGGTGGTGCTCGCGATGAACAGCGTCGGGTGACCGATCGACGGTGTGCGTGAGTCGGTGTGATAGACGCCCGCGTTCAGGCCGATGCCGTTCGAGGTCAGGTAGCGCGCACCGCCCCAGACGATCGTGCGCGCCGCATCGAGATCGCCGGTCAGGCGCTCGACGCCCGCATAGACGGTGAGCGGCAGCGCGGCGAATGCATAGCGCGCGGCGAGCGTGCCGAGTTCGCGGCGGCGCGCGGACGTGTCGTCGGCCGCCGACACGTCGCCGTGCGACTGGTGCAGCACCGCGCTGACCGACAGACCGTTGCTCGCGTACTGGCCGCCGAGTTCGAGCACGCGGCCGGCGCGCGTGTTGCCGGCGACGCCGGCCGTCGCGGCGAGCGCCTCGACGTCGAAGCCGGCCAGGGTCGGCGACTGATATTTGATCGAGTGATCGATGAAGTTCGCGGACATCGGCACGATCACGCCCTGGCCGCTGTACGACGCGTACCACAGCGGGTCGTAGAACAGCGTCTTGTCGAACAGCACGCTGAACTGGCGGCCGAGCGTGACGGTGCCGACCGGTCCGGCAACGCCGACATACGCGCCGCGGAAGAACGCATAGCCGGGCACGGTCGCGGTGCCGTCGTTGAGGTTGAGGCCCTGTTCGAGCTTGAACAGCGTGCGCCAGCCGCCGCCGAGATCCTCGCTGCCTTTCAGTCCGAGCTGCGACGGCAGGATGCCGTAGTTCTGCAACTGCACGGCCGAATGGCGTCCGTCGGCGTGCGTCAGGTACTGCACGCCGGCATCGAGCGCGCCGTACAGCGTGAGGGTCGACTGCGCGTGCGCGGCGGCCGTGCATGCGGCCAGCGCCGCGGCGGCGGCCGTGCGGGTCAAGCGGGATTTCGTCACGTGGGGTTCTCCATACCGTCCTGCATCGACGTGTCGTTGGTGTTGTCGCGACGCAGTGTCCGCAGCAGGAAAAACCGCGAACAGTCGTCCAGATGAACGCTGCGGAAAACCCGCGGTGCACGGGGCGAGCGCGCCGGCGCGTTGCCGGCAGCCGTGCTGCGCAGCAGCAACGCGTCGCGCACCGTTCAAATGGATGGGGTTGTGGCCGGTTCCGGCGCAGCGGCCCGCCAAAAAAGCCGCTCGCTATAATCGGCCGGTCTGCGTTGCGCGCATCAGCGGCCCGAACGGGCAGGGGAGCGGAAAGTGAGGATCACGACGGATATCGGGCAGGATGTCGATGCGTTGCGCGACGTGCCGGCGGCGATCGTGCTCGACGAATCCGCATGGCCGCCGCTGCCGTCCCGCCGCGCCGACTTCGACGGCGTCGCGCGCGGCGACGCATCGCGGCGCGAACTCGGCCTGATGCTGCTCGATCTGTATGCGGTGGCCGCGCAGTCCGGCATCGGCGAGTTCGAATGCCGCTTCTTTGCGCTGCTGCAGGCCCTGATTCCGTTCGATGCCGCGTGGACCGGCGTCGCGACGCATCTGCCGACCGGCCCCGTGATGCACAACAGCTTCCTGTACCGCCTGCCGCATGCGTTCTTCGGCGACTGGAAGCGCGTGCGCGATTGCGATCCGCTCGCGCATCGCACGCTGCGCGGCGCGCATGGCCGCGCGGTGCGGCTGTCGGTCGTCGAGCCGGGGCTCGATGCGCGGTTTCGCGACTGGTGCGTGAAGTACGGGCTGGCGCAGCTGATGTGCGTGTGCACGCTCGATCGCCGTTTCGGCCTGACGACCTTCATGTCGATCTATCGTCAGGGCCTGAACCGGCCGTTCAGCGACGAGGACGCGCAGCGCTTCGAGGAGGTGATTCCGCACCTGGCCGCCGCGCTGACGATCAACCGCGCGGCGCAGCTCACGCGCGAGCGCGCCGACACGCTGGCGCCCGCGGCGCGTGCGCTGTGCGACAACTTCGGCGTGCTGCATCACGCCGATCACGGCTTCGACGACGTGCTGCGGGCCGAATGGCCGGCGTGGACGGGCCCGCGCGTGCCGGAGCCGCTCGTCGCGCACCTGCGGCGCCAGTGCGCGCAGCCGTTCGTCGGCGACGCGCTGCGGATCCGCTGCGTGCCGGTCGCCGGCCTGTTCCAGCTCGAGGCACGGCCGCGCTCGCTGCTCGACCGGCTGAGCCCGCGTGAGCTGGCGGCGATCCGCTATTACGGCGCGGGACGCTCGCACAAGGAGGTCGCGCAGCAGATGGCGATCTCGCCGACGACCGTGCGTCATTACCTGCGCTGCGCGTATCGCAAGCTCGGCATGCACGACAAGAGCCAGATCGCCGGCGTGCTCGGCGCGACGGCCGACGCGGCCGACGACGAACCGGCCGCGCTCGATCGCGCGCCGGGCTGAGCGGCGCGCACGCGGCAGCGGTGCGGCTCCGCATCGGCTAATAGTTGTATCCGCAACCATTGAGCGTTATGCTCGTCAACTTCCAGGAGACGGAAGGCGATCATGAACGACACGAATTCAGGGTCGGTGCGTGCGGCGGTGGTGGGTGTCGGCGCGATCGGCGGATTGCTTGCGGCTGCGCTGTCGCGCGCCGGCATGAGCGTGAGCGCGTACGCGCGCGGTGCGACGCTCGATGCGCTGAACACGCACGGCGTGCGCGTGATCGACGAGGCGGGCGCCGCGGCGTCGGTCCCGGTGCATGCGAGCGACGACGCGGCCGCGCTCGGCGTGCAGGACTATGTGGTGATCGCGCTGAAGGCGCAGGTGCTCCCCGCGCTGGCCGCGCGCATCGCGCCGCTGGTCGGCCCCGACACGGTGATCGTCGCCGCGATGAACGGCTTGCCGTGGTGGTTTACCCACGGGCTCGCGGGGCCGCTCGCCGGCGTGCCGCTCGAAGCGGTCGATCCGGGCGGCGCGGTGTCGGCCGCGCTGCCGCCCGCGCAGGCGATCGGCTGTGTCGTGCATTTGTCGTCGAGCACCGATGCGCCGGGCATCGTGCGCCGCGGGCGCGGCAACCGGCTGATCGTCGGCGCGCCCGACGCGCGGCTCGATGCGCCCACCGCACGGTTTGCGGCGGCGCTGGCCGCGGGCGGCTTCGACGTCGAGTCGACGCCAGCGATCCGCACCGAGATCTGGGCGAAGCTGTGGGGCAACATGAACATGAATCCGCTGAGCGCGCTGACCGGCTCGACCGCCGAGCAGCTGCTCGACGATCCGTTCACGCAGGACCTCGCGCTGCGGATGATGGAGGAGGCCGCGCAGATCGGCGCGAAGCTCGGGCTGTCGACCGGGATGAGCGGTCCCGAGCGCATCGCGGTGACGCGCAAGCTCGGCGCGTTCAAGACCTCGATGCTGCAGGACTTCGAAGCGGGGCGCCCGCTCGAGATCGGCCCGATCCTCGGCGTGTTTCCGGAGCTGGGCCGCAAGCTCGGCGTGCCGACGCCGTACTGCGACGCGGTGCTGGGGCTACTGCGCCAGCGCGCGGCGAACAGCGGGTTGTAGCGAGAGAGGGAGGCGCGTATCGCGATGCGGCTGGCTCGGCGTGGAGGGATCGACCGCCGGCTCTTGCAAGGCAGGCCACTCGTTTCCTCTCCGATAAATTTCCGTGTGCCTGCCGCGACAGATCCGGCGGCCTGGCGTCATCGGCATGGCCGCGACGCAAACGTTTGAACAACGCGCCGGACCGACCGGCGCTCCGGCGCCGGAGCGAATTGGCGCAACCCGCGCGCCGGTTCAGTCGTCGCGCTCGGTCGCGTGGGCGACGACCTTCTCGAGCAGCCGCTCGAACGTCTGACGTTCGCTGTCGGACAGGCATGCGAGCAGCCCGTCGTTCCACTTGCGCACGATCGGCATGATCTTGCGGTGCAGCGCGCGGCCCTCGGCGGTCAGTGCGATCAGCACGATGCGGCCGTCTTCCTCGCTGGCGCTGCGTTCGAGCAGCCCCTGGCGCAGCAGCGCCTCGGCCGCGCGGCTTGCCTGGCTCTTGTCGAGGTTGGTGTGGCGCGCGAGATCCATGATCGAGAACGGACCGAACGCACCGACGGCGGCGATCACGCGCGCCTCGGGCAGCGAGATGTCGAGCTTGTGCCGGTACACCTCGCCGATCCCGCGGTCGGAGCGCTTCGTGAGCGCATGGAGGCGATAGGTCAGAAACTGATCGAGCCCGGCTTGTCGGCCTTTCATGTCGAATCCTGAAGATAAAGGGCGGGCCCGATTGTTCCTGTATCGCGCGCTCGGGTCAACGGTCAGTGTGCGCCGTATTTCAGGCGCGTCAACTGTTCCGCTTCGTTGGCGAGCAGATTGGCCGCATCGCGGATCGCGACGTCGAGCGTGATCGGCCCGGGCGCCGGCGAGAAGCAGCCGGAGAAATGCTCGGACAGGCGCGGCAGCGCGGCTGGATCGACCGCGCCGGACAGCAGCGACGCGGGCACGCCGGCGGCCTGCGCGTGGCGGCAGGCGATGAACGGCGCCTTGCCGTGCAGCGTCTGCACGTCCGAGCGTCCCTCGCCGGTGATCAGCCAGTCGGCGCCGGCGAGCGCCGCATCGAGCCCGATCTGCCGCGCGACGACTTCCGCGCCGGTCTCGAACTGCGCACCGAGCATGTGCAGCGCGAAGCCGAGGCCGCCCGCGGCGCCGGCGCCCGGCAGGTCGCGCGCGCGGCGGTCGAGCGCGGCCTCGAGGAGGTCGGCGAAGCGGCCGAGCGCGGCATCGAGGGTCGCGACCTGTTCGGGCGTCACGCCCTTTTGCGGACCGAACACGGCGGTCGCGCCATGCGCGCCCGTCAGCGGGTTGTCGACGTCGGACATGCCGACGAATTCCGTCTCGGCGAGCCGCGGGTCGAGTGCCGACGCGTCGACCCGCGCGATGTCGGCGAGCCGTGCCGGCACCGGCTCGACCGGCTGGCCGGCCGCGTCGAAGCATTGCAGGCCGAGGCCCGCGAGCAACCCGGCGCCGGCATCGTTGGTGCTGCTGCCGCCGAGCGCGACGAAGAAGCGTCGCACGCCTTCGTCGAGCAGCGCGCGGATCGCCTCGCCCATTCCGCGCGTGCTGCGCGCGTCGACGGGCACGCTCATCCCGACCGGGTCGGTGATGCCGACGACCTCGGCCGTCTCGACGATCGCGGTGCGCGCGTCGATCACGCCGACTGCCGCGTCGCGCGGCGCGAGCGACGCGCCGGCCACCCGCAGCGCGCGCCGCGTGCCGCCGCCGGCGAGCATCGCGTCGAGCGTGCCTTCGCCGCCGTCGGCCATCGGGCAGCAGCGCACGACGGCATCGGGCCGCGCGCGGCGAATGCCGGCGGCGATCGCGTCCGCGACCTGCTCGGCGGAAAGCGAGCCTTTGAACGAATCGGGCGCGATGACGACGACAGGCGCGGACGGGTGTTGCGGCATGGTGTCTCCGGAATGCGTGATTGGTGTGAAGAATGGGCGCCGCAGCGGCGGCGCACCTTGTCATTTGGAGCTTACAGGATGGCGCGCGCAGGTGGATATGGCGCGCGGCATAACGGCCATCCATGCGCGGCGCCGGATGCGCGTGGCGCAGAAGCGGGGCGCACGCGGGGGCGAAAAGCGGGCGGCACGGCAATCCGCACGCCCGTCGCGCCGATCTGGCGGTGCGATGAAAATTGTTTGCTAGAATAGTCGATTCTTCCGGCCAAAGCCGTGCTCCGAGCCGCTTGCGCTAGCCATCCGGCGCGTGCAGGGATGGCGTGGCGCTCCGGCGCGGCGCGTGTGTATGACACACGGGGCGCCGCAGGCAGGCACGGCAAGGAAAACCCGATTCGCTCGAATAATTTTAGGACGATTGAAGCCATGGCTAACGTTGTTGAGAACCTCGGCAAGCTTGAACGCCGCGTGACGATTTCTCTGCCGAAAGAGACGGTGCAGAAGGAAATCGACGCCCGTATCCAGAAACTCGCGAAGAACGTGCGCATGCCGGGTTTCCGCCCGGGCAAGGTGCCGCTGAAGATGGTCGCGCAGCAATACGCGGGTCAGGTCGAGGCGGAAGTGCTGAGCGACAAGATCGGCCAGGAATTCTTCACGATCAGCCGCGCGGAAAACCTGCGCGTCGCCGGCCAGCCGAGCTTCGCGCCGAAGCAGGAGCAGGCTGAGGACGCATACGCGTTCGACGCGACCTTCGAGGTCTACCCGGAAGTGAAGATCGGCGACCTGGCGACGGCTGAAGTCGAGCGCTCGACGACGACGATCGGCGACGCCGAAATCGACCGCACGCTCGACATCCTGCGCAAGCAGCGCGTGCACTACCACGCACGCGGCGAAGGCGGCGAGCACGGCGACGGCGGCGCGGACACCTCGGCGCAGAACGGCGACCGCGTGACGGTCGACTTCGTCGGCAAGATTGACGACGTCGCGTTCCAGGGCGGCACGGCCGAAGACTTCCCGTTCGTGCTCGGCGAAGGCCGCATGCTGCCGGAATTCGAAAAGGCGGCGCTGGGCCTGAAGGCCGGCGAATCGCGCACGTTCGACCTGGCGTTCCCGGAGGACTACCACGGCAAGGACGTCGCGGGCAAGACGGCACAGTTCACGGTCACGATGAAGAAGGTCGAGTGGCCGCACCTGCCGGAAATCGACGCCGAATTCGCGAAGTCGCTCGGCATCGAAGACGGCGATCTCGCGAAGATGCGCAGCGAGATCAAGGAAAACCTCGAGCGCGAAGCGAAGCGTCGTACGCAGTCGATCGTCAAGAACCAGGTGATGGACGCACTGCTGAAGATCTCCGAACTCGACGTGCCGAAGGCGCTGATCGAGCAGGACCAGCAGCGCCTCGTCGAAATGGCGCGTCAGGACCTCGCGCAGCGCGGCGTGCCGAACGCGAAGGACGCACCGATCCCGGCCGAAATGTTCACCGAGCAGGCCGAGCGCCGCGTGAAGCTGGGCCTCGTGCTGGCCGAACTGGTCAAGGCGAACAACCTCGAAGCGAAGCCGGAACAGATCCGCGCGGAAGTCGACGAGTTCGCGAAGAGCTACGAAGACCCGAAGGAAGTGGTCCGCTGGTATTATTCGAACCAGCAGCGCCTCGCCGAGATGGAAGCGTTCGTCGTTGAAAGCAACGTCGTCGATTTCGTGCTGGGCAAGGCGAAGGTGACGGACAAGGAAGTGAGCTTCGAGGCACTCGCCAGCGCATCGGCGCAAGCGTAACTGTCGCTCTTGCGGCGTGCCGGCTGTCGGAGCGACGGCCCGCACGCCGTTTTTACGTCAAGCGCACGGTTGCCATTAATATGGCGATTGAGCGGGCGGCTTCCTCCGTTCAATTTTCCATTCGAACAAGGTTCATTGAATGATCACTCGCGCTGAATTGCTGGACATGCTTGCTTCGAACGCGCCGCAGGGTTTCGAGGCGCAAGCGCTGGGGCTCGTGCCGATCGTCGTCGAAACGAGCGGCCGCGGCGAGCGTTCGTACGACATCTACTCGCGTCTCCTGAAGGAGCGCCTGGTGTTCATGGTCGGCGAAGTCAACGACCAGACGGCCAACCTCGTGGTCGCGCAACTGCTGTTCCTGGAGAGCGAGAATCCCGACAAGGACATCAGTCTCTACATCAACAGCCCGGGCGGGTCGGTGTCGGCCGGCATGGCGATCTACGACACGATGCAGTTCATCAAGCCGGACGTGTCGACGCTCTGCATGGGCCTCGCGGCCAGCATGGGCGCGTTCCTGCTCGCGTCGGGCGCGAAGGGCAAGCGCTTCGCGCTGCCGAACTCGCGCGTGATGATTCACCAGCCGCTGGGCGGCGCACGCGGCCAGGCATCCGACATCGAGATCCAGGCGCGCGAAATCCTCTACCTGAAGGAGCGGCTCAACCATCTGCTCGCGCAACATACGGGGCAGGACGTCGAGCGCATCGCGCGCGACACCGACCGTGATAACTTCATGTCGAGCGAAGACGCGAAGGCGTACGGGCTGATCGACCAGGTGTTGCTGAAGCGTCCGTGAACTTAAGTGGGGTGCCGCCCCGATTTGGGCGGCGCCTCGCGCAGAATCCGTTACGCCCCGAGCATCTGCGGCAAAGCGCATCCAGCCGGCTCCGGTCGCGTCCCAGGCGCGGTGTCCGGAGTATTCGGCGTATCATGTCATTTACCTGTCCGGAGGCTCTACATTCATGGCGGACAAAAAAGGTTCGAACAGCGAGAAGCTGTTGTATTGCTCGTTTTGCGGGAAGAGCCAGCATGAGGTGAAAAAACTCATCGCGGGCCCGTCGGTGTTCATCTGCGATGAATGCATCGACCTCTGCAACGAGATCATTCGCGACGAGGCGGCCGCCGCCGGCGTCGAGGCCAGCCTGTCCCGGTCGGATCTGCCGAGCCCGCAGGAAATTCGCGACATCCTCGATCAGTACGTGATCGGGCAGGAGCGCGCGAAGAAGATCCTCGCGGTGGCCGTGTACAACCACTACAAGCGCCTGAAGCATCTCGACAAGAAGGACGACGTCGAGCTGTCGAAGAGCAACATCCTGCTGATCGGCCCGACCGGTTCCGGCAAGACGCTGCTCGCGCAGACGCTCGCGCGGTTGCTCAACGTGCCGTTCGTGATCGCCGACGCGACGACGCTGACCGAAGCCGGCTATGTCGGCGAGGACGTCGAGAACATCATCCAGAAGCTGTTGCAGAACTGCAACTACGAGGTCGACAAGGCCCAGCGCGGGATCGTCTACATCGACGAAATCGACAAGATCAGCCGCAAGTCGGACAACCCGTCGATCACGCGCGACGTGTCGGGCGAGGGCGTCCAGCAGGCGCTGCTGAAGCTCGTCGAGGGCACGATGGCGTCGGTGCCGCCGCAGGGCGGCCGCAAGCATCCGAACCAGGATTTCATCCAGGTCGACACGACCAACATCCTGTTCATCTGCGGCGGCGCGTTCGACGGCCTCGAGAAGGTGATCACCGACCGTACCGAAAAGACGGGCATCGGCTTCGGCGCGACGGTCAAGAGCAAGCAGGAGCGCGACGCGGGCGAAGTGCTGCGCGAAACTGAACCGGAAGACCTGATCAAATTCGGTCTGATCCCCGAATTGATCGGCCGCCTGCCGGTCGTCGCGACGCTCGGCAAGCTCGACGAAGCCGCGCTGATGAAGATCCTGGTCGAGCCGAAGAACGCGCTCGTCAAGCAGTATCACAAGCTGTTCGCGATGGAGCGCGTCGAGCTGGAGATCCGGCCGGGCGCGTTGCAGGCAGTCGCCCGCAAGGCGATCCGCCGCAAGACCGGCGCGCGCGGCCTGCGTTCGATCATCGAACAGGCGCTGCTCGACGTGATGTACGAGCTGCCGACGATGAAAGGGGTCAGCAAGGTCATCATCGACGAGAATGTCATCGATGGCGACGGCAAGCCGCTGCTGATCTACGAGGACACGCCGAAGGTGGCGGGTTCGAACTGACCGGCTTGCCGACGATGTTCAGCGAAAAAGGCCGTTCATGAGACCGTGGGCGGCTTTTTTTCGTTTATCTTGTGGGTAACTCTGACTCGACACGCGGTGGTTACTTTCTTACCGAATATTTCCCGCACTTGAAGGCTTGCAATTCGTTGTGGCGGCCTCAATTACCGAACAATTGATTCCACTCATGGGGAAATGAAATGTCAGGCACCCAACTTCTCCCGCCGGAACGCATCACGCTCCCGCTGCTGCCGCTGCGGGACGTCGTCGTTTTCCCGCACATGGTGATTCCGCTCTTCGTGGGCCGGCCGAAATCGATCAAGGCCCTCGAAGCAGCGATGGAAGGCGGCAAGCACATCATGCTGGTCGCCCAGAAAACCGCGGCCAAGGACGAACCGACCGAAAAGGACATGTACGAGGTCGGTTGTATCGCCAACATCCTGCAGATGCTGAAGCTGCCGGACGGCACCGTGAAGGTGCTCGTCGAGGGGCTGCAGCGCGCCAAGGCGTTGTCGATCGAAGAGCAGGAGACGCAGTTCTCCAGCGAAGTGATGCCGCTCGAGCCCGATCATGCGGACAGCGCCGAAACGGAAGCGCTGCGTCGCGCGATCGTGTCGCAGTTCGACCAGTACGTGAAGCTGAACAAGAAGATCCCGCCGGAGATTCTCACGTCGCTGTCGGGCATCGACGAAGCGGGCCGTCTCGCCGACATGATCGCCGAGCGCCTGCCGCTGAAGCTCGACCAGAAGCAGCACATCCTCGAGATGTTCCCGGTCATCGAGCGTCTCGAGCACCTGCTCGCGCAGCTCGAAGCCGAGATCGACATCCTGCAGGTCGAAAAGCGCATCCGCGGGCGCGTGAAGCGCCAGATGGAAAAGAGCCAGCGCGAGTACTACCTGAACGAGCAGGTCAAGGCGATCCAGAAGGAACTGGGCGAAGGCGAAGAGGGCGCGGATCTCGAGGAACTCGAGAAGCGCATCAACGCCGCGCGCATGCCGAAGGAAGCCAAGAAGAAGGCCGACGCCGAGCTGAAGAAGCTGAAGCTGATGTCGCCGATGTCGGCGGAAGCGACCGTCGTGCGCAACTACATCGACACGCTGATCGGCCTGCCGTGGCGCAAGAAGAGCAAGGTCAACAACGACCTGTCGAACGCCGAGCAGGTGCTCGACGAGGATCACTACGGCCTCGAGAAGGTCAAGGAACGGATCCTCGAGTATCTCGCGGTGCAACAGCGCGTCGACAAGGTGAAGGCGCCGATCCTGTGCCTCGTCGGGCCTCCGGGCGTCGGCAAGACCTCGCTCGGCCAGTCGATCGCCCGTGCGACGAACCGCAAGTTTGTCCGGATGGCGCTCGGCGGCGTGCGTGACGAGGCCGAGATCCGCGGCCACCGCCGCACGTATATCGGCTCGATGCCGGGCAAGATCCTGCAAAGCCTCGCGAAGGTCGGCGTGCGCAATCCGCTCTTCCTGCTCGACGAAGTCGACAAGATGGGCATGGATTTCCGCGGCGATCCGTCGTCGGCGCTGCTCGAAGTGCTCGATCCGGAACAGAACCACACGTTCGCCGACCACTACATCGAAGTCGACTTCGATCTGTCGGACGTGATGTTCGTCGCGACGTCGAACTCGCTGAACATCCCGCCGCCGCTGCTCGACCGGATGGAAGTGATTCGTCTGTCGGGGTACACGGAAGACGAGAAGGTCAGCATCGCGCAGCGCTACCTGCTGCCGAAGCAGAAGAAGAACAACGGCCTGAAGGACGGCGAGATCGAGGTCACTGAACAGGCGATCCGCGACATCATCCGCTACTACACGCGCGAAGCCGGTGTGCGTTCGCTCGAGCGGGAAGTGTCGAAGATCTGCCGCAAGGTCGTGAAGATGCTGCTGCTGAAGAAGGCATCGGGCGCGATCAAGGTCGACGGCGACAACCTCGACACGTTCCTCGGCGTGCGCAAGTACGACTTCGGCCTCGCGGCGAAGGAAAACCAGGTCGGTCAGGTGACGGGCCTCGCGTGGACGGAAGTCGGCGGCGATCTGCTGACGATCGAAGCCGCAGTGATGCCGGGCAAGGGCAACGTGATCCGCACCGGTTCGCTCGGCGACGTGATGAAGGAGTCGGTCGAGGCGGCGCGTTCGGTCGTGCGTTCGCGTTCGCGGCGTCTGGGCATCAAGGACGAAGCGTTCGAGAAGCAGGACATCCACATCCACGTGCCGGAAGGCGCGACGCCGAAGGACGGTCCGTCCGCCGGCGGTGCGATGACGACGGCGCTGGTGTCGGTGCTGACCGGTATCCCGGTGCGTGCCGATGTCGCGATGACGGGTGAAATCACGCTGCGTGGCGAAGTGCTGCCGATCGGCGGGCTGAAGGAGAAGCTGCTGGCGGCGCATCGCGGCGGCATCAAGCTCGTGCTGATCCCGGAAGAGAACGTGAAGGATCTCGCCGAGATTCCGGACAACGTGAAGAACGCGATCGAGATCGTGCCGGTCCGCTGGATCGACAAGGTGCTGGAGCTCGCGCTCGAACGTTCGCCGACGCCGCTGCCGCCGGAAGAAGAGGCGAAGGCTGCGGCGCCGGTCGCCGATGCCGCGAAGGATGCCGGCTCGACGGAAGTCGTCAAGCACTGAACCCGAGCGCCGTTCTGACGGTGGTTCACGAAAACCCGCGGCATGTCCGCGGGTTTTTTTATAGGCATCGTCGGACGCGTGTGCGCAGGCGAGCGAAAAAAATCGTGCTTGGGGCTAGCCAAGTATTCGGGGATGAATTAGAATCGCAGGCTCGCTGGTTGTTGATGCGGCAACGCAGATCGCAGCCAGATCGAATCGGAAACGGGTGCTTAGCTCAGCTGGTAGAGCGGCGCCCTTACAAGGCGTAGGTCGGGGGTTCGATCCCCTCAGCACCCACCAGTTTCCCGATTCGGCAAGACCAAGGAGCGGTAGTTCAGTCGGTTAGAATACCGGCCTGTCACGCCGGGGGTCGCGGGTTCGAGTCCCGTCCGCTCCGCCAAACAAATGAAAAAGCCCGCCTTGTGCGGGCTTTTTCATTTGTGCTTCCGCGTTGCGCCCGCTTGCGGGCGCGTGACTGCGGGGCGGAGGAAGCCGCCTGCGCGGCTTCCGGCGGGGCTCGAAGGGATGCGCGTGTACGCGCATCCGCGGCCTGCAGGATGTAGGCGAGTCCCGTCCGCTCCGCCAAACAAATGAAGAAGCCCGCCTTGAGCGGGCTTTTTCATTTGTGTTTCCGCTCGCGGATGCGCGGCGCTCGTCGAAGCGCGTGAGCATAGTCAGCGTCGCCCCGATGCTTTGTTTCGGGTAACGAATTGATCTCGTGCCGACCAAACGACTCGCCCTCGACGACACCCGGGCCGCAGCAGCGTGCCGTCGTCGCCATTGGGGAACATGATCAGCGGCCTCATCCGCTGATGCCTGTCAGGTATGGATGCAGATCGCGTCGGTATTGGACGCCCGCACCGCTTTACTTTAACTTTCGATGGGTCGTGCGCGGGCGAGCTTATCCGGTCGCGCGGGACTTCATGCATCGCCTCGTCGCCCGGCAAGCCCGGCGCACGACGCGAGTCCGGACCCAATCATGCGGACAATGATTAGGTCTGCTTTTTATCTATGCGTGATGTCCGAAGAAACAGAACAATTTCAACATGGAGTGGAGACCGATGAAGCTTGCGAAGTGGATGATTGGCGGACTGGGCGTGTTGAGCGTGCCCGCGTTCGCGCAAAGCAGTGTGGCGTTGTACGGCGTCATCGATACGGGCATCGAGTATGTGACGCATGCGAATGCGGCAGGCGACAGACTGATCCGCATGCCGGGCATCACGGGCGAGGTGCCGTCGCGCTGGGGATTGCGCGGCAGCGAGGATCTCGGCGGCGGATTGAAGACGGTGTTTCAGCTCGAAAGCGGCTTCAATCCGCGCGGCGGCGACCTCGGCCAGGGCGGTCGGCTGTTCGGCCGTCAGGCATGGGTCGGGCTGCAAGGGCCGTGGGGCAAGCTGTCGTTCGGACGTCAGTACTCGATGACGTTCTGGGGGCTGACGGATTCCGACATCCTGGGCCCGGACATCTACGGCAGCGCATCGCTCGATGCGTATATTCCGAACGCCCGCAGCGACAACGCGATCGCGTACATGGGCACCTTTCGCGGCTTGACGCTCGGCGCGATGTATTCGTTCGGCCGGGATTCCGCCGGCACCGGCAATTCGCCCGGGCAGGGCACCTGCGCGGGTTCGGTGGCCGGGCATTTCACGCAGTGCCGCCAGTGGAGCGCGATGATCAAGTACGACACGCAGGCGTTCGGCGTGTCGGCCGCCTACGACGAGCAGCGCGGCGGCGCGGGCGCGGCCGCGAACTTCTTCAATGGCGTCACGCCGTTCGCGCTGACCAACGAGGGCGACAAGGATATCCGCATGCAGGTCAGCGGGTACGGAAATATCGGACCGGTCAAGCTCGGCGCCGGCTGGGTCGGACGTCATGTCGAGACGGTGTCGCCGTCGGTGCCCGATGTGCGTTCGAACCTGTTCTTCGTGGGCGCGGCGTATCAGGTCACGCCTGCCGCCGTGCTCGACGGCGAGGTCTTCCGGATCGTCAATCGCGAGCAGAACACGCGCGCGACGATGACGACGCTGCGCGGCACCTATTTCCTGTCCAAGGCCACCGCCGTCTATCTGCAGGGCTCGTATTTGTGGAACAGCGCCCAGGCCCGTTACAGCCTGAGTTCCGGCGGCGGCGGCACGACCCCGGCCGCAGGCGTCGGTCAACTCGGCGTGATGGCAGGCATCCGGCACATGTTCTGAACGCGGCGCGCGACGTGCGCGGGCTCGCGTTCTGCCGGGACGCCCGTGTACACCGACAGCAGTGAAACAGCGATCCGGCGAAGCCGGCGCAGCCCCCGCGAGCGTGGCGGGACCACACAAAAACAAGCAGCGGACAACTGGACGCGTGCCGGATCGTCGCATTCGGCACGAGACCTCAGGTTAAAAGGAGACCCCAATGCGAAATATCGACGTATGCAAACTGTCCGACGAGGCGCGGTTTGGCCGCTTTCATGCCGGCATCCTGTTCTGGTGCGCGCTGATCATCATCTTCGACGGCTATGACCTCGCGGTGGTCGGCATCGCGCTGCCCTCGATCATGGCCGAGATGAAGGTCGGTCCGACGGGCGCCGGCCTGATGGTCAGCTCGGCGCTGTTCGGGATGATGCTGGGCGCCGTGTTTCTCGGCACGATCGCCGATCGTATCGGCCGCGTGCGCGCGATCGTGATCTGCATTCTCTTGTTCAGCGTTTTCACGGCGGCGGCGGGCGTCGCCCACGAGCCGGTCACGTTCTGCATCGCGCGGTTTCTGGCCGGCCTCGGCATCGGCGGGGTGATGCCCAACGTCGTCGCGCAGATGACCGAATTCTCGCCGCGCCGGATCCGCAGCACGCTGGTTACGCTGATGTTCAGCGGCTACTCGGTCGGCGGGATGCTGGCCGCGCTGGTCGGCAAGGCGATGATTGCCCGCTACGGCTGGCAGTCGGTGTTCATCGCGGCGGGGCTGCCGGTGCTGCTCGTGCCCGCGATTCTCGCGTACATGCCCGAGTCGATGAGCTTTCTGATCCGCAAGGGGCGCACCGGTACCGTCGGGCACGTGCTGTCGCGCATCGAGCCCGGCTATCGGCCGCAGGACGGCGACAGCTTTTCGATCGCGGGTCAGGAGAAGGGCGACGCGCCGGGCATTCGAAGCCTGTTTGCCGACGGACGCGGCTTCAGCACGGTGATGCTGTGGGTCGCCTTTTTCATGTGCCTGTTCATGGTCTATGCGCTGAGTTCGTGGCTGACGAAGCTGATGGCCAGTGCGGGCTACAGCCTCGGCTCGGCATTGACCTTCGTGCTCGTGCTGAATTTCGGCGCGATGATCGGCGCGATCGGCGGCGGCTGGCTGGCCGACCGCTTCAACATGAAGCACGTGCTGGTCGCGATGTATGCACTCGCGGCCGTGTCGATCAGCCTGCTGGGCGTGAAGGTGCCCGAGCCCGTGCTGTTCGTGCTGGTCGGCCTCGCCGGCGCATCGACGATCGGCACGCAGATCGTGACCTATGCGTTCGCCGGGCAGTTCTACCCGATGGCCGCCAAATCGACCGGGATCGGCTGGGCGTCCGGCGTGGGGCGCAGCGGGGCCATTCTGGCGCCGATCGTGATCGGGTTTCTGGTCAGCCAGGCGCTGCCGCTGCAGCAGAATTTCCTGGCCATCGCGGTGCCGGGGCTGATCGCGATGGTCGCCGTCGGCCTGATGCGTCCGCTCAAGCCGGTGCACACGCAACGAAGCGTCGAAGCGGTGGAGGCCGATCCCGCGTAAGGCGGTTGTCGGGCGGGGCCGCGCGTCGATGCCGTTGCGGCGGGCGGCCCGCCTGCGAAGCGTTTCCGCCGTACCCGGGGGAAAAGGGACATATGCCCGCGAGCCGGTCCGCCACGCGCGGATCCCGGCGCGCGGACGGGGCGCCGGGTCGATCCGGCGGGGCCCGCCATCGGCGCGCCGCCCTGCCGGTTCGCCTTTTTTCCCGTCCGCTGTTGTAATATCGGGCGTTTTGTCCAATACAACCCGTCACGCATGCTCGATTTCTTCCGTAATCACCAGCGCCTGATGATGGCGCTCCTGCTCCTGATCGTATTGCCGGGGCTGGGCTTCGTCGGGATCCAAGGTTTCCGCGGCTTTTTCGACGATAGCGCGAACGTCGCGGCGGTCAACGGGCACAAGATCACGCGGGTCGAATTCGACGGCGCGTTCCGCCAGCAGATCGACCAGGCGCGCCAGGCGCTTGGCGGGCAGTTCGACATCAAGGCGTTCGATACGCCCGACCACCGCAAGCAAGTGCTCGACGGCCTGATCCAGCAACGCGTGCTGGCCGATGAAACGCAGCGGCTGCACCTGACCGCGTCCGACAACGCGGTGCGCGAAGCGCTGCTGAGCGACCCGATGATCGCGTCGCTGAAGAAGCCGGACGGCACGATCGACGTCGAGCGCTATGCGCAGCTGCTGTCTTTCCAGGGCATGACGCCCGAGCAGTACCAGGAGCGCGTACGCTACAGCCTCGCGCTGCAGCAGATCCCGGCCAGCATCGTGTCGAGCGCGTTTACGCCGAAAAGCCTCGCGCAGCACCTGTCGGAACTGGCCGCGCAGCAGCGCGAAGTGCAGGCGCTCGTGCTGAAGACGAGCGACTACGCGGCGAAGGTGCAGCCGACCGACGCACAGCTCGCCGCGTACTACGACGCGCACAAGCAGAGCTTCGCGACGCCCGAGACGGCGACGATCCAGTACCTCGTCTATTCGCCGGCCGCGGCTGCTGCCAGCGCACAGCCGACCGACGCGGACATCAAGAAGTTCTACGACGACAACCCGACGCACTTCCGCACCGAAGCGCAGGTGCGCGTGAGCCACATCTTCATCGCGGCCGCGAGCGACGCGAGCGCGGCGGACAAGGCGGCCGCGAAGGCGAAGGCCGAGCAGCTGCTGGCCGACGTGAAGGCGCATCCCGACCAGTTCGCGCAGATCGCGCAGAAGAACTCGCAGGACGCGCCGTCGGCAGCGAAGGGCGGCGACCTGGGCTTCATCACGCGCGGCTCGACGGCGGGCGGCAAGGCGTTCGACGATGCGGCGTTCGCGCTGAAGCAGGGCGACGTGAGCGGCGTCGTGCAGTCGGACCTCGGCTTCCACATCCTGAAGGCGACCGAGGTGAAGCCGTCGGCGGTCAAGCCGTTCGCGGAAGTGAAGGACGAGATCGCCGCGAGCCTGAAGCAGCAGTACGCATCGAAGGCGTTCTCGGACAACGCGGAAGGCTTCACGTCGACCGTGTATGAAAAGGCGAAGAGCCTGCAGCCGGCCGCCGACAAGTACAAGCTGACGATCCAGACCGCGACCGTCACGCCGACGCCGAACCCGCAGCTGCCGCCGACGAGCCCGCTGAACAACCCGAAGTTCCTGGCCGCGGTGTTCGCGAACGACTCGGTGAAGAACCAGAACAACACGCAGGCGATCGACGTCGGCAACAACACGCTGATCTCGGCGCGCGTGACCGACTACAAGCCGGCCACCGTGCCCGCGCTCGACGCGATCAAGGATGCGGTGCGCCAGAAGGTCGTCGCCGAGCAGGCGGCCGAACTCGCGAAGAAGGACGGCGCGGCGAAGCTCGCGGAGCTGCAGAAGTCGAAGTCGACCGAAGGCTTCGCGGCCGCGCAGAAGGTCTCGCGCACGCAATCGCAGGGCCTGACGCCGGCCGCGCTCAGCGCCGTCTACAAGGTCGATGCGAAGACGCTGCCGGCCTACGTCGGCGTCGATCTCGGCGCGGACGGCTACGCGATCTACCGCGTGAACGCGGTGGTTCCCGGTTCGGCCGTCGATCCGCAGCAGCTCGCGGGCGCGCAGCAGCAGATGGCGCAGGTCGAAGCGCAGAGCGAAGGCGAAGCGTATCTCGCCGCGCTGCGCGACCGGTCGAAGGTCAAGCTGTACGGTTCGACCGCCAGCCAGTCGAAGGACGGCGAGGACTGAACGCGCCGGGCACCGTTTCCCGCGCAACCATCGAAAAACCCCGCTCGAAGCGGGGTTTTTTCTTTCCCGCGCGTGGCGATCAGCCGCGCGGCCTGGTCAACAGCGGTTTCAGCGTCGGCCACACGTTGTCGAGCAGCACGCCCTGGGCCTGCTGCGCCGGATGGATCTGGTCGGACTGGAACATGTCGGGCTTGTTCTCGATGCCGGCCAGCAGGAACGGCACGAGCGGCACGCCGAGATCCTTCGACAGCCGCGTATAGACGGCATGGAACTTCTGCGTGTAGTCGGGCCCGTAGTTGGGCGGCACGTACATGCCGACCAGCACGACTTTCGCCTGCGCGCGCCGCGCATCGGCGACGATGTCGCGCAGGTTGCGCTCGGTCGTCGCGAGCGGCACGCCGCGCAGCGCATCGTTCGCGCCGAGCTCGACGACGACGATCGACGGCTTGAGCCGCTGCAGCACCGCGGGCAGCCGCGCGCGGCCGCCGCTCGTGGTGTCGCCGCTGACGCTCGCGTTCGCGACGCTATAATCGATCCGCTCGGCCGCGAGCCGCTGCCGCAGCAGCGCGACCCAGCCGGTGTCGCGCGGCAACCCGTATTCGGCCGACAGGCTGTCGCCGAGCACGACGATCACGGGCTGCGCCGAGGGCGCGGCCGGCGCCGGCGCGGCGCGTGCGAATCCGGTCGCGGCCAGCATGCCGCCCAGCAGCGCGGCGAGTGTCGCGCGCCTTTTCCAGCGAAGTGTCCTGTCCATGTTCAAGATTACCGATCCGATCATCGAAGTCCATGACGTGTGCAAGCGGGTCGCCGACGCGACGGGCGAGCTGACGATCCTCGACGGCATCACGCTCGCCGTACGGCCCGGCAGCAGCCTGGCGATCGTCGGCGCGTCGGGGTCGGGCAAATCGACGCTGCTCGGCCTGCTTGCGGGGTTGGACAGCGCGACGAGCGGCACGGTTCGCCTGCTCGGCCGCGCGCTCGACCAGCTCGACGAGGACGCGCGCGCCGCGCTGCGCAACGGCGCGGTCGGCTTCGTGTTCCAGTCGTTCCAGCTGGTGCCGCACCTGACCGCGCTCGAGAACGTGATGCTGCCGCTCGAACTGCAGGGCGGCGTCAGTGCGCGCGAAGCCGCCGACCGTGCGCGGACGCTGCTGGTACAGGTCGGCCTTGCCGAGCGCACCGCGCATTACCCGAAGCTGCTGTCCGGCGGCGAGCAGCAGCGCGTCGCACTGGCGCGCGCGTTCGTCACGCGCCCGGCGGTCCTGTTCGCCGACGAGCCGACCGGCAGCCTCGACGCGGCGACGGGCCACGCGGTCATCGACCTGATGTTCGAGCTGAACCGGACGCACGGCGCGACGCTCGTGCTCGTCACGCACGATCCCGAACTCGCGCGCCGCTGCGCGACCACGGTCACGCTCGACGCGGGACGCATCGTCGCGCCGCACGCGGCATAACGCCGCGCTTTCCCTATTTCCCGTGTTTCCGCGCCGGGCCTGCGCGCGCGTTGTGCCGCGCGCAGGCCGACGCGGACCGTCGCGTCAGCGCTTGAGCGCCGCGCGGGCGCGCGCGATCAGCGCGGTCGTCGACGAGTCGTGCTTGGCGGCATCGAGCGTTTCGGCCGACAGGTCGGCCTCGACGACCTTGCCGAGGATCTTGCCGAGCTCGACGCCCCACTGGTCGAACGGATTGATGTCCCACACGGTCGCCTGCACCAGCACCTTGTGCTCGTAGAGCGCGATCAGCGCGCCGAGCGTGCGCGGCGTCAGTGCGTCGACCAGCAGCGTCGTCGTCGGGCGGTTGCCGGGGAACGTCAGGTGCGGCGCCAGCGCCTCCTTGCCGGGACCGGCGACCTTGCGCGCCTCGTCGAGCGTGCGGCCGAGCATCAGCGCCTCGCTTTGCGCGAAGCAGTTCGCGAGCAGTTTCGGGTGATGGCTCGCGAGCGGGTGCTCGGGCGTCAGCACCGCGATGAAGTCGATCGGCACGATCGTCGGCCCCTGGTGCAGCATCTGGAAGAATGCGTGCTGGCCGTTGGTGCCCGGTTCGCCCCAGGTCACGGCCGAGGTCGGGTAGTCGACGAAGGTGCCGTCCAGGCGCGCGGACTTGCCGTTGCTTTCCATCTCGAGTTGCTGCAGGTACGACGGCAGGAAGTGCAGCGCCTCCGAATACGGCGCGACGAGATAGCTCTGCGAGCCGAAGAAGTTCCGGTACCAGATGCCGATCAGGCCGAGCAGCACCGGCAGGTTGCGCTCGAGCGGCGCTTCGCGGAAGTGGCGGTCCATGTCGTTCGCGCCGGCGAGCAGCTCGTCGAACTGCTCGGGGCCGACCGCGATCATGATCGACAGGCCGACCGCCGACCACAGCGAGTAGCGGCCGCCGACCCAGTCCCACATTTCGAACACGTTGTCCGCGGCGATGCCGAATTTCACGACTTCGGCCGGGTTCGCCGACACGCCGACGAAATGCTTCGCGAGCGCGTCCTCGGGGCAGCCCTTCGCGACGAACCAGTCGCGCAGCGATCGCGCGTTCGTCATCGTCTCGAGCGTCGTGAAGGTCTTCGACACGATTATCGCGAGCGTTTCCTCGGGATCGACCTGTTCGAGCACGCGCGCGAGGTCGGCGCCGTCGACGTTCGACACGAAGTGCGTCGCGATCTCGGGCGTCGCGACGTGGTGCAGCGCGTGCACGACCATCTTCGGCCCGAGGTCGGAGCCGCCGATGCCGATGTTGATCACGTGACGGATGCGCTTGCCGGTATAGCCGGTCCACGTGCCGCTGCGCACGGCGCGCGCGAAGCTCGCCATCTTCGCGCGTTCGGCGTTCACCTGCGCGTGGAACGGTGCGTTCGGGTCGGTCGCGCGCAGTGCGGTGTGCAGCGCGGCGCGGCCTTCGGTCGGATTGACGATCTCGCCGGCGAACATCGCGTCGCGGCGCGCCTCGACGCGCACATCGCGCGCGAGCTGCACGAGCAGGCGAAGCGTTTCGTCGGTGATGCGGTTCTTCGAGAAGTCGGCGGCGAGGCCGCCGCCCGCGAACGTGAAGCGTTCGGCGCGGGTCGGTGCGGGATCGTTCTCCGGGGCGAACCAGTCGCGCAGACGCGCGTGACGGATCTGTTCGAAGTGGGATTGAAGGGCAGTCCAGGCGGGGAGCGAATTCAGCGTCATGGCGGTTCGAGTGAAGCGTGAATCGTGAGGAATGCCGCGCCGGCGCATCGGGATCGGACGGCCGGCGGACGAGGGGAGCCGCCGTGCGGCGGGGCAGTCAGTATAGCGGCGTTATGTGTCGGCGCGCGGCGACGGGTAAAAAAGGCGGTTGATCAGCGTGCGCACCATCGGCGCGAGCTCGCCCGCGGCAAGCCCGGCCGGGCCGGCGCCGTTCGCGCTCAGCGTGTCGGCGGCCAGCCCGTGCAGGTAGACGCCCGCGAGCGCCGCTTCGTACGGCGCGACGCGCTGCGCAAGCAGCGCGCCGATCAGGCCGCCGAGCACGTCGCCGGTGCCGCCGGTGGCGAGCGCGGCATTGCCGGTCGGGTTGACCGTCAGGCGCCCGTCCGCCGCGGCGATCACCGTGCCCGAGCCTTTCAGCACGACGATGGCCGCATAACGCGTGGCCAGCGCCTGTGCGGCCGCGAGGCGGTCGCGCTGTACGCTCGCGGTGTCGCTGCCGAGCAGCCGGGCCGCTTCGAGCGGGTGCGGGGTCAGCACGCAGGCGCGGCCGCGTGCGCCGCGCGCGGCCACGGCGGCGGCCAGGTCGGCATGCGCGGCGACGAGGTTCAGCGCGTCGGCGTCGAGCAGCGTCGCGGCGTCGTGCGCGAGCGCGTCGCGCACGAGCGTGGCTGCCGCGTCGCGCGTGCCGAGGCCGCAGCCGGCCGCGATCGCGGTCATCGCGCCGAGCTCGAGGCGGTCGGCCGGATGCAGCATCAGTTCGGGGAACGGCGGGTCGTACGGCGGCGCGCCGGCGCCAAGGAAGCCGACGTGCACCTTGCCGGCGCCCGCGAACAGCGCGGCGCGCGCGGCGAGGATCGGCGCGCCGCACATGCCGGTGTCGCCGCCGAGCACGGCGATGCTGCCGAACGTGCCCTTGTGGGACGCGGCCGCGCGCGCCGGTAGCGCGGCCGCGAAGCGCGCGGGCGCGTTCAGCACGACGCCGGGCGCGGCGGGCGGCGCGACTTCGAGCGACGCGATCTCGACCGTGCCGGCGAGGTCGCGGCCCTCGCCCATGTAGAGGCCGGGCTTCGCGCCGATGAAGCTCAGCGTATGCGTTGCCGCGACGGCCGCGCCCGCGCCGACGATCTGCCCGGTATCACTGTTGAGGCCGCTCGGCACGTCGAGCGCGAGCACGCGGCCGCCGCGGCGGGCGTGCGCGGCGATGCGCGCGGCCTGTTCGGCGAACGCGCCGTCGAGCGCGCGGCCCAGGCCGATGCCGAACAGGCCGTCGACGACCCACGCGTAGTCGTCCAGCGACGCGGGCGGGGCGGTCGACAGCGGCACGCCGGCCGCGCGTGCGATGCCGAGCGCCCATTGCGCGTCGTCCGGCTTGACCGGCACCGGCATCCACGCCTGCGTCGCGACGCCGAGCTGCTGGAGCCGGGCGGCCGCGACGAGCGCGTCGCCGCCGTTGTTGCCGGGGCCGACCGCGAACCAGACGGGGCGCGCGTCGCGGGCGATACGCTCGGACAGCCAGCGCGCGGCGGCGTCGCCGGCACGGCTCATCAGCGTGTGCGGCGGCAGCGTGGCGGCGGCGTCGCGTTCCGCGGCGCGCAGCTCGGCCACGCGCAGCAGCGCGATCGGATCGGAGTCTGAAGAAAGGGGGGCGGCAGTCATGGCGGCGTAGAGGGGGAGGCCGCCCGGGACGCGGGCCCGGGGCGGTCAGGTCGCGAAGCGCCCGGCGCGCAGCGCGGCGAGCGTGTCGGCGGGCCAGTGCTGCAGATCGCCGCCGACGTAGTCGGTCACCACTTTAGCAGACCCGCACGCGAGCCCCCAACCGGCCGGGCCGTGGCCGAAATTGACGAATACGCGCGGATGCGGGGTCGGACCGACGACGGGCAGCCCGTCCGGCGACAGCAGCTGCGTGCCTTGCCACGACAGTGCGGCCGAGATCTTCGCGGCGCCGGGCACCCAGTCGTGGACGGCCTGGCCGAGCAGCGCGAGCGCGGCTTCCGACAGCGGTTCGGCGAGCGGCTTCGCGGTATCGGCCGCGCTTTGCAGCACGGCGCCGCCGCCGATGCGCAGCCGCTGCTGGGTGCGCGTGATCGCGATCCGCTTGATCGAATCGACGACGCTCAGGTGCGGCGCGTGCTCTTCGTACGCGACCGGCGCGGTCAGCGTATGGACCCGCATCGGGTGCAGCGGCACGCGCCAGCCGAGCCGTTCGAGCAGCGGCAGGCTGCCCGCGCCGGCCGCGACCACGATCGCGTCGGCCGACATCACGTCGACTTCATGCGCGCGCGCCGCGCGCCCGCCGCCGGCCGCCGGCGCAAGCTCGATCGCGACGCGGCCCGCATCGATGCGAAGCGCGACGACTTCCGCGCCGAAGCGGAACTGCACGCCTTGCTCGTCGAGCGTCTGCTTGACCAGCTTTGCGAACAGCGGGCAGTTGCCGGTGCGCTCGGTTTCGAGCAGCACGCCGCCGGCGAAGCCGGGTTCGGCCGGCACCGACGGTTCGAGCGCCGCGCAGGCGGCGGCGTCCAGCGTGCGGTGCGGCAGGTCGAGCGCGCGCAGCAGTTCGAGCGCGGGCTGCATCGCTTCCCAGTCGCGCGGATCGCGCACCACGTGCAGGACGCCGGTTTTCTGCTCGAATTCGAGTTCGAGGCGCGCCTCGAGGTCGGCGAGCGCGTCGCGCGACGCGTCGATCAGCGGGCGCAGCCGCGCGTACTGCGCGGCGAACGCATCGGGTTCGCGCAGCGCGCCGAGCTGCCTGACGAAACGGCGCACGCCGCCGTTGAAGCCCGGCTTGTAAACGATGCCGCTGTCGCGCGGCTGGCGCTGACGCATGAAGGTCGGCCCGAACCAGACGTCGAGCGGGCTCGGCAGCAGCGTGCCGCCGTCGCCGTAGGTCGCGCCCTGCGCGACGGTCGCATGGCGTTCGACGACGCACACGCGGTGGCCGGCTGCGCGCAGCTGGTAGGCGGTGGCGACGCCGCTGATTCCGCCGCCGATGACGATGACATCCATGGATTGCTTCGATGACGGGCGGCGCGCGCTGCCCGATGAGAATTCGCGTGACGGGCCCGCGGCCCGGTGAACCGCGAATGATAGCGCCAAAATCGCGGGAACCGGCGCCGGGCGGTTGCGCCGGCGCCGGGCGCGGCGCGGTTGCACCGCGCGATCCGGCGCGGCCGGGCCGCGGCGCGCCGGCTGGCGGGCGATGCCGCGCGGTCGCCGTCGCGGTGCGCGCGGGCTGCCGATCGGCCGGTCTTGGGCGACCGACTTCCGGGTATAATTACGGCCTTCCTTTCGCCCCACGTCGCCCAGTTGCGCGACTCATCGACGTCAGTCCAGCCCATGGCTCACTTCTCGTGTTTTCCCGGCGCTTCGGCCCTCTCCGATTTCCGTCAAACCCGTCTGCTCGACACGCTCAGGCAAATCGACGCCAACATCGTCGCGGTGCGCGGCCAGTTCCTGCACTTCGTCAATGCGGCCGAGCCGCTGTCGGCCGATGACAGCGCGCGCATCGAGGCGCTGATGCACTACGGCGCGCCGTTCGAGCCGGCGTCCGAGAAGGGCACGACCGAAACCTTCGTCGTGCTGCCGCGCTTCGGCACGGTTTCGCCGTGGGCCAGCAAGGCGACTGACATCGCGCAGCACTGCGGCCTCACGCACGTGCGCCGCATCGAGCGCGGCGTCGAATTCACGGTCACGCTGAAGTCGGGCCTGCTCGGCGGCAAGAAGGCGCTGTCCGACGAGGCGCGCGCCGCAGTCGCGGCCGCGCTGCATGACCGCATGACCGAAAGCGTGGTCGCCGCGCGCGACGACGCGAAGCACCTGTTCGACGAACTGCCGGCCAAGCCGCTCACGACCGTCGACGTGCTGGGCGCCGGGCGCGGTGCGCTCGAGCGCGCCAACGTCGAGCTCGGCCTCGCGCTTGCCGACGACGAGATCGACTATCTGGTCGATGCGTTCCGGAAGCTCGAACGCAACCCGACCGACGTCGAGCTGATGATGTTCGCGCAGGCGAACAGCGAGCACTGCCGTCACAAGATCTTCAACGCGCAGTGGACGATCGACGGCGAAGCGCAGGACATGTCGCTGTTCGCGATGATCCGCAACACCGAGAAGCTGAGCCCGCAGGGCACCATCGTCGCGTATTCGGACAACTCGTCGATCATGGTCGGCGCCGAGGCCGAGCGCTGGTTCCCGCGCGGCGGCGCGGGCGCGGCCGGTGCGCCGGGCGAGCGCTACGGCCGTCACACCGAGCTCACGCACACGCTGATGAAGGTCGAGACGCACAACCACCCGACCGCGATCTCGCCGTTCCCCGGCGCGGCGACCGGCGCGGGCGGCGAGATCCGCGACGAAGGTGCGACGGGCCGCGGTGCGCGTCCGAAGGCCGGCCTGACGGGCTTCACCGTGTCGAACCTCGACCTGCCCGGCGCGCGCCAGCCGTGGGAAAACGCGCGCGACGCCGCGCAGCCGGTCGGCGAGCGCAACCCCGACGAGCAGCACGGCCCGTACGGCCGTCCGGACCGCATCGCGTCGCCGCTGCAGATCATGATCGACGGCCCGCTCGGCGGCGCCGCGTTCAACAACGAATTCGGCCGGCCGAACCTCGGCGGCTACTTCCGCGTGTACGAGCAGAACGTCGGCGGCACCGTGCGCGGCTATCACAAGCCGATCATGATCGCGGGCGGCCTCGGCAACATCGCGGATCAACACACGCACAAGCACGACGTGCCGGCCGGCTCGCTGCTGATCCAGATCGGCGGCCCCGGCATGCGGATCGGGATGGGCGGCGGCGCCGCGAGCTCGATGGCGACCGGCGCGAACACGGCCGAGCTCGACTTCGACTCGGTGCAGCGCGGCAACCCGGAAATCGAGCGCCGCGCGCAGGAAGTGATCAACGGCTGCTGGCAGCTCGGCGCGGAAAACCCGATCCTGAGCATCCACGATGTCGGCGCGGGCGGCCTGTCGAATGCATTCCCCGAAATCGTCGACGGCGCGGGCAAGGGCGCCCGCTTCGAGCTGCGCAAGGTCGCGCTCGAGGAGTCGGGCCTGTCGCCGCGCGAAATCTGGTCGAACGAGGCGCAGGAGCGCTACGTGCTGGCGATCGCGCCGGCCGACCTGCCGCGCTTCGAGGCGATCTGCGCGCGCGAGCGCTGCCCGTTCTCGGTGGTCGGCGTCGCGACCGACGAACTCCAGCTGCAGCTGTTCGACGACCAGGCGAGCGGCGCGGATGCGTACCCGGTCGACATGCCGATGGACGTGCTGCTCGGCAAGCCGCCGCGCATGCACCGCGACGTCGCGCGCGTGACGACCGAGCGCGCGCCGGTCGACGTGACCGGCATCGCGCTGTCCGAAGTCGCGGTCGATGTGCTGAAGCACCCGACGGTCGCGAGCAAGTCGTTCCTGATCACGATCGGCGACCGCTCGGTCGGCGGCACGTCGGTGCGCGACCAGATGGTCGGCCCGTGGCAGGTGCCGGTGGCCGACTGCGCGATCACCGCGCTCGACTATGCGGGCTTCAAGGGCGAGGCGATGACGATGGCCGAGCGCACGCCGCTCGCGGTGATCGACGCGCCGGCGTCGGGCCGCATGGCCGTCGGCGAGGCGATCACCAACATCGCGAGCGCGCCGATCGCGTCGCTCGACAAGCTGAAGCTGTCGGCGAACTGGATGGCCGCGTGCGGCACGGCCGGCGAGGACGCCGCGCTGTTCGACACGGTGAAGGCGATCGGCATGGAGCTGTGCCCGGCGCTCGGCATCGGCATCCCGGTCGGCAAGGACTCGCTGTCGATGAAGACCAAGTGGGACGAGCAGGGCATCGCGAAGGAAGTGGTCGCGCCGGTGTCGCTGATCATCTCCGCGTTCGCGCCGGTCGAAGACGTGCGCCGCCACCTGACGCCGCAACTGCGCCGCGTCGCGGACGCGGGCGACAGCGTGCTGATCGCGATCGACCTCGGCCGCGGCAAGAACCGCATGGGCGGCAGCATCTTCGCGCAGGTCACGCAGCAGGTCGGCGACACGGCGCCCGACGTCGACGATCCGGAAGACCTGAAGCGCTTCTTCGCCGCGATCCAGTCGCTGAACGCGCAGGGCAAGCTGCTCGCGTATCACGACCGCTCGGACGGCGGCCTGTGGGCGACGGTGTGCGAAATGGCGTTCGCGGGCCACGCGGGCGTGTCGCTGAACGTCGACATGCTGACGCTCGACGCGAACCACGAATCGGACTACGGCGACGCGAAGGACTGGGCGAAGCAGACGAGCGGCCGTCGCGACGACCGCACGCTGCGCGCGCTGTTCTCCGAAGAACTCGGTGCGGTCGTGCAGGTGCGCGCGGCCGACCGTGACGCGGTGCTCGGCGCGCTGCGCGAATTCGGCCTGTCGACCTGCTCGCACGTGATCGGCACGGTCAACGAGCGCGACGTGATCGAGGTGTACCGCGACGCGAAGAAGATCTTCGACGCGCCGCGCGTCGAACTCCATCGCGCGTGGAGCGAGGTGAGCTGGCGCATCGCGCGCCTGCGCGACAACCCCGCCTGCGCGGATGCCGAATACGACGCGCTGCTCGACGCGGCCGATCCGGGCATCGCGCCGGTGCTGAGCTTCGATCCAGCCGACGACATCGCCGCGCCGTTCATCGCGACGGGTGCACGGCCGCGGGTGGCGATCCTGCGCGAGCAGGGCGTGAACTCGCATCTCGAGACGGCCTATGCGTTCGATCGCGCGGGCTTCGATGCGCACGACGTGCACATGAGCGACCTGCTCGCGGGCCGCGCGTCGCTCGCCGATTTCGCGGGTGCGGTCGCGTGCGGCGGCTTCTCGTACGGCGACGTGCTGGGCGCGGGCGAAGGCTGGGCGAAGACGATCCGCTTCAACGCGAACCTCGCCGACATGTTCTCGGCGTTCTTCGCGCGTCCCGACACGTTCGCGCTCGGCATCTGCAACGGTTGCCAGATGCTGTCGAGCATCGCATCGATGATCCCGGGCGCGGAAGCCTGGCCGAAGTTCACGCGCAACAAGTCGGAGCAGTTCGAGGCGCGCTTCTCGTTCGTCGAGGTGCAGTCGTCGCCGTCGATCTTCTTCGCGGGGATGGAAGGCTCGCGGATTCCGGTCGCGGTCGCGCACGGCGAAGGCTATGCGGATTTCTCGCAGCAGGGCGACATCGATCGCGTCGCGGTCGCGATGCGCTACGTCGATCACCGCGGCGAAGCGACCGAGCGCTATCCGTTCAACCCGAACGGCTCGCCGGCCGGCATCACGTCGGTGACGACGGCCGACGGCCGCTTCACGGTGCTGATGCCGCACATGGAGCGCGTGCACCGCACGGTCACGATGAGCTGGCACCCGGAAGGCTGGGGCGAAGCGAGCCCGTGGATGCGCGTGTTCCGCAACGCGCGCCGCTGGATCGGCTGATCGTCGTGTGGTTCGACCCGAACGCGCCGGTCGAGGTCGTCACGCTGCGCGACGAGCGCCCGCGTGACGCCGACGCGATCGCCCGCGTGATCGTCGCGGCGTTCGCGGCCGAACCGCAGCACGGGCAGTTCGAGCGAAGGATCGTCGATACGCTGCGCGCGGACGACGCATTGAGCGTGTCGCTCGTCGCGGAACGCGACGGGCGCGTGATCGGCCACGTCGCGTTTTCGCCGGTGTCGATCGGCGGCGAGCCGGCCGGCGCGCAGCGCTGGTACGGGCTCGCGCCGCTCGCGGTGTCGCCCGATTGCCAGCGGCGCAGCGTCGGCGCGGGGCTCGTGCGCACGGGGCTCGACGCGTTGCGCCGGCTCGGCGCGCGCGGCTGCGTGGTGCTCGGCGAGCCCGCGTACTACGCGCGTTTCGGGTTCGCGCCGTCCGGCGACATCGTGTTTCCGGGCGTGCCGCCCGGGTATTTCCTCGCTCAGTCGTTCGACGAGGCCGCGCCGCGGCCGTCGGGCGCGGTCCGTTACCACGACGTGTTCCATCCGGTGTAGCGGGTTGGCGCGCCGGTCACGCATGCACGCCGCGCTGCACCTCGCAAGCCGCTCTTCGGAGCGGTTTTTTTATGTCCGCGTCGTTCCGTTCGTTCGCCTTCGGTGACCCGGCACACGGAATCGGCCGCCCGTCGTTGCTACGCTGCTCGCTTGAACGGAGGCAACCCGATGAAACCGGACAGCAACGGCGGCAGTTCGCGCGGCGCGCACGCGCACCTGCATTCGATCCAGATCCTGCGGGCCGTCGCGGCGTTCCTGGTGGCGTTCTGGCATTTCGCGGCGGCGATGACGACCTATCATCACGCACCCGCGTGGATCAATACGCGCAATTTCGCTGCGATCGGCAACGCGGGCGTCGATCTGTTCTTCGTGATCAGCGGCTTCATCATCTTCCACACGCACCGGCACGACAGCGCAGGCGGCGCGGCAGCCGGCCGTTTCCTGCAGCGGCGGGCGCTGCGGATCTATCCGCTGTACTGGCTGTGGACCACGGCGCTCGTCGCGATGTGGGGCATGCACGCGGTCCTGAAGACACACCATCCGACGCTGCATTACCTGATCTGCTCGTACCTGCTGTGGCCCGCGCCGAACCAGGACGGCGTCTGGCGGCCGTTTCTCGAACAGGGCTGGACGCTCGGCTACGAGTTCTACTTTTACCTCGCATTCGCCGCTGCCATCGCGCTGGGGCTGCGCCGCCTGTTGCTGCCGTTTCTCGCGGGCGTGTTCCTGACGATCGGCCTGGCCAGCTATCTGCTCGACGCGCCGACCTCGGTCACGACGCTGACCTGCGCGCAGCTGATCGTCGAATTCCTGCTCGGCATCGTCGCGGCGATGGCGTATGCGCATGTTCGCGCAGGCTGGACGCGCGCCGCGACGTTGCGCACCGGCGTGCTGCTGGCCGGCGCCGGGGTGCTGGGCCTGTTCGGCGCGGCACTGGCCGGCGCGGACGGGGTCGGCAATCCGCCGATGGAACTGTTCGTCGGCCACGCGCCGCGCGCGCTGCTTTATGGCGGCCCCGCGTTCATGCTGGTGCTGGGCGCGGTGCTGATCGACAGCGTGCGGCCGGTCGGCTTGCGCGGCCTCGTGTTTCTCGGCGACGCGTCGTATTCGATCTACCTGACACACGGTTTCGTCGTGGCGGGCATTGCGACGGCGCTCAAGCACGGTGCCGGCCAGCAGATCGGCGCGGACTGGATCGTCGCGGGCGGGATCGCGCTCGCCGCGGCGCTCGGCGCCGGCGCTTACCGGCTGGTCGAGCGGCCGGTGCTGGCGTTTTTCGCGAAGGTGCTGGCGACGGGGCGGCCGAGGCGGGCAGGCGCGGTGGAGGCGTAGCGCGGCGGCGCGTGAAATGAAAAAGGCCGCTCCGAGGAGCGGCCCTGGCACCGGCGATGTTCGCCGCCGGTGTTACTGGATCTTCGCCTGCTGGCGCAGGCCTTCCTCGAACGCCTGCAGCTTCTGCTGCACGAGCTGCTGTGCGATCTGCGCCTTCACCTGGTCGAACGGCGGCGGGGCGACGTCGCGAATGTCGTCGACGCGGATGATGTGCCAGCCGAACTGCGTCTTCACCGGCTCGTCGGTCATCTGGCCCTTCTGCAGCTTCTGCGCGGCCGCCGCGAATTCCGGCACGTACGCCTTCGGGTCGGACCAGTCGAGGTCGCCGCCGTTCTTGCCCGAGCCCGGATCCTTCGAGTACTGCTTGGCCAGATCCTCGAACTTCGCGCCGGCCTTGATCTTCGCGATCAGGTCCTTCGCCTGCTGCTCGTTGTCGACGAGGATGTGGTGCAGATGATATTCGCGGTTGCCGCCGACGCCCTTCACGAGATCGTCGTAGCGCGCCTTCACTTCGGCGTCGGTCGGCTGGTTCTTCTTCAGGAAGTCCTCGATCATCGCGCGCAGCACGACGGTCTGCTGTGCGACGGCGACCTGCGCCTTCACGTCGGCCCGGTTCGGGATGCCGCGGCGAATCGCTTCCTGCATCAGGATTTCGCGGTTCACGAGTTCCTGACGCACGGCCTGCTGCAGTTGCGGGCTGTCGGTTTGGCCTTGCTGGACGAGCTGCGCGACCATCGCGTCGGCGCGCGACTTCGGGATCGGCGTGCCGTTGACGACGGCGATGTTCTGGGCGAAGGCCGGCGCGGCGGCAAACGCGGCCGCTGCGACCCACAGGCGGGGGGATTTCAGGATCATCGGGAATTCCTAATGAGACTTGATGGAAGATTCGTTGAATTCTTCGGGCGTGTAAGCCACGATCGCGAGCGCGTGAATGCCGCGCTGCATCGCATCGGCGAGCGCATCATACACCAGCCGGTGCCGCGCGACGCGCGGCTTGCCGGCGAACGCGGCCGACACGATCGTGACCGTGTAGTGGCCGCCTGCCGCGGCGCCGGCGTGGCCCGCGTGCTGCGCGCTGTCGTCGCGCACCGCGAGCGAGGCGGGCGACAGCGCGGCGGTCAGGCGCGCCTCGATCAGCGCGATGCGCGCGTCGGGCGATGCATCGAGAAAAGCGTCCGTCATGTCATTCGTCCTTCAGGTACTTCGTGAGCCACAGGCTCTGCAGGATGATGAACACCACCATCGCGCCCGTCGTGCCGAACAGCTTGAAGTTCACCCATTGCGATTCGGTGAAGTTGTGCACCACGTACAGGTTCGCCACGCCGAGCACGGCGAAGAACAGCGCCCACGCAACGTTGAGCTTGTCCCACACGGGATGCGGCAGCGTCAGCTGCTTGCCCATCATCTTCTCGATCAGGTTGTTGCCGAACGCATAGCGCGCGGCGAGCAGCCCGATCGCAAACAGCCAGTACAGCACAGTCGGTTTCCATTGAATGAATTTCTCGTCGTGCAGGACGAGGGTGGCGCCACCGAAGACGACGATCACGCCGAGGCTGACCCACAGCATCGTGTCGACCTTCCGGTGCCGGAAGGCGACCCAGGCGACCTGGGCCAGTGTCGCGGCGATCGCGACGGCGGTGGCGGTGAAGATGCCCCAGACCTTGAAGGCGGCGAAAAACAGGATGATCGGAAACAGATCGAACAGGAATTTCATGGCGCTCGCAGCTGCGTGAAAGGCCGGCCTTTCACCGTTGTAGGGACCCGCCGGGCGCCGCCGGGGCGGATCGCGGCAAGCCGCGCGGGCCGCGCCGCGAAAGGTCGCCCCGCGAGGGTCGCCTCGCCGATCCGCCCGGCGCCGCTCATTCGTTTTCGGGTCGGGACTCGAAGTTTAACGCAGCCGAATTGATGCAGTACCGCAAACCGGTCTTGTCGCGCGGGCCGTCCTCGAACACGTGGCCGAGATGCGCGCCGCAATGGTTGCAGCGGACCTCGACGCGCACCATCCCGTGCGAGCGGTCGATGCGCTCGTCGATCACCTCGCCGTTCAGCGGCTTGAAGTAGCTGGGCCAGCCGCAGCCCGAGTGGAATTTCGCGCCCGACTCGAACAGCGGCGTGCTGCAGACGACGCAGCGGTAGATGCCGGCGTCTTCGGTGTCGGTGTATTCGCCGGTGAAGGCACGCTCGGTCGCCGCATGCTGCGTGACCTCGTACTGCAGCGGCGTGAGGCGGCGGCGCAGCTCGGCGTCGTCCTTCCGGTAAGGGAAGGTCTTGTCGTCGGAATCGTGGGACATGTGGGGTTCTCCTGATCGGTCGGTCGATATGCGCGGGTTACGACGAGCAGCTCACTTCGAGCGAGCCGGCCCAGTCGGGCGGCAGCGCTGCGTACGATTCGTGCTCCGGCTGTTCGTCGAACGGGCGGCGCAGCACCTGCGCGAGCCGCTCGACTTCGGAAAAATCCTTTTCCTTCGCGCGCCGGATCGCGACTTCGGCCAGATGGTTGCGCAATACGTACTTCGGGTTCACGCGATTCATCGCGGCGGCGCGTGCGGCGTCGTCGCGCGTTTCGTCGGACAGCCGCGCGCGGTAGAGGTTCGCCCAGGCATCGAACGCCTCGCGATCGATGAACAGGTCGCGCACCGGCGCGTCGCGGCTCGCGTCGTGCTTCGACAGCTGCGCGAGGCGGCGGAACGTCAGCGTGAAGTCCGCGCGGCTCGCATGCATCGTCTCGAGCAGCTGGTTCGCGAGCGCCGCGTCGTTCTCGCGTTCGAGTTCGAGGCCGAGCTTCGCGCGCATCGCGCGTTCGAGCGCGGGGCCGAAACGCTCCGGGAATTTCGCGAGCACGGCCTGCGCGTCCTCGACCGCGCGTTCGGCGCGCGCATCGTCGTCGGCGATGCCGTGCTGCAACCCGATCAGCGGCAGCAGCGCCTGCGCGAGGCAGTAGCAGTTCCAGTGCGCGATGCGCGGCTGCATCCGGTACGCGTAGCGGCCGCTCGTGTCCGAGTGGTTGCAGATGTGGTTCGCGTCGAACGCGTCGACGAAGCCGAACGGGCCGTAGTCGATCGTCAGGCCGAGGATCGACATGTTGTCGGTGTTCATCACGCCGTGGCAGAAGCCGACGGCCTGCCATTGCGCGACGAGGTCGGCCGTGCGCAGCGTCGCGGCTTCGAGCAGCGCGAGATATGGATCGTCGGCGTCGCGGCAGTCGGGATAGAAGCGGTCGATCACGTGATCGGCGAGCTGGCGCAGCAGGTCGGGGCGATCGTTCGAGAAGAAGTGCTCGAAGTGGCCGAAGCGCACGAAGCTTTCGGACACGCGCGTGACGACGGCCGACGTCTCGATTTCCTCGCGGATCACCGGCTGGTCCGAGCCGATCACCGTCAGCGCGCGCGTGGTCGGAATGCCGAGGTGATGCATCGCTTCCGAGCAGAGGAATTCGCGGATCGACGAGCGCAGCACCGCGCGGCCGTCGCCCATGCGCGAATACGGCGTGCGCCCGCCGCCCTTCAGCTGCAGCTCGTAGCGGCGGCCGTCGGCGCCGGCCAGCTCGCCGACCGTCAGCGCGCGGCCGTCGCCGAGCTGGCCGGCCCATACGCCGAACTGGTGGCCCGAGTACACCGATGCATACGGCAGCGCGTGCGCGGGCCAGTCGCGCGTCGGATTGCCGGCGAACAGCTCGGCGAAGCCGGGCTGCGCGGCGAGCGACGCGGGCAGGCCGAGCAGCCGCGCGACTTCGTCGGAAAAGCCGACCACGTACGGCGCGGGCAGCGGCGCGGCCGGCAGGCGCGTATGAAACGCGTCGCCGAGCCGGACGAACGCGTCGTCGGCGGGCGCGCCGAGCGTGGCGGCGAGGTCGGGCAGGGTGTCAGCCGGGTCGGCTGCGCTTCGGGAAAACGACATGTTGAGCGCCTCTGGGTAAGCCGATATTGTAAGGCGGCGCCGCGCCGCCCGCATGGCGGCCCGCGCGCGCAGCGCCGGGCCCGTCCGGGCCGTCGACGGGCGCCGCCGGTTCGAGGCTGTTCACCGATTCGCGTCCTTCAGGGAGAACAAGACGATGGGTAAGCCGTTGCTGGGCCAGATGATGGACATGCCGCTGCTGGTGTCCTCGCTGATCGCGCATGCCGCGCGTCACGCGGGCGACACGGAGATCGTGTCGAAGCGCGTGGAGGGCGACCTGCACCGCTATACATATCGCGATTGCGAACGCCGCGCGAAGCAGCTCGCCCAGGCGCTCGCGCGGCTCGGCGTCGCATCCGGCGACCGCGTCGGCACGCTGGCCTGGAACGGCTACCGCCATCTCGAAGCGTATTACGCGATCGGCGGGATGGGCGCCGTGTGCCACACGATCAACCCGCGGCTGTTTCCCGAGCAGATCGCGTACATCGTCAATCACGCGGAAGACCGCTACGTGCTGTTCGACCTGAATTTCGCGCCGCTGGTCGACCAGATCGCGCCGCAGTGCCCGCAGGTGAAGGGCTGGATCGCGATGACCGATGCCGCGCACCTGCCGTCGGGCGCGACGCCGACCCTGTGCTACGAAACGCTCGTCGACGCCGAGGACGGCCGCTACGACTGGCCGCGCCTCGACGAGCAGCAGGCGTCGGGGCTTTGCTACACGTCGGGCACGACCGGCAATCCGAAGGGCGTGCTGTACTCGCATCGCTCGACGGTGCTGCATGCCTACGGCGCCGCGCTGCCCGATGCGATGAACCTGTCCGCGATGGACGCGGTGCTGCCGGTGGTGCCGATGTTCCACGTCAACGCGTGGGGGCTGCCGTATGCGGTGCCGCTGACCGGCGGCAAGCTGGTGCTGCCCGGCAAGGATCTCGACGGGAAGTCGCTCTATGAACTGATGGAGGCCGAGCGCGTGACGTTCTCCGCGGGCGTGCCGACCGTGTGGCTCGGGCTGCTGAACTACATGCGCGAGGCCGGCGTGCGCTTTTCGACGCTGAACCGCACGGTGATCGGCGGCTCCGCGTGCCCGCCCGCGATGCTGCGCACGTTCGAGGACGAATACGGCGTGCGCGTGATCCATGCGTGGGGAATGACCGAGCTGTCGCCGCTCGGCACGCTCGCGAAGCTGAACTGGGCACAGTCGCAGCGTCCGCTCGACGCGCAGCGCCGGCTGCTCGAGAAACAGGGGCGCGTGATCTGCGGCGTCGACATGCGGATCGTCGGCGAGGACGGGCGCGAGCTGCCGTGGGACGGCGTCGCGTTCGGCGAGCTGCAGGTGCGTGGGCCGTGGGTGATCGACCACTACTTCCGCAGCGACGAATCGCCGCTCGCGGACGGCTGGTTCCCGACCGGCGACGTCGCGACGATCGACCCCGACGGCTTCCTGCAGATTACCGACCGCAGCAAGGACGTGATCAAGTCGGGTGGCGAATGGATCAGCTCGATCGATATCGAGAACGTCGCGATCGCGCATCCGGGCGTCGCCGAGGCCGCGTGCATCGCGTGCGCGCACCCGAAATGGACCGAGCGCCCGCTGCTCGTCGTGGTGCCGCGCGACGGCGCGAACCTGAGCCGCGAGGCGCTGCTCGCGTTCTACGAAGGCAAGGTCGCGAAATGGTGGATTCCGGACGATGTCGTGTTCGTCGAATCGCTGCCGCACACCGCGACCGGCAAGCTGCAGAAGCTGAAGCTGCGCGAGACCTTCCGCGACTACGTGCTGCCGACCGCGGTCTGCGAGTCGTAGCGCCGGTTTGCGCTGCGCGCGGTCGCCCGATCCGGCCCCCGGATCGGGAAAAAATCAAATTGAACGACCGTGCTTTTTCGTTGTATGCTGCCTCCGTTCGATCCGGACATGCGGCCGTTCGACCGCGCACAATGAAGCGCAGCCACCCCGGCGCGCGATGCATGGAGGCAGGCAGATGGCAGTGGATTACTCGACTCGCGACGGCGTGGCCGTCATCACGCTCAACAATCCGCCCGTCAACGGGCTCGACCTGTCGACGCGGCTGGGCGTCATGGACGCGCTCGATCGCGCCGCGCAGGATCCGTCGGTCACGGCGATCGTGCTGACGGGCGCGGGCCGTGCGTTCTCGGGCGGCGCCGACATCACCGAATTCAATACGCCGAAGGCGCTGCAGGAGCCGACGCTGCATACCGTGATCCGCGCGGTGGAAGCCAGCGCGAAGCCGGTCGTCGCGGCGCTGCACAGCGTCGTGATGGGCGGCGGCCTCGAACTCGCGCTCGGCGCGCACTATCGCGTCGCGGCGCCCGGCGCGCAGGTCGCGCTGCCCGAGGTGAAGCTCGGGCTGCTGCCGGGGGCGGGCGGCACGCAGCGCCTGCCGCGCGCGGTCGGGCTCGAAACGGCCCTGAACATGATCGTGTCGGGCGCGCCGGTGCCATCGGAGCAGCTCGCGAAAAGCGGGCTGTTCGACGAGATGGTCGACGGCGAGCTGCTCGACGCGGCCGTCGCGTTCGCGCGCAAGGTCGGCGCGCAGCCGGGGCTGCATCCGCGTGTGCGCGACCGCAAGATCGTGCACGAGAATGCCGCGGGTTTCATCCAGTTCGCGCGCAATTCCGCGAAGGCCGCCGCGCCGAATTTCCCCGCGCCGCACAAGTGCATCGACGCGATCGAGGCGGGCGTGCTGAACGGTTTCGACAAGGGCAGCATCGCGGAGCGCGAGGGCTTCGTCGCGCTGATGATGACGCCGGAAAGCCGCGCGCTGCGGCACGCGTTCTTCGGCGAGCGCGCGGCGAGCAAGATTCCCGACGTGCCGGCCGATACGCCGCTGCGCGAGATCCGCCGCGTCGCGGTGATCGGCGCGGGCACGATGGGCGGCGGGATCGCGATGAACTTCGTCAACGCGGGGCTGCCCGTCACGCTGCTCGAAACGAAGCAGGACGCGCTCGACCGCGGGCTGGCGACGATCCGCAAGAACTACGACGCGCAGGTGAAGAAGGGCAAGCTCACGCAGGAGAAGCTCGATGCGCGCATGGCGCTGATTGCGCCGACGCTGTCCTACGACGACCTGAAGGACGCGGACCTGATCATCGAGGCCGTGTTCGAGGAACTCGGCGTGAAGGAGCAGGTGTTCCGCAAGCTCGATGAAGTCGCGAAGCGCGGCGCGATCCTCGCGTCGAACACGTCGACGCTCGACGTCGACAAGATCGCCGCGTTCACGAAGCGTCCGCAGGACGTGGTCGGCATGCATTTCTTCAGCCCGGCGAACGTGATGAAGCTGCTCGAAGTCGTGCGCGGCGCGCAGACCGCGAAGGACGTGCTCGCGACCGTGATGGCGGTCGCGAAGAAGATCCGCAAGACGGCGGTCGTGTCCGGCGTGTGCGACGGCTTCATCGGCAACCGGATGATCGAGCAGTACATCCGCCAGGCGCTGTTCATGCTCGAGGAAGGCGCGCTGCCCGCGCAGGTCGATCGCGCGATCGAGAAGTTCGGTTTCGCGATGGGCCCGTTCCGGATGAGCGACCTCGCGGGCAACGACATCGGCTGGGCGATCCGCAAGCGCCGCTATGTCGAGAAGCCCGACCTCCATTATTCGAAGATCGCCGACCGGCTGTGCGAGCAGGGTCGCTTCGGCCAGAAGACGGGCGCCGGCTGGTACGACTACGTGCCGGGCGACCGCAAGGCCAGGCCGTCGGCGCTGGTGGACGAAATGGTCGTCGCGTATTCGCAGGAGCGCGGCATCGAGCGGCGCAGGATCGGCGACGACGAGATCGTCGAGCGGCTCGTGTTCGCGCTCGTCAACGAAGGCGCGAAGATCCTCGAGGAGAAGATCGCGTCGAAGGCGTCCGACATCGACATGGTTTATCTGACCGGCTATGGCTTTCCGCTGTGGCGAGGCGGCCCGATGCTGTACGCCGACATGGTCGGCCTGTACAACGTCGAGCGCGCGATTCGCCGCTATGCGGCTGCGCCGAACGGCGACGCGTGGCAGCTCGCGCCGTCGATCGCCGAGCTCGCGAAGGCCGGGCGCGGGTTCAACGGCTGACGCCGGTCGCGCGATCGCGCAACCGGCCTTGCAAGGAGACACGCAATGAAACGCACCGACGACGTGCTGCTCGTGATCGACGTGCAGTACGACTTCATGCCGGGCGGCGCGCTCGCGGTGGCGGACGGCGACGCGGTCGTGCCCGTGATCAACGCGCTCGCGCGGCGCTTCGACCGGGTCGTGGTGACGCAGGACTGGCATCCGCGCGACCACGTGTCGTTCGCGGCGAACCATCCGGGGCGCGAGCCGTTCTCGACGGTCGCGCTGCCGTACGGCGAACAGGTGCTGTGGCCCGTGCACTGCGTGCAGGACACCGACGGCGCGGCGCTGCATCGCGACCTCGACATTCCGCATGCGCAACTCGTGATCCGCAAGGGCTGCGACGCGCAGGTCGACAGCTATTCCGCGTTCGTCGAAGCCGACCGCACGACGCGCACCGGGCTTGCCGGCTATCTGCGCGAGATCGGCGCGAAGCGCGTGTGGTGCTGCGGGCTCGCGACCGACTATTGCGTCGCCTGGTCGGCGCTCGACGCGCGCGCGGCGGGCTTCGAGGCCGCGGTAATCAACGATGCGTGCCGGGCGATCGACCTCAACGGGTCGCTCGCGCACGCATGGCAGCAGATGCAGGCGGCGGGCGTCGCGCATGTGACGTCCGCGGGCGCGCGCCCGACGGCGTAGCGCATTCCCGTTCGATTCAGGACATGAAGCAGGACCGAAGGAGACTCGCATGACCGAAGCCGTAATCGTTTCGACCGCACGCACGCCGCTCGCGAAATCGTGGCGCGGCGCATTCAACATGACGCATGGCGCGACGCTCGGCGGCCACGTGGTCGCGGCCGCGCTCGAACGCGCGAAGCTCGACCCGGCCCGCGCCGAGGACGTGATCATGGGCTGCGCGAATCCCGAAGGCGCGACCGGCGCCAATATCGCGCGGCAGATCGCGCTGCGCGCCGGGCTGCCGGTGACGGTGCCGGGCATGACGGTGAACCGTTTCTGCTCGTCAGGGCTGCAGACGATCGCGCTCGCCGCGCAGCGGATCATCGCGGGCGAGGGCGACGTGTATGTCGCCGGCGGCGTCGAATCGATCTCGTGCGTGCAGAACGAGATGAACCGGCACATGGTGCAGGAAGGCTGGCTGCTCGAGCACAAGCCCGAGATCTACTGGAACATGCTGCAGACCGCCGAGAACGTCGCGAAGCGCTACGGCATCTCGAAGGAGCGGCAGGACGAGTACGGCGTGGGCTCGCAGCTGAAGGCCGCGGCGGCGCAGGAGGCCGGGTTGTTCCGCGACGAGATCGTGCCGATCACCGTGCGCGCCGGCATCGCCGACAAGGCGACCGGCCGCCTGTTCACGAAGGAAGTGACGGTATCGGCCGACGAGGGCATCCGGCCCGACACGACGCTCGAAGGCGTGTCGAAGATCCGTTCGGCCGTGCCGGGCGGCGTGATCACCGCGGGCAACGCGAGCCAGTTCTCCGACGGCGCCGCCGCGTGCGTGGTGATGAACGCGGATCTCGCGCAGCGCGAAGGGCTGCAGCCGCTCGGCGTGTTCCGCGGCTTCGCGGTGGCCGGCTGCGAACCCGACGAGATGGGCATCGGCCCCGTGTTCGCGGTGCCGAAGCTGCTGAAGCGGGCCGGCCTGACGGTCGACGACATCGGTCTGTGGGAGCTGAACGAAGCGTTCGCGGTGCAGGTGCTGTACTGCCGCGACACGCTGGGGATTCCTGAGGATCGCCTGAACGTAAACGGCGGCGCGATCGCGGTCGGCCATCCCTACGGCGTGTCGGGCGCGCGCCTGACCGGCCATGCGCTGATCGAAGGCAAGCGGCGCGGCGTCAAATACGCGGTCGTCACGATGTGCATCGGCGGCGGACAGGGCGCCGCCGGGCTGTTCGAAATCGTCTGATATTTGCCGGGCGCCGGCCGCGGCTTCGCTGCGTCGAAGCCTGCGGCCGCGACGCCCGCGCGAACGGCCGGTGCGGCCGGCCATTCGAGCCGGACGGTAGGCAATCTGCATCCATTTGGCAATGCCGTTTCCCCTGACTTGTCAAACGAATTGCCGCACCTATACTTGCTCTGACGTTTGCCTTTCGGCGGGACGGCTGGCGCGCATCGTGCCGGCGCGCGACGCGTGTCCGCTCGCCGGCCACAGGCGATGCGCCGTGCGTCCCGGTGCCGGAACCACGCAGCAGATCGATCGGGGACCGAATTGAGCACGACTTATGCAGCCGGGGAGCCGCCGCGCGTCGTCAGCGCGGCCGCGCGGCTTTACGCAAAATGCCTGCTGGTCGGATTCGCGTTGCTGCCGGCCTATCTGATCGCCTATCTGTGGTTCTTCGGCGACTCGCGCCTGACATTCGAGAATCACGCCTTCCATGAAATCGCAATCGCGGCCGCGACGCTCGAGGGCGCGTTCGTCACGTACGTGACTTGGGTCTGCTACCGGTCGTCGGGCGAGCCGCTGCTGCGCTGGCTGACGCTCGGCTTCCTCGGCTTCGCGGTGATCTATGCGCTGCACGGCATGTTCACCGGGATGGCGCATCACAACATCTGGCTGTTCCTGCTGTACGGGCCCGCGTCGCGGCTCGTGATGTCGATCCTGCTGCTGATCGGCCTGATGTCGTACTCGCGCCCGTCGGACCGCATCGAGAAGCGCACGAGCGTCCGCACGTGGCTGCCGTGGGTCGTGTTTTTCGCGCTGGTCGATGTCGCGGTCGCGTACGTCGCGTATTCGCCGGTGGCGGGCGCGCTCGGCACGCGGCTGTCGATGGAGGGCGGCGCGCTGGTGTTCTCGCTGCTGAACGTCGGCGTGCTGCTCGCGCGCCGGATCCGTTCGCCGCTGATGGTGATCTACGGCGTGTCGATCATGGCGTTCGCGCTGTCGTCGCTCGCGTTCATTCTCGGCAAGCCGTGGAATCACATGTGGTGGCTCGCGCATGCGATTTTCGCGGGCGGCTTCTTCCTGCTCAGCTATGGCGTGGTGCAGGCGCTGCAGACGACCCGCTCGTTCTCCGCGATCTACAGCCAGGAAGACCTGATGAGCCGGCTGTCGGAATCGATGGCGCGCACCGAGAGCGCACTGCAGGAACTGCGCCGCACGAACCAGAAACTCGAATACATGGCCGCGACCGATCCGATGACGGGCGCGTCGAACCGGCGCCAGTTCATCGCGCAGGTCGAACGCGAGATCGTGCGCGCGGAGCGCGACGGCACGCCGTTCTGCCTGCTCGCGCTCGATCTCGACAACTTCAAGAACATCAACGATGCATACGGGCATCAGATCGGCGACGAAGTGCTGCGCGGCGTCGTGCGCCAGTGCCTCGACGCGATCCGGCCCGCGGGCGGGCTCGCGCGGGTCGGCGGCGAGGAGTTCATGGCGCTGTTGCCGGAGATGCCGCTCGAAGGCGCACGGATGACGGCCGAACGGGTGCGTTCGTCGATCGCGAGTTCGCCGTTCGGGCTCGACTTCAAGCGCGTGCAGGTGACGGTCAGCGTCGGCGTCGCGCAGTATGGCGTCGACGGGAGTACGGTCGATGCGTTGCTGCGGGCGGTCGACGAGCGGCTGTATCAGGCGAAGCGGGAGGGGCGGAATCGGGTGGTGGCGCGGTGAGGCGATCGTGACGGCGCCGGGGCGAATCGTTCGCGCGAGTGCGCGTGGCGGGCTGCGAGCGACGGTTTGCGGAGGCGAGCGCTGCGGACGGTATCATGTCGCCCGACAGAGGCATCACGGAGCGACAGCGTGGCGAGAGCCGGTTCGACAAGAAGAAAAGTGCGGGTATCGATTCGGAAAGGCGCGAATCGGCTGCGGATCGGCGGGGCACTGCTTTCGTCGTCTGCCGCGATGGCGCGCACCGACACGAATGCGCCGCCGGGCAAGAATGGCGCCGACGCGCGCTGTCGCTGCGCGTTGATTCAGGCCGGGCCGGCGGGACAATGATGCCGAAGCATGCGACCGACGTGGCGCGCGCTCATGCGCGCCGGCGCGTGAACGTGTTCCTGCTGATCGGCGTGGTACTGCTGGCGAGCGCGGCCGTCTGGATCTATACGTCGATCGCGGCCACTCACCGGATGGTGGCTGCCGAGGCCGTCGTCGTCGGCTTTTCGCACGACGGTTACGACACCGGCCACTATCGGACGGTCTATCAGTTCGTGACGGCCGATGGCGAGGTCGTGAAGGTGACCGGGCATCTCGCGTCGACGTCGCCGGGCGCGAACCGCGGTGACCAGGCCCGGCTTTACTACGATCCGGCCCATCCGGCGGACGGCGTGATATTCGCCGGGTTCTTCGAGCGTTGGTTCGGGATCCTGATCCTGACCGTCGTCGGCGTCGTATTCGCCGGGATCGGCATGCTGTTCGCACGGGACGGCCCGTCCGCGTCGTCGGGGCAGGCTCTGGCCGCCGAGGCCGAGCGTCGAGCTGCGGCCCGGTCCGAACCGCGGGCCGAAGAGATGAGCATCTGGGCCGGGCTCGCGGTCGTCGTCGGACTGCCGCTGCTGCTCGGCGGAGGCGCGTTGGGCGGCGCGGCTGCGCTCTACCTGCACAACCAGCAGCAGATTCGCGATTACGTCCACACGACCGGGCAGGTCGTCGAAATGGCCGAACGCAGGCGCAGCGGCCGGGAGGCCGGCAGCTTGTATTCGGCGATCGTCGCGTTCAGGACGGACACCGGCCGGACCGTCACCTTCGCGCAAGGCTCGTCTTCGACCGGCAACACGCTGAATACCGGCGACACCGTGCGCGTGCTCTACGACCCGCGCAATCCCGACCATGCGGTCGTGCGCAGTTTCGGCGAGCAGTGGGGCGCGATCCTGATCCTGTGTGCGATCGGCGTGCCGTTCGTCGCGGTCGCGCTCGGCTTCGGCGGGTATGCCGCGCTGGACGCCCTGCGCGACCTGATGCGCCATCGCAAGTGAACGACGACAACGCGTGACGTCGTGATGCGCCGCCGCGCGCCGAAACCGGCCGCTTACTTCGCGAGCAGCGGCGGAAGCGCCGTCAGCACCGCATCGATCGCCACGCGCAACTTGTACGGCAGAAACCGCGTCGCGGGCCACACCACGTGCATCGGCGTGCCGGCCGACGCCATGTGGTCCATCACGCGCACCAGCGCGCCCGTGCGCAGCGCATCGCGCACCAGCCATTCGGGGACGTGCACCAGCCCCGCACCGCGCATCGCGGCCGCGACCAGGCTGTCGATGTCGTCGAAACCGAGCCGATAGGGCAGCGCGGGCTGCACGACGCGACCATCCGGCTCCGTCAACGTCCACGGATTTGCGCGGCCGCCGTGCAGATAGACGATGCAGCGGTGCGCGCCGAGCTCGGCCGTGCTGCGCGGCGCGGCATGCGCGCGCAGGTATGCCGGCGACGCACAGACGACCATCGCCTGCATGCCGAGCGGGCGCGCGACCAGCGTATCGCTGTCGGGCAGCGCGCCGCTGCGGATGGCGAGGTCGACGCCTTCGTCCGCGAAGTCGACCACGCGATCGGTGAAATGTCCTTCGACCTGCAGCCGCGGATGCCTGTCCGCGAGATCGAGCAGCAGCGGCGTCAGATGATGGCGCCCGAACACGACGGGCGCACTGACGCGCAGCCGCCCGGCCGCTTCGCGACGCCCCGCTTCGAGCATGTGCTGCGCGGCGTCGAGTTCCTCCAGCGCCTGCGCGCACCGTTCGTAGAACGCCTGGCCGTCGTCGGTCAAGGCGAGCCGTCGCGTGGTGCGCACGAACAGCCGCGTGCCGAGCCGCGCCTCGAGCCGGCCGATGGCCTTGCCGACCGCCGAGCGCGTCTGTCCGAGCCGCGCGGCCGCCTGCGCGAAGCTGCCGGCGTCGACCGCGGCGACGAATGCGCTGATGCCGGCCAGCCGGTCGTGCGAGATTGGTTCCATTTTGTCTACTTTGTGTCGAGAAAACCGCGCCACATGGCGAATCGAGGAATCATTATCCTGCCGATTCCCTGTTTCGTTATCGGAGTCGCCATGTCGTCCCTCATGCAGCGCTGGCAATCGCCGGCTTTCGGTCGTCAACACCTTGAACTCGCGCGCGTGCCGGTGCCCGTGCCGGGGCCGCGCGACGTGCTGGTGCGCGTGGATGCGGTCGCGCTGAACTACCGCGACCTGCTGATCCTGCGCGACGGCATGGGGATGGTGGTGCCGTTTCCGCTGGTGCCCGGCTCGGACATGCGCGGCCAAGTCGTCGCGACCGGCGCGGACGTCGACGGCTTTGCGCCCGGCGACGCGGTGATCAGCACCTTCTTCACCGGCTGGCAGGACGGGCTGCAGCCGCGCGGCAGCGTGCCGCTCGGCGTGCCGGGCCCCGGCATGCTGTCCGAATACGTGGTGCTCGGCAAGGATTCGCTGGTGGCGGCGCCGCGCACGCTCGACGCCGCGCAGGCGAGCACGCTGACCTGCGCGGGGCTGACTGCCTGGTATGCGCTCGCGGAAGCGTCGAAGACGCGGCCCGGCGATACGGTGGTGGTGATCGGCACGGGCGGCGTCGCCTTGTTCGCGGTGCAGATCGCGCATGCGCAGGGCGCGCGCGTGATCGTCGTGTCGGGCAGCGACGCGAAGCTGGAACGCGCGAAACGGCTCGGCGCGCACGACGGGATCAACCGCACCCGCACGCCCGACTGGGCGGCCGAGGTGCGCGCGCTTACCGGCGGACGCGGCGCCGATCACGTGCTCGAACTCGCGGGCGCGGACAATTTCGGGCGTTCGCTGGCGTCGCTTGTGCAGGGCGGCCGCGTGTCGGTGATCGGCAATCTCGGCGGCGATGCGCTGACGACCTCCGTGTATCCGCTGCTGACGGGGCGTGCGACCGTGCAGGGGATCGGCGTCGCGCACCGGCGCGCGCTCGAGGACCTGGTGCGCGCGGTGGACTGGCTGAAGCTGACGCCGGTGATCGAACGCGAGTACGCGTTCGACGAACTGCCGGCCGCGCTCGATCATCTCGAGCGCGGCGCGTTCGGCAAGGTGGTGGTGCGGGTGCGCTGAGCGGCGTCACGCCGATCGACGCGCGGCGCGCTATCGCGCCGCTAGCGCGCTGTTGGCGGTCAGGCCGTCGTCCCGGATGTTCTGCGACGCCTGCCACCAGTACTTGCCGGTACGCAGTTGCGGGTCGCGGATCGCGAGATACGTGGTGCTCCACAGCTGCGCGGCGTTGGCTTCGGTCGCGTCCGCGCTGCGCGTGCCAAATGCGTCGGTCTGGTACCGGCCGTTCGCGTACGACCAGGTCCACATCTCGGACGTGCGCATGTCGCGTCCGTTCGAGATCACCTGCCAGATCGTCTGGCGCGCCTGCGTGAGCAGCGCGCGCGTCGCGTCGGACAGGTCCTGGCGGCCCAGCTGGCGATCGAGCCCGGCCACCCACATCGCCTGCTGCCACGACCAGATCACGGTGCCGTGATACGCGGAACTCGTGAACTTCGGCCACAGCGTCTGGCTCGCGTACGCGGGGTTCGCGATCAGCATCCCGACGTCGGTCACGAGCCCGGTCGGGAACGGCCGCGTGACGTCGGCGACGATGCGCTGAAGCTGGTCGTCGGGCGGCGTGCCGAACAGCAGCGCGAAGCCGCCGTCGGAATTCATCACCGGGATCGGCTGGCCCTGCTGGTCGAGCGACAGTGCGTAGAAGCTCAGCGGCGCGCCGGGCGCCGTGCCGGCCGGCACGCCGGCGCTCGGCGCATAGGCCGAGACGTCGGCCGCCGCCTGCGCGGCCGGTACGCTGACCTGGAACAACGGCGGCGCCTGCTGTTCCCAGACTGCGGCTTCGTTCGCCGTGTCGGCGAGCGCGGCGCGCTGCGCGGCATCCAGATACGGATCGAGCAGGCCGTGTGCGAGGAACGCGTTGGCCGCGCGCAGTGCGGCCGGCACCAGCACCGCGTTCACGTCGTACGGGTAGACGCCGCCTCCGAGCCCGTCGGTGCTGTCGCGCCAGTTGCCGACGATCTCGCCGGGCCGCAGATGGATCAGGTTCGCGACCGACGGCTGCTGCGCGAACGGTTTCGCGGTGCTCGCGACATGCAGCAGGTTCACGACGAGGCGGCTGCCGTTGGTCTGCCCGTCGCTGCCGCGCTGCGCCAGATACGCGGCGGCGCGTGCCTGGCCGCGCGTGTCGTCGATTAGCCACGCAGCGGCGATCGGCGCGAGCAGGTAGTCGCCGTCGATCATCTTGTAGTCGTAGGTCGGCGATGGATCGTTCGGCCGCCCGTTCTTCCGGTTGTCGACCAGCGCGAATTCGCCGATGCCTTCCTCGTGCGCGACCTTGCCGTCGTCCGACAGGCGGCCCAGCACCGACGACAGGCCGGCCTCGATCGCCGCGGGTTCGAGTACGGGCATCAGCATGCGCACCGAGATCAGCGTGTCGCGGCCGAAGTACGTGTCGTACTGCCACGAGCCGGCCAGCAGCTTGTCGTGGAAGCTCAGGAATTCGAGCACGTTCTGGCTGACCGGATCGGGGTTCACCGACGGCGCCAGCAGGTCGGCGCGCGTGATCGGCGACAGCGGCGTTTCGCCCGACAGCGCATCGACGTGCAGCTTCAGCGTGTGCGCGCCGGCCGGCGCGCGCAGTACGAGCTTGCCGCCTGCCGCCGGCGCAATGCTGCCGCCGTCGCGCAGCGTGATGCGCAGCGCATAGCCGGGCGCGCCGTCGATGCGGTCGCGCTGCCATTGCGCGCTGCTGCCTTGCAGCGTCGGCGCGGTGACGATGTCCGGCGGAATCGTCGCGCCGCCGTTGAAGTCGCGCAGGAAGCGCACGTTGCTGAGCAGGCTCTGGCGGATCGTCAGCGTGTCGGTGTCTACCGACACGTCGGCGCCGATGCCGTACAGCGGCCGGCCGTGCGTGTCGGGCGCCGACAGCGCGGAGGGCGCCGTGTCGAGGCTCCAGTTGACGGGCTGGGCGGTGTCGTCGAACCACAGGCCCGTGCCGCTGTTGCCGGCGGGGAACACGACGAGCAGGCGCGGCTTCGTCGACGAGCGCACCAGCAGATGGGCGGCGACCTTGTCCTGGCGGTAGAACGCGTTGATCTGGCCGCCGGTTTCCATGCGGAACGACAGCGCGGCCTGGTTCGACGGCGGGTTGGACGGTGCGATGTCGTCGTCGTTGCAGGCCGCGAGCAGGCCGGCGCAGACGATTCCCGCACACAGTGATTTCGCAAGGCGATGCATCTCACGTCCCTCCTGATGACTGGCGATTTTTATGAGATTTCTCGAATGAGCGGAGGCTCGGTCTGCTTCTTCCGGTGTCGCGGCATTCAGGTGAATGCGGAATTAATCCGGTGTAATGCGGGGGCGAACTCAGCGAAAAATAACCGGCGGGCGATTAAATGCCGAAATTTAAAGCAAAAGGAAGTGCCGCCCCGATGAGGCATCAACGACTGCTCTGCAGGCATCCCGGCGCAGGGCCGGTGGGTGGGCGGCGTGGAAAATGAAACGTAAGCCGCCGTAGGGGATTCTAAAGTTCTGCTAAAGTCGAAGTCAATATTGATTGGGCAGCTTTAGGATAATTCCGTTAAACCGGGTTGTAATTATTTCTGGCGCGGTCGGTAAAAGATGCAAAATAATCGGGATGAGGCTCGTCTAATCGGCTGACTGGAAAACAATCGACGCGCGTATTGTCGATTGATGTCGAACCGGAATCGAATCGTTGTGATCGTCTTTGCGACCGACGATTTCGCTGAATACACCCGGCATCGGGTGGTGCGAGCAATTGCCGTTCCTCCTACGGTTCGAGTGGCAGGCGATTCCCGCTTCGGATTCGCGCGATCGTGCCATCGGCGTCGGCGACTTTTGGTAGGCTTGGAGCCTGCCTTGGTCAATCGGGAGAATGCGCCGTGCTGCACGTGTCCGACGATTCGGTACTCGTATTGGTTGATTTTCAGGCTCGGCTGATGCCGGTGATTCACGAAGGGGCGTCCGTCGTCGCGCAGGCCGTTCGACTGGCCCGGATTGCGCAGTTGGTCGGCGTGCCGGTCGTCGGTACCGAGCAGAGCCCGCTCCAGCTCGGGAGGAACGTGCCGGACATCAAGGATCTGTGCTCGGACACCGTCGTCAAGGACCATTTCGACGCGTGTGCGGACGGTCTGGTCGATGCGCTGCCGCCCGCGCGCAACACGGTTGTCGTCGCCGGCTGCGAGGCGCACGTGTGTGTGTTGCAGACGGCGTTCGGCCTGTTGCGCGGCGGTCGCAAGGTCACGGTGGTCAGCGATGCGGTGGGATCGCGCCGGACCTTCGACCGCGACGCGGGGATCGCCCGGCTCGGCGCCGCGGGCGTGCAGATCGCGACGGTCGAGATGCTCGGATTCGAATGGCTGGGCTCGAGCCGGCATCCGCGTTTTCGCGAGGTGCTGCGCCTGATCAAGTGAATCGCGGCGGCGGTGTGCTGCCGGGTGCTTGAACCACCGCGACATCGTCGCCGAACCGGCAAGTTTGGTACGCTTGCGGCCGACGTTCGCAAACGGCACGGAGAAAAATGCGGGCATCGTCGCCGCAGCTGTGGAATGATGTCCGTTTCGATTCCTGCTTGCCGAGCGCGCCTGCGTTCGCTGTTCGCGCGAGCGAATGGCGGCGCGGCGGAACATGCATGACCGGCAGCGGTTTCAGCCGCAACGGCGGATCAACACGAACTGGAGCAACCGAAGTGATCAGACATATCGTCATGTGGAAACTGAAGGAGTCGGCAGAAGGCGCGACGCGCGCACAGAACGCGCTCCGCCTGAAGGAAAAGCTCGAAGGCTGCCGCGACATCGTGCCGGGCATCCTGCAGCTCGACGTCGGCATCGCGACGCCGGGCCTCGAAGCGACCTGCGACGTCGTGCTCGTGTCCGATTTCGCGGACCAGGCCGCGCTCGACGCGTACCAGGTGCACCCGGTTCACCAGGAAGTGAAGAAGTTCGTCGTGGCCGTGGTCGAAGGGCGCCAGTGCCTCGACTATCTCGTCGACAGCGCACGATGAGCGACGCGGCATCCGGGACGGACATCCCGTCGATCGAAAGCCCGTTCGTCGACCTGCTCGGCGTGCGGCTCGTGTCCGCGAAGGACGGCGCAAGCGAGATCGCGCTGTCGCTCGACCAGCGGCACATGAACACGTGGAGCATCGCGCACGGCGGCGTGACGATGACGCTGTCGGACATCGCGCTCGCGATGGCCGCGCGCAGCCTGACCGACGACGGCGTCGGCGTCGTCACGGTCGAGATGAAGGTGAACTTCATGCAGCCGGGGCGCGGCGAACTGCGCGCATACGGCCGCGTGATGCACCGCTCGACGACGATGGCGTATTGCGAGGGCGAGGTGCGCGACAGCGACGGCAATTTCGTCGCGAAGGCGCTCGGCACGTTCAAGTACATGCGGCGCATCGCGGTCGGCCGCGACATCAAGCGGCAACGCACGCGCACCGCGCCGGACGCACAGCCCGGCCCGAGCGACGCGTAGGCGCGCGCGTCGACGGCCCCGTGTCGATCCGAGCGGGGCCGTTTCCACCGTGGCATCATGTGGCGCTTGTCCTCTCACGGCGTCGCGCAGGCGCCGTTTTCATCGATGCCGCTGAATCCGAAGATCGCCCAGGTGCTCGACATGGTCGAGCGCGCGAAACGCCCGTCCTATCATCATCAGACGCCGCAGCAGGCACGCGCCGCATACGAACGGAGCGCGCCGATCCTCGACGTGCCGCCCGCGCCGATGCATTCGGTCGAGGCGTGCATCGTGCCGACGCGCGACGGCAGCTCGATCGGTGCGCGCCTGTACGTCCCGGTCGAGCCGAGCCTCGCCGAACCGCTGCCGGCGCTGGTGTACTACCACGGCGGCGGCTTCACGGTGGGCAGCATCGATACGCACGATGCGCTGTGCCGGATGTTCGCGCGCGACGCGCAATGCGCGGTGCTGTCGGTCGACTACCGGCTCGCGCCCGAGCACCGGTTTCCGACCGCGGTCAACGATGCCGACGACGCCTTGCGCTGGCTGCACCGCGAAGCGGCCGCGTTCGGCATCGACGCGGCGCGGCTCGCGGTCGGCGGCGACAGCGCGGGCGGCACGCTCGCGACGGTATGTGCGGTGCTCGCGCGCGACGCGGGCATCGATCTTGCGCTGCAGATGCTGATCTATCCGGGCGTGACGGGCTACCAGGACACCGAGTCGCATGCGCGGCTCGCGAACGGCTACCTGCTGTCGCAGGACACGATCCAGTGGTTTTTCTCGCAATACGTGCGCGATCCGGCGGACCGCGACGACTGGCGCTTCGCGCCGCTCGACGGCACGCGCGGCGCGCCGTCGTTCGCGGGCGTCGCGCCCGCGTGGATCGCGACGGCCGAGTACGATCCGCTGAGCGACGAGGGCGCCGCGTACGCGGACAAGCTGCGCGCGGCCGGCAATACGGTCACGCTGGTCCGCTATCCGGGCATGATTCACGAATTCTTCAAGATGGGCGGCTACGTACCCGAAGTGCGGGCCGCGCATGCCGATGCGGTGGCGGCGCTGAAGGCCGCATTCGACGACGACGCGTGACGGCGGGCGGCCGCAGCGCCGCGTGGAGGCAGCGATGACGGACGGCGTAGTGGAAACGGGTGACTGGACGACGCTGGGCGGCGATGCCGCGCGCATTCGCGACGCGGTGTTCGTGCGCGAGCAGCGCATTCCGCCCGAATGGGAACTCGACGACGACGATCCGCTGTCGTTCCATGCGGTCGCTTACCGGATCGATGCGGCGACCGGCGCGCGCCGCGCGGTCGCGACGGGCCGGCTGCTGCCGTCGGGGACGATCGGCCGCGTCGCGGTGCTGGCCGACGCGCGCGGGCAGGGCGTCGGGTCGGCCGTGCTGATCGCGCTGCTGGACGCCGCGCGGCGTCGCGGCGAGCCGCTCGTGCGGCTCTATGCGCAGGAATCGGCCGTGCCGTTCTACCTGCGGCACGGCTTCGCGGCGGCTGGCGCGCCGTTCGTCGAAGCGGGCGTGCGGCACGTCGAGATGACGCGCGCGCCGTGACGCCGCGAGCGGGCGCCGCGCGCGTCAGCGCGGCGCGCTCGCGTCGATGTCGAAGGTGAACGCGCGCTCGAACGCGCCGGGACGCACGGTGCGGTGCGAGCCGTCGTCGTCGCAGCGCTCCTTGATCTCGACCGTCAGCCGCACGCCTTCCTTCATCGTGACGCGCAGCGCGGTCGTGCCGCGCGTGCCGTATTCGGGCGTCTCGATGAACGCGGCCGACAGCGCGCGCTCGCGCTCGATCGGAATGCCGGTGTGCGGCAGCGCCTCGTCGTCGGCGACGTGCGGGTCGCGCATCAGTGCGATCAGGTCGTCGAGCGGCGGCATCGGATTGTCGGTCAGCAGCGTGCCGAGTTCCGCGCGCTTGCGCACCACTTTCGGCCAGGGCGTGTCGAGCCGTGCATTCGACAGCGCATGCACGCCGGCCGGGACCACGACGGGCGCAGCCACGCTGCTTTCGCCTTCGGCCGCGCGGTTGCAGAACCACGCGAGCTCGCGCCGCTTCCAGTCGCCGGCGAGCAGACTGAAGCCGTTGTAGACGGCCGCATGCTCGGCGAGCTGCGCGAGGTAGTCGAGCGGCGCGACGGACGGGCCGCCGAGGAAATCGGACACGAGCTTGCCGCGCGTCGGCGCACCCGCGCGGATGTCGAACGGCGCGCGATAGTTGGTCAGCGCCGCGAAGCGGCCGTCGCGCGAGACGCCGAGCCAGGTGCCGCCCGCTTCGAGGTCGCGGCCGGCCAGTACGCCCGGCACGTCCTCCCACCACGAAAGCGGCGCGCTCGTGCGGCGAAAGAACTCGTCGCGATTGGCGGCCAGCGTAAACACGGGACCGGCGGCGGCATCAGGCTGCCAGTCGAAGGCAATCAGACACATCGGGCGAATCTCTCGCAGGAAAGGTCGGGCGTCGGCCGCTTGCGGGCCGCCGCACGAACAGGTTGTCAGTGCGTCAGGCTTCGGTCGGCCATGCGTACGGCAGCGCGTCGAACGCGAGCGCCGGGCCGTCGGCCGAGCCGACGTGCACGCTGCCGCTGTCGAGCGCGGCCAGCTTGATCTCGGCGAGCGCGTCGACGCCGCCGGCGGGCGCGGCCGCCGCATTGACGATCATCCCGCACGGCTGGCCCGGATCGTCGCTGTGGAACAGCTCGACGCCGGCATGCACGGTGTCGGTGTCGCCCGCGACGTGCGCGAGCGCGGTGCGACGCTTGATCGTGCCGCGGTACTGGCTGCGCGCGACCACTTCCTGGCCCGGGTAGCAGCCCTTGCGGAAGTTGACGGCGCCGATCACGTCGAAGTTGACCATCTGCGGCACGAACTGCTCGACGGCCGGCTGCGTGATGCGCGGTTCGCCCGCGCGCACGTCGAGCCAGTCCCAGACGGCCGGCGACACGACCGGCAGCTTGCCGGCGAGCGCGGCCATGCGCGCATCGACCTCGTCGCGCGGGCCGACCCACAGATAGCGCTTGCGGCCGGCGGCGTCGGGCACGCGGATCAGCGCGCCGGCGGGGCCGTCGACCTTCACGTGCACGCCGTCCGGCAGCGCGTCGAAAATGCCCGACAATGCGTCGCGCACGTCGCCCGCGAAGCCGACCACCGCGAGCGCGTCGCTCGCGTCCGTCAGCTTCGCCTTGGCGCGCAGCACGAACATCGACAGCCGCTTCTGCACGGCGGCCTGCACGTCCTTCGACACCAGCAGGCGCACGCCGTGGCCGGCGCGCCACGCGAGGAACGACGCGAGCAGGCGGCCCTTCGGCGAGCAATAGCCGCTCAGGCGCGCGCTCGCGGCGTCGAGATGCTCGATGTCGTTGGTCAGCTGGCTGTGCAGGAACGTCGCGGCATCGTCGCCGGCCACGTCGATCACGCCGAACTGCGCAAGCGGCATGCAGGCGCCCGGCGCATCGAAATCGGCGGCGGACGGACGGGGGAATACGGGGAGCGAGGCGGATGCGGCGGCCTGGGCAGCCGGTGAAGCGAACGGTGTGCTCATGGAATGAGGGAACAGTCAACCCTGACTTTGACGAAGGCGAGCAAGTATTATATGGGTCTTACCTGAGTCACGTTCCATGTCCCTACTGAAGAAATGCGCCGCGACGGTCGCGGTGCTGGCCGTCGTTGTGGCCGCTGCCGGCGCGGGCGGCGGGTATTACTGGGCGACCCGGCCGCTGCTGCTCGGCGCCGCGTCGCTCGACGTCACGATCAAGCCGCGCAGCAGCGTCAAGAGCGTCGCGCTGCAACTGAAGCGCGGCGGCGTGCCGGTCGAGCCGTTCGGCTTCGTCGCGATGACGCGCCTGCTCGGGCTGTCGAGCCGGCTCAAGTCCGGCAACTACGAGTTCAAGACCGGCGTCACGCCTTACGACGTGCTGCAGAAGATCGCGCGCGGCGACGTCAACGAATATGTCGCCACGGTGATCGAAGGCTGGACCTTCAAGCGGATGCGCGCGGAACTCGATGCGAATCCCGACCTCGCGCACACGACGGCCGGCATGAGCGACGCCGAGCTGCTGCGCGCGATCGGCGCGTCGGACAGCGCGATCCAGCGCGGCAGCGGCGAAGGGCTGTTCTTTCCCGATACCTACCTGTTCGACAAGGGCACGAGCGACTTGAACATCTACCGGCGCGCGTACCACCTGATGCAGACGCGCCTCGACGAAGCCTGGGCCGCGCGCGCACCGGGGCTGCCGTACAAGACGCCTTACGAAGCGCTGACGATCGCGTCGATCGTCGAGAAGGAAACCGGACATGCGGCCGATCGCGCATTCGTCGCGGCGGTGTTCGCGAACCGGCTGCGCATCGGCATGCCGCTGCAGACCGATCCGTCGGTGATCTACGGGCTCGGCGACGCCTACGACGGCCGCCTGCGCAAGCGCGACCTGCAGGCGGACACTCCTTACAATACCTACACGCGACGCGGGCTGCCGCCGACGCCGATTGCGCTGCCGGGCGTCGCGTCGCTGCAGGCCGCGATCAATCCGGCCCCGACCAGCGCGCTCTATTTCGTCGCGAAGGGCGACGGCACGAGCGTGTTCTCCGATACGCTCGGCGATCACAACAAGGCCGTGGACAAGTACATACGAGGGCAATAATGGCGAGCGGTAAATTCATCACGTTCGAGGGCATCGACGGGGCGGGGAAGACCACCCACCTGCAATGGTTCTGCGAACGCCTGCAGGGCAGGCTGGCCTCGGCCGGCAAGCAGGTCGTCGTCACGCGCGAGCCGGGCGGCACGCAGCTCGGCGAGAAGCTGCGCGAGATCCTGCTGAACCAGCCGATGGACCTCGAGACCGAAGCGCTGCTGATGTTCGCCGCGCGCCGCGAGCATCTCGCGCTGGTGATCGAGCCCGCGCTCGCGCGCGGCGACTGGGTCGTGTCCGACCGCTTCACCGACGCGACCTTCGCGTACCAGGGCGGCGGCCGCGGGCTGCCGCGCGACAAGCTCGAGACGCTCGAACGCTGGGTGCAGGGCGGCTTCCAGCCCGACCTGACGGTGCTGTTCGACGTCGCGCCGCAGGTCGCGAGCGAGCGCCGCGGCGCCGCGCGCATGCCCGACAAGTTCGAAAGCGAATCCGACGCGTTCTTCACGCGCACGCGCAGCGAGTATCTGCGCCGCGCGGAAGAGGCGCCGCACCGCTTCGCGATCGTCGATGCGACGCAGTCGATTCCCGAGATCCGCCAGCAGCTCGAACGCGTGCTCGCCGCGCTGTAACCCGCAAGGAACGCATTTCATGATCTACCCGTGGCAGACCGACGACTGGAACCGACTGCAGCAGCTGCGCGCGCAATGGCCGCATGCGCTGCTGCTGCACGGCCAGGCCGGGATCGGCAAGCTGCAGTTCGCGCAGCATCTCGCACAGGGCTTCCTGTGCGAAGCGCCGCAGCCGAACGGCGCGCCGTGCGGCACCTGCGCGGCCTGCACGTGGTTCGCGCAGGGCAATCATCCGGACTACCGGATCGTGCTGCCCGAGGCGCTGGCCGGCGAAGCGCCGGGCGCCGCGGACGACGCGAAGCCGGCCGATGCCGACGAAGGCGGCAAGAAGACCCGCGCGCCGAGCAAGGAAATCAAGATCGAGCAGGTGCGTGCGCTGCTCGATTTCTGCGGCGTCGGCTCGCATCGCGGCGGCGCGCGCGTGGTCGTGCTGTATCCGGCCGAGGCGCTGAACGTCGCCGCGTCGAACGCACTGCTGAAAACGCTCGAGGAGCCGCCGCCCGGCGTCGTGTTCGTGCTCGTGTCGGCGCGCATCGACCGCCTGCTGCCGACCATCATCAGCCGCTGCCGGCAGTGGCCGATGAGCGTGCCGGCGCCCGACGCGGCCGCGGCATGGCTCGCGGCGCAAGGCGTCGACGATGCGCCTGCGCTGCTCGCCGAGGCCGGCGGCGCGCCGCTTGCCGCATTGGCGCTCGCGAGCGACGAGAACCGGCCGCTGCGCGATTTCACGCTCGGCCAGCTCGCGGCCGGCGCGGGGTGCGACCCGTTCGCGTGCGGCGAGGCGCTGCAGAAGCTGCCCGTGCCGCTGGTGCTCGGCTGGCTGCAGCGCTGGCTGTACGATCTGCTGGCGCAGCGGATGGCGGGCGCGCCGCGCTACTTCCCGACGCATGCGGCGGCGCTTGCGCGCTGTGCGCAGACGGTCGATGCGAACGCGTTCGCGCGCTTCATGAAAGCCGTCACGCGGCAGCGGACCGTCGAAAACCATCCGCTCAACGCGCGGCTCGTGTTCGAGGAATTGTTTCTCGGCTATCGGGAAATATTTGCTTGAGCGCGCATTGTTTCTCGCGCGTTGCGAAACGCTGACCGATGCGCGCCGCGACGCAGCGCGGCCGCCTTACGTATTCAGGAAACACGATGTTCGTCGACTCTCACTGCCACATCAATTTCAAGGGCCTCGCCGACCGCCTGCCGGCCGTGCTCGAGAACATGCGCGAGCATGACGTCACGCACGCGCTGTGCGTCTCGGTCGATCTCGAGACGCTGCCGGAGGTGCTGGCGATCGCGCAGGCGCACGACAACGTCTACGCGTCGGTCGGCGTGCATCCCGACCACGAGGATGCGAAGGAGCCGACGCTCGCGGAACTCGTCGAGCTGGCCGCGCATCCGAAGGTCGTCGCGATCGGCGAGACGGGCCTCGACTACTACCGGCTCGAAGGCCGCTCGATCGCCGACATGGAATGGCAGCGCGAGCGTTTCCGCACGCACATCCGCGCCGCGACCGCGACGATGAAGCCGCTGATCGTCCATACGCGCGCGTCGTCGGAGGACACGCTGCGGATCATGGCCGAGGAGCGCGCGGACGTGCCGGGCGGCGTGATGCACTGCTTCACCGAGCCGTGGCCGGTCGCCGAACAGGCGCTCGCGCAGAACTTCCACATCTCGCTGTCGGGCATCGTCACGTTCAAGAACGCGACCGACGTGCAGGACGTCGCGCGGCGCGTGCCGCTCGACCGGCTGCTGATCGAAACCGACTCGCCGTACCTCGCGCCGGTGCCGTATCGGGGCAAGCCGAATGAACCTGCGTACGTCAGCCATGTCGGACGCTTTATCGCATCCGAGCGCGGGATCGCCGTCGAGGCGCTCGCCGACGCGACGACACAGAACTTTTTCCGGCTGTTCAAGATCGCCCGTTAAGCGCGCGGCGCAGCCGACAACCCAGGGAAGGAGCCCACAACAATGACGAAGCCGACCAACTCTCTGCCGAAACGCGCACTCGTCGCCGCCGCGCTCGTCGCGAGCGGCCTGTTCGCCGCTGCCGGCGCGCATGCCGAGTCGCTGGACGCGATCGTCAAGGCGGTCAAGTTCGACGACATCGACGACATCGGCAAGCAGCTCAAGAGCGGCAAGCTCGATCCGAACACCGTCGCGCCGAACGGCGATCCGCTGCTGGTGATCGCCGCGCGCGAGAAATCCGACAAGGTCGCGGCGGCGCTCGCGACGACGCCGAACGTCGACCTCGAGAAGGAAGACAAGGCCGGCGAGAACGCGCTGATGCTCGCGTCGCTGAACGGCGACGTCGGCCTCGTCAAGCTGCTGATCGACAAGGGCGCGGAAGTCAGCAAGAAGGGCTGGGCGCCGCTGCACTACGCGGCCACCAACGGCCAGGACGCGGTCGTCAGGATCCTGCTCGACCACGACGCGTACATCGACACCGCGTCGCCGAACGGCACGACGCCGCTGATGATGGCCGCGCGCGGCAACCATGCGTCGACGGTCAACCTGCTGCTCGACCAGGGCGCCGATCCGCAGGTGAAGAACCAGCTCGGCATCACCGCGCTCGAGTTCGCGAAGCACTACAAGGCGCCGGACGCGATCGACATCCTCAGCAAGCGCACGGTGCGGATCGGTGCATCGGCACCGGCAGATGCGCAAAAGAGTGCAAAATGACGGTTTTCGGCGCGGCCGGGCGTCCCGCGTCGCCCCCGGCGGGGCGGCCAGTGGCGCCCGGCGCCGCGCCGGTCAAGGCAGTGAGCGGTCTCGGGCCGCATTGACATAAGGAACACCATGTTGCGGGCTATGTTTTGTGCCGCGGCGTTTGCCGTGCCGTTGTCGGCGGCGGCGTTCACGGGCGCGGATCTCGACCGGCTGTGCGCGAAGACGGACGTCAAGTCGCGGGCGTCGTGCGCAGCCTACATCGAAGGCGCCGCCGACGGCGTCTACAACACCATCGATGCGATCGGCGGCACGACCGGGCCGCGCGTCGGCCAGTATTTCTGCCTGCCGCCCGACATCCGCGCGCAGCAGATGACCGACGCGGTGCGCAAGTACATCGCCGAAAATCCGAAGCTGGCCGACTACAACGCGAGCACCGCGGTGTCGCTCGGTCTCGGCAAGGCGTTCCCGTGCAGGGGCGGCAACTGATCTGAAGCCGTGTCCGGGCGGGCGTGTGCCGCGCCTGTGCCGGACGTCGCCGACGCATCCAGGACGAGGCCTGCGCGCCTCATAACCGAAGCATCCCGGGCGCCGATGATTTCAATCGAGGAGTTGCAGCGCATCGCCGATGCGCCACTGCATTCATGGCTCGGCACGCTGTTCGTGTCGGTCGTCGTCGTGCTGGTCGTCACGGTCGTGCATCGTCTCGGTGCGCGCATCGTCAAGCGGATCGCGCAGCCGTATCCGCTGATGAGCGTGATCCTGCGCTACATCGACAAGCCTTCGCTCGTCGTCCTTGCGCTGCTTGCGCTCGAATTCCTGTGGCTGCAGGCCGACGACGGCATGTCGTTCGTGCGCGGAATGCGCACGGCCGCGGCGGTCGGCTCGATCGTGTCGCTGACCTGGCTGCTGGTGCGGCTCGCGGCCGGCGTCGGCGACGCGATCATCCAGGCGCATCCGATCGATACCGCCGACAACCTGCACGCGCGGCGCATCCATACGCAGGCGAAGGTGCTGGTGCGGACCGTGATGGTGCTGATCGTGATCATCGGCACCGGCGCCGCGCTGATGACGTTTCCGAACGTGCGGCAGGTGGGCGCGAGCCTGCTCGCGTCGGCCGGCGTCGCGGGGCTGGTCGCCGGTATCGCCGCGCGGCCGGTGCTCGGCAATCTGATCGCCGGGCTGCAGATCGCGCTGACGCAGCCGATCCGGCTCGACGACGTCGTCGTGATCCAGGGCGAGTGGGGCCGCATCGAGGAAATCACCGGCTCGTTCGTGTCGGTGCGGCTGTGGGACCAGCGGCGCCTCGTCGTGCCGCTGCAGTGGATCATCGAAAACCCGTTCACGAACTGGACGCGCAGCAGTTCCCAGATCATCGGCACGGTGTACCTGTCGGTCGACTACCGGACCCCGCTCGCGCCGCTGCGCGAGGAACTGGCGCGGCTCGTCCACGCGGCGCCCGAATGGGACGGCCGCGTGCAGGTGCTGCAGGTCACCGACGCTACCGAGCGCACGATGCAGTTGCGCGCGCTGGTCAGCGCGGCCGATTCGTCGCTGTGCTGGGACCTGCGCTGCCGCGTGCGGGAAGGCCTGATCGCGCACCTGCAGCGGCATTACCCGCAGTGCCTGCCGCGCAGCCGGATGGAGCTGTATCCGCACGAATCGGCGCCCGACGAACCGAATCCCGAACGGCCGCACGCGCGGCCGCCGGCCGCGAGCACGGCGGCCAATACGGCGGCCGACCCGAAGGCCGTCGACGGCCGCTGACGGCGGCCGTCTCGCTATCCCATCGCCCATGACCGCGCTGAAGACGCTTGCCGTTGCCCATTACCGCTCGCTGCGCGAGCTGACCGTGCCGCTGGCGGCGCTGAACGTCGTGACCGGGCCGAACGGCAGCGGCAAGTCGAGCGTGTACCGCGCGCTGCGGCTGCTCGCCGATACCGCGCAGGGCCGCGTGATCCCGTCGCTCGCGCGCGAGGGCGGGCTGCCTTCGACGCTGTGGGCCGGGCCCGAGCGCTTTTCCCGCGCGATGCTGGCCGGCGACGTGCCGGTGACCGGCACGGTGCGCAACGGGCCCGTCAGCCTGAAGCTCGGCTTCGCGTGCGACGACTTCGGCTACGCGATCGATCTCGGGCTGCCGGTGAAGAACGGCGCGTCGATGTTCGCGCTCGATCCGGTGATCAAGCGCGAATGCATCTGGGGCGGCCCGCTGCTGCGTCCGTCGACGCTGCTGGTCGACCGGCAGGGCGTACAGATCCGCGCGCGCGCCGCGTCCGGCGACTGGCGCACGATCCCGCAGCCGGTCGCGAGCTTCGACAGCATGATGACGGAGTTCGCGGATCCGACCGGCGCGCCGGAGATGATCGCGGTGCGCGAGCGGATCCGCTCGTGGCGCTTCTACGACCATTTCCGCACGGACGCGCAGGCGCCCGCGCGGCAATCGCAGATCGGCACGCATACGCCGGTGCTGGCCGACGACGGCGCGGACCTGGCCGCCGCGCTGCAGACGATCCGCGAGATCGGCGACGGCGCGGCGCTCGACGCGGCGATCGACGACGCGTTTCCCGGCGCCTCGGTCGAGATCGACAATCCGGGCGGGCGCGGCCGCTTCGACGTGCTGATGCGCCAGCCCGGGCTGCTGCGTCCGCTGGCGGCAGCCGAATTGTCGGACGGCACGCTGCGCTACCTGCTGCTTGCGGCGGCGCTGCTGACGCCGCGGCCGCCCGCGCTGATGGTGCTGAACGAACCGGAAACGAGCCTGCATCCCGATCTGCTGCCGGCGCTCGGCCGCCTGATCGCGCAGGCCGCGCGGCATTCGCAGGTGATCGTCGTGTCGCACGCGGCGCGGCTGATCGCGACGCTCGAGCGCGAGCCCGCCTGCGAGTCGCTGGTGCTCGACAAGCAGCTCGGCGCGACTACGCTGGTCGACGCGGACACGCGCGAGCTGCCGCCGTGGAAATGGCCGTCGCGCTGAACGGAGGCGGCCGGGGCGGTCGGCCCGAATGTATCCGGTCTGTAACAACGCCCATAAAATGCAAGACGGTCGACGTCCCGTATCGGGATCGCGAATAATGACGGGATATTCGACCGGCACTGTGCCGGTCGGCTTTGCGAGTCGGGGCCTGCCGGCCATCCTCGAACAAGCAGGGACGGCCGCGCCCGCGCCGGTCCCGCCGCCGGCCGGCCGCGGCAGATATCGGGCCGGAGCACGCGCCAAGGCGCCGACACAGGAGACGTGGACCATGAGAATTGCCCAGATCGCCCCGTTGACCGAATCCGTGCCGCCGAAGCTGTACGGCGGCACGGAGCGCGTCGTGTCCTACATCACCGAGGCGCTCGTCGATCTCGGCCATGATGTGACGCTGTTCGCGAGCGGCGATTCGACGACGCGGGCGACGCTCGAGCCGGTCTGGCCGCGTGCGCTGCGGCTCGACTCGTCGATCCGCGACCGCGTCGCGCCGCACATGCTGCTGATGGAGACGGTCGCGCGCCGCGCGAAGGACTTCGACGTGCTCCATTTCCACATGGACTACTACTCGTTCTCGGTCTTCAACCGCCAGGAAACGCCGTATCTGACCACGCTGCACGGCCGGCTCGACCTGCCCGAGCAGCAGCCGGTGTTCGACACGTTCAACACGGCGCCGGTGATCTCGATCTCGAACGCGCAGCGCCAGCCGCTGCCGCAGGCGAAATGGCTGACGACCGTCTACCACGGGCTGCCGGACACGCTCTACATGCCGCAGCCGGTCGAGCCGCGCTATCTCGCGTTCCTCGGCCGCATCTCGCCCGAGAAGCGCGTCGATACGGCGATCCGGATCGCCGCCCAGTGCGGGCTGCCGATCCGGATCGCGGCGAAGATCGACTCCGCCGACCAGGAATACTTCGATCGCGAAATCAAGCCGCTGTTCGCGCTGCCGCACGTCGAGTACATCGGCGAGATCGCCGATCACCAGAAGGCCGAATTCCTGTCCGGCGCGCATGCGCTGCTGTTTCCGATCGACTGGCCGGAGCCGTTCGGGCTGGTGATGATCGAGGCGATGTCGTGCGGCACGCCGGTGATCGCGTTCAATCGCGGCGCGGTGCCGGAAGTGATCGACGAAGGCGTGTCGGGCTTCATCGTCGAGGACGAGATCAGCGCGGTGGCCGCCGTGAACCGGCTGCACCTGTTGCCGCGCGCCCGTGTGCGGCAGCGCTTCGAGCAGCGCTTCACGTCGCGCCGGATGGCGCAGCAGTACGTCGAGGTCTACCAGTCGGTGATTCGCGCGCAGAAGCGCTCGCGCTTCAAGGTGATCGATTCGACGACCTGACGCAGGGCGCGCGCGGATAAAAAAACGGCGATGTCCGCGAGGACATCGCCGTTCGCGCATCGTCCGCGCGCGGCGCGGACGAGCGGGGACGCCGCGGCGTCAGATCTTGAGCTTCGTGACCTTCGTGCCGTTGATCGACACGTCGCCCATCAGGCCCGCGTTGGTCAGCACGATGACCTGGACCGGTGCGGTGGCCGTGGTCGTGTCGACCGCGCCGTTCGCGCCCATCTTCACGAGCGCGACCGACGCGCCGGCGCCGGCGGCCCAGCCGTCCGAGTTGCGGAATTCGTCGAGCGCTTCCTGCGTCATGAACAGGAACACGATCGCCTTCGACTGTGCGCCGGCCTGCAGGCCGACCGACAGCGACGACGTGTTGTAGTAGCCGACCGTGCTGCCGCCGACGCGCAGCGCGCCGTTGCCCGACTGGCCGCCGACGATGAAGCCGGCCTGGATCACGTCGGGGAAGACCAGCACGCCGCGCGACTTCGCGACGAGTTCGCGCGAACCCTTGACGGTCGAATACATGCGCGACAGCGTGGCATCGACGCTCGAATCGATCGCCTGACGCTTCGACGCGTTGGTCGCGGCGTTGTCGGGCTTGTCGGGGGTGGTGGTGCAACCGGTGAGCGCGAGGCTACCGACGATGAGCGCAGCGGCGGCTTTCAGCGCAAGATTCCGTTTTTGCATCGTTCTTCTCCATCGGATGATGTTCGGAGTGAGTCTCGCTCAGGGAGCGACCCCGTCGGCAGTTATATCACAGCGGGTTACAGCCGCTTTTCATTCCGACGTGAAAAAGCGTCAAATCGGTTCGCGGTGTCGCGGCGCGCCAACGGAGGCACCGGCGCGCGGGCGTCGACGCGCCGCGCGGCCCCGCGGGCGGGCGAGGAAAGCGAGCGGGGCAGGCCGTCCGATGAGGCGAACGCGTCGCGTCAGTGCGTGACCGGCGGGACGGGCGGCTTGATCGGCGGGCGCCGCAGCGCGCGGCGGATCAGCGCGATCACGACGCCGCATGCGAACAGGAACGCGGCCGGCACGACCCAGTAACCGACGAACGCATGCCACAGATAGCTCGCGAGCGTATTGCGGCGCACCATGTATTCGTCGCGCGCGGCCTGCTGGCGCGGTGCGTTGGCGGCCAGCACGTCGGCCGGGCAGCCGGCCGCGCGCGCCTCATCGGGTTCGCCGTGACACTTCGCGGCGGCGCCCGCCGCCTGCTGCGCGTCGGTGAGCTGCCAGGTGGTCAGCGCAAGCTGCAGGTCGGCCTTGTTGTAGGCCATCTCCTCGCGGATCTCGCGCACGGCGACGATCGCGACGGGCACGGCCCAGAACACGATCACGATCACCCAGCGGCGGAACCAGCGGTGTTGTCTCCATGCCATCCAAGCCTCCGTTTGACGCGGCGTGCGCGTCCGTCTCGAGGGCGGCCCGATGGCGCTTCTTGTACTTGGATGGGCCGCGTTGCAGCCATCATAGAAGAAAACGCGGCGAATTGCCGCACCATATGGGGGCGGGCGCACGGTGCGCACCGGACAATGCGGTGCGGATCGCGGCATCACGCGTCGATGCGCGTGCAACCAAAACAAAAATGCCGCGCCCGCCGAAGCGGTGCGCGGCATCCGATGCGGGAGCGCCGGGACTCAGGCGGCCGGCTGGTTGCTCAGGCAGCTCTTCATGAACGCCTTGCGGTCGTCGCCCTTCTTGTCGGCTGCCTGCGTGTTGCAGGCCTTCATTTTTTCCTGCTGGCTCATCTTCTTCGCGGGCTTCGCCGACAGGCAGTCCTTCATGAACGCCTTGCGTTCATCGCCCGTCTTGCCGGCTGCCTGCGTGTTGCAGGCCTTCATCTTGTCCTGCTGGCTGTTCGCCGCGAATGCGGGGGAAGCCAGCATGCCGCCGAGAAGCACTGCGGCTACGAGCGATTGGATTTTCATTTCGACACTCCCATGGGGTGAATTGCGTGTTATCGACGCCGTCACGACGCGCACACCGGGCGACACAGGGTAGGGTCGCATCGTGTTGCGCGTTCCGATTATGGCAAATCAATGTGAAAACACCAAAACGGCACTTCCTATAACGCCGCCGGTCGCGCGAGCGTTGACGTCGCGCGCGCCGCGGCGATCGGGATAAACCATGAGCGCGCGGCGCGGCGGTGTCGCCGAATCCGATGGATTCCGGCCGCCAACCATTACAATCGCGGCCATGAATACTCCGAACTCCGCTTCTCCTTCGTCCGCGGCGCTCCTGCCGCGCATCGTCGTGCTCGCCACCGGCGGCACGATCGCCGGCGCCGCGCCCGACGCGGCCAGCACGGCCGGCTATCAGGCCGGCGCGCTCGGCGTCAATTTCCTGCTCGAGGCGGTGCCCGCGCTTGCGTCGGTCGCGCGCGTCGACGCCGAACAGGTCGCCAGCATCGACAGCAAGGATCTCGCGCTGCCGCTGTGGAATACGTTGGCCGCGCGCGTTGCCGCGCTGAGCGCCGACCCGGCGGTCGACGGCATCGTGATCACGCACGGCACCGACACGCTCGAGGAAACCGCCTACGCGCTGCACCTGGTCGCGCGCGGCGACAAGCCCGTCGTGCTGACGGCCGCGATGCGTCCGGCGACCGCGCTGTCGTCCGACGGCCCGCTGAACCTGCTGAACGCGGTGACGGTCGCCGCCGATCCGGCCGCGCGCGGGCAGGGCGTGCTGGTCGCGTTCAACAACCGGATCCACGGCGCGCGCGATGTCGTAAAGACGAGCACCTACGCGGTCGATGCGTTCCACTCGCCGGAGCTCGGCGCGCTCGGCTGGGTGCAGGACGGCCGCGTCGAATTCGCGCGCCGCGTCACGCGTTCGCGCGATGCGCGGCTGGCGATCGCCGATGCGTGGCCGCCGGTCGACGTCGTCGCGAGCTACGCGGGCGCGACGCGCACGGCCGTCGATGCGTTCGTCGCGGCCGGCGTGCGCGGGCTCGTCGTCGCGGGCACCGGCAACGGCTCGATCCACGCGACGCTGCAGGCGGCGCTGGCCGATGCGGCGAAGGCGGGCGTTGCCGTGGTGCGCGCCTCGCGCGTCGGCTCGGGGCATGTGATGCGCAACGGCGCGGCGAACGACGATGCGCTCGGCTTCGTGAGCGCGGGGTCGCTGAGCCCGTTCAAGGCGCGCGTGCTGCTGATGCTCGCGCTCGCGAACGGCATCGTCGCGCGCGACGAACTGCAGCGCCTGTTCGACACCTGCTGACAGACTGCCGAGCGACGGCCGCCGCGCGGGCGGCCCGGCGGTCCGGCAGCGCCCATGAAAAAAGCAGGCCATCGGCCTGCTTTTTCTGTACCTCGAAACCGCGCGAATGATCAGGACTGCGGCGGAATCACGAGCTTCTGGCCCGGATAGATCCGGTCCGGGCTCGACAGCATCGGCTTGTTCGCTTCGAAGATCGCCGGATACTTGTTCGCGTCGCCGTACACTTCCTTCGCGATCGCCGACAGCGTGTCGCCCGGCTTCACGTCGTGGTACTGGACTTCCGGATCGTCAGGCTGCAGGCCGTCGTCGTTGACGCCCGCGACGCCATGCACGTTGCCGGCCGCGACCTTGACCTTGGCCTTCGTATCGAGATCGGGCACGCTGCCCGACAGCGACACGGTGCGCGACGCGCCGTCGAACGCGACGGTCAGGTTCGACGTGTCGAGACCCTGCGTGCTGATGTAGTTCTTGATTGCGTCGGCCGCGGTCTGGTTCGCGGCATTCGGATCTTCCGCCGCTTGCGCGTCGGCGTGACCGAGCAGTTTTTCACCCGCCTCTTTAATAAACGAAAGAAGACCCATCGTTGCACTCCTTAGGTGGTTGAAAAGAAAACGCGCCGTGAAGTGGCGAAAAAAACACCGCGCTGGGTGCGGCCACCGGAGGCGGGCGCAGGCGCGGCGGTTTTCTCGAAAGGCGTGGCGAAAGTGTAGGCGTTCATGGCGACGATTGCATGAAAAATCGCACGCCCGAACGTAAAGAAATGTAATACGCGAAATCCGACAGGCGGACACCCGACGACGACGTCTGACCGACCAAGGCTTCCCCGGCGCCGCCGGGTGCCGCTGCGGACCCCACCACGCCGCTCTCAGCCCAGAGCGGCGTTTTTCGCCCCGCCGCGCACGCGATAGCGATACGCGGCGGGGCGCCCCACCGTGATGCGCCGTGCGCATCGATGCGACCGGCCATGGCCCGTCGCGCTGTGTTTCCCGCGCGTCCGTCATTGCGACGGAGCGCGCGTCATGGCATCCGCGTCACGCGGCCTGCGCTCAGCCTGCGGTCTTCTCGATCTCGAAGTTCGACATGATTTCGAGCGCGCGCACGAGCGCCGAGTGATCCCATGCCTTGCCGCCGTGCGATGCGCACACGCTGAACAGCTGCTGCGCGCTCGCGGTGTGCGGCAGTGCGAGGCCGAGCTTGCGTGCGCCGTCGAGCGCGAGGTTCAGGTCCTTCTGATGCAGCTCGATGCGGAAGCCCGGATCGAACGTGCGCTTCGTCATCCGCGCGCCGTGCACCTCGAGGATGCGCGACGCCGCGAAGCCGCCCATCAGCGCCTGGCGCACGCGCTCCGGATCCGCGCCCGAGCGCGCGGCGAACAGCAGCGCTTCGCCGACGGCCTCGATGTTCAGCGCGACGATGATCTGGTTCGCGACCTTGCAGGTCTGGCCCGCGCCGTTGTCGCCGACGAGCGTGATGTTCTTGCCCATCTTCTCGAACAGCGGCTTGGCGCGCTCGAACGCCTTCTCCGGGCCGCCGACCATGATCGTCAGCGACGCTTCACGCGCGCCGACTTCGCCGCCGGACACCGGCGCGTCGAGGTAGTCGCAGCCGAGCGCGTTGATCTGCTTCGCGAATTCCTGCGTGTCGAGCGGCGAGATCGAGCTCATGTCGATCACGAGCTTGCCGGCCGTCAGGCCTTTCGCGACGCCGTCGTCGGCGAACAGCACGTTACGCACGTCGGGCGTATCCGGCACCATCGAGATGATGATGTCCGCGTTCTGCGCGACTTCGGTCGAGTTCGCGACGACCTTCGCGCTCGCGCGCAGATCGTCGGGGATCGGGAACGCGCCGTTCACGACGAGCTGGTGGTCGCCCTTGAGCAGGTTGCGCGCCATGTGCGCGCCCATGATGCCGAGGCCGATGAAACCGATGGTTGCCATGTGAAAGTCTCCTATAGGGGCGAAAACGGGGAAGGCGGGGGCTCAGGCGGCGCGGCGCGCGGAACCCGCTGCGCAGCCGGCGACGCTTTGCAGCCAGCCGAGTCCTTCCGTCGTGGTGGTGCGGGGCTTGTATTCGCAGCCGACGTAACCGCTATAGCCGAGCCGGTCGAGCAGCGCGAACAGGAACGCGTAGTTGATCTCGCCGGTGCCCGGCTCGTTGCGGCCCGGGTTGTCCGCGAGCTGCACGTGGCCGATCGACGCGAGGTTGCGTTCGATCGTCGCGGCCAGTTCGCCTTCCATGCGCTGCATGTGATAGATGTCGTACTGCAGGAACAGGTTGTCCGAGCCGACCGCGCGGATCACGTCGAGCCCTTCGGCCGAACGGTTCAGCGCGAAGCCCGGGATGTCGAAGCTGTTGCACGGCTCGACCAGCAGGCGGATGCCTTCGCGCTTGAGCGCATCGGCCGCGAAGCGCAGGTTGTCGACGATCGTCACGAAGGTCTTGTCACGCGCGGTGCTCGCCGACGGAATGCCGACGAGGCAGTTCAGCTGCGGCACCTTCAGCGCCTTCGCGTACTCGATCGCGCGGCCGACGCCTTCCTGGAATTCGCCGATGCGATCGGGCAGGCACGCGATCCCGCGCTCGCCCTGGTCCCAGTTGCCGGCCGGCAGGTTGTGCAGCACGAGGCGCAGGCGGTGCGTCTCGAGCCGTTCGGCGAGTTCCTCTTTCGCATACGGGTACGGGAACAGGAACTCGACGGCGTCGAAGCCCGCGTCCGCGGCCGCCTTGAAGCGGTCGAGGAACGGCACTTCGTTGAACAGCATGGTCAGGTTTGCAGCAAACTTCGGCATGAGCTAAGCCTCTTCGGTCGGTCAGTCAAAAAATGTCCTGCGGGTCAGTCGAGCATCGAGATCGCGGTCGGCGCGTGCTCGGCCTTCTCGGCCAGTTCCTCGAACTCGTTGATCGCATCGATCTCGGTGCCCATCGAGATGTTCGTCACGCGCTCGAGGATCACCTCGACGACCACCGGCACGCTGAACTCTTCCGCGAGCGACTGCGCCTGCTTCAGCGCGGGTTCGATCTCTTCCGGCTTGAACACGCGCAGCGCCTTGCAGCCGAGGCCTTCGGCCACCGCCACATGGTCGACGCCATAGCCGTTCAGCTCCGGCGCGTTCACGTTGTCGAACGCGAGCTGCACGCAGTAGTCCATGTCGAACGCGCGCTGCGCCTGGCGGATCAGCCCCAGGTACGAGTTGTTCACGACCACGTGCACGTACGGCAGCTTGAACTGCGCGCCGGCCGCCAGTTCCTCGATCATGAACTGGAAGTCGTAGTCGCCGGACAGCGCGACGATCGGGCGGCTCGGATCGGCCGCACGCACGCCGAGCGCGGCGGGAATCGTCCAGCCGAGCGGGCCCGCCTGGCCGCAGTTGATCCAGTTGCGCGCCTTGAACACATGCAGGAACTGCGCGGCGGCGATCTGCGACAGGCCGATCGTGCTGACGTAGCAGGTATCGCGGCCGAACACCTTGTTCATCTCTTCGTACACGCGCTGCGGCTTGACCGGCACGTTGTCGAAGTGCGTCTTGCGCTGCAGCGTGCGCTTGCGCTCCTGGCATTCGGCAACCCACGCGCTGCGGTCCTTCAGCTTGCCGGCGGCCTTCCATTCCTGCGCCACCGCGACGAACAGTTCGAGCGCGGCCTTCGCATCGGACACGATGCCGAGATCGGGGCCGAACACGCGGCCGATCTGCGTCGGCTCGATGTCGACGTGCACGAACTTGCGACCCTTCGTGTAGACGTCGACGCTGCCGGTGTGGCGGTTCGCCCAGCGGTTGCCGATGCCGAGCACGAAGTCGGAGGCGAGCATCGTCGCGTTGCCGTAGCGGTGCGACGTCTGCAGGCCGACCATGCCGGCCATCAGCGGGTGGTCGTCGGGAATCGCGCCCCACGACATCAGCGTCGGGATCACCGGCACGCCGATCGTTTCGGCGAACTGCACGAGCAGGTCCTCGGCCGCCGCGTTGAGCACGCCGCCGCCCGACACGATCAGCGGCTTGTCCGCGTCGTTGAGCATCGCGAGCGCCTTCTCGATCTGCGCGCGGGTGGCCGCCGGCTTGTAGACCGGCAGCGGTTCGTACGTGTCGATGTCGAATTCGATCTCGGCGAGCTGCACGTCGATCGGCAGGTCGACCAGCACCGGGCCCGGGCGGCCCGAGCGCATCAGGTGGAACGCCTGCTGGAACACGCGCGGCACCAGCGCCGGCTCGCGCACGGTGACGGCCCACTTGGTGACGGGCTTCGCGATCGACTCGATGTCGACGGCCTGGAAGTCTTCCTTGTAGAGACGCGCGCGCGGCGCCTGGCCCGTGATCGCGAGGATCGGAATCGAGTCGGCCGATGCCGAGTACAGGCCCGTGATCATGTCGGTGCCGGCCGGGCCGGACGTGCCGATGCACACGCCGATGTTGCCCGGCGCGGCACGCGTGAAGCCTTCGGCCATGTGCGACGCGCCTTCGACGTGGCGGGCCAGCACGTGGCTGATGCCGCCCGACTTGCGCATCGCGGAGTAGAACGGGTTGATTGCCGCGCCGGGCACGCCGAACGCGGTCTGGATGCCTTCCTTCTCGAGCACGAGCACGGCGGCGTCGACAGCTCTCATCTTGGCCATGAATGTCTCCTTGAACCTGAAATGGGGTGGATCTCGGTAATCGATCTGTTGAGGACACTTTAGGGATGCAGGAAAGGTTTGATAAGATCAGCCGAAGTCGCTTATTTCGAAACTAAAAGTATCGAATGACGGGTGGACGGGGCTTTCGCCGATGCCGGACGGCGGGCGGCGGGCCCGCGCGGCCGGGCGTGGCTGCACGCTCCGCGCGTCGTCGAAGCATCGGACCGGTACGGCTGCCTGCGCGCCGGCAACTGGTCCAACGGAGACAGGGATGGATCGTTTCAAGCAGATCGAGACGTTCGTGCGGGTGGCGGACGCGGGGAGCCTGGCGGCGGCGGCGCTCGAGGAGGGCGTGTCGCCGGTCGTGCTCGGGCGGCGCATCGACGCGCTCGAAAAGCGGCTCGGCGTGAAGCTGATGTATCGCTCGACGCGGCGGCTCGTCGTCAGCGAGGAGGGCGCGGCCTTCCTCGAACGCTGCCGCGGGCTGCTCAGCGAGTGGGACCAGGCCGAGAACGAGCTGGCCGCCGGGCGGCGGGCGGTCAGCGGGCACCTGATCGTGTCCGCGCCGGCCGCGTTCGGCCGCAAGCACGTCGCGCCGCATGCGCCGGGCTTTCTCGCCGACAAGCCCGAGATGCAGCTGTCGTTCAACCTGACCGATCGCGTCGTCGACCTGGTGCGCGAAGGCTACGACCTGTCGATCCGGATCGGCGGCGCGGTCGACCCGAACTTCGTCGCGGTGAAGCTTGCGTCGAACCGGCGCGTCGTCTGCGGCACGCCCGGATACTTTCGCCGGCACGGGCGCCCGAAATCGCTCGACGACCTGCTGCAGCACAACTGTCTCGCGTTCAACCTGCAGGGCGGGCAGAACCGCGGCTGGTATTTCCAGCGTCACGGCAAGATCGTGACGATGCGCGTGACGGGCAATCTCGACTGCAACGACGGCGAACTGCTGCATCGCTGGGTGGCCGAAGGCCTCGGGCTCGGCTGGCGCTCGACGTGGGAAATCGCCGCCCAGCTCGAAACGGGCGAACTCGAGACCGTGCTCGACGAATACGCGCTGCCCGACTACGACATTCTTGCGGTCTATCCGCAGCAGCGCTATGTGCCCGCGCGCGTGCGCTATTTCATCGACTATCTGCGCGACGCCTATGCGCGCCCCGGTTACTGGAGCAGCACGCCGTAACGCGGGCAGTGCTTGTCTGCGCCTGTCCCGGCGTGGGTATCCGGTTATTTTCCGTTTTGCATCCATGCGGCGGGAATAAACTCGACACAGCGCCGGTATAGGTCATCGAGCGCGCGCGAAGCCGGTCTGTCCGGGCATCGCGCAGCAGGGGCGCGGCTTCGGCCGCCGGGACCAGGGAGGCCATGTGGGGCAAGCCGGACAGGCGGTCGATGGGCAGTCGGAGCGCGACGCGGCGGCGCGCGGCGAGCGGTTTCGCGCGCTCGTGCTGCCGCATCTCGACGCCGCGTACAACCTTGCGCGCTGGCTGAGCGGCAGCGCCGGCGACGCCGACGACGTCGTGCAGGAGGCCTGCGTGCGCGCGCTGCGCTTCATCGATTCGTGTCGCGGCGACAACGCGCGGCCATGGCTGCTGACGATCGTGCGCCATGCCTGGTACACCGAGTGGCGGCGCCGCACCCATGCGCATGAAGTCGCGGTGCCCGAGGCGCTCGACGACGCCGACTTGCCCGACGACTGGCAGCCGGCGAGCGAGGATCCGCTCGCGCATCTGCTGCGCGGCGAGAACGTCCGGCTCGTGAACGACGCGCTCGCGAAGCTGCCCGCCGAGTACCGCGAGGTGCTGGTGCTGCGCGAGATGGAGGACCTGAGCTACCGCGAGATCGCGGCGATCGCGGACGTGCCGGTCGGCACGGTCATGTCGCGGCTCGCGCGCGGCCGGCGCCGGCTTGCCGCGCTGCTGGACGGCCCGCCAACGCCGTCAGCCGGCGCCAGGCCGGGGCGGGCGGCGGCCGGCGGAACCGCATCGGAGGCGATCGATGGACTGTAACGAAGCACGCGCGCTGCTGGATGCGGACGTCGATCGCGAGTTGTCGGCGCCTGATGCGCTGCGTGTGCAGCGGCATGTCGAAGGGTGCGACGCGTGCCGTCGCGAGCGCGCGCGGATCGTCGCGCTGGGGCGGGCCGTGCGGCAGGCGGATTATCATCGCGCGCCGGACGCGCTGCGTGCGCGCATCCTCGCGGGTTTGCCGGGGGCGGAGGGCGCGTCGGCGGGCCGCGCAGCGCAGCAGCCGGAGCCGGCGTCCCGTCCCGGGTTCGAATCTCAGCCGCAGCCGCAGCCGCGCGGCCGTCACTGGTTCTCGTGGCCGGGCGGTCGCGGCGCGTCGGCGCGCCCGGCGTCCGCGGGCCCGGGGCCGCGCGTCGGCGCGCTGCCGGGCCTCGGCTGGGGCGTCGCGCTGCTGGTCGCGCTGGCGGCCGCGGCCGGGATGGCGCTGTCCGCGCACCGCGCCGACACCGACCGCACGGTCGACGAACTCGTCGCGAGCCACGTGCGGGCGGGTCTGTCCGCGCGCGACATCGACGTGATCTCGACCGACCGGCACACGGTCAAGCCGTGGTTCAACGGGCGGCTCGACTATGCGCCGCCGGTCGAGGATCTGGCCGCGAGCGGCTTCGCGCTGGTCGGCGGCCGGCTCGACTATGTCGGGCGTCGGCGCGTCGCGGTGCTCGTGTACCGCTACCGGCAGCACGTGATCGACGTCTACGTGCGACCGGCGGGCGAGGGCCGCGGCGCGCCGTATGCGACCGTGTCGCAGGGCTACGCGCTCGACCGCTGGGACGCGGCCGGGATGACGTGGTGGGCCGTGACCGACGCGGAACCGTCCGCGCTCGCGGCGTTCCGGACGGCGCTCGACGCGCGGCTGGCGGGCACGCGCGTGGAGTGACCGCGGGCGGCGGGCCGCCCCGAAGGCTCGCCCTGTCAACACGCGCATTGCGATCCGTCCCCGATCCGCAAACGACCATGCCGGCGCGGTTTGCGGCGGCCGGAGCCCTTCAAGTCGTTGAAAACACGGCCGAATCCGGTCGCGAATCGTCGATCAGCCTTGCACGCGCCCCGTAATCGGGTTAGAATCTTCGGCTTCTCACTTGCCACACCGGTTCAGACGCCCGGGTGGCTTCAATCCACAAGGAGTGTGTAATGCGTCATTACGAAATCGTCTTCATCGTGCACCCCGATCAGAGCGAGCAAGTGCCCGCGATGATCGAGCGTTACAAGACCACGATCACGTCGCACGGTGGCCAGATCCACCGCGTCGAAGACTGGGGCCGTCGCCAGCTGGCCTACATGATCGAGAAACTCGCGAAGGCTCACTACGTCTGCATGAACATCGAGTGCGACCAGACGACGCTCGACGAACTCGAACACGCGTTCAAGTTCAACGACGCCGTGCTGCGTCACCTCATCGTCAAGATGAAGAAGGCCGAAACCGGCCCGTCGCCGATGATGAAGGAAGTTCAGCGCGAAGAAGCCAAGAAGGCGGCTGCTGCTCAGCCGACCGAAGCGCAGGCTTAAGCTCGTCTCGATTAAGCCACCAAGGAGCACGCCACTCACGTGAACAGGTTGCAATTGACGGCAAGCGTCGTCGAGCGCGCAGCGGTGCGATACACGCCCGCCGGCGTTCCGATCGCAAGCGCGACGTTGCAGCACAGCACGGAAGTCGTCGAGGCAGGCATTCCCCGTCGGGTCGACATGACGATCGAGGCGGTGGCGGCCGGCGAGGCGAGCGGCAGGCTGGAGCGATGTGAACTGGGCGTCGAAACGCTGTTCACGGGCTTCCTGGCCAGGAAAAGCCGCAACGCGCGAACCTTGGTGTTTCACATCACAGCATTGCAGGACATTGGAAAGGACTGAACATGGCCCGCCCCACTGGTAAGAAATTCGACAAGCGTCGTCAGCAACAAAACCCGCTCTTCAAGCGCAAGAAGTTCTGCCGCTTCACGGCAGCCGGCGTCGAGCAGATCGACTACAAGGACACGGAAACGCTGAAGGACTTCATCGGCGAAAACGGCAAGATCACGCCGGCTCGTCTGACGGGTACGAAGGCGCACTATCAGCGTCAGCTGGATACGGCGATCAAGCGCGCGCGTTTCCTCGCGCTGCTGCCGTACACCGATCAGCACAAGGCGTAATCAGGCGACGCAATAAGGAGAATTCGAATGCAAATCATTCTGTTGGAAAAAGTCGCCAATCTGGGCAACCTCGGCGATATCGTCAAGGTCAAGGACGGTTACGCTCGCAACTTCCTGATCCCGAACCGCAAGGCTCGCCGTGCAACGAAGGAAGCGATCGCCGAATTCGAAGTGCGCCGTGCAGAGCTCGAGAAGATCGCCGCTGAAAAGCTGGCTGCTTCGCAGGCTGTCGGCGAGAAGCTGGCTGGCCAGTCGTTCGAAATCACGCAGAAGTCGGGCGTGGACGGCCGTCTGTTCGGCTCGGTCACGAACGCAGACGTCGCCGAACTGCTGAAGAAGGCAGGCTTCGCGGTCGAGAAGCTGCAGGTTCGCATGCCGGAAGGCCCGCTGAAGATGATCGGCGAGCACAACGTCCAGGTCGCGCTGCACACGGACGTCGTCGTCGACGTCACGATCAACGTGATCGGCGACCACGCTTAAGCGTACGCACTCTTGCCGGGCGGCTCGCGCCGTCCGGGCAGGAACAGGGGCAGGCGCCCGGGCAACCGGGGCCTGCCTTTTTTATTGCCGATCGCCGGTGAGCGGTAGCGTACCGGCGTTCAATTCGCGATAATCCCAACCCATGAACGCGCCGCAAGATCCCCAACTCGATTCGCTGAAAGTCCCGCCGCACTCGGTCGAAGCCGAACAGTCGGTGCTGGGCGGCCTGTTGCTCGACAACGCGGCATGGGACCGGATTGCCGACTTCCTGTCGCAGGGCGACTTCTACCGCTACGACCACCGGATCATCTACGAGCATATCGGCCGGCTGATCGCGGCGACGCGCCCGGCCGACGTCGTGACCGTGTACGAAGCGCTGACGACGTCCGGCAAGGCCGAGGACGTCGGCGGGCTCGCCTACCTGAATGCGCTGGCCCAGAACACGCCGAGCGCCGCGAACATCCGCCGCTATGCGGAAATCGTGCGCGACCGCGCGGTGCTGCGCCGGCTCGTGTCGGTCGCCGACGAAATCTCGGCCGACGCGTTCAATCCGCAGGGCAAGGAAGTCCGCCAGCTGCTCGACGAGGCCGAGTCGAAGGTGTTCTCGATCGCCGAAGAGGGCGCGCGCGGCAACCAGGGCTTCCTCGAGATCGGACCGCTGCTCACGCAGGTCGTCGAGCGCATCGACACGCTGTACCACACCGCGAACCCGAGCGACGTCACGGGCACGCCGACGGGCTTCGTCGACCTCGACCGGATGACGTCGGGGATGCATGGCGGCGAATTGATCATCGTGGCCGGGCGGCCGTCGATGGGCAAGGCCCAGCCGCTCGACGCGCGCGTCAGGACGCTGACGGGCTGGAAGCCGATGGGCGAACTGGCGGTCGGCGACGCGCTTGCATCGGTCGACGGCGCGCCGTCGATCGTGACGGGCATCTACCCGCAGGGCGAACGCCAGGTCTATCGGGTCCGCTTTTCGGACGGGCGCTCGGCCGAATGCTGCGACGAGCACCTGTGGTGCGTACATTTCCGCGAATGGGAAAAGCCGCGCGTGCTGTCGACCGCGGAGATTCGCACGCTACTGACGCGCGAGCGCTACCGGAACCGGTTGTGGATCGACATGCCGAGCGGCGAGTTCGGTCACCGCGAGGCGTTGCCCGTCGATCCGTGGGTGCTCGGCGCGCTGCTCGGCGACGGCGCGCTCGGCGGTACGGCCGTGCGTTTCAGCGTGAAGGCCGAGGAAACCTTGAATCGGATGCGCGCGCGCGTCGACGCGTCGCTCGAGCTCGAATACGCGGGCCAGTACGACTGGCGCATCAAGCGCCGGCCGTCGACGGCCGACGAGGCCCGGCCGTCCGCCAATCCGCTCAAGGCGGCGCTCGAGCGGCTCGGGGTATGGGGCAGGACGAGCTACGACAAGTTCATCCCGCGCATTTACCTCGATGCGGACAAGGACGCGCGACTGGACCTGCTGCGCGGGCTGCTCGACACGGACGGCTGGGTCGAATCGTGGGGGACGGTGCGTTATTCGACCGCCAGTGCGCAACTGGCGAACGACGTGCGCGAACTGGCGCGCTCGCTCGGGGCGTGGTGCCAGGTCGCCGAAAAGGCGACGAGCTTCACGGTCGGCGGCGAGCGCAAGGCCGGTGCGACGGCTTACGTATGCACGATCAGCCATCCGGACCCGCAGAGCCTGTTCCTGTTCGAGGGCAAGCGCGAGCGTCTCACGGGCGGGCGCACACGCCGCAAGATGCCGGTCATCGTCGGCATCGAGCCGACGCGCCGGACGGCCACGCAGTGCATTTCGGTCTCGCATCCGTCGCGGCTGTACGTGACCGACGATTACGTCGTGACGCACAACACGGCGTTCTCGATGAACATCGGCGAATACGTCGCGGTCGAGTACGGCCTGCCGGTCGCAGTGTTCTCGATGGAAATGCCGGGCACCCAGCTCGTGATGCGGATGCTCGGCTCGATCGGCCGGCTCGACCAGCACCGGATGCGTACCGGCCGCCTGACGGACGAAGACTGGCCGAAGCTGACGCATGCGGTGCAGAAGATGAGCGAGGCGCAGCTGTTCATCGACGAAACGGGCGGCCTGAACCCGATGGAGCTGCGCTCGCGCGCGCGGCGTCTGGCGCGCCAGTGCGGCAAGCTCGGCCTGATCATCGTCGACTATCTGCAGCTGATGTCGGGCTCGTCGCAGGGCGAGAACCGGGCAACCGAAATCTCGGAAATCTCGCGTTCGCTGAAGAGTCTGGCCAAGGAACTCGACGTGCCGGTGATCGCGCTGTCGCAGCTCAACCGCGGTCTCGAGCAGCGGCCGAACAAGCGCCCGGTGATGTCGGACCTGCGTGAATCGGGCGCAATCGAACAGGATGCGGACGTGATCCTGTTCATCTACCGCGACGAAGTCTACAACCCGGACAGCCCCGACAAGGGCACGGCCGAAATCATCATCGGCAAGCAGCGTAACGGTCCGATCGGCCCCGTTCGACTCACGTTCCTGGGGCAATACACGAAGTTCGACAACTTTGCGGGGGCGCAAAACTTCTACGGCGAGTAAGGCTGGATGTAAACCCTTATTTCGCCGAGCGTTGTATCCAATCCCGGCGTGCGCATATGCGCGCGTCGCGGCGCAACCGAAAACGGTACAATATCGCCCGTTTTCGTGACAGTCGTTTGACAATTTCTCAGGAATCCCATGTTCGGTCGATTCATGCCCACCGAGGGCAAGTTCTTTGAACTCTTCAACGCGCACGCGAAGCACATCGTTTCCGGTGGCCGCGAGCTCGAACTGCTGATCGACAATCTCGCCGATGCCGAGATCCACAAGCAAAACGTGCAGTCGGCCGAGAAGGCCGCGGACAAGCTCACGCACGAAGCGATCGATCTGCTGCACAAGACCTTCATCACGCCGCTCGATCGCGACGAAATCCACAAGCTGATCACGACGATGGACGACATCCTCGACCTGATGGAGGACGTCGCGACGGCCGTGTCGCTGTACGACGTGCGTGCCGTCACGTCCGAGGCGAGCCAGCTCGCGCACATCGTCACGCAGTCGGCGCAGCACGTGCAGCAGGCCGTTGCGCTGCTGTCCGACATGAAGCAGTCCGCGCAGATCCTCAAGCAGTGCGAGGAGATCGATCGCTGGGAGTCGGAAGCCGATCGCGTGCTGCGCTCGGCGATGTCGAAGCTGTTCCGCGAGGAAGACGACGTGAAGACGCTCATCAAGCTGAAGGCGATCTACGAGCTGCTCGAAGAGATCACCGACAAATGCGAGGACGTCGCCAACATCATCGAAGGCATCGTGCTGGAAAACGCCTGAGCGGACCACGATGCATTCGATACAACTCGCCCTATGGATGGTCGCGACGCTGGTGCTCGTCGCGCTCGTATTCGACTTCATGAACGGCTTCCACGACGCGGCGAACTCGATCGCCACGGTCGTGTCCACCGGCGTGCTGAAGCCGCAGCAGGCCGTCGTGTTCGCCGCCGCGTTCAACGTCATCGCGTACTTCATCTTCCACCTGAAGGTCGCGCAGACGGTCGGCAAAGGCACCATCGACCCTGACATCGTCGACCACTACGTCGTGTTCGGCGCGCTGGTCGGCGCGATCGGCTGGAACGTGATCACCTGGTACTACGGGATCCCGTCGAGCTCGTCGCATGCGCTGATCGGCGGCCTCGTCGGCTCGGCGCTCGCGAAGTCGGGCTGGAGCTCGCTGAACCTCGACGGCCTGATGAAGACCGTCGCGTTCATCTTCATTTCGCCGCTGCTCGGCTTCATCCTCGGCTCGCTGTTCATGCTCGGCGTGTCGTGGCTGTATTTCCGCACCGCGCCCAGCAAGGTGGACCGGCGCTTCCGCCGGCTGCAGCTGCTGTCGGCCGGGCTGTACAGCCTCGGACACGGCGGCAACGATGCGCAGAAGACGATCGGCATCATCTGGATGCTGCTGATCGCGTCCGGCTATGCGTCGGCGACGTCCGATGCGCCGCCGGCATGGGTGATCGGCGCGTGCTACCTGTCGATGGGCCTCGGCACGCTGTTCGGCGGCTGGCGCATCGTGCGCACGATGGGCCAGAAGATCACGAAGCTCAAGCCGGTCGGCGGCTTCTGCGCGGAAAGCGGCGGTGCGATCACGCTGTTCATCGCGTCGTTCCTCGGCATTCCGGTCTCGACCACGCATACGATTACCGGCGCGATCGTCGGCGTCGGCGCGACGCAGAAGCTGTCGGCCGTGCGCTGGGGCGTGGCCGGCAATATCGTGTGGGCGTGGGTGCTGACGATTCCGGCCTCCGCGCTGATCGCAGCCGGCGGCTGGTGGCTCGGACACCGGATCTTCTGATTGCCGACGCGCGCAACGCTCGACGCTTCGACGCACGAAACGCCGCATGCCGAACAGGCTGCGGCGTTTTTTTTTGCGCGTGTGGAGGGGCGGTTTGCGGTGTGGGAGACGGGCTTGCGATGCTGGTCTGCGCGTGTGTCCGAGAAGTGGCGCGTGCCGTTGATGACCCGACAGGAAGCGCCGGTCGCCGGGACGATCGGCAAGCAGGCGAAATGACGATGACTAACGCCGATGCGGGAAGGGCGCCATCGTGGTCGCCGGGCTCCCGCGACATGCGCGAACCCCGGCGTGACGGGCCCGACGCCGTCAATAGCTGCCGTTCGCGAAGCGGGCGATCGGGTCGTCGGCGGTGCCGGTGCGGGCCCCGACCGGCGCGGACTGCGTCGATGCGCGCAGCACCTGCACGGCGGCCGGCTCGCTATTACGAGAAGGCGCGGCCGGCGGCTCCGCATCGAAGGCGGCGGCTTCGGCGGCGGTCAGCGCCGTCGTCGGAATCTGCGTGCCGACCTCCGGCGCGCCGGCGGCTGCCGCGTTCGACGTCGCATTCGACGTCGCGGCAATCGCATCGCCGCCCGCGGACGCCGCCTGTTGCCGCGCCGCGGACAGGCGGGCCGGCGGCGGCTCGTACGGATCGGCGGGCGCGGCTGCGGCGGTCGATACGGTGGATGCGGGCGGTGCGGCGGCAACGACTGGCGCGGGCGAGGGCGCCGACACGCGTTGCGTCGCCGCATAAGCCGGCGGCTGCGGCGCGGCAGCCGCCACGACCGGCGCGGGTGCAGGCGCCGGCACAGCTGCGGCCGCCGCCGGCGTGCGCGGCTCGTCGCGCCGCGCTTCATACGTCGGCGCATCGAACGGCGTCGGCTTCGCGCGAGGCGGCGCGACGCGGCGAATCCCGTCGAACCGCTTCGCCCAGTACGGGTTCGTCAGATAGTCGAGCCGCACGGTGCCGCCGGTCGACGGCGCATTCACGAAGCGCAGCTTGCCGACGTAGATGCCGACGTGCGAATGCGGCCGCCCGGTCGTATTGAAGAAGATCAGGTCGCCGGGCGCGATCTGGTCGGGATCGATCGACACGCCGCGGCTGCTCATGTCGGCGGTCGTGCGCGGCAGGTTCACGTCGGCCGCGCGGCCGATCACGTAGCGCACCAGCCCGCTGCAGTCGAAGCCGCTGGTCGGCGTGTTGCCGCCCCAGCGATAGGGCACGCCGACCAGGCTCATCGCCTGGATCGAGATTTCTTCCTGGCCGACGCTGTGGTCGACGAATTTCGGGAAATTGGCGGGCGGCGGGAACGCGCGCGGCGTCGTGATCGTCATGCCGGACGAGCGCGATGCCGTCTGCGGCGGCACGCTGGAGCAGGCCGCGAGCAGCGAAACGACGGCGACGGGAACCCAGATTCGAAGCATGAAAGACGGGACGGGCGCGACGCGCCCGTCATTCGTATGACAACGGATAGGCCCGATGGTAGACGCTCCGACAGGGCTTGCGCAACCATTCCTGAGAATTTACTTGAAGTTTCGCGCGTAAACCGTCGTCGTTTTCGTAACAGAGCGTTATCAGGGTTTGCGACCCCAAAATAAAACGGCGCTCCGGAAGGGAGCGCCGTCAGGCATCGGAAGCCGGCCGGCTGGCCGCGCCGTGCGTTACAGGATGTCCGACGCGTAGTCGGCGAGTCGCGAGCGTTCGCCGCGCGCGAGCGTCACGTGACCGCTGTGGCCCCAGCCCTTGAAGCGGTCGACGACATAGGTGAGGCCCGAACTGCCTTCCGTCAGATAAGGCGTGTCGATCTGCGCGATGTTGCCGAGGCACACGATCTTCGTGCCGGGGCCCGCGCGCGTGACGAGCGTCTTCATCTGCTTCGGCGTCAGGTTCTGCGCCTCGTCGATGATCAGGTACTTGTCGACGAACGTGCGGCCGCGCATGAAGTTCATGCTCTTGACCTTCAGTCGCGAGCGGATCAGCTCCTGCGTCGCCGCACGGCCCCATTCGCCGGCCGCGTCGTCGGTCTTCTGCAGCACTTCGAGGTTGTCGTCGAAGGCGCCCATCCACGGCTGCATCTTCTCTTCCTCGGTGCCCGGCAGGAAGCCGATGTCCTCGCCGACGGGCACGGTCGCGCGCGTGACGATGATCTCGTTGTAGCGCTTGTCGTCGAGCACCTGCGCGAGGCCGGCTGCGAGCGCGACGAGCGTCTTGCCGGTGCCAGCCTGGCCGAGCAGCGTGACGAAGTCGATCTCGGGGTTCATCAGCAGGTTCAGCGCGAAATTCTGCTCGCGGTTGCGCGCGGTGATGCCCCACACGTTGTTCTTGTGGTGGCTGTAGTCGCGCAGCGTCTGCAGCAGCGCGGTCTTGCCGTTCAGCTCGCGCACGATCGCATGGAACGTCGGTTCGCCGTTCTGCGGCTCGAGATAGACGAACTCGTTGACGAGCATCGACGCGACGAGCGGCCCCGTCACGCGGTAGTACGTGGTGCCCGTCTTGGTGTCCTGCCAGCTCTCCATGCCCTTCGCATGCCGGGTCCAGAAGTCCTGCGGCAGTTCGCGCACGCCGGTGTAGAGGAGGTCCTTGTCCTCGAGCACCTGGTCGTTGAAGTAGTCTTCGGCGGGCAGGCCGAGCGCGTGCGCCTTGATCCGCATGTTGATGTCTTTCGACACCAGCACGACCTGGCGGTCCGGCCGGTCGCGCTGCAGCGCGCGCACGACGCCGAGGATCTGGTTGTCGGCCTTGCCTTCGGGCAGGCCCTCGACCGGCGCGATGTCGGCGAGCTTGGTCTGGAAGTACAGGCGGCCGAGCGCCTCGCGGCTGCCGAGGCGCGCGAGCGGAATGCCGGCCGAGATCGGGCCCGCGTCGGCGACCAGTGCGTCGAGCGTGCGGCTGACCTGGCGTGCATTGCGCGCGACTTCGGACATCCCCTTCTTGTGGTTGTCGAGTTCCTCGAGCGTCATCATCGGCAGATAGACGTCGTGTTCCTCGAAACGGAACAGGCTGCTCGGGTCGTGCATCAGCACGTTGGTGTCGAGCACGAACAGCTTCTGCAGCTCGGCGTCGGCCGGTTTGCGGCTGCGCGACTTCGTCGCGGCGCCGGCATCGCGCGCGGGCGCCGCGACCGGTTTCGCGTCGGCCGGCTTGTCGCTGCGCGCGACGGGCGCGTCGGCTTCGACGGGCGCCGGCATCGGCTGCAGCAGCGCAGCGGTCTGTTTGCTCTTGCGCGTGCGCGCGGGCGCGCTCGCGGTTTCCTGGGCCGGCGCGACGGCGCGCAGCGGCGCTGCCGTGTTCGCGGCTTCGGTCATCGGTTGGGCCACGCTGGCCGGGCCATAGTCACCGGCTGTGGATGCGTCCCCTTCGGCGGATTTCTTCGCGGCTTTCGCGGGCCGCGCTTTCGCCTTGTATTCATCGGGCGGCAGCAGGCTGCCGAGCTTGCTGGGGGGAGTAGGCAAAGGCATGGTGTCCCTCGGGAGGAATCGTGTCGCATGGCGTGCGCCGCTGATCGCATCCTGCGTGACGAAAACGCATGCAGTTTGCGCGCGGTGGCGCACAGGAATTTCGTCTAGCCGGTTCGCCTAAGTGTCGATCAACTCCTTCACGGGTTGAGGGCCGGACCGAGAGCCGGCGCGCAGTCCATAAAAAAAGCCGCTGCCCCGTGGACCGGGACATGCGGCTCGGCTGATACCGTCGTGATGCGCGTCAGGTGCCGGGAAGCATCGCAACGAGCACCGGCGCAGCTACGAGAAATATGGGGCGAACTGGCATTCATTGCGGCCCAATATAACGCGCCTCAAAGCGCTTGTACAGCACTTAGCACGTCGTCCACGTGACCCGGCACCTTGATGCCGCGCCATGCCTGACGAAGCACGCCGTCGGCGTCGATCAGGAAGGTCGAGCGCTCGATGCCGCGTACTTCCTTGCCATACATTTTCTTCATCTTGATGACATCGAACAGCGCGCACAGCGCCTCGTCGGCATCGGAGATCAGCGGGAACGGCAGTTCGAGCTTTGCCTTGAAATTGTCATGCGAGCGCAGGCTGTCGCGCGATACGCCGATGACTTCCGCGCCGGCCTTCTTGAACTTCGGATAGAGATCGCGGAATTGCAGCCCTTCGGTCGTGCAGCCCGGCGTGTTGTCCTTCGGATAGAAATACAGCACGAGCTTCTTGCCGCGCAGGTCGGACAGCGAAATATCGCCGCCCGTGGCCGGTGCGGTGAAATCGGGAACTTGACGGTCAACTTCGACGGACACGTGTTTCTCCTGTTGTTATGGAAGGGCGCCGCGCGCGGCGGCGCGATTCGGAGCGCGCTGCCGCGGCGCGCCGCAGGCAGCGCGGGCTCGCGCGCGAACTCAGTCGGGCTGGACGATCAGTTCGCCGGAGCGGCCGGGGATTTCGCCCCACGTGACAGGGTACGATGGCAGCGAGTCGCGGTCCAGCGTCGCGTGGTAGTCGCCCATCGTCGCAAACGTGTGGCCCTGCGCGCGCCAGCCGGCGAGCAGTTGCTCGAACACCGGCGCGAGCTTCTGGCCTTCCAGCTCCGCATGCAGCGTGAACACCTGGTCGTGCGGATTGGTTTCGGTGAACTTGAGGATGTGCGCGGCGACGTTGTGCGTGTCGATGCCGTCGACGCCGAGCACCTCGTCGAGCGTCGGCAGCGTGGTCGGCATCTGCACGTGCGACAGCGTGCGGCCGCCGACGACGGGCAGGTACGGCGAATGGCCGCGACCATCGGACGCATAGCGCATCCCCCACGCGTCGATCTGCTCGAACGCCGCGTCGTTCATCTGCCAGCCGGCCGCGCCGTGCGTGGCGGGCGGCGCACCGAAGACCTCGACGAAGCGCGCGTGGCTCTTCTGCATTTCACGCGCGGTCCAGTCGCGGTCGCGCATGCGCACGTTGTCCTGCCAGTACACGTGATCCCAGGTATGGATCCCGCATTCGAAGCCGGCTTCGTGAATCGCGCGCATGTCGGCGAGCGCGCGGCGGCCGATGTCGGGGCCGGGCAGCAGCACGCCGTACATCAGCTGCTTCACGCCGTAGTGTTCGACCACCGACGTGCGCGACACCTTCTTCAGGAAGCCGGGCCGAAACACGCGCCGCAGCGCCCAGCCCGTGTGATCGGGGCCGAGGCTGAACAGGAAGGTTGCGCGCGCGCTGAAGCGGTCGAAGATGCGCGCGAGGTTCGGCACGCCTTCGCGCGTGCCGCGCAGCGTGTCGACGTCGATCTTGAGGACGATGCGAGCCAAGCGAGCGTCCCGTCAGCCTTGCTGCTCGACGAGTGCGCGCGCGTCGGCGACGTGGCCGCGATACGCTTCGAAGATCTTGCGCAGCGCGTCGTCGAAGGTCGACTGCGGCGCCCAGCCGAGTTCCTGCATCGTGTTGTCGATCTTCGGCACGCGGTTCTGCACGTCCTGGTAGCCGTTGCCGTAGTACGCGCCGGAGGTCGTCTCGACGAGCTGCACCTGCTTCGCCGAATCGGCGTACTCGGGGAATTCCGCGGCCAGCTCGAGCATCTTGTGGGCGAGTTCGCGCACCGAGAAATTATTCTTCGGATTCCCGATGTTGTAGATCTTGCCCGACGCGACGCCGTTCGGATTTTCGATGATCTTCATCAGCGCGCTGATGCCGTCGTCGATGTCGGTGAACGCGCGCTTCTGCGAGCCGCCGTCGACGAGGCTGATGTTCTCGCCGCGCACGATGTGGCCGAGGAACTGCGTGACCACGCGCGAGCTGCCTTCCTTCGGCGTGTAGATCGAGTCGAGGCCCGGGCCGATCCAGTTGAACGGACGGAACAGCGTGAAGTTCAGGCCTTCCATCCCGTAGCCCCAGATCACGCGGTCCATCAGCTGCTTCGAGCAGGCGTAGATCCAGCGCGGCTTGTTGATCGGGCCGTAGGTGAGCGCCGACGCGTCCGGATCGAACTGCTCGTCCGAGCACATGCCGTAGACCTCGGAGGTCGACGGGAACACGAGGTGCTTGCCGTACTTGACGGCCGAACGCACGATCGGCAGGTTCGCCTCGAAGTCGAGCTCGAACACGCGCAGCGGCTGCTGGACGTAGGTCGCGGGCGTCGCGATCGCGACCAGCGGCAGGATCACGTCGCACTTCTTCACGTGATACTCGACCCACTCCTTGTTGATCGTGATGTCGCCTTCGAAGAAATGCATCCGCTCGTGCTTGACGAGGTCGCCCAGCCGGTCGGTCTGCATGTCCATGCCGAACACTTCCCAATCGGTGGTTTCAAGAATGCGCTTGGACAGGTGGTGGCCGATGAAGCCGTTCACACCCAGGATCAGGACTTTTTTTGCTTTCATGAATGACGGGAAGAATGAATGAACTGCGCGAATTCCGCGGGCGTCACGACGGTTTCGCCGCCGTCGCGCTGCTGCCACAGCTCGAGTATGGATAGGGCGCGGCTGTCGCCGCAGACGCCGAATAGCGCATTATCGCTTACGTGCAGGCCGGGCGGCAAATCCGCGGCCGCGATCGCAGCGGCGCTGCCGGGCGCGGCGAGGCGCGCGCGCGCGACGACGAAGCGCATGCCGTCGATCTCCGTAAACGCACCCGGGTAAGGGGGCGCGACCGCGCGCACGAGGTTGTAGACCTGCGCGGCCGGTTTCGACCAGTCGATGCGGCCGTCCTCGGGCTTGCGCCCGCCGTAGTAGCTGCCGGCCGCCAGATCGTTCGGCAGATGCGGCGCTTCGCCGGCGAGCAGCGCCGGCAGCACGCGCCAGAGCGTCTGCTCGGCGGCGACCGTGACCTTGTCGAACACCTGCGCGGCGGTGTCGTCCGGCAGGATCGGCACCGCGGTCTGGCCGACGATCGCGCCCGCGTCGGGCTTGGCGGCCATCTCGTGCAGCGTCGCGCCGGTCTCGGTCTCGCCGTTCAGCACGGCCCAGTTGGTCGGCACCCGACCCCGGTATTTCGGCAGCAGCGAACCGTGCATGTTGTACGCGCCGCGCGGCGCGATCGCGAGCAGGTCCGCCGGCAGCATGTGGCGGTAGTAGAACGAGAAGATGAAATCCGGCTGCGCGGCCGATACCGCGCGGCGCAGCGCCGGATCGGCCGGGTCGGCCGGCGTGAGCACCGGGATGCCGTGCTCGGCCGCGACCGAGGCGACGCTGCCGAACCAGATGTTCTCGTTCGGGTTGTCCTCGTGCGTGACGACGAGGGCGACGTCGACGCCGCGCGCCAGCAGCACCTGCAGGCAGCGCACGCCGACGTTGTGGTACGCGAATACGACGGCGCGCGGCTTCACGATTGCGCTCCGGTGTGATGCGCGCCGACCGGCGCCGCCGGCATGCCGTCATGCTGTTCGAGCACCGCCTGGATCAGGTAGCGCGGCCGCGCGCGCACCTGCTGGTAGATGCGGCCGACGTACTCGCCGAGCAGGCCGAGCGCGAACAGGATCACGCCGAGCAGGAAGAACGTGATCGCGAACAGCGTGAACACGCCTTGCACTTCCGCGCCGACGATGAAGCGGCGCACGAGCAGCAGCACGAACAGCGCGGCCGAGCCGAGCGACAGGATCACGCCGATGAACGACAGCCATTGCAGCGGCACGACCGAGAAGCCGGTCACGAGGTCGAAGTTCAGCCGGATCAGGCTGTACAGCGAGTACTTCGATTCGCCGGCGAAACGCTCCTCGTGCGCGACCTCGATCTCGGTCGGCTTCTGCGCGAAGGTGTAGGCGAGTGCGGGGATGAACGTGTTGACCTCGCCGCACACGTTGATCGTGTCGATGATGCGGCGGCTGTAGGCGCGCAGCATGCAGCCCTGGTCGGTCATCTTGATCCGCGTGATGCGTTCGCGCAGGCGGTTCATCATCTGCGACGCCTTGCGGCGCCACAGGCTGTCCTGGCGCTGCTTGCGGATCGAGCCGACGTAGTCGTAGCCCTCGCGCATCTTCGCGATCAGCTTGCCGATTTCCTCGGGCGGGTTCTGCAGGTCGGCGTCGAGCGTGATCACGATCTCGCCGCGCGACTGTGCGAAGCCGGCGAGGATCGCCATGTGCTGCCCGTAGTTGCCGTTGAGCAGCACGACGCGCGTCGTGTCGGGACGCACGTGGAACTGGTCCGCGAGCATCGCGGCCGAGCGGTCGCGACTGCCGTCGTTGATCAGGATCACTTCGTACGACGTGCCGAGCGCGTCGAGGGCCGGGTACAGGCGCGCGAACAGCGCGGCAAGGCCGTCTTCCTCGTTGTACACGGGGATGACGATCGATACTTCCGGGCTCGCGGCGCCAGGATGGCCGGCGCGTGCTTCAAGGTGACTCATGTACGCTTACTTTCCGTATTGTTCGCAAATCTGATTGGTGGCGTCGACGACGCGACGCACGTCGTCTTCCGTCATCTGCGTGAAGAGCGGCAGCGTGACGGTCGACGCGCCGTACCGCTCGGCGTGGGGGAACATGCCCTCCGTGAAGCCGCGCGCGCGGTACAGCGTGAAAAGATGGATCGCCGGGTAGTGCACGCCCGTGCCGATCCCGCGCTCCTTCATCTGCGCCATGAACTCGGCGCGCGAGATCGACAGCCTATCGAGCGGCAGCGTGACCTGGAACATGTGCCAGTTGCAGTTCTCGAAATCGGCGACCGGCAGGCCGACGCCGAGCTTCGCGGCCGCACCGCCCTCGAACGCGGCGAAATACGCACGCACGAGCGCGCGGCGCTGCGCGGTGAAGCGCTCGAGGTGCGGCAGCTGGCCGAGGCCGACGCGCGCGGCGACGTCGGTCAGGTTGTACTTGCCGCCGAGCACGTCGCAGTCCATGCCGTCGAAGCCGCTGCGCGTGATGCCCTGCAGCCGGTATTTCTGCGCGAGCGTCGCTTCGTCGTCGTTGTTCAGCACGAGCGCGCCGCCCTCGATCGTCGTCAGGTTCTTGTTCGCGTGGAAGCTGAACGACACGATGTCGCCGATCGCGCCGATGCGCTTGCCGTTCCACGTCGAGCCGAGCGCCTGCGCGGCATCCTCGATCACGCGCAGGTTGTGCGCGCGCGCGATCGCGTAGAGGCGGTCCATGTCGACCGGCAGGCCGGCCAGATAGACGGGGATGATCGCCTTGGTGCGCGGCGTGATCGCCTGTTCGAGCTTGTCGAGATCGATGTTGCGCGTGACGGGGTCGATGTCGGCGAACACGGGCGTCGCGCCGGTCTCGAGGATCACGTTGCTGGTCGACACCCACGACGCCGGCGTCGTGATCACCTCGTCGCCGGGGCCGACGCCCGCGATGCGCAGGCCGATCTCCAGCGTGCAGGTGCCCGAGTTGAACGCGCGCACCGGGCGGCCGCCGCAGTACTCGGACAGCGCGGCCTCGAACTTCTGGCACTGCGGGCCGGTGGTGATCCAGCCCGAGCGCAGCACTTCGACGACGCCCTGGATGGTTTCCTCGTCGATCTCGGGGCGGGTGAACGGCAGAAACGGTGCGGTAGTCTGGCTCATGAACGCGTAGGCCTGTAATGGCGTGTAATAAAAGGGTCGGGCAGTCCCGTCCGAAACCGGCATTAAACACCGGTTGGCGGATTCGTACCGTGATTTTTTGTAGGCGGACGCTTAACGCCGCCGGATGCCGCGGCTCAGCTGCGCGCGAGCACGAGCACCCCGATCAGGATGATGCCGATGCCGACGAGCCGCTGGACCGACAGCACCTCGCCGAACAGGTACCAGGCCGCGAACGCGTTGACGACATAGCCGAGCGACAGCATCGGATACGCGATCGACACGTCGACCCGCGACAGCCCGACGATCCACACGACGACGCTCAGCACGTAGCAGCCGAGCCCGCCGATGATCGGCAACTGGGTCGCGATCTTCAGGCCGACCGGGATGATGTTCGCACGGCTGAATTCGAAGTGTCCAACCGCGTTGACGCCGGCTTTCAGCAGAAGTTGCGCGCAGGCGTTGAGCATCACGCCGGTAATGATGCAGACGAACGAAATCGGGTTCATGCGGAAGGCGGTCCTTACGACTGGGGTTTCTCGACGATCACGCGGCGGTTGTCGCGCGCGATCACGCGCATCGGCACGCCTTGCCTGACCAGCGTGTCGTACTGGCCGGGCGCCATGATCGCGAGCGCGTGGGTGTCCTGCTTCCAGCGCGCGACCCACTCGTCGACGGTCGGAATCCACTTGTTCGGCTCGACCGAGATGCCGAACGCGAGCTCGTCCTGGCGCTGCACCATGATCGTCGTGTGGCCGACGTAGAACGGGAACGTGTGATCGAGCATCTCGATCGAGTAGAACGGCGTGTCGGGCGGCAGTTTCGCCAGTTCCGCGCGCACGGCCGGCGCGATCAGCGCGCCCGAGCTGTAGCGGCCGAACTCGTCGTGGCCGGTGCCGCCGATCGTGCCGAACGCGAGCCAGGCCGCGCCGAACATCGTGATTGCGGCGGCGGCGCCCGCGCGGCGGTTCAGCCATGCGGCCGCGAGCGTCAGCGCGGCGGCGACCGCGAGGCCCGCGTACAGCCACACCTGGAACGCGCGATACAGCGCGTTCGGCGTGCGGGCGTCGCCCAGGCGCGCGAGGAAGATGATGCCGAACGCGGCGACGACGAAGAACACCAGATAGCCGAGCAGGTGGCGGCGGAACCGGTCGGCCGTCATCAGCGGCAGGTACGCGCCGATCATCAGCGCGAGCGCCGGCGCGACCGGCAGCACGTACGAGATCAGCTTCGAATGCGACGCGCTGAAGAACAGGAAGATGAACGCGCTCCAGATCAGCAGCACCAGCATCGGCGAGAAGCCGTTCGGCTGGCGCGGCATGCGCAGCGCGTGGCGCAGGCTCTGCCATGCGACCGACAGCCACGGCAGGAAGCCGACCAGCAGCACCGGGACGAAGTAGTAGAACGGGCCCGGACGGTTCTGTTCCGGGGTCAGGTACCGGCGGAACTGCTGGACGATGAAGAAGAAGTTGAAGAATTCGGGGTTGCGCTGCTGCACGAGCACGAACCACGGCGTCGCGATCGCGAAGAAGATCACCAGCCCGCTGACGAGATAGAGCCGCTTCCACAGCGCCCAGTCGCGCGCGATCAGCGTATAGAGCACCAGCACGGCGCCGGGCAGGATCAGCCCGACCAGGCCCTTGGACAGCACGGCGAACGCCATCGCCGCCCAGCACGTCCACATCCAGCCGCGCACCGCGGCGGGGCGCAGCCCGGGCCGCTGCGCGAGCAGCAGCGCGCAGAGCGACAGCGCCATCCAGAACGCGAGCCCCATGTCGAGCGCGTTGAAATGGCCCATCAGGTTCCAGTACGGCGAGCACGCGAGCACGACCGCGGCGAGGAAGCCGGACAGCGGGTTGAACAGCCGCGCGCCGGTGAAGCCGACCAGCAGCACGCCGCCGAAGCTCGCGAGCGCCGTGTACAGGCGCGCCTGCCATTCGCCGATACCGAACCACGCGAACGTCAGCGCGTTGAGCCAGGTCTGCAGCGGCGGCTTCTCGAAGTACTTGTAGCCGTTGTAGCGCGGCGTGATCCAGTCGCCGGTGACGAACATCTCGCGCGCCATTTCCGCGTAGCGGCCTTCGTCGCTCGGGATCAGGTGGCGCAGCCCGAGCGGCGCGAACCAGATCACGGCGAACGCGATCAGCAGGAGGACGAGCGCGATGCGATTGAGCGGTAGCCTCGACGGCGTATCGTTCATGGATTTTCAGCCTGTTGGTTGTTGTGATGGGCGCCGGCGGGTTGCGCCGGGGCGGGCGGCTTGCCGGGCGGCGACCTGCGGGGATCGTCCCGATGCGCCGGCCCGAGTTTTACCGTATCGGTGATTAACGTTCAATTAAGAGCGCGGCGGCGACTTTGCGGCCTTCGGCCATCAGGATGTTGTACGTGCGGCAGGCGGCCTGGAAATCCATCGTCTCGACGCCGATCCGCTTTGCGGCGAGCGCCGCGAGCAGCCGCGGGTGCGGAAAGCGCAGCCGCGCGCCGCTGCCGAAGATCACGAGCTCGGGCGCCGGGTCGAGCAGCATCGCGAAATGCTCGGGCGCGAGCGCGTCGAACGACGCGACCGGCCATTCCCGTACCGGTGCGCCGGGCAGCACGATGACGCTCGTTTCATGGCGTTCGAGGTTGACGTCGACATAATCGGGGCCGTAGCCGGTAACGGTGTTGAGCGCGCCGCTCGTGTCCTGGTGCAGTTTCAAATCGGTATTCCGCGGTTCCGTAAGGGGAATGTCTGGCCGGGCCGCGCGGGCCCGGGCGGCCGGCTTCGCGCGCCGTCCGGCGCCGGATGCCCGACGGCGCGGGCCCGGCACGGCCATGGTGCATTGCGAAAGTCGGCCAAAATCCGCTAAATTATAACTTTTTGGTTGCCTCCGGGCGCCACTCGCGTCGCGCGTCGCCACAAGCCGCGCCCGACCGCCCGCTTTTCCCAGTCTAGACAGCGTGCGCAGACCAGCCGCTCTCCAGTTTTTGATCCCGCCCCCGGCCGCAAGGCCAACCCAGGAACCGTGTCGTCGTGAAACCGATTCAGAAGTCGAACAAGCTGCTCAACGTCTGCTACGACATCCGTGGCCCGGTGCTCGAGCACGCGAAGCGCCTCGAGGAAGAAGGCCACCGCATCATCAAGCTGAACATCGGCAACCTCGCGCCGTTCGGCTTCGACGCGCCGGACGAGATCATCCAGGACATGATCCGCAACCTGCCCACGTCGTCCGGCTACTCGGATTCGAAGGGCGTGTTCTCGGCGCGCAAGGCCGTGATGCACTACACGCAGCAAAAGGGCGTGGTCGGCGTCGGCCTCGACGACATCTACATTGGCAACGGCGCGTCCGAGCTGATCGTGATGGCGACCCAGGCGCTGCTGAACGACGGCGACGAAGTGCTGCTGCCGGCGCCCGACTATCCGCTGTGGACGGCCGCGGTGAGCCTGTCGGGCGGCACGCCCGTGCATTACATCTGCGACGAGCAGAACGCGTGGATGCCCGATCTCGACGACATCCGCCGCAAGATCACGCCGAACACGAAGGCGATCGTCGTGATCAACCCGAACAACCCGACCGGCGCGCTTTATTCCGACGCATTGCTGCTCGAACTGCTCGAGATCGCGCGTCAGCACGGGCTGATCGTGTTCGCCGACGAGGTCTACGACAAGATCGTCTACGACGGCCTCGAGCACACGGCGATGGGCGCGCTGTCGGAGGACGTGATCACCGTCACGTTCAACAGCCTGTCGAAGAGCTATCGCTCGTGCGGCTACCGCGCGGGCTGGATGGCCGTGTCGGGCCTCGGCGGCGACAACCGCCGGCGCGCGAAGGACTACCTCGAGGGGCTCGGGATCCTGTCGTCGATGCGCCTGTGCGCGAACGTGCCCGGGCAGTTCGCGATCCAGACCGCGCTTGGCGGCTACCAGAGCATCAACGAGCTGATCGTGCCGAGCGGCCGCCTGTTCAAGCAGCGCGAGCTCGCCTACGACATGCTCACCTCGATTCCCGGCGTGACCTGCGTGAAGCCCCAGGCCGCGCTGTACATGTTCCCGCGTCTCGATCCGAAGCTTTACCCGATCCAGAACGACCAGCAGTTCATACTCGACCTGCTGCTCGAGGAGCGCGTGCTGCTCGTGCAGGGCACGGGCTTCAACTGGCCGACGCCGGACCACTTCCGCGTGGTCTTCCTGCCGAACCTCGAGGATCTCGCCGATTCGATCGAGCGGATCGCGCGCTTCCTCGACGGTTATCGCAAGCGCCACACGGCGTGAGCGGGCGGAACCGGACGGCATTCACACCTTTTCAATCATCGATCACACGCAGCATGGAACCGATCAAAGTTGGCCTGTTGGGCTTCGGCACGGTGGGCAGCGGCACCTTCACGGTGTTGCGCCGCAACCAGGAAGAAATCAAGCGACGCGCGGGGCGCGGCATCGAGGTGGCGCGCATCGCGGTGCGCAACCCGGCCAAGGCGCAGGCTGCGCTCGGCGGTGACACCGCCGGCGCGCAGATCACCGACGACTTCAACGCGGTCGTCGACGATCCGTCGATCTCGATCGTCGCCGAGATGATCGGCGGCACCGGCATCGCGCGCGAGCTCGTGCTGCGCGCGATCGCGAACGGCAAGCACGTCGTGACCGCCAACAAGGCGCTGCTCGCGGTGCACGGCACCGAGATCTTCGAGGCCGCGCGCGAGAAGGGCGTGATGGTCGCGTTCGAAGCGGCCGTCGCGGGCGGGATCCCGATCATCAAGGCGCTGCGCGAAGGGCTGACCGCCAACCGCATCCAGTACATCGCCGGCATCATCAATGGCACGACCAACTACATCCTGTCGGAAATGCGCGACCGCGGGCTCGACTTCGCGACCGCGCTGAAGGCCGCGCAGGAACTCGGCTACGCGGAAGCGGACCCGACCTTCGACATCGAGGGCGTCGACGCCGCGCACAAGGCGACGATCATGAGCGCGATCGCGTTCGGCGTGCCGGTGCAGTTCGATCGCGCATACGTCGAAGGCATCAGCAAGCTCGATGCGACTGACATCCGCTACGCGGAAGAGCTCGGCTACCGGATCAAGCTGCTTGGCATCGCGCGCCGCGCCGAAAACGGCATCGAGCTGCGCGTGCACCCGACGCTGATCCCCGAGAAGCGCCTGCTCGCGAACGTCGAAGGCGCGATGAACGCGGTCGTCGTGCACGGCGACGCGGTCGGCACGACGCTGTACTACGGCAAGGGCGCGGGCGCGGAGCCGACGGCTTCGGCGGTGGTCGCGGACCTCGTTGACGTCACGCGCCTGCACACGGCCGATCCCGAGCATCGCGTGCCGCATCTCGCGTTCCAGCCGGACAGCCTGTCGAACACGCCGATCCTGCCGATCGACGAAGTCACGAGCGGCTACTACCTGCGGCTGCGCGTCGCCGACGAAACCGGCGTGCTGGCCGACATCACGCGCATCCTCGCCGATTCGGGCATCTCGATCGACGCGCTGCTGCAGAAGGAATCGGAGCAGGTCGACGACGCGAACGGCGAGACCGACATCATCCTGATCACGCACGAGACGCTCGAGAAGAACGTCAACGCGGCGATCGCGCGCATCGAGAGCCTGTCGACGGTCGTGTCGAAGGTGACGAAGCTGCGCATGGAAGCGCTGAACTGAGCTGACGACTGAGGACGACATGAACTACATCTCCACGCGCGGCGCCGGCATCGGCGAGCGCCACACGTTCTCCGACATCCTGCTCGGCGGTCTCGCGAAGGACGGCGGGCTCTACCTGCCCGCCGACTATCCGAAGGTGTCCGCCGACGAACTCGCGCGCTGGCGCACGCTGCCGTACGCGGATCTCGCGTTCGAGATCCTGTCGAAGTTCTGCGACGACGTGCCGGCCGACGACCTGCGCGCGATCACGCGCCGCACGTACACGGCCGACGTGTACCGCAACACGCGCCACGGCGAAAACGCGGCCGACATCACGCCGCTGAAGACGCTCGGCGCCGAGCACGGCGCGCCGCTGTCGCTGCTCGAGCTGTCGAACGGCCCGACGCTCGCGTTCAAGGACATGGCGATGCAGCTGCTCGGCAACCTGTTCGAGTACACGCTGGCCAAGCACGGCGAGACGCTGAACATCCTCGGCGCGACCTCCGGCGACACCGGCAGCGCGGCCGAATACGCGATGCGCGGCAAGGCCGGCGTGCGCGTGTTCATGCTGTCGCCGCACAAGAAGATGAGCGCGTTCCAGACGGCGCAGATGTACAGCCTGCAGGATCCGAACATCTTCAATCTCGCGGTCGAAGGCGTGTTCGACGATTGCCAGGACATCGTGAAGGCCGTGTCCAACGATCACGCGTTCAAGGCGCAGCAGAAGATCGGCACGGTCAACTCGATCAACTGGGCGCGCGTCGTCGCGCAGGTCGTGTACTACTTCAAGGGCTATTTCGCGGCGACGCGCTCGAACGACGAGCGCGTGTCGTTCACGGTGCCGTCGGGCAACTTCGGCAACGTCTGCGCGGGCCATATCGCGCGGATGATGGGGCTGCCGATCGCGAAGCTGGTGGTCGCGACCAACGAGAACGACGTGCTCGACGAGTTCTTCCGCACCGGCGCGTATCGCGTGCGCAGCGCCGAGAACACCTATCACACGAGCAGCCCGAGCATGGACATCTCGAAGGCGTCGAACTTCGAGCGCTTCGTGTTCGACCTGCTCGGCCGCGACCCCGCGCGCGTGGTGCAGCTGTTCCGCGACGTCGAGGAGAAGGGCGGCTTCGATCTCGCGGCGAGCGGCGATTTCGCGCGCGTCGCCGAGTTCGGCTTCGTGTCGGGTCGCAGCAGCCATGCGGACCGTCTCGCGACGATCCGCGACGTGTTCTCGCGCTACGGCACGACGATCGACACGCATACGGCCGACGGCGTGAAGGTCGCGCGCGAGCATCTGGATGCGGGCGTGCCGATGATCGTGCTCGAGACCGCGCAGCCGATCAAGTTCGGCGAGACGATCCGCGAGGCGCTCGATCGCGAGCCGGAGCGTCCGGCCGCGTTCGACGGGCTCGAGGCGCTGCCGCAGCGCTTCGAGGTCGTGAAGGCCGACGCGCAGCAGGTGAAGGAGTTCATCGCCGCGCATACGGGCGCATGACGTGACGCCGGGCCGCGCGCCCGGCGGCGTCGGACGGCCGGAATGCCGATTCGTCGAACGGATCGGGGTTCCGGCCGTTTTGCTTGGCGTTCGCGCCGATCACGATTTCCGCATGACCGCCATATCGCGCGCCCGCGCGACGGCGTCGCTACAATGACGTATTGCCTTCCACGATCTCCGATTCCATCGATGTCGAACCCGAATCCCGCGGCGCCGCGCGCGCCGATGCTGTCGACCGCCGAGGCGCTGGCCGCGCTGCTCGACGCGGCGAAGCCGCTGGCCGGCGCTGAAACCGTGGCCACGCTCGACGCGCTCGGCCGCGCGCTGGCGGCCGACGTGAGCTCGCCGCTCGACGTGCCGCCGATGCATACGAGCGCGATGGACGGCTATGCGGTGCGTGTCGCCGACCTGCTGCACGGCGAGCGCCGCCTGCCCGTCTCGCAGCGCATCCCGGCCGGCCATCCGGCCGCGCCGCTCGCGGCCGGCACGGCCGCCCGGATCTTCACGGGCGCGACGGTGCCGCCCGGCGCCGACGCGGTCGTGATGCAGGAGCAGACCGCCATCGACGGCGACGCGGTCGAGATCCTGCATACGCCGAAGGCCGGCGAATGGATCACCGCCCAGGGCGCCGACATCCGGCAGGGCGCCGTGATCCTGCCGGCCGGCACGCGGCTCACGCCGCAGGCGCTGGGCCTTGCCGCGTCGGTCGGCTGCGCGCAGCTGCCGGTCGCGCGGCGGATCCGCGTCGCGGTGTTCTTCACCGGCGACGAGCTGACGATGCCCGGCGAGCCGCTCAAGCCCGGTGCGATCTACAACTCGAACCGCTTCACGCTGCGCGGGCTGCTGGAACGGCTCGGCTGCCACGTGACCGACTACGGGATCGTGCCCGATTCGCTCGCCGCGACGCGCGACACGCTGCGCGAAGCCGCGCGCGACCATGACGTGATCCTGACGAGCGGCGGCGTGTCAGTCGGCGACGAAGACCACGTGAAGCCGGCCGTCGAGGCCGAAGGGCGGCTCGCGCTGTGGCAGATCGCGATGAAGCCCGGCAAGCCGCTCGCCTACGGCGCGGTGCGCCGCGGCGACGCGCGCGGCGATGCGCACTTCATCGGCCTGCCCGGCAACCCCGTATCGAGTTTCGTCACCTTCCTGCTGTTCGTCCGGCCGTTCCTGCTGCGGCTGTCGGGCGTGCGCGACGTCGCGCCGCGCGCGCTGTCGCTGCGCGCCGATTTCTCGCAGCACAAGGGCGACCGGCGCAACGAATTCCTGCGCGCGCGCGTGAACGCGGCGGGCGGCCTCGACCTGTTCCCGAACCAGAGCTCGGCGGTGCTGACCTCGACGGTCTGGGGCGACGGCCTGATCGACAATCCGCCGCAGCACGCGATCAGCGCGGGCGAGACCGTGCGTTTCATTCCGTTTTCCGAACTGCTGTCCTGACGCGACGGCTTCCCGACATGAAGATTCAACTGAAATTCTTTGCAAGCGTGCGCGAGGCGCTGGGCGTGGCCGACGAGCAGGTCGACGTGCCGGACGGCGTGAACACCGTCGGCGACGTGCGGGCCTGGCTGCGTGTGCGCGGCGGCGCGTGGGCCGACACGCTCGCCGAAGGGCGCGCGCTGCGCATGGCTTGCAACCACGAGATGACCGATGCGGGCACGCGGCTCACCGAAGGCTGCGAGGTCGCGTTCTTCCCGCCGGTGACGGGCGGTTGAGCGCGACGATGCCCGGCACCCGCAGCGCCGGCGCCAGGCCGGCAGGAGGCAAGTGATGGCGACGGTACGAGTCCAGGCCGACGACTTCGATCTGAACGCCGAAGTGGCGGCGCTGCGCGCGCGCAATCCGAAGATCGGCGCCGTGGCCTGCTTCGTCGGCACGGTGCGCGACCTGAACGAAGGCGAGTCGGTCGCCGCGATGGAGCTCGAGCACTATCCGGGCATGACCGAAAAGGCGCTCGAGAAGATCGCGGCGGAGGCGGGCCGGCGCTGGCCCGGCATCGATGTCGCGATCGTGCATCGCGTCGGCAAGCTGTATCCGCTCGACCAGATCGTGCTGGTCGCGACGGTCGCGTCGCATCGCGGCGACGCGTTCGCGTCGTGCGAGTTCGTGATGGATTATCTGAAGACGGAAGCGCCGTTCTGGAAGAAGGAAACGACGCCGGAAGGCGAGCGCTGGGTCGACGCGCGCAGCACCGACGATGCGGCGCTCGCCCGCTGGGGCGTCGAATCGGGCAATGCGCCGCGCTGAGCGCGGGTGCCCGGCAGCGCGAATGCGGCCGCGGGCGATGGCCGCGCCGCTGCGGCTTTTGGCCGCACGCGGCGTCAGGCGTCCGGGTCGCTGCCGCGTCCGATGATCTTCGCCGGAAACGGCTCGCCGCGTGCGCGCGACGGCAGGCGATGCGGGGCGCCGTCCGGCGCGTCGCCGTCCGCGTCCCGTCGCGGCGCGATTGCGTCGAGCAGCGCCTGCTGCTCGGGCGGAATCCGGTAATCCCAGCCGAACCGGCTCAGTTGCAGGCTCTGCGCGATTCGCAGCGCGGGTTCCATGAAGCGGACCGCCGCGGGCGGCGTGTAGCGTGCGTCGACGGTCTTCAGGAACAGCGACAGCCAGCGGCTGAAATGGGCGGGCTCGAGCCCGTCGAGCGGCTGGTGCGCCTGCTGCACGTTGCCGCGGTAGCCTTTGGTGCCGAGCACGAGGCTCGACCAGAAGCCGACCATCTTCGGCAGATGATCGTCCCAGCGGCCGGCCAGCTTCGCGTCGAACACGGGCCCGAGCAGCGGATCCGCACGCACGCGGTCGTAGAACGCGTAGACGAGGTCGCGGATATTGGCTTCGGTCGGCTCGGCGTCGCGCGGGCGGGCCGGTGCAGTGTCGGGTGAGGCGAGTGTGGCGGTCATGGCGAAAAGGGGGCGGGCATCCGGAGCGGCGGCACGGGCGAAGCGCGCGACGCCGGCGGGATTTTGCCGCAAAATAGCGGCCACTTGCCCGTGAAAAACGTATAGATGGAATGCATCTTATTGCGTGCGCGCCTTCCAGGCAACCCGGCGCCGTGAAACAGCGCGCCACGTGTAACAGGGCATGATCAGTCACCACCGTATTCGCCGATGAGACTCACCGACTACACCGACTATTCGCTGCGCGTGATGCTGTACCTGGCCGTACACGGCGAGGGACTCGCGACGATCCAGGAGATCTCGGACGCATACGGCATCTCGAAGAATCATCTGATGAAGGTCGTGCAGCGGCTCGGCGAGCTGGGCTGGGTCGACACGGTGCGCGGCCGCAACGGCGGCCTGCGGCTGTTCCCTGCGTCGCTGCGGTTGACGGTCGGCGAGGTCGTGCGCGCGACCGAAGCCGATTTCGCGCTGGTCGGCTGCTTCGCGGCCGACGCCGGGTCGCGCGGCTGCGTGATCGAGCCGCAGTGCCGCCTCAAGGGCGTGCTGGCCGCCGCGCGCGACGCGTTCTTCGCCGAGCTCGACCGTCACACGCTTGGGGAACTGGCTGCCCCCGCGTCGTCGCTCGTGTCGCTGCTCGGCATCCGGCCGATCGCGGTCGTGCGCGCCGAGCCGGCGGAGGCCGGATCCGCCGAACCGCCGTCGAAGGCCGACTGAGCCGCCGGCCTGGCTGCCCGCCTCGTTCCGCCCCTCATTCGGGGTGCCCCGTCGCCGCCGGGCGTTTTTTTGCGCCGAATCAACCCGAATTCCGCTTGAAAGCCGCATAACCATCCTCACTTTGGTGTTAATCGAAAATTGGAGGTCTCGACTAAATGAGAATCGACAAGCTCACCACCAAGTTCCAGGAAGCACTCGCGGACGCCCAGAGCCTCGCGGCCGGCCGCGACAATCAATACATCGAACCCGTTCACGTCCTCGCGGCGCTGGTCGCGCAGCAGGACGGCTCGGCCCGCTCGCTGATGTCGCGCGCGGGCGTCCACGTGCAGGCGCTGCAAGGCGCGCTGAACGAGGCGATCTCGCGTCTGCCGCAAGTGACGGGCACCGGCGGCGACATCCAGATCGGCCGTGAACTGGCCGGCCTGCTGAACCAGGCCGACAAGGAAGCGCAGAAGCTCAACGACACGTTCATCGCGAGCGAGATGTTCCTGCTCGCGGTGTCCGACGACAAGGGCGAGGCCGGCAAGCTCGCGCGCCAGCACGGCCTCACGCGCAAGGCGCTCGAAGCCGCGATCGCCGCGGTGCGCGGCGGCTCGCAGGTGCACAGCCAGGACGCGGAAAGCCAGCGCGAGGCGCTGAAGAAGTACACGGTCGACCTGACCGAGCGCGCCCGCGCGGGCAAGCTCGACCCGGTGATCGGCCGCGACGACGAAATCCGCCGCTCGATCCAGATCCTGCAGCGCCGCACCAAGAACAATCCGGTGCTGATCGGCGAGCCGGGCGTCGGCAAGACCGCGATCGTCGAAGGGCTCGCGCAGCGGATCGTCAACGGCGAAGTGCCGGAGACGCTGAAGGGCAAGCGCGTGCTGTCGCTCGACATGGCCGCGCTGCTCGCCGGCGCGAAGTATCGCGGCGAGTTCGAGGAGCGCCTGAAGGCCGTGCTCAACGACATCGCGAAGGACGAAGGCCAGACGATCGTGTTCATCGACGAGATCCACACGATGGTCGGCGCGGGCAAGGCCGAAGGCGCGATGGATGCGGGCAACATGCTGAAGCCGGCGCTGTCGCGCGGCGAGCTGCACTGCATCGGCGCGACCACGCTCGACGAATACCGCAAGTACATCGAGAAGGATGCCGCGCTCGAGCGCCGCTTCCAGAAGGTGCTCGTCGACGAGCCGAGCGTCGAGGCGACCATCGCGATCCTGCGCGGGCTGCAGGAGAAGTACGAACTGCACCACGGCGTCGACATCACCGACCCGGCGATCGTCGCCGCGGCCGAGCTGTCGCACCGCTACATCACCGACCGTTTCCTGCCGGACAAGGCAATCGACCTGATCGACGAAGCCGCTTCGAAGATCAAGATGGAAATCGATTCGAAGCCCGAAGAAATGGACAAGCTCGACCGCCGGCTGATCCAGCTGAAGATCGAGCGCGAAGCGGTGAAGAAGGAGCAGGACGAAGCGTCGCAGAAGCGCCTGCAGCTGATCGAGGAAGAGATCGAGCGGCTCGGCCGCGAGTATGCGGACCTCGAGGAGATCTGGACCGCCGAGAAGGCCGCGGTGCAGGGCAGCGCGCAGCTCAAGGAAGAGATCGAGAAGGTGCGCGCCGACATCGCGCGGCTGCAGCGTGAAGGCAAGCTGGAGAAGGTCGCCGAACTGCAGTACGGCAAGCTGCCGCAGCTCGAGGCGCAACTGAAGCAGGTCACGCAGGCCGAAGAGCAGGAACAGCACAGCCCGACGCGGCCGCGCCTGCTGCGCACGCAGGTCGGCGCCGAGGAAATCGCGGAAGTCGTGTCGCGGGCGACCGGGATTCCGGTGTCGCGGATGATGCAGGGCGAGCGCGAGAAGCTGCTGCATATCGAGGAGAAGCTGCACGAGCGCGTGGTCGGCCAGGACGAGGCGATCAATGCGGTCGCCGACGCGATCCGCCGCTCGCGCGCGGGTCTCGCCGATCCGAACCGTCCGTACGGCTCGTTCCTGTTCCTCGGCCCGACGGGCGTCGGCAAGACCGAGCTGTGCAAGGCGCTGGCGTCGTTCCTGTTCGACTCGGAAGAGCACCTGATCCGCATCGACATGAGCGAGTTCATGGAGAAGCACAGCGTCGCGCGGCTGATCGGCGCGCCGCCGGGCTATGTCGGCTACGAGGAGGGCGGCTACCTGACGGAAGCCGTGCGCCGCAAGCCGTACAGCGTGATCCTGCTCGACGAGATCGAGAAGGCGCACCCGGACGTGTTCAACGTGCTGCTGCAGGTGCTCGACGACGGCCGCATGACGGACGGGCAGGGTCGCACGGTCGACTTCAAGAACACCGTGATCGTGATGACGTCGAACCTCGGGTCGCAGGTGATCCAGGCGATGGCGGAGTCGCCGCAGGAAGAGATCAAGGACGCGGTGTGGCTCGAGGTGAAGCAGCACTTCCGCCCCGAGTTCCTGAACCGGATCGACGACGTCGTCGTGTTCCACGCGCTCGACCGCCGCAACATCGAGTCGATCGCGAAGATCCAGCTCGCGCGCCTGCACGACCGGCTTGCGAAGCTCGACATGGCGCTCGACGTGTCGGAAGCGGCGCTCGAGCAGATCGCGAAGGTCGGCTACGATCCGCTGTTCGGCGCGCGGCCGCTGAAGCGCGCGATCCAGCAGGAGATCGAGAACCCGGTCGCGAAGCTGATCCTCGCGGGTCGCTTCGGTCCGAAGGACGTGATCCCGGTCGACGTCAACGACGGCCAGTTCGTGTTCGACCGCGTCGTGCACTGATCGCCATCGGCCCACGCCCGGTTCGCGCCGGGCGCGCAAAAACGAACACCCCGCCTCGGCGGGGTGTTTGCTTATGGGGCAGCGCGACGGCTGCCGAGCCGCGCAGGCCGCGCGCTCAGGCCTGCTTGCTGCCGCCGAACATGCCGGCCAGCTGCGACAGCGCGCCGAGCACGTTCGACGTGTCGACCTGGCCGTCGGCCGGCACTTCGCCGTTCGGCGTCGCATGGTTCACGACGTGCGGCAGCACCTGCGCGAGGATCGACGACGCCTGGCCCGGATCGATCCCGACCTTGCTCGCCAGCGCGCCGATCGCGTCCGAGCCGAGCACGTTCTGCAGCGTGTCGGGCGAGATCGGCTGGTTCTGGCCGTTGCCGACCCACGAGCCGATGATCTCGCCGGCGCCGCCGGCCTTGAACTTCTCGATCAGGCCGTTCAGCCCGCCCGGCTGGTTGTTGATGAATTCGAGCGCGGTCGCGATGAGCGCGCTTTGCGAGTTGCCGCCGGCCTGGCCGCCGATCAGACCGCCGACGATGTCGAGAAGACCCATGGTTGTTCACCTTCACTGAAAAGGGCGCCGTGACGACGGCGCCCGTTGAAAGAATGCCGCGCGCACGCCATCGTGCACGCGGCGCATGTCAGGCGCCCGACGCCGCGGCGGCGGAGGCGGCCTTGTCCTTCTTGCTCTTCTTCTTCGAACCCTTCGTCGCCTTCGTCGACGAAGCGGCGGCCGGCGCGCTCGCGCCCGCATCGACGGACGCCGCTGCGGCGGCTGCCGCCTTTTCCTTCTTCGACGCGCGCTTGCTCCTGGCCGGCTTGGTCGCCGCGTCCGGCGCGCTCGCGGCCGGCGTCGGGGCGGTGGCCGTGGTGCCGGCCGTCGCGGTCGTCGACGTCGATGCGGTGCCTGCCGACGTCGTCGTCGACGTGGTGGCCGAGGTCGTCGCGGCCGGCTTCGACAGCTTCACGCCCTTCGGCGGCGTCGAGGACCCGCCGATCGTCAGGCCGTTTTCCTCGAGGTGCCCGACCGACTTCGTGCCGAGGCCCTTCACGCGGTTGGCGAGATCGTCGGCATCCTTGAACGGGCCGTTCTTGGTGCGTTCGTCGATGATCGCCTTCGACTTCACCGGCCCGAGACCCTTCACGGATTCGAGCGCGGCCTGGTCGGCCGTGTTGACCTCGACCGCCGCGGCAAGGCCGGCGGCAAGCGACAGCGACAGCGCAACGAACAGCATCAGCAGCTTTTTCAGCATGGCAAAGGCTCCCTGGTTCCGGTTCTGGCGGATGAATGGCGGTTGCAACGGACGACCGTGCGCGGCGTGGCCGTGCGTCGCCGTTAAGCATAGGACAAATGCGTGCCCTTTTTAAGACAAGCTGTCCGAATCTTGCTGAAGGCTTGCGCCGCTGTAAAGGCCGAATGCCGCGCCGGGCGGCGATTTTGACGATTCTTTACGGTGTCCGTGCCAATCGACGCACTGGCCGTTCGACAGCGCTTGACTTAGAGTGAACTCTAACTCCTAACCTTGAGCGTGCCATGTCGATCACCGCATCCCAACCTTCCGCCGCCGGTCCGCTGACGATCGGTCAAGTCGCCGAGCTGATGGGCGTGTCGACGCATACGTTGCGGTATTACGAGCAGGCCGGCCTGCTGCGCGCGATTTCGCGCACGGCGGCCGGGCACCGGCTCTATGCGCCGGCCGATCTCGACTGGCTCGCGTTCGTGATGCGCCTGAAGGCGACCGGCATGCCGATCGCGCAGATGCAGCAGTTCGCGGCGCTGCGCGCACAAGGCGAGCCGACGCTCGCCGCGCGGCGTCGGCTGCTCGTTGCGCATCGCGATGCGGTGCGCGCGCATATCGCGGAGCTGCAGGCGAGCCTCGACGCAATCGGCGACAAGATCGCGCACTACGAGGCGCTGGAGCGTGGGACGGAACGACAGGCGAGTACTTCTCATTCACTCACGGAGCAGGACGAACATCATGGAACGACTCGTTGAAGACCGCTACGCGCGCGGCTGGGACAAGCTCAAGGAAATCGACGGCGAAGCAGGCGAGCGCGTCATCGCGGCGCTCGAGCCGATCGCGCCGGATTTCAGCCGGCTGCTGATCGAGTTCGCGTTCGGCGACATCTACAGCCGGCCGCAACTCGACCTGCGGGCGCGCGAGATCGCGACGATCGCCGCGCTGGCCGCACTCGGCAACGCGCAGCCGCAGTTGAAGGTGCATGTCGAGGCCGCGCTGAACGTCGGCTGCACGCGCGACGAGATCGTCGAGGTGTTCATGCAGATGGCCGTCTACGCAGGCATGCCGGCCGCGCTCAACGCGCTGTTCGCCGCACACGAGGTGTTCCGGCAGCGCGACGCGCAGACCGGCGCCGCTAACGCCATGCGCGACGCGCCCGCGCACACCGCATGACGCAAGCGGCGCATCACGCGCGATGCGGCGCGACGATCCGGTGCTTGGCGATGCGCCGGTACAGCGTCGCGCGCGAAATGCCGAGCGCCTGCGCGGCCGCGTCGGGCCGCCAGCGGTGTGCGGTGAGCGCCGCGACGATGCGGCCGCGTTCGTCGTCGGGCAGGGCGCCGCCGCTCGCCTCGGCGCCCAGTTGCGCCGCGAGATCGGCCGGCAGGTCGCGCCGCGTCACGCGCGCGCCGTCGCACACCGCGCACGCGTAGCGCATCACGTTGCGCAACTGCCGCACGTTGCCGGGCCACGGGTATGCGGCGAGCTGCTCGGCGAGCGTCGCGTCGAGCGTGAGCACGTGGCCGGTCGCCTGCGCTTCCTCGGCGAAGACGGCGGCGATCACGTCGCGCACGTCGGCCCGTGCGCGTAGCGGCGGCAGCTCGAAGGTCGCGCCGCTCAGCCGGTAATAGAGGTCCTCGCGGAACGTGCCGTCCGCGACCATCTGCACGAGATCGCGGTGCGTCGCGCAGATCACGTCGAGATCGACGCGCACCGGCGTGTCGCTGCCGAGCGGCACGACCTCGCCGTCGGCGAGCACGCGCAGCAGGCGCGTTTGCAGCGCGAGCGGCATGTCGCCGATTTCGTCGAGAAACAGCGTGCCGCCGTCGGCCTGCGCGATCTTGCCGCGCGCGCCATGCTTGCGCGCGCCGGTGAACGCACCGGCCGCATAGCCGAACAGTTCGCTCTCGATCAGCGCTTCCGGCAGCGCGCCGCAGTTGACGGCGACGAACGGCCGCGTGCGGCGCGCGCCGGCATCATGAATCGCGCGTGCGAATACCTCCTTGCCCGCGCCGGTTTCACCGAGCACGAGAATCGGCAGCCGTTTGCTCGCGACGCGCAGCGCCAGTTCGGCCTGCTGGGCGATCTGCGTGTCGCTGCTGCGCAGGAACGGCGTCAGCGCGCCGACCTGGCGTTCGGCGGTGCCCGGGCGGCGCGTGGCCGCCCCCGCTTCGCGGCCGGTGCGGCGCAGCGGCGCGCGTAGCCGCGCATAGAGCGGCGCGCCGGTCGCGCGCAGCCGCAGCGCGACGATCGCGTCGAGGCGCGCGGCGTCGCGCAGCGGCATCTCGGTCGCGTCGAAGATTTCGTCGATATGGCGCGGCTCGCGCAGCGCCGGCAGCGCGTCGCGCGCATGCCGGTTCGCGGCGACGATGTTGCCGCATTCGTCGAACGCGATCAGCCACTCCGGCTGCGCCTCGACATAGTGACGGTTCGGATGCCCGAACAATATCCAGTGCTGCGCGGTGCTGTGCACGAAATACCCGTCTTCGATCAGCGCCGCGCTCTGCCGCACCAGCTGGTAGACGAGGCGCTGGCTGTCGCGGCTGTCGGGCGACTGCACGGCCGACGCGTCGAGCACGCCGATCAGTTCGCCGCCCGGCGCGAAGATCGGCGCCGCGCTGCAGGTCAGCGTCGTGAACGCCGCGCGGAAATGATCGGTCTTGTGCACGGTGATCGGCGCGAGGTCGGTCAGCACGCTGGCGACGCCGCAGGTGCCTTCCTCGCTCTCCGACCAGCACGAGCCGATATGCAGCCCCGCGTGACGGAAATCGTTGCGGCGCTCGCGATCGATCCGGTAGTCGATCGTCACGCCGTGCGCGTCGGTCAGCATCACGCAGTAGTCGGCCACGCGAATCATCTCGTGCAGACGCGTCAGGCACTGGCCGGACGCGCGCAGGAACGCCTCCTCCTTGTCGCGCACCTCGCGCAGCTCGGCCGCGGTCAGCACGCGCGGCCCGATCGACGATGCCGGGTCGAGCCGGTAGCGCTCGAGCGAGCGCTGCCACGACGACACGAGACGCGTCGAATCGGCCGGCGCGGGCAGGCGTCCGGCGAGCGCGCCCAGCACGCGGTCGGCATGCTGGGCCTGGGGAACGACGTAGGGCATGGTCGGCTCCGGTCCGTACGGCGGGGAATTCGATGTTCTTGTAGCACATCCGTCGCGGCGGATCACATTGCGCCGCAGCACGCGGCACGCGTGAGACGTTCGTCTCAGCGGCGTCTCGCCCGATCTCGCATCGCTGAGACGCGCGCACGCGCGGCATCCGGTCTGCGGACGAATCGCGCTGATGCGCGCCGGCCCGCGACGCGCGCGGGTTTGCACGCGAAACGACGCGTGTCGGCGGGCGGCGGCGCGCGCGTGTCGCGATGCCGATCGCCTGAGACGTCGCAGCGGATTCGCGGCATCCGGCGCCGCTTCGACCTCGCGCAAAACGGCCGCGCACGCCCGCCGCGCCAGCACCGGCGCGGCTGTCGTCGCGCGCGCGGGCACCATGGCACGCCGCTTGCAGAGATGACGGGCAAGTCCGACGCGGTCGCGTCGGCGACGACGATCCGCAGCCCGGCGACGGCAGCGGACGAGACAGACAGGCCGGAGCAGGCGCGCGAGCGCCGCACCGGCGCACTGGATGGAGACAAGCCCGTGACGACGCCCGTTACCGTCGGCGTGATCGCAAACCCCGCATCGGGGCGCGACATCCGCCGCCTCACGACGCATGCATCGGTATTCCCGACGGCCGAGAAGGCCAACATGATCGTGCGCCTGCTGGCCGGCCTCGGCGCGATGGGCGTCGAGCGCGTGCTGACGCTGCGCGACCGCACGGGCATCGCGACGCTGCTGCTGCGCGCGATCGACACGCATCGCGCGGTCGCGCCGCACGAACGCTGGCCCGAAGTCGAATTCGTCGACCTGCCGATCACCGGCACCGTCGCCGACACGCAGGCCGGCGCCGCCTACATGCACCGCAACGAAGTCGCGCTGATCGTCGTGCTCGGCGGCGACGGCACCCATCGCGCGGTGGCCGCGCACTGCGGCGCGACGCCGCTCGTCGCGCTGTCGACCGGCACCAACAACGCCTTTCCCGAACATCGCGAGGCGACCGTCGCCGGCGTCGCCGCCGGGCTCGCGGCGACCGGCGCCGTGCCGCCCGAGGTCGCGCTGTCGCGCAACAAGCGGCTCGTCGTGCGCTGCGTGGCGGGCCCGGAAGCGGGACGCGAGGAGATTGCGCTGGTCGACGTCTGCGCCGCGCGGCAGCGCTTCGTCGGCGCGCGCGCGATCTCGGGGCCCGACGACATCGACTCGCTCTACCTGACCTTCGCCGAGCCGGACGGCATCGGCCTGTCCGCGCTCGGCGGCGCGTGGGCGCCGCTCGAGCGCAGCGCGCCGCACGGGCTCGCGATGCGCTTCGCCGGCGAAGGCAAGACGGCCGGCACGCCGCTCGTCGCGCCGATCGCGCCGGGCCGCGTCGACCGCGTCGTGATGCGCAGCTGCGAGCGGCTCGAGCCGGGCGCGTGGCAGACGATCCCGTTCGAGCAGGGCACGCTCGCGTTCGACGGCGAGCGCGAGATCGAGGTCGCGCGCGGCGACCGCTACGAGATCGCGCTCGACTGGCGCGGCCCGCTGACCATCGACGTCGGCCGCACGCTGCGCCATGCATCGTCGCGGCAACTGCTGCGCGACGCCGGGCGCGACTGAACGCGCACCGCCTTTTACATCGATCACAGGAGACATCGCCATGCCAGCCCCACTCGCAGGACAGGTCGCCATCGTCACCGGCGCCGCACGCGGCATCGGCCGCGGCATTGCACTGACACTCGCCGGCGCGGGCGCCGACATCCTGCTGGCCGACCTGCTCGACGATGCGCTCGACGCCACCGCGCGCGAGGTGCGCGCGCTCGGCCGGCGCGCAGCGGTTGCGAAGGTCGACGTCACGCAGGCCGCGCAGGTCGACGCGATGGTCGCGCAGGCGCTCGCCGAACTCGGCCGGCTCGACATCCTCGTCAACTGCGCGGGCGTGATCAGCATCCATCCGGTCGAAGCGCTGACCGAACGCGACTGGGATTTCGTGATGGACGTGAACGCGAAGGGCACGTTTCTCGGTTGCCGCGCCGCGCTGCCGCACCTGAAGGCGCAGCGCAGCGGCCGGATCATCAACGTCGCGTCGATCGCCGGCAAGGAAGGCTTTCCGAATCTCGCGCACTACAGCGCCTCGAAGTTCGCGGTCGTCGGCTTCACGAACGCGCTCGCGAAGGAACTCGCGCGCGACGGCGTGACCGTCAACGCGATCTGTCCCGGCATCGTGCGCACCTACATGTGGGACCGGCTTTCCGACGAGTGGAAGGCCGACGGCGAGTCGGTCGAGGAATCGTGGCAGCGGCATCAGCTGACGCTGATTCCGCAAGGCCGCGCGCAGACGCCCGAAGACATGGGCCGGCTCGCGCTGTTCTTCGCGACGATGGACAACGTGACGGGCCAGGCCGTGAACGTCGACGGCGGCTTCACGTTCCATTGACGGCCGCGGCGGGCCGTCGCCGAGTACATCGAGCAATCCGTCGCCACGGCGCTGCCGCGGCGGCATTCGCAGTCAGACCTACCTAGGAGACACACATGTCCGTTTCGACACAGCTCAGCAGGGACACGCTGCTGGAGGCATACCGGCTGATGCGCACGATCCGCGAATTCGAGGAGCGCCTGCACGTCGAGTTCGCGACCGGCGAGATTCCCGGCTTCGTTCACCTGTATGCGGGCGAGGAGGCGTCCGCGGTCGGCACGATGATGCATCTCGGCATCGCCGACTATGTCGCGACCACGCACCGCGGCCACGGCCACTGCATCGCGAAGGGCGTCGACGTGCACGGGATGATGGCCGAGATCTACGGCAAGAAGACCGGCGTCTGCCACGGCAAGGGCGGCTCGATGCATATCGCGGACCTGTCGATGGGGATGCTCGGCGCGAACGGCATCGTCGGTGCGGGCGGGCCGCTCGTATGCGGCGCGGCGCTCGCGGCGAAACACAAGAAGACGGGTGGCGTCGGCGTGTGTTTCTTCGGCGACGGCGCCTCGAACCAGGGCGTGATCTTCGAATCGATGAACCTCGCGTCGGTGTGGCGGCTGCCCGCGATCTTCGTCGCCGAGAACAACGGCTACGCGGAAGCGACCTCGTCGAGCTGGTCGGTCGCGACCGACAACATCGCCGATCGCGCGAACGGTTTCGGGATGCCGGGCGTGATCGTCGACGGCTTCGACTTCTTCGCGGTGCACGAGGCGCTCGGCGAGGCCGTCGAACGCGCGCGCAACGGCGGCGGCCCGACGCTCGTCGAGGTGAAGTTCACGCGCTACTTCGGCCACTTCGAAGGCGATGCGCAGACCTATCGCGCGCCGGGCGAGGTGCAGAAGCTGCGCGACGAGAAGGACTGCCTGAAGCATTTCGAGTCGCGCGTGGTGCGCGCCGAAGCGCTGACGAGCGGCGAACTGCGCGCGGTCGACGCACAGGTGAAGACGCTGATCGACGACGCGGTCGCGCAGGCGAAGGCCGCGCCGCTGCCCGACGCGGCCGACCTGCTGACCGACGTCTACGTGTCGTATCCGTGAGCGCGGCGCACCACCGCGCAACCTAACGGCCGACACGGCGAACCGAATATTCCAGGAGACAGACATGGCAAGGAAGATCACTTATTCGCAGGCGATCAACGAGGCGCTCGCGCAGGAGATGGCGCGCGACGACAGCGTGATCGTGATGGGCGAGGACAACGCAGGCGGCGCGGGCGCGCCGGGCGAGGACGACGCATGGGGCGGCGTGCTCGGCGTGACGAAGGGGCTGTTCCACAAGTTCCCGGGCCGCGTGCTCGACACACCGCTGTCGGAAGGCGGCTACATCGGCGCGGCGGTCGGCGCGGCCGCGTGCGGGATGCGGCCCGTCGCGGAACTGATGTTCATCGATTTCATGGGCGTGTGCTTCGACCAGATCTTCAACCAGGCCGCGAAATTCCGCTACATGTTCGGCGGCAAGGCGGTGACGCCGGTCGTGATCCGCGCGATGTACGGCGCGGGCCTGCGCGCGGCGGCGCAGCACTCGCAGATGCTCACGTCGCTGTTTACGCATATCCCGGGGCTGAAGGTCGTGTGCCCGTCGACGCCGTACGACGCGAAGGGTCTGCTGATCCAGTCGATCCGCGACAACGATCCGGTGATCTTCCTCGAGCACAAGCTGCTCTATACGCGTGAAGGCGACGTGCCCGAGGAGTCCTATGCAATTCCGTTCGGCGAGGCGAACGTGATGCGCGACGGCGACGACGCGACGATCGTCACCTACGGCCGGATGGTGCATCTCGCGATGGACGCGGCCGCGAAGCTCGCGAAGGACGGCATTCAGGTCGACGTGATCGACCTGCGCACGACCTCGCCGCTCGACGAGGAGACGATTCTCGAAAGCGCGGCGCGCACCGGGCGCGTGGTGGTGGTCGACGAGGCGAACCCGCGCTGCTCGATCGCGACCGACATCGCCGCGCTGGTCGCGCAGCGCGCGTTTCGGACGCTCAAGGCGCCGATCGAGCTGGTGACCGCGCCGCACACGCCCGCGCCGTTCGCGAGCGTGCTCGAAGACCTGTATATCCCGTCCGCCGATGCGATCGCGCAGGCGGTACTGAAGACGAGGAGCTGACACGATGTCGATTCACATGATCACGATGCCCAAGTGGGGGCTGTCGATGGAGCAGGGGCAGGTCAACGGCTGGCTGAAGGCCGTCGGCGAGCGCGTGACCAAGGGCGACGAGGTGCTCGACGTCGAGACCGACAAGATCTCGTCGGGCGTCGAGTGCGCGTTCGACGGCACGCTGCGCCGGCAGGTCGCGCAGGAGGGCGAGACGCTGCCGGTCGGCGCGCTGCTCGGCGTCGTCGCGGCCGCGGACGCGAGCGATGCCGACATCGACGCGGCGATCGCCGAGTTCCAGCGCGATTTCACGCCGAGCGCGGCGTCCGACGAAGCGGCGGGTCCGCAGCCGGAGAAGGCGCAGATCGGCGGCCGGACGGTGCGCTTCCTGAAGCTCGGCGACGGTACGGGCGCGCCCGCCGTGCTGATCCACGGCTTCGGCGGCGACCTGAACAACTGGCTGTTCAACCACGCGGAGCTCGCCGCGAGCCGGCCGGTATGGGCGCTCGACCTGCCCGGGCACGGCGAGTCCGGCAAGGCGGTCGAGACCGGCAGCCTCGACGAACTGGCCGACGCGGTGCTCGCGCTGCTCGACGCGAAAGGCATCGACCAGGCCCACCTGATCGGCCATTCGATGGGCGGTGCGGTCGCGATGACGGCGGCCGAGCGCGCGCCGGGCCGCGTCGCGTCGCTGACGCTGATCGCCAGCGCGGGGCTTGGCACCGAGATCAACCGCGACTATATCGACGGCTTCGTCGCCGGCAACAGCCGCAACACGCTGAAGCCGCATCTCGGTGCGCTGTTTGCGGACGGCGCGCTGGTCACGCGGCAGCTCGTCGACGATCTCGTCAAGTACAAGCGGCTCGAAGGCGTGCAGGCCGCGCTCGAGAAGATCGCGGACGCGGCCTTCGACGGCGCGACGCAGCGGCGCGTGTTCCGCGACCGGCTCGTGTCGCTTGCGCCGCGCACGCTGGTGATCTGGGGCGAGCGCGACCAGGTGATCCCCGCGCAGCACGCGCAGGGCTTGCCGGACGGCGTGCGGGCCGAGGTGATCACGGGCAGCGGCCACATGGTACAGATGGAGGCGGCCACCGAGGTGAACCGCCTGATCGCCGCGTTCCTCGGAGACTGACGATGGCTGCCGCGCTCGAACGACCCAGCCTCACCGCGCTCGGCCAGCCGGGCGCGAGAAGCCGCGACAAGCTCGCGCGCATTCCGGTGCGCGTCGAGCCTGCGGCCGGCGCGGCGCTGCCGAAGCCGCCGTGGCTGCGTGCGCGGCCGATGATGAGCGCGGCGGTCGCCGACATGGCGGCCGTGCTGCGCGACCACCGGCTGCATTCCGTCTGCGAGGAGGCGATGTGCCCGAACATCGGCGAATGCTTCGCGCAGCGCACCGCGACCTTCATGATCATGGGTGGCCTGTGCACGCGGCGCTGCCCGTTCTGCGACGTCGCGCACGGACGTCCCGAGCCGCTCGATCCCGACGAGCCGGCGCGGCTCGCCGACGCGGTCGCGGCGCTCGGGCTGCGCTACGTCGTGATCACGTCGGTCGATCGCGACGATCTGCGCGACGGCGGCGCCGCGCACTTCGCCGCCTGCATCGCCGCGGTGCGCGCGAGCACGCCGGGAATCGGCGTCGAGGTGCTGACGCCCGACTTCCGCGGCCGGGTCGCGCGCGCGCTCGATGCGTTGTCGGTCGCGTGGCCGGACGTGTTCAACCACAACATCGAGACGGTGCCGTCGCTGTATCGCGCCGCGCGTCCCGGCGCCGACTATCGCGGCTCGCTCGAACTGCTCGCGCGCGCGAAGGACGCGCATCCGTCGCTCGTGACGAAGTCGGGCCTGATGCTCGGGCTCGGCGAGCGCGACGACGAGGTGCGCGACACGCTGCGCGACCTGCGTGCGCATCGCGTCGACGTGCTGACGCTCGGCCAGTATCTCGCGCCGTCCGAGCATCATTTGCCGGTGCGGCGCTACGTGAGCCCCGACGCGTTCGACGCATGGCGCGAACAGGGGCTGGCGCTCGGTTTCAGGGAAGTCGTGGCCGGGCCGCTCGTGCGGTCGTCGTATCACGCGGCCGAGGTGCTGGAAGACGCGTAGCGGGCGGGTGGGGCGCTACGCGTGCGCGGACAGCTGCGCGCGCCCGACGTGGCGCAGGTACAGCGCGAGGCCCGCGCCCGCGAGCATCAGGCTGACGGTGTTCGCGAACCAGAAGCCGCGCGCACCGGTCAGCCAGGCCGGCGCGATCCCGCCGACGTCGAAGCCGAGCAGGTAGCCGCCGCCAAGCCCGACGCCCCACAGCGCGACCGCATAGATCACGGTCGGCACGACCGCGACCTTGTACGCGCGCAGCACGAACGCCGAGGTGATCTGCAGCGCGTCGAAGAAGTGATAGCAGGTGACGATCGCGACGAGCGGCATTGCGGCGGCCGCGACGGCCGGATTGGGCGTGTAGCCGCCGACGATCAGCGGCCGCAGCGCGAACACGATTACGCCGTACGCGGCGGCGACGCCGCATGCGAGCATCACGCCGTGGCGGCCGAGCAGGCGCGCCTCGTCGGGCCGGCCGGCGCCGAGCGCGCGTGCGACCAGCGTCGACGCGGCGACGCCGATCGACAGCGGCGTCATGTACAGCACCGCGCCGATATTGCCGGCGATCTGGTGGCCGGCAAGCGTGGTCGTGCCGAACTGCGCGATGAACAGCGCCATGCAGGTGTACGACGTGACCTCGATCAGGTACGACAGCCCCATCGGCACGCCGAGCCGGAGGATCGCCTTCTGGCGCGCCCAGACGGGCCAGCAGAAGCGCGAGAAGATCGCGAGCGGCGCGAACACGTCGAGCCTGGCGAGCAGCGTGAAGCCGATCAGCGCGAGCGCCCAGTTGATCAGCGTGCTCGCGAGCCCGCAGCCGGGGCCGCCGAGCGCCGGCACGCCGAAGCCGCCGAAGATGAACCAGACGTTGAGCGGAAACTTCAGCAGCAGCGCGCCGATCTGCAGGATCATCGCGAGCCGCGGCTTGCCGGCCGCGTTGGTCAGTGCGTTGTAGATGCGAAATACGAGGCTCGCCGGCAGGCCGTAAGAGAGGATCCTCAGATAGTCGATCGTGCGGTCGTGGAGCGCGGCGGGCGCGTGCGCGACGCGCAGCAGCGGTTCGGGAAAATGCAGCAGCAGGAAGCCCGGCGTCGCGAGCAGCAGCGCGAGCCACAGCGCCTGGCGGACTTCCTCGCCAATCTCGGCGTAGCGGCGTGCGCCGTACAGCTGGCCCGTGATCGGCTGCAGTGCGGACAGGATGCCGGTCAGGCCGATATAGACGGAGACATAGATCGACGAACCGAGCCCGAGCGCGGCGAGATCGACGGCCGAATAGCGGCCGACCATCGCGGTGTCGATCACGCCGAACGCGATGATCGCGAGCTGGCCGACCAGCACCGGCCACGCGAGGCCGACGATCCGGCGGATGTCGCCGAGCATCGTCAACCGGCCGCCTGACGGCGCGGCGGCCGGCGCTTGACCGGCGTCTTCGGACGCTCGATGCGTTCGTAGAGGCGGAAGCGCTCGTCGCGGTCGGCGACGCGGCGGCCTTCCCACACGAGGCGCCACACATACTGCGACATCGCGCTCGGCTCGCCGAAGTCCGAGCGATCCTGGCGCAGGATCACGTCGCAGTCGCCGGAGAAGTCGAAGTGCATGTCGCCGAAATACGCGAAGGTCGCGATCTGCGCGTCGCCGAGGCGCACCGGCGAGATGCATTCGTAGTCGGCCGGCAGGTGCGTCGCGATCTGCTGCGCGACGTCGCGATAGGTACGGCCGTAGTTGACGATCGGCAGCCACAGCGTCATCAGCAGCACCCACATCAGCGTGGTGCCCGCGCCCGACAGCACGACGCTGCGCCACAGCACCTTCGGCTGGCGCGACACGCGCCAGCGCGCGAGCATGAACCAGCACACCGTGACGATCACCGCGCAGACGAACGACAGCGCGTTGAAATGCGGTTCGTAGCCGGGCACGAGCCGCGCGAGGTTGCGCGCGAGCGGGTGGGGGAAGCCGGTGAGCGACGCGAGCCATACGAGCCACACGAAGGTGCCGAGGATCGTGAAGCTCAGCACGGCGAACCAGTCGATCGCATTGATCGCGCCGCGCTTGAGGGTCGGCAGCGCGAAGGTCGCGAGCACCGCGAGCGGCGGCAGCAGCAGCATGTACATGCGGTTCGACTGCTGGCTCTGCAGGATCACCAGCGCGACGAGCGGCACCACGACCGACAGCGGGATCGCGATGTGCGCGCGGCGGCGCAGGCCGGCCCAGCTCCACCACGCCCAGATCGCGAGCGGCCAGGCGGGCCACGTGAACAGCGGCAGGTTTTTCGCGGCATAGCCGAGCACCGCGGTCGGCGGCCCCGAGAAGCGCATCAGGCTGCCGTGGATCCACTGGTTGAAGAACCACGCGGCGTCGTCGGGCGCCGCGACGTGCGCGGCGAGCGGCCACAGCGCGAAGATCGCGGCCGCGAGCGGCAGGCCGACGACCGGCAGGCGCAGGTTGCGCATTTCGGGCGTGACGAGCCACAGCACGGCGGTGCCGGCCAGCAGCGCGACGACCAGCACCGGGTTGCCGGACAGCGCGACGAGGCCGATCGCGAGCCCCCACCACAGCGCGCCCTGCATCGGCTTGTCGATGCCGCGCACGATGCCGTACACGAGCATCGCGATCCACGCGAACTGCGCGAGCTGCGGCGTCGTTTCGTGCCCGCGCTCGGCGAGGCCGAAGCAGGCGACGAGGATCAGCAGCGCGCCGTCGGCGAGCGTGCGGCCGTAGTCGCGCGGCTCGGGCTCGCCGCCGAACGCGTACTTGAACGGCTGGACTTCGGCGCGCCGGCCGAGCAGGTAGGCCGCGTACCAGACGAACGCGCATGCGACGCAGAACAGCACGCCGGTGTCGACGCGCGACGCGTTGCTCGCATCGACCCACGGCGCGAGCGCGCGGATCGACAGCGCGCCGAGCCAGTAGCCGAGCGGCCCGTCGGTCGTGATGAACTTGCCGACCAGGTTCGGCAGCAGCCAGTCGTGCCAGCTGCCGGTGGCCATCGTCCACATCACGCCGAAACCCGCCGCATCCTCGTTCTTCCACGGGTCGCGGCCGAAGAGGCCGAACGCGGCATAGACGATGCAGAGCGTGAGCAGCAGCCAGCGCGGCAGCGCGCGCGTGGCGGAGGCGGTGAGACGAACGACAGGCTTCATGCAGATGAGCGATTTGTTATGAGCAGGCGGCCGGCGCGATCGCGCGCGGCCGAGCCGGTTTCGAGCATCCGGCATTGTAGACGCGCCGGCCGTTGCGCGTCAGGTGGCTGCCCGGGCGCTCGGACGGCGGCCGGGCGGGCGGCAGAGACAAAAAAGGGCAGCCGAGGCTGCCCTTTTGTGCGGTACCGGTGCGGTGCGAAGCTTACTTCGCGACCTTGCCGCTTGCGCGCGAACCGAACTTGTTCTTGAACTTCTCGACGCGGCCGGCCGTGTCCATGATCTTTTGCTGACCCGTGTAGAACGAGTGCGATTCCGACGACACTTCGATCTTGGCGAGCGGGTAGGTCTTGCCGTCGAGTTCGATGGTTTCACGCGTCTGGATCGTCGAGCGCGTGATGAACTTGAAGCCGTTCGACATGTCTTGGAAGACGACTTCGCGGTAATCCGGGTGAATGCCAGGTTTCATGATTTTCCTTGGTGAGAGCGGTAGCCAACCCGCCGCCTTGCCGTGCCGAGCCGCGCCATTCGCGCGTTTCGGCCGACGTCAAGCTCGGCGCGAGCCACTTGCCTAAGGTCGAAAAACGGCGATTATGCCAGAAAATCAGACGGTTGGCGATTAATTTTCACGCCGGCTCGAGCGCGCCGGTCCGGGCCGGGTCTTGCCGGTAATAGCGGGCAAGCAGTCTATACAGCTCCGGAAATTCGGACTCGAACGCGCGGGGCCGCACGAACAGCGCCTCGCTGCAGACGGCGAAGAACTCGGACGGATGGTCGGCCGCATACGGATCGATCAGCGAATCGCGCTCGAAGCGCGCCCACGCGCGGTCCGGTACCGCGTCGACCCGCGCGCAGAACTGGTCGTACGCGTGTTCGAACACGTCGGCCCACGCCTGCGCGTCGAGGTGCGGCGCGTGCCAGCGGCGAAACAGCGGCGGATAGCCGTCGGCCGCGCCGTTGACCATGTCGATCTTGTGCGCGAACTCGTGGATCACGACGTTGTACGCGTCGCGGCCGTCCGTCATCTGCGCGTCTTCCCACGACAGGATCACGGGGCCGCCTTCCCACGCCTCGCCGCTCGCGTCCTGCTCGACTTCGTGCACGACGCCGTCCTCGTCCTGCACGGTCTTGCGGATCACGAATTCGCCCGGATAGACGACCACGCCGACCCAGCCGTCGTACAGCGACAGGTCGAGGTTCAGCACGGGCAGGCAGGCCTGCACGGCGATCGCGACGACCATCGCGTCGGTCAGTTCGAGGCCGTGCGCGGTCGAAAACGATTTCTTCGCGATGAACAGGCTCGTCAGCTCGCGCAGCCGGGCGAGATCGTCGGGCGCGAGCGCGTCCAGGAACGGCAGGCGCTCGACGGTGTCGCGCCACAGCGCATCGGGAATCGGATGGCTGCGCAGCGCGCGGTCGCGGCGGCGATCGTCGAGCCAGCGGGTCAGTTTCGAGAGCATGAGGCGGCGTGCGGGAATGCAAAGCCTGTCTTTTAACTCAATCGATCTCTTTTTGCCATGCCGCGAACAGGCCGCCGACCAGCGCGACGCCGGCCAGGAAATAGAAACCGTCGAGCGACGCGAGGAACGACGCCTGCTGCGCGACCATTCGTGCGATCGACGCGATCGCGAGCCCGTGCGCTTCGGTCGCTGCATGGCCGGCGGCCGCATAGCCGCGCGCGAGTGCGTCGAGCGTCTGCGCGAACAGCGGGTCGAACACGTTCGCGCGCTCGACGAGCCGTGTCTGGTGCAGCGCGAGCCGGTGTTGCTCGACGATGATCACCGACGACGTCGCGAACGAGATCGTCAGCTGCCGCACGATGTTCTTCAGCCGGTAGCCGTGCGTGTACTCGTCGATCGCGAAGATCCGGAACGTCAGGTTTGCGACCGGCAGCACGATGAACAGCAACAGCAGCCCGCGCAGCAGCAGCGGCACGATCAGCGCGGCTTCGCCGACCTGCGGCGTGAGGCGCGTCATCCACAGCGCGGCGGCGATCGCGATCGCGAAACCCGGCACGATGAACCATTTCTTGTGCGTGACGTGCTTCGCGTAGCGCAGGTACGCGAACAGCGCGGTGGCCGAAATCAGCGACATCGTGCCGACCAGGCGCCCGGCGTTCTCGACCGGATAGCCGAGGCCCGATTCGAGAAAGCGCGAGGTCAGGTAGCTGAAGCCGGTCGTCTCGTAGTAATAGAACATGTAGAGCAGCAGCCCGATCTGGAACGTGCGCTCGCGAAACGCGTGCAGCCGCACGAGCGGCGTCGGGTGGTGCCACTGGTGATACGCGAACCACGCGAGCGCGCCGAGGCCGGCGGCCGTCAGGAAGATCAGCATCGGCGAGCCGCTGTAGAGCTGGTAGTGCACCTGCTGCAGCACGATCTGCAGCGCGCCCTGCGCGAGCGCGAACACGACGTACGGCCAGAAATGCCCGGAGCCGCGTTCGCCGTCGGGCGTGCGGCCCGAGTCGGGCAGCGTGAGCAGCGCGAGGATCGCAAACGCGACGCCGGCCGGCGCGCTGCACGCGAACAGCGCGCGCCATGTCGAGTGCGCGACCAGCAGCCCGCCGACGATCGGCGCGAGCGCGCTGCCGAGCAGGATCATGATCAGGAACGCGCGCGTCGCGGGCGGCCGCGCCTGCGGCTTGAAGCTGATCTGGATCAGGATCCGGCATGCGCCCATCATCGGGCCGATGAAATAGCCCTGGAAGCCGCGCGCGAACGCGAGTTCGAGCGACGTATCGGCGAGCGCGGCCGCGACCGCGCCGAGCGAGAACATCAGCATGCAGCCGGCGACGTAGCGGCGATGACCGAGTCGGTCGACCCACCATTGCTGCTGCAGGATGCCGAGCACCGCCGTGACCGCATACGCGCTCGACGACCACACGAGCTCGTCCGGCGACGCGTTGATGCCGCCCGCGATATAGCTGGCGAAGAACGAGAAGATCGCGTTGTCGAAGTAGTCGATGCCGGTGACGAGTGCGAGCGCCCAGGGGAACAGGTCCGCGCGCAGGTTCGCGCGGCTCCATGACGACGGGCGGCCCGGCACCGCGCTCATTCGCGATCCTTGCGCGTGCGCCGCGCGCCGGCTTCGGCCTGCCGCTGCGCGATCAGCGCATCGGCGTTCTCGCCGGCGAGGCGCCGTTCGACGTAGTCGATGTCGTGCTGCAGTTCCTTGCGCAGCGCGACGGCTTCCTTCAGCTCGCGCTGGACCGCCGCGATGCGTCGATCGAGCGTGCCGATCTGTTCGGCGAGACCCGCGCGGATCTCGCGCAGCGACGCGTCCGAATAGCGCCGCCGCCCGTCGCCGGTTTCCTCCAGCGGCCGCTTCAGCATCTCGGTGATGCCGTGCAGCGAGAAGCCGAGCGCGCGCAGCCGCAGGATGCGCGCGAAGCGCTCGAGATCGGCTTCGTCGTAGAGCCGGTAGCGGCCCTCGCTGCGCGATGGCGTGACGAGCCCGCGCTCCTCGTAATACTTCAGCGTGCGCGGCGTGACGCCGAGCCGCGCGGCGGCGTCGCCGACGGTCAGCAGCAAGGCGGGGGCGGGGTTCGACATCGGGCGGGATCGATTCGGTGCAGGTAACGGCTCGATTATAGATAAACGTGTACGTTCGCGTACAGGTTGACGCGAAAAAACGGCCGCCGGGCGAAACGCTCGGGCGGCCGTCGGTGGCGGGCGGAACGGCGCTTAGCCGCCGCGGCGCATCAGGTCGAAGAACTCGGAGTTGCTCTTCGTCTGGCGGATCTTGTCGAGCAGGAATTCCATCGCCTCGACTTCGTCCATGTCGTGGATGAACTTGCGCAGCACCCAGATCTTCTGAAGAATTTCGGGCTTGATCAGCATTTCCTCGCGGCGCGTGCCCGACTTGTTCAGGTTGATCGACGGGTACACGCGCTTTTCCGCGAGACGGCGCTCGAGGTGCACTTCCATGTTGCCGGTGCCCTTGAACTCTTCGTAGATCACGTCGTCCATGCGGCTGCCGGTTTCGATCAGCGCGGTGCCGATGATCGTCAGCGAACCGCCTTCCTCGATGTTGCGCGCCGCGCCGAAAAAGCGCTTCGGGCGCTGCAGCGCGTTCGCGTCCACACCGCCCGTCAGCACCTTGCCCGACGCCGGGATCACGGTGTTGTAGGCGCGGGCGAGACGCGTGATCGAGTCGAGCAGGATCACGACGTCGTGCTTCATCTCGACGAGGCGCTTGGCCTTCTCGATCACCATTTCGGCGACCTGCACGTGACGCGTGGCCGGTTCGTCGAAGGTCGACGCGATCACTTCGCCGGCGACCGAGCGCTGCATTTCGGTCACTTCTTCAGGGCGCTCGTCGATCAGCAGCACGAACAGGATCACGTCCGGGTGGTTCTGCTTGATCGCATGCGCGATGTGCTGGAGCATCACGGTCTTGCCGGACTTCGGCGATGCGACGAGCAGGCCGCGCTGGCCCTTGCCGATCGGCGCGATCATGTCGATGATGCGGCCCGTGACGTTTTCCTCGCCGCGCATTTCGCGCTCGAGCGACAGCGGCTTGTTCGGGTGCAGCGGCGTGAGGTTCTCGAACATGATCTTGTGTTTCGAGGCCTCGGGCGGCTGCCCGTTGACTTTGTCGACCTTCACCAGCGCGAAGTAGCGCTCGCCGTCCTTCGGCGTACGGACTTCGCCTTCGATCGTGTCGCCGGTGTGCAGGTTGAAGCGGCGGATCTGCGACGGGCTGATGTAGATGTCGTCGGTGCTCGCGAGGTACGACATTTCCGGCGAGCGCAGGAAGCCGAAGCCGTCCGGCAGCACTTCGAGCGTACCGTCGCCGAAGATCGTCTCTCCCGTCTTGGCGCGCTTTTTGAGAATGGCGAACATCAGCTCCTGCTTGCGCAGGCGGTTCGCGTTTTCGATCTCCAGGCCGTTGGCCATTTCGATCAGTTCGGAGACGTGCAGAGACTTGAGCTCGGATAAATGCATACGGAGAACCCGCCAGGGAGGAGAAGCGACGAAAAGAAATAAAGGGAGGAGGGCGAGCGGAAGCGCTCAGAGACTTAAATGCGTCTTGTCGACGTTTTTTGATTCTAGCATACGCCGATTCGCGCTTGAGCGGCCGATCGGCGGCTTGACGGCGGACGTGTTGTCGGTAGACAACACGTCCGCGGGACGACCGGTGATTACAGGTGGCTGTCCAGGAATGCGGTGAGCTGCGACTTCGACAGCGCGCCGACCTTCTGCGCGGCGGCCGCGCCGTTCTTGAACAGGATCAGCGTCGGGATGCCGCGCACGCCGAATTTGGCCGGCGTCGCCTGGTTGTCGTCGACGTTGATCTTCGCGATCTGCAGCTTGTCGCCGTAGTCCTTCGCGACTTCGTCGAGGATCGGGGCGATCATCTTGCACGGGCCGCACCATTCGGCCCAGAAGTCGACGAGCACGGGCTTGTCGGATTTGACGACGTCCTGTTCGAACGATGCGTCGCTGATGTGTTTGATCTGTTCGCTCATTGGGTCAATACCTCTTTCGGTTCGGGGACTGCCTGCTTCGCGCGTTGCGGCGTACCGGCCGCCGAGGGCTGCCGGCCGCTGCGGCAGGTAGCTCCGCTCTCCGGGAAAGAAGGGCGTAAGCGCTGCATACCGCGGCTCGCGGGTCGTTCGGGCGTCATATTAGCCTAAATTGCTATCTGCTGCGGGCGGCGATAGTAGCCGCTTCGCGAGTAGGGGTACGACGCGCCGTCCGGCCGGTGCATGCAACAGGTGGAGGTGAGCTCGCCAATTACAAGAGCGACAACAGCGCAGCTGCGCGCGCGAGCCGGTTTCGGCTGCCTGGAGGGTTCGGTCGCATCGACGCGAACAAACTGTCGCATTGGGTTTGAAGCGGTGATAGAATACGCCGTGACGGGCCTCCTCGCATGGTGGGCCGGTGAACCTGGTCAGGTCGGGAACGAAGCAGCCACAGCCGTTTTCCGCCAGTGCCGAGGGTTGGGCTCGTCACCTTCCATCTCGCCCCGTTCGTCGGGCGATTTTTATTTCTCCCGCTGGTTTTTCGTTTCGCTGCGCGACCGTTGGTTCGTCGACGCCGATGCGTTTCGTTTCGCGTTCGTTTCGCCGGTCGTTTTCCGGCGCGCGACGCGCGGCGTGCAATGCGGCTGCCGACGCCGTTTCGCGTGTCGGCGCGACGCAGCGTTGCTGATACAATTTCCCGATGACCTATCAAGTTCTCGCACGCAAGTGGCGTCCGAAGGATTTCGCTTCGCTCGTCGGCCAGGAGCACGTCGTCAGGGCGCTCACGCACGCGCTCGACGGCGGGCGTCTCCATCACGCCTATCTGTTTACCGGTACCCGCGGCGTCGGCAAGACGACGCTGTCGCGGATCTTCGCGAAAGCGCTCAACTGTGAAACCGGCGTCACGTCGCAGCCGTGCGGCGTCTGCCGCGCGTGCCGCGAGATCGACGAAGGCCGCTTCGTCGACTACGTCGAAATGGACGCCGCGAGCAATCGCGGCGTCGACGAAATGGCCGCGCTGCTCGAGCGCGCGGTGTACGCGCCCGTCGATGCGCGCTTCAAGGTCTACATGATCGACGAAGTGCACATGCTGACGAACCACGCGTTCAACGCGATGCTGAAGACGCTCGAGGAGCCGCCGCCGCACGTCAAGTTCATCCTCGCGACGACCGATCCGCAGAAGATCCCCGTTACCGTGCTGTCGCGCTGTCTGCAGTTCAACCTGAAGCAGATGCCGGCCGGGCATATCGTGTCGCATCTCGAACGGATCCTCGGCGAAGAGCAGATCACGTTCGAGCCGCAGGCGCTGCGCCTGCTCGCGCGCGCCGCGCAGGGCAGCATGCGCGACGCGCTGTCGCTGACCGACCAGGCGATCGCGTATTCGGCGAACGAGGTGACCGAAGCGGCGGTGTCGGGCATGCTCGGCGCGCTCGACCAGACCTACATGGTGCGCCTGCTCGACGCGCTCGCGGCCGGCAGCGGCCCGGAGATCCTCGCGATCGCCGACGAGATGTCGCTGCGCAGCCTGTCGTTTTCCACCGCGCTGCAGGATCTCGCGAGCCTGCTGCACCGGATCGCGTGGGCGCAGTTCGCGCCCGGCTCGGTGCTCGACGAATGGCCGGAGGCGGCCGATCTGCGCCGTTTCGCGGAGACGCTGAGCCCCGAGCAGGTGCAGCTGTTCTATCAGATCGCCACGGTCGGCCGCGCGGAGCTCGGCCTCGCGCCGGACGAATATGCCGGTTTCACGATGACGCTGCTGCGCATGCTCGCGTTCGAGCCGGGCGTAAGCGCCGGCAGCGCGCCGGGCGGTCAGCCGTCGGTGCCGCGGGCCGTGGCGCCGCCGCGCGCGGCGGCGGCTGCGTCGGCCGCGCCTGCGGCGAAGCCCGTGTCGGCAGCGCCGGCGTCGGCCGCCCGCCCGCAAGCTGCTGCTCCGGCTGCGCCTGTTGCACGTCCGGTAGCGATTGCGCCGGAACCGAGCGGCGACACGGCCGCTCGGCCGGCCATGAAGCCCGCGCCTGCGCCGCAAGCCGCGCCGGCTTCGCCCGCCGCGAAGGCGGCGGACGCTGGAACCATGTCGCCGTCGGACGCAAGTGCCCGAGCGGAAACGGCGACAGCCGAGGCCGATATGCCGGCTGCCGTTCGCGCCGAACCTGAACCTTCCGCCGCCGCGCAGCACGGCACCGAACCCGGCGCGCCAATCGGCGCACAGCGAAGCAGCGCGCCGGAACCGCTCGTCGCTGCACAGCAGGAGGGCGAACCTCAATCGCCCGCCGCCGCGCAGCGCAATGACGAGCCCGCACCGCCGGCCGAACCGGCGCCGCGTGCCGCGCCGGCCGAGTCCGCCGCGCGCCCGGCCGCCCGTTCGGGCGGCGCGGCCGCCGCGCTCGACGTGCTGCGCAACGCCGGGATGCGCGTGTCGTCCGATCGTTCTCGCGCGGGCGCTGCACCCAAGCCGGCGGCCCAGCCGGCCGCCGCGAAGCCGGCGCCGGCGCGTCCGGCCGTACAGGTGCCGACGCCGCGCGCCGCCGCCCGCGCGCCGCAGGCCGGCGCGGACACGCGCCACGCGCCGCCGCCGTGGGAGGACATCCCGCCGGACGATTACGTGCCGCTCAGTGCCGACGAGATGTTCGGCGGCCCGCCCGACGACGGCTTCGTGCCCGTGTTCGACAGCGGCCCCGACGACGTGCGCGTCGCGCCGGCGGAAGCGCGGCCGGCCGCACCGGTCGACACGCGTCCGCTGCCGCCCGCGATCGCGCTCGATCCGGTCGGCTTCGACGGCGAATGGCCGGCGCTCGCCGCGCGGCTGCCGCTCAAGGGCGTCGCCTATCAGCTCGCGTTCAACAGCGAGCTGACGGCCGTCGACGCCACGACGCTGAAATTGTCGGTGCCGGTCCCGCAGTACGCGGACGCGGCCCAGGTCGCGAAGCTGAAGGCCGCGCTGGCCGACGCGCTCGGCAAGCCCGTCGACGTGACGGTCGAGGTCGGGCCCGCGCGCCGCACCGCGGCGGCGCTCGACGCGGCCGCGCGCGCGGCGCGCCAGCGCGAAGCCGAGCAGGAGATTCACGGCGATCCGTTCGTCCAGCAGCTCGTGCGCGATTTCGGCGCACGCATCGTCGAAGGCTCCGTGCGTCCGCTCGCCGATCCGGCGTCGGACGGCGCGCCGCCGACGCTGCATTGAACGGATTGCGCCGGGACGGGCACAATCACGCCCCCACCCATTGGCCGGCACGCGCCGCGTGCCGGTTTTCACACGATCAAGAAGGAGTATTCCCATGTTGAAAGGCAACATCGCCGGACTGATGAAGCAAGCGCAGCAAATGCAGGAAAACATGAAGAAGATGCAGGAGCAGCTTGCGCAGATCGAAGTCGAAGGGCAGTCGGGCGCGGGCCTCGTCAAGGTGACGATGACCTGCCGCAACGAAGTGCGCCGCGTGTCGATCGACCCGAGCCTGCTCGCGGACGACAAGGACATGCTCGAGGATCTCGTCGCGGCCGCGTTCAACGACGCGGTGCGCAAGGCCGAGGCGACGTCGCAGGAAAAGATGAGCGGCATGACCTCGGGCCTGCCGCTGCCCCCGGGCTTCAAGCTGCCGTTCTGAGCGCGGCGTCCGTGCCACTTTCTGTCGCCGTATGAAACAGCCGTCCGCTCTGTCCGCGCTCGTCGAAGCGCTGCGCGCGCTGCCCGGTGTCGGGCCGAAATCCGCGCAGCGCATGGCGTACCACCTGATGCAGCACGATCGGGAGGGCGCGGAGCGGCTCGGCCGCTCGCTGCTGTTTGCAACCGAGCATCTGCAGCACTGCGAGAAGTGCAATACGTTTACCGAAGCGCAGACCTGCGAGGTCTGCAGCGACGAGGAGCGAGATCCGACGCTGCTGTGTGTCGTCGAGACGCCGGCCGACCAGATCATGCTCGAGCAGACGATGACCTATCGCGGGCTGTATTTCGTGCTGATGGGCCGGTTGAGCCCGCTCGACGGGATCGGCCCGAAGGAAATCCATTTCGACCGGCTCGTGCGGCGCGCGTCCGACGGCATCGTCAAGGAGGTCGTGCTCGCGACCAACTTCACCAACGAAGGCGAAGCCACCGCGCACTACCTCGGCCAGACGCTGAAGGCGCGCGGGCTCGCGGTCACGCGCCTCGCGCGCGGCGTGCCGGTCGGCGGCGAACTCGAATACGTCGACGCGGGCACGATCGCCCGCGCGATGCTCGATCGCCGCACGATGTAATTGCCGGCGCCGCCCGCCGGCGGCGCCGTTCCTCATGTCAGGGAGACACATGAGCACCAGCCAGGGCCCGCTCGCGGGCGTCAAAGTGCTCGAATTCGGAACGCTGATCGCGGGGCCGTTCGCGTCGCGGCTGTTCGCCGAATTCGGCGCGGAAGTGATCAAGATCGAGGATCCGAACGGCGGCGACCCGCTGCGCAAGTGGCGCAAGCTTCATCCGGAGCAGGGCGGCACGTCGCTGTGGTGGTCGGTCCAGGCGCGCAACAAGAAATCGGTCACGCTGAACCTGAAGGCCGATGCCGGCAAGACGATCGCGCGCCAGCTCGCGCGCGAGGCCGACATCGTGATCGAGAATTTCCGCCCGGGCCTGCTCGAAAAGCTCGGGCTCGGCTACGACGTCCTGTCCGCCGACAATCCGGGCCTCGTGATGGTGCGCCTGTCCGGCTACGGGCAGACGGGTCCGTACCGCGACCGGCCCGGTTTCGGCGCGATCGCCGAATCGATGGGCGGGCTGCGCCACATCACCGGCTATCCGGATCTGCCGCCGCCGCGCATCGGCATCTCGATCGGCGATTCGATCGCGGCGCTGCACGGCGTGATCGGCGGGCTGATGGCGCTTCATCACCGCAAGGTGAACGGCGGCGCAGGGCAGGTGGTCGACGTCGCGCTATACGAAGCCGTGTTCAACATGATGGAAAGCGTGGTGCCCGAGTACGGCGTGTACGGGATGGTGCGCGAGCGCACCGGCGCATCGCTGCCGGGCATCGTGCCGTCGAATACCTATGCGTGCCGCGACGGCAGCATCGTGATCGGCGGCAACAGCGATCCGATCTTCAAGCGGCTGATGAAGGCGATCGACCGCGACGATCTCGCGGACGATCCCGCGCTCGCACGCAACGACGGGCGCGTGCCGCGCACGCAGGAGATCGACGACGCGATCGCCGCGTGGCTCGCGCCGCGCACGATCGACGAAGCGCTCGAGGTGCTCAATGCGGCCGACGTGCCGGCCGGGCGCATCTACAGCGCCGCCGACATGTTCACCGATCCGCAGTTCGCCGCGCGGCAGATGATCCAGCACTTCAAGCTGGCCGACGGCACCGACATTCCGCTGCCGAACGTCACGCCGAAGCTGTCGGGCACGCCGGGCGAAACGCGCTGGCTCGGCCCCGAGCTCGGCGAGCATACGGACGAGGTGCTGCGCGGCCTCGGCTACGACGCGCAGGCGATCGCCGCGCTGCGCGAGGCGGGCGCGATCTGAGCACCGAACGCCGCCGCGCAACGCGGCGGCGCACGCTGCGCGCGCGTGCATCGGCGGCCGCCGGACTGTCGCTCGCGCGCCATCTTTCCTCGGTTACAATCGCCGGATGCGAATCCTACTCAGCAACGACGACGGCTATCTCGCCCCGGGTCTTGCCGCGCTCGACGAAGCGCTGCGGCCGCTGGCCGAACTCACGGTGATCGCGCCCGAGCAGAACTGCAGCGGCGCATCGAATTCCCTGACCTTGTCGCGGCCGCTGTCCGTGCAGCGCGCGCCCAGTACGGGTTTCTTCTACGTGAACGGCACGCCCACCGACTCGGTGCACGTCGCGCTGACCGGGATGGCCGATGCGAAGCCGGACCTCGTCGTGTCGGGAATCAACAACGGCCAGAACATGGGCGAAGACACGCTCTATTCGGGGACAGTAGCAGCGGCCACCGAAGGCATCATGTTCGGCGTGCCGGCGATCGCGTTTTCGCTGGCCGACAAGGGCTGGGCCCATCTCGCCGACGCGGCGCGCGTCGCGGCGGAAATCGTCGAGCATTACCTCGCGCATCCGCTGCCGGGCCAGCCGCTGCTGAACGTCAACATCCCGAACCTGCCGTACGACGAACTGAAGGGCTGGAAGGTAACGCGCCTCGGCAAGCGTCACCCGTCGCAGCCGGTGATTCGCCAGACCGACCCGCGCGGCGAACCGATCTACTGGATCGGCGCGGCGGGCGCGGCGCTCGATGCGAGCGAGGGCACCGATTTTCACGCGGTCGCAAACGGTTTCGTGTCGATCACGCCGCTGCAGCTCGATCTCACGCATACCCAGATGCTGCCCGCGACGCGCGAATGGGCGCGCGCCGGAGGGCGGGCTTCATGAGCGGCGAGCGCGCGAAGCGATTTCCGCTCGCGCTCGAAGATCTCAAGCGAGCGCCACGCAAGTCGGAAGGCCGGGCCGGAGAACGCGGCGCCGCGTCGAAGGCCGCCGACAAACCCGCGGTCGTGCTGAAACCGGTTGCGGCGAAGCCGGGCGCGGCGCGCGCGGCCTCGTCCGGCGCCGCCGCGAAGCCCGCGAGCGGACCGAAGCCGACCGCGATCCGGGCCGCGCTGCCGACGCCGGCCGCACCGCGGTCGGCGGCGCCGAAGCCCATGGCCGCGCCGGGCGTCGCGCCGGCCGGTGCGTTCGCGCTGACGTCGGAACGTGTGCGGGAGCGCATGGTCGAACGCTTGCGCGCGAACGGCGTGACCGATCCGCGCGTGCTGGAGGCAATGGCCGCGGTACCGCGCCACCTGTTCGTGGATCCGGGTCTCGCGACGCAGGCCTACGAGGATTCGGCGCTGCCGATCGGCCACCAGCAGACGATTTCCAAGCCGTCGGTCGTTGCGCGCATGATCGAGCTCGCGATGGCCGGCCGCCCCCTCGAGCGCGTGCTCGAAATCGGCACCGGCTGCGGCTATCAGGCCGCGGTGCTGAGTCATGTGGCGCGCGACGTGTATTCGATTGAACGCATCAAGCCGCTCTACGAGCGCGCGAAGCTGAACCTGCGGCCGCTGCGCGTGCCGAACATCCGTCTGCACTACGGCGACGGGCGTGTCGGTCTGCCGTCCGCGGCCCCGTTCGACGCGATCGTGATCGCGGCGGCGGGGCTCGACGTGCCGCAGGCGCTGCTCGAGCAGCTCGCGATCGGCGGGCGCCTGATCGCGCCGGTCGGCGCGCAGAGCGGGCAGCCCCAGGTGCTCACGCTCGTCGAGCGTGTCGCGCACGCGCAATGGCGAGAGTCCCGGCTTGATCGCGTTTTCTTTGTCCCTTTAAAATCCGGAGTGATTTGAAACCGATGAGTATGTTGCGCGCGATGCAAAACAACCGTTCCAGGGAACCGCTCACATTCGCCCAGCGCGCGATCTGTGTGGCTGCATTCTCCACGCTACTGGCCGCCTGTGCGACGCGGCTCGACAACGCGCCCGTCGTCGACCGCTCCGGTTCGCTCGGCACGACCGCCAGCGCGCAGCCCGCGGTGCCGCTCGGTCCGCCGCCTCCGGGTTTCTACCGCGTGAAGCCGGGCGACACGCTGTACCGGATCGCGCTCGAGAACGGGCAGAACTATCGCGACATCGCCGCGTGGAACAACCTGGCCAACCCGAATCAGATCGAGGTCGACCAGCTGCTGCGCGTCGCGCCGCCGGGCGGCGCCGCGATGGCGGGCGCGCCGATCGCCGGTGCCGGTGTCGCGACCGCACCGCTGAGCAGCGGCCCTGCAGCGCCTGCCGCCGGCATGGCCTCGACGGTCACGCCGCCCGCAGCAGCCTCTGCGTCGAGCGACACCGCGGCCGCGCCGAGCGGTCCCGTGACGTTCGCGTGGCCCGCGCGCGGCCCGGTGCTGAACGGTTTCGACGACGCGAAGAACAAGGGCGTCAATATCGGCGGCTCGGCCGGCGAGGCCGTGAAGGCGGCGGCGGACGGCCGTGTGGTCTACGCGGGCAACGGCCTGCGCGGCTACGGCAACCTCATTATCATCAAGCACGATGCAACTTACCTCACGGCATATGCACACAATCGCGCTTTGATGGTAAAAGAGGGGGACGCGGTCACCAAAGGGCAGAAGATCGCCGAGATGGGGAACAGCGATTCCGACCGCGTGATGCTGCATTTCGAGGTTCGCCGGCAGGGTAAGCCTGTCGATCCGCTGAAGTATTTGCCGCCTCAATAACCGAGACGACCATGCCGAAATCGAAGCGCCAAGCTCCGCAAGCCGATTCTGAGAAGATCAGTCGAGCCACGCAAGCATCGGTGGAACGGTCTGGTGCTTCGACGGACGACGAAGACGACGTCGCGGACAACGAGCGAGATTTCGAAGCGCGCGACGCCGACACGGAAGGCGGCGACGACGAGCGCGAAGGGCGCGCGGAAGCGGCGCCCGACGTCGACGATTTTCGCGCGCTGCTGCAGGCCGAACTCACGGCCGACACGATCCAGCATTACCTGAACCGCATCAGCGTGAAGCCGCTGCTGACCGTCGAGGAGGAGCAGCGCTATTCGCGCCTCGCGAAGGCCGGCGAATTCGAAGCGCGGCAGGTGATGATCGAGCGCAACCTGCGGCTCGTCGTCAGCATCGCGAAGGGCTATCTGAACCGCGGCGTGCCGCTGCTCGACCTGATCGAGGAAGGCAACCTCGGCCTGATGCACGCGATCGAGAAGTTCGACCCGACGCGCGGCTTTCGCTTCTCGACCTACGCGACGTGGTGGATCCGCCAGAGCATCGAGCGGGCGATCATGAACCAGGCCCGCACCGTGCGCCTGCCGGTGCACGTGATCCGCGAACTGAACCAGGTGCTGCGCGCGAAGCGCCACCTCGAAAAGAATTCGATGTCGACGGGCGAGGCGGCCGAGCGCCGCGAAGCCAGCATCGACGACATCGCCTATCTCACCGGCAAGACCGCCGAGGAAGTCACCGACATCCTCGCGCTGAACGAGCACACCGCATCGCTCGACGCGCCGCTCGATCTCGATCCCGCGAGCAGCCTGCTGGACCTGCTGCCCGACGACCAGAGCCAGTCGCCCGACGCCGAGGTCCAGCACCGCGAGCTCGAGACGCTCACGCGCGCGTGGCTGTCGCGGCTGTCCGACAAGCACCGGCACGTGATCGAGCGCCGCTTCGGGCTGAACCACATCGAACCGGCGACGCTCGAGGAGCTGGCCGACGAGATGGGGCTGACGCGCGAGCGCGTGCGGCAGATCCAGCAGGAAGCGCTGGTGCGCCTCAAGCGGTTCTTCGCCTCCAACGGCGTGCGCAAGGACGCCGTTCTGTAACTGATGACACCGATTCTCGTTTTTGACATCGAGACGATTCCCGATGTCGACGGCATTCGCCGTCTGGAAGATTTGCCCGCGACGCTCGACGATGCCGCGGTGGCCGAACACGCGTTCGCCGCGCGCCGCGAGAAGACCGGCAGCGATTTCCTGCCGCACCATCTGCAGCGCGTCGCGGCGATCTCGTGCGTGTTTCGCGACAACAACGGTTTTCGCGTGCGCTCGCTCGGCACGCCGCAGGACAACGAGGCGACGCTTATCCAGTCGTTCTATCGCGTGATCGAGAAGTACACGCCGCAGCTGGTGTCGTGGAACGGCGGCGGTTTCGACCTGCCGGTGCTCCATTACCGCGCGCTCGTGCACGGAATCGCCGCAACCCGCTACTGGGATCTCGGCGAGGACGACCGCGACTTCAAGTGGAACAACTACATCTCGCGCTATCACTCGCGGCATACGGACCTGATGGACCTGCTCGCGATGTATCAGGCGCGCGCGAACGCGCCGCTCGACGCGCTCGCGAAGCTGTGCGGCTTTCCGGGCAAGCTCGGGATGGACGGCAGCCAGGTATGGACCGCGTTCCAGGACGGGCGGATCGACGAGATCCGCAACTATTGCGAAACCGACGTCGTCAACACCTACTTGCTGTATTGCCGGTTCCAGCTGATGCGCGGCGGCCTGACCCCGAACGAGTACGCGGACGAGATCCTGCTCGTGAAGAATGCGCTCGCGCAGGAAGCCGCGCCGCACTGGGCTGAGTATCTGGCCGCGTTCGACGCATAACGCGGACCGGCCGCGCCGGCCCGATCAGTTCAGTTCGAGCACGACCGGCTGATGATCCGACGCGCGCACGTCGCCGTCGATCTCGCAGCGCGCGACGCGCGGCAGCAGCGTGTCGGTCACGAACAGGAAGTCGCACGCGAGCGGTCCGTCGGACCATTGCGCCGTATCGTAGACGCCGGCCGTCGGCGGCGGCGTGCGGCCCGGATGGCGTGCGATCCATGCGTCGACGAACGCCGGCGCGTCGTCGATCGGTTCGAGCAGGCGCCGGTACGCGTCGCTGCCGAATGCGCTGTTGAAATCGCCGCAGATGATTGCATCGCGCGGCTGGCCGGTCGCGCTGAACGGCCCGGTGGCGTTCTCGGCGGGCGCCGGCCGGTCCGCGTGCGCGCAGGCTTCGCGATGGCGGTCGCGCAGCGCGTCGACCTGCGCGAGCCGCTGGTGCGCGGAGTAGAACTCGAGATGGGTGGTAACCACGCGCAGCGCGCCTGACGCCGTATGCACTTCGACGTCGAGCGCGACGCGCGGCATCGACGGCGCGCTCGCGTCGGCCGGCCAGGGCAGCAGCTGGCGCAGCACGCGCCCGACCGGCAGCCGCGTCGCGATCGCATTGCCGAACTGGCGGCGCGGCGCGCCGGGTGTGGCGGGCGGCAGGTCGGCGCCGGTCGCGTCGAAGATCGTATAGCCGGGCAGCAGCGCGGCCAGCTCGGCGAACTGGTCGGCGCCGGGCCCGCCCGGCAATGCGCCGAAGCCGCGCGTGACTTCCTGCAGGCACAGCACGTCGAAGTCGGCGAGCGCGCGGGCGGCCGCGATGGTGCGGCCGAGGTCGACGACGCCGTCCGCGTCCCGACCCCATTGAATGTTCCAGTCGATCAGTCGCATGTGCGCATCTCCTGTCATGCCGTCGCGCCGGTCTTGCGTATCGGCGCCGACTCGGGTCTCATGCAAATCGGATGAGGCGGTCCTTCACCTGCAAGCTTCGTCTACAATCTCGCCTTCTTCAACGTTTGTCAGGAAAAGCTGGTGTCTGAAGCCGTCCCCACTTCTGCGCGCAAATTGAAAAGCGTGCCCGCCGAGCCCGGCGTCGCCCCGATTCTCGAGATCGAGTCGCTCGACATGGACGCGCGCGGTGTCGGCCGCGTGATGAACGAGGACGGCGAGCCGGGCAAGGTCATCTTCGTCGAGGGCGCGCTGCCCGGCGAGCGCGTGACCTATTCGAGCTACCGCCGCAAGCCGAGCTACGAGCAGGCGACGGTGGTCGACATCCTGCGTCCGAGCGTGATGCGCACGCAGCCGAAATGCGCGTTCTTCGGCACCTGCGGCGGCTGCTCGATGCAGCATCTCGACATGCGCGCGCAGGTCGCGATCAAGCAGCGCGTGCTGGAAGACAACCTGTGGCATCTCGCGAAGCTGCGCGCGGAGACGATGTACTCGCCGATCCATGGGCCGTCCTGGGGTTACCGCTACCGGGCGCGCCTGACCGTGCGCAACGTCGTGAAGAAGGGCGGCGTGCTGGTCGGTTTCCACGAGAAGAAGAGCAGCTACGTCGCCGACATGACGAGCTGCGAGGTGCTGCCGCCGCACGTATCGGCGATGCTGGTGCCGCTGCGCCGTCTCGTCGAAGGGCTGTCGATTCGCGACCGGATGCCGCAGATCGAGCTGGCGGTCGGCTCGCAGGTCACCGCGCTCGTGCTGCGCGTGCTGGAGCCGATCAACGCGGACGACGAAGCGCTGCTGCGCGCGTTCGCGGACGAGCACAAGGTGCAGTTCTGGCTGCAGCCGAAGGGGCCGGACACGGTGACGCCGTTCTATCCGCTCGACGTGCCGCTCGACTACACGCTGCCCGAGTTCGGCATCCGGATGCCGTTCAAGCCGACCGACTTCACGCAGGTCAATCACCAGATCAACCGCGTGCTGGTGGGCCGCGCGCTGCGCCTGCTCGCGCCGGCGCGCGACGATCGCGTGCTCGACCTGTTCTGCGGAATCGGCAACTTCACGCTGCCGCTCGCGCGCCTCGCACGCGAGGTGATGGGCATCGAGGGCAGCGAAGCGCTGACCACGCGCGCGCTCGCAAACGCGCGCGAGAACGGCGTGGACGGCCATACGACCTTCGCATGCCGCAACCTGTTCGAGGTGACGGCCGACGACATCCGCGCGTTCGGCGCCTTCGACAAGTTCCTGATCGATCCGCCGCGCGAGGGCGCGCTTGCGGTGTCGAAGGCGCTGGCCGAGATCGCGCAGAGCGGGGAAGGCCCGCTGCCGAAGCGGATCGTCTACGTGTCGTGCAATCCGTCGACGCTCGCGCGCGACGCAGGCCTGCTCGTGCACGAAGCCGGCTACCGGCTCAAGGGCGCCGGCGTCGTGAACATGTTCCCGAATACGTCGCACGTCGAATCGATCGCGCTGTTCGAGCGCGACTGAGCGGGGCGGGCGGCAGCGGACGTAAAAAAACCGGCCCGTGAGGGCCGGTTTTTCGTGAGGTGCCGCGAACGTCAGTTGCGGTTGCCGCCGAAGATGCCGAGCAGCGCGAGCAGGTTCGTGAACACGTTGTACAGGTCGAGATAGATCGCGAGCGTGGCGGTGATGTAGTTCGTCTCGCCGCCGTTCACGACGCGCTGGACGTCGAACAGCATGTACGCGGAGAAGATCGCGATCGCGAGCACCGACACGGTCAGCATCAGCGCCGGCAGCTGCAGGAAGATGTTCGCGACCGAGGCGAGCAGGATCACGATCACGCCCATGAACAGCCACTTTCCGAGGCCCGAGAAATCGCGCTTGCTGACCGTGGCGATCGTCGCCATCGCGGCGAAGATGATGCCGGTGCCGCCGAACGCGAGCATGATCAGCGACGGCCCGTTCGAGAAGCCGAGGATGAAGCTCAGCAGGCGCGACAGCATCAGGCCCATGAAGAACGTGAAGCCGAGCAGCACGAATACGCCGGCCGCGCTGTTCTTCGTCCGCTCGATCGCGAACATGAAGCCGAACGCGATCGCGAAGAACGCCAGCAGGCTCATCATCGGGCTGGTGGCCGCGAACAGCGAGAAGCCCGTCGCGACGCCGACCCACGCACCGAGCACGGTCGGCACCATCGACAGCGCGAGCAGCCAGTACGTGTTGCGCAGCACGCGGTTGCGAACCTCGGCGGTGGTGACGGAGCCGCCGCGGCCGAAATTGTACGGATAGTCGTTCATGGTTTCTCCTAACATTGAACGCATGGGCGTCCGGGGCCGGTTCGGCGCGTGCGGTGTGCGGCGCAGCAAACCGGAGCAGCTATGGCTAAGATACGTTCCGCGCCGCGAGGTTTCAATGGCCGGGCGGCGCAAAACATATGGATTTGGAACCTTTCATGTGTGTAAGGGTTCAATCGCAATGATACACGGGATCGTGCTACAATAGCGGATTCATTTGAACCTGTAACTTCTTAATTTTTTGGAGTTTTTATGGCAATCGAGCGCACCCTGTCGATCATCAAGCCGGATGCGGTGGCAAAGAACGTGATCGGCCAGATCTACAGCCGTTTCGAAGGCGCCGGCCTGAAGATCGTCGCATCGCGCATGGCACACCTGTCGCGTGCCGACGCCGAGAAGTTCTACGCGGTTCACGCAGCGCGTCCGTTCTTCAAGGACCTCGTCGACTTCATGATCTCGGGCCCGGTGATGATCCAGGTCCTGGAAGGCGAAGGCGCGATCCTGAAGAACCGCGACCTGATGGGCGCGACCGATCCGAAGAAGGCGGAAAAGGGCACGATCCGCGCCGACTTCGCGGACAGCATCGACGCGAACGCCGTGCACGGCTCGGACGCACCGGAAACGGCCGCGGTCGAAATCGCGTTCTTCTTCCCGGAAATGAACGTCTACTCGCGCTAAGCCCCGGCTGGCAGCAAGCAGGCAGGATTCAGCGCACGCGGCAAGGCAGCACATCATGACGAGCGAAACTTCCGTCAATCTTCTCGACTTCGATGCCGAGGGTCTTGTCGCGTACTGCGGCAGTCTCGGCGAGAAGCCGTTCCGCGCCAAGCAGTTGCAGCGCTGGATCCACCAGTACAACGCCGGCGATTTCGATGGCATGACCGATCTCGCGAAGTCCCTGAGAGAAAAGCTCAAGGGCCGCGCGACGATCTCGATGCCCGAGATCGCCAGCGATCACGTTTCCGCCGACGGCACGCGCAAGTGGCTGATCGACGTCGGAAACGGCAATGCGGTCGAAACCGTGTTCATCCCGGAGGAGACGCGCGGCACGCTGTGCGTGTCGTCGCAGGCCGGGTGCGCGGTCAACTGCCGCTTCTGCTCGACGGGCAAGCAGGGCTTCTCCCGCAACCTGTCGACGGCTGAAATCATCGGTCAGCTCCGGATGGCCGAATTTGCACTGCGTGCGTCGCTCGGTCGCGCGCCCGGCCCGAACGGCAAGGCCGAGCGGGTAGTCACCAACGTGGTGATGATGGGCATGGGCGAGCCGCTGCTGAACTACAGCGCGGTCGTGCCCGCGATGCGCCTGATGCTCGACGACAACGCGTACGGCCTGTCGCGCCGCCGCGTCACGCTGTCGACCTCCGGCGTGGTGCCGATGATGGACCGCCTCGGCGCCGAACTGCCGGTCGCGCTGGCCGTTTCGCTGCACGCGCCGAACGATGCGCTGCGCGACGAGCTGGTGCCGCTCAACAAGAAGTATCCGCTTCGCGAGCTGATGGCCGCGTGCCAGCGTTATCTGAAGGTCGCGCCGCGCGACTTCATTACTTTCGAATACTGCATGCTGGACGGCGTCAACGACACCGAAGCGCATGCGCGCGAACTGCTCGCCGTCACGCGCGACGTGCCGTGCAAGTTCAACCTGATCCCGTTCAATCCGTTCCCGGAGTCGGGTCTCATCCGCTCGAAGCCGGAACAGATCAAGCGCTTTGCGCAGATCCTGATCGACGCGGGCGTCGTCACGACCGTGCGCAAGACGCGCGGCGACGACATCGACGCCGCGTGCGGCCAGCTCGCCGGCGCAGTGAAGGACCGCACGCGCCTGGCGGAGCGAACGGGCGCAGCAGGAAAAATCATCGAGGTCCGGGCGGTCTGACGGGGATGCCCGGACTTTTTTGCGGTACAACACGCGAATAGCGATCTGTCGCGGTGCTTCGGCGCCGCACATGGCATGAACAGTTGCGGGCGCGGGCCGGTGGAGCCGGCGCGGCCCGCCAGTGAAGAAGAATCGACGCGAGGACAAGGATGAGTGAGCCGCAGCCGTCAAACGGCGCAGAGACGAATGCCGCGAAGCCGGCCCCGGCGGGACTGGAATCGCTGGTGGCGGTGGGCAGCCGGCTGGCGCAGCTTCGGGAAGCGAAGGGGTGGACGGTCGAGGACGTATCGGCGCGACTCAAGGTCGCACCGCCGAAACTGCGGGCGCTGGAGGCCGGCGACATCAGCCATCTGCCCGGCGTGACGTTCGCGCTCGGCGTCGTGCGCAGCTACGCGAAGATGCTCGGCGTCGATCCGGAGCCGTTCGCGCAGGCGCTGCGCCGCGAGCGCGGGGTGCCGGAAGTCGATCTGTCGATGCCGGCGTCGTCGGGCGCGGATCTGCCGCGCGGCCGCGTGTCGATTCCGCTCGGCGGCTCGTCGCGCCACCACCCGTGGCTGTGGGGCACCGCGATCGTCGTGATCGCGGCGATCGCGGTACTGATGTGGCACACTGGCGGCGATTCGCCGAGCTGGCTCGCGCGCTTCAAGGGCGGCGACGCGCAGCATGCGTCGGTGGCGAGCGCGCCGGCGGCGGCTTCCGCCGAACAGGCGGCCGCGAGCGGCGCGACGGCGACCCAGGCCAATGAGGTTCCGGCCCCGGCGGCAGCCTCCGCGGCGGCGCCGCAGGCAGTTGCGTCGGCCACGCCGGCGCCGGCCGCGACGACGGATGCGTCCCGGCCGGTCGTCGCGACGACGGCAACGACGACGACGGCGGCGAGTGCTGCCGGTGCGGCGCAGCCGGCGAGCGTCGCGGTCGCGGCGGGCCAGTCGATGATCGAACTGAAGGTCAGGCAGGACAGCTGGTTCAGCGTGCGCGACAAGAGCGGCAAGGAGCTGTTCTCCGGGCTGGTGCATGCCGGCGAGGCGAAGCAGGTCGCCGGTGACGGCCCGTTCAAGGTCACGATCGGCAACAAGGCGGGCCTCGACGCGATCGCGTTCGACGGAAAACCCGTCGATCCGGCAAAATATTCGGCAGCGCGGGGGAACGTGGCGCGGTTCACGTTGCCCTGACGCCAAGCGCCGTGGCGACGGCCTGTCGACGATACCGGCAGGCCGTGACGGCACGGCGCTTTTTCAATTCATGCGCCGCTTCGCGGCGCATTCCGCGTAAATGGATCTATCGATGCAATCCGAAGCTCAATCCCCACGCAGCAGTCAGATTTGTTCAACCGAGCCGGTGTTCGGCGGGCATGCGCCGCGCCGCGTGTCGCATGCGGTGGATGTCCGCTGGGGCGGGCAGCTCGTGACGATCGGCGGCGACGCTCCGGTGCGCGTGCAGTCGATGACGAATACCGACACGGCCGACGCGATCGGCACCGCGATCCAGATCAAGGATCTCGCGAACGCGGGTTCCGAACTGGTGCGCATCACGGTCAACACGCCCGAGGCCGCGGCCGCCGTGCCGGCGATCCGCGAGCAGCTCGACCGGATGGGCGTGACGGTGCCGCTCGTCGGCGATTTCCACTACAACGGCCATCTGCTGCTGCGCGACTATCCGGGCTGCGCGGAAGCGCTGTCGAAGTACCGGATCAATCCGGGCAACGTCGGCCAGGGCGCGAAGCGCGACACGCAGTTCGCGCAGATGATCGAAGCCGCGATCAAGTACGACAAGCCGGTGCGGATCGGCGTGAACTGGGGCAGCCTCGACCAGGACCTGCTCGCGCGCATGATGGACGAGAACGCCGCGCGTACGCAGCCGTGGGACGCGCAGAGCGTGATGTACGAGGCGCTGATCCAGTCGGCGATCGGGTCGGCCGAGCGCGCGGTCGAGCTGGGCCTCGGCCGCGACCGCATCGTGCTGTCGTGCAAGGTCAGCGGCGTGCAGGACCTGATCGCCGTGTACCGCGAACTCGGCCGCCGCTGCGGCTTCGCGCTGCACCTCGGCCTGACCGAGGCCGGCATGGGCTCGAAGGGCATCGTCGCGTCGACGGCGGCGCTCGGCGTGCTGCTGCAGGAAGGGATCGGCGACACGATCCGCATCTCGCTGACGCCCGAGCCGGGTGCGCCGCGCACCGGCGAGGTCGTGGTCGGCCAGGAAATCCTGCAGACGATGGGCCTGCGCTCGTTCGCGCCGATGGTGATCGCCTGCCCCGGCTGCGGCCGCACGACCAGCACGCTGTTCCAGGAACTCGCGATGCAGATCCAGACCTACCTGCGCGAGCAGATGCCGGTGTGGCGCAAGGAGTATCCGGGCGTCGAGAAGATGAACGTCGCAGTGATGGGCTGCATCGTCAACGGCCCGGGCGAATCGAAGCACGCGAACATCGGCATCAGCCTGCCGGGTTCGGGCGAGAACCCGGCCGCGCCCGTCTTCATCGACGGCGAGAAGGTCAAGACGCTGCGCGGCGAGCGGATCGCCGAGGAATTCCAGCAGATCGTCAGCGACTATGTCGCACGCAACTACGGCCGCGCAGCGGCCCTGAACTAATTCGTCCACACACACGATGACTGAACAGAAACGCAAGATCGAGAAGCTCACGGGCGTCAAGGGCATGAACGACATCCTCCCGCAGGATGCCGGCCTGTGGGAATTCTTCGAAGCCACCGTGAAATCGCTGCTGCGCGCGTACGGCTACCAGAACATCCGCACGCCGATCGTCGAGCACACGCAACTGTTTACGCGCGGCATCGGCGAAGTCACGGACATCGTCGAGAAGGAGATGTACAGCTTCACCGACGCGCTGAACGGCGAAAACCTGACGATGCGCCCGGAAAACACCGCGGCGGTCGTGCGCGCGGCGATCGAGCACAACATGCTGTACGACGGCCCGAAGCGCCTCTGGTACATCGGCCCGATGTTCCGTCACGAGCGTCCGCAGCGCGGCCGCTATCGCCAGTTCCACCAGGTCGGCGTCGAGGCGCTCGGCTTCGCGGGTCCGGATGCGGACGCCGAGATCATCATGATGTGCCAGCGCCTGTGGGACGACCTCGGCCTGACCGGCATCAAGCTCGAGATCAACTCGCTCGGCCTCGCCGAAGAGCGCGCCGCGCACCGCGTCGAGCTGATCAAGTATCTGGAGCAGTTCGTCGACGTGCTCGACGAGGATGCGAAGCGCCGCCTGTATACGAACCCGCTGCGCGTGCTCGACACGAAGAATCCGGCGCTGCAGGAAATCGCGCAGAACGCACCGAAGCTGATCGACTTCCTCGGCGACGAATCGCGCGCGCACTTCGAAGGGCTGCAGCGCCTGCTGCTGGCGAACAACATCCCGTTCAAGATCAATCCGCGTCTCGTGCGCGGCCTCGATTACTACAACCTGACCGTGTTCGAGTGGGTGACCGACAAGCTCGGCGCGCAGGGCACGGTCGCGGCCGGCGGTCGCTACGATCCGCTGATCGAGCAGCTCGGCGGCAAGCCGACGGCCGCATGCGGCTGGGCGATGGGCATCGAGCGGATTCTCGAGCTGCTGAAGGAAGAGGATCTCGCGCCCGAGCAGGAAGGCGTCGACGTGTATGTCGTGCACCAGGGCGAAGCCGCGCGCGAACAGGCGTTCATCGCGGCGGAGCGCCTGCGCGACACGGGCCTCGACGTGATCTTCCACTGCAGCGCGGACGGCGGCCCGGCGAGCTTCAAGTCGCAGATGAAGCGGGCGGACGCGAGCGGCGCCGCGTTCGCGGTGATCTTCGGCGAAGAAGAGGTCGCGAACGGCACGGTGGGCGTGAAGGCACTGCGCGGCGCGGGCGAAGAAGGGGAAAAGAACGTTCAGCAGACCGTACCGGTCGAAAGCTTGACCGAATTCCTAATCAATGCGATGGTTGCATCCGCCGAAGACGGCGACGACTGATCGCGCTGGCGTTCGCTCGACAAGAAAGGCCTGAACAGGAAGGAATCGCTCGCCGATGAGTTATCACGACGAACAAGAATCGATTGAAAGTCTCAAGGCGTGGTGGGCACGCTGGGGCAACCTCACCACGTGGATCGTGCTCGCGGCGCTCGTCGTCGCGGCCGGTTTCAACGGCTGGAACTATTGGCAGCGCCGCCAGGCCGCCGAGGCGTCCGGGCTGTACGAACAGGTCCAGAAGGCTGCCGCCGCGAACGACAAGGCGACGATGGCCCGCGCGGCCGCCGACATGGAAGACAAGTACGGCAGCACGGCGTATGCACAGATGACCGCGCTGGCGGCCGCGAAGGTGCTGTATGCGGCCGGCGACACGGCCGGCGCGAAGGCTCAGCTGCAATGGGCCGCCGATCACGCGAAGGACGACGAGTACAAGCAGATCGCGAAGCTGCGTCTGGCGTCGCTGCTGCTCGACGAAAAGGCGTACGACGCGGGGCTCGCGCTGCTGTCGGGCACGCCGGTGGATGCCTTCAAGGGCCTCGTGGCCGATCGCCGCGGCGATCTGCTGGCCGCGCAAGGCAAGACCGACGACGCGCGCGCGGCCTACAAGCTCGCGCTCGACAGCCTGTCGAAGGACGACCAGTCGGCGCGCCAGCTGGTGCAGTTCAAGCTCGACGCGCTCGGCGGCTGAACCGCGGTCCCCTCAACCTCTTAACTCTGCTTCGCTAACCGATGAATTTGCTGAAACGTTACGCTGTGCCCGTTGCCTGCGCGGCGGCTGTCCTTGCATTGGCGGCCTGCTCGTCGTCGAAGGATGCGCGCCGCGTGCCGACGCCGCTCACCGAGTTCAAGCCCGTGATGGACGTGCAACAGGTCTGGAAGGCGAGCGTCGGCAAGGGCGGACGCTACCTGTTCTCGCCGGTGGCCGTGGGCGACGCCGTCTATGCGGCGGGCGAGAACGGTTCGGTCGAGAAGATCGACGCGAAGACGGGCCAGACACTGTGGCGCACGAAGGTCGGCTCGGACCTGTCGGCCGGCGTCGGCAGCGACGGCAACCTGACTGCGGTGGGCGCGCTGAAGGGCGGCGTGTTCGTGCTCGGCCCGGACGGCAAGCAACTGTGGAAGACGACCGTGCAGGGCGAGATCTTCTCGCCGCCGCTGGTCGGCAACGGCCTCGTGATCGTGCGCACGATCGACGGCCAGGTGATCGCGTTCAACGCACAGACGGGCGAGCAGAAGTGGACCTACCGCAACCGTGCGGTGCCGCTGAACCTGCGCGTGTCGGCCGGCATGACCTTCGCGGGCGATGCGGCGGTGCTCGCCGGCTTCCCGGGCGGCGGTCTCGTCGCGATCAACCTGCAGACGGGCGAGCCGTTCTGGCAGACGCCGGTGTCGTTCCCGAAGGGCGTGACCGAGGTCGAGCGGATCAACGACGTCAGCGGGCCGCCGACGCTGGTCGGCGCGGAAACCTGCGCGGTGACGTTCCAGGGCCAGCTCGGCTGCTTCGATGCGAACTCGGGCCGGCCGCTGTGGGAAAAGCCGTTCTCGAGCCGCAGCGGCCTCGCGCAGGACGATTCGGTGGTCGCCGGCGGCGACGACTGGTCGGTCGTGACGGCGTACGACGCGACCACCGGCAACCAGCTGTGGCGCAACGAGCAGCTGAAGAGCCGCGACGTCGGCGTGCCGTATTTGCTGGGCCATGCGGTCGTGATGGGCGACTACAAGGGCTTCGTGCACTTCCTGTCGCGCGAGGACGGCAGCTTCATCGCGCGGATGAATACCGACGGCAGCGCGATCACGGCAGCGCCGGTGCTCGCGGGCAACACGCTCGTCGTGCAGACGAAGGATGGCGGCCTGTACGGCTTCCGTCCGCGCTGATACGCAACACGCGCAGCCGCGCGGCGGCGGGCTGGTCCCGCACAGCGCGGCGTGCGACATGAAGGCGGCCGGTGTTCCCGGCCGCTCGGTATTTGAAAGGCAGTTCGAGACGAAACATGACGGCGCGCACCGCGCGCCCGGCGCGCGCATCCGGCGCGGCGCGAATTCGTGATATTTTCATTCAGCGCAGCCGCCCGCAGCAGCGGGCCTCCCGCTGCTGCGCTTCACCGTAGACAACACAGATGAAACCGGTCATTGCCCTCGTTGGGCGCCCCAATGTGGGGAAATCCACGCTGTTCAACCGGCTCACGCGCTCGCGCGATGCGCTGGTGGCCGACTTGCCGGGCCTGACGCGCGATCGCCATTACGGCGAAGGGCGCGTCGGCGAGCGGCCGTATCTCGTCGTCGACACGGGCGGCTTCGAGCCCGTCGCGAAGGACGGCATCCTGCACGAGATGGCGCGCCAGACGCGCCAGGCCGTCGAGGAAGCCGACGTCGTCGTGTTCATCGTCGACGGCCGCAACGGGCTGGCGCCGCAGGACAAGACGATCGCCGACTACCTGCGCAAGACCGGCCGGCCGATCTTCCTCGTCGTCAACAAGGCCGAGGGGATGAAGTACACGGCGGTCGCGACCGACTTCTACGAACTCGGGCTCGGCGATCCGCGCGCGATCTCGGCCGCGCACGGCGACGGCGTGACCGACATGATCAACGAGGCGCTGGAGGTCGCGTACGCGGACCAGCCGGAAGAAGAGGACGACAACGACCCGTCGCGCGGCATCAAGATCGCGATCGTCGGCCGGCCGAACGTCGGCAAGTCGACGCTCGTCAACGCGCTGATCGGCGAGGACCGCGTGATCGCGTTCGACATGCCGGGCACGACGCGCGATTCGATCTACGTCGACTTCGAGCGTAACGGCAAGAAATATACGCTGATCGATACGGCGGGCCTGCGCCGCCGCGGCAAGGTGTTCGAGGCGATCGAGAAGTTCTCGGTCGTGAAGACGCTGCAGTCGATCTCCGACGCGAACGTCGTCATTCTTCTGCTGGATGCGCAGCAGGACATTTCCGACCAGGACGCGCACATCGCCGGCTTCGTCGTCGAGCAGGGCCGTGCGCTCGTGATCGGTGTGAACAAATGGGACGGGCTCGACGAGCACGCGCGCGAGCGCGCCAAAGCGGATTTGACCCGCAAGCTGAAATTCCTCGATTTCGCGAAATCGCATTTCATTTCGGCCGCGAAGAAAACCGGCATCGGCGCGCTGATGCGCTCGGTCGACGACGCCTATGCGGCGGCGATGGCGAAGCTGCCGACGCCGAAGCTCACGCGCGCGCTGATCGAGGCCGTCGAGTTCCAGCAGCCGCGCCGCCGCGGCCCGGTGCGCCCGAAGCTGCGCTACGCGCACCAGGGCGGCCAGAATCCGCCGATCATCGTGATCCACGGCAACGCGCTCGACGCGGTGACGGAAACCTACAAGCGTTACCTGGAAAACCGTTTCCGCGAAACTTTCTCCCTGACCGGGACTCCATTGCGCATAGAGTTCCGTTCGTCGAACAACCCGTACGCGGACAAGGGCTGAAGCACGCCCCGCAACGGCTCGGCCGCATGGCCGAGGCCCGGGCGGGGCAGGCAAAATCGGCTATAGTGTAGCGATTGGCGCCGGATCTCTTTTTCTTCGTCGCCAATCCAGATCAACCTGCAAAAAAAGATGGAGTACGCCATGAGCAACAAAGGGCAATTGTTACAAGACCCGTTTTTGAACGCACTGCGCAAGGAGCACGTGCCCGTTTCGATCTATCTCGTCAACGGCATCAAGCTCCAAGGGAACATCGAATCGTTCGACCAGTACGTCGTGTTGCTCCGTAATACGGTGACCCAGATGGTTTACAAGCACGCCATCTCGACGGTCGTGCCGGCGCGCCCGGTGAATTTCCACCCGGACGCGGAAGCCTCGTCCTAACCCATTGCAGCGGCCGGCATCCGGTCGCCGCGAGCGACCGATGCCAGCCGCCTTATCTTGACACCCGATAATTTGATCAACGCAGCGCTCGTCGGCATCGATTTCGGCAAGACCGATTTCGAAGCCAGTCTCGAAGAACTCAGTCTTCTCGCCTCCAGCGCGGGGGCCCATCCCGCCGTCACCCTCACCGGCCGCCGGGCCAGTCCCGATGCCGCGATGTTCATCGGCAGCGGCAAGGCCGACGAATTGCGGCTCGCCTGCGAAGCCCACGACGTCGACATCGTCATCTTCAATCACGCGCTGGCGCCGGCGCAGCAACGCAATCTGGAGCGGGCGCTTAACCGGCGGGTGGTCGATCGAACCAGCCTCATCCTCGACATTTTCGCGCAGCGCGCGCGCAGCCACGAAGGCAAGCTGCAGGTCGAACTCGCGCAACTTCAGTACTTGTCGACGCGGCTGATCCGCGCGTGGACCCACCTCGAACGGCAAAAAGGCGGTATCGGCCTGCGCGGCCCCGGTGAAACGCAGCTCGAAACCGACCGCCGGCTGATCGGCGAGCGGATCAAGATGCTGAAGTCGCGGCTCGACCGCCTGCGCCGGCAGCACAGCACGCAGCGGCGCCAGCGTGCGCGCAGCGGCACGATGTCGGTGTCGCTCGTCGGCTACACGAACGCGGGCAAGTCGACGCTGTTCAATGCGCTGACGAAAGCGCAGGCGTATGCGGCCGACCAGCTGTTCGCGACGCTCGATACGACGTCGCGGCGCGTGTACCTCGGCGACGAGGTCGGCCAGATCGTCGTGTCGGACACGGTCGGCTTCATCCGCGAGCTGCCTCACCAGCTCGTCGCGGCGTTTCGCGCGACGCTCGAGGAAACGATCCATGCGGATCTGCTGCTGCACGTGGTCGACGCGTCGAGCGCGGTCCGGCTCGAGCAGATCGAGCAGGTCAACGGCGTGCTGCACGAGATCGGCGCGGACACGATCCGGCAGGTCCTGGTGTTCAACAAGATCGACGCCGTGCCCGAGCTGGCGGCCCGCGGCGACGCGGTCGAGCGGGACGAGTATGGTAATATTTCGCGCGTCTTTTTGAGCGCGCGCACGGGTCAGGGTCTTGATGCGTTGCGTGCCGCCATCGCCGAGATCGCCTCCGCGGAACATCTTTCCGGCGCGACGTTACCCAACGACGCGCTCGACGGCGCGCCCGCTGAACCACACGAAGACCACACGATTTCCGAACACGGGCGCTAACCGGTCCCGGCCGGTTCGCCGGCGTCTAATCTGGTGAACAAACTCTGGTGAACGAATACAACGAGCGGAGTACCTGGCGGCGGATGCGCGCCTTGCTGTCGATCAACGATCCCCGCTGGGGACGCGGCGAAGGCAATGGCAACGGCAAGGACGGATCCCGTCCCCGCGCGAACGAATCGAAGCGTCCGCCCGGCGGCGACGGCGAGGGTCCGCCCGATCTCGACGAGATGTGGCGCAACTTCAACCGGCGCCTGAGCGGCCTGTTCGGCGGCAAGGGCGGCAACGGCTTCCGTCCCGACAACGGCCGCGCCGCGCGGATCGGCGTCGGCATCGTGATCGGCGTGCTGATTGCGGTCTATGCCGGCAGCGGGCTGTTCGTCGTACAGGAAGGCCAGACCGGCGTCGTGCTGCAGTTCGGCAAGCTCGACGGCACCGTCGGCCAGGGCGTGCACTGGCGTGCGCCGTATCCGTTCGCGTCGCACGAGATCGTCGACACGACGCAGGTCCGCTCGATCGAGATCGGCCGCAACAACGTCGTGCGGCTCGCGAACGTGAAGGAATCGGCGATGCTGACGCGCGACGCGGACATCGTCGACGTGCGCTTCATCGTCCAGTACCGGATCCGTTCCGCCACCGACTACCTGTTCCGCAGCGTCGATCCCGAGCGCAGCGTGTCGCAGGCCGCGCAGGCGGCGGTGCGCGCGATCGTCGGCACGCGCAGCGCGGCCGACCTGCTGAACCAGGATCGCGACGCGATGCGCGAACAGCTTGCCGCCGCGATCCAGCGCGACCTCGACCGCTACCAGTCGGGGCTCGAGGTGACGGCCGTCACGATGCAGAGCGTCGCGGCGCCCGAGCAGACGCAGGCGGCGTACGCCGAAGTGGCCAAGGCGCGCGACGAGCGCGAGGCCGCGAAGCGCGCCGCGCAGGCCTATGCGAACGACCTGCTGCCGAAGGCGCAGGGCGATGCCGCGAAGCTCATCGACGAGGCGAAGACCTACGCGGACCGTGTCGTCACGGAAGCCGAAGGCGACGCCGATCGCTTCAAGCAGGTCTATGCGCAGTATTCGAAGGCACCCGCGGTGATCCGCGAGCGGATGTATCTCCAGACGATGCAGGAAATCTACTCGAACACGACCAAGGTGTTCGTCGGCAACAAGGGCGGCAGCGTCGTGTACCTGCCGCTCGACAAGCTCGTCGAGCAGGGGCGGCAAAACGCCGCGGCATCGGCCGCCGCGGCACCGGCCGCCGCGGCACCGGCCGCCGGTGCGTCCGCGCCGGACGCCGGATCGGCGCCGGCAGCGGTGGCTGCGCCGGCATCGGGCGCGGCCGCGAGTGCCGCGTCGGCAACCGCGGCGCCGGCATCGGGCGGCGACGCGCTGCGATCGCGCGAAGGCTTTCGCAGCCGGTCGCGCGAAGACGATCTGAAGTAACGGGGGAGCGCAGAACATGAACCGAATCATTGCGCTCGTCGTCGCGATCGTGATCGTGGCCTTCGCGGCCTCCTCGACGGTGCTGACCGTCGATCCGCGCCATGCGGCCGTGCTGTCGGGCCGCGACGGCGCGCAGCCGGAACTCGCGGGCCCCGGCATCCATTTCAAGCTGCCGCCGCCGCTGCAGACGGCGACGCTGATCGACACGCGTCTGCAGTCGCTCGAGCCGGCCGATCCGTTGCAGCTCGCGACCGAGGACAAGCACGACCTGCTCGTCGCGTATGCGGTCAAGTACCGCGTCAGCGATCCGATGAAGTATTTCGCCGCCACGGGCGGCGACCCGGCGGCCGCCACCGATCGCCTGACCGGCGTGCTGAAGAGCGCGCTCGGCGACGCATTCGGCAAGCGCGCGCTCGACGATGCGCTCGGCGGCCAGCCGGCGATCGCCGATGCGGCGCGCGACGCGGCGCGCGCGAACGCGGCGGGGTTCGGCATCGACGTGGTCGACGTCCAGCTCACGCGCGTCGACCTACCGGCGGCGCAGACGGATGCCGTCTACCAGCGGATGATCGGCGCACTGCGCGACCAGGCCGCGCAGGTGCGCGCCGAGGGCGCGGCCGACGTCGAGCAGATCAAGGCCGACGCCGAGCGCGAACAGCAGGCCGTGCTGGCGAATGCGTACAAGTCCGCGCAGACGATCAAGGGCGAGGGCGACGCGAAGGCCGCGACGATCGCCGCCGATGCGTTCGGCAAGGATCCGCAGTTCTACCAGTTCTATGCGAGCCTGCAGGCGTACCGGAACACGTTCAAGCGCAACGACGTCATCGTCGTCGACCCCGACAGCGAGTTCTTCCGCTTCATGCGCAGCCCGACGGGCGGCGCCGCCGCGCCGGCGGCACCCGCTTCCCGCAAACACTGACCTTGGGGTGCCGCGTCGAGCGGCGCCGTCGCTCGCATGGACCTGGCTGGCTCGTTGTTGCTCGCAGTAGCGCTGATGCTGATCATCGAGGGGGCGTTCCCCTTCGTGTTTCCTGTCGCCTGGCGCGACACGTTTCGTAGAATAGCGGAGCGGCCGCCGCATCATATCCGGATCGGCGGGCTGATCGTCATGGCGCTCGGGCTCGTGCTGCTGCTGCTCGCCACCTGATCCCGGACGGCGCACCCGCCGTCCGTCCCGCCCGATTCCGATTGCCGATTCATCTTGCGGCGCGCGTGGCGCGCGCCGTTTCATGTCGTAGGACCGTACCGATGTCGACCTGGTTACTTCCCGAGAATATCGCCGACGTATTGCCGTCGGAAGCGCGCAAGATCGAGGAGCTGCGCCGCAGGCTGCTCGACCGCTTCCGGTCGTATGGCTACGAGATGGTGATGCCGCCGCTGCTCGAGTATCTCGAGTCGCTGCTGACGAGCGGCGGCGCCGATCTGCGCCTGCGCACCTTCAAGCTGGTCGACCAGCTGTCGGGGCGCACGCTCGGCCTGCGCGCGGACATCACGCCGCAGGTCGCGCGCATCGACGCGCACCTGCTGAACCGTCAGGGCGTGACGCGCCTCTGCTATGCGGGCCACGTGATGCATACGCGTCCGCGCGGCCTGCATGCGACGCGCGAACAGATCCAGATCGGCGCGGAAATCTATGGCCATGCGGGGCTCGAAGCCGATCTCGAGATCCAGCAGCTGATGCTCGACGCGCTGCATCTCGCGGGCCTGTCGCGCATCCGTCTCGACCTGTGCCACGCGGGCGTGCTCGCGGCGCTGCTCGCGCGCGATGCGCAGGCCGCGGCGCGCGGCGAGGCGCTGTACGACGCGCTGTCGGGCAAGGATGTGCCGCTCCTGAACGAACTGACCGACGATCTCGGCGCCGACACGCGCGCCGCGCTGCGCGCGCTGCCGCACCTGTACGGCGATGCGAGCGTGCTCGACGAGGCGCGCTCGCGGCTGCCGGTGCTGCCGGAGATCACGCGCGCGCTGGACGATCTCGCGCAGCTCGCGGCGCAGGCGAAGGGCGCCGAGGTCGCGATCGACCTGGCGGACCTGCGCGGCTACGCGTACCACAGCGGTGCGATGTTTACCGCCTACATCGACGGCGTGCCGAACGCGATCGCGCGCGGCGGCCGTTACGACCATGTCGGCCAGGCATACGGCCGGGCGCGCCCGGCGACGGGCTTCTCGCTCGACCTGCGCGAGCTTGCGCGGATTTCGCCGGTCGAGGCGCGCGGTACCGCGATCCTCGCGCCGTGGGCGCAGGACGATGCGCTGCAGGCCGCCGTCGCCGCGCTGCGCGATGCGGGCGAGGTCGTGATCCAGGCGCTGCCGGGCCACGACCACGTGCTCGACGAGTTCGCCTGCGACCGTTCGCTCGTCGAGCGCAACGGCGCATGGGTGGTCGAGCCCCGTTAAACAGGGGTTCGCGGGCCGCGTTCGACGTGCATATCGTTGACGCGAAACGGAAAAATTCGGAATCGTCCGCGAACCTAGGTAGAATACGTTTTTAACCAGCTAACGAATCAACATGTCTGCCAGCGCAGTGAATGTGACTCCCGGGCGCAACGTCGTCGTCGTGGGGACTCAATGGGGTGATGAAGGCAAGGGCAAGATCGTCGACTGGCTGACGGACCACGCTCAAGGCGTCGTGCGTTTCCAGGGCGGCCACAACGCCGGTCACACCCTCATCATCGGCGGCAAGAAGACGATCTTGCGCCTCATTCCGTCGGGCATCATGCGTGAAGGCGTCGCGTGCTTCATCGGCAACGGCGTCGTACTGTCCCCCGAAGCACTGTTCAAGGAAATCGGCGAGCTCGAAGAAGCCGGCGTGAACGTGCGCGATCGTCTGTTCATCTCCGAAGCCACGACGCTGATCCTGCCGTACCACATCGCGATCGACCAGGCGCGCGAAGCGCGCAAGGGCGCCGGCAAGATCGGCACGACCGGCCGCGGCATCGGCCCGGCGTACGAAGACAAGGTCGGCCGTCGCGCGCTGCGCGTGCAGGACCTGTTCGACGCGAAGACCTTCGCCGACCGCCTGCGCGAAAACCTCGATTTCCACAACTTCGTGCTGACCCAGTACCTGGGCGGCGCGGCCGTCGACTTCCAGGCCACGCTCGACACGATGCTCGGCTATGCCGATCGCCTGAAGCCGATGGTGGCCGACGTGTCGCGCCGTCTGTACGACGCGAACAATGCGGGCCAGAACCTGCTGTTCGAAGGCGCGCAGGGCACGCTGCTCGACATCGACCACGGCACCTATCCGTTCGTCACGTCGAGCAACTGCGTCGCCGGGGCGGCGTCCGCCGGCGCCGGCGTCGGTCCGCAGAAGCTCAACTACATCCTCGGCATCACCAAGGCGTACTGCACGCGCGTCGGCTCGGGTCCGTTCCCGAGCGAACTGTACGATGCGGACAACCCGAAGCGTCAGGACCAGGTCGGCGTCACGCTCGCGAACGTCGGCAAGGAATTCGGCTCGGTCACCGGCCGTCCGCGCCGCACCGGCTGGCTCGACGCCGCTGCGCTGCGCCGCTCGATCCAGATCAACGGCGTGTCGGGCCTGTGCATGACGAAGCTGGACGTGCTCGACGGCCTCGAAGAGGTCAAGCTGTGCGTCGGCTACAAGATCGACGGCAAGGACGTGGACATCCTGCCGCGCGGCGCGGCCGACGTGGCCCGTTGCGAGCCCGTCTACGAAACCTTCGCGGGCTGGAAGGAAAGCACCGTCGGCATCAAGGCGTGGGACGCGCTGCCGGCCAATGCGCAGGCTTACCTGGCACGCGTCCAGGAAGTGGCCGGCGTGCCGATCGACATGGTGTCGACGGGTCCGGACCGCGACGAAACGATCCTGCTTCGCCATCCGTTCAAGGTGTAATTTCCAGATGACGCAGCAACATACGATGACGGCCGCCGATCTGATGACTGATCCGCGCAACGACGACAAGAACCTGTGGGTCGGCTGGGATGAATATCACCGGCTGATCGAACTGCTCGCGCTGCAGGTGCACGAGTCGGGCTGGAAGTTCGACCAGATCCTGTGTCTCGCGCGCGGCGGCCTGCGCGTCGGCGACCAGCTCTCGCGCATCTACGACGTGCCGCTCGCGATCCTCGCGACGAGCTCGTACCGGGAAGCCGCCGGCCGCGAGCAGGGCGAACTCGATATCGCGCAGTACATCACGATGACACGCGGCAATCTCGCGGGCAACGTGCTGCTGGTCGACGATCTCGTCGATTCCGGCGTCACGCTCGCATGCGTGCAGGAGCATCTGAAGGAGCGTTATCCGGCCGTCACGGCGGTGCGCTCGGCCGTGCTCTGGTACAAGGGGTGCTCGAAGGTCAAGCCCGACTACCACACGCAGTTCCTGCCGACGAATCCGTGGATTCATCAGCCGTTCGAGGAGTGGGACACGGTGCGCCCGCACAACCTCGAGGCGTGGATCAAGCGCGGTCGCGCGCAGCGCGACGGTTCGGGCGCATAAGCGCCTCGTATCGTCGACGAAAGCCTTGCACGGCGCCGCTTGCGGCGCCGTTTTCATTGGCGGGCGGCGCCGGCGGCGGGGCGGCCCGGTAGGCAGGCGGCACGGCCCCGGCTATGATGGCAGGCCTGCCACAGCTCGCGTCGCATTGCATCCGCGGCATGGGTCACGTGGCTTCGCGGCAACAGCGCAGGACGGCTTTTCGTGGGTGCGCGAGTAGAATAGCGCTCGTTTTGTCCGAATCCGGACCCGATTATTACGCTTCATATGAACGATACGATCCACCCGACCGACGCAGCAGCCCACGCGCCGCATTCGGCGCATCAACACTCGCTGCGGGCGCTCGCGATAGCGGCCATCGGCGTGGTGTTCGGCGACATCGGGACGAGCCCGCTGTATTCGCTCAAGGAGGCGTTCAGCCCCGCGCACGGCATTCCGCTGACCGAATCCTCGATTCTCGGGGTGATCTCGCTGCTGTTCTGGGCCATCATCCTGGTGGTCGGTGTCAAATACCTGCTGTTCGTGATGCGCGCCGACAACAACGGCGAGGGCGGCGTGCTCGCGCTGATGGCGCTGTCGCTGCGGCCGCTCAATTCGAAGGGGCGCGTGGCGGGCGCGCTGATGGCGCTCGGGATCTTCGGCGCGTGCATGTTCTACGGCGACGCGGTGATCACGCCGGCGATCTCGGTGATGTCGGCGGTCGAAGGGCTCGAGATCGCCGCGCCGCAACTGACCCATCTCGTGCTGCCGATCACGATCGTGATCCTGATCGCGCTGTTCTGGATCCAGCGCCACGGCACCGCGACGGTCGGCAAGCTGTTCGGCCCGATCATGGTGCTGTGGTTCGTCGCGATCGCGGCGCTCGGTGTGTATCACATCGTGCGCGTGCCGGGCATCATCGCGGCGATCAACCCGTATTACGCCGCGTCGTTCATGGCCGATCACCTGCTGCAGGCCTACGTCGTGCTCGGCTCGGTCGTGCTGGTGCTGACCGGCGCCGAAGCGCTCTACGCGGACATGGGTCACTTCGGCGCAAAGCCGATCCGCATCGCCGCGTACGGGCTCGTGATGCCGTCGCTGGTGCTGAACTACTTCGGGCAGGGCGCGCTGCTGATCCAGAACCCGAAGGCGATCGAAAACCCGTTCTTCCTGCTGGCGCCGGAATGGGCGCTGCTGCCGCTCGTGATCCTGTCGACGGTCGCCACCGTGATCGCGTCGCAGGCGGTGATCTCGGGCGCGTATTCGCTGACCTCGCAGGCGATCCAGCTCGGCTACGTGCCGCGCATGAAAGTGCTGCACACGTCCGAACTGGCGATCGGCCAGATCTACGTGCCGGTCGTGAACTGGCTGCTGCTGTTCGTGATCCTCTGCATCGTGATCGGTTTCAAGAGCTCCGACAATCTCGCGGCCGCATACGGCATCGCGGTGACGGCGACGATGGTGATCACGACGGTGCTCGCATGCGTCGTGATGGTGAAGGTGTGGAACTGGAACCGGCTGCTGGTCGGCGCGATCATTGCCGTCTTCCTGACGATCGATCTCGGCTTTTTCGGCGCGAACCTGCTGAAGGTCGCGCAGGGCGGCTGGCTGCCGCTCGGCATCGGCGCGCTGCTGTTCTTCCTGCTGATGACCTGGTACAAGGGGCGGCACATCGTCAAGGAGCGCACCGCGGCCGACGGTATTCCGCTGGAGCCGTTCCTGCAGGGGCTGCTCGCGCATCCGCCGCACCGCGTGTCGGGCACCGCGATCTACCTGACCGGCAACGACAAGCTCGTGCCCGTCAGCCTGCTGCACAACCTGAAGCACAACAAGGTGCTGCACGAGCGTACGCTGTTCATGACCTTCGTCACGCGCGACATTCCGTACGTGCGCGACGACAAGCGCCTGAGCGCGCGCGATGCGGGCGGCGGCCTGTATATCGTGAAGGCCGAATACGGCTTCAACGAGACGCCGGACGTGAAGGCGGTGCTCGAGGAGTTCGGCCGCACGCACGACATGACCTTCGAGCTGATGGACACGTCGTTCTTCCTCGCGCGCGAAACGGTCGTGCCGACGCAGCTGCCCGGCATGTCGATCTGGCGCGAGCGCGTGTTCGCGTGGATGCACCAGAACGCCGCGAAGCCGACCGATTTCTTTGCGATTCCGGCGAACCGCGTCGTCGAGCTCGGCACGAAGATCGAGATCTAGGCGCCGCCGCAGGCCGGGTTGACGTGCCGGCCTGCGCGTCGCGTCGCGCTCGGCGGTTTCGTCCTTTCCCGCCTTTCCTGGTCCTGTCGCCACAGTAAAAAAGCCCGCCGGATGGCGGGCTTTGCTATTGGAGGCGACCCTCGCCGGCTCAGCGCTGCTTGAGCTTCGCGAACGCCGCGGCCATCGCGCCGGCCGGTTCCGGCTCGCGCGAACGCGTCGGGCGGGCTGCGCCGCGCCCCGCGTTGCCGCGATCCTGACCGCCGCGCGCCGACAATGCGCCGGGCGCCGCGTCGTCGTCGAGGCGCATCGTCAGCGAAATGCGCTGGCGCTTCACGTCGACGTCGAGCACCTTGACCTTGACGACCTGGCCGGCCTTCACGACTTCGTGCGGATCCTTGATGAACTTCGTCGACATCGCGGACACGTGCACGAGGCCGTCCTGGTGGACGCCGACATCGACGAATGCGCCGAATGCGGCGACGTTCGTCACGACGCCTTCCAGCGTCATGCCCGGCACCAGATCCGACACCTTCTCGACGCCTTCGCGGAACGTCGCGGTCTTGAATTCGGGGCGCGGATCGCGGCCCGGCTTTTCCAGTTCGGACAGGATGTCGCGCACGGTCGGCAGGCCGAAGCGCTCGTCGACGAATTCGCTCGGCGACAGGCCCGACAGCGCGTCGCGATTGCCGAGCACGTCGTCGATGCGCTTGCTGATCCTGGCCAGCATCCGCTCGACGACCGGATAGGCTTCAGGGTGCACCGACGAGCGGTCGAGCGGATTTTCGCCGCCGTTGATGCGCAGGAAGCCGGCCGCCTGTTCGAAGGTCTTGTCGCCGAGGCGGGGCACCTTGCGCAGGTGCTCGCGCGACGGGAACGGGCCGTTCGCATCGCGGTAGTCGACGATGTTGCGCGCGAGCGTCGCGTTCAGCCCCGACACGCGCGCGAGCAGCGCGGCGGACGCGGTGTTCGCGTCGACGCCGACCGCGTTCACGCAGTCCTCGACGACCGCATCGAGCGAGCGGGCCAGTTCGCGCTGGTTCACGTCGTGCTGGTACTGGCCGACGCCGATCGCCTTCGGCTCGATCTTCACGAGCTCGGCGAGCGGATCCTGCAGGCGGCGCGCGATCGACACGGCGCCGCGCAGCGACACGTCCATGTCGGGGAATTCCTTCGCCGCGAGTTCGGACGCCGAATAGACCGACGCGCCGGCTTCCGACACGACGATCTTCTGCAGACGCAGTTCGGGATGCTTCGCGATCAGCTCGCTCGCGAGCTTGTCGGTCTCGCGCGACGCGGTGCCGTTGCCGATGCTGATCAGCTCGGCCTGCGTCTGCGCGGCGAGGCGCGCGAGCTTCGCGATCGAGCCGTCCCAGTCGCGGCGCGGCTCGTGCGGGTAGATCGTGTCGGTCGCGAGCACCTTGCCGGTGCGGTCGACGACCGCGACCTTCACGCCCGTGCGCAGGCCGGGGTCGAGACCGATCACGGCCTTCGGGCCGGCCGGGGCCGCGAGCAGCAGGTCCTTCAGGTTGCGCGCGAACACGCGGATCGCTTCGGCTTCGGCCGTTTCGCGCAGCTGCGTGAGCAGTTCGTTCTCGATATGCGGCTGCACCTTCACGCGCCAGCACCAGCGGCATACGTCGGACAGCCACTTGTCGGCCGGGCGATTCTGGTTCGCGATGCCGAAATGGCGCGCGATCATCGCTTCGCCCGGATGCGGCACCTGCGTGTCGAGTTCTTCGCCGAGGCCGAGCTTGATCGTCAGCACGCCGGCGTTGCGGGCGCGGAACAGCGCGAGCGCGCGGTGCGACGGCACGGTTTTCAACGTTTCCGCGTAATCGTAGTAGTCGCGGAACTTCTCGCCTTCCTCGTTTTCCTTGCCCTCGACGACCGTCGACGACACGACGCCCTGATTGCTCAGGTAGTCGCGCAGCTTGCCCAGCAGCTCGGCCGTCTCGCCGAACTGCTCGGACAGGATGTCGCGCGCGCCGTCGAGCGCGGCCTTCACGTCGGCGACGCCCTTGTCGGCGTCGACGTACGCGGCGGCCTCGACCTGCGGGTCGAGCAGCGGGTTCGCGAGCAGCGCCTGCGCGAGCGGCTCGAGGCCGGCTTCGCGCGCGATCTGTGCGCGCGTGCGGCGCTTCGGCTTGTACGGCAGATAAAGGTCTTCGAGCACCTGTTTGCTGTCGGCCGCGTCGATCGCGGCGCGCAGCTCGTCGGTCAGCTTGCCCTGTTCGTCGATGCTCGACAGGATCGCCGCGCGGCGATCCTCGAGTTCGCGCAGATACAGGAGGCGTTCTTCGAGCTGGCGCAGTTGTGTGTCGTCCAGGTTGCCGGTGACTTCCTTGCGATACCGGGCAATGAACGGAACGGTCGAGCCTTCGTCGAGGAGTTGCACCGCTGCCGCGACCTGGCGCGGCTGGACGGACAGTTCGGTGGCGATGCGCTGTACGATCTTGAGTGCTACGGTTTCCGTCATGTCGTTGATGAGCTTCTGCCTGCTGAAATCGCGGCGCGGGCCGGCACGCCCGGCGCGGCGGGCTGCTTGGCGGGCCCGCCGGACCTGATGCCGCGGGTGGGTGAAGCGGGGCATTTTGCCATAAATGGCGGAGCGTCCAGCCGGCGGTGATAGAATTTGACACATGTCCCGCAGCTTTCCTACGACGTTGCCAACTTCCCGCTTTTCTCTCGTCGCGCTCGGCGCAGCGCTTGCCGCGGCTTTGTCCGTCGGGCCGTCCGGCGCGTACGCGCAGGCTTCGGCCGTCACCGCCCCGGACGCCGTCGCGTCGGCCCCCGGCGCGGCCGGCCCCGCGCAGGATTTTGACGCCCGTCAAAAAGTGCTCAATCAACGCTCCGCGGAAAACGATTATCGTTATGCCGTGGCCGAGCATGATTGCTACAGCAAGTTTTTCGTCAATCACTGTCTCGGCAAGGCGCGCGACCGGATGCGCGAGGAGCGGGCGAGCATCCAGCAGGAGCAGCTCGCGCTCGACGACGAGCAGCGCGCGGTGCGCGCGCAGCAGCGCGACCAGCAGATCGCGCTGAAGCAGGCGCAGAACGCGGCGGAAGCGCCGCAGCGCGCGGCGACCGACGCGGCGAATGCGGCGGCGTTCCGCGAAAAGCAGGAGCAGAATGCACTGAAGCAGGCGCAGCGCGGCGCGGAAGGTCCGCAGCGCGCGGCGAACAAGCAGGCGTACGACCAGAAGCAGGCCGATTTCCAGCGCAAGCTCGACCAGGCGCACCAGCAGGCGGCGCAGAAGGCGCAGGAGCGGGCGGACAACGCCGCGCGCTACGAGCAGAAGCAGAAGGAGGCCGCGCAGCACAAGGCCGACGTCGAGCGGCGTCAGCAGGAAGCGGCCCAAAAGGCCAAACAGCAGCAACAGCAGGGGCAGTAACGTGTTGGATTGATCCGGAATCAGTCTCGTGCGCGTCGGCACGCCAGTCGGCGCGCCGCTTCGATGAGGAGGCAGGTATGCAAAACCGTCACACGGAACAGCAGCAGGAATTGCACAACCGTTTGGCTGCATTGCAGGAGCAGCACCAGCAGCTCGCTCGGGAGATCGAGCTGAAGGAAGGGCACTCCGACATCGACGACATCACGCTGCACCGGCTGAAGAAGGAAAAGCTGGCGGCCAAGGACAAAATCATTTTGCTGCAATCGCAGCTCGAACCGGATAAGCGCGCCTGAGCGCGGCCTGGCAAGCGCCGGCGCCGCCCGGGCGCAGGACACAGGAACGCTTGCCTTGAATTCACCGCTTGAAGCCACCCCCGATGCCCGGCGTGACGCGTCGTCCGCCGGGCGCGTTCGTGCGCCCGAAGGCACCTTCGAGCTGAGCCGCAAGCGCGTCGACGAACTCGACACGATCTTCGGCGAAGGCGGGTTGCTCGCGCGCACGCTCGACGGCTATCGGCCCCGGACGTCGCAGATCGAGATGGCGCGCGCCGTCGCGTCCGCGATGGAGGCGTCCGCGCGCCGGATGCCGGAACCCGAGATCTTCGAAACCCGCAAGCGGCCCGCGCGCCGCCTCGGCGAAGGCGACAAAACCGCCGAACCGGGCGCGGCGCCCGTCGCGGCCGCCGAGCCCGACGCCGACGCGGGCGACAACACGCTGATCGTCGAGGCCGGTACGGGTACCGGCAAGACCTACGCGTATCTGGTGCCCGCGATGCTGTGGGGCGGCAAGGTGATCGTGTCGACCGGCACCAAGCACCTGCAGGACCAGCTGTTCCTGCGCGACATCCCCACGGTTCGCAATGCGCTCGCGGTGCCCGTGACGGTCGCGATGCTCAAGGGGCGCGCGAACTATCTGTGCCATTACTACCTGCAGCGCACGGCCGACAACGGTCGCCTGCCGTCGCGGCAGGACACGGCCTATCTGCAGGAAATCATCCGCTTCGCGAAGATCACCAAGAGCGGCGACAAGGCCGAGCTGGCCAGCGTGCCGGAAACGGCGCCTGTATGGTCGATGGTCACGTCCACGCGCGACAACTGCCTCGGCCAGGAATGCCCGCATTACAAGGAGTGCTTCGTGATGCAGGCGCGGCGCGAGGCGCAGCAGGCCGACGTCGTGGTCGTCAACCATCACCTGTTCTTCGCGGACATCATGCTGCGCGATACCGGGATGGCCGAGCTGCTGCCGAATGCGAACACGGTGATCTTCGACGAAGCGCATCAGTTGCCGGAGACGGCGACGCTGTTCTTCGGCGAGACGCTGTCGACGACGCAGATCCTCGAACTGGCCCGCGACACGGTGGCCGAGGGCTTGAGCCACGCGCGCGATGCGGTCGAATGGGTGAAGCTCGGCGGCGAGCTCGAACGTGCGGCGCGCGACCTGCGTCTCGCGTTCGCGAATGACCAGATCGTGCGCATGTCGCTCGCGCAGCTCGGCGACGATCACCCGATGTTCGGTGCGCTCGATGCACTCGAGGCGGCGCTGGACGCACTCGCGTCGGCACTGGCGAGCCAGGCCGAGCGTGCGGAATCGCTCGGTGCGTGCCTGCGGCGCGCGCGCGAACTGCAGGATCTGCTGGCGGGCTGGGTTGCGCCCGGCGCGGCCGAAGCGGCTGCGCAAGCCGATGCGTCGGCCGCCGACGGTGCGGCTGCCGACGGCGATCCGAACGAGAAGGTGCGCTGGGTCGAGGTGTTTGCACATACGGTCCAGCTGCACGAAACGCCGCTGTCGGTCGCGCCGATCTTCGCAAAGCAGCGCGCGGGCGTGCCGCGCGCATGGATCTTCACGTCGGCGACCCTGTCGGTGCGCGGCGACTTCACGCACTACGCGGCGCAGATGGGCCTCAGCTCGCGGCGCTCGATGACGCTCGCCAGCCCGTTCGACTACCCGTCGCAGGGGCTGCTGTACGTGCCGCGCAACCTGCCGCAGCCGTCTTCGCCGGCATTTACCGATGCGGTGTTCGATGCCGCGCTGCCGGCGATCGAGGCGTCGGGCGGCGGCGTGTTCATGCTGTGCACGACGCTGCGCGCGGTCGACCGCATCGCGTCGAAGCTGCGCGACGTGATCGAGGCGCGCGGCTGGAACACGCCGCTTCTCGTGCAGGGCGATGCGAGCCGTACCGAACTGCTCGACCGCTTCCGCGCGTATGGCAACGCGATCCTGGTCGGCAGCCAGAGCTTCTGGGAAGGCGTCGACGTGCGTGGCGACGCGCTGTCGCTCGTCGTGATCGACAAGCTGCCGTTTGCGCCGCCCGACGATCCGGTGCTGGCCGCGCGGCTCGATGCACTCACGAAGAAGGGGCTGAGCCCGTTTGCCGTGCATCAGCTGCCGCAGGCCGTGATCACGCTGAAGCAGGGCGCGGGGCGGCTGATCCGCGCGGAAACCGATCGCGGCGTGCTGATGATCTGTGACACGCGGCTCGTCGACAAGCCTTACGGGCGCCGCATCTGGCAAAGCCTGCCGCCGTTCAAGCGCACGCGCGAGATCGCGGTCGTGCAGGACTTCTTCGACGAGCATCGCGCCGGCAACCGCGCGTGACGGCGCGCGGCGACTACCGCGCTGTCTGTCGCTGGCGGCGGTCGATGCGACGGCAACCGATGGCAATAAAAAACCCGGCTCAGGCCGGGTTTTTTATTGGTGCGGCAGCCGCCGCAGGCAGCGTCGTTCAGAACTGCCACCACGACTTCTTCGTGCCGGGGCGTGCATGGCCCGTGATGTACGGGCTGTCCGGGAACGTGCCCGCGAGCACGCGCTTGGTGTCTTCGGCGAGTTGCGGCTGGTTCAGCTTGCCGTACGACAGGATCATGATGTGCAGCGCATCCTCGATCGCCGGGGCGCCCTTGTAATCCTTGATCGCGAGCTGCGCGCGGTTGATCGCCGCGACATATGCGCCGCGCCGGTAGTAGTAGTCGGCCGCATGCACCTCGTGCGACGCGAGCGCGTTGACGATGTAGCGCATCCGCGCCGCGGCGTCGGGCGCGTATTTGCTCTTCGGATAGCGATCGACGACGACCTTGAACGCATCGTACGATTCGCGCAGCGCCTGCGGATCGCGCTCGCTCATGTCCTGGCCGGAGAAGCGGCCGAACAGCCCGAGATCGTCGTTGAAGTGGATCATCCCTTTCAGGTAGTACGCGTACGGGATGTCGGGGTGATCCGGGTGGAGCTGGATGAAGCGGTCGACGGCCTGGTCGGCGGCGGCCGTTTCGTTGTCCTTCCAGTTGCAGTACGCGACGTTGATCTGCGCCTGCTGCGCGAAATGACCGAACGGGTCGCGGCCCTGCAGCGCTTCGAAATATTTCGCGCACTTGCCCCAGTCGCCGCCGGACAGTGCGTCCTGGGCCTCTGAGTATAATTTGTTGTTCGACCAGGTAGCCGTCTCGTCCTGCTTCTGCGGCAAGCCGTGGCAGCCGGCGATGAGGGCCGCGGCCGCTACCGCCGCAGCCCGGGCGGCGACGGTTCTGGCCGTGCGTTTGGTCGAATTCATCATGCTCGCATGTCCTAGCTTCAAGTCTCGGTGACCCAGTCTAAATGACCCGTTCAAGTTCGCAGAATGCCCCGCAGGGCAAGCCAAATCGCGAAGATTATAGCCCAAGCGATCGGCCCGCCGACGTTGCCTCCGGGGATTCCCTCGACGACGATCTGACCGGCGACGCGTTGCAGCCGTCCGGCGTGCCGCCGGCGGCGGGCGACGATGCGCCGCGCATCGTCGAAGTACCCGCGTCGCTCGCCGGCGAACGACTCGACAAGGCGCTTGCCCAGTTGTTCCCCGAATTCTCCCGCAGCCGGCTGCAGAGCTGGATCGATGCGCAGCGCGTGCGCATCGACGGCGCACCGGCGAAGATCCGTCAGCCGGTGCCGCTCGGCGCGACGATCGAGCTGGTGCCCGATCTGCTCCCCGAACAGCTTGCGTTCACGCCGGAGCCGGTGCCGCTCGACGTCGTCTACGAGGACGACGCGCTCGTCGTCATCAACAAGCCGGCCGGCCTCGTCGTGCATCCGGCCGCCGGCAACTGGAGCGGCACGATCCTCAACGGGCTGCTGCATCGCTACGGCGACGCGGCGGCCGGCCTGCCGCGCGCGGGGATCGTCCACCGCCTCGACAAGGAAACGTCGGGCCTGATGGTGGTCGCGCGCACGCTCGCCGCGCAGACCGATCTCGTGCGCCAGCTGCAGGCGCGCACGGTCAAGCGCCGCTATTTCGCGCTCGTGTGGGGCATGATGCCCGAGGACGGCACGATTGACGCGCCGATCGGCCGCGATCCGCGCGAACGCACGCGCATGGCGGTCGTCACCGGCGCATCCGGCAAGCCTGCGCGCACGCATTTCCGCACGGTTGACACATGCGTGTGGCAACGTCAGCCCGTGTCCGCGATCCAGTGCGATCTCGAAACCGGTCGCACGCACCAGATCCGCGTGCATTGCTCGCATGTCGGGCATCCGCTGCTGGGCGACCCGGTCTACGGCCGTGCACGCGGCAAGCGCTCGGTCGCGGCGCTGCCGAACGGTTTCGCGCGCCAGGCGCTGCATGCGTGGCGGCTGGGCCTGATCCATCCGGTCACGGGCAAGGCGATGCAGTGGCGCTGCCCGTTGCCGGACGACATGAACGCGCTCGTCGAGGCGCTCGGCTTCGGGCAGAACGACGAGGATTTCGACGACGACGGTGGCTATGACGATGATTTTGGCGGCGATTACCACGACGATGGGTCGTACGCGGACGACGAGGAGGATTGAGTGCCGATGACCAACCCGCTGACCTGGCAGGATTGCGTGCAGCCCGACTGGCAGGTGTCGCCGCGCGTGCGCGCCTTGATCACGACGCGCAACGGCGGCGTCAGCGAGGGCCCTTACGGGCGCTGGCGCGACGGCGCAGTGTTGCCGGGCGGGATGAATCTCGGCCTGCATACGGGCGACGACCCGGCGCATGTCGCCGAGAACCGTGCGCGACTGCTCGCGCTGGCCGGCCAGCCGGATGCGGCGTGGCTCGAGCAGGTCCACGGCGCGCAGATCGTGCGTGCGGACGAAGTCATTGCGGCCGCGCCCGCTGCCGCAGCGCCGGTACGGGCCGACGCGAGCGTTACCGACCGCGCGGGCGCCGTCTGCGTCGTGATGGTCGCCGATTGCCTGCCGGTGCTGCTCTGCGATGCGCAGGGGCGCGCGGTGGGCGCGGCGCACGCGGGTTGGCGCGGGCTCGCGGCCGGCATCGTCGAGCAGACCGCGGCACGCGTCGCGACGCTCGCAGGCGGCGATGCGAGCGAACTGCATGCTTTCCTCGGGCCGGCAATCGGCCCGCGGGCCTTCGAGGTCGGCGCGGACGTGCGCGACGCATTTCTCGACACGGCCCCGCAGTCGGAGCATGATGAAACCCGGCGCGCGTTCGTCGCGCTCGACGGCGCGCCCGGCAAGTTCCTCGCCGACCTGTATGCACTCGCGCGTCTGCGCCTGGCGCGTGCCGGCGTCGCGCACGTGAGCGGCGGGACCGCCTGCACGGTCGCCGAACGCGAACGGTACTACTCGTACCGACGCGATCGCGTCACGGGCCGCATGGCCGCGGCGATCTGGCTGGCCGATTGACCGCGTCGCGCATGCGGATGCATTTTGCTGCGTTGCGAAATCGGGTTATCTCGATATTGATGCGACACGGCGGCGCCGCATGCGCGACCGAATGAAAAATCGCGGAGTCAAGTCAATCAAAATGTTTTATGTTTCTCCGAAAGCCTTGTCCCGCCTGTTGCGCGTGGATTATCTCCGGGCTGAAATGTTCAGCGGTTTGATGTGGCGCTTCACATGGGGAAAACGATAATGATAAAAATACCGCACTGCGGCAGAATCTGGAGACGCCTCTCCAGGACATGACGGCCCGGCTCGCAGCCGGCATGCCGCGCAGCGAGCAGGATTTCACGATTGACGCTCAGGAATCACCGGTAAGGCAGGTAATGACAGCATCGAAAAATTCGTCGACGTCCGCTCAGGCGGGCACTTCCGCGGGCAGCGCGGGATTCGGTCCGGCAGCCCAGCCGATGCAGCAGATGTTCGAGGCGTGGGTGAACGCGTGGCGCGGTTTTGCGGATCCGGCGCGCGCCGCGACCGCATCGGCCGCGGTGAATCCGTTCGCGACATTCCAGTTCCCGACTTCGTTCCCGTTCCAGATGCCGTCGATGCCCGATTTCGGCGGCGCCGCGTCGCCGTTCGCGGGGCTGAAGCTGCCGGCTGCCGCGATCCCGCCCGAGCGGCTTCAGAAACTGCAGGCCGACTATGCGCGCGACTGCATGACGCTGATGCAGCAGGCCGTCGCCGCGAAGCTGGAGTCGCCCGAGCTGAAGGACCGCCGCTTCAGCGGCGACGCGTGGAAGGCGTCGCCCGCGCATGCGTTCGCGGCCGCGTGGTATCTGCTCAATGCGCGCTATCTGCAGGAACTGGCCGACGCGCTCGAGACCGATCCGAAGACGCGCGAGCGCATCCGTTTCACGGTCCAGCAATGGACGGCTGCCGCCGCGCCGAGCAACTTCCTCGCGCTCAATCCCGATGCGCAGAAATCGATTCTCGAGACGCAGGGCGAAAGCCTGCGGCAGGGGATGATGAACCTGCTCGGCGACATGCAGCGCGGAAAGATTTCGCAGACCGATGAATCGCAGTTCGTGGTCGGCAAGAACCTCGGGTGTACCGAAGGCTCGGTCGTCTACGAGAACGACCTGATCCAGCTGATCCAGTACGCGCCGAAGACGGACCAGGTGTTCGAGCGGCCGCTGCTGATCGTGCCGCCGTGCATCAACAAGTTCTACATCCTCGACCTGCAGCCCGAGAATTCGCTGGTCGCGCACGCGCTGTCGAACGGCCATCAGGTGTTCCTCGTGTCGTGGCGCAACGCCGATGCGTCGGTCGCGCACAAGACGTGGGACGACTACATGAACGAAGGGCTGCTCGCGGCGATCGACGCCGTGCAGCAGATCAGCGGTCGCGAGCAGATCAACACGCTCGGCTTCTGCGTCGGCGGCACGATGCTCGCCACCGCGCTCGCGGTGCTGGCCGCCCGCGGTGAACATCCGGCCGCATCGATGACGCTGCTGACCGCGATGCTCGACTTCACCGATACGGGCATCCTCGACGTGTTCGTCGACGAGGCGCACGTGCAGATGCGCGAGCAGACGATCGGCGGCAAGAACGGCGCGCCGCCGGGGCTGATGCGCGGCGTCGAGTTCGCGAACACGTTCTCGTTCCTGCGCCCGAACGATCTCGTGTGGAACTACGTCGTCGACAACTACCTGAAGGGCCGCACGCCGGCGCCGTTCGACCTGCTGTACTGGAACAGCGATTCGACGAGCCTGCCCGGGCCGATGTACGCGTGGTACCTGCGCAATACCTATCTCGAGAACAAGCTGCGCGAGCCGGGCGCGCTGACCGTATGCGGCGAGCCGGTCGACCTGTCGCGGATCGACGTGCCGACCTTCATCTACGGGTCGCGCGAGGATCACATCGTGCCGTGGCAGACGGCCTATGCGTCGACGTCGATCCTGACGGGGCCGCTGAAGTTCGTGCTCGGCGCGTCCGGGCATATCGCCGGCGTGATCAACCCGCCGGCCAAGAAGAAGCGCAGCTATTGGGTCGACGACGGCGACCTGCCGGCCGACGCGGACGACTGGTTCGCCGGTGCGACCGAGCATCCGGGCAGCTGGTGGACGACCTGGGTCGAATGGCTCGACCAGTACGGCGGCCGCAAGGTCGCGCCGCCTGCCGAACCGGGCTCCGCGCAGTTCCCGGTGATCGAGCCGGCGCCGGGCCGCTACGTATTGCAGCGCGATTGACGAAAGCTGGACGACGGCGCACGCTGTCCGGTGCGCCGCGGTTTTTTTAACAGGGCTGGTAGCGATGCGCCGTGTCGCGCGGGCCTGGAGGAAAGGGAAATGACGGACGTAGTGATCGTATCGGCCGCGCGGACCGCGGTCGGCAAATTCGGCGGTTCGCTGGCGAAGATCGCGGCACCGGAGCTGGGCGCGACGGTGGTTCGCGCGGTGCTGGAGCGTGCGGGCGTGAAGCCCGAGCAGGTGAGCGAAGTGATCCTGGGCCAGGTGCTGACGGCGGGCTCGGGCCAGAATCCGGCGCGCCAGTCGCTGATCAAGGCCGGGCTGCCGAGCGCGGTGCCGGGGATGACGATCAACAAGGTGTGCGGCTCGGGCCTGAAGGCGGTGATGCTGGCGGCCAACGCGATCGTCGCGGGCGACGCGGACATCGTGATCGCGGGCGGCCAGGAGAACATGAGCGCGGCGCCGCACGTGCTGCCGGGCTCGCGCGACGGCTTCCGGATGGGCGACGCGAAGCTGGTCGACACGATGATCGTCGACGGGCTGTGGGATGTGTACAACCAGTACCACATGGGGATCACGGCGGAGAACGTCGCGAAGGAATACGGGATCACGCGCGAAGAGCAGGACGCGTTCGCGGCGCTGTCGCAGAACAAGGCCGAGGCCGCGCAAAAGGCGGGCCGCTTCGACGACGAGATCGTGCCGGTGTCGATCCCGCAGCGCAAGGGCGAGCCGCTGCAGTTCAAGACGGACGAGTTCGTGCGTCACGGCGTGACGGCGGAGTCGCTCGCGGGCCTGAAGCCGGCGTTCGCGAAGGACGGCACGGTGACGGCGGCCAACGCGTCGGGGATCAACGACGGCGCGGCGGCGGTGCTGGTGATGTCGGCCAGGCGCGCCGAGGCGCTGGGGCTGACGCCGCTCGCGCGGATCAAGGCCTACGCGAACGCGGGCGTCGATCCGAGCGTGATGGGCATGGGTCCGGTGCCGGCATCGCGCCGCTGCCTGGAGCGTGCGGGCTGGACGCCGGGCGACCTGGACCTGATGGAGATCAACGAGGCGTTCGCGGCGCAGGCGCTGGCGGTGCACAAGCAGATGGGCTGGGACACGTCGAAGGTGAACGTGAACGGCGGGGCGATCGCGATCGGCCATCCGATCGGCGCGTCGGGCTGCCGGATCCTGGTGACGCTGCTGCACGAGATGGTCAAGCGCGATGCGAAGCGCGGGCTGGCGTCGCTGTGCATCGGCGGCGGGATGGGCGTCGCGCTCGCGGTCGAGCGTCCGTAAGCGGCTGTCCGGCCAACCGTATCCCGGCGCCGGCCGGTTGCAGCACCGGCCGGCGTCGCGTGAAGTCAGAGGGGGCTTCGGCAACTCTCGAAACCAAAAAATGGAGTGAGATTTATGTCTCAGCGAATTGCTTACGTAACGGGCGGGATGGGCGGCATCGGCACCAGCATTTGCCAGCGCCTGTCGAAAGACGGCTTCAAGGTGGTGGCAGGCTGCGGCCCGAACTCGCCGCGTCGCGTGAAGTGGCTCGAGGACCAGAAGGCGCTCGGCTACGATTTCATCGCGTCGGAAGGCAACGTCGGCGACTGGGACTCGACCAAGGCGGCGTTCGACAAGGTCAAGGCCGAAGTCGGCGAAATCGACGTGCTGGTCAACAACGCGGGCATCACGCGCGACGTCGTGTTCCGCAAGATGACGCATGAAGACTGGACTGCCGTCATCGATACCAACCTGACGAGCCTGTTCAACGTGACGAAACAGGTGATCGACGGGATGGTCGAGCGTGGCTGGGGCCGCATCATCAACATCTCGTCGGTGAACGGTCAGAAGGGGCAATTCGGCCAGACCAACTACTCGACCGCGAAGGCCGGTATCCACGGCTTCACGATGTCGCTCGCGCAGGAAGTCGCGACGAAGGGCGTGACGGTCAACACCGTGTCGCCGGGCTACATCGGCACCGACATGGTGAAGGCGATCCGTCCGGACGTGCTCGAGAAGATCGTCGCGACGATCCCGGTGCGCCGCCTCGGCGGGCCGGACGAAATCGGCTCGATCGTCGCGTGGCTCGCGTCGAACGATTCCGGCTTCGCGACGGGTGCCGACTTCTCGCTGAACGGCGGCCTGCACATGGGCTGAACCCCCGGGCGGCGCGGGCCGGACAGCCGCGCGGCCCGGTGTTTCCGAAGCGCCCCGCCACCCGGTTTCGGGAGGCGGGGATTCGTCACTTGCGCTACGCTGCACTCAAAGGCGTTACATGACTACTACAAAGAAGACGGCCGAACGGCTCATCAAGAAGTATCCGAACCGCCGGCTCTACGATACCGAGACGAGCACGTACATCACGCTTACCGACGTGAAGCAACTCGTGCTGGACCAGGAGGATTTCAAGGTCGTCGATGCGAAATCCAATGAAGACCTGACGCGCAGCATCCTGCTGCAGATCATTCTCGAAGAGGAAAGCGGCGGCGTGCCGATGTTCTCGTCGTCGATGCTGTCGCAGATCATCCGCTTCTACGGCCATGCGATGCAGGGCATGATGGGTACGTACCTGGAAAAGAACATCCAGGCGTTCATCGACATCCAGCACAAGCTCGCGGATCAGTCGAAGAACCTGTACGACAACAACGCGATGAACCCGGAGATCTGGTCGCAGTTCATGAACATGCAGGCGCCGATGATGCAAGGGATGATGACCAGCTACATCGAGCAGTCGAAGAACATGTTCGTGCAGATGCAGGAGCAGATGCAGAACCAGGCGAAGTCGATGTTCAGCACGTTCCCGTTCAAGCAGCCGGGCGCGTCGGAACCCGAGAAGAAGTAGCGATTTCGCGGTGCCGGCCGCGGCGGCGCGCACCGTCGGATGGCCGGCGTCGTGAGGCGAGGCGGCGCGAGAGGCGGCCGGTCGCGTGCCCGGGCGCGACGACGCGTGCGGCGACCGCCCGCCGGAAGCCATCGTCGACGGCCGTCCATGGCCGTCGACGCCGAATGCCCGCGCCCGCAACCGCGCAGGGCTGACCGTTGTCCGGTCATCGATCGATATCCCATTCGCATCAGAACGCAGGCCCGCGCGTGCCATGTCCGATGGCGCGCGGCCGTTTCGGCGATAATGCCTGCGCCGCGGGCCCGGCGTTGCCGCGTGGCGGCACCCCTGAATTGAAAAGAGGTGCGACGCCGGGTTCGAGCGGCGCGGCCGAACAATAACGAACCGACTGAGAGCAAGCATGCGAGGGATTCGATTGGCGTCGATGGTGGGGCTGGCCGGGCGGGCAGCGATGTTCGTGCTGGGTATCGGTGTCGCCGGGCCGGGTTTTGCGATGGACTGCGCGAAGGCCACGCAGGCGATCGAAAAGCGCATCTGCGGCAATGCCGGATTGCGGGCAGCCGATACGCGGATGAATGCCGCCTATGCGGACGTGCTGAAGATTGCGCCGGACGCCGCCGTTCACGACATGCTGGTGCGCAGCCAGCGCCGCTGGCTCGCGGCGCGCAACAATCGTCTCGACGCCGATTACGAAGGCCGTCCGCTGGCTGTCGCCGAAGTGCGCAAGATGATCGATCAGCGGACCGCCGAACTGGCCGATCGCTCCGACAAAGGATTGATCGCGCGCGCCCAGGCCGAGCGCCGGTGGCTGGCGAAATATACCGGCGGCCCGCTGACGGGCTTCGACGCGAGCTGCGATTTCATTCCGCTCGACGCCAGCGGCTCCCATGTTTCGTATGCGTGCTTCGGCGCGGTGCACGTGCAGCATCGCGCACGCGTCTGCAGCCAGAGCGAGGACTGGGCGACCGGTGCGGTCTACCAGTATCGCGCGGTCAGTGCGGCCGATGGCGGGAAGGTGCGCCCGGTTGCGTTCTGCGAGGCGCAGGCGCATGCGCAGGCGTGCGATAACGGAGGGGCACGGTCGGGTTGGACGCGTGCGGAGGCGTCCGATGCGGACAGCCATGCCCCCACGCCGGCGGCCGGCTTGCCGCAGCTCGATGCGGAAATGTGGCCGATCGGCGACGGGGACGATGCGGTGTGGTTCGAGCGGTGCCTGACGGCGGCGACGTTTCCGTGAGCGCGGGACGGTTGCCAGGCTGCTTTGGCGAGGCGCTTTAGGACGGTGTCACGGAGGAGCGGTGAATCACGATTCCGGGTCGAAGCCGTGATCGTCATCCGCAGGCGGCAGGTCGAGCACGAGCTTGACCGCGCTGTAGTTGGCCTTGAGCGAGAACACGCGGCCGATTACCAGAAACGTCTGCTGCGAATGTTCGAGCTCGACGAAATCGCCGGGTTGCGGCACGTGGGCGCCCTGGTCGTATGAAAAGCTCGTGCTGGTCTGCTCGTCGATGGCTTCTGCTGCCTGGTCGGTGAATTCGATCGTGATGTGGGTGGTCATGCGAACCCCGGAGTGGTGGGTTGAAGGGATCAAAGGCCTCGATTTTCTCATTAGTTCGGCGGTGGTACGGGGTTTCGGCGGTGCGGCGGCATGTAAATCGGGGTCGTAGCATGGGCAGATGGCTCGCCGCGAGGGATCTTCGATATTCGATCCATGCCCACTTGTCGGTTCGATATGACGGAGCCGCCAACGATGGGATCGCCTGCCGACTGCTTCTGACTCGGAGAAGCCAGATTCCACGCGGTGTTGCTGGAGTCCCAAATTGGGACTAAAATGCGTGGCATGCGAATCGTTGCCAAAAGAACCCTCCTGACCTTCATCGAGCGCCACGCGCAATCCGAGCAGCCGCTGCTCGCGTGGCACGCCGAAGCGTCGAAGGCGGTCTGGAAGACCCCGCAGGACATCAAGAACCAGTACGCCAGCGCGAGCTTCGTCGGCAAGAACCGCGTGGTGTTCAATATCAAGGGCAACGACTTCCGATTGATCGTCGCAGTGGCGTACCAGATCGGCGTGGTGTACGTGAAGTTTGTCGGCACGCACGCGGAATACGACAAAGTGGACGCCGCGACCGTGGAAATGGAGTAACGATATGGACATTCAACCGATTCGAACCGAGGCAGATTACGACGCCGCCCTGAAGGCGGTGTCTGCACTCGTCGACGCCGATCCGGCGCCCGGTACGCTGGACGGAGATCGGCTTGAAATTCTCGCGATCCTCGTCGAGAAGTACGAGGCCGAGCATTTCCCGATGTCGGCGCCGACGCCGATCGAAGCTATCCGGTTTCGAATGGAGCAGGCTGGCCTGACGGTGCCCGACATGCAGCCGTATATCGGGAACAGCAACCGCGTGTACGAGGTGCTGTCCGGCCGGCGTGCGTTGAGCCTCAACATGATCCGCAAACTGCATGACGGGCTGCATATTCCGGCTGACGTGCTGATAGGGCGCGCTTGAGCGATGCCGCGAAGTGGCGCGGGAAGATAAGCCTCTCTTGGAAGCGACGCGAAGAGATTGTTACCAAGCAGAGCGGGGGCGAGCGTCCCCCTGTCATCTCGGGCAGGACGAGATGAAACCGCCGAAGGCAGATCCGCTCGGGTGGCGCGCAATGGACCTTGAAGGCCGCGCTGGCCCCCCTCGACTACCGGCACGGACGTGGTCGGCCCGTTCGATCCCCGACCACGCGGAGGAATGCCTGAGCGCCCTTTTCCCCAAGTAAAAGGGACGCATCCAGTTTCCGCTAGTGGCCCGCTACCCCCCGGGCCACCTATTCAAGCCATCGGTCTATGCCGCCCCGTGGCCGCTTATTTTGGCTCGCCAAACCTAAATGGCTGTAAACTCACGCTTTTGCCGCCACGCCCCCACATTCCAGATGTCCCAGTCCCCCAAAGTAGGCTTCGTCAGCCTTGGCTGCCCCAAGGCCCTCGTCGACTCCGAACAGATCATCACGCAACTGCGTGCCGAAGGCTATGAAATCTCCGGCACCTACGACGGCGCCGACCTCGTCGTCGTCAACACCTGCGGCTTCATCGACGAAGCCGTGCAGGAAAGCCTCGACGCGATCGGCGAGGCGCTGACCGAGAACGGCAAGGTGATCGTCACCGGCTGCCTCGGCGCGAAAGCGAGCGCAAGCGGCGCGAACCTCATCGAGGAAGTCCATCCGAAGGTGCTCGCCGTCACCGGCCCGCATGCGGTCGGCGAAGTGATGCAGGCCGTGCATTCGCATCTGCCGAAGCCGCACGACCCGTTCGTCGATCTCGTCCCGGCGGCCGGCATCAAGCTCACGCCGCGTCACTACGCATACCTGAAGATTTCCGAAGGCTGCAACCATCGCTGCACGTTCTGCATCATCCCGTCGATGCGCGGCGACCTCGTGTCGCGTCCGGTCGCCGAAGTGATGCTCGAGGCCGAGAACCTGTTCAAGTCGGGCGTGAAGGAACTGCTCGTGATCTCGCAGGACACCAGCGCGTACGGCGTCGACGTGAAGTACCGCACGGGCTTCTGGAACGGCAAGCCGATCAAGACGCGCATGACCGACCTGGTCGCCGCGCTCGGCGAACTCGCCGCGCAGTACGGCGCGTGGGTGCGCCTGCACTACGTGTATCCGTATCCGAGCGTCGATGAAGTCATTCCGCTGATGGCCGAAGGTCCGTTCAAGGGCCACGTGCTGCCGTATCTCGACGTGCCGTTCCAGCACGCGCATCCGGAAGTGCTGAAGCGCATGAAGCGCCCGGCGAACGCGGAGAAGGTGCTCGAGCGCGTGCAGAAGTGGCGCGAGATCTGCCCGGACCTGACGATCCGCAGCACGTTCATCGCGGGCTTCCCCGGCGAGACGGAAGAACAGTTCGAAACGCTGCTCGACTTCATCCGCGAGGCGGAACTCGATCGCGTCGGCTGCTTCGCGTATTCGCCGGTCGAAGGCGCGAGCGCGAACGAGCTCGACGGCGCGCTGCCCGATGACGTCCGTGAAGAACGCCGCGCGCGTTTCATGGAAGTCGCCGAGGAAGTGTCCGCGAAGCGGATGGAACGCAAGGTCGGCAAGACCGTCAAGGTGCTGATCGACGAGGTCAGCGCCGAAGGCGGGATCGGCCGCACGGCGGCGGATGCGCCCGAGATCGACGGCGTCGTGTACGTCGAGCCGGCGACGAAGGCGTCCAAGCGCTACAAGGTCGGCGATTTCGTGTCCGTGAAGATCACGGGCGCCGACGGCCACGATCTGTGGGGCGAGGTCTAAGCGATGGCCGCTGCATTTCCGGAGATCCTCGCGCTCGGCGAGGCGATGATCGAATTCAACCAGTCGCAGCCGGGGCGCGCGGAGTTCCTGCAGGGCTTCGGCGGCGACACGTCGAACTTCTGCATCGCCGCGTCGCGTCAGGGCGCGTCGACGGGCTTCGTGTCGGCGGTCGGCGACGATCCGTTCGGCCGCCTGCTGGCCGATCTGTGGCGCGCCGAAGGCGTCGACACGACCTTCGTCCGGATCGATCGCACGGCGCCGACCGGCGTGTATTTCGTCACGCACGGCGCTGACGGTCACCAGTTCGACTATCTGCGCGCGGGCTCGGCCGCGAGCCGCTATGCGGCGGCCGATCTGCCGCTCGATGCGCTGGCGGCCGCGAAGGCCGTGCATCTGTCGGGCATCAGCCTCGCGATCAGCACGAGCGCGTGCGACGCCGCCTTCGCGGCGATCGACCACGCGCGCAGTCGCGGCGCGAAGGTCAGCTTCGACACGAACCTGCGCCTGAAGCTGTGGCCGCTGCCGCGCGCCCGCGCGGTGATGCGCGAGGCGCTGCGCCAGACCGACATCTGCCTGCCGAGCTGGGATGACGTCACCGCGCTCACCGGCGCGGACGACCGCGACGCGATCGTCGACGCGATGCTCGAACATGGGCCGCAGGTCGTCGCGCTGAAGCTCGGCAAGGAAGGTGCGTATGTCGCGACGCCGCACGAGCGGCGCGTCGTGCCGGGCTTCGCGGTCGAGGCCGTCGACGCGACGGGTGCGGGCGACTGCTTCGGTGGCGCATTCGTCGCGCGGCTCGTCGCCGGCGACGATCCGTTCGCGGCCGCGCGCTACGCGAACGCGGCGGCGGCGCTGTCGACGACGGGCTACGGCGCGGTCGCGCCGATTCCGCGCAGCGACGCGGTCGCGCGCCTGATGCAGGGTTGACGCGCATCGCTGCGATTGACGAGCGAATCTGAAGCAAGGAGCAATACAACGTGGGTCGATTTCCGCAATGGCAACGGGCATGCGTTGTCGCATGCGCACTGGCGGCGGGCGTCGCGATGAACGCGGCGGTCGCGGCGGTCGCGGCGCCCGCGGCTGCGCCGGACGCGCAGCAGCAGGACGACACGGCGCCCGCGCGGCCGCTGCGACCGAATCCCGAATTCGCGCGCCTGCCGCGCTACGAAGGCACGCTCGGCGACCGGCCGATCGTCGTGCATCTCGGCCCGAAGACGGACGAGGAGGGCGTGCACGGCGAGTACCAGTTCGCGGACACCGGCGAGGTGATCCTGCTCGCGGGCGACCGCGACGGCGACACGCTCGAAATCGAGGAGTCGAACGACGGCACCAACATCACGGGCGTGTGGATCGGCCGCTTCGATGCGACGGGCGACCTGAAGGCCGACCGGATGAACTCGGACGAATCGGATCCGCAGCCTGTCGTGCTCCATCCGGCGCCGGCGAAGCGCGCGGCGCTGCAGGTGCGTGACGGCCGCGTGCAGGAGATCGAAACGGTGGGCGGCATCATGAATCTGCGCACCGACGACTGAGCCCGTGCTGGCTCGGTGCGCGTGGCGCGCATTGTACCGGGCCAAACGCGCCGGTTTTGGCTAATCTACCGGCATATTCCGCAACCGTACGGCCGTTTGCCCGGCTTTCCGTCATGACTGCATCCACTCCCAAGCGCACGCTGCAAACCCGTATCGTTCAACCCGACGACGTCATTCCGGAAGGCTTCCGTTCGTTCGTGCCGCCGGTCGCGCGTGCGTCGACGGTCGTGTTTCCCGACCTGGCGACGATGCGCCGGCTCGACTGGCGCAACGACAACCAGTGGCGCTACGGGCTGCATGCGACGCCGACTTCGCTCGCGCTCGCGCAGCGGCTCGCCGACATCGAGGGCGGCACGCACGCGCTGCTGCAGCCGTCGGGCCTCGCGGCGATCATGAACGTCTACTTCGGGACCGTGAAAGCCGGCGACGACGTGCTGATTCCGCATAACGTGTACGGTCCGAACGCCGATTTCGGCAACTGGCTCGCGAAGGATTTCGGCGTCGCCGCGCGCTTCTACGATCCGCTCGTCGGCGCCGGCATCGCGGACCTGATCCAGCCGAACACGCGCCTGATCTGGATCGAGGCGCCCGGCTCGGTGACGATGGAAGTGCCCGACGTGCGCGCGATCACGGCGGCCGCGCAGGCGCGCGGGATCGTCACCGCGATCGACAACACCTATTCGGCAGGCCTCGCGTTCAAGCCGTTCGAGCACGGCGTGGACATCTCGGTGCAGGCGCTGACCAAGTACCAGTCGGGCGGCAGCGACTTGCTGATGGGCGCGACGATCACCGCGAACGCGGAACTGCACGCGCGGCTGAAGCTTGCGCGGATGCGCTGCGGCGTCGGCGTGTCGGTCGACGACTGCTCGCTCGTGCTGCGCAGCCTGCCGAGCATGCAGGTGCGCTTCGACGCACACAGCCGCAGCGCGCTGGCGCTCGCGCAGTGGCTGAAGGCGCGGCCCGAGATCGCGACCGTGCTGCATCCGCAATTGCCGGATTGTCCGGGGCACGAAGCGTTCAAGCGCGACTTCACGGGCGCCGGCGGCTTGTTCTCGGTGGTGTTCGACGCGCGTTACAGCGCGGAGCAGGTCGATCGCTTCGTCGAGGCGCTGGAGCTGTTCGCGATCGGCTGGAGTTGGGGCGGCGCATGCAGCCTCGCGATGCCTTACGACGTCGCGTCGATGCGTCCGGACTGGCCGCATCGCGGCACGCTGGTGCGGTTCTACGTCGGTCTCGAGGACGAAGCCGACCTGCGCGCGGACATCGAGCGCGCGATGCAGGCGACGCTCGGCTGATCCGTTCTGCCGAAAAACCGGACGCCGGCGCGATGCACCATCGCGCCGGCGTTTTTCTTGGTGCGCTTCGGCGCGTCAGAACAACCGCAGCAGACCGTCGAGCCCGACGTGATCGAACGCGACCGTCGCCGCGTTGCGCACGACCGGCTTCGCATGGAACGCGACCGACAGGCCGGCTTCGGCCATCATCTTCAGGTCGTTCGACCCGTCGCCCATCGCGATCGCGCGATCCGGCGCGATGCCGAGCGATGCGCACGTATCGCGCAGCATGCGCGCCTTCACGTCGGCGTTGACGATTTCGCCGAGCACCTTGCCGGTCAGCTTGCCGTCGACAATCTCGAGCGTGTTCGCGTGCGCGTAGTCGAGGCCGAGACGCGCCTTCAGGCGCTCGGTGAAGAACGTGAAGCCGCCCGACACCAGCAGCGTCTTGAGGCCGGCCGCCTTCACGCCGGCGAGCATCGTCTCGGCGCCCGGCGACAGTTGCAGCCGTTCGTCGTAGACGCGCTCGAGCGCGGCTGCATCGAGCCCGGCGAGCAATGCGACGCGGCGCGTGAGGCTTTCGTTGAAGTCGCGGATCTCGCCGCGCATCGACGCTTCGGTGATCGCGGCAACCTGCTCCTTGAGCCCGCAGAAATCGGCGATCTCGTCGATGCATTCGATCGTGATCAGCGTCGAATCCATGTCCATCACGACGAGCCCGAAGTCGCCGAGCGTGCGGCCGGCTTCGACGAACGCGAAGTCGAGCGCGTGCGTGCCGCAATACGCATCGATGTCGGGGCGCTGCGCGGGGCTGACGTCTTCGATGCGCAGCGCGTGGTCGCCGGTCTGCACGATGCGGGTGCCGCGCGACAGCGCGAGCAGCGGTTTGCGATGCGCGTCCGACAGCGGCGCGAGGCTCTGGATGACGAGGTTCTGGGTCATGACGGGATGGTTGGAAGCGAATGAAACGCATGCGCGGCCGTCGAGCGGCCGCCGGCGGACGCGGGCCCGTCCGGGATCGGCCGGGCGCGTCGCGAACGCGACATTGTAGCCGTTTGGCCGCGCGCCGCGCGCCGCGTTCCGCTCGCCGCTGCGGACCGCGCGCGAGGCCGCCGCGCTACCGCGCGTCTTCCCGGTCCCAGTACGGCGGATCGCCGAAATGTTCGGCCAGGAACGCGATGAACGCGAGCGTCTTCAACGGCACGTGCGCGCGGCTCGGGTAGACGGCCCAGATCGCGACGTCGTCGGCGAACGGGTAGTCGTCGAGCACGGTCACGAGCGCGCCGCTCGCGAGCAAGGGGCCGACGTCCCAGGTCGACTTGATCGCGATGCCGAAGCCGTCGACCAGCGCCTCGCGAATCGCCTCGCCGTTGCTCGCGACGAGCCGTCCGCCGACCCGTACGGTCAGCGGCCCCTGCGGCGTTGCGAACGACCAGTCGCGCTGGTCGCCGAGGATCACGCACTCGTGTTGCTCCAGATCGACTGGATGACGCGGCGTGCCGCGCTCGGCGAGATAGGCGGGCGAGCAGCACAGCACGCGGCGGTTCACGGCGAGCTTGCGCGCGACCAGCGTCGAATCCTTCAGCGCGCCGAGCCGGATCGCGACGTCGTAGCCTTCGTCGACCAGGTCGACGAGCTCGTCGGACAGCCGCAGGTCGAGCGAGACGGACGGATAGCGGCGCAGGAACGCGGGGATCACGGGCGCGACGTGCTGGCGGCCGAACGACGACGACATCGACACCTTGAGCCGCCCGTACGGTTCGCTGCGGCCGTGGCCGACCGATGCGCGGGCGGCATCGGCGGCCGACAGCAGCGCGGCGGCGCGGGCCATGAAAACTTCACCGTCCTGCGTGAGACTGATGCGGCGCGTCGTGCGATGCAGCAACCGCGCGCCGAGCTGGCGCTCGAGCTGTGCGATGCGCGCGCTGGCGACCGCGGCCGACACGCCGAACTCGCGCCCGGCGGCCGTCACGTTGGCAAGCAGCGCCGCGCGCACGAACAAGCCGACGTCGAGCAGGTCGAGCGGCTTGTCGGGCGCCGGGATCGGGGTGGACGGCGGGTCTGACGTCATTATTTGGAAAATCCTGAAAATGTTTCAGGAAATATAGCGGTTTTCTCGAAAGATCGCGCGGCCTACGATGGCAGTCATGGGGCCGCGCCGCGGCCCGCCGATTTCCGATCAAGGAGCTTCGAGATGAAAGCCGTTGGACTGACCCGCTATTTGCCGATCGACGACCCGCAGGCGTTGCTCGACGTGGAACTGCCGCAGCCCGTGCCGGGCCCGCGCGACCTGCTCGTGAAGGTCGAGGCGATTGCCGTGAATCCGGTCGACACCAAGGTGCGCGCGCCGAAGCCGCAGGTCGAGGACGCGCCGCGCGTGCTCGGCTGGGACGCGGCCGGCACCGTTGTGGCGGTTGGCGCGGACGTCACGCTGTTCCGGCCCGGCGACGAGGTGTTCTACGCGGGCAGCATCACGCGGCCCGGTGCGAACAGCGAGTTCCATACGGTCGACGAGCGGATCGCCGCGCTGAAGCCGCGCACGCTCGATTTCGCCGCATCGGCCGCGCTGCCGCTGACCGCGCTGACGGCCTGGGAGGCGTTGTTCGACCGGCTGGGCGTATCGCCGCAGGGCGCGGACGCCGGCAAGTCGGTGCTGATCATCGGCGGTGCGGGCGGCGTCGGTTCGATCGCGATCCAGCTCGCGAAGACGCTCGGCAAGCTGCACGTGATTGCGACCGCGTCGCGGCCCGCATCGGCCGACTGGGTGCGCTCGCTCGGCGCGGACCAGATCGTCGACCATTTCGGCGATCTGCCGGCGCAGTTGCGCGAAGCCGGTCATCCGAACGTCGACTACGTGCTGATCTTCAACGACACGGACCGCCATTTCCCGGCGGCGGCCGAGGTGATCCGGCCGCAGGGCGGGATCTGCACGATCGTCGAGAACGCGAAGCCGGTGCCGGTCGAACTGCTGAAGGCGAAGAGCGCCGCGTTTCACTGGGAATTCATGTTCACGCGCGCGATGTTCGAGACGCCGGACATGATCGAGCAGCACCGGATCCTCGGCGAGGTCGCACGGCTCGTCGACGGCGGCACGCTGCGCACGACGCTCGGCGAGCAGCTCGGCACGATCAACGCCGCGAACCTGCGACGCGCGCATCAGCAGCTCGAAGCGGGACGTGCGATCGGCAAGCTGGTGCTGAGCGGTTTCTGAACCGGCGTCGCGCGTACGGACCCATCGCCGCGAACGCAAGCGGGGTAACACCCGATGCGTTCGCGACGCATCGGGTGCCGCTTGGCGGTAGACTGGCAACGCATCATGCATCGATAACCGCGCGGCACGCGCGTGCCGCCGTATACCAAGGAGGTCAGCATGAGCCAACGCAGCTTGTCAGTCGCCGCATCGTGGTCGTTCGTGTTTGCGGCGGCATGCGTCAGCGCGAGCGTGTTCGCCGCGCCGCCGGTCAAGGGCAGCCTGAAGGGCGGCGGCACCGGGCAGCTCGACTACACCGTCAAGGTCGACTCGAAGACCTTCGGCAATACGCAGGAAACCCGCAAGATCCGCTCCGGCGAAACGGACGACTTCAACTGGAAGTCGGTGCCGCCGGGCGGCGCGGTCGCGATGCCCGACGGCTGCCCGAACGCCGACAACCTGCCGCGCGACGCGAACGGCGCGATGGTGCGCCAGACGCAGGTCCGGCTCGCGCCGTCGGTCGATGCGAAGGGCATGGCGAACGTGCAGATGAGCTTCCAGGCAGCCGCGCCGAAGGGCACGCGGACCGTGACGGCCGGCGGCAAGTCGCTGCAATGCCCGGAAGTGGTGTCGGTGAGCCAGGTGAAGTGGCTGTCGCTGTCGACCAACGGGGGCTCGAAGTCGGTCACGCTGAGCGACGGCACCAAGGTCACGCTGTCGATCAAGCACTGAGCGCCGTCGCGCGCGGCCCGGCCTGATGCCGGTTGCGCGCACAACGTGCGTACCGCCGCCCGTCAGGTCGCGCGCTCCTCGAGCCGCGATGCGAGAAAGCGGTGGTCGGCCGAGAACAGCCGGCGATAGGTCATCAGCACCGCGCCGACCGTGCCGAGTGCCGACGCCGCGGCGATCAGGAACATGATCACGATCTGGTAGCGCACTGCCTGCAGCGGCGACTGGCCGGCCAGCACCTGGCCGGTCATCATCCCCGGCAGGCTGACGACGCCGACCACGGCCATCTGGTTCAGCGTCGGCAGCATCCCCGCGCGCACGGCCTGGCGCGCCGCATCCTGCGCGGCTTCCCAGCGCGTCGCGCCGAGCGCGAGCGCGGTTTCGACCCGGTCGCGGCGCGCAGTCAGCTCCTCCATCATCCGCTCGACGCCGAGCGACACGCCCGTCAGCGTATTGCCGAGGATCATCCCGAGGATCGGGATCGCATATTGCGGCGCGTACCACGGATGGATGCGGATCACGACGAACAGGCCGATCGCCGCGACGAACCAGCTGCTGCACCAGATCGACGCGATGCTGTCGACGCGCTGGCCGCGATACGTGTGCTTGCCGCGTCCCGCGCCGGCGAAGCCCGCGATCAGCGTCATCAACGCGGTGAGCGGCAGCACGACATACCAGTGAGGATGACCGAATACCCAGCCGAGCACGTAGCCGATCGCGAGCAGCTGGACCACGGTGCGCACGGCGGCGAGGCCGAGCTTGTGGCCGAGCCCGAGCGACAGCGCCGCCGAAATCGCGCCGTTGATCGCGACCAGCGCCGCGGCGATGCCGACGTCGACGAGGCTCAGGTCCTGCAGCGCCGGGCTCATCGGGCGGCCTCCGTCGGATGGGCCGCGCGCAGCACGCCGGCCTGCATGATCATCCGCGTCGTGCCGATTCGCGCCGCCTGGGCCGGGTCGTGCGAGATCCACATGTAGGCGCGCGCATCGGGCGCCGCGTCGAACCATGCGCCGACCAGTGCCTCGATCGCGCGCGTCGAGTCGGGGTCGAGCGCGGAGGTCGGCTCGTCGAGCAGCAGCACGTCGGGATCGAGCTGCAGCACGCGCAGCAGCGCGGCGATCTGCGCTTCGCCGCCCGACAGTTCGCTCGCGCGCTTGTCGAGGAAATCGGCGCCGCGGCCCGCGCGTGCGGCGAGCGCTTCGGCGCGTGCACGATCGAACGCGACGTCGCGATAGATCGCGAGCGAATACGGGTAGCGCAGCTGCGTTTCGACGCTGCCGTCCATCTGCGCGGGTCGCTGGCGGACATAGGCGACGCTGCGCCGGTAGCGCGGGATCGCGCTGCGCCGGATGCGCGCGCCGCGCCACAGGATGTGGCCGCCGTCAAGCGGGTCGAGCAGCGCGAGCGCGCGCAGCAGCACGCTCTTGCCGGACCCCGACGGCCCCGTGACGGCGATTCTCGATCCCGCCGCGAGGCTGAAATCGGTCGGCGCGAGCAGGGTCTTGCCGCTGGTCGCGTCGCGCCGCGTGATGTGCTGCGCGTCGATGAGGCCGGTGGGGACGGTCATGTCACAAATGAAAAAAAGCGTTAATGTGCCGGAGCAGTGTCGGCGCGTGCGTCATAATACCTATTGAAAAGCTCGCGCGGGTGTCGTGCGCCGTCTGTCCACGTAGCGGCCCGGCATCGCGCGGCTACTTGCAGAACAACAACGGAACCGCCATGACGCTTACCCGGGCCATCGGCAAATCGGCTGCATGGATCGTCGGCATCGTCGCGGTCTTGATCGCGGCGGCCGGCGTCTTTCTTTTCACGTTCGACTGGAACCGCGCGAAGCCGTGGGTCAACGAACAGGTGAGCGCCGCGCTCGGCCGCCCGTTCGCAATCAACGGCGACATCAAGGTCGGCTGGCGCCGGCCCGACGGCGAGACCGGCTGGCGCGCGTGGGTGCCCTGGCCGAGTTTCTCCGCGACGCAAATCGAGATCGGCAACCCCGACTGGGCGAAGTCGCCGAAGTTCGCGACGCTCGATGCCGCGCACTTCGATCTCGCGATCCTGCCGCTGCTCGCGCACGAGATCGTCATTCCATCCATCGACGTCGTCAATCCCGCGATCGATCTCGAGCGGCTCGCCGACGGCCGCAATACCTGGACATTCCAGTTCAAGCAATCATCGCAGCCTTCGACGTGGAAGGTGCGGCTCGACAGCTTCGGCTTCGCGAAAGGGACCGTCGTGTATCGCGATGCGATCACGAAGGCGGACCTGACGGTCGCAATCGATACGCTCGGCCAGCCCATCCCGCTCGGCGACGTGCTCAAGGAACAGGAGCAGACGTCGCGCGCGGCGTCCGCGCAGCGCGTCGGCAAACGCGGTGCCGCGCAGTTGAGCGCGAAGGCGAATGCCGAGGCCGCGTCGAGCGCGTCGGCGGCGCAGGCGGCGAGCGGCGCGTCGTCGGCGGTGGTGGCTGCCGCCGCTTCGGCGGCTTCGGCTGCGTCCGCGTCGAAGGCTGCGCCCGCATCGAAAACGGCTGCCGCATCCGGCGCAAGCGGCGCTGCCGCGCCTGCCGCGAAACCGGCCGGCCCCACGTACGCCTTCGGGCTGAAGGTCGACGGCCGCTACAAGAACGTGCCGATCAACGGCACGGGCAAGATCGGCGGCGTGCTCGCGGTCCAGAACGCGACGCAGCCGTTCCCGCTGCAGGCCGACGTGAAGGCCGGCGATACGCGCCTCGCGATCGTCGGCACGCTGACCGATCCGATGCATCTCGCGGCGCTCGACCTGCGGCTGTGGCTGCAGGGCACGTCGATGTCGCACCTCTATGCGCTGACCGGCATCACGCTGCCCGACACGCCGCCTTACGCAACCGAAGGGCGTCTGATCGGCAACTTCAAGCCGCATGCGAGCACGTTCCGCTACGAGAACTTCAACGGGCGCGTCGGCGGCAGCGATCTCGGCGGCACGCTCACCTACGCGCAGCGTCAGCCGCGGCCCAAGCTGTCCGGCGAACTCGTGTCGAACCTGCTGCAGTTCTCCGACCTCGCGCCCGTGATCGGCGCGGATACGGCCGCGAGCAAGGCCAAGCGCGGCGACACGACGCATCAGCCGCCGGGCCGCGTGCTGCCGGTCGAGACGTTCCGTACCGACCGCTGGCGCGCGCTCGACGCGGATGTGAAGTTTACGGGCCGCAAGCTGATCAAGAGCGCGAACCTGCCGGTCACCAACCTGTATACGCACATCGTGATGCAGGACGGCGTGCTGTCGCTCGAACCGCTGCAGTTCGGCGTCGCGGGCGGCACGCTCGCGACGACCGCGCATCTCGACGGCAGCGGCGCGCCGCTGAAGGGGCGCTTCACGGTGGCCGCACGGCACCTGAAGCTCAAGCAGCTGTTCCCGACGCAGAAGGTCATGCAGTCGGCGCTCGGCGAGATCAACGGCGACGCGTCGCTGTCGGCGACCGGCAACTCGCCCGCCGCGCTCGCGGCGACCTCGAACGGCGAAGTGAAGGCGCTCGTGACCGACGGCCGCATCAGCCGCCTGCTGATGGAGGCCGCGGGGCTGAATGTCGCGAACGTCGTCTACGAGAAGCTGTTCGGCAACAACGACGTGAAGATCAATTGCGCAGCGATCGACTTCGTCGCGACCAACGGCATCCTCGATCCGAAGGTGTTCGCGCTCGATACCGACGACGCGCTGATCAACGTCGACGGCCCGATCAGCCTGCGCGACGAAACGCTGAACCTGAAGATCCACCCGCATACGAAGGGCTTCCGGATCTTCTCGCTGCGCTCGCCGCTGTATGCGAAGGGCACGTTCAAGAACCCGGACGTCGGCGTCGATGCGGGCGCGCTGGCGCTGCGCGCGGGCGCGATGGTCGGGCTCGGGCTGATCAACCCGTTCGCGGCGCTGATTCCGCTGATCGCGCCGAGCAATAACAAGGACGTGCCGTGCTCGACGCTGTTCGGGCAGATGAACGCCAAGGCGGCGCAGCGGGCGGCGGCGAAAGCCGGCAAGTGAGGCGGCGGACGGGGCGCGCGGGCGCGGCCGGATGCCGCGCGCGGCAGGCAAATTGGCGGGGCCGGAACGGTGCGGTCGGCAGTTTCTCCGACACCTGCTAAAATACACGGTTTTCCGTCGATTTCTCTCTTAACGGGACCTGCCGTGCTTTCTACTGCCAACATCACGATGCAATTCGGGCCGAAGCCCTTGTTCGAGAATATCTCGGTCAAATTCGGCGAGGGCAACCGCTATGGTCTGATCGGCGCGAACGGCTGCGGCAAGTCGACGTTCATGAAGATCCTCGGCGGCGACCTCGAGCCGAGCGCCGGCAACGTCGCGCTCGAGCCGAACGTGCGCCTCGGCAAGCTGCGCCAGGACCAGTTCGCGTATGAGGACGTGCGCGTGCTCGACGTCGTGATGATGGGCCACACCGAGATGTGGGCCGCGATGACCGAGCGTGATGCGATCTACGCGAACCCGGAAGCCACCGACGACGACTACATGCACGCGGCCGAGCTCGAAGGCAAGTTCGCCGAATACGGCGGCTACGACGCCGAGGCGCGCGCGGGCGCGCTGCTGCTCGGCATCGGCATCGAGGAGAAGTTCCACAACGGCCCGATGCGCGACGTCGCGCCGGGCTGGAAGCTGCGCGTGCTGCTTGCGCAGGCGCTGTTCTCGAAGCCGGACGTGCTGCTGCTCGACGAACCGACCAACAACCTCGACATCAACTCGATCCGTTGGCTCGAGCACACGCTCAACGAGTACAACTCGACGATGATCATCATCTCGCACGATCGTCACTTCCTGAACTCGGTGTGCACGCACATGGCCGACATGGACTACGGCACGCTGAAGGTCTGGCCGGGCAACTACGACGACTACATGCTGGCGTCGGCACAGGCGCGCGAGCGCCAGGCCGCCGCGAATGCGCGTGCGAAGGAACGCGTGGCCGAACTGCAGGACTTCGTGCGCCGCTTCTCGGCGAACAAGTCTAAGGCGCGCCAGGCGACGAGCCGTGCGAAGCAGATCGACAAGATCAAGATCGAGGAATTCAAGCCTTCGTCGCGCCAGAACCCGTTCATCCGCTTCGAGTTCGAGAAGAAGCTGCACAACATCGCGGTGGTCGCGGAAGACATCACGAAGAAGTACGACCGCACGATCTTCCAGAACTTCAACCTGTCGGTGCAGCCGGGCGAGCGCATCGCGATCATCGGCGAGAACGGCGCGGGCAAGACGACGCTGCTGCGTGCACTGCTCGGCAATCTCGCGCTCGATCACGGGACGGTGAAGTGGTCGGAGAACGCGAACGTCGGCTACATGCCGCAGGACACCTACGAGGAATTCCCGAACGACATCACGCTGATGGACTGGATCGACCAGTACCGTCAGGACGGCGACGACGAGACGATGGTGCGCGGCACGCTCGGCCGCCTGCTGTTCTCGGCGGACGACATCCGCAAGTCGGTGAAGGTGCTGTCGGGCGGCGAGAAGGGCCGCATGATCTGGGGCAAGCTGATGCTCGGCCGCCACAACGTGCTGCTGATGGACGAGCCGACCAACCACATGGACATGGAGTCGATCGAGTCGCTGCAGATCGCGCTCGAGAAGTTCGAGGGCACGCTGATCTTCGTGTCGCACGACCGCGAGTTCGTGAGCGGGCTGGCGAACCGCATCATCGAGGTGAAGACGGACGGCACGCTGAACGACTTCGGCGGGAATTACGAGGACTTCCTGGCGAGTCAGGGGCAGGATTGATGCGCTGAGTCTGTGCCAGGACCGTCGTTCAGCGTTCTGGAGTGTCTCGCAGCATGGCCCGCTAGGGGCATCTGAACGGAACGCGTAAGGCGAGACCGCCGCAAACACGAATGGCCCACATCGGCAGATTGCCGGTGTGGGCCTTCTTGCTTTGGTGGTCGGACACTCGCGCGTACGCGCTGGAAATGCTTCGGATCGCACATCGCCATTCGACCAACTCGCTCCGCGCCGGACATCGCCCGAGCCCGGCGGCCGGCGTATGCGACAAGGACAATGCACGCACCGGATGCCGCCCCCCGTCCCACGTCAACCATTGTCAAATTCCCGCGGAATCACGATGTCTGACATTTCAAATCGCGTACAGGGGCTGTCATGCCCGGATCGATTGCGTATCCTTGAATGCGCTTTACCGCACTCACGCAGTCACAACCCGGGAGGCTTTACATGAATGCACGTCTATACCGCGCGACCGTTGCCGGCGCGCTGATCGGATTGCTCGCACCGTTTTCCGTGGCCCACGCGCAGCTCGGCGACGTACTGAAGCAGGTCGGCGGCGGCGGCGATTCGGGCGGCAGCGCCGGCGGTGCGCTCGGCAATCTCGGCGGTCTTGGCGGTGCACTGGGTGGCGGCGGCGCGTCGCTGATGCCGGGCAGCACCGGCAATGTCGCGGGCGTGCTGCAGTTCTGCATCCAGAACAACTATCTCGGCGGCGCATCCGGCAGCGCATCGTCGGTGAAGGACGCGCTGCTCGGCAAGCTCGGCGGCAATGCCTCGTCCGACAGCGGCTACACCAGCGGCTCCAGCGGGATTCTGGACGCCGGCAATGGCAACAAGCTCGATCTGAGTGGTGGCGGCCTGAAGCAGCAGGTCACGAAGCAGATCTGCGACAAGGTGTTGTCGCAGGCGAAATCGCTGCTGTAAGCCGCACGCAGACAACGTTCGTGCGCGCCGAGTCGTCGCGTGCGAACGCAGAGGGCAACGCGATGCCGGACGGCGCTGTCGCGCACCGGGCACGCGCCGTCAGCCTGAAAAATCCGTCACGACCGTCACCCCGGCGCCTTCGAAGCGGTTCATGTTCATCAGCGCGTCGATCGACTGGCCGAGGCTGATTTCCTTGCCGATCAACCGGCTTGGTGCGAGCTTGCCGGCGTGCACCATCTCGAGCATTGCGTCGTATCGGTGCGCCTGCATTCCGTGGCTGCCGAGGATCTCCAGTTCGTATGCGATCACCTTGCTCATCGGCACGGCCGGCGTCGCATGCTCGCCGAGCATGAGCCCGACCTGCACGTGCCTGCCGCGGCGGCGCAGATTGCCGATCGAGTTGAAGCAGGTGGTCGGATGGCCGAGCGCATCGAGCGACACATGCGCGCCGCCGCGCGTGATGTCCTTCACCGCGTCGACCACGTCCGCGACCTGCGATGCATTGACGGTCGCCGCCGCGCCGAGCGATCGTGCGAGCGCGAGCGCCGGTTCCGAAATGTCGATTGCGACGACGTTCGCGCCGATCGCGTTCGCGATCATGATCGCCGACAGGCCCACGCCGCCGCAGCCGTGCACCGCGACCCACTGGCCGGCCGACGTGCGGCCCTGGTCGACCACCGCGCGGAACGACGTCACGAAGCGGCAGCCGAGGCTCGCCGCGGTCGCGAAATCGAGCGCATCGGGCAGCCGTACGAGGTTCAGGTCCGCGTGGTGGATGCCGACGTACTGGGCGAACGAGCCCCAGTGCGTGAAACCCGGCTGGAACTGCCGCTCGCACACTTGCTGGTTGCCCGAATGGCATTCCGCGCAGTGGCCGCAGCCGGCGACGAACGGCACCGTGACGCGGTCGCCGGCTTTCCAGCGCGTGACAGCCGCGCCCGCCGCGACGACGACGCCGGCAAGCTCGTGCCCCGGCACGTGCGGCAGCACGATGTCCGGATCGTGCCCCATCCAGCCGTGCCAGTCGCTGCGGCATACTCCGGTCGCCTTGACTTCGATCACGACGCCGTCGGGCGCCGGCGCCGGATCGTCGACGTTCATCAGCCGCGGGGCCGCGCCGAACGCTTCATAAACGACTGCTTTCACTATCTCCTCCTGTATCGAACGATGCTTTCAATATAGCCGGGCCGGCCCGGATTTATCTTTCGTTTTTCGATTGAGAACCGGATCCTTTTGAGATAGCCTTGCGACCATCGCGCGATGGCTGCAAGGAGCTTTCATGGAACAACTGGACAGGATCGATCGCGGCATGCTCGACATGCTCCAGCAGGACGGGCGCGTGTCGAATGCGCGGCTTGCCGAAGCGTTTTCGCTGAGCGAGACGTCGTGCTGGCGACGGCTGCGGCGTCTGGAGGAGGCGGGGCTGATCGAGGGCTATCACGCGCGGCTCGATCGCAGAAAGCTCGGGCTCGGCGTGATGGCGTTCGTGCAGATCGTCTGCACGCAGCACAGCGAGGCCGTGACGGCGGAGTTCGAACGCCTGATCCAGGCGAGCCCGAACGTGCTTGCGTGCGACAACACGACCGGCGAAGCGGATTTCCTGCTGCAGGTGGTCGCGGCCGATCTCGACGACTACAGCCACTTCGTCGAGCGCGTGCTGCGCAAACTGCCGGGCGTGCTGAGCATTCGCTCGAATTTGTCGCTGCGGCAGCTGAAGTCGACGCAGCGGCTGCCGATCGCGTGACGCCGCGCACCGGTGCGTGCGCTCAGTCGGCCAGCCGTTTGTCCGCGAGCGCCTTGCAGCAGTCGTCGTACACCCACTGCACCAGTTTCGCGCGGTAGTCGAGATCGTCGGTGTCGACGATTTCCTCGACCGCGTCGCGCGCCCACGTCGCATCGACGAAGCTCGCGTGGCGCTTCGCGATGTCCTGCGCGAGCGCAGCCAGCTTCGCGATCGCGAGCCAGTCGGCCTGCCGTTGATGACGGTCGAGCCAGCGGTGCGCGGCCTGCACCTGGAACGTCGCGTCGGGCCAGGATTCGTTGAGGTAAAACGCGCCGAGATTGCCGCAGGTGAGCCAGCAAAGCAGCTCCAGGCGGTCGTGCGAGCCGAGGGTATGGGGTGCGTCGGTCATGGCAGCGCTCACGAAAGGCGTCGATGCCGGGCGGCGCAGCCGCGGAAGCCGGCATCGATAGTAAAAACATAGCACGATGCGGACCATGCGGCGCACCCGGAATGGTGCGGATGTGGCGCCGACGCGCCGGAATCGTCCCGGCATCGCCCGCCACCCCCGCCCGGCAAGCGTTCCATCGTATGCAACGGGCCGCCGACATCGCGTCGCCGCATCGCACTCGTTAGAATGTTCGTTTTCCGGGAGACAGGAACGACGATGAAAATCTACGACCAGTTCTATATCGACGGCGCATGGCGTAAACCGGCCGGCACCGGCACGATCGACGTGATCGACTCGGGCACCGAGGCCGTGATCGGCCGGATTCCGGAAGGCCAGCCGTCCGACGCGCAGGCGGCAATCCGCGCCGCGCGGGCCGCCTTCGACGCGTGGGCCGCGACGCCGGCCGCGACGCGCGCAGGCTATCTGCGCCGGATCGCCGAGCATCTGCAGGCGCGCAGCGAGGAACTCGCGCAGTCGATCACCGGCGAGGTCGGGATGCCGATCAAGCTGTCGCGCGCGATCCAGGTCGGCGGCCCGATCTACAACTGGAACGCGTACGCGAAGCTGGCCGAGTCGTTCGAATTCGAGGCGCAGGTCGGCAACTCGCTGGTCGTGCGCGAGCCGGTCGGCGTCGTCGCGGCAATCACGCCGTGGAACTATCCGCTCAACCAGATCACGCTGAAGGTCGCGCCGGCGCTCGCGGCCGGTTGCACCGTCGTGCTGAAGCCGACCGAGATCGCGCCGCTCAATGCGTTCATGCTCGCCGAAGCGATTCACGAAGCGGGGCTGCCGGCCGGCGTGTTCAACCTGGTGTGCGGCTATGGCCCGGTCGTCGGCGAGGTGCTCGCCAGCGATCCCGACGTCGACATGGTGTCGTTCACCGGTTCGACGCGCGCGGGCAAGCGCGTGGCCGAGCTGGCGGCCGCCGGCGTGAAGCGTGTCGCGCTCGAACTGGGCGGCAAGTCGGCGTCGGTGATTCTCGACGATGCGGATTTCGCGGCGGCGGTGAAGGGTACGGTCAACGCGTGCTACCTGAACGCGGGCCAGACCTGCTCGGCGCATACGCGCATGCTCGTGCCGGAAGCGCGCTACGAGGAAGCGCGCGAACTCGCGAAGGCCGCGGCCGAAGCCTACGTGCCGGGCGATCCACGCCAGGAGACGACGCGTCTCGGCGCGCTCGCGTCGGCGGTGCAGCAGCAGCGCGTGCAGTCGTACATCCAGCGCGGGATCGACGACGGCGCGGAACTCGTGACGGGCGGCACGGGCCTGCCGGACGGCATCGACAAGGGCTTCTTCGTGAAGCCGACCGTGTTCGGCCGCGTCGATCCGAAATCGACGATTGCGCAGGAAGAAATCTTCGGGCCGGTGCTGTCGATCATCACGTACCGTGACGAGGACGATGCCGTGCGCATCGCCAACGACTCCCCGTACGGGCTCGGCGGCGCGGTGTGGGCCGGCAGCGACGAGCGTGCGATGCGGGTCGCGCGCCGCATCCGCACCGGGCAGGTCGACATCAACGGCGGCACCTGGAACATGGCCGCGCCGTTCGGCGGCTACAAGCAGTCAGGCTACGGCCGCGAAAATGGCGCGTACGGGCTCGAAGAGTATCTCGAGTACAAGTCGATGCAGCTGAAGCCCGCGAAGCCGGCCTGACGGCGTCGGGCTTCACGATGCGGAAACGGCACGCTCGCGTGCCGTTTTTTTGTTGACGGCCGTCAAGGTGCGCATCGGTGGATCGTCGATCATCGCGGTTCCGATGTTCCGACGAGGTTTCAGATGACCGTACGCACTTCCTTCCCGCCGCTCACGATTCGCGGCCGCACCTTGCTGCCCGTCGTGCAGGGCGGCATGGGCGTCGGCATTTCCGCGCATCGCCTGGCCGGTAGCGTCGCCCGCGAAAACGCGGTCGGCACGATCGCGAGCATCGACCTGCGCCATCACCATGCGGACCTGCTCGCGCGCTGTCGCGCGCAACCCGACCGCGCGACGCTCGAAGCCGCGAACCTCGAAGCGCTGGCGCGCGAGATCCGTCTCGCGAAGACGTACGGCGAAGGGCGCGGGATGATCGCGGTGAACGTGATGAAGGCCGTCAGCGCGCATGCGGACTACGTACGCGTCGCATGCGACCACGGCGCGGACGCGATCGTGATGGGCGCGGGCCTGCCGCTCGACCTGCCCGATCTCACGCAGGGCTGCGACATCGCGCTGATTCCGATCCTGTCGGACAGTCGCGGAATTGCGCTGGTGCTGAAGAAATGGATGAAGAAGGGGCGGCTGCCCGATGCGATCGTGATCGAGCATCCTGCGCATGCAGGCGGCCATCTCGGCGTCACCCAGCTCGCCGACATGCACGACGAACGCTTCGACTTCGCGCGCGTGCTCGACGAGACCGCGCAGGTCCTTGCATCGCTCGGGCTCGCGCGCGAGGCGATTCCGCTGATCGTGGCGGGCGGAATCAACAGTCACGACGCGGTGCGAGCGGCGCTCGCGGCCGGCGCGAACGGCGTGCAGGTCGGTACGCCGTTCGCGGTGACCGAGGAGGGCGACGCACATCCGAATTTCAAGCGCGTGCTGGCCGATGCGGCGCCCGACGACATCGTCGAGTTCGTCAGCGTGACGGGGCTGCCCGCGCGCGCGGTGAAGACGCCGTGGCTCGACCGCTATCTGCGCAACGAGACGCGCATTCGCAACAAGCTCGGCGCGCTGAAGCAGCGCTGCCCGACCGCGCTCGAATGCCTGAGCGTGTGCGGGCTGCGCGACGGCATCGAGAAGTTCGGCCACTTCTGCATCGACACGCGGCTCGCGGCCGCGCTGCGCGGCGACGTCGCGAACGGCCTGTTCTTCCGCGGCCGCGAAGCGCTGCCGTTCGGCCGCGCGATCCGCAGCGTGCGCGATCTGCTCGACCTGCTGCTGACGGGCGGTGCGCCGGAGCCTGCGGCAAACCGTCCCACGTTTACGCTGGCTTGACGGATATCAAGATCGCCTAAAGACCCTACAGCGAGAATGGAACCATTCTTTGGGGGTCCGTACCATGCATAAAACGATTCGAAACTGTGTCACCGCCGCGGCCGTCGCGGCCAGCCTCGCCGCGATGCCGTCGCTGTCGCACGCAGCGTCGCCGGGCGAGGGGATCAACCAGGGCGACGTCCTGGTCCGGCTGCGCGCGATCAGCATCCAGCCGAACGAGCGCGGCAGCGACACGCTGGGTGCGATCAATGTCGGCGTGAACAATGCGATCGTGCCCGAGCTCGACCTGACGTACATGATCCGCGACTACCTCGGCGTCGAGCTGATCCTCGGCACGTCGCGGCACCAGCTGACGTCGAGCCTCGGCAATCTCGGCGGCGTGGGCGTGCTGCCGCCGACGCTGCTGCTGCAGTACCACTTCAATCACGCGGGCAAGGTGCGGCCGTACGTCGGTGCGGGCCTGAACTACACGTACTTCTACAACAACGGGCTCAACGTCGGCGGCGAGGGCGTGTCGATCAACAAGAGCAGCTTCGGGCCGGCGCTGCAGTTCGGCGTGGACGTGCAGGTGACCAAGAAGGTGTTCATGAACTTCGACGTCAAGAAGATCTGGATGAGCACCGATGCGACGCTCGGCGACAAGGGCATCGGCACGCTGCACATCGATCCGCTGATCGTCGGCGTGGGCGTCGGGATGAAGTTCTAGATCCGCGCGCGAAAGAAAAGGAACAGAGTTGGGGTTGGCGGCATGGCAGTCGGCATGCCGCTCTTTTTTTGTGCGGCGGTTTTTTACAGATTGTCGTACTGGAAGCGCATCGCGGTGCCTTCGCGCTTGATGCGTTCCCACACCGCGCGCTTTTCGTCGTCGCTCATGAACACCCAGTTCGACACTTCGGCGGCCGTGCGGCCGCAGCCCTTGCAGACTTCGTCGAACAGGGTCGAGCACACGCCGATGCAGGGGCTGTCGGGCAGGTCGTGGAGATTGGAGGCCATCGGCAGGGTTGGGGCAGAGAGTCGTCAGCGCGCCATTTTAATGCATCGCGGCGAGCGGGGAGGGAACGGGCGCCCGTCCGACCCGCGCGGGGCCGTTTCGCCGACGCACGATTTTCCCGGTGGACAGCCGTCGATTACCCGATAGAATTTCCCCCGGAATGCCCCGCCGCACGGGCGGCCGTACCGGCCGGCGGCGGGAATCTGTTCCGTTTGCGCGACACCGGCATGATTTTTTTGTGACGGAACGCGAATGATGGTAGTTTTCGGGGTTTTCGAGGGGCGGAGCGACCAGACGCGCCGCCATGACGAGGCAGACGGCAGCCGGACAACGCGTCCGGCCGAAGGGAGAACGGGATGAAAGCAAAGGTAGTCGGCCGGTTCGCAGCGCTCGCGCTGTGCGTGGGCGCATCGGCGGCAGCGGCGAAGGATACGCAGCTCAATGTCTACAACTGGTCGGACTACATTGCGAAGGACACGATCCCGAACTTCGAGAAGCAAACCGGCGTCAAGGTCCGCTACGACAACTACGACAGCGACGACACGCTGCAGGCGAAGCTGCTGACGGGCAGCTCGGGCTACGACATCGTCGTGCCGACCAGCAACTACGCGGGCAAGCAGATCGCCGCCGGCATCTTCACGCCGCTCGACAAGTCGAAGCTGCCGAACCTCAAGTACCTCGATCCGCAACTGATGGCGCTCGTCGCCGGCGCGGACCCGGGCAACAAGTACTCGGTGCCCTGGGCGTACGGCACGACCGGCCTCGCGTACAACCTGACCAAGGCGCAGCAGGCGCTCGGCAAGGTGCCGCTCGACAACTGGGACATCCTGTTCAAGCCGGAAAACCTCGCGAAGCTGAAGACCTGCGGCGTGTCGGTGCTCGACGCGCCGGACCAGATGTTCGCGGCGGCGCTGCACTACATCGGCAAGGATCCGATGAGCACGAACCCGGCCGACTACAAGGCCGCGATGGACGTGCTGAAGAAGATCCGTCCGTACATCACGCAGTTCAACTCGTCGGGCTACATCAACGACCTGGTCGGCGGCGACATCTGCTTCGCGTTCGGCTGGTCGGGCGACGTCGTGATCGCGAAGCATCGCGCGATCGAGGCGAAGAAGCCGTACAAGATCGAGTACTACATCCCGAAGGGTGGTGCGCCCGTATGGTTCGACGTGATGGCGATTCCGAAGGACGCGAAGAACAAGGACGCCGCGCTGCAGTGGATCAACTACATCGAGGATCCGAAGGTGCATGCGGCGATCACGAACGCCGTGTACTACCCGAGCGCGAATACCGAGGCACGCAAGTACGTGCGGCCCGATGTCGCGAACGACCCGGCCGTCTACCCGCCGGCCGACGTCGTGAAGACCCTGTTCCTGCTCAAGCCGCTGCCGCCCGAGATCCAGCGTCTGCAGACGCGTCTGTGGACCGAGCTGAAGTCGGGCCGCTGACGCGAGCCGCAGTGAAGCCGGCAGTCATGAAGCCCCTGGTGTCCCCGGGGGCTTTGTTCGTTCAAACGCAGGAGAGAAGCAGCACATCATGAATAGCCAGTCGAGTCCGCCGGCCACGGGCGCGCGGTCCATCGTTGCCTCGTCGAGCGCGGACGCGCGCGCCGAGCGCTTTGTCCAGATCATCGACGTCGTCAAGAAATTCGGCGACACCGAAGCGGTGCGCAGCGTCAACCTGAACGTGCGCCAGGGCGAGCTGTTCGCTCTGCTCGGCAGTTCGGGGTGCGGCAAGTCCACGCTGCTGCGGATGCTGGCCGGTCTCGAGACGGTCACGTCGGGCAAGATCCTGATCGACGGCGAGGATCTCGCGCAGATGCCGCCGTACAAGCGGCCCGTGAACATGATGTTCCAGTCGTACGCGCTGTTTCCGCACATGTCGGTCGAGTCGAACGTCGCGTTCGGCCTCAAGCAGGAAGGCACGCCGAAGGCCGAGATCAAGGAGCGCGTCGCCGCGGCGCTGGAGCTCGTGCAGATGGGCAAGTACGCGAAGCGCAAGCCGCACCAGCTGTCGGGCGGCCAGCAGCAGCGCGTCGCGCTCGCGCGCTCGCTGGTCAAGCGTCCGAAGCTGCTGCTGCTCGACGAGCCGATGTCCGCGCTCGACAAGCAGATCCGCCAGCGCACGCAGATCGAGCTCGTCAATATCCTGAACAAGGTCGGCGTCACCTGCATCATGGTCACGCACGACCAGGAAGAGGCGATGACGATGGCGAACCGGCTCGCGGTGATGAGCGAAGGGCAGATCGTGCAGATCGGCGCGCCGAACGAAGTCTACGAATATCCGAACAGCCGCTTCTCGGCCGAGTTCATCGGCTCGACGAACCTGTTCGACGGCGTGACCGTCGAGGACGAGCCCGATCACGTCTACATCGAGTCGCCGGAGCTGCCGAGCCGGCTCTACGTGAGTCACGGGATCTCGGGCCCGCTCGGAATGCCGGTCACGGTGTCGGTGCGCCCCGAGCGGATCGCGCTCACGCGCAAGCCGCCCGAAGGCGCGTTCAACTGGGCGCGCGGCACGATCACCAACGTCGCGTACATGGGCGGCTATTCGCTGTATCACGTGAAGCTCGACGCGGGCAAGACGGTGGTCGCGAACGTGTCGAGCCTCGCGATTTCCGAGCTCGACACGCCGGCGCTCGGCGACGAGATCTACGTGCGCTGGAGCGCGACGGCCGGCGTGGTGCTGACCTCATGAGCGCGCTCAAGTCCCTGCTCGCGTGGCCGGTGCGGCGCTTCAACCTGACGGGCGGCACGGCGGTGGTCGCCGGGCCGTTCACGTGGCTCGTGCTGTTCTTCCTCGTGCCGTTCGTGCTGGTCGTGAAGATCAGCTTCGCGGAGCTGCAGCTCGGCATCCCGCCGTATACGGAACTCGCGTCGTACGCGGACGGCGTCGTGCACATCGCGCTGAACCTGTCGCACTACGCGTTCCTGCTGACGGACAGCCTGTATTTCGCGACCTACGTGAACTCGGTGTGGGTGGCCGCGGTCACGACGCTGCTGTGCCTGCTGATCGGCTATCCGATGGCGTACTACATCGCGCGCTCGAATCCGGCGACCCGCAACCTGCTGATGATGGGCGTGATGCTGCCGTTCTGGACGTCGTTCCTGATCCGCGTGTATGCATGGATCGGGATCCTGAAGAACAACGGCCTGCTGAACAACTTCCTGATGTGGATCGGCCTGACCCATACGCCGATCGAGCTGTACCGCACGAACTACGCGGTGTACATCGGGATGGTGTATTCGTACCTGCCGTTCCTCGTGATGCCGCTGTACGCGCACCTGGTGAAGATGGACCTGCGCCTGCTCGAAGCCGCGTACGACCTCGGCGCGAAGCCGTGGAAGGCGTTCGTGCAGATCACGCTGCCGCTGTCGAAGAACGGCATCATTGCGGGCTGCCTGCTGGTGTTCATTCCGGCGGTCGGCGAGTACGTGATTCCGGAGCTGCTCGGCGGCGCGAACACGCTGATGATCGGGCGCGTGATGTGGAATGAGTTCTTCAACAACGCAGACTGGCCGATGGCGTCGGCCGTGACCTGCGCGATGGTGCTGCTGCTGCTCGTGCCGATGGCGATGTTCCAGCACTTCCAGGCGAAGGAGCAGGAGGGCCGCCGTCGATGAAGCCGAATCGTTACCTGCAGTTCGCGGCGCTGTTCGCCGGCTTCGCATTCCTGTACATCCCGATCATCAGCCTGATCGTCTATTCGTTCAACGAGTCGAAGCTCGTCACCGTGTGGTCGGGGTTCTCGTTCCGCTGGTACGCGGCGCTCGTGCAGGACGACGAGCTGCTGACGGCCGCGTGGCTGTCGCTGAAGATCGGCGTGCTGACGGCGTTCGCGTCGGTGATCATCGGCACCTGGGCCGGCTTCGTGCTCGCGCGGATGGGGCGCTTTCGCGGCTTCGCGCTGTTCAGCGGGATGATCAACGCGCCGCTGGTGATTCCCGAAGTGATCCAGGGGATCTCGCTGCTGCTGCTGTTCATCGAGCTGGCGAAGTGGATCGGCTGGCCGGCCGAGCGCGGCATCTTCACGATCTGGCTCGGCCACGTGATGCTGTGCATTTCGTACGTCGCGATCATCGTGCAGTCGCGCGTGCGCGAGCTCAATCCGTCGCTCGAAGAGGCCGCGCTCGATCTCGGCGCGACGCCGCTGAAGGTGTTCTTCACGATCACGCTGCCGCTGATCTCGCAGGCGCTGATCGCGGGCTGGCTGCTGTCGTTCACGCTGTCGATCGACGATCTGGTGCTGTCGGCGTTCCTGTCGGGCCCCGGCTCGACGACGCTGCCGCTCGTCGTGTTCTCGCGCGTGCGCCTCGGGCTGAACCCGGAGATGAACGCGCTCGCGACGCTGTTCATCATCGCGGTGACGGCCGGCGTCGTGATCGCGAACTTCGTGATGCTGCGCCAGGAGCGCAAGCGGATGGCGGCGTTCGCGACCTGACGCGCGCGTAGTCGCGAAAGTGCAAACGCCCGGTGCCGACGATCAGTCGGGCCGGGCGTTTTCGCTCACGCACCGAACACAGCCTTCACAAGCAAGCCGAGCGCCACACACACCAGCACGGCCGCGAACCCGGCCTGCACGTGCCGCGCGGCCAGACGCCGCGACGCGCCGCGGCCGGCGGCCATCCCGAGCGCGGTCGCGACCGTGAACCACAGCGTGACGTCGAGCGGCGCGCGCGTGCCGGACGCGAGCGTCGCGAACACGCCGCCGGTGCCTACCAGCGCGATCACCATCAGCGACGTCGCGACGATCCCGTGCATCGACACGTTCGTGAACTTGCGCAGCATCGGCACGATCACGAACCCGCCGCCGACGCCGAGCAACCCTGTCATCAGGCCCGTCATCGCACCGGTCGACGCGAGCGCGACCCCGACCGGCCAGGACCACACGAGCCGGCCCGTATCGGGATTCACGCGGCCGACGCACAGCGGCGACGCCTCCGCGCCGCCGGGGGCGGGGCGCAGCGCCTGCCGCAGCAGGCGTGCGGCGACGACGAGCATCGTCAGCGCGAACAGCGCGAGCAGCACATGCTGCGGCAGCACGTGCGCGAGCCGCACGCCGAGCGTCGTGAGCGGCACGCCGGCCACGGCCATCAGCAGCGCCGCGCGGTAGCGCACCAGTCCGCGGCGAAAGCCTTCGAGCGCGCCGAGCGCGGCGCTGCCCGCGACCGCGACGAGCGCGACGGGCGTCGCCTGCTGCATCGGCCAGCTCATGCCGACGACGAGCGCGGGCACCGCGAGGATGCCGCCGCCCGCGCCGGTGAGGCCGAGCACGGCGCCGACGAAGCCGCCGAGTACCAGGGAAATCAGCATGACGTGATCCGGTCGAACGCAACGGCGCTCAGTGCGCGATCGCGGGTTTCGCGAGCCATTCGTGGCCCTTGAGCATCGCCTTCCAGTAAAGCGGCGGCAGGATGCGTTCCTTGAGCAGCCATGCGAGCCGCGACGGACGCTTGCCGTCGATCAGCCACGCGGGGAAAGTGGGCGCGACCTTGCCGCCGTACAGGAATTCGGCGAGCACGATCTTGCCGCGCTCGACGGTCAGCGGGCACGAACCGTAGCCGTCGTACACGGCGTCGCCGCGCGCGCGACCGAGCGACGCGAGCACGTTGTGCGCGACGACCGGCGCCTGCTTGCGCGCGGCCGCCGCCGTCTTCGCATTGGTCGTGCTGGTCGCGTCGCCGAGCGCGAAGATGTCAGCAAAGCGCCGGTGCCGCAGCGTCGCCGGATCGACGTCGATCCAGCCGGCCGCATCGGCGAGCGGGCTCGCGCGCACGAAGTCGGGCGCCTTTTGCGGCGGCACGACGTGGATCATGTCGAAGTTGCGCACCACCGTTTCCGTGCCGCCTTCGGGCAGCGTACGCACGAACGTCGCGCGCCGCGCGGGCCCGTCGATCGCGACGAGGTTGTGGCCGAACGACAGCCCGATGTCGTAGCGCTTCACGTACTCCATCAGCGCGGGCACGTAATCCGCGACGCCGAACAGTACGGCGCCGGCGTTCAGGAACTCGACGTTCGCCGCGTCGAGCCGGCCGGCGCGGCGCCAGTGGTCGCACGACAGGTACATCGCCTTCTGCGGCGCGCCCGCGCATTTGATCGGCATCGGCGGTTGCGTAAACAGCGCGTTGCCGCCGCGGAACGCACGCACGAGTTCCCACGTGTAGGGCGCGAGGTCGTAGCGGTAGTTCGACGTGACGCCGTTGCGGCCGAGCGTGTCGGCGAGGCCGTCGATCGCGTGCCAGTCGAGCTTGAGCCCCGGGCACACGACGAGCTTCCGGTAGCCGATGCGACGGCAGCCGTCGAGCACCACCGCATGCGCGTCGGGTTCGAAAGCCGCGACGGCCGCGCGAATGCGATGCACGCCGCGCGGCAGCACGGCGGCCATGTCGCGCGCGGTCGTCTCGGGCCGGAACACGCCCGCGCCGACCATCGTCCAGCCCGGCTGGTAGTAGTGGACGTCGGCCGGATCGATCACCGCGATATCGAGCGAAGCATCGCGCGCGAGCAGGCTCGATGCGACCGCGACGCCGGCCGCGCCGGCGCCGACGATCACGACGTCGTGCCGCGCTTCGACATCCGGCGCCGCGCGCCGGCCGCCCTGCGCGAGACGCGACGCGAGCGCGCTGAGGTCATAGCCGGCCGCGGCAGCTGTCGCGACGATGTCGTTGAGCGGGCGCAGGCCCGCCTGCGCGAGCGCCCACAGCGTGGCCGAGCGCGTGCCGGTCCGGCAGTAGGCGAGCACGGGGCCGTCGAGCGACGCGACGAGTGCGTCGAACTGCGCGGCCTGGTCGTCGGTGACCTTGCCAGTGTCGACGGGCAGGTAGTGGACTTCGATGCCGAGCGGCGCGGCGGCCGCGCGGATCTCGGCGACGGTCGGCTGGTCGGCGCCTTCGCCGTCGGGACGGTTGCAGACAATGGCGCGCACGCCTGCCGCGTGAAGCGCGGGCAAGTCCGCCGCCTTGATCTGCGGCGAGACCGACAGCGTATCGGTCAGCTTGTGGATGGACATGTCGGGGTTCTCCGGTGGGGGCGGCGGCGCTCAGATCGCGTCGAGCGGGATCTTCAGGTAGCGCACGCCATTGTTTTCGGGCTCGGGCAGATGGCCGGCGCGCATGTTCACCTGCACGGACGGCAGCATCAGCACCGGCATGTCGAGCGTCGCATCGCGCGCGGTGCGCATCGCGACGAAATCGTCCTCCGTCACACCGTCCTTCACGTGCACGTTCGCGCGCCGCTGCTCGGCGACGGTCGTCACGTACTGCACGTCGCGGCCGCCCGGCTGGTAGTCGTGGCACAGGTAGAGACGCGTGTCGGGCGGCAGCGCCAGCACGCGCGCGATCGAGCGGTACAGCGTGCGCGCGTCGCCGCCGGGGAAGTCGCAGCGGGCGGTGCCGTAGTCGGGCATGAACAGCGTGTCGCCGACGAAGGCCGCGCGCTGCGTCGCGTCGTCGACGCAGTAGGTCATGCAGGCGGGCGTGTGGCCCGGCGTGTGCAGCGCGCGGATCGTCAGCGCGCCGAGCGCGAGCGTGTCGCCGTCGTCGAGCAGCCGGTCGAACTGGCTGCCGTCCCGCGCGAAGCCGGGGCCGGCGTTGAACAGTCCGCCGAATACCTGCTGGACGCGCAGCACCTGCGCGCCGATCGCGATCCGGCCGCCGACGTGTTCCTTCAGATAGGGCGCGGCGGAAAGGTGGTCGGCATGCACGTGCGTCTCGAGCAGCCAGTGCACGTCGGCACCGAGCTCGGCGACGCGCGCGATCAGCCGGTCGGCGCTCGCGGTGTGCGTGCGGCCGGACTTCGGATCGTAGTCGAGCACGCTGTCGATCAGCGCGCATGCGCGGCTTTCGGTCTCGAGCAGCAGATAGCTGACGGTATGGGTCGCCGGGTCGAAAAAGCCTTCGACCGACAGGGCGGGGGTATGGGTCACGGGAAAGTCCTCGATCGGGTTCTGCATCGGCAATCGGGGACATGCGCTTCAAGAAGCGTGCCAGCACGTTGCGCGACGTCGGCGGGTCGCGCCAGGGAGTTGATTTGACTCGGGTTTTCGGTGAAAACGCGGCGGCGCGCAGGCGTGGATGGCCGCGCACCGTGCGCGTGGACTGCCACATCTGGCAGTGTCATGGCAGAATTGGCAGTCCATCTGGCAGATCGTCGCCGAACCGCTCATGAACCCGCACGCCACCATCCCGATCGTTGCCGCGCCGCCGCGCGAACTCGCGCCCGACGTGCGCGCGCTCGTCGCCTATCTCGAACAGGATCCGCAGCCGATGATCGTCGTCGATCCCGACTACCGCATCCTCGCCGCGAACGATGCGTACCGGCGCCAGTTCGGCGTGGCGGGCGTCGAGCATGTGGGCCGGCACTGCTTCCAGGTCTCCCACCACTACGACGTGCCGTGCGACCAGGCCGGCGAGCATTGCCCGATGAAGCAGGCGCGCGAGTCGCGCGGCCTGAACCGCGTGCTGCACATCCATCACACGCCGCGCGGCCCCGAGCACGTCGACGTCGAGCTGCGGCCGATCTTCGATGCGCACGGCGCCGTGATCGCCTATGTCGAGCGGCTGACGACGGTGCGCAGCGCGTCCGCGCAGCCGAGCGCGGAAGGGCTGGTCGGCGGCTCGGAGCCGTTCAACGCGGCACTCGAGGCGCTGCAGCGCGTCGCGCCGTCGATGCTGCCGGTGCTGCTGCTCGGCGAATCGGGTACCGGCAAGGAGTTGTTCGCGCGCGCATTACACGAAGCGAGCGACCGCGCGCTGGGGCCGTTCGTCGTCGTCGATTGTTCGGGCATTGCCGAGACGCTGTTCGAAAGCGAACTGTTCGGCTACGAGAAGGGGGCGTTCACGGGCGCGAACCAGCGCAAGCCGGGCCTCGTCGAAACCGCACAGGGCGGCACGCTGTTTCTCGACGAGATCGGCGACGTGCCGCTGCCGATGCAGGTGAAGCTGCTGCGGCTGATCGAGTCGGGCACGTTCCGGCGCGTCGGCGGCGTCGAGGCGCTGCGCGCGGATTTCCGGCTGGTCGCGGCGACGCACAAGCCGCTGCGCGAGATGATCGACGACGGCCGGTTCCGCCAGGACCTCTACTACCGGATCAGCGCGTTTCCGATTGCGCTGCCGCCGCTCCGCGAACGGCGCGGCGACGTCGCGCTGCTCGCGGAATCGATCCTGCGGCGCATCGCGAACGCGCGCGCCGGCACGGGCGAGGCGGCGCGCCGGTTCGTGCTGACCGTGCGTGCGCGTGCATGCCTCGATGCGTACCCGTGGCCGGGCAATATCCGCGAGCTGCGCAACGTGCTCGAACGCGCGTGCCTGTTCGCGGACGACGGCGCGATCCGCATCGAGCATCTGCCGGCCGAACTCGTCGCGATGTCGGCGGCGCAGCCGGATCGCGCCGTCGCGCCGAGCGCGCTGACCGATGCTGAACTGGTGCGCCTCGCAGGCGAGTTCACCGGCACGCGCAAGGCGCTGGCCGAACGCACGGGGCTCAGCGAGCGCACGCTGTACCGGCGCCTGAAGGCGCTCGGGTTGGGTACGCGCGGCGCTTGAGCGAGGCTGGCCTTGCCGCGCATCGGCACGGATAATGGCGCGTCCCGTCCGAGGCCGTTTCCATGAAAAAACAGTGTGCCGTCGCGAGCCGCTGGCTCGTATTCGCCGTCGCCGTGTGGCTCCATCCGGCGCAGGCCGCCGACTACACGTGGACCGATGCGGCCGGCACGCACGCGGTCGCATTCACGACGACCGAGGTGGCGACGGGCGACGACGAGGACGGCAGGCGCCTCAAGGTGTTCGGAACGACGAACGGACAGGCGGAGTGGACCGTCAACGACGCCGTGACGGCGTGCCCGGTCGAGGTGATTCTGGATCCCGTGCCCGCGTCGATCGAAATGCGCGACCTGCTGGGCAATGGCCGCAAGCAGTTCCTGTTTGCGTACAGGATCGGCTGCCGGGGCGACGTCAGCGCCGACCAGGTCAAGTATTTCCTGATCGACGCCGGTCGCAAGTACGTGTTGCGCGGCCAGGAAACGGTCACGCTGAGAGGCAAGGTGATCGACGGCGGCGCGCCGCCGGTGCCGAGCGCGGACCTGAAGGCGCAGCCGGCGTTTCTCGGCTACATGATGAAGCGCTGGCGTGCCCTCAGCGTGCGTGCGTATCAGTGATCCGTCGAGCGGGCCTGCCGCTCGTCGCGCGCGCTGCACGACCGCGATCGCGGCGGGTGTCGGTCGAACCCGGACGGCCCGACCGACGCGGGCGGCGCCGTGCCGCCCGCGGATCACTGCCTGGCGCGTCGCTGATCAGCGCGCCGGTGCAAGCTGCGCCATCGCCTCACGAATGAAGCCGAGCAGCGTGTCGTCGACCCACGCGTTCTTTGCCAGCGCCGGCTCGTTCGCCATCGCCGCGCGGAATTTCGCGTGCGTGGCCGGATCGTCGCCCGCATAGCCGCGGAACAGCTCGAGCCAGCGCTGCGCGAGCGCGCGGCCTTGCGGCGAATCGGGCGTGACGCCCGCATCGATCGCGTCGCGCACGTCGCCCATCAGTTGCGGCCATTCCATCGCGCGTTCGCCGTAGTGCGCCCGCATGAAGCGGATCTCGTCCGGCGCCAGGTACTTTTCGAACACCTGCATCTTCGTTTCGGCGACGGCCTTCAGCACGTAGTCGCGCAATACGGTCGAAATGCCGATCTGCGACTGCATCGCCGGTTCGCGCTCATGCATCAGATTCAGTTTCGCGAGCAGCCGCGGATCGTTGTTCGTGTCGCGCACGAGCAGCGTCATCCAGCGGTCGGCCAGCGTGCGGACGCGCTCGTCCTCGGGCGGCACGCCCGCGTCATACAGCGCGCGCACGTCGGCCACGAGCGCGATCCACTCCGGGTCGCCGGTCTGGCTCTTGCGGTACATCGGCATGCTTGCCAGTTCTGCTTCGGAAAAATATTTGTCGTACACGGTCATCAACTCCAGTGTGGTGAGCCAATCGGCCAGCTCCGGCTCGGTGCCTGCGGCGAGCTGCGCGTGCAGGCCGACGAGTCGTTCGCGCAGCTGCGTCGTCTGCGCAAGCTGACGGTCGAGCGACGCGATCTGCCTGGCGACGAGATCGACGAGCGGCGCGTCGGGCTGGTTCAGGTAATCGCCGATTTCGGTCAACGACAGTCCGAAGCGACGCAGGGCCTGGATCTGGTGGAGCCGGGCGATGTCGTCGCGGTCGTACAGCCGGTAGCCGTTGTCGGCGCGCGCCGAAGGGGTCAGCAGGCCGATCGCGTGATAGTGATGAAGCGTGCGGACGGTCAGCCCGCTGCGTTTCGCCAGTTCTCCCACTTTCAGTCGCATTCGTTCCTCCGTTTGGTGCGCACACTGGAGTCTGGAACGTTACGCTACGTGAGGGTCAAGCGGAAGATCGAAGGGCGCGCGCGGTGTCCCGCGCGCGCCCGATCGAAGCGGCGGCTGGTGGCGGCTGACCGCTGTTTATTGCGGCGCAGGCGCGGCGTCCGGCGCGGCGGCGCGCGCTTCGTTGCCGGTGGCAGCGGTCGAACCGTCACCGGCCGGACCGGCCTTGTCGACCGGCGGCGTGCCCATTGCCTGATACAGCCGGGCGGTATCCGCGAAGCGCGCGCCGGTCGCGCGGATCTCGTCGAGCCGCGCGTTGCGGTACTGCAGCTCGCTTGCGCGCGCGGCCGACGGCGGCAGCGCGCCGAGCCGCACGCGGGCGGTCGCATCGTCGTATGCGCCGCGCGCGGACCATGCCGCGCGGGACATCGCGTCGAGCGCCTCGGCGTCGTGCTCGAGCGCAGCCAGCGAATCGGCGACGTTCTGGAACGCGGCGAGCACGGTCTGCCGGTACTGGTCGACGGCCGCCTCGTAGGTCGCCTTCGCCGCGCGGCGCTGCGCGAGCAGCGCGCCGCCGTGGAAGATCGGCTGGCTCAGCGACGCGCCGACGTTCCAGATCGCGCCGGCGCCCGACAGCATCGTCGGCCAGCTGAAACCGCCTTTGCCCATCGCGGCCGACAGCGACAGCTGCGGGAACAGCTGCGCGGTCGCGACGCCCACTTCGGCTGCGGCCGCCTTCAGCCCTGCATCGGCCGCCTGGATGTCGGGGCGGCTTTGCAGCAGATCCGACGGCACGACGACGGGCACCTGTTCCGGCAGGTGCAGATCGGCGAGCGCGAGATCTGCCGGCGGGCGGTCGGGCGTGCGGCCGACCAGCACCGCGAGCGCATGGCGCGCGGTGTCGCGCTGCTGGCGCAGCGCGGGCAGGCTGGCGGCGAACGTGTCGGCGCTTTGTCGCGCATTCAGCGCATCGCTGCGCGACGCCGCGCCGAGCGCATGGCGGCGTTCGGCGTCGTGCGCCTGGTCGTTGGCCAGTGCGACGAGCCGTTCGGTCGTGTCGATCTGCGCATTGAGCACCGCGACCGTGATCGACGCGGTGACGATGTTCGCCGCGAGCGCGCGCCGCGCGGATTCGAGCTGGAACGCGCTGACGTCGACGCGCTTGGCGAGCGCGCGGTTCGCGAAGCGTGCGGCGCCGAACAGGTCGATCGTGTAGCTCGCCTGCAGCTGGCCGACGAACGTGTCGTACAGCAGCGTCGGCGCGCCGAGCGCGGGAATCGGCACGCCGAGCGCGCGCTGGCGCGCGGCCTGGCCGCCTGCGTCGATCGACGGCAGCAGCGAGCTGCCGACCTGCGCGCGCAGCTGCTCGCGCGCGGCATCGAGCGAGTGCGACGCGGCGCCGAGCGTCGGGCTGTTGCGCAGCCCTTCGTCGACGAGCGCGTTCAGCGCGTCGGAGCGGTACTGCTTCCACCAGTCCGGCACCGGCTGCGCGCCGACCTCGAATTGCTGCGCGACGCCTTGCGCGGCGACGGTTTGCTGGACTTGCGGCGCGGCGCCGTAGTGTGCGGGCGACGGCATCGCCGGCGGCTCGCCGCTCGGCGCGAACCACGCGCAGCCGGCGAGCGGGCCGGCGAGACTCGCGATGGCGAGCGTGCGTGCGGCGCGGATTTTCAGGTTCATCGGCAAGGTCATGGTCAGGCTCCCGACGACGCGGCCGGCGGCGTGCCGCCGTCGTGCGGATCGCGCTCGTCGCTCTTCACGCGGAACCACGCCGCGTACAGCGCGGGCAGGTAGAACAGCGTCAGCACGGTCGCGCTCGTGATGCCGCCCATCAGCGCGGTCGCCATCGGCCCGAAGAAGTTCGAGCGCAGCAGCGGGATCAGCGCGAGCACGGCGGCCGCGGCCGTCAGCGTGATCGGGCGGAAGCGCCGCACGGTGGCGCCGACGATCGCGTCGAAGCGTCCGTGGCCGACCGCGATGTCCTGCTCGATCTGGTCGACCAGAATCACCGAGTTGCGCATGATGATCCCGAACATCGCGATCACGCCGAGCATCGCGACGAAGCCGAACGGCTGGCCGAACAGCAGCAGCGTCGCGACCACGCCGATCAGTCCGAGCGGCGCGGTCAGCACGACCATCAGCACGCGCGAGAAGCTTTGCAGCTGGATCATCAGCAGCGTGAACACGGCGATCGCCATCAGCGGCATCTGCGCGTTGATCGAGGTCTGCGCCTTCGCGCTTTCCTCGACCGAGCCGCCGATCTCGACCCGGTAGCCGACCGGCAGCTGCGCGCGCAGTGCGTTCAGCTTGCCGTCGATCGCATGCGTGACGTCGATGCCCTGCGCGCCGGCGCGCACGTCGGACTGCACGGTGATGGTCGGCTGGCGGTCGCGCTCCCACACGACGCCGTATTCGAGCGTCGGCGTGAAGCGGCCGAGCGAGCCGAGCGGCACCGCGCCGTTCGGCGTCGGCAGCGCGAGGCCGGCGAGCTTCGCGGGATCGACGCGATCGGCCTGCGGCGCGCGCAAGTCGACCGCGATCAGCTTGTCGCGCTCGCGATACTGCGTGACGGTCGTGCCGGACAGCGTCATCGCGAGGAAGCTCGACACGTCCTGCGACGTGACGTTCAGCTCGCGCGCCTTCTTCTGGTCGAGCTCGAAGCGCACCGAGCGCTCGGCCGGCTCGTCCCAGTCGAACTGCACGTTGACCGCGCGCGCGTCGCCGCGCATCGTCGCCGCGACCTTCTCGGCGATCGAGCGGACCGTCGCGATATCGTCGCCGCTCACGCGGAACTGCACGGGATAGCCGACCGGCGGGCCGTTCTCGAGTCGCGACAGCCGCCAGCGCACGGCCGGGAACCGGTCGCGCAGCGTGGTTTCGAGCCAGCTCGCGAGCTTCTCGCGATCCTCGACCGATTTCGCGGTGATCACGAACTGCGCGAAGTTGGGCAACTGCAGCTGCTGGTCGAGCGGCAGGTAGAAGCGCGGCGCGCCGCTGCCGACGAAGTTCACCGAATGATCGATCTCGGGCCGCTTGTCGAGCACCTTTTCGAGGCGTTCGGTCTCGCGCAGCGTTGCCGCGAACGACGCGCCTTCGGGCAGCCGCAGGTCGACCAGCAGCTCCGGGCGGTCGGAGCTCGGAAAGAACTGCTGCGGCACGAGCGAGAAGCCCAGCAGCGACACGACGAACAGGGCGCCCGTGATCAGCAGCACCACGAAGCGCCGCTCGATGCACCAGCGGATCCAGCCGCGCAGCCGCGTATAGAAGCGCGTGTCGTAGATGTCGTGCTCGTGATCGTCCGGCAGGTGCGCTTCGTGCGCGTGCTTCTTGCGCTCGGGCAGCAGGTGATAGCCGAGCAGCGGGATCAGCACGACCGCCGCGAACCACGATGCGATCAGCGCGATCGCCGAGACTTCGAAGATCGAGCGCGTGTATTCGCCGGTGCTCGACTTCGCGAGCGCGATCGGCAGGAAGCCCGACACGGTGACGAGCGTGCCGGTCAGCATCGGGAACGCGGTGCTCGTGTACGCGAACGCGGCGGCGCGCGCGCGGTTGTAGCCCTGTTCGAGCTTCACGGCCATCATCTCGACCGCGATGATCGCGTCGTCGACCAGCAGCCCGAGCGCGAGCACCAGTGTGCCGAGCGACACCTTGTGCAACCCGATGTCGAACAGGTACATGAACAGCGCGGTCACCGCGAGCACGACCGGGATCGAGATCACGACCACCATCCCGGTGCGCAGGCCGAGCGACACGAGGCTCACGATCAGCACGATCGCGACCGCTTCGGCGACGGCTTCGAGGAAGTCGTCGACCGAGTGCGACACCGCGTGCGGCATGCTCGACACTTCGGTGAGCTTGAGCCCGGCCGGCAGCCGCGCCTGCAGATCCTTCGACTCCGCATCGAGCGCCTTGCCGAGCCGGATCACGTCGCCGCCCGGCTGCATCGTCACGCCGATGCCGAGCACGGCCTTGCCGTTCGCACGCATCTGCGTGACGGGCGGGTCGTCGTAGCCGCGCTTCACGGTCGCCAGATCGCCGAGCCGGAAGGTGCGGCCGTTGATGCGGATCAGCGTGTCGGCGATCGCGGCGACGTTGTCGAACTGGCCGCTCGGGCGCACGAACACGCGATCGTCGGCGGTCGTCAGCGTGCCGGCCGACGCGACGTCGTTCTGCGCGTTGATCGCCTGTCCGAGCTGCTGCGGCGAGATGCCGAGGCGCGTGAGCTGGGCGTTGTTCACCTCGATGAAGATGCGCTGGTCGGGGTCGCCGAAATAGTCGACCTTCGCGACGCCCGGTACGCGCAGCAGCACGGTGCGCAACTGGTCCGCGTAGTCGTGCAGCTGCGCGGGCGAGAAGCCGTCGCCTTCGAGCGTCCAGATGTTGGTGTAGACGTCGCCGAACTCGTCGTTGAAGAACGGGCCCTGTACGCCCGGCGGCAGCGTGTAGCCGATGTCGCCGACCTTCTTGCGGATCTGGTACCAGGTTTCGGGCACGTCCTTCACGGGCGCCGAATCCTTCATCGTGAAGAAGATCAGCGATTCGCCGGGGCGCGAATAGCTGCGCAGGAAGTCGATGGCGGGCGTTTCCTGCAGCTTGCGGCCGATCCGGTCGGTGACCTGTTCCTGGACCTGCCGCGCGGTCGCGCCGGGCCAGAAGGTGCGGATCACCATCACGCGGAACGTGAACGGCGGGTCTTCGGACTGCGCGAGTCGCGTGTACGCGAGGATGCCCGCGAGCGTCGCCAGTGCGATCAGGTAGACGACCAGCGCCTGATGGCGCAGCGCCCACGCGGACAGGTTGAAGCGGCCTTCTTCGTGAGACGGACTCATGAAGCGAAGTCCTCCGGATGCAGCGGCGCGACCGGATGCACCTTCTCGCCGGCGCTGACCGTATGCACGCCTTGCAGCACCACGCGCTCGCCCGGCTGCAGCCCGTGCGACACGGTGACCGTGCGTTCGTTGAAGCGCGCGACATCGACGCGGCGCAGCTCCAGCGTGTCGTCCTTCGCGCGCACGACCCACACGGCCGGATGCGGGCCGTCGTGGAACAGCGCGGTCGCGGGCAGCGTGATCGGCTGCGCGTCGCCGTCGGCCGGTGCGCCGTCGAACGCGACGTTCGCGGTCATGCCGAGGCGGATCGCCGGATCGGGCGCGGCGAGCGTGAGCTTCACGCGGTAGGTGCGGCTTTGCGGATCGGCGGCCGGCGCGATTTCGCGCACCTTCGCGGCGAACGGGCGGCCCGGCAGCGACGGCAGCGTGACGGTGGCCGTGCGGCCGGGGGCGAGCGATGCGAGCGCGCCTTCGGGCACGTCGCTGACCACGTCGACGTCGCCGGCCCACGCGAGCTGATAGACGGCCTGGCCGGCCGACACGTTCTGGCCGGTATCGGCCTGCTCGGCCGTGATGGTGCCGGCGTGATCGGCGACGAGCGTCGCGTAGCGGAGCTGGTTCTTCGCGAGCGCGAGCTGCTGCTGCGCCTGCTCGCGCTGCGCGAGCGCCGACGTGTAGCTGTTCTCGGTCTGTTCGAGCTGCGCGGTCGCGATCAGGTTTTCGCGGGCCTGCGCGCGGTCGCGGTCGAGCTGCTGCTTCGCGAACGCAAGGCTGTGCGTCGCCGCGTCCAGTTGCGCCTGCGCGCTCGCGGCGTTCTTCTCGACATCGGACGGATCGAGCAGCGCGACGACCTGGCCGGCCTTGACCGTATCGCCGAGCCGCACCTTGCGCTCGACGATCTTGCCGGCGATGCGGAACGACAGCGGCGTCGCATAGCGCGGCTGGATTTCGCCGGGAAGCGTGCGCACGGCCGCGGCGCCGTCGGCGTGCGCGGGCAGCGCGACGACCGGGCGCGGCGCAGGCGGCGCGGCTTCCTTCGGGTGACAGGCGGTGAGGACGAGCGCGGCGCCGATCAGCAGCGCGGCGCGGGAACCGGAGCGATTCACGAAACCCCCAGGTGAGAGAGAAGAGCGGAGCGAGGCCGGCAGGTGCGGTACGCACTTGCCCCGAGCGGCGCCGGCACGGGCGCGCACGGACAGCCGGACAACATGATTCGGAAACTGTGGCGAATTCTAATACACACCTGTATCCGAATGCAAAGATGAATCCGAAAGGGAAAGGGTGCTAGACTGCGCGCCATGAAACCACAGCGCTTGACCCGCGAGCAGAGCAGAGACCAGACGCGCGAACGTCTGCTCAGTGCCGCGCATCGGATTTTTATGAAGAAAGGCTATGTCGCCGCGAGTGTCGAGGACATCGCGGCGGCGGCCGGCTATACGCGCGGCGCGTTCTATTCGAATTTCCGCAGCAAGTCCGAACTGCTGCTGGAACTGCTCGAGCGCGACCATGCATCGGTGCAGGCCGATTTCCAGGCGATCTTCGACGAAGGCGGCCCGCGCGAGCAGATGGAGTCGATGGCGCTCGCCTATTACCGGACGCTGTTTCGCGACGACGAATATTCGTTGCTGTGGGTCGAGGCGAAGCTGCAGGCCGCGCGCGACGCGAAGTTCCGCGTGCGCTTCAACCAGTTCCTGCACGCCAAGCGCGTGCAGATGGCCGAGTTCATCCGGCGTTTCGCCGAGCGCGCGGGCACGCCGCTGCTGCTGCCGGCCGAGACGCTCGCGTTCGGGCTGATGTGTCTGTGCGACGGCGTGCAGTCGTATTACACGGCCGATCCGCAGCACGTGTCGGCGGAGGCGGCCGAAGCGGTGCTCGCGGGCTTCTTCGCGCGGGTCGTGCTCGGGCGTTCGCCGGACTGACCCGGATCGACGAGACGGCTCGCCGGCGCGATGCCGGTCAGCGCTCGCCGGTCATCCGCCGGTACGCGTCGAGCAGCGACGTCTTGTAGACGACGCCGGCGAGCGTCGGCTCCGCCTCGCTCTCGATCACGGGCAGCCGTTCGCCCTGGAACGCCATGAAGCGTTCCAGGGCGGTCGCGAGCGGCATGTCCGGCGTGAGCAGCGGAAACGGCGTGTGCGCGTAGTGCGCGGCCGTCTTGTCGGTCGTGTCGCGCTTGTCGAGCAGGTCGGACGTGATGTCCTTCAGCGCCACCGCGCCTCGGAAGCGCCCCGCGTCGTCGGTCACGTACAGGTACTTCACCGGATATTCGAGAAACACGCGCGTCATGTCGGCGACGCTCGCGGTGAGCGGCACGACCGTCTGCGCCGGCTGGATCAGCTCGCGCATCTGCGTGGTGCGTAGCCGCAGCCGTTCCGCCGCGTCCTGGTGATGGCGCAGCGTGATCTCGTACATCGAGGTCGTGCCGGTCGCACGCGCGACGAAATACGCGAACACGCACGACACCAGCAGCGGCAGCACGACCTGGTAGCTCAGCGTCATCTCGAAGATCATCAGGATCGCCATCAGCGGCGCCTGGGTCGCGCCGGCCATGAACGCACCCATCCCGACGATCGCATAGGCGAAGTACGCGGACGTGTGTCCCGGCCACAGCGCATTCATCGCGAGCCCGAACAGCGAGCCGAACACCGCGCCGACGAACAGCGTCGGCGTGAACACGCCGCCGATCGCGCCCGAGCCGGCGGTCGCGGCGGTCGCGATGACCTTGAACGCCAGCACCGCGACGAGCGCCTGCCAGGTCCACGGCGAATGCAGGATATGGTTCACGACGCTGTAGCCGTTGCCCCACACGTCCGGAATCCACACCGAGATCACGCCGACCACCAGGCCGCCGAGCGCGAGCCGCACCGGCAGCGGCACGGGCAGCCGCCGGAACTGGTTCTTCGACGCGTCGAGCAGGTGCAGGAACTGCGGCGCGAGCACGCCGCACAGCGCGCCGAGCACGACGAACAGCAGCACTTCGGGGCCGGTGACGGCCGGGAACACCGGCATTTCGTACGGCGGCCGGTAGCCGGCGAATTCGCGCATCACGATGTTCGCGACGACCGACGCAACGACCATCGGCCCGAAGCTCTCCATCGCGATGGTGCCGAGCACGATCTCGGAGACGAAGAACGCGCCGGCGATCGGCGCGTTGTACGCGGACGTGATGCCGGCCGCGGCCCCGCACGCGACGAGCAGGCGCAGCCGCGGCGGGTCGAAGTGCGCGAAGCGGCCGACCAGCGACGACGCGAGCGCGGCAAGTTGCACCATCGGGCCTTCGCGGCCGATCGAGCCGCCGCTGCCGATCGTCAGCAGCGACGACACGCTGCGCCACAGGCTCTGGCGCACCGGCACGATGCCGTTGCCGAGCGCGACGGCTTCCATGTAGTCGGTCTTGCCGGACGGCTTGTCGCCGCGCGTCGCGAGCAGCAGCACGCAGCCGGCGAGGAAGCCGCCGGCGGCCGGCAGCCAGAAGCGCACGTACCACGGCAGGCTTTTCGCCATCTGCACGAAGCTGCCGCTGTGTCCGGAGATCAGGTGCTGCATCAGGTCGATGCCTTCGCGAAACGCCATGGTCGCGAAAGCGCCGCCGACGCCGACGATCGCCGACCAGATCAGCATCGTATGGGCGTCCGACAGGCGGAGCAGCGTTCGGGCGCGGGTGCGCAGCTTCAGCAGGAACGAGAGCACGGCTGCAAAGGGGCGATGGAAAACGACGCGAAGCATAGCACTGCGCCGCGCCCGCGGGAGATCCCCGTCGGGCGCGGCGCTCGGGGCGGCGCGGACGTGCGGCTCAGCCAAGCCAGTGCTGCACGGCCCAGGTGATCGCGTAGCCGCCGGCGATCAGCCATACGTACAGGATCAGCCCGGTCATCAGCGCGCGCGGGCCGGCGGCGCGGATCTGCGCGACGCGCGTCTCGATGCCGAGCGCGGTCATCGCCATCGTCAGCGCGAAGGTGTCGAGCACGTTCAGCGTGTGCGTGACATCGGCCGGCAACACGTTCAGCGAGTTGACGATCACGAAGGCCAGGAAGCCGAGCGCAAACCAGGGCACCGCGACCTTGCGCTTGCCTTGTGCGCCGCCGGCCGCCATTTGCGCCGAGCGGGCGAGCCACCAGCCGAGCACGAGCAGCACGGGCACGAGCAGCATCACGCGCGTCATCTTGACGATCGTCGCGATATGCGCGACCTGCGGGCTGATGTCGCTCGCCGCGCCGACCACCTGCGCGACCTCGTGGATCGTGCCGCCGAAGAACAGCCCGAGGCCGGCCGGATCGAGGTTCAGCAGCCCGGCGTGATACGCGATCGGGTACAGGAACATCGACAGCGTGCCGAACAGCACGACGCTGCCGACCGCCATCGCACTCTGGTGCGGCTTCGACTGCAGCGTCGACTCGAAGGCGAGCACGGCGGCCGCGCCGCAGATCGCGCTGCCGGCCGCGGTCAGCAGCGCGGCGTCGCGGTCGAGCTTCATCAGCTTCATGCCGGCCCAGGTACCGATCGCGAGCGTGCTGACGACCACCAGCACCGAGACGGTCAGGCCCGGCAGGCCGACTTGCGCGATCTCCTGCAGGCTCACGCGCAGCCCGAAGAACGCGACCGCGATGCGCAGCAGCTTGCGCGCGGAGAAATTGACGCCGGCCGCCCAGTTCGCCGGCATGCCGTCGCGCAGCGCGTTGCCGTACAGCGCGCCCGCGACGATCCCGACGATCAGCGGCGACAGGCCGAGCCCCGCGATCGCGGGCAGCTGCGACAGGCTCGTGACGGCCGCCGCGAACAGCGCGACGAACAGCACGCCGTTCAACTGGCCGCGCATCGACGGCGCGGCGTGGCTGAGATGGGGAGTCGGAGCAGTGGACATGAAGGCACCGTGAGGAGCGTGTTGCGATGCTGTAATCCTAATTTCGTTATATCGATATGAAAAATTGTGATTTGTGACGTAAACTATCCGGAAAGCCGATAATTTATCCACATGACCCCGGATCAACTGATAACGTTCGCCGCCGTCGCCGAGCACCTGAACATCAGCCATGCCGCCGTCGCGCTGCACCTGTCGCAGCCGGCCGTGTCCGGCCAGCTGCGGCTGCTGCAGGACGAATTCGGCGAGCCGTTGTACCAGCGCGACGGCCGCGGCATTCGGCTGACGCCGGTCGGCGAGCAGCTCGCGCAGTATGCGAAGGCGCAGCGCGACACGTTCGCGCAGGCGCGCGCGTTTCGCGACGCGGTGCGCGGCCTCGAGGCCGGCACGCTGCGGATCGGCGCGAGCACGACGCCGGCGAGCTACCTGCTGCCGTACCTGATCGCCGCGTTCCAGCCGCGCGCGCCGCGCGTGGCGATCCAGACGATGAGCGGCAACACGGCCGACGTGGTCGCCGCGCTGCCGTCGCTTGACATCGCGATGATCGAAGGGCCGCCCGGCGAAGCGCTGCCGCCCGGCACGGCCGTGCATGCGTGGCGCGAGGACGAGATCGTCGCGATCGTGCCGGCCGCGCATCCGCTTGCGGCGCCCGAGCATGCTTCGGGCGTCACGCTCGCGGCGCTCGCTGCGCACCCGCTGGTGTTGCGCGAGGAGGGCTCGGCCGTGCGGCAGCTCGTCGAGCGCGCGTTCGCGCAGCAGACGGCGCCGATGCGCGTCGCGTTCGAGATCGCCGGCGTCGAGGCCGTGAAGGAGGCCGTGCGCGCCGGCATGGGCGTCGGGTTCGTGTCCGCGATGTCGCTGCGCCACGAGGATGCGGCGCTCGTGTCGCGCTCGCTCGCGCCCGCGCCGCTCACGCGTCATTTCTCGATCCTCGTGCCGCACGGCGGCGCGCCGTCGCGGGTCGCCGCGCAGTTCCTCGAAATGAGCCTCGCGCAGGACGCCGCGTAGGGCGCCGCCGTGCGCTCCGGGCACGCGCGATGCGGCGCATCGACCGCGCATCGGTGGCCGGCGCCATGCCAGCGGCTCCTAGGGATTTCCTCTATGGCGTGTGCCTGACACGAAGCGCACCATCCGTCTCAAGCAAATGGAACCGGTTCCATTCCGGGAATAAAAGGGCAACATGGCAGACATCGTGATCGTGGCGAGCGCATTCGGGATGGACCGCGTGCGCCAGGCGAGCCACAGCGCATTCGTCGCGGACGTCGCGGCAGCCGGCGCGGCCGGCTTCGAGATCCGGCGCGAGCTGTTCGCCTCGGACGACGAGGCGGCGCCCGCTGCGCTGGCCGCACTCGGCGCGCAACTGGCCGAACGCGGGCTGTGGTCGGTCTATTCGACGCCGGCCTCGCTGTATACGGAGTCGGGCGCGCTCGACTCGGACGCGCTGCGCGATACGCTTGTCGAAGCCGACGCGCTCGGCGCGCGCTTCGTGAAATTCCAGCTCGGCGGGTTCGCCGGCGACGCGCATGCGGCCGACCTCGTCGCGCTGTCGCGCGGCGCGCGTGCCCGCGTGGTGGTCGAGAACGGCCAGTTGCCGGTCGGCGGCGCATTCGCGCAGTTCCGCGGCCTGTTCGACGCGCTGGCTGCGTCCGGCACGCCCGATGCGCTCGGCATGACGTTCGACATCGGCAACTGGCAGTGGCCGGGCGAAGCGCCGCTCGACTGCGCACAGGCGCTCGCGCCGCATGTGGAATACATTCATTGCAAGGCCGTCGAAGGCGAGGGCGCGCGCCGCTTCGCGGTGGCGCCGGCGCCGCACGATCCGCTCGTGACCGGCGTGCTCGCGGCGCTGCCGCGGCAGGTGCCGCGCGGCATCGAGTTCCCGTTCGATGCGGCGGACCTGGCGGGCGATGCGCGCCGGCGCGTCGCATGGCTCGCGAGCGCGTGACGCAGGACAGATACGGAGGATTCAACGATGCAAGCAGCACTCGATGTCGTCACCTACGGCGAAGCGATGGCGATGTTCGTCGCGACGGAGCCCGGCCATCTGGCGCACGCCGCGCAGTTCACGAAGCGGATCGCCGGCGCCGACCTGAACGTCGCGATCGGCCTGTCCCGGCTCGGTTTCAAGGTCGGCTGGATGAGCCGCGTCGGTCGCGACTCGTTCGGCGGCTACGTGCTCGACACGCTCGCGCGTGAAGGCATCGACGCGTCGTGCGTGACGGTCGATCCGCGCTACCCGACCGGTTTCCAGCTGAAGTCGCGCAACGACGACGGCAGCGACCCGACCGTCGAATATTTCCGCAAGGGCTCGGCCGCGAGCCACCTGTCGTGCGACGACTATGTGGCCGACTACGTGCTCGGCGCGCGCCATCTGCACCTGACCGGCGTCGCGCCGGCGATCTCGGCGACGTCCTGCGAACTCGCGTTCAAGCTGGCGCGCGAGATGCGCGCGGCCGGCAAGTCGATCTCGTTCGACCCGAACCTGCGTCCGACGCTGTGGCCGTCGGCCGAGGTCATGGCGAACACGCTGAACGCGCTGGCGGCGCTCGCCGACTGGGTGCTGCCCGGCCTCGCCGAAGGGCGGCAGCTGACCGGCTGCGAGTCCCCGGCCGACATCGCGGGCTTCTACCTTGCGCAGGGCGCGCGCGGCGTCGTGATCAAGCTCGGCGCCGAAGGTGCGTACTATCGGACGGCCGACGGCCGCGAAGGCACGGTGGCGGGCGAACGCGTCGACAATGTCGTCGACACGGTCGGCGCCGGCGACGGTTTCGCGGTCGGCGTGGTGAGCGCGCTGCTGGAAGGCCGCGCGATCGAGCAGGCCGTGACGCGCGGCAACCGGATCGGCGCGCTCGCAATCCAGGTGATCGGCGATTCGGAAGGGCTGCCGACCCGTGCGGCGCTCGACCGGCTCGAAAGCGCCGGCCAGCGCGCCGAGCGCATCGAGGAAACCGCCGCCGCGCACTGAGCGGCCGGCATGGCAGGGCCCGCGGTTCCGGTTTTCGGTTTCGGGCGCGGGCAACAGGCGATACGGAACGCATGAAGCAATCACACCCGGTCGACGCAGCTGAAGCATGCGCTCCGATCGACAAAGGAGACATTCTGATGGCAAGCAATCTCGCACCCCGCCGCTGGTGGACGATCATGCCGATCGTCTTCATCACCTACAGCCTCGCCTATCTCGACCGCGCGAACTACGGGTTCGCGTCGGCGGCCGGCATCAACCAGGATCTCGGGATCGGCAAGGGCCTGTCGTCGCTGATCGGCGCGCTGTTCTTCCTCGGCTACTTCTTCTTCCAGATTCCCGGCGCGATCTATGCGGAGCGCCGCAGCGTGAAGAAGCTCGTGTTCGTCAGCCTCGTGCTGTGGGGCGGCTGCGCGGCGCTCACGGGCATCGTCAGCAACATCCCGTCGCTGATGGCGATCCGCTTCGTGCTCGGCGTGGTCGAGGCGGCCGTGATGCCGGCGATGCTGATCTACATCAGCAACTGGTTCACGAAGAGCGAGCGTTCGCGCGCCAACACGTTCCTGATCCTCGGCAATCCCGTCACCGTGCTGTGGATGTCGGTCGTGTCCGGCTATCTGGTGCACGAATTCGGCTGGCGCGAGATGTTCATCGCCGAAGGCGTGCCGGCGGTGATCTGGGCCGTGTGCTGGTGGTTCCTCGTGCAGGACAAGCCCGCGCAGTCGCCGTGGCTCACCGCGCAGGAAAAGCGCGACCTGGAGACCACGCTCGCGGCCGAGCAGGCGGCGATCAAGCCGGTGCGCAACTACGGCGAGGCGTTCCGCTCGCCGGCCGTGATCAAGCTGTGCGCGCAGTATTTCTGCTGGAGCATTGGCGTGTACGGCTTCGTGCTGTGGCTGCCGTCGATCGTCAAGAACGGGTCCGAACTCGGGATGGTCGCGACCGGCTGGCTGTCCGCGCTGCCGTATCTCGCGGCGACGATCGCGATGGTCGCCGCGTCGTGGGCGTCGGACAAGGTCGGCTCGCGCCGCGGTTTCGTATGGCCGTTCCTGCTGATCGGCGCAGCCGCATTCGCAGCCTCGTTCGCGCTCGGTTCGTCGCATTTCTGGATCTCGTACGCGCTGCTGGTCGTCGCGGGCGCCGCGATGTATGCGCCGTACGGCCCATTCTTCGCGATCGTGCCGGAACTGCTGCCGAAGAACGTCGCGGGCGGCGCGATGGCGCTGATCAACAGCATGGGCGCGCTCGGTTCGTTCGTCGGCTCGTATTTCGTCGGTTACTTGAACGGCGCGACCGGCTCGCCCGTCGCCTCCTATGCCTTCATGAGCGCCGCGCTGGTCGTCGCGGTGATCCTCACGCTGTCCGTCAAACCCCAGGCGCGCGATGCGCATCCGCTCGCCGCGCCGCTGCAAGGAAAATGAAACGATGAAGCCTCGTATCGTCGCGTACAAGCCGCTGCCCGATGACGTTCTCGCCTATCTGCGCGAGCATGCGGACGTCGTGCCGGCCGACGGCGCCGACGCGCTCGCCGATGCGCTCGGCAACGCCGACGGCGCGATCGGCGCGAGCCTGAAGGTCACGCCGCAGATGCTCGACCGCGCGCCGCGGCTGCGAGCGTGGTCGACGATCTCGGTCGGCTACGACAACTTCGACGTCGCGGACCTCACGCGGCGGGGCATCGTGCTCGCGCATACGCCGGACGTGCTGACCGAGTCGACCGCCGATACCGTGTTTTCGCTGATCCTCGCGTCCGCGCGCCGCGTGGTCGAGCTGGCCGAGTGGGTCAAGGCCGGCCACTGGCATCGCAGCATCGGCCCCGACCTGTACGGCACCGACGTGCAGGGCAAGACGCTCGGCATCGTCGGGCTCGGGCGGATCGGCGGCGCGGTCGCGCGCCGCGCGGCGCTCGGTTTCCGGATGCAGGTGCTGTACACGAACCGCTCGGCGCACGCCGAAGCCGAGACGCAGTACGGCGCCCGGCGCGTGACGCTCGACGAGTTGCTCGCGCAGTCGGACTTCGTGTGCCTGCAGGTGCCGCTGTCGCCCGATACGCGTCACCTGATCGGCGCGCCCGAATTCGCGAAGATGAAGCGCGGCGCGATCCTGATCAACGCGTCGCGCGGGCCCGTGGTCGACGAGGCCGCGCTGATCGAAGCGCTGCGTGACGGCACGATCCGCGGCGCGGGGCTCGATGTGTTCGAGAAGGAACCGCTGCCGGCCGATTCGCCGCTGCTGCGGATGAGCAATGTCGTCGCGCTGCCGCATATCGGCTCGGCGACGCACGAGACGCGTCACGCGATGGCGCGCTGCGCGGCCGAAAACCTGGTCGGCGCGCTGGCCGGCACGCTGCGTACGAATCTCGTCAATCCCGACGTGCTCGCACGGCGCTGACGCGCAGCAGGCGGGCGGGCGCCGCGCCGGGGAGGCCGGGGCCGTTAGAGTCGACGGTCTTGGTGCCGAAGGGCAGGCTGCGTTATGATCGCCCGCTCGTCGCAGCAACGTTCCGGCACGGCGGCCGGCGGCGTCCGGCGACCGGGCCCGCATCAGGCCGCAGGGCGGTCGGGCGTCCGGGCACGGGACGGAGCGGGCGCGCAAGCGCCGACAGCCTTGCAGGCGGCCGGAGCCACGCGCTGATACGCCGGCTCCGGTCGAGACCCGATCGACAGAGGAGTCAGCCAGTGGCTTTCGTATCCAACAACAAAGGTCCGTCTGCTCACGAAGCGGCGCGGATCGTACGTCGCGAGGCTCGACAGTGACCGATTCGCAACCTTCCACGCAGCGTCCGGCGACGATCAGCGACGTCGCGCGCGAGGCCGGCACGGGCAAGACCAGCGTTTCGCGCTATCTGAACGGCGAGACCCACGTGCTGTCCGCCGATCTGCGCCAGCGGATCGAGGCGGCGATCGCGCGGCTCAACTACCGGCCCAACCAGATGGCGCGCGGCCTGAAGCGCGGCCGCAACCGGCTGCTCGGCATGCTGGTGGCCGACCTGACCAATCCGTATACCGTCGAGGTGCTGCAGGGCGTCGAGGCCGCGTGCCACGCGCTCGGCTACATGCCGCTGATCTGCCACGCGGCGAACGAAGTCGAGATGGAGCGCCGCTTCCTGCAGCTGCTCACGACCTACCGCGTCGAAGGCTTGATCGTCAACGCGCTCGGCGCCGAAGAGGACGTGCTGCGCCCGCTGCGCGGCGGCGGCATTCCGGCCGTGCTGGTCGACCGCACGGTCGAGGGCTTCGAGGCCGACCTGATCGGGCTCGACAACACCGACGCGATCGAGGCGGCGCTCGCGCACCTGATCGAGCGCGGTTTCGACGCGATCCATTTCGTCGTGCAGCCGTTCGAGCACGTCAGCTCGCGGCGCGTGCGCGAGGCCGCGTTCCGCGCGACGCTGGCCGCGCGCGGGCGGCCGGTGCCGGCGACGATCGTGCTCGACCTGAATGCGCCGGACGCGGCCGACGCGGCGCTCGCCGAAATCGACGCCCGCATCGACGAGGCCGCGAGACGCGGCGTGCGCGCGGCGCTGTTCGCCGCCAACGCGCCGGTCGCGCTGGCGATCGCGCGCCACCTGCGCGCGCGTTTCGGCGCCGCGTGGCAAGCCAGCGCGGCGCTGCTGTCGATCGACGATCCGGAATGGGCCGAGCTGATCGGCATCACGACGATCCGTCAGCCGACCTACGAGATCGGCTACAAGGCCGTCGAATTCGTGCACGAGCGCATCGACGGCGCGGCCGGCGACGTGCGCGTCGCGATGCTGCCGGGCGAGCTGATTGCGCGCGCGTCGACCGCAAGCTGAGTATCATTCGGGGCACGCGGCGCGTCAGGTGCGCCGCCCCGAACAAGGAAATTCATGACTGTCGCTCCCGTCACGCTGGCGGCGCTGATTGCCGCCACGCTGATCATCGCGCTGCTGCCGCTCGTCCTCTTCCGTTATCTGCGCAAGCCGCTTGCGCTCGATCGCCGCGACACGATCGTCGGCGTCGCCGTCTTCACGCTGTTCGCGATGATCGTCGAACGCGCCTTCCACGGGCTCGTGCTGAGCCAGACGCCCGCCGGCGGCTGGCTCACGCAGCCGCTCGCGTTCGTCGCGTACAGCGCGCTCGCGACGGCCGTGTTCGAGGAAGTCGGCCGCTATCTCGGGATGCGGTTCCTGGCGCGCCGCTACGGGCCGTCGGCCGGCGACGGACGCGGAATCGGCTACGGGATCGGCCACGGCGGCGCCGAGGCGTGGTTCGTCGGCGTGCTGGTGTGGGGCCAATGGTCGTACCTCGCCTGGCTCGCGAGCCGCGGCCAGCTCGAGACGCAGTTGTCGGATTTGCCGGCCGACACCGTCGTGCGGCTGCACATGATGCTGGCGACGCTGTCGGTGCCGTCGATCGCCTTGCTGCTGCTCGAGCGCTGCGCGTCCTTCGTGCTGCAACTCGCGCTGTCGGTGCTGGTGTGGCGCGGCGTGCGCGCCGGTCGTGCGGGCGTGCTGCCGCTGGCGATCGTGCTGCATGCGCTCGCGGCCGCGCCGGCGTTGCTTTACCAGGTGCGCGTGCTGCCGGCCGCATGGGTCGAGGCCGTGTATTTCATGCTGGCTGCGCTGCTGATCGTCGCGCTGGTGAAGACGTGCCGGCCGTCGCGCACGGCCGTTTGATGCCGGGCGACCGCGAAGCAGGGGACGAAATGGACGATTATCTGATCGAATGCGACAGCACTGAATTCGACGCGCTCGCGCGCGTGATTTGCGATCTCTTTCCGGAGCAGACGCGCTTTGTCGAGAGCAGCGATGCGCGCGGGCGCTTTCTGTCCGTGCAGTGGCTCGCGATGCGTTTCGGTGCGACGCCGAAACGCATGACGCTCGACGTGCGGATTGCGCCGGCCGCGTTCGCGCGCTATCTGGCGCTGAAGCCGATGCAGCGCGCGCGCAGCCATGCGGTGCTGCATGCGTATGCGGAAGCGATGCTCGGCTCGCTCGAGGAGCGGCATGCGGCCGGCGAGGCCGTCGAGCGCGAAGCGGAACTCGAACTCGACGAAGACTTCGCGTGATGCGCGGCCCCGGCGTGTTGCCGGCGCGGCCGCTCACGCGTCGCGGTAGACCTGCGCGAAGCGCTGCGCCTGCACGACGCCGTAGTCGCCGGGCGCGTACTGCATCACCCAGTCGCCGGCGACGCCGCGCAGCGTGTCGCCGTTTTCCGAGCGGGCGATCGTGAACGGCTCGTCCATCCGGCGCGCCAGCACGACGGCCGGCCGGTTGCGGTAAGCGCCCGGTGCGCCGTGCGCGAGCGCCGGATCGGCGGGCAGGTACTTCGCGTCGAAGCGCGCACGCGACACGACCCAGCGGTCGCCGGTCGAGCCCGTGATCAAGGCGTCGCCCGCGACGTAGCGGTTCGGGCCTTCGAGGCTCATCAGTTCGCCGTCGGCGTCCGCGAAAGCGACCGTGACGGTTTCGTCCTTGACGACGCGACGCGCCTGCGGGTCGGTACGCAGATCGATGTGCTTGAGTTCGAGCATGGCGGGGAAGTGCGGGAAAAGCCGGGAGCTTATCCCGAAATCGGCGCGCCGTGTGACGCGCGCCGTTCGCCGGACAGGAAACGCGGCGCCGGCCGGCCCGGCTGGGCCTCGTGACGCCGCGTGTGGGGGCAGGGGATCAGGGTTGCGCGGGCGCGCTGGCGGCCGGCGCGGCGGCTGCCTTGCCTTCCTTGCCCTTCGCGTGGCCCTTGCCCTTGCCGCGATGCTCGCCGCCGTGGTGCAGCCAGTTGCGGAACGTCGTATCGGCGAGCGCCTTCTGGTCGGCCGGGAAGCTCGCGTACAGCGGCGCGAAGGCGTCAGCCAGCTTCTTCGCGCCGTCGGCGTTGGCCTGCGCGAGTTCCGCGTACTGCTTCATGTCGTCGACCGCGGACACGTCGTGGTTCGCCATCCGTTCGCGATAGAGGCGGCCCATCGTGTCGCCGTTCTCGCGCATCGTGTCGGCGAACGTCTTCCACTGCGGTTCCTGCGCCGACGTGATCTTCAGCTGATCGTGCAGGTACTTGATGCGCTCCTCGATGCGCGCTTCGTGACGCGCGGCACGCTGTTCGGCGCTCGGCGCCGATGCGGCGGCCGTGGTGGCCGGAGCGGACGCCGGGGTCTGCGCGAACGCGCTGGCTGCAACGACGAGCGTAGCGAGGGTGAGCGAGATTTTCTTCATGGTTGGCTCTCCGGGGTGGTGTCGTGCGAGCGGGCGCGGCGGCAACGGCCGCGAGCGCGCATCTCGCGTCGCCCGCTATTAGTAGCACGTTGCGTGGAAGGCGGCAGCGAATGCGACACTTGCTTACATCCGAAACGAATCGAAATTGAAAGGAATGCAGGGCGGCGATGCCGCGCCGGCCGTGCGTCGGCGACGAGTCGGACGGCCGTTGCGTCGCGCCGGCGCTGCGACGACACGACGCAACGCACGCATCTTTTGCGAACCGCGTGACGCCTTTGTGCGGCGGCGTGAAGGCGGTTGGGCGTACCGCCGTTCGGCGCTATCATCGCGTCACGTTCCACTCGCCGGCGCGCCGCTCGCGCCGACCCAGCCTCATGCGTCCACCCCGTCTCGACCAACTCGACGATCTCGACCGGCAACTCGTTGCGCTGCTGCAAGCCGATGCACGCGCAAGCGTCGCCGATCTCGCGCGCCAGCTCGACGTCGCGCGCACGACGGTCGTCGCGCGCATCGCGCGGCTCGAGCGCACCAACGTGATCGCGGGGTACAGCGTGCGACTCGGGCAGGACGTGCTCGACGCGAGCATCTACGCGTATGTCGGCATCATCCTCGCGCCGAAGTTCGGCAAGGACGTGTTGCGCAAGCTCGACCGCGTGCCCGAAGTGCAGCTGCTGTGCGCGGTGAGCGGCGAATACGACTACGTCGCGTGGCTGCGTGCCGATTCGCCGGAACGGCTCAACGATCTGCTCGACCAGATCGGCACGCTCGAAGGCGTCGAACGCACGACGACGTCGATCATCCTGTCGCGCAAGATCGATCGCGGAACCATCGGCGGGTGATGCGGCACGTGCGACGTTGCGGGTGAGGTCGTCGCGCGATTCTTGTTCGGCGTGTTCCGGTTTTTCTCCTTTTCTCGACTCGATTCGCCGGTCGCGGAGCGCGGCCGCACGTCCATTTCACGCATGGACGATGACACGATTTTTATACGATTTCGCCGTTTCGACGAAATGTATCGTCATTACGTCGAAAATATCGGTCGTTTCGCATCATTCTTCGTCTTGGAACTGATTTTGCGCGTCCCTAAACTGTGTTCATGGCTCGACGCCGTACACAACAGCAACCCATTATCAGGAGATAAGCGCATGAAAATCGCCATCGTCGGCGCAGGTCTGATCGGTCACACCATTGCTCACATGCTGCGTGAAACGGGCGACTACGAAGTCGTCGCGTTCGATCGCGACGCGGATGCGCTTGCGAAGCTGTCGCGCGAAGGCATCGCGACGCAGCGTGTCGATTCGGCCGACGCCACCGCGATCCGCGAAGCCGTGAAGGGCTTCGATGCGCTCGTCAACGCGCTGCCTTACTACCTCGCGGTCAACGTCGCCGCCGCCGCGAAGGCTGCCGGCGTGCACTACTTCGACTTGACCGAAGACGTGCGTGCGACCCACGCGATCCGTGAACTGGCCGAAGGCTCCGACCGCGCGTTCATGCCGCAGTGCGGCCTCGCACCGGGCTTCATCGGTCTCGCCGCGCACGAGCTCGTGAACGGCTTCAGCGAAGTGCGCGACGTGAAGATGCGCGTCGGCGCGCTGCCCGAGTATCCGACCAACGCGCTGAAGTACAACCTGACGTGGAGCGTCGACGGCCTGATCAACGAATACTGCCAGCCGTGCGAAGCGATCCGCGATGGCCGCAAGCAGTGGGTGCAGCCGCTCGAAGGCCTCGAGCACTTCTCGCTCGACGGCACCGAATACGAAGCGTTCAATACCTCGGGCGGCCTCGGCACGCTGTGCGAGACGCTGTCGGGCAAGGTCGAGACGCTCGACTACAAGTCGGTGCGTTATCCGGGCCACCGCGATCTCGTGCAGTTCCTGCTCGAGGACCTGCGCCTGTCGAGCGACCGCGACACGCTGAAGTCGATCATGCGCCGTGCGGTGCCGTCGACGAAGCAGGACGTCGTGCTCGTGTTCATCACGGTGACGGGCGTGAAGGACGGTCAGCTGGTGCAGGACGTGTTCACGCGCAAGATCTTCGCGAAGGACGTGTTCGGGATGCCGATGAGCGCGATCCAGATCACGACGGCCGGCGCGATGTGCGCGGTGCTCGACCTGTTCCGCGAGAAGAAGCTGCCGCAGAGCGGTTTCATCCCGCAGGAGAAGGTGTCGCTGAAGGCGTTCCTCGCGAACCGCTTCGGCAAGCTGTACGAAGGCGGCACGATGGAGCGCGTGCACGCAGTCGCCTGACGACGCATTCGGTCTGACGAGGGCCGTGCGACGCCGGAAGCGCAAGCAGCGCTTCCGGCGTTTTTCATGCGCGCGAGGAGGGTGATGGGAAGGGCGTTGCGCCGTTCAGGCCGGCAGCGGCGGGACGATCGTCGCGCGCGGGGCGGGCGGCACGATGCTGTACAGCAGCGCGTCGACGTCCGCATCGGACGGCGCGGTGTTGTCGAACATCACGATGCCGTCGCATTCATGGCCGGTCGGCACGAAGCGGCGTTGCCGGTATTCGTCCCAGTGCGAGAGCTTGTACGCATCGTTCGGGTTGCCGCGCGCGACGATGCGTGCGTGCGCGACGTCTTCCGACGTATGCACCCAGACGACCGTCAGCGTGACGTCGGGGCCGATGCCGAGCCATGCGCGGTCGAGGATGCGCCGGTCGCGCACTTCGCGCGACAGCGGGCCGACGACGATCGCGCTGATGCCGAGCGTGAGGTTTTCACGGGCCGTGTCGAGCAGGCCCTGGTATTCGGGATCGCGCAGATGCTGCAGATAGAGCGGGCTGTCGCGATCGTTCGGATCCGAGGTGAGTGCGCCCATCGCGGCCGAACTGTAGCGGCCGTACAGCGTATCCTTGTCGAGCAGGCAGAAGGCCTCGCCGGTCGCGCGCATCAGCGGCCCGATGAGCCGCTTTGCGAGCGTGGTCTTGCCGGTGCCGGCGTGACCGCAGAAAAACACCAGATGCGTCACGAATAGCGGCTCCCCGGCCCCTGACGTGGCGTGTCGACGCGCTTGCCGTCGCGAGAGAACACTTCGGCTTCGAGCCACATTGCGTTGATGATGCCGAAGCCGAGCGCCACGCCGATGCCGAGTATCCACGCGAAATACCACATAGGTCTGTCTCCTTGGCGGTTGGGCCGCGCGGCCGGGCCGCGGGCCTGCGAAGTGCGCGGTGCGCGTGCTGCGGCGCACGCAGTCCGATCATGACCAATATCGGCGCGGCGCGCAAGCCGGGCCGGCCGTTACCAACGGGAACAGATTGACGCGCGGCAAACCGGTAAACTGGCGCGAAAACGGCAACATCACGGACAACATGCTGATCAACTGTGCTGCATACCAGGACGGCCGCAAGCTGGCCGACATCGATATCGACGCCATCAGCGACTATGTGTCGAAGCCCGAGTGTTTCGTCTGGGTGGCGCTGAAGGACCCGACGCCCGAGGAAATCGAGCTGATGGGCGAGGAGTTCGGACTGCACGAACTCGCGCTCGAGGATGCCCGCAAGGGCCACCAGCGCCCGAAGATCGAGGAGTACGGCGATTCGCTGTTCGCGGTGCTGCATACGGTCGAGCTCGACGAGGACGACGAATTCAAGGTCGGCGAACTGAACATGTTCGTCGGTCCGAACTACGTCCTGTCGATCCGAAACCGCACCGAGCAGGACTTCCGCGAAGTGCGCAAGCGTTGCGAGCGCGAACCGCACCTGCTGCAGGAAGGCTCCGCGTTCGTGTTCTACGCGCTGATGGACCAGGTCGTCGATCGCTATTTCCCGATCCTCGAAACGCTCGGCAACGAACTCGAGGAACTCGAGGATCGCATCTTCGCGAAGGCGACGCCGGCGTCGTCGCGCGCGATCATCGAGGATCTCTATTCACTCAAGCGCCGGCTCGTGATGCTGTACCAGCACACCGCGCCGCTGATCGAGCCGCTCGCGAAGCTTACCGGCGGGCGTATCCCGCAGGTCTGCAGCGGCATGGAGAATTATTTCCGCGACGTGTACGACCATCTGCAGCGGATCGTGAGGACCATCGAAGGGCGGCGTGAAATGGTCGTGACGGCGATCCAGGTCAACCTCGGGATGATCTCGCTCGCCGAGAACGAGGTGACCAAGCGGCTCGGCTCGTTCGCCGCACTGTTCGCGATCCCGACGATGATTGCGGGCATCTACGGGATGAACTTCGCGAACATGCCCGAACTGCATCTGAAATACGGCTTCTACGGCTGCATCGCAGTGATGCTCGTCGCCGATCTCGCGTTGTGGTGGCGCTTCAAACGGGCAGGGTGGCTGTAGCCTGCGCGCGCGTGCCCCTAGTGCGGCGCGTGCTTGCCGACGACCACGCGCCACGGACGCACGCGCCACGATTTCACGAGGCCGTTCTGCACATAAGGATCGGCGCGCGCGAACGATTCGGCTGCTGCCGGCGAGTCGCCTTCGAACACCAGCACGGCCTGGTCGGCCGGATCGGCCAGCGCACCGGCAAGCACGAGTTCGCCGCGCTCGGTCGCGGCTTGCGCGAGCGCGAGGTGCTGCGCGCGGAACGGCTCGCGACGCGCCAGGTAATCGTCGACGAGTTCGTAGATCAACTGGTAATGCATGGTTTCTCCTGGTGTCCGTATGCCGGTGCGGCAGGCCGCGGGATGGCGTCGTGGCGAGCGTCGCGCTCAGTATAGGACACTGCGAACCGGTCGCAATGCGTGGTCGGATCGCACGTTTGCCGGTCTTCTTGCCGAATGCCTGCATTCCCGTAAATGCGACTAACGGTCTATTGCCAATTCGACCGCACATTTATTTTCCCGCTTATGGAAAAGTTGAGTGCGGGCTCTTTTTGTCTACAGGAAAGGCGGGGCGCCAAACGGCTTTTTTGCCGACGATTCACGGGGTTGCGTGGCCTCGCGAGCTGGCCTGAAACGGGATCGGAACCGTGGGACGTCGCCGCGTTTTCCATTGGCCCGAATGCGAGCTATGCTGGACGAATCCGGTGCGAACTTCGTTCGCCCGATTCATCCAGACGAGGTGTGCCATGGTGTCAGCCACCCTGCAGGATTGCCTGCGTCAGAAGTCATCGCGGTACGAAGTCGTGTACCACCCGTATAGCCATACGAGCATGGAGACGGCCGCAGCCGCGCACATTCCCGGCGATCGGCTCGCCAAAACCGTGCTGCTCGAGGACGACGAAGGCTATGTCGCCGCCGTCTTGCCGACGACGCACGCGGTGCGCTTGTCGGACCTCTGGGTGAAGACGGGACGTCATCTCGTGCTCGCCAGGGAAATCGAGCTGCGCGAGTTGTTCAAGGATTGCGACATGGGCGCGTTGCCGCCGGTCTGCATGGCGTACGGGATGAAGACGTTCCTCGAGGAGCGTCTCGCTCAGCAGCCGGAAGTCTATTTCGAGGCCGGCGACCATGAAGCGCTGATCCACATGATGCAGGACGAGTTCCTGGCGCTGATGGAAACGGCCGAGCGCGCGCATTTTTCGCACAAGATGCAAGGCATGTTGTCGTGAGCGTCGGCCAGGCGCGTGTGGGGTCGTGGGTCGTCGGTTGAACGCGGGCCAGCCGGCGACGGTTTGATTTCCGGGCAAAGCGGCTCGGGGTGACTGATTGTGCCGGCGGATGGGGGTTTTGGTGTTGGTGGGCCGTGGATGGATTGGGGGTGGCGGATGTTTTAGTAATTTTACATAATGCGGATTATCGTCGGATCGGGTGTTAGAGCTTTTTAGATGGAATGGTCGCCTCCCGCCTTAACGGGCCGTCCGGCGCCGCAATCTCGCGTCCAGAGCATGCGACATTGCTGGTTCGGCAGCCCAGCCGCCAAGGAGAACCAAATGGAACCCACGACCATTGCCATCGATCTGGCCAAGCGCGTTTTCCAGATTCATTATGTCGAGCCTGAAACCGGCGCGATTCACAGCAAGGTACTCAAACGTGCCCAGCTCGCGCCGTTCTTCGCCAACCGGCCGGCGAGCCGCGTCGTTATGGAGGCCTGTGGCAGCGCTCATCATTGGGCCCGGGTACTGGCACGGCTTGGCCACGACGTGCGGCTCATCGCAGCTCAGTTCGTGCGGCCGTTCGTGAAGTCTAACAAGAATGATGCGGCTGACGCCGCGGCGATCTGGGAAGCTGCCCAGCGTCCCGGCATGCGGTTCGTGGCCGTTAAGACCGAAGACCAGCAGGCCATGCTGGCGATGCACCGGATACGCCAGCAATTGGTCCGGATTCGCGTCATGCAGGTCAACCAACTTCGCGGATTGCTCTACGAGTTCGGCGTCGTGTTGCCTCAAGGCCGTCGTGCATCGATCGAAGCCGCCAAAGCCGCGCTGGCGTCACTGGCCGACGAGTTGCCGGCCATGCTGCTAGACAGCCTGCAGGATCAGCTTTCGCGACTCTGTGCGCTCGATGAGCAGATTGCTCGGATCGAGCAACGCATTCTCAGTTGGCGGCGCAACGATGATGCATGCCTGCGCATCTCGGAGATTCCGGGCGTGGGCGTACTCACGGCAACTGCCGCGGTTTCGGTCATTGGACAGGCAAGAACGTTTCGCTCGGGGCGGGAGTTTGCCGCCTATCTCGGTCTCGTGCCGCGGCAGAACGGTTCGGGAGGCAAGATCAAGCTCGGTGGGATCAGCAAACGCGGTGACGTTTATCTGCGGACGCTGCTGATCCACGGCGCGCGATCGGTCATCTCGAGCTCAAAGCACTTGCCGGAGCGTTTGCGCCAGATGCTGTCCCGACGACCAACGAACGTCGTTGCTGTTGCACTCGCAAACAAGATGGCGCGAACAATCTGGGCGCTGCTGGCGCATGGCCGAACGTATGAGGCAGCACCGTCGCAGTAGTCAAGCTTCAATCCCTTTATCCCATCCACGGTTGCACAGGTGATGCTGAAAGATGGCAAGACAGGTTGGACCGCGCAAGGGCAAGCCTGAGACATTTCTCGGACCTCGAGTCCGCTATTTAGATTAGGAACCTTGCGGCGAAATCCATCGGGGCCGGCAGGCACGTCCTGCGATCGAGTCCGGATATACTCGGCCGACGACGAGGCGTTCGCGCGCGACTGCGGAATCCGCGTGATCGCAATGGAGGAATTCGCCGCACTCGGCGTCGCGGCCACGCTCGCCGAAGCGCGCCGCGTGGTCGGCAGCGGGCCGACCTATGTCAGTTTCGACGTCGACGTGCTGGATCCGGCGTTCGCGCCCGGCACGGGCACGCCGGAAATCGGCGGGATGACGACGCTCGAAGCGCAGCATCTGGTGCGCGGGCTGCAGGGGCTGAACCTCGTCGGCGCCGACGTGGTCGAGGTGTCGCCGCCGTTCGATGCGGGCGGCGCCACCGCGCTGGTGGGCGCGACGATGATGTTCGAGCTGCTGTGCATCCTCGCCGATGCGATTTCCCGGCGGCCTTGAACGGCACGGCACGGGATCTCGCGCGACGGCGCCGGCCGGGCTATAAACGAGGTTCGCCCCACTGTCGCGGGAGCTCCCGATGCTTGGCAATCTTTCCGATGTCGACCTGCGCCTGCTGCGCACCTTCTGCGCGATCGTCGAGGCCGGCGGCTTCACCGCCGCGCAGGTGCGCCTGAACACGAGCCTGTCGCGCCTGAGCGTGCTGGTGCGCGACCTCGAGGTGCGTCTCGGCTACTCGCTGTGCCGGCGCGGCAGCAGCGGCTTCCAGCTCACCGACGAAGGGCAGGAGCTGTACGAAGCCGCGCAGGGCCTGTTCGGCGATATCGAGCGGTTTCGCGAACAGGTCAGCGGCCTCGGCGGCCGCGACCGCGAGACGCTGAACCTCGGCTGCGTCGACGGCGTGGTCGGCCAGCCCTGCGCACCGCTGCCGCTCGCGATCCGGCTGTTTCGCCGACGCGCGCCCGCGGTGCGCGTCAACCTTCATACGCAGCGCCCGGACGAACTCGAGAACGCGGTGCTCGAAGCGCGCCTGCAACTCGCGGTCGGCGCATTTCATCACCGGCTGTCGGGGCTGCGATACCGGTTCCTGTTTCGCGAGGAGCAGAACCTCTACTGCGCGCGCGAGCACCCGTTCTTCGAACGCGGCGCCGCCGAGCCCGAACTCGACGAGATCTGCGCGGCCGACTACGTCGGGCGCGGCTACATGGCCGAGAGCCGGCGGCCGCACGGGCTCGTGTTCGATCGCTGCACCAACGCCTATACGATGGAGGCGATCGCGACGCTCGTGTTCAGCGGCACCTTCATCGGCTACCTGCCGACCCACTATGCGGCCGCGTGGGTGGCCGAAGGCCGCCTGCGCGCGATTCGTCCGGCACAACTCGCATATTTCTCGTCGTTCCATTGCGTGACGCGCCAGGGTGCGGAACCGGGTGCGACGCTCGAAGGCTTTCTCGCCGCGCTGGACGACGCGCAGGCGCAGCTCGGCGGCGCATAGTCGCGCGCGGCCAGCGTGCGCCGCGCGCGTCGCGGGCGCAGGAGCGGGCCGCGGCGATCAGCGGCCGGCATCGGGACGTCGAGCGGAGGTCGAGCACGGCTGCGCTTGTGTAGCTGCGATATCGGCGGCCGGCGCTTGCCGGTCGTCGACTGCGCGCGTCGGGTTCAGCTCGCTCAGCACGCTCGCGCGGCCACCGTTGTCGTCCGGCAGTTGCGGTTGCCCGCGCGCGAAGGCCGGCGCGACCACCGCGGCGAGCAGCGCGGCGATCGCGAGTCGGGACAGGCGCTTCATCGTCCGGCTCCCGGCTCATTGGGAGCTGGCGGCCGGTACGGCCGCCGACGCGTTTGCGGTCGTGGTGCGCTGCTCGCCGTGCGCGAGCGCATAGAGCTCGCGATTGCGTGCGATCGTCTGCGCGCTCGGCGGATAGTCCCAGTTCGGCGCGGGCACGGTGCCGTCGCGTTGCGCCTGGATCAGGTCGGCGATCACGTCGGCGCGCGTCAGGCCGGACGTCGAAGTCTGTGCGAAGGCGGCGACCGGCATGCCGATTACCACGGTGAGCAGCGCAGCGGCTGCGATCAGTCTGCGATTCATGATGAAACTCCCGGAACGGTTCGATGAGGACGCATCGTCGATGCGCCGCCGGCGGAGTCGCGGATGCGATTGCCGCCCGACACATTCATTCTGGTGATCGCAACAGGCAAGGACGCTGACCGCCGGATGACAGTTTTGAAATCCGCCGGCCGGCATGCAGATAACGGCTTCGTAATCTTCGGGTCAGGGTCGGGTCAACGCCGCGCGGGCAGACTGCCTGCTCGTCGCATCGAGTGCGGCGCCCCTGCTCTGCTTCGAGGAACAACATCATGTGGATCGTCCGGCTGGCGTTGCGCAGGCCCTATACATTCGTCGTGCTCGCGCTGCTGATCTTCATCGCGGGCGCGCTCGCGATCCTGCGCACACCGACCGACATCTTTCCGAACATCGACATACCGGTGGTCAGCATCGTCTGGTCGTACAACGGCTTTTCCGCCGAGGACATGGCCAAGCGCATCACGACCAATTACGAACGCGCGCTCACGTCCGACGTCGACGACATCGAGCACATCGAATCGCAGTCGCTCAACGGCGTGTCGGTCGTGAAGATCTTCTTCCACCCCGGTGCGGACATCAATCGCGCGATCGCGGAAGCCGCGAGCAATTCCGCGTCGATCCTGCGCATCCTGCCGCCCGGCACGCTGCCGCCGAACATCATCACGTACAACGCGTCGACGGTGCCGATCCTGCAACTCGGCCTGTCGAGCAAGACGCTGCCGGAACAAAGCCTCTACGATCTCGGCAACAGCTTCATCCGCACGCAGCTCGCGACCGTCCAGGGCGCGGCCGTGCCGCTGCCGTTCGGCGGCAAGGTGCCCGAGATCGTCGTCAACCTGAACACGCGCGCGCTGCAGGCCAAGGGGCTCGCGCCGATCGACGTGGTCAACGCGATCAACGCGCAGAACCTGATCCTGCCGGGCGGCACCGCGAAGATCGGCACGCGCGAGTACGACGTGCAGATGAACGGCAGCACGCAGACGGTCGCCGCGCTGAACAACCTGCCGGTGAAGACGGTCGGCGGCAACGTCGTCTACGTGCGCGACGTTGCGCAGGTAGTCGACGGCTTCGCGCCGCAGACCAACATCGTGCGCAGCGACGGCAAGCGTGCGGCGCTGCTGACGGTCGAGAAAAGCGGCAGCGCATCGACGCTGACGATCATCGGCCAGGTGAAGGCCATGCTGCCGAAGATCGCGGCCGGCTTGCCGAAGGCGCTGCAGATCACGCCGCTCGGCGATCAGTCGGTGTTCGTGAAGTCGGCGATCCAGGGTGTCGCGCGCGAGGCGCTGATCGCCGCGTGCCTCACCGCGATGATGATCCTGCTGTTCCTCGGCAGCTGGCGCGCGACGCTGATCATCGCCGTGACGATCCCGCTGGCGGTATTGACGTCGCTGTGCGCGCTGTCCGCGCTCGGCGAGACGATCAACATCATGACGCTCGGCGGGCTCGCGCTGGCGGTCGGCATCCTGGTCGACGACGCGACCGTCGCGATCGAGAACATCACGCATCATCTCGAACGCGGTGCGCCGCTCGAGGAAGCGATCCTGACCGGCGCCGGCGAGATCGCGGTGCCGACCTTCGTGTCGACGCTGTCGATCTGCATCGTGTTCGCGCCGATGTTCCTGCTGACCGGCGTCGCGCGCTACCTGTTCGTGCCGATGGCCGAAGCGGTGATCTTCGCGATGCTGGCGTCGTATTTCTTTTCGCGCACGCTGATTCCGACGCTGGCGATGGTGCTGATGCGCGCAGGCCGCCACGGCCGACCGCCGCGCGGCATCCTGGCTCGTTTCGCGCGGTTCCAGGCCGGTTTCGAACACGGCTTCGAGTCGGTCCGCACCCGCTATCGCGCGCTGCTGTCGGCCGCGATCGCGCATCGCCGCCGTTTCGCGGCCGCGTTCCTGCTCGCGTGCGTGGCATCGACCGGCCTGTTCGCCGTCGCGGGGCAGGATTTCTTCCCGTCGGTCGATACCGGCGAGATCCGGCTGCACCTGCGCGCGCCGACCGGCACGCGGATCGAGCAGACCGCGCGCCTGACCGACGAGGTCGAGGCGCGGGTGCGCTCGGTGATCCCGGCGAATCAAATGGCCGGCATGCTCGACAACATCGGCGTGCCGGTCAGCGGGATCAACCTGACCTACGACTCGTCCGACCCGATCGGCGCGGGCGACGCCGACGTGATGATCACGCTGAAGCCGGATCACCGTCCGACCGCGACGTATGTGACGCAGCTGCGCAACGTGCTGAACCGGGACTTTCCGGGCGTGAGCTTCGCGTTCCTGCCGGCCGACATCGTCAGCCAGATCCTCAACTTCGGCCTGCCGGCGCCGATCGACATCCAGATCGTCGGCAACAAGCTCGACGCGAACCGGGCGGTCGCGAACCGGTTGCTAGCGCAGCTGCGCAGCGTGCGCGGCCTGGTGGACGCACGTATCCAGCAGCCCGGCGACGCGCCCGCGATCAACGTCGACGTCGATCGCACTAAGGCGATCCAGGCCGGACTCCAGCAGCGCGACGTGTCGCAGAACCTGCTGATCGCGCTGTCCGGCAGTTCGCAGACCTCGCCGAACTTCTGGCTGAACCCGAGCAACGGCGTCAGCTATCCGGTGCTGGTGCAGACCCCGCAATACGAAGTCGATTCGCTGCAGTCGCTCGCCAACATCCCGATGCCGGCCGCCGCGCCGTCGCCGCAGACGCCCGCAGGCGGGCCGGCGGCCGGCACGCCCGCGCAGAACCTGCTCGGCACGCTCGGCACCTTCTCGCGCGCGCAGGAGCAGGCAGTCGTGTCGCATTACAACGTGCAGCCGGTGCTCGATATCTTCGCGTCGGTGCAGGACCGCGATCTGGGCGGCGTGACCGCCGACGTGACGAAGCTCGTCGACGCGGCGCGCGCAGACTTGCCGCCCGGCTCGTCGATCGTGCTGCGCGGCCAGGTGCAGGCGATGCACCAGTCGTTCGCGGGGCTGCTGAGCGGCCTCGTGCTCGCGATCGCGCTCGTGTACCTGCTGATGGTCGTCAACTTCCAGTCGTGGACGGACCCGCTCGTGATCGTCAGCGGTCTGCCCGCTTCGCTCGCGGGCATCGCGTGGATGCTGTTCGTCACGAATACGACGCTGTCGGTGCCCGCGCTGACCGGGACGATCCTCTGCATCGGCATCGCGACCGCGAACAGCATTCTCGTGGTCAATACCGCGCGCGAACTGATCGCCGCCGGCGCGCCGCCGTGGCAGGCCGCACTCGACGCGGGCTTCAGCCGCTTTCGCCCGGTGCTGATGACTGCGCTGGCGATGCTGATCGGCATGCTGCCGATGGCGCTCGGGCTCGGCGACGGCGGCGAGCAGAACGCGCCGCTCGGCCGTGCGGTGATCGGCGGGCTCGCGTTCGGCACGCTGTCGACGCTGCTGTTCGTGCCCGTCGTGTTCGGCTTCGCCCATGCGTGGCTCGACCGGCGCCGCGACGCGGCCGCCGCGCGCCGCGCGCAGGACACGCCCGTGCTGCCGTGATCGCCGCCCCGTGCCGATTCCCTTCGACTCGCCCGACTCCGACCTCGAACCCATCATGAACGACTCGAACGAACCCCTCGCCCCGCCGCCGGTCGACGCGGCGGCTCCGTCCGCGCCTCCCACGCACGCCGCCGCGGCCGAGACCCCGTCGCCTGGCCGTCGCAGGCTGGCCGCACCGCTCGCGGCGATCGCGGTCGCGGTCGCGCTGCTGGCGCTCGCCATCGTGCCGCGCATCGACGCACGCGCCGCGCAACGCGCGCAGGTCGCCGCGCAGCAGGCGCTGCCGGTGTCGGTGATCCTGCCCGGTGCGGCGCCGACCGACCAGACGTTGACGCTGCCGGGCTCGGTGATGCCGTATGCGGAAGCGTCGATCTACGCGCGCACGAGCGGCTACATCGCACACTGGAGCGTCGACATCGGCACGCACGTGAAGGCCGGCGCAACGCTCGCGCAGATCGCGGCGCCCGATCTCGACGCGCAGCTGCGGCAGGCGCGCGCCGATGCGGCCACGGCGCAGGCGAACTACGACTACGCGAAGTCGACGGCGCAGCGCTGGCAGGACATGCTGAAGACGCAATCGGTATCGCAGCAGGACACCGACACCAAGGTCGCGGACATGAACGCGAAGCGCGCGATGCTCGCGTCCGCGCAGGCGAATGTCGCGCACCTGACCGAACTGGTGTCGTACGAGTCGATCACGGCGCCGTTCGACGGCGTGATCACCGCGCGCAATGTCGACGTCGGCACGCTCGTCACGGCGGGCGGCACGCCGGGCAGCCCTGGCCTGTCCGGCGAACTGTTCCATCTCGAACGGACCGGCACGCTGCGCGTGTTCGTCGATGTGCCGCAGGACAGCGCGGCAGGCGTGTCGGCGGGCACGCCGGTTTACCTGACCACGCAGCAGTATCCGGGGCGACGCTTCGCCGCGCGCGTCGCGCGCAGCGCCGGCGCGATCGATCCCGCCACGCGCACGATGCGGGTCGAGATCGACGTCGACAATCGCGACGGCACGCTGATGCCGCGCGCCTATGCGCAGGCGCATCTGCAGGTGGCAAGCACCACGCCCGCGTACGAACTGCCGGCCAGCGCGCTGCTGTTCCGGCCCGACGGCGTGACCGTCGCGGTCGTCGACGCGAACGGGCGCAGCGCACTGCGGACCGTGCAGATCGGCCGCGACTTCGGCACGCAAGTCGAGATCGTGTCGGGGCTGGCCGCGACCGATCGCGTGATCGACAACCCCGGCGATTCGATCACGGCCGGCGAGATCGTGAAGATCGTGTCGGTCGAGCACGACGCGACACCGGCTGCCGCCGCGGCGCCGGTTTCCGGCTCCGCTGCGGCTACGACGGCGACCGCGACGAAAGCCCGCGGCTGACCCATGAGAATCCACGAGATGCCCGCCATGCGCTTCCTTCGCCCGCTTCCATTCACCCGCCGCGTCGTCGTGCTCGGCGTCGCCGCCGCACTGGCCGCGTGCTCGACGCTGCCGCCCTATTCCCCGCCCGCGGTCGCGGTGCCTGCGCATTATGCGGGCATACCGGCGTCGGGCGTACCGGCTGCGGGCATGCCGGCTGCGGGTGCATCGGCCGCGCAATCCGGCTGGGACGTCGCCGCACCGGCCGATGCCGCACCGCGCGGCCCATGGTGGACCGCCTTCGGCGATCCCGATCTGAACGCGCTCGAAGCGCGCGTCGACGTGTCGAACCAGACCGTGAAGAAAGCCGTTGCCGATCTTCAGCAGGCGCGCGCGATGGTCGACTACCAGCACGCGGGTTTCCTGCCGACCGTCACGGCTGGCGTTGCGCAGACCCGCACGCGTGTATCGCAGAACAAGCTCGGCTCCTCGCTCGCGGGCCAGAGCACGTCCGATTACCAGACCGGCGTGGCCGCAAGCTGGGAGCCCGACCTGTTCGGCCGCGTGCGCGACGCGGTGAGCGGCGCGCAGGCGAACGCCGACGCGAGCGCGGCCGATCTGCAATCGGTGAAGCTGTCGGTCACGGCCGATCTCGCGACCGACTACTTCGCGCTGCGCTCGCTCGATACGCAGAAGCGGCTGCTCGACGACTCGGTCCGCGCGTATGCGGACGCGCTGCAACTGCTGCAGCGGCAGCGCGCGGCGGGCGCGATCGATGCGTCCGCGGTGGCGCAGGCCGCGACGCAGCTCGAAGCGACCCGGACCCAGGACACCGATATCGACGTGTCGCGCGCGCAGCTCCAGCATGCGATCGCGACGCTGGTCGGCGAGAATGCGTCGACGTTTGCGTTGCCGCCGCGCGTGCAGCCGCTGGTGCCGCCGACGATTCCGGCCGGCCTGCCGTCGCAGCTGCTCGAGCGGCGCCCCGACATCGCGGCGGCCGAGCGGCGCGTCGCGGCCGCGAATGCGCAGATCGGCGCGGCGCGCGCGGCGTTTTTCCCCGACCTGATCCTGTCGGCGAGCGCGGGGCTCGAGAGCGGCTTCTTCGCGCCCTGGCTGACCGCGCCGAGCCTGTTCTGGTCGCTCGGCCCGCAACTCGTCGGCACGCTGTTCGACGGCGGCCGTCGCAGCGCATCGCTGCGCGGCGCGCATGCGCAATACGACGGCGCGGTCGCCGACTACCGGCAGACCGTGCTGGTCGCGTTCCAGCAGGTGGAGGATCAGCTGTCCGCGCTCGACGCGCTCGCGTCGGAGGCGCTCAGCCAGCAGCGTGCGACCGATGCGGCCGACCTGTCGCTGCGACTGACGACGAACCGCTTCAACGCGGGCGCCGTGAGCTATCTCGATGTGGTGACCGCGCAGACGATCGCGCTGACGAACCAGCGCCAGGCCGATCAGATCGCCGCGCGCCGGATGGAGGCCGCGGTCGGGCTGCTGAAGGCGCTGGGCGGCGGCTGGCAGGCGGGCGCCGCGCCCCGCGCGCGGCAGCCAGGGCCGGTTCGCGCTAAGTCGGGTTCCTGACGAACGTGAGGATGAAGCGGGTGCCGGTCGCGTCGCTTTCGGCGCGTGCGGTGCCGCCGTGCAGCTCCATCACCGAGCGCACGATCGCGAGGCCGAGCCCGGCCGTGCCGCCCGGCGCGCCGCCGCTGCGCGCCGGATCGCCGCGCACGAAGCGGTCGAAGATGCGCGGCAGGAGCGCGGGGTCGATCGGCTCGCCCGGGTTCTCGACGGCGACGCGAACCGCGTCCGCCGTTTCGTCGACGCGCATCGTGATCACGCCGCCAGCGGGCGTGTAGCGCAACGCGTTCGCGAGCAGGTTGCTGACCGCGCGACGGAACAGTTCGAGATCGGCGGTCAGCTCGCCGCGGCCGACCACGCTCAGCGTCGAGCCCGCTTCGTCGGCCAGGCCCTCGAAGTAACCGGCGATGCGTTCCAGTTCCCGATGGACGTCGAATGCGCGCTGGCGCGTGACGAAACCGGGATGCTCGGCACGCGCGAGAAACAGCACGTTGTCGATCATGCGCGCGAGACGGTCGTATTCCTCCAGGTTCGACTCGAGCAGCAGCTGGTACTCGTCGGGCGAACGCGGCCGGGCAAGCGCGACCTCGGTCGCGCCGCGCATGTTGTTGAGCGGCGTGCGCAGGTCGTGCGCGAGGTCGGCGCTGAATTGCTTCAGGTGTCCGAACGCCTGCTGGAGGCGGCCGAGCATCGCGTTCTGCGCATCGACGAGCGCCCGCAGCTCGCGCGGCGCGCGCGAGGCGTCGAGCCGCAGGTCGAGCCGGTCGACGGTGATGCGGCCGGTGTTCGCGACGATCTCGCGCAGCGGCGCGAGCGTCGAACGGATCAGCCAGTAGCCGAGCAGCATCGCGAGCAGCGCGCCGAGCCCGCCCGCGAACTTCAGCTTGTCGCGATAGCCGTCGAGCAGCCGGACGCGATCGTCCATGTTGCGCGCGATCGCGATGCGGATCGGCGTGTGGTCGCGCAGCACGGCGTCGGTCACGACGCCGCGCACCGGCGTGCCGCGCTCGGCGGTCCATGCCGCGATCCGCTCGGCGGTGATCCGCTCGCTGGCGGGCACGGGCGTCACTTGCGGCGGGAATACGTCGGCATCGGCGTCGGCGTCGGCCAGCGCGGCAGACGCCGCGCCCGACTCAGCGGCGCCCGACGCATCGGCGCCCGACGCATCCTCCAGTTCCGTGCGCTCGACGTTATGGCGCACCAGCACATGACCTTGCGCATCGACGACGGTCAGCGACAGCGCCTGATTGCCGAGCACCTGGCTGGTGAGGCGATCCGCATGCGTGCGCACCGCGTCGAGCGAATCGAGTTCGCCCGCGAGCCGCCGCGTGTGTCGCGCCGCGAGCACGATGTCGAGATCGTCCTGCGCGCCGACCTGCCGTTCGAGCCCGGCGTACACATAAGCGCCGACGAGCGCGAACACCGCAAGCGTGGTCGCGCCGAACGCGAGCGTGAGCGTCGCGGTGAGCGAGCGGCCGCGCGTCATGCGCCGTCCTTCGGCTCGAGCACGTAGCCGACGCCGCGCACCGTATGGATCAGCTTGACGGGGAAAGCGTCGTCGACCTTCGCGCGCAATCGCCGGATCGCGACTTCGACGACGTTGGTGTCGCTGTCGAAATTCATGTCCCACACATACGATGCGATCTGCGTACGGCTCAGCACCTCGCCGTGCCGGCGCGCGAGCAGCTGCAGCAGCGAGAATTCGCGCGGCGTCAGGTCGATGCGCACCGTGCCGCGCTTCACGCGGCGGCGCACGACGTCGATCTCCAGATCGCCGACGACGAGGCGTTCGGTCTCGCGCGGCGGCCCGCGGCGCGCGAGCGTGCGGATCCGGGCGAGCAGTTCGACGAACGCGAACGGCTTCACGAGGTAGTCGTCGGCGCCGAGTTCGAGGCCGTGCACGCGGTCCTGCACGTCGTCGCGTGCGGTCAGGAACAGCACGGGCGTCGTGTGCGTATCGCGCAGCCGCTTGAGCACGCCCCAGCCGTCGAGCACGGGCAGCATCACGTCGAGCACGATCACGTCGTAGTTTTCTTCCTGCGCGAGCATCAGTCCTTCCGCGCCGTCCTTCGCGAGATCGACGCTGAAGCCGGATTCCTCGAGTCCCTTCTTCAGGTACGCGCCCGTCTTCGGTTCGTCTTCGACTATCAGGATGCGCATGATCGACTCCGTCGCATTCGGTTGGAACATGCGCCGATGTTACCGGGAAACGACGACGGCAAGCCGTATCGCGCAGGCGTCGGGGCCCTTGATTACCGAACTGTAATCGGCAGGTCAGCGGCGCGACGGACGCGGCGACCAGAATGACAGGCGTGGGCCCTTCCCCGCTCACGCGTTCGCTCATTCATCAAGGAGTCGCCATGAAAATCATTGCCGCTTTCGTCCTCGCCACGCTGAGTTTGCCGTTCGGCGCATCGGCGTTCGCCCAGTCCGCGCAGGCGCCGCTCACGCGCGCCGAAGTGCGTCAGCAGTTGATCGAAGCGCAGGCCGACGGCCTGCTGCCGTCGAACCGGAACGACTATCCGCCGTCGCCGGACGAGATCGCGCACAACCGCGCGCGCTACGCGGCCGAGCACGCCGGCGCGATGCCGACTGCGACCGCGTCGTCCGACGCGGCCCCCGACCGTACGACGTCGTCGCAATGACGCGGGCTACCGGGCGCGTCGACGCGCCGTCGTGCCCGGCAGCGACGTTCGACCGGGCCCGATGTTTCGGGCTGGACAGGGAATGCGGACCGGCCGCGCCGGCCACGCCCGACGACATGCACGAAGTCGCCACATCGCAAGACGCGGGCTCGGTCGGAACAAGCAGGAATGAAAACGGAGCGGCGGGTGTGCGCCGACGAGCGCAGGACCCGCGCAGGACGCGTCATCGGCGCGGCGCGCGATGCGGTTCTCGGAGGGGCGTCCGGGACCGGCGCTCGAGCGCGCCGGCGCCGGTCAGACAGGATCGGGATTCGTTCAGTACGCGGACATCTCGACGCAAGGATCGACCTTGGACGGCGAGCAGATGACCGAATACCTGGCGCTCTCGCGCATCAGCGCTTCGCCCTGTTGCAACGCGATCTTGATTTCGGGATGGCGTTCGTAGGCGAGGAACGCCGAGCACACGACCGCGGACATCACGATCAGCGAAAACACAAATTTTTCAAGGGTTTGGAAACGTTCAGGCATGGTTCGACCTTTCTTCTAGGCCGATATTGTATCTCAAAATAAGGGTTTTCCCTATACATCAGACGACATACCGAGGATCGGTTCGAATGATCGAGCGGCACCAGGGACTCAGCTTGAGTCGCGATGCTCCCGCCCTTTTTCCGCGTTAACTCGCGCTTAAGCGGCGGTCGCCGAAGATGGCTGTACCGGTGACGGCGGCTGTGCCGCACCGGACGTCCCGCATTTTTCGGAGAACCCGAGATGAAAACCGCCCTTTCCCTGCTCGTCCTCGCCGCCGCGGTCGCGGCGCCCGTCGTATCGTTCGCGCAGACGGCGAACGCGCCCGTTACGCGCGCCGAAGTCGTCGGCCAGCTGCGCCAGCTCGAACAGGCCGGCTACAAACCGCTGAAAGGCCAGTATCCGAACGACCTTCAGGCCGCCGAAGCGCGCATCGCGCAATCGTCGGGCATCGGCGCCGACGCCGGTGCGTCGATGGACGCCGGCCATCGGACCATGCCCGCGACCGCGCCGGCCGATCGCGGTCGCTGATCGCGGTCAGCGGCAGGATTCGCGCGTGTCGGCAAGGTCGTGCAGCGTGAAGCGATCAAAGAAAGCGCCGCACTGGAGGATCACTGTGCGGCCGACGCGCCGCTGGCCGCATTGCCGGGCCACGCCTTGCCGATCTTGTCGATCAGCGATTTCGCGGCGCCGGTCGCGATCGCCGCGTCGACGCCCGAGGTCTGCCACGAACCGTCGGCGGCCTGCACGAAGGTCAGGTTTGCACGCGACGGCGAGTAATCGGCATTGCGCCACGTGATCACGACGTCGCACGTATAGGTGCGCTCGCCCGCCTTCCGGCAGTCGCCGTCGGGCTTCGCCGACACGACGTCGGCCGACATCGGCAGCGGCTGGCCGAACAGCGCGTTGAGGCCGCCGTGGTTTTCCGCTTCGAGCGCGCGGCGCACCGCGGCATCGACGTCGCTCGCTCCGGGACCGTCGTGAAGCAGGTTGCAGGCGGCAAGCAGCGTCGAGGCACAGCCGAGCGTCAGTAGCGTTGGGAACTTCATGGATATCCGTGATCGGGTAAACGTCGGGCGGTGGGCGACGATGCCGCGCAGGCATCGTCGGACCGGTACGCCGCGTAGTCTGCAACGGCCGCGTGCCGTGCGCGGTATCCATTTGTAACCAATTGCACGCACCGGAGCGCGCCTATTGCCGCTCCTGCTTGACGCGGCTCACGAGCTGCGTCGGGCTCACGAACTGCAGCGCGATCACGACCCAGACGAGCGTGATCGCCATATAGATCATCGCCATCGCGTCGATCGACTGCGGCGCGCGCACGCCGGTCGAGAACACCGCGTAATACAGCGCGACGACGAGCGTCTGCGTGCTCGGGCCCGCGGTGAAGAAGGTCAGCTCGAACATCCCGATCGTGCGCACCAGTACCAGCAGCCCCGCCGCGAGCATGCCGGGCACCAGCAGCGGCAGCAGCACATAGCGGAAATAGCGCCACGTGTTCGCGCCGAAGATGCGCGCGGCGGCTTCGAGGTTCGGGTCGATCTGCTCGATGAACGGCGTCATCACGAGAATCACGAACGGCAGCGCCGGCACGAGGTTCGCGAGGATCACGCCGGACAGCGTGCCCGCCAGCCCGATCTTGTACATCACGGTCGCCATCGGGATCCCGTACGTGACGGGCGGCACCATCAGCGGCAGCAGGAACACCAGCAGCGCGAAGCGCTTGCCGCGAAACGATACGCGCGCGAGCGCATAGGCGGCCGGCACGCCGAGCGCGATCGACAGCAGCACGACCGCGCCGACGACCTCGACCGTCACCCACAGCACGCTCGCGAGCTGGAAGTCCTCCCACGCCTTCGCGTACCAGCGCAGCGTGAAGCCTTGCGGCAGCGGCGTGCCGAACCAGCGCGTCGCGACCGAATTCACCGCGACGGTCGCGATCAGCAGCATCACGTTCAGCAGGAAAAACGCCATCAGCCCCCAGACGAGCGCCTTCCACGCGCGCCCGGCGAGCGCGCCGCGGATCTTCTGCGGCTTCATCGCGTTGACGGGCCGCGCCTCGCCAGGCTCCTGTTTCGGCGGCCAGGCCGGCGCGGCATGATTGTCGGTCGCCATCAGCCCTTGCCTCCCGTCACCGGCCCCGAATAGAAGAAACGGCGCGCGCCGAGCATCGACGCGACCACCAGCAGCTGCACGAAGCCCATCACGATCGCGATCGCCGACGCCAGCGAATAGTCGTAGTTCTCGAACGCGGCTTCCGCGGCGGCGATCGAGATCACGCGCGTCGGGCCGGCCGGCGCGCCGAGCAGCACGGCCGACGGGAACACCGAGAACGCCTGCACGAACGACAGGCAGGCGGCCATCGTCAGCCCCGGCACGAGCAGCGGCAGGTAGATCCGCCGGAACTGCTGCCACGGATTCGCGCCGAGCGTCGCGGCCGCGCGCGCGAGCGTCGGGTCGATGCCGCTGATGTACGACAGCATCAGCAGGAACGCGAACGGAAAGCCCGACACGATCAGCGACAGCAGCACGCCCCAGTAGTTGTGCGTGAGGCGCACTTCGTCGGTGTACAGGTGCAGGCCGTGCAGCGCCTGCGGAAACCAGCCGTTCGGCCCGAAGTACGTGAGCATCCCGTCCGCGACCAGCACGGTGCCGAGCGTGACGGGGATCACCAGCAGCGTCGTCGCGAACTTCTGGTAAGGCGAGTGGCGGCGCAGCGCGAACGCGACCGGCACCGCCACGCCGACGTTGATCAGCGTGGCCGGCACCGCGAGCTTCAGCGTGACGAGCACGGTCGGCCACATCGCGGCGTCGGTAAAGAACTGCGTGTAGTTCGCGAGCGCGCCGCCGCCGTTCATCGGCTCGAACGACAGCAGCAGGCCGTACGCGAACGGATAGACGAACAGCGCGACGATGAACGCGAGCGCGGGCGTGACGAGCCACGCTTTCGCGTCACGAGGCGTGCCGCCGGATGCGAGCGTGCTCATGCGGCCTCCCGGCCGGCGGCCCGTGCGGTGCGCGGCGTGCGGACGAGCAAGCCGCACGCGCTCATTGCGCTTCTCCCGGATAGACGAGCGTGCGCGATGGCGGAACGCGCAGCCGCAGCTGCTCGCCTGCCGCGAATTCACCGGCCACGCGCGCCCAGATCGCGCCGAACGGCGCGATCGCGCGGATCAGCGAATCGCGGCCGCCGTATTCGACCGTTTCGACCGTCGCGTCGAACGTGTTGTCGCCCGCGTCGTCCGCGCGCTCGACGTCGTCCGGACGCAGCGCGACCGCGACCTGCGTGCCGTCGAAGCCGGCCATCGGCACGCCCGCGAGGCGCACGCCGGCGGCGGCGACCGTCACGTAGTCGCCGGCGGTGCCTTCGAGCGTGAACGGCAGCACGTTGCGATAGCCCATGAAGCGCGCGACGTGCAGGTTGTGCGGGCGCGAATAGACGGTCTTCGGCGTCGCGACCTGCTGCACGACGCCCTCCTTCATCACGACGATGCGGTCGGCCATCGACAGCGCCTCGTCCTGGTCGTGCGTCACGTAGATGGTCGCGCGCTCGAGCTGCGTGTGGATGCGGCGGATCTCCGCGCGCATCTCGATGCGCAGCTTCGTGTCGAGATTCGACAGCGGCTCGTCCATCAGCACGAGCGGCGGCTCGATCACGATCGCGCGCGCGATCGCGACGCGCTGCTGCTGGCCGCCCGACAGCTGGCCGGGCAGCTTGCCTTCATGGCCGACCAGCTGCACGAGTTCGAGCGCCTGCTGCGCGCGGCGGCGCGCTTCGTGCTTCGGCACGCCGCGCATCTTCAGGCCGAAGCCGACGTTGTCGAGCACCGTCATGTGCGGAAACAGCGCGTAGTTCTGGAACACCATGCCGAAGCCGCGCCGTTCGGGCGGCAGCACGTCGATGCGCGTGTCGTCGAGCCAGATGCCGCCGCGCGTGAGCGGCTGCAGCCCGGCGATGCAGTTCAGCGCGGTCGACTTGCCGCAGCCGGACGGGCCGAGCAGCGCGATGAATTCGCCGCGGCGGATGTCGAGGTCGAGCCCGTCGAGCGCCGCGACCTGCGCGCCTTCCGCGTTGGTGAAGCTGCGACAGACGCCGTCTAGCCGCAGCCGTTCGAAACTGTGCTTCATTGCACACTCCGCTGACGCAGGCGCCGTCGCGCCCGCGGGTTCGTCCGTCACTTCGACTTCTGCGCGCCGATTTCACGATCCCATTTCTGGAACGCGGCGACCATCGCCTGCGCGCTGAGCGGCTGCACGTGCGGACGATCGGCGAGCAGCTTCGCGTATTCGGGGCGGCCGAACTTGCGGATCACGTCCTGGCTGTGCGCGGGCGCCATCTCGAGCGTCACGCCCTTCACGGCCGGGCCTGGATAGAAATAGCCGTCGTCGTAGGTCATCGCCTGCTGCGCCGGCTCGAGCAGGAAATTCATCAGCTTGAACAGCACGTCGAGCTTTTCTTTCGGCACGCCCTTCGGGATCACCATGTAATGCGCGTCGTTGACCCACGTCATGTTGTCGAACGCCTGGATCCGGAACTCGGCCGGCACGATGCCGAGCGCGCGCGGGTTGATGTCCCAGCCGGTGACGGTCACCGTCATGTCGCGCGTGCCCTCGCCCAGCTCCTTCATCACGGCCGAGGTGCCGCCCGGGTAGTACGGCACGCAGTCGTTCAGCTGCTTCAGGAACGCCCAGGTCTTGTCCCAGCCGTTGATCGGGTCCTGCGGATTCTTGTCGCCGAGCACGTACGGCAGCCCCATCAGGAACGTGCGGCCCGGGCCGGAATTCGCAGGCCGCGCATAGATCAGCTTGTTCGGATGCGCCTTGCACCACGCGAGCAGCTGGTCGGGCGTCTTCGGCGGGTCGGCGACTTTCGCGGGGTTGTATTCGAGCAGCGGGCCCGCCGGCATGTAGGTGACTTCGAGGCCGAAGCCCTGCGCGAGATCCTGCATCTTGCGCGGGCCGGGCGCGTACTTGTCGAGCACGCCGGCGAGCGCGCTCGCGTGGTCCGGCAGCAGCTTGAGCCACAGGTTCTGCTCGATGCCGGCCGCGAGCGCGTCGGTGCCGGTCAGCACGAGATCGATGTCGGCACGACCGGCCGCCTGCATCGCCTTGATCTTGCCCGGCAGCTGCGGCGCGGGCGCGTTCGTGAACGTGACGGTCGACACGAGGTTCGGGTTCTTGTCCCGGAACGCTTCGATGGCCTTCTGCGTGAGCTGCAGGTTGCCTGCGACATCGACGACGTTCAGCGACACGGGCGCGGCGACGGCCGCCGCCGACAGCGTGAAGCCCAGCGCCAGCGCGATCCGGCGGACACGGCGCGCGATCGTGGTTGTGTTCATGTCTCCTCTCTGCGGTCGGTGGATGGGACCTTTCTTTCGAGAAATCATGACGTTGTTATACGATGTCGGTCAACAAAAAACCGTGACGCGCGGGGCGGGAATTTCCCTAACAAAAACCCTTCGGCGATATCGTGATTCGAAAGGCCCTGTGTGCGCCGGAGCACGCCGGCGAGCCGCACGCCGGTGTGTTAAGACATCGTATGTCAAGGCAATAACAGAATCGCTTCGGTGGGTCGGGAATGTCCGCCTTTCGACTGTCGCGGCATCTTGCTGCGCCCGCCCTTGCACTCACCTTCGCCGTCGCCTGCACCGATTTTGCGGATCGGCTACAGTGGGCGTTTTTCGGCGCGCCCGGCCGCGCCAGCCGGCGCGCCTGCTCCGCTGCCACGCGTGCGCAGCGGGTGCGATGCGCGGCGGCACGGCGGGGCGCGGATCATTCCTCTCGACGAGCGAACCTTCCATGTCCGATCTGTCCGCCTTCCCGATCACGCAAAAGTGGCCGGCCCAGCATCCCGACCGCCTCCAGCTCTACTCGCTGCCGACTCCGAACGGCGTCAAGGTGTCGATCATGCTCGAGGAAACCGGCCTGCCGTACGAGCCGCACCTCGTGCGTTTCGACACGAACGACCAGCTGTCGCCGGCGTTCCTGTCGCTGAACCCGAACAACAAGATTCCGGCGATCATCGATCCGAACGGCCCGGACGGCAAGCCGCTGCCGCTGTTCGAGTCGGGCGCGATCCTGATCTATCTCGCGGACAAGACCGGCCAGTTGATCCCGAAGGATCTCGCCGGCCGCTACGAAACGATCCAGTGGGTGATGTTCCAGATGGGCGGCATCGGCCCGATGTTCGGCCAGGTCGGCTTCTTCCACAAGTTCGCGGGCCGCGACTACGAGGACAAGCGTCCGCGCGACCGCTACGTCGCCGAATCGAAACGCCTGCTCGGCGTGCTCGATGCGCACCTCGCCGAACGCGAGTGGGTGATGGGCGATGCGTACACGATCGCCGATATCGCGATCTTCCCGTGGGTGCGCAACCTCGTCGGTTTCTATGAAGCGGGCGACCTCGTCGGCTTCCGCGAATTCCGTCACGTTGCGCGCGCGCTCGATGCGTTCGTCGCGCGGCCGGCCGTCGCGCGCGGCCTGAACATTCCGGCACGCGACTGAGTCGCGCCCGCACCCGGTGCGGGCCGCCTGCTTCGATCGACGCCCGCTGCCTCGCGCAGCGGGCGTCGTTTTTTGTGTCGACGCTTGCGCATCGCGCGGGCGGCGTCGCTAGCCGCCGTCGTTGCCGTCGGCCGTGCGCGCCAGCCCCGCCAGCACCTTGTCGAGCAGCCGCGCGAGCTGCGCCTGCTCCGCGGCCGACAGCGCGGCCAGCATCGCGCGCTGGTTGTCGACGTGCGCGACCACCGCTTCGTCGATCAGCGCGCGGCCCGTTTCGGTCAGCGCGACCAGCGTGCCGCGCCCGTCGGCCGGATTCGGCCGGCGCTCGACCCAGCCGGCCTTCTGCAGCCGGTCGATGCGCGCGGTCATGCCGCCCGACGACATCATCAACGCGTCGTACAGCGCCGTCGGCGTCAGCGCGAACGGCGCGCCGCTGCGGCGCAGCGTCGCCAGCACGTCGAATTCGCCCGGCTGCATCCCGTAGCGCGCGAACAGCGGATTGAGACGATCGCGCGCGATCACGAGCGCCGCTTCCTGCAGCCGCCCCATCACCAGCATCGACGACGCGTCGAGATCCGGACGCTCGGCGCGCCATTGCGCGACCGCCTGCGCGGCTCGATCCATTAACCCTCCTCGGCTCACCAGTTATCTTGACGTCGAGATAAATCGGCATTTATCTTGATGGCGAGATACTTTACATGAAAACGCGCGGCGGCCACCTGCATGTCGCGCACCGAATTCGAGGGCCTTGCGATGAATCGTTTCAACACGTCCGGATGGCGGCTGGCCGCCATCGTGCTCGTCGGGCTGAACCTGCGGCCGGCGCTCGCCGCGGTCGGCCCGCTGCTCGACATGATCCAGCGCGCGACCGGCATCGGCGACGGCGCGGCGAGCCTGCTGACGACGATCCCGATCCTGCTGATGGGGCTCGGCGCGCTGGGCGCGCGGCCGCTGCAGCGCGTCACGGGCATCGCCGGCGGCGTCTGGTTCGGCGTCGTGCTGATCGGGCTGGCATGCGCGTCGCGCGTCGGCGCGCAGCATCCGTGGCTGTTGCTGGCGAGCGCCTGTTGCGCGGGCATCGGCATTGCGATGGTGCAGGCGTTGCTGCCGGGCTTCGTGAAAGCGCATTTCGCGGCGCGCATCGGCGGCGCGATGGGCGTCTATTCGACGTCGATCATGGGCGGCGCGGTGCTCGCGAGCGTCGCGGCGCCGCTGGTCGCCGCCCGCTGGGGCTGGCTCGCGGCGCTCGCTGGCTGGGCGCTGCCGGCCGCGCTCGCCGCGCTGGCATGGCCGCTGGCGAGCCGCGGCGACCGGACGGTGTCGGTCAGGCCGGCCGCCGCGACGGCGGTCGATGCGCGCGCGTCGCGTTCGCCGCGCGCGTGGCGGCTCGCGCTGTTCTTCGGGATCGCGACGGGCGCGTACACGCTCGTGCTCGCGTGGCTGCCGCCGTACTACATGCGGCTCGGCTGGTCGCCGACCGCGGCCGGCAGCCTGCTCGGCGGCGTGACGCTCGCGGAAGTCGTCGCGGGGCTGGCGGTCTCGGCGACGATCGACCGCGTGCCCGATCGCCGGCCGGCGCTGCACGCGGCGATCGCGTCGCTGCTGCTCGGGCTGCTGCTGATGCTGGCCGCGCCGGAGAGGCTGGCGCTGCCGGCCGCGCTGCTGCTCGGCGCGGGCATCGGCGCGCTGTTTCCGCTGTCGCTGATCGTCACGGTCGACCACGCGGCGACGCCGGCCGACGCGGCATCGCTGACGGGGTTCGTGCAGGGCGTCGGCTACCTGATCGCGGGACTGTTTCCGTTCGCGGCGGGCATCGTGCGCCAGCATCTCGCGGATCTGACGCCCGCGTGGGTCGCGATGGCCTGTCTGTGCGTCGTGCTGTTCGTGCTCGCGGCCGGCTTTGCGCCGGGCATGACGCGACGCGTTGCGCGGGCGTAGGGGCCGCGATCAGGTGCCCCGCGCCTGATCACTCCGCACTCGCATACAAGGTCGAATCCGCAAACCCCTGCGCGTCGAGCACGCGACCGACCAGGATCAGCGCGGTGCGTTCGATCGACGTGTGCCGGACCTTGCCGACGATATCGGCAAGCGTGCCGACGACGCGTTCCTCGTCGGGCCAGCTCGCGCGATACACGACCGCGACCGGGCAGTCGGGCCCGTAATGCGGCAGCACTTCGTCGACGATTTTCGCGAGATGCCGCACGCCGAGATGGATTGCGAGCGTCGCCTGATGCGCGGCGAGCGAGCCGAGCGTTTCGCCTTCGGGCATCGTCGTCTTGCCCGCGAAGCGCGTGAGGATCACCGTCTGCGCGACGCCGGGCAGCGTCAGCTCGCAGCCGAGCGTCGCCGCGCACGCGGCCGCTGCCGTCACGCCCGGCACGATTTCATACGGAATCCCGAGCGCCTTCAGCCGGCGGATCTGTTCGCCGATCGCGCCGTACAGCGACGGGTCGCCCGAATGCACGCGCGCGACGTCCTGCCCTTTCGCATGCGCGGCCGCGAGCAGCGCGACGATCGCGTCGAGATCGAGCGCCGCGGTATTGACGACCTGCTCCGCGCGATGGCCGTCGAGCACGGCCGCCGGCACCAGCGAGCCCGCATACAGAATCACCGGGCAGGTGCGTACGAGGCGCTGGCCCTTCACCGTGATCAGCTCCGGGTCGCCGGGACCCGCGCCGATGAAATACACCGTCATCGAAAAAACTCCGTCAATGCGTTGGACGGCCGCGTCATGCGCGCGCGGCCGGATCGAGTGCGTCGAGCAGCGCGGCGGCCGAATCGAACGTGCGATCGGCGTCGGGCAGCAACGGCCGGCGCAGCATCACGACCGGCAGCCGGCGCTCGCGCGCGACCTCGAGCTTCGCCTCGGTCGCCGCACCGCCGCTGTTCTTGCTGACGACGACGTCGATGCCGGCGAGCGCGAACAGTGCACGTTCGCTGTCGAGCGTAAACGGCCCGCGCGCAGCGACGATCTGCGCGCGCGCGTTGCCGGGATGCGGATCGAGGCAGCGCACGAGCCAGAACTGGTGCGGCGGGATCGCGTCGAGATGCGCGAGCGGTTCGCGGCCGAGCGTCCACAGCGGCCGGCGGAACGGCGCGAGCGCGGCCTCGATGCCGGTCCAGTCGTCGACCATGCGCCAGTCGTCGCCGGGTTGCGGCGTCCACGGCGCGCGACGCAGCGCCCACAGCGGCACGCCGGCGTCGCGGGCCGCGGCCGCCGCGTTCGCGCTGATGCGCGCCGCGTACGGATGCGTCGCGTCGATCACGAGGCCGATGCCGGCGTCGCGCAGATACGCGGCGAGCCCCGCGGCGCCGCCGAAGCCGCCGACGCGCACCTCGCAGCGCAGGTCGTCGGGCACCTTGCCGAGGCCGGCGAGACTGTATACATGGCCGGGGCCGAGCGCGCGTGCGATCTTCAGCGCGTCGCCGGTGCCGCCGAGCAGCAGGATCCGTACGCTCATCGCGCCTCCCCGACGAAACGGCCGTGGCGGTCGATCGCGAACATCTCGACGGCGACCGACGCCGGCACGATGTCGCGCGCGACGCGCAGCGCATGCGTGCAGACGATGTCGCCGAGCGGCACGCCGTCGGCCCGGGCGAACTTCAGCGCTTCCTGGCTCGTGTTCGCGCAGCGCATCGCGGCCTGCAGCGCATCGCTCGCGCCGGCTTCGGCGGCCCATTGCGCGAGCAGCGGCAGGTCGATGCTCGAATGGCGGCTGTGCAGGTCGAGGTGGCCGGCCGCGAGCTTGCTGAGCTTGCCGAAGCCGCCGCACATCGACAACCGCGCGATCGGCGCGCGGCGCAGATGCTTCAGCACCGCGCCCGCGAAATCGCCCATCTCGATCAGCGCCATGTCGGGCAGCCCGTAGTGCGCGCGCATCGCATCCTCGCTCGCGTTGCCGGTGCAGGCGGCGACGTGCGTGATGCCGTTGGCGCGCGCGACGTCGATGCCCTGGTGGATCGACGCGATATACGCCGAGCACGAGAACGGCCGCACGATGCCGGTCGTGCCGAGGATCGACAGTCCGCCGACGATGCCCAGGCGCGGGTTCATCGTCTTCAGCGCGAGCGCCTCGCCGCCCTCGACGCCGATCGTTACGTCGAAGCCGCCCGCGTAGCCATGCTCGGCCGCGAGCGCGTCGAGGTGCGTCGCGATCATCTGGCGCGGCACCGGATTGATCGCCGGCTCGCCGACCGGCAGCGTGAGCCCCGCGCGCGTGACCGTGCCGACGCCCGGCCCCGCGCGGAAGCGCACGCCCGGCGCCGCCGCGCGCGCGACGCGCGCGAAGATCAGCGCGCCGTGCGTGACGTCGGGGTCGTCGCCGGCGTCCTTCAGTGTGCCGGCTTCCGCGCCGTCGGCCGTGGCGCGGCAGAATTCGAGGCGCATCATCACGCGCTGCCCTTTCGGCAGCACGATCTCGACCGCGTCGTCCGCGCGGCCCGCGAGCAGCAGGCGCGCGGCGGCGAGCGACGTCGCGGTCGCGCAGCTGCCGGTCGTGTAGCCGAAGCGCAGCGGCGCAGGCTGTTCGGGGGTTTCGTCGCGCATCATGTCGGAGCCGGCGCGTCCGGCTTGCGTACGTCGTACAGCGTGACGGGCAGCGCCTGCCGCCACGTGTCGAAGCGGCCCAGCGGTTCCGCGTGCGAAAGCGCCACGCGCGTGAGCGTGCCGCCCTGCGCGTCGCGCCACGCGGCGAGCGCGACTTCGCCCTGCAGCGTGACCGCGTTCGCGACGAGCCGGCCGCCGGGCTTCAGCGCCGCCCAGCACGCAGCGAGCACGCCGGGCGCCGTTGCGCCGCCGCCGACGAAGATCGCGTCGGGCGCCGCCAGCCCCGCGAGCGCATCGGGCGCGCGGCCGGCGACGAGCTGCAGGCCCGGCACGCCGAGCGCATCGCGGTTGTGTTCGATGAAGCGCTGCCGCTCCGCATGCGCCTCGATCGCGATCGCATGGCACGACGGATGCGCACGCATCCATTCGATGCCGATCGATCCGCTGCCGGCGCCGACGTCCCACAGCAGTTCGCCGGGCACCGGCGCGAGACGCGCGAGCGTCAGCGCGCGCATGTCGCGCTTGGTCAGCTGGCCGTCGTGGCGATAGGCGTCGTCGGGCAGGCCGGGCGTAAGCGCGCGGCGCGGCGCGTCGGGGCCGGCCATGCAGTCGAGCGCGACGAGGTTCAGCGCGGCCGTCTCGTCGACGGCCCAGTCCTGCGCGAGCCCGTCGAGACGCCGCTCGAGCGGGCCGCCGAGATGCTCGAACACGGTGATGCGCGTGGGCCCGAAGCCGCGTGCGGCGAGTTCCGCCGCGACCTCGGCCGGCGTGCGGCCGTCGGCGCTCAGCACGAACAGGCGCCGCCCCGGCAGCAGGTGGCGCGCCAGCGTCGCGAGCGGACGGCCGACCAGCGACACCGCGCCGACCTCCTGCAACGCCCAGCCGAGGCGCGCGGCCGCGAGCGACAGCGACGACGGCGCGGGCAGCACGCGCCATTCGTCGGCGCCAAGCTGGCGCGCCAGCGTCGCGCCGACGCCGAACAGCATCGGGTCGCCGCTTGCAAGCACGCAAACGGGCGTGCCGCGGCGCGCGAGCACGCCCGACAGCTCGAACGGCGACGGCCACGCTTCACGCGCGGCCGGGAGCCGCGACGGCAGCATGTCGAGATGCCGCTTCGCGCCGACGACGAGCGTCGCGTCGAGCAGCGCGCGGCGTGCGGCGCGGCCGAGCCCCGCGAAGCCGTCGTCGCCGATGCCCACCACCGTCAGCCATGCCGTCATGCACCCTTCCCCATCGTTCGTCCTGTTGCCGACCGCGTACCGGTCCGCATCGCGAAAAACGGGATAGTACCGTGTTCCACTCCGCGTTTCACTTGCCGGGCGGGCGTCGCCTGCGCATGCGGACGAGTCGGTGCGCGGCCGATTCGGCTGACGAAATATCGGCGACGCGCGCGCGGCCGGCATCGCCGTCCAACCGACGACGGCTTCGCCACGATGCCGCCGCCGTCCACGTCCGCCGCACGGTTTTCCGGTCGCGAGCCGCCCGCGAAATCGGGTATGCTACGCGCGTTCGTTCGCCGGTGCCCTTCGGGGCCGAAGAGGGAACACAGGGCGCATCGCGCTGCTGTGGCTGCCCCCGCAACTGTAGACAGCGAGCCGTTCCCCCCTCACGCCACTGGTTTCACCGGGAAGGCCGGGAGCCGGCGCCGACCTGTCAGCCAGGAGACCTGCCGGCCTGAAAGTGCGTGCGTGCCAGCCGGCATCGGGCGGGGTGTACCGATGCGTTGGCCGCGGCGCGACACTGTCCCGGTGCCTCTTGAGTTCCGCCCCCGTTTCCGTTTCCGCATCGTCCGTCGTGCGCCCGTCGGCCTGTCCGGGGCTCGTGCGCGTGGTCGCGGCCGCCGACGGCGGACTGTGCCGGATCAAGCTGCCCGGCGGCCGGCTTCACGCACGACAGGCGCGCGCGATCGCCGACGCCGCGCGCGCGTACGGCTCCGGCGCGATCGACGCGACCAATCGCGCGAATCTGCAGCTGCGCGGCATTCGCGACGGCGCGGCCGCCGCGCTGACGCGTGCGCTGCTCGACGCCGGGCTCGGCCCGCAGGTCGATGCCGACGATGCGGCCGCGCTCGCCGCCAGCGACGACGCGCGCAACCTGATGCTCAGCCCGCTCGCCGGACACGATCCGGCCGCATGGCTCGACAGCCGCGCACTCGCGGCACCGCTGTTGCGGATGCTCGCAAACGAGCCGCGTCGCGGCGAACTGTCGCCGAAGTTCTCGATCCAGCTCGACGGCGGCGAATCGGTCGCGGCGCTCGATCATCCTCACGATATCTGGCTCGCCGCGTGGCGTCGCGCGGACGGCGACGTGCGCATCGCGGCCGGGCTCGCCGGATGCCCGCCCGTCGCGCAGCGCGACGCGCCCGCGTCGATCGACGTGTCGCCCGGGCAGACCGTCGCGCTCGTGCGCGCGCTGCTGCTCGCCTTCCTCGATCTCGCGCCGGCCGACGTGACGCGCATGCGCGCGCTGCTGGCGACCAGCAACGAAGCCGCGCTGCTCGAACACGCGCGGCGCTACCTGCCGTTCCCGCTGGTCACCGATCCGGCGCTGGCCGGCTGGCGTCGCCCGCCCTCCGACGCCGCGCTGCGCTTCGGCGCGCGCGCGTCGCTCGACGCAGGCCGCTGCAGCGTCGGCGCGCAGTTCGCGCTCGGACGGCTCGACGCGGCGCAACTCGAACGGCTCGCCGCCTGCGCCGAAGCCGACGGCGACGGCACGCTGTCGATGACGCCATGGCAAGGCGTGTTCATCCACGGCGTCGCAGCGGCCCGTGCGCCGGCCGTGCTCGACGAATTCGCCGCGCTCGGCCTCGTGTGCGCGCCGTCCGATCCGCTGGCGACGCTGGTCGCCTGCACCGGCAGCACGGGCTGCGCGAAGGCGCGCGCCGATACCAAACGCGACGCGCTCGCGCTGGCCGCCCGCGTCGGCCGGCCGATCGATGCGCACCTGAGCGGCTGCGAGCGCCATTGCGCGCTGCCGCGTCCGGCGACGCACACGCTCGTCGCGGTTGCTCCGGCGCATTACGACTTGTACCGGCGCGATGCCACCGCGGGGCGCGGCGCCCCGCTGGCGCGCCATCTGACGATTGACCAGGCCGCGGCGGCGCTCTCGCGCGCGCGGCACAGCCAGGACACCACCGATGCTTGACTATATTCGCGACGGGCAGGAAATCTACCGCCAGTCGTTCGCGACGATCCGCGCCGAGGCCGACCTGTCGCGGATTCCGCCCGATCTCGAGAAACTCGCGGTGCGCGTGATTCACGCGTGCGGCATGGTCGACGTCGTCTACGACCTGCGCTTCTCGGCCGGCGCCGGCAAGGCGGGCCGCGACGCGCTCGCCGCCGGCGCGCCGATCCTCTGCGACGCGAAGATGGTCGCGGAAGGCATCACGCGCGCACGCCTGCCGGCCCGCAACCGCGTGCTCTGCACGCTCAACGAGCCCGAGGTGCCCGATTTCGCGCGCCGCCTCGGCAACACGCGGTCGGCCGCGGCGCTCGAACTGTGGCGCCCGCACCTCGCGGGCAGCGTCGTCGCGATCGGCAACGCGCCGACCGCGCTGTTCCATCTGCTCGACATGATCGATGCCGGCGCGCCGCGCCCCGCGCTGATCCTCGGTTTCCCGGTCGGCTTCATCGGCGCGGCCGAATCGAAGGCGCTGCTCGACGCAGACAGCCGCGGCGTGCCGTATGTCGCGCTGCTCGGCCGGCGCGGCGGCAGCGCGATGGCCGCCGCCGCGGTCAACGCGCTCGCGACGGAGGCCGAATGACGGCCGCGCGCGGACGCCTGTTCGGGATCGGCGTCGGCCCCGGCGACCCCGAGCTGATGACGCTGAAGGCGGTGCGCATGCTGCAGGCCGCGCCGGTGGTCGCGTATTTCGTCGCGAAGGGCAAGAAAGGCAATGCGTACGGCATCGTCGAGGCGCATCTGCACGACGCGCAGCTGCAACTGCCGCTCGTCTATCCGGTGACGACCGAGGCGCTGCCGCCGCCGCTCTGCTACGAGAACGTGATCGCCGATTTCTACGACACGGCGGCCGAGATCGTCGCGTCGCACCTCGACGCCGGGCGCGACGTCGCGGTGATCTGCGAAGGCGATCCGTTCTTCTACGGGTCGTACATGTATCTGCACGACCGCCTCGCGCCGCGCTACGACACCGAGGTCGTGCCGGGCGTGTGCGCGATGCTGGGCGGCACGGCCGTGCTCGGCCAGCCGCTCGTCTATCGCAACCAGAGCCTGTCGGTGCTGTCCGGCGTGCTGCCGGAGCACGAACTGCGCACGCGTCTCGCGCAGGCCGACGCGGCCGTCGTGATGAAGCTCGGCCGCAACTTCGACAAGGTGCGGCGCGTGCTCGACGAGCTGGGCCTCGCCGCCCGCGCGCGGTACGTCGAGCGCGCGACGATGGCGAACCAGCGCATCGTGCCGCTCGATCAAGTCGATCCGATGGCGTCGCCGTATTTCTCGCTGCTGGTCGTGCCGGGGGAAAAATGGCAAGGATGACCACGCCGCCCGCGATCGTGATCCTCGGCGCAGGCGCACTCGACACCGCGCGCCGCATCCAGGCCGGCTATCCGGGCGCGCAGGTGCACGGGCTCGCGTCGCGCGTGGCCGCCGACGTGTCGTTCGACGAGCTCGGCGCGCATCTGCGCGAACTCTATGCGCGCGGACTGCCGATCGTCGCGCTGTGCGCGGCCGGCATCGTGATTCGCTGCATCGCGCCCGCGCTGGCCGACAAGGGTGTCGAGCCGCCGGTGCTCGCGGTCGCCGAGGACGGCTCGGCCGTCGTGCCGCTGCTCGGCGGGTTGACGGGCGTCAACGCGATCGCGCGCGAGATCGCCGCGCAGCTCGGCATCGCACCGGCGATCACGACGAGCGGCGAACTGCGTTTCGGCGCCTGCGTGCTCAATCCGCCGGACGGCTATGCGCTCGCCGATCTCGCGCAGGGCAAGCGCTTCGTGTCCGACCTGCTGGCGGGCGCGTCGACGCGCATCGACGGCGCGGCGCCCTGGCTCGACGAGGTCGCGCTGCCGCGCGACGCGGCGGCCACGCACGCGATTCGCGTGAGCCCCGAAGCGTGGCGTGGCGCGCGCGATGAATTGGTGATTCATCCGCGCAGCGTGGTGGTCGGCGTCGATGGGCGGGCCGCGCAGGCTGCCGAGCCGCTGGCCGCGCGGATCGAAGCGCTGCTCGATGCGCACGGGCTCGCACGGCCCGCGCTTGCGGCGATCGTCGCGCCGGCGTGGGCGATCGGCGACGCGGCGCTCGAAGAGGCCGCGCAAGCGCTGCACGTTGCGCTGCGCTTCGTCGATCCCGGCACGCCGGACGAAGCCGATACAGCCGATACAGCCGATACAGCCGACATGCCGGCCGGCTCCGGCGCCGCCACCCTGCTCGCCCGCGCCCTTCGCTTGCCGCATGCGATGCGCGGTGCATCGAACGGCCTCGCCTGCGCGGTCGCGCCGCATCCGGTCGATCCCGCCACGCTCGGTCGTGCGCGCGGCCGCCTGACCGTGCTTGGCCTCGGCCCCGGCGGCAGCGCATGGCTGACGCCCGCCGCACGCGCGGCGCTCGCCGATGCGACCGACATCCTCGGCTACACGACCTACGTGGACATGGCCGGGCCGTTCCGCGCGGACCAGCGCGTGCACGGCACCGACAATCGCGAGGAAATGCAGCGGGCGCGCCATGCGTTCGAGCTCGCGGCCGAAGGTCGGCGGGTCGCGGTCGTGTCGTCGGGCGATCCGGGCGTGTTCGCGATGGCCGCGGCCGTGCTCGAAGCGCTCGACGACACGCGCGACCCGCAATGGGCGAAGGTCGACCTGCGCATCGAGCCCGGCATCTCGGCGTCGCTCGCAACCGCCGCGCAGGCCGGCGCGCCGCTCGGCCACGACTTCTGCGCGATCTCGCTGTCGGACAACCTGAAGCCGTGGGGGGTGATCGAGACGCGCCTGCGGCATGCCGCCGAAGCCGATCTCGTGATGGCGTTCTACAACCCGATCTCGCGTGCGCGGCCATGGCAGCTCGACCGCGCGCTCGAGATCGTGCGCGCGCATCGCGCGGCCGGCACGGTCGTCGTGCTCGGCCGCGACATCGGCCGGCCCGGCGCGACGCTCGCGACGACGACGCTCGGCGCGCTGCGCAGCGACCAGGTCGACATGCGCACGATGGTGATCGTCGGCTCGTCGACGACGCGGCGTTTCGCGATCGGCGACGGGCGCGAATGGGTCTACACGCCGCGCTGGTATCGCTGAGCGCGGCCTTCGCCGGCACCGGCCGCGCTACGCGCGCGCCTGTTCGGCCAGCAGCCGCGCCTTGGCGTCGACGAGCAGCGCCGCATGCGCATCGCGATGCTGGCGAATCCGCTCGGTCGGCCCGACGACCGACAGCCCGTACCAGTCGCCGTCGAGCGGCAGCGCGACTGCGATCGCCGACAGCTCGGGCGCGCTTTCGCCGAAATTCTCGGCCCAGCCCTGTGCGCGAAACGGCGCGGTCTGCGCGACGAGCGCCGGCAGGTCCGGCACGGTCGCGTCGGTGAAGCGCTCGAACGACAGTTGCGCGCCGAGCGTCTGCTGCGCGTCGGCCGGCAGCTCCGCGAAGATCGCCTTGCCGATCGAGTTCGCATGCAGCGGGCGCAGTTCGCCCGGCTGGCGCGTATAGCGGATCGCCTGCTCCGACTCGACGACGTCGAGATACGTGACCGAGGCGCCCTGGATCTTGCCGAGCACGGCCGTCTCGCGGCTCGCGTCGCGCAGCGCGACGAGATGCGGATGCACCATGTCGACGACCGGATCGGTCGCGTCGATCGCGGCGGCGATGGTCTGCAGGCGCCGCGTCGGATAGTAGCCGCCGCGCTTGCGCACTTCGTACAGATAGCCGCGGCTGACGAGCGTGCGCGCCATCGCGAGACAGCTCGACGCCGGCACGTTCAGCAGGCGCGCGAGTTCGGTGAGCGGCAGCGGCCGCCGTTCGGCGGCGAACAGCTCGAACAGGTCGAGCGTGCGGGCAACGAGTTTGACGTCCATGACGAGCGCTTGAAACGGAACGGGAAATCGCGCGCCGCAACGGCCGCCGCGTCGGTACGGTCAGTACGACTTCGGCAGCCCCAGCACCTTCTCCGCGATGTAGCAGAGGATCAGTTGCGGGCTGACGGGCGCGAGCCTCGGAATCATACACTCGCGCAGGTAGCGCTCGACGTGGTATTCCTTCGCGTAGCCCATCCCGCCGAGCGTCGCGACGGCCGTCTGGCAGGCCTGGAACGCGGCTTCCGCGCCGAGGTATTTCGCGGCGTTCGCCTCCGCGCCGCACGACTGCCCGGCGTCGTAGCGCGTCGCCGCCTTCATCACCATCAGCCACGCGGCCTCGAGCTGCATCCACGCCTGCGCGAGCGGATGCTGGATCGCCTGGTTCTGCCCGATCGGCCGGCCGAACACGACGCGCTCCTGCGCATACTGCGTCGCGCGGCGCAGCGCGGCCTGCCCGAGACCGATCGCTTCGGCCGCGATCAGGATCCGCTCGGGGTTGAGCCCGTGCAGCAGATAGCGGAAGCCCTCGCCTTCGTTGCCGATCAGGTCGTCGCGCGGCACGCGCAGGTTGTCGATGAACAGCATGTTCGAATCGACCGCCTTGCGGCCCATTTTCTCGATCTCGCGCACCTCGACGTGCGCGCGGTCGAGTTCGGTATAGAACAGGCTCAGCCCGTCGGTCGGCCGGGCGACCGCGTCGAGCGGCGTCGTGCGCGCAATGATCAGCATCCGGTTCGCGACCTGCGCGGTCGAGATCCAGATCTTGCGGCCGCTCAGCACGTAGTGGTCGCCGTCGCGGCGCGCCTGCGTGCTCAGGTGCGTGGTATCGAGGCCGGCGTCGGGCTCGGTCACCGCGAAGCATGCCTTGTCGCGCCCGGCGATCAGCGGCGGCAGGAAGCGCGCCTTCTGCGCGTCGCTGCCGAACACCTGCACGGGATTGAGCCCGAAGATGTTCATGTGCACGGCCGACGCGCCCGACAGGCCCGCGCCCGATGCGCTGATGGTGCGCATCATCAGCGCGGCCTCGGTCATCCCGAGCCCGGCGCCGCCGTACGCCGGGTCCATCGCGATGCCGAGCCAGCCGGCCTCGGCGAGCGCCGCGTGGAAGTCGTCGGGAAACCCGCCCGCGCGATCGCGCTCGAGCCAGTATTCATCGCCGAAGCGCGCGCAGATTTTGTCGATCGCGCCTTCGATCGCGCGCTGGTCGTCGGTCAGGTCGAACTGCATGGACTGCTCTCCCGGAAAACGCGAGCGGCCGCGCCGCTCATAACGGAAACACGCCCGTCGCGACCGCGGCGAACACCATCAGCACGGTGGCGGCGAACAGGAACGGAATCGTGAATTTCTGGTGCTCGGCAAGCTCGACGCCGGTCAGGCCGACGATCAGGAACGTCGCGGGCGTGAGCGGACTCACCGGAAAGCCGGTCGTCATCTGGCCGAGCAACGCGGCCTGCGCCATCTGGATCGGCGGCACGCCGAGCAGCTTCGCGCTCTCCGCGAGCACCGGCAGCACGCCGAAATAGAACGAATCGGGATCGAACAGCAGGCTGAGCGGCATCGACAGCAGGCCAAGCACGAACGGCATGTGGCGCGCATGCTCGACCGGCACATGCGCGACGACGACCTCGGCCATCGCCTTCAGCATCCCGGTGCCGGACATGATGCCGGTGAATGCGCCCGCCGCGAGCAGCACGCTGGCCATCATCAGCGCGGCCTTTGCATGCGCGTCGATGCGCTCGCGCTGCGCCTGCACGTCCGGATAATTGATCACGAGCGCCGCGACCGTGCCGAGCATGAACATCACCATCGGATCGACGATGCCCGACACCAGCGTGACGAGCACGACCAGCGTCAGCACGAGGTTGACCGCGAACCGATCGGGCCGGCGCAGCGCGCGTTCGGCGTCGCTCAGCTCGCGCGGCGCGATCGCCATCGAGGCCGCGCCCGCGCGATCGAGCCCGAGCCGCTTCGCCTCGCGCACGCCGAGCACCCATGCGGTGCCGAACACGAACGCGAGCCCGACCAGTTGCACCGGAATCATCGGCATGAAGATCGCGGAGCCCGGGATGTGCAGCGCCGCCGAGGCACGCAGCATCGGCCCGACCCACGGCAGGAAGTTGACGCCGGCCGCCATCGACGCGACGCACGCGAGGATGCGGCGATCCATGCCGAGCCGCGTATAAAGCGGCATCATCGCGGGCAGCGTGACGAGGAACGTCACCGCGCCCGAGCCGTCCAGGTGGATCAGCAGCGCGAGCAGCGCCGAGCCGACCACGATGCGCGGCGGATGGCAGCCGATCACGCGCAGTACGCCGGCGATGATCGGATCGAGCATCCCCGCATCGGTGAGGATCCCGAAAAATAGAATCGCAAAAACGAACATGCCGGCGATCGGCCCGATGTTCTGCACGCCGTGCACGATGAACTTGCCGGTCGTCAACCCGAAGCCGGCCGCGAGCGACGCGGCCACCGGCACGACGATCAGCGCGACGAGCGGCGACAGCCGCTTCGTGATGATCAGGCCGAACAGCGCGACGATGGCGATCGCGCCGATCCAAGCGAGCATGATGCGTCTCCTGTTGCGCCGGCCGCGCAGCGCGCGCGGGCCGGCAAGGTCCTGGTATGCGGCGCGGCATGCGCGCCGGTGCGGCGCCGCCGGGCGCCGGGATGCGCGATGGCGGTCAGTCCGGGCGCGTGTCGTGGTCGGCGAACACCTGCGCCGCGTGTTCGTTCAGCGCGGGCGGCGGCCGCCGGTACGTGGCCGGCGTGCGGCCGAGCTTGATCGGCGACGCGATGCCGCGGTGCGCGCCCAGCTCGACCTTCATCGCGCGATGCGCGACGTGCGGCTGGTCGAGTGCGGCGTCGAGCCCGAGCACCGGCGCGCACGGCACGCCGCTGCGCATCAGCCGCTCGGCGAGCGCCGCACCGTCGTGTCCGGCCAGCGCCGCTTCGAGCAGCGCGCGCAGCGCGGCGCGGTTCGCGCTGCGCGCGCGATTGTCGGCGAAGCGCGGATCGTCGAGCCAGTCGCGCGTGCCGAGCACGTCGCACAGCGCCGCGAACTGGCCGTTGTTGCCGACCGCCAGGAACACGTCGACGCTCGCCGTCGGAAAGCTGTCGTACGGCGTGATGTTCGGGTGCGCGTTGCCGGTGCGCACGGGCGTGCGGCCCGAGTGGAAGTAGTTCGGCGTATGCGGATGCAGGATCGACAGCGCGCAGTCGAACAGCGTCGCTTCGACGAACTGGCCGCGGCCGCTGCGGTCGCGTTCGCGCAGCGCCATCAGCACGCCGAGCGCCGCGTTCAGCCCCGTGACCAGATCGACGATCGGCACGCCGACCCGCAACGGCGCGCCGCCCGCCTCGCCGTTCACGCTCATCAGCCCGGCCAGCGCCTGCACGGCCGCATCGTAGCCGGGCAGCCCGCCGAGCGGGCCGTCGGCGCCGAAGCCCGACACGCGGCAATGGACGAGCCGCGGGAAGCGCGCGTGCAGCGTGTCGAAGCCGAGACCCCAGCGCTCCATCGTGCCGATCCGGAAGTTCTCGACGATCGCGTCGGCATGCTCGAGCAGCGCGAGCAGCCGCTCGCGGTCGGCGGGCTGCGTCAGGTCGAGCGCGATGCCGAGCTTGTTGCGGTTCACGCCGAGGAAGTATGACGCCGTATCGCCGTCGAACGGCGGCCCCCAGCCGCGCGTCTCGTCGCCGGACGGCGGCTCGACCTTGATCACTTCCGCGCCGTGATCGGCGAGGATCTGCGTCGCATACGGGCCGCCCAGCACCCGCGACAGGTCGATGATGCGCAGTCCCGCCAGCGCGCCCTGCTGCTCGTGTTCCATCATGCGTCTCGCTCCTGCTTCCGGTGGATCGAATCGCCGCGGATGCCGGGCGGCGGCGCTGCCGCATGCCGCTCCGGTCTCGACGAATAATTCGTGTGTGTGAATTTATATTCATGCACGGGAATTTTGTTGTCAAGTCCGGATGTGCCCGCCCCGGCATCGTGCGCGGACACCGGAATGCCGGTTGCTCCGTATCGGCGACGTGCCGGTTGCGGCGACGTCCCGCCGTTCGTTAAGCTGGCGAAAAAACGTTCCCCTCGAGACAAGCGGAGATTTCATGAAACGCATGCTGCTGGCTGCCGTCGTGCTGGCGTCGACACTGGGCGTCGGACACGCCCAGACCCAGACTTTCCACTTCGGCGAAGGACAGGCCGCGCCGCAGGCCGGCGCGACCACGGCTCGCCCTGCGCCGGCACGCCGGCATGTGGCGCCGCCTGCGCGCCAGCACCGGCACGCGGTTCACAAGCGCCGCCATGCGCGCCATGTGAAACCGACGCGTGGTGGGCTCTATACGCGTTCGTGACGACGCGCGCGGTACGCCGCCACGCACGGAATTGTCATGAACGATGGGTATGATCGGCGCGGCGGCCTGCATGCCGCGCCGGCGCTTATGCCGATCGGCTTTCGGTCATCGGGCCGGCGAGGTCCGGTCGATGCGCACTTTTTTCACGCTTGAGCACCTGTTTTACCGAACATGAGCACCGGGCCGGACACCTTCAAGGAAAGAGCCACGATCGTTTGCCGCCAGCGCAGCAGCGTGCTGTTGGTCGCGCGCACCGCGTCGCGCTGGGCGCTGCCGGGCGGCACGATCCGGCGCGGAGAAACCCCGCTGGAGGCCGCGCAGCGCGAACTGGCGGAGGAAACGCGGCTGGAAGGACTCGCGCTGAACTATGCGGTGCAGTTCGGCGGGCTGACGAAGCTGCACCATGTGTTCGTCGCCGACGTGCCGGCCTGGCTGACGCCGCGCGCAAGCAATGAAATCGTCCGCTGCAAGTGGTTTCCGATCGAACGGCTCGAGACGCTGCGCGCGAGCGTGCCGACGCGCAAGATCATCGAACTGCTGCATCTCGAACGTTTTTCGGCGCAGGCGGACGGCGCGATCCCCTGACGGCGCGGATGCGCCGGATCGCGGACGCGCGCAATGCCGTCCGCGTGGCGCGCGGCGCGAATCAGCGACGCTTTCTGCGCCGCAGTTCGTGGCTGCCGTAGACGGCGGCAAACGCGCCGATCATCGCGAGGCCGACCGCGACAGAATCGCCGGGCCCCGCGTCGGCGTGCAGGACGGCCGGATGCAGCCCCAGCCAGATGCCAGCCGCGATCATCGCGATACCCGCGACGACGCCGCCGACCGGGCCGGTTGGAAAGGATCGGATGGAAGCGCTCATGATTCGAAACCCCGCAGTCGTTGTCGTCAGGACCGACCGTCGCGCGTCGCAGCTGGGCGTACGCGTCGCGGCCGTCTCGTGATGCGACTCTAACCAGCCAAAAATCGGCCAGGGCCGCCGGCAGGGAAAATCCGGGCGGCTCACTGCTGCGGCAGCGTGCCGGGGCGAATGTACGCCATCATGTGGGGCACATAGTCGGCCTTGCCGAGTTCGACGCCGTGGTGACGCAGGATCATGTACGCGGCGATCGCGTGAAAGTGGAACTGCGGCAGCGCCCAGTCGCGCGCATACTGCTCGCCCGTCATGTCGAACACGATCCCGTTCGGCAGCGCGAGCGAGACCGGCAGCGCGGCGCCGCCGTCGAGTGCGTCCGGCGCCAGCCCGTCGAGCAAGGCCAGTGCGCCGGCGAGGTTCTGCTGCGCCTCGCGCAGCGTGCCCGGTCGTTCATCCGCATGCCATCCGGCCTCGCGCAACGCGAGCAGCGCGTCCGGCAGCGCCTCGCCGCGCAGGCGATGAACGGGCTCCAGCGCCTGGAAGCAGGTGAACCGCACCTGCGCGGCGAGCGGATACATGTCGGGCGCGAGCCGTAGCGTCAGCAGCGCATCGGGCTCGCCGCCCGCGGCCTGCCGATGCGCGGCCGCCTTGTCGAGCCACGCGGACTGGGCGCGCAGCAGTTGCGTGAAGGTGGGGACGAGAAGTCGGGTCGGCGACACGCGTGCACTCCGTGATAGTCGTTGTTGTACGCGCCACGATATCAGCGTCGGCGCCGGCCTGCATCGTCGTGCGGCGACGTTTGCCTGCGCGACGCGCGATCGCAACCGCAGCCAGGCCGGCAATCGACGCGATCGACGCACGCAGCCGAAGCGCCCGAACCGCCGGCCGGGCCCGGCGTCACCGCGCGCCGTGGCGCGCGAGGAAGCGGTCGAGCTGCGCGGCAAACGTCTTGCCGTCGCGCGCGCTGAACGGCGCCGGTCCGCCCGTCTCGACGCCCGCGCTGCGCAACTGGTCCATCATCGCGCGCATCGACAGGCGCTCCTCGATCGTGTCGCGGCTGAACCAGTTGCCGCGCGGATCGAGCGCATGCGCGTCCTTGTCCAGGACCGCAGCGGCCAGCGGAATATCGGCGGTGATCACGAGGTCGCCGGCCGTCGTCAGCTCGACGATGCGCGCGTCGGCCGCGTCGAAGCCCGCCGGCACCTGCAGCGCCTTGATGAACGGCGACGGCGGCGTGCGCAGATACTGGTTGGCGACCAGCGTCACGCAGACTTCGGCGCGACGCGCGGCGCGGAACAGCATGTCCTTGATGACGGCGGGACACGCGTCGGCATCGACCAGCACTTGCATGGCGGCATTTCCATCGGAGAGAAACGCCGATCATAGCGCAGCGTCGGCCGCCGCCTCGCGTCGGGTCACCGCGCGGCCGGTGCGGGAGGCGCTATCGGTGGCCGGCCTCGCGGCCGAGCATGCCGGCCGTCACCCATTGCGCGCCCCACGCGGCGGCCAGGCGCGCGCCCTGCCCGATCCGCACGGCCGCGTCGTCGAAGTCGACGAACACGACGTGATCGGCCGCCGCCGGCTGCGCCGGCGTGTCGCGCGTACGGCCGTCGGACAGCACCCACAGCCAGCGCTGCTTGTCCGGATCGCGCCGCGCGTCGCGCGCGAGCAATTGCGCGGCGGCCGCGAGGCCGTCCGCGAGCGGCGTGCCGCCACCGCCCGCCACCGGATCGAGCCAGCGCGCGTTCCACCAGCGCGGCACGGCCGGGCCGAAGCGCCGCGTTGCGCCATTGCCGCCGAAACAGATCAGCGCCGTCTCGGCCCGTGTGCGCGCGGCCTCGTCGAAGTAAGCGACGAGCAGTCCCTTCGCGAGCGCGAGCCGGTCGTGCGACAGCATCGACGCCGAACAGTCGAGCACGAAGCAATGCAGCGTGCGCGGCGCGCCGGCCCGTTTCCGGAAACGCAGATGTGCGGCCTGCAGCTGCCCGGCGCGCTTCACGGCGAGCGTCGCGGGCCACGCGACGGCCGTGCCCGCGCGCACGATGCCCGGCACACGCGCGGCGGCGCCTGCATGCCATCGAGGACCGCGAACCGGGTTCGCGGCGGCGCCGGCTCGATGGCTCAGCGTTTTTTTAGCGGCAGCGGGACCACGCCCTTCACGTCGCGCAGGCCGGCCGGCTGGGGCGGCAGATAGCCCCAGTCGGCCTCCGATTCCGTTGCGTCGCCTCGCGCCGGCCCCGACGTATGGGCCGCCGCTTCGTGCGCGTGCGCCGCTGCGCGTTCGTCGCGCTCGCCGTCGGGCTGCGATGTTCCGGACGCCGGCGGCTCGCCCGCATGGCGCCGATGCCGCAGCACGGCTTCGGCGACGCGCTCGACATGGCCGACCGTCACGGCGTCGGCCTGTTCGAGCGCGGCGAGCGCGCGCGCGGCGCGCAGCATCACGAGGTCGGCGCGCAGCCCGTCGACGGCCGCGTCGATGCACAGCGCACTGACGCGCGCATGCACGGCATCGTCGAAACCGAGCGCGGGCAGCCGTGCGCGCGCCGCGCGAATCTGCTCGCCGAGCGCGGCCTGCGCATCCGCGTGGCGCGCGCGAAACGCGTGCGGATCGAGATCGAACGCCAGCCGTGCCTTCACGATGCGCTCGCGCTGCGCGGCGTCGAAGCAGTTGTCGAGCTCGACCATCAGCCCGAAGCGGTCGAGCAGTTGCGGGCGCAGTTCGCCTTCTTCCGGATTCATCGTGCCGACCAGCACGAAGCGCGCATCGTGCGCATGCGACACGCCATCGCGCTCGACCACGTTCACGCCGCTCGCGGCGACGTCGAGCAGCGTATCGACGAGGCCGTCGGCAAGCAGGTTCACCTCGTCGACGTACAGCACGCCGCGATGCGCGCGCGCAAGCAGGCCCGGGCGGAAGCGCACGCCGTTCTCCGCGAGCGCATGCGCGAGATCGAGCGTGCCCGTCACCTGCTCGTCGGTGGCCGACAGCGGCAGCGTGACGAACGCGCCTTCCGGCAGCAGTTCGGCGAGCGCCCGCGCGGCGGTCGATTTCGCGGTGCCGCGCGGCCCGCTGACGAGCACGCCGCCGAGCGACGGATCGATCGCGGCGAGCAACAGCGCCTGCTGCAACGGCTGCTGCGCAACCAGCGCGGCAAACGGAAAGACCGCGGGCAGGCCCGCGCGGGCGTGTTGCATCGTCGGCTCGGTCATCGCCGCTCTCCTTCCTGAAGTTGTTCGCTCGCGAGCCACACCGCTTCGATGCGCGCGCGATAGTCGCCCGGCTGCTGCCACAGTCCGCGCTGCATCGCTTCGACGAAGCGTTCGCAGATGCCGTGCAGCGCCTTCGGGTTGTGCCGCTCGAGAAACGCGCGCGTGTCGTCGTCGAACAGGTACGCGTCGGCGACCAGCGCGTACTGGTGATCGGACAGCACGCGCGCGGTCGCGTCATAGCCGTACAGGTAGTCGACGGTCGCGGCCATTTCGGCCGCGCCCTTGTAGCCGTGGCGCTTCACGCCGTCGAGCCATTTCGGGTTGACGACGCGCGAGCGGATCACGCGCGCAATCTCCTCGCGCAGCGTACGCATCTTCGGTGCGGCCGGGTTCGCGTGATCGCCGTGGTAGATGCTCGGCTGCCGCCCCGACAGATGCCGCACGGCCGCCGTCATGCCGCCCTGGAACTGGTAGTAGTCGTTCGAGTCGAGGATGTCGTGCTCGCGGCTGTCCTGGTTCTGCACGACGACGTCGATCGTCGCGAGCCGCGCACCGAACACGTCGGGCGCGGCGTCGCCCGCGCTGTTCTGCGCATACGCGTAGCCGCCCCACTGCCGATACGTGTCGGCCAGATCCGCGTCGGTCTGCCAGCGGCGCTGGTCGATCAGGTCCTGCAGGCCGGCGCCGTAGCTGCCCGGCCGCGCGCCGAACACGCGCCAGCCCGCGCGGCGCCGCGCGTCGTCGGCCGGCACGCCCTGCGCGATCCACTGATTCCGTTCGCGCTCGATGCGCGCGCGCACCGGGTTCAGGTGCTCGGGCTCGTCGAGCGCCGCGATGGCCTGCACGGCCGCATCGAACAGATGCATCAGGTTCGGGAACGCGTCGCGGAAGAAGCCCGACACGCGCAGCGTCACGTCGATGCGCGGCCGGTCGAAGATCTCGATCGGCAGGATCTCGAAGTCGGTCACGCGATGGCTGCCGTGCGCCCATTTCGGCCGCACGCCGAGCAGCGCGAACGCCTGCGCGATATCGTCGCCGCCGGTGCGCATCGTCGCGGTGCCCCAGACGGACAGGCCGATCGCGCGCGGATAGTCGCCGTGGTCCTGCAGATGGCGTTCGATCAGCTGCTGCGCGGATTTCAGGCCGAGCGACCATGCGGCCTGGGTCGGCACCGCGCGCGTGTCGACCGAGTAGAAATTGCGGCCGGTCGGCAGCACGTCCGGGCGGCCGCGCGACGGCGAACCGCTCGGCCCCGGCGGCACGAAGCGGCCGCCGAGCCCGCGCAGCAGCTGGCGCATTTCCTCGCGGCCGCACGCGTCGAGCGCCGGCATCAGCGTCGCGCGGATGCGTTCGATCACCGGCAGCGTATGCGGCCATGCGCCTGGCGGTGCGGCGAACGCGTCGCCGGACGCATCCGCGCAGAGGCGATCGAGCCACTGTTGCGCAAGACGTTCGAGCCGCTCGCGCGTATCGCCCGCATGTCGCCACGGCGACGCGTCGAGCGCCTGCAGCACGTCGGGGCGCGGGCCGTTCCACGGCGCGGCCCAGTCGGCCGCGAGCGGATCGAAATCGTCGCCGAGCGCGAGATCGCGCGCGAGCGCGCCGATCAGCCCCGCGCGCGGCCCCTTGCCGTCGCCGACCGGAAAGCGCGCCAGCGCGAGCAGCGTATCGCGGCGCTGGCGACCGGCCGGCGACGCGCCGAACACGTGCAGCCCGTCGCGGATCTGCGCTTCCTTCAGCTCGCAGAGCCAGGCATCGACGCGCGTGAGCAGCGCGTCCTCGTCGCCCGCGTCGCGCGGCGGCGATACGCTCAACTCGTCGTGCAGCCGATGTTCGGCGATCGTCGCGAGGATCGTCCTGCGCAGCAGCTTCGCGCGCCGCGCGTCGACCATCAGCGCCTCGTAGTATTCGTCGACCTGCCGTTCGAGATCCTGCAGCGGCCCGTAGTTCTCCGCGCGCGTGAGCGGCGGCATCAGGTGATCGACGATCACGGCCTGCGCACGCCGCTTCGCCTGGCTGCCCTCGCCCGGATCGTTGACGATGAACGGGTAAAGGTGCGGCAGCGGCCCGAGCGTCAGGTCCGGCCAGCATGCGTCGGACAGCGCGACGCTCTTGCCCGGCAGCCATTCGAGGTTGCCGTGCTTGCCGAGGTGGATCACCGCGTCGATGCGGAACACGTCGCGCAACCAGAAATAGAACGCGAGATACGCATGCGGCGGCACCAGTTCCGCGTCGTGGTAGCTCGCGTAATCGTTCTCGTCGCGCGAACGCGACGGCTGGATGCCGACGAACACGTGGCCCGCGCGCCAGCCGGCGATCGTGAAGCGCCCGCGGCGCAGCGTCGGGTCGGCCTCGGGCAGGCCCCAGCGCTGGTTCAGCGCGTCTCGCACGGATGCCGGCAGCTGCGCGAAGCGCGCGCGGTAGTCGGCCAGCGCGTAGCTCTGGAAGGCCGGGCGCAGCGCGTGCACGGCCGGATCGTTGGTCACGCCCTCGGTCAGTTGCGCGATCAGCGCGTCGCCGTCGGGCGGCAGGTCGGGCAGCGTGTAGCCCGCCTCGCGCAGCGCCGCGAGCACGCGCAGCGCGGACGCCGGCGTATCGAGCCCGACGCCGTTGCCGATGCGCCCTTCGCTTTGCGGATAGTTCGCGAGGATCAGCGCGATGCGCTTGTCCGCATGATCGAGCGTGCGCAGCCGGCACCAGCCGCGCGCGAGCGCCGCGACGAATGCGATCCGCTCGGCGTCGGGCTGGTAGCGCACGACGTCCACCTCGGTGTGCGGGCAGCGATACGCGAGCCCCTTGAAGCTCACCGCGCGCGTGACGATGCGCCCGTCGACCTCGGGCAGCGCGACGTGCATCGCGATGTCGCGCGCATGCAGCCCCTGGTTGTCGGCCAGCCACGCGTCGCGGTTGCCGCCGGACAGGATCACCTGCAGCACGGGCGCGTCGCCGGCCAGCACGTTCGGCTCCGGGTCGTCGATCGCCCCCGCCGCGAACGCGGTGGTGTTCAGCACGAGCGCGACTTCGTGGGTTGCGCAGAGTTGCGCGATCACGTCGCGGCTTACCGCATCCTTCAGCGACGTCACCGCGATCGGCAGCGGATTCAGGCCCTGTTCGACGAGCGCGTCGGCCAGCGCGTCGAACACGGCCGTGTTCGCGGCCTGCCAGTGCGCGCGATAGAACAGGATCGCGACGACGGGCGCGCCGGGCGTCCAGCGCGGCAGCCAGTCGTCGATGCCGGCCGGATCGCGCGCCGGGTGATACAGCGCGGCGGCCGGCAGCGGCCGCGGCGGCGCGGGTTCGTCGCCGAATCCGCGCGTATGGAATGCGATGCTGCGCAGCAGCGCCTCGGCGTTGTGCACGCCGCCTTCACGCAGGTAGCGCCACCACAGCCGGCACAGCTCGGGCGCGACCGTGCTTTTCGCGACGAGGTTCGGATCTTCCTGCAGGTCGCCAGAGAACATCGCGAGCTGCTGTCGCTGCTTCGACGCGAGCGACACGGCCTGCTCGATTCCGTACGGCCAGTACGCCTCGCCGCCGAGATGGTCGATCACGACCGTCTTCGCGTGGCGCAGCACGTCGTCGACGTAGAAGTCGACCGACGCCGGCTGCCGCAGGAACGTGACGTTCGCGAGCCGCACGCTCGGGAAGCCGGCCGGCAGCCGCGGCACGACGCTTGCGAGCAGCGACAGCGTCGTGTCGGCCGAGCTGAGGATCACGATGTCGGCCGGCTGCTGGTCGATCCGCACGACGCCCTGCGTATCGTCGACGAAGCCGCCCGGCGTGGTGCGCAGCAGATGCATCGCGCGTTACGCCTGCTGCAGCGCGGCCGCGCACGCGGCCTCGAACGCGCGCTGCAGTTCGGCCGCGTCGAGGTCCTCGCCGATCAGCACGAAGCGGCTCGCGCGCGTTTCGCCGTCCTGCCAGCGACGGTCGAAATAGCTGTCGAAACGACGGCCGACACCCTGGATCACGAGTCGCATCGGCGCATCGGGCAGCGCGGCGAACCCCTTTGCGCGATAGATCGTATGCGTTTCGACGAGCTGCTGCAGCGCGGCGATCGTCGCGTCGCGCGAGCCGGCGTCGCCGCTCACGACGACCGAGTCGAAGTCGTCGTGATGGTGGTCATGGTCCCCGTCGTCGGCCGAGCCGTGATGATCGTGGCGCAGATGAATCGTGTCCTCCGACGCCGATTCGAGCCCGAGCAGCATCGCCAGATCGAGTTCGCCGCGCGTCGCGCGCACGATCTTCACCTGCGGCGGGATTTCGTCGCGAATTGCGGTTTCGATCTGCTCGAACTGCGCGGCATCGACCAGATCGGCCTTGTTCACGATCACGAGATCCGCGGACGACAACTGATCGGCGAACAGTTCGTGCAGCGGCGATTCGTGGTCGAGGTTCGGGTCGGCGCGGCGCTGCGCGTCGACGGCCTGCGGGTTTTCCGCGAACTGGCCGCTCGCGGCGGCCGGCCCGTCGACGACGGTAACCACCGCGTCGACCGTGAAGCTGTTGCGGATCGTCGGCCAGTTGAACGCCTGCACGAGCGGCTTCGGCAGCGCGAGGCCCGACGTCTCGATCAGTACGTGATCGATGTCCGCGCGCCGCTCGACGAGCGCTTCCATCACCGGATAGAACTCCTCCTGCACGGTGCAGCACAGGCAGCCGTTCGCGAGCTCGTAGAGCTGGCCCGACGCTTCGTCCTGCGCATCGTCGCAGCCGATTCCGCAGCCCCGCAGGATTTCGCCGTCGATGCCGAGCTCGCCGAATTCGTTGACGATCACCGCGATGCGGCGGCCTTCGGCGTGTTGCAGGATGTGGCGCATCAGCGTGGTCTTGCCGCTGCCGAGAAAGCCCGTGACGATCGTGACGGGCAGCTTGCGCATGGTCATGGTAGGTCCAGTGTCGAGTGAATCGGTGGAGTCAGGCCGGCGTCGTCGCGCCGGCTGCGGCGCGGCGCGCGACGGGACGAGGTGCGGCCGGCCGGGGCGGGCTCGCGGGGAACGGGCGCTTCACGTGCGGGGGCTCGGTGCGCGGCGCCGGCCGCCCGCGCGCAGGCGCCGGCGCGCTGCGACGGGCGCGCCGATGCGGGCGAAAACATGAGTCGGGCATGACGCTTCCTTGCGAACGGTCGACACGTGAATGCCAACACGGCCGCCGGCAGCGCCGCCCGCAACGCCTGCCGTTCGCCGCGGGGCCAGGCGCGGTCGCGCGGATGGCAGCCTGGCGGCGGAATCGGGAAACGCTCGGGCGTCGGGCATGCTGCGGCCGTGGACGATGCGCCGCCTCCCCGCGGCGCTGAACCCCTTCGTTTAGGCCGGTATCCGGGCTGACGAACACGCCGCTTCGCCTTCCCGGATGCGCGCGGCATCCAGTGGCGGTCGTCCGCATGCACGCGGCATGCGGCGAAGCGGCGCTGCATCGCGCTGACGCGCGACGCGTTCGCTTACCGTTGCGGGGGCAGCACAGGTTGGCTCGACTGCGGCGCAGGCAGGCTCCCTGTTTCCCGTTTAACTGCGCGCGCCGGAGCGGCACGCGCGAGCACCAAAACGCGTGCGAGTGTAGGCGTCGCGGCGGGGAGCGTCAAGGCGGGCCAACGGCGCGCGGGCAGGATCGCGATGGAGCGCGGATGGCGCACCTTCCTTGTCGCCGATCGAAACGCACGGCGTGCGGCCTGCACGCTCGCCGCCCGCCTGTGGTCGACGCTCCGGCGAATCCGCCGGCCGCAGCGCCTGTGCTATCGTATGCGCCGCGTTCGGTGCTCGCATGCGCATTCCGCGCATGCAGTTAAACGGGAAACAGGAGGCGGACATCCGCCCGGCCTGTGCTGTCCCCGCAACGGTACGCCGCCCGCGCGACGCGTCCTGCAACGCCCGCGCCCATGCCGCCCACGATGCCACTGTCCGCCAGCCGGACGGGAAGGCTGCGGCCTGGCAAGCGGCCAGCCCGGATACCGGCCGACGCAAGGGGTGAGCCCGACGCTCGCCGAACGCCCTATCCGCGGGGGACGGATGGTGTGCGCGTTTCACCGGCCCGATACGGGTCTCTTCATTCCGCCATGTCACGCCATTTCACAGGCCGCCGCGCCGCCGGTTCGTCGCCCTTCCCCGTCGCTTCGTCACGGTTCGCGCCGTGTTGCGCGCGATGAGCCGCGCCTGGCTCGTCGGCGCCGGTCCCGGCGACGCCGAACTGCTGACCCTCAAGGCCGCCCGCGTGATCGGCGAGGCCGACGTGCTGCTGGTCGACGATCTCGTCAATCCGGACGTGCTGCGCCACGCGCGCGCCGAGGCGCGCATCGAGCACGTCGGCAAACGCGGCGGCCATGCGTCGACGCCGCAGGAGACGATCGTCGCCGCGATGCTCGCGCATTTGCGCGCGGGCCGCAGCGTCGCGCGGCTCAAAGGCGGCGATCCGTTCGTGTTCGGCCGCGGCGGCGAAGAACTGCTCGCGCTCGGCGCGGCCGGCTTTCCGGTGGAAATCGTCAACGGCATCACGGCCGGCATCGCCGCGCCGGCCGCGCTCGGCATTCCGGTCACGCATCGCGGCGACGCGCAGGGCGTGATCTTCGTCACGGGTCACGGCGCGGCCGCCGACGAGCCCGACTGGCACGCGCTCGCCGCCACCCGCATGACACTCGTGATCTATATGGGCATTCGCCGCGTCGACGCGATCGTCGCGGCATTGCGCGCGGGCGGCCTGCCGGACGACACGCCGTGCGCGGCGATCGAATCGGCCACGCGCGCCGGACAGCGGCACGTGCTGGCCACGCTCGCGATGCTGGTCGAGCGAATCCGCGCGGCGGGCATCGGCTCGCCGGCGATCGTCGTGATCGGTCGCGTGGCGGCGCTGGCCGCCGATCCCGCCGTGCAGGCCGCGCTGGCCGGCGCTGCGCGGCCGCAGCGCACGTGATGCGGGTCGCGCTCGGCATCGGCTTTCGCGCGGGCGCCAGCGCCGCGCAACTCGACGCCGCGATTCGCGCCGCCCTCGCCCGTCATCCCGGCGCGCAGCCGGTGGTCGTCGCGACGCTCGCGGAGAAGTCCCGGGCCTGCGGGTTGCGCCGGCTCTGCAGCCGACGCGGCTGGCCGCTGGTCGCATTCGACGCCGCGCTGCTCGCGGGGCGACCGGAACTGGCCGCCAGCGGTGCGTCGGCCGCCGCGTTCGCGCGCTTCGGCGTCGCGGGGGTCGCCGAGCCTTGCGCGCAGCTTGCGGCGCCGCATGGTCGGCTGCTCGGCCCCAAAACCATCCGGGACGGCGTGACGGTCGCGCTCGCCGGCCCGCTCTGAACCCTTTGTTTCGCTTTCGACAGGACCATTCCCGATGAAGACCGATGCCGAATCCCACCAGCGGATGGCCGAACGCCGCCGCGCCGGCCACGAGAAGAAACAGGCTGCCGCCGTCAACGAAAAGGGCTTGCTGATCGTCCATACGGGCAACGGCAAGGGCAAGAGCACGGCCGCGTTCGGCATGGCCGTGCGTGTGCTCGGCCACGGCATGCGGCTCGGCGTCGTGCAGTTCATCAAGGGCGCGCTGCACACGTCGGAGCGCGATTTCCTTGGCCGCGTCGCCGAATGCGACTTCGTGACGATGGGCGACGGCTATACGTGGAACACGCAGAACCGCGACGCCGATATCGCGACCGCGCGCAAGGGCTGGGACGAGGCGCGCCGGATGATCGAAAGCGGCGAGTACGCGATGGTGATCCTCGACGAACTGAACACCGTGCTGAAGTACGAATACCTGCCGCTCGACGAAGTGCTCGCGACGCTCGCCGCACGGCCGGCGTCGCTGCATGTGGTCGTCACCGGGCGGCATGCGTCGGATGCGCTGATCGACGCGGCCGATCTCGTCACCGAGATGCGGCTCGTCAAGCATCCGTACAAGGAGCAAGGCGTGAAGGCGCAGCGCGGCGTGGAGTTCTGAGCGATGCCGGCCTGTCCCGCGCTGTTCGTCAGCGCGCCTGCGTCCGGCCAGGGCAAGACCTCGGTGACGGCCGGCCTTGCGCGGCTGCACCGCCGGCTCGGCCGGCGCGTGCGCGTGTTCAAGACCGGTCCCGACTTTCTCGATCCGATGCTGCTCGAGCGCGCGAGCGGCGCACCCGTGCATGCGCTCGACCTCGGCATGGTCGGCGCGGCCGGCTGCCGCGCGCTGCTCGCCGATGCCGCGCGCGACGCGGACCTGATCCTGATCGAAGGCGTGATGGGCCTGTTCGACGGCACGCCGAGCAGCGCCGATCTGGCAGCCGCATTCGGCGTGCCGGTGGTCGCGGTGATTTCGGCGAAAGCGATGGCGCAGACGTTCGCGGCGATCGCGTTCGGGCTCGCGCGGTTCCGGCCCGACGTGCCGTTTCACGGCGTGCTGGCCAATCGCGTCGGCTCCGAGCGGCACGCGGCCCTGCTGCGGCAGGCGCTGCCCGACGACCTGCGCTGGCTCGGGCACGTGCCGGCCGATGCGGGTATCGCGTTGCCGGAACGGCATCTCGGCCTGCACCAGCCGCACGACATCGACGATCTCGACGCGCGGCTCGAGCGTGCGGCCGATGTGCTCGCGAACACGGCGCTCGCCGAATTGCCGCCGGCCGTCGCGTTCGCGGAGCCTGACGCGCCGCCGCCGCTGCCGCGCCGGCTCGCCGGCAGGCGCATCGCAATCGCGCGCGATGCGGCGTTCTCGTTCCTCTATCCGGCGAATCTCGCGCTGCTGGACGCGCTCGGCGTGCAGGTACGGTTTTTCTCGCCGCTCGCCGACGAACCCGTGCCCGACGATTGCGATGCCTTGTTCCTGCCGGGCGGTTATCCGGAACTGCATGCGGCGACGCTCGCCGGGAATGCCGCGACCGCGCGGACGATCCGCGCGCATGCGGCGGCGGGCAAGGCGATCGTCGCGGAATGCGGCGGGATGGTTTACCTGGGTGAATCGCTGACCGACGTCGACGGCGTCACGACGCCGATGCTCGGCCTGCTGCCGGGCCATGCGACGATGCAGCGTCGATTCGCGGCGCTCGGGATGCAGCAGCTCGACACGCGCGCCGGTGCGATCCGCGGTCATACGTTCCACTACTCGCGGTTTGCGACGCCGCTCGAGCCGGTCGCGTACGCGGCGCGGCCCGACGGCGCAGCGGGGAGCGGCGAAGCCGTCTATCGCCACGGCGCGATCGTCGCGACCTACATGCACCTGTACTGGCCGTCGAATCCGCAAGCGCTGGTCGCGCTGTTCGACGGCGAGACGATCTGGGGCGATTCAGCGGACGGTGCGGCGGGCGGGCAGCGGTGAATGCGCCGGCGGCCTCGTTTCGTATTCCGATGGAATAGCGTCGTATTGCGATCGTCGCCGCCGTTGCGGATGACGGATGCGTTTTCGGCACATCCGTTTCCGCAGCGCCTCTGTGCCCTATCTCCCGTCAGACCAGGAACGTCTCGGCCAGCCTGACCCAGTACGACGCGCCGGTCGGCAGCGCTGCGTCGTTGAAGTCGTAGCCCGGGTTGTGCACCATGCAGCCGCCCTCGCCGTCGCCGTTGCCGATGATCAGGTAGCAGCCGGGGCGCTTCTCGAGCAGGAACGCGAAATCCTCGCTGCCGGTGAGCGGCACCATGTCGTCGATCAGGTTCGCCTCGCCGACCCATTCGCGCGCGACGTTGCGCGCGAACGCAGTCATCTCCGCGTCGTTGACGAGCACGGGATAGCGGCGCTGGTAGTCGATCGTCGCGGTCGCGCCGAACACGGCCGCCTGCGCGTGGACGACCTCCTTGATGCGCGTCTCGAGCAGGTCGCGCACCTCGGGCTTGAGCGCGCGCACCGACAGGCGCATCTGCGCGCGATCGGGAATCACGTTCGGCGCCTCGCCCGCGTGGATCGCGCCGACCGTGACGATCGCCATGTCGAGCGGCGACACGTTGCGCGACACGATGGTCTGCAGCGCGATCACGATCTGCGCGCAGACGACGACCGGGTCGATCGCCTTGTGCGGCACCGCGCCGTGACCGCCGCGGCCCTGCACGTCGATCACGACCGTATCGGACGACGCCATGAACGGCCCCGCCAGGAAGCCGAGTCGGCCGGTCGGGAAGCCCGGCATGTTGTGCATCGCGAAGATCGCGTCGCACGGGAACAAGTCGAACAGCCCGTCGTCGAGCATGCGCTTCGCGCCGCCGAGCCCTTCCTCGGCCGGCTGGAAGATCAGGTTCAGCGTGCCCGAGAAGCGCCGCTCGCGCGCGAGGTGCTTCGCGGCCGCGAGCAGCATCGCCGTATGACCGTCATGACCGCACGCGTGCATCTTGCCGGGTATCGTGCTCTGGTACGGCAGGCCGGTCGCTTCGTGGATCGGCAGCGCGTCCATGTCGGCGCGCAGGCCGAGGCGTCGCTCGCCATCGCCGTTCTTCAGCTGGGCGACGACGCCCGTGCCGCCGAGCCCGCGATGCACGGTATAGCCCCACGCCTGCAGTTGCTCCGCAACGAGGTCGCTGGTCGCGAATTCCTCGAAACCCAGCTCGGGATGGGCATGGATGCGGTGCCGGATGTCGATCATTTCGTCGGCAAGGCCTGCGGGAATCACGCTGTGCGTCACGGTGTCGTCTCCTGGGGAATGGGGAATCGTGTCGGCTAGGATAGTCACTTCGACAGCAACCGAACAGACCAGAACTCGTGGTCGTGGCAACCGTTGGTTGCCTTGTGGGCCACTCCCCTGCGGCGAGACGGGAGTACCGGCCGTCTGCGCCCGAGGCGGCGCTCGCGCATCATGGAAGTCGATAGTTTCAGAACGCTGCACGCGCGCTTACACTTCACCGACGTGCGCCCTTCATTTGGCGTCATGCCCGCTCGAGGCGTGACGCGCACGCTGTTTTACCTGAAGAATCGACGGTCCGGCGAGCCGCACGCCGGCCGGAAATCGCTGCCTCGATGGCAGTCCAGCGGCAATCGCTCGAACGGCTCCGTCGCGGAATGTGACGCTGCGCGCGACTGCGTTGATCCGGGGATTCGAAACGCAGACATCGGAGGGTCGCGCGATGACGATTCCTGACAACGCAACCGTCGTGGACCGCTTCCTGAAGTGGGAAGCCGAGCGACACGACGCCATCTATCTGACGCAGCCCTACGCTGACGGCTCGGTCGTCGACTACACGTGGGGCGAGATCGGCGCGCAGGCGCGCAGCATCGCGGCTTACCTCGCGACGCTCGGCCTGCCCGAAGGCAGCCGCATCGCGCTGCTCGGCAGGAACAGCGCACACTGGATCATGGCGGACCTCGCGATCATGCTGGCCGGCATGGTCAGCGTTCCACTGCTTCCGGCCATCAGCGCGGAGTCGGCCCGCTTCGCGCTGGCGCACAGCGACGCGAGGCTGCTGATGCTCGGCAAGCTCGACGGGTCGACCGACAACTGGCCGAAGATCGGCGAGCGGCTGCCGCCCGGCTTGCCGCTGCTCGGGCTGCCACAGTCGCCGCGACGCGACGTGCCGCAGTGGGACGACCTCGTCGCCCGTCATGCGCCGCTCGCGCAGGTGCGCCGCCCGTCCCCCGACACCTTGTGCACGATCGTCTATACGTCTGGCTCGACGGGCGAGCCGAAAGGCGTGATGCACTCGTACCGCAGCATCGCCGCGCCGATCCGCGCGATGGAGCGCACGCCGTGGTGGCCCACCACACCCGACGAGCGCGGCTTCTCTTATCTGCCGCTCGCGCACATGGCGGAGCGCATCGCGGTCGAGACGGCGTCGCTGGCGTTCGGCTATCGCGTCTTTTTTGCCGAATCGCCGACGACGTTCGCCGACGACCTGAAGCGCGCGCGGCCGACCATCTTCTTCTCGGTGCCGCAGCTATGGAACAGGTTCTATCTGCGCGTCTGCGACAGGCTTCCGCGGTCGAAGCAGCGCGCATTGTTCGCGTTGCCGTGGGTCGGGCCGCAGATCAAGCGCAGGATCCTGCGCGAACTGGGTTTCGACTGCGTGAGAATCGCGATCACCGCGACTGCGCCCGTGCCGATACACCTGACGCAGTGGTATCGCGAACTCGGCCTCGAACTGCTCGACATCTACGGGATGAGCGAAAACGCCGCGTTCTCGCACGTCACGCGCGCAGGCCACGCGCGTCACGGCACGGTCGGTCAGCCGCAGGACGGTGTCGTCGCGCGCATTGCCGCGAACGGCGAAATCGAGATCAGAAGCCCGGGGCAGATGCTCGGCTACCACAAGCAGCCGGAACTCACCGCCGCGCAGACGACGCCCGATGGTTTCTTTCGCACTGGTGACTGCGGAATCATCGACGCGGACGGTTTCCTGACGATCACCGGCCGCATCAAGGACATCTTCAAGACGGCGAAAGGCAAGTATGTCGTGCCGCTGCCGATCGAGCAGAAACTGCTGCATCATCCGCGCGTCGAGGCTGCTTGCGTGGCGGGCGCCGGCTGCGCGATGCCGTTCGCGCTGCTGCTGCCGACGCCCGAGACGCGCGACGCGCTCGCCGCCGGCACGCTCGCGCGTGCGTCACTGAGCCGCGAATTCGACGCGCTGCGCGAGCGGGTCAATGCGACGATCGAGCGCCACGAGCAGTTGCAGTACTGCGTGATCGCCGGCACGTCGTGGACCGTCGACAATGCGATGCTGACGCCGACGCTGAAGATCCGCCGGGCCGCGATCGAGGCGCACTATCTGCCTCGCGCGGCGCAGTGGGCGCAATCGGGGCAGACGGTCGTATGGGAAACGTGAGCGGCGCGACGAACTCCTTTGAAGCGCCGGATCGACCTGGAGGGCGCCTGTACGTTTTTCGCCGTATGTACACTTTTCATGTACGCCCCAAAAAAATGGACAGGCAGCCGCGCTGAGCCTGCGATCGCCGACTGCCGGATGAAACCCGGGCAGCGCCTGCGCCCTCAAGCCGCCCAGTCCTCGAACGACAAGCGCTCGACCCGGCGGAATTCGCGACTGTTGTTCGTCACGAGTACCGCGCCGGCCGCGATCGCATGCCCGGCAATCGACGCGTCGTTCGCGCCGATCGGCGTGCCGCGCGCGGCAAGCGCCGTGCGAACGGTGACGGTCGCATCGATCGCCGCCGTGTCCCACGGCAGCACGCCGTCCAGCCGCGCGACGAAGGCCGTGACGAGATCCGCATGCTTCGGCGACGCTTTCCTGCCGATCGCGCCGAACCGCATTTCCGCATAGGTAATCGCCGACACGACGATCCGGTGCTGCGCATCGACGCACGCCTGCAGCCGCGACAGGACCGCCGCCGGCCGCTCGCGCATGATGAACGAGCAGATGTTCGTATCGAGCATGTAGAGCGCGGTCACCGGCCGGACTCCGTCGGCGCGGCATCGTCGCCGGGCAGGTCGAAGCGGCCGGATTCGACGACGGCCGGACGTTCGGCGAGGAAGTCGGCGTCGGCCAGCGGCTCGCTCGCGAGCGACATCCAGGTCGGACGCACCGGACGCAACAGCAGCGTGTCGCCCTCCCGGCGGATCTCGAGTTCCGTCACCCCCTCGAATTCCATGTCCTTCGGGATGCGGATCGCCTGGTTACGGGCGTTCTTGAAAATGGAAACGGTACGCATGAGCCACTCCACGGGACTACGATGCGCTCATTCTAAACATATGCCGACATATGTCAATGCTGGGGCACGCGATCCGGACATCGTGCCCCATCCTGCGTCGTGCGTTTCGGCCATGTCGCCATCCATCCTGTCGTCGAGAGAGAGCGATCCATTCTTCACGATGCCGGCGACGCGCACCATTCCCCGGCCGGCCGATGCTGCGCGCCGGCCGGTCAAGGCAGCCGGAACGTGTCGAAGAACGTGTCGCGCTCGATCATCGTCAGCGCCGCGCGCTTGTGCGGGAAGTCGAACTCCTTCAGCGTGTGGAAGCCGAGCCGGTGCATGTACGCGATGTGCCGCACGTGATCGACGCGCGGTTCGCCGACGAGCCGCTGCGTGCGCGGGTCGTCGACGAACATGTAGTGCAGCACCCCGCTCCACCACGCGTGCAGCTTGCCCGCGCTCTGGAAGCGCGAGTCGCCGATCAGCAGATGCAGCCCGCGGTCGTAGTCGTGCGCGTCGTAGAACGGCGCGAGCCGGTCCTCCTTCGCCCAGTAGAACTCGAAATACCCGAACGGCGTGTCGTCGAAATAGCCGATCATCGGATGCATGTGCGGATCGGCCAGGCGTTCGGCGAGATACGCGGCATGCTCGTCGCGCGTGCCGCGCTGATCCCAGAAATGGGCGACGCGATCGAGGTTCATCCAGCCGCTGAACAGGTCCGCATGCGCATCGACGTCGACGGTGCGCAGGCTGAACGTCATCCCGACCGGCGGCATGTAGCGCGCGTAGATCTCGCCGGCCGGCGTCGGCGGCCGCACCGGATGCCGGTGGCCGTTCGTGATCGTGTAGCGCAGCGGCATCCCGCCCGAGGCCGGCGCCTTCAGCCACGGCTGCGGGTTCTGCCAGAACGTCGCGCGCGATGCGCTCGCGTGCAGCCGGTCGCCGACGCTCTGCGCGCCGTCGACCACCCCCTCTCGCACCGCGCGGGCGACGTACGACGCGACCGCCGCCGGATCGGCGCCGGCCAGCGGCAGCGAGACCGTCGCCGCGTCGCGCCGCACGTCGGTATTGAACAGCGCGACGAACGCCGCGAGCAGCGCGGCCGGCGGGTCGTCGGGCCGCCACGCGTCGAGCCGGTGCACGGCCTCGGGCGCGACCTGCCCGTGCGCCGCGCCGTCGAGCGCGGCAGCCACTTCGCCTTCGACGGCGTGCGCCGCGTCGGCCGGTTTCGTCAGCGTGTCTTCCATCACAGTGCTCCCGCGTCGTGGCGGTCGGCGAGCACATGAAGCCCGCGCTCGAGCGCCGGAAACAGGCTGCGCTGGAAGTTGTTCCAGCGCAGTTCGAGGATCGTGTCGTCCGGCGCGATCGGCGTGTCGAGCACGTCGCAGATCACTTCGCCGGAATCGATGCCGTTGTCGACGTAGTGGAACGAGGCCCCCGTCATCGTCACGGGTTCGACGGGCGTCGTCGCGCCGGTCGCCCAGTCGACCCGCTCGCCGCGCGCGCCGTGCAGCGCGTCGAGCGTCGCCCAGGCGCCGCGCCGCTGGTACGGCGATGCGTCGGCCGTGATGCCGGGATGGATGTTCGCGATGCGCCGGTGAAAGCGCGCGCCGGGCCGCACGAGTTCGTCGAGGATCACGAGCAGCCCGTCGAGCACGACGAGGTCGGCGTTCAGCTCCAGCAGGCGTTCGAGCAGCCGCCGCTCGAACGCCTGCTTGCCCGCCACGCGCTCGCGCGCGTCGCGCGGCAGCCGCCGATAGATCGACGGGATCGAGCAGAACAGTGCGTCGACCGGCCGGCCCTGCACCGTCAGCCCGTCCGGCAGGATCCACGGGCGGCCCGGCGTGCGCGCGAACCCGTAGTCGGCGAGCTTCGCGCGGTCGGCGGCCGAGCCTTCGTCGTCGTCGACGATCACGCCCGCAAGCGTGTAGCGCTCGCCGAGCGGCGAGTCGTTCAGCCGCTCGACGAGGAATTCGAGCGGCGCTTTCATGTAGCGCGTACCGCCCCGGTAGGCGACCGGCTGGCCGGCGCGATCGGCTGCGCCGTTGCGCAGCGACTGGATGTAGACGAGATTTTTCTTCGGCATGAATGCGTCGTGGAAAACGGACGAAGGCGCCGCGGCGGGCGAGCCGCGGCGCGCATCGTCACCAGTTGTATTTCGCGGTGGCGATCACCGTGCGATCGTTGCCGAACATGCAGACCGAACTCGACTGGCAGCCGCTGATGTAGTGGCGGTTGAACAGGTTGGTCGCGTTCACCGCGAAGCGCCAGTTGCGCACGTCGTAGTGGATCGCCGCATCGAACAGCGTGTAGCTCGACACCGTCAGCGAGTTGTCGGTGTCGCCGGCCGACGCGCTCTGGTAGCGAATCCCGCCGCCGAGGCCGAAGCCCGACAGCGGGCCCGTGTGCCACGTCCAGTCGGCCCACAGCGACGCGATCTGGCGCGGGCGCGGCACGTCGACCGGCCAGTTGTTCAGCGACGCGTCGTTGGCTTTCACGACCTTCACGTCCTGGTACACGTAGGACGCGATCAGCGACAGGTTCGGCGTGACCTTGCCGGTCGCGCTCAGCTCGATCCCGCGCGAGCGTACTTCGCCCGCCTGCACGGATGTCGTGCCGGCTGGATCGAGACTCGTCGGCGTCGCCGTCAGCACGTTGGTCTGGTTGATCTGGTAGATCGCCGCGTTCAGCATCAGGTTCTTGCCGGGCGGCTGCCAGCGCAGGCCGGCCTCGACCTGCCTGCCGCGGGTCGGCTTCGGCAGGCCGCCGCCGTACAGGCTCACGCCGATCAGCGGATTGAACGACGTCGCGTAGCTGATGTACGGCGACAGCCCGTAGTCGCCCTGGTACGTGAGGCCGACGCGGCCCGTAAACGCGCTCACGTCCGCCTTCGACTGCGTGCCGGCCGCACGATCGTCCATCCGCATGTTGACCCAGTCCTCGCGGCCGCCGAGCGTCAGCGTCCAGCGGTTCCACTTGATCTGGTCCTGCGCGTACAGGCCGAACGTGTTCATCGCCGTGTACGTGTTGGTGCGGTACGTGGTGTCCGGATTGGAGAACACGGCCGTCGTGACCGGCGTGTACACCGGGTTGTAGAGATTCAGCGTCGGCGCGGCGGCGAGCCATTCGCTGTCGGTCGCCGTCTGGCGGTTGTACTGGAAGCCGAGCAGCAGCGTGTGCTGGAGCGGCCCCGTCGCGAAGCGGCCCTCGACGTTGTTGTCGATGTCGAAGCGGCTGTAGTTCATCTGGAACACGCCGGCCCAGCGGTTGACGTCGGTCAGCGAGTCGTCCGCGAAGCCGGCGCCCCACACCGAGCCGTTGTCGAGCGACAGGTGCATCAGGCGCGTGTTCTGGCGGAACGTCCAGCTCGGCGTCAGGTTCCGCTCGAACTGATAGCCGACCGACCACTGCTTCTTGCGGTAGTAGTTGAAGTTCGGATCGCCTTCGTACACGTCCTTGCCGAGCTGCCCGTTCGGGTTCGGCAGCACCGTGCCCTGCGCGGGCAGGAAGTTCGACGAGATGTCGCCCCAGTCCTGCAGATAGGTCGCCGACAGCGTCAGCGACGTATCCGCGTTCGGGCGCCAGCGGAACGACGGCGCGAGCGCGACGCGCTGGTCGTTGTTCGGGCCGGTCACCGCGTTGCCGTCGCGCGCGACGCCGACGAACCGGTACGCATACTTGCCGTCCGGATCGAGCTTGTCGCCGACGTCGATCATGAACTGCTTGCGCGCGTAGTTGCCGATCTCGACGCCCGCTTCACGCACGCGCTCGCCGTCGGCCAGCTTGGTGTGCACGTCGACGATCGCGCCCGGGTCGCCCGCGCCGTACAGCACGGAGGTCGGCCCGCGCAGCACGGTGATGCTGTCGATCATGTACGGGTCGACGCGCCAGCTCGACAGGTTCAGCGTGTTCGGCACCTGCAGCCCGTTCACGTACGCGGTCGGCGTGAAGCCGCGCAGCGCCGCGTACCAGTCGGAACGGTTGTCCGAACCGTACGACGAGAAGCCCGGCACGTAGCGCAGCGCCGTGTTCACGTCGGTCGCGCCCGTCATTTCGATCTGCTGCGCGGTGACGACGTTGATCGTCTGCGGAATCTCGTTGATCGGCGTGTCGGTCTTCGTGCCGGTCCGGCTGCGCTTCGCGACGAGCCCGACCGTGCCGTCTCCTTCCGAGGCCGCGTTGACGCTGATCGTCGGCAGCGTGCCGTCGCTCGCGCCGTTCGATGCGGCACTGCCCGTCGATGCCGCTGCGCCCGCATTCGCGGCCGGCGCCGTCTGTGCGAATGCCTGCCCGGCCGCCGCCGCCCCGAACGCGATGCTCGCCGCGGCTGCGATCGCACGCACGCGCGTGCCTGTTGCCCACTCCATCTTGTGTTGCTCCACTTGTCATGCGGTCTCCGACCGCGCTTTTGTCAAAGAGCGAAAGCCATGCGGCCCGCGCTCACCCCGTTTTCGTGTCGTGCGTGCGCCGCGCCGTCGTCCTGCACGGGCGCGATCCCGCCTTCGAGCGACGCGCAGATCTCGTCCGCGCGGCGCGCCAGTACCGACAGCAGCGTGTCGGACAGGCCGTGGCTGTCCTCGCAGCAGCCCTGCAGGTAGATGCGCGGTGCGAAATGCTCGGGCGTCGCGAGCAGGTAGTCGCGCGTGACGTCGCCGCGCAGCAGCGCATCGCCGAGATGCGGCGCGAGCCCTTCGAGCAGCGCGGCATGCGTGTCGCGCCGGTAGCCGGTCGCGAGCACCAGCGCGTCGAAGCGTTCGGTGCGCACGTCGCCGCTCATCCGGTCGCGCAGCGTCAGCTCGATGCGGCCGTCGGCGCTGCGCGCCGCGGCCTCGATCGCGCTGTTCGCGAGCAGCGCATGGCGCGGCGTGCCGTCGATGCGCTGCAGGTACAGCATTTCGTAGATCTGCTCGATCAGCGGCCGGTCGACCACCGCGTAGTTGGTGTCGCGGTAGCGTTCGAGCAGCGCGCGCCGCGCGTCGTGCGGCTGCGCATAGACGACGTCGGTGAAGGCCGGGCTGAAGATCTCGTTGACGAACGGGCTGTCGTCGGCCGGTTTCAGCGCGCCGGCGCGCATCACGAGGCTGGCGTCGACATGCGGGAAGCGGCGCGCCAGATCGACGAACACCTCGGCCGCGCTCTGCCCCGCGCCGATTACCGCGACGCGGCGGCGTTCGCCGTCCGGGGCGGCGACGAGCCGGCCGATGTCGTTCAGGTACGACGACGAGTGGATCACGCGATCGCGGCCGAGCGCGGCGAACGCGTCGGGAATCGCGGGCGTGCCGCCGACGCCGACCGACAGCGCGCGCGTGACGCGCTGGCGCTCGTGCCCGGCGGCGTCGCGCGACAGCACGCGCAGCGCGTCGATGCGTGCGCCGCTGCCGCGCACCGGCTCGATCGCGGTGACGGTCTCGCCGTAATGGACCTGGTCGTCGAACGCATTGGCGACCCAGCTCAGGTAGTCGTGGAACTCGACGCGGGTCGGATAGAAGTTCTTCAGGTTGACGAATTCGTTCAGCCGGCCGCGCTCGAACAGGTAGTTGATGAACGTGTAGCGGCTGGTCGGATCGCGCATCGTGACGAGATCCTTCAGAAACGAAATCTGCATCCGGCAGTCGTCGAGCAGCATGCCGCGATGCCAGCCGAATTCCGGCTGCTGCTCGACGAAGCAATGCGCGAGCGCGCGCGTGCCGCTGCGCTCCGCGAGGCGCACGGCCAGCGCCAGATTCGACGGCCCGAAGCCGACGCCGATCAGGTCGAATACGGTTTCTCTCTGCATGTCTCAGCTCCCTTGTCGGTGAAACCGGCCCGTCAGACGTGACGGCCGGTGAAGAACGTCTCGCGCAGCGTGCGCATCCACAGCGGCTGCGCGTCGGCCAGTACGAGCCGGCGCTGCCGCGCGAAGCCGTGCCGCGCGAGATAGTCGGCGAGCCGCGCGTGGCCGGCCGGCACGGCGCAGCCGACCGCTTCGGTGCGCGGATCGTCGAGAAACAGGTAATGGACGACGCACGGCAGCCAGCCGGCGACGCAATGCGGGCCGCGCCAGCGCGGCTCGCCGACCAGCATCCGCAGCCCGCGGTCGTAGTCGCGCGCCGCGACGTGCGGCGCGAGCGGATCCTCCTTCAGCCAGAACGCGTCGAAATACGCGAACGGCTCGCCGTCGAAGCAGCCGACGAGCGGCGTCAGGTGCGGATCGGCGTCGGGCGTGCCGGGCTGCGCGGCGGTCCAGCCGTCGCGCACGCGCGGCTCGTCGAACCAGCGCGCGACGCGCGCGGCGTCCTCGTCTGGCTGCCAGCCGCGCAGCGTGAAGCGCACGCCGAGCGCCGGCAGGTCGCGCGCGTAGACGTCGCCGCGCGGCGCGGGCGGACGGCGCGGATGGCGGCGCCCGTCGGTCAGCGTCTGCAGCGTCGCGCACGGCGGCCGCGCGTCGACGAGCCACAGATCGGCCTGCTGCGCCCAGCCCTCGCGCATGCAGCGGCCGCCGTCGCCGAGCACGCCGCTCGCGCGCAGCGCATCGAGCGCGACCGCCGGCCACGCGGCCAGGTCGAGGCGGATCGCCGCGCGTTTCGCGTCGTCCGAGAACGCCGCGGACAGCGCGGCCAGCAGCGCGCGCCGCTGGTCGGCCGGCGCCGCGCGATGGTTGTAGGCGACGACGCGCAGCGTGCCGTCGTCGGCGAGTTGCGCGCGCAGCAACTGCGCACCGATGCCGTCGCCTTGCGCCACGCGGATCTCCGCGCCGTCGCGCGCCGCGAGCAAACCATCCGCGAACGCGAGGCGGCAGGTATCGGGCATCGTGAATCCGTCCGGGCGCACTTCAGCCAGCATGACGCACCTCCGCTTCTGTGTGCACGCCCTCGTCGAGCCGAGCGCCGAGCGCCGCGAGCGTCGGCGACGCGAACACGTCGGCGATCGTCAGCATGTGACCAGCGCGGCAGGCCGCATCGACGAAGCGCACGACGTCGAACGAGGTCGCGCCGGCTTCGAACAGGTTCGTGTCGGGCGGCGGCGCAGCCGCCGCGAACGTGTCCGACCACAGCGCGGCGAGCGCGGCCGCCGCACGCGGCGACCGTGCCGGCGTCGGCGCAGCGGCGGGCGCGACCTGGGCCGACCGCGCGACAAGCCGCGCATCGGGCGCGCCGAGCGCTGCTTCCGACGCGCCGGCGAAGCGCGCGACCTCGTCGTGGTAAAGCTCGACGAGCGTATCGACGAAGCCGCCGTCGAGCAGTTCGTCCGCATAGGAAAACGCCGCGCCGACGCGGCCGTCCGGATGCTCGACGACGTCCAGCTCCAGCGTGAACACGACGCGATGACGCACGTCGTCGAAGCCGGCGAGCGACAGGCCGGCCCAGTCGCGCGCGGCCGCCCCGCTCGGCCGCAGGTAGTTGAACATCACCTGGAACAGCGGATTGGCCTGCGCGGCACGCGGCGCGCGCAACGCCGCGACCACGTCGGCGAACGGCACGTCGGCATGCGCATAGGCGGCCAGCGCCGTGTCGCGCACCTGCGCGAGCACGTCCGCGCGGCGCGCCGCGGCGTCGAGCCGCGTGCGCACGACCACCGCGTTGATGAACAGGCCGAGCGCGTCGCGCGCCGCGTCGCCGGTCAGTTCGCGCGTCGACGCGAGCACGCCGACCGGCTGGTCGGTTTCGCCCGTCATGCGGAACAGCGCGGTGTTCAGCGCCGCGTGCAGCAGCATCGGCAGCGTCGCATGCGCGGCCGACGCGGCGTCGCGTGCGCCGCGGATCAGCGTCGCGTCGAACTCGAATGCGATGCGCGATGCGCGCCATTGCGGCACGGCCGGCGCGTCGGCGCGCTGCGGCAGCAGGCGCGCCGGCAGATCGGCAAGCGCGTCGCGCCAGTAGGCGATGCGCGCCGGATCGCACGGCGCGGGCAAGACGAGCGGCACATCTTCGGATGCCGGCGCCAGGCGGCCGCCTACCTGCGCGACATAGTGCGCACGGATCGCGTCGAGCCACAGCTCGATCGATTCGCCATCCGACACGATGTGATGAATCGTCACCGACAGCACGTGATCGTCCGCGCCGAGCCGCAGCACGCGCGCGCGCCACAGCGGCGCATCGGCGGCGAGATCGAACGGCGCGAGCGCATCCTCGTCGGTCAGGGAGCGCGCACGTGCGAGCGCGTCGGGTTGCGTGGAAAGATCGACGACCGGCAGCGCAACCGGCGCCGGAGCGGCGATCCGCTGGCCCGGCCCCGCATCGTGGCCCGCGACGATCCGCGCACGCAGCGCCGGATGCGCGGCCGCCGCGGCGGAAAACGCGGCGCGCAGCGCGTCGATGTCGAGTGCGCCCCGCACGCGCAGCGCGACCGGGATGTTGTAGGCGGCGCTGTCCGGCTGCGCGCGCCACAGGAACCAGAGTCCGAGCTGCGCGGGCGACAGCGGCCACACGCCATGCGCGTCGGGTGTCGCGCGCGCGACGCCCGGCGCGGCCGCCCGCGACTGCGCGGCGCGCGGCGCATCGGCGACCCGCCGCGTGTACTGCGCGAGCACCGGCGCCTCGAACAGCGCCCGCACCGGCACGTCGCGGGCGAGCCGCTCGGCCACGCGCGTCGCGACGCGCACCGCGGCCAGCGAATGGCCGCCGAGATCGAAGAAGTGATCGCCGCGACCGACGCGCTCGACGTTCAGCACGTCGCGCCAGATCGCCGCGAGCGCGGCTTCGTCGCCTGCGAGCGGCACTTCGTACGCGCGTTCGATGCGCGCCGGCGCCGGCAGCCGCGCGCGGTCGACCTTGCTGTTCGCGTTGCGCGGCAGCGCATCGAGCACGATCAGTTGCGCGGGCACCATGTAGTCGGGCAGCGTGCGGCGCAGGTGCGCGTCGAGCGTCGCCGCGTCGACCGACTGTGCGGCCGCGCGCGCGTCGTCGGTCAATTCGACATAGGCGACCAGCTGCGCGTGTGCGCCCTGCCCGTGCACGACTGCACACGCCTCGCGCACCGCATCGCGTGCGGCGAGCTGCGCCTCGATCTCGCCGAGCTCGATGCGCAGGCCGCGCAGCTTGACCTGGTGATCGACGCGGCCGATGAAGTCGAACACGCCGTCCGCGCGACGCCGCACGAGGTCGCCGGTGCGATACAGGCGTGCGCCGGGCGCGCCGTACGGATCGGGCACGAAACGCTCGGCGGTCAGCGCGGGACGGTCGAGATAGCCGCGCGCGACGCCGATCCCCTCGCCGCCGAGATACAGCTCGCCGATCACGCCGACCGGCAGCGGATGCAGCCGCGCGTCGAGCACGTGCGCGGTGCGCGCGCCGACCAGCGTGCCGATCGGCAGATACGCGGCGTCGCCGAGCTTCGCGAGATCGTCGCCGGGACGGAACATCCAGAGCGTCGGCGTGATGACCGTCTCGGTCGGGCCGTAGCCGTTCACCACGCGCACGTTCGGCAGCGCGCGGCGCAGCATCGCGAACGCTTCGCGCGAGGTCGCCTCGCCGCCGACCGTCAGCGAGCGCAGCGTCGGCGGCGCACCGTGCGTGAGCGCCCATTCGGCGAGCTGCGCGGCGCAGCCCGGCGGCACGTAGGTCATCGTCACGCCGTCGCGGACCATCATCGCGCAGGTCTGCGCGGGCGGCCACAGCACGTCGGCCGTCACCGACACGGCGGCGCCCGACATGTATTGCGAAAACCAGCCTTCGTGCGCGCCGTCGAAATTGACCGACTGGAACAGCAGGAACACGTCGTGTTCGCCCGCGCCGTAGCGTTGCGCGATCGCCGCGCAGTGCCGCGCGAACGCGGCGTGCTCGACGATCACGCCCTTCGGCTTGCCGGTCGAGCCCGACGTGTAGATCGCATAGGCCGCGTGGCCGGGCAGCACGTCCGGCAATGCGACATGCGCCGCTTCGTCGAGCGCGTCGAGATCGTCCGCGCGCCACACGCGCAGGCCGGGCAGCTCGGGCAGCGACGCGGCGCTCGCGCGATCGGTCAGCACATGCGCGATGCGCGCATCGTCGACGATCTGCGCGAGCCGTTCGCGCGGATGCGCCGGGTCGAGCGGCACGAACGCGGCGCCCGACTTCAGCACCGCGATCAGCGCGACCAGCAGGTCGACCGAGCGCTGCAGCGCGACGCCGACGCGCATTTCCGGCCGCACGCCGGCCGCGACCAGATGGCGCGCAAGCCGCGCCGCACGCGCATCGACTTCGCCGCGCGTCAGCGCGCGGTCGATGTCGGCGACGCCGCGCGCGTCGGGGCGCGCCCGCGCATGCGCGGCGATGCGCGCATGCACCGGCACGAACGGTTCGGCGTCGGCCGCACCGTCCGGCGCATTCCAGGCAAACAATTGCGTGCGCTCGGCGTCCGGCAGCCAGTCGAGGTCGCCGACCGGCGTGCCGGGCCGTGCCAGCGCATCGCCCAGCAGCGTGACGAAACGCGCGGCCAGCCGCGCGATCGCGTCGGCGTCGAACAGGTCCAGCGCGTAGATGAATGCGGCGTCGAACGCGCCGTCCGGCGTCGCTTCGATCGATAGCGTCAGGTCGAATTTCGCGGACGGCGTGCCCGACGGCAGCAGCGCAGCCGCGGCGGCCCCGAATGCCGGTAGCGCGCGGCGCACGCCATAGGCGGCCATCACCTGGAACAGCGGATGGTGGCTCGCGCTGCGCGGCACGCCGAGCGCGTCGACGACCTGCTCGAACGGCACGTCCTGATGCATCTGCGCGTCGACGAGCGCGCGCTGCGTGCGCTCGACCAGCGATGTGAAATCGCCGCTCGCCGGCACGTCGACGTCGATCGCGAGCGTGTTGACGAAGAAGCCGATCAGATCGACCGTCTCCGCACGCTCGCGGTTCGCGGCCGGTACGCCGACGCAGATCCGCGCGTCGCCGGTCGCGCGCGCGAGCAGCGCATCGAGCGCCGCGAGCAGCACCGCGAACGGCGTCGCACCCGACGCGGCCGCGAACGCGCGCAACTGCGCACCGAGCCGCGCATCGAGCGCAAACCCGTGACGCGCACCGCGCGCGCTGCGGCGTGCCGGCCGCGCGGACGCGCCCGGCAGGGTCAGCACGCCGCGCTGCGGGTCGAGCCGTTCGCGCCAGAACGCGAGCTGGCGCTCGCGCTCGCCGGCATCGAGCCAGCGGCGCTGCCACAGCGCGTAATCCGCGTACTGGATCGGCAGCGGCGCGAGCGGCACCGGCCGGTCGGTCGTGTATGCACGATAGAACGCCGCGAGTTCGTCGAGCATCACGCCCGACGACCAGCCGTCCGACACGATGTGATGCACCGTCAGCGCGAGCCAGTGATGCGTCGCGTCGAAGCGGATCAGGTGCGCGCGCAGCAGCGGCGCGGCACCGAGATCGAACGCTTCGGCTTCGTCGGCGGCCGCGACGTGCTCCGCGCGCGCGATGCGCTGCGCATCGGGCAGCGCTTCGAGATCGGTCTCGCGCCATGGGCAGCGCAGCGGCGGATGGATGGTCTGCGCGACACCGTCGTCGGCTTCGTCGAAGGTCGTGCGCAACGCTTCATGGCGCGCGATCAGCGCGTCGCACGCGAGGCGCAGCGCATGCGCGTCGAGCGCGCCCGTCAGTGCGAGCCGCTCGGTGATGTGGTAGGCGTGCGGCGCGTCGATCAGCCGCGCATGCAGCCACAGCCGCGTCTGCGCGAACGACGCCGGCACGCGTTCGCTGCGCGGCGCGCGCGGCGGAATCGGCAGCACGCGAAAATCGATGCCGGCCGCGCCGAGCTTGTCGATGAAGACGGCGCGCTGCGCGTCGGGCAGCTGCGCGAAGCGCGTCGCGAGCGCGAGCCAGTCGGGTTGAGCCTTCGTCATCCGGGGGTCCTTATTGGGTTTCCAGTTCGCCGAGCAGCGCGTCGATCGCGCTTGCCGCGTCGGTCGCGCCGCGTGCCGCGCAGGCCGCATCGATCGCGGCCGCGCAGCGCGCCAGCGTGCGCGTATCGAACAGCGTGCGCAGCGGCAGCGCGAGCCCCCAGTGCAGGTTCGCCTGCGCATGCGCGTGCGTCGCGAGCAGCGAGTGGCCGCCGAGCAGGAAGAAATCGTCGTCGCGGCCGATCGCGTCCACGTGCAGCACGCGCTGCCAGATCGCTGCGAGCGCACGTTCCGTGTCGGTCGCGAGCTCGGCGGCCGCGGTGGTATTGCGCACCGGCGCGGGCAGCGCATGGCGATCGCACTTGCCGTTCGGCGTGACGGGCAGCGCGTCGAGTTCGATCAGTTGCGACGGCACCATGTAGGCCGGCAGATGCGCGCGCAGGGCGTCGAGCAGCGCGGCGCGGTCGAGCGGGCCGGCGTCGCCGCGCGCGACATAGCCGATCAGCTGTTCGTCGCGCACGATCACGACCGCGTCGTGCACGCCGGGCGCCGCGCGCAGCAGCGCCTCGATCTCGCCCGGCTCGATCCGCTGGCCGCGCAGCTTCACCTGCGTGTCGACGCGGCCTAGATAATCGAGCGCGCCGTCGGCGCGGCGTCGCGCGAGATCGCCGGTGCGGTACATGCGCGCGCCCGGCACGAACGGATCGGGCACGAAGCGCTCGGCGGTCAGCGCGGGCCGGCCGAGATAACCGCGCGCGAGCCCCGCGCCGGCGAGATACAGTTCGCCGGTCGCGCCCGCCGGCACCGGCTGCCATGCGGCATCGAGCACGTGCAGTTGCAGGTTGGCGATCGGATGACCGATCGGCACCGCAGCCGCGTGCACATCGTGCGGGCCGCAGGTCCAGTGCGACACGTCGATCGCGGCTTCGGTCGGCCCGTACAGGTTCACGAGCGTCGCGTTCGGCAGCAGCCGCGCGAGTTTCGCGACGAGCTCGGGCGCCAGCGCCTCGCCGCTCGCGACGATCAGCCGGACGCTGTCGCATTGCGCGGCCGCGTTGAAAGCGTCGAGATGCGCGGCGAACGCGGCAAGCATCGACGGCACGAAATGCAGCACCGTCACGCCGTGCGCGTGGATCGCGGCCGCGAGGCGCGCCGGATCCCGATGGTCGCCCGGCGCGGCGATCGCCAGCTTCGCGCCGACGGCCAGCGGCCACACGAATTCCCAGACCGACACGTCGAAGCCGAAAGGCGTCTTGTGCAGCACGACGTCGTCGCGCGTGAGCCGGTACGCGTGCTGCATCCACGCGATCCGGTTTGCGAGCGCACCATGCGTGTTGCCCGCGCCCTTCGGCTTGCCGGTCGAGCCGGACGTGTAGATCAGGTAGGCGAGCTGGGCTGCGTCGACAGGTGCGACGGCGCAAGCCTCGTCGGCCGCGATGACGTCGCCGCCGTCGGCGAGCAGGTCCGCCACCGTCAGCAGCTGCGTTGATGCGCCGTCGCCCAGCGCGTCCTCGACCTGCTCGCGCAGATGGGCCTGCGTGATCGCGACGGCCGGCCGCGCGTCGCGCAGCAGGTACGCGATGCGCTCGGCCGGATAGTCGGGATCGACCGGCAGGTAGGCGGCGCCCGCCTTCAGCACGCCGACGAGCGCGATCACCATGTCGAACGAGCGCTCGACGCACAGCGCGACCGGCGTATCGGGCCGCACGCCGCGACGGCGCAGCGCGGCCGCGACGCACGACGTGTGCAGGTCGAGTTCGCGATAGGTCGCGCGATGCACGCCGCCGTGCGCGTCCGCGTATTCGAGCGCGATCGCGTCGGGCGTCGCGCGCGCGGCGTCGACGAACTGCAGATGCAGCGGCTGCCGCTGGGCTTCGGGCCAGTCGCAGGCGGTGTCCTGCACGCGCGCCAGCGCGTCGAGCGCGGCCGCATCGGCGATCGACAGCCTCCCGAGCGGCGCGTCCGGCGTGCGCGTCAGCGCGTCGAGCGCGCAGGCGAACGCGCGGTGCCAGGTCTCGACCTGCCGCGCATCGAGGCGGGCGGTGTCGTAGCCGTAGTCGATCGTCAGTTCGGCGCCGCTTTCGATCACGAGCGTCAGCGCGAAATCGGTCGCCTCGATGCTGCGCACGTCGCTCAGCGCGAGCGCGCGCGGATCGCCGTTGCCTGCCGTGTCGTCGACCGGATAGTTCTCGAACACGACCAGCGTGTCGAACAGCGCGCCACCGGCGCCGCGCGCCCAGCGCTGGATATCGGCGAGCGGCGTGTGTGCATGCTCGGCGGCGGCCGCGTTGTCGCGCTGCAGCGCCTGCAGCCAGTCGGCCGCGCGCTGCTGCGGCGCCGGCGCGGTAATCACCGGCACGGTGTTGATGAACAGGCCGAGCACCGCGTCGATGTCCGGCAGCGCATCGGGGCGCCCCGCGACGGTCGCGCCGAACGCGACGGCCGGCTGGTGCGTCATCCGCTGCAGCGCGAGCGCCCAGGCGCCCTGCACCAGCGTGTTGACGGTCAGTTTCAGTGCACGCGCGGCTTGTGCAACGCGTGCCGTCGCGGCCGCGTCGATCGTCGCGCGCCAGCTGACGACGGCGGTATCGGCGCGATCGGCCGCACGTTCGGCGATCAGCGTCGGCGCGTCCAGCCGCGCGAGCCGTTGGGTCCAGAAGCGTTCGTCCGCATCGCGATCGCGCGTGCCGAGCCACGCGATGAAATCGCGGTAGCGCAGCGGCGGACGGCTCGCGAACGGCGACACGGCGTCGGGGTCGCGATAGTCGCGCAGCACGTCGGCGAGCAGGCGCGCGGTGCTCCAGCCGTCGAGCAGCACGTGGTGACGCGTCCACACGATCCGCCATGCGTCGTCCGTCACACGGATCAGCGTGAGCCGCATCAGCGGCGGCTCGCGCCAGTCGAAGCCGCGCGCGCGATCGGCCGCGAGCCACGCGTCGAAGTCGGCGTCGAGCGTCGCGCCGCGCGTGCGCCAGTCGAGCTGCTCGACCGGCATCCGCGCATGGCGATGCACGCATTGCAGCGGCGCGGCCTCGTCGGGCATCACGCTGGTGCGCAGAATGTCGTGACGCGCGACCGACGCCGCGAACGCGGCGGTGAGCCGGTCGGCATCGAGCGCGGTCGCGGTCGCGACGAGCTGGTTCACGTAGCTCGCCTGGCCCGGTGCGAACAGCGCATGGAACAGGATGCCCTGCTGCATCGGCGACAGCGGATACACGTCGTCGATCGTGCGCCAGTCGAGCGGCGTGCGTTCGATCGCGGCCTGCGTGAGGCCGGCGGCTCGCGCGAGCGGGAAGTCGCCCGGCGTCGCCCCGCCGCCACGGTGTGCGATACGCGATGCGCAGGCGTCGACGAGTTCGCGCAGCGCGGCCGCGAAGCGTGCGGCGAGCGCGTCGATCGTCGTGCGTTCGAACTGCGGCGCGCCGTATACCCAGTGCATTTTCAGCGTGCGTGCGCCGTCGCGATCCGTGTCCAGATACGCGTGAATCGCGAGCGTGTTGCCGAGCGGCCCCTGCGGATCGCGTTCGACGCCGGCGCCGCCGAAACGCGGGACGAGCATCGCGTCGCGCGGCGCGTCGAACTGGCCGAGATAGTTGAACGTCACGCGCGGGCGCGGCACCGCGGCCAGCGCCGCGCGCGTCGCCGCATCGCCGTAATGCGCGAGCACGCCGAAGCCGAGCCCTTTGTGCGGGACCGCGCGCAGCGTGTCCTTGATCGCGCACAGCGTGTCGCGCGCGTTCGTCGCGACCGGCAGCGTCACCGGGTAATGGCTGGTCAGCCAGCCGATCGTGCGGCTCGCGTCGGCGTCGTCGAACAGCGCCTCGCGGCCGTGCCCTTCCAGCTCGAGGCGGCACGATGCGGCGCCGCTTGCGCCAGCCAGCGCCTGCGCGAGCGCCGCGCTCAACAGTTCGATCGTCTGCGTGCGATACGCGGCATGCGCATCGGTCAGCGCGGCGCGGGTCAGCGCCGCGTCGATCGTCTGCACGACGACGGCCGCGTCGGCGTTCGTCGCCGGCGCGTCGGGATGATCGGCCACGAGCTCGTCGCCCGACGCCATGCCGGCCCAGTACGCGAGTTCCGCCGCGAATGGCGATGCGGGCTCCGTCGCGGCGCGCGCGAGACGTGCGGCCCACGCGTCGGCGCGCAGGCCCGGCGACGACAGGCGAATCGGCATGCGCTCGACGGCGGCGCGATAGGCCGCGTCGAGATCGTCGAGCAGGATGCGCCACGACACGCCATCGACGATCGCATGGTGGATCGCGAGGTAGAGCCGCGTCGAGCCGTCCGGCAGCCGTGCGGCGCACGCGCAGGCGAGCGGGCCGCGACCGAGATCGAGGCGGCGCTGCAACGCGTCGAAGCGCGCGAGCGCATCGGCTTCGTCGCTCGCGGCGACTTCGACGAACGGCAGCGCATCGTGCGGCCGCGCGGCATCGCTTGCCTGCCAGGCGCCGTTCGCGTCGCGCGTGAAGCGCTGGCGGAATGCGTCGTGATGAGCGAGCAGCGCGTCGAACGCGCGTGCGAACGCATCGGCGTCGAACGGTCCGCGCACGTCGAAGGCGACCGACTGGTTCCAGTGGCCCGGACGGGGCACGTCGAGCGCGAAGAAACGCTGCTGGGCAGGCGTCAGGATCCGGGCGACGTCAGCGGGTGCAGCCTGGGCCGCCGCCGGTTGCGGCGCGGCGGCCTCGTCCGTCTTCGCGACGCGTGCGAGTTCGGCCACCGTCGGGCCGTCGAACAGCTGCTTCGGCGTGAAGCGCACGCCGCGCTTGCGCGCACGGGCGATCACCTGCAGCACGAGGATCGAATCGCCGCCGAGCTCGAAGAAGTTGTCGTCGCGACCAACCTGCGGCGCCTTCAGCACGGCCTGCCACACGTCGGCGAGCACCGTTTCGACCGGACCCTGCGGCGCGTCGCCTGCCGCACTCGCGACCGGCGCGGCGGCCAGCGCGCGCAGCGCGGCGCGATCGATCTTGCCGTTGGCGGTCACCGGCAGCCGCGCGAGCGCGACGAACTGCGCGGGAACCATGTAGTCGGGCAGCGTCGCGGCCAGCGCGGCGCGCATGCCGGCTTCGTCGAACGACGCGCCGTCGCGCATCACGATGAAGGTCGCGAGCCGCAGGCGGCCGTCATGTTCGATCGCCAGCGTCTCGGCTTGGGCGATCGGGCCGGCCGCGCGCACGGCCGCGCTCACTTCGCCCGGCTCGACGCGATAGCCGCGAATCTTCACCTGGTCGTCGATGCGGCCGAGGAAGGCGATGTGGCCGTCCGCGCCCAGCCGCACGCGATCGCCGGTGCGGTACAGCCGTGCGCCGCGCGCGAACGGATCGGGCACGAAGCGTTCGGCCGTCTGTCCTGGCCGGTTCAGGTAGCCGCGCGCGACGCCGGGGCCGCCGAGATACAGTTCGCCCGTCGCGCCCGGTGGCACGCATGCGCCGAACGCATCGAGCACGAGCGCGCGCGCATTCGGCAGCGGCATGCCGAGCGGCACGCCGCTTGCGGGATCGCGTCGGCCGGCGGCGATCGACGCCGTGTCGCAGGCGAGCGCGCCGACCGTCGCTTCGGTCGGTCCGTAATGATTGATCACGCGGCATGCGGGCGCGAGCGCGGCCAGCCGCGCGACGAGCGCCCAGGTCAGCGTCTCGCCGCCCGTCACGAGCGCGTGGCGCGGCAGCACGTCGGCCGGCGCGCGCGCGTCGAGCAGCGCCTGCAGGTGGCTCGGCACGATCTTCAGCACGCCGACCTCGCGGCGGCGCATTTCATCGGCGAACGCATCGGGATCGAACGCGCACGACGCCGGCAGCAGATGCAGCGTGCGGCCCGCGCACAGCGCGCCGAACAGCGTCGTGTGACCGAGGTCGGCCGCGACCGTCGACACCATCGCGAACGATGCGTCGGGCGCGAACGCGAGTTCGTCGAGCATGCCCTGCACGTAGTCGGCCAGCGCGCCGTGCGACACGACGACGCCCTTCGGCGTGCCGGTCGAGCCCGACGTGTAGATCAGGTACGCGGCTTGCTCCGGATGCGGCGCGACGCGCACGCCGGCGGCCGGCGCGAGCGCGGCGTCCTGCATCAGCGCGTCGAGCTCGAGCGGCTGCGTGTCGGCGCCGGCCGGCCATCCGGCCGGGTCGGTCACCAGCGCATGGCGTGCGCCGCAGTCCGACGCGGCGGCGGCCAGCCGCGCGGCCGGCTGGGCCGGATCGAGCAGCACGGCCAGCGCACCGGCCTTCAGCGCGCCGAGCAGGCCGACGACGAAGCGCGCGGACCGCTCGACGCAGACGATCACGGGTGTTTCCGCCTTTGCACCGCGCAATTGCAGCGCGTGCGCGACGCGGTTCGATGCATCGTCGAGTTCGGCGAAGCTCAGCGACGTCGATGCATCGGCAAGCGCGACGCGATGCGGATACGCGGCCGCCTGTCGCGCGAACGCGGCAACGACGTCCGCATGCTCGATGCGCAGCGTGCGGCCGTCGCGCGGCTGCCGCGATGCGGGCGCGGCGTCGCACGGCAGCGCAGCGGTCGCGCACTGCGGATCGCACGCGGCCGATGCGAGCAGCGCCGCGTAGCTGTCGAGCCAGGCGCGCGCGGTCTCGGCGTCGAGGCAGTCGGTCGCATGGGCCGCGACCAGTTCGATGCCGTTCGCATCGTCGGTGAAATCGAGCGCGAAATCGAAGCGCGCGGCGAGATCCGGCCCCGGCGTCGCGACCGCGGTCGCGCCCGGCAGCACGCTGTCGTGGCGCGCGTCGAACTGCTGTGCGAATTTCACGCGCAGCCATTCGTCGCCGCGCTTCACAGGCGGTTTCACCGCATCGACGACACGCTCGAACGGCACGTCCTGATGCGTCATCGCGTCGAGCACGGCCGTGCGCGTCGCATCGACCAGCGCGCGGAACGGCAGCGTCGAAGCGACGCGCACGCGCAGTGCGACCGTGTTGAGGAACAGCCCGAGCAGCGCGCGCGTTTCCGGACGCTGGCGATGCGCGACGGGCACCGCGACGACGAGGTCCGTCTCGCCGGTCAGCCGTGACAGCCACGCGTCGAGCGCGGCCAGTAGCACGGTGAAGACGGAGGCCCGCGCGTCGCGCGCCAGCCGGCGCACGTCGGTCGCGACCGCATCGGGCAGGCGCATCGAGGTGCGCGCGCCATGCAGCGTGCGCGTCGCGGGCGGCTGTCGGTCGACCGGCAGCGCGAGCGGACCCGGCACGTCGCGCAACGCGGCGCGCCAGTAGTCGAGCTGGCGCTCGCCCTCGCCGCCCGCGAGCAGGTCGCGCTGCCAGTCCGCGTAGTCTGCATACTGGATCGGCAGGCCGGGCAGCGACGGCGCACGCCCCTCCGCAAACGCGCCATAGGCCGCCGACAGTTCGTCGAACGCGCAGCGCGAGCTCCAGCCGTCGGTGATCGCATGATGCGCGGTCAGCAGCAGGCGATGGCGATCGTCGGCGAGCGCAACGAGCGTCGCGCGCACCAGCGGCCCGCGCGCCAGATCGAACGGTGCGCCCGCGTCGCGTTCGGCGACGCGCGTCGCCTCCGCGTCGCGCGCGGCCGGCGGCCGGTCGCGCAGGTCGATGTCGGCAATCGTCACCGGCAGATGTGCGTGGATCCGCTGCATCACGATGCCGTCGTCATGGTCGACGAGCGTCGTGCGCCAGGCTTCATGCCGCTCGATCACGTGATCGAGCGCGCGCTGCAACGCGGCGCGGTCGAGCGCGCCGTCGATCGTCCAGTGCGCGGCGATGTGGTACGCGGCGCCAGCGTCGCGCGTCTGCGCGAGCACCCAGAAACGCTGCTGCGCGAGCGACGCCGTGCGATCGACATGCGGCGCAGCCGCTGCGGACGCATCGGCCGCAGGGCCACGCGCGGCGATCACGTGCGGCGTTTCGCCGGTCTCGCGCTCGGCACGGTCGACCGTATCGGCCAGTTCCGCCAGCGACGGATCGGCGAACAGCGTATCGAGTCGCAGATTCACGCGTGCGGTTGCGCGGATCGCGGCCTGCAACTGCATCACGGCAAGCGAGTCGGCGCCCAGCGCAACGAAACGATCGTCGCGCGACGGCGCGGCGTCGAGACCGAGCAGCGTCTGCCAGACGCCGGCGAGCTGCTGCTCGGTCGGCGTGCGCGCCGCGTCGCCCGCGCGTTGCGCCGCGTCGTTCGCCGCGGCGGCTCGCCGAGTTGCGATCAGTTCGCGCAGCGCGGCGCGGTCGAGCTTGCCGTTCAGCGTATACGGCAGTGCATCGCAGCGTTCGAACCGGTGCGGTTGCCATGCGGCCGGCAACTGCGCGGCCACGTGCGCCTTCAGCGCCGCATCGTCGGCGGCGTCATGCAGCACGACGCAGGCGACCAGCCGCGTCGGGCCATTGCCCGTTTCGGCGACCACGGCCGCATCGGCGACAGCCGGATGGGCGCGCAGGCATGCGGCGATTTCCGCAGGCTCGACGCGCACGCCGCGCACCTGCACCTGGTCGTCGAGCCGGCCGAGATAGTCGAATGCACCGTCGTCGCGCAGGCGCGCGAGATCGCCGGTGCGGTATACGCGCGCGCCGGGCGTGCCGTGCGGGTCCGGCACGAAGCGTTCGGCCGTCAGCGCCGGGCGGCCGTGATAGCCGCGCGCGAGACAGACGCCGCCGAGCAGCAGTTCGCCTGCCGCGCCGCGTTTACCGTCGATGCGCGCGACGCGCGGGCCGATCGCGCGGCCGATCGGCAGCGACGCATACGCATCGTCGGCAGCCAGCGCGGGCGTCTCGCCCGGTTCGACCGGCCACAGCATCGGCGAGATGACGGCCTCGGTCGGCCCGTAACCGTTGATCAGGCGTACCGAAGGAAACGTTCGACGCACGAATTCGAATGCCTGCTGCGGCAGCGCCTCGCCGCCGAACGCCAGCACGCGCAGCGCGCGCGGCACGCCGTCGCGCGCGGCGACGGCCGCGAATTCGCGCAGGTAGGCCGGCGGAAACGCGGCGACGCTGACCGCTTCTCGCACCATCAGCGCATGCGCGCCCTCGGGCGCGAACGGCTGCGGCGGCGCAATCGTCACGCTGGCGCCGACCGCGAGCGGCGCCAGCCAGCATTCGTGCGCCGCGTCGAAGTTGACCGACGCGAAATGCAGCAGCCGATCGTCCGCCTCGATCGGCAGTGCGGCGGCGAGCGCATCGCAATGCGCGGCGAGCGGCCCGTGCTCGACGACCACCGCCTTCGGCGTGCCGGTCGAGCCCGACGTATAGATCATGTAGGCGGCCGCGCGCGGATGCACGGCGGCGTCTTCTTCATCGTCGACGAAGTCCGGCGCGGCTGACGTCTGTTCGGTAACGTCGAACGCGTGTTCGAACGGCGCGCCGAGCGCGGCGCGGCCCGCCGCATCGACGATGCCGTGGCGCAGCTGCGCATCCGCGACGATCCAGTCGAGCCGGGCCGCCGGGTGGCGCGGATCGAGCGGCACGAACACGCCGCCCGCCTTCAGCACGGCCAGCAGCGCGACGAACAGCTCGCACGAGCGCTCGACGCATACACCGACCCGCACTTCCGCACCGACGCCGGCCGCGCGCAGTTGCCGCGCCAGCCGCGATGCGCGTGCGTCGAGCGCGCCGCGCGACAGGCGCAGGTCGTTCTGGAAAGGCGCCGCGAGCGCGGGCGCATCGGGCGCACGGCGCGCCTGTTCGCGGATTCGGTGGTGCAGCGCAGTCGGGAAACTCGTCATGGCGTGAAGTCCTTCGGTCTGGCCGCTTCGGCCAAGTCTCGGGGCCGCTTGGGCGGCTTCACTGGTGTGACGAACGACGCGCGCGATTTTTTACCTTTTTTGCATTCGACGCCGAGGCGACGGCCCGCGCGGCGGGTTTTCCGGCGCACCGCTAAATATTTGCGCGGCCCGTTCGTCTATCAGGGAGGAAAGCCGCCGCGGCGCAGGCCCGTTCGCCGCTTTCACGACCGTTTCGACGTTTCTGCGTACCTTCTTATTGACCGACGTTGCCGATGACAGCTGCCCACGAGTCTCCTTCCCCGCCGTCCCTCGACGCCTCGCCCGCCCGCCCCGCGGCGCGCCTGATCCTCGCGCTGCTGCGCGAAAGCCGCGCGCCGTTCACGCTCGCGCTCGTCGCGTGCGTGCTGAACGGCATCGCGAGCGTGCTGCTGGTCGCGACGCTGAACCGCGCGCTCGCGCAGCCGGGCGCGGCCGACGCCGCGCTCGCGTGGCGCTTCGCGCTGTGCGCGGTGATCGCGCTCGTCACGCGGATCGTGTCCGGCACGCTGTTCGCGCGGCTGTCGCAGGACACGATGGCGCGGCTGCGCGTGCATCTCGCGCGGCGCGTCGGCGCGGCAGAGCTGCGCGATATCGAGCGGATCGGCGCGGCGCCCGTGCAGTCGGTGCTGACCGACGACGCGACCAACGTGTCGATGCTGTTCTTCGCGCTGCCGAACCTCGTGATGCACGGCTCGATCGTGTTCGGCTGTCTCGGCTATCTCGCCTGGCTGTCGTGGCCCGTGTGCGCGCTCGCGCTGGCCGCGATCATCGCGGGCTCGCTCGGCTACCACACCGGCGACCGCCGCGCGATCGCATCGCTCGAAGCGGCCGGCCAGGCGCAGGACCGGCTGTTCGGCTATCTCGGCGCGCTGTTTTCCGGTGCAAAGGAACTGAAGCTGCACGACGCGCGCGCGCGCCAGTTCGTCGACGGCCAGCTCGGCGCGGCGATCGGCGAAGTGCGCGACCATCGCCGCCGCGCATTCAGCGCGTACGCGGTCGGCGTGGGCTGGATCATCTTCCTGTTCTACGTGTTCCTCGGCGTCGCGTCGTTCTGGCCGCAGCTCGGCGTGCATGCCGATCCGGGCGCGGCCGCCGGCTACGTCGTCGTGTTCCTGTTCATGCTGGTACCGCTCGACGGGCTGCTGAACAACCTGCCGACCGTCAATGCGGCGCGCGTGTCGCTCGCGCGCATCGAAGGCGTGATGACCGAATTCGGCGCGCTGCGCACGGTGTCGCCGGCCAGCGACGCGCCCGACGTGCCGCCGGCCGGCGCCGTCACGCTGCGCGGCGTCACGCATGCGTATTTCCACGAGCGCGACGAGCGGATGTTCCGCATCGGGCCGGTCGACCTGACGATCAGGCCGGGCGAGCTGGTGTTCATCGTCGGCGGCAACGGCAGCGGCAAGACCACGCTCGCCAAGGTGCTCACCGGCCTCTACGAACCCGAGGAAGGCACGATCGAGGTCGAGGGCCGCGCGATCGGCTGGCGCGAGCGCGCCGCATACCGGCAGCGCTTCAGCGCCGTGTTCAACGACTTCCATCTGTTCGATGCGCTGATCGGCATCGTCGACCCAGACGATCCGGATCGCGCGCAAGCCGATGCGCGCGCGAATACGCTCGTCGCGAAGCTCGCGCTCGACCACAAGGTGAAGGTCGTCGACGGCGCGTTCTCGACGCGCGCGCTGTCGACCGGACAGCGCAAGCGGCTCGCGCTCGTCGTCGCGTATCTGGAGGATCGGCCGTTCTACCTGTTCGACGAATGGGCGGCCGACCAGGACCCGTCGTTCAAGGCCGTGTTCTACGAGCAGCTGCTGCCCGAGCTGCGCGCGCGCGGCAAGGCGGTGATCGTGATCACGCACGACGATCGCTATTTCGGGCTGGCCGACCGGCTGCTGAAGCTCGAGAACGGACGGATCGTCAGCGATACGACGCCCGCGCATGCGCGACACGGCGTCGGCGCGCTGAGCGCGTAAACGGAAACGGCCGGCGCGTCGCGGTTGCGGCGGGCCGGCCGTGTCGTTGCCGTGTGATGACGGGAAACCGGTGCGCGACGGCCGAAGCCGCATCGCCGGGCCCGCGGGCTCTTGCGGCGATCGTTGTCGGCAAGCCCGATTCAACCTCCTCCTCGTTTCACGCTTCGCCGCCGCTCACCGTGCGACCGGCAGCTTCAGCATCGTATCGGTCATCACGTCGGCCAGTTTCAGCGCCGACATCGGGCCGCCGAACCCCCAGATATTGCGCTCGACGAGCGCGATCCGGTGCCGCTGCCATGCCGGCACGAAACGCCATACCGGCGAATCGAGCTTGGCGGCAAGCGGCACGTCGAGCCCGGTCGAGGTCACGAACAGGATCGCGAGATCGCGCTGCGTGAGCAGGTCGGCCGAGGTCACGTAGAGCGTGCCTTCGCGCGTCGGCTTTTTCGGCCAGGGCTCGAGACCGAGCGCACGCGCGAGACCCGCGGCCGTGCTGTTGCCGGTATACGCCCAGTAGCGGTCGGGCAGGCCGAGTTCCTGCAGCAGCGCGATGCGCTCGCCCGCGCGGCCGGCCGCCGACAGGCGCGCGGCATTGCGCGCGAGCCCCGCGTCGAGCTGCGCTTCGACGGTCCGCGCGCGCGCGTCGCGCCCGGTCACCGCGCCGATCGTGCGGAAGATCTGCCGCATCCAGTCGAGCTGCGTGACGGGCACGCCGTCTTCGGACACGTTCGGGCTGAACTGGAACAGGATGGTCGGCGCGATCCGGTCGAGCGCCGCGAAGATCGGCGCGTGCCGGAAGCCGACGCCGATGATCAGGTCGGGCTGGACCGCGGCGATCGCTTCGAGCCCCGGCTCCTGCCGCGAACCGATGTCGGTCACGTGCGCGAGGCGCTCGCTCCGATAGCCGAGCCAGCCCGGATAGAACGCGGTGTCGGCCATCCCGACCGGAATCAGGTCGAGTGCGACCACGCTTTCCGCGAACATGAAGTCGAGCGCGACCACGCGCTGCGGCCGCAGCGGCATCGTCGCGCTGGCCTGCGACACGACCGGATTGCCGGCCAGCGACAAGCCGTGCGTTGCCGCCCCCTGCCCGCCGCGCACATCGCCGCTCACGTCGCCGGCGATGGCGGCCGCGGGCGCCGCGAATACGCCGCAACACGCGGCGCCCAGCGCCGCGAGCCGTGCGAGCGCTTGACGGCGACCCGCGTCCGTCACCGGATCGCGTCCTGCCCGGCCAGCGCCGCGTCGTCCATCGTCAGTAGCAGAGGACAGCTTCCACACAGTTGCGTTTCTCCAGGAATTTCATAGCGCAGGCAGCAGACGCGGCGCGCGCGAAACGGCGTCGGCAGCAGCGACGAACGCGGCACCGCGTCGCGCACCGGCATGCGCAGCGGATTCGGCTCGCCGGCGACGCACGACGTACCGAACAGCCAGTCCGCATCGCGCACGGGATCGGCCGCGCACGGCAGCGCGCGACAGCTGTCGAGCAGGAAATCGAGCAGGTTGCCCGCGTTGCTCCACAGCACGCGCGGCGTCACGCGGCCCATCGCCGCCAGCAGGTCGATTACCGCGCCGAGGTGCGCGACGAGGCCCGCATAGCGGCGCGCGGGCTCGTCGCATGGCGCGCCGAGCGCGTCCGGCGCGAAATACAGCGCGGCGGGCATCCCGTCGTCGAGCGCGACGAAGGTGCGCTCGGGCGCCATGTCGAGCGGCCGGCCGAGCGTCAGCGCGGCGACGACGCCGGCCGGCGCCGCGCGGCCGAAATAGTATTTGCTCCATTGCGACACCAGCGCGCGCGCGTGCCGCGCCGGATCGCCGCCGTAATGGCGCACCATCGCGTCGAGCAACGCGTCGCGGTGATCCGGCAGCGCGCCGACGGGCACGACGACGCGGCCCGGCGCGCGCGCATCGTCGGGCATGCCGAGCCAGACGACGTCGAGATGCGCGGCGAACGGCTCGGGCGCGAAGCGCGAGAAACGGGTGGCGCGCGCGCCGTCGAACGGTGGCGTCATCGCCCCACGCGCCGCGCGCGGCGCGCCTCGACGATCAGCAGGCCGAGCAGGTACGGCGCGCCGATCAGCGCGGTCAGCACGCCGGCCGGCACTTCGCGCGGCGCGACCAGCATGCGCGCCGCGAGATCCGCGCAGCCGAGGATCAGCGCGCCGCACGCGGCCGCGAGCCACAGCCGCGTACGGTGCCGGCGTGCGCCGAGCATCGTCGCGACATGCGGCGCCATCAGCCCGATGAAGCCGATCGGCCCGACCGCCGCGACGGCCGCACAGGCGGCGAGCGTCGCGATCGTCAGCGCGAGCGGTCGCAGCACCGCGACCGGCAGGCCGAGCGCGGCTGCCTGGTCGTCGCCGAGCGCGAGCATGTCGAGCGGCTGCGCGAGCCAGGCGAAGACGGGCACCGCGAGCGCGCACCACGGCAGCAGCATCGAGACCTCGCCCCAGCTGCGCCCGTAGGTGCCGCCGACCAGCCATACGACGAAGCGCGCGGGCTGCACGCTTTCCTGCGTGATCAGCCACTGCGCGAGCGTGGTCCATAGCGCGCCGATCACGATGCCGGTCAGCGCGACCGCGAGCGGCGCGTAGCGATGCCGGTGATTCAGCGCGAGTGTGATCGCGAGCGACACTCCGCCGCCGATCAATGCGGCCGCCGCGAGCGTCAGGTGGCCCATCAGGGGCCAGCTCGACAACGCGAACAGCGTGACGAGCCCCGCCCCCTGCGTGACGCCGAGCACTTCGGGGCCGGCCAGCGGATTGCGCACCACGCTTTGCATCGCGACGCCGCTGACGGCCAGCAGCGCGCCGGCGAGCAGCGCGCAGAGCAGGCGCGGCATGCGCAGGTCGATCAGCATCCGCGCGACGGCATCGTGGCCCGACAGCGCGGCGAACCAGCGCGCGGGCGCGAGCCATTCGGGGCCGGCCGACACGCCGGCGAGCACGATCAGCGCACCCGCCGCGACGAACAGCGCAGTGCGCTGCGGCCAGCCGAGCCGTTCGAGCCAGCCGACGAGGCGCGTCGAGCCGCCGGCGGCCGACCGGTCGGCTTCGGCATGCAGCACGCCCGACCACGCGGCGCCGCGCCGGATCATCGCGAGCATCAGCGGCGTGCCGACCAGCGCGATCGCGACGCCGGTCGACAGCGTCGCGTCGAGCCCCGACGCCAGCACCGCGCTGTCGGTGACCAGCACGAGCGCACCGCCTGCGAGCGCCGACAGCGGCACCAGCGCGCCGAGCCGGGCCGCGCGCGCGCCGCGCACCTGCCGCAGCAGGTTCGGCGCGACCAGCCCGACATACGACAGCGGGCCCGCGATGCTGACGGCCACGCTCGTGAACGCAACCGCGACCACCGTCGCGGCAAGCCGCGTCGCATCGACGCGCACGCCGGCCGCGGCGGCCGCATCGTCGCCGAGCGCGAGCGGGTCGAGCGGCCGGATCACGAACGGCAGCGCGGCCAGCGGCAGCACGAGCCAGCGCGCGGCGAGCATCAGGCCCGTCGCGCCCGGCTGATAAAGGCTGCCGTTCGTCCACAACGCGGCGCCCGCGATGTTCTGCTCGAAGAACGCGAGCACGAGCGTCGACAGCGCCGCGAACAGCAGCATGCAGACACTGCCCGCGAGCACGAGCCGCAGCGGCGTCGCGCGCCAGCCGCCGGCCGCGGCGAGCGCGCAGGCGGCGCCCGCGAGCCCGCAGACGAACAGCAGCGGCACCGACGCGACGCCCGCCAGCGCGGGCACGAGCATCGCCGCGAGCAGGCCGAGCTGGGCGCCGCCCGTCACGCCGAGCAGATCCGGCGACGCGAGCGGATTGCGCGTAAGCGACTGGAACAGCGCGCCCGCAATGCCGAGACAACCGCCCGCGACGAGCGCGGCCGCGACGCGCGGCAGGCTCAGGTCGAACAGGAACACATGCGCGAGCGCGGCGGCGTCGCTGCCGGGTGCGGCGGCCGACCATGCACGCAGCTCGGGCGCGACCCGCACGGCCGCGACGAGCGCGATCAGCACGAGCAGGCCGATCGCAATCCGTCCCGCGCGACCGGCCGTTTCGCGCTGCCCCGCCGCCGCGAGGCGCTTGCGCATCGCAAACGTCGTCATGTGGCGAGATCCCGGTCGAACGCGCCGGCCGCCTGCGGCGTGCCGGCAGCCGACGGCCCGTAGGCCGGCACGCACATTGGCGCGCCCGTCTGCGGGTGCGCGAGCTTCAGCATCTCGACGCCGAACGCCGCGCGCAACCGCGCGGGATCGAGCATCGCATCGGGCGCGCCTTGCGCGACGAGACGGCCCGCACGCATCAGCACGATCTCGTCGCTGTAGGCGGCCGCCTGGTTCAGGTCGTGCAGCACCCAGACGATCGTCAGCCCGCGCGTGCGGTTCAGCGTGCGCAGCGCGTCGAGAATGTCGAGCTGGTGGTGGATGTCGAGATAGGTCGTCGGCTCGTCGAGCAGCACGATCGACGCCTGCTGCGCAAGCGCCATCGCGATCCACGCGCGCTGCCGCTCGCCGCCCGACAGCGCACCGACGTCGCGGCCCGCATCGTCGGCAAGGCCGCTCGTGGCGAGCGCCTCGTCGATCGCCGCATGATCGGCGCGCGACAGCCCGCGCAGGAAGCCGCCGTACGCGTAGCGCCCGTACGCGACGAGCTCGCGCACCGTGAGGCCCGACGGAATCTGGTTGAACTGCGCGAGCATCGTCAGCTCGCGCGCGAGCGCGCGACGGCGAAACGACGCGAGCGGCCGGCCGTCGACTTCGACGTGCCCCGCGCGCGCGGGCTGCAGGCCTGCGAGCGTGCGCAGCAGCGTGCTCTTGCCGCAGCCGTTCGGGCCGCACAGCGCGGTCACGCGGCCGGCCGCGATCGACAGGTCGAGCCCGTCGATCACGACATGGTCGCGATACCCTACCGTCAGCCCGCGCGCAGCCAGCGCGGCGGTGCTACGCGTCATCGGTCCTCCGCTCGCTCGCGCGCGGGACCGTGTAGCTTTGCGCCATCGCGACCACGACCTTGCGCGGCCCCTCGAACGGATCGCGCGCATGCGCGGTGAGCATGTTGTCGAGCATCAGCACGTCGCCCGTCTGCCACGGGAACATGATGCGCTGACGGTCGAGCACGCCGCGGATCTCTGCAAGCGCATCGGCCTCGAGCGGTGCGCCGTCGCCGTAATAGACGTTGCGCGGCACGTTGTCGAGGCCGACCGCGTCGACGAGCGCTTCCTGCATGTCTTCGTCGAGCGCGGACAGATGGAACAGGTTCGCCTGGTTGAACCACACGCGATCGCCGGTGCGCGGGTGACGCGCGACGGCCTGGCAGCGCTCGCGCGTGCGCAGCAGCAACTCGCCGTCGTCGTCGGTGCGCCATGCGCATTCAATGCCGCGCGCCGCGCACATCCGCTCGACCTCGGCCGGATCGTCGGTGCCGAACGACTGCTGCCACGGCAGGTCGAGCCCTTGCCCGAAGTTGCGCACGTACAGCAGTTCGCGCTGCTCGAAGCGCGCGACCAGCGCCGGATCGAGCGCGCGGTAGACCGCACGGCTGTCCGCGATCGGCGTCGCACCGCCCTTCGGCGCGGCGAGCGCGCAGTGGAACCAGATCCGCAGCGGCCATTCGCGCGTATACGACTGCTCGTTGTGCAGCGGAATCGCGCGATGCGGCGGGTATTCGGTCGACGTATACACCGCGCCTTCGACCTGGCTGCGCGGCGTCGACGCATATTCATAGCCGATCAGCGGATCGCCGAACGCGGCCGCGAACTGCTGGAACGCGTCGATCGACGGCACGTGGAAGCCGGTAAACAGCACGCCGCCCGCGCGCTCGAGCGTGTCGGCGGCGATCGCGCGCGCGAGCGGCGCGAGCTCGTCGAGCGACATGCCGTCGCTGCGCGGCGACACGACGGTGGGCAGCCCCGGCTCGATACGCAGGTCGTCGAGCGTCGGCAACGAAAGCAGGGTCATGCAACGTCCTCTTCAGATGGCGCGCCGGCTCGCGGCGCAGCGGATCACGATGCGCTCGACGCGCGCTCGCCGTCCATCGCGCGGCGCAGGCTCGCGGGGCGCATGTCGGTCCACGCGGTTTCGATGTGCGCGAGACAGTCGGCCTTCGGCCCGCGCACGCCGACCTCGCGCCAGCCGGCCGGCACGGGCCGGAAGGTCGGCCAGATCGAATACTGTTCTTCGTCGTTGATGACGACCGTGTAGACGAGATCGTCGGTGTCGGCGGAAGGCGTCGTGGCTTGCGTCATGGTCGAAAAAGCGGGAAACGGTTGAAGGAGGCGAAGCGGCGATGCGACCGCTCCTGCCTGAAAGACGATTGGCCGGCGCGAATTTTTACCGCCGCCGTGCGCGGCCGCCCAGGAACACCGGGCAGGCGACGCCGCGATGGCAGGCGTCGAGACATTCCGCGCAGTGACGCTCCGCGTCGCGCACCATGAAATGCACGAGCGTCTGCGACACGTTCAGCGCGCGCGCCGCGGTCTGCAGCGTCTCCTCGCGCAGCCGCACCATCTCGAACGCCGCGCGGCTGCGCGCCGGCAGGTCGTCGAGCGCGGCCCACACGCGCCGCAGCGTGTCGCGCGTCAGCAGCGCGGCCTCCGGCGTCGGCTCGGGCGACGGCACGTCGAAGCCGTCGTCCTCTTCCGTGTGATAGACGTTTTCGAGATTCTGTCGGCGGCACGCATCGATCGACGCGTTGCGCACCATCCGCGTCACGTACGCGACCGGCTGGCGCACCGCGTCCTGGTCCGGAAACTCGACGAGCTTGATGAAGACGTCGTGCACGACATCCTCGGCCCGGCTCGCACAGCCGACGAAGCCGCGCGCGACATTGACGAGCATCGCGCGATGCGCGATCAGCACGTCGAGCAGCGCGCCCTGTGCGCGCGGCTCGGCGGCCCTGCGCGCCCGCGGCGCGGGGCGTGGCGGCCGCTCCGGATAGCTGCCGGGGAACGGGTTGGCCGTCGTCGCGACCGGTCGTTCGAGCACGTCCGCCATTGCCATCGATCTGCTCCGTCAAATTCCGAGATAGCGAAATTTAACGTAAACGCAAATCATTCTCAATCCGATTACGGGATACCCCTGCCGACAGGCGGGATTTGTCTGAATAATGATCGGGATCGTTGCTGGAACAGACGGACCCGACGCAAGAATTTGGCTCCACGACAGGCTTTCGACATGAAAGCAGCGGTCGGCGCGCGAGCCTTGGGCGAAACGACCGGCCCGTGCGGCAAAGCGCCGGGTCGCCGCGCAAGCGACGCGCGTGCGGCGCGGCGGTGGGCTTTCATCGACCTGACGAAACGGGCTCCCTTGTCATTTGCCGTAGCAACTTATTACCACGTGAAATTTATGGGGCTCGTACGATCGAATTGCCGTTTCCAAGGGAGAACAACATGAAGACCATCGTGTTATCGGCTGTCATGGCGGGTGCATTGTCGAGTGTGATGCTGACGGGCTGCGTCGCCTACCCCGCTCCGGCGGAAGTCACGATCGGCTGGCATGGCGATCGTTACTGGGACGGACATCGCTACTGGGAGCGCCGCGACTGGGAAGCGCAGCATCCCGGCGGACATGACGACCGCCGAGACGATCGTCGCGACGATCAGCGCCCGCAGTGGTAGCGCCCTTCCCCTTCCCGTGTGACTCGATCCTCAACAACAGGACCTCAACATGAAAACGCTACTGAAAACCCTGACCGCCGCTGCCGTCGCCGCCGCCGTGCTGGTGCCGGCCATCGCCGAAGCGCATCCGCACCGCGTTTGCCACTTCGAACACCATCATCACAAGGTGTGCCGCTGGGTGCGATAAGCGTCCCGCAGTACACGCGAAGCGCCGGCATGCCGGCGCTTTTTTTGTTGTGCGCCCAGCATGGGCGCACTCCTGCGGGTGAAAGTCCCGCCATAAGCTGGTCATGGCGAATGAAGTGAAGCGCAACTGCATGAGGGCGACCGAGTGTGGGGAGGAAGCGTGGAGCGTAAATCGCGAGCCGATGGACAAGAACCGTATAGAAGGCGCTGCCGAGCAGGGCGAGCGGGCAACAAACCGCAAAGCTCTCGTGACCAAAGCGAAGCGGCGTAAATACGGCGGTTGTGCGATGAAGGAGTGCGTTCTTACCTGGGGAGATCTCGCCTTGTGCCTGAAAGGGCGACGGTGCAGACCGGAGCGAGAAGTCAGCAGAGGCCGTAGTAGTGAGGTGGTGTGGCCGGGAAGGCTAAAGCTGCCAGCGAAGGGCCGAAGGAATGGGAGGGCAAGCCCTCTGGTTCTCGGAAGTGAATAGCCTCAGATGTTCGCGTAAGTGAAGCTCGCCGAACGGTGGATAGGGTGAAGCCCGACAGGCCCAGGCAGCGAGGAATCAGTTTCGGTGAAGCAGACAACAGCGAACCTGGGTGTCGGGTCGGGAGCAACACAAGCCCGGCAACCTCAACCATTCCAACCGCCCGGTGCGGACCCGCATGCCGGGTGGTGTGGGAGGGGATCGGTCAGGTTAACTGACCGCCCCTATCCCGATTCCACGCGCGGCGCGAAGCCGCATGCGAATCAGTAGATGAACAGCCGGATCGTCGCCGTGCCGTTGAACGGACCGATCTTCGGTGGTCCGAACGACTTCAGCACCGCATCGAGCGTCACGCTCTGATAGTTGACGTTGCCCGGCATCTGCGCGAGCACGAACTGCTCGTTGAACGGAATCGCCTTGCCGCTGCGGTCTTCGATGCCGATCCCGAAATTGCTGTTCGCTTCCGGCACCAGCAGCCCGTTGCGCACCGTCTGCGCGGTTTCGAAGTAGCCGTCCACGCGCACCGCCACGTTGCACTGCTTGGTCAGCGCGACGCTGAACGGCTTGCGCGGCACCGTCGGCGAAAAGCCGTTGCCGGTCGCCTGGATCTGGCCGAACTTCACGACGCCCGGTTCGGGCGTGACCTTCACGTCGACGATGCACGGCGTCGGCTTGAGATTCTGCAGGCCGCTCAGCTTGTAGCGAAAACTCGGGTTGATGTAGTTCAGGCCGCCCTTGCCGTCGAACTGGAACACCGCATAGATGTCCGACGGCGGCCGCACCCAGTTGCCGCGCTTGCGCACCACCACCTGGTAGGTGATGCTCAACGGAAACTTCTCGCAGCGCCCGGCCTTCACGGCGGCATCGCTCAGCGTGCACGGCTCGACGTACGTCTTCGTCTGCACGCCGTCGCCCGGCTGGCTGCTGCGGCCGAAGTAGTCCTGTCCGAGGTAGCGGATGCCGATCTCGAGCCCCCATGCGGCCGGATTCTGCTGCTCGGGGTTCGCATAGAAGTAGATCCATTCGCCGAACGTCTTCATGTCGCCGCCGAGATCCTTGTAGCAGTATCCCGTCGTCGTGCGCGGCGGCGACACCCAGATCACGTAGCCGTCCGGCGCATCGGTCGGATACGACGCGACGTTGCCGATCGACTCGGTCAGCAGCGTGCCGCCGCCGTTCGCGACACAGCGCACGGCCCAAGCCGGCTGCGCCAGCATCAGGCAGAACACGAATGCGCACCACCCGAGCCATGCCGGCAGGCGGATCGCCCCCGGGTTGAAGCGGACGCCGCTCATTTCTTCACGCTCCTGCAGGCGCCCGCATCGCACGCATACTCGACCGCCACCTGGCCGCCGTAATCGTCGATATGCGTGACGAACAGCGTCGACGGCGTCGCGGCCTTGAACGGCACCTCGGCCCTGGCCATCGGGCTCACCATCACCGGCTCCATCGGCACCGGCGTCTTCTGCGCGCCCGCGCTGACGTCGACGACGGTCACGTGATACGGCGTCGGGTTGTCGAACACGAGCCGGTGCGCGGCCGCGTCGACGCGCAGCGTCATCGGCAGCGTCCAGTCCTCGTCGCGCGCCGGCTGCACGGCCTTCGGCCGGTAGAACAGCTTCATCTGCGTATGCAGCGCGATCTGCAGTGCGTTCGGCGTGTCGGTCTTCGGCGGCACTTCGCGGATGTTCAGGTAGAACACCGATTCGCGATCGGCCGGCAGCGCGGTGCCGGGCAGCTTCGCGATCCGCAGCACGTTGCGCTCGTTGGCCTCGACGCGCTGCAGCGGCGGCACCACCATCAGCGGCGACGTGATCTTGTTGCCGTTCGCATCCTCAAGCCACGACTGCACCAGATACGGATAGGTCGTGCTCTTGTTGGTGATGGTGACGATCGCGGCCTGCTCGCCTTCGTTGAAGATCACGCGCGTGCGGTCCGGCACGATCGCCGCTTGCGCGGCGCCGGCCAGCAGTGCGCCGGCGGTGGCGAGCACGCACGATGCGCGCCGCAGGAAAGAAACGGAGTAGGAAGGGTTCATCGCAAGATCTGTGGAAATCATCGTTCGTCCCGTGCGGCCGCTGCATGCGGCTCGCCGGGCGTCTGGCACGTCACCGGGATCGGCGTGCCTTCGAGCTGGAGCTGGTTCGGCAGCGTGCCGATCGTGCAGAGCGTGCGCTCGCCCGCGCGCACCGCGAGCGACGACTTCGGCTGCACCTGCGTGAGGTAGGCGGCGCCGCCCTCGCCGACGATGCCGAGCTCCTTGCCGTTCGCCGCGTCCTGCACCGATGCGCCGAACGGCAGCGGCTTGCCGGCCGGGTCGGTCAGCGTCAGGTACAGGTTGCTGCCGCGCGCGGCGGAGAACTTGACGAAGCCGATCGCGCCGTCGGTCAGCACCATGCGCTGGATCGGGTTCGTCACCTGCACTTCGAGCGGCAGTTTCTCGACGTTGACGGCCGCGTCGTACACGTTGTACGGCGAGATGCCGTCGAGGACCGCATAGCCGCGAGAGTCGGTATGCGCGAGCGTGCCGGACAGCGGCACGTCGGGCACGCCGTCGGTCGACACCAGCAGGCGCGTATCGCCCGCGTTGCCGTTCGCATGCGCGGCGACGCCGTACTGCGTCGCGACGAACGAGCCGTCGACTTCGAGCGACGCGGCCGCATACGCGTTCGCGACCGTCGACGCCTGCGCGGTGAGCTGGTACGCGGAGGTGCGCTGGCGGAAGCTCGCGTTCGCCGACGCGCGCCCGTCGGTCGCACCCGCGTTGACCTGGTAGCTGCGGCCGTCCGCGGCGTCGTACAGGTAGCCCGCGTTGACGCTGGTGCTGCCGTTGCCCGTCGTCAGGTTCGACGAGACGATGTGGCGGCCGCCGATCGGCAGCGTCGCGGTAACGGAAAACTGGTTGCCGCTCGCGCCCGCGCTCTGCGTGCGAAACGCCGACACGCTGACGTTCAGGTTGCGCAGCGCGCCGATCGAGAACGCGCGCGTCAGCGTCAGGCCCACGCGCTGCTCGGAGGTGCGCGACCAGTAGGTCGTCTGGTCGTACGAGAAATAGGTCGAGGTGTCGCCGAAGCGCTTGGACAGCGTCGCCGAATAGCGCTGCTTGCTGTTCGCGAGGCCATACGCGGTCGGGTCGCCCGAGAACTGCGCGAAGTTCGTGTATTCGCGCTCGGAGAAGCGATAGCCGAAGAAGCGCACGTCGGCGTCGAGCCCGTCGAAGTGCTTCGAATAGTTGATGCGGTACGAGTTGCCGTTGCGCGTCGCGCCGCTCCACCACAGGCGGGCACGCGCATGCGTGACGTCGGCCGACAGCGCGCCGAACGTGCCGAAGTCGCGGCCGACGCCGAGCGCGATCGACGTATAGCCCGACGCGGCAATGAAGCCGCCGTACACGGTGACGTCGAACGGCAGCCCGTAGGCGGCCTCGCCGAAGCCGAAGAACGGCGTGATGCCCGCGCCGCCGAACAGGCGCGGCTTGCCGATCGCGGCCTTGTAGCGGAGCTGCCCGGTGCGCGCGAGGAACGGCACGGCCGCGGTCGTCACCTGGAAGCGCTGTACGCTGCCGTCCTCTTCCTCGACCGCGACGTCGAGCGTGCCCTGCACGCTCGTGTTGATGTTCTGCAGCGCGAACGCGCCCGGCGAGACGCGCGTCACGTACAGCACGCGGCCCGCCTGCGACACGGTCACGGTCGCGTTGGTGCGCGCGACGCCCGAGATCAGCGGCGCATAGCCGCGCAGCGAAGGCGGCAGCATGCGGTCGTCGCTGCGCAGCGACACGCCCGTCAGCGCGAACGTGTCGAAGATGTCGGAGCTGAGATAGTCGTCGCCAAACGTCACCGTCGACTGGATCGACGGCAGCGCGCGGAACGCGTAAAGCCGGCTGAAGCGGAACGTGCGGTCCGCGTACACCGTGTTGCCCACGTTCGACTGCGCCTGGTAGTCGCCGCGAAACCGCCATGCGTCCCAGTTCGCGCCGACCGTCCCGTAGGCCTGGACCGAATTCGTCTGCCCGCCGGCCGCGCCGAAGTTGCGGTTGGTGTTCGCGATCACGCGATAGTCGAGCATCGCGCCCGGGATCCCTTCGGACCAGCGATCCGGCGGCAGGTAGGTCGAGTCGGTGAACTCGAGCGCGGCCTGCGGAATCGTGATCTTGAGTCGCCCGTCGCCTTTCAGGTAGCGCACGGTCGCGCCCTCGATCGCGCCGAGATCGACGCAGCGTCCGCCCTGCAAGCGCGGCAGGTCCTTCAGCAGCGACGGCTTCAGGCCGAACTGCGCGACCAGTTCCGGTCGCAGGCACGGCTTGCCGGCGCCCGATGCGTCGAGTGCGACGAACTCGATCGACTGCAGCCCGTAGAACAGGTCGTTGACCTGCACGTCGAGCATGTACTCGCCCGGCAGCGTGAAATCGGCCTGCGAGAACTGCGACAGGTCGACGTTGCTCGCCCCGTCGATGCTCAGAAACGACGAATTGAATTCCGTCGCATGGCTCTGGCTGCCGACGACCAGCACGGAGACGCAAAGGAAGGAATGTCTGATTCGCACGCGGTGCTACCGAAAGTCCGGGGAGAAGGAAAACAGGAGGGAAAGAAAGCGGGAGGGAGGGTGCGCGCACCCCTCCTCCCGTCGAGACGCTTACTGGTAGCGAACCGTGAAGTTCGCGACGCCGTCGGCCGTACCCGGCGTCACGCTGGCTGCGGTCGCTTCGTACATCGCGGCGAAGCGGGCGACGTTCGTGCCGTTCTGCAGCACGGTCGGCGCCTTCTGCTCGACGCCGTTGTCGAGGTATTCGCCCGATGCGGCCTGCAGTCGGATGCCGACGTTGGTGGCCGAGCCGATCGTGGCCAGCAGCTTCGGCTCACCTGCGCTCGACGTGCCCGTGAACGTGAAGTACGCGTTCTGCGCGATGCTGGTGTCGCAGTCGGTCAGCTTGATGTCGAATTTGGTCGGCGTCGACTTGTCGCCGGCCTGCTTGAACACGTGGGTCGGCACCTTGCCGAGGTTCACGGTCTGGTTGTCCGAGCCCGAGTCGATGCCGCATGCGCCTGCAACGATCTCGCCCGTGAAGTTGATCGTGCCGGTGCCTTCCGCGAAGGCCGAGGTGGACAGGGCGGCGAGTGCGACGGCGGTCAGGAGGGTTTTTTTCATGGCGTTTCCGTAAGGATTGCAGATTGGATGGACGACGTGACGGACATAAACGGCAGCGTGTGGTTGGCTCCCGTCCGACACGAGGCCGCATTATCGAGATAAGGTTGAAAGAATTCTGTAAATCATTGTTAAATTGCAAATGACAATGTCGGTTTGCCGATCTTTCAAACCGACCATTTCTCGACGGTTTGCAATGGCTTTATTTTGATCCGCAGTCCTTTTTTAATTTACGGAACCGATTGAAGATCAAGAAGATTTCTGAACGACGCTCCGAGTAAGGTCGCGAAGCCTTGCCAGTATTGACTGACGAGGAATCCGGCCGCGACACGACAAAATACTGTCAAACTCCGCCAATGTTGTCCTGCCGCAACCAAACCGCCCGGCGATATTCAACTGATAAGAAATGAACCGGTATTTTTCTTTTAAGCCGGCGTAATGCGCAAACGATTGCGACACCTATACAAACGTTTTACTGCGACACTTTGCCGCCCTTATTCGGTTCAATACATGGATTAATCGATTCGTCAAATGGCGCGTTAAAAACCGCGCATGATGAAATCGACTGGGGAAAGGAAAGCGGGCGCAACGCGGTGCGTGCCGGACGGCGACGCAGCCGGTCGCCTGGATGAGAGGTGGATGGAGAGCGGCGCTGCCGCGCCGCCCCGGTCCGTCAGATGGAGAATGTGCGCCGACGCTGTCGCCGGCGCGATCGCACGGTCATGCCGGCGCTCGAAGCAGCGACGGCGCATCGCCCCGCCCCATCGCCGCTTCGACGCGCGACAGCATCACGCGTCGGCCGCGCCCTGCGCCGCTGCAGGCGTCCAGCCGCCGCCGAGCGCGCGGTACAGCGCGATCGCGTTCGCGAGCCTGAGCTGCTTGAGCCGGATCAGTTCCTGGCCCGATTCGTACGTGCTGCGCTGCGCATCGAGCAGTTCGAGATAGGTCGCGACGCCGCCCGCGTAGCGACGCTCGGCCAGCTTCAGCCGCGCGCCGTCGGCCGCGTAAACGTCCTGCTGCGCGACGAGCTGCCGATCGATCCAGTCGCGTGCGGCGAACGCGTCGGCCACTTCCCGGAACGCGGTCTGCACGGTCTTCTCGTATTCGGCGACCGCGATATGCGTGCGTGCGGTCGCGACGTCGAGGTTCGCGCGATTGCGACCGCCCGCGAACAGCGGCAGCGTGATGCGCGGTGCAAACGTCCATACGCTCGTGCCGCCCGCGAACAGGCCCGAGAACGCATCGCTGACCGAACCGACGTCGGTCGTCAGCGCGATGCGCGGGAAGAATGCCGCGCGCGCGGCGCCGATCTGCGCATTCGCGGCCTTGAGCCGTGCCTCGGCCTGCCGGATGTCGGGCCGCCGCTCGAGCAGTTCGCTCGGTGCACCGGGCGCCACGGGCGCGATCGCGAGCGCGTCGAGCGTCGTCGCGTCGCCGGGCACGTTGCGCGCGAAATCGCCCGCGAGCAGTTGCAGCGCCCGCACCGCCTGCGCATGCTCGCGCTGCAAGGCGGCCTGCGATGCGCGCGCGGATGCGACCAGCATCTCGGCCGAACGCAGCTCGATCGCGTCGCTCGTGCCGGCCGCATAGCGGCGCTGCGTGAGCGCCGCGATCCGTTCGCGCGCGTCGAGCGTGCGCTGCGCGAGCGCGAGCTGTTCGTGAAGCGCGCGTTCCGACACATACGCGCCCGCGACTTCGGCGATCACGCCGATCCGCACCGTGCGCTGCGCTTCGGCCGTCGCGAAATACTCGGCCAGCGCCGCGTCGGACAGGCTCCGCACGCGGCCGAACAGGTCGAGCTCGTACGCACTGATGCCGACCCCCGCGCGATAGAGCCCGCTGACCGCGCTTTCGCGCACGACCGGGTCGTACTGCCGCGTGCGCTCGTAGCCGAGATTCGCGTCGACCGACGGCATCCGCTCGGCGCGCTGCACGCCGTACAGCGCGCGCGCCTCGTCGAGGCGGCCCGCCGCGATCCGCAGGTCGCGGTTGTTCGCAAGCGCCGCGTCGATCCACGCGCGCAGCGCCGGATCGGTGAAGTACGCGCGCCAGTCGTCGAGCAGCGCGGCATCGGCGGACGGGCCGGACGGCCCGGATGCGACGGCCGCGCCGCCGTCGACGGGCGCATACGCGGACGGCACCGGCGCGACCGGGCGCTCGTAGCGCGGCGCGAGCGAGCAGCCCGCGAGCACGAGCACGGCCGCCAGCGCGACCGGGGTGCGCTGCGCCGCGCGTGCATTCAGGCGAAACATCATCACGATCCCTCCATCGTCGTCGGTTGCGCAGCGCCGCGCCGGCGCGGGCCGACGTCGAACAGGCGGCCGACGATCACGAAAAACAGCGGAACCAGGAACACCGCGAATACGGTCGCGGTGATCACGCCGCCGAGCACGCCGGTGCCGATCGCCCGCTGCGCGCCGGACGCCGCGCCCGACGCGAACGCGAGCGGCAGCACGCCGACGCCGAACGCGAGCGACGTCATCACGATCGGCCGCAGCCGCAGGCGCGCGGCCTCGAGCGCGGCGTCGACGAGCGACAGTCGCTGCGCGACCAAGTCCTTCGCGACTTCGACGATCAGGATCGCGTTCTTCGCGGACAGCCCGATCGTCGCGATCAGCCCCACCTTGAAATAGATATCGTTCGGCATCCCGCGCAACGTGACGCCGAGCACCGCGCCGATCACGCCGAGCGGCACGACCAGCATCACCGCGAACGGAATCGACCAGCTCTCGTAGAGCGCCGCGAGCGCGAGAAACACGACCAGCACCGACAGCGCGAACAGCATCGGCGCCTGCGAGCCCGACAGCCGCTCCTCGAACGACTGCCCCGACCACGCATGGCCGATGCCGGCCGGCAGCTGCGCGGCGATGCGCTCGATCGCGGCCATCGCCTCGCCGCTGCTGTGGCCGGGCGCGGCCGAGCCGTTGATCGTGAACGACGGATAGCCGTTGTAGCGCGTGAGCTGCGGCGGCCCGAGCGTCCAGTGCAGCGTCGCGAACGCCGCGAGCGGCACCATCTCGCCGCGCGCGTTGCGCACGCGCAGCTTCTTCACGTCGTCGGGATCGAGCCGGTGCAGCCCGTCGGCCTGCACGACCACGCGCCGCACCTGCGTGCCGTGCATGAAGTCGCCGATATAGTCGGAACCGAACATCACCGCGAGCGTCGTGTTGATCTCGTCCATCGACACGCCGAGCGCGGACGCCTTCGCGCGATCGATGTCGAGCTTCAGCTGCGGCGCGTCCTGCGTGCCCGCGAACATCAGGTCGGTGAGCGCGGGATCCTTGCCGCCCGCCGCGAGCAGCTGCTCGCGCGCGGCGGCGAACGCCGCATGCTCGAGGCCGCCGCGGTTCTGCAGCCGGAAGTCGAACCCGCTCGTCGAGCCGAGATCGGGCAGCGCCGGCGAGTTCATCGCGAACACCGTCGTGTTCGGCGTGCCCGCGAAGCGCGCATTCACGCGCTCGACGATCGCCTGCACGTGATCGCGCACGGCCTTGCGCTCCTTCCAGTTCTTCAGCGTGACGAAGATCATCCCGCCGTTCGGCCCCTCGCCGTACAGGTTGAAGCCGCCGAGCGCATACGTATAGGCGGCCGGCTCGTCGCGGCGGATCGCCGACTCGACCGCGCGCACGCTCTGCATCGTTTCCGCGAGCGGCGTGCCCTGCGGGCGGATCACCATCACCATGAAGTTGCCCTGGTCCTCGTCGGGCAGGAACGCGCTCGGCAGTTGCGTGAGCATCAGCGCGGCGGCGGCGCTCAGTGCGCCGTACACGACGAGCCAGCGCAGCGGCTTCTTCAGCATCGCGCCGACGCGCGTCGCGTAGCGCTGTGTCGAACGCGCGACGAAGCGGTTGAACCAGCCGAAGAAGCCGCGCTTCTCGTGGTGCGCGTCCGACACCGGCTTGAGCAGCGTCGCGCACAGCGCGGGCGTCAGCGACAGCGCGAGGAACGCGGAGAAGCCGATCGACACCGCGAGCGACAGCGCGAACTGCCGGTAGATGTTGCCGACCGCGCCGCCGAAGAACGCCATCGGCACGAACACCGAGGTCAGCACGACGGTGATCCCGACGATCGCGCCGCTGATCTGCCGCATCGCCTTGACGGTCGCGTCGTACGGCCCGAGCCCTTCCTCGACCATCAGCCGCTCGACGTTCTCGACGACGACGATCGCATCGTCGACGAGGATGCCGATCGCGAGCACCATGCCGAACATCGTCAGCACGTTGATCGAGAAGCCGGCCGCATACATCACGCCGAACGTGCCCGCGAGCGCGACCGGCACGACCAGCGTGGGGATCAGCGTCGCGCGCAGGTTCTGCATGAACAGGAACATCACGAGGAACACCAGCACGCCGGCCTCGACCAGCGTCGTGACGACCTTGTTCATCGACACGCGCACGAACGACGACGTCTCGTACGGAATCTGGTATTTGACGCCCGGCGGGAAATACGCGGACAACTCGTCCATCGTCTCGCGCACGCGCTTCTCGGTGGCCACCGCGTTCGAGCCCGGCGCGAGCTTGATGCCCATGCCGGTCGCGACCTTGCCGTTCACGTAGGACGGATAGTTGTAGTCGTTGCCGCCGAACTCGATGCGCGCGACGTCGCGCAGCAGCAGCGCGGAGCCGTCGGCCTGCGTGCGCAGCGCGATCGCGCCGAAATCGGCCGGCGTCTTCAGCGGCGCGTCGGCGAACACGGTCGCCGCGATCGGCGCGCTGTCCGGCACCGCGCTGCGGCCGATGTCGCCGACCGTCACGCGCGCGTTGTGCGCGCGCACGGCCGACGCGATGTCCGACGCGGTCAGTCCGTGACCGGCCAGCTTCACCGGGTCCGGCCAGATCCGCATCGCATATTCGGCGCCCCAGAACTGCACCTTGCCGACGCCGTCCACGCGCCGCAGCGCCTGCACGACGTTCGCCGATGCGTATTCGCCGAGCTGCACGTCGGTCATCCGGCCGTCCTCGGAGGTCAGCGACACGACGAGCTGGATGTTGTCGGCCGCCTTCTCGACCTGGATGCCGTCGCGCCGCACGGGCTCGGGCAACCGCGCCTCGACCGTCTTCAGGCGGTTCTGCACCTCGACGGCCGCCAGGTCGGCGTTGACGCCCTGCCGGAAGGTCAGGTACAGCGAGGCCATCCCGGCGCTGCTCGTCGCGGACGTATACAGCAGCCCCGGCGCGCCGTTCATCTCGCGCTCGATCAGCGCCGTCACCGATTCCTCGACGACCTGCGCGGACGCGCCCGGATAGGTCGCATAGATGCTGACGACGGGCGGCGCGATGTCCGGATACTGCGCGACGGGCAGCGCGCGAATCGCGAAGGCGCCGCCCAGCATGATGAAGAGTGCGATCACCCACGCGAATACGGGGCGATCGATGAAGAAACGTGCCATGTTGGTATGAACCGGTCAGGTTTGACGGGCGGCCGGATTCGACGCGGCCGCGGGCGGCGCCGCCTTCGCCGGCAGCGCCTGCTCGACGGGCTTCACCGCGGTATCGGGCGCGAACTGCGCGGGGTCGTCGACGATCACGCGTTCGCCGCCCGACAGGCCGCGCGTGATGCGCCAGTCGCGGCCGCTCATCCGGTCCGCGACGACTTCGACGTCCTTGACCTTGTCGTTCGCGCCGACCACCCGCACCGACGTGCGGTCCGTCGTGCGCAGCAGCGCGTCGCGCGGCACCAGGATCGCCTGCCGGTCGATCGCCGTGTCGAGCGCGATGCGTACGTACGCGCCCGGCAGCAGTTCGCGATCGGGGTTCGGAAACAGCGCGCGCATCGCGACGGTGTCGGTGGTCGGATCGACCGCGAGGTCGCTGAACAGCAGCCTGCCCTTCAGCGGATAGGCGGTGCCGTCCGCGCGCAGCAGCGTCACCGCGACGTCCTGCTGCGCGATGCCGGTCGCGCGGCCGCTCTTCACCGCGCGGCGCAGCGCGTCGACGTCGGCGGCCGGCTGCGAGAAGTTCACGTAGATCGGGTCGAGCTGCTCGACCGTCGTCAGCGGCGTCGCCTGGTCCTGGCCGACCAGCGCGCCTTCGGTGACGAGCGCGCGCCGCGCGCGGCCCGAGATCGGCGCGGTGACGGTCGCGTAGTCGAGCTGCAGTTGCGCGCGCGCAAGCTCGGCCTTCGCGGAGGCGACCTCGGCTTTCGCCTGCGCGTCGTCCGCGACGGCTTCGGTATGATCGCGTTCGCTGACCGCGCGATCGCGCACGAGATCCGCATAGCGCCGGCGCTTGTCGCTCGCCGCGAGCGCCGCGGCCTGCGCTTTCGCGAGCGCGCCCTGCGCGGCGTCGCGCGCGGCCTTCAGCGGCGCCGGATCGATGCGGAACAGCACCGCGCCCTGCTTCACTTCCTGGCCTTCCTCGTAGGTGCGCGCGGTGACGATGCCCGCGACGCGCGCGCGCACCTCGGCCTGCCGGTATGCGTCGAGCCGGCCCGGCAGCTCGACGCTCATCGCGACGGCGCTCGGGCGCACCGTCACGACCGTCGCCTTGCGCGCGGCCTCCGGCGCCGCGTCCTTCTCGCCCTTTCCGCATCCGGCCACGGCGAGCACGGCCGCCAGCGCGAATGGCGCCAGCCGGAGGCGGCGCGACAGGGAGCGATTGTTATTCATGGTGACCTCGGATCGTTCGCCGCCGATAAAATGCGGCTCAGGGTGGCCGATTATAATCAGTCACGACTGATTAAATAAATCGCCGTCTCCATCCCGCTGTCATACTGTCTCAATAAAACGACAGCGAAACGTAAGGAATTTCAGAACATGGCTCGCAAGACCCGGGAAGAATCGCTCGCCATCAAGCACCGGATCCTCGACGCCGCCGAACTCGTGCTGCTCGAGAAAGGCGTCGCACAAACCGCGATGGCGGACCTCGCCGAGGCCGCAGGCATGTCGCGCGGCGCCGTGTACGGCCACTACCGCAACAAGATGGAAGTGTGTCTGGCGATGTGCGACCGTGCGTTCGCGCGCACCTCGGAGGGCTTCGACGCGAGCGACGGCCTGCCCGCGCTCGACACGCTGCGGCACGCCGCGTCGCATTATCTGCAGCAGTGCGGCGAGCCGGGCTCGATGCAGCGCGTGCTGGTGATCCTCTATACGAAGTGCGAGCAGAGCGAGGAAAACGGCGCGCTGCAGCGGCGCCGCATGCTGCTCGAGCTGCAGATGCTGCGTATTACCAAGGCGCTGCTGCGCCGCGCGATCGCGGCCGGCGAGCTCGCGGCCGATCTCGACGTGCATCTGGCCGCCGTCTATCTCGTGTCGTTGCTCGAAGGCGTGTTCGCGTCGATGATCTGGACCAACCGGCTGCGCGGCAATCTGTGGAACGACGCCGAAGCGATGCTCGACGCCGGCTTCGATGCGGTGCGCACGTCCGCCGCGCTGCGCGTCGGCCGATCGCAAAAATTGCCGGATTGACGAAAAGCCTCGCAATAAATGCTGATTTAACCCGATTTACCGCACTGCGAAACGAACAAGCTGACCCCTTTTAAAATTTTTAACGTTCGACGGAACATCGGTAGACTGACGCTGTCATCTTTCTTTAGCGTCTTCGTGATAACCGGGTTCGACCCGCCATGCACGCTGCCGTTCGAAGCGGGTCCGCCCGCGCGTTGGGTCGAACGGAAACGACACAGGCCCCTTGCGGGGCCTGTTTTGTTGCACGCCCGCCGCCCGCCCCGTCGCCGTCCGACGAATGTGCCGCCGGTGGTCCCCGCCCACACCCCCGATGAACCGCTTTCCTGGATGTGGACACCTTGGTCAAGTCTGCTGCAATCCCTGATGCTTCCGCGCGCGGCCGCGCGCAGCGCTTCGTGCGCGCGCTCGTGCCGGCCGCCGTGCTCGGCGCGCTGGCCGCACTCGGTCTGGCCGCCGCGCTGCCGGCCGTGTCGCAACTGCCCGGCGCCGTCGATGCCGGCACAGCCGTGCTGCCGCAGCGCGTGCTGTCCGACACGCCCTTTCCCACCGCGCAGCATTTCGTGACGAGCGAGCTTGCCCGCACGATCGGCGCGCGCAGCCCGCAGCCGGGCCTGTTCGCGCCGCTCAGCGCGCACCGCAACGACATGCTCGGCTACGCAAGCCTGTTTACGCTGGCGCCGCCCGAAGCCGAGCACGGCATGCGCGCGGGCAATATCGAACTCACGCTGTCCGATACGCTGAACCGCCTCGACGTGCCGCCCGAAGTGCGCATCCAGCTCGGCGATCTCGTCAGCGGCAAGGTCGAGATGCGCGCGAGCGCGAAGCGCGGCGACTATTACCGCCTCGCGTTCGACGAGAACGACGGCGTGCCGCGCCTGACCGCGCTCGAGCTGCGCGTGGCAGGCCGCACGTTCGGCGCGATCTGGTTCCGCGCGCCGGGTGCCGAGCATGGCGCGTACTACACGCTCGACGGCGCGCCGCTCGAAGCGGCCGCGTTCACGATGCCCGTCAAGTGGACGCGCATCAGCTCGTTCTTCGGCGAGCGCATCCATCCGCTGTCGCAGGCGATGGCGTTCCATACCGGCGTCGATCTCGCCGCGCCGACCGGCACGCCCGTCGACGCGGCCGCCGACGGCGTCGTGTCGTTCGTCGGCACCGATCCGGGCGGTTACGGCCATTACGTGATCGTCGATCACGCCGACGGCTACTCGACCTATTACGCGCACCTGTCCGCGTTCGCGCGCGGGCTCAGGACCGGCGAACCCGTGAAGCAGGGGCAGCGTCTCGGCTCGGTCGGCATGACCGGCGCGGCGACCGGGCCGCACCTGCACTTCGAGGTGCGCATCGCGAACCAGCCGGTCGATCCGCTCGTCACGCTCGCGAACGCGCAGACCGCGCTGTCGGACATGCAGCTCACCGCGTTCCGCCAGCAAGCCGCGGAATGGCGCTTCCGCCTCGCGTCGATCGATACCGCGCCGTTCGCGTTCGTGCAGAACGACGGGCCGCTGTGGGGCGATTTCGCGACCGACAAGTCGACGCTGCGCGCCGTATTCAACACGCACTACGCGGCGTCCTGACCGCGACGGCAGCCGTGCGCGGCGCGACGTTCCGTCAGCGCGCGGGCTCCGTGCGCTCGGCCGCCGCCTGCGCGACGCGTTCCGCGCGCGGCCGGCGCGACAGCAGCCAGCGCGCCGCGCCGTCGAGCGACGTGCACAGCACCAGATAGATCGCCGCGACGAACAGGAAGATCGGCGCCGGATACACCATCAGCCGGTTGTTCACCTGCGTCGCGACGAACGACAGCTCCGGCACGCCGACCACATACGCGAGCGAGGTGTCCTTCACCAGCGCGACCCACTGGTTCACGAACGACGGCGTCATGATCCGGATCGCCTGCGGCAGCAGCACGTAGCGCACCGTCTGCCAGCGCGTGAGCCCGAGCGACAGGCCGGCTTGCCACTGCCCGTCGCCCGCCGCGACGATGCCCGCATGCACCGCGTGCGCGAGATACGCGCCGCCGATCAGCGCGAGCGCGCAGACGACCGTGGCGAGCCCGGGCACGTCCCTGTGCAGCAGCACGGGCACCAGGAAGTAAGTCCAGAAAATCAGCATCAGCACCGGAATCGCGCGGAAGAAGCCGATGACCGCCAGCAGCAGCACGCGCGCCGGGCCGCGCGCCAGCGCCATCGCGACGCCGAGCGCCACGCCGAGCACGGCGGACGCCAGCGCCGACGCGACGGCCAGCACGAGGGACAGCGCGGCGCCGCCGAGCGGGCCGTCCGGGAAGGCGCCGACGAGCAGGTACGGCAGGTTGGCGAGCAGCAGCGAATAGTCCATCGTCAACGCCCTGCCCGCAGCCGGTCGCGCCACTGCGTGGCCGCATACGCGCCGGCCTCGATCGCCGCGACTGCCGCGACATACAGCACGGTCGCGACGCCGAACGCGGCGAAGGTCTTGAACGTCTCGGTCTCGACCTGGCGCGACGCGTACGACAGCTCGGCGACGCCGATCGCCATCGCCAGCGACGAGTTCTTCACGAGATTCATGTACTGGCCGAACAATGGCGGCAGCGCGATGCGCACGGCCTGCGGCAGCACCACGTAGCGCAGCGCCTGCCACGGCGTCAGGCCGAGCGCGGCCGCCGCATCGTGCTGCGCGCGTCGCACGCCGCGCAGGCCCGCTGCGCATTCCTCGGCGACGAACGCGGCCGTATAGGCGCTCAGCCCGACCCAGCCCGCGACGAATTCGAACGACGGCCACGCGAGCGCGAGCGGGCCCGCGCGCCACGCATGGCGTGCGTTCAGCCAGGCGATCCACGTGTCGGGCAGCAGCGACGCGACGCCGAAATACCAGAACAGCAACTGCACGAGCAGCGGCGTGTTGCGGAACGCGACGATGTGCGCGGCGGCCGCCGCGCGCGGCACGGCGCCGCGTGCATGCCGCATGACCGCGAGCAACAGGCCGCCGACGGTCGCGGCGAACGCCGATGCGGTCGCAAGACCGAGCGTCAGCAGGAAGCCCTGCCAGAGCCACGACAGGTATTTGGGCGCCAACCCGAGCATGCCGGGGTCTGCGAGCATAGGAAACGTAGGTGCGGTGTTGCGGGAACGGCGCGCGCGATGCGCGCGACCGGAAGAAAACGAAGCGATGCGGAACACGCCGCGATCCGCCTGCGCCGGTCGCGCCGGCGCGCGGATCGCGGCAGACCGGTCAGGTCTTGTCGCCGATGCGGAAGATGCGCGTGAGCGGCGTCTTCGTGGTCGGGCCGAACCACGCATCGTAGATCTTCGCCGCGCGGCCGCTCGCCTCGAGCCCCTTCAGCGTGTCGTTGACGAAGCCGAGCAGGCGCGTCTCGCCCTTCGGCACGCCGACGCCCATGTAGTCGTTCGAGATCGTGAACGCCGGAATCTCGTAGTTCTGCTTGTCGGGCACGTTCGCGAGCAGGCCGATCAGCTTCGGCCCGTCCTGCGTGATCGCCTGCACGTTGCCGGCGCGCAGTGCGGCGAATGCGAACGGCGTGTCGTCGTACGCGACGATCGTCGCGCTCGGATACTTCTCGCGCAGCGTGATCTCGTTGGTGGTGCCCTTGTCCGCGCCGACGCGCAGGCCGTTCAGCTGATCGGCGGACTTCAGCACGCCCTTCTTCGCGAGAAACTGCTGGCCCGACGAAAAATACGGAATGCTGAAGTCGACCTGTTTCGCGCGCTCGTCGGTGATCGTGAAGTTCGCGAGCACCAGGTCGACCTTGCCGGAAGTCAGGAACGGAATGCGGTTCGCCGGGTTGGTCGGCTGAAGCTGCAGCTTCACGCCGAGCTTGTCGGCGATCGCCTTCGCGTAGTCGACGTCGAGACCGACGATGTGATTGCTTTTCGCGTCGACATAGCCGAACGGCGGATTGCTGTCGAACGTCGCGACGCGCAGCACGCCGGCCTTCCTGATGTCGTCGAGACGGTCCGCATGCGCGGCGGTGCCTGCGGTGACGAGCGCGACCCCGACGAGCCACGCGGCGAGAGTGTGGATTTTCATGAGCACGACCTGATTTGTTATGAAGGCCGCCGCGGATCGCGCGGCGGCCGGTTCGAGGAACATCGCGGCGTGGTGTGTCGTCGCGAAGCCGCTAACGTATCAGCGCGCGCGGCGAATCCGAACCAACAAATGGTGCTTTGCTCTGCGGGTTTCGTGATGAGCGCGGGGCGCGCCGTCCGGGATAAAAAAACGCCCGCTGCAAGCAGCGGGCGAGAATCCCAGTCAAGGAGGTGTCACACGAACTACGTGCCCAGATTAAGGAAATCGCCCGCAGCCGGCAACGAAGCGATTTCGATATCGTTATCGCATGTGCCGCGATGAGCTTGCACGCGTTCACGCGAAGCGGCGCGCACGCGCAAAAAAAAACGTCCCGCCGAAGTGGCGGGACGTTGTCCTTTACAGCGATCGATCGCGGCGAGCCGATCCGTCGCCGCGCCGCCGATCACGGCTCGTGACGCAGGTAGCCTTCCTTGCTCGGGTCGCGCATCCGCCACGACACGATCAGCGAGATCGCGCACAGCACGGTCACGTACCAGTAGAAGGTTTCCTCGCTGCCGATCGACTTGAACCACAGCGCGACATATTCGGCCGAGCCGCCGAAGATCGCGTTCGCGACCGCGTACGACAGGCCGACGCCCATCGCGCGCACTTCGGGCGGGAACATCTCGGCCTTGATCAGGCCGCTGATCGACGTGTAGAAGCTGACGATCGCGAGCGCGACCGTGATCAGCACGAACGCGGCCACCGGGCTCGTCACGTCCTTCAGCGCATGCATCAGCGGCACCGTGCCGATCACCGCGAACGCGCCGAACAGGATCATCGACGTGCGGCGGCCGATCTTGTCGGACAGCGCGCCGAACACCGGCTGCATCAGCATGTAGACGAGCAGCGCGACGGTCATCACGTTGCTGGCCGTCTTCGCATGCATGCCGGCCGTGTTCACGAGGTACTTCTGCATGTAGGTCGTGAACGTATAGAAGATCAGCGAGCCGCCCGCGGTGAAGCCCACCACCGTGAAGAACGCGCCCTTGTGCTGCCAGACGCCGCGGATCGTGCCCGCGTCCTTCTTGTCGCGCGACGCGCTGGTCGACGTTTCGTCGAGCGACTTGCGCAGATACAGCGAGATCAGCGCGGCGGCCGCGCCGACCACGAACGGAATGCGCCAGCCCCACGCCTTCAGGTCGTCCGGCGACAGCGTTTGCTGCAGGATCACGAGCACGAGCAGCGCGCACAGCTGGCCGCCGATCAGCGTCACGTACTGGAACGAGGCGAAGAAGCCGCGCCGCCCCTTCAGCGCGACTTCGCTCATGTAGGTCGCGCTGGTGCCGTATTCGCCGCCCACCGACAGGCCCTGGAACAGGCGTGCGACCAGCAGCAGCGCCGGCGCGAGCGCGCCGATCTGCGCGTAGGTCGGCAGCACCGCGATCACCAGCGAGCCGCCGCACATCATCAGCACCGAGATCATCATCGCGGTGCGGCGGCCGTGCCGGTCGGCGATGCGGCCGAACAGCCAGCCGCCGATCGGGCGCATCAGGAAGCCGGCCGCGAACACGCCGGCCGTGTTCAGCAGCTGCGTGGTGGTGTTGCCGCTCGGGAAGAACGCCGGCGCGAAGTACAGCGCGCAGAACGAGTAGATGTAGAAGTCGAACCACTCGACGAGGTTGCCCGACGAGGCGCCGACGATCGCGAACACGCGCCGCCGGGTATCGTGCGCGGACAGCGCGGCTTGGTCGGTCTGGACGTCCATGGGTTGGTCTGTTCCTTATAGTGCTTGCTGGGCGTGACGGCTGACGCGCCGCCGCATGGAGTCGCACGTGGCACCGGTTCCGGCGCACGGCGCTACGGGATTTTAGCGAAATGTAAAGTAACAGGCTCTCCGGGTTCGTCCCGATGTAGAAAATTTTTCTCCCGTAATTCGTTCGTCACATGAAAACGCCAGCCCGAAGGCTGGCGTCCGATGCAAACCCTGCACGCGCGGCCGCGCGATCACACGCGCACCTCGGGCGGCGTGTAGCGGCACTCGTAGCGCTTGCGCACGGTGCCGGCCTCGTCGACGCTCTCCAGATACACGTCGAACTGCCAGAGCCGCGCCATGTGCTTGAGCACCTCGTCGCTGTCGTTCGACAGATGGCGGTTGTCGGTCATGAAGTGGCGCAGCGTGAGGCTGCGGTCGCCGCGCGTGTTCACCGCCCACACCTGGATGTTCGGTTCGCGGTGATGGATGTCGTACTGCCGCGACAGCGCCTGCCGCACGTACTGGTAGCCGGACTCGTCGTGGATCGCCGACACTTCGAGCGCGTCGCGCATGTCGTCGTCGAGCACCGAGAACAGCCGCATCTCACGGATCAGGTGCGGCGACAGGTACTGCGCGATGAAGCTCTCGTCCTTGAAGTTGCGCATCGCGTAGTGCATCGCCGGCAGCCACGGGGTGCCCGCGATTTCCGGGAACCACTTGTAGTCCTCCTCCGTCGGCGACTCGCAGATCCGCCGGATGTCGCTCATCATCGAGAAGCCGAGCGCATACGGATTGATCCCGCTGTAATACGGCTTCGTGACGGGCGGCTGATAGACCACGTTGCTGTGCGAATGCAGGAACTCCATCATGAAGCCGTCTTCCAGCTTGCCCTGGTTGTAGAGCGTGTTCAGCAGCGTGTAGTGCCAGAACGTCGCCCAGCCTTCGTTCATCACCTGGGTCTGCCGCTGCGGATAGAAGTACTGGCCGATCTTGCGCACGATGCGGATCACCTCGCGCTCCCACGGCTCGAGCAGCGGCGCGTTCTTCTCCGCGAAGTACAACAGGTTCTCCTGCGGCTCGGGCGGATAGCGCTCCTCCTGCTCTTCCATCTGCTCGGGCTTCTTGCCCGGCAGCGTGCGCCACAGCTCGTTGACCTGCGACTGCAGGTACGCTTCGCGCTCGCGCCGCAGCGCGGCTTCCTTCGACAGCGACGGCTTCTGCGGCCGCTTGTAGCGGTCGACGCCGTAGTTCATCAGCGCATGACACGAGTCGAGCAGTTCCTCGACGCGATCGAGGCCGTAGCGCTCCTCGCACTCCGCGACGTAGTTCTTCGCATACACGAGATAGTCGATGATCGCGTGCGCGTCGGTCCACAGCCGGAACAGGTAGTTGCCCTTGAAGAACGAGTTGTGGCCATACGCCGCGTGCGCGATCACGAGCGCCTGCATCGTCATCGTGTTCTCTTCCATCAGATACGCGATGCACGGATTCGAGTTGATGACGATTTCGTACGCGAGGCCCATCTGGCCGCGCCGATAGCTCTTCTCGGTCGCGAGGAAGTGCTTGCCGAACGACCAGTGGCGATAGTTGACGGGCATCCCGACCGACGCGTACGCGTCCATCATCTGCTCGGCGCTGATCAGCTCGAGCTGGATCGGGTAGATGTCGAGTTCGTACTGCTCGGCGACCTGCGAAATATGCGTGTCGTATTCCTCGAGCAGTTCGAACGTCCAGTCGGACGGGCACGGCAGCGGCTTGCGTTCGGCAACGTTCATACGCGCTTCCTTTTGCCCGGCACCGGGCAAATCGGCGGCCGGCGTCGACGGTCCGGCCGGGCCGCGCTGCTGCGGTGCGGCATGACCGGTATCGTCGCCGGAGGGGCGCGGCTGGTAGCCGCGCGACTCGTTGTGCAGGTGGCGGGTCGTCATGACATTTCCACCTGCTTTTCGAACAATTCGCGAAAGACCGGGTAGATGTCGGCAGCCGATTCGACTTTTTTCATCGCGAGATGCGGTTGCGACAGCGCCAGCTGCGCGTACTCCAGCCACAGATTCTGCTCCTCCGGCGCAACCTGGATATACGCGAAGTAACGCGTCTTCGTGAGGATATCCTCTTCCAGGATTTTGCGACACTTCGGCGAATCGTCAGTCCAGTTGTCGCCGTCGGACGCCTGCGCGCCGTAGATGTTCCATTCCGTCGGCGAGTAGCGCTCGTTCATCACCTTGCGCATCAGCTCGAGCGCGCTCGACACGACCGTGCCGCCGCTTTCGGTCGAATGGAAGAAGGTGTCCTCGTCGACCTCCTCCGCCCGCGTATGGTGACGGATGAACACGACCTCGATGCGCTCGTAGTTGCGCTTCAGGAACAGGTACAGCAGGATGAAGAAGCGCTTCGCGAGGTCCTTGCGCTGCTCGTCCATCGAGCCCGACACGTCCATCAGGCAGAACATCACGGCCTGGCTCGACGGCTGCGGCTGCTTCACGCGATTGATGTAGCGCAGGTCGAACGGATCGATGAACGGGATTCGCCAGATGCGCCCCTTCAGATGATGGATCTCCGCCTCGAGCACCGCGATTTCCGCGCGGCGGTCTTCGGTGTCGCTCTTGAGCGCCTCGAGCTGCGCTTCGAGTTCGCGCAGCTCGTTGACGAGCGGCGAGCCGAGCGCGATGCGCCGGCCGAGCGCGCTGCGCAGCGAGCGCACGACGTCGATGTTGTTCGGCGTGCCTTCCGCCGACCAGCCCGCGCGCACGTTCTTCCAGCTCGGCACCGTCAGCAGGTGCGTCTTCACGAGCCGCGGCAGTTCGAGATCGTCGAAGAAATACTGCATGAATTCGTCGCGCGACAGCTCGAACACGAAGTCGTCCTGCCCTTCGCCCTCGTTGCTGGCCTGGCTGCCGCCGCCGCCCGCGCCGCCCTGCGGGCGCGGAATCTTGTCGCCGCGCACGTAGTCTTCGTTGCCGGGATGCACGTATTCGCGACGCCCGCCCGGCCCGTGGCGGAACGTCGGTTCCGCGATGTCCTTGCGCGGAATGGTGATGCTCTGCGTGCTCTGGATATCCTTGATGCTACGATCGCGCACCGCGTCCGACACGGCGCGACGAATGTAGTTCTTGACGCGACGCAGGAAGCGTTCGCGATTGGCAATGCTCTTGTTCTTGCCGGCCAGCCTGCGGTCGATGATTTGATGAAGCACTCCCGGTCTCCCGCTCGAATGTCGATTTGCCGGGACGCTCGCCGCACATGCCGTCTCCCGTCATGCGGGCGGCGTCTCTGGGGTTGCCCGTGCGGAGGGCCCGCACGGGCGCGGTACCGCGCGCGTCATGACGACTTGCGCACGCGCAGGTACCAGTCGCAAAGCAGCCTCACCTGCTTCGGCGTATAGCCCTTCGCGACCATCCGGTTCACAAAGTCTTCATGCTTGCGTTGCTCCTCGGCCGAGCCCTTCGCATTGAACGAAATGACCGGCAACAGTTCCTCGGTATTCGAGAACATCTTCTTCTCGATCACGACGCGCAGCTTCTCGTAGCTCGTCCACACGGGGTTCTTGCCGGCGTTCGCCGCCCGTGCGCGCAGCACGAAGTTCACGATCTCGTTGCGGAAATCCTTCGGATTGCTGATCCCGGCCGGCTTCTCGATCTTCTCCAGCTCCGCGTTCAGCGCGGCGCGGTCGAAGCTCTCGCCCGTATCGTGGTCGCGGAATTCCTGGTCCTGGATCCAGAAGTCCGCGTACGTGACGTAGCGATCGAAGATGTTCTGCCCGTACTCCGAATACGATTCGAGGTACGCCGTCTGGATCTCCTTGCCGATGAACTCCGCGTAGCGCGACGCGAGCACGTCCTTCACGAACGACAGGTACTTCTGCTCGGTTTCCGGCGGGAACTGCTCGCGTTCGATCTGCTGTTCGAGCACGTACATCAGGTGCACGGGGTTCGCCGCGACCTCGCTCGAATCGAAGTTGAACACGCGCGACAGGATCTTGAACGCGAAGCGCGTCGACACGCCCGTCATCCCTTCGTCCACGCCCGCGTAGTCGCGATACTCCTGGTACGACTTCGCCTTCGGATCGGTGTCCTTCAGGTTCTCGCCGTCGTACACCTGCATCTTCGAGAACAGGCTCGAATTCTCCGGCTCGTGCAGCCGCGACAGCACCGAGAATTGCGACATCATCTTCAGCGTGCCCGGCGCGCACACGGCTTCGGCGAGCGACGAGTTGCGGATCAGCTTCTCGTAGATCTTCACCTCTTCCGACACGCGCAGGCAGTACGGCACCTTCACGACGAAGATCCGGTCGAGCAGCGCCTCGTTGTTGCGGTTGTTGCGGAACGCCTTCCATTCCGACTCGTTCGAGTGCGCGAGAATCACGCCGTCGAACGGAATCGCGCCGAAACCTTCGGTGCCCTTGAAGTTGCCTTCCTGCGTGGCGGTCAGCAGCGGGTGCAGCACCTTGATCGGCGCCTTGAACATTTCGACGAATTCGAGCAGGCCCTGGTTCGCGAGGCACAGGCCGCCCGAGTAGCTGTACGCGTCGGCATCGTCCTGCGCGTACTGTTCGAGCTTGCGGATGTCGACCTTGCCGACCAGCGACGAGATGTCCTGATTGTTCTCGTCGCCCGGCTCCGTCTTCGCGATGCCGATCTGCCGCAGGATCGACGGATAGCGGCGCACGACGCGGAACTGGCGGATGTCGCCGTTGTACTCGTGCAGGCGCTTGACGGCCCACGGGCTCAGGATGCTCTTCAGATAGCGGCGCGGGATGCCGTATTGCTCTTCGAGGATCGGGCCGTCTTCGTCGTAGTCGAACAGCCCGAGCGGCGATTCGTTGACGGGCGAGCCCTTCAGCGCATAGAACGGCACGCGTTCCATCAGCTGCTTGAGACGCTCGGCGATCGACGACTTGCCGCCGCCCACCGGACCAAGCAGATAGAGGATCTGCTTCTTCTCTTCGAGCCCTTGCGCAGCGTGGCGGAAGTACGCGACCACCTGCTCGATCACCTCCTCCATTCCGTAGAACTCGCGGAACGCCGGATACACCTTGATGACCTTGTTCGCAAAGATCCGCGACAGCCGCGGATCGTTGCGGGTATCGATTTGTTCTGGTTCCCCGATTGCAGCCAGCATGCGTTCGCCGGCCGTAGCATACGCGGACGGATCGTTCTTGCAGAGCGCGAGATACTCCTCAAGCGAGAGCTCTTCCTCTCGCGTTTTTTCGAAGCGGTTCGCGAAGCTGCTGTAAATATCCATGCTACCTCCCTCGCCTATGTCTGAAGACGTGCCTGCCTTCTATGACTGCGCAGAAGCAAGCGCGTTCGAATTCATCCTAAACCCTTTCTTATTTTTTTTCACGAACTCCTTGTATGAAGTTCGTCATTCTCGTCACACGGCTTGGACAACGCATTTCGTCGCTCTACAATCGACTTCCCGAGCCGCACAAACTGCATCCGCCGCGTCTCGTCGAACGACGGAACCTCTCCTGCGTTGGACAGTCCGTCACCGCCTGCGCCTCCCCTTCATCCCTATACGTTCGAAGCGACGTTTCGGACGACACGCGACGCGCGCCGTTACAAATTTTTTTCACAGCGCCCTTACGGAAATACCCGCACCGCCGACGCGGATGCGCGGCCCGACGTACCCATCGTGCATCCCGCGACATGCAACGATCCGCGCGTGACCGGATCGTGTCGGCCGCCGAAACGACGACGCCCGCGAGCGGCGGGCGTCGTGCGTCATCAAATGGGGATAGATGCGTCGCGCGCGGCTCAGAACGTCTCCCAGTCGTCGGCGCCGGCGGCGACCGGCGTCGCTGCGGCGGACGGCTCGCGCGCCGGTTGCGCGGACGCAGCGGGCGTGGGCGTGCGCCGCGACGGTGCAGCGCGGCCGTCGCGTGCGGCAGCCGGAACGGGCGCCCGGGCCGGACGCGATGCCGGCGCCGGCGTCGCATGCAGCGCGCCCGCCCCGGGCGCCGCAGACGGCGTCGCCTCGTCATCGACGCGAAACACCGAAACCGTCTCGCGCAGGCGCGCGGCCTGCTCGTCGAGCGACTGCGCGGCGGCCGCGGCCTCCTCGACCAGCGCCGCATTCTGCTGCGTGACCTCGTCCATCTGCGCGACCGCGCGCGCGACCTGGTCGATGCCGCCGCTCTGCTCTTCGGACGCCGCCGCGATCTCGCCCATGATATCGGTCACGCGCTGCACCGCGCCGATCACGTCGGTCATCGTGCGCCCCGCTTCGTCGACGAGCGTCGAACCGGTGCGGATGCGCTCGACCGACGCGTCGATCAGCGCCTTGATTTCCTTCGCCGCGGTCGACGAGCGCTGCGCGAGGCTGCGCACCTCGCCCGCGACGACCGCGAAGCCGCGCCCTTCCTCGCCGGCACGCGCAGCCTCGACGGCCGCGTTCAGCGCGAGGATGTTGGTCTGGAACGCGATGCCTTCGATGATCGCGATGATGTCCGCGATCTTCGCCGAACTCTGGTTGATCTCGCCCATCGTGCCGACGACCTGGCCGACCACCGTATTGCCGCGGTTCGCAATCTCCGACGCGTTGGCGGCCAGCGCGCTCGCCTGGCGTGCATTGTCCGCGTTCTGTTTCACGGTGCCGGTCAGCTGCTCCATGCTCGACGCGGTTTCCTGCAATGCAGCAGCCTGCTCTTCAGTGCGCGAGGACAGGTCGATATTGCCCGCCGCGATCTGCCGCGCCGCGGTCGCGATCGACTCGCTGCCGCCGCGCACGCTGCGCACCGTATCGACGAGCCCGCGCTGCATCTTCGCGACGCCGTCGAGCAACTGGCCCATCTCGTCGCGGCGCTGCACGACGATCGCGCGGCGCAGGTCGCCGGCGGCGATCGCGTCGAAATGCGCGAGCGCATCGGCCAGCGGGCGGCCGATCGCGCGGCTCAGCGTCAGCCACGACAGCAGCGCGGCGCCGAAGCCGGCCACCAGCGCGACGATCGACAGCACCTGCATCGTCGCATGCACCGATTCGGCGTGGTCGAACCCGGTTTGCGCATAGGCGAACTGAAAGTTGCGCAGCGCCTCGCTCGCGACCGCGAGGTCGTTGTAGCGCGCCTGAAGCTCCTTCGCGCCGTCGCCGATCCGGTCGCGCTGGTCGGACGTCACGACGCTGGCGAACGCGTCGCAGCCGCGCTGCAGCGCCTGCCGTTTCGCGGCGACGTCCTGCGCGAGCCGGTCTTCCTCCGGGCCGCGCGGCAACGCGAGATATTTCTGCCACCATGCGTCGGACTGCGCACGCATCTCGCGGCTGCGCGCGATCGCCGCCGCCGAATCGGCCGTACCGGCCAGCAGCGCCGCGCGGTCGAGCGCCAGGCGCTCGCGCGCCGCGAACAGTTCCGCGCTCGCGACATCGACCGCGCTCGGCATCTGGTTGGTAAAAATGTCGCGCGTCGAATCGTTCGCGCGCGTCATTCCGTATAGCCCCAGCACGCCGATCGCGGCCAGCAGCGCGGCAAGAAACGCCATCGTGATACCGATGCGCGCACGAATCGTCAGGTTTCTGAACACCATCATCCTTCCTGTGTTGCGTCGTATGAACGGGCCGGGCCCGTCGCTTCAGGGCGGTGCTTCGCCCCGTGCATTTACGACCGCGCAGCGCGCAACTTGATGGTTTTCACATCAAATAAGTGAACGATTCGTCTGTCTATTACAAATTCCAGAACAATCGACGCATTCTTCTTCGACACGCGCTGGGTGGGCGAGCGAGGAAAAACGACCGGAGATTGGCCGCTGTATCGGGTGGATGAGGAAAAAGCGCGGGCAGGCAGCACGCGTGGGCCGGTCGCGCGTGCGATCCGGCCCTTTGCGGTGCTAGGCGGCGAGTTCGGCGAGCGTCGGGATCGACGGCTGCGCGCCCGCGCGCGTGACCGACAGCGCCGCCGCGCGCTGCGCAAAGCGGATCGCCGCGTCGAGGTCCGCGCCGGCCGCAATCTGCGCGGCGAAGCCGCCGATGAACGTGTCGCCGGCCGCCGTCGTGTCGACCGCCTGCACGGCCGGCGCCGGATAGTGGCGCGCGCTGCCGTCGGCCGTCAGCGCGAGCACGCCGCGCGCACCGAGCGTGATCAGCACGTTGCGCGCGCCGCCGGCCTGCAGCGCACGCGCGGCGGCCTCGGCGTCCGCCGGGTCGCGGACCGGCAGCCCCGTCAGCGCGGCCGCTTCGAGTTCGTTCGGGATCAGGTAGTCGACCAGCGGCAGCCAGCCGGACGGCAGCGGCGCAACGGCCGGGGCCGGGTTGAGCACGACCGTGCGGCCGAGCCGCCGGCCGGCCGACAGTGCCGCGAACACGGCGTCCGGCGGCGTCTCGAGCTGGCAGATCAGCACGTCCGCGGCCGCCAGCGCGGCTTCGTGGCGCGCGACCGTGTCGGCGCTGACCTCGCCGTTGCCGCCCGCGACGATCACGATCGCGTTCTGGCTCCCGTCGTCGACGACGATCAGCGCGACGCCGGTCGACGCCGATGCGCTGGTCGCGAGCCCCGCGCAGTCGATGCCCTCCGCTTCGAGGCCGGCGCGCAGCGCCGCGCCGTGCGCGTCCGCGCCGACGCAGCCGATCATCGCGACCCGCGCGCCGAGGCGCGCCGCCGCGACGGCCTGGTTGCCGCCCTTGCCGCCCGCTGCCTGGGCAAACGCATGGCCGGCCAGCGTCTCGCCCGGCAGCGGCAGCCGCGGCGCCCGCACGACGAGATCCATGTTGAGGCTGCCGACCACCGTCACGCGGCCGGCGCCTGCCACCGGCGCGGTCATGCGCGCGGGCCGGCCGCGGCCGGTTCGCGGTACACCGCGGTCGATTCGCGCAGCACGAGGCGCGGCGATACGACGCGACGCCGGCTCGGCGCGACCGAGGCGCCGCCGCCGATCCGCTCGATCAGCGTCTGCGCGGCCATCTCGCCGAGCGCGCGCACCGACTGGCCGACCGTCGACAGCGCCGGATACGTGTAACGCGAAAATTCGATGTCGTCGAAGCCGATGATCGAGCAGTCGTCGGGCACGCGTATCCCGCGCTCGGCCGCCGCGCGCAGCGCGCCGACGCCCATCAGGTCGTTGCCCGCGAAGATCGCGCTCGGCTGCACCGTCTCGAACAGCCGTGCCGCCGCGTGATAGCCGCCGAGGCACGAAAAGTCGCTTTCGGCGATCGCGCCCGGCACGATGTCGACGCTGCGTTCGGCCATCGCGCGGATGAAGCCGTGCACGCGCATCGCGCTGACGGCCGTGTCGGTCGGCCCGGTGATGCAGCCGATCTTCGCGTGGCCCAGCTCGAGCAGATGGCGCGTCGCGAGGTACGCGCCGCGCTCGTGGTCGATCTGCACGAGATCGGCCGCGAGCCCCTCGATGTTGCGGTCGACGACGACGAGCGGCGCATGCGCATCCGCGAGCGTCTGCGCGAGCACGGCATCCTCGCCGGCCGACGCGACGATCAGCCCGTCGATGCGCTTTTCCTGCAGCACGCGCAGGTAGTTGCGCTGCTTGACCGGATCGTCGTCCGAATTGCAGAAGAACACGCAATAGCCGTTCGCCGCGCACTGGTCCTCGATGCCGCGCGCCAGCTCCGCGAAGTACGGATTCGTGCTGTTCGGCACGACGAGGCCGATGGTTGCGGTCGCGCGCGCCTTCAGCGAGCGGGCGACGGCCGACGGCACGTAGTTCAGCTCGCGGATCGCGACCTCGACCTTCGCACGCACGTCCGCGGACACCGGCCGCGAATTGTTCACCACGTGCGAGACGGTCGTAAACGACACGCCCGCCATGGCCGCTACATCCTTGATCGTCGCCATTTCCCGTTTCTCTCTGGTCCGTTCTGTTTATCGATGTTACCGGGCACGTGCACGCCGGCTGCGATACGTGTCGAGCACGACCGCCACCACGATCACCGCGCCGGTGATGATCCGCTTGGTCGGCTCGTTCGCGCCGATCTGCGCGAGCCCTGCGGCCAGCACGGAGATGATCAACACGCCGAAAAACGTGCTGATCACCGAGCCGCGTCCGCCCATCAGGCTCGTGCCGCCGATCACGACGGCCGCGATCACCTGCAGCTCCAGACCCACGCCCGCATTCGGGTCGGCCGCCTCGAGCCGCGAAATCTGGAACAGCGATGCGAGCCCGGCGAGCGCACCCATCAATGCGAATACGAGAATTTTATACGGCCGCGGGTTAACCCCGGCAAGTCGCACGGCTTCCTCGTTCGTGCCGATGCCGACCAGATAGCGGCCGAACACGGTGCGCGTCAGCACGAACTGGGCCGCGACCATCACCGCGACCGCGATCAGGAACGCCGGCGAGATGCCGAGCGCGATCGGGTTCGACAGGAAATCGAATGCGTCGCCGATATACGCGGTGCGCGAATTCGTCAGCTGGTAAGCGAGGCCGCGTGCAGCCTCCAGCACGCCGAGCGACACGATGAACGACGGAATCCGCCAGCCGACCGTGACCGCGCCCGTCAGCGCGCCCGTTGCGGTCGCGACCGCGATGCCGATCAGCGCGGCCGGCAACGGCCCCCACTGCCACTTGAGCGCGGCGACGCTGACCATCGACGCGGCGAGTGCGAGCACCGAGCCGACCGACAGGTCGATCCCGGCAATGATCAGCACGAAGGTCATGCCGACCGACATCACGACGAGATCGGGAATCTGGTTCGCGATCGTGCTGAACGTATCGTAGGTCAGGAAATGCGAGCTCAGCACCGAGAACAGCGCGATCATCGCGGCCAGCGCGCCGGCGAGCCCGAGATAGTTCGACACGCCGAGCCGCGTGCCGGACAGCGTGCGCGCGCGGCGCCCCGTCACGTCCTGCGCGGTGCCGGCGTCGGTCGGGGATACGGGAGGCTGGGTCATTGCGGTCGTCCTGTCGTCGAAGTGCCGGGCGCGGCGGCGCCCGTTGCCGGATGCGGCGGCTCGCCCTGCGGCAGCGCATCGCGGCCGAAGCCGGCGAACGCTGCGGCCAGCAGCGCATCCTGGGTCCAGTTGCCGCGTTCGAACACGGCGGTCATGCGCCCGGCCGACATCACGCCGATCCGGTCGCAGATCAGCATCAGCTCGCGCAAGTCGCTCGACACGACGACGAGCGCGCGGCCCTCGCGCGCGAGCGCGCCCATCAGCGTGTAGATCTCGAATTTGGCGCCGACGTCGATGCCGCGCGTCGGCTCGTCGAACAGCAGCACGCCCATGTCGCGCGCGAGCCAGCGGCCGATCACGACCTTCTGCTGGTTGCCGCCCGACAGTTCGCCGACCGGCTGCGCCGCGCCGTGCGTGCGGATCCGCAGCGCGTCGATCTGCTGCTCGGCAAGCGCGGTCTCGCGCGCCGTATCGACGACGCCGCCGCGCGCGAGCCGGTCGAGCTGGCCGAGCGACACGTTCGCGGTGACCGATTGCGTGAGCAGCAGCCCTTCGCCCTTGCGGTCCTCGGTAATCAGCGCGATGCCGTGCTTCACCGCGTCGACCGGCGAGCGGATCGCGGCCGGCTTCGGCGGCTGGCCGACCGCGATCATGCCGGCGTCCGGCGTGTCGGCGCCGTAGATCAGCCGCAGCAGCTCGGTGCGGCCCGCGCCGATCAGGCCCGAGATGCCGAAGATCTCGCCCGCGCGCACCTCGAGCGACACGTCCCGCACCGCGGGCGCGCGCGTGATGCCGGACACGACGAGCCGCGGCGCGCCGATCTTGCGCGCGCCGAGGTCGATCTGCTCGCCGATCTCGCGCCCGACCATCAGCGTGACGAGCCCGTCCGACGTGATCGCCCCCATCTCGCCGACATGCACCAGCCGGCCGTCGCGCAGCACCGCGACGCGCTCGGCGACACGCGCCAGTTCCTCGAGCCGGTGCGAGATATAGACGATCGCGACGCCGCGCGCCTTCAGCCGGTCGATCTGCTCGAACAGCAGCTCGACCTCGCGCGCGGTCAGCATCGCGGTCGGCTCGTCGAGGATCAGCACGCGACAGTCGCCGATCAGGTTGCGCGCGATCTCGACCATCTGCTGATGGCCGATGCCGAGCGCGCCGACCGGCGTGTCGGGATCGACCGCGTCGAGCCCGACCTGCGCCATCGCGGCGCGCGCGTCGTCGCGCAGGCGCGCGCGGTCGATGATGCCGAAGCGGCGCGGCAGATGGTTCAGGAACAGGTTCTCGGCGACCGTCAGCGTCGGCAGCAGGTTCAGCTCCTGCATCACCATGCGCACGCCGAGCGCCTCGGCCTGCGTGCGGCTCGCGGGCGCGTAGGCCTGGCCGCCCAGCCGCATCGTGCCGGCGGTCGGCTCGACGAGTCCGCCGACGATCTTCGACAGCGTGCTCTTGCCGGCGCCGTTTTCGCCCGTCAGCGCCAGCGCCTCGCCCGGCGCGAGCGTCAGCGTGACGTCGGCGAGCACCGGCTCCGCATAGGTCTTGCCGATGCCGGAGACGGACAGCACGGGCTCGGCTGAACGGGAAGAAGGTGGGAAGGTCGGTTCCATCGCGATCCTGATTGCGGCCGCGCGCGCGGCGCGCGGGTATGACGCTCACTCGTGCATGGGCATGCGGTGGCCGTGATCGCGCTCACCCCGGATAACGGCCGCCGCGCGCGATTCTTGAGGGCGGCGGCCGCGCCGGGGCAGCGTCACTTCGTGACGAGATCCACCGGCGTCTCGACCACGCCGGACATGTCGGCCTGCTTGCGGTGCTCGGCGATCGCCTTCAGCGCGGTATCGATGCCGAACACGGCCTGCTTCGCCGCGTATTGATCGGCGGTCGCGAGCACGCGGCCGTCCTTCAGCATCGGCTTGATCGCGTTGATGTTGTCGTAGCCGACCACGTACACCTTGCCCTGCTTGCCGGCCGCGCGCACGGCCGACACGGCGCCGATCGCCATGTTGTCGTTGCCGCACAGCAGCGCCTTCAGGTTCGGGTATTCGTTGAGCATCGCGGCCGCGACCGCATTGCCCTTGTCGATTTCCCACTCGCCCGACTGCACCGACACGACCTTCATCCCGCCCGCCTTCATCGCGTCCTGGAAGCCGGCCGTGCGCTGCTGCGCGTTGGTCGTCGTCGACACGCCCTCGACGATGCCGACCTCGTCACCCGCCTTCAGCCGCTTCGCGAGGTAGTCGCCGACCTTGCGCGCGCCCTTGCGGTTGTCGGGGCCGACGAACGGCACGTTCAGGTTCTTCGACTTCAGCACCTCGGGGTCGAGCCGGTTGTCGATGTTGACGACGGTGATGCCCGCGTCGATCGCCTTCTTCACCACCGGCACGAGCGCCTTCGAATCGGCCGGCGCGAGCACGATCGCGTCGACCTTCGACACGATCATCTGCTCGACGATGCGGATCTGGTTCGCGGTGTCGGTCTCGTCCTTGATGCCGTTGGTGATGAGATCGAACTGGCTCGCGTTGTGTTTCTGGTATTCCTTCGCGCCGTTTTCCATCGTCAGGAAGAACTCGTTGGCGAGCGACTTCATCACGAGCGCGACCTTCGGCTTGCCGGCCGTCTCGGCATGGACGGCCGGTGCGGCGGCGACCGCGACGGCGGCAAGCGCGGCGGTCAGGAAGCGACGGCGAAAGCGGACATTCATAGACATCTCCTGGCGACGGGCCCATGCGGGCCGGCTGTTGTTTTAATGCGAGCAAACGTTTGCGCCACACTACCCGGACAATGGCCATCGATGCTGCTGTCGGTACCAAGGAAGGAAAGCAAGGCAGACGGCCGACTGCCTGGCGCGCGCTGTCGTTGACGCGCCACCGCCGGCGGGAAGCCGGCGGCGTGAAGGTATGCTGGACCGATTCGCGCCGGCGCGCAACCCGTCTGATCAATATTTAGGGTTTATTCGGAGCGGCGGGCGGCCGCTGCGATGCGCGCCGGTAACATGCGCACGGTGCGCATCACGCTGCGCGGCGCGCGGCCGGCTGCGCTCAGACGGCTTCGCGCAGCTGCGCGGCGATCTCGGTCTCGCTCAGATGCGGCGCGAACATCTCGATCAGCCGGTAGGCATAGGCGCGCAGGAACGCGCCCTTGCGCAGCCCGACGCGCGTCGTGCTCGCCTCGAACAGGTGCTGCGTGTCGAGTGCGACGAGGCCCGTGTCGCGCTGCGGATCGTAGGCCATCGCGGCGACCACGCCGATCCCCATGCCGAGTTCGACGTAGGTCTTGATCACGTCCGCGTCGATCGCGGTCAGCACGACGTCGGGCACCGCGCCGGCCTGCGCGAACGCCTGGTCGATGTGCGAGCGGCCGGTGAAGTCCTGGTCGTACGTGATGATCGGATACTCGGCGATCTCGTCGAGCGTCAGGTTCTCGCGGCCGACCAGCGGATGCCCCTTCGGCACGACCACCGTGTGATGCCACGAGTAGCACGGGAACGTGACGATGTCCGGATAGCGGTCGAGCGCCTCGGTCGAGATGCCGAGATCGGCCTCGCCGTTCAGGATCATCTGCGCGATCTGCTGCGGGCTGCCCTGCCGCAGCGCGAGGTGCACCTTCGGGAACACGTCGGTGAACTGCCGGATCACCTTCGGCAGCGCATAGCGCGCCTGCGTGTGCGTCGTCGCGACGACGAGGTGGCCGCTGTCCTGGTCGGCGAACTGGCGCGCGACGCGGCGCAGGTTCTCGGCGTCGAGCAGCATCCGCTCGATCAGCTGGTGCACCGCCTTGCCCGGCTCCGTGAGGCCGGTGAGCCGCTTGCCGCGCCGGATGAAGATGTCGACGCCGAGTTCGTCCTCGAGATCCTTGATCTGCTTCGATACGCCCGACTGCGACGTGTAGAGCACGTTCGCGACCTCCGTCAGGTTCATGTTCTGGCGTACGGCCTCGCGCACGAAGCGCAGTTGCTGAAAATTCATGGGTATGCCTCTTGGGCTGTCGTTGTTTGATGTGGGATGATCGAAACCCGGGCGACGTCAGCGCGCCGGAAACACGCGCACCGCGCGCGGCACGGCGGTTGCGCCGTCGCCGACCTGCAGCGCGAGCGCGCGCCACGCGTCGCGATCGAGCTCCGCCTCGAGCGCGCCGCCGGCGCGCGCCTCGAGCTCGACGCGCACCGAGCCGCCGAGCGGAATCACGCGGCGCACGTCGACCGCGATGCCGTCCCGATGCCCGGCCTCGCTCACCGGCCACAGCTGCAGATCGTGCGGCCGCACGTAGGCGTTCGCAGGGCCCGCGAAATCGGCGTCGACGGCGATCGGCGCGGCCGCGCCCTCGGCGACGAAGCCCTGTCCGGCGACCGTGCCCGGCAGCCGGTTCGCGGCGCCGAGGAATTCGTAGACGAACGCGCTCTGCGGATGATCGTAGACGTCCTGCGGGCTGCCGACCTGCTCGACGCGGCCGCGATTCAGCACGACGATGCGGTCCGCGACTTCCAGCGCCTCTTCCTGGTCGTGCGTGACGAAGATCGTCGAGATGTGCAGGTCGTCGTGCAGGCGCCGCAGCCAGCCGCGCAGCTCCTTGCGGACCTTCGCGTCGAGTGCGCCGAACGGCTCGTCGAGCAGCAGCACCTTCGGCTCGACCGCGAGCGCGCGGGCCAGCGCAATCCGCTGACGCTGGCCGCCCGACAGCTCGGACGGATAGCGCTGCGCGAGCCAGTCGAGCTGCACGAGCTTCAGCAACTCGTGCACCTTGTCGCGAATCGCGGCTTCCGACGGCCGCTCGCGCCGCGGCTTCACGCGCAGCCCGAACGCGACGTTCTCGAACACGGTCATGTGGCGGAACAGCGCGTAATGCTGGAACACGAAGCCGACCTGGCGATCGCGCGCGCCGACCGACGCGACGTCGAGCCCCTGCAGCACGACCTGCCCCGAGTCCGCGTGCTCGAGGCCCGCGATCACGCGCAGCAGCGTGGTCTTGCCACAGCCGGACGGCCCCAGCAGCGCGACCAGTTCCCCGGGCGCGAAGTCGAGCGACACGTTGTCGAGCGCGGTGAAATCGCCGAAGCGCTTCTGAAGGTGACGGACGGTGATACCCATTCTGGTTGCCTCTTTACGATTTCGACGAAATGGCGGCAGGGCCGGCATGTGCGGGAACGGCGTCGCGCGCGCCGGACAGCTCGGCGGCGAGATGGCGCTCGGCGAGCAGCTTCAGCGCGAGCGTGACGAGCGCGAGCAGCGCGAGCACCGACGCCACCGCGAACGCCGCCGCGAAGTTGTATTCGTTGTACAGGATCTCGACGTGCAGCGGCATCGTGTCGGTGACGCCGCGGATATGGCCGGACACGACCGACACCGCGCCGAACTCGCCCATCGCGCGCGCATTGCAGAGGATCACGCCGTACAGCAGCCCCCACTTCACGTTCGGCAGCGTCACGCGGCGGAAGATCTGCCAGCCCGACGCGCCGAGCACGCGCGCGGCCTCTTCCTCGTCGCTGCCCTGCGCCTGCATCAGCGGAATCAGCTCGCGCGCGACGAACGGGAAGGTGACGAAGATCGTCGCGAGCACGATGCCCGGCACCGCGAAGATGATCTGCACGTCGTGATCCTGCAGCCACGGGCCGAGCCAGCCCTGCGCGCCGAACAGCAGCACGTAGACGAGGCCCGAGATCACCGGCGACACCGAGAACGGCAGGTCGATCAGCGTCGTCAGCAGCGCCTTGCCGCGAAACTCGAATTTCGCGATCGCCCACGACGCGCACACGCCGAACACGAGGTTCAGCGGCACCGCGATCGCGGCGACGGTCAGCGTCAGCTTGATCGCCGCCCACGCGTCCGGGTCGGCGAGCGATTCGAGATAGAAGCCGACGCCCTTGCGCAGCGCCTCGACGAACACCGCGGCGAGCGGCACGACGAGAAAGAACGCGAGGAACGCCAGCGCGATGCCGGTGAGCAGCCAGCGCACCGTGCGCGACTCGCTGACCGGATCGAGCTGCTTCGCGGCGCGCGCACGCGCGGCGGACGACGGGGTGTTCAACACGGCGGTGGACTCCCGGTTCATCGCTGGCCTCCTGCGGTCGCGGCGGCGGCGGCGATCGCGGGTGCGGGCCCGCTTGCGCCCTTGCTGGTCCTGCGCTGCAGGTACCACTGCAGCGAGTTGATCAGCAGCAGCATCAGGAACGACACGACCAGCATCACGACCGCGAGCGCGGTCGCGCCCGCGTAGTCGTACTGCTCGAGCTTCGTGATGATCAGCAGCGAGGTGATTTCCGACTTCATCGGCACGTTGCCCGCGATGAAGATCACCGAGCCGTACTCGCCGAGCGCCCGCGCGAACGCGAGCGCGAAGCCGGTGAGCAGCGCCGGCAGCACGGCCGGCAGCACGACGCGGCGGAACGTCAGCCAGCGCGACGCGCCAAGGCACGCGGCGGCCTCCTCCTGCTCGCGCTCGAAATCCTCGAGCACCGGCTGCACGGTGCGCACGACGAACGGCAGCCCGATGAAGGTCAGCGCGACCAGCACGCCGGCCGGCGTGAACGCGATCTTGATGCCGAGCGGCGCCAGGTACTGGCCGACCCAGCCGTTGGTCGCATAGACGGCCGCGAGCGAGATGCCGGCGACCGAGGTTGGCAGCGCGAACGGCAGGTCGACGATCGCGTCGACGATGCGCTTGAACGGGAACGTGTAGCGCACCAGCACCCACGCGACCAGAAAGCCGAATACCGCGTTGATCAGCGCGCCGCCGAGCGCCGCGGAAAACGTCAGCCGGTACGACGCGAGCACGCGCGGCGACGTGACGGCGGTGACGAACTGGTCCCACGACAGCGTCGCGGTCTTCAGGAACGTGGCGGCAAGCGGAATCAGCACCACGAGGCTCAGATAGGCCACCGTGATGCCGAGCGTCACGCCGAAACCGGGCAGCGCGCTCGGCTTGCGAAAGGTGTACGTACTCATCGGATGCTCTTGCTGGGTGATTCACACGGGTCCGACGCGAACGCCGGCGCGACAGGTCGCGCCGGCGGCGGCGGCAATGCGGCGCGCTGTCGTGGCGCGCCGCTGTCGTTATGGTGTTACTGCGGCTTGTAGATCGAGTCGAACACGCCGCCATCCGCGAAATGCGTCTTCTGCGCATTCGTCCAGCCGCCGAACGTATCGTCGACCGTGTACAGCTTCAGCTTCGGGAACTGCCTGGTCAGCTCCGCCGGTACGTTCTTCGAGCGCGGCCGGTAGTAGTTGCGCGCCGCGATCTCTTGGCCCTGCGGGCTGTACAGGAAGTTCAGGTAGGCCTCGGCCAGCTTGCGCGTGCCCTTCTTGTCGACCACCTTGTCGACCACCGCGACGGGCGGCTCGGCCAGGATGCTGACCGACGGCACGACGATCTCGAACTTGTCGGGGCCGAATTCCTTGATCGACAGGAACGCCTCGTTCTCCCACGCGATCAGCACGTCGCCGATCCCGCGCTGCACGAAGCTCGTCGTCGCGCCGCGTGCGCCCGAATCGAGCACGCCCGCGTTCTTGTACAGCTTCGTGACGAATTCCTTTGCGGTCTGCTCGTTGCCGCCCGGCTTGTGCACCGCGTACGCCCATGCGGCCAGGTAGTTCCAGCGCGCGCCGCCCGAGGTCTTCGGGTTCGGCGTGACGATCGACACGCCGGGCTTGGTCAGGTCGTCCCAGTCCTTGATCCCCTTGGGGTTGCCCTTGCGCACGAGGAACACGATCGTCGACGTGTACGGCGACGCGTTGTCGGGCAGGCGCTTCTGCCAGTCCTTGTTCACGAGCCCCTTGTTCGCGAGCGCGTCGATGTCGTAGGCGAGCGCGAGCGTCACGACGTCGGCCTGCAGCCCGTCGAGCACCGAGCGCGCCTGCGCGCCCGAGCCGCCGTGCGACTGCTTGAAGTTGACCGTCTCGCCGGTCTTCGCCTTCCACTCCTTGCCGAACGCCTGGTTGAAATCCTGGTACAGCTCGCGCGTCGGGTCGTACGACACGTTCAGGAACGTCGTGTCGGCCTGCGCGTGCGTCGCGACGCCCAGCACCGCCGCCGTACCCAGCGCGAGTGTTGCAATCAAGCGGCCCGCCCCGCTCACCAGCCCCGTCGTGCGCTTCACCATCCTTGGTTCTCCAGTGTTGTCGTGTAGTCGGTATTGCGATGTCGGGCCAGTCTATCGAACGGGTTACATGATTAAAAATAATCGTTCCTCATTTTTTAATACTCAAAAGTGCTAACGCAGCACGGATGGACGGTTGCGGCGGACGAACCGTCGTCCGGGCGTCGCGAAATCGCATCGGAACCGGCGCGATCGCGTCGAACTTCACGTAACACTTGAAATTCGCGAAGTACTGTATAAAAATACAGCTCACTGTCTATCCATACAGTTGAACCATGACCAAACTCACCGCCCGCCAGCAGCAAGTGTTCGACTTGATCCGCCGCGCGATCGAGCGCTCCGGATTCCCCCCCACCCGCGCCGAGATCGCGGCCGAGCTGGGCTTCAGTTCGCCGAACGCGGCCGAGGAGCACCTCCGCGCGCTCGCGCGCAAGGGCGTGATCGAGTTGGCCGCCGGTGCGTCGCGCGGCATCCGCCTGCTCGGCATCGACGATGCGCCGCACCAGTTCACGCTGCCGCACGCAGGCCTGATGCAGCTGTCGCTGCCGCTCGTGGGCCGCGTCGCGGCCGGCAGCCCGATCCTCGCGCAGGAGCACATCTCGCAGCATTACGCGTGCGATCCCGCGCTGTTCTCGAGCAAGCCCGACTACCTGCTGAAAGTGCGCGGCCTGTCGATGCGCGACGCCGGCATTCTCGACGGCGACCTCCTCGCGGTGCAGAAGCGCACGGAAGCGAAGGACGGGCAGATCATCGTCGCGCGTCTGGGCGACGACGTCACGGTCAAGCGCCTGATGCGCCGGCCGGGCGGCCTCGAGCTGATCGCGGAGAACCCCGATTACGAAAACATCTTCGTCAAGGCCGGCAGTGCGGAATTCGCGCTGGAAGGCATCGCCGTCGGGCTGATCCGCTCGGGCGAACTCTGACCCATCCGTCTCGCTCAGGAGAACATCATGGAACGCCTTGCCCGCCTGCTGCCTTTCCGTCAATTCGGTCGCCTGCGCCATCTGCGCGGCCGCACGCCCTGCGCGCCGCTCACCGCTGCGGCGCCCGCCGGCCAAGAAGTCGCAGTCGAACGGCAGGCGTCGCTGCTGCCGTCGGCGCTGCCCGCCTTCGCGCGGGTGTCGCTGAACGCCGGCCTGAATCATGCAGAACCGGCGCGCCGCGCGCCGGTGCGCGTCTATCACGGCCGCTCGCGGCTGATCATGGTCGGGACGATCGACGCCGTGTGCCGGATGATCGATCGCTGCATCGCCGAGGAACGTTCTGCCGCGCAAGGCGGTCTCTGATTGCGGAACCGTCCCGCACCGGAGGTATCGTGACGCAATCCCCGGGCCGCACGTCGCGGCTCAAACCCCTGCTGATCGTCGTGATGGCCGTCGTCGTCGTTGCGGCGATCGGCTATGCGTACGCGTCGCCGTATATCGCGCTCGATCGCCTGAAATCGGCGGTCGATGCGCGTGATGCGCAGGCCGTCAGCGAATATGTCGATTTTCCGTCGCTGCGCATCAGCCTGAAGCAGCAGGTCACGGAAGAGTTGATGCGCCGGATCGACGCGGTGAAGAAAGACAATCCGTTCGCGGTGATCGGGGCGTTGATCGGGTCCGCATTGATCGGCCCGCTGGTCGACGCGTATGCGACGCCGGAAGGCGTGGCCGCATTGATGAGCGGATTGCCGCCGCGCGGCAATCCGGGCGAGCGCCCGCCCGAATGGTCGGCGCCGCCGGGCGGCGCACCGGGCGCGGAATCGACCGCGCCGCCTGCGAGTACAGCCGGTCCGGCGAGCGCTGCCACACCGGCCAGCAATGCGGCGACGACCGCGTCATCGCCCGCACCGGCGCCCGCGCCTGCAAGCCCGGGCGCGGCGCCGCGCCAGCAGCAGACGAGCGCCGGCTACCGGAATATCGACGAGTTCGTCGTGACCTACCAGCGCACGGCGGACGGCACGCGCTATGCGGCGATCTTCCACCGCTTCGGCCTGTTCTCGTGGAAGCTGTCCGCGATCGACCTGCACGCGTAAGCGGGCTGCGCCGCGCACCGCCACTCAACCCTGCATCGCGGATTATTTGCCGCTCGCGGTCGCCGCTTCGCGTTCGCGTGCGATCTCGGCCTTTTGCTCTTCCGCCGACGAGCACGCCACCAGGATGCTGCAGTTCACCCGATCGAGCAGCTGCGTATTGCCCGAGCCCATCCACCATCTCGACAGCCCGCTGCGGCACCGGTGGCCGACGACGACCAGGTCGACCTTCAGCTCGGTCGCGAGATTCGCGATTTCGTCGATCGGATAGCCGAACGCAAAATGGCCTTCGGCCTGCACACCGCGCTCGCGCAGCCAGTTGACGCCTTCCTGCAGGATTTCCCGGGCGGTTTCCTCGAAGCGGCCGCACGCGACATCGGTCAGCAGCCCTGCGCTTTGCGCGATGCTCGAACGCATGTCGACCACCGACAGCAGGTGCGTTTCGGCCTTCAGGTCCAGTGCGAGATTGGCGCCGCAGCGCAGGGCCTTGCGCCCTTCGAGCGTGCCGTCGTAGCACAGCAAAATCTTGTTGTAGCTAGCCATGAAACCTCCCTATCGCGACAACGAGCCCTACGCCTTCATCATGGTGCGCCGCAATTCAGGACGCAAGGGATGGAAAACGCTGATGCGCCGCGCACGGCGCGCCCGCGATGATGCAGTGCACGATCCGGCACGCACCGTTTCGCACGCAGATGCGCTGAACGGATGCGGGCGATGCACTAGAATGGCCCGTTCGTGCCGCCGTGCCGCAGCCTGCCACCGGCATCGCGATCGTTCGCTTCGGTCATGCCCGTCTGACACGCGTTCGTCCGCTCCGTTCGCGCCGGCACGTGTCCGGCAGCAGCATCCCGCCCGCATCCAACGCCAATCTTCCATGTCCGTCGCACCCATCGATTTCCGCAATGTCGAAAAGCGCTATGGCGACAAGCTCGTCGTCAACGGCCTGTCCTTCCATGTGCAGGCCGGCGAATGCTATGGCCTGCTCGGGCCGAACGGCGCCGGCAAGACCACGACGCTGAAGATGCTGCTCGGCCTCGCGCATCCCGACGCGGGCGCCATTTCGCTGTGCGGCGAGCCGGTACCGTCGCGCGCGCGGCATGCGCGCCAGCGCGTCGGCGTCGTCCCGCAGTTCGACAATCTCGATCCCGATTTCACGGTTCGCGAGAATCTGCTCGTGTTCAGCCGCTATTTCGGGATGTCGGCGCAGGCCGCGCGTGCGCTGGTGCAGCCGCTGCTCGAATTCGCGAAGCTCGAGAACAAGGCCGATGCGAAGGTGGGCGAACTGTCCGGCGGCATGAAACGCCGCCTCACGCTCGCGCGCGCGCTCGTCAACGATCCCGACGTGCTGGTGCTCGACGAGCCGACGACGGGTCTCGACCCGCAGGCGCGGCACCTGATGTGGGAACGGCTGCGCTCGCTGCTCGCGCGCGGCAAGACGATCCTGATCACCACGCATTTCATGGAGGAAGCCGAACGCCTGTGCGACCGGCTGTGCGTGATCGAGGAAGGCCGCAAGATCGCCGAGGGCGCGCCGCACGCGCTGATCGAATCGGAAATCGGCTGCGACGTGATCGAGATCTACGGGCCGGACCCGGCCGCGCTGCGCGACGAACTCGCGCCGCTCGCGCAGCGCACCGAAATCAGCGGCGAGACGCTGTTCTGCTACGTGACCGACCCCGAGCCGCTCAGCGCGCGGATCAAGGGTCGCGCGGGATTGCGCTATCTGCATCGTCCGGCCAATCTGGAGGACGTGTTCCTGCGGCTCACCGGCCGCGACATGCAGGACTGATCGACCATGGACGTACGCAACTATTCCGCCGCCGCGCCCAGCGCCCCGCCGCGCGAGTCGCGCTTCGCGCTGGCGCTGCCCGCGAACGCGAGCAACTGGATCGCCGTGTGGCGCCGCAACTATCTCGTCTGGCGCAAGCTCGCGCTCGCGTCGATGTTCGGCAATCTCGCGGATCCGATGATCTATCTGTTCGGGCTGGGTTTCGGGCTCGGGCTGATGCTCGGCCATGTCGACGGCGTGTCGTACATCGCATTTCTCGCGGCCGGCACGGTGGGCTCGAGCGTGATGATGTCCGCGAGCTTCGAGTCGATGTATTCGGGCTTTTCGCGAATGCACGTGCAGCGCACCTGGGAAGCGATCATGCACACGCCGCTCGCGCTCGGCGACGTCGTGCTCGGCGAGATCGCGTGGGCCGCCAGCAAGGCGATGCTGTCGGGCGCCGCGATCATGCTCGTCGCGGGCGCGCTCGGCTATGCGCGGTTTCCGTCGATGCTCGCGGTGCTGCCCGTGATCGCGCTCGCGGGCCTCGCGTTCGCGAGCGTCGCGATGATCGTCACGGCGCTCGCGCCGTCCTACGACTTCTTCATGTTCTATCAGACGCTCGTGCTGACGCCGATGCTGCTGCTGTCGGGCGTGTTCTTCCCGATCACGCAGCTGCCGCCGCTCGCGCAGCACGCGGCGCATGCGCTGCCGCTCGCGCACGCAGTCGAATTGATCCGGCCCGCGATGCTCGGCCGGCCGGCGAGCGACGTCGGCCTGCACGTCGCCGTGCTCGCCGGCTATGCGATCGGCGGGTTCCTGCTGTGCGCGTGGCTGTTCCGGCGCCGGCTGATGCGCTGACCGCCGGCGCGCGCGGCGCCAGCTTCATTCGTACTGCGCGACGACGTTATTCGTCGTCGTCGCTCCACGGAATCTCGACGTCGGTCAGGAACGCGACGGTCGCGAGCGGGCCGCCTTCGTGGCGGCCGAGCTTGCCGTCCGCGCGATGCCATTCGACGCGGAACTGCGTGCCCGGATCATCGGCAACGAGATAGACGGTGCGCAGCTCTTCCGCGTCGGCATCCTCGACCGGACCGTCGAACGACACCAGCATTTTCTGCGGCCACAGGCCGTTGACCGGATCGTAGATGCGATCGCCCTGCGGGATGTCGATGCTGGCCTCGACGCCGATCGTCGCGGACGCCTCGACGATCATCGTGCCGAGCGCGCTCAGCACGGCGGTCGCGCGCGCGGAATTGGCCTGACGAATCGCGAGATCGCCGCGCGTCAGCGCCTTTTCAAGTCGAGGATGAATCTTCGGTTGGGACATGCGTTTTCCTGTTTGCTTCTTGTAAAGGGCGCCGCACGCGCAAAACGGCGGCGCCGGATAAATATAACGGCCCGGCGGGCCGGCCGGACGACACGAGCGGCATCGAGCGGCCGCCCGCCCGGGCGCGCGGCGGCATCGACAGCCGGGCACCCCGCCCCGCCAGCCGGCCGCGCGCACCAGCCGGATCGACCGGCCGGCGCCCGGCGCACACCGCGCCGCGCCGGTCGGTCAGAACCCGAACGCGACCGCGAGCAGCCCGCTCGCAATCCCGAACGCGACGACCAGGATCGCGACGATCGCCAGCATGTAGGGCTTGAACGAACGCGCGAGCATCGCGATCGACGGCACGCTGATCGGCGGCAGCGTCATCAGCAGCGCGGCGGCAGGGCCGACGCCCATGCCGAGCGACAGCATCGCCTGGATGATCGGCACCTCGCCCGCCGTCGGGATCACGAACAACATGCCCGCAACCGCGAACGCGACGATCCAGCCGAGATGATTGCCGATGTCCGGACCGATATGCGGAAACAGCCACGCGCGCGCGGCGCCGAGCAGCAGCACCAGCACGATGTACTCCGGCACGAGCCGCACGGCCATCCGCGCGAGCAGCTTGATCCAGCGCACGAACGGATTGCCGGCCGCGGCCTGCTCGGCGGCCAGCGCCGCGAGCTGCGCGTCGTCGATGCTGCGATCTTCCGGACGTGCGATGCGGTTCAGCAGATAGCCGATCCCGAACACCATCGCGACGCCGAGCACGAGCCGCAGCGCGCTCCAGTGCCAGCCGAGCACGAAGCCCATGAACACCAGCGCGGCCGGGTTCAGCACCGTATTGCCGAGCCAGAACGCGACCGCGCCGCCCGGCGACGCGTGCCGCGCCCGCAGTCCCGCGACGACGGGCGCCGCGCAGCAGGTGCACATCATGCCGGGCAGCGACAGCAGGCCGCCCGCGGCGACGCTGCCGAAACCGGTGCGGCCCAGCACGCGTGCGACCCAGTGCGCCGGCAGCAGCGCCTGCACGGCCGAGCCGAGCAGCAGGCCGAGCACCATCGCCTGCCAGATCGCCTTGCCGTACGCCCATGCGTAATCGAGCGCGGCCTTCAGCGACGGCTCGGGCGCCGTCGCCGACGTGCCCATCAGGATCGACTGGCCGATCGAATGGTGCTCGGCCGCGACGAACGCCTTGTTGTAGTACGGAAACCATTTCACGTAGAACAGTCCTGCGACCGCGATCAGCAGGAAGGTCATCCAGCCGAGCGCCGGGCTGGGTTGGGTGCGGGTGGTCGTCATCGTAGGGTGGTCGGTTGGTCGTTATCGGTAGCGGATGATGTGCCGGACGCCGCCGCCAGCGCCGGCGACGCCGGCAATCCGGCCTGCGCCAGTTGCGCGAGCAGCGCACGCGCCTGGTCGGGCACGTCGGCCGCGTTGGGCCGGAACACGAAGGTCAGCGCGCGGTTCGGCTTGCCGTACGACGCGCGGTAAGTCCGCGCATAGGCCGGATCGTAATGCCGGTCGATCAGTTCGCCGAACAGCTCGGCGCGGGCGTCCGCTTCGATCAGCGTGCGCCAGCGCGCGACCGCTTCGCGGCTGTGCAACCCGATCAGCCGTTCCAGCTGCGCATTGAACGTTGCCGGATCGTCGAACAGGTGTGCGTAATCGTCGAGCAGGAAGGCGATGCGCTCGTCGCGCGCGGCTTCGACCTGCACCCACGGTCCCGCGTGGAACGCGTCGAGCAGCGCGATCGGCAGCTGCACCACGCCGATCTTGCGGCTTTCCGATTCGACGAACACCGGCCACGCGGGGTCGAAACGGCCGAGCGTTTCGACGAGCCCCGAATCGAATGCCTTCTGCGACGGCTGCGGCACGCCCGGCAGCGCGCCGAGCAGCGAACCGCGATGGCGCGCGAGCGCCTCGAGATCGAGCGTCTGCGCGCCCGCGTCGCGCAGCGCGTTCAGCAGCCGCGTCTTGCCGCAGCCCGTATGGCCGACGAGCGCGATATAGCGAAAGCGCGTCGGCAGCGTGTCGAGCGTGTCGCATACCGAACGGCGGTACGCCTTGTAGCCGCCTTCGAGCTGACGCGCCTGCCAGCCGATCAGGTTGAACCAGGTCGTCATCGAGCCGGAGCGCTTGCCGCCGCGCCAGCAGTAGATCAGCGGCCGCCAGTTGCGCGGACGGTCGGCGAAGGTCGTATCGAGATGACGCGCGATGTTGCGCGCGACGATCGCCGCGCCGACGCGCGTCGCGTCGTACGGCGACACCTGCCGGTACATCGTGCCGACGAGCACGCGCTCTTCGTTGCTGAGCACGGGCGCGTTCAGCGCGCCGGGGATATGGTCCTCGGCGAACTCGAGCGGCGTGCGCACGTCGATGATCTCGTCGAACTCGCCGGCGCGATCGAGGGTGACAATCAGGTTCTTCAATTTGGCGTCGAAACGGAGCGATGCGGCCCGGCGAGCCGCACGGGCGCGGAAGGCGGATTGGCGATTATCTCATGCGCGGGCGTCGCGAGCCGCGCACCGCCGCCGGCGGCGCCGAAGCCGCCTGCATCGCGTCGATCAGATGGTCGCGAAACGCCCGCACCGACGCGGGCAGGTCGCGCCCCGCCATCGTCTGCACCTGGATGCTGCGCTCGCGCAGCTGCGGGTTCGTCAGCGGCACGACGACGAAGCCGTCCGCGTCGCAGCGGTCGCGCACCGACAGCAGCCCGGTGAACATCACGGCGCCCGTGCGCTGCGCGTAGCGGTACATCGCCGCCGTATTGTTGCTCGTCAGCTCGGGCTCGAGCAGCAGCCCGTCGAGCGCGCAGGCGATGTCGATCAGCTGGCGCACGGTCGTGCCGGCTTCCGGCAGCACGTGCGGGTGATGCGCGACGTCGGCGAGCGACACCGCGTCGCGCGCCGCCAGCGGATGATCGCGGCGCACCAGCGCGAAGATCGGCGCGCGCTCGGTGTGCTCGACGCATACGCCCTTTTCCGGTGCGAGGCTGAAGGTCAGCGCGATGTCGGCGTCGCCCTCGCGCACACGCCGCGTCGCGTCGGCCGGCGACACGACCCACATCGAGAAATCGACGCCCGGATGGCGCGCCTTGAAGCTCGCGAGCGCGCCCGGCAGGAAATCGCTCGCGAACCCTTCCGAGCATGCGATCTTCAACAAGCTGCCGTGCAGCGCGTCGAGCCCGCCGATCTCCTTCATCACGTGCTCGGCCTCGAGCAGGCTGCGCTGCGCAAAGCCCAGCAGCCGCTCGCCGGCTTCCGACAGCGCCATCCCGCGCGGCCGGCGCTCGAACAGCGGCGCGCCGAGTTCGCTTTCGAGCTTCGCGATCTGTCGGCTGATCGCCGACACCGCCACGTGCAGGCGCGCGGACGCGTCGCTGATCGAGCCGGTGCGCGCCACCTCGACGAAATACCGCAGCGCGAGGCCATGCAGGAAAGCCGCCATGGTCGTGTCTCCCGGCCGGTGCGGGCCGTTCCGCTTTGCCTTTTCGGCAAAGAAAGGTTCGAAATTCGATCATTGTGACAAAAAAAACGGCTTCCTAGAATCGATCGCACTTCACGCTGCCCGCACGCCCCTGGCGCGGCCGCCCCCGACGAGGAGACCTGTCTTGAGCCGTACCGCCGCCCTCCAGCACGCGCTGGACCAGTTCGAATCCGGTGCCTTCTTCGCCACGCTGAGCCGCCGCGTCGGCCTGCGCACCGAAAGCCAGGAAAGCGGCAGCGCCGCCGCGCTGCGCGCGTACCTGAGCGACGAGATCGCGCCCGAAGCCGCGCGCCTCGGCTTCGTATCGCGCATCGTCGACAACCCGGTCGACGGCGGCGGCCCGTTCCTGCTTGCGTCGCGCCACGAGGACGACGCGCTGCCGACCGTGCTGATCTACGGCCACGGCGACGTCGTGCGCGGCTACGACGCGCAGTGGCGCGCGCCGCTGTCGCCGTGGACGCTGACCGCCGACGGCGACCGCTGGTATGGACGCGGCAGCGCCGACAACAAGGGCCAGCACACGATCAACCTCGCCGCGCTGGCAAGCGTGCTCGATGCGCGCGGCGGCCGGCTCGGCTTCAACGCGAAACTGCTGATCGAGATGGGCGAGGAAACCGGCTCGCCCGGGCTCGATGCGCTGTGCCGTCAGCAACGCGACGCGCTCGCGGCCGACGTGCTGATCGCGTCCGACGGGCCGCGCATCGCCGCCGAACGCCCGACCGTGTTTCTCGGCTCGCGCGGCGCGGTCAATTTCAGACTGAGCCTGCACGCCCGCGACGGCGCGCACCATTCCGGCAACTGGGGCGGGCTGCTGCGCAATCCGGCGATCGTGCTCGCGCACGCGCTGGCAAGCCTCGTCGATGCGCGCGGGTCGATCCGCGTCGCCGGGCTGCGCCCGCCGCCGATCCCGGCCGCCGTGCGCGAAGCGCTCGCCGATCTGTCGGTCGGCGGCGGCCCCGGCGATCCGGCGCTCGACGCCGACTGGGGCGAGCCGGGCCTCACCGCGGCCGAGCGCGTGTTCGGCTGGAACACGCTCGAGATCCTCGCGTTCAAGGCCGGCAACCCCGAACACCCCGTCAACGCGATTCCGCCCGCCGCGTACGCGCACTGCCAGCTCCGCTTCGTCGTCGGCACCGACTGGCAGGCGCTGCACGCGCACCTGCGCGCGCATCTCGATGCCCACGGTTTCGGCGACGTCGAGATCGACGTCGAGCGCGGCGCGCCGGCCACGCGCGTGCCGCCCGACGATCCGTGGGTGCGCTGGGCCGTCGCGTCGCTCGCACGCACGACGGGCAAGAAGCCAGCCATCCTGCCGAACCTCGGCGGCACGCTGCCCAACGAGGTGTTCGCCGATACGCTCGGGCTGCCGACGCTGTGGGTGCCGCATTCGTATCCGGCCTGCTCGCAGCACGCGCCGAACGAGCACTTGCTCGCGAGCGTCGTGCGCGAGGGGCTGCAGATGATGGCCGGCCTTTTCTGGGACCTCGGCGACGACGCACCGCCGCTGCGCCGCGCGGCGCCCGCCGCGGCCGGCGTCGCGCTGTGATGCGCGCACCGCTCCTTCCACGGGACATGCATACACGATGAACACGACCACCCTGACCTCGCAGGAAGCCGCCCGCCCGAACGCCGCGCAGATCCGGCGCATCATCTTCGCGGCGTCGATCGGCAACGCGCTCGAATGGTTCGACCTGATCGTCTACGGCTTCTTCGCGGTGACGATCGCCAAGCTGTTCTTCCCCGCGACCAGCGAAGCGACGTCGCTGCTGCTCACGCTCGGCACGTTCGGGCTGTCGTACCTGATCCGGCCGATCGGCGGCTTCGTGCTCGGCGCGTATGCGGATCGCGCGGGCCGCAAGGCGTCGCTGCTGCTGTCGATCGCGATGATGATGGGCGGCACGCTGCTGATCGCGCTGATGCCGACCTACGCGTCGATCGGCATCCTCGCGCCGCTCGGGATCATGCTGTCGCGGCTGATGCAGGGCTTCTCCGCCGGCGGCGAATTCGCGAGCTCCACTGCGTTCCTCGTCGAGCATGCACCGCAGCGGCGCGGCTTCATGTCGAGCTGGCAGTTCGCGAGCCAGGGTCTCGCGACGCTGCTGGCGTCCGGCTTCGGCGCGCTGCTGACCGCCACGCTGACGACCGCGCAACTCGAAAGCTGGGGCTGGCGCGTGCCCTTCCTGTTCGGACTCGCGATCGGTCCGGTCGGGCTGTATATCCGCCGCTATGTCGACGAAGGGGTCGAGTTCAAGACGCAGGCGCGCTCCGACGCACCCGTGCGCGAGCTGTTCACGGACCAGAAGACGCGACTGCTGCTGTCGATCGGCGCGCTCGTGATCTCGACCGCGATCAACTACATGGTGCTGTACATGCCGACCTACGCGATCAAGCAGCTCGGGCTGCCCGCGTCGACGGGCTTTGCCGCGACGCTCGCGACCGGCTTCGTGCTGACGCTGGTCACGCCGCTCGTCGGCCATCTGTCCGACCGGACCGGGCGCATCCGCGTGATGGCGACGGCGGCCGTGCTGATGCTGGTCACCGTATGGCCGACCTTCTCGTGGCTCACGCAGCATGCGTCGTTCGCGACGATGCTGGCCGCGCTGATCTGGATCGGGCTCCTGAAGGCGATGTACTGCGGCGCACTGCCCGCGCTGATGGCCGAGCTGTTCCCCGCGCAGACGCGCGCGACCGGCCTCGCGGTCAGCTACAACACGGGCGTCACGCTGTTCGGCGGCTTTGCGCCGTTCGTCATCACCTGGCTGATCAGCGCGACCGGCAACCGGCTGTCGCCGGCGCTGTATCTGATGGGCTGCGCGGTGCTAAGCCTCGTCGCGCTGCTCGTCGCGCGCACGCGGTTGAGGATGCAATAGGAAGGACGGCGGCGATGCGCGGGTGCGTCGCCGCCGAGGCGGCCCGCGCCGGCATGACGCCGCGCGGGTCGCACGCCGTTTACGGCGCCGGGTTCGGCTGCCGTTCGTGCAGCGCGTCGATCTCCGCGAGAATCTCGTCGGACAGCTTCATGTCGATGCTGCCGATGTTCTCCTTCAACTGATCGAGCGAGGTCGCGCCGATCAGGTTGCTGCGCACGAACGGCCGGCTGTTGACGAACGCCAGCGCGAGCTGCGCGGGCGACAGGCCGTGGCGTTTCGCGAGCGCGACGTAGCGCGACGTCGCTTCGACCGCCTGCGGCTTGCTGTAGCGCTGGAAGCGCTCGAACAGCGTGATGCGCGCGCCGGGCGGCCGCGCGCCGTTCTCGTACTTGCCCGACAGCCAGCCGAACGCGAGCGGCGAATACGCGAGCAGGCCAACGCCGTCGCGATGCGTGAATTCCGACAGCCCGTTCTCGAACGTGCGGTTCAGCAGGCTGTACGGGTTCTGGATGCTCGCGATGCGCGGCAGCCCGAGCTTCTCGGCCGCGCGCAGGAACTGCGCGACGCCCCACGGCGTTTCGTTCGACACGCCGATCGCGCGCACCTTGCCCGCCTTCACGAATTCCGCGAGCACGCCGAGCGTTTCCTCGATCGGCACCGTATACGCATCGTCGACCCACGGATAGGCGGGCCGGCCGAACGTCGTCGTACTGCGGTCGGGCCAGTGCAGCTGATAGAGATCGACGTAATCGGTCTGCAGGCGCTTGAGGCTGCCGTCGAGCGCTTCGGTCAGGTTCTTGCGATCGAACTGGTTGCCCTCGCCGCGAATATGGCGCGGATTGTGCGGCTGACGCGCCGGGCCCGCGATCTTGGTCGCGAGCACGATCCGGTCGCGCTGTGCGCGGTGCTGGGCGAGCCACGTACCGATGTACTGCTCGGTGCGCCCCTGCGTGTCCGGCTTCGGCGGCACCGGATACATCTCCGCGGCGTCGATCAGCGTGACGCCCTGCCCGATCGCGTAATCGATCTGCTCGTGCGCATCGCGCTCCGAATTCTGCTCGCCCCACGTCATCGTGCCGAGACCGATCAGGCTGACCTCGATGCCTGAATCGCCGAGTGTGCGGTATTCCATGCTGTTCCTGTCGCGTCGGTGGAAAGCAGAAACGCTATCACATTGAAGCGACCGCTTCAGAGCAGCGCCGCCCACGCTTACAGGCGGCCTTCGGCGTCCGCATGCGCGTCACTGCGGCCGCTGGATGAAGCAGGTCGCCGACGCATGCGCGACGATCCTGTCGTCCGGCGTCTTCAACGTGCCCTCCGCGACGCCGAGCGAGCGCGACAGGTGGATCACGCGCCCTTCGGCGACCAGCTCGACGTCGCGCGGCACCGGCCGCAGCATCTTCACATGCAGGTCGACCGTGCCATAGCCGACGCCCGCATCGAGCATCGAATGCACCGCGCAGCCGGTGACCGAGTCGAGCACTGTCGCGGCAAAGCCGCCGTGCACGCCGCCCAGCGGATTCAGGTGGCGCCCGTCCGCGCGCGCCGAAAACTTCACGTAGCCGAGCTCGACGTCGAGCGGGCGCATCGGGATCGTTTCGGAGATCGATGCGAGCGGCACATCGCCCGACACCGCCGCGCGCAGCAGTTCGAGACCGGACAGGGAAAGCGGGTTCATCGGGGCGTCTCCTGATTGAAAGCGCGTCGTCGCGCGAGTAAGTTCCAAATTGGAACTCATTATTGTCAAGCGCGCCGGGGTTGTCAACGCAGCCCGCGCCGTTGGCAACCGAAGGCGGGTTCTATAATCGAACCCGCTATTTCGCTGAACCGCCGCACGAGACTCGACGATGAAATGGGATGACATCGGTACGCTGAACTGCTCGGTCGCGCGCACGCTCGCCGTGCTCGGCGACCGCTGGACCATGCTGATCCTGCGCAACGCGTTCCTCGGCTGTCGCCGCTTCGACGCATTCCAGGCGCAGCTCGGCCTCACGCGCCACGTGCTCGCCGAACGGCTCGCACGCCTCGTCGACGAAGGCGTGCTGGCCAAGCTCGCGTATCAGGAGCGGCCGCCGCGCTTCGAATACCGGCTGACCGAAAAAGGCCTCGACCTTTACCCGGCGCTGCTCGCGCTGCTGGCGTGGGGCGACCGCTGGAAGGACGACGGCCACGGGCCGCCGCTGCACCTGCGTCATCGCAGCTGCGGCCAGCTGATGCATGCGGTGACCGTGTGTTCGGCCTGCGGCGAGCCGCTCGAACCGCGCGACGTGCTGGTGGAGCCGGGGCCGGGCTGGGTCGCACCGGAAGCAGCCGGGTCGCGCGACGGCTGACGCGGCGCGTTCGGTGCGTTCGGTGCGTTCGGTGCGTTCGGTGCGTTCGGTGCGTTCGGTGCGCTCGGTGCGTGCCGAGGTTTGTGCCCTGCTCTTCCGGACCTGTCGCGCAAGCCGGCTTTTCGCGTGCGGGCATTTGTCTCGCGTCTGCTTCTGCCAGCGCCTTTGTCATCCGCCTCGTCGGGCGTCACATCGCATCGGCCAAGCTCGGTCACACGCACGCAAACGCGAAGAGAGCCGAACCGCTCTCCCATCAACGCGCGCAAATACATGAACAGCGGCCGCCGTCGTAAAAACCGGGCCGGCAATGCGCCCAACCCGCGCATCTCCACGTACGCGCGATGCAGCGCGAATGACGTTGCGGCAACCGTCCCGATCGAGCGCGACATGCGCGACACGCATCACCATCGTGCACGGCACGATCATCGAACATGGTCGCGGCCGCGCGTCTGCGTTACACTCACGGCCCGCTGTCTCGAAATCATTCGCTGTCCAAGATGTTGTCGCGCAATCGCCTCGCCGCTGCCTGCCTCGCCGCTTCCCTGCTCGCTACACCGTTCGCCGCCTTCGGCAAGACGCACAACGAATCGCTGTTGCAGCAGGCGATCGACTTCGTGTCGCGACTGCTGCCGGCGCCGACCCACGAAGCACCCGCGACGCAGGTCGTCGAATCCGCGTTCTCGCCCGACGGCGGCGCCGAAGCGCTGGTGCTGAAGGCGATCGGCGCCGCGCGCAGCTCGATCCGCGTCGCCGCGTATTCGTTCACGTCGCCCGCCGTCACGCGCGCGCTGCTCGCCGCGAAGCGGCGCGGCGTGAACATCGCGGTGGTCGTCGACGACAAGGGCAATCGCGCAAAGAGCAGCAAGCAGGCGCTGAACCTGCTCGTCAACGCCGGCATTCCGACGCGGACCATCGACGCCTATGCGATCCATCACGACAAGTACCTCGTGATCGACGCCGAGCATGTAGAGACGGGCTCGTTCAACTACAGCGCATCGGCCGCGAGCCGCAATTCCGAGAACGTCGTCGTGGTCTGGAACAATCCGCAACTCGCGTCGCGCTACCTCACGCACTGGCAAAGCCGCTTCGACCAGGGCACGCCGTATCGCTCCACGTATTGATGCACGCGCGCATGCCGATGCGCCGGGCGCCCGGCGCGCGTCCTGCAACGATCACGTCATCGATGATCGGCGAAGGCGATGTCGCGATCAACCTGGCCGAACGGCCGGCACCGACCGTGTCCGTGCATCGCGCCGCCGCTCAATGAACCGCGGTCGTCCGCCCCGCCACGACCTCGGGGCGTGCGCAGTCGGCCGCGTGCACGTCGCTCGCCGACGGACTGCGCGCAATCGGGCCGTTGCCCGGCAATGCGTCGCGCAGACAGGCCGCGCTGGCCGTCACCGTACTCTGAACCATCGGATAAACCAGGCACAGTGCAAACGCGAGATACCCCGCGTAAAGAATGCGAATCATGGTGCAGTGAATGAGCAAGTAGTCTCGCCCTGTTTACGGCACCGCACCGCGCGGCTTGAGCCGTTGCGCATGTCGCGGGCATAGCGCGACGGGGGACCGCCCTCGTCGGCACCCGCCCGCTGTCGAAATGCGCACAGCGCGCATCCGGTTCAGCCGCCCGGATGCAGGCTGCTCGTCGTGCACCGGGTTCGACCTTCTGCGGCTCCCGCGCCGATCGACGAAGACGAGGCACGCGGCCGCATCACCGCATGTCGCTCAGCCACGCGCGCCGGATTCCATCAGCTTCCGCACGGCGGCGCGTTCTTCATCGCTTCCTCGATCTGCTCGGGCGTCAGGTCGCGCTGGTGCGTCGCGATCGACCAGCGATGCCCGAACGGATCCTCGACCTGCCCATAGCGATCGCCCCAGAACATGTCGGTCGCCGGCATCGTGACGGTCGCGCCGGCCGCGACGGCCTGCGCAATCGACGCGTCGACGTCGGGCACGTACAGATGCAGGCAGACCGCCGTGCCTTTCAGCGCCTTCGGCCCGAGCGCACCGTGCTCGGGCATTTCATCCATCAGCATCAGTGCGCAATCGCCGATCGCGAGACAGGCATGCGCGAGCCTGCCGTTCGGCGCCGACAGGCGGCTCCGTTCGCTCGCGCCGAACGCGCGCTTGTAGAAATCGATCGCATCGGCGGCGCCGGCACAGATCAGGTGCGGCGTCAGCGTGCGCATCCCTTCCGGGATCGGTTTGACGGATGTGGACATGGGGTCGCTCCTTCAATCGGTTGTCATATCGGGAAACGAGACGTGCGCGATGCGCATGCCTCCGATGCCACGACGGACGAGCCGGTCGCGAATCGACATGAAGGTCGAAATTTTTTTCGGTGCGCGTCCGTCGTCAGCCGGATCGCTCGCACCCGGGCCTCCGAGTCAATCGGCGCGGCCGTCCTGACCGCCGTCCGCCGTGCCGAACTGTTCGCGACACAGTTCCAGCAGCCCGGCCACCGCCTCGAGCGGCAGGCCCACGAACCGGCTGACGGGCAGCATCACGCCGCCCGGCACCGGGGTGCGCGACGCGTGCTCGGAGAACTGGTAGCCGATATAGCGATTCCCGGCGACACTGATCATCCCGAAGCCGGTGACGTCGCGCCACCGTATCGCCGGCTTTTCGCGCATCGAGCCGACCAGCCGGAAACCCGTTTCGTCGATGACGAGCGCCATTTTCCTGCGCGAGCCGAGAAAAAACGCACCGCCGGCGAGCGCGAGCAACGCGGCCAGCACGGCGGCCGGCCACAGCGTCGTGTCGGCGGCGTAGCCGCATGCCGCCGCGACGGCCAGTACGATGCACACGATCGCCTTTGGTTTCATGCTCCGGCTGTCGACCGCGAGCGTGACCGGCAGCTCGCCGCTCATCGTGCCGGCGACGGGATCGATCTGCCAGCCGGGAAGCTTCGTTTCGTTTGCGTCGTTCATGTTTTTTTCGCCCCGAAGAATGCCGTCATGCATGGACACGCAGAATCCGCTCGAATGCCGACGCCGGACATGTTACCCCCGTCGTGCTCGCTGCGGCGCGCACGCGCCGGCCGCTCCGTCGGAGGCATCAGTCGGCACGGCTGTGCAGATAGCGCTGCAGCTGGGCAGCCCGTTCGGGCGTCAGCCCCGCCACGCACTGTGCACGATTGACCGGCCGCGCTTCCGCACGCATCGGCGATACCGCATCACGCGACCGCAATGGCGACCGCACGCCGTCGTGCCGGGCGGCTCGCGCACCGTGCCAGGATCGGCCGAACGGCCATTGCGTTGCCGGCTCGCGCAGCTCGGCGCTATATTGCCGACAGACCTTGCCGGCGCGGAAACCGCTTCGTTCCGTCGCGCCGCCGATCCGTCCGGCAACGACGCATGTTGCCGGCGCTACCCAACCCGATACGAACCGCACTGACGATCGCACATGATGCCGCTGTCCTTTTCGCGAACCGCCGCCGCGCTGAGCCTCGTCGCGCTCGGCTGCCTGCCCGTCGCCGCCCGCGCGGCCAGCTTCGACTGCCATGCCGCCCGCACGAGCATCGAGCAGGCGATCTGCACCGACGCGGAATTGTCCCGGCTCGACGAACAGCTCGACGACACCTATCGCGTCGCGCTCGGCGTGGCCGATGGCGACGCCGCGACAGATCTGCGCACGACGCAGCGTGCGTGGCTGAAAGCGAGACTGCCTGCCGATGGACGCATCGACGTGCGCGCGCTGCAACAGGCTTACCGGCAACGCATCGCCGAACTGCAGGCGCGGCCCGGTTTCCCGGATGCCGTGAAGCACGGCGGCGGCAGCACGTTCCGGCTCACCGACGTGTCGAAGGCGTTCGATTTCACGGTGCGGATGTACCAGGACTGCCCGATGCCGAAGGGCCAGGACAGTGCGTACTGCGAGGGTCCGGGACGCATTGCCGTCTATCGAAAAGGCGCGGGCACGCCGCTTCAGACGATCGATTTCCCGACGATCGTCGCGACGCTGCTGCCATCCGGCAAACCGCTGACCCAATCCGCGCGGCTATATGACGACCAGGGCGTCCTCAATGTCGGCGACTTCAATTTCGACGGCCACGACGACTTCGGCGTGCAGACCGGCCACGAAGGCGGTTATGGCGGCCCCAGCTACGACGTCTATCTGTTCGATCCGAAGACCGGCCGTTTCGACCGCAATAACGCGATGAGCGATCTCACGCATGAATCGCTCGGCTTCTTCGACGTCGACCCGAAGCGCAGGCGGCTGCGCGCGTTCAGCAAGAGCGGTTGCTGCTATCACGAGACGACCACCTATCGCGTCGACGACGACCGGCTCGTCGAGGTCGAGCGGCATATCGAAGCGGCCAGGATGGACGGAAAGATGGAGATCACCGACGAGGCGTTCGTCGGCGGGAAGTGGCGCAGGAAGGTGCGCGTGGAAGCCGAGTAGCGTCGCGGTAATCCCGGCCGGCACGGTCGCGATGCGGCCGGAATCGCGTCAGTTGCAGACCTTGACGGTGCCGTCCGACGTGCAGTGACGGACGCTCCAGTAGCTCTGTCCGGCCAGGCTCGGTGCCGTGCCGATGCCGCGAATCCGCGCGGGCGTCGACGAAGCCGGCATCGCCGCCGATGCGGTCTCGGGCGAAGGCGGAGGAGATGACCGCTCGGGCGTGCTTTGACAGGCGACGAGCACCACGCAGCATACCGCTGCCAACGGGGCAATGAGGAATCTGGGCATGGTCTCGTGCGGTCCGGTGAGTTGTGTGTTTGCGTGTCGTCGGGGAAGCCGATCGAGGCGCACCGCGCCGGTCCGCTCGACGACGCCGGTCGCGCGGCATGGCAATGTCGATACTACTCCTCGCGTCCGCCGATGCGCGAGCGGCATGTTCTGCCTGCGCGGCCGGGCCGGTCACGCGCACGCGACGCGTCGCAGCACTCGCCTTCGCAACGCACACCGCCGCTCAGATCTGCGGCAAATCCCGCAGCGTGCGCGCCTCGCTCGTCGCATCCACGTCGAGTTCGATGCCTTCCGACGCATCGCGATAGCGCACGCGTTTCAGCCTCGGCCCCACCGCGAGATTGTCGGGGCTGGAGAAGATCGCGTGAACATCGTCGCCGGCCGCGATCGCGCGCGCGACGTCGGCGACCGGCGCCTCGCTCGGCGTCGCCGCCCACGAACGGTCGGCCGGATTCACGGCCGCCCAGCGCACATGCGTGACGCGCGCGCTGAGCGGATCGATTCGAACACCATTCACCGCAAACATCGACATCGGAATCTCCTTCGATATTTCCCCGGCTCGCAGTGCGATCCGCGGCATCAGGGGCGCCCCCAGACCTCGCACACGTTCCCGGCCGGATCCGCAACCGAAATCGCGATGGTGCCGTCGCCGTAGTCCCAGTCGTTCAGGATGCCGACGCCGTGCGATTCGAGACGCCCGATCGCTTCCGCCACATGCGCGACCTCGATCGCCAGCGCGATGCCGTGGCCGGTCGGGTGAAACTCGGGATACGGAAAATCGCCGTCCCTGCCCGTATGGACGGTCAGCGTCACGCCGTGCACGGCGAAGCGGTGCCACGGATTTCCCGCGACCGACACGCCGCTCGCTTCGACCGGCAGCGCGAGCGCCAGGCGGTAGAAGTCCACGACGGCCGCATAGCGGTCGTATTCGACGGGCACCAGCACATTCAGGCTCGCGATCATCTGCGCTTCTCCGGCCGACGCGATTTTCGATGATACATTGGGACGCTTTGCACCGTGCACGGGAGACACGCATGACCGACACCTGGGGAACCTTCCCTGCCCGGATGGGCGACCATCAGGCCTTCGTCGACTTCAACCACAGCTTCGCGGAGATCGCGGAAGGCGATCCGCGCACGTCGCTGCTCAGCGTGCGCGTCGCCCTCGCGCATCCGACGCCCGACGGCTTGCCGGCCGGCGACGAGCTGGCCGAGCTCGCGCGCGTCGACGAGCTGCTCGACGCGGCGGTGCTCGCGAGAGGCGGCGTGCAGGTCGGCCGCATCACCGTCGACGGCAATCGCGACGTGCTGTTCTACGTGCCGTTCGACGAGGAAACCGCGGCGGACATCGTCGACGACGCGGCCGAACGGACGACGTACGCGCTCGAATACGCTTATCAGGACGATCCGGACAAGGCCATCTACTGGCAGACCCTTTACCCGACCGACGACGACTGGCAGATCATGCGCGACATGCGCGTGCTCGATGCGCTGCACCGGCAGGGCGACGTGAGCGACGCGCGCCGGCGCGTGCTGCACTGGGCGAGTTTCGCGGAACCGGACGATGCGCACCATTTCGCCGACTGGGCCGAATCGAAAGGCTATCTGGTCGACTCGGTCGCGCCGAACGAAGACGGCAAGACCGCCGTCCGCTTCGCGCACGACGGCACGATGGCGCTGGCCGACATCACGGGCCATACGCTTGCGATCAGCCGCGAGGCGCGCTCGCTCGGCGGCGAATACGAGGGCTGGGAAACCAGCGTCGAGCAGGCCGGCTAAGGTCTGTTCGTCGATGACGGGTTCGCGCTGCGCGACCACAGACGACGCGTTCGGCGCAAAAAAGTATCCCGGCAGCGCAATCGCACGCCGCCGGGACCAAGACATTGCCAGCCGAAGCCGGCAATGGGCCTGGGCGATCGCTCAGGCACGAGGAAAGCGATTCATGCGGATCAGGCGAACGGATGCGCGACGACGCAGCCGGCCGGACGCCCGTCCGGGTCCGCCGGCGCAGCCTCAGTGCGCCGGGCGGGTAAAAAGCCCCGCTCCTGCGCGAGCGAGCGGGGAAAGGTTGACCGGGCCGGGGTAGATCGGTCAACCGTTCAGATTGTCGTGCGGAGCGCGCGCCACGGTCTGTGCGTCATCTCACCCATGCACGACGACGACCCGGCCGCCGCGCAACGCCCTCACGGTCCGATCGCGAGAGCCGCGGTCGGCAGCAAGACCACGATAATCACCGGAGACAGCGCGACCGCGCCGATCATCAGCACGCCGTCGGCTGCGAGCGTCACCGGCGTCGCGAGCACGCGAACCGCCTTGTCGGCGGTCGTGAGGCGATCGACGACATCGATCGTGTACGGACGCGCAAACGACGACCACGTCTTGCCTTGGTCGAAGCCGTCGGCGCGATAGCGCGTCCCGTGCAGCGTGCCCTTCATTTCGAGTTCGACGCTGCCGCGCGGCGTGAAACCGTCAGCCAGCGCTTGCGCTCTTTCGTCGGCCGTCAGCGGCTTGGCGGGGCGCAGCCGCAGCCAGTAGTCGCCGGTGATCGCGTCGCCCCGCGCGACGAAGTTCACGAGAGAAACTTCGAGCGACTGACGATACGGCGAGGCCAGCATCGCGCCGAAATGCTCGGGCATGTCGAAGATGTAGTGGTATTGCTGGCCGAGCACGACGAATTTCTTGCCGTCCTCGCTGACGAGAAAACGGTCGACGGTCTCGTCGTATCTGCCGTCTTCGAACAGCATCGACGTGCACCCCGCCAGACCGGCGGTTACTGCGATCGCGCTGGCCCTCAGCAGCGTTCTTCTTTTCATTTTCTTGTCCGGATTTTAATTGTTTGAATGAGCGCTTCCAATCCGCGCGGTAAAGCGGCGATCAAGATACGCGAATTCGGATTCCAATGCACGACTTTATTCGATCGAATCGAATTTCTTCTATTTTCGGATGCTTCATACTCGACCTGCAGGCCGTTCGCGAGTCGGTTTGATACCGCCTGTCCGATATCGGTCCACGCTGCTAAACTCGTTTCACCAGGCTTGATAAAGGCCGTTCGCGCTACCAGAGGAAACGATGACCCTCGCTCGGGCACAACATCAGGGTGTAGACGTCTGGATCATCCAGCTTCCCGGGCACGTCCCTTATACCTACACGCATCTCAAGCGCGTCTTTGCATCCGACGATTCGCGACATCGGGTCGTGATCGTCGACGTGACGAGACTGCTGGCATGCGCCGACCGCGACACGACCGACTATGTGCTGCCGTCGGTGCAATACTGGGCGCGCGGAAAGGCGGTTGGCATCCGCGGCTTTCTCGATCCCGAGCAGGCAAGGATCCCCGACATGCCCTTCATCACGTTTCGCGAGGCAAGGACGCGCATGCTGCTCGGCATTCCCGGGCTGGCGAAAGTCGGCATCGCGTCGTTCCGCAACGGTCAGCATCGCGCACGCTATCTGGCGTACGCGGGGGCGACCACCCTGCCCGTCGAGATACACGAAACCGAGGCGGATTTGCTGGCGCGCTACCGCGGGGTGAAGTAGCGGTCAGGTCGGTCCGTGACGCGCGTGTCGTGACCGCGACGGGAGTCGACGGATGATGCGGCAGCTTATTGCAGCGGCGGCAGTCGGTCGGCTTCCTGCTCGGCGATGCGCCTGGCCTCGCCGAGCATCGAGTCGTAGCTCTTCAGCGGCCGATCGCGACCTACCGTATAGCACTCACCGTCGATTCGGTACGACCAATGCCATCGGCCGTTGCGGTCTTCGTCCACGTCGATGTCGATGTTGTGCCCACTGTACTCATAGCTGACATGAGGCATTTCAGACCCCCGTACGTTGAGCTGGCCTCTTGCATACTACTCCCGCGGCGCGCGACCGTAGCCAAGGATCTCGATCCAGCCGGGGACCAAGGACCGACCATGAACCGGCTGACGACGAGCCGGATCGCCGCATGAGCTTTTCGGGTTAAGGCTGCGCAAATTTTGTTGCTGTTTCGCGGACGACACGCAAATAAAAAAAGTCCCGGCGACTCGTTGAAGTCGCCGGGACCGAACGGCCCTTTAAAAACAGGCGCGAGGAAATGATTTACATCTTACACCAATGAAAGACTGTTACGCACTGTCGGAATTGGCCAACTCCATGACATAATCCGCCAATTGATCGATATCAAATTTCTCGAAAACAGGCACATCGTCTTATTGCATAAAAACACGCAGGTCCGATCGAGCAAAAAAGAATTCGACGCGAAGCAAGATCCGCGACGCAGCGCATTGCGGGCCGCATTAACCGGCCGACATGTCGAAATATGGAATTAACGCAGCGACTGCTTCCCGATGCGGAACATTGATCTGGATAGAGTCAATTGTCGCGATACTAAGTCCGTCACGAACCGGCATACATTTCGAGCACCGTTCGAATGCCGTCGGTCTCTGCGTCGCAGATGGATTTCGCGCGGCGATACAGAATGGCCGCCTGCCCGATCGCATCGGTTGCGCGCGCCGTCTCCCGGACGATGCCGGTGTTCGATATGCCGCTGGAAGACAGCAACCGGAGCGCGGCCGCAGCGCTATGCAGCCGATCCTGGGCGGCGGCGATCAATATTGCGCAATCGCCCGGCATCGCAGACATGCATCTGAGTTCGTCGAACTCGCATCTCGGTATCGCCTGGATCGACTTGAGCAAGTTGAGCGCGTGATGGGCGGAAACCGCACCGTTCGCCCGCATGACGTCGAGTTCCTCACTGAGGTTCGACGTGACGCCGGCCGCAGTCTCCAGTCGCTGCGCGACGCCGGCTGCCGTCAACCGGCCGACGACGAGTCGGTCCTGTCTTCTGTTTCGACGTTCGGAGCGTGCCGCCCACACAGCAGTGGCGGCCGCCGCAAGCGTGCCGGCGGCAACCGCCCCATTCACCCAAAAAGCTGTCGCGCCGAAATTCGTCCACGCAGGCATGAGCGGCACGCTCGGCAGCGTGTGGATGAACTGCATGGAAAAACATCCGACGCCGAAAAACGTCAGTGCGACGATCGCGTAGGCCGCGGCCGGTCGCTGCGCCAGTTTTTGTTCCATGCTGTTCCCGTGTCTGGTTTCGGGGGGAATCGTAGCGCCACAACCTGACGCGACCAGCGTCGCTGGACGCCCGCTCTGCATCCGCAGGCAACGAGATCGGATGACCATCGGCATGCCGATATCCGAAGCAATCCGGGCGACGATCTCGAGATCAAAAAAATGCCCGATTCAATCGAGCGATCGGGCAAATAGTCGCCGAGAGGAGGCGCCTAGTGGTTAAACGCAGCTCCTGAGGGAAGAACCGCGTCGGAAGGATTCTATGGTCCCGGGATTGTGGGCAGCCGCCAAAGGTCTGGACGGAACCGCCAATGCAATGCGGCAACGCGCATCACGGACACGATAACCATCGGCGTCGGCTCGCTCGATCGTGTATCGCAGAACATTCGAGATGCCGAAGACGCGCGAAGCGCCGCAACACGCTGCCTGACCGGCAACGCAGTTCGGTTCAACGATCGACGAAGGATAAATGCCGCGAACGCGACGGGATGAATCGGAATCGCGATTGCCATTCCGAATGGAGACGCAGAAAGCAAAACAGGCGCCTAAGCGCCTGTTTTGTTGAAGCATTCGGTGGGGTGGCTGATGGGACTCGAACCCACGACAACAGGAATCACAATCCTGGACTCTACCAACTGAGCTACAGCCACCACTGATACTGCTTGTTTCTCCGCTGTTTCGTTTGCTGTTCAACAGCAGAGAAGCAAGATTATACGAAGTCTTTTGAATCTTGCAAAGCTTTTTTTTCAAAAATTTCTTCGGCGTCGTTCAGATGCGCGCGCGCCTCGTCGAACACGGCCAGATCGCCGCGCGCGAGCTTCTTGTTGTCCGACAGCACGCGACGCCAGCCGCGCGCGCCGGGCATGCCGCGATACAGCCCGAGCGCATGCCGCACGATCGCACCGAGGTACGTGCCGCGCTTCAGTTCGGCCGCACAGTATTCGATCAGCTTCGCTTCGGCTTCCTCGCGCGTCGGCGCCGCGTCGGTCGAGCCGTAGAAGCGCGCATCGACTCCGGCGAGCACGTACGGGTTGTGATACGCCTCGCGGCCGAGCATCACGCCGTCGACATGCTCGAGATGCTGCGCAACCTCGTCGAGCGTCGTGATGCCGCCGTTGATCACGATCTCCAGTTCGGGAAAGTCGCGCTTCAGCCGATACGCATAGTCGTACTTGAGCGGCGGAATCTCGCGATTCTCCTTCGGTGACAAACCCTTCAGGATCGCGTTGCGCGCATGCACGACGAAAGTCGCGCAGCCCGCTTCGGCAACCGTGCCGACGAAGTCCCGCACGAACGCGTAGTCCTCGACCGCGTCGACGCCGATCCGGTGCTTGACCGTGACTGGCACCGACACCGCATCGTTCATCGCCTTCACACAGTCGGCGACGAGCTGCGGCTCGTTCATCAGGCACGCGCCGAACGCACCGCGCTGCACGCGCTCGGACGGGCATCCGCAATTCAGGTTGATTTCGTCGTAGCCCCACTGCTCGCCGAGCTTCGCGGCCCGCGCGAGATCGTCGCGCTCGCTGCCGCCGAGCTGCAGCGCGACCGGCGATTCGTTCGGCGAGAACGCGAGATGCCGCTGCGCATCGCCGAACAGCAGCGCGCCCGTCGTGATCATCTCCGTATACAGCCAGGTATCGCGCGTCAGCGTGCGATGGAACGACCGGCAATGACGGTCGGTCCAGTCGAGCATGGGCGCCACGGATACGCGGCGGGGAGGAAGCGAGGACGAAGCGGACATGGAATTCGGGCAGCAGGCGGCACGGAAACAACCGGCTATTTTACTGCATCCCGGCCCCTGCCCGCCCGGCGGCTCGCCTAAGCGCGGCCGGCGTCGCCCAGTTCGGCGTCGACCGCCCGCCGCGCCTCGTCGAGCACGCGCTCGATCACGCGCCGCTCGGTCAGCAGCAGCCCGTCGACCTTCACGAGCCGCCAGTCGATCCTGACGGCATCGCCCTGCAGCACGCGGTAGTGCACGTGCTCGCCGTCCCAGACCTGTTCGGTCTTCACCTCGATCTCGTAGCCGCGGTACGGCTCGCTGAAATCGCCGAGATCGCTGCCTCTCGGTTCCATCGCACGCTCCGTGGCGACACGGCGCCCGGCCGACCGTGCGGCCGGCGCCGTGCGCTCAATCGTATTCTTCGGACAAAACGAATTTGCCGTCGGCGGTCAGGTCGACCCGATCGGCAGCCGCCTGGTAGATCAGCCCCTCGTTCAGCAACGCATAAACGACATCGTCGAACGCGGGCGGGACCGGCCGGCTGTCGCCGAACTGGTCGATCCACTTCAGCGCCTCGATCGCTTCGGGGGAAAGGATGGGGGTCATGCGCGGCCTCCGGCATCGGTGTCGCTCCATCCTAGCACTACATCGGAGCGCCGAACACCGACACGCGCGCACAGCGAAAACGCCGGGCAGCGCCATCGGGCACGCCACCCGACGACGCCGTCCCGGCGCGGCCAACCGGCGCTCAGAGGCGCGCGATCGAGACTTCCGTCGATTTCACGAGCGCGACGACTTCCGCGCCCACCTTCAGTTCGAGTTCGTCGACCGAACGGGTCGTGATCACCGACGTGACGATGCCGAACGGCGTCTCGACGTCGACCTCGGACACCACGGGCCCGCGAATGATCTCCTTTACCTTGCCCTTGAACTGGTTACGCACGTTGATTGCAGTGATGCTCATCGGGTTGATCGCTCCGAAGAAAAAGTCTTAGAACGGGCGGCCGGCGCCGCCCGGATTTAAACGGCCCAGCGGATCTGCCCGACCGGTCGTACCTTGCCCTCCTCGCGCGCAGGCGGCTCGGCCGCGCCCGGCCCGCCCGCGAGCACGCGCTGCAGCACGCGGTCTTCCAGCGCCGCGAACGCCGCCGACGCGCGTGCGCGCGGCCGGTCGAGCGGCACGGGCTGGTCGAGCGCGACGCGGCCCTGCTCGATCAGCAGGATCCGGTCGCCCAGCGCGACCGCTTCCTGCACGTCGTGCGTGACGAGCAGCGCGGTAAACCGGTGCTCGCGCCACAACCGCTCGATCAGCGCGTGCATCTCGATGCGGGTCAGCGCGTCGAGCGCGCCGAGCGGCTCGTCGAGCAGCAGCAACTGCGGCCGGTGCACGAGCGCGCGGGCCAGCGCGACGCGCTGCCGCTGGCCGCCCGACAGCTGCGCGGGCCAGTCGTTCGCGCGCTCGAGCAGGCCGACCTCGTCGAGCACCGCGCGCGCCTCGTCGCGTGCGCCGCGTCCGAGGCCGAGCATCACGTTCTGCAGCACGGTCTTCCACGGCAGCAGCCGCGCGTCCTGGTACATGATTCGCGTATCGAGCGCGCCGCCGCCTTCGCCGCGCGTCGCGAGCGTGCCGTCGCTCGGCTGCTCGAGCCCCGCGACGAGCCGCAGCAGCGTCGACTTGCCGCAGCCGCTGCGGCCGACGATCGCGACGAAACTGCCGCGCGCGATGCCGAGATCGACGTTGTCGAGCACGGTGCGCGCGCCGAAGCGCTTGCTGACGCCCGACAGCGTCACCGCATCGTCGGGCGCCGGGCTGCCCGCGCGGCGCCGCGCGAGCGGCACGACCGATGCACCGCTGTCGCGATCGAGCGTGACCGCGTCTTGCGCGTCATGGTCCGCAACGCGCGCCTGCGCCAGTTCGACCTCGAGGTCTGCGCCGGCGAGCGGGCCGTAGGCGGCCGCCGAAGTCGTCGCATTCATGCCTTTGCTCCTGATTGATAAGCGGGGTGCCAGCGCAGGGTCACGCGCTCGATCCATTTCGCCAGCACGTCGGCCAGCTTGCCGAGCACCGCGTACAGCAGGATGCCGACCACCACCACGTCGGTTTGCAGGAATTCGCGCGCGTTCATCGTCATGTAGCCGATGCCCGACTGCGCGGAGATCGTTTCCGCGACGATCAGCATCACCCACATCAGCCCGAGCGCGAAGCGCACGCCGACCAGGATCGACGGCAGCGCGCCGGGCAGGATCACGTCGCGGTACAGCGCGAAGCCGCGCACGCCGTAGCTCTTCGCCATCTCGATCAGGTTCGCGTCGACCGAGCGGATCCCGTGATACGTATTGATGTAGACGGGAAAGAACACGCCGAGCGCGACGAGGAACAGCTTCGCCTTCTCGTCGATGCCGAACCACAGGATCACGAGCGGGATCATCGCGAGCGCGGGGATGTTGCGGATCATCTGGATCGTCGAATCGAGCGCGACCTCGGCGGCCTTCGACAGCCCGGTCGCGAGCCCCAGCGCGAGGCCGACGCCGCCGCCGATCGCGAAGCCGAACAGCGCGCGCCACGTGCTGACCTTCACGTTCGCCCACATCTCGCCCGACGTCACGAGCGACCACGCAGCGCGCACGACCGCAACGGGTTCGGGCAGCACGCGGGTCGACAGCCAGCCGACGCGCGCGCCGACCTCCCAGACGACCAGCAGCGCGAGCGGCACGAGCCACGGCGCGATGCTGCGCCATGCGCGGGCGGCCACGCCGCCCGTCGTCGACGTTTTCGTTGTCATTGCAGGCCTCCCGTCGTTCAGCTCTGGCTCGCCTTCGGCAGGTAGCTGTTGCCGACGATCTCGCCGAACGGGCCCGACAGCGGGCCGGCAGTCTTCGCCGCGCCCTTGCCCTTGATCAGCGGGAACACGAGTTCGGCGAACCGGTACGACTCCTCGAGGTGCGGATAGCCGGACAGGATGAAGGTCTCGATGCCGAGCTCCGCGTATTCGCGCATGCGCTCGGCGACCTGCTCCGGATTGCCGACCAGCGCGGTGCCCGCGCCGCCGCGCACGAGGCCGACGCCCGCCCACAGGTTCGGGTACACCTCGAGCGTGTCGCGACCGCCGCGCTTGCCGCCGTGCAGCGCGGCCATCCGGCGCTGGCCCTCCGAATCCATGTTCGCGAACGCCTGCTGCGCGCGCGCGATCGTGTCGTCGTCGAGACGGCTGATCAGGCGCTCGGCGTCGCGCCACGCTTCGCCCTCGGTCTCGCGCACGATCACGTGCAGGCGAATGCCGAACTTGATCTTGCGGCCGCGCGCCTCGGCGCGGGCGCGAATGTCCGCGATCTTCTTCGCGACGGCGTCGGGCGGTTCGCCCCAGGTCAGGTAGGTGTCGATGTGATCGGCCGCGATCGCGTGCGCGGCCGGCGACGAGCCGCCGAACCACAGCGGCGGATGCGGACGCTGCACCGGCGGATAGAGCGCCTTGCCGCCCTTCGACTGCAAATGCTTGCCGCTGTAGTCGAAGCCGCCGTTGTCGTGCGACGCGGACAGCAGCCCGCGCCAGATCTTCAGGAAGTCGTCGGTAATTTCGTAACGCGTATCGTGGTCGGCAAACAGGCCGTCGCCTTCGAGTTCGGCCGCGTCGCCGCCCGTCACGACGTTGATCAGCAGGCGGCCGCCCGACAGGCGGTCGAACGTCGCGGCCATCCGCGCCGACAGCCCCGGCGACGCGATGCCGGGACGGATCGCGACCAGGAACTTCAGGCGCTGCGTCGCCGGAATGAGGCTCGACGCGACGACCCACGCATCCTCGCAGGAACGGCCGGTCGGCAGCAACACGCCCTCGTAGCCGAGCGTGTCGGCCGCGACGGCGACCTGCTTGAAATAATCGTAATCCGCGGCGCGCGCCCCTTCGGCCGTGCCGAGGTAGCGGCTGTCGCCATGCGTGGGGATAAACCAGAACACATTCATCTGCTGCTCCTGCGTGACTGCCTTGCCAGATTTGAGATAAAACGTCGCCCTGCTCGCGGCGCGCGTCGGCGCCGCATGCATGGTGTGCGTTCGAATCGGGATGGTTCGCCGGTCAGGCCGTGCGGCGGGCGAATGCGCGATTGCACGGCTGTTTCTGGGAAATCAGTCTAGGGATCGGTGCAGGGCTTTGGAACGATTTTTTTGAGCTTAGGTTTTCCGCTTTCGTGATTAGCGCGACGCTGGAGCGAATATCGCGTCGGCCAGCCCCTTATAATGGCGCACCTATCCGAATAACTCTGCGCGCACGGCCCCGCCGCGCGCGCCTGCGGTGCACTCATCGATGCAGAAAGTCATCCTGCCGTTCCTGTCCGGCTTCCTCGCCGCCCTGTTCTTCCGCGAAGCGACGCTCGCGCTTCTCCATACCGCCGACCTGATCGCCGCAGCCGGTTTCTCCACCGAGCCTTTCGCGCCGCTCGGCATTCCTGAATTTGTCGCAAACGCGCTGATCAGCGCATGTTGTGCGATTCCGATGGCGTGGCTGCTGCGCGTGTCGCCCGAGCGCGAGGCGCCGTGGATCGGCGCGCTGGTGTTCGGCGGGATCGTGCTGACTGCCGCCCGCGTCTTCGCGATCGATCCGCTGCGCGGGATCTGGCCGTCGGGCAACATGATGCCGGTGCTGGCGGCCGGCTTCGCGGCCAATGCGGTCTGGGGTTTCGGTGCGCTCGTGTTCATGCGCGCCTTCATGTCGGACGACGCGGGCGACGACTGACGCGCCCGCGTATCGGCACGGGCCGGCCGCGCCCGTTCGCCGCGCCGGTTCACGCGGACGAACGTCGGTCCCGCACCCGACCGCGGTCCCTCAACGACAAGGCCGCTTGCTTGTACAGGCGGCCTTGTCGTTTCCTTGTCGTTTCGTACGCAGCGCCCGGCCGCCGCGCACCGCGTGCATCAGTCCCGCAGGTTCCGCAGCGGATGCGTATCGGGCGTCCACGGGCTGTCGAACATCGCGAGCACGTCCGCGCGCCCGACCTCCGCGCTCGTCTTGAAGCGCCACACCGGCTGGTGATCCTTGTCGACGATCAGCGCGCGCACGCCCTCGATCACGTCGCCGCGCGCGAAGGTCGAGCGCGTGAGGTCGAGATCGCGCCGCAGGCACTCGGCCATCGTCGCGCCGCGTGCGCGCTCCACGACTTCGAGCGACACGGCCATCGACAGCGGCGACAACTGGTTGCGCATCGCATGGGTCGCCTTCTCGACCCATCCGTCGACAGCCGCGCAATCCGGCTCGGCGTCGAGCGACGCGAGGATCGCGCCGATGTCGGGCTGCGCGAAATGCCGGTCGATGCCGCTGCGCGCATCGGCCAGCGCCGACGTGTCGGGCGTCGGCACGACCTTGTGCGCGGCCGCGGCATCGGCCACGCAGGCGACGGCCTGCGCGCCGCTGTCGAAGCGCGCGGTCTTCAGCGTATCGATCAGCGCCGGCAACGCGGCATCGGGCAGGTAGACGTCCGCGAGCTGCGCGTACAAGGCGCCGGCCGCGTCGAGCGTCGCGCCCGTCACGGCGAGATAGCGGCCGATCGCGCCGGGCGTGCGCGCGAGGAACCAGCTCATCCCGACGTCGGGGAACAGCCCGATGCGCGTTTCGGGCATCGCCATCTTCGTCGAGTCGGTCACGACGCGCAGCCCGCCCGTATGCCGGGCCGCCTGCGAAATGCCCATGCCGCCGCCCATCACGACGCCGTGCATCAGCGCGACGTACGGCTTCGGGTACGTGAAGATCGTGTGGTTGAGCGTGTATTCCTCGATGAAGAACGCGTCGACCGCATCGCGATCGCCGCGCTGCCACGCCTCGTGGAAGAAGCGCACGTCGCCGCCCGCGCAGAACGCGCGCGGATGCGGGCTGTGCACGACGACCGCGACGACGTCCGGATCGTCGCGCCACGCATCGAGCGCCTGCTGCATCAGGCGGATCATCCCGACCGACAGCGCGTTCAGCGCCTTCGGCCGGTTCAGTTCGAGAAAGCCGATGCGGTTCGCGATATACGCGCGCACGTCGGGCTGGGTGGTTTCGGTGGAAGTGGAATCGGTCATGGGGGCCATCCGGCAGGTCACAGGGGCACGCTCAGTGCGCCTGCATCTTCGAGAACAGGTTCAGCACCACGACGCCCGCGATGATCAGCCCGAGGCCGATCACCGCCGGCACGTCCGGCACCTGACGGTACAGCAGCATCGCGACGAGCGTGATCAACACGATGCCGGCGCCCGACCAGACCGCATAGATGATGCCGACCGGCATCGTCCGCAGCGTCAGCGACAGGCAGTAGAACGCGATGCCGTAGCCGGCCACCACCAGCACCGACGGCCAGAAGCGCGTGAAACCGTCCGCCGCGCGCAGCGCGGACGTGCCGATCACCTCCGCGACGATCGCGATCGCGAGCCAGGCGTATCCAGGAATCTGCATCGCTCAGTTCCTCGCGAGGGCCAGCACCGCATAGTCCTGGCCGAGTTCCGCGCACAGCGCCTCGACGACGAATTCGTGGTCCGCGCGCTGCGGCAGCCCGGACGCGGTGACCGACCCGATCACGCCGGCGCCCGCGACGGTCAGCGGAAACGCGCCGCCGTGCGGCGCGTATTCGGCGATCGGCAACCCGTGCTTCTCGGCGAGCGTGGCGCCGGCCTGCTGCATGCGCAGCCCGATTGCGTACGAACTGCGGCGGAAATGCGCGACGACGTTGCGCTTGCGGCGTATCCAGTCGACGTTGTCGGGCGTCGCGCCGGCCAGCGCCGCGAAGAACAGCGGCTGGCCGAACGTGACGATGTCGATCGCGATCGCATGGCCGCGCGAGGTCGCGAGCGCATGCATCCGGTTGCCGAGCGCCCACGCGCGCGCCGGGTCGAAATGGGGAAACACGAGCGCCTGTTCCTGCGCGCCGATCGATTGCAGATCGTGAGCGATGTCCATGAATCCGTCGATACAGTATTGAGAGTCGCAACGGCGCCGACGCGATCGCGCACCGCCCCGTTGCCGGAGTGAAAACACAAACCGCTCGATTCTAGCGCACGCGTCGGCCGTACCGGCCCCGCGCGGGTCGCAACGCAATTGTCAGAAAGTGCTTGCGCGCATTCGGGTTGTTACTTATAATTCAATTCTTCGACGGACGCGGGGTGGAGCAGTCTGGCAGCTCGTCGGGCTCATAACCCGAAGGTCACAGGTTCAAATCCTGTCCCCGCAACCAACGTCCCGATACACGCAGAAAGCCCGGCCCAGCGCCGGGCTTTTTGTTTTCCGGGATGCGATCGGCGCGCGGCCTTGCCGCGTACGCGCGCGTTCGAGAATGCCGCTGCCCGGTGATACACTCGCATCACCTCGTCCCTTCCACTCGACATGAAATTCTGCTCCGTCTGCGGTCACGAAGTTATCGCGCGCATTCCCCAGGGCGACAACCGCGAGCGCTTCGTCTGCGATCACTGCGGCACGATCCATTACCAGAACCCGCGCAACGTCGTCGGCACGGTCCCGGTCTGGGGCGACCAGGTGCTGCTGTGCCGCCGCGCGATCGAACCGCGCTACGGATTCTGGACGCTGCCGGCGGGTTTCATGGAGATGGGCGAAACGACAGCCGAGGCCGCCGCGCGCGAAACGCTGGAGGAAGCCGGCGCACGCGTGGAGGTGCAGAACCTGTTCACGCTGCTCAACGTGCCGCACGTGCACCAGGTCCATCTGTTCTACCTCGCGCGGCTCACCGATCCGGCTTTCGAGGCCGGCGAGGAAAGCCTCGAAGTGAAGCTGTTCGACGAGGCCGACATTCCGTGGGACGAGATCGCGTTCCCGACCGTCAGCCAGACCCTGCGCTTCTTCTTCGCCGATCGCGCCGCCGGCGACTACGGCGTGCATACCGGCGATATCTTCCGCTCGCTGCGCAACGGCTGAGCGCCACCCATGGTCCCCTGGCTCGGCCCGGACGATCCGTTTCCGCCCGTCGAACGCGCGCTCGGCCCCGCGACCGGCGCGCCGGGCCTGCTCGCCGCGAGCGCCGACCTGCTGCCCTCGCGCCTCTTCGACGCGTACCTGCGCGGCATCTTCCCGTGGTATTCGGACGGCCAGCCGGTGCTGTGGTGGAGTCCCGACCCGCGCATGATCCTCGTGCCGGCCGAATTCAAGGTGTCGCCGTCGCTGAAGAAGACGCTCAAGCGCGTGTTGCGCGAACCCGCGTGGGAGGTGCGCGTCGATCACGACTTCGCCGGCGTGATGCGCGCGTGCGCGCAGGCGCCGCGCCGCGGGCAGCGCGGCACGTGGATCACGGCCGAGATCATCGACGCGTATACGTCGCTGTACCGCAGCGGCAACGCGCACAGCATCGAGACCTGGCACGACGGACGACGCGTCGGCGGCCTGTACGGCGTCTCGTTCGGGCGGATGTTCTTCGGCGAATCGATGTACGCGGAGGTCACCGACGCGTCGAAGATCGCGCTGGCCGCGCTCGTCGCCCACCTTCGCGAGCAGGGGCTGGAGATGATAGACTGCCAGCAGAATACGTCGCATCTAGCGTCGCTCGGCGGCCGCGAAATCGCACGCAAGGCCTTTGTCGCTCACGTGCGCCGCGCGGTCGCCGAACCGCCGATTCCGTGGCAGTTCGACAAGCGCGTGCTCGCCGCGCTGACGGCCGCCCGCACCGAACCGGCGGCCCCCTCCGGGATCGAGCGCTAGCGCGGCACTCCTTCCCTGCATCGAGAGCTGCCCATGACTCACCCGACTGAGCTGCCGCTTTCACCGCTTTCGGCGCTGCAATTCTATGCAACGGCGCCCTATCCGTGCAGCTATCTGGACGGCCGCATCGCGCGCTCGCAAGTCGCGACGCCGAGCCATCTGATCAACTCCGACATCTATACCGAGCTCGTGAAGGCCGGCTTCCGGCGCTCGGGCGTGTTCACCTATCGTCCGTATTGCGACGGCTGCCGCGCCTGCGTGCCGGTGCGCGTGCCGATCGCGTCGTTCACGCCGTCGCGCACGCAGCGCCGGATGTGGAAGCGGCACCGTGCGCTGATCGCGACCGTCTCGCCGCTGCACTACGACGAGGAGCATTACGCGCTGTACATGCGCTACCAGTCCGCGCGCCACGCGGGCGGCGGCATGGACCGCGACAGCCGCGACCAGTACGAGCAGTTCCTGCTGCAGAGCCGGATCAACTCGCGCCTCGTCGAATTCCGCGACCTCGACGCGCCGGGCGGCGAGCCCGGCAAGCTGCGCATGGTCAGCATGATCGACATCCTCGGCGACGGGCTGTCGTCGGTCTACACGTTCTTCGAACCCGACGATCCGCACACGAGCTACGGCACCTACAACATCCTGTGGCAGATCGAACAGGCGAAAAGCCTCGGCCTGCCGTACGTGTACCTCGGCTACTGGATCCGCGAGAGCCCGAAGATGGCCTACAAGGCAAACTTCCATCCGCTCGAAGGGCTGATCGACGGCCGCTGGAAGCTGCTCGATCCGGCAAGCGTCGACCTGCCGCCGGTCGACGCGGCGCTCGCCCGCGCGCCGCTGCCCGGCGGGCATTCCGGCGCGTCCTGAGCGGCCGGCGCGGCGTCGTTGCCTGCGCGCCGCGCGCCCGCCCTGCCCGACACAGACGCGTTGCGATCCCCGCCGCGACCGACGTCGACGAACCGATGCGCGCCCCTGCCGCGCAACTCCCGGTAAAATAGCGGGTTGTCATTCATTCGGCTGTCCGCCCAATTCCCGTGTTCAGTTCCCTCTATCCGCTGGCCCGCGCATCCCTGTTCAAGATGGATGCGGAAGACGCTCACCACCTCACGCTGCGCGCGCTCGGCGCGGCCGGCCGCACGGGCCTTGCCTGCGCGCTGTCGGCCCGCGTGCCCGACGCGCCGCGCACCGTGATGGGGCTCACGTTCCGCAACCCGGTCGGCCTCGCGGCCGGCCTCGACAAGGACGGCGCGGCGATCGACGGCCTCGCGGCGCTCGGCTTCGGCTTCATCGAGGTCGGCACCGTCACGCCGCGCCCGCAGCCCGGCAACCCGCGCCCGCGGATGTTCCGGCTGCCGCAGGCGGAAGCGCTGATCAACCGGATGGGCTTCAACAACCAGGGCGTCGACCAGTTCGTGAAGAACGTCCAGGCGGCCCGCTATCGCGGCGTCCTCGGCCTGAACATCGGCAAGAACGCCGACACGCCGATCGAGCGCGCGGCGGAAGACTATCTCTACTGCCTCGAACGCGTCTATCCGTTCGCCAGCTACGTGACGATCAACATCTCGTCGCCGAATACGAAGAACCTGCGCCAGCTGCAAGGCGCGGGCGAGCTCGATGCGCTGCTCGCCGCGCTGAAGGACAAGCAGCAGCGCCTTGCCGACCTGCACGGCAAGCTGGTGCCGCTCGCGCTGAAGATCGCGCCCGATCTCGACGACGAGCAGGTCAAGGAAATCGGCGATACGCTGCTGCGCCACAAGATCGAGGCGGTGATCGCGACCAACACGACGCTGTCGCGCGCCGCCGTGCAGGGCCTGCCGCACGCGGACGAAGGCGGCGGCCTGTCGGGCCGCCCGGTGTTCGACGCGTCGAACGAAGTGATTCGCAAGCTGCACGCGGAAGTCGGCAGCGCGGTACCGATCATCGGCGTCGGCGGCATCTTCTCGGGCGAGGACGCGCGCGCGAAACTCGCGGCCGGCGCGTCGCTGGTCCAGCTCTACACCGGCTTCATCTATAAAGGCCCGGCGCTGGTCGCCGAATGCGTGAAGGCGATTGCCCGCGACCGCGCCGCGTAATATAGACATAGACAAACGATATTTAGAGATCGATTGCATTTTTGCTATGATCGGTCCCACGTCAGAATCATGAGCCCCGACGGGGCAAGGAAGCTCACACGATGAAATTTTCGCTGCTCAAGAAGCTGCTGGTTGCCGGCCTGATCGGTACCTCGTTCGCCGCCGCCACCGCGCACGCGGCCGACCTCCTCGACCAGGTGAAGCAACGCGGTACGCTGCGCATCGGCCTCGAAGGCACGTTCCCGCCGTTCAACTCGAAGAACCCGCAGGGCGAACTCGTCGGCTTCGACGTCGACATCGCGAAGGCCATCGCCGCGAAGCTCGGCGTGAAGCCGGAGTTCGTGACGACCGAATGGAGCGGCATCATCGCCGGCCTGCAGGCGGGCAAGTTCGACGTGATCGTCAACCAGGTCGGCATCACCGACGCGCGCAAGCATACGCTCGACTTCTCGCCGGCGTACACCTATTCGACCGCGCAGCTGATCCAGCGCAAGGACGACACGCGCCAGTTCAAGTCGCTCGAGGACCTGAAGGGCAAGAAGCTCGGCGTCGCGCTCGGCACCAACTACATGGACATGGCGAAGTCGGTTCCCGGCATCGACGTGAAGACCTATCCGGGCGCACCCGAGTATCTGCGCGACCTCGCGGCCGGCCGGCTCGACGCGGCGCTCAACGACCGCCTGATGCTCGCGTACCTGACGAAGAATTCGCAACTGCCGCTGCGCCCGGGCGCGAACGTCGGCTCCGCGAATCCGTCGGGCATCCCGTTCAAGAAGGGCAACCCGCAGTTCCAGAAGGCGATCGACGACGCGATGACGCAGCTCGAGGCCGACGGCACGTTCACGAAGATCTCGGACAAGTGGTTCGGCATCGACGTGACGAAGCCGATCAAGTAAGCACGCCTCTATTTCCCGCCTGACGGCGGGCCGGAATGGGCGGCATCCGCAACGATGCCGCCCTTTGTTTTATTCGTCCGGTTTATGATTGCGCTTTCGCGCACGCATTCGATTCGTATTCCAATGTCGACAACGTCCCTGCTCGTCCAATCGCTGCCGGTGCTCGCCCAGGGTGCCGTGCTGACCGTCAAGTTCGCCGTGCTGTCGATGGTGTTCGGCCTGCTCGGCGCCGTCGTGCTCGCGATGATGGGCATCCGGCAAAGCGAGGCGCTCGAAGGCTTCGAGCGTATCTGGGTCAATGCCCTCGCATGGCTCGCGCGCGCGTACGTGAGCCTGATGCGCGGCACGCCGCTGCTCGTGCAGATCTTCGTCATCTACTATGGCTTGCCGAGTCTCGGCATCTCGCTCGACCCGACGCCGGCCGGCGTGATCGCGCTGTCCGCGAACGTCGCGGCTTACATGTCCGAAAGCATGCGCGGCGCGATCAACGGCATCGCGCGCGGCCAGTGGCTCGCCGCGTACAGCCTCGGGCTGTCGTGGGGGCAGACGCTGCGCTACGTGATCGGCCCGCAGGCGCTGCGCATCGCGGTGCCGAGCCTGTCGAACAGCCTGATCAGCCTGATCAAGGACACTTCGCTCGTCTCCGTGATCACCGTGACCGAGCTGCTGCGCAGCGCGCAGGAAATGATCGCGGCGACCTACCAGCCGCTGCCGCTCTATCTCGCCGCCGCGGCCGTGTACTGGGTGCTTTGCCAGATCCTCGAATGGGTGCAGCGCTGGTACGAAAAGCGCCTGTCGCTGCCGGCGCGGCACTGAACGAACCGCCGCAAGCGCCGGCCCGCGCGCACGCGTCCGGCGCTTCCCTGTCCCGTCACTCGCCCGAATAGCGCACGCCGAGCGCGGCGCGCGCCGCGTCGGTCATCGCGATCATCTGCCGCGAATGGTCGTGCGTGACGATCGGGCTTTCGATCTCGCCGGCGCGCAGCAGCTCGCAGAAATGCGCGGTTTCGTAGTTGAGGCCGCCGCCCTCGAACGGCGCGTCGAGCTCGATCGTGCGCCCGTCCGCATAACGGATCGTCGCGCGCGCCGGATTCCACCATTTCTCGTGGATCGTCACGTGGCCGCCCGCCGCCGCAATCAGCGCATCGCCGCGCCCCATCACGTCGAGCCCGCAAAAGAGCTGCGCGATCCCGCCGTTCGCATGGTGGCTGTTCAGGCTCGCGAACACGTCGACGCCGGTCGCGCCGAGCCGGCCGAGCGTCTGCACGTCGAGCGCCGCGCCGAGCCAGTCGACCGCGAGGAACGCCTCGTAGATGCCGATATCGAGCAGCGCGCCGCCCGCGCGATCGAGCCGGTAGACGGAATGGTCGTCGGGCACCGACGACGATGCGCAGCCCGCACGCACGAGCCGGATCTCGCCGATCGGATCCTCGCGCAGCCGCGCGCGCAGCTGGCGGTACAACGGAAAGAACGGCGGCTTCATCGCTTCCATGAACAGCTGCCCGGCATCGCGCGCGGCGCGCAGCACCGTATCGAGCTGCGCGGCGTTCAGCGTCGCGGGCTTTTCGCACAGCACGGCCTTGCCGGCGGCGAGCGCGGCCAGCGCGTACTGTGCGTGGCTGTCATGAAGCGTCGCGATGTAGACGGCGTCGAGGTCGGCCGCGAGAAGCGCGTCGAGGCTGGCGGCCGGCGTGCCGCCGCAGGTGGCGCAGAATGCCGCCGCTGCGTCGGCGCGGCGCGCCCAGACGCCGGCGAGCGTCGCGCCCGGGACGTGGGCAAGGCTTTGCGCGAAGCGGCGCGCAATGCTGCCTGCGCCGATGATGCCGAAGCGCACCGGGCGCGTGTCGAGGTCGTTCATCCGGATCTTCCGTATCGGTCATGGAGCGATGGCCGGCGCATTGCCGGCCGGCCGTCATGATAAACGGCTTGCCGAATGGCTGGCCGGATCGGCTCGCTTGCCGCCGAACAAACGACGCGTGCTGCTCAGGCCCGCGCGGGCACGTCGACGGAGAAATCGCGCGAGATCTCGTCGGCGCTGAAATCGATCAGCGCAAGCGACGCGGCCTCCGCTTCACGCGGATCGCGGCGCTCGATCGCGTCGACGACCCGTGCATGCGCGGTGACCGCGATGTCGTGCGCCCCTTCCTTCTGCACGACGCGCGGATTCACGAGACGCACCGCGCCGCGCACGATCGCCGCCATCTGCTGGAAGAACTGGTTGCCGCTCGCCTGGACGATCCGCGTATGCAGCAGCTCGTCCGCGGTGTCGTAGCCTTGATCGCCCGGCTGCAGCACCTTGAATGCATCGAACGCCTCGCGAATGCCGGCGATGTCGGCAGCCGTCGCACGCACGGCTGCCTGCGCGGTCGCGCGCGGTTCGATCAGCATCCGGAATTCGATCACGTCGCGCATGAACTGCGGATCGGGCTTGGCCCGGAACCGCCAGCTCACGACGTCTTCGTCGATCATGCGCCAGTCGCGCATCGGCCGCACGCGCGTGCCGACCTTCGGACGCACGTCGAGCATGTCGCGCGCAAGCAACATCGACAATGCTTCGCGCATTACCGTGCGGCTCACGTCGAACTCTTTCGATAGCACGTCCTGCGGCGGCAAGATGCCTCCGTACTTGTCCTCGACGATACCCGTGACAAGCCCATCCATCACTTTGGCGACCAGTGACCGGTCTTTGCCCTGCTCCATGACACCTCCCCGTGCGTCGATTTGCGAAAACCTGCTCGCAGTTCCGCCGGCCCTGGTTACGACTGTTCTTATGATCTATAAATTGATGATTTCGAGGCCGTTGCGCTATCTGGTAAACACCTGACAGGGTTATCCCTCTTTGAGACGGGCTAATTTATAAGGCTTCAAAAAAAGCCCGGAAAGCGCGCTGCGCTTGCCGGGCCTCGATTTCCACAAGATTTAAACATGCAATCCATTAGGCTGTGCTACGCACCGCTACGGACTGCTTTACTTTCTTTCAGCCAGCCGAATAAACGATCGTCTCGACGCCGTTTTCCGTGCCGAGCAGGCACAGATTCGCGCCGCGCTCGGCAAACAGGCCGACCGTCACGACGCCGGGCCATCCGTTCACCTGCGCTTCCAGGCCGCGCGGATCGGTGATCTGCAGGCCCTTCACGTCGAGGATCTCGTTGCCGTTGTCGGTGATGTACGGTGCGCCGTCCTTCGTCACGCGCAGCACCGGCACGCCGCCGAGCGCGGTCACGCGCCGCCCGATCGCCGTGCGCGCCATCGGCACGACCTCGATCGGCAGCGGGAACGCGCCGAGCACCGGCACGCGCTTGCTGGCGTCGGCGATGCACACGAACGTGTCGGCCACCGACGCGACGATCTTCTCGCGCGTCAGCGCGCCGCCGCCGCCCTTGATCATCGCACCGCTCGCATCGATCTCGTCGGCGCCGTCGACGTACACCTGCAGCGATTCGATCTCGTTCAGGTCGAACACCTTGATGCCGTGCGACTTCAGGCGCTCAGTCGTCGCGACGGAACTCGACACGGCGCCGCGATAGCGCGACTTGACGGCCGCGAGCGCGTCGATGAAGCAGTTGGCGGTCGAGCCGGTGCCGACGCCGACGATCGCGCCTTCCGGCACGTTCTGGATCACATAATCGGCGGCCGCCTGGCCGACCAGGCGTTTGAGTTCGTCTTGAGTCATGGAATCGTAATGCTGCGGGATTGCGGAAAGCCGCCAGTTTACCGGACTCGGATGACGGCCCGTGCTTTTTCGGCGGCCGCGCGTTCAGGGCGCGCCTTCGGATGGGCCGTCGATCGGTTGCGCACCCGGGAAATACTTGTCGAGCAGCGCCTGCGCGATCGCATCGGTTTCGGCATCCGGATTGCCCGCGTAGTCGGACGGCCGGAAATGCATCTGGAACGCGGCGAACACGCGCCGCGTGCGCGTGTCGAGCACGCCGTCGGTCGGCACGTCGTAGCCGTAGCGCGCGAGCTTCAGCTGCAACTCGCGCACGTCGACGCTCGCATGCGGATCGCGACCGCCGAGCCGCGCGGCGACCGTCGCGTCGTCCGGCCACGCGCCGACGCCGGCCTGCGCCAGCGCATGCCACGGGAACAGCGGGCCCGGATCGATCTTGCGTTGCGGTGCGATGTCGCTGTGCCCGACCACGCGCGTCGGCGGGATGCGGTAGCGCGCGACAATGTCCTTCGACAGGCGGATCAGCGCATCGACCTGTTCCGGCGGATACGGCTGCCAGGTGCGGTTCTGCGGATCGAGCGGGCCGCGATTGACGTTCTCGATGCCGATCGACACCGCATTCAGTTCGGTCGTGCCCTGCCATTCGCTGACGCCGGCATGCCAGGCGCGCTGCGCCTCCGGAACGAGCTGGTAGACCACCGGCTGCCCGCGCTCGATGCGCGGCTGCGGCGGCACGACATAGTGCACGCTGACCGCGTCGCCCGTCAGCGTCCGCAGCGATTTCGCCTCGTCGCTTTCGGTGTAGTGCATCACGAGAAAGCGGATCCGCGAATCGGCGCCCTGCGCGTGCAGGCCCGTATCGGCATAGTAGCTGCCGCGCTCGACCAGCGACGGCGACGTGCAGGCGGCCAGCAGGCACAGGGCGGCGCACGACGCGCCGACGCGAAACAGAGTCATGGATGCGATACCCGAAGAGAACCGCGCGCGGCGACGAAGCGCGACGCACGCCGTGCGGGTCATTCTAGCCGCTCGCCACGCCGGGCAACATGGCGCGCGGGCCGGCTTCGAAACGATGATTGCGGGCCGGCCGGCCGCCGCGCGTCGCGTCAGCCCTTCGCGCGTCGCTGGCGCACGGCTTCGTACAGGCACACGCCGCTCGCGACCGATACGTTCAGGCTTTCCACGCTGCCGGCCATCGGGATGCTCATCACCTCGTCGCAGGTATCGCGCGTGAGCCGGCGCATCCCCTCGCCTTCGGCGCCCATCACGATCGCGACGGGGCCGTCGAGCCTCGTGTCGTGCAGCGTCGCCGATGCCTCGTCCGAGGTGCCGATGATCCACACGCCGGCGTCCTTCAGCTCGCGCAGCGCGCGGGCGAGGTTCGTCACGGTGATGTACGGCACGGTGTCGGCCGCGCCGCTCGCGACCTTCGCCGCGGTTGCGTTGAGACCGACCGCACGATCGCGCGGCGCGATCACCGCGTGCGCGCCGGCCGCATCGGCCACGCGCAGGCACGCGCCGAGGTTGTGCGGATCGGTGACGCCGTCGAGCACGAGCAGCAGCGCCGGACCGTTGATGCCGTCGAGCAGCTCGGACAGGTTCTGCGCGAGCGGAATGTCCTCGACGCGCGCGACCACACCCTGGTGGCGCTCGGTATGCGCGAGTCCCCACAGGCGCGTCTCGTCGGCCGCGATCAGCCGCACGCCCGCTTCTTTCGCGGCATGCAGGAACTCCTGCATGCGGCGGTCGCGGCGCGTCTGGTCGTACAGCACCTCCGCAACCGTCGATGCGTCGTGCCGCAAGCGTGCGGTCACCGCATGAAAACCGTAAAGAACCTTCAGACGTGACATGACTGGAACAACCTTCGATCAAACGTGCGGCCGCGCAATGCGCGCAACCGCGGTCCATGGAAAAGGAAAGCGCCGCGCGGCCGGCTCGTGACCGGCCACGCGGCGTCTCTCGATACTGCGGGGCGTGCCGCCCCGAACGCTCAATACTTCTTGCGCGCGTGCGTTTTCTTCGCGGTCGGCTTCGCCGGCGCGCCGCCCTTCTTCTTCGCGGCGGCGCGTGCGGCGCGCGCTTCCTTCACGGCGACGCTCGGCGCGCTGGCGGCCTTCTTGCGGCGCGGCGCGGCCTCTTCGGCTGCCGGCAGCGCACGCACACGCGGGCCGTTGCCGCGCTCGGCGCCGGCTGCGGCGGGCGCGGCCGGCGGACGCGGCGCCTTCACCGGCGTGTCGCGCACGAGACGGAAGTCGATCTTGCGCGCATCGAGATCGACGCGGCTCACCTGCACGCGGACCCGGTCCGACAGCCGATAGCGGATGCCCGTGCGCTCGCCGCGCAGTTCGTTCTTGATCTCGTCGTACTGGAAGTAATCCGAGCCGAGCTCCGTGACGTGCACGAGCCCTTCGATGAACAGCGTGTCGAGCTGCACGAAGATGCCGAACGACGTGACGCCGTTCACCATCCCGCCGTATTCCTCGCCGAGCTTGTCGCGCATGAAGTAGCACTTGAGCCAGGCCTCGACGTCGCGCGACGCCTCGTCCGCGCGCCGCTCGTTCGCCGAGCAGTGCAGGCCGAGTTCTTCCCAGATCGCGGTGTTGGTACGCGTGCGGCTGCGCGCCTCGTCGTCGGCCTGCTGCATCGCGCGTGCGCGCGGCGACAGCGCGGTGTTCAGCTCGAAGCCGTCCGGCGCCTTCGGCACGTACTTCTTGCCCGACAGGATCGCGTAGATCGCGCGGTGCGTGAGCAGGTCCGGATAGCGGCGAATCGGGCTCGTGAAGTGCGCATAGGCTTCGTAGGCGAGACCGAAGTGGCCGATGTTGTCCGGGCTGTACACGGCCTGCTGCATCGAGCGCAGCAGCATCGGCTGCAGCATCTGCGCGTCGGGCCGGTCGCGGATCTGCGCCATCAGCGCGGCGTAGTCGCTCGCATGCGGCTTGTCGCCGCCGCCGAGCGTCAGCCCCATGCCGCGCAGGAACGCGCGCAGGTTCTCGAGCTTCTCGGGCGTCGGCCCCGCATGCACGCGGTACAGGCCCGGATGCTTGTTGCGCTTCAGGAAGTCGGCGGCGCAGACGTTCGCCGCCAGCATGCACTCCTCGATCAGCTTGTGCGCGTCGTTGCGCTGGCGCGGCACGATCTGCTCGATCTTGCCCTGCGCGTTGCAGACGATATACGTCTCGGTCGTGTCGAAGTCGATCGCGCCGCGCTTCTGGCGCGCGGCGAACAGCGCCTTGTAGACGCCGTACAGGTTCTGCAGGTGCGGCAGCAGCTCCGCCCGGCGCGCGGCCTCCGGCCCTTTCGTGTTCGCCAGCACCGCCGCGACTTCCGTATAGGTCAGGCGCGCGGCCGAATGGATGACGGCCGGATAGAACTGGTACGCCTTGATCTCGCCGCGCGAGGTGATCACGATGTCGCACGCGAGCACGCAGCGGTCGACCTGCGGATTCAGCGAGCACAGGCCGTTCGACAGCTTCTCCGGCAGCATCGGGATCACGCGGCGCGGGAAGTAGACCGACGTGCTGCGTTCGAGCGCGTCGGCGTCGAGCCCGCTGCCCGGCTGCACGTAGTGCGACACGTCGGCGATCGCGACGATCAGGCGGAAGCCGTCGCCGCGGCCGACCTTGACCGGCTCGCAGTAGACCGCATCGTCGAAGTCGCGCGCGTCCTCGCCGTCGATCGTCACGAGCGGCACGTCGCGCAGGTCGACCCGGAAGCGCAGGTCGGTCGGCCGCACCTTGTCCGGCAGCGCGGCGGCATCGTCGAGCGCCGGCTGGCTGAACTCGTGCGGCACGCCGTACTTGCGCACCGCGATCTCGATCTCCATGCCCGGATCGTCGATGTCGCCGAGCACCTCGACGACGCGCCCGAGCGGCTGCGAATGGCGGCTCGGGAAATCGGTCAGCTCGACCACGACGACCTGCCCGACCTTCGCCTTCTTCACGTTCTGCGTGATCAGGATGTCATGGCCGATGCGCTTGTCTTCGGGCGCGACGATCAGCGCGCCGTTCTCGTTGAGCAGGCGGCCGATCACGCGCTTGTTGGCGCGCTCGGTCACCTCGACGACATGCCCTTCGGGCCGGCCGCGTCGGTCGTAACCGACGATCCGCGCCAGCACGCGGTCGTTGTGCATGACCTTCTGCATTTCGCCGTTCGGCAGGAACAGGTCGTCCTGGCCGTCGTCGCGGATCACGAAGCCGTAGCCGTCGCGATGGCCCTGCACGCGACCGGCGACGAAGTTCGACGGATGGGTGAGCTGGTAATGCCCGCGCTTGTCGAGCCGGATCTGGCCGTCGCGCTCCATCGCGGCGACGCGCCGGAAGAACCCTTCGCGCTCCTGACGCTTGATCGACAGTGCTTCGGCGATGTCGTTGGCGGCCAGCGGCGCATCGCTCGTACGCAGCACGCCGAGAATCTCTTCACGGCTCGGAATGGGGTACGGATATTTGCTCAAGGGTTTGTCGATGATTGTTCTCGTTGCGTTGTCTGATGGTGCACGGCATCAACATAGAAGTGTCCGTCAGACAGTTCTATAGTGACGGCGGCGGATCATTCTATCACCCGCGCTGTGTCGTCCGATGACGCGAATGCCGCGCCCCTGCGCCGCGACGGCCGGTTCGCGGTGCATTGAAAAAAAGTGTTGACACGGGAAATTGGGGCGCTATAATTTCGCTTCTTTGCAGCAAGCAGCTACTGCGAAACGTGCCCAGGTGGCGGAATTGGTAGACGCACTAGGTTCAGGTCCTAGCGGTGGCAACACCGTGGAGGTTCGAGTCCTCTCCTGGGCACCATCTGTTTTATAAAAGGCCGGCTTTATGCCGGCCTTTTTCATTTTGGGCCCAGGAAGCAAAGCGCCTGCGCGCTTTGCGCTCGTGTGACCGAGTCGCCTCCCGGACACTGTCGGTCTGATGAAAAAAGGTCGGCTTCCCGCCGACCTTTTTTCATTTCAGATAGGGCAAACCCCGCGCTTCACGCGCCTCCCGCCGACTGCCCGCGCCCCTGGAGCAAATCGGCCATATCGTCGGCATGCTCTTCCTCGACCGCGAGAATTTCCTCGAACAGCCGGCGTGTGGTCACGTCCTTATCGCCGAGATACCGGATGATCTCCCGGTACGTATCGATGGCGATCCGCTCGGCCACCAGGTTCTCGCCGATCATGCTGGTCAGGTCGGTGCCCTCCTTGTACTCCGAATGCGCACGCGTTTTCAGGCCGTCCGGCGCAAAATCGGGCTCGCCGCCGAGTTGCACGATGCGCTCGGCGATCCGGTCGGCGTGCTCCTGCTCCTCGGTCGCGTGCTGCGCGAATTCCTGCGCGACGGCTTCCGAATTGATGCCCCTCGCCATGAAGTAGTGCCGCTTGTAACGCAGCGTGCAGACGATCTCGGTCGCCAGCGCGTCATTGAGCAGCTTCAGCACCTTGGTGCGGTCCGCGCCGTAGGTTTGCGTGACCGGGCCGTCCGACATGTGCTTGCGCGCGTCTTCGCGAATTTTTTTCAGATCCAGCACGAACGGATCGCTCGATTCAGGTACGGCCTCGTTGGTTGCAGCTGACTTCGTCATCGATCTGCTCCTTTATCCGGTGGGAAATCTGTGGCTCCATTTCCGCTCAATGTTTGCGGTCGGTCGATAACCCGATAGCAAAAGCAGTGCCCGCACGCCGCGAACACAGTCGCCCCCAGCGTGTTGCGGCCGAACGCGGCCCCCTCTGCGGCCCGCGCAATTTTTGCGCCTCCTCGCAAAAGCGGCCCGACGCCGCCGCTGCTTCGCCCTGTCTTCACGACCCCGCTCGACCATCCCGAGGCGCCGGACCGGTTCGCGGTACGGCGATTGCTGCCTTGCTGCCAACCCGGCCCGCGAGGGGCCGGACCGTGAATCCAACACTTCCGCCATGGCCCTATCGAACGCGTCCAGCATGACGATCGCCAAAGTGACAGGCAAAGTCGTTGCGTGGCTCGTCGCGGTGCTGATCATTCTGATCGCGGCGATCGCGCTGTTCATTTTCACGTTCGACTGGAATCGCGCGCGGCCGATGGTCGACGACAAGGTCAGCGCCGCGATCGGTCGTCCGTTCGCAATCAACGGCGATCTGACCGTGCGCTGGCATCGCGCCACCGGTGAGACCGGCTGGCGCGCTTGGGTGCCGTGGCCGACCTTTGCCGCGCGCAATATCACGATCGCCAACCCGGACTGGGCGAAACAGCGGTACTTCGCGACGCTGGACCAAATCGACTTCCAGGTGAAACTGCTGCCGCTGCTCACGCACGACATCGTGATTCCGACCATCAATCTGGTCAGCCCTTCCGTCGACCTCGAGCGGCTCGCCGACGGACGAAACAACTGGACCTTCAAGTTCAAGTCGTCCGCGCATCCGCTGGCGTGGAAGCTCGACCTGCACGACATCCGGCTCGACAAGGGCGACATCGCGCTGTCCGACCAGCAGAAAGGACTCGTGATGCAGACGACGGTCAACACGCTCGGCCACGCGATCCCGATCGGCGAAGTCCTCAAGCAGCAGGAAAGCAAATCGCGCAGCGCATCGGCCGAGACGGTCGGCAAGCAAGGCGCGCAACAACTGAGCAGGCAGGCGCGAGCGGCAGCATCGGCGGCGTCTGCGGCGTCTGCGGCATCCGCCGCGCCCGCAAGCACGGCTTCGAGCGGCCAGCCGGCGGCAAGCGGCACGACCGCCCCCGCCGCGCAGCAGAAGAGCGAGCCGCAATACGGGATCGGCTGGACCGTAACCGGCAACTACCGCCATTCGGCGCTGTCCGGCAGCGGCAAGCTCGGCGGCGTGCTCGCGCTGCAGGACGCGTCGCGGCCGGTGCCGGTACAGGCCGACGTCCGGGCGGGCGACCTGCACGTTGCACTGGTCGGCACCGTCACCGATCCCGCGCATCTGGCAGCCGTCGATTTGCGTCTGTGGCTGCAAGGATCGAGCCTCGATCGCCTGTATCAACTGACGGGCATCACGCTGCCCCAGACACCGCCCTATGCCACGGAGGGCCACCTGACCGGCAACATCCAGCCGGGCAACAGCGTGTTCCGTTATGAAAAATTTTCAAGCCGCGTGGGCGGCAGCGATCTGGGCGGCATGCTGGTCTATACGCAGCGCCAGCCGCGGCCGCTGCTCAAGGGCGAAGTGGTCTCGAAGCTGCTGCAGTTCAAGGATCTGGCGCCGGTGGTGGGCGCGGACAGCAATGCGAGCAAGGCAAGACGCGGCGAGACCGCGCGTCAGCCGTCGAACAAGGCGCTGCCGGTCGAAGGCTTTCGCACGGAGCGCTGGAGCGCAATCGATGCCGACGTGAAATTCACGGGCCGGCGCATCATCAAGGATCCGGCACTGCCCGTCACGGATCTGTACACGCACATCGTGATGACCGACGGCGTACTGTCGCTGCAGCCGCTGAAGTTCGGCGTCGCGGGCGGCTCGATCGCATCGGATCTCCATCTCGACGGTCGCGCGCGGCCGCTCAAGGCGCGCGCTTCGACGCGCGTGCGCGGTCTGAAGCTGAAGCAATTGCTGCCGACCGCGAAGACGATGCAGAGCGCGCTCGGTGAAGTCAATGGCGACGCGCAACTGTCCGCGACCGGCAACACGCCGGCGGCGCTCGCGGCCAGTTCCAACGGCGAGGTGAAGCTGCTCGTCACCGACGGCACGCTCAGCCGTCTGCTGCTGGAAGCCGCAGGCCTCAACGTCGCGAACGTCGTCTACGAAAAGCTGTATGGCAATCGCGTCGTGCATATCAACTGCGCGGCCGCCGATTTCATCGTCACGGACGGCGTGCTCGATTCGCATGCGTTCGCGCTCGACACGGACGACGCCGTCATCAACGTCGACGGCAAGGTCGACATGAAGAACGAAACGATGGATCTCGGCATACACCCGCACACGAAGGGCTTCCGCATCTTTACGCTGCGCTCGCCGCTCTACGTCAAGGGCACCTTCAAGAAGCCGCACGTCGGCGTGAATCCGACGGCGCTCGCCCTGCGCGGCGGCGCGATGGTCGGCCTCGGCCTGATCAACCCGTTCGCGGCGCTGATTCCGTTGATCGCGCCGAGCAACCACAAACCGCTGCCCTGCCAGCAGCTGATAGCGGCCATGCAGTCGCAGCAACCGACCGCGCCGCCGCCGGGCCAGCGCAAGAAGTCGAACGGGCTGCGCCTGCCGCCCGGCACGCCGGTTTCGAACGCGCCCCATTCGTCCGCTCTTGGGCTGCCGTTGCCCAAGGCGACTCACTGATTCTGCGGGCCGCGGTTCGTGCGCGTGCGTGCAGGGAACCCCAGGCGACGCAAGCCTGCGGTCAGGCACGATCGTTGCGTCTCCCGGACACCAATGCGCCGCCGGCCGATGCACGGCGGCTGCCAGCGTGGCCGTCGTTCGACCTGCCGGCCGCGCCGTGCAGCCCGTCATCCTGACGTCACGCTTCGCTGCGGGCGCCGGCCTCGACTGCCGCCGCTCGCGCCGGGCTCCCTGTGCGTCACCGCCGGATCGTCCCGGCCAGCCTGTCATGAGGAAACTGGAAAAGCAACGCAGGAACGGCCGACGAGCGCCATTCATCGTGGCGCGCAGCGAGGCCGGCACCCACAGCCGCAAAGCCGCGCCCGCCGCCGTGCCGGGCCTGAAGACCCTGACCTCGCTGGTCACGGGCGTCGTCATGGTCTGCGCGATGTATTTCGGGCGCACCGTGCTGATTCCGATCACGCTGGCCGTGCTGCTGAGTTTCCTGCTGGCGCCGCTGGTCGATCTGCTGCGGCGGCTGCGCCTGGGCGAACTGGTGTCGGTGCTGGTCGCGGTCTGGGTGGCGCTGTCCGTGCTGACCGCACTCGGGGTCCTGATCGGTGCGCAGTTGGCGGAACTGGCGTCCGACCTGCCCCGCTATCAGGTTGCGATCGAGCGTCGAATCGACAATATTCAGCAAACGGTGGTGGTTCACGCCGACGCGGTCCTCACGCGGACCATCGACGCGCTGAAGCGCGTGACGCCCGTGCGCGAGGAACTCACGTCCGCGGGCAGCAAGCCCGCAGGGCCGGCCGACAAGGCCCCGTTGCCCGTCGAAGTTCACGAGCCGTCCCCTTCGCCGCTGAAGCTCGCGCAAGGATTCCTGTCGCCGGTCGTCAGCCCGCTCGCGACGATCGGTATCGTGATGGTGACTGCGATTTTCATCCTGCTGCAGCGCGCCGACCTGCGCGAGCGCCTGATCCGTCTTGCCGGGTCGCGCGACATGCACCGCACCACGACGGCCATGAGCGATGCCGCGCGGCGCCTCAGCCGCTACTTTCTCGCGCAGCTGTGCGTCAACGTGTGTGTCGGCGCGGTGATCAGCTTCGGGCTCGCCGTGATCGGCCTGCCCGGCGCGCTGCTGTTCGGCGTGATCGCGGGATTGATGCGTTTCGTGCCGTATGTCGGCGCGTGGATCGCGGCGCTGCCGGCCGCGATTCTCGCAGCCGCCGTCAGCCCCGACTGGTCGACGATCGTGCTGACCCTCGTGCTCTTTTGCGTGACCGAAGTGGCCGCCGGCCAGTTTCTCGAACCGCTCGTGTACGGTCACAGCACCGGCCTTTCGCCGATCGCGGTGATCGTCGCCGCGATCTTCTGGAGCTGGCTGTGGGGCGCCGTGGGTCTGGTGCTCTCCACGCCGCTTACGCTGTGCCTGGTGATTCTGGGCCGCTATATCAGCGGACTCGAATTCCTCGATGTGCTGTTCGGCGACAGACCGGCCCTGACGCCGGGCGAGCGCTTCTATCAACGCCTGCTGACGGGCGATCGCGAACGGGCGTTGGCGCAGGCCGACGCGCTGCTGAAGAAGCGCTCGCTTTGCGAGTACTACGACGCCGTTGCGCTCGAGGGGCTGCGCCAGGCGCGAATCGACCTGCTGCGCGGGGTCGTCTCGCCGAAGCAATTACGGCGCATCCGCGAAACGGTGCTGGAACTCGTACACGGCCTGGAACCCGACAGCGACGCGACGCCGTCGTCTTCCACGCCGCCATCGCCGGAGCCGGAAAGCGCGGCCGATCGCGTGCCGTCGGTGCTTTGCATCTCGGGCAGCGGCAAGCTGGACGATCTCGTCGCCGCCATCGCGGTACGCCTGCTGCGCCAGCGCGGTCTGCGGGCGGACAGCGCAAGCCACGAGCGCTTTCCGCGAAACGGCTTGCGCGACGTGCGCCTGTCCGGTCCAGCCGTGATCAGCGTGATCTCGCTCGACGCCGTCGATGCGCCACCGTACCTGCGCAACCTGATACGCCGTCTGAGCCAGCGCGCGACATCGGCGGGCGTCGTCGTCGGCCTGTGTGCGCGGGACACCGAGTGCCCGGCGCTATGGCAGAAGATGGGGGTGTCGGCGACCACCTCGTTCGGCGAGCTCGTCGACCGCTGCGTGCTGCTCGCGCAACCTCGCACGGACGGCGGCGAGCCCGTGCGCGGCAATCCCGTCGCGCCAGCCGCCGGCGCGGTCGCCGACTATCGACGCGACGACTGACGCCGCCCGCAACGGCTCGCCGCCGTCCGCCTGCGATGCGTCAACCTTCACCTTCCCAATCGTGCCAATCGACCGGATGGGATTTCAGATACGCCGACACGGCTTCGCCGATCGTCGGCATGAAGTGCTCCTCGCCGATCCGCTCGTACAGTCCATAGCGTTTCAGGCTGTCCTTGACCGGCCCCTTCAATTCGGCGAAGCATAGCTGCACGTCCGACTCGTCGAGTTCGTCGTCGAGCCTCGCCAGCATGTCGGCTGCGGTGACGTCGATATCCGTCACGGGCTCGGCCGCGATGGCGACCCAGCGGGTCCGCGTGGGGGCCTCGCGCGCTGCGGTCAACACGCGCTCGTGGAAGATTTCCGCGTTCGCGAAGAACAACGGCGCATCCCAGCGCAGCAGAACCAGCCCGGGGATGCGCCGCGCATCCGGATGGCGCGCGATGTCGTGATAGCCCTTCACGCCGTCGCGTCGCCCAAGCACCGCTGAATAGGGGCGCCACGCCCGCCACAGGAAGGCCAGCACGGCCAGCCCGAGCGCGATACCCACACCGGCCACCACGCCCGACAGCACGACCCCGGCAAAGCAGGCGAGCGACTGCACGAATTCCGGACGACGCAACTGGTAAAGCCGCCGCAGGCCGGTGATTTCGAGCAACGACAGCGACGCGGCGACCACCACCGCGCCGAGGGTGGCTTGCGGCGTATGCCGCAGCGCCTGCGGCACAAAAAGCAGCAGCGCCGCGACGATCAGCGCGGCAATCAGGCCGCACGCCTGGCTCTTCGCTCCGGCGCCTTCGGCGACCGGCGTGCGCGATCCGCTGGCCGCGACCGAAAAGCCCTGGAACAGGCCCGCCGCGATATTCGCGATGCCGAGCGCGACGAATTCGCGGTTGCGGTCGACGCCCTCCCCGCTGCGCAGACCGTATATCTGCGACAGCATGCTCAGGTCCGTAAACGACACCAGCGCGATGGCCGCGGCACTGGCCGACAATGCCAGCCACTCGTTCGATGCAAGCGCCGGAAAGTCCGGTGCCGGCAGCCCTCGCGGCAAGGTGCCGACCACGCCGATGCCGGTCCGTGCGGCCAGATCGAAACAGGCGGCGCCGACCGTGGCGACCACCACGGCGACCAGCACGCCCGGCACTTTCGGCGCCCAGCGTTTGGACGCGAGGATCACGGCCAGCGACAGCAGACCGATCGACAAGGCCGCGAGGTTCGTCTTTCCGGAAGCAACGGCAGTGGCCAGCTCGCGCAGCTGCCGCGGAATCGCCGCTTCGTGCACCGTCAGGCCGAGCAGCTTCGGCAACTGACTGACGATGATCGTGACGATGATGCCGTTCAGATAGCCGTAGCGGATCGGCGTGGAGAGCAGATCGGTGATAAAGCCGAGCCTGAACAGCCCGACTGCCAGACAGAGGCTGCCGGACAGCAAGGCAAGCGCGCTCGCGAGCGCGGCCGCATGCGCGGCGTTGCCGTGCGAGAGCGGCACGACGCTCGCCGCGATCAGCGCAATCAGCGCGGAATCGGGCCCGAGCACGAGGATGCGGCTCGGCCCGAATACCGCGTAAGTGACCAGCGCGGCAATCGACGCATAGAGTCCCGACGCGGCGGAAAGGCCGGACGCAATCGCGTAGGCCATGCCGGCGGGCACCAGCACGGCGCTGAGGGTCGCGCCCGCGACCGCATCGCCCGGCAGCCATGCAATCCGGTACGTGCTGATCCACGCGATACCGGGCACGTGGCGAGCGAGTTCGATGCCTCGCCGTACGACCTTAGCCACACGTGTCGCTCCCGCAGGTCGCGGCTTGGTCGCGAGCTTTCGGATCTCGTGGTTCCATGGCGGCTACCGCTGATTCCGGACGCTCCTTCGCAGCAAGTCCCGTACCCGACAGCAACGCGCCGCGCCCGTCGCCCGATTACGGCGGTTCCGGTTTGTACGTTTTACGCGGCCGACGCAAATGTATCCATCCGCGCTGCGGCGCTTTGCCTGGCGGCGGAGACGGACGCGAACGCGTCGGGCACGTCGGTCGCGACGCCCGGCTGCCGGGGGTGCGAAAAATGCTCGCCCGTTTGACCGGATGGCGTGCTGCTGCGCGGCCGCGACCGATCAAGCAGATGCGTCGGACCGACGACGCGCGAGGGAGTGCAATGGAACGAGAGCTGAAGCTGCTGGTGGACCGCGAGCACGTCGGCAGAATCCGCGAGTCGCCGCTGTTTGCGGACAGCCCGCACACCGACGTGCCGGACACCCTGCTCACCAGCACCTACTACGACACATCGGAATTCGCCTTTCATCGGTGCAATGCATCGCTGCGCGTGCGCACGCACGGCGACAAGACCGTCCAGACCATCAAGCTCGACGGCCCGGCGCAGGCGGGCCTGTATCAGCGCGACGAATTCGAAACGCCGGTCGAAGGTCCCGCGCCGGATCTGAGCTTGTTCAACGACTCGATACCTGCCGACAGCGATCTGGGAAAGCTGATTCGCGACAAACGCACGGCACCGGATCTCGAACCGCGCTTCGTCACGAGAATTCGCCGCACGGTGCTGCCGTTACGCGCGCAACCGGGCGAGGAAATCGAGTTTGCGATCGACGAAGGCACCATCGAAACCGAAACGGATTCGGCCTCCCTCGTCGCGGTCGAAATGGAGCTGAAGCGGGGCCGGCCCGAGCGTCTCTATCAGATAGCGCTCGAACTGCTCGCAACGGTCCCGCTGCGCCTGGACCCGATGAGCAAGGCCGAGCGCGGCTATGAAATGCTGCTGCAGCAACATCAGGCGCCCGTCAAGGCGCGGCCCGTGACGCTTAACAAGCGGGACAGCATCGAAGCGGCATTCCGCACGATCGCATACAACTGCCTCGAGCAGGTTCACGCGAACGAACGCGGCGTCGTGTCCGGTCACGACCCGTCGAGCGTGCACCAGATGCGCGTCGGCCTGCGGCGTCTGCGCTCGGCGCTCGATCTGTTCGACAAGGTGATTCCCGCCTATCCCGGGCTTCAGGACGAACTGCGCTGGATCGCCTCGGAGCTGGGCGAGGCGCGCGACTGGGAGGTCCTTGCCCGCTCGACGCTCGGCCAGGCATTGGCGCAAACGAAGAAGAAGCAGGAGCGCCGGGCGGTCGAGCGCGCGTGCACGCGGGTCGCGACGGAAAAGCGTGCCAATGCGGCCGCTGCTGCGGAGTCCGTCCGCTACACGCGATTGGTTCTGCAACTGACGCTATGGCTCGACGGCGCACGCTGGCGTGACGGCATGTCGAAGAAGGCGTCCGAGGCCGCGCAGCAACCGGTGAAGCGGCTGGCATCCGACATCCTGCGCCGCCGGCACAAAAAATTGCTGAAACGTGGCCGAGGGCTCGCCGGTCTCGACGATCACCGTCGGCATCGCGCACGCATCGCGGCGAAGAAACTTCGGTATGCGACGGAATTCTTTGCTTCGCTGTTTTCGAAGTCGGCGGTGAAGCACTATGTGGCGACATTGAGTACGCTGCAGGACGATCTGGGCTGGCGCAACGATGCCGTGGTTGCCCCTCGCCTGCTGGATTCGCTGCCGCGCGCGGCCGCCGACACCGTCGCCGGGGCTGCTTTCGTGCGCGGGTTCTGGGCTTCGCGCGTCGCTGCCGACTACGTCCAGATGAAAAAACTGTGGAAGCGCTTCAGGCGCTTGTCTCCACCTCAATAGAGGCCAAGCGGCGGCAACACCGTACCGAGTCCGGCATTGCCGCCGCGGCCGCTGCGACGAAGGGCGTTCGCGCGGCCGTCCATGCCGCGTGAACACGCAAGACCACGATCGTGGCGCCGACGTTCTGTCGACGCCGCGATCGACGGCCCCGCCGTGCCGGCCGACGCCTTAGCGGTGATGCGAACGCGCCGCCCGCGTCTGGGCAGCCTTCTTCGCCGCTGCCGAGCGGCCTGCCGCCCCTTTGGTCTGTGCGGCCTTCTTCGCCGCGGCGGAACGGCTCGCGGCCGGCCGACGCGCAGCTGCGCTCTTCGCCTGCTTCGACATCGCGGCCGACGACGCGCCCTCCTTGCTCTCGCGCTTCAATACGGCGGTCGTGGTGCGGGAGCGTTTCGCTTTCGACTCAGTGCTGGCGCTCGTTTTTTTCTTGCCGTGGCCCGCGGCACTGTCCTGTGCCGCCTTCTTGCGCGTCGCTTCGCTCGTCTTGCCCTTCGCGGGCGGCTTGATATCGACGCCCGCGCGCCGCGCCTCGGACAAACCGATCGCGACGGCCTGCTTCGCCGAACGTACGCCGTGCTTGCCGCTGCGCACGCGGTCGATCTCCTCCTTGACGAACTCGCCTGCCTGCGTGCTCGGCGACTTGCCGGCGCGCTTGTCGGCACGTGCTCGCTGGATCGCTCTCTGTTCGGGCATGGTCGCTCTCCTTGATAAAGGTGTGGCCGTTCCTGCGAGCAACGCACGTGCCCGGCACCCTTCGAAATTCCGGCCGCGAGCGCGCGAGGCCGGCGTGCCAGCCGCTTATGCCCGCCAGTCCGATCGATAGCAGAATTTATCGGTTCGCGTCCGCGCTCCGCGTTGGTACGTTAGCCGGCTCGCTTTCCTGCAACGAACCGGACAAGGAGCACGCTCGATGACGTCGATGAACCGCCGCGCGTTCGCGCGCGCGATGCTGGCCGCCGGCCTGACGGCCGCGGGTGTCCGTGCCCGCGCCGACGATGCGCCCGCCACGCTGCGCATCGGATACCAGAAATCGTCGACGCTGATCACGCTGCTCAAGACGCGCGGCACGCTGGAACAGGCGCTCGCGCCGCTCGGCATGCGCGTGTCGTGGCATGAATTCGCGAGCGGGCTGCCGCTGACCGAGGCGCTCAATGTCGGCGCCGTCGATTTCAGCGCCGACGTGGCCGACACGGTGCCGGTCTTCGCCCAGGCCGCGCACGCGCGTTTCGTGTACGTCGCGCAGGAAGCGCCGTCGCCGAAAGCACAGGCGATCGTCGTCAAGCAGGACGGCGCGCTGCGCACGCTCGCCGATCTCAAGGGCAAGCGCATCGCGGTGACGAAGGCGGCCGGCAGCCACTACCTGCTGCTCGCCGCGCTCGCGCGCGCGAAACTCGCACCCGCCGATGCCGCGGTCCACTACCTCACGCCCGCGGACGGCCGCGCCGCATTCGAGCGCGGCAGCGTCGATGCGTGGATCACCTGGGATCCCTATGTCGCATCGGTGGACCGGAACCCCGACGTGCGGATACTCGCCGACGGCGACGGGCTGGCGTCCTACCAGCGCTACTACCTCGCGTCGAGCAGTTTCGCCGCGGCCCGCCCCGATGTCGTGCAGATCCTGTTCGACCGGTTGTCGCAGGCCGGCGCATGGCTGCGCGCGCATCAGCCGGAAGCGGCGCATACGCTCGCGCCGATCTGGGGGCTCGACGCCGCGACGATCGAGCGCGCGAATGCGCGACGCAGCTATGTCGTGCGCGAGGTGCTGCGGCAGAACTTCGGCGAGCAGCAGAAGATCGCCGACACTTTTCTGGCCGCAGGACTGCTGCCTGCGCGCGTCGATACAGCGCAGGCACTGCGCTGGAATTTCGCCGCGAAACGGGCGGAGCCGGTCGGCGCATGAGCGCTTGCGCGGGCAGGCCGAACAATTTCTTCCAGTTCGATGAAATTGTGTTGACAGGCGCTTCAGACACGCTAGAATAGCGGTCTTTCGCGATGCAGCACCAAGCGAAACGTGCCCAGGTGGCGGAATTGGTAGACGCACTAGGTTCAGGTCCTAGCGGTGGCAACACCGTGGAGGTTCGAGTCCTCTCCTGGGCACCATCTGTTTTATAAAAAGGTCGGCTTTATGCCGGCCTTTTTCATTTTGCGCCCAGGAAGCAAAGCGCCTGCGCGCTTTGCGTGAGGACTCGAAAGGCTGCGCTTGCAAGCGCAGCCGGGGTCGCGCTCGTGTGACCGAGTCCTCTCCTGGGCACCATCTGTTTCATAAAAAGGTCGGCTTTATGCCGGCCTTTTTTCATTCTGGGCCCAGGAAGCAAAGCGCCTGCGCGCTTTGCGTGAGGACTCGAAAGGCTGCGCTTGCAAGCGCAGCCGGGGTCGCGCTCGTGTGGCCGAGTCCTCTCCTGGGCACCATCTGTTTGATGAAAAGGTCGGCTTCGCGCCGACCTTTTTTCATTTCCGCCGCAGAAAAATCACACGCGGTGTCCGTTCCAGCGCTTTGCCGCAATCGCGACGCGCTCGCCGAGCACCTCGGCCGTTTTCCGATCGCTCTCGATGATCGCATCGCCGCCCTGATCCGCATTCGCCTGCGCCATCGCGCCGAGGAACGAGCCAAGCCGGTTCAGATCGTTGACCGAGCCCTTGCTGTTGTTGTTGCCGGGCATCAGGCCGAGGCTCACCCACAGCATCTGATGCTGGGCCGCGAAGACGGCGAGCTGCTGCAGCGTCGCCAGCTTGTCGCCGCTTTGCGAAGCAGAGACGGTGAAGCCGGCCGCGAGCTTGTCGCGCCACTTGCCCCAGTACTTCGACGACGCGTCCATGAAGCCCTTGAACTGCGCGGAAGCGCTGCCCATGTAGGTCGGCGAGCCGAAGATGATCGCGTTGGCATCGTGCTCCAGATACGCCCAGTGATCGTCGATCGACTCGACGGGGATCAGCTTGACCGACGCCCCGTCGACCTTCTCGACACCACGCGCAACGGCTTCCGCAATGACGGCCGCATGACCGTAACCACTATGAAAAACCACGGCGATCTCAGACATGAAAAACTCCTCATCGGGTTGAGTCAGACAAAAGGTTACCGCAATGGTAACAGATAAGCCCGGGACGTCATGCCTGCGCGATCATGCGTCGACGGCGAACCGGACCGGCATCGACGCCGAAGGGAAACCTGCGTGTTTGGCCGCCGCGCGCATCGAAGAGAAAGATCGTCCGAAAAACCTGTTGACAGCGTTTCCAGACGCGCTATAATCGCAGTCTTTCGCAATGCAGCACCAAGCGAAACGTGCCCAGGTGGCGGAATTGGTAGACGCACTAGGTTCAGGTCCTAGCGGTGGCAACACCGTGGAGGTTCGAGTCCTCTCCTGGGCACCATCTGTTTTATAAAAGGCCGGCTTTATGCCGGCCTTTTTCATTTTGAGCCCAGGAAGCAAAGCGCCTGCGCGCTTTGCGCGAGGACTCGAAAGGCTGCGCTTGCAAGCGCAGCCGGGGTCGCGCTCGTGTGACCGAGTCCTCTCCTGGGCACCATCTGTTTCATAAAAAGGTCGGCTTTATGCCGGCCTTTTTTCATTTCCGCCGCACGAAACCCCCCCTCCGCCTGTCCGGCAAGCTCACCGCGCCTCTCTACCCCGCTCCGCTCCCCAACCGGGATTTCCCTAGGCTGACACACGCACGCTCACGCGGTTAAATAAATCAACGTGATTTATTTAATTCGTCGGCGAACGACGAACCCATGGAAGGAGACGCCATGAGAAGCCCGCACATCGGCCAGGGAAGCAATTCGGCCAACGTGCGCCGTTACAACGAGCGCCTGCTGCTGAAGACGCTGCGCCGCGCGGGCAGCGCGTCGAAAGCCGACCTCGCCCGCCTCGCGAACCTGACCGGCACGGCGGTCGGCAGCATCATCGCCTCGCTCGCCGATGCGAAGCTGATCGAGTTCACCGGCCGCCGCACCGAGGGCCAGCGCGGCCAGCCCGCGTCGCTGATCCGGCTCGATCCGCGCGGCGCGTTCGGCATCGGCGTCCATCTCGACCGGATGCGCATCGAGACGGCGCTCGTCAACTTCGCGGGCGACGTGCTCGGGCGCCGCTCGCACGACACGCTGCTGCCGCCGCCCGCCGAAGCCCTCGACATCGTGCGCCGCGACATCGACGCGATGCAGGCGCTGCTACCGGCCCACGAACGAGCGCGCCTGGCAGGCATCGGCATCGCGCAGCCGTACAACCTCGGCGCGTGGATGCGCGAACTCGGCCTCGCACCCGACACGTTCCGCGCCTGGGAAGACGTCGATTTCGCAAGCGATCTCGGGCGCACGTCGTCGCTGCCGGTATTCGGCGAGAACGACGGCAACGCGGCCGCGATCGCCGAGCTGTTCTACGGCTACGGCCGGCAGTGCGACGACTTCGTCTACCTGTTCATCGGCCCCGCGATCGGCGGCGGCATCGCGATCGACGGCGACTGCCTGCGCGGCGTGACCGGCAACGCGGGCGACATCGCCGTGATTCCCGTGCCGCCGAGCCGGCTCGCGTCCGCGCCGCCGCCGCGCGGCCCGTGGGACATCCTGCTCGCCCGCGCGTCGCTGCATGCGCTCGTGCGCCATCTGCGCCATCACGGCGAAACCGTCGACAATCGCGCCGATCTCGAGGCGTGCATCGCGCGCGGGCTGCCGGCCGTCGACGAATGGATCGACGACTGCGTCGACGCGCTCGCGCCGGCGCTGCGCGCGGTGCTGTGCGTGGTCGATGCGCCAGTGGTCGTGCTCGACGCCGATACCGATGCCGGCCTGCTCGATGCAGTGACGAGCCGCCTGCGCGCCGCGCTCGCCGCCACGGCGCCCGAAGCACGCGGCACGCCGACGCTGGTGCGCGGCACGTTCGGCGCCGACGCCGGCGCGATCGGCGCCGCGACGCTGCCGATGTACTTCAACTTCTCTCCGCGCGCCGGCATTCTCCGGGGCGCCGGCACGGAATCACAGGAGGTCAGTCATGTCGCGATCTGAGTCGTCCCGGCCGCTGCTCGAAATGCGCCGGATCAGCAAGACGTTCCCGGCGGTACGCGCGCTCGACAACGTGAGCCTGACCGTCTACCCGGGCGAGATTCACTCGCTGATGGGCGAGAACGGCGCGGGCAAGTCGACGCTGATGAAAATCCTGTCGGGCGCGTACCGCGCCGACGCCGGCGGCGAAATCCTGATCGACGGCGCGCGCATCGACATCGACGGGCCGCTCGCCGCGCGCGATGCGGGCGTCGCGGTGATCTACCAGGAGCTGTGCCTCGCCCCCAACCTGACGGTCGCCGAGAACATCTACGTCGGCCGCGAACTGCGGCGCGGCAACCGGCGCTGGGGCACGATCGACCGCGCGGCGATGGCGCGCGGCTGCAAGGACGTGCTCGCGCGCCTCGGCGCGTCGTTCGGCCCGGACACGCTGGTCGGCACGTTGTCGATTGCGGAACAGCAGCTCGTCGAGATCGCGCGCGCCGTGCATACGCGGGCCCGCATCCTCGTGATGGACGAACCGACCACGCCGCTGTCGTCGCGCGAGACCGAGCATCTGTTCCGCCTGATCCGGCAGTTGCGCGAGGAAGGCCTCGCGATCATCTACATTAGCCACCGGATGGCGGAGATCTACGAGTTGTCCGACCGCGTGTCGGTGCTGCGCGACGGCACCTACGTCGGCACGCTCGAACGCGAGACGCTGTCGGCCGAGCGTCTCGTCGCGATGATGGTCGGCCGCGACATCTCCGGCTTCTACAAGAAGGCGCATGCGCCGTACGATCCGGGTCACCTGCTGCTGTCGGTCCGCGACGTGTCGGACGGCGGCCGCGTGCGCGGCTGCAGCTTCGACCTGCATGCGGGCGAAGTGCTCGGCGTCGCCGGCCTCGTCGGCGCGGGCCGCACCGAACTCGCACGGCTGATCTTCGGCGCGGAGTCGCGCACGCGCGGCGACATCAGGCTCGGCGAGCGCGCCTTCGGCGCACATTCGCCGCGCGACGCGATCGACGCGGGCCTCGTCTACCTGACCGAGGACCGCAAGCGCCAGGGCCTGTTCCTCGACATGAGCGTGCGCGACAACATCAACATCTCGGTCTGCAACCGCGATGCGCGGCTCGGCGCGCTCGATCTCGCGCGAGGCGCGGCACGGGCGCGCGATGCAATCGCGTCGCTGTCGATCCGCGTGCCGAACGCGAACGTCAACGTCGGCGCGCTGTCCGGCGGCAACCAGCAGAAGGTGCTGCTGTCGCGCCTGCTCGAGACCAAGCCGCGCGTGCTGATCCTCGACGAGCCGACGCGCGGCGTCGACATCGGCGCCAAGTCGGAGATCTACCGGATCATCAACGAACTGGCGCGCGCGGGTGTCGGCGTGATCGTGATCTCGAGCGAGCTGCCCGAAATCATCGGCGTGGCCGATCGCGTGCTCGTGATGCGCGAAGGCGAAATCGCCGGCGAACTCGGCGGCCATACCGGCACGCCGATCACGCAGGAAGCGATCATCGCGCTCGCGACCGGCTCGCAGGCCGAACTCGCCGACGCGCACTGAGCCCGGCCTCTTCATTTCACTCTTACATTCAGGTTACCGAAATGATCAATCCGACCAAGCAGCGGAACCTCGCTTCCGCGACCGCCCATCCGGCGGCCGACCGTGCGCCGCAGGCACGCGTCGCCGATCACCGCGCGCGCATGCAGTCGCTGATGCGCACCGCCGGCATGCTGCCGGTCCTTCTGGTCCTGTGCATCGGCTTCGGCTTTCTGACCGACGGCTTCTTCACGCTGCAGAACCTGTCGATCGTCACGCAGCAGGCATCGATCAACATCGTGCTCGCGGCCGGGATGACGTTCGTGATCCTGACGGGCGGCATCGACCTGTCGGTCGGCTCGGTGCTCGCCGCCGCGGCCGTCGCGTCGCTGCTGGCGTCGACCATTCCCGGCTGGGGCTGGCTCGGCATTCCCGCCGCACTCGCGGTCGGTCTCGTATTCGGCGCAATCAACGGCGGGCTGATCTCGCTGCTGCGCCTGCCTCCGTTCATCGTGACGCTCGGCGCGATGACCGCCGTGCGCGGCGTCGCGCGGCTGCTCGGCAACGACACGACAGTGTTCAATCCGCAGCTGCCGTTCGCGTTCATCGGCAACGGCACGATCCTCGGCGTGCCGTGGCTCGTCGTGATCGCCTGTGCCGTGATCGCGATCTCGTGGTTCATCCTGCGCCGCACGGTGCTCGGCATGCGCATCTATTCGGTCGGCGGCAATCCGGAAGCCGCGCGGCTGTCGGGCATCAACGTGCGCGCAATCCAGCTGTTCGTCTACGCGGCGTCGGGCCTGCTCGCCGGGCTCGGCGCGGTGATGTCGGCCGCACGCCTCTACGCCGCCAACGGGCTGCAGCTCGGCCAGTCGTACGAACTCGACGCGATCGCCGCGGTGATCCTCGGCGGCACGAGCTTCGTCGGCGGCGTCGGCTCGATCGTCGGCACGCTGATCGGCGCGCTGATCATCGCGGTGCTGACCAACGGCCTCGTGCTGCTCGGCGTATCCGACATCTGGCAGTACATCATCAAGGGCCTCGTGATCATCGGCGCCGTCGCGCTCGACCGCTACCGCCAGCGCGACTCGGCCCGCACCTGACGCCCGCCCGCCGCTTTCCCCTTTGCGCGCAGGCAGGTCGACCTGCGCGCGTTCGCCAACAGACCTCACGGAGACACAACGACATGTTCAAGCACAAAGCCGCCCTGACCGCCCTCGCGTGCGCGCTCGCCTTCGGCGCATCGGCCGCCCATGCGGCCGACAAGCCGCTGAAGTCGATCGGCGTCACGGTCGGCTCGCTCGGCAACCCGTATTTCGTCACGATCGTGAAGGGCGCCGAGGCGCGCGCAAAACAGATCAACCCGAACGCGAAGATCACCGCGGTGTCGGCCGACTACGACCTGAACAAGCAGTTCACGCAGATCGACAACTTCATCTCCGCCCACGTCGACATGATCCTGCTGAACGCGACCGATCCGAAGGCGATCGAGCCGGCGGTCAAGAAGGCGCAGGCGGCCGGCATCACGGTCGTCGCAGTGGACGTCGCCGCAGCGGGCGCGAACGCGACCGTGCAGACCAACAACGTGAAGGCCGGCGAGCTTGCGTGCGACTACCTCGCGAAGAAGATCAACGGCAAGGGCAACGTGATCATCGAGAACGGCCCGCAGGTGTCGGCCGTGATCGATCGCGTGAACGGCTGCAAGTCGGTGCTCGCGAAGAACCCGAACATCAAGCTGCTGTCGAGCGACCAGGACGGCAAGGGCTCGCGCGAAGGCGGGATGAACGCGATGCAGGGCTACCTGACGCGCTTTCCGAAGCTCGACGGCGTGTTCACGATCAACGATCCGCAGGCGATCGGCAGCGATCTCGCCGCGAAGCAGCTGAACCGCCCGGGCATCGTGATCACGTCGGTCGACGGGGCGCCCGACATCGAGGTCGCGCTGAAGACCAACACGCTCGTGCAGGCGTCCGCGAGCCAGGAACCGTGGGCGATGGCGCAGCAGGCCGTCAACGTCGGCTACGGCATCATGAACGGCCAGAAGCCGGCCAACCCGATGATCCTGATCGAGCCGACGCTGGTCACGCGCGACAACGTGAAGAGCTACAAGGGCTGGAGCTCGCCGCGCTGATCGCGCGGCCCGCGAACGGATGCGGACGAGGCCGGGCAACGCCGGCCGCAATGCGCGGCGGCGATGCCCGGCCGGCGGCGGGCGCCGTCAGCCTGCGAGCGCGCCCGCGCTGCCGCCGATCTCGCCGCCCGCCTGCAGCTTCTGCAGGCTTTCGTCGACGCTCAGCTCCGACATCGCGTCGTCGCGCAAGGTGTCGTCGGCCGCGCGGCGCAGCGCATGCAGCGCGTGCAGCTTGAGCCGCACGATCGCGAGCCGCTGGCCGTGCGCCGCGCATTCGGCCGCGAACGTGCGCAACGATTCGATCGTCGTGCCGTCGACATCCGGTGTTTCCTCCAGACTCAGCATCACCGTATGCGTATCCGGTGCCGCCTTCATCAGCGCACGCACGCGATTGAGCATCCGGTCGGCATTGGCGAAGAACAGTTGCGCCTCGGGCCGCACGATCAGCACGCCCGGTATCGGCTTCGCGTCCGCGTGGCTCGCGACGTCGACGAAATCGTGACTGTCGCGCAGCCGGCCCAGCACGCTGACGTTCGGCTCGGACAGCTTGCGCAGCGTCAGCAGCAGGCTCACGCCGATCGCCGCGAGCAGCCCGTGCAGCACGCCGAGCACGAGCACCGCGAGCAGCGCGGCGATCACCACGAGCCGGTCGCGATGCCACGCCCAGTACGGCCGGAACACGGACGGATGCAGCGAGTGGCTGACCGCGAAGATCACGATCGCCGCGAGCACGGGCTCGGGCGTGCGCGCGAGCTGCGGCAGCAGCAGCCACACGATCAGCGCGACCACGCCGGCCGCCCACAGGCCCGCGAAACGCGACTGCGCGCCGGCCGCCTCGTTCGCCGAGGTCGCCGAATAGCCGGCACCGACCGGCATCCCGTGCAGCAACCCCGACACGAGGTTCGCGCAGCCGAGCGCGACCAGGTCGCGGTTCGGCGACACGCTGTCGCCGTGCTTCAACGCGAAGTTGCGAATCGAGCCGTACGACTCCGCATACAGGATCAGCATCAGCGCGAATGCGAGCTCGACCGTCTGCATCCACGCATTGCGGTCGAGATGCGGCAGGCCGAACGACAGGTGCTGGAAATCGATGTGCCCGACCACGGCAATCCCGTAGCGCTGCCAGTCGAGCGCGTAGCCGGCCAGGATCGACAGCACGATCACGACGAGCGTCGCCGGCACGCGCGAACTGCGGCCGAGCACGAACAGCAGCACGAGCGCAGTCGCGCCCAGCGCGACGCTCGCGAGGTTCGCGTGCGGCGCATTCGAGACCAGGTCGAGTGCGACATGCGGTGCATCGCTGTGCTGCACCGACACCGCGAGAATCTTCGGCAGCTGCTTGATGACGATCGTCACCGCCAGCCCGAACGTGAAGCCGCGCAACACCGGCCGCGCGACGAAATCCGACATGCCGCCGAGCCGCGCGGCACCCGCGAGGATGAACAGCACGCCCGTCATCGCGACCAGCGCGGCCGCCAGCGCGAGCTGCGCGGCCAGCGCCATTCCCGACTCGGCCAGCACGGTCGCCGCGAGCACGGCCGCCGACGACGAGGTCGACGACACGATCGCGAAACGGCTGCTGCCCGTGAGCGCGTAGACTACGAGCCCCGACAGCAGTGCGATGAGGCCCGCCTGCGGCGGCAGGTTCGCGAGCCCCGCATAGGCGACGGCTTCCGGAATCAGCAGGCCGGCAATCGACAGGCCGGCCAGCGCATCGAGACCGATGCGCTGCGCACGCGGCGGCGGCGCCGCGCCGGGTGCGGCGAAATGCTCCGCATGCTGCGGGGCGGCGTCGGGCGGGATCGGGGCGGTCGTCATGGCGGTCGGCGTATGGCGTCGCTCAGGGCTTGACGGCAATCACGCCCGACCAGCCGGGCAGATAGCGCGCGTCCTGCTCGTGCGCGTGACGCAGTGCGATGTCGAGCGCCTTCGAGAAGTTCTTGCGGATCTGGTCGAGCGACACATGCTGGCGCAGGAAGTCGGCCCACAGGAATTCGCTGAACGGCGTCGCATCCTTTGCATAGCCGCCCGCGGTGCGCAGTTCACCCGCAAGGCTGCGGTACGGGTCGTCCTCGAGCCCCGTGAGCGCCTTCGGCAAATGCGCGTAGTCGCGGCGCGAACCGTCGGGGCCGAACGGATGCACCCACTGGTTGTGCTCCATCATGCGCCAGAAGATCGTGTCGTCGAGCCACGACAGATCCTTCAGCAGCATCGCGTTGACACGCGTCTCCCCTTCCTCGATCAGCGCGAGGCCGAGATGATGGTGATCGGTGATGTAGTGCAGTCCGCCCGGCCCGAGCACGGCCGGAAACCAGTGCGATTCGATCGCAGCCTTGCGTGCGCGCTTGCCGAGCGTCTTCCAGTGCTTGCGCTTCGCCTTGACTTCGCGATAGCCGACCGTCATCTGCGTCGGACGCAGCGAGTCGAGCGTGACGGGAATGAGATGAACGTCGTTGCCCAAGGCCATGGTCGTACCCCATGTCGAGAAATTCCGGCAACGATACTCCTGATCGCTCGCGCCGTTAATACGTCGCAGCCACCGTGCATGCGCGTTTGACGATCTCTGACAGCGCGTGCCGCGCTACGCGCGCAAATCGTCGCGCACGAGACGATGCCGCACGTACGGGATGCCGTCGTGCACCACGCCGACGCGATGCATCCCGAGCTTGCGCGCGACGCGCAGCGAACCCGTATTCGCTGCGGCGATATCGGCAATCACGCGCGGCAGCCGCACGGTGTCGAACGCATGGCGCACGACGGCCGCCGCGGCCTCGCTCGCGATGCCGCGTCCCCACGCCGCGCGCACGAGCCGCCAGCCGATCTCGACGTCGTGCGCGCCGTCGGCATAGTCGGGAATCAGCAGGATCCAGCCGACGAACGCAGCGGGCGCGGCCTTCTCGAAGATCGACCAGTAGCCGAGACCGGGCGGATAGTCGCGCGTGATCCGATGCGTGACGAAGCGGCGATGCTCGACGGGGTCGTGCCACGGGCCGGCGATGTGCCGCGTGACTTCGGGATCGCGATCCATCGCGATGCACGCGTCGAGATCGGCCAGCACGCGCGGGCGCAACCACAGCCTGCGCGTCTCGAGCACCGGCAGCGTGGCGGCGGAAGATTCGGTCATCTGGACTCCTGATTCGGCAGCGACGCGCCGCCTTTCATTACAGATCAAATACAAACGTCCGTCGCGCATCATACAGACGACTGTCAGTTGCGTTGTACGCGTGCATTTCCGTTTCCGAAACAATGCATTTCGTAGGGATTATTCCCGATTCGCCGCTATCGCGCCCCACATTCCGATGCGCGCCGCCTACACTCGATCAGTGCCCCGCGCCGCGCGCAGGCCGGGCCCGCATCCGTACGCCTGCCGTGCGCGCGCAAGCCAACGAGGAGACCTCGGCCATGAGCTGGACCCGCGAACAACGCAACGTCACGATTGCCGCCTACCTGGGCTGGACACTCGATGCGTTCGACTTTTTCCTGATGGTGTTCGTCCTCAAGGACATCGCCGCCGAATTCGCGTCGACCATCCCGGCCGTCGCGTTCGCGCTGACGCTGACGCTCGCGATGCGTCCGCTCGGCGCACTGATCTTCGGGCGGCTCGCCGACCGCTTCGGCCGCCGTCCGACGTTGATGGTCAACATCGCCTGCTATTCGGTGCTCGAACTGGCGTCGGGCTTCGCGCCGAGCCTGACTGCCCTGCTCGTGCTGCGCGCGCTGTTCGGCATCGCGATGGGCGGCGAATGGGGCGTCGGCTCCGCACTGACGATGGAAACCGTGCCGACCCATGCACGCGGCATCGTGTCGGGACTGCTGCAGGCCGGCTACCCGAGCGGCTATCTGCTCGCGTCGATCGTGTTCGGCGTGCTCTACCAGTACATCGGCTGGCGCGGGATGTTCATGGTCGGCGTGCTGCCCGCGCTGCTCGTGCTGTACGTGCGCGCACACGTGCCGGAATCACCGGCGTGGAAGCAGATGGAAAAGCGCGCGCGGCCGGGCCTCGCGGCGACGTTGCAGCAGAACTGGAAGCTCACGATCTACGCGATCGTGCTGATGACCGCCTTCAACTTCTTCTCGCACGGCACGCAGGATCTCTATCCGACCTTCCTGCGCGAACAGCATCATTTCGATCCGCACACCGTGTCGTGGATCACGATCGTGCTGAACGTCGGTGCGATCGTCGGCGGCCTGTCGTTCGGCGCGATCTCGGAACGGATCGGCCGCCGCCGCGCGATCTTCATCGCGGCGCTGATCGCGCTGCCGGTGCTGCCGCTGTGGGCGTTCTCGAGCGGCGCCCTCGCCCTCGCGGCCGGCGCGTTCCTGATGCAGATCTCGGTACAGGGCGCGTGGGGCGTGATTCCCGTCCACCTGAACGAGATCTCGCCCGACGAGATCCGCGCGACCTTCCCCGGCGTCGTCTACCAGCTCGGCAACCTGCTCGCGTCGGGCAACGCGACGATGCAGGCATCGCTCGCGGTGTCGCACGGCAACGACTACGGGTTCGCACTCGCACTGGTGGCCGGCATCGTCGCCGTGCTGATCGCCGTCTTGATCCTGTTCAGTCGCGAACGACGCGGCATCGACATGACGCAATCGGTCAATACGCGTAGCGCCGTCGGCTGAGCCGCTGCGTTGCCGCATCGCATCATCGCGCACGCCCCGCCCTGTCGGGGCCGCGCGCCGACGTTTCCGCATCCGCACATCGATCTAGAGGAATCCGACCAGATTCACCGCTTGCCCGCCCTGCCCGCGTTTTTTTATCTTAATAAAAACGGCTGTTTGAATCAGATAAACAAATCACCAGTTCGCGGCCGGGCGACCGGCATGGGAGGCGGAACATGGCAGTAAGTCAGGAGGGGCGGCCATCTGCGGGACGGTCGTCCGCGGCGCGGCCGTCGGGCGGCCGGCAGAACGGCGGCACGAAGGCGCGCATTCTCGATGCGGCGGAGGACCTGTTCATCGAGCACGGCTTCGAAGCGATGTCGATGCGGCAGATCACGTCGCGCGCGGCGGTCAATCTCGCCGCGGTCAACTATCACTTCGGCAGCAAGGAAGCGCTGATCCACGCGATGCTGTCGCGCCGGCTCGACCAGCTCAACCAGGAGCGCCTCGGCATCCTCGATCGCTTCGACGCGCAGCTCGGCGCGCACATCACCTGCGAACACGTGCTCGGCGCGATGTTCATTCCGGCGCTGAAGGCGTCGCGCGACCCCGAGCGCGGCGGCCCCGGTTTCCTGCGGCTGATCGGCCGCGCGTATACCGATCCGTCGCCGTTCGTGCGCAACTTCCTGACCGCGCACTACGCGAGCGTCGCCGGACGCTTCTTCGATTCGTTCCAGCGTGCGCTGCCGCATCTGCCGCGCAACGAACTCGGCTGGCGGCTGCACTTCGCGATCGGCGCGCTGTCCGGCGCGCTCGCCGGGGCGGAAACCGAGAGTCTGATCGACGAGTTCTCGCAGGGCCGCACGATGAACGACGTGCAGATGATCGCGCGCCTGTCGTCGCTGATCGTCGCCGCACTGAAGGCGCCGATGCCCGACAGCGCGCAGCTCGAGATCTTCGCAGCGGTCCTCGACGACGCGGGCGCCAGCGATGCGTTCGGCTTGCCGCCGAATGCGGCCGCAGCCCATGCGGCGACGCTGCATTCGCCGAATTGATCGCGCGGAAACACGATGCACACCTTCCGTTGACGGATGACCGCGTTTGCGCGCGAACGGGCCGCGACGCGCGCTGCCCCGTTCGGCCGCGCAGTGCGATTCCGGATGCGGATTCGGCGTGCGCCGGTGTTTGCCGAACGGCTTGATTGAAAGACAGGGAGCCGGTGCAAGCGCCCGAAGCGCAGCCCGGCATCGATCGTACAAGCATGGACCGGAGCAGGCGCGCAAGCGCCGACACCGACCGACCGCATAGCAAGGGACCGGCGCAGACGCCGAAGCGTCAACGCCGGTCGACACTGGAGACACATCATGCCCGCTCCCGCAGCGACCGCCGCCACGCAGGCGCCACCGAACACCGACGGTATCTGGTACGCGTCATACCCGCCCGGCGTGCCGCACGAAATCGACATCACGCAATATGCGTCGCTCGTGCAGTTCTTCGACGAATGCACGACGCGCTTCGCCGATCGCGTCGCGTACGTCAGCGCGGGCGCGTCGATGACCTATCGCACGCTCGCGCGCAAGGTCGAGGCGTTCGCGTCGTATCTGCAGTCGATCGGCGTGAAGCCCGGCGACCGCGTCGCGATCATGCTGCCCAATACGTTCCAGTATCCGGTCGCGCTGTTCGGCACGCTGAAGACCGGCGCAATCGTCGTCAACGTCAATCCGCTGTACACCGTGCGCGAACTCGCGCATCAGCTGAAGGACAGCGGCGCGCAGACGATCGTCGTGTTCGAGAACTTCGCGCGCACGCTGCAGGATGCGCTGCCCGAAACGCAGGTGAAGAACATCGTCGTCACCGCGCTCGGCGACCTGCTCGCCGACGGCTTCAATGCGAAAGGACGACTGATCAATTTCGTGCTCAAGCACGTGAAGAAGCTCGTGCCGGCCTACCATCTGCCGCAGGCCGTGCAGCTGCGCTCCGCGCTCGCGCTCGGCGCGCGCAACAAGCCGCAACCCGCGCCGCTGACGCGCGACGACCTCGCGTTCCTGCAGTACACGGGCGGCACGACCGGCGTCGCGAAAGGCGCGATGCTCACGCACGGCAACCTGATCGCGAACCTGCTGCAGGCGAAGGCGTGGATCGCCGACCAGCTCACCGGCGACATCGAGACCGTGCTGACGCCGCTGCCGCTCTATCACATCTATTCGCTGACCGTGAACGCGTTCATCTTCATGGGACTCGGCGGCCGCAACATCCTGATCGCGAATCCGCGCGACATGACGATGGTGATGAAGATCCTCCGCCACGAAACCTTCACGGGCATCACCGGCATCAACACGCTGTACAACGCGTTCCTCGACAACGAGGAATTCCGCAAGCGCGACTTCTCGAAACTCAAGCTCGCGATGGCGGGCGGCATGGCGATGCAGCGCGCCGTCGCGGAGCGCTTCCAGCAGGTGACGGGACGACCCGTCGTCGAAGGCTACGGGCTGACCGAATGCTCGCCGATCGTCACGATGAACCCCGTGGACCTGAACGCGATGGCGGCGTTCAGCGGCTCGATCGGGCTGCCGGCGCCGTCGACGCTCGTGCGCTTTCGCCGTGAGGACGGCAGCTGGGCCGGGATCGGCGAGCCGGGCGAGCTGTGCGTGCACGGGCCGCAGGTGATGCGCGGCTACTGGCAGCGCCCCGACGAAACCGCGAAGGTGATCGACGCCGACGGCTGGCTCGGCACCGGCGACATCGGCGTGATGGACGAACGCGGCTTCGTGCGCCTGATCGACCGCAAGAAGGACATGATCCTCGTGTCGGGCTTCAACGTGTATCCGAACGAAATCGAGGAAGTGCTCGTGATGCACCCGGGCATCAGCGAAGCGGCGGCGATCGGGATCCCGGACGACGTGCAGGGCGAACGGATCAAGGTGTTCGTCGTGCGGCGCGACCCGGCGCTCACGGTCGACGACGTACTCGCGCACTGCCGCAAGAACCTGACCGGCTACAAGATGCCGAAATTCGTCGAGTTCCGCGACGCGCTGCCGCAGACGAACGTCGGCAAGATCCTGCGCCGCGCGCTGCGCGACGAGGAACTGGCGAAAATCAACGCGGCGAAGCAAGGCTAAGGGCTGCGTCGCCTGCCGCGACTTCAATCGTCATCGTCGTCGTGATGCCGGTGCCAGTGCTTGTAGTAGTGCCGGCGCCACTTTCGATACCGATCGTCGTCGTCATCGCCGTCGTAGCCGTACCCGTAGCCCGGATACGCGACCACCGCCGGCTGCGGCGGCGCCACATAGACCGGCGCCGGTTCGACATAGACCGGCGCCGCCGGGACGCCGATGCCGACCGACAGATCGACGTGTCCCGCCATTGCACTACCGGAAGCCAGCAATGCCACGCCTCCGACCCACCCTGCCATGCGCCTTTGATTCATCTCCGAGTCCCTGTTCCGCCGGCCTGCCCGGCATCAGCGGCGAATGTAAGCGGGACGCGCGCGGCCAGGTGCTACCGCGCTGCGAGAGACGTAACGCAACGTAACGAAATACGCGCGGCACCCGTTGCTGCACACATTTGGGGCGGAAAATCCTGCCGACGACGAGACGACCGGCAGCGAACATTCGACCTTGGTTATGAGCGGCAGCAGACGCTAGCCATTCGGCCGGATCGCGAAAACGGACGGGAGCGTCTATAGTGGGTTACGGTTCGACACAATCGCGACTGGGCGCTTCCTGAACGAACAGGGTAAAATCCCGCCAAACACCTTGTGGACGAACACACGCCACACACACGCACAACATATTCTCTGACGCAGGCTCCTGCCGCACCTCAATGGCCAATCCCGCAGAATCCCATCCGCAAAACGACTTCATCAATTCCGCGCGCAAGGAACGTAAGCGCGTTGAAATCTATCTCGTCAACGGCATTCGCCTGACGGGGTGCATCGAGTCGTTCGACCAGTATCTGGTGATGCTGCGCACCCCCGTGGGTCTGCAAGGCATCTACAAGCGTGCGATTTCCACGATCCAGCTCGACACCGGCGGCTCGCGCCCCGGCGGCGGCCCGCGCGGCCCGCGCACCGGCGGGCGTCCCGGCGGCCGTGAAGGTGGCGGCCACAGCCCGTACGGCTCGCACGGCGGCCCCCGCGAATCGCGCGGCGACGGCGGCTACGGTTCCCGTGAACCGCGCGAGGGCTATGGCTCGCGCGAACCCCGCGAGGGTTACGGTTCCCGCGAACCGCGTGAGGGCTACGGCTCGCGCGAACCGCGCGAAGGCTACAGCACGCCGCGCGAATACGGTGCGCCGCGCGAGGCCGGCGGCGATGCATCGGGCAGCGCGCCGTCCGATGCACGCAGCGGCAACGGGCCGGTGATCGTCACGCGCCGCCGGCGAATCGTGCCGGACGGCCAGTAAATCGGGATAGGGGCGGTCAGTTAACGTGACCGATCCCCTCCCACACCACCCGGCATGCGGGTCCGCACCGGGCGGTTGGAATGGTTGAGGTTGCCGGGCTTGTGTTGCTCCCGACCCGACACCCAGGTTCGCTGTTGTCTGCTTCACCGAAACTGATTCCTCGCTGCCTGGGCCTGTCGGGCTTCACCCTATCCACCGTTCGGCGAGCTTCACTTACGCGAACATCTGAGGCTATTCACTTCCGAGAACCAGAGGGCTTGCCCTCCCATTCCTTCGGCCCTTCGCTGGCAGCTTTAGCCTTCCCGGCCACACCACCTCACTACTACGGCCTCTGCTGACTTCTCGCTCCGGTCTGCACCGTCGCCCTTTCAGGCACAAGGCGAGATCTCCCCAGGTAAGAAACGCACTCCTTCATCGCACAACCGCCGTATTTACGCCGCTTCGCTTTGGTCACGAGAGCTTTGCGGTTTGTTGCCCGCTCGCCCTGCTCGGCAGCGCCTTCTATACGGTTCTTGTCCATCGGCTCGCGATTTACGCTCCACGCTTCCTCCCCACACTCGGTCGCCCTCATGCAGTTGCGCTTCACTTCATTCGCCATGACCAGCTTATGGCGGGACTTTCACCCGCAGGAGTGCGCCCATGCTGGGCGCACAACAAAAAGGGCAAGCCAACCGGCTTGCCCTTTTTGCTTGAACGGCCGGCGCGGCATGTCGCCGCACCGCCGCTTCCCGCTCAGCGGGCCGTCGTCGGCAGTCCCGCGTCGGCCTCACGCTGCAGCGAACGCACCTGCTGCTGCAGCGAACGCAGCTGCGCCTGAAGTTCGGCCTGCTGCGCCTGCAGCGCCGCCGTTTCGTTGCGTACGTTCTTCTGGCGATCGGCGACCGCCGCCTGCTGCTCGCGCGCGATCGAGATATCGGCCTGCAGGCGTCGCGCCCGCTCCTGCGTGACCTCTATCTGCCGGTCCATCTGCGCCTTCTGCGATTCCAGCTTCGCCGCGCGCAGTTCATTGACGGCCAGACGCTCGGCCTGACGCGAGAAATCGCGATAGATCAGCTCCGCGCGCGATTCGTCGTAGGTCTTGACCACGCGCCAGAACGCCTTCTGCTGAAACAACGCGACGAAGTAGGAACCGTCCTTTACGTTGAACAGCAGACTCGCGCCATAGCTGCCGTTATAGCTCGTGCGCATTTCCGTCAGCGCATGCGACTGGATCTGCCGCTGCAGTTCGTCGACCGTGCTCTGCCCCGTCGTCTCGCCGGCCTGCGGCTGCACCGACGACTGAACCTGCGGATCGATCGCCGGAATCGCCGCTACGGGCGCCGACGCCTGCTGCACCGCCGGCGACGTGCTGCTTGCCAAGCCCTGCGCGTACGCGCCTTGCATGCCTCCTACCATGGCGAGCAACACGCATGCCCGCCCCAACCCCGTCATATGGCTCATGAAGTTCTATTCCCCGCCCGAGTCGTTGTAATTCAGCGCGATTTTATCTCATTAATTACTCGCTTTCGCGGGTTTCGGGTTCCTCGTCGAAGATCTGATACTTGCGCATTTTTTCCCACAACACCTTGCGGCTGATGCCGAGCTGCTGCGCCGTATCCTGGCGCCGCCAGCCGTTCGCATCGAGCGCGGCAATCACGCGATTGCGTTCGTTCATGTCCCACTTGCTGCGGTCGACGAAGACCTCCGCCGCGCTCTCCACCGGCACCGGCTGCGCCGAACTGCGCGCATGCGCGATCAGCCGCTGCAGCCGCGCGGCGTCCCAGCCGCCCGTCTGCCGCACCGTCACGCCGACGCGCTCGGCCAGATTGCGCAGCTCGCGCACGTTGCCGGGGAAATAGCTGTCCGCCACCGCGTCCGCGAGCCAGTACGGCAGGTCGGGCAGCTGCGCGAGCCGCTCCTCGCCGACGACCTCGGCGACGAACGACTTGAACAGCGCGATCTTGTCGACCGCGCCGCGCTCTTCCAGCGACGGGATGCTCAGTTCGATCACCGCGAGCCGATAGTAGAGATCCGCGCGGAACAGCCCGTCTTTCACGAGTTGCGGCAGCTTCTTGTTGCTCGCCGCGACGAGCCGGAAATCGACCTTGACCGGCGACGTCGCGCCGACGCGCAGCACCGCGCCGTCCTCGAGCACGCGCAGCAGCTTGACCTGCTGATAAAGCGGCAGATCGCCGACTTCATCGAGGAACAGCGTGCCGCCCGCGGCCTGTTCAAAATAGCCTTTATGCGCAACAACCGCACCGGTGAACGATCCTTTCGCGTGCCCGAAGAACAGCGACTCGAACAGGCCGTCGGGAATCGCGCCGCAGTTGACCGGCACGAATTCGCCATGCCGGTAGCGCGAGTGTTTCTCGTGCAACAGCTGCGCGATGCGCTCCTTGCCGACGCCGGTTTCGCCGTGCAGCAGCACGTTGGTGTCGCAGTCGGCGAAGGTGTCGACTTCATGCAGCAGCGCCTGCATCGATTCCGAGTGTGCGACGAGGACGGTCGGCTGCAGCGTTTCGGCCGCGTGCGCGCGCAATTGCGTGACGAGCTTGCCGACCATCCCGCGCAACTCCGCGCAGGTGAAGTCGAGCGGCAGGATATGCGAATACTCGGGCGGATACTGCGACGCGTCGTGATCGCGCGCCGCGCCGACCCAGACGACCGGCATGCCGATGTTGGCCTGCCAGTCGCGCAGGAACGCCGCGCCGGTTTCGATCATCGTCACGCTGATGATCGCCAGCGACGGCCGCAACGCGGCGCGCTCGGCCGAGATTTCCGCGTTGTCGGCGCGGATCACTTCGACGTCGAAGCTCGCCATGCACCGGGCGACGCGGTCTACGATGTCCGCCTTGCCTTCCCAGACGTAGAGGTCGAGTTCTTCGATTGCGTGGGTGGGTCTCATTCTTCGGGTACGGCTACGGTTGATGACGAGGTGCGTGGTGCTGCCGATCGGCAGCATGTCCGGGAGAAACAGATACATCCCGGTTCATCGCCGAAAATACTCAATATTCATTTAACGAGCATAGGATCACCACACTTGATTGCGTCCGGCGTATTCGTCACGTATGCATTGCCCAAACTCAAGCCAAGCAAACCTGTGACGCTGGTCAGAAGCGAGTCGATCGGTTGCATGACAAGCGGAAGCAAGATCGGCTTCAGCAGCGACAACAGCGGGCCCGTCAACTGATCAAGCAGCGGATTCAACAGAGCAGCGACAAGACCCGACAATCCTCCTTTCGAGGACAGCTTCAGTGTGAGGTTGCTACTCAGCAAGCTCTGCGTGGCAGGCGCGAGGAATTGGTCGGTGCCAACGCACAGCATGTTCGGATTATTGACACTCGAAGGACATGCATACACCGACGATGCGAGTGTCGGTGGATTCGTTGCCAGAGAATACTCGAACGTCAGCGGAGCCACGTTCTGATTAGCGACGGGCACCACCAACTTTCCCGTTTGCAGGCTCACCTGGACTGTAAGTGTGTCCAGACCAACAAGCGCCAGGATAGGAGTCAGTAAAGGCGCCAGTACCGGCGAACTCGTCAGGCCCGTGAGCGCCAGTAGGCCCTGCAGGCTTACCGATATGAGCTGAATTGAATTTCCATCCGGCGTGTATGTCGGAGAACCCGGGGGCACGGTGAGACTCGGTGGAGTAGATGACGGAGATCCGCCAATCATGACCACGAGCGCCCCGGTCTGCGTATTTACCGTTGCGGTTTTCTTATTCGCCGTGCAGGTCACGGACGCCAAACCTGCTAGTGCTGGCGCGACATAGGCGGTGACCGGCAGATTAAAGCCTAACAGTGGTACTGATTTACTTCCATTGGAACACGAGTTCCCGGAATAAACGAGCGACCCGTCCGGACAAGTCGACAACAGGGAAATATTGGTAGAAAGAAACACTCGCCCCTGAGCGCTCGACGTATTGGTCGTGCAATCAGTCGTTCCGCAACTCGCCGGTCCGGGTGGGCCGCTGGCGGTAGATGGCGGCGTTCCAGCGAGTGATACGGAGCCTGACACCGTTGCGTTAAGTAGCGGGGCGAGCCCGGTCGGCGTCTGGACACCCAAGCTCTTAATGATGATTGGGTTCGTGCCATTCGCGACTTGCAGAGCAGTCGAAAGCAATCCGAGCGCATTGACGCTAGCATCGACGGCGGAATTTCCGCCTGCAACAGTCGCGGAAACCAGTTGATTGAGAGCAATCTGCGGCCCCCCGCAGTTATTGTTGGTACAGAGTCCTGCGACGATTGCATTCAGAACATTCAGATTCAATCCGACCAGATTCTGCTGCGTCGCGGCTTGCACCATTGCATTGGCCAGTTGGCCGAGCGTCACTGTGCCGTTCAGCACAGATGTGCTCGTGCCGACCGGCAAATCGGCGAGAATGCTCCCGAGTTTCAGATTGACTTGCGCCAGTCCTTGATAGTCAACGGCGCTCAGGCTGAGCACATTAGGTGAACCGGTCAGCGACTGAAGCAACTGATTGGCCAGCCCACCATTTAACGTCAAAAGCGACGTAGTGAGCGTAAACGTATCGCTCGGAGTACTCTTGGCAATGGCCGACGCACCGATCGTTCCACTGCGGAAAATGCCGCTCACCGGCTCGGACACGGTAACGCATACGGCATTTGCTGAAGCGCCGTTTGCACCTCCGGTCGACAAGCCATCGCAGCGTCCGTTGACGTCGACCGGATCTCCACTGAGACGCGTAAACGTCGCACTACCGCCGGCCCCTTGAGGCGGAGCCCAGACACCACACGACACGGAAACGGTGGCGTTTGTCGGTACGGAATTCGCTGAAGGAGTTGCGACTTGCTGGACTGCTGCCTTCGCCGCCTGACAAGTCTTATCCGCAACCTGCGAAACCGCCGATAGCGCAGCCAAATCAGCCGCCGCCTGCATTTGGCGGCGTTCAGCGTAAAAACGACCGATATCGATCACGCCAAGTACGATGATCGCGATCGCCAACCAAATCGCAGCGGTTATTGCAAACGAGCCACGCTGGCGGCGCCGTCCCGGCCAGACAGCGCCGCGCCGGCAAGCCACGGATGATTGGTCTGCGCGCATCGTCATCTCGCCTACTGCACACCCTGCCCGCCGCCAGACGTTCCGTTGGCAGAACCAATCTGTGAACCCATCGACTCCGGAATCTTGTTCTTGAACGAGTCCAGGTAACGTTGATAGACGAGTGTTGCAACGTCCCCCAGCATCGGTTGCGTCGGGGCCGCCGCGCGGTTTTCGCGCTGCATAGACAGCCATTCTTTTGTCGAGCGACCGATATCCGACGCAATCGGCGTCGCGGACTGTTGTCCATATGCGGCGGCGGCGCCCATTGCCGTGCATACCATCGCGCCCAGCACCACGATTCGACCTGCACGCAGGTTTCGATGATGTTTGTTGTTCATGTCGCTTCCTGCCTGTCTATTCATTGTGCAAACCGTTGCAGCAGCGGCACGGTCTGGTCGTAGCCAAAATTGTTCGCCATCGGCGTAATCGCAGAATTCACGCCATGTCGCGATACCACCGGCGGTTCCGCAACCGCACGTTGTTGCACGCGTGCCGCGGTTGCAACCTTCACGGCATCGTTGCCGATGTCCTTTCGGATATCTGCCGGCAAATGCTGCTGATTCATCAATCGCTGCGCATCCTGTGAACGCCCCGCCGCGATAAGGTATAGCGCGAGATTGCTGACGATCTTTGGATTGCGTTGATCGAGCTCGGCCGCCTTCATCAGCGGTACGCGCGCGCCGACGATGTCGCCATTGCGCAGCCTCGCATAGGCGAGATCGGACAACAACGATGCATCGGTTGGCGCAAGCTCCGATGCCTGGGCCAGCGCCTGAGCGGCGCGGCCGAAATCGCCAGCGGCGCCAGCAATCAGCCCAAGCCCGCGGTAGCCACGTGAAGCGAGTGGTGTCTTCAGCAACTGCGAATACGCGGCCGCACTGGCAGCCGGCTGCTCGGTCATCCGCAGGGCGTCCGCACGCAGCAGAATCGTATCCGGCGACACGCCGTACGCCTTGTCGTACGCGTCGATATGTGCAAGCGACGCATAGTAAAGTCCCTGCGCCTGCATCCGCTGAATCAGGCTCAGGTACATCGCTGGCGTATCCGGCACCGACTGCTTCTGATCGGCCGCTTGAATCAGGGCCGCCCGCTCCGCCTGAGCGCTAACACCATATCCGTTGTCCTTGGTCGCGCATGCGCCGAGCAGGAGCACTGCCATCGTCACACTCGCGCGCCCCACCATTCCGCAGATCAGCTTCATCGCCTTTCCTTCCAACCATCAATGATGCGTCGCCAGCGCACGTGTCACTGCCAGAAATCCCGGTCCGGCCGTCACGATGAGCAACGCAGGCAACAACGTCAGCACCATCACCCCTGTCATCTTCACCGTCAGCCGGCCGATCCGCTCGCGAAGCATCGAACGACGCGTCTCGCGCAACCGGTCGCCGAACTGCTTGAGCGGCTCCTGCACCGCACCGCCGTGCTTGTCGACCTGGACCATCAGGCGCACGATCGCACGCAAATCCTCGTTCTCGAAACCTCCCGATAACCGCTGCATCGACTGCTCGCGCGTACGGCCCGCCACGAACTGACGCTGCGCGATTCCAACCTCAGACGACAGCACCGGCATCATTCCGCGAAAATCGTTCGTCACGACCTGCAGGCTTTGATCGAGCGACAGTCCGACACCCTGCAACAAGCGCAGCATGTCGACGAACAGCGGTAATTCATCTTCGACACTCTGCCGCCGAGACGAAGCACGGCGTTGCACGTACAACTTGGGCAGCATGAAGCCAAGCCCGAACGCGACAAACATGCCAATCAACCAATAACCGCCTTTCATCCGGCCACTGGCGAATATTGCAAACAGCAGCGGCAGCACGATTCCACACGCGATCCGCGCGCTCAGAAATAATCCTCGCGAACGCGCGTCAACATAACCACATTGTTCAAGCAGACGACGATCCTCGTCCGCTACGACGTGTTTGCCGAACCCGGTATCGAGCCAGCGCATCCCCGCCGCCGAAAGCCGTTCGAGCAGACGCTCAACACGCTGCCGACTACCGCTTACCTCGGGCTTCGCAGGCGCTTCTCCATTCGACACGGGCCGGGCCTTGGCCGCCTCAAGTGCGGCCATGCGCCGGTCGAGCGCATCAACTAGCGCACGCTCGGCACGCGACGCAGCGGTCGCGCGCAGCAACGCAACTATCCCGAACAACAGCACGCCGAGTGCACCCAGCGCCAAAGCGATCGATCCGATCTGAGTTGCTGTCATCGCATCACCTGAGTCGAGCCATTCGATACAGCCACACGCTACCTGCCAACTGCATCAGGAACGCAAACATAAGAAGCAATCGCCCAAGCGAATCGTTCCACATTCCTTGCAAATATGTCGGATTGGTCATGACGACAAAGCTGCCGATCGCGATCGGCAGCATCACGAGTACGAACGCCGACAACCGAGTCTCCGCCGACATCGCGGTCAACTCGCGTTCCGCCTGCTCAAGGTCCCGCATGAAAATGGCCATGCGTTCCAGCATCACGTCCGCACGGCCACCATACTTGACTGACAGCCGCAGCACCGACCCGAGCAGCTCGAACTCCTCGGTTCGGTAAATCGTCGCGATATGAAGCATCGCCCGGTCGATCTCGACACCTGTGCGCAGCATCCGGGATACGTGATCGAGGCAGCCTCGTAGCGGCTCCTCCGTCGTCAGTAGCGCGGCCTGGAATGCAGCCGGTACGCTGTTACCGAGCGTCACCAGTCGCACGATCCCGTCGAGAAACGACGGTATCTGCCGGACGATTTTCAGCCGCCGCCGCTGGATTCGAGACGCAAGCCAGACGCCGAACACTGCACTCCCGCATGCAATCGCCGCGAAACACGCGAGCACGCCGCCACGACTGCCTGCGATTGCCGCAATTGCAACGAGTACGACAAGCGCGGTAATCGCTTTTCCGCGCGCGCCTTCGATGCCCGCGCGGCTAACGAGGTTGCCGAGGTATTCCGCGGCCACGGCATACCAATGCGCCCAGAACGCACCCGACACCATACTGCGAGGCCCATCGCCGGACAGTTCTACTGTACGCGCGCCACGGGAGGCGGCCGATCGCGGGGCCGATACCGGCGCGCGTCCACCAGGTTCAACCCGGCTGTCGATAAATCGCTTCGCATCGGCTCGCACGCGTCGCGTCTCTGCGTGTCGCCATAACATGAGTGCCGACGCCACACATAGCATCGCGACCACCAGCACCCAGATCATCGGGCTATACATTGAAGCCTCCGCCGCGACCGAATCCGCTACCGCCAAAGCCGCCACCGCCACCGAATCCGGTATTCGCCAGCGCCTGCCGGAAGCGCACCAGCTTCGGCGAATGCGGATGGATGCCGAGCGACTCCCAGTGATCGATCTCCTCGCCTTCCGGCGTCACGCGTGCTTCGTAGCGATAGAGTTCCTGCGTCGCGATGATGTTGTCGGACAGGCCGGTCACTTCGGTAATCGACAAGATCCGACGCCGCCCATTCGACAAACGCCCGATCTGCACGATGAAGTCGATCGCATTCGCGATCTGCCGGCGCAGGCTCGACTCGGTGCCTTGAAAACCGGCAAAGCCCGCCAGCATCTCGAGGCGATACAGGCACTCGCGCGGCGAGCTTGCGTGCACGGTGCCCATCGAACCGTCGTGGCCCGTGTTCATCGCCTGAAGCATCTCGAGCACTTCACCGCCACGCACTTCGCCGACGATGATCCGGTCCGGCCGCATCCGCAGCGTGTTGCGCAGCAGATCGCGGATCGTCACGACGCCCGTTCCGTCGAAACCGCCCGGGCGGCTCTCCAGACGCACGACGTGCGGGTGGTTCAGCGACAGTTCGGCCGTGTCCTCGATCGTCACGACACGCTCGCCCTCGGGAATATGGAATGCGAGCGCGTTGAGCAGCGACGTCTTGCCGGAACTCGTGCCGCCCGACACGAGCACGTTGCAGCGCGCCTCGACCGCCGCTTCGAGCAACGCGCCGATTTCTTCGTTGTACGTGCCGTTGCCGAGCAGGTCGGACGGCTTCAACGGATCCTTGCGGAATTTCCGGATCGAAACGATCGGACCGGCGAGCGACAGCGGTTCGATCACGACGTTCACGCGGCCACCGTCGGGCAGCCGGGCATCGACCATCGGATTCGACTCGTCGAGACGACGTCCGATCGGCGCGAGGATCCGGCGCACGATCCGCAGCAGATGCGCGTTGTCGGTGAACCGCACCGGCAGCTTGGACAGAATGCCGTGACGCGACACATAGACGTCGTTGTAGCCGTTGATCAGGATGTCCTCGACCGCCGGGTCCGCGAGCAAGTCCTCGATCGGCCCGAAACCGGCAAGCTCCTTCGTCAACGCCTCGGCGATCGCGCGCACCTCGTTCTCGTTGAGCGGGATGCGACGCAGGCGCACGAAGCTGTCGACCTCCAGATCGACGAACTGGTTGATCGCCTGGCGGGACCATCGGCCAAACTCGGCGCCGAGTTCCTCGATGCGCGTCAGCAGATGCTCGTGCGCGGCATTCTTGATGTCGTGGAATTGCTGCGTCTGGGAGAACGGCGCTGCGCCGTCGGCGAATTGAATGTCGTGTGCCATCGCTTACGACCGCTTGGACGAAGGTTGAATGAAACGTTTCAGTGCGGACAGACCCGGGGCGACGCGCGACGTGCCCGCCATGCCCGACACACCGGGCAACCGCGTGGCGAGCGACTCGAGCGCCCGCACGTACGGATCGCGTTCCGCCACATCGATGATCAGCCGCCCCTGATTCGCGGCCTGGCCGATCGCAACGCGACGCGCCGGCAGCGTACCGACCAGCGACAGCCCGAGACGCTCGGCGATTTGCCCCGGCATCAGGTTGAGATCGGCGTCGTACTGGTTGACGACGAGCTTTACACGATCGGTGTCGATGCCGGCATCGCGCAGCCCGGTAACCAGGTCGGCCGCGGATACGATCGACGCGACACCCTGATCGCAGACGAGCCACGCTTCGTCGGCAGAAGCGGCAATCTGCGTCACGAACTCGCGGTTCGAAAACCCGCCGAGGTCGACGACCTGCTGGTCGAAGAACGCGCGAAACCGGTTCAGCAGACCGATACACGATGCATACGACACCTCGCGCAAGCCGCCGAGATCGGGTGGCAGCGTCGTCAACGCGACGCCGCTCTGGTGTCGGGTCAGTGCGGTATTCACGAACGTGCGATCGATGCGGCGCAGATTTTGAACTGCGTCGACGAAATGGAATTCGCAGCGCGTATTCAGGAACAGCGTGGCATCGCCGGCAGGCAGCCCCAGATCGACGAGCGCGGTCTGGCGCCCCGCCGGCACGCTGCCGCCGTCCGCAGCGGCCGCGCCCGGGCCGAGCGCACGCTTCTGCAGCCAGACCGCGAGATTCGCCGCGAGTGTGCTCACGCCCATCCCGGCGCGCGCACCGAGCAACGCAACGACCTTGCCATGTCGACTGGCCGGCTCGCCGACGTTCGCGAGCAAGCCGCGTGTCGTCCGTAGCGCTTCTTCGGCCGGCGCCGACACATCGATGAAATCGCGCACGCCGGCGCGCAGCGCGGCAAGCGTGCTCTCCGGCTGTGCGAGCGAGCCGAGCGCAACGATCGGCAGCCCCGGATGGGCGGCACGCACCATGGCGGCGGCCACGCTCGCCGCTTCGCTGCCTTCCGAGAAATCGATGAACACCAGCGCCGGATTGATGCCCGTGATGCGCTGGGCGAGCACGCCCGGTTCGAGCGAGGCAGCCTCGACCGCACCGGCCGACACGAGCGTATCGGCGAGCCAACGGACGTGCGCCTCCTTCGACGACGCGCAAACGAAATAGTCGGTCACGGCGGGTTCACACAATGATTGGGTTCGTGCATTCATGTCGAACACCCCCGATTACGCAAGGCGTAGCGGTGCGCCGCCATGCGCAATGCTTCGCATTCATTTCGAAAATCCCGGCGCGGCGTCGGGCGACGCCACACCACCCAGATACGATCGCCAGACCGGCCCGTCACGCTGCTCCGACAGTTCGCCAGGCGTTGCCGGCAATGCCGCGCCCTTCGCGATCGGTGCCACAAGATGCGGCGTCACGATGATCAGCAATTCCTTGTCGTTCTGCTGGTAGTTCAGATTCTTGAAGAACGTGCCGATGATCGGCAGGTCGCCGAGCAGCGGTACCTTGCTGACGTTCGACATCGTCTGGCGGTCGATCAGCCCACCAATCACGAAGCTCTCGCCGTCGCCGAGCTCGACCGTCGTATCGGCGCGGCGGGTCGTGATCCCGGGCACCGAAACGCCGCTGATCGTCACACTGTTCACGTAATCGAGCTGGCTCGATTCCGGCGCGACCTTCAGCGCAATCCGCTGCGGGCTCAGCACCGTCGGCGTCAGCGAGAGCCCGATACCGTATTGCTTCCACTGGATCGCGGTCGAGCCAAGCCCCTGGGGCGACGGAAACGGAATTTCGCCGCCTGCGAGGAAGCTTGCGCTTTGACCAGACAGTGCAACGAGCGTCGGCTCGGCCAGCACGCGCGCGAGATTGTTCGCTTCGAGCAACGACAGATCACCAAAGATGCCGTGCCCCGCCGCGTTCACGACGAGGTTGAACGCGGACGCAACAGGCGAGCCGAGCGTCGGAATGTACCCCGCTGTACCCGGACCGGATCCGCCGCCATACGACTGCACGCCGCCCGGCGAAAAAGAACCGAACGAGAATCCATTGCTTTGTTTAAAGAAATTGAAGCCGACCTGCTTGAGCACCGAACGGCTGAATTCGACGACGCGGACGTCGACTTGCACGACGTTCTTGCCAGCTAGTGTGGAGCGGTCGATCACTGCGCCTTTTCCTGCCATGTTCTTGCCAACTGCTACTGCACGCTCGTGGGCATCGAGCGATGCCGACGTTCCCCGCAGCACCGCCGTTCCTCCGTACGCATTCACGCGCGGCGTGGAATCGTCGAGCACCGCGTGCGCGGCCGCGTCCACGACCTCGACGCTCCAGACCGTCGGCTCGTCGCGGCCACGCTCCCACAACATCACGTTCGTCGCACCGGGCGCTTTGGCGGTCAGCAGCACCGAGCCGGAACGACTGCCCTTCATGATCAGTACATCGGCGATCGCCGGGTCGCCGACCGCAACCCGCTGCAGCGAACGGCCGGCCGAAATCTGCCGCTGCGCGCCGACCGCGAGTTCGATCGTGCCGCTCGCGCTCGCGAGCGATGCGAAGGTCATGGTGCAGATAGCTATCGCAAATGCAATCAGTGTGTTTTTCATTGTTTGGTAGACCGTCGCACGGCCTCTACTTGTCGTCGCTGATATCGATGGCCATCGATTTCTTTCAGTACGCAACCGTTTCCGACCGGCCGCCGCGGATCACTTCGATGCTGTTGCCGCTACCGCTCCCCCCTACGGTCCGCACCGCCGGCGGCAGACGCGCCGGCAACGGCGGCACATTCATGTTGGACACGGCGCTTTTCGGCGTGCCGGACAGTTGTTGCAGCGACACCCCGGCCGCGGCAAGCGCCGACGGCGACAGCTTGTTGTCCGTGCGTACCGCGACCGTCTGCACCGCAAGTTCGTCATCGCGCGGATTACGCAGCGCAAGCGTCAGGCGACCGCTCGACTCGCCGAGCGTCAGCGCATCGACCTGTGCAGTCGGCACCGCGAGCACCGCGATACGCACGCCGCTGGGCTGACCGTTACTGCCGTTCGTGTTGTTGCCGCTGTCGCGATCCGGCGTCGCATCGCCGAACGACAACACACGGACCCTCGACATCAGGAGCCGCGCTTGGGTCTGCGAGACTTCGCCGTCGAGCATCGAGTTACCTTCGCGCTTCAGGTTCAGAAACACGTCCACGAAGTTGCCGGGCCGCAATCGGTTGCCGACAGCGTTGGTTTCGTCGACGCGAACTGCGATCGCACGTTCGCCGGGTTGAACGTCCTCGGCAAGCCCAGACACCAACGCGTCGGAGACGACCGGCGCCGATGCTGGGATATCTCTCGCGGGAACCCGGCCAACCAGTGCGGCTGGGTCTGTATACGCGCCCGCCGGCGCCGGGGCGATCGGTTGGATCTTCAATGCGTCGGCGGCGATCGGTTGGCCCACTGGCAGCGTACGCGTGGCGATCACGACAGGCACCGGGTTTACGGCAACGGCCTGCGGTGCCGGCGCGGACTGTGGCGTGTTACGTCCCAGCATCCACGCATAGATTCCGAGCAGAATAGCGATCGCAATCAATAACCCCGCGACGATTTTTGTCAGATTGTTGGCCATGTTGATATTGGAATGCCGGAATCAGGTTCTGGAGCGTGGATACGACTCAAAGACTGCTGCTGTCATATAAAAGAGTTCGCGCCCGTCAAAGCATGTTCGGTGAAATCTGCACCGTCGCACTGCTTTGCAATTGAGGCGCCGAAAAGATGAATAGCCACGGGATCACCGGTTTGTCCGCGTACGAGTACGTCATCGTCACGACCACGTTGAACGGGGATGCGGAAGACGACGTGAACGCTGCGGTGCAGGAACTCGGTGATGACGGGGTGAACGACGAGCCACAATTCGCGGCCGGTGTCGATCCGCCGGCTACCTGGGTCGCAACTGTCGCGAACTTTCCCCACGGCGTGTTGCCACCGTTGATCGCCGTGCATGCGGTCGTAGCTGCGGCCTTCAACCGGTCGCACGGCGACGACGTGTAATTCAACGCGGCGCGCGCTCCTTCGGACGCGGCGAATGTCAGGTTCTGTTTGATTAGAAAAATCATCCCGAACGTGACAATCGCGTAAAAAATCAGGAAGAACAGCGGGAACACGAATGCGAACTCGATCGCCGCTACCCCTCGCTGCCGTCGCCATTTGCACGATTGGCCGGTTTTCTGCCATCGAGCCATTACACTCCCCTCGCAAACATAAGATGCAGAAGCCAGACGGCAGCAGGCAGCACGAGAAACGCGCCATATGGCGTAGCCCGACGACCACCGAGCGCCATCGCCGGCGTGCCGCGCCTGCAAAGCGCGACAATCGATGTACGCGACATAAACATCAGCCAAAGTGCGTGCAACCCCGCGGCAATGCTCGCAACAACCCAGAACCATAACAATGCTTGCCCGCCACACCATGCGCCGAGCACGGCAAATACCTTGACATCGGCCGCGCCCATTAGACGCAAGACGAAGAAAGGGGAAAAGCCGATCAAGCCTACGGATGCGCCGATCAACGCCTGAGTTATGGACGTTCCGAAAGGATTTTCATTCACGGCTCCGCATACGAACGCGCCAATCAATCCCGCGAACACAAGCGGATTCTGAATGCGCCGGAAACGAACGTCACAGATCCCGACGAACGAAGCCCACACCAGAAAAATTCCGGCGAAAAATAGACGCTGCACGGAGATAGCCCGTCTTCAGGCGGGCCGCAAGCAAACATCCACCAACCTGCCTGCCGCCCGCTCCGAAATTATTTATTTGTATTAGTGCAGCTAGTGCCGCTACACACTTGGGCAGCAACTTGATTGAACAGGCCGTTTAAACCACCACTGAGGTTACTCAACCCCGCAATCAGAGCGATTGCGACCAACCCCGCAATCAACCCATACTCGATCGCGGTTACCCCGTCTTCTTCCTTCAGGAAGCGCTTGATAATTGCTTTCATTTTGTTTCCTCGTGCCTTTATGTATGTACTCTGGCCTTTTATACGTTCTACTTCCCCGTACAACTGGCCGCTTGCCCCACGTCGTTCGCCATGACTGCTATAACGACGACCGGGTGCACTTCTTTATAGGTCGCCCCGAAGGGCACTTCACGGTACTTGATGCAAGTTAACATTCGCGATAGGAGTCCTCCTCGAACGTTGTGTACTGACCTGTACATTTGCTTACACCTGTCCCGAATCTTATATCCGATCCTCGATATTTTCCAACCCCTTTTTTACGGTCCGGATCGAAAAATTTTTCCAGGTGCGCAACGTATTTGTACGGCGTTTCGGTACGACTTACACATAGGACTTACGATAGGTTAGATGTGCACACCTATTCCACCAGTAAAACAATGCACCCCGCGACAGACCTCCTGGCGGCCCTCTCGTAGCCGCCCACGTTACGTTGCAAGCGTAACGCCAATGATGTGACGTTACGTTACGAAACGCCCGGAATCATTCTCATCCAGGGGGATTTGAAAAGATTCAACACTCTTTCAATTTCCCTAACTCCCTTTTCCCTCAAGGAATTACCTCGTTTAAAACGTCGTCCGTGCCGCCGGTCATCGAAATGGCACGACAGTTGCAGAGTAGTCCGCGCATCACTCAACACAACACAGCTTTTAATGCGAGGACGAAATGGACATTCTGGTTATCCCTCATGGCACGCTCCGGACGACTTTGATCGCGGCCACCGTGGCAGCCATGCTTTCCCTCTCCGCGTGCGGCGGTTCCGGTTCGGTCAGCAAGGGCCTCGGCGGCGGCTCGAGCTCGGGTGGCGGCGACATCTCCACGACGGGCGGCGGCACGTCCGGCGGCACGTCGGGTTCGACGTCCGGCAGCACCAGCGGCTCGACCAGCGGCAGCACGAGCGGTTCGACGAGCGGTAGCACCAGCGGCTCGACGAGCGGGAACACGAGCGGAACGACCAGCGGCACGAGCGGCACCTCCGGTGTGTCGTCGAACGCAGTGGGAACAGTCCTCGCAAGCAGCAGCAATATCGTCACCGGCGCCGGCTCGACCGTGTCCGGTCTCGGCTCCGTCATCGCCAACCAGTCGCTGCCCGGCGTCAGCCCCGCCACGGCGCAAGCCGCAGGCGGCGTCGTACAAAGCGTCGGCGGCGCGGTTACCGCGCTCGGCAACGGGCTCGGCAACGGCCTCGGCCAGCTCGGCGCCACCAAGGATCCGGTCGGCGTGACCGTCGCCAGCACGGGCGGCGTAGTCAATCAACTCGGCGGCGCGGTCACGCAGACCGGCGCGCTGGTATCGAGCCTCGGCAGCGGCCCGCTGTCGCCGCTCGCGCCTGTCACGGGCGCCGTCGGCGGCCTCGTGTCGACGGTCGGCAACGCCGTGTCGAACGGCGGCAACACGCTCAGCAACGTCCTGTCGACGGGCCCGATCCAGCAGGTCACGCAGACGGTCAGCTCGGCCATCACGCCGATCACGACGATGGTCGGCCAGACGACGCAGACGGTCGGCACGGTCACCGGCCTCGGCGCGCCGGTCAACACGCTGCTGGGTACGGTCGGCAATGGCCTGAACCAGGCCGGCGCGCTGCTCGCGTCGACCGGCGGCAACCCCGTCACGACCGGTCTTGGCAACACCGTCTCGGCAACGGGCAATACCGTGAAGGCGGTCGGCGGCCTGCTCACGGGCGGCACCGGCGGCGTCACCAACCCGCTCGCGCCGATTACCGGCCTGCTCGGCTCGATCGGTGGCGCAGCGGGCGGTACCAGCGGCGGCCCGCTGGCTCCCGTCACCGGCCTGCTCGGCACCGTCACCGGCTCGCTCGGCGGCGTCGCGGGCGGCACCGGCGGTGGCCCGCTGGCTCCGGTCACCGGCCTCGTTTCCACCGTCACCGGCGCACTCGGCGGCGCAGCGGGCGGCAGTGGCGGCCCGCTGGCGCCGGTCACCGGCCTGCTCGGCACTGTCACCGGCGCACTCGGCGGTGCAACGGGCGGCACCGGCAGCCCGCTCGCCCCTGTCACGGGCCTCGTTTCCACCGTCACCGGTGCACTGGGCGGCGCAGCGGGCGGCACCGGCGGCGGCCCGCTGGCGCCTGTCACCGGCCTGCTCGGCACTGTCACCGGCGCACTCGGCGGTGCAACGGGCGGCACCAGCAGCCCGCTCGCGCCTGTCACGAACGTCGTCTCGACGGTCACTGGCACGGTCGGCAGCGCGACGGCCGGCGCACCGGCGCTCACCGGCGGCACGGGCGCGGTCACCAACTCGGGCTCGTCGTCGAATCTGCTCTCGCCCGTCACGTCGCTGATCGGCGGCCTGCTCGGCGGCACGCACGGCAAGTAACCAGACATCCATTCATCGATAAAGACTGCGAGGAGCCATCATGTCCCAGCAACGTTCCCTCACGACGGTCGCCCTGCATCAGTGGCGCGTCCCCCTCACCGCGTTCGCCGCGGCCTGCCTGCTGGCTGCCTGCGGCGGCAACGGCGTGAGTTCGCCGCCGACCAGCAGCACCGGCGGCAACCCGAGCACGAACGGTACGCCGACCACGAGCGGCACCAGCGGCACGTCGACCGGCACCAAGGGTGTCGTCAGCACGGTCGGCCAGACCGCCACCGACCTTGGCAGCACGGTCGGCAACATCAGCCTGCCCGGTCTCGGCGACGGCGTGACCAAGGGTGTCGGCAGCACGCTGTCGAGCACCGGCACGATCGTCGGCGCCGCCGCCGATGCCGTGAGCAACGGCCTCGGACAGATCGGCTCCACGAAAGACCCGGTCGGCACGACGGTCGCCGGTCTCGGCAACGTCGTCGGCGCGACGAGCAACACGGTGTCGGGCCTCAGCTCGACGGTCAAGGCGCTCGGCACGGGTCCGCTCGCGCCGCTCGCACCGGTCACGACGCCGGTCGGCACCGTGCTCGACACGGTCGCCAACGGGCTCAGCGCCGCAGGCACGACGGTCGGCTCGACGCTGTCGTCGGGCGCCGTGCAGCAGGTCACGCAGCCGCTCAGCTCGGCGATCACGCCGCTGGTGATCACCGCCGGCCAGGTCACGCAGCAGGTCGGCACGACGACCGGCATCGGCCAGCCCGTCTCGGGCCTGCTCGGCCAGATCGGCGGCGCGATCAGCTCGGCCGGCAAGCAGGTCGGCAGCACGTCGAATCAACCGCTCGTCGGCGATGTCGGCCAGCTCGTCACCGCGGTCGGCAACACGGTCACCAACGCGGGCGGCCTCGTCAACCCGAACGGCCCGAACGGCGCAGCGCCGATCCCCGGGCTGATCACCAGCCTCGTCGGTGGCTCGTCGGCGACGGTCCAGAACGGCACGTCGTCGGGCTCCAGCTCGACCAATCCGCTCGGCGGCCTGCTGTCCGGCCTCGGCTCGACACCGCTCGGCTCGCTCACGGGTGCGCTCGGCGGCGCAGCAGGCAGCTCGGGCAGCGGCCCGCTCGCCCCGGTCACCGGCCTCGTGTCGACCGTCACCGGCGGGCTCGGCGGCGCAACGGGTGGCACAGCAGGCGGTGCAAATCCGCTCGCGCCCGTCACCGGTTTGCTGAATACTGTCACCGGAGCGGTCGGCAGCGCAGCAGGTTCCGGGGGTACGTCGAACCCGCTCGCGCCGGTCACGTCGCTGGTCGGCAGCGTATCGGGCTCGGCATCGTCCGGCAGCTCGACGGGCCTGCTGGCGCCGGTCACGGGGTTGCTGGGCACGCTGGGTAGCGTTGGCAAGTAAGGAGGACGGTCGCGGGTTCGCAGCCGGAGCGAACGACGCGGCCGTACCAACAAAACCGGCAATGCGGCACACGGCGCGCGACACCTGCGGGTGTCGCGCGTCGGCATGAGAAGACGAGAAAGCAAGGCCTACGAGGAAAAACAATGAAATCCAGACTCGACAGATGGATGCTGCTGCTCGCCGTCGCGGCAGCAGGCACCGCCCATGCGCAAACGCGCGTCGCGGGCAATCCGCTCGATTCCCTCCCCCAGATCAACGCCCCGAAAACCGGCCCGAACGTGACCGTGCAGGTCGCACCGCAGGCGCCGCAGTTGCAGGAGCTGCTGTCGCGTCACCTGACGCCGACGACGTTTCAGGTCGAAGGCGTGAAGTCGGTGCCGTTCGACGAGATCTCGCGCCGCTTCACGCCGCTCGTCGGCAAGGACATCACGATCGGCGAGCTGATCGAGACCGCCAACGGCGTGACGAAGCTGTACCAGGATCGCGGCTACGCGCTGTCGTTCGCGTTCATTCCCGCGCAGACCTTCGAGAACGGCGTCGTGCGCGTCACGGTCGTCGAAGGCTATGTGTCGGACGTGAAGGTCACCGGCAAGCCCGGCGCGATGGAATCGAAGATTCGCGCGATCGCCGCGCACATCACGGCCGATCGTCCGCTGCGTCGCGCGACGTTCGAACGCTACGTCAATACGTTCGGCCTGCTGCCCGGCGTCAGCGTGAAAGCCAACGTGCCGCCGCCGCAAACGACCGACGGCGCGACGACCCTCGAGCTCGCCGTCGACCGCAAGCCGTTCAACATCAGTACCGGTATCGATTTCAATCACCCGGGCGTCCAGGGCCTCATCACCGCGACCGAAAACGGCCTCACGTCGTTCGGCGAGCAACTGAGCATCTCCGCGCTCGCACCGCCGGGACGCGACAAGCAGACCTACGTCGCGTTCAGCGGCTCGGTGCCCGTCGGCAGCAGCGGCCTCGTCACGCGCGTCGACGCCAGCACGTACCGCGGCAAGCCGACCGACAACCCGGGGCTGCCGTCGTACATCCAGCGTACCGTCAAGAACGAGAAGCTGGGTCTTTCGGCCTCCTATCCGCTGTTGCTGAACAACCAGCGCAGCCTGCTCGGCACGGTGTCCGGCTATGCGTCGCACAACGAGGACAACTACCAGAACCAGATCACCGGCGCCACGCTCGACAACCGGTCGCAGGTGCGCGTGCTGCAACTGCAGCTCGACTACACGAGCGTCCAGCCGAAACAGGTGCGCAAGCTGAGCGTCAACGTCGCCAAGGCGTTCGATATCCTCGGTGCATCGAAATCGCAGATCGGCATGAGCAACGGCGTCGCGACGACGTATGCCGACCCGGTCTCGCTGACCTTCGTGCGCACCGGCGCGACCTTCACGCAGACCAACGAATGGCCGTTCCGGATCGGCACGTCGATCTCGCTCACCGGGCAATACAGCCCCGACTCGCTGCCGACCTCGGAACAGATCTCGTTCGGCTCGACGCGCTATGCGCTCGGCTACCAACCGGGCGAGACCTCGGGCGATTCGGGATGGGGGATGTCGCTGGAGGTCAATCGCGCATTCTCGCCGGGCTGGACTTACCTGAAATCGGTTACGCCGTATATCGCCTACGACATGGCGCGCGTGTACCTGCATGCCGGCACGCCGCTGCCGAACCGACTGTCGTCGGTCGGCCTCGGCGTGCGGCTCACGGACAGCCGTTACTACAGCCTCGACCTGTCCGTCGCGAAGCCGGTCGGCGATGCGCCCGTCGAAAGTGCTTCGCGCAGCCCGCGCGTGAACGCCGCCTTCTCGTATCAGTTGAACTGATCGTCTGCGGACAGCCCGCCTGACAGCGGGCTGTTTCGATTAGAGTCCCCTCTATCAAACGTCGCGCGCCATTTCACGTATTCTGGCGAAGCTCGCAACAAGCCACCGCCCCATGCAGACGGTCGTGCGGGCAATCGAACACGACACGAGAAACAAGGAGGATGACAATGATGAAACTGATCCGCCCGCTGCGCGCAATGGCCGTAGCCGGCACCCTGCTCGCCTGTGCCGCGCCCACCTTCGCGCAAGCCGACAGCCCGGTCGGCATGTGGCAGACCATCGACGACAACACCCATCAACCGAAGGCGCTCGTGCAGATCAGCGACGACGGCGACGGCTCGTTGTCCGGCAAGGTGGTCAAGGGCCTCGGCCCGAACGACACGCCCGATCGCCGCTGCACTGCCTGCACGGACGAGCGCAAGGACCAGCTCATCAAGGGCATGACGATCATCAAGGCGATGAAGAAGGACGGCGACCACTGGGACGGCGGCAACATCCTCGATCCCGAGAACGGCAAGGTCTACAAGTGCAAGATGACGCTGGAAGACGGCGGCCAGAAGCTGGTCGTGCGCGGCTACATCGGCGTCTCGCTGCTGGGCCGCTCGCAGACCTGGGTGCGCCAGCAGTAAAGCCGGGCGCATCGCCCCGCGACGCGCAATAAAAAATCGGCCTGCGACTCCGTCGTCAGGCCGATTTTCTTTTCGCGGGCAGTTGAATCGAGACGATCCGCATCAGGCCGCGTGCTTCAGTGCGTTCGTGCGATAAGCGGCCGAAGCACCCGAAGTGCGATAGCCGGGCGCCACCGTGCTGCGCGCCTCTGCCGCCTTCGACTGCGTGTGCTTGCGCATTCGCGCGGATACCGCGTTGCACAGACTCACGCCGGCATCGCCATACAGCTCGCGCATCACGCGCATCAACGCACCCGTGTCGTGCCACGCCTTGAAGCGGCGATGGCAGGTCTGGTACGAAGGGTAGCGACGCGGCATCGCCGACCACGTCGCGCCGCTGTAGATCACCCACAGCACGCCATTCAGCACGGCGCGCGTATTGGCCAGCGGCCGGCCGCGCAATTCGGTGCGCGGCTGCATCTCCGGCAGGAGCGGCGCAACGCTGCGCCACTCGTGGTCGGTCAGTTCGCGATACGGTGTCATGGACCTCTCCAGCCTTAATAACCATGACAAACGATATCGGCTCGCCCCCGCGGTGAATATAAGACAAATCTGAAAATGCGCCGAAATCGCGCCAATTTGACCGGATTTGATCTTTCAATGCCGCGATCGGGCGCGATCGGCGCTCAGGTCAGCGAGGTATCGACAATCCGCCGCGGCGTTTCGAGATATTCCTTCGACTGCATCTCGACGATCCGCGAAACCGTGCGTGCGAATTCGTTGGCCATCGGGCCTTCGACGTACAACTGCTCGGCCGGCACCGCCGCGGACATCAGCAGCTTGACCTTGTGGTCGTACAGCACGTCGATCAGCCAGGTGAAGCGGCGCGCCTCGGACGCCATGCGCGGCGACATCTGCGGCACCTCGGACAGCACGATCGCATGGAAGCGGCTCGCCAGCTCGAGATAGTCGTTCTGCGAGCGCGGGCCGCCGCACAGCGTCGCGAAATCGAACCAGACCACGCCGTCGGCCTTGCGCAGCGCCTTCAGCTCGCGCTTCTCGATATGCAGGATCGGGCTTTCGTCGGGCACCGCGGCGAGCTTCGCGAATGCATGACGCAGTTCGCGATCGGCTTCCGCGCCGAGCGGCGTGTGATACATCTGCACCTGCGAGAGCGTACGCTGCCGATAATCGACGCCCGCGTCGACGTTCAGGACATCGAGCTTTTCCTTGATCAGCGCGATCGCCGGCAGCATGCGGTCGCGATGCAGCCCGTCCGGGTACAGATCGTCGGGATCGTAGTTGGACGTCATCACGAACTGCACGCCATTCGTAAACAGGCGGTCGAGCAGCCGATACAGGATCATCGCGTCGGCGATGTCCGACACGTGGAACTCGTCGAAGCAGATCAGCCGATAGCGCTTCGCGATGCGCCGCGCGAGTTCGTCGAGCGGGTCGGCCTGCCCTTTCAGTTCCTCCAGCTCGCGGTGCACTTCGCGCATGAATTCGTGGAAATGCAGGCGCGTCTTGCGCTGCACGGGCACGACCGCATAGAAGCTGTCCATCAGGAAGCTCTTGCCACGCCCGACGCCGCCCCACATGTAGACGCCGCGCGGCAGGTCCGGATGATTGATGAGCTTCTTGAACGCGTTCGAGCGGCGCGCCTTGTACGCGACCCACTCGTCGAAGCATTGCTGCAGGCGATCGACGGCCGCGCGCTGCGCGGGATCGGACTGATAGCCGCGCGTAGTCAGTTCGCGCGTGTAGTATTCGGTGACGTTCATCGGCAAACCTAAAAAACGAAGGCGAGCGGGAAACCCCGCCCGCCCTCGTCATGAGACGGCTGCGCCGGCCGCCGGCCGGCCGGCGCTATCGCGCGCTCAGCTGTTCAGCGAGCGCTTGTCGACGGCGAGCGCCGCTTCGCGCATCACTTCCGACATCGACGGGTGCGGATGGCAGATGCGGGCGATGTCTTCCGACGCCGCCTTGAATTCCATCGCCACCACGGCTTCCGCGATCAGGTCCGACGCGTTCGCCGCGATCACGTGCACGCCGAGCAGTTCGTCGGTCTTCGCGTCCGCGATCATCTTCACGAAACCGTCCGGTGCGTTCATACCGAGCGCACGGCCGTTGATCGAGAACGGGAACTTGCCCGACTTGATCTCGCGGCCTTCCGCCTTCAACTGCTGCTCCGTCTTGCCGACCCACGCGATTTCCGGGTACGTGTAGATCACCCACGGAATGCAGTTGTAGTCGATGTGCGGCTTCTGGCCGTCGATCACTTCCGCGACCAGCACGCCTTCGTCTTCCGCCTTGTGCGCGAGCATCGGGCCGCGCACCACGTCGCCGATCGCGTAGACGTTCGGCACGGCCGTGCGGCAGTGGTCGTCGACGTCGATGAAGCCGCGCTCGTTCGCCTTCAGGCCGATCGCCTCGAGGCCGAGGTTGTCGGTGTTCGGCACGCGGCCGACCGACACGATCAGGCGGTCGGCGTCGAGCGTCTGCGCGTTGCCGTCCTTGTCGGTGTAGGCGATCGACACGCCGTCGGCGGTCGTCTTCACTTCGCCGATCTTCACGCCCAGATGGATGTCGAGGCCCTGCTTCTTGAACAGCTTCGCCGCTTCCTTCGCGAGCGCTTCGTCCGCTGCGCCGAGGAATGCCGGCAGCGCTTCGAGCACCGTCACGTCGGCGCCGAGGCGGCGCCACACCGAGCCGAGCTCGAGGCCGATCACGCCTGCGCCGATTACGGCGAGCTTCTTCGGCACCGAGTCGAACGTCAGCGCGCCTTCGTTGTCCGACACGATCTTGTTGTCGACCGGGATGCCCGGCAGGTGACGCGCCTTCGAGCCCGTCGCGATGATCACGTTCTTCGCGGTGACGACTTCGGTTTCACCCTCGCCGCTCACTTCGATCTGCACGCCGGCGTCGGTCTTGCCGGTGAACTTGCCGTGACCCTTCAGCCAGGTGATCTTGTTCTTCTTGAACAGGAACTCGATCCCGCTCGTCATCTTCTCGACGATCGCATCCTTGCGGCCCAGCATCTTCGCGACGTCGATCTTCACGCCGTCGACGGTGATGCCGTGGTCGGCGAGGTGATGCGATGCGTTCTCGAATTCTTCCGACGAAGCCAGCAGCGCCTTCGACGGGATGCAGCCGACGTTCAGGCAGGTGCCGCCGAGCTTCAGCGCGCCGGCCGGGTTCTTCCACTTCTCGATACAGGCAACGGTCTTGCCCAGTTGCGCGGCGCGGATCGCGGCGATGTAGCCGCCGGGGCCGGCGCCGATCACGACGACGTCAAATTCCTTGGACATGGCAATCCTTTCTTCTTGTGCGTCCGCACGGGCGCGCGGTGGCGCGCGCCCGTGCGGAGCGGTTCAATGCGGTGAGACTCGGCTTACAGGTCGAGCAGCAGGCGGGCCGGATCTTCCAGCGCATCCTTCATCGCGACGAGCGACAGCACGGCTTCGCGGCCGTCGATGATGCGGTGGTCGTACGACAGCGCGAGGTAGTTGATCGGACGGATCACGATCTGGCCGTTCTCGACCACCGCGCGGTCCTTCGTTGCGTGCACGCCGAGGATCGCCGACTGCGGCGGGTTGATGATCGGGGTCGACAGCATCGAGCCGAACACGCCGCCGTTCGAGATCGAGAACGTACCGCCCGTCATTTCCTCGATCGACAGCTTGCCGTCCTTGGCCTTCTGGCCGAATTCGGCGATCTTCTTCTCGATCTCGGCGAGGCTCAGCTGGTCCGCGTTGCGCAGGATCGGCACGACCAGGCCGCGCGGCGAGCCGACGGCGATACCGATGTCGAAGTAGCCGTGGTAGACGATGTCGTTACCGTCGATCGACGCGTTCACGAGCGGGAACTTCTTCAGCGCGTGCACGGCCGCCTTCACGAAGAACGACATGAAGCCGAGCTTCACGCCATGTTCCTTCTCGAACTTGTCCTTGTACTTCGCGCGCAGGTCCATGACCGGCTGCATGTTGACTTCGTTGAACGTCGTCAGGATCGCGTTGGTCTGCTGCGACTCGAGCAGACGCTCGGCGATACGCGCACGCAGGCGCGACATCGGCACGCGCTGTTCCGGACGGTCGTTGAGCCAGGTCGTCGCCGACGCCGGCACCTTCACTTCCGGCAGCGACGGCTTCGCGGCGGCCTTCGCCGGTGCGGCGGCCGGCGCAGCCTTCGGTGCGCTGCCGGCGGCCAGTGCGTCGCCCTTCGTCACGCGGCCGTCGCGGCCCGAGCCGGCGACGTCGCCTGCGGACAGGCCCTTCTCGGCCAGCAGCTTCGCTGCGGCCGGCGAGGCGGTGCCCGACGACGCGGTGGCCGCGACGGCCGGCTGAGCGGCCGGTGCCGGCGCTGCCGCGGGTGCGGCAGCCGGCTTGACTTCGGCTGCGCCTGCCGCTGCTTCGGCTGCGCCTGCCTTTGCTTCGGTGTCGATCGTCGCGATCACCTGATCGGCGACCACCGTGTCACCGTCGTTCTGCAGCACTTGCGCGAGCACGCCCGCGGCCGGCGCCGGCACTTCGAGCACGACCTTGTCGGTCTCGAGTTCGATCAGGATTTCGTCCTGCGCGACTGCTTCGCCCGGCTTCTTCTTCCACTGCAGCATGGTGGCTTCCGAAACCGACTCCGAAAGCTGGGGGACTTTGACTTCTACGATAGCCATGTGATTTTCCTGGATGCTTAATCTGGGTAATGACGAGGTTCGTGCGATTCCTTCGGCCGATGCGGCGCGCGACGCGCCCGGCAGGCCGAAAGAAACGGGAAAGCGCCGCGCGCGTTCCCGTTTCGCTTCCGTCGATTATTTCGCGATCGATGCGCTCTTCAGGCGGCCGAAAGCACCTTCGATCAGGGCCTTCTGCTGCTCGTAGTGCTTCGCGTAGTAGCCGACCGCCGGCGAGGCCGAAGCCGGACGACCGCTGTATGCCAGCTTCTGTCCTTCCTTCATGCCTTCCTTCAGGTGGTGCTCGACGTAGAACCAGGGGCCCTGGTTCTGCGGCTCGTCCTGCACCCAGACCACTTCCGTCGCGTTCTCGTACTTCTTCATTTCAGCTTCGAACTGCTTGTGCGCGAACGGATACAGCTGTTCGATACGGATGATCGCGACGTCGTTCGCCTTCGCTTCGCGGCGATGCGCGACGAGGTCGTAGTACACGCGGCCCGAGCAGACCAGCACGCGCTTGACCTTCTTCGCGTCGATGCCGCCGTCGGTTTCGCCCAGCACCGGCTGGAACGAACCCTTCGCGAGTTCCGACAGGTCCGACACCGCTTCCTTGTGACGCAGCAGCGACTTCGGCGTCGCGACGATCAGCGGCTTGCGGAACAGGCGGATCATCTGGCGACGCAGCAGGTGGAAGATCTGCGCCGGCGTCGTCGGCTGGACGACCTGCATGTTGTGATCCGCGCACAGCTGCAGGAAACGCTCGATGCGGGTCGACGAGTGCTCCGGACCCTGGCCTTCGTAGCCGTGCGGCAGCAGCATCGTCAGGCCCGACACGCGGCCCCACTTCACTTCGCCCGACGAGATGAACTGGTCGATCACGACCTGCGCGCCGTTGACGAAGTCGCCGAACTGCGCTTCCCACAGCACGAGCGTGTTCGGCTCGGCGGTCGAGTAGCCGTATTCGAAGCCCAGCACTGCCTCTTCCGACAGCACCGAGTCGATCACCGTGAACTTCGCCTGGCCTTCGGCGATGTTCTGCAGCGGCACGTACGTGCCGTCGTTCCAGCGCTCGCGGTTCTGGTCATGCAGCACCGCGTGACGGTGCGTGAACGTGCCGCGGCCCGAGTCCTGGCCCGTCAGGCGCACCGAGTAGCCCGATGCGACGAGCGACGCGAATGCCAGGTGTTCGCCCATGCCCCAGTCGAGCGGCTGGTCGCCGCGCGCCATGTTGCGGCGGTCGTTGATCACGCGCTCGACGAGCGGGTGAACCTTGAAGTTTTCCGGGATCGTCGTGATGCGTTCGCCGAGGCGCTTCAGTTCGGCGAGCGGCACGGCCGTATCGGCTGCGTCCGTCCACTTGCGGTTCAGGAACGGCACCCAGTCGACCGCGTACTTGCTCTTGTAGTTCGACAGGACCGGATCGACCGTGTGATGGCCGTCGTCCATCGCCTTGCGGTACGCCTTCACGTAGCCGTCGGCGTCTTCCGCGGTGATCACGCCCTGCTGCACGAGCTTCTCGGCGTACAGCGCACGGGTGCCCGGGTGCTGCGCGATCTTCTTGTACATCAGCGGCTGCGTGACCGCCGGCGTGTCCTGCTCGTTGTGGCCCAGCTTGCGGAAGCAGACGATGTCGATCACGACATCCTTGTGGAACTGCATCCGGTAGTCGATCGCGATCTGCGTCGCGAGGACCACGGCTTCCGGATCGTCGCCGTTCACGTGCAGCACCGGTGCCTCGATCATCTTGACGACGTCGGTACAGTACAGCGTCGAGCGCGCGTCGCGCGGGTCGGACGTCGTGAAGCCGATCTGGTTGTTGATGACGATGTGCAGCGTGCCGTGCGTGCCGTAACCGCGCGTCTGCGCGAGGTTCAGCGTCTCCATCACGACGCCCTGGCCCGCGAAGGCCGCATCGCCGTGGATCTGCACCGGCAGCACCTGCAGGCCGTCTTCGTCGCCGCGACGGTCCATCCGCGCCTTCGCCGAACCTTCGACCACCGGGTTGACGATTTCGAGGTGCGACGGGTTGAACGCGAGCGACAGGTGGACCGGGCCGCCTTCCGTCGACACGTCCGACGAGAAGCCCTTGTGGTACTTCACGTCGCCGGCCGGCAGGTCGTCGACGTGCTTGCCTTCGAATTCGGCGAACAGGTCAGCCGGCATCTTGCCGAGCGTGTTCACGAGCACGTTCAGGCGGCCGCGGTGGGCCATGCCGATGACGATTTCCTGGACGCCCTTCTTGCCCGCGTGCTGGACGACTTCGTCCATCGCCGCGATGAAGCTTTCGCCGCCTTCGAGCGAGAAGCGCTTCTGGCCGACGTACTTGGTGTGCAGATAGCGCTCGAGGCCTTCCGCAGCCGTCAGGCGGTTCAGGATGTGCTTCTTCTTGTCGACCGAGAAGTTCGGCGTCGCGCGAATCGATTCGAGGCGCTCCTGCCACCAGCGCTTCTGTTCCGGATCGCTGATGTACATGTACTCGGCGCCGATCGTGCCGCAGTACGTGTCGCGCAGACCCTTGACGATGTCGCGCAGCGAAGCCTGGTCGAAGCCGAAATACAGGTTGCTCGCGCTGAACGTCTGGTCGAGGTCGGCCTCGGAGAAGTCGTAGAACGCAGGTTCGAGTTCGGGGATGGCGGGACGCTCGCGGCGCTTCAGCGGATCAAGATTGGCCCATTGCGAGCCGAGGAAGCGGTAGGCGCTGATGAGGGACTGGACGTGGACCTGCTTGCGCGCAGTAGCCAGATTGGTGCCGCTTTCGCGCGGGATGAAGGCATTGGCCTTGGCGCGCTGGGCGAACGATTCGACGATCGGGTGATGCGCCACGTCGTTGGCGTTCGAACCGTCCGTTGCAGGAACGTTCTGCAACGCGTCGAAATACTCTCGCCAGTTCTCGGGCACTGACGCCGGATTATCGAGATATGCATCGTACAGTTCTTCTACGTACGAAGCATTGCCGCCGAACAAATAGGAGTTCAGCTGAAACTGCTTCATGACATCTGACATTTTACGCTCACCTTTCTTCGAGCTTCTCGAGAAATAGCGGGTTGCTCAACCTTCCGCGACACGGCCTGACCGTTTAGCGGATTGCGAATCAAGTCTTGCTTGGAAGGACCTAAAACTTGCGTGCGCGCAGCATATCACAGAACCGATACCGGAGTTCACGGTGAAATGCGGCCGAAAGCGCCGCGCGACGGGGTTTTGCCGGATTGCCGCACGTAACGGAAACATTGTTTTGCAGGTCCTCGCGCATGCTTGCTGCAGGCGCAAAAAAAAGCCGCCCCGAGGCGGCTTTTTCCGTGCTGCGTCGACCGGGCGGAACGCTCAGTCGACTGCGCCTTCGCGGCTCGCGCGGCGACGCTCGTGCTCCTTCAGGAAGCGCTTGCGCAGGCGGATCGACTGCGGCGTCACCTCGACCAGCTCGTCGTCGTCGATGAACTCGACCGCGTATTCGAGCGACATCTGGACCGGCGGCACCAGACGCACGGCTTCGTCGGTGCCCGACGCGCGCACGTTGGTCAGCTGCTTGCCCTTGATCGGGTTCACGACGAGGTCGTTGTCGCGGCTGTGGATGCCGATGATCATGCCCTCGTAAAGCGCATCGCCCGGCTTCACGAACATGCGGCCGCGATCCTGCAGCTTCCACAGCGCGTAGGCCACCGCTGCGCCGTCGTCCTGCGAGATCAGCACGCCGTTGCGGCGCTCGCCGACCGAACCGTCCTTGACCGGCGCGTACGAATCGAAAATGTGGCTCATCAGGCCCGTGCCGCGCGTGAGCGTCAGGAATTCGCTCTGGAAGCCGATCAGGCCGCGCGCCGAGATCTTGTATTCCAGACGCGTGCGGCCGCGGCCGTCCGACGCCATGTCGAGCATTTCGCCCTTGCGGCGGCCGAGCTCTTCCATCACGCCGCCCTGGTGCTCGTCCTCGACGTCGACCGTCAGCAGTTCGTACGGCTCGTGCTTCACGCCGTCGATTTCCTGCATCACCACGCGCGGACGCGACACGGCCAGCTCGTAGCCTTCGCGGCGCATGTTCTCGACGAGGATCGTCAGGTGCAGTTCGCCGCGACCGGACACTTCGAACACCGTTTCGTCGCCGGTATCGCGCACGCGCAGCGCGACGTTGTGGTTCAGTTCCTTCATCAGACGGTCGCGGATCTGGCGGCTCGTCACGAACTTGCCTTCACGGCCGGCGAGCGGCGACGAGTTGACGAGGAAGTTCATCGTCAGCGTCGGCTCGTCGACGGTGATCATCGGCAGCGCCTCGGGCGTGTCCACCGCGCAGATCGTCGCGCCGATGCCGACATCCTCGATCCCGTTGATCAGCACGATGTCGCCCGCTTCGGCCGAGTCGACCTGCACGCGCTCCAGACCCTTGAACGACAGCACCTGGTTGATCTTGCGGTTCAGCACGTCGCCTTCCGGGCCGAAGCGCATCACGACCGGCTGGCCCGGCTTGATGCGGCCGCGCGTGATGCGGCCGACGCCGATCCGGCCGACGTAGGTCGAATAGTCGAGCGACGTGATCTGGAGCTGCAGCGGCGCGTCCGGATCGGCCGGGCGAACCGGCACGTGCTTGAGGATCGCCTCGAACAGCGGGCGCATGTCGCCTTCGCGCGTCGCCGGATCGAGCGACGCATAGCCGTTCAGGCCCGACGCGTAGACGATCGGGAAGTCGAGCTGCTCTTCGGTCGCGCCGAGCTTGTCGAACAGGTCGAAGGTCTGGTTGATGACCCAGTCGATCCGCGCGCCCGGACGGTCGATCTTGTTGATGACGACGATCGGCTTCAGGCCGAGCGCGAGCGCCTTCTTCGTGACGAAGCGCGTCTGCGGCATTGGGCCTTCGACGGCGTCGACCAGCAGCAGCACCGAGTCGACCATCGACAGCACGCGCTCCACTTCGCCGCCGAAGTCGGCGTGCCCCGGCGTGTCGACGATGTTGATGTGCGTGCCTTCGTATTCGACCGCGCAGTTCTTCGCGAGAATCGTGATCCCGCGCTCTTTTTCGATGTCGTTCGAGTCCATCACCCGCTCGGCAATCTGCTGGTTCTCGCGGAAGGTACCGGACTGGCGGAGCAGTTGGTCGACGAGCGTGGTCTTGCCGTGGTCGACGTGGGCGATGATGGCGATATTGCGAAGGGCGCGGGTCATAGAAACCTGGAAATCGATTGAACGCGCAAACGCGCCCGCCCGTTTTCACGCGCGTGCGCCGTTGCAGCTTGGAAGCCTGAAATTATAGCACGGGCGAATGTCGAGAGCCGGCCGTTCCGTTGCAACGCAACAATACAGGCGCCGTTCCCGGCCGGTTTCCAGTCGATCCGCCCTCCCCGCAAACCGATCGATCCACGCCCGATTCCATCGCCATTCGGCAAAAGACCCTTGCACCAACAAGGGGATTTCGCGCTGCACAGCGCGCCGTCATCCGTTCGATTAACATTTGCCGCGGCAAGCAATTGTGCCTATACTGCTGCCTAGTCAACTATTGCAGCTTCAGCGTTTTATGCCGGATCCTTCTTCTTCCCAGTCGCCCGCTTCGGTGCTGTCCTCATATCAGATGAACGACAGCGTCGGCTACCTGATGTCGCGCGTGAAGTCGTTGATGACCAACCTCGTCACGCAGCGCACGCAGGAAGAGCTGGGCATCACGGGCACGCAGGCGAGCATGCTGTTCATGATCGCGGTCGGCAAGTGCTCGACGGCCGCCGAGCTCGCCCGCGAATACGGGATCGACGCGAGCGCCGTCACGCGCCTGCTCGATCGCGTCGAGAAACGCGGGCTGCTGTCGCGCGTGCGCAGCATCGAGGACCGCCGCGTCGTGCGCCTCGAGCTGACCGACGAAGGCCGCGCGCTGGCCGAGCGGCTGCCGCCGATCTTCCGCAGCGTGCTCGACCAGCTGCTGGACGGATTTACGCCGGAAGAAGTCGGATTTCTGAAGAGCATGCTGCGCCGCATTCTCAGCAACTATTGCGAGGCGGCCGGCGGTAGCGTCACGTAATGATTGCCATAACAATTACTTTTGACAGATTAATGTAAGGAAATCCTTGCAGTGTCCATCATTCATTCCGAGTCAGGGATCAGCGCGATGAAATCCTCCCCGTTGTCCGCGCGCGCCGGGTCGTGCCGCGCCGCCGTTGCCGCCGCGGTCGCCGCGCTGGCGCTGGCGGGCTGCGCCAACTACATCGGCATCAAGAGCGACAAGCAGATCGCCCCCGCGTCGCAATTCGAAACCGCCCGGAGCCTGCCCGCCCAGGGCGGTCAATGGCCGTCGCTCGACTGGGCGAGCCAGTTCGGCGATCCGCAGCTGCCGAAGCTGATCGACGAAGCGCTCGAAGGCAACCCGTCGATCGCGCAGGCGCAGGCGCGCCTCGCGAAGGCGTCGTCGTATATCGAGTCGTCCCGCGCGAACCTGTTGCCGAAGGCCGAGGCCAGCTATTCGTGGACCCGCGAGCTGTATTCGTCGAATGCGCTGTTCCCGCCGCCGTACGGCGGCCAGTGGTACAGCGAGAACAACGTGCTCGCGAGCGCGTCGTGGGAACTCGACCTGTGGGGCAAGAACCGCGAGCGCCTGCACACCGCCGTGTCGCAGGAAAAGGCCGCGGAAGCCGACATGCAGCAGGCGCGCATCACGCTCGCGTCGTCGGTCGCGCGCACCTACAACTCGCTCGCGCAGCTCTACGCGCTGCGCGACATCGCGCAACGCGAGATCGCCAACCGCCAGACGGTCGGCAAGATCACCGACGGGCGCGTATCGGCCGGCCTCGACACCAACGTCGAACGCCAGACCGCGCGCGGCAATATCGCGACGACCCAGGCGTCGCTGTCCGACCTCGACGGTCAGATCACGACGGTGCGCTACCAGCTCGCCGCGCTGCTCGGCAAGGGCCCGGATCGCGGGCTGCAGATCGCCGCGCCGGTGCTGAGCCCGGGCGGCGACGTCGCGCTGCCCGGCAATATTCCGGCCGACCTCGTGTCGCGCCGTCCGGATATCGTCGCCGCGCGCTGGCAGGTCGAGGCCGCGATGCACGACGTGAAGGAAGCGAAGGCCGAATTCTTCCCCGACGTGAACCTCGCGGCCGGCTTCGGCTTCGACGCGTTCGGCTGGGGCAAATTCCTGAACTTCGCGAGCCGCCAGGCGCAGTTCGGCCCGGCGATCCATCTGCCGATCTTCGACGCCGGCGCCTTGCGCGCGCAGCTCAAGGGCCGCTACGCGGACTTCGACCTGTCGGTCGCGAACTACAACCAGACGCTGATCAGCGCGCTGAACGACGTCGCGACGCAGGTTGCGTCGATCCGCGCGATCGATCGCCAGATGGACGACGCGCAGCGTGCGCTCGACGCGTCGACGCGCGCGTACGATCTCGCCGTGATCCGCTACAAGGCCGGCCTGTCGCCGCAGCTGCAGGTGCTGACCGCGGACAGCAACCGCCTCGCCTCCGAGCAGACGGTGACCAACCTGAAGATGCGCCGGCGCGACATGCAGCTCGCGCTGATCAAGGCGCTCGGCGGCGGATTCGACGCGACCGGCACGCCGCTCGCCGCGCCCGACGCCGCGAAGCCCACCAGACAGGCCGCCAACTGAACCGGCGCCAACACTACGCAGACACTCGAAATAACGGACGGAGAAAATCGCCATGAGCGACCCTCAACAAAACGCCGCCAGCGCCCCGCCGCAGAATAACGGCAAGCGCAAACGGATGATGACGCTGCTCGTCGTGGTCATCCTGATCGCGGCCATTGCGTATGGCCTGTACTACTTCCTCGTCGCGCGCTTCCACGAGGAAACCGACGATGCCTACGTGAACGGCAACGTCGTGCAGATCACGCCGCAGGTCACCGGCACCGTGATCGCGGTGAAGGCCGACGACACGCAGACGGTCAAGGCCGGCGACCCGCTCGTCGTGCTCGACCCGGCCGATTCGCAGGTCGCGCTGCAGCAGGCCGAAGCGAATCTCGCGCAGACGGTGCGCCAGGTGCGCGGCCTGTTCGTCAACGACGACCAGTACCGCGCGCAGGTCGCGCTGCGCCAGTCGGACCTGTCGAAGGCCGAGGACGATCTGCGCCGCCGCATGGCCGTCGCGCAGACGGGCGCGGTGTCGCAGGAAGAAATCTCGCACGCCCGCGACGCGGTGCGCGCCGCGCAGGCATCGGTGGACGCCGCGCAGCAGCAGCTCGCCTCGAACCGCGCGCTGACCGCTAACACGACGATCGCCTCGCACCCGAACGTACTCGCCGCCGCGGCGAAGGTGCGTGACGCCTATCTCGCGAACGCGCGCAACACGCTGCCAGCGCCGGTCACCGGCTACGTCGCGAAGCGCTCGGTGCAGGTCGGCCAGCGCGTATCGCCGGGCACGCCGCTGATGTCGGTCGTGCCGCTGAACGCGGTGTGGGTCGACGCGAACTTCAAGGAAGTCCAGCTCAAGCACATGCGCATCGGCCAGCCGGTCGAGCTGACGGCCGACATCTACGGCTCGTCGGTCGTCTATCACGGCAAGGTCGTCGGCTTCTCGGCCGGCACGGGTTCGGCGTTCTCGCTGCTGCCCGCGCAGAACGCGACGGGCAACTGGATCAAGGTCGTGCAGCGCCTGCCGGTGCGTATCGAGCTCGATCCGAAGGACCTCGACAAGCATCCGCTGCGCATCGGCCTGTCGATGCAGGTCGACGTGAACATCAAGGACGAACGCGGCGACCAGCTCGTCAACGCGCCGAACACCGTCTACGAGACCAACGTGTTCGCGAAGTACGGCGACGAAGCCGACGCCGAGATCGCCCGCATCATCGCCGAGAACGCAGGCGGCAACGCGCCGGCGCCGGCCGCCGCGAAGCAGAGCAGCGTCGCGAAGATGATGTAACCGTTCCGACACCGGAAAGACAAACGACATGGCACAGGCTCCTGTCTCTCACCCGCCCTTGCAGGGCGGGCAACTCGTGATCGGGACGATCGCGGTGTCGCTCGCCGTGTTCATGAACGTGCTCGACACGTCGATCGCGAACGTCGCGATCCCGACCATCTCGGGCGACCTCGGCGTGTCGTCTGACCAGGGCACGTGGGTCATCACGTCGTTCGCGGTCGCGAACGCGATCTCCGTGCCGCTGACGGGCTGGCTGACCGACCGCATCGGACAGGTCCGCCTGTTCCTCGCGTCGATCATCCTGTTCGTGATCTCGTCGTGGATGTGCGGGCTGTCGCCTAACCTGCCGTTCCTGCTCGCGTCGCGCGTGATCCAGGGCGCGGTCGCCGGGCCGATGATCCCGCTGTCGCAGTCGCTGCTGCTGTCGAGCTATCCGCGCGCGAAAGCGCCGATGGCGCTCGCGCTGTGGTCGATGACGACACTGATCGCGCCGGTCGCGGGCCCGATCCTCGGCGGCTGGATCTCGGACAACTACTCGTGGCCGTGGATCTTCTACGTGAACATCCCGGTCGGCATCGCCGCCGCGCTCGCGACATGGTCGATCTACCGCCAGCGCGAATCGACGGTGCGCCGCGCGCCGATCGACGGCGTCGGCCTCGCGCTGCTCGTGCTGTGGGTCGGCTCGCTGCAGATCATGCTCGACAAGGGCAAGGATCTGGACTGGTTCGCCTCGACGACGATCGTCGCGCTCGCGCTGATCGCGATCATCTCGTTCGCGTTCTTCGTGATCTGGGAACTGACCGCCGAGCACCCGGTCGTCGACCTGTCGCTGTTCCGCCGGCGCAACTTCACCGGCGGTACGATCGCGCTGGCGGTCGGCTACGGCCTCTACTTCGGCAATCTCGTGCTGCTGCCGCTGTGGCTGCAGACGCAGATCGGCTACACGGCGACCGACGCCGGCCTCGTGATGGCGCCGGTCGGGCTGTTCGCGATCCTGCTGTCGCCGCTGACCGGCAAGTTCCTGCCGCGCACCGATCCGCGCTACATCGCGACTGCCGCGTTCCTGACGTTCGCGCTGTGCTTCTGGATGCGTTCGCGCTACACGACCGGCGTCGACGAATGGTCGCTGACGCTGCCGACGCTCGTGCAGGGCATCGCGATGGCCGGCTTCTTCATTCCGCTCGTGTCGATCACGCTGTCCGGCCTGCCTGGCCACCGCATCCCGGCGGCGTCGGGCCTGTCGAACTTCGTGCGGATCATGTGCGGCGGCATCGGCACGTCGATCTTCCAGACCGCGTGGGACCACCGCAACAACTTCCATCACGCGCAACTGGTCGAGCAGACGAACCCGTACAACCCGACGTTCAACCAGGCCGTCACGCAGATGGGCAACCTCGGGCTCACGCGCGACCAGGCGCACGGCCTGATCAACAACATGGCCACGCAGCAGGCCGCGCAGCTCGGCGTGAACGATCTGTTCTACATCTCGGCGGCGATCTTCGTGCTGCTGATCGCGCTGATCTGGATCACGAAGCCCGAACGCGCGGGCGGCGGCGATGCGGGGGCGGCGGCATCGGCCGCACACTGAGCGTCGCGCGCGAGCGCATCGAGCAAAAAGCAAAAAGCCCGGTTTCGACCGGGCTTTTTTTCGTTTCAACGGCACGCTGTCGCGCGCCCGCATTACTCCGCCGTGACGACGAGCCGCTCCGGCGCGAGCACGCCGTTGGCCTTGCGCGCGACGCCGAGCAGCCGCGTCGCGTCGTAGACGCGCACGCGCGCGCCGTCGGCCGCATCGACCGGATCGAGCGCGGACAGCGGCAGACGCTGGCCGTGCAGGAACCGCTTCGCGCACACGTCGTCGAGACGAACCAGCGGGAAGGTCGACAGCAGCGCGTCGACCGGCTGGAGCCACGCGTCGCGCGCCGCCGCATCGGCGTCGGACAATGCGTCGAGCGTGACCGCATGCTCGAGCGTCAGCGCGCCGACGCCCGTACGACGCAGCATCGTCAGATGCGCGCCGCAGCCGAGCGCCTCGCCGAGATCCTCCGCCAGCGTGCGCACGTACGTGCCCTTGCTGCAGGTCACGCGAAACGTGACATCGGGCAGCGCGCACGCGAGCAGGTCGAGCGCATGGATCGTCACGTGGCGGCCTTCGCGCTCGACCGTCTGGCCGGCACGCGCATATTCGTACAGCGGCTTGCCGTCGCGCTTGAGCGCCGAATACATCGGCGGCACCTGCACGATCTCGCCGGTAAAGCGCGCGAGCGCCGCTTCCACGGCCGCGCGGTCGCATTCGACCGGCCGCGTGTCGAGCACCTCGCCTTCGGCATCGCCGGTCGCGGTGCGCACGCCGAGCCGCATCGTCGCTTCATAGGTCTTGTCGGCTTCGAGCAGATCCTGCGAGAACTTCGTCGCCTCGCCGAAGCACAGCGGCAGCAGGCCCGATGCGAGCGGGTCGAGCGTGCCGGTGTGACCGGCCTTCTTCGCGAGATACAGGCGCTTCGCGCGAATCAGCGCGTCGTTGCTCGACAGGCCGACCGGCTTGTCGAGCAGGAGCACGCCGTCCAGCGCGCGGCGCGGCACGCGCGGACGTTGGGATGCAGTCGTCATGGGCCGGATGCGCTCAGTCGTCCTTCGCCGGCGCGTCGGCCTCGTCGTCGTCCTTCGCGCGCGTCGCGTTGGCTTCCTTGATCAGGCGCGACATCTCGACGGCCTTCTCGATCGTCTGGTCGTAATGGAAATGCAGCGTCGGCACCGTGTGGATGTGCAGGCGCTTGAACAGCAGGTTGTGCAGGTGGCCCGATGCGTGGTTCAGTGCGTCCTGAGTCGCGGTCGGATCGCCGGTGAGCGCGGTGAAATACACCTTCGCATGCGCGTAATCCGGCGTGAGCTCCACGCTCTGGATGGTCACGATGCCGATGCGCGGATCCTTGACCTCGCGCATGATGAGCTCGGACAGATCGCGCTGAATCTGATCGGCGATCTGCACGTTGCGATTGGGAGAAGTACGTTTCCTGGACATGATCGATCCCTGACCGTTTATCAGGATAAAGCGGCGGCGCGCCGGCATGGCGCGCCCCCATGAAAAAATGGGCGGGACAGGCCCAAGCCCGCCCCGCCCATGAGCCGATGCGCGATGCTTACAGCGTACGCGCGACTTCGGTCACTTCGAAGACCTCGAACTGGTCGCCTTCGATGATGTCGTTGAAGTTCTTCACCGACATGCCGCACTCGAAGCCTTGCTTGACTTCCTTCACGTCGTCCTTGAAGCGCTTCAGCGATTCGAGTTCGCCCGTGAAGATCACGACGTTGTTGCGCAGCACGCGCACCGACGACGAGCGCTTGACGATGCCGTCCGTGACCATACAGCCGGCCACCGTGCCGACCTTCGGCACCTTGAACACCTGGCGCACCTCGACCATGCCGGTCACGACTTCGCGCTTCTCCGGCGCCAGCATGCCCGACATGGCCGCCTTCACCTCATCCACTGCGTCGTAGATGATGTTGTAGTAGCGGATATCGATGCCGTTCGCTTCGGCCAGCTTGCGCGCCTGCGCATCCGCACGCGTGTTGAAGCCGATGATGACGGCCTTCGACGCGGTCGCGAGGTTGACGTCGCTTTCGCTGATGCCGCCCACCGCGCTGTGCACGATCTGCACGCGCACTTCGTCGGTCGACAGCTTGAGCAGCGACTGCACCAGCGCTTCCTGCGAACCCTGCACGTCGGCCTTGATGATGAGCGGCAGGTTCTGCACTTCGCCTTCGCCCATCTGCTCGAGCATGCTTTCCAGCTTCGCGGCCTGCTGCTTCGCCAGCTTCACGTCGCGGAACTTGCCCTGACGGAACAGTGCGATTTCACGCGCCTTGCGCTCGTCCGGCAGCACGATCACTTCCTCGCCCGCGCCCGGCACTTCCGACAGACCCTGGATTTCGACCGGGATCGACGGGCCGGCTTCCTTGGTCGGCTTGCCGTTTTCGTCGAGCATCGCCCGCACGCGGCCGTAGGCCGTGCCGGCCAGCACGATGTCGCCGCGGCTCAGCGTACCGGACTGCACCAGCATCGTCGCGACCGGGCCCTTGCCCTTGTCGAGCTTCGCTTCGATCACGATGCCCTTCGCCGGCGCCTCGACCGGTGCCTTCAGTTCCAGCACTTCGGCCTGCAGCAGCACGTTCTCGAGCAGATCGTCGATCCCTGCGCCCGTCTTCGCCGACACCGGCACGAACGGCGAATCGCCGCCGTATTCTTCCGGCACGACGCCTTCCGCGACCAGCTCCTGCTTCACGCGATCGGGGTTCGCTTCCGGCTTGTCGATCTTGTTGATCGCGACGACGATCGGCACCCCGCCCGCCTTCGCGTGCGAGATCGCTTCCTTCGTCTGCGGCATCACGCCGTCGTCGGCCGCCACCACCAGAATCACGATGTCGGTCGCCTTCGCACCGCGTGCACGCATTGCCGTGAACGCCTCGTGACCCGGCGTATCGAGGAACGTGACGACGCCGCGCGGCGTTTCGACGTGATACGCGCCGATGTGCTGCGTAATGCCGCCCGCTTCGCCGGCCGCGACCTTCGCGCGACGGATGTAGTCGAGCAGCGAGGTCTTGCCGTGGTCGACGTGGCCCATCACGGTGACGACCGGCGGACGCGGCAGCTGCTCCGCATCGGTGCTCGCTTCGCCTTCGACCAGCAGCGCTTCCGGATCGTCCAGCTTCGCGGCGACCGCACGGTGGCCCAGTTCCTCGACGACGATCATCGCCGTTTCCTGGTCCAGCACCTGGTTGATCGTGACCATCTGGCCCATCTTCATCATCACCTTGATGACTTCAGAGGCCTTGACCGACATCTTGTGCGCGAGATCGGCAACCGAAATGGTTTCCGGCACGTGCACTTCGCGCACGATCGGTTCGGTCGGCGCCTGGAACGACGAGCCGCTGTCCTGGTGACGGCCGCGCCCCTTCGGGCCGCCGCGCCAGCCGCGGTCGACGCCGCCGCTCGAATCGCCGCGCGTCTTGATGCCGCGGCGCTTCGACGCGTCGTCCTGCCAGCCGCCCTTGCCGCCGCCCGGCTTCTTGTTGCGGTCGCCCGCGCCTGCCGGCGCCTGCGTCGTCGCCGGCGCTGCGGCGCCGGCCGGCTTCTTCGCCGCCGGACGCGCCTGTGCACCTTCCGGCTTTGCCGGCTTGTGCAGCGTGCCCTTCGCCTCGGCCGGCTTGGCAGGCTCCGCCGGCTTCGGCGGCTCGACTGCCTTGACCACGGCCTTGCGCGGCGTGTTCATCATTTCGCGGATCGCACGCGCTTCGGCTTCCGCCGCCTCGCGACGCTTGCGAATCTCTTCCTGCTCGGCGCGCGCCTTGTCCGCCGCCTCGCGGGCTGCGTCCTCGGCCTTCTTCGCCGCTTCGCGCTGGGCCGCCCGTTCGGCGGCCGCGCGTGCTTCGTCCTGCGCGGATTCGGCCGGCGCCGCGGCTGCCTGCTCGGCCGCAGCGGCCTGCTTGGCTGCCGCCTGCTGCGCGGCTGCCGCTTCGGCCGCCGCACGCTTCGCCGCCGCTTCTTCCTCGGCGCGACGACGCTCGGCCTCGGCCGCTTCCTCGCGGGCGCGGCGTTCGGCTTCCTCGCGCTCGAGGCGTTCCTGACGCTCGCGCAGTTCCTGAGCCTGCTTCTCGAGCAGCTCGGCCTCGCGGCGCGCCTCTTCCTCGCGACGCTTCAGTTCCGCATCGTCGTCCACTTCGGCGACCTGCGCCTGACCCTGTTCCGCACCATCGCTCACGTCGTCACGCTTGACGAACGTGCGCTTCTTGCGAACCTCGACCTGAATGGTGCGAGCCTTGCCCGTCGCGTCGGACTGCTTGATCTCCGACGTGTGCTTGCGGGTCAGCGTGATCTTGCGCTTGTCGCCATCGGTCGCGCCGTGCGACTTGCGCAAATGATCGAGCAGACGCGCCTTGTCCGCCTCGGACAGCGCATCGTCTTCACTCGCTTTCTGGACGCCCGCTGCCTGCAGCTGTTCGAGCAGCACACCAGCAGGCATTTTCAGTTCCGCGGCAAATTGGGCTACGTTGTTACTCGCCATTCATTCCTCTTAGTGCAAGGACCGATTCCTTGCGGTTAGCATCGGGTCAGGCCATACGGCCGCCATCAAATCAGTGCGCCATGGTCATTTCTCACTGGAACCAATGTTCACGTGCTTTCATGATCAACGCCTTAGCGGCATCCTCTTCCATCCCGGTCATGTCGACCAGTTCGTCCACGGCCAGCTCGGCGAGATCGTCGCGCGTGGCCACGCCGTGTTCGGCAAGTTTCGCGAGCAGCTCCGGCGTGACGCCGTCGAGGCTCTTCAGATCCAGCGCTGCGTTCTCGACCTTTTCCTCGTTCGCGATCGCCATCGTCAGCAGCGCGTCGCGAGCGCGGTTGCGCAGCTCGTGCACGGTGTCCTCGTCGAACGCCTCGATCTCGAGCATTTCGTTCAGCGGCACGTAAGCGATCTCTTCGAGGCTCGTGAAGCCTTCGTCGATCAGGATGTCGGCAACTTCTTCGTCGACGTCGAGACGCGCCATGAACAGCGCACGCAGCCGGTCGCGTTCCTCGCCCTGCTTCAGGGCGGACTCGTCCGGGGTCATGATGTTGATCTGCCAGCCGGTCAGTTCGCTGGCAAGGCGAACGTTCTGGCCGCTACGGCCGATCGCGACGGCGAGTTCGTTCTCGTCGACCACGACGTCCATCGAGTGCTTTTCTTCATCGACGACGATCGACTGGACTGCTGCCGGCGCGAGCGCGCCGATCACGAACTGGGCGGGATCCTCGGACCATAGCACGATGTCGATGTTTTCGCCACCGAGCTCGTTGCGCACGGCCTGCACGCGCGAACCGCGAATGCCGACGCAGGTGCCGATCGGATCGATCCGCTTGTCGTACGCGATCACGCCGATCTTCGCGCGCACGCCCGGGTCGCGCGCCGCGGCCTTGATCTCGAGCAGGCCCTGCTCGATCTCCGGCACTTCCATCTCGAACAGCTTCATCAGGAACTCAGGCGCCGTGCGCGAGAGTTCGATCTGCGGGCCGCGCGCGGTGCGATCGACCTTCGCAATGTATGCACGCACGCGGTCGCCCACGCGCAGGTTTTCCTTCGGGATCAGCTGGTCGCGGCGCAGCAGCGCTTCGACACGGCCCGATTCGACGATGAAGTTGCCCTTGTCGAGGCGCTTCACCGTGCCCGTCATGATCTTTTCGCCGCGCTCGAGGTAGTCGTTCAGGATCTGCTCGCGCTCGGCGTCGCGCACCTTCTGCAGGATCACCTGCTTCGCGGCCTGCGCGCCGATGCGGCCGAACTCGATCGACGGAACGGGTTCCTCGATGAATTCACCGACTTCGACGTCGGGCTTCTGCTCGCGCGCCTCGAACAGCAGGATCTCGCGATCCGGCTCCTGCAGGCCCGCCTCGTCGGGCACGACGAGCCAGCGACGGAAGGTTTCGTGCTCGCCGCTTTCGCGATCGATATGGACGCGGATTTCGGCGCCTTCGTCGAACAGCTTCTTGGAAGCGGACGCGAGCGCAGCCTCGAGGGCGCCCAGCACCACATCCTTGTCGACGTTTTTCTCGCGCGCCAGCGCATCCACCAGCATCAAAACTTCGCGACTCATTATTTGCGGCTCCTAAAGTCAACGTGCGGAATCAGGCGGGCTTTGTCGATATCGGCCAGCGTGAAATCCAGCATGGCCGCCTCGCCCTTCTTCCTCTCAAATTCCAAACCGATCGTTTCGCCATTCGGCGCGTGCAGGATGCCCCGGTACGTCTTGCGCCCGTCCAGCGGCTTTTTCAAGGTCACGGAAACTTCGCTGCCGGCGAAACGCTCGAAGTCGGCCAGCTTCTTCAACGGGCGGTCGAGCCCCGGGGACGAGACTTCGAGCCGTTCGTAATCGATGTTTTCGACCGTCAAGACGTGCTGGAGCTGACGCGTGACCTTTTCGCAATCTTCGAGCGAGATACCGGCAGGCTGGTCGATATAGACGCAAAGCATGCCGCGCCCGGTGCGCTCGAGATCCACCAGCTCGTATCCGAGCCCGGTGACCGTGGTTTCTATCAGTTCCGTCAGTTGCACTGTGTCCTCTCAGGTGTTCGCGCCCGCCGCTCGCGATTCACCCGCGGGCGCGCGCCTTAGCCGGCGCAGGAAGCGCTACCCGAGATGCCCAACCGTTTCAGCAAAAAAAAATGGGCGCAACGCCCATCTTCCCTTACTGCCTGGTCGCACCTGAGCCGCACATAAATCCGTACGCCCAGCGACTTTGTGATTATAGCGTTTTTCGCCGCAAACGCCAAGCGCCAGCCCGCACGGGCGACGCTCGTATAACGTCATATGGTCGAAACGCCAGGCCGGCCGCTCGCAGAAGCGGCGATTCGTACGATATGAGGCGCCGGACATGCCGACATTTGTCGGCATGACTGCGCTTCAATATAGCTTCAATTCGCTTATTCGCAAGGCGTCGGCGCAACCGGATTCAGCCCGATTCCGCCGACGCGCGCCGGCGTGGATGCTCAGCGGCCGCGCGAGCGGCTGCGCTGCGGCCGCTGGCCGCCGCGCGCACCGCCGTTGCCGCCTTCGGCGCGATTGCCGTTCGGGTTGCGGTTGCCGTTACCGCCCTTGCCGCCACCCTTGCCGCCGGCACGCTGCTTGTTGCCGCCATACGACGCGCGATTGCCGTCGACGTCGCGACCGCCCGGACGACCACCGTGACCGCCCGGCGCAACCGGCAGGCTGCCATAACCGCTCAGGCCCGGGAAACCGCCCGGCGCGCCGCGCCGGCCGCCGCGGCGCGGCTGGTCGAGCTGGCCGTGCGTGGTCAGCACGGGTTCGCGGCTGATGAAGCCCATCGAGGTCTGCATCGGATCGGGCTGGCGACGTTCGGTCTCGCCGCCGCGCCGGCCCTTTTCCTCCGACGGCGCCTTCAGGCCGACGGTCGCCATCAGCTTGCGCACCTGCGCCTCGTCGAGCTCCTCCCAGCGACCGCGCTTGAGGCCGCGCGGCAGCGGAATCGGACCGTGACGCGTGCGGATCAGGCGGCTCACCATCAGGCCGACCGCCTCGAACATCCGACGCACTTCGCGGTTGCGGCCTTCGGCCAGCGCGACGTGATACCAGTGGTTCGTACCTTCGCCGCCGCCGTCGCGGATGCGCAGGAAGTTCGCGGGGCCGTCGTCGAGCTCGACGCCGTGCAGCAGCTTCTGCCGCGACGCTTCGGTCAGCTCGCCGACGACGCGCACCGCGTATTCACGCTCGACGCTGTAGCGCGGGTGCATGAAGCGGTTCGCGAGGTCGCCCGACGTCGTCAGCATCAGCAGGCCTTCGGTATTGAAGTCGAGGCGGCCGACCGCGAGCCATTTCGCCGTCTTCATCGGCGGCAGGCGATCGAACACCGACGGACGACCTTCCGGGTCCGCATGGCTGACGATTTCGCCGGTCGGCTTGTGGTACAGCAGCACGCGGGGCGGCTTGTTCGGCAGCTTGCGCTTGACCGGCTTGCCGTTGATCCGCACCTGGTCGGTCGGCATGATGCGCTGGCCGATGTGCGCCGGCTCGCCGTTCACCGACACGCGGCCGGCGATGATCAGCTCTTCCATTTCGCGGCGCGAGCCCATGCCCGCTTCCGCCAGCACCTTGTGCAGCTTCGGCGCGTCGTCGTCCGGCGACAGCACGCGCTTGTTCGCCGGCTGGCCGCGGCCGCGACGCAGCATCGGTGCGCGCACGCCGCTGCCGGCTGCCGCGTTGTCCGCATCGAACGCCGGCGACGTCACGTAGGCGAACAGATCGTCCTGCGCCGCCTCGCCAGCCTCGGCCTTCGGTGCGCCACCGCGCTTGCCCTGGCCGCCCTTGCCGCCGGCCGCGCCGTCGCGCTTGCCGCCAGCCGCCTTGCCGCGTCCGCCCTTGGCGGCGCCGTCGCGGGCCGCCCCTTCCTTGCGCGGTGCGCGCGGCGCGGGCTGCGCCGGTGCCGCGTCGGCCGGCGGCGCATCCGCGCTGTCGCCATCCTGCGGCGCACCTTCGGCGCCCTTCGACTTGGCCGCCGCGCGGCGGCGTGCAATCAGGCTGCGCGGACCGCGCCGCAGGCCGCGACGGGGACGCTCGTCGCCGCCCGCGGCCGGAGCGTCCTGCTCCGGCGCATCGTCGGCGCGCGCCGCCTGCACGGCAGGCGCGGACGATTCAATATCGTGGATATCAGTCAAAACAACCTCAAAATGTCAGGTCTCGCGCCCGGAGGGGGCGCGGCAAGAAGTCGGCCGCGATCAGGCGCGACGCTGTTCGGGTTCTGCTTCGTCGTCCGGCAGCGCGTCCGCGCCGATCGGCGCACTGGCGCTTCGTACGGCATCGGCGAGACTGTCGGACGTGTCGTCCAGCATCTCGCCGTCCGCGAGACGGGCATCGGATGCGTCGGCCTGACCGGCCTCGCCGGACGTGTCGCCGGCCGCTTCCATTCCGTCCCCGGCAGCCGCATCGGCGGCCGGCTTGCGATCTTCCTCGTTCGATTCCGCGTGCAGCGGCGTCGGCTGCACACCGGTCGGCGCTGCTTCGGCGCCGCCCTGTTCGATTTGCCCACGATCCGCCCCGAGCGTATCGCGGTTTTGCAATTCCTGCGTCGACGCGACCTCCGTCGCGGCGTCGCCGTGCAACTCGGCCGGCTGCGCAGCCGCCGTTTCGCCGGCCTCGACCGACGACGCATCGGTCGCCGCGTCGTCGCCGGATCCGGTCGCATCGCCGGCCAGCGGCGCATCGCCGTCGAAGTCCATCGCCTGCTGCGCGAGCAGCGCGGCCTCGATGTTCGCGGCAGGCTCCTCGAGCGCCGGCAGGTCGTCGAGCGCCTTCAGTCCGAGATCGTCGAGAAACTGCTTGGTCGTCGCATACAGCGCGGGCCGTCCCGGTACGTCGCGATGCCCGATCACCTCGATCCAGTTGCGATCCTCGAGCTGCTTGACCACCTGCGTATTGACGGTGACCCCGCGGATCTCTTCGATGTCGCCGCGCGTGACCGGCTGCCGGTACGCAATGATCGCCAGCGTCTCGAGCACCGCGCGCGAATACTTCGGCGGCTTCTCCGGATGCAGCCGATCCAGAAAATGACGCATCGCCGGCTTGCTCTGAAAGCGCCATCCGCTCGCCAGCGCCACCAGTTCGACGCCGCGGCCGGACCAATCCTGTTTCAGATCTTCGAGCAACGTGCGGACCGTGTCAGCCGACACGCCGTCGGCAAAGAGCTTGCGCAAATCGCCGAGCTTAAGCGGCTCCTGCGCGCAGATCAAAGCAGTCTCGAGGACGATCTTCGCCTCTTGGGTATTCATGCAGCTAGGCCAGACCCTGTGGTCAAACGAACCGGATCAACAAACAGACGAAAGGAACGGAAAGACGCGCTCGCCCGATTCTGATCGGTCATATTGATGGGAGCACGAACCGGGGGCGGCGCACCAACTTCAAGCCAGGCCCAAACCGGACGGAACAGCACGACTCAACGACGGAGCCGCGTGACTGAGCGCCATATTACGCAAAATTGCGCGGTGCGTAAAGATGAGTCGAATGGCCGGCCGTTTGCGCTCCGGCCCCGCTTCAGCACGCCGCGCCACGATCCCCGAGGAACCGGCGCAGGCGCTCGACGCCGGCATCGAGCCGCGCCGGATCGCACGCGTAGCACCAGCGGACGAAGCCCTCCCCTTCGGGGCCGAATGCGCGCCCGGGTGCGAGACCGAGCGCCGCATCGCGCACCAGCGCCTTGCAGAACGCCAGGCTGTCGCCCGCGCCCGGCAGCCGCAGGAACAGGTACATCGCGCCGGGCGGCGGCGGCACCTCGACGCCCGGCAACGTGCGCAGCGCCGCGACCAGGTGGTCGCGCGCATTGCGCAGCGTCGCGACGAACGACTGCACGAACGGCTCGCCGTCGCGCAGCGCGACTTCGGCGGCGGCCTGCACGAAACCGGGCGCGCACGACGTGTTGTATTCGACGAGCTTCGACAGGTCGTCCATCACCGACGGCGGCGCGACGAGCCACCCGAGCCGCCAGCCCGTCATCGCCCACGCTTTCGAAAACGAGTTCACGACGACGACCCGCTCGTCGCGCGACGCGATATCGAGGAATGACGGCGCACCGGGCGCGCCGAAGGCCAGCCGTTCGTACACCTCGTCGGCGACCAGCCAGATGCCGTGACGGCGACAATGCGCGAGCACCGCGCGCTGGTCGTCGCGCGACATCGTCCAGCCGGTCGGATTGTTCGGCGAGTTCACCAGCAGCATCCGCGTGCCGGGCGTCAGCGCATCGAGCAGCCGGTCGAGGTCGAGCTGCCAGCCGTCGCTGCGACAGGCGAGCGGCGCGCATTCGACCTGCGCACCGAGGATCTTCGGAATCTCGACGAGATTCGGCCACAGCGGCGTGACTGCGACGACGCGGTCGCCGGGGCCCGCCAGCAATTGCGAGGCGAGCATCAGCGCGTTCACGCCGGCACTCGTCACGGCCACCGCATCGAGCGCCGTCGCGCCGTGCCGGGCGCTCACGTATGCGGCGATCGCCGCGCGCAGTGATCCGGTGCCGAGGTTATGCGTGTAGAACGTCGCGCCGTCGCGCAACGCGCGAGCCGCTGCGTCGCGGATGAAATCCGGTGTCACGCGGTCCGACTCGCCGAACCAGAACGGCAGCACGTCGGGCACGCCGGCACCGGCGTTCGCGACTTCGCGGATCAGCGACGGACGCAGCGCCTGCACCGCACTGCGCGCCGCCGGCACGGCCGCTGCCGGACGAAAATCTGCGGAATCCACCATCGGGGCCACCGTCGGGAAACACGATCCGCGTAGTGTACCGGCGGCCCGCCGCAACGGCGCGCGTCAGTCGAGATCCTCGGCACGCGCCGGCATCTGCCGCACCAGCTCCCAGATTGCCTGCGCAGCGGGCGACAGCGACCGGTCGCGGCGCCGCACCAGCTCGACGGTACGCTCGGTGCGCGGCGTGAGCGGCCGCGCGACGAGCGTCGAGCCGGCCGGCAGCGGCAGCGACAGCCACGGCTGCACGCTCACGCCGATGCCCGCCTCGACGAGCCCGAACACGGTCGCCGAATGCCCGAGTTCCTGCATGACCGTCGCGTTGACGCGGTGGGCGGCCAGCGCCGCATCGATCAGCGGCCGGCTTCCGGACGCATGGTCGAGCAGCACGAGGCGCTCGCCGTTCAGCGCGGTCCACGGCACTTCGGCGCGCGCCGCAAGCGGATGATCGGCGCGCGCGACCAGGCAGAACGAATCGGTCATCAGCGGCTCGCAGACGAGATCGGCGACGGCCAGCGGCCCGATCACCACGCCGAAGTCGACTTCGCTCGACTTCACCCTGCGCAGCACGTCGCTCTGCACGTCGTCGCGCAGGCCGAGCGTGACGAACGGGAACTGCCGCTCGCACGACGCCACCACGCGCGGCATCAGGCGGCATGCGATCGTCGGGCTGGCCGCAACGATCACGCGGCCGCGGCGCTGTTCGCCGATCTCGCGTATCTCGCGCAGCGTATCGTCGAGATCGTCGATCAGCCGCGACACGCTCGCGATCAGGTTTGCACCGACGTCGGTCAACTGCACGTCGCGGGTCGTGCGGTCGATCAGCTTCAACCCGAGCTCGGCCTCCAGCTCGCGCACGCAGCGGCTGACCGCGGACTGCGTGAGCCCGATCTCGTCGCCCGCGCGACTGAAACTCCTGAGCCGCGCAACCTCGATGAACACGCGAAGCTGGCGCAGCGTGACGTTCATCTCCTGACCTCATCAATCGTCGATGTCGATGCGCGATTCTAATGCGCGCACCCCGTGCAGACGCGTGAATCCGCATCGAACACGCATGTTTCGCTGCGGTGCAATATGCGCGCAAACGCACGTAGCGCGGGCGGATTGCACAAGATTGGTGATTGTCCCGATTTGCTGCCGGGTCATTTTGGCGTCTTATACGCCCCTAGCTGACATAGCCGTCGGCTCGCTGCCAAGCGGCTCTCGAGGGATTCGCCTCGGACATGGCACGCTTCGTGCATTACATGGCGCACAGGGCAAGGTTTCGTCGGACGGAAGGCAGGATCCCCGCTCCCGGCTTACCGGACGCCCCCACCCGGCACTCGACGCTCGAGTGCCTGAAGAGTGCGCGGCGCATGGCAGCGCATCGGAGTTAGCTTCGCTGAGGTGAGGACATGATGCTGTTCGACGATTTGAGAGATAACGAATGGGCGCTGGTCGAGGGTCTGTTTTGTTCGGAACCGGCGCGTAGTGAGCGGCGTGGCCGCCCCCGCGTGGAGGCCCGTTCGGTGGTGAATGCCGTGCTGTGGGTGCTGTCGACCGGCGAAGGCTGGTCGAAGCTGCCGGGCCGCTATCCTTCTCCGCCGACCTGCCGCCGCCGCTTCGACGAATGGCAGGCCGACGGCACGCTCGCGGAAATCGTCAAGCGACTCGGCACCAGCGGCCGGCAGATCTCGCTGCGCGGGCGCATCGGCGCGAGCGCGGCCAAGCCGCCGGCGCCGCCGAGCCGCGATCGGTTGCGCGGCGCCTTCTGGACCAATCCGGAATCCTGGCGCGCGCCGGTCAAGATGGCGTAACGCAGACTCGATCGGGCGGCTTCGGCCGCCCGATTCCATTCTGCGGCGCGATTTTTTCGCGGCGCCTGCGCGGCCATCGATGACGGCTGTCGCGCAGCGATACATCTATTTACCATTATTTACAGCATGCCTGCACTCCCGCGCTTACCTTAGCGACATATCAACAGGCCGCCCCGACGGCTTGAAGGGAGCCCGCCATGAAAACAATGTCACTGCTCGTCGCATGCGGCATTGTCATTTCGCTGGCGCTGACCGCTCCCGCGCGTGCGGACGATCGCACGAAGCCACCCCACCGACAGCAGGACCACCGCAGCACCCTGATGCGCCAGCAGCCGCCCGGCGGCCCGGCCGGCCGGCAGACCGTCCCGCGCGGCGACTTGCGCGGCGACATCGCGAGCAACGCGCGAGCACGCGTCGGCTCGCCGTCGGCCGACATGCCGCGTCATCCCTAAACGCCCGGGTTCGTCAAAGAAAATGCCCACAGTCGGGAACTGTCCGGCCGTGCGCCGGGTCACATCGTTGCCATGAGCACAGCGTGGCAACAGCAAAAGTATCCGGTACGCCCGTATCCTCGCGATACGGGCTTTTTTTTGGCGCCGCCGGGGCGCCGACGGGATGAAGACAGGCTCGGAAGGAAGCGTCGCTACAGCCTGCTTTCGAGAATCGACACGGCGCTCGCATCGCTGAGCACGTAGTCGTCCATGCGGCGATCGGTCCAGGCAAGCAGTTTCTCTTCGCGCTCCAGGCGAGCGAATTCGGCTCGACCGTTGTCGGTTAGCACCGCGATGTCGACCGGTGCATGAAAGCCCGGCGCGGGCGCGACGGTCTTTTGCCTGACCGTGTCCATCAGCCCGAGCGACCGGAGATACTCGAACACGCCTGGGCGGCGCGCCCACGGTACCTGGCGGTACTGCACTCGTCTCAATGCGTCGAGCACCGCTTCATTGGAATACGTGGCCATCTCGATTCTTTCTTAAAGTGCAGCGACAATGCGAAGCGGCGTGCCGGGCGGGATCTCCGCCCGCCGATGCCGCCACCGATTCTGGGGCTCGACGTTCTCGGCGTCACGTCAGGGCCGGATCGTCAGCCGTCCATAAAAAGACACCATACCCCAATCAAATTGATCCTGTTCGATTCATTTGTACTTCTCTTCATCGGTTTCATGCTCTTCCGCAAGTGGCGGCGACTCATTGCGCTCGCCGCCGTTGCCCTGTTCGGGCTGCTCGCCACCGGCTGGCTCGCGGCGCCGCTGATCGCGTGGGCCGAGGCCGGCGTCGCGCCCGTCGCGCGCCCGGACATGCACGGGCAGACGACGCTGATCGTGATCGGCGCCGGCACGCGTCGCACCGACACCGGGCTTCGGCCGCCGCCGGACGGCGACGCGCGCATCCGCAAGACCGCCGCGCTCTACCGGGCGTGCCGGCAGCAGGCCCAACGATGCACGGTCGTGATGTCGGGGGGCGATCCGCAGCATCACGGCGAAACGGAAGCGGCCGTCTACGGGCGCCAGCTCGTCGCGGCGGGCGTCGATTCCGGCGACCTCATCCTCGAACCCGACAGCCGCACCACCTACGAAAACGCCAAATTCACTGCGTCTATACTACGCTCACGGCATGACGACGCACGCATTCTCGTCACGTCGTCGTATCAGATGCGCCGCGCGCTGCTCGATTTCCATCGTTTCGGCATCGATCCGCAGCCCGTCTATGCGAACCGTCGCGACGCGCAGACGGGCTGGCTGCCGCGCTGGCGAAACATCGTCAACGCCGAACAGGCGCTGCACGAGCTGGTCGGCATTGCGCAATTCCATGTTTATCGACTGCTCGGGTGGTTCTGACGGTGCGCCGACGCACCGAAGCCGCGCGGCAATGCCGAATGGCACGCGCATGACGAAACGCGCGAAGTGTTGCGCGACTTCAACGCGGCCTTGCGTCGCGCCGCGATCGGATTCACACTGATCCGTCACTTTTGTTACACTCGACACGCACTCGATTGCAGTCGCCAGACAAAACGGCAACACTCGGGTTCATCACCACTTAGCGGAGGTAAAGGCAATGAAGAAGACGTCCCTGGCTATCCTGGTTGCGATGTCGGCGCTGACTGGCGCAGCGTATGCGCAAGAGAGCACGCAGATCCAGACCATCACCGATCCGGCCAAGATCGCCGAGATCGAGCAGCGCGCTCAGGCGCTGCAACAGCAGCAAGCAGCCGAAGCCGCTCAGCCGGCGATGCAGGAAGAGCATCACCACCACGCCAAGAAGGCCGCCCATCACGCGAAGAAGGCCGGCAAGAAAGCCGCCAAGGCCGCTCCGGCAGACGCTGCCAGCCAGTAAGTCCGGCTGCACCGCACAAGCGAAAAGCCGAATCCGGGCAACCGGGTTCGGCTTTTTTGGTTGCGGCGCCGGCACGCTGTGCTAAAGTCGCGCACCGAATTTTTCCACCCGTACGCACCCCGGTGCGGAGGACAGCATGAGCAACATTCAACTCGACATCGAGTGGACCGACGCAGCCACTCGCAAAATCAAGCAACTGATGCCGCGCGGCTCGGACGACGCCTTTCTCGCGCTGCCGCCGATCGAGTGCCTGCCGATGGAGGGCGATGTGCTGTTCCTCGGCCCGCAGGGCAAGCAGCAGCCGTTCATCGTCGCGGAGCGCCAGTACCATCACGACGGCGACGCCGACTGGACCATCATCCTGATCCTCGACGTGCCCAGCGCATCTCACTGACGCCGCGCGGCGGCCGACGTCCGCGCGACCGGCCGCCCGCTCAGACGAGTTTCGACAGCACGCGGATTTCGGAACGCTCGATCCAGTCCGCGGCCGCTTCACGATAGGCGAGGATATGCGCGGAACGCGCATGCGCGGCCAGCGCCGCCTCGCTCTCCCACCGCTCGACGAATACGAATCGCGCCGGCTCCTTCAGGTCCCGGTGCAGGTCGTACTGCAGCGCGCCGGCCTCCTTGCGAGTCGGCTCGACGATCCCTTCGAGCACGCCGCGCAGCTTTTCTTCGGCACCCGGTTTCGCGACGATCAGCGCGACGACAGCGATTTCCGACATTCCCCACTCCTCCGATTCGAAAGATCCGAGAATACGCGAATCCGACCGATCGCAGCCGCGCGCCGCGAAAGCGCGCGCACCAAAAAAATAGCCCGCGCTTCAGAGAAGCGCGGGCAAAACCGTCGCCCTACGAGGATAGGCGACGGGGCCATCGAGATCCGCACGCGGTGCGGATCGTCATCGGTTGCGCCGGCGCTCGCTGCGCCGGCATTCGAGACGTCGATACCGTTGGTCGGCGTCCGCGACGCACGCCCGGTGTCTGACGTCATCCTCCCTGTCTAGCAATTCCGACATATAAAGCAGACTCCGTGCCAGGCGTGGATTTATGAACATTCCATTGATTTATAAAGGGAATTTTTTCTGTCGCGACGACGTAACACCCGATCTGCCGCCGTAACGCCCGGATGTTACGTAACGTCACGCGGCGGGACCGGACCCTCCGGCCACGCGCGCGCCGGTGCGCAGGCGAAAAAAAACCCGCCGGAGGCGGGTTTCGTTTGGAGCAACGGGAAACGTCGCGATCAGCGCAGCTGATTCACGAGCAGCCCCATGATCTGGCGAGCCGGCGACGACGTATCGATCGCACCCGACTCGTCGACGACCGCGACGCGCGTCTGGTCCGGCGTCAGCGCCTTCACGTTGACGCGATACTGCTTCGCCTGCTTTTCCTTCTTGCCGTGGAACAACTGGCTCCAGAAGCCCTGCTCGGCCGCGCTCAGATCCTTCGGATCCACATAGCGCACGAAATACAGGCCCTTCGTGCGGTCGCGATCGTCGACCGTGAAGTTCGCACGATCGAGCGCGAGGCCGACATGCAGCCAGGACCGGTCGTACGGTTCGCCGAGCGTGACTTCGGACGGCACCGCACCCGAATCGCCCGCGTCGTTCCCTTGCGCGGAGGTGCGCGTGACGTTCTGCGCCGCGATCGCCGCGGCCGCCTTCGACGAGGCATCGGCGTCGTCCTTCTTGTCCTTCGCCGGCACCGTGTTGTCCTTGATGTTCGCGATCGGCGGCTCGCCGTTCTTCGCGCGCTGCTCGTTTTGCGCGAGCACCGCCATCAGGCGCTTCAGGTATTCGGTTTCGAGCGCCGGATCGTTCGGCTTCGGCTCCCACTTGCTCGAATCGTTGTTCGCCCCGGTGATCGCCTCGCGCATCCCCTTCTGGCTGATGAACACGTAGGTGCCGCCGTTCGGCGCCGCATCGAGACGCGTGCGGTACTTGTTGCGCTCGGCCGTCACGTACGAATTGCCCATCGCCTTCGAGATCACGCTGCGGATCAGGCCGTCGTTGATCTGCGGATGGGTTTCGTTCCAGTCGGTTTCCATCACGCCCTTGGCGCGCTGATCGACGACGAGCAGGAAGCCCTGCTCCTGCCAGAAGCGGCGGACCTGCGGCCAGATATCGGCGGGGCTCTTGCCGTCGATCACGAGCCAGCTCTCGGTGCCGTCGCGCTGGATACGCATGCCGGGCACCGCCGGGGCGACGGTGTCCGTCGCGGGCGCCACCTGCTGGACCTGCTGAAGCGCGGACAGGGAAGTCGCGCCGCCTTGCGGCGGCAGCGAACGCTGATCGGCCGTCTCGTCGAGCATGTTGGGCGGCACTGCGAGCGACGCTTCCTTCGATTTCGAATCGCTCTTGTAGTCCACTTTCGTGGGCGACGACGTACCGCAACCGGCGACGAGCGCGCCGGTGGCGAGCACTGCAGCGAACCGCATGGTAAGACGAAGATCAGTCATGTTCGGGGAATCCTCTTCCGCTAAATCACGGCGCTTTCCGTGGATCAACCTTGCATTTTACCGGGGCTGCGGCGGGCTGTGCAAAAAAGCGGCCGGCGGGGAAATCCTCGGCGTCCGCTCGCCGTTCCCGCACGAGCATCGAGCACGTACGCGCGGCGCGATTGTCGACACGATCTCGAGGAATCGACGCGGGAAGCTGCATCGGGATGAAAGGCGAAACAGCCGCGGAAAAAGGAAAAGGGCTTACAGACCAAAGATCTGTAAGCCCTTCATTTCCTGGTCGGGGCGAGAGGATTTGAACCTCCGACCACCTGCACCCCATGCAGGTACGCTACCAGGCTGCGCTACGCCCCGAAAGAAAAAAATTATAACAGACAGTTCGCCGAATTAGAACGGGTCACATGCATTTTATGAATGCCCATGTGAAATTTTTTGCGAGCCCGCACCGCTCCAGCGCGATCGCTGCCGTCGTGCACCGGCATCCCGGCGATGCATGCATCCGCATCGATCCCTAATCGAAAAGGACGATGGCCGAAACGTCATAGGCCGCTACCGTGCGCTTGCCCGGCGCGACATCGACGCGCCCGGACAACCGTCCGACCGCGCGCCGATCGATCCGGCTCGCTCCCGGTTTCGCCGCGCCGCGCAGGTCGCGGCGGCAGCGCCGGTCGCCCCCTCCGGACGACGCTTGCCATCGTCCCCGACAAAGGCCTTCGAATGAATCAGAAAAACGAAATTTCCCGTCGACAGTTTCTGCGTCTGAGCGCCGGCACACTCGGCGCGGCGCTGGGCAGCGCTTCGCTGCTGTCCGCATGCGGCGGCGACTCGATCTCGGTCGCCCCGGTCACGACACCGCGGCTCGGGTCGGCGTCGAACTTCCGCGATACGGCCGGCCCGAACGGAACCGGCTACGTGACGACGAGCGGCGCGCTCATGAAGAAAGGCATGATCTATCGCTCGTCGGCGCTCGCGCTGTCAGCGGCCGACCTGGCCGTCGTCGACACGCTCGGCATCACGCAGGTCTGCGATCTGCGCACGACCGCGGAAATCCGGACGCAGCCGGATGTGCCGCTGGCCGGCGCGACGTGGCAGAACCTGAACGTGCTCGGCGTTGCCCAGCTCGGCCCGATCCCGACCACCGGCGCGACCGCCACGGCATTCATGCAGACGATGTACCGCACCTTCGTTACCGCGGAAACGGCCCATGCGAGCTATCGCGCGCTGTTCACCGGCTTCGCGAACGGCAGCGGCAGCCTGCTGTTCCACTGCACGGCCGGCAAGGACCGCACCGGTTGGGCCGCCGCCATCCTGCACACGATCCTCGGCATGTCCACGCAGACGATCTTCTCCGACTACCTGCTCACCAACAGCTACAGCGCGGCCGAGATCGCCGCCTCGGTCGCCCAGGCGCGCAAGGCCGGCGGCCAGGATGCCGCGGACATGATGGCTGCGCTGCAGGGCGCGCAGGCGGACTACCTGCAGGCGGCACTCGACCAGGTCGCCGCGTCGTACGGATCGATGACCGCGTATATCGCCGACGGCCTCGGGCTCGACCAGGCGACGCTGAACGCGATCCGGCAGCGCATGCTGATCTGATCCGCGCGATCCAGGCGAGCGCGGGCCGTCACGCCGGATCGCCGGCCCGCATCGACGCCCGCTCACGCCCGAAGATCGCTCGGGCGCAATTCCGGGAGCATCGCAGCCGGCGCGGGCTTCCACGCAGCCGGCCGCGATCTCGCCCCGCCCGCCCGAAACCAAACGACCGTTTGATCTTGCCGCCCTGCCGCCGCGAATCCGTTGTCGCGCCGCGCGCCGGCCGCTCCCGCCCCCGTTCCCGCTGTTTGGTAACGCGGCTCTAGCCGCCTATGTCAGACTGCACGGCATCGACGCCCGCGCCGTGCATGGCGCGCGCCGCAGTCGATCATGACAAGACACGGAGACAGACGATGCGGAATGCGGTCCGGCGCGGCCATCGCTCGCCTTTGGCACCCCCAGATTGGACTTCCGGCCCGCGACGCGCGGCCGCGTCGCTTGCGCGCGGCGCGTCGCGTGCGCTGGGCTGCGGCGCGCTTGCGCTCGCGCTGCTCGGCACCGGCTGCGCGGAATCGACCGCGCAACGCGATCCCCACGCAGCGGCCGCCTCGACGAAGATCGAACGCACCAAGGCCGAGCAGCTTGCCCGCGAACAACAGATCGCGCGCACCGTGCCGTCGCTCGGTTCGATCCGGCTCACGCAGCCGCGTCCGTTCACGCTGCGCGACTCGGGGCAGAACGGCGCGATGACGTTCCTGCGCGACGTCGACTTCCGCGTCGTCAACAACCTCGGCTTCTTCATTCATCAGCTGTCGGCGACGCTCGTGCCGACGCAGCCCGGCGCACCGATCGTGTTCGACGATCCGACCAGCTTCCAGATCGACGTGCACCAGGGCTCGGTCACGCTCGACAACGCGAAACTGACCGCGCTGTTCAACACCTACATCTTCGGCTACCGCAACGCGCCGCTGCGCAAGCTCGCCGTATCGGCAGGCGACGGCGTGATCCATCTGCAGGGCGAAATGCAGCGCGACGGCTGGGTGCCGTTCTCGCTGACCGGCACGCTCGCGATCCGCGACGGCAGCCAACTGGTATTCCATCCGACCGGCGTGCGCGTGTCCGGGCTCGACGCCCAGCCCGTGATGCGCGCGGCCAACGTGAAAATGGCCGATCTGCTGAAGGTCGAGACGCCGATCGCGCATCTCGCCGGCGACGATCTCGTGATGTCGGTCGACAGGCTGATGCCGCCCCCGCGCCTGAAGATCACGATCACCGCGCTGCGCGTGACACCGGGCGGCCTCGACCTGACGCTCGACGACGGCACGCACGCCGGCTTCGCGATGCCCGCGAACGCACCGCAGCAGGCGATGGTGATCCGCGGCGGCGACGTGAAGTTCATGCGCTCGATGCCGATGAACGCCGACATCGTGATCGGCCCGCTCGACGCATCGAAGCCCGGCCAGAACTTCGTGTTCGACCTGTACCACTATCGCGACCAGGTGTCGGCCGGCTATTTCAATTTCGACGAAAGCGGCGCGATGGCGATCCGGATGCCGTCGTATGCGGGCCCGGCGAGCGGCGCGCCGGTCGGCAACGCGGCCGCGCGCCTGAACGACAGCTTCCTCGCCGCGCAGCAGAATACGCTGCGCGACCTGCGCCAGCACTGGGAGGCATACGCGCTGGCCGCCGACGCGGCGCGGCCCGGCATGCAGAAGGTCGCGATGCGGCGCACGTCGAGCACGCCGTTCAACGAGCGGCACGTGTCGAACCGCCACCCGACGATTCATCTGCATAACGTCGACTTCAACGTGTCCGGCGACATCGGCTTCCACGTCGAGGATCTCGACGTGCAGCTCGTCGCGAGGCGCGCCGGCGAACCGGTCGATCTCGACGATCCGAATCAGTACGACATCCACATCCTCGGCGGCACGGTCGTCGAATCGTGGAAGGCGATGTCGGCGCTCTTCAACAACTACCTGCTCGACTACTCGCCGCGTTCGCTGAACGACCTGCAGTTGAGCGCCGACGGCCAGAACCTGCGCGTGCGCGGCGGCATCAAGCTGTGGAACCACGTGCCGGGCGTCTGGCTGCCGACCGACATGAAGGGCACCCTCGCGGTGCTCGACGATCGCCACCTCGCGTTCACGCCGTCGCAGGTATCGGTGCTCGGCGTCCCGCAGGCGAAGCTGCTGCGCTCGCTCGGCATCGAGCTCGCGTCGCTGACGCCGCTGCAGCGCCGCGGCGCGGAACTGCGCGGCGACACGCTGGTGCTCGACCAGTACACGGTGTTCCCGCCGCCGATACTGAGCGGCAAGCTCGGCCAGGCGACGGTCGAGCGCGACGGCCTGCGCCTCACGTTCCGCCGCGCCGCGGACGCGCCCGCGCCAAAGCGGCCGCAGATCGATGCGCCGAGCTATATGTGGATGGAAGGCGGCGACATGAAGATGTTCAACGTGCTGGAGCTGAACGTGCGCGCGCTGATCCAGAATTCCGCCGAACCGGGCCCGATGCGCTTCGACCTGTACGGCTACCGCAACCAGGTCGCGCAGGGCTCGGTGCGGATGCTGCCCGACGGCACGCTGGTCGTCGATACCGGACGGAAAGACCCGCTCGCCGCACGCTGACGCGCGCGCAGCAAGCCGCGCGCATAAAAAAACCGGCTGGCGCGTTATCGCCAGCCGGTTTTTTGTCGTTCGCGCGTCGCGCTCAGTCGTGCTTCAAGCCGTCGATCACGTCGAGCAGCGCCTGCCGCAGCGCGACGACGTCGACGGTCGCGCCAGCCTTGCCACCCTGCGCCCGCGCTTCGGCAGCCGCCGGCGCGTCGTTCTCGAGCGGCGCTGCCGCCCCGCCGCGCTCGCCGCCCGGCGAATCGAGCCGGTTGCGCGCGCCGTTGATCGTGAACCCCTGCTCGTACAGCAATTCGCGAATCCGCCGGATCAGCAGCACCTCGTGATGCTGATAGTAGCGGCGATTGCCGCGCCGCTTCACCGGTCGCAACTGCGTGAATTCCTGTTCCCAGTACCGCAGCACGTGCGGCTTGACCCCGCACAGCTCGCTGACTTCGCCGATCGTGAAGTAGCGCTTCGCGGGAATCGGAGGCAAGACGACTTTTTCAACCGTGGTGGTCATCGTCGGTTAACCATCGGTAAAGGGGAGCGCGGCGGCCGCGCGGAAGCCGGCTTTACTCCGCGCCGTTTTCGACCAGCGCCTTCAGCTTCTGGCTGGCGTGGAAGGTTACCACCCGGCGCGCGGCGATCGGAATCGCCTCGCCCGTCTTCGGGTTGCGACCCGGACGCTGCGGCTTGTCGCGCAACTGGAAATTGCCGAACCCCGACAATTTCACGCTTTCGCCATTCTCGAGCGCGTCGCGGATCACTTCGAAAAACGCCTCGACCATGTCCTTCGCTTCACGCTTGTTCAGCCCGACGCTGTCGAACAGCAGCTCCGCCAGCTCCGCCTTCGTCAGCGTAGGCGTCTCGCCGGACGCCGGCGCCGAAGCGTCGCGGTTCATGGCGCTGCGTTGCGCCGTCAGGAGGGCTTCGAATTCACTCGAGGTCATGTCGTTCATATCTGCCATACAGCGCGTTAAATCAAAACTTTCGATCGGGAAAATGCCGCCCGCGAACGGGCGGACCTTCTCCTTAGCCGCGCAGACGCGCGCCAGTACGAGCCATCCGCTCGACCAGCGTCTGAATCGCCTGATCGACGACCTCGTCCTGTAGCGTGCCCGCCGCATCCTGCAGCGTCACGCGGAAGGCAAGGCTCTTCTCGTGCGCGGCAAGACCACCGGAAGTATTTGATTTTGCACGAAATTCGTCGAATAGTACAACCTTCTGAACGAATCGGCAGGCGTCCTCGGCCAGCGCCTTCTTGATTTCGTCGAAAAGCGCCTGAACCTCGACCGCCTGATCGACAACGACGGCGATGTCGCGGCGAACCGGCGGGAATTTCGACACCTCGGTCGGGGCCGGCAGCGTGCGCGCGATCAGCGCGTCCGCGTCGATCTCGAACATCACCGGCGCGTGCGGCAGCTCGTACTTCTGCATCAGGCGCGGGTGCAGTTCGCCGATCCAGCCGACTGCGCGGCCGTCGAGCTCGATGCGCGCGCTGCGGCCCGGATGGAGGGCCGGATGCTCGGCCTTCACGAAGCGCGCGACCGCCGGCGCGAGCAGCGCCTCGATATCGCCTTTCACGTCGAAGAAGTCGACCGCGCGAGTCGCCGCGCCCCACTGCTCGTCGAGCGCCGGGCCGTACGCGAGTGCACCGACGCGCTTCGGCTGCGCATAACCTTCGACCGTCAGCTCGCCGGCCTTTGCCGACGGATCGGCGAGGAACACGCGGCCGGTCTCGAACACGCGCACGCGATCGGCGCGGCGGTTCAGGTTGTGGCGCAGCACCGAGATCAGGCTGCCGAACAGCGTCGTGCGCATCACCGAAAGCTGGCTCGCGATCGGATTCAGCAGACGAATCGGGGTGTCGTTGCCGGCGAAATCCTGCTCCCATTCCGCATCGACGAAGCTGAAGTTGACCGTTTCCGCGTAGTCGCGCGCGGCAAGCGCGTGACGGATGTCGTGGATCGAGCGCTGCGTCTCGTTGGTCGCACGCATCTCGCTCGTTGCGACCGGCGGACGCGCGGGAATCTTCTCGAAGCCGTAGATGCGCGCGACTTCCTCGATCAGGTCTTCCTCGATCTCGATGTCGAAGCGGTGCGACGGCGGCGTGACCAGGAAGGCGTCGTCGTCACGCTCGAACGGCAGGCCGAGACGCGTGAAGATGCTGGCGATCTCGTCGGCGTCGATCTTCACGCCGATGATGCGGTTCGCGCGCGACACGCGCATCTTCACCGGCGCGCGCTGCGGCAGGTTCACCGACTGGTCGTCGACCGGGCCGGCCTTGCCGCCGCAGATCTCGAGGATCAGCTGCGTGATGCGTTCGACGTGCTCGACGGTCGTCGCATAGTCGACGCCGCGCTCGAAACGATGCGCGGCATCGGTCGAGAAGTTGTACTTGCGCGCGCGGCCGCGGATGCTGTCGGGCCACCAGAAGGCGGCTTCCAGATAGATGTTGGTCGTGTCGAGCGTGACGGCCGTGCTGTCGCCGCCCATGATGCCCGCGAGGCTTTCGACCTGGCGATCGTCGGCGATCACGCCGACCGTCTCGTCGAGCTCGACCGTGTTGCCGTTCAGCAGCTTCAGCGATTCGCCGCGCTTGCCCCAGCGCACCTCGATGCCGCCGTGGATCTTGTCGAGATCGAACACGTGAGACGGACGGCCGAGTTCGAACATCACGTAGTTCGAAATGTCGACGAGCGCCGATACGCTGCGCTGGCCCGAGCGCTCGAGACGCTCGACCATCCACTGCGGCGTCTTCGCGCGCGCGTTCACGCCGCGGATCACGCGGCCCGAGAAGCGGCCGCACAGATCGGGCGCGGCGATGCGCACCGGCAGCGTCTCGTCGAGCTCGACGCGCACCGGGCGGATGTCGACCGGCGTCAGCGGCGCGCCGGTAATCGCGGCCGTCTCGCGCGCGATGCCGAACACCGACAGGCAGTCGGCCTTGTTCGGCGTCAGCTTGATCTCGAAGATCGTGTCGTCGAGGTTCAGCGTGTCGCGGATGTCCTGACCGACCGGCGTGTCTTCCGGCAGGACCAGCAGGCCGCTGTGGTCCTCGGACAGCTTCAGCTCGCGCGCCGAGCACAGCATCCCCTGGCTCTCGACGCCGCGCAGCTTCGACAGCTTGATCGCGAACGGCTTGCCGCCCTCTTCGGCCGGCGGCAGCTCCGCGCCGACCAGCGCGACCGGCACCTTGATGCCGGGCGCCACGTTCGGCGCGCCGCACACGATGTTCAACGTCGCGCCCGTGCCGGCGTCGACCTGGCAGACATTGAGCTTGTCCGCATCCGGATGCTTGACGACTTCGAGCACGCGGCCGACGACGATCTTCGACGTCGGCGGCGCAGCCTTGCTCAGCGATTCGACTTCGAGCCCCGCCATCGTCAGCGCGTGCGACAGTTCGTCGGTCGTCAGCTGCGGGTCGACAAAGGTTCTCAACCAGGATTCAGGGAATTGCATGGATGTCTACGTTCGAAACAGGTTAGGTCGACGCGCGGCAGCCCCGTGGATCGTCCGCCGGGGCGCGCGCGGGCACATGTCGGCGCGGCGGGCGTTACGCGAACTGGCGCAGGAAGCGCAGGTCGTTCTCGAAGAACAGCCGCAGGTCCTGCACGCCGTAGCGCAGCATCGTCAGGCGCTCGAGGCCGCTGCCGAACGCGAAGCCGATGTAGCGCTCGGGATCGAGGCCCATGTTGCGGATCACGGTCGGGTGCACCTGCCCCGAACCGGAGATCTCGAGCCACTTGCCGGCGTTCTTGCCGTGCTCGAACATCATGTCGATCTCGGCCGACGGTTCCGTAAACGGGAAGTACGACGGACGGAAGCGCACGAGGATGTCGTCGCGCTCGAAGAATTTCTTGAGGAAGTCGGTGTAGACGCCCTTCAGGTCGGCGAAGCTGATGTTCTCGTCGATCCACAGCCCCTCGACCTGATTGAACATCGGCGAGTGGGTCGCATCGCTGTCGACGCGATACGTGCGGCCCGGCGCGATCACCTTGATCGGCGGACGGTTCATGCGCGCATAACGCACCTGCATCGGGCTCGTGTGCGTGCGCAGCAGCAGCTGGCGGCCGTCGGCATCCTTGCCTTCGACGTAGAAGGTGTCCTGCATCGAACGCGCCGGATGGTTCTCCGGGCTGTTCAGCGACGTGAAGTTGTACCAGTCGGTCTCGATTTCGGGACCGTCGGCCACGTCGAAGCCGATCGAGCGGAAAATCTGTTCGACGCGCTCCCACGTGCGCATCACGGGGTGCAGGCTGCCCGCGCCGGCACCGCGGCCCGGCAGCGTGACGTCGATCGCCTCGGCGGCGAGGCGCTGGTTCAGCAGCGCGTCGGCGAGCGCCTGGCGGCGTGCGGTCAGCGCGGCTTCAACCTGCTGCTTCGCGACGTTGATGCGTGCGCCTTCGGTCTTGCGTGCTTCGGGATCGAGCTTGCCGAGGCCCTTCAGCAACTCGGTCAGCGCACCCGACTTGCCGAGAAATCGGGCTTTCTCGTTTTCGAGCGTGGTGATGTCGGCAGCCTGTTCGAAGGACTGCTGCGCGTCGGCGACAATCTGGTCCAGATCCATAGATCCCATCATTTCCAACGTCATTCGGTCTTGGCGAGCCAATCTGCCCACCAAACAAAAAAGGGGCTCGGAAGAGCCCCGTTTTCGCTGCAGCGGCCGAGACTACCGGAACATCGCTGCAACTAACCACGCAGTGCTAATTTCTCAATTAGGCTGCAACGGCGGCTTTCACCTGCTTGACGATCGCAGCAAAAGCAGCCTTGTCGAACACCGCCATGTCGGCCAGCACCTTACGGTCGAGTTCGATCGACGCCTTCTTCAGGCCGTTGATGAACACGCTGTAGGTCATGTCGTGCTGGCGAACTGCCGCGTTGATACGCGTGATCCACAGTGCGCGGAACACACGCTTCTTGTTGCGGCGATCGCGGTACGCGTACTGGCCAGCGCGCATCACCGCCTGCTTGGCGATGCGGTAGACGTTATTGCGACGGCCGCGATAACCCTTGGCCAGGTTGATGATCTTCTTGTGACGGGCCCGTGCGGTTACCCCACGTTTGACTCGAGGCATGTTTCTCTCCTTGGAGTATCAGTTGAGGGGTTACGCGAACGGGAGCATCGCGCGGACGGAGTTCAGATCGGAATCATGAACTGCCGTTGCGCCGCGCAGGTGACGCTTGTTCTTCGTGGTTTTCTTGGTCAGGATGTGGCGCTTGAAGGCTTGACCGCGCTTGACGGTACCGCCCGGACGCACCACGAAGCGCTTTGCAGCACTCTTCTTGGTCTTCATCTTCGGCATGACGACAACTCCAGTTTATTAGATGGCGATGGGTGTGCGGTTGGCTTGCGCCCTGACCCGCCCTTCGAAACCCAGTCCACTTGTGTACGGTGCACCGCTTGCGCGGCCACCGTCGTTTCTGGCGCGCCGCCCTGACCGGGCCGCGCGCCGAACCACTTCGAAACCTGCGCGCATTTCGCGCGCAAGCTCGTTACTTCTTTTTCTTCGGCGAGAGCACCATGATCATCTGGCGCCCTTCCATCTTCGGCATCTGCTCGACCTGGCCGACTTCCTCGAGATCGCCGCGCAGACGCTCGAGCATCCGCATGCCGATTTCCTGGTGAGCCATTTCGCGGCCGCGGAAACGCAACGTGATCTTCGTCTTGTCGCCTTCCTCAAGGAAACGCACGAGGTTGCGCAGCTTGACGTTGTAATCACCGTCATCGGTACCCGGGCGGAACTTGACTTCCTTGACCTGGATGACCTTCTGCTTCAGCTTCGCTTCGTGCTGCTTCTTGGCTTCCTGGTACTTGAACTTGCCGTAATCCATCAGACGGCAAACCGGCGGAGACGCCTGCGGCGCGATTTCCACCAGGTCAACATCCAGTTCTTCCGATTTACGGAAAGCATCAGCGAGTTTTACGATACCGAGCGGTTCGTTCTCGATTCCGACCAGACGCACTTCCGGCGCAGTGATTTCACCGTTGATGCGATGCGACGACTTATCAGTAGCGATGTTACGTTTCCTCTAAAAATTAAAAAAACGAGCCGCGCTGCCAGGGTGGTTACTTGAACGAGCGCAGGTCTTCCTGCAGACGCTCAACGAAGGCTTCGACCGGCATAACGCCAAGATCGACGCCGCCACGGGCACGCACGGCTACCGTTTGCGCATCACGCTCCTTATCGCCCACGACGAGGAGATAAGGCACCTTTTCCAGCGTGTGCTCGCGTATTTTATAGCTAATCTTCTCGTTGCGCAAATCGGCCGTCACTCTAACCCCTTGTTTTTGCAACGTTTGGGCCAGAGACTGCGCATAGTCGGCCTGACTTTCGGCAATATTCATCACGACGACCTGGATCGGCGCGAGCCAGGCCGGCATTGCACCAGCATGGTGCTCGATCAGAATGCCGAGGAATCGCTCCATCGAACCGACGATCGCACGGTGCAGCATCACCGGCCGGCGGCGGCTGTTGTCTTCCGCGACGTACTCGGCGCCGAGCCGCTCCGGCAGCACCATGTCGAGCTGCAGCGTGCCGCACTGCCACGAACGGCCGAGCGCATCCTTGATGTGGTACTCGATCTTCGGGCCGTAGAACGCACCCTCGCCCGGCAGTTCCTCCCACGACAGGCCGCACGCCGTCAGCGCGTCGCGCAGGCCCTGCTCCGCGCGGTCCCAGGTCTCGTCCGTGCCGGCGCGCTGCTCGGGGCGCAGCGACAGCTTGATGTCGATATGCTCGAAGCCGAAATCCTTGTATACGCTCATCGCAAGCGTATTGAACGCGATCGACTCGGCGATGAACTGCTCTTCCGTACAGAAGATGTGTGCATCGTCCTGCACGAAGCCGCGCACGCGCATCAGGCCGTGCAGCGCGCCCGACGCCTCGTTGCGGTGGCACGAGCCGAATTCCGCGTAACGCAGCGGCAGGTCGCGGTACGAGCGCAGGCCGTGCTTGAACACCTGCACGTGCCCCGGACAGTTCATCGGCTTGATCGCGTAGTCGCGCTTCTCCGACTCCGTCGTGAACATGTTCTCGCGGTAGTTCTGCCAGTGGCCCGACGCTTCCCACAGCGAGCGGTCCATGATCATCGGCGTCTTGATCTCGAGATAGCCGGCTTCGTTCACGCGGCGGCGCATGTACTGCTCGACCTGCTGCCACAGCGCCCAGCCCTTCGGATGCCAGAACACCATGCCCGGCGACTCTTCCTGCATGTGGAACAGGTCGAGCTGCTTGCCGAGCTTGCGGTGGTCGCGCTTTTCGGCTTCCTCGAGCATGTGCAGGTACTGGTCCTGGTCTTCCTTCTTCGTCCAGGCCGTGCCGTAGATGCGCTGCAGCTGCTCGTTCTTCGAGTCGCCGCGCCAGTACGCGCCCGCCACCTTCATCAGCTTGAAGACCTTCAGCTTGCCCGTCGACGGCACGTGCGGGCCGCGGCACAGATCGGTGAAGCCGCCGTGCGAGTACAGCTTGATCTCGTCGCTTTGCGGAATCGACTCGATGATCTCGGCCTTGTACTTCTCACCGATGCTGCGGAAGTAGCCCGCGGCTTCGTCGCGCGACACGACGCGGCGCGTCACCGGCTCGTCCTTCTTCGCGAGCTCCTGCATGCGCTTTTCGATCTTTTCCAGATCTTCCGGCGTAAACGGACGGTTGTACGAGAAGTCGTAGTAGAAGCCGTTGTCGATCACCGGGCCGATCGTCACCTGCGCGTCCGGATACAGTTCCTTCACCGCATACGCGAGCAAGTGCGCGGTCGAGTGACGGATGATGTCGAGACCGTCGGCATCCTTGTCGGTGACGATCGCGAGCGATGCATCGCGGTCGATCACGGTCGACGTATCCACGAGTTCGCCGTCGAGCTTGCCGCCAAGCGCAGCCTTCGCGAGACCGGGACCGATCGAGGCCGCCACTTCGGCGACTGTCACCGGATGCTCGTATTGTCGAACTGAGCCGTCAGGCAAGCGTATCGAAACCATAGCAATCTCCGTGATGCCGACCGTGGGCGGCAGACCAAAAGCACGCGACGGCGGTCGCGCGCGAAAATTTCGCGACAAAAAAAATGCGGCCCCGCTTTCGAGGGGCCGCATTCGATGCTTCACTCAGACTGAAAGGGCGAAAGGGTTCCTCGACTAGCGTCGCTCCGAAAAGGTTTCGGTCAACGTTCGCGGTGTCATAACCGTATTCGCCTTGTCTGCGTTGAGTTATTTACTGCAGTGAACACCCGGAAAACCGGGCATTCTCGATTCGTTGGTAGGCTCGATTGGATTCGAACCAACGACCCCCACCATGTCAAGGTGGTGCTCTAACCAACTGAGCTACGAGCCTAGAGAAGCTAAGATTATATGGGGTTGCCGACCCGCTGGCAAGCACTTTTATGCGGTCGCAGCAAAACCTTGCCGATCCGACCCTCTCACCGGGCGATCAGGTCTTGCGCCCCGCCCGCACGACGCCCTGCACTTCGCCGAGCAGCGTGCATGCGCGCTGCACCTGCGCCGAATTCGACACCTCGACCGTGAACTGCATGAACGCCGCGTTGCGGCGGCTCTGCGTCTTCACGCCGACCACGTTCATCTTCTCGCGCGCGAATACTTCCGAGATGTCGCGCAGCAGCCCCTGGCGGTCGCTCGCCTCGATCATCAGGTCGACCGGATAGACGGACGCGCCGCGCCCCCCGAGCACGTCGGCCGACCAGGTGGTCTGCAGCACGCGCTCCGGCGCGCGCTCGGCCATCCGGATAAAGGTCGGGCAGTCGCTGCGATGGATCGACATCCCCTTGCCGCGCGTGACGAAGCCGCTGATCGGGTCGGGCGGCGCCGGCCGGCAGCAGCGCGCCAGCTGCGTCAGCAGCGCATCGACGCCGACCACCAGCACGCCGGTCGACGCGCCGTGCGCGACGCTCGCGCCGCTGCTGCGCTTCTCGAAATCGGCCGGCGCCTCGGGCGCCGGCTCAGGCGGCGGCGCATCGGACAGCGCGTGCTCGACGTTGCGCAGGCTGAACTCCTCCTTGCCGACGACCGAAAACAGCTCGTCGGGCGACTTGAAGCCGAGCTTCGCCGCGAGATTGTCGAGACTGACCGAGGTCTTGCCTTCGCGCTGCAGCGTCTTTTCGACGAGGGCGCGGCCATGCGCGATGTTCTCTTCCTGCTCGATCGCGTTGAACCACGCGCGCACCTTCTGCCGCGCCCGCGGGCTTTTCAGGTAGCCGAGCTGCGGGTTCAGCCAGTCGCGCGACGGGCCGCCCTCCTTCACCGCGACGATCTCGACCGTCTGCCCGTTCGCGAGCGGCGTGTTGAGCGGCACCATCGCGCCGTCGACGCGCGCGCCGCGGCAGCGATGGCCGAGCTCGCTGTGCAGGTGGTACGCGAAATCGACCGGCGTCGCGCCCTGCGGCAGCGCGATCACGCGCGCCTGCGGCGTCAGCACGTAGATGTGGTCGTCGTCGAGCGAGGTCTCGCGCAGCTGCGCCCACGCCTTGTCGCCCGACTGTTCGGCGCCGTCCTCGACGTCGTCCTTCCACGCGAGCAGCTGGCGCAGCCACGCGATCTTCTCGTCGTACTTGTCGCTCGCCGAGAACTGGCCGCCGTAGCCGCGCGTGCCCGCTTCCTTGTAGCGCCAGTGCGCGGCGACGCCGTATTCGGCGAAGCGATGCATGTCCTGCGTGCGGATCTGCACTTCGAAGGCACGGCCGTCGTCGCCGATCACGACCGTATGCAGCGACTTGTAGCCGTTCGGCTTGGGCCGCGAGATGTAGTCGTCGAATTCCTTCGGCACCGGCTGCCACAGGTGATGCACGATGCCGAGCACCGCGTAGCAATCCTTGATGTCCGGCACGATCACGCGGAACGCGCGCACGTCGTACAGCTCGGAGAAATCGAGCTCCTTGCCGCGCATCTTGCGCCAGATGCTGTAGATGTGCTTCGGCCGGCCGCTGACGTCGGCCGGGATATGCGCCTGCGCGAGTTCCTGCTGCAGCCGCTCGATCGCCTGCGCGACATAGGCCTCGCGCTCGACGCGCTTCTCGTCGAGCAGTTTCGCGATCCGCTTGTAGGTGACCGGATCCTCGAAGCGAAACGCGAGATCCTCGAGTTCCCACTTCAACTGCCAGATGCCGAGACGGTTCGCGAGCGGCGCGTAGATCTCGAGCGTCTCGCGCGCGACGTCGGGCGGCGGATCGAGCTTCGCGGCCGCGTAATAGCGCAGCGACTGCAGCCGCGACGCGAGCCGGATCAGCACCACGCGGATGTCCTGTGCGAACGCGAGCAGCATCTTGCGCAGCGCCTCGATCTGCGTGCGTCGCTCCGCCGCGGCGTCGCGCCCCGCGTCCGGCGCCGCGTTTTGCGCGGCGCGCAGGCTGACGGTGCCGAGCCGCAGCAGCTTGCGCACGTCGGAGACGAGCCGCGCGACTTCGTCGCCGAAGCGCTCGGCAAGTTCGCGCTCGGGATCGCTCAGGTGCGGTGTCAGCGCGAACAGCGCGGCCGCCTGTATCGCCGACGGATCGACGTTCAGCGTGCGCATGATCGCCGCCGTGCCGGCCGCATGATCGGCCAGCAGTTCGCCCGACGACAGGCGCACGTCGCCGGCCCGCTCGCGCACGAACGCGAGCACGTCGTCGAACGACGGCGCCGCGACGGAAGAAGCGGAAACGGACTCGGTCATCGCACGGCCTGCAGGAATACGATCATCGCAACGCGCCGCTCAGCTCCGCTGCGCGGCGACCACGACGATCTCGACGAGCAGCGCCGGATCGGCGAGCTTCGCCTCGACGGTGGCGCGCGGCGGCGTGTTGCCCTGCGCGACCCACGCGTCCCATTCTTCGTTCATCCCGTCGAAATTCGCCAGATCGGAAATGTAGATCTGCACCGACAGCAGATGCGCCTTGTCGCTGTTCGCCTCGGCGAGCAGGCGGTCGATGTGGCCGAGCACCTCGCGCGTCTGGCCCCTGATGTCCTGCGTGGTGTCTTCGGCGATCTGGCCGGCCAGATACACGGTCCCGTTGTGGATCGCGGTTTCGGAAAGACGGGCCCCGACGTGGTGACGAATGACTGCCATGGAATGTTCCGGTCGTATGAATGATGGGTGAATGACTCGGCGACGCGCGGCCCGCGCATCGCCGAACCGCATATTATGACGCGTTTATGCGCGGCCTTCGACGAAAAACCGGCGCGCCAGCGCGATCTGCTCGGCGCTGACGAAGGCCGGCGCGTGGCCGACGCCGGGAATTTCCACCTGCGTCATGTGCTTGCCCCGGCGCACCATGTCGGCCGCGGTGTCGCGCGACAGCAGGTCCGATTCGGCGCCGCGCACGACGAGCACCGACGCGTCGGTCGTCTCGATCGCGCGCCACAGCGCAGCCTCGCCCAGCGCGGCCAGTTCGGGCGTGGTCGCCTTGAACGGCTCGGCGATGCGCGGGTCGTAGCGGATCGCCCAGCCGCCCTCGGGCAGCGCGCGCAGCAGCGGCGCGTTGATCTCGCGCCATTCGTCCGCGCTCAGCGGGCCGAACGGCAGCGACAGCGAGGTCAGGTAGTCGATGCCTTCCTGCTCGGTCGCGAAGCGCGGCTGCACGCCGAGATATTCGCCGATGCGCGTCAGCGAGTCGGGCTCGATGCGCGGACCGACGTCGTTGACGATCATCCGGCGAATCGGCGAACCGGGCAGCCCCGCGAGCGCCATGCCGATCAGGCCGCCCATCGACGTGCCGAACCAGTCGACCGATTCGACGTCGGTGCGCGCGATCAGCGTCACCATGTCGGCCACGTATTGCGGGATCGCGTAGTGCCGCGGATCGGCGAGCCAGTCCGACTGGCCGCGCCCGACGACGTCGGGACAGACGACGCGGTACGCATCCGACAGCGCCGCCGCCAGCCGGTCGAAGTCGCGCCCCGAACGGGTCAGCCCGTGCACGCAGACCAGCACGCGCGGATTCGCGGGATCGCCCCATTCGGTATAGGCGACGTGATGAAGGCCGGCGGCGCTTGCGCACTGCACGCGTCGCTGGCGGGGAACCGGAGGAGTCGCTGAGGTCGTTGGCATCGGTGGCATCCTGTCGAACGAGGGCGGCGCGGCGGGACAACGCGTGCGCGGGGCCCGATGCAAACGATTGTAAACCGCTTCCGGCGCGCGGGTCGGCTTGGCGCGGCCGCCTCCAGCGACAAACGCCCCGCGTGCCGTCACCGGCATGCGGGGCGCTGGAGGAGCCGCGCAGCACGCGCGGCCGGCGAACTTACGCGACTGCGCTCACGTCGAGCGGCGCACCCGTCTTCGCCTGGATCTCGTCGACGCTGACGCCGTCGGCGAGTTCGAGGACCTTGAGGCCGTTCGGCGTCACTTCGATCACGCCGAGATCGGTGATGATCAGGTCGACCACGCCGACACCCGTCAGCGGCAGGTTGCATTCGTCGAGGATCTTGTGCTGGTCGCCCTTCGCGACGTGCTCCATCAGCACGACGACGCGCTTCACGCCCGCCACGAGATCCATCGCGCCGCCCATCCCCTTGATCATCTTGCCGGGGATCATCCAGTTCGCGAGGTCGCCGTTCTTGCTGACCTGCATCGCGCCGAGGATCGCGAGGTTGATGTGGCCGCCGCGGATCATCGCGAACGAATCGGCCGACGAGAAGATCGACGAGCCCGGCAGCGTCGTGACGGTCTGCTTGCCCGCGTTGATCAGGTCCGCGTCGACCTCGTCCTCGGTCGGCGACGGGCCGATGCCGAGCAGGCCGTTCTCCGACTGCAGCCAGACCTCGACGCCTGCCGGCACGTGGTTCGCGACGAGCGTCGGCAAGCCGATGCCGAGGTTGACGTAGAAGCCGTCCTGCAGTTCCTTCGCCGCGCGCGCGGCCATCTGGTCACGATTCCAGGCCATGTCAGTCTCCTTTCGCGCGTACGACGCGTTGTTCGATGCGTTTCTCGGGCGTCGCGTTCAGCACGATGCGCTGCACGAAGATCCCCGGCGTGTGAACCTGGTCCGGATCGAGCTCGCCGTTCTCGACGATCTCCTCGACCTCGGCGACGGTGATCTTGCCCGCCATCGCGCACATCGGGTTGAAGTTGCGCGCCGTGCGGCGATAGATCAGGTTGCCCGACTTGTCGGCCTTCCACGCCTTCACGAGCGCGACATCGGCCGTCAGCGACGGTTCGAGCACGTAGTGGCGGTCGCCGAACTGGCGCGTTTCCTTGCCTTCCGCGATCACGGTGCCGTAGCCGGTGTTCGTGAAGAACGCCGGGATGCCCGCGCCGCCCGCGCGCAGCTTCTCGGCGAGCGTGCCCTGCGGCGTGAATTCGAGCTCGAGTTCGCCGGCCAGGTACTGGCGCTCGAACTCCTTGTTCTCGCCGACGTACGACGAGATCATCTTCTTGATCTGGCGCGTTTCCAGCAGCAGGCCCAGGCCGAAACCGTCGACGCCCGCGTTGTTGCTGATGCAGGTGATGCCCTTGACGCCCGAATCGCGCAACGCTGCGATCAGCGCTTCCGGAATCCCGCACAGGCCGAAGCCGCCCACCGCGAAGGTCTGTCCGTCATGGACGATCCCTTCCAGCGCGGCCGCCGCGCTTGGATAGACTTTGTTCATCAGTATGTCCCTTCCTCTATGGAAACCAGCGAAACCGGTTTGACGCGCCGACGTGGCCCGCAAGCCCGCCGCATCATTCTATGCATGCTCGACCGTGCCTGCGTCGACGCGCGCCGTTTTTATGTCGCGGCACAAGCCGCGAGATGCCTGAAAGGGTACGATGCGGCGCGGATGCGGCACAATACGCAAAAATACATAAGCGTTTGCCACGGTTTCCCGCGTCCATGCCCGCTCTCGATTACCAGACCGCCTTCCACCTCGCGCCGCTCGGGCTCGTCATGTCGCGCGACCGCGTGATCGAGGACTGCAACGATGCGGTCGCGGCGATTTTCCGCTGCGCGCGCGCCGACCTGATCGGCAAGTCGTATGAAGTGCTGTATCCGTCGCCGGACGAGTTTCAGCGAATCGGCGAGCGAATCTCGCGCGTGATGATCGCGAACGGCATCTACGCGGATGACAGAATCATGAAACGCGCCGACGGCGAGCTGTTCTGGTGCCATGTGACGGGCCGCGCGCTCGACCGCACCGCGCCGCTCGCAGCCGGCGTCTGGACCTTCGAGGACCTGAGCGCGACGCGCCGCGTCGCCGTCGAACTGACGCCGCGCGAACGCGAGATCGCCGCGCAGCTCGCGACCGGCAAGACCAGCAAGCAGATCGGACGCGTGCTCGACATCAGCTCGCGCACGGTCGACATCTACCGTGCGCGGCTGATGCGCAAGTACGGAACCAGCAATACGCCGGAGCTGCTGCAGCGTCTGCTCGGACAGTGAATGGCAATCGGCCGCGCATGCGGCCGATCCGGCGCCCGTTCGGGCTGGCAAAACCGCCGGCGGCCGGGCGCCGGCGCCCCGCTGTCAGCCGACCTTTGCTTCGAGCGCGCGCTCGATCGTGTCGCGCAGCACCTGCGGCAGCGGCACCGACTTGCCGAGCGCGTAGTCGACCCATACGCAGCGCGCGTTGCCGCGCGCATACAGGTGTTGCGGATCGTCCGCGCGCGTGAGCTCGAAACCCGTGTCGAAGCTGCTGCGGCCCGGCTTCGCCACCGACATCCGCGCGATCACGTCGCCCGGATAGTGCAGCTGCTTCAGGAACTCCATCGACGCCGTCACGATGACCGGCCCCTGTCCTTCGCCGTTGCCGCCGGCAATGCCGAGCTGTTCGAACCACGAGATCCGGGCCTGCTCCATGTAGCGGAAATAGACCGTGTTGTTCACGTGGCCGAACGCATCCATGTCGCCCCAGCGAATCGGCATCGACATTTCAAATACGGGGAGGTAATCGCTCATTGCAGTCTTCTTTGTTGCTGGATGTCATCCGCTCAGGCGAGGCCGAAGCCGTCGTCGGCGGAGATAATCGAGCCGTTGATGAACTGCGACTCGTCGGCCGCGAGCAGCAACAACAGCCCGTCGAGATCCTGCGGCTTGCCGACGCGCCGGCGCGGCAGCATTGACTGCAGCTTCTGGCCCTGCTCGGTTTCCCACAGGTAATGATTGATTTCGGTATCGATATAGCCCGGACAGATCGCGTTCACGTTGATCCCGTGGCGGCCCCATTCGAGCGCCATCGCCCGCGTCATCTGCACGACCGCGGCCTTGCTCATCGCGTACAGCCCGATCTGCGGGAACGCGCGCAGGCCGGCCACCGACGCGATGTTGATGATCCGGTACGGCGGCTTGCCGTTACCGTTCGCGCGCATGATCATCCGCTTCGCGACTTCCTGCGCGACGAAAAACGCGCCGCGCGTGTTGGTGTCGAACACGAATTCGAAATCGGCCGGCGTCACGTCGACCAGCTTCTGCATCGTCGACACGCCCGAATTGTTCACGAGGATGTCGATCGTGCCGGCTTCGGTCTCCGCGTGCGCGACGGCCGCCTTGATGCTCTGCTCGTCGGTGACGTCGAGCGACACGACATGCGCGGCGCCGCCCGCCGCTTCGATCTCCGCGCGCAGCTCCTTCAGGCGCTCGACGCGGCGGCTCGCCAGCACGACCTTCGCGCCCGCCTGCGACAGCACCTGCGCAAAGCGTTGCCCGAGGCCGCTCGACGCGCCCGTGACCAGCGCGACCTTGCCTTCCAGATTGATCGATCGACCCATTTTGCACATCCCCTTTCGATGTCGTTGCGCCGCCCGGACAGCACGGCCGGCGCGGCATAACCCTAACACAAAAAATAGAACGGTCGTGCTAATCTAGCCGCATGTTGTTGCGGCATGCGTTTCGTTTCGCAGACAATACGCTCCCGAATAAAAGCATTCTAACGGTTAGAGGAACGCCAATGACCCCCGCAAGCCTCATCGAGCAATACGGCCCGCGCGAATCGATGGAATACGACGTCGTGATCGTCGGCGGCGGCCCGGCCGGGCTGTCGGCCGCGATCCGGCTCAAGCAGCTGGCCGCCGAGAAAGGCGCCGAGATCGGCGTATGCGTGCTCGAGAAGGGCTCCGAGATCGGCGCGCACATCCTGTCGGGCGCGGTGATGGACCCGCGCGCGATCACCGAGCTGTTCCCCGACTGGAAGGAACGCGGCGCGCCTCTGGACGTCGAGGTGACGGAAGACCGCTTCCTGTTCCTGTCCGAGAAAAGCGCGGTCACCACGCCGAACTGGGCGCTGCCGGACAACTTCAAGAATCACGGCAACTACGTGATTTCGCTCGGCAACGTCACGCGCTGGCTGGGCCAGCAGGCCGAGGCGCTGGGCGTCGAGATCTTCCCGGGCTTTCCGGCCGCCGAGATCCTCTATAACGACGACGGCTCGGTGAAGGGCGTCGCCACCGGCAACATGGGCGTGGGCAAGGACGGCGAGCCGACCGAGAACTTCCAGCTCGGCATGGAACTGCACGCGAAGTACACGCTGTTCGCCGAAGGCTGCCGCGGCCATCTCGGCCGACAGCTGATCTCGAAGTTCAAGCTCGACGCGAACGCCGATCCGCAGGCTTACGGGATCGGCATCAAGGAACTGTGGGAAATAGATCCGGCCAAGCACAAGCCGGGCCTCGTGATCCACACGGCCGGCTGGCCGCTGAAGTCGGATACCTACGGCGGCTCGTTCCTGTATCACATGGACAACAACCAGGTCGTGGTCGGCTTCGTGGTCGGCCTCGGCTACACGAACCCGTACCTGTCGCCGTTCGAGGAATTCCAGCGCTACAAGACGCATCCGTCGATCCGCGCGTTCCTCGAAGGCGGCAAGCGCGTGTCGTACGGCGCGCGCGCGATCACGGCCGGCGGGCTGCTGTCGCTGCCGAAGACGGTGTTCCCCGGCGGCGCGCTGATCGGCGACGACGCGGGCTTCCTGAACGCGTCGCGGATCAAGGGCAGCCATGCGGCGATCAAGACCGGCATGCTGGCCGCGGACGCCGCGTTCGATGCGGTGCAGGCCGGCCGGCAGTCGGACGAACTGAACGCCTATCCCGACGCATTCAAGCAGTCGTGGCTGTACACGGAGCTGTACCGCGCGCGCAACTTCAAGCAGTGGATGGCCAAGGGGCTGTACCTCGGCACGCTGATGGTCGGCATCGAGCAGAAGGTGATGGGCGGCAACGTGCCGTGGACGCTGCACCACAAGCATGCGGACCACGAGATGCTGAAGCCGGCGTCGCAGTGCGAGCCGATCGTGTATCCGAAGCCGGACGGCAAGCTGACGTTCGATCGCCTCTCGTCGGTGTTCATCTCGAACACGAACCATGAGGAGAACCAGCCGGCGCACCTGACGCTGAAGGATGCGAGCGTGCCGGTGAACGTGAACCTGCGCACCTACGCGGGGCCGGAGGCGCGGTTCTGCCCGGCGGCCGTGTACGAGTTCGTGAAGAACGACGACGGCAGCGATCGCCTGGTGATCAACGCGCAGAACTGTGTGCACTGCAAGACCTGCGACATCAAGGACCCGACGCAGAACATCGTGTGGGTGACGCCGGAAGGCGGCGGCGGGCCGAACTACCCGAACATGTAAGGCCGCAGGACGCCGCTTCGCGCGGCGTTTTTTTCGTCGTTCAAAGCAAACGGGGCGCACTGCAGCGCCCCGTCCTTTTCGTATCGGCCTGTGCCTCGTCCGTGCGCCGACGGCGCGCGGACCGTGCCGTCAAGTCGCGCTGCCGGCGATCTTCGGCGTCTGCGTTTCGACGTCGCCGCACTGCGCGCGATGGCGCAGCGCATGGTCGATCAGCACCAGCGCGAGCATCGACTCGGCGATCGGCGTCGCACGGATGCCGACGCATGGATCGTGGCGCCCGAACGTTTCGACCGTCGCCTGCTCGCCGTCCTTCGTGATCGAGCGGCGCGGCGTGCGGATGCTCGACGTCGGCTTGATCGCGATCGACACCGTGATGTCCTGCCCCGTCGAGATCCCGCCCAGCACACCGCCCGCGTGATTGCCGACGAAGCCGGCCGGCGTCAGCTCGTCGCCGTGCACCGAGCCGCGCTGCGCGACGCTGTCGAAGCCCGCGCCGATCTCGACGCCCTTCACCGCGTTGATGCTCATCATCGCCTTCGCGATGTCCGCGTCGAGCCGGTCGAACACCGGCTCGCCCCAGCCGACCGGCACGCCCGACGCGACGACGTCGATGCGCGCGCCGATCGAATCGCCGTCCTTGCGCAGCGCGTCCATGTAGGCCTCGAGCTCGGGAACGATCGCCGCGTTCGGCGCGAAGAACGGGTTTTCGCGCACGTGCGACCAGTCGACGAACGGCACCTCGATTTCGCCGAGCGCGCTCATGTAGCCGCGCACCTCGACGCCGAAGCGCTCGCGCAGCCACTTCTTCGCGACCGCGCCCGCGCCGACGATCGGCGCGGTCAGGCGCGCGGACGAGCGGCCGCCGCCGCGATAGTCGCGCACGCCGTACTTCTGCCAGTACGTGTAGTCAGCATGGCCGGGCCGGAACGTCTCGACGATGTTGCCGTAGTCCTTGCTGCGCTGGTCGGTGTTGCGAATCAGCAGCGCGATCGGCGTGCCGGTCGTCACGCCTTCGAACACGCCCGACAGGATCTCGACCTCGTCGGCCTCCTGCCGCTGCGTGACGTGCCGCGACGTGCCCGGCTTGCGGCGGTCGAGCTCGACCTGGATGTCGGCCTCGCTCAGCGCCATTCCCGGCGGGCAGCCGTCGATCACGCAGCCGATCGCGGGCCCGTGCGATTCGCCGAAGGTCGTGACAGTGAAAAGCGTGCCGAGGGTATTGCCGGACATGATGGAACCGCCCAAAGAGAAATGGGCAAACCGGGACGCCGCCTGTCGTGCAACGGGCAGCCCGCTGGTTCGCCGATCGAAAAAAAGAGGTAAACCGGTATTATGCCAGCCGCCCCGGCGATGCGGGCCGCGCGATGCGATCCCGACCGGCCGGTCGGCGTCGGCCTGGCTGCCGCTGCACGATCGGCCGTACCGACACCCGTGAACGGACAGCCTGCCCGCCGGCAGCGAAACAGGCGGCCCGCAACGCTGCCGCCTGGCTGGAACCGCGCGTCCCCGGAGGCCGCGCGCCGCTACTTGCGCGCGCCGCGCAGTTCGCTCACCGCGGCTTGCAACGCCTCGGGCGTCGCGAGCGTCGACGGGATCGGCTCGCCGACCGCGAGCGTCAGCCGGCTCATCACGCCGCGCGTGACAGGCCGCGGCAGCTTCGCCTGCGCATGCCGCGAGAACACGCTGCCCCACAGCCCGCGCAGCGCCATCGGGATCACGGGCACCGGCGTGCGGCGCAGGATCTCGGTGATCCCGTGGTGGAACGTGTTGATGTCGCCGGTCCTGGTCAGCTTGCCCTCGGGGAAGATGCACACGAGTTCGCCGTCCTTCAGCGCGGCCTCGCACGCGTCGTACGCGCGCGCGAGCATCGCCGGATCCTCGTGGCGCGGCGCGATCGGGATCGCCTTCGCATGCCGGAACACCCAGCTCGCGAAGCGCGTCTTGAAGATCCGGTGATCCATCACGAAGCGGATCGGGCGCGGGCTCGCGGCGGCCAGCACCAGCGCATCGACGTAGCTGACGTGATTGCACACGAGCACGGCCGCGCCCTCTTCCGGAATCCGCTCCGCGTGCACGAGCCGGATCCGGTAGAACGTATGCACGAGCACCCACGCGACGAAGCGCAGCAGGAACTCGGGCACCAGCAGGTAGATATAGGCCGCGACGACGACATTGAGTAGCGCGGTGACGAGGAACAGGCCCGGAATGCCGACGCCGGCCTTGGTCAGCCCCATCGCCATTAGCGCCGACAGGATCATGAACAGCGCGTTCAGGATATTGTTCGCGGCGATGATCCGCGCGCGGTGGGTCGGCGCGCTGCGGCTCTGGATCAGCGCATAGAGCGGCACGCTGTAGAAGCCGCCGAACATCGCGAGCAGGAACAGGTCGACGAGGATGCGCCAGTGGCGCGCACCGGCCAGGAATTCGCCGACCGACAGCAGGTGCCCCGGCGACGGCAGCGCACGGCTCGCGAAATACAGCTCGATCGCGAACACGCTGATGCCGATCGAGCCGAGCGGCACGAGGCCGATCTCGACGCGCCGCTGCGACAGCCGCTCGCACAGCAGCGAGCCGAGGCCGATGCCGACCGAGAACGTCGCGAGCAGCACCGTGACGACGTCGGGGCTCGCGGACAGCACGTCCTTCGCGAAATTGAAGAACGACGTGAGGAAGGTCGCGCCGACGAACCACAGCCACGAGATGCCGAGCAGGCTCAGGAACACGGTGCGGTTCTGCCGCGCGAGCGCGAGATTGCGCCAGGTCTCGCTGAACGGATTCCAGTTGATCACGAGATCGGGCTGCGGCGCGGGCGTGGCCGGCACACGCTGCGCGACGAGCCGCCCCGCGAGCGCGATCAGGACGACGCTGACGGCCAGCACGCGCTCGCCGCTGCCCTCGATCCCCGCGGCCGCACCGCCGATGATCGTGCCGATCAGGATCGCGATGAAGGTGCCCATCTCGACGAGGCCGTTGCCGCCGACCAGCTCCTGCTCGGCGAGATGCTGCGGCAGGTACGAATACTTGACCGGCCCGAACAGCGTCGAGTGCATCCCCATCATGAACGTGCACAGATACAGCAGCACCGCGCTGTGCGTGACGAAACCGGCCGCGCCGACCAGCATCAGCACGATCTCGAAGGTCTTCACGAAGCGCGTGAGCGTCGCCTTGTCGTACTTGTCGGCGATCTGTCCGGAGGTGGCCGAGAACAGCACGAACGGCAGGATGAAGATCGCGGAAATCAGGAACGCGGCGGTTTTCGCATCGACGCCCGAGAACCGCGCGGTGTGATAGGTGACCAGCGACGTGAAGCCGATCTTGAAGACGTTGTCGTTCAGCGCGCCGAGGAACTGGGTCGTGAAGAACGGCGCGAAACGACGCTCGCGCAACAGGTCGAACTGGGACGCGTGGGCGCGCCGTTCGCTGCGTCGCCCCGACGAGACTTGCGTTTGATCGCTCATGCGGAATACGCGCGCGTCGTCTTGGCGAAGCTGCGCGGGCCTTGTCGTAGTGTTGTTGGAAAAACGGCGGCGCAGGCCGTGCCTGTGCCGCCGCGTGCCGGCTCGCCGCGCCCGCGCGTCATGACGCCGGGCGCAGCGCGGTTCACGGCTTGTGCGCCTGGGCTTCCGGCTCCGGCCAGTCGCGGATGTAGGCCTTCAGCATCCGGTTCTCGAAGCTCTGCGCCTCGACGACCGTCTTCGCGACGTCGTAGAACGAGATCACGCCCATCAGCACCTTCTTGTCGAGCACCGGCATGTAGCGCGCATGGCGCTCGAGCATCATCCGGCGCACTTCGTTGACGTCGGTTTCCGGCGTGCAGGTGAGCGGCTCGTCCATCACCTTGCGCACCTGCACGTCGCCGATCGCGCCGCCGTTCTCGTGCAGGCGCAGGATCACTTCGCGGAACGTCAGCATCCCGACCAGATCGCCGTACTCCATCACGACGAGCGAACCGATATCGTGTTCGGCCATCGTATCGACCGCTTCGCGCAGCGGCTTATCGGGCGTCACCGTAAACAGCGTGTTGCCCTTCACTTTGAGAATATCGCTGACGCGCATCGTAGTCCCCTCATGCTTGAATGCAAAACCGCTTTCGATCCTATCGGAAAGCCTGTCAAAAGGAAAGCTCGCGCCGGTGCGGCGTCCCGGCCCGGCTTGCGGACGCCGGCCGGCCGCCGCACAATGACCGCATCGACAGCGGCCCCGAGGAGACGGCCATGGCGCATACGCATTCGGAGCAATTCGCCAGCTTTGCCGATTTCTATCCTTACTACCTGAACGAACACCAGAACCCGACGTCGCGGCGGCTGCACTTCATCGGCTCGCTCGGCGTGATCGGCTGCGTCGCGATGGCGATCGCGACCGGCCACTGGCTGTGGCTGCCGGCGGCGATCGTGTGCGGCTACGGGTTCGCGTGGGTCGGACACTTCTTCTTCGAGAAGAACCGCCCCGCCACGTTCCGGCACCCGGTCTACAGCCTGATGGGCGACTGGGTGATGTTCAAGGACATCTGCACCGGCAAGATTCCGCTGTAACGCCCGCCGGCGGCGGGCTTATGCGGTGCGCGGCGGGCCCGCGTGCGGGTCCGGCGCGCCGTCCGGCACCGCCCCCGGCATCGCCGCAGGATGTGCGCCGGCCAGCCGGTGCGCGGCGATCAGCGACGCGAGCGACACGTCGAAGCGGTCGTTCGACAGCACCGCGAGCAGCGCCGCGCCGTCGACATGGCTGCGCCGCCGCTGCAGCTGGTAGGTCAGCTCGGTGCGGTCGATCACCAGCACGTCGAACAGCTGCGCGAGGGTCAGCCGCTCCGGGTTCGCAAGCAGGATGTAGCGCGCGGCGCCTTCGCCGCCATCCAGCCGCGCGACCCATTCCCGCTCCTCCATCAACGTCAGCAGCCGCTGCGCGGTTTCCATGTCGCAGCGCAGCATCGTCGCGAGCCGCAGCGCCGAATAGCCGGGCTTGCCGGCCGCGCGCGCTTCGGCGAGCCGCGCGAGCATGTCGAGCGCGTCGAGCAGGTCGCTGCCCGGATAGTGGACGCGGTGGAACTGGCCGATGCGGATCGCCGGCAGCGCCGACGTCACCATCGCGCCGAGCAGCGCGATGAACCAGCTCAGGTACATCCACAGCAGGAACACCGGCAGCGCGGCGAACGCGCCGTAGACGGCCGTATAGGTCGGGATGCGCCGCACGTAGTAGCCGAAGCCGCGCTTCGCCAGCTCGAACGCGACGGCCGCGAACAGCCCGCCGATCACCGCGTCGCGCCACGCGACCGTGCAGTTCGGCAGATACACGTACAGCAGCGTGAACGCGAGCACCGTCAGCGGCAGCGAGGCCAGCGTGAGCAGCCACTCGACGATCGATGTCGACGGCGCCGCGCCGGTGAACGCCAGCGATTGCGTAAACAGGTACGACGACAGCGACAGGCTCACGCCGAACAGCAGCGGGCCGAGCGTGATCAGCGCCCAGTACGCGAGCACGCGCTGCGCGAACGGGCGCGGCTTGCGCACGCGCCAGATCAGGTTGAACGCGGACTCGATCGTCATCATCGTCATCACCGACGTGACGACCAGCACGATCAGGCCGGCCGTGGTCAGCCCCTTGGCCTTCGCCGCGAACTGGTTCAGGTACTTGAAGATCTGGATGTTGAACTGCGCGGGCATCAGGTGATCCGCGAGGAATCCCTGCAGCGAGATCTGGAACGACGCGAACATCGGGAACGCGGTAAACAGCGCGAACGCGACCGTGACGAGCGGCACCAGCGCCAGCATCGTCGTGAACGTGAGGCTGCCCGCCACCTGCGGGATGCGATCCTCGGCGCTGCGCCGGGCCGCGAACTGCGCGAGACGCTTCAGGGTGTCGAGATCGACGCTCAACTTCGGCATAAAGGGGGTTTCGTCCTATTTCATGGCGGCATAGAAAGCGTTTGAAAACAACGCACTTCTGCCGTGTCACTGTATGCATGAACAGTATAAACTTCATGCTGAAGCAGTGATTTCTTCCCGTTCTCTCCCCACAAATTACACGCCACTCTACGCATGGCATCCGTCACTAAGCACAAGAGCCAGTGGCGCGCGCAGATATACGTGCGCGGCACTCGCGAGTCTAAGATATTCCGCACGAAGCGCGAAGCCGAGGCATGGGCAGCTACGCGCGAGACCACACTGCGCGAGCAGGAAACGCTGACGCCCGCGCAACGCCACACCGTCCGCGAGCTGTTCGAGAAATACTCGACCGACGTCTCGGAAGGAAAGCGCGGCGCCATCGAGGAAACCGCGCGGATCAGGGCATTCATCAGGGAATTCCCGGATATCGCTGATCTTACCTTGGACAGGGTGGACTCTGCTGTCCTGGGGAAATGGCGCGACGATCGCCTGAGGGGCGGCTATATCCGGTCGGACGGTGAAGAAGCCCTTCCGGTGACGCGCTCTACCGTTCAGCGGGACATCGCCTGGATGAACGCTGCTTTCGGGATCGCGCGCAAGGAATGGAAGTGGCTCGAGCACAACCCGTTCGACGGCATGCGGCAGCCGGGCCAGAACCCGCCGCGCGATCGGCGCATTGCCCCGCTGGAGGTGTGGCGCATCTGCCGGCGCCTAGGCTATGTGAGTGGCCGGCCGCCGGAGACGCGGAGTCAGGAAGTCGCCCTGATCTTCCTGATCGCGCTGCGCACAGCGATGCGCGCAGGCGAAATCCTGAGCCTCGGTCGGAGCAAGCTCAACATGGAGAAGCGCGTCGCCACCGTCGAGCACAAGATGCAGTACAAGACGGGGAAGCCCCGGCAGGTTCCCCTCTCGAGGCAGGCTGTCCGGCTACTGCGTGTCGTGGCCGACCGCGAACGCTGCTTCAGCGTAACTTCGCACACCCTGGACATGCTGTTTCGGAAGGCGCGGGACTCACTGCTGATTGGGGACCTGCACTTCCATGACTCGCGGGCCGAGGCGCTGACCCGTTTCGCGAAACGAGTCGACGTGATGACCCTCGCGAAGATCAGTGGACATCAGGATCTACGCATCCTCCAGCGCGTCTACTACCGGGAAACCGCCGAGGACATCGCGGCGCGGCTCTGATCGACCGTCAGCGCGTCATAGTCGCGCTCGCACTGCTGGCCGGCGATTCGGGCCTGGTCAGCGTACTCTGCCAGTTCGCCCGCGCGCTGGTCAGCCCGGCCGAGCACGTCGGCAAGCAGATCGAGGGCGTCGCCGGCTGCCGGGCTTCCGGCGGCAGCGGCGGGATTGCGGGCGGCTGCGACGAGCTGGTCGACGCGCTGCTGCAGGCTGCCAGCGGCAGCGCGAGCAGCGAAAGCATCAGCCAGCGCCGCGGTGCGTTGTTGTTTCGCATCGTTTGCGATCTCCGTTTGAGCCGCGGTGCGGCGTTGTTCCTCGGCGCGGGCCGCCGCCACCGCGGCGAGCTGCGCTTTCTGCGCGGCCGCAGTCGTCGTACGCACGCCGTCGGCATGCCCCTTGAAGTAGCAGCCTCCAGCCGTAATCGCGAGCGCCACGATGAAGGTGAGCCAGACGCGCGGGTCGAGGATCGTCATGCCGTCACCTCGCCACCGGCAGCCTGATACGCAGCGAGCAACCGCTCGATGTCGTTCTCGTGCTGGCCGTAGCCGGCGCCCGGCAGGCTGGCCCACACGTTCGACACCTTCGCGACCGCCTCGCGGAAGCGGCCGGCGTCGATCAGCGGCAGTGCGCCATGCTCGCGCAGCTGCTGCAGCGCGTACCGATCCTGCGACACCGGCCCGAAGTCAGGCAGCTTCATCTGTGCCTGGTAGATGCGCCACCAGCGATACAGGATCTGGTAGCGGCCGGCCGCGGTCGACGGAACCGGGATCTGCCGATTGAGGACGTTCGGATGCGCTGCGTAGCTGGAGAACAGCAGCGGCTGCGCCGGCGTTGAGCCGACCAGTACGTTGTAGCCGTCGTCCGACTTCGCGAGCAGTGCTGGGCCGATCTCGCTCGAGGCGATCATGTCGAGGAAGGCGACGCGGTTCTTGCCGCCAGCCGTCGTTACGTCAATGCGCGCCATGCTTGTGCTCCTTCTTCCACCAGTAGATGTGTCGCCCCATCACCCATAGGCACACGATCGCAACACCGACCATCATCAAGGTCTCGGGCATATCGATAGCCGCGACCATGCGGCCAGCCTTCAGGACGTTTCCCATCGCCGCTACTCCGATTACCGAGAACCCCAGCGTGCCCCACCAGCCGGTCGCAATCGCGTCGGTGACGGTGATCCAGACGCAGAACAGCAGCGCGACGACATTTGCGATTACGAAGATCGAGACCATGACCATCATTGCCCCCCGAGGAAGCGACGTTTAAGGGCCCCGATGAAATCTGCGTTGTTGATTTCTTTGAACAGCTCTTTGGTAATCGCCAGCCCGAACAGACCGACTAGAAAGCCGATTGCCTGCTGGGCACCGTTATCTGAGATCGCGAACCACGTGACGATCAGCGGCCCGACGAAGTACGAGAAAGCGGCGCCAGCGACGAACGAAACGGCCTTCTGGCGCCCCGACAGGCCATCACCAATGAAACGCAACGCGATCAGCGATCCAACCGCTCCAGGAACGATCTTCGCGAGTAATGCGACAGCCGCTGTGGCGACGCTAGTTGTTGGTTCGGCCATCACCCCCCCCTCTGTTTGAATTTGGGATTCCCCATCCGTCTTTCTTTCATCATGAGCCGGTTGTGATGGCCGTCACGATCACGTTGATCGATGAAACGGTAATCGGAGAAGTGGTCACATTCGCAAAGCGAATCGTCACCGTATTTGCGCCCGAAACCCATCCCGTCAAAGTGAGGCCAGCAGGAAGCGCACTGTTATACGGATTCACCATCACGTTTGTCGTGCCGACCACCGAATTCCCCATCGTGACCGTCATATCGACGGTTGAATTCGCGGGAATCGAGCCTGGATTCAGACTGTTGAAATGGCTGTAATTGACCTGCTTGATCGTGTTGCTGCCGGCGCCAATACGTGTCTCGCCGTCGGCCAGCACCTGAAAAACATCGGAACCAATGCCACCGATGCCCTTGACGCTCGCGACGATATTGGTAGATGCCGCCCCGGTTGCCGGGGTAAGAGCCAGGTGCTGCGAAGGCAGCCCGGATACCGAAATACCAGACGTTGGCGCAGCGGACGAACTGCCGTCGATCAAGACCCCAGTCACGAAATGCCGGATCCGAATCCCATTGTTCCAGTCAGACGTGCTGTTCGCGCGAGTGATGTCCACGCCGGTTTGCGGAAGGAATTCACCGAGGCCGCTAAGCAAAATACCGACGCCAGCCTGATTTTGATAATGGTTGTTGACGTCGACCTCGATGCCCTGACCGTTGTACGTTCCAGTCGACGCGTTCAGTGTCAGCTGCGTGTTGATCGACCACAGGTGCCCCGTGAAATTCGGGTTGCCGCTTGGTGAATATGCGCCTGCGAAGAACGCGACTCCATTGCCGACGAAGTTGGCTTGAGCCCGCGTTTCTGCGGAAAGCGTGAGCGCATCCAGTCCAGACGTGCCGTTGCTTGGCGCCGTATTGAAATAGCTCCCGACATACGTCGAGCCGCCGTGAGACGCGGCCTGCGGAAGGCTCCCGGGTCCAGAAAAGACGACACCCGGATCAACGATGATGCTGACCGGCGGAACTGGCTGCACAACATTGGCGCTCAGGTAATACGGGCTGCCGGTGTAGGGGAAGCGTAGCGTTCCTCCAGAGCACGCATTGAATGCGTTCTGGACATGCAGGTAGTCATCGTTTCCATCTCCGTTTGCCCCCCAGCTTTGCACGAGCGGCCACGCGCGCAGCGCCTGTTGCACCGATAGCGCTGTCGCGCCAGCGCCCGTTTGCAGGAAGCCGACCATCGAGGCACCCCCGGACGCGGAAAGCTGCCCGGACAAATCCGAGACAACCTGATCCCATACGATGGCTCCAAACGCATCTGCGACAACTTGGCGGTATGCCCCAGATCCCCAGATGGTCGCCTGCCCGCGCGAATCCAATCCGACAGGATTCGTGTTCGGCTGCGTCATAGCAGAATCCTGCCAAGTGTCTTTCTTGGTCGTGGTGCCGGGCGCATAGAACGTGACCGTTCCATAGGCGAGGGGCTTCCCGTTCTGGTCGATGAACTGGGTTTTCCCGTTCGGAAGGATGGAGGCCATTGCTTCCCCAAACAAAAAGGCCACCCAGAGGTGGCCTATAATCAAAAAACCCCGCACGGAGCGGGGTTCAGGAACTCAAATGGACGATCAAACTATTCGCGCTATCGTCGTAGCGGCTTCGTACGGCGTAATCGGGGCTACTTTCCCGATTGCGAAGAAACACCTATTTGCCCTGTGTGATCGCATTGACGAGCGCATTGCCCGTCGGCGCGGCGAATGGGACGACGAATTGGGAAAGCCCATTCCGTACTGGGACCGCGAACCCGGGGCGCGAAGTCAAGACGGCTTGCGCAAGGCGTTGCCCGGCGCCGGTGTAGGGAAGCGCACCAAGGCCGATACCTCCAAGCGTTCCAAGGGTTGATAGCGGGGCAGTCGCGAGCCCCGCTCCAATTGAGCCTGGCGCAAGGAGAGCCATCAGACCGCGGCCAGCGGTTCCAGAATCGGGATACTTCGAGCCAAGCACTGACTGAGCGGCTGTCGAGAAATCCTGCATCAATGCATTGCCTGTAGCAGTTGCACCCTTCCCCGCAGACCGATCCCCTGCCTTGACTGCATTCTGCAGCTGAGCAGCGGTGAAAATTCCCTCGTTGTTCATGGCGCCTTGAGACGCGGCTGCAACGCGCATGCGTGCAAATCGCGCATATGCCGCATTTGCGTTTGCCAATCCTTCTACTGCATCCGCAGGATTGGTTCGAGCGAGAGAGTTCTCGACCGCAGCGCGAATTTCTCCGATCGCCGTTCCGAGCTGCCGGTTATCGAATGAAGGATCGCCGGCATATCCTCTTGCCAAGTCGCCAAGCTCCTCCTGTACCCCCTTAAGCGTTTGGCCGTCCATGTTCCCCTGCGGACCGACTTTTCCGAAAATCTGGGTGCGAAGAGTGTTCATGAACGTCTGGCGTTGCGCCGCAGGAAGCTGCTGCGCCATTCCAGTCAGTCTCAAGATATCTGCCTGGAACCCCGGATCTGTAGCCTGAAAAGACATGCGGCCCAGCGAATCATCGTAGGCTTGTCGAATTGCGTTCCGAACAGCTCCTACGGCTTCCTGTCCCGCCGGCCCTTCATAGGTTGCACCGATGGGGGCCAACACTTCGTTGTAGGTTGCTCGATTGAAATCCTGAAGGGTGCGTTGCTGCGCGTTCTTGATCATGTCCCCGAGAAACGGAACGCTCGACAGCTTTGCCTCGGTACGAGCAAATCCGCCTCCGAGAATTTGTCCGGGCGTCAACGTCACACCCGAATCCAGCATTCGCTGCTGCGCCGCCCCGATAGTCGGTGAAATGGCTGCGCCGACGGCCTTGAGCAGCGGATTTGCGACGCCTCCCACGGCAGCGCCAGTAGCGGCCTGACCGAGTTTCTGCTGCAGAAAGTTGCCCGGCGCCGTTACCGGCTCGAGCAAGCTACTTGCGGCACCAGAAAGCGCGCCCGCACCGATGCCGCCGAGCAGTCCCGTTCCCGTCGGGAGCGTGGCCGCCAAGGGTGCCGCGCCGATCACGTTGCCCGCCATGCGCCCCCAGTCAATTCCGGGAGCCTGCCGCTGACCGGTCACGACGCTCGCAAGATTCTGCGGTTGCTGCGCGGCTCGATCGGAGTTGTATTGGACATTCTGGGCCCGAATCGTTTGGTCGATCTGCGGAACGGCAGCATTGATGTCCTTCGCAAACTGCGAATCCGGCGCAACCTTATTCGCCAGCCATGCACCGCCATGCACGAGCGACTGGACGCCGCCTTTGATCGCGTCCCCGATTCCCATCGTCACCGACCCAGGCGTTTGCCACGGCTGACCTGTCACGGTCGGCTGCAGTGCTGTGTTAGCGCCTGTCGCAGAAACTAACGGTTTGGTGGTCGCATCCGACGGTTGCGACGCTTCGCCCTTCGCTGCGATCACGCTGCTCGCCATTGCCATCAGCGGGTCAGCATCAGCCGATGCTGGCGCAGCAGATGCGACGGGAGCGCTGTTTGCCGGCTTCACCGTGCCGCCCATGACGCCATGCGCCATGTCGAGCAACGGGTCTCCTGTTGATGAGATCGGCGTCGGAGTTGCCGGTGCGGCAGCCGCCGCTGTCTGCGGGGCGTTGAGGCGCTGGCCGGTTGGCGAAATCACCGGTGCGCCGCTGATCTGCGCGGGCGTCAATTCGCTGGCATTCGCGGCCCCTGAAAGTGCCGAGGCGATTGTGTCGCCGAACTTGCGAACCATGTCGACAGCGCTTGCGAGTTTCCCGACATATTTCGGATCCTCGGCATAACCTCCTGCCTTCAGCGCGCCTGCATAGGCCGTCGCATCCGAACCCTTCCCTACCGCATTGCGATAGTTGCTCGAGATCAGATTCACGAAGTCGTTGCCGAAGTCCAGCGGCGACGCATATGCGCGGTACTGATCGACGGAGCCCGTCTGGTTGTCCTTCGCGGCGACACCGGTCCCCTTGATGTTCCCGAGGTTGTTCGTGCCGGGAATGACAGACTTGCCCCACCCCGTTTCGAGACCCCACTGACCCAGCAGCACGTCGGGCGCGACGCCAATGCGTTGACTGACGGCCGCGGCGACCGGGCCGTACTGATGGATGAATCCCTGAACGTCTGCCATCAGAATGCCCCGAGCGCCTTCATGGCCTGATAGTCCTTCATCCACGATTGCAGCTTGCCCTGCGCCTTCAGCTTCTGCATCGCCGCCTGTTGCGCAGCCGGATCACCGAGCGAGCGGATATAGGACACGTCCGGATTGAATGACTGATTCCACTTCGTCTCGAACTGCGGAAGTTGGCTCGTGTTGTTGCCGTTCTGCGCGAGGAAGTTCGTCGTCGCTTGCTGGCGATCGAGCAGTGCTTGCTGGAGGCCCTTCGCGTGCGCGATCGACTCCTGCAGCGCCGGCAGGTTCATGTTGTTCGGGTCCGGCTGCCCAGCCTTCGCTGCAGCCACCCGCGCATCGCTGCCGGACAGGCCGAGCGACTGCGCCGCCTGGTCGGCCGCGCTGTTCAGGTAGCTGGTCAGCAGTTGATAATCCTTCACCGAGTCGCCGGTCGGCTTCTGGCCCGGCAGCGCGCCGAGGATCGTCTGAATGACGCCACCAGCCTGCGCGATCGGCGCGGAGCCCTTGCCGGCCGTGATCGCGCCTTGGAGCGCCTGATTCGCGAGGTCGTAGGTCTGCATCATCGGCTTTGCCTGCGATGCCGCTGTCTGCAGCGTGTTGTAGCGCGTCGCCGCTCCGCTCGCGACATCGGATGCACCCAGCGGCGTACCAGTTGCATAGCCGCCGCCTTGGGCCTGTGGAACTACCCCGCCGGCCATCTGCCCTTTCGTGTAGGTCGTCGGCTGGCCGTTCTGATTGATGGTCATCCCGGGCGCGAGCGCTTCACTAGGCGACAAGCCGTTCTGGACCGTATAGCCGACCGTCCCGACACCGCCGCCGGCCGCAAGCGGATTCTGGTTCACTGCGACCGTCGCGGGGCCGGTATTGACCTGCGCGTACTTCGGCATCATCGCGTTCAGCTGCGTCTCTCCGCTGAGGGCCGACATGTAGTGCTGCTGCAGCCACCCGCGAAGCGCCTGCGGGTCGGTAGGCATGGATTGCATCTCGGCTTGAAACACCTGCGGCGTGATCGCGCCGGCCTGCAGCTGCGTAACCCCAAAATTCATCACGTCTTGCGGAGAAAGGTCGGGCTTCGTCAATAGGCTGCCGAGTCCCTGCCGCAATCCGCTTTGCGCCTTGATCGACTGCTCGAGCTTGGCCGTGTCGATGTTGATCTGCTGCTGTTGCTGCGTGTTGATACCCTGCGCGATCTGGCTCATGTTGTAAGCCGCGCGCGGATCCTGGCTGATGATCCCCATCAGCTTGTTGTTGTCGACCTTTCCGGTATTCGGATCGGTCGCCTGCTGATAGGCGGCTGATACAGCGCGATTTGCATCAAGCTGCTGCTGCAATGCTTGACCGTTCGCATTCATGTATCGGAATTGCGCAACCTGCAACGCCTGCTGCAACGGATTGAACTCGGGCGTCTTCGCTTGGAGCGGAATCGAGGTATCGAGCGGCATCATCACACCTGGAAATAGATGGGGTTGCCGGCGGCAGTAGTGCCATACGTCGGATTCGCGGCCGTCGCGCTCGCGAGTGCATTGTTGTTCAGCAGCCCATAGGTCATGCCCGCACTTCCAAGGCTGCTGAGGCCGTTCGCGAGCGCGTTAGCTGAGCCAACGGTGCCCGCTGCGCTCGCGTTCGCTGCACTGGTTAGCGTGTTGCCGATATTGCCGACGGCCGTTGCGCCAAGCGAACCATTCGTTGCCGCCGCGTTCTGGCCGCTACCGACCAGGCCCGTCAGGCGGTTCACATTGTTTGCAGCCGAGTTGTAGTTCGTCTGGAACGTGCTCTGCGCTTTTCCGAGATTCGTGGTGTAAGTGTTCAGCGCGCGATTGAAGACATCGTTGTACGTCGAATCCGCTAGGCCGGTTGCATAGGTTGACGCGCCTTTCAATGCAGCACCGGACGTCCCGAGGCCACGCGCGGCCGCGCTGTTCTGGACTGACTTGAGCCCTTGATCAAGGGTGAACTGATATCCAGGCGTTGCGGCGGCCTCTGCAGCAGTAGGGGCTTGAAAATCCGCATAGCTGAACTTCTGCTGCAGCGGGTTGTTCGGGTCAGTCGACCCGAATGTGTACGTGCCGTCACTGTTCTTCGTGACGTTGTACCCCATCGCCGACAACAACGGATTGATCGCAGACGTCCCCAAGTCCATGTAGGGCTTGAGGTTCTTCTGCGTCTGCTGCCACTGCTGATTCTGGAGCGCCGCGGCATTGTTGGCGGCATCGGCCTGAGTCTGGGCGGCATCGCCAGCCGCGCCCGCGCTAATTGCGGAACCGGCCAGTCCCGCAACAGCTCCGCCCGCAATTGCTGCAGCTACGCACATGTCTCACCTCGCGGAAGGTCTTTGAGTTTCAACTCCATCACCACGTCATCGGCGATGTAGCCTCGTCGCTGAAGAATCTCGAAAAGCTTGCCGGTCATCGTGACCGGCCATCCGATGATGCTGACACCGCGTTCACGCAGCACGTCCTCGATCTTCGACATGAAGCGCGGCATCGAGTGGCGGTAATCCGGCTGCACGTAAAACGTATCGACGTTCCCGCACAACTCCGTCTTCAGATGCAGGCTCTTGTACAGGATCAGCAGCGCGTACCCGTGCAAGGTGGCGCTCTCATCGCGCAACGTCATGGCGATCAGCGAGTGGTGGTCGGCGAGATATAGGTACTGGTCGATGTCGGGATCGATTTGAAGACCGCGCTGCCCGTGATAGGCGCACGTGTCTTTCTTGATCTCCGAACACTCATCCCAGCTTTGCTGACCAAGCGGGACGATCTCGTCCGCGAGTTCGCGCGTAAAATTTTCGATGGCAATCTTCACGGCGTCACCTCCGTGCCCGTAATGGTCAGCGTGACTCCAGCGCCATCCGCATAGAGAGCTGTCGGATTGACGACCTTCGCGTTGATCACCTCGGGAACCATCACTGATTTCCCGGCCGCGACCTGCAGCTGATGAAGGCGTGTCGTGTCGTTCGCGGTACCGCCGCTCGGAACGAGGTAGAAATTGACTGTCACGGCCGCAGCCGTCGGGTTCCAGAGGTTGACCGTATGAGCCGCGCCCTGAATGGCGGTGCCTGGTGCATACGTCGCAGCGGCAGTACCCGTCAGGACGCCCTGATAGAGGGTCTTGAAATTCACGCTCATACTTGGGCCTCGATGAGTTTGCGAAGATCGTCGGTATCGCGGCGCGGTACGGCGACCGGATCGGGAATGGCGGTGAGTGCGCGCGCCGGCACGGGAACGGGCTCCGGAATCACCTGCGCTGGCTTCGTCGGTACCGGCACAACCGCTTGCACCATCGATTCGAGCGCCACGACGCGTAGCAAGAGCGCCCCTAGGAGAGCGCCGGGAACGACACTGTTCTCAAGCAAAAACAGGTCAGCAATTTGCTTCCCTTGCGCCTCTACCTGTTGTTGCAGCGTGACGATGTCGATCGGCTGCCCTTGACCTCCGGTGCGCGCGAGTATTGCGAGCAGATAGTTGAACCATTCTGGCGTCAGGCGCCCGTCCGGACCGATAATCGGCGAGCCAGGATTCGGCATGTTTGCCGTTGTGTTCACGCTCATGTCCGCGCCCTCGAGACATCCACCCACGCACCGTTGAGCGCGGTACGGATCGGCTCGGACCACGATAGTTCGAACACACGATCGCGCGCATAGCCGAGCCGCTGGAACTGGATCGACGTCCGGAATTCACCGCGGCGCCCCATCGTGGCCGTCACCGGATTCCCCCACGTGGCGCCGCGGTCGTCACTCCAACGCAGGCTGACCAGAGGATCCGTGGCGTCGTCCGGCATCCCGGCACCCACCTCCATGTCGGCGATAAACTGGCGGAACATCACGCGATTGCCGTCAGCGCCGAGAATGTGCGGAAAGGACCGAATCCGCTCGATCGGCGCGCCGTTGTCGGTGTAGGCGTCCTGATCCAGCTCGTAGACGACGCCCGTCTGCCAGTCCCCGACGAGGTTGCGTCCGCCGTTGAACGAATGACAGTTCATCCGGTGCCGACTCAGCGAACCGTCGGCCTCGAGGTACGCGCGCTGATGCCACTGACCGGTCGTGACGTCAAAGCACCACGTCGCGTTTGCGGTCGGGAACGTGAGCACGTAAAAGGCATGCCCGTTCTGCAGGTATGAGAAGCCAATTGCGTCGTCGATGCGAGCGTACCCCGCAATCGCAGCCTCGAGGGCATGCGTCGAGATACGTTCGGCCTGGTAGTTCCGCCCCCCGAATACAACGCCATGCCCCTGCAGGTCCTGACCGAGCCAGAACAGCGCAAGATCGATCTTTGCAACCGAGTGCTTCGCTGCACACCCGTGCTCGATGAAGACGCCCGGCATCCGCCCGAACGTGAAGTCCGACGCCCCGGTGTTGAACCAGACCTCCGTCGTCAACGCCCCGAACAGCCAGATTTCGCGATGCATGACAGCCAGCGTCACGAGGTTGTCCGAGTATGTCGACTTCGACGCGATGTCGAGCGGATCGAAGGTCACGTCGAGGTACTTCGAAATGTAGAACTGCGGGCTGTTCGGCTTGTTGAAGACGAAATAGCCATCGACGAAATCGACCTTGTCGGCCCCGTAGAATGCCGGGTCGGTACAAGCCGCCATGAGGTTGCCTGCCAGATTTACCGTAAAGCCGAATGTGGTCCCATCGACGATGAAGATCGAAATTCCGTTGTCCACCATCGAAACAGGCCCGCTGCTCGTCGTCAGTAGGCCGAGCGATTGATAGCTGCTGTCTGCGTTCACAAGGTAGACGTTTCGGCCGACCACCTCATAGCGTTGGCCGTTCGAGGCCGTATAGATGGCGCGAGATTCTGCTGGCACGGGCGGCGTCGAAACGAGCGTAAGCCCCGGCGTCGGATAATACGTGAACGGCGCCGGCGCATCCTGTGGGTTCTGCTCGCCGTACAGGTTCACGCAGCGCTGCGCTTCCGCGATCAGGCTTTTCGCGGCGTACGCGCCGAGGGTCAGAGGTACGCGCATCAGTACGGCCTATCGCTGTAGATGTTGTACCGCTGCTTCGTCGCGAGCCCGCGCGGCATGCTCATTGCCTGGATCTGCACGTTCATGCGCTTGATGACGCGTTTCGCGTTCATGGCGAGGCGCACCAGCGCCGGCTGCGGATCGAGCTGGTACGACGGCGCGAGATATGGGCCGAGGCAATAGCGAATCGCAGCCATGTATTCCGGCGGCAGGTTGATCTCGTCGCCCGGTGTCGTGAATTGCGGAAGCGCCTCGAGCGTCACGATGTGCAACTCGAAACTCGCGTTCGGGATCGGGTACATGAACAGCGTGCCGAGGGGCCACGCCGCGTCGTAAAACGCATAATTCGGGAACGACACAAGCGCTTTCAGCGCGATACGCGCGTAATCCTCGCGCGCCGGAATGATCGTCACCGGATAGTCGATCGGCGTCGCTGTGCCCGGGTTCAGGCGCGCATATGCTGCGTTGATCTGGTATGGCCACGATGGCGTGTTGAAATTGCCGCCGGGGCCAACCGTGTACGACTGCGCGCCGGTCGATTGGAGCGCAGTGTCAACGAGGTGATAGACGCTCAGACGCTCGCCCTGCCACTGGCCGAGCATCATGTTGAGCGTATTCAGCCCATCCTCGGTATCGTCGGGCGAGATCGACTGTCCGATACCCAGCGCGCCAATATCCTTCAGCGCAAGGGTGAGCAGATCGACGGCCGTAGTCACGCCGCCTCCAGCGCCGCGCGGATTTTGTCGTTCGACCAGCGCTTGTCGATCTTGACGCCCTTCTCGTCAGCGATCTGGATCAACGCTGCGCGCTCGTCATCGGTATCGACGGCCGGCGCAAGCGCGGCTTCTTCCTCTGCGCTGTTGACGAGGACGCCACCGACCCATTTCGGGTATTCGATGAAGTCCGGGGCTTGCTCGCGCGGCACAAGCTCGACACGCTCCGGCTTTTTCCAGCCATCGCCGAGCGCTTCGAATGCAGCCTGCGACTCGACGATCTGCTGCTCGCCTTTCGGGCCAGTGACCCACATCGGGAATTCTTGGAACACATCGCCTCCGGAAACAAAAACCCCCGCCGAAGCGGGGGTCGATTGCTGAAGCAGAGCGCCCATCAGCGGACGATCCGGCAGGCCAGTTCGTTGTACACGGGCGCCCAGCCGTACAGCACGTCGATACGGCACGGGACGGTGTCGGTGCCAATCGCGTACTGACGTGCGATCCGCATCGAGATGCCCTTGTGCACGCGGCGCGCGCCCCAGGCGCCGTACTTGCTGACGTCCTCAAGGTCGGCCGTTGCCAGCGTGAACGCGTCACGGTGATACGCGAGGCTCGCCGTGTACTGCGTGGACGCGGCAATGTCCCACGTGACCGCGGCGGCATTCGCCGGGCCGGCGGTGACGGTCTGGTACTGCTGGTTCGACGTGGCCGTGTTGATCGCCGGGAAGATCGTCAGCGTCGCGTTGCCCGAGCCGTCGGCGGTCGCATCGGCAAGCACCGTGAACTGGCGCAGCACGCCGGTCGACTGGCGGTTCTGCGGGTTCACGCCGAACACGCCGGCGATCGTGAACGTGTCGCCCTTCTTCACCGTCGCCGCAGCACCGAGACCGGTGACGAGCAGCGTCGAGCCGGTTTGGCCAGCGCCCGAGACGGTGCCGTTCGTGCGCGTACCGGTCGTGAACGTGTTCACGTTCTGGTCCATGCCGATGTCGAAGCCGAGGCCCGACGGCGAGAAGATGCCGCTTTCGTACTGCTCGCCGATCTTGTTCGACGGATTGAACAGGCCGGCTGCCGACTTGACCATCGAACCGTTCGTCGCCGGGTCCCAGACCACGGTGCGGCGGCCGTCACGCGGGGCAGCCTCGTTGTCGAGCTTCACGCCCGCGTCGAGCAGCACCTTGATGTCGTTCGGTATCGTGCCGACCGTGCCGACGTTGTTCGCGACCGTGGTTGCCAGACCGAGCCCGTCGAAGTCGATCTTGTTGGCGATCGTTGCCATCGCCGGCTTGAGATAGCGGTCGGCGAACTCGTCGACGATGAGGGTCAGTTCTTGCGAACTGAACGTGAAGTCGACGTGGAACTGCGTCGTCAGCGTGATCGGCACCGACGTTTCGTTCACGTTCTCGATGTTCAGCGCCGGGCCGGTCGTACCGACGAAGCGATTCGGCTTGCGAGCGTTGACGGTCGCGCCGATCTTCGCGCCGCTGATCGCGAACTCGTCCGAGTAGTCGCGATTCGAGCGGGCCGTGAAGGTCAGCATGTTCTCGAGAATCATCAGCGATTCGTCGAGGATCTTGACGGGTGTAAGGAGAGTGTTTGCCATTTAAAGCCTCATGAGCGGTTGCGTTTGCGCCATGCGACGTAATCCGCCGTCGAGGCAAATTCCTCCGGTTCAACCGGAGCGGACTTGCCGCCAACAGGCGAGATCGGCGCGGGCGCCTTCGATACGGGAGCGGGTTTCGCCTGAGCGACCGTCGTCTCGAGACGGGCCAGTTCAAGCGCCATGCGAAGCGGAGGGAGAGACAGCAGCCGTTCGGCCTCTTCGGGGTTCTGGCCGAGGTGATGAAGCACCTTGTGGCCGGCATCCATCGAAGTGACCGCCTCCAGGAATTCGGGCGATGCGCCGCCGAGCATCTGGAACGTGCGCAGCGATGCGTCCCAATCCGGGAACTCGGTCTTGCCGGCGTCGAAAACCTTGTTGCAGGCCGCGTCGAACTTCTCCTGCGCAACGAGCCGGGCCGCCTCTGCGCGGATCTGATCCGCAGTCATCGGCTGTGCCGTGGTGGTCGTCGCGTCGGGTTGAAGCTCGCGCAGACGTGCCTCGAGGGCTTCGCGCTGCCGTTTTTCCTCGTGCTTCTCCCGCGTCAGCTGGTCGATGCGCCGTTGCACCCAGTCGTTCTTGGGCTTTTCCTGCTGCGGCGGCTCGGTCGCGTTCGCGGGTTGCTCGGTGCCCGGGGCCGTGCTCGTTTCAGCGGGCTCATGCGCCGGTTCCGGGGTTTCCGTCGTCGGCGGTACGGTGACTTCCGTCGGTACTGCTTGGTCTTCGGTTTGCATGGACGTATCCAAGGATTTGCGCCCGGTGATGCCGCGCCGGTACGGAAAGCAAAAAGGGCCGCTCCTTTCGGATGCGGGCCTTCGGGAAATCTGATCGGTCGGGGTTAGCGCTGGCCGCCGATGATGTATTGCTCGGCCGTCGGCGTGATCGGGCTGGCGGTCGTGTTCACGAACTGGATCGCGAGCGTGTTCGGCGCCGAGACGCGCACGTTCCCGATCGACAGACCGACCTGGTGCGACGGCTTGTTGACGTCGATCGAGTCGCCGACTTGCAGACCCGGCACCGTGAATGTCTGCTCGGCGCTGGTATTCGCGGCGACCTGCGCCGGCGTCAGCGTCTGCGTGATTCGGTAGACGCCCTGAATCGGGGTCGTGGACCCGAGGTCCTGGAGAATGCCGGGGTAGCTCATGTCACTGTCCTTGAGGTGCGGGCGTAAAAAAACCCGCACTCGGCGGGTTCTGGGGTGGCTGCTGCGTCGGGTCTGGCATCGGAGGTGATCCGTCCTCCGGCGCGCCGGTCTGCATCATCTGCATGACGACCTGCGTTGCGACGTGCGCGACGAGCTGCGGATCGAGCGGCTGACCGAGGGCCTGCAAGCGCTTCGTCTCGGCTTCATACGACTTGATATTCGTTTCCTGAGCATCCTTGCCCTGGCGCGCGTTCTGGAGCGCAGACGACAGGTGCTCGATCATCTGGCCCATCTGCTGCATCTTCTGCTGCATGTCCTGCTCTTGCGGACTCGGGCCTTCGCCGAGGATCTGAGGCGGGATCGTACGATGCAGGCGCTCTGCGACCTCGTCGGCCATCGGGAAGTCCGCAGCCTTGAACAGCAGGTCGCCGGCCACCTTCATCAGCTCCTGATCCTGCGACATGATCTGCGTCAGGGCGTTGAACGCCTCCTGCCGCCGCGTCTCGTAGTTCGGGCCGACTTCAACCGTCACGTCGTAGCGACCGATGCCCGGATTGAAGATCAACTGCACCTTGTCCGCGATCGTCGGATGCGGCGCCTCCTGCAGCGGCTGCTGCTGGTCCGGATCGACCGTCGCGAACGTTTCGGTGCCGTCCTCGCCGACGATACGTACGACGCGTTTCGTGTCGTAGATCTTCGGGATCAGGTCGATCAACACACGTCCGGTATAGCGGATCGCCCGCGCGACGTTGTCGATGAAGTGATACGTCGCGCGATCACCCTGCCGCTGACGCGCCTGAATGGCAACGCCGGCCTGCGCATTTGAAGGCTGCCCGAACTGCTCCTGATACTGGCCTGAGGCCATCATCAGCTCCTGCTGCGCGTTCTGCATGCCCGTCAGGTACGCATTAGCACCTACCGGAGGCTGCTCGCGTATCGGACGCTCGATCACCCCGCCATCTTCGCGGAGCGAGTTGTACGGCAGATACGGCAGGTTGTCCTTGTTCGCGTTCGCCCACTCGCTTTCATATCCCTCGAAAGCCTCGGCCGGCCCGATAAACGGCGTCTTGGTCTGCAGCGCGATGTACTCGACGTTCGCCGACGACATGTAGTTGTACATGCGCTGCGCGTCTTTCAGGTTCCGCGTGTGGCCCTTGCGCTCGACCTTGCCGTTGATGACGATTTCCTCGCCCACCACGCGCACGATCGGGATATAGCGGCCGGCCCACGGCCTCTGATCGATGATCTTGTCGCCGGCGATCAAGTACCACGTGATTTCCGGCTCGGTGATCTCACGCGTCTGGATTGACTTATCGGCTTCGATCGCCTTGCGCTCATCCGCGTCCTCGATCTCCGACAGGCGAACCGGGCCGCGCGTCGGGTGATTCACCAGCTTGTCGACCTTGGCCGTCTTGCGGAAGTACTCGCAGACGCGGATCTTGTCCTTGCTGATCCAGCCGTCGCTCTGCGTGTCATCGCCGAATACGACGCTTTGTGCCTCTTCGCCCGGGTACTTCGCCTTGAATTCAGCCTTCGACATCTCCTCGAACACGAACGCGAACTTCGCGTCCGAGCCATCAGCCGATTCGATGTCGCAGTCGAGGTAGATCGTCAGCGGATCCTTGACGCGGCGCAGGAAAATCTCCTGGTCGAACGAGCCGTCGTGCGCGTATTCGCAGACGATGCGCCAGTAGCCAAGGCCGCCCTGCACCGCGAACTCGGTCGCCGTGTCATAGACGATCTCAGCATGCGAGTTGTATTCGATGTGCCGCACGATCCCGTCCAGGATCTTCGCGATCTCGATGTCAGCGTCGCCGTCGACCGGCAGCGTCTTGACACTCGGCTTGTTCTGCTTCGCGTCGTTGATGATCTGCAGATTATGCTGACGCACCTTATTGATCGTCAGACACGGCCGCGCATCACCCTCGCGCGTCGTCCGGATCTGGTCGGGCCACTGCCAGCCGTTGTCGGCGTCCCCGTTAGAGAAACGCAGGTCTTCGACGAAGCGCTGACGAAACTCGGACTCGAACTCCTCGCAGCGCTCGAACCGCTCCTTCGCCTCGGCGACGATCTTCGATTCCGGCGACTCGGTCGCCTCTTTCGGTTTGCGGGCCATCAGCTCATCCAAGCGCCGCCACCGCCAATATGGCGCGGCCGCGGAGGTTTCGGTTCGGTCTTCTTCTTTCGCTCTGCCACGATGCCAGGGAACAGCTCGGTGAGCGCCCAGATCGCGGCGTCAGCGCGGTTCGGCGAGCGCGGGCCGGTATAACCAATGGTCGAGAACGCAGCCAGCTCGTCTTCCAGTTCCCGGAAATAGCCCACGTGACGAACTTTGCCCTGCTCGTAAAGCGACGAGAACGGCTCGGCACGCACGACCTTGCCGCGCGATGCTGTGACCTGCTTGTACGGTGTGCGCGTCCGCGCGGTTTGGATGACGTGCTTGACCATTGCCCCGCCGAAGTTGATCTCGCCGACCACGACATCTGCCTCGTGCCGCTCGTAGGCGTCGGTCGCGACCTTGCCCCACGTAGCTGGACCGGCCTTCACCGTGCAGTCTTCGATGAGGTATCCGTTTCCGTCGGTACCGAGGCCGGCCACGACGATGCCGATCGCGTCGTTATCCGCATCGGCCTCATCATCCGACCCGGACGGGTCGACCGCGACCACAACGCGCACCATGTCCGGCACTTCCCCGTCGATGACGCGCCAGCGCTCAATGTGCTCGTCCGGAAACAGCGCATTCGGGTTCGCGTCGGCGAATTCACCATCAAGGAATCTCTTGCGCATGCGCGCAGACATGCCCTGCAACGTGTCGAGATAGCCGGCGCTCAAGTTCTCTACATTGCTTTCCGGATTGATCTGGAAGTGCGCGTAATCGGCCGGATTCGCGATCGGGCGGCCACTGTCCGGATCGAGCTTCTGAACGAACAGCTTGTACGTCCAGTGCGCCTTGTTCGGCGGATTGCAGTCGTAGTAGAACCGCGTGCGCAGAGGCCGCGACTCGCGACCCTGGATCACCGTCTCGGCGAGCTGCGCGAGACGCGTGACGGCGAGTTCTCGCGAGCCGAACGGGATCTGCGAGCACTCATTGAGGTAGATCGTCGCGTATTCCTGCCCGAGGATCTTCTCGGTGCGTTCCTTGTCGTCGAGGCCGGCGAACCAAATCTGCGATCCGTTCGGCAGCTTCGCATACCAATCCGTCTTATCAAGCTGGTACTCAACGCCCGGGAACGCGATGCGCATCACCTTGGGGAAGGTGTCGGCGACGATCGACGACTTCACGTGGTTGAAGCGGAAGCGCGCGATTAGGTGTCGGCTGTTCGGCGCCTTCAGCGCGCGGAAGATGACGTTGCGCACGAGCAGGAACGTCTTGCCGCTGCGCGAACCCCCGAAGAGCATAATGTGCATCGCATCGCCGGCGAGCACGTGCTGCGCCGCTTCCTGCCGCGCCGTGAGTTTCATAACCGCTCGTCGAGGTCGGTTGCAGCGACAACGATCGGGCCACCACCCTTGCCGGCGTGCTCGTGGTCGACCTTGTCGCGCCACTTGCCAGGCTGCCGGTTCTTCAGCCAGAAAATCTGCGCAGTGACGTTCCCGGCGATCGCATTCGAATACAACGCGCCGACCACCTGCGCGTCTGCCACTTCCTTCGCCTGCTCAAGCGCCTCGGCAAACTCCGGATGCTGCTGCTTCCACGTGCGAATCGTACGATCCGTCGTGCCAAAGAAGCGCGCGAGATCGACGTCGGTTGCGCCGAGCAGGCAGTAGTTCCGCGCGAGCTCGACAAATTCGGGCTTGAACTTGCTCGGCGCGGCCATCACCGCACCTCGGCCAGAAAGCGCCGGGGAACCGCCCCCCGCTCACCTGTATCTACTAGTTCCACCTCAAACACATCGTGCTTGTGGCTGTCGGATTTGATGTCGTACCACCGCTCAGCAATAACTCGCACACGCTTGCCGTCGAACTTGCTCGTCGGACAGCAGATCACGTGCGTGGCTTCAGTGCGCATGGCGTTACAGAAGCTTCGCCAGGTGATCGCGCGCGGCCGTAACCTCGTGCGCGAACAGGTGAATGCCGGCAGCGATCTTGCGTTCCAGATCGGCGAGCATGGAGTCGAGCAGCAGGAGGTGTGAAGGGGCGTCGATGCCGCCGCCGACTGCCGGCGCGTCAACCAAGGGCGCTGCGGAGTTCGTCTGCGCATTGACTGCCGCAGGGAGCAAAGAATCGCTCAGTGGCGGCGTTGCCGCAGTTCCAGCATCGGACTCCCCCGCCGCGGCCCCGCCAGCCTCCTGCGTCAGCGGGTTGTCACTCGGCGGCAAAGGTTCGCCCGTCACTGCCGGCTCCGTGCTGCTTGGTGCTGCGTTGATGTCGTTCATGACTCGCTCCGTTCGTTGATGAGATTGCTGCCGCCCGTCGCCAGCACGAGTTCCGGAATCCGGCGGAGACCACTGGCTTCCAATACGTCAGCAGCTGCCGCGGTTCGCGCACTCACGGCTTGCGGAAGAATCACTTCTTGGCCTTGTGCTTCGCCGTGCGCTCGCCGCGCTTCGGTCCGTCGCCAAGTATCTTGTCGGCCTTGGCGTCGATCTTCGACTTCTCGCTGGAGGACATGCGGCCGGCGTTGACAGCCTGCGACGCGCGCGCCTTGGCGTTCGCGGCATGAGCCTTGTCGTTGACCGGATACGACCGATCCGGGCCCGCAAACGCCTTCGCAGGCAGCTTATCGCGCTTCTTCGTGCTCATCGTCGCCATGGCCAGCTCCAAAGCAAAAAGCCCGCTGGCGGCTGCCAAGCGGGCTTTCGGAAGGAATTCGGTTTTCTACGGGCGTGACTTCTCCCCACGGCGCGGATTATAGGCTGCTGCTATCGGGTTTACAAGGGGGATTCACGCAGCCTCCAGCAAGTCACGCGCCTCTAGCAGAGGCCGCAGCAGCTCCTTCGCCCGGGCATATTCATCGGCCAGTGGCGTCTGCAGTCTGATCGACGACCACGACCGCGCGCCACTGAATCGGTTGCGCATCTCAGTCTGGAGGGCAATCCGCGCGCGCAGGTCGAGGCGCGACACGCATGCGTCAACGGCCTCGCAGACGGCCTTGCGTGCCCGCGCGTCGGCCGCATCGGCCAGGTCCGCCGACTCGCGCCAGCCGGCCCGATATTCTCGGCATGCCGGATCGGCGCCCCCGTATCCGAGCTTCGGCCGATACGAGTCCTGCCAGTCGTACCAGTCCTCGAGCAGGTCGTCGATTTCGTCGTTGCGATTCATGCCGGCTCCGATCACGAAACGATAAATCCGACCGCGGCGAGCAACAATGAGCCCCCGAGCCAAGCACAGCCAGCAATGCAGCCACCGAAAAATGCCCCGATCCAAGGTCCCATGCAAACGTCCTCTCGCCCTTTCAGTACCCCCATTACGATTCCGATCACGACCATGACCAACAGTGCAGCGATTCCGATTTTCATGCCAAGCAGTTCGCTGGGCGTCGTGGTCGGGTGCAGGTACAGAACGCACTCCGCGTATGACTGCGAGCGCGAAACGTCGGCAGTAGCTTGGTTGTATGACGCAAGGTCGGCGATACAGCGTGCCGTATGCGCCTCCGCTTCTGCGCGCGCGGCATTAGCGGCTGCGATACTCGATTGCGTCGACGCCACGAGGGCGATGCTGGTGGCTGGCATGTACGGCTCCGGTTGTGTGTCAAAACGCCCGTATCGCAGGAGTCAGCGGCCGAGTGCGCATCGGCGTAGCGTGGTGCTCAGGATGCCGATCGCTGCGCATCGAATTTAGCGCTACGCACGGCGATGACGATGATGTGGCCGATCACCATCAGAGCGGGCAACCAGACGCGGTCGAAATAGACCGCGAGCACAAAAGCGATGGCAACCGTCGTCAGCATCGAAACCGCACTCCGAAACCTGATTGGGTTCTTGTCGATCGGCTTCTTGTCTAACGGAGAGCAAACCAGCGCGAACCAGGTCAGTCCGGTCACGAACCAGAGATAGCCGATGGCGACGCTAAGCGCGGCACCCGATTGGAAGGCTACCGCTGCCCACAGCAGGGCTGCGATAAACGCGTTGATGATGAGACTCATGCTGCTCTCCGTTGGTGCTGCTGGTTGTCGCGCCAGTCGAGGAACGGCCGACGCAGGAAGTGGTTGAATCGGTCGGCCGCGTGCTGATCGGTCGCGAGATCGCGGCGCGACTCGACCTTGCATACGGCGCGGATGAACTGCGCGGCCTCGTCGACCGTGACGGGATCGCCGTTGACGAAGCCACCTACCCACTCGCGGAACAGCGGGTCGCGGGTCAGGTTGCAGGCCAGCTGGCAGGCGCTGAGCTTCGGCTGGTTGTCGAGGTGGGCGAGGTTCATCGGGCCTCCCAGAGCGACTTCTGGCCGCGCAGGTGCGCAGCGGTGTCGACGCGCGGCCGCGCCGGCGTGTTCCAGTTGCCGCCGCCGCGCGCGCCGACCATGCGGCAGCCGGCGCCGCGGAGGCTTGCGCCGCCCTCGGCCGGCAGCGTATAGGTGATGAGCCGCGCGTACCCGAGTGCGCGGGCCGCGCGCCACGCGGCGCCGTAGAGCGCCGAGCAGGCATTGCGCGTGCCGTCGGTGCAGCAGCGCGTTACCTCGAGCGTCCAGCCGTCGTCGTTGCCGCGCGCGACCGGGCGGCCGACGATTGCGACACCGCAGATGCCGGTGCAATCGTCCCGGCCCATCAGCATGCCGTCGGCGACCGCGATGCTGAACTTGTGGCCGACGACAGGCGCGTGGTGCCGGTGATGCTCGGCGACGAATGCGTTCGCCTCTTCGAGCGAGATCGGAACGATTACCAGGCTCACGTCAGGTTCCTCTGCGCCCAGCGCGCGATCAGGATCGCGTCAGCGCGGCCGTCGTGCTTCTGCAGTGGGCAGAACGACTGGCCATATAGCTCGCGCGCAATGCGCAGGCTCTGGCGCTTCGTGTCCTCGGCAGCCGTGCGCTTGATGCCGAAAAAGCCCTGCCACTTCTGCGGCGAGACGAGTTCGACGGGATGGCCGCACAACTCGCACACGGTAGCAATCACGGCCTTCGTCGCTTCGAGCGACGCCATCGTCTGCACCGAGCCGCCCGCGAACGTGTTCAGCGCCTCCATAACGACGATCGCGCGCTCATCGGCCGGAACGAGTTCGCGCAGCCAGCGCTGCAGCGCGCTCGGGTCGATCTCGTTGCGCACCTTGCCCGCGCCCTGCTTCGCGCGGATCGGCATGTCGACGACACGCAGCCGACCAGTGTGGTCGAGCGCGGCCAACGCGCCGGAAATGCCCGGGTCGATTCCGAGGGTGATCATTTGCGCCTCCAGATGACACGTTTGCCATAGCGAGCAAGCAGGTAAATCGGAAGGAAAACCGGCCAACTGATTCCGCAAGCAAACGCCAACGCAGCATCCTCGACGGTAATCTCGCCGTCGCACCAGAATGCCGCGAGAAACACGAGCGCCCCGAAGGCCCACCAAGCGGCGAGGGTCAGCATGCGCCCTCCCTTTTATTGGCCGGAAGAATGCCCAGCGCAACAAGAGGATCTGCGCCATTCCGAATGCGCAGGTAGACGGAAGAACGTCCAAGCCCGAGTTCATCGCACCAATGACCGACCGCCTTCGTAACCCCTTGATGCTCAACCATGATGACGCTCTTGCGATTGAGCGATTGCTCCATCGGCGTTGCCCAGCGGCAATTACCGGGCTCATAGTTGCCGAGACTGTCGGGAAAGCGGTCAAGCGTTGTTCCGGCCACGCGAATTCCCATATCTTCGAGAAAAGCCTCAAACCGAAGCCATCGCTCGCAAACGGTTATCCCCCGCGCGCCATATATTGCAAATTTCTTGTTCTTCGGATTCAGGCAGCGCTGCTTCATGCAGTCCCACGACCTATAGGTCGGCGTCCCAATCATTCCGTGTTCCATTTGTCGGCTCATTTGGTTGCTCCGGAAAGAAACATACGCGCGCGGACATGTGCGTTCAGCGAGCCCATTGCTTCCTCCATTCCGACGTTTCGAGGTCGAGAAACTGCGCCCCATCCACCCGGTGATCCCGGAATTGCAGGGATGCCGGGTCGAACCAGAGCTTCAGACTCCCCTCCCACGTGTAGTGCCGCTGCTTGGCGCAGATCAGAACCGTGTCGGCTTGAGCCTCGAAAAGTGCCCGTTTTTCCTCGTCGAGATCCTTGCGCAGCTCCGTTTCCTTGCGCTTATTCCGATGCACGATGAGCAAGTTGTCGACAAGGTCCGTGATTTCGCCCGCGCCCTTCAGGTCGAACTTGTCCGGAACGTCGGTCTCACGCTCGCCCTTGCGGATGTGGTGCACGAGGTGGATGTGCAGCCCGGTATCCCGGGCGAGCGAACAGAGCGCATCGACGAACGCCTTCTGACCGGCGTAGTCGTCCGGGGCGATGCCGCACTTCATGAGGCTATCGATGACCATGTGCGCGACGCCCAGCTCGTTGCGGCAGTATCGCGAGACGGCCAGCATCCGGTCGCGCTGCACGGTGCCGATGTGGTTGTAGATCCAAAGCCGATCGTCGGTCCAGCGCTCGAGCGCACGCAGGTACGGCACGGCCGGTTTCTCCTGACACGCAGCCTGGCGCGACATGCGCTCCATGGTCTTGTGCGGCGGCATTTCCATCGAAGCGATGCATGCGCGCTCGCCCTGCGACATCACGTGCAGAATCACCTGCCCGAGCACGCCGGACTTGCCGTGACCGTTGATGCCACCCCAGAGCGATACCTCGCCGGGGCGGAAGGCCAGATCGCGACCGAGCGTCGACCAAGGCGTCGACACGCCGGTCTGCTGCTGCGCTTCGCCGTGGAACGCATCCACGACCATGTCGAAGAATTCGGACGCTCGACGAACGTCCGCGCGACCGTCGTCCGCGTCGTTGACGTACGCGTTCCAGTCGATCGAATCGGGGATCATGCGTGCCACTGCTGGGCCTCCTGTGCGGCTTTGATGACGAGCGTGCAAGCCTCGTCGTAGGGGGTTGGAATGGACTTTCCGAGTTCGCCGAAGATGCGCAGCGCAAGCGCCCGAGCGTCGTCCCAGCAGGGACCGCCAAGCGCCATGGGGCACCAGTCGAAAACGCGGAAGTCGGTGATGCGGCGCCATTCGCCCAGCTCGACGCGCGGACCTTCGCGGAAGGTCAGCACCATGCGCCGCGGCACTACTGCCGCCATGTCGACGAGCGAACGCAGAAGCGCCGGAAACGCGATCGAAGCCGAAGCGAACGCCTCGACGTCCAAGGCCGCAATCGGCCGCCAGTCGTAACGCTCGTGGGTACTCGCATGCAGCGTCAGGTTCGAAAACTCGAGCGAGCCGACGAACGACACCAGCACCGAGTCGGCCGGAGCCTGACGGCGACGGCGCATGGCGACGAGAGCTTCGGAGTTGGCGGGATAGCGGGCCATGGCGATCACGCGAAGGGGTTGTCGACGAGCTGCCCGCGCGCGTTGCGCACCAGCTCGGAATCGGTTGAACCGTTGGGCTTCAGCGCCCCCAATGCGCCCGCGTACTGCCCGAACTTCTCGGCATTGAACAGCGTTGCGGGACGCAGGTACTCGCACATCTTCGGGTCATGCGCCCAGTCTCGAACCTTCGCGTCAACGACGGCCTTCAGCTGCTCAACGGTCGCACCTTCACGAATGCGAGCTGCGATCAGCTTCGTGTTCGCAGGAACCGGCTGGAAATTTCGATTCGCTTTCGCGTTCAGGTAGCCGAGCACGTCCTTCGCAGCGCTCGGCGTGCCCGACATATCCTCCTGTTCCTGCTCCTGTTCCTGCTCTTGGCTTCGATGGGGCTCCGAAGGGGCTTCTGAGGGGCTAAGTTCAAACGCCTTCGATTCGCGCTTTTTTGTCAGGTTGAACGCCTTCGCGTATCGGTCGTAGAAGCCCGACAGGAAAGGGTTTTCGGGGAGTTGGTTGTATTCGTTCTGCACGCCGATTGAGCGCTTGTCGCTCTCCGACAGCTTCTCTGCGATCTGGAAGCGGGCCATTTCGAACACCCAGACCATCTCCGACTCTCGGTCGTACGCGCAAAATCCGGCGTCGATACACCTTTGAAGCCCCTTCGATGCCCCTTCGATGCCCAATCCGGTTTCATGCGCGATGAGCAATTCGGGCTGGTAGAACAAGCCGAGCATGTTCGAATGCGGCGACGTCATCAGGTAGAGGCCGACGACGACCGCCTCGGCGCCGGCCTTCTTCAGCTTCTTGCCGGTTTCGCCGATCCAAAATTTCGGGGAGACGCGCGAGTAATCACGCATGGCGCACCTCCGCGTCGGTGAGAGGATTCAGGAGTTCGTTCACGGCTGTTCCTCGCCTTCCGTCCCCGATTGTCCCAGTTTGGGCCGCCGCTCGAACTCGATCACGGCGGGGTGCATCACGCCGTACGCGCTTTTCAGCACGTGGTAGCCGAGGTAATCGGGGGTCGACACGCCCTGCTTCGCAGCCTGCGTCGCAAGGTCCGCCGCTGCAGCCAGCGGCAGCAGCACCGGCTGCTCTACGCGGTCTTCACTCATGCGCGCACCTGCGGGCCGATCTGTCCCGCGGCGGCACTGACGCCGACCAGCTGCGCGGGCAAAGTCCCTACTGCGCCGAACAGCATCAGCTCGGTCAGCCGCGCCAGCGCAGCGGAATCGCTGTCGATGCCGTGCAGCGCCTTCCAGGTCTGCAACGCCTCGTACGCCGCATCGCGCAGACGCGTCTTGACCTCGTTCCGGTATTCGGCCCGGGTCGCCTTCGCGGTCTTCATGCGGCCACCTGGGCGTGTTGATTGGCGAAGCCGTCCGGAATGGGCTTTCCATGCTGGACAGCGGCACCGATCACCATCGCCGTGCGTTGTTGGTCGAGCTGATCGGGCCATTGCGAGACGGCGCCCTTGGTAATGCCGAGCGCTCGGGCAAGTGCAGCGCCACTGCCAAAGATGTCCGTGGCTTGCTGTTTCGTGAGGTTCATACCTTCGGCTCCAATAGGTCTTGCCGTGAGTATAGAACCCTAAACTGAATTTGGAAAGTGTTCTAAACCATGCTTCGTTTAGATTTCTATCCCATGAACACGCTAGAAGATCGAATCCGCGCGGTGCTTTCCGAGACTCAGGCCGAACAGGTCGAGCTCGCGGATGCGGCCGGCGTGACGAAAGGCACTGTGAGCCAATGGCTCGACGGAAAGATCAAGTCGATCAAGCTCGAATACGCAGTCGGTATCCAGAAGCGATACGGCTACAACCCGGTCTGGCTCGTCATGGGGGAAGGCGAAAAGAAGCTGGGGACGCCCGGATACGCGAATGTCGCGCCGGCGCAAGTTGGATCTCGTCGCGTTCCGCTCATCAGCAGCGTCCAAGCAGGACGCATGACGGAAGCAGTCGACCCGTTCCCGCCAGGCGGGGCGTTCGAGTATTTGCTCACCGACCTCGATCTATCCGACTACGCCTTCGCGCTCGAGATCGAAGGACTGTCGATGGCCCCGGATTTCAATCCGGGTGATCGCGTCATCATCGATCCGGCGATCCAGCCACGCCCGGGCGATTTTGTTGTCGCGAAGAATGGCCGAGAAGAAGCAACCTTCAAGAAATACCGTGCGCGCGGCGTCGGTGCGGATGGGCGAGATGCGTTCGAATTGATCCCGCTGAATCCGGACTATCCAACCATCAGCAGCGAGCATGAGCAGGTGCGAATCATTGGAGTGATGGTCGAGCACCGGCGGTACCGAAAAAGATAACCAGACCACTTCGGGGAAACGAAATGCGAAAAATCATCGGTGCCGCGGCGTTTGCCTTGGCGCTTGCAGGGTGCGCGACTTACGACCTCGCGCTGATGCCGCGCGGGCCGGGGAAGATGGCTCACGGCACCGCGAAACAGATCGACAAGACCGTTTCGATCACGATCGACGAGCGAACCTACCACGGGAAATTCGCCTACGTCCAAGGCGGCGCATTCACCCTCGGGACGGCGTTTTCTGGCGGTCAAGTTGCCACCGGAAATGCTGTCGGCATCAGTGCCACGGGCAATGGGAACGTACTTGCGCAGTCGGCCGATGGGCACAACCTCCGCTGCGTCTTTTCGTTTAGCGGATGGAGCCAAGCGGGCACCGGAACGTGCCTGACTGACGATCAACAGCTGTACGATCTGCAAATTTCACGATGAAATTCGCTATCTGCGCCTTCGCGATGCTGATTGCGAATACGGCATCTGCCGAGTGTGTCGTTAGCCAGTCCACCGCCACGCATGTGCAAGTCATCGATAGCGGAACCCTCCTCATCTATGGGGGCGCGGCTGGACATACGATGATGCGCTCTCTTACTCCACTCTTACCCGGCGGCCAGTTCGCTATCGGCAAGGACAGCTTCTGCGATTTCGACTCGAGCGCACTATTCATGAACGGGCAGCCGATTCTCATCCAGGAAATAAGGCACCTCTACTGATCTCGCACAAATGCTCATCCCGCCCGGCGGGATTTTTTTCGACCTCATGGTTTAGAACACTTGACTGCATCAGGATAGTTTTCTAAACTGGCCTCAACATCACCTCCGACACCGAGGCCACCATGCTCCACCCCGCCACCACCGAACGCGCAGCCGACTTCCGGACCGATCGCCAGCTGCAGCAGTTCAACGACGCGCAGGACGCGGCCGACGTGCGGCTCGAACGTGCGGCGGCTGCCGTGACGCTCGACGACGTGCTCGAGGCATTCGCCGGCCTCAACGAATCCGAGCAGCGGAAGCTCGTCGACGCCTACCGCGACACCTCAGACCGCGCCCACTTCCAATGGATGCTGATGAGCATGTTCGAGGACGCGTTCGCCGCGGCGGCGAAGCGCATCGCCGAATACTCGGGCGGTGGTCGCGTGCCGGCCCGTGTGCGCCTCTTCGACGAGGCATGACATGCACTCCATCCAATTTTTCGTCGTTGGCGTCCTCGCGGTGCTCGTGCTGACGCTCGTGATTTTCGCGGTCGAGGCGATTAAGCGCCGCGGTCGCTCGCACTGAACCCCTCCCGCTACAGGAGAACGACCATGAAGCGCTATCGATCCATCGATTACGGCCGCGTGACAGCCATTGCGGGCGACCCGCTGATCGGTTCCGAGCCGACTACCGCAGAACCGAAGAAGCCTGCATTCATCGTTTTCTTTCAAAACAAAAACAGCGGCTACTTTCTGCGCGGCGAAGGCGACGACATACGCGACTACGGCGGCACGCACGTACCCGCAGAGGCCGCGCGATTCAAGACCGCGCGACAGGCGCGCGAGTTGGGCGAAGCGTACTTGCGCATGTGTCGCTCCGATCCGGAGCGCAGCAGCGTTACGGTACTAAAGCAGGTTTGACCAACCGCGCCCGCCCTGCGGGCAATCACACCACACCACACCGAGGATAGACCATGAGCGAGATCAATGAACAGCCGTCCGCGCTCGACTGGCTCGAAACAGAAATTTCGGCTGTCGATTGCTGGTATCGCGGCGATCCGAGCTATGAGCACGACGCGTACTGGATGAAAGAACGCGCACTGAAGTTGGTGCAAGAGGCGAAAGCTATCTTCGCGCCGGACGTCGAGGCAGACGCGCTCATGGCTCTCGAAATGCTCGCCTCCGAAGCCGACGCGGGCACGGTCATGATCCCGTCCGGCCTGCGCCTGACCATCGACGCCGCCCTCATCAAGGCCGGCCGTAAGGCTGCGCCGGAGCCGGTGCGGCACGTGACGATCGCAGGAGGTGCGGCATGAAAGCGCCCCGCTACGTCATCGAAGGCACCTGGGCCGGCTATCGGTCGAGCCAAGATCGCGTCGTGCATCGCTCGGTTCACGACGGCGCAGAGAAGAAGCTGCGCGCATGGGCCGAACGCACGTTCTCGATCGCCTATACGGACGGCACGCGCCTGATTCTGTCGGTGCGCGACTGCAAGCCGCGTGAACGGATCGACGTGCGCGCCGGATACATGAAGCTGATCCGCGACTGCGCCTTTCACGACGTCGACACCGTTGATGCGCTCGTCGAGGCCGAGAAAGCGCTCAAGGCGCGGGCACGGGAGGCATGATGCGCGCCCCTCTCAACAGCCCAACGCTTGTATCGCGCGGTTACAGCCGATCGGTTGTATCGCGCCCGGCGGGCGACAACGACCTGCTGCGTTCGTGCGCGCGTGTGCACCGCTCGATCACGATCGCTGCTGCGTTCGGCCTGTTCGTGTGCGTCGGCGTGCTCTGGTACGTCGCCGTTGCGATCCGCGCAGGAGGTGCCCTGTGAAGCGCCTGATCCGAAACGTGTTCGAACTCGTGTCGCTTTGGGCGGTGCTCGGCGTGATCTTGTTCCTGATCGTCTGGCTCGTGCTGCCGCAGCTTTTCGAAGTCTCGGCCGCGCGCGGCGTGTGGGGTGCGTGATGCTGATCGAACATCTGGACATCGACGAATACCACCGGCACGCCGCAGTCAGCAAGTCGCAGCTCGACACGATCAACGTGTCGCCCGCGCACTTCTGGGCGCTGCATCGTGATCCGGCGCGGCCAGCACCGACCACGCGCAGCGGCCAGCTCGAGGGCCAACTCGCGCACTGCGCGATCCTCGAGCCGGACGAGTTCGGCAAGCGCTATGCGCTCGGCCCGACGCTGAACCGCAACACGAAGGCATGGAAAGAGTTCGTCGACGAGAACGCAGGCCGCATCGCGATCCAGCAGGACCAGTACGACACCGCCTGGCGCCAGTCGGACGCTGTGCGTGCGCTGCCGGAGATTCGCGAGGCGCTGTCGCGCGGCCGCGCCGAGGTGTCGGCATTCTGGACCGATCCGGCGACGGGCGTAGCATGCCGATGCCGGCCGGACTGGGTGCATGACCTGACCGAATCGAATGTGCTGCTCGTCGACCTGAAGACGTTCAGCAGCGCTGGACCGGACGAGTTTCGGCGGCAGGCTGCGCGCAAGCGCTACCACGTGCAGGACGCGTTCTACAGCGACGGCTACGAGGCCGCGAGCGGCAAGGAAGTGCGTGCGTTCGTGTTCGTTGCCGTCGAGACGGAATGGCCGTTCGCCGCGCACGCAATGATGCTCGACGACATGTCTCGCGAACAAGGTCGCTCGGACTATGCACGCAATCTCGCGACCTTCGCGCGCTGCGAGGACGCCTGCGAATGGCCCGGCTACTCGAAGGAAATCACCCTGATCACGCTGCCCCAATGGGCTTTCACTACGGACGAGGCATGACGATGGCAACGACAACCAACCTGGCCCAACTCAAGTCGACCTCGAAGATGGTCGCACGCGAGGCCGGTATCGGCAGCGTGAAGCAGTTTTTCGAATCGCAAAAGGCGACGCTCGCCGCGGTGCTGCCGAAGCACGTCAGCCCCGATCGCATGCTCAAGATCGCGCTCGGCGCGCTGCGCACGACGCCGAAGCTGATGGAGTGCACGGTAGAGTCGCTGATGGGCGCCGTCGTGCAGTGCTCGCAGCTCGGCCTCGAACCGAACACGCCGCTCGGCCATGCCTACCTGATCCCGTTCGATAAGCGAAAGAAGGTCGGTAACGATTGGGTAACGGACAAGACCGAAGTCCAGATCGTGATCGGCTACAAAGGCCTGATCGATCTCGCGCGCCGCTCTGGCCAGGTCGTGAGCATCGCTGCGCACGCAGTGCATGAGCACGATCACTTCGAATACGCGTATGGCCTCGACGAAAAGCTTGAGCATCGCCCTGCCATGACGCGCCGCGGTGACGTGATTGCCTTCTACGCGGTCGCGAAGCTGGTTGGCGGCGGCCATGCGTTCGAGGTCATGAGCGCTGAGCAGGTCAACGAGATCCGCGACGCGAGCGAGAACTATAAGGGCGCCGTCCGCAAGAAGAAGCAAGCCGAATCGGTCTGGGGCCAGCACTACGAAGAAATGGGTCGCAAAACCGTGCTGCGCCGCCTGTTCAAGTACCTGCCGGTGAGCATCGAGCTCGCGAGCGCGGCCGCGATCGATGATGTCGGCGCCTCTGGCCGCTCGCAGGCGCTCGATACCGTTCTCGACGGCGACTACATCACGCCGACCGACGACGAGCCGGACGACGACGGCGAGATCGATCCGCCGGCCGGCCTGACCGATCAGCGACAGCAGCAACGCGACATGGCGCTGCCGTCCTATGACGAACTGCTCGCGAAGGTCCAGAAGGCCGACAACACCGATGACCTCGACCTCGTGCTAGACAGCGCGCGCGAGCTGCCGCAAGCCGAGTACGTGAAGCTCGAGCAGGCGTATCAGGATCGCCGCGAAGTGCTGCTCGGCGCGTAACCCTTCCCTCATCACCCGGAGCAACCATGAGCAAGCAATCCGAAGCCAAGGAGAAACAAGGCTGGCGCAAGAAGCCGAACATGTGCGCGGACTGCGCACACTTCACCAGCCAGAAGACCGAGGAGAAATACCTCACTTGGACATGGACGAAAGAGTCATTCCTGCGCTGTTCTCTCGGCGACTTCAAGACCGGAAAGAGCAACACGTGCGACCGCTTCAGTGCGAAGCCGGATGCGCAGTGAACCACCAGCCGCGCGGCATCCGTCGCGCGGCAACCACCGGCCTCAACGGTGGGTGCTCGATGTGACGGGTGGGCTCCGTCACTGCACCGACTCGACTCCCGGCGCTTTCATGCAAACAGCTGCCACATGCTAGCCGAGCACCCGCCATTGAGGCTTGATCTACTGATTTAGAGGATGACGATGACTTTCCGATTCGGCTCCGTCTGTAGCGGTATCGAAGCAGCCAGCTGTGCCTGGCATCCGCTCGGATGGCAAACCGCATTCGTGAGCGAGATCGAGCCGTTTCCGAGCGCCGTTCTCACGCACCACTACCCGACCGTCCCGAACCTCGGCGACATGACCAAATTCAAGGATTGGCCCGATGCAGCTATCGATCTTCTCGTCGGAGGAACTCCCTGCCAAAGCTTCAGCGTCGCCGGACTTCGAAAGGGACTGGCTGATCCGCGTGGCAACCTCATGCTCACCTATCTTGCCATTGCTCAGCGCTACGCTCCCCGCTGGCTGGTTTGGGAAAACGTCCCCGGTGTCCTGTCGTCAAACGATGGACGGGATTTTGGAACCTTCCTCGGCGGCCTGGCAGAACTCGGGTATGGGTTCGCATACCGCGTTCTTGACGCTCAGTTCTTCGGAGTGGCCCAGCGACGCCGCCGTGTGTTCGTTGTCGGACATCTTGGAGACTGGCGACGTGCCGCAGCGGTACTTTTTGAGCGCGAAAGCCTGCTCGGGCATCCTGCGCCGAGCCGCGAAACGAGGCAAGGAATTGCCCCAACCCTTAGCGCGCGCACTAAAGGCGGTGGCGGACTAGGAACCGACTTCGATTGCGATGGCGGCTTGATTCCCGAAATCGCTCGCGCCCTGACGACGAGCAATCAGAGAATTGATGCGGAGACGGAGACGTTGCTCGTTGCTCACGAGTTGCGCGGCGAGGGTTTCGACGCAAGCGAGGATGGAGCCGGTCGGGGCACTCCGCTCGTCCCATGCCAGCCATACACGCTCGCGATTCGCGGTCGCGATGACGGGCATGCACTCGAATATCGGCAGGACGGGACTGCGAACGCGATTCTCACACCGAATGGTGGACGTGGAGGCATCGGGGTTGGCGCGATTGCCTTCGCCGAGAACAGTCGCGCCGAACTCCGACTCAAGGGTGGCGACGGTCGGCGCGTCGGCGCAATTTCAACCGGCGGTGGCAAACCAGGACAAGGCGCCCCGATGATCGTTCATTCGATCTGCCTCGGCAGCGACCCAATCAATTCCGAAGATCTCGCGCAGCCGATTACGCGACGTAACGGTGATCCGGGAACGATCTCTACCGGGAGCGCGGTTCGTCGCCTCACCCCTCGCGAATGCGAGCGCCTGCAAGGCTTCCCCGACCACTACACCCTCATCAACGTGCGCGGCAAGCCTGCCGCCGATGGCCCGCGCTACAAGGCGCTCGGCAACAGCATGGCCGTGCCGGTGATGCACTGGATCGGCAAGCGCATTGAGTTCGTCGAATCGCTCACCACCTGAGGATCAAACACCATGACGACCAACGAAACCCCCGCATCCGTCCGCGTATGCGCAATCGCCGACATCCAATGCTCACGAGGGTGTGGCAACGGCGCGTGCAAGCGCGAGGCCGAATCGTTGCAGCCCGCAGCAGCGCCGATCGTCCGCGTCAACCGACATGCCGTCATGCGGCTCAAATCGATCTGCCGTAAGCTCGGCATCGAATCGGCGGTCCCAGAGGAGGTCTTCGTCGATCCGGACGGCCTGTTCGCGATATTCGGCCAGATTCGTAGCGCGATCGATCACTTGGCACGCCCCACACCCTTGCCGAGCGGCGTACTGCATACGCTTCGAGCCGCGAAGCAGTTTATCGCGAACGGCGTCGAACTCGGATACATCCGCATGCCGGATTCCGACTGCCCCGATCCCGCGCACGAAGTGCCGAAGCTGATCGACGAGGCGATCGCCTCGCTCAGCAACGCATCCTCGCCGGCGGACGAGCGGGCGGCGCCTGACGTGCCTGAGAAGCGCCACGCGACCGATCCCGAGCAGCAATGGCAGCAGTTTTGGCGGGAGATTTGCACCAACGCTGACGGCTCGATCAATCTGGAACAGGTGAAGCGAGAGTTGTCCGACTTCTCGATGCTCCTGTCGTGGGTGCCGCGCGTCTATATGCACGTCACCGGTGGGAAGGTGTCGAAGGAAAACACGTGGCCCAGCGTCGTCATGTCGCTGCATGACGAGCATGTGAATGAACTGGTCGAAGAAGCGTTGCGCTCGGAACTCGAAGAACGCGCCGCATCTGCCAACGAGACGGGGGCACCTATCGGCTGGGCGTGGATTTCTCCGACCGGTCATATCTCGCGCTTCAGCGTCGATTTCGATGGCAAACACGATCAACTGGCGACTGGATGGAAAGTTCGGCCGGTAGCGTTCTGCGACTCGGCAGCCAACGAGACGGGGGCGGAAGGGGCAGCGATCCCGGCCGGCTATGCGCTCGTGCCGATCGAGCCGACACCGGAAATTCTGACGGCCATCTGGCAGAACGAGCGCGATTCGCGTCGAGCATGGGAGTGCGCGATCGCGACGGTACATCAGCCCGCGCAGGCAGACGCTCGGGTCGGGCTGACGTATCAGCAAGTCGAGGCTTTGGCCGCGAAGCACCAGTTCGACATGACCTCGTTCGATTACGTCGATTCCAACAGCCTCGTCGATCTCGTGAACGACGCACTGCGTTCGATTGGACAGCCGAAGCCGCGCGCCGAGGTGACGGAGGAACAGCCGAGCCTCACGAATCCGCTCACGCCATACGGCATGCTCTGCAGGGCGCTCCGGATCGTCACTGGCTCGCTGCTGTACGACATGGCGAAGCACATGCGCATGTCGCCCGCGAAGCTGTCCGCGATGGAGTTCGGCCGCGAGCCGGTGACGCCCGAGATCGTGCGCGAGGTCGGCACGTACTTCGAGAGCCTGGGTGTGCACAACATGCGGCCCGCGCTCCAGTTCGCCATCGACGCCGCCCGCGCCCAAGGAGACTCCCATGAGTGAGCTGATTCTGTCGCGCGAGGAAGTCAAAGCGCTGTACTCCAAGCACTTCGTCAATCCATACGATCTGCTGCCGCTCTGGGCGGAGGCTTTCTCCGCCGCCCTCGAATCCGCCATTCTGGAGAAGCTGTGCGGGGAGCCGATCTATCAGACGCGCCAGCTTTCGGACGAGGCGGCGCAATGGGACGATGTGCACGAAGCCACACATTCGGCCTGCGCGTCTCAACCTCAGTTTTACGAAACGCGCATCGTCTACGCCCTCAACCGGAGCCAATCATGAAGATCACCGATGACATGCTGACGGAGTGGTTTCCGATGGGTGTGAAGCCGGTCCGAGGCGGTGAATACGAGGGCCGAGAACGCAGAACGCGCCTACGTATACGCGTGTTTTGGCGGAAGCTGGACGATACCAATCATTTCGACTGGTACGTCTACAAAGGCACACTCGGGCCGTTCGCGCTCTGGGAATGTGTGTCGGACAAATTGTCTGCGTGGCGGGGGCTTACGGAGAAGCACCATGGATGAGCGCGAAGATTCGAAGATCCTGAGACGCCGCGACGAAGAACACGTGTCGATTTTCAAGGCGCGCACTGGCATGGGCGCCGTGATCATGGAAGGGCAGGAGATCGGCGCAGTCGTTCGATATATCGAGGCGCTCGAACGGGACGCCGGCCGCCGCACCACTCCCGACAGGGACGCCATCATCGAGGAATGCGCGTCATATCTGGACCGGAAATGGGATAGCGCTGCTGCACTACTGCGCTCCCTGAAGACCACTCCGACCACCGCACCGAGGGAGGAAGGCAATGGCTGAGATAGACGTGAAGACTGCACGCGCAATCGCGAATGACCTGCGGGCATCGTTCGGATCATGGACCAAACCGTATCAAGCCGCGAACTTCTTGACCGACCTTTGCGACCGCCTCGAAGCTGCGGAGAAAGATGCGGAGCGGTATCGCTGGTTGCGTGACAACAAACATCTGGACGCGTGGTGGTCAGTCACCGGTCCAACCGACCGCTGCGAAAACATCGACGCCGATATTGATGGAGCTATGACTGACGCCCTCGCGCAACGACAGGGAGAAGGATCATGAGCGACGTCTTGCCGTGCCCTTTCTGCGGGAAACCGCCTTATGTGGCCAAAGAGATTGACCCTGACGAATGGTGGTACGTCGCTTGTCAGACGCCGGGTTGCATCTTACCGACTGCGGCGGGATACACATCCATCGAATCGGCGATTGCGAAGTGGAACCGCCGCGCCCCTGCTAGTGAGAAGGAGGCATCTTGAGCGACCAATGCAGATGCCGCGCATGTATTCGTGAGCGCGGCGACACGATTCATGGGCTGCCGCGCGAGCTTTGCGAGTTCATCATATGCCAGACATGCGGCAATAAACGCTGCCCGCACGCGACAGACCATCGCCATGCATGCACCGGTAGCAATGAAGCCGGGCAGCCCGGCAGTGTCTATGGGGTGCCTGCTAGTGAGGGAGAACAGAAATGACCAGTCGCCGCATCAACAGCACCGCCGTGTTCAACGTCCTGCGCACTGGCACGCACACCGCGCGCGAGATCGCGACCGAGCTGCAGACATCGACGGCGTTCGTGCAGAGCTTCCTCGACACGCTGTTCTACGCCGGCCGCATCCGCATCGATCGGCGTGTGCGCGCGGACACGGCATACGAGCCGATGCCGGCCGCAATGCCGCGCGTGCCGCTCGACACGCCGGCCGCGGGCCCGCGTCTCGCACCCAACCTGCAATCCACGCTCGCCGGCTACGATCGCGAGATCAGCCGCCGCGTCGAGCTTGCTATGACCACGAGGGCACGATGACTCAACTCGAAGAACTGAAACTCGCGCACCAGGCCGTGCGGCTCTATGCCGAATCGCACCCGCGGCCGGTCCACGTCACCCAGGCTCAGGCGGCTGAAATGCTCGGGATCACGGCGCGCACCGTGCACACTCTCGTGCGCACCGGGAAACTGAAGCTGAACGGCATCGGGCGCATCCCTATCGCTCAGATCGATGAACTGATCGCTGCCCGCAACGCATAAATTACGCACGACTCTGACGAAACCCTCTTGCTGTATGATGCCGGGACGCTCAACTTCGGCAAACGGTTTCTCCTTGTCGATGCCGCGCGCCTCGCGGCGCGCCGCCGCCGCGCTGCGCGACGGCTTCAGCCCCTATAATAGCCGCTCGATCCAGCAGGGGCCGACTGCACCGGGCACGCGCGCGGCCGCACGCGGCTCCGTAGCCCATGAAAGACATTCTCGTCCTCTATTACAGCCGTCATGGCGCGACGCGCGATCTCGCGCTCGCGATCGCCAACGGCATCGACAGCGTGCCGGGCATGCAGGCGCGCATCCGCACGGTGCCGCCCGTGTCGACCGTCTGCGAAGCCAGCGCACCCGACATCCCCGCCGACGGCCCGCCGTACGCCGAGTTGCGCGACCTCGAGGAATGCGCGGGCCTCGCGCTCGGCTCGCCCACCCGCTTCGGCAACATGGCCGCGCCGCTCAAGTACTTCCTCGACGGCACGACGCCGCAGTGGCTGTCGGGCGCGCTGAACGGCAAGCCGGCCAGCGTGTTCACGTCGACGGGCAGCCTGCACGGCGGCCAGGAATCGACGCTGCTGACGATGATGCTGCCGCTGCTGCATCACGGGATGATGATCGTCGGCATTCCGTACACCGAATCCGCGCTCAGCACGACGCGCACGGGCGGCACGCCGTACGGCGCGTCGCATGTCGCGCAGCACGACCGCACCGCGCCCGCCGGGCTGTCGGCCGACGAGAAAGCGCTCGCGGCCGCGCTCGGCGTGCGGCTCGCGCGCACGGCCGCCGCGCTCGCCGCCGCCGGGGTCGCATGAACGCGCCCGCCCGCCCCGCCGTCCCCGCCCGGCCGCGCCACGCGCAGGCCGCCGCCGCGTGCCTCGCCGCGCTGATCGTGCTGTCGCTCGCGTGGGAGCTGTGGCTCGCGCCGCTGCGCCCGGGCGGCTCCGCGCTGATGCTGAAGGCCGTGCCGCTCGCGCTTGCGCTGCCCGGCGTGTGGCGGCGTAACATCTATACGATGCAGTGGGCGAGCATGCTGATCCTCGTCTATTTCGCCGAAGGCATCGTGCGCGGCATGTCCGACCGCGGCTTGTCCGCGACGCTCGGGTGGTGCGAGACCGCGCTCGCCGTCGGCTTCTTCGCGGCGGCGCTTGCGTACGTCGCGCCGTTCAAACGCGCGGCGAAACAGCAACGCGCCGCGCCCTGACCCTTACGCGACCGAACGTGATGATTTCTTCCGAAGCCTTCGTTTCCGCCTGCCGCGACGCGATCGGCGCCGATCACGTGCTGACCGATCCGCATGATACCGAACCGTTCCTGACCGACTGGCGCCGCCGCTACAAGGGCGCCGCCTGCGCGGTGCTGAGACCCGCGAACACCGCCGAAGTCGCCGCGCTCGTGCGGCTCGCGAACACGCATGGCGTCGCGCTGGTCCCGCAAGGCGGCAACACGGGGCTCGCCGGCGGCGCGACACCCGATGCAAGCGGCAGCCAGGCCGTACTGAGCCTCGCGCGCCTGAACCGCGTGCGCGCGCTCGATCCGCACAACAACACGATCACCGTCGAGGCCGGCGTGATCCTCGCCGACGTGCAGGCGCGCGCCCGCGAAGGCAACCGGCTGTTCGCGCTGAGCCTCGCCGCCGAAGGCAGCTGCACGATCGGCGGCAACCTGTCGACCAATGCGGGCGGCACCGCGGTGCTGCGCTACGGCAACGCGCGCGAGCTGTGCCTCGGGCTCGAGGTCGTGACGCCGCAGGGCGAGATCTGGGACGGCCTGCGCGGGCTGCGCAAGGACAACACCGGGTACGACCTGCGCGACCTGTTCATCGGCGCGGAAGGCACGCTCGGCATCATCACCGCCGCGGTGATGAAGCTGCATCCGCTGCCGGCCGCGCAGGTCACCGCGCTGGCCGCGCTCGAATCGCCGCACGCCGCGCTCGACTTCCTGTCGCTCGCGCAGCGCGCCGCCGGCCCGCTGCTGACCGGTTTCGAGCTGATGTCCGACTTCTGCATGCAGCTCGTCGGCAAGCACTATCCGCAGTTGCGCTACCCGTTCGCGCACACGCATGCGCAGACGGTGCTGCTCGAACTGTCCGACAACGAAAGCGAAAGCCACGCGCGCGCGCTGTTCGAAAAGCTGATGGAGGAAGCGTTCGACGCGGGCCTCGTGGTCGACGCGGTGGTCGCGGAGAATCTCGCGCAGTCGCGCGCGTTCTGGGATCTGCGCGAGCACATCCCGCTCGCGCAGGCCGACGAAGGGCTCAACATCAAGCACGACATCGCGGTGCCGATCTCGTCGATCGCGCGCTTCATCGACGAGACCGACGCGGCGATCCAGCAGGCGGCGCCGGGCGCGCGCATGGTCACGTTCGGCCATCTCGGCGACGGCAACCTGCACTACAACGTGCAGACGCCGGAAGGCGGCGACCCGAAGGCGTTCCTCGCCGAATACCAGGCGCCGATCAACCGCATCGTCTACGACAACGTGCACCGCCATCACGGCACGATCAGCGCCGAGCATGGCATCGGCCAGCTGAAGATCGACGATGCGCAGCGCTACAAGTCGCCGGTCGAAACGGCGCTGATGCGCACGCTGAAGGCCGCGCTCGACCCGCGCGGGCTGATGAACCCCGGCAAGGTCCTGCACTGACGCCATTGACTCAGGAGCGACACCCGTGAAAGTGCGCGTGCTGTCCGACCTGCATCTCGAAGGCAACCAGCCCGACGTGATCGCGCATGCCGACGCCGATCTCGTCGTGCTGGCCGGCGACATCCACAATCATGCGGAAGGCCTGCGCTGGGCCGCCGAGACGTTCGACCCGAACGTGCCGGTCGTCTATGTGCCGGGCAACCACGAGTATTACGACGGCGAGTTCGGCGCGCTCGAGGCGGCGATGCGCGACGCGGCGCACGCGCTCGACAACGTGCATTACCTGAACAACGGCGTGTATGTCGATCCTGCGCAGCGCTTTCGCGTGCTCGGCACGACGCTGTGGACCGATTTCACGCTGTTCGGCGCCGACGACGCGAGCGTTGCGCACGCGATCGACGCCGGCTCGCGCGTGATGCTCGATTTCAAGGGATTGATCCAGGTGACGTGGCCGCACGACGCGGCGCTGCATGCGGCGCCCGGCGCGCCGGAGCGCGATTTCACGCCGGCCGACGCGATCGCGCTGTACCGGCGCGCACGCGCGTGGCTGGAAACGCAGCTGGCGACGCCGTTCGCGGGCCGCACGATCGTCGTCACGCACCACGCGCCGCACCGGCGTTCGCTCGCGGAGCGCTATGCGCAGGATCCGGTGTCGGCGGGATTCGTCAACGATCTGGCGGCACTCGTGCGGCCGCCCGTCGACCTGTGGGTGCACGGCCACACCCATACGTCATTCGATTACGTCGCGGACGGCGGCACGCGCGTCGTGTGCAATCCGCGCGGCTATATCCACCGGCGCACCGGCGAACGGGAAAACCCCGCGTTCGCATGGGACAAGATCGTCGCGCTCGGCTGAGCGCCGGCGCGTCCGGCCGCGGTGCGCGGCCGGCTGCTTCGCTGCAAAAAAACGGGCGACGCCCGATCAGCGCTCGTTGCGGCGCGGCGCGCCGGAACGCGCGCGGACCCGGACCGGCACCGGCTGCATGCGCGCCTTCATCGCGCGCAGCAGGTCGCGCGTCGCGGCGGCGGCGACCACGCCGAACAGAACTCCAAGGCCGATCATCAGGGGCGTATCCATTGCAACTCCGGGTGGGGCAGATCTCGATGATTCAGACAGTATCAAACTGTCCGGCGCACGAACGTAAAGAAATGTTGCGTGAAGGACAAATCTCGTCAGATTGCGGTCGAGCGCGCTGTCATGTCGCACGCGTGTACTGTTCGAGCGCGGCTTCGTCGGCCTGCAGCGTGGTCGGCAGCTCGTCGCGCAGGAAATCGACCCAGGTCCGGATTTTCGCGTCGAGATACTGGCGCGACGCGTACAGCGCGTAGATGTTCATCACGTGCGAGCGGTACTCGGGCATCACGCGCACGATATGCCCGCTGCGCAGCCAGCCGATCGCCGAATAGAGCGGCAGCCCGGCCAGCCCCATCCCCTCCCGCACCGCCACCGCGAGCGCCTCGGCGACGTTCACGCGAAACGGCGGCGCCTCGATCGGCACCACCTCGTCGCCGTTCGGCCCCGCCAGTATCCATTCGTCGTACTGGAAGCCCGGCGTGACCATCCCGAGACAGATGTGCTGCGCGAGATCGGCCGGCCGCTGCGGCACGCCGTGCTGCTCGATATAGGACGGCGCCGCGCATACGACGCTGTAGCTTTCGCCGAGCCGCTGCGACACGAGCCCCGAATCAGGCAGGTCGCGGCCGACCACGATCGCGACGTCATAGCCCTCGTCGAGCAGGTCGGGCAGCCGCTGCGCGAGCGTCAGCTCGACATGCACGTCCGGATAGCGCTCGCGATAGCGCGCGACGGCCGGCACCAGATAGTGCTGGCCGAGGCTCGTGAAGCAATGGACCTTCAGCTTGCCCGACGGGCGCGCGTGCGCGTCGCCCGCCTCGGCTTCGGCCTGGTCGACGTACGCGAGGATCTGCTCGCAGCGCTGCAGGTAGCGCTCGCCGGCTTCGGTCAGCGCGATCCGGCGCGTGGTGCGGTTCAGCAGGCGCGTGCGCAGGTGGGCTTCGAGATCCGAGACGGCGCGCGACGCATAGGCGGTCGTCGAATTCATCTGCTGGGCGGCCGCGGTGAAGCTGCCCGCGTCGACCACGCGTACGAATACGCGCATGTTTTGTAACGTATCCATCCCATTTCCCGTTTGAATCCGGACGGATTGTTGCACACAGGCTAACCAATATTGTCTCAGGATTCGTAAAAATGACTTGCACCGTTGTCAGTTTATTCAGGAATTGCTGAAAAATATAATCGCATCCGACTCATCTATATCCGAAAGGGAGAAAATCGTGCGGTCTCCGGCAACAAAAGGGACGCTGGCACTGGCGGTTCTTGCAGTCTCATTAATAATGGCCGGATGCGCGAGCATGGGCGACAACAAGCCGCAGTCGGCGCAGATCGAAGCGAACACGCTCGATGCGGGCGCCGCCATCCGCGCGGCCGACCGCGACGCGGGCTGGCCCGCGTCGGACTGGTGGCGCGCGTATCGCGACCCGCAGCTCGACGCCTGGATCGCCGCGGCGCAGGCCGGCAATCCGACGCTCGCGGCCGCGCAGGCCCGCGTGCGCGAAGCGCAGGCGATGGCGCGCGTCGCGCGCTCGGCCGAACTGCCGCAGATCAACGGCAACCTGTCGCTGATGCGCCAGCACTGGCCGGACAACGTCTACTACGGCCCGGGCCCGCTCGCCGACACCGACACCTGGAACAACACGGGCACGCTCGGCCTGTCGTACCACCTCGACCTGTGGGGCAAGGACAAGAACGCGACCGAACGCGCGCTCGACACCGCGCATGCGACGGCGGCCGATGCGCGCGCGGCGAAGCTCGAGCTCGAAGTGAACGTGGTGCGCGCGTACGTCGGCATGTCGATGAACTATGCGCTGCTCGATCTCGCGCATGAAACCTTCGAGCGCCAGCGCGCGGTGGCCGACCTCGCACGCAAACGGCTGCAGGCCGGCATCGGCACCCAGCTCGAAGTGAGCCAGGCCGAATCGACGCTGCCCGACTACGAGCGCCAGATCGACTCGTACGAGGAAGCGATCCAGCTCGCCCGCCACCAGCTTGCCGCGCTCGCGGGCAAGGGCCCCGGCGCGGGCGACGCGATCAAGCGGCCGAGCCTGTCGCTCGACGCGCCGGCCGGCCTGCCGTCGGCCATGCCGGCCGACCTGCTCGGCCGCCGCCCCGACGTCGTCGCGGCGCGCTGGACGGTCCAGGCGCAGGCGCGCGGCATCGATGTCGCGAAAGCGGCGTTCTATCCGGACATCGACCTGCTCGCGACGGTCGGCGGCTTCGGCGTGACCGCGCCGTTTACCGACTTCCTGCGCGCGATGAACGGCGGCTGGACGGCCGGCCCCGCGCTGTCGCTGCCGATCTTCGAAGGCGGCCGCCTGCGCGCGCAGCTCGGCGCGGCCAATGCCGGCTACGACCAGGCTGTCGAGCGCTACAACCAGACGATCGTCGGCGCGCTGAAGGACATCGCCGACCAGGTCGTGCGGATCCGCTCGCTCGATACGCAGAAGAAGGACGCCGCGCGCTCGGTGGCCGCCAACGACCGCAGCTACCAGTTGTCGCGCGAAGGCTTCCGGCGCGGCCTGACCGACTATGTGAACGTGCTGGTCGCGCAGCAGCAGCTGCTGCGCGCGCAGGAGACGGCAGCCCGCATCGACGCCGAACGCCTCGCCGCGCATGCGCAGCTGATGGCCGCGCTCGGCGGCGGGGTCGAGACGGGCGACGACGCGCCGGGCGGCCATCCGTCGGACGCTGCCGCGGCACCGGCCGCCGCGACATCGAGCGCTGCCGCGCATGCGCGGGCCGTGCCCGGCACGCAACCCGCAGCCGGCGGCAACCGGCCCGCCCCGGCCGGCAAGCCCGCCACGCAGGCCGCACGGTAACGCGGAGACTCCGTCATGTCATCCTCCTCCACCGCCTCCCCGCCCGCCGGCGGCACGCTGTCGGCCCGCTACGCGGCCTTCAGCGACTGGGCCCGCACCGACGGCGTCGCGTGGCTCTATCTCGCCAAGGCGCTGCTCGCCGCGTTCATCTCGCTCGGCGTGTCGATGCGACTCGACCTGCCGGCGCCCAAGACCGCGATGACCACGGTGTTCATCGTGATGCAGCCGCAAAGCGGCGCGGTGCTCGCGAAAAGCTTCTACCGCGTCGCCGGCACGATCTTCGGGCTGATCGCGACGCTCACGTTCGTGTCGCTGTTCCCGCAGCAGCCGCAGCTGTTCCTGCTGGCGATCGCGCTGTGGATCGCGCTGTGCACGGCCGGCGCCGCGCGCAACCGCAATTTCCGCAGCTACGGCTTCCTGCTCGCCGGCTATACGACCGCGCTGATCGGCCTGCCCGCGTCGCAGCACCCGGACGGCGCGTTCATGAGCGCGATGACGCGCGTGTCCGAGGTGATCGTCGGGATCGTGTCGGCCGGCGTCGTCAGCGCGCTGGTATTTCCGCAGTACACCGGCGAGCAGATGCGCACCACGGTGCGCAAGCGCTTCGGCAGCTTCGTCGACTACGTCGCAGCGGCGCTGTCGGGGCAGCTCGACCGCGCGCACATCGAGACCATCCATACGCGCTTCGTCGCCGACGTGGTCGGCTTCGAGGCCGCGCGCAGCATGGCCGTGTTCGAGGACCCCGGCACGCGCATGCGCGGCGGCCGCCTGGCGCGGCTGAACAGCGAGTTCATGAGCGCATCGAGCCGCTTCCATGCGCTGCACCAGCTGATGAACCGGCTGCGCGCGGCCGGCGCGCAGGCCGCGATCGACGCGATCGAGCCGTATTTCCGCGAAATCGCGCCGCTGCTCACGCGCAACGGCGAACCGGTGCGCAGCTCGACCGACGCGGCGCACGCAGCCGAGCAGCTGCTCGCGTGGCGCGACGCGCTGCCGCGCCGCATCCGCGCGACGCGCGCCGAGTGCGAAGCGCAGCCCGATTTCCCGCTGCTCGACTTCGATACGGCCGCCGAGCTGCTGTACCGCTTCATCACCGACCTGCACGAATATGCGGCGACCTACGCGTCGCTCGCGAGCGAGACGCACGAGCGCGAACGCTGGATCGAACACTACGAGCCGCGCACCAACCTGACGGCCGCCGTGATCGCCGGCATCCGCACCGCGACGGTGATCCTGCTGCTCGGCTGGTTCTGGATCGAGACCGCCTGGCCGAACGGCGTCACGCTGGTGCTCACCGCGGCGGCGACCTGCGCGCTCGCGTCGTCGACGCCGCGCCCGACCGCGATGTCCGCGCAAATGGGCATGGGCACCGCGCTCGCCGTGTGCACCGGCATGCTGCTGATGTTCGGCATCTACCCGCGGATCGACGGCTTCGTGCTGCTGTGCGTGGCGCTCGCGCCGCTGCTCGCGATCGGCATCTACATGACGATGAAGCCGAAGCTGGCGGGCTACGGGATGGGCTACCTGATCTTCTTCTGCTTCCTCGCCGGCCCGGACAGCATCACGCACTACGATCCGTCGAGCTTCATGAACGACGCGCTCGCGCTGGTGCTGTCGATGCTGGTCTCGGCGATCGCGTTCGCGGTCATGTTCCCGCCGACCGCGCCGTGGCTGAAGAAGCGCCTGTTCGCCGACCTGCGCCATCAGGCGGTCGCCGCCTGCCATGCGCGGCTCGCGGGCCTGCGCACGCGCTTCGAGAGCGGCGCGCGCGACCTGATGTACCAGGCGCACACACTGTCGGCCGACCAGCCCGACGTGCAGCGCGACGCGCTGCGCTGGATGTTCGCGGTGCTCGAAGCCGGCAACGCGGCGATCGACCTGCGCCAGGAGCTGTCGACGCTGCCGTCCGACCCGCGCTATGCGCCGACGATGCCGTGGCGGCGCGCGATCGAGACGATGCGCAGCGCGCTGTCCGCGCTGTTCGCGAAGCCCGACGCGGCACGCTTCGACGCGACGCTCGCCGCGGTGAACGCCGCGATCGACGCGACGCGGCCGATGCCCGACGCGTTCGCATCGTCGCGCGAAGACCGTCACCGGCTGCAGCGGATCCTGAGCCATCTGCATTTCGTGCGCACGGCGCTGCTCGACCCGGAATCGCCGCTCGAGCCGCTCAATCGCAACCGCACCCAAGGAACCTTGTCATGATGCCGCGTGAAATCGCCATTCTCGATGCCTACATGCCCACGGTGGTGCTGATGTTCGTCGTCGGCGCGCTGGCGACGTGGGTCGTCGACCGCCTGCTCGCCTACACGGGCCTCTACCGTCTCGTCTGGCACCCGTCGCTGTTCCGGGCCTGCCTTCTCGTCTGCATTTGCGGCGGACTCAGTCTTGCCGTCTACCGTTGAACCACAACCATCATGATGCTCAGAAAACTCTTCGGCTTCGTCGCGACCGCCGTCATCCTCATCGTCGCGATCCTGATCGGGCGCTCGCTGTGGGTGCACTACATGGACGATCCGTGGACGCGCGACGGACGCGTACGCGCCGAGATCGTCAACGTCGCGCCGGACGTGTCGGGCGCGATCGTCGAGCTGCCGGTGCATGACAACCAGCTCGTCAGGAAAGGCGACCTGATCATGCAGATCGACCCGTCGCACTACCAGATCGCGGTCGAGCAGGCGCAGGCGGCCGTCGCCGCCCGCCGCGCGGAACTGCAGATGCGCCGCGACGACGCGGCGCGCCGCGCGGACCTCGACGCGCTCGTCGTGTCGAAGGAAAACCGCGAGAACGCCGCGCACAGCGCGTCGAGCGCCGACGCGCAATACCAGCAGGCGCTCGCCGCACTCGACGCCGCGAAGCTGAACCTCGAACGCACGCGCGTGGTCGCGCCGGTCGACGGCTACATCACGAACCTGCAGACCTTCAAGGGCAACTATGCCGTGGCCGGCCAGGCCAAGCTCGCGATCGTGGACAGCCATTCGTTCTGGGTGTACGGCTACTTCGAGGAAACCAAGCTGCCGCGCGTGAAGATCGGCGCGCCGGCCGAGATGCGGCTGATGAGCGGCGGCGTGATGAAAGGCCACGTCGAGAGCATCTCGCGCGGCATCTACGATCGCGACAATCCGCAAAGCCGCGACCTCGTCGCCGACGTGAACCCGACCTTCAACTGGGTGCGCCTCGCGCAGCGCGTGCCGGTGCGCATCAAGATCGACGAGGTGCCGGCCGACGTGGTGCTGTCGGCGGGCACGACCTGCACGGTCATCATCGACCCGGACCGGCAGAAGAAGTCGTGACGTGCGGACGGCCGGGCGACGCTCGACCCGGCCGCTTCATTCCCAGAAGAACCGGAACGGCAGGAACGGCGACGGCCCCAGCCCCGCTTCGCCGAGCATGTTGCGCAGGCGCATCGCGAAGCCGATCGCGCCGATCACGAGCAACACGATGATCGCCGGCGTACGCCGCACTTCCGGCACGCGCAGCAGCGGCACGAACCGGCACGCCGCGGCGAACAGCACGAGCCACTGGAAACGCAGGCCCGCATAGCTGATCCGCGCGAGCGCGAAGCTCGCGATCTCGCAGACGAACAGGAACACGAGCGTGCGCGGCATGCGGCCGAGCAGCCCCCAGCCGGCCACCACCAGCAGCAGCGCGAGCACCAGCGGCGCGCTGCCCGACATCTGCGCGGGCGGCGTGAAGGCCGCATAGACGCCGAGCTTCGCGAGCAGCGCCGCGTGATGCATCGCGAACAACACGGCGCCGATCGCGACTGCGAGCGCCGCGTAGCGCAGCATCCGCATGCGGCCAACCTGCAGCAGCACGACAAGCAGCGCGGCCGACACGTGCATGCTCGTGCCGACCGCCGCGAGTGCGGCCGACGCACCGTACCGGCGGCGCGCCCAGGCGTCCGACGCGAGCTTCGCGACGCAGAACGCGATGCCGTAGCGCAGGCCGCTCATCGCCATGTCGTAGAAAAACAGCGGGAAGATCAGCGTCGCGAACACGCAGGCATCGTCGTCGCGCCGGCCGAACGCGGCCACGCAGGCGACGACGACCAGCAGCGACAGCAGCGCGGTCGCGATGCGCGGATCGTGCCCGACCCATTCGAGCGCCCGCACGAGCCACACGAAGCCCGGCTCGAGCGTGCGCGGCACGACCTTCAGGTTGCCGCTCCAGATGCCGGCGACGATCTCCTGGTAGACCGCGGTGTCGGTTCCAGTCCGGCCGCGCAGCACCGCGAACGCCGCAGCCGGCGCGATGCCTGCCGAAAGCCAGCGCCATGCGCTCATGCGCGTCCGCATGCCGATCGCGGCGAACGCGAGCATCCAGAGGTATCCCGTCAGGTAAATCGTGATTGTCATTGTTATGCGCGAGCCGACGCGCCGGCGGCATCGCGGGGATGCACGCCCGGTTGGTTCTGGCCCTCAATAGAGTTACGCGCATTGTAGGGGATTGCGGCGCCGGCGACTGCCGGTTTTGTCACCGATCGACACGCGCGCCGCCGCATGCCGGGGTCGCGGGCGGCGCGCCCGCCGCCCCGGCCGCGCTCAGGCCGCGACCCGGAAGCGCCCGACCAGCGCCTTGAGCGCCTGCGCCTGCTCGTCGAGCGCGCGCGCCGCGGCGGCGGCCTGTTCGACGAGCGCCGCGTTCTGCTGCGTGCCGGCGTCCATCTGCGTGACCGCGCGGCCGATTTCGTCGATCCCGGCGCTCTGCTCGTCCGACGCCGACGAGATTTCGCTGATGATGTCGGTCACGCGCTTGACCGCGCGCACGACGTCGCCCATCGTGCGGCCGGCATCGTGCGCGAGCGCCGCGCCGTCGGCGACACGCTCGACCGACGCGCCGATCAGCGCGCGGATTTCCTTCGCGGCCGTCGCCGCGCGCTGCGCGAGCGAGCGCACCTCGCCCGCCACCACCGCGAAGCCGCGCCCCTGCTCGCCGGCGCGCGCGGCCTCGACCGCCGCGTTCAACGCGAGGATGTTGGTCTGGAACGCAATCCCCTCGATCGTGCCGATGATGTCGCGGATGCTTTTCGCGCCGTCGTCGATCTCGCTCATGGTCGCGACCATGCGCCCGACGACCGCGCCGCCCGCTTCCGCGACGGCCGACGCATCGGCCGCCAGCGTGCTCGCCTGCCGCGCGTGTTCGGCGTTCTGCCGCACCGTCGACGTGAGCTGCTCCATGCTGGCGGCCGTGCGTTCGAGCGCGGCGGCCTGCTGCGCGGTGCGCTGCGACAGGTCGAGATTGCCGGTCGAGATCTCGCCGGACGCCGACGCGATCGCATCGGCGCTGACGGCAATCTCGCCGACGGTCGCCGCGAGCCCCGTCTGCATGTCGGCCAGCGCGCGCACCATGCTGTCGCGGTCGTGCCGGCCGAGCACGATCGGCCGCGTGAGGTCGCCGCGCGCGATGTCCGCGGCGATCGCCTTCGCATAGGCGGGCTCGCCGCCGAGCTGCGCGGTCAGCCGGCGCACGACCCGCGCGGCAATCGCGATCGCGAGCACGATCAGCGCGGCCGTCATCGCCGCGATCATCGCGAACGACGACGAGAAAATCGTCGCGGACGCATCGAGCGTCGCCTTCGACTTCGCGCCGCGCGTCGCGACGAGATCGGCGACCTGCTTCTCGAGCTTGCCGGTCTCGACCAGCAGCGACACGTCCTGCGTGCCGACCTGCCAGTTCATCTGCGACAGGTCGAGCGGCTGCGCGCGCACCAGCGCGACGAAATCCCGCAGATGCCCGCTCCACGTATCGATCGCCGCCGAGAACGCATGCAGGCGCGCCGAATCGCCGGCGTCCGCCGGATCCGCGGTGCGCTGCAGCGTGCCGAGCGCGCGGCCGATCGACGCCAGCCCCGCATCGACTTCGGCGCCCAGTTCGTCGCGCTCCTTCGCGGTGCTGGCGGTCAGCAGCATCTTTTGCGCGCGGCTCGCACGCAGCACCTCGGCGCGCACTTCCGCGGCGGCGCGGCTCGCGACATGTCCCTGCTCGTAGACCGACGCGATCGACGCGTTCAGCCGGCTGATCTGCCACAGCGAGAACACGCCGATCGCGAGCGTGCCGGCCAGCAGGACCGCGAACGCGACGCGCAGCGTCGCCTTGACGGTCCAGGGCCGGCGTTCGCGCCGCGGCCGCGGTGCGGCGCGCGCGGTGGCGACGGGCGCGGCTGCGCCGGATTGCGGATGCAATGATGCTGCCTTCATCGATTCGTCCCCGTATTGATCACACTGCCGGAAAGGTCGGTTCCGGCGGCCGGCGGTCCGGCGCTCCGGCGGTTCGGCGCTCTGTCGGCCGGCGCTCCGGCGCGACTCGAGGCTCGCACCGGACGCGCCCCGTTCGTCGCTTCTACGGCTGCTCGCGGCGATCCTTGAGTCCGGAAAAACACCCATCCGACGACGGGCGCGGCACACAGCCCGCACCGGCCGATGACCGACGCGCCGCCCCCATGTCCGATTCGCGACAAAACTTGGCCTGACATTCACGATGCGCCACATTACACTTCTTTGACGCAACAACGATCCAGAACGCACCGCCCCAGAGTGCGTCCCGCCACCTCAACTCGCTCAGCTCACATGGAAACCCGCCTCGACACGGCGGCCGGCGCCGCCGCCGCCCCGCAGCCGTCCGCTCCCCCCGCTTCCCGCACCGTCTATCCGGTGCTCGGCGCGATCAGCTTCTCGCACATGCTCAACGACATGATCCAGTCGTTGATCCTCGCGATCTACCCGATGCTCAAGAGCCAGTTCGCGCTGTCGTTCGCGCAGATCGGCCTGATCACGCTCACCTACCAGATCACCGCGTCGCTGCTGCAGCCGCTGGTCGGCCTCTATACCGACAAGCGTCCGAAGCCGTATTCGCTGCCGGTCGGCATGGGCTTCACGCTCGCCGGGCTGCTGCTGATGTCGACCGCGCAGAACTTCCCGATGCTGCTGGTGGCCGCGGCACTGGTCGGCTGCGGCTCGTCGGTGTTCCATCCGGAATCGTCGCGCGTCGCACGGATGGCGTCGGGCGGCCAGCACGGGCTCGCGCAGTCGCTGTTCCAGGTCGGCGGCAACGCCGGCTCGGCGCTCGGGCCGCTGCTCGCCGCGCTCGTGATCATCCCGCACGGCCAGCACAGCATCGCGTGGTTCTCGGCCGCCGCGCTGGTCGCGATGGTCGTGCTCACGCAGATCGGCCACTGGTACAAGAAGCATCCGTCGATGAAGAAGAAGGCCGCGTCGGCCGGCCATCCGACGCTGTCGCGCGCCCGCGTGCTCGGCGCGATCAGCGTGCTGGTGCTGCTGGTGTTCTCGAAGTACTTCTACCTGGCGAGCATCAACAGCTATTTCACCTTCTACCTGATCGACAAGTTCCACCTGTCGGTGCAGGCTGCGCAGATCCATCTGTTCGTATTCCTCGCGGCCGTCGCGGCCGGCACGCTGATCGGCGGGCCGATCGGCGACCGGATCGGCCGCAAGTACGTGATCTGGGTGTCGATCCTCGGCGTCGCGCCGTTCACGCTGCTGCTGCCGTACGCGAACCTGTTCTGGACCAGCGTGCTGAGCGTGATCATCGGCGTCGTGCTGGCGTCGGCGTTCGCGGCGATCCTCGTCTACGCGACCGAGCTGATGCCCGGCAAGGTCGGCATGGTCGCGGGCCTGTTCTTCGGCTTCGCGTTCGGCCTCGGCGGCGTCGGGGCGGCCGTGCTCGGCCAGCTCGCCGACGCGACGAGCATCGCGTTCGTCTACAAGGTGTGCTCGTTCCTGCCGCTGATCGGCGTGCTGACGGTGCTGCTGCCGAACCTCGAAAGCAGCCGGCGCGCGAAGGCGTGACGAAACGGCCGCGGTGCGCCTGCACGCGCCGCGGCCGTTCGAACGGAATGAAGAAGGAAAGCGACGGCGGCCTCAGGCCGCCGTCGTCGCATGCAGCGTCAGGAAGCGCTTGAGGATGCCGGACGAATAGCTGCTCGCGATCGCCGACAGGAAATGCGAGAACGACTGCGTCGCGTGATCGTCGGCCGTGTCGGAAATCGTGCGCACGAGCGCGAACGGCACATCGTGCTCCGCGCACACCTGCGCGATCGCCGCGCCTTCCATCTCGACCGCGAGCGCGTCCGGCAGCGCGTCGCGCAACGCGACGACCTCGCGCTCGCTCGACACGAAACGGTCGCCGCTGATCACGAGCCCGCCGTGCAGCGTCGCGCCGGCCAGCCCGAAGCGCTCGGCGAACCGTGCGCCCTCTTCCGCGACGAACAGCGCGCACGCGGCCTTCAGGCGCGCCGTCAGCGCCGCGTCGGTCGCAAAGCGCGTGATGCCGAGCAGCGGCACCTCGTAGCGCGGGAACAGCGGCGAGGCGTCGAGATCGTGCTGCAGCAGCGTATCGGCGACCACGACGTCGCCGACGCGCACCGTACGCGACACGCCGCCCGCCACGCCGGTAAACACGACGCCCGCGACGCCGAACACGTGGATCAGCGCGCTGACCGTCGCGGCGGCCGCGACCTTGCCGACGCGCGCGAGCGTGACGACGCAGGGCGCGCCATGCACGGTGCCGACGTGATAATCGCGGCGGCCGAGCGTGACGGTCTTCATGTGACCGTCGGCACGCATCGCGGCGATCAGGTCGCCGAGTTCCTCGGGAAGCGCGGCGAGCACACCGAGCGGACGCGTGGATACCGTTGAAACCATGTCGATGCTCATCATTCCACCGCCTGCAGTTTCGCGACCGCCAGCGCGAGCCATTTCTCGCCGTGCCGCTTGAATTTCACCTGCGCCTTCGCATCGGCGCCGTTGCCTTCGAGCGCGGTGACCGTGCCCTCGCCGAACTTCGTATGGAACACCTGCTGGCCGACCCGGAAGCCGGTGTCGGCTGCGCGCTGCTTGTCCGCGAACGCCGGCAGCGGCGCCGACACGGCCGCGTCGACGATCTGCTCGCGCGAACCGCCCGGCCGCGCGAACCAGTCGCGCCCGTAACCCGCGTTGTCCGACCGGCCGCCCCAGCGCGAACCGGCCTCGACCTTCGGCGTCAGCCACTTCAGCACGTGTTCCGGCAGCTCGTCGAAAAAGCGCGAACGCACGTTGTAGCGCGTCTGGCCGTGCAGCATCCGGCTCTGCGCGAACGACAGGTAGAGCCGCTCCTTCGCGCGCGTGATCGCGACGTACATCAGGCGGCGCTCTTCCTCGAGGCCGTCCGATTCGAGCACGCTGTTCTCGTGCGGGAACAGGCCTTCCTCGAGGCCGGTGATGAACACGGCCGCGAATTCGAGGCCCTTCGCCGCGTGCACCGTCATCAGCTGCACCGCGTCCTGCCCGGCCTGCGCCTGATTGTCGCCGGCCTCGAGCGACGCGTGCGACAGGAAGCCGGCGAGCGGCGTCATCGTGTCGGGGTTCTGCGCGGGATCGTCGAGCGGCGCCGGTTCGAGCACCTCGACCGACGCGTCGTCGCCGGCCGCGCCGAGCTCCGGCGCCGCGATCGCGCCCGCGCGCAGCGGAATCGAGCGCGCGGGCGTGTCGAGCCCGTAGCCTTCCTCGCTGACGAACGCGGTCGCCGCATTCACGAGTTCCTGCAGGTTCTCGAGGCGGTCCTGCCCTTCGCGCTCGCCCTGGTAGAAATCGGCGAGGCCGCTCGCGCGCACCACGTATTCGACCGTCTCGGGCAGGCTCATCTGCTGCGTTTCCGCGCGCATCTTCGCGATCAGGTTCGCGAACGCGCCGAGGCTCGTGCCGGCCTTGCCCGTCACGTACGGGATCGCGGCGGCCATCGAGCAGCCGTACAGGCGCGCGGCGTCGGCGAGCTGCTCGATCGAGCGCGCGCCGATCCCGCGCGTCGGGAAGTTCACGACGCGCGCGAACGCGGTGTCGTCGTTCGGGTTGTCGATCAGGCGCAGATACGCGAGCGCATGCTTCACTTCCTGCCGCTCGAAGAAGCGCAGGCCGCCGTACACGCGGTACGGGATGCCCGAGGTCATCAGCGTGTGCTCGATCGCGCGCGACTGCGCGTTGCTCCGGTACAGCACCGCGACCTCGCTGCGCGACAGCCCCGTGTTGATCAGCGAGCGGATCTCCTCGACGATCCAGCTCGCTTCCTGCGCATCGGTGCTCGCTTCGTACACGCGCACCGGCTCGCCGTGGCCGGCGTCGGTGCGCAGGTTCTTGCCGAGGCGGTGCGCGTTGTTCGAGATCAGCTGGTTCGCGGCGTCGAGGATGTTGCCGTGCGAGCGGTAGTTCTGCTCGAGCTTGATCAGGTTGCGCACGCGGAATTCGTCTTCGAAGTCGCGCATGTTGCCGACGTTCGCGCCGCGGAACGCGTAGATCGACTGGTCGTCGTCGCCGACCGCGAAGATCGCGTTCTCGCCGCCCGCGAGCATCTTCAGCCACGCGTACTGCAGCTTGTTGGTGTCCTGGAACTCGTCGACGAGGATGTGCCGGAAGCGCGCCTGGTAGTGCGCGCGCAGCGGCGCGTTGTACGCGAGCAGTTCGTAGCAGCGCAGCAGCAGCTCGGGGAAGTCGACGACGCCCTCGCGCTGGCACTGCTGGTCGTACGCCTGGTACAGCTCGACGAACTTGCGGTTGAAGTTGTCGGACGCGTCGACCTTGTCGGGGCGCAGCCCCTGCTCCTTCGCGTTGTTGATGAAGTACTGGACGTTCTTCGGCGGGAATTTCTCGTCGTCGACGTTGAGGCCCTTCATCAGCCGCTTGATCGCGGACAGCTGGTCGGCCGTGTCGAGGATCTGGAAGGTTTGCGGCAGCCCCGCGTCGCGCCAGTGCGTGCGCAGCATCCGGTTGCACAGGCCGTGGAACGTGCCGATCCACATCCCGCGCGTGTCGATCGGCATCATCGCCGACAGGCGCGCCATCATCTCGCGCGCGGCCTTGTTCGTGAAGGTAACGGCGAGCACGGTGGCGGGCGACGCGTAGCCCTGCTGGATCAGCCACGCGATCCGCGTGATCAGCACGCGGGTCTTGCCGCTGCCCGCCCCCGCGAGAATCAGCGCCGGTTCGTTCGGCAGCGTGACGGCGGCATATTGTTCAGGGTTCAGGTTGGCGAGCAGATCGGGCATGGAGCGGCAGCGGACGGGCGTGAAAAAAGCGGACCCGCCATTATAAGTCGGCTGCGCGCGATGCTCGGACTGCCGCGCGCGAGCGCAGGCGAATCCGCCCGCTGCGGCCGTGCGGCGGCCTCGCACGGCGCGGGCGATGGTGGGCCGATGTGCATCCATTTATAATTGTCAGATTCGGCATCCAATTCACGCATTTTTCGGCAGATTTCCAACCATGAGCGACAACACGCTTGCGAAGAGTTTCGAGCCCCACACCATCGAGTCCCAATGGGGGCCGGAGTGGGAAAAACGCGGCTATGCCGCCCCCGCCTTCGAGCCGGGTCGCCCCGATTTCGCGATCCAGTTGCCGCCGCCGAACGTCACGGGCACGCTGCACATGGGGCATGCGTTCAACCAGACGATCATGGACGGCCTCGCGCGCTATCACCGGATGCTCGGCGAGAACACGCTGTGGGTGCCCGGCACCGATCACGCGGGGATCGCCACGCAGATCGTGGTCGAGCGCCAGCTCGACGCGACCGGCGTGTCGCGCCACGATCTCGGCCGCGAGAAATTCGTCGAACGCGTGTGGGAATGGAAGCAGCAGTCGGGCTCGACGATCACCGGCCAGGTGCGCCGTCTCGGCGCGTCGACCGACTGGTCGCGCGAATACTTCACGATGGACGACAAGATGTCGGCCGCCGTGCGCGACGTGTTCGTCGCGCTCTATGAACAGGGCCTGATCTACCGCGGCAAGCGCCTCGTCAACTGGGATCCGGTGCTGCTCACCGCCGTGTCGGATCTCGAAGTCGCGAGCGAAGAGGAAAACGGCCATCTGTGGCACATCCGCTACCCGCTCGTCGACGGCTCCGGCTCGCTGACGGTCGCGACCACGCGTCCCGAGACGATGCTCGGCGACGTCGCGCTGATGGTCCATCCGGAGGACGAGCGCTACGCGCACCTGATCGGCAAACGCGTCACGCTGCCGCTGACCGGCCGCGAGATCCCGGTGATCGCCGACGACTACGTCGATCGCGAATTCGGCACGGGCGTCGTGAAGGTCACGCCCGCGCACGACTTCAACGACTACCAGGTCGGCCTGCGCCACCAGCTCGCGCCGATCGAGATCCTGACGCTCGACGCGAAGATCAACGACAACGGCCCCGAGCAGTATCGCGGCCTCGACCGCTTCGACGCGCGCAAGGCGATCGTCGCCGATCTCGACGCGCTCGGCTTCCTCGAGTCCGTGAAGCCGCACAAGCTGATGGTGCCGCGCGGCGACCGCACCGGCGTCGTGATCGAGCCGATGCTGACCGACCAGTGGTTCGTCGCGATGACGAAGCCGGCGCCGGAAGGCACGTTCCATCCGGGCAAGTCGATCACCGAGGTGTCGCTCGACGTGGTGCGCGACGGCCAGATCAAGTTCGTGCCGGAAAACTGGACGACCACCTACTACCAGTGGCTCGAGAACATCCAGGACTGGTGCATCTCGCGCCAGCTCTGGTGGGGCCACCAGATCCCGGCATGGTACGGCGAGAACGGCGAGGTGTTCGTCGCGCGCAGCGAGGAAGACGCGCGCGCCAAGGCTGCCGCACAAGGCTACACGGGCGCGCTCAAGCGCGACGAGGACGTGCTCGACACGTGGTTCTCGTCGGCGCTCGTGCCGTTCTCGGCGCTCGGCTGGCCGAACGAGACGCCCGAACTGCAGCACTTCCTGCCGTCGTCGGTGCTGGTCACCGGTTTCGACATCATCTTCTTCTGGGTCGCGCGGATGGTGATGATGACCACGCACTTCACGGGCAAGGTGCCGTTCCACACCGTGTACGTGCACGGCCTCGTGCGCGATGCGGAAGGCCAGAAGATGTCGAAGAGCAAGGGCAACACGCTCGACCCGATCGACATCGTCGACGGCATCGACCTCGAGACGCTGGTCGCGAAGCGCACCACGGGCCTGATGAATCCGAAGCAGGCCGCGACGATCGAGAAGAAGACGCGCAAGGAATTCCCGGACGGCATCCCGGCCTTCGGCACCGATGCGCTGCGCTTCACGATGGCGTCGATGGCGACGCTCGGCCGCAACGTGAACTTCGACCTCGCGCGCTGCGAAGGCTATCGCAACTTCTGCAACAAGCTGTGGAACGCGACGCGCTTCGTGCTGATGAACTGCGAAGGCCACGACTGCGGGCTCGACAAGCCGGAAGCGTGCGGCGCGGGCGACTGCGGGCCCGGCGGCTATCTCGACTTCTCGGCGGCCGACCGCTGGATCGTGTCGCTGCTGCAGCGTACCGAAGCCGACATCGCGAAGGGCTTCGCCGACTACCGCTTCGACAACATCGCGAGCAGCATCTACAAGTTCGTGTGGGACGAGTACTGCGACTGGTACCTCGAACTCGCGAAGGTGCAGATCCAGAACGGCACGCCCGAGCAGCAGCGCGCGACGCGCCGCACGCTGCTGCGGGTGCTGGAGACGGTGCTGCGTCTCGCGCACCCGGTCATTCCGTTCATCACCGAAGCGCTGTGGCAGAAGGTGGCGCCGCTCGCAGGTCGTTATCCGCAAGGCAAGGCCGAGGGCGAAGCGTCGCTGATGACGCAGGCCTACCCGCTCGCCGCGCCGGAGAAGATCGACGAAGCGTCCGAACAATGGGCGGCCGACCTGAAGTCGATCGTCGACGCGTGCCGCAACCTGCGCGGCGAGATGAACCTGTCGCCGGCAACCCGGGTGCCGCTGCTCGCGGCCGGCGACGCCGAGCGCCTGCGCGCATTCGCGCCGTACGTGCAGGCGCTCGCGCGCCTGTCCGAAGTCCAGATCCTCGCGGACGAAGCCGCGCTCGACAAGGAGGCGCAGGGCGCGCCGATCGCGATCGTCGGCCCGAACAAGCTGGTGCTGAAGGTCGAGATCGACGTCGCGGCCGAGCGCGAGCGCCTGTCGAAGGAAATCGCGCGCCTGACCGGCGAGATCGCGAAGTGCAACGCGAAGCTCGGCAACGAGGCGTTCGTCGCGAAAGCGCCGCCCGCCGTGGTCGAGCAGGAACAGAAGCGTGTCGCCGAATTCCAGAGCACGCTGGAAAAATTGTGCGCGCAGCGCGATCGGTTGCCTGCGTAACAAACGGTAAGGCTGTTTGCGTTCACTATAATGCGAACGTGAACATAGACAGCTGACAAGTCGATTACATCAATAAAGGTTCGATCATGTTGAAAGTCACCAAGGCGGTATTCCCCGTGGCCGGTCTGGGCACGCGGTTCCTGCCGGCAACGAAGGCGAGCCCGAAGGAAATGCTGCCCGTCGTCGACAAGCCGCTGATCCAGTACGCGGTCGAGGAAGCCATTGCAGCGGGCATCACGGAGATGATCTTCGTGACCGGGCGCAGCAAGCGCGCGATCGAGGATCACTTCGACAAGTCGTACGAGATCGAGGCCGAACTCGAGGCGCGCGGCAAGGAGAAGCTGCTCGAGCTCGTGCGCAGCATCAAGCCGAGCCACGTCGACTGCTTCTACGTGCGCCAGCCCGAAGCGCTCGGCCTCGGCCACGCGGTGCTGTGCGCCGAAAAGCTGGTCGCGGACAACCCGTTCGCGGTGATCCTCGCGGACGACCTGCTCGACGGCAACCCGCCCGTGATGAAGCAGATGGTCGACGTGTTCGACCACTATCACAGCTCGGTGATCGGCGTCGAAGAGATCCCGCCGTCGGAGACGAAGTCGTACGGCATCGTCGACGGCAAGGAGTGGGAAGAGTCGATCATCAAGATGTCGGCGATCGTCGAGAAGCCGGCGCCGGAAGTCGCGCCGACGAACCTCGGCGTGGTCGGCCGCTACGTGCTGAAGCCGCGGATCTTCGATCACCTGCGCGCGCTGAAGCCGGGCGCCGGCGGCGAACTGCAGCTCACCGACGCGATCCAGGCGCTGCTCGCCGACGAGCAGGTGCTGGCCTACAAGTACCAGGGCACGCGCTACGACTGCGGCAGCAAGCTCGGCTACCTGAAGGCGACGGTCGAATTCGCGCTGCGCCACCCGGAAGTCGGCGCGGACTTCGACACGTATCTGCGCACGCGCGACGGCGCGCACCCGGCCGCCTGAATGCGCGGCAAGGGCCGGCCCGCGGCGGGCCCGGCCCTCCCCTGACAGGCCGCGCGCGTCAGTGCGCCGCGGCCGGCTTCACCGAGACGACGCCCGGCATCGCGCCCGCGTCGTCTTTTTTCGTCTCGACGAGCCAGCCCTGCCCGAGCTCGAACGGCAGTTTCGCGAGCGCGCTCTTCACGAGCGTCGGCGCGGCCTGCTGCGCACCCGGTTCGCGGTCGCGCAACGCGGCCGACACGCGATAGACGTCGGCGCCCGATTTCGCATCGACGAAACGCAGCGTCAGCACATGGCGATACACGGTGCCCGCGAACGGCAACGCGAGCGGCGCCGGCCCGTCGACCGTCACGCACGCGCTGCTCGCGCCGCCGCACTGCTCGGCCGTTGCCGCGACCCGGGCCGGCTGCGTCGCGTATGCGATCGTCAACCGGTAGCGCGCATCCTTCGACGACTGCGCATCGAAGCCGTGGCGCGCGAGCTCGTCGCGCACCAGCGCTTCGATCTGCCGGTATTCGGCGTCGTCGGCCTGTGCGGCCGTGCGCACGACCTCGTAGCCGTGCGCGTCCGCGGCGAAGGCGCCCGGCTGGCCGAGCGCGCTCACGCCGGTCGTGACGCCGGCGCAGCCCGTCAACAGCGAAGCCGCCAGCGCGGTCGCCGCCCATTCCTTTCTCATGACTTCCCCCAATGCTGCCGTCGTGCCCGGCCCTGTCAGGCGGACGGCTCGTCGATCGCGGGCAGCGACACCGTCACCGCGGTGCCGACGCCCACTTCGCTGTCGACCGACACGCTGCCGCCGTGGCGCGTGACGACCGTCTTCACGAATGCCATGCCGAGCCCGGAACCCGAGATCTCGGGCCGCTCGCCGGCATGGAATCGCTTGAAACGCTCGAACAGATGCCGCTGATCCTCCGGCGCAATGCCGTACCCCTGATCGCGAACCGTGCAGAACATCCGTTTCGATGCGTGCTCCACCGTCAGCGTACACGTGATCGTCGTGTCGGACGGACTATATTTGACCGCGTTGTTCAGCAGGTTCACGAACGCGCGCGTGATCAGCGAGCGATCCGCGCGCACCCAGCACATGTCCGTGCCGACGTCGGTGTCGATGCGGATGCGCTTGGCCTGCGCCTGCGGCCAGACCTCGTCGCTCGCGTCGATCAGCACGTCGACGAGGCTCGTCGTCTCGAGCTGGTACGCCTGCGACTCCGCGCGTGCGAGCTGCACGAACTCGTCGGCCAGCGACAGCGCGCGATGCGCGTAGCGCTCGATCCGCGCGAGCAGCGCGCGCATCGAATCGGTTTCCACGCGGTCGCGCTCGATCTCGACGAGCGCGAGGATCGACGACTGCGGCGAGCGCATGTCGTGCGACAGCAGGTGCAGCGCTTCCTCGCGCTGCCGCTCGGCCGCATGCAGCTCGGTCACGTCGACGAGGCCGGCGATCCAGCCCGTCACGCGGCCCTGCGCGTTCGTGCACGGCGCGTAGCGTAGCAGATGGTCGAGACCGTCGCGATCGCGCACCTCGATGCCGCGCGCCATCGCGTCGTGCTCGGCCCCGATCGTCGGGTCGAGCGCGGCCGGCCAGTGGTCGCGGATCGCGACGTCATGCTCGGCATTGCCGTCGACGGTCTTCACGAAGGTCAGCTCGCCGAGCGCCGCGCGCAACGGCCGCCCTTCCGGCAGCGGCAGCGCGAGCCGCGACCCGTAGCGCTTGGCCGCATGATTCGCGATCAGCACGGTGCCGGCCAGGTCGGTGACGAAGATCGGCTCGGGCATGCTGTCGAGGCTGTCCCACACGAAGCGCTTCATGTCCTGCACGCGCTGCGCGGCCTGCGCCATCAGCGCCATCTGCCGCTCGAGCACGTCGCCGCCGACGCTGCGCGTGCGCGGCGCCTCGGGCAGCAGGTGCGGTTCGTCGGCGAGCCGCTGCAGCTCGCGCCGCAGATACGACATCGTCATCTCGAGGCGCCGCCAGTTCCAGATCGGGTAGACGACCACCAGCCCGAAGATCGCGGGCGCGGGCGACAGCCAGATGCGCGTCTCGAACAGCAGCGCCAGGCTCGCGACGACGGCGAGCGCGGCCAGGCTCAGCGTCAGCAGCAGCGAGCGCCACGGCGACAGCATCAGGAAGCCGCCGAGCAGCACCGCGAGCGGCAGCAGCGACGCGACGAACAGGCCCGCGCGCGATGCGGGCGAGATCGCGGTGCCGGTCGCGAGCATGTCGAGCACGCTCGCGTGGATGTACACGCCGGCGAGCGGGCCGAAGTCGCCGGACACCGGCGTCGCGAAGCGGTCGTAGAGGCCCGACGCGGTCACGCCGACCACGACGATCTTGCCGCGCAGCGCGTCGGGCTTCACGCGCCCTTCGAGCACGTCGTCGAACGACAGCGTCGGATACGCGGGCGTGTTGCGGCTGAACGGGATCAGGTAGCGCCCCTCGCCGGCCGCGTCGCGCGACAGGTCGTGCGCGTGCGGGCCGGGCGCGCCGCCGGCCGGATGCAGCTTGCCGGCCGAGATCGCGCGATACACGGGCACCATCAGCTGCGGCCAGCGGGTGCGGCCGTCGCTCTCGAACAGCGCGACGCTGCGCACGATGCCGTCGGGATCGACTTCGAGATTGATATGGCCGAGCCCCATCGCGCGCGCCGCGAGCGCGGCCACGGGCGGGTCGACCGTGCGCGTGCCGTCCGGCTGCTCGGGACTCAGCAGCACGGGCAGGAAGGTCGGTACGCGGGCTATCGCGTCCGCGAACGCGCGGTCTTCCGACGAAGGCTCCGTAAACAGCACGTCGTAGACGACGGCGGCCGGCTGCGCGCGCGCGAGCGTATCGAGCAGCCGCGCATGCACGTCGCGCGGCCACGGCCAGCGGCCGAGCGCCGACACGCTCTGGTTGTCGATGTCGACGACGACGACGTCGGGCGACAGCGGCAGGCTGCGCAGCATCAGCAGCCGGTCGTAGATCAGCCCGTCGACGCTCGACGACAGGCGGCCGAGCGCGCACGCGAGAATCACCGCGACCCCGAGGCAGCCGATCGCGATCCACTCGATCAGGAAGCGGCGCCCGAGGCGCCGACGCGGAGAAACGGAATCGGGTTTCATGCGCCGCGGATCAGCGCGACAACGTAAACGCGCCAACCGGACTCGTCTTCTCGTAGAACTTGCCGCCTTCGAACTCCTCGACGGTCACCGCCCAGAAATAATCGCCCGGCGGCAGGTGCGCGACGGTGATCTGGCGCGACTGCAGCGCGACCTGGTCGACGATCGGCGCGCTCAGGTCCTTCGAGCGCGACAGCACGAACCGGTAGCGCGCCTGCTCGCCCGCGCCGTTCGGCGACCAGCGGAACACGTAGCCCTCCGCGCCCGGCGTGGCGGTCGCGTCGAGCCCCATCAGGCGCCGTTCGAACGCGTAGATGCGCGGCACGCCCTCGAGGCCGTTGCCGTCGATCGCGGCGATCCGCACGAAGTAGGTCCCGTTCGGCACGTCGCGGAAGACAGCGTGCGGCGCGTCGGTGCGCATTTCACGGAACAGGTCGAGCATGCCCGCGTCGTGCGCGAGTTCCACGTGATACGCATGCGCCTGCGCGAGCGGCGCGAGGTCGAACGCGACCTCCGGCTCGTCCTGCACCTTGTCGGGATGCGTGAGCGCCGGCGCGGCCAGCAGTTCGACCGGCGCGCCGACCGCGCCGGACGAGGTCGCGACGCTGCCGAAGTTCGCATGCACGAGCGTCGGACCGGCCGGACGCCGGTTGCCCGCGACGCCGACCGTGCCGTCGAGCACCTCGACGCGCGTCGTCGCGTTGCCGGCCGCGTCGTAGTTGACGCGAAAACGCGTGCCGCGCACGCCCGCGACGACCGACGGCGAGCGGATCTGGAAGCGGTCGTCGCGCTTTTTCAGATGCGTGACTTCGCTGTCGACCGCCCCGCGCGTCAGCTCGAACTCGCGATCGAGCGTGCCGGTCAGCACGGTGCGGCGCAGCGTCTTCAGGTCGAGCTGGCTGTCGGGCGGCAGGCTCATGTGCGTGCCGTCGGCGAGCTCGAGCGTCACGAAGCCGTTCGCGCCGGTGCGCACGCGATCGCCTTCGCTGAGCGTCGAATCGGCCGCAAGCGGCGCGTAAGCGTCGCCCGTGCCGCGCTCGGCGGTGCCCTGCACCGCGACCACGCGCGCGCTCAGCCGCTCCTTGCGCAGCCGCGCGAACGGCAGCTTCAGCGCGATGCCGGGCTGCAGATGCCGCGGCTCCGGCACGTGGTTCAGCTGCTGCAGCAGCTGCCAGTCGTCCGGGCCCTGCAGGTAGCGCGCGGCGACGTCGTACAGCGTATCGCCCGCCTGCGTGCGGTAGACGACCGTCTTGTCCGCCGCGGCAGGCGGCTTCGCCGCGGCGAGCTGGGCCGCCAGCGCGATCGCGACCGCGCAGGCCGCGCGCAGGCCGACGGCGCGCACCCGCGTGCGCGGCGCGATTCCGGCGCTCACTCCGGTTCTCCCTGGCCGACCCGCTCGAGCCGGTAGCCGTAGCCGTAGATCGGCGCGAGGCGGTAGCCGTTTTCCGGCCGCAGGCCGAGCTTCGTGCGCAGCATCGAGATATGCGTATCCATCGTGCGCGACGGGATGTCGGTCGCCTGCTTCCATACGAGATCGAGAATGTGCGCGCGCGACAGCGGCCGGTCGAGGTGCTGGAACAGCAGCAGCGCGAGCTCGAATTCCTTCTGCGTGAGGCTCACGGCCTTGTCGCCGACATATGCCTGCTTCAGGTTCACGTCGAAGCGGAACTGATCGAATTCACGCACCGTCGCCTCGGCGTTGACCGGATACGCGCGGCGCAGCAGCGAGCCGATGCGCGCGCGCAGGATCGGGCCCGACACGGGCTTGACCACGTAGTCGTCGGCGCCGGCGTTGAGGATCTGCGTGATCCCCGCCTCGTCGTCGCGGCTCGTCATGAAGATGATCGGCAGGCTGTGCTCGGTCTGATTGGCGCGCACCCACTTCAGCACTTCCTCGCCGGACATGTCGGGCACGTTCCAGTCGAGCACCAGCAGATCGAAGGTCTCGCGCTGCAGACGCTTCTTCAGGGCCTTGCCTTCCTTGAACGCATAGCACGTGTGGCCGGCGGCCGTCAGCGTTTGACTGACGAAATCCGTCTGGGCCGGATCGTCATCCAGTACAGCAATTCTCATAGCACCCCGCAAATCGAAAGCGATTCGTCCAGTTGAGCTCCCCGCTCTCACCCCGCCGCATGCAGCTCCTGCGCGACTTCGATACCGGCTCGGCGAGCCGTCGTTCGCCGCCGCGCGACGCATGCGGCACGGAGGCCCCGGCGATATATCTCAAAAACGGGGCGCGGACGAACCAGCGATTTCAGCATAGTAGTATGAAATTCGCCAATAAATTGCGCGGACTACGGTCCATTCTTCGAATAATCCTTCCCGTCGCGCAATGACGGGCGTCGCGAACAACCGCGGCGCCGGCTGTCGGCTAGATGAAATCGTCGACCGGCGTGCGCTGCCCGAGCATCTGCTGCAACTGGTCGCGCACGTGCTCCCACGCGGCGGCCGCATAGTCGGGCCGGCTCGCCGCCCATGCGTGCGCGAGGTCGAACACGCGCTCGACGGTCGCGCCGCAGTGCGTCGGCGGCTCGTCGCCCTGCGCGGCGTCCTGCAGGCGCTCGCCGAGCCATTCGGCGAGCCACGGCATCTCGGCCGCGGCCGAATCCGCGTAGGCTTCCAGCGCGGCACGCGCATGGCGATCCTGCTGCGGGTCGAGCTCGACACGGCTCGAGGCCGGCGCGCGCCCGGGCGCGATGCATTCCATTGCGGACGGACGTCGAATGGTCCCTGGTCTGAAGGACATGTCCTCTCCCCGTTTGTACGACGGTAGCGTCAGGCATGGCCCCCGTGCCCGCCTCGCGGACGCACCGTGGCCGGCGCATCCGTCACGCGGACGACCGGCCGGCTCAGTATACGCAGCCGTCGGTCCGGCGAGGTTTAAGAATTGTCAGAGACGCACGGCCCGGCTGGCGGGCCCGCACGCGCCCGGCGAGGTCGCGGCGTGACGCGTGAGGCGGGCCGTCAGCGGCGGCGCATCAGGAATACGAAGGTCTTGTCCTGCGTCGTCGATTCGACGATCTCGTTGCCCGTCTGCTTCGCGAATGCGGCGAAGTCGCGCTGCGAACCCGGATCGGTCGCAAGCACCTTGAGGATCTGCCCGCTTTCCATATCGGCGAGCGCTTTCTTCGCGCGCAGGATGGGCAACGGGCAATTGAGCCCGCGGGCGTCCACTTCCTTGTGAATCTGCATCGGCTGTCGACCTTCGAATGACGCGCCACGCGGGCGCGGGAGGAAGCTGCGATTTTACCGCAGCGCCGCCGCGTCTGCCGGCGCGGCCGGCGGCCCGGCGCGCCCGCGCGCGGCCGTCACGCGTGCGAAAAGCCGCCTGCGAGCTGTTCGCGCAGATGGCGCACCAGCGCGCGCACCGCGCTCGGCACGACCGCGCTGTACGGGCGGATCGCGAAGATGTGATCGCCGAACGCGCCGGACGGCCGCCAGCCGTCGAGCAGCGCGACGAGCCGGCCGGCGTCGAGATCGCGCTGCGCGCTGAAATCGGGCAGCAGCGCGATGCCGAGCCCGCCGAGCGCGGCCTCGCGCATCGCCTCGCTGTTGTTCGCTGCGAAGCTGCCGCGCACCGGCACGCTCACGCGTTCGCGCCGCCGGCCGTGCGGCTCGAAGCTCCACGCGGCCGGCTCGTTGTCGCGCAGATAGCACAGGCAGCTGTGATCGACGAGCTCGTTCGGGTGGCGCGGCGCGCCGCGCGCGTCGAGATAGTCGCGGCTCGCGACGAGCAGCGAGCGCGTGTCGCAGAGCTTCCATGCGACATGCGTCTGCGGCGCGGTCGTCGCATGGCGGATCGCGAGGTCGAAGCCCTCCTGCGTCAGCGAATGGAGCCGGTCCGACAGGTCGAGTTCGATCTGCACGCCCGGATGGCGCCGCAGGAAATCGGGCAGCTGCGGCACGATCTGCTGGCGCCCGAGCGCGACCGGCGCGGTCACGCGCAGCAGCCCGCGCGGCTCGCCCGCCAGGTCCTTCACGCGCGCGAAATGCTGCCCGATCGATTCGAACGCGTCGCGCGTGCTGTCGACCAGCGTCTGGCCCGCGTCGGTGAGCCGCACGCTGCGCGTCGTGCGGCGCACGAGCGGCACGCCGGCCGCCTTTTCGAGATCGGCGATGCGCTGGCTCATCGCCGCCTTGCTGATCCCGAGCCGCTGCGCGGCGGCCGTGAAGCTGCCGGCGGCGGCCAGCACCGTCAGCGAATGGATGTGCGGCCACAGCGCCTGGACATTTTGCTGATTCATTCGCCGATTATTCAGAATTCTGAACAGTGAATCAAGCTGCGCGGCCTTCTCCACGTGCAGGCGATTCCCTAGACTGGGGCTTTCCACCCCGATCCCGAGGAGACACGATGCATCCGGTTCCCGCGTTCACGTCCGACGCCGACGTCGGCCACTATGTCGACGGCGCTGCCGTCGCCGGCCGCAGCGGCCGCTTCCAGGACGTCTTCAACCCGGCGCTCGGCCGCGCGGTGCGCCGCGTCGCGCTGGCCGACGACAGCGAGGTGCAGCGCGCCGTCGCGTCGGCGAATGCGGCGTTCCCGGAATGGGCCGCGACGCCGCCGATCCGCCGCGCGCGCGTGCTGCACCGGTTCCTGCAGCTGATGAACGAGCACCGCGACACGCTCGCGGCGATCATCACGGCCGAGCACGGCAAGGTGTTCTCCGACGCGCAGGGCGAAGTCGCGCGCGGCATCGACATCATCGAGTTCGCATGCGGCGTGCCGCAACTGCTGAAGGGCGACTTCACCGACCAGGTCAGCACCGGCATCGACAACTGGACGATGCGCCAGCCGCTCGGCGTCGTCGCCGGCATCACGCCGTTCAACTTCCCGTGCATGGTGCCGTGCTGGATGTTCCCGGTCGCGATCGCGACGGGCAATACCTTCGTGCTGAAGCCGAGCGAGCGCGACCCGTCGGCGGCGCTGTTCATCGCGGACCTGCTCACGCAGGCCGGCCTGCCCGCCGGCGTGTTCAACGTCGTGCAGGGCGACAAGGGCGCGGTCGACGCGCTGCTCGACCATCCGGACGTGCAGGCGGTCAGCTTCGTCGGCTCGACGCCGATCGCGGCCTACGTGCAGCAGCGCGCGGTGCAGTCGGGCAAGCGCGTGCAGGCGCTCGGCGGCGCGAAGAACCATCTGGTCGTGATGCCCGACGCGAATCTCGACCAGGCCGTCGACGCGCTGATCGGCGCCGCGTACGGGTCGGCCGGCGAACGCTGCATGGCGATCAGCGTCGCCGTGCTGGTCGGCGACGTGGCCGACAAGATCGTGCCGGCGGTCGCCGAGCGTGCACGCAAGCTCGTGATCGGCGACGGGATGTCGCCCGAAGTCGAGATGGGCCCGATCGTCACCGGCGAAGCGCTGAAGCGCATCGAGGGCTATATCGAACAGGGCGTGAGCGAAGGCGCGCAGCTCGTGGTCGACGGCCGCGGCCTGAAGGTGCCCGGCCGCGAACACGGCTTCTTCACCGGCGGCACGCTGTTCGATCACGTGACGCCCGAGATGCGGATCTACCAGGAAGAGATCTTCGGGCCGGTGCTCGGCTGCGTGCGCGTGAAGGACTTCGGCGCGGCGGTCGACCTGATCAACGCGCACGAATTCGGCAACGGCGTGTCGTGCTTCACGAGCGACGGCGGCATCGCGCGCGAGTTCGCGCGGCGCATCCAGGTCGGCATGGTCGGCATCAACGTGCCGATTCCGGTGCCGATGGCATGGCACGGCTTCGGCGGCTGGAAGAAGAGCCTGTTCGGCGACATGCACGCGTACGGCGAGGAAGGCGTGCGCTTCTATACGCGCCAGAAGTCGGTGATGCAGCGCTGGTCGTCGAGCATCGGCAAGGGCGCCGAATTCGCGATGCCGACCGCCAAGTAACGCGGCGCGCCCGCCGGCCCGGCGGGCGTCAGCCGGCCGCCTTCGTGCCGTCGGCGGTCGGCAGATAGGACAGTTCGAGCCGGTACGCGAGCGCGACGAACAGGCTTTGCGCAAGGCCCATCGTCGCCGTCAGCGCGCGAAAGCCGAACGTCTCGCTGTCCTGCACCATCAGCGTCACCTCGGCCTCCCGCGCGAGCGGGCTCATCCGGCTGTCGGTGATCGCGATCAGCCGCGCGCCGCGCTGCACGGCCTGCTGCGCGACCTGCACCGTCTCCTCCGCATACGGCATGAACGAGATCACGATCATCACGTCGCCCTGCCGCACCGACCGGATCTGCCCCAGATGCATGCTGCCGAGCGCGCTGAACAGGCCGATGCGCTTGTCAGTGTGCTGCAGCGCATAGTCCAGATAGACGGCGATCGGAAACGCGCGCCGCGAACCGGCGATCCAGATCGCCTGCGTGTCGGCCAGCAGGTCGACGGCCTGTGCGAGCGCCTGCGCGTCGAGCGTCTGTCGCAACTGCTGCATCCCGGCAATGCTGCCCTTGATGAATTCGTCGGCGATCTGCTCGGGCTGCAGGCTCGACGAGCCCGATTCGATCACGTCGCGCAGCCGCAGGCTGTACGCGCGTCCCGGCGCGATCTGCTGCGCGAGCCCGTCGCGGAACACCCGCTGCATCTCGGAGAAGCCCGAGAACCCGAAATGCTTCGCGAAGCGCACGACCGCCGACGGCTGGACGCCGCACGCCTCGGCGAGCGACTGGATGCCCTCCAGGCCGAGCTGGTCGCGATGCGTTTCGACATGGCGCGCAATGACCTTCAGACGATTGCTGAGGCCGTCGTACTCCTGCGTCAGGCGCTGCAGGAACTGCTCGACGGTGGCGGGAGGTTTCTCGGATGAACTCATCGGATAGCGCGAAGTTGACGGCCCCGGTCTTCGCGCGATACGGGCGGGCGCGGCCGGGACTCGGCATGGATACATGCATGGAGGGCGAATTTAATCACGTTTGCGGCGCGGCCCGCGCCGCGCCGTCGCTCCCATGCGCTCGATCATCACCTGCACTCACTCCACGACGGTGGCTGGAAACGATTTTCCGCCGCGCGGGCGGCGCCGTAAAGATCGCCGATGCCGGACCCGCGCGCAGGGCCGAGGCACGGCGGCCCGGCCGCGCTCAGCGATAGTCGACCCACACGCCGCCCGCGTCGGCCGAGCGCACGCAGTTCTCGACCCAGCGCACGCCTTCGACGCCCGCATGGACGTCCGGAAAGCGGATGCCCTGCAACGTCGCCGTGTCGCCGCGATCGGCCGCATCCATCGCGGCCGCGAAGCGCGCATACAGGTTCGACCACGCCTCGAACAGCCCTTCCGGATGCCCGGCGCCGATGCGGTCTTCGCGCAATGCGTGCGGATGCAGGTACGGCATGCCGCGGTCGAGCACCTGCGCAGGCTGCCCCTGCACCTCGTAGCGCAGCTGGTTCGGATGCTCGTCCCACCATTCGACGCTCGCCTTCGAGCCGATCACCCTCACCTTCTGGCCGTGCATCGAGCCCGCGTTCACCGCGCTCGACCACACATAGCCGATCGCGCCCGTGTCGTATTCCATGATCGTGAACGCGTTGTCCTCGAGCGGCGAGCGGCTCTTCACGAAGCTCTGCCGCGAGCACATCAGCCGCCTGATCTTCAGCGCGGGCGCCATCACTTCGGAGATGTACAGCGGATGCGTGCCGATATCGCCGAGCACGTAGCTCGGCCCCGCGAACTTCGGATCGACGCGCCAGCGCGCGGCCGCGCTCGCGGCCTCGACGCCTTCGCTGTGAAAGCCGTGCGCGAACTGCATCTGCACGATGCGGATCTCGCCGAGATCGCCGCGCGCGATCATCTCGCGCGCCTGCTCGATCATCTGGTGGCCCGAGTAGCCGTATGCGACGCCGACGATGCGGTTCTTCTCGACCGACAGCCGCTGCAACGCCTCGGCCTCGGCGGTCGTGAAGCACAGCGGCTTCTCGCACACGACGTGCAGCCCCGCGTTCAGCGCGGCGCGGCAGATCTCGAAGTGCGTGTTGTTCGGCGTGGCGATCGACACCGCGCGGATGCCGTCCTCGCGCCGCGCCTCGGCGTCGAACATCGTCTGGTAGTCGGGATAGCAGCGCTCGCCGTCGACGCCGAGCTTCACGCCGAACTGGCGGCCGCGTTCGGGATCGATGTCGAACGCGCCCGCCACCAGCCGGAAGCTGCCGTCGCGCAGTGCAGCCGAGCGGTGACTGTAGCCGATCTGGCTGCCGAGGCCGCCGCCGACCATGCCCCAGGGAATCGAATGGCCCAGCAGAATCTGTCCGTCGATCATGATTGTGTCGTTCCTTGTCCGTAGTCGGGTCTTCAGGCGAAACCGGCCGATGCGAGAAACGCGCGGCTTGCCGCGACGTCGCGCAGGCTCGTGCCCGCATTGCGCGGATCGCGCTCCTGTTCGATCGTGATATAGCCGGCGTAACCGATGTCGTCGAGCGCCTGCCTGATCGATCGGTAGTCGAGCACGCCCTGCCCGATCGGGCACATCACGCCGCGCGCGCAGGCCGCGAAGAACGCGATGTGCTCGCCCATCACCGCGTCGTACACGGCCGCGTCGATATCCTTGAAATGCACGTAGTCGAGTCGCGCCGCGTGGCGGCGCAGCCACGTCTCGGGGTCCATGCCCGAGTAGTACAGGTGGCCCGTGTCGAGACACAGGCCGGCCGTGTCGGCCGGGATGTCGGCGACGATCCGGTCGATCTCGTCCGCGAACTCGATGTAGCCGCCCGCGTGCGGATGGATCACCGCGCGCACGCCGAACGCGTCGCGCGCGAGCGTCGCGATCTGCCGGATGTGGTCGACCATCGCGGCCCAGCCTTGCTCCGGCAGCCGCGGGGCGCGATCGCCGTGGCCGGCCGCGTAGTCGCGTTCTTCATGGCCCCAGTCCATCACGACCAGGTACGGCGCCGCGTAACGCTGCCCGGGCTGCGTCGGCAGCTTCGGCAGCCGCGTGATCAGCGCGCAGATGTCGCGCGTCTGGCGCAGCAGGTTCGGCAGGTTCTCCGGCGATACGAGATCGTCGAAGATCGTGCCGGCCGTAATGCTCAGACGCTGCCGCTCCAGCTCGGCGCTCACCACGTCGAGTTCGAGCGGGATGTAGCCGTAGGGCCCGAGCTCGATGCCCGAATAGCCGGCCTGCGCGGCCTCGGCAAGCACGTGCCGCCACGGCGGCAGATGCGGGTTATTCACGTCGTCGACGCCCCAGCAGCACGGCGCGCAACCTATCTTCATCGTCATGTCGGTCTGTCCGGCAGGATTCCTCGGGTGTCAGCCGCGATAGAACGCGGGACGCTCGGCCATCGCGATCGGCTCGACCGCACCGCTGCGCTGCGCGCGCACGCATGCGTCGGCCGCGACCGCCGCCGCGTAGCCGTCCCACGCCGACGGCCCGGTCAGCACGCCCTGTCGCACGCCGTCGATGAACGCCTGCAGCTCGACGTCGTACGACGCGATGAAACGCGCCTTCCAGTCGGTCATGATCTCGACCGACTGCCGCGCCGCATGCTTGAGCCCGACGGCCGGCGGATCGGGCAGCTTCGCGATGCCCTGCTCGCCGACCACCTCGCACTGGATGTCGTAGCCGTACTGGCAGTTCACGAAGATCTCGACGTCGATGCGCACGCCGCTCGCGGTCTCGAGCAGCACGATCTGCGGATCGGCGAGATGCGCGCACGCGTGGCGCGTCTTCCTCGGATAGACGACCTGCGCGCTCACGTAGTCCTCGCCGAGCAGCCAGCGCAGCACGTCGAGTTCGTGGATCAGCGTATCGGTGATCGCCATGTCGGTCGTGTAGCGCTCGCCGACCGACTGGTTGCGGTGCGCGCAATGCAGCATCAGCGGCGCGCCGATCTCGCCGCTGTCGATCACGCGCTTGAGCGCACGATAGCCTTCGTCGTACGGACGCATGAAGCCGACCTGCACGAGCCGCTTGCCGTGCGCGAGTTCGGCCTCGACGATGCGCATGCAGCCCTCGGCGGTCACCGCGAGCGGCTTCTCGCAGAACACCGGCTTGCCGTGCGCGATCGCGTCGAGCACGAACGCTTCGTGGGTCGGCCCCCACGACGTGACGAGCACGGCCTGCACGTCGGCGGCCGCGATCACGTCGTGGCCGTCGCCGTAGATCTCGGCGTCGAGCCCGTATTGCGTCACCGCGTCGCGCGCCTGCTGCGGATCGATGTCGTTGACGGCCACCACGCGCGCGCCGGACAGCGTGCGGGTCAGCCTGCGAATATGGTCCTGGCCGATCGCGCCGCAGCCGATCACGCCGATTTGCAAGGTCATCAGGGTCTCCAGTCGGTCAATGCATTCACGACGCGGCGCGCGCCGCGTCGACGAGTCGGCTTCAGCGCGCCGTGCGCTGAAAATGGCGATCCACGTAGCGCCCGATCGTCTCGCGCATGTAGCGCGACGACGCGTCGGCACGGTCCTCCCACGCGAACACGCACGACGACATCACGCCGTCGAAGCCGGCGTCGCCGAGCGCGCGGAAGAACACGTCCCAGTCGATCTCGCCCTGCCCGATGTCGAGGTGCTGGTGCACGCGGATCTGGTTCGAGCCCGGCGGGTTCACGATGTAGCGCAGCTGGCTGCTCTTGCGGTGATCGAAGGTATCGGCCACCCGCACGTGCGCGAGGATCGGCGCGGCCTGCGCGATCATCGCGGCCATGTCGTCGCCGTAGTAGAACGTGTGCGGCGCGATGTACGACAGCTTCAGCGCCGGCGAGCCGAGGTTCGTGACGATGTCGATCGCGGGCTGCAGCTGCTCGATCCAGTCCTCCGGATGCGGCTCGACCGACAGCACGATGCGCTCGCGCTCGAGGATCGGCAGCAGCTCGTCCATCGAGCGGAACCACGCGGCCTCGCACATTTCCTTCGGGTTCGCGCCCGGTCGCTCGCCGACCGAGCGCTCGGGCGACGCGCCGCGCCCGAACTCCGACACCATCAGCGCGCACTCCATCTCGATCGCGACCTCGATCGCCTTCTTCCAGCAGCGCACCGCCCATTGCCGCTCGTCCTCGAACGGGCTCGCCCAGCGATACATCGGCTGCAGCGACGCGAGGCCGACGCCGCTCGCGCGCAGCGCCTGCCGGAATGCGGCCATCCGCTCGCGCGTGGCGCGCGGCATCACCCACCAGTCGAGAAAGTCGCTGCGCGGCGACAGCTCGATCTGGTCGTAGCCGAGCTCGGCGACCGCGTGCGGCAACCGGTCGAGCGGCAGGTGGCGAATCATGTAGGGGTCCAGTGCAATCTTCATCGAAGGTTCCCGGTGAATCCAGAATCGGCCGCGCGGCGTTCGCGCGGCCGGCCCGCGAGCTCGACGCTCAGCGACGATGCTTCTTGTTGCGATACTGGTCGGCGATCACGGCCGCGACGATGATCGCGCCCTTGACCATCTCCTGGTAATACGCGTCGATGCGGATGAACGTGAAGCCCGACGTCATCACGCCGAGGATCAGCACGCCGATCACGGTGCCCGTCACGCGCCCGAGGCCGCCCGACAGCGAGGTGCCGCCGATCACGACCGCCGCGATCGCGTCGAGCTCGTACATCACGCCCATCCCCGACTGGCCGGAAATCGCGCGCGCGGCCGTCACGGTGCCGGCGATCCCGCTCAGCAGGCCCGCGATCGCATACACGAGAATCAGATGACGCGTCACGTTGATGCCCGACACGACGGCCGCATGCCGGTTCGCGCCGATCGCATACGTGTACTTGCCGAAGCGCGTATAGCGCAGCACCACGTGGAAGATCGCCGCGACGACGAGAAAGATCAGCACCGGATTCGCGCCGGCGCCGATCGCCGCGAACTGGTCGGTCAGCATCGACACCGGCATCCCGTTGGTGAACCATTTCGCGAAGCCGCGCGCGGCGACCATCGTGCCGAGCGTCGCGATGAACGGCGGGATGCCCGTCAACGCGATCAGCGAGCCGTTCAGCAGGCCGACCAGCAGCCCCACGCACACGCCGGCCAGCACCGGCCAGATCACCGGCAGGTCGGTCAGGTGCGGGAACACCGCGCGCGGGAAGTCCGACACCTGCGCGAGGCTCGCCGACACGACGGCCGCGGCCGCAACGACCGAGCCCGACGACAGGTCGATCCCGCTGGTGATGATCACGAGGTTCACGCCGACCGCGATGATGCCGATCACCGCCATCTGCAGCACGATGATCTCGAGCCGCTCCGCGTTGAACAGGAAGCTCTGGCCGACCACGATCCAGCCGATCGCTTCGAAGAACAGGCTGATGCCCACCAGCACGAGAAAGATGCTCAGCTCGGGCGGCCACTTCGCGTGCCGCGCCTTGATCGTCATGGTCTGCGCGTCCGCGACCGGATTCAGGTTGCCCATTTCAGTTGTCTCCAATGCTTGTTTCGGCTCAGCGCGATGCCAGGTCCATGATGCGAATCTGGTCGGCATCCTTGCGCTCGACGATGCCGGTCATGCGCCCTTCGTGCATCACCATGATCCGGTCGCTCATGCCGAGCACTTCCGGCATCTCCGACGAGATCATCAGCACCGCGACGCCCCTGGCCGCCAGCGCGCTGACGAGCCGGTGAATCTCCGCCTTCGCGCCGACGTCGATGCCGCGCGTCGGCTCGTCGAGGATCAGGATCCGCGGCTGCGTGAGCAGCCACCGGCCGATCAGCACCTTCTGCTGGTTGCCGCCCGACAGGTTCTGGATCTCCTCGTGCAGTCCGGGCGCCTTCACGCGCAGCGTCCGGCTCATTTCCTCGCAGTCGCGCTTCAGCTGCGCCTGCCGCACGAAGTTGAACTTCACGTAGCGGTTGCGCAGCACGGCCGCTTCCATGTTCGCGAGCAGGTCGAGATTGAGGAAGCAGCCGGTGTCCTTGCGATCCTCGGTCAGGAACGCCATCCCGTGCTTCATCGCCTGCGCGGGCGTCGCGATCCGCACCGGCTTGCCGTCGATCCGGATCTCGCCCGAGGTGGCCGGCACGACGCCGAACAGCGCCTCCGCGACGTTCGAGCGTCCCGAGCCGACCAGGCCCGCGACGCCGAGAATCTCGCCCGCGCGCAGCTCGAAGCTGACGTCGCGAAACACGCCGTCGACGGCGAGGTCGCGCACCGACAGCACGACGTCGCCGATCGGCACGTCTTCCTTCGGGAACATCTGCGTGATTTCGCGCCCGACCATCATGCGGATGATGTCGTCGCGCGTGACCTCGGTCGACGCGTGCGTGCCGATGTACTTGCCGTCGCGGAACACCGAGAACTCGTCGGCGATCTCGAACAGCTCGTTCATCTTGTGCGTGATGTAGACGATGCCCTTGCCCTGCTCGCGCAGCTGGCGAATGATCCGGAACAGGTGCGTGACTTCCTTGTCGGTCAGCGCCGACGTCGGCTCGTCCATGATCAGCACGTCCGAGTCGAACGACACGGCCTTCGCGATCTCGACCATCTGGCGGCTCGCGACCGTCAGCGTGCGCACGTCGGCGTCGGGATCGATGTCGATCGACAGCCGCTCGAACAGCGCCGCGGTACGGCGCCGCAGTTCGGCATGGTCGATCAGGCCGAAGCGGTTCTTCGGCTCGCGGCGGATCCAGATGTTCTCCGCGACGGTCATGTACGGCATCAGGTTCAGTTCCTGATGGATCATCGCGATGCCGCGGTCGAGCGCGTCGAGCGGGCCGTTCAGCACGACCGGCTCGCCGTTGATCAGGATCTCGCCCTTGTCGGGCGTATAGACGCCCGCGATGATCTTCATCAGCGTCGATTTGCCGGCGCCGTTCTCGCCCATCAGCGCATGGACGGTGCCGCGCCGCACGCGGAACTGCACGCCGTCGAGCGCGACGACGCCGGGAAACGACTTGCCGACGCCGCGCACCTCGAGCAGGCAGTCGGAAGCGGACGAAGCAGGTGAAACGAACGAAGCGGCCGGGGCCTCCTCGCTGGCCATTGGACGCGCCATCCTGGCTGTAAACATGAACGTTCCTCGAAAGTCGCGGGCGAGCCCGGCATGCCGGGCCCGCGCCATTCAGCGGGCCGGCCGGTCAGTGCTTCGCGTACTGGCTCATGTTGTCGGGCGTCACGAGCTCGAACGGCACGTTCACGTAACGGTCGACCGGCTGCTTCTTCGCGAGCTTGAGCGCCGCGGCGACGGCCTGCTGGCCCTGGCCGGCCGCATTCTGGAACACCGTCACCTTCAGGTCGCCGCTCTTCATCGACGCGAGCCCGTCCGGCGTCGCGTCGATGCCGGCGACGATGGTCTTCGGCGTCCACTTGCGCGCGGCCTTCAGCGCATTGATCGCGCCGATCGCCATTTCGTCGTTGTTCGACACGATCGCGTCGAACTTCGTCCCGGAGCTCAGCCAGTTCATCGTGATGTCCTGGCCCTGCGTGCGGCTCCACTTGCCTTCGCGCTTGTCGACGACCTTGATGCCCGAGCAGTCCTTGGTCGCGATCACGTCCTCGATGTCCTTGGTGCGCGCGCGCGCCGATTCGTTGGACAGCTCGCCCATCAGCACCAGGATGTCGCCCTTGCCGCCGAGCAGCTTGCACACGTTGCGCATCTGCAGCGTGCCCGACTGCTTCTCGTCGGACGCGACGACCGCGACGCCAGGCGGCAGCTTGTCGAAATCGACCGGCTTGCGGTTCACGTAGACGAGCGGAATCTTCGCGGCGGTCACCATCTTCGTGATCTTCGGCGTCGCGTCGGTGTCGACCGCATTCACGATGATCGCGTCGACCTTCTGCGCGATCATGTTCTGAACCTGGCTCAACTGCTTGCCGACATCGTTGCCGCCGTCCTCGATCTGCACGGTCGCGCCGTCCTTCTTCGCTGCGTCGGCGATGCTGTTGCGCAGGATGGTCAGGAACGTGTCGTCGAACGACGCCATCGTCACGCCGATCTTCTCGGCATGCGCGAGCGGCGTCGCCAGGATCGCGGCGGCCGCGACGGCAATCAGCTTGGTCTTCATGATCGATCTGTCTCCTCATCTCCGTGGGGCGGGAAGCGGCGCGTTGCACGCCGCCGGGCCGAGTCCGATCGAGTCCGATACGGACTGAAGCATCCGGATGGAACTGTAGATCACTTCGCCGAGAATTTGGAAATTTATTTCTACGTGATTTCACCTAGGGAACTGGATTTCCAAAAAGTCTAGACTGCGTCCGTAGCCCGATTCCCGGCGGCAGGCCGCTTCGCGTCGTGCAGCATCGACGTGCAGCGGCCGCCCGGCCGGTCGGTCCCCTAATCTGCCGGCATGGCCGATCGCCGGCCGCGAGCGTGACACGTGAACATGAGCCTGAACTTTCCGAGCGACCGCCCCATCGATCTCGCCTGCCTCGGCCGCGTGGCCGTGGACCTTTATGCGCAGCAGTACGGCAGCCCGCTGGAGGACGCGCGCAGCTTCCAGATGTATCTCGGCGGCTCGTCCGGCAACGTCGCGTTCGGCGTGGCGCGGCTCGGCCTCAGGACCGCGATGATCTCGCGCGTCGGCGACGAGCAGATGGGCCGCTTCGTGCGCGACACGCTGGCGCGCGAAGGCTGCGACACGAGCCAGCTGCAGACCGACCCGGAACGCCTGACCGCGCTGGTGCTGCTCGGGCTGAAGGACCGCGACACCTTCCCGCTGCTGTTCGTGCGCGAAAACTGCGCGGACATGGCCGTGCGCGCCGACGAGATCAGCGAAGACTTCATCGCCGGCTGCCGTGCGCTGGCGATCACCGGCACGCACCTGTCCACGCCGGCCACCCGCGAGGCGTCGCTGACCGCGCTCGGCTACGCGCGCCGCCACGGCGTCGTGCGGATCCTCGATATCGACTACCGGCCCGTGCTGTGGGGGCTGACCGCGCGCGGCGCGGGCGAGAACCGCTATGTGCCGGACGCCCAGGTCACGCGGCAGCTGCAGCAGGTGCTCGGCGAGTTCGACCTGCTGGTCGGCACCGAGGAGGAATTCCTGATCGCGGGCGGCGTGCCGCACGACCTGATCGCGTCGCTCGAAGCCGTGCGCCGCGCGAGCAGCGCGGTGCTGGTCGTCAAGCGCGGCGCGCTCGGCTGCTGCGTGATCGAGCGCGAGATCCCCGCGCGCATCGACGACGCGCCGACCTTCCCCGGCGAGCGCGTCGAGGTGCTCAACGTGCTCGGCGCCGGCGACGCGTTCCTGTCCGGCCTGCTGTCGGGCCTGCTGCGCGGCCGCGACTGGGCCGAGTCGACGCGCATCGCGAACGCGTGCGGCGCGATCGTCGTGTCGCGCCACGCCTGTTCGGCCGCGATGCCGACGCCGGCCGAACTCGAACACTGGTTCGGCGGCAGCCGCAATCCGCAGGTCGACGCCGATCGCACGCTCGCGCACCTGCATCGCGTGACGGTGCCGCGCCGCGCATGGAACGACCTGTGCGTGATGGCGTTCGACCACCGCAGCCAGTTCTACGAGCTGGCGGTCCAGGCCGGCGCGGACGAGGCCCGCATCAAGACGCTCAAGCGCCTGCTGGTGCGTGCGGCCGAGCAGGTCGAGCGCGACCGCCGGATCGAAGGCCATGTCGGCGTGCTGATCGACGGCGGCGCATACGGCAGCGACGCGCTCGCGTCGGCCACCGGGCGCGGCTGGTGGGTCGGCCGGCCGGTCGAGCTGCCGGGCTCGCGGCCGCTGCGCTTCGACGACACGCGCTCGGTCGGCTCGGCGCTCGTGCACTGGCCGACCGAACAGGTCGTGAAGTGCCTGGTCCACTACCACCCCGACGACGACGTCGCGCTGCGCGTCGAACAGGAGCAGCGCGTGCTGGAGCTGTGGGAAGCCACCCGTGCCAGCGGCAACGAGCTGCTGCTGGAAATCATCCCGCCGCGCGCGGTCACGCCCGCCGGCACCGAGGACGACGCGGTGCTGCGCACCGTCGCGCGCTTCTACAACCTCGGCGTGATGCCCGAGTGGTGGAAGCTCGCGCCGATGAGCGCGGACGGCTGGACGCGGCTCGCCGCGCTGATCGACGAACGCGACCGCTACTGCCGCGGCGCGGTGATCCTCGGGCTGAACCAGCCGCTGCAATATCTGGTCGACAGTTTCCGCTCGGCGACCAACCCGATCGTCAAGGGCTTCATGGTCGGGCGCACGCTGTGGGCCGACGCGTCGCTGCAATGGCTCGCCGGCCGCATCGACGACCAGGCGCTGATCGACGAAGTCGCCGGCAATTTCGCGCGGCTGGTGGATGCGTGGCTCGGCCGCCGCGCCGATGCCGCCCGCGCCGCCGCGGCCTGAGCTTGCCCCGCGATGACCATTCGACTCCTCTTCACCGACCAACGATGACTGCTACCGTGAGACTGACCGTCAGCCAGGCGCTCGTGCGCTACCTGGCCGCCCTGCGCGCCGAAGTCGTCCAGCCCGACGGCCGCACCGAGATCCTGCCGTACTGCGGCGGCGTGTTCGCGATCTTCGGTCACGGCAACGTGGCCGGGCTCGGCGAGGCGCTGCACGCCGAGAAGGACCGGCTGCCGACGTTCCGCGCGCACAACGAGCAAGGGATGGCGAACGCGGCGATCGCGTTCGCGAAGGCGAATTTCCGCCAGCGGATGATGGCCGCGACCTCGAGCATCGGCCCCGGCGCGACCAATATGCTGACCTCGGCCGCGCTCGCGCACGTCGGCCGGCTGCCGCTGTTGCTGCTGCCCGGCGACGTGTTCGTGTCGCGCCTGCCCGATCCTGTGCTGCAGCAGGTCGAGGACTTCGAGCAGGGCGACGTCAGCGCGAACGACTGCTTCCGCCCCGTCACGCGTTACTTCGACCGCATCACGTCGCCCGAGCAGCTGCTCGTCGCGCTGCCGCGCGCGATCCAGGTGATGACCGATCCCGCACAGTGCGGCCCCGTGTGCCTCGCGCTGCCGCAGGACGTGCAGACCTTCGCCTACGACTGGCCCGAGGATTTCTTCGCGCCGCCGCTGATCCGCATGCGCCGCCCGCCGGCCGACATGCTGGAGCTGGCCGATGCGCTCGACGTGCTGAAAGCCGCGAAGAAGCCGCTGATCGTCGCCGGCGGCGGCGTGCTGTACAGCCAGGCGTGGGACGCGCTGCGCACGTTCGCCGATACGCACGGCGTGCCGGTGGCCGAATCGCAGGCCGGCAAGGGCAGCCTCGCGTGGGACCATCCGCTCAACCTCGGCGCGATCGGCGTGACGGGCTCGCCCGCCGCGAACCGCGCGGCCGCGCAGGCCGACGTCGTACTGGCGGTCGGCACGCGGCTGCAGGACTTCACGACCGGCTCGCATGCGCTGTTCGGCCAGGCGACGCTGCTGAGCCTGAACGTGCAGCCGTTCGATGCGGGCAAGAAACGCGGGCGGCAGCTGATCGCCGATGCACGCACCGGCCTCGGCCAGCTGTCGGCCGCGCTGGCCGGCTGGCAGGCCGATCCCGCATGGACCGCCGCGAACCGCGACCAGGCCGCCGCATGGAACGCGCGCGTGGCGGAGCTGACGACGCGTGTGCCGAAGGACACGCTGCCGTACGACGCCGACGTGATCGGCGCGGTGCGCGACTCGGCGGCCGACGCGGGCCGCGACAGCGCGCGCGACGATCTGGTCGTCTGCGCAGCCGGCACGCTGCCGGCCGAGCTGCACAAGCTGTGGCGCAGCGGCGTGCCGGGCAACTACCACATGGACTACGCGTATTCGTGCATGGGCTACGAGGTCGCGGGCGGGCTCGGCGCGAAACTCGCGCGGCCCGAGCGCGAGGTGATCGTGATCGTCGGCGACGGCTCGTACATGATGCTGAACGCCGAGCTCGCGACCTCGGTGATGCTCGGCCGCAAGATCATCGTCGTGATCCTCGACAACCGCGGCTACGGCTGCATCGAGCGCCTGCAGCTGAACTGCGGCGGCGCGAGCTTCAACAACATGCTCGACGACTGCGTGCCCGAAGGCGGCGCACGCTCGACCATCGACTTCGCGATGCATGCGCGCGCGATGGGCGCCGACGCGGTGCACGTGCGCGACGTCGCCGAGCTGCGCAGCGAGATGCGGCGCGCCCGCGCGGCGAAAACGAGCCAGGTGCTCGTGATCGACACCACGCACCGGCGCACGACCGATGACGGCGGCGCATGGTGGGAAGTCGCGGTGCCGCAGGTCTCCGAACGCAGCGGCGTCGGAGCGGCCCACCGCGCCTATCTCGACGCGAAGACGCGGCAGCGGCGCTGATCGCGCGCACCGCCCCTCCCGAGCAAGCCCCCGTCCGCACGCGAAAACCATTCGAACCAAGGAAGCCCGTCATGAGCTGGAACGTCCGTATCGGCATCAACCCCCTGTCGTGGATGAACGACGACCTGCCGTCGCTCGGCGGCGAAACGCCGCTCGAGACGGCGCTGAAGGAAGGCGCCGAGATCGGCTACGCAGGCTTCGAGCTCGGCAACAAGTTTCCGAAGACCGGCCCCGAGCTGAAGGCCAAGCTCGCCGAATTCGGGCTCGTGTGCGTGTCGGGCTGGTATTCCGGATTCCTTGCTGAAGTCGAGCCGGGCATGAGCGACGCCGACGCGGTCGCCGCCGAGATCGCGCGCTGCCGCGCGCACATGACGAAGCTGCAATACAACGACGTGAAGGTGGTCGTCTACGGCGAATGCGCAGGCACGATCCAGGGCAGCATCGACACGCCGGTCGCGAAGCGCCCGCGTTTCGTCGACGACGACGCATGGCGGCGCTACGCCGCGCGGCTCGACGCATTCGGCGCGCACCTGCTCGACACCTACGGGATCAAGCTCGCCTATCACCACCACATGGGCGCGTACGTCGAGTCGCCGGACGACGTCGACCGGCTGATGGCGCTGACCGATCCGGCCAGCGTGTTCCTGCTGTTCGACACCGGCCACGCCTATTTCGGCGGCGCGGCCGACCCGGTCGCGCTGCTGAAGAAGCACGTGTCGCGCGTCGTCCACGTACACTGCAAGGACGTGCGGCCGCAGGTCGTCACGCAGGCGCGCAACGACGGCTGGAGCTTCCTGAACGGCGTGATCAACGGCACCTTCACGGTGCCGGGCGACGGCGCGCTCGATTACGAAGCGACGCTGCGCACGCTGAAGGACGCCGGCTACGAAGGCTGGCTCGTCGTCGAGGCCGAGCAGGACCCGGCCGTCGCGCCGAGCTATCCGTATGCGAAAAAGGGCTACGAGTCGCTGCGCGCGATCGTCGACCGCCTGAGCGCATGAGCGCCGTCATCTCATCGAGGAGCCCCACGCCATGACGATTTCTCCGCTGCTGGTCAAGGCCTCGCCGGACCGCGAAATCTGCAACGTCACGCCCGAGTCGGCCGGCTGGAAGCATGTCGGCTTCCGCGCGCTGCGCATGAAGGCCGGCGACGCCGAAACGCTCGATACGGGCGCGCGCGAGCTGTGCGTCGTCGTGCTCACCGGCACGGTGCGCGCCGAAGTCGACGGCGTGCGCTACGACGCGCTCGGCACGCGCGACAGCGTGTTCGACGCGGTGTCGCCGGACGCGCTGTATGTGCCGGGCGGCAAGACCGTCACGCTGGTCGCGACGCGCGATGCGGAAGTCGCGCTGTGCAGCGCGCCGTCCGCGAGCGCCGACAAGCCGGTGCAGCGCCTCGACGGCGAACGGATGCGTCGCTCGGTGCGCGGGCAAGGCACCAATACGCGCTATGTATGCGACATCCTGATGGGCGACAACCCGGCCGCCGACCGGCTGCTGGTGGTCGAGGTCGTCACGCCGGCCAGCCATTCGAGCAGCTATCCGCCGCACAAGCACGACCGCGACGCGGCGCCCGACGAGACCTCGCTCGAGGAAACCTACTACCACCGGATCGATCCGCCGCAGGGCTTCGCGTTCCAGCGCGTCTACACCGACGACCGCAGCCTCGACGAAGCATGCGCGGTCGAGAACCACGACGTCGTGCTGGTGCCGCGCGGCTATCACCCGGTCGTCGCACCGCACGGCTACACCCTCTACTACCTGAACGTGATGGCCGGCCCGAGCCGTGCGTGGGCGTTCAGGAACGATCCCGCTCACGAATGGATGCTCGACGCGGCGCCGAAGCGCTGACGCGCGCGCCGCTGCCGCCGCCGCAAGCCTGCGATCGCCCGGCAGCGCGAGCGTTCACCGCATGATCGCGCGAGCGCCCACGCCGCCGCGACGACTCAGCGCATCCCGCCGCTCGCGACCAGGCGCTCGCCGGTCATCCAGCGCGCGTCGTCCGACGCGAGGAACACGGCGATCGACGCGATGTCGTCCGGCTCGCCGAGCCGCCCCAGCGGCGTCCCGCTGCGCGTCTGCGCTTCGAGGTCCGAACCGATGATGCCCGCGCTGTGCGTGCCCTCGGTCACGACCATCCCCGGGTTGATCGCGTTCACGCGAATCTTGCGCGGCCCGAGTTCGAGCGCGAGCACGCCCGTGATCGCGTCCACCGCGCCCTTGGTGCCGCTGTAGACCGCGCTGGCCGGCGGCGTGATGCTCGTCACGACCGAGCTGATGTTGATGATGCTCGCGCCTTCGCCGAGATGCTTGACGGCCGCCTGCGTCGTCAGCAGCACGCCGAGCACGTTCGTGTCGAACTGCCGGCGGTAGTGCTCTTCCGTGATCGCCTCGATCGGCGAGAACTCGTAGACGCCCGAATTGTTGACGAGCACGTCGAGACGGCCGTAGGTGTCGATCGCCGTATCGACGATGCGCTGCGCATCGGCCGCCTTCGACACGTCGGCGCCCACCGCGACCGCGCGGCCGCCCGCTTCCTCGATCGCCCGCACCACCGCGTCGGCGCCCGTCCTGCTGCTCGCATAGTTGACGACCACCGCCGCGCCCTCGGCGGCCAGCGCCCGCGCGATCGCGGCGCCGATGCCCTTCGACGCGCCCGTGACGATCGCGACCTTGCCTGCCAGCTTGCTCATGATTGGATTCCTCAGTCAGATAACCCGGATGGAGAACGTCGGCCGCCGCGAACGTGCGGCGCACCGGCCTTGCAGGCAATGTAGAAGCTGTCGCCGCCGCGATAAAGCGGCTCGACGCGAATTGACTGGCTCGGCCAGCCGAACAATCGGCGCGCGGCCGTCAGCCGGCGCCGAGCCACGCATCGGCGATGTCGCCGCCGAGCGTGTCGAGCGGCCCGTCGTGGACGATCCGCCCGCGCCCCATTACCGCGACGCGACGCGCCAGCCGCGGCGCGAGCTGCAGCCGCTGCTCGATCAGCACGATCGCGACGCCGTCGGCCTGCAGCGCAGCGAGGCACGCACGCACCGCGTCGACCGCGCGCGGCGCCAGCCCTTCGGCCGGCTCGTCGACGATCAGCAGGCGCGGGCCGCCGGCGAGCGCGCGCACCAGCGCGAGCACCTGCTGCTCGCCGCCCGACAGCCGGCCAGCCTTCACGTCCGCGCGCGCGGCCAGCAGCGGAAAGCGCGCGAACAGCCGCTCCAGCGCCGTGCGCGCGGCTGCGCCGCCGACGCCGCGCAGCCCGAGTCGCAGGTTGTCGCGCACGCTCAGCAGCGGAAACACGTCGCGGCTCTCGGCCACGTAGGCCACGCCGCGCCGCGCGATCTCGAACGGCCGCGCGCCCGCGCATTCGACGCCCGCGATCCGCACCGAGCCGGTCGTGCGCACCAGCCCCATCACGGCCTTCGCGAGCGTCGAGCGTCCCGAGCCGTTGCGGCCGAGCAGCGCGAGCGTCTCGCCCGGCGCCAGCGCGAGATCGACGCCGTCGAGCACCGGCTGCAGCCCGTATCCCGCGCGCAGCCCGCGGATCTCGAGCAGCGCGCTCATGCGCCGCCCTCGCCGAGATACGCGGCGCGCACGGCCGGATCGGCGCGAATCGCGTCGGGCGCGCCGCTCGCGACCACGCGGCCGCGCACCAGCACCGTGATGCGCTCGGCGAAACCGAACACCGTGTCCATGTCGTGCTCGATCATCAGCACCGTGCGCCCCTGCGTCGTCGCGCGGATCAGCGCGATCATCCGCGCCGCCTGCTCGCGGTTCATGCCGGCTGTCGGCTCGTCGAGCAGCAGCGTGCGCGCGCCGCTCGCGAGCGCGATGCCGAGATCGAGCGCGCGCTGCTCCGCGTAGCTCAGTTCGGCGGCCGGCGTCTCGCGGCGCGCGTCGAGACCGACGTCGTGCAGCACGCGTGCGGCCGCGCGATCGACCGACGCCGATTCGCGCAGCCGGTTCCACCAGCGCCGCCGCTCGGCCGGCGCATGCAGCGCCGCGCAGCGCAGGTTGTCGAACACGCTCAGGCGCGCGAAGGCGCTGGTCTGCTGGAAGCTGCGGCCGATGCCGAGCCGGCTCGCGACGACCGGCCCGCGCCCCCGCAGCTCGACGCCGTGCAGCACGACCCGCCCGCGCGTCGGCCGCGTCGCGCCCGCGATCACGCCGAACAGCGTCGACTTGCCCGCGCCGTTCGGCCCGATCAGCGCATGGCGCTCGCCGGCCGCGACGCTCAGCTCGACACCGTCGAGCACGGTCTGCGCGCCGAAGCGCTGCACGATGCCGTGCAGCGCGATCGCATTGCCGTTCATCGCGTGTCCTCCTGCGCGCCGCGCGCGAGCCGCGCGCGCCAGCCCCACAGCAGCGCGCCGATGCCGGCCGCCGAGCAGGCGACGGCCCAGCCGGCCGGCATGTCCGCGTCGATACGCCACGCGCCGAACGCGAGGCCGCTGCCGTCGTCCGCTGCAAAGCGCCACGCATAGCCGAGCTCGGTCGCGCAGACCAGCGCGATGCACCAGAACGCGCATGCGGCGACGCCGCACAGCATGCGCCACCGCTCGCTTGCCGGCGCACCGCGCCGCAACGCGTGCGCGAGCGCCGCCGCGATGCCCGCGAGCCCGCGCGGCGCGGCCACCACGACCACCACGAACAGCACGCCGAGATACAGCGCCCAGCCGCGCGACACGCCCGCGACGACGATGCTCAGCGCGGTCAGCACGGCTGCGCCGGCCGCCGGCCCGAAGAAGCTGCCGGTGCCGCCGATCACCGCGGCGATCAGCACGGTCGCGGAGCGCGCCATCGACACGCTGTCGGGCGTCGCGATCTCGACGTCGATCAGCGTCAGCGTGCCGGCCACGCCCGCGAAAAACGACGCGCAGGTGACCATCGCGAGCCGCACGCGACGCGGATCGGTGCCGAGCGCCGCAACCCGCGCGGGATTGTCGCGCACCGCGTTCGCGAGCCGTGCGAGCGGCGTGCGCGTCAGCGCGTGCATCGCGAATGCCGAGCCGACGCACCACGCGGCGATCACCGCATACGCCTGCGCGGGCGCGCCGAAATGCCAGCCGAACCATGCCGTGCCGCTCGCGCGATCGATCGGCACGCCGCCGATGCCGCCGAACCACGCAGGCACGCTCCACGCGGCGGCCGCCACGCACTCGCCGAGCCCGAGCGTGATCATCGCGAACGCGGTGCCCGCGCGACGCGTCGCGAGCAGGCCGGCGAGCCAGCCGAACGCGGCGCCGGCCGCGCCGCCGACGAGCGGCAACAACGGCAGCGGGCCGCCGAAGCGGTTGAACCAGTGCGCGGCCGCGAACGCGCCGAGCCCCGCGAACGCCGCATGCCCGAACGACAGCAGCCCGGTCGTGCCGAGCTGCAGGTTGTACGACAGCGCGAGCACGACGAGCGCGGCCGTCTGCGCGAGATAGCCGAGCATCGCACCGTGCGGCCACAGCCACGCGGGCAGCGCGACGCAGGCCGCGAACAGCGTCCAGCGCGCGACGCCGGCGAACGCGGCGCTACGCATCGGCGCGCTCGCCGAACAGCCCGCGCGGGCGCGCGACCAGCACCGCGACCAGCAGCAGGTACGGCACCAGCGGCGCGAGCTGCGCGATCGACACCGCGGCGACGCTGTCTGGCAGCGCGAGGCCGGCCCACTGCGCGAGCTCGCGCAGCGACGTGTCGCTCGACGCGGCGAAGGTCTGCGCGAAGCCGACCGCGAGCGACGCGACGAATGCGCCGCCGAGCGAGCCGAGCCCGCCGATCACGACGACCGCGAACACGACGGATCCGACGGTCTCGGCGAGCGCGGGCTCGATCACCGCGAGCGGTGCGCCGATCACGCCGGCCAGCGCCGCGAGCGCGGTGCCCGCGCCGAACAGCGCGGTCATCAGGCGCGGCACGTCGTAGCCGAGCACCTCGACGGCCGCGCGATGCGTGAGCGCGGCGCGCACCACGAGCCCGATGCGCGACGCGCGCAGCAGCACGCCGAGCGCGACCAGCATCGCCGCGGACATCGCCATCATGAACAGCCGGTAGCGCGGCAGCGCGAGGCCGAGCACGGTCACGGGCGCGCCGTCGAACAGCGCCGGCACCGGAGCCGGCAGCGGCGCGAGACCCCACGCGAGCTTCGCGCCCTCGCCGATCAGGTAGGCCAGCCCGAAAGTCAGCAGCAGCTCGCTGGTATGGCCGTGCGCCTGCACGCGGCGCAGCAGCCAGCGCTCGCAACCGGCGCCGAGCAGCCCGACCGCGAGCGGCGCGAGCACGAGCGCGGGCCAGAACCCGGCCTGCGCGGCGATGCTGTAGCCGACGTACGCGCCGAGCATGTAGAAGCTCGCATGCGCGAAATTCAGCACGCCCTGCACGCTGAAGATCAGCGTCAGGCCGGCCGACAGCATGAACAGCAGCAGGCCGTAGCTGAGGCCGTTGAAGGCCTGGAGCGCGAACGCATGCACCGCGGGAACCGTCAGGTCGCGAGCGGCTCGAGCGCGGCGCGCAGCGCATCGGGCAGCGCCACCGGCCGGCGCGTGCCGCGATCGACGTACACGTGCACGAAATGGCCCTGCGCGGCGGGCGACGCGCCGCCGGCCGCGAATAGCCCGATCTCGTAGCGCACGCTCGACGTGCCGAGCTTCGCGACGCGCAGCCCCGCATCGACCGCCTGCGGAAACACCAGCGGCGCGAAGTAGTTGCACTGCGTCTCGACGACGAGGCCGATGGTCTGGCCGTGCTCGACGTCGAGCACGCCCGCGCGGATCAGGTACGCGTTCACGACCGTGTCGAAGTAGCTGTAGTAGACGACGTTGTTCACGTGCCCGTAGACGTCGTTGTCCATCCAGCGGGTCGTGATCGGCAGGAAGTGGCGATAGGCGTCGCGCGGACGCGGCTGCGGCTTGTCGGACATGGCGGTGTCGGTGGCGGTCAGGACGACGTTGGATGGACGTCGCGCAGGCCCGGCGGCACGGCGCGACGGTGTGAAAGCACGGCGCGGCGACGGTGCAGCCGATCCGGCCGCCGCGCCGCGCGGATCGCCGGCGGCACGACGGTACGGGCCGCCGCGCGGGCAAGCCGGCCCGTCACTGCCCGGGCCGGTCGACGAACTGGAAATCGAGGCCGCGCGCGCGCATCCAGTCGGCGAGCGCGTAGCCGGTGCCGGCGCGCCACGGCCGCAGCAGCGGCGGATCGACGAGCCGGTATTCGAGCAGTTCCGGCGACAGCGCGACCGTGCCCGACGCGCGCACGTGGTACGCGATGATCAGTTCGTTCTTGCGGATGAATTCGTACACGCCGACCAGCGCGATCTGCTCGGCCTTCAGCGCGGTTTCCTCGAACACCTCGCGGGCGATGCCGTCCTCGGGCGTCTCGCCGTTCTCGAGGAAGCCGGTGATCAGCGCGAACATCCCTTCCGGCCAGGCCGCATTGCGCGCCAGCAGGATCTTGCCGTCGAGCTCGACGATCGCCGCGACGACCGGCAGCGGGTTGTTCCAGTGCACATAGCCGCACGCATCGTCCGGGCACGCCTGGCGCAGGCGGCCCCCTTCATGGTCGGGATCGGCGCGTTCGATCAGCGGGCTCGCGCAGCGCGGGCAGAAACGGTAGTCGGCAACGGTCATCGGGGGGACATGGCGGGCGCGGCACGGCGCCCCGCTCGGCGCGGAAAGGTTTCATTCTAGCGAGTTTGCCCGCCGCGCAGATGATCCGGCCCCGTCAGGATTCGCTCATGCCGGAAGCCGGGATCGCGCGCGAGCCGCCGCGGCCGTCGCCGCGAAGCCGGCCGCGCCCGCCAGCAGTGCGGCGACCGCGACCCACAGCGCCGGCGAAAACGAGCCGAAGCGCGCGGTCAGCGGCGCGGCGACCAGCGGCCCGAGGATCTGCCCGATGCCGTACGACGCGGTCGCATAGCCCATCAGCCCCGCCGCGCGCTCGCCATGCAGGCGCCGCGCCTCGCGCATCGCGAACAGCGTGATCGCGGTGAACGGCAGCCCGAGCAGCACGCTGCCGATCGAGAAGCCGGCCGCATTCGGCCAGACGATGCCGGCGACGATGCCGAGCGCCTGCGTCGCGCAGCCGGCCGCGAGCAGCGGCCGGTTGTCCCAGTGCCCGGGCAGCCGCGCGGCGGCGATCGCGCCGACGATCAGCGCCGCGCCGAACATCGGCCAGAACAGGTCGGGCCACGGCGAACCGGCCGGCAGCGCCGCACGTGCGATCACCGGCAGGAAGGTGGCTGTGATGATGTAGCCGAAACCCGGCATCCCGTACAGCACGACGAGCCACGCGGCGTCCGCGCGATGGCGGCGCGCGCCGGCAGCCGGCGCCGCGACGGCGGCCGCCTGCGGCGCGGCGGCGGTCGCGGGCGCGCCGGTCGCCGGCGCAGCGGCGAAGGTGCGCCAGATCGCGGCCGACAGCACTGCCGCCAGCGCGGCGAAGCCGAGCCAGCCGGGCGCCGCGCGATGACCGGCCAGCGCGCTGCCGATCAGCCCCGTCAGCACGATGCCGACGCCGGGCCCCGCGTAGATCACCCCGCTCCACTCGGGCGCATGCAGCTCGGCGAGCCGCCGCAAGCCCCATTGCGACATGAACACGAAGGTCCACGCGCTGACGACGCCCGCGACGAAGCGCACCGCGAGCCACACCAGCAGCAGATGGCCGACGCCCATCGCGGCGGTCAGCAGGACGGTCGCGGCGAGCCCGAGGCGGACCATCCGCGCGGGCGCGACGCGCAGCGCCGCGCAGCTGACCGCGCCGACGAAATAGCCCGCGTAGTTCGCCGACGCGAGCCAGCTGCCGGCCTTCAGCCCGATCGAGCCGTCGGCGAGCATCAGCGGCATCAGCGGCGTGAACGCGAAGCGGCCGACGCCGAGCGCGACGGCCAGCCCGACCATGCAGGCCAGCGCAGCCGTACGGGCGCGGCGATCGGTTTCGCGTGACGGGCGCGCGTCGAGCGCGGCGGTCGGGGCATCGGAACGGGACATGGCGGCAACGGCCGCGCATCACGCGCCGGCCTGAATGGAAATCGGAATGTTTGTAGCCTAGCTTGACCGAACATTCTCTAAAAATGAATAATTCAGAATCGAGTCATCACATGGAGAGAACCATGGACCTGGCGGCGCTGGCGATTTTCCGCGCCGTCGTGCGCGAGAACGGCGTGACGCGCGCGGCGGCGAAGCTCAATCGCGTGCAGTCGAACGTGACGACGCGCATCAAGCAGCTCGAGGAGGAGCTCGGCGCCGCGCTGTTCGTGCGCGACGGCCGCCGGCTGGTGCTGACGCCGGCCGGACAGACGCTGCTGCCGTATGCGGAGCGCCTGCTCGCGCTCGCCGACGAGGCGCGCGACGCGGTGCGCGAAGACACGCCGCGCGGCCGGCTGCGGCTCGGCACGATGGAGAGCACGGCCGCGAGCCGGCTGCCGGCCGTGCTGGCGCGCTATCACCATGCGTGGCCCGACGTGTCGCTCGAACTCGTGACGGGCACGACCGGCTGGCTGATCGACAAGGTACGCGACTTCGAGGTCGACGCCGCGCTGTTCGCGCGGCCGCCCGCGCCCGACATGCTGCCCGACACGTTCGAGACGGTGCCGGTCTTCCGCGAGGACCTGGTGCTGCTGACGCCGCGCGGCCATCCGCCGGTGCGCACGCCGCGCGACGTGGTCCTGCCGACGCTGGTCGCATTCGAGCGCGGCTGCTCGTACCGCAAGTACGTCGAGCAGTGGTATGCAGCGCACGGGATGAAGCCGGCGCGCGTGCTCGAACTCGGCTCGTATCACGCGATCGTCGCGTGCGTCGCGGCCGGCGCCGGCATCGCGGTCGCGCCGCGTTCGGTGCTCGACCGGCAGCCGGAAGCCGGCAACGTCGCGCAGCACGAGATCGCCGAACTCCACGGCATCGACACGCTGCTCGCGTGGCGGCACGGCTATGCGTCGGCGGCGCTCGCCGCGCTGCGCGATGCGCTGGCGGAAGCCGCGCGGCAGACGGACGACGCAGCGGCACAGCGGACCGTCGCGATGCCCGCCTGACTGCATGCGGCCCGGCGCACGGCGCAGGCCGCGCCGCGCAGGCCGCGCGCACTGCAATGCCGCCGCTCGGGTGCAAGCGAAGCGCCAGCGCGCAACGGTTCCCGGCCATCCATGCAAAACGACCCGACCGGCCAACGCCGATCGGGTCGTTTCATGCGATCCCCTCACAGGACCGCGCAGCGCCGAACCGCACGGCGCCCGCCCGGGGCGCCGCGCGTTGCACACATCAGAGGCGCTCTTCCACCCAGCCCTTGACGCCCGCGAGCGCCGCCGGCAGGTTGGCCGGCTCGGTGCCGCCCGCCTGCGCCATGTCGGGACGGCCGCCGCCCTTGCCGCCGACCTGCTGCGCGACGAAGTTCACGAGCTCGCCGGCCTTGACCTTCTTGCTCGCATCGGCCGTCACGCCGGCGATCAGGCTGACCTTGCCGCCCTCGACCGCCGCGAGCACGATCGCCGCGCTCTTCAGCTTGTCCTTCAGCTTGTCGACCGTCTCGCGCAGCGTCTTCGCATCGGCGCCGTCGAGCGTCGCGGCCAGCACGTGCACGCCGCCGACTTCGACGGCCTGCTGCGCGAGCTCGTCGCCCTGGCTCGACGCGAGCTTCGACTTCAGCGCCGACAGCTCCTTCTCGAGCGACTTCACCTGGTCCTGCACCTGCGCGATGCGCTGCGTCAGCTCCGACGGCTGCGCCTTCAGCGCGGCGGCCGCTTCGTTCACGCGCGCGTCGAGTTCCTGCACGTAGCGCACCGCGTTGTCGCCGGTGATCGCCTCGACGCGACGGATGCCGGCTGCGACGCCGCCTTCCATCACGATCTTGAACAGGCCGATGTCGCCGGTGCGGCTCACGTGCGTGCCGCCGCACAGTTCGCGCGAGAAGCCCAGATCGAGCACGCGCACCTCGTCGCCGTACTTCTCGCCGAACAGCGCCATCGCGCCGCCCTTCACCGCTTCGTCGTACGGCATCACGCGCACGATGCCCGGCGCGTTCGCCAGGATTTCGTCGTTGACGATCTGCTCGACGCGACGGATTTCGTCGTCGCTCAGCGGCGCGTTGTGCGCGAAGTCGAAGCGGGTCTTGTCCGCATCGACGAGCGAACCCTTCTGCTGCACGTGCGCGCCGAGCACTTCGCGCAGCGCCTTGTGCATCAGGTGGGTCGCCGAGTGGTTGCGCTGCGTGCGTGCGCGGCGGTGCGCGTCGATCTCCGCGCGCAGCACGTCGCCGACCTTCAGCGTGCCCTGCTCGAGCGTGCCGTGATGGCCGATCACGTCGGCCTGCACCTTCAGCGTGTCGGCCACCGCGAAGCGCGTCGCCGCATTCGCGAGCACGCCCTGGTCGCCGACCTGGCCGCCCGATTCCGCGTAGAACGGCGTGTGGTCGAGCACGACGACCGCATCCTGGCCGGTCTTCACCTCGTTGACGGCCGAGCCGTCGACGTACAGCGCGACGACCTTCGCGTCGTCGAACGCGATTTCCTCGTAGCCGTGGAAGGTGGTCTTCGCGCCCGTGTATTCGAGGCCCTGCGTCGCCTTGAACTTGCCGGCCGCGCGCGCCTGCTCGCGCTGGCGCGCCATCGCGTCGTCGAACGCCGGCTCGTCGACCGTCATCCCGCGCTCGCGGCACACGTCGGCCGTGAGGTCGAGCGGGAAGCCGTACGTATCGTGCAGCTTGAACGCGAGTTCGCCGTCGAGCACCTTGCCGCCCTTCGCCTCGACATCGGCCAGCGCGGCCTCGAGGATCGACATGCCGTGCTCGATGGTCTCGAAGAAGCGCTCCTCTTCCTGGCGCAGCACGTCGGTCACGCGCTGCTCGGCTTCCTTCAGCTCCGGATACGCGACGCCCATCTCGGCGACGAGGTCGGCCACCAGCTGATGGAAGAACGCGCCCTTGCGGCCGAGCTTGTAGCCGTGGCGGATCGCGCGGCGCACGATCCGGCGCAGCACGTAGCCGCGACCTTCGTTGCCGGGAATCACGCCGTCGACGATCAGGAACGCGCACGCGCGGATGTGGTCGGCGATCACCTTCAGCGAGTTGTTGTTCAGGTCGCTGGTCTCGGTCACGCGCGCGGCGGCCTTGATCAGGTTCTGGAACAGGTCGATTTCATAGTTGCTGTGCACGTGCTGCAGCACCGCGGCGAGACGCTCGAGGCCCATGCCGGTATCGACCGACTGCTTCGGCAGGCGCGTCATGTTGCCCTGCGCGTCGCGGTTGAACTGCATGAACACGAGGTTCCAGATCTCGATGTAGCGGTCGCCGTCTTCCTCGGGCGATCCCGGCGGGCCGCCCCACACGTCCGGGCCGTGATCGTAGAAGATCTCGGTGCACGGACCGCACGGGCCCGTGTCGCCCATCGTCCAGAAGTTGTCCGACGCGTAGCGCGCGCCCTTGTTGTCGCCGATCCGGATGATCCGCTCGGTCGGCACGCCGACGTCCTTCGCCCAGATGTCGTACGCCTCGTCGTCTTCCTGGTAGACGGTGACCCACAGCTTTTCCTTCGGCAGCTGGTAGACGGTCGTCAGCAGTTCCCACGCGAACTTGATCGCGTCGTGCTTGAAGTAGTCGCCGAACGAGAAGTTGCCGAGCATCTCGAAGAAGGTGTGGTGACGCGCGGTGTAGCCGACGTTCTCGAGGTCGTTGTGCTTGCCGCCCGCGCGCACGCTGCGCTGCGCCGTCGTGGCGCGCGAGTACGGGCGCTGGTCCGTGCCGAGGAACACGTCCTTGAACTGGACCATGCCCGAGTTCGTGAACATCAGCGTGGGGTCGTTACCGGGCACGAGGCTCGACGAGCGGACGATCGTATGGCCCTTCGATTCGAAGAATTTGAGAAATTTCTCGCGGATTTCGGCAGCTTTCATGGCGTGCGGGGACAGTCTGGCTAAGACGGCTTCAAACGCCGGCGGCCCGGACGGGCGTACGGCGGCATATTCGGAAACGATCGATTATACGGGATCGGCAGCCGTTCCCGGCAAAGCGGCTCGGCCATCCGGCCGCCCCGGCTGGGCCACTGCCGCGGCCGATTCGCCTTAAGATGCTCGGCATGCCGGTTCGCGTTGCCGGCGCAACGCACGGCCAAGCCAACCAAGGAGACGATTCGACGATGGGTGCCCTGAGCCATATCCGCGTGCTGGACCTCACCCGCGTGCTCGCGGGCCCGTGGTGCGCGCAGACACTCGCCGATTTCGGCGCGGACGTGATCAAGGTCGAGCGCCCCGGCGCCGGCGACGACACGCGCCACTGGGGGCCGCCCTACCTGAAGGACGCGCACGGCGCGGACACCGCCGAGGCCGCGTACTACCTCGCCGCGAACCGCAACAAGCGCTCGGTGACGGTCGACATCGCGACGCCCGAAGGCCAGCAGATCGTGCGCGAACTCGCCGCGCAGAGCGACGTCGTGCTCGAGAACTACAAGGTCGGCCAGCTGAAGAAATACGGGCTCGACTACGAATCGCTGCGCGCGGTGAAGCCCGATCTCGTCTACTGCTCGGTCACGGGCTTCGGCCAGACGGGACCGTACGCGCACCGCGCGGGCTACGACTTCATCGTGCAGGGGATCGGCGGCTTCATGAGCATCACCGGCGAGCGCGACGGCGAGCCGGGCGGCGGCCCGCAGAAGGCCGGCGTCGCGATCGCCGATCTCGCCACCGGCCTGTACTCGACGATCGCGGTGCTCGCCGCGCTCGCGCATCGCGACCGCACCGGCGAAGGCCAGTACATCGACATGGCGCTGCTCGACGTGCAGGTCGCGCTGCTCGCGAACATGAACACCAACTTCCTCGCGAGCGGCAAGCCGCCGGTGCGCTGGGGCAACGCGCATCCGAACATCGTACCGTACCAGACGTTCCAGACCAGCGACGGCTGGATCATCGTCGCGGTCGGCAACGACGGGCAGTTCCGCAAGTTCGTCGAGGCCGGCGGGCGCGCCGAGCTGGCCGACGACGAGCGCTTCGCGACCAATCCCGCGCGCGTGCGCCATCGCGACACGCTGGTGCCGATCCTCGCGGAGATGGTGAAGACGCGCAGCAAGACCGCGTGGATCGATGCGCTGGAAGCAGCCGGCGTGCCGTGCGGGCCGATCAACGATCTCGACGAGGTGTTCGACAACGAGCAGGTGATCGCGCGCGGCATGCAGATCGCGCTGCCGCACCCGTGCGGCGCGGACGTGAAGCTCGTGCGCAACCCGATCCGGATGAGCGCGACGCCGCCCGACGCGCGCACCGCCCCGCCGCTGCTCGGCGCGCAGACCGACGAGGTGCTGCGCGACATGCTCGGCTACGACGAGGCGCGGATCGCCGCGCTGAAGGCGAAACAGGCGATCTGAGCGAACGGCCCGGCCGGAGGCGGCGCGTCACGCGGCAGCGGCGCCGGTGCGCCGCGCGAGCGCGTCGAGCCAGCCGCGCGCGTCGGGCCAGTCGCCGAGGCCGCTGTCCGCGTTGATGTGGCCGCGCGGGCCGATGTCGTGGAACGCGCTGCCCCACGCGTGCGCGCAGCTGCGTGCGAACGCGAGCGACCCGTACGGATCGTCGCCGCTCGCGACGACGCAGGTCGGAAACGGCAGGCGTTCGTGCGGCACCGGCCCGAAGCCGTGCGCGTCGGCCGGAAAGGCCGGCCCGGCAGGATCGGGCAGCGCGACGAGCAGCGCGCCGTGCACCTTCGAGAGCGCGGCGGGCCGCGCATAGCGCGTCGCCCACCAGGCGGTCGTCAGCGTGCCGAGGCTGTGCGCGGCGATCAGCACCGGCCCGCGCGCGGCCTCGACCGCCCGGTCGAGCGCGAGACACCAGCCGTTGCGGAACGCGCGCTCCCAGTCGGGCATCGCGATGCGCGTGAAGCGCGCGTCGGCGCGCTCCCAGCGGCTTTGCCAGTGGAGCGGACCGGAATTGCCGTAGCCCGGCAGGATGAAGATGCGGGAATCGCTCATGAAGGGGATGCGTCGACGCGTGAAGTCGTTATAGGGGTCGACGCAGTGTCGCACATCCGTTCCTCCCTGATCTTGCCTGTCAAAAAACCGGAAGGATGTGCGCGACGCCCGCGGGCGTCGCAATCGGCCGGCGCGCGAGGCGCCGGCGTCGTTCAGCGTACGCCCGCGCCGACCAGGCCGCCTGCGGCCGCGCCGGCGACCGTGCCGACCGGGCCGCCCGTGATCAGGTAGCCGAGCGCGCCACCCGCGGCCGCGCCGATACCGGCATTGCGCTGCGTATGCGTCATCGCGCATGCGCCGAGTTGCGACAGGGCCGCGACGATCACCGCGGTGCGAACGAGAAAAGTGGTCTTCTTCATCATGGTTGTTGGTGTCCTCCCGCCGCGCGGCAACGCGGGCAGCGGCATTGAAACGGTGAAACCCATCATAGAAAAACCCGAATGGCGCGGGCAATCCGATTTACGTCGTGTTACAGCCGACACAAAGTCGAGATATTGCGATTGCGCGACACGCCTGCCCCGCCGCCAGCGGCGAGCCGCGCGGGACCGACCCCGGTCAGGTAGAATTGCAGGATTAAACCGGCGCGACGCGCCGACACAACCTGACGCCATCCGCATGAGCACCGAACGCAACGACGCCCCCGCGGCTTCCAATTTCATCCGCAACATCATCGACGACGACAACCGCACCGGCAAATGGGGCGGCCGCGTCGAAACGCGCTTCCCGCCCGAGCCGAACGGCTATCTCCATATCGGCCATGCGAAGAGCATCTGCCTGAACTTCGGCGTCGCGAACAGCTACGGCGGCGTTTGCCATCTGCGCTTCGACGACACCAACCCGGAAAAGGAAAGCATCGAATACGTCGACTCGATCGTCGACGCCGTGCGCTGGCTCGGCTTCGACTGGCGCAAGGACGCGGTCGACCACCAATATTTCGCGAGCGACTACTACGACAAGCTGTACGAATACGCGGAGCTGCTGATCAAGCGCGGCAAGGCCTATGTCGACAGCCAGAGCGCCGAAGAGATGCGCGCGAACCGCGGCTCGCTGACCGAGCCGGGCAAGCCGTCGCCGTTCCGCGACCGCACGCCCGACGAGAACCTCGACCTGTTCCGCCGCATGAAGGCCGGCGAGTTCAAGGAAGGCGAGCACGTGCTGCGCGCGAAGATCGACATGGGTTCGCCGAACATGAACCTGCGCGACCCGGTGATCTACCGGATCCGCTACGCGCACCATTACCGCACCGGCGACGCGTGGTGCGTGTATCCGATGTACGACTACACGCACTGCATCTCGGATGCGCTCGAAGGGATCACGCACTCGCTGTGCACGCTCGAGTTCGAGGATCACCGCCCGCTGTACGACTGGGTGCTGAACGAGCTCGCCGAAGCCGGCGTGTTCACGCGCCCGCTGCCGCAACAGATCGAATTCTCGCGCCTGAAGCTCACGTATGCGATCACCAGCAAGCGCAAGCTGCTGCAACTCGTCAACGAAGGCCACGTCGACGGCTGGGACGACCCGCGCATGCCGACCATCGTCGGCGTGCGTCGCCGCGGCTTCACGCCGGACAGCATCCGCCTGTTCTGCGAGCGGCTCGGCGTGACGAAGGTCGATTCGTGGATCGACATGAGCGTGTTCGAAGGCGCGCTGCGCGACGATCTCGACGACAAGGCGCCGCGCACGGTGGCCGTGCTCGATCCGCTGAAGCTCGTGATCGACAACTACCCGGAAGGCCAGGAAGAAGCGTGCACGGCGCCCGTGCATCCGCATCATCCGGAGCGCGGCGTGCGCACGTTCCCGATCTCGCGCGAGCTGTGGATCGAGCGCGACGACTTCGTCGAGAACCCGCCGAAGGGCTATTTCCGCCTGTTCCCCGGCAACAAGGTGCGGCTGCGCTACGGCTACGTGATCGAGTGCACGGGCTTCGACAAGGACGCCGACGGCAACGTGACGGCCGTGCACTGCAACTACTTCCCGGACAGCAAGTCGGGCACCGACGGCGCGAACAACTACAAGGTCAAGGGCAACATCCACTGGGTCAGCGCGAAGCATGCGCAGCCGGCCGAAGTGCGCATCTACGACCGCCTGTTCAAGGAGCCGCATCCGGACGCGGGCGACGCGAACTTCCTCGACGCGCTGAACCCCGATTCGAAGAAGGTCGTGCAGGCGTTCGTCGAGCCGGGCGCCGGCGACGCCGCGCCGGAAACGCACTTCCAGTTCGAGCGGCACGGCTACTTCGTCACCGACCGCATCGATTCGAAGCCGGGCCAGCCGGTGTTCAACCGGATCGTCGGGCTGCGCGACAGCTGGGGCAAGCCGGCCTGACGGCCGGCCGGGCGCGGCGGCAAGCGCCCGCGCCCGGTCGCGACAGCATCGGCGCACCATGAAAAAAACCGGCCCCGGCCGGTTTTTTCTTGCGCACGAAACGCCGCTCGACGCGATGCCGCACACGCGGCGCCGTCATGCGCGCTGCAGGCGCCGATGCAGTTCCGCCAGCGGCAGTGTCGTGCGGAACAGCCGCGCGAGGCTGCGGCTCGCATAGGCGTCGACGTCGGCGGGCGTCGTCCAGCGGTACGCATCCATCTCGGGAATCAGCGAGCCGTCGCGACGGCTCGGAAACAGCGACGTGCACGTGCAGTGCGCGGGATCGATCTCGCCGTCGGCGACGCGCACCGCGAACAGGTGCAGGTCCTTGTCGTGCCGGTACGCGAAGCGGCCGAGATCGAGCAGCCGCCCGACCTCGAACACGATGCCGGTTTCCTCGCGCAGTTCGCGCAGCGCGGCGTCGGCCGGCGACTCGCCGGGCTCGCCCTGCCCCTTCGGGATATCCCAGTGCGTCGTGTCCGTCGCATGCGCAAGGAACACCTGCCCGGCCCCGTCGAGAATCACGACGCCGCACGACACCGTGCGCGGCGCGCCGCCCCGCTTCATCGCGTGCGCGCTCAGCGCTTCTGGAACTGCCAGTTGCCCGCGGCCGTCTTGCAGTAGACGGGGCGCAGCGTCATCGTCTGGCCCTTCGCGGCGATTTCGGTGGCGACTTCGCGGCAGGTCTTGCCGTCCTTCTCGGTGGTGGTCGGCGTGAGCTTCGCATCGATCTGCGTGCCGCGGCCGCTGCTCTGCCACGTCGTGGTCTCGCCGTCCTTGCCTGCGTCGCGCACTTGCGCAACCGCCTTCGACAGCGACGCGCGGTCCGCCTTGCTGAAATAGCTGATCGGCGTGTCGCTCAGGAAGTTCAGGTTGTTCTGCGCATGGGCAGGCAGCATCGCGGCAGCGCACGCGGCACCGGCCAGCACACGCGAGACGAGGGAAAGGGATGCACGCATCGACATGTTGTTCTCCTTGGATGTTCGATCGAACGGCGTGGCGCGCCCCGGCGAACCGGTGCGCGCCACGCCCGTCAGCGAGCGAGCATAGCATGCGTGCCGCGACGGGGCCCTGCTAGCGGGCCGCCTGCGCGGCCGTTTGCGGGGCCGTTTGTTGATATCCGTCAGTCAGCGTGTTCAGGAACGCGATCACGTCCTTGATCTCGGCCTCGTCCAGCGCCGGCTTGTCGCCCGGCTTGCGGTCGAACGGCGGCTCGCGGTTGATGTTCGGCCAGTAGCGCTTCGGCAGGTCGTCGTAGATCTGCACCTTGCCGTGCACGACCGGATAGAACTTCTCCGGATGGATGTCGCGCTCGACGTAGAAGCGCATCACGTCTTCCAGCGAGTGGTACACGCCGTTGTGGAAGAAGGTCTTGCGCAACGCGACGTTGCGCAGCGACGGCGTGCGGAACAGCCCGCAGAATTCGTCGCGGCCCTTCAGGTCGGTGCGCTCGGGGCCGCATGCGCCAAGATCGTAAAAGCGCGGGTCGCGATTGACCGGCAGCGCGCGGTTGCGCGGCACCGCGATTGCGATCAGCCCGAAATCGCTGAACTGCGGCGGCGTGCCGTCGAGCGTGCGCTGGCTCACGTGACAGCTCGCGCAGTTGCCCTTCTTCTCGTCGTTGAACAGTTGCAGCCCGTGCAGCTCCGCGGGCGTAAGTTGCGCGCGGCCGGCCAGGTACGCGTCGTACTTGCTCGTGTACGGATCGAACAGCGCCGGCTGCTGCTGGAACGCGTCGAGCGCACGCAGCACCGCGCCGAAGGCCGCCTGGTCGTCGGCGAGCACCTGCTCGCCGAACGCCTTGCGGAACGCATCCGCATACGGCGCCGCGCGCACCGCCTGCGCGACCCGCGCCGGCGAGCTGCTCATCTCGAACGGCGACAGCAGCGGAATGCGCGCCTGCGCGTCGCGCGTGTCGACGCGGCCGTCCCAGGTCAGGCCGCCGGTCGGGCCCGCGTCGATGCTTTCGTCGCCCTCGTCGGGCGAATCGTGAAAGTGCTCGCTGAACGGCGGAATGCCGCGCAAGTACTTCAGCGACGGCGCCGCGCGGAATCCGGTGCGATGCATGTCGTCGCCGCCGAGCTGCACCGACAGCGCGTTCGGCGGCCCGAACGCGTGCTCGGCGCTGTGGCACGATGCGCACGCGAGCTTGCCCGAGCCCGACAGCGACGGGTCGAAGAACAGTTGCCTGCCGAGCGCCGTCATCTGCTTCACGCCCTCGAACACCTGCGCGCGCGTCTGCGGCTGGCTGGCCGGCGCGACGGCCGGCGCGGCCGGGGCGGCCTGTGCCGCGGGCACGACGGACGCGGCCGGCGCATTCGCGTCCGGCCGCGCATCGCAACCGGCGAACGCCGCGAGCCCGGCAGCCAGCGCCAGGGTCGCCACGGCGTGACTCAACGGTCGCGCGGACGCGAGGGATTTCGGGGTGATGGGCATCGTCGTTCTATGGGTAGCGGTGGCAATCGTGCGGAGCTTATGTCAGTTCCGTGACCGTCACATGACGTTCTACCGACAGTCAATTGAAAGCAGCCCTACACCCGCCTGTCAAATCGTTTCCAGATAATGCGCGCAGCCGGTCGGCGCGTGCCGAGCCGGCGCGACGCCAACCCGGTTCCCACACGCGACCAACGACGAAAGAGAGAACAACGCATGAAGAAGCACGCCTGGATTCGCTACACGCCGATCGCCCTCGCGGCCGCGCTCAGCCTGACCGCCTGCGGCGGCGACGACGTCACGCAGCAGGGCTTGTCCGCCGTCAAGAACGTCGTCGTGATCTATGCGGAAAACCGCAGCTTCGACAACCTGTACGGCAATTTCCCGGGCGCGAACGGCCTGCAGAACGCAACGGCCGCGAACTCGGTGCAGAAGGATCGCGACGGCTCGACGATGGCGACGCTGCCGAAGGTCTGGGGCGGCCTGACCGCGACCGGCATCACGCCGGCGGTCACCGAGGCGATGACGGCGAATCTGCCGAACGCGCCGTTCGCGATCGACGATCCGAAGGGCTTCAACCAGCCGATGAGCATCGCGACGCGCGACATCGTGCACCGCTTCTACCAGGACCAGATGCAGATCAACGGCGGCAAGAACGACATGTACGCCGCATGGACCGATGCGGGCGGCCTGACGATGGGCCACTACACGCCGGACCCGTCGAAGCTGCCGCTGTGGAAGATCGCGCAGCAGTACGTGCTCGCCGACAACTTCTTCATGGGCGCGTTCGGCGGCTCGTTCCTGAACCACCAGTACCTGATCTGCGCCTGCGCGCCGTACTATGCGAACGCCGACAAGAGCCCGGCGGCCGGCAAGATCGCCGTCCTGAACGCCGACGGCAAGTCGCTGAAGGTGGCGACGAACTCGCCCGCCTCCGCGCTGAGCGGCCCGCCGAAGTTCGTCAACGACGGCGCGCTCACGCCCGACTTCTACGCGGTCAACACGATGCAGCCGCCGTATCAGCCGAGCGGCAACAAGGCGGCCGCCGGCGGCGACCCGCTGCTCGCCGATCCGGCCAACAGCTCGACGATGCCGGCGCAGACGGCGACCAACATCGGCGACCTGCTGACCAAGGCGAACGTGTCGTGGGCCTGGTACGGCGGCGCGTGGGGCCAGGCGCTGCAGGCGAGCCAGAACGGCACGTCGAACGTGATCTACGGCGCCGACCTGTCGACGCCGAACTTCCAGCCGCACCACCAGCCGTTCAACTACTTCGCGAACCAGGCGCCGGGCACCGCGAGCCGCGCGCAGCACCTGCTCGACGGCGGCGCGAACGGCGCCGAGTTCATCAAGGCGATCGACGCCGGCACGCTGCCGCAGGTCGCGTTCTACAAGCCGCAGGGCAACCTGAACGAGCACCCGGGCTACACGGACGTCACCTCCGGCGATCAGCACATCGCCGACGTGATCGCGCACCTGCAGGCGAGCCCGCAGTGGAAGAACATGGTCGTGATCGTCACGTACGACGAAAACGGCGGCTTCTGGGATCATGCCGCGCCGCCGACCGCCGACCGCTGGGGTCCGGGCACGCGCATTCCGGCGCTGATCGTGTCGCCGTATGCGAAGAAGGGCTTCGTCGACCATACGCAGTACGACACGGGCTCGATCCTGCGCTTCATCACGCGCCGCTTCTCGCTGCCGCGCCTCGCGGGCCTGCAGCAGCGCGACGACGCGCTGAAGGCCAACGGCGCGCAGCCGATGGGCGACCTGACGAACGCGCTCGAGCTGTCGCCGAACCTGTAACGGCGCGGCGCTGCACCGGCCGGCGCGAAACCTGAAGGGGCCGCCGCGGGCGCACCCGCATGCTGCAAGCCGAACGCGTTGGCGGGTCGCGCCGGGCGCTGCTCGACCTGCTCCGCGCCGGCAAAGTCGACGACACGGTGCTGCATCGGGTCCGAACTCGCCTTCGAGGAACTGCGGCGGCTGCGGCTGCTCGAAGCGTAACCACCGGCGCCGGTGCCGGCCCCTTCCCCAACTGGAATTCCCATGAGCGAACTGTCCGTCGAAGCGAGCATCGGCTCGATCGATTACCTGGTCCACTTCAGCGACGGCGTCCACCAGTGGCGCGCCGACGAACCCGCGCCGCTCGGCGGCGGCGACGCCGCGCCGACGCCGGTCGCGCTGCTGCTGTCGAGCCTCGGCGCATGCACGGCGATCACGCTGAAGATGTACGCGCAGCGCAAGGGCTGGCCGCTGACCGAAGTGCACGTGAAGCTCGCCCACGAATCGGGCAGCACCGGCAGCACGATCACGCGCCGCATCACGCTCGACGGCGAGCTGTCCGGCGAGCAGCGCGAGCGCCTGCTGCAGATCGCGAACGCGTGCCCGGTACACCGGATCCTCACCCATCCGATCACGATCGACACCGCGATCGCGTGACGCACCGCACCGACCACGAGGCCCGCATCATGTCCGCATCGATCAAGACCCTCCTCACGCCGCGCGACAGCGACATCGGCAATCTCGTCGTGCGCCGCGTGCTGCCCGCGCGCGCGGCACGCCTCGTCGGCCCCTTCATCTTCTTCGACGAGATGGGGCCGGCGGTACTGCCGGCCGGCCGCGGCATCGACGTGCTGCCGCATCCGCATATCGGGCTCGCGACCGTCACCTACCTGTTCGACGGCACGCTGATGCATCACGACAGTCTCGGCTTCCGGCAGAAGATCGTGCCCGGCGACGTGAACTGGATGACGGCCGGGCGCGGCATCGTCCACTCGGAGCGCTCGCCCGACGACGATCGCCCGCGCGAGCAGCCCGTGCACGGCATCCAGACCTGGGTTGCGCTGCCGGTCGAGCACGAGGACGCCGCGCCCGCGTTCGTCCATCATCCGGCCGACACGCTGCCGTCGTTCGAGCGCGACGGCGCGCGCGTGCGCGTGATTGCGGGCACTGCGTTCGGGCTCGCGTCGCCGGTCGCGGTGTTTTCGCCGACGCTGTACGCGTATGCCGAATTCGCCGCAGGCGGCCGGCTCGCGCTCGATGCGGAGCACGACGAGCGCGGCGTCTATCTGGTCGACGGCGACCTGAGCATCGACGGCACGCCGCTCGCCCCCGCGACGATGGCCGTGCTCGAACCGGGCGCGAGCGTCGCGCTGGCGAGCGCGAACGGCGCGCGCGCGATGCTGCTCGGCGGCGCGCACCTGCCCGGCGAACGCTTCATCGAATGGAACTTCGTGTCGAGCTCGCGCGCGAAGATCGAAGCGGCGCGCAGCGCGTGGGCCGCGCAGACCTTCGGCAAGGTGCCCGGCGAGGAAAACGAGTGGACGCGCCAGCCGGAACGCGGCGCCCACTGAACGCGCATCGGCGCCGGCGCGGCGTGAGGCGAGCCGCACGCATGCGTGCCGCCCGTCGCGCGCCGGCGGATCAGCGCGTCCGCCCCATCAGCCTGGCCAGCACCGGCCAGCGCTCGAGCGCGTCGAGATACGCGCGGCGCGCCTGCTCGTCGACATAGCATTCGGGATCGAATGCAGGCAGATGCCGCGCGAAGCCGAGCACGTCGTTCGGCTGCGACAGGCGATCGCCGTCGCCCTCGGTCGGGTTCACTGTTCGTCGATCCATACGCCGTCCGGAGTCTTGACCGCGTAGCCCGCGGCCGTCTGCATCGTCACCGTGCCCTCGTTCTCGCCGACCATGCGCGTGCGCGGCAGATCGGCCGCGTACTGCGCAAGCGTCGCGCCGGGCTTGAACGGGCTGTTCGACACGAGGTTCGACAGCAGCTGCGCGAGCGCGAGGAAGCTGGTCGGCTGGTCGATCACGGTGGTCGTGCCGTGGTTGCCGGCAAAGCCGACCAGCCGCACGCCGACCGGCCCGTGCACGATGCGCGGCGTCGGGATCTCGCGCAGGCCCGCGACCTGGTTCTTGTCGCCGCGCAACGCGGCGCCGTGCTCGGGCACGAACACGATCACCGCGCGCCGGCCCGACTGCGCGATCAGGTCGGCGAGCCGGTCGAAGTCGCTCATCAGCCTGGTTGCGCGCTGCGGATACGAATCGATGCTCGTCAGCGAACTGCCGACCACGCGATTGCCGTCATGCAGGCTGATCGTGTTGTAGTACAGCGCGACGGGCCCCGGCACCGATGCGCGCTGCGCGTACCAGTTCGAGAGCGTCGCATAGTCGTCCTTGATCGCGGAGCCGTCGAACGCGTGCATCGCGACGGGCGCCGCGTCGTTCGACACCATCGGCGCATCGGGCACGCCGATGTTGTCGTGCACGACCTGCAGGAAGTTGTCGAAATGGCCGTCGTGGTTCAGCAGCGACTGCACCGTGTAGCCGGCGCTCGCGAGCTGCGCGAACAGGTAGCACTGTTGCGGCGCGGGCTTGTACAGGTCCGCGTGCGCCTCCTGCCCGCAGCTCGCGCGCAGCACGCGAATCGCCGCGGGGCCGCTGTAGCTCGCCGCCGTGCTGAAGTTCGTGAACAGATAGTCGAAGTGGCTCAGCATCGGATGATTGCGGACCTTCGCCGCATCGAGGTCGTCCCACGACAGCGAGCAGATATGCAGCACGATCACGTCGAACTGCGCGGCGGGATCGCTGCCGAGATGGCCGAACGCGACCTGCCGCTGCGACTCCTGCGCGCGGAACGTCGCGAGCGCGGCGTTGTGATCCTCGGGCTGGTCCGCGCGCGCCATGCCGGTCGCGTTCGCCTGCTGCGGCGCGTTCGGCGTCGTGCGCGCAAGCAGGCCGGTGCCGGCCTGCCACAGCGGCATCACGATCAGCGCCGCGAGCACGAAGGTCGCGACGCGCACCCAGCGGTTGACGATGAAATAGACGATCAGCGCGCCGGCCACCGTCAGCAGCAGCACGGGCGGCAGCAGCCGCGGCAGGATCTCCATCCAGTAGTCGAGCCGGAACGTGCTCACCTCGCGCGCGGCCTCGGCCAGCCGCGCGAGCGGCGGCGCATGCAGCTCGCGCGCGAGCAGCGGTACCGCGATCGCGACGGCCGCGACCTGCCGCACGATGCGCCACGCGCGCGCGCGGATCGGCGCGCTCGCCGCGAGCGCCAGCGCGAAGCCGAGGTTGGCGAGCCACAGCGGCTGCAGGTGGCCGGTCGCGAACAGCGCGAACTTCAGGATGAAATACAGATTCCAGAACGTCATCGAAACCACTCCATGATAGGCGGCGATCAGTCGCGCGCCCGATCGAGCTTCGGCGCCAGCAGCGCCTGCAGCCCGCGCATCGCACCCTTCCACATCCGCACGTAGCCGTCGACGCCGACGCGCAGCACTTCCTTCAGTCCGCGCAGCGGCGTGTCGGCCTGTTCGCCCGCATGCCAGTCGAGCCACGCGTCCGCGCGGCCGAACGTGCATTGCACGAGCTGGCGCTCCTGGTCGAGCGTCAGCGCGTCGAAACTCAGGCCGACGTGCGTCGGCGTCACGCGGCTCACGCGCGCCGGGAACGGGAACGAACGGTCGCCGCGCGTCACGCACACCGTCAGCGGGTCGCCGACCGCGAGCGACAGCCCCGGCACCGCTTCGAGGCCGAGGCCGCCGGTCGAATAGTCGCTGGTGAAGCACGCGGCCGTCGTGCCGTCGGCCAGCAGCAGCGTGGCCGGCACGCGCATCGCGATACGGTGCGTGACGCGCACCTGCTTCGTCTCGCGCGCGACGGCCAGCGCCGCGCCGAGCATCGCGAGGTTGTAGACGGTCCAGCCGAGCGTGATCAGGATCGTCGACGCCTCGTCGCCCTGGTCGGCCACGAGCCGCCACAGGCCGGCGGCGATCGCGAGCACGTTCAGCCCGAACAGCACGAGATACGGCTTCGACGTCGACCAGTCGACGTAGCCCTGGTCGATCCGGCCGCCCTTGTCGGTCACGTTGAACTTGCCGTGCTTCGGGCTGAAGAACGCGACGGTGGTCGGCAGCGCGATGTACCACGCGAGCACTGACTCGTAGACCTCGGCCCAGAACGAATGGCGGTAGCGTCCCTGCATCCGCGAGTTCGCGACGTTCGCGAGCACCAGATACGGCACGACGTAGCTCGCGAGCGCGAGCGCCGACGCGTTGATGAAATACAGGTGGAAGAACAGGTATGCGAACGGAATCGTCAGGAACACGAGCCGCGGAATGCCGTAGAAGAAATGCAGCATCGCATTGCCGTAGCAGATCCGCTGCACGAAGCCGAGCCCGCGTCCGAGGAACGGGTTGTCGATGCGGAAGATCTGCGCCATGCCGCGCGCCCAGCGCGTGCGCTGCTTCACGTGGCCCGCGAGGCTTTCGGTCGCGAGGCCGGCCGCCTGCACGGTCGGCAGGTACGCGGACGTATAGCCGCGGCGATGCAGCTTGAGCGCCGTATGCGCGTCTTCGGTCACGGTCTCGACCGCGACGCCGCCGACTTCCTCGAGCGCCGTGCGCCTGAGCACCGCGCACGACCCGCAGAAGAACGTCGCGTTCCACAGGTCGTTGCCCGACTGCACGAGACCGTAGAACAGGTTGCCCTCGTTCGGGATCTCGCGGAACGTGCCGAGGTTGCGCTCGAACGGATCGGGCGAGAAGAAATGGTGCGGCGTCTGCACCAGCGCGCATTTCGGGTCGCGCAGGAACACGCCCATCGTCGTCTGCAGGAACGAGCGGGTCGGCACGTGGTCGCAGTCGAAGATCGCGATGTACTCGCCGTGCGTCTTCGGCAGTGCGCGGTTGATGTTGCCGGCTTTCGCGTGCAGGTTGTCGTCGCGCGTCAGGTAGTCGATGCCGGCTTCGCGCGCGAATGCCGCGAACTCGGGCCGGCGGCCGTCGTCGAGCAGGTATACGCGCAGCTTCGCCGTGGGCCAGTCGATGCTCTGCGCGGCGAACACGGTCGGCTTCACGACCGACAGCGGCTCGTTGTAGGTCGGGATGTACACGTCGACGCTCGGCCACGTGTCGGGATCGCCGGGCAGCGGCACGATCGGGCGGTCGAGCGGCCATGCGGTCTGCACGAAGCCGAGCAGCAGGATCATCCACGTATAGGCTTCGGCGCCGTACAGCAGATAGCCGGCCACCGCCTCGACCGGGCTGCGGAAGTCGAGCGTCTGCGTCGTGCGCCACCACACGTAGCGCACCGTCGCGAGCAAGGCCAGCGACGCGAGCGCGAGCGTCGGCAGGTGGCCGGGCAGCCGGCGCAGCGCGAGCGCCAGCACCGCGACGATCGCGAAGAACGCGAACTGCGCGCCGGGCATCAGCGGCGACATCCCGGCCGCCGCCCACATCAGCGCGCCGGCCAGCAGCAGCAGCGGCGCGAGCCAGCGGCGCCGGCCGACGCCGTTCGCGCGCGCGTCGAGCCAGCCGCCCCAGCGGTCCCACGGCAGGCGCGCGAGCACCGCGTCGATGCGCCGCCCGAGCGCGCGCATCGCCACGTAGACCGGCACGACGCTGCGGTCGAACCAGGCGAGCGGATCGCGCGCGGGCCGGCCGTCGGCCGCGTGCGGCGCCCGCACGAACGCGCGCCACAGCCATTCGCGCGGGCTGAGCGGCTGCAGCACGCCCCACTCGCGCGCGAGCCGCAGGAACGCGATGCGCGCCCAGCGGCGGGCGGGGTCGGCGCGCCCCGGCGGCGGTGCGTGGAAGAACAGCCGCACCAGCCAGTCGAGCAGCGTGCGCTGCGCCGGCAGCCCGATGCCGCGCGCGAGCCAGTCCGCCGCACGGCGGCCGGTCGTGCGCAGCGTCGCGGCGAACGCGGCCTTCATCGCGCCGCTCCCGCGTGGCCGGCCGATGCGGCCGCGAGCCATGCGTCGACCCAGTTCGCGACGCCGCTCAGGTCGTGCGACGCCTGCGAATACGGCGCATCGTCGAAGATCCAGCTGCCGCGCGCGAGCGCCTCGGGCACGGCCGCGTCGACGTGGATCCGCTGTTCGAGCAGCGTCGACGGGCCGGCCGCCGCGCGCAGCATCGCGAGCGCGTCGCGCTGCATGTCGCGCGCCGGGTTCAGCCGGTTCACGACGATCTGCACGGCGCCGCCGCCCGCGCGCAGCGCGCCGAGTCGCGCGGCGACCGTCGCGCATGCGAGCGGCTCGGGCGGCACCACGACGAGCGTCAGGTCCGCGCGGTGGATCGCCTGCTCGGCCTGCAGCGACGGATAGCGGGCGGTGTCGATCAGCACCGCGCCGTCGGCCGGCAGCGCGATCTCGTCGAGCGCGTGCGCGAGCCACGCGGGTTCGGCCGCGAGCCGCGCGTCGCAGGCGGCCGCCCCGGCCGCGTCGACCGGCCCGTACGGCACGAACAGCACGCCGTCGGCATTGCGCCAGGTATGCGCATGCCAGGGCCGCGACGGGTCGAGCAGGCTCTGCGCGAGCCCCGCATCGGGCGGCGTATCGAGACCGAGCGCCGCGCTCATCAGGTTCTGCGGATCGAACTCGACCGCGACCACGGGCCGGCCGCGGCGCGCGAGCAGCACCGCGAGCGCCGCGGCGAGCGTGGTGCGGCCCGCGCCGCCCGTCGTCGAGGTGATCGCGATCGTCTTCATCGCACGGCCTCGTCGGTGCGGCTCGCATCGGGCAGCAGCCGCCCGCGCAGCGCGACCGGCACGATCTCGCACGGCACCGCGTCCTGCCGGCCGATCCCGCGCGGCGCATGAAAGCCGCGGCCGATGCCGAGGTGCTGCGTCACGATCCACACGGGCACCGCGATCGCGATGCCGACGATAAATCCGATCACGAGTTCGGCAATCATGCGCCCTCCGGCTTGCGCAGCGGCATCGCGCTGCGGATGGCGCCGCGTGCGCGCGCGGCGGGAAACGACGACAGCGGCGCGGGTGCCGTCTGGTCGCCGGCTGGCGCCGCCTGTGAAGGCGCCGCGTTCCGGTCGCCGTCGGCCACGCCAGTCACACCGGCCGCGCCGTTGACATCGACCGCCGGCGCCGCACCGCCGCTGCGGCCCGGTACGCCGCCGGCCGGCTGCGGCGTCGCGAACAGGTCGCTGTAGTCGGCGATCGGCGCGCGCCGGTTCTCGGCCTTCAGCGCATGCAGTTCGGCGTCGATACTGCCCTGCCCGAGGCAGACGGTCCGGTCGGACAGCGTGTCGACCGGCGCATCGAAGATCCGCGCCAGCGCATCGTCGGCGTCGGCCGGCTCGCAGGCGAACAGGAACACGTACAGGTGCGCGGCATCGGCCGTCACGACGTCGCCCGCGCGGCGCGGATGGCAGCGCCGCAGCGCATCGACATGCGACACGCCGGGCAGCAGCGTCATCTTCACGAGCGTATGCGGTAGCGCCAGCACCGCGCCGCGTTCGAGCACGGCGGCAATCCGCAGACAGAACGCGCCGACCGGCAGATAGCCGAGCACCGAATCGCCGAGCGCCGCCGCGAGCGCCGCGCGATAGTCGGCCGCGACCGGGCGCGCGTAAAGCTGCCCGCGCAGCGCGTGCACGGCGGCCTGCACCCGCGTGGGCGGCAGGTCGCGCCCGACGATGCGGTTCGCGCCGACGCTCAGCACCAGCATCTCGAACTGCTGGCGCAGCACCTCGCCGCGCTCGACGACCGCGATCTTCAGCGCGCCGCCGCTTTGCCGGCGCAGCGCATGCACGTCCGCGCACAGCGACTCGAGCTGCGCATGCGTGCGGAACACCAGCACCGCCGTCGCGGCTTGCGCATGCGCGCAGGCGGCGACGACCGCCGCGTTGTCGTCGACGATTTCCCAGTCGGCGGGCACGCGGCTCATGCCGTCGACCACCGCGCGGCTGACGACGATGCGATCCTCGTCGCTTGCGAGCTTGGTGCGCCGCGCCGGCTCGGCCGCGTCGGCGTCGAGGTTCGCCGACAGCCGGCCGCCGGCCGCGAACCGCAGCGGCCGCACCTCGCCCGCGGCGAGCGTGTCGCCCGCGCGCCAGAACTCGACGCTCCACAGCAGCTCGCCATGCGTGCGCTGCAACTGCGCGACGCCCGCACATACGCCGTGAAAGCCGCTGCGCGGCGTACGGTCCGCGTCGCGCACCCAGGACGGATCGTCGGTGCGCATGCCGGCGTCCGCGGGCGCGGTGTCGGGATCGAGCAGCAGCACCAGCGCGATCCGGTACGTGCGACACCAGTCGGCAAGCGCGCGCCCCTCCTCCGCGAGCGCGGCCGGATCGTCCCAGCTGAACCAGCGCTGTGCGCCTTCGACGAAATACAGCGAGCGCGCGCGAAAGCCGTAGCGCTTCAGCGCACGCAGTCCGCCCGTCAGGCGCGCAAACGGGCCGGGCGCCGCGCGGCGCGGTGCATTTGCGTCGGGTTCGGCCGCGTCGTCGATGGCGGCGGGCGCCGGCGGCATCGCCAGCACGTTGAGCCGGCCCGGCCAGCCGGCCGGCCGCGCACCGCCCGCGAAGCCGCGCGCCTGCATCTGCTCGGCGACGCGCGCCGCGTCGCGCGCGAGCACGACCGTCACGTCGCGCGTGCGCGCCTGCCGCGCGCTTTCCCACACGAGCGCGTCGCACGCGGGCGTGCGCGCCGCCGCGTAGATCGCGTACAGGCCGCCCGGTTCGAGCTGCGTCCACGTGTCGGGCAGCCCGTCGATCGCGAGCCGCCCCGGCGTGCCGGAACGGCCGCCCGCCGGCCCCGCGCCCAGCAGCGCGCGCAGGCGGCCGAGCAGCCCGGCGGCGGCGGGCGCGGAGCGAGTGGCGTTGAGGTCGGAATTCACGCGCTTCCCCTAATAGTCCGAATACAGGCGCACCGGCGTCGGCGTGACGAGCCAGTTGCGCGGCGCACGCGCGTCGAACGCGTAGCGCAGGTACACGAGTGCCGAACTCGGCGCATAGTCGTGCGAACGATCGATGTGCAGCTGCGCGCCGACGCTCAGGTGCGGGTTCACGCGATATTCGACGATGCCGTTGACGCCGTACGAGAACGACACGCCGCGGGTCGAGCTGCCCCCATAAGCGAGCGCCGCGATCGCATCCGCCGACTTCAGCCCGGCGACGCCCGGCACCCCGAGCGGAAAATACGGCGTGTCGCGCTCGTAACTGTTCGAGATGCCGCCCGTCACGGTCAGGTCCCACGACAGCGCGTCGACGCGCCCGGCCCATTCGAGCGGCACGCCGAGCGACAGATAGCGCTGCGGGCTGTAGTAGCCGCCCTGCCCGTACGTGTAGTAGCGCAGGTTCTGCGCGTAGTGCCATGCGCTGCCGACGAGCCCCGTGCTCACGCGCATCGTCGCGCGTTCGTACACGGGCACCGTGAAGCCGGTGCGCAGCGTGACGGCCGCGTTGCGCTCGACATTGCGGCCCGACAGCACGCCCGCGCCGAATTCCGCGAACAGGTTGGTGCGACCGACGTCGGCCGACGCGCGCAGGTCGATGCCGTCGCGCCGCACGCCGCCCCAGACCGCGCCCGTCCACGGATCGCGAAACCCCGCATACGACAGCACGCTGCTGGTCTCGGGCCGCCGCGACGCGTTCACCGTGAAGCTCGCGGGGCCCGCGTCGAAGCGGTAGCGCACGCCGCCGACCACGTACTGCACCGGAAAGCCGAGCGGCGACGTGCCGACGTCGAAGCGCCACGCGTCGGTCTTGTAGCCCGCGCCGACCGCGACGCCCGTCGCCGACTGGTGCAGCGAGCCCGGCGGATTCGCGGCCGGCGCGTTCAGCGCCGGATACAGCGCGAACGTGTTCAGCGCGTACGACGACGGATCGCTGGTGTCGAGCGTGCCGGCGTCGAGATGCACGGTGTCGAGCTGCAGGAACGCATGCCCGTCGTAGCGCACCGGCAGCTGCATGTAGACCGGCACCTGCTGCGCGCGATACAGGGACACGCCGTTGTCGCCCGACTTGTACGCAGGCAGCCAGCCGATCTCGATCTCCGGGTCGCGGCGCTGCTCGAGATCCGCGAACGCGGCCTGCGCGGGCGTGCGGCCGTCGCGGCGCGGCGTCACGCCTTGCGCGCGCTCCTGCGACAGCGACAGCCGGTACAGCGAGGCCGCGTCGTCGTAGCGGCCCTGCGCCTCGGCGACGCTGCCCGCCGCGAGCGACACGTCGGCGCGCGCCGGATACGCGGCCTGCAACTGCTCCGTGACCTGCGCGGCCTCGTCCGGGCGGCGCAGCGCATTCAGGCGCCGCACCGCCGACAGGCGCGTGTCGACGTCGTCGTCCGGCGTGCGCGCGAGCACGGCCTGCACGCGGGCGAGCGCGGCGGCGCGCGCGCCGCTGTCCTCGTCGATGCGGGCCAGCGCGAGCTGCACGTTCGCATCGTCGGGCGTGCGCGTCGCCAGCGGCGCGAGCGCGTCGCGCGCCGCGCCGTAGTGGCCCTGTGCACGTTCGAGATCGGCCAGTTCGAGCGCATAGCGCGGATCCGCGCGGCCGGCCGCGCTCGCGCGCTCGAGCTGCGCACGCGCCTGCGCATAGTCCTGCCGCGCGATCGCGTCGTCGGTGCGGCGCAGCACGAGCCGCAGCGACTGATCCTCGAGCCGCGCGGACTGCGCGGGCGTCAGCGACGGCAGGCCGCGCAGCGTGTCGAGCCAGGCGGCCAGCGCGTCGTCGCGCCCCGCGCGGCCGAGCAGGTCGCCGTAGCGCAGCCGCACGTCCGCGTCGGCGTCGGCCGGATGCGCGAGGATCCAGTCGTGCAGCGGCGCGAGGCCGCGATCGGCGTCGCCCGCGTCGATCCACTGCGTGCCGAGCGCGGCCAGCATGTCGGGATCGTCCGGCGCGCTCGCCTGCGCGTGCGCGAGCGCCGCCGCGAATGCCGCGCGGTCGCCGCGCCCGAACGCGCCGCGCGCATCGGCCAGCGCGCTTTCGGCGTCGAGCTTGCGGGCCAGCGCGCGCATGCCGTCCGAGCGCTGCGCGTCGTCGACCGGCGCGAGCGCGGCCTGCGCGCCCGCCACGTCGTCGAGCGAGTTGCGGTACAGCGCCGTCGCATAGCGCATCTCGGGCGTGCCGGCATGCGCGAGCCCTTCGTCCATCACCGTGCGGCCGAGCTGCGGCAAGCCCATGTCGCGATACAGCCGCGCGAGCGCGAAGCGCGTCCACGGCGCGTCGGGCGCCGCGCGCACGGCCGCCTCGTAACGCTGCGCGGCGGGCCCGCGTTCGCCCTTGTCCGCGAGCGCGCGCGCCTGGTTCGCGAGCAGGTCGGCACGCAGGCCGTCGAGCGCATGGCGATCGTCGCGGTCGGTCATCCGCTGTTGCAACGCATCGAGCAGCGGTCCGATCCGGTCCGCGCGGCCGGTGTTTTCGTACAGCGTGGCCGCGCCCCGCACGGCCGACAGGCTCGGCGCACGCGCGGCCAGCAATTCGCGCAGCAGCGGCTCCGCGCGCGCCCAGTCGCGCTGCGCGAGCAAGGCGTCGGCGAGCTGCAGCTTCGCGTCCGGACTGTCCGGCTGCATCGCGAGCGCGGCGCGCGCCGCGCGCTCGGCCTCCTGCGCGCGGCCGGCCGCCGCCGCGGCGCGGCCCTGCGCGAGCAGGCCCCAGAACCGCGCGGTGCGTGCAAGGCCTTCCCATTTGCCGCGCTGGTCGGCGCCGAGCGACGCGGCCCGCGCGAACAGCGCCCGCGCCTCGTCGTGACGGCCCTGTCGCAGGCGCAGCAGGCCGAGCCCGCCCACCGCGTCGGGGTCCTCGGCGCGGGCGCGCGCGGCGCGCGTCAGCAGCGGATCGGCGGCCGCCAGCTCGCCGCGCGCGAGCGCCTGCAGCCCGCGCTGCTGCGCGATGTAGTCGGGATCGCGTTCGAGCCGGCGCTGCGCCTCGCGCTGGCGGTCCAGTTCGGCGATCCGATCGCTGAACTCGGTCTCGTCCGGCGCCAGTGCGAGATAGGCGTGCAGCGCGTCGAGATAGGCCGGATCGGCGCCCGCGGATTGCAGCACGCGCCGCCACACGGCCATCGCTTCGGCGTGATCGGCGTCGGCCCGCTTCGCGAGCGCCCACGCGATCCGGTTCGCGTCCGCACGCGTGTCGGCGCGCTGGTTCAGCAGCCGCGCAAGCGCGAGCGCCGAACTCGTGTCGCCCGGGTCGGCCGCGACCGCGCGGCGCAGCGCGGCGATCGCCGGCTCGCGACCGCCCGGCGCATTCGCGACGATCTGGTAATACTCGGCGCCGAGCGCGCCGGACGGCGCACCGTTCGGAAACAGCGCGACGATCCGCCGGGCCGCTTCGTCCGCGCGGCCGCTGCGCGCGAGCAGCCGGATCTGGGCCATCTCGCCGCGCCCGCTCGTCGCGACGCGGTATTCGTCGGCCACCCGCCGCGTATCGGGCGCATCGGGCGCGCGCGCCTGCAGGCGCGCGAGCGCGGCCTGCGCACCTTTCGCGTCGCCGAGCCGCAGCAGCACGCGCACCTGCTCCGCGAGCAGCTCGGGATCGCCGGGCGCGATCAGCAGCCCCTTGTTCAGCGCGTCGCGCGCGAGGTCGTCGCGATGCTTGACGCCCCACATCCGCGCGGTCGCCAGCTGACGACGCGCATCGGCGAGATCGGCGCCCGCCGCCGCGGATGCCGGCCGGGCCGGCGCCGCGGGCGCGGCCTTCGGCACCGCGGCCTGCGGCGGGCTCGCGCCGGGCGGCGCTGCGCCGGGCGCCGCCGCGCACACCGACGACGCGAGCCACGCGAATCCCGCCACATGCGGCGCGGTGCGCTTCAGCGGGCGGCGCACGACCGGTCTCCCCAGCGCACGTCGAGCGAGCCGTCCGCGCCGAAACGGTAGCGTCCGTCGCGCCACCCGAAGCCGAACAGCGTCAGCACGCTCGTGTAATAGCCGGGCGCCGCCTGGCGCGCGAGCGCATCGACGCGCGCGGCCTGCGCATCCGCGAGCGCATGCTGGCCGCGCGCATCGAGAAACGGCACGGCCGCCGCCGAAAAACCGCCGTTGCCGTCGTTCGGCGCCGCGACGCCCGTCGTCGTGTCGACCTTCTCCGGCGGCGCACCGTGCGCGGCGATGCGCTCGGCAAACGGCGCGAACCGCGCGAGCAGCGGCGCGGCGAGCGGGTCGGCGCGATCGAGCATGCCGGCCCACAGATACACGCGGATCGCGTTGTACGCGCCCTCCGCATGCGTGTCCGGGTCGGGCTCGAAACCCGCGCCCGCGCGATACAGCGCCCAGTCGGGCGAGAAACCCTTCGGCGCCGTGTCGAGCAGCACGCGCGCGGTGCTGGTCGCGAGCGCGGCCCAGCGGCGATCGTCGGGCAGCCTTGCGGCGAGCCCGCGGATCACCTGCGGCGGCGAATAGCTCGGATTCACGCGCCACTGCCCGTTCGCGAGCCGGAATCCGGTCGGCCCCGGCAGCAGCGTGAGGCCGAGACCGGGCACGACGGCCGTCTCGTCGTCGAGCACGCGCCTGGCGAGCAGCGCGCCGCGCGCCGTATAGCTGCGTTCATGCCACAGCCGCCCGGCCTCGACCAGCGCATAGGCAATCCACAGATCGGCATCCGATGCCGCGTTCGCGTCGAGCACGCGCCATGCGCCGTCCGGCGCGCGGCCCCACAACCACGCGGGCAGATGCGCGCTGAGGTCGCCCTGCGCGAGATTGTTCTCGGTCCACGCGAGGATCGTGTCGAACGCATGGCGGTCGTTCGCGACGAGCGCGAAGAACAGCCCGTACGCCTGCCCTTCGGAGACCGTGCGCGAATCGGCCGAGCCGACGTCGATCACGCGCCCGTCGGGCGACACGAAGTCGTGCTTGAACGCATCCCAGCGCGGCCACGCCGCGGCGCAGCCCGTATCGGCCGGGTTGCCGCCCGCGGCCTGCGCGCGCGTGGCCATGCCGGCCGCCGCGCACGTCGCCGCGACCGCCACTGCCAGCGTCGCGCCGACGCGCCATGCCCGTCGCCCTGCCATTGCCCGGCCCATCGATCACATCCCCCGTCGACGCGCGGCGATCCGCTGCAGCACGCTGAACACGCCGAGCGCGAGCAGCAGGCCGGCGACCACGCCGACCGCGCCGAGCACGACCGGATGCCGCGCCGCATGCGTCCACACGCGCGCATACCACGGCACGAAGCCGACCACGTACGGCTCGCCGACGCGCAGGCTGTCGACCGTGCCCGGCCGCACCAGCGCGAGATCGCCCTGCAGCTGCGAGACGAGGCCCGGCTTCTGGAACACGTCGAGCAGGTCGCCCAGGCGCGACGGCTCGGTCGCCGTCAGCGCGACCACGCTGCGACCGTGGCTGGCCGGCAGCTCGAAGCCGGCCAGTGCCGCGAGCGGACCGGTCTGCTCGATATTCGCGCCGCCGTCGGCCACGCCGACGCCGTTGCGCCAGCGCTCCTTCACCGAGAACGCGACGCGCGCCGCGCCGGCGCCGCCCGGCTCGCCGATCGCGAGCGGCAGCGCGGCGCGCCAGTGCGCGAGCAGCGGCGACGACGATGCGCCGTCGATCACGAGCAGGTCCTTGCCGCCCGCCAGCGCGGCGACCTCGCCGGCCCGCACGACCTGCACGCGCAGCGCCGGGAAGCCAGTCCACTCGCCCATGTGGCCGAGCATCGTCAGGTAGGCCTCGAGTTCCTGCGGCGACGGCCGGTCGGGCATCACGACGGCCGTCTGCGACAGGTCCGCGAAACGCGTGAACGGGAAGCCGCTGTTCGCGAAGAACGCGAGGTTCGGCAGCTGTGCGTAATGGACGAAGTGCGAGAAATCGATCGTCGAATCGGGATCGATCGCCGCGCGCTGCGGCTCGTTCGCGGTGCTCGAGCACAGGCCCGTCTTCTGCGAATCGAGCGTGAAGCGGAACTGCAGCTGGTTGCCGCTGCCGACGCGAAACGCGGGAATGTCGACGTCGCTCGTCACGCGCCCTTCCGGCACCGACAGCAGCGGCAGCTGCAGGCGGCCGCGCGCGTCCTCGGCGCGGGCCGGCGCGAGCCGGTACGACTTGACCAGCTGGTCGTTGATCTCGACCGCGAGCGTCGAGTTGTCCTGCACGGTCGGCGCCGTGTAGCGGTAGCGCAGCGTGATCGGCACGCCCGCGCCGTTCCACGAATGGAGATCGGCCGGCACGCGCAGGTTCAGCCGGATCGCGTCGGGCGTCGTGCCTCGCACTTCCAGCTCGCGCGGATCCGACACGAGTTCGCGGAACGCGATCGGCCGGTTGACCGGCAGCCAGCGCGGCGCATCGTACGGCTTGCGCGGCGCGCCGGGATCGACGTGCGCCACGGTCGCCGTCGGGCCCGACAGCGCCGCGCGGCCGAGCACGAGGGTCGCGACCGCATCGTCGACCTCGGCGGCGGTGCGTCCCGTGACGACGAGCAGCTTGCGGCCCGGCGCGGCCGGATTGTCGACGATCGCGAGCGTCGGGCCGCCGACGGTCGGCAGCGCGAGCGCCGCCGGCAGCGTCGCGACCGTGCCGATCACCACCGCCTGGTCGTCGGACGGCAGCGCCGTCGAGACGGGGAAGCGCGCATGCCGGTAGTCGGCCAGCGCGCCGAACCACGACGCGAGCACGCCCGCGCTGCGCAGCGTCGCCGAATCGGGCGAGGCGGGCAGCACGAACGGCAGCCGCACGAGGCCGTTGTCGCGCCGGTCGAAGAACGGTGCGGGCAGCAGCGCGAGATCGTTCGGCAGGCGCACCGGCGCCTCGTCGAGGATCAGCTCGCTGGTCGGGCTCACGTCGGCCCACAGCGCCGAATTCGCCGGATCCTCGCAATGGTCGAGCGTGTAGTGCGCAATCAGCCGCAGCCCGATCTGGTTGAAGTCCGAGAAATAGCGCGGATCGATCGGAATGTCCTGCGTGACGGCGCGGCCCGCATGCGCGGCGTCGAACGGGACGGTCGCGACGACCTCGCCGTTCACCGACACCTTCAGGTGCGACATCGGAAACACCAGCGCCGGCGAATACGCATAGGTCAACCGCAGCCGCGCGCCCGTCACCACGCGGTCGAGCCGCACGCCCGCGTTGATGGTGCGCACGTCGTCGGCGCCGCGCAGGCGCAGCGGGTCGAACGCGCCGAGCGACGCGAACGGCTGGTGCACGGTCACGGCCGGCCGGCCGGCGAGCGGCGCGCTGCTTGCCGCGGGCGCTGCCGCCGGAACCGCCGCGGGCTCGCTCGCGGGCGCCGCGGCAGCGCCGGACGCCGCCGCGGGCACGACCGGCGGCGTGGCCGCCGCCAAGCCGCCGACATGAAATGCGCCGGCCGCCGCAGCCAGCAGGACGAATCGCGAAGGAGCCGGCCTCATGCGCGGCTCCGTTCGGTTCGGTTCGTCCGGTGATCGATCGCGTCGGCATCGACGCGCGCAAAGCAGCTATGCCTGTGCGTGCACATCCCCTCTGCTACCCCTCATCAGTGGCCTGAACCCGTTTATCGAAACGACGCGACAGATTCTTGTGTCTGTCGCCGCCGGTTCGTCATCCGGCGCGCGCCTGGCACCGGCGTGCGCCTATTCGTCACACTATCTCAAAAATAGGACAAAGCGTGCCCCGATTCGCTCTGTCGAAGCGAAGAAAACCCAATCCGGTCGAAACTGCTGCGCAGGAGAAAAGAATGGCAAGAATTACGGCACGGCTGCCGGCCGGGCCCGATCGCCGACCGGCCGGCGGCGACCCGTTGCGGGCCGCCCGACACGCGCTGCCGCGTGGGCGGCGCGTATGCTACCGCAATGCCGCGACGCCGGGCGTGCTTTCTTCGCGAAAAAGTGACCTGGATCAAATCGCGGCGCCGTTTGTCCTGACCCGCGAAGCCGGGCAGACGCCGCCCGCACGCGCGACGTGAACGCCGCCGCCGTCGGCGGCAAGCGCAGCCGGTACGGTCGCGTCAGCCGATCTGCGGCACCGCGATCGCGATCCCGACCACGAGCCACTGCACGATCGCGACCAGCACGGCCGCCCGGCACAGCCCGACCGCGCCGCGCACGCGCGCATCGAGCGCGCGGCCGGCCTTGCCTGCGTCGATCCAGCCGAGCTCGGTCAGCGCGCGATCGAGCGCGGCAAGCCCGTCGTCGGTCGACGCGTCGCCCGCTACCGCACGCGCGAGCGCGGCGAACAGCCGCCGGTCGATCTCGATGCGCACCGCGTACCAGAGCGCGGCAATCCCCGCCCCCGTGCTGACGACCGCCAGCAGCACGCGCGCGATCGTCGCCGGCGCCCAGCCGGCCGCGATCCACCAGCCTGCGCCGGCCGCGGCCAGCGCGGCCGCGATCGCCCACGCGCCCGCATCGAGCGCGCCGCGCGCCGCGGCGATCCGGAACGGGGCGGACGGGTCGCGCATCAGACGCGCCCCGTCGCGCGGCGATCGATCCAGTCCTGCAGCACGGCCACGCCGTCGTCCGACCACACCGCATGCGGCCGCACCGCGCGCACTGCAGCGAGTGCGTCGCGCGCATCGGCAAGCCCGCGCCGCGCCGCGAGCCACGCGGCCGCGCACAGCACGCTGCGCCCGTAGCCGAGCGCGCAGCAGACCAGCACGTCGCGGCCCTCGGCGTGCAGCCGCTCGAGCGCCGCGACCGCCCGCGCGAACTGCGCGGCGCTCGGCGCGACCAGGTCGAGCTGCGGCACGGCCGCATAGGCGAGCGACGCATCGGCCGCCGCCCAGCGCGGCATCTCGGCCGTCAGGTCGACGAGCGCCGTGAAGCCGTGGCGTCGCAGCTCGCGCGTCGTCGGCGTGCGGCCGATCGACATGCGTTCGTCGATCCGCACCGGCGCCGGCTGGCGGAACGTCCATACGCGCGAATTGACGAACGCGCCGGCGATCGTCGGCGCGAGCAGCCAACGGACCGGCACCGGGAAGCGCCCCTGCGCGTCCTTCTGGAACGCGCCGGGCGCGCCGCGCCAGTAGATCCATGCAACGCAGCCGAGCGCCAGCGCGACCCAGCCGGCGAGGAGCGCCCAGCCGGGCGCGCGCGGCACGCAATACAGCGCGCCGAGCGCGACCAGCGCGGCGGCGGCCGCATAGCGACGCGCGAGCCGGCGGCCGGCCGCGCCCGGCGCCGCGCCGGCGTCCGGCAGGCGGCCGGCCGCATCGCGCAGCGGAAACAGGAACAGCGCGAGGCAGCCGACGGCCGCGCCGGTCGGCACGTCGATCGCATGATGCTGATAGGTCGTCAGCACCGACACGCCGATCGCCGCGAACCACAGATGCAGCACCATGCGCGCGAGCGTGCCGCGCAGATGCTGCGCATAGACGGCCCACAGCACGACGAGCAGCCCGATGTGCAGCGACGGCGCCTGGTTGTACGGCTTGTCGAAGCCCATCAGCAGCGTGAACAGCGCGCCGGCGACGCCGCCCGCCTCGGGCCGCTCGAAGCCGAAGCGCAGCGGCCACGCGATGAAGCACGCGACCGACACCAGCTGCACGGTCAGCAGCCGCTTCACGTGATCGAGCAGATCGTCGCGGCGCGTCCAGAACAGGAACGACAGCGCATACAGCAGGTCGATCGACCAGTACGGGACGATCGTCCACGGCACGAACGGAATCGCATGCTCCCAGCCGAACGCGAAGGTCGGCACCGCCGCGCGACGCGCGGCGAGCCAGTTCGCGAACCCGTAGGTGGAGAAGAACACGGCGCCCATCGCCGCGAGCCAGCCGATGCGCAGCGCGAGCGACGCCTCGGACGCGGGTGCGGCCAGCCCGCGCGCGTCGCTGCCGAGTTCGCTCATGACGCGTCGACCCGCTGCGCGAGGCTCACCGTGAAGATGCCCATCTCGTCGATCCGCTGGTCGAGCTTGCGAAAGCCCGCGCGCGCGACCAGCTCGTCCATCTCGGCCTGCGAGCGGCGGCGCATCACCCAGGTCGCGTCGCCGCGATGATTGTTCAGCGCCCGCGCGATGAATTCGAGCTGCGGATGCCATGGCTGCCCCGTATAGACGAGATAGCCGCCCGGCGGCACCGATTGCGCGAGCCCGCGCAGCGAACGCTCGATCAGCGCGTTTTCGCCGAACAGCTCGTACAGGCCCGACACGATCGCAAGCGTCGGGCGCGGCGCGAGCGCCGCGAGCGACGCCTCGTCGAACGCGTCGCCGCGCTCGAAGCGCGCGATCGGCTCGAGGCCGCGCTGCGCGATCAGCACGCGCCCGGCCTCGACGTTCGGCGGGCTGTAGTCGCGCAGCGTGATGTCGTCGGGCGCCGCGCCGTCGCGCTCGGCCGCCGACGCGATCGCGTCGAGCACGTAACGGCCGTGCCCGGCGGCGATGTCGACGATCCGCACCGGTTCGCCGTGGCCGCGCAGCCGGCCGATCGCCGCGCCGATCAGCTCCTGCAGATGGATCTTGCGCTGGCGGATGCCGACCCAGCCCGGCGAATCGAGATATGTGCGGTCGATCAGCCGGCCGATGCCGAAGCGCCCTTGCGCCTGGTTGCGATACACGTAGTCGAGCGTCGAGCCCGAATCGAAGCCGAGCCGCAGCCCGAGCGCGATGCCGTCCGACAGCGCGCCGCCCGCCTTCAGGCCCGCGCGCGTGATCGCCCAGTACGCGCGTGCGAACGGATTCGCGGGCGGCTTGCCGAGCGCCGCGTATTCGTCGTGGAACGCGCCGCGCCGGTCGGCGTCGGCGAGCGACACGCGCGGGCTCGGCGCATCGAATTCGCGCAGCACGAACGCGCGCAGCGGCGCGAGCGCCTGCGCGCGATCGCGTTCGCCGAGCGTGTCGTGATAGAAGCCCGGCAGCACGATGCGCTCCTTGCGCGCCGACCCGAGCCGCTCGAAGAAGCGGTCCTGCGGGCCGCGATGCACGACCCAGTCGGCGCCCGAGATCAGCAGCTGCGTCGGCACCGTGATCGCGGCCGCGTCGGCGACGATGCGCTGCGCGGTGTCGTGCAGGTCGAGCAGCATGTTGACGGCGATCGGCCGCGTGATCAGCGGATCGGCCGCATAGCTCGCGATCCGTTCGGGATCGTGCGTGAGGAATTTCGGCTTCACGTAGCTGTTCACGTAGAACAGCCCGCGCAGCTTGTGCATCAGCCGCAGGCCCGGCCGCGCGAACGGCACGTACAGCTTGATGTGGAATGCCGGCGACGCGAGGACGAGGCAGCGGATCGGCGGCGCGTAGTCGTGCGCCCAGGTCGCCGCGAGCACCGCGCCGACGCTCTGGCCGATCACCGCGATGTCTTCGATCGCGATGCCGTGCGTGTCGCGGATATGCTCGACGAAGGTCTGCAGGTCGCGCACCGATGCGGCCGCACTGGGGCTGTAGCCGCGCGCGCCGGGCGAACGGCCGTGGCCGCGCGCGTCCCATGCGAAGAACGCGAATTCGGGCAGGTCGAGTTCGTCGACGAGGTGCGCGACGCGCGCCGAATGCTCGTGGCCGCGATGCAGCAGCACGACCGCGCCGCGGCAGCGTGCGCCCGTGGCGGGCCAGTGACGATAGAACAGCGATTCGCCGTCATGCGTGGCGAACTCCGCCTCGCGCGCAATGCGTGTGCTCATTGGATCTCTCTCGTTTCGTTATTCGAATCATGTTGCGCCGCCCTCCGGCGCATCCTGCTTCAGCCGCCCTGCTCGGCGATGCCGGCCTGCACGCGCCGCACCACGGTCACGATCGACAGCACGATCAGCAGTCGCCACAGCCACGCGGCGATGCTGCCGACCGGCAGACCGAGGCCGATCCACAGCGCGAACGCGCCGAGCGCCAGCGCGCGGTCGCTCTTGCCGAACGGGCCGTCGTAGCGGCGGCTCGCGCCGACCAGCGGGCCGATCAGCCCCGCGCATTCGACGATCACGGCCGTCAGCGCGAACAGCCAGACGTCCGCCGGAGCGAACGCCGGAATCGCGAGAAACGGCAGCACCAGCGCGACGTCGGACACGATGTCGCCGAGTTCGTTCAGATAGGCGCCGAGCGTGCTCTTCTGCCCGTGCTCGCGCGCGAGCATCCCGTCGATCGCGTTGAGCGCCATCCGTGCGAACAGCCAGAGCGGAATCAGCAGGAACAGCACGCGGGCGAAGACGCCGAGCCCCGCGAGCGCGCCGACGACGATCGAGCCGCCGGCCGCGAACAGCGTGACCTGGTTGGCGGTCACGCCGCGTTCGGCAAGGGTGTCCGCGAACGGCCGCAGACGGTTCTGGAATTTGGGTTTGAGTGCGTAGAGGCTCATCGTTTTATTCGCACGTCACGTCCGGACGCATTAACCGCCGCGATGCCCCGCGCGGCGAAACGGCCATCGGCAACCTTCATTGGACGGACGTAATCGTCGCCGAGCGGCCCCGATGCGTCAAGCACACGACCGGCGCCGGCAATCTGGCATTTTTCGCGGAAACTCGCGATAATCCGCTGGCCCGAGCGCAGCGCAATCTATTCGAACTGCAAACGGGCGCGCGTGCAACAGCCGACCACCCCGCCGCCGACCGGCGAGTTCGCCGCGCACGCAATCGCGTGCGCCGACGACCCGTCCGATTATCGCGGACTTGCGACAGGCAGCCACGAATTTGAAAAAACTTAAACATGGGCCGTCCGGCGCGCATCCTGCGACGCCGGCATACCGGGATCCCGTCCGCCGCGTCCGCGCGGCGGGCCGGGCATGCAAGCTGGAGGCGCGCCGCCGATGAACATCCTGAACGTCTGGCAGCGCGACTTCCTGTTGTCGATCGTGCGTCTCGTCGCGGGTGCGTACCCGGTCTGGCATCAGGCGCCGCCCTCGCCGACGCAGAAAATCTATTTCTCGAACCATACGAGCCATATCGACACGCTCGCGATCCTCGCGGCGCTGCCGCGCGACGTGCGCGCGGTCGTGCGGCCGGTGGCCGCGCGCGACTACTGGGACAGCGGCGACCTGAAGCGGCACATCGCGCAGAAGCTGTTGAACGTCGTGCTGATCGACCGCCACCGCGAGTCGGGCGGCGATCCGCTCGACCCGGTGCGCGACGCGCTGCGCCAGGGCCACTCGATCATCATCTTTCCCGAAGGCACGCGCGGCGCCGAGGCGCTGCCGCAGCCGTTCAAGAGCGGGCTGTTCCATCTCGCGACCGAGTTTCCCGACGTTGCGCTCGCACCCGTCTATCTCGAAAACCTGCAGCGCATCATGCCGAAGGGCGCGATCTGGCCCGTGCCGCTGATCTGCAAGGTGCATTTCGGCGCGAACGAACAGTTGGGCGACCACGAGGAAAAGGCGAGCTTCCTCGCGCGGATGCGCGACGCGATCGTCGCGCTCGCGCCGCAGCGGCCCGCGGGCTGAGTGCGGCGCGCCTCTCTACTCTCCGGATATCCCTATGCGAACTCTCTTCTGGGAACTGGTCGCGGGCGTGACGGGCGTGCTCGTCGTCGCGACCGTGATCGGCGCGATCCTCGGCGCGCGCAGCGGCGGCACCAGCGCGACGATCGTCAACCTGAACCAGCGCATCCGCGCGTGGTGGGCCATGATCGCGATCATGGTGATCGCGATCGGCCTCGGCAACCACGTCACCTATCTCGTGTTCGCGGTGCTGTCGTATCTGACGCTGCGCGAATTCATCACGCTGACGCCGACCACCGCGAGCGATCACACGACGCTGTTCATCGCGTTCTTCATCGCGATTCCCGTGCAATACCTGCTGCTCGGGATCAACTGGTACGGGATGTACTCGATCTTCGTGCCGGTGCACCTGTTCTTCGCGATGTCGCTCGTGTCGGCGCTCACGCAGGACACGCGCGACTTCCTGAGCCGCAACGCGAAGATCAACTGGGCGCTGATGGTGTGCGTGTACGGGCTGAGCCATGCGCCGGCCCTGCTGATCCTCGACATCCCGCACTACACCGGGCAGAACGCGCTGCTGCTGTTCTTCTTCCTGCTCGTCGTGCAGATCAGCGACGTGCTTCAGTACGTCGTCGGCAAGCTGTTCGGGCGGCGCAAGATCGCGCCGCGGCTGTCGCCGTCGAAGACGGTCGAGGGCTTCATCGGCGGCGGCCTGCTCGCGACGCTGTGCGGCGCGTCGCTCTATCGCGTGACGCCGTTCAGCTTCGGCGCCGCGTTCGGCATCTCGCTCGCGATCGTGATCGCGGGCTTCGTCGGCGGGCTCGTGCTGTCGGCCGTCAAGCGCTCGCTCGGCACGAAGGACTGGGGCTCGATGATCGCGGGCCACGGCGGGATGCTCGACCGCGTCGACTCGATCTGCTTCGCCGCGCCGGTGTTCTTCCACCTGGTCCGCTATCTGTACGTGTGACGCGTCGCCGCGCGTCGGCCGGCGCGCGGTTCAATAGCCTTCGCGCAATGCCTTCGGCACGACGTAGCGCCCGCGCGCCGCGTCGAACCTCACCGTGTAACGCGCGTGTATGTCGCGCTCGCCGCGCGTGCCCGTTTCGATCACCGTCAGCGGATAGACGTCGTCGCCGCCCGCTGTGTCCGGCGCGATCGCGAAGCTGCGCGTCTCGCATCGCGACATGCGCCGAGCACGCAGAGCGGCGCCGCGAATCGGCGGAAGCGGTTTTTCAGGGCGTCGAAGTGCATGTCGGGTCTTGGGTATTCGGAACCGCCTGACGAAGCGCACGCCGTCCGGCTGATCATGCGGCCTCGCCATCCGGCCCGCCCGGCGTTACGATCTCGTTCTTCATCGCCGGATCCGGTCGATGCGCGGGCACACGCCCGCGCCCCGTAGCGTACACGCACCGCGCGGCGCCGCAAGCGCGCGCCGGATCCGGCCCGACACGGACACCTTCATGAACCTGAGCTTGCAGGACGTCGCATGGCACCGGTCGGTCGGACGGCTCATCGAGTCGCTCGACCAGCCCGGCTTCTGGCTGGCGCTGGTCCGGCTGATCGAGGAATACGTCGCGGTCGACAGCTGGGTCGCGCTGATGTTCGGCGACGGCCGCCCGCGCGTGTTCGCCGAATGCCCGTACGAAGGCGGCGGCCCCGACCCGCTGTTTCGCGACTACGTGCAGGGCCTGTACCTGCTCGACCCGTTCTACATCGCCAATCGCGACGCGCCGAAAAGCGGGCTGTTCCGGCTGTCCGACGTCGCGCCCGAGTGCTTTCGCGATACCGAGTACTACACGCTCTACTTCACGCACAACGTCGTCGAGGACGAAGTGCAGTACAACGTCGTGCTCGACGACGTGCGCACGCTGTGCCTGTCGCTCGGCAGCAAGCGGCGCTTCGGCCCCGAGGCGGTCGCGCTGCTCGACCTCATGCGGCCGTGGGTGGCCGCGCTGATGCGCCAGCGGCTCGCGTTCGAGCGCGCGCCGGACGAACCGGCGCCGCCGAAACGGCCCGGCGGAACGGACCGCTTCGAGCAGGCGATGGCGCGGCTCGGCACGCCGCTCACCGCGCGCGAACTCGACGTGATCCGGCTGATCCTGAGCGGCCGCTCGAACAAGGAAGTCGCGAACAAGCTGGCGATTTCGGCGGAAACGGTCAAGGTGCACCGGCGCAACATCTACGGCAAGCTCGACATCAACTCGCAGTCGGAGCTGTTTTCGCTGTTCCTGAAGGCGCAGACCGATGCGTGACAGGCGGGTCGGCGCGAAGTGCATGGGCGCTCGTGCACCGCGCAAACGAGCCCCCCTCAGCCAGCGCCCGGCGAAATCAATACCCCCGACGGGTTAACGCGTCGGCGGGATGGGAAAACGGACCGATCGGCGCATACTGGCGGCTGTCTACCGAGGGAACGCCCATGAAACTGAAGCTCGACATCGTCCAGCTCGCGGGTCGCGACGGCGACACGCGCTACAACCTGCAACGCACGCTGGACGCGATCGCGGCCTGTGCGCCCGGCACCGATATCGTGATGTTCCCGGAGGCGCAGCTCACCGGCTTTCTCGATCCGTCCAATCTCGCCGAATGCGCTGAACCGCTCGACGGCCCGAGCGTCACGGCCGTCGCGGCGGCCGCACGCGAACGCAACGTCGCGGTGGTGGTCGGCCTGATCGAGAACGACGGCGGCCGCTTCTACAACACGACCGTATTCGTCACGCCGGACGGCATCGCGCTGCGCTACCGCAAGACCCACCTGTGGGTCACCGAGCACGGCGTCGTGCTGCCCGGCGACCGCTACGCGACCGTCGAATGGCGCGGCGTGCGGATCGGCCTGCTGATCTGCTACGACAGCGAGTTTCCGGAAAGCGGCCGCGCGCTCGCCGAACTCGGGGCGCAACTGATCCTCGTCACCGACGGCAACATGGAGCCCTACCGCTACGTGCACCGCACGTCGGTGTCGGCGCGCGCGATGGAAAACCAGGTGTTCGCGGTCGTCGCGAACCGCGTCGGCGAGAGCACGCACGACGTCGTGTTCGCGGGCGGCAGCCTCGCGGTCGATCCGTTCGGCAACCTGCTGTTCGAAACCGGCGCGGTCGAATCCCGCCATGCGGTCGAACTCGACTTCGACCAGCTTGCCGCGGCGCGCGCGGTGTACGACTACCGCAAGGACCAGCGGCTGCGCGTGCACGGCGAACGCATCGAGCACCCGGACGGCCGCCGCGAGCTGCTGATTCCGTGACGGCGGCCGCCGCGGCCGGGCGGCACCGGACCCCTACGCGGGGTCCGGCACATCGATCGCGAGCAGCGCCGAGCTGACCGACTTGCCGTGCGCGTCGAGCGCGAGCGAGCGCGTGACGCCGCCGCCGAGCGCATCGCGCAGCACGAAGTTGAACGCGCCGAGCGCCGGCAGCTCGTACCGCACGACGTCGCCGTGCACGATGCCGGCGAGCCATGCCTTCACCGTATCGGCGCCCAGGTGCGTGCGCAGGTGCGCGTAGTGGCGCGGATCGCGGCAGATCACCGACACGTTCAGCGTATTGCCCTTGTCGCCCGTGCGCGCATGCGCGAGTTCACGCAGCTTCATCACGCCTCCACGAAAGAAAACGACGGCTGCACCGCATCGCGCGGCAACAGCACCGACTGCACCGCGATCACCTCGCGGGTCGACTTGAACGCGCCGCCGCCGCCGGCCGGCCCGTTGGTATACAGCGTCTCGACCTCGTTGCCGATGCGCGCCGCCTCGTCGGCGCTCGCCGCGCGGCCGGCCACCCGCACGCGCACCTCGGCCGGCTCGCCGCGCGCTGCCGATGCGGTCTCGCCATACAGCGAATCGACGCCGATCAGGTCGAAGCGCAATTCGGTCGCGGCGACCCGCGTCAACGCAAGCCGCTCGCGCACGATCTCGAGCGCGAGCCGCGCACGCGCGAGCGCACCGGGGCCGCCGTACGAAATCTGCCCTTCGCCGATATGCCCGTCGAGATACGCGACCGACGCCTTCAGCGTATCGGGCCGCGCGGCGCCGCGCCCGCCCGTCACGCGCACGCGGTCCGGCGCCTCCTCCACGACGGCCGCCTGCGTGAAATCGGCGACCACGTCGGGCTGCAGATAGCGGCCCGGATCGTGGATCTCGTACAGCAGCTGCTCCTTGCAGGTCGCCGCGCTGACGCGGCCGCCCGCGTGCGGCACCTTGGTGATCACGACCGCGCCGTCGGCCTCGACCTCGCCGATCGGAAACCCGAGCCGCGCGAGATCCGGCACGTCCTTGTATCCGGGATCGGCGAAATAGCCGCCCGTCACCTGCCCCGCGCATTCGAGCAGATGGCCGACCAGCGTCGCCTGCCCGAGCCTGTCCCAGTCGTCCATGCGCCAGCCGAACGCGTGGATCAGCGGCGCCGCGAACAGCGACGGATCGGCGACGCGGCCGGTCAGCACGACGTCCGCGCCGGCCGCCAGCGCATCGACGAGCGGCGCGGCGCCGAGATACGCGTTCGCGGCCACGATGCGGTCGCGATACGAGGCGACTTCGTCGCCCGACTCCTCGAAACGGAACGCGCCGCGCAGCACGACGTCGAGCACGTCGTCGCCCTCGACTGCCGCGACCTTCAGCGACGCGAAGCCGAGCGCGCGCGCGATCTGCGCGGTGCGCCGCGCGGCCGCGCGCGGGTTGGCCGCGCCCATGTTCGACACGATGCGCACGCCCTTCGGTACGGCAACCGGCAGCACCGCGCGCATCCGCGCGTCGAGCAGCGGATCGTAGCCGAGCGCCGGATCCTTGCGCCGCGCCTGCTGCGCGATCGCGATCGTGCGCTCGGCCAGGCATTCGAACACGAGATAGTCGAGCTGCCCGTGCTCGGCCAGCTCGACCGCGGGCTCGATGCGGTCGCCCGAGTAGCCGGCGCCCGCGCCGATGCGCACGCGCCGTGCGGGTTGGGTTGCGGTCATGTGTGCCCCGTCATTCGTCAACGATTGCGATCCATGCGGATCAAAAGATGCCCAGCGCGACGCAGGCGATCGTCATCACGATCGATGCGCCGAACAGCAGCGGGAACGTGAATTTCTGGTGCTCGGCCAGCTCGATCCCGCACAGGCCGACGACGAGGAACGTCGCGGGCGTCAGCGGGCTGACCGGGAAGCCCGTCGTCATCTGGCCGAGCAGCGCCGCCTGCCCGACGTGCAGGGCCGGCACGCCGAACTGGCCGGCCACCTCCGCGATCACCGGCAGCACGCCGAAATAGAACGAGTCGGGATCGAACAGCAGGCTGAGCGGCATCGACGCGATGCCGAGCGCGACCGGAATGTGGCCGGCCATCGACGGCGGCACGAAGCCGACCGCCGCCTGCGCCATCGCCTTCAGCATGCCGCTGCCCTGCATGATGCCGGTAAACACGCCGGCCGCGAGCAGGATGCCGGCCATCATCAGCGCCGCGCGCGCATGCGCGTCGATGCGCTTTCTCTGCATGTCGACGTCGGGGTAGTTGACCATCAGCGCGATGCACAGCCCGACCATGAACATGATCGCCGGCGGAATCTTCTCGCCCATCACGACCATCGTGCCGAGCACGACGAGCGTCAGCACGAGGTTGAACCAGAACAGGTGCGGCCGGCGCAGCGCCTGCTCGTCGGGCGTCAGTTCGCGCTTCGGCAGCGGAATCGACGCGTCGCCGTGCGCGAGCCCGAGCCGCTTCTCCTCGCGCCGGCCGAGCCAGTACGCGACGCCGAACACGAACGCAAGGCCGATCGCCTGCACCGGAATCAGCGGGTTGAACAGCGCCGACACCGGCAGGTGCAGCGAGGCGGACGCACGAATCATCGGCCCCGTCCACGGCAGGAAGTTGATGCCGGCGGCCATCGACACGGCCGCGGCGAGCACGCGCCGGTCCATGTTCAGCCGGTCGTAGAGCGGCAGCACGGCCGGAATCGTCACCAGGAAGCAGACGGCGCCCGAGCCGTCGAGATGGATCAGCAGCGCGAGCAGCGTCGTGCCCGTCACGATCCGCGTCGGCCGCGTACCGACCGCGCGCAGGATGCGGTCGATGATCGGGTCGAGCGTGCCGGCATCGGTGATCGTGCCGAAATAGAGGATCGCGAACACGAACATCGCGACGACGGGCGCGAGCCCCTTCAGCCCGTCGACGACGAACTTGCTGGTCTGCAGCCCGAACCCGCCGAGCAGCGACGCGGCGATCGGCACGACGATCAGCGCGACCAGCGGCGACATGCGCTTCGACAGGATCGCGGCGAGCAGCACGACGATCGTGGCAAGCCCGAGTAACGGCAGCATCGGTGTCTCCTACCTTGTCTTTTGTTGGAGACGAGCGTAAGGTCGGCGCAGCGATAGCACAATTGAAATGATTTGATCGCAGCAATCACGAACCGTTATGGATCTGAATCTTCGCGACATTCGCGCGTTCGTCACCGTCGCGCAGGCCGGCAACTTCACGCGCGCGGCCGCGCGCCTGCACCTGTCGCAGCCCGCGCTGACCGTGCAGATCCGGCGGCTCGAGGAAATCGTCGGCGCGCGGCTGTTCGACCGCAACAGCCGCAGCGTCGCGCTCACGCAGACCGGACGCGAACTGCTGCCGCTGCTGCAGCGCTCGCTCGACGACATGGAGCGCGTGCTGCGCGATGCACGCGCGCTTGGCGAAGGCGCGAGCGGCACGGTGCGGCTCGCCTGCCTGCCGACCTTCGCGTCGAGCGTGCTGCCCGAGCTGATCCAGTCGTTCCGGCGCGACGTGCCGCGCGCGCGCTTCGAGATCCGCGACGGCGTCGCGAGTCTCGTCACCGCGCTGGTGCGCAACGAGGAAGCCGATCTCGGGCTGACCGGCGGCGATGCGTTCGATCCGTCGCTGGAGGTGCTGTATACGGGCGCCGACCGGCTCGTGGCCGTGTGCCCGCGGGATCATCCGCTCGCGCGCAAGCGCCGCGTGGCGACCGCCGACCTCGCCGGCGTGCCGCTCGTACTGACTGCGCGCGGCACGAGCGTGCGCAGCGTCGTCGATGCGGCGCTGGATGCGGCCGGCTGCGCGCCCGACATCGCGTGCGAGCCGACCTACATGATGACGGCCGTCGCAATGGTGCGCGGCGGCCTCGGCGTGACGATCCTGCCCGCGACGGCGCGCGAGGTGCGCGCGGAGCCGGAGCTGGTCGCAAAGCCGATCGACGACGACGCCTTCGTGCGGCCGATCGCGCTCGTCTGCAAGCGCGGCCGCACGCTGCCGCGCGTCGCGCAAGCGTTCATCGAATCGATGCTGTCGCAATTGCGGCGCACGTGAGCGGCGCGGCCGGCGGCGCGCCGCGTGATGCGTTCGCCGCGCGGCCGTTCCCGCCGTTCATTGCGCGTCCGGCTTGCCCGTGTCGACCGTCAGCGACTCGCCGATCGCATAGAAGTTGCCGCCCGCGATGTAGTGCAGGCTGCGCAGCGCGGGATCGGCCGACTCGAAATACCAGTGACCGTCGCGAAACACGCGCGTATCGGACCATGCGCCGACCACTTCGCCGATGAACAGGTCGTAGGCCTGCTGGTTGTGCGGCTCCGGGATCAGCCGGCATGCGAGCCAGCCGGAACAGCCGGCGACGAACGGCAGGTCGTGGCCCGCGACGTCGAACAGCTCGACGCCCGCGTCGCGCAGCTTGGCCGGCCGCTCGGCGAGGCTGTGGGTGCCGACCGCGTGCGTGAGCCGCAGCTGCGCGGCGGTCGGCACCTGGATCACGAACCGGCCGCTGCGCTCGACGAGCTCGCGCGTCTTCGCGGACTTGTCGAGCACGACGGTCAGCTTCGGCGGCATGAAATCCAGCGCGCACGCCCAGGCGGCGGCCATCACGTTGTCGACGCCGTCGTGACGGGCCGACACGAGCACGGTCGGGCCATGGTTGAGCAGGCGGTAGGCTTTTTCCAGCGCCACCGGCGCGATGTGACTGTCCATGCGGATTCCTTCGAGAGCGATGCGAGGCGTGCCGGCGCCCGATGCGCGCGGCGACGCTGCGCATTCTCGCATTCAATCGTCGCCGGCGTGGCGGACAGGGCGCGGCGCGGTCATTCATGAATGCGCTTCATAAGCGTATGCGAATCGCGGGGATCGATCGGCGCGGCGCTTCGGCCGACAATCGTGGCTCGCATCGCGCGTCGCGCGCCCACCCCGACGAACCGGAGCCGCGCATGAAACCGATCGCCGCGGCCATCCTGCCGCTTTCCCTGCTGCTGTCAGCCTGCACATCGATGAATACACCGCCCGTCACGTCCCGCCCCGCCGCTGCCGCCAACCCGCCCTCGCTCGCCGAGTTGGGCGCCGTCGCGCCCGCGCTCGCGCATTACGCGAGCGGCCCGCTGATGCACGACCTGTGGCAGCGCGCCGGCCTGTCGCCGCGCGATCGCAGCATCGTCACGGTGTCCGCGCTGATCGCGCGCAACCAGACGGTCGAGCTGCCGCGGCAGCTGAATCTCGCGCTCGATCACGGCGTCACGCCGCGCGAGATCGCCGAGATCGTCACGCACCTCGCGTTCTATGCGGGATGGGGCAACGCGATGGCGGCGGTGGTCGCCGCGAAGCCGGTGTTCGACGCACGCGGCATCGATCCGGCGCAGCTCGATCCGGAGCCGGAGCTGCCGCTGCCGCTCGACGCAGCGGCCGAAGCGCAACGCGCCGCCGCCGTCGAGCAACACTTCGGCACCGTCGCCCCCGGCGTGCTGCACTACACGAGCGCGCTGCTGTTCCGCGACCTGTGGCTGCGCGCCGGCCTCGCACCGCGCGAGCGCAGCCTCGTGACCGTCAGCGCGCTCGTCGCGAACGGCCAGACCGCGCAGATTCCGTATCACCTGAACCGCGCGATGGACAACGGCCTCACGCGCGAACAGGCTTCCGAGGCGCTCACGCAACTCGCGTTCCATGCCGGCTGGCCGAGCGTATTCTCGGCGATGCCGGTGTTCAGGGACGTGTTCGCCGCGCGCGGCGACTGACGCGCCGCACGCGGATCAGCGACGCCCCGCCGCCCAGTCGATCGCTGCGTCGAACAGCGCGAGCCCGGCCGGCGACAGGTTGACGAACGTGTCGTTGTCGAGGAAGAACATCACGCGGCGCGCGGGCGCGAGCGCTTCGTAATCCATCGTCGCGCCCTTCTCGTACGCGAAGATCGCGGCCTTGTCGGGCTGCCCGTACACGGTCGCGATCGTCGTCGCGCCGAGCCCGGGCTTGCCCCAGCTCATCGGCGCCTGCCTGCCGTACACGTCGGTCACGCCGGCCGGCAGCCCGGCCGCGACCGGATGCGGCGCGTTGACCAGCCACAGATAGCGCTCCTTGCCGGTTTCGCCGAAATCGACGTCGTGCCGCTTGCCCGTCATCGCGAGGTCGTCGAGCAGGTCGTTCTCCCACGTGACGAGCGGCTTGTCGAGCGTGCGCCAGCCGGGCCGCACGTTCTTCGACGATACGGTCGACGAGATCACGACCAGGTCGGCGTCGCGCGCCGCATCGGGCGTCGCGTTCTCGTCGATCAGGCGCACCGCGTAGCCGCGCTCGCCGAGATGCCGCACGACCTGTTCGTCGACCTTCAGGTTGGGGCCACGCAACTGCACGAGCATCGCGACGCGCGTGACGGCGGCCGGCGCATCGGCCGCGACGGCGCGCGCGCCGACGCCCGGGCCCGCGGCCAGCGCCAGCGCGGCGCCGGCGATTACGCGCAACGTGCGGCGGCGCGCGCCGCCGGTGTTCGGCTTCCGGTTCATCGGTATGTTCTCCGAAGGTGTGATCAGAACTGCAGCGTGGTGAGCAGCGACACCTGCCGTGCATCGCCGATCGCGACGAAATAGCGGTTCGCGCTCGACGGGTAGTACGTGCGGTTGAACAGGTTCTTCACGTTCAACTGGAACGACAGCTTCTGCTTGCCGATCCGCGTGTCGTAGGTCGCGAACGCGTCGGCGAGCACGTACGACGGCAGCGTGAAGCTGTTCGCCGAATCGCCGGGCCGCGCGCCGACGTAGCGCGTGGCCGCGCCGATGCGCAGGTCGTCGCCGCCCGCGAGCGGGCCGACGTCGTAGACGGCCGCGAGCGACGCCGTATGACGCGCGACGTTCCACAGCCGGTTGCCCGCGTAGAGCGGATCCTCGACGGTCTTCGCATCGATGTACGCATAGCTCGCGATCACGTTCACGCGCTCGCCGAGCTTGCCCGACACGTCGAGCTCGATCCCGCGCGAGCGCGCCTTGCCCGACGTGCGCCAGTCGGTCAGCTTCGTCGCGTCGTTGTACTGCGACACGAGCACGTTCTTCTTGTCGATGTTGAACAGCGCGAGCGAGCCCGTGATGCCGCCCGGCAGGTCGAGCTTGCCGCCCACCTCCCACGCGGTCGCCTGCTCGGGCGGCGTCGCGGCGTCGATCACGTAGCCGGACGCCATCGGCGCGATCGACGACGACGGCTTCAGCGACTGCGAATAGCTGCCGTACAGCGAGAACGTGTCGGTCCACTTGTAGACGACGCCCGCGCGCGGCAGCCACTTCGAGCCGCTCAGGTCGGTGTTCGCCTTGAACGGCCGGCCGCGCCCCGCGACCTGGTTGTAGGTGATGTAGCGCACGCCGCCCGAGACGATCCACTTGTCGGTCAGGTGAATCGTGTCCTGCACGAACGCGGACGCGTCGTGCAGCGTGTCGGTCTGGTCGCTGTCGCTCGCGGACACCGTACTCGACGGCGGCAGCAGCCCGTATACCGGATCGACATAGCTGAACGGCGTCTTGACGGCCTGCCGCAACATGTCCTTGCGATAGATGCGGCGGTACTCGGTGTCGAAGCCGACCTGCACGTCGTGCCGCATCCCCGCGAGCGTCAGCTTGCCGTTCACGTAGCCGATCCCGTAGCTGTCGGTGCTCAGCGAGCCGTGCGTCGCGTCGTTGCTGCGCGACAGCGTGCCCGTCACCGGATCGACGCCGGTCGTGCGCAGCTGGTTCGCATCGTAGGTCTCGCGGTTGTAGCTGTAGCCGAAATGCGCGCTCCAGTCCGCGTCGAACTGGTGATCGACGCTCAGCTGCGCGAGATGCGATTCGCCGTCCATGTTGTTGAACGGCTCGTCGATGCGCCGCCGCGCCGGAATGTCGAGCGGCGCGTTGGTGCGCGGGTCGAGCGCGGTGCCGCGGTCGAACGGCGAGTGGAATTTCCGGTACTCGTACGACACCACGACTTGCGTGTCGCGCCCGTACCATGCGAGCGACGGCGCGACGAAGGTCTGCCGGTATTCGCCGAAATTGCGCCAGTACTGCTCGTTCGACTGGTCGACGATCAGCCGGTACGCGAGCCGCGAATCGCCGATCGGGCCGGTCGAATCGAACGTCGCGCTGCCGCCGTTCTTGCCGTGCCCGAATGTCGACGCGCCGAGCGAAACCGCGTTGTAGCGCGTGAGCTGCGGCTGCTTGCTGACGACGTTGACGACGCCGCCCGGGTCCATCAGCCCGTACAGCAGCGCCGTCGGTCCCTTCAGCACCTCGACGCTGTCGGTCGCCGCGTTGAACGAGCGCCCCTGCACGACCGGCATCCCGTTGTGCATGATCGAGCCGTCGCGGTTGTCGCCGAAGCCGCGCTTCATGATCGTGTCCTGCGTGCCCGCGAGCGTGTTGCCCTGCGTGATGCCGCTGACGTTGCCGAGCGCATCGTCGAGATTGCGCGGGCGCTGGTCGCGCAGCACCTGTGCGGGCACGATGGCGACGGCCTGCGCGGTGTCGAGCAGCGGCGTCTCCGCGCGCAACACGCCCGCTTCCTTCGGCGGCCGGTAGCTTTCCGCGCGCAGCGTGGTGCTGCGCACGGCGATCGCCGGCAGTTCGGTCCCGCCGTCCGCATCGGTCGCCGCAGACGGCGCGGCCGAACCGTTCGCGCGCATCAGCGTGTAGCCGCCGCCCGGCTGTCGCAGCGCGAAGAGCCCCGTGCCGGCCAGCAGCCGATCGAGCGCACCGTCGACGTCGAACCGGCCGTGCACGCCGCCGCTCGTCAGGCCGGCCGTCAGCTCGGCCGGGAACGCGAGCAGAATGCCCGCGTCGCGTCCGAAGCGGTTGAGCGCCCCTTCGAGCGGGCCGGCCGGGATGTCGAAACTGCGACGCGGCGCGCGCTGCGCGGCGGGCGACGCGTCGGCGTCGGTATCGGCCAGCGCGGGCAACGGCAGCAGCGCCGATACCAGCACCGCGCCGGCCAGCCGGCGGGCGAAGCGATTCGAGGCGACGGCCGCGGCGCGCGAGGTGCGCGGCAACAGCCGGGCGGGCGCCGGACGGCGCCGATAGGCAAGACGGATGGAAACCATGATCGGGTGTCGTTGGACGATGGGCGAGTGCTGCTTTCACTACCCATGTCACGCGAACATCGGAAAACAGCTCAGGTCGGCGAAAAAAATTTCTGCGGGATCACGAATGCGCCGGCACGACCGTCGCCCAGTAGCGCGTCACGTACTCGACGTCGATCGGCAGGGTCGCCTTCAGCGTGTCGAGCACACGCTCGGGATCGTCGAGCGGATAGGTGCCCGAGACGCGCAGCTCGGCGACGGCGGGATCGCAGCGCAGGCGGCCGCGGCGGTAGCGGTCGAGTTCGGCGACGAGATCGGCCACGCGCATGCGCGACGCGACCAGCATCCCGGTCGTCCACGCGGATGCATACGCGTCGAGCGGCGCCGACGCACCGATCGCGTCGCGCGTGAAATCGGCGCCGTCGCCCGCCGAAACCACGCGCGCGCCGGCCGCCGCATTCGCCGGCTGCACGCGCACCGCGCCCGCGAACACCTCGACGCGCGTCGCGCCGTCGCGTTGCCGCACCGCGAAGCGCGTGCCGAGCGGCCGCAGCTCGCCCTGCTCGGTCGCGACCACCAGCGGCCGTGCGGGCGCACGGTCGTCGTGACCGCTCGTCACCATGATCGTGCCGCGCAGCAGGCGCAGGCGGCGCGCGGCCGCGTCGAAGCGCACGTCGAGCGCGGTATCGGTGTCGAGCACGACGACCGTGCGATCCGCGAGCGTCACCGTGCGCCGCTCGCCGACCGCGGTGCGCAGGTCGGCCTGCAGGATCGCCCAGCGACGCGCGGGATCGGCCATCCACACGGCGCCGCCCGCGAACAGCAGCACGGCCAGCGTCTTCACCGCGACGCGACGGCGGCCCGAACGCGGCGGCAGCAGCGCGGCGCGCGCGGCCTGCGTGTCGAGGCCGGTCGCGAGCTGGCCGAAGCGGCCCTGCATCGTTTCGATATGGCGCCACGCGGCGTCGTGCGCGGGGTCTTCCGCGCGCCAGCGCGCGAGCGCAGCCGCGAACGCGGCGTCCGTGCGGCCGGCCTGCAGGTCGACCCACCATTCGACCGCGCGGCGCGCGACCTGCGGCGCCACCGTCGGTGCTGCCGGGATCGCCATCGCTCAGGCCGCCATCGCGAAGAAACACTGCGCGCCGGCCTTCACCAGATGACGCTTGACCGTCGCGAGCGACACGCCGAGTTCGCGCGCGATCTCGGCCTGCGTGAGCCCGTCGAGCTGTGCGAGCAGGAACGCGCGCTTCGCGGCGACCGGCAGGCCGTCGAGCAGCCGGTCGATCTCGAGCAGCGTCTCGAGCAGCACGGCCCGCTCCTCCGGCGACGGCGCAACCGCTTCGGCACGCTGGGCAAGCGCATCGAGATACGCGCGTTCGAGCTGCTCGCGCCGCCAGTGGTTGAACAGCACGCGCTGCGCGACCGTGGTCAGGAACGCGCGCGGCTCGTCGGCGGCGATCGGCTCGTCGCGCGCGAGCAGCCGCATGAACGTGTCGTGCGCGAGATCGGCCGCGCGATGCGCGCAGCCGAGCTTGCGGCTCAGCCAGCCGCGCAGCCACGCATGATGGCCGGCGTACAGAACGTCGATTTCTCGATGGAGGGACAGCTTGTCAGCAGACATGGCCGGGTTCCGGGCGCTCGGGTGCGAGCGGTTTTGTAAATGAGAATGATTATTATATACAAAAGTAAACCGGCATCCGGGGGGCGATGCGCGACGACCCTGACGCTGACGCAGGCTTATCGGGATACGCAGCGGCTGTGAGGACGTCATCGAGGAACGCGGCGGTCACGCTGCGGACGACCGGTTCAACCCCGACCGTACGCCTGACCGCGACATCGCGACGTGCATGAAAAACGGGCAACCCGGAGCCCGGGCCGAAGCGGGGCTGCACCTTCTCTTTCCGATGAACGAAGGCCGCGGGCATCGCGCCATTAACATATTCACTACGCCGCTGCGCATTCAATTCATTCAATAATCCATTGACGAATCGACGACAATGCCGCCATCGGCGCAATTCAGTCGAAAATCGCGCGAAATTATAACGGAACCGGTAATTTTCAATATTGAGACAGCGGATTTGAAAAACGATTAATGCGCATTCTAAAATAATTCAAATCCCTCAATAGAGACTGCCGCAGAACGTTCCTGTCTGCTTTATGTAACAAAAGAGAATTTCATTTTTGTCGTTCCCGCTCGCGTCTGTAGTCTCCTGCCATTCCGGTTTACGAATAAAGCCATGCGCAAGGAGATGAAATGAAACGCACCCGCCTCTCTCTGATTTCCCTCGCGTCGCTCGCGGCGATGCCGGTCGCGCACGCGCAGTCGAGCGTCACGCTGTATGGCGTAATCGATACGTCGATCACTTATGTGAATCACGCGCAGGGCAAGGACAATGCGTGGCTGCTCGGCAACAGCAGCGCGGGCAACCTCGCCGGCAGCCGCTGGGGCGTCAAGGGCACTGAGGATCTCGGCGGCGGCCTGAAGGCGCTGTTCCAGCTCGAGAACGGCTTCGACCCGAGCAACGGGCGCCTGGGCCAGAGCGGCCGGATGTTCGGCCGCCAGGCATTCGTCGGCCTGACGAGCGAGCGCCTCGGCACGGTCACGCTCGGCCGCCAGTACGATCCGCTCGTCGACCTCGTGCAGGGCATCACCGCCGACAACTATCTCGGCAGCGCGTTCGCGACGCCGGGCGACGTCGACAACTACGACAACAGCTTCCGCGTCGACAACGCGGTGAAGTACACGTCGCCGCTGATCTCGGGCCTGCAGTTCTCGGCGATGTACTCGTTCGGCGGCATCGCAGGCAGCACCGGCTCCGCGCAGTCGTACTCGGCGGCCGTGTCGTACAGCAACGGCCCGCTGAGCGTCGCGGGCGGCTACTTCCACGCGACCAACAGCCCCGCGTCGAACGGCCTGCGCGACGGCTGGACCAGCTCGTCGGACGGCACCTTCGACGGGCCGATCAACAACGGATACGCGAGCGCGCACTCGATCGGCATCGCGCGTGTCGCGGGCCAGTACGTGGCCGGCCCGTTCACGTTCGGGCTCGGCTACAGCAACGCGCAGTACCGGCGCGACGCCAGCTCGGTGTTCGGCTCGAACGAGCACTACAACACCGGGCAAGGCTTCGTGAACTACCAGGCGACCAACGCGCTGCTGGTCGGCGTCGGTTACAGCTACACGCGCTCGGGCGGCGACACGTCGGCGACCTATCACCAGGTGTCGGCCGGCGCGGACTACAGCCTGTCGAAGCGCACCGACGTCTATCTGACCGCCGCATACCAGCATGCGAGCGGTGAGACCGGCGACGGCCACGGCGGCGCGATGGCCGCGCAGGCGTCGATCGGCTCGTACGGCTACGCGGGCACCAGCTCGCAGACGATCGTCAACCTCGGCCTGCGTCACCGCTTCTGATCCCGCGCGGCCGGCCGCGCACGCCGGCCGCCGCGTTCGTCGGCAAGGCCTCGCGGCTGCGGCCGCGCTCGCGCGCGGGTCGATCGCGAACGGCGGAGTGTGCGGGCCGCGCTCCGCCCGCCCTCCGCCCTCCGCTCGTCGCCAAAACCGAGCCACCCGCAGCCGCGCTGACCCGCAGCCCGCACCGCGTGATACCCGCGCCGCAACGATGCCGCGCATTGCTTCGCAGCAGGGAACGCCTCGATGGTTTTCGCCCGACGGGCGGCCATTTTTACCGATCGGCGGCGTCCCGCCGCCTGTCCCGCGCGTGCGCAAATGCAAAGGAAAGTTTGACGCGAGCCATTTGTCTGCGCGCTATGGCACACTTCGCGTCTGCGTAATTTCCTTGCACCGGGCGGCCGGATCCCGCCCCATCCTGCCATGCCGTGTCAGACAGTCCGTTCGCTCAGCCGTGAAACGCTGAAAATCGCCTCGACGCTCGCGATCTCGGCCGCGTTGCACGGCGTCGCGCGGGCCGACTGTCTCGATGACGCGGCCGCGTTCCAGCATGTGAGCGTCAGCCTGCTGCGCGGCATCGCGCAGGTCGAGTCGGGCATGAATCCGAATGCCGTCAATACCAACACGAACGGCACGGTCGACATCGGCCTGATGCAGATCAACAGCACCTGGCTGCCGACGCTCGCGCGCGAAGGCATCACGCAGCAGAGCCTGTTCGACGCGTGCACCAATGCCTATGTCGGCGCGTGGATCCTGTCGCAGAACATCCGCCAGCTCGGCCCGAACTGGAACGCGATCGGCGCATACAACTCCGCGTCGCCCGACAAGCGCCTCGTGTATGCACGCAAGGTCTATGATGCAATCCGGACCATGCCGGATTCGCCGGATACTCCCATGCCCATCCTTCCGCCGTCCTTCACGCCGCCGCAACAGGCGTACAACCCGTTCGCGAGCCTGAGCGCGCCGGCGCCGCAGGTGACGCGCCCGCGCACCATCGCGTCGCCCGCGGCGATACCCGCCGCGCCGCCGCCAGGCGGCCCGGCCGGCCCCGCCGGCACGTACAACTTCGGGTGGACGGTCACCGGCGCGGACCAGGCGAAACCGACCCAGGTGTTCGACGACGGCGCGCGGATCTACGTGCAGTTCAGCGACATGAAGCATGTGCCGGCGATCTTCACCGAAACGTCGGCCGGACGCGTGCTGATGTCGTGGGAGCTGCAGTTTCCGTACGCCGTCCTGACGCGTCCCGCGCAAACGTTAATCTTCCAGCTCGGGCCGTTCGAGGCGCGCGCGCAGCGCGGCGGCGCGGGCGCGGCCGGCGCGACCGCGCAGGCCGGCACGGCGCCGCCGCAGCCGGCCACGACGTCGGCGTCGCCGGCGTCGAAAAAAGCCACGGAGACGGCCGCCCGGGCCGCGACGAACGCGGCAGGCAAGCGCACGGCGTCGATCGACGCCCTCTGGTATCTGAACACACCGTCGACGTCGGGCACCGCGTCGACGACCAGCACCGCCGAAGCGGCCAATACGCCGAGCACGGCGAACCTGCCCGCCACGTGGCCGACGGCCGTGACCTCCGCCACGCCGCCCGCCGCGACGACTCAGCCGCCGGCCGCGACGAAATCGCCGTCGCGCGCCAGCACGGACGCGCTCTGGTACATCTCGAAGTAACGCGCGCGCGGCGTCAGCCGCGCCACACCCGGCTCACCTTGCCGTCGCGAATGCCGAGATTGCGGCGCTCCGCACGGTAGTCCATCGTGCCCGGCAGCGACTTGCCGTCGCGTTCGAGCACGCGCCACAGGCAGCCGTCCAGCAGCGCCGTCGCATCGGCCTCGGTCTTGCCGACCAGCGCGTCGTCCGGCGCGGCGTCGGCCTTGCATGCATGCGGCGCGCCGGCCTGGCCGGCCGCATTTCCCGCGTTCGTGTCGTTCGTGTTCATGTCCGCACATCCTGCAAAGGTTGCGCATGCAACGACTCCAATCACCGTCGCGATCGTTCGCTTCATCGTCGATTTCTCCTTGTCTGGCCCGCTACCGGCGCCGCCTGCATGTTACCGCACGCCGGAGCATCGACATCGACCGCCGCTCGCTCAGAACCGATAGCTGACGCCGGCCATGCCGAAGCAGTTGCTGCGCGACTGCACGATCGGGCTGTCCCCGTAGCGGCCGAGCAGGCGCGTGACGCCGGCCGTCGCATGCATCGACCAGTGCTGCGACAGGCTCCAGTTCCACGCGACCGACATCGACGCGCTGTCGATCCCGCCGCCGGTCGAATACGGCCGGAACCGGCTCGCCGCCGCCTGCGCGTCGGTGACGCCGTAGAAGGTCTGCGTATAGCGTCCGGTGCCCGCGTGCACGCTGCCCGTCACGACGATTTCATGCTGCGCGCGCTTGAACACGGGCACTGCGAGATCGACGTGCCCCGACACGCCGCGCGACGTGTGCGTGACGGGCGTGTCGAGCGCGACGCTCAGCGTGGCGCCGCCGGACAAGGTCACGCCCGCGCGCACGCCCACCAGCACCGAGCCCGGAATCCGCCCCATCCCCTTCAGGTGGTCGGAGCCCGGCAGGTCGAAGCGGTTCTCGTCCGCGCGGCCGGGATCGTAGTCCACCGCCGCGGACACGAATACGCCGTGCGGCAGATCGAGCCGATAGCCGGCGCCGTCGGGCGCGCCGATGAAAAACCCGTTGCCGAAGGTCGCCGAAAACGACGGCGCGACGATGCCGCGATACTGGCTGCTGCCCTGATAGCGCGGGGCGAAGCCGCTGTCGAGCGAGATCGTGTATTCGTTTTCCGCGTGAGCGGCGGCGGCGAGGGCCAGGCCGGCGAGCGGCATGCAATAGCAGTAGCGAGGGAGAGTTGGACGCACGGTATCGGATTCCGGGTGAAGGAGCCCGGAGTCTAGGAGCCGGCGCGCGCCGAATCTGTCCCGAAACTGCGGGGAATCTGTGCTTAATTGTGTTCGATTGTCCGTGAGTGTTGCGGCGTGGCCCTGCCCGTCGCGACCGCGGATAGAATGCCCGTGCCGCGCCGCATGCCAGCCGTTCGCGCATGCGGCGACGCGCGCATTCCGGGGAGACCATGAACGAAGATCCGCTCAAACACCGCGTGCTGCTGATCGAGGACGACGACCGCCTCGCGCAGCTCGTCCGCGAATACCTGGACAGCTACGAGTTCGCGGTGACGGTCGTGCGCCGCGGCGACCTGGCCGTCGCGGCGGTGCGCGAGCATCGCCCCGCGCTCGTGATACTCGACCTGATGCTGCCGAACCTCGACGGGATGGAAGTGTGCCGGCGCATCCGCGCGTTCACCCATGTGCCGGTGCTGATCCTGACCGCGCGCGCGGACGTCTACGACCAGATCGCCGGCCTCGAGACCGGCGCCGACGACTACGTGACGAAGCCGATCGAGCCGCGCGTGCTGGTCGCGCGCGCCCGCGCGCTGCTGCGCCGCACGCAGCCGGCCGAGACGGGCCCGCGCCCCGCCGCGCCCGAGGCGCTCGTGTTCGGCGAGCTGACGATTTCGCCGCCGAACCGCACGGTCACCTGGCGCGGCCAGCCGGTCGACCTGAAGACGGCCGAGTTCAACCTGCTGCTGATCCTTGCGCGTGCGGCCGGCACCGTGCTGAGCCGCGACGACATCCTGAAGCAGTTGCGCGGCATCGAATTCGACGGGCTCGACCGCTCGGTCGACTCCGGCATCTCGAAGCTGCGCCGCCGCTTCGAGGACGCATCGTCGGAGCCGCACAAGATCAAGACGATCTGGGGCCGCGGCTATCTGTTCAGCCCTTCCGCCTGGGACGAATAAATGCTGCGCCCGCTGATCAGGCTGTACCTCATCGTGATCGTGTTCGTCGCGGCATCGATCGTCTTCATCCAGCTTTCGTTCGACCGGATCTTCTACGAGCGCGGCGCACAGGCGCAGCGCGATTCGCTCACGACCTATGCGTTCGTGCTGAACGATTACCTCGAACGCCATCCGGGCGCGCAGCGCACGCTTGCGCTGCGCGAGCTCGCGCGACACGGCAACGAGGGCTTCCGCTTCGTCTCGATGGCCGAAGCGCGCGCGCAACTGAGCGGCGCGCCGCTGCGCGACCTCGACAGCGGCAAGATCGCGATCAGCTACGACGGCAAGGATTACTACATGCCGCTCGCGGACGGTTCCGTGCTGTACGCGCATCCGGCCGAAGCGTTCGATCTCGACATCCGCATCTACGCGTACGGCGTGCTCGCGATCGCGACGCTGCTGGCGGTCGTGCTGTGGACCCACCACCACTGGCGCGACCTGCGCAAGCTGCAGGCGGCCGCGCGCGCGTTCGGCGCGGGCGACCTGTCGACGCGCGTGCAGTTGTCGGGCCGCTCGAACATCGACGAGCTGTCGCAGCAGTTCAACGACATGGCCGCGCGCATCGAGGCGTCGATCAAGCAGCAGCGCGAGATGATGCACGGCATTTCTCACGAGCTGAAGACGCCGCTCGCGCGGCTCGAATTCGGCCTCGCGCTGCTCGCGGAGGCCGACGAGACGGGCCGGATGCGCGAGCGCCGCGATGCGCTGCGGCGCGACGTGCGCGAGCTCGACGAACTGGTCACCGAACTGCTGACGATCGGCCGGCTCGAACAGGGCGCCAGCGAACTCGCGCCGATGGAGATCGACGTCGACGCGCTGGTCGACAGCGTCGCGGGCAATGTCGCGAACGACGTCGCCGATCGCGGCATCCAGCTCGACGTGTCGACCGACGGCGCACCGGCGACCCATGTATGCGACCCGAAGCTCGTCGCACGCGCGCTGCTGAACCTGATCCGCAACGGCGCGCGCTATGCGTCGCGCACGGTGTGGCTCGCGGCCGCGCGCGATGCGTCGGGCGCGCTGGTGCTGAGCGTCGACGACGACGGCCCCGGCATTCCGGCCGCCGAGCGTGCACGCGTGTTCGAGCCGTTCCAGCGGCTCGACTCGAGCCGCGACCGACAGACCGGCGGCTTCGGCCTCGGGCTCGCGATCGTGCGGCGCGTCGCGATGGTGCACGGCGGCGACGTGCGGCTCGAGGATTCGCCGCTCGGCGGCGCGCGCTTCGTGATCACGCTGCCCGCGCGGAGCCTGCCCGATGCCATCGACGCCATCGACGCCATCGAGGACGCCACGGCAAGCCCGGCGCATGCACCGGCCGGCGCCGCCCTGCCCGCACCGCTGCGATAAGGCCGCCCGTCGCACGCACCGGCATGCGCGGCCCGCCGATCAGCGCCGGCGCAGCAGCGCGACGAAGAACAGGCTGCCGAACAGCGCGGTGACGATGCCGATCGGCAGATCCTCGGGCGCCGCGAGCGTGCGCGCGACCACGTCGGCCCAGACCAGCAGGATCGCGCCCGTCAGCGCGGCGACCGGCAGCAGCCGGCCATGCTCGGCGCCCACGACGCGGCGGCACAGATGCGGCGTGACGAGGCCGACGAAACCGATCGCGCCGCTCACCGCGACCATCGCACCCGTCGCAAACGACGCGATCACGAACACTTCGCGGCGCATCCGCGCGCTCGGCACGCCGAGCGCGGCCGCGGCGACATCGCCCGACATCAGCGCATTCAGCTCGCGCCGGCGCGCATACAGCGCGGCGCCGGCCAGCACCGCGCATGCGGCCGGCACCGGCAGCAGGTCCCAGCGCGCGAGCCCGACGCCGCCGAGCATCCAGAACAGCACCGCCGCGGCCGCGCGCTGGTCGCCGAGATACAGCAGCAGGTTGCCGAACGCGGCCATCATGAACGACACCGACACGCCCGCGAGCAGCAGCCGGTCCGATTCGAGCCGGCCGCGCCGGTACGCGAGCGCGACGACGCAGCCGGTCGCGGCGAGCGCGCCCGCGAATGCGGCGGCCGACAGCGTGAACGGACCGAACGCCGCACCCGACACGACCGTGACCGTCACCGCGCCCAGCATCGCGCCTGAGCTCACGCCGAGCAGATGCGGATCGGCCAGCCGGTTCGCGGTGGCCGCCTGCAACGCGACGCCGACCGCCGCCAGCGTCGCGCCGACGATCGCCGCGAGCAGCGCCCGCGGCATCCGGATCAGCCAGACGATCGCATCGTCGCCGGCGCTCCACGCGAGCGCAGGCGGGCTGCCGTGACCGAACACGTCCGCGAGGTGCGCGGCGACGATCCGCCCCGCCAGCGGCATCGCGATCGGCGCGGGGCCGAACGTCACCGACACGACGACCGACGCGACCAGCAGCACGGCGAGCGCCGGCGCCGCCATGCGCGCGTACCGGCGCGACGCGGCCATCGCGACACCGGCGCGCGCGCTCATTTCGACGGCCGCGCGAATGCGGCCGGATGCAGCGCGCGCGCCAGCGTCTCGACGGCCGCGACGTTCTCGGGGCCCGGCGTCGCCGCATCGTACGGAATCACGACGAAGCGCCGCTCGCGGATCGCGGCGACGCCCGCGAGCGCGGGCTGGCTCAGCAGGAACTGCTGCTTCTGCGCGGCCGTCACGGCCGAGTAGTCGACGATCACGATCGCCTGCGGATCGCGCGCGACGACGCTTTCCCAGCTCACCTGCGTCCAGCTGCGCGGCAGGTCGTCCATCACGTTGCGCGCGCCGGCCGCCGCCAGCAGCGCGGTCGGCATCGCGAGCGCGCCCGCCGTCATCGGCTTGTCGGTGCCGCTGTCGTAGACGAACACGCGCAGCGGCGGCGTCGCGGGCCCGAGTGCGGCCGCGACGGCCGCGAGCCGCGCGCGCATCGCGCCGACGACCTGCTCGCCGCGCGCGTCGACGCCGAAGATGCGTGCGAGGTTGCGCAAGTCGCGGAACACGTCGTCGAACGAGGCGGGCGGCCGCTTCATCACGTGCGCGCACGATTCGGTCAGCTCGTAGGCGCGGATGCCGAACGGCGCGAGCGTCGCCGGCGTCACCGGGCCGCCGACGTGCATCCCGTAGTTCCAGCCGGCCAGATAGAAATCCGCACGCGCGGCGGCCAGCACCTCGAGCGACGGATACTGGCTCGCGAGTTCGGGCACGCCGGCCAGCGCCTTCTGCAGCCGCGCGGTGCCGGTCTTCCACGCGCCGATGCCCGTATAGCCGGCCAGACGGTCCTTCAGTCCGAGCACGAGCATCATCTCGGTGAGGTTCACGTCGTTGCTGACCGCGCGCGTCGGCGCACGCTCGAAGGTCACGTCGCGATCGCAGCTGCGCACGGTGACGGGATAGGCGCCCGCGTGCGCGGCCGCGCCGGCGAACGCGGCAGCTAACGTGGCGACCCGCAGCCGGCGCAAGCGGCCGCGGGACGGGCGAGGCAGTCGAGACGAAACGGCAATCGGCATGGCGGTCATTCCGGATGAAGCGGCGTGATGCGCGGCCGGCCCGTGACCGGATGGCGATCGACGAGCGCGGCGACGCCGAACACGTCGCGCAGCAGCGCTTCGGTCAGCACGTCGGCCGGCGCGCCGGATGCGACGACCCGGCCGTGCGCGAGCACGTGAAGCCGGTCGCAATAGGCGGCCGCGAGGTTGAGATCGTGAATCGTCGCGAGCGTCGCGATGCCGATGCGGCGCACGCGCGCGAGCAGTTCGAGCTGATGGCGCAGATCGAGGTGGTTGGTCGGTTCGTCGAGCAGCAGCAGTTCGGGCTGCTGCGCAAGCGCGCGCGCCAGCAGCGCGCGCTGCTTCTCGCCGCCCGACAGCGACGCGAACGGCTGCGCACGGCGCTCGAGCAGCCCGACGTCGCGCAGCGCGGCTTCGACGATGCGGCGATCGTCGTGCGTCTCCGCCTCGAGCGGCCGCTGGTGCGGCGTGCGCCCCATCGCGACCAGTTCGTCGACCGTCAGCCCGAAATCGTCCGGCGCTTCCTGCTGCAGCACCGCGATCCGCTGCGCGACCGCGCGCGGCCGCATCCGCCATACGTCCTGCGCGTCGAGCGTCACGCAGCCCGCATCGGGACACGCATAGCGGAACACGCAGCGCAGCAGGCTCGTCTTGCCGCTGCCGTTCGGGCCGACGAGGCCGACGAACTCGCCGGCGGCCACCGTCAGCGTCACCGCGTCGAGCACCGTGACCGCCCCGCCGGGCGACCAGCTCACGCGCTCGATCTCGAGCTTCGGCGTCACGGGCGCGCGCACGCTAGAAGCGCATCGTCGCGACGAGTTCCGCCGCGCGCGACGGACCGAGCAGCCATTGCTCGCCGCCGTTCGACGTCGTCACCGCGTAGGTGCGGTTCGCGAGATTGCGCAGGTACAGTGCGAGCTCGGTGCGCGGGCTCGCCTGCCAGCGCAGCGACGCATCGAACACCGTGTACGACGGCACCTGCACGCGGTTCGCGTCGTCGCCATAGGTCGGACCGACGTAGCGCACGCCCGCGTTCGCCTGCCAGCGTTCGGCGAAGGCCCAGCCGAGCCACAGGTTCGCCGTCTGCTGCGGCACGTTCGACGGCACGTTGCCGGCGCGCGATACCGTCGCGCCGCCCGACGACTGGTTGAATGCGTCGTAGCGCGCGCGCAGCAGCGCGACGTTCGCATCGACCGTCCAGCCGTGCGGCAGTCGCGCGCCGCCCGTCAGTTCGATGCCGCGCGACGATTGCCGGCCGACCTGCCGGCGCAGCGCCGGATGCAGCGGATCGGTGCTGAGCAGGTTGCGCTTCGTGATGTCGTAGAGCGCGAGCGTCCAGTACGCACGACCGTCGAGCAGCGTCTGCTTGACGCCGGCCTCCCATTGCACGCCCGTCGCGAGCCGGTAGTTCGCCTGCGACGCCGACAGCGTGACGAGCGAACCGAGGCCTTCCGCGCCCGTCGTGTACTGCGCATACGCGCTCAGCGTCGGCGCGATCTCGAAGACGAAGCCGGTGCGCCAGCCGACGTTCGCGAAACGCTTGTCGAAACCCGCGCCGGTCGCGGCCTGCTCGCGGCCGAACGCGATGTGGTCGTAGCGCAGGCCGCTCACCCACGCGAGGCGCGGCAGGACTTCGAGACGGTTCTCGGCGAACACCGCGAACTGGTTCGCGCGCGTGCTGAACTGCAGGACCGTCGGGTCCGGGCTGGCAAACGCGCCGGGATCGAAGCCGTGCGCGTCGACCGTCGATTCGCCGCCGTACGGCGCGTTGTTGGTGCCATCGAACGTGATCCGGTTGAACTCGGCGCCGACGACGAAGCGGTTCGCGCGCCCGGCCAGCGTGCCGTCGAAGCGCGCGCTGAGCCGGTCGCCGACCTGCCGCTGATGATGGGCGATGTCGAGGTAGTCGCCGCGCGTGACGCGACCGGTCGCGGTGTCGAGCGCGTAGCGCTCGGCGTTGCGCCAGTGACGGTTCGAGCTCAGGTAGTAGAACCGGTTGTCGAGCGTCACGCCGGCGGCGGGCCGGTACGTGGCGGACAGCCGCGTCCACTGGTCGTAATACGCGATGGTCGCGTCGCCGACGTTGTAGTTGAGCTTGCGCAGCGACGAATCGAGCACACCCTGCGGCGCCGGCACGCCGTAGTACGTCGCCGGCATCTGGCGGCCGTAGTCGTAGTCGAGCGTCAGCGTGAGGCGCGGGCTCGCGTCGAACTTCAGTGCGCCGCCGAATGCAGTCGCATGCGTATCGGCTCGTTCGGCCAGCCCGTTCGCGCGCGCGTCGCTCGCGTAGAAACGATAGGACAACCGCGAGCCAAGCGCGCCCGTCGTGTCGAAGCCGGCGCGCTTCGCGCCGTCGGCGCCGATGCCGAGCTGGAGCGTCGTCTCGCGCGTGCGTTGCGGCCGCTTCGGCACGACGTTCACGACGCCGCCGATCGCGCCCTCCCCGTACAGCACCGACGCGGGGCCGCGCAGCACCTCGATGCGATCGACCGACCACGTGTCGAACGGAAAGGTGATCGTGCCTGCCGCCGGAAACAGGCGCACGCCGTCGAGCAGCGTCATCACCGATTCCTGCCCGTCGAAGCCGCGCACGCTGAGCGCCGTGCCGCCGGTGCCGGGCGCATGGGCGCTCGCGAAACCCGCGGTGCGCGTCACCGCGTCGAGGACCGTACGGTCGCCGCGCGCATCGATCGCATCGGCCGTGACCGTCTCGACGCTCGCCGGCGTGTCGAGGCTCGCGAGCCCGAGCCGCGAGCCCGTTTCGAGCGGCTGCGTCAGCGGATCGGCGAGCGTGGCGCGGGCGGTGACGTCGATCGACGGCAGCGCATGCCGCTCATCCTGGGCAACCGCGTCCGCGGCGAGCGCGCCGGCGCTCGTCATCGCGCAGCCCAGCAGGGTCGCGCAGCCGTGCGCGGCGCGCAGGCGCCAGCCGCGTTCGTTCCGGCGCGGGCCGGCGTGCCGCCGTTCCGCCCGGGCCAGCATGAGGTTCGTCTTCATCGCGTCGTGTCGATATGCGCAGGGTCGCGTCGCGGGCCGCACCGGCATCCGCGGCCCGCGACGAAAACGTCGGATGATATAACATATCGAATTGACGCGTCAGCAATTTGTCAGGTTCGGCGCGCGCCGCTCACGGCGCCCGGCGCGCATAGGCGAAGGTCGAGCACACGCGGCTCACCGAGTGCGTCTCCGGCTTGCCCGACCACCAGTCGTTGTCGACCGTCCTGCCGTCGCCGACGGCGATTCCCACATGCCAGTGCGTGTTCGGACACGGCAGCACACCGTTGCGCCGCGGCCGCCAGAACACCACGTCGCCCGGCTTCAGGTCGTCCGCATCGTCGATCCTGCGCCAGCGCGACAGCGCCGCGTCGACCGACGTGACGGACGCGAGCTGGCCGATCGGGTGACAGGCCTCGCGGAAAATCGCGCTCACCGTGTACGCGCAGGACAGCAGCCCCGGAAACGTCAGGCCCAGATAGCGGGCGCGCGTCGCCGGCGTCCAGCGCGCCATCCCGTAAAGCGAACCGTCCTGCTTCACGGCTGCGGGCGATGCGAGTGCGGCCTGCGTCAGGCGCTGCGCGAGCGGCTGGTCGCATTGCACGGGCGCGGTTTGCCCGCTGGCTGCGCAGGAAGCGAGGCCGCACGCGATCGGCAGCGTCCACGCGAGGGTGCGAATAAACGTGTTCGTCATCTGTCGAATCCCGATGTCACGGTCGCCGTTCGCTTGCGGTGTGCCCGTTCGAACGCGACCGGCGCAGCATAGCAAACGTCCGGGGAATCGCGCCTTCATCCGAAGGCGTGCCTGTCGCGCAGGACCGGCGCAGCGACACGCGTTTGCGGATTGGTTCGTCAGGACTCCGTGCCACATCTCGTCGATTGTTTCCGGCTTCCGCATCGATCATCGGATGATCGGCCCGCATTGCATCGGAAACGTACCGAAAACGCCGAACGAGTGGACCGCGCGCGCCCGCTTCGTCGGCCACCGCGCATTACGCGCCGTTACCCCGCCAGGTCGCACGAAATTCGCCGCAAACGGCCACTCCGGTTGACGGCGCGCCGTTCGCTCGCGCGCCTCGCGGGCGTGCGCCGCGACGTTTGCTTACACACCGCAAAGGCTTTTCATCGGGCAAGCGGCTAGCCTTGGTTCACCGCGCGAAAACGCCTTTCCGCGCGATCCGTTCGTTATCCGATACGCTGGACGATCCATCATGAAACACGCCTCTTCCCGTTACGATGCCGCCCTCCGGCGTCCTCGCCTCGCCATCGCCGTCGCCGGCTGCGGCATACTCGCCGCCGCATGGTTCGCCGACATTGCGCCTGCGTCCGCGCAGGTGATGGTGCTGGCCCCGCCGGCGCCCGTCCATGAAACGGCGCCGGCGCCGCGCGTCGGCTATGCGTGGGAGCGCGGCTACTGGGGCTGGCAGTACGGCCGCTACGTCTGGGTGCCCGGCCACTGGACCGCGGTCGAACGACGCGTCGCGATGCCGCCGCCCGCCGCGCCGGTCGCACAGGTGATGCGGCTGTCGGCCGACGCGCTGTTCGCGTTCGATCGCGGCGACCTCGCCGACATCCTGCCGGGCGGACGCGCGGACATCCGCGAGATCGCGGCGAGACTGAGCGCCACCCGTTTCGGGCGCATCGAGGTTCGCGGCTACACCGACCGGCTCGGCTCCGCGGCCTACAACCAGCAACTGTCCCAGCGTCGCGCGAACGCGGTGAAGGCGCTGCTCGTCGAGCACGGCATCCCGGCCGACCGCATCGACGCACGCGGGTTCGGCGCACAGGATCCGATCGCGCAGTGCGCCGACACGATGCCGCACGACCGGCTCGTCGCCTGCCTGCAGCCGGATCGCCGCGTCGAGATCGTCAGCTTTGCGCGCGACGATGCGCGCGACGCGATGCCGTCGCCGCCGTGATGCGTCGACGCCCGGCCGCGTGCGTCGCGCGTCGGCAAGCCCGGCGCAGTCGTGCGCGAGCGTGCCGGGCGGCACGCACCGACAGCGTCGCGACAGAACCGGCTCAGGCCTCCGGCAGGATCACCACCTTGCCCTTGACTTGCCGGTTCGCCATTCGCGCAATCGCGTCCGCCGCGCCCGCGAGCGGCACGCGCTCGGTGATCGCGGGCCGCACCTTGCCCGATGCGAACCATTCCGCGAGCTGGCGCATGTTCGCGGCGTGCTGCGCGGGGTCGCGCCGCATCGCGTCGCCCCAGAATACGCCGAGGATGTCGCGCTCCCTGAGCAGCGCAAGGTTCAGCGCGATCTTCGGGATCTCGCCGGCGGCAAAGCCGACCACGAGGAACCGGCCGCGCCACGCGGTCGCCCGCAACGCCGCTTCGCTGTATGCGCCGCCGACCGGATCGTAGACCACGTCCGCGCCGCGCCCGCCGGTCAGCTCGTCGACGCGGCGACGCAGATCCTCGGTCGCGTAGTCGATCGTCTCGTCGGCGCCCGCCGCGCGACACAGCGCGAGCTTGTCGGCGCTCGACGCGGCCGCGATGACGCGCGCGCCGAGCGCTTTCGCGATCTCGATCGCGGCAAGCCCGACGCCGCCCGCCGCGCCGAGCACGAGCAGCGTCTCGCCCGCCTGCAGCCTCGCGCGCTGCTGCAGCGCGTGCAGCGACGTGCCGTAGGCGAGCACCAGCGTCGCGCCCTGCTCGAACGTCATGCCGGGCGGCAGCGCGGCGATCTGATGCAGGTCGGCGACGCACTGCTCGGCGAAACCGCCATGGCCGGTAAACGCGACGACCGCGTCGCCGGGCTGCCATGCGCTCACGCCCTCGCCGACCGCGTCGATCACGCCGGCCAGTTCGGCACCGGGCGAGAACGGCAGCGCCGGCTTTACCTGGTACAGCCCCTGGACGATCAGCGCGTCGGGGAAATTGAGCGACGCTGCCTTCACGCGAATCCGCACCTGGCCGGCGGCCGGTTCGGGCGCCGCCACGTCGTCGATTCGCAGGCTGTCGATCGGGCCGAATGCGGTACACAACAGGGCTTTCATGCTGACACTCTCCTTGCGCGGCGTGGCCGGGCATTCGTACGATGCGCGGGACGATCCCGCACGATGCGTTCATGAAAACCGCGCACCGGCCCGGTCGAACGGGCCGGTGCGCGACCGATGCTCAGAACCACGCGTCGCGCATGTCGAGCGTCGTCGTATCGACGCTCGCGAGCAGATCGAGCTGCGCGTCCACCTTCGGCAGTTCCCAGCGAAAGAAATAACGGGCGGCGGCACGCTTGCCTTCATGGAAGTCGTCGCTTTCCGCCTGCGCGGCCAGCGCGACGTCGAGCCACAGCCACGCGACGACGACATGCCCGAACGCCTCCAGATAGACGCTCGCATTCGCCAGTCGCCGCTGCGGGTCGCCGATCGCGTCCAGCTCGCGCGTGACGTCCAGCAGCCGCGCCCAGCGCCGTGCGAGCGCATCGGCCTGTGCCGCCGCTTCGGCGTTCGCCTGTCGCGCACGCTCGACGGTCGACGCGACCCGCGCGTCGAGCGCGCGTAGCGCGGCGCCCTCGTCCTGCCCGACCTTGCGGCCCAGCAGGTCGAGCGCCTGGATGCCGTGCGTGCCTTCGTGAATCGGGTTCAGACGATTGTCGCGATAGAGCCGCTCGACCGCATAGTCGCGCGTGTAGCCGTAGCCGCCGTGCACCTGGATCGCGAGATCGTTCGCGGCCAGACACCACTGCGACGGCCAGCTCTTCGCGATCGGCGTCAGGATGTCGAGCAGGCGCGCCGCGTCGTCGCGCACGTGTGCATCCTCGTGTGCGCGCGCTTGGTCGACGAGCCGCGCGCAGTACAGGATCAGCGCCAGCCCGCCTTCGACGTAAGCCTTCTGCGCAAGCAGCATGCGCCGCACGTCCGGGTGCGCGACGATCGGCGCCTGCGGTGCGGCGACATCCTTGCCGGCCGGCCCGAGCGGACGCCCCTGCGGCCGGTTGCGCGCATAGTCGAGCGCATGCAGGTAGCCCGTATAGCCGAGCGCCACCGCGCCCGCGCCGACGCCGATGCGCGCTTCGTTCATCATGTGGAACATATAGGCGAGACCGTGATTCGGTTCGCCGACCAGAAAGCCGATCGCCCCCGCGCGTCCGCCGGGACGATGGCGCGTGCCTTCGCCGAAGTTCAGCAGGCAGTTGGTGGTGCCGCGATAGCCCATCTTGTGGTTCAGCCCGGCGAGCACGACGTCGTTGTGCTCGCCGCGCACGCCCGCATCGGCGCCCGGCAGGTACTTCGGCACGATGAACAGCGAGATGCCGCGCGTGCCCGGCGGCAATCGGCCGTGTTCGTCGGGGATCTTCGCGAGTACCAGGTGGACGATGTTTTCCGCGAGTTCGTGCTCGCCGCCGGAAATCCACATCTTGTTGCCGGTGAGCCGGTAGCGCGGGCCGAGCGGCGATTCGCCGTCGAAATCGGCGCGCGTCGCGATGTCGGACAGCGACGAACCCGCCTGCGGCTCCGACAGGCACATCGTGCCGAGGAATCGCCCTTCCAGTTCGGGGCGGGCAAACGCGTCGACCTGCGCGGGGCTGCCGTACGCGACCAGCAGGTTCGCGTTGGCGACGGTCAGGAACGGATAGGCCGCCGTCGCGATGTTCGCGGCCTGGAAGAACAGGAACGACGCCGCCTCGATCAGCTTGGGCAGCCGCATCCCGCCGAGCGCCTCGTCGTGCCCGGCCGCGATCAGGCCCGCTTGCGCGAACGCGCGTACCGCGGGTTCGACCTCCGGGATCAGCGTCACGCGTTCGCCGTCGAATTGCGGCTCCTCGCGATCGCCGCGCGCCGCATGCGGCGCGAACAGGTCGGCGGCGATCCGCTCGCTGGTATCGAGCACCGCATCGAAGGTCTCGCGACTGTGCTCCGCATAGCGCGGCAGCGCGACGAGCGCCGCTGCGTCGAGCCAGTCGTACAGCAGGAACGCGAGATCGCGTCGCGACATCAACAGGCTCATCGCGTCGCCTCCCGCAGCGTCGGGTGCTGCCCTTCACCTGCGCGGCGCGTCAGCGCGCCATGCCTCCTCGATGCATGCTCCATCGCGTCCGTCTCCTGTCGATCGGCGTCCGGCGTTCGCGCGCGAATACCACGCCCGCTTCCCTGTCGCGCGGTCGGGCCGAACGACGGCGGCCGCGCCGCGGCGGCGCCCGGCCGGGACCTCGAAGACGGGCCGGCGATCGCGCGAGCCGATCGGCAATTTAGCACGACCGTTCGCGAACAACAACGCGGGGATGCGCGAAGCGCGCGGCGGCCGACAACGGCCGCGCTCAGAATCGATGCGTGATGCCGACGCCCGCGAGCACCTGCGTCGCGCCCGGCACGCCGACGCTCACGCCCGACCAGCTCGCGGTCGAGCTGCCGTTGTTCTTGATCCAGCCCGCGCGCGCATAGACGCTGGTGCGCTTCGACAGCAGATGGTCGACGCCGAGCTGGGCCGCGATCGCGTTGTCGTGCGCGCCGCGTACGCTGCGCTGGACGAGCGCGAATTCGATCGTATCGGTCACCGTCGGCGAGATCGTCGCGCCCGCCTCGGCGACGCTGTACGGATGCGCGCTGCCGAGCCGAGCGGTCAGCGATCCGGGCGATGCGTCATTGGGCCGGTTGTACGTGTAATTGAACTGCAGGTTCACGATGCCCCACCGATACGCGAGCGCCGCGCCGAAGTACTGCGCGCCCGGCACGTCGAGCGCCGCCGGCAGGCCCGGAAACGACAGCGTGCCGGGACGCTGGTTGCCGTAGCCGACGCCCGCATACAAGCCGTGCCCGGAATACGACAGCGTCACGCCGAGCTCGTTGCCGCTCGTGCGCCGCAGCGGCTGCGTGGCGCTCGACGCGAACGCGTACATCGCGCGCAGCCGCCAGCCGCCGACGACCGGCGACTGATAGAGGATCGAATTGTCGGCGCGGCCGGTATCGTATTGCGTCGCGAGCGTGAGGCGATCGATCGCGGCCATGTTGCCGGAGTACGGCGACGTCGCGTCGTTCAGCCCGAACGGATCGGTCGGATAGACGAGATAGAAGCCGGGACCGTATTGCCGGCCGAACGACAGCATCCCGTAGCGATCGTCCTGCAGGCCGACCCACGACTGACGAACGAACATCGCGGTGCTGTCGAGGTACAGCGAGCCGTTGTTCAGATTGAAGCCGTTCTCGAGCACGAACCGCACGCGCAGGCCGCCGCCGAGATCCTCGGTGCCGCTCAGCCCGAACACCGACGTCGACGCGCCGCCGCTGCGCTGCGAAAACGCATGCGCGCCGCCGTTGCCGAGATACTGGATGAACGCATCGGTGATGCCGTACAGCGTGACCGACGAATCGGCCGCGAGAGCCGAACCCGATGCGAGCGCAAACGCGGCGCCGCAAACGCCAAGCATGGTCGAGCGCATTGCTGTCTCCTTTCTTGTCTTGTCTGTATCGACCGGATGCCGGTCGCTGCCGCTGCTGCGTGGTGTCCTGCTGCGTCGGCTCAGGTCGCGTAGCCGGGATTGCGGCGGTCGAGCCGGCGCAGCAGGCCGGGCCACACGAGCTGCTCGGGGCCCATGTTGCGTGTCGTGATGCGCGACTGCCGCGCGATGCCGTCGAGAATCGGCTGCGGGATCGTGCGCAGCGCGCCGCCCGCCTGGGCGCGCACCTGGATTGCGCAGGCCGCTTCGGCGAAATACATCCGCACGAACGCCGCGGCCGCGCTGGCGCCGACGGTCAGCAGTCCATGATTGCGCAGCATCAGCGTGTCGCGGTCGCCGAGATCGCGGACGAGCCGCGGCTTTTCTTCCGGCTCGACCGCGATGCCCTCGTAGTCGTGATATCCGAGCGAGCGCAGCACCAGCAGCGACTGCTGCGAGATCGGCAGCAGCCCGTCGGACTGCGCGGACACCGCAACGCCGTTCAGCGAATGCGTGTGCATCACGCAGCACACGTCCTCGCGCGCCGCGTGGATCGCACTGTGGATCGTGAAGCCCGCTGGATTGATGTCGTAGGTCGACGGCGCGAGCTTGTTGCCGTCGAGATCGATCTTGACCAGCGACGACGCGGTGATCTCGTCGAACATCATCCCGTACGGGTTGATCAGGAATTCATGCGTGCCCGGAATGCGCATCGAGATATGCGTGTACACGAGGTCGTCCCAGCCGTACAAAGCCGTCAGGCGATACGCGGCGGCCAGGTCGACGCGCGCCTGCCATTCGCCGGCCGTCATGTCGCGCTTGATATCGGTGTCGTTCATCTTGCTTCCTCCGGAATGAAATAACGGGCGGCACGATTGCCGCGCCGGCTGCGCTCGATTCATCGGCCCGTCGCGCGCTGCCCGCCGGCCGGCAGCGCATTGCGCATGCCGAAGCCGACGGCCATCGCCGCGACCAGCAGCAACAGCGCCATCGCGTCGATCGCGGGCACCAGGCTGCCGGTGCGGGCCTTGACCAGTCCGATCAGCGCAGGGCTCGCGCCCGAAACGCTCGCCAGCGAATTGACGAACGCGATGCCGGCCGCCGTGCGGCCTTGCGTGAAATAGCGTGTCGCCATCGCCCAGAAGATCGGCGTCGACGACACCAGTGCGGAGCCGCCGAACGCGAGCGCGGCAATCGTCCACGGCAGGCTGTGCTGGACCGAACGGCCCAGCGCGAGAAACCCGAGCGCGGCCGCGACGAATGCGAACGCCCAGTGCAGGCGCTGCTCGTTGCGCAGATCGGAATGCCGGCCGTAAAGAATCATCGCGGCGATGCCGAACACGTTCGGAATCACGGTATAGAGACCGATCGCGCGCGGATCGTCGACGCCGAGCTCGCGAATCAGCGTCGGCACCCAGAACGCGAGGAAATAGCCGGCGCAGCCGTTGACGAAGATCCCGAACGCGAGCAGATACGTGCGCGCGTCGCCGATCACGCGCATCAGCGAACGACGTTCGTGTGCGTCGCCGGGCTCGGCGAGCGCGGCGTGAATCAGATCCTTCTCGGCGGCGTCGAGCCACTTCGCGTGCTCGGGCCGGTCGGGCAGCAGCACGAACACGAGGCCCGCGGCCAGCATCGTGGGCAGCCCCTCGATCAGGAACATCCATTGCCAGCCTTCCAGCCCGCCCGCCTCGTGCAGCGACTTCAGGATCACGCCCGACACGGGGCCGGTGACGAAGCCGGCCGCGACGCTCGCCATCATGATCAGCGCGATCGCACGCGCCCGGCGATTCGACGGGAACCAGTACGTGAGGTACAGCACGATGCCCGGAAAGAAACCGGCTTCGAAGACGCCGAGCAGAAAGCGCATCACGTAGAACTCGGCCGGCGTGCGCACCAGCATCGTGCCGGCGGACGCCGCGCCCCACAGCAGCATGATCCGGAACAGCGTCGCACGTGCGCCGATGCGTTGCAGCAGCAGGTTGCTCGGCACCTCGAACAAGGCATAGCCGACGAAGAACATCGTCGCGCCGATGCCGTAGGCCGCATCGCTGAAGCCGAGCGACGTCTTCATCTGAAGCTGGGCGAAGCCGACGTTCGAGCGGTCGACGAAACTGAACAGATAGCAGACGAACAAGAACGGAATGAGGCGCCGCGTGACCTTCGCGTATAACGCGTCGAGCCGCGGCGACGCCGCGAGCGCCATTCCGGCGTCGACCTGCCTGCCCGCAGTGGAGGACATGGGAATCCTTGACAGATGCTGCGATGCGCCCGCCCGTCGGGAAGGCGCCCGCGATAGGTTGAACCGGCCGACGCCGCTCGTGCCCGCGCCGACACGCGCGTTCCACCGGCCATCAGGCCGGGCACAGGCCGCCGTCGACGACCAGCTCGGACGCCGTCACGAAGCGGCTCTCGTCCGACGCGAGATAAAGCGCCGCATAGGCCACGTCGTCCGGCTCGCCGAGCCGTCCCATCGGAATGTGGCGCGTCAGCGCGCGCGTCGCCGCTTCGTCGCCCAGCTGCGCGAAGACCGGCGCAACGATGCCGGTGCGCACGTACGCGGGGTGGATCGAATTGCAGCGCACGTCGAGACGGTTGCGCGTGCAATCGATCGCGATCGACTTCGTCAGCATCGCCACCGCGGCCTTCGACGTGTTGTATGCGATCAGGTCCGGATCCACCCGGAACGCGGCCACCGACGAGATATTGACGATCGAGGCCGGCTGCGCGTCGCGCAGGTACGGCAGCGCGTGCTTGCAGCCGAGCATGACGCTGTCGACGTTGATCTCCATCACGCGCCGCCATTCGGCCTGCTCGATCTGCGCGAGCCCGCCGCGCGAGCCGACGCCCGCATTGTTCACCAGCACGGACACGCCGCCCATCGCGTCGGCGGCCTCGCCGAGCAGCGCTTGCCAGCGCGCCTCGTCGCGCACGTCCTGCACGGCGCTCCATGCGACCTGCTCGCCGCACGCCGCATTGATTTCGTCGGCGAGCCGGGCCAGCGCCGACGGCTCGCCGATATCGGTCAGGAAAACCTTCGCGCCCTGCTCGGCCATGCGGCGCGCAATCGCGCCGCCGAGCCCGCCGGCCGCGCCGGTGATGTAAGCACGCTTTCCTGCCAGACGAAGAAGATGGGATTTCATATCGATCGGTTCGAGTGGGAATGGTCGGTCGCGCGTCCCGGCCGGGACGCGCGCGGAACGTTTGGCTGCGCGCGCGTTCATCCGCCGAAGGCGGTGATGTCCTTCGGCGCGATGCGGTGTCTTTCGCAATGGGACAGGTAGCGCTGCATCGCCGACTTCCAGTTCTCGATCGACAGGATCCGGTCGTTCTCGTCGAGGTAGACCAGCTCGCCCTGCACGATGTTGAGCGTCACGATTTCCTCGCCGGGCAATGCCTGCGGCGTGTGGCTCGACGCCGCCGTCTCGAACACCAGGCTGCCGGGGCCGGCCACCCAGTCGTGCTCGACATATTTCCAGCGCCCCTTCAGCGTATAGACGATCACCGTGCCGGTGTGGTGATGCTTCGGCAGCTGGCCGCGTCCGGGCGACTTCATCAGCGCGATGATCTCGCCGCGCGTCGGGTCGAGCTTGAAGTATTTCAGCAGCACGTCGGGCAGCTTGTCCGACATCGGCACCCACGGAATCGACGCATCGTCGATGCATTCGGTCGCCACGTTTTCGTAGAACATTCGTCGTCTCCTTCGAGGGCGCGTCGTCGCGATCGCAGTGCGATTGCGCGACGCGCGCAGTGTCTGATGAGGCAGATGCGGCCGTCGTTTGCGCCGCTGCGCATCGATGCAGCGGGCCGGCTGCCGGTCGTCCGCCGGGGCCGATCGTTCGTGCACCCGGTTCGCCTATGATGGTCAACCCCGGTTGTCCTGCCCTTGTTCGAATGGGACACTACGTTGTCGAATCAGGACAGCGCCTGCGCGCGCGAACTTCGGGAGCCACGTCGTGCGAACACCCCTCTACCGCTTGCCCGGTCATTACTATTCGGGACTTGCGCAGATCGTCGTCGAACACCTGCCGGATCTTCGCGATTTCACCGAGCGATCGGGGCTCGACCTGCGGATGCTTCGCGATCCGAACGGCACGCTCACGCTTGCGCAGCTCGACTGCCTGATCGAGACGGCCAGCGACGTCAGCGGCTGCGCGCATCTCGGGCTCCGGCTCGGCCAGCGCGCACGGCTGACCGGGCACGGCGCGCTCGGCTACGCGCTGCTCAGCAGCAGCACGCTCGATGAACTGGTGCGGCTCGCCGCGCGCTATTACCACCTGATCCTGCCGGTCGTGACGATGCGCTACGCCCGACGCGCGGGCTGCGCGGAAATCACGTTCACGCCCACCGTCGCGATGCGCGGCCGCACGCTGCAGTACTTCGTCGAAGCGCTGGCCGCATCGTTCCAAGTCCAGATCGACGGCCTCGTCGGCGCGGACAACGACGATTACGACATTCACCTGTCGACGGATGAACCCGCCGAGGTCCATCGCTATCTGGGGCGCCGCCTCGCGCGCTATCGCTTCGGCAGCCGCGGCACGCCGGGCGTGACCGTGATGCTTGCTGCGTCGCTGCTCGACCGGCCGCTGCCGATGGCGAACCGGCTCGCAAAGGAGCGCGCGGAGGCGCAGTGCGAAGCGCGCTCGCGCATGCCGGCCGACGCGGACGACGTGGTGGCGCTGATCGAAATGATGCTCACGCAGAGCAAGGATTTCCGCTTGACGCGCGAGGACGTCGCGGCGGCCATGAACGTGACCGTGCGAACGCTGAATCGCTATCTCGGCAAGCAGGGACAGACGTTTCGCGACGTGTGCCAGCGCACGCGCTTCGCGTATGCGTGCCGGCTGCTCGACGAGCGCAGGCTGACCGTCACGCAGATCGCCGCCAGGGTGGGCTTCAGCGACGTCGCCAACTTCAGCCGCAGTTTTCGCGAATACATCGGCGTGTATCCGACGCGCTATACGGAAATGCCCGAGGAATCGCCGCCGGCCGGCCGCGCATGAGTGCGCGCGCGGCGCGAGCCGGGTAGCGCGATGTCGTCGTCGACGCAGGCGCGCGACGACCACATCGGGCCGCGCAACCCGGCGTCTACACGGTCGAGCGCGCCGCCGCCGGTTCCGGCCACGCACGCCGGGCCGGACCCATGTCCTCCCAGCGCTGCGCGATTTGCAGCACGCCGTGATCGTCGAAGCGCCGCCCGACGATCTGCAGCCCGATCGGCAAGCCGTCGGCCGTATAACCGCAGTTGATCGATGCGGCCGGCTGCTCGGACATGTTGAAGACGATCGTGAACACGACCTGCTCGATCGGATGCAGCCCGTCCATGTCGAGATGCGTGGCCTCGGCGTCGAAAGGCGGCTGCGGGAAAGTCGGCGACAGTACGTAGTCGAAGTCGCGCGTCGCGGCGAGGGTTCGTTCGCGCAGCGCGAGCATCTTCGCGTACGCGTCGTAGACTTCGTCGCCCGTTGCGCCGGCATCGGCCAGCGCGCGGCGCCGCACGAATTCCGCGACCTTCGCGCGCCGCGCCTCGGGCAATGCCGCCAGCGTGCCGCGCAGGCGCGCGGCCCAGAAGCGTGCGACGGCGAGCAGCGTGCCCGGCGAAATCCACGGCTGCACCGGCACGACGGTCGCGCCGGCCGCCTCGAACGCCGCCGCCGCCCGCTCGATCGACGCACGCACGTCGGGCGCGACGCGCACGCCGTTGCCCGGCTCGAGCCACAGGCCGATGCGCAGGCCCTTCACGTCGCGCTCGAGGTTCAGCCAGTCGATCGGCTGATACGGCAGGCTCATGTGATCGCGCGCGTCCGGCAGCGCGATCGTCTGCATCGCCAGCGCCGCATCGCGCACGGTGCGCGTCAGCGGTCCCGTCACGCGGCCCGGATACGGCATGTCGACCGGTACGCGGCCGAAGCTCGGCTTGAAGCCGAATACGCCGCAAAACGCAGCGGGGATCCGCACCGAGCCGCCGATGTCGGTGCCCAGGTGCAGCGGCCCGTAGCCTGCCGCGGCGGCCGCGCCCGCGCCCGAACTCGATCCGCCGGTATTGCGGCGCAGGTCCCACGGATTGCGCGTGAGCGGATGAAAACTCGACACCGCGGCGCCGAGCAGGCCGAAGTCCGGCATCGTCGTCTTGCTGACGAATACCGCGCCGGCTTTGCGCAGGCGCGCCGCGGGCGGCGAATCCTCCGCGGCGGGAACCAGCTCGGTCGCGGCGCAGCCGAGCGGCACCGGCACGCCGCGCGTCGCGATGTTCTCCTTGAGCGTGACCGGCACGCCGTCGAGCGGGCCGGCGGGCTCGCCGCGCATCCAGCGCGCCTCCGATGCGCGCGCCATCGCGAGCGCACCGTCGGCATCGAGCGCGTAGGTCGCGCGGATCAGCGGTTCCCAGTCGGCGATGCGCGCCAATACCGCCTGCGTGACCTCGACGGGCGAAAGCGCCTTGCGGCGATAGCCGTCGATCAAGCGCGCGGCGCTGAGTTCGTTGACCGATTCAGTCGTATCCATGATGATCCAGAGAGCGCGCCGGACGGCGCGGATTGCACGAGAAAACCGGTATCGCGTTCGTCATGCGGGCCGCACGACGACACTGCGCGCCCGGCGCACGCTCACGCGGCCGCGCCGGATCGCGGGCGAGCCGCGCCGGCGCGTTCCAGCGCGGCGAGACGCCGCTTCGAGCGGGCCGGGTCGAGCAGCGCGAAGCCCAGCACGGCCGCGACCAGCAATGCGGTGCCGATCCCGCCGTACACGAACGCAAACGCGCCGGAATCGCGATTGAGTCCGCCCATCGCATCCATCACGCCGCCGAGCATGAGCGGCCCGAGCACGCCGGCCGTCGACGCGATCGACACCGCCACGGCGATCACCGTGCCGCGCTGCGACTCGGGCGTCATCTCGGCGATGATCTGCGGCCCGAACGCATTGACCTGCATCACGAACGCGCCGCCGATCGTCAGCCATGCAACCTTCGCGACCGGCGCCGCATGCGTCAGCAGCACCAGATACGTGATCGCACCGACCGCGCAGCACAGGCTGCAGAAGACGCCGCGCGCGACGCGCGTCGTCACGCCGCGACCGATCATCGACTGCGACAGCGCGTTGATCGCGAGTCCCAGCGGCACCTGCGCGGCGACCTGGATCGCGAAGATCCAGCCGATCTCCTTCGTGCCGTAACCAAGCACCGAGTTCAGGTAGACCGGCCCCCAGGTCAGGCCGATGGCCGCGATCAGCGCCGCGAGAAACCATTGCACCGTCACGACGACGACGGTCGGATCGAGCAGCAGACGACGATAGGGCAACACGCCGACGTGCCCGGCCGCATCGACGGCGCGGCGCTCGCGCCGGTCGCCGCGCCCTTCTTCGCCCCACAGCAGCCACATCGCGGCCCAGACCAGGCCGACGATGCCGAGCGCGACGAACGACGCGCGCCACGAATAGCGTTCCATCAGCGCGGTCAGCGCCGGCGCGGCCACCACGACGCCGAGCGGCGCGCCGGTCTGGACGATCGAGGTCGGCACGCTGCGCTTGTGATCGTCGAACCATTTGTAGACCGCATGCAGCGCGACCGGGTAAGCGGGCCCCTCGCCCGCACCGAGCAGCACCCGGCAGACGAGCAGCGTGCCGAACCCCACCGGCGTCGCCATCGGAAACTGGACGGCCGCCCAGATCAGCGCGAGCAGCAGCAGGATCCACCGGGCCTTGACGTAGCGCGTCAGCACGCCGCCCGTCACGCCCGCCACCGAATACAGCAGATAGAACGCGCTGCCGAGCAGGCCGAACTGCGTCGGACTGAGCTGCATGTCGCGCATCATCGGCAGCGCGACGAAGCCGAGCACCGACTTGTCCGCGTAATTGATCATCATGAACAGAAACAGCAGACCGACGACGCGCCAGCCGCGTCTTGCTTGCGATTTTTCCGACATGGGGTCCCCTGCTGGATCGAGGCGCGCGACGCGCAAGGCGCGCCGCCCTTCATAACGCAGTCCTAACTTGTTTATCGGTTGCGGCGCGCTCGAGCGGAAACGGACCGGCTCAACGGGCGCGCCGCCTGTCAGGCGACGCGCTTCGGCGGATTCGCCGCTTGCTTCTGCTTCGCGAGATGGTCGATCAGGCCGGCGGTCAGCTTGTCGATGACGCGGTTGAACACGCGCAGTTCGTCGGGAGGCAGCGCGTCCAGCATTGCCTGTTCGAGCACGTTGCCGCGCTCGTAGGTCCGCTTGACGAGATCGTCGCCTTCGGGCGTGAGGAACAGGTTGATCTGGCGGGCGTCGACGCGGCCGACTTCGCGGCGCAGGTAGCCGCGCTTGACCATCGCGCTGACGATCTTCGACACGAGCGTCTTTTCCAGCATCGTCAGCTCGATCAGCCGCGTCAGCGTCAGCCCCGGTTCGAGCGCGACCAGCCGCACGATGCGCAGGTCGCGCACCGACACGCCGAATTCGCTTTCATACACCTGCGTGCCGGCCTCCTTCGTCAGTTCGCTGAGCCGGTCGATACGAAACGTCAGGTATTCCAGGATCGGGTGGTCGGGCTTCGACATGGCTGGCCTCGTCGGGCGTTGGGCGTGAAACAGATTCTGTTCGCAATAGTTGCAAATTTCAACTAAGCAGAATCACCTAGGCCGTGCCCGGGGCGGCGCCAACCGCTTACTGTGTGCTGGAGCACATCGTGCGGGTACGTGTTCCGGTAATAAGTAGGCAGCGCCGCGGCGGCAATTCCCCGCCCCGGACGAGCCCGACCACCCGTTTTCCCGGATTCACCCAGCGCCAATGACGAACCGCCACCAGAAATACGAAGTGCTCGACGGCCTGCGCGGCATCGCGGCCATCAGCGTGATGGTCATGCACTTCCTGCAGGATCTCAGCGTGCCGGTGCTTCAGAGCGCTTATCTGTCGGTCGACATCTTCTTCATCCTGAGCGGCTTCATCCTGACGCACTCCTATGGCGACAAGCTTCACCACGCGCTCGGCATCGGCCAATACCTGAAGATGCGGCTCGTGCGCCTCTACCCGATGATCTGCATCGGTCTCGTGATCGGCGCGATCAGTCTCTACGCGATGAAGCTCGACGGCGCCGCCGCATTTTCCGTCGGCAACTTCGTGTCGGCCGTCGGCGAGAATTTCCTGCTGCTGCCGTATCTCGGGGACATGAGCGTCGGCAGTTTCGTCCGCACGTCCGCGCACGGCGTGCCGACGCTCGGCAACGCGGGGAATTTCCCGCTGAATCCGCCGGAATGGTCGCTGTTCTTCGAGATGTTCGCGAGCCTGCTGTTCGTCGCGGCCATCCGCTTCGACCGCAGGTCGCTGCTGAAGGCCGCCTATGCGAGCCTCGCGCTGTTCGTCGTGTACGGCATGATGATCGGCATCAACGAAGGAAAGCTGACGATCATCGTCAATCAGGGGTGGCGGGCGGACAACTTCGTCGGCGGGTTCTTTCGCGTCACCTATGGATTCCTGATCGGTGTCGCCATCCGCAAGATGCTCGACTCCGACGGCGCGCCGCACGCGTACTGGATGTCCGGCAGGCTGATCGGGAGCGCGCGCGCGCTGTTCGTCGCGTTCCTGCTGATCACGCTGTTTCCGACCTCGATCAAGGGCCTCTACCCGCTCGCGATCCTGGTTTTCGTCGCGCCGATGCTGATCTTTCAAGGCGCGAAGCTGCGCCCGGGCGGCGCGCTTTCGGCGCGGGCCTGTTCCTTCGTCGGCTGGCTGTCGTACCCGCTGTACTGCGTTCATTACCCGGTCGGGCGGCTCGTCTTCACCTATCTGCCGAACAGCGAGCAGCATATCGTCGGCGCGGCGGCGCTTGCGTGCTGCCTGTCGATCGCCGCTGCGGCGGTGCTCGCGAAATGCGTCGAAGAGCCCGTGCGGCGCTATCTGATGAAACGCTTCGCGGGGGCGGCGAGTCGGTCGGCCGCGTCGCCCGTCCGGGCCGCGTGAAGCATCGGTCAGGTCGCGACTGACATCGCTTCCCCAACTCCCTCCCGCAGCGCGCGCCGCATCCGCGTCGATTCGCTACCGGGCTTGCCCCGGCGCTTGCGCTCGGCGCGCCTTGCAACCATGATGTCGGGCGACGGCCCGGGCAATCTTCTGCATCGCATTCGCCCGGCGCGGCATCGGTCGCCGCGCATGTTTCCCAAAAGCGAACATCCCGTTATTGATTAATTCGCTGTTTCCGGACGTCGGTTCCCGCTAGGCTTCATGCGATGGAAGGCGTGTTCGCCGTTGCCGGCGTCCCGTTGCTCGCACGGACAGCCGCCGCACGCAGAAAAAAAGTGACAGGAGACCCGGTATGGCACGAGGCCGTATCGACGCGACCGGTTCCAGCGCTCTTCGAGCCGCCGCCCACGCCATGCCGACCGGCAGACCGCGCCACGCCGCGCCCCGATCGAGCAAACGCATCGCCGCCGTGCGCGTCCGGCGCCCGCGCGATGCTCGCCCCGTTCCCGATCGTTCGAGGAGATCACGATGACTGAATCCGCCCGCTCCGGCGCCGGCTTTCACTGTGCCGCGCCTTTGCCCGACGTCGCCCCGCCCGTCTTCGACATGCCGGCCGGCGCCGTCGACACGCATGCGCACGTGATTGCGACCGGCCCCGACTATCCGCTGGTCGAACAGCGCAGCTACACGCCGCCGCCGGCGTCGGAGCAGCAGTATCTCGCGATGCTCGACGCGCTCGGCTGCACCTATGGCGTGCTGGTCCAGGTCAGCGTGCACGGCACCGACAATCGCTACATGCTGCAGGCGCTGCGCCGTCATCCGCAGCGCCTGCGTGGCATCGCCGTGGTGTCGCCGGAGATCGGCGATCGCGAGCTCGACGCCATGCACGAAGCCGGCGTTCGCGGGCTGCGCATCAACGTGCTGTTCGGCGGCGGCATCGGGTTCGCCGCCATGGAGACGCTCGCGCACCGCATCAAGGATCTCGGCTGGCACATGCAGTTCCTGATGGACGTGAAGACGCTGCCCGAGCTGATGCCGCGCATGACGCGGCTACCGATCACCGGCATCGTCGATCACATGGGCCACACGCCGGTCGACGCGGGACTGGCTGCGCCGGGCTTTGCCGCGCTGCGCGAACTGGTGGTCGGGCATGGCTTCTGGGTCAAGCTGTCCGGCGCTTACCGGATCAGCCATCGCTTTCCGGCTTTCGACGACGTCACCCCGTTCGCACAGGCGCTGATCGCCGACGCGCCCGACCGGATGGTCTGGGGCAGCGACTGGCCGCATGTGTCGCTCGAACCGGACCGGATGCCCGATACCGGCGATCTGCGCAATCTGCTCGCGCAGTGGGCGCCCGACGCGGCGACCCGGCGCCGGATCCTCGTCGACAATCCGGCCCGCCTGTACGGCTTCCCGCAACGCAAGCCGTGACCCGTGCGGCGCGGCCGCGGTGCAGCGCCCTGTCATTCAAGGAGACAAGATGAGCTGGTACAGCGAGATGTCCGCCACCGAAAAGCGGACCTTCATTTCCGCGGCGGGCGGCTGGGCGATGGACGCGCTCGACTTCATGGTGTTCACCTTCGTGATCAGCACGCTGATCACCCTGTTCGGGATCGACAGCACGCAGGCCGGCATGCTGGCCACCGTCACGCTGCTGTTCTCCGCGATCGGCGGCTGGATCGCCGGCATCCTGGCCGACCGCTATGGCCGCGTGCGCATCCTGCAGGCCACGATCCTGTGGTTTTCCGCGTGCACCTTCGCCATCGGCTTCGCGCAGAACTTCGAACAGATCTTCGTCCTGCGCGCGCTGCAAGGGCTCGGCTTCGGCGGGGAATGGGCCGTCGGCTCGGTGCTGATGGGCGAGATCGTGCGCACCGAATTTCGCGGGCGAGCGGTCGGCACCGTGCAGAGCGCCTGGTCGATCGGCTGGGGGATCGCGGCGATCGTGTATACCGCGCTGTTTTCGTGGCTGCCCGAGGACTATGCGTGGCGCGCGCTGTTCTGGGTCGGCGCGCTGCCGGCGCTGCTGGTCCTGTACATGCGCCGCGGCGTACCGGAACCCGAGGTGTTCCAGCGCGTGCGCAAGCAGCAGGCCGCCGGCGACACGCGCACGTCCATGTGGACGATCTTCTCGCCGTCGCTGATCAGGACGACTGCGCTGACCTCGCTGCTGTGTACCGGCGTGCAGGGCGGCTACTACGCGGTGACCACGTGGCTGCCGACCTTCCTGAAAACCGAGCGCCATCTGTCGGTGGTCGGCACCGGCGGCTATCTGCTCGTCATCATCGTCGGCTCGTTCGTCGGCTATCTCACCGGCGCATGGCTGACCGACCGCGCCGGCCGTCGCGCGAACCTGCTGATCTTCGCGATGCTGTCGGGCATCACCATCTACGCGTATACGCAGCTGCGGCTCACCAACGACCAGATGCTGGTCCTCGGGTTCCCGCTGGGCTTCGCGGCGTCGGGGATCTTCAGCGGGATGGGCGCGTACCTGACCGAGCTGTTTCCGTCGGCAGTGCGGGCCAACGGGCAAGGCTTCGCGTACAACTTCGGACGCGGCCTCGGCGCGCTGTTTCCGAGTCTCGTCGGGTATCTCGCGCACGGATACGGGCTCGGCATGGCGATCGGGATGTTCGCGGGCGGCGCTTACCTGGTGGTGCTGATCACCGCGCTGCTGTTGCCGGAAACGAAGGGGCGCGAGATCAGTTGATTGTCACGGGTTGTCGTGGCGGACAGGGCGAGTGAAAAAGACGACTCGTTGTGCCCGCCCCGACCGAGTTCGTCGTGACTCGCACCGACCTCGAACGACGACGCAAACCCTGCAGCCGCAACCTCAATCCGCGAAGCCCAGGATCGACTTGACCTCCATGTACTCTTCCATCCCTTCGATGCCGTATTCGCGGCCGTTCCCCGACTGCTTGTAGCCGCCGAACGGCGCCTGCGGGTCCCATGCCGGATAGTTCAGATGCACCTGCCCCGAACGGATGCGCGCCGCCACCGCGCGCGCGCGTTCCCTGTCGGCGCCCTGCACATGTGCACCCAGCCCGTAGACCGTATCGTTCGCGATCGCGACGGCCTCGTCGACGCTGTCGTAAGGAAGGATCGCCAGGACCGGCCCGAAGATCTCCTGCTGCGCGATCGTCATGTCGGTGCGGACCTCGGAAAAGATCGTCGGCCGCGCATAAAAGCCGCGCGCGAAACCGGCCGGCCGTCCGGGCCCGCCGACGACGAGTTTCGCGCGCTCGCCGATGCCCGCCTCGATCATCTGCGCGACCCGGCCGAACTGCGCGCGGTTGGCGAGCGGGCCGTGCGTCGTCGCGTCGATGAACGGATCGCCGACGACCATCTGCGCCGTTGCCGCGACGGCCAGCTCCTCGACCCGGCGCAACGCGCCGCGCGGGACGATCATCCGCGTCGGCGCGCTGCACGACTGGCCCATGTTCCGGAACGCGGCGGCAACGCCGGGCGCAATGGCGCGCGCCAGGTCCGCGTCGGGCAGCACGATGTTCGGCGACTTGCCGCCGAGCTCCTGCGCGACGCGCTTGACGGTCGGCGCCGCCGCCTGCGCAACCAGCACGCCGGCCCGCGTCGATCCGGTGATCGACACCATGTCGACCGCAGGATGCGACGAAAGCGCGGCCCCCACTGTCTCGCCGCTGCCGCTCACCAGGTTGAACACGCCCGCGGGCACGCCCGCATCGGCGATCACCTCCGCAAACAGCAGCGCACTGAGCGGCGACAGTTCGCTGGGTTTGAGCACCACCGTGCAGCCGGCGGCGAGCGCCGGCCCGACCTTCGCGGTGATCTGATAGATCGGCCAGTTCCACGGCGTGATGAGCGCGCAAACGCCGATCGGCTCGCGGACGATCGCGGTCGTCCCCCGCAGCGAGACGAACGGGTAGCTCGCAAGGTTGTCGCGTGCGACACGGATATGTTCGGCCGCGAGCGGCACATGCGCACCGCGCGCATAGCTGACCGGCGCCCCCATTTCCATCGCGAGCGCCATCGCGAACAGCTCGGCGCGCTCGAGGATCAATGCATGAATGCGGTCGAGCAGCGCGGCACGTTCGTGCGGCGAGGTCGCGGACCAGCGCTCGAACGCGTCGCGCGCGGCCCGCACTGCGCGGTCGGCATCGCGGGCGTTCCCGAGCGGAATCTCGCAGAGCGTGTCCTCGGTGGACGGGCAGACGACTGCGAACCGGTCGCTGCCGTCGGGCACGACCCAGTCGCCGTCGATGAAGAACCGATCGAGCCTTCCGGCCTGCTGCAGGCGATGAAGCGGTGAATTGACGGGTGAATGCATTGCAGGGTGTCCTTGAATCGATACCGGCCGCGCGTTTCGGATCGAAGCGCAGCGCGCCGGCGCCGCAGCCGATTCGGCCTCGCGACCGCACGCTAAAAATCGGCGACCTTGCCCCACGCGGAATCCGCGAAACGACCGGGTCGATACGGCAGCGGATCGACCAGCGGTTGCGCGCCGGTGGCCAGATCGGCGATCAGGTGCCCGGCGCCCGGACCGATGCCGAAGCCGTGCCCCGAAAAACCCGCCGCGAGGATCAGCCCCGGCACGCCGGGCACTTCGCCGATCCCCGGCACGCCGTCCGGCGTGCTGTCGACGAAGCCGGCCCAGGCATGCGTGATGGTTGCCTCGCGAAGCTCGGGCAGCAGTTCGACCGCACGCCGATAGGTCTCAGTGACCGTCGGCATGTCGGGCTTCGGGTCCAGAATGCGCACCGCCTCCATCGGAGTCGGTGCATCGAGCCGCCAGCGCTTCAGGGTTTCATGGCCGCCGCGCATCCCTTCGAGGCCGCCCGGCAGAAGATTGCGCCAGCGCTTCGCGAACATCGGCACGAATTGCGGCGCGAAGCGCAGAAACTGCGGCGTGAGGTCCACGCGTGCGCGGCCGCTGATCGCCAGCGCATAGCGACCGTCGCTGCGGCGGGTCACCGACACGCCCGATGTATACAGCGCGTCCGGCAGCGGATGTTCGACGGGCGACACGCTCAGGATCGACTGCCTGATCGACGCCTGCGGAAAACGGATGCCGAGCTGGCGGCAGAACGACGACGCCCATGCGCCGCCGGCGAGCACGACCGTCCGGGTCTTGATGACGCCGGCCTCCGTGACGACGCCGCTGACGCGCCCGCCCTCCAGCTCGATGCCGCGCGCCGCGCAATGCTGGTGGACGCTGCCGCCGAGCTTGATCAGCGCGGCCGCCACGGCCGGCGCGGCCTTCGCGGGGTCGGCCGTACCGTCGCTCGGCGAGAATACGCCGCCTTTCCACGGCCGCCCGGTCGCGCGGCCGCGCTCGCCGGCCTGCTTGCTGTCGAGCATGTACGTCGTCACGCCCGCGGTCTTCGCAAACTCGCCCCAGCTGGCCCAGCGCGACAGCTCGGCTTCGTCGTTGCTCAGGTACAGCAATCCGCAGCGGTGAAAGCCCGTGTCCTCGCCGGATTCGATCGCGAACCGCTCCCACAGATCGATGCTCTTGCTTGCCATCGGCAACTCGCGCGCGTCGCGGTTCTGCTGCCGGCACCAGCCCCAGTTGCGGCTCGACTGCTCGGCGCCGATGCGGCCCTTCTCGACGAGCGCGACCGACACGCCGCGCCGGGCGAGGTAGTAGGCGGTAAAGACGCCGATGATGCCGCCGCCGATCACGACGACGTCGGCCGAAGCCGGCGGCGTGGCGGGCGTTTCTATATGGCGCAGCGGAGGGGACATGTCAGTCTCGTTCGGTGGATGCATGGACGTTTTGCACGACGTAGAACTTCGCCACGCGTTCGCCGCTTTCCCACCCGATCGGCGCACCGCGCGGTACGAACAGCGCGTCGCCGGCGCCGAGCGACAGCACGCTGCCGTCGGGCGACGCGAATCGCACGCTGCCGGCCAGCAGGAACATGAATTCGTTGACGCGATGCGGGCGCACGATCCGGTGATAGGGCGTCGAATCCCAGGTGCCTGCGCAGTACTCGGCGCCGTCGTCGACGAACACGTTGTCGCTGCGGCATTGCGGTGCAGGGCCGAGCAACACCTCGGCCGGCAGCGACGACGACGGCTTGAAATCGGCATCGGCGCGCAGCGGAACGAGGCCGCGCTTGGTCGGCTGCGTGCACGCGGCGGCGCAGAACGTCAGGAGCACCGGCGATTGCGCGGCGATGCGAAGCGCGGTACCGCCGCCGACGACTGCCCCCTGCCCCGCCCCCAGCACTAACGGGGCGGCGCCGGCCGCCTCGAGCGTCAGCTCGCCCTCGACCACCACGAGCGTTTCGATATGCGGATAACTCGCGATGTCGAGTTCGCCGACGAAACGAATGCGCCCGGCAGCCATCGAGTCGGGCCCTTCCCATGCGATCTCCCGATGCCGCGAAAAAGGATCGCTGCCGCCGAACGCACGCCTGTCGAACCCGCTTGACGACGGTGTGCCGTCGGCACGGTGCAACACGAAAACTGCGGTCATTTCTGCTCCTGTGCTGTGCGCGACGGCCCGATCCCGAACCGTCGCGTCATATCGGAATTCGCCGTTCGCCGGCGTGCCGGCCCGAAACCGCCAGCGTCTCCCGCTCCGCCCTTGTGCCTACGCGGCGCGACACGACGCTTCGCGATGCGCGGTGCGTGTGCGCGCCGACGCGGTTCGCGCCGGCGTGCCACCGGGGCGCGCAACCACGTAGTCGCGCGGCGTGATCCCGAGCACGCGCCGGAAATGCCGACACAGGTGACTCTGGTCGAAGAACCCGACGTCGGTCGCGACGACCGATGGCGCGAGACCGGCGCGCAACAGGTCCTGCGCGCGCCGCACCCGCACGAGGCACAGATACCGATGCGGCGACAAGCCGGTCTCGCTGCGAAAGCGCGCGGTGAAGCGCGATACGCTCAAGCCGGCCACCGCCGCGAGCGTGTCGAGATTCAGCGGCTGCGCAAACGATGCGTCGATCGTGCGCAGCACATCGCCGATCGCCGGCGATACGGGCCGCGCGACCCGCGATGTGCGGGGCGTCGCGCCGTCGGCCGCGTCGTGAAGCAGGTCGAGCATGCTGGCCGCCCTCATGCCGCCGCCTGCACGACCGCGGCCGGCGCGGCAAGGCCCTCGATCGGGCAAACGAAACGCACTTTCATCTTCATTCCCCTCCGGCGCTCGCTTCAGTGCAGGAAATCCTGTATCCGGTAATACGCGCCGACGATCGGCAGGAACCACGCGTGCCCGAAATGGCCGGGCATCGCCGGCCACGCGAGTTCGCGCCACGGATTCGACGCGGCCGCGCCGTACAGCACGTCGGCCATCACGCGGCCCATGTGCACCGACATCTGCACGCCGTGGCCGCTGTAGCCCATCGAGTAATAGAGCCCGTCATGCTGGCCCGCGCGCGGCAGCCGGTCGGCCGTGATGTCGACCAGCCCGCCCCAGCAGTAATCGAGCCGCACGTCGGCCAGCTCGGGGAAATAGGCGGCCATGCCGGCGCGCAGGATTTCCCCGCTCTTCGCGTCGGAGCGCGGGCTCGACATCGCGAAGCGTGCGCGGCCGCCGAACAGCAGCCGGTTGTCGGGCGTCACGCGGAAGTAGTTGCCGATCTGGCGCGACGTCACGTACGCACGCCGATGCGGGAACAGCCTGTCGAGCTGCGCGTCGGGCAGCGGCTCGGTGACGACGATGAAGCTGCCGACCGGCGCGATGCGTCGCCGGAACCACGCGAACGGCCCATGCTGCGACGCGCCGGTGGCCACCAGCACGCGGTCGGCGACGATCGTGCCGCGCGCGCACGTGATCGCGTGGCGCTCGCCTTCCAGCCGCTTCAGCTGCGTGACGGCCGCGTGCTCGTAGATGCGCGCACCGGCCCGAACCGCGGCGTGCGCGAGCCCGACGCCGAACTTGCCCATGTGCATCTGCGCGCCATTGCGCTGCAGGAGCCCACCGTAGAAGCCGTCCGAGGCGACCTCGTCGCGAATCCGCGACGGCTCGATCAGTTCGATGTCCGGATCGACATCGCGCCGCAATGTTTCGAACGTCTTCGCGAGCCCGGCGAAATGCTGCGGCTTCGCGGCGAGCTTCAGCTTGCCGGCGCGCCGGAAGTCGCAATCGATCGCGTGCTCGGCAACGATCGTCTCGACGCTCCTGACCGCGCTTTCGTATGCGCGATAGAACTGTTTCGCCGGCTCGGCGCCGATGCGCGCGGCAAGCGACGCATAATCCTGCGCAACGCCCGTATTGCACTGGCCGCCGTTGCGGCCGGACGCTTCGCCCGCGACCTGCGCGGCTTCGAGCACGATCACCGATACGCCGCGCTGTGCGAGCGCCAGCGCCGCCGACAGGCCGGTGAAGCCGCCGCCGATCACGACCACGTCGGCGCGCCCTTCGACGGGCCCCTCGCAACCGGCGCGAAACGCGGGGCGAGTATCCAGCCAGTACGATTCGAATTTCATCGGGTCCTTTTCGAGCATTCCGGCGACGACGAGCGGCGACCGTTCACTGGAAGTCATTTAATCACCGTCAAAAAGCGCAGTTACCGCGTATTCGCGCACCGCACGCGTACAAATCGCCGTTTTGCGCGACCGTCGCAGCAGACTATGCGGCACGCCGGCCGCCTCGCCCCGGGCGAGGCACGGTCGACGCGTCGCGCGCTACAGCCGCACCGGCTGCACCGGCGCGACGCCCGCCTGCACCGGTTCGGCCTGGAAGCGCGCGAGATCCTCCTCGCTGCGATGGCACAGCACCTGCGCGCCGTTGTCGAGCGTGCGCAGCGCCGGCGCCGTCCGGTTGCATACGCCGTCCACCCGCATCGCGCAGCGCGCCAGGAACGGGCACAGCCCGGCGTCGTCCGCGCTCGCGCCGATCGGCACCAGCGGCCGATGACAGCGCTCGACAGCGTCATCGAGCCAGCCCGCGCGCAGCTCGGGCGCGGACGACACGAGCAGGTGCGAATACGGGTGGTAAGGCGGTGCGCACAGCGCATCGCGACTGCCGGTTTCGACGCGACGGCCGGCATACAGCACGACGATGTCGTCGCTGATCGCACGCACCTTCGCGATGTCGTGCGTGATGAACACGTACGACACGCCGAGCTTCGCCTGCAGGTCGCGCAGCAGGTCCATGATCGCGGCGCCGACCACGGTATCGAGCGCCGACGTGACTTCGTCGCACAGGATCAGGTCGGGCTCGGCCGCAAGCGCGCGCGCGAGGTTCACGCGCTGCTTCTGGCCGCCGGACAGCTCGCCGGTGCGCCGCTCGGCCACCGCCTGCGGGAGCCGCACGAGTTCGAGCAGTTCCGCGACGTGCTGCCGCGCACGCGCGCCCTTGATCCCGTGATAGAACGCCAGCGGCCGCGCCAGCGTGCGCTCGACGGTATGCACCGGATTGAGCGCGGTATCGGCGTTCTGGAACACGATCTGCACGCGACGGTGTTGCTCCTTGGTGCGCTTGCCGATATCGCGCGCGAGCGGCTCGCCGTCGAGCAGGATCTCGCCGCCCGTCGCCGGCACGAGGCCCGCGATCACCTTCGCGAGCGTCGTCTTGCCGGAGCCCGATTCGCCGATCACGCCGACCGTCTGCCCGCGGCCGATGCGCAGGTCCACTTCGTGCAGGATCACCTTCGCGGGCCAACCGGTCGCGGTGCGGCCGCCGTACCCGGCGATCGCGCCGCGCACGTCGAGCAGCGGCACCGGTGCGGCTCGCTGCGGTGCCGCGTCGCGTTCGGCGTCGCCGGGCGTGACCGCCGCGATCAGGCTTTGCGTGTAAGGATGCGTCGGCGCATGCAGAATCTGTTCGGTGTCGCCGGCCTCGCGAATCACGCCGTCGCTCAGCACGACGATCCGGTCGGCCATCTGCGCGACCACGGCCAGGTCGTGCGACACGTACACCGCACTCATCCCGCACCGCCGGATCACGTTCTTGAACGCCTGCAGGACGTCGATCTGCGTGGTCACGTCGAGCGCGGTGGTCGGCTCGTCGAGAATCACGAGTTCGGGATCGGTGATCAGCGCCATCGCAGCCATCAGGCGCTGCAACTGGCCGCCCGAGACCTGGTGCGGATAGCGCTTGCCGATCGTTTCCGGCTCCGGCAGCGCGAGCGCACGGAACAGTTCGACCGCCTTCGCCTGCGCGTCGCGCTTCGTCATCGTCCGGTGGATCAGCGCGCTTTCGATCACCTGGTCGAGAATCGTGCGCGACGGGTTGAAGGCGGCCGCGGCGCTCTGCGCGATATACGCGACCTTGCGGCCGCGCAGCGCCGCCAACGCGGCCGCGGACAGCGTGCAGACGTCCGTGCCGCCGAGCTTCACCGAGCCGCCGGCGATCCGGCAGCCGGCGCGCGCATGGCCCATCAGCGACAGCGCGATCGTCGTCTTGCCGGAGCCGGATTCGCCGATCAGCGCGAGCACTTCGCCACGCCGGATCTCGAAGTCGACGCCGTGGACGATCGTCGTTTCCTCGCCGCCCGGCCGGCCGCCGACCACGCGCAGCCCGCGCACCTCGACGAGCGGGTTCGATTCGTGTTGCATCAGTGTCCTCCCGCGGCGCCGGCCGCGCCCTTGCGGCGGCCGCGATGCGGCAAGCCGTCGATCATCAGGTTGACGCCCACCGTCAGGATCGCGATGGCGACCGCGGGCATGATCGCGACGGCCGAGCCGTCGCCGAGGCTCGCGATGTTCTCGCGCACGAGCGAACCGAGATCCGCGTAAGGCGGCTGCACGCCCAGCCCGAGAAAACTGAGACCGCTCAGCAGCAGCACGACGAACGTGAAGCGCAGGCCGGTATCCGCGAGCATCGGATGGATCATGTTCGGCAGCATCTCGACGCACGCGATGTACAGCGCGCCTTCGCCGCGCGCCTTCGCCACCTGCACGAACTCGAGCGTGCTGATGTTGATTGCCAGCGCGCGCGCGATCCGGTACGAGCCCGGCATGTAGCTGACCGCGGCGGTCAGGATCAGCAGCGGCAGCGACGAGCCGAACGCGGCGACGAACATCAGCGCGAACATCTTCGACGGAATCGACGTGAGCGCGTCGAGCAGCCGGCTCATCGTCTCGTCGACCGCACGGCCCGACACGGTGGCGAGCAGCCCGAGCGTCGTGCCGGTCACCGCGGCGAGCAGCACGGCCGCGAGCGCGAGCAGCACGGTCAGCCGCGTGCCGTACAGAATGCGGCTCAGCATGTCGCGGCCGAGAAAGTCCGAGCCGAACGGCAGCTTCGCGCTGAACGGCGCGAACACGTCCGGCGTGACGATTGCGCCGACGTCGTGCGGCGCAAGCAGCGGCGCGAACACGGCGATGAACAGCATCAGGCCGACCATCGACAAGCCGACCCGGCCGCCGGTCGTCAGTTTCGCGCGCGCGGCGCGGCGGCGCTTGCGCGGCTGGTCGGGGGAAGGCGCGGCGGGCGGCGTCGCGCCACCCCACGGCGAGCGCGGCTCGCCGGACGGCGGCAGCGCGCTGCTGCGGTGAACGGGTTCGGTCGGGTGCATGGGCGGCATCTCGAAAAAGGGACGGGACCGTTCAGGTCCGCAGTCGCGGGTTCGACACGATCGAGCAGAGGTCGGCGAACAGCACGAGCATCAGGTAGGCGACGCAGAAGATCAGCGTGCACGCCTGGACCAGCGGGAAGTCGCGGTTGCCGACGGCGTCGACCATCAGGCTGGCGAGGCCCGGATAGTTGAAGATCGTCTCGACGACGATCACGCCGCCGAGCAGGTAGGACAGGCTCAATGCGATCGCATTGGCGATCGGACCGATCGCGTTGGGCAGCGCATGGCGCAGCACGACGCGCGCCGGGCTCGCGCCCTTGAGCACGGCCATCTCGACATACGACGCGCTCAGCTGCTCGATGACCGCCGCCCGCGTCATCCGCGCCATCTGCGCAATCACGACCGCGCACAGCGTCAGCACCGGCATCGCATAGGCGCGCAGAAAATCGTGAACGCTTTCGATCGGACCGCTGTACGACAGCGCGGACAGCCAGTGCAGCTTCACGGCGAGCACGAGCACCGCGACCGTCGCGATCAGGAATTCCGGCGTCGCGACGAGCGACAGCGTGCCGAGGCTGATCACGCGATCGACCACCGATTCGCGCTTGACCGCCGCGAGAATGCCGAGCAGCAGCGCGATCGGCACCGACACGGCGGTCGTGATCGCGGCGAGCGCCAGCGACTTCGGCAGGCGCCCGCCGATCATTTCGGACACCGGCATGTCGCCCGACAGCGAGCGGCCGAAATCCCCGTGCAGCAGGCCGGCGAGCCAGTGCACATAGCGCACGTGAGCCGGCATGTCGAGACCGAACTGCTGACGCAGCGCGGCGACCGTTTCCGGCGTCGCGGACTGGCCGAGCGCGGCCTGCGCGGCATCGCCCGGCAGCAGGTTCGTGATCGTGAAAATGATCGCGGACACGATCAGCAGCGTCAGCGCGGTGACCGCGATGCGCCGGCCGATCAGCCCGAGCAGGATTCGGTTCATGAAGCGGCACTCCCGGAAAGATCGCGCGCGGCCGGGGCGGTTGCCCGTACCGGCCGCGCGACGGCGGCACGTCGCGGCGTCAAGCGTTCCACCAGACATGCTCGGCGAACATGAAGCCCATCATCCCGCCGGTCGGGATCGAGCCGAGACCCGCGAGCCGCTTGTCGTATGCATCGAGGAAGCTGATGAACGCCGGAATGCCGATCCTGCCCTGCTGCGACACGATGGCCTGCAATTCGCCGTACATCTGCTTGCGCTTGGCGTCGTCGGTCTCGGAGCGCGCGGCGAGCAGCAGCTGATCGAACTTCGCGTTCTTCCAGCCCGATTCGTTCCACGGCGCATCCGACTTGAAGAACTGCGTGAACAGCACGTCGGCGCTCGAGCGCGGATTGACGTTGCCGAATCCGAGCGGATGCTTCATCCAGTGGTTCGACCAGTAGCCGTCGGACGACACACGGTTCACCTGCAGGTTCAGCCCGATCTTCTGGCCGGCCTGCTGCAGCAGCACGGCCATCTCGACCGAGCCGTTCGCGTCGGACGTCGCATAGATCGGCGGCAGCGAAACGCCGAGCGCGCCGGCCTTCTGGAACAGGAACTTCGCCTTGTCGGGATCGTGTGCCCGCTGCGGCAGCGATGCGTTGAAGTAGCGATGGCCCGGCGGAATCGGCTGATCGTTGCCGATCACCGCATAGCCGCGAAACACGGCGGTGCGGATCTGCTCGCGGTCGAACAGGTACTTCATTCCTTCGACGAAATCCGGGTTCGCGGTCACCGGATTCTCGCTGCGCATGATCAGGTCGGTATAGAGGCCCGACTTGGTTTCCCTGAGCGCATAGCCGGAAGCCGACGCGACACGCTGCGTCGAGCGCGGATCGACGGCGTTCACGAGATGCACGTCGCCCGACAGCAGCGCGTTCAGACGCGCGGCGCTGTCGGTGATGCCGATCAGCTCGATCTGGTCGAGGTACGGCATTCCCGGCTTGAAATAATTGTCGTTGCGCACGCCGATCGTCGACACGCCCGGCTTGAACGACTTCAGCTTGTACGGTCCGCAGCCGATGCCGGCCGTGAAGTCGGTCGTGCCGTCCTTGACGATCACGAGCTGCGGCGTGGCGAGGATGACCGGCAGATCCGCGTTCGCGCTGACGAGCGTCAGCGTGACTTCGTCCGGGCCGCTCGCCTTCGCGTCGGCGAACTGGTCGGCGAGCGTCTTGACCTTCGACGCGGTGGCCGCGTTCTTGTGGCGCATCAGCGAGAACACGACGTCGGCCGGCCCGACGGGCTTGCCGTCGTGGAACGTGACGCCCTTGCGCAGCTTGATGATCCAGGTCTTCGCGTCGCTCGTCTGCAGCGACTCGGCCAGGTTCATCTGCGGCGTCAGGCTCGCGTCGAGCTGCGTGAGGCCGCTGTAGAACATGAAGAAGCGGATGTAGTCGGCGCCCGTCGAGCCCTTGGCCGGGTCGAGCGTATCGGCCGTCGAACTCGATTCGTTCGCGACCCGGATCTTGCCGCCGCGCTTCGGCGCGGGTGCGGCAAAGGCCGACTGCGCGTCCATCAGCAGTCCGCCGCCGCCGACGGCCATCATGCCGCTCGCTGCCATGACCCGCATCATGTCGCGGCGCGTGAAGCCACCCTTGCCGCCGTTGTCGATATCGTCGCTCATCCGAACTGCTCCTGACTGTGGAAAGTGGGTCCTGGGGTCCAGCGTGATTCGAGAAACCCGTCGCGTCCGCCTGCTGGTGGCGCTCGCAACGTCGTGCGCATGGATTTCATTTAAGCATCGCCAAAATGCGGGTTGTCGCGATTCACGGCGGCTGCACGATACGATTCGACCGTTTTGAACCGCCTGCGCAGCATGATTTGCTGCGTCCGCCGGTGCACCGCCATTTGCTCGATGCGCGGCGCGCGCGACCTCGAAACGATCGGAAGATTGCCGCGCCCGCGCGCCGCCGGCGCAACGTGGCGGGCGATGCCGTTGCCGAGCGGCACCGGCACGTCTGCATCGGGCGAAGACGATGCGATCGGATTCGGCGCGCGCGGCTGCGCGAGACGATCCGCAAGGCGCGCGATCTTCCGATGCGGACGGCCTGCGAGCGCCCGGGTTTTCCCGGGCCTCGCGGCAGGCCGGCAGCAGGCTGCGCGGCGCGATGCCGTGCGGCCGACGCTTCGCTTACAGGCCGAGCTGCGTCGCGAGATGGCCGATGTCCGACACCTCGTAGTAGTTGTAGAACGGCGTGCCCGGCTCGTGGCCGCGGTTGACGAACGCCTTGTGCTTGATGCCGAGATCCTCGGCCGTCATCAGGTCGTAGCGCAGGCTCGACGACACGTGCAGCACGTCCTCCGGCTTGCAGCCGAGCTTGCCGAACATGTATTCGAAGCCCTGCATCCGCGGCTTGTACGACTGCGCCTGTTGCGCGGTGAAGACCGCATGGAACGGCGCGCCGAGCTTGTCGACGTTGCTCATGATCTGATCGTCGGACGCGTTCGACAGGATCACCAGCTTGTATTTGCTCGCGAGGCGCGACAGGCCGGCCGGTACGTCCGGATGCGGGCCCCAGGTCGGCACCGCCAGATAGAAGCGCTCGGCTTCGGCTTCGTCGAACTTCACGCCGACCCGCGCGCAGGTGCGGCGGATCGCGTTGACGACGACGTCGCGATACGGCTTCCATGCGCCGAGCACCTCGTCGAGCCGATAGGCGGCGAACGCGCGCACGAATTCCTCCATTGCGACCGGCGAAAGCCGGTCCGCATAGACCTCGCGCGCCATCTCGGCCATCCGGAAGCGGGTCAGCGTGCCGTAGCAGTCGAACGTGATGAACTTCGGTTCAAATTGGATCATGGTGACGTCCTGTCGGTGTGAAGCCCCGGCAGGGCCGGGGACGGGCTGGGATTGAACACAATTGAATCAGGGCAAAAAATCCGCCGCGCATCGTTCGACGCCGCTCGAAACGCACAATCGTCGCGTGTTGCACGCCGCGGGCAGCACGATCTGCGGTGTGCTCGGGCGCGGCGCGGGTCGCGCGCGGGCCGCGGCGCCGCCGCGTTTTCATCGTAGTGGCATGCGCGCAGCAGAAGCTGCCGGAACGAACCGCCGTGCCGGCACCCGCCGCGCGTTCGCGGCCGCCGAACGCGCCGGTTTGCGTCGATTTCGCCACGCCATGCGCCGCGGCCGGAAAACAGGCGAATCGTCCTATCCGCGCCGCGCTGTCGCTGGCAGAGTCGATATGTCATTCCTACCCATCCGGAGTCCGGCGTGTCCGACCTCAATCCTTCCAGCACGCTCATCTATCGCCCGTTCGCCGACACCGACCTGCCCGCCGCGCATCGTCTGTCGGAAGCGGTCAAGTGGCCGCATCGGCTCGACGACTGGCGCTTCGCCGCCGAGCTCGGCAGCGGCTTTGCCGCCGAAGACGCGACCGGCGTCGTCGGCACCGCGCTCGGCTGGCGCTTCGACGACTCGCACGCATCGCTCGGCATGGTGATCGTGTCGCCCGAGCGCCAGGGCCGCGGCATCGGCCGCGAACTGCTCGCCCGCGTCGTCGACAGTCTCGGCGCGCGCACGATCTTTCTGCATGCGACACCGTCGGGCGAACCGCTCTATGTGAAATTCGGCTTCGAAGCGATCGGCACGATCGACCAGCATCAGGGCGCCGCCTTCCAGCCGCCGCTGATCTCGCTGCCGCCCGGCGAGCGCCTGCGGCCGCTCGGCACGAACGACGGACCGCGCCTCGCGGCGCTCGCGTCGCGCGCGGCCGGCTACGAGCGCGGCGCGGTGATCGAGGCGCTGCTCGGCGTCGCCAACGGCATCGCGCTTGACCGCGACGGCGAGCTGCTCGGCTTCTCGCTGTTTCGCCGCTTCGGCCGCGGCCATGTGATCGGGCCGGTGGTCGCGCCCGACGCGCTGCGCGCGCAGGCGCTCATCAGCCACTGGCTCGCGCTGCACGAGGGCATGTTCGTGCGCCTGGACGTACCGGGCGACAGCGGGCTGTCGGACTGGCTGCAGGGACTGGGCCTGCCGCGCGTCGATACCGTCGTCGCGATGGCGCGCGGCGCAGCGCCCGCGCGCGATCCGGCGCTGCGCGCGTTCGCGATCGTCAACCAGGCGCTCGGCTGAGCCGGCGCGATGCGTACGACGAGCTTCGTCTACAAGGCCGACCCGGTGCGCGGCACGCAGTGGGCGCAGCGCTTCGCGCAACAGGCGCCCGAGCTTGCATTCCGGATCTGGCCGGATATCGGCGACCCGCACGCGGTGCGCTACCTCGCTGCATGGCAACCGCCGGACGATCCGCTCGCGCTGCTGCCGAATCTCGAGATCGTGTTCTCGGTCGGTGCGGGCATCGACCAGTTCGACCTGTCGCGCATCCCTGCCCACATTCCGGTGGTCCGGATGATCGAACCGGGCATCGTCGAAGGCATGGTCGAGTACGTGACGCAGGCAGTCCTGACGATTCACCGCGACCTGTTCGACTATGCGGCGCAGCAGCGCGCCGAGGTATGGCGCGAGCGGCCGGTACGGCCGGCCGCGTCGCGGCGCATCGGCGTGCTCGGGCTTGGCACACTCGGCCAGGCCGTGCTCGACACGCTGCGGCGCTTCGGTTTTCAGTGCGCGGGCTGGAGCCGCACACCGCGCACGCTCGACGGCATCGACTGCTACGCGGGCGACGCGGCGCTCGACCGCTTCCTCGGCCGCACCGACATCCTGATCTGCCTGCTGCCGCTCACCGCCGATACGCGCGGGCTGCTCGGCGCGCGCGTGTTCGACGCGCTGCCGGCCGGCGCCTCGCTTGTGCAGGTCGGGCGCGGCCCGCAGCTCGATGCGACCGCGCTGCTCGCGGCGCTCGACCGCGGCCATCTCGACAGCGCGATCCTCGACGTGACGGACCCCGAACCTTTGCCCGCCGGCCACCCGTTGTGGTCGCATCCGCGCATCCGCATCACGCCGCACATCGCCAGCGCGACGCGCCCCGACACGGCCGTCGACGCCGTACTCGCGAACCTCGCGCGCCATCGCGCGGGCCAGCCGATGGTCGGCGTCGTCGATCGCACGCGCGGTTACTGAGCCGCGCCGGCCAGCCGCCGCACCGGTGCAGGGGCGCAGCAGAAAATGCCGCAGCGCCCCGTGCAAACGCCGCGTCCATACGTTTCCGACTGCAAATTGAAGGCGCGTGCCGATTTCTCGCTCGGTAGCATGAACTCACCGCTGACACCCGACGAGAGTCCTGCCTGCCATGAACCGAGCCGCGCTGATCGAAGCCGATCGTCAACATCTGATCCACCCCGTCGTCAACTACCGTGCGCACGAGGCGCGCGGCGTCACCGTGCTCGAATCCGCCGACGGCGTATTCCTGCGCGACGGCGACGGCAACACGCTGCTCGACGCGTTCTCGGGCCTGTGGTGCGTGAACGTCGGCTACGGTCGCGACAGCATCGTGAAAGCCGCCGCCGAGCAGATGGCGAAGCTGCCGTACGCGACCGGCTATTTCCATTTCGGCTCGCAGCCCGCGATCGAACTGGCCGAGCGGCTTGCCGCACTCGCCCCGCCGTCGCTGAACCGCGTGTACTTCACGCTCGGCGGTTCGGACGCGGTCGATTCCGCGGTCCGCTTCATTACGCACTATTTCAACGCGACCGGCCGCCCGTCGAAGAAGCAGATGATCGCGCTCGAGCGCGGCTATCACGGCTCGTCGTCGTTCGGCGCCGGCCTCACCGCGCTACCCGCGTTCCATCGCCATTTCGACCTGCCGCGCGCCGGCCAGCATCACATTCCGTCGCCCTACCCGTACCGCCATCCGCTCGGCGACGATCCGCAGGCGCTGATCGCCGCGTCGGTCGCGGCGCTCGAGGCGAAGGTCGCGGAACTCGGCGCGGAGAACGTCGCGGCATTCTTCTGCGAACCGGTGCAAGGCTCCGGCGGCGTGATCGTTCCCCCGCCCGGCTGGCTGAAGGCGATGCGCGACGCGTGCCGGCGCCTCGACATCCTGTTCGTCGCGGACGAGGTCATCACGGGCTTCGGCCGCACCGGCCCGCTGTTCGCGTGCGAGACCGAGCAGGTCGACCCGGACCTGATGACCGTCGCGAAGGGGTTGACCGCCGGCTATGCGCCGATGGGGGCCGTACTGATGTCCGACGCCGTCTACGAAGGGATCGCCGGCAGCCGCGCCGATTCGGCCGTGGTCGGGCACGGCTACACGTATTCCGCGCATCCGGTCAGCGCCGCGATCGGCCTCGAAGTGCTGAAGCTGTATCACGAAGGCGGCCTGCTCGCGAACGGCCAGGCGATGGCGCCGCGCTTCGCGGCGGGCCTCGACGCGCTGCGCGCGCATCCGCTCGTCGGCGACGCACGGTCGGTCGGCCTGCTCGGCGCGCTCGAACTGGTGGCCGACAAGACGCGCAAGACGCGCTTCGATGCCGCGCTGAACGTGCCCGACAAGATCGCCGCGGCAGCGTACGCGAATGGCGTGGTGTTTCGCGCGTTCGGCGACGGCACGCTCGGTTTCGCGCCGGCGCTGAGCTTCACGGCAGGCGAATTCGACCTGATGTTCGAGCGCGTGCGCAAGACGCTCGACGACGTGCTCGGCGACGCGGGCGTCCGGCGTGCGCTCGACGCCGCACAGGCGCAGCCGGCCTGAATCATGCAAGGGAAAGCCGGGCTTGTGGCGGCCATCGTTCGACTCTAAAGTAACCGGACATTCCATTTTTTCCCCTCACGTGAACATGACGGAAAGCAAGCTGGATCGCATTGACCTGCGCATCCTCTCCCAGTTGCAGAAGCGCGGCCGCATGACCAACGTCGAACTGGCCGATGCGGTCGGGCTGTCGCCCAGTCCATGCCTGATCCGCGTGAAGCGGCTGGAAAAAGCCGGCTACATCGGCGGCTACGGTGCGCACATCCAGCTCGAGAAGCTCGGCGACGTGCAGGTCGTGTTTACGGAAGTCACGCTGGCCGACCACCGGCGCGAGGACTTCGACCGCTTCGTCGCGGCGATCCGCAATGTCGACGAAATCGTCGAATGCCATCTGGCGAGCGGCGGCTACGACTACCTGCTCAAGTTCGTCACGCGCAGCGTGAGCCATTACCAGACGATCGTCGAAGGCTTGCTCGAACAGAACATCGGCATCGAGAAGTATTTCAGCTACGTGATCATCAAGTCGCCGTTCGTCAAACGGCACTACCCGCTCGAATCGCTGTTCGGCGAACGGCACTGACGAGCGGCGTGCGACCTCCGCGGACGCGGCAGCCTGCCCGCCGCGCGGGGCGCGCGCGCCCGCACCGCCGCCGAACGGCCTTATGCAAGGACCCATCATGCCGCTTACGCTGTCCCGAACCGAACTCGTTCGCACCGCCAACCTGATCGACGGCACGTGGCGCGACGCGCGCGACGGCCGTCGCTTCGAGGTCACCGATCCGGCGACGCTCGAGATCGTCGCCCGCGCGCCCGACAGCGACGCCGCCGATGCGCGCGCCGCGACCGATGCTGCTGCACGCGCACTGCCCGCATGGCGCGCGACGCCGGCCCGCGAACGCGCCGCGATCCTGCGCGCGTGGCATGCGGCGATCGTCGCGCACACCGACGATCTCGCCAGGCTGATATCGCGCGAACAGGGCAAGCCGCTCGCCGAAGCGCGCGGCGAAGTCGCATACGGCGCATCGTACGTGCTGTGGTTCGCCGAGGAAGCGACGCGCACGTACGGCGACCTGATTCCGCAGCAGCAGCACGGCAAGCGACTCAGCGCGGTGAAGGAGCCGATCGGCATCGTCGCCGCGATCACGCCGTGGAATTTCCCGCTGGCGATGATCGCACGCAAGATCGCGCCCGCGCTCGCGGCCGGCTGCACGGTCGTCGCGAAACCGGCAGAGGACACGCCGCTGACCGCGCTCGCGCTGGCCTTCCTCGCGCAGGAAGCCGGCGTGCCGCCCGGCGTGCTGAACATGATCGCCGCGTCGCGCGAGCACGGCATCGATGCGGTGGCCGACTGGCTCGCCGACGGCCGCGTACGCAAGATCACGTTCACCGGCTCGACGCCGGTCGGCAAGCTGCTCGCGCGCGAATCGGCCGCGACGCTGAAGAAGCTGTCGCTGGAACTCGGCGGCAATGCGCCGTTCATCGTGTTCGACGATGCGGAGCTCGATGCCGCGGTCGACGGACTGATGGCCGCCAAGTTTCGCAACGGCGGCCAGACCTGCGTGTCGCCGAATCGCGTGTACGTGCAGGCCGGCGTCTACGACGCATTCGCCGCGAAGCTCGCCGCACGCGTCGCCGCGCTCAAAGTTGCGCCGGCGACCGACCCGGCCGCGCAGATCGGCCCGATGATCAATGCACGGGCGGTCGACAAGATCGCGCGGCACGTCGGCGACGCGATCGAGCGCGGCGCGCGCGTGCTGACGGGCGGCAAACGTCTGACCGAACTCGGGCCGCACTATTACGCACCGACGGTGCTCGGCGACGCCGGCGGCGACATGCAGCTGACGTGCGAGGAAACCTTCGGCCCGGTCGCGGCGCTGTTCCGGTTCGATAGCGAGGACGAAGCCGTCGGCGCCGCGAACGACACGCCGTTCGGGCTCGCCGCGTATTTCTACACGCGGGACGTGCGGCGCATCGCACGCGTGTCGGCGCGGCTCGAAACGGGCATCGTCGGCATCAACGAAGGCGCGCTGGCGAGCGAAGCCGCGCCGTTCGGCGGGGTGAAGGAATCGGGCTATGGCCGTGAAGGCTCGCGCTACGGCCTCGACGACTACCTGTCGATCAAGTATCTGTGCCAGGGCGGCCTCGACTGAGCCCGCGCGCACCGAGATCGTCCGTCACACTTCAGGATCCGCACTGCCATGACCGCATCCGCTTCTGCCTTCGTTCCCTACCCGATCGAAGTCGCGTTTCCCGACCTGAGCGCGCACCGCGCAGGCAATACCGGCGTCGACCATGTCTATCGCTTCGAATCGGGCATACCGGGCCCGAACGTGATGGTCAACGCGCTCACGCACGGCAACGAGGTGTGCGGCGCGATCGTCGTCGATGCGCTGCTCGCGCTCGGCGTGCGGCCCCGGCGCGGCACGCTGACGCTGTCGTTTGCGAACGTCGCGGCCTATGCGCGCTTCGACGCTGCGCGGCCCGACGCGGCGCGCTTCGTCGACCAGGATTTCAACCGCGTGTGGACGCCCGCCGTGCTCGACGACCTGTCGATCCGCTCGGCGGAGCTCGATCGCGCCCGCGCGCTGCGACCGTTCGTCGACGCCGCCGACTGGCTGCTCGACCTGCACTCGATGCATGAACGCAGCGCGCCGCTGATCGTCGCGGGGCCGCTCGACAAGGGCGTCACGCTCGCGCGCCGCGTCGGCGCGCCGGCGACGGTGATCCGCGACGCCGGACACCCGGAAGGCACGCGGATGCGCGACTACGCGGGCTTCGGCGACCCGGTGAGCCCGAAGTGCGCGCTGCTCGTCGAATGCGGACAGCACTGGGAAGCGCGCGCGGTCGACGTTGCACGCGACTGCACCGCGCGGTTCATGGTCGCCTCGGGTGTGCTCGATGCCGCCGATCTGCCGGCCGACTGGTTCCTGCCGTTGCCGGACACGATGCGCATCGTGCAGGTGACGCAGCCCGTCGTCGCGACGAGCCTCGATTTTCGCTTCGCGGGCAACTATACGGGCCTCGAACATTTCGCTGAAGCCGGCACCGTGATCGGCTGGTCGAACGGCGAGCCCGTCGCGACGCCTTACCCGGACTGCGTGCTCGTGATGCCGTCGCTGCGGCAGTTGCGACCCGGCGTCACCGTCGTGCGGCTCGGGCGGCTCGAGAGTGAAGTCGCGCCACTGGGGTGAAACGGCCCGGCAACACTCGACAGCCGCAGCGGCGGGCAATTCCGGTCCATGCCGATTTGCGCGCCGATTGCAGCCGCGCGGCACCGCACCACCCTCCTTGCTCATCGGGAATAGGGGTCTATACTTAGACAGCCTTTGGCAGTCCCGTTGTCAAACACGACCCACGTCGACGGAGGGGATATGAACCTGCACCGCGGCATCAAGATCGCTGGCATGGGCGTACTGCTCGCCAGTGCCGTAACGTCTGCACAATCGTCACCCGCCTATGGGGACGCCCCCCCGCCACTGACCCGCGCCGAAGTCCGACAGCAGGTGATCGACCTGAAAGCGGTCGGTTATCGTCCCGAGATCACCGGCAACGCGCTGTACCCGAACGACCTGGTCGAAGCTCAACGACGCCTGGCCTGCAAGCAACGGCTGCAGGCCCAGGGTGCGGGCGAGGCGGAATCGGGACGACGTTGCAATATCGTCAGCACGATCACGACGATCAATCCGTCAGTCTATTGACCTTCGATGCACGGGTTGCGTGGCACGGCTCCTGCAGATCGTCCTTAATTCTTCCTGCCGAAGCCGGCAACGATCGCCCGCGACTCAGCCGACTCGAGCAGCGTTTCGAACTCGTAGAGTTCGGACCTGAACAGCGCGTTCATGCCCGCGAACGCATGGTTCTTGAGCAGCACCTTGGTCTTGACGACCGCGGCGGCGGGCATCGCCGCCAGTTTCTCCGCGCGTTCGCGAGCATAGGCGAACAGCTTTTCAGGCGGAAGCACGCGATTGACGAGGCCGGTGCGCAATGCATGGTCGGCGTCGAACGTCTCGGCAAACAACATCGCCTCGGCCGCCAGTCGATAACCGGCGGTCATCGGAGCCAGTCGGCTCGACCCGAACTCGGGGCTCACGCCGATTCTGGTAAATGGCATGCCGAATATCGCGTTGGAAGCCGCATACACGACGTCGCAGTGATACAGCAGCGTCGTCCCGATCCCCATCGCCGGTCCCGCTACGGCAGCCATCAGCGGTTTCGTCAGCACGTTCACCGTATCCATGAAGGTCAGGACCGGACGATAGCCCTCGCGGGCGACGGATTCGGACTTCAGGTCCTTCCCGGCCGTAAACATGTCGGTCTGGCCACGCACGAGAAGAACCCGAACGTCCGGGTCGTTTTCGGCATCGGAAAATGCCTCGCGAAGCATCGTATAGGCATTGTCGTCGAGCGCATTCCTGCGCTCGCGTCGATTGATTTCGATTTCGGCCACGCCATTGGATACAACATAGAGAATCGGCAGGTCCACTGTCGGTATCCTGATAACTTGAATCAAAAGACGCGCTTCATGAATCGGGGCTGCGCTGTGCCCTGAAATTCACCGGTTCCAGCCTGTCGTCATCGAAATAGCGCGCCAGGTCGAACCCGTAATCTCTCGGGTTGCCCCGTGCAGGTACGGCCGCGGAGCGAAAACCTGCGGAAATGGGAGGCGCCCATTGCCGCACCGCGTTGACCGCCCAGTCGTATGCCGGCATCCGGACCTCCGCTTACTGCGCCAGTGCACGAATTCCCGCATTGAAGTTGACCATCGGCGAGCCTGCGTCGCCGGTGGTCGTCTTGCGGATCTTGCCGACAAACATCTCGTGCGTGCCAAGGGTCGCGGTGTGGATGACGTCGCATTCGACATTGGCCAGCGCGTCCACCAGGATCGGCAGGCCGTCGAGCCCGGCACCCCACTGCCCCTCGGCAAAACGCGGGCCGCCCTGCGGCGCGTTCAGGAATTTCGTCACCACGTCCTGGTGTGCGTGGCCCAGGATATTGGCCACGAATTTGCCGTGGGTTCTCAACGGCTGGAGCATGGAGGAATCGCGGTGCACGAAGAAGCCCACCAGCGGCGGCTCGGCGGAAATCGCCGTCAGGCTGGAGACGACCATCCCGCTCGGATTGGCGAGGTCCCCCGTCGTGATCGCGGACACACCGGCTGCGAGCATGCGCATCGCCGCCTTGAAGTCTTCGACGGAGCTGCCGCCCGAGCACGGGTTGCGCACAATGTGCGCGCGAATCAGGCCGGCTTCGTTGACCCAGTTGAACTTCCGGGCAAAACCCACCATGGCGCCGAATCCGGCTTCCCATTCCGCATCGCCCGCCTTGCCGGACAGAAATCGAATGACTTGAGGATTGACCCAGACATGTTCTTCATCGGCGCGCTGGCCGACTCGCGCAATCGCGCGATCCAGCAGCGCACTGGGCTGCTCGTCTACCAGAATCTCGAACTGCTGGAAGTGCGATGGCGCAATCAGCGTAATCGCACCACTGTTGGTCATATGCAGACGCATTGCAAGTCTCCGTATTGCTTGCTTATCGATCAATCCAACCGCCACTCACGTTTCGATCCGCGTCGTCGGGATCGACAACGCGAGTGCGATTGCTTTTGAATCGATTCTAAGCTGTCCGGAAGATCCGGCTCAATTCAAAAAACTCGCTTTCTGTATTAGGAAATTGACATCAATACGCTTCGAATTTTTCTTGTTGCTCGTACCGGGATGAATCGGGCATCGATATCGCGATAGCTCGATGGCCGGCGCGGGCGCGGTTCGCGCTCACACCACGCCACGCTCGGCCAATTCGGCAATACGCTCCGCGCTGTAGCCGAGCACCTGTTGCAGCACGTCGCGCGTGCCCTCGCCCAGCTGCGGCGGCGCGCACCGCACCGGCATGCGCTCGCCATCGAAGCGCCACGGCGGCGCAAGCACGGGCGTCGTACCCGATTCCGTATGAGGATGAGCTTGCGTGGTCAGGAGCCCCGCTTGCGTCGCACGCTCGGACAGCAGTGCTTCGCGCAGCCCCGCCACCTCGCCGCATGGAATGCCCGCACCCGCAAGCTTGTCGAGCAGCGCGGCGCGTTTCTCGGCGGCAATCGCGCGGCGGACTTCGGGCAGCAGCGCGGCACGATTCCGCGAGCGCAGGATATTGGTCTTGAAGCGCGCGTCGTCGGCGAGATCGGGGCGCAGCAGCACTTCACGGCAGAAGCGCTCGTACTGACCGTTATTGCCGACCGCGACCACGAGCGGGCCATCTGCGGCGTCGAACACGCCGTACGGCACGATCGACGGATGCTCGTTGCCGAAACGCGGCGGATCCTCGCCGGCCACGAGCGCCTCGAGTCCGTAGTACGCCGTGATCATGAGCCCGCAGTCGAACAGCGCCATTTCGATGTGACGGCCGCGGTCGGTACGTTGGCGCTCGTAGAGTGCCGCGAGAATCGCCTGCGCCGAGTACATGCCCGTGAAAAGGTCGACGGCCGCAATCCCGAACTTGAGCGGCGGCCGTTCGGCTTCGCCATTCAACGCCATCAATCCGGCCTCGCCCTGCACGAGCAGATCGTAGCCGGGGCGATCGGCCTCCGGGCCGGCGCGATCGTAACCGGAAATCGAGCAGTAAACGAGCCGGTCGTTGTCGCGCTTCAGTTGCGCGTAGCCCAGGCCCAGCTTTTCCGCGCCCCCGAACTTGAAGTTCTGAACGACGACATCGCAGGTGTTCGCAAGGTCGCGAGCGATCTGCTGCCCTTCCGGCGTTTGCAGGTCGAGCGTGAGCGAGCGCTTGTTGCGATTCACGCTGTTGAAATAGGCCGTTTCCGTGCGGCCGATGCGCAGGCCCCAATCGCGCGTATCGTCGCCGCGACCGGGATGCTCGACCTTGATGACCTCGGCACCCAGGTCGCCGAGCACCATCGCGCACCACGGGCCGGCCAGCACGCGCGAAAGATCGAGCACGCGCACGCCGGCAAGCGGCAGGGCGCTGTTTTCTGAAGCCATCGGATTGTTCCTCGTTGGATTACGCCAGACATGGCTAACGCCGGCCCGCGAGTGGCGTTTCGTCCATCCGGCAGATGGGTTTGCGGCCGTCCGTGACGACCCGGAACACCATTCGCGTTCGTTTACGCCGCTGTTTCTTCGAGACCGGAAAAATCGAGCACCGTGCGCCCACGCACGCGGCCGTTGCTCAAATCGTCGAATGCGTCGTTGATTTCATTCGCCCGGCGCGTGCGCAGCGGCGGCGGAAGCAACTGGCCGCTTTTCGCGAGCCGAACCGTCTCCTTCAGGTCCGCGAGCGTGCCGACGAACGAGCCGACAATGGCCAGCGATCGCTGCGCGATCGGCGGCATGGGGATGGACAGTTCGCCGCCATGCAATCCGACGATCACGTACATGCCGCCCTTGCACAGCGCGGTGTTCGCCAGCGCGAAGGTGCCGGGCATGCCGACGAAATCGATCGCGCCGGCCAGTCGCCCTTCGGTCGATGCGAGCAGTTCCGCGCCTGCCTCGTCGTGATTCGAACGCAGCGTCTTGGTGGCACCGAGTTCCCGCGCGGCGGCAAGCTTGTCTTCGTCGACATCGCAGGCGATCACGTTCTCGACTCCACGCGCACGCAGGATCGAGATCGCGGACATCCCCACGCCCCCGCAGCCGATCACCGCCACCCAGTCGCCCGCATGGGGCTGCGGCAGCCTGGCCACGGCCGCATACGACGTCAGCCCCGAGCAGGCCAGCGTTGCCGCAAACGCGTCGTCCAGCCCGTCGACATCGACCAGATATTTCTCGTCGGGAACCAGCAGATGCGACGCAAACGCGCCCGGCGTCGCGATGCCGATGTTGCGCGGCTTCACGCAGAGGTTTGCCCGGCCGATTTCACATGCGCGGCACGTTCCGCAGCCGATCCACGGAAACACCAGCTTCTTCTGGCCGACTGCGGACTCGGTCACGTCTTCACCGCATGCGACGATCGTCCCGAGCGGCTCGTGGCCAAGCGTCAGCGGCGGCCGCAAGCCGCGTTCGCTCAACATCGCCTTCTTGCCGCCGCCCATATCGAAGTAGCCTTCCCACAGGTGAATATCCGAGTGGCACAGTCCGGCGTGGGTGATCCTGATCAGGACCTCCCGGCCCTTCGGCACCGGCGTCTCGCGCAGTTTCACCTGCAACGGCTTGCCATGTTCGATGACGTCGTAGCTGAACATTCCAATGCTCCTCAATGACCCTTTGCGCGGCGACGTCATGCGCCATCACGCGACGGGAATATCAGGCTCAGAAACTTTGCCGGAGGCCGATCCGCGCGACAACCTGTTTGCCGGTGGCGCTATCGACGATGTTGTCGATGTCGGCAACGGCGCGGCCGCCCTGCGAATTCACGCCTCGTGCGTCCTGGTAGCCCACCGCGGCATACAGCGCCGTACGCTTCGACAGGCTGTACCACGCGAGCCCGTAAAACTGGTTCGAGTGCTGGTTGCCGACCTTCGTGCCGTCCGGTCTCGTCACGCCGGCCGACGTCTGGTAGTTCCAGCCGATGGACGTCGAGAACATCGGCGTCCACATGTACTGGGCGCCCAGGTCGAACGTATTGAACCGGACCGCCGCGCCGTTGAAACTCGTCATATTCCCGAATTCGGCGTTCGACCACGAACCCGCGAACGTCCACGCGCCCTTCGTGTATTGCGCGGCCACCATCGCGATCTGGTACGACCGCGCGCTGACGTAGCCGGCGTCCAGTTGATGGCTCAGCAGCGTGCCCGAGCCGTTCGACGTGAACCAGCCGGTGCCGCTCGTCGTGCCGGTGGGATTCTTGAAGAACTCGTATGCCGCCCCGACCTTCAGGCCCACGCCCGTATCGTATTGCGCGCCGAAGTTGTATTGCAGGCCGTTTGTGACGTCGCCGGCGACGCCGCCAAGCGCGAGCCCGCCGCCGAACGTCAGGCCCTTGATGTTCGGGCTCAGGTAGCGAATCGAATTGTTTTCACGAAGATTGATTGCCGCGTTGTCGAGATCGCCCGCGTGCATCGAGGCGCCGTTCGAATTCAGCGTACCTGCATCCAGCGCCATCGTGAAGTTGTAGACGGAATCGTACTGGCGCCCGAGCGTCACCTGGCCGTATTGCGCGCTGCGCAGGCCGACGAAAATCTGGCGGCCCCACATCAGGCCGCCCTGACCGAAGCCACCGGTCGAAATATTGACGCCCGATTCCAGCGTAAAGATCGTGTGAAGACCGCCGCCCAGGTCTTCGTCACCCCGGATACCCCAGCGCGAGCCCGCCGTGCCCGACAGCGAATCCATCGCAAACTTCGAGCCGGCCGGCGTGACCGTGCCGTTTGCATTGGTCGTGCCGGTGTTGTTGGTGTATGTCATGGCCTGGTCGAGAATGCCATAGATCATGACCGAGCTTTGTGCGTGTGCTGCAACTGTGAACATCGCCAACGCAGCGCTCACGTAAGTCTTTTTCATTGCAGTGTCTCCAATCTTTTTCTATTAATTGCGTGATCCGATACGACTCGTATCCGTCCGCGAGGTGAAAAGAAATCGAAAATACGACGTTGTTTCAATCTCCATACGACAACACGACAAGACAACTCATACCCGCATCCGATTCTTATGACGATTGCTCGCGCGGTTTCTCCATGTGCTGCATCGGCGCACGGGTGGGCCGCTCATTGCAGGCAGCCTGCGTGCAGGCCGAATCGGCTCATCGGCCGCCGACGGCATATCGGGCTGCTCGCCCGCCAGCAATCCGGAATGACTGAAAGTGCGACGGTGCAATCCGCGCGATCGCACCACTGTCGTTCATGTTCGGACGCAATGCCGCCGTCCCTGCCTTCGCGCGGTCAAGCTGCGAGCTTGCTGTTGCGAGCCAGTTCCTTGCGTACTTCCGGGATGATCCTGTCGCCCCAGAGTTCGATCTGCCGGAGCATCGTCTTCTGGTCGCAGTCGCCAAGCTGCGTTTGAAGTGCAATATGGTTCGGCTTCAGGATGTCGATTTCGGCGAGCAGCTTGTCGATCACTTCGTTTACCGAGCCGACCGGCAGGTTCTGGCGCAACTGGTCGAGCGTCATGTCGGCTGCGCAGGGCGTCTCCTTCATCAGGTAGCCGTCGTCCACGTCCATCCGACGATCCTTCAGTGCCTCCGAAATGCGGCGCGCCCAGCGCGCCGAATCCAGGTACGCATCGATCTCGGCCTTGCTGTCCGATGCGAAGCCACACCGTAGAAACCCGATCCTGGTCTGGCCAAGGTCCTTGCCCCGCTCCGCGGCCATCGCCTCCAGCCGACTGCGCAGGCCGCGCAGTGCATCGTTGCCGCCGTGCAGAACGGTCGTAAACAGGTTCACGTTCTCGTTGAATGCGCGACCCAGCGTGCCCGGGTTCATCGAGGTGATCCAGAGCGGCACCTTCTTCTGGACCGTACGAACCGCAACCGAGGTCGGCAGCATGTCGAAGTGCTTGCCCTTGTACTCGAAGACCTTCTCGTTGAGCCCCTTGTTGAGGATGTCCCAGACCTCGTGAAAGATCTCGCCGCTGTTGGCGAGGCTGCAGCCGAATCGCTCGAATTCGAATTGCTGGTAGCCCGAGCCGATCCCCAGCTCGAGGCGCCCTTCGGACAGCGTATCGGCGAGACCGATCTCGGTCAGCAGGCGTGCCGGATGGTAGAGCGGAAGAATGCACACCGCCGAGCCGAGGCGGATCTTCGTCGTCCTGGCCGCGGCATGCGCGATCGTCATCAACGGCGACGGCGACAGCGAGTAGTTGTTGAAATGGTGCTCGGCGTACCACGCGGCATCGAAGCCGGCCTGCTCGGCCACGACCGTTTGCTCGATGGTGTTGTGGATGACGCTCTGTGATGTCTGAGCGTAGCTGCGCTGCTGCGCAAGTAGAAATACGCCGAATTCCATGATGACATCTCCGTTGTAGTGGTGAATGGCTTACTGGCTGGAGCTCAAGCTGAAGCGGATTATGAGCAGCCCGTCACCCATCACACAACCCACACAATTTCTCGTTCTGTATTGCGAATTCGACATAAATACGCGCCCGTTTTCGCTCATTCCGTGTAGTACATTAGCTCCAGCCATTTGAGGATATTTCCGGCGCCGGATCGGTATTAACCCTGTAGTTCATCTCGATGCGCGTGTTGCGTGAAGCAGGCTCGGGAAGCACTGCAGACGTCATCCGATACGATTCGCAGGACGGAATGCCGATGCAGACCGTCTGCATACCGAATCGATTATGTCGAGATGCCGAAGCCTGCCGAACCGGCAGGCGTTGCGCGGACCTGCCTCGGGCGCAGCCTGCCGAATCGGCAGGCGGGTTCATGGAGCGAGACTTTAGACCGATAAAACAGGACGACGATGAACGGACTGATGCAACAACGGCAACTGCTGATCTCCGATCTGATCGAGCATGCGGCCAACTACCATGGCGAGCGGGAAATCGTGTCCCACCTGGGAAGCGGCAGGATTCATCGCTACAGCTGGTCGGCCGCACTCGGCCGCTCGAAGCAGGTTGCAAATCTGATGCGCTGTCTGGGCGTGAACGCCGGTCAGCGCGTCGCGACGCTGGCGTGGAATACCCACCGCCACCTCGAACTCTATTACGGGGTGTCCGGCACCGGCGCGGTCCTGACTACCGTCAATCCGCGCCTGTTCGCCGAGCAGATCGTCTACATCCTCAACCACTCCGAAAGCACATATGTATTCTTCGACGTGGACCTGGCCGCGCTCGTCGAGGAAATTGCGCCGCAATGTCCGGCGGTCAAAGGCTTCATCGCACTGTGCGAAGCCGATCGGATGCCCGAGCTGACCGTCCCCGGCCTCGCCTGCTATGAATCCCTGATCGCAGCATGCAGCGACGCATATGCATGGCCGCGATTCGACGAAAACAGCGCGTCGTCCATGTGCTTCACGTCGGGCACGACCGGCCATCCCAAAGGCGTCCTGTACAGCCACCGCTCAACGGTCCTGCATGCGATGTCCACCTGCATGGCCGACAGCTTCGCGATCAGCGCGCGCGACAGCATCCTCCTGATCGTTCCGATGTTTCATGTGAACGGATGGGGCATCCCGCATTCGTCCGCAATGGCCGGCGCCAAGCTCGTTCTGCCGGGCTCGCGACTGTCCGGGGAAAACGTGTACGCGATGCTCCGCGACGAGAAGTGCTCGGTGTCTTGCGGCGTGCCGACCGTCTGGATGTCGCTGCTCGACTATGCGCAGAACGTGGATCCGGCGCAGCGCCGCCGCGACATCGTGATGACGCGCGCACTGTCGGGCGGATCGGCCGCCCCGCGCCGCGTCATCGAGCGGCTCGAGCAGTTTTTCGGCGCGAGTCTGTATCAGGCGTGGGGAATGACCGAGACGAGTCCGGTCGTGACCGTGAACGTGCCGCTTGCCAAGCACGCGCATTTGACGCCCGACCAGCGCATCGAACTCCAGATGCTGGCCGGCCGCCCGCTGCCCGGTACCGAAATCGCAATCTTCGACGACGCGGGCAACCTGCTTGCCCGCGACGGACAGACCACCGGCCAGCTGAAAGTGCGCGGCGCATGGGTTTCCCGTGCGTACTACAGGCACGACCATGACGGATGGGACCCGGACGGCTGGTTCGCGACCGGCGATATGGCGACGTTGAACGCCGACGGCTTTCTCAGGATCACCGACCGCGCGAAAGACGTGATCAAGTCGGGCGGCGAATGGATTTCCTCGCTGGACCTGGAAAGCGCGGCGCTCAGCCATCCCGCGATTGCCGAGGCAGCGGTCATTGGCCTGCCTCACTCGCACTGGCAGGAGCGCCCGCTGCTCGTCGCGGTAAGGCGCGACGGCATGGAGGCGACGGCGCAGGACGTCCTGGATCACATGCGCCGTCACGTTGCCAAATGGTGGCTTCCCGACGACGTCGTGTTCGTGGATGCCCTGCCCCATACCGCGACAGGAAAGCTGTACAAGGTCGCGCTGCGCAAGCAGTTCGAGGGCTTCCGGTTCTCGACCGATATCGAACACGCCCGGGGATAAACCTATGCAATCCGAAAAGACCGTGTTTATCACGGGATCCGCGTCGGGTATCGGCCACGCGAGCGCCATGCGCTTCGCCAGGGCCGGCTGGCGCTGCGTGCTGGTGGATCACCAGGCCGAGGCGCTGCAGCGCTTGCTCGAGACGATGCCGCATGCCGGCGAGCCGCACCTGATGCGCGTCGTAGACCTCACGAAGCCCGAGGACATCGCGACGCTGGCCGAGGACATGCCGCATCTCGATGCGCTGATCAACAATGCAGGCATGTCGGACAGCACGCAATTGCCGCTCACGGCCATGACGCAAGCGCAGTTCGCGCCGCTCGTCCGTCTGAATCTCGACGCCCCTCGCCTGATATTCGAGGCACTGGAAGCCCGGCTCAAACCGCATGCCCGCGTCGTCAATGTCGCGTCGGGCGCCGGACTGCATGCCATTCCATTGCGCGGCGCGTACTCGCCCACCAAGGCCGGCGTGATCGCGTTCACGAAGGCACTGGCCCTTGCGCGCCCGGATCTTGGCGTGACAGCACTGTGCCCCGGTTTCGTGCGCACCGAAATCGTACGTCGCCTGATCGAATCGGGCCGGCTCGATCCGGTTCGCGCAGCAGGAAAAACGCCGCTCGGCCGGATCGCGGAACCGGCTGAACTCGCCGAGGCGTTGTTCTTTCTCGGTAGCAAAGGCGCTCGCCCCTTATCGGGATCCGCCCTGTCGGTGGACGGCGCGGCATCGGTGTACGGCGGCTCTGCCCCGTGCACGCCGGCCGAGTATGACGTGCTGCCCATGGACACCGATACGGCCATCGAGGTTGCGGGTACTGCGCCGGGCGCCACGCAGGACTGGATGGCGCTGCAGACGGGCAACCGGAATGCAGGGTACACCGCGGTCATCGACGCCTCCGCGCTGAACGCGCCCGAGGGCCAGCGTCTGAACGCAGCGCATGAAGCGGCAACGCGCTTCGCTCGTTCGCATGCGCACAGCGCGAGCCTCACGCTTTTGCTTCCCACGCAGTCCACGGACTGGCGCACCTGCGGCGACGAGGCGGCAGCACGCATGTTCGTCGCGACCCAAGCTTGCGAATGGGGCTCGAAGGGGCTGCGCATCAACTCGTTCGAAGTCCACGCGCATACGTCGGTCGATGAAGTGCGGCCCATTGCCCATTACATGGCCGGCGCGGCGGCGCAATTTTTGACCGGACAGTCGTGGACACTCGCCCGCTGAACGACGCAAACCCGTAACGGATGGAGACAAGGATGGCGCAGTCAATCGAGCCACCGCGGATCAAGGAAAAGTTCATCGCCGCACGCGGCTACCGGCGTCCGGGGACCGGCACCCTACCGCATCCTCGGCCGGGCTTTCCCGGGCGGGATGCGCAATACGCCGGCCAGCCTGCGAGGCACGGCCATGAATGACATTGAAAACACGCTGTCGTGGCTGGGCCTGTCCGGACGCACCTGCGTCGTGACGGGCGGCGCCGGCGGTATCGGATCGGAAACGGCCCGGCGAATGGCGGCGGCCGGCGCAAAAGTCGCCGTCCTCGATCGAACCGAAGCGTCCTGCACCGAGGTCGTCGACGACATTCGGCGGGCGGGCGGCACCGCCATCGCCATCGGCTGCGACGTATCCGACGCCGCCTCCGTGGCGGCCGCCGCCAGGACGGTGTTGCGTGAACTCGGCGCTCCCCGCGTGCTGGTCAACAACGCAGGTATCGGCGGAGGCGGCCGCACTGCCCTGCTCGATGCATCGCTCGATGAGTGGAACCGCCTGCTGTCGATCAACCTGACCGGTGCATTCCTGTGCGCACAGGCATTCGGCGCCCAGATGCGCGACGCAGGACGAGGCGGAGCCATGGTGCATGTCGCGTCGATCGGCGGCGACATCGCGATACCGAACGGTATCGCGTACAGCGTGAGCAAGGCAGGCGTCCTGATGCTGTCGAAGCAGCTTTGCCTCGAACTCGCACCGTTCGGCATTCGCAGCAACTGCATCAGCCCCGGCTTGGTTCGCACGCCGATGAGCGAAGCCTATTACCGGGACGAAGGCCGCCTGCAGGCGCGCAACAAGGCAGTACCGAGCGGCCGGATCGCCACCCCGGCCGACATGGCGGAAGCGATTCTTTTCCTGTCCAGCGCCCGATCCGGCTATGTCAACGGCGAAGATCTCCTGATCGACGGCGGCTTGAGCCAGGTCGTCATGGCGAACATTCCGCGCATCTGATTGGCTGTACACACACCACGCGAAATCAATAGAGGAAGTCACAAAATGGAATTCAATACCCTGCTGGTCGAGATCAAGAACAGGATCGCGGTCGTGACGCTCAACCGCCCGGAAAAGCGCAACGCGCAGAACACGGAAATGCGCCATGAAATCATCGAGTGTTTCGATGTGCTCGGTGCGCGCGACGACGTGTCGGTCATCATCGTGACGGGTGCAGGTTCCGCGTTCTCGGCCGGCGCCGATCTCAGCGACCGCAAGGATCTGTCGCAGCCGGGCGCGTTTCCGAAGCATCACCGCATCGTTCGCGAATCGGCGTATGCGATCCGCGAGTGCCCGAAGCCCATCATCGCCGCGATCAATGGCGCCGCGATGGGCGCCGGTTTCGGCATCGTCATGAACTCGGACATCTGGGTGGCAGCGGAAGAGGCTTACGTATCGATGCCCGAGATCAACGTCGGCCTCGCCGGGGGCGTGTCGTTCCTGAATCGCATTTTCGGCCAGTCGCGGGCCCGCCGCATGTTTTACACGGGCATGAAGGTCACCGGACGCGAGCTGTATCGGCTCGGCCTTGTGGAAGCGTGCACGACGCAGGAAGAACTGCTGCCGTTCGCGATGGAAATCGCCACGGAAATCGCGTCGAAATCGCCCATCGCGCTGCGCCTCGCGAAGGAAGCGGCCCGTCTGACCGAGAACATGCCGCTGCGAGAAGCCTACCGCTACGAACAGGGCAACACGGAATTCCTGTCGAAAACGGAAGACTCGAAGGAAGCGCAGCGCGCCTTCATCGAGAAGCGCGCGCCCGTGTACGTCGGCCGCTGATCAACCGGACACCTTCGGAAATACGCGGCGACGCCCTCGTCCGGTACAGCCGCGCTATCGGATTACATCGAGTCAATCATGAGCGAAGTCGACCAGGTGAAGGATGAAGCGTTTTATGCAGCGTTTCGCCAAAAAATCGCTGACTATATTGAAGCCAATGTCCCTGCTGAAGTGCGCGCCGCGACGCGCGCCAACCGGAAGCTGGGCCGCGAGCTGCTGAGCCGATACACGGCGGCCATGGCCAAGGGCGGGCTCGGCTACTCGGCGCCCGGCTGGACCAAAGAGTTCGGCGGACCGGGCTGGGACGTGATGCAGCGCCTCATCTTCGAAGAAGTGACGGCGGCAATGGACTGCCCGCAGCTGTATCACCACGGTATCGGCCACATCGGCCCCGTCATCCAGGCGTTCGGCACCGACGCGCAGAAAGCGCGCTTTCTGCCCCCGATCATCGACGGCTCGGAATGGTGGTGCCAGGGCTATTCGGAGCCCGGCGCCGGCTCCGACCTCGCGTCCCTCAAGACCTCCGCGGTTCTGGACGAAGCCGGCGAGCATTACATCGTCAACGGCCAGAAGATATGGACCTCGCACGCGCAGGAAGCGGACATCATGTATACGCTCGTGCGAACGAGCAACGCAGGCAAGCCCCAGGAAGGCATCACGCTGCTGCTGATCCCGATGAATTCGCCGGGCATCGAAGTTCGGCCGATCCATACGATCGACCAGTGGCACCACGTCAACGAAGTGTTCCTGAACGACGTCAAGGTGCCCGTGTTCAATCGCATCGGCGCCGAAGGACAGGGCTGGTCATACGGCAAGTTCCTGCTCGACCGCGAGCGCCTGAGCCCGGCCCTGACGCCGCGCCTGCTTCGTCACGTCCAGCAGGTCACCGAGCTGGTTCGCGACAAGATCAGGGAAAAAGGCGCGACCCCGTCGTTGCTGAAAGCGCTCGACCGCTTGTTCGAAGTCGAAGCCGGTGCCTACGGGACACGCGAAATCCTGCTGTCGGCGATCCGGGAAGACATGGCCGGCACGTTGCAGTCGTCCAAGTCCTCGGCGCTGAAAATGGCCTGCTCGAAACAGAGCCAGGAAGTGACGTCGATTGCGATGGACGTGCTCGGCCCCGAATACGCCGCGCGCCTGCTGCCGCTGACAATGCCGGAAGACGAGTTGAATCTCGAGCGCAACTTCGTCCATACCTACCTCTTCTACCGTTCGCGTACGCTCGCAGGCGGTTCGACCGAAGTCCAGAAGAACATCATCGCCAAATCGATCATGGACGCGGGCTATGCCGTGACCACGATGTTCCGCGGCGACCTGTTCGACTCGTCGTCCCGCTTGGCCGCTGCCGCCGAAACGCACCCGGGCAACGCCGTCGAAGGCGCGGCCTCGGGCAAGTGGCGGCAAGCCCTCGAACTGGGCTGGCAGTCGGTCCTGGTCTCGGAAGACAACGGCGGCATCGGTGCGACGCTCGCCGATCTCGCAGGCATCGTCGAAGCGGCCTCGCGTTATCCGAACGTCGCGCCGCTGGTCGAGCGTTGTGCGGTGGCCCCCGTTCTCCTCGACGCAGCGGCCGCCGCACCGACCGTCCCGCCCGTGCTCGAACAGCTGCTGAGCGGCGAAGCCTCCGTGTCGCCGGTTCTGCAATCGCACCTGGGCACCCCGCTGCAGGCCGCTACGGTCAGCCTGGAAGGCAAGGTGCTGCGCGGTGCGGTACGCGGTTCGAACGAAAGCGAGCCGGCAACGCACCTCATCTTCAATGCGTCGACCCCGCAAGGCCAGGCGCTGGTGTTGATCGAGCGTGCGCGTCTGGCCGAGCGTGCGCGGTTCTTCGGCGGGATCGACGGTACGGTGACCGTCGATTACGTCGTCGACGGCCTCCAGGTCAACGAGGACGACATTGCCCTGACCGGCGCTGCAGCGAACGTCGCGGTCAACCAGGCGCTGCAGATCGGCGCACTGCTGACCTGTGTCCAGATCGTCGGGGCAGTCGGCGCCCAGGTCGAGCAGACGATCCAGTACCTGAACGACCGCGTGCAGTTCGGCAAGCCGCTGGCCGTTCATCAGGCGCTCAGGCACAACGTCGTGGACTGCTATGTGGCCTACGAGGGGATCAAGGGGCAAGTCGCTCGCCTGATCGAAGGCTTCGCAGGCAGCAACGACTGCGCGATCGATCGCCTGGTGATCCTGACCAAGATGTTCTGCGCAGGCGTCGCCAGGGAAGTCGGCCACGCGGTGATCCAGATGCACGGCGGCATGGGCATGACGGTGGAAATGCCCGCGACCCAGCTCTGCATGCAGTCGCGCACTGCCGCGGAACGGTTCGGCAATCGCAGCCAATGTCTCGACTGGCTCGTCGCGCAAGCCTGACTCCGAACTTCGTTCCGGCAATCATCGATCTCACTCGCATACCATGACATCGTCTACTCTCAGCGCACTGTTCGACGCCCGGTCGGTGGCCGTTATCGGCGCCTCGTCGGATCCGGACCGCATCGGCGGGCGCGTATTGCGATTCCTTCGCGAATCCGGCTATGAAGGCACCTTGTTCCCGATCAACCGCAGCGGCGCGGAAGTCCAGGGCTTGCCGGCCTACGCGTCGATCCTCGACGTGCCCGAGGTTCCCGACCAAGCCATCATCGTGGTGCCGACCGGCAGCGTGGAATCCGCATTGCACGATGCGATCCGCAAGGGCGTCAGGTCCGTGGTCGTGCTGACCGCGGGCTTTGCGGAAATCGACGCGCAAGGTCGTGCCGCTCAGGAGCGGATGGCCGCCCTGTGCAAAGCCGCCGGCGTGCGCATGATCGGCCCGAATTCGCTGGGTCTCCTGAATGTCGAATCGCGTCTGTTCTCGACATTCTCGGTCGTGCTCTACGGCGTGCGCCCCCAGGCCGGCAACATCGCGCTGGCGACGCAATCGGGCGCGTTCGGCTCCGCGCTTTACGGCGCCGCCACGCTGCGCGGCATGGGCTTCAGCAAGATCGTGGCGACCGGCAACGAAGCAGACGTCGACGTCGCGGAGGCCATCGACTACCTGGCCGGCGATCCGGGCACGCGGGTCATCATGGCCGCGCTCGAATCGGCAAAGGACGGCCGGAAACTGCGGCGCGCGCTGCTGAAAGCGGCCCATGCGCAAAAGCCCGTCATCATCATGAAGGTCGGCCGCTCGGCGCTCGGCGCTGCCGCGGCGGCAACCCACACGGGTTCGCTGGCCGGCAACGATGCGGCCTATGACGCCGTATTCGCGGAGTGCGGTGCGTATCGCGCCCGCTCGCAGGAAGAGATGCTGGACGTCGCGTACCTGATCTCGACCACGGGCCGCCTGCCCGTCAACAACGAACTCGGTGTCCTCACGTCGTCGGGCGGCATCGGCGTGATGGTCGCCGACGCATGCGGCGATTCCGGCCTCACGATGCCTGCGCTGCCCGAAGCGGCCAGAACGGCCATGCTCGAACTGCTGCCGTTCGCGGTCGCAGCCAACCCGCTCGACGTCACTGCTCAGATCACCTCGGTCAGGAACGGCACGGTCCGGGCGCTCGACCTCATGCTGTCGAACAGCAGCTACGGCACGACGCTCGCGTACCTGGCGTCGGCGGGCCTGGCTCCCGCATCGTTCAAGAGCAATTACGCGCAGCCGCTTGCCGAGCTCAAGGCAAGACATCCTGAACGCGACGTCGTCATCGTCACGCTGTCCGTGCCCGAGGTGGATCGCGAACTCGAAAAGATCGGCATTCCGGTATTCAACGACGCAACGCGCGCCACGCTTGCACTGGGCGCTGCGGCAACGATCCGCGCACGTTGGGCGAACCTCTACGAGCCGGCGGAAGCGTCGCGACAGGCCCGCGCGCTGGGCGACGTGAACACGGAGGCACTGGCCAAGGAAGCATTGGCCGACGCCGGCCTGCCGGTGCCGCGAGACGTGCTGGCCGTCGACGCCGATGCAGCGGTTGCCGCCGCCGAGGCGATGGGCTACCCCGTGGTACTCAAGATCGTCAGCCCGCAGATCGTGCACAAGACCGAAGTCGGTGGCGTCGCCCTCGACGTCAGGAACGCCGACGGCGTGCGTGCGGCCTGCCGGCAGATCCTGGACAGCGTGCGTGCCCATGCACCCGGTGCGCAGATCGACGGCATCCTTGTGTGCCCGATGATCGTGGGCGGCACCGAAATGATCCTCGGCGTGAACAACGATGCCACCTTCGGCCCGATGATTCTCGTCGGTGCCGGCGGCGTCAATACCGAGCTGTACAAGGACGTGTCGCTGGTTTCCGCCCCGCTCACGCCTGCGCGCGCACGCGAGGCGCTCGATCGGGTGAAGGCGACGGCCCTCCTGAAGGGCTGGCGTGGTGCAGCGCCGAAGGACATGGATGCCCTGGTCACGGCCATGGTCAAACTGTCGGATTTCGCGATGAACCACCCGGAGATCATCAGCGTCGACGTCAATCCGCTGGTCGTGCGCGAGCGCGGCGCGGCCGTGCTCGACGCCGTCATCGTCAAGCAATAGCGGCAAGCAGAAAAGCATCGGTATTTCCCTCTTTCAGCCAGGCAAACATATGGACCACAACGAAGTATCGAATCAGGCAGTACAGGATCTGCTCGACCGTGAAGCCATTCGCGAATGTCTGTACCGCTATTGCCGAGGCGTGGACCGGCGGGACGAGGCGGCGTTGCGCGCAACCTACTGGCCGGACGCGACGGACCGCCACGGCCCTTACCAGGGCTCGGCAACCGGCTTCTGCGATTGGGTGCTGGACGTACTGAGGACCCCGCGCCGCGGCGTCCACCTGATCGGCAACATCATGATCGAGTTGCACGGCGACCAGGCACTGGCGGAAAGCTATTTCCACGCGGTTCAGGAAGACCGCCAGGTCGTGCCCGATACGGTCACGGAAGTCTCGCTGTATGGCCGCTATATCGACCGTTTCGAAAAACGACATGGCGAATGGAAGGTCGCGGCCCGCACCGTGGTCTACGACTGGTCGCGCAGCACGCCGGTCGCGGACCCGACCGAAACCGGCATGTTCGGCACCGCGCGTCGTCCGCTCGGCGCCCATTGCCCCCACGACGCGCTCTACGAAGCCCGTGCCGACATGCTGGCGCGTTGCGCGGCGCAACCGGGCGACTCGCGCAAGGCATCATGACCCATCACGCCATCAGCATTTGCGGCGACTCGCGTGACGCGCTGGGCGAATGCCCGCTGTGGGACGACCGCAAGCAGATCCTGTACTGGATCGATTCCCGCGCGTGTCTCGTGAAGGCGCGCGAGCTGGCGACGCATACGGTTCGCGAATGGACATTGCCTTCGCAGATCGGCGCGATCGCATTGTGCGAAAGCGGTCGCCTGCTCGTCGCGCTCGTCGACAGCTTCCATTTTCTCGATGTCGATAGCGGCGAGCTCACGCACTTCGTCGATGTGACGCACCCGGCCCCGAACATGCGCCTCAACGACGGCCGGGTCGATCGCGAAGGCCGTCTCGTCCTCGGTTCGATGGCGCTCGGGCGCCGCGAACCCGTCGGCGAGTTGTATCAACTCGACGGCCAGGGCAACCTGAAGGTGCTGGAGACCGGTATCTGCATCACGAACTCGACATGCTTCTCGCCAGACGGCCGGTATCTGTACTTTTCGGACAGCTTGAGCCACCAGCTGCGTCGCTACCGCTACGACACCTCGGCCGGCACGCTGAGCGAGCGAACGCTGTTCGTGGATACGACCTCGCTCAAATCGGGCCCCGACGGCGCCATCATCGATGCCGAAGGCAATCTCTGGACGGCCCTGGTCATCTCGGGACAACTGGCCCGCTTCACCGCCGACGGCAGGCTGGACCGGATTATCGACCTGCCTACCGTCTATCCGACTTGCCCGTCCATCGGCGGGCCGGCTCTCGACACGATCTTCGTGACCAGCATCAGCGACAGCGGGAATGCGCTCAGGAGCGCCAACCCGAATGCCGGGGCGCTGGTCGCCGTGACCGGTACGGGTGTGCGCGGCCTGCCGGAATGCCGCTTCAAGGATCAGTGAATCAATCAGACGACATTCAGGAGTCGAAATGGCGAAGCAACTGGAAGGCAAGGTCGCGCTTGTGACAGGCGGCGCTCAGGGTATCGGTCGAGGGATCGTCAACAAATTCGTTCGCGAGGGTGCGGTCGTGGGCGTGCTGGATCGCGACCTCGGCGCGGCTCAGGCTGCAGCCGACGACATCAACGCACAGGGCGGTATCGCCCATGCATTCGGCGGCAACGTTGCCGAACGCGACACGATTTTCAACGCTGCCGCCGGCCTCGCCGAAGTTGCCGGCCGTCTCGACATCATCGTGAGCAACGCGATGTGGGTGCGCTATGCGCCGGTTCTGGAAATCACCGAGAAGGACGTGTCGATGATGACGGGCACGGGTTTCAATTCGGTCGTGTGGGGCATTCAGGCTGCGGCGCAATACATGAAGGACGGCGGCTCGGTCGTCAATATCGCGTCGTCGTCGGGCTTCATCGGTCTGCCCAAGGCACTCGTCTACTGCGGCGTGAAGGCCGGCGTGCTCGGCCTGATGCGCGCGGCCGCGGCGGAGCTCGGGCCGCGCGGCATTCGCGTGAACGCGGTCGCCCCGGGCTATACGGAGACCGAAGGCGTGGTCAAGAACGTGTCCGAGGAGACGCGCAAGATCCGTCAGGCGAAAACGCCGATGCCTCGCCTCGGCCGCCCCGACGACATCGCGAATGCCGTGTGCTTCCTGGCTTCGAACGAAAGTGCGTTCGTGAACGGCGAATGCGTACGCGTGGATGGCGGCTCCGCCATTGCCTATCTCTGAAGCGTATCGGGAGTCCGGTGTGATGTAGCGTGTGATGTAGAAAACCGAACAGGACGGCAGGGCGGCGTGGCCCGGGACGAATGGCCGCCCCGCCCTGCTCGAATCCCGTTCAAAACATAAAAGGAGACAAAACATGCAGACCATTGACGTCAAGTCGTTCATCGATCAACGACCACTCAAGCCTTTCCACGCAATTCTCTTTTCGCTGATGTTCCTGACCATCGTCCTCGATGGTCTCGATACCTCGGCGATGGGCCTGATCGCGCCCGCGCTGATCAAGCAATGGGGTGTGACCAAGACCGATCTGGCGCCGGTGCTCAGCGCCGCGCTGGTCGGTATCGGCATTGGCGCAATTTTCGGTGCGCCGCTCGCCGACCGCATCGGCCGTCGCGTCGTGCTCGTGACGTCGGTCGCCTTTTTCGGCGTGTTCTCGATCGCTGCAGGATGCTCGACCAACGTGACCGAACTGATGTGGTCGCGTCTGCTGACCGGCGTCGGCCTCGGCGCCGCCATCCCGCTGTGCGCGACGCTCATGAACGAGTTCCTGCCCTCGCGCATGCGCTCGCGTGCCGTGAACTTCATGCTCTTCGGCTTCGCCGTGGGCGGCGGCATTACCGGCCCGCTGGCCAAGTCGGTCATCCCGGCACATGGTTGGGAAGGCTATCTGATCATCGGCGGCATCGCACCGGTCATCGTTGCCGTGCTGCTCGCGTTCTTTCTGCCGGAATCGGTTCGATACCTGGCGGCGGCGGGCAAAGGACAGGACAAGATCGCGAAGGCATTGAAGCGCATCGATCCAACCGCCGATTTCACGGACACGACCTTCGTCGCCGAGGTGTCGGCTGCAGCCGAAAAGCGCCGGTTTCCGGTATCCGAACTGTTCTCCGACAAGCTGCGCGGCCCGACGCTGCTGCTGTGGGTCGCCTATATCTGCTCGACGATCACGCTGTACGTGCTGAGCATGTGGCTTCCGACCATACTCCAGGGAGACGGCCGCACGCTCGGCCAGACCGCCGACACGATGATGTGGTTCAACTGGTGCTCGGGTATCGCCATCCTGCTGGGCGGCATTCTGATGGACAAGTTCGGCCCGGTCCGCGTGATCTCCGCGTACTTCGCGATCTCCATGTCGATGGCGCTGCTGGTGTCGATCAGCGGTGCGCGCGGCGATACCTTGCTCACGCTGCTGATCTTGGCGGCGATGACCAACAACGGCGCTTGCTCGTCGATGTCGACGCTCGCGACGCAAATGTACCCGACCAGCAGCCGCGCCACCGGCGCAGCCTGGGTGCTCGGCATGGGCCGCTTCGGGGGCATTGCCGGCACGTTCCTGGGCCCTGTTATGATCGGCCTGGGCTGGCCGTTGACGACCATCGTGGCATGGATCGCGCTCCCGGCAGTGATCGCATCGGTCTCGATCTTCTGCATCGGCTTTCGCATTCCTTCACTGCGGCGTGGCTACGCAGGCTTGCCCGCAGGTGAGGCCGTCCACTGACGGACCAGCGACTCCGAATGCGACTCGGCAAGGCCGCTGCCTGTGTGTAGCGGCTTTGTGTTTTTCCGATTGGGGTAACCCCGTACCTACAATAGCCCCGTTCATTGTCAGCGGGGAAGGTGGAGACTTCGTGGACAGACTTCGCGCAATGGAATTCTTTCTTTCCATTTCCAGAAACAAGAGCTTTTCGGAAACTGCCCGCCAATTCGGCATCGCGCCGGCCTCCGTTTCGAGAATGGTCCTGGATCTCGAGAACGACCTGAAGGTCAAGCTGTTCACCCGCACGACCCGCTGCGTCACGCTGACCGAAGCGGGCATCGAGTACGCAAAGCACGTCGAAGGCATTCTGCGCAGCATCGACGACGCGCACCGGAGCATCTCGTCCATCACCTCGGCCCCGTCGGGCACGCTGCGCGTGCATTCACGCGTCATGTTCGGCCTCGGTGTATTGCCGACCCTGATCACCGAATTCTCCAAGCTGTACCCGAGCATTCAGATTGAATTGACGCTGAGCGAAGCGCCGTCGGATCTGAACAAGGACCAGATCGATATCGACTTTCGGATTGCCCCGCCGATCGAATCCGGCATCAAGCGGAGAATTCTGTTCCGAAGCGAACGCCACCTGGTGGTCTCCCCCGGTTACTTCATCGGCCGCAGTTCCGTCACGGCGCCGGAAGAACTGAAGAACCATCAATGCATCGCCTATTCCATGCCGGGATCCGGTTATTCCTGGCGATTCCGGAAAGACGGCGCGGAAACCGAGGTTCATTTTCAGCCCCGTCATGTCACCAACAACGGTATTGCCCTGCTCGAATTCGCGCGCATGGGGGAAGGTATCGTGCTGCTCGACGACTACACCGTCCACAAGGATCTGATCAGCGGAAAACTCGTCCGCCTGCTCCCCGAGTATCAGGTCACCAACTCCAGCTTTGAAGACGGGATGTACGCGACGATTATCGATTCACCGGCCATCCCGACCAAGATCCGCCTGTTCCTGGATTTCGTGGCCTCCCGCGTGTCCGGTCCGGAACTCCGCTTCTCCGCGTACGAGTCGCCGTGAAGCGAAGCGGTGTCGTCTGCCGCGATGCATGATAACGCCGCGTCGTCGCACCGACTAGCCGCTATTTCAGGCAAATCAGAACGCGTTTTTGATTGAAAATCGCCCGACCTCGGGGCCGTACAATTCCTGACAGCCCGATTCAAAAAATCCCTTCAGGAGACGATACGACCATGAGCGAAGCACTCGGCATAGACACCGACTCGGTCACCCTGGAAGTCACGGACGGCGTGGCCGTCGTCACGCTGAATCGCCCCGAGGTCAAGAACGCGCTGTCGCGAGCCATGCGTCGCCGCCTGATTGCCGTATTCGACGAAATCAGCGCGCGCGACGACATTCGCTGTGCGGTGCTCACCGGTGCCGGCAATACCTTTTGTTCGGGTGCGGACCTGCGTGACCGCCCCGACCCCGACGTCCCCGGCGACTTCCTCGACCACAACCGCTGGACCCGCGAAACTGGCAACGCCATCAAGGAATGCGCGAAGCCCGTGATCGCGGCGGTCAACGGCGCGGCCCTCGGCGCCGGCCTCGGTTTGATGGCCGCTTGCGACATCATGTACGCGAGCGAGAACGCCGTCTTCGCGATGCCCGAAATCAACGTCGGCCTGGCCGGTGGTGCGTCGATGCTGCGCACGCTGTTCGGTCGTTCGACCGTCCGTCGCATGTTCTTTACCGGCGACAAACTGACGGCCCGGGACCTACTCCGTCGCAACGTACTGGAAGACGTGCTGCCCGCCGACGCGCTGATGCCGCACGTCATGGAACTTGCCCGCCGCATCGCCGGGAAATCGCCCATCGCGCTGATTCAGGCGAAGAAGGCCGCGAACTTCACCGATCAAATGCCGCAGCGCGAAGCTTACCGTCACGAGCAGGACATCACGATGATGCTGTCCAGGACGGAAGACGCCAGGGAAGCGCGTATGGCGTTTCTGGAAAAGCGTGAACCGGTATTCAAGGGTCGCTAGGCAGCGCTCTCGACGATACCGCTTCCAGGCGCTTGCGTTCCGGCACGCCGGCAATGGCCTCGGCAAAGTCCGCGAGGCCATCGAGCGTGCTCGACCGCCACTATGAAGCCGTTCTCAACAAGTCATCGACGGAGAGTGAAATGCAACAGGATCTGGCCGGACGCCATGCGCTCGTGACGGGCGCCGGCGCGGGTATCGGCAAGGCTGCCGCGCTTCGACTCGCGGCACGTGGCGCTGTCGTCGGCGTCAACGATCTGAAGGAGGAACTGGTCGAGGACACGGTCGCCGCCGTGATCGCCGCCGGCGGCCGCGCGTTCCCGATCGTGAAGAACGTCAGCACCCGCGAAGGCATCACCGAGGCCGTGAACGCAGTCCACGCCCGAGGCGGTCGCTTCGACATCCTGGTCAACAATGCGGCCTGGGTGCGCTACCAGTCGGTTGCGGACATCGCGCCGGAAACCATGGATCGAATGCTCGACATCGGCTTCAAGGCCGTGGTCTGGGGTATCCAGGCCGCTGCAGCGGTGATGGGCGAAGGCGGCGCCATCGTCAACGTGGCATCGACGGCTGCGCTGCGCTCGGCCGCCCACTCGATCGTGTATTCGGGCATCAAGTCAGGAATCCTGGGCATCACGCGTGCCGCAGCGGCCGAGCTCGGCGCCCGCAAGATTCGCGTCAACGCGGTTTGCCCTTCCGCGGTGCCGACCGAAGGCACGGTCCGCAACCGCAACGAAGAGCGCGACGCGAGGCGCGTGGCCACGACGCCGCTGGGCCGCCTCGGCAACGTCGACGACATCGCCAGCGCGATCGCGTATCTGGCATCGGACGATGCCGGCTTCGTCACCGCGCAATGGCTGGCCGTCGACGGCGGGATCACTTTCACGAATCTCTGAGTCTTCCGCTCTCCTTCGGCTTCGGGGTGTTTCATCGTGCTGCGCAGGCGGATCGTCCCCCCGTTTCGACCACACCCGCCGCGACGCGGGTGACGTGCTCGCCTGTTCGAGGGTCGCCCTCCGACCGGTCGGTCCGGCCCTCGCCTGCGCACCTTGAGTTTCACCGCCCGCCGCGCTACATTGCCGCTCGCAGAATTTCGCGCGGGCACCTGCGCATCCCCGTAATGCGTACGTAAGGAACCCCGATGGGGCAACAGGCGGAAGGCAGCGACAACACCCCCGACAGCCCGGCCGGCCGCGGCGACGCCCTCGTGCCCGTCGCATGGGCCGCCGCATTGCTGGTCGCCGCGCTCGGCACGCTGAGTGCGGTCGACATCCTGCCGGTCGACCTGCGCTGGTGCGCGCCGCTCGCAAGCGCGTGGTGCAACGTGCTCGTCGTCGCGATCGGCGTGCTGCTCGCCGCTCGCCCGCGCCGCCGTCCGCCGGAGGGGTTCGCCGCCAGTCTCGCCAGTCTGCTCGTCGACGGACTTCGCGACGCGTTCCGCCGCAAACCGGCGTCCGAACGTCACGACAATCCGTGGCCCGCGATCGCCGCCGCGATCGACTGGCGGCCGTGGGCCGTCACGGCGAGCGCCGCGCTCTCCGTCGCGATTGCCGCGCTCGCCTGGCAGTCGCCGTCGCCTGCCATGCTGATCCGTGCCATGGCCGCCCCTGAACCGACGCTCGCGGCCGGCGCGGCCTGCATCGTCCTCGCCTTTCTCACGCTCGTCGCCGAACGCCATCATGCAGCGGCGGCCCACGCTTCGCCGGTTTCCGCGTCGCTCATGCAGCTGCTGCGCGTGGCGCTCGTCACCGCGCTCGCGGGTGCGCTGGCCGCGGCATGGTTCGCGTTCCGGCACCGCGCCGCGGACTGGCTCGTGCACGGCGTTGCACTGCTCAACGCCGCCGTCGCCGCCGAACTGGCCATCCGCGGCGCGCTCTCGTGGTTTGCGGTGCCGCGCGACGCAGTCGTGCCGACCAGCGCAATCGCCGGCCTGCTGAGCCGGCGTCCGTCGCCGTTCGCGTCGCTCGGCGCCGAACTGCGTCATCGCTACGGCATCGACCTGCGGCAAAGCTGGGGCTGGCGCAGCTTCGTCAGGCTGCTGCCCGGCGCGCTTGGCGCGACCGCCGCGTGCGCGTGGCTGCTCACTGCCGTCGTCGTGCTGAATCCGCAACAACGCGCGGTCTATGAACGCTTCGGCGCGCCCGTCGCGGTCTGGCAGCCCGGCCTGCATGTCGGCCTGCCCTGGCCGTTCGGCCGCGCGCGCATCGTCGACAACGGCGCCGTGCACCAGGTCGCGATCGCGGGCAGCGCGAGCGACGGCGGCGCCGATACGCCCGTCGTGCCCGCCGACGGTCCGACGCCCGAACGCCTGAACCGCCTGTGGGACGCGCCGCATCCGTGGGAAACCACGCAGGTGATCGCCGGCGCGAACGGCGATCGTCAGAACTTCCAGATCGTCAACGCCGACGTGCGCGTCGACTACCGCCTCGGTCCGACCGATGCCGACGCCCGTGCGGCGCTCTATCGCACGAGCGACCCCGAAAGCACGGTGCGCGTGAACGCCAGCCGCGAACTGGTGCACTACCTCGCGTCGCATACGCTCGAATCGCTGCTCGAGACGAATCAGGCCGCGATGGCCGAGCAGTTGAAACGCGCGATCCAGCAACAGCTCGATCGGCTGCAGAGCGGTGTCGACGTGATCGCGGTCGTGATCGAGAGCGTGCACCCGCCGACAGGCGCGGCAGCCGCCTTCCACGACGTGCAGGCGGCGCAGATCCGCGCTCAGGGCAGCGTCGCGCAGGCGCGCGGATTCGCGGCCGGCCTGCTCGGCAACGCGCAGCAGCAAGCGCTCACACGGATCGCGCAGGCCGAAGCGCAGGCGGGCGACACGCTGTCGTCGGCACGCGTGCAGCGCATCGATTTCGACGCCGACCTGATCGCATACCGGCTCGGCGGTCCCGCGTTTCCGTTCGAGTATTACGTCGACAGATTGCAGCGCGGCCTGCGCAATGCACACATGACGATCATCGACGATCGCCTCGCCGACGGCACGCGGGCGACCGTCGACCTTCGCAACACGCCGGCCGGCGATCTGGCCCGCATCCATTGACATGTCGCGGCAAATTGCGCGCGGGCGGCAAGACTCGGCGGCAGGCCGCGCCGCCGCACCGCACGCGCGCGGCGCCGCATCCGGGGTGACATCGTGAGTCTGTTTCATTCGCACGCGCATGATCATGCGCATCACGGCCATGGCCGCCACCATCACGCGCCGCACGGTGCATCGCCCCCGCCCGGCGCGCTCCGCCTGCGCATCGCCGTCGCCCTGCTATGCGTGCTCGTCGCGCTCGCGGTCGCGAGCTTCGTGCAGGTGCGCGCCGGCGAAGCATCGGTGATCACGCGCTTCGGGCGCCCCGTGCGCGTGCTGCTCGAACCGGGGCTGGCGTGGCGCCTGCCCGCGCCGATCGATGCGGTCACGCCGGTCGACCTGCGCCTGCATACGACGTCGAGCGGCCTGCAGGACGTCGGCACCCGCGACGGACTGCGCATCATCGTCGAGGCCTATGTCGCATGGCGCGTGCCGGCCGATGCGCGCGACATCGGGCGCTTCATGCGCGCAGTCGGCAACGAACCCGACGAAGCGGCGCGGCAGATTCGCTCGCTGGTCGGCTCCGCGCTGCAGACGACGTCCGCCGGATACGATCTCGCGTCGCTCGTGAACACCGATCCCGCGCAAGTGAAGATCGGCGAATTCGAAGACACGCTGCGCCGGCAGATCGACGCGCAGCTCTATGCGGCCTACGGCGTGCGCGTTGCGCAGGTCGGGCTCGAGCGGCTCACGCTGCCGGCCGTCACGCTCGCCGCGACCGTCGACCGGATGAGCGCGGAGCGCGAGACCGTGGCCGCGCAACGCACCGCGGACGGCAATCGCGAGGCTGCGCAGATCCGCTCCGACGCCGAGCGCGACGCCCGCATCGCGCTTGCCGATGCAAACGTGAAAGCAGCCGACATCGAGGCGCAATCGCGCAAGGATGCGGCCGACATCTATGGCAAGAGTTATGCGGCCAACCCGCATCTGTACACGATGCTGCGTTCGCTCGACACGCTGAACGCGGTGGTCGGCAGCAATACGAACCTGATCCTGCGCACCGATGCCGCGCCGTTCCGCGTGCTCGTGCAGGGCCCGGCCGACGCGTCGGGACCGGCCGCGCCGGCCTCCGGGGCGCACAAGGCCGCACGATGAGCGCCCCTTCTGCACCGCCGCTCGGACCCGGCGCCCAGGCCGTACGCCTGTCGTTCTGGTTCGTCGCGGCGCTCGCGGTGCTCGCCGCCTGCGCGTGGGCCGGCTCGAACATCCGGCGCATCCCGGCAGACAGCCGCGCGGTCGTGATGCGCTTCGGCGCCTTCGTGCGCACGCAGGACGCCGGGCTCGTGATCGCGTGGCCGCAGCCGTTCGAGTCGGTGCGGCTCGTGCCGGGCGCAGCGCGCGTGCTCGAGCAGAAAATCCGCTCGCTCGACCGCGACCCGCGGGCGCTCGTGCCGTCCGCGTCGAGCATCGCGCGGCTGCCCGACGCGCTCGCCGGCTCCGGCTACGTACTGACCGGCGATGGCGGCGCCGTTGCGTTGAGCGCGGTGCTCTACTACCGCGTCAGCGACCCGTACGCGTATGTGCTGCAGCACGATCGCCTCGACGCAGCGCTCGAGCGAATCGTGTCCGCATCGGCCGTCGAGGTCGCGGCGACCCGCGATCTCGACGCGATCCTGGTCGCACGCCCCGAACAGCTGGCCGCCGACCGGCAGATGGCCGCGCGTCGCGAACGGCTGCGCGGCGATCTCGCCGACGCGATCGCGCGGCATCTGCGCGCGCTCGACGCGGCGCACGCGGGGCTTGGCATCGAAGTCGCGCGCGTCGACGTGCAGCCCGCGTTTCCCGGCGCGGCGGCCGATGCGTTCAACTCGGTGCTGACGTCGCTGCAGCTCGCCGAGCGGACCATCGCCGAGGCGCGCACCGCGGCCGAACAGCGGCGGCAGGATGCCCAGCAGGATGCCGACCGGATCGTCCAGGATGCGCGAGCACGCGCGGCAGAACGCGTCGCGACGGCGCAGACCAGCACGCTCGAAATCCGCCAGCTCGAAGCGACGCTGCGCGAGAATGCCGATCCGGGCCTGCTGGCACGGCTCTATCGCGACCGCATGCAACGCATCCTGTCGAAGACCGGACGCGTGACGACGATCGATCCGCGCGATACCTCGAACCTGATCCTGCCCGGGAGCGCCCATTGAATCCGCTCGCCGAAACATCCGCGAGGCCGGCCGCCACGACCGCTCCCGCCGGCGCGACGGCGCCTGCCCCGGCGGTCTACGCGCTGTCCACCGACGAGCGGCGCACGATCACGCGGCAGATCGCGCTCGCGCTGCTCGCCGGCGGCCTGCTCGTGCTGTCCTTCGCATGGCGCACGTTGTCGGCGGGCGGCGAAACGCTCGCGCAAATGCTCGCCGCACTCGCGTCGCTGATCGTCGCGGGGCCCGTCTTTGCGAGCGCGTGGCGCAGCCTGCGCGCCCCGAGCCTGCATGGCGTGACCGACCGCCTGATCGCACTCGCTATGCTGGCCGCGTGGGCGATCGGCGACATGACCACGGCCGCGCTGCTGCCGATCGTGATGACGTTCGGACACGCGCTCGAAGAGCGCAGCGTGCTCGGTTCGCAGGAAGCGATCCGTGCGCTCGGCCGGCTGACGGCCGGCCGCGTACGCCGCATCGGCACGGACGGCAGCATTGCCGAAGTCGCTTACGACGCGCTCCGCGCCGGCGACCGGATCGAAGTGGTGGCCGGTGCGCGCATTCCGGTCGACGGCATCGTGTATGCCGGCGCGTCGAGCGTCGACAACGGCCCGATCACCGGCGAGTCCGTGCCGCTCGACGTCGACGAAGGCAGTGCCGTCTACGGCGGTGCGCTGAACCTCGACGGCGTGCTGCGCATCGAGGTCACGCATACCGGCGAGGATTCGACGCTCGGCAAGATCATCGCGCTGATGCAGCACGCGGAACAGGCGAAACCGCCCGTCACGCAGGTGCTCGAGCGGCACATGGGCGCCTATCTCGCGCTGGTGCTGCTGATCGCGGCGATCGTCTGGTTCACGTCCGCGAACGCGTCGGCGATGCTCGCAGTCATCGTGGCCGCATGCCCGTGTGCGCTGGTGCTCGCCGCACCGTCTACGGCGATCGCCGGCATCGCGGTCGGCGCGCGACACGGCATCCTGTTTCGCAATGCCGCGTTCCTCGACAAGATCGCCGAGGTCGACTCGCTCGTGATTGACAAGACGGGCACGCTCACGCGCGGTGAATTGCAGATCCGGCAGGTGTGGCTGCAGCCCGGCGTCGACGGTGCACAGGCGCGCGTACTGGCCGCGCGGCTCGGCGAGAGCAGCGCGCACCCGGCGAGCCGTGCGCTCGTGCGCGATGCCATCGCGTCCGGTCTTGCAGGCGCCGCCATCGAGCCGTTCGAACGGACCCGTGAATTACGCGGGCTCGGCGTCGTCGCCGAGACGCCGGACGGCACCGCGGTACTGGGCCGGCCCGCACTGCTCGCCGAGCATGCCGATGCATTGCCGCCGCCTCCCGACGATTTCGACGGGCCACTGGTCGGCCTCGTGCTCGACGGCCGGTTGCTCGCGTGGTTCGGTTTCGCCGACACGCTGCGGCCCGACGCACACGCTGCGCTCGCCGAGTTGCGTGCACTGGGCGTCGCGCGACAGACGCTGCTGACGGGCGACCTCGAGCGCGTCGCGCGCAAGGTCGCGGCCGAGACCGGCATCGACACGGTGATCGCGCAGGCGTTGCCGCACGACAAGCTCGACTACGTGATGCGCGAGATCGGCGCCGGCCTGCATCCGCTCGTCGTCGGCGACGGGCTGAACGACTTGCTGGCGATCAAGGCCGGCTCGACCAGCATCGCGATGGGCGAGCATGGCGTCGATATCGCGGTCGCGTCGGCCGACGTCGTGCTGCTGGGCGACGAACTGCGGCGCATTCCGACCTGCATCCGGCTCGGCCGGCGCTGCCGACGCACGGCGACGATCAATGCGGCGATCGGGCTCGCGTGGACGCTCGCCGTGATCGCGCTGGCCGCGACCGGCGTGCTCGGCGCGGTGTGGGCCGCGATCCTGCACAACGTCGGCACGTTCGTCGTGATTGCGAACGCCGGCCGGCTGCTGAGGATCGACGAGGCGGGTCGCGGGGGGTGAGTGGAGAAGTTTGTGGGTATCGGTGGGCGCTTGCGTGTGCCGGCATGTGTTGGGTTCGTTGTGCCGGGTGCGGGGGCGTCATTGCCTGAGCGTGAGGCAGTGGATCGAAATAGATTTTCGAATGCCCTAAATGCAGGTTACATCAGAGGTTCACCGGACTGCGTAAAAACCCGCTGCGAGAAATTTCACGCAATCGATAACAGTCGCCGGGTCATTGCATGGATGAGACTTGGCCCGCCCTACACGATTCGAACGTGTGACCTACGGCTTAGAAGGCCGCAGGCCATCTAGTTTCGCGGAGTTGATTGGTGTTGAAGTGGAGTTGACCCTGTAATCCCGGACACGGCATCACACTAAGGTTGCTGAATCCATCGAGCGCCGGAACTCGCGAGGCGAGCGGTATTTCAGCGCGCTATGGGGATGCTTCTCGTTGTAATGCTCGAACGCGATGGCCAAGTTGCGTGCGGCAGTCGCTGCGTCCGGCTTCGGCATGAAGGCGACGTAGTCGCGTTTCATCGTCTTCACGAAGCTCTCTGCCATCCCATTACTTTGTGGGCTGCACACCGGTGTGGTCAATGGCTTCAGGCCGATGGCCACTGCGAACCGGCGCGTGTCGTCGGCCGTGTAGCCCGAACCGTTGTCGCTCAGCCACTCGATTTCGGACGGGGTATGCAGTTCGTTGCCAAACCGATTTTCCACTGCAGCCAGCATCACGTCGCGCACGATGTCGCCGCTGTGACCTGCTGTCGTGGCTGCCCAGCTCATCGCCTCTCGGTCGCAGCAATCCAGCGCAAACGTCACCCGCAGCGGCTCGCCGTTGTCGCAGCGGAACTCGAAGCCGTCCGAGCACCATCGCTGATTGCTGCGCGCGACGGCCACCTTGCCATCGTGCCGACGTTGCGGCCGAGGCGGGGCTGGACGCCGTTGCATCAGCAGACCGTGAGTGCGCATGATGCGATAGATGCGCTTCGCATTGAACGGCACCTGTCCGGCAGCAATGCGTTCATTGCGCAGCGAGCCCCACACCCGGCGATAGCCATAGCTGGGCAAATCGCCGACGACTCGGCGGATTTCCTCGACCACGCTCGCATCGTCCGTCTGCCGCGATTGACGGCCATCGCGCCACGTCGCCGGACGCGACAGTCGTGCCGATACGTTCGAGCGCGACACGCCGAGAACTTCACAAACCAGTTTCACTGGTCGTCCTCCGGCAGCGAGGGCGAGTGCGCTATCCATTTTTTTGCCCGGCCGTACTCGACTGCTTCGCGGAGAATCTCGTTCTCCATGGTCTTCTTGCCGAGCATCCGTTGCAGCTCGCGAATCTGCTTGAGCGCGTCGGCCAGCTCTGAGGCCGGAACCACTTCCTCGCCAGCCTTGACCGCTGACAGGCTCCCATCCTGGTACAGCTTGCGCCAGTGGAACAGCTGGTTCGGGTTCACGCCGTGCTGCCGCGCGACCATCGAAACCGACTTCCCTGGTTCGAAACTCTCGCGAACCATCGCCAGCTTTTGCTCCGCCGTCCAGCGCCGCCGGCGCTCCGGGCCCGTCAACACTTCCATCACTTCCTGCCTGGTGTTAGTCAAAAACACAGTCTTATGCCTACCCGTTATTGTAAGTGGGTGACTGTGTCCGGCGTTTCAGGGGGCTGCTCCAACTGGAACGAAACCCACCAACTATCCGAACGACCAGTACATCTACAACATTCGAACGGACGTGCACTACGTCGACGATGTGGTTCAGAACCAAAACGACGTCGATCGCATGAATCAATTTGGCCATCAGGTCGCTGATTGCGTTCATCAAGCAGCGTATCCGATGGCGCAGACGAAGGGTCGCACCTACCTGACTACCGACGAGCAAAAAGAACTGATCAATCACTGCAAAGGCCAAGCTAGCGCCATCAACAACTCTCGTAGCAACAATCCTTCGATCCTTGCTGCGGCCTCGGGCGAAGATAAGAAGGTTAGTGCTTACCTCGACTCGGTCAACAATAAACAGAACGAAAATCGCGACGAGTGGCCGAACGAGGACAACGCTTGTACGCAGAAATGGCAGAAGAACTTCGTGGCGAAGAACGGCCCCGATGCGATGATCCGGTACGACATGGCATGGGAATGGGTCGACAACTGCCGAGCCGGTAAACAGCCGTCGTAATCTACCGTTCTCGGCGGATCTGTGGGATGTTATTCGCAGATTCGCCGTCTCATTTTTTTGACTATTCGCACGTAATCTCGACGTAGATGTATTGTTCGATTCAGAGTAGCCGAACAATGAAGCGAGCAGTATTCTTGGTCAGCCTGTGCTGGTGGTCCAGATTCGAACGCTCGAGGACTGCTCGATTCAGACGAGAGATTAGTTTATGTAAAATCAATGGGGGTGTCAGGATTTCCGTGTTCAAGGCGGGTGGAGTAATTACACGGAAGGCCGAACGAATCGATCTGCGTAAAGGATAGCGAATTGGTTCATGGCCGTCTTCCAGTCGTGAGCGGCGCTCCCCCAGTTCGCGGTGATGTTGCGCAAGGCCAGCCAGATGAGCTTGGTGGCAGCCTCGTCGGTCGGGAAGTGACCACGGGTCTTGATGATCTTGCGCAACTGCGAGTTGATATTTTCAATCGCGTTCGTCGTGTAAATGATCTTGCGCACACCCGGCGGAAACGCAAAGAACGGGATCACGCGATCCCAGGCGTTGCGCCACGCGCTACTGACAGTCGGGAATTTCTGACCCCACGGCCCATCCGCAAACGCATCGAGTTCGGCCTGAGCGGCTTCCGCGCTGGGAGCGGCGTAGATCGGCTTGATCGCCGCGGCCAAGCCTCGGCGGTCCTTCCAACTGGCGTAATCGAGGCTGTTGCGGATGAGGTGGACGATGCAGGTCTGCAGCGTGGTGGCCGGGAACACGGCGGCCAGCGCTTCGGGCATGCCCTTGAGCCCGTCCGTGACGGCAATCAGGATGTCGTGAACGCCGCGCGTCTTCAGATCGTTGAACACCTTCATCCAGAACTTGGCCCCCTCGGTATTCTCGATCCACAGGCCCAGGATTTCCCGCGTGCCGTCGGGCAGCACGCCCAGCGCCAGATAGACCGCCTTGTTGCGCACGACGGCGTCTTCGCGAATCTTGACCCGCAGTGCGTCGAAAAACACGACCGGATACATCGGCTCAAGCGGTCGGGCCTGCCAGGCGGTTACTTCGGCCATGACCTCGTCGGTGACCGAACTGATGAAGTCGGGCGAGACCTCGGTGCCGTACTGTTCCAGCAAGAAGCCCTGAATCTCGCGTACGGTCATGCCTCGGGCATACATGGCGACGATCTTGTCGTCGAAGCCCGTGAAGCGCCGTTCGTGCTTGGGAATCAGGATGGGTTCGAAGCTGCCGTCGCGGTCACGCGGCACCTCGATACGGATCGGGCCGTCTTCGGTCAGAACCGTCTTGGCCCCTTTGCCGTTGCGCTGATTCGTGGCGTTGACCGGCTTGGCAGCACCGGGAGGGTAGCCGAGATGATGGTTCATCTCGCCGCCCAGCGCCCGTTCGATCAGCGCCTTCTTGAGCGCCAGCGTCGCGGCGTTGATGGCTTCGGCCGTCATCGGACCGTTGCCGAACTGCTCGAGCAGCTCGGCCGGAATCGCCGGCAGAGCCGCCGGCTGGGCTTTCGGTTTGCGAGGCATAAACTCTCCTTGGGAGCATGTTATGCCTTAAACACAAAATTCCTGACAGGCCCAACTCAATCGATCTACTATGAAACATGGCGTACAACAGCATGGACCGACTAGACTTGCCCAACACACGCTGATGCTGTAGTACCTGCGCCACCAAGCCTGACAACCCTTCAGAGAAAAAGCCACGCTAAAACCTACGCCGCCGAGCGTCCGGAGGCGCCTTTCCCGCTCCATGCTCGTCGCTGTCGGCGTGCCTAGGGTAGCTGGGTCAAAGTCGCTCGAGAAATTCGAGGAAGAGCAATATGACGATGAGGACGCCAAGCCATTTCACCGTCACATTGAGGTTAGCGAGCTTGAGGCCCAGCGAGACCACCGAGTCCGCGACGAGTTTCGTCGTAACGTCGCTTCCCGGGTCTCCGCTCTGCTCGGTGCCACGCAATGAAGTCGCCGCAAACTCGATTCGAAGGCCGGTGACATAGCCCGTTGCAATAGTCGGCCATTCGATCGTGTCTTCGCTGTCGTTGGGTTTGAGAAAAAGTCGAGACTGTTGTTGTCCGGGGGCAGCCGTCGGACGCTCGGCCAAATACAGATGCCGCATGGCCAATCCCAACTCTACTGCGCCAAGCTGGCCATCCGCGCTTGCCCTCGCAAGCACTTGCAGGCAAGCGTCGGGAATGTGGCAGGCGAGCCACCATTGATCAGGCTCGTCGACTTCGTCGTCGGCGCGATTGAAGCCGAGTCGGGTACTGCCGAGCGCGACGTCGGACAACGAGGTACCCAACTCGTCTTCCAGCGCACGCAGCCCCAGCCGGTCGGCCGTGGTGACGTCGCGCGCGTCAAAAGTCACCTGAAGCGTGCGCGTCGAGCGATGCGTGTCGCCTATGATCGACAACTCCTGCCCCTCGATACTCGCCACGCCGTGTAGCGACGTGGAAAGTGTCGGCTGCTTGCCTTCGTCCAGTGGTTCGATGAGTTGCTGCACGATCTGAAGCTGTTCCAGCTTCAACCACATGGACGTCGCCGCATAATACGTCTGTCTCTCGTTGTCAGACCCGACGTGTTCAACGGCGTGAGCCTTCGGGGCAATCGGACTCACCGCCCCCCCTGTTTCCACAAAATCCATGACACGCCCCCGCTACTGGCTATTACATCAGGCTCCCCGCTGGCGAAAAAATGCGAGTTTCGTTCGTCTGACCATGTGATTGAATCATCCGTTGTTTCCTATCGCTTCGCAGTAGGGAGATACGCGGCATTTTGCTTACTCTGCGCCTTCGCCAATCGCGTACCGCTCATGGTTTGATATCGACTTAATTTGGGGCCGCAAGGCAAAGCCTCGTCAGGCTTGGACGTATCTAACCGGAAACCGCACGAAAATCAAAGTTACTCCTTGCATCGCGAAAAATTCATTGCGGGCCGCGAACATGCAGACATCCGGCCGACTTGGCGGCCCGACCGGATGCCTGACGTCTGCGTCGAACGCGCCGAAACATGCGACCGCCCGGTCCTGCTCACCGCGAGCGCAACGCCTGCAACCCGAGCGAGAGCGCGTTGAACGGCGTCTCCGCGCTGCCTATCGAGAAACTCGTCGTCTTCCTGGGCACCTCGGACGGACGCCTCAGCGCGTGAACGATCCGGTCGCTCGCATGGCCGTCGCCGTACGGATTGCTCGCGCGCGACATTTCCTCGTATGCGCGTTCACTGTCGAATAGCCGCGACGCCTCCCACACGATCCTGTCCCGATCAGTACCGACGAGCCGTGCGGTGCCGACCTGAATCGCTTCGGGCCGCTCGGTCGTCTCGCGCGTGACGAGCACCGGTTTGCCGAGCGCCGGCCCTTCTTCCTGAATGCCGCCCGAATCCGTGATGATGAAATGCGCGCGTGACATCAGGAACACGAACGACAGATATTCCTGTGGCTCGATCAGGTAGATGTTGGGCACGCCGTCGAGCCGGGCACGTGCCGGCTCTCTCACGTTCGGGTTCAGGTGCAACGGATAGACGAACTGCGCGTCTCGATAGCGGTTCGCCAGCGTGCACAGCGCGTCGCAGAAATGCCGAAACGGTTCGCCGAAACTTTCGCGGCGATGCCCGGTTATCAGCACCACGCGCGCGACGGGTCGAGAAACGGGAAGCAGGCGGCGATCTTGTCCGACAGCGCAGTCGTGCAATCCAGCATGCGCTTGACCTCGTGCAACGCATCGATCACGGTATTGCCGGTCAGCGAGACGGACCCGGTCGGCACCTCCTCTCTCAGCAGGTTGTCGCGCGCCTGCCCGGTCGGTGCGAAATGCCAGGACGACACGGCGTCGGTCACGCGGCGATTCAGCTCCTCGGGCCACGGCGACCAGATGTCGCCGCTGCGCAAGCCAGCTGGCCACGTTCGATGCTGACTGCTGCGGACCTGTCATATGTGCGGTTGGATTTCCTGCACACTGGGCAGCAGGCGCCAGGTCGATATGATTGACTTCGTTTTCGCGCGTGCTCACGCAGCATCCGGATCATCGTCCTAGGATCATCCCGACGCTGACCACCTGATCTGCGCATGGAGCATATTTGCCGTGAGTTCGGTTTCGAGAAGCTCGGCGACTAAAGACGGCTTCCCTACCGGCGACGGCTTCGCTCAATGCATGTCAGGCGGTACGTAGTGAACTCCGAATTGCTCTGCCAGTTGCGCGAGGCGCCGATCGCGCGTCCAGAGCCAAGTGCTAGGGGTCAATAGCGCTGATGCCAGCAACGTGCAATCCACCGCACCGCATCCGCGCCCGTACAGCCGTTCCCGCTCGATCCAGTCCGCTACTTCCCCTGGCGTCGCGAGGCGCGTTTGGCGCAAAAGCGCGAGGTCTCCCAACGTTTGGGCCCGCGGTTCGGGCGGCGTCCCGCACGTGAGCTCGAGCATCACTAGCGGATGCGTCAAAACGTCGTCGACGCGGAGCAATTGGATGAGCGCCGGTAGCGGCCGTCGGAAATGCTCGACCCAAACGGACGTATCGACCAGAACGCTCATCGGGTAGCTGACTCCTGGTGGCGGCGTGGCACGTCAGGCATGTCGGGGGCCCGCCCGCCAAGCGCGGCAAGGCGATGGCCGGCTTGGACACGCACGAACGTTTCCAGTGCGGCGCGGAATAGGTCGGCCGGCGCCATGCCCGGCTCGGCGAGTTCTAGAGCGCGCGCGTAGAGAGTATCGTCAACGGTGACGGTGGTACGCATGATGACTCCCGTGATGCATTCGAGCATCAATTTTAGCACCAATTCAGTACCTATCTTGTCGTTGATAAGCGGTTTACCAATCGAGCTAAAACGAAGCTCGTCACGCCTTCGGCAGAAAGCGGCCGGCGAAAATCGTATCGGCTATCAGCGCGCGGAATCGGCACGCTGCCGACCGTGCTCAAGCAGTCTTTCCGCAGACCGATGGCTGCGGGATCTTGGTTATCTCGTCGAGCGCCCACGGCATTTGTGCAATGGGGCGCCGCACAAATTTCATCTCAAAAAACGGTTTGGCGAAGGCGCAATTTAACTGATTCGCGCGGCGGACATCGTCCTGTCCCCAATATGCAAATCGATTTCGGTGCTGCAGCATACCTGAGCCGCGTGTCCTGACCAACGTTGCTTGCCAATTTTCGAACGTAATCGCGGTGTAGCCCGCGAACCAGCGTCCGGACAGCCGCATCAGGTACCACGTCAGTAGTATCAGGATCGGAAACGCTGCCGTTCGATCTGCTGCAGCTTGCCAACTTTGACAACGCCATCGAGTAACTCCGCCAGATGCCGCACGATATCGTCGAGCGTTACGATGCCGGCAAGACTGCCCCCGTTGTCGACAACCGGGAGCCTACGAACCCCCGACCGATGCATTTCGTCGAGCGCGACACCTATTTCGTCAGCGTCGGACACGACGACTAGGCCGCGCGACATAATCTGACCCGCTTTCACATTAGCCGGATCGTCGCCGCGCGCCATCACCTCAATCACTAGGTCGCGGTCGGTTACCAGCCCGATGGGAATGGCTCCTCCGTTTCGGTATTCAATCACGACGACATCGCCAACGTGCGTATGCCGCATAATCCCAGCCAGTTCAAACGCACTGCATTCGGCCGTGCACGATTCCACCGGCTGCGTACAGATACTTCCAATGTACATGGTCAGGCTCCAGTTGCCCCCTGCGTGGACGATACGCGTGTGCCCCCGCGGCGACACATGCGATTTGAGTTCAGGGTAGGCGCGGCGACCCGGCCTGGGTTGACCCACGTCAACGTAGCGCTTGCAGTCGGGGCCGGCAACGAACGGGGGGCAAAGCAAAAGGCCGTTAATGTCCAATGCCCCTCACTGCGACGGGCAGCGCATGCTGTTCGGAGCTCGTTGCGCGCAATCCGAGTTCGACGGCGTGGCGGAAGTAAGTGAACCCGTCGTCGTGACCATGCCAGACGCCCGGACGGATTCGACACGCGAGCTGGCATAGACTGTTCCGTCAAACCGAGCCTAAACGGGTACTGACTCGCTGGTTCGGCTGGATTGATTCCCTATCACGAGGCTCGTTGTCTTACACATGTGTGCAGGCGCCGCGGCCCTGAGAGCTAAACGAACTAGATCGGCCGCAGGCACGCGCATCTATCGGCCATCACGGAAAACGCGCGCAGTAGGCTCAAGATTTTGTTTTGGTGCACCGAGCCCAGCACCGGTTCGCTATTCTGAAGCGATGCCGAGCACGGCATCAAATACGAATAGTGATCCGAGGGCAGCCGCGTTGCCAGATGTGTCCTTGCCAATTTGCAACACGATGGCAGCTTAGAGCAACAGAGAGATGGCGCACAAAATTTCGGTCGCAGAACACGCTAGTCCGGAACCGGTACTGCACAGATCGCGTCTGTTCCGAACTCTATTGCACGCTTGCATACGTCCACGGGTGATAGTTCGGCCTCGGATGCCGGCTCTGGGCTTCTTTCGTTGAATGCTACCTAACGTCGCCCCCTAACGCCAAGCTCTTCGACGTGTGTAAGCAACTCGTTTGCTTGGTTTTTAAGTCCCGGATAGTTGTAGCGCTCAGCAATGTCGCGGATAGCGTGAAGTCTCGCGCGCCAGTAACTCGGCTCGCTGATTACTGTTCCGAGCGGAAACTGTTCTCGCGTCTCTTCGAGAATTTGAATCGCATTTCTCACATGCGTTAATTCTTTCTCGATCGAGTGATACCAGTTCATGTTAACCTCGAGTAAGTTTTTCTGACGATAGTGCATCGACGCTCGGGTGACGCAATTGATCTAACTCAAAAGGTTAATCTCGCTTAACACGCTAGGTATTGAGATTCCAGCTGTAGCGAGGATGAGCAACCGTTGGCGTTTTCTGGATTCTTTGATGCTCGACTGCATAGTGTCGATGTTTCGTGGTGGACCGCGTGCGGATTTCTGCGTTGCTGCATCGATGTCAGTAAATCAAAAACGCCCCTCGCTCGCGGGCGAACGCGGCATTTTGCGCATCGACGACACGTTCTATCTCATCAATCGACCGCCCCGCCTCCAGCATGTCCGCCACCTCGCGCGAGCCGACCGATGCGCGGATAGCTTCGATCCGGAACCGCGCCGGATAACGTCGGTGCAACGCCAGTGCGAGTGCCAGCCCGACCTCGCCCGGCCGCGCCGCGCCGGGCGGCAGTTCGATGCGCACCCCTTCGCACACCGTGCCGTGATACGGCCCCTCCGCCGGGACGAAGCGAACCGGCGAGAACGTCGCGGCCAGCCGCATCGCACGAAGGTCGTCCGCAAGGATGCGCCCGTCGATCCACGGCGCGCCTACCACGCCGAACGGTGTCTCGGTGCCGCGTCCGACACTGACTTCCGCTCCCTCGATGAGCCCGGTCTCCGGGTACAGCGACAACGCGGCGCCATCGCGCAGGTTCGGCGATAGGGCCAGCCAACCGAGTCCGGTATCGCCGAAGCGCATCGCGCGCGCGTAGTTCGCCATCGGCACCACGGTCAGAGCCGCGCCGATGTGCAGGCGGTCGTTGAACAGCCGCGCCAGTTCGCCGAGCGTCATGCCGGGCTGGAGCGGCAACGGGTAATAACCGGTGAACGTGGCCGCTCCGGCATCGGCCATGGGGCCGCCGAACGTATCGCCGCCCAGCGGGTCCGGGCGGTCGAGCACGAGCACCGGACGATGCGCGGCGGCGCCGGCCTCGAGCGCGTAACCGAGGGTAGCCAGGTACGTGAAGAAGCGTACACCTGCGTCCTGCAGGTCTAGCACCAGCATGTCGACATCGGCGAGCAGCGCGGGCGCGATCCTGCGGCGGTCGCCGTACAGGCTGTGAATGACCAGACCGGTCGCGACGTCGATCGTGTCGCCGAACTTCTCGTCGACGTCGGTGCCGAGCCCATGCTCGGGCGCGAACAGCGCGACGAGGCGCGCGCCCGGCGCCTGTGCGAGCAGGTCGACCGTGCGCCGTCCGAACCGGTCGAAGCCGCTGCGGTTCGTGACGAGCGCAATGCGCTTGCCTGCGACGGCTGCGAAGCCGCGCGCAGAGAGCACGTCGATGCCGGCCAGCACCGGCCCGCGCGATACCGGCAACCGGGCGACCTGCGCGACGGCCGCCGCCATCGCGGGCACGCGCGTCGCAATCCGAGACGACGACACGGGCGCGGCTTCGCTCGATACGATGCCGAGCACGAGCGAGCGCAATGGCATCGCCGTACCGGCTTCGTCGGGATACAGCCGGCTCGTGAGCACGATCGCGAAGCGGTGCGTCACGAGATCGATCCACAGCGCCGTGCCCGTGTAGCCGAGGTGTTGGAGCGCGCCGACCGGCGGCAGCCGGTAGCGGTTCGCGGTGAGCGGCGGCCCGACCGCCCAGCCTGGCGTGTGCAGATCGCCTTGCGCGTCGAGCGAGGCCGGCGTCTCGAGCGCGGCGATGCTGCGGCGCGCCAGCACACGCACCGCGCCGAGCGCGCCGCCGTTCATCAGCATGCGCGCGAAGCGCGCCAGATCGTCCGCACTCGCGAACAGACCTGCATTGCCGGCAACGCCGCCCATCGCGGCCGCGAGGGGGTCGTGGACGCTGCCCCGGAGCAGATGGCCATCGCGAACGGTGGTGGGCGCCACGCGCGCGAACAGCGGCGCCGGTGGCCGGAACGCGGTGCTCGCCATCCCGAGCGGCCCGAACACATGTGCGGCGCACCACACGTCGAGCGGCCGGTGCGAAATGCGCTCGACGATCTCGCCAAGAACCACGTAGTTGACGTCGCTGTAGCGCACCTGTGTGCCGGCCGGCGCACCGGGTGTCATTGCGACGATGTCGGCGAGCACGGCGGCACGACTGCGCAGCGCCCGGGACGACGACACACCGACCGGCAACCCCGACACATGCGCGAGCAACTGGCGGATCGTGATGCCGGCCTTGCCGTGCGCACCGAACGCAGGCCAGTAGCGCGCGGCCGGCGCGTCGAGGCTCAGCATGCCGCGTTCCGCGAGTTGCATGGTCGCGACCGCCGTCGCCACCGGCTTCGTCAGCGACGCAAGATCGAAGACGGTATTGACCGTCATCGCCTCGGCGTGCTCGCCCGTCACGCGCAGGCCGCGCGCGACGCGCACCCGCACGCCGTCGGCGTCGCCCGTCACGACCACCGCGCCGGCAAGATGGCCGTCGACGATCTCGGCGGCGATCGCTTCATCGATCGCGGCGGCCTGCTGCGGCGCCATGGCCGCGTCGGCATCCGCTTGCGCATCAGCCGATACAAGCGCGAACACTAGCGCGCCGGTCAGCACGGCAGCGCAGCGACATCGTCGCAATCGAGCGTGTTCCACTGTAGCCATTCCTTCGTGCCGGCAGCATCTGCGGAGTCGACCTGCGAACGGATGTCCGCCGGTCGACGACATCAAGATCCGCGACCGGCTGCGGCATCGTCAGTTCGGCCCTGTTCGCAGGTCATGATCGAACGTGCGGCTAGCGGGCTGGTTGCCGCTGCGACAGGGGGCACCACTTGCACAGGCGCATCGCACCCTGCCCCTCAGCATTGCGCCAGTAAAAAAGCACCTCGACGCCGCCACGCGCCGGGACGACGACGTGCCGGACTTCCTGGACTGCCCTATCGTGCGCGGATACGGTGTACCGCCCAGGCGGCACGCGAGCGAACAGGAACGGGCCGTTCGTGTGTACGTCGAGAAGCGTCGACTTGCCGGACGACAATGTGACGTCGACGTCGGACAGATAGTGGCCGGCCTTCGATGCGAACATGATCCGCAAGTTGTATCGAGGGGCGACGTCACGAAACGCGATGATCTCGTCCTGGCCGATTCCGCCGGTGATATACGCGACACCGTTGCGCTCGATCGGCTCGGTCGACGTTTCAGCCAGTGCGTTCGCGCCGACCGTCAGCAAGCAGGCTGCAAGCAGCATCGTCATGGTTCCGGTCCACATCTTCACTCTCCTGATTGAGTACGCACGGTCACGATGCCCGCGTCCGATCGCGAAACCCCGTGCGTGCCGCGACGACGTCCATGTGTATCGGCGATATCGCCAGCGTCGCGCGGAACGTCGATTTCCCATTGACTCAAATCAAGCGCGTTGCCGCGGAAGCCGAACGAAACTGCGCGGCAAGCCCAAAACCGGTGAAATGGCACACGGCCTGCGCAATTGTCCGTGACAGGTGTCAGCCGATATTGCATGGCTCGTCGGAAATTTCCGACACGACGCCACGACATCGGACAGCAAGCTCAGGCCACGCTGATTGTTCCACGCGGCTCAACTGTCAATACTGGAGACGTGACAGGACGCAACGTGTTTCGCGGCCGGCGCGCGGCTCTTCCGCCCCGCCGCCGCAGGACCGAGGAGTTGGCGATGATTGACCCGACCGCAGTGCACGCCGACGACGCGATGCTGGATGGCGAGCCGCCGGTCGGTGCTCACCTCGTGACCCGCCGCCCTGGCTATCTGCATCACGGGATCTATATCGGCGACGGCGACGTGATTCACTACGCGGGATGGTCCCGCCATGCGAGCGGCGGTCCGGTCGAAGTCGTCACCCTTGACGGCTTCCATGCCGGTTTCGGGTTCGCGGTCATTCGTCACACGCGCACGCTATACGACGGAACGGAAGCAGCGCGCCGCGCGGCATCGCGCCTCGGCGAATGCCAATACCGGCTACTCACGAACAACTGTGAGCACTTCTGCCTGTGGTGCCTGTTCGGTGTGGGGAGGAGCGAACAGGTCTCGTCGTGCCTGCGCAACCCGGTACACGGCATTGCGGTCGTCGCCATGCTGATCGCCTGCGTCCTGGCCGCTCAATTGCATCCGGCGATGACCGGACGGGAATGCCCGGCACGATGTATCGCCTAGTATCGACGGCAAGGCCGTCGCTCAGTCACCCGTCACCTTCCCCCCAAAGACGCCACGCGCACGCCCCCAGCGTTTCGCCTGCTCAATCGCGATACGAATCGCGCTACCCTCGGTACGTCCCTGCCGCAGCAGCGCATTAGCGATATCGATCGCCTTGTCGCGAACCGGCTGCGGCAGACTCCGCATCGAAGGCGGATAACGCTCGGCATTCCACGGCATGATCGATTCGACTCCTGCACGCTCGCACCGGTCCGCACCTGCTGCTCAGCGCGGCAACGCGGCAGGATCGTAGCGATTGCGCGGATTCCACAGCATCCAGCCGTCTGTGCCCTCCGCATCGGCCGCGTCGACCTGTGCGCGGATCTCGTCGGCATCGAACGGCCGACGATCGAACGCATAGTCGCGGAACGCCTGGAGCCACGGGCGAAACCGGACCCCGCCTAGCCCGGTACGGCGCTTTGCCTCGGCCAGCGACCGCGACACGATCTCGCCCGGATGCTCGGTCGGCTTCCGGCAGCCGGGCAGGCCCCACGTGAAGCCGGACGGATACAGCATCGGCGACACATAGTCGACGACCGGTCCGAGCGCGTCGAGCCGTTGCCCGATCGCGGTGTCGTCGGCGTTCCAGCAGACGTACCCAAAAATGTCGGCCGACATGTAGAGGTTGTACGGCCGCAGCCGTTCGCGCGCGCCGGTCAGGAATCCGGCGATCGCCGCAACCCGGTTGGCCTCGGTATTTGGCTCGGCGAACCGGAGACCGTTGGCGTCGGGAAACCGCAGGTAGTCGAACTGGATTTCGTCGAAGCCCATTCGGGCGGCCTCTTCGGCGACGTCATAGTTGTGTTGCCAGGCCGCGCGCGACGTCGGGTCGATCCAGCGTTGATGCTCGCGGTCCTGCCAGACCTCGCCGGCCGCATCGCGCACGGCCCATTCGGGATGAGCGCGAGCCAGCGGGTCATCCTTGAACACGACGATGCGGGCAATCAGGTAAAGACCGCGCGCATGAAAAGTCCGCAGCAGGTCCGGCAAATCGGGTGGGCGAACGATGGCGCCGGCGACATTGTTCGCGGCGCCGGAGATCTCACGCGCCAGGCTGCGATACGGCGTCGCGCCACTGTCGCCCTTCACGTCGATGACGAGCGCGTTGATCGCCGTCTTGTCCTGGAGGGACACTGCCGCCTCGCGCAGCGTGCGGTCCGCGACGCCGTAAGCGGACAGGTAGACGGCTTTCGGACGCACCGGCGTCATGCGGATCGTCTGTGCGCCCTCGGTGGGTGCCAGCGTGACTTCGGTTCGCGCGTAGCCCGGCGCCCGCACGCTCAGGCGTGTACCAGCCGCATCGATCTCCAGTGAAAACGCGCCGTCGCGATCGGCGGTCCGGTTCGCGCCAGACGCGTGGCCGATCGCGCCGGCCAGCGGGTGCCCGTTCGTCGCATCGACGACGGTGATCGTGACGGGCGCCGCCCGGGCGGAGAATCCGGCGAGCGACACGAGCAGACAGACGATCAGGCGTTCGATCACAGCTTCCCCCCGGCGGTTCTCAGCAATCCGTTCATGCATCGTATGTCGCAGGCGTCGGTCATCATATAGCGCGGCAGCGCCATTGCAGGGTCGGTGATACGAACGGGGCGCGCGTCGAGCGTAAATGCCGCGACGTAGCCTTCTCGAACGGCGATCTGGTCGGTCTGCGCATCATGGACGCCGAACGGCCAGGCCAGCATCCGGACCGGCCGGCCGATTTCGGACTCGAGCCGTGCGCGCGAACGGATCAACTGGAACGACACGAAGCGCTGGTAGTCGTCCGGCGTAAGTCGGGCGCGCTCGGTGCGGAAGTTCGGATGCCAGTACGTGTGGGATTCGATGTCGAACCCGCCGGACTGCCCAAGCATGCGCAGCTGGTCCCATGTCATCGCATAGCTAGCGTTGGAGATGGCCGACGGATAGATGAACAGCGTAACCGGCATCGGATGTGCAGCCAGCAATGGGCGCAGCACCTCGTAGACGGAGCGATGGCCGTCGTCGACGGTGATCGCGACCGCTCGCGCCGGCACGGCATCGGCCTGGCCGCCATGCCAGCGCACGACATCGGCGAGCGGTACGACACGGTATCCGTTCGCCTCGATCGCCTGCAGCTGGTTGCGCAACGTCTCGGTACGCACCGTCATTGAATCCAGGCGCGCAGTGGCGAACCGGTGGTAGACGAGGATCAGCACACGCGGCGATGGCGAATCGACGGTCGCGACGTCGGCGGAGCAGGCCGGTGGCATACACGACGACAGGAACAGACAGGCGATCAGGCGAAAGGCCATGGTGGATCTCGTGGATTGGCTGCCCCATTTTTCGCGATCGCGGCACGAAAACCGCTGAGCCAGATCAACGATTGATCGCGCATCGACGCGATCTCGCACACATCAGCCCGTCTGGTCGTCAGCTTGCTCGCGCAACAGTTCGGCGTGAATCCGCTCCACGTCGTCGCGCGTGCACAGCGCCGTCCCCGGATGCTCGACTGAAGCGGCTGAAGCCGCCAGCGCATAGCGGCACGCTTCGTCGAACGGGACGCCTCGCGCCAGCGCCCAGACCATGCCGCCGACGAAACTGTCGCCAGCGCCGACCGTGCTGCATACCGCTGCCTGCCTGCCGGGCAGGCGCAGCGCGCCGTCGCGCGTGACGACCCATGCGCCGCGCGCACCGAGCGTCAAAGCGACAATTTCGGCTTGTCCTCGCGCCACGAGTTCGCTTGCCTTCCGGCATGCCGACGTGTCGTCGAGCGATTCGCCGGCCAACGCACTCAGTTCCCCGAGACTGGGCTTCACGAGATGAACGCCGGCCTCAAGAGCAACTTGCAGCGCCCGCCCCGCCGCATCGATGATCACCCGGCTGCCCCTTGCCTTGGCAGTCCGCGCGAGCGTCGCATACAGGTCGTCTGGTGCACCGGGCGGCAGGCTGCCGCTCAACACGAGATAGCGCGGCGGCGGTTGCATGGCGTCGATGCGGATTGCGCAGTCGCACCACTCGGCCTCGGAGACCAACGGCCCCGGCATCAGGAAGCGGTATTCGCGCCCGGTCGCGGTTTCGGTTACGCACACGTTCTCGCGCGTCTCGCCGCCGATCCGGATGCGCACCGCCGGCAGGCGCTCGGCTTCAAGCAGCAGCGCCAATACGTCGCCGGTCGGCCCGCCTGCGAGGTACAGCGCGACGCAGTCGCCCCCTAGGCGGTGAATGGTTCGGGCGACGTTGATTCCGCCTCCGCCGGGGTCGCGCCGCGGCCGTGCACAGCGCAGCTTGTGTGTATCGACGATGCGCTCGACGGACGTCGCGACATCGACGGCCGGGTTCAAGGTAACGGTAACGATGTCGGTCATGGTGCGTGGTTTGCAGTCGATGGCAGGCGCTGCGAATCGCGGTAACCTCTGCGTGTCGGCCGTGACTCCACCTTACGTTCGATGCCGGTCGCGGCGTTGATCGGTGTCAAGCGACGCCGTGAAGGCGCCCGGTTGCGCTCGATCAATGACACATCCCGGCAGGCTTCTACAGTGAATCATTCGTCGTTGCCGGGCCCCGCCATGGACGAGCAGCCGCTTTGCAACACCGTATTCGCCGAACGCTATGCGCAACCCGGCGAGGCGTCTCGCGCGGACGTGTTCCATCGCGTCGCCCATGCCCTGTCGCTTGCCGAGCCGGCCGAGCGACGTGCGCAGGTGGAGCGCGCGTTCTTCGTTAACCTACAGCGCGGCGCGATCGGCGCGGGCCGCATCCTCGCCAATGCCGGCGCGGACAATGGCAGGACGATGATCAACTGCTTCGTCCACCCGCTCGCGATTCCTGCCGACGCCCCCGTGCAGGCGGTCGACACGGCGCTCGAGCATGCGCTCGCCGATGCACGGGTCACGTTATTGATGGGCGGCGGAATCGGTTACGACTTCTCGCCGGTCCCGCCCGCCGACGCATACGAACGGCACCAGTCGTCCGGGCGCGGTGCATGCGCAGCGATCGACCGATTCGACGCCATGTGCCAGGCACTGCCGTTCACCGGCCCTCGTCGGGGGGCGCAAATGGGCGTGTTGCGCTGCGATCATCCGGATCTGGTTGCGTTCGTCACCGCGAAGCGCGGACGATTGCGCTGGCCGACGTTCAACATGTCGGTCGGCGTCACGGACGCGTTCATGGAGGCGGTCCGGTACGACCTACCGTGGGCGCTCGTCCATCATGCGCCACCGCGCTGCGCATCCGGCGCACCACCGAGGCTACCTGACGGGCGTTACCTACACGCAATGGCTTCGGCCCGAACGCTCTGGCATGAGATCATTAAGGCCGCTCGCGACAGTGCCGAACCCGGCCTGCTGTTCCTCGACACGATCCGCGACGCGAATCCGCTGCGCGAGCACGAGCGGATCGACGCGACGAACCCGTGCGGTGAACAGCCGCTTCCGCCGTACGGCAGTTGCGTGCTGGGGCCGATCGACCTGTCGCGCTTCGTGCTCCACCCGTTCAGTATCGACGAGATGCCGCGCTTCGACTTCGCGATGCTCGCCGACGCGGTGCGCGTCCAAGTCCGCATGCTAGACAATGTGCTCGACCTGACCGCGTGGCCGCTCGCCGCGCACGAGTGTGAGGCGCGGCGGACACGGCGCATCGGGGTCGGCGTGACCGGGCTTGCCGACGCATTGACGATGCTGCAGCTGCGCTACGACAGCGTGGAAGCACGCACGTTCGCACGCGGGATCGTGCTGAGGATGCGCGAGCATGCATTTGCCGCATCGGCCGCGCTGGCTGCTGAGCGCGGCGTTTTTCCGGCCTACGACCCGGCCGCCTACTTGGCCGGCCCCGCGTATCTCACGCCGTTGCCGCTGAAAGTGCATCACGCGATCGCGCGGCATGGGCTGCGCAACAGCCATCTGCTGTCGTTCGCGCCGACCGGCAGCGTGAGCCTCGCATTCTGCGACAATTGTTCGAACGGGATCGAACCGGCCGTCGGCTGGCAGCAGCGTCGCATGGTCCGCACCGCCAACGGGCAGATCCGGCCGTTTCTGGCGGAGAATCACGCTTCCCGGCTGTTCCGCGAACTGCATGGTGAGAACGTCAAGCTGCCGGACTATTTCGTCACGGCCGCGGAAATCGCGCCGGCGGATCATGTCGCGATGCTCGCGGCCCTGCAGCCATGCGTCGACGCCGGCATCTCGAAGACCGTGACGATGCCCGGCCAGTGTTCGCTCGCAGAGGTCGACGCGTTGTTCTTCCAGGCGTGGCGCGACGGGCTCAAGGGCATCACTGTCTTCCGGCCCGATCCGCGGCTCGCCTCAGTCGTGGCCGATGACGCGGCGCTCGCGCGGCGCGACGGCCCGGTGTGCATCGGCTGTTGAACGCCACGATCGCCGGTGGCAGGCCTCCGGCGCGATCGTGGTGTTCGCTTCTTCAGGTGGAGACGCCCGCGGTCGTTTACGTGTCGGCTTCCGCCAGCCGGGGCGGCACGTCGGCATCGTCCGGCGGCGCGATGAGTGCCACCAGCATGTCGTGATCGACGGATTCGCGCTGCAGCAAGCTGAGCGCGATCCGTTCAAGGGCATCGCGGTGCTCGACGAGCGTCGCCGTGACCCGTGCATGCGCATCGTCGAGCAGCGCGCGCACCTCTTCGTCGATCAGTTGCGCCGTGTGCTCGCTGCAATGGCCGTCGCCCGGCGTCCACACGCCCGGCGCGCCGCCCTGGCGGGCGCCGTCGTCGAGCGTCGCGAGGCCGACTTCCTCGCTCATCCCGTACTGCATTACCATGTGACGCGCCAGCGCGGTCGCCCGCTCGAGATCGTTCTGCGCGCCGGTCGACACGTCGCCGAACGCGATTTCCTCGGCCACGCGTCCGCCGAGCAACACGTCGAGCCGGTCGAGCAGTTCGCTTTTGCGCAGCACGTAGCGATCCTCGGTCGGCACCTGCTGCGTGTAACCGAGTGCCGCGATCCCGCGCGGAATGATCGACACCTTCTTCACGGGGTCGCAGTGCGCGCGACTTTGCGCGACCAGCGCATGCCCCGATTCGTGGTATGCGATGGTCCGCTTTTCCTGTTCGTTCATCACGCGGCTCTTGCGCTCCATGCCGGTCATCGCGCGATCGATGGCTTCGTCGAAATCGGCCATCCCGATCGCGGGCTTGCCCAGTTCGGCCGCATGCAACGCGGCTTCGTTGACGACGTTCGCGAGATCGGCGCCGACGAAGCCGGGCGTGCGCTGCGCCAGCTCGGTCAGGTCGACTTCCGGCGCGAGTTTCACGCGCTTCGTATGCACGGCCAAGATCTGCTTGCGTCCGGTCAGGTCCGGCCGGTCGATCGCGATGTGCCGATCGAAGCGCCCGGGGCGCAGCAACGCGGGATCGAGAATCTCGGGCCGATTGGTCGCGGCCATGATGATAACGCCCGAATTAGCCTGGAAGCCGTCCATCTCGACGAGTAGCTGGTTCAGCGTCTGTTCGCGCTCGTCGTTGCCCGACATCAGACCGACGCCGCGCGCCTTGCCAAGCGCATCGAGCTCGTCGATGAACACGATGCACGGCGCGCTCTGCTGGGCCTGCTCGAACAGATCGCGCACTCGCGCCGCGCCGACGCCGACGAACATCTCGACGAACGCCGAACCGCTGATCGTGAAGAACGGCACCGCTGCCTCGCCGGCGACCGCACGTGCCAGCAGCGTCTTGCCGGTGCCGGGCGCGCCGACGATCAACACGCCCTTCGGGATCTTGCCGCCGAGCCGCTGGTAGCGTTCGGGGTTCCGCAGGAACGCTACGATCTGTTGCAGTTCGGCCTTCGCTTCGTCGATACCCGCGATATCGTCGAACGTAATGCCGGTTTCCTTCTGCATGTACACGCGGGCGCGGCTTTTGCCCATGCCGTTCAGGTCCCTCATTCCGCCCGGCCTTCGCATCATGAAATTCCAGATCACGACGAAGCCGATCAACGGGAAGATCCATGCCGCGAGCGTCTCGATCCAACCCGTATCCGTCGCGCCGCGGTAGCGAATCCCGGCATGCGTCAGCGCAGCGACCAGGCCTTCGTCGCTCACCCGGTTCGTCGTGAAGCGCCACGGCGGCCCTAACTCCTTCACCTCTGCCGCGTCGGACGCGGGGAGCGCGGCGCCGGCCGCCGGCATGCGCAGCGTGCCCGAGATCGACGATTGGCCGATCTCGAGTTCGTCGACGAGCCGTGCTTCCACCAAGCGGTGAAAATCGCTGTACGAAATCGACGTCGCCGCCGGCTGACGCGCCAGCAGTTGGAACGCGACCAGCACGGCGAACGCGATCGGGATCAGCAACCCGGAGTAGTCGAATGATTTCTTCATGGGATCGAACCTGCCCGGCTGACGACCACCCGCTCACGCTTCACCGCGCGTCCAGTGTGCGCGCAGCACGTCGTCGCCGTCGCGGTAGTTGATCGCGAGATCGCCGTGGTGCGCACGCAGCAGCGCTTCACCGAGGCGGCGGACCATGTGTACGCCCGTCGTTCGAACAATGAGCGATTCGGCGGATTTCTCGATGTCCATGATGCGTTCGAGTGCATGCTCGCTCGTCTCCAGATCGGCCTGATGCTCGAGCAACTTGAGAATCGTCGAGCGGTGCGCTCGCAGATACTCGCCGTGCAACACCAGTTCGCCCGCTGGCACGTTTTCCCGCATTCGCTTGCAGGCCGGGCATTCGAGTTGGCGCCGGTCGAGCGCGGTCGCGGACCATGTCCAGCGGCCCGCGTCGCAGACCGCGCCGCAACCTTCGCAGACGTGGTCACCTGTCGGCCGCTTCGGATCACGGTAACTGTCCTTCGTATGCGGCTGCATGCGCTTGTCGCGGCGCAGATAATTTCGGCTGGGGCCGGTATGCGAACGCTTCATCGCTGTTTCTCCTGGTAGTAGACCGCACGTGCAAGCCGGTCAGGCTACGGTCAGCCGGTCGACGACTTCGCGCACGCCCCTGACCGACGCCGCCGCGCCGCACGCGGCACGCTTTTCCGCCAGCGACGCGACCGCGCCCGTCAGCGTGACAACGCCGTCGGCCGCGTCGATCGAGATTCCCGCGGATTCACGGTGCGCGCGGCGCGCAAGCGCCTCGGCGATCCGTGCGCCGACGTCCGGCACCGTGCGGTCGGCACGCACCCGGATGCGGTTCGCCACGCCGACGACGCCGATCATCCGGCTCACCATCGCCTCCGCCGCCCGGCTCTGATACGCATGATCGACTTCGCCATCGAGCGTCACGCAGCCGTGATCGACCTCGACGCTGATCTTGTGATCGCGCAACGCCTCCTGCCATCCGAGCGCGAAGGTGATCGCGATCGCCAGTTCCTGGTCCGCGCACGCGTTCTCCGGCGGGGCGACAGTCAGTTCGAGCACGAGCGCGCGCGCATCGGCGATATGCAGTGCCGCTTTCTGCGCCTCGAGCTTCTGGGCCCAGCTGTCGACCGTGCCGCGCAATGTCACGATCCGGTCGCGCACCTCGACGTCGATCCTGCGTGCATCGATCGCCGGATTCCAGAACAACGCCTGCTCGACATCCTGCTTGAGTACTGCATCGGATTTCATGTCGGTCTCCCGTCGGCCCGTGCCGGCCGCAAAGCATGCGAGCGAGCGCGTGCGGCACCGTGTACAGCATCACGCACGGCCGCGCGGGCGGGTTGACGAGGATCAATCAAAGGCGGGCTGGCGGCGGAGGCCGTCGGGCAGGCGATGGCCGATTTTGTCCGTTGACGCAGATCAACCGCGCAACCAGGCGCGACGCCATCATGAATCGGCGGACGTCGCGAAAACCGCCGCAACCGGCGCGTTTCGCATTCGTACGACCGTCGACGTCCACCGCTTTCCGGGAGACCGTCATGATCCACAAGCAGTACCGCATCGTGCTCGCGACGCTCTGCGTGTTCATCGCGATTGCGTCGCTGGTCGGCATCGTTCACGGGATGCTGTTCGACGAGGAGGTGTTCAGGTACTCGATCGTCACGCTGATCTCCAGCATCCTCGCGTTCGTCGTGCTGCTCAATCCGGGGCCGGGCGATCGCCCGTGACAGGCACCACGCGGTTGCGTCCGCCATGCGATCACGAAACCGTCGGAGTCACGCCGCGACGCGTGCGTCAATCGAGGGGCGGCTCGAAACGCATTCCCGCCCGAGTGACACAGATCAAGGGGAAACCCTGCAATCGTCGGATATAAGTGAATCCGAAGCGGCAGCGCCTGGAGGGCGACGCCATCCCGTATTCCCGCATTTCAGTATTCGACGAGGCATCCCATGCGCGCTGCCGCGCCTGCTGTTCGCTTTCATCCTGCCGTCGTGCGGCGCATGCGTGCCATTGCGCTCGCGGCAGGCGTGGGGCTGCTGTCGGGCTGCCTGTCGCTTGCGCCACCCGACGAGCGCCCCGCCGCACCGATTCCCGCATCCTTTCCGGATCCTTCCGCCGACGCGACGCCCGCGACATCCGCGGCGCCTGTGCCCGAGTGGCAGGTCTACTTCGTCGACGCACGCCTGCGCGCGTTGATCGGGCAGGCGCTCGCCGACAACCGCGATCTGCGCGTGGCCGTTGCACGGGTCGAGCAGGCGCGGGCGGTCTACGGCATCCGCAGCGCCGATCAATGGCCGACGATCGGTGCGGGGGCGGCCTATGCACGGTTTCGCACGCCGGGTGGCTTCCTCACGCCGGCGCCCGTCATCGGCCAGCTCTACGAAGTCCAGCTGGCCGAGACGCAGTGGGAGCTCGACTTCTGGGGACGTGTGCGCAACCTAAAGGACGCGGCGCTCCAGCGCTATCTCGCGAGTGACGCGGCGAAACGGGCGGTGACGCTGAGCGTCGTCACCGGTGTCGCTAACGCATATCTGAACCTGTGCGAAATCGACGAACGCATCGCGCTGACCCGCGCGACGATCGACACACGCCGCGAATCGCTGCGGATTTTCCGGCTTCGCCACGCGGCCGGCGCGATCTCCCGCCTCGACCTGACGCAATCGGAAATCCTGCTGCAACAGGCAGAATCGCTCGGCGTCCAGTTGCAGCAAGTGCGCGCGACGGCCGCCGATGCGCTGGCGTTGCTCGTCGGTGCGCCGCCGGCGCTGGCCGACACGCCGCTCGCGCTCGACGACGGCGCGGTGCTGCCGTCGCTCGCCCCCGGCCTGCCGTCGTCGCTGCTGACCCGGCGCCCGGACGTGATCGCGGCCGAGCGCGAACTACAGGCGACCCGCGCGAACATCGGCGCGGCGCGCGCGGCATTCTTTCCGCGCATCGCACTGACGAGCGCGATCGGCTCGGGAAGCAGCGCGCTGCATGACCTGCTGTCGTCCGGCGCGGGCGTGTGGTCGGTGATTCCGAACGTGACGCTGCCGCTCGTCGACGGCGGCCGCAACCGGTCGAATCTCGCGCTCTCGCACGCGCAACGCGACGAGGCGCTCGCGCAGTACGAGAAGACGCTGCAGCGCGCGTTCCGCGACGTGTCCGATGCGCTCGCGGCGCGCCACTGGCTCGCCGACCAGGTCGCCATCGAGCGCGCCACGCTGACGTCGCAGGCCGAGCGCGCACGCCTCGCGAAGCTGCGCTACGACAGCGGGGCAACCCGCTTCCTCGAAGTGCTCGATGCCCAACGGGACCTGATGAACGCCGAACAGCAGCTGGTCATGACGCGCCGTGCGCTGCTGTCGAGTCGCGTCGCGCTGTACGGCGCGCTCGGCGGCGGCGAGATCGACACCGGCAAGACCACCGCGGCAACGGCTCCCCTTTCGACAGACTCGGACAACACACCATGAAAACCATTCCGCGCCCTCTTCTGACCGGTGTCGGTGCGGCCCTGCTCGCGATCGGCCTCGCGTACTACGGGTGGACGCGCTGGCGCGACGGCCAGACGGATGCGGGGCTCGTCAGCGGCAACGGCCGCATCGAGGCGACCGAAATCGACGTCGCGACCAAGCTGCCGGGGCGCGTCACCGCCATGCTCGTCGACGAAGGAGACTTCGTGACGGCCGGCCAGCCGCTCGCACGCATGGACATCGTCGTCCTTCAGGCGCAGCTCGACGAAGCACGGGCGCGCGAGCAACAGGCGGTGAACACCGCGGCGAGCATCGACGCGCAGGTCGCGCAGCGCCGCAGCGACAAGGCTGCGGCCGCGGCCGTCGTCGTGCAACGGGAAAGCGAGCTGGACGCGGCCACGCGACGGCTCGCGCGGTCCGAAACGCTGTCGCGCGACGGCGCGTCGTCGCTGCAGGAGCTGGACGACGATCGCGCGCGCGCCGGCAGCCTGCGCGCGACCGTGAACGCCGCGCGCGCGCAGGTGGAAGCGGCCCAGGCCGCCGTCGACGCAACGCGCGCCCAGCTCGTCGCGGCGCGCTCGGCCGTGACGGCCGCGCAGGCGACCGTCGCGCGCGTGCGGGCCGACATCGCGGACAGCGAGCTGACTTCGCCGCGCGACGGGCGTGTCCAGTACCGGATCGCGGAATCGGGCGAAGTCCTGCCGGCAGGCGGCAAGGTGCTCAACGTAGTCGACCTGTCCGACGTCTACATGACGTTCTTCCTGCCCGAAGCGGTCGTCGGCCGGGTGCCGCTCGGCGCCGACGTGCGGATCGTGCTCGATGCGGCGCCGGAATACGTGATTCCCGCACGCGTGTCCTATGTGTCGAGCACCGCGCAGTTCACGCCGAAAACGGTCGAGACGGCCACCGAGCGGCAGAAGCTGATGTTCCGCGTCAAGGCACGCATCGATCGCGATCTGTTGCAGCGCCACCTGAAACTCGTGAAGACCGGACTGCCGGGCGTCGCGTGGCTGAAGACCGACCCGCGCGCGGGCTGGCCGGATCGCCTCGCGATCAGGGTGCCGCAATGAACGCGCCGACGCCCGCCGGCACCGGTGCCGGAGCGAGCGATCGTTCGCCGGTGTCGGCCGATCCGCGCATGGTCGCCCGGCTGTCCGCCGTCTCGCTGCGCTACGGCGACAAGTACGCGCTCGACGACGTGACCCTCGACATCCCGGCCGGCCGCATGATCGGGCTGATCGGGCCGGACGGCGTCGGCAAGTCGAGCCTGCTCGCGCTCGTGTCCGGCGCGCGCGCGATCCAGCAGGGGCGCGTATGGACGCTCGACGGCGACCTGGCGTCGCGCCGCCATCGCGCGCGCGCATGTCGGCGCATCGCCTACATGCCGCAGGGCCTCGGCCGCAACCTGTACGCGACTCTGTCGGTCGAGGAAAACCTGCAGTTTTTTGCGCGACTGTTCGGCCACGATGCCGCGGAGCGCCGTCGCCGGATCGACGCGCTGACGCAGAGCACCGGCCTGCAGCGGTTCCTCGATCGCCCGGCCGGCAAGCTGTCCGGCGGCATGAAGCAGAAGCTCGGCCTGTGCTGCGCGTTGATCCACGATCCCGACCTGTTGATCCTGGACGAGCCGACGACCGGCGTCGATCCGCTGTCGCGCGCGCAATTCTGGGAACTGATCGGCCGCATTCGCGCCGCCCGCCCGGCGATGAGCGTGCTAGTCGCCACCGCGTACATGGACGAGGCCCGTCGCTTCGACCGGCTGATCGCGATGGACGCGGGCCGCGTGCTGGCAACCGGCAGCCCTGACGAGCTGCTCGAGCGCACCGGTTGCGACACGCTGGAAGCCGCGTTCATCGCGCTGCTGCCGGAGGCGCGCCGGCGAGGACACCAGTCGGTCGTGATCGAGCCGTTCCAGCCCGACCAGGCCGCCGGCTACGCGATCGAGGCCGACGCGTTGACGATGCGGTTCGGCGATTTCGTCGCGGTCAACCACGTGAGCTTGCAGATCCGCCAAGGCGAAATCTTCGGCTTTCTCGGCTCCAACGGCTGCGGCAAGTCGACGACGATGAAGATGCTCACCGGCCTGCTTCCCGCGTCCGAAGGCACGGCGACGCTGTTCGACCGGCCGGTCGCCACGAACGACATCGACACGCGCCGGCGCGTCGGCTATATGTCGCAGGGGTTTTCGCTCTACGGGGAACTGACCGTGCGGCAGAACCTCGTGCTGCACGCGCGCCTGTTCGGCGTGCCGGAACCGGACGTGCCCGCACGCGTGACCGAAATGGTCGAGCGCTTCGGGCTGGCCGACGCGCTCGATGCGCTGCCCGAGCGCCTGCCGCTCGGGATGCGGCAGAGGCTGTCCCTGGCGGTCGCGATGGTGCACAAGCCCGAGCTGCTGATCCTGGACGAGCCGACCTCGGGCGTGGACCCAGTCGCGCGCGACGACTTCTGGCGGCTGATGATCGCGCTCGCGCGCAACGATCGCGTCACCATCTTCATTTCCACGCACTTCATGAACGAGGCCGCACGGTGCGACCGCATCTCGCTGATGCATGCGGGCCGCGTGCTCGCGAGCGCAGCGCCGGCTGAACTGGTGCGCCTGCGCGGCGCGGCCACGCTCGAGGACGCGTTCATCGGCTACCTGAGCGATGCGCAGCATGCTGACGCTGACGGTGCGGAGGGCGCGGGCGGCGCGGCGGCCGATGCGCCGCCCGACGCCGGCTGGCTCGCGGCGCCCCTCGCGGCGGCCGGTGCCGCCCACGCGGCCGCGTGGTTCAGCCCGGCACGCGCCGGCAGCTATCTGTGGCGCGAGGTGCTGGAATTGCGGCGCGATCCGTTGCGCGCGACGCTGGCGCTGTTCGGCTCGCTCGTGCTGATGTGCGTGATCAGCATCGGGATCAGTCTCGACGTCGACAACCTGACGTTCGCGGTGCTCGACCGCGATCAGTCGATCCTGAGCCAGGACTATGCGCAGAATCTGGCCGGGTCCCGCTACTTCGTGCCGCGCGCGCCGCTCGCGGACGACCGCGACATCGAGCGCCGCATGCGCCACGGCCAGCTGTCGCTCGCGCTCGAGATACCCCCCGGTTTCGCGCGCGACGTCGCGCGCGGGCACCGCGTGGAGATCGGCGCGTGGGTCGATGGCGCGATGCCGATGCGCGCGGAGACGATCCGCGGCTATGTGGCCGGCATGCACGAAAACTGGATGCGCGACCAGGCCAGGCGCCGGCTCGGCGTATCGCTCGTTCCGGCCGTGGATATTGCGATCCGCTATCGCTACAACCCCGACGTCAAGAGCCTGCCGGCGATGATTCCGGCGATTATGCCGATGCTGCTGCTGATGCTGCCCGCGATGCTGACGGCGCTCGCCGTCGTGCGGGAACGCGAACTCGGGTCGATAGTCAACCTGTACGTGACTCCCGTCACGCGCGCCGAATTCCTGCTCGGCAAGCAGGCGCCATACGTCATGCTGGCCATGCTGAACTTCCTGCTGATGGCCGTGCTGGCCGACGTCGTGTTCGGCGTGCGGATCAAGGGCAGTTTCGCAACGCTGGCGGCCGCCGTACTGATATTCAACGTCGTGGCCACCGGCATCGGGCTTTTCGCGTCGACGTTTACCCGCAGCCAGATCGCGGCGATTTTCATGACGATCGTCGGCACGCTGATTCCGGTCGTGCAGTTCTCGGGCCTGCTCACGCCGCTATCGTCGCTCGAGGGCAGCGGCAAGTGGATTGGCACCGTCTATCCGGCCACTTACATGCTCGCGATCAGCCGCGGCGTCTACAACAAGACGCTCGGCCTGGCCGACCTGTCATCCCAGTTCTGGCCGATGCTCGCGTCCGTGCCGGTCATCCTGGTCATGACCGGCGTTCTGCTGCGCAAGCAGGAGCGCTGACCATGTCGCGCCTGCTCGTCATTTTCCGGCTCGGGGTCAAGGAATTGTGGAGCCTCGCTCGCGACCCGATCCTGCTCGCGCTCATCGTCTACACGTTCAGCGCGTCGATCTACGTTGCCGCCACCGCTCGCCCGGAAACGCTGCACAAGGTGCCGATCGCGATCGTCGACGAGGATGCGTCGCCGCTGTCGGCGCGCATCGCGGCGGCGTTCTTCCCGCCGCAGTTCGCGCCGCCGCCGATCGTCGACGCCCGCGCCGCCGATCGCGGGCTCGACGACGGCGACTACACGTTCTCGCTCGACATTCCGCCCGACTTCCAGCGCGACGTGCTCGCCGGCCGCCACGCGACGGTCCAGCTCAACGTCGACGCAACCCGCATGACGCAGGCGTTCACCGGCGGCGGCTACATCCAGCAGATCGTATCGGGCGAGATCGATGCATTCGTGCGGCGCCATCGCGGCACGGCATTGCCGCCCGTCGATCTCGCGATGCGCATGCGCTTCAACCCGAATCTCGACGAAGTCCGGTTCGGCGCGCTGATGGAGCTGATCAACAACGTCACGATGCTGTCGATGATCCTCACCGGGGCCGCACTGATTCGCGAGCGCGAGCACGGCACGATCGAGCATCTGCTCGTGATGCCGGTGACCGCGGCGGAAATCATGCTCGCGAAGGTGTGGTCGATGGGGCTCGTCGTCGCGGCGGCTGCCGTCGCGTCGCTGATGTTCGTCGTGGGCGGCGCGCTGCACGTGCCGATTCCCGGCTCCGTGTCGCTGTTCGTGGCCGGCATGGCGTTGCACCTGTTCGCGACGACATCGATGGGGATCTTCCTCGCGACGCTCGTGCGCAGCATGCCGCAGTTCGGCATGCTGCTCGTCCTCGTGCTGCTGCCGCTGCAACTGCTGTCGGGCGGACTGACGCCGCGCGAAAGCATGCCGTCCGTTGTACAGGACGTCATGTTGGTCGCGCCAACCACCCATTTCGTCGAGCTCGCGCAACGCATCCTGTATCGAGGTGCCGGGCTCGATGCGGTGTGGGCCCAGTTTGCCGCGCTGTTCGCGATCGGATGCGTGCTGTTCCTGCTGTCGCTGACGCGATTCCGCAAGACGATTGGTCAGATGACTTGATCGGCGCGTCGCGACAGCGACGCCGGAATTCGTCCGTTGATACAGATCAATCGTGCCGGCGCGCGGCACGCGATCATGACGCCATGTCTTGCGCAACCAGCGGCGGCTGCGTGGGCGGCACCGCCCTCCGCGACGCCCGCTTCCCGGGAGAACGTCATGATGGGTCTGCCATACCGAAGCGCGCTTGCAACGTTCTGCGTGTTCATCGCGCTCGCCTCGCTGCTGGGCGTCGTGCACGCGATGCTGATCGACGAGCGGGTCGTCCCGTACGCGATCATCGCATTGGTGTCGGGCATCGTCGCGTTCGTCGCGCAGCCGGATCCGGCATCGTCCGGGCGACAGCGGCACGGGCCGGACGCGCTGGATTCGCCATCATGAACGGCATTCTCCGTCTCGCGTTCAAGCTGCTCGTCAACGACAGCGCGAAATTCACCGCGCTGACCGTCGGCATCACGTTCTCGGTGCTGCTGATGATCGAGATGACATCGCTGTTCGCCGGCATCCTGAACAAGTCGTCGGCGTCGGTCATCAATATCGGCGCGAAGGTCTGGGTGATGGATCCGGCCGTGAAGACGATCGCGAACAGCATCGGCATGCCCGACTACGTGCTCGACGCCGTGCGCAGCATCGATGGTGTCAAGTATGCGGTACCGCTCTATTCCGGCGGCGCGCTCGTCAAGCTGCGCTCCGGTACCTATCAGGCCGTGACGGTCGTCGGCCTCGACGACGCGAGCCTGCTCGGTCGCCCGACGATGCTGCAGGGCCGCATCGAGGACATCTACGCGGAAAACGGCTTCATCGCGATTCAGGATCCCGAGTTTCCGAAGCTCGAGAATCCGTCCGTCGGCACCGATTTCGAGTTGAACGATCATCGCGGCGTGATCGTCGGCATCGCGAAGGTCGCCGCGAGCGGATTGTTCGGCACGCCGACGCTTTACACTACCTACGCGCGCGCGATCCGCTACATTCCGTCGCCGCGCTTCACGACCTCGTACATCCTCGTCGAGCCGAAGTCGGATGCCGACGTCGCCCACATCAAGGCCGTCGTGCAATCGCTCGGCTATCGCGCATACACGCGCGACGAATTCATCGCGCAGATCGCGCGCTTCTACAAGTACGAGACGGGGCTCGGCACCAACATCATGCTGATGACGATCATCAGCTTCATCATCGGCCTGTCGATTTCAGGCCAGACGTTCTATGCGTTCATCCTCGAGAACCTGGACAAGTTCGGTGCGCTGAAGGCGATCGGTGCGAAGAGCCGCGAGTTGGTCGCGATGATCCTGTTCCAGGCGACGTTCACCGCGCTGACCGGCTACGGCATCGGCGTCGGGCTGTGCGTGCTGATGATCAGTCTCGCGAAACTGCGGATTCCAGACTATGCGGCGCTCGTCACGTACGGCAACCTGTCGCTCGCGTTCGGGATGGTGGTCGTGATCGCGACGATCTCGAGCTATCTCGGGGTGCGGCGCGTGTTGCGCATCGAGCCATTCGACATCTTCCGGGGATGACGATGGCCGGCATCGCGATCGACGCGCGCGGCGTCAGCAAATGGTTCGGCGAAGGCGACGCGCGCACGCAGGCGTTGCGCGACGTGTCGATGCAGGCGAACTTCGGCGAGATGCTGCTGATTGTCGGGCCGTCCGGCAGCGGCAAGACGACGCTGCTCAGCGTGATCTCCGGCATCCTGCGACCGGACGGCGGTTCGGTTTCGATCGACGGCGTCGACCTGTGGTCGCAGCCGAACGACGCGATCGCCGATTTCCGGCTGAACCGGATCGGCTTCGTGTTCCAGGACTACCACCTGTTCCCGCGGCTCACGACCGCGGAGAACGTGGCGATCCCGCTGATCCTGAAGCGCCGGTCGTGGAATGACGCGATCAAGGAAGCGCACGCGTACCTGGACGTCGTCGGGCTCGCGAACCGCGCGCAATTGCCGCCCGTGAAGCTGTCCGGCGGCGAACAGCAGCGCGTCGCAATCGCCCGCGCGATCGTCAGCCAGCCCGACCTGCTGATCCTCGACGAACCTACCGCGTCGCTCGACGGCGACACGGGCCGCATGATCATCGACTTCGTCAAGCACAAGTTGCTCAACGACACGCGCTGCATCGTGATCGTCACGCATGATGCGCGGATCTTCGAATACGCGGATCGCGTCCTGCGGATGGAAGACGGCAAGCTGAACGGCATCGAGCGCGGAGGTGCGCGATGAAACACCGGCTCGTGTTCGTGGCGGCCGTGCTCGGCTTCCTGGCAAGCGTCGTCGCCGCGTGGGTCTATAGCCGCCAGGAGCCGCCGCAGCCGCCGGTATTCAAGCCGGCGGCCAATCCGTATGCACGCGGCGTCTATGCGAACGGCATCGTCGAGAGCGAGCAGCCGGCCGGCGCGAACGTGAACGTCTATCCGGACGTCTCGGGCGCGGTGACGCGCATCCTCGTGCACGACGGCGATCCGGTGAAGGCCGGCGACGCGCTGCTGACAATCGACGACTCGGTGCAGCGCGCGACCGCTGCCCAGCTTGCGGCACAGGCCGACGCGGCCGACGCGCTGCTCGACGAGCTGAAGGCGCAGCCGCGCCGCGAGGTGCTCGACGTGGCCAGTGCGCAGACCGCAGCCGCGCAGGCGAGCCTGAAGCTCGCGCAGGATCAGTACGACAAGCAGCGGCACGCGTACGACATCGATCCGAAAGCCGTCAGCCGCGATGCGCTCGACACGGCCGCGAACACAGTTCGCGTCGCGGCGGCCAACCTGGACGTCGTGACGCGACAGTATCGTCTGACCAAGGCCGGCGCGTGGCGCTACGACGTGCGCAACCAGGAAGCGCAGGCCATCGCGCTGCGGCGCGCGGCCGACGCGGCGGCGGCCCTGCTCGCCCGCTACACGCTGCGCGCGCCGGCGGATGGCACCGTCCTGGCGATGAACGCGGCCGTAGGCTCCTACCTGACCTCGCAGGGGCTCTACGACACCTACACGCAGGGCAACGCGCCGGCCGCGGTGCTCGGCACGCCGGTCGACCGCCTGCAGGTGCGCTGCTACGTCGACGAAATCCTGATCCACCAGCTACCCGACCTGCATGCGTTGAAGGCACACATGTTCGTGCGCGGCACGTCGGTCGAGGCCGATCTCCAGTTCGTGCGCGTGCAGCCGTACGTCACACCGAAGATCGAGCTGTCCGACCAGCGCACCGAGCGCGTCGACGTGCGCGTGCTGCCGGTCATTTTCCGTATCGTGCCGAACAGGAATGTGCGGCTGTTTCCCGGACAGATCGTCGATGTCTACGTCGCAGGCAAATAACGGGGTCCGTTGCGCGCCCGCCCTGCGCCGCGGAACCGGCGCGCTGGCCGTCGCCGTGCTGCTCGCCGGATGCACGGTCGGGCCGAACTTCGTGCCGCCGCCCGCGCCGCGCGTCGCGCGCTTCGTGCCGCCCGACGATCCGGGCGCGGCGTCCGGCTCCTGGAGCGGCGATGGCCGGACGCAGGCGTTGTCGACGGACGCGGCGCTCACGCGCGACTGGTGGACGCGCTTTGGCAGCCGCGCGATCGACTCGACCGTCGCCGAAGCGCTGACCGGCAGCCCGACGCTCGATCTCGCCGAAGCGACGCTGCGGCGCAGCGAGCACGCGCTGCGGGCGGGCCAGGGGATCTTCTTTCCGCAGGTGGATGCGCAGGCCGGTGCGTCGCGCCAGCGCGCCTGGCCGCTGCGCACCGGCCAGGCGTTGCCGGCGTCGATCTTCAACCTGTTCACGCTGTCGGCGACGGTCAGCTACACGCTCGACCTGTGGGGCGGCGAACAGCGCCAGGTCGAAGCGCTCGCGGCCGACGTCGATGCGCAACGGCAAGCGCTGGCGGGTGCCTACCTGATGCTGACCGCGAACGTCGTCAATACGATGGTCGCGCGCGCGGCCTATCGCGACGAAGCCGCGGCGACGCGCGAAATGATCGGCCTGCTCGATGAGCAGATTCGTCTGACAGGTGCGCAGGTGACGGCCGGCGCGGCGGCCTACGTCGCGGTGCTGACGCTGGAATCGCAGCGGGCGTCGCTCGAGGCGGCGCTGCCCGCACTCGACCAGAAACGCGCGCAGGCCGATGATCTGCTCGCGCTGCTGGCCGGGCGCTATCCGGTCGACTGGCGGACGCCGGACCTGTCGCTCGACGGGATCGAACTGCCCGCCAGCCTGCCCGACACGGCACCGTCATCGCTGGTGCGTCGCCGCCCCGACATCCTGCAGGCTGAAGCCCAGCTGCACGTGGCCAGCGCGCAGGTCGGCGTCGCGACGGCCGCGCTCTACCCGAACCTCACGCTGTCAGCATCGGGCGGGTTCGACAGCGTCGTCGCCAGCAAACTGTTCGCGCCGGCCGGCCGCGCATGGAGTGTCGGCGCCGGACTCACTGCGCCGATCTTTCATGGCGGCACGCTGTTGAACCGGCGGCGCGCCGCGCAGGATGCGTACGACGAAGCCGATGCGGCCTATCGGCAGGTCGTTCTGTCGGCGTTCTCGCAGGTGGCCGACACGTTGCGCGCGCTTGCCAACGACGCGATGGCGCTCGATGCGCAGGCGCGCGCGATGGCCGCGGCGCGTGACGCACTGAAGCTCACGCAGGCCGGTTACGACGCGGGGATCGCCGGCTACGTCCAGTTGCTGGTCGCCGACCTGCAATACCATCAGGCGCGGATTGCCTGGCTGCAGACGGTCGCGCAGCGCCTGCAGGACACGGTCGCGTTCTACGTCGCGCTCGGCGGCGGCTGGGGTGACGCGGGCTGACGACCGCGCTTCACGGACCATTAGCCCGTCTGCGGCACGACGTCGGGCCGCTGCCACGGCGGTAACTCCGCCCAGCCGAGCGGCCCGTAGACGGTGCCGCCGGCAGCCTCGATCCTTTCGACGAACGTGGCGAGCGTGGCCCCGGCCGGCACGGTCAGCGTCAACGCATCGACGAAATCCTCGCTGCGCAGCCACGGCGCCGCGCCGTGGTTGATCTGCTGGACGCTCCACGCATGCCCGTGCCGCCCGGCCTCGGGCGGCAACAGACTCGGCGCGTCGAACGCTACCCGGAGCAATTGCGCGCGCGAATCGCTGTACGGCGGCTTCGCGGCATTCTGGTACGGCACGTCTGTCCAGCGCTCGCCGCACTGTTCGTCGAGCGGCAAGCAGGTGAACCACGCCCACGGCGAGCGGACGAAGCACAGCCGGTAATGCTGCCCGGCACCGTCCAGATTCACGATCAACGTCATGATGGGTTCATCCCGAAAGACGCGTGATGCCGATACGCATCGCGCACGCAGAATCACTATCCTGCCGCGTCCTGGGCCGAAGATTGATCCTCGTCAACCCGCGCGCCACCTGGGAATCTCGCCCGGCCGGCGGCACAAGGATTCCGCAATTCCTGATTTCGGTCAACCGCCGTTCGCGCGTTCGGGATGTAATCGACCTGCTGTTCCGTCGACTCCCGGTGAGACAATCCATGAAACTGACTTTTCTCGGCGCGACCGAAACCGTGACCGGCTCGAAGTATCTGGTCGAGCACGGCGGTCGACGTGTTCTGGTCGATTGCGGCCTGTTCCAGGGCACGAAGAACCTGCGGCTGCGCAACTGGCGGACGCTGCCGCTCGCCCCCGACACGCTGGACGCCGTCGTGCTCACGCACGCGCACATCGATCACACCGGGTATCTCCCGGTACTGGTGCGCGAAGGCTATCGCGGGCCGGTGTACTGCACAGCAGCCACGGCCGAACTCTGCGACATCATGCTACGCGACAGCGCGCGGCTGCAGGAGGAGGAAGCCGACTTCGCTAACCGGCACGGTTACTCGAAGCATCATCCGGCGCAACCGCTCTACACGCTGGACGACGCGCAGCGCGCGCTGCGCCTGCTGACGCCCGTCGCGTTCGACGAATGCACGGCGCTGGGCGGCGCCGTGTCGTTCCGCCTGCTGCCGGCCGGGCACATCCTCGGCGCGGCGAGCGTGGTGATGCACTGGGATCAGAAGGTGCTCGCGTTCTCGGGCGACCTCGGCCGGTATCACGACCCGATCATGCAGCCGCCGCGCCCGCCCGCGCATGCCGACTATTTGGTCATCGAATCGACATACGGCGACCGCCTGCATCCGGCGTCGGATCCCGAGAACGAACTGGCCGAGATGTTCGACAAGACCTTCGCGCGTGGCGGCGTCGTCGTGATGCCCTGCTTCACCGTCGGCCGCGCGCAGGAAATCCTGCACTACATCGCGCGGCTGAAGGCATCCGGCCGCATGGCGCGCGTCCCGGTGTTCGTCGACAGCCCGATGGCGACGGACGTGACCGAAATCTACCGCCACCATATCCTCGAGCACCGCCTGACCGTCTCCGAAGCGAACGCGCTGGGCCATGCGGCAACGATGATCCGGTCGGTCGACCAGTCGAAGGCGATTGCCGAACACCACGGCCCGATGGTCATCATTGCCGGCAGCGGGATGGCGACGGGCGGACGCGTGCTGCATCACCTGGCCCGCTACGCGCCGGATGCGCGCAACACGATCGCGCTGGTCGGCTACCAGGCCGCCGGCACGCGCGGCGCGGCACTGGCCGCGCACGAGCCGACGCTGAAGATTCACGGCGAATACGTTCGCGTGCGCGCGCAGGTCGAGTCGATCACGACGCTGTCGGCCCATGCCGACTACGAAGAGATCCTGAAGTGGCTCGGCACGATGCCGTGCGCGCCCGTGCGGACGTTCGTCACGCATGGCGAACCCGCCGCCGCGGATGCGATGCGCCGACGCATCGAGGAGCGCCTGCACTGGCGGTGCGAGGTGCCGACCTACGAGCAGTGCGTCGATCTGGACGCGGTTGAATCCGGCAACACGCAGGAGCCTGCCGCGCTGCCTACGTGACCCGAAGCGCCGGCGATTCGCCGGCGAAACGCCCGCTGCGCGTCACGGGAAGCGCAGACGCGGCTTCGCCGGCCCCCGTCACGCGCGCGGCGGCAATCAGCCGACTCCGATGATGACCTTCAACGCATGGGTTTGCGCGGCGCGCCCGAACGTGTCGTAAGCGCGCTCCACGTCGTCGAGCGAGAACCGGTGCGTGATCAGACGGGCCGGATCGAGGCGCCCGGCGCCGACGGTCTTGAGCAGCATCGGCGTGCTGACCGTGTCGACGAGCCGCGTCGTGATCGCGATGTTGCGATCCCACAGCTTCTCGAGGTGCAGGTCGGCCTTGATGCCGTGCACGCCGACGTTCGCGACAACCCCGCCGGGCGCCACGAGCGACGTGCACATCTCGAACGTCGCCGGAATGCCGACCGCTTCGATAGCGCAATCCACGCCGACGCCGTCGGTCAGCTTCATCACGTCCGCCACCGGGTCGCCGTCGCGCCCGTCGAAGCAGTCGGTCGCGCCGAAGCGCCGCGCGATGTCGAGGCGGTTGCTGTCCGGATCGATCATGACGATCCGCGCGGGCGAATAGAACTGCGCGGTCAGCAACGCGGCCAACCCGATCGGCCCTGCCCCGACGATCGCGACCGAGCAGCCCGGCTGCACCTTGCCGTTCAGCACGCCGCATTCGAATCCGGTCGGCAGGATGTCGGACAGCATCACGAGCGCGTCCTCGTCCGCGCCGGCCGGAATGCGGTACAGGCTGGTCGGCGCGTGCGGGATGCGCACGAACTCGGCCTGCGTGCCGTCGATCCGGTTGCCGAGTATCCAGCCGCCGGTCGTGCAATGCGAATACAGCCCGCGGCGGCAATACTCGCAGCGGCCGCACGACGAGATGCACGAAATCAGCACGTGGTCGCCCGGTTTCAGCGAATCGACCGCGGCGCCCACCTGCTCGACGATGCCCACGCCTTCGTGGCCGAGAATGCGGCCCGGTTCGCAGGTCGGGACGTCGCCCTTGAGGATGTGCAGATCGGTGCCGCAGATCGTCGTGCGCGTCACGCGGACGATCGCATCGGTGGGCGACTGCAGTGCCGGTTTGGGCCGCTCTTCGAGCGCCTTGCGCCCAGGGCCGTGGTAAACAAGTGCTTTCATCGCTGTTCCTCCATCGAAAGGGGGGCCTGTTCAGGAATTGGAGCGGCGCCACGCCGTGCCTGTGCCAGCAACACCGCGAGCGCACAGGAGGCGACGCGCACGGCGACGCCGTCGGCGCGGCTCGTGAGCACGATCGGCACGCGCGCACCCACGACGACGCCCGCATTCGCGGCACCGCCCAGGTATTCGAGCTGTTTCGCGAGCATGTTGCCCGCTTCGATATCGGGCACGACGAGGATGTCGGCACGGCCGGCAACCGGCGAATCGATGCCCTTCTCGCGCGCGGCCCGCTGCGATATCGCGTTGTCGAACGCGAGCGGGCCGTCGACGATCGCGCCCGTGATCTGCCCGCGCCCGGCCATCTTCGCCAGTGCCGCCGCGTCGAGCGTCGAGCGCATCGCCGGATTCACGGTCTCGACCGCGCACAGCACCGCCACGCGCGGGCACGCGACGCCCAGCGCATGCGCGACGTCGATCGCGTTCTGCGTGATCGATGCCTTCCGGGCCAGATCCGGAGCGATATTGACGGCCGCGTCGGTCAGCAGGAACGGGCGCGGATACGCGGGCGCCTCGATCAGGAAACAGTGAGACATGCGCTTGTCGGTGCGCAGGCCCGATTCCGCGGCGACGACCGCGCCCATCAACTCGTCGGTGTGCAGGCTGCCCTTCATCAGCGCGCCGGCGCGGCCCGACGCCGCGAGCGTCACCGCGCGGGCCGCCGCCGCGTGGCTGTGCGGCACGTCCTCGATCGTCCATTTCGCCAGATCGACGCCGGCCTCGTCCGCCACGCGCGACACCTTCGCCCGCGGCGCCACGATCAGCGGCTCGATCACCGCGCCCAGCGGCGACGCATCGATCGCGGCCAGCGCGACGAGGCTGGCCGGGTCGCACGGATGCACGACGGCCACCGTCAGCGGCGGCGCATGGCGCGCACGCGCGATGAGCTCGGGCAGTGCGCCGTCCGCGCGCGGCAACAGGCCGGGCAGGCATGCGCCGGCGGACACGTCCGGATGCAGGTTCATGTTCATGTCTCGAGCACGTAGGTGCCGGGGGCCGCGCCGAAGCCGGCGGCCGGCACGCGGGCCGACACGTCGCCCGACGAATGCGCGCGCAGCCAGTCGCGCCAGCATGTCCACCACGATCCGTCGACGGCCGGCGTTTCGCGCACGAAGTCGTGCCGGCTGCGGTAAGGCGCGCCGGGCTCGCGCGTCGCGCAGCGATAGTGGCGCCCGGGGTGCCCGGGCTCGGACACGATGCCGGCATTGTGGCCGCCGGAAGTCAGCACGAACGTCAGCGCGTGGTGCGTCAGCAGATGCAGCTTGTAGACGGAGCGCCAGGGCGACACGTGATCGCGTTCGGTCCCGACCACGAACGTCGGCACGTCGATGTCCGACAGCGCGACCGGCCGCCCGTCGACGCTGTAGCGGCCGGCCGCGAGATCGTTGTCGAGGAAGAGCCGCGTCAGGTATTCCGTGTGCATCCGGTACGGCATGCGCGTGGTGTCCTCGTTCCACGACATCAGGTCGTTCGGCTTGGTGCGCGTGCCGAGCAGGTATTCGCTCATCATGCGCGACCAGATCAGGTCGCGCGCGTTCAGCAGCTGGAATGCGGCGGACATCTGCGCGCCGTCCAGATAGCCCTGCCGCCACATCAGCGCATCGAGCGCGGACAGTTCGCTCGCGTCGATGAACAGGCCGAGTTCGCCCGGTTCGCTGAAATCGGTCTGCGCGGCCAGCAACGTGACCGAGCGCAATGCGTCGTGCTGCCGCCCGTCGCCCGCGAGCGCCGCCGCGCCGATCGCCAGCAGCGTGCCGCCGAGGCAGTAGCCGACCGCGTGGACGGCTGCGCCGCAGATCGACAGGACGGCATCGAGCGCCGCCATGCAGCCGTCGTGCAGATAATCGTCGAGCCCGAGATCGCGCGCCTCCGCGCCCGGATTGCGCCAGGACACGGCAAACACCGTGTAGCCGGCATCGACCAGGAAGCGGATCAGCGAATCGTGCGGCTGCAAATCGAGGATGTAGTACTTCATGATCCACGACGGCACGATCAGGATCGGCTCGCGTGCCACGGCGGGTGTCGTCGGATCGTATTGCAGCAGCTCGCACAGCGCGTTGCGCCATACGACGCGGCCCGGCGTGATCGCCACGTCGCGCCCCGGCAGATAGCTGCGCGTGTCGCGGGCGCGCGTGCCGCTCGTGCGATCGAGCAATGCGCTCGCATCGTCCAACCAGTGGCGCAAGCCTGCCGCGAGATTCGCGCCGCCGCTGCGCATTGTCGCGGCGAGCACGACCGGGTTGGTCGGCAGGAAATTGCCCGGCGAGCACGCGTCGAGCCACTGTCGCGCGGCGAATCCGACTAGCTCCTCGTGATGGCGCTCGACGCCGGGCACGCCGCGCGTCGCGTCGCGCCACCAGCGCTGGATCGACAGGAAGCCGTCGCGATACGCGCAAAACGGCCATCCGGACCACGCGGGCGCGGCGAAGCGCGGATCGGCATGCCCGGCGTGCACGGCCAGGCCGCGCGTATCGGCGTCGTCGGCGGTGGCGCTCTCGCCCCGGCTTGCGGCCGGCGCGAGAGCGGCCAGCCACGCCTGCGTCGCGAGTTCGTAGCATTTTCCGGGCGACACGGCCAGATGCGCGCCCCAGTCGAGCATGGCCAGCGCCATCGACACGGGCGACAGCCCGAAGGTCATCGCGGCCACGTTCGCATGCGCGGCGCGGTTCCATTGTTCGGCGGGCGACGTGCGGGCCGGCGTGCATTCGGCCGCGCGCGACGCCGGCTCGTTCGTACCCGTTGGCCGCATCGATTCGTGCTCGATCGGCAAGCGCGTGACGGATGCCTTCATCGCATGTGCATGCCGCCGTTCACGTCGAATTCCGCGCCGGTCGCGAACGCTCCCGCGTCGGAACAGAGGAACGCGACGAGTTCGGCGATCTCGCCGGGATTGCCCAGGCGGCCGACCGGAATCTGCGGCAGGATCTTCGTGTCGAGCACGTCCTTCGGCACCGTCTCGAGCATCGCGGTCGCCAGGTAGCCGGGCGCCACCGTATTGACCGTGATGCCGTGGCGCGCGAGTTCGAGCGCCAGCGCCTTCGTGAAGCCATGGATGCCTGCCTTCGCGGCCGCGTAATTCGCCTGCCCGTATGCGCCGCGCGAACCGTTCACCGAGCCGATGTTCACGATCCGCCCGAAGCCGGCCTCGATCATCCCCGGCACGACCGGCTTCGTCATGTTGAAGATGCCGTCGAGGTTGGTGCGCAGCACCGCGTCCCACATGCTCTTGGTCATCTTCACGAAGGTGGCATCGTGCGTGATCCCGGCATTGTTGACGAGCACGTCGACACGGCCGAACTCGGCCAGCAAGCGCGACGCGCAATGCTGGCACGAATCGTAGTCGGCGACGTCGACCTCGAACGCGTGGAACGTCCTGCCCGCCTCGCGTTCGTGCGTGAGCCACGTCGCGACGTGGTCGTTGCCTTCCGTATGCGACACCGCCACCGTCATGCCGGCATCGTGCAGGCGCCGGCCGATCGCGGCGCCCAGGCCGCCCATTCCGCCCGTGACGAACGCGACGCGATCAGCGCACATGGTCGTTCTCCGGTGCGCCGGCCGTGCCGTTCAGGCGGCGCACGGCAAGCGGCGCCCCGTCGTTCGCGTCCTCGATTCCGCGCTCCAGCGCCGTCATCCAGTCTGCCCACGGCATGCTGGCTTCGTTGACCACAGCCAGTCGTTCCAGATCGGGCAACCAGTCGGTCTGATAGCGCGACAGCGCGCCCGCGCCGTATTCGCGCGCCCAGGTGCGCCATGCGCTGGCGCTCTCGAATTGCGAGCGCATGCACAGCTCAGTGGCGTCCTGCCAGAGCGCGACGCTCGCGACCGCGTAGTCACGCATCACCTGCCGGCCCGCCTCGCCGAAGGCCGTCCACTCGTTCGTGTCCGCAAGCGCCTGCTGCAGCCGGCGAACGGCGTCGCGGTCGCGTTCGATGCGCCGCCCTGCCAGCGCATGCCACTCATGCTGCCAGTCGCGGTTCAGCGCGACCATGCGCAGCGCGAGATCGCAGCCCGCGCGGCAAACGTCGTTCGGTGTCGTCAAAGCGTACGTACTCATCGGCTTTCCTCTTTCGATCCGGTCAATGGGTTTGCATCCCGCCTCGCGCCGCCTGCCCGGGATCGGCATCGCGACCGCTTCACTGTGCGGGCATCGCGCAAGGGAGCCGTTGATCTGAGTCAAGTGCGCGAAAACCCTGCTCCGTAGACTGGATTGCACTGGCGGCTACCCCGTCGATGGAGCGATTCCGATGAGCTACAAGAGCATAGTCGTGCACCTCGATTCGAGCGCCCGCGCGCATTCGCGGCTCGAATTCGCGTTGCATCTCGCCCGGCGCTTCGATGCGCACCTGACCGGTCTGTATGCGGTCTACACACCGGAACCGAATTCGTTCTACGTGATGGCCGGCTCTGCCGATTACTTCCGCGAGCACCGCGAACAGCGCGACGAACGGCGCGCCGCGCTGGAGCGCCTGTTCCATGCGGAGACGGCCCGCGCGAAAGTGGCGGCCGCATGGGTACGCGCCGACGATCGCGCGAACCTGGCCGTGCCGCGCGCCGCACGCCTGGCCGATCTCGTGATCGCGGGCCAGAACGATTCGAACGATCCCGAGACCTTCATCGACGACCAGTTTCCGGAAAACCTCGTGCTGTCCGCCGGTCGGCCGGTGTTGTTCATGCCGTACACCGGCGAGTTCCCGTCGATCGGCGAACGCGTGTTCGTCGCGTGGGACGGCAGCCGGGAAGCGGCCCGCGCCGCGCACGATGCGATTCCCTTTCTCGAACACGCGAGGCGCACGACGATCGCCGCCGTGATCGACGGCGATTCGGAAGCGGCCGCCACGCGCATTCCGGCCGCCGATGCCGCGCTGATGCTGGCGCGCCACGCACGCGACGTGAACGTGCTCGATATCGACGCGGGCGCCGGCTCGGCGGTCGGCGACACGCTGCTGTCGCGCGCCTACGAAACCGGCTCCGACCTGCTCGTGATGGGCGCCTACGGGCATTCGCGCTGGCGTGAACTGGTGATGGGCGGCGCCACGCGCACGGTGCTGGCGTCGATGACGCTGCCGGTGCTGATGTCGCACTGAGCCGGCCGATGCGTACGCTCGCATTGCTCGTCGTCAACGCCGGTTCGTCGAGCGTCAAGTTCTCGATCTTCGCGTATCCGCCGCACGGCGATCCAGCCCGGCGGCCGTTGCACGACGGCGAGGCGGTCGCGGCCGGCAACGGCGTGTCGATCCGCTTCGACGCCGATCCGGAGGGTTCGCTGCCGCTCGTCAACGGCGATCCCTACCGCGCCGTGCTCGCGCAGATCGCGATGTGGATCCGCGTGAAGCTGCCGCACGTGACGCTGGGCGCGATCGCGCACCGCGTCGTGCACGGCGGCGCGCGATACGGGGAGCCGGTGGTCGTCGACGACGACGTGCTGGCCGCGCTGCGCACGCTGACGCCGCTGGCGCCGTTGCATCAGCCGCACAGCCTGGATGCGATCGACGCGCTGCGCGACGCGTTTCCGGACGTCCCGCAGATTGCCGTGTTCGACACGGCGTTTCATCGCACGCTGCCGCGCGTCGAGCAGCTGTTGCCATTGCCGCGCGCGTGGTTCGACCAAGGCGTGCGCCGCTACGGGTTCCATGGTCTGTCGTACGAATACCTGTCCGTCGCGCTCGCCGAATCGTTCGGCGCGCGTGCGCATGGCCGCGTGATCGCCGCCCATCTCGGCAGCGGCGCGAGCCTGTGCGCGCTGCGCGACGGCCGCAGCGTCGCGACGACCATGGGCTTCTCCGCGCTCGATGGATTGATGATGAGCACCCGCTGCGGGACGCTCGACCCCGGCGTCGTCCTGCACCTGCTCGAGGCCGGCAGGCTGTCCGGCGACGCACTGGGACACATGCTGTATCACGAGTCGGGGCTCAAGGGCCTGTCGGGGGCATCCGGCGATCCGCGCGTGCTGCTCGCATGCGAGGCGGCCGGAGACGAGCCGGCACGCGACGCGCTGGCGCTGTACGTTCATCGCATCGTGCGCGAGACGGGCGCACTGACCGCGCTGCTCGGCGGCCTCGACATGCTGGTCTTCACGGCCGGCATCGGCGAACACTCGGCACCATTGCGCGAGCAGATCTGCGCGGCGCTCCGCTGGCTCGGCATCGCGCTCGACGCGCGCGCAAATGCCGAGCATGCGCATGTCGTGTCGTCCACGTCGAGCGCGGTTACGGTGGTCGTCGAGCCGACCAACGAAGCGTGGGTGGCGGCGCGCGCCGCGGTGCGCGTGCTGCGCGACAACCGCGACGCTTGATCCAGATCAGCGCGACCGACGCGCACGCGCCGATGATAATTGCATCAACATCCGGTGAAGGGAAAGGTCATGTACTCGAACATTTTGGTTGCGCTCGACGGCAGCGAAACGTCGTCCCGCGCGCTCGACGCCGCGCTGAACCTCGCGTCGGAGACGGGTGCGAGGCTGACCCCGGTCTACGTCGTCGATTTCCTCGTGCCGGCCTACGACACCTACGGATACGACCCATCGATTCTGATTGACGCATTCCGCGAAGAAGGCCTGCGCATCACCGAGGATGCGGCGAGGCGCATGAAGGCGCGCGATGTGGCCGGCACACCGCAGATTTCCAACGTCGCGCCGGCGGGTGAAGACGTCGCGCAACGCATCGTCGGTCTCGCCGGCGAGATCAATGCCGACCTGATCATGATGGGCACGCACGGCCGGCGCGGTATCCAGCGCATTTTCCTCGGTAGCGTGGCCGAACGCGTGTTGCGTCTGGCCACCTGCCCGGTCCTGATGATTCCGGCGCGCTGCGCGGGGAAGGTGTCTGCCGAGTCCACCGCGGCATCGACCGAAAAGGAGCCGTCATGAGCTACAAGACCCTGCTCGTCCATCTCGATGACAGCGAGCGCTGTACGACGCGCGTCGATCTCGCGCTCGAACTCGCGGGACGCTGGAACGCCCATCTGATCGGCCTCTACGTGATCTGCCAAGACCTGTTCGAGCCGTTACGGCGACCCAACGAACCGCTGAAGCTGGCAGTCTACGAGCGTCTGTGCGACCAGCGACGCAAGGAAGCGGAAGAAAAATTCCTGATCGCCGCCGAACGCGCCGGACGCAGCGTCGAATGGCAGGCGCCGGCCGGCAACGCGACCGAGGCCGCGATCCTGCATGCGCGCCACGCAGATCTGCTGGTGCTCGGTCAGGAGAACCCCGACGACCGCATGACCTACGTAGCTCCCCATTTCATCGAGGACGTCGTGATGGGCAGCGGACGTCCGGCACTCGTCGTGCCCTATGCGGGCGACGTGCGAACGCTCGGTGAGAACGTGTTGATCGGTTGGGACGGCGGCCGAGAAGCCGCCCGCGCGATGGCCGACGCGCTGCCGCTACTCACCCGCGCGCGCTTCGTCAACGTCGAGACAGTCACCCGCGGGCAACCCGATCCGGACAAGACGCCGGCGGGGGTCGACGTCGCCGCGTATCTCGAACGGCACGGCGTTCGCGCGTCGTTCTCGACCACGCCGCGCGAACGGTCAGTCAGCGTGGGCGCGACGCTGCTGAACCGGGTGACCGACCTGCATTCGGATCTGTTGGTGATGGGCCTGTACAGCCATGCGCGGATGCATGAACGCGTGCTGGGCGGCGCGACGCGTACGATCCTCGAGACGATGACCGTGCCAGTCCTGCTGTCTCATTGACGAACCGAAAACGGGCCGCCGCCCGCGGCTGCCCGCCCCTCGTGCCCGTCACAGCACGCCGGCGCACGCGCCTGGCCCTTCCCGCACGACCAGCACCGGCCGGTCCGCGATGCGCACAAGCGATTCGGCAACGCTGCCGAGCAACGCGCGGTGCACGCCGCGCCTGCCGTGCGTGCCAATCACGATCAGATCCGCATCGCATTCGGCCGCGGCTCGCGCTAGCACGTCAGATATGTCCTCCCCACAGGCGTCGATCATTTGCGCGATGCCGCGTACGCCCGACAGCTGGAACGCGTTTTCTGCGTCCGAGACCGCGATCGCGGCCTTGTCCGCGTCCAGCCCGGCCCGGTCGCGCTGGTCGATATAACCGCTGTCGACGTCGGCCGGCGGCGGCGCATCCGATACCACGCACATGGCGATGACCAGGCTGCCCGACTCGCGCGCGAGCGCAATCGCCTCGTCGAGCGCGAGCCGCGCACTGCGGCTGCCGTCAAGTGCCGCAAAGATCTTATGGTACATGGTGCCTCCCTGCTTTCGTTCGGGCTCGACCGGTTCGTGAAACCAGTCTGATCCCGGCGGGCGCCTTTCCGTTGATACGGGTCAAGCACGCACGGCACCGCCCGTACGCGTCGGTCCCGATTGGCGAACGTCGGTAAACCGCGCACAATTCGGCGCGATATCGCAGTTGCGGCCCGCCCCGCTGTTCGTGCCTCGCGTCCGGCCTGCCGCCAGCCAGCCACCGACGAAATTCGTCAGGATGAACGGCATGACAACGAATTCGCCCCCTTTCAGGGCTGGGCCGGCATCGCACCGGATCCGGCCCGCGCGATTTGCAGCCAAGGCCGCGCTGCTGACGCTAGCGCTTGGCCTGACTGCAACGTTTGCGGCCTCCCGGATACTGCAGAACGAGGCACGAAAAGCCGCCCGGGAGAGGTTCGAGCAAACCGCGACACTGGCGACGGCCGACCTTCAGCGCACGCTCCTCGGCGCGGCTGCCGTATTGCGCAGCGCGCGCGGCTTCGCGTCGAACTTGCCCGCACCGCCTTCCGGGGCCGCTTGGCGCCGCTATCTCGCCAGTCTGAATCTGGACGGATTGCAGTCGCCGGTCCGCAGCCTCGGGAGAATAGAGCCGAGCGCGGCCGAGGACAATCAGGCGACCCTGCAGGCGCTGCAGCGCGCGGGGGAAACCGGCAGGGTCGCACTCACCGCGAATGCGATCCAGGACAGCACCGATGCGACGATCGCTCGGACGGAGCTGACGCTGTACCTGCCGATTTATGCGAACGCTGAAGACGTTGTTCTGTCCGTGCCGCGGCACACAACGGCCACCGGGTACGTTTTTGCCGCGCTGAATGCGGATCGCCTCATCGATTCGTCTGTTCTCGATCGATTGCACGTGGAAATCACGGCCGACAATCCGGGCGCGCCGGTGTATTCCGGCGGCTTCGGCGCCGGCGACTCCACCGCCGCCCGCGACATGCTCCTGCGTACCGATTCCCTAACGTTCGGCGGCACGCCGCTCTCGCTACGCTACAGCGCGCCGCGCACCGACACGTCCGGTGTCATGATGGCCGTCCTGCTGCCCGGCACCGTACTCTCGCTGACGCTGGCCGGGCTCGTGCAGCAGGTCGTCGCGAAGCGAGGGCTCGCCGGTACACCCACTGGCGACAGTCAACCCACCGAGGCGCGGATGATGGGCATCATCCGGTCGTCGATGGAGGCCATCATCACCGTCGACGAAAACCAGACGATCGTGATCTTCAACCCGGCCGCCGAACATGTGTTCGGCGTCTCCGCGATGGAGGCGGTCGGCGCGCCGCTGTCCCGCTTCATCCCCGAGCGCTTCCGCACCGCGCACGCGCAACACGTCGAGCAATTCGGCGTGACGGGCGTGTCGGAGCGCCAGATGGGTCGGCAACGCGTGCTGTTCGGTTTGCGCGGCAACGGCACCGAATTTCCGATCGAGGCATCGATCTCGCAGATTCGCGACAGCACCGGCAAGCTGTATACGGTGATGCTGCGCGACGTGACCGAGCGGGTTCGTGCGGAGAACGCGCTCAAACAGTCGCGCGAGGAACTGCGCGACCTGTCCGCCAACCTGCAGAACGTGCGGGAAGAAGAGAAAACGCGCATCGCGCGCGAATTGCACGACGACCTCGGCCAGCAACTCACCGCGCTCAAGATGGACCTCTCGGTCGTCGAACTGGCGCTCGCGGGCGTCGTCGGCCCCGACTCCGGCGTGCGCGAGCAACTGGGCGGCATGCATCGCCTGATCGATTCGACCGTTGCGTCGGTGCGGCGCATCGCGGCCGATCTGCGACCGGTGATGCTCGACGATCTGGGCCTCGTTCCGGCGATCGAATGGCTTGCAAGCGATTTCGCGCGCCGCTACCGGATTACGGTCGATCGCGAGCTGCCGCCCGTCGATACTGCGTTCACCGGCACCGGCGCGACCACGCTGTTCCGCATCGTGCAGGAGGCGCTGACCAACGTCGCGCGACACTCGGACGCCACGAACGTGACGCTGGCATTGAAAGTGGAAGACGGATATTGCATGCTGCGCATAGCGGACGACGGTCACGGCGCGCCCGAGCACGCCGGCAACGTACAGGACCGCCCGTCGTTCGGCCTGATCGGTATCCGCGAGCGCGCCCACATGCTCGAGGGTACGGTGACGATAGACAACCGGCCGGACACGGGATTCACGATCACCGTGGCGCTGCCGCTTCATGCCATCCTGCAAGGAGAGGGGCTGTCATGATCAGGGTACTCATCGCCGACGACCATGCACTCGTCAGGGACGGCCTGCGGCACATCCTGCAGAGCGCGAGCGGTTTTGAGGTCGTCGGAGAAGCGCAGGACAGTGCATCGACGATCGCGCTCATGCGCGACACGGATGCCAACGTGTTGGTGCTCGACCTGTCGATGCCCGGCCGCAACGGTGTCGAACTCATCAAGCAGATCAGGGACGAGAAGCCGGGATTGCATATCCTCGTGCTGACGATGCATGCCGAACAGCAATATGCGGTGCGTGCATTCCGCGCGGGTGCCTCGGGCTACATGACCAAGGAAAGTGCCAGCGCCGAACTGGTCGCCGCATTGACCAAGATCGCTGCCGGCGGCGTCTACGTCAGCCTGGCCATGGCCGAGCAGTTCGCGCAGAGTCTGAACGAGCCGACCGACCTCCTGCCGCACCAGCGCCTGTCCGACCGCGAGTTCGACGTCTTCCGGCGCGTCACCACCGGCGAGTCGATTTCCGAAATCGCGCAGGCGCTCTGCGTCAGCGTGAAGACCGTCAGCACGTACAAGACGCGGATCCTCGAGAAGATGCAGTTGCCGAACGACACGGCACTCGTGCGCTACGCGATGCGCCACAAGCTGTTCGAGGACCCTGACGAGCTCTGACGGCGGCCTCGGGCGCGATCGCTTCCCCGTCCCGAAGCCCCGAAGCATCGGTGACAACGGCCCGGCCGGCGCGGCCGCATTGCGGCCGCCATGGGTGCCCGGCGCACGCGCGCGACATTCGCGACGAGTTGCCGAGCCCCTGTAGGAAACCTCCTACAAGACTTCCCTCTCACCTACCGCAACTTCAATCCCGGCTGATTTTCTTGACGTCACGCAACGTCCATACTGCACATCAAGAAAAACGAGCAAGCGCGACTTCCGGAGCAAAAGCAACATCGTCGTCGAGACCGGCGTATCGGTCTCCAGGCGCGTCCGGTGTGGCGTTCCTGACAGGAAGGCGGCAGGAACCACGGCCGCCGGTACAACGGCCAGCGCCCCCCGCCCGACGGCGAACCGCCGCTGCCCCCGAACTGGAGCCGATCATGCAGAGCAGTGCCGAAGTCTCGACGACCATGCCGTTACGCCCGTTCATCCCGCTTCATCCCGTCGAATCGGCGGATCGGCCCAAGCGCGCCGCGTCCCGCTGTTCGACGTGCGCGTTGCGGACCGTCTGCCTGCCGCCCGATCTTTCGCCGGACGATTTCGCGCGCGTCGACGCGATGATCTGCACGACGCGACACGTCAGGCGCGGCGAAACGCTGTTTCGCGCGGGCGACACATTCAATAGCATCTATGCGGTGAGAACCGGATCATTCAAGACCATCGTGATACATCGAGACGGCGACGAGCAGATCACCGGCTTCCAGATCGTCGGTGAATCGCTCGGGCTCGAGGGCGTGCACACCGGGCACCACAATGGCGACGCGATCGCGCTCGAGGACAGCACGGTCTGCATCATCCCGTTCGGCCAGCTCGAGCAGATGTGCCGCGAAGTGCGGCCGATGCAGCATCACGTCTATCAGATGATGAGCGGCGAGATCGTGCGCGAATCCTCCCAGATGCTGCTGCTCGGCACGATGAGCGCCGAGCAGCGTGTGGCCGCGTTCCTGCTGAATCTTTCCGCACGCTTCAAGGCACGCGGCTATTCAGCTGCGGAATTCGTGCTACGGATGACGCGCGACGAGATCGGCGAATATCTCGGGATGACGCTCGAGACTGTCAGCCGCATGCTGTCGAAGTTCCAGCGCAAGGGGCTGGTCGCGGCACAAGGCAAGCAGATCCGGATCGTGGATTCGGACGGTCTGCGGCAGATCTAATCGCACCGCGGGTCCGCCAAGTCGATCAACCGCGCATGACCAGCACGGCGGCGCCCGATACGCGGCCGCCGCGCAGGTCGTCGAGCGCGCGGTTCACGTCCGTCACCGCGTAGCGCACCGCCTCGACCCGCAGCGGCGTCGCGGCGGCGACCTGCATGAATTCGGCCGCGTCCGCGCGCGTCAGGTTGGCCACCGACGCGATACGGCGCTCGCCCCACAGCCACGCATACGGAAAGCTCGGGATGTCAGTCATGTGAATGCCGCCGCATACAACGATCCCGCCTTTGTCGACCGCGCGCAGCGCGGCCGGCACCATTGCGCCCACCGGCGCGAAAATCAGCGCGGCATCGAGCGGCTCCGGCGGCGCTTCGTCGCTGCCGCCAGCCCACGCGGCTCCCAGCGACAGCGCGAGCTGTTGCGCCGCTGTGTCGCCGGGTTTCGTCAGCGCGAACACCTTGCGCCCTTCGACATGCGCGACCTGCGCGACGAGATGGGCCGCCGCGCCGAAACCGTAGATGCCGATGCGGCGTGCGTCGCCCGCCATCCGCAAGGTTCGATAACCGATCAGGCCGGCGCACAGAAGCGGCGCCGCCTCCAGATCGGCATAGCGTTGCGGCAGATGCACGCAATACCGGTGATCTGCAGTCACGCGCTCGGCATAGCCGCCGTCGATCGTATAGCCGGTGAAACCGGGGTGGTCGCACAAGTTCTCGCGACCGGACGTGCAATACACGCAATGCCCACAGGTCGACCCTAGCCACGGAACGCCTACCCGGTCGCCCACGACGAAGCCCATCACGCCTTCGCCCAGCCGGCGCACCGTTCCGACGATTTCGTGACCCGGAATCAGCGGCAGCTTCGGGTGAGCGAGATCGCCGTCGACGACGTGCAGATCGGTCCGGCATACGCCGCATGCGTGTACGTCGATCAGCAACTGGCCCACCGCGGGCGACGGATCCGGCACGTTCGCTTGGCGCAAGTGTGGTGTCGTGCCGTCAAATATCATCGCAAACATACTCGCCTCCCTGCGCGACCAGTGTCGCGCGACTCACGTTCCAAGGCTAGCCCTCGGCCGGCGCGCGTGTCGGGCCTGCTGACAGGCGCTTGACGTGGGTCAACGCCCGCCGCGCGGTTACTGACACGATGAAGTGGCGTGATGCCGCCCGCGCGGCAATCTGGAGATGATCGATGATATCCGTTCCCCCGCTTGCCGCAAGCGCCCATCCTGACCATCAGTTGCGGGAGTTGCTGGGCTATGCGGTGCTGGCGCCGTCCAGCCATAACTCCCAGCCGTGGCGCTTCCTAGTCAACGGTGCGACGATTTCCGTGTGCGCGGACCGCGTTCGCGCGTTGCCCGTTGTCGATCCGTTCGATCGCGAACTCATAATCAGCTGCGGCGCTGCGTTGCTCAACCTGCGTGTCGCGCTCGATCACGCCGGGCTCGCCCACACGATCAGCACGTTTCCTTCCGAGGTTGATCCCGATCTGCTGGCGCTCGTTCGGATCTGCGACGACGGCTATTCCGATGCGTCTCTCGGCGCGCTGTTTGATGCAATTCCGGATCGCGTCACGACGCGTGCACCATTCGAATCGAAGGCCGTGCCGGACGATATCCAGCAAGAGTTGATCGCGGCCGGTGTCGCGGAAGGCGTCGACGTCGCGTGCGTCGACTCGATCGCGCATCGCGCACGCGTCGCCGAGCTGGTGGCAGAGGCCGACCGTCAGCAGTTCGCGGACCCGCGCTTCCGGCGCGAGCTGGCGAGCTGGATCGATCCGCGCCGGCACGTCGATGGCATGCCGGCATTCGCGGCCGGCGTGCCAACGTTGCTCGACTTCGCCGCACCCGTCGCGACGATGGCGGTACGAACCTTTGATCTGGGCAACGGGCTCGCCGCGCTGCATCACCAGCTCGTCGGCGCATCGCCGTTGATCATGTGCATCGCGACCGCGCGCGACGATCGCGAAGCGTGGCTCGCCGCCGGCCAGGCGCTGGAGCGCGTCCTGCTCGTCGCAACGCGGGCGGGCTATACAGCGTCGTATCTGAATCAACCGATCGAGACCGCCGGGCTGCGCGCCCATTTGTGCCACATGCTCGCGCTGCGCGGCGAGCCGCAGTTGCTGCTGCGCGTCGGACGCGGTCCGCATACGCCGCATTCGCCGCGTCGCCCGCTTGACGAAGTGGTCTCCTTCTCCTGATCCCGACAAGGAAATGAACATGAGGATCATCCGTGCCGCCGCCCTTTGCGCGATCGCTGTGACGGCCGGGATGGCCGCCGCGCAGACGTCCGTGCCCGAGCCGACTGAGCTCGTCAATGCGCAGCACTGCATGTTCTGCCATACGACGGACATGACGTTCCTCGGGCCGTCGTTTCACGAGATCGCCGAGCGCTATCGCGGCGATCCGCATGCCGCCGCGGCGCTGGAACGCAAGCTGCGCGTCGGCGGCCCCGTGCACTGGGGCGACACGCCGATGCCGTCGGCCATCGATCGCGGCGGGCCGTTGTCCGCCGACGACGCGCATCTGCTCGTGCAATGGGTGCTGAACCAGTGACCGCCGCGCGGCACTTCCGTTGATGTCATCCGCCCTCAAACGCGCTCGCGCCGGTACGGCAAAAGGCCGCGCACGCCTCCGTCCAGACCCCGCCGCGACGATCGCGAAAGCGCGCGGCAAGCGGCTACGCGCGAGGCACGTTGCCACCGTCCGCCAGGGAGACATCCAGCTCGTCTCACGCAGCGCGCGACGCGCCACCAAAAGCCCGAAACGCACGCCGGCCGACGAAGACGCAACCCTTCTGCAGGGTCCGGGCATGCGCGGCATCCGGCTGCAACTCGACTACTGGAAAGCCGAGGAGCGCCTGCAGAACGAACAGATCGGCCATGCGGTCGTTATCTACGGTAGCACGCGTATCGTCGCGCCGCCGGTTGCCAACTCGCGGCTGGACGAAGCGAATCGCCTGCTCGCCCGGCGTCCGCACGACGCGAGCCGGCAGCGCGCCGTCGCGATCGCCAGCCGGCTGGTCGAACAGAGCGTGTACTACCGCGTCGCGCGCGAGTTCGGGCGTATCGTCGCCCATGCCGACCGGTGCACGCGCACCGCGCGGCTGGCCATTGTGACCGGCGGCGGCCCCGGCATAATGGAAGCCGCCAACCGCGGCGCCTACGAGCGCGGCGCCCCGAGCATCGGCTTCAATATCGAGCTGCCGCGCGAACAGGCGCCGAATCCGTACATCACGCCGGATCTCTGCTTCCGGTTCCACTATTTCGCGATCCGCAAGCTGCACCTACTCGAGCGCGCGAAAGCGGCCGTATTCTTCCCCGGCGGCTACGGCACGTTCGACGAGCTGTTCGAGGTGCTGACGCTGCTGCAGACGCGCAAGATCGCGCCGCTGCCGGTCATCCTCGTCGGCGAGGCGTACTGGCGCCGCGCGGTCGACCTGGCGTTTCTCGCGGACGAAGGGATGATCGACCGGCGCGATCTGGAACTGTTCACGTATTGCGAATCCGCCGCGGCAATCTGGCACGCGATCGGAAGCTGGTATGCGCGGCGCCGGGAACGCGCGCCGGCACGCTGCAAGGCGTCGCCGAAACCACGCGCCGTGTAGGAATCCGCCCACGAAGCGTGCGTGATTCCTACCGCGACTTCGGGACCGACTGATTGAATCGCGGACGCACCGCAGCGATACTGAACCATGGATACCGGCGACCGGCGCACCGATCGCACAACAGCCAGGAGAAACGTCATGTCACACGCCGACTATCGTTCCGACTTGGGGATGAGGGCCGCCACATCCGACACGTCCGAAACGTCCGGCACAGCCGCGCTCGACACGCCCACACTTGTCGCACTCGCACAAGACGCCGGCATGCTGGTGATACTTGACGGGCAGATCGGGCGCGAGCGATACGAAAGCGTGACGGGATCGATCGCCACGCTGGCCCGCTTCGCGCAGGCGCTGCAGCTTTCCACGCTCAAGGTGGCGTGATGCCCGCCGGCGTGGCGTCGAGCCTCGGCATCCATCGCTGTGCGGTTTCACGCGTCTATTCGGAGGCGGCCACATACCGATGAGCGACTGCCTAACGGGGCAAGGCAAGCCTGTCGCCCCGCCCTTTCCGCGATGAACCGCCCGTTATCCGGACGAATCGGCCGCATGCTCCCAGGCGTCGCGCTGCTCGCGAACTATCGGCATGCGTGGCTTTCGCACGACCTTTACGCCGGGATCGCGCTTTCGGCCGTCCTAGTGCCGGTCGGCATGAGCTATGCGCAAGCAGCCGGGCTGCCGGCCATCACAGGCCTCTATGCGTCGATGGCTGCATTGCTCGCGTACGCGCTGCTCGGCCCGAGCCGGATCCTCGTTCTCGGCCCGGATTCCGCGCTGGCGGCGCTGATCGCGAGCGCCATCGCGCCGTTCGCCGCACATGACCCGCAGCGCGCGATCGCGCTGTCCGGCGCGCTAGCGCTGTCGGCCGGCGCGATCTGCATCCTGCTCGGTGCGCTCGGTCTCGGCTTCATCACTGATCTGCTGTCGCGCCCGATCCAGTACGGTTATCTGAACGGCATCGCCATCGCGCTCGTGGTCGGGCGGCTGCCCGAACTTTTCGGCATGCCATTATCGGGCAGCGACGTGCTTTCCAGCCTGACGCGCATCGTTCACGCCGTCGTCAACGGCCGCTTTTCCATCGCTGCCGGTCTGCTCGGCGTCGCAGTGCTGACGGCCATCTTCCTGATCAAACTCGTGACGCCGCGCTGGCCCGCAATATTGATCGCCGTGCTGGCAGCAACGCTCTTCGCTCGCCTGTCGCCGTTGCACGGCGTCGCGACGGTCGGCGCGTTGCCGGTCGGCATGCCTGTCCCGCACCTGCCGGCCGTCTCGCTGCCCGACGTGTGCGCGCTCGCGTCTGGCGCGATCGCGGTGGCGCTGGTATCGTTCGCCGACATCAGCATGCTGTCGCGCGCACTTTCCGCTCGGGCGGGCGATGCGCCGGACCGCAACCAGGAGCTGATCGCACTGGGCGCGGCCAATCTGCTGGCCGGCGTGACCCAGGGCTGCGCGGTCAGCAGCAGTGCGTCCCGCACACCGGTCGCGATCGCCGCGGGCGGGCAAAGCCAGGTCACGAATGTCGTCGCGGCCGCGTGCATCGCGATCCTGCTTATTGCCGCACCGATGCTCCTCACGTTTGTCCCGCGCACCGCGCTGGCCGCTGTCGTGATCTATGCGGCCTTCGGCATCGCAGATTTCCGTAGCGTCGTGCGGCTGTACCGGATGCGCCGCAGCGAATTCCTGATCTCGATGCTGTGCTTCGCCGGCGTGATCGGCGTGGGCGTCGTACCCGGGGTTCTGCTCGCCAGCGCGCTGTCGCTGCTATCGTTCGTTTGGCGGGCCTGGCATCCGTACGACGCAGTGCTGGGCCGGCTGACGGGCGTGCGCGGCTATCACGACGTCGCGCGTCATCCCGACGCCGCGCAAACGCCGGGGCTCTTGCTGTTCCGCTGGGATGCCCCGCTTTTCTATGCGAACGTCGAGATATTCTGCGAGCATCTGGACGCCGCGATCGCGCAAGCGACAAGCCCGGTTACGCGCATCGTAGTCGCCGCAGAGCCAGTCACCGACATCGACGTCAGCGCCGCGGATCGGCTCGTGGCGCTGCACGACGAACTCGAGGAACGCGGCATTACGATGAATTTCGCTGAGATGAAGGGGCCGGTGAAGGATCGTCTGCGCGCCTACGGGCTGTTCGACGTGTTCGGCGCAGCGAGCTTCTTTCCGACTGTAACCGATGCCGTCGCCCGGCATGTTCGGCGACCGGAACGACATGCGCGTTCCTGCAAAAAAAAGCGCGCGCAGCGCCGGCGCGTGTCGCACAAGACGCGCTTGGCGCGCTAGACGAGCGTGGCGCGAATCGGTGCGGCGCGCGCTGCATCGCGCGACCGGATCGGCGCCTTCGCCGACGCGTCCCGCCCTGCGAGGCGGGCCGATTCATATCGTGAAGGTGTTCGACTTCTTCATCTCGGCCCAAGTCATCCCGGCTCGCAACCCCTCGATCGCGGCTTCTCGCTCGGTTGCATGAATCCCACTATGCGCGAACGTCCGCTCGCAACCGCCGTCCGGCGATTTGAGGGTGACGTGAATCCGGCAGCGGAAGCCGCCGGATTCGGCCACGACCGTCTCGATCGCGACCGACCAGTCCGCTTCGTGAAGTTCACCCGAAAGTGTCATTTGACTGCCCTCCTTGATCTCCGTGGACTGCTCATCCGGCTACCGACCTTACTCGACCACCAGATCGTCGACGACGGCGCGCACGCCGCGCGCGGACCACGCGGCCCCGCGCACGGCCTTGCGTTCGGAGAACGAGCCGACTTTTCCGGACAGCCGCACGGTGCCGTCGTGCACGTCGATCGCGATATGCTTAGCCTCGCGCTCCGCGTGGCGCATGATCGCGCGTTTGATGTTTCCGCCGATGTCGTCCGAACCGACCGTCCCCTGTACCGTGATGTGGTCGGTCACGCCCGTCACGCTGCGCATCTGCGAGATCGCGCGCACGGCCAGGTGGCTCTGGTATGCCCAGTCGACCTTGCCGGACAACGTGATCCAGCCGCGTTCGACCTGCACCTTGACCGCGTCGTCATGTAGACCGACCGTCCAGTGCAGCACCGAGCGTACCGCCTTCGCGACGTCCTCGTCGGTGCGCACGTCGTGGTCCGGCAGATGCACGGTCATGTCCACGACGAGCGCCTTGACACCGGCCACGCGGTTCGCCGCGCGCTCGATCGCCAGCTTCTCCGCGTAGCTCGGCGGGTGCCCCGAAAGCGTCACGATCCGGTCGGCCACCTCGACACCGATACGGGTCGAATCGATCGACGGGTCTGACTCCAGTTCGTCCTGGACATCCTGCTTCAACTGCTTGTCGGTTTTCATCGTCTGCTCTCCTGTGAGCCGCGGCGTGCCTGTCCGCCGCACGCAGTCAGATTTGCACACGCGCGGCGCCCGATCGCTGATGCAGGTCAACGGATACCCCCTCGCCACACGTCGTGGCCGGCCGGTGCGCCGCTTGACGGAAGTCAAGCCGATACGGCTGCGCCGGCTTATCGTGAAATCGCCGATGCGCGACGTTCCAGGCACGCGCAATCACGCTTCAAGGAGACTCGAATGACCGAACAGCAGATGTTGGCCTATTCGCCGGCACCCGTGATGCAGCCGGCGTCGCCCGAGGGCGAGTCGCCGGCGATCGTTGACCTGCCGCGCCCGATGCTCGACAACTACGTGCCGCTGATGACGGCGCTCGCGACCCGAATGAGTTCCCGCGAATTCGCTGCCACACCGCTCCCGCCGGCGACGCTCGGCACGATGCTGTGGGCGGCGGACGGCATCAACCGCCCGGCGAGCGGCGGTCGTACCGCGCCGTCCGCACATGCATTCAATGAAATCGACATCTACGTCGCGCTGCCGTATGGCGTCTATCGTTACGACGCGCCCGCGCATCGGCTCGTACTGAAGCACGCGGTCGATGCACGCAACCTGACCGGCTATCAGGACTTCGTCGGCCGCGCGCCGCTGGATCTCGTCTACGTCGTCCGGACGGCCGCGATACTCGACATGCCGCCGCAGCAACGCGGCGTGTTCTCGGCGATCGCGGCCGGCGCCATCGCACAGAACGTCTCGCTTTACTGCGCGGCGGCCGGCCTCGGAACGGTCGTGCGCGGCTGGATCAATCACCGCACGCTCGCCGACGCGCTGCGGCTGAACGAGGACGAGCTGCCGATCCTCGCGCAGACGGTCGGCTACCGAACCGGCAGTACGGCATCGCATGCGTGAGGGCAGATTCGGTCGCGCCAACGAAACGGCGCGCGGATCGCTCCGCGCGCCGGATCCTCCCGATGGGCGATGCGTGCCCGCATCGCCCGTTGCCCGTCGTCCGATCAGCTGATCGTGAGTTTCTTCTGCCCGACCGGCGCCTTCTTCGGCAGCGTCAGCGACAGCACGCCATCCTGATACGTCGCCGTCGCGTTCGCATCGTCGATGTCGCCAGACAGCGAGAACGAGCGGCTGATCGCACCGCTGTAGCGCTCGCGCCGGATCACGCGCTCGCCATCCTTCTGCTCATTGTTGCGCTCGATCTTCGCATTGATCGATACGGTATTGCCCGTCACCTGGACGTCGATGTCGTCCTTTGCGACGCCGGGTAGTTCCGCGTTGACCGTATACGCCTTGTCGTTTTCGGTGACGTCGATCTTCATCGACGCAAGATCGGGTTCGTCGGCAAGCGTCATACCGCGCAGCGGCCTGAACAGACCCTGGAACAGGTCGGAAACGGGTTCGATCGAAAACGGATCGTAACGGGTCAGATTGCTCATGGTTCGCACTCCTCATACGGTGACATGCAACCGGCGCTTTCGTCCCGACAGCATCGGCCGCAATGAAGATCGGATAGCGCGGCACCACGTGCCGCGCATGGGACGAATGATCTTTAGGAATCCAGCGTACCCGCACGCGCCGGCATGTGCTTGATACGCGTCAAGGGCGGCGGTCGGTTACGTACAGAACCGGAAATGGCCGCTGCGGAGCAGGATCGGCCGCCCGCCGATTTCCTCGAGCAAGCGGCGTGCCGCACGCTCGATGGCGGGACGATGGCGCGCAAAGGCGTCGACGAGATCCTGCTCGCGAGGCGACGCTGCTCGGAAATGATCTTCCAGCGCGGCCGAGGTGATCGCGCAGCGCACTCGCCGCCCTTCGACGAGCGCCGGAAAACTCAGCGCGGAATCGAGGTCGCAATACGTCGGATGTTCGGAAGGAAACGATATCTGCATGATGATCACCTGGGCTGGTGAGCCGCACTGGCCGGCATCGGCCCTAGGCCACCGCGACCGTGGCGGGAGAGGTATCCTCGCCGCGCACAAGCAGGACCGGGCAACTCGATGCGCGAAGGAAGCGTTCGGCGACGCTGCCGAGCACCAGCCGCCGGACACCGCGTCGGCCGTGCGTGCCGACCACGGCCAGATCGATCGAATGATCGACGACGTAGCGCTGCAGGCGCTCCGCGACGTCCTCACCGAAATCGGTCTCGATGATTTCCGTCTCGCCATTGACTGCCGCGCGCGAGATCGTCCGGTCGGCGTCTCGCAAGATCGCGGCGCCATGGCGCCGGATCTCGTCGAGCAAGGCTTCGGGCTCCATGCGGCCGCCGTAGACGAACAGCGTGGATTTGTCGACGACGAACACGGCAAACAGGCGGGCGCCGCATAACCTGGCCATCCTGAGACCTTCGTCGAGCGCCTGATTCGCCGAAGGACTGCCGTCCGTGGCAACCATTATATTCGTGTACATGCGAACCTCGCTGATGAACCGACGCGCCGGCGGCGTTCGGATTCGCTTCCATCATCGGCGCTCGCAGCAAGCGGGCGTTGACCGAGGTCAACGGTTTGGAGCCGCTACGAAACCGGCGCGAGAAGAAACGGGCGGCCGTAGGCCGGCATCCGCCCGGCCGGGAGGCGAGACGCCGCATTGCCGAGGACTGACGACATCCGCCGCTAGCTCGGTGGGTTCTCGTCCGACCGGAAGCCTTGCTCTATCTCCAGGATCTTCCGGGCACATACATCGTATTGCCATCCCGGGCCGCCGTTGCTGTCATACATGCCCTTGCACATCGCCTTGAGCCGGATCATTGAGCCGCCGCCCGATTCCGCGCGTGACGCCCATAGATAGACTTCTCCGGCCAGATACGGTTGCGCCGTTTCGATCCGGTCCGTGCTGAATCGCGTGATGCGGGTCGACGAATGATCCTGGACGTAGCGCCGCGTGCGGCTCCACGCGCGGCTGCATTCGGACGGGGTCGAACACTGCAGCGATGCAGCCTGACGCATCGCAAGCAGTCGTGTTTCCATCGTCCTGAATGCCTCGGTTCGCTCTGCTCCCGCACATGCACCCAGTGCGAGCAGCACACCCATCGCCAATGCCCGTCGCTCCATCGTCAATGCCTCGCCAGGCCGTGAATTTCGCACATGGTCACGCGTCGCTTTACGCTGGCGCTGGAACCGACTGTATTGCCGCTCCGGTGAATGCGGTTGACCTGCGTCAAGCGCCCTCTCGCGCGACTGGCTTGACCGGCATCAAGCCGGAAAGCGCCGTGGTCGGTTGCAATAGGGTTCGTCGAGCCGGTCATTCCTGGCCTGCCAGCCGGATCCTGCGACATCGGGCAGACGAGAACGTGCTTGCTCGTTTCGAATCCAACCCGCCGCGTGCGGCAACACGTCCGCGCGCCCCGAATGACCCCATCCGTTCATCATGTCCCGAGCGCCGCATCTCCCGTTCGCGCTGAGTCGCGGAAATGCTCGACGAAAGTCGACGCAATTCGATCGCGCAATGCGCCGACCCGCCACCTATCCCCACCCCGCAGGCCGGATCGAGCGGATCGAAACCCACCTGTCCGTCGTTTATCTGGCCGGACGCTATGCGTACAAGCGCATCAAGCCGGTGCACTTCGCCTTCGTCGACCTCATGCGGCCTGCACGGCGGCGCCGCTGCGCGCTCGCGGAGTGTGCGCTCAATCGGCCGTTCGCCGGCCCGCTGTACCTGGGTGTCTGGCCGCTCGTCGCGCACGGCCGGCGATGCGCGTTCGCGGCACCGGTGCCGACCGGCGGGCGCCGGCGCCGGCAGCAGACGGTGCCGGGCGAGTACGTGGTGCGCATGCGCCGGTTCGACGCGCAGGCGATGTTGTCGGTTCGCAGCGCATCGCGTGATGACGGTCTGGCGGATGCGGATGCCCTCGCCGATACGCTCGCCCGCCATCATCTGCGCGCGCCGCGCCGTGCGCCGCGCGGCCATCCCGGCAGCGCGGCGAGCGTCGCGGCCCAGTGCCGACCGTTGCTCGATACGCTCGACGTCGCGGTGCCGGACGAAGCCGCGCTGCGCGCCTGGTACGAAGCCGAACTGGCCTGCATTGCACCGCTGCTCGCTGATCGGCATGCGCTCGGTTTCGTGCGCGCGTGTCACGGCGACCTGCATCTCGAGAACATCGTGCGCTGGCGGAACCGGATCCTGATGTTCGACTGCATCGAATTCGACGACGCGCTGCGCTGGATCGACGTGGCGAGCGATCTCGCGTTCGCGCTGATGGATTTCTCCGCCCACGGACGCGACGATTGCGCCCACCGCCTCCTTTCAGGCTGGCTGGCACGCACGGGCGACCATGCGGCACTGGGCGTGCTGCCGTGCTACTTCGTCTACCGTGCGGTGGTACGCGCGCTGACCGCCCGACTGCGCGGCGACGAAGCGGCGCGCGCCGGCTATCTGCGCATTGCGTCGGCGATGGCCGATGCACGACGCGATGCGCAGCCGGTGTTGCTGCTGTGTCACGGGGTTTCCGGTTCGGGCAAATCGCTGGCCAGCCGCGCACTGGCCGCGCAACTCGGCGCCATCCGGTTGTCCAGCGACGTCGAGCGCAAGCGCCTGGCTGGTACTTCGGACAACACCCGTCTGTCCCCCCGCGCCTATTCGGACACGGCGATCGACGAGATCTACGAAAGGCTGCTTTCGGCGGCTCACGTGGTCCTCGACAGCGGCTACACGGCGGTCGTCGACGCGACGTTCCTGCGCCAGCACAACCGGGCGGCGTTCATCGCCCTAGCCGCACGGCTCGGCGTGCGCGTCGCGATGCTCGACTTCACCGCGAGTCGGGCGACGCTCGCCGCGCGCGTCGCGGGCCGGGCTGCAGGTGGACGCGATGCCTCCGATGCGGACACCGCTGTGCTAGCCCGGCAGATCGAGCATGCCGACCCGCTGACCGAAGCCGAAGCCGCAATCGCGATTCGTTTCGACACCGATTGCGATGCCGCGGCGTACGAAAGCCGCGCGTTCTGGGCGCCGTTGATCGCCGCGCTGCGCACGTAAGCGCGTGTTGCGAATGCCTCGGGCAAGCGGCCCGGCCGTGCCGGGCGCCAGCCTGCACCGTCACGCGCGGAAACGCTGCTCCTCGATCTGCTGCAGCTTGCCGACTTCCGCGACACCGCCGAGCAGCCCTGCGAGGTGCTCGACGATATCGTCGAGCGTCACGATGCCGGCGAGGCGGCCTGCGTCGTCGACGACCGGCAGTCTCTGAATGCCCGAGCGGCGCATCTCCTCGAGCGCGACGCCGATCTCGTCCGTGTCTGACACGACGACGAGGCCGCGCGACATGATCTGGCCGGCCGTCACGTCGCCCGGATCGTCGCCTCGGGCCATCACCTCGATCACCAGGTCGCGGTCGGTAACCAGACCAATCGGAATGGCTTCGCCATTGCGGTACTCGATCACGACGATGTCGCCGACATGCGCGTGCCGCATGCGGTCGGCCAGTTCAAACGCACTGCATTCGGCCGTGCACGATTCGACCGGTTGGGTACTGATTCTTCCGATGTGCATGATGACGCTCCCGTTGTCCTTTGCGTGGAGGATACGCATGCGCACCGCCCCGCGGCGACGCATGTTTCCCGAATTCAGGGTAAGCGCGGCGCCCCAGGCGGCCTTGACGCACGTCAACCTGCTGCTCGCCGTCGACGGTTGACGCGTACGGGGTAGTCTGGTTCGGCCGGAAAGCGGCAAGTGGCGACGTCCATGATCTGCCGCAACGGTCATGCACGCGGCATCGCTAACGTGACGGTATGTCGTGAAATTCGGATCCGTCTGCACCGCTGGCCGGCAACGTCACCTCTCCCTCGGATTCCTTCGCCATGACGTACGCGTTGATTTTGGTGAATGTCGCTGTGTTTATCGCCGAGGCGAGCGGCTGGCCGATGCTCATCGACCAGTTCGCGCTGTGGCCGCCCGCACGACCAGGCGCACCGGCAACACCGGATTTCCACGTCTGGCAGCTGCTGACCTACAGCGTGCTGCATGCCAGTCTCGCCCACATCGCGTTCAACATGTTCGGGCTCTACATGTTCGGTCGCGACGTTGAACGCGTGCTCGGGCGTGCGCGCTTTCTCGCGCTCTATCTTGCGAGTGTGCTGGCCGGCGCGATCACGCAGCTCGCTGTGATCCGCGCGCTGCCGCCCAGCGACGCGCCGACCGTCGGTGCGTCGGCCGGTGTGTTCGGCGCGCTGATCGCCTACGCCGTGCTGTTTCCGAAACGGCGCGTCGTGCTGCTGTTTCCGCCGGTACCGATGCCCGCATGGCTCTTCGCGACCGGTTATGCGTTGACCGAATTGCTGTCCGGGCTCAGCGGCGACACGAGCGGCGTCGCGCATTTCGCCCATCTCGGCGGCATGCTCGGCGCGCTCGTATGCCTCGCCTTCTGGCGAAAACGCGCGGACGAGCGCGCGTGACGCGTGTTCCCGTCGATCCCGCCGATGGCGCGAACTAGATGCTGAGATATCCCTGGAACAGCCACGGCGGGCCGGCTCTCTCGCCTGTCGTGCGACCGCTCCCCGCAGGCACGCAGACGCCCGAAAAACCGGGCGACCCGTCCTGCCAGAACGTCGGCACGAAAGAAAATTCGCCATTGACCGTCACGACGAAGTCGCGATTGAACTGCGATGGCGCAAAAATCGTCACCTCGCGGAAGAACGACGCGGCCTCGTCGTGCGCCGTGCTGCGCGCGGCAAGCAGCCCGCGGGAGTCGTAACGCGCCGGCAGCGTGTAGGTCCTCCCGCCGCGTTCGACCGCCTCCGCCGGCGTGAAAACGAGTTCAACACCCGGATACGGCAGGCGGTAAGGCTCGCGACAGATCGGGCCGTCGGGCCCGAGCGCGAGCGGCGGATGAGCCCAGAGCGAAAGCGACAGCGGGCTCGTGCGCTGGGCGAAGTATTCGGAAAGCCAGTTCATGGTCAGTCCTCCCGTGAACGGTCATTGATGTCGAGTTGCGGAGCTTGTCTGCCGGATCGACGCGGTCGCGTCGACGGTTCTTCCAGCGTCGCACGCGCCGCCGCGCGACGCTTGATGCCGATCAAGCACGTAGCCGACGTGCGGCCCGAACGGTCAACGGCCGAACGTCCGGGTATGGTCGTCGTAGTCGAACAGTCCCGCGTAGCGGCCCCAGTCGGTCACGACCCGCAGTGCCTGGTCCGCGCTGCGCGGATCGAGATGATCCTCGAGTTCGAGCTCGAAACGCTCGCGCGGCGCGCGATGCCCTTCGCGCTCGCCCAGCACCTCGTCGATATGCGCGGCGAGCGGCACGAACCGGACGAGATGTTCGCTGAACAGACGCCGCCGCGCATCGTCGTCGCTTTGCGCGAACACATGGCCCGCGGCACTCAGCCGGATGGTCCGGTCGTGCCATTCGGCAAACGCGAGCAGATGAAGCGCGGCCGCCGTCGAATACAGCGCGTCGGTCCGCAGCGCGAGCGCCGATGCAATCGTGCCGAGCTCCGCATGGCCGTCGTACGGAGCGGCCGCGAGCGCGTCGACGAATCCGGCGAGATGGTGGCTCGACACGTCGGGCAGCTTCATGGCCAGCGCACTGCCCGTCGCCGCCCGGCCCGCCGTCGCGTCGGTGATGCGTGCGGTCAGCGTCGCATAGATCTTGCCGACGATCGCCTGAACGGCCGGATCATGCCGACTGCGCGGACGCGGCAGCGGCACGTTCAGCGTCGCCTCGATGCGCGCCGGACCAGCGCCGAGCACCAGAATGCGATCGCACATGAGCACGGCTTCCTCGATGTTATGCGTCACCATCAGCACCGACCGGATCGACAGCTGGTGCGCGTTCCACAGGTCGAGAAAATCGGTGCGCAGCGTTTCTGCGGTCAGCACGTCGAGCGCCGAGAACGGCTCGTCCATCAACATCAGCACGGGTTCGCTGACGAGCGCGCGGGCGAATCCGACCCGCTGACGCATGCCGCCCGACAGCTCGCGGGGAAACGCCGATTCGAACCCGTCGAGACCGATCAGCTCGATCGCGGCGGCCGCGCGTGCGCGTGCGTCCTCTGACGCCAGGCCCTGCGCGTCGAGGCCAAGCTCGACGTTTTCGATGACGGTCAGCCACGGGTACAGCGCGAAGGTCTGGAATACCACCGCGATGCCGTCGGTCGGACCGGCGAGCGGTGCACCGCGATAGGTCACCGCGCCGGACGAGGGCTTGACGAGCCCGCCGGCGATTCTCAGCAGCGTGGATTTGCCCGAGCCCGAGCGGCCCAGCAACCCCAGGATCTCGCCTTCATGCAACGCGAGGTCGATATCGGCCAGCACGTGCAGCGGTTCGCCGGACGGCTTCGTGAACGACTGGCATACGGCGCGCATCTCGAGCACGACGGCCGCCTCCGCCGAAGTCGGCGCAGCCGCGCTCGCGACGTTCCCTTCCGTGCATTCGCTAAGGTTGGGCACGCGGGTCTCCCGTGAGTAAATGATCGATCGAGGGCTCAATCGAGCCGTGTGCGGCGTTCCGCGAACGCGTACATCGGGCGCCACACGAGCCGGTTGGTCGCGATCACGAGCAGCGACATCACGGCGACGCCGAGCGCGATGCGCGGATAGTCGCCGGCGTCCGTCATCCGCGCGATATAGGCGCCGAGTCCGCCGGCATCCAGGCGTGTGCTGCCCCAGCTCACGGTCTCGGCGACGATGCTCGCGTTCCATGCGCCGCCCGACGCGGTAATCGCGCCCGTCACGAAATACGGCAGGACGCCCGGCAGCATGACGTGTCGCCACCAGGTCGCCGGCCGCACGCGGAAGCATGCGGCCGCTTCGCGCAGGTCGGCCGGGAATGCGCTCGCCCCGGCGATCACGTTGAACAGCACATACCATTGCGCGCCCAATATCATCAGCGGGCACAACCAGATGTCGGGTTCGAGCCGCAGGCGCACGATCGCGAACACCGCGACCGGAAACAGCAGGTTGGCCGGAAACGCGGCGAGGAACTGCGTGACCGGCTGGATGCGGGCGGCCACGCCCGGCCGGAGGCCGATCGCGATGCCGATCGGCACCCAGATCATCGATGCGAGGGTGACCAGCACCGTCACGCGGACGAACGTGAGCCCTCCTTCGCTTGCGACGACGCGCAGGTCCGTCCAGGTGAGCGTCGCGCGGCCGAGCCGGAACAGTTCGTACGCCGCATACGCGCATCCCGCGCCGCACAGCGCGAACCAGAGCACGTCGCCCGTGCGTGGCGGCAGCACGATCCGGTCGCGCCATGCCGACATGAACCCGCGCAGCCGCGCGCGCGCCGCACGGCGCAGCAGCGCCCGGACCGGGCCGCTCGCACGGCCCATCCATCTGGATCGGTGGAACAGGTCGAGCATCCAGCTGCGCGACGCGACCGTGGGCGCGGCATCGCCATAGCGGAACCGTTCCGACCACGCGACCAGCGGCCCGAACAGCAACTGGTCGTACAGGACGATCGCGACGCTCATCGCGACGATCGCCCAGCCCACGGCAGCGAGGTCGCGGTTCGCGATCGCCTGCGCGACGTAGGCGCCGACGCCCGGCAGGTCGACGTGCAGGTTGCCGACCGCGATCGCCTCGGATGCGACCACGAAAAACCAGCCGCCCGACATCGACATCATCGCGTTCCAGACGAGTCCCGGCATCGCGAACGGCACGTCGAGGCGCCAGAAGCGCTGCCATGCGGACAGCCGGAAGCTGCGACTGGCTTCGTCGAGATCGAGCGGCACCGTGCGCAGCGCCTGATAGAAGCTGAACGTCATGTTCCACGCCTGGCTGGTGAAGATCGCGAAGATCGCCGCGCACTCGGCGCCGAGGATCCGCCCCGGAAACAGCGACAGGAAAAACAGCACCGTAAACGACAGATAGCCGAGGATCGGCACCGACTGCAATACGTCAAGCAGCGGGATCAGCACGCGCTCGGCGCGACGGCTGCGCGCCGCCGTGGTCGCGTAGACGAACGTGAACACGATCGACGCGAGCAATGCCGCGAACATGCGCGCGACGGTGCGCAGCGTGTAGCCGGGCAGCGCCGCTGGCGACAGCGAAATGGCCGGCGGATGCGCCACCGCCAGCGGGCCGCCCATCTGGCGCGCCGAGATGCCGGCCAGTAACAGGAAACCGACCACGATCAGCATCGCGGCGAGATCCCGCCAGCCCGGCACGGGCAGCGTCCAGCGCCCGCCCCGCAATACCTCCGCATGGTGCTCCACGACCTCTCTCCCCACCGGTGATGGCGGTTCATCTTCCCGGGCGGAGCGGCCGGCACGCTTGACATGCATCAACCGCCCCGCATTGCGCGGCGCCACGATTGCAGCGAGTCTTTGCGCGCAACGGCCACCGTTCAGGAGCATCCCGATGACACTCGTTCCGGCCATGCCGTCCCGCACCGACGAGCGTGCCTGCGTCGGTTCACGCGGCGGGGTACGCGTTCGCGAGCGCCGCGACGAACGCGTCGAGGCGCTCCGGCGCGAGCCCGTTGATGCCGGCCGCCCCTTCACGGCCGCCGCCCCCCGGAAATGCGCGACAAAGACGATCGGCGCCGTACGGTGCGGCGACGGGCGCGCGAACGCTGACGATGTACCCACCCGAGGCCGACACCGTCAGCACCGCGTGAGCGCGTGTCGCGTCGCCACGCGCGAGCCGATTGGCGAAAACGCCGCGCACGCGACGCGCCCAGCGCGTGTCGGGGAGGATATAGACGTCCGCTCCCGGCAGCGCGATGTTCGCGCGCTGTCGCTCCGCACGCGCGATATCGCGTCGCCGGTTGGCGTCGAGCCGCCGCGCAAGCGGCGACTTCGCGAACTCGAGTGGGTCCGCATATGGCCGCACCGCCGTGTATACGGCCAGCGGTGCCATGAAGAGGTCGTCCGGGCAATCGCCGTAACCGTTGTAATTGACGGATTCGCCGAGCACCTGCAGACGGTAGGCATCGGCGTCGGTCAGGCCGCAAGCGGCGGCGAGCCTGCCGGCCACGCCGACCAGATTGTCCCCGTAGGCGCCGACCACCGCCCAGATTCGCTGCCGGCCCGCCAGGTACCGGTCGACGATGACACTCGTACAGGTGTCCGGCGCCGTGTCGACATGCGCGTGAAGGCGCGGATGGTCGGGCACGGCGCCGGGCATGTGGTGATCGAAATAGTCGACATCGACCCCGCGCGCCAGCAACGCATCGAGCGCCGTGCGGTTCACGTCGAGCGAAACGTCCAGCACGGTGACGAAGTCGCCTCTGGCGGCCGACACGCGCGCGAGCAGCGCGATGTCGCGCTTGGGCCCCGTCACGAGCACCGACTCGGCCGGCATCTCGAGCCGGAGCTGATGAAGCGAACAGATGCCGTCCGCATCACCGTTGAACACGTCAAAGCGCGTCATGATGCGCGACGATCGATGACTGCATGAATCGAGGTAGCCATGCCACGGAACGACTCCCTTTCAGCCTGTTTGCCTTCGCCTCGTGTCGCGCGGTCGGCGAACGAATCGCAGCCCGTCTCGGCGTCACGCTCGCCGCGCACGAGGAACGTCCGTTCGAGGACGGTGAACACAAAACGCGCGCGCTTGCCAGCGTGCGCGGACACGACGTCTACGTCGTTCAGTCGCTGCACGGAGAGCCAGGCATTTCCGTCAACGACAAGCTGTGCCGGTTGCTGCTGTTCATCGGTGCGTTGAAGGACGCGTCGGCCGCACGCGTCTGTGCGGTTACACCCTACCTGTGCTATTCGCGCAAGGACCGCCGCTCTCAGCCACGCGATCCGGTATCCACGCGCTATGTCGCCACGTTGCTCGAAGCGGTGGGTGTCGATCGTGTCGTCGCGATCGATATGATATTCACAACATCGCGGCGTTCCAGAACGCGTTTCGCTGCCCGACGGAGCATCTCGAGGCGAACGGCATGCTGGTCGAATGGTTCGCCTCGCAAGCCGGCGAACGGCCGGTCGTGGTCGTATCGCCCGACGCAGGCGGAGTGCGGCGGGCCGAGGATTTCCGTGCGAGGCTGGAAACGCGCATCGGGCGCCCGGTCGACGCGGCATTCGCCGGCAAGCTGCGCAGCGGCGGCATCGTGACGACCAAGCCGATCGTCGGCGAGATCGCCGGCCGTTGCGCCGTCATCGTCGACGACCTGATCGGTACCGGGACGACATCGGCCCGCACGGCCGAGGATTGCCGCACGCTCGGCGCACAATCCGTCTCCACCGCCTCGACCGATCGCGTGCTGTCTGGCCAGGCCGAAGGCGCTCGCAATGCGACCATCTTGTCGCTCAGCGTGATTGCGCGGCCGACCGGGATACGTGCATCGTTCATGCCGCTTGCTGCCTCGCGTGCGCGTCCAGCCTGGCATTCTCCTGCGCGACGAGTGCCGCCAGCGCCGGAGAAATTGCCGCCTGCATCGGCATGACGGGCGCCAGCGCCTGCATCGAATCGGGCAGCGTGGACAGTTCGCGCGTTGCATGAATGCGGCTCTCGCCGAGCGTGGGGGCCGCGAGCCGCGATCCGCCGATCATGACGGGCCGCAACAGCGGCGTTCCGTCGTTGCGCTCGCCGTCGAGCCCGAGGCTGTCGGCGGCGATTCGGCCGTCCCGGTCGTATTGCCGGAACACCTGCTTGCCGCCGGGTAGCGTGGCCTTGCCCTCGGACCGCTTGCAGCGCGGCCGGCCCGCATACTCGACGAGCTTGTACGCGCAGTCGAGGCACGGTGCATCCGCCGACGTACTCATCTGTGTACCGATTCCGAAACCGTCGATTGGCGCATGCTGATGGACAAGCTCTCGCAGCCGGATTTCATCGAGATTACCGCTCGCGAAGATCGTCACTTCCGTCAGACCGCCATCATCGAGTATCGCGCGCACGTTGCGCGCGTGCGCCGCCAGATCGCCGCTGTCGATCCGGACGCCCTTGATGCGCACGTTATCGGACGCAAGGCGCCGCGCGAGTTCAACGACCTTGTGCGCCGCGCGCTCCGTATCGTACGTATCGATCAGCAGTAACGCGTTATCCGGCTGCGATCTCGCAAAGTGCTCGAACGCGAGCGCTTCGTCGTCGTGCGCCTGGACGTATGAATGCGCCATCGTGCCGTACACGGGAATGTCGTAGCGCACCCCCGCGAGCAGGGTCGCCGTGCCGGCGAAACCCGCTAGGTAGCTGGCCCGCGCGGACAGCATCGCCGCCTCCGCGCCATGCGCGCGCCGCATGCCGAAGTCGACCAGCAACCTGCCATGCGCGACGAGCGCAGCGCGTGCGGCCTTGCTCGCAACCAGCGTTGCGTAATGGAGCAGGTTCATCACGCGGCTCTCGACGAACTGCGCCTCGCGAAGCGGCGCCGTGATCCGCAGGATCGGTTCGTCGGCGAAGAACACGGTACCTTCCGGCATCGCGTCGACCGCGCCCGTAAAGCGGAAGCCGGCGAGCGACGCAAGGAAATCCGCTCGCAAACGTCCGGTCGCGGCCAGTCGCTCGAGGGTGGCGGCCGTAAAGCGCAGGCCCGACAGATAGTCGAGGACGGGCGCCAGCCCCGCCGCCATCAGGAATGCCCGATGCTCGGGCAACGCCCTGACGAAGAACTCGAAGCTGGCCATGTCGTTCATTCCAGCATCGAACGAGGCCTGCATCATCGTCAGTTCATACCAATCCGTCAGCATCACGTCGTCGACGTCAGCGTCCGGCCAGGATCCGTTCATCATGTGCCCTCCCGCGTCGCTCGCACGCAATCGAGCAGCCGGTACGCGGGCGCGTCGCAGCGAACGAGCGTCGCTTCCGTCATTGCGACGCCGGGTCCGGACTCGACGGAACCGCGGTCCACACGCCATTGCATGACGCGACATATGGATAGTATCCGCGCGGGTCGTTGCAGTAGTACCACGCGCGTGCCGGCGGCAACCGGGCCGGGGTCGGCGGCGGCCGCTGAACGACGATCGCCGGCGGAATGTAGGTCGGATACGGATACATCGGTTCAGGATAAATGTACCAGTAGCCGTCGACGATCCACCACCACGCGTAACGCCCGCCGTGCCAGTCCTGGACCCATCGACCGCCCCGCCACCGCGCCCGCTCCGTCGGCGCGAAGTGGCGAAAGTCCCGCCCGTGGAAGTCCCTGCCGTGGACATCCTGGCGGGGGACATGGCGTGCGTGCTGCGCATGTGCCTGCTGCGTCGGCACGCAGCAGGCCGCCACGCACAGCACGAGCACACGGCATGCGCGACTGAGCCTGTTCATGGTCGTCATTTCTTTGCAGAGATGCGATCCATCGTATTGAGGCCGTCCCGCGCAGCTTTGACCGGGATCAACGCATGCCTGCCGCCCGGCGAGATGGCGCGACACGGCATTTGGAGGCTCCAGGTCGTACCACACGCGCAGGTTTCGTGCCACCGTGCTCGCCGGTTCGCATGCGGCGCCGCCCGTCAGTACGTGAACGTGTCCGATTTCTTCATTTCCACCCATGTCATTCCGCTGCGCAGCCCCTCCAGCGCTGCCTCGCGTTCGGTCGCGAATACCCGATGGTGTGGAAAGACATGCTCGCACCTGCAATCGGGCGAGCGAACCGTCACATGGACACGGCAGCGGTAGCCGCCGGTCGCGACGCCAACCGTTTCGATCGCCACGGTCCAGTCCGCCTCGTTCAGTTCACCGGAAATCGTCATGATCGTTCCTCTCCTTTTGCCGTGCGAATGCATGCCGCTTCCATCATCGGCCGCGCCGCGAGCCGCGATGGCGATATCCGGCCCGCCGCATGAAGATCCATATCGGGCCGGCGACGAGGCCCAGGATCGCCGCCCAAAACAGAAGCACATAGCCGAACAATTGCCAGAATTCACCGACCCGCTGCTGCAGGATCCACGTGCGGTATGACGCGACGTCGCTTGCGGCATCGGGATACGATGCGCGATAAACGAACAGCGACAGGCAGACGTCCTGTTCGGGAATCGGCGTCGTCAACATCGATCCGGCCGGCCGAGCACCCACGCGCCCGCATTCCGGCGCGGTCATGCCGGCCACGACACCGGGGCTCACAGGATGGTCATGGATCGCGCCGAGCCACGTCGTCGCGCTCGACAGCAGCAGGCAGAAACCGATTGCGCCGAGCCACCGGCGCATCCAGGTGCGCGGGCCGGTATGCCGGCCGCGTGTCATGGGATCGCGCGCGCCCGAGGGGCACATCGCACCGGCATCGAGACCGCCGCAGCATCATGCGCGGCGCGACGGAAGCGGAAACCGACCGAATCAGCCACGCTGCTTCTCTTCGAAATACGGCTGGCGGGCCGCCACGAGCCGTAACTCGTCGAGCAGCGCCGCGGCCGCGCGCAGCAGATCGTCGAGCGAGACAATGCCGATCAGTTCACCGTCGCCGCCTACGACCGGCAATCGTCGAACGCCGTGCTGACGCATCCGCTTCGCAAGCAGCCAGATGTCGTCGTCGGTGTTCGCGGTTGCCACAGGCGCCGACATGATGTCACCGACGAACAGCGAGCCGGCTTCCGCATCGGGGCTGACTACCGTCAGTACGATGTCGCGATCGGTCACCATACCGACCGGCACGCATCGCCCTTCCTGTTCGCGCACGACGATCAGATCGCCGGCGTGCGCGTCGCGCATCATTTCCGCCGCCTCGACGACGGTTGCCCGTGCCGAACACATGGCGACATCGCGGGTACAAAGCATCGCGGCATTCACGTTCGTTCTCCCGGCCGGGGCGAGGCGGACGCTCGATCGAGGTCCGCCGCCGCCCGGATCATCATGCAACGGTAAGTTGACCGACTACGTCACGCACGCCCGGCGCCGACCACGCAGCATCGAAGGAAAGCCGCCGCTCACTCAGCGATCCCACCTGGCCGGTCAACGTCACGCCAGGCCGCGACCGATATCGCGCCCGGAAATCGCGCAAGTCGCGATCGGCGCTTGCCGCGCAAGCGCCTGCAACTGCCCAAATGTCGTCGGGTCGTTGCGCGCGCCCATCGTGCAGAAGAATGCGGTCTCGCGAAGTTCGGACCCGTGCCACGCCAACCAGGCCGAAACTGGCGTCGATGCGCGGCCCGCCCAGACCGGCGTGCCCACCACGACCGCATCGTATGCGGACGGCGAACAGGCCGTCGGCCGAACGTACCCGGCACGATCGCGGATCTCGTCCGCGAGCGAACGCACGAAGCCGACGGCCCCCGCCCGCTGCCGGTCGTTGGCTTCCCATAGCCGCTCGCAATCCGCGCCAAGCTCGGCGGCAAGCCGGCGCGCAACCGCCACCGTCGTTTCGCTGCGCGAGTAGAAAACGGCGAGCATGCGTCGAGACACGTCCATGTTCCACTCCGCGCATCCGTCCGGGATCCGTAGACCAGCTTATGCATCGACGATCGAGGCGACACTGATGCAGGTCAACCCGTCGCCGCACGATCCTGCGACAGTAGGTTTGTCCGAATTCCCCGCGATTTTCCGCCCATGCGCCATGTGGTATGACCTGATCGAACGGCAACGGCAATGGTTTCGGACGTGGAGCGCGGCGACGCGATTCACACGCGCTCTTTGGCCCGATGCCGCGTCGTCGTGTTACGCCGACCTGTTGGAGCCTCTGCTCGACCTGCAGACCGAGGCGCCACGGTTCGCCATCGATTCGGTCGACGTGGACGGCCGTCGCGCCGAAGTCGACGAGTCGATCGTCGCGCACACGCCGTTTTGCACGCTGCGCCGCTTCGCGCGCGCGGGCGCGCAACGCGTGATCCTGCTCTGCGTGCCGCTGGCCGGCCATGCGGCCGTGATGATGCGGGAGACGGTCGAGACCCTTCTTGTCGACGGCGATGTGTGCATCACCGACTGGATCGATGCGCGCGATGTGCCTTGCGACGCGGGTCGCTTCGGCCTCGACGAATATGTGTCGATGCTCGACCGGTTCATCGATACCCTGCTGGCCGACGCCCGGCCGATGCATGTCGTCGCGGTCTGTCAAGCGACGTTTCCGTCGCTCGGCGCCATCGCGCTGCGCGCGCAACGTGATGCCGCGGTGCCGGCGAGCCTGACGTTGATCGGCGGCCCCCTCGATGCCCGCGTCAATCCGAGTGCGCTCGGGACCGCGGCCCGCTCGCATTCGCTCAACTGGTGTCGCGCCACGCTGATCGATACGGTGCCGCACGGTTTCGCCGGATACGGGCGGAAGGTATTTCCGGCCTACCTGCAGCGTGTCGAGATCGCGGTCACCTACCCGCAACGCTACATGGCGCTGGCCGATCGCTATCGACGCGCGATTTCGCGCGGTGACGCCGACGCACTCGCAACCGCGCGCCGGGCGCTGCGCGAATACCTGACGCTCCTCGACATGCCCGCCGAATACTTCCTCGATACGGTCAACGTCGTTTTCCAGCGAGCATGTCTCGCAAACCGGACGTGGCACGTTCATGGCCAGCGAGTCGACCCCGCCGCGCTGCGTTCGATCGTGTTGCTGACCATTGAAGGCAAGTGCGATGCGGTCACCGGCGCAGGCCAGACCCATGCCGCCCTGGCCATGTGCAGCGGCCTCGCGGCGGCTGCCCGGCAACGCGTCGACATCGCCGATTGCGACCATTACGGACTTTTTACCGGCGACCACTGGCGCGCCGACGTGCATCCGGTACTGCAGGCGGCGTTCGCCCGCGCCGAACACGGCCTGCCGCGCTCGTGCGCGGCGTGATGTGCGTTCAGCCTGGTCCGGTACGTACAGTCGTGCAGCTATCCGCGGTCCTTCATCGCGGCGACGCACGCTCGCCGGGCGCGGTGTTTTCCGCGGCGGCCACGCGACGCTTGACCGCGATGAAGCTGTCGGGGCTGACGGAAACCGAGTCGATGCCGCACGCGACGAGAAAATCGGCAAATGCCGGATGATCGCTCGGCGCCTGGCCACAAAGGCCAACCTTCGCCCCCGCGTCGCGGGCGGACTCGATCACGCGGGCGATCATCCACTTCACGGCTTCGTTCTGTTCGTCGAACAACCCGGCCAGGTCCGCCGAATCGCGGTCTACGCCGAGCGTCAGTTGGGTCAGATCATTGCTTCCGATTGAGAAGCCGTCGAAGCGCTGCGCAAACTGGCTCGCCAGGATGACGTTCGACGGGATTTCGCACATCACGTAGATCTGCAATCCGTCCTCGCCGCGCTTCAGGCCGTTGACGGCTAGGACCTCGAGCACGCGATCCGCCTCGTCAAGCGTCCGGCAGAACGGGATCATCACGACCACGTTCCTGAATCCGATGTCGTTTCGCAGCCGCGCGATCGCTCGGCATTCGAGCGCAAATCCGTCACGGTAGCGCGGCGAATAGTAGCGCGACGCGCCGCGAAATCCGAGCATCGGATTCTCTTCCCGCGGTTCGAACTGCGCACCGCCGACCAGATGCGCGTACTCGTTCGTCTTGAAGTCGCTCATGCGGACGATCACCGGCGCAGGATGACAGACCGCCGCGATACGCGCAAGGCCGTGCGCCAGCCGGTCGACGAAATAGTTGGACGGCTCGTCGTACCCCGACGTCAAGGCAGCGATCTCGCGCTTCGCGTGCGCATCCGTCAGCGCATCGTAGTGGGCCAGCGCCATCGGATGGACCTTGATATGGTTGCTGATCACGAACTCCATGCGCGCGAGCCCGATTCCGTCGGCAGGCAGTCGCCACCACCTGAACGCCGCGGCCGGATTCGCGAGGTTCAGCATGACCTGTGTACGGGTGGCCGGCAGGTCGGTCAGGTCAATCGCCTCCACGTGGTATTGCGCGATGCCTTCGTACACGAACCCGGCCTCCCCCTCCGCGCACGATACCGTCACTTCCTGCAGATCGTGCAGCATGCTGGTAGCGTTGCCGGTTCCGACGATGGCCGGCAATCCCAACTCGCGGCTCACGATCGCGGCATGTGACGTGCGGCCGCCATGATCGGTGACGATCGCCGCGGCGCGGCGCATCAACGGCAGCCAGTCGGGATCGGTCGTATGCGTCACCAGTACCGCGCCGTCGACGAATCGCCCCATGTCGTTCGGACTGCCGATCACGCACACGCTGCCGACCGCGATCGCCTCGCCGACACTGACGCCAGTGAGCAGCTTGCGGCCGGTCTGACCCAGTCGGTAGGTCTTTATGGCGCTCGCTTCACGCCGGGACTGCACCGTTTCGGGACGTGCCTGCACGACAAACAGTTCTCCGGTTACACCGTCCTTCGCCCATTCGATGTCCATGGGCTGGCCATAGTGCGCCTCGATCGCGCAGGCCCAGTTCGCAAGCGCCAGGATTTCGCGATCCGCCAGCACGAACGTGGCGCACTCCGCTTTCGAGGTCGGCACGTTGCGGGTCGGCGTATCCTCGTCGCGCGCATAGATCAGCTTGCGCGCCTTGCCGCCAAGCGTCTTGCCGATGACGGGTGTGCGCGCCGAATCGCCGAGCAATGGCTTGAACACCTCGTATTCGTCGGGGTCCACGGTGCCCTGAACGACGTTCTCGCCAAGCCCCCACGCCGCGCTGATCAGCACTACCTTGTCGAATCCTGTCTCCGTGTCGAGAGAAAACATCACGCCGGCAGCACCGAGGTCAGAACGCACCATCCGCTGCACGCCGATCGACAGCGCGACGCGCAGGTGATCGAAACCCTTTTCCTCGCGGTAGGCGATCGCGCGGTCGGTGAACAGCGACGCATAGCACCGGCGGCAAGCCGCGAGCAACGCATGCTCGCCGCGCACGTTCAGGTAGGTTTCCTGCTGACCCGCGAAGCTCGCGTCGGGCAGATCCTCGGCGGTCGCGCTCGATCGCACGGCGACATCAACGTCGTCTGCGCCGGCCTGCCGGCACAGTTGCCGATACGCGTCCCGGATCGCATCGGCGACGTCGTCGGGCCAGTCTCCGTGGAGAATCGCCTGCCTGATCAACGCACCGGCCTCGGCCAACGCAATCTTGCGTGCTCCGAGCGCCTCGAGCGTACTGCCGATGGCTTGTCTCAATCCGTTTGCATCGATGAATCGCCAGTATGCATCCGCGGTCGACGCGAACCCGGGTGGCACGCTCACGCCCTGCGCGGACAGGTTGCCGATCAATTCGCCCAGTGACGCATTCTTGCCGCCAACGCGTGCCACGTCGCCGCGCCGTAGGTCGTCGAACCAGACGATATGTGCTTTCCCGTGATCCATGACGAGCCCTCCGATGATCGCGGCCTGGCCGCGTGCGACAGGCGCGGCCCGCATTGGCCGGCGCCGTCGGCCGAACACGTTCATCGTGGCCCGACGCTTCGGCGTCTCCCGTGACCTGCATCAAGAACGGCGGCCGGCGCGCGAACGGTGCTGCCCCGCGCGTGGCTTCATCTCCTTGGCCGGGCGGCATTAACACTGCAAGCCGCGACCGATGTCGGTCTCAGGGCTGCGGGGCCAACCGCTTCGATGCGAATATCCGGCTCGGGATGATGGATCGCCTCCTGAACCGAGGCGTCACGGACTCCTGGCCGATGTCGCGGCTGACCGAGCCCCCGTTTCACAGAAGGTACTTCGAAAGCCACCCCGGCGCACGGTCGAAAGCCACGTGCAATTCCGGACTGAATGAGCCGAATTCGAGCCCATGCTGCGTCGCCAGCAGCGTAAGCGCGTGGCTCGTGAAAACGAAAAATACCCGTTGCGCGGCACGCAGTACCACCATTGCTCGATCCCTCGCGCAACGAGCTCCGGCGTGATCAGGGGCGTCTGAAACAGCAGTGCGCCGGCCGGCGCCCGATACCGGATGATGTCGGCGCACAGGCTTTGGGGATCCGGACGATGCTCGAAGACTTCGAACGACAAGGATCGCATCGAACTGCCCCTGCGGCGCGCGGGGATGGCTAAACGGATCGTATGAGGTCAAATCCGCGAACCCGCGCGCGGACAGCTTCTTTTCCAGCAACCCAAGCCCCGAGCCGAAATCGAGAATGCGGCTCTCTCGCATCGACGGAAAGCTCGTGCAGATCAGGTCGCCGTGCTGCTGTGGACGATGCTCGTGATACTCCGGATCGTGGCGCGCGTAGTCGTCGTTGTACAGGTGACGCGAAAAATCATCGTGCGTCCAGTGGTCGAAGGCCGGCGTGCACGTGAATCCGCATTGCCGGCACGTGTAGTTCGTATTCGGCCATTCCACTGATGCTCACCGTTAGCAGAAACTTCGAAAGGCAACCTCAGGGTCACATGTCGGAAATCTCTACTTCCGGTCGGGACTGATCCTGGTTCAAGATCACGTGTCAACGACGTGCTGTTCAACTGTCTAGTTGCGCCCCATAGTGTGGCGTAGTGACAAAGTTCCCCCTTTGTAGTTATCACCTCAGCGCGGGCACAAGGGTAGAGATTAATCTCTACCCTCACCCGCCCTTTGAACCTCGCTACTGCAGGCGGACTGCGACTGCGCGCGCCACCGCGCTCAGCGCATCGCCGCGCTCGAGCGCCGCGCGCGGCCGGGTCGCCTCGCCCTGGGCATCGAGCGCGCGCGGGGCGAAGTCCGGCGACGACGAGAACTTCACGATCGTCAGCGCGGTTTTCGGATCGACGAGAATCGCCTGGCCGAAACGCCCCGCCGCCGCGAATGCGCCATCGCCGTCGTTCACCTGATACCAGTAGTCGCGATACGCATAGCCGTCCTTACCGGGCACCACGTTGCCCTTCGCGAACAGCGCCGCATTGTCCGCCGGCTGCAGCGCCGCGCGAATCGTCGCGGCCGGCAGCGTGCCGGGCGCGCCGGCGAGCCCGGTGCGCACGCGTTCCGCGAAGCGCGCGGCGTCGCGCAGCGTCGTATACAACCCGCCGCTCGCCATCGCCATCGCATTGCGGTCCACCGCGACGTACGCATCGTCTTCCGCGAAATCGCGCCACAGCCACCGCTCGACCAGCGCGCTCCACGATTGCCCCGTCGCGCGCTGCATCGCCCACGAGACGGCTTCCGGCGACCCATTCTGGTAAAACCACGCGCTGCCCGGTGCAACGTCCGGCACGCGCCGCACGGTCAGCAGGAAATCGGCGATGCTCGCCGGCGCACCTTCGCGGTGCGGCACAAGCCCGACCGCGCCGAACAGCCCGAGATCTGGCGGGATGCCCGGTGCATACGCGGTGGGCACTTCCATGTCGAGGTTCTGCTGCAGCGTCGCGCTACCGAACGGCGTGTCGGCCAGTTCCGGCACCGTGCGCGACAGCGGCGCATTCGCATCGAGCACGCCGGATTCGATCATCTGCGCGGCGAGCAACCCCGTCACCGATTTCGTCATCGACGCCCATGCGTGCTGCTGGTCGGGCCGGAAGCCGTCGAAGTAGCGCTCGTAGACGACCCGGCCGCGCTGCAGCACGATGAAACCGTCGGTACGGGTCGCACGCAGGTACGCGTCGAGCGTCAGCGTCTCGCCGCCGATGGTCACGGGCAGCGCGTCGAGACCGGGCACCGGCTGCTCGGGGAGCGGCATCGGCGCGGCCGCATGCCGGATGCCGGCCGTCGGCGCGAGCAACCGCGTGTTGCTCAACGCCCAGCGCAGCCGGGCCGGCGTGAACGCGTTCGCCTTGTCGACGATCCGGTCAGCCGGCGGCGGGAAGCCCTGCATCATGCCGGTCGGTGCAGCGCCGTCGGCTGCGGCGGCGACCGTCGCCGCGAGCGCGAGCCCGCTGGCCAGCGCGAACGTGCCGGCCAGCCGGCGGCCTCGCCGGGTCGGGGTAAAGCGTCGATGAATTTGCATCGGATCAAACCTCGTAGTGGAAAAGGATCGCGCGATGCGCGCGGACATCACGGCTGCTGGCCGTCGACGCGCAACTGGTTCGATACCGACGTCACGCCGTTGACGCGCCGCGCGACCGCCGCCGCGAGATTCACCTGGGTCGTATCGGTGACCGAGCCGGCGAGTGTCACCCCGCCGTCGCGCGCCCGCACGAGGATGCGCGTCGCGTTCAGGTTTTTCGTGCGGGCGAGCGCGGTGCTGACGCGGCGCTTCAGCTCGCGGTCGGCCGCCTTGCGCTGCGCGGGCGGCACGCCGGCCGACGCCGGTACTTGCGCTTGCGCAGATTCGTGCGCACCGGGCGCCGATGACGATAAATCCGCTGCGCTCGCGGCATCGGGTTGCGCATGAGCGACGAGGGCCCAGCACGCTGCCATCAGCAGCCCTGCGGTGAATCCGAATGTAGTACGCGTGATCGAATCGCACTCTTGAAAATCGTTGAAGGGAAGACTTCAGAACTGCGTCATCAGCCCGATCGACACGCCTGTCGTCGCGCTCGCGCCGCGCCGCAAGTTCAGCGCCGCGATCGTCGCCGGGTCGCGCATATACGCGCCCGTCATCCCGTTGCGGTCGACTTCGACATACAGCTCGGTGCGCTTCGACAGGAAATACTCAGCGATCGCGTAGGTCGTCAGCTTGTGGCCGTCCGCGCCCGACACGTTGCCGAGATTGCGCGCGCGGTCGTAGAACGCCGCCGCGCTCAACTGCACCGACGGCAGCGGCTGCGCGACGACGCCGAACGACGGGATATCGTCGCGTCGAGATGGCGCGCCGGCCTTGTTCGCGCGGACGTTCAACGACACATAGCTCAGGTAGAAGCGCGCGCGGCCGAGCTGCAGCGTGCCGCCCGCCTGGATCGTCTGCGCGGACTGCGAGCCATCCGGGCTGTACGTCTTCGCGTATGACACACCGCCCATCAGGTCCGAATACGTGTACATCGCAGCCGTCGAATAGCTGGTGCCCGCATGCGAGCTGCCCGCGACGCCGCCCGGCGAATAGTTCGCACCGAAGCGCAGGCCGCCCACCTGCCCAAGATACTTGATGGTGTTGTTGAAACGTGAATCGAGCGTAAAGAAGTTGCCGTCGAACAGCACGCCTGGCTCGACCGCGAGCGACTGCCCGCGCCCGCCGAGCGGATCGAGCGCGATGCCGAGATCCTCCGCGACGTTGAACTGGCGGCCGAGCGTCAGGCGGCCGAAATCGCCAGCGAGGCCGACATACGCAGCCTGCGAAAACAGCGTGCCCGACGTCTTGAGCGCGCCGGTCCCACTGTTGAACGCCCCGTCGAGCACGAACAGCGCCTTCAGCCCGTTGCCGAGATCCTCCCGGCCCCGAATGCCGAACTCATTGCCGGCAATGATGTTGTTGTTGAAGCCGACCTGACTGCCGCCCGGCAGCCCGTTGACCCACCGCACGCCCCCGCCGATCCGGCCGAACAGCGTCACGCTCGACTGTGCATGCGCGCTTGCGCACAGCGCGCCGAGCAACGTCGCCGCGATCATCTTCTTCATGTCTCCTCCTGCCGCGTCATTGCGCGGTATATCGTGGAACTGCCTGCCGTCGAGAAGCGCCGCCGCCCGGCAAGCGGGCCGTGCGCCGAAAACGATGTGATGGGCTGCGCGAGGGCTAACGGCCGCATACGCCGACCGGCGACGCGGCGCGCGCCGTCTCGCCCGCGAGACGCCGCAGCGAACGCTGCGGATCGAGGCACCAGGCGCCGAGCACGCCGCACGCAATCAGCACGACGCCGCATACGATGCTTGCCTGTTCGAAGCCGTGCGCGACCGACGCGCCGGCGCCCTCGATCAACATCCCGGTGACGACCGGCGCGCTCAGGCCGGCGAGCGACGCGAAGCCGTTGCTGAGCGCGAGCACGCCGCCGCGCTGTGCATCCGGCGTCACTTCGGCGAGCATCGCGGGGCCGATCGAATACATGGTCAGCGTCAGGCCGCTGCCGAGCGTCAGCAGCACGAGCTTGGCCGCGCGCGGGATGTCCGGCACCGGCAGCATCGCCAGCATCGCGCCGGCGGCCGCCAACGTGATCGCGATGAACGTGCCGCGCCCGTGCCGCGACGGCATCCCGCGTGCGAGCAGCGTTTGCGACAGCCACGCGAGCGCGAGGCTGAGCGGCGACGTGACCGCGACGAACAGCGCGAACATCCGGCCGGCCTCGTGCGGCCCGAAGCCGAGACCGAGCTGCAGATAGGTCGGCATCCACGTGAGCGTCATCGCGAGAATCCAGTTCGCGGCGAAGTGACCGAGGAAGTTGCCGAGCACCGTGCGGTCGGTCAGCAGCCGTCCGTACGGCACGCGATCGCCGCCCGCCGTGCGCGGCGCCCGCGCCAGCGTGCCCTCCTCGCCGAGCACCGCCCATGCGATGCACCACACGGCCCCGAGCAGCGCGAGCACCGCGAAATTCGCGCGCCAGCCCCAGTGAGTCGTGATGACCGGAATCGAGAGCCCCGCGATCAGCAGGCCGAGCGCGCTGCCCTGGTGCAGCAGCGCGACGGGGAGATTGCGTCGCGTATCGGGAAACCACTTGTAGATCGCGTGCGTCGCCACCGGCGACGCAGGCCCTTCGCCGATGCCAAGCAGCACGCGGCATGCGATGACGACCCAGATCGAGCTCGCGGCGAGCATCGGCAGTTGCAGCAGCGCCCACGCGGCCGCCATCGCGAGCAGCAGCCATTTCGCGGGCCAGCGGTTCGCGGCGATACCGCCCGCGACCGCCGCGACCGCGAACAGCCAGTTGAGGCTGCCGCCGATCACGCCGAACTGTGTCGGGCTCAGATGCAGGTCGCGCATCATCGGCACCGACACGAGACCAAGCACGACCTTGTCGAGAAAATTCACCAGCATCATCAGCGCGAGCATCGTCGCGATGGACCACGCCCGTCCGGGGCGGTACTGCGCACCATTCGTCATGGCTGTCTCCTGTTTCGTTATCGTGGGCGGTCGGGGTGTCGCGCTACGCGCCGCCGTGCTCACCGGGCGCCGGCACACGGTCGTCGCCGTCCGGCAAGCCGAGCGAGAATTTCACCGGGAAGCGCACCGCGAGCGTGCTGTCCGGCGCCACTTCTCGCACAACGCCGCGGGCCCGCACGTGCGGATCGTCGAACACCTCGCCGGGATCGGGTACGCGCGATACCGGCAGCCCCAGGCCGCCGAGCACTCGCATCCAGTTGTCCTGGGTGCGCGTCGCGAAAAGCGCGCGCAACTCTGCACCGAGCGCGTGCCGATGCTGCTGCCGGCCCGCGCGTTGCGCGTAACGCGGCTCACGTAGCGCCTGGCATGCATCGCCGAGCGCGTCGGCGAACGCGGCCCAGAACTTGTCCTCGAACGTCGCGAGCACGATGTGCCGTCCGTCGGCGGTTTCGAACAGGTCGTTGTCGGGCATCACCCAGCGGGCGGCATCCGCCGTATCGCGGCCCGTGCGCAGCGCCCAAGCGGCCGGGGCGGTCCACGCGAACATCGCGTCGTGAATCGACACGTCGAGGTGCTGGCCGAGCCCGTTCGCCCGTGCGCTCATCACCGCGACGGCCAGCGCGAGCGCCGCATGCATCGCGGCCGCATGATCGGCGAGCCGCACGCGCGGCCGCGCGACGGTGTCGTGCAGTTGCGCGGGCACCGACCAATAGCCGGCATCGGCAAGAAAATTCAGGTCGTGGCCGGGCCGGTTCGCGTACGGGCCGTCCTGCCCGTAGCCGGTGATCGAGCACAGCACGACGCGCGGGTTCGCGCGGGCCAGCGTCGCATAGTCGAGCCCGAGCCGCGCCATCACGCCCGGCCGGTTGCCTTCGACCACCGCATCGGCGTCGCGCGCCAGATCGAGAAAGCGCGCGCGCCCGTCCGGCGTCTTCAGGTCGAGCACGAGCGAGCGCTTGCCGCGGTTGAACTGCGCGAACGTGTCGGCGCCAAACTGCCGCAACGCGTCGCCGCCCGGCGGCTCGACCTTGATCACGTCGGCGCCGAGCTGCCGCAGCAGCGCGCACGCATGCGGGCCGGGCAACAACTGGTCCGCATCGACGATCCGCACGCCGCGCAGGCACGACCACGCGGGGGCGTGGTCCTCGCCCGCCGGCCACGCATCGTGCGTGCCGCGGGCCGTCATGCGTTGCGCCCCGTGCCGGCCGGCTCGAGAATCGCCTTCGCGATCGCGTTGCGCTGGATCTCGCTCGTGCCGGTCAGGATCCGGAACATCCGCAGCTTGCGGAACGTCTGCTCGACCGGATGGCCACGCGTCACGCCGACGTTGCCGTGGATCTGCACGGCCTTGTCCGCGACCTCGAAGCAGCGCTCCGACACGTACAGCTTGCACGCGGACGACATCATCCGCAGGTCCGCGCCCGCATCCGCGAGCGCGGCGGTGTGCGCGATCATGCTCTCGCAGGCCCACAGCTCGGTGGCCATGTCGGCAAGCATGTGCTGGATCGCCTGGAAGCGCGCGATCGGGCCGCCGAACTGCCGGCGCGTGCGGGCATAGTCGAGCGCCGCCCGGTACGCGGACATCGCGAGGCCGAGCATCGTTGGGCAATGCAGCAGCCGGTTCACGCTGATGCGCGACATGCCGAGCTTGAATCCGTTACCGATTCCGCCGAACACGTTCTCGCGCGTCACGCGCACGTCGACGAAGCGAATGTCCGCGTCGATGTGCTGGCCCGACATCGGCACGTACTCGTGCTCGACGGTGACGCCGGGCAGGTCGAGATCGACGAGCACGGCCGTGATCTGCGGCGGCGTCGCGGTCACATCGGTCACGCACATCACGATCGCGAAATCCGCGAACGGCGCGCCGCTGATGTAGTGCTTGGTGCCGTTGATGACGAGCGAATCGCCATCCTCGACCGCCGTCGTGCGGATGCTCATCGCGTCCGAGCCCGAGTGCGGTTCGGTCAGCGCGAAGCACGTCGATTTCTCGCCGCGCATCACCGGCTTGAAATAGCGCTCCAGTTGCGCGGGCGTCGCGTACTTCAGCATGTTGCCGATGCGCGGCGGCCCGCCGAGTTCGCCGAGTACGTGCGGCGCGAGCGCCGCGCCGCTCGCGGCCAGGTCGGCCTTCAGCGCGCACACCTCGGCGATCGACAGCCCCTGTCCGCCGATCTCGACCGGCAGGCTCGCGGTATAGAAGCCGAGCGCGGCCGAGCGGCGCCACACGCGGCGCAGCACGTCGCGCGGCCACACGTCTTCCGAGTCGAGCTGAAGCTCGCGCTCGATCGGGCGCAGCTCGTCGTCGACGAAGCGCAGCACGGCCGCGCGCAGCGCGACGAATTCGGGGCGTTGCAGATGATCGAACATCGCGGGCTCCTTCAGTTGACGCGGCGCGTGACGCCGCGCCAGTACGGCTCGCGCACGAGCTTGCGGGCGATCTTGCCGCTCGCGTTCTTCGGCAGTTCCGCGACGAAATCGACGGAGCGCGGCGCCTTGTAGTCGGCGAGCTGCGCGCGGCAGTGCGCGACGAGATCGGCGGCTTGCGCGATGCGCCCCGAACGCAACACGACGACGGCCTTCACGGCCTCGCCCCACTTGTCGTCGGGCACGCCGACGACGCACGCCTCGAGCACGCCTTCGTGCCGGTACAGCGCCGCTTCGACTTCGGTCGGATACACGTTGAAGCCGCCCGAAATGATCATGTCGTGCTTGCGGTCGACCAGGTAAATGAAGCCGTCGCGATCGGTGCGTGCGAGATCGCCCGTATGCAGCCAGCCGTCGACCAGCACCTCGCGCGTGAGCTCCGGCGCATTCCAGTAGCCGTGGAACACGTCCGCGCCGCGAATCACGATCTCGCCGATCGCATCGCCTTCGACTTCTTGCCCGTCCGCATCGACCACCCGCACTTCCGTTTCACCGAGCGGCCGGCCGCACGATGCGAGCCGCTCTCGGTCGTGCAGCAGCGCATGCGCGTGATCGGCGATCCCGAGCCGCGTGACGCCCGACGTCGATTCGCTCGCGCCGTAGCCTTGCGACAGCACGGGACCGATGCGCGCCCACGCTTCCTCGATGCGCGCGGGCGCCATCGGCGCGGCGCCGTAGCCGAGCACCTTCAGGCTGCGCAGGTCGGCCTGGGCGAGTTCCGGCGTGTTCAGCAGCATGTTGACCATCGCCGGCACCATGAACGTGTGCGTGATGCGCTGACGCGCGACTTCGGCGAGGAAATGCGCGGGCTCGAACGCGTCGAACAGTACGAGCGTCGCACCGCAGAACAGGTACGGCTGCATCAGCATCCCCGACGCGTGCGTGATCGGCCCGATCAGCGCGAGCCGGTCGCCGGGCTGCGCGGGACGATCCATCCCGAGCACGATCTTGCGCAGCGACGCGAGCCGGTTGCCGTAGCTCTGCATCGCGGCCTTGATGCGACCGGTCGAGCCGGACGAGAAGTGCAGCACCGCGAGATCGTCGGCCGCCGGCACGTAGTCGGGCGCCGTATCGCCGCCCTTCGCGAGCAGCGTTTCGTAGTCGAGATAGCCGGTGGCCGGGCCGCCGAGCGACACGAACCGCTCGACCGAGCCGAAGCCCGGCGAATCGGGCGTGTAGTCCGTATGGCCGCGCCCGCCGATGAACGCGACGGGCGTGCAATTGCCGACGACGTCGGCAGCCTCGGCCGCCGTGAAACGCGGGTTCAGTGCGGCCTTCACGAGGCCGGCCTTGTACAGCGCGCACTCGATCTCGACGAGCTCGATGCAGTTGCGCGCCTGCACGGCGATGCGCTCGCCGCGGGCGAAGCCGAGGCCGCGCAGCGCGTTCGCGAGGCGCGTCGAACGTTCGTCGAGCTGACGATACGTGACGGCGCGGTCGCGGTGGATCACGGCGGGCTGGCTGCCCCAGTAACGGGCCGCACGCCGCAGGAAATAGGCGAAGCTCAAGACGATTCTCCTGGTCGAACAGTGCCGCCAGTCTGTAAGATGCCGAGGCATCACCACAATGCATTACCGGATATAACGTCATAACCGACAGGAATCCCCTGATGGATACCCGCGATCTGGAGTACCTGCTGGCCGTGGAGCGGCACGGCAGCATCGGCAAGGCCGCCGACGCGCTGGGGCTGTCGCAGCCCGCGCTGACCAAGGCCGTGCAGCGACTGGAGGCGCAGGTCGGCGTGACGCTGTTCGAGCGCACCGCGAACGGGATGACGCCGACGCCGGCGGGCGCGCGCTTCGTCGCTCGCGCGCAGCGGATCGCGCTCGAATTCGACGATGCGATGCAGGAGATGCGCGCGATCCGCGGCGGCGAACAGGGCGTGGTGCGGGTCGGCTACTCGCCAACCGTGCCCAATGCGTTCGTGCTCGGCGCGTGCCGGCAACTGATCCGCGAACGGCCGGCCGCGCGGTTGCGGCTGCGCTGCCGGCTCGCGCGCGAACTGCTCGACCTGCTCGCGGCCGGCGAACTCGACTTGGTGGTGGCGCCCGAGCCGCAGCAGCCGGACGCCGCGCTTGACACGATCGCGCTGTTCGACGACCGGCTCACGGTGCTCGCCGATGCCGAGCACCCGCTGCAGCGCAAGCGCGCGCTCACGCTCGCGGATCTCGCCGACCAGGAATGGCTGCTGCCGGAGACGACGATCCCAGTCCGGCACCGGATCGATGACGCGTTCCGTGCGCGCGGGCTGCCGGCGCCGCGCCTGCGTGTCGAGACCGATTTCGGCAATACGTCGCTGCTGCAGTTGCTGCGCGGCACGTCGCTCCTGTGCGTCGGCGGCGCCGACGCGCTCGACGAGGTCGCTGGGCTACGCGCGCTCGACCTGCAGGTCGGAGAACTAGACCTTGGCCGGCGCATTGGCGCAATGCACCGTGCTGGCGCCTACGTGTCGCCGCTCGCGCGGCGAATGATCACGCTATTTCAAGAGCAGCTGAAATAGTTCTGATGACCTGCCCCCGGTTTTAGTCCGAACCGCAGTTAGAGTCCGAGGTTAAAAACTGCTGCTTTGCATCGTGCGCCCGCGCGAACTGCACCGGCGTCAGATAGCCGAGTGAACTATGAGGCCGCTCGGTGTTGTACTCGATACGCCATTCCTCAATCAGCCGCTTGGCGTGGCGCATTGAGACGAACCAGTGCTCGTTCAGGCATTCATCGCGGAACCGCCCGTTGAAGCTCTCGATATAGGCATTCTCCACCGGCTTGCCAGGCCGAATGAACGACAGCGTGACACCGGCTTCGTAGGCCCATGCATCCAGCACCTTACCAGCGAACTCCGGCCCGTTGTCGACCGTGATGGATGCGGGTAAGCCTCGCATCTCCTTGAGCCGCTCGAGCACTTGCTGCACTCGTAGGCCCGGCAGCGAAGTATCGACCTCGATGGCCAAGCACTCGCGCGTGTAGTCGTCGACCACGTTCAGGCATCGAAACCGCCGACCATAGGCCAGCCCGTCAGAAACGAAGTCCATCGACCAGCTCTGATTCGGGCCTGTTGCTAACGGCAGCGGCGTGCGCTCGACAGCCGCAATACGCTTGCGTCGCCGCTTGCGCACGCTCAGCCCCGCCTTGCTGTACAGGCGCCAGATGCGCTTGTGGTTGGCGAAGCAGCCATCCCGCTGCAACAGCACGTGAATCCGGCGATAGCCGTAGCGGCGCTTCTGCGCGGCGATGGCCATCATCCGGCCAGTCAGCGCTTCGTCATCAACTCGGCGGCGTGATTCGTAGTGGAACAGCGAGCGCGAAATCCCTACCAGCCCGCAGGCCCGGGTAACACCCATGGCACGTTCGGTCATCAATATCCGGACCGCTTCGCGCTTGGCCTGCGGGCTTGCTACTTTCGAGCCAGCAGGTCCTTCAGCGCGGCGTTGTCGAGCATCGATTCGGCTAACAGTCGCTTGAGCTTGCTGTTCTCCTGCTCCAGTTCCTTCAGGCGCTGAGCTTCGGAGACCGTCATCCCGCCGAACTTCGCTTTCCAGTTGTAGTAGGTCGCTTCCGAGATGCCGTACTTGCGACACAGCTCCGCCGGCTTCAGGCCAGCCTCGGCTTCCTTCAAGATGCCGATGATCTGTTCTTCGGTGAATCGCTTTTTCATTGCCGTTCCTCTCTGGAACGGACTCTACACCGTCACCGTACTAAACGCGGGGAGCAGGTCACAACATCTAAGGAGGCTAAGCCCTTGACTTTGCGCTTCCTCGGTAACACGCGGAGTACCCATGCCAACGCGGCAGTCGAGCCAAGTCGGCCGATCCTCACTCGAAGCTAGTGTAATGTGCCGCTCTAAGTCATCGGCCGCAGTCGAATAGCGAAACAGGGCCTCTCTGAACTGTGGAATGAATTCCGGTTCATTCGTATCTGCGCACCTTTCTAGAGACGGGACCGTCACACAACCGGCCACGGACAATAAGACTTCTCTAAGGGAAATGAAATCAGGCTCTGCACTCGTCATGGCGAATATTGGCGTGGATCACAAATGAACGTCCAACGTGTGCGCTCAAAAGAGAGTACGGGACAGACGAAGGCGTTCCATAGACACCCTCAACCCTCGTCAGCCAGCGTTGTGTTGGACAGCTATGGCAATTTTATCGCGCCAGATCGATGCCAACCCAAACGGTCGACTTTACCCGCCTGCCGGAGTCCCATGCCACAAAGGCAACCAGCTCGATCAATGTTGACGTGAACGGGTTACACCGCGGTTACATGCAAAGCAATGCGATAAATCCACGGCAAGCCAAAAATCCACTAAATATCTGATTTGACTGGCCCGCCCTACACGATTCGAACGTGTGACCTACGGCTTAGAAGGCCGTTGCTCTATCCAACTGAGCTAAGGGCGGTCGAGGGAAAAAGACACGGCGCCAGCAACCCGGACCCTGCTCCGATCACCGCCGCCGGTACGAAACCGACGCGACGCAACCTGAAACGAAACGGGCCCGGCCTGAAGCCGAGCCCGAAATTATACCCGATCATCGCGTCGAATCACGCAAGACCGACGCCCTCAGCCTTACACCGGCTGCGCATGCAGCATGAACCAGCCCAGGCAAAACACGCCGGCGATCACGCAATACAGGCCGAACGACGCCAGCCGGCCGCGCCCTTCGAAATAGCGCATCAGGAATCGCACGCTCAGGTACGCGGCGATCGCCGTCAGCACGCCGCCGAGCAGCGCGTCGGCGAGTTGGTCGCGCGCATGGAACAGCTTCGGCAGTTCGAGCACGCCCGCCGCGAAGATGATCGGCGTGCCGAGCAGGAACGAAAACTCCGCCGCCTTCTCCGCCGTCAGCCCCGCCGCATTGCCGGCGATCATCGTCAGGCCGCTGCGCGAAAAACCCGGAATCAGCGCACCGATCTGCGCGAGACCCACGAAGAACGCCTGCTTGAACGTCATCTTCTCGGGCGGCTGATGCGCGCGGCTGCGCTGGATGCGATCGCCGATCCACAGCAGCACGCCATTGACGATCAGCGCGGCCGCGACGATCCGCAGATCATGGAACACGTGCTCGATGCGCTTCTCGAGCACCAGGCCGACGATGCCCGTCGGAATCGTGCCGATGATCAACGCCCACATCAGATGGCCGTCGTCGTTCTTGCGGCCGCCGAGCTGCGCGAAAAAACCGCCGATCAGCGCGATCCAACGCGCGCGGAAATACCACAGCAGCGCCAGCGCGGTACCGAGGTGCAGCGCAACAAGGAACGGCAGCAGCTGCGGCGCATGCTTGTCGATATGCATGCCGAACAGCGCCGGCACGAGCAACGTATGGCCGAGACTGCTGACGGGGAAGAGTTCGGTCACGCCCTGCAGGACGCTCAGGAATACCAGAAACCAGAGACTCACGCGTCGGTCCTTTGAATGGAAATTAAGCGGGAAGAAGTGACGGACGACGCGATGCGCGTCCGCAAAAACGCGCCCTGATTATGCCCAGCCATGATTACTGCGCCAAGGCATTTGACTGGCAATTGCGGCAATGCACACAATCGCTTGCAATTTGTAAGTCAGCAGAAAGCAAAAGGCCCGCCATTTGCATGGCGGGCCTTTCGAATCCAGCAGAAATTGCCGTCAGCGACCGAGCTGATAGAAAAACAATACCGTGCTGCCGGTGAACATGCCGAACAGTGCGATTCCCATTGCCATTGCCAGATCCATGGCGCCTCCTCGAAGTGTCATGACCCGGCAATATCACCGGTTTAGAGGCATTATCCCGACGGCTGACGCCCTTCAAAACTCGCAATTTCCCGAGAAGGGTTTTCCCCGACCGCGTCGCGGGCCGATAATGGAGCGCGCCGTCGCGCATCCGCCCACCCGTTCCTATCGATTCGCCATGCCGATCTTCCAGCAACACGAGATTCAAGAACTCCATGCCGGCCCGTCCATCGTCCGGGTCGCCCCGCAATTCGGCGGTCGTCTGCTGTCGTGGCACCTCGACGGCGAACCCGTCATCTTCTGGCCCGACACCGCCGACTGGAGCAACCTCGCGCGCGTGCGCGGCGGCAATCCGCTGCTGTTTCCGTTCCTCGGACGCCATCGCGTCGACGGCGAACTCGGTCGCTGGCGCGACGCCGACGGCGTGGTCCGCGACCTGCCGATGCACGGCTTCGCGCGCGACCTGCCGTTTTCGGCGCAGCCGTCGGCCGACGGCGCCGCGATCGCGATGACGCTCGAAAGCAGCGACGCGCTGCGCGCCGGCTACCCGTTCGAATTCCGCTTCGAAGCCCGCTACCGGCTCGCCGATGCCCACACGCTCGACGTCGCGCTGACCACGACCAATCTCGGCGGCACGCCGCTGCCCTACTACGCGGGTCATCACTTCTATTTCGCGCTGCCGCACGGCGAGCGCGCGGCGACGACGCTGGAGCTGCCGCCGACGCATCGCTGCGAGCAGCGCCCCGATGGCTCGATCAGCGCGCCCGAACGCGGCGACGCCCGCTACACGCTCGACGAGGCGCGAATCCTCGACCGCTTCCACTGTCTCGACGGCACGCCGTCGAGCCCCGTGCGCATCGAGATGCCGGGCCGCGGCCGCGTGGTCGAGATCGCGCTGGACATCCCCGGCTCGATTCCGTGGTACGCGGTCACGACCTGGACTGAAAAGCCGGAGTCCGACTTCTATTGCGTCGAGCCGTGGCTCGGGCTGCCGGACGCGATCCACAACGGGCTGGGGCTGCGCTGGCTCGCGCCCGGCGCGACCGAAACGGCCGCGCTGCAGATCCGCGTGCGCCCGCTCGAGGACTGAAAGCCGGCACGCCGAACCGGCGCCCGACGAGGCCCGCAGCGGACCCAAACTGCGGCACGCGGGTCGAACCCGTTAAAATCGGACGTTTTTGTGTCACCTGCCGTGCGGTGCGCGGCAGGGTTTTGCGAGGTTCAATGTTCGGAACAACAACGAAACGACTCATCGCGGCCGCCTGCGCCGCCCTGCTCGTCGCGTGCGGCTCCGCGCCCGTCGGCCCCGGCTTCTATCGCGTCGAGCGCGGCGACACGCTCTACAAGATCGCGCGCGAGAACCGCCAGTCGGTGCAGAACATCGTGCGCTGGAACCAGATCACGAACCCGGATGCGATCGAGGTCGGCCAGGTGCTGCGCGTCGCGCCGCCGCCCGGCACGACCACGGGCACCGGCACCGCGGGCCGCAGCCGCCCTGCACCGTCCGCGCCGGTGGAATCGGCCGTGAAGCCGGCCACCAGCATCTCGCTGATCTGGCCGGCGCCCGGCACCGTGGTTCGCAGCTTCGACGGCTCGAAATCCAAGGGCATCGACATCGCGAACGCCGCAGGCACGCCGGTCGCGGCGGCCGCGCCGGGTGTCGTCGTCTATGCCGGCAACGGGCTGCGCGGCTACGGCAACCTGATCATTCTCAAGCACAACGCCGATTACCTGACCGCGTATGCGCACAATCGCGCGCTGCTCGTCAAAGAAGGCCAGTCGGTCACGCAGGGGCAAACGATCGCCGAGATGGGCAGCAGCGACAGCGACCGCGTCGCGCTGCATTTCGAGTTGCGCTACGGCGGCCGTTCGATCGATCCGGCACGCTACCTGCCGGCGCGCTGAGCACCGGCCGTCGACACGCGATGCCGGTGCGCATCGCGTGTCGACGCGGACACAGTCGGAAATATTGAGTCAGCGCTTGCGCAGACGTCCGGTGAAACGCCCGGACAGCGGATCGACGTGGCGTGCAAACGCTACCAGCACGCCGATTCCGAACAGGCTGAACCCCGCAGCTATCAGAAGCAAATCCATGGTCTCGTTACAGTTTTGTCGTCATCTTATGCGGCATCCCGAAATCGTGCACTGAAGCGGGCCACTCGGACGAGTCCGCACAATCCCTATCATCAGACGCGCTTGTCGTTTCGGCAGCATGAAAAGCCGATGTAATCTACGCATCGAAGGCCACGCCACGCGACAAGGAGACCCCCGATGCTGCCCGCCGCCGAACGCTACGACGACCTGCTCAGCCGCTTCGCGTGGGCCTTTCCGGCGCGCTACAACATTGCGGTGGACGTCTGCGACAAGTGGGCGGACGGCAGCGGCAGGCTCGCGCTGATCCACGAAACCGCGCAAGGCGACGTCGCGCGTTTCACGTTCGACGATTTGAGAAATGCCTCTAACCGGCTCGCCAACAGCTTCGCGCGCGCCGGCCTGCGCCGCGGCAACCGGATCGGCATCTTTCTCGCGCAAGGCCCCGAAACGGCGATCGCGCACCTCGCCGCGTACAAGCTCGGCGCGATCGCCGTGCCGCTTTTCACGCTGTTCGGCGCCGACGCGCTCGAGTATCGCCTCGCGAACAGCGAAGCCGCCGCGCTCGTCACCGACGCGGCCGGCTACGCGAAAGTCGCGCCGCTGCGCCCGCAGCTGCCCGCGTTGCGCACCTGCTACTGCGTCGGCGACGATGCGCCCGACGCGCCGGACGTGCTGCGCTACGACGCGGCGCTCGCCGCCGAATCGGCCGACTTCGTCCCGGCCGATACGGCCGCCGACGATCCGGCGCTGATCATCTACACATCCGGCACGACGGGCAAACCGAAAGGCGCGCTGCATGCGCACCGCGTGCTGCCCGGCCACCTGCCCGGCGTCGAAATGTCGCAGCAATGCTTTCCGCGCGACGCGCGCCTGTTCTGGACGCCCGCCGACTGGGCGTGGATCGGCGGCCTGCTCGACGTACTGCTGCCGTCCTGGCATCACGGCGTGCCCGTGCTCGCACGCCGCTTCGAGAAGTTCGACGGCGACGCGGCATTCGCGCTGATGGCGCGGCACGGCGTCACGCACGCGTTCCTGCCGCCCACCGCGCTGAAACTGATGCGCACCGTCGAGCGGCCGCGCGAACGCTACGCGCTGTCGCTGAAATCGGTCGCGAGCGGCGGCGAATCGCTCGGCACCGAACTGACCGCGTGGGGACGCGACGCGCTCGGCGTCACGATCAACGAGTTCTACGGGCAGACCGAGTGCAACATGGTGCTGTCGTCGTGCGCGGCGCTGTTCGATGCGCAGCCCGGCGCGATCGGCAAGGCCGTGCCCGGCCACACGGTCGCGATCGTCGATGCCCATGGCACGCCGCTGCCGCCCGGCACCGAAGGACACATCGCGGTGCGCCGTCCCGATCCGGTGATGTTTCTCGAATACTGGCGCAATCCCGCGGCGACCCGCGACAAGTTCGCAGGCGACTACCTGCTGACCGGCGACACCGGCCTGATCGACGCCGACGGCTTCGTGCGCTTCGTCGGCCGCGACGACGACGTGATCACGAGCGCGGGCTACCGGATCGGCCCCGGCCCGATCGAGGACTGCCTGCTCACGCATCCGGCCGTGCGGATGGCCGCCGTGGTCGGCGTGCCCGATCCGACCCGCACCGAGATCGTCAAGGCGTTCGTCGTGCTGAATCCCGGCCATGCCGGCGACGACGCGCTCGTGCAGGCGCTGCAGGCGCATGTGCGCACGCGCCTCGCCGCGCACGAATACCCGCGCGCGATCGCGTTCGTCGACAGCCTGCCGATGACCGCGACCGGCAAGATCGTGCGCCGCGCGCTGCGCGACGCGTGAGCCGCGCCCGGCCCGCCCGGCCGGATGGTTTATAGTGGCGCACACGCAGTCTTTCCAAGAAACCGATGTCCTCCCAACACGAATCCGCCGCGGGCGCGTCGCATAGCCCGCTCTACGCCAAACTCCTCGGCGAGACCGCCAAGATCGACTGGTGCGACCTCGAGCGCTTCTTCGCGCAGGGCAAGCTGCTCGCCGTTGCGCGCGACCTCGATCTCGTCAGCGTCGCGGAAGCGATCGCCGGCGACGACGCCGAACAGGTCACGCGCTGGCTGTCTGCCGGCCTCGTGGCCCGCATGCCGGCCGAAACCGCCAGCGACTATGCGGCACGCAACCCGGAGCTGTGGGCGGTCGTCGTATCGCCGTGGGTATGCGTGCAGGAACGCGCCTGACGCGTCCGCCATGCCCGACACCGCCTTGCCGCACGACGCCGGTCGCGCCACGTCGCACCGGCGCGTGCTCGCGCTCGCGTTCCCGATCGTCCTTGCGAACCTGACCCAGCCGATTCTCGGCGCGGTCGACACGGCCGTCGCCGGCCACCTCGACGGCGCGCAGTATCTCGGCGGCGTCGCGCTCGGCGGGCTGTTCTTCAATTTCGTGTTCTGGGGCTTCGGCTTCCTGCGGATGGGCACGACCGGGCTGGTCGCCCAGGCGCACGGCGCCGGCGACACCGCCGGCATCCGGCTGAACGTGCTGCGTGCGCTGATCGTCGCGTTCGCGCTCGGCGCCGCCGTGCTCGCGCTGCAGGTGCCGTTGCTGTCGTTCGCGCTGAGCGCGCTCGGCGGCAGCGATGCGGTGCGCGCGACGGCGCTGGCGTACAGCCACACACGGATCTGGAGCGCGCCCTTCGCGCTCGCGAACTACGTCGTGCTCGGCTACCTGCTGGGCGTGCAGCGCGTGCGGCTCGCGCTCGTCGCGCAGGTGTTCATCAACGCGGTGAACATTGGCGCGGTGCTGCTGTTCGTGTACGGCTTCGGCTGGGGCATCGCCGGCATCGGCGCGGCCACCGCCACCGCGGACGTGTGCGGCTTCGCGCTTGGCGCTTGGATGCTGTGGCAGTTGCGGCCGCGCGGCCTGCCGCCGCTCGCGCCGCGCGCGCTGGCCGATCGCGCGGCCCTCAAGCGCCTCGTTGCGCTCAATCGCGACATCTTCCTGCGCACGCTGTGCCTGCTCGGCGCGTTCGGCTGGTTCGCCCATCTCGGCGCGAAACAGGGCGACGCGACACTCGCGGCGAATGCGCTGCTGCTGAACTTCCAGACCTTCATGGCGTACGGGCTCGACGGTTTCGCGCACGCGGCCGAGGCGCTCGTCGGCGCGGCCGCCGGCGCGCGCGATCGCGCCGCATTCCGGCAGGCCGTGCGCATCACGCTGTTCTGGTCCGCACTCGGCGCGCTGCTGTTCGCGCTCGTCTACTGGGCGGCCGGCGGCTGGATCGTCGGCCGCCTGACCGACCAGGCCGAAATCCGCGCGGTCGCGCTGCGCTACCTGCCGTGGGCCGCGATCTCGCCCGTCGTGTCGGTATGGGGATTCCTGCTCGACGGCGTGTTCATCGGCGCGACGCAAACGCAGTCGCTGATGCGCGCGATGGTCGTGTCGTTCGCGATCTTCGTCGCGGCCACGTTCGCCTTCGTCGACGCGTTCGGCAACCACGGCCTCTGGTTCGCGCTGCTGCTGTTCATGGCCGCGCGCGGCGCCACGCTCGCGCGCTACCTGCCGGGCCTGGTGCGGCAGATCGGCGGCGCCGACGCGCGCGTCGCGGCGGCGAGCGGCGCGTGAAGCCGCCGATGCCCGGGCGAGCGCCCGGCATTCGGCCCGGCCCTTACTGTGCAGCCGGCGGCGGCTCGGTGAGCATCGACGGCGGCGTCATGTCGGTCGGCACGCCATGGTAGTCGGCCGGATCTTCCGGCGGATGGCCGCGACGGGCCTGACGGGGGTCGCTCGCGCAGCCGGCGAGAAGAGATGCAGCCAGCACGGCCAGCATGAAACGGGTCATCGGGTATCGCTCCGGAAAACGGCGCGCCCACCGCGCGCCACGACCGCGCGAGTCTAGCGGAATTCCGGTTTCGGGGTCCGGCGGCGCATGTCCTAATATGTACGCATGGCGCTGTGCCGTAGAAAGGAGGCTGCCATGTCGTCTGAGGAAATTGCCGGCCTGATTGGCCTGTTCATCGGTCTGATGGTGCTCGCCGCGCTGTCGTACTTCGAATCGCGCGAATACAAGCGCAGCCACGGCGGCGAAGGGATGATCCACCACTGGATGGCCGAACACCACTTGCTCGACTGGCGACGCAAGCACTAGCAAATCGCTAGGCTGGCCGCCCCGCGCGAGTCCCGGCCCGCTTTCCGCGGCGGGCCGCCACCGGACGTGCCCACCCCGGCACAGGGGCCGGCGCATGTCTCGCCGATTAACGGGGACCGATAGCGGGTCCTTCAACCTCGTCCGAATACACGAACGCCGTCGCGCGGCAGGCAGCCGCACGACGGCGTTCGCTTGCGCGCGCCTGTGACGGACGCAACGCGATTCAGGCCGTTCAGCCGAGGAAATGCCGCGCGTAGCGCGCGTTGATGTCGGACAGACGGAACAGCGTGAGGAAATCCGCGCAGTTGAAGTCGGGATCCCAGGCCGGTGCGCCGCAGATCTTCGCGCCGAGCCGCAGGTAGCCCTTGATCAGCGGCGGCGGCGCGACGACGGTGCCCGTCTGCAGTTCGTCGACCGGCAGCGCCGTGTGCGGAAACGCGCGGTATTCGGTTGCCGTCAGCGCGCTGGCCGGCAGCGACTGGTACAGGTTCGCCGCGTAGTGCCCGCCGTCGGCCATCGACACGCTCGCGCAGCCGAGCATCGTCTCGTAGCCGTTCTGCATCATGTAGGCGCCCAGACCGCCCCACAGCGCCATGATGACGGCACCGCTGCGGTAGTCGCTGTGCACGCACGAACGGCCGACCTCGACCATCTTGCCGCGCAGGTGCGTCAGGCGCGACAGGTCGAACTCGCCTTCCGCGTACAGGCGGCCGACACGCGCCGCCTCGTGCGGCGGCAGCACGCGGTACGTGCCGACGACCTTCAGCGTATCGAGATCGCGAACCAGCAGATGGTCGCAATACGCATCGAACGGATCGACGTCGAGACCGGCGGGACCGCTGACCTGCGCGCCCATCTCTTCGGCGAATACGCTGTAGCGCAGGCGCTGGGCTTCGCGCAGTTCGTCTTCCGTGCGCGCCCACGCGGCGCGCAGGCGGTATTCCGAGGTGACGGTTTCAGCAGCGCGCGGCAGATGACGCCGCGTCGAATCGAGGGGCAGCGAGGCAAAAGGGAGCGTAGGCGTCGGCAGTTCTCGCATTAGGCTTTCCTGGTCGTAAGGAATAGGACGACATGCCCGCCAATGTAGTAACCAGCCATGACCGTTATGTGGCACGACCATGTCCGTTCAATGACGTGTCGCCGAATTGACTTTAGCAGAAAGCTTGCGGAACCGTATGATCAAACCCTTCAAATCAATTCAGGCGACAGCAGCGCGCGCAACACCGCCTGCTTGCTGCCGTCGCGCGTGCGGCTCGCGAGCCATACGATTCCGCCCTTCTTGATGCTCCAGCTGTCGTCGCTGCCGGCGATCAGCCGCGCGGCCACGCTGCCGAGCGTCGGCTGGTGGCCGACGATCACGACCGTGGGCGCGATGCCGTCGGGCCAGCCGGCGGCCGCCAGCACGTCGTCGACGCTTGCGTCCGGCGCGAGCGCGTCGACGGTCCGGTACTGGTCGGTCAGCGCCTCGACGGTCTGCACGGTGCGCGCCGCCGGGCTGGCGAGGATCACGCTGTTCGTCTCGAGACGCCCGCGCAGCCATTTGGCCATTGCCTGTGCGTCCTTGCGGCCGCGGGAGGTCAGCTGGCGCGCGAGATCGCTGGATGCGTAGTCTTCGGCTTCGGCGTGGCGCCAGAGGATCAGGTTCATCATGGTTCGTCTCCTGTCGATCCGGACGGGCGATGGTACGCCTGCACCGGGTCCATGCGATGTTCGATGACACGGTCGTCGCTGCGGTGGCACGTCGTGCGCATAACGCGATTGACCGGGCGGGTAATTAGACGATAGAATCTCTGGCTCGTCGGAGCGTAGCGCAGCCTGGTAGCGCATCTGATTTGGGATCAGAGGGTCGAAGGTTCGAATCCTTTCGCTCCGACCAAAGGAATCAAGGGGTTACAGGAATTTTCCTGTAACCCCTTTTCCATTTCCCGCCTCCCGCGACGATCAGGTCGCCCGATTCGCGTCACATGCATCAATGTAGATCCATGTCGGAACGGGCATCTTTCCCGTTAAACGGACTTCCATTTTACCGAGCACTCACGGCATCCGTTTAGCTGGAATCCGGCGCGTATTTGCACACGTCAGCCGCCACCCAGATAGCCGTATGCGACTCCCTCTACGCGAACCCAGTCGCACTTCAGCGCGATCGACACGCCTTCCCTGCAATGGATCGTTATCGACATGCCATTGTCGGTGACGGTCGATGAAAACGTCGCAATAACGTTGTCACGCCCCCACCCTTCGAGCGAGAGGTCGGAAGCACCGATAAATGACAAACTCAAATAGACGACGTCATAGTCTGTCGGCCATCGGTTGGGCGGAGACAACGGCTTCCGGGCAGTCATGATTCTCACCGACAGTCGAGGTTCGTCCCGCCCGAGTCGAACTTCGACGATCTCGGCACCATCGAGCGGCACATCGCTCCCATAGAGCGCAGTGAGCGCTTGCGGATTCATGATCCGCTGTATCAGGCTCATTTCTTGTTCGAGCGATCGAATACCAGGGTCCGCAAAGCCCCTCACCCTCTTCTCGGCAAGCGCACCGCAAACACCGTTTCCGTCTGATCCGATCGCGCATCGATCCGGCCGTGATGTGCCTTGGCGATCTCACTGGCGATGAACAACCCGAGCCCCAGCCCGACCTCGTCGCCGCTTTTTTCCGGCTGATCGGCGCCGCGTCGAAGCGGATCGAAGATATGGTCGAGCATGACCGGATCGATGGCTGGCCCGCGGTTGCCGACCTCGATGAGCACTTCCTTGCCAGTCGATGCCGCCGACACCCGTATCGGTGTCTCGGGCGCTCCATACTTGACCGCGTTGGTCACCAGATTACTCAGCAACTGCTGCATGCGCTGATCATCCCAGTCGCCCCGCAAATCGCCGACTATCTCGACATTGATCTCGCGATCGGGATGCGCGGTCCGCAATTCGTCCACCACATTGGCGATCACCGGAGCGAGATCGACATGGCGGGGCGAGACATTGATGCCGAGCCCGAGCTGGGTCCGATTGAAGTCGCACAGATCGTCGAGCAGGCCCTGCATCCGACCACCGCTTCTGATCAGCCGGCCAGCGGCCTCCGATACGTCCTCGCCCGCATTGAGCGCGGCAAGATAGGTTGCCGTGACCTGGATCGTCTGCAGCGGCGTGCGCATGTCGTGACCCAGCATGCCCAGCAGCAGGTTGCGTGCCTGCTCGACCTGTTCGGTGAAGAAAGCGACCGATTCCGCAAGCGCCTGATCTATCGCCTCGTTGAAGCGAATCATGTCGTCCAGATGAGGCGGGCTCGGCTGGCACTCGTCGATCCACAAACGCAGCACACTGGCGCGCAGCGCGCGATATTCGGCTGCCAGCTGATTGATGTTGAAGCCGCGCCGGGCGCGCAGGACGGCGTGCGTCTGCGCGGCCGTATCGCTGGCGCTCGCCGGTTCGGGCGCGCGTCCGAGGGACTTTTCGCGCTGCTCATCCCTGGTTTGCGGCGTGCTGATGTCCTTGGCCACGGCCTCCAGGATCTGACGCGCGTGGTCGCGCAGTCCATACGAATCCATGCTCTTCGCAGCGGGCAACAGCGTGGCGGCAAACGCTTCCCACTGCACCAGGATCTGCTCCATGTTCCGAACGATGAAATCGGCTAGGCGCATGTCGCTCCTCGTCACTGAATGAACGGTGGATGCTGCTGTCGTACCGGACGATATCACGCAATGACCGGCGTCCGTGCGCCACTACACGGAATGCGGAACCTCCTCCCCGCCCGCGCCCTGCCGCCGACGACATGAAGCAACGGACGGCCCGGCAGTTTCACGATCCGACCCGAACCACTGCCGAAAGCTAACATCCGAATAAACGAGAAAACGCGATAATATCGTTTCAACCTCGCGAAATCGCATGAAAACCCACACCCGAACCGCCCTCTGCGGCGCGCTGCTCGCCCTCGCGGCCTCCAGCGCCGCATCGGCCAAGTCGCTCGACGACGCGCTCGACTGCCATTCGAACGGCCACAAGTTCGTCGCGCCGCTGCTCGCCGCCGGCGACATTCAGCCGGAACCGATGCATGTCGAATCGAACTCGGTCAACGCATTCCGCACGGCCCGCTCGCTGACGGCCTACGGATTCGGCGTCTACGTCGTGCTCGGCTACCAGGCGAACGACCCGATCTTCCGCGAGGGCGACGGCAAGCCGATCGGCGACTGGGCTTACGGTGTCGTGGTGCGCGGCACGAAGTCCGCGGTGGAGGAAGCCGTGCGCAAGGCCGGCAGCGACGCGACGGTCAAGCAGGCGTTCCCGTTCCTGACCGCGATCGTCTGTTCGTCGGACTGAACGACCGCCCGACACTCACGGCGCACCCGTGCGGTGCGCCGCGCAATGCCATCCGGCGCAATCACGCGCCCGTGTAAACCACGCGATACGGAATGCCGACCTTCTCCCACTCGGCCGCCTCCTGGCTGAGGCTGTAGTCCGTCAGCGGGTTCTGTTCGACCCAGGCGCTAGGCAGGCGAACCTCATATCCACCTTTCTTCATCTGCGACACCGCAATGTCCGGCAGCCCGGCATCGGTGCGGCGCCGGCACAGCAGCGCGGCGAGCCGCAGGCAGAACAGCAGCGGCCACTCGACGTCGCGCGCCTGCGACAGCTTGCCGAGCTTGCCCGCATGACCGAGCACGAGCGCAGCAAGGCGCGCCTGGTCGGTGCGCGAAAAACCCGGCATGTCCGCGTTGCTCGCGATATACGCCGAATGCTTGTGATACGCGCTGTGCGAAATCGACAGGCCGATCTCGTGCAATGCCGCGGCCCAGCCGAGGAACATCCGGCACTCCTCGCGACGCTCGTCGTCGGATTCCTCGAGCTGGTCGTAGAAACGCACCGCGAGCGCGGCGATCCGCTCGGCCTGCGGGCGATCGACGCCGTAGCGGCGCGAGAAGCCCTCGACGGTCACCGCGCGCATGTCCTCGTGCTGCGTGCGGCCCAGCAGGTCGTACAGCACGCCCAGACGCAGCGCGCCGTCGGTCGTGTCGACATAGTCGACGCCGAGTTCCTCGAACACCGCGAGCATGATCGCGAGACCGCCCACGAGCACCGGCACGCGATCGGGCTTCAGCGCGATCAGCTTCAGCCGGTTCACGTTCTCGGACTTGATCAGCGCACGCTTCAGACGTTCGAGGCCGCCGCGCGAGATACCGTGCGTGACGCCCGGATCGTTGAAGCCGTTCGCCTCGACGAGTTCCGCGAGCGCGCGCGCGGTGCCCGACGAACCGATCGCCTGGTCCCAGCCTGCCTTCTTGTATTCGCTCGAAATGATCTGGATTTCGCGCTTCGCCGCGAGCTCGGCCTGTCGCATCGTGTATTCGTCGACGTTGCCGGCCGGGAAGAATGCGCGGCTATGGCTCACGCAGCCGATATAGAGGCTCTCCATCACGATCGGCGTGTAGTGCGAGCCGATGATGAATTCGGTCGAGCCGCCGCCGATGTCGACGACGAGCCGCTTGCCGGCGCTGGCCGGCACCGAGTGCGCGGCGCCCGCATAGATCAGGCGCGCCTCTTCGCGCCCGGCGATCACTTCGATCGGGAAACCGAGCGCCGCCTCGGCCTCGCCGAGAAACTCGCCGGCGTTCTTCGCGACGCGCAGCGTGTTGGTCGCCACCGCGCGCACGTGATCGGGGTGGAAGTCGCGCAGGCGCTCGCCGAACCGCTTCAGCGCCTCCCAGCCACGCTCCTGCGACGCGCGGTCGAGCATCTTGTCGCTCGACAGGCCGGCGGCCAGTCGAACCGGCTCGCGCAGCGCATCGACCGGGTAGATCTGGCTGCCCGCCGGCGTCTCCTCGACGCGACCGACGATCAGCCGGAAGCTGTTCGAGCCGAGATCCACGGCAGCCAGCAGGTGGGGGGTTGTAACCATCAGAAGGAGGCTCCGTGCGCATTCATTCGCGGCGCCCGGGCGGGCCCGCGAAGCGGTCGATCAAAGCCGGTATTTTAAGCGTGGAACGCTTTCGGATGTCACGCTTGCAAAACATGCACATTGCGAGATTGTATATCGCCAAAACATTTATGAAATGAAAGGCTCCAGGCTTAGAATTTGCTGCTATAAATTCCCGATTGTCATCAGCATGTCATCGTATCGTGAGAGTTTCCGAGCGTCCTTTCGAAACAGCGCCTGACTTACCCCCTATCCTGCCGATGTCCGTCCGTTATCCGCTTCTCAATCGTGAACTCGGCATCCTCGGATTCAACGAGCGCGTGCTGGCCCAGGCAGCCGACCCGCAAGTCCCGTTGCTCGAGCGCCTGCGCTTCATCTGCATCACCAGCAGCAATCTCGACGAATTCTTCGAAGTCCGGATGGCGGGCCTTCAGGAGCAGCTCCGCGACAATCCCGGCGCAATGACACCCGACGGCATGTCGCTGCAACACGCATACGACCTGGTCGTCGAGCGCGCACAGCGGCTCGTGCACCGCCAGTACACGATGCTGCACGAAACCGTGCTGCCGGCCCTCGAACAGGAAGGCATCTACTTCCACAACAGCGACTCGTGGAACGACGCGCAGCTCGAATGGGCGCGCCGCTATTTCCTCGACGAGCTGCTGCCCGTGCTGACGCCGATCGGCCTCGATCCCGCGCACCCGTTCCCGCGCGTGCTGAACAAGAGCCTGAACTTCGTCGTCGAACTCGAAGGCCGCGACGCGTTCGGCCGCCAGGCCGTGATGGGCATCGTGCAGGCGCCGCGCGCGCTGCCGCGCGTCGTGCGCATGCCGCAGGCGCTGTCGGGCTTCGAGCACGGCTTCGTGCTGCTGAGCTCGTTCATGCAGCGCTTCGTCGGCGAGCTGTTCCCGCAGCTCGTCGTGAAAAGCTGCAACCAGTTTCGCATCACGCGCAACAGCGAGCTGTTCGTCGACGAGGACGAAATCACGAACCTGCGCGTCGCGCTGCAGGGCGAACTGCCCGCGCGCCACCTCGGCAACGCGGTGCGGCTCGAAGTGTCGGCCGACACGCCGCAGCACATCGTGCGGCGCCTGCTGGAGGAAAGCGGCATCGGCGAGAAGGACTGTTATCGCGTGATCGGTTCCGTGAATCTCGTGCGCCTGATGCAGATCCCCGATCTGGTCGATCGCCCGGACCTGAAGTTCGCGCCGTTTACCGCGTCGATCCCGGCCGTGATCGCCAACGCGCCGACGATGTTCGACGCGATCGACGACGGCGACATCCTGCTGCACCATCCGTACGAGAGCTTCCAGCCGGTGCTTGAACTGCTGCAGCAGGCCGCACGCGATCCGAGCGTCGTCGCGATCAAGCAGACGATCTATCGCACCGGCACCGACTCGCCGCTGATGGATGCGCTGATGGAAGCGGCGCGCAACGGCAAGGAAGTGACCGTCGTCGTCGAACTGCTCGCGCGCTTCGACGAGGAAACCAACATCAACTGGGCGTCGCAGCTCGAAGCGGTCGGCGCGCACGTCGTGTACGGCGTCGTCGGCCACAAGTGCCACGCGAAGATGATGCTGATCGTGCGCCGCGTCGTGCAGGGCGGCACCACGTCGCTGCGCCGCTACGTGCACCTCGGCACCGGCAACTATCATCCGCGCACCGCACGCCTCTATACCGACTTCGGGCTGATGACGGCCGACCAGAAGATCTGCGAGGACGTCCACCACGTGTTCCAGCAGCTGACCGGCATCGGCGGCGAGCTGTCGCTGCACGAGCTGTGGCAGTCGCCGTTCACGCTGCATCCGCGCATCATCGACTCGATTCGCGCGGAGATCGACAACGCGCGCGCCGGCAAGCGCGCCCGCGTGGTCGCGAAGATGAACGCGCTGCTGGAGCCGTCGGTGATCGCGGCGCTGTACGAAGCGTCGCAGGCCGGCGTCAAGGTCGACCTGATCGTGCGCGGCGTCTGCGCGCTGAAGCCCGGCGTGCCGGGGCTGTCGGAAAACATCACGGTGCGCTCGATCGTCGGCCGCTTCCTCGAACACCACCGGATCTACTACTTCCATGCGGACGGCGCGGAAGAAGTCTATCTGTCGAGCGCGGACTGGATGGATCGCAACCTGTTCCGCCGCGTCGAGGTCGCGTTCCCGGTCCGCGAGCGCAAGCTCAAGCGCCGCGTGATCGCCGAGGGCCTGTCGGTCTGCCTCGGCGACAACCAGTCGGCATGGCAGATGCACAGCGACGGCCACTATCGTCGACGCCGCGCCGGCAAGACGGTCCGCAACGCGCAACTCGGGCTGCTGGCGAAGTTCTGCTCGTGACGCACGCGCACGGCGCGCGTCGCCCGAAACAGAAAACGCAGCCGACGTGGCTGCGTTTTTTGTTTCACCTCATCGCCGAGGAGCGGCGGCGCGCGTCACCGCCTCCGATCACGCCTCGAACGCCGCCGGCCGGATCGCGATGATCCGCGATGCCGGGAAGCGCGCGGTGAACGTGCTGCCGCGCCCTTCCTCGCTCTGCACGTACAGATGCGCATCGTGCCGCTGCAGCACGTGCTTGACGATCGCGAGCCCGAGACCGGTGCCGCCCGTATCGCGCGAGCGGCTGCGATCGACACGATAGAAGCGCTCGGTCAGCCGCGGCAGGTCGGCCGCCGGAATGCCGAAGCCGCTGTCGGTCACGGAGAACACGCCCTGCGCGCCCTCGCGCCGCCACGACACGCAGATCTTCCCGCCGTCCGGCGTATAGCGGATCGCATTGGTCACGAGATTCGCGAACGCGCTGAACACTTCGGTCTGCGCACCGGTCACGCCGAGCGTCTCGTCGATTTCGAACGAAATGTCGTGATGACCGTTCGACAGCGTCTGCGCATCTTCCTTCAGATGGTCGAACACCGCGCGCATGTCGATCGCGCGATCGAGCGGCGGCTTGCTCTCGCCCTCGAGCTTCGCGAGCACCAGCAGGTCGGTGACGATGTGCCGCATCCGCGACGCCTGCTGCTCCATCATATCGAGATAGCGCGCGCGGTCCTCCTCGTTCAGCGGCAGCTCGCGCATCGTCTCGAGAAAGCCCGACAGCACGGTAAGCGGCGTCTTCAGCTCGTGCGACACGTTCGCGACGAAGTCGCGGCGCATCGCGTCGGTGCGCTCGAGCTCGGTGATGTCCTGCGTGAGCAGCAGCTTGCGGTTCTCGCCGTAGGGGAACACCTGCACGGCCAGCACGTTCTGGCGCGCGCCGCCCATCCCGCGCATCACCAGCGTTTCGTCGTAATGCTGCGAGTTCAGGTAGCGGACGAAATCCGGATGACGCACGAGGTTGGTGATGTGCTGGCGCAGGTCGCGCTTCGCGTCGAGACCGAAGTGCACTTCGGCGATCGCGTTGCACCACTCGATCTGGTCGTGATCGTCGAGCATCGCGACACCGTTCGGCGAGGCCTGGATCGCCTGGATGAAGCGCGAATGCTGCTGCTCGACCTGCCGCACCTGCGCATGCCACTGCTTCGCGAGCTTGTGCAGCCGGTAGTAGATCTCGCCCCAGATGCCCGGCGCGCTCGGCACCTCGCCGTAGACGGGCGCATCGAGCAGGCGCCACAGCCGCTGCGTATGGAACGTACTGAAAAAGCCCTGCACGACCAGCATCACGACCGCGAAGCCGAGCCCCGCGGCCGGGCCGGCGAACACGCCGACCAGTACGCTGATCAGCACGAGCAGCACGAGCGACACCAGAAAGCGCGCCCAGATGATGTTCATGATTCAGCGTCCGAAAGAATGAACGGCATGCCGTGGCACACGGCACGTCCGACTGCGTTACGCGTGCTTGGCGAGCCGATAGCCGCTGCCGCGCACGGTCTCGATCATCGCATCGCAGCCGGCCGGTTTCAAGGCCGCGCGCAATCGTTTGATATGCACGTCGACCGTGCGCTCCTCGACGAACACGTGATCGCCCCACACCTGGTCGAGCAGCTGCGTGCGGCTGTGCACGCGCTCCGGATGCGTCATGAAGAAATGCAGCAGGCGGAACTCGGTCGGGCCGAGATCGAGCTTGATCTCGCTGCCGTCCGTATGCGCGGCGACGCGGTGCGTGGCCGGGTCGAGACGCAGCCCGTTGATCGACACGACGTCCTCGGTCAGCTGCGGCGCGCGGCGGCGCAGCACGGCCTTGATGCGCGCCATCAGCTCCTTCGGCGAGAACGGCTTGGTCACGTAGTCGTCCGCGCCGATCTCGAGCCCGAGCACCTTGTCCTGCTCGTCGCCGCGTGCGGTCAGCATGATGATCGGGATGTGCTTGGTCCGCTCGTTGTTGCGCAGGTCGCGCGCGAACGCGATGCCGGACTTGCCCGGCAGCATCCAGTCGAGCAGCACGAGATCGGGCAGCACGTCGCTGATCAGGTTCTGCGCCTGTTCCGCGTTGTAGGCGCGGATCGGGCAGTGGCCGGCATGCTGGAGATTCACCGAGATCAGTTCGGAAATCGCGGGCTCATCTTCAACGACGAGAATGTTGCTGGGCATCGGCACCTCTTTCTTCCTGACGTAGTCGCGTTAACTGTTGGCTTCGCGATCGAGCAAGTCGCGCGGCTGGTGCCGCACGTCGGTGCCCTTCACGATGTAGATGATGAATTCGGCGATGTTCTTCGCGTGGTCGCCGATCCGTTCGATCGCCTTCGCGATGAACAGGTATTCGAGACCGACCGAGATCGTGCGCGGGTCTTCCTGCATGTACGACACGAGCTTGCGCACGAACGCGCGGAATTCCTGGTCGATCTCCTTGTCGTCCTTGACGATCTGCGCGGCGGCCACCGTATCGAGACGCGCGAACGCGTCGAGTGCGCGGCGCAGGATCGTCACCGCCATCTCGCCCGACACCTTGATCTCGGCGATGTTGACCGCACGCGCGGCCGGTTCGTCGACGAGGCGGCGCACGCGCTTGGCGATCTTCTCGGCTTCGTCGCCGGCGCGCTCGAGGTTCGTAATCGTTTTCGAAATCGACATCAAAAGACGCAGGTCGCGCGCGGCGGGCTGCCTCAGCGCGATGATGTTGCCGCACTCCTGGTCGATGTCGACTTCCATCGCGTTCAGGGTCTCCTCGGCCGCGATCACGCGTTCGGCCGCATCGCGGTCGAATTCGTTGAGCGCGTGCATCGCGCCGACGATCTGCGACTCGACGAGCCCGCCCATCTCCAGCACCTTCGACGACACCGCGTTGAGATCGGCGTCGAACTGGCTCGACAAATGTTTATCCGACATGGCTGTTGTTCTCCGTCATCAGCCGAAGCGGCCGGTGATGTAGTCTTCCGTTTCCTTGCGCACCGGCTTGATGAAGATCTTTTCGGTCTCACCGAACTCGATCAGCTCGCCCAGGTACATATAGGCCGTGTAGTCCGAGCAACGCGCCGCCTGCTGCATGTTGTGCGTGACGATCACGACCGTGTAGTCGCTCTTGAGCTCGGCGATCAGCTCCTCGATGCGGCCCGTCGAGATCGGATCGAGCGCCGAGCACGGCTCGTCGAGCAGCAGCACTTCGGGACGGATCGCGATGCCGCGCGCGATGCACAGACGCTGCTGCTGGCCGCCCGACAGGCCGTAGCCGCTCTGGCCCAGCTTGTCCTTCACCTCGCTCCACAGCGCCGCCTTGGTCAACGCCCATTCGACGCGGTCGTCCATCTCCGAGCGCGTCAACTTCTCGAACATCTTCACGCCGAACGCGATGTTGTCGTAGATCGACATCGGGAACGGGGTCGGCTTCTGGAACACCATGCCGATGCGCGCGCGCAGTAGCGAGATGTCGCGCTTGGTCGTCAGCAGGTTCTCGCCGTCCATCAGGATTTCGCCTTCGGCGCGCTGCTCCGGATAGAGCGCGAACATCTTGTTGAACGTGCGCAGCAGCGTCGACTTGCCGCAGCCCGACGGGCCGATGAACGCGGTCACCTTGCCGTCCGGAATGCGCAGGTTGATGTTCTTCAGCGCATGGAACTTGTTGTAGAAGAAGTTGAGGTTGTTGACCTCGATCTTCGCGTTCAGCGGCGCAAGCGGGCGACCGTTCGCCGCATCGTGCGAGCCGGCGGGCGCAGCAGCGCGCTCGACTGGATTCAGGTGGCTTTCTGCCATATTCATCGGATTGCTCCGCCGTTACTTTTTCGAGAAGATCGTACGCGCCAGGATGTTGAGTCCGAGCACCCCGAGCGTGATCAGGAACACGCCCGCCCATGCGAGCGACTGCCATTCCGCGAACGGGCTCATCGCGAACTTGAAGATCGTGACGGGCAGGTTCGCCATCGGCTGGCTCATGTCGGCCGAGAAGAACTGATTCGACAGCGCGGTGAACAGCAGCGGCGCCGTTTCGCCGGCGATCCGCGCAACCGCGAGCAGCACGCCCGTCACGATCCCGCCGAGCGACGCGCGCAGCGTGATCTTCAGCACCATCCGCCACTTCGGCGTGCCGAGCGCGACCGCCGCTTCGCGCAGCGCGTTCGGCACCAGCTTCAGCATGTTCTCGGTCGTGCGGATCACGATCGGGATCTGCAGCAGCGCGAGCGCGATGACGCCGGCCCAGCCCGAGAAGCGGCCCGACTTCGCGACGACCAGCGCATACACGAACAGGCCTACCACGATCGACGGCGCCGACAGCAGGATGTCGTTGATGAAGCGGATCGTGCTCGCGAGCACGTTCTTCTGGCCGTATTCGGCGAGATAGACGCCGGCGAGAATGCCGATTGGCGTGCCGATCAGCGTGCCGAAGCCGCACAGCAGCAGGCTGCCGACGATCGCGTTGGCGAGACCGCCGCCTTCGGTGTTCGGCGGCGGCGTCGATTCCGTGAACAGCTGCAGCGACAGGCCGCCGATGCCCAGGTGCAGCGTCGTGTACAGGATCCAGACGAGCCACAGCAGGCCGAAGGCCATCGCGCCGAGCGACGCGGTCAGTGCGATCGCGTTGGTCACCTTGCGCTTGCGCTGCAGGCGCGTGCGCATCGCTTCGAGCGCGGCGCCGTCCGGCCCCGGAAAATTCATGATGGGCTCGCTCATTTCTTGCCCTCTCCCTTCTCGAGACGCAGCAGCAGCAGTTTGGAGATGGCCAGCACGATGAAGGTGATCACGAACAGGATCAGGCCCAGCTCCATCAGCGCGGACGTGTGCAGGCCCGGCTGCGCTTCCGCGAATTCGTTCGCGAGCGCCGACGTGATGCTGTTGCCCGGCGCGAACAGCGACACGCTGTCGAGCAGGTTCGTGTTGCCGATCACGAAGGTCACGGCCATCGTTTCGCCGAGCGCGCGGCCGAGGCCGAGCATCACGCCGCCGATCACGCCGGTCTTCGTGTAGGGCAGCACGACCTTCCACATCACTTCCCAGGTCGTGCAGCCGATCCGGTACGCCGACTCCTTCAGCAGCACCGGCGTGACTTCGAACACGTCGCGCATCACCGACGCGATGTACGGGATGATCATGATCGCGAGAATCACGCCGGCGGCCAGAATGCCGATGCCGATCGGCGGGCCGGCGGTCAGCGGGCCGAGAATCCATACGTTCTCGAACAGGCGGCCGAGCGGCTTCTGGAAGTATTCGGCGAAGATCGGCGCGAACACCAGCAGCCCCCACATGCCGTACACGATCGACGGAATCGCAGCGAGCAGTTCGATCGCGATGCCGAGCGGGCGGCGCAGCCACACGGGCGACAGTTCGGTCAGGAACAGCGCGATGCCGAAGCTGACCGGCACCGCGATGACGAGCGCGATGACCGACGTCACGAGCGTGCCGTAGATCGGCACGAGCGCGCCGTAGACGTCCGAGTTGGGATCCCACTCGGATTGCCACAGAAAGCCGAGGCCGAACTTCTGGATGGTCGGCATCGACGCGATGATCAGGGAAACGATGATCCCGCCGAGCAGCAGCAGGGTCACGATGGCGGCGAGCCGTGCAAGGCCGCCGAACAGGATGTCGCCGAGACGGCCGGGTGCGCGTTGCGACGCACCGTCGGCGGACCGGGAAGACACGTATGAAATATCAGACATGGGTGCCTGCTTTTGATCGCCGGGCGCCGTAACGCCCGGCCTTACCGCACACACTGCCCGGCCGGTACGGCCGGGCAGCGAACCGCTGCAAAGCTTACTCGGCGATCGGCTTGCCCGATGCGTCCGTCACCTTCGTCTTCCACTGCTTGCGGATCTCGGCCGTGACTGCCGACGGCAGCGAGATGTAGTCGAGGCTGTCGGCCGCCTTCTCGCCGTTCTTGAACGCCCAGTCGAAGAACTTCAGCGTTTCCGTGCCCTGCGCCGGCTTGTCCTGCTTCGCGTGCAGCAGCACGAACGTCGCACCGACGACCGGCCATGCGTCCTTGCCCGGCTCGTCCGTCAGGATCTGGTAGAACGACTTCGACCAGTTCGCGCTGGCGGCTGCGGCCTTGAACGTTTCGGTCTTCGGCTCGACGACGGCGCCCGACGAGTTCTTCAGGGCCGTGTAGACCATGTTGTTCTTCTTCGCGTACGCCCACTCGACGTAGCCGATCGCGCCCGGCAGGCGCTGCACGAAGGCCGCGACGCCATCGTTGCCCTTGCCGCCCGTGCCCGTCGGCCAGTTGACCGTCGTGCCTTCGCCGATCTTCGACTTCCACTCGCCGTTGACCTTCGACAGGTAGTTCGTCCAGATGAAGCTGGTGCCCGAACCGTCAGCGCGGCGCACCACGGCGATGTCCGTATCCGGCAGCTTGACCTTCGGGTTCAGCGCGGCGATCGCCGGGTCGTTCCACTTCTTGATCTTGCCGAGGTAGATGTCGCCGAGCACCGGGCCCGACAGCGTCAGTTCGCCGGCCTTCACACCCGGCACGTTGACGACCGGCACCACGCCGCCGACCACCGTCGGGAACTGGAACAGGCCTTCCTTCGCGAGTTCGTCGTCCTTCAGCGGCGCGTCCGAACCGGCAAAATCGACCGTCTTCGCGATGATCTGCTTCAGGCCGCCCGACGAGCCGATACCCTGGTAGTTGATCTTCGCGCCGCCGGACTGCTGGTAGTCGGCAGCCCATTTCGTGTAGATCGGCATTGCGAACGTGCTGCCTGCCCCCGTGATGTCGGCAGCGTGCGCGGCAACGGCGAAAAGCGCGCCAGCCAGGCCGGCAATCGCGGTTTGCATCAATTTCATGAGACCTCCAGTGTGTGAGCGGATGACTACGGCACCGCGAAGGTTAGGGGCTGCTCATGACGGTAATGTGACAATCGATGAAACTGGCGTGACAGTAACATGACTGGTTGAAAGGGTATAGCGGCGTACGGGGAGGCAGTATCGTGCTGCGCGAGGCGGCAAAAATTGCCGATCCGTGAAGGCAGGAAGCGGCGCAAGATTGCAGGCGCGGGCGCCGCCGCGTCGCACCGGACATCGGCGAGACATTGCTGCGCCGCCCCGTGCGAGCAGGCGTAACCGGGGTCGGAAACGAGCGCGCAGCCAGCCTGCCGCCGCCGCGCGCGGCGCCGCTGCGAAACCGCGACGCGCCCGCCCCCGGCGCTCATGATTCTGGCACATGAAAAGCGGCGCCCTCGGGCGCCGCTTCTCTGGATGCACCGATCGGCAGCACCCTCGACGCGCAACCCGCGCGTCACGGTGCCGCCGCGCTCAGGCGGTCGCCGCGCGCACGGCTTCGGCGATCGCCTCCGCGTGGCGGCTCGCATCGGCCGCGTGCTGCGCCTCGACCATCACGCGCAACACGGGCTCGGTGCCCGACGCGCGGATCAGCACGCGCCCGCTGTCGGCCAGCGCCGCCTCGGCCGCGTCGATCGCCGCGCGGATCGACGCACTGCCCTTCCAGTCGGCGTCCGGCTTCATCCGCACGTTGATCAGCTTCTGCGGGAACAGCGTCACGCCGTCGAGCATCTGCGCGAGCGTCTTGCCGCTGCGCTTGAGCGCAGCCAGCACGAGCAGCGCGGACACGATGCCGTCGCCGGTCGAATGCCGGTCGAGCGACAGGATATGGCCCGAGCCCTCCGCGCCGAGCTGCCAGCCGTGCTCGCGCAACTGTTCGAGCACGTAGCGATCGCCGACCGCCGCGCGGACGAACTTCACGCCGGCGCGCTGCAGCGCAACCTCGACCGCGAGGTTGGTCATCAGCGTGCCGACCGCGCCTTCGACCTTGCCGTCGGTCGCGATGCGGTCCTTGACGAGCACGTACAGCAGCTCGTCGCCGTTGTACAGCCGGCCCGTCGCGTCGACGAGCTGCAGGCGGTCCGCGTCGCCGTCGAGCGCGATGCCGAGGTCGGCATGGTTCGCGCGCACCGCGCGCACCAGCGCATCGGGCGCGGTGGCGCCGACGCCGTCGTTGATGTTGAAGCCGTTCGGCGCGACGCCGATCGGCATCACCTCCGCGCCGAGCTCGTGGAACACGTGCGGCGCGACCTGGTATGCGGCGCCGTGTGCGCAGTCGACCACCAGCTTCAGCCCGCGCAGGTCAAAGGTGGCCGGGAACGTGCTCTTGCAGAATTCGATGTAGCGGCCGGCCGCATCGTCGAGGCGGCGCGCCTTGCCGAGCCGGTCCGACGGCGCGCATTCGAGCGGCTTGTCGAGCCACGCTTCGATCTCGGCCTCGGTGTCGTCCGGCAGCTTGTTGCCGTCCGCCGAGAAGAACTTGATGCCGTTGTCCTGATACGGGTTATGCGATGCGCTGATCACGACGCCGGCCGACAGGCGCAGCGCGCGCGTCAGGTACGCGACGCCCGGCGTCGGCATCGGGCCGGCCAGCATCACGTCGACGCCCGCCGCCGAGAAACCGGCCTCGAGCGCGGCCTCGAGCATGTAGCCCGACACGCGCGTGTCCTTGCCGATCAGCACGGTCGGCCGCGCGCCGGTCGCAACCTCCGCCGCACCGGCCAGCACCTTGCCGGCTGCATAACCGAGACGCAACACGAAATCGGGCGTGATCGGGGCCTCGCCCACCGTGCCGCGAATGCCGTCCGTGCCGAAATATCGACGTCCCATGGTGATTCTTCCTCCTTCGTCTTCTGACTTACCGTTGCCGCGCGGCGTCGCGCACGGCCTTCCATACTTTCAGCGCATCGACCGTCGCCGCGACGTCGTGCACGCGCACGATCGCGGCGCCGCGCCCGACCGCGCACAACGCGGCCGCGACGCTCGCCGCGACGCGCTCCATCGGCGGCTTGCCGCCGATCACCGCACCGAGCATCGACTTGCGCGACATGCCCGCGAGGATCGGATACGCGCGCCCGTCGGGCCGCGCGGGCGCCGTGTCGGGCAGCGCGGCCAGCAGCGCATAGTTGTCGTCGATCACGGCCTTGCCGAAGCCGAAACCGGGGTCCACGCAGATCCGCTCCGGCGCGACGCCCGCGTCGCGCAGCGCCTGCGCGCGCGCCGCCAGAAACTCGCGCACGTCGGTCACGACGTCGCCGTAATCCGGTTCGCCGACCTGCATCGTCTGCGGCTCGCCGAGCATGTGCATCGCGCACAGCCCGCTGTCGCCGTCGCGCACCGCGTCGATCGCGCCCGGCTGCCGGAACCCCCAGATGTCGTTGATCAGATCGGCGCCGGCGGCGAGCGACGCACGCATCACGGCCGGCTTGTAGGTATCGATCGACAGCGGCACGTTCAGCGGCCGCAGCGCCTCGACGAGCGGGATCACGCGCGCAAGCTCCTCGTCGAGCGGCACCGGTGGTGCGCCCGGGCGCGTCGATTCGCCGCCGATGTCGAGGATGTCGGCGCCTTCGGCGATCATCCGCTCGGCCTGTCGCAGCGCGTCGTCGCGCGCGAGAAAGCGACCGCCGTCGGAGAACGAGTCGGGCGTCGCGTTGAGGATGCCCATCACGAGCGGGCGTTCGAACGTCAGCGTGAAACGGCCGCATCGCAGCAGCGCGGGAACAGGCGGGAAAACGGTGAAATCGGACACGAGCGGCAGGCTTGGATGAATGCAAAACGGGCCGGTGTGGAGTCACACCAGCCCGTGAACGGAACTAAAGCGGAGTTTATACCGGCGAAGCAGGCGCCGGAGCGTTGCCGGGCTTGACCTCGGCGCTGCTGCCGCCACCCGACGACGGGTCGCTGCCGACGGCAGGCGACTTCGGCGAACGCGGCGGACGCCCTTCCATGATGTCGTTGATCTGATCGGCGTCGATCGTCTCCCACTCCATCAGCGCGGCCGTCATTGCCTCGACCTTGTCGCGGTTCTCCTCGAGCAGGCGACGGGCCAGCCCGTACTGCTCGTCGAGCACGCGGCGGATTTCCGCGTCGACCTTCTGCTGCGTCGCTTCCGAGATCGTGCGCGTGAAGCCGCGGCCGAACGGACCGCCGTCGTTCTCGTCGTCGACGTAGACCATCGGCCCGAGCGCGTCGGTCATGCCGAAACGGGCCACCATCGCACGCGCCGTCTGCGTCGCCTTGTTGAAGTCGTCCGACGCGCCGGTGCTGATCAGGTTCAGGAACAGTTCCTCGGCCACGCGGCCGCCGAACAGGATCGCCAGACGGTCGAGCAGGTAGTCCTTCGAGTACGTCTCGTTGTCATGCTCCGGCAACTGCCACGTGACGCCCAGCGCACGGCCGCGCGGAATGATCGTGACCTTGTGCACCGGATCGGCCTTCGGCAGCAGCTTCGCGATCACCGCATGGCCCGACTCGTGGTATGCCGTCGCGCGCTTCGCTTCCTCGCGGATCACGGCCGACTTGCGCTCCGGACCCATGAAGATCTTGTCCTTCGCGTCCTCGAAATCCTGCATCTCGACGATCCGCTTGCCGCGACGCGCGGCAAAGAGTGCCGCCTCGTTCACGAGGTTCGCGAGATCGGCGCCCGAGAAGCCCGGCGTGCCGCGCGCGATGACCGCCGCATCGACGTCGTTCGCGATCGGCACCTTGCGCAGGTGCACGCGCATGATCTGCTCGCGGCCGCGGATGTCCGGCAGGCCGACATAGACCTGGCGGTCGAAACGGCCCGGACGCAGCAGCGCCTTGTCGAGCACGTCCGAACGGTTGGTCGCGGCGATCACGATCACGCCCGAGTTCGCTTCGAAGCCGTCCATCTCGACGAGCATCTGGTTCAGCGTCTGCTCGCGCTCGTCGTTGCCGCCGCCCATGCCGGCGCCGCGATGGCGACCGACCGCGTCGATTTCGTCGATGAACACGATGCACGGCGCATGCTTCTTCGCCTGCTCGAACATGTCGCGCACACGGGCCGCGCCGACGCCGACGAACATTTCGACGAAGTCCGAACCCGAGATGCTGAAGAACGGCACCTTCGCTTCACCCGCGATCGCGCGGGCAAGCAGCGTCTTACCGGTCCCCGGCGGGCCGACGAGCAGCACGCCGCGCGGAATCCGGCCGCCGAGCTTCTGGAATTTCTGCGGATCGCGCAGGAAGTCGACCAGTTCGGACACTTCCTCCTTCGCCTCGTCGCAGCCCGCGACGTCGGAGAAGTTCACCGCGTTGTTGTTCTCGTCGATCAGCCGCGCGCGCGACTTCCCGAACGAGAATGCGCCGCCTTTGCCGCCTCCCTGCATCTGCCTCATCATGTAGAACCAGAACACGATGATCAGGATCGTCGGCCCGAGGTAGTACAGTGCGGACATCAGTGCGTTCGGCTCGTCGTCGGCCTTGCCGCTGACCTGCACGCCGTACTTCATCAGATCGCCGACCATCCAGATGTCGCCGGGCGACACGATCTGGTATTTCTGGCCATCAGCCGGAGTGACGGTGAGGTTGCGCCCCTGAACGATGACGTTCTTGACCTTGCCGTTCTTGGCGTCGTCCATGAACTGCGAATAGGACACGCCTTCCTGGACGCGGGGCTTGTCGAACTGCTTGAACACCGTAAACAGCACCAGTGCGATCACCAGCCACACTGCTGCCTTCGAAAACATATTGTTGTTCAAAGCACCACTCCTTCACTCGTAGACGAGCGCCTACATTTTCCTTGCGGCGCTCCTCGGTCATTCTAATCCAGTCCGACCACCCCCGCCATAAGCATTGACAACCGTCGCGATAGCGATTCGCTTGTCTGGCAAGGGCCGGAGCCCGTTTGCGGCTCCGTGCTCCGCGTTACTGCGGATGCTTCAGATGCCGACCCAAAATGAACGTTTCGGACGATTTGTCGCGGGACGCCTTGGGCTTGCGTGGTGCGACGACCTTAAACTGCTGCTTGAACTTCTCGACGATCTGGCTGTAGCCGCTGCCGTGAAAGCACTTCACGAGCAGCGCGCCGTCCGGCTTCAGATGATTCTGCGCGAATTCGAGCGCCAGATCGCACACGTGCTCGATGCGCGCCGCATCCGCCGACGCCACGCCCGACAGGTTGGGGGCCATGTCGGAAATAACAAGGTCTACCGGGCGGCCTTCGAGCACGTCCTCGAGCTGATGCAGCACCTCGTCCTCGCGGAAGTCGCCCTGGATGAAGTGCACGTCGGCGATCGGCTCCATCGGCAGCATGTCGAGCGCGACGATCGTGCCGTCGATCCCGCCTTCGCGCACCGCGTCGCGCTTCTTGCCCTGCGCGAGCTTGTTGCGGGCATACTGGCTCCAGCTGCCCGGCGCGGCGCCGAGGTCGACGATCACCTGGCCCGGACGGATCAGCTTGTCCTGCTCGTCGATTTCCTTCAGCTTGTACGCGGCGCGCGCGCGATAGCCCTCCCGCTGCGCCATTTTGACGTACGGGTCGTTGATGTGATCGTGCAGCCAGTGCTGGTTAAAGCGGTTTTTTGCCATTCGAGAGAGAGATTGCTGCCATTTGCTTCGTGAAGCCGCGCTTTTGGCGGATAATACGCGTCTTCTTCGCGCGGCTGCGGCCCCGTTTCGGGCCCAAGCCGCGATTTTACGTGGTTTCGGCGCGCGGCTGATGCGGTAACTGCTCCGCCTGCGCTTTTCGTGCAACGCGCCCTTATTTAGATTTCGACATTTCCATGCCCGCCCTTTCGCTTTCCCCCGCCGAGCGCTCCGCGCTGCGCTCCCAGGCCCATGCGCTCAAGCCCGTCGTGCTGATCGGCGCCGAAGGGCTGACCGACGCCGTGCTGAAGGAAATCAAGGTGCACCTCGACGCGCACCAGCTGATCAAGATCCGCGTGTTCGGCGACGAGCGCGACACGCGCATCGCGATCTACGACGAGATCTGCGACCGCCTGGGCGCCGCACCGATCCAGCACATCGGCAAGCTGCTCGTGATCTGGAAGCCCGAGGCCGCCGTGGCGACCCCGGCCCGCGGCCGCCGTGCCGGCGCGCTGCCGAGCGCGGCCGAAGCCGCCGACGACAAGAAAGGCCGCGCACCGCGCACCGTCAAGGTCGTCAAGGTGTCGCCGAACGCGAGCCCGGTGCGCCGCCCGAAGCCGACCAAGGTCGTCGTGCGCGGCAACGAGCGCGTGACGGCAGGCGGCAACGTGAAGCGCGCGAAAAAGCGCCAGGCCAGCGCGAAGCGCCCGTTCCAGGACAAGTGATCGCGAACGGCACGGGCCTTCCGTGCCGCCCTGCCCGTCGCGGGCCCGGCGCCAGCCGGCCCGCGCGGCGTCGAGACGCTTACGCGTCGCGCGCCGGCAGACGCCAGATCAGCATCAGCCCCAGCACGCTCTCGACCAGGTAGAACAGGCTCGAGACGCCGTGCAGCATCCCGAAGCGGCTCGCATACGGCGAGTTCGCGATATCGGTGCCCGCTTCCATCGCGGCCACCCGCAGCGCGTTCATGAACGGCTGCAGCGCGAAATAGCCGATCAGCACGCAGACGACCATCGCCGCGACGACCCAGCGCACGCGGCGATACTCGTCGCCGCCGCGCCGCACCTGCTGGTTCGACAGCGCGAGCAGCAGCACGCCGCACACGACGCCGACGATCGCCTCGATGCGGAACAGCTGGGCCGCAACCGAACCGGCCGTCATCCGCTCGAGCGTCTTGAACAGCACGGGTGCGACCGCATACCCGATCGTCAGCAGGCTGCCGACCCAGACGGTCGACAGCAGGCGGAACACGCGATGCGGCATTGCGTCGCTCCGCTTCAGATGTAGCTGACGGAAATGATTTCGTACTCGCGCACGCCGCTCGGCGCCTGCACGGCCGCGACGTCGCCCTCGGACTTGCCGATCAGCGCGCGCGCGATCGGCGAGCTGACCGAGATCAGGCCGTGGTCGATATCGGCTTCGTCGTCGCCGACGATCTGGTACTTGACGGTGTCGCCCGACTCGAGATCCTCGAGCTCGACCGTCGCGGCGAACACCACGCGGCCGTCCGCATCGAGGACGGTCGGATCGATGATCTGCGCAGCGGACAGCTTCGATTCGAGTTCCGCGATGCGGCCCTCGATAAAGCCCTGCTTTTCCTTCGCAGCGTCGTATTCGGCGTTTTCGGACAGATCGCCCTGTGCGCGGGCCTCCGCGATCGCGTTGATCACGGCCGGCCGCTCGACGGACTTGAGGCGCTGCAATTCATCGCGCAGTTGCTCTGCGCCACGCTTTGTCAACGGAATGGTGCTCATAAACGGCTCAATCGCTAAAAACGGCTATAAAAAAAATCACCGCGATTAAGCGCATTTCCGGCGAACCGGAAACACCGCCTAATCGCGGCACGTGTTGCTTCGACAGGTAACTGACCGCTTAGTTTAGGCGAGCGTGAAGACCTTGTAAATCATAGACTTCCAGATCCTTCAGGTAACGCAGGCCCTCGACGGCCGCGCGGGCGCCCGACATCGTCGTGTAGTACGTGACCTTGTGCGCCTGCGCGCTCATGCGAATCGAGCGCGAATCGGCGATCGCCTGGCGCGTTTCGTCGACCGTCGTGAACACGAGTGCGATCTCGCCGTTCTTGATCATGTCGACGATGTGCGGACGGCCGTCCTTCACCTTGTTGACGACCTTCACCGGCACGCCGGCCGCCTCGATCGCGGCCGCCGTGCCCTTGGTCGCGACGATCGGATAGCCGAGGTCGTGCAGCATGCGCGCCACTTCGACCGCCTTCGGCTTGTCGGCGTCCATCACGGTCAGCAGCACCGTGCCCGACTCCGGCAGGCGCGAGCCGGCCGCGAGCTGCGACTTGAACAGCGCTTCGCCGAAGGTCCGGCCGACGCCCATCACTTCGCCGGTCGAACGCATCTCCGGCCCGAGCACCGGGTCGACGGTCGGGAACTTGACGAACGGGAACACCGCTTCCTTCACGCTGAAGTACGGCGGCTCGACTTCCTGCGTCACGCCCTGCTGCGCGAGCTTCTGGCCGACCATCGCGCGCGCCGCGATCTTCGCGAGCGGCAGGCTGGTCGCCTTCGACACGTACGGCACCGTGCGCGAGGCGCGCGGGTTCACTTCGAGCACGTAGATGATGTCCTGCTTCGAACCGTCGGCCTGCGGGACCTGCTGGATCGCGAACTGCACGTTCATCAGGCCCACCACGTTCAGCGCCTTCGCCATCGCGGCGGTCTGGCGCTTCAGCTCGGCAACCGTTTCCTTCGACAGCGAATACGGCGGCAGCGAGCATGCCGAGTCGCCCGAGTGGACGCCCGCCTGCTCGATGTGCTCCATCACGCCGCCGATGAACACCGCGTCGCCGTCGCAGATGCAGTCGACGTCGCACTCGATCGCATCGTTCAGGAAGCGGTCGAGCAGCACCGGCGAATCGTTCGACACCTTCACGGCCTCGCGCATGTAGCGCTCGAGATCACGCGGCTCGTGGACGATTTCCATCGCGCGGCCGCCGAGCACGTACGACGGGCGCACGACCAGCGGATAGCCGATTTCGGCCGCCAGCGCGAGCGCTTCTTCCTCGGCGCGCGCGGTGCGGTTCGGCGGCTGGCGCAGACCGAGGTCCTGCAGCAGCTTCTGGAAGCGTTCGCGGTCTTCGGCCGCGTCGATCATGTCCGGCGAGGTGCCGATGATCGGCACGCCGTGCGCCTCGAGGTCGAGCGCGAGCTTCAGCGGCGTCTGGCCGCCGTACTGGACGATCACGCCGACCGGCTTTTCCTTGTCGACGATCTCGAGCACGTCTTCGAGCGTCAGCGGCTCGAAGTACAGGCGGTCGGACGTGTCATAGTCGGTCGACACCGTTTCCGGGTTGCAGTTGACCATGATCGTTTCGTAGCCGTCCTCGCGCATCGCGAGCGCCGCGTGCACGCAGCAGTAGTCGAACTCGATGCCCTGGCCGATCCGGTTCGGGCCGCCGCCCAGCACCATGATCTTCTTGTTGGTGGTCGGCTGCGCCTCGCACTCTTCCTCGTAGGTCGAGTACATGTATGCGGTTTTCGTCGCGAACTCGGCCGCGCAGGTGTCGACGCGCTTGTAGACCGGGCGCACGTTCAGCTCGACGCGGCGGCGGCGCACGTCTTCCGGCGTCGCGCCGAGCAGCTTCGCGAGGCGGCGGTCGGAGAAGCCGCTCTGCTTCAGGAAGCGCAGCTCGTCGAAGGTCAGCGACGCGAGCGTGCGGCCCGCGAGCGCCTTTTCCTTCAGGATGATCTGTTCGATCTGTGCGAGGAACCACGGGTCGATCGCGGTTTCCGCATAGATTTCCTCGGCCGTCATGCCGATGCGGAACGCATCGCCGACATACCAGATGCGGTCCGGGCCCGGCTCGTGGATCTCGATCGCGATCTCGTCGCGGTCGGTCGACTTCTCGTCGAGACCGTCGACGCCGACTTCGAGGCCGCGCAGCGCCTTCTGGAACGACTCCTGGAACGTGCGGCCGATCGCCATCACTTCGCCGACCGACTTCATCTGCGTGGTCAGGCGCGAATCGGCCTCGCGGAACTTCTCGAACGCGAAGCGCGGGATCTTCGTGACGACGTAGTCGATCGTCGGCTCGAACGACGCCGGCGTCTGGCCGCCGGTGATTTCGTTCTTCAGCTCGTCGAGCGTGTAGCCGACCGCCAGCTTCGCCGCGACCTTCGCGATCGGGAAGCCAGTCGCCTTCGACGCGAGTGCCGACGAACGCGACACGCGCGGGTTCATCTCGATGACGACCATGCGGCCGTCCTTCGGGTTGATCGAGAACTGCACGTTCGAGCCGCCCGTGTCGACGCCGATCTCGCGCAGCACCGCGAGCGATGCGTTGCGCAGGATCTGGTATTCCTTGTCGGTGAGCGTCTGCGCCGGCGCGACCGTGATCGAGTCGCCGGTGTGCACGCCCATCGGGTCGAGGTTCTCGATCGAGCAGACGATGATGCAGTTGTCGGCGCGGTCGCGCACGACTTCCATCTCGTATTCCTTCCAGCCGAGCAGCGATTCCTCGATCAGCAGTTCGCGCGTCGGCGAGAGATCGAGGCCGCGCTTGCAGATTTCCTCGAATTCCTCGCGGTTGTACGCGATGCCGCCGCCCGAGCCGCCGAGCGTGAACGACGGACGGATCACGACCGGGTAGCCGCTGCCGCCGGTGTACGCCATGATCTCGGCATGCACCTGGGTCGCTTCTTCCATCGAGTGCGCGATGCCCGACTTCGCCGAGCCGAGACCGATCTTGGTCATCGCGTCCTTGAACTTCTGGCGGTCTTCCGCCTTGTCGATCGCTTCGGGCGACGCGCCGATCAGCTCGACGCCGAACTTCTCGAGCACGCCGTGGTGATGCAGGTCGAGCGCGCAGTTCAGCGCGGTCTGGCCGCCCATCGTCGGCAGGATCGCGTCCGGGCGCTCCTTCTCGATGATGCGTGCGACGACTTCCCACGTGATCGGCTCGATGTAGGTCACGTCGGCCGTGTTCGGGTCGGTCATGATCGTCGCCGGGTTGCTGTTGACGAGAATGACCTTGTAGCCCTCCTCACGCAGCGCCTTGCATGCCTGTGCGCCCGAGTAGTCGAACTCGCACGCCTGGCCGATGATGATCGGGCCGGCGCCGATGATGAGGATGCTTTTGATGTCTGTGCGTTTTGGCATGGCTTGTGAATTCAATAAGTAATCGTTGTCGTGGATCGGCCGGCTGCGCTCAGCTCATGGTGGCGAGCGCGAGTTTCACCGAGAAGCCGATGAACAGGCCGCCCACGCTGCTCGCCGCGCCCGCCGCGAGCCTGCGGCGGCGGCGGAAATGCTCGGCGAGCCGCGCGCCCGCGAAGATCAGCGTGCTCAGGTACAGGAAGCTCGCGCATTGCGCAATCGCCCCGAGCACGGCGAACGACAGCGCGGGATGCGGGAATGCCGGGTCGACGAACTGGATGAAGAACGAGATGAAGAACAGGATCGCCTTCGGGTTCAGGAGGCTCACGATCAGCGCCTTGCGGAACGGCCGGTCGAACGACCGCTCGCCGTCGATCGCGCGCGGCGCTTCGTCCGGCGCATCGGCGCTCGCGCGCAGCTTGCGCCACGCGCCGCGCAGCATGCCGGCGCCGATGTAGAGCAGATACGCGGCGCCGCCGTACTTGACGACCGAGAACAGCAGCGGGTTCGCCTTCAGCAGCGACGCGACGCCCGCGGCGGACAGCACCATCAGCACCGTGTCGCCGACGAACACGCCGCAGGCCGCGCGATAGCCGGCCTTCACGCCGCGCTGCGCCGCGAGCGACAGCACGTACATCGAATTCGGTCCCGGCAGCAGGATGATGAAGATCACGCCGAACACATAGGTCCAGATATCCGTGATGCCGAGTGCGTGACCGAACATGATGCGGGCCTCCTTGCTTCAGCCGTTCAGGCCGTGCGCTGCTTCGCCGCGTCCATCAGCGCGGTGAAACGGTCGAACAGGTAGCCGATGTCGTGCGGGCCGGGCGACGCTTCCGGGTGGCCCTGGAAGCAGAACGCCGGCTTGTCGGTCAGCTCGAAGCCCTGCAGCGTGCCGTCGAACAGCGACACGTGCGTCGCACGTGCGTTGGCCGGCAGCGAGTCGGCGTCGACCGCGAAGCCGTGGTTCTGCGACGTGATCACGACGCGGCCGTCGGCGAGGTCCTTCACCGGGTGGTTCGCGCCGTGGTGGCCGGTCTTCATCTTCAGCGTCTTCGCGCCGACCGCGAGGCCCATGATCTGGTGGCCGAGACAGATGCCGAAGGTCGGCACGCCGCGCTCGATGAAGGTCCGGGTGGCCGCGATCGCGTAGTCGCACGGCTCCGGATCGCCGGGGCCGTTCGACAGGAAGATGCCGTCCGGATTCAGCGCCAGCGCCTCTTCCGCGCTCGCCTGCGCGGGCAGCACCGTCACGTGGCAGCCGCGCTCCGCGAGCATGCGCAGGATGTTGTACTTGACGCCGAAGTCGAACGCGACGACGCGGTACTTCGGCGCTTCCTGCATGCCGTAGCCGCTGCCGAGGCGCCATTCGGTCTGCTTCCACTCGAACGGCTTGGCGGTCGACACGACCTTCGCGAGATCCATGCCGGCGAGGCCCGGGAACGAGCGCGCGAGTTCGATCGCCTTCGCTTCGTCGCTGGAGCCGGCCAGGATGCAGCCGTTCTGCGCGCCCTTGTCGCGCAGGATGCGGGTCAGCTTGCGCGTATCGATGCCGGCGATCGCGACGACGCCTTCGTCGCGCAGGTAATCGCCGAGCGTGCGATCCATGCGGAAGTTCGACGCGAGCGTCGGCAGGTCGCGGATGATCAGGCCGGCGGCATGGACTTTCGTGGCTTCGACGTCTTCGGCGTTGACGCCGACGTTGCCGATATGCGGATAGGTGAGCGTGACGATCTGGCGCGCGTAGCTCGGATCAGTCAGGATTTCCTGATATCCGGTGATCGCGGTGTTGAACACGACTTCGCCGATCGTATGGCCTTCGGCCCCGATCGAATAACCACGAAAGACCGTGCCGTCGGCGAGTGCAAGCAAGGCGGGAGAAAAAGACGGCAACACGGGAGGCTCCTTGGGGAACACCCTGCTGCCGACCTGTCTACCCTGCCGCGCGGGCGCCGCGCGGCGTGGACGCGCGCGGTCGCTTGCGGGACGCTGTCTGAGGGGTCGGCACGCGAACCCGGCGCGTGGCGCACGAGGCTTCGCGGCATCGCCCGGCAGGCGGCGTGCGGCGGATGAACGGGATGAGTAAGGTAGGCGCTAGGGTGCGAGGTTGATCAGCACAAACTTTCAAATTATAGCCCGAAAATGGCCCCTTCTTCAATCGATATGGCCGTCCGATCGTGCGCGCGCCGTGGCGCGCAGGCGCTTGCGCCCCGATTTCGCGGGCGCCTTACCCGCCAGCGTACCGCCGGATCAGTGCGCTTGACCAGCGCCGCGCGACGGCCATACGTACCAGACCGCGCTCGCGGCCTGCAGCGCGAGCAGCACGCTCCATGCGGCGAGGTGCGCGGCCGGCGGATAACGGCCGTCGACCGCGGGCCAGTGCGACAGCACCGCGCCGACGCCGATCTGGAACGCGAAGATCAGCAGGAAGATCACGAGCGTCAGCGTCGTGTTCGCGCGGCCGATCAGGTGCGCGGGGAAATGGCCGGCCATCACCGCGTAGGTCAGGATGCCGACCCCGCCGAACATCCCGTAGGCGGCCCACAGCACGGCCGGCGGCAGCGGCACGCGCGCGACGATCGCGAGCTGCGTCGCGACGAACAGCATCATGCCGACGCCGCAGAACGCATAGACGGACACGCCGCGCCGTTCGAGCATGCGCGCCGCCGCGCCGAAGCCGACGCAGCCGGCCATCATCGCGAAGCCGAGCACCGACACGAGGCGCGCCGCATGCTGCGCATCGAAGCCCGCGACGTCGCGCAGGTACGGCCCGACCCACAGCGACTGCATCGCATAGAACACGCCCTGCGTGACGACCGAGAACGACGCGATCTTCCAGAACGCGCGGCTGCTCAGGATGTGCCAGGTGCCCTTGAACTGGCTGACGAGGCCGCCCTGGTGGCGCGTCTGCGCGGCTTCGGGCGCACCGAAGCCGATCGCGGCCGCGACGACGATCGTCAGCACCGCGAGGCCGCCGCAGATCGCGCGCCAGCTGGTCCAGCCGAGCAGCCAGGTCAGCGGCGAGCCGACCGCGACGCCGCCAAGGCCGCCGACGGCCATCACCAGGCCGTTGACGAGCGGCAGCCGGCCGACCGGGAAATGCTGCGCGAGCGCCTTGAACGCCGCGCCGAGGCACACCGACACGCCGACGCCGATCAGCAGCCGGCCGATCATCATCGTGCCGAGGCTGTGCGCGGCGCCGAACACGGCCGCGCCGGCCGCCGCGAACAGCAGCATGCCGGCCGTCACGCGGCGCGGGCCGAAATGGTCGAGCATCACGCCCGCCGGAATCTGTGCGCCCGCGAAGCCGAGAAAGTAGAGACTGGTGAGCAGGCCGAGATCGGCGGCCGACAGGCCGAGTTCGTGCGTGACGAACGGCGCGAAGCCGAGATTGACGCCGCGAAACACGTACGACACGAAATAGCCGAGCGCAAACAGCGCGAGCACCCTCACCTGCACCGACGACATCACCCCTCCCGATCGGATAAAGCAGCGGCTGCGCGCCGCATGCAAACAAAAACGCCGTCACCTCGGTGACGGCGTTTTCGTCGGATGATAGCGCAATCGCGCAGCCCGGGCGGGCTGCCATCGCGCCGGCAGCCGCGTTATTTCTTCTTGCCCTTGTGTGCGGCGGCCTTGGCGGGCGCCGCCTTCGCGGGCGCGGCGCGCGTCGTGCGCGCGGCCGGCTTCGCCGCACCGCGCTTCGCGCCGCGCGCGGCGGACTTGCCGCCCGTCGACAGGCTCGCGCGCTCGATGTGACCGCCGCCGACCGACGTCGCGATCCGCTCGGGGCCCGGCTCGGCCGGCACCGCGCGGCCGACCGGCACGTGCAGCACGAGCGCCTGGCCCGGCATCGCGAGATCGCGGTGCGTGCGGTTCCACGCCTTCAGCTGGCCGACCGACACGCCGTAGCGGCTCGCGATCGTCGCCATCGACTGCTTGCGGCGCACGCGGATCAGCATCTTGCGCGTGTCGGGCACGTCCGGCTCCATCGCCAGCACGCCGTTTTCCGCGACGTCCGCACTGATGTCCTCGTCATCGTCGTCGCCGCGCGGCACGACGATCGTCGAGCCCGGCTTCAGGCGCATGCCGGCCGGAATCTTGTTGACCGACATCAGCGTGTCGGCGTCGACGCCGATCTTCTCGGCAATCGCCGCCGGCCGCGCGCGCTCGCTGACCGTGTAGGTCGTCCACGACGACAGCTGGCCGCCGTACGACTTCAGGTTCTTCTCGAACGCCGCCGCGTTGTCGAATGGCAGCAGGATCTGCGGATCGGTCGCACCGAGGATCACCGGCTTCGAGAACGACGGGTTCAGCGACTTGAATTCGTCGAGCGACAGGTTCGCGAGCTTCGCGGCGACCGACACGTCGATGTCGCGCGACGTCGTGACCGTCACGAAGTACGGGTGGTTCGGGATGTCCGGCAGCGTCAGCCCGTACTGCTGCGGATTCGCGATGATGTTCTTCACCGCCTGCAGCTTCGGCACGTAGTTGCGCGTCTCGTTCGGCATCCGCAGGTTCTGGTAGTCGGTCGGCAGGCCGGCCGCCTGGTTGCGCGCGATCGCGCGCTGCACGTTGCCCTCGCCCCAGTTGTACGCGGCGAGCGCGAGATACCAGTCGCCGAACATGTCATGCAGGCGCGACAGATAGTCGAGCGCGGCGCTCGTCGACGCGAGCACGTCGCGCCGTTCGTCCTGCCACATGTTGCGCTTCAGGTTGTAGGTGCGGCCCGTGCCGGGCATGAACTGCCACATGCCGGCCGCCTTCGCGACCGACAGCGCCTGCGGGTTGTACGCGGATTCGATGAACGGCAGCAGCGCGAGCTCGGTCGGCATGTGACGCGCCTCGAGCTCCTCGACGATGTGATACAGGTACTTCTGCGAGCGCTCGGTCATGCGCTGCACGTAATCGGGACGCTGCGTGTACCACGTCGTCTGCATGTCGACGAGGTCACTCTGCAGGTCGGGCATCTGGAAGCCGCGGCGGATGCGCGCCCAGAGATCGCTGTCGGCACTGGTCAGATCGCCGACGGACTGCTTGTCGACGTCGACGGTTTCTTTGGCGGTGGCGGATTTACGGAGGTAGGTGGACGTCGCCTGCGAATCGGCGGCGTTGTTGGCGACAGGGCCCTGACTCGCACAAGCGGCGAGTAGCAGGACCATCAGCGCACTCAATATAAGTCGCATGAAAATCTCGGCTTCCGACGGCTGGAAATTGCAGGCGATACTACGGAAGTGCGTGCTTCACGTCAATAAAAACACCGAAAACTCAGCCAAATCCTACATTTGGAGCAATTTTTACAGACTCCGCTTGAGCTTTGGAGTCCTCCGGAAATGCTCATCGGAACCGGTTTTTCCATTCACGCAGCAGCCGAAACGCCGCGAGACGGTCCGGCACCGTTTCGTGCAGTTCGGCCTCGAGCGTCGCGCGGATCGCCTCGCTGTCCGCACGCATGAACGGGTTAACGGCACGTTCGTGCGCGATCGTAGTGGGCAGCGTCGGGACGCCGCGCGCGCGCAGCGCCTGCGCTTCGTCGCGCCACGCGGCCAGTGCCGCGTTGCCGGGTTCGCAGGCGAGCGCGAAGCGGATGTTCGACAGTGTGTATTCGTGTGCGCAATGCACGCGCGTGTCGCCCGGCAGCGCCGCGAGCGCGTCGAGCGACGCGAGCATCTGCGCGGGCGTGCCCTCGAACAGGCGGCCGCAGCCGCACGAGAACAGCGTGTCGCCGCAGAACACGTGGGGCACCGCCGCGCCCTGCCCGGCGGGCTGGAAGTAAGCGATATGGCCGCGCGTGTGACCCGGCACGTCGAGCACGTCGAAGTGCGCGGCCGGCGCGGCGAGCGTCACGCGCGCGCCGCCCGCGAGCGGCTGCGTGACCACGCCGATCCCCTCGGCGGCAGGGCCGTAGACGGGCAGCGGAAGATCGTCCGGCTGGCCAGCGCGCAGCGCCTCGACACCGCCGACATGGTCGGCGTGGTGGTGCGTGAGTAAAATAGCGGTCAACCGCCAGCCGCGTTCGGCAAGAACGCGGCGCACCGGCGCGGCTTCACCCGGATCGACGGCGATCGCATCGCGGCCGTCCGACACGAGCCAGATGTAGTTGTCTTCGAATGCCGGTACCGGCACGTATTCCAGCTCGTTCATGGGCGCGTAATCATCGCTATGTCTGACCGACAAATTATAGACTGGCCAGCCTGGACCGACTCCCCTCCCGGCCGCTACGTGCTGGGCTGGGAGCAGGCGCAGCTCGACCGCATCGTGTCCGACGTGTTCGGTTTTCACGCGCTGCAGCTCGGGCTGCCGCAGCTCGACGCGCTGCGCGAGAACCGCATGCCGTATCGCGGCCTCGTGCTCGATCCGGCGAGCGGCGCGAGCGCGCCGTTCCAGTATCCGTGGGCGCGCGCGGCGCACGCGCCGCAGCACGCGCCGGCCGATCGCAGCACGACCTGGTGCGACCTGCTGGACCTGCCGTTCGAGTCGCAGAGCGTCGACCTGATCGTGATGCCGCATACGCTCGAATTCACGTCCGACCCGCACCGGCTGCTGCGCGAGGCCGAGCGCGTGCTGATGCCGGAAGGCCAGCTCGTGATCACCGGCTTCAATTCGCTGAGCCTGTGGGGCATGCGGCAAACCTTCGGGCGCATGGCGAACCGGCCGTTCGTGCCGGCCACGCGCGACCAGATCGCCTTCATCCGGCTCAAGGACTGGATCAAGCTGCTCGGCTTCGATCTCGAGCGCGGCCGCTTCGGCTGCTACCGGCCGCCGCTCGCCACCGACAAATGGCTCGCCCGCTACGGCTTCATGGAAGCCGCCGGCGACCGCTGGTGGCCGATCTTCGGCGCCGTCTACATGGTGACGGCCGTCAAGCGCGTGCGCGGCATGCGCCTCGTCGGCCCGATCAAGGTGAAGAAGCCCGTGCTCGCGCCGGGCCTGACGCCGGCGGCCTCCCCGACCACCCATCAAGAACACTCATGACCATCGACACGATCGACATCTATACCGACGGCGCCTGCAAGGGCAATCCCGGCCCCGGCGGCTGGGGCGCGCTGCTGCGCTTCGGCGACCGCGAGAAGGAGCTGTTCGGCGGCGAGCCGAACACGACCAACAACCGCATGGAGCTGATGGGCGTGATCGCCGCGCTCGAAGCGCTGAAGCGGCCGTGCCGCGTGATCGTCCATACCGATTCGCAGTACGTGCAGAAAGGCATCAGCGAGTGGATCCACGGCTGGAAGAAGAAGGGCTGGATGACCGCGGCGAAGACGCCGGTGAAGAACGCCGACCTGTGGAAGCGGCTCGATGCGCTCGTCGTGCAGCACGAGGTCGAGTGGCGCTGGGTGAAGGGCCACGCGGGCCATCCCGAAAACGAACGCGCGGACGCGCTCGCCAATCGCGGCGTCGAATCGCTCGCGGCCTGACCGCGGGCCGCCTCCCTGCCCTGTTTCTCCCGATTTATCCGACATGCGCCAGATCATTCTCGATACCGAAACCACCGGCCTGAATCCCCGCACGGGCGACCGCCTCATCGAAATCGGCTGCGTCGAGCTGCTGAACCGGCGGCTCACCGGCAACAACCTGCACATCTACGTGAACCCCGAGCGCGACAGCGATCCGGGCGCGCTGGCGGTGCACGGCCTGACCACCGAATTCCTCAGCGACAAGCCGAAGTTCGCGGAAGTCGTCGACCAGATCCGCGACTTCGTGAAGGGCGCGGAGCTGATCATCCACAATGCGCCGTTCGACCTCGGCTTTCTCGACGCCGAGTTCGCGCGGCTCGGCCTGCCGCCGTTCACCGAGCATTGCGGCGGCGTGATCGACACGCTCGTGCAGGCCAAGCAGATGTTCCCCGGCAAGCGCAACTCGCTCGACGCGCTGTGCGACCGCTTCGGTATCAGCAACGCGCACCGTACGCTGCACGGCGCGCTGCTCGACTCGGAACTGCTCGCCGAGGTGTATCTGGCGATGACGCGCGGACAGGACAGCCTCGTGATCGACATGCTCGACGACGAGGCGGCCGACGGCGGCGCGGGCGGCGGCCAGCGCGTGTCGCTCGCGTCGCTCGACCTGCCCGTGCTGGCCGCGAGCGACGACGAGCTTGCCGCGCATCAGACCCAGCTCGACGAGCTCGACAAGTCGGTCAAGGGCACCTGCGTGTGGCGCCAGGCGGCCGCGGCCGACGCCGCCGAAGCGGCCTGACGCAGCAGCGCCGCGCCTGCGGCCGCGCTCACGCGCGCGGCTGCAGCGCGATGACGGCCATCCCGGCCAGCGCGAGCGCCGCGCCGGCCACGTCCCAGCGGGTCAGCGCGACGCCGTCCACCGTCCGCAGCCAGATCAGCGCGACCGCGATGTACATGCCGCCGTACGCCGCATACGTGCGCCCCGCCGCGCTCGGATGCAGCGTCAGCAGCCACGCGAACAGCGCGAGCGACAGCGCGGCCGGCGCCAGCAGCCACACGGGCCGGCCCGCCTTCAGCACGAGCCACGGCAGGTAGCAGCCGACGATTTCGGCCAGCGCGGTGGCGGCGAACAGCGCCGCGATCCTGATCCATTCGGTCATCCGGTTCCCCATGAATGCGGCCCGCATCATCGGGCCTGCGCGGCCATGCCGCGCGCCGCCGATCATACCGGAGCGCGCCCCGCCCCACGGGCGTTTCCCGGCAATTTGCACGATCGTCTGTCATCGTGCTATCATGTCGCCTGTTTCAACATTCAATTTCTGCCCATTCGATTTTGGGCGAAGTCTGTCCGCCCGTGGCGGGCCGGGGCTTCGGCCGGAATCGCATCCACAGAGAAGCGCGCCCGAGCGGCTCGCTTTTTCTCGTTTCGTCGCCCTTCCGGGGCGTCCGCCGGAACGCCGGACTTCGTCCGCACCGGCATCTGCCGCCAGCATCACGCGGCCCATTCTTCATGAGCGCACTGTCGCGACGGCCCATCGGGCCCGCGTCGAAGCAAGCCCTTGCGCAGTAAGCGTTTAATGGCCTGCCCCGACGCGCCGCACACGACACCGCGCTTGCCGGCAAACCGTGTCGGACGGCTCGCCCGTTCCGGCGCAGTCAAAGGAGTGCATGACCTTGACCGCAACACACGTCAGCCCGACCGCTGTCTCTTCTTCCCCGTCGTCGACCGGCGAGGCCCCGCTCGCCGCGGACGACATTACCGTCGTCGACCAGAGCCTGCTCAAGCGCGCCGTCAGCGCGATGGCCATCGGCAATGCGATGGAATGGTTCGACTTCGGCGTCTACAGCTACATCGCCGTCACGCTCGGCAAGGTGTTCTTCCCGTCCAGCAGCCCGTCCGCGCAGCTGCTGGCCACCTTCGGCACGTTCGCGGCCGCGTTCCTCGTGCGCCCGCTCGGCGGCATGGTGTTCGGCCCGCTCGGCGACCGCATCGGCCGCCAGCGCGTGCTCGCGATGACGATGATCATGATGGCCGTCGGCACCTTCGCGATCGGCCTGATCCCGAGCTACGCGTCGATCGGCATCATGGCGCCCGTGCTGCTGCTGGTCGCCCGCCTCGTGCAGGGCTTCTCGACCGGCGGCGAATACGGCGGCGCCGCGACCTTCATCGCCGAGTTCTCGACCGACAAGCGCCGCGGCTTCATGGGCAGCTTCCTCGAGTTCGGCACGCTGATCGGCTACGTGATGGGCGCAGGCGTCGTCGCGCTGCTCACCGCGTCGCTGTCGCAGGAAGCGCTGCTGTCGTGGGGCTGGCGCGTGCCGTTCCTGATCGCGGGCCCGCTCGGCCTGATCGGCCTCTATATCCGGATGAAGCTCGAGGAGACGCCGGCGTTCAAGCGCCAGGCCGAGGAGCGCGAAGCGCAGGACAAGGCCGTGCCGAAGGCGCGCTTCCGCGAGACGCTGCTGCGCAACTGGCGCGCGCTGCTGCTGTGCGTCGGCCTCGTGCTGATCTTCAACGTCACCGACTACATGGTGCTGTCGTACCTGCCGAGCTTCATGTCGTCGACGCTGCACTTCGACGAATCGCACAGCCTCGTGCTGGTGCTGCTCGTGATGGTGCTGATGATGCCGATGACGCTCGCCGCCGGCCGCCTGTCCGACCGGGTCGGCCGCAAGCCGGTGATGCTGGCCGGCTGCGTCGGCCTGCTGGTGCTGTCGATCCCGGCGCTGATGCTGATCCATGCAGGCACCACCGCGTCGGTATTCGGCGGCCTGCTGATCCTCGGCGTGCTGCTGTCGTGCTTCACCGGCGTGATGCCGTCCGCCCTGCCGGCGCTGTTCCCGACCGAGATCCGCTACGGCGCGCTCGCGATCGGCTTCAACGTGTCGGTGTCGCTGTTCGGCGGCACGACGCCGCTCGTGACCGCGTGGCTCGTCGACGCGACCCACAACCTGATGATGCCCGCGTACTACATGATGGGCGCCGCCGTGATCGGCGTGGTGTCGGTCGTCGCGCTCGCGGAAACCGCGCGCCAGCCGCTGAAGGGCTCGCCGCCGGCCGTCGCGACGCGCCGCGAGGCGCACCAGCTCGTGCGCAAGCTGCGCGACGAGGACGAATCGGAGCTGTACGGCGTCGTCTCGACCGCGCGCGCCTGAGCGCCGCAATGAAAAAGCCCCGGCGGGAACCGGGGCCTGATCGTGTGGCCGGCTGCCCGGCCCTCGGATCCGCCCGATCGGCGCATGCGCGCCGGCCGGGCTTTTTTTCATCTGCGCATGGCGCGCGCCGTCATGCGTGCGCTTCGCAGTGCCGGCAGAAGATCAGTGCGCGCGAGCGCGCCACGGCCGCCTGCGCGCCTCGCGCGGCCACGATCAGGCCGACCTGGCCGAGATTGAAATCGCGCTCGACCATCAGCTGCGTCAGCGCGGCCAGCGGCAGCAGAACGGACGGGTGGTACAGGCTCGATTCGATCAGGGCTTTCATCATCGACTCCATCTGGCAATGCGCTATTCGATGGAGTGGATTCTAGGGATCGCCGCCATCCGGATAAACCGCAGGAAAGCGAAGTCACTTGTCAGCGCCCAAGAACAATCGACGGCGCCCGGGTGGCGGCGCCTGCGCGCACCGCCAGCCTGCGCCGCCGGCCCGGTCGTCGCTTCAGTCGAGCGGCGTCTCGACGAACGCCGGCAGCGCCTCCGCACGCGCCGAATGCGCGGCGAGCGCCGGATAGCGGGCCGGATCGATCCGCGCGAGCGGCGCAAAATCGGCCGCCATGAACTGCGTGAAGCGCCACGCGACCGCCGTCGTCACGTCCGGCTGCAGCAGCCGCGCGCCGCCGAACCAGCCGTGCGCGGCCGCGACCAGCGGCTCGAGCGCGTCATACGCGGCCTCGAGCTGGCTCAGCACGCGCTCGAGCCACGGTTCGTGCTGCTTGTCGGTCGGCCGCAGCATCTGCTCGTAGACGACCTGCACGGTCTTCTCGGCCGCCGCGAGCGCGAAGCCGACCGGCACCAGCGCGCGCAGCCGCGCATCGGGTGCGTCGGGCAGCAGGCGCCGTTCCGGCGCGACGCGGTGGTCGAGATAGTCGACGATCAGCGACGAATCGAGCAGCGTCGCGCCGTCGTCGGTCACGAGCGTCGGCGCCTTGACGACCGGATTGACCGTCCTGAACCGGTCGAAGTGACGGAACACCGACAGGGGCTCGTGTTCGAACGGCAGGTCGAGCAGCTTCGCCGAAATGGCGACGCGGCGCACGAACGGGGAATCCAGCATGCCGATCAGCTTCATCGCAAACGCTCCGCTTGAGGGAATGGGACCGACGACTGTAGCAGCGTCGCGCGTGCGCGCCTAGCGCCGCGTGCGCGTGCCCGCCGCAGCGCGCGACACCCGTCGCGCGGCCGGCGCGTCGTAGGCGTCAACACCCATCCCGCTGCCCCGCAACCGTGACCATAATGCAGGTTCACGCCTTCTCCACCGCGAGGTCCGCCATGTGGTACGCCCTCGTCGAGCAGCAGCGGGAATGGATGCGCGCGTGGCGCGACGCGACACGGCACGCGTTCGACGCGTGGCCGGCGGCGGCGCTGCCGCAGGCCGCGTCGTCGTGCTACGACGACCTGTTCGAGCCGCTGCTCGGGCCGCCGGCCGGACCGCCGCGCTTCGACATCCGGCCGCTGGCCGTCGACGGTCGCGACATCCCCATCGACGAGCGGATCGCCGCGCACACGCCGTTCTGCGACCTGCGCCGCTTCGGTCGCGCCGGCGCCGCGCGCACGGTGCTGCTGTGCGTGCCGCTCGCGGGTCATGCGGCCGTGATGATGCGCGAAACCGTCGAGACGCTGCTCGCCGACGGCGACGTATCGGTGACCGACTGGATCAATGCGCGCGACATCCCGCCCGCCGCGGGCCGCTTCGGGCTCGACGAATACGTGGCGATGCTCGACGGCTTCATCGATGCGCAGCTGGACGACGCGCGACCGCTGCACGTCGTCGCGGTGTGCCAGGCCACCGTGCCGGCGCTCGGCGCGCTCGCGCTGCGCGCCGGCCGCGGCCTCGCGCCGCCGGCGAGCGTCGCGCTGATCGGCGGCCCGCTCGATGCGCGCCTCAACCCGAGCACGCTCGGCGCCGCCGCCGCGTCCCATTCGCTCGCGTGGTGCCGCCGTCACCTGATCGACATCGTGCCGCCCGGCTTTCGCGGACAGGGCCGCCATGTGTTCCCGACCTATCTGCAGCAAGGCGAGATCGCGCTGCTGTATCCGCAGCGCTTCCTGACGCTGATCGACGACTATGCGCGCGCCGCGGCGCGCCTCGACATGGCCGCGTTCGCCGCGGCACGGCGCGCGCTGCGCGAATACACCGCGCTGCTCGACATGCCGGCCGAGTACTTTCTCGATACCGTCGATGTCGTGTTCCAGCGCATGTGCCTCGCGAACGGCACGTGGGACGTCGACGGCCGGCGCGTCGAGCCGGCCGCGCTGCGCGGCATCGCGCTGCTGACCGTCGAAGGCGCGCGCGACGCCGTCACGGGCGCCGGCCAGACCCATGCGGCGCTCGACTTGTGCTGCGGCCTCGCCGCCGGCGAACGGCAGCGGATCGACGTCGACGACTGCGATCACTACGGACTGTTTTGCGGCGCGCACTGGACCGACGACGTGCATCCGGCGCTGCAGCGCCTGTTCGCACGGGCCGAGGCCGCGCGGCCACGGGCGCGTGCACGGAGAATCAGGCGGAGCTGAGGTCGCCGCCCGGTTCGCACGCCGCATCGAGCAGCCGGCGCACCTCGTCGTCGCCGGTCTGCTCGAAGCGGGCATAGAACTGGCTGATGCCGAACAGCGACAGCGGCCACACCACCGCGACGAACGCATCGGCGAGCGTGTCGAACGCATGGCGCGCGCTCGCCGGCGCAACGGGCACCGCGGCGACAATCCGCGCCGGATGGCGTTCGCGCAGCGCCTGCAACGCGACGCGCATCGAGGCGCCGGTCGCGACGCCGTCGTCGACGACGATCGCGGTGCGCCCCTCGACCGGCAACGGCGCCCGCGCGCCGCGATAAAGGGCTTCGCGGCGCTTCAGTTCGTCGCTTTCGCGCGCGATCGTGTCGGCGAGCTGCGCATCGGTCACGCCCATCGAGCGGATCACCGCATGCTGCAGATGAATCGTGCCGCCCGTCGCGATCGCGCCCATCGCGAGCTCGGGCTCGTACGGCACGCCGAGCTTGCGCACGACCAGTATGTCGAGCGGCGCGCGCAGCGCCTGCGCGACCGGATATGCGACCGGCACTCCTCCGCGCGGCAACGCGAGCACGACGACGTCGCCGCGCCCCGCGTAGTCGTGCAGCGCGCCGGCGAGCCGGCTGCCCGCGTCGGCACGATCGGCGAAACACTCGGTCATGATCGGCTCCCTGCCCCTGCGCCGGCCTTGCGCGACCTGCGCCGGCGCCCTGCTAACGAGCTTGGTGCATCGACGCCTTCGATGCAAGCGGGGTCATACCGGCGTGCGTGCCGCGTGCGCGGCGACCCGGCCCGCGCGCGGCTTGCGCGCGCTCGCGCGGCGTCAGAAACCGCCCGCCTGCCGGTACAGGCGCCAGAACGATTGTGCGTAGGATTGCGCGAGCTCGGGCGCGCGATGAAAGACGTTGACCGTCTCGGCACGCGCGGCCGCGTCGCCGGACAGCGTGGTCAGCGCGACGCTGTCGTCGACGATCACGAAGCGCGGCGCCGGATCGCCATGTCGCGAGTCGATCGCGACGTCGATGCCGGCCGACTTCAGATAGCCTGCGCCGCTGTACTTGCCCGCGTGCGCCGAACGCACGAGCACGACGCGCACCTCGATCCCGCGCGCGCGGGCCGCCCGCAGCGCGCTTGCGACGGCCGGCGGCACGTACGCATAGCCTGCCAGCAGCACGCGGCGCTGCGCGCGTTCGATCAGGTCGACGGTCGCGTCGGCTGCCGCGTTGTCGTATGAAAAATAGGCGCCGACGGACGCGGCGTCGGACGGAATCTGGGCGGCGTGGGCGGTCGCCGCGCAGCCGAGCGCGGCGACGAGTAAGGCGGCTGGTCTCATGGCGGGCGCCATTGTAGCGACGCCAATTCGCGTGGCAAGCGCCCGTCGCGGCGGTGCTGCGTCGGCGCAACACACGGTGCGAAACGGCTGCGCGGCGCACGCGTCGCCGCGCGTTCGATCAGCCTGCGGCGACGCGCGCAAGCCAGCCCGTCACGCCGTCGACCGAGCGAAAATCGGCGAGGCTGCGCGCCGGCAGCGCCGGGTAGGCGCCGCTCGCCATGTCGGCCAGCGCGCGCCCGGGCCCGAGTTCGAGAAACGCTGTCGCGCCGGCCTCCACGCATGCCGCCAGGCACGCCGCCCACTCGACCGGCTCGGCGATCTGGCGCGCGAGCTTGTCGAGCCCGGCGTCGACGTCGAGCACCGACGCACCGTCGATCCCCGAGAACAGCCGCGTGCCGGGCAGCGGCCGGCGCACGCGCAGCGCGGCGAGCGACGCGCGAAACACGGGCACGGCGGCCGCGAGCCGGCGCGTGTGGGACGCGATCCGCACGCACACGGGCGCGACGCGCTGCGCGCCGGCATGTACGGCATCGTTGGCCACCGCATCGACATCGGCCTGCGTCCCGGCGACCACGAACGCATCGCCGGGATTGGCGATCGCGATCGCGGCCTCGCGGCCGTCGCAAAGCTGCGCGAGCTGCGCGCGCGACAACCCGCGCACGAACGCCATCCGCTCGTCGCCGTCGCTCGCGGCGTCCATCGCCTGCGCACGCGCGGCCGCCAGGTCGAGCGCGTCGTGCGGGTCGACGATCCCCGCGACGCTCCACGACGCGACTTCGCCGACGCTGTAGCCGGCCACGCAGCGCCGGCGCGGCCATGCCGCTTCGAGCAGCGCGGCGGCCGCCAGCGCCTGCACCGTGCAGAGAATCTGCGCGGCGCGGTTCTCGCGCAGCGCGTCCGAACCGGCCTGCCGGACCCACGTGCGCGGATCGTCGCCGAGCAGCCGTCCCGCGTGCGCGAACAGCGCGTCGGCCTGCGGCGCGGCGCCGGTCAGATCGAACATGTCGGCGCGCTGCGCGCCCTGCCCCGAGCAGAGGATGGCCAGCGTCATCGCGTCGCCTCGTCCGGTTCGAGCGCATCGACGAACACGCTCATCGCGAGCAGGTCGGCCGCGCCGCCCGGGCTCAGCCGCCGCGCGACGAACGCGCGATGCGCGGCGGCTGCGCGCAGCCGCCAGTCGCGCGCGCGCACGCCGCCGCGTGCGACGAACGCGCGCGCGGCCGCCCACGCGAAATCGAGGCCGGCCTGCCCGCCGCGGTGCAGCAGGTTCGTGTCGTCGAGCGCGGCGATCAGCGCGAAGCAGGCGTCGACGCGCGCGGCTTCCGGATCGTCCGGCCGGTCGAGCCGTGCGCGCCGCAGCGCGGGCAGCCCGACCCGATAGACGGTGACGAAACCGTCGGCCGCTTCGCGGCGCGCGCCGCCGACGCCGTAGCGGCGGCTCGCGCGCTCGCCATGGCTGTCGGGCAGGCGCGGGCCGCCGAGGATATCGGCGCCCCAGCGGCGCGCCACCCACGCGCCGAGCGTCAGGTCGCGGGGCACCGCGCCGGGCACGCCGCGCCGGCCCGCGGCCGCGCACAGCAGCCCGAGCCCGAAGATCGCGCCGCGATGGGTGTTGACGCCGCCCGTCGCCGCGAGCATCGCATGCTCGGCACGCAGGCCGATCTTGCGCAGCGCGGCCATCTCCGCGTCGCGCGCGCCCGCCTCGGCCAGTTCCGCGAAATACGGCCGCAGCACGGCCGCGCTGCGCGCAAACATTGCGGCATCCATGTCCGCATGACTGCCGGTATCGACGTGGCTGACGAGCCCCGGCTTCGGATAGGTGTCGATCTCGAGCAGGAGGCTGTGCTCGGCGAGCGCCGCGATGCGCTCGGCGTCGGTCGGCGCCGGGATGCGACAGACGGCTCGCGCGCTCATCGTCCGGCCCCGGTGAACAGGTCTGCCGAAACCAGCTCGACGCCGGTCGCGGTCTTCAGCGCGACCTCGGGCAGCCGCGCCTGCAGCTCGCGCCAGTTGACGCCCGCCCCATCGTCGCGCAGCAGCTCGCCGTCGATGCGCATCGGCGCGTGCGCATCGACCGCCGCGAGCCCGTCGAGCAGCGGCGCGAGCCGGCCTGCGCCCGGCAGCGGAAATACGAGGTCGAGATCGGACGACGCGCCCAGATAGGTTTCGCCCGTCAGCCACTGCCATGCGAGGCTGCCGAACGCGCGCCCCGGCACGCCGCAGCGCGCGCCGAGCGCATCGAGCTCGCGCAACGCCGGTTGCCACGCGTCGGGCGCCGCGCCGCGCACATCGGCCAGCGCCGGCAGCGGGCCGACCGTCGCGAGCGCATCGGCGGAGACGTTCAGCGCGATGCGACGCTTGCCGGCCGACGGCGGCAGCGGCATGCCGAGCGGCACGCGGCCGGCCGCCGCCTCGTCCGGCGACGCGCGGCGCACGATCAGCGGCCAGCCGTGCTCCGCCCAGCTCTGCGCGCACGGATCGGCCGCCAGCAGCGGATCGCGCGCGAACGCCGCGCGCCACCCCGCCGCCGTCAGCGTGACGAGCGTGTGGCGGCGCAGCGGTGCGTCAGCGTGCGGCACGCGCGAGCGCCTCGACGCGCTGTGCGACCTCGGCCGCGACCGGCCGCCCGCGCGCGGCGCGGCGATCGACGCGGTCGACCGGCTTCGCGAGCCATGACGCGACCTGCGCATCGAGCGCCCGCGCCGGATCGAGCACCGCATCGACCGCGCCCATCTTGACGAGATTGTCGAGGCCCGGCGCGAACACGGCCGTCGAACGCGACATCTCCTTGAGCACGTCGATCGGCAGCTTCGTCACGCGCGACATCGACGGCAGGTCCATCACTTCCGGCTCGGCGCCCGGCAGCGCGAGCAGCGTGCGCGTCGCCAGCGCGGTCGCGATGAACGCGCCGGCCGCCGTGTGGCCATACAGCACGCCGATCGTCCGATGCCCGGCGAGATCCGCGTGGATCAGGCACTTCGCGAGATGCGACAGCCCTTCGTTCAGGCCCAGCAGTTCGTCGCGCTTGCTCATCCGCTGGCTGTCGCTGTCGACCAGCACGAGGATCGGCGTCGCCGCGCCGCGCTCGATCGTGTCGAGCACGTGCGACGCGAGTTTCAGCGCTTCATCGATGCCGAACGGCAAGCGTTCGGCCACGCCGATCACGTCGACGCGCGCGCCGCCCAGTTCCGCATGACCGGCGAGCAGGCCGCCGTCGCGCGCGATCGCATGGCCGTGCGGGAACAGCGCGTTCAGGACTTCGTCGAGCGTCATGCGAGGCCTCCTGCCGGGCCGCCCCGTCCGGGGTGCGGCAAACCGAGTGAGCGTGGTTTCATTTCAACTCCTGCAGTTGATCGGCGAGCGCAATGAACGCGTCGTCCGGCATCCCGGGAATCGCTTCCGGCGCGTTGGCGCCCAGCGTGCGCCACACGTCGAGCGCATCCGCGCACGCACCGAAACGCGCGACGCGTGTGTCGAGCCGCGCCTGCTCGGCGCGCAGCATCGCCGTGTCGAACGTCGGCGCGCAGCCGATCAGCTCGAGCGCCGCCGCGCGAAACGCCTGTGGCGTGTCGGCGACGTAGCGGTCCGCGCCGCCGATCAGGCGCCGGTGCTTGCCGCCCATCGTGCGCCAGATCAGCGCGCGGTCCTTCGCATCGAATTCCTCGACGCCGCGATTGGTCTCGATCACTTCCGGCCCCGACACGCTGATGCGGCCCTGCTCCGACACCGCGAGCGCCGAGCAGCACGCGGCGAGCAGCCCGCCGCCGCCGTAGCAGCCCGCGCGGCCGCCGATCAGGCCGATTACCGGCACGCCGGCCGTGCGCGCCTCGACGAGCGCCCGCATGATCTCGGCGATCGCGAGCTCGCCCGCATTCGCCTCCTGCAGCCGCACGCCGCCCGTATCGAACAGGATCAGCACCGGCGTGCCGCATTCGCGCGCCGCGCGCAAGAGGCCGGTCAGCTTCGCGCCGTGCACTTCGCCGAACGCGCCGCCCATGAAGCGGCCCTCCTGCGCGGCGACGAACACCGGCCGGCCGTCGAGCCGGCCGTGGCCGACCACCATGCCGTCGTCGAACTGCTGCGGCAGGTCGAACAGCGGCAGGTGCGGGCTCGTCACGCGTTCGGCCGGCCCGAGGAATTCGCCGAAGCTGCCCGCGTCGAGCAGCCCGTCGATGCGCTGCCGCGCCGACGCTTCGTACCAGCTCGCGGCGTTCGCGACGAAGGCCGGCGCATCGTGACCGAGGTTGACGTCGCTCATGCCGCGTCCCCCTCGATCGCGCGCACCGCCTGCGCGAGCCGCAGCGACACCATGTCGGGCCGCGCGCCGCCGTCGTTGATCGACAGCTTCAGGCCGCCCGGCGTGCGCCGCTCGACGAAGTCCGCGACGACCGCCTGCCAGACCGCGCCGAAACCGACCGCCGCGGTGCGGATGTCGATCTCGCATTCGCGGCCCGGCAGCGTGCGTTCGACCAGCACCTCGAGATTGCCGGACGCGACCACGCCGACGAGCGCCGAGTCCCGTTCGCCCTTCGCGCGTTCGCGCGCGGTGAAGCGATAGTTCAACTGTTCCATGCCGTCTTCCTCACCAGTTGCGGAACCGGGCCGGCGGCGCATACAGGCCGCCCGACCAGTGCACGAGATCCTTGATCGAGCGCGCGGCGAGCCAGCGGCGGTCGGCGTCGAGCGGATCGATGCCGAGATCCTCCGGGCGGCGGATCACGCCGCGCTCGCGCAGCCGCTCGACCATCCTGCGGTCGCGGCCGCGGCCGATCTCCGTATAGCCGGCGACGCCGCGAATCGCCTGTTCGCGCTCGTCGCGGTCGCGGCACATCAGCAGGTTCGCGATCCCCTCCTCGGTGACGATGTGCGTGACGTCGTCGCCGTAGACCATGATCGGCGCGAGATCGAGCTGCAGCTTGTCGGCGAGCTTCAGCGCGTCGAGCTTCTCGACGAACATCGGCACGTTCTTGTCGCCGAAGGTCTCGCCGATCTGCACGACCAGCTTGCGCCCGCGCCGCAGCGCGGCCGGCGTATCAGGATCGGCTTCCGCGCCGGCCTTCAGCCACGGTTCGCTCGGATGACGCCGCCCGCGCGCGTCGCTGCCCATGTTCGGCGCGCCGCCGAAGCCGGCGATGCGCTCGGCCGTGACCGTCGACGAATGGCCGGACAGATCGATCTGCAGCGTCGAGCCGATGAACATGTCGCACGCATAGAGGCCGGCCGTCTGGCAGAACGCGCGGTTCGAACGCAGCGAGCCGTCCGGGCCCGTGAACCACACGTCGGAGCGCGCGCGGATGTATTCGTCCATCCCGACTTCGGAACCGAAGCAGTGGATCTGCTCGACCCAGCCCGATTCGATCGCCGGGATCAGCGTCGGATGCGGGTTCAGCGCCCAATGCGTACAGACCTTGCCCTTCAGCCCGAGCTTCGCGCCGTAGGTCGGCAGCAGCAGCTCGATCGCCGCGGTGTTGAAGCCGATCCCGTGGTTCAGGCGCTTGATGCCGTACGGCTCGTAGATGCCCTTGATCGCGAGCATCGCAGTCAGGATCTGCGTTTCGGTGATCGCAGCCGGATCGCGCGTGAACAGCGGCTCGACGTAGAACGGGCGGCCCGCCTCGACGACGAAATGCACGCGGTCGCCCGGAATGTCGACGCGCGGCACCTTGTCGACGATGCGGTCGACCTGCGCGATCACGATGCCGTCCTTGAACGCGGTCGCCTCGACGACGGTCGGCGTGTCCTCGGTGTTCGGGCCCGTATACAGGTTGCCGTCGGCGTCGGCGCTGACCGCCGCGATCAGCGCGACGTGCGGCGTGAGGTCGATGAAGTAGCGCGCGAACAGCTCGAGGTAGGTATGCACCGCGCCGAGCGCGATCTTGCCGCCGAACAGCAGCTTCGCGATCCGCTGCGACTGCGGGCCCGAATACGCGAAATCGAGGCGCTTCGCGATGCCGCGCTCGAACACGTCGAGATGCTCGGGCAGCACGACGCCCGACTGCACCATGTGCAGGTCGTGCACCTTCGCGCTGTCGACGTCGGCGAGCGCCGTCGCGAGCAGGTCGGCCTGCTTCTGGTTGTCGCCTTCGAGGCAAACGCGATCGCCGGGGCGCAGCACCGCTTCGAGCAGCGCCACCGCGTCGCGCGCATCGACCCGCTTGCCGCGCGCGAACGGCGCGCCGGCCGCGAGGCGTGCATCGCGCGCCTGCCGCGCGTGATTCCATCCCGTCATGAACAGTTCTCCTGCTTCGATGGTCCAGCGGCATTCTAAGCCTGGCGCCGCCGCCGATTGATGATGTTGCCGAATCCGACTCAGAGGCGGCCGCGATGGATGCGTCCTGCGCGCTGCCCGTGCGGACGCGGCGCGCAGGCCCCGCCGCGCTATGCGCCGACCAGCGCGCGCGTCGTGAAGAACAGCACCGACGGCCCGAGCAGGCAGCCGACGCCGGTATGGAAGGTCGCGACCAGCGCGCCGTACGGCACGAGCCGGCGGTCGGTCGCCGCGAGCCCGGCGCTGACGCCGCTGACGGTGCCCGCGAGGCCGCCGAAGATCATCGCGGAGCGCGGCGTCTTCAGGCCCATGAAGCCGGCCGCGACCGGCGTGCCGATCATCACGATGATCGCCTTCACGAGCCCGGTCGCGATGCTCAGCGCGATCACGTCGGAACTCGCGCCGATCGCCGCACCCGTGACGGGCCCGACGATGTAGGTGACGGCGCCCGCGCCGATGGTCGTCATGCTGACCGCATCGGTATAGCCGAACGCGCGCGCGATGCACGCGCCGACGATGAACGGCAGCACGGTGCCGAGCAGCAGCGACAGCACGCCGACCAGCCCGGCCTTGCGCGCTTCGGCCGGCTGCACCTCGAACGCGGTCGCGACGATCGCGAAATCGCGCAGCATCGCGCCGCCCATCAGCCCGACGCCCGCGAACAGCGGCAGGTCGGCGATGCCTTTCTCGCCGCCGGTGAATGCGCCGCCGACGTAGGCCAGCGCGAGGCCGATCACGATCGCGATCGCGGAGCCGTGCACGCGGCCGAACGTGAGCTTGCGCGACGCGATCGACGACACCCACATGATCAGGCCGACCAGCGCGAACGACGCGACGAGCCCGTTGTGGGCGACGACTTTTTCGAGCATCTGCAGCATGGCGGCCTCCGTCACTGTTCTTCGAATTGCGGCACGCCCGCGAAGGCCGTGTCGTCGCGCCCGGTGCGCACCAGTACCGCAATGCAGCACGCGCAGATCGCGACCGCGCCGACCGCGGCCAGCAGCGCGACCGGCCCGCCCCTCAGCGCGGCGACGACGTTCTGGTTCGCGGCCATCGCGACGACGACCGGGATGTACATCGCGCCCCAGAAGCCGACGCCGGCCTCGGTCTCCTTCGGCAGCCAGCCGCGCCGGTGCAGCCACAGCCGCAGGCAGATCAGCAGCAGCATCGCGATGCCGACGCCGCCGACGTTGGTCTTCACGCCGATCGCGGCGCCCAGCAGGTCGCCGAGAAACAGCCCGGCCAGATGGCAGAACGCCAGCAGCGCGGTTCCGTAGATGATCATGAGTCGTCTCCAGTCTCTTCGTGACGGGCGCCTGGCCGTCCGCAGGAGGCGTGCGGCGCCCGGCGCTTGCGGGCCGGGCTGTCTCCTGCGGCGGTGCGCCGCGGCCCGGCGCGCCGTCGTGCGGACGCGTTCTCGGGCGGTCGATGGGATGATGCGGTTTCGGGCCGGACGCCGTAGACTGACCGATGCAGCCGCCGGCGCGACACGGGCGACGCATCCGGCTGGCCTGCCATGCGGGCGCACCGGTGCGTGATCCGATACTAGCCCCGCCGCCTCCGGCCATTTATGAAGTTGTCGAAACCGATTCAGTGGATTTAGCAATGCGCCCGTTACCGCCCGAGCTGCTGCGCAGCTTCGTCGCCGTCGCCCAGTCCGGCAGCTTCACCGCCGCGTCCGAACGCGTGAGCCTGTCGCAGTCGACCGTCAGCCAGCACATCCGCCGTCTCGAGGAGTTGCTGGACCGGCCGCTGTTCGAGCGCGACACGCGCAACGTGCGGCTGTCGCAGCACGGCGACGCGCTGTTTCGCTACGCGGTGCGCATCCTCGAGCTGATGGACGAGGCCGTCACGTCGGTGTGCGGGCCGCCGCTGTCGGGCAAGGTGCGGCTCGCGATGTCCGAGGATTTCGCGTCCGCGCACCTGACGGCCGCGCTCGCGAGCTTCGTGCAGCGCAATCCGGACGTCGAGCTCGCGATCGCCACCGGCCTGTCGGGCGACCTGTTCGACGCGCTCGACGAGGGCCGGCACGATCTCGTGTTCGCGAAACGGATCGCCGGCAGCCGGCGCGGCCGCGTGATCCGCAGCGAGCCGCTGTACTGGTGCACCGGCCCCGATTCGCGCATCACGGGCCACGAGACCGTGCTGCCGCTCGCGATGCATCCGGAGCCGAGCGTGTCGCGCCGCCGCGTGCTCGAATCGCTGGAGGCGGTCGGGCGGCCGTACCGGATCGCGGTGGTCAGCAGCAGCGTCGCGGTGCTGCGCGCGGCCGCGAGCGCGGGGCTCGGCGTCAGCGCGTTCGCCGGCTACGTGATCCCGGCCGGGCTCGCGCGGCTCGACGCCGGCTTGCCCGAACTCGGCGAACTCGAATACGTGATCGACCGCCCCGCCGCCGCGTCGCGCTCGACGCTCGCGCTCGAAGCGACGCTGATCGCGGCGGCCGCCCAGCTGTAGCCGCGCCCCGCTTGCCGCAGCGCGGCTGACAGCGCTGCCCGCGACGCGTCAGCGTCCTCGCAGCACCCGCTCCCGACAATGGGACGTCCGGAAAACGCACGGCTTGCGCCGCGTATTTTCGCCGTCCCTTTTCGATTGGAGCGTGCACCATGAACGTGATGCGATTCGCCGTCGCGACCGCTGCGGCCGCGCTGCTGTCCCCCGCCTTCGCCCAGACCGACGCTGCGCTGCCCGACCCGGGCCTGACGCGCGCGGACGTCATCGCGCAGCTGAAACAGGCTTACCTCGACGGCGACCTGCCGACGACCGACGGCGACTACCCGCCGAGCGACCGCACCCGCGCGCGCAATCGCGAACTGATCCAGGCCGCGCATCCGGCATGGCTCGACCGGGCGCCGCAGGCGGTCTCGCAGCAACAGTAGCCGGGCCGCCTGCCGACGCGCGTTGCCGCGCTGCGCGCCGTTACGGCAGGAAGCTGCGCCGCCGCGCGTCGATCAGCTCGACCAGCAGCCGGTCGCGCTCGGCCGCCAGGTCCTGCATCGAGCGCGCGCCCTGGATCGCGCGCAATTCGTCGATCAGCTTGCGATCGACGTCCGCGTCGAACGACGGCGTGCCGAGGTCGTCCCACCAGCTCGTCATCGGGCCCGACAGGTGCTCGAGGAAATGCGCGATGCCGCCCGCGCCGCCGCCGAGGTGATAGGTCAGGCACTGCCCCATCAGCGCCCAGCGCAGCCCGGGCCCCCATGCGACGGCCTTGTCCGCGTCGGCGACGCTCACGACGCCCTCGCCGACGAGGTGGTACACCTCGCGAAACAGCGCGGCCGCGAGCCGGTTCGCGACATGTCCGGCCATCTCCTTGTTGAGGACGATCGTCTCCTTGCCGAGCGCATCGTAGAACGTCTTCGCGCGCGCGATCGCGTCGCTGTCGGTCGCGTTGCCGCCGACCAGTTCGACGAGCGGAATCAGGTGCGGCGGGTTGAACGGATGCGCGATCAGGCAGCGCTCCGGATGCTTCGCGCACGCGGTCTGGATCTCCGACATCTTCAGTCCCGACGAACTCGACGCGATCAGCACCTGCGCGGGCAGCACGTCGTCCATCCGGCGATACAGCTCGCGCTTCAGGTCGAGCCGCTCGGGACCGTTTTCCTGCACGAAATCGACGCCGTCGAGCGCGCGCTCGAGATCGGCGTCGAACGCGAGCCGCTTCGACAGCTCGTCGGCGCGCTCGCCGAGAAACGCGGCGAGCGCGTCGCGCAGTCGTGCGTCGGCCCGCGGCGCGGGGTCGGTCGCGACGACGTCGAAGCCCTTCGACAGATAGAAAGCGGCCCAGCTCGCGCCGATCACGCCGGCGCCGACGATCGCGATGCGTTGAATGTCCATATGCGTCCCGTCTCCGTGATTCGTTGATGGCGCGGCGATTGTCGCATCGAACCGCGTCCGCGCGCGCCGACGAAGATTGCATGCCGCGCTCTTGAAATGCGCGGCAGCGGTCACTAATTACGCTTCACCCCGCGGCCGCATGCAGCGCGCTGCCCGTTCCGACCCGCTGGAGAAGCCGGTCGCGCCCGTCATCGACGGCGCGCCGTCGCGTCTCCCGTGCATCCTGTTCCGGAGGACCAACATGAGCGGTATCCATTTCGGCAACGACCTGTTCGACGAATTCGCCCGCGTGCAGCGGCAGATGGCGAACCTGTTCGGCGAACTCCCGTCCGGCATCCGCGCAGTGCGGCCGAACGCCTTCCCGGCGCTGAACGTCGGCGCCACCGACGATGCGATCGAAATCGTCGCATTCGCGCCCGGCATGGCTGCGACCGACTTCGACGTGTCGATCGACAAGGACCTGCTGACGATCAGCGGCGAGCGCAAGCGCGCGCCCCAGGGCGCAGGCGACGACGTGCGCGCGTATGCGCAGGAGCGCTTTCACGGTACGTTCCGCCGCGTCGTCGAGCTGCCGCAGAACGCGGACCCCGACAAGGTCAGCGCCCGCTATGAAAACGGCTGTCTGCTGATCCGTGTCGGACGCCGCGAAGCATCGAAGCCGCGCGCGATCGCCGTCCATTAATCGCTGAGGAGAACGACATGAATACGAGCCAGATCCTGACCGAACGCCAGACGGGCGCCGCTCCCGCGGCTGCGACAGAAAGCGTGCGCCGCCCTGCCGCGATGCCGGCGGTCGACATCGTCGAGGACGGCCGCGGCGTCACGCTGTGGGCCGACCTGCCCGGCGTGCCGCGCGAGAATCTCGACGTGAAGGTGCACGACAACACGCTGACGATCGAAGCCGACACGCGCATCGACACGCCGTCCGAACTGCGCGTGCGTCACGCCGAAGTGCGCGCGCCGCGCTTTGCCCGCAGCTTCGTGCTGAGCCCCGATCTCGACACGTCGCGGATCGAGGCGAACCTGCGCGACGGCGTGCTGACGCTGACCATCCCGCGTCGCGAGGAAAGCCGGCCGCGCCGGATCGACGTGACGGCCGGCAACGCGTAAGCGAACGCGCGCCGCAGCGCGGCGCGTAATGAAAAGCCCCGCCGGACATGCAGTCGGGCGGGGCTTTTTCGCGTCCGGCGCGCACCGGCACGCGGGCCGCACGCAGCGCATTCAATCGAAGTCGAACCGGTCGAACAGCGATCGGCGCCGACGCCGGCCGTCGTGTCGGGACCGGTCGTCGTGCGGGCGGCCGTCGCGGCCCCACGCGTCGTCGCGAGCGCGGGATGCGCATGCATCGCCTGGCGCGGCCGCGTGATCGCGGCGCACCGGCGCGTCGCCGGCATCGCGCGCAATCAGCTTGTCGAGTTCGCCGCGATCGAGCCACACGCCGCGGCACGCAGGGCAGTAATCGATCTCGATCGACTGGCGCTCGGCCATCAGCAGGTCGGGCGTCTTGCAGACGGGACATTTCATCGTGTCGCTCCTTTCAGCATGCGGAGGCCGCCGGCATCCGCTCGAACCTGCCGCCACGGCGGCAGGCATCACTCAGTGGCCTTCCGCGCGCTTGGCCTTCGCGCGCCGCGCCAGCATGTTCATGCCTTCGACGAACGCGGAGAACGCCATCGCCGCGTAGATATAGCCCTTCGGCACGTGCGAGCCGAAGCCTTCCGCAATCAGCGTCATGCCGATCACGACCAGGAACGACAGCGCCAGCATCACGACGGTCGGGTTGCGGTCGATGAAGCGCGCGAGCGGCTGCGCGGCGAACAGCATCACGGTCACGGCGGCGATGACCGCGACGAACATGATCGGGATGTGCTCGGTCATGCCGATCGCCGTCACGATGCTGTCGATCGAGAACACGATGTCGAGCATCAGGATCTGGCCGACCGCCGCCCACATCGTCAGGCCGGCCGCGCCGCCGGACGCGCCGTCGCTGCCGCCGTCGCGCGACACGTGATGATGGATCTCGGTGGTCGCCTTCCAGACCAGGAACAGGCCGCCCGACAGCAGGATCATGTCGCGCCACGAAAACGCATGGTCGAACAGCGAGAACACCGGCTCGGTGAGGCGCGCGATCCAGGCGACGGTGCCGAGCAGCGCGAGGCGCATCACCAGCGCGAGCGCGATGCCGAGCCGCTGCGTGCGGGCGCGCTGCGCCTCGGGCAGCTTGTTGCTCAGAATCGAGATGAAGATCAGGTTGTCGATGCCGAGCACGACCTCCATCACGACGAGGGTCAGGAGCGCGGCCCAGACGGCGGGATCGGCGGCAAGCGTCAGCAGGTAGTCCATGAGAGGAATCGGTGAAATGGAAAGCCTCGATGATATTTCGGTCCACGCTTCGGAAAAATCAGAGAGAATCTGACATCTGGTTCGGTTTTTTCGAAGTTTTGATCCGATGCTGAATTTCCGACATCTTTACTACTTCTGGGTCGTCGTGAAGGAAGGCGGGTTCGCGCGCGCGGCCGAGCGGCTCGACATGGCCGTGCAGACCATCAGCGCGCAGGTGCGCGAGCTCGAGAAATCGCTCGGCCATCAGCTGCTGCGCCCCGCCGGACGCGGCGTCGCGATGACCGACGCCGGGCAGGCCGCCTACGCGCGCGCGGAAGCGATCTTCGAGCTGGGGCGGCTGATTCCGGACGAGGTGCGGGCGGCGGCCAGCCAGCCGACGGTGCGGCTCGCGGTGGGTCTTGCGGACGGGATCTCGAAACTTGCCGCGCACGCGATCCTCGCGCCGGTGCTGCACACGCCCACGCTGCGGCTGCTGTGCCACGAAGGCGAGCACGATGCGCTGCTCGCGGAACTCGCGCTGCATCACCTCGATCTCGTGCTGGCGGGCCAAGGCGCGCCGTCGGGCTCCAACCTGCGCGTGACGAGCGAGCGGCTCGTCGCCTCGCCGGTCGACTGGTACGGCCCCGCCGCGCTGGTCACGCCGGCCGCGCGGCAGCGCTTCCCGCACGGCCTCGCCGAGCTGCCGGTGCTGCTGCCGACCGCGCATTCGGCGCTGCGCGCACGCCTCGACCGCTGGTTCGAGGCCGAGCGGATCCTGCCGCGCATCGTCGGCGAATTCGAGGACAGCGCGCTGATGGCCGTGTTCGCGGCGCGCGGCCTCGGCGTGTTTCCGCTCAGCGAACTCGGTGCGAACGACGCGTCGCTGCTGCGCGGGCTGCGGCGGCTCGGGCGCGCGGGCGACGTGACCGAGGAGATCCATGCGATCCGCTCGCGGCGCGGCGAACATCACCCGCTGACGGCGCAATTGCTTGCCGTCGCGCGTGACGCGTCGGCCGGCTGAAGCGAGCGCGACATCAAACGAAACTATAATAGCGCCCCGGCCATACGAGATTGCCGTACGCCGTCTGGCGCCGCCGCCGGCACGCGCCGGCCGCCGGCCGGCCGTTGCGCACGCTGCGTGCGGCCCGATGCGGCATCTCGCCGAGCCTTTTGAAAGACGCCATGCACAACCGATTCCGTCTGTTTTCCGTTTCGTGCGCGCTCGCGGCCGCGACCGTGCTGGCGGCGTGCTCGTCGCCGCCCAAGCCGATCTATCAGCAGGAGCAGTTCGACGCGACCAGCAGCCCGTACGCACACACGTTCCACGCGAAATCCGACGCGGCCTGCGAGGCCGCGCGGCGCGCGCTGCTGAGCCAGGGCTACGTCGTATCGTCGTCGCGCAACGACGCGGTCGACGGCAGCAAGAATTTCCAGCCGAGCAACGACATGCACGTCGTGATCGAATTTCACGTCGTGTGCGCGGACGCGAACGCGGACGGCACGTCGAGCATCGCCTACGTGAACGCGGTGCAGGACCGCTACACGCTGAAGAAGTCGAACACGTCGGCGAGCGTCGGCCTCAGCGTGTTCGGCTCGCTGTCGCTGCCGATCGGCTCGAGCGACGACGCGCTGGTCAAGACCGCGAGCGAGACGATCCCCGCCGGCGTGTTCTACGAACGCTTCTTCAACCTCGTCGAGCATTTCCTGAAGATCGACCCGGCGCGCCGCGACCGCGCAGCCGTCAAGGCCGCCGAGAAGGAAGCCGTCACGCCGCTGCCGGAGCCCGCGCCGACGCCGCAGGGCGAGCCGATGAAGATGACCACGCCGGTCGTGCCGACGCCGCCCGCCGCGCCGGTGCCGCTGTCCGTGCCGGGCGTCGCCCCGGCCGCCGGCGCGGCCGCCGTGCCGGGTGCGGCGTCGGCTGTGGCGGCGCCGGCGTCGTCTGCGCTGCGGGGTGCGGCGCCCGGTTCGGTTTCGCCGGCGCCTGCGGCTTCGGCACCGGCGTCCGCGTCGGCACCCGGTTCGACGTCCGCTCCGGCGGCAGCGCCCGCCCCTGCTTCGGCGGCGACGCCTGCTTCGGCGCCGGCAGCCGCTTCCGGGCCGGTGACGAACCCGGCTGCTGCTCCGTCCGCCCCGGCGCCTGCTGCGGCGACGCCGGCACCGGCGTCGGCCGCGCCAACACCGGCGTCCGCGACACCCGCGCCGGCCAATCCCGCGCCCGCTCCGGCGGGCAACGCATCGACACCCGCGAATACCGCCCCCGCGACGCCGTCGGCGCCGTCCGGCGCCAGCACGCCCGCCGCGAACTGAACGGCCTTGCCACTGTCGTCGCGCGACGCGGTACGCCTTCCCGCTTGCGTCGTTCACCGACCGAGAATATCGGCGCGCACGACAGGCTGTCGTGCGCAAACGCTCGATGGTAAAGGCAATAGCGACGCCACGAAACGGATGACGTAGGCGCGTATCTGCCTCGGCATTCACGGAATGCCGATAACGCCACCACCGCTGCACGTCGGTGCCGATCAGGCGAATTACACAGCTCCGTCGTCCGCCGCTTGCGCATCAGTCCGACGCTGCATGCAGCGCGCGCCAATCGACGAACCCTCACCCGACCGACGCCCGGACCGCCGGCTGAACATCCGCGCCGGATCCCCGAAAAATATTTCAATTCGCCGACACGACGCGCGCCTCCGTCCGTGTTTTTAAATTGACACCAAAAACGGCCGTTTAATGCGGGTTCGAATTGTTACGGACGGAAATATACTGCGCGCGCATCCCACCCTCGTGCCAAAGAGAGGATGCTTTTTTGCCCCGGCCACGGTCCCCCTGTGGTCGGGGTATTTTTTGTCTGCGCCCCGGCTGGCAAGGCTTTTCGATGGGGCGCTCCGATGCACGCGCCACTGCATCGGGACAGCCGCCGCCCCTGCGGCACGGCCCGTCCACAGCCCGTCATTGCATGCGCACCGGCCGACCTGCCGGTTGCGTCACCGAACGGAGCCCGTTCACTGCCGGCATCCGCGAATGTCCGATATCCGGCCGCGCCCTTCGCATCAGCCACCTTGCATCGGCCTTTCGCCGACGAACGGCCACCGTATATCCGCGCTCCATGTTGCTCGGACGACGATTGGCGGCGAACCGACGCCTTCCCGATCCTCGCGCACACCACGCCCATGCCCCTCACGCCGGCCATGGATTGTTGAATCCAGATCAAGATAATTTCGCCCGGACACGGCTTTTTCCGCAAAAGTCATGCAGGCACACTGCGCACTGTCCGCAACGGCGAGCGACGCCGTTGTCCATTGCTTTCAGGAGCCCCGCGCATGAACGCCCCGACTTCCTCTTCTGCCCGCCCCGGCGGTGCCGCCCTGCCGCTGCTCGCGCTCGCCGCCGGCGCGTTCGGCATCGGCACGACCGAGTTTTCGCCGATGGGCCTGCTGCCCGTGATCGCCGACGGCGTGCACGTGTCGATCCCGCAGGCCGGCATGCTGATCAGCGCCTACGCGATCGGCGTGATGGCCGGCGCACCGCTGATGACGCTGCTGCTCGCGCGCTGGCCGCGCCGCTCGGCGCTGATCGCGCTGATGTCGATCTTCACGGTCGGCAATCTGCTGTCGGCCGTCGCGCCGAACTACACGACGCTGCTGCTCGCGCGGCTCGTCACGAGCCTCAATCACGGCGCGTTCTTCGGGCTCGGATCGGTCGTCGCGGCCAGCCTCGTGCCGCGCAACAAGCAGGCCAGCGCCGTCGCGACGATGTTCACGGGCCTCACGATCGCGAACGTCGGCGGCGTGCCGGCCGCGACCTGGCTCGGCCAGATCATCGGCTGGCGGATGTCGTTTGCGGCGACGGCGGGCCTCGGCCTGGTCGCGATCGCCGGGCTGTTCGCTGCGCTGCCGAAGGGCGAAGCGGGCAGGATGCCGGACCTGCGGGCCGAGTTGTCGGTGCTCACGCGTCCGGTCGTGCTCGGCGCGCTCGCGACCACGGTGCTCGGCGCCGGCGCGATGTTCACGCTGTATACGTATGTCGCGCCGACGCTCGCACACCTGAGCGGCGCGACGCCCGGCTTCGTCACGGCGATGCTGGTGCTGATCGGCGTCGGCTTCTCGATCGGCAACATCGCGGGCGGCCGCCTCGCGGACCGCTCGCTCGACGGCAGCCTGATCGGCTTCCTGGTGCTGCTGATCGCGACGATGGCCGCATTCCCGCTGCTCGCCGGCTCGCATGTCGGCGTCGCCGCGACGCTGCTGGTGTGGGGCATCGCGACGTTCGCGGTCGTGCCGCCGCTGCAGATGCGCGTGATGCGCGCCGCCGCCGAAGCGCCGGGCCTCGCGTCGGCCGTCAACATCGGTGCATTCAACCTCGGCAACGCACTGGGCGCGGCGGCCGGCGGTGCGGCGATCTCGGCCGGCTTCGGCTATGCGGCGGTGCCGCTCGTCGGCGGCCTGATCGCTGCGGCCGGGCTCGCGCTAGTCGTGCTGCAGGTCGCGCAGCGCCGGAACGTGGCAGTCGCCGCGAATTCGTAAGCGCCGTGATGGGGAGAACGCGCGCCGGGCCGGTATCGGCGCGCCCGCCCGACGCCTTGCCGGCACCGACATTCGATGGCAATGACTCATGCGCGTCGGTGCCGATTACGTCGCAACAGCGGTCACCGCCGTACAATATGCAATATGGCCGGCTTCGGCGTTTCAATTGAATTTCGACAATTCAATCCGCGCCCCTGGATATCGACGATTTCACCCGCCATCAAATAAGAGCCCGGCTTATCCGCTTATCGAAATCGATTCAAGCGGAATATCCGTCGAATAACCGCCCTTCCCCTTTCAATTTATCGTTCCGAACAGCTGTCCGCAATGCACTGCGCCATACTGAAAAATCGCATCGCACCCCGCTCAGACCGCGCATAAATTACCGTATACAAAGAAAAATTTTCACTCCACAGGCCCCGCCCCGAATCCCAAGCGGCAATGTTTTCCCAAACCTTTCACCGATCGGCCACGCTGACTGTAACAAAATGAAACAGCTTCACCGACAAGATTGAAAGATTGATCAATTCGTATCAGGATTTAGCGGACCGCGGCAAGCAACGCGCGGCATAAATCGAATCAAAATCCGATCGATGAGGGATCCGCGTGAAACTCGCCCTTGCTTCCACGACATTCGCGCTCGCGATGTCAATCGGCCTTCAGTCTCCCGCTGTGGCAGCCACCTATTCGAACGGCACCGCGACTGCCACCTTCAACGTCACGCTGACCCTGCAACCGAACTGCACGATCGCTGCGACGCCGCTGAACTTCGGCACCAACGGCGTGCTCGCGACCGCGATCAACCAGCAGACCACCGTCAACGTGACCTGCACGAACACGACGCCGTACAACGTCGGCCTCGACGCGGGCTCGGTCACCGGCTCGAGCGTGGCAAGCCGCCTGATGGCCGGCACGTCGACGGGCAACACGACCACGACCGTCGGCTTCCAGCTCTACCAGGACGCGGGACGCACGACGATCTGGGGCAACACGCAAGGCACCAACACGGTGGCCGGCACCGGCACGGGCGCCGCGCAGGCGCTGACCGTCTACGGCCAGGTGCCCGCGCAGGCGACGCCGAAGCCCGACACCTACCAGACGACCGTGACCGCCACCGTCTACTTCTGACGCACGCCGCTTCACATGACCGTTTTTCGTCGAACGCTCGCCGCGCTGCTGTGCGCGGCCGGCGCCGCGCATGCCGCGTCGCTGCAGATTTCACCCGTATCGATCGAATTCGCCGCGGACGATACGGCGAGCGGCATCACGCTGCGCAACCCGGGCGAGCGCCCCGTGTACGGACAGGTACGCGTGTTCCGCTGGGACCAGGTCGACGGACAGGACACGCTGACGCCAACCCAGGACCTCGTCGCGAGCCCGCCGCTGATCCAGGTCGCGACGCAGTCCGACCAGCTGATCCGAGTCGTGCGCGCGTCGCACGCGCCGTCGGGCGCCGAGCAGAGCTACCGGCTGCTGATCGACGAGCTGCCGCAGCCCGGCGAGGCGCCGACCAGCGGCGTCGCGATCCGGCTGCGCTATTCGATCCCGGTGTTCGTCGAACCGGCCACCGACGGCGCGCCGCAACTCGACTGGACGCTGCTGCGCCGCAACGGCGACTGGCTGCTGCGCGTGCGCAATCTCGGCGCGCGGCGCGCGCAGCTGGCCTCGGTCGAGCTCGTGACGGCCGATGGACACAAGTATCCGCTCACGCGCGGGCTGCTCGGCTATGCGCTTGCCGGCCGCACCGGCCAGTGGAGCGTGCCGCTGCCGGCCGGCGTCGCACTTACTGGCAAGGTGACGGTGCGCGCGGCCGTCAATTCGCAACCGGCCAGCGCGGTGGTCGCGGTGGAGCCATCGGGCTGACCGGCCGGTGCGTCGCCCGGCCCCTTTCCCTGTCCCGCTCCGCCGCGCGCCGCGACGTGCATCGCGTGCCGCCTGCGCGGCCGTGGTGGCCGGCAGCCTGCTCGCGCTCGGCGCCGCACAGGCGGACGAACCGGCAGCCCTCGTGATGGCCGAAGGCAAGCACGACGTGATCCTCGGCGTCAGCGTCAACGGCGACGACACGGCGCTGCTCGCGCATTTCGTCGAACGCGACGGCCACCTGTCCGCGAGCGGCGCCGACCTGCGCGCGATCGGCTTCGCGACCGACCGGCTCGGCATCGCCGATGCGACAACCGTCGACCTCGACTCGATCGCCGGCCTCAGCTACCGCTACGACGCTGCGCGCCAGGTCGTCGACCTGCGGATGCCCGACAGCCTGCGCCGCCCGTACGCGCTCGACAGCCGCGCGCTGCCGGCCACGCAGGCGGCCACCGCGTCGCGCGGCCTCGTGATCAACTACGACGCGTATGCGCAGACGCTCGGCGAGCAGCAGTTCTCGCTGTACACCGACCTGCGCTACTTCGACCCGCACGGCGTGTTCAACAACACGGGCACCGCCTACTTCTACAACGGCCAGCGGCACTATACGCGCTTCGACACGTCGTGGAGCCGCTCGGACCCGGCACGGCCGAGCACCACGCAGATCGGCGACGCGGTGTCGGGCTCGCTCGCATGGACGCGCTCGGTCCGCCTCGGCGGCTTCCAGTGGCGCAGCAACTTCGCGCTGCGCCCCGACCTCGTGACGTTCCCGATTCCGTCGCTGTCGGGCTCCGCCGCGGTGCCGACCGCGGTCGACCTGTACATCAACAACGTGCGCCAGTACAGCGGCAGCGTGCCGAGCGGCCCGTTCATCATCCGCGACGTGCCGGGCATCACCGGCGCCGGCCAGGCGACCGTCATCACGCGCGACGCGCTCGGGCGCACGGTGGCGACCTCCGTGCCGCTCTACGTCGATACGCGGATGCTCGCCGCGGGGCTGTCGAGCTATTCGTTCGAGGCCGGCTTCCTGCGCCGCAACTACGGGCTGCAGTCGTTCGACTACGACGCGCGGCCGGCCGTCAGCGGATCGATGCGGCGCGGCCTCAGCGACGTGCTGACCGTCGAGGGCCATGCCGAGGCGACCGGCGGCGTGCTCAATGCCGGCGTCGGCGCGCTGATGAGGCTCGGCCACGCGGGCGTCCTGAGCGGCGCGGTCGCGGGCAGCGCCGGCCGCTATCCGGGCACGCAGGTCAGCGTCGGCTACCAGCTGATCGAGCCGCGCTTCTCGATCAATGCGCAGACGACCCGCGCCTTCGGCCGCTATGGCGACCTGGCCTCGCGCGACGGCACGCCGGTGCCGTCGGCGACCGACCAGGCGACCTTCGCGCTGCCGTTCCTGCATCGCCAGACGCTGTCGCTCAGCTATATCGGCTTCCGGCTGCCGCAGGGGCCGAGCGCGCGGATCGGCACGGTGTCGTACACGCTCGGACTCGGCGATCTCGTGTCGCTGAGCGTCAGCGCGTATCGCGACTTCGCGCAGCACGGCGCGAACGGCGCGTTCGTGTCGCTGAACATCGGGCTCGGCCGCAACACGTCGATCAACGCGACGGTCGGCCGGCAGAACGGTCAGTCGAACTACACGGTCGATGCGAGCCGGCCGCCCGACTACGACGGCGGCTGGGGCTGGGGCGTGCAGACCGGCGGCACGGGCGCGGTGCCGTACCGGCAAGCGCAGCTGCGCTATCTCGGTCACGCCGGCGAAGTGATCGCGGCCGCGCAGAGCATCGACCGGCAGACCGGCGCATCGCTCGACGTGAGCGGCGCGGTCGTGTTGATGGATCGCAGCCTGCAGTTGTCGCGCCGCATCGACGACGGCTTCGCGCTCGTGTCGACCGACGGCGTCGCGGGCATTCCGGTGCTGCACGAGAACCGCGTGATCGGCACGACCGATCGCGCAGGCCATCTGCTCGTGCCCGACCTGAACGCGTATCAGAACAACCAGATCGCAATCGACGCGATGAAGCTGCCCGCCGACGCGCGGCTCGCGCGCACGTCGATGACGGTGGTGCCGCAGGCGCAATCGGGCGTCGTCGCGCATTTCGGCGTGTCGCGCTATCGCGCGGCGTCGGTGATCCTGCACGACGATGCCGGCCGCGCGCTGCCGGCCGGCGCGCGCGTCCACCACGTCGAAAGCGGCGCGAACACGATCGTCGGCTACGACGGACTCACGTTCGTCGACGGACTGAAGGAGGACAACCATCTCGTGATCGACTACGGTTCACGCCGCTGCGAAGCGGAATTCCCGTTCACCGCGCCCGGCAACGGCACGCTGCCGACCGTCGGGCCGCTCACGTGCCGGGCAACGCAATGAGGCGCGTGCTGCTGCTTGTCGTCGCGCTCGCCGCGTGGTGCGGCGTGCCGCGTCACGCGCAGGCCGAGAGCTGCACGGCGGCCGCGTCGAACGTGAACTTCGGCTCGGTGAGCCCGATCACGCGCGCGTCGGTGGCCGTGACGGGCGCCGTCAACGTGACCTGCACGTGGTCGGCCCTGACCGTGACGCCGAACGTGCTCGTCTGCCTGAATCTCGGCGGCACGAGCCCGCGCAGCCTCGTGAACGGCAGCAACGCGATGCAGTACGACCTGTACCAGGACGCCGCGCATTCGGTCGCGTGGGGCTCGATCTATTCCGGTACGACGCCGCTGTCGGTCACGCTGGTCAAGCCGGCGCTCGGCACGACCGCGAGCGCGACCGTCACCTTCTACGGCCAGATCACCGGCAACCAGCCGACCGTGCCGACGACCGGCAACAGCAGCACGACCTACTCGCAGAACTTCGGCGGCAACACGACGTCGGTCAACGCCGGCTTCTACCTGCTCGGCGCCCCGACCTGCGCATCGCTGACCACGTCGAACGGCACCTTTCCGTTCAGCGCGACCGCGACCGTCGTCAACAACTGCAACATCAGCGCGACCAACGTGAGCTTCGGCACCGCGAGCGTGCTGTCGGGCGCGCTGACGGCGACCGGCTCGATCACCGCGCAGTGCACCAACGGCGACGCATGGAAGATCGCGTTGAACGGCGGCGGCAGCGGCAATGTGATGGCGCGGCAGATGCAGCGCAGCGGCGGAGGCGGCACGATCGGCTACGGGCTCTATACCGATGCGGCCCGGTCGATTCCGTGGGGAGACGGCACCGGCGGCAGCTCGACGGTCACAGGCGTCGGCACCGGCACGTCGCAGGTCGTGACCGTGTACGGCACGGTGCCCGCGCAGACGACGCCCGCGCCCGGCAACTACAGCGACACGATCACCGCGACGATCAGCTTCTAGCGCGGCGGCAAGGGTTCATACGTGTGCGCAGCGGTGCGCGGTGGCGCCGGACGAGGCCCGGCGCGTGGCCGGAAGTCAGGCCGCGTCGCCCTTGCGCGACGCAACGGCGACCGTGGTCGGTGATTCCGCCAACGGCACAAATCGCCGCGTGGCGCCATCGAGCGCGTCGATCACGCCCCGCTCGATATCGTAGACCCACCCGTGCAGATTCATGCGCCCCTGTTCGAGCGCGAGTGCAACGGAAGGATGCGTGCGCAGGTTGGCGAGCTGCGCGATGACGTTCTCGCGCACCAGGCCATCGAGTTTGGCGCGCGGCGTATCGAACTCGTGCGCGGCATTGATGGCTTTGGCGGCATCCGAATGGCGCAGCCAGTTCGCGACGGCGGGCATGTGATCGAGACAGGTGCAGCGCGAGATCGCGCCCATCGCCCCGCAGTCGGAGTGGCCGCATATCACGATGTCCCTGACGCCGAGCACCGCCACCGCATATTCGACGGTCGCCGAAACACCGCCCGGCTCGGGGCCGTAGGACGGCACGATGTTCCCCGCGTTGCGGATCACGAACAATTCGCCGGGTTCACGCTGGGTAAGCAGCTCCGGGACGACCCGGCTGTCCGAGCACGTGACGAACAATGCCTTCGGATTTTGTGTGGTGGCCAGCTTCTTGAACAGCTCCACGCGTTGCGGGTAGATCTCGCGCTGAAAGCGCAGGAAGCCGTCGATGATGTCGCGCATGAAATCCTCCTTGAATCCTCGCGGCTCGCAGCCGCCACCTGTCGGCGGCGCTGTCGAGCCGGCCGGCATTATCGCAGATCGCGCGCTTCGCGCCGCCGGTCTCGTCCGGCATGACGCAGCCGGCATGCTGTGCCGGCTATACCCGCGCCGGCCGCCGCCGGGCGACGACCTCGGCGGGGCAAGAGAAAAAAATGGCGCCCGATACCCCGACACGCCTGACGGTCCTTGCTCCACGAGCCCGTCTGTTCCACGGCCCTGGCAAACCACGCCGGGCGAGCACGAAAATTGCGCAGTCGCCAACCGACCGCATCGTGCACTTGCCCGGCAGCCGGGAACGAGGCGGCGGTCTCGACGGTGAATACGGTCTCCGAGGATGCGGACTGCAACGACGCACGCCGCGCATGCCCCGGAGCCGCCGGCCGCCATTGTTGATGGATGGGGGTCGCGGCGATAGACTCCGTCCCACATCAGCAAAACAAGCAGGAGGACGGCCGTGGGGTCGAATTTCACCACCGAGCAACTGCGGGTGGTCGTACTGGGCGGCTCGGCCGGCAGCCTGGACGCCCTGCGCGCGATCGTCGCCGCCCTGCCGGCTCAGGCGGGCTTCGCCGTCCTCGTCATCACCCATCTCGATCCGAGCGAGGAAAGCCGGCTGGCCGAGATCCTGCAGGCGGACTCGCGCATGCCGGTCGAGAAACTGGCCCATCTGCGCAAGATCGAGCATGACCGTTTGTACGTGCTGCCCGAGAATGCCGGCGTGATCGCACTGGACGGTCATTTCCGGCTCACGCGCCGACAGGCCGGACTGAACCTGCCGATCGACACCTGCCTCGCATCGCTCGCGCAGGATCCGGACGTCAATGGTGCGGCGGTGATCCTGTCCGGCACCGGGCAGGACGGAGCGTCGGGCCTGGTGGACCTGAAGGCCTCCGGCGGCTTCGCGATTGCGCAACAGCCGCAGACGGCCAGCCACCAGGGCATGCCGACAGCGGCAATCGATACCGGTCTGGTCGACGAGGTGCTGCCGCCCGCAGACATCGCCCGGTGCCTGGTGCAGCGCTTTGGCGACCCGGCCCGCGGCGACGGGACTGCCGACGGGCAGGCGTCGGACCACGACGCGCTCGGCACCGCGGTCTCCATCGTCCAGCAGAAGACCGGCATCAATCTCGGCTACGTCAAGGACGTCAACCTGCGCCGCCGGTTTCTGCGCCGCGTGCTGTTGCAGAAGGACCGGGACGTCGATGCCTACCTGCAACTGCTGCGCAGCGATGCACGCGAAGCCGAAGCGCTGCGGGACGACATTCTGATCGGCGTGACCGCCTTCTTCCGCGACGCCGAGTTCGTCAACGTGCTTCGTCAGTCCGTCATCCCTTCCCTGCTCGAGCTCAAGCGCGATCCGATTCGCGTATGGGTGCCGGCCTGCTCGACGGGAGAAGAGGTTTACACCATTGCGACGCTGCTGCGGGAGGCGCTCGATCGCGAGGCGCTGCACCGCCACGTGCAGATTTTCGGCACCGACATCAACGAGGCATCGATCGAGATCGCGCGAGCCGGCCGCTACAGCCTGGCATCGATCGACGACGTGCCGGAGGCGTTTCGCGAAACCACGTTCGCCGCCACCTCGGGCGGCTACGTCGTGCGCAAGTCGATCCGCGACATGTGCGTGTTCGCGCGGCACAACGTGCTCACCCACGCGCCGTTCTCCGGCATGGACCTGATCAGTTGCCGCAACCTGCTGATCTACCTGCGCAAGGAGGCCCAGCAGCACGTGCTCGAGGTATTGCATTACGCGTGCCGGCCGGACGGTTTCGTGCTGCTCGGTCGCGCCGAAGCCGTTTCCGGCACGGACGGCTTCGAGCATGCGGGCGCGCCGCACCTGTACCGCAAAGTACCGGCCGCGAAGCGGCAACAAGGCGCGTTTCCGATCGATGCATTGCGGCCGTGGGCCAGCCAGGGCGTCGCACCGTCGGTACGCCGTGTCCAGCAGCCGGACCCCGTCCTGGAGGCGGCCAACCGTGCGGCGCTGGAACGCTATGCGCCGCCCGGCTTCGTGGTCGACGACAAGGGCGACGTCGTCCACTTTCGCGGCGACGTGTCGGGCTTCGTCGCGCCCGCGAGCGGGGAAGCCTCGCTGGCCCTGCCGCGCCTGTTGCGCCCCGAGCTGAACGTGACGGTGCGCACGGCCCTGATCGAGGCCAAGCGCACGGGGCATCCCGTGCGGCGCGAGCGGGTCGCCCTGGACGACGCGTACTTCGCGCTGGAGGTACTGCCGCTCGCGGCCGACGACCTGGTCCCGCACTACCTCGTCACGGTGGAGCGCCTGCCCGCCGACGCGCCCGCGCCGCAAAGCGCCGGCGCAGGCAGCGCGAACGGCCGCGTTCAGGAGCTTGAACGCACCATCACCACGCTGTCCGACGAACTCGAGGCCACGCAGGGGCAGCTCAAGAGCGTGGTCGCGGAATTCGAATCGGCCAACGAAGAGCTGCGCACCGCCAACGAGGAAATGCTCAGCACCAACGAGGAGCTGCAGAGCGCCAACGAAGAATTGCTGCTCGCCAAACAGGAGCTCGAGTCGGCCAACCAGGAGCTGGCGTCGCTGAACGAAGAGCTCAAATCGCGCAACCAGCAGCTGGACCGGGCCAACGACGACCTGAGCAATCTGGTCGAAGGCATTCCGCTGCCGGTGGTCGTGCTCGACCGGCAGCTGCGTCTGCGCCATTTCTCGCCGCAGGCACAAACGCTGTTCGCGTTGCCCGACGACAGTGTCGGGCAGCCGATGGCCCAGCAGAACAAGCTGTTCTCCGCGGCCGATCTCGAACGGGTGGTGCAGTCCGCCGTGCAGGGGCTCGCCGACGTGGAGCACGAGTATCAGGACAGCGAAGGTCGCTGGTGGCTCGTCAACGTGCGTGCATACCGCACGGCCGACGATCGCATCGACGGCGCGGTGCTCGCATTCCAGGACATCGATGCGCTCAAGCGCGCCCTCGGGACCGCGCAAGCCGCCAGGACGGAGGCCGAGCGCGCCAATACGGCAAAGGACAACTTTCTCGGCCTGGTGTCGCACGAGCTGCGCGCGCCGCTGAACGTGATTTCCGGCTGGGCGGCCGTGCTGGCGACGGCCAGCGAACGCGGGATGCCGGCCGACGAGCAAATGAGTCAGCGCGCGGTGACGACCATCATGCGCCACTGTCAGCTGCAGGCCGAACTCATCGACGATCTGCTGGATGTCTCCCGCATCTCCTCCGGCCGGTTCTCGCTCGACACGAAGCCGGCCGACTTCGCGGCGATCGTGCAGACCGTGGTGGAAAGCAATCGTCCCGTCGCGGCGAGGAAGGAGATTTCGCTCGCCACGGCCGGGCTGAACGCCCGGGCCGTCGTGAGCGGCGATGCGCGGCGCTTGCAGCAGGTCGCATCCAACCTGATCGGCAATGCACTGAAATTCACGCCGCAAGGCGGCCGCGTGGAGGTCGCACTGACGCGCCTGGGCACGATGCTCGAACTGTCGGTCACCGACAACGGGATCGGCGTAAGCGCCGAGCAGCTTCCCTATCTGTTCGACCGCTTCATGCAGTCCGACACGAGTCGCACGCGCAACTACGGCGGCCTCGGCCTGGGTCTGTCGATCGTCAAGCATCTGGTGACGGCGCACGGCGGCACGGTCACGGCCAGCAGCGAGGGCGAGGGCCGCGGTACGCGACTGACGGTGCGCCTGCCGTCGCTGCAGGACTCCATCGTCGATGCGGACGCCGCTGCGCCCGCCTCGAGCGGCTCGGTGCGCCTGGAAGGCCTGTCGGTCCTGCTGGTTGACGACGACGTGCAGGCGCAGGAGGCACTGGCGCATCTGCTGCGCGGCCTTGGCGCGCAAGTCCAGCTCGCCACCGGCGCCAAGGATGCGCTCGCGCGGCTCGCGGCCGGCTCTTTCGACATCCTGATCAGCGACCTCGCGATGCCGGACGACGACGGTCATGCCCTGCTGCGCGGCGTGCGCGAGCGCGAAGGCGATCGACAGCGCATTTACGCGCTGGCCCTCACCGGTCTGGCGTCGATCAACGATCGGGATGCCGCGATCGCCGCGGGATTCGACGATCATCTGCCCAAGCCGGTGAATCTGCAGTTGCTGCTGGAGAAGCTGTCGCTCGGACGCGGTCGGTAGGCGCCGCCCTCCGCTCGACGAGGTTCATGCGGGTCTGCCTCGCTTGCGCATGGCACGCTCTTTTCTTAGTATCCGGAAAGCAAATCGACAATAACGGCGCGAATGCGCCCTCCATCGAGGAAACGGATGCAAGCGCGCTCGTCAGCGCCTCATTATGTCGTCGCCATCGGCGTGTTGATCGCATGCGCGCTCATGGGGCTATGCATATTGCAATTGTTCCAGAGCCGGAACGATGCGCTCGATCGGGCGCGCGAGACTTCACACAACCTGGTGTTGGTCGCCGAGCGCGACATCGCCCGCAATTTCGAGCTGTACAATCTTTCGCTCGAAGCGGTGATTCAAGGCGTCCAGCGGCCGGACGTGATGGCCGCCGCGCCGGCATTGCGTCGCAGCGTGCTGTTCGACCACGCGATGACGGCCCAATATCTGGGCTCGATGCTGGTGCTCGACGCACACGGCAATATCGTCCTCGACTCGCAGAACGATATACCGCGCAAAGGCAATTTCGCGGATCGCAAGTACTTCACGGTTCACCGCGATCGCGACGACGTCGGGCTGTACATCAGCGATCCGTTCGAGTCGCGCCTGCGCGGCGGCACGCCGAGCATCGCGCTGACCCGCCGCATCTCGAACCCGGACGGCTCATTCGCCGGCGTCGCCCTGATCGCCATCAATCTCGAGTACTTCCACACGCTGTTCGCCGGCCTGGCGCTGGGCCCGCACGGGTCGATCTCCCTGATCGGCACCGACGGCATCATGGTCATGCGCCAGCCGTACGACATACACACCGTCGGGCGCGACATCCGCGGCGCCGCCACTTTCCGCCGGTTCCGCCTCGCGCCCGAAGGCTCCTTTCTCGAGAAGTCGACGATCGACGGCGTGCGTCGCCTGTATTACTTCAAGACCCTGCCGCACCTGCCCTTGATCCTGATGGTCGCCGAAGCCGAACAGGACATCTATGCGGCATGGTACCGGCGCGCAATGACGATCGGCGCCCTCGTCGCCACGTTCGGCGCGGCGTTCATCGCGCTTTCCGTCCTGCTCAGCAGCCAGCTTCGACGCCGCATGCGGGCCGAGTCCGAACTGATCCTGCTCGCCCGCACCGACGGCCTCACCGGCCTGGACAATCGCCGCAGCTTCGGCGAGGTCCTCGACAGGGAATGGCGCCGCGCACGTCGCATGCGTTCGGTCTTCTCGCTGCTGTTCGTCGACGTCGACCGCTTCAAGGCCTATAACGACACCTACGGCCATCAGGCCGGCGACGACGCGCTCGCCGCTGTCGCCCGCTGCATCGGCGACAGCATCCGTCGGCCGGCGGACGTCGCGGCCCGCTATGGCGGCGAAGAATTCGTCGTGTTGCTGCCCGACACGTCGGAAAACGGCGCGGCGCAGATCGCCGAGCGCATCCGGCTCGCCATCAACGAACTGGGCCTCGAGCATGCCGGCAGCGAATACGGCCGCGTCACCGCGAGTATCGGTCTGGCCAGCTGGACGCCCGAGCACGACGACGATCCCGGCGCAATCATCAAGGCCGCGGACGAGGCGTTGTACTACGCGAAGGCAACCGGTCGAAACAAGATTTCCGCCGCCCGGCATCCGGCCTAGGCGCGAGCCGGTTTCGGCGTAGCCGTCAGCGTTGCGGCCGCGATGTCGCGCATGCCGTCCACGCCCCCGCCGCCGGCAATCCGACGATTTGCCAACCGCATCCTGACATTTCGCTGTCAAAGTCGCTTGCCACACTTCCGGGCTCGATCACTCGCTCCCGGAGCCGAAACGACGCGCATTCGCATCGTTCCGTCCGCTGCCCGCCACGATGACACGCCCCATCCGCACTACCGCCGCCCTGACGATCGCCTGCCTGCTGCTCGCCGCTTGCGGCGGCGAGGACTCGACGCCGCCCGCCGCGTCGGCCGACAACCACGGCACGACGCCCGCACCGCAGCCGCAACCGCAGCCGCAGCCGCCGGCACCGACGCCCGCGACCTACTACCAGACGAAGACACCGTACCGCCCGCAGCAGGACGCCGCGACGTACGAAGCGCCGCCGGCCGGATACGCGCCGGTCTACACCGAACTCGTCGCGCGTCACGGCTCGCGTGGGCTGTCGGGCTTCAAGTACGACGGCGCGATCTACGCGATGCTGGTCAAGGCCGAGGCCGACGGCGCACTGACCGCGCTCGGGGCGCAGCTCAAGGCCGATACGTACACGATGATGAAGGCGAATGCGCTGCTCGGCTATGGCGTGCCGGGCATCTCGACGCCCGGCTACGGCAACCTCACGCAAACGGGCATCCGCGAACAGCAGCAGCTCGCCACGCGTCTCGCGCAGCGGCTGCCCGCGCTGTTCGCGGCGGGCAACCGGCAGGTGGTCGTCGTCAACTCGGGCCAGGACCGCGCGGTCGACAGCTCGACGTATTTCTCCGCGGCACTGGTTGCCGCCCGCCCTGCACTGGCGCCGGCGATCACGCTGCCGGCCGCGCCGGCCGGCTATCCGGCGGGCGCACCGGTCGCGCAGCCGGCCGGCACCAATCGCTTTCTGCTGTACTTCCACTCGCTGAAGCCGGCCTCCGACCTCGTGACCGATTCGGGCGATCCGTACTATGCGACCTATCAGGCGAGCCAGGCGTACCAGGCCTATGCAAGCGACGCGACCGTGGCCGCGAAGCTGAAGGCGATCAAGGCCGCGCCGCAGGCGGCCGAGGTCGCGCAAACGGTGCTGTCCGCCCTGCTGTCGCCCGCCTTCATCGCGAAACTCGGCTCGGACGGCTACACGTTCTCGAACACCGGCACCCATGCGTTCACGTCGGCGGACGGCAAGTTCACCAACACGCTGAAGGGCGACGGCAAGACGAAGATCGCGACGCCCGTCGATGCGGTGAACGTGCTGTACAACCTGATGCAGGTCGCGCCCGCGATGACGGCGGAAACCGGCGGCGTCACGATGGAAAAGTACATCGGCGCCGAGCAGGCGCAATATCTCGCCTACCTGCAGGACGCCGAGGACTACTACCAGAAGGGGCCCGGCATCCAGGAAGCGAATCCGCGGACCTACCGGATGGCGAAGGTCCTGCAGGACGATTTTTTCGCCGAGGTGGAGGCGATCGCGCGCGGCGACCTGACGCGCGCCGCGAAGCTGCGCTTCACGCACGCGGAGGTCGTGATTCCGTTCGCGTCGATCATGAACCTGAAGAACGTGTTCGTGCCGACGCCGCAGGCGCAGACGTACACGTATGCGAACAACCCGTGGCGCGGCGATCAGGTGTCGCCGATGGCCGCGAACATGCAGTGGGATGTCTACCGCAACGGGTCGCGGCTCATCGTCAAGATGCTGTACAACGAGCGCGAGACGGATTTCCAGGCCGCGTGCGACGGCGCGAAGATTGCGCCCGGCAGCCACTACTACGATTACGCCGGGCTGAAGCAGTGCTACGGCTATCGGTGAGGCGCCTGGACGCCCGATCGACCGGCGGTCGTCTCGCCCGCTCCGGATTCATCGTCCCGATTGCAACGGGCTGCCGACGCCCCGGTTCAGAACGTGACGGTCCATGCGGGCGACGCGCCCGCACTGCTGCTGCGCGGCGGCGTCGAGCGCGGATCGGGCGTCGGCGCATGACTCAGCACGAACGGCGTGCCGCGCGCGCAGCTGACGCCCGGCGCGTCCGCACCGGCGCCCGGCTGCGCGGCGGGCGCGATCGTGCACGTTTCCGGGATCGTCAGACTGACCCGGAGCGGAATCGACGGCTCGGCCCGGCACGAAAGCGGCCCTGTGCCCAGCACCGCAAGCGCGATCGCGCCGCATCCGATTCGGCCGCAAGCGTTCATGATCCGCTCCTCCTTCGTGCATTCATCCAGCGTATGCGCGAATTAACGGCATGCAAGCGGAAAACTTGAACGCACGGGATCGCGACCCGACCCCGGTTCGCACGGCGCCGCAGCGCGGTGCGAACCGTCCGGCGAGCTCAGCGCGCGGCCGCGAACCCGCCGAAGAAGGCTCGCGCGTTCGCGTCGAGGCTTTCGAGGTGATAGCCGCCTTCCTGCACGATCACGGTCGGCAGCCCGAGCGCGCCGATCGCACCGCCCAGCCGGCCGAAGCCGTCGGTCGTCACCGCGACCTGCGACTGCGGATCCTCCTTGTAGATGTCGAAGCCGAGCGCGAGCACCAGCGCATCGGGCTCGAAGCGCGCGAGCGCGCGCAGCGCATCGTCGAGCCGCTCGAAAAACACCGACTCCGGCGCGCCGTGCGGCATCGGCAGGTTCAGGTTGAAGCCGTCGCCTGCGCCCGCGCCCGTCTCCTCCTCGTAGCCCGCGACGACCGGATAGAAGTTGGTCGGATCGCCGTGGATCGACACGTACAGCACGTCGTCGCGACCGTAGAAGATCTCCTGCACGCCCTGGCCGTGATGCATGTCGGTGTCGAGGATCGCGACGCGGCGATGGCGGCCGAGCAGCGCCTGCGCGGCGATCGCCGCGTTGTTCAGGTAGCAGAAGCCGCCCGCCGCATCGCGGCGCGCGTGATGGCCGGGCGGGCGGCACAGCGCATACGCATCGCGCGCGCCGTCGTTCACGTCCGCCGCCGCCGCGAGCGCGCTCTGCGCGGACCAGTAGGCGGCCCGCCACGTGTTCGCGCCGACCGGGCAGCTGCCGTCGGCGAGATAGCGCGCAGCCTTCGCGAGCACGCCGCGCAGCGGATTCGGATCGCGCACGAAGATGTTCGACATCACTTCGTCGCCCCAGTCGTCGGGCATCTGCTTCCAGTCGCGATGCGCGTCCTCGAGAAAGCGCAGGTAGTTCATGTCGTGCACGGCCGCGATCGGCGCCGTGCCGCGGTCGGCCGGCTCGCGTACGTCGAAGTCGAGCCCGCGCACGGCCGCGACCAGACGCGCGGCGCGCTCGGGCACTTCCTGGGGCGAGCGCATCTGGCCGCGCGACAGGTAGGTGCGCGGATGATGCAGCAACTGTTCGGGATGGAAATAGGTTTTCATCGATCGTCCTCGTTCGTGTCGGTGGCGCGCGTCATGCGCTGCGCGCCGTCGTCGCATCCTCGGCATGCGCCGCGACGCCCGCGCGCGCGAGCACCGCATTCAGCAGCACGTTCGTGCCGCGCGTCACGTCGTCGGGCAGCGCATCCTCGGCCTCGTTGTGCGACAGCCCGTCGACGCACGGAATGAACACCATCGCGGTCGGATAATGGCGCGCGAGCAGGATCGCATCGTGCCCGGCGCCGCTGACGATCCGCTCGTTCGTATAACCGAACGCGGCCGCCGCCTGCGCGACGAGCTCGACGCAGTCGCGATCGAACGGCGTCGCGGGGCTGCGCCAGCAGGTGTCGATCGCGACCTGCACGCCGCGCGCGGCGGCCACGCGTGCGCACGCATCGCGCAGCGCGTGCTCCATCGCGTCGACCTGTGCATCGTCGTGATGGCGCAGGTCGACGGTGAACGTCACGTCGCCGGCAATCGTGTTGCGCGACGCGTTGCGGATCCCGACCTGCCCGATCGTCGCGAGCCCGCGCGGCGCGAAGCCGGCGACGATCCGTTCGAGTTCGAGCGCCATTTGCGCGCTCGCGAAATACGCATCCTTGCGATACGGCATCGGCGTCGTGCCCGCGTGCGCGGCCACGCCCGTCACGGTCACGTCGAGCCAGCGGATCGCCTGCCCGCCCGTGACGACGCCGATCGTCGTGCCGTTCGCTTCGAGCACGGGCCCCTGCTCGATATGCGCTTCGAAATACGCATCCACCGCGCCGCCGGTCGCGCGCGTCGCGCGGCAGCCGCATGCTTCGAGCGCGGCACCGAGCGTGATGCCGTCGGCGTCCTGCTTCGCGAGCGCGTCGTCGAGCGGCAGCGCGCCCGTAAACACCGCCGAGCCGAGCATCGCCGGCGCGAAGCGCGCGCCCTCCTCGTTGGTCCACGACACGATCTCGAGCGGCTTGTCGGTCACGATGCCCGCATCGTTCAGCGTGCGCACGAGTTCGAGCCCGGCGAGCACGCCATAGACGCCGTCGAACCGGCCGCCTTCGGGCTGCGTGTCGAGATGGCTGCCGATCACGACCGGCGCGGCCTGCGCGTCGGCGCCGTCGCGCCGCGCGAACAGGTTGCCGACCGCATCGACGCTGACCGTCATGCCCGCGTCGCGACACCACTGCGCGAACAGTTCGCGGCCGCGCCGGTCGTCTTCGGTGAGCGCGAGCCGCCGCACGCCGCCGCGCGGCGTCGCGCCGATGCGCGCCATGTCCGTCAGGCTCTGCCACAGGCGGCCGCCGTCGATTTCCAACAGGTCTTTCATAGGGACTCCGGATGACTTCGTTCGTTGACGCTCAGTGCGAGCCGACCGCTTCGACGGCCGGCCGCGCGGCGCGGCGCGCGTCGAGCGCGACGATGCACAGCAGCGAGATGCCGGCCAGGCACGTGTAGAACACCGCGAGCGGCCACCACTGGCCGGTGAAGCGATGCGCGAGCCAGGTGCCGACGAGCGGCGTCAGGCCGCCCGCGACCGCGCCGCAGATCTGGTACGCGAGCGAGATCGCCGAGTAGCGCACGTGCGCGGGGAACACGCCGCTGACGAAACCCGCGATCACCGAATAGAAGCCCGACATGCAGACGACCGCGAGCGCGATGCCCGTCACGAGCGACGCGGACGTGCCGCCCTGCACGAGCACGAACATCGGGTACGGCGACAGCATCGCGAGCAGCGCCGCGAGCTTCAGGAAGCGCGCACCGCCGATGCGCTCGGCGATCCACGCCGCGATCGGCTGCGCGACGAACTGGATGATCGCGACCGCGAACAGGCTGTCGAGGATCAGCGAGCGCGACACGCCGACGTACTGCGTCGTGTACGCGATCATGAAGGTGTTCGTGAAATAGACGCCGGCGATGCCGATCGTGTTCGCGCCGATGCACAGCAGCACGAGCCCCCACGCGGAACGGAACACCTCGGCGACCGGCAGCTTCACCGTGCGGTTCGCTTCCTTCACGCGCGCGAATTCCGGCGACTCGTTCACGCCGAGCCGGATCAGGATGCCGACCACCAGCAGCACCGAGCTGGCGAGAAACGGCAGGCGCCAGCCCCAGGCGAGGAAATCGGCCTTGTCCATCGACGTGACCGCGCGAAACGCGACCAGCGACAGGATCAGCCCGGCCGGGCTGCCGAGCTGCGCGAACGACGCGAAGAAGGTGCGGCGCCCCTGCGGCGCATGCTCGCCGGCCATCAGCACCGCGCCGCCCCACTCGCCGCCGACCGCGATCCCCTGCACGATGCGCAGCGCGACGAGCAGCACCGGCGCGAGCACGCCGACCTTCGAATAATCGGGCAGCAGCCCGACGCAGACGGTCGCGACACCCATCATCATCAGCGTCGTCATCAGCGCCTTCTTGCGGCCGATGCGGTCGCCGAGATGGCCGAACACGATGCCGCCGAGCGGTCGCGCGAAAAAGCCGACCGCGAAGGTCGCGAACGACGCCATCGTGCTGACGAACGGATCGTGCGACGGGAAATACAACTCGCCGAACACGAGCGCCGCGGCGGTCGCGTAGATGTAGAAGTCGTACCACTCGATCATCGTGCCGATGAAGGCGGCGGTCGCCGCGCGAGCCGGCTGGCGGCCCGAAGGAAGGGACTGGGTCATGCGTGCTCCTGATGCGCGCCGCGTCGGGCGGCGCGCCATATCGTGATGGCCGGCCGTCTTGCGCGGCCTCGCGCCGCACGATGCGGCGCCCCTCCTTTATCGGCGACCGCAAATCATTAGTCAAATTTCAAGTTATTATTCGCGATATAAATTCGACTAATGCCTGGCTCGACCCGACGCCTCGCTGAGGAGACCCGATGCGCCCCGACCTCGCCCCTTTCCTGAACGACCGCCTCGACTGGAACCTGCTGCGCACCTATCTGGTGATCATGCAGGAGCGCAGCGTGAGCCGCGCCGCCGCGCGCCTGCACGTGACGCAGCCGGCCGTGAGCCAGGCGCTGCGGCGGCTCGAAGACGCGCTCGAGCGCCGGCTGATCGAGCGGCGCGGCGCGCACTTCGCGCCGACGCCGGCCGGCGAGGCCGTCTACCGGATCGCGAGCGACATCTACGGCGGCATCTCGCGCCTGGAAACCGAACTCGACGACGGCAGCGCCGACCTCACCGGCTCGATCCGCCTGCTGACCGTGAGCCGCATCGAGTCGCCCGTCTACGACGAATTCCTGGCCGACTTCCATCGCGCGTATCCGCGCATCGACCTGCAGATCGACGTGATGCGCTCGTCGGACATCCTGTCGTCGCTGCTGCAGAAGACCGCGACGGCCGGGCTCGGCCTGTGCCGCACGCCGCACGACAAGCTGGAGATGCGCTGCTTCCTGCGCCAGCGCTATGCGATCTATTGCGGCCGCCATCACCGGCTGTTCGGGCAGACGCAACTGCGGATGGAGGACCTGCTCGCGGAAAACTTCGTGTCGTTCACGAGCGACCAGATCGGCGACAGCCTGTCGCCGCTCACGGTATTTCGCGACCAGAAGGGCTTCACCGGGCGCATCGTCGCGTCGTCGCCGAGCCTCGAGGAAGTGCGGCGGCTGATCTTCGCGGGCTACGGGATCGGCTGCCTGCCCGAACACATCGTGCGCGACGACATCGCGCAGCAGCGGCTGTGGCGGCTGCCGCCCGACGACGGGCTGGTCGACGTCGACGTGTTCCTGCTCTGGCATCGCGAGCGCAAGATGAATGCGGCCGAGCTGGCGTTTCTCGACGCGATGGAGCGCTGCATGCAGCGCTATGCGCTGGCCGAGCGGCTGGGGAATTAGCGACCGCCGGTGCGGGCGCGGCAGCCCGCCCGGGCCGGCACATGCCGGCCCGGTGCGCGCCTTCAGGGTTGGGCTTCGCCGCGCTCGAGCGGCAGGATCAGGCGGTCGGGGATGCTGCGTCGCGACGCGCGCGCGCCGACGTAATACAGCACGGCCGGCACGACGAGGCCGAGAATCCACGAGATGTCGGTGCCGCCGAGCGCATCGACGAGCGGCCCCGTGTAGAGGTGCGTCGACATGAACGGCAGCTGCACGAGGATGCCGATCACGTAGATCGCGATCGCCATCGCGTTCCAGCGGCCGTAGCGGCCGTCCGGGTCGGACAGCGCGGGCACGTCGTAGCGCGAGCGCGTGAAGCAGTAGTAGTCGACGAGGTTGATCGCGCTCCACGGCGTGAAGAACGCGAGCAGGAACAGGATGAACGCGGTGAATTCCTTCAGGAACGAATGCCGGCCGGCGAGCGCGAGCAGCGTCGACACGCAGATCATCCCGAAGATGTAGGCCATGCGGCTGCGCGACGACACCGCGCGCTTGCCGCGAAAGCCGCTGACGATCGTCGCCATCGACATGAAGCTGCCGTAGGCGTTGAGCGCCGTCACCGTGACCTTGCCGAACGCGATGCTGAAATACAGCAGCGCGGCCACGGCGCCGGTCGAACCGAGGCCGACGATATACGCGACTTCATGGTGCGCAAAGCCGCTGCCCGCCAGCGCCGCCGCGAATACGCCGAACACCATTGCAGCCTGCGCGCCGATCACCGAGCCGAGGCCGACCGCGAAGAACGTGCCGAGCGACGACGTCGAGCGCGGCAGGTAGCGCGAATAGTCGGCGACGTACGGGCCGAATGCAATCTGCCACGACGCGGACAGCGACATCGACAGCAGGAAGCTCGCCAGCGAGAAGTGCCGGTTCGCGAGCAGCGCGCCGATGTCGTGGTTCGCGAACAGCTGCGTGAACATGTAGACGAACGCGACGATGCCGATCACGCTCGCGATCCGGCCGACGCAGTGGATCGCGCGATAACCGCACACGGTCAGCACGACGATCACGGCCGCGAACAGCAGGATGCCGGCCGCGTCGTCGATATGCAGCAGCTGCGCGACGGCTTGCCCGGCCAGCACCGAGCCGCTCGCGGAAAAACCGACGTACATCAGGCACACGAGCACGATCGGGATCATCGCGCCATACACGCCGAACTGCACGCGGCTCGAAATCATCTGCGGCAGGCCGAGCTGCGGCCCCTGCGCGCCGTGCAGCGCCATCACCGCGCCGCCGATCAGCTGGCCCAGCAGCAGCGCGACCAGCGACCAGAACACGTCGCCGCCGAGCACGACCGCCAGCGCGCCCGTGACGATCGCGGTGATCTGCATGTTCGCCGACAGCCACAGCGTGAACTGGCTCAGCAAGCCGCCGTGGCGCTCGGCGTCGGGAATGAAGTCGATCGAGCGGACCTCGATCAGGCCGCCGGCGTTTCCAGTGGGATTCGTTGACACGGGCAAATCTCCAGATGACTCGGGACGACAAATGGTTCGAACGGGACGCGGAACGTGTCGAGCCGCCGTTTTCGGCGCTTCGACGCGGGTCGTCGTGGATCGCGGGCAGGCGCCGCGCATGCATGATCCGCACGGCGACGCGCACGCGGCGCGACGCGGGCCGGCATTGCCTGCGCATCATCTTGTATATACAACTTGTCTCCTATCCGGAAATACCCGTCTTTCGCCGCTTTTTTAGGCGTGTAGACCGGCCGGTGCACGACTCGCGGTGTGATGCCGGGTGTAGGGAAACAGAAAGGCTGACGGTGGCATCGTCGGCAGCCGGCGACGCCGTTCGTTCGCCGCTCAGACCAGCCGGTCGGACGTGACGACGTGCACGCCCGGCCGCGCATCGAGCGCGGCATCGAGCAGCGCTTGCGCAATCCGTGGCGCGGGATTCACGCGCCACTTCCGCGGCAGCAGCGCGCCCGCGACTCCCAGTGCGAGCAGCAGCGCGCGCTCGCCGAGCCGGAACGCGTCGCGGCTGCCGCCGATCAGGCCGGGACGCACGTACGTGAGCGACGTGAACCCGACGTCCGCGAGCGCGCGCTCCACTTCGCCCTTCACGCGGCTGTAGAACACGCGTGACGCCGGATCCGCGCCGAGCGCGGAATTCAGCACATAGGTCGGCGTGCCGTGCCGATGTGCGAGCCGCGCGACCGCGAGCGGATAGTCGTGGTCGACGCGCCGGAATGCCGCCTGCGACCCGGCGACGCGCATCGTGGTGCCCAGCGTGCAGATCACGGCGTCGGCGCGCCACCAGTCGGCGTCGGCGGGCAGCTGCTCGAAGTCGACCGTCACGGCCTGCAGCTTCGGATGCGACGACAACGGACGGCGCGCGACGACGACGATGCGCGTCACGCGCGGATCGGCGAGCGCCGCATCGAGGACGTGGCGTCCGACCAGTCCGGTCGCGCCGACCAGCAGCAGTTTCATGTTCGCTCGCTCCTTTTCGCGGCCCGCCGATGCCTGACGGTGCATCGCCATAGTGTACGGTCGTGCCGCCGCGCCGCGAACCCGCGCCACATACCTGCGCTACGAACCGCCCGCGCCCTGCCGCGACACGCTCGGCGCCACGCCCGTCCATCGCTTGTACGCCTGCGAGAACGACGACAGGTCGCTGAACCCCAGTTCCTGCGCGATCTCCTTGATCGACAGGCGCCCCTCGGCAACCAGCGCCTGCGCGCGCGCCTTGCGCACCGCGTTCGAGATGTCGCGAAAGCACGCGCCCTCTTCCTGAAGCCGGCGCTTGAGCGTGCGCTCGCTCGTGTTGAGCAGCGCCGCGACGTCCTTCAGTTGCGGCGGCCTTTCGAACGCGTGCGTGGCCAGGTATTCGTTGAGGAACGACACGATGTCGACGCGCGTGCGCCTGCGCGACAGCAGCTCGGCGCACATCCGCTCGCACATCGCCGCGGTGGCGGCGTTCGCCTGCGGCAGCGGACGTTCGAGCTGCGCGTGCTCGAACGTGATCGTGCTCGCCGGCCGTTCGTACCGGACCTTGGTGCCCAGCACCTGCTGACGGGCACCCGGCTCGGCGCCGTATGCGAGATCGAAGGTCGCGAGCGCGAAGGCCGGGCCCATCACGTCGCGCAGCACGCGGCAGGTCGCCCCCATCGCGCGCTCGACGAAGAAGCGCTGCAGCTGCGCGGACAATTCCGGCGACGGCTCGAACACGACCGCGTCGTGCGTCCCGACGCGGCGATAACGCATGCCGACGAACGTATAGGTCAGCGCCAGATAGCGGCTGCCGAGCGCGATCGCGTCACGGCCCGTCGCGCTGCTCATCAGCCCGTAGCCGAGCAGTCCGTAGGCCGACAGCTGATAGGACAGCCCGACCTTCAGCCCGACGCCCGCCTCGTTGCCGGTCAGGCTCAGCAGGTTCGACGCGACGGTCAGCTCCTGCGCGGCCAGCACCGTGAAATCCGGATCGGCGAGCTGCTTCAGCGTGAGCTGCGAGCCCTTGAGCAGCGCGGCCGGCGCGATGGCCCTGCTGCGCCCGAACTCGATCATGAGCAGGACGGAAGCCGGGCTGCGTGCGAAGTTCCAGACGGTCATGAAGCGCCTCGCGATATCCATTGGCCTGGATTCTAAAGCGGTTGGCCCGCGCCAGCATGGATCGCGCAACGCCCGCCGAGCATGATGAGGTCATCGCAACCCGCACGGATCGTCACCGCCATGAAACCTGCCCTGCATCCCCATTCGGCAAAAAAGCTGCTGCTGGCCCTCGGCGTGTCGGGCGCGCTGCATGCCCCCGCATTTGCCGACGATGCCGTCTCGCTCTCCTTACCGGATTCCGCCGCCATGCCCAAGACCTACGCCGACCAGACCGTCTGGCGCGACATGCAGAAATTCCTGCCGCCCGAGTTCCAGTGGAACGACAGCCAGCTGCCGCGCGAGGAATGGTGGAACTGGCACGGCAACCGTCTCCATCTCGACACGTATCGCAATCCGCAGGCGAAAGTGAATGTGATCCTGTTCCACGGCGTGGGCACCAACGGCCGGCAGATGTCGATGATCCTCGGCGAGCAGCTCGCGCGCCGCGGCTACGAGACGATCGCGGTCGACATGCCCGAATACGGGATGACCGAAGTCGCCAAGGGCGCGCTGATCCGCTACGACGACTGGGTGCAGGCCGGCAGCGACCTGATCGACGCCGAGCGCGCGAAGGACGACCGGCCGATCGTGCTGTACGGGCTGAGCGCGGGCGGCATGCTGACGTATCACGTGGCCGCACTGAACGGCAAGGTCAAGGGCATCGTCGGCATGACCTTTCTCGACCAGCGCAGCCAGCAGGTGCGCGACGAGACCGCGCGCAACCTGTTCATGAGCCGCGTCGGCGGCCCGATGACGCATCTCGCCGCGCACACGCCGCTCGTCAGGTCGATGCGCATCCCGATGACGATGGCCAGCAAGATGTCCGCGCTGGTCAACGACCCCGCTGCGCTGAAGGTATGGCTGTCCGATCGCACGTCCGCCGGCAATGCGATGACGATGGCCTTTCTGAGTTCCTACATGACGTATCGGCCAGCGGTCGAGCCGGAGGATTTCGCCGTCTGCCCGGTGCTGCTGACGCAGCCGGCCGCCGACCGCTGGACGCCGCTGCATCTGAGCGAACCGTTTCTGCAGCGCATCCGCAAGGAGCCGGTGAAGGTCGTGATGCTCGACAACGCGGGACACTATCCGCTGGAACAGCCGGGGCTGTCGCAGATGGTCGATGCGATCGACGGGTTCTATCGGGAGGTGACGACGAGCGCGGCCGACACGCGGACGCTGCCGTAGGTTCGTTGCGCGCGGACCGACAAAAAAACCGCGGGGATCGAGGATGCTCGCGGGGGGCGGGGTCGAGGTCGGGCGCGGCTCGACAGTCGCTTGGTGCCGGGGACCGGACTCGAACCGGCAAGCCAGTTAAGGCGGCGGATTTTCGTCACACTGCTTCTTTCGAAGCCGACGTCGTCGGAACGACATCGTTCGTGCGCTGGACTATGCCTTCACCGTCGCGCGCGGGCGTGCTGCGTGCCCGTGCGCCTTAGGCGCCCCCCGTCTAGTCTCTACACCTTCCTCGCGCAGGCCGCGAGGCTTGGCTCGGCGTTGCCTCGATGCGCACATCAGGGGTTTCGCCGAATTTGAAGGGTTCTGCACCGACCGTTTCCGGCCGGGCACTCAATCTTTTAAGTCCGCTATGTTTACCAATTTCATCACCCCGGCAACAGGGCGGACGCGATTCTACCATTGGTCGCGCATGCGTTCCCTGATTCGAGCATGTCGCGCGCCGTCGAAGCATGCTTTCGCGCGCCCGACGCAGCGATGCGCGGCCTGAACAACGCCACCGCAAGCAACGCGGCTCCGGCAACGCATCCGGGTTTCACTCCCCATTGACGCATCCGCCGATACAATCCAGACTGCCGTGCCCGCTGCGCCGATCGTCTTGCTTCCGGACCGCACGCACGCCGCGATACGCCCCCTTCACGCGTCATCGACAGGTCATAAACGTTTTCGATAATCACCGTGCCGAAAACGTTTACATCGGGCTCCCACATGACCTCGACCATCAAGGATGTCGCCGCCCTGTCGGGCTTTTCGATCGCCACCGTGTCGCGTGCGATCAACGCACCGCACACGGTCAGCCCCGCCACGCTCGAAACGATCCGCGCGGCAATCGACACGCTGCAGTTCCGCCCGAGCCCGCTCGGCCGACAGCTGCGCGGCGAACGCACGCGCCTGATCGGCGTCGTGCTGCCGACGCTGTCGAACCCCGTGTTCGCCGACTGCCTGCAGGGCATCGACGAACTCGCCACCGCGGCCGGCTTCAAGCTGATCCTGATGACGACCGAATACGACGCGGCGCGCGAGCGCCACGCGATCGAAACGCTGCGCGAGCAGCGCGTCGAAGGCCTGATCCTGACCGTCGCCGACGCGGACACGCACCCGCTGCTCGACATGCTCGATCGCGACGGCCCGCACTACGTGCTGATGCACAACGACACGCAGCGTCGCCCGTCGGTATCCGTCGACAATCGCCGCGCCGCGTACGACGGCGTGCGGCTGCTGACCGCGCGCGGCCACCGCCGCGTGCTGATGCTCGCCGGTTCGCTCGCCGCGTCGGACCGCGCGCGCCAGCGCCATCTCGGCTATGCGCAGGCGCTCGACGAAAGCGGCGTCGCGACGCTGCCGCCCGTCGAGGTCGACTTCAACGCGCCCGAACTGCCCGACGCGGTGCTTGCGCACCTGACCGCGCAGGCGACGCGCCCGACCGCGCTGTTCTGCAGCAACGACCTGCTCGCGATGGTCGTGATGCGCGGCCTGCGCCGCGCCGGCTTCTCGATCCCCGACGACCTGTCGGTGCTCGGCTTCGACGGCATCGCGCTCGGCGAACTGCTCGCGCCGCCGCTCGCGAGCGTCGCGACGCCGAACCGCGACATCGGTCGTCACGCCTGGCTGCGCCTCGTCGAGTCGATCGGCGGCGCGACCATCGACCGAGCGTCGCTGATCCTGCCGCACGCGGTGCGCGACGGCGCGACGGTCGCGCCGCCGGCCGCCGACCTGCAGCTGCGCCACGCCTGAACGCGCGCGCCGCGCCCGCGTGCGCGGCGACGTGCGCCCCACCCTCGTCCGGAGACCTCACCGTGCCTATCCGCCTGACCTCGCTGCTGCGCACGCTCGCAGCCCCGCTCGCCTGCGCCGCCCTCCTCGCCGGTGCGGGCGCTGCCCATGCCGACGAAACCGCGATCTGCTACAACTGCCCGCCCGAATGGGCCGACTGGGCCGCGCAGATCGCCGCGATCAAGCAGAAAACCGGCATCCGCGTGCCGTTCGACAACAAGAACTCGGGCCAGGCAATCGCGCAGTTGATCGCCGAGCAGAAGAGCCCGGTCGCCGACGTCGTCTACCTCGGCGTGTCCTCCGCGTTCCAGGCGAAGGACAAGGGCGTGATCGCGCCGTACAAGCCCGCGCACTGGAACGACATCCCCGCGAACCTGAAGGATCCGCAGGGTTACTGGTTCGCGATCCACTCGGGCACGCTCGGCTTCTTCGTCAACAAGGACGCACTCGACGGCAAGCCCGTGCCGCGCTCCTGGGCCGATCTGCTGAAGCCCGAATACAAGGGCATGGTCGGCTATCTCGATCCGTCGAGCGCGTTCGTCGGCTATGCGGGCGCGGTCGCCGTCAACCAGGCGCTCGGCGGCAGCCTCGACAACTTCAAGCCGGCGCTCGACTGGTTCCGCAAGCTGAAGGCGAACGCGCCGATCGTGCCGAAGCAGACCGCCTATGCGCGCGTGCTGTCCGGCGAGATTCCGATCCTGCTCGACTACGACTTCGACGCATACCGCGCGAAGTACAAGGACAACGCGAACGTCGAGTTCGTGATCCCGAAGGAAGGCACGATCGCGGTGCCGTACGTGATGAGCCTCGTGAAGGGCGCGCCGCACGACGCGAACGGCAAGAAGGTGCTCGACTTCGTGCTGTCCGACGAAGGCCAGAAGCTGTGGGCCAGCGCCTATCTGCGTCCGGTGCGCGCGCAGACGCTGCCCGCCGACATCGCGTCGAAATTCCTGCCGGCCAGCGAGTATGCGCGCGCGAAGCCGGTCGACTTCGGCAGGATGGCCGCCGGCCAGCAGGCGTTCGGCCAGCAATACCTGCAAGTGATGCAGTAAGCGCCGATGCTCGACCTGACCTTCCCGCTGCGCTGGCGCATCGCGCTCGTCGCGCCGGCGCTCGCGGTGTTCGCCGCGTTCTGGCTGCTGCCGATGGCCGCGCTCGTGCATGTCTCCGCCGACGGCGGGTTCGTCGCGCGGTACGCGGCGCTGCTCGGCGACGCGCGCTACATGAAAAGCCTCGGCGCGACCGTCGCGCTGTCCGCGGGCGTCACGCTCGCGACGCTCGCGCTGTCGACGATTTCCGGCCTGCTGCTCGCGCGCCGCGAATTCGCCGGCAAGCGCGTGCTGCTCGCGCTGCTGACCTTTCCGCTCGCGTTCCCGGGCGTCGTCGTCGGCTTCATGGTGATCATGCTCGCCGGGCGGCAGGGATTGATCGGCGTGTTGTCCGCGAAGCTGACCGGCGACAAGTGGGTGTTCGCGTATTCGATCGCCGGGCTGTTCGTCGGCTACCTGTACTTCTCCATTCCGCGCGTGATCGTCACCGTGATCGCGGCCGCGTCGAAGCTCGACGCGTCGCTCGAGGAAGCCGCACGCTCGCTCGGCGCGTCGCCGTGGCGCATCTTCGCCGACATCGTGCTGCCCGCGCTCGCGCCGGGGCTGGTCGCGGCCGGCGCGATCTGCTTCGCGACCGCGATGGGCGCGTTCGGCACCGCGTTCACGCTGGCGACCGACCTGAACGTGCTGCCGATGACGATCTATACCGAGTTCACGCTGAACGCGAACATCGCGACGGCCGCCGGCCTGTCGATCGTGCTCGGCGTCGTCACATGGGCCGTGCTCGCGCTCGCGCGCCGCTTCACGGGCCACACCGCCGCCGCCGCGGCCTGAGGATTGCCGTCATGCCATCGATTTCCGGCTCTTCCACCCAGTCGCCGGCTCCGGCGCACGCGACCGGCGTCGCCCGGCGCGCGCCGCGCATCACCGGTGCGCGCGCGATCGCCGCGCTGCAATGGGGCGTCACGCTGCTGCTGTGCGCGTTCCTGATCGTGCCGGTCGTGATGTCGGTGCTCGCCGGCCTGACCGTCAACTATTTCCGCGGGCTGTCGAGCGGCCTCACGCTGCGCTGGCTCGAACAGGTGTGGCAGCAGTATCACGGCTCGATCTGGCTGTCGCTCGCCGTCGCGTTCGCGACGCTCGCGATCGTGCTCGTGGTCGGCGTGCCGGCCGGCTATGCGCTCGCGCGCAGCCCGAGCCGCGCCGCGCGCGCGATCGAGGAAGCGCTGGTGCTGCCCGTCGCGCTGCCGGGCCTCGCGTCGGCGCTCGCGCTGCTGATCGTCTACGGCGGCTTCACCGCATTCCGGATGAGCCTGTGGTTCATCGTCGCCGGCCACGTCGTGTTCACGCTGCCGTTCATGGTGCGCGCCGTCGCGGCCGTCGCGGCCAGCGCCGACCTGCGCACGCTCGAGGAAGGCGCGGCCAGCCTCGGCGCGTCGTTCGCCACGCGCTTCGTCACGATCGTGCTGCCGAACCTGCGCCCCGGCATCGTCGCGGGCGCGCTCGCGGTGCTCACGCTGTCGATCGGCGAATTCAACCTCACGTGGATGCTGCACACGCCCGACACGAAGACGCTGCCGGTCGGCCTCGCCGACACCTATGCGTCGCTGCGTCTCGAAGTCGGCAGCGCGTACACGATCCTGTTCCTGTTGATGACGCTGCCGCTGCTCGTCGCCATGCAGTGGCTCGGCGCCGATCCGTCCGGCACGCGCGCCGCGAAGCGCCGCCCTCGCTGACTTTCCTGTTCCGATGAAACTCGATTCCATTCCCATCACGCTGACCCGCTGCGCGAAAACGTTTCGCGGCACGCGCGTGCTCGAACCGCTCGACCTGTCGATCGGCGCGGGCGAAACGCTCGTGCTGCTCGGACCGTCGGGCTGCGGCAAGACGACCACGCTGCGCCTGATCGCGGGCCTCGACACGCCGGATGCCGGCGGCACGATCGCGTTCGGCAACGACGACGTGACGGCGCTGCCGATCGAGCGCCGGCAGGTCGGCATGGTGTTCCAGAACTACGCGCTGTTTCCGAACCTGACGGTGCGCGGCAATGTCGGCTACGGGCTGAAGATTCGCAGGACCGAGCCGCGTGCGCTGCGCGAGCGCGTCGACGAGCTGCTCGCGATGATGCGGCTCGACGCGCACGCCGACAAGCCGATCGACCAGCTGTCGGGCGGTCAGCGCCAGCGCGTCGCGCTGGCCCGCGCGCTCGCGGTGCGTCCGCGCGTGCTGCTGCTCGACGAACCGCTGACCGCGCTCGACGCGAAGCTGCGCGACGTGCTGCGTCGCGAGATGAATGCGCTGCTGCGCGAGCTCGGCGTGACGACCGTCTACGTGACGCACGACCAGGCCGAGGCGATGGAGCTCGGCGATCGCATCGTCGTGATGGGCGCGGGCCGCATCGAGCAGATCGGCACGCCGCGCGACATCTACTACCGGCCCGCGAGCCGCACGGTCGCGCAGTTCATCGGCACGCTGAACCGGCTTGCAGGACAATGGCGGGACGGCGCGCTCGTGACGACGGGCGGCGCGATCGTCACGCCGCACGCCGCCGACGAGTGGTTCTTCCGTCCCGAGGACGCGCAGCTCGCCGATCCCGCGCATGCGCCGCTGCGCGGCGCGGTCGGCGCCTGCGCGTTCCTCGGCGAGCGCACGCGGCTCACGATCGAGCAGGCGGCGCCCGAACCGATCGTGATCGACGTGCCGGGCCGCATCGAACTGGCACGCGGCACGACCGTCGGCATCGCGATCGCGGCGGAGGGCCTGATCGCGCTCGGCGCGTGACGCGCGCCCCCAACATTATCCGAAGATTCCGAGGAACGACGATGCTGCTTGCTCAAATCAGCGATCTCCACATCAAGCGGCCGGGCCAGCTCGCGTACCGGCGCGTCGACACGGCGGCCGCGCTCGCGCGCTGCATCGCGCGCCTGAATGCGCTCGTGCCGCGCCCCGACGCGGTGCTCGTCACCGGCGACCTGACCGATTTCGGCCACGACGACGAGTACCGCCATCTGCGCGAACTGCTCGCGCCGCTCGAGATTCCGTATTACCTGATGGTCGGCAATCACGACGACCGCGGCGGGCTGCGCCGCGCGTTCCTCGACCGCCCCGAGCTGCAGGGCGGCGAATTCGTGCAGTACGCGCTCGACGTCGGCAGCGTGCGCGTGCTCGCGCTCGATTCGCAGGTGCCCGGCGCGAGCCACGGCGATCTGTGCGATGCGCGGCTCGGCTGGCTTGCCGGCCAGCTCGACGCCGCGCGCGAGCGGCCGGTGATCGTCGCGCTGCATCACCCGCCGTTCGTGGCGGGAATCGCGCACATGGACGCGCTGCGCCTTGCGCCGCCGGCCGCCGCGAAGCTCGACGCGCTGCTGCGCGGCCACCCCAACGTCGAACGCGTGCTGTGCGGCCACGTGCACCGGACCATGTTCGCGCGCTTCGGCGGCACGCTCGCGTCGGCCGTGCCGGCGCCCGCGCACCAGGTCGCCTTCGACCTGCGCGCCGACGGGCCGTCCGCGTTCCGGCTCGAGCCGCCGGCGTTCGCGGTGCATCGCCATACGCCGGAAGCGGGGATGACGTCGCATCACGTGTACGTGGACGAAGGCGACGGGCCTTATCCGTTCTACGAGCCGAGCGGGGAACTGGTCGACTGACGCAGCGGCTGGCTGCGCGGCGCCTTCGCCCCTCCATCGGGCGAAGCGCCGTCATACCCGCCCGCTGCCCGGCAGGATTCATCGCGCTCCGGTATGATCGGCACCCTCGATCGACGTCCGGCGCGCGCCGCGTGCCGGACGCCCCACTCCGCACCGTGCCGCCATGTCCACTGCCTCCACCGACCGTCCGGCCGAAGCCTCGCCCCACTACTCGCGCAGCCTGCTGTTGCTGCTCGCGACGATCGCGGGCGTCTCGGTCGCGAACATCTACTACAACCAGCCGCTGCTCGACAGCTTCCGCGCGTCCTTTCCCGACGGCGCGTCGTGGATCGGCGCCGTGCCGACCGCGACCCAGCTCGGCTATGCGGCCGGGATGTTCCTGCTCGCGCCGCTCGGCGACCGGTTCGACCGCCGCCGGCTGATCCTGATGCAGATCGCGGGCCTGTCGATCGCGCTGATCGTGGCGGCCCTCGCGCCGTCGCTGGCGGTACTCGCCGTCGCGAGCCTCGCGATCGGCGTGCTCGCGACCATCGCGCAGCAGGCCGTGCCGTTTGCGGCCGAGATCGCGCCGCCGGCCGAACGCGGACAAGCCGTCGGCACCGTGATGAGCGGGCTGCTGCTCGGCATCCTGCTGGCCCGCACCGCCGCCGGCTTCGTCGCCCAGTATTTCGGCTGGCGCACGGTGTTCGGCGCGTCGGTCGCGGCGCTCGTCGCGCTTGCCGCGGTGATCGTGCTGCGGCTGCCGCGCAGCTCGCCGACCTCGACGCTGCCGTACGGCAAGCTGCTCGGCTCGATGTGGCATCTGGCGGTCGAATTGCGCGGACTGCGCGAGGCGTCGCTGACGGGCGCCGCACTGTTCGCGGCATTCAGCGCGTTCTGGCCGGTGCTCACGCTGCTGCTCGCCGGCCCGCCGTTCCACCTGGGCCCGCAGGCGGCCGGCCTGTTCGGCATCGTTGGCGCGGCCGGCGCGCTCGCCGCGCCCTATGCGGGACGCTTCGCCGACAAGCGCGGCCCGCGCGCGATCATCTCGCTCGCGATCGCACTGCTCGCGGCATCGTTCGTGATCTTCGCGCTGTCGGGGTCGAGCCTCGTCGGGCTCGTGATCGGCGTGATCGTGCTGGACGTCGGCGTGCAGGCCGCGCAGATCTCGAACCAGTCGCGCATCTATGCGCTGAAGCCCGACGCGCGCAGCCGCGTGAACACGGTCTACATGGTGTGCTACTTCATCGGCGGCGCGCTCGGTTCGTCGGCCGGCGTGGCCGCATGGCACGCGTTCGGCTGGACCGGCATGTGCGCGGCCGGGCTGCTGTTTACCGCGCTCGCCGGCTGGTTCCATCATCGCGGCGCGCGCGGCGGCTGAGCGCAGCCGGCGCGGCCCGGGGCGGCTGCGTCAGGCGTCGGCGCGCGTCACAGCCGCAGCCGGTTCGGCGGCGGGCGGCGGCGCAAACGCCTGCGCGGGATCCATCACGGCAGCCGGATCGACGACGGCGCCCGGCGCCGGTACTGCGAGCGGTACGGCGGAAGGCGTCAGGATCGGCGCGTCGTCCGGCACGGCGATCGGTTCGGCAGCGGATGCCGCATCCGCTGCCGGTGCCGTCGCCACGGCCGGCGCGGCAGCAGCAGCGGCCGCCCGCGCCGCGGGCCGGCGCGCGGGATCGAACAGGAACGACAGCCCGACGCTGCCGAGAATCGCGACGGTCGCGACCACGGTGGCCGTCGTCACGGGCTCGCCGAGCATCAGCGCGCCGAGCGCGACCGCGACGATCGGGTTCACGTACATGCAGCTGCTCGCGATGATCGGGCTCGTGTGGCGGATCAGATAGCCGTACGCGACATAGGCGGCCATCGTGCAGAACACCATCAGGTAGAGGAACGCGAACACCGGCCCCACCGCGACATGCTCGACGTGCTCACCGAGCAGCCACGCGACGATCGTGGACATCAACCCGCCGAGGCCGATCTGCAGCGAGGTCGACAGGAACAGGTCGGACGGCAGCTTGAGGCGCGTCGCGAGATGCGCGCCGCCCGCCCAGAACAGCGCGCCGGCCAGCACGCAGATCGTGCCGAGCGCCGAATTGTCGGCGGCCGCGCCGCCCGAGTTCAGCACGACGATCCCGACCATCCCGAGTGCGACGGCCGCCCACTCGCCCTTGGTCACGGGCCGCCCGGCGACGGCCGCGATCACGGTCGCGAACAGCGGCACCGTGGCGACCATCACCGCGGCCGAGCCGCTGCTGACCGTGCGCATCCCGAGCGCGATCGTGCCGGACGACAGCGCGACCAGCATCGTGCCGACGATCGCCGAGTTGCGGATCTCCAGCAGCGTCGGCCATTCGGGCTTGCGCCGCAGCGCGAAGATGAACAGGCCGATCCCGCCGAGCAGGTTGCGCAGCCCGGACAGCATCAGCGGCGGGAACGACTGCAGCGCGAAATGCAGGCCGCTGTAGGTCGAACCCCAGACGAAATAGATGAACACGAGCGCCAGCGCGACGCGGCCGCCGCGGCTTTGCGGCAGGCGGATCCGGATCGGCAGGCGGGCGAGGAAATCGAGGAGGCGGTCGAGCGGCGTCATCGTCAGCCTGCCCGCACGTCGCGCCGCGTGCTCCGCTGAAGGACGCCGGCGATGCCGGCAAACGGCCCGGACGGGACCGGGAAGGCGGAAGCGGACGTGCGGAACGACATGGCAGTGCGAACGGCGACGAATAAGAACCGGCAAGCGGCGGCAGACGGACAAAAAAACGTGCGCAACCGCTTCGGCTGCGCACGTCGCGCATTATCGCATTAAGGATTAGAAAGCATCGGTCGACCTGGCTGAAAGGATAAGGACTGACGTTTCGGCGCGACATTTTCGCGCGACGGGCAGGCCGGACCGACGGCTGAGACGGCGCGGCCGCGCACGCAAGGCGATCCGGACGGGCCGCCGATGCGGGGCGCTCGTCCTGTCGCGCCGGCTACATCGGCCTGTCGGCCGGTCAGGTACGACAACCGCCGTCTCGCGCTTATGGTGACGGTACGGCGCACGCATCGCGTCGCCTTCTCCGTTCGTCCACAACCCTGACAGCCCATACAAAATTTTGTATAATCCAGCCAGCCTTCCGCAAAAGTCCGTCGTGTTCGTCGGCAGCGCCCTCGCCGATCTGCGCGACTTCCCGCCGCCCGCGCGACGCGAAGCCGGCCATCAGATCGACCAGGTGCAGCGCGGCCACGAGCCCGACGACTGGAAGCCGATGCGTACCATCGGCCCCGGCGTGCGGGAGATTCGCATACGCGACGCGGGCGGCGCATTCCGGATCGTCTATGTCGCGACGTTCCCCGATGCCGTCTACGTGCTTCATTGCTTCCGGAAGCAATCGGCGCGCACGAGCCGGCCCGACGTGGAGCTGGCCACCCGGCGCTATCGCGCCCTGTTGATGGAGTGGAAACGATGACCGAGAAACGCTATCCGAGCGTCTGGGACGCGATCGAGGGCACGCCGGCCGAGGCCGAGAACATGAAGCTGCGCTCGGAACTGATGATCGCGCTCAAGCAGCGTCTCGCGCAGCTCGAACTCAGCCAGGCGCAGGCCGCGCAGCTGCTCGGCGTCACGCAGCCGCGCGTGTCCGACCTGATGCGCGGCAAGATCAACCTGTTCGGGCTCGACGCGCTCGTCAACATGGCCGCGGCGGCCGGCTTGCGCGTCGATCTGCAGGTGCGCGCATCGCCGTAGCGCACCGCCGTCGGCGCCGTCGCGCGGCATGCGCACACGTCCGCCGCCGCGCCGCGCATCACGAGCCGCCGAACCAGTTGTATCCCTGGTCGACCCAGTAGCCGCCCGGGTACGTATCGGTCACGAAGATCTCCATGATGTGCTTCGGGTTCTTGTAGCCGAGCTTGGTCGGCATCCGCAGCTTCATCGGAAAGCCGAACTCCGGCGGCAGCCGGCGGCCGTCGTAGTCGAACGCGAGCAGCGTCTGCGGATGCAGCGCGGTCGGCATGTCGATGCTTTCGTAATAGTCGTCCGCGCACTTGAAGCCCACGTATTTCGCGCGCGTATCGGCGCCGACGCGCGCGAGAAACGCGCCGAACGGCGTGCCGCCCCAGCGCCCGATCGCGCTCCACCCTTCCACGCAGATGTGCCGCGTGATCTGTTCCGCGTGCGGCAGCGCATACAGCTCGTCGAGCGTCCACACGCGCTTGCCCGTCACGCGCCCCGACAGCACCAGCCGGTAGCTCGACGCATCGACGTGCGGCACGTCGTCGATCCCGTAATACGCGTTGAACGGAAACGGCCGCGTGAGGTCGGCCTCCGTGTAGGTCGGCGCGAGCCGCTCGCCGCTGAACAGCCACGCCTGCACGCGGTCGTTCATGCGCGACACCTTCTCGAGGAACGCGTTGACCGACGCATCGTCCTGCAGCGTGCAGCCGGTCAGCATCGTCAGGCCGCCGAGCGTCAGGATGCGCCGGTTGAACAGCCGCCGCGACGGCATGTCGAGTTCGCGGCGCACGTCGAGTTCGAGTGCGCGGCGGTCGAGCGTCCAGCGCGCACCTGCGCGCTTGTCTGCGGGTTCGGACATGATGATTCCCCCTTGCGCAGATCAGCGGCCGCGCAGCATCGCAAGCAGCGAACGCGGCACCAGCAGCGCCATCGCCACGTGCACGACGAAGAACGCGACGAGCAGCGCCATCGCCCAGAAATGCACGATGCGCGCGTTGTCGTAGCCGCCGAACAGTTCGCGCAGCAGCGGGAACTGCACGGACTTCCAGATCGTGAGCCCCGACAGCACGAGCACCACGAGGTCGACGATCGCGGTCAGGTAAGCGGCGCGCTGCACCGCGTTGTAGACGCTCAGGTCGTCGTGCGACAGCCGGCCGCGCAGCGCCGCGCGCACGTCGCGCCAGATCGACGCCGGCGTGACGGGCAGCATCTTGCGCGCGAGGCGTCCGGTCGCGATCGCCATCGCGAGATAGAACACGCCGTTGCCGACGAGCAGCCACATCGCCGCGAAATGCCATTGCAGCGCGCCGCCGAGCCAGCCGCCGAGCGTGATGCCGTGCGCGAACGTGAACGACGGGTAGATCGGCGACGCATCGTAGATGCGCCAGCCGGACAGCGCCATCAGCACGGCCGCGAGTGCGTTGAGCCAGTGGCTCGCGCGCACCCAGGCCGGATGGATCGGGCGCGCGGGCGGCGGCACGACCGCGCGATCGGGGGCGGATACGGTTTGCATGATGAAGACTCCCGGGAGGATGCGACGGTCCGCGACGCGGGCAGCCCAATGCGCATCGCGCGCCGTCGCCTGGCGCGGCGCCGGCGCACGCGCCGGCCGCGCCCCGCATGCGTCGCTCAGTTCGACGGACTCATCTTGTCGCCCTGCATCGACTTGCCCATCTCGTCGTGCGACATCGCATCCTTCTTCATCGCCCCCTTCTTCATTGCGTGCTTCTTCATCGCGTCTTTCTTCATCGCGCCGTCCTTCGCCATCGCATCGTGGCCCATCGCATCCTTCGACATCGACATGTCGTCCTTCGACATCGCATCGTTCTGCGCATGGGCGCCCGTTGCAAGCGTGGTGAAAGCGGCGACGCAGACGGCCATCAGGATCTTGTTCATGACTTCACTCCGGTACATGGGTTGAGGAGCCGAATAGACGGCGCACGTCGCCGGAAATGACAGCGATGCCGAAAAAATTTTTCGGGCGGCGCGAGCAGCGCCGATGCTGCAGCGCACCGCGAGCGCCGCTTCGCGACCGGTTGAAACCGCCGCCAAGGCGGTGTATCGTGTGCCCTTGCTAACGCGGGGGTCCTGCAATGCTCCCGGTCGAACCGACCGGCGTTGTGGGTGAGAAATACCCTTTGAACCTGATCTGGATAATGCCAGCGCAGGGAAGCGTACGGATTTCGCCGCCATCCCTCTGACGAAATCCGCCGCCTCACCAAGCCTCGTCTCCTGCTTAGCTCGAGCCCCACATTCGTCACGGGACCCGGGTGAACGCCAGCGCGCCAACTCGGGCCGACAAGGAGATTGCATGAACGCCAATCCGAAGTTTCTGTCTGCCGACGCCCACGTCGATGCCGCTGCCATCGCGCCGCTGCCGAACTCGCGGAAAATCTACGTGACGGGCTCGCAGCCCGACATCCGCGTGCCGATGCGCGAAATCACGCAGGCCGACACGCCGACCGGCTTCGGCGGCGAGAAGAATCCGCCCGTCTACGTGTACGACACGTCGGGCCCGTACACCGACCCGGACGCGAAGATCGACATCCGCGCAGGCCTGCCGGCACTGCGCCAGCGCTGGATCGAGGCGCGCGGCGACACCGAGACGCTGCCGGGTCTGTCGAGCCAGTACGGCCGCGAGCGCGCGGCGGATCCGGCCACGGCCGACCTGCGCTTCCCGGGCCTGCACCGCAATCCGCGCCGCGCGCAGGCTGGCCGCAACGTCACGCAGATGCACTACGCGCGCCAGGGCATCATCACGCCGGAAATGGAGTTCATCGCGATCCGCGAGAACCAGCGCCGCGCCGAATACCTCGAGAGCCTGAAGGCGAGCGGCCCGAACGGCGCGAAGCTGGCCGCGATGATGGGCCGCCAGCATCCGGGCCAGGCGTTCGGCGCCGCGGCCTTCGGCGCGAATGCGCCGACCGAGATCACGCCGGAATTCGTGCGCTCGGAAGTGGCGAGCGGCCGCGCGATCATCCCCGCGAACATCAACCACCCGGAATCCGAGCCGATGATCATCGGCCGCAACTTCCTCGTGAAGATCAACGCGAACATCGGCAACTCGGCCGTCACGTCGTCGATCGGCGAGGAAGTCGACAAGATGACGTGGGCGATCCGCTGGGGCGGCGACACGGTGATGGACCTGTCGACCGGCAAGCACATTCATGAAACGCGCGAGTGGATCATCCGCAACAGCCCGGTGCCGATCGGCACGGTGCCGATCTACCAGGCGCTGGAGAAGGTCAACGGCAAGGCCGAGGACCTCACGTGGGAAATCTTCCGCGACACGCTGATCGAGCAGGCCGAGCAAGGCGTCGACTACTTCACGATCCATGCGGGCGTGCGCCTGCAGTACGTGCCGCTCACCGCGAACCGGATGACCGGCATCGTGTCGCGCGGCGGCTCGATCATGGCGAAGTGGTGTCTCGCGCATCACAAGGAAAGCTTCCTGTACGAACACTTCGAAGAGATCTGCGAGATCATGAAGGCGTACGACGTGAGCTTCTCGCTCGGCGACGGCCTGCGTCCCGGCTCGATCTACGACGCGAACGACGAAGCGCAGCTCGGCGAGCTGAAGACGCTCGGCGAGCTCACGCAGATCGCGTGGAAGCATGATGTGCAGGTGATGATCGAAGGCCCGGGCCACGTGCCGATGCAGTTGATCAAGGAGAACATGGATCTCCAGCTCGACTGGTGCAAGGAAGCGCCGTTCTACACGCTCGGGCCGCTGACGACCGACATCGCGCCGGGCTACGACCACATCACGTCGGGCATCGGCGCCGCGATGATCGGCTGGTTCGGCACCGCGATGCTGTGCTACGTGACGCCGAAGGAGCACCTCGGCCTGCCGAACAAGGACGACGTGAAGGAAGGCATCATCACGTACAAGCTCGCCGCGCACGCCGCCGATCTCGCGAAGGGTCACCCGGGCGCGCAGGTGCGCGACAACGCGCTGTCGAAGGCGCGCTTCGAGTTCCGCTGGGAAGACCAGTTCAACCTCGGTCTCGACCCGGACAAGGCGCGCGAATTCCACGACGAAACGCTGCCGAAGGATTCGGCCAAGGTCGCGCACTTCTGCTCGATGTGCGGCCCGCACTTCTGCTCGATGAAGATCACGCAGGACGTGCGCGAGTTTGCGGCGCAGCAGGGCGTGTCCGAAACCGACGCGCTGAAAAAGGGGATGGAAGTCAAGGCCGTCGAGTTCGTGAAGAGCGGCTCGGAAATCTATCACCGGCAATAACACCGCGACGCACCGCGTCGCAATGCACGAAGCCCGCTTTCGAGCGGGTTCAGATTGCTGACAAACCCTCGCCAAGTGCGGGGGTTTTGTTTTTTAATGGCGTGATGCTGAAGACGCCCATGCCCACGCAGCACGAACTCGAGATGGTGACGCTCGAGGAACTCGTGCCGAAGGACCACCTGCTGCGCCAGATCGACGCGGCGGTGGATTTCGAGTTCATCCGCGCGAAGGTGGCGCATCTGTATTGCGCGGATAACGGGCGGCCAGCGCTCGATCCCGTGGTGATGTTCAAGCTGCTGTTCATCGGCTACCTGTTTGGGGTGGGCAGCGAGCGGCAACTGATGCGTGAGGTCCAGGTCAACGTCGCCTATCGGTGGTTCGCGCGGTTCCGGCTGACCGACAAGGTGCCGGATGCGTCGACGTTCTCGCAGAATCGCCGCCGCCGCTTCCCGGACACGGTGGTGTATCAGGAGATCTTCGACGAGATCGTGCGGCAGGCAATGAAGCGCGGGTTGGTCGATGGTCGGGTGCTGTACACCGACAGCACGCACCTGAAGGCGAATGCGAACAAAGGCAAGTTTGATGTCGTGAAGCTGGAGCAGACGCCTGCGGCGTACACGGAGGCGCTGAATGCGGCGGTGGATGCGGACCGGGCCGCGCATGGCAAGAAGCCGCTGGATCGCGACGACGACGAGCCGCCGCCGAGCAAGGACACCAAGATCAGCCGAACCGATCCGGACAGCGGCTACATGGTTCGGGACGACAAGCCCAAAGGGTTCTTCTATCTGGACCACCGCACGGTGGATGCCCGGCACGCGATCATCACCGATACGCATGTGACGCCGGCCTCGGTGCACGACAGCCAGCCGTATCTGGATCGGCTGGATCGGCAGCGCGAGCGCTTCGAGTTCAAGGTCGATGCGGTGGGGCTGGATGCGGGCTACTTCACGCCGGCGGTGTGCCAGGGGCTGGAGGAGCGAGGGATTGCCGGGGTGATGGGCTATCGCACGCCGAACCACAAGCCGGGCATGTTCTACAAACGGCAGTTCAAGTACGACGCGTATCGCAACGAATACGTGTGCCCGCAGGGGCAGGCACTGCCTTACAGCACGACCAATCGAGTCGGCTACCGGGAATACAAATCCAACCCGCAGATCTGCCGGCGTTGCCCGGTACGCGCGCAGTGCACGAACAGTGCGAACGCGGTGAAGGTGGTGACGCGCCACGTGTGGGAGCGCGCCAAGGAGAAGGTGGACGCGCGGCGCTTGACCGAATGGGGCCAACGCATTTACGCGCGGCGCAAGGAGACGGTGGAGCGTAGCTTCGCCGATGCCAAGCAACTGCATGGGCACCGTTATGCGCGTATGCGTGGGCTACGCAAGGTGGCCGAGCAGTGCTTGCTGGCCGCGGCGGCGCAGAACATCAAGAAGATCGCGATGCTGGTGGCGCGGAAGCGGAAAAAGGGGCCAGCGGGTCCCGATTGGCGCTTCGTGCGCATGCTGCTGCGTCTGGTGAGCGGTTTGCGCTGCAGCTTCGACTACCCGCTCGCGGCGAGCTCGCAATCCTGATCCCAGAAAGACAAAACCCCACGCTTCCAAAAACGTGGGGTTCGTCAGCAATCTGAGCCCGCTTTCGAGCGGGCTTTTTTCATGCCGAAGGACATGGCGCGCATCGCGCGTGCCTGCGGGCCTGCGCGAAACAAATGATTACGAAACCGCGATTAGCTTAACAAGTGCTTACAGAAGCACCGCCGGAGCGCGCGTAGATTGGACTCATGCGCGGTCGCCCGGCGGCTGCGCGCCTTCCTTCACAACACAAGGACGACGACCATGAACTCGACCCGGCGTATCGGAATATGTGTACTGCTCGTCGCGACAATGGCCAGCCTGTCGGGCTGCGATTCGATGTCGCGACGTCAGCGCGACACGGCCATCGGTGCAGGCGTCGGCGGCGTAGCGGGGGCGGCGATCGGCGGCAACGCGCTGTCGACGCTCGGCGGCGCGGCGGCCGGCGGCATCATCGGCAACCAGGTCGGCAAGTAAGCCGGCCCGCGGCCCGTCCGCCGCGCCACGCGCGGCGACGACAACCGGCCGAACGGCGTTTCCGCGTCGCGGGAACGCCGTTTTTGCGTGCGGCTGCGTCCGGCGGCCACGCGCGCCGCACGCTCGCCGGAAATGATCCGTTACCGTTTTGTACAGCGTGTCACGGAGGTGCGGCGTAAGCTGGATTCATGTCCATGCCCGTCACGCGCGCGCCCTGCTCCGGTTCGAACCCGCCGATCGCGGCGCAAGCCGGTCCACCGTTCGCGGCCGGCATGAACAGCCCCCAAGCATCGGCCGCTTGCCGGCCTGCCGGAGTGACATCATGAACAGGACCCTTGTCGCGGCAGCACTCGCCTGCTCGACGCTCGCCGGCTGCTACTACCCTTACGGCTACTATCCGTCCGGCTATTACGCGGCCGCGCCGGCGCCGGTCCAGCCCGCGCCAGTCTACGTGGACCCGGGCCCCGCGTACTACTATCCAGCCCCCGCCTATGCGCCCGCCTGGGGCGGCTACTGGGGCCCGTCGATATCGCTGGGCTTCGGCTTCGGCGGCGGACACGGCGGCTGGCGTCACCACTGAGCGACGCGCCGCATTCCTTCAGGGCCGGCTCGCCGGCGATGCCGTGACGACATCGCCGGCGCCGCGCCGCATTGCCGTTTCTTGTCGTTTCATTCGAGCGTGAAACGACGGCCGGGCGCGCGGTGTAAGATTCGCCGCATCCCTTTCATCCCGCCCCACCCGATGTCGCCCAAGAACGCCCTTCTGCTGACCGTGCTCGCTGCCCTGTGGGGCGCGTCGTTCCTGTTCATCCGGATCGGCGTCGCCGAATTCGGCGTCGCGCCGCTGATGGCGCTGCGCGTGGGCATCGGCGCACTGTTCCTGACCGCGCTCGCGCTGACACGCTTCAAGCCCGCCGATCTCGTCGCGCGGCTGCGCCGTCATGCGTGGCCGCTGTTCGTCGTCGGCGTGCTGAATTCGGGCGCGCCGTTCTGCCTGTTCGCGTTCGCCGAACTGACGCTGTCGGCCGGCGTGACGTCGGTGATCAACGCGACGACGCCGCTGTGGGGCGCGCTCGTCGCGTACCTGTGGCTGAAGGACAGGCTGTCGCTGCCGCGTGCGCTCGGCCTTGTGATCGGCTTCGCCGGCGTGCTGACACTCGTATGGGACCAGATCGCGCATGCGCACGGCAGCGCCGGCGCCAGCGCGACCGCGCTCGCCGCCGCCGCGGCGCTCGGCGCGACGCTGCTGTACGGGATCGCGGCCAACTACACGAAACGCAGGCTCGGCGGCGTCGATCCGCTGATCAATGCGACCGGCAGCATGATCGGCTCGACCGTGCTGCTGCTGCCGTTCGCGCTCGCGACGTGGCCGGCCGCACCCGTCAGCGCGCACGCGTGGGGCGCCGTGCTCGGCCTCGGCATCGCGTGCACGGGCATCGCGTATTTCATCTTCTTCTACCTGATCTCGCACGTCGGCCCGGCCCGCGCGATCACCGTGACCTTCGTGATTCCGGTGTTCGGCCTGCTGTGGGGCGCGCTGTTCCTCGGCGAACACGTGTCGCTCGCGATGATCGAGGGCTGCGCGATCGTGCTCGTCGGCACCGCGCTCGCGACCGGCGTGATCCGCCGCATTCCGGGCGTCGGGCCGCGCGGCGGCGAGGCGGCCTGAAACGCGGGCAGCGGCACGGGCGCGCTCCGACGCGCCGGGCGGCCGGCAGACCACGGCCGCCGCCGTCGCCCGCAACCGCGGCTGCGCTGCCGCACGCGTGTGGAGTTACCCTGATACGCGAGCGGCGCCATTCCCGGTACACTCGATGCACTTATCCGCAGAAGGCGGTCACGATGCCCCACGTTCTGCCGCGTCCACCTTCGCGCGCGACTGCTTTTGCGTGGCGGCGGGATACCGCCCCTCCGATCGCCCCAGGGCGCCGCTGACATGAAGCCCTCCCGCGACCTCTCGCTCGACTCCCTGCTCGCCCGCCTCACTCCGACTCCCGCCGGCTGGCTCGCCACTTATCGCGGCACGACGCTGCGCAGCGTATTCCAGCCGGTGCTGTCGATCACGCACAAGCGGGTCGTCGGCTACGAAGCGCTGCTGCGCGTCGTGGACGCGAACGGCGCGCTGATCTCGCCGACCGCGCTGTTCGACCGCACGCGCGCCGACGCCGATGCGCTGCTGCTCGACCGGCTCGCCCGCTGCCTGCATACCGCCAATTTCGTCGCGCAGGGGATCGGCGACGGCTGGCTGTTCCTGAACGTGACGCCGCGCGTGCTCGATTCGGGCCTCGTGCAGCGCGAGTTCGTCGAAACGCTGTGCCGGCATTTCGCGCTGCCGCCGAACCGCATCGTGCTCGAGGTCGTCGAGCAGCCCGCGCGCGACGAAGCCGAGCTCGCGCGCACGATCGACATGATCCAGCATCGCGACTTCCTGATCGCGATCGACGATTTCGGCACCGGCTTCTCGAATTTCGATCGCGTGTGGCGAGCGCGGCCCGACATCGTCAAGCTGGATCGTTCGCTGGTCGAGCGCTCGACGTGGTCCGGCGAGGACCGCCGCATCATGCATCACCTCGTCTCGATGCTGCACCAGGCCGGCACGATGGTGCTCGCCGAAGGCGTCGAAAGCGACGACACGCTGCAGTCGCTGATGGATGCCGACATCGATTTCGTGCAGGGCTTCCAGTTCGGCCAGCCCGACGCGTCGATCGCGCACGCGAGCGCGGCCGCGCCGGCGATGCTCGACGCCGCGTGGCGGCGCTTCATCGCGCGCCGACACGTGCCGGTCGCCGCGACCCAGCCGGGCTTCGACGCGATCGAGCGGCTCGTGCTCGCCGGCGCGGCCGCGTTCGCCGCGAGCGGCAACCTGCAGGACGCCGCGCAGCGCGTGTTCGCGGTGCCGGCCGCACGCCGCGTGTTCGTCACGGACGAGATCGGCGAGCAGTTCCTGCCGTCGATCGGCGCCCCGCCTCCCGACGACGGCCCGCCCGGCGGCACGCGCCTCGCGCCGCTGTTTCCGGAAACGCACAGCAACTGGTCGCGCCGCCCGTATTTCCAGCGCGCGATCGCCGCACCGGGCCGCGTCGCGCTGATGGGGCCGCACTTCTCGCTAACCGAAGGCCGCGACTGCTATACGGCCGCCGTCGCAACCCGCGCGCGCGACCGGCTCGTCGTGTTCTGCGTCGATTTCGTGCTCGACAGCGCGGGCACCGTGATGCGCTAGGCAGCCGCGCGAACCGGCCGGCCTCTCCGCAGATACGCGCGGCGCGGGCCGACGGGAATCAATCGACGATCTTGCCGCGCCCCGACTTCACCACGCTGCGGCGCGCCTTGTGCTCGAGCCGCCGCTCCTTCGACGCGCGCGTCGGCCGCGTCGCGATCCGGGCGCGCGGCGTGAACGCGACACCGCGAATCAGCGCATCGAGCCGCGCGAGCGCCGCTTCGCGGTTCTTCTCCTGGGTCCGGTGTTCCTGCGACTTGATCACGACGATGCCGTCGCGCGTGATGCGCTGGTCGGACAGCGCGAGCAGCCGCTCCTTCAGCACCGGCGGCAGCGACGACGCGCGGATGTCGAAGCGCAGGTGGATCGCGCTCGACACCTTGTTGACGTTCTGCCCGCCGGCGCCCTGCGCGCGCACGGCGGTCCATTCGACCTCGGCCGGATCGAGCGTATAGCGAATCATCATCGTGCGGCCTCCGCGCGGCGCCGCGCGAGCGCCTCGTCGACGCGCGCCGACAGCCCCGAATCGCGCTGCGTGCGCGTCGCGACCGCCTGCGCGAGCACACGGCGCGGGCCGATCACCTGCACGCGCGTGCGCGCGCGCGTGACAGCCGTATAGACGAGCTCGCGCGTCAGCACGCGGCCGAAGCTCGCCGGCAGCACCAGCACGGCCTCATCGAACTCCGAGCCCTGCGACTTGTGGACCGTCAGCGCGAACGCGGTTTCGTGCGGCGGCAGCGCAGCCGGCGACACCGCGCGCGCGGTGCCGTCCGCACGCCTGAACCAGACGCGCAATACGCCGTGCGCGTCGGGCAGCGCGATGCCGATATCGCCGTTGAACAGGCCGAGCGCATAGTCGTTGCGCGTGACCATGATCGGCCGCCCGGTGAACCAGTGCGCGCCGACCGCGAGCGGCACGCGCGCCGCGCGCCGCACGTGCGCGGCCACCAGCGCGTTGACGTGCTCGGCGCCGCGCGCGCCGTTGCGGGTCGCGCAGAGGATCCGGAAGCGATTGAGCGCATCGAACAGCGGCAGCGGATCGGGCGTCGGCGCGGCCTGCGCATCGCGCAATGCGTCGAGATACGCGCTGAAGCGCCGCGCGAGCCGCTCGACGGTCGCGGCCGCAAGCGTCTCGCCCGCGTCGTCGTGAAACGATGCGGCGGCCGCGTCGTCCGCCGGCAGCGCGTCGAGTGCGGCCTGCACGTCGCCGCGGCGGATCGCGAGCGACAGCCGGCCGATCGGCGAATCGAGCCCGAAGCGGTAGTTGCGCTCGAGCCACACGACGCAGTCCGCGAGCGGCGCGGGCGAGGTCGGCGCGGGTGCGGCGTCGCCGGACGGTGACGTCGGCGGCGACGCAGCGGAAGCCAGCGCCGCGGCGCCGGCGTCGAACGGCGGCAACACCGCGGCGTCCAGCCACGCGAGTTCGTCGGCCTCGATCCACGCGGGCGCGTCGCCGGCATTGAGCGCGGTGCTCGCTTCGTCCGAATGCGCCGCGGCCACGCCGGCCGGCGCGGGCGCATCGTCCTGCGGTTCGTCGTCGAAAAGCGACGCCTGCCGCGTATCGACTGCGACGCGGCGTGCGGGTTTGCGCGTGGATACCGGCGCTGTCGCCGAAGCCGAAGCCGAAGCCGGTTTCGACACCGCTGCCGCCGCGCCGTCATCCGGCACCGGCAGCGCCGCGACGAACGCCGCCTCGTCGATGCCGAGCGCCTGCGCGATGCGCGCACGCGCCGCAGCGGTAAAGGTCGGCCGCGCGCTCAGCTCGGCGAACACGGCGCCTGCCTCGACCGCGGCGAGCTGGTCCTTGTCGCCGAGCAGCACGAGCCGCGCGCCCGGCGCGAGCGCATCGAGCAGGTGCGCGGCCAGCGCGACGTCGATCATCGACGCTTCGTCGACGACGATCAGGTCGTACGGCAGCGGATTGTCGCGATGATGGCGGAAGCCCGTCGCGCCGCCGCCGCCGAGCAGCCGGTGCAGCGTGTACGACGTGTCGGGCAGGCGCGCCGCCAGCTCGGGCGGCAGTTCGCCGGCGCGCGCGTGCAGCGCTTCCTGCATCCGCTGCGCGGCCTTGCCGGTCGGCGCCGCCAGCGCGATGCGCAGCGCCGGCTGCGCGTCGAGCAGACAGGCCAGCACGCCGACGACGGTCGTCGTCTTGCCGGTGCCGGGGCCGCCGCTGACGATCGTCACACGGCCCGTCAGCGCGACGATCGCCGCGACGCGCTGCCAGTCGACCTCCGCCGTCGCCGGCCCGAAATAGCGCGCGAGGCTCGCGCGCAGCCGCTCGGGCGACAGCGCATCGTCGGGCATCGCGACGCCGGCCTGCGCGACGAGCGCGTCGGCCAGCCGCCGCTCGTAGTCGAAATAGCGCGACAGGTACAGATGGTCGTGCCGGTCGACGATCAGCGGCCGCTCGTCGCCGCGCGCGAGCGTGCCGAACGCGACGACGCCGCTCGCGGCAAGCGCCGCGCGCACGTCGTCGAGCGGCGCCTCGTAGCGCTGCGCGAGCGCGCCGAGCGACACGCACACGTGGCCGCCGGCCGTCGCGCGGCTCGTCGCGAACGCCGCGCGCGCGGCCCAGCGCGCCGCCGCAGCCGGCGCACCCGCGCGTCGCGCGAGATCGCCGATGCGGCGCGCAAACCCTTCCGCAAGCGCGATGCCGAAATCCGCCGGCTCCGGCAGCCGCGCAACGAGGCCGCCGGTGAATTCGAGCGTATCGTCCGCTGCGTTCATGCGCGGCCCCCTTCCATCATCCGGTCGAGCGCGTCGACGAGTTCGCGCGACGGCCGGCGCGCATGCACGCCGGCCGGCTCGCCGCCGCTGCGCCAGCCGGGCCGCACGCCGCGCACGAACAGGTACAGGTAGCCCGCGACATGCGTGTCGTAGTCGTAACCGGGCAGCCGCCCGCGCAGATAGCGGTGCAGCGCGACCGTATAAAGCAGCGCCTGCAGGTGGTACGCGTGATCGGCCATCGCGACGTCGAGCGCGCGCGGGCCGTAGGCGTCCGGCGTATTGCCGAGATGGTTCGACTTCCAGTCGACGATCCAGAACCGCCCGTCGTGTTCGACGATCATGTCGATGAAACCCTTGATGAAACCGGCGAGCGTGCCCGCCTCCAGTGCGACGTCCGGATAGCCGTGCGCGACCAGCAGCCGGCGCAGCGCGCCGAGGTCGAGCGACGGCGCAGGAAACAGGAAGCCCATCTCGTCGAGACGCTTCGCCGGGTCGAGATCCGCCAGCCGCATGCCCGGCACGAGTTCGGTATGCACGACGTCGTCGACCAGCCGCACCATCATCGCGGGCAGACGCGCCGCGAGTTCCGGCTCGGCCTCGACCGGGCGGTCGTGCAGCGCGCCGAGCGCGGCCTCGCGCCACGTGTCGGGCTGCGTGAACCGGCTCAGCTCGAACAGGCGGTGCAGGCACTCGCCCGCCGCCGCGCCGCGCGGAAACACGAGGATGTCGTCGTCGGGCGGCACGACGGCCGGCGTATCGGCAACGATGAAGTCGCCGTCCGGCACGAGCGCCGCCAGCGCATCGTGGTCGGGCCGCAGATCGTCGTCCGGCACTGCCGCGACGCCCGCTTCCTCGCGCGCCATCGACGCGGTCAGCGAACTGAAGCTCGCCATCCGCCACGCATCGCGCAGCACGCGCGTCGCATGGCGTGCCGCGAGCGTCTGCGACGCATCGTGCCCGGCCGCGACGCGCTCGCGGCGCGCGGGCACCGGCAGCGGCGCGACGCTCACCGGGCCGCCCGCGAGCGCGCGCCACGCGGCGTCGAGCGCGGCTTCGTCGGGCGGCTCGTCGAGCCACGCGTCGAACGACTGCCCGGCGCCGGCGACCAGCCAGTTGAGCACGCTGCGCCGCGCTTCGCGCGTCGAACGCGACGACAGGTACGGCCCCGCGACGAGATAGCAGCGATAGACCGCGCGCGTGAGCGCGACGTAGACGAGCCGCGCGCGTTCCGCGGCCTGCTCGCGCAGCACCTGCCGCGCCGCGTGCGCGGCGGCTTCGTCGTCGCACCCGTAGTGCAGCACCGCGTCGCCCGCATCGTCGTGATATTCGCGCGCGTCGGGCAACCCGGACGCGGGCGGTTCGCGCAAGCCGCCGTCGTTCAGGAACGGACAGAACACGACCGCGTATTCGAGCCCCTTCGACTTGTGCACCGTCACGATCTGCACGAGGTTGCGATCGGATTCGAGCCGCAGTTGCGCCTCCTCGCCGCCGCCGTCGAGCCGCTGCGCGGCGAGCCAGCGCAGCGTCGGCGCGATGCCGGGCTGCGCGGACGCGCGCGCCTGCGTGAGTTCGGCGAGATGGTTGATGTCGGTCACGCGACGCTCGCCGTCCGCACCCGACATCAGCCGCTCGGCGATCCGCAGCTCGCGCGTGAACGTGCGCCACATCACCGCGAAGCCGCGCTCGCGCCACAGCAGGCGATAGCGCGAAAAGCGCTCGACCCAGCTCATCGCGTCGATCGAGCCGCCATCGTCCGCGTCGCGTTGCGCATCGCCGCCGCCCTGCTCCATGCGCCACAGCGCGGCCGCGTCGAGGCCGAACCAGTCGGATGCCAGCGCCGCGCGCAGCCGCCGCAGGTCGCCCGGCGCGTCGATCGCCGCGAGCACGCGCTCGAGCTGCTCGGCGTCGCCGGTCGAGAACACCGACGCCTGCGCGAGCTCGACGCTGCCGATGCCCCACGCGGCAAGCACGCGCTTCACGAGACTGCCCTGCCGGTGCGTCTGCACGAGCACCGCGATATCGCCCGGCGACAGCGGCGCGTCGCCGAGCCGCGCGTGCCCTTCCCGCGCGCCGCGCATCAGCCGCGCGATCTCGGCCGCACACGCCTGCGCGGCCTGCGCCTGCGCATCGCGCTTGAGCAGCGTCGCGTCGCCGCCCGGCAGCGTCCAGATCCGGAAGTCGCCGGCCGGGCCCGGATCGGTGTCGTCGACGAACGGCGCGCGCACGCGCGTGCCCGCGCGCACCGCGTAGTAATCGAGCCCGTCGAGCACGAACGCGCGCGGATTCGACAGGAACAGGCGGTTGCACGCCTCGACGATCGACGGCGTCGAGCGCTGGTTGACCGCAAGCGTGTAGCACGCGCTCGCGCGCTCGCGCGCCCTGAGGTACGTGTGCAGGTCCGCCGCGCGGAAGCTGTAGATCGCCTGCTTCGGATCACCGACGAGAAACAGCGGCCCGCCCGGCGCGAAGATCCGGTCGAAGATCGCGAACTGCAGCGGGTCGGTATCCTGGAACTCGTCGATCAGCGCGGCCGGATAGCGCGCGCGCAGCGTCTCGGCGAGCCACGGATGCGCGTGCAGCGCGTGGTACAGGTTCGCGAGCAGGTCGTCGAACGACACCACGCGCCGCGTGCGCTTGCGCTCGGCCAGCTCGCCCGGCGCGGTGTCGAGCCATTCGGCGATCAGCGCGAGCCAGCGCGCGCGCTGCGCGGCCTCGGCGGCCGCGACCGCCGCTTCGAGCGCGTCGGCCACCTCGAAGAACGGATGCTCGGGCGTCGCGCCGCCCTTCTTGGTCGCCTTCGCGAGCGCGGTGCGCGTGAGCTTCAGCGCGGCCTTCGGCAGCGCGGCCGTCGCGTCGCGCTGCGCGAAATGCGCAGTCCACGCGCCGAGTGCATCGGCCACCGCGTCGGGCTTGTGCGAACGCTGGTTCAGCACCGGCTGCGCGGTGCGCAGCAGCGCGTCGATCGCGTCGCGCTCGGCGGCCCACAGCCGCGCCGCCTCGGCAAAGCATTCGGCGGCGGCGGCTTCGGCCGCATCGTCCGGTTCGGTCACGCCGTCCCAGCGCAGCGCGGCGAGCGGCTTCTTCAACCGGCGCGCCAGCTGCGCGTCGAGCGCGGCGGGCCCGGCGCCCGATTCGACGAGCCAGCCCGCGAAACCGGGCCAGCGCGCGGCCATTGGCTCGACGCGCGTGCGCCAGAAATCCGCGGCCAGCTCGAAGCGCAGCGCCGCATCGTCCGCTTCCATGTCGAACGCGAACGGCATCGCGGCCGCGAACGGCGCTTCCTGCAGCGCGCGCTGGCAGAACGCGTGGATCGTATGGATCGCGGCCTGGTCGAACGCGCGCAGCGCGCGGCGGATCCGCTTCGCGGCCGTCTCCGGGTCGAGCGCGCCGTCGTCGCCGAGCGTCGTGTCGAGCAGCCGGACGATGAACGGATCGCCGCCGTCGTCGCCGGTCTCGAGCGCGTGCGCGAGCTGCGCGAGCCGCCCGCGGATCCGTTCGTGCAGTTCGGCAGTCGCCGCCTTCGTGAAGGTCACAACGAGAATCTGGTCCGCGCCGAGGTCCTTTTCGAGCAGCAGGCGCACGTAGAGCGCGCAGATGTTCCAGGTCTTGCCGGTGCCGGCCGACGCCTCGATCTGGTTGACGCCGTCGAGCGGACACGCGAATACATCGAGTTCGAGCGCCGCCTGCGGCTGCGTGACGGCACTCATGCGAGCTCCTTCAGATGGTCGACGAGCGGCTCGAACACGAGCCGCGCCAGCGTGCCGAACGGCTCGTCGAGCGACGGATGCGCGCCGCGCCATGCGATCGCGATTGCCGGATCGTCGGCCTCGCTGACGACGCGCTCGTTGATCCACACGCTCGCGGCCTTCGCTTCGCCGTCGGAGACGCACGCCCATGCGCTGCGCGGAAAGAAGCGCAGCGGCATGCGCCGCCCGGCGCGAAACAGCGCGGCCAGCGGCGCGAGCTGATCGAGCGGCGCCGCGACCGGCGTCAGCTCGAACGCGCCGCCGCTGCCGAACCACAGCGTGCGGCGCGGCCCGTCGGGGTCGATCGCGCAGTAGACGAGATGCGCGAGCCACGCGGACAAATAGTCGCGTGCGCTCGGCCGCGCATAGCGATAGATGATCTGCCCGGCCGGCGTCAGCCGGTTCAGCGTGCCGTGCAGTTCGAGCGGCGCACCCAGCGCGTCGCGCGACAGCGCCGCGTCGTCGGCGCCGAACAGCGCCTGCCCGGTGTCCGGCCATGCCGGCATGATGTCGAGCGCGAACGGCCGCCGCTCGGTGCCGTCGGCCAGCGCGCGGCGCACGCTCGACGCAAGCTGCGACAGCGAGCCGAGCGCCTGGTCGCGCCACACGGCGCCGGTCGCGCCGCCCGGCAGCTCGGGGCTCGCGTCCGCGATGCGCAGCGCGTGGTCGTGCGCGCGCGCTTCGTCCGATTCGATCAGCAGCGGCAGCACGCGCGCGGCGAGCGCGTCGCTGCCCGCGAAGTCGAGCGCGAACGGCTCGGTATCGAGCAGTTCGGCCTGCGCATCGGCCAGCACGATGCCGAGGCGCGCGCGCAGCAACGCGCGCGCGGGGTGGCGCCAGAAACGTTCGAACTCGCTGAACGCGACCGGCTCGACCGGTTCGGGCGGCAGCGGCTGCGCGAAGAACGGCTGCTCGCGCGGCCCGTCGCGCGATGCGTCGGCGGCCAGCAGCGACGCGAGCGTCGCGCGTTCGGCGTCGTACGACACCAGCGCGCTGTCGGGCCGGAAATACGCGGCCGCGAACGGCTGCAGCGGATGCTCGACGATGAACGCGCGGCGCGCGGCATCGACCGCATCCGGCGCGGCGTCGGGCTCGGCCGTGACGAGCGCGAGATGGTCGAGCAGTTCGTCGACGAGCGCCGCGGGCGGCAGCGGCGCGTTGTCGCGAATGCTGCGGCCCGTGTACGCGATCAGCAGCCGGTCGCGCGCGGCCAGCAGCAGGTCGAGGAACAGGTTGCGCTCGTCGTCGCGGCGCTGACGATCGCCGAGCTTCGGCAAGACGGCCATCAGGTCGAATTCGTCGGCGCGCGCGAGGCTCGGCAGCACGCCGTCGTCCATGCCGAGCAGGCACACGACGCGATACGGCAGCCCGCGCAGGCTCGTCAGCGACGAGAACGTGACGCCGCCCCACGGCACGCCGCCGCGCGCGGGATCGTCGAGCGCGGCGGCGAGGCCCGCGCGCACGACGGCGGCCGGCAGCGCCTCGTCGGCCGCGCCTTCGGTCATCGCGGCCAGCATCGCGTCGAGCGCGTCGCGCACGCCCGCGAGCGCGTCCGCGTAGGCCGCGCCCGAGTCGAAGAAGCGCGCGAGCGTGTCGGCGAACAGTTCGCTCCACGCGCGCGGCGTGTGCGCGTCGGCCAGCCGCCGCGCAAAGCCGTCGAGATCGTCGGTGAAGCGCGCGAGCCGGCCGAGCAGCTCGGCCTCGCTGCCGGTGGCCGCCTCGATCGGCAGCCACGCGCCGACCGGCGCGGCGCCGTCGGGCATCGCATAGCCGAGAAACAGCCGCGCGAGCGCATCGGCGAACGTATGGCGCGGCGCCGGCACGGCCGCGTCATCGTGCGCGACCGGCGCGAGCCCGCGCCGCGCGCCGGCCGCCGCGAGCCAGGTCTGCACCGTCTCGAGCGCGTTCGCGTCGATCCCGTAGCGGGCCGCCACCGCATCGACGCGCAGCCATTCGACCAGTTCCGGCGCGCCGACCTGCCGGTCCGGCAGCGCGAGCCAGTCGAGCAGCACGCGCGCGACCGGGTTCGCCTGCGACGGCGGCAGGCCGGTGATCCGGTAAGGCACGCGCGCGCCGCCGGCGCCGGCCGTGCCGAACACTGCGTCGATCAGCGGCCCGGCCGCCGCGAGATCGGCGACCGCGACCAGCACGTCGGACGGCTGCAGGCTCGGGTCCGCGTCGAACCATGCGAGCAGGCGGTCGTGCAGCACTTCGAGCTGGCGCGCGAGGCTGTGGCACACATGCACCTCGATGCCGCGCTCGGCCGGCGGCACGCCGAGTTCGGCCTCCGGTTGCAGTTCGAGGATCGCGTTCTGCACGCGCGCGAGCCAGGTCGGCGCGGGATTCTCGACAAACCGCGATGCATCGCCGAGCGCCGCGCTTTCGGTAAGCTCGTGCAGCATGTGCAGCTGCGCCTGCGTCTGCCGGCCCCACTCGGCCAGCAGCGGATGGCCGACTTCCTGATAGTCGAGCCGGCCGGCCGCATCGAGCGCCTCGGCATGCGCGGCGGTCACGATGTCGAACCAGAATTCGCGGCACGGGTTCAGCGCATAGACGCGCACGTCGATCCAGCGCGACAGCTCGCGCAGCAGCGCGATGTGCAAGGGCGGCATCGTCGGCAGCGCGAACACGCTGACCGATTCGGGCCAGTCGATCCGCGCGATCGCGTCGGCATCGAGATGGCGCGCGTCGGCGAGGAAGCGATGCGCGGGCGGCGTGCCGCTGTCGCTCAGCTCCGCGAGCAGCGCGCGCCACAGCGCGGCCTGCCAGCGCTCGTCGTCGCGCGCGGCATCGCCGATCCCGCGCGGCGCGGCGTCGCCGGCCAGCACCGACTCGCCGGCCTGCCACGCGGCGAGCCATTCGGGCCGATAGGTCAGGTAGTGATCGAGCACGGTCGCGACGCGGTGCGCGAGCTCGTAGCGCATCGCGTCGTCGGACGCGGACAGATAGGCAGCGAGCCGCGGCGACGCGAGCCACGGCGCGCCGTCGGCCGCCTGCGCGAACAGCCGGTAGCAGCGCCACACGAGGCGGTCGGGCGCGAACGGCGAGCGAGCGGGCACCGTCAGCACGCGGCCGATCTGCGTCCACAGCCATTGCGCGAGATACGTGAACTCGACGTTCGCGCACACGCCGTGGCGCGCGGCGATGTCGAGTTCGAGCCGACGCCGCAGCGCCGCGCTCGGCACGATGATCTGCTGCGGCGCCCACGGGCCGTTGCGGGCCGGGAACGCGGCCAGATCGTCGAGCAGCGCGTCGGCCAGCGTTTCGTGGCGATTCGAATAGAAGAGCTGGAGCATGAAGCGGGTGTTGGAACCTCGCGCCGGCCGTGCCGGGCGAACGGGTTCCCCAAGGATAGCAAAAGGACCGTCGCGGCGAGCATCGTCCGGAAGGCCGGGTTTTGCGGGCCGCGAAATACGATAGACTCGTCGCCAGTCAAACCGCCGCCCCCGGGCGTCTTCGTCAGCCATTCAGCCCATCGATGCGCTATTCGGTCGAAATCAGAAAGTTTTTCTACAGTCAGTACTTTTTCGGCGGGCTGCGGATCGCGGTCGGCGTGTCGCTGCCGGCCGTGCTGTGCCTGATCGTGTTTCACAACCGGGATCTCGGCTTCACGATCTCGACGGGCGCGCTCGGCGCGTGCGTCGTCGACATGCCGGGCCCGCTCAAGTACAAGCACAACGAAATGCTCGCGTGCAGCGTGATCGGCGGCCTCGCCGCGCTCGCGACGGGCCTCGCGACGCCGAACATCTTCGCGCTGTGGCTGACGATCGTGCCGCTCACGTTCGTGCTGTCGCTGATCGTCGTCTACGGCAACCGCTGGCCGCAGATCAGCTTCGCGACGCTGTTCATGATGGTGATGACGCTCGAGGAGAAGCTCACGCCGCTGCAGGCGTTCGTCAACGCCGGCTGGATTCTCGCGGGCGGCCTCTGGTACACGTACTGGGCGACGCTCGTGTCGCAATGGCAGGCGCGCCGCATCGAGCAGCAGGCGCTGGCCGAAAGCCTGTTCGCCTGCGCCGACTACCTGCTCGCGCGCGCGCAGTTCTACGATCTCGACGCCGATCTCGACGAGTGCTACCGCAACCTCGTTGCGAAGCAGATCACCGCAGTCGAAACGCAGGAAACCGCGCGCGACATCGTGCTGCGCAACCTGCCGAAGCTGCGCCGCGGCAAGCTCGACCCGGGCCGCACGACGATGTACAACCTGTTCATCAACAGCGTCGACCTGCACGAGCTGTTCGTCGGCGCGCACACCGACTACCCGCTCGTGCGCAACACCTTCGGCGGCTCGGACCTGATCATCTTCTACCGCGACCTGCTCGGCAAGGCGGCCGCCGATCTCGAGGAGATCGGCCTCGCGGTGCTCGAGAACCGCGCGCCGCATTCGCGCATCAGCGTGAAGGCCGAGCTGCGCGCGATCGAGTACGAGATCGAACTGATGCGCAAGAAGAACTTCCCGGCCACCAACGCGGAAGCGTATGCAGCCGTGCTGGCGACCTTCCGGCGCATCTGGAGCGCGACGCGCATGATCGACCGGATGAGGCGCAACCTGTCCGGCCACGCCGACCCGCAGCAGACCGAACTGAAGATCGACAAGGCGCTCACGCGCTTCCTGCAGCGCCGCCGGATGTCGCCGCTGCTGATCTTCTCGAACCTGAACATGCGCTCGCCGAGCTTTCGCCACGCGCTGCGCGTGACGATCGCGGTGGCGGTCGGCTTCTGGCTCGGCCGGCTGCTGCCGCTCACGAACGCGTACTGGATCGTGATGACCAGCATCATCATCCTGAAGCCCGGCTACTCGCTGACCAAACAGCGCAACGCGCAGCGGATCATCGGCACGCTGATCGGCTGCGCGGCGAGCCTCGCGCTGATCTACACGGTCAAGGATTCGCACCTGCTGATCGCGATGATGTTCGGCTCGATGGTGATGAGCTACAGCCTGCTGCTGTTCAATTACGCGGCGAGCGTCGTGTTCACCTCGTCGTACGTGCTGCTGATGTTCCACCTGCTCGCGCCGGGCAACATGCGCATCATCGGCGAGCGCGCGATCGACACCGTGGTCGGCTGCATGATCGCGATCGCGGCGAGCCGGCTGTTCCCGTACTGGGAATACCGGCTGATGGGCAAGCTCGTGACCGACATGCTGACCTCCACCCGCAAGTATTTCGAAGCCGTCTGGCGCGCCGGCCGCGGCGCATCGCCGCCGCCCGTGCCAGTCGCCGACGGCGCGGCCGTCGTGCCCGGCGTCGCCGCGGCGATCGAGGCGCCGGCCACGAGCCTCGACGACGACTATCGATACCGCCTCGCGCGCAAGGACGTGAACATCGCGTTCGCGAACCTCGGCCAGGCCTTCCAGCGCATGATGATCGAGCCGAAGGCGCACCAGCGGTTCGTGCCCGAGCTGAACGACCTGCTGGTGCAGACGCACGTGCTCGGCGCGCAGATCACGGCGGCCGCGCCGCTGATCCGCAGCGCGTGCGCGGCCGACGGCAGCGTGCTGCCGGACGACGCGCTGCATCGCGGCCTCGCCGCGGTGCTCGACAACCTCGAGAAGGCCGAGGCCGGCGAGCCGCCGCCCGCCGACCAGCTCGAGGCGACCAGACAGATCACGCGCGACCTCGACGCGATGGTCGTGTCCGCGGAAAAATCCGACGCGGTGGGCGCCGAACTCACGCACGACCTGAAGGTGCTCGCGCACCAGTGCAAGCAGATGCTCGCGTCGTCGCTGCTGATCCGCAAGGACGCGAGCGTGATCCGCCTGCCCGCCTGAGGTCCTGCCGCCGGCGGCCGGCCCGCGCACGCCGCGGGCGCGCCGCCGGCGTTCCCGAGTCTCGTCGCATCCCCCCGCCTGCCGTCCACGACCCGCGCATGACCCGCACGCGCCGCGCCGCCCGCGCGCCCGTCCATCCCGATTCCGGCCATCGCGCCAGTCAGGGAATACCCGATTCCGGCCACCGGGCCCGGCTTGTTATCATTCGTTCACATTCAAGTTGTATAGACAACTTGAGAGACCGGATCGGCATGGTCCGCCCGGTCTGTCGGAAAACGATATCGGAGACTCGATGAAGAACTTGCAGCGCCATCTGAGCGCGCGGCACATCCGCTTTCTCGCGCTGGGCTCGGCGATCGGCACCGGCCTGTTCTACGGCTCGGCGTCCGCGATCCAGCTCGCGGGCCCGGCGGTGATCCTGGCGTACATCCTCGGCGGCGCGGCCGTCTACATGGTGATGCGCGCGCTCGGCGAGATGGCCGTGCGCGATCCGGTCGCCGGGTCGTTCGGCCACTACGCGACCGAAAACCTCGGCCCCTTCGCGGGCTTCGTCACCGGCTGGACCTACACGCTCGAAATGGTGATCGTCGCGATCGCCGACATCACCGCGTTCGGCATCTACATGGGCTTCTGGTTTCCGGGCGTCCCGCAGTGGATCTGGGTGCTTGGCGTGGTGGCCGTCATCTGCGGGCTGAACCTCTGCCACGTGAAGGTGTTCGGCGAGCTCGAGTTCTGGCTGTCGATCATCAAGGTCGGCGCGATCGTCGCGATGATCGGCGGCGGCGTCGCGATCCTGCTCGCCGGCATGCATTTCGGCCATTCGGCCGACGCGCCGGACTTCGCGAACCTGTGGAACCACGGCGGCTTCCTGCCGAACGGTTTCGGCGGGCTGATCGCGTCGCTGTCGGTCGTGATCTTCGCGTACGGCGGCATCGAGGTGATCGGCATGAGCGCCGGCGAGGCGAAGGACCCCGAGCGCGTGATTCCGCGCGCGATCAACGCGGTGCCGGCGCGGATCCTGCTGTTCTACGTGCTGACGATGGTCGTGCTGATGTCGATCAGCCCGTGGACCGGCGTCGGCAGCGAAGGCAGCCCGTTCGTGCAGATCTTCTCGACGCTCGGCGTGAAGTCGGCCGCGACGATCCTGAACCTCGTCGTGATCAGCGCGGCGATCTCGGCGATCAACAGCGACATCTTCGGCGCGGGCCGGATGATGTTCGGGATGGCGCGCCAGGGCCAGGCGCCGCGCGTGCTGATGACGACGTCGCGCCACGGCGTGCCGTGGGTCACGGTGCTGGTGATGGCCGGCGCGCTGCTGGTCGGCGTCGTGCTGAACTACCTGATGCCGAAGGACGTATTCCTGATGGTGGCGGCGATCGCGACGTTCGCGACCGTGTGGGTGTGGCTGATGATCCTGCTGTCGCAGGTCGCGATGCGCCGGCGCCTGCCGGCCGCGGAAGTCGCGGCGCTGAAGTTCAAGGTACCGCTGTGGCCGGTCGCGCCCGCGCTGACGATCGCGTTCATGGGCTTCGTGATCGTGATGCTCGGCTGGTTCGACGACACGCGCGTCGCGCTCTATGTCGGCGCGGCCTGGCTCGCGCTGCTCGCGGTGCTGTTCTACGCGCGGATCCGCCCGAAGTTCGCCGCTGCGTCACGTTGACGCACGACTGATCCACGCGCCGCGCCGGCTCCGGCGCGGCCCCTGCTCCCGGCGCGCCGCGCGGCATGCGCCGTGATGCGCGCCGCGCCTTGTCCGCCCGGCCCGCGCAGCGCGACAGCGCCGGGCCTCGATGCCGCGCTGCCCGGTTCAGTGCGACGCCGCGCTCGCGGCCTCGGCCGGATGGGCCTCGTCGTAGGCGCGCTTCTGCGAAATCGCGTTGTACAGGATCGTCCCGATCACGAGCAGCACGGCCACGACGATCAGGATGCTCACGTTGCGGACTGGGTTCTTCTTGCGCTGATCGTTCATGGTCGGGGCGACTCCGTCAAATTCATTGAAGCGGGCATTCTACGCGCTTGCGCGCGCCGTGCGACGCGTCGTCGCCCGCCATTTCGCGCGCGCTGCGCGCGGCTTGCGCGAAGCTTTCATTTGATAATCATTCCCATTTCGATCTAGAATCCGGAGTCTTACATTTCGTAATGTTCCGGGCAGCGCGAGCGGCAGGTGCGCCCGGCGCATTCCACCGTCTGCCTGCCGCTCCGGAGTCTCCATGTCGAATCCGCGTATCCGCCCGCTGCCGCTCGCCGGCGCCCTCGCCCTTGCCGCGGCCGCTTTCGCGCCGCTCGCTCACGCCGCCGAGGAAGTGAGCCTGTACACCACCCGCGAGCCGAAGCTGATCCAGCCGCTCATCGACGCGTTCACGAAGCAGAGCGGCGTCAAGGTCAACACCGTGTTCGTGAAGGACGGCCTGCTCGAACGCGTGAAGGCGGAAGGCGCGCAGTCGCCGGCCGACGTGCTGATGACGGTCGACGTCGGCAACCTGCTCGACCTGGTCGACGGCGGACTCACGCAGCCGGTCCGCTCGAAGGTGCTCGACGATGCGATCCCCGCGAACCTGCGCAGCGCGCAGGGCGACTGGTACGCGCTGTCGCTGCGCGACCGCGTGCTGTACGTCGAGAAGGACCTGAAGGTCGACGCGTTCCGCTACGAGGATCTCGCCGACCCGAAATGGAAAGGCAAGGTGTGCATCCGCTCGGGCCAGCATCCGTACAACACCGCGCTCGTCGCGGCGATGATCGCGCACGACGGCGAGGCCGCGACCGAGCAATGGCTGCGCGGCGTGAAGGCGAACCTCGCACGCAAGGCGACCGGCGGCGATCGCGACGTCGCGCGCGACATCCTCGGCGGCATCTGCGACGTCGGCCTCGCGAATGCGTACTACGTCGGCCACATGAAGCATGCCGAGCCGGGCACCGACGCGCGCAAGTGGGGCGACGCGATCAAGGTCGTGCGGCCGACCTTCGCAAACGCGAAGAGCGGCGGCACGCACGTGAACATCAGCGGCGCGACGGTCGCGAAGCACGCGCCGCACAAGGCCAACGCGGTGAAGCTGCTCGAATATCTCGTGTCGCCGGAAGCCCAGGCGCTGTATGCGCAGGCGAACTACGAATATCCGGTGCGCGCGAACGTGAAGCTCGACCCCGTCATCGCGAGCTTCGGTCAGCTGAAGATCGATCCGCTGCCGCTCGCGGAAATCGCGAAGCATCGCAAGCAGGCCAGCCAGCTCGTCGACAAGGTCGGCTTTGACAACTGAAGTCCCGTTCGTCGCGGCGCGCCGCTCGCGCCTGCGGCCGCGCGCCGGCAGCGCATGGCTCGCCGGCGCGCTCGTTATCGCCGCGGCGGTCGCGGCGCCGCTCGCGGTGCTCGTCGCAGCCGCGTTCGGCGCCGATCTCGAGCACTGGCGGCATCTCGCCGAATTCGTGCTGCCGCAGGCGCTCGCCAATACGCTGCTGCTGCTCGCGGGCGTCGGCGCGATCGTGTCGGTCGTCGGCACCGGCTGCGCGTGGCTCGTCACCGCATACGACTTCCCCGGCCGCCGCGTGCTGAGCTGGGCGCTGCTGCTGCCGCTCGCGGTGCCGACCTACATCGTCGCGTTCGCCTATCTCGACCTGCTGCACCCGATCGGCCCCGTGCAGGGCGCGATCCGCTGGCTGCTCGGTTTCGACAGTCCGCGCCAGTTCCGGCTGCCCGACCTGCGCTCGCTGCCCGGCGCAGGGTTCGTGCTCGGCTTCGTGCTGTATCCGTATGTGTACCTCAGCACGCGCGCGATGTTCGTCACGCAGTCGGCGAGCCTGCTTGAAGCCGCGCGCACGCTCGGCGCCGGGCGCATCGCGACGTTCTGGCGCGTCGTCGTGCCGCTCGCGCGGCCCGCGATCGCGGTCGGCGTCAGCCTCGCGCTGCTCGAAACGCTGAACGACATCGGCGCGTCCGAATTCCTCGGCGTGCAGACGCTGACCGTCTCCGTCTACACGACCTGGATCACGCGCTCCGATCTCGCGGGCGCCGCGCAGATCGCGCTGGCGATGCTCGCGATCGTCGTCGGCATGATCGCGCTCGAACGCTACGGGCGCCGCCGCCAGCGCTACGCGCACGGCCGGCGCATGCGGCCGATCGCGCCGCGCCGCCTGACGGGCGCGGCCGCCTGCAGCGCGGCCGTGCTCGGCTGGCTGCCGGTGCTGCTCGGCTTCGGCGCGCCGGCCGCGTATCTCGCGGTCGAGACCGGCAAGCGCCTGCATCTGGTCGGCGGCGTGTCCGCGCAGTTGCTGATCGGGCTCGCCAACACGCTGACGATCGCCACCGCCGCCACCGTGGCCACGCTCGCGTGCGGGCTTGTCGTCTCGTGGGCCGCGCGCGCGCAGCGCGACAGTGCGCGCGCCGGCCCGGCCCGCGTCGCCGCGCGGATCGCGAGCCTCGGCTATGCGGTGCCGGGCACCGTGCTCGCGATCGGCCTGCTGATTCCGCTCGCGGCGCTCGACCGGCTGCTCGGCGTGGCGCTCGGCCGCGACGGATTACTGCTGATGGGCTCGGCGGCTGCGCTCGTGATCGCGTACACCGTGCGCTTTCTCGCAATCTCGGCCGGCAGCATCGAGGCCGGCCTCGCGCGTATTCCGCCGTCGCTCGAACAGGCGGCGCGCTCGCTTGGCGAAACGGCCGGCGGCACGCTGCGCCGCGTGCACCTGCCGCTGCTGCGTCCCGCGCTCACGACGAGCGCACTGCTGGTGTTCGTCGATGCGATGAAGGAGCTGCCGGCCACGCTGCTGCTGCGCCCGCTGAACTTCGACACGCTGGCGACCTGGCTGTACGCGGAAGCCGCACGCGGAACCTATGAAGAAGGCGCGGTCGCCGCGTTCGCGATCGTGCTGGCCGGGCTCGCGCCCGTGATCCTGCTCGCCCGCACCCGCCCCAACACCGGAGCCTGACACCGTGAACCTGCTCGAACTCGAAACCCTCTGCCTCGCGTACGACACGCCGCAAGGCCGCCGGACGGTGGTCGACGGGCTCAGCCTCGCGCTGCCGCGCGGCGACATCGGCTGCCTGCTCGGCGCGTCGGGCTGCGGAAAGACCACCGTGCTGCGCGCGATCGCGGGTTTCGAGCCCGTGCGCGCGGGACGCATCGTGCTCGACGGCGCCGCCGTCGCGACGCCGACACTCGACGTGCCGCCCGAACGGCGGCGCATCGGCATGATGTTCCAGGACTATGCGCTGTTCCCGCACCTGAGCGCGGCCGACAACGTCGCATTCGGGCTGCGCCGGATGCCGAAGCCCGAACGGCGCGCGCGCGTCGCGGACATGCTCGAACTCGTCGGTCTCGCGCAATCGGCCGGCGCGTATCCGCACGAGCTGTCGGGCGGCCAGCAGCAGCGCGTCGCGCTCGCCCGCGCGCTCGCGCCGTCGCCGGAACTGTTGCTGCTCGACGAGCCGTTCTCGAACCTCGATGTCGATACGCGCGAACGGCTCGCCTTCGAGCTGCGCGAGATCCTGAAGCGCACCGGCCATACCGCGATCCTCGTCACGCACAACCAGGCCGAAGCATTCGCGATCGCCGACCGGATCGGCGTGATGCACGAAGGCCGGCTCGCGCAATGGGATACGCCGCATGCGCTTCACCACCGGCCGGCCAGTGCCTTCGTGGCGGACTTCGTGCGCCGCGACGCGCTCGCCGACGAACGCGCGCGGGCGCTGATGCGCGGTCGCTGAGCGCAGCGCGCGCCTGTGCGGCCGGCCGGTTCGCCCGGTGCCGCGCACGACACCGCGCCGCGCTACGCGGATTCCACGAGATCGCGCACCGGCAAGGCCGTCGAATACTTGATCTGCTCCATCGCGAACGACGAGCTGACGTCGAACAGCGGCACCGCGCGGATCAACTGCTTGTAGACGCGATCGTAATCGTCGATGCCGGCCACGACGACCCGCAGCAGATAGTCGGTCTCGCCGCTCATCCGGTAGACCTCGACGACTTCCGGCATGTCGCGCACGGCCTGCGTGAAGCGCTGCGCCCACTCTTCGGTGTGCTGATTCGTGCGGATCGCGACGAACACGGTCGTGCCGACGCCGAGCTTGCGCGGATCGCACAGCGCGACCTGCGCGCGGATCGCGCCGGTCTCCTTCAGTCGTTGCACGCGCTTCCAGCACGGCGTCTGCGACAGGTTCACGCGCTGCGCCAGTTCCGCGATCGGCAGTGTCGCGTCCGCCTGCAGCAGCTCCAGCAGCTTGCGATCGATGGCGTCCATTTCTCCAGTCCCTCGTAAATAGAAATTTATTCTATGCATCTGCATGACTGGGGAACAATATGAAAACTGTTTCTCGGCGTCGACCGGTATAAATACCAATCAGGCACACGCACTCGCCGTGCGGCCGCCCCGACCCGGAGAAACAACGCCATGCAAACGTCCACGCTTGCCCGCGTCGCAACCCGACGCGTCGCGACCGCCGCTGCGGATATCGCGCCCGCTTCTGCGTCCGCGGTGCGCCCGGCGCTCGCCCGCCTGTGCGCACGGATCGACGAGGCGTTCGAGGCCGTCCACGCGAGCGGAGCGTCGTCGCACGACGATCCCGCGCAACACCCCGCATTCGCGCGCCGCATGCGCGCGGCGCTCGCCGAAGCCGGCGCGGCCACGCGCTGGCTGACCGACGCGCAACGCCGCGGCGATCCGCAGACGTACTGCCGCCACCTGCTCGCCGCCGATCCGCTCGGCCGCTACACGATCGTCGCGCTGGTCTGGCGCCCGGGCCAGTGCAGCCCCGTGCACGCGCACCGCACGTGGTGCGGCTACACGGTGCTCGAAGGCACGCTGACCGAAACGCTGTACGACCGCGACACGGCCGCCGATCACGCGATCGAAGCCCGCCGGCAGCGGCGCGACGCCGGCGCGGTATCGTTCGTGCGCGGCGGCCCGCAAGGCATTCACCGGCTCGGCCACGACTGCGCATCTGCCGGCGCGCCCGCGATCTCGCTGCACGTGTACGGCGTGCCGGGCGAGCAGATCGCGACGCATGTCAACGCGCTCGTCGAGGTCGCGGCGCCCGCATGAGTCGCGCCCAAAGAAAAGGCAATCCCGCCCGCCAGGGTGGAATCGCCTGAAACCGTCGCCCGGCGCGGGTTCGACACCGCGCGCGGGCCGCGCCGGCGGTCACGCGCCGCCGGCCGTCGCGCCGCTCAATATGCGACCGTCGCGATCTCGCGCACGAAGCTGCCCTGCTCGAGCGCGTCGACGAACGCGACCGCGTAGTCTTCCGCCGAAATCCTGCTGTTGCCGTCCGCGTCCGCGATCAGCTTGCCGGTGCCCGTGCGGAACTTGCCCGTGCGTTCGCCCGGCGCGATCAGCGCGGCCGGCGCGAAGAACGTCCAGTCGAGATCCGCGACCGTCTTCAGGTAATCGAACGCATCGCGATGCGCGAGCGCGACCGCCTTGTACGCTTCCGGGAACCCTTCGCTGTCGACGAGCTGCTTGCCCGGCGCGACCTCGAGCGAACCGGCGCCGCCCACCACGACGAGCCGCTTCAGGCCGGCTGCACGCGTGCCGGCGACGAGCGCTTTCGCGGCTGCGACGACCTTGGCGGCATCGTCCTGCTTCGGGCCGTATGCGCTCGCGACCACGTCATGGCCCGGCACCGCAGCCGCGATGCTGGCCGGGTCGAACAGGTCGGCCGCCTTCGCGGTGATGCCGTCGCCGGCCGCGCCGGGGTGGCGCGACAGCGCGGTCACGCGATGGCCGCGTCGCGCGGCTTCCGCGGCGATGCGCGAGCCGATCATGCCGGTGGCGCCGAACAGCGCGATATTCAAGCTTCGTTGCGTCATATCGATACTCCAGAAATAAAATATGTAATTACTTTAATTACATATAAGACCGAAAAAAACGGGGCGAAGACCCCGGTCGCGCCGGCTGCGCAGCGTCGCTGCGACCCGGCATCCTGCCCTGCCCGCCGGCGCTTATCCGCCGGCGCCGACTGCTCCGTCTGCCCCTGCGCCTGCCCTTTTCCCGCGCCGCTCCGCATCCAGCATGTCGGCCGTCACGTCGGCAAGCGTGCGCGTGGCGAGCGACGCTTCCATCGCGCGCTGCGCATCGCCGATATAGCCGATCAGCGCGCCCTGGATATGGCGCCCGACCAGACACGCGGGATTCGGCGCCTCGCGGTGCAACGCGAAGAGCTGCGCATCGTCGACTGCCCGATAGATGTCGAGCAGCGTGATCTCGCCCGGCTCGCGCGCGAGCAACGCGCCGCCGCCCGCGCCGAGCTGCGACGTCGTGAGCCCGGCGGCCGCGAGCATCGACAGCAAGCGGCGAATCAGCGCCGGATTCGTGTTCACGCTGCCCGCGATGATGTCGGACGACAGCGGCGCGCCTTCCTGCATCGACAGCAAGGCAAGCACGTGAACGGCAAACGCGAAGCGGCTGCTGGTATTCATTCCTCACTCACTCGGCATCGCCGGCCCGGGCCTGCGGCCGGCGACAATGTGTAACCACTATAATTACATTTCACGAAAAAGGCAAGTTCCGCGTCACTCGCCGCTCGCGGGCTTCGCGCCCGCCGCATTCTGCTGGCTCCACTGCTGAAGCTTCTTGCCGGCCTCGGCGAGCCTCGCACCGGCCTCGGACGCCGTATGCGCGACGACCTCGGAAGCCGCCGCGTCGATCTGCGCCTGCGCGGCGGACGCCAGCCCGCTCGCCGACAACGGCGGCACCGCCGACGCCGCGGACGCGATCCCGGCCTTCGCGGCATTGATCTGCTGGTTGACCGCGCTCGCCACCTGGTCGAGCGCCTGCGCCGCGTGGCCCGCGGCATCGGCCGCCGCGCTTGCGGCCGTATCGGGTTGCGTGGCCGGCGCGCCGGACTTCTCGCAGCCCGCGAGCAACACCGCCGCACCGATGGTCACGATCGCCAGCGCGGCACCGGGCGCGCGACGCGCCCGCCAAGTCTTCGTCTTCATCAACAAGTCTCCGGCCGCGCGTCACGCGGCCTGCAGGGTTGGATCGACGTCGATGATACCGCCTGTGGAACGGACCTATGCGATCCACGCTTAAAACCGGCTTTCAATTTCGAACTTGTCTGATTTATTCGTGGGTGCGCCGCCAGTAAAGTGGGCACGCTTCAACCTGATGCTCCGCACCCGCTTCTCCATGGCTTTTCTCATCGATTGGTTTATCTCACTGGCCGCGTTGCTGGCCGCCACGCTGTTCCTGTGCCTGCGCCCGCCGGCCGCGCGCCGCCTGTCGGCGTCGGGCCGCCCGCGCCGCGTCACGGCCGCGCGGCTGCTGACGCAAGCCGTGATCGGCTTCTGGACGGCCGCGCTGATCGTCGCGCGCGGCATCCTCGGCCCCGAAGGCGACGGACAGTCGGCGGCAGGCTTCGCAGCCCTTGCGTTCGCCGCGCTCGGGCTGGCGACCGTCGCCGCCTACTGGTCGGCATGCGCGCTGCGGCTGTGCCGGCCGCGTGCGCTGTTTGCCGGCCGTCCCCGTCGCTGACGCACCGCGATCGCGCATTGCCTGCGCACCACCTCGCATCACGCGGCACGACACACGCACCAGTTCCGCACGCGTCGCACCATGCGCGTGCATCGTTCGCACTGCGCCGCCCCATCCCCGTCGCCGCGATGTCGCACGCGACCGACCGGCGTGCCGCATCGCACGGCCATCCGCACCAATTCCACGCAAACGCTCCCCAAGTTGGCTCGATACTTGCATTCCTTGCCCGTTTTTTGAGCAAGGAAGCCACGGCATGGATGGTCTGAAATCCGGCGTCGACACACTGTTCCTGTTGATCGGCGCCGTCATGGTGCTCGCGATGCACGCGGGCTTCGCATTTCTCGAGCTCGGCACGGTCCGCAAGAAGAACCAGGTCAACGCGCTCGTGAAGATCCTCGTCGACTTCTCGGTGTCGACGCTCGCGTATTTCTTCATCGGCTACACGATCGCGTACGGCGTCGAATTCTTCGATGACATCGGCACGCTGTCGCAGCACAGCGGCTATGCGCTCGTGCGGTTCTTCTTCCTGCTGACCTTCGCGGCCGCGATTCCCGCGATCGTGTCGGGCGGCATCGCCGAGCGCGCGAAATTCAATCCGCAGCTCGTCGCGACGCTGATCATCGTCGGCTTCATCTACCCGTTCTTCGAAGGGATCGCGTGGAACAACCGCTTCGGCGTGCAGGCATGGCTCGCCCACGCATTCGGTGCGCCGTTCCACGATTTCGCGGGCTCGGTCGTCGTGCACGCGTTCGGCGGCTGGGTCGCGCTGCCGGCCGTGCTGCTGCTCGGCGCGCGCCACGGCCGCTATGCGAAGGACGGCCGCATCGCCGCGCACCCGCCGTCGAACATCCCGTTCCTCGCGCTCGGCGCGTGGGTGCTCGCGGTCGGCTGGTTCGGCTTCAACGTGATGAGCGCGCAGACGCTCGACAAGATCAGCGGCCTCGTCGCGGTGAACTCGCTGATGGCGATGGTCGGCGGCACGCTCGCCGCGTGGCTCGCGGGCCGCAACGATCCGGGCTTCACGTACAACGGCCCGCTCGCGGGCCTCGTCGCGGTCTGCGCGGGCTCGGACGTGATGCACCCGATCGGGGCGCTCGTCACGGGCGCGATGGCCGGCGCCGTGTTCGTCGCGATGTTCACCTGCGTGCAGAACAAGTGGCGCATCGACGACGTGCTCGGCGTATGGCCGCTGCACGGCATGTGCGGCGCGCTCGGCGGCCTCGCGGCCGGCGTGTTCGGGCTGCCCGCGCTCGGCGGCCTCGGCGGCGTCGCCTTCCTGTCGCAGCTGATCGGCACCCTCGGCGGCATCGCGATCGCCACGGCGGGCGGCGCGCTGGTCTACGGCGCGCTGAAGGCGACCGTCGGCCTGCGCCTCGACCGCGAGGCCGAGTTCGACGGCGCCGACCTGTCGATCCACCGCATTTCCGCGACGCCCGAGCGCGATTGAGCGCCTGATTCGAACGCCTGACGGACGCCCGACGTCACATTACGTTTTCAATTCAAAAAACTTTCATCGAGCGTCCCTACACTTCCGTCCAGTTTTCAAATTGCCTTCGCGACACTTTCCGTTCGCCGGTGTCGCGCAGGCCATTCTTCCAACCACCGAAACTGGACTCCACATGCCCGCGTTGCCCAATGCTTCCCGTCGTCAGGCCCTGAAGATCCTCGCCGGCGCGCCCATGCTTCCCCTTTCCGGCCTCGCGCTGCCGGCCCTGCTGACGGGTTGCGGCGGCGACGACGATCCCGCGGCGACGCCGACGCCGGTCGCCGCCGCGTACACCGCGGCGGCGTTCTCGACGATGGCCGCCCCCACGCTCGACAATCCGGCGGCAATGGCCACGACGACGGTCGGCTCGACGCTGTCGGTGTCGTTCTCGGACGGCTCGTCGCGCAACTTCAAGCTCGCGTACCGGCCGTTCTTCGTGACCGGCGACCAGGTGCCCGACGGCAAGGGCGGCACGATCCTCGCGGGCGGCTACTACGACATCAACAACCAGCCGATCATCGACCGCTCGGTCGCCGGCAAGGAACGCCAGTTCTACTCCGACTGCCCGGACGGCAGCTCGCTGCTCACGCTGAAGAACGCGAACGTGCCCGGCGTGAAGGGCAACACGGTGTTCGCGGTCGTGCAGTTCGAATACACGACGCGCGACCAGGCGAGCGCGTCGCAGTACGGCCAGCTGCCGTCGCCGATCGCGGTGCTGACGCTCGACCAGGATCCGGCCAGCGGCGCGCTGAAGCTCGTCAAGTATCACAACGTCGACACGTCGAAGGCGCACGGGCTGTGGATCACCTGCGGCGCGAGCCTGTCGCCGTGGGGCACGCACCTGTCGAGCGAGGAATACGAGCCGGACGCGACCAAGGCCGCGACCGACGCGCAGTTCAAGGCCTTCAGCAAGAACACCTTCGGCGACGAGACCCGGGCGAACCCCTACCACTACGGCCACCTGCCCGAGATCACGGTGAACCCGGACGGCACCGGCACCGTGAAGAAGCACTACTGCCTCGGCCGCATCTCGCACGAGCTGATCCAGGTGATGCCGGACCAGCGCACCGTGATGATGGGCGACGACGCGACCAACGGCGGCCTGTTCATGTTCGTCGCCGACAAGGCGGCCGACCTGTCGGCCGGCACGCTGTACGTCGCGAAGTGGACGCAGACCTCGTCGGCCGGCGCCGGCAGCGCGACGCTCACGTGGCTGAAGATCGGCCACGCGACCAGCAGCGAGATCGAGGCGCTCGCGAACACGCTGAAGGCGTCGGACATCATGGACCTCGCGACGACCGACCCGAACGATGCGAGCTACACGAAGATCCATTTCGGCGGCAAGTTCAACTGGATCCGCGTGAAGCCCGGCATGGAAAAGGCCGCCGCGTTCCTCGAGACGCACCGCTACGCGGCGCTGATCGGCGGCAGCATGGCCTTCACGAAGCTCGAAGGCACGACCGTGAACGCGAAGGACAAGATCGTCTACACGGCGATGTCGCGGATCGAGACGTCGATGGTCAAGGGCAATGCGGCGTCGCGCGACGTCGCGCTGGACAAGAAGATCGCCGCGGGCGCCGTCTATGCGCTGAACCTGAAGGGTGGTCAGCGCGACACGTCGGGCGCCGCGATCGACAGCGAATGGGTGCCGGTCGACATGAGCGCGCCGGCCGCGCTGGTCGGCGAGGACCTCGCGTCGGCCGACGCGCTCGGCAACCTTGCAAACGCCGACAAGATCGCAAACCCCGACAACCTGAAGTTCTCCGAAAAGCTGCGCACGCTGTTCATCGGCGAGGACTCGGGGATGCACGTGAACAACTTCCTGTGGGCGTACCACGTCGACACGAAGACGCTGTCGCGCGTGCTGTCGTGCCCCGCCGGCGCCGAATCGACGGGCCTGCACGCGGTCGACGAGATCAACGGCTGGACCTACATCATGAGCAACTTCCAGCACGCGGGCGACTGGGAATCGCCGCTGCACGACAAGGTCAAGCCGGCGCTCGATCCGCTCGTGCGCGCGAACTTCAAGGACCGCTTCGGCGCGAGCGTCGGCTACCTGACCGCCGAGCCGACCGGCATCAAGCTCGCGAAGGCCTGACCCGCGGCACCACGGGGCCGCGCGGCCCTGTCACGCTTTCTTCATCACGCTTCATTCGTCGGCGCTCCACGCCGTTTGATGCGCGACGCCCGTGGCGGGCGTCGCGCTTTTTTTTTCGGATTGCCGCCGCGTCAATACAGGCCGCCCGGGCGCTGTCCGGGCAGCGCGCCGCCCGGAAAACCGGACAGGCTCGGCGCGCTGGCCGGCATCGCCGGTGCAGCCGCCGCATCACTGGCCGGCGCGGACAACCCGGGTGCGAGATACAGGAACTTCCATTGCCGATAGGTCTCGGCGCCCTCGAAGTCCATGTATCGATCCGGAAATCCCGCGCGCTTGATGGTTGCGCCCTCCGAACTGCTGTACACGCCGTAGAAGCGGTCGGCCCGCCACAGGAACGACCAGTCGTTCTTGCCGCTGACCGGATCGGGATATGCGCGGCGCAGGTGGTGCATGGGTTTCGCGAAGCGCGTGTCTTCCAGCAGATCGTCGACCGTTTGCGGGTACGCGCGCGCGAGCCGGTAATAGCCGACGATGGCCTTGCGGTACTGGTCGCCGGCGAACAGCAGCTGCCGCTCCTGCTCGCGGCGCCGCTGCAGCGACCAGACGTCCAGCGCGCCGGCCAGCGCGATCGACATCAGCATCAGCGCGATCAGCAGCGCAAGCAGCACGAGCCCGCGCTGCCGCCCGCGGCGACGGGCACGCGACGCGCGCGCGACGCCGCGTCCGGACCGGCTCATTTCGACGCTCCCGACGCTCCCGACGCTCCCGGCGCGGCCGCCGCCCCGCTCCCCGGCGGCACGCCCTGCACGCCGCTCGCGGGCCCGACGTCGTACACGCCGGGCTTGGTCTCGTCCGGCGATGCGAGCGTCGCCCATTTGTCGTCGCCGTTCACCGGATCGACCGGCACCGCGCGCAAATAGTGCTTCGCGACCAGTTCGTCGAGCGTCTCGGGATACTGCCCGTTGTCGCCGTAATACTGGTCGATCGCATTGCGCATCACCGCGAGGTTCTGCCGCCTCACCTGTTCCTTGCCGCGCTCGATACTGTGCATGTAGCGCGGCACGGCCAACGTCAGAAGCAGTCCGATGATGGCCATCACGACCACGATTTCGATCAGCGTAAAGCCGCGGATCCGGCGGATGCGAGCGGGTTTCATGATGAACCGTCACCACTGTTTGTACGGAATGCCGTTGAGGCCGATACGGGCCGATTTCGACGTCACGTCGAACACGTCCTTGCCGGGCTCGAAGCCGCCGGGCGGGCCGTCGGCCGCCGGATCGGGCGGCGTGCCGTATGCGCGCACGTCCCAGGTGTCCTCGTCCGGCGTATCGGGGTCGCCGGTGAAGAACGGATCGCGCGGCACGCGGCGCAGGAACATCACGAGGCCGCCTTTCGGATCGCGGGCGTTTTTCACGCCCGTCACGAGCACGGTCAGCGTCGGCGGATAGCCGGACGATTCGGCCTCCTTCTCGATCTTGCCCTCGTCGCTCGCCTCCTTGTACGCGTCGAGCGCCGTGCGGATCTCGCGCAACGCGGCGCCCAACTCCTGCTCCTTCTGCCGCTGCACGACCAGTTCGGAGAACGGCATGATCGCGAGCGCGAGGATCGCCACGAGCGCGAGCGTGATGACCATCTCGATCAACGTGAAGCCGCGCAGGCCGCTGCGGCCGACGCGAATCGCTGCGTTGCGCGCGGCCACGGCTCACTTCCCGACCGGGCGAAGCGGGTTTTCGCTCGGTATGTCGCCCGCGGGCATCTGCAGCGTCGGCGGCGGCGCCGCCGGCGCGGCCGCCGGTGCATTGGCCGCCGCAGCCGCCTGCTCGGCCGGCGCAGGCGAGGCAACCGGCGTCACGACGGTGCCCGGCGCAGGCGCGACTTCATTGCCTGTCGGTGCGGCCGGCTGCGCCGCGCCGCCCGCCGGCTGTTCCGCCGCGGCGGCCCCGCCGGCCGGCGCGGGCAACGCCGGCTGAGGCCGCGCGAACCGCCCGCCGTACGGTTCGGGCGGCGGCGTCGTGCGCGGCGCGGCCGGCAGCTGCCCGAACGCGCCGCTCGTCGGCGACGGCTGCGCACGGCTCGCCGCCGCTTCCAGCGGCGACGGCGCCGCGCCGCCCGTGGTCCCGCCGCCCACGCTGCCCGGCACGACCTTCGCCTCCGGCGCCGCAGGCGCGGCCTCCGCGCTCGGCATCACCGGATCGAGCCGCAGCTCGTCGGCGTGCACGTTGACGTCGGTGCCCGACCACACTTCCTGCGTGTCCGCATCGGCCGCCACTTGCGGCCGGACGATATGCGGCGTGATCTGCAGCACGATCTCGGTCTTCTTGTGATCGCCGCCGTGATCGGAGAACAGCCGGCCGAGCACCGGCAGCTGCCCGAGACCCGGCACCTTGTTCGCGTTGCGGCGGTCCTCGTCCGAAATCAGGCCGCCCATGATCTGCGTCTCGCCGTCCCGCAGCCGCAGGCTGGTCGACGCACTGCGCGTCCCGATCTGGTAGGCGAGCGAGCTGAGTCCCTGCGAGTTGCCGCTCGAGATCGTGTTGGTGATGTTGCTGACTTCGAGATTCAGCTTGATGCCGACGTCGCCGTCGCGATAGACCTGCGGCTCGACCTCGAGCTTGATGCCCACGTCGAGGTACTGGATCATCTGCGTAAACGACGGGCCGCTGGTGCTCGGCGTGCTCGAGCTCGAAATCACCGGCACCTTGTCGCCGATCATGATGCGCGCCTTCTCCTTGTTGCGCGCGCGGATGCGCGGGCTCGCCAGCAGGTTCGCGTCGGTGTCGGTGAGCTTGAAGTCCGCGGTGGCCGACAGGCCGCTGACGTTCAGCGCGTTGATGGGCAGGTGGTGCAGCACGCCCCAGGTATCGGCCGAGCTGGGCGTCGACACCGTAAACGAGTTCGGCCAGTTGATGCCGAGCTGCGACATCCGGTCGTGCGACACCTCCAGCACCTCGACCTCGAGCATCACCTCCGGCTCCGGCAGGTCCTGCGCGGCGATCATCTCCTCGGCCACCTTGATCATGTCCGGCGTGCCGCGGATCGTCACCGTGTTCGCGTGCTCGTCGATCACGGCCTCCTTCACCTTCAACAGGCTCTTCAGCAGCGACTGGACCTGCTTCGCATCGACGTTCGACAACTGGAACGTGCGCACCTTGAGCTCCTGGTACTCGAGCTCCTTGGCGGGCGTCGCCGGGTAGATGAACAGCGTATTCGCGTTCATCTGCTTCTTGTCGAGCTGGTTCTGCAACAGGATCATGTCGACCGTGTCCTGCAGCGACGCGTTCTGCACGAAGATCGTCGTCTTCAGGTCGGCGCGCACGTCGCGATCGAAAATGACGTTCAGCCCGGAGGTGCGCGACAACGCCTCGAACACCATCCGCACGTTCGCGTCGCGGAACTGCAGCGACACCGGTGTGCGCATGATCGACGACGACGCGAGCTTGTCGTCGCGCTCCGCGTGTTGCTGGCGGCGCTTTTCGTCGAGTTCCGCCTGCATCCGCGCCGCCATCGCGTTGGCCGGATCCTCGACCAGCACGCGATGCACGCGCTCGGCCGCCTGCGCGTACGAACCGCGCTTCATCATGCGATCGGCTTCCTGCAGGATCGCGAGATGCTTGCGGTCCTGGTCGATCATCGCGCCGATCCGGCGTGCGCGCTCGCTGGTCGGATCGAGCTGCTTCGCCATGTAGACCGAACGCGCCGCATCGTCGAACTCGTTTTGCTGGCGAAACGTGTCCGCGTTGTCGAGCAGCTGGTCGACCGCGTCGTTGCGCTCGTGCAATGCGTCGATCTTCACCTGGGCGTTGGTGGGGTCGTCCCGAAGGTTCGGCACATGCGCACAGCCGCCGCATGCGAGCAGCGCCGCGGCGATCGCCAGCGCGCGCCTGGTCGCGCAGCGGTGCGGCAATACCGGTCGTGCGTCGGGCGAGGCGGCGGAACAACGGCGTGTCGCCCGGCCGCCATCCCCGGTGCGGCGCGCATTCCGTATACGTAGCGTGTCCATTTACTTTCCTTCTACTGGAATGGGCACCATCTGGAGCTGGTTCAGCGGCAGATAGGTGAGCACCACGTTCGACTCGGTCACCGACTCGACGCGATACTGACTGCCGATCACGTCGCCCGGCGAGACGATCAGCAACTGATCGCCGTTGCCGAGAAACACCTGCGGCTTCGCCGCCTTGGGATCCTGCTGGCCGAGATAGACGAACGGCACCGGCGGCGCGGTCGGCGGCGCCGGCCGCGTCTCGGGCGGCGGCGGCACGACGGGCGGCGGCGGCAGCCACGACGACGCGGTGAAGGGATCGTGCGCCGCGTCGAGCGACACGGGCGCGCGCAAGGCCGCGAGCCGTTCCCGCGGTGTCGGCGGCGTGTCGTGCGCCGGCGGCAACGACGCGGGCGCCGCCGACGCCGCCTGCGATGCCGACGCGACGTGCGCGCGTGCCGGCGCGGACGCCGCGCGCGCACCGGCACGATGCACGATGCCGGGCGCAGCAGCCGGCGCCGGCTGCTGCATCGCCGCCACCAGCACGCGATATCCGGCACCGGCGACGACCAGGCAACCCAGCACGAGCGCGAGCCACGTGCGCGAAGCGGGTTTCACGAGGGCGGAGATCATGGCTGGGCGCTCCGATAGACGAGTTCGAAACGCACCCGTGCGTCGAGAATGCTGCTGCCCACTGCCGGGCGCTCGACGTGGATTTCCTGCAGCGCCGCGTTCGGCACATGGTTCAGCACCGATGCGAGAAAATGCCGGATCGCGCCGTACTGATCCTTCACGGGCAGCAGCACCTGGTAGCGCTCGAAGCGCCCGCCCGACTCGGTCGTCATCTGGTACTCGGCAGATCCCAGCGTCAAATGGCTGTCGCGCGCCTGCTCGAAGATCGAGGCGATGTCGTCCGCGCTCTGCGATGCACGCGGAAAGAGCGCCGGCAGCGTGTCGAGCGCGATCGCATCCGCCGCCGTGCCGCTCGCCTCGACAGGACGGTGGCCGTGGGCGGCAAGCACCACGCCGGACGGCGCAAGCATCGCGCGCGTGTCCGAATCGACGCCCGCGATCGCCGCGCAGGTGATGCCTGCGGCGCCGAGCATCAGCAGCCCGGCGAGCCCCGGCAGGCCGAAGGCGCGCCGCCACGCGAAGCGAAGCGTGAGCAGGCGGTCCGCGAAGCGATCGGTGTTCATGATTTCCTCCAGACGGCCGTGATCTGGAAACGCACCGGCCTGCCCGCCACGTTCTCCTCGACGAGATGCCCGTTGAGCGTCGCCTCGCGCAGCACGACGCTCGTCTGCAGGTACTTCAGGTACGCGATCATCGCGTCCGGGTCCTTCGCTTCGGCCGTGATGCGAATCTGGCCCTGCGCCGGGTTCTGGTCGATGCCGATCAGCGCGACGTCGTGGCCCGGATAGTCCTCGACGATCGAGAAGAGCGTCTGCCACGGCACGGTCAGTTCGCGCAGGACGGCCTGGCTCTGCTTTTCCGCGAGCCGGGTGGCCGCGCTCGGCGGCGGCTTCGCGACGTGCTGCTGCGCGAACACGTGATGCTGGACGACCGCGACGCGCTCCTTGACGCGGTCGTTTTCCGCGTACGCGTACCAGAGCCGGACCGCGCACGCGCCCCACAGCAACGCGGCGACGCCGAGCAGGATCGCGCCGCCCGTGCCGATGCGCGCGCGGCGCCGGCAAAAATCGATGTCGAGCGCGCGGATCATGGTGCGTACTCCAGCAACCGGCGCGCGGCTGAACCGTCGAGCGCCGCGCGGCCCGGCACGACGGCGGCGGCGAACCGCGCGTCGAACGGCCCGGCATCGACGTCGGCGCCGGACAGATAAACCTTGCAGGTGTCGCGCTTCAGGCCGGTGCGCATCGCCGAGCGCTCGAACAGCTGCTCGGCGAGCTCGGCGAGCCGCGACGCGTCGCCGGACTCGCCCGGGAACAGGCGCTGCGCGTCGTATGCGGCCCACTCGCCGCGCTCGACCATGACCGCCTGCAGCAGCGCCTCGCCGACCACGAGCAGCATCGCGTCGCCGTCCGGCTTTGCCGCGAACCGGTTGAGCGTCTCGGGAAGCGCCGCGCGCAGGCCGCGAATCCGCACGTCGCCGGACGCGCCCGCGCCGAGAATGCCGTCGTGGAGCGTGCGCGGCAACGCACTGGCGAAGAGCGCGCGGCCGCCATGCAGCACGTCGAAGCGCGCAACCAGCGACTCGGCGGCGACGCCGTATGTGTCGGAGAAATGCGCGAGCGCGATTTCCTCGAGCTCGCGTGCGTGCAGCGCGCGGAAGTCGCCGCGCAGGATCGCGTGGCAACACCAGAAGTCGTCGAGCACGACGTGCGCGCCGCGCGCCGAAGCCCGCGTCGCATCGACGTCGGCGCCGCGCGCTGCAGCCAGCGCGGCGTGCAGCGCATCGAGCAGCCCCGTCTCGCTGCCGAACTGTTCGTCGGGAATGACGACGCCGTGCGGCTCGGCGACGAACCCGCGCCGGCCCCGCCGCCACAGTGCGCGCGCACGGATGCCGACGACGATTTCGCGCGTGCCGACGCCGACCGCCAGACGTTCATTCGACCATGGTGACACGATTGATCTCCTCGAGCGTCGTTTCGCCGCGCCTCACCAGCTCGATCGCCGACGCCCGCAACGTCGCCATCCCGTAGCGCAGCGCCGCGGCCTTGATGTGTCCGAGCGGCGCGCGCTCGGACAGCAGCTGCCGCAGTTCGTCGTTCATGCGCAGCGCCTCCGCGATCGCCCGCCGGCCGCGATAGCCGGTGCCGCGGCACATCGCGCAGCCGGTCCCGCGGCGAAACAGGTAGCTGCCGGCCGTATCGGGATCGATGCCCGAGCGGACCAGCGCATCCGCATCCACCGCGTCCTCGTCGAGACAGTCGGGGCAGCACTGGCGCAGCAGCCGCTGCGCGATGACGCCGTTCAGCGCCGATACGAAGCTGTACGGATCGACCTCCATGTTCGTGAACCGGCCGATCACGTCGAACACGTTGTTCGCATGCACGGTGGTGAACACCTGGTGGCCGGTCAGCGCGGCCTGCACGGCGATCTGCGCGGTTTCGGGGTCGCGGATCTCGCCGACCATGATCTTGTCCGGGTCGTGCCGCAGGATCGAGCGCAGGCCGCGCGCGAACGTCAGGCCCTTCGCCTCGTTGACCGGAATCTGCAGGATCTCGCCCAGCTGGTACTCGACCGGATCCTCGATCGTCACGATCTTCTCGAGGCCGTTGTTGATTTCGGTGAGGATCGCGTAAAGCGTCGTGGTCTTGCCGCTGCCGGTGGGCCCCGTGACGAGCAGCATGCCGTACGGCATCGACGCGATCGACCGCATGAAGCGCGTATCGGCAGGCTGGAAGCCCAGCGCCTCGAGCGTCAGGCCGCCCGATGCCTGGGACAACTGATAGCGGTCGAGAATCCGCAGCACTGCATCCTCGCCGAACTGATTCGGCATGATCGACACGCGAAAATCGATTTCGCGTCCCGCGTACATCGCCTTGAAGCGGCCGTCCTGCGGGATGCGGCGCTCCGCGATATCGAGCTCGGAGATCACCTTCACGCGCGACAGCACCTGGTCCGCGACGTCGCGCCCGTCCACGCGCCCCACCACCGCCAGCACGCCGTCGACGCGGCACTTGATGATCAGGCCGCTCGCCCTGCATTCGAGGTGGATGTCGCTCGCCAGCATCTTGAGCGCATCGTAGATCGTCGAGTTGAGCAGCCGCACCACCGGGCTGTCGTCGCTGCTGATGCCCTGCAGCGTCAATGCGAGCGAGGCCGGATCGGGCGCGCACTGGACCGGATCGTCGAACGCGAGCGAATCCATGGCGCGGATGTCCTTCTCGCGCACCGCGAGATAGGCGCTCAGGTCGCCCGCGCTCGCGAGCGCCCATCCGTACGGCAGCGCCGGGTGCGCGCGCATGCGGTGTTCGACCCAGCCGCGCGTGCGCGCATCGAGCGGATCGGCGATCGCGAACAGCAGCGCGCCGCTGTCGGGATCGCGCAGGCATACGCAGAGGCGCGCCGTCGCCTCGACGAACGGCACGCGTTCGAAATCCGGCTCCAGCCGGTTCAGCTCGCGCATGCCGATCGGCTTCATCCGGAACTGCGCGGCGAGCCGCTCGCGCAGTTCGTCCGCGCCCAGCCCCGTGTGCGCCGTCAACGCCTCGAGTGCGCGAATACCGGAGCCGTGCCGTTCGCCGAGCGTGCGAAGCAGGTCGCGCAGGCCGGCATCCGCGTCGGAATCGGGATCGAGGGGAGCAGTGACGGTGTCCACGCGCGTCTCCAGGCCGGTCTACTGAATGCTCGACGCGATCTCGAAGATCGGCATGTACATCAGCACGACGATTCCGCCGATCACCACGCCGATCACGATCATCATCGCGGGTTCGATCAGTCGTGAAATCAGGTCGATCGTGCGCGACACCTGCGCTTCCTGGAACGCGGCGATCCGGTCGAGGACGGGCCCGAGCCCGCCGGTCTTCTCGGCCACCGTCAGCAGGCGATAGCCGATCGCGTTCGCGAGGCCGGCCTGCTGGAACGCATCGGACACCTTCGCACCGTTGCGGATCTGCTGCAGCGCGGCTGCAAGCGCGGCCTGGTCCGCGCGGCCGACGAGGCCGCGCGCGAGGTCGAACGCGCGAATGGCGGGAATGCCGCCGTCGACCAGCATCGCGGTCGTGCGATAGAACTGCGACTGGCGAAACACGCGGAAGTGTTGCCCGATGCCGGGCAGCGCCAGCAGGCGGTCGGCGAGCCAGATCCGCAGCGCCGGCCGCCGCAGCGCGACGCCCGCGGCCACCGCCAGCACGGCCAGGCCGCCCGCCAGCCCGGCGCCGTGCGCGTGCACCATGCTGCCCCACGCCATCAGCAGCCGCGACATCAGCGGCAGTTCGCGCCCGCTGTGTTCGAGCAGCGTCGCGAACCGCGGCACCACGAAGCCGAGCAGGAACAGCACCACGGCCGCGCCGACGAACAGCAGCACCGTCGGGTAGATCGCCGCCGACACGACCCGTGCGCGCAGCTCGCGCAGCGTCGCGCTGTTGACCGAATAGCGCGTGAGGCTGTCGGCCAGTCCGCCGGTCTGCTCGCTCGCCTTCACGCACGCCACCAGCACCGGCGGAAAGATCGGGCTCGCATGCTCCAGCGCCATCGACAGCGACTGCCCTTCCTCGAGATGCCGCAGCAGGTCGTGATACACCTGCGCGGACGCTTCGCGCCGTGTGTTGCCGCCGAGCGTGCGCAACGCGTCGACGAGGCCGACGCCCGCATCGAGCAGCGCTGCGAGCTCGCGCGCGAACATGTCGACGTCGAAGCGCGCCCGCGGCATCCCGAGCCGCTTCGCGCCGCGCCGCTGCCGCGCGGCGTCCGCGCTGACCGACACGACGCGCAGGCCGCGCGCACGCGCGAGCGAGGCGGCGTTCGCCGGCGAATCGCTGTCGATCCGCAGCGTCTGCACCGACCCGCTCGTATCGAATACCCGCAGCACGAATTTCACGTCGACTCTCCTTGCGGTCCGCTCACGCCGTGCGCCGCGACCGCGCCTCTACCACGACGAGATCGTCGCGTTCTCGCCGGACCCGCCGCCGCGCCCGTCCTTGCCGAGCGAAAACAGGTCGTAGTCGCCGTGTTCGCCCGGGGAACGATACTGATAGGGCCGATCCCACGGATCCACCGGGACGGCCTTCTGCAGGTAGGGGCCGCTCCACCGCGATGCGCTTTGCGGCTTGTTCACGAGCGCGTCGAGCCCCTCCTCGGTGGTCGGATACGAACCGACGTCGAGCCGGTATTGATCGAGCGCCTGGCCGAGCGACACGATCTGCGCACGCGCGATCTTCACGTTCGACTTGCCGACCTGTTCGAAATACCGTGGCGCGACGAGCCCGGCCAGCAAGCCGATGATGACCATCACGACGAGCAGCTCGAGCAACGTGAAGCCGCGGCTTGCGCACGCGCGACACCCGCTTCGTTCGTCACGCTGCCGCCCGCCCGGCCCGCCGGCCGGTATCGAGAACGATTGATGGCTCACGGCTTACCTCCCTGTATCGACCCGCGGCGTCAGCGCTGCCGATGCCGTTGATTGCATTCTTGATCACGCCGGTACGCGCCAGAAGTAGGGAGTGCCGTGCATCCCCATGGGTAAATCCCCCCCAGTTGGGTCATACGTCGATGGGGGGATTTACACACGGTCGTCGTCGTTCAGCGCGAGCACGCCGATGTCGATCGCGAAGTGAACGAGGCCGGTCAGGTTGGCGATGCCGAGCTTGCGCATCAGGTTGGCGCGGTGCTTGTCGACCGTTTTGGGACTGACCTTCAGGCACTCGCCGACCTGCCGGCTCGTGTGCCCTTCGACGACGAGACGCAACACCGTGCGCTCGCGGCTGGTCAGCGCGCGCCACAGGCGCGCCTTGTGCGCGTGCTCGTCGCGCAGCCCGTGCAGGCCGGCGCGGGCGCGATACGCGTCGAGGCTGACCACGCACTTGCCCTGCATCACGAAGCGCATTTCGCGCACCAGGTCGGCGAACGGCGAGTCCTTGACCACGTAGCCGTCTGCACCGGCGGCGAACGCGTCGCTCACGTCGTCTTCGCTGCGATGAACCGTGAGGACGATGATCCGCACATGCGGCACGTTGCGCTTGATCGTCGCGATCGCCTCGAAGCCGCTGCCGCCCGGCATGGACAGATCCATCAGGATCAGGTCGGGCCGGGTCTTCTCGGCCAGAGCGCACGCCTCGACCCCGCCGCTCGCCGCGCCGACGATGCAGTAGTCGGCCAGCTCGGAAACCAGATGGCTCAGGCCGACGCGCAACAGATGCTGGTCCTCGACGATCAGCACACGATGCTTGGTGTCCAATTTCGACGCTCCCCCGCAGAAACGCGGCGTCTAGTTGGACGCGACGACGTCGCGATAGGCCGCGAGCAGCTCGGTGGGCGTCGCGAAGCCGTCGATCCGCAGCCACGGCCGGCCCGGCGCGGCCCGCACGAACGTCACCGGCGTATGGTTCATCTTGTCGCCGCGATACACGTTGAACGCGCGCTGCGCGGCCACGCTCGCATCGACGGTTCCGGTGTAGTGCTGCCATTCGGGGCCCGCGCCGAAGCGTGCCGCGTAGGTCCTGAGCCGCTCGGGCGTGTCCGCCTCCGGATCGATCGAGATCGACATGATGTGGACCTTGTCGCGGTCGGCGCCGAGTTCGCCCTGCAATTGCTCGAGCGTCTGGCTGATCATCGGGCAGATGGTCGTGCAGCTGGTGTAGATGAACGTCAGGATCACCGGCCGGCCGTCGTCGAGCTCGCGGCTCAGCGAGACGGTCCGACCGTCGTCGCGCACGAGCTGCACCGTCGGTGCCGCATAGTCGACCATCGTGTGCACGGTGCCCGGCATCACCGCGTGATGCATGTGCATGCCGGGGGCCTGCATCGCACCCTCGGTCATGGGCGCGGCGGCCTTGTCGACCGCGTTGCCGGCGGGCGCTGCCGGTGCGGGCTGGGCCGGGGCGTCGGCTGCGGGCGCCGCGGGCGGCGCCGCAACCGGCGCCGTCGCGGGGGCCGCAGCGGGCTGCGCGGCGGAGTCGGTCGCCGGCTCCATCGCATGTCCCATCGCATGGTCCATCGTGTGCTCGCCCGCGGGCATCGCCGCGTTGTCGGCAGCGCTTCCGTCGGCGCTCTCCGCCGCGTTTCCGACAGGATGTTCGACACCGTTCTGCATGTCCTTTCCCATCAGGCTGTCGATGGCATCCGGCGCGGCGTTCTCGCTGACGTTCGCGTTCGCCGCCGCACTTTCGGCTGCCGCACCGCCGGCGTTCTCCATCGCGCCGCCATCGGACGCACACCATGCCGGCGCCGCCGCAAGCGCGGCGCCCGCGACCACCAACGCCCCCATCGTCGATCTGGCGATCCTCTTCATACCAGCCTCCATGACACGAGTCAGGCAGCGGACAATTCCGTGCCCCGCCCATGCAGTGTCATGAATTTGCTCGCGAGCGTCATGGGATGACGCCCCCCAAAGGCCGGTAGGACATGCCCGCTCGGCGCGATGCCCCGGTACGTGCGGCGGGCCTTTACCTATGACGAACGCGCGCAATCCCCATGTTGCGGCCCGTGGCGGTCACGGCCTAGAATGGTCGAAACCTTACGTTTTCCTGATGAGTGCGCCTCGGGAGCCACCATGACTGAACGCCAGCCCGAAGGGCCACGGGTCAGGCTGCTCGATCTGATCGACGCGATGCGCAAGCTGCGCAGCGCGCTTCGTCACGACGATCGCCGCACCCCCGTCGTCACCGATGCACGTGGTGCGGCGCTCGCCATTCTCGCCGACGACGGCGTCTTCGTATCGGTCAATCGCAGCGCCGCGGCGCTATTCGGATATACGACCGCCGAACTCGTGGGCCGGCATCTGTCCGAGCTGGCGCCCGAGGACGCCCACGTCGGGCTGGCGAACGAACTGTCCGCGAGCGCCGCGCTTCAGCATCATTCGTTCACGGCGATGCTCAGCGGACGCAGCGGCCATCCCGCGCCATTCGTCATACATCAGCAGGTGCTGCCCGGCACGTCGCTGTCGCTGACGCTGTTCGAAGAAACGCCGACGCCCGAGCCCGCACGGCGCGGCGACGCGGCCAACGATGCGGGCGTGCATGCGTGCCACACGTATGTGCTGATGGGCCAGCAGAAGGAACGGCATCGGCTCGCCGCGGAGCTGCACGACGGGCTCGGCCAGGCGCTGACGCTGATCAAGCTGATGAACGAGGACGCGCTGATGCGGCTTCGTCGCGGCGAGATCGCCGAGGCGACGAATCTGCTCGACGTCGCCGTGCTGCGGATTCGCGAGACGATCGGCGAGGTGCGCCAGATCTGCGGCGAACTGAAGCCGCCGATGCTCGACCGCCTCGGCCTGCCGGCCGCGCTCGCGGCGCTGTGCCGCCGCATCGAGCGCGACGCGGGCCAGCTGGCGGTCGAGTTCGATTGCGACGTCGACGACGACGCCATTCCCGAGCACCTGAAGGCGGACATGTTCCGGGTTGCGCAGGAGGCGCTGCACAACGTCGTCAAACATGCGCAGGCCACCGAGATCGTGCTCGGCCTGCACCGCGATGCGGGTGGGCTGCTGCTGACGATCGACGACAATGGCGTCGGCTACGAGCGCCATACGCTCGCGACGGACGACGGGCGCGCAGCGGGGCTCGGGCTGATCGGCATGCAGCACCGCATCGAGTCGCATGGCGGCACGTTCGCGATCCGGTCGTCCGCGACGACGGGCACGCGCGTCTCGGCAACCTGGCCGCTCTGATGCGGGCCGCGCTCAGCGCTTCGCGCCGCCGGCGGGATAGTCGTCCAGCGGCGCGACCGCGTCGGGCGTCTGCATGCTGTCGATGACGGGGTGCGCCGGCACGTCTGCCAGCTCCGGCTCCGCGCATTTCGCCGCGAGCGTGGTCAACAGACCCATGTTCATCGCGACGAGCACCAGCTCCGTCAGGTTCGCGAGATGGAGCTTGTGCATCATGCTCGCCCGATACTTCTCGATCGTCTTCGGGCTCAGGTTCAGGTACTGGCCGACCTGCCGGTTCGTGCGCCCTTCCGCGATCAGCTTCAGCACGCTGCGTTCGCGCGCGGTCAGGACGTCCCACGCCTTCCTGGGTGCGGGCGCTTCGCGGCCGGTCACGAACGAGTCGACCATGTAGCCGTACACCTCCGCGCTCAGGTGCCGCTTTCCCTGCATGACCATGCGCATCGCGAGCAGCAATTCGTCGAACGACACGTCCTTGAGCACGTAGCCGTCGACGCCTGCACGCAGCGCCTCGCGCACGTACTCCTCGTTCTGGTGCACGGTCAGCACGACGATCCGGATGGTCGGCGTTCGCCGCTTGATCGTCGCACTCGCATCAATGCCGTTCATCCCGCGCATCGACAGATCCATCAGGATCAGGTCCGGCGCGAGCGTCATGGCCAGGTGGCACGCTTCCTTGCCGTCCCGCGCTTCACCGACGACTTCGTAATCGCCTTGTGCGGAGAGCATCGACCGTAGCCCGTTTCTCAGCAGATCGTGATCCTCTGCAATCAACACGCGATATTTCGTATTCACGGCTTTCCCCATTTTTCCGCGCTTACACCACGTCGGATCTCGACGCCTCGTTTGCACGACGCCGGACGTTCTTTTGCTGCGTTCCGCTATCCGGTCTGGCGGCCACGTCTCGCGAGCGACAGGCCACGCCTCTGTCGCGAGCAAGGATCGCGCCACCGTGCGGCGCGCGCCCCTCGCGCCAGAGGTGCGCACGCGGAACCGCCGCGGCATCGCAGGAACGTTTCAGAGTTGAATCGATTCGGCGTTGTGCGTCGCATCAGTAAGACTACGGATGGCGGGACTATCCAATCGTTTCGGCCGCACGCGAAACGATTCATTCCACCACGACGGTCGAATCGAGCAGAAACCAACTGCTGCGCGTAAGAATCGTCAACTTGGCCCTGTTACCGCTCACTACCGACGATTACTTGTGTAACAGTTTTGCAGCGCCGTCGCGGGGCGTCTGTTCCGGTATCGAAGTGTAGGAGGTCGCCCCATTGCCGAGCCGATGAACCGGCCACGACAATGCAGATGCAGGAGGCCAGAAAAATGCATCGCCGCCCTTCATCCGGACTGGGAATAGCGCTCGTTGCCGTATGCGCGGGATTGGGCTCGTGCGCTGCGCACGCGCAGATCTTCGGCACGGTGGCGAGCAATGGCGCGATCGTCCTGACCAACGAGCCCGGCACGGCCAATCTGAAAGTGATCGTCGCGGCCGCGCCGGCCGCATCGGCAGCGAAGCACGCCGCGCCGAAATCGGCGGTCGCGGCGTCGTTCGCGGACGTGATCGCCGAGGCGAGCCAGGCGTTCAATGTGCCGCCCGAACTCCTTCGCGCGGTGATCGACGTCGAATCGGGATACAACCCGAAGGCGGTCTCGGACAAAGGCGCGCTCGGGCTCATGCAACTGATGCCGGAAACGGCGCGGCGCTTCTCGGGCGGCGACATGTTCGATCCGCGCGACAACGTGCTGACCGGCGCGCGGTATCTGCGCTTCCTGCTCGACCTGTTCAAGGAAAACGTCGAGCTCACGCTCGCCGCGTACAACGCCGGCGAGAACGCCGTGATTCGGGCCGGCTATCGCATCCCGTCGTTCCCGCAGACGCGCGAGTACGTGCCGCGCGTGCTCGCGCGCTACAAGCGGCTGCTCGCCGCGAGCTGACACGCAGGCGGCCGACGAACGATCTGCTGCCCGGCGGCAGCGAACGACGGCGTGCGGCCGCGCACGTCGGCCGGCATCGCGCCGGCCGACGGCGGGACGGACGCTCAAGGAAAGGCCGGGATGGTCGGATCTTCGCCCTGCAGATGCGCCTCCGTATGGTGAAGCTTGATCGCGTCTTCGATCTCGTGAACGCGGTCGGTCGGAACGTCGATCATCATCAACAGTTCGCCGTGCTCGATACCGTCCTCGAAGCGCTTCAGGCGCGTGCTCGGCACGTCGACGCCGATCATCGTCGACACCCATGCGCCGAAGGCGGCGCCGAACAACGTGATCGCCACGACGATGCCGCCGCCGATCGGCAAGCCGTCGGGCGGAAACACCAGCAGGAGCAGCCCGAGCAGCATGCCGGTGCCGAAGCCGACCGCGGTGCCGCGCGCCAGCGACGGCAGCAGGTCGCTGCGTTGCACGAGCGTGGCCCCCGGCAAACCGTCGCTCATCACGTCGTGATTGGCGAGGCAATGGATATGTCGCCACTCGATTCGCAGCGACAGCAACTCGCCGACGATCGATTGCGCGCACTGCGTCGTCGGCAACAGAAAATAGACCCGTCTCATGGCAGCTCCTCCTACATCGCCGCGCAATGCGGCGAAACACCCCTTGATACATTCTGGTTCGGTACGCATCCAGCGTGTAGTGGTAATGCCCGCCGAACTGCATGGGTGAAATACGGTAGACGGCGCCGCGCGTGTTTCAGAGCTGCCCGTAGCTGTGCAGCCCCGACAGGAACAGGTTGACGCCGAGGAACGCGAAGGTCGTCACCAGCAGGCCGGTGAGCGCCCACCACGCGGCGACCGTGCCGCGCAGCCCCTTCATCAGCCGCATGTGCAGCCACGCCGCGTAGTTGAGCCACACGATCAGCGCCCAGGTTTCCTTCGGGTCCCAGCTCCAGTAGCCGCCCCACGCTTCGGCCGCCCACAGCGCGCCGAGGATCGTCGCGATCGTGAAGAACGCGAAACCGACCGCAATCGACTTGTACATCACGTCGTCGAGCACGTCGAGCGTCGGCAGGCGGTCGGCGAGCACGCCGCGCTCCTTCATCAGGTACGCGACCGACACCATCGCCGACAGCGCGAAGCTGCCATAGCCGATAAAGTTCGCCGGCACGTGGATCTTCATCCACCAGCTCTGCAGCGCCGGCACGAGCGGCTGGATCTGCTGCGCATCGCGCGCGACCGAGTACCACATCAGGAAGCCGACCGCCGCGCTGATCACCAACAGCACGAACGCGCCGAGCGTGCGCGTGCCGTAATGCCCTTCGTAATACAGATAGAGCAGCGCGGTGATCAGGCTGAACAGCACGAACACTTCGTACAGGTTCGACACCGGGATATGCCCGACGTCCGCGCCGATCAGGTAGGACTCGTACCAGCGCACCATCAGCCCGGTAAAGCCCATCAGCACCGCGACCCAGGTGAGCTTCTGGCCGATCGCCGATCCCGATGCCGAACGCGCGAGCAGGCCGATCCAGTAGAACAGCGTCGCGAGCACGAACAGCGCGCTCATCCACAGGATCGCCGACTGGCTCGACAGGAAATACTTGAGGAAGAACGCCGAATCGGCGCGTGCGAGATCGCCCTGGTAGATCCGGATCGCCAGCAGCGCCAGCACCGCGATCGACGCCATCAGCAGCCGCGCGGGCTTCCAGCGCCAGCCGAGCGCGATCAGCGCCGGCACGGCGCCGACCAGCACGGCCGTGTCGTAGTAATCCATGTGCGCGCCGTTGTGCTCGAACGCATAGCCCGCGCCCGCCACGAGCGCCAGTGCGAACAGCCAGTCGATGACAGACAGACGCTCAACGAATGAAAAGCGCGTGCCATGCACGTCGACGCGCGCCCTGCGGCGGTCCCGGTACGGCAGGCTCGCGACTGGCGCGGTGCCGCTGCGCGTGATTCGGATGGTTTTCATGGTGCTCGGGAACGACCCCGCCTCTCGAACAAAAAGCGGCGCCCCGCCCCGGGGGAGACGGTGCACCGAAACGATTCCGGCCGGTGCGCCGGGCGCGGCTGCGGCCGGTGCGGCCTGGCGGTGCGCGCGCGCGGCGGTTCGACCGGCGTCAGTTCATTCACGGGCCGGCGGACTCGCCGGTGCGTCGCCGCCCGCCGGAAACGCTTCGACGAAAGCCGCGACCGCGCGCATGTCCTGCTCGGACATGTTCGCGCATACCGACTTCATCACGGCGCCGCGCGGCCGCGTATCGGTCTCGCGGAACACCCGCAGCTGCTTGATCACGTAGTCCGCGTGCTGGCCCGCGAGGCGCGGGAACCCGCTCAGCCCCTCGCCATGCTGGCCGTGGCATCCGGCGCAGGCGGCGACGCCCTTGTCCGGCAGTCCCGACATGAAGATCGCCCGGCCCGCGTCAAGGAGCACCCGATCGCCGCCCTCGCCGAGCGTCGGCGTCTGGCTCGAGAAATAAGTCGCCAGCTCGTCGATCTGCGCGTCGGTCAGATGCGTGAAGCCCCACATGAACCGCTTCGCGTTCGGATCGGCGCGCGCGTGATGCTTGAAATCCGTCAGTTGATCGACGAGGTATTCCTTGCCCTGTCCGGCAAGCTTCGGAAACATCGGCGATACCGACACGCCGGTCGCGCCGTGACAGTTCGAGCACACCTGCAGCGCGATGGTCTTGCCCGACACGGCCGGATTGTCGACTTCGCGCGATCGCTCGAGGTCGTGACAACCCGATGCCGCCAGCACCAGCGCAAGCGAAGCGAAATGGGCGACCTTGTTCATTTCAGTGCTCTCCCTGTCGCAACGTCCGTCGTCCCGCCGGATGTCAGAACGACGCGATCCATAGATAGACGAACAGCGTGTCGTTGTCCCTGGCATTGCGTCCGTTGCCGTCGTAGTTGGTCGTCGCGCCGAGGAACTTGGTGAAGTGCGTGTACTGGATGCCGACGCGAATATGTTGATCCGGAATCCAGAATATCTCCGGAGTCCATCCCTGCGTATTCGGATGGAAGTTCGCGCTCGCCGCGTAGGCCGTGCTGTCGGCGGTACCCGTCGTGTTGAAGAACGACAGGCTGACGCCATACTTGGCCTGGTAGACGTACGACGCCTTGAGCCGCAGCGAATTCAGGTTCGCCGACGTGTTGTCGCTCACGACGAAATTGTTCGGGTCGTGAATGTTCTCGCGGACGTAGCGCGCCTGGGCCGTGATCGTGTGCGGCTCCAGCAGGTACTGGTATTGCGCATCGAGACCATAGTCTCGAAAACGCGTGACACCGGTCCCGAAAATCGGGAAATTGTTCGCGTCGTTCGGATAGACGTCGACGCTGAAGCCGAACGCGCCGACCATCACGCTATGCGGCCCCCAGTCGTGGGTCAGCGCGATGCGCGCATACGGGTTGTAGCCGCGCAGATAGATCTGCGGGTGATTCGGGTTTCCCTCGTTGTTCCCGTGGCTCAGGAACGACCAGATGCCGTCCGCGGTGCTGTAGGCGGTCAGCTCCGCGTACAGCAGCTTGTTCCAGTACACGTAGGCGCCCGTGCCGACCGCCTGCGTCGCGAGCGAGCCGCTTTCGAGCACGGGAAGGTTCGGGATCTTCGCAACCGGGCTGATGGTCGACGAGATGTACGGATAGCCCCATGCCGGCGCGGTGTTGAACACGTCCTGCACGGTCGGGTTGTTGTGCACCGTCACGCCGACGATCAGGTCGTTCGCCGGCGTCATGATCCGGTCCACGAAGCGAAAGTCGGTATTGTCGGACGTCCAGTGGCCTTTCCATCGTCCGTTCGGGTCCTGATGATCATGGGCAATGTAGGTGAACTGCGCGAAGCCGCCGAGATGGTCGGTGATCTTCCCGGCGAGGAACACGCTCGCGAAGTCGAAGATCGGCAGGCCGTCCTTCGGGCTGACCGGGTTGCCGCTCGCGTCGCTGTTGAAGCGCGTCTTGGTCAGATCGCCGACCGCCATCGCGGCAAGCGGAATCGTGCGTTCGCCGAGCGTATAGCCGTTCAGCTTGAACATGCGCCCGTACGGCGTCAGTTCCGGAAACTGTCCGCCGGCATGGCACGCGACGCAGCTCTGCCCGGTCTGTCGGGCAAAGACCGGCAGCGCGTGCGCGACGGACGCCTGAAACAGGACGAGCGCCGCAAGCACGGCCATCCACGCGAAACGCATCCGGCGATGACGTGCGTCATGGCCGGCCAGAGAGGTGCTCATGGCTGTTTCCCCCACACCGAATGTCGTCACGCGCCGACGCAAGCGCAGAGCGGCGGGTGATGTCTTCATTGTGCGATCCGCCGATGCAAGCCGACATGGGGCACCCTCCTCCTTGCATGGTCAGACACCTACTCAATCTGTGCGCGGGCCGGCTCAGGGAACGACCCAGTCGCCGTCCGCGCGAACCGTCGTCCGGTCCGCGCCGGCGAACCGGACGATATAGCCGCCCTTCGACGCAAAGCGCTGCCCGGGCGCAAGCGTCAGGCGCGGGTAGTAGCCGGTCAGGATGCGGCGTTCGAGCATGTCCTCGACGCGCTCGACCAGATACTCGCGCACGAACGCATCCACCAGATGGCTCAGCGTCTCGGCAAGCAGCCCGCACGCGAGATACGTATCCGCCTGCACCTGCGGGGCGACGATCGGAATCTGCCGGATCGCGAACCATCCGAATGCGTAGTCGACGCGCACGCGCCGGGCCGCCGGCAGGTCGAACGGGTATGCGATGCGCGTCACGCCGCGCCACTCGGGCGGCAGCGGCGCGTCGTCGAGTCCGCCCACCAGCCCCGACATGAAGACCAGGTCGGACGTCGGCGGCACGCGATCGAGCGCCGCGAGGTCGGGCGGCCTCAGCCACAGCACGAGCACGTCGCCGCGCGGGATCCGGCGCAGGGCGTCGGCGACGCGTGCGCCGGGCGCGAGCGCGCGATTCGACACCGCGATGCCGCGCGTCTTCAGCGCGGCCGCCAGCGCCTGCGCGCCGCGCTCGCCGTTGTCGCCGGCCCGAAAGACCTGCCATACCGTCGTCGCCGTCTTCGCCGTCTTCGACGCCGGCCGGGCGCCGAGCTCGTCCTCGATCCGCTTCGCGATCAGGTCCGATTCGAGCAGCACGCCGCGCGAGAAGTACACCGAATAGAAATCGTGATCGGTGCCCACCGGGACTTCGACGTTCGGAAACAGGCACGGCACCGCCGCCTCTTCGCAGAAGTCGTGAACGGGCGCCCAGTTCCTGCCGCCGAGCCCCGACACGACGGCCAGCACCGGCTGTCGCGCGAGAAATTGCGCCAGCTGCGCCCGCCAGGTGTCGGGCGGCCCTGTGAGCTGCCACACGTGCAGCTCCCAGCGGCGATTGACCATGAACATCATCTTGCGCGTCGCGCGCAGCGGCGGCGTCGCGCCGATCGGAAACGCGTTCTTGTCGGCGAAATAGTGCTGCAGCACGTCGAGCATGCCGGCCCGTTTCACCGGGTCCGCGTCGGGGGTGATGATCGTCGCGAAGTGCAGCACCGTGTCCGTGACGCCCGCCGGCCTGCGCGCGTCGAGCCGCTTCAGGTATCCGCTCAGCGCGGCCATGTCCGCATCGCTCAGCGCATACTGCGGCATCAGCCTGCCGAGCGGCTTGCCGTCCGCGTCGATGCCGTCGCGCACGGCGCGCGCCAGCGTCGCCTCGGTGTACGGCTCGCGATCGACGCGCATGCCGGGCACGAACGGAATATCGAGATCCTCGGCGGTCTGCGCGCGCGGATGCACGAGATAGCGCCAGGTGATCGGCGGAATCGTGTTGTTGCCCTCCTTCGATCCGAGCCCGCTGCGCCGATGGCAGTTGATGCAGGCGGCGGCCGCGCCGTGCAGGCGCACGCCGTCCTGGTGCACGGCTTCGAGCGGTGCGCCCGAGCCGAGCACCCCGCGCTCGAAGATCGCTGCGCCTGCATCGACCGGCGCGGTCTGCGCCACCCCGTCGGCGCAGACCGCGGTGCGCACGCACGCGCATAGTGCCGCCAGCAGCAGCCAGCGCAGCGGCACGCTGCGTGACGCGATCACGCGAGCCGCCGCGCGGTCACGCAGCCGCGCCCCGATCGCGTTCATGGTCGCGGCATCGGCCGGCCGACGCCCGACGGCACGGGCGCCGCGTCGGCATCGATCGCAACGGGGCGGCGCCCGGACGACGGCGGCCGCGTGAAGATCGCGTCGTCGAGCGGCGGGTTCAGCGTGACCTTGTCGATGACGAGCACATCCTTGTGCGCCGACGAAGCCGCCCCGCTCTCGATCCGGAACGGGATCTGCAGCTCGCCGACGCGCCGGTAGTCGCCGTAGCGCGCCTCCACCGTGACGGGACCGTGCGGGCCGCGCACCTCGCGGTCGATCTTCACGTCGAGGAAGCTCCGGCTGTCGATCCACAGATGCCGGACCGCACCGGACGGCAGCTTCAGCGCCAGGCGGTAAGCCTCGTGTCCGTCGACCTGGTCGACGCCGTCGAGCGTGACGCCGACGCCCTTCGCGCCATGGTCGATCAACGGACCGTCGATCACCTGTTCGTCGCTCGCGGAACGCGCCTCGTCGACCGTGTACGGCCGCATGCTCGCGCTGCCGCCGTTCGCGCCCTGCTTCCAGCCTTCGCGGCCGTCGAACATGCGCACCGCCTTCTGGTTCATCACGGTGATCTCGAAACGCGTCTTGTTCGGCCGCTTCAGCGCGAGGACGAACGGCATGCCCTGCACCGGCGCGTTCGCGCTGTCCACGTGACCGAACCAGACCATCGTCTGGACCTTGCGCCACGCATCGAGCCCGCCGCGCGCCGCGACGTTCTTCTCGACGATCTGGTCCGCGCCGAGCCCCTGCCCCGGCACCTGCCCGCACGCGCACAACGCGGCCGCGACGCAGCCGGCCAGTATCCAGGCCCCGATTCGGCTCATGATGTTCGCCCCCGTGCGTGGTTTCAGCGGCTCGTGACGTGCGTCGCGAAGCTGATCGGCGGCTTGCCGAACAGCGCGTCGTCGGCCGCCTCGTTCAGGGCGACGTGCTCGATCGTGATCCGGTGCGTCGCCTTCACGCCGCTCACGACGGTCTCCATCGTATGCGGAATGACCAGGCCGTTTTCCTTCCGATACTCGCGATAGAACACCGCGACGCTATGCGTGCGGCCGTCCAGCACGCGCGGCTCGCCGTCGATCTTCAGTTCGAGGAAGCTCGACGCGTCGATCCACACGCGCCGCTGCGCGCCGTCCTTCATCGTCAGCTTCAGCACGTACGCGCGATGCCCTTCCACCTGTTCGGTGCCGAGCGCCTCGATCGTGGTGCCCTTGCTCGCGTAGTCGATCAGCGGCCCGTCGAGCTCGGCGGAGTCGGCGGCCGACTTCAGTTGCGCGGGCGTATACGGTTCGACGTCGTTGCGCCCGAGATACGGCCGCACGAGCCAGCCCCTCGAGCCGTCGTACACCTGCAGCGCCGTGCGCTGCTCGAACTGGATCTCGAGCCGGCTCTTGTGCGGCCGCTTCAGCGTCAGCGTAAACGGCAGCCTGACGTTCTTCTTGCCGCCCGCGTCAAGCTCGCCCGTCATCTTCATCGTCGAAATCGCACGCCACGCCTGCAGCCCGCCGCGCGCCGCGACGTTGCGCTCGACGATCTGCGCGACGCCCATGTGCGACGCCGATGCCGCCTGGGCATTCCCCGCCGCCGAGGCAGCAAGGGCTGCCTGGCCACAAGTCAGGAAAGCGGCGGCGCAGGCCGCCGAGATCGACTTGAAAAGAACCCGATTCATGATTTCTTCTCCTCGCGAGGCCGGCCATCGGTTTTCCCCCGGTCCGGCCGGCCGCGCAGATGGGGGATGTGATTACTCGACCACCAGCCCGTCGATGTGCAGCGAACCGATCAGCACGCTGACGCGGTCGCCGCGCTTGATCGGATTGCCCTTGTTCGAAAACACCATCCAGTACTCCTGACCGACCTCGAGATTGCCGGTCTGCCGCAGCGCACCGACCTGGTCCATGGTCGGCACGACGAGCATCGCATGGCTCGCCTCGCCGTACAGATAGGCGGTCGCCCGATTGTCGGCGAGCAGCCGGGCCTTGCGCGGATCGGCGACGCGATAGCTGAAGCGAATCAGGTTGCCGGACGCCGTGCTGCGCACGTGCAGATCGTCGATGCCCCGGGCCAGCCGATAGTACGCACGCGCCTGTCGCGGCAGGCTCACCGGCTGGTACGGCGAGTGCCGGCGAGCGGCCGGCGCGCCTTCGCCGGCCACGGCCGGCGCGGGCCGGACCGTGGCGACGCATGCGGCGCCGGCGAGCAGCGCCGCCGCTATGGTGTGAAAGGTCGAGTGCTTCATGGCAGCGTCCCCGTGACCGGCTTCAGCGCGCCGCTTACCGTGTTGAGCAGGCCGGTCGGCGCAGAAGCCGGCGCGACAACTGGCGCGACGACCGGAGCAACGACCGGCGGCACGACCGGCGCAACGACCGCCGGCCCAACCTGCGGGACGTTCGGCGCGAGGATGCCGGCCAGCAGCGACGACTGGCTGCCCAGCGCGAGCGGGTCGATCTGGCTGCTGGGCAGCAGCCCGGGCAGGCCGATCCCGACGAACTCGACCGCGCCGATGTCGTAGCCGTGCGGCTGGGGCCGCGGCGTCCCGAAGATGTCGTGACGCGGCGCACCGTTCGCCGTGGCCGCGCCGATCGCCGGCGACGTGGACTGGATCGAATAGTTGCCCAGCATCACCCTCGAACCCGAGCTGCCGGCCGGCAGCGCCTCGTTGACCAGCGACAGCGGGCCGTACGACATGTTGATCCACTGGTTGCCTTCATCGGGCGTGGCCGTCGGCATCAGGCCGAACAGCGGATTCGGCAGCACCGCGTCGGCGATCCCGGGCGGCACGGCGAAGCCGTTGCCACCGGCTTCCGGCGGCACGCGCGAGCCGTTGCAGTACTGGCTCACCGTCTGCGGGTTTGCGCCGAGGTTGTCCGCGGCATAGCCGGCCGTGCTCGTCAGGATCGAATGCTGCGGATTCATCGTCAGCCCCGACTGGTGATTGCCCGGCCCGGTGTCGCCGTACGCGCCGATATCCCAGTACATCGGCGGCGTCTGGCCGCCCGTCACGCAGAAGCCCGTCGCGTGGCCCGTCTGGTTCAGCACCGGGTTCAGCGTGACCGCGTTCTGCACGCCCGGGATGTTCGGGTTCGGCTGCGAACTCACCGAGATGTAGAACGAGCGGTTCTGCCAGAACACGTTGTTGGTCAGGACCGGGTTCGAGAACTTCGTGCAGTTCGGCTCGCCCGCGGGGCACGTCACCTGCCCCTTGAAGCCCGCCGGCGGCACGAACGCCGTCATCAGGTTCTGCGTGTGCGACGCGGTCTCCAGGCCGGCCGGCTGCGGCGTCGACGTCTCGATGAAGCTGCTGCAGGTCGGGTCCGGACTGTTCGGGCTGCTCGTGCATCCCGGCGGCGGCACGTTCGACTGCGACGCGGCCGGCGTATTGAAGAGCACGCCCGCCGACGCCGTCGCATCGTTCGCAATCACCGTGTTGTTGACGAACTGCACGCGCACCGCATCCTGCAGCGAGACGCCGCCGCCGGACCAGCCCGCCACGTTGTCCGCGATGATGTTGTTGATCACGCTGACCTGGTACCACCTGCCCGGATTGGCGAGACTGCGCTGCACATCGGTACCGTTGACGCCCTGCAGCCGCAGGCCGCCGCCCTTGCCGCTTTCGGCCGTGTTGCCCATGATCAGGTTGCCGTCGATCACGAGGTTCGGGCCGACCCCGTCGGACAGCTGCGGCGCGCAATCGACGTCGACCGTCGAGTTCTCGCAGAACGTGCCGTCGGGCGGCACGCCCTCCGCGATCATGCCGCCGCCGTACGTCGGCAACGTCGGGTTGGTGCTCTGGTTGAACAGCACGACGTTGTGCGACAGGTCGCCGTCGTAGCTGAAGCCGAAGTGCGCGACGCCGCCGCCGTCACCGCTGCTGATGTTGCCGCATACCCAGTTGTAGTTGAAATGGTAGTAGTCGGAACCCGAGCAGAAGGTCACGCCGCCCGCCGAAGACGGCGTGGTCGAATTGATCTCGTCGCCGTACGACGCGTTCGACGTCACCGCGTTGTGGTGGACGTTGACGTGCGTGTTGTACATGTACGCCAGCTGCGTCACGCCGTCCGCGGCGATCGTCCCGTCCGGCACCTCGACCTGTCCGACCGTGATGCCGCCCGTGAGCGTGCCGGCGTTGCTCGTCACGCGGTTGTTCGATACCTCCGTATAGTGGTTCCAGCCGTGCAGGAAGATCCCGCCGCCGCCTTGCGAGCTGTTGGTGAACGTGATGCCGTCGATGCGCGACGGGTTGCACAGGAAGTTGCTGTAGTTCGGGTTGGACGGATCCGTCGTGCAGTCCCGCGCGGTCAGCGGCGTGCAGATGCCGTTCGCCGTGCAGTTCGCGCTCGGCCGCACGCCCTTGCCGACCACCGTGATGCCCGCGCCTTCATAGGCGCCCATCAGCGACGGCTCCATCAGCAGTTCGCCGAGGTTGCCGTTCAGCGTGCTGTCCCAGCCCACGGTCGGTTCGAGCGGGATCGGGTCCGCGTGCCCCTGCATCAGCTTCGAGCACTGGTAGGTCCCGGACGGATCGTACGGGTTGTTGGTCGGCGAAACCGGTTTCGACGGGTCGTACGTGGCCGTCATCAATCCGCCGTCCAGCGACGTGCCGAACAGGCAGTCCACCAGCCGGCGCCACGGTTCGAGCTTGCCCGACGGATGGGTGTTCGCGTTCACCGTCACCGACGGCGCGCCGACGCCCTGCAGCCGCACGGGCTTCCACATCACCAGCATTTCGTTGTACGTACCGGGACCGACGACGATCATGTCGCCCGCGCTCGCGTTGTCGATCGCGCTCTGGATCGCGTTGTTCGCGCCGTTCTCGCCGCTGACGTAGGTCGGCTGCTTGCCGCCGATCGTGACCGTCACCGTATCGATCGAGTGCTTGTCGCTGTCGGTCGAGATCACGAGTTCGCCGCACTGCGCCGCCGGCGCACCCATCTGGCGAATCGTGCAGCTCGACGCCGCCGCGCCGCCGGGACCGAGCGGCAGACTCAGGTCGGGCACCTTCACGACGATCTTCGAATCGCTCCACGACACGACCGGCGCGGTGACACCGGCAATCGTCACCTTGCCCTTGCCCTGCGTCGAGCCGAATCCGTAGTGCCGCGTGATGAACTTCTGGTTGAACGGCGCGCTGGTCTGGCTCGGTCCCGTGTACGCATGGTTCGGCACCTGCTGATCGCCGAGCGCGTTGATCGTCAGCTGATGGTTCGGCATGCTGACCCACGGCCCCGTCCCGCCGCCGGGAAGCGGATCCCCGGTGACGCTCGAGATCGCCGGCGTCGCGTCCGGATACGCGCAGTCGGGCTGGTTGTAGCCGTCCGCGAACGACTGCACCGGCACGACCGGCGTGTCCATGTACTGCGTCTGCCCGGGCATGAACGGAATCTCGTAACAGAACTGGCTGTACGCCGGGTTGTACATCGGATCGGCGATCATCTTGCCGGGATGAGTCGGATCGGGAATCGGGCCCGGATCGTTCATGCAGGTCACCATCATCGTCGGCGCATAGCCGGTCGGGTTCGGCGGGTTCACTTCCCAGGTCGAGTAGGTCAGTCCGTTGTAGATGCCCCATTGATCGGAATACGTGCGCGAGATTTCATTGCCGGAGAAGTCCTTGAACGACACCGGCACGTTCGGCACCGCGAACTTTTCGCCGAACTGCGGCGAGTACGGGTCGAACTCCGACGAGAAGTCGTCGAGCATGAAGCCCGTATAGTGCGCGGCCACGTGCGTCGAGCTGAAGATCCAGAACTTCGCGAGCACCGATTCCTCGTCCGTCAGCACGACTTCCTTGCGGTCGCACAGGTGGCGCGACGCGCCCGCGAACGGTGCGACTTCCTTCGAGCCCGGGAACAGGCTGATGTAGTCGGGCACGATGCGCAGCTCGCCCACGCACGGCCAGAAGCGTTCGACGCTGCCCGTGTCGCCTTCCGCATGCGGCGTCGAGCCGAGGTCGGTCGTCGGGTTCTGCGCGTTGTTCTGGTTGTAGGTCGAGTTGACCGCGGCCTGGTCGGGCAGGATGAAGACCGCACCGATGCCGGCGAACTGCTGCGTGACCGGCGCGATGTAGTTGTCGCCAATCAGGATGTTCTTGTCCTCCTCCTTCACCAGCTCGTAGCCGGGCGGCACGATGATTTCGACCACGTACTTGCCGGGCGGCAGCATCGGCGTGCCGTCGACCGGGTTCTTGCCGACGCAGATCTTGCAGTTCGACGCGACCGGCTTGCCGCTCGAATCGGTCGCCGTCACGCTCGGGAACTTGTACATCCCGTCGAACGGCGCAGGCTGGATCTGATTGAACACATGCATGCCGTCGTAGCACTTGTACTGCGCATTCGCCGGCAGCTGGCGATGCTGCGGATCGAGCCAGTTCGTGCTGTTCTTCAACGTGAAGAAGAACGGATCGCTCGTGTTCTGCCCCGGGCAGTTCATGTTCGGGTTGCCGTCCGCGCGGAAGCCCTGCGCCCAGTCGTCCCAGCTCGAGGTCTTGGTCGTATCGACGAGCGTCAGGTTGGTGGTGCCGTCCGTGGCCGTGCCCTCCTGGTACAGGTTCACCGTCACGTTCGGCACGTTGGGCGTCCACTTGGTGTGGATCAGCAGCGTCGGATCGTCGAACGGCCGCGTCGACGCATAGATCACCTCGCCGCGAATCCCGCCGTTCTCGCCCTTCGCAAACGGCGCCTTGCCGAATTCGATGAACGAGCTCTGGCCGGAGAAGCCCTGCCATGCCTCCGACGTGACCCACGGCGGATCGACCCGGCCGGTCGAGCCCGTGCCCGTCGATGCGCAGTCGGCGTCCGCGCAGTAGCGCGCGCCCGGCACCTGCAGGTTCGACGGCAGCGGCACGGTTTCGACCGTGTTCGCGAAATTCGCCGCAATCGTCGAATTCCCGCTGCCCGCCTTGCCGGTCCCGTCGACCGGCCCGCCCGCGTCGTACACGACGTGCGTGCCGCTGGTTTTGTAGCGCGTCATGTCGTCGTCCACCACATACCAGTTGAACAACGGGAAGATTTCGTTGAACGGCGCATAACCGTTCGCATCCGTCGTGTTGAAGTTCGAATAGCTGCCGTCGCGGAACCGCATGTTGGTCGACGCCAGCGCGATGCCGGGATCGTCCGGATGCGAGATGCCGTCGCCGTGCAGGTCGATGAAGGTCCGCGTGTAGAGGTTGGTCTGCCACTGCAGCACGGACACGTCGCCGAGATCGACCGTCGTGCTGCCGTCGGCCGCGGGAAGCTGCGTCGCGCGGGCCAGCCCGTCGACGATCTGGTCGTTCCACTGGTCGAACACCGTGATGCGCGTCGTGCCGCTGGGCAGCCCGCTGATGCTGAAGCGACCCTCGCTGTCGCACTTCGTGAAGCCGTAGTCCTCGCCGTCGGGATCGCCGACGCTCACGTAGCATTGCGAAAACGACAGCGCATCGTGCGACCCGCTGCTGTACAGGTTCTCGTTCGGCGGGCGGCTGTAGTGCAGGTTCGTCACGCGCCCCTTCACCGTGTTCGGGCACGGGCCCGTGTCGCAGATGCCCGTCTTCGCCGCGTTGGTCCTGCGCGCGTTGATGGTCTTCGGATTCGCGAAGCCGATCGACACGTGATAGCCCGCCGGCCCGAACTCCTGGAAGTACGCGGGGCCGCCGATCTTGATGAACGCGTCATGCGCCTTCTGGCCGTCGAGCGTGTTGGTCTGCAGCCACTCCTCGCCGCGGCCGATCCGGTCGGCGGCGGGCGTCGCGATCACGCCGTAGCGGCCCGGCATCAGGTTCGCGATGATGGCCTGGCCGACGAGCGGCGACAGCGTCTTGCCGTCCGATTCGTACTTCGGGCAGGTCGGGATCATGCCGACCAGGCCGTCGGTCGCCGACGAAATCGGACATGCGTTGAGCCCGGTCGACGGATCGATCGTGCCCTGCAGCGAATTCGACAGCGGCATGTTGAACATGTCGTAGGTCATCTGCCCGGTCGGGTCGCCGGTGCCGCCGGCGTCGTCCCACAGCTTGATCTCGAAGCCGCCGAGGCCCGGTTCGCGCGCGGTGCCGAACGCATCGGTGCCGCCGCTGACGTCGACTTCGCCGTTCAGCGGCGCGTCGTCCTCGAACACGAACACCGACAGCTTGGCGGTCTGGTACGGCGTTTCCGTCAGCAGCACGTTGAGCTGCCCGGCCTGCCCGCTTCCCGTCTGCCCCGCCTTCGCGGCCGCGATCTGCGCGGGCGAAATCGTCGCGCCGCCCATGCCGTGCCCGCACTTGCCGGTGCCCGGCGCGAAATCCGCGCCGCTCGGGCCCGACGGGCAGTCGAGCGCGATGCTGAACTGGCGCTTGCCGTCGGGCGACACGCCGCCGCCGTTCACGAACGTATTGCCGGCATCGCCCGGCAGGATGGAGATGTAGTAGTGCTTGGTCGGATCGAGCGCCACGTATTTCGGGTCGACCGGCGTCTGCTGCGACACGTTCGCACCGGTGCGGCACGCGCCGTTGCCCACGTCGCAGACGGCCGGCACGTGCGTGTTGTGCACCGGGTCGAACACCGTCTGGCCCGATTCGCACGCGACGGTGCCGACGCACCCGGACGCAACCACCGGCATGTAGCTCGTATGGAAATTCGTACCGAGGCTCGGGACCGGCAGCGGCGGACAATTCGCCGGCCTTCCCGACGCGGCATTCACCTGGCAGGCCGGATCGATCTGCATCGTGCGGTCTTCCTCGATGATCCACCGATAGTCGGTCAGCCTGACCATCTTGTTCGGCGCCACCGCGTCCGGCTGCATGCTGGGCGCGTCCATCACGTTCACGACGAGGCCGCTGCCCGGGTTGAACGTCAGCGTCACGGTCCCGGCATTCGGGCTCGTCTGGTTCTGCGTATTGGTGACCTTGTACTGGAACGTCATCGTCTGCGCGGCGCCGCCCATCGGCGGGGCCGTCGGCACGGCGGTAAACGAGCCGTCCGCGTTGAGCGTCACGGTGCCGTTCGTCGCGCTCGAGGCGACGATCTGCGCGGTGAGCGGCAAGCCGGCCGGATCGCTCGCGCTGGCCAGCACGCCGGGCGCGCCGACCTGCAGCTGCGACGCGATGTTGCTCGAGAACGCGGCATTGCCGGCGCTCGGCACCGACAGGCAGTGGTTGCCGGTCGTACAGGCGGTCAAGGTGACCTTCGCCGTCACCGGCGGCGCGCCGTTGGTCGACTGATAGACGAAACTGTCGTTCGCCATGCTGCTCGACAGATAGGTAAACGTACCGTCCGTATTCAGCGTCAGCGTGCCGCTGGCCGGCGGCGTCTTCACCTTCACGCCATACACGCCGGAATCCGCGGCGATCACGCCCTTGGCCGGATCGGACACGCTCAGCGTCGTGCCCGGCACGAAGTAGTAGTTGGTGCCCGTGGCGGTCGGCGTCTCGCCGATGCCCGCGGTCGCCGACGGCTCCGCGTTGTTCACGGCGATATAGGCCTGCATCCCGCCGTCGCGCTGGTTGTTCGTCGACAGGCTCAGTTCACGGTCGTACACGGGCATCGCGGCCGCGGCCGGCGCGTTCACCAGTATGTCGTAGGTCTTGCCCGCGGCCATGAACACGGAATTCTGGATGCGCGGACGCCCGGGCAGCACGTTGCCGTCTTCGGCAACGAGCGTCACGCCCGGCACGGCCGGGTTGCCGGTCTGCGCGCCCACCACGGCCGGAACGTGCATGCGCAGCCCCGCGTTCACCAGTCGTACGAGGATCTGCCCGGTCTGCGCGGGCACGTTCGCGCTCGGCGGGAAGGCCGATGCGTTCGGGTTGGTGCGATCGAACGCGACGCCGTTGATCAGGAAATAGCGCGGATCGTAATTGACGACCGGCGGGTAGCAGGTGCCGAACGATGCGGACTTCGAATCGCCGCATCCGCCGGGCTGCCCCGACCACGCGGCGGTTTCGCTGAAGCCCTTCGTCGCGACGGCCGCGGCGACCGCGGCGTTCTGCACCGGATCGATCTCGCTCATCACGAGCGGCACGTCGGCGTCGTAGCACGACGCCGTATGGGGATAGGCCTGCTTCGTCGATGCGCAGGTCGAGCTGGCCACGGCCGGGCTCGTCACGACCAGCACGCCGTACAGGCCCATCGGCCCCTGGATCGACGGGTGCGTGCCCGACTCGAGCAGATAGGTGCCCGGCTTCAGGTTCGGCCAGGTCAGCGCGGTATGCGATTTCGGATCGGTCGACGGCGCGACCTCGGTCCCGAACGACTGGACGCGCGGCCCCTGCGCGGGCGGCACGAACGACGCCAGCGGCGCGTTCGACGTCGCGGTGACGATCGGCCAGGTCGTGGCGGTCTGGGTCGGATGCACGGGGCTCGGCGTCGTGGTCGGCGCATTGCCGAGACCGCCGCCGAGCTGCCCGACGAGCACGAGCGACGTCGGCACGGGCGCGGGCAGGTTGTTCGTCAGGTTGATCTGCAGCTGGCCCGCCGGGACCGTGACCACGACCGGCGACCAGTTCGCGCCTGCGCCGGGATTCGCCGCCGCGCAGGTCGCGTTGGTGGTCGGCGCGGCCGCGACGGCGGCCGGCGTGCAGCTGTAGCCCCACATCGGCACGGACTGGCCGTCGGGCAGCACCGCCACGGAGGCCTTCGCCGTCAGATTGACGACCGACTGCGCGAAACAGGCCTCGCCTGCCGCCAGCAGCATCGATGCCGCGACCCCGGCCTTGAACAGGCCCAGCAGGGTCATCGTGAGTTTGGTGGTTCTCATCGCCGTTCTCCCCGCCCTCAATTGGATTCGTCGATCGGAAATACCGGGGGGTCGACGAGCATCATCATCATCATTCCGCCTGGGAAGATGTTGTTCGTCGTGATTTCCCGTTCGTTATGCGAGTGCCACATGAACGCGAAGCCTGCTTCCGTCGCCGGCGGGTTGAGGATCGTGTTGCTCGGTGGCGATGTGCCCGTCGGCGCCGTGGCGCGCGTGGTCGCATCCGGTCCGAGGTAGGGACTGCCGCCGTACCACGCACCGTTGGTCAGGATGTTCGAGTCCGGCAGCGTGACCGGCCCGCCGCTCGCGACCTTGCCGAACGGCGCCTTCTCGAGCGCCTTGCCATGGTCCTGGCACCACTCGTAGTAGTTCGGCGCATTGCGCGGGGCCGGCGGGTTCGATGCCGTCGTGTAGTAGCCGTTCGCATCCGGGATGCAGACCGAGCCGTCGCCCGCGTAGTGCCCGTAGACGTCCCAGTTCAGCCCCTTGCCGGTCCAGTAGAAGATGCCGTCCATCGTGAGGCCGGGCGTCGTGGTGGTCGTGAACAGCAGCGGGCCCGCCGGCAGCGGCGGCTTGCCGGGGTTGTTCGGGTCGGGCGGCGTCAGCAGCAGGTTGCCGTCGCGCGCGAGCACGCGCACGTGGTTGCCGTGCTCGTGGAACGGATGCTGCCAGCGACCGGTGCCGATGATGCGCAACAGCACCAGTTCGCCCGGGTGCATGTGCGGATTGCCGTTGTACGGCTGGTGCGGGTACTGGGGCGCATAGTTCGGATCCATGTCGTCCGGCATCGAACGGCCGTTGACCATGAAGTACGCCGGGTGATACGGCTCGGTCTCGACCGTCATGCAGCCGGTCGGCCTCGTGCAGGAAGTATTGGCCGCCACCTGCTGCTCCGCCTGCTGGTGGATGCGCGGATCCATTTCGGAGAACTGAAAAAGATATTCACGATCGTAGCAGGCTGCGCTGTTGTCGAACGCCGCCGGTGCGTTGCGGAAATCGTGCTGCCCGAACGGCCGGCCCGCATCCGGAAAGGCCATGCAACCCGCCGTGTTGACCGCGGTATTCGGCAGCACGATGATCGCGCCGTACAGTCCCATCTCGACCTGCAGGTCTCCCTGCGTGCCGCTGAAGTACGTGTGCGTGCCCGGTGTCGCCGCGACGAACCTGTAGGTGACCGTCGCGCCGTGCGGCGCTTCCTGCGCGAGCAGCCCCGGCACGCCGTTGTTGGCGCCGGTGCCGCTGCAGGTCTTGCCGTCCGCGCTCAGCGTCCCGGTACACACGACGAATCCCGGGAACAGGATCGACGTGTTGCCGGCGGCGGCCGGCAGGTTGTTGGTGAGCGTCACGGTGATGACGTCGCCCTGCCGCACGATCAGCGTCGGGCCGGGGATCTGCATCGTCGGGCATGTCGCGCCGGCGATCGCCGACGGCGAGAACACCGGCGGCGTTGCGCTGTTCGCCGCGCAGCCATAGCCCCACGAATAGACGCTCGTGCCGTCCGGCTGCGTAATGCGCGCCTCCTGGGCCGTGAGGTTGAAGACCTTGCCGGTGATCCCGGGCGCCGCGGCGTGCGCGTGTATCGACAGCAGCGCGGCGAGCGTCGCGACGCCGATCCGTACGAGACGGACGAGCGTCGCGCGCCACGCGTGGTGAGTGATGTGTCCCACGGTTTTCTCCTCAGTGCAGGACTACGCGGCCGGCTCGCGCGAGACGCGCGAGCCCTCGCCTTCAAAGAGTGCAATGCTTGGTGATCGGATCCACCGCACTGCAGACATGAATTTCGGTCATCAGGCCGCCGAAGTTCTCCTGATCGTTCGACAGGTGATCGAGATTCGGCGTGTACAGATAGAAAATCTGGCCCGAGTGGTATTTCGTCTTGTCGCTGGCGTCCAGAATCAGGTCGAGCGATTCGCCGCCGCCGAGCGTGATCGAATTGGTGTCGTAGGCCATGTTGTTGCCGGCCATGTCGCGCAGCATGCGGGCGTTGATCGCGATCACGTGCATCGGGATGCCGAGCGACGCGAGCGTCTGGTATTCGGTCACGTCGAGGTCGGAAATGCGCAGCAGCGCGCGGCCGCCGGCCGGGATGTTGATCAGCGTCGGCAGCGGCTGCGACGGGTGCATGGCGGAATCCGACGAAGGCGTCGACATCGGCCCTTGCGTGACCGTGTCCGGATAGCTGCGGCCGTTCAGCATGAAGAACTTGTCCTTCATGTCGGTGAACGGTTCCGGATTGAACGTCATGCCGACGAAGTGGAAGTTCGGATCGAAGCCGTGGATCTGGATCGGATACTCGACGTCGTACGCGGTCGAGCCGTCGCCGTCGTTGTACGCATAGAGCGACAGCGTTTCCGGCGAGGTCGCCGGGATGTTCGGATTCGCGGCGCGCAGCAGACCGTTGTTGTGCGCCGGCAGCGGCGTCGAACAGAGTATGTCGTTGCCGCAGCGCGTCCTCAGGTCCGCCTGTTGCGTGACCAGCGCCTCGTACAGCGACACGCCCTTCGGCACGCGGTCCTGGCGCGGGCGCACGTAGATCTGCCCGACCATGCCCATTTGCAGGTGCTCCGGCGGCGTGATGTGGCAGTGCCAGAAATAGGTGCCGGCATCCGGCGCCAGGTAGTAGTAGGTGAAGCTCGCGCCGATGTTGATCGCCACGGACGCATCGGGCACGCCGTCGTAGAACGACGACGCGTTCGGATAGCCATGGAAGTGCACCGTGTGCTTCTCGAACAGGTCGGGACGCATGATCATCCCGACGTTGGTCAGCGTCAGGAAGAATTCGTCGTCCTCGTCGATCGCCATCAGCGGCGCCGGTTCGTTGCCGTTCATCACGCCGATGTCCATGATCGGGCGCGGGTCGACGTGCCCGGTCAGCGCGCCGCCGGCGTCCGGATCGGGCGCGAGGCCGACCGCGCCGTTGTAGGTCGGGTCGGTTCGCGGGTCGCCGACGGTGTTGAATACCGACGCGAGCTCCGTACCGGGCAGCCCGGCCTTGACGTCGGCCAGCCCGGAGAGCGGACCGAACGCGAACAGGTAGGTCTGCACGCCGTTGGCCATCGTCGCGTAGCCGTCGCCGCCGGAGATCTGCTGGCACTTGATCGCGCCGTTGATGGCGCCGGTCGCGGTCGAGGCCTGTCCGGTATAGGTCGGTTTCGTGTAGGCCGGCTCGCCGACGCCCGGTGCGAGCGCGGTCGGGTGGGCAGGCGTGGTGAACGGGCATTGGACCCGAAACGACTGCGCGAACGCGGGAACGGTCGACAGCGCCAGCAACAGTGCCGCCACACTGCTGCAATATGCGCGGGTACTGAACATATGACCTCCATCCGAGGGGTCCGCCAGCGACACGCGCTGGCCGTCATGCTCTGCTGCAGACGCGGGCCGCGAAGCTTTCACGGCCCGTACCGGCATTCTGCAGATACGCACGACGGGCCGGGATGGGTCACCCCCCTACTTTTGCATAGGGGGTCTCCGGCGAATGACGCGCATCGTTCGGGCGGGGTGCGCCAGGACTTGCGGCGGCCGAATGCCGACGCCGCGCGAAGCGGATCGAGACGACGGAATCGAGGCGCGCGCCGGACAGCGCAGCGGCGCCAGGGGCGGGATGACGGGCGACGCGGTAGACTTCGCGGTGGCGCCACGGCTGCGTTTCGGCCGTGGCAGCGGGCTTGCCGGCCTGCGAACGGAAGGCGAAGGGCAAAAAAAAAAGCGCCACGGAGACCGTGGCGCTAAAAAAGTTCTAGCCATTCCGAGGGCCGTGCTAGAACCTGAGAGACTGCGCGAAACACCGTTGCCGGTTAAACTCCTGAAACGATGTTTCGAAAACGTGAGACATTCTTTCCGTTTCCGTCCGCCAAGTCAAGCGGTATTTGCACGGGTTCATGCACTTTCCGGCAAGGCTGCTTTGGGGGTTTTCCTAATAAACCAAGGGTGAACCCGTAAAATCGCACCGCATGACCGATTCACATATCGAACATGCATGGTTTGACAATTATCTGACAATACCAACAAAATTGAAATCGAGTTTCGGAAATAGAGAGAATCCCTCGTGTCGACATCTGTAACTTCTGCCGCCCCCCGGGAACGCGAATCGTCGCCCGACGAAATCACCGCGCTCGCGCGCGGCCTCGCCGTCCTGCGGCGCATCGCGGCGGCCGACGCGCCCGTCAGCAACCGGGAGCTGACCGAACTGACCGGCATCCCGAAGCCGACCGTGTCGCGCATTACCGCGACGCTGGTCAGCGCCGGCTTCCTGTTCCAGCTGCCCGACAGCGAGCGCTTCGTGCTGACCGCGTCGGTGCTCGAGCTGAGCCACGGCTTCCTGCGCAACTTCGACATCCGCGCGCGCTCGCGGCCGTTCATGATCGAGCTGGCCGAACGCACGTCGCTGTCCGTGCACCTCGCGGTGCGCGACCGGCTCGACATGGTCGCGATCGACGTGATCCGGCCGCGCTCGGCCGTGCTGGTCACGCGCCTCGAGATCGGCTCGCGGATGGACATCGCGCGCACGGCCGTCGGCCGCGCGTATCTGGCCGCGCTCGAAAACGACGAGCGCCGCGCGCTGATCGACGCACTGCGCGCGTCGGCCGGCGACGACTGGCCGCACGTGCATGCGCGGCTCAATCCTGCGCTCGACGATGCGATGCGCGAGGGCTACGCCATCGCGATCGGCGAATGGCGCGAAGGGCTGAACGCGGTCGCGGCCGGCTTCGTCGGACCGTCGGGCCAGCGTTATTCGGTGAACTGCGGCGGCGCGTCCAGCCAGTGCCCGCCCGAATGGCTGCACGAGCACGTGGTGCCGGCGCTGCACGAATGCATCGCGAAGATCACGCGCGAGATCGGCGGCGCACCGGCCCGGCGCATCGCGGTGTAATCGGTTCGTCATCGTTCTGTCGCGTTCTGTAACGACCGTAACCCGTTGAAAGATAGAGCACTGGACTCTAACGGGGACGGGACGTAGGATCATGCCCATCGTCGCACCGCCGTCGCGGTGCGCACTGCTCTTTCCCGCGCGGGCTGGAGAGGCCCGGGCCGAGCCGGGCCCGCCGCTCCGGCAGCCGAAGCCCGCCCGCCGCCCGCAGCCCGTTTCCGGCACGCCGCGCCGTCTTCCTGACAGAACACGATGGACAACCAACAAAAGCCCACGCCCCCTTCAAAAGATCCCGTGCCGCCCGCCCGGCCCCCGCGCCGCAAGCTGATCGTCGGCGTGCTCGCGGTCGTCGTCATCGGCGGCCTGCTGTGGTGGCATCCGTGGAGCCGCACGCCGGCCGGCAAGCCGGCGGCCGGCGGTGCGGCAAGCGGCGCCGCCGCAGGCGGCGGCCATCGCGGCCGCGGCGGCCCCGCTGCGATGGCGAACGTTCCGCAGCCCGTGCAGGTCGCGCCCGCGACCAAGGGCGAGATGCCGATCGTGCTGAGCGCGCTCGGCACCGTGACGCCGCTCGCGAACGTGACGGTCCGCACGCAGCTGTCGGGCTACCTGCAGTCGGTCGCGTTCCAGGAAGGCCAGATCGTCAGGAAGGGCGACGTGCTCGCACAGATCGACCCGCGCCCGTACCAGGTCGCGCTCGAGAACGCCGAGGGCACGCTCGCGCGCGACCAGGCGCTGCTCGCGACCGCGCGCCTCGACCTGAAGCGCTACCAGACGCTGCTGTCGCAGGACTCGATCGCATCGCAGACGGTCGACACGCAGGCCTCGCTCGTCAAGCAATACGAAGGGACGGTGAAGACCGACCAGGCCGCGATCGATTCCGCGAAGCTGAACCTCACGTATGCGCGCATCACGGCGCCCGTGTCGGGGCGCGTCGGCCTGCGGCAGGTCGATCCGGGCAACTACGTGACGCCGGGCGACACGAACGGCATCGTCGTGATCACGCAGCTGCAGCCGATGAGCGTGATCTTCACGACGTCCGAAGACAACCTGCCGCAGATCCTCAAGCAGGTGAACGCGGGCCAGAAGCTGTCGGTCACCGCCTACAACCGCAACAACACGATCCCGCTCGAGACGGGCTCGCTCGCCACGCTCGACAACCAGATCGACACCAGCACCGGCACCGTCAAGCTGCGCGCGACCTTCGAAAACAAGGAAGGCCTGCTGTTCCCGAATCAGTTCGTCAACACGCGGCTGCTGGTCGACGTGATGCGCGATGCGACGATCGTGCCGACTTCCGCCGTGCTGACGGGCTCGATCGGCCAGTTCGTGTATGTCGTCAAGCCCGACAACACGGTGACGGTGCGCAAGGTCAAGACCGGCCCGGTCGACGGCGAACGCACCAGCATCATCGACGGCGTCGCACTCGGCGAGCGCGTCGTCACCGACGGCTCCGACCGGTTGCGCGAAGGCTCGAAGATCTCGATTCCGGCCGACAAGCCCAAGGGTGCGTCAGGCGCAGGCGCGGCATCCGGCGCGCATGCGGCGTCGGGCGCATCGGGCGCGGCCGGCCGTCACGGCGGGCACAAGCGCGGTGCATCGCAGGCAGCGGCCCAATAACGCGCGGGCCGCTCGATGAATCCATCCCGCCTCTTCATCCTCCGGCCGGTCGGCACCGCCCTCCTGATGGCGGCGATCATGCTGGCCGGCCTGGTCGCGCTGCGCTTCCTGCCGCTCGCCGCGCTGCCCGAAGTCGACTACCCGACGATCCAGGTCCAGACCTTCTACCCGGGCGCGAGCCCCGAGGTGATGACGTCGTCGGTCACGGCGCCGCTCGAACGGCAGTTCGGGCAGATGCCGTCGCTGAACCAGATGTCGTCGCAAAGCTCGGCCGGCGCGTCGGTGATCACGCTGCAGTTCTCGCTCGACCTGCCGCTCGACATCGCCGAACAGGAAGTGCAGGCCGCGATCAACGCGGCCGGCAACCTGCTGCCGTCGGACCTCCCTGCCCCGCCGATCTACGCGAAGGTCAACCCGGCCGATGCGCCGGTGCTGACGCTCGCGGTCACGTCGAAGACGCTGCCGCTCACGCAGGTGCAGGACCTGACCGACACGCGCCTCGCGATGAAGATCTCGCAGATCGCCGGCGTCGGCCTCGTCAGCCTGTCGGGCGGCAACCGCCCGGCCGTGCGGATCCAGGCGAACCCGACCGCGCTCGCGCAGTACGGGATGAACCTCGACGATCTGCGCACGACGATCTCGAACCTGAACGTCAACACGCCGAAGGGCAACTTCGACGGCCCGACGCGCGCCTACACGATCAATGCGAACGACCAGCTGACGAGCGCCGATCAGTACAACAGCGCGGTCGTCGCGTACAAGAACGGCCGGCCGGTGATGCTGACCGACGTCGCGAAAGTCGTGGCCGGCTCGGAGAACACCAAGCTCGGCGCGTGGGTCAATTCGGAGCCCGCGATCATCCTGAACGTGCAGCGCCAGCCCGGCGCGAACGTGATCGCGACCGTCGACGCGATCAAGGCGCAGCTGCCGAAGCTGCAGGAAACGCTGCCCGCCGCGCTCGACGTGCAGGTCGTCACCGACCGCACGACGATGATCCGCGCGGCCGTGCGCGACGTGCAGTTCGAGCTGATGCTGTCGGTCGTGCTGGTCGTGCTCGTGATGTACCTGTTCCTCGCGAACATCTACGCGACGATCATCCCGAGCCTGTCGGTGCCGCTGTCGCTGATCGGCACGCTCGCGGTGATGTACCTCGCCGGCTTCTCGCTGAACAACCTGTCGCTGATGGCGCTGACGATCGCGACCGGCTTCGTGGTCGACGATGCGATCGTGATGATCGAGAACATCGCGCGCTACGTCGAGGAAGGCGATTCGGGGCTCGAGGCCGCGCTGAAGGGCTCGAAGCAGATCGGCTTCACGATCATCTCGCTGACGGTGTCGCTGATCGCGGTGCTGATCCCGCTGCTGTTCATGGGCGACGTGGTGGGCCGCCTGTTCCATGAATTCGCGATCACGCTCGCGGTGACGATCGTGATCTCGGCGGTCGTGTCGCTGACGCTCGTGCCGATGATGTGCGCGAAGCTGCTGCGCCATTCGCCGCCGCCCGAGAGCCACCGCTTCGAGGCGCGCGTGCATCGCACGATCGACTGGGTGATCGCGCGCTATGCGGTCGCGCTCGAATGGGTGCTGAACCGGCAGCGCGCGACGCTCGTCGTCGCGCTGCTCACGCTGGTGCTGACCGGGCTGCTGTACGTATTCGTGCCGAAGGGCTTCTTCCCCGCGCAGGACACCGGCGTGATCCAGGCGATCACGCAGGCGCCGCAGTCGATTTCGTACGGCGCGATGGCCGAGCGGCAGCAGACGCTGGCCGCCGAGATCCTGAAGGATCCGAACGTCGACAGCCTGACCTCGTTCATCGGCGTCGACGGCTCGAACATCACGCTCAACAGCGGCCGGATGCTGATCAACCTGAAGGCGCGCGACGCGCGTTCCGAAACCGCGAGCCAGATCATCCGCGACCTGCAGCAGCGCGTCGCGAACGTGACGGGCATCTCGCTGTTCATGCAGTCGGTGCAGGATCTGACGATCGACTCGACGGTCAGCCCGACGCAGTACCAGTTCATGCTGACGAGCCCGAATTCCGACGAATTCGCGACCTGGGTGCCGAAGCTCGTCGCGCGGCTGCAGCAGGAGCCGTCGCTCGCCGACGTCGCGACCGACCTGCAGAGCAACGGCCAATCGGTCTATATCGAGATCGACCGCGCGAGCGCCGCGCGCTTCGGCATCACGCCGGCGACCGTCGATAACGCGCTGTACGACGCGTTCGGCCAGCGCATCGTGTCGACCATCTTCACGCAGTCGAATCAGTACCGCGTGATTCTCGAATCGGAGCCGAAGGACCAGCACTACGCGCAGTCGCTGAACGACATCTACCTGCCGTCGGCGGGCGGCGGCCAGGTGCCGCTGTCGTCGATCGCGTCGTTCCACGAGCGGCCATCGCCGCTGCTCGTGTCGCACCTGTCGCAGTTCCCGTCGACGACGATCTCGTTCAACCTCGCGCCGGGCGCGTCGCTCGGCGAGGCGGTCAAGGCGATCCAGGCCGCCGAGCAGGAGATCGGCCTGCCCGCGTCGTTCCAGACGCGCTTCCAGGGCGCCGCGCTCGCGTTCCAGGCGTCGCTGTCGAACCAGCTGTTCCTGATCCTCGCGGCGGTCGTCACGATGTACATCGTGCTCGGCGTGCTGTACGAGAGCTACATCCACCCGATCACGATCCTGTCGACGCTGCCGTCGGCCGGCGTCGGCGCACTGCTCGCGCTGATGCTGACCGGACACGACCTCGACATCATCGGCATCATCGGCATCGTGCTGCTGATCGGCATCGTGAAGAAGAACGCGATCATGATGATCGACTTCGCGCTCGAGGCCGAGCGCGTCGAGGGAAAGCCGCCGCGCGAGGCGATCTACCAGGCGTGCCTGCTGCGGTTCCGGCCGATCCTGATGACGACGCTCGCCGCGCTGCTCGGCGCGGTGCCGCTGATCGTCGGCGCCGGCGCCGGTTCCGAGCTGCGTCAGCCGCTCGGGATCGCGATCGCGGGCGGCCTGATCGTGTCGCAGGTGCTGACGCTGTTTACGACACCGGTGATCTACCTCGGCTTCGACGCACTCGCGCGCCGCATGCGCGGCTGGTTCGAACGCCGCGGCCCGGCCGCCGGCACGCATACGGATGCGTAAGCGATGAACCTGTCGCGTCCCTTCATCACCCGCCCCGTCGCGACGACGCTGCTCGCGCTCGGCGTCGCGCTCGCGGGCCTGTTCGCGTTCATCAAGCTGCCCGTGTCGCCGCTGCCGCAGGTCGACTTCCCGACCATCTCGGTGCAGGCTTCGCTGCCGGGCGCGAGCCCGGAGACGGTCGCGACCAGCGTGACGAGCCCGCTCGAACGGCACCTCGGCTCGATTGCCGACGTCACCGAGATGACGTCGACCAGCACGGTCGGCAATGCGCGGATCATCCTGCAGTTCGGGCTGAACCGCGACATCGACGGCGCCGCGCGCGACGTGCAGGCCGCGATCAACGCGGCGCGCGCCGACCTGCCCGCCGCGCTGAAGAGCAACCCGACCTATCGCAAGGTCAACCCGGCCGATTCGCCGATCATGATCGTGTCGCTGACGTCGGAAACCTCGTCGGCCGCGAAGCTCTACGATGCCGCATCGACGGTGCTGCAGCAGTCGCTGTCGCAGATCGACGGGATCGGCCAGGTATCGGTGAGCGGCTCCGCGAACCCGGCCGTGCGCGTCGAGCTCGAACCGCAGGCGCTGTTCCACTACGGAATCGGCCTCGAGGACGTGCGCGCCGCGCTCGCGTCCGCGAACGCGAACAGCCCGAAGGGCGCGATCGAGTTCGGCCCGCAGCACTTCCAGCTCTATACGAACGACCAGGCGTCGCAGGCCGAGCAGTACCGCGACCTCGTCGTCGCGTACCGCAACGGCGCGGGCGTGCGGCTGTCCGACCTGTCCGAGGTCGTCGATTCGGTCGAGGACCTGCGCAACCTCGGCCTGTCGAACGGCAAGCGCGCGGTGCTGGTGATCCTCTACCGCTCGCCCGGCGCGAACATCATCGAGACGATCGACCGCGTGCGCGCGGCGCTGCCGCAGCTCACCGCGTCGCTGCCGGCCGACATCACGGTCACGCCGGTGCTCGACCGTTCGACGACGATCCGCGCGTCGCTGAAGGACACCGAGCGCACGCTGCTGATCGCGGTCAGCCTGGTCGTGATGGTCGTGTTCCTGTTCCTGCGCAACTGGCGCGCGACGCTGATCCCGAGCGTCGCGGTGCCGATCTCGATCGTCGGCACGTTCGGCGCGATGTACCTGCTCGGCTTCTCGATCGACAACCTGTCGCTGATGGCGCTGATCGTCGCGACCGGCTTCGTCGTCGACGACGCGATCGTCGTGCTCGAGAACATCGCGCGCCACATCGAGAACGGCACGCCGCGGCTGCAGGCCGCGTTCGACGGCGCGCGCGAGGTCGGCTTCACGGTGCTGTCGATGAGCATCTCGCTGGTCGCGGTGTTCCTGCCGATCCTGCTGATGGGCGGCATCGTCGGGCGCCTGTTCCGCGAGTTCGCGCTGACGCTGTCGCTCGCGATCGCGGTGTCGCTCGCGGTGTCGCTGACCGTCACGCCGATGATGTGTGCGCGCCTGCTGCCCGAGACGCACGACCCGCGCGCCGAAGGCCGCTTCGCGCGTTTCCTGGAACGCTGTTTCACGCGCATGCAGCGCGGCTACGAGCGCTCGCTGTCGTGGGCGCTGCGCCGGCCGCTGCTGATCCTGCTGATCCTGTTCGCGACGATCGGGCTGAACGTCTACCTGTACGTGATCGTGCCGAAGGGCTTCTTCCCGCAGCAGGACACCGGGCTGATGATCGGCGGCATCCGCGCCGACCAGGCCACGTCGTTCCAGGCGATGAAGCAGAAGTTCACCGAGATGATGCGGATCGTGCAGAGCAACCCGAACGTGAAGAGCGCCGCGGGCTTCACGGGCGGCACGCAGACCAACTCGGGCTTCATGTTCGTTACGCTGAAGGACCGCACCGAGCGCAAGGTGTCGGCCGACCAGGTGATCCAGCAGTTGCGCGGGCCGCTGTCGAACGTGGCCGGCGCGAGCACGTTCCTGCAGTCGGCGCAGGACATCCGCGTCGGCGGCCGCCAGAGCAATGCGCAGTACCAGTTCACGCTGCTCGGCGATTCGAGCGCCGACCTCTACAAATGGGGGCCGCTGCTGACCGAGGCGCTGCAGAAGCGCCCCGAGCTCGCCGACGTGAACTCCGACCAGCAGCAAGGCGGCCTCGAGGCGATGGTGACGATCGACCGCGCGACGGCCGCGCGGCTCGGCATCAAGCCCGCGCAGATCGACAACACGCTGTACGACGCGTTCGGCCAGCGCCAGGTCTCGACGATCTACAACCCGCTGAACCAGTACCACGTCGTGATGGAAGTCGCGCCGAAATACTGGCAGAGCCCGGAGATGCTGAACCAGGTGTGGATCAGCACGTCGGGCGGCAGCGCCAACGGCTCGCAGACCACCAACGCGGCGGCCGGCACCTACGTCGCGACGTCGGCCGGCACGTCGAGCGCCGGCACGGCCGCCACCAGCGCCGCGGCGATCGCGTCGGATTCGGCGCGCAACCAGGCGCTGAACTCGATCGCATCGAGCGGCAAGTCGAGCGCGTCGTCGGGCGCGGCCGTGTCGACCTCGAAGTCGACGATGATCCCGCTGTCGGCGATCGCGACCTTCGGCCCGAGCACGACGCCGCTGTCGGTGAACCACCAGGGGCTGTTCGTCGCGACGACGATCTCGTTCAACCTGCCGCCGGGCGTGTCGCTGTCGCAGGCGACGCAGGTGATCTACCAGACGATGGCGCAGATCGGCGTGCCGCCGACCATCGTCGGCAGCTTCCAGGGCACCGCGCAGGCGTTCCAGCAGTCGCTGAACGACCAGCCGATCCTGATCATGGCCGCACTGCTGGCCGTCTACATCGTGCTCGGGATCCTGTACGAGAGCTACATCCATCCGATCACGATCCTGTCGACGCTGCCGTCGGCCGGCGTCGGCGCGCTGCTCGCGCTGTTGCTGTTCAAGACCGAGTTCAGCATCATCGCGCTGATCGGCGTGATCCTGCTGATCGGCATCGTGAAGAAGAACGCAATCATGATGGTCGACTTCGCGATCGACCAGACTCGCAACGGCCACAAGTCGTCGCTCGAAGCGATCCACGAGGCGTGCCTGCTGCGCTTCCGGCCGATCATGATGACGACGATGGCCGCGCTGCTCGGCGCGCTGCCGCTCGCGTTCGGCAACGGCGACGGTGCCGAGCTGCGCGCGCCGCTCGGGATCGCGATCGCGGGCGGCCTGATCGTGTCGCAGGTGCTGACGCTCTATACGACGCCGGTCGTCTATCTGTACATGGACCGGCTGCGCGTGTGGGGCGAGAAGCGGCGCAACCGCCGCGGGAATTCGGGCGGGCCGGCGGTCGCGGGCGAGTGACGGCAGGCTGGGCACGGGGCCGACGCGCAGCCTGCGCCGCCCGTCGTCCCGCGTGCCGGCCGGCGCGGACTCCGGCCCGGCATCGAAACGTGGTGGGTGGCCTGCGCCGGCGCATGCGCGCCGCGCGCGGCAGTCAGCAGTCGGCCGCCGCGGCCAGCGTGCGCGACAGGCGTCGCGCTGCGTCGTCGATCAGCGCGGGCACCTGCCGCCATCGCGCATCGTCCGGCGCATCGAGCGCGACACCGATCGCCAGCGCGCCGCGCGCATCCAGCGGCATCGCGACGAGGCCGGGCGCGCGCTGCGATGCACCGCGCAGGCCCAGCCGCCAGACGGGCGGCGCGCCGCGTTCGGCTGCCTCGCTCCTGTCGCCCCCGCCGCCTGTCTCGCCCGCCTCCGCGGCCAGCCCGTTGAACCGTGCACCGACGCGCGTGACCACGCACGCGGCCCCGGCGGGCGCCGCCTGCGCGAGCACGACGACGTCCGCGCCATCGCGGCCGAGCAGTTGCGCGGCCAGCCCAGTGCGCGCGCACAGCGCGTCCAGCACCGGCTGCGCCTGCTTGACTTGCGGTTGCGCATCGAGATACGCGGCCGCGACCCGCGCGCTCGCCGGCCCGGGCCGATAGCGACCATGCGCGTCGACGACGAGAAAACCTTGTAGCACCAGCGTTTTCAGCAATCGCGCGACGGAGTTGCGCGGCGCGCCGAGCCGCGCTGCCAGTGCCGCGCCGCTCGCGCCGCCGGGCGCGGCCGCGACCGCGCCGAGAATCGCGAGCCCGCGCGCAAGCGCCGGCACGCGGTAGCCCACGGCGCCGTCATCGTTGCCGGGCGAGGTCATACAGATCCCGTGCGTTGCGCGCATAGCGGCGCGGCGCCATCCCCGACCAGCGGTGGAACGCGCGCGCGAACGCCTTCTCCGACGTGTAGCCGACCCGCTCCGCGATCTCGATCAGGCGCAGCCTGCCCTGCGCGAGCTCGCCGCTCGCCAGATACATCCGGTACGCGGTCAGGTGGCCGATCGGCGTCTCGCCGACCAGCTCGGCAAAGCGCGCGCAGAACCGCGAGCGCGACATGCCGGCTTCGGCGGCGAGACTCGCGAGCTGCCAGTTGCGGCGCGGGTCGCGGTGCATCAGCGCCATCGCGCGGCCGATCTGCGGATCGGTCAGGCCGCGCAGCCAGCCCGTATGATTGGCCGACGACTGCAGGTGCGCACGCAACAGCTGCACGAACAGCACGTCGGCGAGGCGCGTCGCGGCCACGGCCCAGCCCGGCTGGCAGGCCATCGATTCCTCGATGAAGCTCTGCAGCGTGCTCGCCAGCCACGGCGCGACGGCCGCGTCGTGCGCACGCACGTGGATCAGCGTCGGCAGCACGGAGAACAGCGGGCTGCGCACGATGTCGCGATACACGACGATGCCCGTATAGAGCTCGCTGGTCGCCCCGCCGCCGCCGGCGACGAATTCGAGCGGCGTGTCGAAACGCGGCCGGATGCCCTTGTCCGCCATCAGCGTGTCGAACGGCACGGGCGGCTCGTCGAGCGACGACGCCATCACATGCTCGTCGCCGTGCGGCAGCAGCACGAAGTCGCCCGGCTCGACGTGCACCGGCGGCGCCCCCGCGACCGACAGATAGAACGGACTGCCCGCGCAGGTGCGAAACGGCGCGCCGGCGACGGCCGGCTTGCGGATCGCCCACGGCGCACTCAGCGTGAAGCGCCCGGTGACGACCGCGTCGGCCCGCAGGTCGGTCAGCACGTCGCTGAGAAGGTCGATCGTCATCGTCGGAGTCTCCGTGGTGCGCGCCGCCGGCTAGAAGCGCTGCTGAATGCCCGCCATCACGCCGACCTGGTTCTGGCCGGCGCCGACCGTGCCGCCGGCCGCCACCGCCGACGTGCCGAGCGCGCTGTTCATCATGTAGCCGACCGACGCATAGACCATCGTCCGCTTCGACAGGCTGTAGTTCGCCCGCGCGACGAACAGGTTCGAGTCGGAGCGGCCGCGCAGCAGATAGCGCAGGGCCTGTGCGTCGAATGATAGCGCCGGCGTCGCGTAGAGCGTGCCGCCCGCGAAGAAGAGGTCCGACTGGCTGTGGACCGCGGCCGCCGTGTTGCGGCGGATCCAGCCCGCGCCGAGTTTCGCGATGCCGAATTTCACGTACGCGTCGACGATCGTGCGCGTGTCGGTATAGCCGGGGCTCGACAGCGGCGCCGATGCGCCGGTGCCGCCGTGCATCACGTCGTACGAGGCGGCCGCGCCGAGCTGCGGCGCGTCGTACGCGACCATCATCGTGTATTGCCGGCATGCGACCGGGTCGCCCGGCACGTTGCCCGCGCAGTTGGTGGCCGACGGGCCGGCCGGGCCCGCGCCGTCGCGTCCGGTGCTGTAGGTGCCGCCGAGCGTCAGGCCGCCGAAGCGGCCGAGATAGCCGAGCGCGTTGTCGCTGCGCGCGTTCGGCAGATAGCTGTCGAAGCTCGCCATCGAATGGATCGACGGGCCGATCACGTCGGCATTGAGCAGCACGAGCATCGACATGTTCATCTGCCGCCCGAGCGTGAGCGTGCCGTACGGCGATTCGATGCCGAGGTTCGCCTGCCGGCCGAACAGCCGGCCGCCGTAGTTCAGTGCGCCCGAATTCATCGCGAAGCCGTTCTCGAGCACGAAGAACGCGCGATAGCCACCGCCGAGATCCTCGACGCCGCGCACGCCGAAGCGCGACGGCACTTCGCCGGTCAGCGCCGGCATGCCCGCGACCGAGCCGCCGCCCGCCGCGTTGTTGTAGTACTGCACGCCGGTGTCGACGATGCCGTACAGCGTCACGCTGCTTTGCGCGTGCGCGCCGGTCGACACCGCGGCTGCGGCAAACGAAACGGCCGTCGCGGCCGTGCGGAACGTTTTCATCGAAATCTCCAGACCTGTCGTATCGTTGTGCTTATGAAGGCCGGCGATGCCGGCCGGTGGGAAAAAGCGCGGCGGCCGCTCAGCTCGCGAGCGGCGTGTCGAACGGCATCGAGCGCGGGCGTTGGCCGGTGGCGCGCCAGATCGCGTCGGCCACCGCCGGCGCCACCGGCGGCAGCGCGACTTCGCCGCAGCCCTGCGGATCGCGGTCGCTGTCGACGATCACCACTTCGATCCTCGGCATCGCGGCCAGCCCGAGCAGCGGGTAGTCCGCGAAATTGCGCTGCACGACCGCACCGTGCTCGAACGTGATCTCGCTGCGAAACGTATTGGTCAGCGCGAAGCCGACGCCGCCCTCGACCATCTCGCGAATCAGCAGCGGATTGATCGCGCGGCCGCAGTCGATGCCGCAGACGATCCGCTCGAGCTTCACGCTGCCGCCCGTCACGCGCAGCTCGGCAATCGTCGCGACATAGGTGCTGAACGCGCCGCCGCGCCCGGTGTAGAGCGAGTACGCGACGCCGCGCGACACGCCGGCCGGCGCGCGGCCGAACCAGTTCGCGCGCGCGGCCGTCGCGTCGAGCACGCGCAGCGCGAGCGGGTCGTGCTTGAGCAGCGCGCGCCGGTAGCGCACGGGATCGGCCCGCACCGTATGCGCGAGTTCGTTCACGAAGCTTTCGAGGAAGAACACCGTCGAGGTGCTGCCGACGCTGCGCATGAAGCTGACCGGAATCGGCTGCATCACCGTGACCGAATCGACGAGCAGGTTCGGCACGTCGTAGCAAAGGTCGTACAGGCCGTCGAGCATCGTCTCGTCCCAGCCGCCCGCCTTGTCGTAGCGGTCGCGCTTGATCGCCGCGTACAGCGAATGGCCGGCGACGCGCGCATGCAGCGCGACCGGCAGCCCGTCGCTGCCGAGCGCGGCGCGCAGGCGCGCGGACGCGCAGGGCCGGTAGAAGCCGTGACGGATGTCGTCCTCGCGCGAGCGGATCACCTTGACCGGCCGCCCGACCGCCTTCGACGCGACGGCCGCATGCACGACGAAATCGGGCACGTACTTGCGGCCGAAGCTGCCGCCGAGGAACGTCGTGTTGACGATCACCTTCCCGGCCGGCACGCCGAACAGCGACGACAGCGTCCAGCGCACCTTGTCCTGGCCCTGGATCGGCCCCCACACCTCGATCTCGTCGGCGCGCACATGCACGGTCCCGTTGACGGGCTCCATCGTCGCGTGGACGATGTACGGCGTGTGATAGTCGGCTTCGACGACGGTGCCGGCCTCGGCGAGCCGGCGCGCGGGTTCGCCGATGTGCGTCGCGACCACCGCGTGCGGCGCCTGCAGCGCGCCCTTGCGCTGCGCGAGGATCGTCGCGCTGTCGAACGGCGGCGTCGCGCCCGCGTCCCATGCGACGTCCGCCGCGTCGCATGCCTTCTTCGCCTGCCAGTAGGTCTGCGCGACGACGATCACCGCGTCCTTCGCGAGCACGACGTCCACGACGCCGGGCATCGCGCGCAGCGCGTCGCGGTTGTGCACGGCGGTCGGCCGGCCGTTCAGCGTCGGCGCCATCGCGAGCGCGCCGACCAGCATGCCGGGCACCCGCACGTCGATGCCGTAGATCGCGCTGCCGTCGACCTTCGCGGGCACGTCGAGCTTGTGCAGCGGACGGCCGATCAGCGTGTGCGCGGAGGCCGGCTTCAGCTTCGGCTGCGGGTCGTGCGGCAGCTTCGCCGCGTCGTCGACGAGCGCGCCGTACGACAGCGACCGGCCGCTCGGCGGATGGACGACACGGCCGTCGCGCGTCACGCACTGCGTGTCGCGCACGCCGAGCCGCGCGGCGCCGGCGCGCAGGAACGCCGAGCGCGCCTGCGCGCCCGCGATGCGCAGCCGCGTGTAGAACATCGTCGCCGACATCGACGCGCCGACGAACTGCTGCGGCGCCTCGTTCGCGGCGTCGATCCGGTACGCGTCGCGCCCGGTGACGAACTCGATCGTCACGCTGCGCCAGTCGGCGTCCATCTCGTCGGCCAGCACCTGCGGCAGCCCCGTGTAGACGCCCTGCCCGACTTCCGCCTGCGACAGGCCGATGATCGTGCGGCCGTCGGCGTCGACGCGCACCCAGTCGTTGATCTCGCGAAACTGCGCGCCGTCGCCGGCCGCATGCACGACGTCGCCGATCGCGAGCGGCAGCAGCAGGCTGCCCGCGAGCGCGACGCCGCCCTTCAGGAATACGCGCCGCGACGCGCTCGGCGCGACACGCGCGTGCACTGCGTCAGCCGGCCGCGACATGGATCGCCTCGCGGATGCGTTGATAGGTCGCGCAGCGGCACAGGTTCGTGACGGCCGCATCGATCTGCGCGTCGGTCGGCTTGCGGTGGCGCGCGAGCAGCGCGGCCGTCGCCATCACCATCCCCGACTGGCAGTAGCCGCACTGCGGCACGTCCTTCTCGATCCACGCGCGCTGCACCGGATGCGAGCGGTCGTGCGACAGCCCCTCGATCGTCGTCACCGCGCGGCCTGCGACGCCGGCCACCGGCAGCACGCACGAACGCGCGGCTTCGCCGTCGAGATGCACGGTGCAGGCGCCGCACGCGCCGATCCCGCAACCGTATTTGGTGCCCGTCAAGCCGGCCGCGTCGCGCACGACCCACAGCAGCGGCGTGTCGGGATCGCCGTCGAAATCGAACGGCTGGCCGTTCAGCATGAAGCGCATCGTCTGTCTCCCTGTTGCGCGTCGCCGTTCGCCATCCGGCGGATGGCGGCGATCGCCTGACAGGGATTCTTGGCGGCGTAAAAAACCGCGCCAATGACCTTTGCTCCCGAAAAAGTAGCCGATCGTCCAGATCGTTCCGGCCGACGACGCGCGGCGGCTGCGGCCGGTCCGGCTTGAACGCCGGCCGCGTTCGACTATCGTCTGTGCATGGGTACTGCCGGGAATCCGTCATGAACGTCCAGCTGAACCATACGATCGTCTGGTGCCGCGACAAGCGCGCGTCGAGCCGCTTCCTCGTCGATCTGCTCGAACTGCCCGCGCCGACGCCGTTCGGCGCGATGCTGGTAGTCCCGCTCGACAACGGCGTATCGCTCGATTTCTATGAAAAGGACGGCGAGATCGCGTCCCAGCACTACGCTTTCCTGCTCGACGAAGCCGGCTTCGACCGCGTGTACGCGCGCATACGCGACCGCGGGCTGCCGCACTGGGCCGATCCGGCGAAGCGGCAGCCCGGCGACATCTACCGTCACAACGGCGGACGCGGCGTGTATTTCGACGATCCGGACGGGCACTTCCTCGAGGTGATGACGCGGCCGTATGCGCTGAACGGCTAGGGCCGCGGGCGGCCGGGCCGGCGGGCGCCGGCCGGTGTGCCGGGGCGGCAATCGATACCGCCCCGTTTCCGGCACAGGCCGGGCGATACGTATTGCGCGGCCCCGCGTCCGGTCGCGTCCTGCTTGCGAACCGGAGCGGCTGCGGCCGCGACGGCGACCGTTACTCGGCGGTCGTGGCCGTCTTGCGCGGCCGACGCGCGCGCGGCGCCGCCTTGCGGGCCGGCTTCTTCGGCTTGGCAGCGGCCGGTGCGTCGTCGACCGGCGCGGTGTCGGTCGCCGCTTCGTGCACCGGTTCAGGCGCCGCTTCATGCGCCGCCTGCGCGACCGGCTCGGCCACGACCGCCTCGGCCTGCGCCGCTTCGGCGGGCCGGCTGCCGGCATCCGCGGCGTCGTGCGGCTTCGCCTCCGCCTGCGCGGCGTCGCCCTGCTGCGCGTCCGCATGCCGGTCGCCGCCATGATGCTTCGCGCCGCCGTGCGCGGCATCCTCGTCCTTCGCTGCCGCGCGACGCTCGCCGCCCTTCGCGGCAGCGCCCTTCTTCGGACTGGCCTTCTTCGCGGCGCTCTTGCGTGCGCGCTTGCGGCCGTCCTTGCCGTCGCCGTGCGTGTCGGCCGCCTCGACCGCCACGGACGCCGACGCCTCGACTTCGTCGATGCTTTCGACGAAGGCCGGCTCGACCGGCGCGGCTTCCCGCGCGCGCGGCTCGCCCTGCCCGCCGCGGCGGCGCGATTCGCGCTCGCCGTGCGCCGGCTCGGCCGCACGCGCGCCGTGCTGGGACGCCGCATGCTGCGCCGCGCCGGCGTCCGCCGCGACCGGCTCCGCGGCCGCCGCATGACGCGCGCGCGACACGAACGCGCCCGACTTGTCGTCGCGCCCCACTTCGAGCAGCCCGCGCGCCTGCGCTTCGTCGAGCAGGTTGCCGAACGCGCGGAATCCGTAATACGACTCGTTGAAATCCGGCTTGCGGCGCTTGATCGCGCTCTTGAGCACCGACGCCCAGATCTTGCCGACGTCGTCGCGCTCCGACGCCAGCGCGTCGAAGGTCTCGACCGCCAGCGCGATCGCCTCGGCCCGGCGCATCTCCAGCTCGGGCTTGCGCGACGGCTCGTCGGGCCGCTTCGCGCCGCCGTTGCCCGCGCGCTGCTGTTCGCGCTTCGCGAGCGCACGCTGTTGCTCGCGCACCAGGTCGTCGTAGAAGATGAATTCGTCGCAGTTCGCGACCAGCAGGTCCGAGGTCGACTTCTTCACGCCGACCCCGATCACCTTCTTCGCGTTCTCGCGCAGCTTCGACACGAGCGGCGAGAAATCCGAGTCGCCGCTGATGATCACGAAGGTGTCGACGTGCGACTTCGTGTAGCAGAGGTCGAGCGCGTCGACGACGAGCCGGATGTCGGCCGAGTTCTTGCCCGACTGGCGCACATGCGGAATCTCGATCAGCTCGAAGCTCGCCTCGTGCATCGCCGCCTTGAAGCCCTTGTAGCGATCCCAGTCGCAATACGCCTTCTTCACGACGATGCTGCCCTTCAGCAGCAGCCGTTCGAGCACGGGCTTGATGTCGAACTTCTCGTACTTCGCGTCACGCACGCCGAGCGCGACGTTCTCGAAGTCGCAGAACACCGCCATGCTGATGTTGTCGAGGGGTAATGCCATGTGTACTCCAACCGGTTGGCCGACGCGTTGTATTGCGTAGCGGCAGGAAATGCGTGGCGCACATGATAGCCGGTCGGCGGCGCATCGCCCGCATTCGCGCGCCGACACGGCGTAATGTGCGCCGGCGCACCGTAGACGATATGCCCCCCTTTACGTCGCCGCCGCCGGCCCAATTCGACATACACTTGAGTATCGGTCGTCCGTCCCTATCTGGAAGGACGACGCATCGATCAAGGAGCGGTTTCATGACGACGAAGGTACTGCTGATTGGCGCGACCGGCCGCACGGGCCAGGCCTGTGCGGATCTGCTGCTCGAGCAGCCGGAATTCGAGCTCACGGCGCTCGTGCGCCGGCACGGCTATGCGCTGCCGGGCGCGAAGGTCGTCGAGGCCGATCTGACGGGCGATTTCTCGCACGCGTTCCAGGGCGTCACGCATGTCATCTATGCGGCCGGTTCGGCCGAGTCGGAAGGCGCGGCCGAAGAGGAACAGGTCGACCGCGACGCGGTCGCGCGCGCGGCCGAGTATGCGCTCGCGTACAACGTCCAGAAGCTGGTCGTGATCAGTTCGCTGTCCGCGTACTGGCCCGAGCGCAGCCCCGAGGCGCTGCGTCATTATTCACAGATGAAACGCGAAGGCGACGAGCGCGTGATCGCGTCGGGCGTCGACTACGTGATCCTGCGCCCGGGCCCGCTCGCCGACACGCCCGGCGTCGGCAAGATCGCGCTGACCGAGGAGCGCGTCGAGCCCGCGCCGCCGGTCTCGCGCCAGGACGTCGCGTGGGCCGCGATCGAGGCGATCAAGCTCGGCATCTCGCGCAAGATCATCGGCTTCGTCGGCGGCAGCGTGCCGATCGAGCAGGCGCTGCGCGCGTGACGCGCGCGCAGCCGGCGAGGCGACCGCCGGCCCGCGCCTGCCGGCGCGAGCCGCCCGCACGGGCGGCGTTCGCGCCGCCTCGCCGTTACGGCTTCGGATGCGCGTCCGCCCACGCCTTCACGGCGGCCAGCGTGTTCTCCACGTGCTTGTCGGGCGACAGGCTCGTGTATTCATACAGAATCTTCCCTTCCGGCGAAATCACGTAGGACACGCGGTTCGCGCGGTCGAGCGCCGGCAGCTTCGCGTCGTACTCGCGGATGATCTTCGCGTCCGGGTCGGCCGCGACCGGGAACTTGCTGCGGCACTCGCTCACCGAAAACTTCGTCAGCGTGTCGATATTGTCGGCGGATACGCCGATCACCGTCGCGCCGTACGCCTTGTAGCGGTCGACCGCGTCCGCGAACGCGTGCGCCTCGATCGTGCAGCCCTTCGTGAACGCGGCCGGGTAGAAATACAGCACGACCGGGCCGTGCTTCAGCGCATCGGCGAGCGAGTACGTGTAAGTCTTGCCGCCCAGCGACGCCTGGGTCGTAAAATCGGGCGCCGCGTCGCCCGGCTTCAGTTCCGCCTGCGCGAGCAGCGCATGGCCGGCCACCAGCGCCGCGACGGCGCCCACCAACAGTTTTCGCTTCATCTGCGTCCTCATTTCTTATAAAGTCAGCCTCGTTGCAGGCCGCGCCGGCGCTCGACCGCCGCATGCGCGTGCCCGATCCGGCCCGGCGGCAGCGCCGCCCGCGGGCCGGTCCGTTAAAGATTCGCCGCAGTCTGCCGTTATTCCTACCGGACAACCGGTTCCAGCCCTTCACGTCAGCGAGAAACATGGAAGCCAACAGGAAACAGACGCCGCGCAAGGGCCCCTGGCGGAGCGCCCTGCGTACGCTGCGCCGCTTCGCATGGTCGGGCGGCGCGCTGATGCCCGCGCGCGCCGGCGCGCCGCGCCGCGACGACACCGTACGCAACTGGCTGGAACAGACGGTCGGCACGGTGGACTTCCTCGCCCATGTCGACCGCGAACTGCGCTTCCTGTACGTGTCCGACGCCAGCCTGCGCTTCATCGGCTACCACCGCGACTATCTGCATACGCTGACGCTGCGCGACCTGATCGCCGAACAGGATACCTCGGCGCTCGAAGGCCTGCTTGCGCGCGCCGCGCGCTCGGGCCAGGTCGAGAAGGCGACGATGTGCATCGTCAAGTCGCTGACCTACCCGCTCGACGTCGAGCTGCGCGCGGTCAAGAGCCGCCACCACGGCGTCGACGGCTTCGCGATCGCGGCGTTCGACGTGTCGTCGTGGCGCGCGCTCGAGGCGCGCCTCACCTACGAGATGCATCACGACCCGATGACGGGGCTCGACAACCTGTCCGCGCTCGTGCCCGCGCTGATGCGCGCGCAGCAGTCCGCCGACGAGGGCGGCACCTGCGCGGCGCTGCTGCTGCTCGATCTCGACGACTACCAGCGGATCAACCGCGCGCTCGGCTACGACGCCGGCGACACGCTGCTGCGCGAAACCGCGCAGCGGCTGCGCACGCTCGTCTCGCCCGGCGAGCGGCTCGCGCGCGTCGCGAGCGACAAGTTCGCGGTCGTGCTCGGCGCGCCGGACCGCGCGCAGGCCAGCGACGCGGCGGGCGCGCTCGCGCGCCGGCTGCAGGCCGCGGTCCGCGAACCTTACGTGTATCACGGGCAGCCCGTGCACCTGTCGGCGAGCATCGGCATCGCGCTGTACCCGGACGAGCGGCCGCCGTCGCATCGCGCGCAACACCACAGCCCGCTGCTGCGGCGCGCGGACCATGCGCTCGCCCAGGCGAAGGCCTCGGGCGGCAATGCGCTCGCGTTCCATACGCCGGTCGACGATCCGGCCGACGCCGAGCGGCTGAAGCTCGAAGCCGACCTGTACGACGGCGTGCGCAACGGCGAATTCTCGCTGCACTTCCAACCGATCACGCGCAGCCAGTCGGGCGCCGTGGTCGGCGTCGAGGCGCTGATCCGCTGGCGCCATCCGGTGCACGGCCTGGTGCCGCCGGCGACCTTCATCCCGCTCGCCGAATCGATCGGCCTGATCAACTATCTCGGCAACTGGGTGCTGAAGGCCGCGTGCATGCAGCTCGTCGCGTGGGACCGCCAGGGCCTCGCGCTGCAATACGTCGCGGTCAACGTGTCGCCGCAGCAGTTCCGCGACCCGCGCTTCACGCAGAGCGTGCGCGAGGCGATCACGCTGACGGGCATCGACCCGCGCCGCATCGTGCTCGAAATCACCGAAAGCCTGCTGATGCACGATCCCGCGCACGCGAAGGAACTGCTCGAGGAACTGACCGAGCTCGGCATCCGCTTCGCGATCGACGATTTCGGCACCGGCTATTCGAGCCTCGCCTACCTGCAGCGCTTCCCGCTCGCGAAGCTGAAGATCGACCGCAGCTTCGTCGAGAACCTGCTGACCTCGCGCAACGACCGCGCGATCGTGTCGGCGGTGGTCGGCCTCGCGCAGACGCTCGACCTCGAACTCGTCGCGGAAGGCGTCGAGACCGAGGCGCAGCGCGAATTGCTGACCGAGATGGGCTGCAACCATATCCAGGGCTGGCTCGTATGCCAGGCGCTGCCGTCCGAGGAACTCGCGCGGCGCTTCGAGGCGCAGCAGCTGCGCCTGCACGCGGCGGCCTGACGCGCCCGCGAACCGGACAGACGCATGTCAATCACCGAACACCTGCCGCCGACGGCCCTGCTCGACAAGCTGTGGGCCCGGATGAACGAACGGGGCGACTTCCCGCTGCTGTCGGAATCGCTGCGCGCGACGATGGCCGCGATGAAGAACGACGACCTCGACTTCACCGCGCTCGTCCGGGTCGTGCTGTCGGATTTCGCGCTGACGCAGAAGGTGCTGCGGCTCGCGAACTCCGCGATGTACATGGCGTTCGGCGGCAACATCACGACCGTGACGCGCGCGCTGATGGTGCTCGGCATGGACGCCGTCGGCCATCTGGTGGTCGGACTGAAGCTCGTCGACCACTTTCACCACAGCACGCCGCGACGCATCGACGCGAAGCTCGAGCTGAACCGCGCGCTGCTGTCGGGCTGCGTCGCGCGCAAGCTGACCGAGCGCGCCGAGCTGCGCTCGGGCGAAGAAGCCGTGGTCTGCACGCTGATGCGGCAGGTCGGCAAGCTGCTGGTGGTCTGCTATCTCGACAGCGAATGGGACCGGATCCGCCGGCGCGCGGCCGAGCTGAACGGCGACGAAGCGGCCGCCTGCATCGAGGTGCTCGGCGTCGGCTTCGACGAGATCGGCCTCGAGGCCGCCGCGCGCTGGCGGCTGCCCGACCTGATCCGCGCGGGCATGGCCGACGACGCGCACGCGAGCGTGGCCGACGCGCACGACGACGGCGGCCCGCACGGTACGGCGCTCGCCGACGAAGACGACCCGGACGGCCGTGCGCACTGGCTGCGCGCGGTGAGCCGCTGCTCGACCGACGTCGCGGGCGCGCTCGCGATGCCCGCGAGCCCGCAGCGCGACGCGCGCATCGTCGCGCTCGCACAGCACTACGCGCCGATCCTCGATACGGAGTCCGGCACGCTGGTCGAAATCGCCGAGCAGCTCGCGCGCGAGGAAGCGAGCGACACCGTGATGCGCGAGATCGTCGAGCTGCGCGCGAACGCCGACGCGATCGCGCGCGCGCAGGCCGAGCCCGAGGCCTGCCTCGAAGCCGGCCTTGCCGACCTGCGTGCGCTGCCGTCGGAGCACGTGCTGACGCCGGTGCTCGCGCTCGCGTCGGAAAGCCTGCTCGCCGGCCTTGCGTTCACGCGCACCGTGATGTTCGTGCGGCACGCGGACGGCACGTTCGCCGCGCGGCTCGGCTTCGGCCCCGACGTCGATGCGGTGCTCGACCGGCTGCGCTTCGACGAACGCTTCGAGCCGGACGTGTTCCATCTCGCGATCACCAACTCGGTCGGCATCTTCATCGAGCAGGCGCAGGAGCCGAAGATGCTCAGGCGGCTGCCCGCGTGGTACCTCGACGCGTTCGACGACACGCGCGCGTTCGTGCTGCTGCCGGTGCGCGTCGGCACGACGACGGTCGCGCTGCTGTACGGCGACTGGGCCGGCGCCCAGCCCGCGCGCAAGATCGCGCAGCAGGAAATGGCCGTGCTCAACGAGCTCGCGCGCGAACTGAGCCGGTTCTTTCCCGCGTAGCCTCGCGCTCGCCGCTGCGCATCCGCGCCGGCGACGCCCCGCCCCCAAAAGCAAACCGGCCGCATGAGCGGCCGGCTGCGAGCGTGCAATGAAACGAGACGCTTACTTGAGCGTGACGGGCACGCTGAAATACTTCTTCGCGAGATTGTCGATCGTGCCGTCGGCCTTCAGCTCCTTCAGCGCCTGATCGAGCGCGGTCTTCAGCGCCGCGTCGTTCTTGCGCAGGCCGAAGCCGACGCCCGAGCCGAGGATCTCGGTATCGCTGACGGTGCCGCCCGCGAACGCGAAGCCCTGGCCTTGCGGCTTCGACAGGAAGCCCTTCGCGCCCGCTTCGGAATCCTGGAAGGTCGCGTCGAGGCGGCCCGACTTCAGGTCCGCATACGCGAGATCCTGCGTCTGGTACGGCACGACTTCGACGCCGGCCGGCGCCCACTTCTTCTTCGCGTACGCTTCCTGGATCGTGCCCTGCAGCACGCCGACGCGCTTGCCCTTCAGCGACTGCGGGGTCGGCAGCAGGCCGCTGCCCTGCTTCGCGATCAGCTGGTTCGGGATCGTGTAGATCGGATCGGTGAACGCGATCGCGTGCTTGCGCTGGTCGGTGATCGTCATGTCCGAGTTGATCGCGTCGAACTTGCGCGCCTGCAGCGCGGGGATCAGGCCGTCGAAGTCGTTCTCGACCCACACGCACTTCGTCTTCAGCTTCGCGCACACCGCGTTGCCGATATCGATGTCGAAGCCGGTCAGCTTGCCGTCGGGCGTCTTGTATTCGAACGGCGCGTACGAAGCCTCGACGCCGAACCGGATCTCCTTCAGGTCCGCCGCAACCGCGCTGCCGGCCGCCACTGCCGATGCCGCCACCGCCGCGTACGCGGCCACTTTACGCCAATCCAACTTCATCAAATGCTCTCCTCGATACTCGAATGTTCCGGAACTACGGGCGCATGCATCATTGCAGGGTCGGATGACAACGGCAATCGCGACGCCGCGCCGTGATGCGGCGCAACAGCCGCAAGGCCGCGATTGTACCAACCCGCGCGGCCCGGCACGGCAAAGCGCGCGATGCTGCGCTGCGCGCAGGCGTGCCCCGGACCGCACGCCGAACTTGCAAGACGATGTCGCAAACAGGCAAGGCACGGCGCGCAGCCGCCGCCGCGCCGTGCACCGGCAGGTCAGACGAGCGACGCGAGCGTCTCGCGCGTCGTGTCGACGACGAGCAGGCCCGCGCGCAGGCCCGGCTTCACGGCCGGATTCGGGAACACGATGCGCTCCTCGTCGTGCCGCACCGTGTAGCGGTAGTCGCCGTCCTGCGCGAGCACCGTGCCGCGCGCGAACGCGGTGAAGTTCGCGACGTCGGCCGCGACGAACAGCTCGAGCGCGTCGCTTTGCTTGGTGATCTGGTCGATCACCGTAAACACGCGCGGCAGCGGCGCATCGGCGTCGCGCGGCGTGCCCGACACGAGCCGCCGCACCGCGCGATCGGCGCCGTCGAAGCGCGTCAGGTCGTTCTGGCCGAACGGCCGCACCTTGCCGAGCTCCAGCGTGCAGGCGAGCGCGCCGCACTGCTCGGCCGTGAAATGCGAATAGGTGTTGCCCTTCGCGGTATGCAGCAGCACGGCCGCGATGCGCGCATCGCCGAGCCATTCGACCATCGCGCGCGACGGCGGCGCGCCCGTGTGCGGCAGCAGCGCGAACTGCTCGAACACCGACGCGCGGATCGCCGTATGCATGTCGACATGCCAGCGTGCGCCGCCCGCCGGCGCCGCCGCGAAGAACGCGCGGGCAACCGCTTCGAGCTGCGCGGCGCGCGGCGCCTCGCGGCTCGTCGGCACCTGCGCATGGCGGCCGCTGAACAGGCGGTTCAGGTCGTCGTCGAGGTAGCGCTCGCCCGCACGCATCGCCGGCACGTTGCCGAGCACGACGAGCAGCCGGCACGCGAGCGGCAGCGCGCCCGCCGCGAGGTCGCGCACGAGCCGCGACAGCAGCTCGATCGGCGCGGTTTCGTCGCCGTGCACGCCGGCCGACACCAGCACGCTGGCGCGCGGCGCAGCGGCCGGCGCGTGCGGTTCGAGCGCGAGCAGGCCGTCGCCGAGCCAGTGCCAGCGCAGCGCGCCGCCCGCGCAGGCGCCGCCCGTCACGGCCGGCGCATCGCCGGCGAGCGTGAATGCGAGAAAATCGTCGAGCATCGGCGTGCCGGACATATGCGGCTCAGCGCTGGAATTCATACAGCGAACCGACGCGCAGGATCTGCGTGAGCTCGTCGAGCGCCGTGCGCGACTCGTCGAGCAGCGCCGGGTCGGCGAGGTCTTCCGGCGCGAGGCGATCGCGGTAGTGCTTGTCGATCCACGCGTCGAGCGATGCGAACAGCGTGTCGTTGATCCACACGTTCGATGTGACGGCCGCGCGCTCCGCATCGTTCAGCACGACGCGCAGGCGCAGGCAGGCGGGGCCGCCGCCGTTCTTCATGCTCTCGCGCAGGTCGAACACCAGCACGTCGCGGATCGCGCCGTTGCCGGCCGCGAGCTGGTCGAGATAGGCCGCGACGTTCGCGTTCTCGCGGCACTCCTGCGGCACGACGAGCACCTGCGAGCCGTCCGCGCGCGACAGCAGCTGGCTGTTGAACAGGTACGACGTGACCGCGTCGTTGACGCTCACCGCCGCATCGGGCACCTCGATCACGTTCAGGCGCGCGCCGCGCGCGTCGAGCGCGGCGGTCAGCGTGTCGTAGACCGCCTGCTTGTTGACGAACGCGCGCTCGTGCGTGAACAGCGTGTCGCGGTTGCCGACCGAGATCACGTCGTTGTGGAACACGCCCGCATCGATCACGTCCGGATCCTGCTGTGCGTAGACGGTCGCCGCTTCCGCAAGCCCGTGCCGATGCGCGACCGCGCGGCTCGCCTCGAAGGTCTGGCGCGCCGGGAAGCGCTTCGGCTCCGGGCCGCGGCGGTATTCGGCGCGCCCGTACACGAAGAACTCGACGCCCGGCTTGCCGTATTCCGCGCAGAAGCGCGTGTGGTTCGCCGCGCCTTCGTCGCCGAGCGCCGGCGTGCCGGTCAGCGCCTCGTGCACCGCGAAGTGCGCGGGATCGGCGAACAGCGTCGACAGCGTGCGGCGCGTCGCTTCGTGCTCGATCGCGCGGTGCAGCTTGCTGCACAGGTTGGCCGGCGTGAAATGCACGCGGCCGTCGTTGGTATCGGCCGACGGGCTGACGGTGGCCGCGTTCGCGGTCCACATTGCCGAGGCCGAGCTGGCCGCGGCCAGCAGTTCGGGCGCCTGCTTCGCGGCCTTCGCGATCACGTCGGCGTCCTTGCCCGAGAAGCCGAGCTCGCGCAGCAGGCGCAGCGACGGCCGCTCCTGCGGCGGCAGCACGCCCTGCACGAAGCCGAGATCGGCGAGCTGCTTCATCTTGCGCAGCCCCTGCTTCGCGGCGGCCTTCGGGTTCGCGGCCGACTTTTCGTTGTTCAGCGACGCCACGTTGCCGAACGACAGCCCGGCGTAGTTGTGGGTCGGGCCGACGAGTCCGTCGAAATTGGCTTCTTGTGCGTTCATCGTCGCTCCGTCGATCAGAAATGCAGGCCCGGCGACAGGCTCGCGGGCAGGGTCAGTTGGGCGCTTTCCACCGACGCCATCGGGTACGCGCAGTAGTCGGCCGCGTAGTACGCGCTCGGGCGATGGTTGCCGGAGCGGCCGGTGCCGCCGAACGGCGCCGCGGACGATGCGCCGTTGGTCGGCCGGTTCCAGTTGACGATCCCTGCGCGGATCGTGCGGCGGAAGTGCTCCCAGGCGCGGGCGTCGTCGGCGAGCAGGCCCGCCGACAGCCCGAACGCCGTGTCGTTCGCGCGCTCGATCGCTTCGTCGAACGTCGCGTAGCGGACGATCTGCGCGAGCGGGCCGAAATGCTCTTCGTCGGGCAGGTTCGCCAAGCCGGTCACGTCGAGGATCGACGCGTTCACGAAGCCCAGGCGCGGATCGCGCTGCGTCATCGCGATGATCGGCCTGGCGCCCTGCTCGACCAGGCGCGCCTGCGCGTCGACGAGCTTCGCGGCCGCGCGCGCCGAGATCACCGCGCCCATGAACGGCTGCGGATCGGCATCGAACACGTCGGCCGCGATCTTCGACGTGACGTCGGCGAAGCGCGCGAGGAAGCGGTCGCCGAACGCGCCCTGCGGCACGAAGATGCGGCGCGCGCACGTGCAGCGCTGGCCGGCCGACAGGAACGCCGACTGGATCGTGTGATGGACGGCCGCGTCGATGTCCTCGACCTCGCCGATCACGAGCGGGTTGTTGCCGCCCATTTCCAGCGCGAGCACGATCTCCGGGCGGCCGCCGAACTGACGGTGCAGCAGCGTGCCCGTGTCCGAGCTGCCGGTGAAGAACAGGCCGTCGATCTGGCGATGGTTCGCGAGCGCGATGCCGGTGTCCCTCTCGCCCTGCACGAGGTTCAGCACGCCGGCCGGCAGGCCTGCGTCCTGCCACACTTCGACCGTCGCGCGCGCGACGCCCGGCGCGAGCTCGGACGGCTTGAACACGACCGCGTTGCCCGCGATCAGCGCCGGCACGATATGCCCGTTCGGCAAGTGGCCGGGGAAGTTGTACGGACCGAACACCGCGACGACGCCATGCGGGCGATGGCGCAGCACGGCGACGCCGTCGGCCATGTCCTGGCGCTTCTCGCCGGTGCGTTCCTGATACGCCTGGATCGAGATGCCGACCTTCGCGGCCATCGACGCGACTTCGGTGCGCGCTTCCCACAGCGGCTTGCCGGTCTCGCGGCCGATCGCGGTCGCGATCGCTTCCTTACGCTCGTTGAGCAGCGCCGCGAAGCGCTTGACGATCGCGCAGCGCGCTTCGAAGTCGAGCGCCGACCAGCCGGCGAACGCGCGGCGCGCGCTCGCGACCGCGCGATCGACGTCGGCCGCCGATGCGCTGGCGCCCTGCCACGCGATCTCGTCGGTGCCCGGGTTGCGCGAAGCGAACACGGGGCCCGAGCCTGCGACCCAGGCGCCGTCGATGAAGAGTTCCGTCATGATTCGTTTATCCCTGTTTGACTTTGAGCGGCAGCACGCGGACCGGATCGCCGGCCTTCACGTCGAGTGCGACGGCATCGTCGGCCGACAGCACGAACGAGCCGTTCGCGACCACGCCCGGCGCGACGCCGACGCGGAAGTCGCCCAGCGACGTGTTCGACACGAGCGACTTCGGCGCGTCTTCGCGCGCGTCGGGCACGCCGATCGCAACCGGCACGACGACGCTCTCGCGCACCGTGCGCAAGTCGTTCACGTGGCATTCGAGCACCGGGCCCGCGTCGAAGATGTCGACATGGTTCTGGTAGCGCAGCCCTTCCGCCTCGAGCATCTTGCGGGCCGGCAGCGTATCGCGGTGCGTGAGGCCGACCGCATCCTGCGCGTCCTGCGGCAGCAGGTCGACGTACACCGGATAGCGCGGCATCAGCTCGGCGAGGAACGACTTGCGGCCGTGCGAGCTGAGGTAGTCGGCTGCGTTGAAATCGATCTGGTAGAAGTGCGAACCGACCGCGCGCCAGAACGGCGACGTGCCGTCGTCGTCGAAGTGGCCGCGCAGTTCCGCGCAGATGCGTTCCGGAAAGCGGTCGCGGAACTGCGCGATGAACATGAAGCGCGAGCGCGACAGCAGGCCGCCGACGCCGCCCGTGCGATAGCGCGGGCTCAGGAACAGCGAGCACACCTCCGCGTAACCGGTCAGGTCGTGCGAGATGTTTAGCGCGGACATCCGCGTCCACACGCCGAGCTCCTGGCTCGCATGCACGACCGTGCTGACGCGATAGTTGTAGAACGGCTGTTCGAGGCCGACCTGCGTCTCGATGCCGCACACGCCGGCGATGTCGCCCGTCTTCGAATCTTCCATCACGAAGAAGTAGCCGGCCTCGCCGGGCGCGGCCTCGCCCGCGAGCGTGCGGCGCGTGCGCTCGATGCGCGCGGCGAGTGCGTCGCGGTCGGGCTTGAACGTGGTCAGCCCCGGCCCGGTTTCCTTGGCGAGCGACACGAGCGCGTCGACGTCGCCCGTTTGTACGACCCGAACGACGATCATGCTGCGTCTCCCTTCAATTCCTCATCGTCGCGGCGGTGCAGCGGCACGCAGCGCACGACATCGCCATCCTTCACATCAAGCGCCGCGCGCACGTCGCCCGCCAGCGGTGCGTCGGCCGCATCGCCCGGCAGATCCGCGAGCACGCAGCGGAACGATTCGCCGCTGCCGGACGACACCATATAGGCCACATCGCCCTGCTGATGCGCCGCTTCGCGCACGACGCGCTCGGCGCCGTGCTTCACGCATGCGGTGCGGTCGACCTGCGCGGTCAGCACCGGGCCTGCATCGAAGATGTCGACGAAGCGGTCGGGCTCGAAGCCTTCTTCGAGATGGATGTCGTACGCGAGCAGCGCCGTCTGGTTCGGCTCGCCGAGCACGCGCTGCGCGGCTTCCGGCAGCAGCGGCACATAGAGCGGATAGGCCGGCATCACTTCCGCGATGAAGGTGCGGCTGCGGCCGCCCGACGCGATGTCGACGTCGGTGAAATCGCGGCCGAAGAACTTGCGGCCCACCGCTTCCCAGAACGGCGACGCACCGTTTTCGTCGCTCACGCCGAGCAGCAGCGTGAACACTTCCGGCGTGAAGCGGCGGCGGTTCGCGGCGATGTACATCATGCGCGCGCGCGAGATCAGGTGCGCGGCCGCGTCGCCGCGCAGCGACGGGTCGACATAGAAGCCCGCGAGGCGGCTCTTGCCGGTCAGCTCGTGCGACATCGTGAGCGCGTGGATCTTGCGGTTCACGTGCAGTTCGCGCGACGCGTGGATCAGTGCGTCGTTGCGAAACGCGTAGAACGGCTCCGAGTAGCCCGCCGCGGCCACGATGCTAGCGGTGCCGAGCAGCTTGCCGGTCGTCGAATCCTCGAGCACGAAGAGGTAGAACTCCTCGCCGGCGAAGTCGACGTCCGCGCGAAACGAATCCTCGGACAGCGCGACGCGCGCTTCGAGCGCCGCGCGGTCGTGCGGCAGCGAGTGCAGGACCGGCTGCGCGGTGCGCGCCATGTGCGCGAGCGCATCGAGATCCGTGAGTTTGCCGGGGCGAACAAATAGCATCGTCGTTCCTGTTCTGCGATGGGCGCGCCGCTCAGCGCGCGGTGGCTTCCTGTGCGGCGAGCACCTGTTCGACCGCCTTCTCGAAGCGCTTCATGCCTTCGTCGAGCTCGTCGAACGGAATCACCAGCGACGGCACGAAGCGCAGCACGTTCGGGCCGGCGATCAGCATGATCACGCCGTGCTCGGCGGCCGCGGTCACGAAGTCCTTCGCGCGCCCGTCGAAGGCGGCGGTCAGTTCCGCGCCGACCAGCAGGCCCTTGCCGCGCACTTCCTTGAAGATGCCGAAGCGTGCGTTGATGCGTTCGAGCGCGCCCTTCAGGCGCACGCTGCGTTCGCGCACACCTTCGAGCAGTTCGGGATTGCCGATCAGTTCGACGACCTTGTCCGCGATCGCCGATGCGAGCGGGTTGCCGCCGTACGTCGTGCCGTGCACGCCGACCTTGAAATGCGCGGCCAGTTCGTTGGTGGTCAGCATCGCGCCGATCGGGAAGCCGTTGCCGAGCGCCTTCGCGGTCGTCAGGATGTCGGGCGTGACGCCGGTGTCCATGTAGGCGTAGAACTGACCGGTGCGGCCGACGCCGGTCTGCACTTCGTCGAAGATCAGCAGTGCGTCGTTGGCATCGCACGCTTCGCGCAGCGCCTTCAGGAAGGCCGGATCGGCCGGGATCACGCCGCCTTCGCCCTGCACCGGCTCGACGATCACCGCGCAGGTTTGCGGGCCGATGGCGGCCTTGGCGGCTTCGATGTCGTTGTACGGCAGGTGCTTGATGCCGGCCGGGACCGGGCCGAAGCCTTCCGAGTACTTCGGCTGGCCGCCGACGCTGACCGTGAAGAACGTGCGGCCGTGGAACGACTGCACGAACGAGATGATTTCGAATTTGTCGGCGCCGTGGCGATCGAACGCGACGCGGCGCGCGAGCTTCAGTGCGGCTTCGTTCGCTTCCGCGCCGGAGTTCGCGAAGAACGCGCGGTCGGCGAAGGTCAGCGATTCGAGGCGCTTCGCGAGGCGCAGGACCGGCTCGTTCGTGTAGCCGTTGCCGATGTGCCAGAGCTTGCGGCTTTGTTCGTCGAGCACCTTCAGCAGTTCAGGATGGCCGTGGCCGAGCGACGTGACCGCGATCCCGCAGGCGAAGTCGATGTATTCGCGGCCAGCCGTGTCCCACACGCGGGAGCCCTCCGCGCGATCCGGCACGAACGGGGCGGGGGAAAATACCGGCACCATCACTTCGTCGAATGTCTGGCGGGTCACGGTCGAGGTCGTCATGGTCGTTCCTTTCGGTTTCGTAAGAGGGTTCAACAGGATCAAGTTTAGGTAAGGGTGACGCAAGCGTCTTGCGGAATTGCGACGGGTTCTATCGGAAGCGGATAGTGCGGGGTATTTTGCCCTCTCGGGCGGGGGGTACGTGGTTTTGGTTCGTATTTTTGGGGGGCTTTTGGTGGTTCGCTTAGGTGGTCGTGAAGCACCTGTGATCGTGTCGGTCTATTAGTGTCGCCCCTGCGCGGGGCGGCGGTTACTTTTCTTTGTCTTGCCAAAGAAAAGTAACCAAAAGAAAGGCGCTTGGGATAACGCATGGCTTCCCGGTGCCGTGGCCAACGGAGTGGTTCGCACCTAAGTGTCCGCGCCAGGCAAGAATGCGGAGTGGTTCGAGCAATGGATCCGACCCGCCGCACCGGGGGTGTCAGGATTTCCGTGTTCAAGGCGGGTGGAGTAATTACACGGAAGGCCGAACGAATCGATCTGCGTAAAGGATAGCGAATTGGTTCATGGCCGTCTTCCAGTCGTGAGCGGCGCTCCCCCAGTTCGCGGTGATGTTGCGCAAGGCCAGCCAGATGAGCTTGGTGGCAGCCTCGTCGGTCGGGAAGTGACCACGGGTCTTGATGATCTTGCGCAACTGCGAGTTGATATTTTCAATCGCGTTCGTCGTGTAAATGATCTTGCGCACACCCGGCGGAAACGCAAAGAACGGGATCACGCGATCCCAGGCGTTGCGCCACGCGCTACTGACAGTCGGGAATTTCTGACCCCACGGCCCATCCGCAAACGCATCGAGTTCGGCCTGAGCGGCTTCCGCGCTGGGAGCGGCGTAGATCGGCTTGATCGCCGCGGCCAAGCCTCGGCGGTCCTTCCAACTGGCGTAATCGAGGCTGTTGCGGATGAGGTGGACGATGCAGGTCTGCAGCGTGGTGGCCGGGAACACGGCGGCCAGCGCTTCGGGCATGCCCTTGAGCCCGTCCGTGACGGCAATCAGGATGTCGTGAACGCCGCGCGTCTTCAGATCGTTGAACACCTTCATCCAGAACTTGGCCCCCTCGGTATTCTCGATCCACAGGCCCAGGATTTCCCGCGTGCCGTCGGGCAGCACGCCCAGCGCCAGATAGACCGCCTTGTTGCGCACGACGGCGTCTTCGCGAATCTTGACCCGCAGTGCGTCGAAAAACACGACCGGATACATCGGCTCAAGCGGTCGGGCCTGCCAGGCGGTTACTTCGGCCATGACCTCGTCGGTGACCGAACTGATGAAGTCGGGCGAGACCTCGGTGCCGTACTGTTCCAGCAAGAAGCCCTGAATCTCGCGTACGGTCATGCCTCGGGCATACATGGCGACGATCTTGTCGTCGAAGCCCGTGAAGCGCCGTTCGTGCTTGGGAATCAGGATGGGTTCGAAGCTGCCGTCGCGGTCACGCGGCACCTCGATACGGATCGGGCCGTCTTCGGTCAGAACCGTCTTGGCCCCTTTGCCGTTGCGCTGATTCGTGGCGTTGACCGGCTTGGCAGCACCGGGAGGGTAGCCGAGATGATGGTTCATCTCGCCGCCCAGCGCCCGTTCGATCAGCGCCTTCTTGAGCGCCAGCGTCGCGGCGTTGATGGCTTCGGCCGTCATCGGACCGTTGCCGAACTGCTCGAGCAGCTCGGCCGGAATCGCCGGCAGAGCCGCCGGCTGGGCTTTCGGTTTGCGAGGCATAAACTCTCCTTGGGAGCATGTTATGCCTTAAACACAAAATTCCTGACAGGCCCGCCGCACCACCCGACGAAGTGGTATACCGCCCGCTGGCTCCGTCCTCGCTTCGCTCGGCCGACAGGGACACACCCCTCAAACAACGCAGGCGGTTCATTGCCGCCAGCAGGACGGCGGCGCCGGATGCCAAAAATGGCGATCCTCCCCACGCGCGCTCCAAGTTCGCCCTTCGGGGTCGCGCAATCGATCGACGTGGCGCGATCTCAAACGTCTCGAACAATATCGAGATGGCCCTTTGCGCCGCGCGACTACGATTGAGACTTTCCGCGAGGGACCCAACATGAATAGAAGAATTGCAGTCGTCGGCGATAGCCTGTCAAGCGGCGGAACAATCCGCTCATATGACGGACCACGATTCTTGGTTCGCGGGCATCAAGTAGCCTTGATCGGCGGTAGTGCATTCTGCTCGGCCTGCCAAAGCACCGGCATCATCGCAAAAGCCGGCGGCCCCTATCGACTCAAGTTTCAGGGCGAGGTTGCGCTCGACGGCGATATTGTCCTGTGCGGCTGCTCGACTCCACCAAGCATCGTTGCTGAGCTTGCAGATCGAGCGTGGTGCGATGATCGACTAAAGGGTCTGGGAGAAGTCGTTTCCAGCCGCACGGCAACAGGCGGTGTCAGGTCGCTCAAGAAGGGTGCATTTGATGAACAGATCAAGGCTGCGACTGACGGCAGTATTCCCGTCGGCCCAGACGGTTACCCGTATTACATCGAGACAGCCGACGGCCGCATCCATTCTGGCGTACTCGACGCAAGCGGCGAGCTACCGCGCATCAACACCGGCGATGAATCGGGAAACTACACCGTGTATTGGGGTGACGAAGCCATAGCAAAAAATATTGCGGGGTGAGCCATGCCTAATCGACCTACAAAGGTCCGCACGAACGACACCCCAAATTCAAAGAAGCCCGTGCAACTACAAGCCTTGTCCTTCCAAGCGCTTTGGAACGCGTACCCGAAGAAAGACCCCTACGATGACCCGACCGGCGAATATGCCAATCAATGCGCCATTCGCATGAGCGTCGCGTTTCACGGCATTGGAAGCGACATGAAGTCGTTTTCTCAAAACGTGCTGAAGCCGATGCCTGGCAAGAAGACACTGGGGCGCCTGCTACTTGGCGGGAAAGCGACAGCGACGCGCGCTTACGAACTCGCTGAATGGTTGAAGCTTCGCCCGTTCCTCGGTCTCGGCAAACCTGAAAACATTACCGGTTCGGATTGGCAGGACAAGGTAAAAAATCGAACCGGTATCATCTACTTTTTCGGCTACTGGCGTCAGGAGGGCGACTCAGCCGACTCGCTGAGCGGTGGCCATATCGATCTCTGGAACAAAGACACGCTCACGCCTTCGCTCGTGAACTTCCTTCGATTCCGCGTCGGCATGTCGCAGTTCCGCAGCCTTCGCTCCTACCTGACCGGCAGCGACGATAACTGGTTTTCCGATCTATCGAATTCGAAAGAAATCCTCTTTTGGGAAGTGAAATGAAGCGTACGGTACTGGCGGTTCTAGGTATTGCATGGGGCTTGTTCGTCACATGGGCGTCCATCTATGCAGCGAATCATATTCACTGGCCCGAAGTGAAATCACATGCAACCGGATGCAACGATATGGAGCACTGCGCACCGCATGCGAGATTCGTCGCCGAATTGCTTGCGTCACTGCTATGGCCTGCCGTCGTGTTCGGTATGCTGAACGCCGTGGCCTATCGACGATGGTCGGGGCGCAGTTGGTCTATCGCTTTCGGCGTCGCGACGCTGCTGGCGATCCTGTTCTATGTCGCCCCCTACGCCATACCCTCATTTGGGCTTGCCCACGACTAATACTGCATTAAGGAAAGCCAATTGAGCCCACCGCCCCGCGCAGGGGCGACGCTAATAGACCGACACGATCACAGGTGCTTCACGGCCACCCAAGCGGACCACCACCCACCCCCAACCCCAACCCCCAGCCCTCAATCCTTCCCGCGCTCAACGAGCGCCCCCGCCCGCGGTTCACTGCCCCCACCCGTCTGCTTCTCGAGCCACGCCCTTCGATCCTCCCGCGGCGTCACCCCAAACCGCTCCCGATAGGCATTGGAAAAATGCGCAGCCGAAGAAAACCCGCATGCGAGACTGACCTGAACGACCGACTTGCTGGTCCGCTGCAACTGGGTGCGCGCCTTGAGCAATCGCAGATTGAGGTAATACTTGGAGGGCATCGCCCCGAGATACTGCCGAAACAGCCGCTCCAGTTGCCGACGCGACACCCCGACCAGCCCGGCGATTTCATCGGTCGTCAGCGGATCCTCGATATTCGCTTCCATCAGCAGCAACGCATCGTTGAGCCGAGGATGCCGCTCGCCCGGCGCAGTCACGAAAGGAATGCGCTGCCGCTCCTCGCCGCTGCGCAGCGTGCCCGCCCCGAGCGCATCGGCAATCCGCTCCGAAAGCTCGGGCCCGTGCTCGCGGCCGATCATCGCCAGCATGAAATCGACGGTGGCCTGACCGCCCGCACAGGTCGCCCGGTCCCGATCGATCTCGAAGATCTGCTGCGTGACGATCGACCGCTCGAACTGTTCGGCAAACTGCTGATACGTCTCCCAGTTCACGCTCACGCGATACCCGGACAACTGCCCGGCCATCGCAAGCCACCACACGCCGTGATGTATGCCGCTCACCAGCGGCGTGCGCGGCCCGACCCGCGCGAGACTCGCGAGAAACAGCCGATAGTCGGCGAACTGCTGAAACCGCTCCGACACGACGATCAGCCAGTCGCACGCGATCGCATCGTTGAACGCTGCATCGGCATGCCACTGCGCACCGCCGGCGAGCGGCACCGGCCGCCCGTCCCACGAGCACACCTGCCAGCGGTACAGCAGGCGCCCGTCGATCTCGTTCGCCAGGTTCAACGCATCGACGATCGGACCCACGCCCGACATCGACACGGGCGGCAATGCGACGATCGCCACCTGCGTCGTGCGGGTGGCGCCTGCGGGACGAGACACCGGTACCACGTGCAGCCTGCCTGTTCCGTTACCGTTACTTGAGGCTGCCCGACAGGAACTGCTTCAGCCGCTCGCTCTGCGGGCGCACCAGCACCTCCTTCGGATCGCCCTCTTCCTCGGTCCGCCCCTGGTGCAGGAACATCACGTGGTTCGACACGTTGCGCGCAAAACCCATCTCGTGCGTGACGACGATCATCGTGCGGCCTTCCTCGGCCAGCTTCTGCATCACCTTCAGCACTTCGCCGACGAGTTCCGGGTCAAGCGCCGAAGTGGGCTCGTCGAACAGCATCACGTCGGGATGCATCGCGAGCGCGCGCGCGATCGCGACACGCTGCTGCTGGCCGCCCGACAGGTGCGACGGATACTGTTTCTCCACGCGCGGCGGCAGGCCGACCTTCTCCAGATACTCGCGCGCGCGCTCCTCGGCTTCCTTCTTCGAAATGCCGAGCACGTGCACGGGCGCTTCCATCACGTTCTCGAGCACGTTCATGTGCGCCCACAGATTGAAGTGCTGGAACACCATCGCAAGCTTCGTGCGAATGCGCTGCAGCTGCTTGTGATCGGCCACCTCGAGCGCACCGGCCTTGTCGGTCTTCGTGCGCACGGCTTCGCCGTCGACGACGATCTGCCCCGCATTCGGCCGTTCGAGGAAATTGATGCAGCGCAGGAACGTGCTCTTGCCCGAGCCGCTCGCGCCGATGATGCTGATGACGTCGCCCGCTTTCGCGTTCAGCGACACGCCCTTGAGCACCTCGTTGTCGCCGTAGCGCTTGTGAATGTCGACCGCGGCAAGCTTCACGGAAGCGGACGCGCTCGTTTGAGTGATCTCGGCCAACTGGCTCTCCTCGAAGTGAAATCAATGACGGCCGGCCGCGAGATACGCGAGCCAGTGGCGCTCCGCGCGACGAAACGCCGCGACGAGTGCGAACGATACCGCAAGATAGATCAGCGCGGCGATCCCGAACGACTGGAACGCCATGTAGGTCGCCGAATTCGCATCGCGCGCGACCTTCAGGATGTCCGGCACGGTCGCCGTGAAGGCGACGGTCGTCGCGTGCAGCATCAGGATCACCTCGTTGCTGTACAGCGGCAGCGCGCGGCGCAGCGCCGACGGCAGGATCACGCGGCGATACATCGTGAACGGCGTCATCCCGTAGGCGCGTGCGGCCTCGACCTCGCCGTGCGGAATCGCGCGGATCGCACCGGCAAAGATCTCGGTCGTGTACGCGCAGGTGTTCAGCGCGAACGCGAGAATCGCGCAGTTGAAGCCGCTCCTGAAGAACGCGTCGAGCAGCGAGTGCGAACGCACGAACTCGAGGCTGTACATGCCCGTGTACATCAGCAGCAGCTGCACGTAGAGCGGCGTGCCGCGAAACACGTAGGTGTAGAACCGCACCGGCATCGACACCCACTTCTTCTTCGACACGCGCGCGACCGCGAGCGGCACCGCGCACACGAAGCCGAGCGAAATCGACGCGACGAGCAGCCACAGCGTCACCGCAAGGCCGGACAGGCGCTGGCCGTCCCAGTAAAGGAACGCCTTGCCGAATTCCTGGAGGATCTCGATCATAGTTCTGCGTGCCGCACGCCCATGGAATAACGCTTCTCGAGCTGGATCAGCACGAGGTTGGAAACGGTCGTGATCGCCAGATAGATCAGCGCCGCGACGAGAATGAAGAAGAACATGTTGAAGGTGCTCTTGCCGGCGTCCTGCGCGGCCTTCACGACGTCCGCGAGACCGATGATCGACACCAGCGCGGTCGCCTTCACGAGCACCTGCCAGTTGTTGCCGATGCCCGGCAGCGCGAAGCGCATCATCTGCGGAAACATGATCCGCACGAACACGCGCATCCCGCTCATGCCGTACGCGGCGCCCGCTTCGAGCTGGCCGCGCGGCACCGACAGGAACGCGCCGCGGAAGGTCTCGGTGAAGTACGCGCCGTAGATGAAGCCGAGCGTCAGCACGCCGGCCACGAACGGATCGATGTCGATCTGGTCCCAGCCGACGAGGTCGGTGAACTGGTTCAGCCAGATCTGGATGCTGTAGAACAGCAGCAGCATCAGGACGAGATCCGGCACCGAGCGGATCAGCGTCGTATAACCGGTCGCGATCGCTCGCAGCACCCGGTTGTGCGACAGCTTCGCCACCGCGCCGATCAGTCCCAGCGCCACCGCAGTGGCAAGCGACAGGACCGACAGCTCGATGGTCTGCACGGTGCCGGCCCACAGGACGGGGCCAAAGCCGTAAAGGAACACGCGCGTCTCCAGAGTTGGAATGGTTGCCGACGCGAATGCGTGTCACGCGCCGGGCTGACGCGGATAGTCGCAAGCGAAAAGGATTGCCTCAAATCACCGTGCGCCCGTTTGCTGCGTCGCAGCAAATCTTCCCGTTATTTGAAACCGTGCCCTACCGCCCTGTTTCAAAAGGAAAAAAGCCGCTTCCTGACAGCCGGATAACACGTCGGGAAGCGGACTTTTTGCAATTTTCCGGTCGCTTTTTCGATATAGCGACGAGGCGCGGCCGCGAACCGGCGGCAGGCGCATGCGGCGGCGCTCAGCGCCCTTTCAGGATGTCCGAGCGCGACGTCGTGTAGACCAGCCCGTCCGGGCCGAAATGGACGTTGAAGAACGCGTCGGTGTTCACGCCGTCCTCGAGCCAGCGCCAGCTCCACACCGTCTCCGGCTTCAGTGGATACTGCGCGACCTCGCCCGGCTTGCCGAGCAGCCGCCGCACCTCGTCCTCGGTCATCCCGGGGCGCACCTTCGCGAAATTGTCGGCGGTCAGCACCTGCGTCGCGCCCGTGTAGCGCCCGTTCGCATCGAGGTCGACGAACCAGGTCTGGTTGCCCATCGGGCCGCGCGGATATTCGAGCCGCTTCGAGCCGTCGGTAAACGTGCGCTCGGTCTCGGGCCTGCCCATCGTGCCGCGCACGTCGGCCTCGGTCGACTCGCCGACCTTCAGCCCCTTGAGCAGCAGCGGCGCGGGCTTGATCGCGTTGAAGAAGTCCCTGATACGTTGCACGTCGAACTCGCCTTGCTTGTCGTCGCAGCCGGTCAGCGCCAGCGCAGCGGCCAGCAGCGTCACGGGAAGCAGCCGGAAACGAAAGATCATCGGAAGAAATGCATGTCGAGAAAACACGCGGCAAGCATACCCGCGCGACGCCAAAAGCGCGAGACGGGCGCGCGGCCCGTCTCGTTCAATGCGTCGTTTCGGTTTCGGCCACCCGCTGCGCCGCCGCATGCGGGGCGACCGGCGGTGCAGCGATCCGCCGGCGCGTGCGCAGCAGTTCGGCGACCTGCCACGACACCAGCGACAGGCTGCTGAACAGCACTTCGCGGCCGCGCTTGACGAGCGCCAGCGACAGCGCGGTGTCGCGGTCGACGCCGAACATCTGCGCGAGCAGCACGACGGTCGCCTCCTGTACGCCGAGCCCGCCCGGCACCATGAACGCCGCATGCCGCACGGCCTGCGTCATCGCCTCGATCGCGATCGCGCCGCCGATCGACACCGGATGGCCGAGCAGCGCGAGCGCCCAGTAGATTTCGAGCGCGCCGAGCACGTAGCCGGCCAGCTGCCAGAAGAACGCGCCGAACAGCAGCGGCGTGCGCGACATCAGCGCGTCGATGTCGGCGTCGAGCCGCTTGCCGTCGACGCCCTGCAGCAGTCGGTGCGAATCGCCGAGCAGGCGGCCCGCGAAGCGCTCGATCGCGTGGAAGATCCCGCCGCGCCGCATCAGCACGACGCCGAGCACGGGCAGCGGCAGCGTCAGCAGCAGCGCGACGCCGATCGTGCCGCCGCCCATGTCGTGCGTCGTCGCGAGCAGCAGCACGAGGCCGAGCGCGGCAAACGCATACTGGACGACGATCGTCACCAGCACCTCGACGATCACCGACGCCGTCACGCGGCTCGCGTCCGACACCTGCCAGCGCGCGAGCCGGATCCCGACCAGCTCGCCGCCGATCCCGACCACCGGCAGCAGCCGGTTCACGGCCTCGCGCACGGTCGCGATCCACCACAGGAACGGCAGCGACGCGCGCCGGTCGAGCAGGCGATGCCACGCATACGCATCGAGCAGCAGCGGCAGCGCATGGAACGGCACGAGCCACAGCAGCGCATAGCCGGCGCGCGCGAGCATCTGCACCACGTCGCCGACGCCGTCGCGCAGCCCGAGCGCAACCAGGATGCCGATGCCGATCGGCCAGCCGAGCCATTTGATCCACTTCATCATGACGGCTGCGCTCCCGGCCGGCGCGACGGCCGCGCGGCACGCGCGGCCCCGGGGTGGCCGAACACGTCCGCGAAGCCGCCGGTCGCGACGCCCGCCGCCTTCAGCGCGGCCGCCACGCGCGGCGACAGCAGCGCATCGAGTTCGTCGGCCGGGCGGTAGGCCGCCATCGTCGGCGTGATCGGGCCGTCGCCCGCTTCGGCCGGATGACAGTAGATCTCGCCGACGCCCGGCGGCAGCTTCGCGAGCGCGTCGAGCAGCACGGCCTCGTCCATCGCGCCGGTGTGCTCGATCCCGACCACGTAGTCGTTGTGCGCGAGCCCGGCGCGATCGAGCCGCGCGCGCACCAGCGCGATCCACGGCCGGAGCCACGCGGGCGCGCTCGTCTCGTAAGGCAGCCGCACCGCGCGCAGCCCGTAGTCGCGGCCGATCTCGACGATCATCGACAGCACGGTCGGATGCAGATGGAAGTGCTTGTGCGCGTTCACGTGATCGAGCGGCAGGCCGCTCGCCGCGAAGGCGTCGAACTGCGCACGGATCTCGCGGCGCAGCTGCGCGCGCACGTGCGGCAGGAAGAAGAAGCGACAGCCGTCCTTCGCCATCGCGTCGCCGAACCGCCCGTCAGGGCCGACGAGCGCGGGAATCTCGTGCGCGGGCAGCGTGGCCGGGCCGTCCGCGAGGACCAGATGCAGGCCGACCGCGAGCGACGGCAGCCGCCGCGCGCGCGCGATCGCATCCTGCGCGGCCGGCGCGCCGACCATCAGGCTCGCGGCGTTGAGCACGCCGTCGCGATGCGCGCGCTCGACCGCCGCGTTCACACGCGGATGCAGCCCGAAATCGTCCGCGGTGAAGATGAGCGCCCGCGCCGCCCGCCGTGTCGTCACGAATCAGGCCTCGTGCGCGCGCAGGAAGCGGAAGAACTCGACACCCTCGCGCAGGCGGCGCTTCATCATGTCCCAGCTCGTCAGCATCTCGCGCACGATCTCCCAGATCTTCGACGGACGGAAGTAGAACTCGCGATAGAACTGCTCGAGATGGTGATAGATCTCGTCGCGCGACAGGTGCGGATAGCCGATCGCCGCGAGCTGCACGCCTTCCTTGCTGACCAGGTTGATGGTCTTGTTCTCCTCCATCCAGCCGTTCTCGACGGCCTGCTTGTAGAGCGTCGTGCCCGGATACGGCGCGGCGAGCGACACCTGGATCGTGTGCGGATTGATTTCCTTCGCGTACTCGATCGTCTTCTTGATGGTTTCCTGCGTCTCGCCCGGCAGGCCGAGGATGAAGGTGCCGTGGATCTTGATGCCGAGCTTCTTGCAGTCCGCGCTGAAGCGGCGCGCGAAATCGGTGCGCACGCCCTTCTTGATGTTCACGAGGATCTGGTCGTCGCCGGATTCGAAGCCGACCAGCAGCAGGCGCAGGCCGTTTTCCTTCATGATCTTGAGCGACTTGTACGGCACGTTGGCCTTCGCGTTGCACGACCAGGTCATGCCGAGCTTGCCCAGGCCGATGGCGATGGCTTCGGCGCGCGGCAGGTCGTCGGTGAAGGTGTCGTCGTCGAACATCAGTTCCTTCACTTCCGGCATGTTGTCGCGGATCCACTTTGCTTCCGCGAGCACGTTCTCGACCGAGCGCGTGCGGTAGCGATGGCCGCTGACCGTCTGCGGCCACAGGCAGAACGTGCAGCGCGACTTGCAGCCGCGGCCCGTGTAGATCGACACGTACGGGTAGTTCAGGTAACCGATGAAGTAGTTGTCGATCTTCAGGTCGCGCTTGTAGACGGGCGCGACGAACGGCAGCTCGTCCATGTTCTCGAGGATCGGACGCGCTTCGTTGTGCTCGATCGAGCCGTCCTTCGCGCGCCAGCTCAAGCCCTTGATCTCGGGGAACGGCTTGCCTTCGGCGAGTTCCTTGCAGGTGTAGTCGAATTCCTCGCGGCACACGAAGTCGATTGCGTCGCTCGCCGTCAGCGAGTTGTGCGGATCGACCATCACCTTCGCGCCCACCATGCCGACCAGCATCGACGGCTTCATCTTCTTCAGGTCCTGCGCGAACATCGCATCGGTCGGGAACGACGGCGTGCTCGTGTGGATGATCACGAGATCGTAGTCGTTGGCGATCTTCAGCGTTTCCTCGACCGACAGGCCGTCGGCCGGCGCATCGACGACGCGGCTGCCCGGCACCAGCGCGGCCGGCTGCGCGAGCCAGGTCGGATACCAGAAGGAACGGATTTCGCGCTTCGCCTGATAGCGCGAGCCGGCTCCGCCGTCGAAGCCGTCATACGAAGGGGCCTGCAAGAACAGCGTTTTCATGAATGCTCCGGTAGCCTGCATAGTTCGATTCGATTCAACGATTCAGTCAAAAAAAACCGCGGGCCGCCGCTCGGGCGCCCGCCTCTCTGTCATGTCGTGCCGCAACGCTCGCGCGGCACGTCGCGGCCCGTCGGGCCGAATTCCGCCGGCGCACGGGCCCGCGCCCGCCATGCCGGCACGGAGCGGGCCTAACGGCCGTCGCCCCCTTCCACTGCGGCCGTCGCGCGTTCGCCGCCGACCACCGTCATCCTTGCGCCGCGCCACACGACGTGCGTGCCGAACGCGGCGACCAGCCATTCGAGCGCGAGCAGCGTGTCGCGCACCGCGACCAGCGGCAGGTCGCGCCAGAACGCGCGCCAGCCGTCCTCGCCGCGCGCGTGCAGCACGAGCCGGCCGAACGCGCCCGCGGCGGCAGCCCAGCCGGCCACCAGGCCCGCGACGGTGCCGTCCAGCGACAACGCCAGCGCCGCGCCGATCGCGAGCCACGGCGCGGTAAACGTGATGAACAGGAACGCGAAGCCGGCCGGGTTCAATGAACGGATCGTGCGCAGCCAGCGCGTCTCGCGGTGCCACAGCGGCCCGAACGACGCCTCGATCACGTCGGTCGCGACCTCGACCTCGGATAGCACGGTACGCCGCCCAAGGCGGCGCGGCAACTCGGCAAGCCAGAAATCGTCGGCCAGTTCGTCCTTCAGCGCCGACAGGCCGCCGATCCGGTCGAGCGTGTCGCGCGTGAGCGCCAGCGTCGCGCCGAAACCGAACCGGCTCGAACCGCCGAGATGCGTGATCCGCACCGACGGCGCGAACCAGGCATCGACGAACTGGGCGCCGATGCGCGTCCAGAAGCCGCCGACGCTGCGCGCATGATACAGGCAGGTGACGACGCCGACCGACGCGTCGGCGAGCGGCGCCGTCACGCGCTCCAGGTAGTCGGGCTTCACCGCGATGTCGCTGTCCGCGATCACGATGCGGTCGTACTTCGCACGCTCGGCGAGATTGATCAGGTTGCTGACCTTCAGGTTCTTGCCGTGCACGCGCGCGTCGATCACGAGCCCGATGTCGCACTCCGGATAGTCGGCGCGCAGCCGCTCGACGACCGCGATGGCCGGATCGGCCGCCGACGCGACGCCGAACAGCACTTCATGGCGCGGATGACGCTGCTCGCAGAAGGTCGACAGGTTCTCGTACAGATGCGGCTCCGCGCCGCACAGCGGCTTGAGCACGCTGACCGGCTCGAACCCGTCGCGCGCGGCCGTGCGCGGCGTGCGCGGGCGCGGCGCGAAAGCCGCGACGAGCGCATAGCCGGCCGCCGCCAGCGTGAACGCGATCAGGAGCCAGTCGAGCAGCGATACGGCAGGCGTCATGCGCAGCGCCCCCCGTCGACGCAGCCGAGCCGGCAGTCGATTGAGCGTGGTCCAGCTTGATTGGATGATCCGACAGCAACGAACGCGGGCACGACCCGACTCCTTGTTCCAGCAGCGTCTGTGTATTTGAGGGAGGCTCGGCCCATTTTCCCGACGGCGGCCATGCCCTGTTTCGGGCGGCGCGAGCCACTTCGCGCGGCACCCGGACGGGGCGCGAGAAGATCGAATGGTTGCCATCGGCACAACATGGACAGGCGCCGGATTTTAACAGTCCACGGCACCCCGCGCTTGGCACTGCGCGAAACGCACTGGTGCAATTCCCGCAAAGCTGTCCGGCCGGCGAATCCTTTCGACGCCACCACGTTCACGTTAGCGTAAGCGCTTTGCAGGCGTATTGCAGTCTTGAAAATCAAACGTTTCGTGCAATTTTGTATGTCGATGCGGATTCGCGTCCAATCCCGGTAAAGACTCGTAATAAACCGGCGATTGGATCGATTTTCGCAACAATCGCATCGAGCCACGCGGCAGCCCTGCGGGTCGCATGGGTATCGATGCGCCGCCAGCGCGTTCCGGAACCCTTTGGCAAAATCACACGCATCTGTTGCGTATGCGCATCACCGCACGCCCCTTCGAAGGCCATCCGATGACACCGTTCTCCGTACTCGACCTCGCCCCCATTCCCGCCGGCGCCGACGCCGCGCAGGCGTTCCGCAACACGCTCGATCTCGCGCAACATGCGGAACGCTGGGGTTACCGGCGCTACTGGCTTGCCGAGCACCACAACATGCCCGGCATCGCGAGCGCGGCCACCGCGGTCGTGATCGGCCACGTCGCGGGCGGCACGCGGACGATCCGCGTCGGCTCCGGCGGCATCATGCTGCCGAACCACGCGCCGCTCGTGATCGCCGAGCAGTTCGGCACGCTCGCGTCGCTCTATCCGGGACGCATCGACCTCGGCCTCGGCCGCGCGCCCGGCACCGACCAGACCACGTCGCGCGCGCTGCGCCGCGACCTGATCGGCAGCGCCGACTCGTTTCCGGACGACGTCGCCGAGTTGCTGCGCTACTTCGCGGAACCGGCGCCCGGCCAGCGCGTGCGCGCGGTGCCCGGTGCGGGGCTCGAGGTGCCGGTCTGGCTGCTCGGCTCGAGCCTGTTCAGCGCGCAGCTCGCCGCGATGATGGGCCTGCCGTTCGCGTTCGCGTCGCACTTCGCGCCGGACTACCTGATGCGCGCGCTGGAGATCTACCGCGCGCAGTACCGGCCGTCGGCCGCGTGGCCGAAGCCGCATGCGATGGTCGGCGTCAACGTGTTCGCGGCCGATACCGACGAGGAAGCGCGGCGGCTGTTCACGTCATTGCAGCAGCAGTTCATCAACCTGCGGCGCGGCACGCCCGGCAAGCTGCCGCCGCCGGTCGACCTGCTCGAGGCGAACGAGCTCGAACTCGCGAACGTCGCGCATTCGCTGTCGTTCGCGGCGGTCGGCTCGCGCGACACGGTGCGCGACAAGCTGCGCGCGCGGATCGCGCAGACGGGCGCGGACGAGCTGATCGTCACCGCGCAGATCTACGACCACGCGGCGCGGCTGCGCTCGTTCGAACTGACCGCGCAGATCCGCGACGAGCTCGCGAACGAAGCGCGCTGACGGCCGGGCCGCCGCCGCGCGTCGCGCAGCGGCGCCGCGTCACTGCGTCACTGCGGATGCACGGCCTCCAGCCCGTCGAGCAGCGCCTTGTGGAACGCGTCCGGATCCTGGATCTGCGGCGCATGCCCGAGCGTCGGGAATTCGACGAGCTGCGCACCGGGAATCGCGGCCTGCGTGCGCTTCGCGAGCTCCGGATAGTGGCCGAGCTTCGCGTGCACGTCGGGCGGCGACACGTCCTTGCCGATCGCGGTCGTGTCCTTGTCGCCGATCAGCAGCAGCGTCGGCACGCGGATCGCGCCGAGCTCGTAGACGACCGGCTGCGTGAGGATCATGTCGTAGATCAGCGCGGAGTTCCACGCGACGATGTCGCGGCCGGGGCCGCGGTACATCCCCGCGAGCATCTGCACCCAGCGCTCGTACGACGGCGACCACTTGCCCGCGTAGTAGGTCGACTGCTCGTAGCGGCGAATCCCGTCCGCCGTCGTCTTCAGCTCGCGCGCATACCAGTAGTCGACCGACAGCGGCGGCACGCCGAGCGCCTTCCAGTCCTCGAGGCCGATCGGGTTCACGAGCACGAGCTGCTCGGTCGCCTTCGGATACATCAGCGCGTAGCGCATCGCGAGCATCCCGCCGGTCGAGTGGCCGACGATCGTCGCCGACTTCACGCCGATCGATTCGAGCAGCGCATGCGTATTGCGCGCAAGCTGCTGGAAGCTGTACTGGTAGCGCTCGGGCTTCGACGACTTGCAGAAGCCGATCTGGTCCGGCGCGATCACGCGGTAGCCGGCGCGGCTCAGCACGCCGATGGTGTCTTCCCAGGTGCCCGAGCAGAAATTCTTGCCGTGCAGCAGCACGACGGTGCGGCCGTTCGGGTGCGCCGGCTGCACGTCCATGTACATCATCTCGAGCGTGTCGCGCTGCGACGTGAACGCGTAGCGGTGCACGGGCGCCGGATAGGTGAAGCCTTCCAGGCGCGGGCCATACTCGGGCCCGTCGTTGCCGGCGGCAGCCGGCGCGGCCGCCCCCGCGGGCGTCGCGGCGCAGGCAACGGCAACGCCCGCGCCGAGCAGCGCGGCGCGCACGACGGACAACATCTTGCAGATCGGAATCATGACGGTCACGGTAATTGAAGACGCTCGCGGGCAGCCGATCGGCGCCGCGCCCCGCGATTCTACGCGCCCGACGCTGACGACGGCGCGCAACACCCGGGCCGGCGCGACTTCCGCGCGCGCGGCGAACTCGGGTATCGTGTGACGTGACCCCTGAAACGCGTGCAGGCGAATTCCCATGAAAAACGTCCTCAGCATTCAGTCGCACGTCATCTACGGCCATGCCGGCAACAGCGCGGCCGTGTTTCCGATGCAGCGCCTCGGCGTCAACGTCTGGCCGCTCAACACCGTCCAGCTGTCGAATCACATGCAGTACGGCCACTGGGCGGGCAGCGCGATCGACGCCGCGAAGATGGAGCAGCTCGTCGACGGCATCGCCGCGATCGGCGCGCTCAAGCGCTGCGACGCGGTGCTGTCCGGCTTCGTCGGCTCGCCGGCGCAGGCGCGCGCGACCGTCGACATCGTGCGCGCGGTGAAGGCGATGAACCCGAACGCGTGGTACTTCTGCGATCCCGCGATGGGCCAGACGGGCGGCATCCGGCCCGAACCCGGCGTCGAGGAGTTCATCGTCCACGAAATGCCGGCGCTCGCGGACGGCATGTCGCCGAACCACACCGAGCTGCAGAAGCTCGCCGGGCGGCGCATCGAGACCGTCGCCGAAGCCGTCGACGCGTGCCGCACGCTGATCCGCCGCGGCCCGCAGATCATCCTCGTCAAGCACCTGCACGACCGCAACAGCCCCGCCGACCGCTTCAACATGCTCGCCGTCACCGAAACCGAGGCGTGGATCGGCCAGCGGCCGCTGTACGCGTTTCCGCGCCATCCGGTGGGCGTGGGCGACCTCACCAGCGCGATCTTCGTCGCGCGCCGGCTGCGCGGCGACTCGGTGCGCGCCGCGTTCGAGCACACGCTCGCGGCCGTGCACGCGGTCGTCAAGGCCACCTACGACGCGCGCCGCTACGAACTCGAACTCGTCGCCGCGCAGGACGAAATCGCCCGGCCGAGCGAATGGTTCGGCGCGTGGGTGACCGACGCCTGACGGATCCGCGCCGCGCGCGCCGCCGCCGCGCGCCCGTCTTCCGCCCCGCTTTCCGCCCGCTTTCCCGCCCGCTTCCCCGCCCGCGTTGCGCAGCCGACGTGCCGCGACCGCGCCGGAACGTTGCAAAAAGCCGCTCCCGGGGTCGCGCGTGCAAACGTTTTCGGACTTCACATGAATGACACCGATTCCTCGCTATGCTCGCGGCGGCACGACCCGGCGCAGCCGCATCCTGCGCCGCGGGCCGTCCATTCCCGCAGGTCCCGCCAATCGGCTCCCTCCTTTACCGCACGATAACGACCATGACCCGATCGAACCGTCGTGACTTCCTGCGCGTCGCCGCCGGCACTGCCGGCGCCGCCGCGCTGAACCTGTTCCCGCCCGTGATCCGCGATGCGCTCGCGATTCCCGCGAACCGCCGTACCGGCACGATCCGCGACATCGAACACATCGTGATCCTGATGCAGGAGAATCGCTCGTTCGACCATTACTTCGGCACGCTGCGCGGCGTGCGCGGCTTCGGCGATCCGCGCCCGCTGCGCCTCGCGAACGGCAAGTCGGTGTTCCATCAGCCGGTCGGCCCGGCCGAGGTGCTGCCGTTCCATCCGGGCGCCGACAAGCTCGGCCTGCAGTTCCTGCAGGACCTGCCGCACGGCTGGCAGGACATGCACGCGGCGTGGAACAAGGGCCGCTACGACCAGTGGGTGCCGAACAAGGGCACCACGACGATGGCCTACCTGAAGCGCGACGACATCCCGTTCCACTACCAGCTCGCCGACGCGTTCACGATCTGCGACGCGTACCACTGCGCGATCCCGAGCTCGACCGACCCGAACCGCTACTACATGTGGACCGGCTACGTCGGCAACGACGGCGCGGGCGGCGGCCCGGTGCTCGGCAACGAGGAAAAGGGCTACGGCTGGACGACCTATCCGGAAGTGCTCGAACAGGCCGGCGTGTCGTGGAAGATCTACCAGGACGTCGGCACGGGGCTCGACGCGAACGGCTCGTGGGGCTGGACGCAGAACCCGTACATCGGCAACTACGGCGACAACTCGCTGCTCTACTTCAACCAGTACCGCACCGCGCTGCCCGGCACGCCGCTGTACGACAAGGCGCGCACCGGCACCAACATCAGCGCCGGCGGCACGCTGTTCGACGTGCTGCAGCAGGACGTGAAGAACGGCACGCTGCCGCAGGTGTCGTGGATCTGCGCGCCGGAGGCGTATTCCGAGCATCCGAACTGGCCCGCGAACTACGGCGCGTGGTACATCGAGCAGGTGCTGCAGACGCTCGTGTCGAACCCGGACGTGTGGAGCAAGACCGCGCTGTTCATCACCTACGACGAGAACGACGGCTTCTTCGACCACGTGCCGCCGCCGTTCGCGCCGCAGTCGCGCGACAACGGGCTGTCGACGGTCGCGACGACCAACGAGGCGTTCCCCGGCGACGCGTCGCACATGGCGGGCCCGTACGGGCTCGGGCCGCGCGTGCCGATGCTGGTCGTGTCGCCGTGGACCAAGGGCGGCTGGGTCTGCTCGCAGACCTTCGATCACACCTCGCTGCTGCAATTCATCGAGGCGCGTTTCGGTGCGCCGGCCGGCAACGTGTCGCCGTGGCGGCGCGCGGTGTGCGGCGACCTGACGTCCGCATTCGACTTCGCGACGGCCGACGCCGGCGTGCCGACGCTGCCCGACACGAGCGGCTACGCGCCGCCCGATCGGCTGCGCCATCCCGACTACATCCCGGTGCCGCCGCTGCTGCAGACGCTGCCGAAACAGGAAGCCGGGCTGCGTCCGGCGCGCGCGCTGCCGTACGAACTGTTCGTGCACGGCCGCGTCGATACGCCCAACGGCCCGTTCCGGCTCAGCTTCGCGAATACCGGCCGCGTGGGCGCGGCATTCCAGGTGCAGTCGCGCAACCGTCTCGACGGCCCGTGGACCTACACCGTCGAAGCCGCCAAGCGACTCGCCGACACGTGGAGCGCCGCGGCCTCGCTCGGCCTGTACGATCTCGACGTGTACGGCCCGAACGGCTTCTACTGCCGCTTCCGCGGCCCGTTCGCGACCGGCATCGGCGAGGCGAGCGTGAACCCCGAGGTGATCTACGGGTACGACGTCGCGAACGGCAACATCACGCTGCGCCTGATGAACCGCGGCCACAAGACGGTGCGGCTCAAGGTCGCGAACGCGTACGGCCACGGCGCCGCGCGCACCTTCGAGCTGGCGCCGGGCGCGCAGGTCGACGACTACTGGGATCTGCGCAGCAGTCACGGCTGGTACGACCTGACCGTCAGCGACGGCCGGCTGCTCGGCTTCCTGCGCCGCTTCGCCGGCCACGTCGAAACCGGCCGCCCGAGCATGAGCGACCCGCTGATCCGCACGAGCGCATCCGCGCACGACCTCGACGCGGCCCCGGACGCCCTGTCCGAATCGTCGGCCACGGCCGCCTCGTCGTCCGACTGACGGCGACGGCGCGGCGCGGCCCCGCGAGGCCGCGCCGCGCACCTTTCCCGACTGCCGCCTTTCCCCGCCCTTTCGCGGCGGGAAACTCCCGATACCGGCCTCCCGCGCACGCGCGGAAGCTATGCGCAAATCCGCATCGAATGCGCGGCAAACAGCCAAGACCCACGCATATCGGCGACCTATATATCGAGGCGATCGGGGCTCACCGACGAGCCTGACGGGGGCAGCTTCCGAGAAGCATCATGCCGGCCTCCCCGCCCGATACCGAGAAGCGGTCGAACCGCCCGCCCGCCGCACGCGCCCGGCCGCGTGCGCTACCCACCGCTGGTGTCGAACAAGAGGATCGAACATGAAATTCCGTCATTCGCTGTTGTCCGTGTCGATTGCATCCGCGCTTGCCCTCTTCGCGCAGCAGGCCGCACAGGCCGCCGACGAGACCGTCGTGAAGGTCGGCTTCGCCGCACCGCTCACCGGCGTGAACGCCGGCTACGGCAAGGACCTGCAGAACGGCGTCCAGCTCGCGCTCGACGACGCCGTCGCGCAGAAGGTGCAGATCGCCGGCAAGCCCGCGCACTTCAACCTGGTCGTGCAGGACGACCAGGCCGACCCGCGCATCGGCGTGCAGGCGGCGCAGGCGCTCGTCGACCAGAACGTGTCGGTGGTGATCGGTCATTTCAACTCGGGCACGACGATTCCGGCCTCGGTCGTCTACGACAAGGCCGGCATCCCGGTGATCGATCCGGCCGCAACCAACCCCACGCTCACGTCGCGCGGGCTCGCCAACATGTTCATGGTGATCGCGACCGACGGCCAGAACGCCGGCAACGCGGGCAAGTACGCGGTCGACGTGACCAAGGCGAAGCGGATCGCGATCATCGACGACCGCACCGCGTTCGGCCAGGGCGAGGCCGACGAGTTCGAGAAGGCGGTGAAGGCCGCCGGCGGCACCATCATCGGCCGCGAGTTCACCAGCAACCAGGCGGTCGACTTCCGCGCGCAGATCACCAGCCTGAAGGGCAAGAACCCCGACCTGATCTTCTTCGGCGGCCTCGACTCGCTCGCCGCGAACTTCATCAAGCAGATGCGCCAGCTCGGGCTGAACGCGCAGTTCGTCGGCGGCGGCGGCGTGAAGGACAACGAGTTCATCAAGATCGCCGGGCCGGCCGCGGAAGGCGCGATGGCGTGGGAATACGGGCGCCCGCTCGACGAGCTGCCGCAGGGCAAGGACTTCGAGCAGCGGTTCAGGAAGCGCTTCGGCGTCGACGTGCTGTCGTACGCGCAGTTCGGCTACGACGCGACCTGGGCCGCGATCAAGGCGATGCAGGCGGCCGGCTCGACCGATCCGAAGGTCTATCGCCCTGCCTTGAAGAAGGTCGACTTCGAGGGCATCACGGGCCGCATCTCGTTCGCGAACGACGGCTCGCTGAAGAGCGGGATGTCGACGCTGTACCAGGTGAAGGGCGGCGCCTGGAAGACGATCGTGACGAAGGGGGGTTGAGCGGCGGCGCGCGAAACGTGAACGGCCGGGCGGGCCGGCGGCGCGTATTGCCGCCGCCCCGCCCGGCCATCGATCGTCGAATGTCCGCCGATCTCGTATGACGACTGACGTTATTGCGTCACGTCGCCTGCGTATCGCGCTCCGCCTCGGCCGCCTCGTGCGCACGGCGCAGCCGTTCGCGGCTGTTGGTCAGGTGCGTGCGCATCGCGGCGCGCGCGGCCTCGGGATCGTGGCGCGCGATCGCCTCGTAGATGTCCTCGTGCTCGTGGTTCAGGCGACCGACGTAACGCTCGAGGTCGTCGCCGGCAAAACGCGCGGAATTCACGCGCGTGCGCGGAATGATCGAGGTGCCGAGCTGCGTCATGATGTCGACGAAATAGCGGTTGCCGGTCGACTGCGCGATCTGCAGGTGGAACTGGTAGTCGAGCTGCGCGGTGTCGCGGCCGCCGCCGGCTCCCGCCGCGATCGCGTCGAGCGCGCGCCGCAGCGCGGCGAGATCGGCGTCGTTCGCACGCTGCGCGGCAAGGCTCGCACATTCGCTCTCGAGGCTGATGCGCAGCTCCAGCACCGCGAGCACGTCGCGCAGCGTCGTGATCGTCGCGGGATCGATGCCGAGCGCCTGGCGGCGCGACGGCTCCAGCACGAAGCTGCCGATGCCGTGCCGCGTCTCGATCAGGCCGCTCGCCTGCATCCGCGAGATCGCCTCGCGCACGACCGTGCGGCTCACGCCCTGCGCCGCCATCACTTCGGTTTCGGTCGGCAGCTTGTCGCCAGGACGCAGCGTGCCGTTTTCGATCTGGGCGGTCAGCGCGTCGACGACATCTTGTGCGAGGCTGCGCGCGCGACGGCGCGGCGCTGCGGGAAGCGTTGGCACGGACATGAGGCCGGTTCCTTTTTTGAATGATCTGATGTGAGCCGAGGGTTTACGCGGGGTTTGAGCGAAAGCCGATGTTTCATTATACTGCGTCACAAGTCATCCGACGACTGATGATCGCTGTATTCGTCTCCTGTCGGCCGGCGCAAACGCAGTCACGCCTGCGCCGGTCCCGGGTTTCGCGCACGGCCGGGACACGCACATCGCGTGTTGCGGCCGGGTGCGAAGCCGGCATCGAACGTATCGCCCCGCGATTCGGGGTTGCAGTGACATGCCGGCGCGTGACCGCGCACGTCGGTTGTCGAATGATCGCACCTCCTGCCGCGCGCGGCAAAGCTTTTGCCGCACGGCGCCGCCCACCCTATCGTCATCGCCGCCATGAACGCCGTCACTGCCTCGCCCTCCTACGACACGCCGCGCATCGTCGACCTGCAAGCGATTCCGGTCGCCGGCCACGACAGCATGCTGCTCAACCTGAGCGGCGCGCACGGCCCGTTCTTCACCCGCAACCTCGTGATCCTGAAGGACAGCGCGGGCCGCACCGGCGTCGGCGAGGTGCCGGGCGGCGAGAGCATCCGCCGCACGCTCGACGACGCGCGCGCGCTCGTCGTCGGCCAGCCGGTCGGCAACCATCACGCGGTGCTCAACGACGTGCGCCGCCGCTTCGCGGATCGCGACGCGGGCGGCCGCGGGCTGCAGACCTTCGACCTGCGCACGACGATCCACGCGGTCACCGCGCTCGAAGCCGCGCTGCTCGACCTGCTCGGCCAGCACCTCGGCGTGCCGGTCGCCGCGCTGCTCGGCGAAGGACAGCAGCGCGAGCGCGTCGAGATGCTCGGCTACCTGTTCTACGTCGGCGATCGCACCCAAACCGCGCTGCCCTATCGCGACGGGCGCGGCGCCACCGACGACTGGACGCGTGTGCGCGACGAGCCCGCGCTGACGCCCGAGGCGGTCGTGCGGCTCGCGGAAGCCGCGCATGCGCGCTACGGCTTCAACGACTTCAAGCTGAAAGGCGGCGTGTTCGAAGGCGCGCGCGAGGTCGAGGCCGTCACGGCGCTCGCCGAGCGCTTCCCGGACGCGCGCGTGACGCTCGACCCGAACGGCGCGTGGTCGCTCGACGAAGCCGTGCGGCTGTGCCGCAACCTCCATCACGTGCTCGCGTACGCGGAAGATCCTTGCGGCGCGGAGAACGGCTACTCGGGCCGCGAGGTGATGGCCGAATTCCGCCGCGCGACGGGGCTGCCGACCGCGACCAACATGATCGCGACCGACTGGCGGCAGATGGGCCACGCGGTGCAGCTGCAGGCGGTCGACATCCCGCTCGCGGATCCGCACTTCTGGACGATGCAGGGCTCGGTGCGCGTCGCGCAGATGTGCCGCGACTGGGGCCTCACGTGGGGTTCGCACTCGAACAACCACTTCGACGTGTCGCTCGCGATGTTTACGCACGTCGCGGCCGCCGCGCCGGGCAAGGTCACGGCGATCGACACGCACTGGATCTGGCAGGACGGGGAACGCCTGACGCGCGAGCCGCTGAAGATCGAGAACGGGCTCGTCGAGGTGCCGAAGCGGCCAGGGCTCGGCATCGACATCGACATGGATGCGGTCGCGCACGCGCACGAACTGTACAAGCAGCATGCGCTCGGCGCGCGCGACGACGCGGCGGCGATGCAGTATCTGATTCCGGGCTGGACCTTCGACAACAAGCGCCCCTGCCTCGTGCGGTGAAGGCGGGGCGGGACGGCTGGCGCGGGCCGCGTCAGCCGGCAGTGCCTAGCCGGTCGCACCTAGGCGGTCGCACCTAGCCGGCCGCACCTAGCCGGCCGCACCTAGCCGGTCGCACCTAGCCGGCCGCACCTAGCCGGCAGCGCCAATCCCCCTCGCCATCCCCGACGCGGCGAACACGATGACGATCACGAGCATCGCCTGCCAGTGGCCGATCCTCACATAGGTGCGGGCGCGCCCGATATCGGGCATCCGCTGCTGCCGCGCGGCGGCGCGCCAGCGGATCAGCCCGAGCATCGGTACGACCTCGAGCAGCAGGATCAGCACGAGCGCGGTCATCTTCAGGTGAAAAAGCGGCTCGTGCAGGTAGTAGGCGCTGCCTTTCTCGAACCCGCCGAATGCACGCGCGAGGCCGGTGGCGATCAGCACGAGCGCCGACAGCCCCCACACCGCATCGGCCTTGAATACGCCCGGCAGATCGGCGGCCTGCGCGGACGCGATCAAACGGCGCAGCGCACGGTTGCGCCCCGCGATCGCCGCGAACGCGACGCCGAATGCGCTCAGATGGACAGCCGCCAGCAGCCAACGGACAATCATCACGCCTCCTTCGACGCCCGCGCACCGTGCGCGGACCTTGTCAGACGATCTGCTTGAGCGCCGCGTCGAGCGCGAGCACCGCGACGCGGTCGCCCTCGGTCGCGAGCGGCGCGCGCATCACGATCTGCCGGTTGTGGCCGACGGCCGCCGGCGAATCCCACAGCAATTCCACCTTCGGCCGCCGGAACGGACCGCCGCGCGGCGGCAGCGCGGCCGCCGACGGAGCGTCGCCCGACGGAGCGTCGCCCGACGGTACGCCGCCCGACGGAGCGCCGCCCTGCGCCGCCCGGCCGGGCCAGCGCACCGACAGCTCGCGCGCATCGTACTGGCCGACCTTGCGGCTCTCCATCCACACGATCACGGTGCGCGTCAGCGTATCGAGCGAGATCGCGTAGCGGCCGACCGCGAAGCGGCGTGCCGCGACGTTGGTGCGCCACAGCGGGCGCGGCCGGCAGATCCACACGATGGCCGCATACAGCACCGGCGCGGCGACGAGCCAGCCGTTGGTGGCCGCCACCGCATGCAGCGCGCGCCGCCAGCCGGCCGCCCACGCGAACGCGCCGATCGACCAGACGGCGAACAGGAAACCGATCAGCGCCAGCAGGCGCAGCGCCTGGCGCAGCCACTGCGGCAGCGGATGGAACGGCCGCTCGGCGCGCGCGACGGCACCCGGCAGCGCGAGCAGCAGGAAGATCAGCACCAGATAGATGAACGCCCACGGCGAGGACACCATCGCGGACAGCGACGCGCGATAGCCCATCTCCGACATCGAGAACAGCCAGCGCGCGAGCAGCACGAGACCGATCGCGCGCAACGCGAAGATCACACCGGCGCCGGGGGCCGGCGCTGCGCGCGTGGTTTTCGTTCTCGCCAAGACTGCTCTCCTCTGGATGATCGTGCGGGGCCGGATTTCGCGGCACGGCCATTATAGGGACATTACCGTCTGGACAGACGCCAGGATGGGGTGCCGGCGCGCTTCCGGGGCCGTTCCCGGCATCGGGCGCGGCGAGAATACAACAGATCCGCGCCGCGGATGTGACAACGCCCCGCCGGAAACCCGGACGGGGCGTCGGTGACGGCCGCGCAGCGAGCGGCCGGCGGCCCGGCTGTCAGCCTGCGTTGACTTCGCGCAGCACCGTGCGGCGCTTCTGCCGCAGCAGTTCCTCGTAGCCCTTCACGTAGTTCTGCGCCATCACCTTCGACGAGAAGCGCGCTTCGAACGCGGCGCGGACCTTCTCGCGCGGCAGCGTGTCCAGGCGCTTGAGCGCCGCGACGGCCGACAGTTCGTCTTCGACGACGAAGCCCGACACGCCGTTGTCGATCACTTCCGGCACCGAGCCGCGCTTGAACGCGATCACCGGCGTGCCGCACGCCATCGCCTCGATCATCACCAGGCCGAACGGCTCCGGCCAGTCGATCGGGAACAGCAGCGCGTGTGCGTTGCCGAGGAATTCGGTCTTCTCGGCTTCGCTGATTTCACCGATGTACTCGACGTGCGGCAGCGAGAACAGCGGCTTGATCTTCTCTTCGTAGTACGCGCGGTCGGCCTTGTCGAGCTTCGCGGCGATCTTGATCGGCAGGCCGGCCTGCTCGGCGATACGGATCGCCGTGTCGACGCGCTTCTCCGGCGAGATGCGGCCGAGGAACGCGAGGTAGCTCGGCTTCACGTTCGGGATCGGCGTCAGCAGGTTTTCCGGCAGGCCGTGGTACACGGTCGACAGCCAGTTCGCCTGCGGCAGCGGGATGCGCTGGTTGTCGGAGATCGACACGACCGGCACGTCGCTGAACGCGTTGAAGATCGGCTGCAGTTCCGGCAGGTCGAGACGGCCGTGCATCGTCGTCAGATGCGGAACCGGCTGGCGCGAGAACAGCGAGAACGGGTAGTAGTCGATATGGCAATGCAGCACGTCGAACTCTTCCGCGCGGCGGCGCACCTGCTCGAGCAGCAGCATGTGCGGGGCCATCACGTCGCGGATCGTCGGGTCGAGGCGCAGCGCCTGCGGCCAGCAGGCTTCGAGCTTCGCGGAGGTTTGCGAATCGCCGCTCGCGAACAGCGTGACGTCATGCCCCATCTCGACGAGCGCTTCAGTCAGGTAGGACACCACCCGTTCGGTGCCGCCGTACAGCTTCGGGGGTACCGCTTCGTGCAACGGAGCGATTTGGGCGATTCGCATGCGTAACTCCTAAAAAATCGGCTAAAAACCAGGCTTGGGTCGGCAACCTGCCGGCGATCCGGGCTGGGTGCATTTCGTCCGACCGTCGGACGAATCGGCCTGCCAGGGAGCGTCGAACCCGCGCTGCTCAAGGAGCGCCGGCGACGCGACAGGCTTAGAACGTTTGAAACGAAGACCCGTTGACAGGGGTTCGTAAATAAACCTGGATTCGAACCCGGAGCCGATTATCTAGGGTTTATCCCAATACGGCCCATGACATTTCAAACTCTTTACTTTGTTACAAAGGTGCAACACTTTGCAACCCGCGGACTCGGGTGTCCGTTCTAGAGTGGAAGGCCTTTTGGCACTCCCGCCGCCCTGCGCGGCTTCCGGCATCGGCTGCCGGCCCGCGCGACGCAGGACGGGATGCCGGATTTTATCTCAAAATTGATCGCGAGCCGCGGGCCACGGCAAGATTCGCGCAGCGCCAGGCGTGGCCTTGTTTACAATGCCGGATTAACGTCCGGGTCAGGGCCGGCACGCGATCCGGCCGCAACGCTCAATCACCGAATCACCGCACGCATATTTTGGAATCTCTCACCCCCGCCCAGCGCAACGCCCACAACGCGAAGCTGTCGAGCTACGCGCATCGGCCGATCGCGTTCCTGTTCCGCTACATCCGCCTGCATCCCGTCGCGCACCTGGTCGTGCTCGTCAGTGTGCTGGCCGCCGTCGGCTGCGCGCTCGGCTCGCAATATGCGATCAAGCACCTGATCGACGTGCTCGCGACCGGGCGCCACCATCCGGGCCCGCTGTGGAGCGCGTTCGCGCTGCTCGTCGGGCTGATCGCCGCCGACAACCTGCTGTGGCGCGTCGGCGGCTGGGTCGCCGCGCATACGTTCGTCGCGGTCACCGGCGACCTGCGGCGCGACCTGTTCCAGTACCTGATCGGCCATTCGCCGACCTACTACTCGGAGAAGCAGCCCGGCACGCTCGCGAGCCGCATCACGGCCACCTCGAACGCCGTCTACACGTCGGAGAACACGATGGCGTGGAACGTGCTGCCGCCGTGCATCGCCGTGATGGGCGCGATCCTGATGATCATCGTCGTCAATCCGCTGATGGCGGCCGGCCTGCTCGGCTGCTCGGCCGTGCTCGCGATCGTGCTGTTCAAGCTCGCCGGGCGCGGCTCCGCGCGCCACCATGCGTTCGCGGCGAAGGCCGCGGCGGTCGACGGCGAGCTCGTCGACGTGATCGGCAACATGGGCCTGGTGCGCGCGTTCGGGATGACGCTGCGCGAGCAGAAGCGCTTCGGCGCGACCGTCAAGGCGGAAATGGACGCGCGCCAGCAAAGCCTGCTCTATCTCGAAAAGCTGCGCCTGCTGCACGCGGTGATCACCGCGATGCTGTCCGCGGGCCTGCTCGGCTGGGCGCTGTGGCTGTGGGATCGCGGCCAGGCGACGTCGGGCGACATCGTGCTGGTCAGCTCGCTCGGCTTCACGATCCTGCACGGCACGCGCGACCTCGCGGTCGCGCTCGTCGACGTCACGCAGCACGTCGCGCGGCTATCTGAAGCCGTGAAGACGCTGCTCGAGCCGCACGGGATGCCGGACCGCTCGGACGCGGTGCCGCTGTCGGCCAAGGGCGGACGCGTCGATTTCGAGCGCGTGACGTTCGCGTATCCGCACCGCCGCGCGATCCTCGACCATTTCGACCTGCATATCGAGCCGGGCCAGCGCGTCGGGCTGATCGGCAAGTCGGGCGCCGGCAAGTCGACCGTGCTCGCGCTGCTGCAGCGTTTCTACGATACGCAGGACGGCACCGTGAAGGTCGACGGCCAGGACGTGAAGACGATCACGCAGGACAGCCTGCGCCATGCGATCGCGCTGGTGCCGCAGGACATCTCGCTGCTGCACCGGACGATCTACGACAACATCGCGTACGGCCGCCCCGACGCGACCCGCGAGGAAGTGCTCGCCGCCGCGCGCGACGCGCGCTGTGCGGAATTCATCGAGGCGATGCCGGAAGGCTATGACACGATCGTCGGCGATCGCGGCGTCAAGCTGTCGGGCGGCCAGCGCCAGCGCATCGCGATCGCGCGCGCGATCCTGAAGGACGCGCCGATCCTGCTGCTCGACGAAGCGACGTCCGCGCTCGACAGTGCGTCGGAGGAAGCGATCCAGAGCGCGCTCGACCGCCTGATGGTCGGCCGCACCGTGATCGCGATCGCGCACCGCCTGTCGACGCTGCGCAACTTCGACCGCATCATCGTGATGAACAACGGCAAGGTGATCGACGACGGCAGCCCCGACGTGCTGCGCAATCGCCCGGGCCTGTATCGCGACCTGCTCGCGAAGCAGCACGGCCGCCATCACGCGGCGGACGGCAGCGCGCCGACCGGCGAACGCGTGGCCTGACGGCCGGCGCCGGTCCGACAAAAAAGCCGCCGTGCGCGATGCACGGCGGCTTTTTTTTCATCGCGACGCGCCGCGCGGCAAGCCGCGCACGCCGTCACACGCGCTGCAGATCGCGCAGGAAGTGGTCGCGCCACACCGACACGTTGTTCTCGCGCAGCTGCGCGATCATGTCCGCATAGCGCGCGCGCCGCTCGGCGAGCGGCATCGTCAGCGCCTGCGACAGCGCGTCGGCCATGCCCTCGATATCGATCGGATTGACGATCAGCGCGCCCGTCAGCTCGCGCGCGGCGCCCGCGAAACGCGACAGCACGAGCACGCCCGGATTGTCCGGATCCTGCGCGGACACGTATTCCTTCGCGACGAGGTTCATGCCGTCGCGCAGCGGCGTCACGAAGCCGACGCGCGCGAGCCGGTACAGCGCGGCGAGCACCTGCCGCTCGTACTGCCGGTGGATATACAGGATCGGCGCCCAGTCGAGCTCCGCATAACGTCCGTTGATGCGCCCCGACTCCGCCTCGAGCTGCAGGCGGATGTCCTGGTACGCGCGCAGGTCCGCGCGCGTGGACGGCGCGATCTGCAGGAACGACACGCGATTGCGGAACGATGCCTGGTGCTCGAGCAGCTTCTCGAACGCGCGGAACCGCTCGACCAGCCCTTTCGAATAGTCGAGCCGGTCGACGCTCATGATCAGCTGCCGCCCGCGCAACGACGTCGCGAGCGTGCGCACGGCCTTGCCGTTCTCGCCCGCCTGCGCGAGCGACGCGATCTCGTCCGGATACACGCCGATCGGATAGGCGGCCGCACGCAGCGTCTGGCCGAACGCGCGCACGCGCACCGTGCGGCCGTCGCGCTCGACCTCGCCGCCCGCCTCGAACTCGACGTAGTCGCAGAACGCGCGCAGGTCGGGCTCGGTCTGGAAGCCGAGCAGGTCGAACGCGCACAGCGACTCGACGAGCTCGCGATGCGGCGGCACGTTGACGAGCACCTGCGCGGCCGGAAACGGGATGTGCAGGAAAAAACCGATGCGGTTCTTCACGCCGGCCGCGCGCAGCGCGCGCGCGAACGGGATCAGGTGGTAGTCGTGCACCCAGATCACGTCGTCGTCCTGCAGCAGCGGCACGAGCTGCTGCGCGAGCCACACGTTGACGCGGCGATACCCGTCGAACTCGTGACGGTCGTACTGGATCAGGTCCGCGCGGTAATGGAATGCGGGCCACAGCGTCGCGTTCGAGAAGCCGCGGTAATACTGGTCGTAGTCGCGACGCGACAGGCCGATGGTCGCGAAAGTCACGGGCCCGTGCTCCTCGACGCGCATCTGCGGCGCGCCGGACGCGACGACTTCGCCGCTCCAGCCGAACCACATGCCGCCGGTCTCCTTCAGCGCGTCGTACACGCCGATCGCGAGGCCGCCCGCCGCCGGTTCGCCTTCCGAGATCGGTGCGACGCGGTTCGAAACGATGATGAGCCGGCTCATGCGCCGGGCTGCCCGGCACCGAGCCAGCGCGCGAGCTGCGCATGCAGGGCGTCGACCGAGTCGAGCCGCATGCGCGCCGAGGTCTCGCCGGCGCCGATCTTGATCGACAGGCCGCCGCGCGCGTTGACCACCGCGAAGCCCTTCTCGTCGGTCAGGTCGTCGCCCGCGAACAGCGGCACGCGGCCCGCGAACGGCGGTTCGTCGAGGAACGCGGCCAGCGCGCGCCCCTTGTCGACGCCCTTCGGCTTGATCTCGAACACCATCTTGCCGGGCTGAAGCACGTATGCGTCCGCGTATTCGGCGACGAGGCGCTCGGCCGCTTCACGCGCCACCGGCTCGAGCTCGGGCGCGTTGCGGTAATGCAGCGCGACGGCCGCGCCCTTGATTTCGAGCAGCATGCCCGCGTGACGGTCGACCACGGCCGCGAGCTCGCGCTCGATGCGCAACAGCCGCGCATCGTTGAAGCCGACGCGCTGCGTGTCGCCGTTTGCATCGCGGCGCTCGGCGCCGTGCAGGCCGGCGACCGGCAGGTCGGGCATCTTCAGGAACGTGTCGATGCTGTCGATGCCGCGCCCGGACACGATCGCGACCGCGCCGTGCGAGCGGCGGCGCAACTCGTCGAGCAGCGTCGGCAGCGGTGGCCGGACATGAATGCTGTCGGGGGTCGGCGCCAGCTCGACGAGCGTGCCGTCGAAGTCGAAGAAGAACGCGGTATCGGTCAGAGACAGGGAGGCCGGAACGGATTGCATCGATTCGATAGTCTGAGGGCGGCCGCGTGGCCGCCGCTGCGCATGGAATTGTGCGCATCTTACCGCGCCTCGGCGCGGAAATGGGCGAAACCGGTACGTCGCAAGCGTCGTGCCACGCTGCGCGTCAACTGCGACATATTGCCCCGCTGGCTGGCGCCGTACGGGTTTCGAAAGGACGCCGGCGCGGGAATTGCGCTACAGTCGCAACCGCCGGCCGCGCGACGCATGGCGCCGCGCCGGCCGACACCATTCCGTCCGGTCGGGCTCGCATGCGCGCAGGCCCGCGTCGCGATGGACTGCCCAGGCCAACGCCCGACGGGCCTTCCCCTGGAGCGCACTTTTTACTTTGGGGTTGCCACGCTTGCAACCCATATGGAAACAGACCCCGAGATGTCGTCTGCCCTTCCGGCGCCGCACCGGCGCCTGTCCCGCCTGATCCGCGCAGCCGCGGCCGTTGCCGCCGCCGCGACGCTTGCCGCGTGCTCGCACGACGAGCCACGCTGGCACCTGACCGACGTCACGGGCCACCTGCCCGACCTGTCGTTCACGCTGACCGGCGGCGACGGCCGCCCGGTCGACGCCGCCGCGTTCCGCGGCCACGTCGCGCTCGTCTACTTCGGCTACACGCATTGCCCGGACGTCTGTCCGGAAACGATGGCGAGGCTGATGGAGGTGCTCGCGAAGCTCGGCCCGCAGGCGAAGGACGTGCGCATCCTGTTCGTGTCGGTCGATCCCGCACGCGACACGCCGCAGGCGATGCAGTCGTATGTCGCCGCGTTCGACGCCGAACACGCGCGCGGCCTGACCGGCACCGACGGCCAGATCGAGTCGCTCGCGAAGCGCTATCGCGTCGCCTACCAGATGGAAAAGCGCGACGCGTCGGGCGGTTACGAAGTCACGCACAGCTCGGCGGTCTACATCTTCGACGCGAACGGCCGCGCGCGCCTGCTCGCGACCGACCGCGACTCGCCCGACGCCATCGCCGACGACGTGCGCCGGATCATCGCCCCCGCCTCCACTACCTGAATCCCGACATGAAGACGACTCTCAAGACCCTCGCCCTCCTTGCCGCACTGTGCGCCGGCGCCCAGGCCTATGCGGCCGGCGCGATCACCGCACAGGGCGCGTGGGTGCGCTGGCTGCCGAACAAGCTGCCCGCCGGCGGCTACGTGACGCTCGTCAACACGAGCGACAAGCCGATCGATCTGGTCGACGTCGACAGCCCCGACTACGGGATGGCGATGCTGCACCAGACCGTGTCGAACGGCTCCACGCAGAAGATGGAGATGGTCGACAAGCTGACGATCCCCGCACGCGGCAAGGTCGACATCGCGCCGGGCGGCTACCACTTCATGCTCGAGGAGCCGCAGCACGCGATCAAGCCGGGCGACACCGTGCACCTGCGCCTGAAGTTCTCCGACGGCGAGACGCTCGACACGCCGTTCGCGGTGAAATCGCCGGCGCAGGCAAAGTGATGCGCGCGCGATGAACCTCCTGTACTGGCTCGATCCGTGGGAACCGTCGCCGACCGTGGTCGTCGCGGTGCTGACGGCCGCCGTGCTGTTCGCGCGCGGCGTGAAGAAGGCGAAGGTGTCGCCGCTGCGGCAGTTCTCGTTCTGGTTCGGGCTGACTGCGCTCTACGTCGCGCTGCACACGCGGCTCGACTATTTCTTCGAGCATGAATTCTTCATGCACCGCGCGCAGCACCTGGTGCTGCATCACCTCGGGCCGTTCTTCATCGCGCTCGCGTATCCGGGCGCGGCGATCCGCGCCGGCATCCCGTTTGGCTGGCGGCAGCGCTTCGTGCGCCCCGCCCTCGCGTGGGCGCCGGTGCGCGCGACGCTCGACGTGCTGTTCCATCCCGTCGTCGCGGTCGTGCTGTTCGTCGGGCTGATCTATTTCTGGCTGCTGTCGCCGATCCATTTCGTCGCGATGCTCGACTGGCGTCTTTATCGCGTGATGAACTGGAGCATGGTGATCGACGGGCTGCTGTTCTGGTGGCTCGTCGTCGACCCGCGCCCGGCGCCGCCCGCACGGTTGTCGCCGGGGCGCCGGATCCTGATCGTCGTCGCGGCGATTCCGCCGCAGATCGCGCTGGGCGCACTGATCTTCTTCACGCCGCACGAGCTGTATCCGATCTATTCGATCTGCGGCCGCGCGTTCACGTGGCTGAGCCCGCTGCGCGACCAGCAGATCGGCGGGCTGCTGCTGTGGATTCCGGGCTCGATGATGAGCGTGATCGGCGCGCTGATCGCGCTGCGGCACTGGCTGCGGCTGTCCGCCCGCGGACGCCTGATCGACGAACGGGCCGCGCGGGCGCGCGCGGAAAATCCGGCGGCCGCACGGCCCGCACACTGAGCGCGCCGCCGTGTGCGGTCACGCGCGCGCGCTGCGCATCCACACGTGCGGGATGCCGTCCTCGTCGTGCACGTCCGAACTCGGCGCGAAGCCGAATGCGCCGTAGAAGCGCTGCAGATGGGCCTGCGCATGCAGGCTCACCGGCACGCCCGGCCACTGCTCGCCGATATGCGCGAGCGCGCGCGACAGCAGCCCGTTGCCGAGCCCCGCGCCGCGAAACGCGGCGGTCGTCAGTACGCGGCCGATGCGCACGTCGGTATTGTGCGCATCGGGCAGCAGCACGCGCAGATAGCCGGCCAGACGCCCCGCCGGATCGTATGCGGCCAGATGCCAGGCGGCCTGGTCCTCGTCGTCGATGTCGCGATACACGCAGTTCTGTTCGACGACGAACACGGCGCTGCGCGCCTCGAGGATCGAATAGACTTCACGCGCCGTCAGCGCGTCGAAGGATTTCCAGCGCCACTCGAGATCGGCAGCGGTCGTCTGGGCGGCGGAGGCGGAAGCATTCATGTGCGGTCCTGATTCATGGCGCGCCGGCCGGCGCGCGGCAATCGACGATTATGCCTCGAAGCGCCCGCGGCGCGCGACGGCCTGCCACGCGCAAAAAAAGCCCCGCATTGCGCGGGGCCCTGGTCATCCAGCCGGGAACCGGTCCGATCGGCCGATCAGCCCGGCATCCGGCCGAAGCTGCCGCTGTTGAAGTCGTCGATCGCCGTGCGGATCTCGGCTTGCGAGTTCATCACGAACGGCCCATAGCCGACGATCGGTTCGTCGATCGGCTCGCCGCTCAGGATCAGCAGCTTCGCATCGCCGTTCGCCTCGATCTCGACGTCGCGGCCATCGCGGCTCAACTGCACGAACTGCGCTTCGCGCGCGACCGTCTCGCCGTTCACGAGCACCGTGCCGCCCAGCACGACGACTGCGAGCGTGCGCCCTTCCGCGACCGGGAACCGCGCCCGACCGCCCGCGACGAGCCGCACGTCCCATACGTCGATCGGCGTATGCGTGCGGGCCGGACCGCGCCGCCCGTCGAGTTCGCCCGCGATGATCCGCGCACGCCCCGCGCCGTCCGGCAGCTCGACGGTCGGGATATCCGCGTTCAGCAGCGTCTGGTAGCCGGGCTCGCCCATCTTGTCGGCTGCAGGCAGGTTCACCCACAGCTGCACCATTTCGAGCGGGCCGCCGCGCTTCGTGAACGCGTCCGAGTGGAATTCCTCGTGGAGGATCCCGCGCGCGGCCGTCATCCACTGCACGTCGCCCGGGCCGATCACGCCGCCCGCGCCGGTCGAGTCGCGGTGCTCGACTTCGCCGTCATAGACGATCGTCACCGTTTCGAAGCCGCGGTGCGGATGCTGGCCCACGCCGCGCCGCGCGGACGCCGGCTCGAACGTCGCCGGCCCCGCGTAGTCGAGCAGCAGGAACGGGCTCAGATGCGCGCCGTGCGACTGGTAGCTGAACATCGAGCGCACCGGAAAACCGTCGCCGACCCAATGGCCGCGCGGCGCACTGTACACACCCTGGATCTTCTTCATTGCCCTTCTCCGTATTGCGGCGAAACCCGTGTTTCGCATCCTGGGTAGGAATATAGTGGTGGAACGATCGATCCGGTAGACTGCGAAAATCACACTCAGCGTTCTATTTGATGAACGATAAAGCACGGGATCTGAACGATCTCTATTACTTCGTGCAGGTCGTCGAGCATGGCGGCTTCGCGCCGGCGGGCCGGGCGCTGAACCTGCCGAAGTCGAAGCTGAGCCGCCGCATCGCGCTGCTCGAGGCGCGGCTCGGGATGCGGCTGATCCAGCGCTCGACGCGCCGCTTCACGATCACCGACGTCGGCCAGACCTATTACGCGCACTGCCGCGCGATGCTCGTCGAGGCCGACGCCGCCGACGAGGCCATCGCGCTGATGCACGAGGAGCCGCGCGGCATCGTGCGCGTCAGTTGCCCGATCGTGCTGCTCGATTCGCTGGTCGGCGCGATGATCGCGGCGTTCATGGCCGCGTGCCCGCGCGTCGAAATCCATCTGGAGGCGACCAACCGGCGCGTCGACCTGGTCGGCGAAGGGATCGACGTCGCGATCCGCGTACGCCCGCCGCCGCTCGAGGACAGCGATCTCGCGCTGCGCGTGCTGGCCGAGCGCGGCCAGTGCCTGGTCGCGAGTCCCGCGCTGCTGCGCGAGCGCGGCGTGCCGGCCGTTCCCGCCGATCTCGCCCGCCTGCCGAGCCTCGACCACGGCGCGCCGCAGGCCGCGCATGTGTGGAAGCTGCGCGGGCCCGACGGCGCGCACGCGGAGATCCATCACCAGCCGCGCTTCGTGACCGGCGGCATGCTAGCGCTGCGTGCGGCGGCCGTCGCGGGTGTCGGCGTCGTGCAATTGCCGACGATGATGGTGCGCGACGAAGTCGCGCGCGGCGAACTCGCGACCGTGCTGCCGGACTGGGCGCCGCGCCGCGAGATCGTCCACGCGGTGTTCGCGTCGCGGCGCGGCCTGCTGCCCGCGGTGCGTGCGCTGCTGGATTTCCTCGCCGAGCGGTTCGCGGAGCTCCAACCCGATTGAGCGTCCTGCACGGCGGCCGCGCGTGCCGTAGACTGCGGGACGCGCACCGTGCGCTTTCGCAACCTCCTTTGCCTTTCAGTCATGTTCACGCTGTCCAACGACCCTCACGCCTCCAAGGCCGAACACTATGCGACGCTCGTCGAGCAGGCGCGCGCGCTCGTCGAATCCGAACGCGACCTGATCGCGAACGCCGCGAACTTCTCGGCGCTCGTCTATCACTCGCTCGACCGCCTCAACTGGGCCGGCTTCTATTTCTTCGACGGCACCGAACTCGTGGTCGGCCCGTTCCAGGGCAAGCCCGCCTGCGTGCGAATCGCGCTCGGCAAGGGCGTGTGCGGCACGGCCGCGCAGACGCGCGAAACGCAGGTCGTACGCGACGTGCATGCGTTCCCCGGCCATATCGCCTGCGATGCGGCGTCGGAATCGGAAATCGTCGTGCCGCTCGTCGCGAACGACGGCACGCTGATCGGCGTATGGGACGTCGACAGCCCGGTCGCCGCGCGTTTCGACGACGAGGACCGCAACGGGATGGAGGCGCTGTGCCGCGTGTTCGTCGAACACGCGTGGCAGAACGCGCGCGGGTAAGGCCGCCGGCGTCGCGGCCGGCGCCGGCCGCCGCGCCGCCCGCGCGGGCGACGGCCCGGCCCCGCGCGATGCAGTGCGTCAGGCGACGTGCGCGCCGGGCAGATCGGCGAACGTCTGCGGCTTTACGTCCTCGGTCAGCACCTCGACGCCCTGTTCCGTCACGACGACCATGTGCTCCCATTGCGCCGACAGCGAATGGTCCTTCGTGATGACCGTCCAGCCGTCGCCGAGCACGCGCGTCTCGCGCTTGCCCGCATTGAGCATCGGCTCGATCGTGAAGATCATCCCCGGCTGCAGCGGCAGGCCCGTGCCAGGGCGGCCGTAGTGCAGCACCTGCGGTTCGTCGTGATAGACGTCGCCGATGCCGTGCCCGCAATACTCGCGCACCACGCTGAACCCCTCACGATGCGCGACCTGCTGGATCGCGTAGCCGACGTCGCCGAGCGTCGCGCCCGGACGCACCGCGCGAATGCCCGCGTGCATCGCCTCGTAGGTCGCCGCGACCAGGCGCCGCGCCAGCTCGCCCGGCTCGCCGACGAAGTACATGCGGCTCGTGTCGCCGAACCAGCCGTCCTTGATCACCGCGATGTCGAGATTCACGATGTCGCCGTCGCGCAGCGGCCGCGACGACGGAATGCCGTGACAGACGACGTGATTGACCGACGCGCATACCGTCTTCGGATAGCCGTGATAGCCGATGTTCGCCGGAATCGCGCCGAGCACGTCGACGATGTAGTTGCGGCAAAGCGCGTCCAGGTCATCGGTGGAGACGCCCGGCTTCACGTGCTCGGTGATCATCGTCAGCACCTGCGACGCGAGCTTCGCGGCCTCGCGCGACTTGGCGATTTCTTCGCTGCCGCGGATCGGGATATCGCGCTTCGCCATTACGCCACCTGCTCGATGCGGTGCGCGACCGGCTCCGCGTGCCCCGCTTCGCCGCCGCGGGCCTCGGCGTCGATCAGCATCTTGCAGATCTCGCCGTAGGACAGCGCGGGATTGAGTTCCGCCAGCATCCCGACGCGCAGCCAGTGCTCGGCCTGCGCATTGATCGAACGGCTCAGCGCCGTGCTCGTCGAGCGCAGCCGCTCGTGCATCTGTTCGGAGATCTTGATGATTCCCATATGGCACCAATTAAACGAAATATAGTCGTTCCGTATAATACGCTGCGCGCGCCGGCCCGGCAAGCCGGTTCGCTCGCCGGTTCGGCAACGACTCGCGTTGACACCCGATTCCACTTTGCTGGAAAATGAATCCATCATGCAGGAATCCATCTCCACCGACGAAGCCGGCATCAACGCGCGCATTGCCCGCCGCGTGCGCGACCTGCGGACCGGCCAAGGCTACACGCTCGATGCGCTGGCCGCGCGTTCCGGCGTCAGCCGTTCGATGATCTCGCTCATCGAACGCGCGTCGGCCAGCCCGACCGCCGTCGTGCTCGACAAGCTCGCGGCCGGGCTCGGTGTCTCGCTGGCCGGGCTGTTCGGCGGCGAGCGCGACGATGCGCGGGCCGAGCCGCTGGTGCGCCGTGCGCAGCAGGCGGAATGGCGCGACCCGGCGTCGGGCTATGCGCGGCGCAACCTGTCGCCGCCCGGCTGGCCGTCGCCGTTCCAGCTCGTCGAGGTCGATTTCCCGCCCGGCGCGCGCGTCGCGTACGACACCGGCGGGCGCGAAAGCGCGATGCACCAGCAGGTGTGGGTCGTGCACGGACGCATCGACGTGACGCTCGGCAGCCAGCTTCACGTGCTTCACGAAGGCGACTGCCTGGCGATGCAGCTCGATCAGCCGCTGATTTTCAGCAACCCGTCGCCGCACGCCGCGCGGTATCTCGTGGCGATCTGCGACGCGCCCGGCGGCGCGCGCAGCGCGTGACGCGCGGATCGCGGCGCGCGGCGCGCGGCGCATGCGCACCCCGTTCAAAGCACCAAGGAGCCCGAATGAATTCCCCGACACAGCGCGACGACGTGCGACTGATCGATTGCACCGAGGCCGAGCACGCGCCGGCCATTCTCGAGATCCTGAACGATGCGATCGTCAATTCGACCGCGCTGTACGACTACCGGCCGCGGCCGCCGGAGGCGATGGTCGCGTGGTTCGCGGCCAAGCGCGCAGGCGGGTTTCCGGTCGTCGGCGCGGTGGATGCGGCGGGCACGCTGCTCGGCTTCGCGAGCTGGGGCACGTTCCGCGCGTTTCCCGCGTTCAAGTACACGGTCGAACACAGCGTCTACGTGCATCGCGACCAGCGCGGACGCGGGCTCGGCGAGTTCCTGCTGCGCGAGCTGATCCGGCGCGCACGCGAAGCCGACGTGCACCTGCTGGTCGGCTGCATCGATGCGACCAATGCCGGCAGCATCGCGCTGCACACGCGGCTCGGATTCGTGCACTCGGGCACGATCGCGGAAGCGGGATTCAAGTTCGGGCGCTGGCTCGACGCGGCGTTCTACCAGCTCAAGCTGGACACGCCGGCGCAGCCGGTAGACGGCTGATTGCCCGCTTGGTTGCGTACGCAACGAGACCGCCGCCGGCGCGTCAACGCTTCGGATACACCTGCGGCCCGTCGGCATCGCCGATGAATTCCACCGTGTCGCAGACGCCCGACAGCCAGTCGTACATCGCCTGCCTGGTGGCTTCGCCGGGCGAAGGGATCTGGACCTGCGCTGCGGCGAGAATGGGCCGAAACGGCAGGCGGTTCAGCGCGCCGACCAATGCGGGAAAATCGCCGGGTTCGCTCATGGCCGGCCACGGCGTCAGGCGCCGGTAGCGGAGCTGCTCGGTGTCGACCGACGTGAGTCCGGGCCGCCAGTCGATCGAGAACAGGCCGTCATGCCGCTTCAGGTGCGCCACCCACGGCGTGAACGAGCGCACCGACAGCGACAGCAGCATGTCGTCGGGCTGCAGTTTATTGCGCCGGCTGACCCAGTCATAAATCGGGCGGGTCCCCATCGTCACGACGATTTCCCAGGCCGCATATCGGCTCGCGTCCCAACCGAGGCGGCTCGCCCACGCGGCGCCGTCCTCGATGCGCTTCGACTGCGGGTCGGCCATTTTCCGCGACGCGAACCAGTTCATCGCACGCGCGCGACCGCCTGAACGAACGACTGGCCGTTCTCCGTCAGGCACGGACGCCGGCGCCGCTGCCCATTTCTTCCAGTGCCACCAATTGGTGCTCAAGCAGCGCGTTGAGATCCTCGCGGTCGAGATCGATCTGGTCCGGAGCAGACTTGACGAGCATGAGCGTTGCAAATTCGTGAGCGCTGAGCATAGTTGTTCCGTATATAGTCTGATTTAAGGCGGCGGAAGACAAATAAATCCCTCTCCGATCGAAATCGGCGATTTCCAAATTGACCCCGCCCCGCAATTAACCAAACAACAAATCCAGGCCGCCCATATTAACAACTCTCAGTATTTGAAACACGCGAATTTCTCTCATGGATTACACGAAGAGGATTCAATGCTTATGGTAATACCATATTAGCAAGGGCTCGCGATCGACATGCGAGACGAGCCGACAGCCCGGGAGCCGGCCCCGCGCGGGGCGAGCAAGCCTTGTGTCAGCGATATGAAGGGGCAGTTCGCGTGGCCGGTTTACCCGGAAATCCGGAATCGTTTTCAGGGCGCGATTGCCCCATCGGGTCACCCTGCAAAATCAATCGAGCGAATAGTTTCATATACGCCAACCAAAATTTCCATACCGATAACAACCCGAATTTATCGGCAATTATTCCCTGCCAACACTCGTCAGCCGCAATAATTGCTCGGCGCAGATAAAAATCGAATGGCCATGTTTCGGCGGTCGCCGGGATCGATTGGGATTGTTGCTGGCGGGTCGCGGTCGGCATCTTCAGGCTTCTGCACGAGCGCATACACGCTCAGGCCCTTCACCACGTTCACCGTCACGCCCGGCGACAGATAGACAACCGTGCCCGCCGTTAGCCAGGCAGTCATTCGATTGCGAGGACGAGCGGTCATGATGGCGGGTCAGTGGAAGCGGCTGCATTCCAGCTGAAACGGGTGATGACGACGACGCTGAAATTTCCGATATACCGCTGGCGGTGCAACACGACAAACCGGCATTGCGAACGTCCATGGACGGCCCGTCGTGGAAGATCCCCGGAGCAGAGCTGACGCGCGCAGTCCACGAATATGCCATTGCCTGATCTGCGCCGACCGTCGACGAGCCAGGTCCGACAATTCGATTTCCGGCATTTCCTTTGGTGTTAGCATTCGTCCGATGCAGCCCCCCCCTTTCCCGGCGGCTGTCATTCTGCGGCTCCTGAAGTTTCGTCATCGCGGTGAACTTTCGTTGAGAGGGATTTCACATGGACAGACGCGAAGCGCTGGTCGGTACCGGAATGCTTGCCTTTGCAGCGTTGGCGGTTGCAGAGCGGGCCTCGGCCCAGGAGAGTCCTCACATGCATCATGGCGGCCACTACAAGACGTTGGCTGATGTTGCCGGGGCGTGCGTGTCGAAGGGGCAAGTCTGCCTGAATCATTGCCTCGACCTTTTGAGCGGCGGCGATAATGACCTGGCCGGATGCGCCAAAAGCGTGTCACAGATGCTTTCCCTTTGCACCGCGCTACAAGGGCTCGCCAATCAGGATTCGCGCTATCTTCCGGGTCTCGCGAAGGTCGCGATGGATGCGTGCAACGATTGCGCGCAGGAATGCACGAAGCATGCTGACAAGCACGAGCCCTGCAAGGCATGCCTGGAGTCGTGTCGGGCATGCGCCAAAGAGTGCAAGGCGCTGGCCACCTGAATTGTCGAAAGCGCCGCCGGGAAACCCGGCGGCAGGACCGCTTTCACGTTCCACACGTCGATTTCGGTGTTCCAATACCGGCCGGTCCGCGCCCGTTTGAACTGACGCACGAACTCCTCCGGGCGATGCGGCACGACGCGATCTAGATCGGTCAGTTCGCCGTTGACGTCGTCGATCACCTCGGCCTTTGCGGGCGGTCGCATGAAGCCGCCGCGCAAAGCCGGCCGCCATCGACGAGGCCGGTCGCCATGCGGTGACGCAAACTCGCCTATACGGCCAAAGAGCCGATTGAGGGGTGGTTATGCGTGTGTCTCGGGTGGTTGGAGGCGACTGTGCACCGCCCTTGGCGACGTTCCTGCAAGAGCGAAGCAGGGCCGGAAAAAGAAAAAGCCCTGATTTCTCAGGGCTTTTTCTCTTCCTACCTGGAGGCGCGAGCCGGAGTCGAACCGGCCTAAACGGCTTTGCAGGCCGCTGCATAACCGCTTTGCTATCGCGCCAAAAGCGGACTGCCGGATGCCATCGCGACACACGGCAGATTTTTCATTCGACGGCCGTCAGGCCATCAAATAAAAAGGGAAGCACGGCTTCCCCATTTGCTGGAGCGGGAGACGAGTCTCGAACTCGCGACCTCAACCTTGGCAAGGTTGCGCTCTACCAACTGAGCTACTCCCGCATTGTCCTGCATGCGCAGCGCTTTGCCGTACGACACGCTGCCGAAAAATCTGGAGCGGGAGACGAGTCTCGAACTCGCGACCTCAACCTTGGCAAGGTTGCGCTCTACCAACTGAGCTACTCCCGCATTGTCCTGCATGTGCAGCGCTTCGCCGTACGACACGCTGCCGGAAAATCTGGAGCGGGAGACGAGTCTCGAACTCGCGACCTCAACCTTGGCAAGGTTGCGCTCTACCAACTGAGCTACTCCCGCATGTGTACTGCGCTACTGCTTCCCCGCTACATTCGCTTCGTCGTGCAGCGGAGAAGCGAGATTATGTCGAAGGCACATTCGTATGTCAAGGGCTTTTCGCGCCCTTTTTCCAAAAAACTTCCGCGCCGCGACCGCTGCATCCGCATCACGACGCGCCGCCGCGCTCGCGAATCTGCGGCCACGCGAGCTTCATGTAGTAGAGCATCGACCAGATCGTCAGCACCGCGGCCAGATACATCAGCCACTCGCCCCACACGCGCGTGTCGATCGTCGCAAAGCCGAGCGGCAGCGGCCCGAAGTACAGCAGCATCGGGATCGCGACCATCTGGCACGCGGTCTTGAACTTGCCGAGCTGGTTCACCGCGACGCTCTTCGATGCGCCGATCTGCGCCATCCACTCGCGCAGCGCCGAGATCGCGATCTCGCGGCCGACGATCACCAGCGCGATCGCCGCGTCGACGCGGGAAATCTGCACGAGGATCAGCAGCGCGGCCGTCACCATCAGCTTGTCGGCCACCGGATCGAGAAACGCGCCGAACGACGAGGTCTGGTTCCACTTGCGGGCAAGAAACCCGTCGAACCAGTCGGTCAGTGCGGCGAGGATGAAGATCGCCGCCGCCGCGATATTGCGCTGCGCGCCGCCCATCACCGTGTCCGGCAGATAGAACACGCCGACGACGAGCGGAATCAGCACGATCCGCACCCACGTCAGGAAAATCGGGAAATTGAACGGCATGGCATCCGGGACAGTAAAGGATTCGCAATTGTGCCGTGTCGACCGGCCCGCCACAAGAACGCGGGCAATACGGCCGGTCGCGCGGCCATATCAGTGAAGCTGCTTGTAGATCTGCTCGGCAAGCGCGTGCGAAATGCCGTCCACGCTCGCGAGTTCCTCGACGCTCGCCGCGACGACGCCGCGCAATCCGCCGAAGCGCGCCAGCAGCCGCTGGCGACGCTTCGCGCCGACCCCTTCCAGTTCCTCGAGCCGCGAGGTCTGGCGCGCCTTCGCGCGCTTCGCGCGCATCCCGGTGATCGCGAAGCGGTGCGCCTCGTCGCGAATCTGCGCGACCAGCATCAGCGCCGCGCTCTCCTTGCCGAGTTCGAGCGGCGCGCGGCCGTCCGCGAACACGAGCGTCTCGAGACCGACCTTGCGCCCCTCGCCCTTCGCGACGCCGACCAGCATCGACGTGTCGAGGCCGAGCTCGGTAAACACCTGGCGCGCGATCTCGACCTGACCCTTGCCGCCGTCGATCAGCACGATGTTCGGCAGCAGGCTCGAAGCCTCGGCCTGGCGCGTCGACTCGCCGTCGATGCCGGCCGCGTCGTCGGCGGCCGCCGCCTGCGCGGCCTGCTCGACCATCTTCTCGTAGCGGCGCGTCAGCACCTGCCGCATCGCCGCGTAGTCGTCGCCCGGCGTGATGCCCGCGATGTTGTAGCGGCGGTACTCGCCCGACTGCATCTTGTGATGGTGATAGACGACGCACGACGCCTGCGTCGCCTCGCCCATCGTATGGCTGATGTCGAAACACTCGATGCGCAGCGTCGCGAGATCGTCGCATTCGAGGCCGAGCGTCTCCGCCAGCGCGCGCGTGCGCGCCTGCTGCGAGCCCTGCTCGGACAGCAGCCGCGCGAGCGCGATCTGCGCATTCTGTTCGGCCATCGACAGCCATGCGCGGCGCTGCCCCTGCGGCTGCCGCACCAGCGACACCTTGTGACCGGCCTGCTCGGACAGCAGTTCGAGCAGGTCGCGGCTCGCGGGCGCATGGCTGACCACGAGCACCGGCGGCACGCGGTTGCCGAGGTAGTGCTGCGCGATGAACGCGTCGAGCACCTCGGCCTCGACCGACGCGGCCGCGCCGCGCGCGCCGCCGGCGTCTTCCGCGGGCCGATCGGGCTGCGCATCGTCGGCGATGTCAGCCAGCCCGGCCGCTTCGGCTTCGTCGCCGAGACCGCCTTCCGCGAGCGTCAGCGCGCTCTCGACGTGCGTCGGGAAATACGCCTTGTCGCCGAGGTGCCGGCCGCCGCGCACCATCGCGAGGTTCACGCACACGCGGCCGCCCTGCGCGACGACCGCCAGGATGTCGACGTCGCTGTCGCTGCCGACCTCGATCGCCTGCTGATGCAGCACGGTCGCGAGCGAGCTCATCTGGTTGCGCACGGCCGCCGCCTGCTCGAACTTCAGCTCGGCCGCGAACGCGTGCATCTTCTGCTCGAGTTCCTTCATCACCTCCGATTGCCGGCCGAGCAGGAAACGCGCGGCATTCGACACGTCGACCGCGTAATCGGCTTCGGAAATCGCGCCGACGCACGGCGCGGTGCAGCGCCCGATCTGGTGCAGCAGGCACGGCCGCGTGCGGTTGTTGAAGACCGAATCCTCGCAGGTGCGCAGCTGGAACACGCGCTGCAGGATCTGGATGCTCTCGCGCACCGCCCATGCGCTCGGGAACGGCCCGAAATACTGGTTCTGCTTGTCGACCGCGCCGCGGTAGTACGCCATTCGCGGAAAACGGTGCGCGGTGAGCTTCAGGTACGGATACGACTTGTCGTCGCGAAACAGGATGTTGTAGCGCGGCGCGAGTGCCTTGATCAGGTTGTTCTCGAGCAGCAGCGCCTCGGCCTCGGAACGCGTGACGGTCGTCTCGATGCGCGCGATGCGCGTGACCATCATCGCGATGCGCGGCGACAGCTGCGTCTTCGTGAAATAGCTCGACACGCGCTTTTTCAGGTCGCGCGCCTTGCCCACGTAGAGCACGGCGCCCGCCGCGTCGTAGTAGCGGTAGACGCCCGGCATGTGCGGCAGTTGCGCGAGGATCTTCTTCGGTTCGAACGGGGTGTCGGAAGCTTCTGGGGATGTCATGCGTGATCCGGGCGCCGCCAGGCGCGGAACGGGTCCATTAGAATCGCCAGTTTAGAGCATTCACCGCGCCGCTTCGATGTCCGTCACCGTCCCTGCCCCCGTTGCCCCGGCGCCGCTCGCGCCGAACGAACCGATCGCCTGCGACCTCTTCTGCACGGTGATCGACAACTTCGGCGATATCGGCGTGTGCTGGCGCCTCGCGCGCCAGCTCGCGCACGAGCACGGCTGGCAGGTGCGCCTGTTCGTCGACGACCTGCACACCTTCGTGCGCCTGCTGCCGGGTGTCGACCCCGACGCAACGCGGCAGACCATCGACGGGATCGCGATCGAGCACTGGCACGCGCAGATCGGCGACACGCTCGAGATCGCCGACGTCGTGATCGAGGCGTTCGCGTGCGAGCTGCCCGCCGCGTATCTCGCGGCGATGGCGCGCCGCGCGCGCCGTCCCGTCTGGATCAACCTCGAATACCTGAGCGCCGAGGATTGGGTCGCCGATTTCCATCTGCGGCCGTCGCCGCATCCGCGCTACCCGCTGCTGAAGACGTTTTTCTTCCCGGGCCTGTCGGCGGGCACCGGCGGCGTGCTGAAGGAGCGCGACCTCGACGCGCGCCGCGCCGCGTTCGAAGCCGATGCCGAGGCCCGCGCCGCGTGGTGGCGGCGCGCGACCGGCGGCGCGCCGCCGGCGCCCGGCACGACGGTCGTCAGCCTGTTCGCGTATGAAAACCCGGCCGTCGACGCGCTGCTCGCGCAGTGGCGCGACGGTGCGTCGCCGGTGGTCGCGCTGGTGCCGGCCGGCCGCCTGTCGCCGGCGCTCGCGCGCTTTTTCGGAGTCGCGTCGTTCGGCGCGGGTTCGCATGCACGCGCCGGCAACCTCACCGCGCACGGGCTCGCGTTCGTCCCGCAGGCCGACTACGATCCGCTGCTGTGGGTCGCCGATGTCAACTTCGTGCGCGGCGAGGATTCGTTCGTGCGCGCGCAATGGGCGCGCAAGCCGTTCGTGTGGCACATCTACCCGCAGGCCGACGATGCGCACCTGCCGAAGCTCGACGCCGCGCTCGCGCACCTGTCGGCCGGCCTCGGCGACGCGCCGCGCGCGGCGCTCGAGCGCTTCTGGCATGCGTGGAACGGCGCCGGCACGCCCGACTGGGCCGATTTCCGCCAGCATCACGCGGCACTGCACGCGAATGCGGGCCGCTGGGCCGACGCGCTCGCGGCCGTCGGCGATCTCGCTGGAAAGCTGGCCGAATACGCAAAATCTCAGTTAAAATAAGCGGTTATCCGACGGCTGACCATGCAAGCGCTCGCTTTTGGCGCCCACCGGACCCCACGCTTGCGCCGTCAGCCGTTGTGCAACGCTCAGGCACCTATTTATTTGATTTGATCAGGACAGTTTTTTTATGAAGACCGCACAGGAACTCCGCGTAGGCAACGTCGTGCAGATCGGCAGCGATGCCTGGGTCATCTCGAAGACGGAATACAACAAGTCGGGCCGTAACGCCGCCGTCGTCAAGATGAAGATGAAGAACCTGCTGACCAACGCAGGCCAGGAATCGGTGTACAAGGCCGACGACAAGTTCGACGTCGTCGTGCTCGACCGCAAGGAAGTGACGTACTCGTACTTCGCCGACCCGATGTACGTGTTCATGGACGCCGACTACAACCAGTACGAAGTCGAAGCGGAAATGATGGGCGACGCGCTGAACTACCTCGAAGACGGCATGGCGTGCGAAGTCGTGTTCTACAACGAGAAGGCGATCTCGGTCGAACTGCCGACGATCCTCGTTCGCGAGATCACCTACACCGAGCCGGCCGTCAAGGGCGACACGTCGTCGGGCAAGGTGCTGAAGAACGCGAAGCTCGCGACCGGCTTCGAACTGCAAGTGCCGCTGTTCTGCAACACCGGCGACAAGATCGAAATCGACACGCGCACGCACGAGTACCGCAGCCGCGCGTAATCGCCAGCGATGCCCGCATCGAACAAAGCGCCCTTCGGGGCGCTTTTTGTTTGTCCGCCGTCAACAGCGCTCGTGCGCGGGGGACAGATGCAGCACAAAATCCACCGGTAAAGATATTCAATTTGTATCATCGGTAACTGTTTTATAGCGGGAGGGAAATAATGCGCGTCAGGCGTGCGACGGGGCATAAAATCAGTCTTTAATCTCATCTCGAAATGCGGCTGCGGATTGACGGCCCGCCTCTCTTGAACCGACTCGCGTCCACCATGCCACACGCCCTGATTGTCGAAGACGATCCCAACAGCCTGTCCGGCCTCACCGCGCTGCTTGCCGCAGACGGTTTCTCGGTCGACACGGCCACATCGCTCGCCGAGGCGCGCAACGCGCTCGGCCGCTCGATTCCCGACGTCGTCCTCGTCGACCTGAACCTGCCGGACGGCAGCGGGTTCGACCTGCTCCAGCACCTGCCGCAGCAACAGCCGAACGGCTCGCTGCCCGTGATCGTGCTGACCGGCAACGCGACGGTCGAAAGCGCGATCGAAGGCCTGCGTCACGGCATCTGGGACTACCTGCTGAAGCCGATCAACATTCCGCGGCTGCGCAGCCTGCTCGCGCGGATTCCGCGCCCCTACGAACTGATCGACGAAGTGCAGGCGCTGCGCGCGTCGCTGCGCCACCTCGGCCGCTTCGGCGCGCTGGTCGGCCGCAGCGAGGCGATGCAGCACGTCTACGACATGATCGAGCACAACGCGCGCACCGAAACGGCCGTGCTGTTCTCGGGCGAAGCCGGCACCGGCAAGAAGCTCGCCGCGCGCACGCTGCACGAGTTGAGCCGCCGCCGCAAGGGGCCGTTCGTGTCGTTCGACTGTCGCACGCTCGCCCAGGCCGGCCGCCACGGCGCATCGCTCGACAGCGTGCTGTTCGGCCATGAGCGCGGCGCGTTCGACGGCGCCGAACGGCGCGAGACCGGCCTGTTCGAGCAGGCCGGCGGCGGCACGCTGTTCCTCGACGAAATCACTGCGCTGCCGCTGGTGCTGCAGGAAGCGCTGCTGCACGCGCTCGACTCGCAGAACTTCATGCGGATCGGCGGCACGAGCGCGATCGCGAGCGACTTCCGACTGATCGCGAGCACGCGCCGCCCGGCACGCGAGGCGGTCGCGAACGGCACGCTGCGCGAGGATCTGTGGCTGCGGCTGGACGCGGCCTCGATCACGATGCCGCCGCTGCGCGAGCGCGACGGCGATGCGCTCGCGATCGCCGACGCGCTGATCGACGATCTGAACCGCGACGCGCGCGCGACCGGCCGCAGCACGACCGACAAGCGCGCCGCGCCGGGCTTCGTGCGCGAATGCGTGTCCTACGAATGGCCCGGCAACGTGCGTGAATTGCAGGAACGCGTGCGCTTCGCATACGACGCGTCCGGCGATTTCATCGAAACGCTGCGGGCCGGCGAGGCGAGCTTCGCGGCCGGCGCCGCGCTGAACGGCAGCAGCGTGCAGATCAAGGTCGGCACGCCGCTGTCCGACGTCGAGGATCTGCTGATCCGCGCGACGCTCGACGCGGTCGGCGGCACGCGCCATCGCGCCGCGACGCTGCTCGGCATCAGCCCGAAGACGCTGTACAACAAGCTGCAGCGGATGAAGGTGAACTGAGCGGGCGACGGGCGATTCGGGGCAGCGGTCGGCACGGACCGTTAGTTGCGTTCAAGACGATCCCCGCGCATCGCATCGCCACGTGCGTACGTTCCATGCAAAAGCCGCGCAAATGCGCGGCTTTTCCGTTTCTTTCGGCGAACCGAAGCAGCGCGGCCCGCGCCGCCCTGCTCGCCTGCTATGCCAGCGCGCTGGCCAGCAGCGCCTGCGCGCGCAGATACTCGGGCTGCGCGATCAGCTTGTCCCACTTGAGCGGCTTGCCGCGCGCGCGCATGCGCTTGATGCGCCGCACCGATTCGGCCGACGGCTGCGTCTTCAACCCGTTCAGCACGACCTCGGCCGCGTCCGGCTGGTTGCAGACGAGCACCATGTCGCAGCCGGCGGCGAGCGCGGCCTCGGCGGCCTGCGTCAGCGTGCCGCCTTCGCGCGCGGCCTCCATCGACAGGTCGTCGCTGAAGATCGCGCCGGTGAAGCCGAGCCGCTCGCGCAGGATGTCCTGCAGCCACACGCGCGAAAAGCCGGCCGGCCGCGAGTCGACCTGCGTATAGATCACGTGTGCCGGAATCACGGCCGACAGCGACAGCCCCAGCCAGTCGTACGGCGCGACATCCTGCTTGAGGATCGCGTCGAGCGGCCGGTCGTCGGTCGGCAGCGCGACGTGCGAATCGGCTTCCGCGAAGCCGTGCCCGGGAAAGTGCTTGCCGCAGTTCGCCATGCCGGCGAGCGCGAGCCCGTGGTTCAGGCTCTTCGCGAGCAGCGTGACGACGCGCGGGTCGCGATGAAACGCGCGATCGCCGATCACCTTCGAATGGCCGTAGTCGAGATCGAGCACGGGCGTGAAGCTCATGTCGATCCCGCACGCGCGCAGCTCGGCGGCGAGGATGTAGCCGACCGCGGTCGCGACCTGCATCGACAGCAGCACGTCGCGATCCCACAGTTCGCCGAGCCGGCGCATCGCCGGCAGCACCGTGAAGCCGTCGGTACGGAACCGCTGCACGCGCCCGCCTTCGTGATCGACGGCGATCAGGATGTCCTCGCGCACCGCGCGGATCGAATCGGTCAATGCGGCGAGCTGCGCGCGGTTCTGGAAGTGCCGCGCGAACAGGATCACGCCGCCGGTGTTCGGATGCGCGAGACGCCGCGCATCGTCGCGCGACAGGGCCGTGCCGACGACGTCGAGCATGACCGGGCCGGGAGTCGTTTTCATCGAATCGGGAATTCCGTCAGGGAGTGGTTCGGGAAACAGGTGCGGCCGGCGCATCCACCGCGGGAGAATCGGTCTCGGCAATCACGAACGACACCGCATAGTCGCGCTCGTCGCTGACCGTCACGCGCGCGGTGATGCCGCGCGCCGCCAGCCAGTCGGCCAGCTCGCCCGACGCGACGACGTAGGGCTCGCCGCTCGACCGGTTCAGCGTCTGCAACGCGCGCCACGTCATCGGCCAGTGCATGCCGAGGCCGATCGCCTTCGAGAACGCTTCCTTCGCGGAAAAACGCGTCGCGAGAAACGCAATGCCGCGTGCTTCCGAGCGGGCGCGGCGCGCGCGGAACACGCGCAGTTCGTCGGCGCCGAGCACCTTCTCGGCGAAGCGGCCGTCCGTGCGTTCGAGCACGGCCGCGATGCGGCTCACCTGGACGATGTCGGTGCCGATACCGTAGATCGCCATGTCAGCCACGCCCGTCCGACGAACGGCCGACAACCCGTGCGCGCAGCGCCGCGTTCATCTTCAGCGCGCGCCGCCGTGCAGCGCGGCGACGCGCGCCGCGACCATGATCGCCTTCATCTCGCGCACCGCGTTGTCCCAGCCCGCGAAGATCGCGTGCGCGACGATCGCGTGGCCGATGTTCAGCTCGACGATACCGTCGATCGCGGCGATCTGCTGCACGTTCGTGTAATGCAGCCCGTGGCCTGCGTTGACCTTCAGGCCAAGCTGCGCGCCGGCCTGCACGCCCGCGACGATGCGCTCGTATTCGCGCTGCTGTTCGGCTTGGTCGTGCGCGTCGGCGTAGCGCCCCGTGTGCAGCTCGATCACCGGCGCGCCGGCTTCGTGCGCCGCGCGAATCTGCGTTTCGTCCGGGTCGATGAACAGCGACACGCGCACGCCCGCATCGGCCAGCTGCCGGCATGCGGCGCGCACGACCTCGAAGCGGCCCGCGACGTCGAGGCCGCCTTCGGTCGTCAGCTCCTCGCGCTTCTCCGGCACGAGGCACGCGTCGTGCGGACGCACTTCGCATGCGATGTCGAGCATCTCGGCCGTCACCGCGCATTCGAGGTTCATCCGCGTCTTCAGCAGCGGGCGCAGCTTGCGCACGTCCGCGTCGACGATGTGGCGGCGGTCCTCGCGCAGGTGCAGCGTGATCGCGTCGGCACCCGCCTCTTCGGCGGCCAGCGCCGCGCGGATCGGATCGGGATAGGTCGTGCCGCGCGCGTTGCGCAGCGTCGCGACGTGGTCGATGTTCACGCCGAGGTCGATGGCGGTCGGCGTAGTCAGGAAGAAGCTCATAGGTTTTGCAGGTCGATCAGGATCTGTCGCGTGGCGAGCGGCGTACCGCCGAGATAGGTGTTCAGCAGGAAGCGCATCAGCGTCTTGCTCTGCGCGACCGTCTGGGCTCGATGGTAATCGTCCTGCTCCATGTCGAGCAACGTCTGCCCGGAAATCACCGGCCAGTGCGACGGCACGTCGTCGTCCGCATTGCGCACGCCCCGCTCGGGGTCGAACACGTAGCGGCGCTCGGGCTCGACCGCGCGGCGCGCGACCGTGCGGTTCAGCGCCATCGCATAGCCGGTCTCGCGCAGCAGCACGCGTTCGAACGAGCGCAGCACCTGCACCGCCGGTTCGCCGTGCGCGAGGCGCGTGAGCGTCAGCACGTAGTGATTGAACAGCGGCGGCTGCGGATCCTCGCGCGCGCAGAATTTCACGAGCAGTTCGTTCGCGTAGAAACCGCACAGCAGCGCGTCGCCGCCGAGCGGCAGCATCCCGCCGACCCACTCGGCGCCCGTCAGCGTGCGCACTTCGGACTTGCCGGACCACGACAGCAGCAGCGGCTGGAAGGTCTGCAGCACGCCGCGCAGCGCGGAGTGCGGGCGCTTCGCGCCCTTCGCGACGAGCGCGAGCCGGCCGTGATCGCGCGTCAGCACGTCGATGATCAGGCTCGTCTCGCGATACGGATAGCTGTGCAGCACGAACGCCGGCTGCTCGGCGACGCGGAAATCGGACGTGCGGGACGTCGCACGCCGCGCCTTCTTGCGCGGCGGTTCGGGCGGTGCGGGCAGCGGCGCGTCGTTCGCGCCCGCGCTCACCGCATCTTCGGTCGACGTCAGCGCGTCATTCGTACCCATAGGCGCGCAGCCCCGCCTCGTTGTCGGCCCAGCCGCTCTTCACCTTCACGAAGGTCTCGAGGTACACGGGGCCGTCGAACAGCTTTTCCATGTCCATCCGCGCCTCGGTGCTGATCTGCTTGAGCTTCGCGCCCTTCTTGCCGATCACCATCGCCTTGTGCGTGTCGCGCTCGACGAGGATCGTCGCGAAGATGCGCTTCAGGCGCCCCTCCTCCTCGAACTTGTCGATCACGACCGTGCTCGTGTAAGGCAGCTCGTCGCCGGTCCAGCGGAACACCTTCTCGCGCAGGATCTCGGCGGCGAGAAAGCGCGAGCTGCGGTCGGTCAGGTCGTCCTCGCCGTAGATCGGCTCGCCTTCCGGCAGGTACGGCTTGATCGTCTCCAGCAGGCGCTTGATGTCCTCCGGCTGCTTGGCCGACAGCGGCACGATCTCGGCGAACTCGCGCAGCGTGCTCATCTGCTGCATGAACGGGAACAGCGTGTCCTTGTCGCCGACGCGATCGAGCTTGTTCGCGATCAGCAGCGTCGGCGTGCCGGGCGGGATCAGGTCGAGCACTTTCTGATCGTCGGGGCCGAAGCGGCCGGCTTCGATCACGAACAGGATCGCGTCGACCGAGGTCAGCGTCGACGTGACCGCGCGGTTCAGCGAGCGGTTCAGCGCGGTACTGTGACGGGTCTGGAAGCCCGGCGTGTCGACGAAGATGAATTGCGCGTCTTCGGTCGTGTTGATGCCGGTGATGCGATGACGGGTCGTCTGCGCCTTGCGCGACGTGATGCTGATCTTCTGGCCGACGAGCGCGTTCATCAGCGTCGACTTGCCGACGTTCGGACGGCCCACGATCGCGATCATGCCGCAGCGGAAACCAGTAGGAGCGGGAGCGTTCATATCGATTGGGAGACAGGTTCGGAACCGGCCGCGCGGCGCGCGGCACGATCGATGGGCGATTCAGTGGTCGGCATCGGCGGCGCGCGCCCGCGCGCCCACGACACTGGCCGCACCCGGCGACGTATCGGGGCCGGCGGCGGCGACATCGAGCACGCGCGGCGCCGCGCGCGAAGCGGAATCGGCGGCGGACTTGTCGGTGCTGCGCGCGCCCGCGTCGGCGGACGAAGCCGCCGGATCGGCCGCGTGTCCCGACGACTTGTCGGTCGTACGTGGCGCAGCGTCGCCGCGATCGGCCGGCTTGTCAGTCGCCGGCTTGTCAGTCGCTGACTTGTCGGCAGCCGCCGGCTTGTCGGCCGCCGGTTTCGCCGCCCGCTCGGCCTTGTCGGCCGTCGTTTCGACGTGCGCCGCGCGAATCGCGGCCAGCGGTGGCTGGGCCGCCCGGTCGACCGGCTCCGCCGCACTGCCGGCCGCGGCCTGGGCCGCCTGCGCCGCCTTGGCCTCGCGCGCCGCCGCGCGTTCCTTGCGCTCCGGCGAGCGCAGGTCGAGCGCCTCCTGCACGCCCTTCACGCCCGGCACGATTTCCGGCTCCGCATGCTTCGCCGCGCGCGCATTCTTCGAGCGCTTCGGCTTGGCCGCCAGCATCGGCGCGGCCGCCATCACCTCGTCGAGCGCCTTCTTCGCGGCGGCCTGCTCGGCCGCACGCCGGCTTGCGCCGGAACCCGACACCTTCACGTCGAGCTTCGGCACCGTGCATTCGACCTCGAACTGCTGATTGTGCGCCGCACCATGGGTCGCCACGACCGTATAGGTCGGCAGCGCGATCTTGTGCCCCTGCAGGTACTCCTGCAGCAGCGTCTTCGCGTCCTTGCCGAGCGTGCGCGGGTCGATGTGGTCGAGGATCGGGATATAGAGCCGCTTGATGACCCCTTGGGCGGCTTCGAAGCCGCCATCGAGGAATACGGCCCCGATGATGGCTTCGAACGCGTCCGCGAGGATCGACGGGCGGCGGAAGCCGCCGCTGCGCAGTTCGCCCTCGCCGAGCCGCAGGCCCTCCGAAATATTCAGGGCCTGAGCAATTTCGTACAGCGACTGCTGTTTGACGAGATTGGCGCGTACGCGCGACAGGTCGCCTTCGTCCAGTTTGCTGAAACGCTGGAACAAAAGCGCGGCCACCGCGCAATTCAGAACGGAATCGCCGAGAAACTCGAGCCGCTCGTTGTGCGTGGCACTGTGACTACGATGGGTCAAAGCCTGGCGCAACAATTCCGCATTGCGAAATTCGTAGCGCAGCCGGCTTTCCAACTGGGATAGGGGCATGTGCAGGAGTATAACGCGGGCGCCGGTCGCGCCGAAACGGCGCAGCCGGACCCGAAAAGGCGTGACGAAGCGGTGTTACCGCCGGTTCTTAAAGTAGTTCGACAATACGCGGCGCGGCCCGTGCGCCGCGTATTGCGTGTGCATCGAAGGCGCTCAGTGGAAGGAACCGATGCGCTTCAGGTCGCCGAAGTTCATCCAGATGAAGAACGCGCGGCCGACGATGTTCTGGTCCGGCACGAAACCCCAGTAGCGGCTGTCCGCGCTGTTGTCGCGGTTGTCGCCCATCATGAAGTAGTGGCCCGGCGGCACCTTGCAGATCACGCCGCGGCTGTTGTACGTGCAATTGTCGCGATACGGATAATCGTACGCGCCCATCACGAACGGCGGCACTGCGGGGTTGTTCAGGATCGCGTTCTTCCGGTTGCCGTCGATCGTTTCCTCGAACTGCTTCGCGTAGTTCTGGCGCTCGTCGTCGAAGTAGTCGGGCAGCGGCGTTTCGGGCACCGGCTGGCCGTTGATCGTGAGCTGCTTGTCCTGGTAGGCGACGGTGTCGCCCGGCAGGCCGATCACGCGCTTGATGTAGTCGACCGACTCGTCCTTCGGATAGCGGAACACGACGACGTCGCCGCGCGACAGCGGGCTGCCCTGCGTGATCTTCGTGTTCGTGATCGGCATGCGCAGCCCGTACTCGAACTTGTTGACGAGGATGAAGTCGCCGACGAGCAGCGTCGGCACCATCGAGCCCGACGGAATCTTGAACGGCTCGACGACGAACGAGCGCACGACGAACACCGCGAGAATCACCGGGAAGAAGCTCGCCGTGTACTCGAGCCACCACGGCTGGCGCAGTTTCTCGTCGCGCAGCTTCGAGCGCGTCTGCACCGCGTTTTCATCCGCGAAACGCTTGTCGATGCGCGACTGCTGGCGGTCGAACTCCTCGATCGCCGCGTCGGCTGCCTTGCGTCGCTTCGGCAGGAACACCAGTTTGTCCAGCACCCACGCCACGCCCGTCACGACGACGAGCACAAAAAGAATCAGCGCAAAATTCATAAAAGGATCAGTCCTGTTATTTGTCTTCGACGCGCAAGATCGCGAGGAACGCCTCCTGCGGGATCTCGACCGAACCCACCTGCTTCATGCGTTTCTTGCCTTCCTTCTGCTTCTCGAGCAGTTTCTTCTTGCGCGTGATGTCGCCGCCGTAGCACTTCGCGAGCACGTTCTTGCGCAGCGCCTTGATGTTCTCGCGCGCGACGATGTGCGCGCCGATCGCGGCCTGGATCGCCACGTCGTACATCTGGCGCGGAATGATCTCGCGCATTTTCGCGGCCACTTCGCGGCCGCGATACTGCGACTGCGAACGGTGCACGATGATCGACAGCGCGTCGACCTTGTCGCCGTTGATCAGCATGTCGACCTTCACGACATCCGACGTGCGGTATTCCTTGAACTCGTAGTCCATCGACGCATAGCCGCGCGACACCGACTTCAGGCGATCGAAGAAGTCGAGCACGATCTCGGCCATCGGGATCTCGTACGTGAGCTGCACCTGGCGGCCGTGATACTGCATGTTGATCTGCGAGCCGCGCTTCTGTTCGCACAGCGTGATCACCGAGCCGACGTAGTCCTGCGGCATGTACAGGTTCACGGTGACGATCGGCTCGCGGATCTCGGCGATGCGCGCCGGCTCCGGCATCTTCGCCGGGTTCTCGACCATGATCGTCGAGCCGTCGCTTTGCACGACCTCGTAGACGACCGTCGGCGCGGTCGTGATCAGATCCATGTCGAACTCGCGCTCGAGCCGCTCCTGCACGATTTCCATGTGCAGCAGGCCGAGGAAGCCGCAGCGGAAGCCGAAGCCGAGCGCCTGCGACACTTCGGGCTCGTACTGCAGCGATGCGTCGTTGAGCTTCAGCTTCTCGAGCGATTCGCGCAGCGCGTCGTACTGGTTCGCCTCGACCGGATACAGGCCCGCGAACACCTGCGGCTTCACTTCCTTGAAGCCCGGCAGCGGCTCGACGGCGGCCTTGGTCGCGTGCGTGACGGTATCGCCGACCTTCGCGGCCGTCAGCTCCTTGATGCCGGCGATGATGAAGCCCACCTGCCCCGCCGACAGCGATTCGAGATTGCGCGACTTCGGCGTGAACACGCCGATGTGCTCGACCGGGTACTGCGCGCCGGTCGCCATCAGCTTGATCTTGTCCTTCGGACGCAGCGTGCCGTTGACGATGCGCACCAGCATCACGACGCCGACGTAGTTGTCGAACCACGAGTCGATGATCAGCGCCTGCAGCGGCGCGTCGGGGTCGCCCTTCGGCGGCGGCACCTTCGCGATCAGCGCTTCGAGCACGTCCTCGACGCCGAGGCCCGTCTTCGCGCTGCAGCGCGTCGCATCGGTCGCGTCGATGCCGATCACGTCCTCGATCTCCTCGATCGCGTTCTCGGGGTTCGCGGCCGGCAGGTCGATCTTGTTCAGCACCGGCACGACCTCGACGCCGAGCTCGATCGCCGTGTAGCAGTTCGCGACCGTCTGCGCCTCGACGCCCTGGCTCGCATCGACGACGAGCAGCGCGCCTTCGCATGCGGACAGCGAGCGGCTGACCTCGTACGAGAAGTCGACGTGCCCCGGCGTATCGATCAGGTTCAGGTTGTAGACCTTGCCGTCGCGTGCGCGATACGACAATGCGGCCGTCTGCGCCTTGATCGTGATGCCGCGCTCGCGCTCGATGTCCATCGAGTCGAGCACCTGCGCTTCCATTTCACGGTCGGCGAGCCCGCCGCAGACCTGGATGATGCGATCCGCGAGCGTCGACTTGCCATGGTCGATGTGCGCGATGATCGAGAAATTGCGAATATGATCCATTCAGTGCCGATCAAGCGAAAAAGGCGCGCTCGACGACTGCGGAGCACGCCTTGTAAGTCGGTGAAAAAACGGCTTATTTTAGCCGAAAAGGCCTTTGCCGGGCGGTATTTCGGACGGCCGCGCCGAGCGGCCGCCACGGACGCCCGGCCGCCGGCGCACGGCGCAGGCGCTGTGCGCCGCCCTGCCTGCCGCCGCCCGCGCCGAAATCAGCGCCGGAGCGCCAGCGCGGCCCGCACCTTCGCGTCGTCGAACCGGTGGCGGCACACCTCCACCCCGTCCAGCAGCAGCACCGGCACGTCCTCGTCGTAGCGGGCGACGAGCGCCGGATCGGCATCGATGTCGACATGGTCGACCGCAACGCCGAACTCGGCCGCCAGCGGCGCCAGCGCGTCGCGCATGTCGTCGCACAGGTGGCACCAGCCGCGGCCGTAGAGCGTAAACATCGGCGCGTTACTTCTGCCGCGGCCGCACGGGCACGTACTGCGTGTTGTCGCCGCGCCGCACGAGCACCGCGACGGGCTTCTGCGGATCGAGCTGCGAGGTCACGTCGGCGAACTGCTTCGCGCTCGTGATGTCGGTGTCGCCGACCCGCAGCACGATGTCGCCGCGCTGCAGGCCCGCCCGCGACGCCGGGCCGTCGACGCCGTCGACCTGCACGCCGTTCTTCAGCTTCAGCGTCTTCAGCTGGTCGGCCGACAGGTCGCTGACCGTCAGGCCGAGCGCGTTGCTCTGGCGCGGCTTCTGCGGCGTGCTCTTGCGCTGGTCGGCCTTCGCGGTCGTATCGGACGGCGTTTCGGCGATCACGATCGGCACGTCGCGCGACTGGCCCTTGCGCCAGACCGTGACGGTCGCCTTCGTGCCGGGCTTGGTGTCGCCGACCATGCGCGGCAGGTCCGATGCGGCATCGACCGAGCGCCCGTTGAACTTCAGGATGATGTCGCCCGGCTGGATGCCCGCCTTGTCGGCCGGGCCGCCCGGCTCGACGCTGCTGACCAGCGCGCCTTCGGCCTTCGGCAGCCCGATCGAGTCGGCGACGTCCTTCGTCACCTCGCCGATCGCAACCGCGATCCGGCCGCGCGTGACCTTGCCGGTCGCCTTCAGCTGGTCGGCCACGCGCATCGCCTCGTCGATCGGGATCGCGAACGAGATGCCCATGAAGCCGCCGGTGCGGCTGTAGATCTGCGAGTTGATGCCGATCACCTCGCCCTGCATGTTGATGAGCGGGCCGCCCGAGTTGCCGGGGTTCACCGCGACGTCGGTCTGGATGAACGGCAGGTAGTCGCCGGTGTTGCGGCTCTTGGAGCTGACGATGCCGGCCGTGACCGTATTGTCGAGGCCGAACGGCGAACCGATCGCGACGACCCATTCGCCCACGCGCACCTTGTTCGAATCGCCGATCGCGACGACCGGCAGGTTCGACGCCTGGATCTTCACGACGGCGACGTCCGTGCGGTCGTCGACGCCGATCAGCTTCGCCTTGAATTCGCGCTTGTCGGTGAGCGTCACGTAGATGGTGTCCGCATCGTCGACGACGTGCGCATTGGTCATCACGTAGCCGTCGGCCGATACGATGAAGCCCGAGCCGACGCCGCGATTCTGCTCGATGTCGGGCGGATTGTCGGGTGCGGGCGCGTTTTTCGGATTATTGCCGGGCGCCTGCGGCAGCGGAATGCCGAAGAAGCGCCGGAAGAATTCCGACATGTCGCCGTTGTCGAAACCCGGCGGCAAGCCGCCGCGCGGGCCGGCGGTCGGCACGTTGGCGGTGGTGCGGATGTTCACGACAGCCGGCCCGACCTTTTCGACGAGGTCGGCGAAATCGGGCAGGCTGGCAGCGGCGGCCGCAGTGGGGGCCGCCGCGGCGGGATGCGACGCGAGCGGCAGGCAGGCAGACAGCGCCGCCGCCGCAAACCAGTTGCGCAGCGTGGGTTTCATCATGTCGGAAGCCGTAGCGTTACTTGGAAGCCTTGTATTCTATGGCAGACGCGAACTGCTGCAACGTGGCCGGCGGCACTTCGCCGAGCACGGTGATCCAGTAGTCGCCGCGGCGCTTCACGAGCACGTGCGTTGCGCCGGTACTACCCGCGCCTTCCTTGCGCGTATTCTTTTCGGCCGGTTCGACGAACACGGAGATCGTCGCGAGGCCGTCGGTGAACACGGCCTGGTCGACTGCGATCGGCGGATCGCCCGGGTCGCGCGCGGCCATCGGCCGGCGCACCTCGCGAATCTTCTGGAAGCCGGCGACGCCCGGCGCGAGCTGCCAGCCCTGCGCTTCCATGTCGACCGTCGCCACCGGCGGCCGCACCACCGTCCAGCCGGCGAGATTGCGCATGCCGGCCGCGATCGCGTTCCGGTCGCCGGTCGCGCCGCCCGTCTGCAGCTGCGAGAACGCGATCTGCTCGAGCACGTGATCGTCCGCGTCGAGCGTCTGCGAGCGCAGCAGCAGCCCGGTGCGGGCGTCGGCCCACAGCTTGTAGGTAAAGCGGTAAGCGTCTTTCGGCACGAGTTCGACGACCTGCGCGTCGATGCCGGCCACGCGATCCTTGCCGAGCAGCTTCGCGTCGTAGACCGACATCACGTGCTCGCCGCTCGCGCCGAGCAGCGCGGGGAACGAATCGCGGGTCTGGCGGCGCTCGACCACGCACAGCTTGCGCTCCGGCACGAACGTATACAGCTCGTCGTTATGCCGCAGCACCTTGCGCGGCTTGCCGTCGAGCGTCTCGATCCGCTCGAACTCGCCGTCGCGGGACGCGACGTGCGCGATGCGCGACGACTGCACGTACCCGCCGCGCTGGTAAACGAACGTCCCTTCGTAGTTCTGCTGCTGCGCGGCCTGCTGGATGCGGTCGAGCCAGTCCGCGGCGCCCTTGCGGGTCGCGACGGGATCGTCCGGTTGCTGGGCGCTGGCAGGAAGGGATTGAACGGACAACAGGGCGGCTGCGCAAAGCAGGAGGGCCGGCAGCCGCTTCCATCCGGAGATGGCGTGATTCAACTGCAATGTCCGCATCGGGTTTATTGGCCTGGCGTGGTGGTCACGGCTGCGCGGATCAGCGGCATCGAACCCGTGACGACGGGCTGCTGCGCGAATTGCTGGTGCGCTTCAAGATATTGGTCGAGGCTCGCGTCGCGGATGATGTTGACGTCCTGCAGGCCCGGCTGGGCCGATGCCTGCGCAACCGTCACGCGCTGCAGGCTGCCGTTTTGCGGCGCGCCGACCGATGCGACCTGCACCGCGCCCGGCGCACCGGCCGTCTGCATCTGCGGGACGACGATCCAGGTCAGCGTGGCCGCCGCCGCAGCCACTGCGAACGCCGGCACGACGCGCCGGCGCAGCGACAGCAGCGTCCGGGCGGCCGGCTTGCGCGCGGCCGGCGCGAGCAGGTGCGGCTCGGCTTCGAGCGCCGCCGACATGCGCGCCGTGAACGTCGCGCTCAACGCGGGCGACAGCGCGAGCTCGTCCGAGCGCAGCGCATCGCCGATCAGGTGGTAATGGGCCCACGCAGCGCGATCCGCGCGGTCGAGCTCAGCCAGAAACTGCCCGTGATCCGGGCCGTCGAACATTTCGCCGTCGACCAGAGCGGAAAGGCGCTCGCCGCGCGAGCACGCTTGCGACTGCGTATTGACCGACCCCATGATGCTCCCCATCTTGCACACCCCGTCGTGACTTCACGACTCTATCCGTAACTAGACCCCGACCCGCGTCGTTCGCCCGGCGTCGCGCTTACCAGCGCTTGCCTTCAGGCGTATCGAGCAGCGGACGCAATTTCGCAGCGATTGCCTCGCGCGCCCGGAAAATTCGCGACCGGACCGTCCCGATCGGACAGCCCATCATTTCCGCGATTTCCTCGTAGCTCAGCCCTTCGATCTCGCGCAGCGTGATCGCCTGGCGCAATTCCTCGGGCAAGGCGGCCATTGCAGTGTTGACCGTCTCGGCAATCTGCTTGCTCATCAACATCGACTCAGGCGTGTTGATATCCCTTAGTTGGTCTGCGTCGGAGAAAGTTTCCGCTTCCTCGGCATCGGCCTCGGTGGAGGTCGGCGCCCGGCGACCCTGCGTCGCAAGGTAGTTCTTCGCCGTATTGACGGCAATCCGGTACAACCACGTGTAGAACGCGGACTCGCCGCGAAATTGCGGCAGCGCACGATACGCCTTGATGAACGCGTCCTGGGCCACATCCTCGACCTCGGCGGGATCCCGCACGAGGCGCGAGATCAGCCGGATGATCTTGCGGTGGTATTTGGAGACCAGGAGTTCGAACGCCGCCTTGTCGCCCTTCTGTACGCGCTCGACCAGAGCCTGATCGATTTCTTTTTCACTCACCTGACAAATCCGTTAACTAGGGATGCAACGCGGAGCGCTATTGTAGCGTTCCCGCGCCGGCCGCTGATTACGACCCGTAACAGCCGCGCCGTCATGCGCGCCCGGCCCGGCCCGCGGTTCGCGCGAGCACCGCGAGCGCGCTGAACGACGCGGCGTCGAGCGCATCGGCCGGAATCAGCAGCGGCCGCGCCCGCCGGGCGCCCTGCCCGACCGTCAGCACGAGCAGCAGGCTGCTCCAGTGCGCATGGCCCGTCACGCGGCCCCGGGCAAGCAGCCGCCCGGTGCGGCCAAACGCCGCGACTTCCCCGAACGCATCGATCCGCAACTCGGCCGGCAGCCGCCGCGCGCACGCGCGGGCCGCACCCATCGCGAGCAGCGCAGCCGTCGCGGCCGCGACGCACGCGCCAGTCAGCGCCCCCGCGCGCGGCGCGCAGAACAGGTGCACCGACACGGCAGCGGCCGCGACGAACACGGCCAGCACGAGATACGACACGGCCGAGGCCCGCAATGCAAAGCACTGCGGGCGCCCGGCCGGAGCATCGAATGGACTCGTCAAGCGATTGCGGCGTCAGACGCGCTTGAACACCAGCGTGCCGTTGGTCCCGCCGAAGCCGAAGTTGTTCTTCACGGCGACGTCGATCTTCATGTCACGCGCGGTGTTCGCGCAGTAATCGAGATCGCACTCCGGGTCCTGGTTGAAGATGTTGATGGTCGGCGGCGACACGTTGTTGTGCAGCGCCAGCACCGAGAACACCGACTCGAGGCCGCCCGCGCCACCCAGCAGGTGACCCGTCATCGACTTCGTCGAGTTCACGACCATCTTGTACGCATGCTCGCCGAAGGCCGCCTTCACCGCGTCGGACTCGTTCTTGTCGCCCAGCGGCGTCGACGTGCCGTGCGCGTTCAGGTACTGGACCTCGTCCGGGTTCACGCCGGCGTCGCGCAGCGCCGCGACCATGCAGCGGCGCGGGCCGTCCATGTTCGGCGCGGTCATGTGGTACGCGTCGCCGGTCATGCCGAAGCCCGCGACTTCCGCGTAGATCTTCGCGCCGCGCGCCTTCGCCGCTTCGTACTCTTCGAGCACCATCACGCCGGAGCCTTCGCCCAGCACGAAGCCGTCGCGGTCCTTGTCCCACGGACGGGACGCGGTGGCCGGATCGTCGTTGCGGGTCGACAGCGCGCGAGCCGCGGCGAAACCACCGATGCCGAGCGGCGACACCGTCGATTCGGCGCCGCCCGCGACCATCACGTCGGCGTCGCCGGCCTGGATCAGGCGCGCCGCGAGGCCGATGCTGTGCAGGCCGGTCGTGCACGCCGTCACGGCGCCGAGGTTCGGGCCCTTCAGGCCGAACATGATGCTCAGGTGGCCCGAGATCATGTTGATGATCGAACCCGGCACGAAGAACGGCGAAATGCGGCGCGCGCCGCGATCGACGTAGGTCTGGTGCGTGTCCTCGATCATCGGCAGGCCGCCGATGCCCGAGCCGACCAGCACGCCGATGCGCTCCGCATTGGCTTCGGTCACTTCCAGCCCGCTGTCCTTCAGCGCCTGGACGCCGGCCGCGATGCCGTAATGGATGAACGTATCCATGTTGCGGGCTTCCTTCGCCGGGATGTACTCCTCGGCGCTGAAACCCTTCACTTCGCCCGCGAAATGGCAGGCGAGGTTCGACGCATCGAACTTGGTGACGGTGGCGATACCGGACTTGCCGGCGACGAGATTGGCCCAGCCGTCGGCAACATTATTGCCAACAGGCGAAATCAGCCCCAGGCCTGTAACGACAACACGACGGCGGCTCACGGTAACCTCTTTTCCATTGGATGACAAAAACAAAAGCCACAGTGGCCACAGGAATCAGCCCTGCGAGCCCTGTGGCTGTTAGCCCGTCCGGCGCGAATGCCGGCAGGATGGCGCGTCAAACGCGAAAATCGCGGCGACGTGGCGGACAAGCGCGCTGCGCTTACGCCTTGACGTTCGCGCGAGCGTAGTCGATCGCTTGCTGAACCGTCGTGATCTTCTCCGCTTCCTCGTCCGGAATTTCCATGCCGAACTCGTCTTCGAGAGCCATCACCAGTTCGACGGTGTCGAGCGAGTCGGCGCCCAGGTCGTTCACGAACGAAGCTTCGTTCTTGATCTCGGCTTCCGCGACGCCCAGTTGTTCGGCGACGATCTTCTTGACACGTTGTTCGATGTTGTCCATTACCCCTCCGAGGGAAAGTTCAGTTTTACAAGTGCGCGCATTTTATCAGGTTTGCTGAAGGCAAAACGCGCGTTGGCCTGATGGTCGATCAAGCGCCGACCCGCCTGAAAAACGGGGCACGGCGCGGATGGTAAACGAAAATCCTTACGACATGTACATGCCGCCGTTCACGTGCAGCGTCGTGCCGGTAATGTAACCGGCCTGCGGCGATGCGAGGAACGCGACGGCATGGGCGATGTCCTCCGGGCTGCCGAGGCGGCCGAGCGGAATCTGGGTCTTGAGCGCGGCCTGCTGTTCTTCCGGCAGCGTCTTCGTCATGTCGGTGTCGATGAAGCCCGGCGCGACGCAGTTCACGGTGATGCCGCGGCTGCCGATCTCGCGTGCGAGCGCGCGCGTCATGCCCGCGACGCCGGCCTTCGCGGCCGCGTAGTTCGCCTGGCCCGGGTTGCCGGCCGAGCCGACCACCGACGTGATGTTGATGATGCGGCCGCCGCGCGCCTTCATCATCGGGCGCAGCACCGCGCGCGACAGGCGGAACACCGACTTCAGGTTGGTGTCGATCACCGCGTCCCAGTCCTCGTCCTTCATCCGCATCGCGAGTTGGTCCTGCGTGATGCCGGCGTTGTTGACGAGCACGTGCAGCGCGCCGAACTCCTTCACGGTCGCGTCGATCAGCGCTTCGGCCGCCGCCGCGTCGTTGACGTTCAGCACCGCGCCGCGGCCCGTCACGCCCGCTTCCGCGAACGCCGCGGTGATCGCGGCTGCGCCCGACTCGCTCGTCGCCGTGCCGATCACCGTCGCGCCCGCGCGCGCCAGTTCGAGCGCGATCGCCCGGCCGATGCCGCGCGATGCGCCGGTCACGATCGCAACCTGTTTATCGAGAGTCTTTTCCATGAATCGAATATCCGTCTCTGGTGGAACGGCGCCGCGTTACGCGGTCGCCAGCTTGAGCGCTTCGTCGAGCGACGCCGGGTCGAACACCGACGCGCCCGTCAGGTTGCCGTCGATGCGCTTCGTCAGGCCGGCGAGCACCTTGCCCGGGCCGCACTCGATCACGTGCGTGACGCCCGTGCCCGCGATGTGCTGCACGCATTCGACCCAGCGCACCGGACCTGCGGCCTGGCGCACCAGCGCATCCTTGATCGCGGCCGGATCGGCGACCACCGCGACGTCGATATTGTTGACCACCGGAATCTGCGGCGCCTTCACGTCGACGCTGGCGAGATAGTCGCGCAGCTGATCCGACGCCGGCTTCAGCAGCGACGAATGGAACGGCGCCGACACCGGCAGCGGCAGCGCGCGCTTCGCGCCCTTCGCCTTCGCGACTTCGCAGGCCTTCTCGACGGCCGCCTTCGCGCCCGCGATCACGACCTGCGCCGGCGCGTTGAAGTTGACCGCCTCCACGACGCCTTCGCTCGACGCTTCCGCGCAGACCGCGCGCACCGTGTCGTCGTCGAGGCCGAGGATCGCGGCCATGCCGCCCTGGCCGACCGGCACGGCCGTCTGCATCGCCTGCGCGCGGAACCGCACGAGCGGCACCGCGTCGCGGAACGCGATCGCGCCCGCGGCGACGAGCGCCGTGTATTCGCCGAGGCTGTGGCCCGCGACGATCGACGGCGCCGGGCCGCCCGCCTGCTGCCACGCGCGGTAGCACGCATACGCGGCCGTCAGCATCACGGGCTGGGTGTTGGTGGTGAGATTCAGTTCTTCGGCCGGACCTTCGGCGATCAGCTTGCCGAGGTCCTGGTTGAGCGCATCGGACGCTTCCTGGAGCGTCTCGCGCACCACGGCCAGATCGGCGAATGCGTTGAGCATGCCGACCGACTGCGAGCCCTGCCCCGGAAAAACGAATGCAAATTTCATATCGTCCCCAATTGAATCGGTTCGAACGGCGCGCGCGAACGGCGCGCCGCGTGGGAATGCGCGCGCGACGCGCGCGCGGCGGATCAGTAGCGGAAGACCGATGCGCCCCAGGTAAAGCCGCCGCCGACGCCTTCGATCAGCACGTGCTGGCCGCGCTGGATGCGGCCGTCGCGCACCGCGGCGTCGAGTGCGAGCGGGATCGACGCAGCCGATGTGTTGCCGTGCTCGCCGACCGTCACGACCATGCGCTCCTGCGGCAGGCCGAGCTTGCGGCAGGTGCTGGTCATGATGCGGATGTTGGCCTGGTGCGGGATCAGCCAGTCGATCTGCTCGGGCGCGAGATTCGCCTTCGCGAGCGCCTCGATCGCGACTTTCTCGAGCACGTTGACCGCGAGCTTGAACACGGCCTGCCCATCCATGTGCAGGAAGGCGCTGCCGTCGATCACGCCGCGGTTCACGTTGCCCGGCGTGCACAGGATGTGCGAATAGCTGCCGTCCGCGTGCAGCGCGCTGCCGAGCACGCCCGGCTCTTCCGATGCGGACAGGATCACCGCGCCCGCGCCGTCGCCGAACAGCACGCAGGTCGTGCGGTCCTTGAAGTCGAGAATCCGGGAGAACGTCTCGGCGCCGATCACGAGCGCCGTGCGGTGCTGGCCGCTGCGGATGAAGCTGTCGGCCGTCGCCATCGCATACGCAAAACCCGAGCACACGGCCTGCACGTCGAATGCCGCGCCGCCGTTCTTGATGCCGAGCTTGTTCTGCAGCAGGCATGCGGTGCTCGGGAACACGAAATCGGGGGTCGAAGTCGCGACGATGATCAGGTCGATCGACTGCGGATCGATGCCGGCAGCCTCGATCGCGCGACGCGATGCCTCGAGCGCCAGATCGCTCGTCGTGACGTCCGGTGCGGCGAAATGGCGCGCGTGGATGCCGGTGCGCGCGACGATCCATTCATCGCTCGTCTCGATGCCTTCCTGCGCGAGACGATCGGTGAGCTGCTGGTTCGTGACACGGTCGGGCGGCAGGTAGCTGCCCGTGCCGAGCACGCGGGAATAGAGAGTCGATTGGGCCATTTATGCTTTAGAGGATTGCGCAGCGGAAGGTTCGGCGTGGTGGCCTGCGGCCGGGCTCGTCTGGCCCGCGCTGCCCGGGTCGGGCTCGCCGTCGCCGAGCGACGCCGAATTGTCCGCCATCGCGCGCGCGAGGCGCTCCAGCACGCCGTTTTTGACGGCATCATACCCGCGTTTGATTGCCCACTCAAACGCGTAGGCATCGGCGGAACCGTGGCTCTTGATCACGAGGCTCCTGAGCCCCAGCAGCGCCGCGCCATTGTACTGGCGGTGGTCGACGCGCTTCTTGAAACGCATCAGGACCGGCAGCGCGAGCAGCGCCATCAGCTTCGACAGCAGCGAGCGGCCGAACTCCTCGCGGATGATGTCGGACAGCATCTGCGCGAGCCCTTCCGACGTCTTCAGCGCGACGTTGCCGACGAAGCCGTCGCAGACGATCACGTCGACCGTGCCCTTGTAGATGTCGTTGCCTTCGACGTTGCCGCGGAAATTCAGCGTACTCGCGCGCAGCAGCTCGCCGGCGCGCTTGATCGTCTCGTTGCCCTTGATGACCTCTTCGCCGATGTTGAGCAGACCGATCGTCGGCCGCTCCTTGCCTTCGAGCGCGGCCACGAGCGCATGCCCCATCTCCGCGAACTGCAGCAGATGCTGCGGCTCGCAGTCGACGTTCGCGCCGAGGTCCAGCATCATCGTGTAGCCGGTCGGGTTCGGCAGCGCGAACGCGATCGCGGGCCGCTCGATGCCGGGCAGCGTCTTGAGTACGTAACGGGAAACGGCCATCAGCGCGCCGGTATTGCCGGCGGAGATGCAGGCCTGGGCCGCGCCGTCCTTCACGTGGTTCAGCGCGACGCGCATCGAAGAATCCTTCTTCTTGCGCAGCGCGACTTCGACAGGATCGTCCATCGCCACGACTTCGGTGGCGGGCACGATGGTCAGCGCGGGATCGTCGAGGGCTTTCAGCTTCTTGAGCTGGGCGCGAATCGCGCCTTCGATGCCGACGAGCATCAGGTGCGCATCGGGATGCGCACGAACGAACTTGACTGCCGCGGGAACGGTCACGGACGGGCCGTGGTCGCCTCCCATGCAATCGATTGTGAGCTTTACTGTCATGGAATGCGACGAATTTCAGGCACAAAAAAGCGGCAGTTGAATGCCGCCTTTTTGTTGCGCCAGGAAAGTGTCAAGCGAACCACTTGTCACGCGAACGAGCATCGTAGCGCGCAACGCGTGACTTGACGCTTAGTCGTTCTTCGTCTTGACGACTTTCTTGCCGCGGTAGTAGCCGTTCGGGCTGACGTGGTGACGCAGGTGCACTTCACCCGTGCTCGGCTCGACTGCCAGCGGCGCTGCCGTCAGGAAATCGTGCGAACGGTGCATGCCGCGCTTCGACGGCGACTTCTTGTTTTGCTGGACTGCCATGACTAACTCCTAAAAATTTTCCGGATTCTAACACAGCCCGATCCGGCGCTTGACTACCCTGGCCCCACGGCCCTTACGCCTTCCCGCGCCACAACTGCTTAGTGTTTCTTGCTGCCGTCCCCGTCCTTCTTCAACGCTTCCAGCGCTGCGAACGGATTCGGCCGTTTGCCTTCGTCCCCGGTTTCGCCGGATTCTTCATCCGCCTCCTCCGTGGGACCGCTCGCACCCGACACGAGGCTTTCGTGAACCGCCGGGCAAACCTCGTGCTTGGGCACGAGCGGCAGCGAAAGCAGCAACTCCTCCTCGATCAAGTCGACGAGATCGAACTGGCGCGAGCCCACGATCACATCGGCTTCATCGTCGTCGAGCGGAAATTCCTCGGCTTCTTCTTCGGTCGCAACGATCCGGTACACCATGTCGACGTCGAACGCCTGATCGTACGGGGCCATGCAGCGCTGGCACGTGAGCCATGCGTGGCCGTGCAGCGCGAGGCGCAGATACGGCTGCTGCCCTTCGGTGCCGTCGTCCTGCAGCTCCTTCTGGGTGAACCCTTCCGCCTGCCAGGTGAAGACCGTGTCGCGATCGGGCGCGTCCGCCGGCACTTCGTTCAACATGCGCGGCAGTTGCGAAAGGTGCACCGCGCCGGCGGCCTGCCGCCCGCTGCGAGCAAACTCGAACAGGTCGACCGCGTGCGGATCGAGCGATGCCGCAGGTTTGCCAGAAGAAGTGTTCATGTGCGCTCCTGCTTCAGGGTGACATCCGGATCCGGCCTGGCGCCGCATACTTCCGAAGACTCGACAGGCGCTTCAACAGAGCCTGCCGATGAAAAGCGGGAAAGCATACCTGTTTTACCTTTTTCAGTCAATCACTTAAGCTTGCGTCCGCGCAACCCCGCGCAAGCCCCGACGACTCACCGATCCAACCGACCATGCCGGATACCGTTTGCCGCCCGCCGCGGCTGATTCTCGCCTCCAGTTCCCGCTACCGCCGCGCGCTGCTCGAGCGCCTCGCCGTACCGTTCGACGTCGTGTCGCCCGACCTCGACGAAACCCCGCTCGACGGCGAAACGCCCGCCGCGACCGCGCTGCGCCTGGCCGGCGCGAAGGCGCGCGCCGTCGCCGCGACGGTCGACGCGCCGGACGGCGTGCTCGTGATCGGGTCGGACCAGGTCGCGACCTTCGACGGGCTGCAGATCGGCAAGCCCGGCACGCACGAACGCGCGCTCGCGCAGCTCGTGTCGATGCAGGGCCGCGAGGTCGAATTCCACAGCGCGCTCTGCCTGTACGACAGCCGCACCGGCGAAGCGCAGACCGAGGACGTCGTCACGCGCGTGCGCTTTCGCACGCTGCCCGAAGCCGAACTCGACGCCTACCTGCGCGCGGAAACCCCGTACGACGTCGCCGGCAGCGCGAAGTCCGAAGGGCTCGGCATCGCGCTGCTCGACGCGATCGACTCGAACGACCCGACCGCGCTGGTCGGCCTGCCGCTGATCGCGCTCACGCGGATGCTGCGCGCCGCGGGCTATCCGCTGTTTGCCGCCCCGGGAGCACGCGCATGACCGCCGGCACGCTGTACCTCGTCCCGAACACGCTCGGCGAAGGCGACGACGCGATGCTCGCCGCCGTGCTGCCGGCAGCCGTGCAGGCGCGCGCCGGCACGCTCGGCTACTACATCGGCGAGAATGCGAAGACGACCCGCGCGTTCCTGAAGAAGATCGGCACGACGCGGCCGATCCAGGAAATCGAGATCCGCGAGCTGAACGTGAACACGCCGGCCGGCGAGATCGACCGGCTGCTCGCGCCGGTGCTGGCCGGCGCGGATGCGGGGCTGGTGTCGGAGGCCGGCTGCCCGGCCGTCGCCGATCCCGGTGCGCTGCTGGTGCGCCGCGCGCACGAGCGCGGCGTGAAGGTCGTGCCGCTCGTCGGGCCGAGCTCGATCCTGCTGGCGCTGATGGCGTCGGGTCTGAACGGCCAGAGCTTCGCGTTCAACGGCTACCTGCCGGTCGACGCCGCCGCGCGCGCGAAGCGCCTGCGCGAGCTGGAGCAGCTGTCGCGCAAGGCACGCCAGACGCAGATCTTCATCGAGACGCCGTACCGGAACCAGGCAATGCTCGACACGCTCGTCGCGACCTGCGCGCCGTCGACGCAGATCTGCGTCGCGGCCGACCTGACGCTGGCGACCGAGACGATCGCGAGCCGCACGGCCGCAGAATGGAAAAAGGCGCCTGCGCCGAATCTGCACAAGCGCCCCGCGATCTTCCTGCTGCTCGCGAATTGACGGCGGCGCCGGCTTGCGGCGCGGGTTGCGCGCCCGTTTGCCGCGGCGCCGGCGTTCAGCCAGCGGCTCGCGGCCGCTCGGCCGTTCAACGCAGATGGATCGACGCGCCGGTCGCCGTCAGCGCCTTCATCGCCGCCCCGCCGACCGCTGCGCCGAACTTGCGCGCGACGCGATTGGTCAGGCTTTCCTTCACCGTATAGTCGACGAGGTCCGGCGCCTTCAGCACGTCGCGCGCGACCGTGTCGGTCGTGCCGTAGCCGTCGGCCAGGCCCAGCTCGACGCTCTTCTCGCCGGTCCAGAACAGGCCCGAGAACATGTCCGGCGTTTCGTGCAGCCGCTTGCCGCGGCCGTCCTTCACCGCCTTGATGAACTGCGCGTGGACCTGGTCGAGCAGTTCCTGCGCGTGCGCATCCATCTTCGGCGTCTCCGGCGAGAACGGGTCGTAGAAGCCCTTGTTTTCGCCCGACGTGTGCAGCCGGCGCTGGACGCCGAGCTTGTCCATCAGGCCCGTGAAGCCGAAGCCGTCCATCAGCACGCCGATCGAGCCGACGATGCTCGCCTTGTCCACGAAGATCTTGTCGGCCGCGGACGCGATGTAATAGCCGCCCGAGGCGCACATGTCGGTCACCACGACATACAGCGGCTTGTCCGGATACTTGGCGCGCAGCCGCCTGATCTCGTCGTACACCATGCCGGCCTGCACCGGGCTGCCGCCCGGGCTGTTGATCCGCAGCACGACGCCGGCCGTGCCGTCGTCGTCGAATGCGGCGTCGAGCGCGGTATTGATGTCGTCGGCGTTCGCGTTGGTGCCCGCCGCGATTTCACCGTCGATCGTCACGAGCGCCGTGTGGCGCCCGCTCGACGAGAACTTCGCGTCGCTCGAGAAATCGATCAGCGCAAACGCGAGCAGCACCAATACGGCCAGGAACGCGAAGCGGAAGAAGATCTTCCAGCGCCGCGCCGCACGCTGCTCCTTGACGGCGGCCAGCGCGACGCGTTCGAGCACCGCGCGCTCCCAGTTCGGCTCGCGGCTGTCGGGACGGGAAGAGGAATCGGGGAAATTCGGTTGGTCGGCCATGCGCAGTCGTGATCAGTCGTTCGTGGCGGGACGCAGGTCGGCGTCGGGCAGCCAGAATACCGCACGCCCGTCGGGCGTGTCGCGCTCGTCGACCTCGACCGGCCGCAGACGGCCGCCGCGGCACGGGCCGCCGACGCACCTGCCGGTGTTCGGCTCGTAGATCGCGCCGTGCGTCGCGCACATCAGGTAGAGCCCCGACGACTCGAAGAACTGCCCTTCGGCCCAGTCCAGCTCCATCGGCACGTGCGCGCAGCGGTTCAGGTAGCCGTATGCGCGGCCGTCGTAGCGGACGAAGAACACGACGGCCTGCTCGCCGCGCAGCGTCGCGTCGACCCGCACGCCGGCGCCGCCGTCGACCAGCGCATCGGACGCGCACACGCGCACCGCATCCGCGTCGGGCACCGCGCTCATGCGTGCTCCCGCAGCCATTCGGCCAGCGCGTTGACGTCCGGCGCGACGAAGCGCGGCGTCAGCGCGGCCAGCGCGTCAGCGGTGTGCGCGCCGTACGCGACGCCGATGCCGGCCGCCCCGGCGCTCGCGGCCATCTGCAGGTCGTGCGTCGTGTCGCCGATCATCACGGTCCGCTTCAGATCCTGCCCCAGTTCGCGGGACAATTCCTGCAGCATCGCCGGATGCGGCTTCGAGAAGGTCTCGTCCGCGCAGCGCGTGGCGTCGAACAGGCTCGTCAGCTTCGACTGGTCGAGCACGCGGTTCAGGCCGACGCGCCCCTTGCCGGTCGCGACCGCGAGCAGATAACCGGTGTCGCGCAATTCGGCGAGCAGTTCGCGCACGCCGGCGAACAGCTCGATGCGCTGATCGTCCAGCAGATAGTGATAGCGGTAGCGCTCGGCGAGCCGCGGGTAGTCGGACGGATCGAGGGTCGGAGCCGTGATCTGCAGCGCATCGCGCAGGCCGAGGCCGATCACGTAGCGGGCCGATTCGTCGGACGGCCTGGGCAGACCGAGATCGCGGCACGCGGCCTGGATGCTGTACGCGATATGCGCAGTCGAATCCATCAGCGTGCCGTCCCAGTCGAAGACGATCAGATCAAATTGCTGTCGGGCCATGCGGTTCAGGCGGTATCGCGCAAAGCGCTGAGTTGGTCAAGAAAACGCCGGCACTCGTCCGGCAACGGCGCATCGAACTGCAGCGGCTCGCCGGTCAGCGGATGGGCGAGCCGCAGCCGGTGCGCATGCAGGAACATGCGCTTGAGCGACGGTTGCGCGTTCGCGCGGGCCAGCGCCTTGTTCAGCGCGAAATCGCCGTACTTGGCGTCGCCGGCGATCGGCAGGCCGAGATGCGCGAGGTGTACGCGAATCTGATGGGTCCGACCCGTTTTGAGTTCCGCTTCGACGAGCGCATAGTCGGGCCAGCGCTCGACCAGGTTGAACACCGTATGCGAGGCGAGCCCGTCGTCCTGCACACGCACGCGCCGCTCGCCTTCGGGAGTCGTGTACTTGAACAGCGGCGCCTTCACCGCGCGGCGGCGGCCCCAGTCCGGCTGCCATTCGCCGTGCCCGCACGCGTAATAGCGCTTGTCCATCCGGTTTTCGCGGATCTGCTCGTGCAGGCCGACCAGCGCCGAGCGCTTTTTCGCGAGCATCAGCACGCCGGAGGTCTCGCGGTCGAGCCGGTGCACGAGTTCGAGGAATTTCGCGCGCGGGCGCGCCTGCCGGAGCTGCTCGATCACGCCGAACGCGACGCCGCTGCCGCCGTGCACGGCGACGCCGGCCGGCTTGTCGATCACGAGCATCGCGTCGTCTTCGTACAGCACGTCGAAATGCGCGGGCGGCACGACGGGCGCGTCGGCGCGCGCCAGATCGGCTGCCGCCACCCGCACCGGCGGCACGCGCACCAGATCACCGAACGCGAGCCGGTACTGCGCGTCGACCCGGCCCTTGTTCACGCGCACTTCGCCGCTGCGCAGGATCCGGTAGATATGGCTTTTCGGCACGCCTTTACAGACGCGCAACAGGAAATTGTCGATACGCTGACCGGCCGCACTTTCGTCGATCTCGATCATCGATACCTGGCCGCTTGCGACCGAATTCTGGGATATTTTGCCTAACTCATTCATACTGAATATAATTTTGCCCAGCCTGACGTTGCGGGCGGCCTGAAGGCCGACCCCGACCCAACCGGGCAAGGCGCAAGCGCAAACCGTCATTTTACTTGCGCCGGGGGTCTGCTGCTCGCCCCTTATCAAAGAGAGCAGCAAGTTGCACGCACGGCGCCGCCCGTCGGCAAGGATCGCGCCCACAGGCGGATTCGGTCGGCAAGGCGCCGCGGTAACGGAAAGTTGGTTGAAAAGAATTTGATTGGCAGCCCGACGGCGCGAAGTGCGTCCGAGCAGGCTGCCGTTTGCGAAAATTACGGCGTTGCGCCCGATTTGGCCCCGCGAAGCGTGCGGGGCTTGGCGACGTCAAACCAAGGAAGTACACCCCAGGCGGGAAAGTCGGGCTGGATTCGATACTCCCCGCTGCGGCCCAAGCCGCAGCATCTGCCGCCCGTCGGCGCGCGCGACGCATTGCGCGCGCCCGTGGCAATGCCGGTCTCAGGCTTAGCGCGCTTTCGCAGCGTGCGGTGTGTGGACGCCGTGCTTTGAAGCCGTGTTCGCAGGTGCCCTTTGGCCGCCGGTCCCGTCGTTCGGGGCCCAAGCGCCTCTTCAGGCAATTCTCCCCGCCATCGTTCCCGCTCCAGCGTGCTCGTGACAACACAACAAGGCGCGGCCTGCCGTCGTCCCCGTCTTCGCGACTGACAACCGCGAAGCGCCGCCGGTAGAGCCGCCTGGAGTCGTTCATGAAACGCATGCTGTTCAATGCGACGCAGCAGGAGGAGCTGCGCGTCGCCATCGTCGACGGGCAAAAGCTCATCGACATCGACATCGAGACAGCCGGGCGCGAACAGCGCAAAGGCAATATCTACAAAGGTGTCATCACCCGCATCGAGCCGTCGCTCGAAGCCTGCTTCGTCAACTACGGCGAAGACCGCCACGGCTTCCTGCCGTTCAAGGAAGTCGCCCGCCAGTACTTCAAGGAAGGCGTCGACATGCGCTCCGCGCGCATCCAGGACGCGCTGCGCGAAGGCCAGGAGCTGATCGTCCAGGTCGAGAAGGAGGAGCGCGGCAACAAGGGCGCGGCCCTCACGACCTTCATCTCGCTCGCCGGCCGCTACCTCGTGCTGATGCCGAACAATCCGCGCGGCGGCGGCGTGTCGCGCCGGATCGAAGGCGACGAGCGCCAGGAACTGCGCGAGACCATGGCGCAGCTGCAGATTCCCGACGGCATGAGCATGATCGCCCGCACCGCGGGCATCGGCCGCAGCGCCGAGGAACTGCAGTGGGACCTGAACTACCTGCTGCAACTGTGGCGCGCGATCGAAGCGGCATCGCAAAACGGTCATCCCGGCCAGCCGATGCTGATCTACCTGGAATCGAGCCTCGTGATCCGCGCGATCCGGGACTATTTCCAGCCCGACATCGGCGAAATCCTGATCGACACGACCGAGATCTACGACCAGGCCCGTGCATTCATGGATATCGTGATGCCGGACAATGTCAGCAAGGTGAAGCGCTACCACGACGACGTGCCGCTCTTCTCCCGCTTCCAGATCGAGCACCAGATCGAGACCGCGTACTCGCGCACGGTGCCGCTGCCCTCGGGCGGCGCGATCGTGATCGACCACACCGAAGCGCTCGTCGCGATCGACGTGAACTCGGCCCGCGCGACCAAGGGCGCGGACATCGAGGAAACGGCGACCCGCACCAACCTCGAAGCGGCCGACGAAGTCGCCCGCCAGCTGCGCCTGCGCGACCTCGGCGGCCTGATCGTGATCGATTTCATCGACATGGAATCGGCGAAGAGCCAGCGCGAGGTCGAGCAGCGCCTGAAGGACGCGCTCAAGCACGACCGTGCGCGCGTGCAGATGGGCAAGATCTCGCGCTTCGGCCTGATGGAGCTGTCGCGCCAGCGCCTGCGTCCGGCGCTGTCGGAAGGCAGCCACGTGACCTGCCCGCGCTGCAACGGCACGGGCCACATCCGCGACACCGAATCGTCCGCGCTGCAAGTGCTGCGGATCATTCAGGAAGAAGCGATGAAGGAAAACACCGCGGCGATCCACTGCCAGGTGCCGGTCGAGGTGACCGCCTTCCTGCTCAACGAAAAGCGCCAGGAAATCAACAAGATCGAGTCGCGCTTCAAGGTCGGCATCGTGCTGATCCCGAACAAGCACCTCGATACGCCGCACTACAAGCTCGAGCGCCTGCGCCACGATGACGCACGCCTCGACGATCCGCGCGCCTCGTGGAAGATGGCCGAGGAAGCGGCGCGCGAACTGGAGTCGGAAACCGGCTACAGCAAGCGCGCGGCCGACGTGAAGCCGAAGCAGGAAGCCGCGGTCAAGGGCATCACGCCCGAGCGTCCGGCCCCGAGCCCGGCGCCGCAACGCGCAGCCGAACCGGTTGCACCGGCCCCGGTGCCCGCACCCGCCCCGGTGGCGAGCGGCGGCTTCGTCGGCTGGCTGAAGGGGCTGTTCGGCCTGTCGCCGGCTCCGGCGCCCGCGCCGGTCGCACCGGCGCCGGCACCGGCGAAGGAGCAGGCTGCCCGTCCGGCCCGCGGCGAGCGTACCGAGAAGACCGAGCAGCGCGGTGAGCGCGGCGGCGATCGCAATCGCAACCGCCGTGGCGGCAACGCCCAGCAGGCGCAAGGCGGTCGCGACCAGGCCGCAGCCGGTCGCGGCCAGCCGCAGCGCCAGGAACGCGAAGGCAAGGAAGCGCGCGAGCCGCGTGAAAATCGCGAAGGTCGCGAAGGTCGGGAGGGCCGTGAAGGCCGCGAAGGCCGTGGCCAGCGCGAAGGTCGTGAAGGCCGCGAGCCGCGTGAAAACCGCGAGCCGCGCGAAGCCCGCGAGAACCGCGAACCGCGCGAGCGCGTCGAGCAGCCGGAAGCCGTCGAGGCAGCCGGCCGCGGCGAGCGCCAGGAGCGCGGTGAGCGTCGCGAACGCGGCGAGCGCCGCAAGCCGACCCAGCACGCGGCCACGCTCGAGACCGTCAACCGCGGCGAAAGCCATCCGGAACAGGACGAAGCCGACAAGGTCGCGGCAACCGCCCTGCCCGGCGCCGATGCGGCAGCCGACACCGAAGCCGCCGGCGAGGAACGCCGTCGTCGCCGTCGCGGCCGTCGCGGCGGCCGTCGCGAGCGCGAGGATGAAGGCGCAGTCGCCGGCGGTGCCGAAGGCACGGACGGCGAAGCCGCAGCGCAGGCGGTGACGCCGGCTGCCGAACCGGCGCATGCGGCCGCTCCGGCAGCCGTGGCCGCCGTGGCAGCAGCAGGCGCCGTCGTCGCGGAAGCGGTCGAACAGCACGCCGAGCCGGTGGCTCCGGTCGTTGCCGAGACCCAGCCGGTACCGGCTGCGGTCGAGGCGGCACCGGTCGCGGCGGCGGAACCCGCCGTCGTCGAAGCAGCGGCGCCGGCTGCACCGGCCGTCGAGGCCGAAGCCGGCCCCGCTCCGGTCGCGGTTTCGCCGACCGACGCGTTCGAAGTGCCGGCTGCACCGGCAGCCCCGGTAGCCCCGGCTGCAGTCGAAGCGCCGCAAGCCGCGCCGGTCGCCGCACCGGCACCGGCCGTCGCACCCGAAGCCGCACCGGCAGTTGTCGAGCCGGTTCGCGTCGAAGCGGTGCCGGTCGAGCCCGTCGCGGCCGCCGCTGCACCGGAGCCGGCACCGGCTCCGGCGCCCGCCATCGCCCCGGCGCCTGCTTCGGCAAGCCTCGAGGTCGTGCTCGAGCAGGCCGGCCTCGTGTGGGTGAACACGGACGCCGAGAAGTTCCGCGCGGCGCAGGAAGCCGCGGCGCGACTGCCGCGTCCGGTCCGCGCGCCGCGCGAACGCAAGCCGCTGCCGCCGGTCGATGCGACCCCGATGCAGCAGGTCGAAACGATGCATCGCTAAGCGGCGCATCGCATGACCCGGAAAAGCCCCGCCGCCGGCGGGGCTTTTTCATGTCCGGGGCCTGCGGGTTTCCGCCCCGGGCCTCGACGCGGGCAACCCGCTAAAATAGAAGCTTGGCTCGCACTTCTTTCGACATGTCCCGACGCATCATTCCCCTAGCCGACGTCAGCGGCGTACCCGACGTTTCCGGCGTTGCGCACGCGCCGGACGGCACGCTGGCCGACACGTTCGCCAGGCCGCTGCGCGACCTGCGCATCTCGGTGACGGACCGCTGTAACTTCCGTTGCGTGTACTGCATGCCGCGCGCGGTGTTCGACAAGGACTATCCGTTCCTGCCGCACAGCGCGCTGCTCACGCACGAGGAAATCGAGCGCGTCGCGCGGATCTTCGTCGCGCACGGCGTCGAGAAGATCCGCATCACGGGCGGCGAGCCGCTGCTGCGCAAGAACCTCGAATTCCTGATCGAGCGTCTCGCGCGCCTGACGACGCGCGACGGCCGTCCGCTCGACCTGACGCTGACGACCAACGGCTCGCTGCTGGCGCGCAAGGCGCGCGCACTGAAGGACGCCGGCCTCACGCGCGTGACGGTCAGCCTCGACGCGCTCGACGACACCCTGTTCCGGCGCATGAACGACGCCGATTTCGCGAGCGCCGACGTGCTCGACGGGATCTTCGCCGCGCAGGCCGCGGGCCTCGCCCCCGTCAAGGTGAACATGGTCGTCAAGCGCGGCACGAACGACGGCGAGATCCTGCCGATGGCCGAGCGTTTTCGCGGCACCGGCGTGATCCTGCGCTTCATCGAATACATGGACGTCGGCACCTCGAACGGCTGGAACATGACCGAGGTGCTGCCGTCCGCCGACGTCGTCGCGCGGATCGCCGAGCATTTCCCGCTCGTGCCGCTCGAGGCGCATACGGCGGCCGAGACCGCGCAGCGCTGGGGCTATGCGGACGGCAGCGGCGAGATCGGCGTGATCTCGAGCGTCACGCAGGCGTTCTGCGGAGACTGCACGCGCGCCCGGCTGTCGACCGAAGGCAAGCTGTACCTGTGCCTGTTCGCATCGGCCGGCCACGACCTGCGCGCGCTCGTGCGCGGCGGCGCGACCGACGCCGAGATCGCGACCGCGATCGCCCGCATCTGGCAGGCCCGCACCGACCGCTATTCGCAGCTGCGCGGCAGCGCAGCGGCGGCGGACGCGCCCGACGGCGAGCGCAAGCGCGTCGAAATGTCCTACATCGGCGGCTGACGCGCGCCGCCTTCGCCCGATGACCGCTTCCCGCGCCCCGTCGATCGCCGGCCTGCTGCTCGCCGGCGGGCGCGCGACGCGCATGGACGGCGTCGACAAGGGCCTGCAGCTGCTCGACGACACGCCGCTCGCACTGCATGTGCTGCGCCGGCTCGCGCCGCAGGTCGACGAACTGCTGATCAGCGCGAACCGCCATCCCGACCGCTATGCCGAGCTCGGCGCGCCGTTCGACGCGCGCGTCGTACCGGATCTGACGCCCGATTTCCCCGGCCCGCTCGCGGGGCTGCTCGCCGGCATGCGCGCGGCGCGCGCGCCGCTCGTCGCGTGCGCACCCTGCGATTCGCCGTTCCTGCCGGCCGACCTCGTCGCGCGGCTGCGCACGGCGCTCGACGCGCAGCACGCCGACATCGCGATGGCGGTGAGCGTCGATGCGCAGCACGCGCGCGCGCCGCAGCCGACTTTCGCGCTGCTGCGCACGTCGCTGGCCGACGATCTCGCCGCGCGCCTCACGGCCGGCGACCGCAAGGTGCGTGCGTGGTACGCACGCCACAAGACGGTCGAAGTCGAGTTTCGCGACGAGCGTGCGTTTTACAATGCCAACTCCTGGCAGGAACTGGCCGCGCTTGCCCGTCGCTGACGGCGCCGGCACCGTTCCCGCGCGCCGCCCGCCGCTCGCGACCCCGCGCTGATGCGCCCTTCTCGCGCCACCGGCCACGAACCCGATACGCCTTGCGGCGCAGTCCGACTGATGATCACGCAATCCTCGCCCGCCTCCCGCTCCGCACCCGATTCCGACGCACCGCTGTCGCTCGCGGACGCGCAGGCGCTCGCATGCCGCTTCGCGGTGCCGGTCGACGCGTGCGACACGGTGCCGCTGCGCGACGCGCTCGACCGCGTGCTTGCGACCGACGTGAACGCGCCGTTCGACATGCCCGCGTACGACAACTCGGCGATGGACGGCTATGCATTCGACGCGAGCGCCTGCCCGTCCGCACCGACGCAGCGCGAGATCGTGCTGGCCGTCGCCGGCACCGCGTTCGCCGGTCATCCGTTCGACGGCGCCGTGCCGGCCGGCGCATGCATCCGCATCATGACGGGCGCGCCGATGCCGGCCGGCTGCGACACGGTGATTCCGCAGGAGCGCGTGCGCGTCGACGGCGACACGATTCGCTTCGCCGCGCACGACGTCGCGCGCGGCGCGAACTGCCGCAAGGCCGGCGAGGATCTCGCGCGCGGCGCCTGCGCGCTCGCCGCGGGCCGCATCCTGCGCCCGTCCGACCTCGGCCTGCTCGCGTCGTTCGGCGTCACGCACGTCGCGGTGCGCCGCCGCGTGCGCGTCGCCGTATTCTCGACCGGCGACGAATTGCGCGAACCGGGCGCCACGCTCGAGCGCGGCACGCTGTATGACAGCAATCGCGGCATGCTGGTCGCGATGCTCGAACGGCGGCACGTCGACGTACTCGATCTCGGCATCGTGCGCGACGATCCGGCCGCGCTCGAAACCGCGCTGCGCGACGCCGTCGCCGCGCAGGCCGACGCGGTGATCACGTCGGGCGGCGTATCGGTCGGCGAAGCCGACTTCACGCGCGACGTGATGGCGCGGCTCGGCGACGTCAGGTTCGCGAGCCTCGCGCTGCGGCCCGGGCGGCCGCTCGCATGCGGCACGCTCGCGCGCCCGGCCGGCGCCGCGGGCCACGCGCTGTTCTTCGGGCTGCCCGGCAACCCGGTCGCCTCGGCCGTGACGTTCTACGCGATCGTGCGCCCCGCGCTGCTGACGCTGGCCGGCGCGCACGTACCGCCGCCGGCGATGTACACGGCGCTCAGCACGCAGGCGCTGAAGAAGCGCCCGGGCCGCACCGAATACCTGCGCGGCATCGCGACGCGCGCCGCCGACGGCGGCTGGCAGGTCGCGCCGGCCGGCTCGCAGAGCTCCGCGTCGCTGAGCGGGCTGGCGGCCGCCAACTGTTTCATCGTCCTGGGCCACGATACCGCGGCAGTCGACGCGGGCGCCCCGGTCGACATCCTGCCGCTCGACGGCCTGATCTGAATTCAACTATCGGCATCTCTCTACGGGGGCAATCCGCACATGAAAAAACAAATCTCGTCGATCGCCGCGGGGCAGACCGCGAAAGCGCTGATCCTCGTCTATCTGACGTTCAGCGTGCCGATCGTGCTGCTCGGCATCCTGGTCGCCTATGTCCGCTACGGGATGGTCGAACTGAGCACGATCCTGAGCGCGCTGCTGCTGAATGCGATCCTCGGCTTCGTGCTGCTGTGGATCGCGTGCCATGCGTACAACTGGGTCGCATCGCGCTTCGGCGGCATCGAAATCGTGCTGTCCGATCCGCCGGAGGAAGCGTGAGCGAGATGCCGCTGATCCGCGCGGCCGAAGCGCGCGACGTCGGCGCGATGCTCGCGCTGATGCGCGAGCTGGCCGAATTCGAGCAGCTCACGCACCTGTTCGTCGCGACCGAGGCCGATCTCGCCGACGCGCTGTTCGGCGCCCATCCCGCCGCCGAAGCGCTGGTGGCCGAGCGCGACGGCGCGCTCGTCGCGTACGCGCTGTTCTTCCACAACTATTCGACGTTCGTCGGCCGCCGCGGCCTGTATCTCGAGGACCTGTACGTGCAGCCGTCGCAGCGCGGCACGGGCCTCGGCACCGCGATGCTGAAGCGGCTCGCGGCGCTGGCCGTCGAGCGCCGCTGCGCACGCTTCGAATGGTCGGTGCTCGACTGGAACCAGCCGGCGATCGAGTTCTACGAGAAGATGGGCGCGACCGTGCTGCCCGAATGGCGCATCGTGCGCATGACGGGCGACGCGCTGGACACGCTCGCCGGACGTTGAGCGGCAGGCGCCGCCCTTCGGCCTCCGCAAACAGAAAAGCGCCCGATCGGCGCGAGCCGGTTCGGGCGCTTTCGGCCGGGCCGGCCTTGCGTCGCGGCGAGCATCAGGCTTCGTCCGCGTCGGCCCCTTCCGCTGCGTCGGCCGCTTCCGCGCCGAGCAAGCCGCCTGCCGCGTCGCCCGGCAGCGCCTCGACCTGCTTCAGCTTGCGGTTCATCACGCGCGTGCGCTGCTCGGCGGCTTCGATCGAGCGCGTGACCGTTTCGAGCTGCGACTTGGTGCGCGCGAGCACGTCGCCGAACTTGCCGAACTCCGTCTTCACCGCGCCGAGCACCTGCCACACCTCGCTCGAGCGCTTCTCGATCGCCAGCGTGCGGAACCCCATCTGCAGGCTGTTCAGCAGCGCGGTCAGCGTGGTCGGGCCGGCCACCGTCACGCGGTAGTCGCGCTGCAGCAGGTCGGTCAGCCCCGGACGACGTAGGATCTCCGCGTAAAGCCCTTCGGTCGGCAGGAACAGCAGCGCGAAATCGGTCGTGTGCGGTGGCGCGACGTACTTCTCGGCGATCGTGCGCGCCTCGAGCCGCACGCGCGCCTCGAGCGCGCGCGCCGCGTCTTCGACCGCCACCGCATCCGCGCGCTCCTGCGCATCGATCAGCCGCTCGTAATCCTCGCGCGGGAATTTCGCGTCGATCGGCAGCCACACCGGCGCCGCATCGCGCGCGCCGGCGTCGCGGCCCGGCAGCCGGATCGCGAATTCGACGCGCTCGCTGCTCTTCGGCACCGTCGCGACGTTCTTCGCATACTGGTCGGGCGTCAGCATCTGTTCGAGCAGCGCCTCGAGCTGCACTTCGCCCCAGGTGCCGCGCGTCTTCACGTTGGTCAGCACCTTCTTCAGGTCGCCGACGCCGGCCGCCAGCGTCTGCATCTCGCCGAGGCCGCGATGCACCTGTTCGAGCCGGTCCGACACGAGCTTGAACGATTCGCCGAGCCGCTGCTCGAGCGTCGCGTGCAGCTTCTCATCGACGGTGCGGCGCATTTCCTCGAGCTTCGCCGCGTTGTTCGTCTCGATTTCCTTCAGCCGCTGTTCGAGCGTCGCACGCACCTCGCCGATCCGGCGGTCGTTCGCCTCGGTCAGCTGCGTGAGCTGCCGGTGCAGCGTGTCGCCGAACAGCCGCAGCGCGGCCGTCTGCTCCTCGCGCGCCTGCTGCGCCTGGCGCTGCACGCTCTCGCGCATCGCGTCGAACTGCTGCGCGTTGCCCGCGACGAGCTTGCCGAGCTGCTGCGCGAAGCCCTCGATCTGGTTGTTCTGCACGGTCGCGACGCTCGTCAGCTGCGCGGCGAGCGTTTGCTGAAGCTGCGCGAAACTGCCGGCCAGCTCGGTGCGCGAACCGCGCGCGTTCTCGACGATCTCGCCGCGCAGCTCGCGTTCGAGCCGCTCGACCGCGCGCGCCTGCGCGTGCGCGGCGTCCTCGATCTGGTCGCCGAGCATGGCCGCGTCGTCGTGGCGGCCGCCGCCGCGCACGATCGCGACGATCGCCACCGCCAGCGCGACGGCCAGCACGACGAGCGTCGCCAGCAACAACGTGATCGTCATGCGCGCGGCTTCCCGATCACGTCAGGGTTGATCGGATTCGGCGGCTGCCCCGCGCGCGGCCCTTCGCCCAGCGCGGCGATCAGGTTGTCGGCGGCGAGATTGGCCATCGCGCGACGGGTCTTTTCGGTCGCGCTCGCGATGTGCGGCGTCAGCACGACGTTCGGCACTTCGAGCAGCGCCGGATGCACGGTCGGCTCGCCTTCGTACACGTCGAGGCCGGCCGCGGCGATCGTCCCGTCGCGCAGTGCGACGGCCAGCGCCGCGTCGTCGACGATCCCGCCGCGCGCGATGTTCGTCAGCGTCGCGGTGGGCTTCATCTTCGCGAGTTCGGCCGCGCCGATCGTGTGATGGTTCTCCTTCGTATACGGCAGCACGAGCACGACGTGATCGGCGCGCGCGAGCAGCGCGTCCTTCGACACGTATTCGGCGTTCAGTTCGGCCTCGATCTCCGGCGCGACGCGCGAGCGGTTGTGATAGAGCACCTGCATCCCGAAGCCGCGCGCACGCCGCGCGAGCGCCTGGCCGATGCGGCCCATGCCGATCACGCCGAGCGTCGAGCCGTAGATGTCGCTGCCGAGAAAGCCGTCGTACGCCCACTTCCGCCAGTGACCGGCGCGCAGCCAGTGCTCCGACTCGGCGATCCGGCGCGCGGCCGCCATCATCAGCGCCCAGCCGAAATCGGCCGTCGACTCGTTCAGCACGTCCGGCGTGTTGGTGCCGAGCACGTTCGCCGCGTTGAACGCCGCCATGTCGAAGTTGTTGTAGCCGACCGCCATGTTCGACACGACGCGCAGCCGCGGCGCCGCCGCGAGCGTCGCCGCGCCGACCGGATCGCCCGCCGTCAGCGCGCCGTCCTTGTCGGCCAGGCGCGCGGCGAGCGCGTCGGGTGCGAGGGCATCGCCATTGTTCCAATCGACCTCGAAATACTGCTCGAGCCGCTCGATCACGTCCGGAAAGATCGGACGTGCGACCAGAATCTTCTGCATCGCCATCTCCGCATGCCGCGGACCGCGCCCCGGCGCGCCATGCGCCGCCGGGACCGCCCGCGCGGGTTGAAATTTGTCAGCCTACGCCGTGAAGAAGATCCACGACGTCAGCACGAACACCGGTACCAATACGACGACCGCCCAGCCGAGATACGCGAAAAAGCTCGGCATCCTCACGCCGCGCGACTCCGCGATCGCCTTCACCATGAAGTTCGGCGCGTTGCCGATATAGCTGTTCGCGCCCATGAACACCGCGCCGGCGGAAATCGCCGCGAGCGTCGTCGCGCCGGTCGTCATCAGCGTCTGCGCGTCGCCGCCCGCGAGGTTGAAGAACACCAGGTAGGTCGGCGCGTTGTCGAGGAACGACGACAGCAGGCCCGTCGCCCAGAAGTACATCGCGTCGATCGGCCGGCCGTCCGGCCCGGTGACGAGATGGACGATCTGCGCGAACGCGCCGTCCGCGCCCGCGCGCAGGATCACGATCACCGGCGCGATCGTCACGAAGATCCCCGCGAACAGTTTCGCGACTTCCTCGATCGGCGCCCAGTTGAACGCGTTGCCCTCGCGCGCGGAGCGCGGCGTCAGCGCGAGCGACGCGAGCGTCACGCCGAGCAGCGCGACGTCGCGCACGAGATTCTGCAGCGCGACGTGCGTCCCCCACACGTCGAACGTGATGCCCGGCTTCCAGACGCCGCTCATCAGCACGAGACCGACCACGGCCGCGAGCAGCACGAAGTTGATCTTGCCGTCGATCGACAGCGCGACGCCGTCGGGCGTCGGGTCGAGCGCGGCCGGCCGCTCCTCGCCGCCCTTCCGGTAGAAATACGTGTCGAGCGCGAAGAACAGCGCCAGCAGCACCGCGCAGATGAACAGCATCGGCAGCGCGAGGTGGGTGGTCGTCCAGAAGAAGCTCACGCCGTTCAGGAAGCCGAGGAACAGCGGCGGATCGCCGAGCGGCGACAGCGAGCCGCCCGCGTTCGCGACGAGGAAGATGAAGAAGATCACGACATGCACGACGTGCTTGCGGTTGTCGTTCGCGCGCAGCAGCGGCCGGATCAGCAGCATCGCGGCGCCGGTCGTGCCCATCACGCTCGCGAGCAGCGTGCCGAGCGCGAGGATCGCGGTATTGAGCTTCGGCGTGCCGTGCAGGTTGCCGTTCACGCAGATGCCGCCCGCGACCGTATACAGCGCGGTCAGCAGCACGATGAACGGAATGTATTCCTCGAGCAGCGCGTGCACGAGCGTACCGAACGCGGTGCCCGCGCCGAACGCGAACGCGAACGGCACCAGGAACGCGACCGCCCACGCGGCGGCGATCTTGCCGAAATGGTGATGCCAGAACACCGGCGCGACGAGCGGGAACAGCGCGATGGACAGCAGGATCCCGGCGAACGGGATGCCCCAGAGTGCGGACAGCGTGGCGCCGTCGAGTGTAGCGGCCGATGCGAGCGCGGGAACCGCGCCGAGCGCGGCCCCCGACGCCATGCCCGCCCACGCGGCATGTCGTTTCATGCGGAGTCTTCCTTTGTTGTTGATGAGTGTCGGTGAAGGCGACGCGCGCTTCATGCGCCGCGCACGACGATCGCGTGCACGCGATACGGGCCGTGCGCACCCAGCACGATGGTCTGCTCGATGTCGCCCGTGCGCGACGGGCCGGATACGAAATTGACCGCACGCGGCAATTCGCCGCGCTCCGCGCGGATCAGCGCGAACGCGTCCTCGTGGCCGGCGACGATGCGCGATGCCGGCACGATCGCGATATGCGTTTCCGGCAGCAGGCCCGCGGATGCATAGGTGTCCGGACCGGACAACAGCACGAGCGAGCCGGTTTCCGCGGTCGCGCAAAAGCAACCGGTCAGGCCGACGAGATCGCCGTCGGCGGGCTTGCGGCATTCGACGGACAGCCCCGCGGCCGCCCAGTCCAGCTCGGCCAGCGTGCGCCACGCGACGGCGCGCGTCGGCAAGCCGTGCCCGGCCAGATAGCGGGCGACGGCAGCCGGCACGTCGGCGAGCGCCGCGACTTCGTCGACGGTGGTCGCCATGCGGGCCGCCTCCTGCGCGAATGCGGCGACGAGATCGGCCGGTGCGGGCGGACGCGGCCCCTGCGGATGTCGGGCGAGGTAGTCGGCGACGCCGTCGCGTTCCGCCGCATCCGGCTCGGCCGCGCGGCCCTGCGCCGCACGGATGCGCGCGAGGATGTTGCGACGGGCAGCGGAAGTGTCCATGAAGCGTCCTCGTGACGTTGGCGTTCGATACCCGCGGATTATACCGGCCGCCCCTTGCGTCACGCACTTCCGGCCGAACGGCCGGCGCCTACTTCGACGCGTCGTCGTCCACCGGCTGCGCGATGCCGAACACCTGGCGCAGGTACGCGAGATACGCCTTGTCGTCGCACATGCTCTTGCCCGGCGAATCCGACAGCTTCGCGACCGGCTGGCCGTTGCAGCGAACCATCTTGATCACGATCTGCAGCGGCACGTAGCCGAGGTCGTTGGTCAGGTTCGTGCCGACGCCGAACGCGAGCTTGCAGCGGCCGCGGAACCGTTCGTACAACTGCAGGACCTTCGGGATGTCGAGCGCGTCCGAGAACACCAGCACCTTGGTACGCGGGTCGCAGCGGTTCGCCTCGTAATGGCGGATCATCCGCTCGCCCCACTCGAACGGGTCGCCCGAGTCGTGGCGCGCGCCGTCGAACAGCTTGCAGAAGTACATGTCGAAGTCGTTCAGGAACGCGTCCATCCCGTAGACGTCCGACAGCGCGATCCCGAGATCGCCGCGGTATTCCTTCGCCCACATCTCGAAGCCGTAGGTCTGCGAATCGCGCAGCCGCGGGCCGAGCGCCTGGCAGGCCTGCAGGTATTCGTGCGCCATCGTGCCGAGCGGCGTGAGGCCGTGCTTCATCGCGTAGAACACGTTGCTGGTGCCCGCGAACTGCGGGCCGAGCCCGTCGCGCAGCGTCAGCGCGACCTCCTCGTGCCAGACCTTCGAGAAGCGCCGGCGCGTGCCGTAGTCGGCAATCTTGCAGTCGGCGAATTCGGGTTTCGCGCCGAGCAGCTTGATCTTCTCGCGCATCCGTTCGCGGCCTTCGCGATAGTCGGGCGTGCTCTGCGTGTTGCGGAAATAGACTTCGTTGACGATCGCGAGCACCGGAATCTCGAACAGGATCGTGTGCAGCCACGGGCCCTTGATCTCGATGTCGATCTCGCCGTTGCCCTTCGGCGAAGGCGTGATCGAAATGTACTTCTCGTTCAGGTGGAACAGCGCGAGGAAATCGATGAAGTCGCTCTTGATGAAGCGCATCCGCCGCAGGTAGTCGAGTTCGACGTCGGAGAACCGCAGCGCGCACAGCCCGCGCACCTCGTCGCGGATCTCGTCGATGTACGGCACGAGATCGACGCCGGGCGTGCGGCACTTGAAACGATATTCGACGCTTGCGGCCGGGAAGTGATGCAGGACGACCTGCATCATCGTGAATTTGTAGAGATCCGTGTCGAGCAGCGAAGTGATGATCATGATGACGGCACCGCCAGTAGCGTGACAGGGTCGGCGCACCGCGCGCCGCCCGGCCTGTCGGCCATGTTACCCGAATGCGTGCCCGACCATCGTGAAACCGCCTCCCCCCGTCGCGTCGCACGCGCGCGCCGCGCGCGGCGCCGGCGGTACCGGACACGCTTCCCGGGCGATGTTCCATAAACTAATCACGAAACGGTATAAGCCGGAAAGCCGACCAGCCCATGCGGGTTTTGCGCTTCAGTTACAATGCCGCTTTTGGCGCAAACGCCACCCCATATATACCGACACCGCCAAGCAGGAGCGTTTTAATGACTCACGTTGTGACCGAAGGCTGCATCAAGTGCAAATACACGGATTGCGTGGATGTGTGCCCGGTGGATTGCTTCCGTGAAGGTCCCAACTTTCTCGCCATCGATCCGGACGAGTGCATCGACTGCGCCGTGTGCGTGGCCGAGTGCCCGACCAATGCGATCTATGCCGAAGAAGACGTTCCGGGCGACCAGCAACAGTTCACCGCGCTGAATGCCGAGCTGGCGAAGAACTGGCCGTCGATCACGAAGACGAAGCCGGCGCCGGCCGACGCGGACGAGTGGAAGGACGTGCAGGACAAGCTGCACCTGCTCGAGCGCTGATCGAACGGCGGGCCTGCAAAAAATTTTTTGAGCATCGTCGCTCAAAAGTATTGACAGGTTAGCCAACGCTCCATACAATCTCGTTTCTCTGCTGTTGTTGTTTGTTCCCCGATAGCTCAGTCGGTAGAGCGCCGGACTGTTAATCCGTAGGTCCCTGGTTCGAGCCCAGGTCGGGGAGCCAAAAACACCAAGGCCCGTTGCAGGTAGACGGGTTTTTTAGTGACAACGCAACTGCAGATGTACCGATTTATTCCCCGATAGCTCAGTCGGTAGAGCGCCGGACTGTTAATCCGTAGGTCCCTGGTTCGAGCCCAGGTCGGGGAGCCAGACAGCGAAAGGCCCGTCATTCGACGGGCCTTTTGTTTTTCCGGTGCCGTTCCGCCGCCCGGTGTCGCGCATGCTAGAGTTTCTGTCCCGCATTCGCCTCCGGTTCCGTCGATGAAGCACCGTTTCCTTTCCGCCGCGTCCGCCCTCCTCGTCTCCGCCTTTGCCGCCGCGCCGCTCGCGCATGCGGAGGAAGTCGGCAGCGTCAACACTCATTTCCGCGTGACGGGCTCCGATCGGGTGGTCGTCGAAGCGTACGACGACCCGCTCGTGAGCGGCGTGACCTGCTACGTGTCGCGCGCGCGCACCGGCGGCATCAAGGGCACGCTCGGCGTCGCCGAGGATCCGAGCGAAGCGTCGATCGCGTGCCGCCAGGTCGGCCCGATCAGCTTCAAGGAACCGCTCAAACAGCAGACCGACGTGTTCAGCGAACGCATGTCGTTCATCTTCAAGACGCTGCATGTCGTGCGCGTGGTCGACAAGAAGCGCAACACGCTCGTCTACCTGACCTACAGCGACCGCATCGTCAGCGGCAGCCCGAAAAACTCGGTCACCGCGGTGCCGATGCCGGCCGGCACGACGATTCCGGTCAAGTAAGCCGCGCCTGCGCGCGAGCGATACACTGTCGGTTCGACCGCTCCCGCGCCCGACCATGCCCGCCTCCCGCCTTCGAGACGCCGCCCGCTACTGGCGCACGCCGCTGCTGCCCGACGCGGATCTGCTCACGGCCACCTATCGCGACCATGCGTTCGCGCCGCACTGGCACGACGCGTACACGATTCCCGTGATCCTCGAAGGCGCGGAGCGCTTCACCTATCGCGGCAACGGCTACGTCGCGGAAACGGGCAGCGTGCCCGTAATCAACCCCGGCGAAGTGCACACGGGCTCGCGTGCAGTCGACGAAGGCTGGTGCTATCGCGTCAGCTATGTGCCCGTCGAGTTCATCCGCGCGCTCGCCGACGCGATCGTCGGCCGTCCGCAGGATGCGCCGTGGTTCGCGCCCGGCGTGATCCGCGACGCCGATCTCGCGGCGCGGCTCGCGCTCGCGCACCGGATGATGGAAGCCGGCAGCGAACAGGTGCGGACCTCGCACGCGCACACGGAGCCGACCGACAGCGGGCCGCCGTCCGGCGCGCCGCGCATCTACGATCCGCTCGCCGCCGAAACCGCGATGCTCGACGCGCTGTCGACGCTGATCGTGCGTCATGCGGACGTGCGGCCGCAACCGGCACCGCTCGCGGCCGACGAGCCGCGCGTCGCAGCGATGCGCGAGCGGCTCGCCGCCGATCTCGCCGGCACGGTGACGCTCGCCGACGTCGCGCAGGCGGCCGGATTGTCGCCCTTCCACGCGGCCCGGCTGTTCACGCGCGAGACCGGCATGCCGCCGCATGCCTGGCGCAACCAGTTGCGGCTGCAGCGCGCGCTCGCGCCGCTACGTGCGGGCGCGCCGGTCGCCGAGGTCGCGGCGGCCAGCGGCTTCGTCGACCAGAGCCATTTCACGCGGCACTTCAAGCGGATGTTCGGCGTGCCGCCCGGACGCTGGCAGGCGCGCTGACGCGGCAACGCCGGCGTCACGACCGGCCGTGTCACCGCCCGCTCCGCAGCCCGTGTCGCAGCCCACCTCGCAACCCGCCGCGCAGCCGCTTCGCCCGCCCGCGCCCGACGCCGTCGGCGCCCCGTCGAAACACCGCCACCCCGCCGCAAGAACGTACAAGCCGCCCGCGCGCCCGCCCGCTATCCTTCCGCACATGGAGGAGGCATCTTGAATTCGATACCGCGACCACCCGCGCGGCGCCCGCTCGACGAATGGCTCGACGGCGCGCGCGACACGATTCCGATGATGGTCGGCGCCGCCCCGTTCGGCGTGATCTTCGGCACGCTCGTCGCCGGCGGCCCGCTCGCCGCGTGGCACGGCGTGCTGATGTCGCTCGCCGTGTTCGCGGGCTCCGCGCAGTTCATCGCGCTCGGCCTGATCGCCGGCAGCGCGAGCTTCATCGTCGTGCTCGCGACCACGCTGATCGTGAACCTGCGCCATCTGCTGTACAGCGCGACGCTCGCGCCGTACGTCGCGCACCTGCCGCTGCGCTGGCGCGCGACGCTCGGCGCGCTGATGACCGACGAGGTGTTCGCGGTCGCGTACGCGCACTACCGTCACTTCCCGCCCGGCACGATCGGCCCCCACTACTTCTTCGGCTCGGGGCTCGCGATGTACCTGAACTGGCAGGTCTGGACGCTCGCGGGCATCGGCTTCGGCGCGGCGTTCCCCGGGCTGCAGTCGCTCGGTCTCGACTTTGCGATGGCGGCGACCTTCATCGCGATCGTCGTCCCGCAGCTCGGCACGCTGCGCTATTTCGCGGCTGCCGCGACGGCCGGCACGCTCGCGTACTTCTGGCAGGGCTGGCCGTACAAGCTCGGGCTGCTCGGCGCGGTTGCGGCCGGCGTCGCGGTCGGCGTCGCGCTCACGCTGCTGCATGCGCGCACGCGCGCCGGTTCCCGCACGGAGACGGCATCGTGAGCTACGCGCTGCTGATCCTCGGCATGGCCGTCATCACCTACGCGATCCGCACGACGCTGTTCCTGTTCGGCGAACGGCTGGTCTTCCCGCCGCTCGTGCGGACCGCGCTCGGCTTCGTGCCCGTGACCGTACTGACCGCGATCATCGTGCCGATGGTCGTGTCGCCGCACGGCGGCGCGGCCGAACTGAGCTGGCGCAACCCGCAGCTGATCGGCGGGCTCGCCGCGGTGCTCGTGTCGGCGACGACGCGCCGCCCGCTCGTGACGATCGCGGTCGGGCTCGCGGTGTTCTTCCTGTGGCAGGGCCTCGTGCTGCCGCACTGGCCGGCGGCCTGAGCGCGCCGCACCGGCGCGCGCTCAAGTTTGCGGCCCGCGCGCCGATATAGGGAGAGAAGACCCGCCATCGGCCTCGGCGCGAACCGGCTCGTCGACGCGGCGCCCGGCCCCGGCGCGCCGCCTCGTCCGCCGCGCGCGCAGGCCCGCCATCGAGATGATTCATGGGCCAGATCACCCTATCCCTGAAGGACGACACCGTCGCGTCCCTGCGCAAGGACTACGACGCGTTCGTGCGCGTATCGCTGAAGCTCGACCCGCAGTTCGCGACGCCGTCGTTCGAGGACTTCCTGCGCGCCAAGCTGCTCGACAACATGGTGCCGCTGACCGAGCATGCGGTGCAGCGGATGCTCGAAGGCGGCCAGTACGCGTGGGCGAAGCGCACGCTCGACAAGGAATTCCCGGACGTCGTCGCGATCCTGATGCGGCAGGCCGGCGATTTCGGCTTCGGCTTCGCATCGCGCGCCGAATGGACGCCCGACGAGCTCGCGAAGGCGTGCCGCGACTGGGCGAAGGCGATCGTCGCCGAAGCGCAGGCGGATGCGTCGCTGGTCGACCCGCTCGCCGCGCAGATCAAGAGCGCGGTGCACGACATCCAGACGCTCGAGGAAATGATGCAGACGCCCGCGTGGCGCCTTGCCGAATCGCTGCGGCAGCGGATCTACGAGGCGAAGCTCGCGTGCGAGATGAGCGTGGGCAGCGCCGCGCGCGACAAGCTCGGCGAACTGCGCGGCCTGCTGCGGCTCGGGCTCTCGCACGGCTCGTTCCAGAAACAGGAAGCGCAGCAGATCATGGAATACCTGCGGCTGCTGAAACCCGAGATTTTCGTCGAGGAGCCGTACGACGTGTTCGCGCGGCTCGCCGCGTGGCTGCGCAGCGTGTTCGCGCCGGCCGCGCGTGCGCCGCAGGGCCAGGGATCCGGGCCGCGCCGGCCGTGACCGGCCGCGCGCGCCCATGAAAACGGCCCGGTTCGCGCGCAGGCGAACCGGGCCGTCCGGCAAGCGCCGTCACGACGCGCCGTCCGGGGCGGGCGTCGTGCGGCGTCCGGGCACCGCTTACTGCGTGGCGCCCGTGGCCGATGCGCCGCCCTGCACGCCGGCCGATGCATCGCCGTCCGCCGCCTCGCCAGCCTTCGTCTTCGCCGAACCGGCGTGATGCTTGGCCGACTTCGCGGCATGCTTCGCGTGCTTCTTGGTCGAGTGAACGGCCGACGCAGCCGTATCCTTTGCGCCGTCCGCCGCGGTGCCGACCGCGTCCGTCGCCGTGCCGGCGGCATTGCCCGACGCGTTCGCGCCGGCGCTGCCCTGCGCGCCCGCACCGACGCCCGCCGCAGGCGTCTGCGCCTGCATGCCGGCACCGGCCGAACCCTGCGCCGCCGCGCCCGTCTGTGCGAATGCGGCCGAAGTGGCGAACGCCGTCAGCGCGGCACCGATCAGCATCGTACGAATCTTGGACATGACAATCCTCCTCAAGAAGTTGTGGGCGCGAAGCGCGTCGCTGCGCTCCGTCGCGTCCCCTGCCGCAACACGCAGCAGGTACGCGAACAGACCCGCGGCTCGCACGGCCGGTTCTCGGATTTCTCAGACTGTTACCCACCGTTTCATTTGCTGACGAATCGCTCACAGTCTCTAACAACTGCCCGGCCGCGCTCGCGCGACGGCCCGCGGTGCCGTATGATGCGGGCGATTGCTTCCCTTCCTCGCGCGCGCCGCGCGCGTTCTTCGTCATGCCCAACCTGGATTTCACGCTGACCGGCGACTACGTCGAGCTGCACAGCCTTCTCAAGATCACCGGCCTCGCGGACAGCGGCGGCACCGCGAAAATGATCGTCGCGTCCGGCGCGGTGAAAGTCGACGGCGCGGTCGAGCTGCGCAAGACCTGCAAGATCCGCGCGGGCCAGGTCGTGCTGCTCGGCGACACGCGCATCGCGGTGCACGACGCGTAGCCGCGACCGCAGCCGGCCGCCGCCGCGCATCCCCCTGCGCGCGACGTGGCCATCGACGCAGGTTCGACAGGGTGTCAATAAAGCCGTAAGCTTGCTTTCTCACAAAATAGAACCACAAGCGCGGGCCCGCACCCGCGCGTCCACGCCATGTCGCATTCCGGTCTCACGCGGACGGCCGCCGCGCCGCCGTCCCTGTCCAGTCACGCCGCCGATACCGCTCGCCTCGCCGCGCCACTCGCGATCGCGCAGCTCTCGCAGATGGCGATGAGCGTCACCGACACGGTGCTGCTCGGCTCGCTCGGCCCCGATTCGCTCGCGGCGGGCGGGCTCGGCGCGAACTTCTTCTTCGTCATCGTGACGGTGCTGCAGGGCGTGCTGTCGTCGGTGAGCGTCAGCGTCGCGCACGCGCGCGGCGCGCAGGCCGATCACCGCGTGCCGCACATCTACTGGACCGGTTTCGTGCTGTCGGTGCTGCTCGCGATTCCGGCGATCGTCGCGCTGTCGCTGTCCGAACCGATCCTGCTGATGTTCCACGAGCCGCCGACGCTCGCCCATCATGTCGGCGAGTACACGGGCGTGCTGCGCTTCGCGGCGCTCGGCAGCCTGATCGGCGTCGGGCTGATGCGGGCGTTCCTGCCCGCGATCGGTGCGGCGCGGCGGCTGCTGTGGGTCTCGATCGGCGGGGTCGGCGTCAACGGCGTGCTGAACTACGGGCTGATCCACGGCGCATTCGGGCTGCCGCGCCTCGGCTTCCTCGGTTCGGCGGTCGCGACGACGATCACCATCTGGCTCACCGCGCTCGCGTTGATCTGGCTGCTGCACGGCCGGCAGCGCTTCCGTCACTTCGTGACCGCCGCGCGCCCGAAGCTGCCCGTGATGAGCGAGCTGATCGGCATCGGCTGGCCGGTCGCGATCACGTACGGGGTCGAATCGACGCTGTTTCTCGCCACCGGCCTGACCATCGGCGTGCTCGGCGCGACCTCGCTCGCCGCGCACCAGATCGCGCTGAACGTCGCGTCGGTCGCGTTCATGGTGCCGCTCGCGATCGGCCAGGCCGCCAACGTGCGGGTCGGCTACTGGGTCGGCGCGGGCGCGCCGGTCGCCGCGCGCCATGCGGGCTTCGTCGCGCTGGGGCTCGGCGTCGCGTTCATGTCGCTGTCGGGCCTCGTGCTGATCGTCGCGCCGCATGCGATCGTCGGCCTGTACCTGCATCTCGACGATCCGGCCAACGCGGCCACGGTGTCGCTCGCCGCGTCGCTGCTCGGCATCGCCGCGGTGTTCCAGATCGTCGACGGGATGCAGACCGTCGCGTCCGGCGCGCTGCGCGGGCTGAAAGACACACGCATCCCGATGCTCGCCGCGACCTTCGGCTACTGGGGCATCGGCTTTCCGACCGGCTACTGGCTCGCGTTCCATGCGGGCCTCGGCGCGCGCGGCCTGTGGTGGGGGCTCGCGGCCGGCCTCGCGAGCGTCGCCGTGCTGCTGGCGTGTCGCTTTCATCTGAAGAGCGCGTCGCTTGCCGCAGCGGTGCGCTGAGCCCGACGCGACGCGAAATCGCGACCGGCGCTATGCTTGTCGGTTGAAGCCCGAAGACGCCGCGCGTGCGGCGCGACCGCCCCACGATACGCCCGACGCCGCGCGCCGCGCGGCCTTTCCCCTTTCCAGGAGGAGTGCATCATGAACGAAGCAGTTCGGATGGAACGCGACACGTTCGGCGAAATCGCCGTGCCGGCCGACCGGCTCTGGGGCGCGCAGACCGAGCGCTCGCTGCAGAATTTCCGGATCTCGACCGAGAAGCAGTCGCCCGAGCTGATCCACGCGCTCGCGATCGTCAAGCGCGCGGCGGCCGCCGTGAACCAGTCGCTCGGCGTGCTGGCCGACGACAAGGCTCAGGCGATCATCGCCGCGGCCGACGAGATCATCGCCGGCAAGCATCCGCGCGAGTTCCCGCTCGCCGTCTGGCAGACCGGCTCCGGGACCCAGACCAACATGAACCTCAACGAGGTGATCGCGAACCGCGCCAGCGAACTGATGGGCGGCGAGCGCGGCGAAGCGCGCAAGGTCCATCCGAACGACGACGTGAACCGCGGCCAGTCGTCGAACGACGTGTTCCCGACCGCGATGCACGTCGCGGCCGCGTACGCGATCGTCAACCATCTGCTGCCCGCGCTGCGCACGCTGCGCGCGACGCTCGACGCGAAATCGAAGGCCTTCGCCGATATCGTGAAGATCGGCCGCACGCACCTGCAGGATGCGACGCCGCTCACGCTCGGCCAGGAATTCTCCGGCTACGTCGCGCAGCTCGACCAGGGCATCCGGCACGTCGAATCGGCGCTGCCGCACCTGTACGAGCTCGCGCTCGGCGGGACCGCGGTCGGCACCGGCCTGAACGCGCATCCGGAATTCGCGGTGCGCGTCGCCGACGAGATCGGCCGGCTGACGAAGCTGCCGTTCGCGACCGCGCCGAACAAGTTCGAGGTGATGGCGGCCGCCGACGCGCTGGTATTCGCGCACGGTGCGCTGAAGACCGTCGCGGCGAGCCTGATGAAGATCGCGAACGACGTGCGCTGGCTCGCGAGCGGGCCGCGCTGCGGGCTCGGCGAGCTGTCGATCCCGGAGAACGAGCCGGGCAGCTCGATCATGCCGGGCAAGGTGAACCCGACGCAGTCGGAAGCCGTGACGATGCTGTGCTGCCAGGTGTTCGGCAACGATGTCGCGGTGAACGTCGGCGGCGCGAGCGGCAATTTCGAGCTGAACGTGTTCCGGCCGATGATCGCGCACAACGTGCTGCAGTCGGTGCGGCTGCTCGCGGACGGCGCGCAGAGCTTCAACGATCATTGCGCGGTGGGCATCGAGCCGAACCGTGCGCGCATCGACCTGCTGCTGAACGAATCGCTGATGCTGGTGACGGCGCTCAACCCGCATATCGGCTACGACAAGGCCGCGCAGATCGCGAAGAAGGCGCACAAGGAAGGCACGACGCTGAAGGCCGCCGCGCTCGCGCTCGGCTACCTGACCGACGCGGAATTCGATGCGTGGGTGCGTCCCGAGCAGATGATCGGCACGCGCTGAACCGACGCCCTGACCCGCTGCACGCGTCGGCGGCGAGGTCCGGCGCGCGATACCTGCACGGCAGCGGGGGCGACGCCGCCCCCGAACCGTCAGATCTCGCCCTTCGCGACCTCTTCCGGCTTCATCTCGACGATCTTGTCGAGCGCCGCGCGCACGTCCATCGCATACTTCGCCAGGCGCTTCTCCTCGTCGGTCTGGGGCACGAACGTCGGGACCGGCAGCGGGTTGCCGTTCTCGTCGACCGCGACGAACACGACGAGACAGTCGGTCGTCTGGCGCAACACGCCGCCCTTCGGGTCGCCCGCATGCACGGACACGTGGATGTGCATGCTGGTACGCCCGGTCGCGACGACGCGCGCCTTCAACTCGACCAGGTTGCCGACCAGGATCGGGCGCTGGAAGCGGATGTTGCCGACGCTGACCGTCACGCAATAGCGGCTCGACCAGACTGCCGCGCATGCGTAAGCGACCTCGTCGATCCATTTCATCAGCGCGCCGCCATGCACCTTGCCGCCGAAGTTCACGGACGACGGCTCGGCGAGGAAGCGGAATACGGTTTCGGTGCGGTCGAGGGCGGCCGGCACGGGGGACGGTTGGGACATCTTGTTGGCTCCAGGCGGCATGGGCGCTGTAATCGGCGCATTATACGTTGCGCTGCGGCAACGCGTCGCGGCCCGGCCCCCGCGCGGCGGCCCGGCCCGACAGGCAGGGATCAGCGCCGCACCGTGATGCCCTGGTCGATCGTGCCGTACATCTCGAGGCTGCCGCCCCGCTCGCCGGCGGCACCCGTGCCGCCCTGCGCACAGGCCGCGCAAACGAGCGCGGCCGCCAACAGGCAGAAAAGCGTCTTCATCATCGCATCGTGTCGCGTGCGGCGGCCCCGTGCCGCCGCGTCCGCCCATTCTACGCGCGCCGCGCTACGCGCCCCGCTCGCCGCATGCGCGGCCCCCGCCGGCGCTGCATCCGACATTTCAGCCGAACGCGAAACATCGAATGCGGACAGCGCCTACACTGCTGATCATCCGCCGCGCATGGCGCGGGCCGCAGCTCCGACGAGGCACGACGATGACCGATCAAGACGACCACCACTTTCCGGGCCTCAGCCGCATCGGCGCGCTGATCGCCGACCCGGGGCGCGCCGCGATGCTATGGGCGCTGATGGACGGCAGCGCACGGCCGGCCGGCGAACTGACGATGATCGCCGGGCTGTCGCCGTCCGCGGCGAGCGCGCATCTCGCGCGCCTGACCGAAGGCGGCCTGCTCGCGCTCGACGTGCGCGGCCGGCACCGCTATTACCGGATCGCGTCGGTCGACATCGCGGCGTCGCTCGAGGCGCTTGCGAACGTCGCGCGCGCGGCCGCGCCGCACCGCCCGGTGCCGCCGCCGTCGCGCACGGTGCCGGCCGAGCTGCGCTACGCGCGCACCTGCTACGACCACATGGCCGGCGAACTCGCGGTACGCATCTTCGACGGGCTCACCGCGCGCGGCTGGCTGCAGGCCCACGGCGACGCGATCGAGACCACCGAGCTCGGCACGCAGGCACTCGCGCGCTGGGGCATCGACGTCGCGCAGCAGCGCACGCGCCGACGCCGCTTCGCGTGCGGCTGCCTCGACTGGAGCGAACGCCGCGCCCATCTCGGCGGCGCGCTCGGCGCGGCGCTGCTCGACAGCTTCTGCGAGCACGGCTGGATCGAACGCACCGCACGGCCGCGCGTGCTGCGCGTGACGGTGCCGGGACAGCAGGCTTTCGATGCGTGGCTTACGGCCGCTTGACGCCGGCATTGCACCGGCACGACAACGGGGCGCGCCGGACAGGTTTTGTTACATCGCGAGCCATCCGACTTACAAAACACCGCGCACTGAAACAGGCCGAGCGGATATTGTGAATTCAACGGCACGAATCGACGCGCCGCGATCACGACTACGACGTTCACCATGGCCACCTTGTTCGCGCTGAAACGCATCACCCGCGTCACGTTGCTCGCTGTCGCGGCGTTCGCCGCCTTCCCGCCCGCCTTTGCCCAATCGACGAGTGCCGCGCCCTACGCAGCCGCCGCGCAGCAGCCCGGCGGCGACCCGCCGGGGCGCGTCGCGCGCCTGAACTATCTGTCGGGCGCGGTGACGACCGAGCCGGCCGGCACCGACACGTGGTCGTATGCGGCCGTCAACCGGCCGCTGACGACCGGCGACCAGCTGTGGAACGATGCCGGCGCGCGCTCGGAGCTGCACATCGGTTCGACCGCAGTGCGGCTCGGCGAATCGACGAGCCTGTCGGTGCTGAATCTCGACGATTCGACCACGCAGCTGAAGGTCGGGCTCGGCACCGTGTCGACCCATGTGCGCGCGCTGCCGTCGGGCGGCTCGTACGAAATCGACACGCCGAATCTCGCGCTCGGCATCAACGGGCCCGGCGACTATCGCGTCGACGTCGCGCCGAACGGCGCGAGCACCACGGTCACCGTGCGCAGCGGCAGCGCCACCGTGTACGGCAACAACGGACAGTACCCGCTGTCGCCGGGGCAGCAGGTCGTGTTCACCGGCACCGGCCTGCAGGTCGCGCAGCAGGCGCCCGCCCCTGCCCCCGATGCGCTCGATCGCTGGGCCGACAGCCGCGACGCGGCCGAGGACCGCTCGGTCTCGGCCCGCTACGTGTCGCGCGACATCCCCGGTTACCAGGACCTCGACGCGAACGGCACATGGCGCGAAACGCCGAACTACGGCGAAGTCTGGGTGCCTAACGACACGCCGGCCGACTGGGCACCCTATCACGACGGTCACTGGATCTGGCAGGCGCCGTGGGGCTGGACCTGGGTCGACGATGCGCCGTGGGGCTTCGCGCCGTATCACTACGGTCGCTGGGCGTACGTGGACGACAGCTGGGCATGGGTGCCCGGGCCGATGGCCGTCAGCGAGCCGCCGGTCTACGCGCCGGCGCTCGTCGCGTTCGTCGGCGGTGGCGGCGGTCCCGACTGGAGCGTCGCGCTGACCGTCGGCGGCGTGGCCGCGGCCGGCTGCGCGTGGTTCGCGCTCGGCCCCGGCGAACCGTGGCATCCCGGCTGGGGCGGCTGGAGCCCGCATTACTACGATCGCGTGAACCGCAACATCGTGGTGAACAACGTCACGGTGAACAAGACCGTGAACGTGACGAACATCACCAACATCCACAACACCTATGTGAACTTCCGCGCGCCGCATGCGATCACGGCCGTGCCGGCCACCGCGTTCGTGCACGGCCAGCCCGTCGCGCACTTCTCGCAGCGCGTCGATCCGCAGCAATGGCGCAACGCGCACGTGATGCCGGGCACGCCGGGCATTGCACCAGTGCGCCAGAGCTTTACCGGCGGGCTGCGAACCGCCAGCTACCGGCCGCCTGCGGCGATCGCGCAGCACCCGTTCGTCGCGACGCGCAACCCGGCCGTGCCGCCCGCTTACCGCGACGCGGCCGCCGCGCATCTCGTCCGGCAAGGCGGCCGCGTGCCGGGCGCCGGCGTGCCCGTCGTGAAGACGAGCGTGCCGCCCGACTACACCGCGCGTCCGGTGCGCGTGCCGGGTAACCCGCAGGGCGGCGCGTGGGCGATGCGCAACGTGCAGCTCGTGAATCCGCACGGCCCGGTCGTGCAGCCCGCCCATGCGCCGCGCGAAGGACAGCCGGCGCAGGCCGGCCGCCCGGGCGCGCCGATGCAGGAGGCGCGCGCACCCGTCATGCCGAACGGCGTACGACCGATGAACGGTGAAAGCCCGAACGCGCCGCGCTTCGCGAACGGCGGCGCACCGCAGGCGCCCGGCAGCCCGGCGCCGCATCCGGCGTTCGCGCCCGGCAACGGCGTCCCGCACCCGCCGATCGCGTCCAACGGCCCGTCCGGCATCGGCGCCGCGCACGCCGCGGAAGCGCCGTCGCCGGCATGGATGCAACCGCATACGCCGATGGAACGGCAACGCCCGACGCCGCCGACCGCGCTCCACGGCGCAGGCCAGAACGCCCTGCCGCCGGTGCGCGGCGCGGCGCCGACCGTGCATCCGGACGGCATGCCGGCGGCGCCCGGCGTCCGCGAAGCGGCGCCGCGCGCGCTGCCGCAGCCGCCGATCGACCACACTGCGCAGATCCCGCAGCCGCGACCGCGCCCCGATTTCCAGCCGCCGACGCAGCCGCGGCCGGAGCGCTCCGCCCCGGCCCCGCGACCGAGCCCGGAATTCGCGCAGCCCGCGCCGCATCGCGATGTCGCGCCGTCGCGCGGCAACGAGTTCCGCGCTCCGTCCCCAGCACGCGACATGCCGCGACCGCAGCCGCAGGCGCCGCGTTTCGAGCCGCGGCCCGCGATGCCCGCGCCGCACGTCGAACCGCGTCCGCAGCCGGCACCGCGCATGGAGCCTCGACCGGCGATGCCGGCGCCGCACATGGAACCACGGCCCGCCATGCCGGCCCCCCGCATGGAACCGCGGCCGCAGCCGCAGCCGGCCCCGCATCCGAACAACCCGCCGCCGCACGGCGAAGAACGGCATCGCCAATAAGCGCGGAAACAACGAGGCCCGACCCGGCTTGCACCGGTCGGGCCTTCGTGCTTCGGAATGCGGCCCACGGGCCGCGCGCGGCTCAGACCGCCATCGGCGCGGTCAGCGGCTCATGATGCCGGTAGCCGACCAGCGAGAAATCCGACGGCTCGACGCGCTCGAGCCATTCGGGCGCATAGACGCCCGTCTTCGCATAATCGGGCACACGCTCGGCGATCTCGAGCCGCGGGCTTTCGTACGGCTCGCGCGTGAGCTGCTGCTGCAGCATGTCGAGCTGGTTCTCGTAGATATGCGCGTCGCCGATGAAATACGTGAACCAGCGCGGCGTATAGCCCGTCAGCCGGCCGACGAGCGACAGCAGCGCGGCGCCTTCGGTCAGGTTGAACGGCGTGCCGAGCCCGACGTCGTTGCTGCGGATGTACAGGCACAGCGAGATCTCGCGCTTCGCGGCGTTCGGCAGGAACTGATACAGCAGATGGCAGGCCGGCAGCGCGATCTGGTCGAGCACGGCCGGATTCCATGCATGAAACAGGATGCGCCGGTCGGACGGATTCTCGATGATCGTGTCGAGGCACTGGCGAAGCTGGTCGATCGCCTTGTACAGCAGCACCTTCGGCGCGCCGTCCTCGTCGAAGCGCGTGACGATCCGGAAGCCGCGGCGCGTCGCATCGGCGATCTGCGCGTCCGCGCCCGCGTCGAGCACCTTGTAGCCGGGCCACTGGCGCCATTGCACGCCGTACACGTCGCCGAGATCGTCGACGCCCTGCCGATACGGATTCGCGAGCCACTGCGCGTTCTCGTTCGCGTTCGCGTCCCACACCTTGCAGCCGAGCGCGCGGAAATCGGCCGCGCTGCGCGACGCGCGCAGGAAACCGACCAGTTCGCCGATCGCGGACTTGAACGCGAGCTTCTTCGTCGTCACGGCCGGGAAGCCTTGCTGCAGGTCGAAGCGCAGCATCGCGCCCGGCATGCTGATGGTGCGGATCCCGGTGCGGTTCTCCTGCCAGGTGCCGGTGTCGAGGATGGTGCGAACGAGATCGAGGTACTGTTTCATGCGGGTTCCTTCGGCCGCGAGGGCGGCCGTACCCGCCAATTTTAGCAAGCGTGGCGAGGATGCTCCGGCAACGGCGCCGAAAACCCTGCAAGCGTGTCGCCGCGATCGCGCATGCCGTGCGTGCACATCAGCCGGTACAGCGTGACGCGCGACACGCCCAGCTCGCGCGCCGCGTCGGCGAACCGGCCGCGATGGCGCAGCAGTGCCTGCTCGATCGCCTGCCGCTCGGCCGCCTCGCGCGCCTCGACGAGCGAGACGGGCGCGAGCGTCGCGTAGTCGTTCAGCTCGAGATCGGCCGCGGTGATCATCCGGCCCTCCGACATCACGATCGCGCGCCGCACGCGGTTGATCAGCTCGCGCACGTTGCCCGGCCACGAGTAGCCGTACAGCGCCGCGACCGCATCGGGCGAAAAGCCGCGCAGCCGGCGATGCGCATCGCCCTTGAAGCGCTCGAGCATGTGGCGCGCCAGCACCTCGATGTCCTTGCCGCGCGCGCGCAGCGGCGGCTCCTCGATCTTCAGCACGCACAGCCGGTGAAACAGGTCCTCGCGGAAGCGCCCTGCGCGCAGCGCGGTTTCCATGTCCACGTGCGTCGCGCAGATCACGCGCACGTCGACCGGCACCGACGCATGCGCGCCGAGCCGCTCGATCTTGCCTTCCTGCAGGAAACGCAGCAGGCTTGCCTGGCTCTCGAGCGGCAGGTCGCCGATCTCGTCGAGAAACAGCGTGCCGCCGTTCGCGGCCTCGACGCGCCCGACCTTGCGCTGGTTCGCACCGGTGAACGCGCCGCGCTCGTAGCCGAACAGTTCGGCCTGCAGCAGCGTCGGCGGAATCGCGCCGCAGTTGATTGCGACGAACGGCGCCTGCGCGCGCGACGAACGCTCGTGAATCGCGACGGCCGTCAGTTCCTTGCCCGTACCCGACTCGCCGGAAATGAAGACCGGCGCATCGGTCGTCGCGACGCGGCGGATCGTTCTGAACAGCGCGAGCATCGCCTCGCAGGTGCCGACCATTTCGCCTTCGCCGCGCCCGGCAGCGGCGCTCGCCGGCGGTGCGACCCGCTCGGTCAGCGCGACCATCCCGTGCGCATGGCCGACGGTCTCGACGATGCGCGACGTCTCGTACGGCATCGTCACGTAATCGAAGCAGTAGTCGCGAATCAGGTGGCGCAGCGCCGCATCCTGCAACTGGCCGCGCTGCGTCGCGGCGATCCAGCCGATATGCTGGATGCTCAGGCAGGCTTCCAGTTCGCGCAGATCGGAAGACTTGAAGCCCGACGAAAAATCGAGAAGTCCCGCGGTTGCGACACCCTGCTGCACGACCCGTCGCACGTCGCGCACCGTTCCCGCGAGATCGACGCTCCAGCCGCATTCGTCGAAATGGCCGCGCAACGCGTCGTTCGGTTCGCGCGAATAGTAGATCACATGCCGCTGCTCGGCTCCCATATGCTCACCCCGTTCATCAACCGTCTAACGATTGCCGCGCACGCAAGATCGCGTGCGAAAAGGATCGGATCGGGTCAGCCCGGTTCGTCCGGTGATGCTCGGCAATGACAAGCCTCGCATGGTGGCGCTTATCTCGCGTCCAGTCGTTCTTCTGGTGAAGGCCGCTTCCGTTATAAACGCCGAACAAGACAAGCCCGTTTCAGCGTATGCGGCGAGTGATCGCTCAGGAGGTCGATGCATGTCAATCGTCTGCACATAGCACGGGTGCAGCGCCGCTAACCTTGCCTCGACACACGCGACGATTTTCATCCTTGCGGCGTGGCCGTTGAATCAGCAGTATTCCCGACCCCCGTCGTTTCATGCCTGAAACATTTTCCGGCGTTTTCCAGCGTAATTCACAACGCGCATGCGCGAATCGCAGCCGCGACAACGCTCGCGCCCCGATGGCATGCATTTCGCTGATAGCGGAGGCATCGGAGAGGCGACCATGCGAACCCATCCTTTACTTTCTTTCGTATCGCTCGCGATTGTGCTCGCGGCGGCCTGTCTGCCCGCATCGGCGCGCGCGGACGATACCCTGCCGCCGAAGCAGGGCGTGATGCTTGCGTCCGACATGTCGGACATCCCGCACGACGGATTCGGCATCGTGACCGTGTCGGCGCCGCGCGCGCTGCCGGCCGGCAAGACATCGGTGACGCTGTGGGACGAAATCACGCCGCCGATGCCGCTGCCGGTCCCCGTACCGATTCCGCAACCGTCCGACGTGCAGCACGCGATGCAGGGCAATACGGAGAACGGCATGCGTCAGTGAGCGCCCATTCGATCAGGATTGCAGATCGAATCGATGCGAGCCGCACGCGGCCCGTCGATCGCACTGCCATCCGGAACGGTTTGGTGCCCCGTCCCCCGGCGGGCACTTCTTTTATCCGGCCGGTCGTCGTCGCGACGACCGGCGGCAATACCGGGCGCGCGCCGCCGTTCCGGTAGAATCGGCGCCATTCCGGCTCTTCTCTTCCCCGACCTCCATGACGACGTTGACCCTGATCGTCGCGCGCGCCCGCAACGGCATCATCGGCCGCGACAACCAGTTGCCCTGGAAACTTCCCGAAGATCTCGCGTTCTTCAAACGCACGACGATGGGCGCGCCGATCGTGATGGGCCGCAAGACCCACGAATCGATCGGGCGGCCGCTGCCGGGCCGCCGCAACATCGTCGTCACGCGCGATGCGTCGCGCCGCTTCGAGGGCTGCGACACCGTCACGTCGCTGGCCGATGCGCTGGCGCTCGCGGCACGCGACGGCGCCGCCGAGGCCTTTCTGATCGGCGGCGCGCAGCTCTATACGGAAGGCCTCGCGCTCGCGGACAAGCTGATCGTCACCGAGATCGACGCGGACTTCGACGGCGATGCCTCGTTCCCCGCGCCCGATCCCGCGCACTGGCGGGAAGTGTCGCGCGACGCGCACCAGGCCGCCGCGCCGAATACCTTCGGCTATGCGTTCGTCGTCTATACGCGCAAGCACGGCTGACGCGCTCGGCGCATAACGAAAAGCCCGACCGGCGCATGTGCGCCGGTCGGGCTTCTTTTTTCCGGAACCGATGCCGCGCCCGTCGTCGCGCGGGCCGACATCGCGCGCCGCTTACTGCCCGGCGATCGTCATCTGCTCGATCAGCACCGAGCCCGTTTCCTTCGTGCCGCGCACGATCGAATCCGCGCCGACCGCGACGATGTGCCGGAACATCTCCTGCAGCGTGCTGGCCACGGTGATCTCCTCGACCGGATACTGGATCACGCCGTTCTCGACCCAGAAGCCGGCCGCGCCGCGCGAATAGTCGCCCGTCACGTAGTTCACGCCCTGCCCCATCAGTTCGGTCAGCAGCAGGCCCGTGCCGAGCTTCTTCAGCATCGCGTCGAAGTCGTCGCCCGGCTGCGTGTTCGCGCTGCGCAGCGCGAGGTTGTGCGAGCCGCCGGCGTTGCCGGTCGTCTGCGTGCCGAGCTTGCGCGCGGAATAGGTCGACAGGAAGTAGCCTTCGACCACGCCGTCCTTGACGACGCTGCGCGCACGCGTGCGCACGCCTTCCTCGTCGAACGGCGCGCTGCCCATCGCGCGCGGCACGTGCGGATCCTCGACGATCTGGACGTGCGGTGCGAACACCGGCTTGCCGAGGCTGTCGACGAGGAACGACGTCTTGCGGTACAGCGCGCCGCCGCTGACTGCCTGCACGAATGCGCCGAGCAGGCCGGCCGCGAGCGGCGCCTCGAACAGCACCGGCACCTTGCGCGTGTCGAGGCGGCGCGCGCCCATCCGCGCGAGCGCGCGTTCGGCGGCATAGCGGCCGACCGCCTCGGGCGCCGCGAGATCGAGCGCGTTGCGCTTCGACGAATACCAGTCGTCGCGCTGCATGTGGCGGCCGCTGCCCGCGATCGGCGCGCACGCGACATAGTGGCGCGAATACGGATAGCCGGCCAGGAAGCCGCGCGAGGTCGCGAGCACGAACTGCGAGTGCTGCGCCGACACGCTTGCGCCTTCCGAGTTGCGGATCTGCGGGCTGACCGCGAATGCCGCGTCTTCCGCGCGGCGCGCGATCTCGACGGCCTCGTCGGCCGTCAGCGCCCACGGATGATAGAGATCGAGGTCGCGCGGATCGGTTTCGAGCAGCTCGGCCTCGGCGAGGCCGGCCGCGTCGTCCTCGGCCGTGAAGCGCGCGATGTTGTAGGCGGCGGCGACGGTGTCCTTGATCGCGGCCGGCGAGAAGTCCGACGTGCTCGCGTTGCCGCGCTTCTTGCCGATGAACACGGTCACGCCGACCATCTTGTCGCGGTTGTGCTCGATCGTCTCGACCTCGCCGCGGCGCACCGACACCGACAGGCCGTCGCCCTCGGAGATTTCGGTCGCGGCGTCCGTCGCGCCGAGGGCCTTCGCATGGCGAAGGATGTCCGAGGCGATTTCCTTGAGCTGGTCCTGCGTGTGCGGGAAATAGCGCGCTTGTACGTCGAGATTGGCTGCCATCGTCGTGATATCCGGTGGCGGGCGTGCTGCCCGCGTGTTCAAAATGTTGCGTATCCCGCGATCATAGCAAGGTCCGGGGCCGCGTACAGACAAGCTGGGGGGTCCCGGCCGCGATACAATGCCGCCCATGAACCGCAAAACCCGAATCCAGCCGATCGAGCATGCCGACGACGACGTCGACAACGGCTACGATCGCCCCAGCAAATCCCAGCTCAAGCGCGAGATGCACGCGCTGCAGGAACTTGGTCAGGCGCTCGTCGACCTGCCGAAAGACGCGCTCAAGCGCATGCCGATGCCCGAAGATCTCGCGGACGCCGTTCGCGAGGCGCGCCGCATCACCGATCACGAAGGCAAGCGACGCCAGCTCCAGTATGTCGGCCGCGTGATGCGCTCGCTGAGCGACGACGAGACGGCCGCGCTGCGCACGGCGCTCGACGCGCAGCGCGGCGTGAACAAGGCCGCGACGGCCCGTCTGCACTGGATCGAGCGCACGCGCGAGCAACTGCTCGCAAATGACGACGCGCTGACCGAATTCATCCGCCAGCACCCGGACGCCGACGTGCAGGAAGGCCGCACGCTGATTCGCAACGCGCGCAAGGAAGCGCAGCAAGGCCGGCCGCCGCGCTATTTCCGCGAGCTGTTCCAGTGGATCAAGACCGCGAGCGGCGCACCCGATACGGAAGACGAAGCATCCGACGATGCCGGAGACGACGATGACGACGAAGCGTAACCACCCGGACGAGCTCGTCGTCGGTCTCGTGTCGATCAGCGACCGCGCGAGCACCGGCGTCTACGAGGACAAGGGCATCCCGGCGCTGCAGGAATGGCTGGCGGGCGCGCTCACCTCGCCGTGGCGCGCCGAGACGCGGCTGATCCAGGACGATGCGCCGACGATCTCGGCCACGCTCGCCGAGCTGGTCGACGTCGCCGGTTGCGACCTCGTGCTGACGACGGGCGGCACCGGCCCCGCGCGCCGCGACGTGACGCCCGAGGCGACGCTCGCGGTCGCGACGAAGGAAATGCCGGGATTCGGCGAGCAGATGCGGCAGATCAGCCTGAATTTCGTGCCGACCGCGATCCTGTCGCGGCAGGTCGCGGTGATCCGCGAGACGGCCGACCACGCGGCGCTGATCATCAACCTGCCGGGCCAGCCGAAGTCGATCCGGGAAACGCTCGAAGGGCTGCGCGATGCCGACGGCAAGTCGACCGTGCCCGGCATCTTCGCCGCGGTGCCCTACTGCATCGACCTGATCGGCGGCCCTTATATCGAGACGAACGCCGCGGTGGTCGCGGCGTTCCGGCCGAAAAGCGCGCAGCGCGCGCCGCGCTGAACGCGTGCCGGCCCGCTCAGGCGGCCGGCGCCGATTCGCCCGCCGACGCGGGCGTCGAAGCGGCCGGAATCAGGAAATGCTCGCGGTAGTACTTCAGCTCGTCGATCGACTCGTGGATGTCCGCGAGCGCGGTGTGCATCGCGCGCTTCTGGAAGCCCTTGTAGATTGCCGGCTGCCAGCGCCGGCACAGCTCCTTGAGCGTACTGACGTCGAGGTTGCGGTAGTGGAAGAAACGCTCGAGCTCCGGCATCCAGCGCGCCATGAAGCGGCGGTCCTGGCAGATCGAGTTGCCGCACATCGGCGACTTGCCGGGCGACACGTACTGCATGAGGAACGCCTGGAGCTGCGCGGCGGCTTCCGCCTCTGTCACGGTCGACGCGCGCACGCGGTCGATCAGGCCCGAGCGGCCGTGCGTCGACTTGTTCCAGTCGTCCATCTTCGCGAGCGTCGCGTCGCTCTGGTGGATCGCGAACACCGGACCTTCGACGGCGATGTCGAGCGTCGAGTTGGTCACGACGACCGCGATCTCGATGATGCGGTCGTTATCCGGGTCGAGGCCCGTCATCTCCATGTCGAGCCAGACGAGGTTCAGCTCGTTGCGCACGAGCGCGGGCTGGCTGGTGGAAGCGGCGGTATCGGTCATGAGTCATCCTGGAAAATGGCGGACGGCGCGCGGCGCCGCCCCGGCGGCCGGCATCGCATCAGCGGGCCCGGTCCGCAAGAACATATAATTCTCGCATAGAACCCTTTGGCGCCCTCGATGTCACCCTTTTCGTTCACCCTGCTGTTCGCGCTCGCCGTGCTCGCGATGGTCGTCACCAAGCTGTGGCTGGCCTCCCGGCAGATCCGCTTCGTCGCCGCGCACCGCAACAGCGTGCCCGCGCAGTTCAGCGCGACCATCCCCCTCACCGCGCACCAGCGCGCGGCCGACTATACGGTCGAGCGCACGCGGCTGGCGATGCTCGAGATCGTCGTCAGCGCGGCCGTGCTGGTCGGCCTGACGCTGCTCGGCGGCGTCGGCGCGCTCGACGGGCTGCTGACCGGCTGGCTCGGCCGCGGCTACGGGCAGCAGGTCGCGCTCGTCGCCGCCGTGCTCGTGATCATGAGCGCGATCGACGTGCCGTTCGAGTACTACCGCCAGTTCGGGATCGAGCAGCGCTTCGGTTTCAACCGGATGTCGAAGCGGCTGTTCTTCACCGACATGCTGAAGAACACGCTGCTCGGCGCCGCGCTCGGCCTGCCGCTGCTGTTCGTCGTGCTGTGGCTGATGAACCAGGCCGGCAGCCTGTGGTGGCTGTGGACCTGGATCGTCTGGGTCGCGTTCCAGATGCTCGTGCTGCTGATCTACCCGACCTTCATCGCACCGCTCTTCAACAAGTTCGAGCCGCTGAAGGACGACACGCTGCGCGCGCGCATCGAAGCGCTGATGAAGCGCTGCGGCTTCGCCGCGAAGGGACTGTTCGTGATGGACGGCAGCCGCCGCTCCGCGCACGGCAACGCGTATTTCACCGGCTTCGGCGCGTCGAAGCGGATCGTGTTCTTCGACACGCTGCTCGCCCGCCTGTCCGGCCAGGAAATCGAGGCCGTGCTCGCGCACGAACTCGGCCATTTCAAGCGCCGCCACGTGATGAAGCGGATGCTCGTGTCGTTCGTGCTGAGCCTCGCGCTGCTCGCGCTGCTCGGCTGGCTCGCGCAGCGCACGTGGTTCTACACGGGGCTCGGCGTCGTGCCGTCGCTCGACACGAGCAACGCCGGCGCCGCGCTGGTGCTGTTCTTCCTCGCGATCCCGGTGTTCCTGTTCTTCGCGACGCCGGTCGGCAGCCTGACCTCGCGCAAGCACGAATTCGAAGCCGACGCGTTTGCGGCCAGCCAGACCGACGCGCAGGATCTCGTCAGCGCGCTCGTGAAGCTGTACGAGGACAACGCGTCGACGCTGACGCCCGACCCCGTCTACACGGCCTTCTACTACTCGCATCCGCCTGCGTCGCAGCGGATCGACCGCCTGCTGCAGCACGCTGCATGAGCCGGCCGACCTCCCGCAAGCCGGCCCCGCGCGCATCGGGCGCGGAACGCGTCGAAGGCCGCGTGATCGCGGCGCACGGCCGCCACTACATCGTCGCCCCCGACGACGGCGGCCCGATGCTGCAGTGTTTTCCGCGCGGCAAGAAAAGCGACATCGCAGTCGGCGACCGCGTCGTCTACGAACGCACGTCGGCCGACCAGGGCGTGATCGTCGAGATCGGCGAGCGGCGCAACCTGCTGTATCGTTCCGACCAGTTCAAGTCGAAGCTGTTTGCGGCCAACCTCGACCAGCTGCTGATCGTGCTCGCGACCGAGCCCTATTTCAGCGAGGACCTGCTCGGCCGCGCGCTGATCGCCGCCGAGGCGAACGAGCTGAAACCGCTCGTCGTGCTCAACAAGATCGACGTCGCGGCCGCACTGCCGGTCGCGCGCGAGCGTCTCGCGCCGTACCGCGCGCTTGGCTACGACGTGCTCGAGCTGTCGGTGAAGGGCGCGCCCGACGACGCGCGCGCGCAGCTGATGCCGCATCTCGCCGGGCATTCGACGATCCTGCTCGGCCAGTCGGGGATGGGCAAGTCGACGCTGGTGAACCTGCTCGTGCCGGACGCCGAGGCCGCGACGCGCGAAATCTCGGCTGCGCTGAACAGCGGCCGCCACACGACGACCTTCACGCGCCTCTACCCGCTGCCGGGCAGCGACGGCGCGCTGATCGACTCGCCGGGGTTCCAGGAATTCGGCCTCTACCATCTGACCGAAGGCCGGCTCGAGCGCGCGTTTCCGGAATTCCGCCCGCTGCTCGCGCACTGCCGTTTCTATAATTGCCATCATCTGCACGAACCGGGCTGCGCGATCCTCGAAGCGGTCGCCGACGGCCGCATCGCGCCGTCGCGGCATGCGCTGTATGCGCAGCTGGTGCACGAGGCCAGCCAGATCGTGCGTTGACGGCGGGTTGAACCGGCGGGGTGCCGGCCGCGGCTGCCCCCCCGCCCCCTCTCCCGGCCATTACCGACAGGAGCCGCGATGCGCTTCAAGGCACCCGATCTTGCGACCGCGCAGCACTGGGCCAACGTGCTCGAGGCGGCCGGGATCGGCTGCGAGCTGCACAACCGCTATGCGACGGGCGCGCTCGGCGGCATTCCGGTCGATGCGTGCGCACCCGAGGTCTGGCTCGACGACGAACGCGACGATGCGCTCGCCCGCCGCCTGCTCGACGCCGCGTCGCACGGGCCGGCGGCCGGCGCCGCGCCGTGGCGCTGCCGACAGTGCGGCGAGGTCCTGGAAGCGCAGTTCACCGCGTGCTGGCATTGCGGCACGATCCGCGATCCGCGCGACGACTGATCCGCGAAAAACAAAATGGCCGGCATCGAGCCGGCCATTTTTGCGTCGCAGGTCAGCGCACCTGCGTCAGGACACCCATACGGCGAGCGTCAGCATCAGCAGCAGGATCATCCACAGAATCACCGCGCGCCACACGAGGCCGACCGCCGACTGCAGCGTGCGCGGCGTGCAATCGTCACCGACCGTCAGCGGACCGCTGTCGCCGACCGCCAGCGCATCGAGGCTCGACGGCTCCGCGAGCGGCCCCGCGAGACGCGCACCGAGCGCACCGCTGCCGGCGGCAAGCAGCACGCCGTCGTTCGGGTCGGGCCACTGGCGCGTATGGTTGCGCCACGCATAGATCGCATCCTCGAAGTTGCCGACGATCGCGAAGCCGAGCGCGGTCAGTCGCGACGGAATCCAGTCGATCACGAAGAACGCGCGCTGCGCGAACGTGGAAAACGCGGCGGTACGGTCTTCGCCGGGCACCGACCAGCTGCGCGCGAGATATTCGGAGATCCGGTACAGCACGGCGCCGGCCGGGCCGATCGGCAGCACGTACCAGAAGAACACGCCGAACACGTGGCGGTGCGACGCGACGACCGCATGGATCAGCGTGTGGCGGACGATCTCGCCGACCGGCATGTCGACGGTGTCCATGCCCGTCCACTCGTGCAGGATTTCGCGCGCGCGCGGCACGTCGTCGTTGTTGAGCGCGAGATGGATATCGGTGAAGTAGTGGCTGAACTGGCGGAAGCCGAGCGTGAAGTACACGACGACGACGTTCCACAGGAACGCGAGCACGAAGCTCACCTTGTACAGCAGGAAGTAGATCAGCGCGACGGCCAGCACCCACGGCAGCACGACCGCGAGCCACGCGAGGATGCCGTGTTTCTGCTTGCCGGCATCGAGGCCATGCGCGACGGTTTCCGCGTGAAACTGGAACAGCGCGAACACCGGATTGTTCGGCGACAGCGCGCGGACCTGTTCAATGATGAGGGCGAGGAGAACCGAAAAGAAAGTCATGCGTGGCGCCGTCTTCGGAGTTATGTCATTTTTTGCATAACGATAGCACAGCGTAAGCCCGGCATGGCTGCCGGCGCGGTCGCGGCGCGCCCGGCCGCACGCGCGGCTTGCCGCGGCGCGTCACCCGGCGGCCAAGAAGCGATACAGATTGCGCAACATGCCCGCAGTTGCGCCCCAGATGAAGTAATGACCGCCCGCTTCGCCGTTCGGATAAGGCATCGCAAAAAAACGACGCTCGCCGCCTTCCCAGCGAAACACGCGCACCTGATGGTTCGCGGGATTCATCAGGAACGCGAGCGGCACCTCGAAAATCTCGGCGACTTCGAACGTATCGGCCCGCACCGTGAACGGCGGGTGCACGAGACCGACCACCGGCGTCACGCAGAAGCCGGTGCCCGTTAGGTAGTCGGGCAGCGCGCCGAGGATCTCGACGCGCTCCTGCGCGAGGCCGATCTCTTCCTTCGCCTCGCGCAGCGCAGTGGCCGTCGCATCGCGATCATAGGGCTCGCGGCGACCGCCGGGGAAGCTGATTTGGCCTGCGTGGTCGTTCAGGTGATCGGCGCGCTGCGTCAGCAGCACGGTGAGGCCCGTGTCGCGCGCAACGAGCGGCACGAGCACCGCGGCGCTGCGCGGATCGACGCCTTCCTGCAGCCGCGCCTCGACGGGCTCGACGCTCCATTCGAGCGTGCGGGCAAAGCGCTCGCGCAGGCCGGACGGCGTCAGCAGCGGCGGCTGGATCGGCGGCAGGCCGGCACCGGTGCCTTCGACCGGCAGCACTTCGGGATCGATGATGGGGCGGCGATTCAATGGAGCTCTCTGATTCGTGTCGTATCGAGATATTGTCGCGCCAGAATGAAAAAAGCACCCGGATGGGTGCTTTTTCCTTACAGCTCTTACTCTTGGGAAGCTGCTGCGGTGCGATCCTTCGACACCAGCTTTTCCTTGATTCGAGCCGACTTGCCCGAACGCTCGCGCAGGTAGTACAGCTTCGCGCGACGCACGTCGCCGCGGCGCTTCACGACGATGCTCGCCAGCAGCGGCGAGTACGTCTGGAACGTACGCTCGACGCCTTCGCCCGACGAGATCTTGCGGACGATGAACGACGAGTTCAGACCACGGTTGCGCTTCGCGATCACGACGCCTTCGTAAGCCTGAACGCGCTTGCGGTTACCTTCAACCACGTTCACGTTCACGATCACCGTGTCGCCCGGGGCGAACTCGGGGATCGACTTGCCTGCGAGCGCGCGCTCGATTTCTTCCTGCTCAAGCTTTGCAATCAGATTCATCACTGACTCCTAAAACCATCTTGTCGGCGTTTGTGCCCGCCCGATTCCAGGCATGGCCCCGATAGAGGATGGGTTCACATCAGGCGCCGCACACGCATGCACGGCACCGCCATTTCCCGCCCGCGACGCCGCCTCAGGAGGCGTTCTTCGCTTCGCGTGCGAGGTTCGCAAGCCATGCCTCGTCGGCACGGCTCAGCAACTTCTCGCGGCGCGCCCGGACGATCAGGTCCGGCCGCTTCCGCCACGTATTCCTCAATGCTTCCTGGCGCCGCCACTTCTCGATCTCGGCATGATGCCCGCCGAGCAGCACGTCCGGCACGCGCACGCCCTCGTATTCCTCGGGACGCGTGTAGTGCGGACAATCGAGCAGGCCGTCGACGAAGCTGTCCTGCACGGCCGACTGCGCATCGTTCAGCACGCCCGGCAACAGGCGCACGACGGCATCCATCATCGCCATCGCCGGCAACTCGCCGCCCGACAGCACGAAATCGCCGAGGCTGATCTCCTCGTCGACGCAGCGATCGAGCAGGCGCTGATCGATCGCTTCGTAGCGGCCGCACAGCACGACGACGCCGGGTTCCTGCGCCATCCGGACCGCACGTTCATGCGTGAACGGCGCGCCCTGCGGCGACATCATCACGACGCGCGTGCTCGCGATGCCCTGCTCCGCCTGCGCCGCTTTCGCGGCGTCGATCGCGGCCTCGAGCGGCCTGGCCAGCATCACCATGCCCGGACCGCCGCCGTACGGACGATCGTCGACCGTGCGGTAGTTGTCCGTCGTGAAATCACGCGGGTTCCAGGTACGCAGCCCGAAGCGCTCCTGCTTGATGGCCCGGCTGGTGATGCCCCAGTCGGTCAGCGCGCGAAACATTTCGGGAAAGAGCGAGACGACATCGAACTGCACCGCGCGCTCCGTAGCCTGGTTCATTTCAGTAATCGGCTTCCCAGTCGACGACAATGCGACGCGCCGCCTGGTCCACCGTCTTCACGTATACGCCGACGAACGGAATCAGCCGCTCGGCCGTGACGGGCCGACCATCCTTGCCGACCGCCGGATACTCGACGCGCATGATCGAATGCGCGCTGTTGTCGATCATCCCGGCCACCTTGCCGAGCGCCACCGATTGCTCGTTGACGACCTCAAGGCCGATCAGGTCGACCCAGTAGAATTCGTCCGCGGCCAGTGCCGGGAAATCTTCCCGGCGCACGAACACGCGAAAGCCGCGCAAAGCCAGCGCGGCATCGCGGTCGCTGACGCCCGCGGTTTGCGCGACGACCGTGTCGCCGTGCGTCTTCGACTGCATGATGCGAGCGGAAAACCGCTGCGCACCCTTTTCCAGCCACCAGCGGCGCGCCTTGAGCAGCGCGTCGCCGCCGCGACCGGCGTCGGCGTGAGCCGCCACCTTGAGCCAGCCTTTCAGGCCGTAGGCGTCGACCACCGCCCCCACCTCGACGGCGTCGTCGGGGAGGGTTTGCACCGCTTCGAGACTGCCTTGCCCGGCAGCCGCACCGGCGCTCGCGGCATCGCCGCGCTCGACCGGCTTGCGGACGAATGCGCCGAACGACGCTCGCCCGCGCCTTGCGTTACCGGAATCGTGATCCGACATCAATACACCTCACAGCCGGCACGACCGGCACACCGCGCCATGTCAGGCAGCCGGCTGCGCCTTTTGCGCTTCCTTCACGAGACGCTGGACGGTCGGCGACAGTTGCGCGCCAACACCTTGCCAGTACGTCAGGCGATCCTGGGCGATACGCAGGGCTTCGCCCTTCGTCGCGACCGGGTTGTAGAAGCCGACGCGCTCGATGAAGCGGCCGTCACGACGGTTGCGCGAATCGGTAGCGACGATGTTGTAGAACGGGCGCTTCTTCGAGCCGCCGCGAGCCAGACGGATGATAACCATATGAAATCCTTCGGGAAAACCGGGTTCGAAACTACTGAAACACGCGATTATAGCTGGAAACTGGAGGTACAACAAACACTTACGCGCAAAAAATCCGCGGGCGACCTGCGGGCCGGGCATACAATCGTCGTGTTCGCGACCGTTTCCCGCCGCCATGCCGCTCCTTCGCGCCGCCCTCCCGCGCCGCGCGCAGCACCGCCTCGCGGGGCTGCTTGCCGGCCTTGCCTGCCTCGCATCCGCCACGTGCGCCGCCGCGCCGCTGCCGGTCGGCGAACTCGTCGTGCCGCCCGGCTTCCACGTGGACGTGCTGACCGATGCGGTGCCGAGCGCGCGCGAAATGGCCTGGTCGCCGCGCGGCATTCTGTATGTCGGCAGCCGCGAAGGACGCGTGCATGCATTCGTGATGCACGAGGGCCGGATCAGCGCCCACCACGTGATCGCATCCGGGCTCGACATGCCGGTCGGCGTCGCGTACCGCAACGGCGCGCTCTATCTATCCGCGGTGTCGCGCATCCTGCGCATCGACCACGTCGACGACCGCCTCGCCAACCCGCCCGCGCCGGCGGTCGTGACCGACGCGCTGCCGACCGAGCACCACCACGGCTGGAAATTCATTGCGTTCGGCCCGGACGGCAAGCTCTACGTGCCGACCGGCGCGCCGTGCAACGTCTGCCTCGCCGATCGGAGCCGCTACGCGATCATCGCACGCATGAACGCCGACGGCAGCGGACGCGAGGTGTTCGCGCGCGGTGTGCGCAATACGGTTGGCTTCGCATGGCACCCCGATTCGCGCGAGCTGTGGTTTACCGATAACGGTCGCGACATGATGGGCGACGACGTGCCCGACGACAAGCTCAACCGTGCGCCGCACGCGGGCCTTGATTTCGGCTTTCCGTATTGTCATGGCGGCGACACGCCCGACCCCGAATTCGGCAGCGCCGACGCGTGCCGCCGCTATGCGCCGCCCGTGCTGAAGCTCGGCGCACACGTCGCGGCGCTGGGGATGCGCTTCTATACGGGGCCGATGTTCCCTGCGTCGTACCGCAACAACGTGTTCATCGCCGAGCACGGCTCGTGGAACCGCAGCACGAAGGTCGGTTATCGCGTGGTGCGCGCGGTGGTGTCCGCGGACGGCAGCCACGCCCGGCAGACACCGTTCGTCACCGGCTGGCTGCGCGCCGACGGCACCGTATGGGGACGCCCCGCCGACGTGCTGCCGCTGCCGGACGGCTCGCTGCTCATCAGCGACGATTACGCCGGCGCCATCTACCGCGTCACCTATGCGGCACCTTGACGCAGGCCAGGGGTGACCGGGCCCGACCGGGCATCGTAGAATGCGTGCCGGGCCGCGCGCCCGCGCCGGCCCGCCGGCTGCCCATGCCAACGACAATACGCCGCCATCCATGTCCAGCAGCACCGCCCCTTCCCGCCGTTTCCGCTCCAAGACGCTCACCGCCGCCCTCGCGTTCCTGCTCGGCTCGCTCGGCGCGCACCGCTTCTATCTGTACGGCTTTCGGGACGTATACGGCTGGGCGCACCTGCTCGCGACGCTGGTCGGCATCCCCGGCTTCCTGCTGCTCGCGGCGACCCAGCGCAGCGCCGGCCTCGGCTGGTGGCTCGCGGTGCCCGGCGCGATCTCGCTGCTCGCCGCGTTCCTGGCCGCGCTCGTCTACGGGCTGCGCCCCGACGAGAAGTGGGATGCGCAGTTCAATGCCGACACCGGCAAGCACAGCCGCTCCGGCTGGACGGTGATCTTCATCGTCATCTTCTCGCTGCTGATCGGCGCATTCCTGCTGATGACCGCGCTCGCGCTGTCGTTCCAGACGTATTTCGAGTCGCAGGTCGAAGCGGCGAAGCAGCTTTCGCAATAAGCGCCGCGCCGCTCAGAACAGGCTCAGCTGCATGTCGTCGCGCGACTTCGCGACGGCCGCCCGGACGGGGCTACGCGGCGCTGCCGCGACACTCGCCGATGCGCCGCGAAACTGCGACAGATCGAGGATGCCGTGGCGGCGCTCGTTCAAGCCGAGCCGCTTGACCGCCTGGCGGAAGCGCTGCCTCAGCAGGTCGGCCCAGATCCCCTCGCCCTTCATCCGCTTCGAGAAATCCGAGTCGTAGTCCTTGCCGCCGCGCATGTCGCGCACGCGATTCATCACGCGCTCCGCGCGATCGGGGAAATGCGCGGCCAGCCAGTTCTTGAACAGCGGCGCGACCTCCCACGGCAGCCGCAGGATGATGTAGCTCGCATGCGTCGCGCCGGCTTCCGCACACGCCTCGAGCACGCGCTCCATATCGGGCTCGGTGACGAACGGAATCATCGGCGCGATGCTCACGCCGACCGGCACGCCCGCGTCGCGCAGCGCGCGGATCGTGCGCAGCCGCCGTGCCGGCGTCGCCGCGCGCGGCTCCAGCGTGCGGGCAAGATCGGCGTCGAGCGTCGTGATCGTGACGGCGGCCATCACCTGCCCGCGCTCGGCCATCGGCGCGATCAGGTCGAGATCGCGCTCGATCAGCGACGATTTCGTGATCGCCGCAAACGGCAGCCCGTGGTCGTGCATCACCTGGATCACGCCGCGCGTGATGCGCAGGTCGCGCTCGACCGGCTGGTACGCGTCGGTATTGACGCCCAGCGCGATCGGCTCCGGGACGTAGCGCTTGCGTGAAATCTCGCGCTCGAGCAGTTCGGCCGCGTTGATCTTCGCGTAGATCCGGCTTTCGAAATCGAGCCCCGGCGACAGGCCGAGATAGCTGTGCGTCGGCCGCGCGAAACAGTAGATGCAACCGTGCTCGCAGCCGCGATACGGATTGAGCGACACGCTGAACGGAATGTCCGGCGACTGGTTGTGCGTGAGTATGCTCTTCGCGCGCTCCTCGAACACCTGCGTGCGCAGCGGCGCGGGAAGGTCAGCATCGTCCGACTCGTGCGTCCAGCCGTCGTCGACGGCTTCGCGCAGCGCCGTCTCGTACCGTCCCTGCAGATTGTCGACCGCACCGCGCCCCTTGCGGGGCTCGGGCGGCGCTATCGGAAATTCGTTGTCGGACCGATCGTCCATATGCCCACCCGTTCGCCTGCGCCCAATACTGGATATTTATACAGTATTGGGCGCAGCATGCCAAGCACGGGATAAGGGGTCCGACGCGGGGCCCGGCGTACGCCGTCAGGCGCTCATTCGCCGACGGAGATCGTCAGCGTCTCCTTGATTTCCTCCATCACCACATAGCTCTTCGACTGCACGGCGCCGGGCAGCTGCAGCAGGATGTCGCCGAGCAGCTTCCGGTAGTCGGCCATCTCGCCGATGCGCGCCTTGATCAGATAGTCGAAATCGCCCGACACGAGATGGCATTCCAGCACCTCGTCGATCTTCATCACCTCGCGGCGGAACTGCTCGAACATGTTGCCGCCCTTGTGGCCAAGCGTGATCTCGACGAACACGAGCAGCGCCGCGCCGAGCTGGGCCGGATCGACGCGCGCGTGATAGCCGGTGATCACGCCGTCGCGCTCCATCCGCCGCACGCGCTCGATGCACGGCGTGACAGTCAGTCCGACCTGTTCCGCGAGGTCCTTCATCGCCATCCGGCCGTCGTTCTGGAGCAGCTTGAGGATGCGCCGGTCGAGCTTGTCGAGCGTGCGTACGGGCTGACGTTGCGTTCTCATTTGTTTCTGCTGAAAACCTAAAAAATACGATAACAAAACCTACACATTCGACAATACCATAGCGCAAAAAACTAGATCAGATAGAGGTTACACGGAGACGCAGGTGCGCCCGGCCTCGACCTGATTCCTTCCATCTGGAGCAGCTATGCGAGTCGTCATTCTGGGCAGCGGTGTGGTGGGCGTGGCGAGCGCGTATTACCTCGCACGCGCCGGTCATGAAGTCACGGTGATCGACCGGGAAGCCGGCCCGGCGCTCGAGACGAGCTTCGCGAACGCCGGCCAGATCTCGCCGGGTTATGCGGCGCCGTGGGCTGCGCCCGGCGTGCCGCTCAAGGCCGTCAAGTGGATGTTCGAAAAGCATGCGCCGCTCGCGATCCGCCTCGACGGCACGCGCTTCCAGCTCCAGTGGATGTGGCAGATGCTGCGCAACTGCACGGCCGAGCGCTATGCCGTGAACAAGGGCCGCATGGTCCGTCTCGCCGAATACAGCCGCGACTGCCTGCAGGCGCTGCGCGCCGACACCGGCATCCAGTACGAAGGCCGCACGGGCGGCACGCTGCAACTGTTCCGCACGCAGCAGCAGCTCGACGGCGCGGCGAAGGACATCGCCGTGCTGCAGGAAGCGAACGTGCCGTTCGAACTGCTGTCGCCGGCCGAGCTGAAGAACGCCGAACCGGCGCTCGCCGCCGTGTCGCACAAGCTGACGGGCGGCCTGCGCCTGCCGGGCGACGAAACGGGCGACTGCCAGCTGTTCACGACGCGCCTCGCCGCGCTCGCCGAATCGCTGGGCGTGAAATTCCGCTACAACACGCCGATCGACGCACTCGCAATCGCGGGCGGCAGGATCGCCGGCGTGCAGTGCGGCAGCGAGACGGTGCGCGCTGACGCGTACGTCGTCGCGCTCGGCTCGTACTCGACGAACTTCATCGCGAACCTGATGAAGATCCCCGTCTATCCGCTGAAGGGCTATTCGATCACCGCGCCGATCGTCGATGCGGCGGCCGCGCCGGTGTCGACCGTGCTCGACGAGACCTACAAGATCGCGATCACGCGCTTCGATCAGCGGATCCGCGTCGGCGGCATGGCGGAGATCGTCGGCTTCGACAAGACCCTGCGCGCGGCACGCCGCGAGACGCTCGAAATGTGCGTGAACGACCTGTTCCCGGGCGGCGGCGACACGTCGAAGGCGACGTTCTGGACGGGCCTGCGCCCGATGACGCCGGACGGCACGCCGATCGTCGGCCGCACGCCGGTGTCGAACCTGTTCCTGAACACCGGCCACGGCACGCTCGGCTGGACGATGTCGTGCGGTTCGGGCCAGCTGCTCGCGGATCTGATCTCGGGCAAGAAGCCGGCGATCCAGGCCGACGACCTGTCGGTGCACCGCTACCTGAAGGATGTCGCGGGCCAGACGCGTCCGGCCTACGCATAAGCCGCGACGGCCCGCATGCGGGCCGGTCGGTGCGACAAACCAGGCGCCCTCGCGGGCGCTTTTTCGTTTTTGCGGCCTGCCTGCTGCCGATCGGCGGCGGAACGAAGTTTTCATCGACGCGCGCCGCTGGCGCACTCGCGCGTGACGCGTCTCGTTCTTTTGTCTTCTGCCGATGCCGATGGCACAAAAAAAGGGGCGCTCGTCGCGCCCCTTGTTTCGTGTGCTTACCGCTGCAGCGTCAGGCCGCTCAGCCGAGTTCGCTCACGAGTTCCGGCACGAGCGTGAACAGATCGCCGACGAGGCCATAGTCGGCCACGCTAAAGATCGGTGCTTCGGGATCCTTGTTGATCGCGACGATCACCTTCGAATCCTTCATGCCGGCCAAATGCTGGATCGCACCCGAGATGCCGACCGCGATGTACAGCTGCGGTGCGACGATCTTGCCGGTCTGGCCTACCTGATAGTCGTTCGGCACGTAGCCCGCGTCCACTGCCGCGCGCGAAGCGCCGAGTGCGGCCGACAGCTTGTCCGCCAGCGGCTCCAGCACCTTCGTGTAGTTCTCGCCGCTGCCCAGACCGCGGCCGCCCGACACGATGATGCTCGCGCTGGTGAGTTCAGGACGGTCCAGCTTCGTCACCTCACGGCTCACGAACTGCGACTTGCCTGCGTCTGCCGCGGCTTCGATCTTCTCGACCGATGCGCTGCCGCCTTCGGCCGCGACCGGATCGAAACCCGTCGCACGCACCGTGATGACCTTGATCGGGTCGCTCGACTGCACCGTCGCGATCGCGTTGCCGGCGTAGATCGGGCGCTCGAACGTGTCGGCCGAATCGACCGCCGTAATGTCGGAGATCTGCGCGACGTCGAGCTTCGCGGCGATACGCGGCGCGATGTTTTTACCGTACGCGGTTGCCGGCGCGAGGATGTGCGAATAGTCCTTCGCGATGTTCAGCGCGGTTGCTTCGACGTTTTCCGCGAGGCCCGCTTCGAGCTGCGGCGCGTCGGCCAGCAGCACCTTCGCCACGCCGGCGATCTTCGCGGCCGCATCGGCTGCGCCCTGCGCGTTGTGACCCGCGACCAGCACGTGAATGTCGCCGCCGATCTTCTGCGCCGCCGCCACCGTGTTCAGCGTCGCGGCCTTGATCGACGCGTTGTCGTGTTCTGCAATTACCAGAATCGTCATTTCTATCCGCTCCCTTTACAGCACCTTGGCTTCGGTCTTCAGCTTCTCGACCAGCGTCTTCACGTCCGGCACCTTCACGCCGGCCGCGCGCTTCGGCGGCTCGGCCACCTTCAGCGTCTTCAGACGCGGCGCGACGTCCACGCCGAGGTCTTCGGGCTTCACCGTTTCCAGCGGCTTCTTCTTCGCCTTCATGATGTTCGGCAGCGTCACGTAGCGCGGCTCGTTCAGGCGCAGGTCGGTGGTGACGACTGCGGGCAGTTGAAGCGACAGCGTTTCCGCGCCGCCGTCGACTTCACGTGCCACCGTCGCCTTGCCGTCGGCGATCGTCACCTTCGAGGCGAACGTCGCCTGCGGCAGGCCTGCCAGCGCGGCGAGCATCTGGCCGGTCTGGTTCGAATCGTCGTCGATCGCCTGCTTGCCGAGGATCACGAGCTGCGGCTGCTCCTTGTCGACCAGCGCCTTCAGGATCTTCGCCACAGCCAGCGGCTCGACGCCGTCGTTCGACTCGACGAGGATCGCGCGATCCGCACCGATCGCCAGCGCCGTGCGCAGCGTTTCCTGCGCTTGCGCGACGCCAACCGACACGGCCACCACTTCGGTCGCGACGCCCGCTTCCTTCAGGCGCACCGCTTCTTCAACGGCGATTTCGTCGAACGGGTTCATCGACATCTTCACGTTCGCGATATCGACGCCCGTGTTGTCCGACTTCACGCGGACCTTCACGTTGTAATCGACCACTCTTTTCACTGGCACCAGGATTTTCATGCACACGCTCCAAAGTTACGAATACGACCAGAGGCCATTCTATAGCGAGGCCTCGTGACTGCGCGGCCCAGCGGACCAATCCTTCGCGGCTATCGAGGATAGCGCCTTTTTGCAGCGCGTCAGCAATAGCGAACGGTCGTTCTATTTTAAAAGAGAAAAAACCCGGACGCAAAGCCCGGGTTTTCGATCATCGACTCTAATCACCATCGGGCGTACCGGAGATTGCGGGTTACCAGGCAGCGATGACCGCGCCGCCGAATTTCCCGTCGATGAACTGCTTCACTTCCGGGGAATGATAGGCCGCCACGAGCTTCGCGACCCACGGCTTGGCGCGGTCGGCTTCGCGGATCGCGATGATGTTGGCGTACGGCCCGTTCGGACCCTCGATCGCGATCGCGTCCTGCTTCGGTTTCAACCCCGCTTCCATCGCGTAGTTCGTGTTGATCGCGGCCGCGTCGACGTCGCCGAGCGAGCGCGGGATTTGCGCCGCATCGAGTTCGACGATCTTCAGCTTGCGCGGATTGTCGACGATATCGATCGGCGTCGCCTTCAGCCCGGCATCCGCACGCAGCTTCAGCACGCCCTGTTTCTGCAGCAACAGCAGCGCGCGGCCGCCGTTGGTCGGATCGTTCGGAATCGCGACGCGCGCGCCGGGCTTCAGTTCGGCCAGCGATTTCACGCGCTTCGAATAAATGCCCATCGGGAACGTCACGGTCTCGGCGACCTTGATCAGCTTGTAGCCGCGATCCTTTACCTGCGCCTGCAGATACGGATCGTGCTGGTAGCTGTTCGCGTCGAGATCGCCGGACGCGAGCGCGGCGTTCGGCTGCACGTAGTCGGAGAATTCGACGATGCGGATGTCGAGCCCGCTCTTCGCGGCGACCTTCTTCACCGCTTCCATGATCTGCGCGTGCGGGCCGCCCGTCACGCCCACCTTGATGGTTTCGGCCTGCGCGGCGTGCGCACCCGCGAACAGCGCGGCCGCGCCAAGCACCGCCGCGAATTTCAGCATGAAGCGTCGTTGCATCGTCTCCCCCGACGAATGAAGGTCTTTTTACTTGTGGCTCAGCCGGCGAACCAGCCAGTCGCCGAACGACTGCACGATCTGCACGAACACGATCAGGATCGCGACCACCGTCCACATCACTTCCGGCAGATAGCGCTGGTAGCCGTAGCGGATCCCGAGATCGCCGAGGCCGCCGCCGCCGATCGCGCCCGCCATCGCCGAATAGCCGACCAGCGACACGAACGTGATCGTCAGCCCCGCGACGATGCCCGGCAGCGATTCGGGCAGCAGCACCTTGAAGACGATCTGCGAGGTCGTCGCGCCCATCGACTGCGCGGCTTCGATCAGCCCGCGATCGACTTCGCGCAGCGCCGTCTCGACGAGCCGCGCGATGAACGGCGCGGCCGCGAGCGTCAACGGCACGACCGCGGCGGCGGTGCCGATCGACGAGCCCGTGACGAGCCGCGTAAACGGAATCACCGCAACCAGCAGGATGATGAACGGCGTCGAGCGCACCGCGTTCACGATACCGCCGAGTACGCGATTGACGGCGAGGTTCTGCAGCACGCCCTGCCGGTCGGTCAGATAGAGCAGCACGCCGAGCGGCAGCCCGACGAGCGCGCCGACCGCCCCGGAGATGCCGACCATGATCAGCGTCTCCCAGAACGACTGCACGAACATATCGAACATCTCACTCAACATACGAAAGCTCCTCGACCACCACACCTTGCTCGCGCAGGAACGCGAGCGCCTGTCCGACCTTGCCCGGCTCGCCGCCGGCGAGCACCGCGAGCGAGCCGAACGCCTGCCCCTGGATCTCGTCGATCTGGCCGTGCAGGATATTGAAATCGAGTTCGTAGCGGCGAATCGTCTCCGACAGGATCGGCTGGTCGACGCCCGAGCCCGTAAACGCGAGCCGCAGCAGGTGGCCGCTGCCCGTCTTCAGCCGCTCGGCGACGCGCGCCTTCAGCGCGGGCGGCAGTTCCTGCGCGATCACGTCGCCGATCAGCGCGCGCGTCACTTCGTGGTGCGGCTGCAGGAACACGTCGATCACGCGGCCCTCTTCGACCACGCGTCCCGCGTCGAGCACCGCGACGCGGTCGCAGACCTGCTTGATCACTTCCATCTGGTGCGTGATCAGCACGATCGTCAGGCCCAGCTCGCGGTTGATGCGCTTCAGCAGGTCGAGGATCGAACGCGTCGTCTCGGGGTCGAGCGCGGACGTGGCTTCGTCCGACAGCAGCACCTTCGGCTGGCTCGCGAGCGCGCGCGCAATGCCGACGCGCTGCTTCTGCCCGCCGCTGATCTGCGCCGGGTAGCGGTCTTTCTGCGCGGACAGCCCGACGAGGTCGAGCAGCGGCAGCACCGCGGCCTCGATGTCCGCGCGGCTCGCGCCGGCCAGTTCGAGCGGCAGCGCGACGTTGTCGAACACGGTGCGCGACGACAGCAGGTTGAAGTGCTGGAAGATCATGCCGATCTCGCGGCGCGCTTCGCGCAGCGCACCGGCCGGCAGCAGCGTGAGGTCACGGCCACCGACCACGACATTGCCTTCGCTCGGCCGCGTGAGCAGGTTGATGGTGCGCACGAGCGTGCTCTTGCCGGCGCCGCTTCGGCCGATGATGCCGAACACCTCGCCCTGCGGGATCGTCAGGTTGACGTTGTGCAACGCGTCGACCCAGCCGTTCGGGCCAGGGAAGCGCTGCGACAGATTGCGTAATTCGATCATGTAAACAAAACGGCGGCCGGCTGGCGAGGCCCGCCAGTCGGCCACCGATGCATCTGGAATAGCCGCCGATTTTACCGCAAACGCCTCATTCCCCTTAATAATCGATTTCGATCTTTTCATAACCGGACGATATTAGAGGAGCGCCGCGGGCGCGCCGCCCGGGCCCACCGACTATGATCCGGAACACATGCACACCAACAGGGGACACGCCAGGATGACCGCCACGACTACACCGGCCGCCACGCCCGCCCACGCACCGACGATGCGGGCGCCGCACATGGGCCGGCTGCGCACCGCGGACGGGCTGGAACTGGCGTCGTACCGCTGGCCGGCCGGCGACGGCGCGAGCACGCCGCGCGCGACGGTCGCGCTGGTGCACGGCCTCGCCGAGCATGCGGGGCGCTATGCGGCGCTGGCGGCCCGGCTGAACGCGGCCGGCATCGCCGTGCTCGCCGTCGACCTGCGCGGGCACGGTCAGTCGCCCGGCAAGCGGGCCTGGGTCGAGCGCTTCGACGGCTATCTCGACGACGCCGACGCGCTCGTCGCCGAAGCGGCACGCGACAATACGCCGCTGTTCCTGATGGGGCACAGCATGGGCGGTGCGATCGCGGCGCTGTACGCGATCGAACGCGCGCCGGCCCGCGGCCACGCGTTCGCGGGCCTCGTGCTTTCGAGCCCCGCGCTCGCGCCGGGGCGCGACGTGCCGCGCTGGATGCTTGCGCTGAGCCGCTTCATCAGCCGCGTGTGGCCGACCTTCCCCGCGATCAGGATCGACGCGGCGCTGCTGTCGCGCGATCCGGCCGTCGTCGCGGCCAATCGCGCCGATCCGCTCGTGCATCACGGCGCGGTGCCCGCGCGCACCGGCGCGGAAATTCTCGACGCGATGGCGCGCATCGAGCGCGGCCGCGACACGCTGCGCGTGCCGGTGCTCGTCTATCACGGCACCGAGGACAAGCTGACCGAGCCCGACGGCAGCCGCGCGTTCGGCGCGGGTGTCGGTTCGCCAGACCGCACGCTGACGCTATACGAAGGCGGTTTCCACGAAACGATGAACGATCTCGAGCGCGACCGCGTGATCGATGCGCTGATCGCGTGGCTTCACGCGCACGCACCGGCCCACTGAGCTCGGGACGCTGAGCGGCGCGGCGGTCGCGGCCCGGTCAGATGCCGGCCAGCACGCGCAGGTGCGCGACGACGCTGCGCCCGAGCGCCGACAGGTTGTAGCCGCCTTCGAGGCAGCTCACGATGCGCCCCTGCGCATGACGGCGCGCGACGTCGACGATCTGCGCGGTCAGCCACTCGAAATCGGCCTCGACGAGACCGAGGTTGCCGATATCGTCCTCGCGATGCGCGTCGAAGCCGGCCGACACGAACAGCATCTGCGGCTTGAAAGCGTCGAGGCGCGGCAGCCAGAACATGTCGACCGCTTCGCGAATCGCCATGCCGTTGCTGCGCGCAGGCATCGGCAGATTGACCATGTTCGGCGCCTGGTGATCGGCGCCCGAGAACGGATACAGCGGATGCTGGAAGAAGCTGCACATCAGCACGCGCTCGTCGTTCGCGAATGCGGCCTCGGTGCCGTTGCCGTGATGCACGTCGAAATCGATGATCGCGACGCGCTCGAGGCCGTGCACGTCGAGCGCATGCCGCGCCGCAACCGCGACGTTGTTGAAGAAGCAGAAGCCCATCGCGCGCGCCGGTTCCGCATGATGGCCGGGCGGCCGCACGCTGCAGAACGCATTCGCGTAGCGACCTTCGATCACCGCATCGGTCGCCGCGACCGCCGCGCCGGCCGCGCGCAGCGCCGCGCGCCACGTGTCGCGGTTCATCAGCGTGTCGGGGTCGATCTCGACGTAGCCGTCGACGGGCGTCATGCCGCGCAGATAGTCGATGTGCGCCTGCGTATGCACGCGGCCGAGCGCGACCTCGCTCGCGAACGGCGCGGTCTCGTGCACGATCAGGTCGTCGATGCGGCTCGCGATCAGCTGGTCCTGGATCGCCGACAGCCGGGCCGGACACTCCGGATGCCATTCCCCCATCTCGTGCAGCATGCAGTCGGGGTGCGTATAGAAGGCGGTTGCCATAAGCTGTGTCATCCGCGACGCACGATGCGCCGCAGGTCTCCATCAATGATGTCCATCGTCTGCCGCGAATTCGCCGCTAACTTACCACATCGGACGCCCGCTTCGCCCCGAAGGGCCGGATGCGTCGGGTATACTGCGCCGAACCCAATCGCCCTGCCAGAGCGCTTCGACATGAATTTCAGCAAGCCTGCCGCCCTTTTCTCCGCGCTGCTCCGCGTTCGCGTTCCGCTTGCCGCCGTTGCCGCCGCCGTCGCCACGCTGGCCGCCGCGCCGGCGATTGCGCAGACGAAACCCGCCGGCACGCTCGTCGCGCAATCGCAGCCGCAGCAGCCGGTGCAGCAAGGCCAGACCTTCGAAGAGGAAATCGTCCCGCAGCGTTACGCGAGCAATCCGCAGGTCGACGCGTTCATCGACGAAATGGTGAGCCGCAACGGCTTCGATGCCGCGAGTCTGCATGCGCTGTTCGCGCGCGTCAGCTATTCGGCGACGGCCGTCAAGCTGGTGCGACCGGCACCGACGCCGTCGGTGAAGAACTGGCGCGTCTATCGCTCGCGCTTCATCGAGCCGATCCGCATCAACGCCGGCGTGAAATTCTGGAAGGCGAACCAGGCGACCCTGCAGCGTGCGTCCGAGGAATTCGGCGTGCCGCCCGAGGTGATCGTCGGCATCATCGGCGTCGAGACGATCTACGGCCGCTACATGGGCAACTTCCGCGTGCTCGACGCGCTGACGACGCTCACGTTCGACTATCCGGACACACCGAACCGCGACAGCCGCCAGGCGACGTTCCGCAAGAACCTCGAGGACTTCCTCGTGTGGACGCGCGACAACCAGCTCGACCCGACCAGCGTGCTCGGCTCGTACACGGGCGCGATCGGCATCCCGCAGTTCCTGCCGAGCAGCATCCGCGAATACGCGGTCGACTACGACGGCACGGGCCATGTCGATCTGCGCAGCAGTCCTGCCGATGCGATCGGCAGCGTCGCGAACTACCTGAAGCAGCACGGCTGGGAAACCGACCGCCCGGTGGTCTGGCAGATCACGCCCGACACGGGCAGCCTCGGCATCGCACAGGCCGCCGCCGACGGTCAGCCCGAGCCGCACTGGGCGCTGTCGCAGTTGCTGCGCGCCGGCATGACGCTGAACGAGCCGACGGTCAATATCACGACCGAAGCCGGTACGCCCGTCACCGTGGTCGACCTGCCGTCGCCGGGACGCGCGACGGAATACATGCTCGGCCTCAAGAATTTCTACGTGCTGACGCGCTACAACCGCAGCTTCTTCTATGCGCTCGCCGTGTACCAGCTCGGCGAAGCCGTGAAGGCGCAAATGGAAGCGAGCGGCGCGCTGAACCCGCCGGCCACCGACGCAACCATGCAGACCGCGCCGCAGTAAGCCGCCGCCTACGCGCCGCGCACCAGCAAAAAACGCCGCGAATGCGGCGTTTTTTATCGCTGGGCACCGGCCGATGCAGGCCGGCCGGCTCAGGCCGGGAACACGCCGGTCGACAGATAGCGGTCGCCGCGATCGCAGACGATGAACACGATCGTCGCGTTCTCGACCTGGCGTGCGACGCGCATCGCGACTTCGCACGCACCGCCCGACGAAATGCCCGCGAAAATGCCTTCGACGGCCGCCAGCCGGCGCGCCATCGTTTCGGAGGCAGCCTGGCTCACGTTCTCGACGCGATCGACGCGGCTGCGATCGAAGATCGTCGGCATGTACGCTTCCGGCCACTTGCGGATGCCCGGGATGCGCGAGCCGTCTTCCGGCTGCGCGCCGATGATCTCGATCGCCGGATTCTGCTCCTTCAGATACCGCGACGTGCCCATGATCGTGCCGGTCGTGCCCATCGCCGACACGAAATGCGTGACGCGCCCGTCGGTGTCGCGCCAGATTTCCGGGCCGGTCCCTTCGTAGTGCGCGATCGGATTGTCGGGATTCCCGAACTGATCGAGGATCACGCCCTTGCCTTCGCGCTGCATCTGCTCCGCGAGGTCGCGCGCCAGTTCCATGCCGCCCTTCACCGGCGTCAGGATGATTTCCGCGCCATACGCCGCCATGCTTTGCCGGCGCTCGACCGACAGGTCCTCCGGCATGATCAGCACCATCTTGTAGCCGCGGATCGCGGCGGCCATCGCGAGCGCGATGCCCGTGTTGCCGCTGGTCGCCTCGATCAGCGTATCGCCCGGCTTGATACGCCCGCGCGCCTCGGCCTTGCTGATCATCGACAGCGCCGGCCGATCCTTCACGGATCCGGCCGGATTGTTGCCCTCCAGCTTCGCGAGAATCACGTTGTTGCGCGCGCGAATCTCGTCGTCGGGCAGGCGGACCAGTTGGACGAGCGGCGTATTGCCGATCGTGTCTTCGATAGTTTTGTAAGCCATGGAGATACCGTGTGAGTACGAGGCCGATCAATCGAACGATTGTAAACCAGCACCGCAGTACCCGCCGGCAATCCCCTTTGCGGCGGTGGAATAGCGCGGCGGCATGAAGCGCAATGTCGACCCGCCCACGCAAAAAGCCCGCGGCATGCCGCGGGAAACCGTCGCAGGGACGGCGGCTGAAGGAACCTGTCGTTTCGCGTACGTTATTTCTGCGCGGTGCGGGTGGACGCCGCGGTGGACTTCGCCGCAGCGGGCGCAGCCGCGCCTGAGCCGGCCGCACCTATCGTCAGCCCCTCCTTCTGCAGGCGCTCGACCGTCTGGCCGCCCATTCCCTTCACGCGCGCGGCGAGATCGTCCGCGTTCTTGAACGGACCGCGTGCGCCGCGCTCGTCGAGGATCGCCTTCGCGCGCGCGGGCCCGATGCCCTTGATGCCGACGAGCGCATCCTCGCTCGCGGTGTTGACGTCGACGGCCGCCCATGCCGACGCGATCGCGCCGAACAGGGCCGCTGCTGCAAACCATTTCCTGATCATCTGCTGGATCTCCCGATGAAAGCGGCCGGCGGCTGCCGACCGTGAGACCCAGTCTAGCGACGCAGCGCCGCCGATTAAACCTGGCCGGACAGCCAGCGGACGTAGCGGTCGACACCTTCCTGCACGGTCAGGAACGGCGCATCGTAGCCGGCCGCGCGCAGCTTCGTCTGGTCGGCCTGCGTGAAGCACTGGTACTTGCCGCGCAGCGCGTCGGGGAACGGCACGTACTCGATCAGTCCCTGCTCGACCTGCTGCGCGAGCGTCAGCGGCGGCAGGTTGTCGAGTGCGCGCAGCGTGTTGACGACCGTCGACGCGATGTCGTTGAACGGCTGCGCGCGGCCCGTGCCGAGATTGAAGATGCCCGACTTCTCCGGATGGTCGAAGAAGAACAGATTCACCTTCGCGACGTCCTCGACCGACACGAAGTCGCGCGTCTGCTCGCCCGGCGCATAGCCGTTGTACTCGCCGAACAGCTTCACCTTGCCTTCCGCCCGGAACTGGTTGAAGTTGTGGAACGCGACCGACGCCATGCGGCCCTTGTGCGTCTCGCGCGGGCCGTACACGTTGAAATAGCGGAAGCCCGCGATCTGGCTTTGCGCGCTCGGCAGCACGCGGCGGATCACCTGGTCGAACAGGAACTTCGAATAGCCGTACACGTTCAGCGGCGCCTCGACGCTGCGCTCTTCGACGAATCGCGTCGAGCCGCCGTAGATCGCGGCCGACGACGCGTACAGGAACTGCGCGCGCTGCGCGAGGCATGCATCGAGCACCGCGCGGCTGTAGCGGAAGTTGTTGTCCATCATGTAGCGGCCGTCGGTTTCCATCGTGTCCGAACAGGCGCCTTCGTGGAATACCGCGCGCACCTTGCCGAAATCGCCGCGCGCAAAGCGTTCGACGAATTCGGTCTTGTCGAGATAGTCGTCGATCTCGCAATCGACGAGGTTTTTGAACTTGTCCGCGCGCGTCAGGTTGTCGACCGCGATGATGCGCGTCTCGCCGCGCTCGTTGAGCGCCTTGACGATGTTTGCGCCGATAAAACCGGCTGCGCCGGTGACGATGAGGGTCATGATCGTCCTTGCCTGAAAAGTGCGAGCCCTTCGCGCGGCGCGCTCGTCGCGCCGCCGCAGGGCTCAGTGAAACAGTTCGTCGTAATCGACCGTGGCCGTGCCGAGCTTGCCGACCACGATACCGGCCGCGCGGTTCGCGAGCACGACCGCGTCGACGAGCGGCACACCCGCGCCGAGCATCGTCGCGACCGTCGCGATCACGGTGTCTCCCGCGCCCGACACGTCGAACACCTCGCGCGCGAGCGCCGGCGCATGCAGTTCGCCGGTCGCGGAAAAGAGCGTCATCCCTTCTTCCGAGCGCGTCAGCAGCAGCGCGTCGATGCCGAGTTCCGCGCGCAGCTTCGCCACGCGCGCGCGCAGGTCCTCTTCCGATTTCCACTGGCCGACGACTTCACGCAGCTCGGCGCGATTCGGCGTGATCAGCGAAGCGCCGCGATAACGCGCCCAGTCGTCGCCCTTCGGATCGACGAGCACCGGCTTGCCGGCCGCGCGCGCCTTCTCGATCATCGTCGTCACGTGCGTGAGGCCGCCCTTTGCATAGTCAGACATCAGCACGACGTCGTGCTGCGGCAGCAGCGTGTCGAAGCGCGCGAGGCCCGCGAGCAGCACCTCGTGCGTCGGCGTCGACTCGAAGTCGACGCGCAGCAGCTGCTGCTGGCGCGCGAGCACGCGCAGCTTGATCGTCGTCGGCAGCGCCGGATCGCGCTCGAGATGAGGCGTCACGCCGCTGCTGCCGAGCAGCTCGACGATCCGCTCGCCCGGCTCGTCACAGCCGACCACGCACAACAATCCTGCCTGGCCGCCGAGCGTCACCGCGTTGCGCGCGACGTTGGCCGCGCCGCCGAGCCGCTCTTCATGACGCTGCACGTGCACGACCGGCACCGGCGCCTCGGGCGAGATGCGGTCGACGTTGCCGAACCAGTAGCGGTCGAGCATCACGTCGCCGACGACGAGCACGCGCGATTGCGCGATCTGCGCGCGCGGCACGGGAACGACTTCGCGGAGCGTGGTCATGGTGCGCTCATTCACGGGAGTTGGCTTGCGGGTCGACATGGGGGCGTCCGATCGCGTAATAGTCGATGCCGAGCTCGGCCATCGCGTCCGGCTCGTACAGGTTGCGCCCGTCGAAAATCACCGGCGCCTTCAGTTCGGCCTTCAGGCGCGTGAAATCCGGGCTCCTGAATTCCTTCCATTCGGTGACGATCACGAGCGCGTCCGCACCCGTCACGGCCGCGTCCTGCGTATCGACGAACTGCAGGCGCGCAAGCGCGTCCGCGTCCTCGGCGAGATCCAGCGCGAACACGCGCCGCGCCTCGTCGATCGCGACCGGATCGTATGCGCGCACGGTCGCGCCGCGCGCCAGCAGCGCGGCGATCAGGCGACGGCTCGGCGCCTCGCGCATGTCGTCGGTGTTCGGCTTGAACGCGAGGCCCCAGACCGCGAATTCGCGACCGTCGAGGTCCGCACCGAAGCGCTGTTCGATCTTGCCGATCAGCACGTCCTTCTGCGCGTGGTTGGCCGCTTCGACCGCTTCCAGGATGCGCAGCGGCTGGCCGTTCTCGCCGGCCGTGCGGATCAGCGCCTGCACGTCCTTCGGGAAGCACGAGCCGCCATAGCCGACGCCCGCGTACAGGAAGTGATAGCCGATGCGCGGATCCGAGCCGATCCCGCGCCGCACGGCCTCGATGTCGGCGCCGACCTTGTCGGCGAGATTCGACATCTCGTTCATGAACGAGATGCGCGTCGCGAGCATCGCGTTCGCCGCGTACTTCGCGAATTCCGCCGAACGCACGTCCATGTAGATCGTGCGCTCGTGGTTGCGGTTGAACGGCGCATACAGCTTCTTCATCTTCTCGCGCGCAATCGCGCCCGTCTCGTCGTCGTCGACGCCGATGATGATGCGGTCCGGACGCATGAAGTCCTCGACCGCCGCGCCTTCCTTCAGGAACTCGGGATTCGACACGATCGAGAAGCGATGCGCGGCGCCGCGAGCGGCCAGCGCCTCGTCGACCACGGCCCGCACGCGTTGCGCGGTGCCGACCGGCACCGTCGACTTGTCGACGATCACCTTGAAACCCGTCATGTGACGGCCGATGTTGCGCGCGGCCTCGAGCACGTATTGCAGGTCGGCCGAACCGTCCTCGTCGGGCGGCGTGCCGACCGCGATGAACTGGATCTCGCCGTGCGCGACGCTGGCCTCGATATCGGTCGAGAAGCGCAGGCGCCCCGCCGCGCGATTGCGCGCGATGATTTCCAGCAGCCCCGGTTCGTGGATCGGCACGCCGCCGTTGTTCAGGATCTCGATCTTGCGCGGATCGACGTCGAGGCAGAAGACGTCGTGGCCGATCTCCGCGAGGCACGCGCCGGTGACGAGACCGACGTAGCCGGTGCCGATGATGGTGATTTTCATAGATGTTCCGGTGCTTCCCGGTAATAGACTAACTGGGTCGCCGGGCCGGGCCCGGCGACTGCCGCGATGCGTTCGTCCCGCGTACCGGGATCAGCCCGGCATCGCCGGTTCGACGCGGCGCGGCGCATAGGTTTCCCACCCGCTGCATCCGGGGCACTGCCAGTAGAAGAGCCGTGCCCGGAAACCGCAATTCTGGCACGTATACCGTGGCAGATTTTTGGTGCGCTGCTTGATCAGCGCACGCATCATTTCAAGTTCCTTACGCCGCGGCTCGTCGGCCGCCGCGATCTGCGCGTCGAGCAGGTGCAGCATGCCCGACAGGTTCGGCGACTTCTCCATCTGCGCACGCGCGAGCGTGTGCGCGGCGTCCTGGCCGCGCAGGCCCGCGATGTGCTGGTAGGCGATGTCGAGCAGGTCGTTCGACGGATAGCGGTCGATATAGCCCATCAGCAGCTCGGCGCCTTCGGCGCCCTTGCCGAGCGCCGCGTACGCCTTCATCAGCTTGTCGGCGACCAGCGGCAGATAGGCCGGATTCTGCCCCTCGACGCGCTTCCAGTGATCGATCGCAGCCGCCGGATCGCCCGCCGCCGCCGCCGCGTCGCCGGACAGGATCGTTGCGCGCACGTTCTGCGGATTCGCAACCAGCGCCAGCCGAAGCTGCTCGGCGGCAGCCGCCGCATTCTTGCGCTGCAGCGCTTCCTGTGCGAGTTCGCAATGGAACTGCGCGATTTCGGTGCCGAGCGGCTTGTCGCTCATCGATTCGATGCGCTTCGCGGTCTCGATCGACTTGTTCCAGTCCTTCTCGATCTCGTAGATCGTCAGCAGCGCCCGCTGCGCGCCGAGCGCGTAGTCGCCGTCGGCAAGCATGTGGAAGGTTTCCTCCGCGCGATCGAGCAGGCCGGCCTTCAGGAAGTCCTGGCCCAGCTCGTAGAGCGCGTGGTCGCGCTCGTTGACCGGCAGATCGGTGCGGCTCAACAGGTTCTGGTGCACGCGGATCGCCCGATCGGTTTCGCCGCGGCGGCGAAACAGGTTGCCGAGCGCGAAGTGCAGCTCGACCGTTTCGGGATCGAGCTTCGCGACTTCGATGAACGCATCGATCGCCTTGTCGGGTTGTTCGTTCAGCAGAAAATTCAGGCCGCGAAAATACGATCGCGGCAGGTTCGCGCTCTCCGACAGGAGATTCTTCAGGTCATAGCGAGACGCTGCCCAGCCGAGCGCGAAAGCCACCGGAATCGCGAGCAACCACCAGAAATCCAGATCCATGCGAAATATCGAAGCAGAGACGAAAACCGCGCGAAACTCGCGCGGCGTCCGTATTAAATGACGGGCGGCATCGGCGGTTGGTCGACGACGACGGGCGTTTCGCGCGCCGCACGCAGATCGCGCTTCAGGCGCCCATTCTCGACACGCAGCCGGAAGATCGCGGGCAGCGCGGACAGCAGGCCGGCCAGCAGCCCCACGCCGAAGAACGCCAGCCCGATCAGGATCAGCGGCGCCTGCCATGTGTAGCCAGCAAGGAAATTCAGCGTCGCGGTTTGTGTATTGGCCAGTGCGAGCACCAGCAGCAGCACGAACACCAATACCCGAATCAGCCAGACGATAAATTTCATGAAGCCCTCTCTTTGTTGAGAATTGCCGCGGCGCGCGACTCCCCTTCGTCACGCCGAATCGACCCGTATTGTAAAGGAAGCGTTTCCACGTCAGCGCATCATGCGCGCGCGTGGTGCGTTCGCGCCATGCGGCGCCGGCCGGAAATAAAAAAAGCGCCCGCAAGGGGCGCTTTTTTTTCAGCCTTCGCCGGACAGGTTCCGGGCAGACCGCACGACGCTCAACGCTCGTCGTCCGGATCGTCAGCCTTCAGCGGCTCGCCCGCGCGACCGTCGACGCGTTCACGCAATTCCTTGCCGGGCTTGAAGTGCGGCACGAACTTCTCGGGCACCTGCACTTTTTCCCCCGACTTCGGGTTGCGTCCGACGCGTGCCGGACGACGGTTGAGGCCGAAGCTGCCGAAACCCCGAATTTCGATGCGATGCCCTTTCGCCAAAGCGTCGGACATCGCGTCGAGCATCGTTTTCACCGCGAAATCCGCATCCTTGAGGACAAGTTGCGGAAATCGCGATGCCAGCTGCGCGACCAACTCGGATTTGGTCATACTTCAGCAGACCTCGTGAGGCTTACTGGTTCTGGCCGTCGAGCTTCGCCTTCAGCAGCGCGCCGAGGTTGGTCGTGCCGGTTGCGGCAGCGCTGGTGTCGGACTGCAGGCCGCGGATCGCTTCCTGCTGCTCGGCCGAATCCTTCGCCTTGATCGACAGGTTGATGCCACGCGACTTGCGATCGATGTTGATCACCATCGCGTTGACCTTGTCGCCTTCCTTCAGCACGTTGCGTGCATCTTCGACGCGATCCTGCGAGATTTCCGACGCACGCAGGTAGCCTTCGATGTCGCCCGTCAGCGTGATGACCGCGCCCTTCGCATCGACCGACTTCACGACGCCGTCGACGATCGAGCCCTTGTCGTTCATTGCAACGTAGTTGCTGAACGGGTCGCCTTCGAGCTGCTTGATGCCGAGCGAAATGCGCTCCTTCTCGACGTCGATGCCGAGCACGATCGCTTCGACTTCGTCGCCCTTCTTGTACTTGCGAACGGCTTCTTCGCCGGCTTCGCTCCACGACAGGTCCGACAGGTGGACCAGGCCGTCGATGCCGCCCGGCAGACCGATGAACACGCCGAAGTCGGTGATCGACTTGATTGCGCCCGTGATCTTGTCGCCCTTCTTGAAGTTGCGGCTGAAGTCATCCCACGGATTCGGCTTGCACTGCTTCATGCCGAGGCTGATACGACGACGGTCTTCGTCGATCTCGAGGACCATGACTTCGACTTCGTCGCCCAGCTGGACAACCTTCGACGGCGCAACGTTCTTGTTGGTCCAGTCCATTTCCGACACGTGGACCAGGCCTTCGATGCCCGATTCCACTTCGACGAATGCGCCGTAGTCGGTGATGTTCGTGACCTTGCCGAACAGGCGCGTGCCCGACGGGTAACGGCGCGAGATGCCTTCCCACGGATCGTCGCCCAGCTGCTTGATGCCCAGCGACACGCGGTTCTTCTCTTGGTCGAACTTGAGGATCTTCGCGGTGACTTCCTGGCCAACCGACAGGACTTCGCTCGGGTGACGCACACGACGCCATGCGATGTCGGTGATGTGCAGCAGGCCGTCGATGCCGCCGAGGTCGACGAACGCGCCGTAGTCGGTGATGTTCTTGACCACGCCGTTGACGATCGCGCCTTCCTTCAGCGTCTCGAGCAGCTTCGCGCGCTCTTCGCCTTGCGTGGCTTCGATCACTGCGCGGCGCGACAGCACGACGTTGTTACGCTTGCGGTCGAGCTTGATCACGCGGAACTCGAGCGTCTTGCCTTCGTACGGCGTCGTGTCCTTGACCGGACGCGTATCGACCAGCGAACCTGGCAGGAACGCGCGGATGCCGTTGACCATCACGGTCATGCCGCCCTTCACCTTGCCGGTGATCGTGCCGGTGACGAGTTCGTTGTTGTCGAGTGCCTTTTCCAGCGACAGCCACGATGCAAGGCGCTTCGCCTTGTCGCGCGACAGGATCGTGTCGCCGTAGCCGTTTTCGAGTGCGTCGATCGCGACGGACACGAAATCGCCCGACTGCACCTCAACCTCGCCCTGATCGTTCAGGAATTCCTCGATCGGAATGTAAGCCTCGGACTTCAGGCCTGCATTGACGACCACGAAGTTGTGGTCGACGCGCACGACTTCGGCGGAAATCACTTCGCCGGCGCGCATGTCTTGGCGGGTCAGCGACTCTTCGAACAGAGCCGCAAAGGATTCGGTATTCGGGTTGGAGGTTTGCAGGTCGGACATAAAAATCTGATTGTGCATGGATCGCTGTGCCACGCCGGCCGGAATGGCAGGCTGAAAGGGCCAGATCGAAGTCCACACGGGGTTAAGGGTTCAAAACACGCTTCGCGCTTGCGACGCGGAGCACCTACCGCTGCCCGCCTTCTCAGGCAGGCTGGCCAAGCGCCCGGTACCACTGCAGCACCTGGTCGACCGCCTGATCGACCGAAAGCGCCGACGTATCGAGCAGCCTCGCATCTGCCGCAGGCTTCAGCGGCGCGGCCGCGCGATTGCTGTCGCGCGCGTCACGTTCACGAAGATCCCGGAGCAAGTCATCTATATTAGCAGAAAAACCTTTTTGCATCAATTGCTTATGCCGTCTGGCCGCGCGCGCCTCCGCGCTGGCCGTCAGGAACACCTTCAGCCCGGCGTCCGGGAAGATCACCGTGCCCATGTCGCGGCCGTCGGCGACGAGGCCCGGCGTCTTGCGAAACGCGCGCTGGCGCGCGACCAGCGCGGCGCGCACGGGGCCGTGCACCGCGATCGCCGACGCGCGGTTGCCGATCGCCTCCGCGCGGATCTCGTTCGACACGTCGACGCCGTCGAGCTGCGCGCAGCCTTCGCGAAACGTGATATGGAGATCGTCGATCAGCTTCACAAGGGCGTCGATGTCTTCCGCCGCGATGTCGTAGCGCACGCTCGCGAGCGCCGCGAGACGGTACAGCGCGCCGCTGTCGAGCAGGTGGAAGCCGAGGTGCGCGGCGACGAGCGCCGCGACGGTGCCCTTGCCGGAGGCGGTGGGGCCGTCGATCGTGATGACGGGAGTCGGGTGAAAGGGTCGGGTCGATTTCATCAGGTCAGTCGGTCAGGCCTTCGCGAGCGCGGCGAAGCGGTCGAAATAGTCGGGGAACGTCTTGCCGACGCACTTCGGATCGTTGATGCGCACGGGCACGCCGCCCAGGCTGACAAGCGAGAAGCACATCGCCATCCGGTGATCGTCGTAGGTGTCGATCGCCGCGTTCGGCGTGAGCGCCGGCGGCGGCGTGACGACGAGATAGTCGGGCCCCTCCTCGACGGTCGCGCCGACCTTGCGCAGCTCGGTCGCCATCGCGGCGATGCGGTCGGTCTCCTTCACGCGCCAGCTCGCGATATTGCGCAGCGTGCTGGTGCCGCTCGCGAACAGCGCCGCGACCGCGATCGTCATCGCCGCGTCGGGGATCAGGTTGAAATCCATGTCGATCGGTTCGAGCTTGCCGTGGTCGTGGCCGATACCGCGCACCTCGATCCAGTCGTCGCCCATCGTCACGTTCGCGCCCATCTGCATCAGCGCGTTCGCGAAGCCGACATCGCCCTGGATGCTCGCGCGCCCGACGCCCTCGACGCGCAGCGGGCCGCCGCCGAGCGCGCCCGCGGCGAGGAAGTACGACGCGGATGACGCATCGCCCTCGACCATGATCCGCCCCGGCGAGCGGTAGCGCACGCCGGCCGGCACGACGAAGCGCTGCCAGCCGTCGCGCTCGACGTTCACGCCGAAGCGCTCCATCAGCCGGATCGTGATGTCGATGTACGGCTTCGAGATCAGCTCGCCGTCGATCTCGACGACGCTGCGGCCGTCCTTCGCCTTCACGAGCGGCAGCGTCATCAGGAGTGCCGTGAGGAACTGGCTCGACACGTCGCCGCGCACGCGGATCGGCGCGTCGACCGAGATCGTCGCGGGCTTGATCCGCAGCGGCGGATAGCCTTCGTTCTGCTCGTAGTCGATCTGTGCGCCGATCTGGCGCAACCCGTCGACGAGGTCGCCGATCGGCCGCTCGTGCATGCGCGGCACGCCATGCACGCGATAATCGCCGCCGTTCACCGCGAGCGCGGCCGTCAGCGGACGCACGGCGGTGCCCGCGTTGCCGAGGAACAGGTCGGCCGTCTTCGCGGTAAACGCGCCGCGCGTGCCGGTGACGACGCAGGTGTCGCCGTCGCGCGCGAGCTTCACGCCGAGCTTGCCGAGCGCGTCGAGCATCACGCGCGTGTCGTCGGAGTCGAGCAGGTTCGTGATCGTCGTGTCGCCTTCGGAAAGCGCCGCGAGCAGCAGCACGCGGTTCGAGATGCTCTTCGAACCGGGCAGGCGCACGGTGCCCGATGCGCTGGAGTACGGGCCGAGATCGAGATAGTCCATGGGAATCGTCCTGTTATTTCTTGACGGGTTCGGCAGCGGGCTGGCCGCCGCGCTCCTGCCACGCCTTGCGGGCCGCGCGCGAGCGCGCGAACACGGCTTCGAGCGCCGCGCCGTCGCCGGCGTCGATCGCGGCGCGCAGGCGCGCGAGCACGCGCGTGTAGCCGTCGAGTTCGTCGAGCAGCGCCGCGCGGTTCGCGACGCACACGTCGCGCCACATTTCCGGGCTCGACGCCGCGATGCGCGTGAAGTCGCGGAAACCGCCCGCCGCATACGAGAACTTCAGTTCGGCATCGGCCTCGCCGAGGATCTGCTCGACGAGCGCGAACGACAGCACGTGCGGCAGATGGCTGACCGACGCGAACACGCGGTCGTGCTGCTCTGTGCTCATCGTGCGCACGTCGGCGCCCGTGGCGCGCCACATCGCGTCGATCCGCGCGACCGACTCGGGCGCGTTCTCCGGCAGCGGGCACAGCACGACGTTGCGACCGACGTACAGATCCGGCAGCGCGGCCTCGACGCCGCTCGATTCGCGCCCGGCGATCGGATGCCCCGGCACGAACTGCGCGATGCGCGCGCCAAGCGCGGCGCGCGCCGCCGCGACGACGTCGGATTTGGTGCTGCCCGCATCGGTGACGATCGTCGCGTCGTCGAGCCACGGCACGATGCGCGCGAGCAGCGGCCCCGTCTGCGCGACCGGCGCGGCCAGCAGTACGAGGTCGGCGCCGGCGAGCGCGGTGCGCAACTGCGCGTCGTCGTCGAGCGCCGCCGCGCGATCGATCACGCCGAGCGCGAGCGCATGCTCGATCGACGCGCGCGAACGGCCGACGCCGACGATCTCGCCCGCGCCGCCCGGCGCGCGCTCGCGCAGCGCGCGGGCCAGCGATCCGCCGATCAGGCCGACGCCGAAAATCACCAGTTTGTTGAATGCAAAGCCTGACACGACAAGAGCCAAGTTACGCGCGCGGGCCGAAGCCGCACGCACGGAATTCCAGATCCCGGGCCTCGGGCCCGCATCCCGCGCGCTGCGCCGGATGCCGCCCGAACCCGCCTCAGGCAGCGCCGACCGAGCGACCGGCCGAGCTGCCCTGCCCGCGTCACCGTACTGCGCGATGACGCCGTCGCGCGGTCAGCGCGCGCGCGGATACGAACCGAGTATCTTCAGGAACGCGGCCTTCTGGCCGAGCTCCGCGAGCGCAGCCGCGACCGACGCATCGTCCCGGTGCCCCTCGATGTCGATGTAGAAGTAGTACTCCCACGTGCCGACGCGCGCCGGACGCGACTCGAAGCGCGTCATCGACACGCCGTGCCGCGCGAGCGGCTCGAGCAGCTTGAACACCGCGCCCGGCTCGTTCTTCACCGACACGATCAGCGACGTCTGGTCGTTGCCGCTCGGTCCGGCCGGCTGCTTGCCGATGATCACGAAGCGCGTGCGGTTGTGCGGATCGTCCTGGATCAGCGAGAACGCGATCTGCAGCCCGTAGTGCGCGGCCGCGCGGTCGCCGGCGATCGCCGCGACGGATGGATCGGCCGCCGCGAGGCGCGCGGCCTCGGCATTGCTCGACACGGCCTGCCGCTCGAGCTGCGGCGCGTTCGCCGCGAGCCACTGCTGGCACTGCGCGAGCGCCTGCGCATGCGCGCAGACGCGCGTCACGCCGTCGAGCGAGCCGTTCAGCGTCAGCAGGTTGTGATGGATCGGCAGCGCGAATTCGCCGCTGATCAGCAGCTGCGTCTGCAACAGCAGGTCGAGCGTGCGCGACACCGCGCCCTCGGTCGAATTCTCGACCGGCGCGACGCCGAACGTGGCGGCGCCGGCCTCGACCGAGCGGAACACCTCGTCGATCGACGGACACGGCAGCCCCTCGATCGACTGGCCGAAATACTCGAACATCGCCTGTTCGCTGTACGTGCCGACCGGCCCGAGGAACGCGACGTGGATCGTCTGCTCGAGCGCGCGGCTCGCGGCCATGATCTCGCGCCAGATCGCGCTGATGTGCTCGCCCGCGAGCGGGCCCGCGCTCATGTCCTGCAGGCGCGCGATCACCTGCAGCTCGCGCTCCGGCCGGAACACCGGCGCGTTGAAATGCTTCTTGACCTCGCCCACTTCCAGCGCCACCGCGGCGCGCTGGTTCAGCAGCGAGATCAGCTGCGCGTCGATCGCATCGATGCGGTCGCGCAGCGGTTTGAGGCGGGAATTCAGTTCGTCGTCCATGCGTTTTGCCGTGCTGTTTGAACAGCGCCGCCGTCAGGCGCCGCGCTGCTCGAAGTCCTTCATGTACTCGACGAGCGCCTTCACGCCCTCGAGCGGCACCGCGTTGTAGATCGACGCCCGCATGCCGCCGACGGACTTGTGGCCCTTCAGCTGCAGCAGCCCGCGCGCCTTTGCGCCGGCAAGGAAGTCTTCGTTGCGCGTTTCGTCGGCCAGGAAAAAGGGCACGTTCATCCGCGAACGCGCCGCCGGCTCGACCTTGTTCAGATAGAAGCTGCTCGCGTCGATCGTGTCGTAGAGCAGCTTCGCCTTTTCGATGTTGCGGGCCTCGATCGCTTCGAGCCCGCCCTGCCGCTTCAGCCACTGGAACACGAGGCCCGCGATGTAGATCGCATAGGTGGGCGGCGTGTTGTACAGCGAGTTGTTGGCGGCGATGGTCTTCCATTCGAACGCCGACGGACAGATCGACAGCGCGCGGTCGAGCAGGTCCTCGCGGACGATCACGAGCGTCACGCCGGCCATCCCGATGTTCTTCTGCGCGCCACCGAACAGCACGCCGTACTTCGCGACGTCCATCGGGCGCGACAGGATGTGCGACGACACGTCCGCGACGAGCGGCACGTCGCCGAGGTCGGGAATCTCGAACGTCTCGACGCCGTCGATCGTCTCGTTGGTGCACAGATGCACGTAGGCCGGATCGTCGGACAACTGCCATTCGGCGCGCGCCGGCGCGCGCGTGAAGCCGTCCTGCGTCTTGCCGGTCGCGGCCAGATGCGGCGTGCCGTACTTCTTCGCCTCGTTGAACGACTTCTGCGACCACGAGCCCGTGACGACGAAGTCGGCCGTCTTGCGCGAGCCGAGCAGGTTCATCGGCACGATCGCGTTCTCGGCGATGCCGCCGCCCTGCAGGAACAGGATCCGGTGGCTGGCCGGCACGCCGAGCAGATCGCGCAGGTCGGTCAGCGCCGCCTCGTGGATCGACATGAATTCCTTGCCGCGATGGCTCATCTCCATCACGCTCATGCCGCTGCCGTGCCAGTCGAGCATTTCGTCGGCCGCTTGCCGCAGCACTTCTTCCGGCATCGCCGCGGGACCGGCGGAGAAATTAAAGACGCGCATCGTGAAAACCTCGGGAGGGACGCGACCGGCAACGTGCCGCCGCCTGTCATTGCAAATGAGCCGCGCCAGAAAGGAAATGGCCGCTTGCGCTCGCGCGCAAACGGCCATTATCGCACTGTCATCAGGCTCCCGCCAAACCCGGCCGAACGGCCGGGGGCGTGCCCGGACGGCTTACTTGCCCGGCTTGACTGCCGCGACTTCCTTGTCGGCCTGGGCGCGCGTTGCCTGGATCGCTTGCGGCATGTACTTCTGCATCAGGCCGTTGACCACGTCGCGACCGACCTGATCCTGAACCTGGATGAACTTGCGGCCCGTCGGGCTCTTGTAGAACGTCGTCAGATCCTTGATCTCCGACGTGCTGTAGTACTTCGCGTACGCGTCGTACTGAGCCTGCATCGCGTCGTTGCTGAACGCCTGCGTGCCGAACACCTTGCCTGCGCCGTCGACCAGCTTCGGCACCGCGTTCTTCTGCAGCGTCGGCACGGCGGCCTGCTTCTGCTTGTCGTTCAGCGTCTTGTTCTCCGACAGCGCGTCCGACAGGATCGCCGGCACGAGCTGCTTGGCCTGCATCTCGGCGCTGTTGCCGATTGCCGACACGAGCTTCGGCGCGTCGATCGCGTCGAGCAGATCCTTGATCGCTGCCTTCTTGTCGGCGTCGATCGGCGCAGCTGCCGCGGGCGCAGCCGGTGCGGAATTCGACAGCGCCTGCGCCATCGCGAACGTCGGCACCAGTGCGGCCAGCAGGACCAGTTGCTTGAATTGCTTTTGCATCATCACTCCCTTTGGAAATATGAATGGGTTTCTCGCCGGCCGCATCGCGCCGCGCTCAAACCTTCGCGCGGCACGCCTGCGGCGGCTCGATAGTCTCATCCGTTCAGGCTTCGCCGTCCGACGCCTCGTCGGCCTCGCCGTCGCCCTCCTCGGCCTCCGCGATCTGCTGCAGGCCAGAGAGCTTGGTACCCTCATCGAGACTGATGAGTGTAACACCTTGCGTCGCGCGTCCCATCTCGCGGATCTCCGACACGCGCGTACGGATCAACACGCCGGCCGTCGTGATCAGCATGATCTGATCCTCGGCGTCGACGAGCGTCGCGGCGACGACCTTGCCGTTGCGCTCGGACGTCTGGATCGCGATCATACCCTTCGTGCCGCGGCCATGACGCGTGTATTCGGTGATCGGCGTGCGCTTGCCGAAGCCGTTCTCGGTCGCGGTGAGCACCGACTGCTCTTCGCTGCCGGCCACCAGCAGCGCGATGACCTGCTGGCCATCCTCGAGCTGCATGCCGCGCACGCCGCGCGCCTCGCGCCCCATCGGCCGCACGTCGTTCTCGTCGAAGCGCACGGCCTTGCCGGCGTCGGAGAACAGCATCACGTCGTGCGCGCCGTCGGTGATCGACGCGCCGATCAGGTAGTCGCCGTCGTCGAGGCCGACCGCGATGATGCCCTTCTTCATCGGACGGCTGAATGCCTCGAGCGGCGTCTTCTTCACGGTGCCGAGCGAGGTCGCCATGAACACGAACTTGTCGGCCGAGAATTCCTTGACCGGCAGCACCACGTTGATCTTCTCGCCGTCCTGCAGCGGGAACATGTTGACGATCGGACGGCCGCGCGAGTTGCGCGAGCCCTGCGGCACCTCGTACACCTTGATCCAGTACACGCGGCCGCGGTTCGAGAAGCAGAGCATGTAATCGTGCGTGTTCGCAATGAACAGCGTCTCGATCCAGTCGTCTTCCTTCATCTGCGTCGCCTGCTTGCCGCGGCCGCCGCGCTTCTGCGCGCGGTACTCGGACAGCGGCTGCGACTTCACGTAGCCCGCGTGCGACATCGTGACGACCATGTCCTGCGGCGTGATCAGGTCCTCGGTGTTCAGCTCGGTCGCGTTCAGCTCGATCCGCGAGCGGCGCGCGTCGCCGAACTCGGCCTTCACCGACGTCAGCTCGTCGCCGATCATCGTCGTGATCCGCTCGGGGCGCGCGAGGATGTCCAGCAAGTCGGCGATCTGCGCCATCACGTCGCGGTATTCGCCGATGATCTTGTCCTGCTCGAGGCCGGTCAGGCGCTGCAGACGCATCTGCAGGATTTCCTGCGCCTGCGTGTCGGACAGCTTGTACAGCCCGTCGCCCTGCATGCCGAACGCCGGGTTCAGCCCTTCCGGACGGTACGCGTCGCGCCCGCCGGCCGCGGCGTTCTCGGATTCGGCGCGCGTCAGCATCTCGCGCACGAGCGACGAATCCCACGCCTTCGCCATCAGCTCCTGCTTCGCGATCGGCGGCGTCGGCGCGGCCTTGATGATCGCGATGAACTCGTCGATGTTCGCGAGCGCGACCGCGAGGCCTTCGAGCACGTGGCCGCGTTCGCGCGCCTTGCGCAGTTCGTAGACCGTGCGGCGCGTCAGCACTTCGCGACGATGCGACAGGAAGCACTGAAGGATTTCCTTCAGGTTCAGCAGCTTCGGCTGGCCGTCGACGAGCGCGACCATGTTCATGCCGAACGTGTCCTGCAGCTGGGTCGCCTTGTACAGGTTGTTCAGCACCACTTCCGGCACTTCGCCGCGCTTGAGCTCGATCACGACGCGCATGCCGCTCTTGTCGGACTCGTCGCGGATGTCGGAGATGCCCTCGAGCTTCTTCTCGTTGACGAGCTCGGCGATGCGCTCGAGCAGCGAACGCTTGTTGACCTGGTACGGCAGCTCGTCGACGATGATCGCCATGCGCTGGCCGCGGTCGATTTCCTCGAAGTGCGTGGCCGCGCGCATCACGACGCGGCCGCGCCCGGTGCGGTAGCCGTCGCGCACGCCGGCGACGCCGTAGATGATGCCGGCCGTCGGGAAGTCCGGCGCCGGGATGATCTCGATCAGCTCGTCGATCGTCGCTTCGGGATTGTTCAGCAGATGCTGGCACGCATCGACGACTTCGTTCAGGTTGTGCGGCGGGATGTTGGTCGCCATGCCGACCGCGATGCCCGACGAGCCGTTGATCAGCAGGTTCGGGATCCGCGCCGGCAGGATCAGCGGCTGCATCTCGCTGCCGTCGTAGTTCGGCCCGAAGTCGACCGTTTCCTTGTCGATGTCCGACAGCAGCTCGTGACCGATCTTCGCCATGCGAATTTCGGTGTAACGCATCGCGGCGGCGTTGTCGCCGTCGATCGAGCCGAAGTTGCCTTGCCCGTCGACCAGCATGTAGCGCAGCGAGAAGTCCTGCGCCATCCGCACGATCGTTTCATAGACCGCGCTGTCGCCGTGAGGGTGGTACTTACCGATCACGTCGCCGACGATACGCGCCGACTTCTTGTACGCCCGGTTCCAGTCGTTGTTCAGTTCGTGCATCGCGAACAGCACACGCCGGTGCACGGGCTTCAGGCCATCGCGGACATCCGGGAGGGCACGTCCGACGATCACGCTCATCGCGTAATCGAGATACGAACGGCGCATTTCCTCCTCGAGGGAGGTGGGCAGGGTCTCTTTGGCGAATTGATCCATGTATCCGTATCTTTTCGGAGCGAAGACGGGAACGCCTTTCGCGTGAGCGATGCATGCGCAACGCAACGCGAGATTCTAACATGCGCCCATCAGCCGCCAATTCGGGGCCCCTCTATATATATAAGGCGGAAATTGCGGCACCCCCGCGCCGCCGCCGGACCTTCGCTGTCGCAGCGCCGCAGGCCGCGTCGTCGCATCCGCTTCATGCCCTCGAATGGACACTCCTCGCTTCCCGCGCAATTTCCCCGTCACACTCTTGACAATTTCTGAAAGTTGCGGCAAGCCGGTGTTGCGCATGCACCACAATCGTCAAGGCGATCTTGGGGTGGGGAGGATTTTTTTTCGTAGGAAGGGAACGATATGGCAAAATGCCAACGCACTGAAAGTTAGACGCTGCTCGAAGTCTACACAGAGCGGCGCCGCGTTTTTTGTGCCGCACCAATGTTATACTTCGAGCAATGTATGACTTGTCACCGTCAACAGGCTCGCAGTAAACCTGCGGTAATCTCAATTTCGAGAGGAGAAATATGAATAAACTTTCAAAGCTCGCGTTCATTGCAGCTACCGCAGTTATGGCTGCATCCGCTTCGGCACAGTCGGTGCCGGCGTCGCGTCAAGCCGTCAATGACAACTGGGTGAACGGCACGGGCGAATGGGTGTGGATGAACGGCACGAACGAGCTCTGCTGGCGCGACGCATTCTGGACGCCGGCCACCGCCAACGCGAAGTGCGATGGCGCACTGGTCGCCCAGGCACCGCAGCCGCCGGTCGCCCCGGTTGCTCCGGCCATCACGAGCCAGAAGATCACGTATCAGGCTGACGCACTGTTCGACTTCGACAAGGCAACGCTCAAGCCGCTGGGCAAGCAGAAGCTGGACGAACTGGCTTCGAAGATCGAAGGCATGAACACGGAAGTGGTCGTCGCAACGGGCTACACGGACCGCATCGGTTCAGACAAGTACAACGACCGTCTGTCGCTGCGCCGTGCGCAAGCCGTGAAGTCGTACCTGGTCAGCAAGGGTGTCCCGGCCAACAAGATCTACACGGAAGGCAAGGGCAAGCGCAACCCGGTCACGACGGGCTGCAACCAGAAGAACCGCAAGCAACTGATCGCCTGCCTCGCACCGGATCGCCGCGTGGAAGTCGAAGTGGTCGGTACGCAAGAAGTGCAGAAGACGACCGTTCCGGCGCAGTAAGCCGCGGTTTTCGACTGCCTCAAAGCCCCGCTCCGGCGGGGCTTTTTCTTTGACGCCCGTCCTCGCTTCGTCGCTCGCCCGCTTCTTATATACTCGGGGCTGATGCATCGTTGCACCGCCCTCCTCCCGTAGCCCGTTTGCCGACATGACCAACGCCGATCCGCACGAACTCCAGAAATTCAGCGACCTCGCCCATCGGTGGTGGGATCCGAACGCCGAATTCAAGCCGCTGCACGACCTGAACCCGGTCCGGCTCGGCTGGATCGACTCGCATGCGCATCTGGCCGGCAAGCGCGCGCTCGACATCGGCTGCGGCGGCGGCATCCTGTCCGAATCGATGGCCGGGCTCGGCGCGCAGGTCAAGGGCATCGACCTGTCGACCGAAGCCCTCGGCGTCGCCGACCTGCACAGCCTTGAGAGCGGTATCTCGGTCGATTACGAGGCCATCGCCGCCGAAGCGATCGCCGCGCGCGAGCCGGGCAGCTACGACGTCGTCACCTGCATGGAAATGCTCGAGCACGTGCCGTCGCCGGCCGACATCGTCGCCGCCTGCGCGACGCTCGTGAAACCGGGCGGCTGGGTGTTCTTCTCGACGCTGAACCGCAACCTGAAGTCCTACCTGTTCGCCGTGATCGGCGCGGAGTACATCGCGCAGATGCTGCCGAAGGGCACGCACGACTACGCGCGCTTCATCCGCCCGTCGGAACTGGCCGCCTTCGTGCGCGCGACCGACCTGCACATCGTCGAGCTCAAGGGCATCACCTATCACCCGCTCGGCAAGCGCTTCGCGCTGTCGAACGACACCGACATCAACTACCTCGTCGCGTGCCGCCGCGGCGCGTGACCTTCCGACCGGCATGACGACTTCCCTCTCGCCCGCGCGGGCCGTGCTCGACGAGCCGCGCCTGCAGCACTGCGCCGCGGTGCTGTTCGACCTCGACGGCACGCTCGCCGACACGGCGCCCGACCTCGCGGCCGCCGTCAACAAGATGCAGCGCGTGCGCGGCCTGCCCGAAACGCCGCTCGACGCGTTGCGGCGGCTCGCGTCGGCCGGCGCGCGCGGCCTGCTCGGCGGCGCGTTCGGCATCGACCCGCAATCGCCCGGCTACGAAGCGATGCGCGACGAATTCCTGGCGAACTACGCGGCCGACCTGTGCGTGCACACGACGCTGTTCCCGGGCATCGGCGAGGTGCTCGACGAGCTCGATGCGCGCGGCGTGCGCTGGGGCATCGTGACGAACAAGGCGATGCGGCTGACCGCACCGCTCGTCGACTTGCTCGGCCTCGCGCCGCGCGCGGCCTGCATCGTCGGGGGCGACACGACGCCGCACCCGAAGCCGCACCCGGCCCCGCTGCTGCACGCGGCCGCCGAGCTGACGCTGGCGCCCGAGCGCATCGTCTATGTCGGCGACGATCTGCGCGACATCCAGGCCGGCAGCGCAGCCGGGATGGCGACGGTCGCCGCCGCGTACGGTTACTGCGGCGATGGCGCCACGCCGGGCGAATGGCAGGCGCAGCACCTCGTCGACACGACGCAGCAGTTGCGCGAACTGCTGCGCGATGTTGGGCTATAATGCTAGATCTTATCCGCGGGGGCGACCTGGTTTCGACAGGGGTTGTGAAGCGGCTAGGGCATGTCGAGGACCCGTCACCTCGTTAATCAATGGGAAAATCGTAACTGCAAACGACGATACGTTCGCACTGGCAGCCTAAGGGCCGCCGTCCTCTGCCTAGTTCACTGACGGGCTAGAGTCGCAAGACCGGTAGCAATACCGCCAGAGGTCATATACGTCAGTTAAGCCCTGTCGGCGTCGCGACGCCAGGGTCGAAAACCTAGCGAATCGCCGTAGTGCAGCGTGTTCGTCCGCGTCGCTGCGGTTAAATCAAAAGACAGAACTAAACATGTAGAACTAGTCGTGGAGCGCTTCTGGACGCGGGTTCGATTCCCGCCGCCTCCACCAAATTCCGCGCAAGACGCACGAACCCCGCACGACGCCAGTCTGCGGGGTTTTTTGTTGCCGGCCGAACGCACACCCCTGCCTCTCGAAAAAGCGCCCAGCCCGGACGGGCCAGGCGGAATGTCGCCGGTATCCCGGCGACAGGAGGTGACGGATATTCGACCGCCGCTGCGCGCGCATCGCTCGCCGCGACGGCCCGCCCGGCGCCGCAGCCTCGGCGCGACCCATCGTCGCACCCGGCGCATGGCCGAACCGGGCGATGCGCCGCTTAGCTGCCGCGATACAGCGACTTCATTTCCTCATCGCTCGCCGGACGCACGCCGATCGCGCGCGAACCCGACGCCGAAGCGCCCTGCGCCTGGGCGCCGTAGCCGCTGGCATCGACGCCTTGCGCCTGCGCCAGCGCACGCTGCTGTTCCGCAACGCGGGCCGTTGCAGCCTGGATCGCTTCCGGATAGTGCGGATCTTCACCGCGGGCCGAGTTGTAACCGGCCTGCTGCAGTTGAACCAGTTCGGCGCGGACCTGCGCACGGGTGATCGTCGAGCCCGACTGCGCGAACGACACGACCGGGGCGACGAGAGCGGCGGCAACGACAACAGCTTGAACGAGCGACTTCATGATACTGACCTCCAGATTTGTCCGTTTTTCGCGATGAACACCTGCTCATCGCTGACAAACCGAAGTTTATGTAGGCAGCTGCTTAAGAATAAGGCAGGTTTCAGGAACACATACTTCCTGGGATTCGGGTTAACCCTAGTCGATGAGCGACCCCGGTCGCCGCCCTGCCCGCGGTCGATTCATTCGACAGACAAAAAACGCGAGCCCCGCGAAACGGCGACGCTTCGCGGGGCTCGGAGACAACGGCAATCGTCGGCGCGCTGGTCGGTCAGCGCGTCACTGTTCGTCCATCGGGCACTTCAGGTTGCAACCGTTCGGGTCGCCCATGTCGCCCTTGCGGCGCAACGCCGATTTCTTGCCGGTCTGGTACTTCTTCGACGGCGCCGACGCCGCGAACGGCATCTGCGGATGTTCGTTCAGGCGAAACTGGTCGGTCAGGATGCCGCCGGGCACGCCCGGCGAATTCTGCGCGAGCGCAAGCGGCGAGACAGCGACCAGAAGCCCCGCGGTCAACGCTGCCGCGGAGAGGGAAACGGAAAGTTTCATGGCGGAATGACGCCTGAACGGCGTGCTTGTTGGAACGTTGATCAAGCGGCAAGCGTAGCGCAAATCCCCCGCTGCTGCAGCGCGCGTCGATCGCGCACCCGTTACCGCGCATTGCCGTGCGACGCCGCCGCGCCGTCGTCGCCGGCCAGCCCCGCCGCAACGCTTTCCAGCGTCCCGCACGCGGCGGGATCGTAGCCGTCGAGATGCGCGACGCGCTCGACGAAGCGCGCGTCGCGCAGCAGCGCCAGCACGCCGGCGAGCGGCCGCGCCTCGAGCCGCCCGCGCTCGCACGCGAAGTAATAGTCCTCGTCGACGACCGGGATGAAATCGAGCCCGAAGTGATGCGCGGCCGGCTCGACGCCGAAGCCAAGATCGGCCATCCCGCTCGCGACGAAGGCCGCGATCGCCGAGTGCGTGAGCTCGGCCGACGCATAGCCGTCGATGCGCTCCGGGTCGATGCCGATCGCGCGCAGCGCGAGGTCGAGCAGCATGCGCGTGCCCGAGCCCGGCTGCCGGTTGACGAAGCGGATGTCGTTGCGCGCCAGGTCCGCGAGCCCGCGCACCTGCTTCGGATTGCCGCGCGGAATGAACAGCCCCTGCTGGCGGCGCGTCAGATGAATCAGCACGTGACGCGTGTCGTCGAGCCACGGCCGGTAGATCTGCGCGCACTGCGCCCGAAACGCGCCGCGCGGCAGATGGAAGCCGGCCAGTTCGCACTCGCCGCGCGCCAGCGCCTGCACGGCCTCGACGCTCTCGCGATACTTGATGTCGACCGCGGCGTGCGCGTCGACCAGCGCCGATACGAGCGTCGCGACCGCATAGCCGTGCGAAGCGTGGATGCGCACCGCGCCGTCCCGCTGCGCGAGCCGCCGGTTCAGGTCGCTCGCCACTTCCGCCGCCAGCGCGCGCAGGTTGCCGTCGAGGCGGCTGCGCGCGAGGCGCTGCGCATCGACGACCGCCTGTCCGAGTTCCGACAGCGTCGAGCCCTTGCCGCGCGCGGTTTCGATCAGTTCTCCGCCGACGCACGCCTCCAGCGCGCGCAGCAGGCCCCACGCATGCCGATAGGACAGCCCCTTCGCCTGTGCGGCCTGCGCGATGCTGCCCGTGTCGGCCACGAGTTCCAGCAGCGGCGCGACCTCCGACAGACTCGCGGTGCGCCCTTCCGTGTCGCGTACGGTCAGATACGCGTCGCATTCGATTCGAATCAATTATGTACTCCGATTTCCTATTGCGACCGTCAAATCTTCCGCTTATCGTTGACCAAAATCCATCAGAACGAAGTCGCCATGCGCATTATATGAATTCACAGCGCATATGAGACTTTGGAGGAGCATAAGCGATGTCCCCGAATTCCCCCGCGCCCGACGCCCTCGTCGAGCGCCACGTGCGCCCCGGCCGGTCGCTCGTCGCGATCCTGCATGCCATCCAGGACGATGCGGGCTACGTGCCGCCGGGCTGCGTCGCGCCGCTCGCGAAGGCGCTGAACCTGTCGCGCGCCGAAGTGCATGGCGTGCTGACCTACTACCACCATTTCCGCACCGTGCCGCCCGCACGCGTGACGATCCAGATGTGCCGCGCCGAAGCGTGCCGCAGCATGGGCTGCGAGGCGCTTGCCGAACACGCGGAGGCGCGCACGGGGTGCCGGTTCGACGCCGCGCACGACGCTTCGGATGCGCAGGCCGTCGCGCTCGAATCGGTCTACTGCCTCGGCTTGTGTGCGCAGTCGCCGTCGATGACGGTCAACGGCGTGCTGCACGCGAAGGTCACGCCGCAGAAATTCGATGCGCTGCTGGCCGATGCGGTCGCGCACACCGAGGAGGCCGCATGACGACCCGCATCTACGTCCCGCGCGATTCCTCCGCGCTGGCGCTCGGCGCCGATGCGCTCGCCGCCGCGATCGTCGCGGAAGCCGAACGGCGCGGCGCCGCGATCGAACTGGTCCGCAACGGCTCGCGCGGGCTGCTGTGGCTCGAACCGCTGGTCGAGGTCGGCACGGCCGCCGGCCGCGTCGGCTACGCGAACCTGTCGGCCGCCGACGTGCCGGCACTGTTCGACGCGGGCTGGCTCGAAGGCGGCGCGCATCCGAGCGGCGTCGGCCTCGTCGACGCGCTGCCCTATCTCGCGCGCCAGCAGCGCCTGACGTTCGCACGGATCGGGCTGACCGATCCGCTGTCGATCGACGACTACCTGCGGCACGACGGCCTCGCCGGCCTGAAGAACGCACTCGCGCTCGATGGCGACGCCGCGTGCGAGCTGCTGATCGAATCGGGGCTGCGCGGCCGCGGCGGCGCGGCGTTCCCGGCCGGCATCAAATGGCGCACGGTCCGGCAGGCGCGCGCCAGGCAGAAATACATCGTCTGCAACGCGGACGAAGGCGATTCGGGCACGTTCTCCGATCGCCTGATCATGGAAAGCGATCCGTACTGCCTGATCGAAGGGATGATCATCGCGGGCATCGCGACGGGCGCGACGGTCGGCCATATCTACGTGCGCAGCGAATACCCGGACGCAATCGCGACGCTCGAAGCCGCGATCGAACGGGCGCGCGAGGCCGGCTGGCTCGGCGAGCACGTGCTCGGTTCCGCGCATGCGTTCGAGCTGCATGTCGCGAAAGGCGCGGGCTCGTACGTATGCGGCGAGGAAACCGCGCTGCTCGAATCGCTCGAAGGCAAGCGCGGCGTCGTGCGCGCGAAGCCGCCGCTGCCCGCGCTCGCCGGCCTGTTCGGCCAGCCGACCGTGATCAACAACGTGATCACGCTCGCCACCGCGCCGGTGATCTTCGCGCGCGGCGCCGCGTTCTATCGCGATTACGGGATGGGCCGCTCGCGCGGCACGCTGCCGTTCCAGCTCGCGGGCAATATCCGCCACGGCGGCCTCGTCGAGCTCGCGTTCGGCGTCACGCTGCGCGAGCTGCTGTTCGAGTTCGGCGGCGGCACGGCCAGCGGCCGGCCCGCGCGTGCGGCGCAGGTCGGCGGCCCGCTCGGCACCTACCTGCCCGAGCATCAGTGGGACGTGCCGCTCGACTATGAAGCGTACGCGGCGATCGGCGCGGTGGTCGGCCACGGCGGCATCGTGCTGCACGACGACACGTCGAACCTCGCGGCGCTCGCCGAATACGCGATGAAGTTCTGCGCGATCGAATCGTGCGGCAAGTGCACGCCATGCCGGATCGGTTCGACGCGCGGCGTCGAGACGATCGCGCGCATCCGCCAGGGCGATACGTCGGAGCGGCAGGTCACGCTGCTGCGCGACCTGTGCGACACGATGCTCGCCGGCTCGCTGTGCGCGATGGGCGGGATGACGCCGTATCCGGTGCTGTCCGCCCTCGATCACTTCCCCGAAGATTTCGGGCTCGCCGCCGGCAAGGATGCCGCGTCGGGTCCCGTCAAGGCCGCGGCCTGACCCAGAAGGAGCCCTGCATGTCACTCGACACGAACAACGTCCGCCAAGGCGGCTGCGGCTCGGGCCAATGCGCGTGCAAGAGCGCCGCACAGGCGCGTGTGCGCGACCCGTTCGACGATACCGACTACGGCACGCCGCAGCGCCACGCGGACACCGATGTCACGCTCGAAATCGACGGCCAGGCCGTCACCGTGCCGGCCGGCACGTCCGTGATGCGCGCCGCGATCGAAGCCGGCGTCAACGTGCCGAAGCTCTGCGCGACCGATTCGCTCGAGCCGTTCGGCTCGTGCCGCCTGTGCCTCGTCGAGATCGAGGGCCGCCGCGGCTATCCGGCCTCGTGCACGACGCCCGCCGAAGCCGGGATGAAGGTGCGCACGCAGTCGGACCGGCTGCAGGCGCTGCGCCGCAACGTGATGGAACTGTACATCTCCGATCACCCGCTCGACTGCCTCACCTGCCCCGCCAACGGCGACTGCGAGCTGCAGGACATGGCGGGCGTGGTCGGCCTGCGCGAGGTGCGCTACGGCTTCGACGGCGCGAATCATCTGCGCGAGGCGAAGGATGAGTCGAATCCGTACTTCACGTACGACCCGTCGAAGTGCATCGTCTGCAATCGCTGCGTGCGCGCCTGCGAGGAAACGCAGGGCACGTTCGCGCTGACGATCGCCGCGCGCGGCTTCGAATCGCGCGTCGCCGCCGGCGAGAGCGAATCGTTCATGGCGTCGGAATGCGTGTCCTGCGGCGCGTGCGTCGCGGCCTGCCCGACGGCCACGCTGCAGGAGAAGTCGGTCGTCCAGCTCGGGCAGGCCGAGCATTCGGTGATCACCACCTGCGCATACTGCGGCGTCGGCTGCTCGTTCAAGGCCGAGATGAAGGGCACGCAGGTCGTGCGAATGACGCCGCACAAGAACGGGCTCGCGAACGAAGGCCATGCGTGCGTGAAGGGACGCTTCGCGTGGGGCTACGCGACGCACAAGGACCGCATCACGAAGCCGATGATCCGCGAGAAGATCACCGACCCGTGGCGCGAAGTGAGCTGGGACGAGGCGCTCAGCTATGCGGCGACGCAGTTCCGCAAGCTGCAGGACAAGTACGGCCGCGATTCGATCGGCGGCATCACGTCGTCGCGCTGCACGAACGAGGAAACCTACCTCGTGCAGAAGCTGGTGCGCGCCGCGTTCGGCAACAACAACGTCGACACCTGCGCGCGCGTCTGTCACTCGCCGACCGGCTATGGCCTGAAGACGACGCTCGGCGAATCGGCCGGCACGCAGACCTTCGCGTCGGTCGGCAAGGCCGACGTGATCGTCGTGATGGGCGCGAACCCGACCGACGGCCACCCGGTGTTCGGCTCGCGGCTGAAGCGCCGCGTGCGCGAAGGCGCGAAGCTGATCGTCATCGATCCGCGTCGCATCGACGTGGTCGACGGCCCGCACGTGAAGGCCACCCACCACCTGCAGCTTCGCCCCGGCACCAACGTCGCGATGGTCAACGCGCTCGCGCACGTGATCGTCACCGAAGGGCTCGTCGCCGACGCGTTCGTCGCCGAGCGCTGCGACACGCGCGCGTTCGAGCAGTGGCGCGAGTTCGTGTCGCGTGCCGAGAATTCGCCCGAGGCAAGCGCCGAGGTGACGGGCGTGCCGGCCGAACAGGTGCGCGCCGCCGCGCGGCTCTACGCGACGGGCGGCAACGCCGCGATCTACTACGGGCTCGGCGTGACCGAGCACGCGCAAGGCTCGACCACCGTGATGGGCATCGCGAACCTCGCGATGGCGACCGGGAACGTCGGGCGCGAAGGCGTCGGCGTCAATCCGCTGCGCGGCCAGAACAACGTGCAGGGCTCGTGCGACATGGGCTCGTTCCCGCACGAACTGCCCGGCTACCGGCATATCGGCGACGCGAGCGTGCGCGCGCTGTTCGAGGAGGCATGGTCGGCGACGCTGCAGCCGGAACCGGGCCTGCGCATCCCGAACATGTTCGATGCGGCGCTCGACGGCAGCTTCAAGGGGCTCTACTGCCAGGGCGAGGACATCGTCCAGTCGGATCCGAACACGCAGCATGTCGCGGCCGCGCTGTCGGCGATGGAATGCATCGTCGTGCAGGACATCTTCCTGAATGAAACCGCGAAGTACGCGCACGTGCTGCTGCCCGGCTCGTCGTTCCTCGAGAAGGACGGCACCTTCACGAACGCGGAACGCCGCATCTCGCGCGTGCGCAAGGTGATGCCGCCGCTGGCCGGCTATGCGGACTGGGAAGTGACGCTGATGCTGTCGCGCGCGCTCGGCTACGAGATGGATTACGCGCATCCGTCGGAAATCATGGACGAGATCGCGCGGCTCACGCCGACCTTCTCGGGCGTGTCGTACGCGAAGCTCGACGCGCTCGGCAGCATCCAGTGGCCGTGCAACGAGGCCGCGCCGGAAGGCACGCCGACGATGCACATCGACACGTTCGTGCGCGGCAAGGGCAAGTTCGTGATCACGCAGTTCATTGCGTCGCCGGAGAAGGTCACGCAGCGCTATCCGCTGATCCTGACCACGGGCCGCATCCTGTCGCAATACAACGTCGGCGCGCAGACGCGCCGCACCGAGAACGTGCAGTGGCATCAAGAGGATCGTCTCGAAATCCATCCGCACGACGCGCAGGATCGCGGCATCCGGAGCGGCGACTGGGTCGGCATCGAATCGCGTGCCGGGCAGACGGTGCTGCGCGCGCTCGTGACCGAACGCATGCAGCCGGGCGTCGTATACACGACGTTCCACTTCCCCGAATCGGGCGCGAACGTGATCACGACGGACAGTTCGGACTGGGCGACGAACTGCCCCGAGTACAAGGTGACGGCCGTGCAGGTGATGCCCGTCGCGCAGCCGTCCGACTGGCAGCGTGCGTATGCGCGTTTCAACGCCGAGCAGCTCGACCTGCTCGAGCGTCGCGCGGCGCCGACTCCCGTGACGACAGGCAAGTGAGGCCACGATGAACCAGCAACACCTGATCGACATGGCCAACCAGATCGGCGCGTTTTTCGAATCGATGCCCGATCGCGACGAAGCGCTGGCCGGCATCGCCGACCATATCCGGCGCTTCTGGGAGCCGCGGATGCGCCGCGCACTGCTCGCCGCGCTCGACGACCCGGCGGGCGAAGGCGGCCGGCGCGCGCTGCCGATCGTGCGCGACGCGATCGCCGCGCACCGCGCCTCGCTCGTGCCGGCCGCGACGCCGGCCTGAGCCGCCTCTACGCGGGCAGCGGCGTGCCCGCGAACCAGGTCTCGCAATGGCGCAGCAGCGCGTTGGCATCGGACGCCGCGCGACCGCGCGCGGCGACGTAGCCGTCGGGCCGCAGCAGATAGAACGACGGCCGCGACCGGCCATAGGCTTGCGCCAGTCCGGCCGCGCCGTCGCCTTCGGCATCGGCGACGCGCCATACGCGCACCGCGTCCGGCATGATGCGCTCGAGCCCCTGCACGAGCGACTGCACATCCGCCGCCAACGGCGGCGCGTCTTCCGTTTCGTCGGCCGGCTGCTCCTCGAGCAGCAGCAGCGTGAAGCTCGCCGGATCGTGCAGATCGTAGAGCCGCGCCGTACCGGGCGCCTGACCGAGCGGCCCGTCGATCACATGCACGACCGCGTCGGGCGCACGCTCGCCCGCACGCGGGCCGCCGTCGAGCACGCGCTCGAGCGTCAGCGGACTCTTGCGGTACTGCACGCCGAGCTCGCTGACCGAGCGCCGCACCGCGTCGCGCATCGGCCCGAACGACGACAGCAGCGGCAGCACATGGTCGCGCAGCAGCTTCATCGCGCCATGATCGGCTTCGGCGATCTGCGTGACGAAGCTCGTCTGCCGCAGCACGTCGCGCTCGATCGGATGACGCTCCGCGTGATAGGTATCGAGCAGCCGCTCGGGCGCGCCTGCGCCGAGCACGCGCGCGAGCTTCCAGCCGAGATTGAGCGCTTCCTGGATGCCGGTGTTCATGCCCTGCGCGCCGGCCGGGCTGTGAATATGCGCGGCATCGCCCGCGAAGAACACGCGCCCGCGCCGCAGGTGCCCGACCATTCGGCTGTGCAGATGAAAATACGACGACCACGCCAGATCGCTCGTCGCGATCGACGCGCCGATACGCGCGTGCACGATCGCTTCGCATTCGGCGAGCGACGGAGCGGACGCGTCGGGCGACGTATCGCCGCCGGGCGGCCGGTCGGCGACCAGCCGATAACGGCCGTCGCCCATCGGGAACAGGCCGGCGATGCCGCCGGGCGTCGTGAACAGATGAATCTCGTCGTCCGGCCAGTCGGGGATCGCCGCGAGATCGGCGAGCAGGAAAGTCTGCTCGAACGCGTGCCCGGCAAAACCGACGCCGAGCAGGTGACGCACCGTGCTGTGCGCGCCGTCGGCGGCGATCAGGTACGACGGCGTGCAGCGCGTGTCGTGCCCGTCGGCATCGCGGATCGTCACGTCGAGCGAGGTGCCGCCGTTGTCGCATGCGACCAGCGTCGCGCCGCGCTCGACCGTCACGCCGAGCCCGGCCAGATGCTCGGTCAGCAGCCGCTCGGTGACGCTCTGGTCGAGCAGCAGCAGATACGGATAGCGCGTTTGCAGCGGATCGAAATCGAGCCGCGCGATCACGCGGCCTTCGGCATGCAGCGCGGCCGCATGCGCGCGATGGCCGAGTGCGAGAAACGGCTCGACCGCGCGATGCTGCTCCAGCAGTTCGAGCGTGCGCGCCTGGATGCCGATCGCGCGCGAATACGGCGCCGGCGCGGCCAGCCTGTCGATGATGCGCACCGGCACGCGGGCGCGCGCGAGACTCATCGCCGCGGCAAGGCCGGTCGGCCCCGCGCCGACGATCAGCACGGGCGGAATATCGAGAAGGGTGTCAGCCATGAGCACCTCGATGACACACGATCTTGCCGGGACCGGTTTGCGCCACGACAAGCTTGTCGTGCCAATCGGCCCGAGGGTTTGCTTGCACCGGGAACGCGCTGGCACTGCCGCGACAGCGGCCGCGCGCGACACGTGCCCGATCCGTTCGCCGCGCCCCATCCCGGAAAACTCGAGTCGCGGGAAGGCGCGAAATCGCGACGAGCGATTTCGGGCGCTCGGATCGGCGTTCCCGATGTCAACAGGCCCTAGTCTACGCCGCTCGGCGTGACGGGGCCATATGCCGTCCGGCCAATGCGCGGCCGGCGTGCGCGGTGTGGGAAAATACGCGCTTTCCGTCAGTTTTCGCGTCATGGATTCCGCATTCGACCGAGCGTACGCCGCGCATCGCGCGGGCCGCCTCGCCGAGGCCGAGCACGGCTATCGCGCCGCGCTCGCCACCAATCCCGCCGACGCCGACGCGCTGCATCTGTTCGGCGTGCTGCGGCATCAGCAGGGCCAGCATGCCGAGGCGGCCGATCTCGTCGGCCGCGCGGTCGCGCTGCGTCCCGACGACGCCGCGCTGCAGCTCAACCTCGGCAACGCGCTGAAGGCGCTCGGCCGGCTCGACGAGGCGATCGAGCGCTTTCGCAATGCGCTGACGCTCGCGCCCGAATTTCCGCTCGCGCACTACAACCTCGGCAACGCGTATGCGGCGCTGCAGCGCCACGAGGACGCGGTCGACGCCTTCGGCCGCGCGCTGCGGCTCACGCCCGACGACGCGTCGATCTACAACAACCTCGGCAACGCGCTGAACGCGCTCGGCCGCCACGACGACGCGCTCGCCGCGTTCCGCCGCGCGCTCGAACTGCGCCCCGGCCATGCGGGCGCACACAACAATCTCGCGATGGCGTTGAGCGCGATGGGCCGCGCCGACGACGCGATCGCGCATTTCCAGGCCGCGATCGCCGCGCAGCCGCGCTTCGTCGCCGCGCACTTCAACCTCGGCAACACGTTCGACGCGGTGGGCCGTCACGCGGAAGCCGCCGCCGCGTTCGAGGCCGCGCTCGCGCTGCACCCGCCGTTTCCGCTCGCGCTGTTCGGGCTCGCGAACGCGCTCTGCGCGCAGTCGCGGCATCGCGACGCGCTGCCCTACTACGAACGCGCGGTCGGTCTCGACCCGTCGTTCAGTCTCGCATGGCTGAATCTCGGCAACGCGCATCACGCGCTCGGCGCGCACGAGATGGCGCTGCGCGCGTTCGACCAGGCGCTGCGCGTCGCGCCCGATCTCACGCTCGCGCAACTGCACCGCGCGGTCACGCTGCTGACGCTCGGCGATTTCACGCGCGGCCTGCCCGCCTACGAAGCGCGTCACGACACGCCCGGCGCCACGCCGATCGGTGCGCTGCCGCGCTGGCGCGGCGAACCGATCGCGTCGAAGACGCTGCTGATCCGTGCGGAACAGGGATTCGGCGACACGCTGCAGTTCGTGCGCTTCGTGCCGCGCGCGCGCGAACGCTGCGCGCGCGTCGTGCTCGAGGTGCAGCCGGAACTCGTCGCGCTGCTCGCGCCGGCCGCGACGCGCTGGCGCGTGACGCTCGTCGCGCAGGGCTCGGCGAAGCCGCCTGCGGCGGACTTCGCCTGCACGCTGATGAGCCTGCCGTTCGCACTCGGGCTGCAACCGGCCGACATCGTGGCCGGCGCGCGCTATCTCGGCGCGCCCGACAGCGCACGCCGGCGTTTTCGCGGCTCGCTCGGCGGGCAGGCGAAGCGCAAGTTCGGCCTCGCATGGTCGGGGCGCCGGCAGGCGCAGGAAAACCGCTCGATGCCGTTCGACACGCTCGCGCCGCTGCTCGCGCTGCCGGACATCGACTGGATCGTGCTGCAGCCGGCGCTCGACGACGACGAACGCGCACGCATCGATGCGCACCCGCGCGTGCATCGGCTCGACGGCCGGCTCAATGATTTCGCCGATACGGCCGCGCTGATCGAGCGGCTCGACGGCGTCGTGACGATCGATACGGCCGTCGCGCACCTCGCGGGCGCACTCGGCAAGCCGCTGTGGATGATGCTGCCGTTCGCGGCCGACTGGCGCTGGTTCACCGGCGACGACTGCCCGTGGTATCCGCAGGCCCGGATCGTCCGCCAGCGCACGCCGGGCGCATGGCACGACGTCGCGGCGGCCGTCGCCGATGCGCTGCGCGACAACCGGGCGTAATCGGGATAGGGGCGGTCAGTTAACCTGACCGATCCCCTCCCACACCACCCGGCATGCGGGTCCGCACCGGGCGGTTGGAATGGTTGAGGTTGCCGGGCTTGTGTTGCTCCCGACCCGACACCCAGGTTCGCTGTTGTCTGCTTCACCGAAACTGATTCCTCGCTGCCTGGGCCTGTCGGGCTTCACCCTATCCACCGTTCGGCGAGCTTCACTTACGCGAACATCTGAGGCTATTCACTTCCGAGAACCAGAGGGCTTGCCCTCCCATTCCTTCGGCCCTTCGCTGGCAGCTTTAGCCTTCCCGGCCACACCACCTCACTACTACGGCCTCTGCTGACTTCTCGCTCCGGTCTGCACCGTCGCCCTTTCAGGCACAAGGCGAGATCTCCCCAGGTAAGAACGCACTCCTTCATCGCACAACCGCCGTATTTACGCCGCTTCGCTTTGGTCACGAGAGCTTTGCGGTTTGTTGCCCGCTCGCCCTGCTCGGCAGCGCCTTCTATACGGTTCTTGTCCATCGGCTCGCGATTTACGCTCCACGCTTCCTCCCCACACTCGGTCGCCCTCATGCAGTTGCGCTTCACTTCATTCGCCATGACCAGCTTATGGCGGGACTTTCACCCGCAGGAGTGCGCCCATGCTGGGCGCACAACAAAAAAAGGGAGCGCGATTGCGCTCCTCCGCTACGAGACCGGCGGCCGCAGCCGCCGCGTTGCGTGGCGTGTCAGGCCGCCTTGTACTGATTGCGCGCCTCGGGCGTGCGATACAGCACCAGCGTCGCGATCAGCCCGCAAATCGCCGCGACGCAGAGCCACAGCCCCGGCGCGGCCTTGTTGCCGGTCTCGTGGATCAGCAGCGTCGAGATCGCGGGCGTGAAGCCGCCGATCGTCGTCGCGAGGCTGTACGCGAGCGAGAAGCCGGCCGTGCGGACGTCGGCCGGCATCACTTCGGTCAGCGCGACGACCATCGCGCCGTTGTACGACCCGTACAGGAACGACAGCCACAGCTCGACCGCGAGCAGCCGCAGGAACGACGGCTCGCCGACGAGCCACAGCACGGCCGGGTACGCCGTCACGAGCGTGAGCACCGTGAAGGCGATCAGCACCGGACGACGGCCGATGCGGTCCGACAGCGCGCCCGACAGCGGCAGCCAGACGAGGTTGGAGACGCCCACGCACACGGTCACGACCAGCGCGTCGAGCGACGACAGGTGCAGCACTTCCTTGCCGAAGGTCGGCGTATAGGCGGTGATCATGTAGAACGACACCGTCGTCATGATCACCATCCCCATGCCGGCGATCACGACACCCCAGTTGTCGAGCATCGAGCGCATGATCTCGCCCATCGTCGGGCGATGATGCTTCGCGAGAAACTCGTCGGTCTCCTTCAGCGAACGCCGGATCAGGAACAGGAACGGCACGATCAGGCAGCCGATCAGGAACGGAATGCGCCAGCCCCACGCGGTCATGTCCTCGGCCGGCAGCGCGCGGTTCAGCAGCACGCCGACGAACGCGGCGAACACGACGGCCACCTGCTGGCTGCCCGACTGCCACGACGTATAGAACCCCTTGTGCCCCTTCGTCGCGATCTCGGACAGATAGACCGACACGCCGCCGAGCTCGACGCCCGCCGAGAAGCCCTGCAGCAGCCGGCCGAGCAGCACGAGCGCGGGCGCGAGCGCGCCGATCGTCGCGTAGCCGGGCACCGCGGCCACCGTGAGCGTGCCGAGCGCCATCAGCCCGAGCGTCAGGATCAGCCCCTTGCGTCGCCCGTGATGGTCGATATACGCGCCGAGCACGATCGCGCCGACCGGCCGCATCAGGAAGCCCGCGCCGAACACGGACAGCGACAGCATCAGCGACGCGAACGCGTTGCCGCTCGGAAAGTAGGTTTTGGCGATGGCCGACGCGTAATAGCCATAGACCATGAAGTCGTACATTTCCAGGAAGTTGCCGCTGACGACCCGGAACACGGTGCGGACTTTCGATTCCTGTGCGACCGCGTGTGACGCTGTGGACATGTTTTTCTCGCTCTGCTCGGATGGCGCAAATCCGCGCCGCGTGGATCCGACGATGCACGCCGCGCCGGAGCCGGCGCGCACGGGCATCGCTGCCCGCCGGCGGCGCCGCGCAAGGACGCACCTGCCGACAGGGTTCGCAAATGATGCCACGGCAAGCCGACATTTGCCTTGTGCCGCCGCTGCGCCGGCCGTCGCCGCATCCGGCTCGCCGCCCGCCTGAAAAAAACCGGCGACGCATGCGTCGCCGGGTTTCATCCTTGCGTCGGCCGATCGGCTCGACGAATCGTCACTTGCGCGCAGGCAATCCCGTTTCGGCCTGCCGCTCCAGTTGCCGCACCTGCTCCTGCAGGTCGCGCAACTGCACCTGCGCTGCGTGCTTCTCGACCTGCAACGCGCGCGCCTGCGCCTGCGCCGACTGCTGCCGCTGCGCGACTTCGGCCTGCTGGCTGCGCGCGACGCCCAGGTCGGCTTCGAGCCGCTGCGCGCGGTTCGCCTGCAGCGCAATCGCGCGTTCGAGAAACGCCTTCTGCGCCTGCAGCTCGGTGCGAAGGATCTCGACGTCGGCCAGCTGCGCGGTCTGCTGGACGAAATTCGCATACACCGCCTCCGCCCGCGGCTTCTCCTGCGACTTGATCACGCGCCACAAATGCTTGTCCTGGAACAGCGCGGCGTAATAGGTCATCTCGCGCGGATCGAACATCAGGCTCGCGCCGTAGCTGCCGTTGTAGGTGGTGCGCATCTCGACGATGCGGCCGTCGTGCAGCATCTGCGCCAGCTCGGCGACATTGCCTTGCGCGGCGGCATCGGCCGCGGGCGCTGCGGCAGCCGCGGGCCGCGCATCGCCGCTCAGGCTCGTCACCGCCGGGCGCGTGCCCGCGGCCGGCGCGGTCGCGTCCACCGACGCAGGCAACGACGCAGCCGTGCCCGTCTGCGCGCAACCGGCAACGCAGACGGCCATCGCAGCGATCCACGTTGCACATCGGACAGAGGAAAAGGTTCGGAAGGCCAACTTCAACTCCGGCGAACGAATCGGGAGCCGCGATTATCATTCAAATCGCCGCGGCCGTATCTCGAATTGGTCGAGACGCGGCCGGGGCCTTCGCGCGAGGTGAAGAAGCCCGCCGGCTACAGGCGCGTTTCGCGCGCCGAACGCAGGAACGCGTCGAGCAGCGGCGTGCAGTCGAGCAGTTCGGCGCCGCCCGCGCGGTGAAACTCGGGGTGCCACTGCACGCCGACGACGAACGGCGCCCGCCGGTAGCGGATCGCCTCGATGATCCCGTCGCCGGCCGACACGGCCTCGATGTTCAGGTCGCGGCCGAGATCGCGGATCGCCTGATGGTGGATCGAGTTGACGATCGCCTCGCTGCGCCCGGGAAACATGCTCGCGAGCGTCGACGAATCGGGAAAGCGGATCGCGTGGCGATGCTGGTCGTAATGCTCGCTCACGTGCGCATTCGCGGTCGGCACGTCGGTCGCGATGTCCTGGTACAGCGAGCCGCCGAACGCGACGTTGATCAACTGGCAGCCGCGACACACGCCGAGCACCGGCTTGCCGGACTCGACGAATTCATGCAGCAGCTCCAGCTCGTACATGTCGCGCACGCGATCGCCCGGCCATTCGGGGCGCGCATCCGACGCCGCGTAGGTTTGCGGCGACACGTCGGCGCCGCCCTGCAGCAGCAGGCCGTCGAGGCACTTCGCGTAGTCGCGCAGGCGGATGTTGCTCGGATGCAGCATCCCCTGATGACCGACGGTCGGGATCATGAACACGATCACGTCGCGCGACATCACCCAGTGTGCGATCGATTCCTCGAGATACTGCAGCGTCTTGCCGCGCAGCCCCTTCGCGCCGGGTTCCGGATGGAAGATCCGCGCCGACACGCCGATGCGCAGCGTGCGCTGCGTGATGCGCTGGCCAGCGCGGTCGAACAGCCGGCGCGCACGCGCGGCGATGATCCGGCCGAACACCGACCACGGCGTGTCGCTCTGCCGCAGATAGGCAGGCGGCGCGGTCGGTGCGTTCGCGGGCGGCGGGCGCGGCGTATCGAAATCGGGCGCCGCGCCGAAGCCGGGCGGCGGCGAGCCGGGCCGCGGCGCCGCCGCAGCGGCGGCCGCGCCTTCGCCGGCCGCTGCCGCCGTCGCGCCGGGCGCGCCCGGCTCGGACGCCGCCGTGACGGGCGACGCGCCGTCGGCGGCGACGTTCTGTGCGGCAGCGGATGAGGTCACTGAGGCATCCGGCGCGTGCGCCGGAGCGGGACGGGGGGAATCGGAAGAGGCTGACGAGGTGCCGGGCAGACCGGCCAGGGAAGGCGTGTTTTCGCTCATGACGATGGTCTGGTACGTCGCTCACGCGTATGGATAGACGAGGATTCATTATGCGTCAGTGCACGATCGCGCGGCAAACCTGCAACATCCTGTCGATATTGTTGCAAGTTCGTCGCAAGGTACGCCCGATGGCATCCTTTCCTGCACGAACCGACATCGACCTTCCTTCGCCCGGCACACTGGACATCGGTGATATATCACAATAATATCGTCGCATTGTCCACGCTTGCCGGGGTCGTCCGCGCGCCTGACCGCGTCCCGGCCCCCGCGCCGTCGCTTGCATGAACACCCTGACCGACCTGTCGCACGCCCGGCCCGCCGCCGCGTCCAGCCTCGCCGACCGCGCATACGCGCTGATCCAGCGCGACATCATCACGATGCGCCTGAAGCCCGGCGCCGCGCTCAACGAGGCCGACCTCGTCGCGCGCACCGGCATCGGCCGCACGCCCGTGCACCAGGCCGTGCACCGGCTCGTGCTCGAAGGGCTGCTGTCCGTGATGCCGCGCAAGGGGCTGATGGTGCAGCCGCTGTCGCTCGACGACATCGTCGCGGTAATCGAGGTGCGCCGCATCAACGAGGCGCACTGCGCCGAACTGGCCGCGCGCCACGCGACGCCCGACGATCTCGCGCGGCTGGCCGCGCTGCTCGACGACGGCCACGCGTGCGTCGACGCGCACGACGTCGAAGGCATGATGGAGATCGACCGCGCGTTCCATCAGGCGATTGCCGCGGCCGCCCGCAATCCGGTCCTCGCCGACGTCCTGCGCGCGCTGCACGAGCGCTCGCTGCGCTTCTGGTTCGTCACGCTGTCCGAGCCGCGTCATCTCGCCGACGTCCAGGGCGAGCACCGCGACCTGTTCGAACGGCTGTCCGCGCGCGATGCCGCCGGCGCACGCGCGGCCGTCGAACGCCATATCGATTCGTTTCGCTCCACGCTTGTCCAACATCTTCGTCCCTGAGCCGCCCATGACCACCTTCACCCCGTTCCCCCCGCTCGCCCAGCTCGCCGCCGATCTCGCCGCCGGCACGACCACCAGCCGCGCGCTCGTCGACGCCGCGCTCGAGCGCATCGCCGATCCGTCCGGCCAGGGCGCCGTCGTGTTCACCGAGGTCGACGCCGACAACGCGCGCGCTGCGGCCGACGCGCACGACCGCCTGCGCGCCGCCGGCACCGTGCTGTCGCCGCTCGCGGGCATCCCGGTGTCGGTCAAGGACCTGTTCGACGTCGCCGGCCAGGTCACGCGCGCGGGTTCGCGCGTGCTCGACGGCGCGCCGCCCGCGCAGGCCGACGCGGTCGCCGTCGCGCGGCTCAAGCGCGCGGGCGCGGTGCTGGTCGGTCGCACCAACATGAGCGAATTCGCGTTCTCGGGCCTCGGGCTGAATCCGCACTTCGGCACGCCGGCGTCGCCGTACCGGCGCGGCGTGCCGGGCGATGCGCGAATTGCCGGCGGCTCGTCGTCGGGCGCGGCGGCTTCCGTCGCGGACGGGATGGCGGCCGTCGCGCTCGGCACCGACACCGGCGGCTCGATCCGCATTCCCGCCGCGCTGTGCGGACTGACCGGCTTCAAGCCGACCGCGAGCCGGATCCCGACGCAAGGCGGCGTGCCGCTGTCGACCACGCTCGATTCGTTCGGCCCGATCGGCCTGACGGTCGCGTGCTGCGCGCTGGTCGACCGGACGCTCGCAGGCCTCGAGCCACACGTGCCGGCCGCACGGCCGCTCGAAGGCGTGCGGCTCGGCGTGCTGACGAACCATGTGACGGACGGCGTCGATGCCGACGTCGCGGCCGCGCTCGATACCGCGCTCAAGCATCTGGAAGCCGCCGGCGCGATCGTCACCGAAGTGCGCTTCGCCGCGCTCGACCGGCTGCCGGACATCAACCGCTTCGGCTTCTCGCCGATCGAGGCCTACGCGTGGCATCGCCCGCTGCTCGCGCAGCATCGCGACCGCTACGACCCGCGCGTGCTGACGCGCATCCTGAAGGGCGAGCCCGCGAGCGCAGCCGACTATCTCGACCTGCTCGCCGCGCGCCGCGCGATGCTCGACGAAGCCGCTCACACGGTCTGGTCGCGCTTCGATGCGCTCGTCGCGCCGACGGTGCCGGTCGTGCCGCCGCGCATCGCGGACCTCGAAGCGGACGACGCCGCGTTCACGCGCACCAACGCGCTGATCCTGCGCAATCCGAGCGCGTTCAACTTCCTCGACGCGTGCGCGCTGTCGCTGCCGTGCCATCCGCGCGACGCGGCGCCGGTCGGCCTGATGCTGGCGGCCGCACCGCATCGCGACGATGCGCTGCTCGCGATCGGCCAGTCGGTCGAGGCCGTGCTGAACACGATCCGCTGACCGCTCGCGCGACGTGACGGCGGGCGGCGCACGGGGTGCGGCGGGACGCCGCAGGTGCGCCGTCAGTTTCGTGCCAGTTCGTTCGCGCTAAAATCGCGCGATTGTTTTCCGGACCGACCGACGAGGAACCCCGCCGACATGAACGACTCCACGCTTGCGCTACGCCGCGAACGCCGCCTGCTGATGCTGCTCGGATGGGTCTGCATCGCCCTGCTGGCCGGCGCGCTGTACCTGCAGTACGTGAAGAACGAAGACCCCTGCCCGCTGTGCATCATCCAGCGCTACTTCTTCGCGGCGATCGGGATCTTCGCGTTCCTCGCCGCCGGGATCCGCAGCTGGCGCGGCGTCTGGGTGCTCGAGCTGCTGATCGCGATCGCCGCGGCCGGCGGCGTGGGCACCGCCGCGCGGCACCTGTCGATCCAGCTGAACCCTGGCTTCAGCTGCGGCTTCGACACGCTGCAGCCGATCGTCGACAGCCTGCCGCCCGCGCACTGGTTCCCCGGCATGTTCAAGGTCGCCGGCCTGTGCGAAACGGTCTACCCGCCGATCTTCGGGATCCTGCTGCCCGGCTGGTCGCTGACCGGCTTCGCGGCGATCCTGCTTCCGGTCGTCGCGAGCCTCTGGCGTCACCGGCGCAAGCTGGCGTCGGCCTGAGCCGAACCGGGGCGCCGCCGCGGCCGGCGATACGGCCGACCGCCGTGGCGCCGGCCGGGGACCTCCGCGACCGTGCGTGCGGCCGGGCCGGCTTGTTTCCCTGTCGCCGGCCCGTTTCCACGCTCCGGCCGGACGCGACCAGGCGCACTTTGCCGGCGGCACCTCGCCGGCCGCGCGTAAACACCTACCCCGCCGTCCCCCGAATTTCCGCCGCCGCGCGCATCGCACCGCCCGCGCGCCCGCGCCTTGTCCCGCCGGTGTTTCGGCCCGATGTACACGCATCGGCGCCCCGATACCGCACGACGGGCCTATGATCGACATGATCGCCGTCTGATAGCCCGGATCAGCGCCTGACGATGTTCGCGTCGTCCCGCGGTGCTATCTTCGCGACTGGATGGCGATCTACGTGCGCGAGGCCAGGCGGTCTCCCCTCCTGCGTAACGCGCGCCTGATCCGCAATGTCGACTGGATTCATCATGACAACGCAAACCATCCGCATCCGTCACCCTCATGGCGTCCGCTCGTCCGGCCGCCCCGTTCGCGCGTCCCGTCCGGGCGCCGTCGCCGCGCGTTCGACACGCGTGCAGCGCGCCCCGCTCCCGTCCGCTTCCGTTGCCGCCGCGCCCGCCAGCCCGCGCCGCGCGTCGTGCCACGTCGTTTCGCACGGAGCCCGCTGATGGAAGCCTGGCTCGGCGATCTGCAGCAACTGCTCGCGCACGGCGAGGCAGCCGTGCTCGTGACGGTCGCGCATACCGACGGCTCCGCGCCGCGCGAGGCGGGCACCAAGATGCTCGTCACGCGCGACACGGCGCGCCATACGATCGGCGGCGGTCATCTGGAATGGAAGGCGATCGAAATCGCCCGGCACCTGCTGAAGGACGGTGCGCACGTGCCCCACGCGCGCCGGCTCGAGCGGCTAGCGCTCGGCCCGAGCCTCGGCCAGTGCTGCGGCGGCGCCGTCGTGCTCGCGTTCGAGCGGCTCGACGTCGGCGATCTCGGCTGGATCATGTCGCTCGCGAAACGCGTCGCGGCCGGCGCCGCGACCGTGCGTAGCGTATCATTCGGCCCCTCGCCGGGTGCGCCGCTGCTCAGCGAACCCGAATCGGCCGCCGCGCGCGCCGACTGCCTGCTGTGGGAAACCGGCGGCGTGTCGCTGATGACCGAGACGATCGCGCCGTATGCGTTCCCCGTCGCGCTGTTCGGCGCCGGGCACGTCGGCGCCGCGCTCGTCAAGGTGCTGGCGACGCTGCCGTGCCACGTGCGCTGGATCGACCGGCGCGACGCGGCGTTCCCGCCGGCCGATGCGCTCGCGGGCATCGGCAATCTCGCGATCGATGCGCGCGACGAGCCGGCCGACGCCGTCGACGCCGCGCCGCCGCATACGTACTTCGTCGTGATGACGCACGACCACGCACTCGATTTCGTGCTGGCCGAGCGCATCCTGCGGCGCGGCGACTATGCGTACTTCGGGATGATCGGCTCGCACGCGAAACGCGTGCAGTTCGACCATCGCCTCGCGGCGATCGGCATCGACCCGGCCCAGGTCGCGCGGATGCGCTGCCCGATCGGCGTCGAAGGCATCGTCGACAAGGCGCCCGAAGTGATCGCGATCTCGGTGGCCGCGCAGTTGCTGCAGGCCGTCGAGGCGAACGCGCCCGCGCAGGCTTCCCCCATTCTCTGACCGACCAAGAACGACGCCATGACCCCGACATTCAAGAACAAGATCGCCCGTGCGCCGAAAGCGGAGCTGCACATCCACATCGAAGGCTCGCTGGAGCCCGAACTGATCTTCGCGCTCGCGCAGCGCAACGGCGTGAAGCTCGCATACGACTCGATCGACGCACTGCGCGCCGCCTACGCGTTCACCGACCTGCAGTCGTTCCTCGACATCTACTACGCCGGCGCGAGCGTGCTGCTGACCGAGCAGGATTTCTACGACATGACGGCCGCGTACTGCGAGCGCGCGCTCGCGGACAATGTCGTGCACACCGAACTGTTCTTCGATCCGCAGACGCATACCGAACGCGGCGTGCCGATCGAAACGGTCGTCGCCGGCATCGAGCGTGCGCTTGCCGATGCCGAAAAGCGCGGGCTGTCGAGCCGGCTGATCCTGTGCTTCCTGCGCCATCTGCCGGAAGAGGACGCGCTCGCGACGTTCGAATCCGCGCTGCCGCTGTTCGAGCGCTACCGTCACCGCCTGATCGGCGTCGGCCTCGACTCGTCCGAGCTCGGCCATCCGCCGACCAAGTTCGCGCGCGTGTTCGAGCAGGCGCGCGCGCTCGGGCTGAAGCTCGTCGCGCATGCAGGCGAGGAAGGCCCGCCGGCCTACATCTACGAAGCGCTCGACGTGCTGAAGGTCGACCGGATCGATCACGGCGTGCGCAGCATCGAGGATGCGGCGCTCGTCGAGCGGCTCGCGAAGACGCGCACGGCGCTTACCGTGTGCCCGCTGTCGAACCTGAAGCTGTGCGTGTTCGACGACATGGCGAAGCACACGCTGAAGGCGCTGCTCGAGCGCGGCGTCGCCGTGACGATCAACTCCGACGATCCGGCCTATTTCGGCGGCTACGTCAACGACAACTATTTCGCGACCGTCGACGGGCTGCAGCTCACCGACGCCGAAGTCCATGCGGTGATCCGCAACGGCTTCGAGGCGTCGTTCGTCGACGCCGCGCAGCGCGACGCGCTGATCGCGCGCCTCGACGCGTACTGGCAGTCCGCGTGACGGCCGGCATCGAGGTGCGCTGACAGATGAAACACGGCAACGGCATCCGCTTCGCGACGACCGGCCCGGCCTGGCGCCAAGTCGGCCGCATGCGCGTGCATCGCCCGACCGCGGGCGGCGCGGCGGTCGCGATGCCGCCGATTGTCGTGGTTCGCGAGCGCGCGCCGTTGCGGACCGTCGCAGCCGCATCGGCCGCGATCGCGCCCCGCTCCCGCGCAATCCACCGTCCCGCCCGCGCGTGGGGGGCGCGCGCCATGCCATCGCCCGCGCGGCGCCGGCTGTCTTCTTCTGTTCGCCTTACCTTGATGCAGGACCATTCGTCATGACGCAAACCGCTTTTCGATCCCAGCTGCTGACTTTCAACGGCGACCCGGCACAGTCGAGCCAGGCCGCGAACCACGAGACCGACGGCCTGCTGATCGTCGACGACGGCAAGGTCGTCGCGGCCGGCGCGTATGCGCAGCTCGCGCCGACGCTCGCGCGCGATGCGGTCGTGCACGATCTGCGCGACAAGCTGATCGTGCCCGGCTTCATCGACACGCACATCCACTATCCGCAGACGGACATGATCGCGTCGCCGGCGCCGGGCCTGCTGCCGTGGCTCGACAAGTACACGTTCCCGACCGAGCGCCGCTTCGGCGATCCCGAGCATGCGCGCGAGGTCGCCGAGTTCTTCGTCGACGAACTGCTCGCGTGCGGCACGACGAGCGCCCTCGTCTACTGCACGGTGCACAAGCAGTCGGCCGACGCGCTGTTCGCGGCGAGCGACGCGCGCGACCTGCGGATGATCGCCGGCAAGGTGCTGATGGACCGCAACTGCCCCGAGTTCCTGCGCGACACCGCGCAGTCGGGCTACGACGACAGCGCCGAGCTGATCGGCCGCTGGCACGGCCGCGGGCGCCAGATGTACGCGCTGACGCCGCGCTTCGCGCCGACCTCGACCGAAGCGCAGCTCGAAGCGTGCGCCGAGCTCGCGCGCCGTCATCCGGACGTGTTCGTGCAGAGCCACGTCGCGGAGAACGTCGACGAGGTGAAATGGGTGGCCGAGCTGTTCCCGGGCCATCGCAGCTATCTCGACATCTACGACCGCTACGGGCTGCTGCGTCCGCGTGCGGTGTACGGCCACTGCATCCACCTCGACGACGAGGACCGCCGCCGGATGGCCGAGACGCGCACTGTGGTCGCGCACTGCCCGACGTCGAACTTCTTCCTCGGCAGCGGGCTGTTCGATTTCGACAAGGCCGGCGAATACGACGTGCCCGTCACGCTCGCGACGGACGTCGGCGGCGGCACGTCGTTCTCGATGCTGCAGACGATGAACGAGGCGCACAAGGTCGCACGGCTGTCGGGGCATCATCTGACGGCGACGCGGATGTTCTGGCTCGCGACGGCCGGCGCCGCGCGGGCGCTCGATCTCGCGGACACGGTCGGCACGCTCGCGCCGCGCACCGAAGCCGACTTCGTCGTGCTCGACCCGGCCGCGACGCCGCTGCTCGCGCGCCGCACGAAGCACGCGGAATCGCTGGAGGAGCTGCTGTTCGCATTCGCGCTGCTCGGCGACGATCGCGCGGTCTATCGCACCTACGCGGCCGGCCGGCTGGTGCACGAGCGCGGCGCGGCCCGACGCCCCGCCGCCGCGTGACGGCCGGCATGCGCGCCCTCCCGGGGCGGGCGCGCATGCACCTTGCAACCGGCTTTCCCGCGCGCGGCGCGGCATGCTAGAATCCGCCACTCATTGGGGAGTAGCCGCTCCGCTCGATGTCCGCGCCCACGGCGCGCATCGTGACGGGGGCGTCCGTCAACAGACTTGGCCGTTCGGCCATGGCGGACGCAGCCACCGAGGCCTGGCGAGACCGATGGTTCATGGCGCGCCGCATCTGGGCCCGGCGCGCCGTGGATCGTCGCTCGCACGCATAACAAGGCCCGTGGAATCCCGTACGTGTCCCAAGCTTTCCTGATCTCCACCGGCGCCGTCGCCCTCGCTGAAATCGGCGACAAAACCCAGCTGCTGTCCCTCGTACTGGCCGCGCGCTATCGCAAGCCCGTTCCGATCATTCTCGGCGTGCTCGTCGCGACGCTCGTCAACCACGGTTGCGCAGGCGCGCTCGGCGAATGGCTCGGCGCGCTCGTCACGCCGTCGATCATGCGCTGGGCGCTCGCGGCGTCGTTCATCGGGATGGGGCTGTGGATTCTCGTGCCGGACAAGCTCGACGCCGACGAAGCCAACGCGAACCGCTCGAGGCTCGGCGTGTTCGGCGCGACCTTCGTCGCGTTCTTCCTCGCGGAAATGGGCGACAAGACGCAGCTCGCGACCGTCGCGCTCGCCGCGCGCTTCCAGGACTATATCGGCGTCGTGGCCGGCACCACGCTCGGGATGATGCTCGCGAACGTGCCGGCGATCCTGCTCGGCGACCGCTTCGCGCACCGCCTGCCGACCAGGCTCGTGCATGCGATCGCGGCCGTGCTGTTCGTCGTGCTCGGCGCGCTGGCGCTGCTGGGCGTCGGACTCTGATCGCTCACGCGCAGCGGCGCGACCGGGTGGCCGCGCCGCTGTAAGCTACTTCGCGACGGCCGCGCCCGATGCCGGCGCGGCCGGCACCGCGCGTTCGTTGGAGGCCGGCGCTGCCGGCCCGCCGTGCTTGTCGACCGGCAGCCGCACCGTGCGGATCGCGCCGTTCGCGAGCGGGAAGTCGGCAAGCGCGCTGCGCGCGAGAAACGGCATCGCATACAGCAGTGCGCCGTTGTCGCCGGTCGTGCGCGCGGTCACGTTGTAGACCTCCTTGCCGGTCGCGCGCTCGGTGATGCGGATGCCGAGCGTGTAATCGAAGACCTGGTACGTCTGCGCGACATAGCCGGCGGGCATCGGTCCCCAGGGACCCCACGGGCCCCACGGCCCGCGTCGCCAGTACGGCCCCGGCCCGACGAACCACGGATCGTAGTAGACGGGCTGCGGCACCGTCACGAGATCGCTGCCGACGCCGTAGCTTAGCCCGACGAGGTAGCGCGCCTGCGCCGGCGGCACCTGGCGGAACGCGTACGCGGACAGTTCGTTCGCGACGATCGGCTCGTACGTCGACTGCTCGATGCTGTTCTTCTGCGCGTCGGTACGCGCAAAGGCATAGGTGCGGGTCGCGTCGCTGCCGCTCCAGTCGGAGAAGGCGGTGACCTGCGTCGTCACGTAGCTGGTGCAGCCGGTCAGCAGCATCACGCCGAGCGCCGCGAGCCAGCCCGCGCTGCGATGAATCCATTCGCGTTTCATGTTCGTCCTCGTCGATCCGTCACCCGTTCGTCGCACCGCGCGAGCCGGACGGGATGCCGATAATACGCGGACTGTCCGGACCGGTAAAAAGTTCGCGCGGCACGCGGCCGCAAGCCTTTGTACAATGGGCCGGTTCGCCCGGCCCGCGTCGCGGGCCCGATCCCCATTCCACCGATCTCGACGACCATGTCCGACAACGCCTCCTCCACCGTGATCCGCCGCGCCGACTATACGCCGCCGGCCTTCCTCATCGATTCCGTCGCGCTCGAATTCGATCTCGCGCCGGCCCGCACGATCGTCAGGAATACGATGCGCGTGCGCCGCAATCCGGATGCCGCGCCCGTCCCGCACCTGGAACTGATGGGCGAGGCGCTCGAATTCCTCGGCGCGCAGCTGGACGGCGCGCCGCACGGCGCCGTGCGCGCGCACGAGCACGGGCTGAGCGTCGAGAACGTGCCCGACGCGTTCGAGCTGACGCTCGAAAGCGCGTGCGCGCCCGACCAGAACACGACGCTGTCGGGCCTGTACGTGTCGAGCGGCAATTTCTTCACGCAGTGCGAGGCCGAGGGCTTTCGCCGCATCACCTACTTCCTCGACCGCCCGGACGTGATGGCGTCGTACACGGTCACGCTGCGCGCCGACAAGGCCGCTTACCCGGTGCTGCTGTCGAACGGCAACCTCGTCGATTCGGGCGAGCTGCCCGACGGCCGTCACTTCGCGAAGTGGGAAGACCCGTTCCGCAAGCCGAGCTACCTGTTCGCGCTGGTCGCCGGCAAGCTCGTCGCGATCGAGGAAAAGATCACCACCGGCTCCGGCAGGGAAAAGCTGCTGCAGGTGTGGGTCGAGCCGGCCGATCTCGACAAGACCCGCCATGCGATGGACTCGCTGATCCACTCGATCCGCTGGGACGAAAAGCGCTTCGGCCTCGAGCTCGATCTCGACCGCTTCATGATCGTCGCGGTCGGCGACTTCAACATGGGTGCGATGGAGAACAAGGGGCTCAACATCTTCAACACGAAGTACGTGCTGGCGAACCCCGAGACCGCGACCGACGTCGATTTCGCGAACATCGAATCGGTGGTCGGCCACGAGTACTTCCACAACTGGACCGGCAACCGCGTGACCTGCCGCGACTGGTTCCAGCTGAGCCTGAAGGAAGGCCTGACGGTGTTCCGCGATCAGGAGTTCTCGGCCGACATGGCCGCGGGCGACGACCTCGAATCGGCGGCCCGCGCGGTCAAGCGCATCGAGGACGTGCGCGTGCTGCGCCAGCTGCAGTTCGCCGAGGACGCGGGCCCGATGGCGCACCCGGTGCGCCCGGAAAGCTACGTCGAGATCAACAACTTCTACACGATGACCGTCTACGAGAAAGGCTCGGAAGTCGTGCGGATGTACCAGACGCTGTTCGGCCGCGACGGTTTCCGCAAGGGGATGGACCTCTACTTCAAGCGCCACGACGGCCATGCGGTGACCTGCGACGACTTCCGTCACGCGATGGCCGACGCGAACGGCCGCGACCTCGCGCAGTTCGAGCGCTGGTACAGCCAGGCCGGCACGCCGCGCGTGACGGTGCGCACCGCCTACGACGCCGCCGCGCGCCGCTATACGGTCACGCTCGCGCAGGGTTACGGCGATGCGTCGGCAGCCGCGCGCGAAACGCAGCAGGGCCCGCTGCTGATCCCGTTCGCGATCGGCCTGATCGGCCGCGACGGCCGCGACCTGCCGCTGCGGCTCGACGGCGAGGCTGCCGCAGCCGGCACGACGCGCGTGCTCGAGTTCACCGAAACCGAGCAGACCTTCACGTTCGTCGACGTGCCGGAAGCGCCGCTGCCGTCGCTGCTGCGCAATTTCTCGGCGCCGGTGATCGTCGAGTACGACTACAGCGACGACGACCTCGCGTTCCTGCTCGCGCACGACAGCGATCCGTTCAACCGCTGGGAAGCCGGCCAGCGCCTCGCGACGCGCGCGCTGCTGACGCTCGCCGCCCGCGCCGCGGCGAACGAGCCGCTCGCGCTCGGCGAGAACTTCGTCGCCGCGTTCCGCCGCGTGCTGACCGATGCGAAGCTGTCGCCGGCGTTCCGCGAACTCGCGCTGACGCTCCCGTCGGAAACCTACCTCGCCGACCAGATGGCCGAGGCCGATCCGGCTGCCGTGCATCGCGCGCGCCAGTTCGTGCGCCGCCAGCTCGCGACCGCGCTGCGCGCCGACTGGCTCGCCGCTTACGAGCATCACCAGACGCCGGGCGCATACGAACCGACGCCCGAAGCGTCCGGCCGCCGCGCGCTGAAGAACCTCGCGCTCGCCTACCTCGCCGAACTCGAGGATCCGGCCGACGCGGTACGCATCGCGACCGCGCAGTACGACGCGGCGAACAACATGACCGATCGCGCGGCCGCGCTCGGCGCGCTGCTGTCGGCTGCGGCGGCCGGCGCGAACGAACCGGCCGAGCGCGCACTCGACGACTTCTACCGGCGCTTCGAGAAGGAAGCGCTGGTGATCGACAAGTGGTTCTCGATGCAGGCCGCGCAGCGCGGCACGCCCGCGCAGCCGACGCTCGCAAAGGTCCGCAAGCTGATGGCGCATCCCGCGTTCAACCTGAAGAACCCGAATCGCGCGCGTTCGCTGATCTTCAGCTTCTGCGCGGCCAACCCCGCGCAGTTCCACGCGGCGGACGGTTCGGGCTATGCGTTCTGGGCCGAGCAGGTGCTCGCGCTCGATGCGATCAATCCGCAGGTCGCCGCGCGCCTCGCGCGCTCGCTCGAACTGTGGCGCCGCTTCACGCCTGCGCTGCGCGACAGGATGCGCGACGCGCTCGAAAAGGTCGCGGCCGGCGCGAAATCGCGCGACGTGCGCGAGATCGTCGAGAAGGCGCTCGCGTAACGCCATCGCTGCATCGCCCCGCGCGCTCGGGGCGCGAAGGCCGGCGCTGCCCGCTGCGGCGCCGGCTTTTTTATTTGTCGGACGGTCGCCAGCGCCCGCATTCCGGCCGCCGCATCGCGGGCGCGCCCCGCGTTCCCTCTGCAGAAAACCGGGCCGGTTCGGCCGCCGGCCCTTGTAACCGGACGAAAAAAGGCGGCGGCGCCCGAAGCGCGACAGGTAAAATTGCGGCAATTCAAGGATTCTTTGGCCTTTCGGAGTCTGTCATGTCCATTGCCCGCCGCACCACGCTGTCCAAGTTCCTGATCGAACAGCAGCGCGAGACCAACAACCTCCCCGCCGACCTGCGCCTGCTGATCGAAGTCGTCGCCCGCGCCTGCAAGGCGATCAGCTACAACGTGTCGAAGGGTGCGCTCGGCGACGCGCTCGGCACCGCCGGCAGCGAGAACGTCCAGGGCGAGGTGCAGAAGAAGCTCGACATCCTGTCGAACGAGATCCTGCTCGACGCGAACGAATGGGGCGGCAACCTCGCCGCGATGGCGTCGGAGGAAATGGAAACGTTCTTCCCGATCCCCGCGAACTATCCGCGCGGCGAATACCTGCTCGTGTTCGATCCGCTCGACGGCTCGTCGAACATCGACGTGAACGTGTCGATCGGCACGATCTTCTCGGTGCTGCGCTGCCCGGACGGCAAGCAGGCCACCGAAGAATCGTTCCTGCAGCCCGGCACGCAGCAGGTCGCCGCCGGTTACGCGGTCTACGGCCCGCAGACGGTGTTCGTGCTGACGACCGGCAACGGCGTGAACTGCTTCACGCTCGATCGCGAAGTCGGTTCGTGGGTGCTCACGCAAAGCAACATGCAGATCCCGGCCGATACGCGCGAATACGCGATCAACGCCTCGAACGCGCGTCACTGGTACGACCCGGTCAAGCGCTACGTCGACGAGCTGAACGCCGGCAAGGACGGCCCGCGCGGCGACAACTTCAACATGCGCTGGATCGCATCGATGGTCGCCGACGTGCACCGGATCCTGAACCGCGGCGGCGTGTTCATGTACCCGGCCGACAAGCGCACGCCGGACCGTCCGGGCAAGCTGCGCCTGATGTACGAGGCGAACCCGATGGCGTTCATCGTCGAGCAGGCGGGCGGCGCCGCGACCACGGGCACGCAGCGCATCATGGAAGTGCAGCCGACCGGCCTGCACCAGCGCGTGCCGGTGTTCCTCGGCTCGAAGAACGAAGTCGAGCGCGTGACGAGCTATCACAACGAAAGCCATTAATTTGCGCTGCAGCACTAGACGGGTGCGGATGACGCAAGTACAATCGCGCCTCGCGATGTGGCCCTCACGGGCTGCATCGCAGTGAAGTGAAAGCGGGGGAAGTCCGCCGGATCGATGGTTTCGCGAAACAGCAGCAGCAAGCTGAAAAAATTTTCGAAAAACCTATTGCCAAGACTTCAGAATTCACCCTATAATTTCATTTCTCTGCTGCCGGTGTAGCTCAGTTGGTAGAGCAGCGCATTCGTAATGCGAAGGTCGTAGGTTCGACTCCTATCTCCGGCACCAAGATATAAAGGCCTGACAAGCATCGCTTGTCAGGCCTTTTCTCTTTTCCGCGCGCGCAATCGTGCACGCCCTCTCCCGCTCCGCTTGCGGGCATCCCCCGACTCACGCGCCGCATCCGGCCGATTACAATCGCCGGATCCCCTGCCCTTCTCCTGCATCATGCGCACCTGGCGTCTCGAGCGACCGAACCTCACCGGGCAGCTGCACGTGTCCCGCGCAACGAGCCTCGTCGCCGCGATCGGCAGCAGCGAGCCGAACGCGTTCGCGACCGAAGTGCTGAAGCTGTTCGACGATGCGCTGTCGGTCACGCAATGCACGGTCTTCGCGTACGAGTTCGGCAACCGCCCGCGCACGGTGTCGGTCGCCGACCATCGCGGCGGCCGCTATCTGCGCGATGTCGCCGATACCTATGCGCGACACTTCTACGCGCTCGACGGCAACCAGACGATCGTATCGAGCGCGCAGCGCCGCACTCGGCGCCGCGACCTGCTGCTGCATCGGCAGGCCGGCGACGAGATCGGCCACGACGCGTATCGCGCGGCCTGCTACCGCGACCCCGACGTCTCCGAGCGGCTGTCGCTGCTGATGCAGCCCGACGACGCGGTCTGGCTGTCGATCAACCTGTACCGCGCGCATCGCAGCGGCGCGTTCGAGCCGCGCGCGATCGCCGAGATCGAGGCGCTCGCGCCGCTGATCGCGCAGGCCGCGAAACATCACTACGCGCTCGCCGGCGCCATGCAGATCGACATCCCGCAGCGGATGCTCGCGCGACTGCGCCGCGCATGCCCGACGCTGTCCAAGCGCGAGCTCGACGTGCTGCGCGGCGTGCTCGACGGCCAGAGCGCGCACGAGATCGGCGAGACGATCGGCGTGAAGGCATCGAGCGTCGTAACCTACCAGAAGCGCGCGTACCGCCGCCTCGGCATTTCCGGCCAGCGCGAGCTGTTCGCGCTGTGCCTGCAGCCCTGAGCGGTCGACGCCCGCCTGCCCCGCACGCATCGGGGTAAATCCCGGTCCGGGTGCCGTACCCGGAATGGGGACAGCGGCGCACCGGCCGGCTTCCATACTGCACGGACGCATCGCATGTATCGCCGCATGCGGGCACTGCACGCCGTCTACCTGGAAGCCAATCACGATGGGCATCGAATTCAAGCCATATCCGTTCGTCGCCGAGCGCCAGCCGGCCCACCTGCCGCCGCTCGATCGCGGCGTCGACACGCAGCGGCACGCCGTCGCGATCGTCGGCGGCGGCCCGGTGGGCCTCGCCGTCGCGCTCGGTCTCGCGAACCACGGGATCCGCAGCGTGCTGCTCGAGGCCGACGACGCGGTCTGCCACGGCAGCCGCGCCATCTGCATCTCGCGGCGCAGCCTGGAGATCATCGAGCGGCTCGGCGCGCTCGACGACTTCCTGCGCGTCGGGCTGCCGTGGACCGGCGGACGCAGCTTCTACCGCACCGACGAGGTGCTGCACTTCACGATGCCGCAGGACGAGAACCAGAAGCTGCCGCCGATGGTGAACCTCGCGCAGTACCACATCGAACAGTTCCTGTTCGACGCCGCGCGACGCCGCCCCGACCTGATCGAGATCCGCTGGCAAACGAAGGTCGTCGGCGTCGCACAACAGCAGGATGGCGTGCGCCTGGCCGTCGACACGCCGCTCGGCGGCTATGCGCTCGACGCCGACTGGATCGTCGCATGCGACGGCGGACGCAGCACGATGCGCGACGCGCTCGGCCTGTCGCTTCAGGGCACGAGCTACGAGGGCCGCTACGTGATCGTCGACATCGCGCTTGACAGCGACCGGCCGACCGAGCGGCTCGCCTATTTCGACCCGTCGTCGAATCCGGGCTCGACGGTGCTCGTTCACAAGCAGCCCGACAACGTCTGGCGGATCGACTACCAGCTGCGCGACGACGAGGATGCCGAAGCGGCCGTGAAACCGGAGAACGTGGTGCCGCGCGTGCAGAACCTGCTCGACATGATGGGCGAGCGCGGCGACTGGTCGCCGATCTGGATCACGATCTACAAGGCGAATGCGCTGACGCTCGAACGGTATCGGCACGGCCGCGTGCTGTTCTGCGGCGACGCTGCGCATCTCGTGCCGATCTTCGGCGTGCGCGGCGCCAACTCGGGCATCGACGATGCCGACAATGTCGCGTGGAAGCTCGCGTACGTGATCCGCGGCCTCGCCGCGGACGCGCTGCTCGACAGCTATTCCGACGAGCGCGTGTTCGCGACGCACGAGAATCTGCGCTACGGCACCAAGAGCACCGAATTCATGGCGCCGCCGTCGTTCGCGTTCGCGCTGATGCGCAAGGCCGTGCTGTCGCTCGCGAGCCGGCACCCGGCGCTGCGCTCGCTGATCAATCCACGCCAGACGTCGGCGATCGCCTATGCGGCGTCGCCGCTCAATGCCGCCGCGCGCGACGCGTTCGACGCCGGGCCCGCGCCCGGCACGGTGCTGGCCGAATGCCCGCTGATGCTGCATGCGACGCAGCACGGCGCAGTACGCCGCGCCCATCTGACCGACCTCGTCGCGCCGTGCTTCACGGCGTTCTGCTTCACGGCCGACGGCACGCCCGATCCATCGCTCGTCGATCTCGAACGTCGGCTGCATCGCGCCGGCCTGCCGTTCGCGCTCGTCGTGCTGGCGCGGCACGCGACACCGCAACCGCCGTCCTGCCGAGGCTACGACGAGGACGGCCGGTTGTTCCGCATGTACGGCGCGCGCGACGGCACCGTCTATCTCGTGCGGCCCGACGGACACGTACTCGGCCGCTGGCATGGCGCGCGCGCCGACGATCTGACGGCCGCGCTCGAACGGGCGGGCCTGCACGCGCATACCGCAGCCGATCCTCAGGAGAACGCATGATGACCGACGCCGACCGCGACACGTTCTACACCGCGCTTTGCACGACGATGACCCGCATCGGCGAAACCGATGCCCCGCTCTTTCTTGCCCGTTTCGCACTGCTCGCGATCGAGGCGATCGGCGACACCGCCACCGTCGCGCAACTGATTGCCGATGCGGGCGACGGGCTGCCCGATGCGTTCGCGCCGGCATCGACGCTCGGGCAATGACGGCTTCGTCCGTTTCTTACAAATTCATTTCATCAAGCCGGCTTTGCGCACACTTCACGTCGTGGGCAGACGAATTCCCTGGAAAATCCCGTTAAGGGTGCATAACATTACTTAACGATTCCGACCCGCCTATCGCGTTACATTGCGGGGGCGGCGCGGCGGGTCGCGAAGCCGCCTGCATCCAGCTTGCGGCGACACAGCCGACGTCCGGTCATTTCGACTCAACACAAGGAGAGGACCACCATGACTCATGGCTTGATTATGTGGCTCATCATCGGCGCGATCGCCGGCTGGCTCGCCGGACTGCTCGTCAAGGGCGGCGGGTTCGGGCTGATCGTCGACATCATCGTCGGCATCGTCGGTGCGGTGATCGGCGGCTGGCTTGCCGGGATCCTCGGCATCAGCATCGGCAGCGGCTTCATCGGCTCGGTGATCGTCGCGGTCGTCGGCGCAGTGATCCTGCTGTTCGTGATCCGTCTATTCAAGCGAGCGGCCTGACGATCGTCTCCACGCGCCTTCGGGCGCGTTTTCGTATCGGCACGGCGCGCGGCATTCGCCACGCGCCGTGCCCCCTTCAGCGGCGTTCGACGCGCCGCGGCCGGCCGTCGAGCAGAGCGCTCGTCGGCCAGCGGCCGGCCGATGCGCTCGCGCCCGCGCGCGCTTTCACAGCGACCATTTCAGTTCTCCATAGAATGTGCGGCCCGGATACGGGTGGAACACGTAGTAGCGGCGATCCGTCAGGTTGTCGATGCCGACCGACGCGCTCCAGTGACGATCGAGGCGATAGCGTGCCTTCAGGTCGACGACCGTGAACGCGCTCGTGCCGCCATAGACGTCCGGATTCACGTCGCTGTTGTCGAGCGTGTTGAACTGGCGGCCCGAATAGCGCACGCCGACGCTCGCCAGCCAGTGCTCGTCGAAGCGGTACGACGCGAGCAGGTTCGCGCGCATGCGCGGGATGCGCGGAAAACGCGAGCCGACGTACGCGGGGTTCGCGGCGTCGGCCAGGATCTGCGCGTTGCTCGCCGATACGTTCGCGTCGAGCGACAGCCCCTTCAGTCCGACGTTCTCGCCGCTGAACGCGAGTTCGACGCCGCGCACGCGCACACGGTCGACGTTCGAGATGTTGGTGACGGTCGACGCGCCCGACACGGTCGTCTGACTGTAGATCGAATCGCGCAGGTCGCTCTGGAACACGCTCGCGCGCACGACGCCGACACCCACGTCGCGCTCGGCGGTGAAGTCCCAGTCGATCGCCTTTTCCGGCCGCAGGTTCGGGTTGTTGTTGACGATCGCGTTGTTGGAGATCGTGCCCTGGAACAGCTCGCCGACCGTCGGGAAGCGCGTGCCGGTCGCGAACGACACGCGAAACCGCCACACGTCCGTCGCATCCCATTGCAGCGCGAGCTTCGGCGACAGCGCGTTCGCGCTGCGGTCGGCATAACCGAGCGTGCCGTTCGCGTTGCCGAGCGCGCCGCCGTATGCGTCCCAGCGTTCGTACCGCAGGCCGAGCGTCGCGAGCCAGCCCGGCGCGACACGCCATGCGTCCTGCGCGAACAGCGCCTGCGTGCGCGTGTCGCCGCGATAGACGCTCGCGAGCGACGTGGTGGGGCCGGCCAGCCAGTCGGCCGTGTTGTACGTGACGTTGCGCAGGAAGTAGTTGTCGTAGTGATAGCCGAACGTGAACGTGTGGCCCTTCACTTCAGGCGCCTCGGCCTTCAGGTCGAGCGTGCGCCAGCCCGTGCCGTCGCCCTGGAACAGCGTGCCCGCCCCGCCCTGCACACTCGACGCGGCGCGCAGCACGTCGCGCGACACGTCGTACGCGGACACGATGCCCGACAGCCGCCAGCCGGAGTCGAGCCGGCCGTTCAGGCCGAGCGCGTACAGCCAGTTCTCCTGGTCGCCGCGCTGCGGTGCGAACGCGCTCGGCGCGACGGTCATGTTCTGGCCGCCGATCGACACGTTGCCGCCGTAGACCGCATTGCCGGCCGCGTCGCGCAGGAAGGTCTCGCCGTGCTGCCGGTAATGGTTCTCCCAGTGCCCGAGCGTGAGCGTCGCGTCGACGTGGTCGGTGAACGCATAGCCCATCCGCACCGTCTCGTTGATCTGCTCGGTCCGCTCGAGCGACTGCGCGCCGACGATCGTGCGCGGCTTGCCGTTCGGCCCGATGTCGGCCGCCGCGCCGGTCACGGGCACCGCGGCGCCGAGTTTCGGGTTGTACGCGGCATTGGGGCTCGCGTACTGCATCGGCTGGCTGTCGTTCTCCAGCCGGTCGAGCGACAGCGCGAACCAGAAGCGGCCGACGCGGTTCGCGATCCGCGCGGTCTGATGATTGCCGCCGAAGCTGTCGGCAACGCCGTAGCCGTCGTGATAGCGCTGCGTGAAGAACTGCGTCGACAGCGACGCCTCGAGTTTTTCCGGGCGACGCGTGGTGAGCAGCACGGTCGAGCCGATCGCGTTGCCCGGATACAGCGCGGAAAACGGGCCGTACAGCACGTCGACGCGCGCGATGTCGTCGGGCGGGATCAGCGACCAGCGCGGCGGATACGCGTAGCTCGAGCCGAGCAGGTTCGACAGCAGCAGGCCGTCCGCATACACGAGCCCGCGCGCGCTCTGCAGTTCGTTGAAATCGCGGCCGGCGAACACGCTGTTGCGGTCGCCGATGTAGCGCTTGCGGACCATCAGGTTCGGCGCGTATTTCAGCGCGTCCTCGGTGTTGACGTTGGTGTGCGAGTCGATCTGCTCGCGCGTGATCGACTCGACGACGGCCGGCGTATCCGGATCGACCGGCTGCCGTTGCGCGGTCACGCTGACGGCGCGCAGCGTATCGCCCGCCGGGGCGGCGGACGGGGGCGCGCCGGCCGCGGCCGACGCTGAAGACGCGGCTGCGCCGGCGGAGCGGCCGGCAGCATCCTCGCGCGGATCGACGCGCGCGCCGTCCGTCGATGCCGCATGGGCGGCGGGCAACGCGAAAGCGGCTGCGCACGCGAGCGCGAGCCGGCCGCGCGACGCGCGCGCGGTGAAAGAGAACGACATGAGTGGATTCCTGAAAACGGGATCGGACGCCGCCGCGCGCAAGGCGACGCACCGCGCGCGAATGGCACGGCACGCGGCCCTGGCCGCGGGCGGCACGCGCGCCAAGGGCGCGCGAGCGACATCAGTCAGATCGGAGCGTTTTCAGGCGGGGCGCGCGGTTGCGCGAGACGGATGCGATTGCGCGGCAGATCGGCGACGACCGGTGTCACCGCGCGATACGCGTACGACCGCACGAAGCCCGGCATCGCAGGCAGGCTCGTGCCGAGCGCAACGTTCGCCGCGAAGCCCGGGCAGTACACGCAGTGCGCGACGCCGGCATGATCGAGCGACGACGTATCGCGGTCGCCGCCCGCCTGCGCGAGGACGACCCGATGCCCGCCTGCCGCGCTGCACAAATCGAGCGTGAGTTCGCCGGAACCGCTCGACGCAAGACGCGCATAGCCGATCACGGGCGACAGTACGTTCAGTACCAGCGCCAGCCAGACGAGGCCGATCCATCGCGTCGTACGTTTCATCGCGGCTCAGAAAAAAGTGCGCGCAAGTATAACAAGCGACTCGATTGTTGCCGATTCTGCAGAGGGTAATAGTCGGCATCGCACTGCACGCCGCAGCGCATGTGCCGTTAATACAACAGAGACAAAATCTAACGATTCGCCACTGGCATAAATCGGAGCGCGAGGTTGATAATCATTGGACCCGCTGGAGAAACGATCATGGACGAAAGACCAACCCGCATGCCGCCGCCCGAGCAAGTGATGAGCCCGGATCCGGAACCCGTCGGCGTGGAATTCCTCGCCGAATTGCCCGAGCACGTGCGGGCGTTCTTCGACGAGCAGCACAAGCTGTACTCGCCGAAGTGAACGACCGTTCCGCTCTGTAACCGCCACGTGTCGATCGTCGCCATCGTGCGGTACATCACTGCGTTTTCGGCGCAGTTCTCCTTGCACCCGGGCTGCAACGGCCTGACGGTGCCGGATCGGCTCGTCCGCTGATTCTCCTGTCGCGTCGTTCCGCCGCGCGACTGTCTTCGTCTATCCTTCTGGTTTTCCACCTCCGGCCCGCCCGGTTTCCCCTGATCGTCCCGATGAAGCAAGCCATTCGTGTCAGCGCTGCTGCCGCCGCGCTCGGCGTCGCCCTTTTCGTCCCGTCGCAACGCGCCACTGCCGATGGCGACGACACCGCGCTCACCAATCTCGTCGCGCTCGCGTCGCAGCGCCTCGCGCTCGCCGAACCCGTCGCGCGCTGGAAGTGGGCAAACCATCAACCGATCGAGGACCGCCCGCGCGAAGCCGCGCTGCTGGAGAACGTCGTCAGGCGCGCACCGCAGAGCGGCGTCGATCCCGCGTTCGCACGCGCGTTCTTCGAAGACCAGATCGCTGCCAGCAAGGACGTGCAGAACGCGCTGTTCGCCAGTTGGCGTGCAACGCGGCCGCCCGAAGGCACGCCGCCCGATCTCGCGACCGGCACGCGCCCGGCACTCGACCGGCTGACGCAGAAAATGCTCGCGGGCCTGGCGCAGGTTGGGCCGCTGCGCGATGCGCCCGACTGTCAGGCGCGGCTCGCGCGCAGCATCGCGAACTGGAAGACGCTCACGCGCTACGACTCCGGGCAGTCGCAGGCGCTCGATACGGCGCTGTCGCATGTGTGCGCGGCCGGCGGCGCAAGCGCGATCGGCTGAGGCTCGACCGACGATAGCGCCGCGTTGGCCGCGCGCCGCCCCGCTTACCCGGCCGGCGTCAGCGCTGCGAGCGGAATCAGTTGCAGACCGCGCGTGAGATGGGTCTGCAGCAGGCGGTGGGTAAACGGTTCGAAGGCGCCGTCGATGTCGTCGGCCGCGAGTTGCGCGGCGGCATCGAGCGATTCCGCCACGCCGAGGTAGCGCCAGCCGTCGATCACGTGGAACAGCCGGCGCTCGCCGTGCGCCTCGAATGCGACCGCGCCGTCGAACGGCCAGGGTGCAGCGCCGGCGCGACCCGCATCGGCGGGACGACGGTTGAACGACGGGCTCAGGCGGGCGATCCACTGCGCCTCGGCGAGCATCGCGCCCAGTTCATTGCCGGTTTCCCGCCATTCGATGCGTCGCACCTGCTGCGCGAGCCGCATTTCCTTCGCCGAACGCCGCTCGCCCGTCAGCAGCGCGCGCAGCCGCTGCCGCACGCGCACGCTACGGCCGACGTAAAGCGGCGCGTCGGCTTCGCCGAACAGCGCGTACGCGCCGCAGCCGGCCGGCGCCGTGTCGAGCCACGCCTCCGTCAGGTCGCCCCCGAGGCGGAAATGACGCGTCGTGCGGGCGATCTGGTCGCGCAGCCGTTCGAGTGGCACGATCTCGTGCAAATGGCGCCAGAACTGCCACAGCAGATCGGCGTCCGCGAGCGCGCGGTGGCGCGCCGCCGGCACGAGGCCGTGCCGCTCGATCAGCGCATCGAGCCCGTGCCGCGACTCGCGCGGAAACAGCGCACGCGACAGCCGCACCGTACACAGCACGTCGGGATTGAACGCAAGGCCGGCCCGCTCGAACTCGGCGCGCAGGAAGCCGCGATCGAAGCTCGCGTTGTGCGCGACGAACAGTTTGCCGTCGAGCCGCTCGAACAGCGCCGGCGCGAGCGACGCGAACGACGGCGCGTCGCGCACCATCGCCTCCGAAATGCCCGTCAGCTGCTGGATGAAGGGGGGAATCGACTGCCCGGGATTGACGAGCGAAGTCCAGGTCGACACGCCGAGCGGGCCGATTTCGACGACACCGATTTCGGTGATGCGATGCTCGACGGACGAGCCGCCGGTGGTTTCAAGGTCGACGAAAACGAGCGGCTGCTCGCAGGCGGGATCGGACGGGCGGGAATCGGACATGAAAAGACGGAAAAGCGACGCTTCCGTGAGTATGCACCGCCAGGCGGGGTCGCGGCCAGCCCGGCGCCCCGCCCTTTTCCGGCCCCGAAATGCAAAAAGCCCCCGCAATACGGGGGCCGGACGTGATCGGCAATGCGCGGCGCGTCAGATCGCCTGGATATTCGCTGCCTGCTTGCCCTTCGGGCCGACTTTCACATCGAACGAAACGCGCTGGTTTTCCTTCAGCGTCTTGAAACCGTCCATCCGGATTTCGGAAAAATGCGCAAACAAATCCTCACCGCCATTGTCCGACGTAATAAAGCCGAAACCTTTAGCATCGTTAAACCATTTCACGATACCGGTATCCATACCTTCGTTCCCCACTGGATTAGATCAAAAAAGCTACTTTTATAGCCGTTTCCCGAAATCCCGAAGCCGTACGCCGGCACCCGCGCCAGCCACCGCCCGGGGGCGGAGTGCTCACTTTATAAATTGGGCGATCAGGGCGCGTCAAGAAAATTTTTGGCGACCGCTTTATCAAAAAAGTGCTAATGCCGGTGGAATCGGTACCCGATCACCCATGATTAATTGATTCGCATCAGAAACCTGTCAATATTACCGGGATCGGATCATTTATTATTCGGAACGCGAAAATCCTACCGGGGACAAATCGATTCGGTAAATTCCTCGGGGTTTTTTCCGGGTTGCGGAAAGCGGGGGACGTTGCGATGCTGACATTATGTTGACTGGAGGGAGAGCGTCATGTGGCTGGACGGAATCAAGCGCTTCGCGAGCCGACTCGGGCGCCTGCGCCGCAAGTCCCGCGCGCTCGCCAACGCCACCCGTGAAACCCCTTGCGATACGGAGTTCGATCCGACGTGGCACGGCGACCACTGGCAAAACCTGCTCGCCTCGCCGCTGGACGCGCGTCATTACGTGATGGAAGACTGGACGTATACGCCGCCGCCGGCTGACACCGAGGCCCCCGCGCCCGCGGGCAAGCGTAAGCGGCGCTCGTACGCGCAATAACGGACGGAACGGTCGAGCAAAAAAAAAGCGCGACTGGGAAGTCGCGCCGACAAAGGTTTGGAGATCTTTTCCGTCAACGAAAAAGTCTGCTTCGGAAAGCAGAGATGGCAGTATAGCGAGAGAACATCCTTTCATTATCAATGCTCCGCACAAACCTCTATTGCCGATGTGTCAATAATCGCGCAATGGCGGCAGCCGACCGCTGCGCAATCCTGTCGCGATTGCGCAACGCCATTTCCGTACTCCTGATCGACTTCTGCGTTTTCCGCACCGCCGCAAATCCTTGATTGACGGGGGTTTGAGCGCATTTCTCCATTCTTGCGGAATCCAAAATACTGTATTGCTTAAAGCAGTTTTCTTCGCCGACCGCGTCACTCCGTACACTGCAGGTGGATTTCCGACGAGGGCGCCCCGCCCGACAGGCTCGGCGCCGCCAGGTGCGCCGTCGATGCCAGCAGCAGGTTCGATCGACACATCATCCTGTTTGGAGACAGATCCATGAAAAAGACCCTGATCTTCGCCGCGCTGTCGGGCGCGTTCGTCGCGACCGCCCACGCGCAAAGCAGCGTCACGCTATACGGCCTGATCGACGCCGGCATCACCTACACGAACAACCAGGGCGGCCACAGTGCGTGGCAGGAAACGAGCGGCTCGATCAACGGCAGCCGCTGGGGCCTGCGCGGCACCGAGGATCTCGGCGGCGGCCTGAAGGCGATCTTCACGCTGGAAAACGGCTTCGGCATCAACAACGGCACGCTGAAGCAGAATGGCCGCGAATTCGGCCGGCAGGCCTTCGTCGGCCTCGCGCACGACAGCTTCGGCTCGCTGACGCTCGGCCGCCAGTACGACAGCGTCGTCGACTATCTCGGCCCGCTGTCGCTCACCGGCACGCAATACGGCGGCACCCAGTTCGCGCACCCGTTCGACAACGACAACCTGAACAATTCGTTCCGGATCAACAACGCGGTCAAGTACCAGAGCGCGAACTACGGCGGGCTCAAGTTCGGTGCGCTGTACGGCTTCTCGAACTCGAGCAATTTCTCGAACAACCGTGCGTACAGCGTCGGCGCGTCGTACAGCTTCATGGGCTTCAACGTCGCGGCCGCGTACATGCAGCTGAACAACAACATCAACGCGCTGTCGCAGGCGGCCAGCGACCCGGGCGCGGTGGCCGGCGACTGGACCTTCGCGGCCAGCCGGCAGCGCACCTGGGGCGCTGGCCTGAACTACGCGTTCGGCCCCGCGACGGCCGGCTTCGTGTTCACGCAGACGCGCCTGAACGATTCCGCCGCCATCAGTGCGGGACAGTCCGGCGTGTCGTCCGGCATTCCGCTGGCCGGCAGCACGCGCTTCAACAACTACGAAGTGAACGGCCGCTACGCACTGACGCCGGCGTTCTCGCTCGCAGGCTCCTATACGTACACGGACGGCCGCCTCGACGGCCAGAAGCCGAGCTGGCACCAGTTCAACCTGCAGGCCGACTATGCGCTGTCCAAGCGCACCGACGTCTATCTGCAGGGCGAGTATCAGCGCGTGCTGGCGGACGGCCTGCCGATCGGCGCGAACATCAACGGGCTCGGCACGGCGTCGTCGTCCAACAAGCAGATCGCGGTCACGGCCGGCATGCGCCATCGCTTCTGAGCGGACGGCACACCGGTCCGGCTGCCGCCGTGCAGCCCACGAAAAAAGCGCCCGGTCAGGGCGCTTTTTCCTTGCCCGCGACACTGGCGGCGCTCAGGCCTCGCCTGCCGCCGGATAGCGCACGTCGAGCACGTCGATCGGCTGCGGGCCGGCCGGCGTCATCAGCGTGACGGTATCGCCGATCCTCGCCTTGATCAGGGCGCGCGCGACCGGCGAGATCCAGCTCACGCAGCCGCGATCGAGGTCGACCTCGTCGATCCCGACGATCGTGATCGTGTGATCCTCGCCGTCGGGCGTCGCATAGTCGACGGTCGCGCCGAAGAACACCTGGTCGACATTCTCCTGCCGGCTCGCGTCGACGACCTCGGCAAGATCGAGCCGCTTGGTCAGGAAGCGGATGCGGCGATCGATCTCGCGCAGCCGCCGCTTGCCGTAGATGTAGTCGCCGTTCTCCGAACGGTCGCCGTTCGATGCGGCCCACGAAACGAGCCGCACGACTTCGGGTCGCTCGACGTCGATCAGGTTCAGCAGCTCGTCCCTGAGCCGCTTGTGCCCGGCCGGCGTGATGTAGTTCTTCGCGCCCGCCGGGATCGCCGGCTGGGCCTGGTCGAGATCGTCGTCGTCGCCGTCCGACTCTTTGACAAACGCCTTGTTCATGATGCAGATTCAACAATACGGGTAACGGATGCTTCAAGGGTACACGAAGGGCGCGCCCGCGAGGCCGCGTCGCCTATTTTGCGAATAAGGCTTCCCTTTTTATACAACCCTGCTATAATTTCGCTTCTGCGTGCGGCTGTAGCTCAGTTGGATAGAGTACTTGGCTACGAACCAAGGGGTCGTGGGTTCGAATCCTGCCAGCCGCGCCACCTTTTCGAGGGCCTTCCCAACCGAAGGCCCTTTCAGTTCGATGTAGTAGCGTTTTGCGTGCGGCTGTAGCTCAGTTGGATAGAGTACTTGGCTACGAACCAAGGGGTCGTGGGTTCGAATCCTGCCAGCCGCGCCACTTTTTGGGGGCCTTCCCATCGCAGAAGGTTCCGACAGTTGAAGTAGTACCGCTTTGCGTGCGGCTGTAGCTCAGTTGGATAGAGTACTTGGCTACGAACCAAGGGGTCGTGGGTTCGAATCCTGCCAGCCGCGCCACCTCAGAAGGGCCTTCCTCCGGGAAGGCCCTTTTTCTTTTCCGCGCCCTGCCCTGCGTGCATCTTCGCGCGCCCGCCGCGTGACGTAATCCCCGTCACGGCGCCATCAACAAAAACGGCGGCCCAAGGCCGCCGTCCGTCTCGCCGAGCGCGGAATGCGCGTCAGTAATCCTGCCGTTCGCGCTCGATGCGCATCCCGCCGTCGTGACGCGCATGCGCGCCGTCGTCGGTGGAGCGTTCGCGCATGATCCGCATCACGTCCGGGTTGGTCCGCACGCGCCGCATCACGTTCGCGAGGTGCACGCGGTCGCTGACCTGGATCACGAAGCGCAGCACTGTCGATTCGTGCGTCAGGTCCTCGTCCATCGCGATATGGACGATGTTTGCGTCGGCCGACGTGATGTCCGCCGCCACGCGCGCGAAGATGCCCTTCGCGTTCTTCACGAGCGCCTTCACCGCGACGTCGAACAGCCGGCCCGGCTGCGGCGCCCATTCGACGTCGATCCAGCGGCCCGGGTCGCGCCGATGGATGCGCTGGGCGACGCGGCAGTCGGTCGTGTGGATCGCCATCCCGAGACCGATGCCGATATAGCCCATGATCGCGTCGCCCGGAATCGGCCGGCAGCATGCGGACAATTGCACGGACATGCCTTCGGTGCCGGTGATCACGACCGGCGGCGCGTGCTGCGCCGCGTGCCGCTCGCCCTTCGGTAGATCGTCGTCCGCGTCGCGGCCGCTCATCAGCACCTCGATGCGCTTGGCCATCACCGCGGCGACGCGCCGGCCGAGGCCGATGTCGGCGAAGATTTCCTGGCGACTCTTGTTGCCCGTCCACTGCACGAGCTTTTCCCACACCTCGGGCCCGACGTCGGCCAGCGATAGGCCGTAGCCCTTCAGGCTCTGGTCGACGAGCCGCTCGCCGAGCTGCACCGACTCGTTCAGGCGCATCGTCTTCAGGTAGTGACGGATCGCCGAGCGCGCCTTGCCGGTGCGCACGAAGCCGAGCCACGCGGGGTTCGGCTTCGAATACGGTGCGGTGATCACCTCGACGATGTCGCCGCTCTTCAGCTCGGTGCGCAGCGGCAGCAGCTCGTTGTTGATCTTCACGGCCACGCACTGGTTGCCGAGATCGCTGTGGATCGAATACGCGAAATCGAGCGCGGTCGCGCCGCGCGGCAGCGCCATGATCTTCGATTTCGGCGTGAACACGTAGACCGCATCCGGGAACAGGTCGATCTTCACGTGCTCGAGGAATTCGCTCGAATCGCCGGCTTCGCTCTGGATGTCGAGCAGCGACTTCAGCCACTGGTGCGCGCGCTTCTGCACGTCGCTGAGATCCGCGCCGCCGTTCTTGTACAGCCAGTGCGCGGCCACGCCGGCCTCGGCAATCTCGTGCATCTTGCGCGTGCGCACCTGGAACTCGATCGGCGCGCCGAACGGGCCGACGAGCGTCGTGTGCAGCGACTGGTAGCCGTTGATCTTCGGGATCGCGATGTAATCCTTGAACTTGCCCGGCACCGGCTTGTACAGCGCATGCAGCGCGCCGATGCACGTATAGCAGTCGAGCGGATTCTCGACGACGACCCGAAAACCGTACACGTCGAGCACCTGCGAGAACGACAGCTGCTTGTCGCGCATTTTCCGGTAGACGCTGTAGATCGTCTTTTCGCGGCCGGTGATCTCGGCGCCGATCTTCGCGTCGCTCATCGCGCGCTGCGCGGCCTCGAGGATCTTGCTGATCACTTCGCGGCGATTGCCGCGTGCGGCCTTCACGGCCTTCTCGAGCGTCGCGTAGCGATGCGGGTTGAAGTTCGCGAAGCTCATGTCCTGCAGCTCGCGGTACGTATTGTTCAACCCGAGGCGGTGCGCGATCGGCGCGTAGATGTCGAGCGTCTCGCGGGCGACGCGCCGGCGCTTCTCGGTCGGCACCGCGCCGAGCGTGCGCATGTTGTGCAGGCGGTCGGCGAGCTTGACGAGGATGACGCGCACGTCGCGCGCCATCGCGAGCAGCATCTTGCGGAAGTTTTCCGCCTGCGCTTCCTCGCGGCTGCGGAATTCCATCTTGTCGAGCTTCGACAGCCCGTCGACCAGTTCGGCGACCTTCGGGCCGAACCGTTCGGCCAGCTCGCTCTTGGTCACGCCCTGGTCTTCCATCACGTCGTGCAGCAGCGCGGCCATGATCGCCTGCGCGTCGAGCTTCCAGCCGGCGCAGATTTCCGCGACGGCGACGGGATGAGTGATATAGGGTTCGCCGCTCTGGCGATATTGACCGAGGTGGGCTTCGTCGCTGAAATGGAACGCCGCCTTGACCTCTTTGATTTCTTCCGGAGGGAGATACTCGGCAAGCGCGGCGGTCAGTTTCGCGATCGAAACGACGCCGTGCTTGCGCGGCTGCTCCGGTGTGGCGGTCGGCCCGAACAGATGCCGGAAGGACTGTTCGAGGACCGCGTCGATGTACTGGCGCGCAGGCGACTGGGCCGTGGCTTCGGTGATCGAATCCGCGGAGGCGGACGATGGGGTGGTGCTCATATTCGCCTCCAGGTCGAGTCGTTGCGCGCGGGGGTTACATGGCTGGAACGGGCCGGATGCGCGTTACACCGGCACCTTCTTCAGCATCTCAACGCCCACCTGGCCGGCCGCGATCTCGCGCAGCGCGACGACGGTCGGCTTGTCGCGGCTCTCGATCTTCGGCGTATGGCCTTGCGCGAGCTGCCGCGCGCGATAGGTGGCGGCGAGCGCCAGTTCGAAGCGGTTCGGGATTTGCTTCAGGCAGTCTTCGACAGTAATGCGAGCCATGTTGGGTAATTCCTTCTGAATATAGTCCTTATTCTACCTTATGTCCCTCGTACCCCGCGTCATTCCGCGTGGGGCAGATGGATGCCCAGTTCGATGAACAGCTCCGTGTGTCGCGCGTACTGCGAAGCAAAGCGCAGGCGCGTGGCCGCGACGATGCATTCGAGCTCGGCCAGCGCACGATCGAAATTCTCGTTGATCACCACGTACTCCGCTTCCGAGGCGTGCGCGATCTCGCTGCCGGCGGCGAGCAGGCGGCGCGTGATCACGTTCGGCTCGTCCTGGCCGCGCTTCTTCAGGCGCTCCTCGAGCGCGTCGAGCGACGGCGGCAGGATGAAGATGCCGACCGCGTTGCGGAACTGCTTCTTCACCTGCAGCGCGCCCTGCCAGTCGATTTCGAGCAGCACGTCGTGGCCGTTCTTCATCTGCTCTTCGATCCACAGGCGCGACGTCCCGTAGTAGTTGCCGTGCACTTCGGCGCTCTCGAGGAATTCGTGCGCCGCATGACGCGCGCGGAAATCGTCGACGGTCGTGAAGTGGTAGTGCTGGCCATCCTGCTCGCCCGGACGCGGCTTGCGCGTCGTGTACGAGATCGACAGGCAGATGTCGCTGTCCTTCGACAGCAGCGCGTTCACGAGCGTCGACTTGCCGGCGCCCGACGGCGCGACCACCATGAACAGGTTGCCGGGATAGACTCCGCCGTGCAGCGAATGCGACGCGTGGCCGTCGCGGGTGGATTCGGTCATCTTGCTTTTACTCCAGGTTTTGCACTTGCTCGCGCATCTGCTCGATCAGCAGCTTGAGCGCCATCGACGCATCGGCGAGTTCCTTCGCCGCCGCCTTCGAGCCGAGCGTGTTCGCTTCGCGATTCAATTCCTGCATCATGAAGTCGAGACGCTTGCCGACGCGGCCGCCCTTCTCGATCACATGACGCGTTTCGTTCAGGTGCGCGGTGAGTCGCGACAGCTCTTCCGCGATATCGATCCGGATCCCGTACATCGTCACTTCCTGACGGATGCGCTCCGCGGCTTCCTCGCGCGAGACGATTGGCGCGCTGCCTTCGGGCGCCGCGATGCCAAGCGCTTCCTGCAGCCGCTCGACGATCTTCTGCTGGTGCTTCGCGATCAGCTCCGGCACGAGCGGCGTGATGCGCGCGACGATCGCCTCCATCTCGGCGACGTTCGACAGCAGCATCGTCGCGAGCTGCGCGCCTTCGCGCGAGCGCACCACGACGAGTTCGCCGATCGCTTCCTTGCCGCACGCGAGCACCGCGTCGCGGATCGCGTCGGCCGACACGCCGCTCTCGGCCAGCACGCCGGGCCAGCGCAGGATCTCGCCCGCGCGCAGGCGGCCGACGCCCGGGAACGCGTCGAGCACCGAGCGTTCCAGGTCGGCGAGCTGGCCGAGCGCGGTCTGGTTCAGCGCACCCGCGCCGATGCTCTGCTCGCCGCGCTGCAGGTTGATGCGCACGTCGACCTTGCCGCGCGACAGCTTGCTCATCAGCATCTCGCGCAGCGCGGATTCGCACGCGCGCACGTCGTCCGGCATGCGGAAATTCAGGTCGAGGAAGCGCGAATTCACGGTGCGCAGTTCGACCGATACGCTGGCGCCGCCATTGCCGGTGGCCGCCGCGAGTTCGCGCGTCGCGCTCGCGTAGCCCGTCATGCTATAGATCATGGTTCGTCTCGCCGTCTGGGTGCCCTTGCGGGCGGGATATGTCGAGGCGCCCGGCGCATCGCAAAGCGCGGGGCGGGAAGCGCGCATTATCCCATTTTTGCGGACCACCCCGCCGGGCGGCACCGCCGTTCGGCGCTAAAATCGGGGTTTCCTCCTTCTCCTAACGATTCGCTCATGACGTCCTCCTTTTCCCGCCCGAGCGGCCGCCGCGCCGACGCACTGCGCAAGGTCGCACTCACGCGCCACTACACGAAACACGCGGAAGGCTCCGTGCTGGTCGAATTCGGCGACACCAAGGTGATCTGCACGGCGAGCGTCGCCGAGCGCGTGCCCGAGTTCCTGCGCGAACGCGGGCAAGGCTGGCTGACCGCCGAATACGGGATGCTGCCGCGCGCGACGCATACGCGCAGCGACCGCGAGGCGGCGCGCGGCAAGCAGACCGGCCGCACGCAGGAAATTCAGCGCCTGATCGGCCGCGCGCTGCGCGCGGTGTTCGACCTGGAGGCGCTCGGGCCGCGCACGATCCATATCGACTGCGACGTGATCCAGGCCGACGGCGGCACGCGCACGGCCAGCATCACCGGCGCGTTCGTCGCCGCACACGACGCGGTGTCGAAGCTGATCGCGGCCGGCAAGCTCGAACGCTCGCCGATCGTCGATCACGTCGCCGCGATCTCGGTGGGCGTCTACGAAGGCACGCCCGTGCTCGATCTCGACTACGCGGAAGATTCGCGCTGCGATACCGACATGAACGTCGTGATGACGGGCGCCGGCGGCTTCGTCGAAGTCCAGGGCACGGCCGAAGGCGTACCGTTCTCGCGCGCCGAGATGAATGCGCTGCTCGATCTCGCGCAAAGCGGGATCGGCGAGCTCGTGCAACTGCAGAAGGACGTGCTGGGTGCCGCTCATGGCTGACGATCGCATCGCCGCGCCGCTGTCGCGCATCGTGCTCGCGTCGAACAACGCCGGCAAGCTGCGCGAGTTCAGCGCACTGTTCTCGACGGTCGGCATCGAGATCGTCCCGCAGGGCGATCTCGCGGTGCCGGAGGCCGACGAGCCGTTCCACACCTTCATCGAGAATGCGCTGACGAAAGCGCGCCACGCGTCGCGGCTCACCGGATTGCCGGCGATCGCCGACGATTCCGGTCTGTGCGTGCGCGCGCTGCGCGGCGCGCCGGGCGTCTATTCGGCGCGCTACGCGCAGCGCGCGGGCCGCGACAAAGGCGACGCGGCGAACAATGCGTATCTCGTCGAGCAGTTGCGCGACGTCGCCGACCGTCGTGCGTACTACTGCTGCGTGCTCGCGCTCGTGCGCCACGCGGACGATCCCGAGCCGCTGTTCGCCGAAGGCCGCTGGGACGGCGAAATCGTCGATGCGCCGCGCGGCGAACACGGCTTCGGCTACGACCCGTATTTCTACCTGCCGGCGCTCGGCGCGACGGCGGCCGAACTCGAGCCGGCCGTGAAGAACGCGCACAGCCATCGCGCGCGTGCGCTGAAGGCGCTGCTCGCGCGGCTTGAGGAGGAAGCGGCATGAGCACGCAACGCCGCCGCCCCGCTTGCGGCGGAACACTTCGGGAGGCTGCATGAGCCAGGCCGCCGAAACCGGCGCGCGCGTCGTCGCGACCTTCACGTCTCCCGGACAGGTGCGGCTCACGTCGCTGCCGCCGCTCGCGCTGTACGTGCATTTTCCGTGGTGCGTGCGCAAGTGCCCGTACTGCGATTTCAACTCGCACGAATGGAAGGGCGAACGGTTTCCCGAAACCGAGTATCTCGACGCGCTGCGCGCCGATCTCGAACAGGCGCTGCCGCTCGTCTGGGGACGCCAGGTGCATACGGTGTTCATCGGCGGCGGCACGCCGAGCCTGCTGTCGGCAGGCGGCCTCGACCGGCTGCTGTCGGACGTGCGCGCGCTGCTGCCGCTCGACGCCGATGCGGAGATCACGCTCGAAGCGAATCCGGGCACGTTCGAAGCCGCGAAGTTCGCGCAGTTCCGCGCAAGCGGCGTGAACCGGCTGTCGGTCGGCATCCAGAGTTTCAACGAAGCGCACCTGAAGGCGCTCGGCCGCATCCACGATACCGCGCAGGCGCGCGCGGCCGTCGAGATCGCCGCGAAGACGTTCGACAATTTCAACCTCGACCTGATGTTCGCGCTGCCGAACCAGACGCTCGACGAGTGCCGGGCCGATATCGAGACCGCGCTGTCGTTCGCGCCGCCGCATCTGTCGCTGTATCACCTGACGCTCGAGCCGAACACGATGTTCGCGAAATTCCCGCCTGCCGTGCCCGACGACGATGCGTCGGCCGACATGCAGGAATGGATACACGCGCGCACGGCGGAGGCCGGCTACGGTCGATACGAAGTGTCCGCGTACGCGAAGCCGAACCATCAGTGCAAGCACAACCTGAACTACTGGCGCTTCGGCGACTATCTCGGGATCGGCGCGGGCGCGCATACGAAGCTGTCGTTTCCGAACCGGATCCTGCGGCAGGCGCGCTACAAGCATCCGGCGACCTTCATCGAGCAGGCGATGGCCGGCACGCCGGTGCAGGAGGAGCGCGAGGTCGGCGCGCGCGATCTGCCGTTCGAGTTCATGCTGAACACGCTGCGGCTGGTCGAGGGCTTTCCCGTGCACAGCTTTGCCGAACGCACGGGCCTGCCGATCAGCACGATCGAACCGGCGCTGAAGGAAGCGGAACGACGCGGGCTGATCGCGCGCGATTTCGCGCAGATCGCGCCGACGCCGCTCGGCCAGCGCTTTCTCAACGATCTGCAGGAACTGTTCCTGCGTGACGATTGACGACAAATCGAGGCGGCATTTCGGTTACAATGCCGCCTCGTGTGGAAGCGTGGCCGAGCGGTTTAAGGCACCGGTCTTGAAAACCGGCGACGGGAAACTGTCCGTGAGTTCGAATCTCACCGCTTCCGCCAGCACTTGAATGAATACGGGCCGCAAGGCCCGTTTTTCGTTTCTGCGGGATGGTTGGCGGGGATGTGCAGCGTTGGCATGTTCCGGCTGAGGCGGGGGGAACGGGCTGCTGCACCGTCGGGAACTACAATCGCGACGCCAGGTCGTCACCTCGTCACGGAGTCAGGGGCGATTCATGCAACGCCTTGATCGGCGGCGCCTGATCGTCCGTGTCGACATAACGCATCCATCCTCCTGCACGCAACCTGGAGAACAGCGGCCAGCGCGACGCAAGCAGCAACACCGACAGGATCGGCGCAAAAAAATAGCGTTTTCTTCATCAGTGCGTGCGCCAGCCGACATCAGCCTGCATCGGATGCAGCATCGATGACGCTCGATGAGCGTGCCGGGAGCGCGTCGAAAATGTCCGCGCGCCCCGGCCCGAATGTCAGTCCGCGTCGCCGGCCCGCGCCAGCAAAACCGCACCGCAGGTCGTTGTGTGCCCTTCCAGCGCAACCGGCGCACCGAAGTCCAGGCTATCGGCGCACCCTTCCGCAATCTCGAATACGTGAGGTGCGCATATCGGGCAGGTCACCTTGTCGCCCTTGCGCGCAATGGGAATCTCCTCGCGCCCCCATGTCGAGGACGGGCTACCAGAAATCACGCGTCCGCCGTGGCTGGTCGCGTCACCGACCACAATTTGCGCTCTTCCGCCTACTGTTGCTCGCATCGCCTGCGCCTCGTCGTCATGGATTGGTGGACGATCCCTGCAAGGCCTTGATCGGTGGATCCTGATAGGCCGTATCGACCGTATAGCCTTGTGCTTTCAGCTCAGCCTCGGTGGCAAGTCGCTTCGCGTGGTACTTCTGCAGCTCTGCCGGAAGCAACGTCTTCCAGTTACGAATTTTGTCGGCGTTGCCCGGAAAGTACCCCAAGCCATAGAACGCATATTCGTTCTTTATATCCATAGTCAGGAGATAAGTCGTCTTGCCGACGAAACCTCCCATGTTGCTTTCCGTGAGTGATACATCGAGATAGACGCCATCTGCATAAAATACCCAATGTGGCATCTTTCTGATCGCGACCTTCCATTCGTCAATAGTCGGCGTGTAATCCGGATCCAGCGAGTAGACCGAATCAACGCGTAGACGATCCCACGCCTGCTTCCCGGTCAAGCGAGGATCACCTACATCAATACACCGAATCCAGCCTTTCGCTCGCAAATCTCGAAAGAGTTTCGCCATCCGAGCCATAGCGGCCTCATGCGTGTCAGCCTGCTCCGGACTCACCCCGAAATTTATGCTCCACTGGTAAATACCGCCCGGCACATCCGTATCGGCGGACCCTATCGCCGACAACACGTTGTCGATCATGAAGCTGTGTTTTCCATGCTCGAACTCGACCGTCCCAAGATTGCCTCTCATCCAGTCGTGCTGATAAAACCTCGCACCCGACGAGTGATTATCAACCGACGTTCCCGGCCCCTTGAGGTCGGAGTCTTTAGGGTCGCCAAACCGGACAAGTGTAGGTGATGAATTCATGCGATTGCCTTTATCAACGGTTACCTGGGAATTCCCGTCATGCATCGCAAAAACGATACCAGCGAGGAACACGCCAATAATCAGTGAAAAAAATGATATCTTTTTCATTTTCATTCTGGTCTATCACCCCAGCTTTTTATTTCAGTCAGGTGATTCATCATTACACCCCTTCGCACTCCCTGCATCAACCCGTGAAATTTCTTTGCCGCACCCATAATCCAGTCCATACGCTTCTGATAATCCTCCAGCACCAGCCGATCTGGCGCATCGGATCTAAACTCAATATTCTCGGTTTTATCGTCCGACGTAAGGACCAGTTGAAGATTGGGCACCAGGGCACGAATGACCGGTGACAGGGCAATGTCCGATCCATCAGACATGCCGCGCCCCATCGCATCCATCGAATTATTGATCGCCGTATCATCGGACGTCGCCAGCGCACCACGTTGAATCTTTAACCATTTGGCGAACTTTGGATCATCGTAGATCAAGCCCTGCAGCACTTCACCTTGTTCGTGCTGGGCAATTGAAATTAAGTGCGCAAAGGCAATAGCAGGTTTCTTTTTATCTTCACAACCTTCCCATTCCTTGACTTGCGCAAATCCGTCAATAATGATCTGCGTGCACTTGAGATATCCCAGCTTGTCCTTCTTTTTGCCAGTCTCGCCATCGATCTCATAGGGAATCTTGTCGATCGAATCGGCATACGCTAACTGCCGTGTAAAGTTCGTCGCGACCTGCGCGACAAAATTACGGCTATCGCGCGCATGCACGCATTTGTCGAACGTGTCGGACCCGGCCGCATACGCATAGAACCATGCCAGCACGTCGTTGAAGAGCCAGAGATTGCCCCGCCCCAGTCCGGCGCGCAACTCGGTCCAGCGTCCGGCGTATCGCACCTGCCAGAGCGCCAATGTAGCGGCAACCTGCTTGGACGCGAACGCACCCAGCGCCAGCCAGTAGAATCGGCCGATCTTGCTCTTGTCCCCCAGGTGAAATTCTTCGAGGAATACGCGTGCATATGCAGCAGCGATGCGTCGCGCCCGGACCTCCGGATCGCTGACAAACGTCGGAGCCTGCTTCTCGAGCTGTGCCCCCGACACGTGCGCTTCGCCTTCGCGATAGTCGGGCATGTGATCGTGCGTGCGCGCGTTCGTTACGATCTGCCGCATCGAGAACTGCTGAGCAAGCGACCAGATAATGTTGCAATTGCACTGCGCGTCCACGCAGGTGTTCGGATCGGGATCGGTCGTTCCCGTCACTTTCAGATTGTCAGTGTCTGCCAAAACCGTGTACTCCTGATCGGGTGCCAGTAATCCGTCACGCGCGGGACGTGTCGGGTGCCGCAGCGAATTCGTCCCAGTGAAGCTGGAACTCTGCGGGCTCCGGTTCAGCCGTATTCAAAGCGGGGGAGCGCCCCAGGCTGTCCGTGCTGAAGATATGCCCGCCGGATTGCGTGGTCATCCGGTAATCCACACCGGGCAACGGCTTGCCGGTCGGTGACAGCACGCGGAACCTCTGGTCGTTCGCCTGAACGTCGGGCAGCCCGTTCGCGTTCACCCCCATCGGCTTCGGCGGCAGGTTCTTCGCTTGAGCGTTGACCTCGTACACTCCGCCGCCCACCGTGATCTTCCCGGGCTTCAGGCTGATATAACTGTCGCCGCCGTGAAGCATCACCTCTTCGGTCGCCTTGATCGTGATCCGGTTCGCGGTCTGCGTAATCTCGAGCTTCGCCAGCAGGTTGAGGTTCTTCTGCAACGCCTTGAGATCGATGTCGCCCGCATACGAAACCATCCGAATACCGAGCTTGTACGCAAAAAGACGGATCGCGTTGCGCGCGGAAGCCAACAGGCTGCTGCCGCTGCTCACGCTGACATGTCCGCCGCCCGTCAGCGCCGTATGCTCCGCGCTGGCCAGATGGATGCTGCCCGCTGTTGTCGCTTCGATCCCGGCCGGCGACGCGATGACCAGATGCGGTTTCGACAGCTCCGGATAATCTCCGCCGCCCTGCCCCGAGATTTCATCGCCCTGTTTGCGCAGTGCATTGACCACCTCAGGCTGATCCTGCCCGTCCTGCGCCTGCGCCTGGATCGCGGCCCTGGCGAGCGTGTCATGTAACTCGCGCGCCTGCGCGAGGCGCTGCACCGTCTCGCCCATGTCCTTCGCCGGGGCCGTTGCGCCGGCGCGCGTCTCCGTCGTCACCAGCATTCCCTGGTTCGCGCGCAGCACGCCCCAGGAGTCGGTCGCCAGCTCCCATCCGGTCCCGCGCCCCGTACCACGCCCCGCATGTCCGTCGATGCGCGTGTTGTAGCCGACCACGAGGCGTGACTGCGCATGATCGCTCGATACCTGCACCTGGAGCTTGCCCGGCGTATCGTCGGCCACGATCTGATTCGCCTGCGCACCGCCGAGGTCGCGCGAGCGCAGGCCCGACAGCGCCTCGTTGTCGGGCAGCTTCCACTGCACGAAGTTGGTGCCATTGGTAACTCGCCCGGTGATGACGGGGCGGTCCGGACATCCATCGAGGAACGACACGATGACTTCGTCGCCGATCCGCGGCAGGTGGATCATCCCGAACCCCCGCCCGCCCCACGGTTGGCTGACGCGCATCCAGCATGAACTGCGCTCGTCGCGCTCGCCGATCCGGTCCCAGTGAAATTGCACCTTGACCCGGCCCAGCTCGTCGGTATGGACCTCGCGACCTTGCGCGCCGACCACGGTTGCGGTCTGCATCTGCATGACGGGCTTGTCGTGCTCGAACGGACTGCGATACGGCACGGATTTGCGCTGCGCCTCGATCTCGGTCAGGAAGAACCCCTCGGAACCGTCGTGATGAGACGCACGGAATACTGACATGTCCTCGGCATGGTCGGCTATCGCGTCGCTCAACCGGCGCCGCAGGCTGTGTGCGAAATTCGCGTGGTGGCTCGAGCCCGGGATGTTGTTCTCGATCAGCCACACCACTTCGATGACGGCAAACTGCCGCCGCTCGCTGGAGTCGCGTTCGTGCTCCGGGTGTCCGACGAGTTCGAACGACCGTCCCGCATCCACCGCGCGCAGCCCTCCGATACCATAGAACCGCTTCGCCCGCGACTCCCACTCCTCCATGCGTACCTTGGTCAGATGATCGCCACGCTCCTGCTTCAGATACGTATAAGGGCCGGTGTACTCGTATACCTCCAGTTGCTCCGGCAATTCGTGCGACACCGTCGGCATGTGGGTGCCCTTCGGGTTTGCCAGTGGCGACGGATGCTTGTAGTCGAAGGTACGTGTCGTGAGCGCGGCGCTATGCAGGCTTCGACAATCGGACCATTGCACCAGCGCATCGACCTCGCGGTGCATGCCGTAACGGGAAAATCGCACGGCCCCGGCAGCGAGCGGCTCGCAGACATCCAGGCCGTCCGCGACGGTAAGCGTGTGGGACTTGCCGTCGTCGGCCTGCTTCCATATGCCGAACAGCCCTTCTTCTTCCATCAATCGATGGACGAAGTTCCAATCGTCCTCGTATTGCGTGCAATACGATCTGGCCGGCAGCGGCTTCGACAGCGCGAAGTCAAATCGGCCTTTCGCCTGCGGATGCGCATTCAATACGTCCCGGAGAATTTCGTCGACCGGCTTGTCCTGCCAGATGCGCTGGTCGCGGCGAAACTTCAGGAAATGCATCCAGGACGCAAAGCCGATCTGGTAGCTGGTCAGGCCGCCTTCCGATCCGAGCCGCCGCACCGTATGGACATGGCCGTGACGGGGCAGATAAGACCCGTTACCCTGCTGGATCCAGAGCGTCACGGGCTGTCCGACCAGGCTTTTCAGCTTGAGGTCGCTGCGCGTCGACAGAACGTCTAGCGTAAATTCGAAATGCCGTCCGATCCGGGAACGGCCCATCGCCCGTTGCGGCAACAATACATTGGGGCCAAGCGGCGTATCGAGCTTCAGCAGGCGGTCCTGCTGGATCAGCCCCCCCTGAATCGCCCTCATGATGTCCTGCGCACTCATTCCAATCCTTTTTATTGCTTTTTCACCATCCGCTTTTTTCACCAGGATGACTGGCGCTCTCAGCGCGCGATTCTAGCAATCAAATCGCCGACCGGCACGCGTCACGCCACTGCCCGCTGCCCCACCTCCCGACGCATCGCGCCAGATGCCGCTACAATCCCGCGCTCCGATTCGCGAAACGGGAAACCACGTCATGAAGTCCCTCATCGTCTCGTCGCTCGCCGTCATGCTGGCCGCCGCGAGCCTGCATGCAGTTGCGGATACCTCGACCGACAGCGACGCGCAGGCGTCGTCGTGCGCAATCGCGTACGTGACGGGCGTCGGCGGTTCGCCGCGCGGCCTGCGCGAGTACCTGGCGAGCCCGACACCGTACAACTACCTGAAAGAGAACGATCTCCAGTGCAAGGTCTCCGACGACGGACGCGCGTCGAACTGCACCGGCGTCACCTACCTGCGGAAGCAGCAGGTCAGCGTGTACGACGATTCCGATCCGGCAACGCTGACCGTCGTCGCGCCTGTCGAGCTCGATCACGGTCAGACTTACCCGGTGATCATCGTCGTGCAGCGAAAGGATGCGCGCTGCAAGCAGTAACGCGCCGCACGCGAGGCCGCGCCGTCAGTCGATACGGAACGAGCGCGCCGGCCGCACCTTGCGCGGCATCTGACCTGCGTGCGCTGGCGGCCCGCCGTCGTCTGCGTGCGGCCTATCCTCCCCCTTCGGCCGGTTGAGCAGCAGCACCAGCGATACTGCGCCGGCGACGCAATAGAGCGCCGCCACGACCTCCCCGACGCGCAGGTATCCGTCCATGCCGCGAACCGTCGCGGCGAGCAGCGGCGGAACCACGGCGCCCAGCGGAAAAGCGATTGCGTTCATCGCCAGCACAGGCCGCGTCAGGATCGTCCAGAACCGGCTCGGCGTCCGCTCGCTCCATGCGAATCGAAACAGCAGGTAGAGCAGCGCACCGATGCTGTACACAAAAGAGCCGTACACCAAAAATACGAGTATCTCCATTTCCCTGGCTCGCTCTCGAGGAATGATGTGGACCCGGCCGCACGCGGCGACGTGCCACCGAATCGGGGTACGGGTCGCCGTCCAGCCGGTGCGATTTCGGGAAGCCGGTTCGCCGCAAGCGCTGCCGCCCCTGCGCGGATAGTCCGACATGGTACGCGCCTGCCGCGCGGCTGCGTGCCCCCGCCGAACGCGCCGCCATCGCCTAGAATTCGGATCAGTACGGCGACACGACCGCCGCCGCGTACTCGATGCCGTGCACGCCATCCCTGTGCGCGACACATGGAGACCGCCATGACCGAACTGTCGACCCCGACCGACCACGTCGAATACGAAGGCTTCGAGATCCATGTCGTGCCGGTCGCTGCGACCGGCGACGCCACGCGCTACACCTACACCGGCTACGTATGCCACCCGGGCGTAAATCCCGCGCTGCCCGGCCATGCGGTGCCGTTTCATGCGGACGGCGAAGAAAGCTTCGCGAGCGTCGACGAAGCCGTGCACGAGGCGGTGCATATCGGCAAGAGCATCATCGACGGCACGCATCCCGATCTGTCGGTGCTCTCGCTCGTCACGCACGGGTACTGAGCCTCCCAGTCGCGCGCGGCATCCGCACGCAACGGCTTTCAGTTTTGCAACAGGTGCTGCATCGCGCGACGATCGGTGCGAGCTTCACCCGCAATCGGAAACGGGGCATCGCGTCGATGCCGGGACGTCCGCGCGACGTGCCGCGCAGCGAATCCGCGACGCGCCCCTTCGTCACATGTCATGTCATCACGCGACGCGCCGACATCATTAACCGCGAACACCCTTCGCGCCGCGCGTTATGCGTTTCTCCCGATATCGCATCGCGTGTGCGCGTCTATCATTTTTCTATCGTCACCGCGGTTGTCCTGTCATGCGCCCCCTACTCCGTTCGACCACCGCGTCTGCGCTCGCCGCCGTCGCCCTGCTTGCCGCCTGCACCATCACGCCACCGCCTTCCCGCACCGTCCTGACGATTCCGTCGGCCGTGCGCAGCGCGAATCTCGACCAGTACCGCATCGAGGTCGCGCGACGCGTCGCCGAGCGCAATCCGTCCGGTCTGCTGCGCGGCACGCCGCAGGCGATGCTGCGTTCGCTCGTCGTCGTGGCCTTCACCGTCGATCGCGGCGGCCGCCTCGTCAACGCGTCCGTCTATCGCAGCAACGGCGACAGCGAAGCCGAAGCGCTCGCGCTGGCGTCGCTGCGGCGCTCGGCGCCGCTGCCGGCGCCGCCGTCGCGCCTGCTCGACGGCAACGGTCAGCTCGAGATGATGGAAGGCTGGCTCTTCAACGACGACGGGCACTTTCAGTTGCAGAGCACCGCGTCGGCGCAGGCGCAATCGATCGACTGAACCTCCGTCGCCCGCGATTGCCGGTGCACGGCGGCGCTCGCTATAATTTTCCGATTCCGCGCGGCCACCCCGCGCGCGTGCTCGCGCGCCGCATCCGGCATGCGAGCCGACCACGCCGGTATCGGGCGGCGGCGACCTACCCGTCTCCATCGTCGACCGGCGGACGACGTCCGCGCCACGCCGCGCGCCCACGCCGCCACCGCATGATCCGCTCCGTACTGTCCGGCACGCATCCGCCGGCCCGGACGCGCGCACTGCCACCGCCCCAAACGACAAAACGGAGACATCCATGTCCGCATCCCCACCGGCCGTTGCACACGCAACCGGTTCGGCCGGCACCATCAGCCACAAGCGCATCGTGTTCGCGAGCTTCATCGGCACCGCGATCGAGTTCTACGATTTCTATGTATATGCAACCGCAGCCGCGCTCGTCATCGGCCCGGTGTTCTTCCCGCACGGCTCGGCGACTGCGCAGGCGCTGTCCGCGTTCGTCACGTTCGGCATCGCGTTCATCGCGCGGCCGATCGGCTCGTTCCTGTTCGGCCACTTCGGCGACCGCATCGGCCGCAAGTCGACGCTCGTCGCGTCGCTGCTCGTGATGGGTCTGTCGACCACCGCGATCGGCCTCGTGCCCGGCTACGACACGATCGGCACGCTTGCGCCGGTGCTGCTGTGCGTGCTGCGCTTCGGCCAGGGCATCGGCCTCGGCGGCGAATGGGGCGGCGCGGCGCTGCTCGCGACCGAGCACGCGCCGCAAGGCAAGCGCGGCTGGTTCGGGATGTTCCCGCAGCTCGGCCCGTCGGTCGGCTTCCTGATGTCCAACGGGCTGTTCTTCGCGCTCGCGCTGTCGCTGTCCGACGCGCAATTCCGCAGCTGGGGCTGGCGCATTCCGTTCCTCGTCAGCGCGGTGCTGGTCGCGCTCGGCCTCTACGTGCGACTGAAGATCACCGAGACGCCCGCCTTCCAGGCCGCGCTCGATCGCGACGAACGCGTGCGCGTGCCGGTCGCGACGCTGATCACGCAGCACTGGCGGCCGACCCTGCTCGGCGCGCTGGCGATGGTCGTCTGCTACACGCTGTTCTACATCTCGACGGTGTTCTCGCTGTCGTACGGCGTGTCGGCGCTGCATATTCCGCGCCAGAGCTTCCTCGGGCTGCTGTGTCTGGCCGTCGTGTTCATGGGGCTCGCGACGCCGCTGTCGGCATGGGCGTCCGATCGCTTCGGCCGCAAGCCGGTGCTCGTCATCGGTGCGATCGTCGCGCTGCTGTCGGGCTTCACGATGGAACCGCTGCTCGGCAGCGGCTCGATGCCGCTCGTCGCGCTGTTCCTGACGCTCGAGCTGTTCCTGATGGGCGTGACCTTCGCGCCGATGGGCGCGCTGCTGCCGGAGCTGTTCCCGACCAACGTCCGCTACACGGGCGCGGGTGTCGCGTACAACCTCGGCGGGATTCTCGGCGCGTCGATCGCGCCGTACATCGCGCAGTTGCTGGCCGCGCGCGGCGGGCTGTCGTGGGTCGGCGGCTATGTGTCGGTGGCCGCGGCGATCAGCCTGATCGGCGTGCTGCTGATGCGCGAGACGCGCGACACGTCGCTGGTCTGACGCTCCGGGACGACCCGGGTTGTGCGGCGGCGGCCCCTGCCTATACTCGATCCCGAGGGCGCGATCAGCGCCCCGGGATCCGTCCCCTGAAGGAGCCGCCGTCATGAACATCCGTCTCGGCAATGCCGATCTCGTCCTGATCCTGGCGCTCGCACTGGGCGGCGCATTGCTGCTCGCACTGCGCTTCCGCCCGCGAACCTGGCGCGGCGTCGTGTTCGAGGCCCTGCTCGCCAATGTCGCGGCGATCGTCGCGGTGGTGACCGTCGAGGCGCTGCTCGCGTAACGTCCGCCGCCGTCTGTCGGGCCGTCAGGCCGTCAGACCATCAGGCCGTCAGGCGCGCGCGCAATGCGCCGTAGGCGGGGCCGACCGCGTCGATCGCGTCCAGCGCGTCGGCCACGGACGGCATCGCGCCCGGCTCGCCGATCGACAGCGCATGAGGCGCCCCGCCGATCCCGCAGTGGTGGCGCGACGTCGCAACGAAAATCATCACGGTCGGCCGCCGCAGCGCATGCGCCATGTGCACGAACCCGGTATCGACGCCCACCACCAGCGCGGCCCGGCCGATCGTCGCGCCGAGGGCGCGCACCGACATCGCCGGCAGCACGACCGCGCCGGGCGCCCGCGCGGCGATTTCCTGCGCATCGTCGTGCTCGGCAGCGGAACCCCACGGCACCAGCACGCGCAGGCCGCGCGCCATCATCTGCACCGCGAGCGCGGCCCAGCGATCGGCGGGCCATTTCTTGTCGGGATTCGACGTCGCATGGAACAGCAGCATGAACGGTGCGCCGTCGGTCACGGCGGCCGGCAAGGGCGCTTCCTGCGGCGGCACCACCCCGTACACGGCGGGGCCTTCCGGCACATAGCCGAGCGCCTCGCCCGCGCTCACGCGCATCCCGTGCCAGGCGTCGCAGTCGGGACGCGGGCCGAAGCGGTGCGAATAGGCGAAGCGCGCGCCGCGCTCGCCGAGATCCTGCGTCTGGTAGCCGACGCGGCGCGCGGCGCGCGCCAGCGCCGAGATGATCGCGCTCTTGTACACGCCGTGCAGGTCGATGACCGCGTCGTAGCGATGCGCGCGCAGCGCGCCGATCGACGCCGAAATCGCCTTCAGGTCGCCGGCGCTGCGCCGCTTCTTGAACTGGCGCAGCGGCGCGCACAGCACCGCGCTGACGCCCGGATGCCAGCGCACCACTTCCGCGCACGACTCGTCCACGGCCCAGTCGACCGTCACGCCGGGAAAGGCGCGATGGAGATCGTCGACGACGGGCAGCGTCTGGACGACATCGCCCAGCGACGTCACTTTCACGATGAGGATGCGTTTCACGTTTGCGGGGATATGCGTGGCCATTCGGCATGCTAACGAGGCTGGCCGCGCAGTGGCATTACGCCCTAATTACATTTGCAACAAAGTGCGTCGCGTTTGTGAAAGATTGTTGAACGCATCGCAAACCCGGTTCTTTTTATAATGGGCGGATCTCCGCCTCCGGCCCTCCAATGCCCCGTCCCGCCATTCCCGCCCTGTTTCCCGCCCTCACCCGCCGCTCGCTGCGCATCTGGCGCCAGTACGGCGTATTCTGGCTCGGCGCGATCGTCGTCGGCCTCGCCGCCGTGCTGTATGCGCGGCTGATCGACTGGGGTTACGACACGTTCCGCACGATGCGCGACCATGCCGCCTGGCTGCCGCTCGTGCTGACGCCCGCGATCGCGGCCGGCTCCGTGTGGCTCACGCGCCGGTTCTTCCGCGGCGCGGAAGGCAGCGGCATCCCGCAGGTGATCGCGACGCTGCACGCGCGCCCGAGCGCGTTCGGCGCGCGGCTGCTGACGCTGCGCATCCTGTTCGGCAAGATCCTGATCTCGTTCCTCGGCATCCTGGGCGGCTTCACGATCGGTCGCGAAGGGCCGACGGTCCAGGTCGGCGCGGCGCTGATGTTCAACCTGCGGCGCTTCTACCCGCGCTCGAACGCGCAGATCGAGCGCCAGCTCGTGCTCGCGGGCGCGGCGGCCGGCCTGTCGGCCGCGTTCAACACGCCGCTGGCCGGGATCGTGTTCGCGATCGAGGAACTGACCCGGAGCTTCTCCGCGCGCGCAAGCGGCGTGCTGATCACGGCGATCATCCTCGCCGGTGTCGTCGCGCTCGGCCTGAACGGCAACTACACGTACTTCGGCACGATCGACGTCGGCCCGCACTTCCCGAAGATGCTGGCGGTCGCCGTGCTCGTCACCGCGATCGTGACCGGCATCGCGGGCGGGCTGTTCTGCTGGCTGCTGCTCAACACCGCGCGCTGGCTGCCCGCGCGCCTGCTCGGCCTGTACCGCGAGCAGCCGATCGCGTTCGCCGCGCTGTGCGGCTTCGTGATCGCCGCCGTCGGCCTCGTGTCGGGCGGCACGACGTTCGGCAGCGGCTATGCGGAAGCGCGCGGCCTGCTCGACGGCCACACGCAGCTGTCGGTGCTCTATCCGTTCCTGAAGATGGTGTCGATGGTCGCGTCGTACCTGCCGGGCATTCCGGGCGGCATCTTCGCGCCGTCGCTGTCGATCGGCGCGGGATTCGGCAACCTGCTGCACGTCGTGTTCAGCCACATGCCGCTGCCGATGCTGATCGCGCTCGCGATGGTCGGCTACCTCGCCGCCGTCACGCAGTCGCCGATCACGTCGTTCGTGATCGTGATGGAGATGATCAACGGCCATGCGCTCGTGATTTCGCTGATGGCGACCGCGCTGGTGTCGAGCCGCGTGTCGCGCTTCTTCGCGCCGCCGCTGTATGAGACGCTCGCCGAGCGCTATCTCGCGCCGCCTGCCGCTGCTGCCGGGCAAGCGGCATCCGCGGCACCGGCGGCGGCGAGCGGCGCTGCCGCGCCGCAGGATGCCGTCGCGGTGCCCGCCGATCCGCTCGACACGCTGCGCGACGAGGACGGCGGCAAGCCGCCCGCCCACCCGGCCGACGGCACGGCGGCATCCGCGTCCACCCCGGCGCCGCTGCCGCCGGCCGACGAGCCGGCCGCTGCCGACACGACCGGTGCGACGCCGGCCGGCCCGCGCGACGCTCAGTAGGCGACGCTCAGTAGATCACCACCGGCGCCGGCCGATAGTAGACCGGCCGCGCCGGCACGACGATGCAGCCGGCGAGCGTGACGGCGACCAGCGCGATTGCGATCAAGGTCCTTTTCATCGCGCCTCCGTCATGCCCAGTGGCCACGGGTCCAGAACCAGTTCGGTCCGCGCTGGTCCCAGTGGCCCGGCACCCAGTGCATGCCGATCTGCTCGGCTTCCCAGTGGCCGCCGATCCACACGTAGCGGCCATGCTCCCAGCGCCAGTGGCCGCGCTCCCACACGTAGCCGACACGCGCGGCCGGCACGACCTCGTAGCGCACAGGCGGCGGCGCACTCGGCGCGACGACCACCACTTCCTCGGTACGCACGGCCACCGGTTCGGCCACGACCACCCGGCCTTGCTGCGCGATGACGGGCGTACCGACGAGGATTTCGTCGGCCCGCGCGGCCAGCGGCGCGACGATGGCGGACAGGCCCGCGGCAGACAGCGCGAGCGCGACGATACGACGTTGAAGCATAGAGACAGCCATCACAACCTCCAGATTGAACAAGTAACGCGTGCGTATTCGTTCAATGCGTGAAGGGCTGGAACCGCCGACAGGCGCCGTGTTACGGCGTGCCCGAAAGTGCAACAGGGCGTAAGACGCGCACGGCGGCAGCGGCCGCCGTGCGGAGGGACGACGCAAAGGTCAGGCTTGCGGGATCTCGATCTTCACTTCGAGGACTTCGAGATCGTCCTGGCGCTCGAGGCTCACGCGGATGTCGTCGTTCGAAATCTGCACGTACTTCGAAATGACCGCGACGAGTTCCTTCTGCAGCGCCGGCAGGTAGTCGGCCGGCGGCCGGCCGCCGACCCGCTCGTGCGCGATGATGAGCTGCAGGCGCTCCTTCGCGACCGATGCGGACTTCTTCTTCTCGCCGAGGAGAAACGAAAGGATGGACATGAGCGGCCTCCGTTACTTGCTGCCGAAGAGGCGCTGCAGCAGGCCCGGCTTCTGGTATTCGGTGAAACGCAGCGGCTTGTCCTCGCCGAGGAAGCGCCCGACGATGTCCTTGTACGCTTCGGCGACGTCGGTGCCATCGAGGTGCACGGCCGGCAGGCCCTGGTTCGATGCGTGCAGCACGGCTTCCGACTCCGGCACCACGCCGATCAGCTTGATGCGCAGGATCTCGCTGATGTCCTCGAGCGACAGCATCTCGCCTTCGCTGACGCGCTTCGGGCTGTAGCGCGTGATCAGCAGGTGCTCCTTGATCGGCTCCTTGCCTTCGGTCGCGCGCTTCGTCTTCGACGACAGGATGCCGAGAATGCGGTCCGAGTCGCGCACCGACGACACTTCCGGGTTCGTCACGATCAGCGCCTCGTCCGCGAAGTACATCGCGTGCAGCGCGCCGGCCTCGATCCCGGCCGGCGAATCGCAGACGATGTATTCGAAGTCCATCGCGGCCAGGTCGTTCAGCACCTTCTCGACGCCTTCACGCGTGAGCGCATCCTTGTCGCGCGTCTGCGACGCCGGCAGGATGAACAGGTTCTCGCACTTCTTGTCCTTGATCAGCGCCTGGTTCAGGTTCGCTTCGCCCTGGATCACGTTCACGAGGTCATACACGACGCGACGCTCGCAGCCCATGATGAGATCGAGGTTGCGCAGGCCGACGTCGAAGTCGATCACGGCCGTCTTGTGGCCGCGCAGCGCGAGGCCGGACGCGAAGCTCGCGCTCGTCGTCGTCTTGCCCACGCCGCCCTTGCCCGAAGTCACCACGATGATTTTTGCCATTTACCCAATACCCTGTGTTCGTCAATGAGAGCCGATCGATCCGGCGCGCGCCACGTGGATCACGTCAGGCGCAGCGGTTCGATCATCAGTTTTTCCTCTTCGAGCCGGATCTGCACCGATTTGCCCAGTACTTCGGCGGGCAGCGGGTTCTCGGTCGTTCGATAGATGCCCGCGATCGAAATCAGTTCCGGTTCGAGACACGTGCAGAAAATGCGCGCGTCGTGATTGCCGTGCACGCCCGCGAGTGCGCGGCCGCGCAACGGCGCGTAGATGTGGATGTTGCCTTCCGCGATGATCTCGGCGCCGTGACTGACCGGCGCAAGCACCACGAGGTCTCCTTTCGCGTAAATCTGCTGCCCCGAACGCAGCGGCCGGTCGATCACGAGCGTCTGGGCGCCCGCCTGGACCGGCGTCGGCGCCGGCTCGACCGCCGGTTCCGGCATCGCCTCGGCTGCCGGAGCAGCGGCTGCCGCGGCGGCGGGCGCCGGTTCCGCTTCGTCGGCCGGCTTCGCCGAGGGCGCGCGACGATCGCGCGCCTCGAGCAACGGCAGGCCGGCTTCCCCCGCCCAGCCCTGCGTTGCCGATGCCACCACGCCCACCGGACGCATCCGCACGTCGTTCAGCATCTGGCGGATGTCGGCCAGCGCGACGCGTTCGCCGTCCGCCAGGCGGCGGACGTCGATCGCGACGACATCGTCGGCAAAAAACTCGGGAGTCGCTTCGAAGCGCTTGACCAGTTCGGCACGCAACGCATCGAGATCGGTCGTCTTCACGGTGAACAGCAACGTATCGACCGATCCGCTGCGCAGCTCGAAGAATGGCGATTTTTTAAGCGACATGGACACTCTGCAAAAAATTTTTGCGTATTTTACAGGCGTCCACGCGTGCAGCCATTATTTTTGGGTCGCCGCTGTGCGGCAGGCCGGGCCCGCGGGCAGGCGGCGGGCGGACAGACCGGCGAATGACCGGGGCGCGGCCGGCCCCTCATCGCGCCGAGCGGGAGGCGGTTTCACGTCGGGTCAAGGCCTGACCCGCGACACGAACAGCGACTTCATCGCGCCGGGCATCCGTGCGATCGGCGCGTGCTCGCCGGTGTTGCCGAACCCCGCGCGCTCGTAGAAACGGATCGCATTGCGGTTCGCGTCGGCGATCCATGCGTAGACGTCCTGCGCACCGCGCTCGACGAGCCACGCGGTAGCCGTCTCGACCAGCAGCACGCCGCCGCGTAGATGACGCACCGCATGCGCGACCCACAGCTCGCTGACGAAGGCGCGCCGCTCGGGCGTATTGTCGAAATACGCGCCGATCATGCCGGCCGGATGGCCTTCGGTGTACAGCAGGAAGGTGGTCGATTCGTCGGATGTCGCGCGCTGCGCGGCGACGACGGCCGCCGCGTCCGCGTCGACGTTCAGCAATTCGGCTTCCGGCGCTTCGCCAGGCGCATAGGGCTCACGCAACGATGCGGCGCGGAGTTCGCGATACACGTCTCCCTGGTCGGCAACGATACGACGAACGGTCAAGGTCGAACTCATGCAGGCACAGCCCCCTTCGGACAGCAAGCTATTAGCTTCAACCGAAAGCGGGGCATGAGTCAAATCGTTATTTTCAAATGGCGGCGCGAATCGAAAGACGGCAGGCGCCGCCGCATGCGCTGGACGCGCGCGGGTGTGCAGGCGCAGCATCGCGGCGGCGGCGCATGATGGCGCACGACGCGATACGCTCGTCGCGACCACGGAATCGACGCCGGCGCCCGCGCGCTTTGATGCACGGGGATGCTGCGGATTGCCGCCGATCGACTCCGTCCATGTTGCAGTAACGATACGTAATATTTATCCGTGGAAGTACCGTTGCGCCAGGAATCGGCGCACGCGGGATATTGCGTTGCAACATCTGTTGTCGCCGACGACGCCGCTCCACACCGCATCGCCACCGCCCCACTCGTCTGACGATATCGCGACTGCACGCGTCGATCCTGCCCCGCCTGCCCGTTTCAATCGGCGTGCACCGCCGCTTGCGCGCATGCGCCGCGCACCGGCCGCCGTTTGGAGCCGTGCGCCTAGCGGCGGGGTTTGGAAAAGCGGGCATGCGAGTCGTATAACAGGCAGAACCGGGCGACGACCCGGTACCTCGCGCGCACGACGCGGATTCGCGAGGATGTGAACGACTCGGACGAGACCGGACGACGCGCCCGCGCGCACGATCCGGCCCACTGGAGGGAGACAATGGCTATCAGCGACGGATCGGCCCCGGGCTGGTCGGATGGCAAGCGGTATCTGTGGCTGCTCGGCGCGTTGACGATCACGCTGCCGATCTTTGCCGCGCAGCTCGCGCTGTCGACGGGACTTCACGTGTTCTGGTGGTTCGGACCGCTGTTCGCGTTCGGCGTGATCCCGATTCTCGACACGCTGATCGGCGACGATCGCGACAATCCGCCCGAGGCCGTCGTGCCGCATCTCGAACGCGAGCGCTACTACCGGTTCATCGTCTATCTCGCGACGCTCGTCGAATACGTCGCGTTCTTCGTCTGCGTATGGATCGTCGGCACGCATGCGCTGGCGTGGTACGACTACGTCGGCTTCGCGCTGTCGCTCGGCGCTGCGACGGGCATCTCGATCAATACCGCGCACGAGCTCGGTCACAAGACGAACCGCTTCGAGCGCTGGCTCGCGAAGATCACGCTCGCGCCGGTCGCGTACGGGCACTTCTACGTCGAGCACAATCGCGGCCATCACGTGCGCGTCGCGACGGCCGAGGATCCGGCGAGCGCGCGCTACGGCGAATCGTTCTGGGCGTTCCTGCCGCGCACCGTCACGGGCAGCATCCGCTCGGCGTGGCGGCTCGAACGGACGCGCCTCGCGCGGCTCGGCCGCTCGCCGTGGACCTGGCGCAACGAGGTGCTGCATGCGTGGGCGATGACGGTCGTCGTCTGGGGCATCGCGATCGCGCTGGCCGGCAAGGTCGTGATCCCGTTCCTCGTGATCCAGGCCGTGTACGGCGCGTCGCTGCTCGAGGTGGTGAACTACGTCGAGCATTACGGGCTCGGACGCCGCAAGCTGCCGGGCGGCCGCTATGAACGCTGCTCGCCGCAGCATTCGTGGAACAGCAATCACGTCGTCACGAACCTGTTCCTGTATCAGTTGCAGCGGCACGCCGATCATCATGCGAACCCGACGCGCTCGTATCAGGCGCTGCGTCACTTCGACGATGCGCCGCAACTGCCGGCCGGCTATGCGACGATGATCCTGCTCGCGTATGTGCCGCCGCTCTGGTATCGCGTGATGAATCCGCGCGTCGTCGCCCACTACGGCGGCAACATGGCGCAGTCGAACATCAAGCCGTCGATTCGCGACAAGGTGCTCGCGCAGTATCCGGCGGCGCCGGCCTGATGGCGTGTGTCGCGGCGGCGCGCGCACTCGATGCATGCCGAGCGCGTTCGCCGCGAGATGCGCCGCGCAAGCGCGACAGCAGCACCGTCACGCCGCCTCCCTCAGCCTGAACACCGACACCGCTTGCCGCAGCGCGTGCGCCTGCTGCGCCAGCGACTGCGTCGCGGCCGACGCCTGTTCGACGAGCGCCGCGTTGCGCTGCGTCGCTTCATCCATCTGCGTGACCGCGATGTTCACCTGCTGGATGCCGCCGCTCTGCTCCTGCGACGCCGACGCGATCTCGCCGACGATCGTCGCGACCCGCTGCACCGCGCCGACGATCTCGTGAATCGATTCGCCGGCACGGCCGATCAGTGCCGCGCCCGCGTCGACGCGCTGCGTCGACTGCTCGATCAACCCCTTGATCTCCTTCGCGGCAGCCGCGCTGCGCTGCGCGAGCATGCGTACCTCGGCCGCGACCACCGCGAAGCCGCGCCCCTGCTCGCCGGCGCGCGCGGCCTCGACGGCCGCGTTCAGCGCGAGGATGTTGGTCTGGAAGGCAATGCCGTCGATCACCGCGATGATCTCGCTGACCGTCGCCGCGCTGCCGGCCATATCGCTCATCGTCTCGACGGCCTGCGTCATCACGCCGCCGCCCGCGGACGCGATGTCCGACGCGTCGTGCGCCAGCTGCGCCGCATGCCGCGCGTGCTCGGCCGACTGGCGCACGACGCCCGTCAGTTCGGCCATGCTGGCCGCGGTCTCCTCGAGCGAGGCGGCCTGCGCCTCGGTACGCGCCGACAGGTCGTGATTGCCCGACGCGATCTGCGCGCTGGCGCTCGCGACGGCTTCGGCGTGCGAACGCACTTCGAGCACGACGCCCGACAGGCTCGCCTGCATCGTCTGCAACGCGCGCAGCAGATCGGCGATCTCGTCGCGGCCGGCCGCCGCGACGTCGCGCGTCAGGTCGCCGCCGGCGACGGCCTGCGCGCAGGCCACCGCGCGATCGAGCGGACGCAGGATCGTGCGGCTGAACAGCGAGGCGCCGATCATCGCGACGCCGAGCACGGCGAGCATCAGCACAAGGCTCGCCGTCGTCGCCCGCCGCGCGTCGCGGCTAGCGCGCGCCGACACCACGGCGCTCTCGTCGGCGATCGTCCTGGCGGCCCGCTCGAGCAACGCGGCCGGCTCGCGATCGACGCCGGCCACCGCTGCATCGCCGGCCGTCGGCTCGAAGCCCGCGGCCTTGAACGCGTCGAAGCCGCGCCGGTAACCCTCGCCCATCGCCGTGTGCGCGCGCATGAACTGCTCGACGAGCGTGCGGCTTTCGCCGGGCGGCAGCTGGCTGACGAGCCGCGCGGCGAGCGTGTCGACCGCGCGTTCGCGCGTCTCGAACGCGTGCCAGTACTTGTCGAGCTTGTCCGGCTGCTTGCCGCGCAGCAGCGTGTCCTTCCATTCCTGGACCTGCAGCTTGAACTGCACGAGCGTGGCCGACACGAGCCGCTCGTTGGCGACGTTCGTCTGCACGTCATTGGAGAACGCGTCGATCGAACGATTGAGGATGTGAATACCGTACAACGCACCGCCAAACATCAACAACAGCGCAACGGCGAATGCCAGGGGAATCTTGTAGCTGAGCTTCATGGGACCTTGAATCGACAGGGGATGACAGCGCGCACAAGCGGCGCGGGTTGTCGTCCTCTGTTAACGGCGCGTGAAGCGGGGGCTTAAAGCAGGAGATGCGATGGGAGGAGGCGTGCTGACGGCTGCAATTCGCGGCCCCAAAACGAAAAACCCCTTGATCCTTCCGGATCAAGGGGCTTCGCATTTTGGCGGAGAGGGTGGGATTCGAACCCACGGTACGGGGAAACCGTACGCCTGATTTCGAGTCAGGTACATTCGACCACTCTGCCACCTCTCCTTCCTTACTGCATTTCCCGGTTGGTCGTTTCCGGGAAAGAAAAGATTATAAGACGATCTCTTCCTGGCTCGCAAGCCCTTTTTGCAAATTTTTTGCGAGGGCTCGAAAATTCGCCGCCGGGCGCTTACGACGCCTGTGCCGGCGCGTCGATGCGCTCCATGCCGCCCATGTACGGACGCAGCGCCTCGGGCACCGTGACCGAACCATCGGCGTTCTGGTAGTTCTCCAGCACCGCGACCAGCGTGCGGCCGACCGCGAGGCCGGAACCGTTCAGCGTATGCACGAGTTCCGGCTTGCCCTGCGTGTTGCGGAAGCGCGCCTGCATCCGGCGCGCCTGGAACGCCTCGGTGTTCGAGCAGCTCGAGATCTCGCGGTAGGTGTTCTGCGCGGGCAGCCACACTTCGAGATCGAACGTCTTCGCGGCCGAGAACCCCATGTCGCCCGTGCAGAGCGTGATCACGCGGTACGGCAGGCCGAGCTTCTGCAGGATCGCTTCCGCATGGCCGACCATCTCGTCGAGCGCCGCGTACGACGTTTCCGGCGCGACGACCTGCACCATCTCGACCTTGTCGAACTGGTGCTGGCGGATCATCCCGCGCGTATCGCGACCGTACGAGCCGGCTTCGGAACGGAAGCACGGCGAATGCGCGGTCAGCTTGATCGGCAGCGCCGACGCCTCGACGATCGAGTCGCGCACGGTGTTCGTCAGCGAGATCTCGGAGGTCGAGATCAGGTATTGCGTGACCGTGTTTTCCGCACCGCCCTTCTCGACGCGGAACATGTCGTCCGCGAACTTCGGCAGCTGGCCGGTGCCGTAGAGGATCTCCGGGTTCACGATGTACGGCGTGTACGTCTCGCTGTAGCCGTGCTGCTGCGTGTGCGTGTCGAGCATGAACTGCGCGAGCGCGCGGTGCAGGCGCGCGATCGGGCCGCGCAGCATCGTGAAGCGCGCGCCGGCGAGCTTCGCGCCCGTCTCGAAATCGAGGCCGAGCGGCGTGCCGACGTCGACGTGATCCTTCACGTCGAAATCGAACTGGCGCGGCGTGCCCCAGCGGCGCACCTCGACGTTGTCGGTTTCGTCCTTGCCGACCGGCACGCTCTCGTGCGCGATGTTCGGCATGCCGAGCATCAGGTCGGACAGGCGCTGCTGGATTTCGTCGAGCTGGGTGGCCGACGCCTTCATCTCGTCGCCGATCCCGCCGACCTCGGCCATCACGGCCGACGTGTCCTCGCCCTTCCCCTTCATCGCGCCGATCTGCTTCGACAGGCTGTTGCGGCGGGCCTGGAGCTCTTCGGTACGGGTCTGGATCGCGCGGCGTTCCGCTTCGAGGGCGGAGAACGCGGCGACGTCGAGGGTGTAGCCGCGATCGGCGAGGCGCTTGGCGACGCCGTCGAGGTCTTTGCGCAGCAACTGGATGTCGAGCATGGGAGGACTTGGAAAATCGTTGTGTAAGACGGGAATTCTAACGCACGGCGCGGCCGCCAACGCGTCGGCCCGACGGACGATGCCGGAAAAGCACCGGTCATGGCAGTATCGCACTGCCGGTGCACGTTTCGTCCACCGGCAAGCGGCGTGGCGCGGCTCCGGCGTACCGGGCCCGCGCGCGCCGACCGACGAACAGGGAACCCGATGGCCATCGAACTGGACAAGGACGTGCGCGACCGTGCGATCGCGTCGCTGCAACGCTATTTCACCGAAAACATGGACGAGCCGATCGGCAACATCCAGGCCGGCGCGCTGCTGCACTTCTTCGTCGAGGAAATCGCGCCGGCGATCTACAACATCGCGATCGCCGATGCGCAGGAGCGCCTGCATGCGCGTATCGCCGAACTCGACATCGAGTGCCACGAGGAACCGTTCGGCTACTGGAAGAAGCAGCCGGGCCGCAAACGCTGACGCGCGAACCGTCGCTCAATCCTGCGGGTGCCGCCACGGCGGCGGCGAACCGGCTGCGCCGCAGACGGAACGCCGCGCGCTAGTCCTTCTTGCCCGCCTCGCGATCGAGTTCGCGCAGCCACGCAAGCTTGTCCGCGATCTTCGATTCGAGCCCGCGCGGCACCGGCTTGTACCAGCGCGGCTCGCGCATGCCGTCCGGCAGGTACGTCTCGCCGGCCGCATAGGCGTTCGGCTCGTCGTGCGCGTAGCGGTACGCGTGGCCGTAGCCGAGCTCCTTCATCAGCTTGGTCGGCGCATTGCGCAGATGCACGGGCACCTCGCGCGACTTGTCCTGCTTGACGAACGCCATCGCCTGGTTGAACGCGTTGTAGCCGGCATTGCTCTTCGCCGCGCACGCGAGATAGATCACCGCCTGCCCGAGCGCGAGCTCGCCTTCCGGCGAGCCGAGCCGCTCGTAGGTCTCGGCCGCGTCGTTCGCCATCTGCATCGCGCGCGGGTCGGCCAGGCCGATGTCCTCCCACGCCATCCGCACGATCCGGCGCGCGAGATACTTCGGGTCCGCGCCGCCGTCGATCATCCGGCAGAACCAGTACAGCGCGCCGTCCGGGCTCGATCCGCGCACCGACTTGTGCAGCGCCGAGATCTGGTCGTAGAAATTGTCGCCGCCCTTGTCGAAGCGCCGTGCATTCAGCGTCATCGCGCTGCTGACGAAATCGGCGTCGATCGTCGTCACGCCGGCCGACGCAGCCGCCGTCTGCGCCTGTTCCAGCAGGTTCAGGAAGCGCCGCGCGTCGCCGTCCGCATAGCCGACCAGCGTGTCGACCGCCTTGTCGTCGAAGGCGAGGCCGTCGAGCGCGATCTCCTGCGCGCGCCTGAGCAGCTGGCGCATCTCGTCGTCGTTCAGCGACTGCAGCACGTACACCTGCGCCCGCGACAGCAGCGCCGAATTCACCTCGAAGCTCGGGTTCTCGGTGGTCGCGCCGATGAAGGTCACGAGCCCCGACTCGACGAACGGCAGCAGCGCATCCTGCTGCCCCTTGTTGAAGCGATGGATCTCGTCGACGAACAGGATCGTGTGGCGGCCGGTGCGGTTCAGCGTGTCGTTCGCCTGCTCCATCGCCTCGCGGATGTCCTTCACGCCGCCGAGCACCGCGGACAGCGCGATGAACTCGCAGTCGAACGCGAGCGCGGTGAGCCGCGCGAGCGTCGTCTTGCCGACGCCGGGCGGCCCCCACAGGATCATCGAATGCGGCTTGCCCGATTCGAACGCGAGCCGCAGCGGCTTGCCTTCGCCCAGCAAATGCGTCTGGCCGATCACCTCGGCGAGCGTCTTCGGCCGCAGCGCCTCGGCGAGCGGACGGCGCGGCTCGACTTGAAACAGGTCGGACATGAACCCTCGCTCCACTTCAAACGGTAGCGGCCGAACGCAGCCGCCGGACCCGACATTATGACAGCCGCGCGATGACGCCGCCGCGGCCGGTGCCGAGTGCCCGACGCCTGGTGCCCGACGCCCCCAAACAACACGGGCCTGCCGTTGCCGGCAGGCCCGTCGGGACAACGCGCCGTGCGGCGCGGGTCAGCCGTTGATCACGTCGGCGCCCTTCGGCACGACGAACTTGAAGGTATCGGCCTTCAGCGGCGGATTGGTCTGAATGTTCGTAAACGTCAGCAGCGTGACGTTGCCGAACACGTCGTGCAGTTCCATCGCGGCGAGCGTGCCGTTCCTGAAGCCGATGCCGATCCGCTGGAACTGCGTGTCCTGCGCCTTCGGCAGCATCTCGAGCCAGTCGATGCCGCCCTTCTCGCCGGCATCGCGCAGCGTGTAGTTCTTGTCGAGGTCGTTGCTGCCGAACAGGATCGCGGCCGGGCTCGCGCCAAGCGCGCCGTTCAGCTTGCGCTCGGTGACCTGGTTCAGGTCGCGGTCGTAGACGTACAGCTTGTCGCCGTCGGCCTGCAGCACCTGCTGATACGGCTTCTGGTACGTCCAGATGAACTTGCCCGGACGCGAGAACACGAAGGTGCCGCTCGAGTTGTCGTTCGGCTTCGGCGCGGCCTGCGCGGCGCTCGCGCCCTTGCTCGGCGCCTTGACGATCTGCTGCGTGAACTCGCCCTTCGCCGCGCGCACCTGCGACACGAAGGCCCTCAGCTGCTCGGTGCCGCTCGCGAACGCATGCGTCGCCGCAAGCATCAGCGATGCGCCGGCCAGCGCCGCGCCGAACCAGCGCCGCGTCGAACGAAGGGACATTGCGAACGAATGTTGCTGCATATTGCGGTTTTCTCCCTGGATGGCCGGCGCCGCGAGCGCCGCGGACTCATTCCGCGTCGCGCACCGGCACAAGAATTTCGCGGTTGCCGCTCGACGACATCGCCGATACGAGCCCCGACTGCTCCATCTGCTCGAGCAGCCGCGCCGCGCGGTTATAGCCGATCCGCAGATGGCGCTGCACGAGCGAGATCGACGCGCGGCGGTTCTTGATGACGATCTCGACCGCCTGGTCGTACAGCGGATCAGACTCGCCGCCGCCTTCGCCGGTTCCCGCGCCGGCCGAGCCCTCGTCGCCGTCGGCGGTGCCGCCTTCGAGCAGGCCCTCGACATAGTTCGGCTCGCCCTGCTCCTTGAGCTTCTCGACGACGCGATGCACCTCGTCGTCGGCGACGAACGCGCCGTGCACGCGCACCGGCAGGCCGGTGCCCGGCGGCAGGTACAGCATGTCGCCCATCCCGAGCAGCGATTCGGCGCCCATCTGGTCGAGAATCGTGCGCGAGTCGATCTTCGACGACACCTGGAACGCGATCCGCGTCGGCACGTTCGCCTTGATCAGGCCGGTGATCACGTCGACCGACGGACGCTGCGTCGCGAGGATCAGGTGGATGCCGGCCGCGCGCGCCTTCTGGGCGATCCGCGCGATCAGCTCCTCGACCTTCTTGCCGACGACCATCATCAGGTCGGCCAGTTCGTCGATCACGACGACGATGTTCGGCAGCCGGCCGAGCGGCTCCGGATCGTCCGGCGTCAGGCTGAACGGGTTCGGGATCTTCTCCTCGCGCTTGGCCGCGTCGTCGATCTTGTTGTTGTAGCCGGCAAGATTGCGCACGCCGAGCTTGCTCATCAGCTTGTAGCGGCGCTCCATCTCCGCGACGGTCCAGTTCAGCGCATGGCCGGCCTGGCGCATGTCGGTGACGACCGGGCACAGCAGGTGCGGAATGCCTTCGTAGACGCTCATTTCGAGCATCTTCGGATCGATCAGGATCAGGCGCACCTGCTCGGCGGTCGCCTTGTACAGCAGCGACAGGATCATCGCGTTGATCCCGACCGACTTGCCCGAACCGGTCGTGCCGGCGACCAGCAGGTGCGGCATCTTCGCGAGATCCGCGCACACCGGCTTGCCGCCGATGTCCTTGCCGAGGCTCAGCGTCAGCGCCGACGACGCGGCCGCGTAGACCTCGGAACCGATGATCTCGGACAGGTGCACCGTCTGGCGGCGCTGGTTCGGCAGTTCGAGCGCCATGTAGTTCTTGCCCGGAATCGTCTCGACGACGCGGATCGACACGAGCGACAGCGAACGTGCGAGATCCTTCGCGAGGTTGACGATCTGGCTGCCCTTCACGCCGGTGGCCGGCTCGATCTCGTAGCGCGTGACGACCGGGCCCGGATACGCGGCGACGACGCTTGCCTCGACGCCGAAGTCCTTCAGCTTCTTCTCGATCAGCCGCGACGTGAATTCGAGCGTATCGGCCGAGATCGCCTCCTGCGCCTTCGGCGCGGGATCGAGCAGCGACACCGGCGGCAGCGTCGAATCGCCGGGCAGGTCGGTAAACAGCGGCACCTGGCGCTCGCGCTCGACGCGCTCGGACTTCGTCGGCGTGACGACCGGCGGCACGATGGTCACGGGCTCGTGATCCTCGATGCGCACGCGCTCTTCCTCGACCTTGCCTTCGCGGCGCACGGCCGCGGCCTCGCCGAGACGGCGGTCGCGCTCGGCCTCGCGGCGCAGCTTCGCGACGTTGACGGCGGACAGGATCGCGCCGCCGACGCGCTCGGACACCGACAGCCACGAGAAACGGAAATACAGCGACAGGCCGATCGCCAGCGCGATCAGCAGCGCGAGCGTGCCGCCCGTGAAGCCCAGCGCGTGCGACACCGCGCCCGCGACGGCCTCGCCGACGACGCCGCCCGGCGCGCGCGGCAGCTGCACCTTCAGCGACCACATCCGCAGCGCCTCGATGCCGTCGCACGCGAGCACGACCAGCACGAACGCGAGGATCTCGGTGAGCCAGCCGATCGGCCGCTCGGGCTCTTCGGCGAGCGCCTCGTGGCGCGTGATGCGGCGATAGTTGACCGCGATGCGCCGCGCGAGCGGCACGATCAGCCAGTAGGCCGACAGGCCGAACAGCAGCAGGATGATGTCGGCCGTCCATGCGCCGACGCGGCCGGCCCAGTTCGAGATGTGGTCCACCTGCGCGGCATGCGTCCAGCTCGGGTCGCGCCGGCTGTAGCTCAGCAGGGCCATCACCAGAAACGCGCACAGCGCGACCTGGAGAATCCAGCGGATCTCCGTGAGGAGCTTCGACATCCGGTGCGGCAACGCCTGTGCCTGAGCGGAATAAGGAGCTTTTGCCATGAATCCGTATAAAGAGAACGGGCCGCGCATGCCGCGCGCCCGCCTGTCGTTCGATCCCGCTTATTGTAAACGCTGCATCGGTCGCCCAAGTGTAAATGACGGTTACATCTGCGGGCCGCACTGCCGAACCGGCCGGACGGCCGCGCCGACGCCTGCGGCAACGCGCCGCGCGAGGCCGCGCGATCGCGCTGGGCGCCGGTGCCGTCTGCTGCGCCTTGCCGGCGCGGTCGGTCCCGCCAGAAACCCCGACGCTATCGCCGCGATTGAAACTCTCGTTCGGCAACGCAGCAACGGGGCCTTTATAATGCGCGTCTGATACCCATCTATGACGGCATCCCGGTCACACCGACCGCCGGCGAGCCCTACCCCGCCCGCCACGGCCGCCTTTTACGGATTTCGCACATGTCCACGCCCAAACACGCCAAAGTCCTGATTCTCGGTTCCGGCCCCGCCGGCTATACGGCCGCCGTCTATGCAGCCCGCGCCAACCTGTCCCCGGTGCTGATCACCGGCATCGCGCAAGGCGGCCAGCTGATGACCACGACCGACGTCGAAAACTGGCCGGCGGACGCGAACGGCGTGCAGGGCCCGGAACTGATGGCGCGCTTCCTCGCGCACGCGGAGCGCTTCAACACCGAGATCGTGTTCGATCACATCCACACCGCGAAGCTGCACGAGCAGCCGATCCGCCTGATCGGCGACTCGGGCGAATACACGTGCGACTCGCTGATCATCGCGACCGGCGCGTCCGCGCAGTATCTCGGCCTGCCGTCCGAGGAAGCGTTCATGGGCAAGGGCGTGTCGGCCTGCGCGACCTGCGACGGCTTCTTCTATCGCGGCCAGGAAGTCGCGGTGGTCGGCGGCGGCAACACGGCCGTCGAGGAAGCGCTCTACCTGACGGGCATCGCGAAGAAGGTCACGGTGATCCACCGCCGCGACAAGTTCCGCGCGGAACCGATCCTGATCGACCGCCTGCTGGAGAAGCAGAAGGAAGGCGTGGTCGAGATCAAGTGGGACAGCGTGCTCGACGAAGTGACCGGCGAGGATTCGGGCGTCACGGGCCTGCGCATCAAGAACGTGAAGACCGGCGCGACCGAAGACATCGCGGTGCAGGGCCTGTTCGTCGCGATCGGCCACAAGCCGAACACCGACCTGTTCCAGGGCCAGCTCGAGATGAAGGACGGCTACATCCTGACGAAGAGCGGCCTGCACGGCAACGCGACCTCGACGAGCGTGCCGGGCGTGTTCGCCGCGGGCGACGTGCAGGACAACGTGTATCGCCAGGCGATCACGAGCGCCGGCACGGGCTGCATGGCCGCGCTCGACGCGCAGCGCTACCTCGAAAGCCTGCACGACAAGAAGTAAGCCGAACCTGTTCGCGCCGGGCGCTACAATGGCGTCCGCTGCCGCGAAGCAGGCCTGGCCGGAGCCGCTGCCGTCGCGCAGCGGCTTTTTTGTGCCCGCGCGCCCGAACGCGCCTGCCCTGCGACCGAATCATGGCGAAGAACCAGCCCCATCCGAGCGATCCCGCGAAGCGGCAGATCGCCGCCCGTCCCGCGAACCCCGCGCCCGCCGCGCCGCCGCGCGCCGCCGATCCTGCCGCGCTGCGCGGCCAGGGCCTCGCCGCGCTCGGCGCGTTGCGCAAGACGCTGCAAGGCGAAGCCGAGCGCCGCGAGCGCGCGCGCGTCGAAACCGCGAAGGCCGCGCGCCAGGCCGAGGCCGACGCGAACCTGTTTCGCAACGAGATTGGCGCGATCCAGCCGCTGAACGCGCCGCCGCGCGCCGCGTCCGGCCGCACGCCGCCCGATCCCGTGCCGAAGCAGACGCAGCGCGACGAGGAAGCGGTGCTGAACGCGGAGCTGTCCGACGAATTCGACCCGGAGACGCTGCTCGACAGCGACGAGTCGCTGTACTACCACCGCCCCGGCGTGAGCCGCGACGTCGTGCGCAAGCTCCGAAGCGGCGCATGGATCGTGCAGGCGCAGCTCGACCTGCACGGGATGCGGCGCGACGAGGCGCGCGACGCGCTGGCCGAATTCATCCGCGAAGCCGGCAAGAAAGGGCTGCGCTGCCTGCGCGTGATCCACGGCAAGGGACTCGGCTCGATCGGCAAGGAACCGGTGCTGAAGGGCAAGGTGCGCGCGTGGCTCGTGCAGAAGGAAGAAGTGATCGCGTTCTGCGAGGCGCGCGGCCACGACGGCGGTGCAGGCGCGGTGCTCGTGCTGCTGCAGCCGCTCGCGGCGCCCGGCGAGCGGGGGCCGCGTGCCGCATCCTAGGCTGACGCTCGCGATCGCGATCCTCGAGGCAATCGCCACGCTCGCGTTCGCGATTTCGGGTTTCATCGAGGCGCGCAAGAACCGCCTCGACTCGGTCGGCACGTTCGTCGTCGCGCTGGCCACCGCATTCGGCGGCGGCACGCTGCGCGACATCCTGCTCGAACGCCGGCCGTTCTACTGGGTCGTGCACGACGACTACGTGATCGCGATCTTCGTGCTCGCGCTGTTCGCGCCGTTCGTGCTGCGCATGCTGTCGCGGCTGTCGGCCGAGCGCGTGCTGCTCGTCGCCGATGCGATCGGGCTCGGGATCTTCAGCATTTCAGGTACCGCGATTGCACTCGAAGCGGAGATGCCGCGCTTCATCGCCGTGATGATGGGCGTGATCACCGGTGTGGTCGGCGGGATCATCCGCGACGTGCTGTGCAACGACATCCCGCTGATCCTGCGCGACTCGCGACCGTACGCGACCTGCGCGTTCGTCGGCTGCTGGCTCTACCTGCTGCTCGTGTGGCTGCAGTTCGACTCGGTGTACAGCGTGCTGCTCGCGACCGGCTTCACGCTCGTCGCGCGGCTTGTCACGTTCAAGTTCGACGTGCGGCTGCCGCACTGAGGTCATTTCCACCTGAAATGCGCGGGGCCGTTTCGACGGCCCCGTTTCGTATGCGACGCTGTTCACGGTTGTTTGCGAATTGCTTCCGCCGATCGCGGCACCGTGCTAGGTTCTGCCCGGCGCGGACAAACGAACGGGAAACGAGTGGGACTACAGAAACGACTCGACGGGCGCAGAAGCCCAGGACTTTCTGAGGCAGTTCCAGCTATATCGCTGGAATTTCGCCGAATTCAACCGGTAGTCGAGGTGCGGACATGCGGCCATTCTTTTCGGTAATCGCGGACAGCGACCTGTTCGGCACGCTCGCGCTTGTTTGCCTGTTCGTCGCCGTAGCGGGCCTGTTTTCCCGGGTGCGCGAGTCGAAGTTCTATTTTCCGGCCGTCTTCGTGTGCCTGCTGTTCATTCCCGTGCTGCACGCGATTGGTTCGTATTTCCTGTCGCAGCCGAGTCCCTGATCGCGACCTCTTCCCGGTGCATCGGCGAAGGACGCCGCCATCATAGCGAAGCCAGCGCCGCCACCGGAGCCAGGGTCAACCGACGAGCGTCCCGATCGAATACGCCTCGGACGCATCGCCGATATCCCCAAAGCCGATTCACATCACGCGATCCGCTCTTCCGACGCCGGATCGAACAGCACGGCCTTCGACACGTCGAACAGCAGCGACTGCGTCTGCCCCGGCTGCGGGTTCGCGGCCGGATGCACGCGGCTCACGATGCGCTTGCCGTTCACCTGCGCGAACACGTGCGTGTCCGGGCCGGTCGGCTCGGTCACGTCGACGCGCACGTCGACCGGCTGCAGTCGCGACGCCTCGCCGTTGTGTGCGCTGCGCGCGTCGGTGATGCGCTCCGGACGCAGGCCGAGAATCACTTCGCGGCCGACGTGCGACTTCAGCTTCGCCGCGTCGAACGGCAGGTTCAGCGCGCTGCGCGCGAGGCCCGTGTCGATCTCGAGCGCGATCCCGCTGCCCTGCTCGACCAGCTTGCCGTTGATGAAGTTCATCGGCGGCGCGCCGATGAAGCCCGCGACGAACAGGTTCGACGGCGAGTCGTAGATCTCCTGCGGCGCGCCGAATTGCTGGACCACGCCGTCCTTCATCACCGCGATCCGGTCGCCGAGCGTCATCGCCTCGATCTGGTCGTGCGTCACGTAGACGATCGTCGTGCCGAGGCGCTGATGCAGCAGCTTGATTTCCGCGCGCATCTCGATGCGCAGCTTCGCGTCGAGGTTCGACAGCGGCTCGTCGAACAGGAACAGCGCCGGGTCGCGCGCGAGCGCACGGCCCATCGCGACGCGCTGGCGCTGGCCGCCCGACAGCTGGCCCGGCTTGCGATCGAGCAGGTGCTGGATCTGCAGCATCTGCGACACGCGATCGACGATCTGCTGCTGCTCGTTCTTCGGCACCTTGCGGATGTTCAGGCCGAACGAGATGTTGTCGCGCACCGTCATCGACGGGTACAGCGCGTACGACTGGAACACCATCGCGATGTCGCGGTCCTTCGGCGACAGGTCGTTGACGACCTTGCCGTCGATGCGGATCTCGCCGCTCGTGACGGTCTCGAGCCCGGCGATCATGTTGAGCAGCGTCGACTTCCCGCAGCCCGAGCCGCCGACGAGAATCAGGAACTGGCCGTCCTCGATGTCGATGTCGACACCCTTCAGGACCGGCACCCCGTTCGGGTAGGTCTTGTACACGTCACGGATGGAAAGGCTTGCCATGCTGTGAATCCTCTGTCTCTGGTGTCGGCCGAAGCGCGCTGCGCGCGCTCCGGTCCGTGCAAGGTTCGGCGCGCATCCCGCGCCGCGTCCGGTTCGTTTCGATGCGCCGCGCGTCAGCCGCGCGGCAGCTCGGTCGTCGTCTTCAGCCCTTCACCGCGCCCGCCGTCAGCCCGCGCACGAAGTAGCGGCCGGCGATCACGTAGACGAGCAGCGTCGGCAGCGCGGCGATGATCGCGCCGGCCATGTCGACGTTGTATTCCTTCACGCCCGTCGACGTGTTGACGAGGTTGTTCAGCGCGACCGTGATCGGCATCGAGTCGACGCCGGAGAACACGATCCCGAACAGGAAGTCGTTCCAGATCTGCGTGAACTGCCAGATCAGGCACACCATGAAGATCGGCAGCGACACCGGCAGCAGGATCTTCGTGAAGATCGTGAAGAAGCCCGCGCCGTCGATCCGCGCGGCCTTCACGAGCTCGGCCGGCACGCTCACGTAGAAGTTGCGGAAGAACATCGTCGTGAACGCGATCCCGTACACGACGTGCACGAACACGAGGCCGGGGATCGTATTCGCGAGCCCGAACATGCCCTGCAGCCGCGCCATCGGCAGCAGGATCACCTGGAACGGAATGAAGCAGCCGACCAGCATCATCGTGAACAGCGCGTCCGCGCCGCGAAAGCGCCAGTGCGTGAGCACGTAGCCGTTGAACGCGCCGATCAGCGACGAGATCAGCACGGCCGGAATCACCATCTGGATCGAGTTCAGGAAGAACGGCTTCATCCCGTCGCAGCGCACGCCGGTGCAGGCCTCGCTCCACGCCTTCACCCACGGCGCGAAGGTCCAGTGCGTCGGCGGCGTCAGCAGGTTGCCGGTGCGCAGCTGGTCGAGATCCTTGAACGACGTCGACAGCATCACGTAGATCGGGAACAGGAAGTACAGCGCGAACAGGATCAATGCCGCGTAGATCACCGCCCGGCTGATGGTCATCTTAGGCTGCATTGCGCGTGCTCCTCGATTCCATATACATCAGCGGCACGAGCACCGCGACCACGGTCGCCAGCATCATCACCGACGACGCCGCGCCCAGGCCCAGCTGGCCGCGGTTGAACGAAAACGTGTACATGAACATCGCCGGCAGCGACGACGACGTACCGGGGCCGCCGGCCGTCAGCGCGACGACGAGGTCGAAGGTCTTGATCGTGATGTGGCAGAGGATCAGCAGCACCGAGAAGAACACCGGGCGCATGCTCGGGATCACGATCTTGCGGTAGATGGTCGGCAGCGTCGCGCCGTCGACCTGCGCGGCCTTGAAGATCTCCGCGTCGACGCCGCGCAGCCCCGCGAGGAACAGCGCCATCACGAAGCCGGTCGACTGCCACACGGCCGCGATCACCACGCAGAAGATCGCCTTGTCCGGATCGTCGAGCCAGCCGAACGAGAAGCTCGTCCAGCCCCAGTCGTGCATCACCTTCTCGAGGCCGAGGCCCGGGTTCAGGATCCACTGCCACGCGGTGCCCGTGACGATGAACGACAGCGCCATCGGATACAGGAAGATCGCGCGCAGCGCGCCTTCGTTGCGGATCTTCTGGTCGAGCAGGATCGCGAGGAACAGCCCGAGCGCGACGCAGATCGCGATGAACGGAATCCCGAACCAGCCGAGGTTCGCGGCGGAAGTCCACCACACGTCGTTCTGGAACAGGTCCGTGTAACGGCCGAAGCCGTCGAATTCGTAGTTCGGCAACAGTCGCGAATTGGTCAGCGACAGATAGCCGGTAATCAGGATGAAGCCGTAGATGAACACTAAGGCGATCGCGACGCTCGGCGCAAGCACGAGCTTCGGAATCCAGCGATCGGCGAGCGCCGACATCGGCGACGTGCGCCGCGCGTCGGCAGCGCCGGATCCGTTTCCGCTAAGAGGGGCAGCCACTTGATTCGACTCCTGGAACGAGGGCGGCGCAGGCCGAAGCCGGCGCCGGACACGGCACGGGCCCGCAGGCGCGCCCGTTTGCTGCACATGCAGGAACGCCCGGCCGATCCAGCGCTGCCGGCCGGGCGCCTGTCGCGCGTTACTTCACCTTCGCGGCTCGCGCGAGCGCGGCGACCGCGCTCTTCGAATCCTGCTGCGAGTTCATGAACTTCGTGACGACGTCGGTGATCGCGCCGGCCGTTGCATCGCCCTGCGCCATCCCGTGCGCGAGCGACGGCACGTAGCCGCCCGACTTGATCGCGGTCTGCTCGTCGGCGTACGACTTCTTCGCGCAGTCGTCGTACTTGTCCATCTTCACGCCGAGGCGGACGGGGATCGAGCCCTTCAGCAGGCTGAACTGCTCCTGGAAGTCCGGCGTCATGATCGTCTTCGCGAGCGCGAGCTGGCCCGGCGTCGCGGCCTTCTGGCCCTTCTGCTGGAAGAACACGAACGAGTCGACGTTGAACGTATAGGCATTGGTCGTGCCCGGCACCGGCGCGCAGATGTAGTCCTTGCCCGCCTTCTTGCCCGCGTTCTCGAACTCGCCCTTCGCCCAGTCGCCCATGAACTGCATGCCAGCCTTGCCGTTGATCACCATCGCGGTCGCGAGGTTCCAGTCGCGGCCGTTGCGGCCCGCGTCGAAGTAGCCCTGGATCTTGCGCACCGTGTCGAACACCGACACCATCTGCGGCGACGTCAGCGTGGCCTGGTCGAGATCGACGAGCGCCTTCTTGTAGAAGGCCGGGCCCTGCGACAGCACGACGTCTTCCCACAGCGTCAGGTCCTGCCACGGCTGGCCGCCCATCGCGACCGGCTGGATGCCCGCGGCCTTCAGCTTGTCGGCGACCGCGAAGAACTCCGGCCAGGTGGTCGGCACCTTCGCGCCGACCTTGTCGAGCGCGGCCTTGTTGATGTACAGCCAGTTCACGCGGTGCACCGAGAACGGCGCGGCGACGTAGTGGCCCTTGTACTTCATGATCTTGTCGATTTCAGGCGGCAGGTTCTGCTTCCAGTCGCCCGCCACGGAATCGATGTTGACGAGCACGCCCTGGTCGGCCCAGTCCTGGATCAGCGGACCCTTGATCTGCGCGGCCGACGGTGCGTCGCCGCTGATCACCTTGGTCTTCAGCGCGGTCATCGCCGCCGCGCCGGCGCCGCCCGCGACCGCGAAGTCCTTCCAGACGTAGCCTTCCTTCTGCATGTCGTCCTTCAGCACGCCGACGGCCTTCGACTCGCCGCCCGAGGTCCACCAGTGCAGCACCGTCACATTCTCGGCCGCCTGCGCGGCCGCGGCGCCTGCCATCAGACCTGCGGCGCACAGCGCACCCATGATCGAGCGAACTTTCATTACCTATCTCCTCCAGACTGAATCAACTCGTGAAGTTCCCTCACCGGGAACGGCTTCTTGACGACGACGGGGAAATCGAGCCGCGAGACGCGTGTCGCGCACGGGGCCGATGACCGGCCGGGCTCTTACAGAAAGCGTGACTTGAGATTCAACTGCGTGTCTCCTCTTTGTGTTTCTGGCTCGCCGCGGTGCGGCACGAGCCCGGGGGCCGGCGGCGCGCGAACGATGCGCGCCGTCAATGTCCGATAACATTCGGCACAAGGCGTTCCCGGCGACGAAGCTCGCGCGTTGCATCGGCCGCGCTTCATTTTTTCTTCGTCCGGGTGCTACCCGTTTCGGCGAATTGTAGTTAAACTACAAATCAGTGTCAAAAATATTTTTATCGCACTACGGATCGCTTCCCAGCTACTTCAAACCGGGCGGAGACACATGCATACCGATTCCAGCTTCACCTTCGTACTTTTCGGCGGCACCGGCGATCTGTCGATGCGCAAGATCCTGCCCGCGCTGTTCGAAGCGCACCGCGCGCAGATGCTCGCGGAAGGCGGCCGGATCATCGCCGTCGCGCGACACGAATCGGATCGCGCCGGCTATCTCGAATGGGTCGACACGCATGTGAAGCCGCACGCGGCAAAGGCGGCCGGCAAGGCCTTCGACGAAGCCGCGTGGAAGTCCTTCCTCGATCGCATCGAATACGTGCAGCTCGATCTCGGCCGCGCGGAGGATTACGTCGTGCTGCGCGACGCGATCGCGTCGCTGCCCGGCATCCGCGTGTTCTACCTGGCGACGGGCCCGTCGCTCTTTGTGCCGATCTGCAAGGCGCTCGCGTCGGTCGGCCTGAACGAAGGCTCGCGCATCGTGCTCGAGAAGCCGCTCGGCTACGACCTGCGTTCGTCGACCGCGATCAACGACGCGGTCGGCGAGATCTTCGCGGAAGGCCAGATCTACCGGATCGACCACTACCTCGGCAAGGAACCGGTACAGAACCTGCTCGCGCTGCGCTTCGGCAATGCGCTGTTCGAGCCGCTGTGGCGCCGCGAATGGGTCGAGAGCATCCAGATCACGATCGCCGAGGAGCTCGGCGTCGAGGCGCGCGGCGATTTCTACGACAATACGGGCGCGCTGCGCGACATGGTGCAGAACCACCTGCTGCAACTGCTGTCGATCGTCGCGATGGAGCCGCCGCATTCGATGGACTCCGACTCGGTGCGCGACGAGAAGCTGCGCGTGCTGCGGGCGCTGAAGCCGGTCGATCCGCGCGACATCGGCAAGGTCGCGGTGCGCGGCCAGTATCATGCGGGCGTGATCAAGGGCGCGCAGGTGCCGGCCTACGCGACCGAGCCGGGCGTGAAGCCCGACAGCCAGACCGAGACCTTCGTCGCGCTGAAGGCCGAGATCGAGAACTGGCGCTGGGCCGGCGTGCCGTTTTTCCTGCGCACCGGCAAGCGGCTCGCGGACCGCGTCGCGGAGATCGTCGTCAACTTCCGTCCGGTGCCGCACTCGGCGCTCGGGCCGACCGCGCTGCGGCCCGGCTCGAACCGCCTCGTGATCCGCCTGCAGCCGAACGAGACGATCCGCCTGTACTGTCTCGCGAAGCAGCCCGGCGAAGGGATGAATCTTGCGAGCGTGCACCTCGACCTCGCGTTCGACCAGTTCTTCAAGGAAGGGCAGATGGAGGCGTACCAGCGCCTGCTGCTCGACGTGATCAACGGCCGTCTCGCGCTGTTCGTGCGGCGCGACGAGCAGGAAGCCGCGTGGCAGTGGGTCGAGCCGATCCTGAACGAATGGGCGCGCTCGCTGAAGCCGCCGAAGCCGTACGCGGCGGGGACGTGGGGGCCGGCCGCGGCGAGCGCGATGCTCGCGCAGCACGGCACGTGCTGGCTCGAGGAAGAGAACTGAGGTGTTGCCGCCGCGGCCGCGCGCCCGAACGCGCACGGCCGCACGCCCCACGATTCGTACGATTTGAACAGACAAAGCAGTCCGGAGGAGATGTGATCGAGATCCACGCTTTCGACACCCAGGAAGCGCAAAGCGAAGCGCTCGCGCGCGCCGTCGGCGACGCGCTGCGCACCGCGCTCGCCGGCCCCGCGCGGCCGACGCTCGCGGTGTCCGGCGGCACCAGCCCGCGCCCGTTCCTGCAAACGCTGTCGCACGCGGCGCTCGACTGGGCCGGCGTCGACGTCACGCTGGTCGACGACCGCTGGGTGCCGGAACATGACGCGGCCAGCAACGCGCAGCTCGTGCGCGACACGCTGCTGCAGCACGCGGCGGCCCCTGCCCGCTTCCTGCCGCTCGTCGACACGCGCACCACGCTCGACGCGCAGGTTGCCGCGCTGAACGCGAACCCCGACTATCGCGTGCCGGACGTCGCGGTGCTCGGCATGGGCGAGGACGGCCACACCGCGTCGATCTTCGCGGACGCGCCCGAATGGGATCACGCGATCGCGACGTCCGAGCGCTTCGTCGCGGTGCATCCGGGCGCCGCGCCGCACGCGCGCGTGAGCTACTCGCTCGATGCGCTCAAGCGCGTCCGGCACCTGTTCCTGCTGATCGCGGGCAGCCGCAAGCGCGACGTCCTCGACGCCGCGGCAGCCACGCTGCAGAAGAACGCGATTTCCCAACTGGCCAACGACAAGGGGACCAAGCTCGATGTCTACTGGTGCGCAAAGTAAGGCCGTCGTCGCGGGTCAGCATGCCGACGGCCCGCGCCTGCTCGCGGACGTCGGCGGCACCAACGCGCGCTTCGCGCTGGAGACCGGGCCGGGCGAGATCACGCAGATCCGCGTCTATCCCGGCGCCGACTATCCGACGATCACCGACGCGATCCGCAAGTATCTGAAGGACGTGAAGATCAGCCGCGTGAACCACGCGGCGATCGCGATCGCGAACCCGGTCGACGGCGACCAGGTCACGATGACCAATCACGACTGGAGCTTCTCGATCGAGGCGACGCGCCGCGCGCTCGGCTTCGACACGCTGCTGGTCGTCAACGATTTCACCGCGCTCGCGATGGCGCTGCCGGGCCTGACCGACGCGCAGCGCGTGCAGATCGGCGGCGGCACGCGCCGCCAGAACAGCGTGATCGGCCTGCTCGGGCCCGGCACCGGGCTCGGCGTCTCGGGGCTGATTCCCGCCGACGACCGCTGGATCGCGCTCGGCAGCGAAGGCGGCCACGCATCGTTCGCGCCGCAGGACGAGCGCGAGGATCTGGTGCTGCAGTACGCGCGCAAGAAGTTTCCGCACGTGTCGTTCGAGCGCGTGTGCGCGGGCCCCGGCATGGAGATCGTCTATCGCGCGCTCGCCGCGCGCGACAAGAAGCGCGTCGCCGCGACCGTCGACACGGCCGAGATCGTCGAGCGCGCGCATGCGGGCGACGCGCTCGCGCTCGAGGCGGTCGACTGCTTCTGCGCGATTCTCGGCACGTTCGCCGGCAATATCGCGGTGACGCTCGGCGCGCTCGGCGGCGTCTATATCGGCGGCGGCGTCGCGCTGAAACTCGGCGAGCTGTTCACGCGCTCGCCGTTCCGCGCGCGCTTCGAGGCGAAGGGCCGCTTCGAAGCGTATCTCGCGAACATCCCGACCTACCTGATCACGGCCGAGTATCCGGCCTTCCTCGGCGTGTCGGCGATCCTCGCGGAGCAGTTGTCGAACCGCTCCGGCGGCGCGTCTTCGGCCGTGTTCGAGCGGATCCGCCAGATGCGCGATGCGCTCACGCCGGCCGAGCGCCGCGTCGCCGATCTCGCGCTGAACCACCCGCGCTCGATCATCAACGACCCGATCGTCGACATCGCGCGCAAGGCCGACGTCAGCCAGCCGACCGTGATCCGCTTCTGCCGCTCGCTCGGCTGCCAGGGGCTGTCCGACTTCAAGCTGAAGCTCGCGACGGGCCTCACCGGCACGATTCCGATGAGCCACAGCCAGGTGCATCTCGGCGACACGGCCACCGACTTCGGCGCGAAGGTGCTCGACAACACGGTCTCCGCGATCCTGCAGCTGCGCGAGCACCTGAACTTCGAGCATGTCGAGAATGCGATCGAGACGCTCAACGGCGCGCGGCGCATCGAGTTCTACGGGCTCGGCAACTCGAACATCGTCGCGCAGGACGCGCACTACAAGTTCTTCCGCTTCGGGATCCCGACCATCGCGTACGGCGACCTGTACATGCAGGCCGCGTCGGCCGCGCTGCTCGGCAAGGGCGACGTGATCGTCGCGGTGTCGAAGTCCGGGCGCGCGCCCGAGCTGCTGCGCGTGCTCGACGTCGCGATGCAGGCCGGCGCCAAGGTGATCGCGATCACGTCGAGCAATACGCCGCTCGCGAAGCGCGCGACCGTCGCGCTCGAAACCGATCACATCGAGATGCGCGAATCGCAGCTGTCGATGATCTCGCGGATCCTGCATCTGCTGATGATCGACATCCTGGCGGTCGGCGTCGCGATCCGCCGCGCGTCGCCGAACGGCGAACTGTCCGAAGCGGTCGCGCAGGCGAAGGCGCGCGCGAGCGACGACGAAACCGCCGACGTGCTCGACTGGCTGAGCCACGGCGCATCGCCGGTGGTGAAGGACGTCACGCGCGACTGAGCACGCGGGCTCGGTTCGCATCGCACGCATGCCGCCGGGTGTCGCGCCCGGCGGCTTTTTTGTCGGCGGTGCGCGCCGCCAAATAAAACGCCACCGACGCATCGCGCACGGTGGCGTGTTTGCTTCGGCCAAGCGGCCGACGCCGGTTCAGGCGCCCGCTTTCACCGGCCGGCCGTGCCAGCGCAGCACGAGCACGCGCCCGACGAAACACAGCACGCCCGACACGCCGATCGTGACGCCCATCGCGAACGGCGTGCCGTCCGCGAGCGCACCGATCGCGACGCTCGCCAGCGCGCCGAGCGCGAGCTGCATCGCACCGAACACGGCCGCCGACGCGCCCGCGTTGTGCGGATAGCGATGCATCAGGTCGGTCGTGCAGTTCGCGGACAGGATCCCGACCACGCCGACCACGAAGAACAGGCACACGACGATCGACCACAGGCCGCCCCACCCCGTCAGCGCGACGAGCGCGACCGCGAGCGACGCGATGCAGCTCACCAGCGACGCGGCCGCGATGATCCGCAGCGAGCCGAGGCGGCCGACCAGCCGCGTGTTCGCGAAGTTGCCGATCATGATGCCGACGACGTTCAGCCCGAACAGCAGCCCGTAGTGCTGCGGCGACACGTGGAAATATTCGATGTACACGAACGGCGTCGCGGTGATGTACGAGAACATCGACGCGAACGCCATCCCGCCGCACAGCATGTGGCCCCACGCGACCGGATCGGACAGGATGCGCCCGTACGCCGCGAACGACGCGAGCACGGCCGCGCTCTTGCGCCGCTCCTTCGGCCAGGTCTCGGGCACGCGCAGGTACGCGGCCGCCGCGCACAGCGCGCCGAACGCGGCGAGCACGACGAACACGCCGCGCCAGCCGGCGAAACGCAGGATCTGGCCGCCGATCAGCGGCGCGAGCAGCGGGCCGACCGCGGTGACGATCGCGACCATCGACAGCACCTTCGCCGCGTCGGTCGGCTCGTGCGCGTCGCGCGCGATCGCGCGCGCGAGCACCGACGCCGCGCCCGCGCCGAGCGCCTGCAGGAAGCGCACGAGAATCAGCATGTCGATCGAGCCTGCGACGAAACAGCCGACGCTCGCGAGTGTAAACAGCGCGATGCCGCCGAGCAGCACGGGGCGGCGGCCCCAGGTGTCGGACAGCGGGCCGTACAGCAGCATGCCGATCGAGAAGCCGGCCATAAAGCTCGTCAGCGTGCGCTGCGCGGCGCCGGGGCTGACCGAGAAGCCGTCGGCGATCGACGGCAGGCTCGGCAGGTACATGTCGGTGGCGATCGGCCCGCAGGCGGCGAGCGCACCGAGCAACAGGATCAGCCGGGCATCGGGCCGGCGCCGGACAGCGTGTGACATGGGAATCCGGGGGTGAGGCCCGCGCGCATCGGGGCGCGCGTGGCGGTGAAGACGCGACGCGCCGTCCAAGGCGGCGCGATCAGGCTCATGATTGTACGCGCAACTTGTTTGCGCAACCGGTGCGGCACGCCGCACGCGATCGCGCGCGGATTCGATTAAGCTTGCTTCCCTTGTCTGAACAATCCGCCGCGCGAGCGAACCGATGACCGCCTTCCTGCTGATCTGGAGCCCCAAGAAATGGCCGTGGCCCGAACTGCCCGACGTCGCCGCGCGCGTGAAGGCCGGCGAGGCCGTGCACGACGTGTGGGGCTGCGGCTTCGCGCGCAGCATCCTGCCCGGCGACCGCGTGTTCCTGCATCGCGTCGCGAAGGAGCCGAAAGGCGTGTTCGGCTCGGGCTACGTGACGCGCGCGCCCTATGAAGTGCCCGATCCGACGACCAAACGCGGCTACCGGCTCTGCATCGACTTCGTGTACGACTGGCTCGTCGACGGCCATCAGGACGTCGTGATCCCGCGCGACGCGCTGCGCGTGCATCCGTATTCGGTACAGACCTGGGACGCGCAGACGTCCGGCACGTCGATCAAGCCGATGGTCGAAGGCCCGCTCGAGAAGCGCTGGGCCGAGCTGACCGGCGGCCGCCGCAAGCCGCCGCGACACACGCAGAAATAAACGGGTCGCATCAGCTTTTCCACGACGGCGCGAGTGGGCCGCCGGCCAATCCCGTACGCGCCGAAAGGCCGCAACCCCGCCCACGGGCCCGCCGCGCGCGTCTCCGGTACAATCGGACGATCGTTCCGCCCAGGCGCCGGCCCGTGCACAGGCCCCGCGCCGTTCTCTCGCAGGTTTCGCTCATGTCCAACAATCAGATCCTCTTCGAACGCGCCCAGAAGACCATTCCCGGCGGCGTCAATTCGCCGGTGCGCGCGTTCCGTTCGGTCGGCGGCACCCCGCGCTTCGTCGCGCGCGCGCAAGGCCCGTACTTCTGGGACGCCGACGGCAAGCAGTACATCGACTACATCGGCTCGTGGGGCCCGATGATCGTCGGCCACGTCCATCCGGACGTGCTCGACGCCGTGCAGAAGGTGCTCGCCGACGGCTTCTCGTTCGGTGCGCCGACCGAAGCCGAGATCGAGATCGCCGAGGAAATCTGCAAGCTCGTGCCGTCGATCGAGCAGGTGCGGATGGTGTCGAGCGGCACCGAGGCCACGATGAGCGCGCTGCGCCTCGCGCGCGGCTTCACGGGCCGCAGCCGGATCGTCAAGTTCGAGGGCTGCTACCACGGTCACGCGGACAGCCTGCTCGTGAAGGCAGGCTCGGGCCTGCTGACGTTCGGCAACCCGACCTCGGCCGGCGTGCCCGCCGACATCGCCAAGCACACGACCGTCCTCGAATACAACAACGTCGCCGCGCTCGAAGAAGCGTTCGGCGCGTTCGGCGACGAGATCGCCGCGGTGATCGTCGAGCCGGTCGCCGGCAACATGAACCTCGTGCGCGGCACGCCGGAATTCCTGAACGCGCTGCGCACGCTGTGCACGAAGCACGGCGCCGTGCTGATCTTCGACGAAGTGATGTGCGGCTTCCGCGTCGCGCTCGGCGGCGCGCAGGCGCACTACGGGATCGCAGCCGACCTCACCTGCCTCGGCAAGGTGATCGGCGGCGGGATGCCGGCTGCCGCGTTCGGCGGCCGCCGCGACATCATGGCCCACCTCGCGCCGCTCGGCGGCGTGTACCAGGCCGGCACGCTGTCGGGCAACCCGATCGCGGTCGCCGCCGGCCTGAAGACGCTGCAGCTGATCCAGGCGCCCGGCTTCTACGACGCGCTCACCGCGCAAACGAAACGCCTCGCCGACGGCCTCGCGGCCGAAGCGCGCGCGGCCGGCGTGCCGTTCGCGGCCGACTCGATCGGCGCGATGTTCGGCCTGTACTTCGCCGAGCGCGTGCCGACCAGCTTCGCCGAAGTCACGAAGAGCGACATCGAGCGCTTCAACCGCTTCTTCCACCTGATGCTCGACGAAGGCGTCTACTTCGCGCCGTCCGCGTACGAAGCCGGCTTCGTGTCGAGCACGCACGACGACGCGGTGATCGACGCGACGCTCGCGGCCGCGCGCCGCGCGTTCGCGGCACTCGCCGCCTGACCCGGGTCCGCGCGCATGTTCTCGGATATCGACTTCGCCCACATGCAGCGCGCGCTCGCGCTGGCGGCGCGCGGCATGTATACGACCACGCCGAACCCGCGCGTGGGCTGCGTGATCGTCAAGGGCGGCGACGTGATCGGCGAAGGCTACACGCAGCCGGCCGGCCACGATCACGCGGAAGTGCAGGCGCTGAAGGATGCGCGCGCGCGCGGCCACGACGTCGCGGGCTCGACCGTCTACGTGACGCTCGAGCCGTGCAGTCATTTCGGCCGCACGCCGCCGTGCGCGAACGCGCTGATCGAGGCGCGCGTCGCGAAGGTCGTCGCCGCGATGGAAGACCCGAATCCGCAGGTGTCGGGGCGCGGTCTCGGCATGTTGCGCGACGCGGGCATCGACGTGCGCTGCGGGCTGCTCGCGCATGAAGCGGGCGAGCTGAACATTGGCTTCGTGTCGCGCATGACGCGCGGCCGCCCGTGGGTGCGGATGAAGAGTGCCGCGACGCTCGACGGGCGCACCGCGCTGCCGTCCGGCGAAAGCCAGTGGATCACCGGCGACGCCGCGCGCCTCGACGGCCATGCATGGCGCGCGCGCGCGTGCGCGATCCTCACCGGCATCGGCACCGTACGCGAGGACAACCCGCTGCTGACCGTGCGCGGCATCGACACGCCGCGCCAGCCGCAGCGCGTGCTGGTCGACAGCCGGCTCGAGCTGCCGCTCGATGCGCGGCTGCTCGAAGGCGCGCCGCTGCTGATCTTCTGCGGCCAACTCGACGCCGCCGGCGAAGCGCGCGCGGCCGCACTGAAGGCGCGCGGCGCGGAGATCGTGCCGCTCGCGAACGCGCACGGCAAGGTCGACCTGCCCGCGATGCTGGCTACGCTCGGCGCGCGCGGCATCAACGAGCTGCATGTCGAGGCTGGCCACAAGCTGAACGGCTCGCTGCTGCGCGAGCAGTGCGTCGACGAACTGCTCGTCTATCTCGCGCCGAGCCTGCTCGGCGGCGACGCGGCCGGCATGTTCGACCTCGCCGCGCCGGCGAACCTCGACGCGCGCACGCGGCTCGTGTTTCACCAGATCGAGCGGATCGGCGACGATCTGCGGATCCTGGCGCGTTTTGCGCCGCCCCCCGCCACTCATTGAACGGAATCGTCACGATGTTTACCGGAATTGTCGCGGCCGTCGGCCGCATCGAATCGATCACGCCGCTCGGCGCTTCGCCCGAGGCGGGTGTGCGCCTGTCCGTGCAGGCCGGCGGACTCGACCTCGCCGACGTCGCGCTCGGCGACAGCATCGCGATCCAGGGCGCGTGCATGACTGTGATCGAAAAGACCGACGCCGCGTTCGACGTCGAGGTATCGCGCGAAAGCCTGAACCGCACGGTCGGCCTCGCCGAGCCGGGCGACGTCAATCTCGAGAAGGCGCTGCGCGCACACGACCGGCTCGGCGGCCATATCGTGTCGGGCCACGTCGACGGGCTCGGCACCGTGTCGTGCTTCGCGCCGGTCGGCGAATCGCACGAACTGCGCATCGTCGCGCCGCGCGAGCTCGGCCGCTATCTCGCGTACAAGGGCTCGATCACGGTCAACGGCGTGAGCCTGACCGTGAATTCGGTCGAGGATCTGGCGGACGGCTCCGAATTCTCGATCAACCTGATTCCGCATACGGTCGAGGTCACGACGCTGCGTCATCTGAAGGCCGGGGACAAGGTCAATCTCGAGGTCGACATGATTGCGCGGTATGTGGAGCGGATGCTGTCGACCGCACCCGATGGCGACAAGCCGTTGAAGTAACGCGGCGTTGGGCCGGACCGGGTCGTCTCGTTGCGATCGACCCCCGGTTGCGGGACGGCGTGCGTGACCGTATGCCGTCGTTTTCCGCGCCGCATATATATAGAGCGAGAGCGATCGGGCTTCCGGAAAGCGGCTTGCTCCGCCCGACCCGATCCCCCGGCCGCTGCCGCTCGCTTCCGCGCAGCCGCTGCCGTTCCCTGACTCCCGCGAAGGCCACAGCCGGCACTGCCGGCTGGCTCGCCTGACCTCACGCCGGTCAGGCTCCCCTCCTGCCTGTCGTTGCCCAGACCCGCCGCACCCGGGTTTGCATACCTCCCCTGCCGACGAGTCGACTCGCCGCGCGCCAGAACACCTGCCCGTCGAAACCCGCATCGACAGTCGCCCCTCGACGATCGTCGCGCAAAACCACGCTTGCCCCGCCCCGCCTTCAGCACCCGAAAGATCGTTTCACATTACGGAACCCTCTCCGGATTTCCGTCGCCCCGCGCCCGCGCCTTTTTTGGAAAGCCTGTTCCAAATCGCGACAGACTCGACCTATCTCGTTGAAAAATAAAGAACAAATTAGTCCTATGTCTTATATAAGACATTGCCGCGATGCATCGAAAAGCCCATACAATGCAGTCATGCAGTTCGCTGCGACAGACGTGGCGGTCCACTCGATCCGGTTCTCAAACACGCTTTCTTCTCAGGAGATTCACATGGCCCAGTATCAGGACGACATCAAGGCAATTGCCGCTTTGAAAGAAGCGCACGGCAGCGCATGGGATGCGATCAATCCCGAGTACGCCGCCCGCATGCGCGCACAGAACAAGTTCAAGACGGGCCTGGACATCGCCCGGTACACGGCCGGGATCATGCGCGCCGACATGGCCGCCTACGATGCGGATCCGTCCAAGTACACGCAATCGCTGGGCTGCTGGCACGGCTTCATCGGCCAGCAGAAGATGATCTCCATCAAGAAGCACTTCAACAGCACCGAGCGCCGTTATCTGTACCTGTCCGGCTGGATGGTCGCCGCGCTGCGCTCCGAGTTCGGCCCGCTGCCGGACCAGTCGATGCACGAAAAGACCGCCGTCAGCGCGCTGATCCGCGAGCTGTACACGTTCCTGCGCCAGGCCGACGCCCGTGAGCTGGGCGGCCTGTTCCGCGAGCTGGATGCCGCCGAAGGCGCTGCCGCCAAGGCCGCGATCCAGGAAAAGATCGACAACCACGTCACGCACGTCGTGCCGATCATCGCCGACATCGATGCGGGCTTCGGCAACGCCGAGGCGACCTACCTGCTGGCCAAGCAGTTCATCGAAGCGGGCGCATGCTGCATCCAGATCGAGAACCAGGTGTCCGACGAGAAGCAGTGCGGCCACCAGGACGGCAAGGTGACCGTGCCGCACGAGGACTTCCTCGCGAAGATCCGCGCGATCCGCTACGCGTTCCTGGAACTGGGCGTGGACGACGGCATCATCGTCGCCCGCACCGACTCGCTGGGCGCCGGCCTGACCAAGCAGATCGCCGTGACGCGCGAGCCGGGCGACCTCGGCGACCAGTACAACTCGTTCCTCGATTGCGACGAGATCTCGGCGGACGCGCTGGGCAACGGTGACGTCGTCATCAAGCGCGACGGCAAGCTGCTGCGTCCGAAGCGCCTGCCGAGCAACCTGTTCCAGTTCCGCGCCGGCACGGGCGAGGCACGCTGCGTGCTGGACTGCATCACCGCGCTGCAAAACGGTGCCGACCTGCTGTGGATCGAAACCGAAAAGCCGCACATCGCGCAGATCGGCGGCATGGTCAGCGAGATCCGCAAGGTCATCCCGAACGCGAAGCTCGTGTACAACAACAGCCCGTCGTTCAACTGGACGCTGAACTTCCGTCAGCAGGCCTATGACGCGATGAAGGCCGCGGGCAAGGATGTGTCGGCGTACGACCGCGCGCGGCTGATGAGCGTCGAATACGACGACTCCGAGCTGGCCGCGCTCGCCGACGAAAAGATCCGCACCTTCCAGGCCGATGCGTCGCGCGAAGCCGGGATCTTCCATCACCTGATCACGCTGCCGACGTACCACACGGCCGCACTGTCGACCGACAACCTGGCCAAGGAATACTTCGGCGATCAGGGCATGCTCGGTTACGTGGCCGGCGTGCAGCGCAAGGAAATCCGTCAGGGCATCGCGTGCGTCAAGCACCAGAACATGTCCGGCTCGGATATCGGCGACGACCACAAGGAATACTTCAGCGGCGAAGCAGCGCTGAAGGCGGCGGGCAAGGACAACACGATGAACCAGTTCTGATACCGGTCATCCGCTGCACGGAACGCCAACCTGTTCACACGGGTTGGCGTTTTTTTATCCGGCGGCGGCATGCGCTGAACGCGAGGCCGGCCCGCCCGGGCATCGACCGGAACTCGCGCCCGGCGCTTCCTGTCTATCGGCTTTCGCCGATCCGATCAGGAGCCTGCGTGACAGTCGCCCGCCCCGATTCCACGCAACCCCGCCGCTTCACCGTCGACGACCTGCTGTCGCTCGACGATTTCCAGCGCTACTACGGCCGCACCTGCGCGCTGTCGCCCGACGGCGGCTCGATCTGCTTCGCCGTCATCCGTCCGCTGGGCGACGCGCTGCGCTTCGACCGCCCCTACCTCGGCGGTCTCGATCGCGCCGAGCTCTATCTGTTCGTCTTTGCCGAGCGCACGCTGCGCCGGCTCGCGGGCGACGTGCGGACCGGACGCGCATGCGGGTCGCCGTCGTGGTCGCCCGACGGACGATGGATCGCCGCGGTCGCGCTGTCGGCCGACGACGACGCCGCGCACGCGGTGCTGATCGAGCCGGCGACGGCGGCCGTGACGCCGATCACGACCTCGCGCAGCCTCGACCTCTCCCCGCTCGATCGCGACGGCCCGTTCACCTGGCTCGCGGACGGCCGGGTCGCACTGCCGCTGCTGGCGCAAGGCGCCGCACCGATCGCGACGCACCTGCACCGCCGCCTGTTTACGAACGCGCGCCATGCGTGGGAAGCCAACGCGCTCGGCCGGCGGCCGACAGCCGATGTGCTCGACAGCCGGTCGTTCGCCAACGCGCCCGGCGAACGGACGCCCGACTGGTGGGCGTTCGACCCGGTCGCCGGCACGCTACGCGCGCTGTCGCCGGACGAATGCGCGCAGGCCGCGCTGTCGCGCGCGTCGCTGCCGGACGAAGCGCCGGCCGAGACCGACGCCGACGCCGCCGACGACACACAAACGCCGACCGCCGCCGACGGCGTACGCGTCGAACGCGTGCCGCCGGAACCGGACCGCCGATATGTCGCGTGCATCGAACACGGCCGCGACGCCACGCGGCTGGCGGTGCGGCTGGCCGACGCGCAAGACGACGCGACGGTCGTATTCGAAACGAACCGCCAGCTGGCCGGCATCGCGACCGGCACCGCGCACCGGCTTCCGTGTCGCGGCGTGGAACCGGGCCGCCCGCGCTTCGTCGACGTGCTGCTGCCGCCCGATTACGCGGACGCGCCGCTGCCCGCGGTCGTCTGGGTGTATCCACACGAGAAAACCGCGCGCCATCCGCACATGTTCCACGAACCGGACTGCCCGCTGCCGTTCAACCTCCAGCTGTTCGCCGCCCACGGCTTCGCCGTGATCGACGTCAACATGCGCAGCGTGCTCGGCGTCGATCCTGCATCGATGGCGGACAGGATGCTCGACGACGTTCGCGCGGCCGTCGACGCGGCGGCCGCCGCCGGATACGTCGATCGCGACCGGCTGCACCTGTACGGCCACAGCCTCGGCGGCTGGGCCGCGATGATGCTGCTCGCGCGCACGCCGATGTTCCGTTCGGGGATATCGAGCGCGGGCATCAGCGACGCGGCGGCGCTTTACGCGTCGCTCGATCCGCGTCTGCGCTACGAAACGGGCGACGACGAGCGCCCCGAGCGCTTCGCGCTGCTCGGCAAGACGCTCGCCGACAACAGCTGGCGCCTCGATGCGACCCCGTGGAGCCGCCCGGACGCCTATCACGCGCTCAGCCCGAGCCTGCACGCGGCGCGGATCACGACGCCGCTGCTGCTGATTCACGGCGATGCCGACTACGTGCCGCTCGAGCAAAGCGAACGGATGTTCGCAGCGCTCACGCATCTGAAGCGCGACGTGCGGCTGATCCGCTACTGGGGCGACGATCACGTGCCGCAATCGCCGGCCAACCTTGCGGACCGCCACCGACGGATGATCGACTGGCTGCGGCACGCATGAGCGCCGCGCCGACACCTGGCCGAACGGCCATCGACGCGCACGCGACACGCGGCCGCGCTAAGATGCGACGACAGCGGTTCCGGCGCCGCAACGCACGGCGCGCCGCCCTCTTCCACAAGGAGTCGTTCCCATGTCCATCTCGATGTACCAGGCCTCGCTGCCCGTGCTGATCCGTGGCCTGACCAACCTGCAGCACATCCTCGGCAAGGCGCAGGCACATGCGGCCGAAAAACAGATCGACCCGTCGGTGTTCGCCGGCGCGCGCCTCTATCCGGACATGCTGCCGCTCGTGCGCCAGGTGTACATCGCGACCGACACGGCCAAGGGCTGCGCCGCGCGGCTCGCCGGCGTCGAGATCCCGAGCTATCCCGACGTCGAGCAGACCTTCGACGAACTGCATGCGCGCATCCAGAAGACGATCGACTACCTGAAAAGCTTCGACGCCGCGCAGATCGACGGCAGCGAAGCGCGCCAGATCGTGCTCAAGATGCGCGTCGGCCCGATCGAATTCACCGGGCAGTCGTACCTGCTGAACTTCGTGCTGCCCAATTTCTTCTTCCACGTCACGACCGCGTACGACATCCTGCGTCACAACGGCGTCGAGCTCGGCAAGCTCGACTACCTCGGCGGCCGCAACGAGCACGCGTGATGCCCGGCCGGGCGCGGCCCGGCACCGCTGCCGCCTGCGCCCGCGTGCCGACGGCGCGCGCGGCAGCCGCGTCGAACCGGCCGCCCAGGCCGGCCGGAGCGCGTTCCGGCGCACTCGCGGGCCGTGCGCGGCCCGCGCCAGCCGAAACGCCGTCCGGCTAGCGTAAAATACGCACTTTCCTCTTTCTCGCCCCCTTATGACGCTCGCCTCCACGCCCGACATCATCGCCGAGCTCAAAGCCGGCCGGATGGTGATCCTCGTCGACGAAGAAGACCGCGAAAACGAAGGCGACCTCGTGATCGCCGCCGAATTCGTCACGCCGGAAGCGATCAACTTCATGGCCAGGTACGGCCGCGGGCTGATTTGTCTGACCTTGACGCAGGAACGCTGCAAGCAGCTGCAACTGCCGCTGATGACCTATCGCAACGGCACGCAGTACGGCACCGCGTTTACGGTCAGCATCGAAGCGGCCGAAGGCGTGACGACCGGCATCTCGGCCGCCGACCGCGCGCACACGATCGCCACGGCGGTCGCGCACGACGTGCGCCCCGAGCACATCGTGCAGCCGGGCCACGTGTTCCCGATCATGGCGCAGCCGGGCGGCGTGCTGGTGCGCGCCGGCCACACCGAAGCCGGCTGCGACTTCACGGCGCTCGCCGGCCTCACGCCGGCCGCGGTGATCTGCGAGATCATCAAGGACGACGGCACGATGGCGCGCCTGCCCGACCTGATCGAGTTCGCGCAGCAGCACGACCTGAAGATCGGCACGATCGCCGACCTGATCCATTACCGCAGCCGCACCGAATCGATCATCGAGCGGATCGCCGAGCGCACGATGCAGACGGCCCACGGCACGTTCCGCGCGGTGCTGTACCGCGACCAGCCGACCGGCTCGCCGCACATCGCGCTGGTGCGCGGCACGCCGGCGCCGGAGCTCGACACGCCGGTGCGCGTGCACGAGCCGCTGTCGGTGCTCGACCTGCTCGAAACGGGCGTGTCGACGCACTCGTGGACGCTCGACGCCGCGATGCGCGAGATCGCCGAACGCGATCTCGGCGTGATCGTGCTGCTCAACTGCGGCGACACGAAGGAACATCTGATCGACGTCTTCAAGGCGTTCGACGAGGAAGAGAAGGCCGCCGCGCTGAAGCGCCGGCCGGTCGATTTCAAGACGTTCGGCATCGGCGCGCAGATCCTGCGCGATGTCGGCGTCGGCAAGATGCAGGTGCTGTCGAATCCGCGCAAGCTGGGCAGCATGTCGGGCTACGGTCTCGAGGTCACGGGCTTCGTCCCGATGCCCGGCGCCGAAGCCAAGTCCTGCCCGGCGCCGCACGCGTAACCCGCCACGGCGCTTTCGCCCTATAACCGTTCCTCCTAACCACGGACCAGATCATGGAAATCGGACAATACCAACCGAATCTCGAAGGCGACGGCCTGCGTATCGGCATCGTGCAATCGCGCTTCAATGAGCCCGTGTGCAACGGCCTCGCCGACGCGTGCGTCGAAGAACTGGAACGCCTCGGCGTCACCGGCGAGGACGTCCTCCTCGTGTCGGTGCCCGGCGCGCTGGAAATCCCGCTCGCGCTGCAGAAGCTCGCCGAAAGCGGCCAGTTCGACGCGCTGATCGCGCTCGGCGCGGTGATCCGCGGCGAGACCTACCACTTCGAACTCGTGTCGAACGAAAGCGGTGCGGGCATCACGCGCATCGGCCTCGACTTCAACCTGCCGATCGCGAACGCGGTCCTGACGACCGAAACCGACGAGCAGGCCGTCGCGCGCATGACCGAAAAGGGTCGTGACGCCGCCCGCGTCGCGGTCGAGATGGCCAACCTGACGATGGCGCTCGACCAGCTCGGCGACGACGAGGACGAGGACGAAGAAGAGGACGAAGACGACGAAGAGGAGCGCGCATGAAGAAGAGCGCCCGCCGACAATCGCGCGAGCTGGCGACGCAGGGCCTGTATCAGTGGCTGCTGTCGAACGCGTCCTCCGGCGAGATCGACGCGCAACTGCGCGGCGCGCTCGGGTACGACAAGGCTGACAAGGCACTGCTCGACGCGATCCTGCATGGCGTGATCCGCGAGCACGCAACACTCGTCGAAGCGCTCACGCCGTCGCTCGACCGCCCGATCGACCAGTTGTCGCCGGTCGAGCGCGCGGTGCTGCTGATCGCCACGTTCGAGCTCACGCACCACGTCGAAACGCCGTATCGCGTGATCATCAACGAAGCGGTCGAGCTCGCCAAGACGTTCGGCGGCTCCGATGGCTACAAGTATGTCAACGGCGTGCTCGACAAGCTCGCCGCGAAGCTGCGCCCGGCCGAAACGCAGGCGCGCCGCAACGGCTGATTCCGCCGGTCTGGAACGGGCGCGCATGCGCCCGTTTTTTTCTTTTGCCCCGCCCTCCCCGTCCCGCCCGATGAATACCACCGCCGATTCGCTCGTCAAGCTCGCATCACGCGTCGACGCGATCCAGCCCTTCTACGTGATGGAACTGATGAAGGAGGCACAGCAACTCGAGTCCTCCGGGCGCGATGTTATCCACATGGGGATCGGCGAGCCGGACTTCACCGCGCCGGAACCGGTGGTCGAGGCTGCCGCCGCCGCACTGCGGCGCGGCGTCACCCAGTACACGAGCGCGCTCGGCATCGCGCCGCTGCGCGAAGCGATCGCCGCGCACTATGCGCGCGCCTACGGCCTGACCATCGGCCCCGAGCGGATCGTCGTGACGGCCGGCGCGTCGGCCGCGCTGCTGCTCGCGTGTCTCGCGCTCGTCGGCCGCGACGACGAGGTGCTGATGCCCGACCCGTCGTATCCGTGCAACCGGCACTTCGTCGCGGCGGCCGAAGGCCGCCCGGTGCTCGTGCCGAGCGGCCCGGACGCGCGCTTCCAGCTGACCGCGGACGACGTCCGCACGCGCTGGAACGACCGCACGCGCGGCGTGCTGCTCGCATCGCCGTCGAATCCGACCGGTACGTCGCTCGAGCCCGACGAGATGAGGCAGATCGTCGAGGCCGTGCGCGCGCGCGGCGGCTTCACGATCGTCGACGAGATCTATCAGGGGCTCAGCTACGACGCGCCGCCCGTATCGGCGCTGTCGTTCGGCGACGACGTCGTCACCGTGAACAGCTTCTCGAAGTACTTCAGCATGACCGGCTGGCGGCTCGGCTGGCTCGTCGTGCCGCCGGCGCTGGTCGGCACGTTCGAGAAACTGTCGCAGAACCTGTTCATCTGTCCGTCCGCGCTCGCGCAGCACGCGGCGCTCGCCTGCTTCGAACCGGCCGCGCTCGACATCTACGAAGCGCGCCGCGTCGAATTCAAGCGCCGCCGCGACTTCATCGCGCCCGCCCTCGAACGGCTCGGCTTCACGGTGCCCGTGATGCCGGACGGTGCGTTCTATGTCTACGCGCACTGCGGCGGCGTCGCCCACCCGGCAGCCGGCGACAGCGCGGCGCTCACGCAGGCGATGCTGCACGACGCGGGCGTCGTGCTGGTACCGGGGATGGACTTCGGTGTGCATGCGCCGCGCGACTATATCCGGCTGTCCTATGCAACCGCCTACTCGCGCCTCGAAGAGGCCGTCGAGCGGCTCGCCACGCTGTTCGGGCAACGCTGAACCACCGACGCCCGCTCGCCGGGTCCAGGCTCGCGCCCAAAGAAAAAGGCACCTTTCGGTGCCTTTTCCACTTTGATGCCGCCGCAGCCGCGCGTTACGCGCCCAGATCCGAATGATCGTCGTGTGCCTGCTTCACCGCGTCGACGCTTGCGTCGGCCTGTTGCGGCGCCTTCGGCGCGGTCGTCTTCGCCGACAGCGGCTGCGCGGCGTCGAGCGTCGCGTGCACGCGCTTCGCGCCGCCCGCGGCCGCTGCCGTCACCGCGGCGGTGACGATCGGCTTGGCCGGCTGCGCCGGCGCCTGCGGCGCATTGATCGGCACGCTGCGGCCGCGCGACACGTCGCGCAGGCGGCTGCGCTCGGCCATCACCTTCGCGCCGTAGGCGGTGTCGTCGGGGTTGGTCGAGCCGTTGTACAGCCGCAGGCCGTTCGCGAGCGAGCCGCCGCGCGCGATGCAGTCCTTCAGCACGAGCGCGCCGACCTGCAGGTTCGCGAGCGGCTGCAGCGCGGTGTCGGTGCCGCCGAAATACTCGAACTTGTCGGAATGGACCTTCGACATGACCTGCATCAGGCCCTGCGCGCCGACGCCGCTTTCCGCGTACGGATTGAAGCCCGATTCAATCGCCATCACCGACAGCAGCAGCAGCGGATCGAGGCCGACGTCGTGGCCGGTCTGGAACGCCGCCTTGACCAGCTGGCCGAGCGGCTCCTGCGCGACGCGATAGCGGCGCGACAGATAGGTCGCGACCAGCGCCTGTTCGCGGTTCGACGCGAGCGCACGATCGTCGCGTGCATCGGCCGGCACGCGCTGGGTCGGGATCAGCTTCGCGAGCGCGACGGGAGACGGGCCGCTGCGGGCCACGTCCGACGCATCGTTCGATGCGGCGGCGTCCGGCGCGACGTCGAGGCCGACGGCCAGCGCATCCGTTTCGGGGCCGTCGTCCTGCTGCGGCTGCGCGCCGGCGGGCGCGAAATTCGGCAGCGGGTGGCCGGTCAGCAGACGGGCCGGCCCGGCCTGCACGGCCGCGGACACGACCGGCATCAGCTTCGCGGCAAGCGTGCCGCGCACGGTCGGCAGCAGCCACAGCGCGAGCGCGACTGCAACAGCGCAACAACCGACAACGCTGAATAGATGGTGACTGACACGCGTCCCGCGACGCAGCACGTTGCGCACGAATTGCGCATGCTGCTCACTGGGACGCCACGATAACCAAGCGTTCATTCAGATCATCTCCCATGAACATGACTCGTGCGGCTCGCTCAGCTCGATGGCGAGACAGATGACGCGCCGCGGAATCACGACGCCGCACGCCTTGGTTGGGGCGCACGGGCATCGGGGAAACGGTATATACCGTTCGAGGCCACGGTGTAGGACTGGGCCGGCGCCTTCGCACATTGGGCGAGGCGGGCATACGCGGTGGCACCCACGCAAAAAACCAGCGTCAGGAGGCGCTGGCCGGGACTACGACTAAGACCGTCGAATACGCCGTGCAGGTTGCGGCGGACGGTGACGCGCTGCGTCAAAGATCGGTGATTGGCGGCTCGAAGCCTTTACCCTGCAGCCAATGTGAGCGGATTCTAGCAGGGTTTTATAGATCGTCAACACTATAAACCGTCAAATCTATAACAAAAAGTAATTTGAAATCACCCTTCAGATCGCCGGCCCCGTGCCGAAGGGGGTTTGCGCGCGATCGACTTTTTTCTCGTTCGGGCGGTCGCGCGGCGGCCCGGGTAAAATCGTCGGTCGATTCGGGGCCGCAGCCGGCCGCTGCGCCCGCCCATCGCTGCCCGTCCTGCGGGCAGCCCGGACCTTGTTCATGAAATACAAAGACTTACGCGATTTCATCCAGCGCCTCGAGGCGCTCGGCGAACTGCGGCGCGTCACGCAGCCCGTGTCGCCCGTGCTCGAAATGACCGAACTGTGCGATCGCGTGCTGCGCGCGGGCGGCCCGGCGCTGCTGTTCGATGCGCCGACCGGCCATGCGTTCCCGGTGCTCGGCAACCTGTTCGGCACGCCGCGCCGCGTCGCGCTCGGGATGGGCGTCGACGCGGGCGACGACGCCGCGCTCGACTCGCTGCGCGACCTCGGGCGCCTGCTGTCCGCGCTGAAGGAGCCCGATCCGCCGAAGAGCCTGAAGGACGCCGGCAAGCTGCTGTCGCTCGCGAAGGCGGTGTGGGACATGGCGCCGAAGTCGGTCTCGTCGCCGCCGTGCCAGGAGATCGTCTGGGAAGGCGCCGACGTCGACCTGCACAGGTTGCCGATCCAGACCTGCTGGCCCGGCGACGCGGGGCCGCTCGTCACATGGGGCCTGACGGTCACGCGCGGGCCGAACAAGCCGCGCCAGAACCTCGGCATCTACCGCCAGCAGCTGATCGGCCGCAACAAGCTGATCATGCGCTGGCTCGCGCATCGCGGCGGCGCGCTCGACTTCCGCGAATTCACGCTGCGCAATCCCGGCAAGCCGTATCCGGTCGCGGTCGTGCTCGGCGCCGATCCGGCGACCACGCTCGGCGCGGTGACGCCGGTGCCCGATTCGCTGTCCGAGTACCAGTTCGCCGGCCTGCTGCGCGGCAGCCGCACCGAGCTCGCGAAGTGCCTGACACCCGGCGTCGATCTGCAGGTTCCGGCGCGCGCGGAAATCGTCCTCGAAGGCTTCATCCATCCGCAGCAGGGCGCGCCCGCACCGGCGCCGGCCGGCGCACCGCCGCGCCCTTCGAGCACGTACGAGCACGCGCTCGAAGGGCCGTACGGCGACCACACGGGCTACTACAACGAGCAGGAGTGGTTCCCGGTTTTCACGGTCGAGCGCATCACGATGCGCCGCGACGCGATCTACCACTCGACCTACACCGGCAAGCCGCCCGACGAGCCGGCAATCCTCGGCGTCGCGCTCAACGAGGTGTTCGTGCCGCTGCTGCAGAAGCAGTTCGCGGAGATCACCGACTTCTACCTGCCGCCCGAAGGCTGCAGCTACCGGATGGCGATCGTCCAGATGAAGAAGAGCTACGCGGGCCACGCGAAGCGCGTGATGTTCGGCGTGTGGAGCTTCCTGCGGCAGTTCATGTACACGAAGTTCATCGTCGTCGTCGACGAGGACGTGAACATCCGCGACTGGAAGGAGGTGATCTGGGCGATCACGACGCGCGTCGACCCGGTGCGCGACACCGTGATGGTCGACAGCACGCCGATCGACTATCTCGACTTCGCGTCGCCCGTCGCGGGCCTCGGCTCGAAGATGGGGCTCGACGCGACCAACAAGTGGCCCGGCGAGACGAATCGCGAATGGGGCCGGCCGATCGAGATGGACGCGGCCGTGAAGGCGCGCGTCGACCGGCTGTGGCAGGAGATCGGCCTGTAAGCCCGCATGGCCGGCGCCGGCCGGCCTGCCCGTTGCCCCCTCCCCACCCCGATACGAACGACGATGAGTTTCCCGCCCGCCTCGATGCTGTCCGACGGTTTCTTCCTGTCGCTGTCGCTGTGTCTCGACATCGGCCTCGTCAATGTCGCGATGCTGTCGCTGACGCTGTCGCACGGCTTCCGGCCGGGCTTCTGGCTCGGCGTCGGCTCGTGCGTCGGCGATCTCGTCTACGCGGCGCTCGCGCTGGCGGGGATGGCCGTGCTGTTGCAGTTCGAGGCGGTCCGCTGGATCGTCTGGATCGGCGGCGGCGCGGTGCTGCTGTTCCTCACCTGCAAGATGGCGCGCGAAGCGCTGGCGCCGGCCGCCGGGCCCGGCGACGACAAGGACGCCGCGCCGCCGCCGCGCGCGAGCGCGCGGCGCAGCTTCATGCGCGGGATGCTGCTCGCGATGTCGTCGCCGAGCGCGATCCTGTGGTTCGCGGCGGTCGGCGGCGCGCTGATCGCCAAGGCCGGCGCGACCACGCCGGCGACGGCGTCGGTGTTCCTGTCGGGCTTCTTCCTCGGCGGCCTCGCGTGGACGCTGTTCATGTGCACGCTCGCGAGCCAGGGCCGCAAGCGCGCGGGCGCGGGGCTGATGCGCGCATGCCATGTCGCATCGGCGCTGCTGTTCGCGTATTTCTCGTACAGCGTGATCGTCGGCGGCTACCGCGACCTCATCGTGCACGCGGCCTGAGCCGACGCGCGCGGGCCGCGCCCGCGGTGGCGGCCCCAACGAAAAACGGCGCAGCGCCCCTCGCGGGACGTTGCGCCGTTTTGCCGCGCGCGGTCAGGCCGCGCGGGACCGATCAGCGACGCCAGTAGCCGTGGTGCCAGCCGCGATGCCAGTACGGACGGCCGTAGTACCCGCCGCCCACGACCACCGCGGGCGGGCCGTAGTAGGCCGGCGCAGGTGCGTAGTAGACCGGCGGCGGCGGCGCGTAGTACACCGGCGGCGGCGGTGCATAGACGGGATAAGCGGGCGCGACCGGGACACCGATGCCGACCCCGATCGACACGTGGGCCTGCGCGGCGCTTGCGGCACCCAGGCCCAGCGCGGCGGCGGCAATCAACGGAATGAGCTTTTTCACTTCGATTCTCCTGCTGGAGCGGTATTTTAGGCGCTCCTGTCGGCAACGGCGGGCGTGCACGTCGCATGAGAGCAATGTAGCGAAAACGCACCCCACGCGTGTCGTCCATTTGTTGCAAATTGCAATTGCACGCGGCCGCGATCGAGCTGGGGCACGGCTTCCGGCGCACGCGGCACCCGGCGCAGGCCGCGCAGTTTCGTCCGGTCTGACGTATCGCGGCGACCCTGCCGGTCAGTCTTACCGGCCGCCGCGCGCGCGTGGGCCGCGCTTCCGTAATGAACGATTACAAATTTGAGACAAGACGCCGACAATTCAAGACGGCGGCCGCCACGAATGTTTCGGGGTCGGATTCCGTAAGCTCGCGCGAGCGCCGGGCCGCCGCACCATTCCTGCGATACTGGCGGCTGTCCCGCTTTTCGCTTCCCGTGCTGCCATGTCCCTCCCCGACACACCTCGCCTCGGCTTCATCGGCGCCGGCCGCCTCGCGCACTGCGTCGCGCGGCGCTTCGCCCAGGCCGGTTTTCCCGTCGTCGCGATCGCGAGCCGCACGCCCGAATCTGCGCGGGCGCTCGCCGCGCACATCGACGGCTGCATGGCGTTCGACACGCCGCAGCAGGTGGTCGACGCCGCCGACCTGATCTTCCTGACCGTGCCCGACGACCATCTCGCCGCGACCGCCGCCACGCTGCGTTTCGACACGGCGCGCGCCGCGCGGCAGGCGCTCGTCCATTGCAGCGGCGCGTCGGCCGTCGACCTGCTCGATCCGGCGAAACGGCAGGGTGCGGCCACCGGCGGCTTTCACCCGCTCTACCTGTTCGGCGGCAGCGACGCCGATCTGGCGCGCATCGACGGCTGCTCGGTCACGATCGAAGCCGACGGCGCGCTGCACGCGACGCTGCTGCGTCTTGTCGCCGCACTCGGCTGCCATCCGCTGTCGATTCCGGCCGGCGGCAGGATGCTCTATCACGCGGCCGCGCACTATGCGGCGAGCTTCGCGCTGTGCGGACTCGCGGAAGCGGTCGAGCTGTGGCGCGGCGTCGGCTTCGACGAGCAGGCCGCGCTGCGCGCGCTGCTGCCGATGCTGGCCGGCACGATCGAGACCGCCCGCGACAAGGGGCTCGCGAACGCGCTTGCCGGCCCCGTGTCGCGCGGCGATACGGGCATCGTCGAGCGGCAGCTCGCGCTGCTCGACGCGCGCGGCGGCGATCACGCCATGCTCTATGCGCTGCTGACGCGCCGTGCGATCGCGCTCGCGGCGAAGCGCGCCGCCCCGCCGGCGTCGCTGCCGGCGCTGGCCGAAGTCGTCGAGGCGTCGCTCGCGCGCGCGGCCGCGCCCCCCTCCCCGCCGCGCGACGAGGCGTGATAAGGTGTCGGCCGATGCGCCGCCATCCGGCGTTGGCGGCCGCACGCTACTCGACTGTATAAAAAGGATGCCAACGATGTTCGGCGAGATCGCCCGTTTTCTGCTCAATACCGTCTTCACGCTATTCGGCGCCGCGCTGATCCTGCGCGTGTGGATGCAGGCCGTCCGCGTGCCGCCGTACAACCCGGTCACGCAGGCCGTGCTGCAGGCCACCAACTGGCTCGTGCTGCCGCTGCGCCGCGCGATCCCCGGCGTGCGCGGCATCGACTGGGCCAGTGTCGTCGCCGCGCTGCTCACCGCGCTCGTCTATGTCGTGCTGATGGTCGTGATGGCCGGCTTCGATCCGGCTGCGGTGATCGCGACGCTCATCGTCGTCGCGCTGCTGACCGTCGTGAAGTGGGCGCTCAACCTCGTGATCTGGATGACGATCCTGATGGCGCTGCTGTCGTGGCTCAACCCGCGCTCGCCGGCGATGCCGATTCTCTATCAGCTCACCGCGCCGTTCCTGAACCCGCTGCGCCGCATCATCCCGAACCTCGGCGGCATCGACCTGTCGCCGATCCTGCTGTTCGTGATCGTGCAGGTGCTGATCATGATCGTCACGCGCGCGGCCGTATCGCTGACGATGTTCGGCATCTGAGGCCCGACGCGACTGCCGGCTCTCGCCGGCAGCCGGCCTTACGGCTGCGGCGCGGCCGGCGCGTGCAGCGTGTCGATCACGCCGAAGCGCGCCGGAATCATCGCATAGCACACGCGTACCTTCTCGTGCGACAGCCGCTCGAGCAGCCGCTGCGCCTCGTCCTCGGTGACGATGAATTCGACCTCGATCGCAAGCGCGCCCTGCAGTTCGAAGAAGCGGTCCTCGTGCAGCACGCGATGCTGGCCGAATCCCGCCATCGCGCGAAACGCGGAGCCGCCCGCGACACCCATCCGGTTCGCTTCCTCGAGCAGCCATTCCCACAGCGGCTGCCAGTGCAGGCGATGCTGCTCGTGCACGTAAAAGCGCAGGAACACCCTGTCCATCGCTCCCTCCGGTGCCGCCCGCTCAGGCGGCGGCGAGCCACGCACGCGCGGTCCACATGCCGAGCGCCGTCAGCGTGAACGATCCAGTCAAGTGTAGGGCAGCCACCGCGATTGCCCATCCGAATTCGCCCTGCAGCGCATGCGTCATCACCTCGACCGAATAGGTCGAGAACGTCGTGAGGCCGCCGAGGAAACCGGTGATCACGAACAGGCGCCACTCGGGCGGCAGCCCGACGCGCGTCGTAAACACGACGGCGGCAATGCCGATCACGTAGCCGCCGATCAGGTTGGCGGCCAGCGTGCCGAGCGGCACGGCCGGAAAGAAGGCGTTGAGCGCGAGGCTCAGGAACCAGCGCAGCAGTGCGCCGAGCCCGGCGCCGACGAAGATCGCGACGATCGAATAAAACAAGGAGGCTCCCGGTCGGTGAGGCGGCTGCATTCGGCCGCCGGGCTCCGGTCGTCCGGAGCGATGGGCATGCCCGCGCGCGAGGCGCGCACGGGCGGTGTAGCCAGAACTGTATGCGGATTCGCGGCGCGCCGGCAATGGCGCGACAACGGCGGCGAGCCCGCGCCTGCGTGCACTGCCGCGCGACGGCCAGGCGGGCGCGCCGCAGCCGGCATCGCAGGCTCGCGCGGCAATCGCCGCGCGATCACGCAGTCGCCGTCATTCGCGACGCCACGCCGCGTCGAGCGCCGTCAGCGTCGCGAGCGCATCGCCCTTCAGCCCGATCACGTCCGCGCGGCGCGCGTGGGCTTCGCGCGCGTTGATGCGGATCACATCGGCGCCGAGCCGCTCGCTCAGCAGGCGCACGGTCGGGATCGCGGTGCCCGCGCCGATCTCGACGACCGCCACGCGTCCCGCGCGCGCGAGCCAGTCGTTCAGCGCGCGCTCCTGGGCGTCGTAGCGGGCGCCGAGCCAGCCCGAATCGCCGAACATCAGGATGTTCGGCCGCGCGAGACCGCCGCAGCGCGGACAACGCGGCGGCGCCCCGACCAGCCGGCACGCGGCTGCGTCGACGTCGGGCACGAACGACGCGGCATCCCAGGTCTGATCCGAGCACGGTCGCAGGCATTGCAGCGCATGGATCGAACCGTGGATCTCGACGATGCGCGCCGGATCGAAGCCGGCTGCCTGGAACTGGCCGTCGACATTGCTCGTCAGCACGAACCCGCCGTTCGGCATCGCCTCGATCCAGCGGCGCAGGATCGCGAAGCCCGCGTGCGGCACCGTCGAGCGATACAGCGAAAGACGGTGTCCGTAGAAGCCCCACGCGAGCTGCGGATGGGCGCGAAACGCCTGCGGCGACGCAATCTCGTGGAATTCGAAACGCTCGTGGCGCAGCGCCGGATACGCGCGCCAGAAACCGTCCGTACCGCGAAAGTCGGGCAGCCCGGAATCGACGCCGAGGCCGGCGCCGGCCGTGACGAGCAGCGCGTCGGCGCGCGCGAGCGCCGCGACCGCGGACGCGACGAGATCGGCCGGCAAGGGCGCGGCGGGGGCAGTTGAATCGGAAGGCGGCATGATCGATCGGCAGAGGGCGTGGCACATTGCGCGAGCGCGCGTCGCGATCATACGCCGGTTCGCGCGCGGCGACGCACGTGCGCCGCATGCCGAACGCATGCAGCGCCGAGGCCCGGCCGCTTCAGTCGGCCGCCGCGTCGTCGACGACCGGCAGCTCGTCCAGCGACAAATAGACCGGCTTGCCGAGACGCCGCGCGAGGCTGACGTCGGCATCCGCGCCGCGCGACGCGCCGTCGATCCGCAACACCGCATCGCATCGTCGCAGCAGCCGGTGCGCGGCCGGATACAGGAACGCGTCGCTGACCGCGTCGCCGACCTGCCGCGATCCGGCCGCAGCGGCAAGCGGCAACGACAGCCATTCGCCGATCATCGGCACATGCCCGCGCCGATACACGGCGAGCGCCGCCGTCTCCAGCCGGCGCAGATTGGCGGCGATGCGCGCGGGGTCGCCGTCGGTGCCGCTGCGATACGGGCCCGCGACCAGCACGAGCTGCGGCGTCATGCCGGGCACGCGCCGGCGGTTTCCCGCAGCGCGACGTATTGCAGCAGCATGATCGTCTTCGCATCGACGATCTCGCCGCGCTCGACCGCATCGAGCGCCGCCTGCAGCGGCATCTCGACGACCTCGAGATCCTCGCCCTCCTCCGCGACGCCGCCGCCGTCGCCCGTGCGCAGCGACGCATCGTATTCGCCGACGAAGAAATGCAGCTTCTCCGTCACGGAGCCCGGGCTCATGAACGCCTCGAACACCTTGCGCACGCCGCGCACGCGGTAGCCGGTTTCCTCCTCGGCCTCCGCGCGGATGCGCGCGTCGGGCGTCGCGTCGTCGAGCAGGCCGGCGGCGGCTTCGAGCAGCATCCCGTCGTGCCCGTTGACGAACGCCGGCATCCGGAACTGCCGCGTCAGCAGCACGTCGCCGGTCGTCGCGTTGCGCAGCAGGATGGTCGTGCCGTTGCCGCGATCGTAGGTCTCGCGGCTCAGGCGCTGCCACGTCCCGTCGCGGCGCAGGAAATCGAACGTCACCCTCTTCAGCACATACCAGTCATCAGACAGCACCGTCGTATCGACGATGCGCACGCGCTCTCGCGTAGCGGTCATGGCGGTCTCCCATTCGACAAGAACCGGCGCCCATGGTAACGTGCAGATTCGTGCAATTTCAAGAAATTTCGTGCAAACGCAATGCTAACGACCCAACGCAAGAAAGCGATCCTCGATGCACTCGCGCGCGACGGCCAGGTGCTGGCCGTCGAACTGAGCGCGCAATTCGGCGTGTCGGAGGACACGGTGCGCCGCGACCTGCGCGAGCTCGCCGCCGACGGCCTGCTGCAGCGCGTGCATGGCGGTGCGCTGCCGGCGTCGCCGGCCGTCGCACCGTTCGCGCAGCGCGAGGCGCTCGAAACCGCCGAAAAGCGGCGCATCGCCCGACGCGCCGCGCAGATGATCGGCCCCGGGCAGGTCGCGATCGTCGATGGCGGCACGACCTCGGCGCTGCTCGTGAGCCAACTCCCGCCCGACCTGCGCGCGACGATCGTCACGCACAGCCCGAGCGTCGCGGTCGCGCTGGCCGCGCATCCGTCGATCGACGTGATCCTGATCGGCGGACGGCTCTACAAGCATTCGATCGTCGCGGTCGGCGCCGCGGCGATGGAGGGCATCGCGCGCATCCACGCGGACCTGTACTTCATGGGCGTCACCGGCGTCCATCCGGTCGCCGGACTGAGCACCGGCGACTTCGAGGAAGCGGCGATCAAGCGCGCACTGGCCGGCCGGGCCGCCGAGACGGTCGTGCTCGCGTCGCAATCCAAGCTGCGCGCCGCATCGCAGTTCGTGATCGGCGACATCACGCTCGCGCAGACGGTCGTGGTCGAGAAGGAAACCGATGCCGCGCTGACGCAGCCGATCGAGGCGGCCGGCGTGACGGTCGTGACGGCCTAGCGGCGCCGGCATACGGGCGCGTGGGTCGGTCGGGTTGCCCGTGGTCGCGCATTCGCGTCGGGCTTCGCGTTGCTCCGGTCGCATCCCGGATCGCCCGACCACGCGCCGATCAAGCCGCGAGCCTGCCGTTCCCGGTCCGGACCGGCCGCATTGCAGCGACGCGGCCGACCGCCGCCATGCGACCGCAATGACATTCGCGCCGAGCAGATGTCAGCGTCCCGACAGCGACCGCTTGCTAACATGGGCGTCAGCCCAACCGCCACGCCCCTTCCGTCGATGCCCCTGCCCTCCGTCACACTTCCGCCGACGCCGCCCGAAGGCGACGCGCCGCCGCCCGGCATGCTCGCGCTGTTCATCGCGTTCGCGCAGATCGGCCTGACCAGCTTCGGCGGCGGGCTCAGCGGCCGGATCATGCGCGACTTCGTGCACGAGCGGCGCTGGCTCGACGAAGAGGCGTTCCTCAACGGCCTCGCGCTATCGCAGGCGCTGCCGGGCGTCAACGTGAAGAATCTCGCGATCTGGATCGGCTACCGGCTCGCCGGATGGCGCGGCGCGGTGGCGGGCTTCACCGGGATCATCGCGCCGCCGGCGGTGCTGATCGTGCTGTTCGGCGTCGCGTTCTCGCACTTCACCCGCTTTCCACTCGTGCACGTCGCGCTCGCGGGCGCGGCGGCCGCGGCGATCGGGCTGTCGGTGTCGATGGCCATCACCGCCGTGCGCCGCCTGCCGCGCCGTGTGCTGCCGTTCGCGGTAATGGCGCTGACCTTCGTGTCGGTCGCGGTGCTGCACTGGCCGCTCGTGTGGACCGTGCTGATCGGCGGCACGCTGAGCGTCGCGCTCGAATACCGCCGCGCCGCGGTCCGTGCCGGGAGCGACGGCCGATGAGCGTCGCGCAACGCTACGCCGCGCTGTTCGGCGTGTTCGCGCCGCTGTCGATCGCGACGATCGGCGGCGGGCAGGCCATCATCGCCGACATCCAGCGGCAGGTCGTCGACGTCCATCACTGGATGACGGCCACGCAGTTCGTCAACGACTTCGCGATCGCGCGGATGGCGCCGGGCCCCGGCTCGCTGCTCGCGACGCTGATCGGCTGGCAGGTCGCGGGCCCGTGGGGCGCGGTGATCGCGACGCTCGCGCTGTTCGGGCCGACCGCGTTCCTGATCTACGGCATCGCGCACCTGTGGCGGCGTCATCAGGGCGCACGCTGGCAGATCGCGCTCGAGGCCGGCCTGCGACCCGTCGCGGCCGGCATGATCCTCGCGTCGGTGTGGGTGCTGCTGCAGGCGCTCGACGGCGGCTGGCCCGCGCGGGCGATCGCGATCGCGTCGACGCTGTGCGTGATGTATACGCGCATGCATGCGCTGCTGCTGATTGCGGCTGGCGCGCTGCTGCTGGTCGGGGTGCATGCGATGGGCGTCTGACGCCGGCCGGGCCTGTGCCTGACGGCAGCGGCTGACCAGACGGCCGACATTCGCGAAGCGACGCAGGCGTTCTGCAGACAGCGTGCGGCTCGCCGCCGCATACGCCGTCCACACCTCGACGCCTACACCCCGCGAAACACCGGCGCCCGCCGCTCCACGAACGCGCGCAGCCCTTCGTCGAAATCCGCCCCTTCGCACGCCTGCCGGCGCAGTTCGGCGATCCGCTCGAACGCGTCGGCCGGCAGCGGCCTCGCATCCTGCAGCACGCGCAACTGCTCCTTCACGGCCTGCACCGCGAGCGGCGCCTTGGCCGCGATCGTGCGCGCGACGTCGAGCGCGGCCGCATCGACGCCGCCCGCATCGGCGAGCCGGTTCACGAGCCCGTGATGTGCGGCGCGTTCGGCGTCGAGCGGCTGCGCGCAGAAGAACATCTCCTTCAGCACGTGGATCGGCAGGTTGTCGTAGAAGCGCAGCAACCCGCTCGTCGAATACGGCAGCCCGATGTTCGCGGGCGTCATCGCAAACCGCGCGTCGCGCGCCGCGACCACCAGGTCGCAACTCATCACGAGATCGACCGCCCCGCCCCACGCCGATCCCGACACGGCCGCGATCACCGCGCCCGGATAGGTCCGCACGCGCCGCAGCGCGCGCTCGAGCGGCTTGCCGTACGCGAGCGGATCGCGGTCGTCGGCCAGCTCGCGCAGGTCGTGCCCCGCGCTCCAGACCTCGCCGCGCCCGTCGTTCGACAGGATCACGACCGGCGGCGGACGCTGCGCGGCCAGCGCGTCGAGACGCTCGACCAGCGCGTCGAGCAGCGGCGCATCGAGCGCATGCCGGCGCGCCGGATTCGCAAAGCGCACGCATGCGATCCGCTCGCCGATGCTGTCGACCGTCACGCCCGACGGCCCTGCGGGTTTCGTCGCGTCGCTCATTGCAGCGCCTCCGCCGTCGTCTCGGCCCGCTCGAGCGCATCGGCCTGGAAGATCGTGCGCGCGGCCAGCAACGCGCCGATCGCGTCGTCGTCGAAGCCCGCTTCGCGCAGCACGCCGACCGTATGCTCGCCGAGCAGCGGCGGCGCGCGATGCGTGCGCGGTGTCGGCGCGGCGTCGTCCATCGCGCCGAGCGGCGTGACGACCTGGCGCAGCGTGCCGAGCGTCGGGTGCGCAACCGGTTCGACGAGCCCGCAGTGCGCGAGCTGCGGATCGGCGAAGACTTCGTCGAGCGTATTGATCGGCCCCGCCGGCAGCCCGGCCTCGACGAAGCGCTGCGTCCACTCGCGCTTGCCGCGCGTGCGCAGCCGGCTTTCGAGCAGCGCCTTCAACGCATCGCGATTCGCGACGCGCGCGTCGTTGGTCGCAAAGCGCGGATCGTGCGGCAACTCACGCAAATCGAGCAGTTCGCACAGCCGCAGCCACATGTCGGTCGTGATCGGTGCGAGATTGAGCGGGCCGTCGGCCGTCTCGAACACGCCGTACGGCGCGATCACCGCGTGCGCGTTGCCGGTGCGGCGCGGCACGTCGCCCAGGCTCAGATAGCGCTGGCCGTGCACGCTCAGCAGCGAGACCAGGCTTTCCAGCAGCGACGAGCCGACATGCTGGCCGCGCCCGGTGCGCTCGCGCTCGAACAGCGCGGCGACGACGCCCGTCGCGACCCACATTCCCGAGCTGAGATCGCCGATCGCGGTGCCGGTGCGGGTCGGCTCGCCGTCGGGGAAGCCGGTGATGCTCATCAGCCCCGCATAGCCCTGCGCGATCTGGTCGAAGCCCGGCCAGTCGCGCAACGGGCCGCGCGGGCCGAACGCGGTGATGCTGCCCATCACGAGCCGCGCATCGCGCGCGCTCAGCACGTCGTAGCCGAGCCCCATCGCGTCCATCGTGCCGGCCTTGAAGTTCTCGATCACGACGTCGGCCTGCGCAATCAGACGACGCACGACGTCGAGGCCGGCCGGTTGCCGGAAATCGACGCAGATCCCGCGCTTGTTGCGGTTGCAGGACAGGTAGTACGTGCTCACGCCGCGATCGAACGGCCCCCACGCGCGGCTCATGTCGCCGTGCGGGCCCGACTCGACCTTGATCACGTCGGCGCCGAGATCGGCGAGCACCATCGAACAGAACGGCCCCGACAGCGCGCGACTCAGATCGACGACCCTGATTCCTTGTAATGCCTGCATTCCGAACTCCTGATATTGAAGATGAGGGACGCGGCGCGGCCGGTCGATCCGGCCCGCCGCGATGCGCGGTTCATTCCGGCAAGGTCTGGTGACGCGTTTCGACCGCGAACGGCAGGATCAGGATGCCGAGCACGAACACGGCCGCGGTCCACGCGACCGGCACGCCCAGCGAGCCGTAACCGTGAATCGCGGCGCCGAGCACGAAGTTGACGCCCGCGCCGATGAACCGGCCGACCGACGCATTGAACGCGAACGCGGTGGCCCGCACGCGGGTCGGGTACTGCTCGGGCAGCCACAGCGAGAAGATCGCGAAGTTGCCGCCGAAGAAACCGAGGAACGCGAGCGACGCCATGAACGCGCCGAGCCCGTTCGGCTGATAGAACGCCCAGCCGAACGCGAACACGATCGCGGCGGCCATCCCCGCGAAATACACGCCGAGCGCGCTGCGTCGGCCGAGCCGTTCCGCGAGCCACGGCGCGGCGAGGCAGCCGACGATCGTCGTGCACGACAGGATGGCCGCGCCGATCGACGCGAGCCGCATCGCGCCGACATGATCGATGCCCGCGCGCGTCGCGAGCGTGCTGACCGCGCTCGCCTCGTAGACCGAACCGGCCCACAGCCCGACGATCGCGACGCCGACCAGGCTCGCGCTCGTCAGCGTGCGGCGCAGGAACGCCGGCGCGAAGATTTCGCGCAGCGGATGCGCGCGCCGCGTTTCGGCCACGTCGCCGTCGCGTGCGTCGCGCCGGCGCCACTGCCCCGGTTCCTTCACGCGCATCACGGTGAACACCGCGAGCAGCGCGGGCGCGAGCCCGCACAGGAACATCGCGCGCCAGCCGTAGGTCGCGCCGATCGTGTAGTTCAGGCAGGCCGCGATGAAGAAGCCGAAGTAATAGCCCGTCTGCAGATAGCCCGCGCCCATCTTGCGCCGATCCTCCGGCCAGCTCTCGGCGACGTAGGTGCCCGCCAGCGCCCATTCGCCGCCGACGCCGATCCCGGCGATCAGCCGGCACGCGGCCAGCGCCCACACGTCGTGCACGAACGCGGCTGCGCCCGTGAACACCGAATAGATCAGGATGCTCGCGGCCAGCGTGCGCACGCGGCCGAAGCGATCGGCGAGCGGCCCCCAGACGAACGACAGCCCCCAGCCGATCAGGAACAGCGCGAACAGGATCGAGCCGTACATGCCGAGGTTCGCGGGCGTCGCCGCGATGCCGGACGCCGGCAGCAGCTCTGTGAGCGCGGGAATCAGCACAAGCGCGTAGATCACCGAGTCCACGCCGTCGAGCACCCAGCCCGCGTACACGGCCCAGAAGCCCTTGATCTGCTCGCGCGTGAGCGGCGTGCGCCGCGGCTTCGCGCCGGCCGCCGGCGCGTCGATCGCCTTGAACATGCTTCGTCTCCTTGCCGGCGCGGCCGGCGCTTGTGCCGCGTCCGGTCCGGGATGGCCGGCGTGCTGGCTCTTTTGTGAGACGAGTATAGAAACGCCTTCGATCGCCGAAAAATATGATATTCATCTTGCTCGATCGGACTGGCTTATGGCTCGACACGGGAGACGACGGCGATGGACCTGAAGCAACTGCGCTACTTCGTGAAAGTCGTCGAATGCGGCAACGTCACGCATGCGAGCGAGGCGCTGCATATCGCGCAGCCTGCGGTGAGCCAGCAGATCCGCAATCTCGAGCAGGACCTCGGGATGCAGCTGCTCGAACGCAGCGTGCGCGGCGTCGCGCCGACGGCCGCGGGCCGCACGCTGTACCGGCATGCGCTCGAGCTGCTGCGTCAGGCCGACGGCACGCGCGAATTGCTGCGCCGCGACGCCGACACGCCGCAGGGCCGCGTGACGGTCGGCATGCCGTCGAGCACGGCGCGCGTGCTGGCGATCCCGCTCGCGCGCGCGGTGCGCGACCGCTATCCGGGCATCATGCTGGAGCTGATCGAGGCGCCGAGCGCCGATCTCGACACGCTGCTCGAACGCGCGCGGCTCGATCTCGCGATCGTCGTCGACGCGGTCGACACGCGCGGCATCGCGACCCGCCGGCTGCTGACGGAAACGCTCTACCTGATCACCTGGCCGGAGTTTCCGGTGCCGGACGATCCCGTGCCGCTCGACGCGATCGCGAAGATGCCGCTCGTGCTGCCGAGCGCGCCGAACACGATCCGCAACCGTGTCGACTGGGCGATGCGCGAAGCCGGGCTGTCGTACGAGATCCGCTTCGAGGCGAGTTCGACCGGACTGCTGTTCGCGGCCGTGATGGCGCAGCTCGGCGTGACGATCCTGCCCTGGACGGCCGCGCACACCGAGATCGACGAGTGCAAGCTGAAGCTGTCGACGGTCGCGCACCGGCTGTTCGTGCGCGACCTGTCGCTGTGCTGGCACGACACGGCGCTCGTCAGCAATGCGGTGCAGAAGGTGAAGGCCGAGATCGTCGGCTTGTTCGACACGCTCGGCCAGCGGCCGGAATGGGCGGACGGCCGGGCGGCGCATCGGTGAGCTTGCCTTCCCGCGCGGCAGCGACTAAGCTCGTCGCATCCTGGGTACCGCTGACACCCTCTCCTCGCCGCTCGGTATAAGCGTCGGGGGAAGGCGTCCGTTCGTGTCCCCGATCCAGTCTGCCTGGCTGCTGCTGGGCGTCAGCGTCCTCGCCGAAGTGCTCGGCTCCATCGGCCTCAAATACTCCGCCGGTTTTACCCGCCCTGTGCCGTCCGTCGCGACCGTCGTCTGCTATGCGTGCGCGGTCTGGCTGATGGCGCTCGCCACCCGGCGGCTCGAAATGGGGCTCGCCTATGCGAGCTGGGCGGCCGCGAGCACGGCCGCCACGGCCCTGATCGGCATCGTCTGCTTCGACGAATCCGCATCGTCGCTGAAACTCGCTGGCATCGCGCTGACCGTCTGCGCGCTCGTCGCGCTCAATCTCGGCGATGGGGCGGCGCGATGAGCGCGATAAAGGTGATGAAGGCGCCGGCCGTTGCGCGCATGCCGTTCGCGGCCGCGCGCGAGGCTCGCATCGCTCGCGTGGTTCCCGATGCGGGCCTCAGGTGCGCGCGCATGCCGCGCACGGTTTGCGAGCACGCTCGCATGGCGCGTGCTCGCCCCGTTCGTCGCGGCGATGATGCTCGGCTTCGAGATCCGCTTCGCGCTCGACGCACGTGAAGCCGGTCACGCCGGTCAGCGGCCGGCTATCGCGCGAAACACCGCATGCGCGGCCGCATGAAGCTCGAAACCGATGCCCGGCGCCTGCGGCACGACCGCGTAGCCCGCGTCGACCGTATCGCCGTCGGCCAGCCCGCGGAACGGATGAAACGCGAACGGATTGATCTCCGCGCCGCCGAGCCCGAGCGCGGCCACGACGTGCAGCGAGAACAGATGACCGCCGTGCGGCCAGAACGCGTCGCGCCGCCAGCCGCGCGACACGAAATGATCGACGATCTGCAGATAGCCCGGCAGTCCGTAGCAGTGCACCGGATCGAACACGAGGAAATCGCGGTCTGCGCGCAGGCCGCCGTAGCGATCGAGCAGCTTCGCCTCCGCGACCGAGAACAGCGCCTCGCCGGCCGCGATCGGCGGTGCGTAGTGCGCGGCCACGTCGGCGTGCAGCGCCAGGTCGAGCGGATCGCAGATATCCTCGAACCACCACAGATCGAACGGCGCGAGCATCGTCGCGGCCGCTGGTGCGGTCGTCGCGTCGTAGCCGTTCATCGCATCGACCGCGAGGTGCGAACTGTCGGCCAGTTGCGCGGCGGCAGCGTCGATGCGGCGCCGGTCGAGATCGGGATCGACGCCGCCGATCTTGATCTTCGCGTGCGTATAGCCGAGGTCCACGATGCGGCGCATCTCGTCGGCGAGGCGCGCCGCATCGTCGTGCGGATAGCGATAGCCGCCGCCCGCGTACACGCGCACGCGTGGCGCGGCGCTACGCGCGAGCCGCTCGGCCAGGAAGCGCTGCAGCGGCTGGCCGGCGATCTTCGCGGCGGCATCCCAGATCGCCATGTCGAGCGCGCCGACCGCGACGCACCGCTCGCCGTGCCCGCCGGGCTTCTCGCCGGCCATCATCGCGCGCCAGGCGCGGAACGGGTCGAGATTCGTGCCGGCGTCGTCGGCGAGCGCATCGGCGGCGGCCAGCAGGCGCGGCGCGAAGCGTTCGCGGATCAGGCCGCCCTGTCCGTAGCGGCCGACGGACGCATAGCCGTATCCGACGACCGGACCGCCGTCGCGCACGACGTCGGTGACGATCGCGACGAGGCTCGTCGTCAGGCCGCCGGACGGCAGCGCCGGATCGGCATGGCGGGAAACCGGGATCGTATGTTCGCGAATGTCGGTGATGCGCATGGTCGGCGTTCGGTCAAGCGCCCGGCGCCGGCAGCCGATTCATGCGATGCGGCCGGAACAGCGGGCGAACCGCTGCATCATAGGCGCTTGCGCGGCGTCTTGCCGCGCGCGCCGCCCGATCGTCGCAAGCGACACCGTCGCGGCGAAGCGCTTATCGTCTGCGGAAAAGCGCCGCGGCGGGCGCCGACTGCCACCGCCCGACGCAGGTAAGTATCGAGTAAGAATCCCGCCCTAAAGTTTTTCGACTCGCACGTCACGACGGCGGAAGTCGCTCCCCGTTCGGGACGTATCAGGACAAAAGGAAGGAGACAGGCATGGCGAATCAGCCGACGATGCGCGACGTGTGTGCGATCGGCCGCGACGGGCGACGGGTCGACTGGCCGCTGCCCGCGAAATGGAAAAAGCAGTCGGTCACGCCCCGGTTTGCGAGCGTGGCAAGCGATCGCTACACCGCGTGCGCATCGGAGATCGTCGACCTCGAGACGACCGGGCCGATCTTCGGCATGCACCTGCGGCCGCCCGCGGCACTCGAGATGCGCATCGACGACAAGGGCTGGACGCCGCACGCCGTGCGCGCGCCGCTGGCCTATGTGCCGCCCGGCTTCGCGTTTTCCAGCCGGTGGTCGAGCGATATCGAGTGGATTACCGTCCACTTCGACGCGGCGTGGCTCGCGCGCGCCGGCCTGCAGGCCGGCGGGCACACGATCCCGTCCCTGCCCCATCTCGACCTGAACGACGATCTGCTGATGCAGATCGTGCGCAGCATCCACGAAGACGCGGTCGCGGGCGCGCCGCTCGGGCCGACCTACGTGGAAACGCTGGGCGCGGCCGCGCTGGGCCGCATGGCGTATCTGGAATCGACGCGGCAGGCGCGCGAATACACGCACGCGCGCGCCATGCAGGCGGCCGTCGAATACATCCGCGACAACTTCCGCGAGCCGCTGACGCTCGTCGCGCTGGCCGAAGCCGTCGGCTATCCCGGCGACCTGTACGCGTTCATCAGAAGCTTCAAGAAGGCCCACAGGCTGACGCCGCATCAATACATCATCGAGACCCGCCTGCAGGCCGCCCGCGACCTGATCGAGCGCGGCCGCAGCGACGTGACCGAGGCCGCGCTCGCATGCGGCTTTTCGACCACGAGCCATTTTTCGGCGACGTTCCGCAAGCGCTGGGGATTTTCGCCGTCCGGGCTCAAGCCGCGTGCCGCGAGCGTCATGCGAGCGGCAGCGACAGGATCCACAGACCGCTGATGGTCAGCACGATCGTCAGCGCGAGCAGCGGCAGCTGATTGCCGACGACGGTGCCGGCCAGCACGCGATTGCGCACCGCGATCGCATGCGTGATGTATACGCTGAGGATATGGCCGGCGAGAATCAGCAGCACCTGCGCGTGCCACACGTAGCCGACGTTGACGAGCAGCGACGTCGGCGAGTATTGGGCCGGCGGCAGCGCCAGCAGGTTCCACCCGATGCCGAGCGGATCGGACAGCAGCACGAAGATCTGCCGCCCCTGATCGATGAACAGCGTGAAGTAGTGACCGACGTTGTAGAACAGCGCGATCGGCAACAGCAGCAGGCAGAACTGCCGCGCGAAGGTCCGGCCGTCCAGCGCCGAACGCGCGCCTCTCGCACCGAGCGCGCAGAATCCCCTGAACAGCGCGTAGTAGGCCAGCGCCACCGCGGCGAACGTGGCCCACTGCCCGGCCAGCACGAGTTCGCCCGAGATCGCGTAGTCGTTTTTCAGCGCGGGAAACAGCCCGACGATCAGCGGGTAAATGCCGCGCCAGAAGAACGTGTTCCAGGTCGCCGTATCGCGCAGGCCGTCGTACGCGGTCGACGACAGCATGAACGACAGGAACATCACGATGCTTGCATCGAATGGCGGCGCCGACGCGATGTCGGCGACCGGGTTCCTCGGCACGATCGCGACGCCCCGCGTCGGCAGGCGGCGCCATGCGAGCGGCGACAGCCTTGCACACAGCCGGCACAGAACGCCGAACGCATCGAAGTGATCGAGCCATGCCTGTCGGCCGAAACACAGCGCGCCGGCCAGCGCATAGACCGCGTAGCCGGCCAGGAACAGGCCCGCATCGCGCGGCCGCGCGGCGCCGAACAATTCCAGCGCGATCAACGCGACATACGCGAGCAACGCAGGGTATGACGCCGCGCGGCGCGGATAGCGATAGCGGCCGCGTTCGATCGTCGGGCAGCAGCGCGCCGCGATGCGCAGGACTAGCGCGAACGGATTCGTGAACGCATATACGTCGCCGAACACCGCGCTGACATAGACCGAGCCCAGATAGAACCAGAGCCAGAAGCCCGACATCGCGAGGTTCTGGAACGGGTTCTGCGTGCCGGCGATGCCGGAAACGATCAGCAGAACGACAAAAAGCGCGCTGACGGTTTGCGTCGCAGCGAGCACCGCAGGCGGTACGCGCCATTCGCGGCGCGCTCGATGCAGCGATACGCGTGCTTCCGCCATGCGCTCGCCCGATGCGAACATCACGATCACGAACGACACGACAAGCGTGCCGCTGGCCGCGTACGCGTACAACCACAGCGGGACGGGCAGGTAGTATGGAATATTCCACGCGTGCGCGTCGGCGTGCGTCGATGCCGATGCGAGCGTCAACGCTGCGGCCCAGGCCAACCGCGCACGGATTGCTGCGCGGTGCGAACCGCGTTCGATGTCTTCGCGCATCACGACCTTCGTCTTCCCGCTCAGTAATCGGACGATGAAATCAACCCCGTTATCTTCCAGTCGGCTCCGCTGCGCTGCTCCGATACGATCCCGATCGTGTCGTACGGCGCATCGAGCAGCCTGATCAGCGCGACCGCGCGCTTGTTCCCGTCGGCCGAGTCCGGCAACGCGAACACCACGAACGGCAGGATCGGCGACGGCTTGTCGCCTTCGACGATCAGCGGCAGCACCGCCTCGTTCAGCGACTTGAACACCGCGAACGAGGCACGGTTGCGGAAAGCGGCAGATGCGCCGCCGGTCGCATGCGACGCGTTCGCGAGCGCGACGTACGTCCCGTGATCCCTCAGCCGCCATCCGCTCAGTTGATCGACCAGCGCACTGTCCGGCTTGCGCGTTCGGTTGTCGATTGCAAGCGCGGGCAGCCAGCGCCTGTCGACCGGCGACGTCGTGACCCAGTCGTCGAAGAAGCGCGTATAGAAATCGACGAGCGCCGGGGCCGCGCCCGCCTGCGCGGCCGGCGACACCGGCGTCGGGATATCGCGCCTGCCGTGCCACCGGACGGCCTTCCATCCGGCGCCGTCAGGCAGGCTGATGCCGTCGAGGAACTCGGTGTCGGCGATGCCGTGCGCGACGAACCAGTCCGACTTCGCCCGTTTGGTTCGCGCATCGATAAAGCCGGCGAGCATCGGCCGGACCTGCTCCCACGGCAGTGCATGCCGCGACACGCCGTCGATCGCCGGGTATCGCGACAGCTGCACGTAGGTCGACTTCGCCATCGCTTCGACGTCGGCGGGCCAGCGCCACGTCATGTCGGCGACATGGCCGGACGGACCGCCGCGCGCAGCCGGCGCGGCCATTGCAAGATTCGCGTCGCATTCGATGCCGTAGCGACGCCAGTCCGGCACGGAAGGCACGCCCTGGTGCGCCCACGCATCCTGCAACGCATGGAGCGCACGGCCGAACTCGCCGAGCATGAACGCCGCGTGGCGACCGCCGGCGCGCCGCAGCGTCGCGTCGATCGACGCTTGCACTGCCGGTCCGTCAGGCACCACGGCGCGGGTTTGCGCGGCCGCCGGCAGGTACGCGCCGGCCGGATAGTGAGCGGCTTGCGCGTCGACGGCGTCGGGAACGAAGCGCGACAGACACGCAAACTGCAAAGGCGTCGTCATGTATTCGATCGAGCCGGCATCGATGCGCTGATCGGCCAGCGCAATCGCGCTGGCCTCGCCGTCCGCGAACCCCGCCTGCTTCGCCAGCCAGTACGTCAGGCCGAGGTGCACGTCGGATTCGAAGCCGGCGCAACGCAGCGGAATCGCGAGTGCGGCCGCCAGAAACAGCGTCGCCGCGCGTGGCTTTCGTCGTAAGCCGTTGCGCACGACGATCGGGGCGAAGGTTTCGATCCCAAGCCACGGCACGCGGCGGGCATCGTGCGCGTGCTTCAATTGCCGATCTCCGTGGCCTTCGTGCTCTCGGGGAACGGCCAGCTGCCGTTTTCGAACGACAGCACCAGCAGCCCGTTGTCCTGGCATGCGGTGGTCAGCAAGTGCCGGTCGAAGTCGAAATCGAGTCGCGACGCGCACCAGTCGGGGCCGCCCGCACGATATTGACCGAAGATCAAATGCGCCGAGCCGGCGCCCGGCGACTTCGCGGACGGCGGGTTGTAGTACGCGATTTCCTTCGGCTTCGACGGGTCGCGAATGTCGAATACGCGCACGCCGGAGTTGAAGTAGCTGCACGCGAGCGCCGTGGCGTTCTCCCGGTTGTCGACGCTGCAGTAGTGGCTGCCGTAGGTGAACGTCGCGAGGCCCTGTATGTCCGGGATGACCTTGCTGCAGTTCTGCACGGCATGCGTCTCGAGTCGAAGCTCGGACACGAGCCGCGGCGACGCTTCGTTCGACATGTCGTAGATATGCCCGAGCGGAAACGGCGTCATGCCCGCATTGCAGGCGGCCTTCACCGCTGCCGCCGACGGGTCCTGAAGGCCGCCGGAGCCGCCCTCGTCCACTTCGATCAGATAGGGCTTGCCGCCCACCAGGAACGAAATCGTATGTTGCGCGACACTGCCGTCCCGCACCGGCACGGTCGCGATTCGGCGCATTTGCGCATTGGGACGCCGATTCTGCACGTCGCTGGTATCGACGACGAAGAACCCGTTGTCGCCGTTCGAGTTCACGTTGTCCAGCGGCGGCGGCCCCATGCCGGCTGCCGCACCCCCGTTCCCGATCGCGACGAAGTACGCACGCGTCCCATCCTGGCTCACCGACAAACCGTGCGGATCGCTGCCGAAACCCAGCTCGGCCATGCTGATTGCCGAGATCAGCTTCGGCCGCGTCGGTATCGTCAGGTCGATCGCGTAGTAGGCCTTCGCGCCGGGCGACCCGATGTAGTACGTGAAGCCGTCCGGAGAGAAACCGCCTTCGTGACCCAGCGGCGTCGCGCCCGGAACGACGCCGCCGTCGGCGCCCGTGCCGACCGGCACACTGGCCAGCAGCTGCGGTCGCGTGCAGTCGGTCGCAATATCGTACAGGTCGAGTTCGGGGCCGCCGGCGCCGCCGAGCCCGTTGTCTCCGGCCAGGATCCCGCGCGCGACGTTCACGCGCAGCGATTCCCACGGATCGATCATCGCCGTCGACGTCAGCGAGCTCACGCGCACCGGGTGCGCGGGATCGGAGAGGTTGATCACCGGCACACCGGGATTGATGCGCGGCGGCGCAGCCGGATTGTTGAATATCGGCGTCGCGCCCATCGTCGCATGATAGAAACAGGTCTGCCCCTGCTTGTCCGTATAGGTCGCGGCCGACCACGACGCACCCTCGCCCTGCAGCTGGCTCACGCGCTTCAGGTTGCAGTTGAAGCCGCCGAAGCCGGACTGGCGCAGCGCGGCCGGCACCTGTCCCTGCAGCGCCGTCTCGGGCGTGTCGCCCGGGCTGCAACTGGGCACACGCGGCACGACGTAGTCCGCGACGGATACGGCGGGCGTCGCGCTGACCGTGTTGTCGTCTCCGCCGCAGCCGGCGAGTGTCAGCGCGCCAAGCGATATCGCTATCGCGAATCGAGTCGGGAATGGCATCTTCGTCTCCTTCTGTACTGCAGAAATATCAATGCGAGGTGTTTCGAATGAGGTCGCGCGTGGCCGGCGTCAATTGCCGATCTCCGTGGCCCTCGTGCTTTCGGGAAACGGCCAGCTACCGTTTTCGAACGACAGCACCAGCAGCCCGTTGTCCTGGCATGCGGTGGTCAGCAAGTGCCGGTCGAAGTCGAAATCGAGTCGCGATGCGCACCAGTCGGGACCGCCCGCGCGATACTGGCCGAGCATCAGATGCCCCGACCCGGCGCCGGGCGATTTCGCAGCAGGCGGGTTGTAGTACGCGATTTCCTTCGGCTTCGACGGGTCGCGAATGTCGAATACGCGCACGCCGGAATTGAAGTAGCTGCATGCGAGCGCCGTCGCGTTTTCCCGGTTGTCGACGCTGCAGTAGTGACTGCCGTAGGTGAAGGTGGTGAGACCCATGATGTCGGGAATGACCTTGCTGCAGTTCCGGGTGGCATGCGTTTCGAGTCGAAGTTCCGACACGAGACGAGGGGCGGCTTCGTTCGACATGTCGTAGATATGCCCGAGCGGAAACGGCGTCATGCCCGCATTGCACGCGGCCTTGACGCTCGTTGCGCCGGGGTCCTGAAACCCGCCGGCGCCCCCTTCGTCGACTTCGATCAGATAGGGCTTGCCGCCCGACAGAAACGAAATCGTGTGCTGTGCCGCACTGCCGTTTCGCACCGGTACGGTTGCGATTCGGTGCATTTGCGCATTGGGACGCCGATTCTGCACCTCGCTGGTATCGACGACGAAGAACCCGTTGTCGCCTGCCATGCTCATGTTATCGAGCGGCGGATTGCCTTGGCTGTATGCCGTGCCGCCGTTCCCGGCGGACACGAAGTACGCGCGCGTTCCATCCCGGCTCACCGACAAGCCATGGGGAAGCGCGCCGAAGCCGAGATCGGCCATGCTGATTGCCGAGATCAGCTTCGGCCGCGTCGGCACCGTCAGATCGACTGCGTAGTAGGTTCTCGATACGGACGCGCCGATGTAGTACGTGTAGCCGTCCGGCGAGAAACCGCCTTCGTGTCCCAGCGGCTTGGTGGCCGCGACAACGCCGCCGTCGGCACCCGTACCGATCGGCACGCTGGCCAGCAGTTGCGGCCGCGTGCAGTCCGACGAAATGTCATACAGATCGATCTCGGGACCGCCGCCGCCGCCGAGCCCGTTGTCTCCGGCCAGGATCCCGCGCGCGACGTTCACGCGCAGCGACTCCCATGGATCGATCATCGCCGTCGACGTCAGCGATCTCACGCGCACCGGACGTGCCGGATCGGTGATGTCGATCACCGGCACGCCCGGGTTCGTGCGCGGCGGCGCATCCGGATTGTTGAATATCGGCGTCGCGCCCATCGTCGAATGGTAGAAGCAGGTCTGCCCCTGCTTGTCCGTATAGGTCGCGGCCGACCACGACGCCCCCTCGCCCTGCAGCTGGCTCACGCGCTTCAGGTTGCAGTTGAAGCCGCCGAAGCCGGACTGGCGCAGCGCAGCCGGTACCTGTCCTTGCAGCGCCGTCTCGGGTGTGTCGCCCGGGCTGCAACCCGGCACGCGCGGCACGACGTAGTCCGAGACGGATACGGCGGGTGTCGCGCTGATCGTGTTGTCGTCTCCGCCGCAGCCGGCAAGCACGAGCGTGCTGATCGATGTCGCGATCGCGACCCGGGCCTTCAATCGCATCTTTGTCCCCTCCTGTTTTCGTGTACCGTTCGAATCGTTCCAGTGCTTAGTTATCCGGATATATTTCGATGACAGCGACTTCGATCTGCTCGCCGGACTGACTATGAAAATGAAGCGAAAACCGTCCGGTGATGCCGACAGGAAGCAGATCCAGCGACTGATTGGCGCCGGATGCACAGGCAGCGAGCGCGCCTGGTATTTCGTGCACCATCAACACGCCGGCCTCTCGAGCATGAACATCGATATGCACCGGCGCGCCTTCGCGGATCGCGATCACGGATCGCTCCCACGGCGCCTTGTTGCGGTCGACGGTGACGGAAAAAACCTGTTGCGCGGACGGTTTTTCCGACGCCCACGACAGATGGCGCGCGACGCCGTATGCAAGCACGAGCGCCACTACGGTAGCGATCAACGCGACGGATCGATACCGACGTCGCAAACTGCTCTCCCCCATCCCGTCGCTCCGTTTCGTCGCTCGCACCATGCGGTGCCATCCTGCCGGCAGGCCCGTTCGGTGTGCGGCCTGCTTCGGTTCGCCGAATATTAGTGAGGGCAGCGATGCGGCGATATCTGCTTATTGCGAGTTGTCGAAAAATTGCGTCCGGACTAACCCGGGTGACGGGATCGGGATGGGGATCGGATTTCCGCGGTGTACGTCGACGCCTCCGACACATCAGCCGGCATCGTTGCCGGCACAACCATATCGTCGCTCCGTGACGCCGAGGCTTTATCGCTCCGCAACCGTATTTTCACGCGGCAACCCGGTACGATTTCACGCTCTTGCCCTGCATTGATCCATTGGGTCCGGAGCGAAACAGCTTGACCTCGGTCACGATAGCGCGTATGGTCTCTCGTTGAAGTCCTCAAGAAGCGCGATTGCTGTTCATCATTGACCGCGGAACGCGGTATTCGTTGTCCTCTCCCTCCTTGATTGATTCTTTCCCGCGTCCGTCCGGGACGCATTCGCTCATCCATTCCCAGGAGATTTCCATGGATACCGGTACCGTCAAGTGGTTCAACGACACCAAGGGTTTTGGCTTCATCACGCCCGACAAGGGCGGCGACGATCTGTTCGCCCATTTCTCGGAGATTCGCGGCGACGGCTTCAAGACGCTCGCCGAGGGTCAGAAGGTCAGCTACGAAACGAAGCGCGGCCCGAAGGGCCTGCAGGCGTCGAACATCACCCCGCTGTAACCCGCCATCCGGCACCGGCGCGCAACTCGCGCGCCGGCGTCCAGCCGCATTACCTCGTCATCCGCGGCGCTGTCGCGGATGACGAGCGTCCGTCACGCAGCACCCCGTACCACGGGCGCCCACCCGCCGCTGCGCAGCCATTGCTGCGTGACGCGCGACGTTGAACCGGGCGCCCCGTCAAACACTCGCCCTGATGCACCGCAAGCGACGGAACGTCCGCTTGCCCCGCAATGGCGAGTCGCGTCGGCCACGCACCTTGTCGCGCGTCGGCCATCCTCGCCGGTAACCGCGATGTCGGCCTGTTGCGCCGAAGCCCGCCGTAGTCCGGCTGCAATGACGATCTGATCTGCGCAAGCAGTCAATCGCCCTGATTGGAGAAATTGGTTTGGCAAAAGAAGAACTATTGGAACTGGACGGCGTTGTCGACGAAGTGCTTCCGGACAGCCGATTTCGCGTGACGCTGGAAAACGGCGTGGTCGTCGCCGCCTATGCATCGGGACGCATGCGCCGCCACCATATCCGGATCCTTGCCGGCGATCGGGTCAGGCTGGAATTGTCCGTCTATGACTTGACGAAGGGCCGCATCAACTACCGGCACAAGGACGAACGCGCATCGGCCGCTTCGCCCGCGCGCCGCACCTTCCGGCGCTGAGCGCCTCTCTGCGTACGGACGAGTCACCGACATGCGTCGCTCGTCCGGCGCGTCGAACCCGCTGTCACGCGGCGCCGCTATCCGGCAGCACATCGGAATGGCGCGTTGCACTGCCGGCGCGGCTCAACTCATCGGAACAACCTGCGCTTTTGCGGGGGACGCAGCCAGCGGCTCGCTCAGGCGAAGACGAAGTACTTGCGCACCGTTTCCACCACTTCCCAGGTTCCCTTCATGCCGGGTTCGATCACGAACACGTCGCCGGCCTTCAGGTGCACCGATGCCTCGCCTTCCGGCGTGATGATGCAGTAGCCGTCGAGGAAGTGGCAGTACTCCCATTTCTCGTAGTTCACCTCGAACTTGCCCGGCGTGCAGATCCAGGTGCCCATGATCTTGCTGCCGTCGCTGGAGACGTAGGCGTTGAGGTTCACGGTGTGCGGGTCGCCGCCGATGCGCTTCCACTTGGTCGCATCGAGGACCGGGGTCGGGCAGGTTTCGCGCAAGACGGTGATGAAATCGGACATGTTGGCTCCAGACGATCGAATAAACGGTCTGACACGTTAGTTCGAAAGCGTTGCCGGGGCTTGTATGCGTCCGACACTGACTCGTCAATTTTCGACACCGCCCCTCAAACCATCCGGCTGTCATTCCGCGCGGTCCGTGCGAAACGGCGCGTCGGGATTGCTCGCGGCCCTGCGAGGAACCGTCGTCTCTACGCGTTTCACTGCGATGCCGACATATCGCACGATCTCCCGAATTGACATTGGCGTCCGACGAGCGATTGGCGTATGATCGTCTCGTCCGAGCACGCATCGATCTTCCGACTGCTCGCCCTCCATCGACCCGCTTGCCGCGTCGCGCCCTTCCCTCCCGCGCGCGCCGTTGTTCCCCTCACCCCACCCGTCGCGCCGCGCAACGGCGATACAGGCTGAATGTGCTCGCCCACGAGATTCGTGGCAGCCGGGCATCAGGAGCTCATCATGAGCATGCATGTCTACCGTGGATTCGAGATCTATCCACTGATTTACCCTCACGTGGCCGCGCCGAACGGCTGCGCACATAACTACGACGGCGGCTTCGACGCAGCCGTCAAGATCTGTCTTCGCGGCACCGCCGACACGCTCACGCAAAGCAAGACTTTCCGGCTGCGCGACGACGCGCCATTCGATACCGCCGGCGACGCGCGCCGCGCCTCGCTGCGCTATGCCGAGAATATCATCGACCAGCATCCGGAAATGCCGGAATTCTTCGCCAACGCGCTCTGACGCAGCTCGCCATTGCGGCGCGACGTATCGATAATGTGGAGGACAAAATGATTGTCGACGAAATTCTCGATCTGGTCAGACGATGCCAGGTCACCCGGAACGACACCACGCTGCCTGCCGGGACGGCCGGTTCAGCACTCGATCATCAGCAGGAATTTCAGATGTTCGCGGCGGTTCGCGCGCTCACCATCGGAGCCGGATATTCGGAGTTCGAATCCGACGAGATCGCGAGCGCCGTCATGACGCGACTCGGCTAACTTTCCACCCCAACGTTTTCAAACAGGAACCCCATGACAACTGTCACGCTCAAGGTCAACGAACCGATCGATGTCGCACTCCGTCGCTTCCGGCGAAGCATCGAAAAAACCGGCCTGATCCGCGAGTTGCGCAGTCGCACCAGCTATGAAAAGCCCACGACCGAGCGCAAGCGCAAGAAAGCGAGTGCCGTCGCCCGGCAACGCCTGCGAACCAGGCGCCTGATGCCGCCCCGCAAGATGTACTAGGAGAACGCCGTGTGCCCCGTGCCGACCGAAGAAGCGTCATTTTTCCCGCTGACGAAATGCGAAGTCGATTTCGACCGGCAGAAAAACCGGGTGACGCTCCTGCCGAGCTTCTATGCCTTCGGCTGCGAGTACACCGGCCGCGGTCTGCTGCTCGAACGGGACGACGCGTTCAGGTTGATCGCGGCAATCGAAAAAGCGCTCAGCGTCGGGAATTGATCCGCGCTGACGCTGCATGACCGGGAGCAACATCATGATCGACGCCACCCCGAACAGCACCTTTCGCCACCTTCCGCTCACGACCGAACAGGACGCGGAAATCCGTCACTACATCAAGCGGAAAACGCAAAAGGGCGAACCATGGGACACCCCGGAGCTCGCGACGATGCTCCGGGACATGCTCGATCCGCCTCCCGCCGACGATGACGAGCCCGAGGCCGACGTCGAGGAAGCGAAGCTGGCCTGCGAGTATGCACTGGCTTCGGTCGATGAAGCGATGGAATCCGTTTCGGCAAGCGAGGAGCGGCACGCGGCGAGGGAGGCCGAGGAGATGAAGCGTCCGAGGCGGTAGCGCGCTGCGACGGCCGAGGTTCATGCCGAAGCGCGCCATCGCCTTTTTTTCATCCACGCCCCTCTTCATCCCGTTTAGTTGCGCGTGCAACCATATCCTCGCGCGCCTCGAAACCGAAATCGCACTGTCCATGAAAATCGATCACCGCTCGATACCCTATTACCTGGTCCTTCGCGGCGGCGGGTCGCCGTACGTGTTGAATGCGGACCGCCTCGTCATTCGCCGCGAAGCGAGTCCGCTGTTGCGCGCGTTTGCGCGAAATCAAGGGCGGTTTTCGAGTATCGACGGCGCGGTATGGAACGCCTTCTCCGATACGGAAGGGCTTTCAGCAGTCGAACGTCGGGAAACGCGGTTCTATGCGTTGGTCAAAGGAACGGAAACCGAGCACCAGCTGCGATTGCTGACGACGCTATGACGTCAATGCGGGGATGAGACCGATGCTGCCCGTCCGGCGGGCAAGATGCGGGTCAGTGTGTCCATCGCTGACCACGCCGCTCGATCGCGGCGGCGACGACATTGAGCACATGACGCGCCACGCCCTCGTCCGTCATGCCGGCATCCAGGTATTGCCGCACCTTCATGGTCTTCGACTGATGGGAACCGTCGTCGTTGTCCACGACCAGGATACTGGCCGTTCCGGCATCAGCCATCAAGACAACCTGGATAGTCCTGCGATAAAGAATCGCCTGCATGCTGAAGGTGGCCATGGCCGTGCCCGGTTCGGTTGATCGAGCCTCAAGTATGCGCGCCGACTGCCGGTCGAATTCGCTTATATACGCGCCGTTTCCGTTCGTTTCGCGGGCAATTCGGATTCGGTGAGCAGCTTTGACCTGTATGCGTTCCATCACCGGGCCGGCCGGCCCGGCTCGACTGACAGCTGCCGGACCGATCGCGTCGTCGACGCAAGCCGCGCCCGCCTTCGGCCTGCTGCAGGGCGGTGGTGTCAGCGTGAACAAGTTTTACCAGATCGTCATGACGAAGCGGCTCGGCAAGAAGCGCTTCATCGCGCTGGGCAACCATCCGCTCCATGCCGCATGCATGCGCGGCCTGACCTTCACGTTTTTTGCGTTCAGCTTGTTCTGGTTCTGGTCCACGTGGACGCAGATGGGTTCGCTGATCGCCGCGCTCTGCTGGAGCACGCTCGCGCGGGTGTGGCTGATCGTCTTCGCCGCCGCGACGATCGTGCTCGCCCTGCTGCAATGGGCGCGGGCGGGAGTGCTGATGCTGGGCTCGGCCGAACATCCGTGGTTCCTGTCGCGCTATACGCGTACCGCATGGGGCACCGCAATGGCCGTCGTCACGGTGCTGACGCTGGTGATTTCGAGTTCGCCGGCGCCGGATATCGTCTACAAGACTTTTTAAAACGGGCGGGGATGGCGATTTTCGCGCCCGAGGCCAGGCCGTCCGCTTGCCATCCCCACCCAAACCCCTGTAGAATCGCAGGCTCTGCGGGCGTCGTATAATGGCCATTACCTCAGCTTCCCAAGCTGATGACGTGGGTTCGATTCCCATCGCCCGCTCCACACACCACTTAGCCCCTTGATTCCGCTGGGTTATGTGCGTGTCTCACGAGCTTCGCCGCACCACTACTACAGTGGTCTCCTACGGTGGCTCAAACCTCCTGCCTCTATCGTCGCCCCAGCGGCATCTACGTCGTTCGTCTCGTAGTCCCGCATCGGTTGCGCGTAGCAGTCGGCAAGACCGAAATTCATGCGTCCACCCGACTCCGGGATTGGGAAGCCGCTAAACTCGTCGCCCATCGAATTCTGTCGCACTGGCGCGAGCACTTCATGACGTTGGACATCGAAAAACTGAGGGCGGAAAACCCGCTGATCGACGGCGCGGGCATGATTCCCGTTGTGGACGCTGCACGGACCATTGGTATGCCGCCGAAACTGTTGGCGAATGAATTGCTCAACGATGGCGCGCAAGTCTTCATGCACCTCCACAGGCAGTCCTGTTGGCGAGTGCCTGTTCTCAACGACCTTGATCGGGACTTCGGCGGCGAATTCATCTGGAACGAAGTCGAAGCCTACCGCGAACAGACCCTCCACACCGGACTGGTGCGCTTCCTCGATCCTCGGGCCACGCTGCAACAGGTCATCACCGCCGGGGAATCTCAAGAGGGTGTGTTCCGCGACGGCAAGTTAGCGGGCGTCTTTCTTGAAGACCCAATAGCCGTTGTGACCTGCCCCCGGTTTTAGTCCGAACCGCAGTTAGAGTCCGAGGTTAAAAACTGCTGCTTTGCATCGTGCGCCCGCGCGAACTGCACCGGCGTCAGATAGCCGAGTGAACTATGAGGCCGCTCGGTGTTGTACTCGATACGCCATTCCTCAATCAGCCGCTTGGCGTGGCGCATTGAGACGAACCAGTGCTCGTTCAGGCATTCATCGCGGAACCGCCCGTTGAAGCTCTCGATATAGGCATTCTCCACCGGCTTGCCAGGCCGAATGAACGACAGCGTGACACCGGCTTCGTAGGCCCATGCATCCAGCACCTTACCAGCGAACTCCGGCCCGTTGTCGACCGTGATGGATGCGGGTAAGCCTCGCATCTCCTTGAGCCGCTCGAGCACTTGCTGCACTCGTAGGCCCGGCAGCGAAGTATCGACCTCGATGGCCAAGCACTCGCGCGTGTAGTCGTCGACCACGTTCAGGCATCGAAACCGCCGACCATAGGCCAGCCCGTCAGAAACGAAGTCCATCGACCAGCTCTGATTCGGGCCTGTTGCTAACGGCAGCGGCGTGCGCTCGACAGCCGCAATACGCTTGCGTCGCCGCTTGCGCACGCTCAGCCCCGCCTTGCTGTACAGGCGCCAGATGCGCTTGTGGTTGGCGAAGCAGCCATCCCGCTGCAACAGCACGTGAATCCGGCGATAGCCGTAGCGGCGCTTCTGCGCGGCGATGGCCATCATCCGGCCAGTCAGCGCTTCGTCATCAACTCGGCGGCGTGATTCGTAGTGGAACAGCGAGCGCGAAATCCCTACCAGCCCGCAGGCCCGGGTAACACCCATGGCACGTTCGGTCATCAATATCCGGACCGCTTCGCGCTTGGCCTGCGGGCTTGCTACTTTCGAGCCAGCAGGTCCTTCAGCGCGGCGTTGTCGAGCATCGATTCGGCTAACAGTCGCTTGAGCTTGCTGTTCTCCTGCTCCAGTTCCTTCAGGCGCTGAGCTTCGGAGACCGTCATCCCGCCGAACTTCGCTTTCCAGTTGTAGTAGGTCGCTTCCGAGATGCCGTACTTGCGACACAGCTCCGCCGGCTTCAGGCCAGCCTCGGCTTCCTTCAAGATGCCGATGATCTGTTCTTCGGTGAATCGCTTTTTCATTGCCGTTCCTCTCTGGAACGGACTCTACACCGTCACCGTACTAAACGCGGGGAGCAGGTCAGTTGACCTCGCCCGGTGCATCGTGCTCAAAACGGCCGTCACAAAGGTTCGCGCCCGGCTCGTTGCGTCACTCAGCCCTGCCCCTACAGTCGCCCTGCCAGCGCCGTCGATCATTTCGAGCGCGCCAACAGCGCTGACCGTCCCAAGCCCGTCAGCGACCGTTGGTGATGTCCCAGCCGTGTTCCCCCCAAGCACTGAGCCAGCCGTGATTGTCTCGGACCCGATCACCGCCAAGCATGGCAAGAAGCGATTCTCTCAGCTATTTGAGTTTTACAAGCGGTCTCGCACATGGAGCGAGGGTCAAATCCGACGCATGACCACGGAAGCCGGTTTTTTCAGTGACCTGATGGGAGACCCCGAACTTGGTGAAATCGAGTTGGAGACAATCGACCAATACGCCAGCCGATTAGCTCAGCTACCATCAAACATCTATCGGGCCAGACAACGGTTCGGAATGGATACCTCCATTGACGAGTTAATCCACATTGCGGAACGCGAGGGGCTGGACCTCAAGAACGAAACGACCGTCAAGAACCACATTGGCCGACTCAGCGAAATCCTAGGGTTCGGGGCACGAAAACACATGCTTCGGTTCAACCCGGCGTCTGACTACAAGCGCAGGGACGGGCGCTTCAACGTGCCGCGAGCGCAAGACGAACGACACGCATTTACATCGCATGAGTTGTCGTTGATCTTCGCGCAGGATTGGTTCACTACCGGCACAAGCTCCTTCACTCGCACCGGCTGGACGAAGTGGCGCCCCCATTACTACTGGCTGCCCTTGCTTGGTCTGTTTACAGGCGGACGTATCAACGAATTGTCGCAGCTATACCTCGTGGACATTGTCCAAAGCGAGGCCGGACAGTGGTTTCTCGACTTCAATCTGATGGGAGCGGACAAAGTTGACGAGAGCGACAAATCGCTCAAGACGGCCAATGCGCGACGGGTCGTCCCACTACACAATAGACTCGTCCAACTCGGGCTGCCGGAATACGTCCAAGCGCTTCGCAAAGCAGGCCATACCCGTCTATTCCCGGAACTGAAACGGGATGCGGTCAAAGGCTATGGGAAACCAGCTAGTTCGTGGTTCAACGAACGGTTCTTGGGGCGAACGCTCGGCATCGAGCGAAATGGAATGAAGACGTTTCATTCGTTCCGGCATACGTTCCTAACCGCAACGGAGCGTCAGGGCATCCCTGAGCGAGTAATGGCCCAACTCGCGGGACACCAACGCGGGGATACCGAAAGCTATACCCGCTACGCAAAGGACCGAGACGCAGACCAGTTGGCCCCGGTAATCAATGGATTGGCTTTCCCTGAAACTGACGGTATTGCGCCGTTCATCGCATCAGACGGTATCCGGGCCATCCGCTGCGCCGAACGTCAGAAGGATAGCGTGCGTCGTAGATCGAGCGGCGCGAACGCTGTCTAGCCCCTAGTCCTGAACCGACGGTGCGCCCTCCGCACCGTCTTCCTCGAACAATGTCTTGACCGGCACCCCGAGAGCATCGGCAATTGTCTGAATCGAGTCCAGGGATGGATTCGCCTTGCCGGTCTCGATCTTCCCCATATAGCTACGAACGAAGCCGCACTTGTCGGCGAAAGCCTCTTGGCTCAACCCGGTCGTAGCTTTCCGCAGTTCTCGAACCCTCGCCCCGAAGCGATTCCTGAGTGATGTGTTTGCCGTCATGCACGGCATTGTTGGCGGGCACGTATAATCGCGACACACCCTAAAAATGGCCACCCTGAAAGAGGCCACCCTATAAATGACACGACCACATGCAAACCATCGGCGCGCAACGCGCACTTCCATAGCGTTGCTGCTCGCGCTGATGTGCGGACCGGTAACGACCAACCGGGCATGGGCTGGCAGCGAAGGCATATGTCTGCAAATCAGTCGGATGGCCCTGGAGATGGCACGAGACAGGGACGATGGGGTTCCCTATGCGACCGAGCAAGCGAAATTCGAAACGAGCCTCAAAACGATCCAGCCCGAGTGGCGGCGCGAATTCCGCGGGCTCTACATAGGCTCACTCGATCTGGTTTACAAACGTCAACCCAACGCCACGCCAGATCAGTTGCAGCGGGCCGTCTACAAAGTTTGCGCCTCGACCTACTGAAACGTAACGCTGCCGTAGCGCAACAGACTCCGGGCACGTCTTGTTGCGTTTGTTGTTGCCCACCACGAGAAAGAGACCTGACCAATGAGAAAGACATTCGCGGCGTGCGCTCTGGCTTTGAGCCTGACCGCCTGCATGACGATGGGGAGCAAGTTCGACCTTCATGACGCGGACCAATTCGTTCCGGGCGTGACGACGATTCAGCAGGCCCAGGAGAAGCTAGGTGCACCGACGGCAACAAACGCAATGCCGAATGGCGCCACGCTGCAACAATGGGTGTATTCGCAAGCATCGATGTTCGGCGGCACATCATCGAACGTCGCCATCCTCTTTGACCGGGACGGGAAGATGGTGCGGATCGCCAGCAAAAGCCAAGTGAACACTCGCTAAAACCACATGCGGAAGCGGGATGGCGGCGCGCGATCATGCGCCGCACATCGCCCGATTTACGCCCCGCCATTCAGTCCCGCGTCCCGGATCGAAATGATCGTTGCACGAGAGACAGCATAAGCCCGTGCAAGGGCGCTCACCGACTCGCCCCGCCCCACCCCTTCAAGAATCTCGAGGCGCTGTTCTAGCGTGGTTTTAGACGGTCTGCCGAGCCTTTTTCCCTCCTGACGTGCGCGAGCAAGCCCGGCTTGAGTTCGCTCGATCAGTAGATCGCGCTCCATCTCTGCAACCGATGCCAGCATCGTGAGCAGCAGTTTCCCCGCTGGCGACGTTAGATCAGTCTGCCCCAACTGCATCACGATCACCTTGATTGACCGCTTTTCGAGCGCCCGAATGGTTTGCAGCACGTCCACGGCATCACGTCCGAGTCGGTCGAGCTTCGCTACGACGAGCGTTTCCCCATCCCTGATCTTGTCGAGTAATCGCCCGAACTCCGGGCGCTCACTGGCACAGGTCTTTCCACTGATCCCGTGGTCCGAGAACCAGTAATCCACGACGAGCCCCGACCGCTCAAGTTCAAGCCGTTGGTTCTCGGTCGTCTGCTGCCCCGTTGAGACTCGTCCGTATCCAAAGATCGCCATTTGCACCTACCCCTGTCAGAAAACCCTGCCAGGTTAGGATGGCCCGTCACAAAAGCCAAGGGCTATATTTCCAACACCCTGACACCCGCTACCGGAGAGGTGCCGGAAAACGGTCGTTTGCTAACGAGAAGAGAGCTGAAATGCATTCTCCGATTGGCTATCATTTGCGTTACAAACACGCACCCCAGAAAGCGACAAGCGCCCCCTAGCGGTCGATCCAACGTTCACAATATTGCCTAACAGACTCCGTCAGATCGAACAAAAACTCAAACAGCATGAGTCAAAAATTCGGTGACGTGAGAATAGGCTCACCCCAACGCCACCGAATTTTTTCATCAAACACAATCAGTCAAGTTTGCCCATATAAATCCGCCGACCACATTCCACAACAAGCAACGAATTGATCGCCAAAGAGGCCTCACGATTCACATTACACCAACGAAACCCCATTTACTCCATAAGCATCCAAAGCTCATCTTTCGAATTGCTTTGCATTTTCATAATCTGCGCAACACGTCGAGTATGCTTACGCTGCGGGATATATAAATTCCCCTGATGCCCTCTTGCCGGCAAGATTATTTTTGCTCCCAACAGATATTGAATCACACGCTCAGCCGCCTCATGATCCCAATACTTTTCCGCACCACGAAGAAGAGCATCCTCCTTTCTCCCCCGCCCCTTCTGGAAGAACAGCTTCTTAATAATTGCAAGCAAAGTCTTCTGCTTATTCGTAAGATTAAGCTCACTAATCCTTGCAGCAGAAGATGTGTCCTCGCTCTTCCCCACCGTCGGATTCACAAAGACATCCATGAATCCAGTAAGATCAGATACGCCCTTAAGAACTTCAATGAGACAATCCGAGAAGCGCACCGAACCAAACTCCGCCCCCTCTATTGTTAATTCCCCAATTTCAACAGCATTAATAGAGAGATTGGATATCTTCACATCAACGAGCGGCAAATCCTTTATCCGCCCATCATGCACGCTAAATCCACGATAATCAATTTCGTCATCCTCAATCAGCACACGAGCAGCCACAAAATCGCAGCCAACTTGACTGTTTGCATGGGCGCAGCAATGCTTAGCAAATTTCTCCGTGTCATGACCAAGCCCAGCAATACGAGCGAGCATTCGCAATCCAAGTTCACCCAGCGGCTGAACCCATTTTTGCCTCGCCAAATCTTTTTCGAATTTCTGCACAGACTGCGCTAACGCAATGCCCCGCAAACCATCTTTCGCATATTCGTCTATAAAAATTCTCTCCGCCCCACCGTTGCCCGTCCGCCCCAGATAAGGTAGTTTCTGTAGCAATTGAGCAGCCTCGTCGACTGGCGCCGAACCCGTCACATCAAAGAAAACCCTATTGATCTCTTCGGCCGTAATACTCTCCGATCCTTCATATTTTTCCCTTGTTCGCTGCGCCAACAAAAGAAGAATGCTTTTCAGACTATCTTTAAAAATAGCAGGATTGAGTCTTGTCTCACGGGCACAAATTGCATCAAATACGCTTTCAAAAAATTCAAGCTCCCCTTCTGCTGCAGACTCAATTCTATCGACCTCATCACCACTCAACCTAGCCAACAATTGACAAATTAAAGGCTTGCGAGGCATCCAATCAGGAACCGACTGAAGCGTGGTATTTAATTTTAAATACTCCCCCAACTCATCATCGGAGAATTCATCAGGGCACTTCAATATCAACAAATTAGACAGATCGACACCAAGACATTCCGCCATTTCCTCATTCGAGGAAAAATAATGCTCCCGACCGGTGAGGAAAACACCTGCATTTCCGCAGTTAGCGATAAGATCCCGAACCCCTTCAAGGCTCCGCTTTCTGGTCTCCCTTAATCTATTTGGATCACCGGACCACGGCTGCGAACCAATTTCATCAAAGCCATCCAATAGAGTTATTTGCTGACCGCGACGAATACTCCTGACGACATTGTCACTATATTCACCAAGCCCCAAGAGATCCAAATGATCAGCAATAAGTCTATTAAATTTCTTTACGCCATAACTCTCCCGGAGATTGATTGCAATCGGCGGAAACTGCCCATTGCCGTTAATCAACTCCTTAAAAACCTCCATAATGCACCGCGACTTCCCCGAACCAAACTCCCCCATCAATACAATTTTCTTACCTGACTTTAGCTCTGCGGCGATATTTTTTATGGAATACACCGCACCGGAGGAATCCAGATACCTTATAGCCGTGTAAGATTTTTGGTCGACCAATCCCGTATCAGGATCGACCGCACTGCCAAATGGGCTTCGGAGACGCTCAGAAATATACTGACTGGAACCAATGAACTTTGAAGCAAATGTCTCAAGGCTATGGACCTCAACCTCCAATGCCTCCCCCGTCCCTCTGAGCGTTGTATGATCGCCAGATGTAACAAAATAGCACTCTGAAAATATTCTTCTCCCAAAAAGCGCCTGCTTCATTGTATTAAGTTTCATCACATCGTCGCGCAACTTATTTAGATCATCACGCTTCGATACCTCGATCAAAATCCAATAATCCTTCTTTGGCTTTAATACAACATCACATTTGACACCCGCGATATCCTCAGGCTCCGCCTTGGTCGACCAAACGGATTCAGCGATTTTTCTTACTTCACGCTCCACATCTTGCCAACGCACTTTATTCCCCTATTCTGTGATTATTTTCCACATCATAAATATTTCAATACCACTCCGCTCCGACCGCAAGAGCTAGCTATCACCCCGAATCGCAAAAAAGCGAAAGCTTGGGAGTCAAGCCTATGCCTCGCTGGAGACGTCCAAAATGGTAGACCATCCATCGCAGTATAGGGGCTACGGGTGTGCGAACAACCGCTGGGGCCGAGTAGGCGTCGCCAAAGCAACGAAAGTGCTACCGAAGTGAGCTAACCACACGCTCCCACAGCCCAGCGGACGCCTAAGTGCTCGTCTTTCACATTACAGGCACCATTCAGCGAACCCGCTCATCAAAAAGACTCACAACAAAATTCTCCAAAAGACCAATGACAGCAGCCATTCGCCTCCACAAACCAAGCCAAGCATGAAAAAATATTTCGTTTAGAGCGATTCTTTGTGCTAAATTACTCAACGCAGACCCAAGAGACCGGGTTTGTGCTTCCTTGCTTTTCGGCGAAAGAACGGTCGGGCAAGGTCGTAAAGCTGCGAGAGAGACATGCAGCGGGGCATAGATGGGATCGTCATAGTGCTCACCGGTAGAGTTGCCTCGAAAGAGGAGGATGCAGCCGGGACGATGGGGAGTGGTTTGGTTGGCTCAGCTTTGGATCAGCCCCTCCTGACATAATGCGTCATGACCAAAGCGAGGGACTACCCATAGGGAAGAATATGGGAGCGTCGATGCCTCCAACTAGGTTTCTCCCTTGTGAGAAGCCTAGGGAGAGTATTGGCTCTCCCACGGGAAGGGTCTAAACAACGAATACAAAACAAAAGGAATAACTACAGACAAGTTATGTCCTGGATTGCTTCCACTCCCCCTGCTTGAATCGCCGACACACAAACTTGTGTCAACCCTGCCTGCGGAGCGCCAACAAGCGCACGACACGAGCCAACCTCATCGGAAGTTGGACTCCTAGGAAATCCGCGACCGGCCCAAGGTATCGCGTCCTTCAATCGAGCCCACGAATCGTGAATCCTTACAGGGCGGCTGACAATCGCTTTGGACATCGGGCCGGGTGGCGATTCCTATCACGCGCTATCTCAAAATAATGTCCCTAATACGATCCCCAAGCAACTGATCCTCTGGGCGGGCTGTCTCGTCTGCAATTTTCTCATCCAACATCTGAAGCAAATCATCGTCGGTCAGTGGAATAATTAGCCCGCGATTGTCGGCATAGGTATCCCGGCAGCGACGCATCAATAGATCCATATTCTCCACCGATCGACATAACAAAATTCCCACCTGGCCTCTGTTGGGCGAGAACCTACCACTCAATTGATCAACCTCTGGATTCCCCACCTCTCGGCCGTAGTTTTTACACTCTGCGGCGATATACTGACATGGCATATGATGAATTCTATGCAATCTTGAAAATATACCACCATCCGCAGCATTATCAAAAACGATATCAATCCTCTTCCGCCCGTCGTGAATTTCGCGCTCAATCGATGGGCTAATGAGCATTGGATAAAATATCGCCTCCAGTATCCCAGTCACAAGCCGGTGATAAGCGGTTGCTCCGTCGTTACCAACAGGAATAGCGGGCAATCGTTGACGTAGAAAGGTGAGGGCTATCGCAAGATCTAGCCCCGGTTGAATTTGATCGTCGCTCAGAGACGTTTCGGATCGCGCTGCCCATTCACGAAATCCCGTGAACACTTCCCGGTGCCGCACGGTAAACGTCGTCACGAAATCTTTCTCCGCAGGAGCTATCCCCTCTTTGATTTCCTTCTTGGACACCCAAACTCTCTCGCCACCATTTCTCAGTTGACGCCTACGAACAAATGGACCATTTGTTTGCAACTGCTCTTGCTTAAGAAAATCGAGCACAAAGTGTTGGTGATACTTACTCATTCCAAATGCTTTCGCGAAACCAACCACGCCTTTTGGAACAAGCAGGATTGGAGCATCGTCAATGACGAGCATATCGTCATGTGACTCCTCCCAACGGGAATTCTCACGAATCCAACACGGGCCAGTTGCTGTATTGGGTCTAAGCGGAATTCCGTGAAGAAAGCACTGCTGCTGCGTGTATTTAACAAGGCTTCCTCGAATGATATTCGTTGTCATATCGGAGACCTTGTCCTTGTCAATGCCATGAATAAATATTCGACAGTCCTCAAGATGCTCCACGACACCGGTTTGAACCGCACGACTCTGTATGATGCTGTCAAAAATCTGCTGCGCCTGCTGACGCCCCACCCCGCGACCATTTGGATTTCCGCTCGAAATTCCTAAGCAAGTTTCATTAGGCTCGTGCAAATACTCAAACAATCCTCTTGCATGATCCATCTCACCCGCCCGGATCAAATCAAGAAAGAATCTAAAAAACGACTCGATCGTCCTGTGCGCCTCTATAGAGAATGCATCGGACCTATACCCCAACGAATGGGGAGACAAGTAGAGTGGCGTGTCACGATCCGGATCGATATCTACGAAATCAAGCTCTACTTGGCTCTTTCCAAGCTGAAACCGTTCACTTATCTTCATTTTTCTAGGTTCCAATAGAACAACTGCAATAGCGGTGGTATCAAATCTGCTTCTCGGCCGACTTATCCCACAGAACCTCGTTCCAGCGCCCGACGGAACCGGGAAAGCAGGCGGCGTATGGTTGTCGTTTAGTAGATCAATGTCAGATGAAGGACTGTCTCCGGGTCGAATTGCCAGTCAGACAAGAGCCGCGGTGGTCGGTCGATGCCTATCATGTTTGTCGTTTAGGCATTGATATGAACCAAACACTGGAGCAGCCCCTTGAAACACCGGACATAGCCTCTCACTTAAACTAGCGGGTAGGCATAAGACTGTGTTTTTGACTAACACCAGGCAGGAAGTGATGGAAGTGTTGACGGGCCCGGAGCGCCGGCGGCGCTGGACGGCGGAGCAAAAGCTGGCGATGGTTCGCGAGAGTTTCGAACCAGGGAAGTCGGTTTCGATGGTCGCGCGGCAGCACGGCGTGAACCCGAACCAGCTGTTCCACTGGCGCAAGCTGTACCAGGATGGGAGCCTGTCAGCGGTCAAGGCTGGCGAGGAAGTGGTTCCGGCCTCAGAGCTGGCCGACGCGCTCAAGCAGATTCGCGAGCTGCAACGGATGCTCGGCAAGAAGACCATGGAGAACGAGATTCTCCGCGAAGCAGTCGAGTATGGCCGAGCAAAAAAATGGATAGCGCACTCGCCCTCGCTGCCGGAGGACGACCAGTGAAACTGGTTTGTGAAGTTCTCGGCGTGTCGCGCTCGAACGTATCGGCACGACTGTCGCGTCCGGCGACGTGGCGCGATGGCCGTCAATCGCGGCAGACGGACGATGCGAGCGTGGTCGAGGAAATCCGCCGAGTCGTCGGCGATTTGCCCAGCTATGGCTATCGCCGGGTGTGGGGCTCGCTGCGCAATGAACGCATTGCTGCCGGACAGGTGCCGTTCAATGCGAAGCGCATCTATCGCATCATGCGCACTCACGGTCTGCTGATGCAACGGCGTCCAGCACCGCCTCGGCCGCAACGTCGGCACGATGGCAAGGTGGCCGTAGCCCGCAGCAATCAGCGATGGTGCTCGGACGGCTTCGAGTTCCGCTGCGACAACGGCGAGCCGCTTCGAGTGACATTCGCGCTTGACTGCTGCGACCGCGAAGCGATGAGCTGGGCGGCTACGACGGCAGGTCACAGCGGCGACATCGTGCGCGACGTCATGCTGGCCGCAGTGGAAAATCGGTTTGGCAACGAGCTGCATACACCGTCCGAAATCGAGTGGCTGAGTGACAACGGTTCGGGCTATACGGCCGATGATACGCGCCGGTTTGCAGCGGCCATCGGCCTGAAGCCATTGACCACGCCGGTGTGCAGCCCGCAAAGTAACGGGATGGCCGAGAGCTTCGTGAAGACAATGAAGCGCGACTACGTTGCCTTCATGCCAAAGCCGGACGCAGCGACTGCTGCACGCAACTTGGCCATCGCGTTCGAGCATTACAACGAGAAGCATCCCCATAGCGCGCTGAAGTACCGCTCGCCTCGCGAGTTCCGGCGCTCAATGGATTCAGCAACCTTAGTGTGACGCTGTGTCCGGGATTACAGGGTCAACTCCAGATATGAACCAAACACTATCATGGGAACACGAACCGAAGTAGCGACCTCCCACTCGGGTTCAAACGTGAACCGGCCCTCTTGGTTCTGATACAATGCGCCCCTACAGAAGTATCCGACATGGAGTAGTGCTGCCCGCTCCATGTTCCTTTTAAATCAAAGTGTTGCGGATGCGCGTGGAGGAGCCTTCGATTCCCATCGCCCGCTCCACTACGGCTCAACCCTTCCGCACAAGGGTTTCGAAGTTCTCCCACAGTCGCCGTACCGATCCCCCTCTTCTACCAGATCCGATACACGACAAACGGCAACGCTGTTTCTCGATGCCGGCTCCCGCAGCAGCCCTCCCGCCGCCTTGCCAGCCCGGCCAAACCAGTCCATAATCCGCTACTTTCCGGTTTGCAGAACGGGAAATCCTTAAGGATCAACGGCTTGACGACGGCCTGACGCCGTCCCGTCGCCGCGTTCCGCAACCGCGCGCCAGCCGCCTCGTCGAAGGCGGCTTTTTTGTACCGCGCTGGCGCGTCCCGCGCGCCCGATGCCCTCGCCCGCAACCGAGCCATTCTCAGTCACCGATGATGCACGACGATCCGAACGAAGCCGGCCTGCCGCCGCATGACGAAGCCCTTCCCGACGAAACCGCCGACGGCGCCGACGAAGTCAACCCGCTGCACCGCCGCCGCATCCGCAGCTTCGTCACGCGCGCCGGCCGCGTGTCGACCGGCCAGCGTCGCGCGCTCGACGAACTCGGCCCGCGCTTCGTCGTCCCGTACACCGCCGCCATTCCCGACTGGGGTGCCGTATTCGGCCGCCAGGCGCCGCGCATCCTCGAGATCGGCTTCGGGATGGGTGCATCGACCGCCGAAATCGCCGCGCACCGCCCCGGCGACGACTTCCTCGGCGTCGAGGTGCACGAGCCCGGTGTCGGCGCGCTGCTGAAGCTGATCGGCGAGCAGGACCTGCAGAACATCCGCATCATCCAGCACGACGCGGTCGAAGTGATCGAGCACATGCTCGCGCCGGACAGCCTCGACGGCGTGCACATCTTCTTCCCCGACCCGTGGCACAAGGCGCGTCACCACAAGCGCCGGCTGATCCAGCCGCCGCTCGTCGCGCTGCTCGCGTCGCGCCTGAAGCCCGGCGCGTACCTGCACTGCGCGACCGACTGGCAGAACTACGCGGAACAGATGCTGGAAGTGCTCGGCGCCGATCCGTCGCTGGAGAACACGGCCGCCGACTACGCGCCGCGCCCCGACTATCGCCCGGTGACGAAGTTCGAACGACGCGGGCTGCGGCTCGGTCACGGCGTGTGGGACCTCGTGTTCCGCAAGCGCGCGGGCTGACCGCTCGCCCGATGCGCGCCGGCGCGGAACACGCGCCGGCAGCATGCGAAACAAAACGGCCAGACAGGCAATGCCCGTCTGGCCATTTTTACATGATGCGTCCGATGCGCGTGCCGGGCGTCACGCCCAGTTCAGCCATCCGCTGTAACCGACCAGCAGCACGAACAGGCCGAACGCGATCCGATACCACGCGAACACCGTGAAATCGTGCGTCGCGACGTAGCGCAGTAGCCAGCGCACGCACGCGAACGCGCTGACGAACGCGGCGACCAGCCCCAGCACGAACAGGCCGAGCGCATCGACGGTGAACGCGTGCCAGTCCTTCACGGTTTCATAGAGCGTCGCGCCGAAGATGATCGGAATCGCGAGGAAGAACGAGAATTCGGTCGCGACGCGCCGGTCGAGGCCGAACAGCATCCCGCCGATGATCGTCGAACCGGAACGCGACATGCCCGGGATCAGCGCGAAACACTGCGCGATGCCGACCTTCAGCGCGTCGAGCGGCGTCAGCGCATCGACCGACTGCACGCGCGGCGGCTCGCGCCGCTCGCGCTGCCGTGCCTCGGCCCACAGGATGATCGCCCCGCCGACGACCAGCGCGAACGCAACAGGCACCGGCGAAAACAGCACGGCCTTGATCTTCTTTTCGAGCAGCAGCCCGAGCACGATCGCGGGAATCGTCGCGATCACGACGTTCAGCGTAAAGCGCCGCGCGTCGGGCCGGCTCGGCAGCCCCGTCACGACCGACGCGATCCGCTGCCGGTATTCCCAGCACACGGCGAGAATCGCGCCGAACTGGATCACGACGTCGAAGGTCTTCGCGTGCGCATCGTTGAAGTTCAGGAAGCTGCCCGCGACGATCAGGTGCCCGGTGCTCGACACCGGCAGGAATTCCGTCAGCCCCTCGACGACGCCGAGGATCAATGCCTTGCAGATCAGGATCCAGTCCATCCGTGGCCCAACTCCGAAGTGATCGAAAGAAAGGGCCACCTTGCCGCCGCGGCCCGCCCGGCCGCGCGCGGCGCGACGTCACTTTTCGACGATCGCCACGCGTATGCCGTTTGTAAGAATCGTAATTGTACCGGGTTCGTAGTTCACTCCGGCAAATTGCAGTTGTTCGGGCTTGAACGTGTAGATCGGATAGTTGGTCAGCAGCTGCGTCGCGAGCAGCCCGGCGGCCGCGCCGACCTGCTGCGCGTACATCTGCGCGTCGCCGTCGAGCGCGAGGCTGTCGACGGCCGGCGCCTTCAGCACGACCGAGCGGCTCGGCGCGTCGTACGCGAGCTGGCCCGATACGGTGAACTTGCCGCTCACGGGCTCGCGCAGGAACGGACTCGTGAAATGCGCATCGAGCTGCACGGCCACGCGGTTCTGGTCGGGCAGCAGGTTGACGGCCGGATTCGCGAGCGACACGTCGATCACCTGCGCCACCGTCTTCTGGTACGGGAACTTGCGCGCGACAGCCTTCTGCACGTCGCCGCGCGAGAACGTGTAGTGATCGGGGATGAACGGGAACGTCGACGCGCACGCGGCGAGCGAGATCGACACGCCGACGGCGGCGGCGCAGGCGGCGAGGAAGCGGCGCCGGCGCGGCGCGCAAGATGCGGTCATGCTGAAACTCTCCTGTGGCGGTCGGATCGACGCCGGGCCGGCGGCCCGGCCGATGCGTCGCGATCGACCAGCGTTAGTGCGGCGACAGCCGGCCCGGGTTCCGTCCGTCGCATGCGGGCCGCGGCTATCGGACGGCGTCGGCGCGCAACGGCGCCGCCGGCCGCGTCGCGACCTCGAGACGCGTGAGCCACGCGAGCGCGTCGTCGCGCGACGCACCGCACATGTCGGCCGCCGGCTGCAAGCCCGAACAGCACGCCGGCCGCTCGGGCCGGCCGAAGATCCGGCAGCGCAGGTCGTCGTCGAGCTGCACGCAGCGCACGCCGGCCGGCTTGCCGTCGGGCATCCCCGGAATCGGGCTGGAAATCGACGGCGCGATGCAGCACGCGCCGCATCCCTCGCGGCACGCATGCGGCGGTGGAACCTCGGCAGGCGCCTGGCGGACAGGCATTTCGACGGACACGCGGTACTCCCGGACAAACAACAAAAAAACGGTGCGACAACCGGACGCGGCGTCCGGCGGCCCACCCCGCATTGTGCCATCGCCCGCTGCGACGTTATTACACAATCCAGCCGAATCGCGCGTTCATATACTCGAAAGCATCTGAAGAAAAGCGCGAGACCGCCATGAGTTCTGGTTCTGCCGATACGCTGTTCCGTCCCGATCTGCTCGCGAAGTACGGCGCGAACGGGCCGCGCTATACGTCCTACCCGACCGCGCTGCAGTTTCGCGACGATTTCTCGCCGGCCGACTACGTACGGGCGGCGAGCGACCCGGGTGCTTCGTCGAGCGACCTGTCGCTGTACTTTCACATCCCGTTCTGCAACACGGCGTGCTTCTACTGCGGCTGCAACAAGATCGCGACCAACAACCGCCGCCGCGCGCGTCCGTACCTCGACCAGCTCAAGCGCGAGATGGCGCTGCAGGCCGCGCTGTTCGATCCCGCGCGCCCGGTCACGCAGCTGCACTGGGGCGGCGGCACGCCGACCTTCCTGTCCGACGACGAGACCGCCGAGCTGATGGCGGCCACGCGCGAACACTTCCTGCTCGCGCCCGATGCCGACGCCGAGTTCTCGATCGAGATCGACCCGCGCACGGTCACGCCCGCGACGCTCGTCCACCTGCGCACGATCGGCTTCAACCGGCTGAGCCTCGGCGTGCAGGATTTCGATCCGGTCGTGCAGCGGGCGATCAACCGCATCCAGCCGCTCGCGATGACGGCCGACCTGCTGGCCGCCGCCCGCGCGACGGGCTTCCATTCGGTCAGCGTCGACCTGATCTACGGCCTGCCGCACCAGACGGTGTCGGTGTTCGCGCGCACGCTCGAAACGATCATCGAACTCGCGCCGGACCGCCTGTCGGTGTTCGGCTACGCGCACATGCCGCAGCTGTTCAAGATGCAGCGGCAGATCGACGACGCGACGCTGCCGCCGCCCGAGACGCGCATCGCGCTGCTCGGCCTCGCGATCGAGATGCTGACGTCGGCCGGCTACGTGTACATCGGAATGGACCACTTCGCGCGGCCGTCCGACGAACTGGTGCGCGCGCAGCGCAACGGCACGCTGCAGCGCAACTTCCAGGGCTACAGCACGCGCGCGGATACCGACCTGGTCGGCATCGGCGTGTCGTCGATCGGCAAGGTCGGCGACGTCTACGCGCAGAACGCGAAGGACCTGCCCGCCTACGGCGCCGTGCTCGATGCGGGCCGGCTGCCGATCGCGCGCGGCGTGCGCCTCACGCCCGACGACCGGCTGCGCCGCGACGTGATCACGCAGCTGATGTGCAACCTCGAACTGCCGTTCTCGCATATCGAGGCCGCCCACGGCATCCGCTTCGCCGGGCATTTCGCGCGCGAGCTCGACGCGCTGCGCCCGTTCGAGCGCGACGGGCTGCTGACGATCGCCGGCGATCGCCTGACGATCCACCCGGCCGGCCGGATGGTCGTGCGCAACATCGCGATGGCGTTCGACGCCTACCTCGGCAGCACGCCGCAGCAGCGCTATTCGCGCACGGTGTGAGCCGGCCGCCGGTTTGATAGAGTGTGAGGTTCCCGTCCGTCAAGAATCCGCACGATGCGCACCACCCAAGCGACCCACGCGGTCGAACGCCTGAAAACCCGCTCCGGCAACCCGCAGTTTGCGGCCGTCGCGATGCCGGGCGGCCTGTTCTACCTGGTCGACCGCTCGGGCGGCACCGCCGAGAAGCGCTGCGAGCCGCTGCCGCTCGACGAGTTCGTCAAGTTCGTCGACGAATTTGGCCCCAAAAAGCCGCGCAAGGCCAGCAAGCTCGATCTCGCATTCGAGGCGCAGATCAACAAGCGCAAGGGATAAGCTCCGTTGCAGGCCGCCTGAAGGCTAGGCGGCCGCCCTGTTTGGTACAATCACGAAGTTTTTCTATCCTCCGCTGATAGCCGACCAGGCTGCATGACCACACCATGAATATCGAAAAAGCGCGTTTCAACATGATCGAACAGCAGATCCGGCCGTGGGACGTGCTGGATCTGGACGTCCTGGGCCTGCTGTCGATCGTCAAGCGTGAGAACTTCGTGCCGGCCGAATACCGCGATCTCGCGTTCGCCGATCTCGAACTGCCGCTGCCCGGCGGCCACAAGATGCTGTTCCCGCGCGTCGAGGCGCGCGTGCTGCAGGAACTGGCGGTCAAGAAGCACGAGAACGTGCTCGTGATCGGTGCCGGTTCGGGCTATCTGGCCGCGCTGATCGCGCACCGCGCGCAGCACGTGACGGCCGTCGACATCGACCCGGCGATCGTGAAGTTCGCGGCGGACAACCTGCGCGACAACGGCGTGACGAACGCGGAAGTGGTGCTCGGCGACGGTTCGCTCGGCTGGCCGGACAAGGCGCCGTACGACGTGATCTGCGTCGCGGGCGGGCTGCCGGTCGTGCCGCAGCAGATGCTCGAGCAGCTGAAGATCGGCGGCCGCCTGTCGGCGTTCGTCGGCGGCCGTCCGGTGATGAAGGCGCAGATCATCACGCGCATCGACGACAAGCAGTATCGCGTCGCCGACGTGTTCGAAACCTACGTCGATCACCTCGTCAACGCGATCGAGCCGTCGCGCTTCAAGTTCTGAACGGCGGAGCCTCCATGCAGATCCTGACGCCCGCGATGCTCGCGGAATGGCTTCGCGATCCGGCGCGCCCCGCGCCGGTCGTCCTCGACGTGCGCGAACCGTGGGAAGTCGCGACCGCGCAGATCGCGGGCAGCGTATCGATCCCGATGCAGCAGATCCCCGCGCGCAGCGAGGAGCTCGACGACGAAGCGGAAATCGTCTGCGTCTGCCATCACGGGATGCGCAGCGCGCAGGTCGCGATGTTCCTCGAATCGCGCGGCTTCACGAAGCTCTTCAACCTGCAGGGCGGAATCGACGCGTGGTCGCGCGACGTCGATCCGGCCGTGCCGCGCTACTGATCGTATCTTCCGGCAGGCGGCGCATCGCGCGCCGCCGCCGTGCGTGACCGGCCGGCGTCTGCGTCGGCCGCCTGCGACACCCGCCCTTCTGCGCCCCCCTTCCTTCACCGCGTCGACCACGATCGCGCACCGCCTGGTCATTCGCGCGTCGTCGATCGCGAGCGACGACGAGATGACCGGCACGTCGCCGTCATCGCACCGCCTCGCCCCTTTGCTGCACTTCGCGCGCGCATCGCATGCACGCCCGGCCCGCCGTCACGCGAACCGTGCGCACGACAATCGCGCCCCGCGCGTTCGCCGCTGAACGACAACGCGGCCCGTGCACCAATTACGCCGCGCGACTGCACCGCGACGGACCATCCATGCCGCACGATGCGTCATCCACGCCATCGCCGGTGCGCCCGCACGCACGCCGGGCGTGCATGTGCGCGACTGGCACGTGCCTTGCGTAACCCCGACGGTCGGCGCCGCAACGGCGCACGCACATCCAACACGTCAAGGGGCATCCGATGAAACGACGCAGTCTGTTGAAGTTCGGCTCGATGGCCGGCGCGCTCGCGCTGGCGGGCAAGAGCCCGTTCGCGCATGCGGCCGATGCGGGCACCGGCCCGATCAAGGTCGGCATCCTGCACTCGCTGTCGGGCACGATGGCGATCTCCGAAACGTCGCTGAAGGACACCGCGCTGATGACGATCGCCGACATCAACAAGAGTGGCGGCGTGATGGGCCGCAAGATCGAGCCGGTCGTCGTCGATCCTGCATCGAACTGGCCGCTGTTCGCCGAGAAGGCGCGCCAGCTGCTCACGCAGGACAAGGTCGCCTGCGTGTTCGGCTGCTGGACGTCGGTGTCGCGCAAGTCCGTGCTGCCCGTGTTCGAGGAACTGAACGGCCTGCTCTACTACCCGGTGCAGTACGAAGGCGAGGAAATGTCGCGCAACGTGTTCTACACGGGCGCCGCGCCGAACCAGCAGGCGATCCCGGCCGTCGAGTACCTGATGAGCGCGGAAGGCGGCGGCGCGAAGCGCTTCTTCCTGCTCGGCACCGACTACGTGTATCCGCGCACGACCAACAAGATCCTGCGCGCGTTCCTGAAATCGAAGGGCGTGAAGGACGCCGATATTCAGGAGGTCTACACGCCGTTCGGCCACAGCGACTACCAGACCATCGTCGCGAACATCAAGAACTTCTCGCAGGGCGGCAAGACGACCGTGGTGTCGACGATCAACGGCGATTCGAACGTGCCGTTCTACAAGGAACTCGGCAACCAGGGGATCAAGGCGACCGACGTGCCTGTCGTCGCGTTCTCGGTCGGCGAGGAAGAGCTGCGCGGGATCGACACGAAGCCGCTGGTCGGCCATCTCGCCGCGTGGAACTACTTCATGTCGGTGAAGAACCCGACCAACACGAAGTTCAAGGATCAGTTCGCCGCATGGGTGAAGGCGAACAATCTGCCGGGCGGCGCGAAGCGCGTGACCAACGATCCGATGGAGGCGACCTACGTGGGCATCCACATGTGGAAGCAGGCCGTCGAGAAGGCGAAGAGCACCGACGTCGACAAGGTGCGCGTCGCGATGATCGGCCAGAGCGTCGCCGCGCCGTCCGGCTTCACGCTGTCGATGGACGGCAACCATCATCTGCACAAGCCGGTGATGATCGGCGAGATCCGCGGCGACGGGCAGTTCAACGTCGTGTGGAAGACCAAGACCGCGATCCGCGCACAACCGTGGAGCCCGTTCATCGCCGGCAACCAGGGCAAGCCCGACATCGTCACGTCGATTCCGGCATTCCTGCGCCGGCAGCGCGCGGCGCTGGCCTGACGCGATGCGGCGCGTCGCGCGCGTGCGCGGCGCGCCGGGCATCGCGCCGTGCATCGCCGATGCCGCCCCGCCGCCGCACGAGTTCGCTTTCCCACGCCTGACCGGATGCCCTTCATGCCTACACGCCTACGCCGAATTGCCGTCGCGATCGTCGCGTGTGCCGCCCTTGCGGGCAGCCTGCCGCGCGCCGCGTTCGCGCTGACGGCCGCCGACACCGCCGCGCTCGCCGGCGACGACTTCGACGCAAAGACGGCCGCGGTCGAGCGGCTCGCCGCCGATCCCGACCCGCGCGCCGTCGCGCTGCTCAACGCGTTGTCGACGGGCGACGCGCTCGCGACCGGCGACGGCCGCCTGCTGATCCAGACCGGCGACACCGCACACGATGCGCTCACGCAGGCCGCGACGCCCGCGGGCGACGCACAGCCGGTGATGCTGAACAACCTGCTGCGCACGAAGATCGCCGGCGCGCTGTCGGGCCTCGCGCTCGCGTCGCCCGACGTCGCGACGCGGCGCGACGCGATCGACGCGCTGCTGAAATCGCCCGATCCCGCACTGAAGCCGATGATCGATCGCGCCCGCGCAAAGGAAACCGATCCCGCGTTGAAGCGCCGACTGGACGCGCTGTGGGCGATCGCCGCGCTGCACGACGCCGATCCCGCGAAGCGCCTCGAAGCCGTGCAGATCGTCGCCGCGCGGCGCGACCTCGACATGATCGAGCCGCTGCGCCCGCTCGTCGCGAAGAACGCGGACGGCAGCTTCGCCGAGCCCGACGCACGCGTGCGCGACGCCGCGCAGCAAGGGCTCGATGCGCTGCACGCGCTGCAACGGCGCGGCGAGATCGCCGGCACGCTGTTCGCCGGCCTGTCGCTCGGCAGCGTGCTGCTGCTCGCGGCGCTCGGTCTCGCGATCACCTACGGGCTGATCGGCGTGATCAACATGGCGCACGGCGAATTCCTGATGATCGGCGCGTACGCGACCTACGTCGTGCAGACGCTGATCCAGCGCTACGCGCCGGCCGCGTTCGACTGGTATCCGCTCGTCGCGGTGCCGGCGTCGTTCGCGGCGGCCGCGCTGGTCGGCATCGTGCTCGAACGGCTCGTGCTGCGGCACCTGTACGGCCGCCCGCTCGAGACGCTGCTCGCGACCTTCGGCGTGAGCCTGATCCTGATCCAGGCGACGCGCATGCTGTTCGGCGCGCAGAACGTGCAGGTCGTGAATCCGTCGTGGATGAGCGGCGGCGTCGCCGTGATGCAGAACCTGATCCTGCCGTACAACCGCCTCGCGATCCTCGCATTCGCGCTCGCGGTCGTGTTCGTCGCATGGGCCGTGCTGACGAAGACGCGGCTCGGGCTGTTCGTGCGCGCGGTCACGCAGAACCGCCGGATGGCCGCGTGCGTCGGCGTGAAAACCGCGCGCGTCGATGCCTATGCGTTCGCGTTCGGCGCGGGCATCGCGGGCCTCGGCGGCTGCGCGCTGTCGCAGATCGGCAACGTCGGCCCCGACCTCGGCCAGAACTACATCATCGACTCGTTCATGGCGGTCGTGCTCGGCGGCGTCGGGCAGATCGCGGGCACCGTGCTCGGCGGCTTCGGGCTCGGCCTCGTCAGCAAGGCGATCGAGCCGTTCTGGGGCGCCGTGCTCGCGAAGATCGCGGTGCTCGTGATGATCGTGCTGTTCATCCAGAAACGTCCGCAGGGCATGTTCGCGCTGAAGGGACGCAGCGCGGAGGCCTGACATGACCCAACCCGCACGCACGAGCCGCGCCCCGGGGCGCGGCGTCGCAACAGCCCGTCACGGAGCGCCGGCATGACTTCCTTCACGAACACGCTGTCGAATCGCGCGGCCTCGCCGCCCTCCCCGTCCGCCGCGCGCAATACGACCGAATTCGCGCTCGGCCTGCCGCCGCGTCCCGCGCTGCTGTCGCGCCGTGCGTGGCTTGCGCTCGTCGCGCTGTGCATCGCGATCGGGATCGGCGTGCCGCTGGCGGCGCTCGTCGCACCCGAGTCGAGCGCGTTTCATCTGTCCGCCTACGCGATGACGCTCGGCGGCAAGCTGATGTGCTACGCGATCGCCGCGCTCGCGCTCGATCTCGTGTGGGGCTACTGCGGCATTCTGAGCCTCGGCCACGGCCTGTTCTTCGCGCTCGGCGGCTACGCGATCGGCATGTACCTGATGCGCGAGATCGGCCGCGACGGCAAGTACGGCAGCGACCTGCCCGATTTCATGGTGTTCCTCGACTGGCATCAGCTGCCGTGGTACTGGAGCGGCACGCAGCATCTGGCGGTCGCGCTGCTGCTGGTGGTGGTCGTGCCGGCCGTGCTCGCATGGGTGTTCGGCTTCTTCACGTTTCGCTCGCGCGTGAAGGGCGTGTACCTGTCGATCATCACGCAGGCGATGACGTTCGCCGCGATGCTGCTGTTCTATCGCAACGAGACGGGCTTCGGCGGCAACAACGGCTTCACCGACTTCAAGCGGATCGCGGGCTTCCCGATCACGTCGCCCGGCACGCGCACCGTGCTGTTCCTGCTGACGTTCGCGACGCTCGTGCTCGCGTTCGTCGCCGCGCGCGCGATCGTCGCGAGCAAGCTCGGGCGCGTCGTGACCGCGGTGCGCGACGGCGAGACGCGGCTGATGTTCCTCGGCTACAGCCCGCTCGCCTACAAGCTGTTCGTGTGGACCGCGTCGGCCGTGCTGTGCGGGATCGCGGGCGCGCTGTACGTGCCGCAGGTCGGCATCATCAATCCCGGCGAGATGTCGCCCGGCAACTCGATCGAGATGGCGATCTGGGTCGCGGTCGGCGGGCGCGGCACGCTGATCGGCCCGATCGTCGGCGCATTCGCGGTGAACGGCGCAAAGAGCCTGTTTACCGCTTACTTCGCCGAATACTGGCTGTTCTTCCTCGGCCTGATCTTCGTGCTCGTACCGCTGCTGCTGCCGCGCGGCATCGTCGGCCTCGTCGAAACCGCGCTCGCGAAGGGGAAACGCGCATGAACGGCACCGCGCTCTATCAATTCACGCCGCCGCCCGAGGACGAACTGCTCGCCGTCAGCGGCACCGCGTCGATGGGCCGCGTCGCGCCGCCCGGCATCGACACGTCACACGGCACGATTCTCTACCTCGAGGACATCGAGGTCAGCTTCGACGGCTTTCGCGCGCTGAACAAGCTGTCGCTCGCGATCGACGCGGGCGAGCTGCGCTGCGTGATCGGCCCGAACGGCGCCGGCAAGACGACGATGATGGACGTGATCACCGGCAAGACGCGCCCCGACACGGGCAAGGTGTTTCTCGGCCAGACGCTCGATCTCGCGCGGATGAACGAGCCCGAGATCGCGCGTGCGGGCGTCGGCCGCAAGTTCCAGAAGCCGACCGTGTTCGAGCAGCATCCGGTATGGGAGAACCTCGAGCTGGCGATGCAGGCCGACAAGGGCTGGCTCGCGTCGCTGCGCGCACGGCTCGATCGCACCGCACAGGCGAAGATCGAGGAAACGCTCGCGCTGATCGGTCTCGAAGCGCATGCGTTCCGCCTTGCCGGCGAACTGTCGCACGGCCAGAAGCAGCGGCTCGAGATCGGCATGCTCCTGATGCAGCGCCCCGCGCTGCTGCTGCTCGACGAACCGGCGGCCGGCATGACCGACCACGAGACGATGGAACTCGCGGAACTGCTGAACACGCTGCGCGGCACCTGCTCGATGATGGTCGTCGAGCACGACATGGAATTCGTCGCGGCGCTCGCGGGCGACACCGGCCGCGTGACGGTGATGGCCGAAGGCGCGGTGCTCGCGCAGGGCACGCTCGATCAGGTCAAGCGCGACGACGCGGTGATCGAGTCCTACCTCGGAAGATGATGCGATGCTGAAGATCGAAGCGCTGAACCAGTACTACGGCGGCAGCCATATCCTGCGCGACGTGACGCTCGCGGCCGACGACGGCAGGCTGACCGTGCTGCTCGGCCGCAACGGCGTCGGCAAGACGACGCTGCTGCGCTGTCTGATGGGCGTCGTCGCCGCGAAGAGCGGCACGGTGTCCTGGCGCGGCACGCCGCTCGGCACGCTGCCGCCGTACGCGCGCGTCGCGGCCGGGCTCGCGTACGTTCCGCAGGGCCGCGACATCTTTCCGCGACTGACCGTCGAGGAAAACCTGCTGGTCGGCGCGGCGAGCCGCAAAGCGCCGTCGAAGGTGCCCGATCGCATCTACGATCTATTCCCGGTGCTCAAGGACATGCGCGCACGGCGCGGCGGCGATCTGTCGGGCGGCCAGCAGCAGCAGCTCGCGATCGGCCGCGCGCTGATGAGCGAACCGCAGTTGCTGATCCTCGACGAACCGACCGAGGGCATCCAGCCGTCGATCATCCAGGACATCGGCCGCACGCTGCGCCAGCTCGTCGACGAATCGAAGATGACCGTGCTGCTCGTCGAGCAGTATTACGAGTTCGCGCAGTCGATCGCCGATCGCTACTGGGTGATGAGCCGCGGCGAAATCGTCGCGGGCGGCGATGCGCGCGACATGGAAGCCAGCGGCGTGCGGGAATTGATCGCGGTGTAGCGGTGCCGCCGTGCACGCCGTACACGCATCGGTCGATGTTCTTGTAGCATCCACGCTTCGTGCTTCCCGATTCCGACCGATGTCCGCCTCCGATCCGCACACCACGCTGTCCCGCCCCGCCGTCGCCAAATCGTGGCGCGGCCGCCTCGAACTCGGCTTCGAGCGGCACGGCGCGCGCACCACGCTCGTTCACCGGCTGCACGACGGCCCGCTGCGCGTGCAGCGCCCGCTGTACCCGGAAGGCGATGCGATCTGCCATGCGGTGATCGTCCATCCGCCGGGCGGCGTCGCCGGCGGCGACCAGCTCGACATCGACATCGCGCTCGGCGACGCCGCGCACGCGGTGCTGACGACGCCCGGCGCGACCAAGTGGTACAAGTCGAACGGCCTGGACGCCATGCAGCGCATCGCGATCGCGGTCGGCGCGGGCGCGAAGCTCGACTGGCTGCCGCAGAACAACCTGCTGTTCGACGCTGCGCATGCGTCGCTCGACTTCACGCTGACGCTCGGCGCGGGCGCGAGCGCGATCGGCTGGGATGCGACGCAGCTCGGCCGGCAGGCAGCCGGCGAGACATGGTCGGCCGGCCGCCTCGTGTCGACATCGGCCTTCGTCGACGCCGACGGCCGGCCGCTGTGGACCGAGCGCGCGCGACTCGACGCGCACGATCCGCTGCGTCTGTCGCCGCAAGGCCTCGCCGGCTTCCCGGTGTACGGCACGCTGTGGGCGGCCGGCGCCGCCTGCGACGCCGCGCTCGCCGAAGCGCTCGCCGAACGGATGCCGTTCGACGACACGCTGCGCGCGGGCGCGACCTGCGTGACGCCCGGCGTGCTGGTCGTGCGCGCGCTCGCCGCGTCGATGGAAACGCTGCAGCGCCACTTCATCGACTGCTGGCTGCATCTGCGTCCGATCGTGCACGGCGTTGCCGCACGGCCGCTGCGACTCTGGCAGACCTGAGCGCACCAGTTTGGCGCAGCGCGCGCCCCGACACCGCACCGCCCGCCGGCAGCCCGCACCACGAACGCGCATCGTGCCGCGTTGCACCCGCATGGCACGGGCCTTGCTCCTTACAGCTTCGATACACGGCGCACGCAAAACGACGCAGTGCTACGATGAGCCGCGTTTTCGCACGACACTGCCGTGCACCGCACGAGCATTACGTTTTCCTGAACGTTTGCCTTCATGAAACTGACTCCCCGAGAAAAAGACAAGCTGCTGATCTTCACGGCGGCACTGCTGGCCGAGCGCCGCCGTGCACGCGGGCTGAAGCTCAACTATCCGGAAGCGGTCGCCTTCATCACCGCCGCGCTGATGGAAGCCGCACGCGACGGCAAGACCGTCGCCGAAGTGATGCACTACGGCACGACGCTGCTCACGCGCGACGACGTGATGGACGGCGTGCCGGAAATGATCCCCGACATCCAGGTCGAAGCGACCTTCCCCGACGGCACGAAGCTCGTCACCGTCCATCACCCGATTCCGTAAGGCACCGCGCATGATCCCCGGCGAAATCCTCACCGACGACGGCGAGCACGAACTGAACGCGGGCCGCGCGACGCTCTCGCTCGTCGTCGCGAACACCGGCGACCGGCCCGTGCAGGTCGGCTCGCACTATCACTTCTTCGAGGTCAACGACGCGCTGTCGTTCGATCGCGCGGCCGCGCGCGGCTTCCGGCTCAACATCGCGGCCGGCACGGCCGTGCGCTTCGAGCCGGGCCAGACGCGCACCGTCGAGCTCGTCGCGCTGGCGGGCGACCGCGCCGTCTACGGTTTTCAGGGCAAGGTGATGGGGCCGCTCTGAGCGCGGCCGGCCCTCCTCTTCAGGAACAGCACGACATGACACTACGCTTGAGCCGCCGCGCGTACGCGGAGATGTTCGGGCCGACGACGGGCGACCGCGTCCGCCTCGCCGATACCGAACTGCTGATCGAGATCGAACGCGACTACACGACCTACGGCGAGGAAGTGAAATTCGGCGGCGGGAAAGTGATCCGCGACGGCATGGGCCAGTCGCAGCGCGTGGCCGCCGACGTGCCCGACACGATCGTCACGAACGCGGTGATCCTCGATCACTGGGGCATCGTGAAGGCCGACATCGCGATCAAGAACGGCCGCATCGCCGCGATCGGCAAGGCCGGCAATCCCGACATCCAGCCCGGCGTGACGATCGCGATCGGCGCGGCGACCGAGGTGATCGCCGGCGAAGGCCTGATCGTGACCGCGGGCGGCATCGACACGCATATCCACTTCATCAGCCCGCAGCAGATCGACGAGGCGCTCGCGTCGGGCGTCACGACGATGCTCGGCGGCGGCACCGGGCCGGCCACCGGCACCAACGCGACGACCTGCACGCCGGGCCCGTGGCACATGGAGCGCATGCTGCAGGCCGCCGACGGCTGGCCGATCAATCTCGGCTTTCTCGGCAAGGGCAACGCGAGCCTGCCACAGCCGCTCGTCGAGCAGATCGCGGCCGGCGCGATCGGGCTGAAGCTGCACGAGGACTGGGGCACGACGCCCGCCGCGATCGACAACTGCCTGTCGGTCGCGGACGACACCGACACGCAGGTCGCGATCCACACCGACACGCTGAACGAAGCCGGCTTCGTCGAATCGACGGTCGCCGCGTTCAAGGGCCGCACGATCCACACGTACCACACCGAAGGCGCAGGCGGTGGCCATGCGCCCGACATCCTGAAGGTGTGCGGCGAGGCGAACGTGCTGCCGTCGTCGACCAATCCGACGCGCCCCTACACGATCAACACGCTCGAAGAACACCTCGACATGCTGATGGTGTGCCATCACCTCGATCCGTCGATCGCCGAGGATCTCGCGTTCGCCGAATCGCGGATCCGCCGCGAGACGATCGCGGCCGAGGACATCCTGCACGATCTCGGCGCGCTGTCGATGCTGTCGTCCGATTCGCAGGCGATGGGCCGCGTCGGCGAAGTGATCATCCGCACCTGGCAGACCGCGCACAAGATGAAGGTGCAGCGCGGCGCGCTGCCGGAAGACACGGCGCGCAACGACAACTTCCGCGCGAAGCGCTACGTCGCGAAATACACGATCAACCCGGCGATCACGCACGGCATCGCGCACGAAGTCGGCTCGATCGAGCCCGGCAAGTGGGCCGACCTCGTGCTGTGGGAACCGGCGTTCTTCGGCATCAAGCCGTCGATGATCCTGAAGGGCGGGATGATCGCGGTCGCGCAGATGGGCGATCCGAACGGGTCGATCCCGACGCCGCAGCCGGTTCATTACCGCGAGATGTTCGCCACGCGCGGCGGCGCGCTCGCGCGCACGTCGCTGACCTTCGTGTCGCAGATGGCGGCCGACGCAGGCATTGCGGAACGCTACGGCCTCGCGAAGCGGATCGTGCCGGTGCGCAATTGCCGCCACGTGACGAAGGCCGACATGATCCACAACGCGTGGCGCCCGACGATCAGCGTCGATCCCGAAACCTACGACGTGATCGCCGACGGCCAGCTGCTCACCTGCGAACCCGCGTCGGTGCTGCCGATGGCGCAGCGCTATTTCCTGTTCTGATTTTCTTGCTCCCTGTTCCATGCGCACCCTCGACAAACGCATCGCCCCGAACGTGAAACTCGCCGCGTCGCTCGTCGCGCGCGCGCCGACGCTCACGCTCGCCTACGACGCCCGCTGCAAGAGCCGCCTCGCGGCGACGCTCGACACCGGCGAGGACGTCGCGGTGCTGCTGCCGCGCGGCACCGTGCTGCGCGACGGCGACGTGCTGGTCGCCGACGACGGCGCGCTCGTGCGCATCGCCGCGGCACCCGAGACCGTGCTGCTGGTGCGCGCGGCCGATCCGCTGACGCTGATGCGCGCCGCCTATCACCTCGGCAACCGCCACACGCCGGTCGAGATCGGCGACGGCTACCTGAAGCTCGAGGCCGACCCCGTGCTCGCCGACATGCTGCGCCGGCTCGGCACGCAGGTCGAGGAAGCGAGCGCGCCGTTCCAGCCGGAAGCCGGCGCGTACGGCGGCGGCCACAAGCACGGGCACGACGCGACGTTCGCGGAGGATTACGCGCTCGCGCAGCAGGTGTTCGGCGAACACCACGGGCACTCGCACTCGCACTCGCACGATCACGATCACGATCACGATCACGATCACGATCACGATCATCAACATGGTCCGGGTTGCACGCACGGCCACGGCCATGACCACCACTGAACTCGTCGCGCTGCTGCATCTCGCGTCGCCGGCGCTGCCGATCGGCGCGTTCAGCTATTCGCAGGGTCTCGAAGCGGCGCTCGACGCGAACCTGATCCACGACGCGGACAGCGCGCGCGACTGGATCGCGAGCGGCCTGACCGACGTGCTCGCGCACGGCGAACTGCCGTTCCTCGCGCACCAGCTCGCGCGCTGGCATGCGCACGACGCGCCTGCGCTCGCCACGGAAAACGCGTGGTTCGTCGCGAGCCGCGAATCGTCGGAACTGCGTCGCGAGACCGAACAGATGGGCTGGTCGCTCGCGCAGCTCTGCGCGTCGCTCGAATGGGGCGACGCCGCGCGTCGCGCGACGCTCGCGTCGCTGTCGCCGATCGCGCTGCCGACCGCGTTCGCCTATGCGGCCGCCGCGCACGACGCCGGCGCCGATGCGGTGCTCGCCGCCTACGCATTCGGCTGGGTCGAGAACCAGACGGCCGCCGCGCTGAAAGCCGTGCCGCTCGGCCAGCTCGCTGGCCAGCGCATCATCGTCGCGCTGCGTGGCGCGATCGACGCGGCCGTGCGCCGCGCGCTCGCGACACCGGCCGATGCAGTCAACACGTTCGCGCCGCAGCTCGGCATCCTGTCCGCGCGGCACGAAACCCAGTATTCGCGGTTGTTCCGCTCCTGAACTACGACGCCAGACCATGAACACACCTGCTTCCTCGCCCGTCCGCCGCACCAAGGAACTGCCGCCGCTGCGCGTCGGCATCGGCGGCCCCGTCGGCTCCGGCAAGACCACGCTGCTCGAAATGCTGTGCAAGGCGATGCGCGACAAGTACGACCTCGTCGCGATCACCAACGACATCTATACGAAGGAAGACCAGCGCCTGCTGACGGTCGCCGGCGCGCTGCCAGAAGAACGCATCATGGGCGTCGAGACGGGCGGCTGCCCGCACACGGCGATCCGCGAGGATGCGTCGATCAATCTCGAGGCCGTCGACCGGATGCTGTCGCGCTTTCCCGATGCCGACATCGTGTTCATCGAATCGGGCGGCGACAATCTCGCGGCGACGTTCAGCCCCGAGTTGTCGGACCTGACGATCTACGTGATCGACGTCGCGGGTGGGGAAAAGATTCCGCGCAAGGGCGGGCCCGGCATCACGAAGTCGGACCTGCTCGTGATCAACAAGACCGATCTTGCACCGCTGGTCGGCGCGAACCTCGACGTGATGGCGTCCGACACGAGGAAGATGCGCGGTGAGCGGCCTTACGTGATGACGAATCTGAAGGCGCTCGACGGCGTCGCGGAAGTCGTCGCGTTCATCGAGAAGAAGGGGTTGTTGACAGTTTGAATAAGTGTCCAGGCAGGCACGCACACGCATTTGCGTACACAGAGGCGCGTGCACTGCCGACAGGTGCCCTAGCGACATTGTGCAGTCAGTTGTGCGCGGCTAGCATCATTTCCTTACTGTTTCTTTTGGTAAGGACCTCGAAATGCTGATCCCCGCACACATGTGGCTCAAGGACGACGGCGGCACTGCCATCAGAGGCTCGTCAACCGTCCAGGGCCGCGGAGGCAGCATTGAAATCATCAGCTTCGGCCACGGTGTAAATCTGCCGGTCGATGGCGCCAACGGCAAGATCACCGGCAAGCGCACACATTCACCGGTTGCGTTCGAAAAGGAATTCGACGCGGCAACGCCGTATCTCTACAAAGCCGTGGCGACAGGGCAGACGCTGCAGTCGGCCGAGATCAAGTGGTATCGCATCAACGATGCGGGAAGAGAAGAAGCATATTTCGTGATGCTGCTCGAAGGTGTCAAAGTCTGCGGCATCAATCCCGGTATGGCGAATACCAGATTGTCACAGGTGTCCGCGCTCAATCATCTCGAAGCCGTCTCGATGATGTATGAACGCATCACCTGGCATTATCTCGACGGCAACGTCAAATACACCGATTCGTGGAATGACGTCGGATAAGCGGAGGCAGTCAATGGCTTATACCGGTAGATTTCTGGTGAATAACGAGTTTTTTTCGCCGCTTACCATTGATGGTTTGGGGACGTTCGATGCGTTCTCCGGCAACGGCATCTACCGGAATCGCGGGGGCTGCACGGCGGTCCCCAATAACGGCCCGATTCCTGCCGGTAAATACTGGATCGTCACACGTCCTACTGGCGGCGTGCGGTCCCAAGCATACGCTTGGACAAAAGATCAATGGAACACCATCAGGGGAAATGCGACCGATCACAGTGAATGGTTTGCACTGTATCGAGATGATGGGATGATTGATGATGAAACGTGGATTAATGGCGTTCAGCGCGGTCAATTCCGGTTGCATCCGGCAGGTGGTGAAGGTGTATCACTTGGCTGCATTACCCTGCCGAGCCGAGTCGATTTTCTGAGAATTCGTTCGGCCCTGCTGCATACCACGCCGCTCCCCGCCGGGAGTTCGGGGCTTGATGCGTACGGAGCAATTGAGGTCATCGCACATGGCAACACTTGCCCGTAGGCTACTGAAGGCTTTGCTATTTATCGGTCTATTTGTTATTTCAGTTCGTTATATTCCGCTATCCAACGAATGGACGCCCGCAGAAGCGCGCGCATGGTGGCGTGCCTCGGAGTGGCTCGGCGTTCACGATCCGGATGACTTGTATTTCGTTGTATGGGTGACTATCGAACTGATCGTGGCAGTGCTCGCCTACATGGCAATCACGCGGGTGTGGCGATACTATCGCGGCAAAAAAGCCATGTTGAACAATAGCGACCGAGAATGACTTCTCTTGCCCGCGGGCTATTCAAAATCGCGCTATTTGCCGGATTGTTTTATCTCTCGTTTCGTTATGTCCGTCCATACCACAAATGGACGCCAGCCGAAGCGCGCGCATGGTGGCGCGCGTCGGATTGGCTCGGTGTCCGCGATCCCGAGGGTTTGTATATCGGCGTATGGATAACGATCGAACTGATCGTGGCAGTGCTCGCCTACGTAGCCATCATGCGGATGTGGCAACACTATCGCGGGAAACAGCAGGTCGACAAATAGCGCGACAGTAACTGCGCTTTCCCGCCCGCTTGTCGAAATCGCGCTATCTATCGGCGCCGAGCGCAACGCGCTCGAATGCAAGTCGCTACAGCTACTTGCCCTGATCGTCCTGCATCGAACCCGCATCCCGCTCCACCGGCGGCAGCAACGCCGCCAGCACATCGACCGTACGCGCGGTCGCGCCGCGATGGCGTGCCGCGAACGCCGCGCCGGCCGCGCCCATCGCGATGCGTCGCGCGTTGTCGGCGAACAGCGCGTCGAGCACATGCGCGAGATCAAGCGGATCCGCGACCTGCAGCGCCGCGCCGGCCGCGACCGCATCGGCGGTCGCCTGCGTGAAGTTGAACACGTGCGGCCCGATCACGACCGGCACGCCGACCGCGCATGCCTCGATCAGGTTCTGCCCGCCAAGCGGCAGCAGACTGCCGCCGATGAACGCGATATCGGACGCCGCGTAGTACGCGCCGAGCTCGCCCATCGAATCGCCGAGCAGCACCGTCACGTCGTCCGGCAGCGGTTCGGCGGCAGCCGGCCGGCCTGCGGCGAGCGCGGCCGCGTCGGCCGCCCACACGGAGCGTCGCACGCACTTGAACCCTTCGCGCGCGGCCAGCGCCTCGACCTCGGCAAAACGCTGCGGATGACGCGGCACCAGCATCAGCAGCGCACCGGGCGTGCGCATCGCCGCAAACGCCTGCAGCACCAGCGCCTCCTCGTTCTCGCGCGTGCTCGCCGCGACCCATACCGGGCGCGTGCCGATCGCGGCGCGCCACGCGTGGCCGCGCGCCGCGAGTTCCGGCGGCGTCGTCATGTCGAATTTCAGGTTGCCGAGCACGGCGACGTTGCGCGCGCCGAGCGACGTCAGCCGTTCCGCGTCGGCCGGACTCTGCGCGAGCACGCGCGAGAAGCCGCCGAACACTTCATGCGCCGCCGCGCCGAACTTCGCGGCCCGCCGCGACGAGCGCGCCGACATCCGCGCATTGGTCAGCACGAGCGGCACGTCCGCGCGCCGGCACTCGTCGATCAGCGTCGGCCACACCTCGGTTTCCATCACGAGGCCGAGCGTCGGCCGCCATGCACGCAGAAAGCGCCGCACGGCGCCCGGCATGTCGTACGGCAGGTAGCAGCGCAGCACGCGGTCGCCGAAGATCTGCTCGCCGGTCGCGCGGCCGCTCGGCGTCATGTGCGTGAGCAGGATCCGTGCGTCGGGCCGCGCGCGCATCAGCGCGTCGATCAGCGGCTGCGCGGCGCGCGTCTCGCCGACCGACACCGCATGCACCCAGATCAGCGGCGCACGATCGTCGGGCGAGCGGCCCGCGACGTGGCCGAAACGTTCGCCGATATGCTCGCGATAGCCGCGCTCCTTGCGCGAGCGCAGATAGAGACGCACGACGGCGAGCGGCGCGACGAGCCACCATAGCGCGCGATAGATCGCCCTCAGCATGCGCCCGTCCGGTCGAGGTGCGGGAAACGCGGCGCGCTCAAACCAGCGTCCTGCCGGTCAGGCGCTCGAGAATGCCGAGCGGCGCACACTCGCGGCGCACCATCGCGTCGACCGGCAGGAAGAACGTCTGCTCGAGCATGAACTGGCCGGACATCACAGCGTGCGAAGTCTGGTCGGAGAAACATATCCACACGCTGCCCGGCGGAAACGGCATCGTCTGCTGCGGGCTGTTTTTCTGGTAGTCGAGATCGGCCTTCATGCTGTCGTGCAGGTTCAGCATCAGATGGTCGTAGGCGCTGCGCGGCGACTTCGTCACATGCAGCAGGTTCAGCAGCCACGCGGAGCCCGGCAATTGCGGGCGGATCTTCGGCAGGAAGCGCTTCGCGACGTCCTCGAACGGTTCGCCGACACGCCACACGCGCGGCGCGCCGGCCGGGTTCACGTTGGTGAACACGCGCAGGATCCGCTCGCCATAGTTCGGCCGCGACGGGAACGCGTCGACGTGCAGCCGGCTGTCGTCCTTGCGCCACGACGTCTGGCGCGTCTCGACCTGCATCAGCCGCAGGCTCGTCGGCGCGACGCGCAGCTTGCCGCGGTATTCGGGAAACAGCCCGTCGACCAGCGTGCCGGCCTGTTGCTGGAAGCGCGCGACCAGCGCGCGCACCGCCGATTGCGTGACGCCGTCGCCGAGCACGCCGGCCAGCGCGCCGCCGTTCGGCGCGAGGCTGATGTTCTTGCGTTTCGGATCGGCGAGCGCCGGATCGAGCAGCGCCTCCTCGCCGCCTTCGATCGCGAAGCGCAGGTGCGGGAAATACAGCACCTTGCCCTCCTCGACCGCGGCGAGCAGCTGCTCGCGCGGCGCCGACAGGTTGTGTCCGCTCCAGTCGGCGGACGCGACTTCGATGATCTGGGATTCGCTCATGATCGGTTCGCGTGTCTGACAGGCATTACAGGAGACCGAAGCCCGCGAGCGCCGACTTCACCTGCGCGATCGACGGGGGCTGCCCCGCCGTGCCGAGATTGACGACGTTCGGCGACCAGTAGCCGCCGGTCCGCCAGGCCGTCGCGAAATTGTACAGTTCGACCGTCGGACGCTTCAGCGCGGCCGCGATGTGAACCAGACCTGTGTCAACCCCGACGGTCGCCGCCGCGCCGTCGATCAGGCCGACCACGGCCGGCAGCGACAGTTTCGGCGGCACGATCGCGGCCGCGCCGAATTCCTTCGCGAGCCGCTCGCTGGTCGCGCGCTCCGCGTCGTTGCCCCACGGCAGCACGAGCGACGCGCCGCGCCGCACCAGCGCCTGGCCCAGCTCGATCCACGCGGCGTCCGGCCACTGCTTGTCGGCGCGCGACGTCGCATGGACGAACACCACGTACGGCACCGGCAGGTTCAGCCCGACCGCCGCGATCGCGCGCGACGCGTCGCGCGTGTCGAGACCGAAATCGACCGGGTCGGCCGGCGTCGGCTCGGGATCGCCGAGCGCGGCCGCGACGAGTTGCCGCGAACGCTCGACGACGTGCGTGCGCGGCGCGATCGGCACGCGCTTGCGATAGAAGAAGCGCACCGGCCACTCGTAGCCCGCGCCGTCGGTCCGGTTGCCGAGGCCGACGAGCGGGCCGCGCGCCCAGCTCGCGACCCAGGCCGTCTTGATGAGGCCCTGGCAGTCGATCACGAGGTCGTAGTGTTCGGCCGCGAGCCGCCTGCGGAACGCGCGGATCTCGCGCCAGGTCGCCGCGGCGAACGGCTTCTTGCGCCAGCGGCGCAGCGAGAACGGCAGCACGTTGCGCACGCCGTCGACGAGCTTCACGAGGTCGACGAAACCTTCCTCGACGAGCCAGTCGATCTGCGCATCGGGATGGCGGCGCCGGATATCGGCGATCACCGGCATGTTGTGCACGACGTCGCCCAGCGACGACACGCGCACGATCAGGATCTTTTGCACGCTGAAAAAACGCCGGCTGGCAGCCGGCGACAGGCATAAAGGGGGGATTTTATCTCGCCCGGGGGCGCAGATTGACAAAAAGCGGCCGCACGCGTCACGCGCACGCCGCTTTTTCGGGAATGGCGCGACGACGGTCCGTGTCGTCGCGCCGGCGGCGGCCCGAGGCCGCCTCGACTCAGAACGGCAGCGTCACGTCCGGCTTCGCGGCCGTCAGCACGCGGCGGAAGTCGTCCTGGATGCGCTTGAGCCCGTCCTGCGTCTCCGCCTCGAAGCGCAGCACGACGACCGGCGTCGTGTTCGACGAACGCGCGAGCCCGAAGCCGTCCGGATACTCGACGCGCAGACCGTCGATCGTCACGACTTCGTCCGCGCCGTCGAACTTCGCTTCCTTCTGCAGCTTCTCGATCAGGCGGAAGTTCTCGCCTTCCTCGAGCTTCAGCTGCAGTTCCGGCGTGCTCATCGCATCGGGCAGCGCGTTCAGCACCGCGCTCGGATCGGCCGTCTTCGCGAGGATCTCGAGCAGCCGCGCGCCGGTGTAGAGACCGTCGTCGAAGCCATACCAGCGATCCTTGAAGAACACGTGGCCGCTCATCTCGCCCGCGAGCGGCGAGCCCGTCTCGCGCAGCTTCGCCTTCACCAGCGAGTGGCCCGTCTTCCACATCAGCGGCTCGCCGCCCTTCGACTTCACCCATTGCGCGAGGTGGCGCGTGCACTTCACGTCGTAGATGATCTGCGCGCCCGGGTTGCGCGACAGCACTTCCTCGGCGAACAGCATCAGCTGACGATCGGGATAAATGATCTGGCCGTCCTTCGTGACGACGCCCAGACGATCGCCGTCGCCGTCGAACGCGAAGCCGAGCTCGGCATCCGTGTCCTTCAGCGCCTGGATCACGTCCTGCAGGTTTTCCGGGTGGGCCGGATCGGGGTGATGGTTCGGGAACGTACCGTCGATGTCGGTGAAGCGCTCGACGAGCGTACAGCCGAGCGCCTTGAACAGGCGCGTCGCGAGCGGGCCCGCGACGCCGTTGCCGGCGTCGACCACGAGCTTCAGCGGGCGTGCGAGCTTGATGTCGCCGACGATGCGGTCGATGTACGCATCGGCCACGTCGTACTCTTCGTACGTGCCGCTGCCGCTCTCGAAGCGCTCGTCGACGATGCGGCGGTACAGCGCCTGGATCTGCTCGCCGTAGATCGCCGCGCCGCGCAGCACCATCTTGAAGCCGTTGTAGTCGGGCGGGTTATGGCTGCCGGTGACGACGATGCACGAATCGACGCGGCGCTCGCCGCCTTTCAGCGCGAGCGGCACGCTCGCCGCGAAATAGCCGACCGGCGTGGGCACCATGCCGACGTCGACGACGTCGACGCCTGCCGCCCGCAGCCCGTCGGCGAGCGCGCCGACGAGTTCCGGTCCGGACAGGCGGCCGTCGCGCCCGACGACGACCGCGTCGCCGCCCTGCGCGCGCACTTCGCTGCCGAACGCCCGGCCGATGCTGCGCGCCGTGTCGGCGTCGAGCGTCTTGCCGACCACGCCGCGAATGTCATATGCCTTGAAGATGGATTGGGAGATCATCGATTCTCTCTCGGTTCGTGCATGGAAAATGATTCTGGCCGCCTCTCGCCGGCGCCGCGCATCGCGCGGCAAGCCCTGCGGAACCGGGATCGGGGATCGCTGGAGCGATCCCGATCCCACTTATAATCGCGGGTTTTGATGACGCGTATTCCGCCCATTTTAATGCCTAGCCGTCCCGCCGCCGCCAAACCGCTGCCTCCGGGCGTCCTGCCAGCCGCTTCGCGCGCGTGCGGCGGCCCCGCATGCTGAAGCGCTTCGCCAATCCGGACGTCGCGAAAGCCGTCGCGAACCTCGTCTGGCTGGGGCTCGAACGGCTTACGCAGATCGGCGTCGCGATCGCGATCAGCGGCCTGCTGGCCCGTTATTTCGGGCCGGATGTGTTCGGCAAATGGCAGTATGCGAATACGCTGCTCCTCGTGCTGGCGCCGCTCACCTGGGTGTGCGGTGCCGAAATCCTGGTTCCGACCATCGTCCAGCGCCCGCCCGGCCAGCTCGGCGCGGTGCTCGGCAGCGCGTTCGCGCTGCGCATCGCCGTGTCGGCCGCCGCGCTCGTCGCGACCTGGATCGCAATCGCCGCCGGCGCGTTCGATCCGCTGGTGGGCGCGATGCTCGCGGGCCTCGCGGTCACGATGGTGTTCCGCGAGCCGTTCGTCGGCGTGATCAACGCGTGGCTGCAGAGCATGACCTACAGCAAGCCGCAGCTCGTGACCAGCATGCTCACCGCGCTCGCGAAGGCGCTGCTGGTCTGGCTGCTGGTGCGCGCCGCCGCCGGCCCCGCGCGCTTCGCGTGGCTGTGGGCGCTCGAGGCCGCCGCGATCGGCTTCGCGCTGCTGCTGTACTACCGGCATCGTAACGGCGACCGGCTCGGCTGGACGTTCGACACACCGCTGTTCAAGCATTTCGCGACGGCCGGCACCGTGTTCTGGCTCGGCCTGATCTGCATGTACCTGTTCCTGAAGCTCGACCGCCTGATGCTCGAGCGTCACGTGTCGTTTGCCGATCTCGGCCGCTACTCGGCCGCGCAGCAGCTCAACGAGAACTGGATCACGCTCGCGCTGATGCTCGCGCAGACCATCGCGCCGGCGTTCGTGTATCGCGTGCAGGACGTCGCGCGGCTGCGCCGCAACATCGTCCGGCTGATCGCGATGACGGCCGGCCTGATGACGGCCGGCGCGCTCGTGCTGGACGCCGCCGCGCCGCTGATCGTCGGCAAGGTGTTCGGGCCCGGCTACGAAGCGTCGGTCGACATCTTCCGCTGGGCCGTCTGGCTGTCCGTGCCGGCCGGCATCGAGGCGATAGGCAATCTTATCGTGCTCAAATATCAAGCAAAATTCGTGTTGCTGTCGAAATGGGTGCTCGCGCTCGCGATCGCCGCCCTCGTCAACCTGCTCGCGATCCCGCGGCTCGGCCTGTACGGCGCGCTCGTCGGGCTGGCGGCCGGCTATCTGGCCGCCGCCGCCGTCAATTTTTATTACATTCGTTTCAAGCTGCGCCCATGACGCCTCCCGATTCCGCGCCCTCGCTCGACGACGTGGCCGTGCTGATGCCGGCCTACAACGGGCACGACGACGTCGTGCGGACCCTCGCGTCGTTTCGCGAGGACACGCGCGTGCACGTGCTGATCGTCGACGACGGCAGCACGCCGCCGATCGTCGCGCCCGATATGCCGGGCCTGTCGATCGAGGTGCTGCGCATGCCGCAGAACGGCGGCATCGAGCGCGCGCTCGAAGCCGGCATTGACGCGCTCGCCGCGCACGGCTTCCGCTACGCGGCCCGCATCGACGCGGGCGATCTCGCCGCGCCGCAGCGCCTCGCGAAGCAGCGCGCGTATCTCGACGCGCATCCGCGCGTGGCCTGCGTCGGCATGTGGACGCAGGTCGTGTCGCGCGCCGGCGAGCCGCGCTTCATGCTGACGCCGCCCGCCGAGCCGCGCACGCTGCGCCGCACGCGCTTCCTGCGCTCGCCGCTCGTGCATCCGTCGGTGATGCTGCGCATCGACGCCGTGCGCGAGGTCGGCAACTATCGCGCGAAATACCGCGCGGCCGAGGATCTCGATCTTTTTTTACGGTTAATGCAACGCTACGATTGCGCGAACCTGCCCGAGCTCGGCCTCTATTACGAGCTCAACGAGGGCGGGATCAGCGCGACGAAGCGCCGCCGCCAGCTCGTGTCGACGCTGGCGCTGCTGCTGCGCCATTTCAACGCGCTGAACCCGTACGACTGGGCCGGCCTCGCCAAGAACCTGCTGCATTTCGTGACGCCGTACCGTACGCTGCAGCGGATCAAGCAGACGCTGTTTGCCGCGCGGCCGTCGGCCTGACGCGTTTTCGGCATTTTCGACCGCTTTATTTTTTCTTTTTTTCATGACCGCCACCCCTTCGCTGCGCATCGCGCTCGTCTGCAACACGGCCTGGGCGATCTACACGTATCGCCATGGGCTGATCCGTGCGCTCGTCGCGCGCGGCGCCGAGGTGATCGTGATCGCGCCGCACGACCGCACCGTGCCGCTGCTCGAGCAGATGGGCTGCCGCTACGTGGCGCTCGCGGTCGCGTCGAAAGGCACGAGCCCGCGCGAGGATCTCGGCACGCTGGCGGCGCTGTTTCGCCATTACCGCGCGCTGAAGCCCGATCTCGTGTTTCATTACACGATCAAGCCGAACATCTACGGCTCGGTCGCGGCGTGGCTCGCGCGCGTGCCGTCGATCGCGGTCACGACCGGGCTCGGCTACGTGTTCATCCAGAAAAGCCGCGCGGCGAGCGTCGCCAAGCGCCTGTACCGGTTCGCGTTCCGCTTCCCGCGCGAAGTGTGGTTCCTGAACCGCGACGACCTCGCGACCTTCACCGACGAGAAGCTGCTCGCGCATCCCGAGCGCGCGCAGCTGCTGCACGGCGAAGGCGTCGATCTCGAACAGTTCGCGCCCGTGCCGCTGCCGGCCGGCGACGCACCGGTCTTCATCCTGATCGGCCGCCTGCTGTGGGACAAGGGCGTGCGCGAATACGTCGAGGCCGCGCGCAGCGTGCGCGCGCGCCATCCGCGGGCGCGCTTCCAGCTGCTCGGGCCGCTCGGCGTCGACAATCCGAGCGCGATCGGCCGCGCGGACGTCGATGCATGGGTGGCCGAAGGCGTCGTCGAGTATCTCGGCGAGGCGCACGACGTGCGCCCGCATATCGCGGCGGCCGACTGCGTCGTGCTGCCGTCGTACCGCGAAGGCGTGCCGCGCACGCTGATGGAGGCGTCCGCGATGGGACGCCCGATCGTCGCGACCGATGTGCCGGGCTGCCGCGACGTGGTCGCCGACGGCGAAACGGGCTTCCTGTGCCGCGCGCGCGACAGCGCGAGCCTCGCGGAGCACCTGATCCGCATGATCGAACTCGGACCGGCCGGACGCGACGCGATGGGTGCGCGCGGCCGGCAGAAGGTGGCCGCGGAATTCGACGAGCAGCAGGTCGTCGAGCGCTACCGGCGTACCATCCACTCGTTGACAGGCATCACACTCTGAAGGAGCGCATCTGCAATGACCGCTAAAGGCACTATCCTCGTTACCGGCGGCGCGGGCTACATCGGCTCGCACACGGCCGTCGAGCTGCTCGACAACGGTTACGATGTCGTGATCGTCGACAACCTCGTCAACAGCAAGGCCGAAGCCGTGCGCCGCATCGAGCGGATCACCGGCAAGACGCCCGCGTTCCACCAGGTGGACGTGTGCGACGAAGCCGCGCTCGCCAGGGTTTTCGACGCGCACCCGATCACCGGCACGATCCATTTCGCGGCGCTGAAAGCCGTCGGCGAATCGGTCGCGAAGCCGCTCGAGTATTACCAGAACAACATCGGCGGGCTGCTCGCGGTGCTGAAGGTGATGCGCGAGCGCAAGGTCCGGCAGTTCGTGTTCAGTTCGTCGGCCACCGTGTACGGCGTGCCCGAGCGCTCGCCGATCGACGAATCGTTCCCGCTGTCCGCGACGAACCCGTACGGCCAGTCGAAACTGATCGCCGAGCAGATCCTGCGCGATCTCGAAGTGTCGGACCCGTCGTGGCGGATCGCGACGCTGCGCTACTTCAACCCGGTCGGCGCACACGCGAGCGGGCTGATCGGCGAGGATCCGGCCGGCATTCCGAACAACCTGATGCCGTACGTCGCGCAGGTCGCCGTCGGCAAGCTGGAGAAGCTGCGCGTGTTCGGCTCCGACTACCCGACACCGGACGGCACCGGCGTACGCGACTATATCCACGTCGTCGATCTGGCGAAGGGGCACATCGCCGCGCTCGATGCGCTCGTGAAGCGCGATGCGAGCTTCGTCGTGAACCTCGGCACCGGGCAGGGCTACAGCGTGCTCGAAGTCGTGCGCGCGTTCGAGAAGGCCTCGGGCCGACCCGTGCCGTACGAACTCGTCGCGCGCCGCCCGGGCGACATCGCCGAGTGCTATGCGAACCCGCAGGCCGCCGCCGACATCATCGGCTGGCGCGCGACGCTCGGCATCGAAGAGATGTGCGCCGACCACTGGCGATGGCAGGAGGGGAACCCGCGCGGTTTTGTATAATCCGCCATCCCATTTTCGAGCGATCCCATGCTCAGCTTCGCGTCCGGCTTCATCGTTTCCCTGCTCGTCACGCTGTTCATCGTGCGCTACGCGCATTTGCACGAGAAATTCTCGATCGACAGCGATCTGGCCGGCGTGCAGAAATTCCACGTGCGGCCGGTGCCGCGTGTCGGGGGCATCGGGATCCTCGCCGGCGTCGTCATCGCCGCGCTGATCCTGTCCCGGCGCTATCCGACGATCGCGGGCAGCATTCTCGGGATCGTCGCCTGCGGGATGCCGGCGTTCCTGTCGGGGCTCGTCGAGGACCTGACCAAGCGTGTGTCGCCGCGCGCACGGCTGCTCTGCACGATGGGCGCCGCGGCGCTCGCGTTCTGGCTGATCGATATCCGCGTCACGCGCATCAGCGTGCCGCCGCTCGACTTCCTGCTCCATTACGTCGCCATTTCGGCATTCGTCACGGTGCTCGCCGTTGCCGCGCTCGCGAACGCGATCAACATCATCGACGGCTTCAACGGGCTCGCGTCGATGGTCAGCTTCATGATGTTCGCATCGCTCGCGTATGTCGCATTTCACGTGAACGACCCGGTCGTGATGTCCGCGTCGATCATCATGATGGGCGCCGTGCTCGGATTTTTCCTGTGGAACTTCCCGGCCGGATTGATTTTTCTCGGCGATGGCGGCGCGTATTTCATCGGGTTCATGCTCGCCGAACTGGCGATCTTGCTGGTGATGCGCAATCACGAGGTATCCGCGTGGTATCCGGTGCTGCTGTTCATGTACCCGATCTTCGAGACGTGTTTCTCGATCTACCGGAAGAAATTCATCCGCGGGATGTCGCCGGGAATTCCCGACGGCGTGCACCTGCACATGCTCGTGTACAAGCGGCTGATGCGCTGGGCCGTCGGCACGCAGCACGCGCACGACCTGACGCGGCGCAATTCGCTGACTTCGCCGTATCTGTGGCTGTTGTGCCTCGTCGCGGTGATTCCCGCGACGCTGTTCTGGCGGCACACGGTGCATCTGTTCGTGTTCGTCGTACTGTTCGCGCTGACCTATGTGTGGCTGTATATCAGCATCGTGCGATTCCGCGCGCCGCGGTGGATGGTGGTCAGGAAGCATCGGCGCAGCCATTGAGCTGCGCCGGCAGCGAGGTTGTCATTGAAAAGAAAAAGCGCCCCGCGGGGCGCTTTTCTTTTTCTTGCGACAGGGACTTACTCGTTCGACACCGCGCGCACCGTCGGCACGCTCTGCAGCACCGGCGCGACGGCCGACTGGTATTCCGGCACCCAGCGCCGCAGGTCGCGCCGCACTTCGTCGTCGCTCAGCACGCGATGCTGCATCAGCCACGGCAACAACTCGTCGAGCAGGTTGTCCGGCACTTCCCGCGCGCGGGCGATCCGCAGCTTCGGATGCGGCGTGCGCGTCGTCGTCTCGTCGTCCGCGAGCAGTTCCTCGTAAAGCTTCTCGCCCGGCCGCAGCCCCGTGAACTCGATCCGGATCTGCCCTTCCGAGAAGCCGTACAGCCGGATCAGGTCGCGCGCCAGATCGACGATCTTGACCGGCTCGCCCATGTCGAGAATGAAGATCTCGCCGCCGCGCCCCATGCTCGATGCCTGCAGCACCAGCTGCGACGCCTCCGGGATCGTCATGAAGAAGCGCGTGATCTCGGGGTGCGTGACCGTCACCGGGCCGCCCTTCGCGATCTGCTGCTGGAACTTCGGGATCACGCTGCCCGCGCTGCCGAGCACGTTGCCGAAGCGCACCGTCTCGAACTGCGTGCCGCCGCTCGTCTGCTGCAGCGCCTGGCAGGCCATCTCGGCGAGACGCTTGCTCGCGCCCATCACGTTGGTCGGGTTGACGGCCTTGTCGGTCGAGATCAGTACGAAATGGCGCACGTCGTGACGGATCGCCGCGCGTGCGACGCGGTAGGTGCCCAGCACGTTGTTGCGCAGCGCCTGCCACGCGTTGTGTTCCTCCATCAGCGGCACGTGCTTGTAGGCGGCCGCATGGAACACGATGTGCGGTGCGTAACGCGACATCACCTGATCGAGCAGCAGCGAATCCTTCGCGTCGCCGATGATCGGCACGACGGGCTGGTCGGGGAAACGCTCGCGCAGCTCCTCGGCAAGCCGGTACATCGCGTATTCGGACAGGTCGAACGCGACCAGTTGCGCCGGCGCGAAACGCAGGATCTGCCGGCACAGCTCGGAACCGATCGAGCCGCCCGCGCCGGTCACCATCACCACGCGGCCGCGCAGCAGCGCCTCGACGTGCGGCGTGTCGATCGTCACCGCATCGCGCCCGAGCAGATCCTCGAGATCGATGTTCCGCACCTGCGACAGGAACCCCTGCCCCGGCATCAGCGCGGTCAGCGACGGCAGCACCATCGCCTTGATGCCGGCCCGCACGCAGAGCGTCGCGACGCGCCGCTGCGTCTCGACGGACGCCGACGGAATCGCGATGATCGCGTACTCGACCTTCATCGCGTCGGTCCAGTGCTTCAGGTCGTTGAACGAGCCGAGTACCTTGTAGCCGTAGATTTCGCGGCCCTGCTTGGTGACGTCGTCGTCGAGCAGGCCGACGAGGCGCCATTCGCCCGAGCGCGACAGCTCGCGCGCGAGGTTCGCGCCGGCGGTGCCGGCGCCGAGCACGAGCACGGGCTTGCCCTGCCCGACGAGACCGCCGTACAGGTAGAACTCCTTCATCGCGCGGTACAGCGCACGCGCGCCGCCCATCGCGAGGAACAGCATCAGCGGCGACACGAGCAGCACCGAGCGCGGAATGATCGGCGACGGCTGGAACATCACCGCGCCGACCATCACGATCACGCTGCCGCCGATCAGCGCCTTCGAGATGCGCATCAGGTCGGGCAGGCTCGCGAAGACCCACAGGCCGCGGTACAAACCGAACACGTGGAACATCAGCGCGTAGACCGGCAGCACCCAGGCGAGCGCCGTCAGCGCGCCATCGAGAAAATCAGGCGGGATGCTGCCGTTGAAACGAACGAGATACGCGAACAGCCATGCCGCGATAACCGCCAGCAGGTCAAACAGGAAAGCACTTAGCGACAGCCACGATGCTTTGGATCGCAACATCGGCGGGAAACCTCACGAGTTGTTTTCAGCGGCCGACTGAAACCGGCGCCAACGCACGTCGATCGACAATCCGAACAACGCCAGCACGCCATACCATGCGAAGAACGACAGCCACTGCTGCGGTTCCGGACGGCCCTTCGCCCACAAGGCGACAGCGACGCCCAGGAGCATGATGAGGTACCAATACAGAGCGGTACGACCGTGGCCTACGCCCGATCGGACCATCCTTTGATAATAGTGCTCCCGGTGCGCTTGCCAGAACTTTTCTCCGCGTAACAGACGTCTCAAAAGTGTTACAGACGCGTCAGCAATAAAGGGCGCGAACACCAGCGGCGGAAACCAGATCGGCCAGACGTCGGCGCGCCAGCCCCAGTAGCCGAGGGCGCCGGCCAGAAAGCCCAGCGGAATCGAGCCTGCATCGCCGAGAAAAAGCCGTGCCGGATGGAAATTCAGCAGGAGAAAGCCCAGCGCCGCGCCGGCGACTGCGGAGCCGGCCACGACGAGATCAGGCGACGGATTCGCGCTGCACAGCGCCGCGATCGCGTAGGCGCCGAAACCGAACAGCGCCATCCCGCCCGCCAGGCCGTCGGCGCCGTCCATGAAATTGTACAGATTGGTCAACCACACCATCACGAAGCCGACTGCGGCGAGCACCCACCAATGCGCATCGGCCGGAAACACGACGATCAGTGCAACGACCGCCGCAAGATGCGCGGAGAACCGCACGCGAGCCGGCAACCCACGGCGGTCGTCGATCTGGGATATTGCAGCGAGCCCCGCCGCGGCCGCGGCAATCAGCCACAGTCGCGGCGCAAGCGCCAGCAGCGCGACGATGCTTACCGGCACGATGCCCCAGCCGCCGACACGGGGTGTCGGCAGCGTATGGAGTGAACGATCGTTCGGAATATCGGTGGCGAGGCGCCACGCGAGGCCGGTCGCGAGCAGTACGCTCAGGATGGCCGTCGACGCGACGCCGGCAGCCACGGCCACCATGACGGCAGCAAGCCACGTGGGTATCGGGAGATGCATGTTGGCTATTTTTGTGTATCGCGCGAACGATACCATGCGGCGGTCGCTTCGAGGCCCTGTCGAGTCGTATAAGGCGGATGCCAGCCGATCACGCGTCTGATCCGCCCGGTGTCGAGTTGCAGGCTGCCCGTCAGGCGATCGATGGCCGCGCGACGGCCGGCCAGCCTGCCGAGCACCCGCAGCGCGGCCGGCGGCACGCCGACCAAGCGCGCGGGCTTGCCGAGCGCATCGCCGACCATCCGCAGCAGTTCGGTGACCGACGGCGCATCGTCGTCGGCGACGTGAAAGCATTCGCCGGCAGCGTACGGGTTGATTGCGCACTGCAGCAGCGCATCGGCGAGATTCTCGACGTAGACGATGCTGCGCCGGGCGCCAACGGCGCCGAGCGGCAGCGGCGTGCCGCGCGCGATCGCATCCATCATGCGCAGGAAGTTCGCGCGGACGGTCGGACCATAAACAAGCGGCGGCCGCACGATGACGACATCGAGCCCTGCCGTCTTGCCGAAGTCCGCGAGCTGCCGCTCCGCGCGCAGCTTCGAGCGGCCGTAAGCGTCCTGCGGATCGGGCGACGCGTGCTCCGACAGCGGTATTCCGCCGTCGCCCTCGCCCACCGCCTTGATGCTGCTCGCGAACACGATGCGCCGCACGCCGTGGTTGCGCGCGGCCTCCGCGAGACGCAGGGTGCCGCCAACATTGGTCGCATCGAACGCGGCATCGGGATCGGGCGACTCGTCGCGCATCACGTGCACACGCGCGGCGAGATGGATCACACAGTCGGCACCCAGATCGGCCGGCCACGCAGCGTCGAGGCCGTCGAAGTCGACCTCGGCGTGCACCCATTCGCGCACGCCTTCGACGCATTCCCCCGGCCGCCGCACGAGCGCGGTCACGGTGTGCCCTGCGGCCAGCGCGCGCCGACATACCGCGCGGCCGACGAAGCCGTTCGCGCCGGTGACGACGAGATGGCTCACCACAGCCTCCAGCCGAAGCGGTTGTAGAACTTGAACGCCGACGCGGCGAACATGCGGATGTGAGCGAAGCCCTTGCGGGACGCGCCGCCGCCGTGATGGATCACGCGGACGGCGGGGACGTAGGCTACGCGGGCGACATCGTGCGTGCGCAGGCTGAGGTCGTAGTCTTCGAAGTAGAGGAAATAGCGCGGGTCGAAGCCGCCGAGTTTCTTCAGGACTTCGGTGCGGAACAGCATGAAGCAGCCGCTGACGATGGGGGGATCCCAGACGATGTCGTGGTCGTTGATGACGTCGCGCATTTCGTAGCGGGCGAGGCGCCGACTAAACGGGAAACGCAATCGCGCAGGTAGAAAGCCTCTAGCGAACAGGTCAACCAAAGTGGGATAGCGACGGCACAGATATTGGACTGCTTCGTCGCCATCAGAAACACAAGGAGCCAACAGGCCTAGGTCGGGATGCCGATCGATAAACTCGAGGGCACGCGTCAGCGCTTCGCGCTCAAGATCGACATCGGGATTCAGAATCAAATGATAAGTACTGGTTGCCCGCGCCACGGCAAGATTGTGGCCGCACCCGTATCCCACGTTGCCATGCCCCGCGATCATCGTGCAGGGGATACCGCTCGCCTCAAGTGCCGCTATCGACGCCGAATCACCACCAAAGCCACCGTTATCGATTAGATAGAGGTGTGCCGACACCTCCGGGCGGCGCACGCGCATCGCGGCGATTGCGTCGCGCAAGCAGTCTAAGGTATCGCGCAGTTGTGCCTCGTCGGGTCGGTACACAACCACCGACACCGAAAACTCCACGGTTTCGCTCTGGGATGCATTGATAACGCTCATGACAGTCAATCGCCTCTCCACCCGATCACGACTGACGGATGCGAAAGCTAGCAGTGTGCTCAAAAGCATCCATTTGAGCAATCCCTGTCCCAGCGTCGGTAGGCCCCGCCTCTTGCAACTTAAACAGGGATGCGGCGTAAATCGGTCAACACTCCTTCTGGAGTTGACCCTGTAATCCCGGACACGGCATCACACTAAGGTTGCTGAATCCATCGAGCGCCGGAACTCGCGAGGCGAGCGGTATTTCAGCGCGCTATGGGGATGCTTCTCGTTGTAATGCTCGAACGCGATGGCCAAGTTGCGTGCGGCAGTCGCTGCGTCCGGCTTCGGCATGAAGGCGACGTAGTCGCGTTTCATCGTCTTCACGAAGCTCTCTGCCATCCCATTACTTTGTGGGCTGCACACCGGTGTGGTCAATGGCTTCAGGCCGATGGCCACTGCGAACCGGCGCGTGTCGTCGGCCGTGTAGCCCGAACCGTTGTCGCTCAGCCACTCGATTTCGGACGGGGTATGCAGTTCGTTGCCAAACCGATTTTCCACTGCAGCCAGCATCACGTCGCGCACGATGTCGCCGCTGTGACCTGCTGTCGTGGCTGCCCAGCTCATCGCCTCTCGGTCGCAGCAATCCAGCGCAAACGTCACCCGCAGCGGCTCGCCGTTGTCGCAGCGGAACTCGAAGCCGTCCGAGCACCATCGCTGATTGCTGCGCGCGACGGCCACCTTGCCATCGTGCCGACGTTGCGGCCGAGGCGGGGCTGGACGCCGTTGCATCAGCAGACCGTGAGTGCGCATGATGCGATAGATGCGCTTCGCATTGAACGGCACCTGTCCGGCAGCAATGCGTTCATTGCGCAGCGAGCCCCACACCCGGCGATAGCCATAGCTGGGCAAATCGCCGACGACTCGGCGGATTTCCTCGACCACGCTCGCATCGTCCGTCTGCCGCGATTGACGGCCATCGCGCCACGTCGCCGGACGCGACAGTCGTGCCGATACGTTCGAGCGCGACACGCCGAGAACTTCACAAACCAGTTTCACTGGTCGTCCTCCGGCAGCGAGGGCGAGTGCGCTATCCATTTTTTTGCCCGGCCGTACTCGACTGCTTCGCGGAGAATCTCGTTCTCCATGGTCTTCTTGCCGAGCATCCGTTGCAGCTCGCGAATCTGCTTGAGCGCGTCGGCCAGCTCTGAGGCCGGAACCACTTCCTCGCCAGCCTTGACCGCTGACAGGCTCCCATCCTGGTACAGCTTGCGCCAGTGGAACAGCTGGTTCGGGTTCACGCCGTGCTGCCGCGCGACCATCGAAACCGACTTCCCTGGTTCGAAACTCTCGCGAACCATCGCCAGCTTTTGCTCCGCCGTCCAGCGCCGCCGGCGCTCCGGGCCCGTCAACACTTCCATCACTTCCTGCCTGGTGTTAGTCAAAAACACAGTCTTATGCCTACCCGTTATTGTAAGTGGGTGACTGTGTCCGGCGTTTCAGGGGGCTGCTCCACCTTCCGATCAATATTCTCTACGTCACCACGCTATGTAACAATCCGCAACGATCGCATCGATTCGACCGGTCATCGCGGTGGTTGCAGCGGTTAAGATATCGGCCGACATCCAGCAACAGTTGACGCATACGATGTGTGAGCTAAGGCTCTCCTCTCCATCCGCGTCTTGGCGACATCCTGATATCCGTCGTCACGCCTTCGTCCACACGGCCCCGACCTTTATCGATCGCCACACCGTCGCTCGGCCAACTCTATGAGTCGTTACATTTCATAGCGTCAACTGGCAAATCATCAACGGAGTCGAACTGTCATCGATATGCAGCCTCTCAAGACAGAACTCCCAGCCTATCAAGAGCAATGACACATCATCTCGTTATCGCCGGCACCGGCCGCGCCGGTACCAGCTTCCTAGTTCAATATCTCACCGCATGTGGGCTCGAAACCCGGCTAACGGCCAATCCCCACGAACAGCTCGACGAAAACGCAAACGCTGGGCTTGAGGACGTTCTTGCACCAGGTGGCCAACTGCCGTATGTCGTCAAGTCGCCCTGGCTGTTTGAGATGGTCAACGATCTGGTTACGCGGTCCGACATCACTCTTGACGCAGTCATCATTCCAATGCGCAACCTTGTCGAAGCCGCTACAAGTCGGGTCATCCTGGAGATGCGGGCACGATACGGAAACGACCAGTTGCCTCCGGACGTGACGCACTGGGAGAATTGGGCAGAAACCCCTGGCGGTGTGATCTACTCACTAAACCCCGTGGACCAAGCGCGCATTCTGGCTCTTGGCTTCCACGAAACTGTCCGAGCACTCGTTGAGAAAGATATCCCGATTATTTTTCTAGACTTCCCCAGATTGGTTAACGATTCTGACTATCTCTGGTCGAAATTAGCAGACGTCATTGTCCCACACGCTTCGCGTGAGCAAGCAATGGCCGCTCATACTCGTCTCGCCGACGCCTCGAAAGTACGAACAGGAAGGGAGGTCAATGCAATCGACCAGGAGAAAAAAAACGCGCGCAGCATCGAGTACCCGTCTCATGACGAACTCGGCAGAGTCGCGCTCATGCGCGAACTACTCCGCCTAAGGGGTGAAGCCGCAAGCCGCTCAGCTCAAATCGAGCGGCTACAACAAGAAACAGCCGCACTCCAAGCGCAAACCGCTCGGGCGACCGAAGCATTCCGGGACCGCGAAGAAGCGCTCAGATATCAACACCACAACGAACTTTCCGCACTGCAGCAGGAGTCGGCATCGCGCATCGACGCTCTTGAGCGGCGTCTCGCCCAATTAACTGCCTCCACGTCCTGGCGGCTCACTCGCCCACTCAGGGCGCTTGGCGATTGGCTCAAACCGCCCCGCTAAATCAGAGCTCCAGCTTTCGCCGCCTACAACAATCGTTATAGTCGACTTCGTAGCCGACATTGTAAGCACGCGCCGCTAAGACCCGCGGTTAGCGTGGCAATCCCCGATTGCGGTTATCGCCCAAGGACGATGTAATAAGTGCTCCGACCGAGAGGGCACGCTGATGATAAGAGAAGACGAGACGCCGGCATTCTGGGAAAGTTTCGAGAAATCCGACCTAGCACTTCGATGCGCCATCCTGCACCGGTACCGACGGGAGGTTGAAGAGGGGAAAGGCGCTGAAGAAGTCCACGTCGTTCGACGCACTTTGGCTCAAATATTCGTGAAAGGGTACGGCATTGAACTCGGTGCCGGTTCAAGACCGTTCCCGATACCCACCTCCGCGACATGCTATTACGGCGACATCCGCGATCGGACGGGACTCGAAAAGTACTTTGGTACGGACAAGGTCGCCCTCTCAGGCGAAATCGACGCCCAAACGCTCCACGGTGTTGCCCTCGACAGCCTGGATTTCGTCATCTCCGCACACGTTATCGAACATCTGCTCAATCCGTTTGGCGCTATCAAGCAAACGATTAAACGTCTCAAGCGGGGAGGTGTATTTCTGTTGGTCGTCCCCGAGCTCACTCAGACATGGGATAGACGTCGTCAATCAACAACGATTGAGCACTTGCTCGCCGATGAAATTGACAATGGGGAAGGCACCTATCTACAAGCATGCATAGAACATTACCGCTTCATCCATCCCGAACTAACCGGCGAAGAACTTCCCGAGGACGAGATTCAGAAGCGCGCTCAAATACTTTACGAGCACCGCGGCAACACTCATTTCCACGCATGGACGGAGGCGGCATTCCACGAAATGCTGGTTCATCTCTCCCACTCCGCGGAATTCTCTATTGATGCAAGGCTATCAGCGGTCAACGAAAACCTGTATGCATTGCGTCGCCTATAGTTACGATGCGATCGACTTTCGCCGTATCAAATCACATCTCAACCGGCGCCGCGAGTCCCTATGGAAGGGATCATCTATATTGCGTCCGTGAACAATATCAGGAATTCACTAAGGGCTCGGAAAAATGAATGTGAACTCCTCCCTGGAACCAAGGATGGAGTTCCCGACACAACGCTCGGTCACTCCATCCCATCACAAGACACTTCACAAGTTCATACTGCCTTTACGCCCTCTTCTTGCAAGCCCAGAAGGGAAAGAGTTCTCTGATGGAAACTGTGCTTTGTGAAATTCTCTTCGAACACGGAGCGAGCTTTGGCGCCGATGGCCGGCCAATCCGCAATTCGGTCGAGCGCTCGCTCCAATCCCGCCGCAACCGCTTCAGGCGAAGCCTGTGTGGCGACAAATCCAGACACACCCTCCTCGAGAAAATCTGACGTCCCTGTCTCGCGGGTGCAGACCATAATTCTGCCTAGCGCCAACGCATCCAGTGATACCAGCGGCAACGTATCGTCGCGGGCCGCTGACAGGACAATATCAGACGCCCTCAATGCCTCGATATAGGCGTCGTGCGGCAACTCCGGACCAAGCTCGACATCGGGCATATCGGCGACCAGCTTCTCCAGTCTAGCGACAAAGGCCGATTCATGATTACGCCCATACAGCCGCAAAACCACCTTGTGTTTGCGATAGCGACTCGACAACATACGCAACGCTTCTACTGCGATATCTTGCCCCTTTCTCGACTCCTTGGACCCAATGAGCGTTACGGAAATTACTGCATCTGCTATAGGTGCGTCATATTTCTTCCAAGGCAGATCATCCGCCCCATATCCGGGAAGAATATCGATTTTATCGCGAAATCTCCGAAGATGACTCGCTGCTCGCGTACTCGCAGCGATCACTCCGGTCGCAGATTTTATGGCCGCCCCAAATCCAGGCAATCCGGCAAAATGATCAGAGACAATTTGCGACTCGTGGCTATAAAGGTAGGTTTTCGTATAGCCCGCCAACCGATCGATATCCTTCCAACACAGCACAGTGTTGCCTATAACGACATCGAAATTCTTCGCAAGGTCAAATAGATGGTCCGAACCGGTCAGCACCAGCTCATCGCAAATGACTGGAATACCATGCTCAACAAGCGGCTTCCGATAGGCCCCATCCGCCGGCGTTGCCACAACCACAAAATGCCCGCAGTGCTTTAGGAAGATAGCCATCTCGAATAGCAATCTTGGCGCTCCACTCATCGTCAGATCATGAGCAAGGAGCAATATATCGCGCCCACCTTGGCGTGCAGGCTCACGCGGCGCAAAAATCTGAAATTTCTCCGGCGAATCGTGAAACAATTGCTCCCGCATCGGCTTCGTGAAATATGGATCGTCGGCAATGAACCATGGCCAACGTCGCAGCATATTAATGTCGGCCTTGTCCTGCTTGAAAGGACGAGCAGCCTTTTGCTGTGCTTTTTCAGTTTCCGCGATCGATACGTGACCAATATGAGTAAGTTCCGCGTAGGGCGTATACACGCAAGTCAGCCCACGATCACGGATTTTAAAGCACAAGTCAACATCCGAATGTGATATTGCCGCATTAACAGCATCGAAGCCATCAATCTCATCAAAAACTTGCTTCTTTACTGCAATACACGCCCCGCACAACACCGAAACCTCACGAATGGATTGCGCAAGATTATAATGAAGCGTCGTTTGAGAATCGAGGCAATGGAATGCCGTACCAACGAGGCGCCTTACTCCGGTTACCATCCCCGCGTGCTGAATGGTTCCATCTTCATACAACATCTTGGGCGCAACAGCCCCAACACCTTTCTGCTGCAACAACTCGAGGATTCGTTGAATCCATTTTCTCGTTATAACACGAACATCATCATTATAAAAAATCAGGAAATCGCCACTCGCAGCGGCAGCACCAACATTACACTTGTCCGAGAAATTAAACGGCTTATCATATCGAATATATCGAATTCGCTTATCTGCACGCTCAGACGACAACCGATCGACGATCGCCGAATTCGTCACCACAAGCACTTCCCAATTTTGATAATCAGTTTCGCTTACGATCGACTCAATCGACTCTTTAATATTATTCGCGTTGTCGGAGGGTATAACGATCGACACAAATCCGTTGATCGCCGCCTCGTCCCACTCAAGATAATTCGCGGTCGGCAAAGGGATTGCCTTCGCCTTCATATTTCGCCTGTCCGCCGCCGACTGCAACGCATTGACATTACTGATACGCGCATACGGTTTCCCCCCTGCGGCTCCGGAAGCAGCGATCATTCGCCATCCATAGAGTACCTTCGGAATATGAACGACTTGATTCGTCAATTCCATTGCGCGCAGGGCAAAGTCGTAATCCTGAGAAAAATCGAATTCGCTGCGAAAACCGCCAACGCGCTCCATCAGACTACGTCGATACACCGATAAATGGCCGATGTACATCGACGAATTCATCAGAAGCGGACTCCAATCTGGCTTCGATAGTACTTCGAGCGGCGACCCATGCGGATCCACCTTGCATTCATCCGAATAAAACAGATCGGCAGTTGGATTACTCGCAATCGCAGCAACCACCTCGGACAGCGCGTCATGCGTCAATAGATCGTCGTGGTCGAAGAGCGCAATAAAGTCGCCCGTCGCCATAGAATACGCTTGGTTAGTTGCGGCGGAAATTCCTCCATTCGCATCCGCAATCTTGACCTTGATGCGCGTATCCTTGCGTGCAAACTCATTCAGGACGTCGAGCAGTTGGCTGTCGTTCGAGGCGTCATCGACAATGCAAAGCTCCCACCGCTGATAGGTTTGTTGCATGACGGAAACAATCGCCTGACGCAGCGCATCTAATGGCGTTCGATATACCGGCATCAGTAGCGAAATGGTCGGACCATCCGACGACTCCGTGACCCGACGATTCACCGGTACCGGCCCAAAACGAACCGCGATATCAGACAGCGTGTGGGTCATGCGCTCCTGCAGCGCATTTGGCCGAGGAAGCCCCACTCGATCGCCGTCAAACTGCCGTGCGCGTTGCTGTACCCCGCGCCACCCTTGCTCTCGCAACGTCCGGCGCACAATTCGCAGCAATGGCGCCCATCCGCCCGCAACACGTTTTGCATTCATTACTCGCTTCACTGCGCCGGAGCGATGCATAAGTTGCGTCCCGATCACGCGCACAGGTGCGCCAAATCGCCAAGACGTACTGCGCATGATTTCGGCCAGCTGATTTTCCAGAGACGTCACTTCACCGCTCAGCGCATGCGCTCTGGCAGCGAGTTCGCCACGCTCCTCTTTAAGAGCACGAATTTCCCTCGCGGCATCCTGACTCGACTGTTCCGCGAGAAACGACGCAGCACGCAGCCGCCGGATTTCGGCGTCAGCGGACGCGCGAGCCTCTTTTATGAGTTCCTGTTCCTTGCGCAACCGTTCATTCTCGTCCGCTGCAGCAGACGCTGCACGTGCCGCCACTTCCGCTTCAGCGACAAAACTGTCCCTTTCGATGCGGATTCGCTCTAGATCTTCCCGTGCTGATGCCAGAGATTCCATGATCAGCGGCCCGATTGTGCCTGTCGCAGCAGACGACAGGACGAATTCTCGCAACCTCGCGGGAGACTCTCCTGCGATAGCTGCCGACGGATCTGCCACCGGGACTCTTTTGCCGGTCATGATTCGGCGAAATGGCCGCGTCTTCGGTGACATCAGCTTCCGCACGACCACAACAGAATCGTAGAACGATATGCTAGCCACCTCGCGGTTCAGATGTTCCAGGTAGGCGCGCTCGTCGTCGGCCAGCAAGGAAAACGCGTCCGTTTCAACATGGTCGAAATTGACCGCGTCAACCACTCCCTTGAGCATCTCGATGGCTGCTTCCCGCTTGCGAAAACCGCCCAAATGCGATGCCATATAACTGCAGTGGATGTCCTCGATTATGAACACGCCCCCGGCGCGCAACCGGTCGAAACATGCCCGAAACGTAGCGACGATATGATCCGATCGATGCGACCCATCGTCGACAATAACATCAAACGTCTCTTCACCAAGCAATTGTTGAATCTGCGCGGGATCTGACGCATCGCCCACCATGACCTCGATATTTTCACCGAGATCCAACTTTCCACAGGCTTCTTCGATATCTATACCAACAATGCGAGAGCCGGTCGCAAAATATTTCTTCCAAACCTGCAGCGAGCCGCCATTCTGCACACCGATTTCCAGAAGGCTAACGGGCTGCGCTCGCTCGGCGAACTCCCTCAGCTCCATGTCGTAAATATGGAGATATTGCTCCCATTTATCCGACAGATTTTCATTGTGATCAAAAAATATTTCAATCAACCGATTGCCTGAGGTATCACTCATTGCATCTACCTTTTTCACAATGTGCACGCCGAGCTAAAAATCAACCACTGATCGACTGATACTAATAATCAGACACCGCGGAATCGGATTTTTTAGCCCGCAAATGACGCTTAATGCGACGCGTCGAGTCAAATTTGCTCTTCGTATGCGGCAACAACTTCGTCAACAGCGCCAAATGCGCGAACTTTTCCTCGATCCATCCAGAGCGCTTTGTTACATACTCTTCGAATTTCGGAATTCGAATGCATTGCAAGCACAACGATCTCAGCACGACTGTGTAAATCAGCGAGTCGATCCTGGGCCTTGTGCCGGAACGATGCATCTCCTACTCCCATGACTTCATCGAGCAGCAGAATCTCTGCGTCCACTGCGGTCGAAACCGCAAAGGCCAACCTGACGCGCATACCACTCGAATATGTACGAATAGGAAGATCCAAATAATCGCCCAACTCACAAAACTCAGCGATATCCTGTTGTTTCGCACGAATCTCTGCATCGCTCATACCGAGCAACAAACCGCGCAACCTGATGTTCTGCAAGCCGGTTGAATTCTCGTCCATACCCAAGCTGATATCGAGCAATGGCACGACTTTGCCGTCGCGGGAGATCTGACCGGTTGTCGGAGAGTAGATGCCTGACATTGCTCTCAACAACGTGGACTTTCCTGCACCATTATGGCCAATCAAGCCAACACGATCACCCGACTGAAAACGAAAGCTCACGTCGTCCAGCGCACGTACAACTACGACACCATCGCTGTCTTCCGCGATCCTGTTTCGACGTCCCATCCGCATTACCGTCTTCTTTAACGAACGGCCTTGGACATCGTATATTGGCAGATCCAGAGTAACTCGATTCAGTTCAATAAAAGCCATATTCGCGCTCCTCAAACCCAGTACGGAATGCGCTTTAGATAGCGCCCAGTCAACAACAGCGCGAATGGCAATCCTACGAGTGCCATACCGATTGTGACGCTCCACATCATCAAAGTCGGCGCCTCTCCAATCAGCGGCGTCCGAACCAACTCAATCAAATAGGCAAGTGGATTGAATTCGACGATAAAGGTAAAACGACTCAACGCGCTCGGCTTATAAATAACAGGAGTCACGTAGAAAGCCACCTGCACCAATGCAGCGATGATTTGTGGCAAATCGCGAAATCTCGCCGAAAGCAGGCCAGCCAACATCGATATCCAAAGCGCATTGGCCAGATATACCAGCATAGCAGGAATAAACAGAGGAACGACTTCCCAGTTCTTCACACCAAAAATCGCAAAAAGAACAACGACAATTACGAAATTGTGCGAAAGAACAATCAAATTTCTCCACATCACCTGAAATACATATATCAGCTTCGGAGTCGACGCCTGACGAATATACGCGCTACTGTTGATATAAGCGAGGCTACCTTCCTGAATTGTCTGAGCAAAAACGTTCCACACCACAAGACTGACCGCCAGGAACGGCAAATATTCGCTCATCTTCTGGCCAAACAGCGTGCCGTATACGATACCAATCGACGCAATCATCACGCCCATACTGATAGTCAACCAGAAGGGGCCTACCCGCGAGCGGGCATACCGCTGCCTGATTTCCAACCATCCCAGCAAAGTCCACAACCGCCATGACTCGATGCTCTGCTTCAAGTCTGTCAATGCGAGATTAAGCATGAAGTATCCAAGATTCCTAAAAATTTTTGATGAGGCACACCGCTGTCATTTGCATCTGAACGGCCCTAACCTTCCACTCAAACCATGCCAAACACCCAAGATGGATAAACGGACATGCTTCAAACCTGACGGCATAAAACACCCGTAAATGATCAATCGGATCGGTATCTTGACAAGCTCCGTCGACTTCCAACTCCATGGCACATAGGCGCGTCGGAGCAGCGCGAACGTATTGCGGAACAGATAATAGTGCCGAATCGGGCTGTGTCCGGGGTAACTGCGTCCGAAAACCTTCACAGGCTCGCCGCCCAGTTCGTGTTTAAGGCGCAGCGCTGGCGCCCCGAGCACCGAATAACCTTTCGAGCGAGCCCGGACACACCACTCGAGATCGACGAAGTCGATGAAGAGCGCGTCATCCATCGGGCCAATGTCGCGCCAAACCGCGAGATTCACGCACGACCCCGACGTAATCAAAAAGTCCACGTCGATCGGCTGCGCACCCTCCGGCGAAACGCGCCGCAGCTTCAGGTAGCCGAAGCGCACGAACGGCGCGACCCCGCCCAGACGCGCATCCTCGTATGCCGGCCCGACGAGCGCCACGCGCCGGTTGCGCGCGCGTTCAGCCGCCAGGGTCCGCGGCAGTGCGACCAGCAATTCGTCCGATGGCTCGCTATCCTGATCGAACAGCAAGGCCGACGTACAGCCCGCCGCGATAACTCGTTCGATGCCCTGGTTAAGCGCCGTCGCGATGCCGAGGTTGGCGCCGTTTGGGATATAGTCGATCCGAGCCTCCAGCCCGAGCGCGTCCGCTGTTGACACGCTTTCTGTGTTGTCGACCACGACGCAGGGCCAACGGCTGGCGAGCCGGTTAGCGCGAGCCACGCATTGGCGGTCCGGTCGATAGAATACGATCACGACACCGGCCCGCTCCTGCTGCGAGAGAGATGGATCCAAGTTACTCACTCAGGCACAGCTTCAGGGCATCGTCCCATTCCGGCAGTCGCAGTCCGAACACTCCGGTCAGCTTCGCATGCGACAGCCTCGAATTGGCAGGCCGCTTCGCTGGCACCGGATAGTCAGCGGCCGGAATCGGCACAACCTTCGGCGTCCGTTCGCCCATCGCATGCGCAAGGATTGCTTCAGCAAACCCATGCCACGACGTCGCGCCGGCAGACGTTAAGTGATAAACACCGGAACGCCGCGCCCACCAGTCCGCCTCGTCCGTCGCCAGCGACTGCGCGAGAATATGCGAGGTTGCAGTAGCGATGGTCTTCGACCACGTCGGCGCCCCAATCTGGTCCGCGACGATTTTCAGTTCCGGCCGCTCGCTGCCGAGCTTCAGCATCGTGAGCAGGAAGTTCTTGCCGCGCCGGCCATAAACCCAGCTCGTCCGCAAGATCAGATGCGCACACCCGGTCGCCGCAATCGCCTGCTCGCCTTCGAGCTTGGTCAGCCCGTACACGTTCTGCGGATTGGTCGCATCCGTTTCGACATAGGCACCGTCTTTGGTGCCGTCGAACACATAGTCGGTCGAATAGTGGATCAGCACTGCGCCGCTGCGCGCCGCTTCCTCCGCGAAAACGCGCGGCACGTCGGCATTCAGGCGCCGGGCGCCTTCGATGTCCGTCTCCGCCTTGTCGACGGCCGTATAGGCAGCCGGATTCACGATAATCGACGGCTTCAGATCGCGCACGACACTGCGTACGCGCTCGAGATCGGACAGGTCGAGCATCGACCGATCGCACGCCACCACGCGCCCCAAGCCTTGCAGCGTGCGGAGCAGTTCGAATCCGACCTGCCCGTTCACGCCCGTCACGAGGATCGTCGGCTCAGTTTTCACGCCCACCTCACGCATAGAGTTCGGCTTCGCTCAACCGCTTGCCCGCCGCATCCTTCGCGGCCAGCAGCGGCTCGAAATCGATCGGCCACTCGATGCCGATCTCCGGATCGTTCCACACGATGCTGCGCTCGTGCTCCGGGTACCAGTAGTCGGTGGTCTTGTAGAGGAACTGCGCCGCCTCCGACAGCACCACGAATCCATGCGCGAACCCGGGCGGCACCCACAGCTGCCGGTGGTTGTCCGCCGACAGCGTCACGCCGACCCACTTGCCGAAGTTCGGCGAGTGCTTGCGGATATCGACCGCAACGTCGAACACCTCGCCCTCGACCACGCGCACGAGCTTGCCCTGCGCATGCTGGATCTGATAGTGCAGCCCGCGCAGCACGCCCTTCGCCGAGCGCGAATGGTTGTCCTGCACGAACTCCACGCCTGGCTCGACGTGCTCGGCGAATTCACGCCCGTTGAAGCTCTCGTAGAAATAGCCGCGCGCATCGCCGAACACCTTCGGCTCGATGATCTTGACTTCGGGCAGCGCCGTGGCAGTTACCGTGATGGCCATGCAACCTGATCCGTAAGAATGTTGAGCAAATATTGACCGTAGCCGTTCTTCGACAACGGCTGCGCCAGCTTCTGCACCTGCTCCGCGTCGATCCACTGACGGCGGTACGCGATTTCCTCCGGGCACGCGACCACCAGCCCTTGCCGCTTCTGCAGCGTCGCGATGAAGCTCGCCGCCTCGATCAGCGAATCGTGCGTGCCGGTATCGAGCCACGCGTAACCGCGCCCCATGATCTCGACATTCAGTGCGCCGTCCGCCAGATAGCGCGAATTGACGTCGGTGATCTCCAGCTCGCCGCGCGGCGACGGCTTGATGTCGGCCGCGATATCGCACACCCGGTTGTCGTAGAAGTACAGGCCCGTGACCGCATAATGCGAACGCGGTTTCGCCGGCTTCTCCTCGATCGACAGCGCGCGGAAGTCCCGGTCGAATTCGACCACGCCGTAGCGCTCGGGATCGTGCACGTGATACGCGAACACCGTCGCGCCCGCTTGCTGCGCGTTCGCATGCTCGAGCTGCTTCGCGAGGTCGTGGCCGTAGAAGATGTTGTCGCCGAGAATCAGCGCCGACGGATCGTTGCCGACGAATTCCCTGCCGATGATGAACGCCTGCGCGAGCCCGTCCGGCGACGGCTGCACCGCGTACTGGATGTTCATCCCCCACTGGCTGCCGTCGCCGAGCATCGCCTCGAAGCGCGGCGTGTCCTGCGGCGTCGAGATGATCAGCACGTCGCGAATGCCCGCGACCATCAGCGTCGACAGCGGATAGTAGATCATCGGCTTGTCGTACACCGGCAGCAACTGCTTCGACACCGCGTGCGTGATCGGATACAGCCGGGTGCCGGAACCGCCGGCCAGGATGATGCCTTTGCGTGCCATGTCCGCCACCCTTACGCGCGCTGCGCGTAGTTGGTTTCGACCCACTTGCGGTATTCGCCCGACGCGACTTCGTCGGCCCACGCCTGGTTGTCGAGATACCATGCGACCGTCTTCGCCAGCCCCGTCTCGAACGTCTCCGCCGGCTTCCAGCCGAGCTCGCGCTCGAGCTTGCGCGCATCGATCGCGTAGCGGCGGTCGTGGCCGGGGCGGTCCGTCACGTAGGTGATCTGGTCGCGATACGAGCCGGCCGCCTTCGGGCGCTGCGCATCGAGCAGGTCGCACAGCGTGTGCACGACTTCGAGGTTCTTCTTCTCGTTCCAGCCGCCGACGTTGTACGTCTCGCCGGGCACGCCGCGTGCGAGCACTTCGCGGATTGCGCTGCAGTGGTCGCCCACGTACAGCCAGTCGCGCACGTTCTGGCCGTCGCCGTAGACGGGCAGCGGCTTGCCGGCCAGCGCGTTGGCAATCATCAGCGGAATGAGCTTCTCCGGGAACTGGTACGGACCGTAGTTGTTCGAGCAGTTCGTGGTGAGCGTCGGCAGGCCGTACGTGTGATGGTACGCGCGTACGAGATGATCGGAGCCGGCCTTGGTGGCCGAGTACGGGCTGTTCGGCGCGTACGGCGTCGTTTCGGAGAACTGCGGATCGGTTGCCGACAGCGAGCCGAACACTTCGTCGGTCGACACATGCAGGAAGCGGAACGCGGCCTTGTCGGCTTCGGGCAGTGCGTTCCAGTATTGACGCGTGGCTTCGAGCAGCGTGAAGGTGCCGACGACATTGGTCTGCACGAAATCGGCCGGGCCATGGATCGAGCGGTCGACGTGGCTTTCGGCGGCAAAGTGCAACACCGCGCGCGGCTTGTGCTCGGCGAACAGCGCGTCGAGTGCCGCGCGGTCGCAGATGTCCACGCGTGCGAATACGTGTTTCGGATTGCCGTTCAGCGACTGCAGCGTGCGCAGATTGCCTGCGTAGGTGAGCTTGTCGACATTGAGCACGGCTTCGCCGGATTCACGCAGCCAGTCAAGTACAAAGTTGGCACCGATAAAACCCGCGCCGCCGGTAACCAGGATCATGAGGCTCCCTCTAGTAATGTATGGCAGGCACGGTCAAGTGCCGGCCGCATCAGATTCGCAAGCAAACGACTGTGATGGCCAGTCAGACCGGGAATTTTAACCGGCCGCCGTGGTCGTCAAAGTCATGAAATGCTAATTTTGTTCGGGAAAACGACAATTATAGGGAGCGGCCCGTCGCAAAAGCCATGCCGCTAACAACTTGATACAGCGCTCCGCACCCAAACCGGAGCTGAAACCTCTTTCTTCATGAAGGGAAATTTGCAGAACGTCGTCCTAGTCACCGACAAGGACTGAAAGTAATTTTCCATACATCGCGAACTTGCAACGCCCAGGCTCTCATGACCCACACCCCCATCGCCATCGGCGACATCCAAGGCTGTCATTCCGCTTTCCAGTCGCTATTCAATAAACTTTCAGCGCCTTCCGATACGCCTCTATGGATCGCCGGCGACATCGTCAACCGCGGTCCCGCGTCGCTCGCCTCGCTGCGCGCGCTCGCCGATCTCGGCTCGCGCGCGACCGTCGTCCTCGGCAATCACGATCTGCATCTGCTCGCCGTCTCGGCCGGCATCCGCACCGAGCGTCCCGGCGACACGATCGGCGAAATCCTCGACGCACCCGACGCGGACGCGTTGCTCGACTGGGTTCGCCATCGCCCGTTCGCGCATTTCGAGCACGGCATGCTGCTGGTCCACGCCGGCGTGCTCCCTCAATGGGATGCCACGCTCGCGCTGGAGCTCGCCGACGAACTGCAGCGCGCCCTACGCGCGCCCGACTGGCGCGAGACGCTGCAAAAGCTGTACGGCAACGAACCGAACCAATGGAGTCCGAACCTGAAAAAGCGCGACCGCATGCGCGTCGCGTTCAATGCATTCACGCGCCTGCGTTTCTGCACACCCGACGGCGTCATGGACTTCAAGGCAAACGGCGGCCCCGACAGCGCGCCGCCCGGCCATCTGCCGTGGTTCGACGTGCCGGGTCGCCGCACCGAGGACGTGACCGTCGTGTTCGGTCACTGGGCCGCGCTCGGCCTGATGCTGCGCGACAACGTCGTCGCGCTCGATTCGGGATGCGTGTGGGGAAATCAGCTGTCGGCCGTGCGCCTGAGCGCCGATCCGGCGCAGCGCACGGTCACGCAGGTGCAGTGCGAAGCGTGCCGCACGCCCGGCGCAGAATGATCGAAAGGCCCGCGTAGCAAACGCGCGAGCCAGGGGCGAACACCTCAGCCCTCGCGCCCCGGCACCGGCTCCTCGGCTGCGGCGTCGCCGGCCGCACCGGCGCCGACCTCCGTCGCCGGATACGCATGCTTCTCGAGCTCCGCCAGCGATTCGGCCGACGGCTTGCCGACCTGCGCCTGCATCGCTTCGAGCGCGGCCGCGATCGCGTCGCGCGCGGCCGCCGACATCGCCCGCCGGTCACCGCCCGGCGGGATCGGATCGCAGACGTACAGATGCGCGACGAGCGGCCCGCCGCGCAACACCATGTCGAGCGACATGCCGAGCGACAGCTCGCCCGTATAGGCGGGCGCGACCGACTGCCGGCCCTGCGCATCCTCGTACATCAGGCAGATCGGCTGCACCGCACAGCCGGCCGACACCGCGGCCTGGAACAGGTTCGCATGGAACGGCAGCAGTCCCTGCCCGTCGGACGTCGTGCCTTCCGGAAACACGCACATCACGCCGCCGCTGCGCAGCCGGTCGGCCATCTCGTGCATGACCCGCATCGCCTCGGTGCGCTTCTCGCGCTGCAGGAACACGGTGTCGAGCTTCTCGGCCAGCCAGCCGACCACCGGCCACTGCCGCACCTCGGCCTTCGACACGAACGGCGTCGGCCGCCACGCGTTGACGGTGTAGATGTCGAGCCACGACACGTGGTTGCCGACGACGAGCGCGCCCGCGTCGAGACGCGCGCCGTCGTTGTGGACGACGAGGCGCATCCCGCAGATGCGCAGCAGCTTGAGCGACCAGCGGCGCGTGAGCTCGAGGCGCCGCGCGGGCGTGACGTGCGAGAAGCGCAGCGCGACGACCGCCATCCCGCGCAGCAGGTGAAAGACGAGGCGCAGCTTGCGAACGGCTGTCATGGCGCAGCTCCGGCGGGGTTCAGTGACGCTCGAACGCGATCTGCCCGGCGACGAGCGTCGCACGCACGCAGGCGGGCAGTTCGTAGCCGAGGAACGGCGAGTTGTGACCCTGGCTCTTCAGCGCGCGCGGCTCGACGCGCCAGTGCGCGCGCGGATCGAACACGCACAGGTCGGCCGCGCCGCCTTCGGCCAGACGGCCGGCCGGTAGCTTCAGCACGTCGGCAGGCGCCGACGTGATGCGGCGCAGCGCCTGCGCGAGCGGCGTGCGCGTCTCGTCGGCCCACTTCACCGTCAGCGACAGCAGCAGTTCGAGGCCAGTGGCACCGGGCGTCGCTTCGCCGAACGGCAGCAGCTTCTCGTCGTCGTCGACCGGCGTGTGGTCGGAGCAGATCGCATCGATCGTGCCGTCGGCGAGCGCCGCGCGGATCGCTTCGCGGTCGCGCTCGCTGCGCAGCGGCGGATCGAGCCGGAACTGCGAATCGAAATAGCCGATGTCGACGTCGATCAGGTGCAGGTGATTTACGCCGACGTCGCAGGTCACGGGCAGCCCTTCGGCTTTCGCGGCGCGCACCAGCGCAAGGCCGGCCGCCGACGACAGCCGCGCGAGGTGCACGCGCGCGCCCGTCACGCGCATCAGCTCGAAAATGGTGTGCAGCGCGATCGTCTCGGCGGCGACCGGCACGCCGGACAGCCCGAGCCGCGACGCGACCGGGCCGCTCGCCGCCACGCCACCCTTGCCGATGAACGCGTCGAGCGGGCGCAGCCACGTGGTGAACCCGTAGGTGCTCGCATACTGCAGCGCGCGCAGCAGCACCTGCGTGTCGCGCACCGGCACGTTCGCATGCGTGAAGCCGACGCAGCCCGACTCGGTCAGCGCGACCATCTCGGTGATCACCTCGCCCTTGAGGCCGACCGTCAGCGCGCCGAGCGGATGGACGTTCGCCTGGTGCAGGTTGCGCGCGCGGAATTTGAGCATCTCGACGAGGCCCGGCTCGTCGAGCACCGGGTCGGTATCCGGCGGGCATACGAGCGTCGTCACGCCGCCGGCGACCGCCGCGGCCATCTCGGACGCGAGCGTCGCCTTGTGCTCGTAGCCGGGCTCGCGCAGCCGCGCGCACAGGTCGACGAGGCCGGGCGCGACGATCAGGCCCGATGCGTCGATCGTCTTGTCGGCCGCGAAGCCAGCCGGCGCGCGGCCGGCTTCGGCGATCGCGTCGATCTTGCCGCCCGAGATGAATACGTCGGCCTGCCGCTCGCTGCCGGCGACCGGATCGATCAGCGTGCCGCCTTTGATATGAATCTTCATGCGCTGTCTGTGAATGCGTTGAATGCGTTGAATGCCTGGATAAGGAGGCGCGAAGCGGCTCAGTCGTTGTTGCCGGCGACGATGCCCATCACCGCCATCCGCACCGCGATGCCGAACGTGACCTGGTTGAGGATCACCGACTGCGGGCCGTCGGCGACCTGCGAGTCGATCTCGACGCCGCGGTTCATCGGCCCCGGGTGCATCACGATCGCATCGGGCGCGGCGAGCGCGAGGCGCTCGGGCGTCAGGCCCCAGGTCTTGAAATACTCCTGCGCGGACGGCAGCAGCGCGCCGCTCATCCGCTCGTTCTGCAGGCGCAGCATGATGATCACGTCGACGCCCTTCAGCCCCTCGTCGAGGTTGTGGAACACCTTCACGCCCATCTGCTCGAGGCCGCCCGGCAGCAGCGTGCGCGGCCCGATCGCGCGCACTTCCGGCACGCCGAGCGTGGTCAGCGCGTGGATGTCCGAGCGCGCGACGCGCGAGTGCAGGATGTCGCCGACGATCGCCACGCGCAGCTTCGTGAAGTCGCGCTTGTAGTGGCGGATCGTGTACATGTCGAGCAGGCCCTGCGTCGGGTGCGCATGACGGCCGTCGCCGGCGTTGATCACGTGCACGTGCGGCGCGCAGTGCTCGGCGATCAGGTACGGCGCGCCGCTCGACGCGTGGCGCACGACGAACAGGTCCGCATGCATCGCGGACAGGTTGTTGATCGTGTCGAGCAGCGATTCGCCCTTGCTCGTCGACGACGCATTGATGTTCAGGTTCAGCACGTCGGCCGACAGGCGCGTCGCGGCGATCTCGAAGGTCGTGCGCGTGCGCGTCGAGTTCTCGAAGAACAGGTTGAACACGGACTTGCCGCGCAGCAGCGGCACCTTCTTCACTTCGCGGTCCGTGACGCTGACGAACTGCTCGGCCGTATCGAGGATGTGATTGACGATCGAGCGCGGCAGGCCCTCGATCGACAGCAGGTGCTTGAGCTCGCCGTTTTTCGTGAGCTGCGGGTTGCCCTTCAGGAAACCGTAGCGGAATCGCTCGGGGCTCGCGGCCGCAGCGGGATTGCCGGTGCGGCCAGTGGTGTCGGTGGTCATGGTGTGCGTGATTCCAACTATGCAAACGGGCCGCGGCGCAAGCCGGCGGCCCGGGATACGGTTTCGCGTTCGCTCAGGCGGCTTGCGCCTCGACGTTCAGCGTGAACTGCGCATCGTCGCGCGCGAGCACGAGCGTCGCGCCGGCCGGCACGTCGAGCGTGCCGCCCGCGAAGCGCGCGGCGACCGGCAGTTCGCGGCCGCCGCGATCGGCGAGCACGGCGAGCTCGACGGCAGCCGGACGGCCGTAGTCGAACAGTTCGTTGAGCGCGGCGCGCACGGTGCGGCCCGTGTACAGCACGTCGTCGACGAGCACGATGCGCGCGCCGTCGACGTCGAACGGCAGCGCCGTCGGGCTCGCCTGGCTGTGCAGCCCCTTCTTCGCGTAGTCGTCGCGATGCAGCGCGACGTTCACGACGCCGAAGCCCGGCGCGCCGAGATCGCGCGCGAGGCGCTCGGCAAGCCATGCGCCGCCGCTGTAGATGCCGGCGAGCCGCGGGCCGCCCGGCTCCGCGAAAGCGGTGCCGTACGCGGCGCGGATCTGGTCGAGCAGCGCGCGGTAAAGCGCCTCGGCGTCAATGGTGCTCATGGTCGGACAATTGATCGAGATACTGTTGAAGGATGACGCGCGCGGCCTCGGCGTCGAGCATGTCGACGCGCGCGCGGCCGCGCACGTTGCGCTCGCGCAGGCCGGCCTCGGCCTCGACCGACGAATAGCGCTCGTCGACCCAGCTCACCGGCAGCCCGAAGCGACCGTTCAGCTGGTTGCCGAAGCGCTTCGCCTGCTGCGTCATGTCGTGCGGCGTGCCGTCCGGATGCATCGGCAGGCCGACGACGAGCGCGTCCGGCCGCCATTCGGCCAGCAGCTCGCCGACCGCCTTGAAGCGGTGTTCGCGGTTCAGGTTGGGAATCACGACGAGCGCGCGGGCCGAGCGCGTCAACGCATTGCCGATCGCGACGCCGATGCGCTTCTCGCCGTAGTCGAACGCCAGGAGCGTCGCATCGCGCGCGCTCGTGCCGCTCATGCGTGCCCTGCTTCGCCGGACAGCATCGACGAGCTGACGCCGAGCAGGCCGAGCGCGGCTTCGAAGCGCTCCTCGGCCGGGGTGTCGAACACGATGCGCGGATCGGCGGCGACCGTCAGCCAGCCGTTGCGGGAAATTTCTTCCTCGAGCTGGCCGGCGCCCCAGCCCGCATGGCCGAGCGTCAGCAGGAAGCGTTTCGGGCCGGAACCCGTTGCGACCGCCTCGAGCACGTCCTTCGACGTCGTCATCTCGAGCCCGCCCTCGACCGACATCGACGAGTTGTAGCTCGCGCCCTCCACCGGCTCGTGCAGCACGAAGCCGCGCTCGGTCTGGACCGGGCCGCCGAAGTACACCGGAATGTGCAGCAGCGGCTCGATCTCGAGCTTCAGGTCGATGCGGTTGAACAGCGATTCGAGGTCGATGTCGGTAGGACGGTTGATGACGAGGCCGAGCGCACCGCGCTCGCTGTGATCGCAAAGATAGACCACCGTTCCCGAGAACGTCGGATCGGCCATGTTCGGCATGGCGATCAGGAACTGGTTGGTGAGATTGATGCGATCGGAAGGCTTTGACATGGTTTGAATTTTAGCAAAGACGCCGCGGCCTGACCGGGCCGCGATCAACAAGCAACGCCGCACGGCGCTGGCAACGACGCGCGCGGATCACACGGCACTCTAACACGCGCGCGGGCGCTGTCGGCAGCGTGTTGCGGCCGTGTCCGGCAAGGCTTGCCGCGCGATGACCGCGCTCATCCGGGTGGGGCCCGGCCCAGTGCCGCGCCGAGCGCGCCAGACACCGCGGTCAGGTCCGGTGGCGCAACGCCGGCCGCGATCTTCAGCAGCGCCGCGCGCAGCATGTCGGCCGCCCGGCCATGCGCATCGAGGCCGGCGCTCGCGAGCGGCAGCCCGTGCGCGGCGCGCCGCCACGCGAGGCCGAGCGTGTCGGCCAGCAGCGCCGCGTGACCGAGGCCGAGCGCGCAGGCCGCCGCGCCGACCCGGTAGGCGGCCGCCGACGCGCGCCACGCCGCGCCGGCGTCGGCCGTCGCCGGATCGGCCGCGAGGTCTGTCATCGACGCGTCGGCCGTCTGCAGGAAATCCTCATACGCATGCGCATTGACCGTCACGACACCGAGCACCCGGGTCGGCGCGGCGGCCACCGCGTCGTGCTCGGCCCGCGCCGCATCGGCCTCCCACAGCGCCTCGGACGCGGGCGTGCCGGCCACGTGCCAGTCGACCGTCAGCCCGTAGTCGTGCAACACGTCGACGAGCGCGACATCCTCCGCCGCGGCGCCGAACAGCGCGAAATCGCGCCAGAGCAGCGCGACCGTCTCGCGCACCAGTTCGGGCGGCGCGCTGCGCCGGCCCTGCACGTGCTCGCCGAGCAGCAGGTTGGTGCGCGCGAGAAACCGCCTCAGTTCGGGCGCGCCGCTGGCGCGCAGCGCACGCAGGCAGGCGGCCGCGAGCCGCCAGAAATCGTATGGGGTGTCGTCGGCCAGCCCCGCCAGCGTCGCGTCGACGGCATCGAGCGCCGCGTCGGGCGTCGCCTGTTGGGCGCGCAGCACGCCGAGCAGCGCCTGCTCGTAGCGGGCGCGCAGCCGGACCGCCAGCGCCTCGGGCAACGCGCGCAGCGACGCCGGCGGCACCGCGCGTCCGACGAGCGCAAGCGCGTCGAGCGGAGCGCCTGCGCGCAGGTCGGCCGCGCTTTGCGCGCGCAGCGTGCGGAAATGGTCGAACAGCACGGGCGAGCATGCGAGCTCGCGCAGATTGTGACGTCCGACGGCCGCGCGGAAGTCGCACAGCGCGGCCCGCCAGCCGGAGACGGCTTCGGGTTCGGCCGCGACCAGCGGCGCGGTGGCGGACAACTGGCCGGCAAAACGCGCGGCCGGCAGCCAGCCGGCCTCGGCCAGCACCGCGGCCGCTGCCGACAGCGGCGCGGCGGCATCGTCGCGACGCGCGAACGCCTCGGCGGCCGCCTCGAGCCACGCGTCGGCCGCGTGCACGGCCCCGCCGCGTGGATTGGGCAGTGCGTCAGGGTGGGGAACGGTCGCCGGATCGGACGTCATGGACACGCGCGCCTGTCATGGTCGAGCGACTCGCGCAGGCCGCGGCGCACGGGCGCCGGGCAAACGCGAGACCGAAGCGGAGTGTCCGGGGGCCAAGGATCCGGTCAGATCTGGACCATCTCGAAGTCTTCCTTGCGGGCGCCGCACTCGGGGCACGTCCAGTTGATCGGGACGTCTTCCCAGCGCGTGCCCGGGGCGATGCCCTCTTCGGGCAGCCCGGCTTCTTCGTCGTAAATCCAGCCACAAATCAGGCACATCCAGCTCTTGTATTCCATCTTAAGCCGCGTCGGGAAAAGTCGGTAAATTCGGGAGCCATGATGGTACCGTGTCGGGGCCGGACTGCCTAGCAATCGCGCTGGAGGGCGGCGACTACGTTGAGCCGCGCTAAAAAAACCGTCGTAGCGGCCGGATTCCGCAGCATAATGGCTGCAAAGTGCGGCCTGCCGGGCAACACGGGGCCGAAACCGGCCCATCCCGCCTCGCCGTCCGCATCTCGATCGCTTCCCCGTTTTTTTCTTGCCCCATTTCTACATGTCCAGCAACGCCCCTCCGATCGTCCTCACCTTCGGCCTGTCCGATCCTACCGGCGGCTCCGGCCTCCAAGCCGATCTGCTGACCCTGGCGAGCATGGGCTGTCACGGCGTATCCGTCCTGACGGGCTATACCGTGCGCGACTCGGCCGCCTGCGACGAGGTGACGGGTCTCGATCCCGATGTCGTCGCCGCGCAGGCCCGCATGCTGCTCGAGGACATGCCGGTCGCCGCCTTCAAGATCGGCGCGGCGACGCGTGCGGAAGTCGTCAGCGCGATCGCCGAAGTGGTGGCCGACTACGACGGCGTGCCGCTCGTGCTCGCGCCGGACTTCACGCTCGACGACGAACACGTGCTCGCCGCCGACGACCTGCGCGAATCGATCGCCGACCTGCTCGCGCCGCAGACCACGCTGCTCGTCGCCGACTACGCGACGCTGATCGCGCTCGCGCAGCCGGACGGCGACGCCGAGGCGCCGAATCTCGACGCGGCCGTGTCGCATCTGCTGTCGCAGGGCTGCGAGTACATCCTGTCGTCCGAGACGGGCTCGCACCGGCTCGTCAACACGCTGTACGGCGAGGAAGGCCAGCTGCGCGAGGACATGTGGGATCGCTCGCCGCACCGGCTGATGGGCATCACGGACACGCTCGGCGCGGCGATCGCGGCGCTGCTCGCGAACGGCCAGGAACCGCCCGAAGCCGTGCGCGAAGCGCAGGAGTACCTGTACCAGGCCGTGCGCGACGCCTTCCGGCCCGGCATGGGCGCGCACCTGCCCGACCGGTTCTTCTGGGCGCGCAGCAACGAGGACGCGGACGCACCGCCGGCCGCCTCGGCCGAACCGCTGCCGAGGACGTCGCACCGCCATTGAGCGCGGCGGGCCCGCCCCGCTGCCGCCCGTGACTGTCGGATCAGGGCGCGCTTCGCGCGCGCCAACGTCGTGCGGTGCATGCATCGCCTTGCAGGCGCGAAAAAAAAGACCCGCATCGCTGCGGGTCTTTTCTTTTGGCTGGAACGCGCATCGCTGCGCGTTCCGGACACATCGACCGAAGTCGATTACATGTCCATGCCCATGCCGCCCATGCCGCCCGGCATGCCGCCCGGCATCGGTGCATCTTCCTTCGGCAGTTCTGCAACGGCTGCGTCCGTCGTCAGCAGCAGGCCTGCGACCGAAGCTGCGTTCTGCAGTGCGGTGCGCGTCACCTTGGTCGGGTCGACGACGCCGGCTTCGACCATGTCGACGTACTCGCCCGTCGCTGCGTTGTAGCCGTAGTTGCCCTTGCCTGCAGCAACTGCCGCCACCACGACGCTCGCTTCTTCGCCGCCGTTCGTGACGATCTGGCGCAGCGGCTCTTCCATTGCGCGCAGCACGATCTTGATGCCGGCGTTCTGGTCGGCGTTCGCGCCGGTCAGTGCGGCGATCGCGGTGCGTGCACGGATCAGCGCAACGCCGCCGCCCGGGACGATGCCTTCTTCAACGGCAGCGCGGGTTGCGTGCAGCGCGTCTTCGACGCGTGCCTTCTTTTCCTTCATTTCGACTTCGGTCGCAGCGCCGACCTTGATCACTGCCACGCCGCCGGCCAGCTTCGCCACGCGCTCCTGCAGCTTTTCACGGTCGTAGTCCGACGTCGCTTCTTCGATCTGCGTGCGGATTTGCTTCACGCGCGCTTCGATGTTCGTCGCTTCGCCTGCGCCGTCGATGATCGTCGTGTTTTCCTTGCCCACTTCGATGCGCTTCGCCTGGCCCAGTTCTGCCAGCGTTGCCTTCTCGAGCGTCAGGCCGGTTTCTTCCGCGATGACCTGGCCGCCGGTCAGGATCGCGATGTCTTCCAGCATTGCCTTGCGACGGTCGCCGAAGCCCGGCGCCTTGACCGCAACGGTCTTCAGGATGCCGCGGATGTTGTTGACGACCAGCGTTGCGAGCGCTTCGCCTTCGACGTCTTCAGCGATGATCAGCAGCGGACGGCCTGCCTTCGCGACTTGTTCGAGCACCGGCAGCAGATCGCGGATGTTCGACACCTTCTTGTCGTGCAGCAGCACGAACGGGTTGTCGAGGACGGCGACTTGCTTGTCCGGGTTGTTGATGAAGTACGGCGACAGGTAGCCGCGGTCGAACTGCATGCCTTCGACGACGTCGAGCTCGTCGGCCAGCGACTTGCCGTCTTCGACGGTGATCACGCCTTCCTTGCCGACCTTGTCCATCGCTTCAGCGATGCGATCGCCGATCGACGAGTCGCTGTTCGCCGAGATCGCGCCGACTTGCGCGATTTCCTTGTTCGTCGTGCACGGCTTGCTGATCTTCTTCAGCTCTTCGACTGCCGCTGCAACGGCCTTGTCGATACCGCGCTTCAGGTCCATCGGGTTCATGCCCGATGCGACGTACTTCATGCCTTCGCGGACGATCGACTGCGCGAGGACGGTTGCCGTCGTCGTGCCGTCGCCTGCGTTGTCGCTGGTCTTGGAAGCAACTTCCTTGACCATCTGCGCGCCCATGTTCTGGAGCTTGTCCTTCAGCTCGATTTCCTTGGCGACCGACACACCGTCCTTGGTGACCGTCGGGCCGCCGAAGCTGCGCTCGAGCACGACGTTGCGGCCCTTCGGACCCAGCGTGACCTTCACTGCGTTGGCGAGAATGTTCACGCCTTCGACCATCTTCGAGCGGGCGGAATCGCCGAATACGACGTCTTTAGCTGCCATCTTCTAACTCCTTGAATTCTTGGGAATATGTACCGTCGGTGGGACGCTTACTTGGCGTTGACCACGGCCATGATGTCTTCTTCGCGCATGACCAGCAGCTCCTGGCCGTCGACCTTCACGGTCTGGCCGGCGTACTTGCCGAACAGCACGCGATCGCCCACCTTGACGTCGAGCGCGATCGGCGCGCCCTTGTCGTCGCGCTTGCCCGGGCCGATGGCCAGGACTTCGCCCTGATCCGGCTTCTCAGCCGCTGCGTCGGGGATGACGATGCCCGAGGCGGTCTTGGTTTCCTGATCCAGGCGTTTGACGATCACGCGATCGTGCAAAGGACGAAGGTTCATATTCACTCCTCTCTTGACTGAGATTGAAGAACGCTTTGGGAATCTGCCCGGCGGGATGCCCGGCAGAGAATTGTTAGCACTCTCGTGCAGCGAGTGCTAATTATATGGACGGGTTTTGACAAATTCAAGAAGGGAAATCGGGCGATTTTTTGCTGCGGACCAGCGCCCGACACGCCTCTCGAAATCGCCGAAAATCCTTTTTAAAACAATCGATTAAAAGCGCCTCAGCGGTGCGCCGGGTGCGCCTGCACGCGGCCCGACGGCCATCCAGCCCCGTTTGGACATCGGGTAAGCACGGAGTTCCTGACGTCGACGCGATCGCATCAAAAATCCTGCGAAGGCGTCGCTTCCGGGCTCGCCGCGCCCCCTTTCCGCAGTGGCGGGCCGACACATCGCTCCGCATCGATTCATACATTTTCATTACGCCGATATTTACGTTTTCCGACCCGACTAAACACGCGGCGCGCCTCGTCCGTAAGCTCCCCGATTACATTCAGTAATATGGATGCGAATCATTCTCGTTTACATTGACTTTCCCATTTAACGCTCCTACGATGCGCCCCGTTGCGTCGATCTTCACGCGGCGGCCGATCGGCGCCGGGCGTCCGGACAGCGCATTTAAAGCAGGACTCCAGACTAAATAGAAGCAGGAATCTGATATGAAGTTTGCGTCGTTCCCAGGAGACCGCATCCACGCCCGGATGCGCCCCGCCGCCTGCGCCGCGGTGCTCGCGTGCGCGTCGTTCGCCAGCGGCGCCGCATTCGCCGACACGCCCGTCGACGCGCAGCCCGACGCGTCCGAAGCCGACCGCGCGATCCAGGCGAAGCCGACCGACATGTGGACCGGCATCTGGACCCGCCAGAACCTGCTCGGCGACATGGGCGGCATCCGTCCGTGGCTCGGCAAGTACGGCGCGACGCTGCAGATCACCGAAACGAGCGAGTACCTCGCGAACCTGCGCGGCGGCCTGAACCGCGGCGGCACGTACGACGGCCTGACGACCGCGACGCTCACCGTCGATACGCAGAAGGCGATCGGCCTGCCCGGCGGCACCTTCAACGTCAGCGCGCTGCAGATCCACGGCTCCAACCTGAGCGCGCGCAACCTCGGCACGCTCAACACCGCGAGCGGCATCGAAGCGCAGGACACGACGCGCCTCTGGGAGCTGTGGTACCAGCAGTCGTTCCTCGACAAGCGCGTCGACGTGAAGATCGGCCAGCAGAGCCTCGACCAGGAATTCATGGTCAGCACGTACGGGAACACCTTCGTCAACACGATGTTCGGCTGGCCCGCGCTGCCGTCCTACGATCTGCCGAACGGCGGCCCCGCGTATCCGCTCGCGGGCCTCGGCGTGCGCGTGCGCGCGCAGATCGCGCCGAAGCTCACCGCGCTCGCGGGCGTGTTCGACGGCGATCCGCTCGGCAACAACCCGAACAACCTCAGCGGCACCAACTTCAACCTGCACAACGGCGCGCTGTATATCGGCGAGCTGCAGTACGCGCTGAACCAGCCGTCCGACGGCGAAATGGACACCGGCCGCTCGAACGGGCTGCCCGGCACCTACAAGATCGGCGTCTGGTATCACAACGGCCGCTTCGCGGACCAGAACCTCGGCACCGACGGGCTGTCGCTCGCGGATCCCGCGTCGAACGGCAGCGCGCAGCAGCACCACGGCGACTACAGCTTCTACGCGGTGGCCGACCAGATGGTCTGGCGCCCCGACCCGAGCGGCCCGCAGAGCCTCGGCGTGTTCGCGCGCGTGATGGGCGCGCCGGGCGATCGCAACCTCGTGAGCTTCGCGGCCAATGCGGGCGTCGTGCTGAAGGCGCCGTTCGCGGGCCGCGACAACGACAGCGTGGGCCTCGCCGTCACCTACATCCAGGTCGGCAGCCACGTGACCGACCTCGACCGCAGCGCGCGACTGTTCGCGAGCGGCCCGTACGGCGTGCGCACGCGCGAAACGGCGCTCGAGGCGACCTACCAGTATCAGGTCACGCCGTGGTGGGTGATCCAGGCGGACGCGCAGTACACGTTCAACGCCGGCGCCGGCCAGAACCCGAACGACGCGACCCAGCCGCTGCGCAACACGTTCGTCGTCGGCGCGCGCACGACCATCACGTTCTGAGCGCCGCGCCCACGCCATTCGTTTTTCGCGCGCCGCCCGCGCGGCGCGTTCCCCAGGAGATCCCGATGATTCGATCCGCCCCGCTTCGCCACCTCGCGACAGGCGCACTGGCCGCTGCCGCGCTGACGGCGGCGGCCGCTGCGCGCGCCGAGCCGCAAGGCTTCCTCGAGACGCTGCATCGCCACACGCTGCTCGTCAACACGGTGCCCGACAACGGCGACCAGAACCCGTACGCGATTGCCGTCGCGCCGGCCTCGGCCGGCACGATCCAGCAGGGCGACGTGCTGGTCGACAACTTCAACAACGCCGCGAACCTGCAGGGCACCGGCAGCACGATCGTCGACTACCGCCCGTCGACGAAGCAGATGAGCCTGTTCGCGACGATTCCGCGCGACCTGCAGGCGTGCCCGGGCGGCGTCGGCCTGTCGACCGCGATGACGATGCTGAAGTCGGGCTGGGTGATCGTCGGCAGCACGCCGAGCAACGACGGCACGACCAATACCAAGGGCGCCGGCTGCATGATCGTGCTCGATCCGCACGGCAAGGTCGCGTCGGTATGGTCGAGCCCGAACATCAACGACCCGTGGGGCAACATGGCCGTCGTCGACCGCGGCGACAGCGCGACGCTGTTCGTCAGCATGGCCGGCTTCGGCGTCGGCGGCGCGGACGGCAACCCGCCGGTCTACAAGCAGGCGACCGTGCTGCGGCTCGACCTCGACGTGCCGGCCGGCAAGCCGCCCGCGATCCGGCAGGAAACGGTGGTCGCCAGCGGCCTCGGAGCGCAGGCCGACAAGGGCGTGTTCCTGGTCGGCCCGACCGGCCTCGCGCTGTCGGGCGACCAGCAGAAGCTGTACGTGTCGGACGCGATCGGCAACCGCATCGTCGAGATCGACGATCCGCTCACGCGCGACACCAGCGCCGGCGTCGGCCGCCCGATCACGGCCGACGGCTTCCTGCGCCGCCCGCTCGCGCTCGCGACCGCGCCGAACGGCCACCTGCTCGCGACCAACGCGCTGAACGGGCAGGTCGTCGAGATCGATCCGGTTGCCGGCAAGCAGCTCTACGCGCGCTGGATCGACACCGACAAGGCGCAGTCGCCTCCCGGCAACGGCGACTTGTTCGGGATCGCGATGACGCCGGCCGGCGACGGTTTCTATTACGTGCAGGACGACGTCAACACGCTGATGCTCGCGAAGTGACGGAGACGCTCATGACAGACGATTCGAACCCGCCGTCGCGCGCCGCGCGTCGCGGCTTCCTGAAGGCCGGCGGCGCGGCGGTGGCCGCGGGCCTCGCGGCGACCGCGATGCCGGCCGCACGCGCGGCCGACGCCGGCGCGCCGCAGGCGGCCGCGCACGACGACGACATCGAGCCGTTCTACGGCAAGCACCAGAGCGGCATCACGACGCCGCAGCAGCGCAACGCGTATTTCGCGGCGCTCGACCTGACGACGACGCGGCGCGAGGACGTGATCGCGCTGCTGAAGACATGGACCGACGCGGCCGCGCGCCTCACGCGCGGCGAACCCGCGCAACCGCTGCCGACGAGCGGCGCGGACGACGCGCCGCCGGCCGACTCGGGCGACGCGCTCGGCATCGGCCCGGCGTGCCTGACGATCACGTTCGGCTTCGGGCCGGGCCTGTTCGCGGCCGCCGGCAAGGACCGCTACGGACTGGCGAAGCAGCGCCCCGCCGCGCTGGTCGACCTGCCGCGCTTCAACGGCGACCAGCTGCTGCCGGAGAAAACCGGCGGCGACCTGTTCATCCAGGCGTGCGCGAACGACGCGCAGGTCGCGTTCCACGCGGTGCGCCAGCTCGCGCGGCTCGGCGGCAAGACCGTGCAGATGCGCTGGGGCCAGGCCGGCTTCACGTCCGGCAAGCCGGGCGAGACGCCGCGCAACCTGATGGGCTTCAAGGACGGCACGATGAATCCGTCGCGCGACGATCCCGCCGCGATGAACGCGTTCGTCTGGGCCGGCAGCGAAGGGCCGGCCTGGATGAACGGCGGCACCTACACGGTCGTGCGCCGCATCCGCATCACGCTCGAGCACTGGGACAACACCGAGCTCGGCTTCCAGGAGCAGGTGTTCGGCCGCCGCAAGTACAGCGGCGCGCCGCTCGGCGGCAAGCACGAATTCGAGGCGCTCGATCTCGACGCAGTGGACAAGGACGGGAATCCGGTGATCCCCGACAACGCGCACGCGCGTCTCGCGTCGCCGCAGATGAACGACGGCGCGCAGATCCTGCGCCGCGCGTATTCGTACAACGACAGCACCAACTTCTATATCGAGCGCTGGCCGCCGTGGCGCCAGCAGACCGAGTACGACGCGGGGCTGATGTTCGTCGCGCACCAGCGCGATCCGCGCAAGGGCTTCATTCCGATCAACGAGAAGCTCGCGAAGCTGGACATCATGAACCAGTTCACCACGCACGTCGGCAGCGCGATCTTCGCGTGTCCGCCGGGCGCGCAACCGGGTTCGTACATCGGCGCCGCGCTGTTCGAAGCGTAAGCCGGCACTTCAGGATTCAACTTTCGACATCGACATGAACACTCTGCCCGTTAGCCGCCCGGTGCGGCACCTGATCTCCGCGGCGGCCGCCGCGCTCATGCTGACCGGCGCGCTGACCGCAATGCCCGCGCGCGCCGCGACGCTCACGCTGTACAACGCGCAGCACGAGCAGGTCGTCAACCAGCTCGTCAAGGACTTCGAAGCGCAAAGCGGCATCACCGTGAAGGTGCGCTCGGGCGAAGGCCCGGCGCTTGCCGCGCAGCTCGTCACCGAAGGCGATCGCACGCCGGCCGACGTGTACTTCACCGAGAACTCGCCCGAGCTCGTGCTGCTCGACCACAAGGGCCTGCTCGCGAAGACCGATGCCGCCACGCTGCAAGCGGTGCCGGCGCGCTACAACCCGGCCGACGGCAACTGGGTCGGCGTGCTCGCGCGCGAGAACGTGCTCGTCTACAACACCGCGAAGCTCCAGCCGCAGCAACTGCCTGCGTCGCTGCTCGATCTCGCGAAGCCCGAGTGGAAGGGCAAGGTCGGCATCGCGCCGAGCGACGCCGACTTCCTGCCGGTCGTGAGCGCGGTGCTCGCGCTGCACGGCGAGGCCGCGACGCTGCAATGGCTGAAGGGCCTGAAGACCAACGCGCAGATCTTCGACGACGACGAAGGCGTGACGGCCGCCGTCAACCGCGGCGGCGTCGTGACCGGCGTGATCAACAACTACTACTGGGACCGCCTGCACGCGGAACTCGGCGACAAGTCGACCCGCAGCGCGATTTACCACTTCGGCCGCGGCGACGTCGGCGCGGCGGTCAACGTATCGGGCGCCGCAGTGCTGAAGGCGTCGAAGCATCAGCCGGAAGCGCAGCAGTTCGTCGCGTACCTCGTCAGCGAGCGCGCGCAGAAGCTGATGGCCAACGGCCATGTCAGCTTCGAGTATCCGCTGCGCCCGGGCGTCGCGCCCGACCCGATCCTGAAGCCGTTCAACGAGCTGAGCCCGCCGTCGCTGTCGTTCGAACAGCTCGGCGACGACAGCCAGGCCGGCAAGCTGCTGCGCCAGGCCGGCCTGCTCTGACCATGAGCGACGCCGTGTCCCGCACGGCCCGCGCCGCGCACGACGACGACGCACGCGGCGCAGCGCGGCGGCGGCCGTCGCGCGCGCTCGTCGCGGCGGCCGCCTGCGGGCCGCTCGCGATCCTGCTGCCGCTCGGCTTTACGCTGTATCGCGCGGCGACCTTCGGCGTCGACGACGCGATCGAGCTGCTGTGGCGGCCGCTGGTCGGCGAGCTGCTCGTCAATACGCTGTCGATCACGCTCGCCGCGACGCTCGTCTGCGCGCTGCTCGGCACCGCGGTCGCATGGTTCATCGAGCGCACCGACCTGCCGGGGCGGCCGCTGTGGACCGCGCTCGCCGCCGCGCCGCTCGCGGTGCCGCCGTTCATCACGAGCTATGCATGGGTGTCGCTGAGCCTCGACCTGCAGGACTTTCTCGGCGCGCTGATCGTGCTGGGCTCCGCGTACTTCCCGCTCGTCTACCTGCCGGTCGCCGCCGCGCTGCGCGAGCTCGACCCCGCGCTCGAGGAAAGCGCGCGCACGCTCGGCTGCTCGCCGTGGCGCACGTTCTTCCGCGTGGTGCTGCCGCAGCTGCGCCCGGCGCTGTGCGGCGGCATGCTGCTCGTCGCGCTCGGCGTGCTGTCCGAGTTCGGCGCGTTCCAGCTGCTGCGCTTTCGCACCTTCACCACCGAGATCTACGCCGAATACCGCACCGCGTTCGACGGCGGCGGCGCATCGCTGCTCGGCTGCGTGCTGATCGCGCTGTGTCTGCTGTGCCTCGCGATCGAAGCGCGGGCGCGCGGCCGGGCGCGCTACGGCCATACGCACCGCGCGGCGCGGCGCGTCGCGATGCGCTATCCGCTCGGACGCGGCCGGCTCGCCGTCGTCGCGGCCTTCGCCGCGCTCGCTGCCGCGACGCTCGGCGTGCCGCTCGCGACGATCGGCTACTGGCTCACGCAGCAGGGCGCGGCCGCCGTCACGCCGGCCGACGTGTCGCCCGAACTGCTGTGGCAGGCCACGCTCGCGTCGAGCGGTTACGGCCTCGCGGCGGCGGCCGTCACGACGCTGCTCGCGCTGCCGCTCGCATTCCTGCTGGTGCGCCATCCGGGCCGCATCGCGACGCTGCTCGAACGCACGGCGATGACCGTGCAGGGCGTGCCGGGCATCGTCGTCGCGCTCGCGACCGTGTCGATCACCGTACGGCTGCTGCAGCCGCTCTATCAAAGCGCGCCGGCGCTCGTCGCCGCGTACGCGATCCTGTTCCTGCCGCTCGCGGCCGTCAGCGTGCGCGCGGCGCTGTCGCACGTGCAGGTGCGGCTCGAGGAAACCGCGCGCGCGCTCGGCCTCGGCTGGCGCGCGACGCTGACGCGCGTGGTGCTGCCGCTCGCGGCGCCCGGCCTCGGCGCGGCCGCGACGATGGTGTTCGTCTCGGTCGTGACGGAGCTGAACGCGACGCTGCTGCTGTCGCCGATCGGCACGCGCACGCTCGCGACGCAGGTGTGGAGCGATACCGCGACGCTCGCGTTCGCGGCCGCGGCGCCCTATGCGGCACTGCTCGTCGCGCTGTCGCTGGCCGCGTCGGGCCTGCTGTTCCTGCTGCTCGGCCGCGCGTCGGTGCGCCGCTGAGCCCCTTGTCCCGGAACCGCTCATGAGCGAATTACGCATACACGGCCTGTCCAAATCGTTCGGCTCGCATACCGTGCTGCACGACATCGATCTCACGGTGCGGCGCGGCTCGCGGCTTGCGCTGCTCGGCCCGTCCGGCAGCGGCAAGACGACGCTGCTGCGCGTGCTGTGCGGCTTCGAGCGCGCGGAGCGCGGCATCGTCGAGATCGACGGCCGCCGGGTCGCCGCGCCCGGCCTGCACCTGCCGCCCGAGCAGCGGCGGATCGGCTACGTGCCGCAGGAAGGCGCGCTGTTTCCGCACCTGTCGGTCGCCGACAACATCGCGTTCGGGCTGCCGCGCGCGGCGCGGCGGCGTCGTCATCGCGTCGACGCACTGCTCGAGATGGTCGGGCTGCCCGCATCGTACGCGAGCCGCGCGCCGCAGCAGCTGTCCGGCGGACAGCAGCAGCGCGTCGCGCTGGCGCGTGCGCTCGCGCCCGAGCCGTCGCTCGTGATCCTCGACGAGCCGTTTTCCGCGCTCGACACGTCGCTGCGGCACGAGACGCGCAGCGCGGTCGCGGATGCGCTGGCCGCGGCCGGCGCGACGTCGGTGCTCGTCACGCACGACCAGCCCGAGGCGATGACGCTCGGCGACGAAGTCGCGGTGCTGTGGCAGGGCCGGCTCGTGCAGACGGCCGCGCCGCAGACGCTGTACCGGCAGCCGGTCACGCGCGACGTCGCGTCGTTCGTCGGGCAGGCCGTGCTGCTGGCGGGCCAGGTGCGCGCCGGCCATATCGCGTGCGCGCTCGGCGAGTTGCCGCTCGTCGCGCTGCTGCCGGACGGGCCGGCCGATGCGATGCTGCGTCCCGAGCAGATCGGCATCGTGCCGATCGCGGATCCGGATGCCGCGCGCGGCCATGCGGCAACGGTCGAGGCCACGCAGTTCGCGGGCCAGGACGCCGACGTGCTCGCGCGGGTCGAGGCCGCGCCCGACACGCTTGTGCGTGCGCGCGTGCCCGGGCATCGGTGCCCGACGGTCGGCGAACGCGTCGCGCTCGTCGTCGACGGCGCGGTGATGGCTTACGCGCGCTGAGCGCGCGACGCGCTCACGACTCGGCGCAGCCGGCGCCCGCGACGGGCCGGTAGATCCGGCCGTCGCTCTCGACCGTCGCGCCCAGCAGGCGCGCGAGCCCTTTCGCGCCTTCGCGCATCACGACGTCGTGATTCCATTTGAATACCGGCCGCGCGATCGGCTCCAGCCAGTTCATCCAGCGCGCCTGCGTGCGGATGTGCCAGTCGTAGCGCACGACGGTGCCGGCGCCGTCGGCGGCGAAGCGCCAGCGGCCGTCGCCTTCGATCGCGCCGCTCGCGCGCCCTTCCAGCGTATGCGGCGGCTCGACGCGCCGCACGCGCATGTCGAAGCTCAGCCGGTATGGCAGCGCGCCTTTCCACGTATAGCGATGCAGCGCGCCGACGCCGCGCGCGTCGCCCGGCTCGAGCTCGACGGTGCGCACCGCGCCCTTCCACCAGTCGGGCCAGCGGTCGACCTGGTAGATCGCGTCCCAGACCGCCGCGAGCGGCGCGTCGACGCGCCACGTCGTCGAGAACCGGTATTCCGCCATGCCGCCTCCGGCGCGCCACATCCGTCGTGTCGCGAAATCAGGGTGCGAAGAAACGATCGGGAAACGCGACGTCGATCTCGACGTCGTCGAGCGTCACGGTTTCGAGCGGCCGGTCGTCGTCGCCGGCGAAGCTGACGACCTTCAGCGGGAAACCGTCCTGCGTGTCGAGCCACAGCCGGTAACGATGCACGCCGTCGACCGCGTGCGCGGGCGCACCCGTCACCGACACGCGCAGCGCGGCGCGGCCGCCGACGGTCTCCTCGCCCTCGGTCACCGTCGCGCCGCCCTGTTGCAGCGCGTGGACGTTGCGCAGCAATTCGCCGACGTCCGACCGGTCGACCCGATGGCCGCTGCGATCGCGCACCAGCGGGTTGGCCGGCGACAGCGTCAACGCCGGCAGCGTATGTTCGCCGAACGGACGAAGCCGCACCTTGCCGTCGTCCGGGTCGTACTTGAGCACCGCGCCGCGATGCGGTTCGACGAAATCCATCCGGACAAAGCCGGGTTTCAGGTACGCATAGTGCATTTCGGTGCGCTCGCCGCTGCGCGACGACGAACGGATCGTCGCGCGATACGAGCGGATGTGTTCGAAATGGGTCTGCGCAACGGTGACGGGATCGGCGGTCATGCTCGCTCCTAACAGGCTTGCGGCCAGCAATGCGGCGATCATGGCGCCGCCTCGACGTCGAGCACGCCCTCCATCCCGCGCTCGCGATGGCTTTTGAAGAACAGCAGACGGTGCGTGCAATAGTAGGCGAAGCGGCCCGGCTGCGTCGGCGTGAAGCGAAACGTCTTCGGCGTCGTGCCGAGTTCGGTGTGGATCGCGATGCCGGCCTGCGGCGCGTCGATTTCGAAACTGTGGGGCACGATGCCGGGCTCGGCCGATACAGTCAGTTCGACCGGCAGTTGCGCGCGCACGATCACGTGCTTCGGCCGAAAGAAATAGCTGCCGCCGACGATCGCGACCCGCTGCACGCCGTCGGCGTCGACCGGTACGCGCACCGGCGTGTCGTCGTCCGCGCGCGCGAGCCCGGCGCCCATCGCGAGCGCCACCAGCAGAACCGCCGTCGTCGCCTTCATCGTGTGCTCCCTGGCCGCGTCGGTCCCGTCGTCCGTGCGCATCCGTCGCTCGCGCATGCCGACGGGCGTCGCCGACCCGCGGCGCATTCGCAACCGCCGGTCTGGCTGCCGGCACCGCCGTCGGCACGGTGGCGGTTGGCATCCGGATGACGCCCGTTCGCGCGCGTCGCGCCATTACGCGGCATCGCCGGACGGGACGGCCGTTGCGTTTCGACCATTATCGCGCTGCGCGATCGCGCCGTGACTCGGTATCTAAACGGAGGTCGGGCATGCCTTTCTGCGCCGTGCCCGCCGGCGGCGCGGCGGACCGGTAGCGACGCTTGCGGTGAAAGAAACGGGCCGCCCAATGACAACGCGGCATGACATCGCTGTCATGCCGCGTTGCGCGTCCGTTTCGCGCGGCGGACGGAACGCCGCCGCGCGCCGGCCGTGGCCGCTTACTTCGGCAGTGCGCCCGTCAGCGACTGCAGCAGCGTCGACACCGGAGCCAGCGGGTTGTTCGCCGAACTGCCGTTCGAATGCGACGAAACCGACAGGCTCGGCACGGAGCCGAGCGTCGTGCCGACCGCATTGACGACCGTCGCCGCCGAATTGCCGCCCGCCGTCAGCACCGAGCTGACCGCGCCCGCCGTGCTGCCCGCCGTGCTGCCCGCCGCGCTCGCGCCCGAGCCGAGCAGGCTGCCGCCCGCCGCCGCCGTCGAACCTGCCGCGCCCGACAACGCGCCGGCCGCCTGCCCGAGGGCCGCCGGACCGTTCGCGAGGGCGCCCGTCACCGAACCCAGCGCACCGGTCAGCGCGCCGGCCGGGTTGCTGCCGCCCGTCAGGCCGCTGACGAGGTTCGTGATCGGCGCGATCGGGTTGCTGCCTGCCGCGCCCGACAGCGTGCCGACGACCTGGTTCACGACGCCCTGCACCGGCGCCAGCGGATTCGCGCCGCCGAGGCTGCCGAGCGCACCCGTGACCTGGCTCACCACGCCCTGCACCGGCGCCAGCGCGTTCGCGCCGCCGAGGTTGCCGAGCGCGCCCGTGACGGCATTGACTGCGCCGCCCAGTGCACCCGTCGCCGTGCCGACCGCATTGCTCAGCGCGGCGGTCGGGTTGCTGCTGCCGAGCGTGCCGACGACCTGGTTCACGACACCCTGTACCGGTGCCAGCGCGTTCGAGCTGCCGAGGCTGCCGAGTGCACCCGTCACCGAACCGAGCGCACCGGTCAGCGCGCCGGCGGCGTTGCCACCCGTCGGCAGCGCATTCTGCAGACCGCTGACGAGGTTCGTGATCGGCGTGATCGGGCTGCCGCCGCCTGCTGCACCCGACAGCGTGCCGACGACCTGGTTCACGACACCCTGCACCGGCGCCAGCGGATTCGTGCCGCCGAGATTGCCGAGCGTGCCCGTCACCGAATTCAGCGCGCCCGTCAGTGCGCCGGCCGGGTTGTCGTTGCCGAGCGTCCCCGCGAGTTGCGTCACGACGCCCTGGACCGGCGCGAGCGGGCCCGATGCGCCGCCGACGTTGCCGAGCGTGCCGGTGATCGTGTTCACCGCGTTGCTCAGTGCGCCGGCCGGATTGCCGCTGCCGAGCGTACCCGTCACCTGGTCGACGACGTTCTGGATCGGCGTCAGCGGGTTCGTGCCGCCGCCGACATTGCCGAGTGCGCCGGTAACTGTCCCGAGAGCACCGGTCAATGCGCCGGTCGGATTGCCGCTGCCCAGTGCACCGGTCACTTGGTTCACGACGCCTTGCACCGGTGCCAGCGGATTCGAGCCGCCACCCACGCTGCCCAGTGCACCAGTGACCGTGCCAAGAGCACCCGTCAGCGCCCCGGCCGGGTTACCGCTGCCAAGCGCACCGGTCACTTGATTCACAACGCCCTGAACCGGCGCCAGCGGGTTCGAGCCGCCCCCGACGTTGCCCAGTGCACCCGTTACCGTGCCGAGGGCGCCTGTCAGTGCGCCGGCCGGATTGCCGCTGCCCAGCGCACCGGTCACTTGATTCACAACGCCCTGAACCGGCGCCAGCGGGTTCGAGCCGCCACCGACATTGCCCAGTGCACCCGTTACCGTGCCAAGAGCACCCGTCAGTGCACCAGCGGGGTTGCCGCTGCCGAGCGCGCCGGTCACCTGATTCACCACGCCTTGAACCGGCGCCAGCGGATTCGAACCACCACCAACGCTGCCCAGTGCCCCCGTTACCGTGCCAAGGGCGCCCGTCAGTGCGCCAGCGGGGTTGCCACTGCCGAGCGCACCGGTCACTTGATTCACCACGCCTTGAACCGGCGCCAGCGGATTCGAACCACCACCAACGCTGCCCAGTGCCCCCGTTACCGTGCCAAGGGCGCCCGTCAGTGCGCCAGCGGGGTTGCCACTGCCGAGCGCACCGGTCACTTGATTCACCACGCCTTGAACCGGCGCCAGCGGATTCGAGCCGCCACCGGCACTACCCAGCGCCCCGGTTACCGTACCCAGCGCACCCGTCAGTGCGCCAGCGGGGTTGCCACCGCCGAGCGCACCGGTCACCTGATTCACGACACCTTGAACCGGCGCCAGCGGGTTCGAGCCGCCGCCGACGCTGCCCAGTGCACCCGTTACCGTGCCGAGGGCGCCCGTCAGTGCGCCGACCGGGTTGCCGCCGCCGAGTGCACCAGTCACCTGATTCACGACACCTTGAACCGGTGCCAGCGGGTTCGAACCACCGCCAACGCTGCCCAGTGCGCCAGTTACCGTACCCAGGGCGCCCGTCAGTGCGCCGGCCGGGTTGCCGCCGCCGAGCGCACCGGTCACCTGATTCACGACACCTTGAACCGGCGCCAGCGGGTTCGAACCACCGCCAACGCTGCCCAGTGCGCCAGTTACCGTACCCAGGGCGCCCGTCAGCGCGCCAGCCGGATTTCCGCCACCCAGCGCACCAGTCACCTGATTCACCACGCCCTGAACCGGCGCCAGCGGATCCCCGCCACCACCGACGCCGCCCAACGCGCCCGTTACCGTGCCAAGCGCACCCGTCAACGCGCCAGCCGGATTCCCGCCACCCAGCGCACCGGTCACCTGATTCACGACACCCTGAACCGGCGCCAGCGGATTCGCACCGCCGCCCACCCCGCCGAGCGTCCCCGTCACCGTGCCAACCGCATTGCTCAGCGTCCCCGTCGCCGTATTCAGCGCACCGGTCAGTGCCCCCGCCGGGTTACCGCTGCCCAGCGCCCCCGTCACCTGATCCACCACGCCCTGCACCGGCGTCAGCGGCGACACCGTGCCGCCGCCACCGAGCGCGCCCGTCACCGCGCCCACCGCCCCCGACAGCACCTGCGCAGGATTGCCGAGCGACGTCTGGATCGAGCCCGATCCGCCTGCAGCCACGGTGACCGAGCCCAGCGGCGACGTGCCCGTCGCCGCGAGCCCCACCGATACCGTATTCGTCGGCGGATTCACGATGATCTGCGGCACCGGCAGCGCGTCGAGCGCGCCCGCCATCGCAGAACCCGAAGCCAGTCCCCCAAACGCCGTCGCTACCGCCAGCGCCGCGCCCGTCAATTTAAAATTCTTCCCCATCTTTATTTACCTCATCTCGGTTGGCACTACGTTGATAAAGCATGGGGACGGATTGCACGAAGCGTGCCACTTGGATAAATCGGCGTGATTCGTCGGGCTATTGCAAGGCAATAACGATTTCAACGTGAATTTCAGGCGAAATTCCGCTGCCACGACGCGAAATCGTATGAGGAAAAATGCGGCGGGAAAGCGGATGTAACGTAACGTTTGCGCGGCTTGCAGTAACGTGTTCCGGTACATCGGCGCCCATGCCCGAACATCCGTTCATGAACGCACGGCAGATCGGCTCGCGCAGCGGCTTTCCGTTGCGCATTCGGCCAATGAAAATGCATTAGTAAATCGCTTGTTTTCTGGTTTTATTATTCCGCGATTTCTTTCCGTATTATTACGCAGACCATTTCCATTGCCGCGCATTCCGGTGATACGGACAACAGAATGAAAAATTGTGTCGCCCGCATCGCGGCCAGCGGCGAGCGGGCGGCGCGTGCGGAAGCGCCCGCGCTCAACCGAAGCGCTCGGGCCGGTACGGACGCGGATCGATATAGGTCGGCGCGCCCGTCATCATTTCGGCGAGCAGGCGGCCGGTCGCGGGGCCGAGCGTGAGCCCGTGATGACAGTGGCCGAAGGCGAACCACAGATGACGATGGCGCGGCGCCGCGCCGATTACCGGACGCATGTCCGGCGTGCACGGGCGCATCCCGAGCCACGGCTCAGGATCGAGTCGCTCGCCGATGCCGAACGCGTCGCGCGCGAGCGGCTCCGCGCGCGCCAGTTGCACACCGGTCGGCGGCGCGCCGCGCAGCGCGATCTCGACGCCGGTCGTGAGCCGCAGCCGGCCGCCCTCCATCGGCGCGACCACAAAGCCTTGCTCGGTATCGCACACCGGCACGTTCAGCGGCGTGCGCGTCGGCCGGTAATGCATGTGATAGCCGCGCTTCGCGCGCAGCGGAATCCGGTAGCCGAGCGGCGCGAACACATGATCCGACCACGGGCCGAGCGCGACCACCGCCGAACGGGCCGCGACCGGCCCGTGTTCGGTGGCGACCCGCCAGCCGTCGCGCAGTTGCACGAGCGTCGTCGCGTCGCCGCGCACCAGCGTGCCGCCGCCGCGTTCGAACAGCCGCGCATAGGCCTTCGTCAGACCGCCCGGGCTGGAAACCGTCTTCGGATCCTGCCAGTGAAACGCACCGCAGAACGCGTCGCTGATGCCCGGCTCACGCTCGCGCAGCGCGCGCGCGTCGAGCACCGTCATGCGCAGCCCGTGCTCGGCCGCGACGCGCTGCTGCACGCGCGTCTCCGCGTCGAACAGCGCGGGCGAGCGAAACGCCTCGATCCAGCCGCCGTCGTGCACCAGCGGCTGCGCGTCGGTGCGCGCGAGCAGCGCGTCGTGCTCGACGACGCTCGCCGCGACGAGCGGCAGCAGGTCGCGCGCCGCAGCCGCGAGCCGCGGCGGCGACGATTCGCGCCAGAAGCGCGCGAGCCAGCCCGCATACGCGGGCAGCGCGCGGTAATCCCAGTAAAGATCGACCGACCGATTGCGCGCATAGCGCAGCAGCGTGCCGAGCCGGCGCGGAAACGCGTACGGCACGACCGACGAGCGCTCGATCAGCCCCGCATTGCCGTGGCTGGTCTCCTCGCCGGGCCCGCGCCGGTCGACGAGCGCGACGCGCAGCCCGCGATCCTGCAGATGCAGCGCCGACGACACGCCGACGATGCCGGCCCCCAGAACGATGACGTCGAAATCCATGCTTTTCCGTACCGCGTCGAGATTCGAAGCGACGCGCGCCGGCACCGCGGCCGGCGCGCGGCCGTGCTTACCTGGCGATGATGTCGCGCTTGAAATACTTCTGCGACAGCGCGCTCAGCGTGCCGTCCTTCTTCAGCGCGTCGAGCGCGCCGACGATCTTCGCCTGCAGCGCCTTGTCGCCCTTGCGCATCCCGAAGCCGGTGCCCTCACCGAGCGTCGCCGGATCCTTCAGCGGATCGCCGACGATCTGGTAGTCGCGGCCGGCCGGCTTGTCGAGGAAGCCGTCCTGCGCGGTCTGCGCTTCCTGCACCGCCGCATCGAGCCGACCGGCGACGAGATCCGCATAGATCTGGTCCTGGTCCTGATAGGACACGACGGCCACGCCCGCATTGGCCCAGTGCGCCTTCAGGAAATCCTCCTGCGACGAGCCCTGCAGCACGCCGACATGCTTGCCGCGCAGGCTCGCCACATCGGGCCGCAGCGGCGAGCCGCGCTTCGCGACCATCACGATCGGCACCACGTAGATCGCCGGCGTGAAGTCGATGCTCTGCTTGCGCTTCGCGGTGATGTTCATCGCCGAGTTGATCGCGTCGAACTTGCGCGCCTGCAGCGCCGGAATCAGCCCGTCGAACGAATTCTCGACCCATGCGCACTTCATGTTGAGCTTCGCGCACACGGCGTTGCCGATGTCGACGTCGAAACCCTGCAGCTGGCCGGCCGGCGTCTTGCTCTCGAACGGCGGATACGCGGCTTCGATCCCGAAGCGCAACGTGGCCTGTTCCGCATGGGCCGCGATGGCCGAACACGCAAGCGCCGCGGCGGCGCAGATAGAAAGCTTCCAGTTCATGACGGGTCCTTCTGGATTGAGGCGATGAAAATCGGGCGAGACGCCGCCGGCAGCGCGACGGACCGGCCGGCAGCACGGCCCGCCGCATCGCGGCGACAGGCCGTCGGGACGCAAAATATAGACTGAAAGTCTACTATAGACTATAGGGGATATGATAATCGCGTCTCCCCCGACATGCATCCGGATCGCCGTGTTCCGCTTGCCCCCTTGATTCATCGAGGTTTTTCCGTCCGGACGCCGCTGCCGGCCGCCCTGAAAAGAAACACTGGCCAGACTTTATTTGTCTATATTAGACTTTTATTCCACAACAAACACCGCCGGACGCCGCGTCGCGAGACTGTGTCGTCCGGCCCCGACCGGAGATGTCCTCATGACGCAAACCGCCCCGACCCTGCCGCTGACCGTCGACGAAGCCGCGGTGCGCGCGGCGCTGCCGTCGCTCGACGTGCTCGGCACGCTGCGCCGCATGTTCGCGTCGCTGGCGTCGGCGAACGCGGTGCAGCCGCCGCAGACGCTCACGCTGTTCCCCGGCCAGGCCGGCGACTTCATCACGTACCTCGGCGCGCTCGCCGACGAGCAGGTGTTCGGCGCGAAGCTGTCGCCGTACATCGTGACCGGCGGGCGCCCGATCGTCACCGCGTGGACCGCGCTGATGTCGATGCGCACCGGCCAGCCGCTGATGTGGTGCGACGCGGGGCAACTGACGGTCGAGCGCACGGCCGGCACGACGGCGCTTGCGGTCGACTGTCTCGCGCCGCGCGACGCGCGCCGCCTGGCGATCGTCGGCGCCGGCGCGGTCGGCCTCGCGCATCTGCGGCATGCGGCGGCGCTGCGCGACTGGGACACGATCCGCGTGTACTCGCCCGCGCTCGCCGGCGACACGGCGCTGCAGGCGACGCTCGCGCAGCTCGACCCGCGCGCGCGTCCGGCAGACGGCATCGCCGCCTGCGTGCGCGACGCGGACGTGGTGATGCTGTGCACGTCGTCGGGCACGCCCGTGCTCGGCGACGACATGCTCACGCGCCCGGCGCTCGTCACGTCGATCAGCACCAACGTCGCACGGGCGCACGAGATCCCGCCCGCGTGGCTGCCGGACATGGACGTGTACTGCGACTACCGGCACACGACGCCCGCGAGCGCGGGCGAGATGCAGATCGCCGCGGCCGAGCACGGCTGGACGCCGGAGCGGATCGTCGGCGACCTGCCCGCGCTCGTCGCCGGCACCTGCGCGGCGCCGTCGCGCACGCGTCACGCGTTCTTCCGCTCGATCGGCCTCGGGCTCGAGGACATCGCGATCGCGCACGCGCTGTATACGCACCTGATGCGCGCATGAGCGTCACGCGCCCGCGGGGCCGATACAATGGCGCAACCGCGGCGCGGCGCGAGCACGCGCATCTGCGTGCCGCCGACGCGCCCGCCGCAGGCCTGCCTGCCGCCGACGCCCCGGCGCGCCGGCCCGACATGCCGCCCGGCTCCCGCCCACCCGAGATCGCGATTCCGATGCGCAAGAAGAAATCCCCCGTCAAAGACCTGCTGCTCACCCGCTATGCGCCGCTCGCCGACGGTATCGCGGCGCTGTTCTTCCCGTATGCGGAAGTCGTGATCCACGACCTGCACGACCAGACCGTGCTGTATCTCGCGAACAACCTGTCGAAGCGCGAGGTCGGCGACGATTCCGCGCTCGAGGAAATCGACCATTCGGCGCGCGAGCGCGTGATCGGCCCGTACGAGAAGCTGAACTGGGACGGCCGGCGCATGCGCTGCGTGAGCAACGTGCTGTTCGACGACGACGGCCGCCCGGCCGGGATGATGTGCATCAACTTCAACATCGCGGTGTTCGACGAAGTGCGCGCGACGCTCGACCTGTTCATCAAGGGCGCGGGCGTCGTCGCGCAACCCGACGAACTGTTCCGCGACGACTGGCAGGAACGCATCAACACGTTCCTGCACGGCTGGCTGCGCGAGCGGCAGATCGGGCTGAACGGGCTCACGCGCGAGCACCGGCGCGAGCTCGTCGAGGCGCTGCATGCGGAAGGCGCGTTTCGCGGCAAGAGCGCGGCGAACTACGTCGCGAACGTGCTCGGCATGGGGCGCGCGACGGTCTACAAGCACCTGAAGCACCTGAAGGACACGCAGGGCGACGCGTAGCGGCAAGGGCCCCCGCGTCGCATGGCCGGTCGCCCGCCCTTTCGGGAAGCGGTTTGCGCGACTATGCTTGAGGCGCCCCCGCCTGCCGCGCCGCGGCATCGAATCGCAAAAATGATATAGTCTCGGTTACATTTTTTATCGCCTCGAGCCGCCCATGCCGACCGCCCCCGCCCCGACTGCCCGCCCGACCCTCACCGTCGAAATCTGGTCCGACCTGATCTGCCCGTGGTGCTGGATCGGCAAGCGCCGCTTCGACGAGGCGCTGGCCGCGTTCGCACACGCGGACCGCGTCGACGTCGCGCTGCGCGCGTACCGGCTGATGCCCGGCCAGCCGGTCGAGCCGGTCGAGGCGATGCTCGCCGGCAAGTACCGGATGTCGCCCGCGCAGGTCGACCAGATGCTGCGCCAGGTGACCGACGCGGCCGCGAGCGTCGGGCTGCGCTACGACCTGCCCGGCACCTTCGTCGGCGACACGCTCGACGGCCACCGGCTCGTCAAGCTCGCAGAAGCGACCGGCCGCGCGCATGCGCTGACCGAGCGGCTGTATCGCGCCTATTTCTGCGAGCACGGCTCGCTGTTCGATCACGCCGAACTGGCCGATTTCGCCGTCGACGCCGGGCTCGAGCGCTCGGCCGTCGAATCGGTGCTGCGCAGCGACGCGTATCGCGACGAAGTCGACGCCGACATCGCACGCGCCGCGCAGATCGGCGGGCGCGGCGTGCCGCTGTTCGTGTTCGGCGGCCGCTACGCGGTGTCGGGCGCGCAGCCGGCCGACGTGTTCGCGCAGGCGCTCGACCAGGCGTGGCGCGACGGCGTCGTCGAACCCGCCGGCGGCGACGCGGCCGCATGCGGCCCCGACGGCTGCGAACTGCCGGGGCGCGCGTGATGTGCCGCAGCGGCGTCGCACCGACCACTACGCGACGCTGCTGCCACAAACCGGCAGGAAGCCTTCGCGAATGCCGACTAGAATGCAGCCTTTCAAATAACTATCAAAAGGCGGCAAGCCAATGACCCACGGCATCCACGGCGAAAGACGCTGGTATGCGCTGATCGTCCTCTGTCTCGGCGTGCTGATGATCGTGCTCGACAGCACGATCGTGAACGTCGCGCTTCCGTCGATCAGCACCGATCTCCGCTTCACCGAAACCGCGCTCGTCTGGGTCGTCAACGCGTACCTGCTGACCTTCGGCGGCTGCCTGCTGCTCGGCGGCCGGCTCGGCGACCTGTACGGACAGCGGCGCATGTTCCTCGCGGGACTCGTCGTCTTCACGCTCGCGTCGCTCGCCTGCGGCCTCGCGCAGTCGCAGGCGATGCTGATCGCCGCGCGCGCGGTACAGGGCTTCGGCGGCGCGATCGTGTCGGCCGTATCGCTGTCGCTGATCATGAACCTGTTTACCGAGCCCGGCGAACGAGCACGCGCGATGGGCGTGTACGGCTTCGTCTGCGCGGGCGGCGGCAGCATCGGCGTGCTGCTCGGCGGCTTGCTGACCAGCACGCTGTCGTGGCACTGGATCTTTCTCGTCAACCTGCCGATCGGCCTCGCCGTCTATGCGCTGTGCGTGGCACTGCTGCCGCGCATGCGCGCGCCGGCCGGCGCCGCGCGGCTCGACGTCGCGGGCGCGATCACGGTGACCGCGTCGCTGATGCTCGCCGTCTACGGCATCGTCGGCGGCAACGAGGCCGGCTGGCTGTCGACGCAGACCGTCGCGCTGATCGGCGCGGCCGTCGTGCTGTTCGCGCTGTTCGTCGCGATCGAGGCGCGCGTCGCGCATCCGCTGATGCCGCTCACGCTGTTCGGCGCACGCAACGTCGCGCTCGCGAACGTGATCGGCGTGATGTGGGCCGCCGCGATGTTCGCGTGGTTCTTCCTGTCCGCGCTCTACATGCAGCGCGTGCTCGGCTACGCGCCGCTGCAGGTCGGCCTCGCGTTCCTGCCGGCGAACCTGATCATGGCCGCGTTCTCGCTTGGGTTGTCCGCGCGGATCGTGATGCGCTTCGGGATTCGCGGCCCGCTCGCGGCCGGCCTGCTGATCGCGGCGGCCGGCCTCGCGCTGTTCTCGCGCGCACCGGTCGACGGCGGCTTCGTCTGGCACGTGCTGCCGGGCATGACGCTGCTCGGCATCGGCGCGGGCATCGCGTTCAACCCGATGCTGCTCGCGGCGATGAGCGACGTCGATCCGGCCGACTCGGGCCTCGCGTCGGGCATCGTCAATACCGCCTTCATGATGGGCGGTGCGCTCGGCCTCGCGGTACTCGCGAGCCTCGCGGCCGCGCGCACCGACGCGCTGACGGCCGCCCGCGCCGCCCCGCTCGACGCATTGAACGGCGGCTACCACACGGCGTTCGCGTTCGGCGCGGCGTTCGCCGCGGCGGCCGCGCTGATCGGTCTCGCGCTGCGGGCGCGGCGGCAGGATGCCGTCGAAGGCGGGGTCGGCCCGGCGATGCACTGATCCGCGCGCCTCGACGGGACGATGCGGCCTGCGCCGCGTCGTCTCTCCCTCCGCGCCGGGCGCGCCTTTCGCACCGTTCAATCCGCGCCGCACCCGCCGATAGCGGTCCATCGGCCCGCCGCGCCCTGGTACGACGCGCCCGCCCGTGCCCATTCAAACGCCCGTTTCATCTGCGACCGCACACCGCCGCCGGAAGCGCGCGCCGACCGATTTTTAACGCAGTCGTACACCGAACCGCCACTTTTGCGACAATGGCGGACTTTGACCCACGCGCCGCCGCCGAACGCCGCACAACTGCCTGCTGCCGATGTCGCTTCCCCATATCGATCTGCTGTACTCCCTGTCCGGCCTGTTCGTCGGCGTCCTCGTCGGCCTGACGGGCGTCGGCGGCGGTTCGCTGATGACGCCGATCCTGGTGCTGCTGTTCGGCGTCCATCCCGCGACGGCGGTCGGCACCGACCTGCTGTACGCGGCCGCGACCAAGGCCACCGGCACGCTCGTGCACGGCCTGAAGGGCTCGATCGACTGGCGCATCACCGGGCGGCTCGCCGCAGGCAGCGTCCCGGCCTCAGCCGTCACGCTGTGGGTATTGCATACGCACGGGGTGAATTCGCCGGGCACCGCGCGGACGATCCAGCTCGTGCTCGGCATCGCGCTGCTGCTCACGTCGCTCGCGCTGATCTTCCGGCCGCAGCTCGCCGCGTTCGCCGCGCGCAACCCGCTCGCGCCGAGCCCCGCCCGCACGCTGTGGTCGACGGTACTGACCGGCGCCGTGCTCGGCGTGCTGGTGTCGATGACCTCGGTCGGCGCCGGCGCGATCGGCGTCACCGTGCTGCTGCTGTTGTATCCGGCCCTCGCGACGACCCGCATCGTCGGTTCCGACATCGCGCATGCCGTGCCGCTCACGCTGGTCGCCGGCATGGGCCACTGGCTGCTCGGCTCGGTCGACTGGTCGATGCTGCTGTCGCTGCTGCTCGGCTCGCTGCCCGGCATCGTGCTCGGCAGCCTGCTGTCCGCGCGCGCGCCCGAGCGGCTGCTGCGCAACCTGCTCGCCGCGACGCTGGTCGCGGTCGGCGTGCGGCTCGTGCTCGCCTGAGCCTGCCCCGCCGCCCCTTCCCTACATGAAAAAAACAGCCCGACCGGCCATCGCCGATCGGGCTGTCGTCGTTGCAGGAGACCGGCGGCCCGCCCCGCGCGGCGGCGAACCGCGCGCAGCGGGCTGCCCCGCCCGTCGGGCTTAGCGCCCCTGCTGCTGGAGCTGCTGCTGACGCAGCTGCTGCGTGCGCGCCTGCAGTTTCAGCACGCGCTGCAGCGCGGTACGGTTCGCCAGGATCCCGTCGTAGAAGTTGCCGAGATCGGCCTTCAGCGCGGTCCGCGACGCGTCGTTCAGATAGATCATGTGACCGGACGGGTAATTCTTGATCGTCAGGTTCTGCGCCTTGATCGTCGGATCGAGCGGCATCTGCGCGAGCGTCAGCTCGGTCTGGTGGAACGGCGTGACCGCATCGAAGTAGCCGTTCGCCGACAGCACCTTCAGGTCCGGGTTCACGCTCATCGTCGACGCGAGGTCGCCGGCCGTGTACAGCGTATTGCCGCCGCCCTTGTTCGCGCCGGTCGGGTCGATGTGGCTGAAGTCCCAGTTGTTGAAGACCTGGTCGTTCAGGTCCACGAACGACGACGTCGACGTGTACTTGAGGTCGGTGTTGATGTAGCTGTTCCACAGCACCGTGTACGCGCCGCCGACGTTCGTGATCGACGGATCGTTGCTGCCCGAGTTCGGCAGGATGTACGGCGCGATGCCCTTGCCGGTGAAGTTCGCGCGACCGTCGTACTGGCCGATCTGCGTGCCCGGCACCAGCGTCAGGAAGAACGTGTACGGCGGGTTGTCATCCGACGACGGCACGTTGCCGAGCGCGGCCGGATTGCCGAAGGTCTGGATCAGCGACGTCGGGTCCGTGCCGATGTACGAGCCCATCTGCTGCGCCGTCTGCAGGTTCAGGTTCAGCCGCACGTTGACGAAGCCGCCGTCCTGCGGGTTCGGCTTCTGCGCGAGCGGCGCGAGCGTGTTGTCCGCGTAGTTGCGCGCCTGCACCATGTACGCGTCGAGATCGGTCGGCGTCGGGTTGAGCGTCGTCTTCTTCCAGTAGAACGCGTCGGCCGCGAGCGTCGGGAACGTGCCCGGCGCGGACAGCGCGTTCGCGTAGTCGAGGATCGACGACTGCAGCGTGATCCCGTTCAGGTCGATGCCGTCCTCATGCAGCACCCACGACACGACCGCGCTGCGCGCGGTGCCGTACGATTCGCCGTACAGGAACTTCGGCGAGTTCCAGCGCGAGTACTTGGTCAGGTAGCGCTGGATGAAGCGGTCGATCGATCGTGCGTCCTGGTCGGTGCCCCAGAAGTCCTTGTTCTTCGCCGGGGCGATCGCCGCCGAGTAGCCGGTGCCGACCGGGTTGATGAACACGAGGTCGGTGCGGTCGAGCAGGCTGTCCGGGTTGTCGAGCAGCTTGTACGGCGCGGGCGGCGTGAAGTTCGGGAACGACGACTGCAGGCGCTTCGGCCCGAACGAGCCGAGCAGCAGGTAGACCGACGACGAACCGGGGCCGCCGTTGTAGAAGAACGTGACCGGGCGCGGCTTCGACGGATCGGGATTGTCCTGCGTGTACGCGACGTAGAACATCTTCGCGTTCGGCGCCGACGTGATCGGGTCGATCGTCGTCAGATGGCCGGTGGTGGCCGTGTACTTGACGGTCTTGCCGCCGATCGTGATCTGGCGATGCACGACGGCCGCCCCTTCCGTCGAATCCGTGACCGCGTCGTTCGGGCCGGTGCCGTAGACGTCGGTGTCGACGTACGGCTGGTCGGCCGTGGCGGCCGTCGTCGCGTTGCTGCCGGCGGACGAGCTGCCACTGCCGGAAGTCGGCGCCGTCGCGGCGGCCGCCGCGGCCGCGGCAGCCGGGCTCGGCCCGTCGTCGCCACCGCAACCGGTGACGAGCAGCGCCGCGGCCGTGGCCGCGGCGAGCGGCGCGCTCAGTGTCGTTCCGAATAGCGCGAAACCGTCTTTCAAGGACTTCAGTGTCGTCATTATTGCCTCTCGAACAGAACGATAAATACCGCCGGTCGCAAAGGATCATTTGCGCCGGCGCTCCGCACCAGGAATGCATTCGTTATGCGACGCACTCCGAGTTTTTTACCGGCTCGGCGAATACCGACCGGCACGATTTACCCCACCCTTATTCCGCAACTGCACAATGAAATCGATGGAATCAATTCCATTGCAAACGACAAATCAATAATCCGGCGTACGTCCGACCGACGATTCCGCCGTACTCGCATCGATAATCGACGGCAATAACTGCCCCCGCGAAATCCGCCGCGCCAGGCAGTTTCGCTGCGTATGGACGAACCCTCCCGTCGACGAGGCGCCGATTAATCGCCGAATGGCAATCAGTCGCAGCCCGAGCCGATCTAACAAAATCGAAAGGATCGTTTAATTAAATGGAAAGGAATATTGTCTCTATCGAATTTATTAAATTAAGTGAAAATACCGGCGCATATTAAGTTCGGGGTTTTACGGCGTAAAGTAATAATTTGTTACAGCGCTCGCCATTCGAAGAAAGACCGCTGCGGGACCGATTCCACGCGCCAAAAAGAAAAAGGCCGGACGCAGGTCCGGCCAGGTTGCGGCGGCGCGCCGCGCACTCAGAGCGGCACGTCGATCACGCCGGCGCCGGCCGTGATCGCGTTCGCGCCCGGCGCGCCGGAGATCGGCGGCAGGTTCGCGCTCGTCAGCGCCGGCGCCGCTCCCGGCGTGCCGCCGCGCGGCACCGTGCGGATCACCTGCGACGGCGGCAGCGGCGCGCCGTTCTTCAGGTGCCGCCACATCAGGTTCAGCGCCTGCAGGTTGTAGTAGTGAACCGGCACGAAGCGCGTGTCGAAGCCCGCGACGGGCAGGAACGCATCGAAGTGCTGGCCGTTCGTCACCTCGTAGAACACGAGCCGGCTGCGGCTGCCTTCGCTGATGCCGTTCTGCGCGACATAGGCGCGCGACGCGTGGTTGACCGGCACGAGCGCGTCGCTGCGGCCCTGCACGATGATCGCGGGCTTGCCCTGCAGGTTCGCGTTCACGCGCACCGCGTCGACGTTCGCGGGCATCCCGAGCATCCCGTTGGTCCACAGCTGGCGCAGGCACAGCGCGCCCGCGAAGCTCGCGTCGGGCGTCGCGAGCCGGTGGTCGACGCCCGCGCCTGTGTTGAACACGAGATTGATCCCGGCCGTCGGCGGCACGCCATTGCCGGCGCCGAACACGGCCGGCATCGGCGACGCGGCGGGCGGCGCGACCGCGCCGGTGGCCGCATTCGTCGTCGCGAAGCTGAAGTTGCAGAGGTTGTCGGTGACGCGCGAGCGCGTGTACGCGTTCGCATAGGTCACCGCGATCGCCGGAATCGCCTGCGAGTCCCACATCGGCGCCTGCAGCAGGTCCGAATCGGCGAGATAGCCGGCCGCATGCAGTTGCGCGAGCGCGTCGGCGGCCTGGCTTTGCGTGTCGCTGCCCGACACGAGGCCCGCGGCGGCGAGCGTCGCGCAGCGCTGCGTGCGGATCGACTGCGTGGTGGCGGCCGGCAGCGCCGTGAGATACGGCGCGCCCGCGAGCGACGCCGACGCGGCCGCGCACGGCTCCAGCAGGTTCGCGAGCGTCGCGTAGTCGGCGAGCGGCCGGCCGAACGACGGCACCGGCTGGCCGCCGCTGCGCACGACCGCGTTCGGCGACATCCGCACGTTGACCTGCGGCTCGCCGACCACGACCGCGGTGATCCAGCCGCGGCTGTCCTGTTCGGCCGCCGCGAGCGACGCACCGCCGCCGTTGCTGACCGACGCGGCGATCGTCGTGATGTCGCCGGCGCGATAGCGCACGCCGCGATGCGTGCCGTCGATCAGCGGTCCGAACTGCTCGTTCAGCGCCCAGTACGCGAACTCGACCGACTGCAGCGTCACGCGCCCCCAGTCCTGCTCGGGATTCTGCTGCGAATGCGCGTGCTTGAACGCGTAGCGGTTCGGGTACTGGCTGTTGTATGTCGAGAGATCGGCGCTCGACACGTTCGCGGTGAACAGGCTCGCATTGCCGGCGAGCACCGCATTCGCGAGCGTGCCGTCGATCAGCGTGACCGTGTCGCTGCCGAGCTCGTGCGCGCCGTTGCCGCCGCCCTTGTCGTTGTATGCGACCGCGCAGCCGCGCTTGAGCCCCCACTCGCCGGCCGCCGAGATCGCGCCGTACACGCCGCGCGAACCCGACGACGTCGCCGTGACGATGCACGGCTGCGCCGGATCGAAGCTCGCGGGCACCTGCACGAGCAAGGTCACGTTCTTGCGGCCGCTGCCGTCGTCGGAATACGCGAGATATTCGGTGCCGGGGATCTTGCCTTCGCCGAGCGTGTCGTTGCCGTCGAGATCGACGTTCGGCCCCCAGAAACGGCCGTAGCCGCCGTTCGCGCTCATGTCGACAAGCGCGCGGTAGTTCGACCAGATCGCGAGCCGGCGCAGCTCGGCGGCCGTCGGCCGCGACGGATTCGCGAACGCCGGCGCGGTCGCGCTCGCGAGACCGGTCTTGCCGAGGCCGGCCGTCAGCAGGTCGTCGCTCGCGCCGTCATAGGCCGTCGTGCGCACGCTGCCCGCGACGAAGCCGGGCAGCCGGTTGCGCTCGGCCGTCTCGTCGCCGTTGCAAGCGCCGAGCACCGCGACCGCGGCCAGCGCCGCGCCGAAAAGAATCCGCCTGCCCCACCCGAGCCTCGTCATCGCCGCCCCCTCGATATCGTTATCGGCCGCCGCCGCGTCGGGCGCGGCGCACGGCATCGCAAGCGCAAACGGGCGCCGGCATGCCGGCGCCCGCCCGTCGGCGGGCCTGCGCGGCGCTCACGCGCCGCGGCCCGTCGTCACTGCTGCTGGACGGTCAGCTTGTTCGTGACCGACGTCACGCCCTTCACGCCCTTGGCCGCGGCTTCGGCCTTGTCGATCTGCGACTGGTCGGGCATCGTGCCCTCCAGCGTGATCGCCCCGCCCTTGGAACGCACGACGAGGTTCGACACGTTCTCGCCGGATTCCTTCGAAATCGCCTTGCGCACCGCGTAGCCGAGCTTGCGGTTCGCCTTCTTCGCGGTTTTCGCGGCGGCTTTCGGTGCGCTCGTCGCGGCGGCCGGCGCCTCGGTCGCCGCCGGCTCGCTCGACTGCGCATACACGCTGCCCGACAGACAGGCCGCCACCGCGGCAACGCCCAACGCTCTCAACACGATCGACTTCATGCTATCTCCTTGTCACTCCGGAACGGCCGCGCACAGGACGGCCGGGTACCCCCAAAGGCAGCCGGCCCGCGCGCGAACGGGCGGGACGGCCGATGATTTCCACGGCGATGCGAGAGAGGCGAGACGGGCCGGCAGCCGGCGCGCGCGAAAGCGGGCCGGCCGGACCGGGCAGCCGCCGGCCGGACGCGCCCGGTCTGGTCGCTTGCCGGGTCGCGCGAGTCGGGCGCGGCTGCGTCGCACAATGTAATCCAGCGCCCGCCGAAGCGTCAAAGCTTTTGACGCGCCGCGCCGGCCGCCGGGTCGCCAGCCGCCTCCCCGGCTCGCGCGCGTGCGGCGAAACCGGTTACCATCGCCGCGAGAACCCGCATCGTCGACGGCCGCCGTCATCGATGCGTCATACCCGCGTCATCCGCCGCCCCATGAAACCTGACCGTCCCCGCCCGCCACGCCGCATCCTGGCCCGCTTCGTCGCGGTGTCGTGGCGCGATCTCGCGCTGTCGATCGGCCCGACCGTGCTGCTCGCGGCCACCGCCGTCTGGCTCGCGGTCAAGCTGATCCAGCCGGCGCCGCCGTCCACGCTCGTGATCTCGGCCGGGCCGCCCGGCAGCACGTACTGGAACGCCGCGCAGAAATACAAGGCGATCCTCGCGAAAAACGGCATCACGCTCGACGTCGAATCGTCCGAAGGATCCGCGCAGAACCTGTCGCGGCTGATGAACCCGAACGCGCCGGTCGACGTCGGCTTCGTGCAGAGCGGCATCGGCACGAAGGAACGCGACGAGCATCTGGTGTCGCTCGGCAGCATCGGCTACGTGCCGCTCGCGATCATGTACCGCGGCCCGATCGTCGCGCGCCTGTCCGACTTCAAGGGCAAGCGGCTCGCGCTCGGCGCGGAAGGCAGCGGCGCACGCGAGCTGAGCCTGGCGCTGCTGAAGATGAACGGCATCGTGCCGGGCGGCCCGACCCAGCTGCTGCCGACCGGCGGCGAGGACGCGGCCGCCGCGCTGCTCGACGGCAAGATCGACGCGGCGTTCCTGTCCGGCGACTCGACGCAGATTCCGGTCATGGCGAAGCTGTTCCGCACGCCGGGCGTGCACATGTATTCGTTTACGCAGGCCGAGGCGTATGCGCGGCGCTTCCCGTACCTGACCGCGATCACGCTGCCGATGGGCGTCTACGACCTCGGCCGGAACCTGCCGCCCGAGGATCTGCACACGCTCGCGCCGACCATCGACCTGGTCGCGCGCGACACGCTGCATCCCGCGCTGTCCGACCTGCTGATCGAGGCCGCGCGCGAAGTGCACGGCCACGCGACGATCCTGCAGCATGCGGGCGAGTTCCCGTCGCCCGACACGCGCGGCTTCCCGCTGTCCGACGACGCGGCGCGCTATTACAAGTCGGGCAAGACCTTCCTGTACCGGCGGCTGCCGTTCTGGGTCGCGAGCCTCGTCGATCGCCTGCTGGTGGTCGTCGTACCGCTGATCGTCGTGCTGATCCCGGGGCTGCGGCTGGTGCCGTCGCTGTACGGCTGGCGCGTGCGCTCGCGGATCTACCGCTGGTACGGCGCGCTGATCGCGCTGGAGCGCAGCGCGCTCGGCGAGCACACGCCCGAGGAGCGCGTCGAGCTGCTCGACCAGCTCGACGACATCGAGGAATCCGTAAACCGGATGAAGATGCCGCTCGCGTATGCGGGCCAGTTCTACGTGCTGCGCGAGCATATCGGCTTCGTGCGCGAACGGCTCACCGCGCACGACGCCGACCCGGCCGCGGGCACGGGCACGCCCGGCGCGGGCCACGCCGCACCGCGGCGCAGCGAAGCGGCGCCGCCGGCCGGCGGCCCCCCTCGGGCGACTCCCGGTTCCGCGTGAGCGGACGATCCGCGATCATTGCTGCACGCACGCGCCGCCGCGTAACATGGGGGCCCGCCGCACGCCCCATCCTCTGGAGATCGTCATGACAACCGGCCTCGACACCGCCCGTCCCGCGTGGTTCTTCGACTTCGTGTCGCCGTTCTCCTACCTGCTGCTCGAGCAGCACGACAAATGGCCGGAGATGCCGTTCGAACCCGTCGCCGTGTCGCTCGTCGACCTGCAGCGCCACTGGGGGCAGCGCCCGGGCGCCGACGTGCCGGCCCGGCGCATCTTCACGTATCGCCACGCGCTGTTTCGCGCGGAGCAGCTCGGCATCCGCTTCAAGATGCCGCCCGCGCATCCGTTCGATTCCGACAAGGTGCTGCGGCTCGCGATCGCGCTGCGCGCCGACATCGCGACCGTGCTGGAGATATTCCGCTTCATCTGGCGCGAAGGCAACGATCCGTCGACGCCGGAAGGCTTCGCGGCGCTGTGCGAACGCGTCGGCGTCGGTCACGGCGACGAGCTGATCGACTTCGAGGAAACCAGCGCGCAGCTGCGCCGCAACGTCGACGATGCGATCGCGCTCGGCGTGTTCGGCGTGCCGACCTTCTGGATGAACCGCCAGCTGTTCTGGGGCGAGGATGCGCTGCCGATGGTGCTGTACTGCGCGCGCACGCCGAACTGGCTCGAGTCGCGCGAGGTCAAGCGCATCAGCTCGCTGCCGAAGGGCCGCGCGTGATGGCCGGTATCACGCACGGCAACGCGCGGCTGCGGTAAGGTTACGCTTCCCCCCGTACACCCCGCATCGATGGAAGACGACGACCGTACCGCCTCGCTCGACATCTGGCTCGTGCGCGTGCTGCGCACGCTGCTGCTCGAGCGCAGCGTCACGCAGGCCGCCCTGCGCCTGAACCAGACGCAGCCCGCGATCAGCACCGCGCTGCGCAAGCTGCGCGAGACGCTGAACGACCCGATCCTCGTGCGCGGCAAGTCCGGCATGGTGCCGACCGAATACGGCGCGTCGCTGCTCGGCGCCGCGACGCGCGCGCTGCGCGAGGTCGACTTCATCGCGACGCCGCACGGCGACTTCGATCCGTCGTCCGCGCGGCGCACGTTCCGCGTCGCCGCGCCCGACTACCTGAACGATTTCTTCATGCCGACGCTGATCGAACGCTTTCGCGACGCGGCGCCGCATGCGCATCTGGAAATCGACTCGCTGAATCCCGCGCTCGATCACGCGGGCGCGCTCGAATCGGGCGCGCTCGACCTCGTGATCGGCAACTGGCCGAAGCCCGACCCGCTGTTCGCGCGCCAGGACCTGTTCTCCGACACGATCGTGTGCCTGATGCGCGACGCGCACCCGCTCGCGCGCGCACCGCTCACGCGCGACGCGTATGCGAACGCCGCGCACGTCGCGCCGACGCCCTACACCGGCGACAAGCGCAACGCGATCGAGATCGGCCTCGCGCGCGCGAAGCTCGCACGGCGCATCGTGACGACGCTGCCGTACTTCGGCATCGTGCCGCAGGTGCTGCTGCAGTCGGACCTGATCTTCACGACGACGCGCCGCTTCGCGACGCACTATGCGCAGCTGCTGCCGCTGGTGGTCGTCGCGCCGCCGGTGCCGTTCCCGCGCATCAAGAGCTACCTGCTCACGCATCCGCAGCCGGATCGCCCGACCGACATCGCGTGGCTGTGCGCGCTGATGCAGAGCGTATCGAACGAGCTGACCGCGGCCCGCGGCCGCAAGCGCTGAGCGCGCGCACGCGGCATGCCCTCGCCGCGACGGCCGACCACGTCAGGCCGTGCAGAAGGTTTCCTGCAGATGGGTCCAGCGCACCGTGCCGGCCGCATCGCGTTCGAACACCGCGGTCGCGCGGCGTGCGGGCAGTTCGCCCGACGCGGCGTGCTGCGCTTCCCGGTAGGTGAGCACCGCATGCGACGCGTCGGCGGCGAGCACGCGAAGCTCCGACAGCGCGATGCGCAGCCCGGGCTTCGCGCCGGCGAGCGCCGCGAACAGCGCGCGCGTGCCGTCGCGGTCGAACACGCGACCGTCGGTCGCGATCATCGTGAAGCCGGCGGAGAACGGCGCGAGCATCGCATCGAGTGCGGCCGGCGCGGTATCGGCGCCGGACAGCCAGCGTTCGATGGCGACCAGGCTCGCATCGAGCGCGTCGAGATAAATGCGGTGATCGGACATGGGATGGCAAGGAAGGACGCGGCCCGATGCCGCGCGATCCGTGCAGTGTAGGCAAAAACGCGCGGCCGTGCACCGGCCGCGACGTCAGCGCGCGCAGGACACCGCGTCGCGCGCCTGCGCGCTCGCAGCCGCCTTCGCGTCGGCCACCGACATGCCGCAGCGCGCCTGCAGCAGCTCCGCGCACACGGCCACCGCGATCGAGCCGGGCGCCTTGTCGACGATGCCGGCCACGCCGATCGGGCACACCATCTCGACGAGCCGCGCGGGATCGACGCCGCGCGCGGCGAGCCGCCGCTCGAACTTCACGCGCTTGGTGCGCGAGCCGATCATCCCGAAATAGGCGAAGTCGCGGCGCCGCATGATCTGCGCGGCGAGCGAGAAATCGAGCGCGTGGTTGTGCGTCATCACGAGGAAATACGCGCCGGGCGGCGCCGCGTCGACGACGGCCTCGGGCGTGTCGGTCGGCTCCGGCTGTACGTTCGGCGGGCACTCGTCCGGGAACAGCTCGTCGCGCGTATCGACCCACTGCACGACGCACGGCAGCGCGCCGAGCAGCGTGACGAGCGCGTGCCCGACATGCCCCGCGCCAAACAGCACGATGTGCATCGGCGGCGGCGCGCCCGTCGCGCGGTTGCGCCGGCCGGTGCCCTGCGCGAACGGCGCGTCGGCCGACGGGTATGCACGGGCATCGCCGCACGCACCGCTGTCGCAACCGCGCTCGGCCGGTTGCGCATGCGCTGCCGCCCCACACGCGTCGGGCGCGGCTGGCGGGAGCGGCGAACGGACGGGCGCCTTCATCTCACGCTGCCCGGGACGCGCGCACCGCCTGCAGCGCGCGCAGGATCGACTCGCCGGTCGCCGGCGCGTCGAGCGGCGGATTCACGCGATAGTCGCCGACCGCCGCGATCGCGTCGCGCACCGCGAAGAACACCGAGAACGGCAGCAGCAGCGGCGGCTCGCCGACGGCCTTCGAGCGATGGATGCTGTCCTCGACGTTGCGGTTCTGGAACAGCCGCACGTTGAACTCGGGCGGCGTATCGTTGACGGTCGGGATCTTGTAGGTGGACGGTGCGTGCGTCATCAGCTTGCCGCCCTTGTTCCACCACAGCTCCTCGGTCGTCAGCCAGCCCATCCCCTGGATGAACGCGCCCTCGACCTGGCCGATGTCGAGCGCCGGGTTCAGCGACGCGCCGACGTCGTGCAGCGCGTCGACGCGCAGCGTACGCATCTCGCCCGTCAGCGTGTCGATCACGACTTCCGACACGGCCGCGCCGTACGAGTAGTAGTAGAACGGCCGGCCCTGCAGCTTCGACTGGTCCCAGTACAGCTTCGGCGTCGCATAGAAGCCGTCCGACCAGAGCTGCACGCGCGCCAGGTACGCCTTCGCGATCACCTCGCCGAACGGCACCGCGACGCCGCCGATCCACACGCAGTCGTTGCCGAAGGTCACGTCGGCCGCATCGACCTTGCCTTCGCCGTACTGCTTGGCCGCGAACACCGCGAGCCGCTCGCGCAGCTGGCGCGCCGCATCCTGGGCGGCCTTGCCGTTCAGGTCAGAGCCCGTGGACGCCGCAGTCGCCGACGTGTTCGCGACCTTGCTCGTGTCGGTCGCGGTCACGCGAATCCGGCCGAAGCGGATGCCGAGCTCGTGCGCGACGACCTGCGCGACCTTCGTGTTGAGCCCCTGCCCCATCTCCGTGCCGCCGTGGTTCACGAGCACCGAGCCGTCGGTGTAGATATGCACGAGCGCGCCGGCCTGGTTGAAGTGCGTGACGTTGAACGCGATCCCGAACTTCACCGGCGTGAGCGCGATGCCCTTCTTCAGCACTGCGTTGCGCGCATTGAACGCGCGCACGCCTTCGCGGCGCGCACGGTAGTCGCTGGTCGCCTCGAGTTCGGCGAGCAGCTCGGGCAGCACGTTGTCCTCGATCGTCTGGCCGTACGGCGTCACGTTGCGCTCGGTCTTGCCGTACAGGTTCGCGTAGCGGACGTCGAGCGGGTCGCGGCCGAGCGAGCGCGCGACGTCGTCGAGGATGTACTCGATCGCGAACGCGCCCTGCGGGCCGCCGAAGCCGCGAAACGCGGTGTTCGACTGCGTGTTGGTCTTGCCGCAGTAGCCGGCGATCGCGACGTCGGGCAGCCAGTACGCGTTGTCGAAGTGGCACACCGCGCGCGTCATCACCGGGCCCGACAGGTCGGCCGAGAAGCCGCAGCGCGACGTCATGTCGAGCGACACGCCGTCGAGGCGGCCGTCGTCGTCGTAGCCGACGTCGAAGCGATAGTGGAAGTCGTGCCGCTTGCCGGTGATCATCATGTCGTCGTCGCGATCCGGGCGCAGCTTCACCGGGCACAGCAGCTTCCATGCGGCCAGCGCCGCGCAGCACGCGAACAGCCCCGACTGCGATTCCTTGCCGCCGAACCCGCCGCCCATCCGGCGACATTCGACCAGCACGTTGTGCGACGCGACGCCGAGCACGTGCGCGACGAGGTGCTGCATTTCGCTCGGGTGCTGCGTCGAGCAGTACACGTGCATGCCGTCGTCGTCCTTCGGCACCGCGTACGCGATCTGCCCTTCCAGATAGAACTGCTCCTGGCCGCCGAGCAGCATCTCGCCCGACTCGCGGTGCGGCGCGGCAGCCAGCCGCGCGGCCGCATCGCCGCGCGCGAGCTTCAGCGGCGGGATCACGTAGGTTTCGGCCTGGCGCGCTTCCTGCGCGGTCAGGATCGCCGGCAGTTCTTCGTACTCGACCTGCGCGCGGCGCGCGGCCAGTCGCGCGGTTTCGTGCGACGTCGCGACGACGATGAACATCGGCTGGCCCACGAACTGCACGACGCCCTGGGCGAGCACGGGATCGTCATGGATGATCGGGCCGCAGTCGTTGACGCCCGGGATATCGTCCGCGGTGAACACGGCGACCACGCCGGGCGTCGCGCGCACCGCGTCGAAGTTCATCGACACGATCTTCGCGTGCGCCTTCGCGGACAGCCCGAGCGCCGCGTGCAGCGTGCCCGCGACGAGCGGAATGTCGTCGGTGTAGGTCGCGCGCCCGCTCACGTGCAGGTGCGCGGATTCGTGCGGACGCGAGACGTGCACCTGCGCGGCGTCGGCCTGCGGATCGAGGGTGCTCAGGAACGGTTCGGCTTGCTGGTTCATGTTCGGTGTTCTCCGTGGTCAGACGCGCGCCGCTTCGGCGGCGACTTCACGCACGTTCAGGGCTTGCGGCGGCAGCGGATCGTGCGGACGCGTCTCCAGCCAGAAGCGGTACATCAGGTTCTTCGCGGTATCGAGCCGGTATGCGCTCGTCGCGCGCATGTCGGTGAGCGGCTGGTAGTCGCGCTCGAGCGCCTGCATCGCCGCCTGCGCGGTGGCCTCGTGCCACTGCGCGCCGTCGAGCACGCCTTCCGCGTGCGTCGCGCGCTTCGGCGTCGCGGCCATCCCGCCGAACGCGATGCGCGGCTCGCGGACCACGTCGCCGTCCGCGATGAACGCGAACGCCGCGCACACGGCCGAGATGTCGGAGTCGAACCGCTTCGACAGCTTGTAGGTGCGGAACTGCAGGTTCGCGCGTGCGCCGCTGCGGGTCGGCACCTTCACGCCGACGACGAATTCGTGCGGCGCCATCTCCTTCTGCTGGTAGCCCGTATAGAGCGCTTCGAGCGGCAGCTCGCGCACCGTGTCGCCGCCGCGCAGCACGACCCGCGCGCCGAGCGCGATCAGGCCCGGCATCGAGTCGCCGATCGGCGAGCCGTTCGCGACGTTGCCGCCGAGCGTGCCCGCGTTGCGGATCGGCAGCGACGCGAAGCGCTTCCACATCTCGGTCAGCTCCGGATACGTGCCGGCGAGCGCCGCATAGGCGTTCTCGACGGTGACGCCCGCGCCGATCTCGATCCAGTCGTCGCCGTGCACGACGCGCTGCAGCTCGGCGATCTGGCCGACGTAGATCAGGTCGTCGAGCCGGCGCATCTGCTTGGTGACCCACAAGCCGATGTCGGTGCTGCCCGCCAGCAGACGCGCATCGGGACGCGCGAGCTTCAGCGCGGCCAGCGCGTCGAGCGTGCGCGGCGCCGCGAAGCGCGCGCCGCCGATCGTGTAGTCGAAGGTGTCGTCGCGCTTCAGCGCGGCCAGCGTGCGGGCGAGCGCGGCGGTGTCGACGGGCGATGAATGCGACGGGGCGCCTTCGCCGGCAGCACCTTCGCCGGCCGCGTCGAACATCCTCACCGCCGCGTCGACGATCGGACGATAGCCGGTGCAGCGGCACAGGTTGCCGGTCAGCGCATCGGCGATCTCGGCGCGCGTCGGCACGTCCTTCGCCTTCGCGCACGCGCTGCCGCAGCCTTCGTGGCCGTGCTTCTCGTAGAGCGCCCACATCGACATCACGAAGCCCGGCGTGCAGAACCCGCATTGCGACCCATGGCAGTCGACCATCGCCTGCTGCACCGGATGCAGCGTGCCGTCCGGCTGGCGCAGGTCCTCGACCGTCAGCAGCGCCTTGCCGTCGAGCGTCGGCAGGAACTGGATGCATGCGTTGACGGCCTTGAAGGCGACCGTGCCCGCGTCGGTCAGCTCGCCGACGACGACCGTGCACGCGCCGCAGTCGCCTTCCGCGCAGCCTTCCTTGGTGCCGGTGCAATGGGCGTCCTCGCGCAGGTACTGCAGCACGGTGCGGGTAACGTCCGCGCCGCTGACTTCGCGGACCGCGTGACGATGGTAGAAGCGGATCGGCTCACTCATGTCTCTATCGTTCTTCAAGTGGGGGCAACACGGCCGGCGCAGGGCGCCTGACCGACGTTTTTCTGACAGTTTGCACGCTATCACCGTCAAATTCCGCAACCCATAGCCCATCACGCATGGGGCCCATATAACTGCGGCGATATGGTTTCCGGCGCCGGCCGGCGATCGGCGCGCAGGCCCGCCCCGCCTGCCGGACGGGCACGGCGCCGCCGTGCCGCGCTCCACCGCAACCGGGGCGGAAAAGGGTTCGATTAACTAAACGGTACCTGCGGGAAAACCGGTTCCATGGGAAAATCCCGATTCCGTTTTTCGCCGCCGTGCGTTTCGTCCCCTCATTCGTTCAGACCCCATGTCAACCGATTCCGCCCCCACGCCGCGCAGCGGGTTCGCCGTCACGCTGCAAATCGTGTCCGTCGTCAGCTTCACGTTCATCTGCTACCTGACCATCGGCCTGCCGCTCGCCGTGCTGCCGGGCTTCGTCCACGACGATCTCGGCTTTTCGGCGATCGTCGCGGGCGCAGCGATCAGCGTCCAGTATTTCGCGACGCTCGCGTCGCGGCCGCTCGCCGGACGCTTCGCCGACACGCTGGGCCCGAAGCGGACCGTGCTGCGCGGGCTGGTCGGCTGCGGCGCGTCGGGCGTGCTGCTGCTGGTCGCGCTGCTGCTCGCGCACTGGCCCGTCGCGAGCCTCGTGCTGCTGGTCGCGAGCCGGCTGGTGCTGGGCGTCGGCGAGAGCCTGTGCGGCACCGGCGCGATCCTGTGGGGCATCGGCCGGGTCGGCGTCGCGCACAACGCGAAGGTGATCTCGTGGAACGGCATCGCGACCTACGGCGCGCTGGCGCTCGGCGCGCCGCTCGGCGTCGCGATCGCGCATACGCTGAATCCGGCGCTGATCGGCGTGATCGTGATCGCGCTCGCCGCGCTCGGCTATTACCTTGCCCGCCTGATCGACGCGGTGCCGATCGTGCACGGCGAGCGGATGTCGTATGCAAGCGTGTTTACGCGCGTGCTGCCGCACGGCCTCGGCCTCGCGCTCGGCTCGGCCGGCTTCGGCTCGATCGCGACCTTCGTCACGCTGTACTACGCGGCGCGCCACTGGCCGAACGCCGCGCTGTCGCTGACGGTATTCGGCACGCTGTTCATCGGCGCGCGCCTGCTGTTCGCGAACACGATCAAGACCTACGGCGGCTTCCGCGTCGCGATCGTGTCGTTCGCCTTCGAATGCTCGGGCCTCGTGCTGCTGTGGCTCGCGCCCGTCCCGCACGTGGCGCTGGTCGGCGCCGCGCTCACCGGCTTCGGCTTCGCGCTGATCTTCCCGGCGCTCGGCGTCGAGGCCGTCGCGCTCGTGCCGCCCGCGAGCCGCGGCGCGGCGCTGTCCGCGTATTCGGTGTTCCTCGACCTGTCGCTCGGCATCACGGGCCCGCTCGCCGGTTATGTGGCGGGCGCGTTCGGCTATCCGCAGGTGTTCCTGTTCGCGGCCGTCGCGGCGGCGGCGGGCGTCGGGCTGTCGGCGCTGCTGTATCAGCGGCAGGCGCGGCTGGCGGGCAGCGGCGCGGCGGCCTGAGCGCGGGACGAACGGCGGATATCGGAGGCTGCAGCGCGCGCCCGGTCTGCGGGCGCGCGGCACGGCGATGCGCCGGCTAACGCGGCAGGGTGTTGAAGTCCCGGCCTCGCGTTCGGGAAGTGCTGCCGGGCGTCGTCAACGTCAAATATCCGCTCCCCTGGGTCCGGGTCGATATGAAGGCAGGCCCTAGCGCTCGGCGAACGCCGCTGCCGCGCGCATCACCTGCTCGACCTTGCCTTGTGCGAGCGCCTTCAGCGGCGTGAGCTTGCCGAGCGACGCTTTCGGCGTCGTGAAAAACTGCCATTTGCTCCAGCCCGGCAGGTCGCCCAACTGCTGTGTCACCCTTCCCAGCGTCTTGCGATCGATGTCGCCCGCCAGATAAAAGGCCGGGTAGAACTGCGCGGCGCCAACGTCGACCGTAAAGATGCGCCCCGACGCGACCGCCTTGTTCAGTGCCTGGCGCGTGATTCCCAGTGCCGTCCAGATCTCGGCGGCCGGCAGCAGCCTGCCGCTGGCGACCAGCGCCTGTCGTTCCGGCAGCACGAGACGCTCGACCTCGGAAAGCGCGGCGGCCTTACGCGCGGTCGATCCGGACGCCTGCTTCGCGCGGCCCGGATCCGTCCTGTCGCGCGTCGCGGCAGCCGCGATCCCGAACGTGACCGTCGCCGCCAGATCGATGACCTGCGCGATACCGACCTTGAACAGATGCCCGAGTTGCGCGTCGGAAAGCCTGAGCAGCGCGCGGGCCTTGTCGGGCCCGAGCATGGTCGCGGCGCCGACCGCGCTGCGCAGCGCGTCCGCGGTATCGACGTCGAGGACGACGTCCTCGATCGTGTGTGCGTGCCGGCCCATCGTCGCCTCCTTTCGCAATCAGGAAGAAGCGTAGGCCAATCACGCAACCACGTCAACCTCGTCAACCATCCCGCTGTCATGGCGTGCCGCCCGTATCGGCCAGCAACATCGCCCCGTCAACCCGTCGTGGGCCACCCCGCCCGCTCAGGCCGTCCGCAGAAACAATCGCCGCGTCAGATCGAACGCAACCAGATTCCCGGCCAGCACGAGCAGCAGCCCGACCACCGCGAGCGGCGACCACCGATAGCCCTCGAACACCGTCGACACGGCCAGCGCGACGATCGGGAACAGCACCGTGCAGTAGGCGGCCCGCTCCGGCCCGATGCGGCCGACGAGCGTCAGATAGGCGGTGAAGCCGATCACCGAGCCCGGCACCGCAAGGTAGACGAGCGCGCCGAGATAGCGCGGGCTCGGATCGACCGCGAACGGCAACCCGGCCGCCACGCTGCCGATGGTCAGGATCGCCGCGCCGATCAGCATCGCCCAGCCGTTGGTCGCGAGCGGATGCAGCCCCATCGACTGCATCCGGCTCGACAGCAGGTTGCCGGCCGAGAAGCACATCGTGCCCGCGAACGCGATCGCGAGGCCCGTCCACGTCGCGTGATCGTCGAGATGGCCGGCCATCTGCTGCCAGAACAGGCACGCGATGCCGGTCAGCCCGAGCAGCGCGCCGGCGATCGCGGACGGCCGCAGCGGCCGCCCCATGAACAGCCGGCCGTTGATCGAGTTCAGCAGCGGCGCGGTCGAGAAGATCACCGCGACGAGCCCGCTCGGCACGACGCGCTCCGCGTAGTAGAAGCACAGGAAATTCAGGCAGAACAGCGCGAAGCCCTGCGCGAGAAGAAAGCGCCACGCCTCGCGCGGCGGGCGCGCCGGCCGGCGCATCACGCGCAGCAGCGCGAACATCACGGCGGCGGCGAGCCAGAAGCGCCACGCGATCGAGACGGGCGGCGGCACGGCGCCGAGTTGCCATTTGATCGCGATCCAGGTGGTTCCCCAGATCAGCACGGTGACGATATAGAGCGACAGGTTCATGGCGGTCGACAAACACGGAATCGGGTGAAACGGACTCCGACTATGCCGCCGCGCGACATGCGGCGATTGTCCGGAATTGCGGTCTTTTTCGCGAGGCCGGGCGCGCCGGCGCGCACGCGCTTATACTCGGCGCATCATGAGTCCGTCCCTTTCCGCCCCGCCCGTCGATCGCGCCGCCGCGCTGGCCGGCGCCGACATCCCGTTCGGCCTGCAGTCGGTTTGCCGCACGCTCGCCGAGGCGAACGCGACGCTCGAGCGCTTCGCGTGGCTCGGCGACCATCTCGCGATCGCCGAATGGACACGGATCACCGACGAAGCCGAGACGATCTACGCGCAGCCCGGCCATCACACGCTGTCGTGCTATCTCGACGGCGGCTACCGGACCGAGCGCGAGCGCGTGCCGCGCTACGGCGCGCCGAGCCTGCTGTGCGCGCTGCCGGGCGATCACGAATCGCGCTGGTGGGTGCGCGGCGAGATGCATTTCATCCACCTGTACTTCCTGCCCGAGCACTTCACGCAGCGCGCGATCCGCGAACTCGACCGCGAACCGCGCGAACTGAAGCTCGCCGACCGCACCTATTTCGAGGATGCGCGCGTCGCGACGCAGTTCCGCTCGCTCGCGCTGGAGCGCTGGGACGATGCCGACGGCCGGCTGCGCGTCAACGAAACCGCGCACGAGGTGCTGAGCCTGCTGCTGCACGGCCAAAGCACGACGCGCACCGATGCGTCGTTTCGCGGCGGGCTCGCGCCGGCCGTGCGCCGCCGCGTGCGCGACTACATCGACACGTACCTGTCGCAGCCGCTGACGCTCGGCGAACTCGCCGATGTCGCCGCGCTGTCCGAATATCACTTCTCGCGGATGTTCCGCCTGTCGTTCGGCCGCGCGCCGCATGCATGGGTGGCCGAACAGCGGCTCGCACGGGCCCGCCTGCTGCTGCGCACGACGGCGCTGCCGCTCGCGCAGATCGCGGCCGAATGCGGATACGCGAACGCCGGACACTTCAGCCACCGCTTCCGCGACGCGCACGGCACGACGCCGAACACGTACCGGCGCGCGATGCGGGGCGGCTGAGGCCCCGCCCTTCCCGCGTCGGTTACACGCCGCGCCGCGACAGCTCCTGTTCGAGCGCGGCGACGCCGGCCGGCAGATCGACCGGCACCTTCAGGTCGACCATCGTGCGGCCGAACGCATGCACGGTGCGGAACAGGTTGTGTTCGCGGCACTGCTCGCCCATCTGGCCGATCCGCACGATCGGCAGCCCGAACGAGCCGGAGATCTCGACCTGGTACTGCTTCGAGATATGCCCGCAGATCATGCCCGGCGTGAGCCCGTCGGGCGTCTCGATGCCGACCACCGAATTGAGCCGGCAGTCCTTCGGCGCATAGAGCCTGAGCCCCATTGCCTCGACGCCTGCCTGCAGCGCGAGCGAGCAGCGCAGGTGGCGCGCGAAGCGGCTTTCGAGCGTTTCCGCGCAGACGAGCCGCAGCGCCTCGTGCAGCGCGAGCACGCCCGACACGGGCGCCGTGTAGTGATAGCCGGCGTTGTGCCAGAAGTTCTCCGCGAGCGCCATGTCGAGGCACCAGTGCGCATTCGGTTCGGGACGCCGCTTCATCCGCTCCCAGGCCGCATCGGAGAAGGCGATCAGCGACACGCCCGGAATCGACGACAGCCCCTTCTGGCCGCCGGTGATCACCGCGTCGATGCCCCACGCGTCCATCTCGAGCGGCATCGTCGACAGCGTGCACACCGCATCGACGACGACCAGCGCGCCGGCCGCCTTCGCGAGCGCGGCGATGTCGCGCAGGTCGCGATTCCATACGGTGTTCGACGTCTCGCCCTGCACGATCGTGACGATCTCGGGGCGCTCGCGCGCCATCGCGTCGGCGACCTCGTCGAGGCTCGCGACCGCGCGGTCGGCCACTTCGAGCGTCGAGACGTCGGCGCCGACGCGCGTGGCCATCTCGGCCATCCGCGCGCTGAAGAAGCCGTTGCGGATCGACAGCACGCGCGTGCCGCGCCACGCGAGGTTCGAGATCGCCATCTCCATCGCGGCCGAGCCGGGGCCGGCGACGCCGAGCACCCACTTCGTGCGGGTCTGGAACACGTAGCGCGCCATCTCCTTCACCTGCTCGATGATCTTCGCCATCGTCGCGCCGAGGTGGTTGATCACGATCGTGTTCGCCTTGGCGACGGCGGCCGGGATCGGAACCGGGCCGGCCCCCATCATCAGCAGCGGTTCTTCGGGCAGGATCGCGTCGAGCGGCACGACGACGGGACAGGGAATCGGCGAGTAATCGATGGACATGGCTGGAACGGGATGAATGGGACGAAATGCAGGAACGCTCGCCGCACGGCGAGCCAATCGATCATTCCCCGTTCCGCCGCATTGCGCAAGAGGCACGCAGCACCGGACAGCAGGCAGCCGGCCCGGTCGCCGGACCGGGCCAGATCGCGCGCCGGCCCGCGCGGAATTCCCGTTCCGATGGTGAAACGGTTCCATGCGGGCGATTTTCCGGCGCAATATCGAGATGATTCATCGATTCGAACCGTTCGCCGCAGCCGCCTGTGCGCACGCAAGAAACTTTGCGCGCCGTAAAATCGCCGAACCGGATTCGATACGCATATTCGACATACTGGCAAAAAACGCCATTCTCCAGCATCCCATTGCCGGAAATACCGAAAATTACCCCGACCGGGCGCGCCCATCGGGCACAATCCGTTGATTCATATGCGAAATATTCATTGCATCGACGCATAAGCGAATGCCCGAATCCGCCCGCGACGCCGACCGCCGGCGGGGTCCGGCGGTTTTTCGGGCACCCGCGATTCCGATTTTCCGCAACCCGCCCTTTTTCTCAGGTTGACGGATATCGTTTCCTTATTGAACAATCGTCTGCGGAATCGAAAAAACGTTTTTTCGATACGAGGGAGAATCGGGTGTCGCGCATTGGGCTTTCACGGCTGCGCGACGAAAAATCACAACCATAATCAGTCAACCGGGCCAGAAATACGCGAGCCATGAACCAGATTCAGACCATGCGTGTCTTCGTCTGCGTCGCCGAGCAACAGAGCTTCCGGCGCGCGGCGCACCATCTCGGCGTGTCCAACGCACTCGTCACGCGCTCGATCGCGATGCTCGAGGGCCATCTGAATACGCGGCTGATCCACCGCACGACGCGCAACCTGTCGCTCACGGAGGCCGGCGCGCGTTATCTCGATGGCTGCCGCGCACTGCTCGAGGAGTTCGACCACCTCGAGGCGTCGGTCGCGCATGCGGCGCGCGAGCCGGGCGGCACGCTGCGCATCGTCGCGTCGGGCCTGCTGTCGCCGCTCGCGCTGACGCCGCTCGTCAGCAGCTTCCGGCAGCGCTATCCGGAGCTACGCGTGCACCTCACGGTCGCCGAGGGGCCGCTCGACATGCTCGACTCGGGCTACGACGTCGGCATCGTCACGGGCGACCGGCTCGCCGGCAATCCGGCGCTGATCGGTCATCCGCTCGCGCCGAACCCGTTCGTCGCATGCGCGGCGCCCGCCTATCTCGAACGGCGCGGCGAGCCGCGCTCGCCCGACGACCTGCCGCGCCACGACTGGATCGCGCTCGCGCCGCATCAGCACACGCCCGCCTGGCGGCTGGTCGGCCCTGACGAAGTCGTGCACGCCGTCACGGTGCGCCCGGCCTGCACGGTCAACCAGCTCGCGCTCGTGCAGGCGGCGGTCGTCGCCGGATCGGGCATCGCGATGCTGCCCTCGCACTGCGTCGCCGACGCGATCGACAACGGCACGCTGGTGCGGCTGCTGCCCACCTACCGGATCGACGATCCGGACGCGCAGCTGTCGCTCGTCTACCCGAACCGGCAGTTCGTGCCGGCACGCACGCGCAGCTTCGTCGAACACGCGCTCGAACACTTCGGCACGCCGACGCAGCGCGAGCGCGCCGACTACGGCTTCCTGCGGCCGGCGCGGGGCGAACGCCCCGACATCGTCACGGGCCTGCAGTAAACTGCCCGCGACAGCCATCGGAGGTGCAGCGTGCGCGTGATCCTGTTCAGCAGCCGGCAATACGACGACGATTCGTTCACTGCGGCGAACCGGCAGTTCGGCTACCGGCTGCACTTCCAGCCGTCGCATCTCGATGCGGAGACGGCCATCCTCGCGCACGGCTATGACGTCGTCTGCCCGTTCGTCAACGACACCGTCGACGCGGCCGTGCTCGAACGGCTCGCGGACGGCGGCACGCGCCTGATCGCGCTGCGCTCGGCCGGCTTCAACCACGTCGACCTGGCGGCCGCCGAGCGGCTCGGCATCGCGGTCGTGCGCGTGCCGGCCTATTCGCCGCACGCGGTCGCCGAACACGCGGTCGCGCTGATCCTCGCGCTCAACCGCCGCCTGCCGCGCGCGGTCGCGCGCACCCGCGAGGGCGATTTCTCGCTGAACGGCCTGCTCGGCTTCGACCTGCACGGCAAGACGGTCGGCGTGATCGGCACCGGCCTGATCGGCCGCGTGTTCGCAAAGATCATGATGGGCTTCGGGATGCACGTGCTCGCCCACTCGATGCCGCCCTACGACGACGAGCTGATCGCGTTCGGCGCGCGCTACGTCGAACTCGACGAGCTGCTGCGCCACGCCGACATCGTCAGCCTGCATTGCCCGCTGCTGCCGTCCACGCACCATCTGATCAATGCGCAGACGCTCGCGCGGATGAAGCCCGGCGCGATGCTGATCAACACCGGCCGCGGCGGCCTGGTCGACGCGCAGGCGCTGATCGATGCGCTCAAGAGCGGCCAGCTCGGCCATCTCGGGCTCGACGTGTACGAAGAGGAAAGCGGGCTGTTCTTCGAGGACCACTCGGACCTGCCGCTGCAGGACGACGTGCTCGCGCGGCTGCTGACGTTCCCGAACGTGATCGTCACGTCGCACCAGGCGTTCTTCACGCGCGAGGCGCTCGCCGAAATCGCGCACACGACGCTGCTGAACATCGAGGCGTGGCATGCGGGCACGCCGCAGAACCTCGTGACGACGAACCGCTGAAAAACGGCGCGTTTGCGGGCCCGCAGCGCGTCCGCAATCGTTTGCTTGTGCGCATGGCCGCTCGCTGTGCACGCCTGCGTCAACAATTGCGCACTTTGTTTCGGTTGAGGCAACGCTTCGTACGCGCCGTCTGCTATCGTTGCGCCGACGTCATCCCTGCTTCCGCCGCCCATGCGTTTCGACGATCCCGACCTCGCCGCCGTTTACCGCGCCATCTTCGAGCGACGCGACATGCGCCATTTCACGCCCGCGCCGGTCGATCCGGCCGTGCTCGGCCGGCTGCTGCGCGCCGCGCACCATGCACCGAGCGTCGGCTTCATGCAGCCGTGGCGCTTCGTCCGCATCACCGATCGCGCGCTGCGCACCGCGATCCACGCGCTGGTCGAGGCCGAGCGCCGCGCGACCGCCGACGCGCTCGGCGAGCGCCACGACGACTTCATGCGGCTGAAGGTCGAAGGCGTGCGCGAATGCGGCGAACTGCTGGTCGTCGCGCTGACCGACGATCGCGAACGCCATGTGTTCGGCCGCCGCACGCTGCCGGAAATGGATCTCGCGTCGGCCGCGTGCGCGATCCAGAACATGTGGCTCGCGGCCCGCGCGGAAGGACTCGGGATGGGCTGGGTATCGCTGTTCGACGTCGACGCGCTGCGCACGCTGCTCGGCATGCCCGACGGCGCGAAACCGATTGCCGTGCTGTGCATCGGGCACGTCGACGCGTTCTATGCGAAGCCGATGCTCGAGGAAGCGCGCTGGGCCGCGCGGATGCCGATCGACGCGTGCCTGTTCGAGAACGGCTGGGGCGCGCCGGCGGCGCAAGAGTTGGCGGCTGCCGCGGCAGTCGGTTCCGGTGACGGCTCCGGCGGCACGGAAGCCTCGGCCGAACAACCAACCTAGAAACTGGCCTGTCCCGGCCCCGCCATCCTCCGCGACTCACGACCCGCGCCGCCGTCCCTCCCACAGTCCGGGCGCGGCCCGTCGCACGCCGGCAACAGCCGTTCCGGCCCCCGGCATAAGGGTTTCCACTGAAGTAGAATCGCGGCTATCGCCCTGCCGTCCACCCGCTCCGCGCGTCCTGCGCCGCTCCTGGCCGACGGCCTTTCCCGGAATCCTCCGCGATGCCCTTACCTCTGTTCGCTCTCGCCGTCGCCGCATTTGGAATCGGTACCACCGAATTCGTGATCATGGGGCTGCTGCCCAACGTCGCGCGCGACCTCGGCGTGTCGATTCCCGCCGCCGGCATGCTCGTGTCCGGCTACGCGCTCGGCGTGACGATCGGCGCGCCGATCCTCGCGATCGTCACCGCGAAGATGCCGCGCAAGCGCGCGCTGATGGGGCTGATCGGCCTGTTCATCGCCGGCAACCTGTTCTGCGCGATCGCGCCCGGCTATGCGGTGCTGATGGCCGCGCGCGTCGTCACCGCGTTCTGCCACGGCGCGTTCTTCGGGATCGGCTCGGTGGTCGCGAGCAACCTCGTCGCGCCGAACCGCCGCGCGCAGGCGATCGCGCTGATGTTTACCGGCCTCACGCTCGCGAACGTGCTCGGCGTGCCGCTCGGCACCGCGCTGGGCCAGGCCTACGGCTGGCGCGCGACGTTCTGGGCCGTCACCGGCATCGGCATCGCCGCGGCCGCCGCGCTCGCCGTATGCCTGCCGAAACACCTCGCGATGCCCGACACCAGCATCACGCGCGAATTCGGCGTGCTGAAGCACCCGCAGGTGCTGATGGTGCTCGGCATCAGCGTGCTCGCGTCGGCGAGCCTGTTCAGCGTGTTCACCTACATCACGCCGATCCTCGAGGACGTGACGGGCTTCTCGCCGCGCCAGGTCACCTACGTGCTGCTGCTGTTCGGCCTCGGCCTGACGGTCGGCGGCACGCTCGGCGGCAGGCTCGCCGACTGGCGCCGGATGCCGTCGCTGATCGCGACCCTCGCGCTGATCGGTGTCGTGCTCGCGACGTTCGCCGGCACGATGCACCTGCCGTTCGCCGCGCTCGCGACGATCTTCGTCTGGGGCATCCTCGCGTTCGCGATCGTGCCGCCGCTGCAGATCCTGATCGTCGATCGCGCGAGCGATGCGCCGAACCTCGCCTCGACGCTGAACCAGGGTGCGTTCAACCTCGGCAATGCGACCGGCGCGTGGCTCGGCGGGATGGCGATCGGCTCCGGCGTGTCGCTCGTGAACCTGCCGTGGGTCGGCGTCGCGATGGTCGTCGCCGCGCTCGCGCTGACGCTGTGGTCCGCATCGCTCGAACGCCGCCCGGTGGCCGTGCCGACCGAGTACGTGTGACGCGCCCGGGCCGCGATCGTTGCGCACGCAACACCATTCGGACTTGATGGCCTTCATGGACCTTTCAAGGCCCGAGGTGTAGCATCGCGCCCGATGAAAGCCATCCTCAACCGTGATTTCCTTGCGCTCATCCTGAGCGTTGCGGTCGTCGGTCTCGGCACCGGCGCCACGCTGCCCCTCACCGCGCTCGCGCTGACCGAAGCCGGGCACGGCACCAACGTGGTCGGCATGCTGACGGCCGCGCAGGCCGGCGGCGGGCTCGCGATCGTGCCGTTCGTCACCGCGCTCGCGCGGCGCATCGGCGCGCGCCGCGCGATCGTCGTGTCGGTCGTGCTGCTCGCCGCCGCCACCGCGCTGATGCAGTTCACGTCGAGCCTGATCGTGTGGGCCGTGCTGCGCGTGCTGTGCGGCGCCGTGCTGATGCTGCTGTTTACGATCGGCGAAGCGTGGGTCAACCAGCTCGCCGACGATTCGACGCGCGGCCGCGTCGTCGCGATCTACGCGACCAACTTCACGCTGTTCCAGATGGCGGGCCCCGTGCTCGTCAGCCAGATCGCCGGCGCGACCGGCATTCGCTTCGCGCTGTGCGGCGCGCTGTTCCTGCTCGCGCTGCCGACGCTCGCGACGATCCGGCGCGCGCCGCTCGCCGGCGACGATGCGCATCACGAAACGCACGATCACTGGCTCGCCGTGCTGCCGCGCATGCCGGCGCTGATCATCGGCACCGGCTTCTTCGCGCTGTTCGACACGCTCGCGCTGTCGTTACTGCCGCTCTACGCGATGGATCATGGCGTCGCGAGCGAAACCGCCGTGCTGCTCGCGTCGATCATGCTGTTCGGCGACACCGCGATGCAGTTCCCGATCGGCTGGCTCGCGGACAAGCTCGGCCGCGAACGCGTGCATCTCGGCGCGGGCTGGATCGTGCTCGCCGGCCTGCCGCTGCTGCCGTTCGTCGTCGCGAATCCGTGGCTGTGCTGGCCGCTGCTGTTCGTGCTCGGCGCGGCCGCCGGCAGCATCTATACGCTGTCGCTCGTCGCATGCGGCGAGCGCTTCCGCGGCACGGCGCTCGTCACGGCCAGCTCGCTCGTGTCGGCGTCGTGGAGCGCCGCGAGCTTCGGCGGCCCGCTGGTCGCGGGCGCATTGATGGAGCAACTGGGCAGCAACGCGCTGGTCGGCGTGCTGGTCGCGTGTGTCGCCGCGTTCGTCGCCGCCGCGCTGTGGGAACGCCGCGCCGCGCTGCAGCGCGCGGTCTGAGGCGCGTGCCCGCATCGCACGCGTGACACGGCCGAAACGACGACGGCCCGCGCGAGGCGGGCCGTCCGATGCAGGCGCGTCACGCGCGGTGCGTCACCCCTTCAATGCAGGCAGGATCTTGCCGGCGCAGTGGCCGAAGCCGACGCGATAGCCGTCGCCCTGGCACCAGCCGGCGAGCGTCAGCTCGTCGCCGTCCTCGATGAACGTGCGGCTGCCGCCGCCGCTCAGCGCGAGCGGTTCCTTGCCGTTCCACGTCAGCTCCAGCAGGCTGCCGAACGAATCGCGGGTGGGCCCGCTGATCGTGCCCGAGCCCATCAGGTCGCCGACCCGCGTATTGCAGCCCGCAACCGTGTGATGCGCGAGCTGCTGCGCCATCGTCCAGTACATGTGCTTGAAGTTGGTGCGGCAGATCGTCGTCGGCTGCGCTGCGCCTTCCGCGCGCAGCGTCACTTCGAGCGCGATGTCGAACGCATGCCGGCCCGCATGCTGCAGATACGCGAGCGGCTGCGGCGACTGCTCGGGCTGCGCGGTGCGGAACGGCTCGAGCGCATCGAGCGTGACGATCCACGGCGAGATCGTCGTCGCGAAGGTCTTCGCGTTGAACGGGCCGAGCGGCACGTATTCCCACTGCTGGATGTCGCGCGCGCTCCAGTCGTTGAGCAGCACCATCCCGAAGATATGCGCTTCCGCGTCCTCGCACGCGATCGGCTCGCCGAGCGCATTGCCGCGGCCGACGATGAAACCCGTCTCCAGTTCGATGTCGAGCTTGCGGCACGCGCCGAACACCGGACGCTCCTGGTCGGGCAGCTTCAGCTGGCCGTTCGGGCGCCGCACCGGCGTGCCGCTCACGACCACCGACGACGCGCGGCCGTTGTAGCCGATCGGCATTTCCGACCAGTTCGGCAGCAGCGCGTTCTTCGGATCGCGGAACATCGAGCCGACGTTGGTCGCGTGCTCCTTCGACGAATAGAAGTCGGTATAGCCGGGAATCTCGACCGGCAGATGCAGCGTCGCATCGCGCTGCGCGACCAGCACCTGCGCGCGCAGCGCCGCATCGTCGCGCAGCCGCGCGTTCTCGCGCGAGAACAGCGCGGACAGCTGCACGCGCACGCTGCGCCACGCGTCGCGGCCGAGCGCGATGAACGCGTTCAGCGTCGGCGCGGCGAACGCGTCGCCGCCGCCCGGCAGCGTCACGAGGCCGGCACGCGCGAGCGCGGCGAGATCGACGATCTGGTCGCCGAGCGCGACGCCCGCGCGGTGCGCCGGCTGCTTCGCATCGCTGAAGATCCCGAACGGCAGGTTCTGGATCGGAAAATCGCAGGCGGGATCGTTCGCGGTGTCGAGCCAGCTCTTGCGAGCCGGGTCGAGCGTCGCGCGCCAGTCTTGGGTATCGCTCATCGTTGCTCCGGATTGAAGTGTTTCCTGATGCCTTGCCAGCATTCGAAGTAGTTCGCCTGCAGCTGCGCGGTGTCGAGCGCGTAGCGCGTCGGCCGGATCAGCGTGCGGGTTTCGAACATGAACGCCATCGTGTCGTCGACCTTGTGCGGCTTCGACGTGTCGCTCGCCGACGCCTTCTCGAACGTGTCCGCGTCGGGCCCGTGGCCCGACATGCAGTTGTGCAGGCTCGCACCGCCCGGCACGAAGCCTTCGGCCTTCGCGTCGTACGCGCCGTGCACGAGCCCCATGAACTCGCTCGCGACGTTGCGATGGAACCAGGGCGGACGGAACGTATCCTCGGCCGCGAGCCAGCGCGGCGGGAAGATCACGAAGTCGATCGCGTCGACGCCCGGCGTATCGGTCTGCGAATGCAGCACGAGGAAGATCGACGGATCGGGATGGTCGAAGCTGATCGAGCCGATCGTGTTGAACAGGCGCAGGTCGTATTTGTACGGCGCGTAGTTGCCGTGCCACGCGACGACGTCGAGCGGCGAGTGGCCGATATCCGCGCGCCACAGCCGGCCGTTCAGCTTGGCGACGAGTTCGAACGCGCCTTCGCGGTCCTCGTACGCGGCCTGCGGCGTCAGGAAGTCGCGCGGGTTCGCGAGCCCGTTCGAGCCGATCGGACCGAGGTCGGGCAGGCGCAGCTGCGCGCCGAAGTTCTCGCAGATATAGCCGCGCGCGTTGCCGTCGGGCAGCGCGACCGAGAAGCGCACGCCGCGCGGGATTACCGCGATCTCGAACGGCTCGACGTCGAGGCGGCCGAACTCGGTCGCGATGAACAACCGCCCCTGCTGCGGCACGATCAGCAGCTCGCCGTCGGCGCTGTAGAAGAAGCGGTCCTGCATCGAGCGGTTCGCCGCGTACAGGTGGATCGCGCAGCCGTTCATCGCGGCCGCCGAGCCGTTGCCGGCCATCGTCACCCAGCCTTCGACGAAATCGGTCGGCTCGGCCGGCATCGGCAGCGGATCCCAGCGCAGCTGGTTCGGCGGCGTCGGCGGCACGTCGGCCGAATCGCCGAATTCCGACACGAGCCGCTGCGGGCCCGCGAACGGCTCGAACGGCCGATGCACGGCCGCCGGGCGGATCCGGTACAGCCACGAGCGGCGGTTATGGCCGCGCGGCGCGGTAAACGCGGTGCCCGACAGCTGCTCCGCATAGAGCCCGTACGGCGCGCGCTGCGGCGAGTTGCGGCCGTGCGGCAATGCGCCGGGCAACGCCTCGGTCGCGAACTCGTTCGCGAAACCGCTCAGGTAGCCGGCACTCGCCGGTTTCGACAGGTCAAGCGTCATCGTTCCATTTCTCCATCAATTCAGGCGGCGCTCGGCGCCTGTTCGCCGAGGCGTCGCGACACACCCGCGAGCCCGAGAACGAACAGCGCCGAGCACAGCACGGGCACGGCGGCCGCATGAAACAGCGCGCCGTTCGACCAGTTGAGTGCAATCAGTTGCCCACCGACGAGCGGCCCCAGCACCGAGCCGATGCGGCCGATGCCGAGGCTCCAGCCGATGCCCGTCGAGCGCAGCGAGGTCGGGTAGTACTGGCCCGCGAGCGCGTTGACGGCCGGCTGCCCCCCGACCACGCAGAACCCGCCCGCGAACACGACGATCAGCAGCCACGGCAGCGCGTGCGCGACCGAGCCGATCAGCCCGACCGACACCGCCGCGCACGCGAAGCAGGCGAACAGCACGCGCACGAAGCCGTAGCGCTCGATGAACCAGCCGAGCGACAGCGTGCCGACCACGCCGCCCGTCTGCAGCACCGTGCCGACGATCACCGCGGTGGACGGCGCATAACCGGCATCGCGCATCACGGTCGGCAGCCAGTTCGACAGGAAGTACAGGTCGATCAGGTTCATGAAGCTGATCGCCCACAGCAGCAGCGTGACGGGCAGGCGACCATGGCGGAACAGCTCGGCGACCGGCGCGCCGCTCGTTGCGCGCTCGCGCACGACGAGCCGCGTGTTCGCGTCGATGCCCGCGTGCGGCGCGAAGCGCGCGAGCCAGTCGCGCGCCCGCGCGTCGCGCCCTTTCAGCACGAGGAACTGCAGCGACTCGGGAAGCCGCGCGACCATCGCGATCGCGAGCACCAGCGGCACCGCGCCGCCGACGAAGAACACCGCGCGCCAGCCGAGCGCCGGAATCAGCGCCGCGCTGATGAAGCCGCCGATCGCCGCGCCGAGCGTGAAGCCGCACGACACGATCATCATCCGCTTCACGCGATGCGCGCCCGGGCTGAACTCGCCGACCAGCGCCATCGCGTTCGGCATGATGCAGCCGAGGCCGAGCCCCGTGACGAAGCGCAACGCCATCAGCACCGGGATCGAGCCCGCGAACGGCGTCGCGAGCATCGTCAGCGCGAAGAACAGCGTCGCGCCGATCAGCACCGGGCGGCGCCCGATCCGGTCGGCCAGCACCGACAGGCCGAGCGCACCGAGCAGCATGCCGAACAGGCTCGCGCTGAACACCGGGCCGAGCGCCTGCTTCGGCACGCCCCATTCGGCGATCACGCTCGGCGCGACATAGCCCATCGCCTGCGCGTCGAAGCCGTCGATCACGAGGCACAGCCCGCACAGCACCAGCAGCATCCAGTGAAAGCCCGGGTTATGGGTGTCGTCGATCACATGCTCGACTTCGAGCGTGCGCGCATCGCTCGGCGCGGCACTCATTGCGTCACCTCGGCGGCCGGATGCGCGGGCGGCGTCACGCCGCGGCGCGCGAGCGCCATCGCTTCGCGCAGCACGTCGAGATCGCCGATCTGGTTCGCGAGCAGCAGGATCAGCTTCGCGTTGACGAGCTGGCTGTCGCTGTCGGACAGGTCGCGATGCATGTCGATCAGCGCTTCGTAGAATGCGTCCGGATCGGCCAGACGCGGGCGGGTGTCGAGTGGGGGCATGGCGGGTATCTCCGGTATCGGTATCGTTGTCGTGTTCAGCGTGCGCAGGTTGCGCGGGCCAGCGCATCGGCGATCGCGCGGCGATCGAGCGCGCGCATCCGCGCACACACGTGCTGGTCGGGGCGCAACAGGTAGAACGTGCCGGGCTTCGCGTCGTAGCGCTGTGCAGCTACGCCGTCGATATCCTCGACGACCTCGACGACCTCGACGCCCGCCGCCGGCTGCGCATGCCCGGCCGGCACGACCAGCACGGGCCGCACCGGCAGCGCGAGATCCGCGACCGCCTGCGCGAGCGCGGCCGCATCGCCCGGCAGTCCGAACAGCACGCCGGCGAAGCCGCCGCGGAGATGCTGCAGCAGCCAGCCCGAGCCGTGCGGCGTGCGCACCGGCGCATCGGCCGCCGCCGCGCCCGGCCGCATCGCGCCGGCGAACGTGTCGCGATCGGGTGTGTTCAGCGGCGAATCGGCGAGCACCGCCGGCACCGACAGCCGGCCGCTGTTCACCAGCTTGCGCGCGAACTCGCAGTCGCGCGCGAGCTTCAGCGTCGCGTCGCGGAACACGCGCGAGACGGGGCTCTTCGGCGTGATGAAGTCGGTCGAGCGTGTCGAGTTGCGGATGTTCTCGTCGGCCGCGAACTCGCGCTCGCTCGCATACGTGTCGAGCAGGCGGTCGGGGGCGCTGCCGTCGAGCACGAGCTTCAGCTTCCACGCGAGGTTGTCCGCGTCCTGCACGCCGCTGTTCGCGCCGCGCGCGCCGAACGGCGACACGCCGTGCGCGGAGTCGCCCGCGAACAGCACGCGGCCATGGCGGAACGTATCCATCCGCTGGCAACGGAACGTATAGACGCTGACCCATTCGAGCTCGAACTCGACGTCCGGCCCGAGCAGCGCGCGCACGCGCGGAATCACGCGCTCGGGCTGCTTCTCGGCGACCGGATCGGCATCCCAGCCGAGCTGGAAGTCGATGCGCCACACGTTGTCGGGCTGGCGATGCAGCAGCACCGACTGGTTGCGGTGGAACGGCGGATCGAACCAGAACCAGCGTTCGGTCGGGAATTCCGCCTTCATCTTCACGTCGGCGATCAGGAAGCGATCCTTGAACGTGCGGCCGCGGCTTTCGAGGCCCATCGCCGCGCGCAGCGGGCTGCGCGAGCCGTCGGCCGCGATCACGTACTGCGCGCGCAGCGTCTCGACGCCTTCCGGCGTCTCGATCGTCAGCACCGCATGCCCGGCCGACTGCTCGACGCCCGTCACCTTGTGCTTCCAGCGGATGTCGATGTTCGGCAGCTCGAACGCGCGCTCGGCCAGATAGCCTTCGACGTAGTACTGCTGCAGGTTGATGAACGCCGGACGCGCATGCCCTTGTTCCGGCAGCAGGTCGAAGGCGTAAAGCTGCTCGTCCTGCAGGAACACCTTGCCGACATGCCAGCTCACGCCCTTGTCGACGAAGCGCTCGCCGCAGCCGAGCCGGTCGAAGATCTCGAGCGTGCGCTTCGCGAAGCAGATCGCGCGCGAGCCGGTAGACAGCGTGTCGTCGTCGTCGAGCAGCACGACGGGCACGCCCTGCTGCGCGAGGTCGATCGCCGCCGACAGGCCGACCGGGCCCGCGCCGACGACGATCACCGGATGGACGGCCGCGTCATCGCCGGCGCCGCGCGCCGCGCGCGGGCGGTATTCGAACTTCAGGGTCTGGTAGTCGATGCTCATGGTCGCCATCCGTCCGTCATCCCCGCCCCGCGCCCGCCGGCGCGCCCGTCGTGATCCCGCCCCGGCACACCGGCCGGCCCTGCTGCCTCCATTTCCAGTCAACCGCCACGTCTCGCTCCTTGCTTCCTGTTGATTCGGGGACGGCGCCGCCTGCGCAGCGCCCTGATGCCGCTTTTCTTGATCGATGTCACGCTTCAGGATTTACGAATAGTAAAACCAATTACGAATAGTGAAATCAACGTAAACCCTAGGCGGCCCGCTCGGGGACGGGATAACCATATGAGCGAAACGCCAAGCCGAGCCCCGCGCGCACTGCTACTATCGAGATGAGGCGGCCCGTTCGGCCGCCCTTTTTCCTTGTCGATCGACGCCGATGATTCCGCCTACCATTCCCGAGCTGGTCGCCCGTGCCGGGCAGCTGCCCTATCTGCGGGAACACCTCGCGCTTGCCGAAGGCGGCACCGCGTGTGCGCGCCTGCCCGAGCGCGTACTCGGCAGCGCGTACGAACCCATCTACGACGTGACGATGCCGGGCGCGCCGCAGTCGACGTCGTTCGCGGACGCGATCGAGCGCTACGGCGACGAGCTCGGCTTCCAGGCCGTCACGCTGGTGACGGGCGCGCCGCACGATCCGGTCGACTCCGCCATCGACGACCAGACGCTGGTCGCGATCGACCGCCTGTCGCGCGCGCTGCACGCGATCAACTTCTTCGGTGCGCAGCGCCACGGGCTGCTGTTCCTGCGCGTGCACGAACGGCTGCTCAAGAGCGTGAAATACGATCACGGCAAGCATTTCTCGTCGGTGCTGCAGCGCTTCGGGCTGTCGCCCGAGCGGATCGTGATCGAGCTGCCGGCGGTCGCGGTCGCGCACAAGACCTTCCTCGGCTACCTGACGCGCAGCTACCAGCATCACGGCTTCAAGGTCGCGGACAAGCTGCCCGACCCGGGGCGCATCCTCGCGGTCGAATCGGAGATGGCGCGGCCCGACTACATCAAGATGGATGCCGGCATCGCGCTGCGCGACGGGATGGTGAAGGCGCTCGTCGCGTATGCGCAGCGCGTGCGGATTCCGCTGATCTTCGACGGCGTCGTCGACGAGACGCAGTGCGAACTGCTGCGCCAGCACGACGTGCGGTTCATGCAGGGGCCGGTGTTCGCGAAGGTGGTGACGGTCTAGAAAGGGCCGCGGCCGGGCAGGCTGCTCGGTGCGCGGAGGAATGGAAAGGGAACGGGCGCGGAGGAATCGACGCCCTGTTTGCCGGGTCGTCTCGGGGCCTCGCTATGCGAGGCGTCAGATGCGCAGCGCGGCCGTCGCGCTCAGGCCGTCTGCCCGAGCCGCTGCGCGAGCGCCTTCAATTTTGGCCCGACCAGCGTGCGGAACACGTCGTCGTCCATCGACGACGCCGGGCCGCTGCAGCTCAGGATCAGCCAGCGCCCTTCGCGCGGCTCGCGAAACGGCACGGCCGCCGCGTTGACGTCCGCGTGCCACGCGCGGAACGAATAGCAGCAGCCGCTCGCCGGAAACTCGGCCACCGCCTGCTGCGCAGCGGCGACGAGCGCATCGGCGTCGGCCGCGCCGCCGGCCGCCCGGTGCAATTCCGCATAGAGCGCGCGCCGGACATCCTCCGGCTGCACGGCCAGGTACGCGCGCCCCATCGAACTCGTCAGCATCGACAGCCGCGAGCCGGGCGCGAGCCCGAGCGTCAGCGCGGTCTCGCTGCGAATCGTCTCCAGATAGATCATGTCGAGGCCGTCGCGGCAGCCGAGCGACACGGCCGCGCCGATCTCGCGCGCGAGCGCCTGCATGTGCGGTCGCGCGAGGTCGAGCGTGCCGGAGCCCGACAGCAGCGCGTAGCCGAGCGACAGCACGCCGGCGTCCAGCGCATACTTTCCGAGCGTCTCGTCGTAGCGCAGATAGCCCAGCACGGTCAGCGTATAGGCGAGCCGGTTCACCGTCGCCTTCGGCAAACCCGTGCGCTGCGCGAAATCGCGGTTGCCGAGCATCGTCTCGCCGGGCCGGAATGCGCGCAGCAGGTCGAGCCCGCGCGCAAGCGCGACCACGAACTTGCGTTCGTCGATTGGGGTTTCGTCGATGGTTGAAAGCGTCATCTGATGCTACACTGGGATCAATTTGCAAAACATTGTTCCGCAGAGCGGAACTACAGTCAAGTGAGGAGATCATCGATGAGCGCTGCAACTTTTCATTGGGACGATCCGCTGCTGCTCGACCAGCAACTGACCGAAGAAGAGCGGATGGTGCGCGACGCCGCGCACGCGTACGCGCAGGACAAGCTCGCGCCGCGCGTGACCGAGGCGTTCCGCCACGAGCGCACCGATGCGGAAATCTTCCGCGAGATGGGCGAGCTCGGCCTGCTCGGCCCGACGATTCCCGAGCAGTACGGCGGCCCCGGCCTCAACTACGTGAGCTACGGCCTGATCGCGCGCGAAGTCGAGCGCGTCGATTCCGGCTACCGCTCGATGATGTCGGTGCAGTCGTCGCTCGTGATGGTGCCGATCTTCGAATTCGGCTCGGACGCGCAGAAACAGAAATATCTGCCGAAGCTCGCGACCGGCGAGTGGATCGGCTGCTTCGGGCTGACCGAGCCGAACCACGGCTCCGATCCGGGCAGCATGGTCACGCGCGCGAAGAAAGTGGCCGGCGGCTACTCGCTGTCCGGCGCGAAGATGTGGATCACCAACTCGCCGATCGCCGACGTGTTCGTCGTGTGGGCGAAACTCGAGGAAGACGGCAAGGACACGATCCGCGGCTTCATCCTCGAGAAGGGCTGGAAGGGCCTGTCGGCGCCGGCGATCCACGGCAAGGTCGGGCTGCGCGCGTCGATCACCGGCGAGATCGTGCTCGACGAGGTGTTCGTGCCCGACGAGAACCTGATGCCGAACGTGAGCGGCCTGCGCGGCCCATTCACGTGCCTGAACTCGGCGCGCTACGGGATTGCATGGGGCGCGCTCGGCGCCGCCGAGTCGTGCTGGCACACCGCGCGCCAGTACGTGCTCGACCGCAAGCAGTTCGGCCGGCCGCTCGCCGCGAACCAGCTGATCCAGAAGAAGCTCGCCGACATGCAGACCGAGATCACGCTCGGCCTGCAGGGCGTGTTGCGACTCGGCCGGATGAAGGACGAAGGCACGGCGGCCGTCGAGATCACGTCGATCATGAAGCGCAATTCGTGCGGCAAGGCGCTCGACATCGCGCGGCTCGCGCGCGACATGCTCGGCGGCAACGGCATCTCGGACGAATTCGGCGTCGCGCGTCACCTCGTGAACCTCGAGGTGGTCAACACGTACGAAGGCACGCACGACATCCACGCGCTGATTCTCGGCCGCGCGCAGACCGGCATCCAGGCTTTCTTCTGATCGTTCCGACGTGGCGGCGGCCGCCGCCACGCATGCACCGCAAAGAAACGGCCCGCCCGGCATGACTGCCGGGCGGGCCGTTGTTTCATCGACCTTCGCGCATCGGGCCCAAGGCCGCGATCGCGCGACGCACGCCGCTTACTTGTTCGGCTGCGGCGTGAGGCGCAGGTACGGACGCACCGCGTTGAAGCCCTTCGGGAAGCGCTGCTTCAGTTCCTCCGGATCCTGCAGCGACGGCACGATCACGACATCGTCGCCATCCTTCCAGTTGCCGGGCGTCGCGACCTTGTAGTTGTCGGTGAGCTGCAGCGAGTCGATCACGCGCAGCACTTCGTCGAAGTTGCGCCCCGTGCTGGCCGGGTAGGTGATGATGAGCCGCACCTTCTTGTTCGGATCGATCACGAACAGCGAGCGCACCGTCAGCGTTTCGTTCGCGTTCGGGTGGATCATGTCATACAGTTGCGAGACCTTGCGATCCGCATCGGCGATGATCGGGAAACCGACGACCGTCGACTGCGTTTCGTTGATGTCGTTGATCCAGCCCTTGTGCGAATCGACGCCGTCGACCGACAGCGCGATCACCTTCACGTTGCGCTTCTCGAATTCGCCCTTCAGCTTCGCGGTCAGCCCGAGTTCCGTCGTGCACACCGGCGTGTAGTCGGCCGGATGGGAGAACAGCACGCCCCAGCTGTTGCCGAGCCACTCGTGAAACTTGATCGGGCCCAGGCTCGATTCCTGCTCGAAATCCGGTGCGATGTCGCCAAGACGCAGACTCATGGTGTTCCCTCCTCGAACGATACTGGTTGAAACCGCGCGCGGTCGGCGCGGGACAGTCCATCAGCTTAAGGGAAGCCATGCGCGATGCGAACGATTATTACGTTTGATATTCATGCTTTTTTGTCATTTTTGCCCGGTGCCGGGCGAGGATGACCGGTCGCGCATGAAACTTTTTGCGCCGTTTGCCGCTCTGTCGAAGATTACAAGTCGTTTACTATGCAGTCTGGCAACGCACCCCGTGCGTCTTCCCGGCTCGCCAGCAGGCAGGCGTTTCGCTACGATGTGAACCTGCAGCATGACAGCATGAAGGGAGTTGCAATGTCGGAAATCAACAAGGAGAAACTGATGTCGGATATCAAAACCGTTCTCGCGGACGCCGAAGACCTGCTCAAGCAAGCCGCGAGCAGCACGGGCGACCGTGCGGCCGAGCTGCGCGAAAAAGCCATGTCGCGCCTGAAGCAGGCCAAGGAAAAGGCAGCCGACGTCCAGGTCGTCGTGGTCGAGAAAGGCAAGAAGGCCGCGCGCGCGACCGACGACTACGTGCATGAGCATCCGTGGACGTCGATCGGCGTCGCTGCGGGCGTCGGCGTGCTGATCGGTCTGCTGATCAACCGCAAGTAACGCGCGCCTGGCGCCGTTCCGCCCCCGCGCCGCTACCCGCGGCTGCGGGCGCCGAAGCCGGCCGGCGGTTCGCCGCCGGCGGCTTTGTCCTAGCCGCTCACTGGCGCAAGCCACTCATCCATGACGACAGACACCCACTCGCAGCCGTCCGGCCAGGGACCGCTGCGCCGCCTCGTCGGCTCGGCGATCGGCCTCCTGCAAACCCGCCTCGAACTGGTGGGCATCGAGCTGGCCGAGGAGAAGGAACGCCTGATGGGCGTGCTGTTCCTCGGGCTCGCCGCGATGATGCTCGCGACGATGGCGCTGATCAGCCTGACCGTGCTGATCGCGATCGCGTTCTGGGACACCTATCGCTGGCAGGCGCTCGCCGCAATCACCGCGCTCTATGCGCTGGGCGGCATCGCGTGCGCGCTGAAGGCACGCTCGGGCCTGCGCGATGCGCCGACCGTGTTCGAGGCGACCCTCGCCGAGCTCGAGAAAGACCGCGAACTGTTCCGCGGCAAGCCATGAACGCGATCGCGTTCGTCCCTCTCACTCACTTCGCCGACGCGCCATGAGCCAGAACGCCACGGGCAATGCACCCCGCCCCCCTTCGTCGCGATCGAACTGGAGCGCGTCGCAGCATCGCGCGCTCCGCAAGGAATTGCTGATCCTGCGATCCGAGGTCGAACGACTCGAACTGGCGGAAGCCGCCGCCGAGATGCGCCACGCGGTCACGCGCTTCAGCTGGCTCAAGGTGTTCATCCCCGGCCTGTCCGGCGGCAAGTTCAGCCAGTCCGCGAAGACGCTGAACGCGAGCCTCGGCAATCTCGTCAACCAGTATCCGATGCTGAGCTCGCTCGCCTCGCTCGTGCTGGCGAAACCGGTTCGCTCGCTGCTGCGCGCCAGCGCCGGCCCCGCGCTGAAGTGGGGCTCGCTCGGGTTCGCCGCATGGGAGGTCTACCGGATCTGGAAACAATCGCGCGACGAGCGCGGCAGCGACGCCGCCATCGGCGAATGACGCGCTAAGCGGCCGCCACGGCCGCAGTGGCCGCAACGCAGCGCAGGCGGTGACGCGCGCTGGCCGCGCGCGGCAGTATGCGCTTCATTCGCTTCGCGGGCGGTCAGCGTACGCCCCAGCAAGCCGGATTCCACGCATCGTTGCCGTCGTGCCGCGCATTGCTTTTTGTCCCGTCCGAATGCAGCGTGAACGCGCCGCACAGGTCGTCGCGCATGGGTCCGGTGTCGAGCGGGATCGCTTCGAGTTCGTACGCCATCGGCGCATCGTCGCCGGCCGGCGGCCGCCGCGTCACGCGATAGACCGGCCGCCCGTCCGGCGGCGCATGCGCGAGCGCATCGGGCAGCGTTGCCGGCGGCACGCCGTCGAGCGTCTCGAGATACTGGGCCGCGCGATACAGCGCCGATACCGCCGATGCCCGATGGACCCGCGCGACATGCTCGCGATACGACGGAATCCCCCATCCGGCCAAGGCGGCGACGATCGCGAGCACGATCATCAGCTCGAGCAACGTGAATCCTGACGGTCGCACCATGCCCCCCTCCCCTTGTCAGTGCAATGCCGCTACGCGCCGCCAGCGTTGCGCGACGATGCGGCCGTCACGAATCGCAACCTGGCTCTGCAGCCAGACGACGCTCGACCCGTGCGTGCCGACGCCGCGCGCCGTGACGAGGTACGCACGGGCGTCATCCGGCCCCGCGCCGCGCCACGCTTCGATCAGGCATCGCGGCGGCTGCACGGCCGGCGGCCAGTCGGCGAACGGCGCGAATGCCTCGGCGAGCGTCAGCGCAGGCTCGTGCCGCCACGCATCCGGTTCGGCATGCGCGTCGCGTTCGGGCAGGTAACTTGCCGAACCGCGCAACAAGCGCGCGGTGCATGCAGCCAGCGCGGCGTCGGCCGCATGAAACGCGATCAACCGGTCCGACAGCGCTCGCGTGCGGCGCGACTCCGTCAGCGCCGATTCGAACCATGTGCCCGTCAGCGCGGCGACGGCCGCGCCGACCGCGATCACGGCCGGCAGTGCAAAGCCGGTGTCGCCGCGTCCACTGCCGCGAGGTGGGTGAGACCGTGTGAACCGGGCGCGATGCCCCGCAGCGGGATCTTCCGGTGCAGGTGGTTTATCGCCATTCGTCGTTGCGCTTTCCCGGCGCAGGCACTGCGCCGTCACGCGCTTTCCGCCGCCCTTCATCGCAACACCTCGTGTGCATGATGCGTCTCGCCGAATCCGATCGTCGCGTTCCTCAACGCGACGACGCGATGCAGCGCCAGACGCGCACGGCCATCCCGTGCGACCATTTCGCGCTCGTCGCAGTCGACGTACCGGGCCGGCGCGCGCATCGGCTCGCCGCGCGCCTGCACGCAGACCTGCACGGCCACGACGTCGTGCCAGTCGGCGGCCCGCATCGCGTCCGCGCGCACGAAGCGCGCGTCGCCGCGCCGCAGATAGCGCACGCGCAACTGCTCGATGCCCGCCACCACGGGCTGCGGCCCGCCCGGACGGCCGCTGCCCTCGCAATACAGTTCGGGTTCGCCCGTCGACGGACTGATGTGCGCATCGAAGCGATTCACGACGAGCGGCCGTTCGCCCGGCGCGCCGACGCCCTGCCCCAGGCAATCCGATACCTGCGCAGTCGCCGTCGGCCACGTCGACACCGCATCGCCGACATACCGGACCAGCAGCGCATCGGAATCCGTTCGCAGCGGATCGCACCGCACCTGCGCGCCGTCGCCGCGAATACGCGCGGCCGAGCAGCCGAATACCGGCGGCAATGCTGTCGGCGCACCGGCGTCGAGCGGCCGGAATCCCGCCATCTGAAGCTGCTGGCCGATCAGCAACAGCGCGGTGCCCGCCGCATCGCGCATCCGGAAATCATCGTCCGCGCGCCGCTGCGCGACCCGCTGCGTGTGGTACGCGGCGCCTGCAGCCGCGAGCACGAGCAGACCGACGGTCATGGCGATCAGCACCTCGAGCAGCGTATGGGCGCGCATGCGGCGCTTAGTGCGCATCGGCGTGACCCTCCCGAAACGGAAGCCGCACGCAGGCAGGCGGCTCCTTCGATATGCGCGCGTCGCCGCAACGCGACGAAGCCGCCGCTTCGCCGCCGTGCCAGCCGACGACGACGAATCGCATGCCGGCCGCTCCCGCATCGAGCGTCATCGCACCGCCGGGCAGCGAGGCCGCCGCCAACGCCGCCAGGCCGTCCTCGACGCCCGGCGCAGCGTGCATGCGCTCGATGCGCGCATCGGCCAGCCAGAGCGCGCGCTCGCGCCAGATCGTCGCCCGCTGCGCTTGCGTCATCGCGAGCTGACTGCCGGCCACCGCGAGCATCACGATCGCCAGCAGCGCAATGGCCAGCGTCGCTTCGAGCAGCGACGTGCCGCGCGACGCATGGCGCACCGTCATCATGCCGCGTCGCAACGGCCGGTCGCGACGCGCGCGCGACCGCCCGCCGCAATCCGTACGCAGCGGGACACGCGTGCATCGTCGACGCCCGGCATGTCGCGCCGCGGACGCAATTCGAAACGCCGGATTCCGCCGATCGCCTGCCCTGCCGGCGGCACGAAGGCGAGATCGTGCGCGGCACCCGCGACCGCGATGTCGGGATCGCGCGGATAGCGCCGCAGCACGCGCGATTGCCCGTCGAACTGCCCGCTGACGACCCAGTCGCACGACCACTCGGACTCGCCGCACCGCTGGCCGGGACCAAGGCACGTGCCGTCATGCGCGGCGCGACACAGCGTGACGCGCACGCCCAGACGCGTCGCCTCGGCACGCGCAAACGACAGCGCGCCGAGCAAGGCGCGCGAGCGCGCATCGACGCGTTCGCGCATGCGCCACTGATCGAACGCGGGCGCCGCGTAGAGCGCAAGCCCGACCGTCAGCGCGATCGCGACCATCAGCTCGACGAGCGTGAAGCCGCCGAACCGACGTCCGGTCGTGTTTCCAGTCAGTCTGCAACGCGCCATTGCCGTGCTCCGCGAACGTGATGCGGCGACTGTAACGACGCGAGCGCATGCATGCCTATATGCCGAACGGCCGACTGGCGACAGACGCTCGCGACCGACACAATCGGCGCGAACTGAACCACGGGAGCAGGCGATGAACGAACGCAGCGCGTCAGCGCTTACGCGGGGGCTTGGCGGGTGAAGCGCGACGGAATTCCTCGATCACGTCGGCAAATTCGGAGACGTCCTCGAACCGGCGATACACCGATGCGAAGCGGACATAGGCGATCGTATCGAGGCCGCGCAACTCGTTCATCACGAGTTCGCCGAGCTTCTCGCTACGCACTTCGCGCTCGCCGGTCGCGAGCAGTTGATATTCGATACGGGCGACCGCCGCGTCGATCGCGTCGGCAGCAACCGGCCGCTTGCGCAGCGCGAGTTGCATGCTGGCGACGATCTTGCGACGGTCGAATTCGGTGCGGCTGCCGTCCTTCTTCACGACGGCCGGCAGGTTCAACTCGACCCGCTCGTACGTCGTGAAGCGCTTGTCGCAAGCCGAGCAGCGACGGCGCCGGCGAATCGCGGCGCCATCCTCGGACACGCGGGAGTCAACGACCTGCGTGTCTTCGTGCCGGCAGAACGGGCAGCGCATCGTCGATCAGCGATAGACCGGGAAACGCTTGGTCAGCTCGGCGACCTGCGCACGCACGCGCTCGATCGTCGCGGCGTCTTCCGGATTGTCGAGCACGTCGGCGATCAGGTTGCCCACCTGCTCGGCTTCCGCCGGGCCGAAGCCGCGCGTCGTCATCGCCGGCGAACCCAGACGGATCCCGCTCGTCACGAACGGCTTTTCCGGATCGTTCGGGATCGCGTTCTTGTTCACCGTGATGTGCGCCGCACCCAGTGCCGCTTCCGCCGCCTTGCCGGTGATGTTCTTTGCGCGCAGGTCCACCAGCATCACGTGGCTTTCGGTGCGCCCCGACACGATCCGCAAGCCGCGCTTGACCAGCGTCTCGGCCAGCACGCGCGCGTTCTCGACCACCTTCTGCTGGTATGCCTTGAACTCCGGCGACAGCGCTTCCTTGAACGCCACCGCCTTCGCCGCGATCACGTGCATCAGCGGGCCGCCCTGGATGCCCGGGAAGATCGCCGAGTTGATCGGCTTCTCGTACTCGGCCTTCATCAGGATCACGCCGCCGCGCGGGCCGCGCAGGCTCTTGTGCGTCGTCGTCGTCACGAAGTCGGCGTGCGGCACCGGGTTCGGATACACGCCCGCGGCGATCAGGCCCGCGTAGTGCGCCATGTCGACCATCAGGTACGCGCCGACCGACTTCGCGATCTTCGCCAGACGCTCGAAATCGATCTTCAGCGCGAACGCCGACGCGCCCGCGACGATCAGCTTCGGCTTGTGCTCGTTGGCCAGCTTCTCGGCCGCGTCGTAGTCGATGTCCTCGTTCTCGTTCAGCCCGTAGCTGACGACGTTGAACCACTTGCCCGACATGTTCACCGGCGAGCCGTGCGTCAGGTGACCGCCGTGCGCGAGGCTCATGCCCATGATCGTGTCGCCCGGCTTGAGCATCGCGAAGAACACGCCCTGGTTCGCCTGCGAGCCGGAGTTCGGCTGCACGTTCGCGGCTTCCGCGCCGAACAGCTGCTTCACGCGGTCGATCGCGAGCTGCTCGACGACGTCGACGTATTCGCAGCCGCCGTAGTAGCGCTTGCCCGGATAGCCTTCCGCGTACTTGTTCGTGAGTTGCGAGCCCTGGGCGGCCATCACGGCCGGGCTCGTGTAGTTTTCCGACGCGATCAGCTCGATGTGATCTTCCTGGCGGCGGTTTTCCTGTTCGATCGCGGCAAAGACTTCGGGATCGACGTTCGCAATGGTGCTTTGGGCTCTGTCAAACATACGGTTTCCGTTAAGTGTGTACAGGTTGACCGGGGTGGCCGAGTACAGGGCGCTGCTGGCGGGACCAGCTCGACGTGGCGGAAGAATCCGGGTGACGCGAGGCAGGACAGCCACCGGCGATGCACGCGACGGCGCACAACGGCTGCCCAGGCGAACGGCAAAAACGGCGCCCTGCGCTTCACGGTGGGATGCTCCACCTTGAACCCGAAGGGTTCTATCGCCAGTCACGCAGGGGTGATGAGCGCGTTAGTGTATTGGATGCGTCATGAATAGGCAACCGCGCGCCGGCGTCCCCGGCACAATCAGGGCCAGATTGCACATGCGCGCGCCGCATTGCTTCGGCGCCTTGCCGCGGTGCGGCAATCTCAGTAGGCTTGCGGGATACTACCCGCCATTTCATTACCGACCAGGAGCACCCATGATCGTGTTCGTCACAGGCGCGTCCGCCGGCTTCGGCGCCGCCATCGCCCGGGCTTTCGTCAAAGGCGGCCACCGCGTGGTCGCCACCGCCCGCCGCAAGGACCGCCTCGACGCGCTCGCCGCCGAACTCGGCGACGCACTGCTGCCGTTCGAACTCGACGTGCGCGACCGCGCCGCCGTGGAAGCCGTGCCGGCCGCCCTCCCCGCCGAATTCGCGGCGCTCGACGTGCTCGTCAACAACGCCGGTCTCGCGCTCGGCGTCGAGCCGGCGCACAAGGCCAGCCTCGACGAATGGCGCACGATGATCGACACGAACTGCGCGGGCCTCGTCACGGTCACGCATGCGCTGCTGCCCGGCATGGTCGAGCGCGGCCGCGGCCACATCTTCAATCTCGGTTCGGTGGCGGGGTCGTACCCGTACGCGGGCGGGAACGTCTACGGCGCGACCAAGGCTTTCGTCAGGCAATTCAGCCTGAACCTGCGCGCCGACCTGCTCGGCACGCCGCTGCGCGTCACCGACATCGAGCCGGGCCTGTGCGGCGGCACCGAATTCTCGAACGTCCGCTATCGCGGCGACGATGCGAAGGCGGCCAGCGTCTACACGAACGTGCATCCGCTGATGCCCGAGGACATCGCCGACACGATCTACTGGATCGCGACGCGTCCGGCGCACGTCAACATCAACACGATCGAGCTGATGCCGATCGCGCAGGCACCCGGCGGCCCGACCGTCCACCGAGGCTGAACGCCCGCGGGCCGGCCACAGGCCGGCCCGCGAAGTGCTACCGGATACTACATTCCGTTACGAATCGGTTACGAATCGGGTCATCCGGTTCCGGTAGAATGCGCGCCATGACTCAGCCTACCCGCTCCCCGGAAACGCCCGCCGGCTTTATCTGGCCGGTTCGCGTGTACTACGAGGATACCGACGCAGGCGGCATCGTCTTCTATGCCAACTACCTGAAGTTCTTCGAGCGTGCCCGCACCGAGTGGCTGCGCGCGTGCGGCATCGACCAGCGTCGGCTCGCCGACGACACGGGCGCGCTGTTCATCGTCCGCAGCACGTCGCTCGACTACCGCGCACCGGCGCGACTCGACGACATGCTGACGATCACGAGCCGGCCCGGACGCATCGGCCGCGCGTCGGTGGAATTCACCCAGGAAGCCTGGCGTGGCGACACGCTGCTCGTCGCCGGACAGATCCGTATCGGCTGCGTCGACCGGACCGGCATCCGGCCCGCGGCGATCCCGCCGGCCGTACTCGACGCACTGCACCGCGGGCCCGTCCTCGACGCCGGGCCCACTGCATTGTCAACGAAGCTCGCATGAGCCCCGTTTAGACTGAGCCTATGAACTTGCCTTCCTGAATCGATACTAAGCAAGGCTCGATGTCAGGCGCGGCAGGCGCATCCCGGCCGGCCCGTCGGCCGACGCGTTACACCGCACGCATACCGGGCGCCCGCGGGCACCCCGAAGGGACGTTACTCAAACCTCTATGAACACTTCTCAAGACCTGTCGATCATTTCCCTCGTCCTCAACGCGAGCGTGCTGGCCCAGGCCGTGATGGGGCTGCTGCTGCTGCTGTCGCTGATGTCGTGGACCTTCATCTTCCGCAAGTGGTTTGCGATCCGCCGCGCACGCGCCCAGACCGAACGCTTCGAGAAGGACTTCTGGTCGGGCGGCGACCTGCAGGCGCTGTACCAGAGCGCGGCCAACAACCGCCACACGATCGGCGCGCTCGAACGGATCTTCGAATCGGGGATGCGCGAATTCCTGAAGGCGAAAGAAAAGCGCCTCAGCGACCCGGGCCTCGTGCTCGATGGCGCACGCCGCGCGATGCGCGCGTCGTTCCAGCGCGAGATGGACGTGCTCGAGGCGAACCTCGCGTTCCTCGCGTCGGTCGGTTCGGTCAGCCCGTACATCGGTCTGTTCGGCACCGTGTGGGGGATCATGAACTCGTTCCGCGGCCTCGCGAACGTGCAGCAGGCCACGCTCGCGAACGTCGCGCCGGGCATCGCCGAAGCGCTGGTCGCCACCGCGATCGGCCTGTTCGCCGCGATTCCGGCGGTGGTCGCATACAACCGCTACGCACACGACATCGATCGCCTCGCGATCCGCTTCGAGACCTTCATCGAGGAGTTCTCGAACATCCTGCAGCGTCAGGCCCAGTAAGGAGCGCGTCATGGCAGGCACTCCCATTCGATCCAGCATGCGCGGCGGCCGCTCGCGCCGCGCGATGGCCGACATCAACGTCGTGCCGTACATCGACGTGATGCTGGTGCTGCTCGTGATCTTCATGGTCACGGCACCGCTCGTCGCGCCGTCGATCATCAACCTGCCGACCGTCGGCAACGCCGCGCCGCAGGAGCAGACGCCGCCCGTCGTCGTCAACATCAAGGCCGACCGCACGATGAGCGTCAAGTACAAGGGCGACTCCGGCGCGACGCAGGAAGACACGATGACCAAGGCCGAGCTCGACAGCTTCATCTCGGCCCGCCAGGCCGATCACCCTGACCAGCCGGTCGTGATCGCAGCCGACAAGACCGTGCAGTACGATGCAGTCATGACCGTGATGTCGGATCTGAAGGCGCGCGGCGTCAAGCGCGTCGGCCTCCTCGTCAAATCGCAATGAACCGGCAGCAATCCACGCGCAGCAACGCCTACCCGCCTCAGCCCCCGCGCGAGCGCGGCACCTGGCGCGCGTTCGCGCTCGCCGCGCTGATGCACGTGCTGCTCGCGCTGTTCCTCTATCACGGCGTGCAATGGCAGAACAGCACGCCGGCCGGCGCCGAAGCCGAGCTGTGGACCGAGGTGCCCGACGTCGCCGCGCCGCGGCCGGTCGTCACGCCGACACCGCCCGCCCGGGTCGCGCCCCCCGCTCCCCCGGTCCGGGACGAGCAGGCCGACATCGCGCTGCAGCAGAAGAAGCGGCAGCAGGAAGCGGCCGCGCGCGAAGCGCTGCTCGAGCAGCAGCGTCGCGCGCAGCAACTGAAGGCCGAGCAGCAGGAAGAAGCCCGCCGCGCGCAACTCGCGGCCCAGCAGGCCGCCGCGCTCGCCGCGCAGAAGGCGGCCGAGCGCGAAAAGCAGAAGCAGGCCGAGAAGCTCAAGCAGCAACAGCTGGCCGAGCAGCAGAAACTCGAACAGCAGAAGCTCGAACAACAGAAACTCCAGCAGCAGAAGCAGGCCCAGCTCGAAGCACAGCAGGCAGCGAAGGCCAAGGCCGACGCGGCCGCGAAAGCCAAGGCGGAAGCCGCGGCCAAGGCGAAGGCCGAAGCGAGCGCCCGCGCGAAGGCCGACGCGGCGGCGAAGGCGAAGCTCGACCGCGAACGCAATGCGCGTCTCGCGCAGATGCAGGGTCTGGCCGGCGCCGGCGAAGGCGGCGGCGAGGGTCTCGCGCGAAGCGGCACGGGCTCGGGCGCCGGCGGCAATGCCGCCTCGCCCGGCTATCCGGACAAGGTGCGCCGTCGCGTGAAGCCGAATATCGTGTGGGGTGGGGAGCGCGCCGGCCTGACGACCGTCGTCGCGATCCGCTGCACGCCGTCGGGCGACGTGCTGAGCGTGTCGATCCGCCGTTCGAGCGGAAATTCGGGGTGGGATCAAGCCGTGGTCAATGCGATCCAGGCCTCGGTCCCGTTGCCGCCCGATTCTAACGGTCGTACCCCACCGGACATTACGATTACCTTCAAGGCGGCGGAGTGAACGGAAATGCGCTTACACTCCGGCCGTCGCTGTCCGACAGGAACGCATTCGGGAACGAATCGGGTATTTTTACTGTCTCTGCGGTTGCGCAGCGATCCATGTCATACGGGAAGCAAGAAGCATGAGTTTGATGACGAAGCTAGGTTTCAGGGCACTCGTGGCCTCCTGCCTGATTGCGGCGGGCAGCGCCGCTAACGCCCAGGTCAACGTGCTGATCACCGGCGTCGGTTCGACCCAGTTCCCCATTGCCACCGCGAACTTCGCGAACGAGGCGGGCCTGCCGCAGCAGGTCACGTCGATCGTCCGCGCCGATCTGGCTCGCAGCGGCAAATTCACCAACATCGACGCGGGCAGCACGCCCGTGCCCGAAACCGCCTCGGTCGACCTCGGCGCGTGGAAGGCCAAGGGCGCGAACGCGTTCGTCGCGGGCAGCGTGAACCGTGAGGGGAACGGCCAGTACAAGGTCAACTTCATCCTGTACGACACCGTGAAGCAGCAGAGCCTCGGCGGCCTGTCGCTGACGGCTAACGACAGCACGCTGCGCACGGCCGGCCACAAGATCGCCGACTACATCTACCAGAAGCTGCTCGGCGTGCGCGGCGTGTTCGCGACGCGCCTGTCGTACGTGATCAAGAGCGGCAACCGCTACCAGCTGCAGATTTCCGACTCGGACGGCCAGAACGCGCGCATCGCACTGTCGAGCACCGAGCCGATCATCTCGCCGTCGTGGTCGCCGAGCGGCACGAAGGTCGCGTATGTATCGTTCGAGCGCAAGAAGCCGATCGTCTACATCCACGACCTGCCGACGGGCCACCGCTACATCGTGTCCGACCAGAAGGGCAACAACAGCGCGCCGGCATGGTCGCCGGACGGCAACACGCTCGCGGTCGCGCTGTCGCTGACGGGCAACACGCAGATCTACACGGTCAATTCGACGGGCGGCGGCCTGCGCCGCCTGACGCAGAGCAGCTCGATCGACACCGAGCCGTACTACTCGCCGGACGGCCGCTGGATCTACTTCACGAGCGATCGCGGCGGCGCGCCGCAGATCTACCGGATGCCCGCGCAGGGCGAAAGCGCAGGCGCGGCGCAACGCGTGACATTCACCGGCAGCTACAACACGAGCCCGCGCGTGAGCCCGGACGGCAAGCTGCTCGCTTACATCTCCCGCACGGGCGGGGGCTTCAAGCTGTACGTTCAGGATTTGCAAACCGGCGCGGCGAACGCCATCACGAATACCAATCGCGACGAATCGCCGAGCTTCGCGGCAAATGGCCAGTACATTCTGTACGCTACCCAGTCGGGTGGTCGCAACGTTCTGGCAGCAGTGCCCTCCGACGGCAGCGCGCCGCCGCAAATCCTGTCCGTCCAGGGCGGCTCGGTTCGTGAGCCGTCGTGGGGGCCCTTCATGCAATGACCACAAGGAGAGTAACCATGATGTCGAACAAAGCTCGTCTGGCCCTGGCCGTGATGATGATCAGCGCGCTCGCCGCGTGTAAGTCGGGTGTGAAGCTCGACGACAAGGCCAACAACGCAGGTGCGGTCAGCACGCAGCCGAGCGCCGACAATGTCGCGCAAGTGAACGTCGATCCGCTGAACGATCCGAACAGCCCGCTCGCGAAGCGCAGCATCTACTTCGACTTCGACAGCTATTCGGTGAAGGACGAGTACCAGCCGCTGCTGCAGCAACACGCGCAGTACCTGAAGAGCCACCCGCAGCGCCATGTGCTGATCCAGGGCAACACCGACGAACGCGGCACGAGCGAGTACAACCTCGCGCTGGGCCAGAAGCGTGCGGAAGCGGTCCGTCGCGCGATGTCGCTGCTCGGCGTGAACGATTCGCAGATGGAAGCGGTGAGCCTCGGCAAGGAAAAGCCGCAGGCAACGGGTCACGACGAAGCGTCGTGGGCGCAGAACCGCCGCGCCGATCTCGTCTATCAACAGTAAGTAACGGAAGAATCGCCGTATGACGCACCGTGTATCCTGGCTGCGCGTAACCGCAGCGTTCTGCGTCGTCGGCGCGGCGTGGTCGGCCGCGCCGGCGCACGCCGGCATGTTCGACGACAACGAGGCGCGCCGCGCCGTGCTCGATCTGCGCAGCAAGAGCGACAACCTGTCCAGCCAGTTGTCGGCCGCCCAGCGTACGATCCTCGATCAATCCGCCCGCCTCGACCAGCTGAACCAGCAGGTCGCGACGCTGCGCGGCGAGAACGAGGACCTGACGAACCGGCTGACGACGCTCGAGCGGCAGCAGAAGGAGTACTACCAGGATCTCGACACGCGGCTCAAGAAGTTCGAGCCGCAGCAGGCGACGATCGACGGCGTCGAAGGTACCGTGCAGCCGGGTGAAACGGATGCGCTCAGCGCGGCACAGCAGCAGTTCCGCAACGGCAACTTCAAGGCGGCTGCGGCATCTTTCCGCAGTTTCATCGCGAAGTATCCGCAGAGCCCGTACCAGCCGACCGCGCAGTACTGGCTCGGCAATGCGCAATACGCGCTGCGCGACTACCGCGGCTCGACGGCGACGTGGCAGGCGATCGTCAGCAAGTATCCGCAGCATCCGCGTGCGGCCGACGCGCTCGTGGCGATCGGCACGAACCAGCTCGAACAAGGCCAGAAAGCGGCCGCGAAGAAGACGTTCGAGCAGGTCGTTTCCCAGTACGCGGGATCGAATGCGGCGCAGACGGCGCAGGGCAAGCTCGAGACCATCAAGTAATTGTCGTGACGGGTTGTTGACAGCCAAGCAATCCGTCGCTATAATCTTTTGCTCTTTGGGTCGTTAGCTCAGTTGGTAGAGCAGCGGACTTTTAATCCGTTGGTCACAGGTTCAAGTCCTGTACGGCCTACCAAAGATTCAAGGGCCTGGCAGCGATGCCGGGCCCTTTTTATTTGCCGCGCGCAAACCGCATTGCGACTGCGCGGCGATCCATGCACGTCAGTAGCGGTCGAGACACCGCGACGATGGAGTGCATCGCCCCTTCCCCGCGCCCCGTCGTCGCGAAACGGGCGACCTCGTCCGCGCCCGCGGCGTGCCGTCACTCCTGAACGGGCGGCACGGAATCGATATCGATCGCGCGCGGCTTCGCGCCTTGCAGGTCACGCGTGTTCTTCTGTACGGTCACGGCACCGAACAGCGCGAGCACGAACGACATCGCATAGAAACCCTTCTCGCTGAGCTGCAGCGTCGCATTGAACAGGCCGACGACCAGCAGCGCGATCGCCAGCAGCAGCGCGACCCAGCTCAGTCCGTAGTAGATGCCCGTGACGGGAATGCCTTCCGCGCGGTCGCGCACGCTCTTCTGCAGCGAGATCGCCGCATACAGCCCGAACGCCAGCACGGTGAAGTAGTAGCCCTTCTCGTTGAGCTGCATGCCGGCATTCCAGAGGCCGATCAGGAATGCGGCAAAACCGGCGATCAACGCGGCCCACGATGCGGCGACGAAAGCGAACGACGGTTGCTGGATGGTGGTTTGATTCATTGCTTTGCCCTCTCTTTTTTGTCGGTATCTCGTCCCGGCCGGAACACGTTTCGCGCATGTTAGCAGCTTTAACGCGCCGCAAGACGAATCGGCGCGCGAATACACGCCGACGCATTTCTCCTCCCTACAAACCGACGCTGCTTTCTAATTTCCTGTGTTCTAATGCGATTCGCGCTGAGCACGGTTCACCTGCCAATTGTTAAAACCGATTCACGCCTGGCACGGAGAGCGCAACGCGCGAGGAAAGGTGTGCGCGCCACCAACAATAGAAAAGAAATTGGGGATTCTGTTATCTCGGCAATGAACCGCCGATAACAGCTACGACGTTATGAAAAATCACGAACAACAACGCGTACGGGGAAAATCGGGGCGCACGAATCATGCAATACGGCGTGTAGCGTCCCGGCATCATCAGCAAGGCTCGCTCGCCATAACGGGCGCAATTGTTCTGTCGGTGGCCGTGATCCTGCTACTCGGCGCGATCTATCTCGGCATCGCCTATTCGCAGCGACGCCAGCTCCAGGCCGCGGCCGACATGGCCGCCCTTTCCGCCGTCCAGCAAATCAATTCGGATCCGGGCTGCACCGGCATTGCGCTATCCACCGCGAACGCGGTCGCGCAGGTGAACGGCTATGCGGCGACGAATCCCGCGCCGGTTGTCCAGTGCGGCTACTGGCAGCCTTCGTCCCAGCCCGGCGGCAGTTTCAGTCAAACCGTCCCGGCAGGCTCGCAGGCCAATGCCGTGTCGGTGACATTGAGCGCGCCGATTTCGTATTTCGGCGGGATGGATATGGTTCACGCGACGGCACGCAATCTCGTGCAGGACACGTTCTCGCTGTCGTCGACACTGGCGACGCTGAATGGCGGCATTCTGAATCAATTGCTGAATGGATTGCTCGGCGGCATTTTCGGCGGACAGAAATTCAATCTGGTGCTCAAGCTCGGGGACTATCAGAATCTTGCCGCCGTGGGCCTCAACGTGCTCGATATCGCGGCAGCCATCAATGCCGGTTCGGTGAACGGCGCACTGAACACCGATGTGACGCTGGCCCAGTTGATTCAGGCCGAGATTGCCGCGGCCATGAAAGAAGGCGTCGCAGACGTCAACCTCAACGTTTTGCGTGCCATTCTTGCGAAGATCGGCGTGAACGGCGGTCCGACGCTGCAACTGGGGAATCTCCTCGGCCTGTCGACCGCCAATGGCGCGCAAGCGGTCGATGCGAGCATCAGCGCGCTGAGCTTGCTGACCACGGCACTGGAAACGGCCTATGTCTCCGCGAACGGCGTGTCGATCGCCAACGGGACAAATTTCCTCAAGGTTCCCCTGGCGATCCACATTCCGTCGAACCCGCTGCTGACAGCCAACGTCTCGGCGTACATTCAGCTTATCCAGCCGCCGACGATCGCAAGCGGCCCGCCCGGAAAGAACGCGTCGGGTCAGTACTACACCTTTGCCACTTCGGCAGTCGGCAAGGTTTTTCTGACCGTTCAGCTCAGCCTGCTCAGTTTTGGCGGCGGCTCTGCGCTGCAGGTCAACCTGCCGATCTGGCTGTTTGTCGGGCCAAGCACCGCGGGCCTGGCCGCGGTGAACTGCACGGCCGCCAACCGGTCGGCCACGATCGACGTCAGGCCGGGCGTGCTCGGCCTGTATATCGGCGGATCGATGAGCTCGCCGCCGAACTTCAATGCAGGAACGGGAGCGGTCACCTCGGGTGGCGCATCCGCGCCGATCATTCAGGTATTGAATCTCATCCCGGGCCTGCCCCCGCTGCTGTCCGTCTCCGCCGGCGGATCGAACGGCTTGAGCGTACCGCTGACGAGCCAGGCCCAGACGCTGCAGTTTTCCTATCCGATGTCGAGCAATCCGTCTTCGTGGACGCCGAACGGCGGCAGCAGCCCACCTTACAGCCAGACGGCTTCGACGAACCTGATCGCGTCGACGGGAAGCCTGCTGCAGACGGTGCTGACACAGTTGTCGAACCCGAACAACCTCGACGTGTCGGTTGCAGGGCTCCATCTCACCGTCGTGTCGGAGATCGTCGCGGCGGTGTCGCCGATCTTGACGGGCATTCTCGCCCCGGTATTCGTCGTGCTGAACTCCCTCGTCACGCCGCTTCTGCAGCTGCTCGGGTTGCAGGTCGGCAGCGCGACGGTACAGAACTTCCCGCAGGCGATTACCTGCAGTCCGTCGCTGGTGCAGTAATCCGGTCGCGAGCGTGCCCTGCTTCGGCGGGCACGTTCTCTGAGGTTCGAGCTGCGTCGCTGCGCGGCCCGACGAATCGGCGCTTGCCGCGTTACGACGCTCGCTGCGCGCGCCGCCAGCGCCCCGGCGTCGTGCCGAGCACGGCGCGAAACGCCTTGCCGAACGCAGCCTCGGATTGATAGCCGACCGCCTGGCCGATTTCGGCCTGGCCGCGCTGCGTGTCCTGCAGCAATGCGCACGCATGCATCATGCGGATCTGCGCGACGAACGCGCCGACGCTCATGCCGGCCTTCTCGCGAAAATGCCGCGCATAGGTCGCGCGCGACATCGCCGCAGCTTCGCCGAGCGACTCCACCGTCCACGGTTTCGCCGGTGCCTGCAGCACGGCCTGGACCGACGGGCCGAGCCGCGCGTCGGCCGCGAGCGCGAGCCAGCCGGACGGCATCCGCGTGTCGCGCCCGTACGCGCGCAGCGCATACGCGAGTAGCGCCTGCCCGAGCGCATTCACGATCGCGCGTGCGCCCGGCTGCGCGTTCGACGCCTCGCCGCGCAGCACGCTCGTCAGCAGTTGCAGCGGCGCGAGCCCCGACGCGTCGCTCAAGCCGACGTGCAACACCGGCGGCAGCATGCGCATCAGCAGCCCGCCCGCGCCGCGCGCATAGACGAAGCGTCCGCACAGCAGATCGACGCTCGCGCGCTCCGGTTCGGCAAGATTCGAGCGGACCGGCAGCACCGCACCGCCGGCACTCGTCGGCTCGCGCAGCGGCATGGCTGCCCGCGATCGAACGGCGGCGGCATCGAGCAGGTCGTGCGCATCGCCGCCCGGCAGCAGTACGAAGTCGCCCTCGGCGAGCTGCAGCATGCGCCCGTCCGCGGTACGCAGCCGGCAGCTTCCCGCCAGCAGCAGATGAAACGCCGCCTCGCCCGGTGGCAGCGGCGCGTGCGGCATCGCGAACGCGCCGTCGAGCAGGCAGCGCAGGTCGAGTTCGACATGACTGCGGCCCAGCGACAGCAGCTGACTCAAGGCATCCATGAGACGATCGCGCTAAAAATTGACACTGTAGCGTATCGAAACCCTCAGCGCGAACGATCAGAATGAGTCCTGCATCGCCCGAGACCGCGGCCCAGGCCGCGCCCCCTCTCTTCCTGAAAGGACCCATCATGCTGAACTGGAACGAATACCGGAAGGAACTCTCGACCCGCATCGGCGAACTGTCGAAGCTGTCGCCCGACACGCTGGCCGGCTACAAGGCGCTGTCCGGCGCCGGCGCGAAGACCGGCCATCTCGATGCGAAGACGCGCGAGCTGATCGCGCTCGCCGTGGCCGTCACGACGCGCTGCGACGGCTGTATCGCGGTGCACACGGCCGAAGCGGCCAAGCATGGGGCCACCCGCGAAGAAGTGGCGGAAGCGCTCGGCGTGGCCGTCGCGCTGAATGCGGGCGCGGCGCTTGTTTATTCGGCGCGTGTGATGGATGCGATGGGGGACTGACGAGCAACGCCGGCGCGTCGCCGGCATCGACGCGACGCGCCGGCGGTACGCCGAACTCGGCTACCATGCGCTACACGATTCATCGCGAAGGAGCGCGTCATGTGCCGCTGGCTCGCCTATACGGGCAATCCGATCCATCTCGAAACCGTGCTGTTCCGCGCGAAGCATTCGCTGATCGACCAGAGCCTGCATTCCGAACTCGGCGCGACGACCACCAACGGCGACGGCTTCGGGCTCGGCTGGTACGGGCACCCCGACGAGCTGCCGTTTCGCTATCGTTCCGTGCATCCGGCCTGGAACGACCGCAACCTGCGCGAAGCCGCGCGCGCGATTCGTTCTCGAATGTTCATCGCGCATATCCGCGCGGCGACCGACACGCCGGTACAGGAAACCAACTGTCATCCGTTTCGTCACGGCCGCTGGCTGTTCGCGCACAACGGGCTGATCCGCGACTTCCACAAGCTGCGCCGCGACCTGACGATGAAGGTCGATCCCGCGCTGTTTCCGACGCTCGAAGGCTCGACCGATTCCGAGCTGATGTTCCGCCTCGCCTTGACATACGGGCTCGAGCAGGCGCCGCTGCCCGCGCTCGAGCGGATGGCTGGCGTGGTCGAGGAAACGGCCGCGCGGCATCGTGTGGCGCAACCGCTGAACATGACGATCTGCGCGACCGACGGCGAACGGATCATCGCGGTGCGCTATTCGAGCGAGCGGCAATCGCGCTCGCTGTTTCACAGCACGTCGTTCAAGCACCTGCACGAGTTGTATCCGCACAATCCGCGCATCGCGGAGGCCGGCGATGACGCGTTCATGGTGGTGTCGGAGCCGCTCGTCGATCTGCGCGGCGCGTGGGAGGAAATCCCGGAAAGTACGGCGATCGTCGCGCAGGGGGCGGATGTGCAGCAGCGGGGGTTTACGCCGCGGCATAGATGACACGTCGACGCACTGCGACCGCGGTCATACACACAGCTCGATACGAAGTCGGAATATGTACGACCGATAGAAAACCGCAGGCACTTTAACGGGTTTCCATGACCGATATGGCGACACGCAATCGTTTGCAAATATCGTCGAAGACGAATCAGGCGGCATGCACGGAAAATTAGGGAAATAACGAACTTCAGCGATTTTTCAGTCGGCACTTATGGCCGCCCCGCTAATCGGCAACTCATTCGCGAGTCCCGTCGTACTTTTCCATACGGCGGTTTCAGCGCTGTCCAACGCCGCGGCCCCCCGCGCGCGCGCCGCCCGTCAGCGGCGAATCGCCGCGGCGCCCGTACGTTCCCGAACGCCCCGGAATACAGAATTAATACTCTTTCGCGATGGATTCAACGCCCGCACAGCCTTTGCCGACAAGGATCCCGCCTCGACGGACCCGCAAGGAAAATGTCAGAAACGCCAACTCGATTCGTCGTTTCTTGATATTCTTCGCACTGCCTCGATCGAGGGATCGATGCCATACGGACAACCGAGAGGATGGCAGCACACGCTGCCATTAAAAACAAAACAGAGGCTACATGATATTGGTAACAGGCGGCGCCGGTTTTATCGGGGCCAATTTTGTGCTCGACTGGCTGCGCCAATCGGATGAAGCGGTTCTGAACGTCGATAAATTGACCTACGCGGGCAATCTCGGAACTTTAAAGTCGTTGCAGGACGATCCGAAACACGTGTTCGCACGCGTGGACATCTGCGACCGCGCGGCACTCGACGCGCTGTTCGCCGAGCACAAGCCGCGCGCGGTGCTGCATTTCGCCGCCGAAAGCCACGTCGACCGCTCGATCCACGGCCCGGCCGATTTCGTGCAGACCAATGTCGTCGGCACCTTCACGCTGCTCGAAGCCACGCGTCAATACTGGAACGCGCTGCCCGAAGCCGACAAGGCCGCGTTCCGCTTCCTGCACGTGTCGACCGACGAAGTGTTCGGCTCGCTGTCGGCAACCGATCCACAGTTCTCCGAAACGACGCCGTACGCGCCGAACAGCCCGTACTCGGCCACCAAGGCCGGCTCCGATCATCTCGTACGCGCGTACCATCACACCTACGGCCTGCCGACGCTCACCACGAACTGCTCGAACAACTACGGTCCGTACCAGTTCCCGGAGAAGCTCATTCCGCTGATGATTGCCAACGCGCTCGCCGGCAAGCCGCTGCCCGTCTACGGCGACGGCCAGAACGTGCGCGACTGGCTGTACGTGGGCGACCACTGCAGCGCGATCCGCGAAGTGCTCGCACGCGGCGTGCCCGGCGAGACGTACAACGTCGGCGGCTGGAACGAGAAGAAGAACCTCGAAGTCGTGCACACGCTGTGCGACCTGCTCGATGCGCAGCGCCCGAAGGCGGCCGGCTCGTATCGCGACCAGATCACCTACGTGACGGACCGCCCCGGCCACGACCGCCGCTACGCGATCGATGCGCGCAAGCTCGAGCGCGAGCTCGGCTGGAAGCCGGCGGAGACGTTCGAGACGGGGCTGGCGAAGACGGTCGCATGGTATCTCGACAACCAGGCGTGGGCCGACGAAGTCGCGTCGGGCGAATACCGCAAGTGGGTCGAAACCAACTACGCGCAGCGCGCGTAAGGGTGGCGGACATGGCACGCAAAGGCATCATCCTGGCCGGCGGTTCCGGCACCCGGCTGTATCCGATCACGCACGCGGTGTCGAAGCAGTTGCTGCCGGTGTACGACAAGCCGATGATCTACTATCCGCTGTCGACGCTGATGGTCGCGGGCATTCGCGACGTGCTGATCATCTCGACGCCGCAGGACACGCCGCGCTTCGAGGCGATGCTCGGCGACGGCAGCCAGTGGGGGATGAACATCCAGTACGCGGTGCAGCCGTCGCCGGACGGGCTCGCGCAGGCGTTCATCATCGGCAGGGAATTCGTCGGCAACGATCCGTCGGCGCTGATTCTCGGCGACAACATCTTCTACGGCCACGACCTCGCGAAGCAGCTTGAGCATGCGAACGCGCAGCAAGCGGGCGCGACGGTGTTCGCGTATCACGTGCACGATCCCGAGCGTTACGGCGTGGTCGAATTCGACCGGGACTTCCGCGCGCTGTCGATCGAGGAGAAGCCGGCGAAACCGCGTTCGCACTATGCGGTCACGGGCCTGTACTTCTACGACAACCGCGTGTGCGACATCGCGGCCGACATCAAGCCGTCGCCGCGCGGCGAGCTGGAGATCACCGACGTCAATTCGCGCTATCTGGCGGACGGCGCACTGAATGTCGAGATCATGGGGCGCGGTTACGCGTGGCTCGACACCGGCACGCACGATTCGCTGATCGAGGCGGCGAGCTTCATCGCGACGCTGCAGAAGCGGCAAGGGCTGGTGGTCGCGTGCCCGGAGGAAATCGCGTACCGCCGTCAGTGGATCGACGCGGAGCAGGTGCAGAAGCTGGCGCAGCCGTTGTCGAAGAACGGCTACGGTCAATATTTGCTCAACATTCTTACGGATCAGGTTGCATGGCCATCACGGTAACTGCCACGGCGCTGCCCGAAGTCAAGATCATCGAGCCGAAGGTGTTCGGCGATGCGCGCGGCTATTTCTACGAGAGCTTCAACGGGCGTGAATTCGCCGAGCACGTCGAGCCGGGCGTGGAGTTCGTGCAGGACAACCATTCGCGCTCGGCGAAGGGCGTGCTGCGCGGGCTGCACTATCAGATCCAGCATGCGCAGGGCAAGCTCGTGCGCGTGGTCGAGGGCGAGGTGTTCGACGTTGCGGTCGATATCCGCAAGCACTCGCCGAACTTCGGCAAGTGGGTCGGCGTGACGCTGTCGGCGGACAACCACCGGCAGCTGTGGGTGCCGCCCGGGTTCGCGCATGGATTCGTGGTGCTGTCGGAGGCGGCGCAGTTCCTCTACAAGACCACCGACTACTGGTACCCGGAGCACGAGCGCAGCATCGTGTGGAACGATCCGGAGATCGGCATCGAGTGGCCGATCGATTTCGAGCCGCTGCTGGCCGCGAAGGATGCGGCGGGCAAGCGGCTTGCCGAAGCCGAATGCTTCCAGTGAGGACCGCCGTGCACACGCCTGAACCGCGAACCATCCTGCTCACCGGCATCAACGGCCAGGTCGGCTTCGAGCTGGCGCGCACGCTGCAAGGGCTCGGCAACGTGGTCGCGCTCGACCGCAGCCGGCTCGACCTGTCGCGCCTCGACCAGGTGCGCGACGTCGTGCGCGACCTGAAGCCCGACCTGATCGTGAACCCGGCCGCCTATACGGCGGTGGATCAGGCGCAAACCGACGTCGCGCTGGCCACGCGCCTGAATGCCGAGGCACCGGCGGTGCTCGCCGAAGAAGCGAAGCGCATCGGCGCGGCGCTGATTCATTACTCGACGGACTACGTGTTCGCCGGCACGAAGGATGGCGCCTACGTCGAGGACGATCCGGTCGATCCGCAAAACGTCTACGGCAAGACCAAGCTCGAAGGCGAACAGGCGATCGCGGCTGCCGGCTGCGCGCACCTGATCTTCCGCACGAGCTGGGTGTACGGCGCGCGCGGCAAGAACTTTCTGCTGACGATGCTGCGCCTCGGCGCCGAGCGCGACGAACTGAAGATCGTCGCGGACCAGATCGGCGCGCCGACCTGGTCGAACACGATCGCGACGCTGACGGCGCACGTGGTCGCGCAGGCAGTCGCCGCCGGTGCGAGCGGCCGGGAAGCATGGTGGAGCGCGCATTCGGGCGTCTATCACCTGTGCGCGGCGGGCTCGACTTCATGGCATGGATTCGCCGAGGCGATTTTCCGTCTCTCGAATCTGCAGAAGAAACCTTCGGTGACGCCGATTCCCGCCAGCGCCTATCCGACGCCTGCGAGCCGCCCGGCGAATTCGCGCATGTCGAACGAGAAACTGGCCGAGCACTTCGGCGTGCGGGCGCCGCACTGGGAGACTGCGCTCGAGCTTTGCATGAACGGGATGTAACGCAAGCTGCAAAACCAAGCCGCCTGCCGCTCATTCAAAAGAGCGGTGGCGGCTTTATTTCCGTCGTTATGCGACTCGCCGCCTGATTATTATTTAAAACATTTATTATCAAGCCGTTACCCGTTTTTTTCCTCGCGCATGGCTGTCCGCCATGTGCGGATCGCGGCGCGTTTTAATCCTCATACGTGATTCCGATGAGCCCGGAAAAATGCGCCTGGACGAGAGACCGGAACGCCCCGCCGGGGGTCCGGACGCATCGTCGGAAAAGCAAATATTACCGGCACATCGATACCGACCCTCGACGGGAAAATATCCGACGAGTACGATTTACCGTCCCACTCTGTAAGCAATCATTCAGGGAATGATCCCAATATAACGTCCTACGAATCAATGTGCCGATCCCCGCGCGGCGGACGCAATCCCGGGCTGCCCCGCCCGGCCTGCCGACTAGGATTCTTACGATCGTAAGATCGAATTTTACGTACTGGTCAGCTTTCGGGATAAAATCGCGGGTCGCACCCATGTCCCAAGGCTGGCGGACACGGCAATTCCTACTCCCATACGCGTACATCCGGGCCGTCTCGTACTTCCACGCATTAACAGGGAAATCACACAGTCAGCCAGCAACAAAAGAAAGAAGCTCATGAGCAAAAGCGTCGCTTTAGTCGGATTGGCATTTCGATTTCCGGGAACAGATAGTCGTCACTACTGGAGCGATCTGCTCAACGGCAAGGACTGCGTGACGGAAGTCGAGCCCGGCAGATGGTCGAAGGATGCATACCTGCATCCGGCCAAGGAACATCCGGGCACCGCTTACACGTTCGCCGCCGGTTCGATCGGCGACGTCTCGGGCTTCGACGCCGACTTCTTCGGCATCTCGCCGCGCGAAGCCGCGCTGATGGATCCTCAGCAACGCCTGTTGCTGGAACTCTGCTGGGAAAGCATCGAAAACGCGGGCGTCAAGCCCTCGTCGCTGCGCGGCAGCGATTGCGGCGTATTCGTCGGCATCGCCAGCGCCGACTACTCGTACCGGATGGCCGACGATCTCGCCACGGTCGACGCCTCGATGGCGACCGGCAACACCGCCAGCATCGCCGCCAACCGCCTGTCCTACGTCTTCGACCTGCGCGGCCCGAGTCTCGCGGTCGATACCGCCTGCTCGTCCGCGATGGTGGCGTTCCACCTCGCGTGCCGCGCGATCGCGAACGGCGAAATCAGCCACGCGATCGCGGGCGGCGTCAGCCTGCACCTGCATCCGTATGGCTTCATCACCTTCTCGAAGGCCTCGATGCTGTCGCCGAACGGGCGATGCAAGGTCTTCGACGCGTCGGGCGACGGTTACGTGCGCTCCGAAGGCGGCGGCCTGTTCCTGCTGAAGGACTACGACCAGGCGCTCGCCGATGGCGATCGCATCCTCGCCGTCGTGGCCGGCACCGCCGTCAACACCGACGGTCGCAAGTCCGGCCTGACCGTGCCGAGCGTCGACGCGCAGACCGCGCTGATGCGGCAGGTCTACGAACAGGCAGGCATTCCGCCCGAGGCCATCGACTATCTGGAAGCGCACGGCACCGGCACGCCGGTCGGCGATCCGATCGAAACCCGCGCGATCGGACAGGCGCTCGGCCAGCGACGCCCCGCCGGCGCACCGCTGCCGATCGGCTCGGTCAAGAGCAACCTCGGACACCTCGAAGCGGCATCCGGCGTCGCCGGGTTGGTCAAGGCCGTCTACAGCCTGCAGCATCGCGTGGTGCCGGGCACGATCGGCATCCAGGAATTCAACCCGAACATCCGCTTCGACGACTGGAACATCCGGGTCGTGACGAAGCCCCATCCGCTGCGCGAAACGGGCACGCTGACGATCGGCGTGAACTCGTTCGGCTTCGGCGGCGCGAATGCGCACGTGATCCTGCAGTCGCCGGCGGAAACCGTCCGTGCCACCGACACCGCGTCACACCCGGCGGCCGCCGTGCCGGTCGTCGTGACCGGCCGCAGCGCGGACGCGCTGCAGGCCAACGCCCGCCAGCTCGCCGACACGCTGCGCAGCCCGTCCGCGCCCGCGCTGTACGACGTTGCCTACGCAGCCGCACTGCGTCGCGACTGGCACGACAAGCGCGCGGTGGTATTCGGCGCGGACAGCGAAAGCATCGCTCAACTGCTCGACCAGATCGGCGCGGACGACGCTGCGAATCCGGCCGTGCACACCGGCGTCGGCGTGCGTGACGCACAGGGCCCGGTGTTCGTCTACTCGGGCAACGGTTCGCAGTGGGCCGGCATGGGCGGCAAGCTGCTCGCGCATCCCGTATTCGCGCAGTCGGTCGCCGACATCGACGGGCTGTTCGTCAAACTCGCCGGCTGGTCGCTGAAGGAACTGTTCGAGCGCGACGCGCAGGGCGACGTCTACGAACGCACCGAAATCGCTCAGCCCGCCCTCTTCGCGATCCAGGTCGGCATCACGCGCATGCTCGCCGCGCAGGGCGTGCAGCCCACCGCCGTCACCGGACACAGCGTCGGCGAAGTCGCCGCCGCCTGGGCATGCGGCGCGCTCACGCTGGCCGACGCGATCACGGTGATCTATCACCGTAGCCAGCAGCAGGGACTCACGAAGGGCAAGGGGCGCATGGCGGCAGTCGGCATGGACGGCGTCGCCGCCGCCGCGCTGCTCGACGAACTCGGCCTTCAGCACGCGCTGTGCGTCGCCGGCTACAACAGCACCAAGGGCGCGACGCTTGCGGGCGCCGTGGAAGCGCTGGAGCAGGTCGGCCACGTGCTGGCCGAGCGGCGCGTGTTCTACAAGCAGCTCGATCTCGATTACGCGTTCCACAGCAGCGCGATGGATCCGATCGAAGCGCCGCTCAAGCAGGCGCTCGCGCACATTCGTCCGCAACGCGGCGACGTGCCGTTCTTCTCGACCGTCGAAGGCGCGCTGCTCGACGGCGCAGCGCTCGATGCCGATTACTGGTGGCGCAACATCCGCGTCCCGGTGCGCTTCGAGCAGGCACTCGACAACCTCGTCGCGCAAGGCAGCGACGTGCTGATCGAGGTCGGCCCGGCGCCCGTGCTGCGCAGCTACGTCAACGAGATGCTCAAGCATCACGGCAAGACCGGCGTCTGCATCCCGACCGGCCGTCGCAACGACGACGCGCCCGAGCGTGTGCAGGCCGCCGTCGCGCAGACCATCATCAGCGGCGCGCCGATCGACTGGGCGCACTTCTTCCCGACCGGCGCGGCCCGCGCCGAACTGCCGTCGTACGCATGGCAGCGCGAGCGCTACTGGCACCCGGTCACGACCGAATCGCTGAACCAGCTCGGACGCCGCCGCGTGCATCCGCTGCTCGGCTACAAGATGAGCCAGCAGACGCAACCGGCGTGGGAAAACCAGCTCGATACGCTCCTCCAGCCGTGGCTGGCCGACCATGTCGTCGGCCACGCGACCGTGTTCCCGGGCTCCGGCTTCGCGGAAATCGCGCTCGCCGCCGCGCTGCAATGGCACCCGGGCGATCACGCGGACATCGAGGAACTGGAAATTCATGCGCCGCTGCTGCTGTCGACCACGCCGAGCAAGATCACGCGCCTGTCGCTCGACGACAGCGACGGCCGCTTCCGGCTGCGCAGCAAGCAGGTCGGCAGCTCCGACCCGTGGACCGTGCATGCGAGCGGCCGCCTGCTGTCGGGTGCGAACCCGCAGCAACTGACCGAAACCGCACCCGCCCTGCCCGCGCGCGAGCCCGATTTCACGGGCGAGACGCACCTCGCGCTGACGCGCGCGGCCGAGCTGGACTACGGCCCGGCCTTCCAGGCGGTGTCGCACGGCTGGCTCGAATCGCCGCGCGACGTAGTGGCCGTGCTGCACGCACCAGCGGCGCTCGCCGCGAGCCTGCCGCACAGCCTGCTGCACCCGGCGCTGCTCGACTGCACGTTCCAGCTCATCATCCAGATGCTGAAGGATGATCCGTCGCTCGGCCAGGGCGTCGCGTTCGTGCCGACCCGCATCGGCCGACTGCGCTGGCGGGCCGGCCTCGGCACGCCGCATCGCGTGCGCGCACGCCTGCTCAAGCGCGCGCCGCATTCGCTCACCGCCGAATTCGCGCTGTTCGACGAACAGGGGCAGCAGATCGCGGCCGTCAGCGAAGCGCGCTTCCGCAGCGTGCGCCTGTCGAAGTCGCATGCCGAACCGCTCGCATTCCTCGACTACGCCGCGATTCCGAGCCCGCATCCGCAGCACCCGCAACAGGCGAACCCCGCACTGCGACGCAACGCGCTGCAGCCCGCGCTGCGCGCGATGGTCCGCTCCATCGTGACGGACGGCCTGCTCGAACGCTACGCGCAGGAAGTCGATCCGCTGCTGGAAACGTTGTGCGACCGCTATGCCGCCGACGCGCTGCTGACGCTGTCGACGAACGACCGCCTCGACGCGAGCGCGCTCACCGCCTGTCGCGACGCCGCACCGCACGCGGCGCCGCTGCTCGACTGGCTGCTCGCCCGCAGCGCACGCCGGCTCGCCGATTCACCGGACTGGCAGATCGACGTGCCGCAGGACGACGGCGCCAGCACGGCCGACATCTGGAACAGCCTGCTGCGCGAATACCCCGATTACTTCACGCTGGTCCACGCGACCGGGCGCATCGGCCTGCACCTGCCGGCGCTGCTGAGCGGCGAAGCCGCGTGGGCGAACGTCTGCCCGCGCGACATCTCGCCCGTCGAACTCGCACACTACGTGCTCGGCGACGCGGCCAGCCAGCGGCTGTCCGACACGCTGGGCGCCCATCTCGAGAAAGCACTGCTCGCCCGCGCGCCCGAACAGCGCGTCGGCATCCTGGAAATCGGGGCCGGCGCATCGCGCGTCGCAACCGAGCTGTGCCGCCATCTGGATTTCGCCGTCGCCGACTTCGGCTACGCAAGTTCCGAAGACGCCGCGCTCGAACACGCGGAGCGCCTGCGCGAGCACTGCCCCGAACTGTCGGTCGAGCGGATCGACGCCAACGCGACGAGCACCCGCCGCGACGTCGACCTGATCGTGTTCCATGGCGACTTCGGCAGCCTCGAAGCGGCCCGCCAGGCGCTGCAATATGGCGCGAACCGACTGAAGCCCGGCGGTACGCTGCTGCTGTGGGGCACGCAACCCGCCGCGTGGATGGACTTCATCTTCGGCGGCAACGCCGCGTGGTGGACCAAGCGCGCCGACGGCACGCCCGGCACCCCGCAACGCACGGCGGCCTACTGGCAATCCGAACTGGCTCAGCTCGGCCTCGATTGCGACGAGCCGCTGGAACTCGCGCCGGAAAGCGCGTGCGGCCCCTATCTGCTCGCGGCAGGCCTGCCCGTGGAAGCGTCCGCCGTCGCGCAGCCGCAAGTGCCGCAAGGCGGCTGGCTGATTCTCGCCGATGCGCATACGGCCGGCGAATCCGGCGCCGCACGCAAGCTGGCCGATCACCTGTCGAGCCGCCGCCGCTTGCCGGTGCGCATCGAGACCGACGTCAAGCCGGAGCAACTGGACGCGCTGCTGCAGCGCGCGCAAGCCGAGCTCGGCGAAATCCGCGGCATCGTGCATCTTGCGGGCCTCGCCAGCGGCGCGAACCTGGACGCCGACGATCCGCAACGCCTGCTGCAGGCTCAGGTGCAGCGCTGTGCGCTGGCCGCCGGGCTCGCGTCGGCAAGCGAACGCGCCGGCCTGAAGACCACGCTGTGGCTGCTGACCGCCGGCGCCGCGCCGTTCCTGCCCGCCGCGCAAGTCGACGGTTATGCGACGCTGAACGATGCGTCGCTGTGGCTCTACGGCCGCACGATGATCAACGAGGCCGCCGGATTCGACGTGCGTCTCGTCGACCTGCCGCAGGCTGCTCCAGTGCCGCTGGAAGCACTCGCGCGTGAACTGCTGTGGCCGGACGGCGAGCAGGAAGTCGCGCTGGGCGCAGCCGGCGAACGTTATGCACCGCGCCTGCGCAAGAACCCGCGCCCGCATGCCGAATCGCCGGCAGCGCCCGCCTCCGCCGCGGACACCGCGCTGCGCCTCGGTTTCGAAGTGCCGGGTCAGTTGCGCAACCTGCGCTGGGAAGCCCATCCGCTGCCCGACATGCGCGAGGACGAGTTGCAAATTCGCGTCGAGGCCACCGGCCTGAATTTCCGCGACGTGATGTACACGCTGGGACTGCTGTCCGACGAAGCGATCGAAAACGGCTTTGCCGGCCCGACGCTGGGCCTCGAGTTCTCGGGCGTCGTCGAGCGCGTGGGCCGCAAGGTCACCGGCTACAAGGCAGGCGACGCGGTGGTCGGCTTCGGGCCAGCCAGCTTCGGCAACGTCGTCGTGACCCAGCCGAGCGCGCTGTCGCACATCCCGCGCAGCCTGTCGTTCGAGGCCGCGGCGACGATCCCGAGCACGTTCTTCACCGTCTACTACGCGCTGCATCACCTCGCGCGGCTCGAGCCCGGCGAACGCGTGCTGATCCACGGCGCGGCCGGCGGCGTCGGCATCGCGGCAATCCAGTTCGCGCAATGGATCGGCGCGGAGATTCACGCGAGTGCCGGTTCGGACGAGAAACGCGACTTCCTGCGCCTGATGGGCGTGAAGCACATCTACGATTCGCGCTCGCTCGACTTCGCCGACGAAATCCTCGCGGCCACCGACGGCGAAGGCGTCGACGTCGTGCTGAATTCGCTCGCAGGCGAAGCCATCAACCGCAACCTGCGTGCGCTGAAGCCGTTCGGCCGGTTCCTGGAGCTGGGCAAGCGCGACTTCTACGAGAACACGCGCATTGGCCTGCGCCCGTTCCGCAACAACATCAGCTACTTCGGCATCGATGCCGATCAGCTGATGTCGAAGCGCCCCGACCTGACCCGGCGCCTGTACGGCGAGATGATGGCGCTGTTCGAGGAAGGCGTGCTGCGCCCGCTGCCATATCACGCGTTCGACGCGAACGACATCGTCGATGCGTTCCGCCACATGCAGCAGGCGCGCCAGATCGGCAAGATCGTGATCACCTATCGTCGCGGCCTGCACGCGAACGCCCCCGCGCCAGCGGTCGCGAGCGACGGCGAATTGAAGCTGCGCGACGACGCGAGCTATCTCGTCACCGGGGGCCTGTCCGGATTCGGGCTGCGCACCGCGCAATGGCTGGCCGACAAGGGTGCGCGCCATCTGGTGCTCGTGAGCCGCAGCGGCCCGGCGTCGGAAGAAGCGCAGGAAGCGATCGCCGTACTGCGCGAACGCGGCGTCGCCGTGCATGCCGCGCCGTGCGACGTGACCGACCGCGCGGCGCTCGCCGCACTGCTCGCGCATGTGGAAGCGCAGATGCCGCCGCTGCGCGGCATCGTGCATGCCGCGATGGTCATCGACGACGGCCTCGTGCGCGGAGCGACCGCCGCGCAAATCGAACGCGTGATGGCACCCAAGATCGTCGGCGCGCTGCACCTCGACGAACTGACTCGCGCGCTGCCGCTGGACTTTTTCGTGTTCCATTCGTCGGGCACCACGCTGTTCGGCAACCCGGGCCAGTCGAATTACGTGGCCGCAAACGGCTGGCTCGAGGCGCTGGCCCGCCACCGGCGCGCGCGCGGCTTGCCCGCCACCAGCCCGCGCTGGGGCGCGATTGCCGATGCCGGCTTCCTCGCGCGCAACCAGAAGGTCAAGGACGCGCTGCAAAACCGCATGGGCGGCAGCGCCCTGCCCGCCGCGACGGCGCTCGACGCACTCGAAGACATGCTGCTCGCCGACACCGGCGACCTCGGCGTGCTCGAACTCGACTGGCGCTCGCTGGCCCGCTTCCTGCCGAGCGCGCAAACGCCGAAGTTCGCCTGGGTGGCGCGCGATGCGGCGACCTCGCATCAGGACGAGGACGGCAGCGACGACGTCGCCGAGTTGCTGGCCACGCTGAACGACGAGGAACTGCACCCCGCGGTGGTCGACATGATCAAGCATGAAGTCAGCGAGATCCTGCGCGTGCCGGCCGACAAGATCGACCCCGACCGTTCGGTTTACGACATGGGCCTCGATTCGCTGATGGGCGTGGAACTGGTGGTGGCGCTCGAAAGCCGCTTCGGCGTCCGGCTGCCGGTCATGGCGCTCTCCGAGAGCCCCACCATGACCAAGCTGGCGACGCGCCTGATCGAAGTGCTGCGCGGCGACGAGCCGGCCGAGCCGGATACCGTCGCTCAGCAGGTCGCGCACGTGGTGGCCCAGCATACCGAGGACGTTTCCAGCGAAGCGCTCGCCGAGTTCACCGACGAAATCAAGGCCGCACAAGAAGCGGGCCACAAGCCGCAACGCATGATCCGATAAGCGCGACATGAGCAAGACCAAAACCACCGGCCTGCCGGGCCTGACCTCGGCCCTGAAGAACAAGCTCATCCAGCAGGCACTCGAGCGCAAGCTGCGCGAAGCCGGACGCGACCAGCCCGCGGCTGCGCCCGTCGCGGGCCGGAAAACGGCCTCGTCGGTACCCGACGCGTACACGCGCTTCGACCAGTATCCGGGCTACCGCCAGCTGCGCATCATGAACGACGGTGCCGCCCGCCTCGGCGTGCGCAGCCCGTTCTTCAAGCTGCACGAAGGCACCGCCGGCGCGCAGACCGATATCGCCGGCAATACGTATGTCAATTACGCGAGCTACAACTACCTCGACATGTCGGGCGACCCGGTTGTCTCGCAAGCGGCGAAGGATGCGATCGACCGGTACGGCACGTCGGTGTCGGCCAGCCGCCTGGTGTCGGGCGAACGCCCGATTCACCGCGAACTCGAACGTGCGCTCGCCGATCTGTACGGCGTGGACGACGCGATCACGTTCGTGAGTGGTCATGCGGCCAACGTGACCACGATCGGTTATCTGTTCGGGCCGCGCGATCTGGTGATCCACGACGAGCTGATCCACAACAGCGTGCTGCAGGGGATCCAGCTTTCCGGCGCGAAGCGCTTTTCGTTCGCGCACAACGACGCCGATGCGCTCGAACGGCTGCTGACCGAGCAGCGGCACCAGTTCGAACGCGTGCTGATCGTGCTGGAAGGCATCTACAGCATGGACGGCGACTACCCCGACCTGCCGCGCTTCGTCGACATCAAGCGCCGCCATCGGGCATTCCTGATGGTGGATGAAGCGCATTCGATGGGCGTGATGGGCAAGACGGGGCGCGGGATTCGCGAGCACTTCGGCCTCGCCGGCGATGCCGTCGATATCTGGATGGGTACGCTGAGCAAATCGCTGGCCGGCTGCGGTGGTTATATCGCCGGCGAGACGGCGCTCGTCGAGCATCTGAAGTTTCTCGCGCCGGGGTTCCTGTACAGCGTAGGCATGCCGCCGCCGGTGGCCGCGGCGTCCCTCGCGGCGCTGCAGCGCATGCTGGAGTTGCCCGAGCGCGTGGCGACGCTGCAGGCGCGCGGACAGTATTTTCTTGCCCAGGCCAAGGCCGCGGGGATCGATACGGGCAGCAGCGCGGGGATTGCCGTCATTCCGGCGATTCTCGGCAGTTCGTTGCGGGCCACCAAGTGGTCGGACGCGCTGTTCGAGCAGGGTATCAATGTGCAGCCGATCCTGTATCCGGCCGTGCCGGAACAGTCGGCGCGGTTGCGGTTCTTCATCGCTTGCACGCATAGCGAGGCGCAGATCGACAGGACGGTCGAGGCGATGAAGGTGTTGATCGAAAAGCGCTAGCTGCCGTAGGTTGGGTCAAGGGCCACTCTCGTTCAAATTCAATAAACGATAAATCATGAAAATCGCTATTGCCGGTACCGGCTACGTCGGACTTTCCAACGGCATCCTGCTGGCTCAGCATCACGAAGTCGTCGCGCTGGACATCGTTGCCGAGAAGGTCGAACTGCTTAATCGCAAGCAGTCTCCGATCATCGATGCCGAGATCGAAGACTATCTTGCGAACAAGCAACTGAATTTCCGCGCGACGCTGGACAAGCACGATGCCTATGAAGGAGCGGACTACGTCGTCATCGCGACTCCGACGGACTACGATCCCGAGACCAATTACTTCAACACGCGCTCGATCGAGGCCGTAATCAAGGACGTCCAGGCGATCAATCCGAAGGCGGTGATGGTGATCAAGTCGACCGTGCCGGTCGGTTATACCGCGAAGATTCGGCAGGAGCTGAATTGCGACCGCGTGATTTTCTCCCCTGAATTCCTGCGCGAAGGCCGAGCGTTGCACGACAACCTGCATCCGTCGCGCATCATCGTCGGCGAGCGATCGGAACGGGCGAAGGTGTTTGCCGAACTGCTCCAGGAAGGGGCGATCAAGAAGGATATCTCCGTCCTCTTCACCGACTCGACCGAGGCCGAAGCCATCAAGCTGTTCGCGAATACCTACCTCGCGATGCGTGTGTCGTATTTCAACGAACTCGATACGTACGCTGCGACGCACGGCCTGGATACGCGCCAGATCATCGACGGCGTGTGTCTCGATCCGCGCATCGGTGACCACTACAACAACCCGTCGTTCGGTTACGGCGGTTACTGCCTGCCAAAGGACACCAAGCAGCTTCTCGCCAACTACAAGGCGGTGCCGCAGAACCTGATCCAGGCGATCGTCGCGTCCAACACCACGCGCAAGGATTTCATTGCCGAAGACGTATTGCGCCGCAAGCCGAAGGTCGTCGGGATCTATCGGCTTATCATGAAGAGCGGCTCGGACAACTTCCGTGCGTCAAGCATTCAGGGGGTGATGAAACGGATCAAGGCGAAGGGGGTCGAGGTTATCGTGTATGAACCGGCGCTGAAGGAAGCAGAATTCTTCCATTCGCGGGTCGTCGAGGATCTTGAGGCGTTCAAGAAGGAATCGGATGTGATTATTAGCAATCGTCTGACTTCGGCTTTGGACGATGTTGTTGAAAAGGTGTATACCCGAGATCTCTTTGGCAGCGACTAAAACCGCATACGCTGTCCGCCTCGACGGGGGTGTCAGGATTTCCGTGTTCAAGGCGGGTGGAGTAATTACACGGAAGGCCGAACGAATCGATCTGCGTAAAGGATAGCGAATTGGTTCATGGCCGTCTTCCAGTCGTGAGCGGCGCTCCCCCAGTTCGCGGTGATGTTGCGCAAGGCCAGCCAGATGAGCTTGGTGGCAGCCTCGTCGGTCGGGAAGTGACCACGGGTCTTGATGATCTTGCGCAACTGCGAGTTGATATTTTCAATCGCGTTCGTCGTGTAAATGATCTTGCGCACACCCGGCGGAAACGCAAAGAACGGGATCACGCGATCCCAGGCGTTGCGCCACGCGCTACTGACAGTCGGGAATTTCTGACCCCACGGCCCATCCGCAAACGCATCGAGTTCGGCCTGAGCGGCTTCCGCGCTGGGAGCGGCGTAGATCGGCTTGATCGCCGCGGCCAAGCCTCGGCGGTCCTTCCAACTGGCGTAATCGAGGCTGTTGCGGATGAGGTGGACGATGCAGGTCTGCAGCGTGGTGGCCGGGAACACGGCGGCCAGCGCTTCGGGCATGCCCTTGAGCCCGTCCGTGACGGCAATCAGGATGTCGTGAACGCCGCGCGTCTTCAGATCGTTGAACACCTTCATCCAGAACTTGGCCCCCTCGGTATTCTCGATCCACAGGCCCAGGATTTCCCGCGTGCCGTCGGGCAGCACGCCCAGCGCCAGATAGACCGCCTTGTTGCGCACGACGGCGTCTTCGCGAATCTTGACCCGCAGTGCGTCGAAAAACACGACCGGATACATCGGCTCAAGCGGTCGGGCCTGCCAGGCGGTTACTTCGGCCATGACCTCGTCGGTGACCGAACTGATGAAGTCGGGCGAGACCTCGGTGCCGTACTGTTCCAGCAAGAAGCCCTGAATCTCGCGTACGGTCATGCCTCGGGCATACATGGCGACGATCTTGTCGTCGAAGCCCGTGAAGCGCCGTTCGTGCTTGGGAATCAGGATGGGTTCGAAGCTGCCGTCGCGGTCACGCGGCACCTCGATACGGATCGGGCCGTCTTCGGTCAGAACCGTCTTGGCCCCTTTGCCGTTGCGCTGATTCGTGGCGTTGACCGGCTTGGCAGCACCGGGAGGGTAGCCGAGATGATGGTTCATCTCGCCGCCCAGCGCCCGTTCGATCAGCGCCTTCTTGAGCGCCAGCGTCGCGGCGTTGATGGCTTCGGCCGTCATCGGACCGTTGCCGAACTGCTCGAGCAGCTCGGCCGGAATCGCCGGCAGAGCCGCCGGCTGGGCTTTCGGTTTGCGAGGCATAAACTCTCCTTGGGAGCATGTTATGCCTTAAACACAAAATTCCTGACAGGCCCGCCTCGACACAAAATCCGCGATGTCACACGGAAATGCGCACAGCCAATACGGTTGCATATACACTCAACCGCATCAATCTCGATATTTTTTAAGTCAATAAAAAATTTCCTGACTCGAACTAACGAAATCTCACTCCACGTCACGTCATGGGCATTCAAAACGCACATCAACAACACGCGACGGGGATCGACTTTACCTCCATCCAAATCTACAACTCGACTCCACCCTCAAAAATCGAGTACGACCTCTCCAATTTCTCAACATCAACAAACCAACCCCGCTCTTCCTTTGGCTTTTTAAAATCAATCGACGACCCAAAGCAAACTCGGAGGCGCGCGTTATTCGCAGATGCTATTAAACTATCATCTCTCAAATAAAAATTCCGTGGCGCCACCACAAAGCAACCTGAGCCTTTCTGCTGAAAGGCAGCAAGATACATCTGACTTCCAACAGGGCCGGCCAAAACACAAGATTCGTTTGCGATTTTTATCTGCTCTTTCAGGCCAATCGCCTCGGGACAAATCACTTCAAATCCCTGCTTGACAAAGAAATTCTCCACCTCGAGCTCATTTGTCAACGGCCGGTCGGGAACAGATTTTCGTGACAGGTACACCTTCCTTGTCGGACGACCAGGAGAAACTCCTGCAGCATGGGCGGAAATTGTGCGCCAGACGTCCATTTGCTGCGGTGCAATCCAACGATGCGAACGCATGGAAGGCGACGGCACCACAAGCTTTTCCAAGATAGCAGCCTTGGGTACCGTCACTATTCTGTCCAGGTCAACTCCGGCGAGTTCAAGCAGTGTCAGCGCAAATGGTTTTATTTCATCTTCGTATATAGCAAATCGAACCGACGGATTTTCTTCAAAAAATGGGAGCGCCCAGAGCCGCGTCAAACCTTCGAGCAGTACGTGTCCGAAGTGCCGATGAACATTGCCAATCAAATAATAAACACCAGGCAGTTCCTCCGCGAACTGAGGGCCTTGATACCTAAACTCGCTCGCTTCTTTATGCAAAATATCGCCAGGCAAATCTCGGTTTCCATCCATCGTTCCATACGAGCCATCAATCAGACGGCCATCCGACGTGACAATCGTTTGCCCAAAAAAATGGAATCCAGCTACACGTCGACTTATACGTCCGCCAAAAACATACGGCCGACTTAAAAAAGAAAGAGAAACATTATCAATAGCGAAATTATTACTTCTCCAACATTCCGGCAAAAAAATGGCATTTCCCCTCTCCTCACCTTGGAGCTCGCTTTCCAAGTCCAACTCATCAAATACGCCAACACCGGGATTTGCGATTGTATGCGACGAAATAGCGACCTCGCAATCCACTTGAGAAGATAATCCTTCGTTAATATCTTTAACGACCGGAAGATTTTTTTGTGTAAGCGAAATGGAAGACAGCGCCACTTCTTTTTCGTTGGCCATAACTTTCAGGGAAGTAATTTTCTATCTACGTCATGAGAACGTAGGATTGTGAAGTGTACATCAAAATTAACGGGGCCCGAACACCTGGCAGCCTCCAGGACGTCTGGAGCTTCGACCTGTTTGTCCAAGGGTGGAAGGTGCGTTGGTTTCATACACCACACCGGCCGTATAGATCGATAGTTGGTACACCGGGAGCTATCGATCGCACCTCGTCACAAATCAGCCGCCTCGCCTGCCCCAATACGCAATCAACGGCGATTTGATATCGCTCCAATTTGGGCACTTATGGAGACGTCGAACGCGAACATCTAAATCCGACGTCTCGATACGAGAGCAGTGGCATCAATGCGGCGTAACCGCTTCTCGCGATGTTCCCCAGCGCAACTGATCAATCCAAATAGTATGTGCTACAGGCTGAGGATTTCCGTATAGACCGACTCTCACATCAAAGGTATTAAGGAAATTCGATGATGCATGCCCCCAAGTTCGTTTAGATCCCCCAAGATATACTCCATTGAGCCACATCTCGATCAAACCCGGTCCGTCCGGATCATTTATCGCTCTAGGCAGCACATGGAGAACCACCGAATTCCACTGATTTCGGAGAAAACGGGGATGTCCCAAATTCACTTGCGTCGATTTCTCGCTCCTATCATCACGAGTGGCGAGTGTAAAGCTCAAATCGTCTTTTTCGGGAACCATTACGATGAACGCCGCGGGACCGGCCTTCTCTTCCTTGAAAGGCTGCCAAATCTGGCTAACGATAATCTCCCCTTTTGGAGGGGGAAAAGAATCCTTATCAAAGAAAATCGAAAATCCCATATAGCGTTCCTCGCCAAGGCGCAGCGCCAAGGGATCCCCTTGATGTACAAGGGTAAATTCCGATCGATCATTCGTTGTTTGCCCGGGCGCGGAAGGGCCAATAGTCAGCTTCAACGACCGCCCACCAATTTTCGAGGCCTTGTCACTCACCTGAGGTGGCGCAGCTTGCCCTTGATAGGGCATGTTAAACGTTTGCCCGTCACGCTTAAATAAACGGTAATGCTCATTGAATTGAGTAACCTGCCCACCGCGATCACCAAAATCAGCTTCCCGGAGAGCCGAGGCTGCGACACTCCGCTCGCTCATGAATAGCAAAAAGAGCAACCCACAAAAAAATGCCCCAAATCCTTTGCCAGCGGCCGAAAGTTGCCGCCCCCGCCCAAACATCAGACGCACTCCATCATGACCAAAAGCAACAAGCAGTTGACTATACATAGCTCAACCTCCATTTGAAAAATTAAATCCACCAAGAACCAACTACTTGCCATCCCGAATACTTTAGACCTGCAACATCGTCAATCAAAAATCGACGAAGCGTTCAAAAATATAATTCCCCAACAACAAGAACCAAAATTTCTCATGCTTCGCCACGTAAATCAAAAGCCGATAATTTTCATAATCCTTTTCAACGCAGGGGGTTTGTCGCTCGCTCGGCTCTCCTCTGACTCCCTCACTCTTTCCAATCCAGATTTTATTAACTCAAGCTCCGCCAAAACCCTGGAATGGAGTGACCGTGGGATCTCTGACACGACATCATTTTTATCATGGCGATAAAAATAATCAGCATGCTTAACTCTCGATGCCCGACTCGCACTCCCCTTCCGACTTTTACCAACCAAAAACTCCTCGAGCGATTTTACCGCGTAATGATTTACGCGCGCCCCACCCCAAACCACATCTCGACTTAATCCGTGCCCGTGTCGCTCATGATAAACGACATCATTTCCGATCGAGTCAACGAAACGGCCGCCAATCAGCTTCGCATGATGTGGGTTTTCAAAAAAATCAACTCTCGCGGGACGCACAATACTCTTGTAATGATTATTTACTCCAAAATCCTTTTCTGCCATTTTGGTGAATCTATCGATCACCAATTCATTGGTAGCAAAAACCTGACCACATGACCCATAAGTTGCCCAATTCAGGGCGAGCGCACTCACGGCTTCGTCGGAGAATATTCGGCCGAAGAAAGATCGTATCGAATCACTCCCGTCCAATGGAAGAATGAATTCGTCTGCATCAATGAACGCAAGCAGATCCACATCTTCCGGACAAACTTTCAGCATATGTGAATATGCCGGCAACTGCGGCCGTTGGTCAATCGGATTTTGAAATTGCATTGCCTGAATAAATCCAGCCGCCTCAAGGCTTCCAAGCAGTTCGGCAGAGCCGTCCTCACTCTCATTGTCAGCAATAAGAAAGTAATCGATGCCGATAGCACGATGATATGCAATCCATTCAAGAATGAATTCACATTCATTTTTAAATATGGCAGCAATTCCGATTTTCAAAACTCGATCACCATAAAATTAGTTTACCTTTCTTGCCAGAGATCCATGCCGCACGGTCGATTTACCTCTAATCAGAGCATAGATCGCTGCATCGAAATCACTCAACTGACGACGCACGGAGCGCTCATTCTTTGCATACTCAAAACCCTCCCTTGCCATTTCCAGCATTTTATTGGCATTTTGACATGCAAATAACAGAGCATACTCCCATGCTTCATCGTTGTTTTCGACCAGCATACCATTTTTACCGTGGATGACAACATCCACGTAGGGTTTAACCCGACTACACATTACCGGCAGCTTCGCAGCAGAGTACTCAAGAAATTTGAGATCGGATTTTGCCGCATTAAAACTGGACTCCACGAGAGGGGCGACACCAAAATCCATTGCATTCAATATTCCGCGCAGCCATCTTACGAAATCCGGATAATTTCTTTTATCCTCCGGAATCGGAATTGACTCGTACCAGTCTCCTTTCTCTCCGGTGATACCAATTGTGAAAAGACGAAGGCCAGGGCACTTTCGATTGGCCTGTCGCACCGCATTTTTTAAAAGAGCGAGATCTTCACTATGTGTACTAGATCCCATGTAGACGGCCCATGTCTCCCCGGGATTCTTTCTACCGATCAGATCGCTCACGTGCGACGGAACAGGAGACAACCAGAGTCTCTCGCTTACAGCGTTCTCAATAATCGCAATATTGTCATTTAGCGCCTGGTATCGAGTCTTGAGCTCGGCCGTCGAAACAGTCACTAATGATGATCGCGTGAGTAAAGTACGAACAGAATTCAGATATTCTCCATATTCGCCGCCTGTTTGCCCGTCGCGTTCCGCACGCTCCAACAAATCGTCATCCAACTCAAAAATAAGAGGTTTTTCAGCAGCCGTGAGAGCATCGACGACAGGAATAACACGACTACCCGTCAGAGCTGTCCGTTGAATCAAAATAGCATCGTAGCGTGAGATCAGGTGATCAATATGAGCATCGCCATTTACATACTCATATCGAATACTTCGGTCGAAGCCATCCCGTGTTTTCTCGCCAAGTCGGATATGCGTCGAGGCGGGGGCTTTCTGTAATTGATAATTTTTCAGCAGAGAATTAGGCACAATAATTCCCACTTTCGGTCGACTATCGCTCGGCCGAGGCATGCCGCCAAACAGAAGCGAGCGGTAGACATCGAAGTATCGATGAGCCATGTATTCGCAATTATGCAAAGTGCCTTCGCTTTTTTGCCATGCAAGAACGTTGCTTCTCTTTTCCTCGATATCTTGCGGATTGTCCTTCAGACGAAGAATCAAGGCCAAAGCCGCTTCGGGCGATACATCACCTGCCAACCAACCGGCCTGGGTTTCTTCGATTCGATCGCCGGCGGCACCAAGGTCGTACGCGAGCACTGGAATGCCGAGGGACCACATCTCTGTCAAGGTATGGCAATACGTTTCCAGCGAAATAGAAAAGACCGCACCGATATGCGGATCTATCCTTTTTACAATCTCCCCAAACTCTTCTCTATCGTACTTTCCGTGATAGACAATTCCTGGCGCCGACATCAAGTCATCAGACGCGCTTCCCATAATATGCATCTCGAAATTATGAGACTCAGCGTGTTTGCTAAGATACCTGACTACGTCAGCACCTTTCCAATTTGAAATGTTGCCCGGCACCAAAATTCGAAGCTTTTCGGAAGCATTAAAGTCCGCTGCAATATCGTAAAAATCTACAAAATTTCGACCGTGAGGAATCACTTCAAATATCCGATCCTTCAGGAACGGATATGTCGATATCATAAGGTCCCTAGCACTTGGCGCGGTTGTAACAAACGCGTCACAACGCTTCAGCAGGTTCCCGAACATGATTCGCCATTGGTGAATGGCGTTATTCTTTAGCGGCGGAAAATCTGGCTCGGTCCAAAGAGCGTGCACACATTCGCCCTTGCCAGACGAGCACTTTCCGGAGCAGAATGTATTTGTCTCATCCAGAAGATTAACGGTCGGACAGACAGTGTAGAAATCGTGGAATGAAAATACCACTGGCAATCCGATGTTCTTCGCCTGCTCAATCAGTCCGAAACCATGCCATGCGATATGCCGAACGTGCACCAGTTCGATTGCGTATTTAACAAGCCAATTAGCAATCACAACATCGTACTCCTCGCTACGATGCGGAAATGCCTTTATTTCACTCGAAAGAATATGCGTTTCCATTTCAATGTACTCACCTTCCAGGTAGTACATCAAACTCATTCGCTTGCTGTTGCATCGAAGAACAAACGTTTCTAGTCTGTCATTGATAGACTGCATCAAATCTTGATTTGTCTGAGGTGTTCCTCCGGTGTATGTCGACAACACGTAGAGGATGCGAGGTTTTGCCTCATCGCCACTCTCACCTAAAGCATCAGATGCAATTCTTACTTGATCCCTCGCCCGCTTTATGGACTGTGAATTAAAACTTTCCCGAATAAGCGCTGAATAATTCGGATACCTTTCGTCAATAACCCGTCGCCCCGCCGCCATTAGGTCACGCTTGGATTCTCCGAAACTCGCGGATCTGACGTGATAAACGTAGCTTGAGTCATCGATAATATGGCGCCACCCCAATCGGCCTGCACGCATGCAAAAGTCGTTTTCCTCTCCGTATCCACGGGGGAAGCTGACAGCATCCAGCTCGCCAACTTCGTCGAGGCAATCACGACGAATGTACAAGCAGAAGCCGTTCCCAGTTGGAACCTCGGGGTACTCTCTTCGAGAAGCATGTGCAATTGCCCGGGCATATTCGTCGAGACTCAGCCACTCGGGCACCGGCGATTCTTCGGGGCCAGCGATCGGTGCCGAAAATGCGCCTGCGTTATTGGAAAATGGCGTAACAGTGCCAATATCACGACTCGAATACGCGGCGATCCTCAACCTCCGCAACCAGCCAGGCGTCACCTTTGTATCCGAATTCAGGAAGACCACGTCCGATCGCCCCGCCAAGGAGATTCCGCGATTAACAGTTCGCGTGAACCCCAAATTTTTCTTATTTACATGAATCTCCAGATTTCTTTTTCCCTTATATTTACCGAGAATTTTTTTGATTTTTGGGTCAGGGCTAGCGTCGTCAATAACTATTATGCGACAAGATTTTTCCGTATGCAAAAACACGGATCGCAGACATTCCTCAACTTCTTCGGGAGCGTTATAAACTGGAATGATTATAGCCGGCAAACAATCCTTCTTCGCTAGGCGATTCGACGCGTCAAAGACAGATCGAGTGGCGAGAATATTCTCCTCGTCGAACAGATCCTGCCCATTTCCTGACGAAGAGAGCACGGCCATCCACCAAACCTTAGAGTTTCGGGACTTGGGTTTTGGTAAATATCCTTTTGATTTTCCCCACAGACAATAGTGAATCAACGGATTGATACCTTCCGGAATTTCTGCTCCGTACTCGTCAACGTACCATTTGGTGCTGAAACCCGGGCCCGGGTCTCTCCCCTCGCGCGCGCCATGCCTTATGAAATGGGAAACAGGCTCTGCGCCACGTCTAGCGATGTCTTTATACTCCGATGCATACCACTTCTTATTAACCAAGCCACTTGATTCAGCAATGCTGATCTGCTCTGCAAGGGAATAATGCTGCTTGACCACAACCGCTCCCTGGCTACCCGGCTTTGTGGCAATTCCCGCCGCGCTTGATTCCCGCTGAACAGATTGATCCGCTTTAGCTTTCTTCTTGTCCGCTTTCGGCTGGAGTTTTATATTCGCCGCCGATTTATTTTCTTTACTACTGTGAGCGTCCGCAGCATTCAATTCAGTGGAAGCAGCCGTGGATACCCTTTCTGGCACTTGACGACGAAGCAGTTCCTGAGTCGGAGCGCTCCCCTCGGTTGGTATAGCGACTTCTTCTCGCGCTTTCGCCAGAGAGTGCGTTGTGATCAGTCGTAAGTCCTCAAAGAGCTTTGGTAATGCCCCAGGTGACACATTTTCCGAATCGTCGGCTACGACAGACGTCGATGGGCGAGGAGGACGCCCGAGAAGAGCACCGTATTTTTTATAGTGCTCAGCAGGAGATAACCCAGAAATCTCGACATCCGGATATTCTCGCGCGTACCACTCCTCATCAAGCTCCTTCGAAAAACCCTGAGATTCATTCAGCATCGGCACTCTCCCAGCACTTCCATTTATTAAGGTCACTTTCGTTTCTTTCCAGCAGCGATAAAGGCCAGAAGGGGATTCCCTCCTCCCTCGGAGGATTTTTCATTCGGATCAGAGGTCGGCACGAAGCCTGCGCTCGGGCGTCGTCCTTCTTTCGCACCAAAAACCAGATAATGCACAATCGGATCCTGTCCGCTCGCGGCCACATCGGGATATTCTTTGAGATACCAGTCCGCATCAAAAAGACCAGAGCGTTCGATTACTTTCCTGCTTTGCCTCAGCTCCTTGTCCCGGGATCCTCCAAAAAAAGGAACGTCTAATTTTCTTAACGGAGCGGTGATTTTCCACGACACCGTTTCTTTCATTTTTTCCAGCTTTCGCTTGTAGCGAGCGATATCCTGCTCTTTCTTAACCAGCTCGCGCTCACGTTCCTCCAACAATTGAACCAGCAGTCCAATTTCGGAGAATCGAAGACTTAAGCTCTTTTTCAGATCATTGGATGTCGAAATTAGTTTTTTATTTTGACGCTCAACATCCTGAACATAGCGCTTAAGCTCTTCCATTATTTCATTCTTTCGATCATCGATCATGCAAATCTCTCAGTGACAGAGTCAGTCAGCGCAGCCCTCGTTCAAAAAATATCAACTATAAATTTGTATAAACTCGAATACCTTCCTCGACATCATCGTACACATCGACCGTTCCGTTATTTAACAGCAAAATGATATCGCACAGACTTCTTACTTGGTTCATATTGTGAGTTACCACAATAAGATTAGAGTGCCCCACTCTTTTCTTAAATTCCCTCTCAGCTTTAGCTCTGAAGTGTGCATCACCCACCGACATGGCCTCGTCGACCATATAATAGTCAAAATCAAATGCCAAGCTCATACCAAAACGGAGTCGCGCACCCATACCGGAAGAATAGGTCTTAACCGGCTGATGAAAGTAATCGCCGAGTTCCGCAAATTCTTGAACGTAAGCAATTATTTTCTCCATTTCTTCACCTTCAGCGCCAAGGGCTCTACAGATGAATTTTACGTTTTGGCGCCCTGTCAACGACCCCTGAAATCCGCCGCCAAGCCCAACAGGCCACGATATTCGTTTGTCGGTAACAATTCTCCCGCTGTCAGGTACGTCCGTACCGCACAGCAACCGCATCAATGTACTCTTTCCCGCCCCGTTTCGACCAATTAAAGCTATGTTCTTATCAGGCGGCACAACAAAAGATAGGTCGCGAAATACATACTTGCGACCCAACGTTGTTACATAGGATTTAGTTAGTCTATCGAGAGCTATCATTACGCGTTGAATACTCGTAAATTTTGCCGACGGCGGCGATACACCATCAGCGAAAATATCAAAACAACGAGGGAAAACATTACAGGATACATCAGATTCAATCCCTCGGATGCAGGATATCCCGTAATCATTCCCGCTCTAATTCGATCTATCACCGCGACGTATGGATTAAAAGACATGTAATAGACTTTTTCTTTCGGCATTCGCCACAGCGGGTAAAAAACGCCCGCGGTCACGTAAATTGGGATGTACGAGAGTTTCAGTATCCGACCGCTATTAGGTAGCGCGTTTCCTATAATGGCGTAAAGCAACCCGATCGCAAAAGAGAGCAATATTCCCACCGCGATAGCCGCCAACCATGCAAGAGGGTCATCAATCAGAACATCATGATCAAACCAGACGCCCAAAAAAAAGCAAATCACAAAATACACAAATGAATATATGCATATCTCCACAATCACACGCGCAATAAACGTGGAAAAAGGAGTAACCTGCCGATACGCAAACAAGCCTTGATTTGCTTGAATTGAATCAATCATTCTCCACGGAATGCTTCGCATCAGGTTAAAGGGGACGATCCCGCTAACCATATACACGACAAAATCAACGCCTTTAACAGGATTATTCAAGACGTGCGCATGAAAAATCATAACCACCGTCAAAATTGCCAATGGCTCGAAGATCACCCACAAAAAGCCCATCCTTCGGCCATCAAAGCGAGTTTGTATTTCACGCATGAATAATGCAAATAGCACAGCTTTTGCGATCTTCAGCGGCGGACGCTTCGTTTTAAACGAGTGCTCGAGGGTTCCCATAAATCGCCTCGTTAGAAGGAGTCGATTCGTTGGCCCAGCAGCAACACCTGGACGATTGGCGTTATGATTTTCTGCATTTCATAAACAGGCGCGTTGGTCACGTACACCGTATCATCTGGTAAAATCAGGAAGTCTTTCGCCAGAAACATCGAAGTCGGTTCTCGCATATCAACATGAAAGACTTGAGCGGTCTTCTTTCCGCTTGCACCTTGATCTGAGAGACGAAATACGAATACTCCACTAGGATTCGCACTTCTTTCACTTAACCCGTGCACCGAGCCTAGTACCTCAAGCAAGCTCGGCGTGGCCGAGGGTAAGTCATGCAACCCAGGATCGCCGACTGCACCCATGGCTACAAATCGCTTCCGCGCACGATCCAGTACGATCTCGGAATTCGGTGGAACTGGAATATTTCCGCCCGCCAACAGATCCTGATAATTGAACATTTGTACGGTCTTACCCGTGCGAAGCGAAACGTTTATCAAGTATGGCTCAAGCACGGGGCCACCCGCTTGGTTGATCGCGTCGAGCAGCGTCAGTGGTCCCTTCAACTTGGAAAAACGTCCAGGACTCTTGACTGCACCGGCGACAAGTACAGAACCAGACAGATCACTCACCAACTCGACATGGACTTGTGGTTCACCCGCGCGTCCCTTAAGGCCGCGGCGGATGATATCTTCCGCTTCAGGCAGACTGACTCCGCTCACTTTCTTCTTGCCAAGGTAGGGGAGTGATATGGCGCCGTATGCGTCTACCAGGACCTTGTCAAAGGTCGTCCCACCTTGAGCCAATGGTGCGAATACAGCGGCTTCGCCGCTATCGTCTGAAATCATCACTTTGAGGACGTCACCGGGCATCAACCTCACATCCATCATCGACGGGTAAACGACATGCTTAAGCGGTTCTCCCTCCGGCCGGCGCGCGTATGCTGAGACATTTTGCGGCGATAACGGGATAAGCTGATACGGATAGTCCACGTTTTGAATGTTACTCTCGTCCGTAATTTGGCCGACACGCGGCCCGGATCCCGACAGAGTTTGACACCCCGCCAGAAACAAGATGCCACTTAACAGTATGCCGAGGCGCCAATAGTTGCCGCTACTCACTCCGTTCTTCAAACGCATATCCTGCTTATTCATATCAACTACTCTCCGTTTCTTAATCCTGGTGATCCTTGATCGTGGCGATGACAAAACATGTAATCCCGTAGACCAGCAGAAGAACGACCAGAACGGTAAAGAGGCTATACAGACGCTTCGGGAAGAGAGACTCTTCCGGCATATTCGGGTTGACCACGACAACCAAACTACGCAATTTCTTAGCAGCCTCGATTCTTGCAGTATTCATCGAGGCAACCGCCCCTTTATATGCGTCCTCCGCAATCCCGGCGTCGATTTCCAATGCTTGATACTTGGACGCCACGACGTTCATCTCATTCTGCGAATTTTTAGCAATCAACTTCGCCTGCTCCGCGGCAATTTGCTGCTGTATTGCCTGAATTCGAATTTTCTGCTGACGCACTCGCGGACTGTCCTCGCTAAAATTTGCATTCAGTGCCCGCAGAACCGTATCTTCCTTCGCGAGGTCAGCTTGCAAGGCCGTGATAACCTCATTACGCGCTTTAGCAGTCTGGCGCGCGTCCAGCACGTTATTTGCACCTTGGAATTTGAGTAACGCTTCTCTTTTTCCTTCGAAAGCGAGGCGAGCACGTGCCACTTCGCCCTCAGCGAAATTCACCTGCTCCCTAGCCAGGCGATGAGAAATGTCGTTAACAAATCGATCGCTTTCAGAAATTATTACCGACAAGGTTTTCTTTGCAAAATCCCTGTCAAATGAATCCACGGTGACGGTCAACAACCCAGTCGTTTCATCGTACTGTGCCCGAACCATTTTCTGATAATATTTCAACATCTCTTCTCGAGATGCATTCGGCGACAGGTAATACCATAAATCACGAGTATAACCAGAATAGTGCTGACTCCACTGCAACTTATCTTGCAATATATTCAACATATCTTGCGAAACGATAAACTCGCGCACGTACAGCGTTTCGGCGCTCGAGCTAAGAGCACCGCCCCCCATCAATACGGCTAGACCGGAGATTTGAGATGCAGCCGCATCGTCACTCGAACCGACCTTATGCACCACAACCTGAGACGTACTGACGTAGCGATTACGTGCCAGAAATCCGTAATACACGATGGCCAATACCATCGGCAGCACCACCATCCCCAGAAACAGCCTATTTTTCTTGATACTGTTGATATCCATTTCGCAGCGTTCTTTATAATTTCACGCAGTTTTAAAAAGACTCACACAAATCCAACTTAATGACCGGCACCGCTATAGCGCGCTTAAGCGATTCCGTCTGATCCAAGGCCGCCGAATATCAGGTGTAGCCGCCAAGGCAAAATCTGGCTGAAGATAATTAAGGTTCGGATTATAGTAAGGATCGTGATACATCAGATGTGCCCAACGCTTGCGCATATGGCTTACCTCCGCCTTAAAACGGCGTCGCTGAGCCGGCGTTTCGTCTTTGCCACGCGAAATCGATTCGTGGTGGTATAGCTTTGCATGCGGAGTCCACACCACGCGCAAACCCGCGTCCCGCACACGCAAGCAGTAATCCACATCGTTGAACGCCACCTTGAGGTGGGTTTCATCGAGACCACCGACCGTCTGATATGTGGATTTCCTGGTCAACAAACACGCCGCCGTAACCGCCGACAAATCCTGCGCGACCAAAGCCCTCCCCGTATACCCCGGCTCGTCCCGCCCGATCCCGCTATGCAAATGATTCGCGCATCCCCCGGGGCCCACTGTATCCCCCGCATGCTGCACCGTATCGTCTCCATACAGCAGCTTCGCCCCGACAGCCCCCACCCCATCACTCAACAGCAGCCCCACCATCTCGCCCAACCAATCCGACGAAATCACTTCCGTATCGTTGTTGAGCAGACACACGAGTTCGCCCTTCGCCTCGGCAATCGCGATGTTGTTGATGCGCGAGTAATTGAAGGGCTCATCAAACGGCAAGACCCGAACATTGGCCAGCTGCTGCAAGCTTTGCAGATAGACCAGTGTGTCGGGTTCGGCGCTTTGATTATCGACAACGATGATTTCATACGGCCCGTAGCGAGTCTTCTCCAGCACGCTGGAGATACAACGGCGCAGGTGCCCCAACTGGTCACGCGTCGGAATGACGATGCTGACCAGCGGAGCAGGCTCGGCAACCGGGTACCTCACCCGACAACGGCCCGGGCCCGTGCTCTCGACTTCGGCCGGCACACCCACGCGCCGCAAATGCGCGGCTACCGCGCGCACCGTCTCTGCGCCGTCGCTCCGCTCGTCGTTCCGAGGCGTCATATGCCAGAGCGGCGCAGGCACGTGAACCATCGGCGAGCCCAGTTCGCTCAATGCCAACAGCAAAGCGTGCATCACATTGGCGTCGCTCACATCCCCGCCGAATTCAGGCAGGCGACCTGCATACCGACCGTTCCAGACAAAGGCGTCGCCGATATAGTTAGTCGAACGCAGCAGTTCGGGAGACCAGTCAGGCTTGAACACGGGATCGCTCAATTGGCCGTCGGCGCCCACCACATCGTGATCGGCGTAGATAGCAGCGGCATCCGGCGTTCTGATGCCGGCGTCCGCGAGACAAAACAACGCCTGCTCCGCCAGCGTCACGCCAGCTCGAATAACGAGATGCCACGAATCGCGTGCTGGAACTGCCGGGATTAATCTTCCCCAATCTCCCGACAAATCGTCCAGCAACTCGACTTCAAAGCGCTGATAAGTCTGCGCCTGCAAAGCGGCACGCGTCGCATCGATTTCTGCCTGGGTCGTTTGCTTATTTACGAGGAGAAAGATTTTAAAAACCGGTAAATATTGCCAACTCTTCGCACGACGTATCATCAATGCACGGTCAGTCGGCGTAATAGCATAGAACTCCTGATACCACCCTGCGTAACCCTCGGGATACACATTTGCACGAAAACGGCAAGCGACTTCGTACGCGTAATCGAGATTGCGAAACAGGGTGATCGGCGTGAGCCCCGCGCGCGCGCAACGCTGCAATGGCTGCTTGCGCAACGTGCTCGCGGCTCTCCAGAACTGCCTCAGCCGGAATTCGGCCGAAGTCAGGCGGCGATGTCGAAGGGAAAGGACACGGAGGGGATTTTCATCACGGCCCGCAGTCAAGTGAACGGCGCGGACGGACGCAGGCGTTCTGACCAGCTCCTGGATGCGGCCCTTATTACTAATTAATACATTCAGCGCCTGCGTGCGGCCATCATGCATCGTCAGCACGACCGTCGCTACACATGCCTTGGCATTACCCGCCACTTGCCCCTCTACCAGCCAGGCCACAGTTGCGTGCAAATTCCCCCGATGAATGATTTGAGCCGCCACTTCTTCACTACCTGTCTTGATCATGACGCAACATAGGATCCGCGATTATAATTCACCCCCTGAGGAAGACTAGAAAAACCTAAAAGTACCCGTCATGCACCGAGCAATCCTATTTCTCCAGGGGCCACCCTCGCTTTTCTGGCGTCAGTTGAGCGACCATTTCGATGCAGCACAGGTACGCACGCATCGGATCAATTTTTCCCTGGGGGACTGGGCTTATTGGCGCAAACGCGGTGCGGTCAACTATCGCGGCCGCTTCAGTCGCTGGGCCGATTTTTTGCGCGATTACCTGATTCGCCACGAAATCACCGACATTTTCTACTACGCCGACCGCTTGCCGTATCACGCGGTCGCGCGCGAAATCGCCGAATCGCTCGGCATTCGCACGTTTTCGATCGAATTCGGCTATCTGCGCCCCGACTGGCTGACACTGGAGCGCGGCGGAATGGGCACGCTGTCCCACTTCCCGACCGACCCGAAGGAGATCCGCGCGATCGCCCGCCGCGTCGGGCCGTTCAAGCAGGACACCGCGCACTACTCGCATACGTTCGGGCAGGAAGCGTTCAACGAGGTGCTCTACAACCTGCTGACCTCGCTGGTGCCTTACTTCTTCCCGCTCTACCGGACCGACAAGTACTATCTCCCGCTGCTGGACTATCTGCGCTGGCTGCCGCGCATGGTTGCGCAACGCCTGTACGAACCCGCGCGGGTTGCGGCCGCCGACGTGCTGCGCCACTCCAACGCCCGCTACTGGATGCTCGCGCTGCAGATGCAGGCGGACTACCAGTTACGCGCGAACTCCGCCTACACCGACCAGCGCCAGGTGATCGAGGAGGTCATCGCGTCCTTCGCGAAACATACGCCGCAGGACGGATCGCTGATCATCAAGTTGCATCCGCTCGACAACGGGATGGAACGCTGGGAGAAATTCGTCGCACGCACGGCCAAACGCTACGACGTCGCGTCGCGCGTCATCGCCGTTACGGATTGCGACCTGAAGCGCACGATTAAACACAGCCAGGGTGTAATCACGGTCAATTCGACCGTGGGGCTGCATGCGTTGCGCGCCAATTGCCCGGTGAAAGTGCTGGGCATGGCGATGTACGACATCGCGGGGCTCACGCATCAGGGCTCGCTGGAAACGTTCTGGACCAAGCCCGAGCGCGTCAACAAGCCGTTGCTCAGGGATTTCGTCGCGGCGATCGCCGCCACCGTCCAGGTACACGGATCGTTCTACAACCGTGCGGGCCGCGACGCCGCCTGCACGGAAATCGTGCGCCGCGTGCTGAACGACGAGGTCAACGGTCATGGCGCCTTCGTCGATCCGCCGCCGCGGCTCGAGCGCGCGCTGCGCTCGAACGTGCCGATCTTCGGTTCGTTGCGCGGCAGCGGCATCGAACCGGCAGCAGGCCGGGGCCCCGTCGCTACGCCTCACGAAACAGACGTGCAACCCAGTGCCGCCAGCGCGGCACCTGCGGCGTAGCACGCCATTCGACCAGTTCCCGCAATGCGCGCTCCGGCGTGGTGAATCGCCGCGTCGTGCGGCTCACGTACGTGGGATACAGAATCAGCGCGGCAGCCACCAGTTCGTCGAGCTTCAGCACGCGTGCGCGTCGCCGGCGCACCGCGTCCGTCAAGCCGGCATCGTGCGTCACGCCCCAGCCCGCATAGAACGGCTGCCCGTAGGTCACGACCTTCACGCCGCGCATCAGCGCCTCGAATCCGGCCAGCGACGTCAGCACATGCACTTCGTCCACGCTGCCGAGCAGTTCGTGAAACGACACCGCGCCGATCGTCTCGTCGCACCACTGCGCCGCATCGCCCTCTCCGCGCCCGACCTTGCGCAGGCCGGCCATCACGTCCGGATGCGGCTTGTACAGCAGATATGCATCGGGATTGGCGGCTCGCACGGCTTTCAGCAGATCCATATTGCTGCGAATGGCGGACGCGCCGAACCGGATCGACGCATCGGTCTCGACCTGTCCGGGCACCAGAATCACGCGCCTGCCGTGCGGGCGGCTCCAGTTCGCGCGGCCCGCGAGGTTGTACTTGGTAATGCCCGCGTCGCAGATGGCGCGGCGCAGACTGGCTGCGCGCTCGACCAGTTCGTCGGAGAATGTCGCGCCCGCAAGCAGCGTTTCCAGCCGGGACGGCCGCGTGGCGTCGTAATAGATGCCGATGTCGTCCTGCACCCATGACAGCGGGCGAGTCAGATCCGCGCCGAGGCCGACCGAGCGGATGAAACCGTCCTCGACGCGGATGACCTTGCAGGTAGCAGGCAAGACGGGCGCGAGCCGGTCGTCGAGCTTGCGTCCCCACGTCGCAACGGCCCCGTTGCGCGTACGCGGCACGCGCCAGCGAAACCGCACTGCGCTGCCGCCGAAGAACTGACGCACGTAGTCCTTCTTCCAGCCTGAAAACCCGAGCGCATCGATGTCGACGGCGAATCGCTGACGCATCCGGCGTTGCAACGCCAGCCACGCGACCACCGTTTCAACCTCGCAGCGCTTGCCGGTTTCCGGATCGACATAGCGGCAGTAATCGATCAGCGCCGCATGGACCAGTTGCTCCAGCGTGGCCGCCCCGCGTCGCGCGGGCGCGGGCAACGCATCCTGTGTCAACCCCCAGCCCGCATAGAACGGCATGCCGAACACGCGCACCGGCAGTCCCCACATCAGCGCCTCGAAACCGAGCTGCGACGTGACCGTATAGACTTCGTGCACCCGCGGCAGCACGCTGGCCGGATGCGCGTCGTCGTCGAGCACCTGCACGCGCGGCATCGCGCGCACCGCGTCGAGATCGAAGTGGCCTTGCTTGCGGCCGGACACGACGTCGGGATGGACCTTGAGCAGTATCGTGCGCTCGGGATGGTCGCGCAGCGCGGCCTCCAGCATGCGCTGGAAGCTGGACGCATCGGCGAGGCCACAGGAAATCGACGCGTCGCCGCGCGTCTGGTCCACAACCAATACACAGCCATCGGGCAGCGCCCTGTCGAGGTCGCGACTATGGTTGTACTTGGACACGCGGCCGTCGCGCCACGCCTGGGCCAGCGCACGGGCGCGCGCCACCTGATCGTCGCGCAACGGTTGCGCGATCAGCGATTCGAGCCTCGAAGGCTGGCTCGCGTCGAGATAAAGCCCGGTGTCGTCGAAAATGATTGCGAGCGGCGGATCGTCCTTGCCGAGCCCGACGGAACGCAGAAAACCGTCTTCGATGTGATAGACCGCGAGGCCGTGCTTCGCCGCATAGCGCTGCGCGGCGAGCGCACTCCGGCGCCGCCCCCATGCCAGCACGCCCGCGCCCTCGGCCGGCCGTCCCATCGGCCGGTAATGAAGCTGGAAATCGTCGAGCAGCGCGGCAAGCGTCGGAATGCGATTCACGCCGGGCGCCAGCGTATACGCATAGGGCAGCGCGCCCGCGGGCGCATCCCGAAGCACCGGCGCGGCAACTTCGCTCTGGCGAACAGAAAAATCGGTCAAAGACGTGAGCCTCGACAAATCAGGCCGCAAGCCTGCACGCCGCCGGACAATTGCCGGCGGCTGCGGTATTTCCTGCGAGGCCAGGATAAAAGGGATATCGGTGAACCCGCCCGCTTCTTCATGCCGGACGAGCAGTCGACCATCGGTTGGCGCAGGCAGACGACCGTAGCCGAGACCTTGCCTGCACGACACAATTCACGCAAATCGCCGCGGAAATCCCGCTCTCCGCGGCCAAAATCGCATTGTACTTCTTCCACCGGCCGCCCCCGCGTTGCCGGTACCGCACGGCACTTTAATATGCCGCGCGTCAAATCCTTTTGGCGTCGATTTACTTCCGCGCGCATCGCTGTCGTATAGTTCGAACATCGGATGCGAGAGTCCGGTGAATATCCGCCGGACTCTCGCATCCCAATGATTACCTGCATGACCCTATATAATTCTGCAACGACCATTACGCTCTGGCAATCAAACCTCTTTAGAATCACCGGCTTGACGGAATAACAAGACAAAGTCGCCACTCATGTCGAGGCACGCTCGCATGGGTCACGCTGACGCGCATCGACCAACCACACGAATTTAAACGCACTTATGTTGCGCAGGCTCCTATACCGAAAACCGGCGCACGGTCCGTCTCACCTTCGCCACAACACGGCCGTGCAGCGCTGGCTGGTTCTGCATCAGGGCGACAACCCGTCCACCGACTATTACGTGCTCCCGCGTCTGCAGGAGCAGGGGCTGCCGGTCGTCTACAAGAACCTGGATACCGCACTGCCACAGCCCGGCGATCTCGCGCCAGGTACGGCCGTCGTGATCATTCGTTATCTGAACGCCAAATGGGCGCGCGCGCTGCGCCTCCATCGTGCGCAGTTGTCGCGCGTCGTGTATTTCATGGACGACGACCTGCTGCATCCGCGCGCGTGGGCCGGGCTGCCGCGCCCGTATGTGAAAAAGCTGCGCAAATACTGCCACGCGCATACGACGGACATCCGTGAACTGGCCACGGAATACTGGTTTTCCACGCAGGCGCTGCGCGACCGCTATCCGGAACGAGCGGCGCAGCTTGTCGCGCCGCGCACGCTGCTGGAAGATGCACGCAGACTACGGGTGCGCAATGCGTTGCCGGAAGCGCCGATCCTTGTCTTCTATCACGGCAGCGCCGCGCACGAAGCAGAGATCGCGTGGCTGCAGCCGATCGTCGCGCAAGTGCTTGCACGCTGTCCGAACGTCCATTTCGAGTTGATCGGCGCGCACGCCGTGAATGCGCTTTACCGGAACCTGCCGCGCACGCGCGTCGTGCATCCGATGGGCTGGGCCAATTATCGCGGCCACTGCCGCCTCCTCGACGGCCATATCGGCCTCGCGCCGCTGCTGCCTTCGACGTTCAATGCGGCACGCTCGCACGTGAAGGCCTACGACATCGCCCGCTGCCGGGCCGTTGGGCTGTATGCCGCGCCGGGCCCGTATCAGGAAGTGATCCGGCACGGCGAAAACGGGCTGCTGCTCGACAACGATCCGCAAAGCTGGGTGGAAGCGCTATGCGCGCTGGCAGGGGACCCGGCCCGGCTTCACGCGCTGCGGGTCGCCGCGCAGGAACTGCTGCTGCACCCGTCGGCCGAACCGGCGCCGACGATCGACGTCCTCCGCAACGCGCCCGCGCAAATCGCGCTTACTCGTAACCCAGCCGGCTCAGGAACCAGCCGGACACAGCGGGATGTATTCCTGCCAGCAGGAAACACCCCAGATTCAGCGGGAAGGGAAAGCTGATTCGCGCACGGTTGGCGCGCAGACCGAGACGGATCACGCGCGCCGCCTTCGGCGCTTTCCACAGAAACGGCTTCGGGCCGGGCATGTCGAAGCACATCTGCGATTCGACGTAGCCGGGCATCACGACGTTGACCTTGACGCCCTCCGCCGCCAGCCCGTCGCGCATCGCTTCGCCGTACGCCTTCACCGCGGCCTTGCTCGCGCTGTAGCTCGGCGTCTCGGGTAATCCGCGCCACGCGGCCAGCGAGCTGATCAGCGCGATCTGCCCACTGCGGCGCGCGCGCATCGCGGGCATCGCCGCATGCGCGGTGGCCAGGCTGGCCTTCACGTTCACGTCCAGCAGGCGGTGCATGTCTTCCCACTCTTCGCCCTGATGCTGCGGACCGGTGTTGATATTGACGCCCGCATTGGCAATCACGAGATCGGGCGCTTCGGTCGCGCTCATCTCCGTGATCCAGTTGCGCAGCGTGTCGTGGTCGCGAACGTCGAAGGTCGCAGTGACGACCCGCGCGCCCAGCGCGGTGCAGGCGTCGCTCAGTTTCTGCAGCAACGTGCTGTTTCGGCCGTGCAGAATCAGCACGGCCGTGCCGGCCTGCGCGTATTCCTGCGCGAGGGCGGAACCGATGCCGCCCGTTGCGCCGGTGATCAACACGCAACGCGGAACCCCGTTTTTTTGTGTGGACATGGTAAAGAAGTATCGCTTCGGTCAAAGACGCTTTCGGGCTGCATTATCGAACATGCCGTACCAAAAACGCGCACGATTCATAGAATAATTCACCCAGCTATCCGGAAAGCAGTCCGGCAATTCGCGTGTTTCGGCGGTTCGGCATTCATGCAGGCAAAGCCCGCGCCACTATCGCGCTGTCCTGCCGCTTTAACACTCTTTCATTTTCGATCGCCATTTCTTCGGTTATAACCGTCCGATTCAAAATCGGCCACCGGCCGCCCTTCAACCCGCCACGGAGCCCCCATGCCAAACCTCGCCACCGCCCAACAATTCCTGATGACCCGCGGCCTCGACCTCGCCCTCAACCTCCTCGCCGCGATCGCACTATGGTTCATCGGCCGCTGGGCGATCCGCATCGGCACGCGCCTGCTCGGCAAGGTCGTGCGCCGCAGCGGCAAGGTCGACCCGACGCTCGCGGATTACCTGACCTCGGTCGTCAGCGTGCTGCTGACGATCCTGCTGATCCTCGCGATCCTGCAGCTTTTCGGCGTACAGACCACGTCGTTCGCCGCACTGCTCGCCGGTCTCGGCCTCGCGATCGGCACGGCCTGGGGCGGTCTGCTCGCGCATTTCGCCGCCGGCGTGTTCATGCAGGTGCTGCGTCCGTTCAAGATCGGCGACGTGATCAGCGCGGGCGGCGTCACCGGCACGGTGAAGGAGCTCGGCCTGTTCGGCACGACGATCATCACCGCCGACAACGTCGTGACGATCGTCGGCAACAACAAGATCTTCTCGGACAACATCGCCAACTACAGCGCGACGCCGCACCGCCGCGTCGACCTGACCGCGAAGATCGCGAACAGCGTCGACGCCGCCGACGCGATCAACCGCCTGAAGACGCAGATCCAGTTGATCCCGAACGTGATGAAGGTGCCGGCGCCCGACGTCGGCGTGCTGCAGTTCACGCCGGAAGGCCCGCTGTTGTTCGTGCGCCCGTCGACGCAACCCGAGAACTACTGGCAGGTCTACTGCGACACCAATCGCGTGATCCTGGAGACGTTCCGCGAGGCCGGCTACCCGACGCCCGAAACGCCGATCTCCCATCGCAATACCTGACGGGCACGGCAGCCGAACGGCACGGATGAAAAAAAAGCGTGGCAGCCCTGGGCTGCCACGCTTTCATTGCGAAGCACGGATAAAGCGTCGGCTCAGCGCCCGCCCGCCTTCGGCGTCCCGCCCTGCCGCCCGCGCACCAGTTTCCACAGCGCGCCGATCGCGACCGGCACCACCGCCGCGCCGATGCCAGCCAGCACGATCACGTTCAGGTACTGGCGGATGAACGGGATGTTGCCGAAGAAGTAGCCGAGCAGCACGAGCAGCAGCACCCACAGCAGCGCGCCGAGCACGTTGAACAGCTGGAAGCGCGTCGCGCTCATTGCCGAGGCGCCAGCCACGAACGGCGCGAAGGTCCGCACGACCGGAATGAAGCGCGCGAGCACGATCGTCTTGCCGCCGTGCTTGTCGTAGAAGGTGTGGGTTTTCTGCAGCGCCGCGCGATCGAGGAAGCGCTCGAGCACCGGAATATGCGTATTGAACACCTTCGGGCCGATCCAGCGGCCGATCAGGTAGTTGACCGTGTTGCCGCTGATCGCCGCCACCAGCAGCAGCACGATCAGCACGCCGACGCTCATTTCGCCGGACGCGGCAAACGCGCCGCCGATGAACAGCAGCGAATCGCCGGGCAGGAACGGGAACACGACGAGCCCGGTCTCGCAGAACACGATCAGGAACAGCACGAGGTAAACCCACGCGCCGTACTGCCGGATGAAATCGCCGAGGAATGCGTCGATGTGCAGGACCAGGTTGACGAAATGAAGCAGCGTATCCAAATGCGATTCCTCGAAAGCGAAAGGGCCCGAACGGCCACAAGGGCTAAAACGGCCGCCCGGCAAGGCCGGTGCGCGCGACGCAGCCATCATACCGAAACTACCTTAAGGCTCCGTGAAAAAACGTAACCGCCCGGCGGCCCGGCAAGCGTGCGCCGCCTCGCTATAATTCGGCCATGTCCGAATTCACCGAAACGGCCGCGGGCGCCGCGCCCGCCCCTGCTCCGCGCCCGCTGCGCGCGATCCAGCCCCTGCCCGACCAGTTGATCAGCCAGATCGCGGCCGGCGAGGTCGTCGAACGTCCGGCGTCGGTCGTCAAGGAACTGCTCGAGAACGCGATGGACGCCGGCGCGACGACGCTGCGCATCGTGCTCGAGGAAGGCGGCGTCAAGCGCATCTCGATCACCGACGACGGCTGCGGGATTCCGCCCGACGAACTGCCGCTCGCGCTGATGCGCCACGCGACCAGCAAGATCCGCTCGCTCGAGGAACTCGAAGCGGTCGCGACGCTCGGGTTCCGCGGCGAAGCGCTGGCGTCGATCGCGTCGGTCGCCGAGATGTCGATCACGAGCCGCACCGCCGACGTCGCGCATGCGACCAAGATCGATGCGCAGACGGGCGCGCTGTCGCCGGCCGCCGGTGCGGTCGGCACGACGATCGAGGTGCGCGAGTTGTACTTCAACACGCCCGCGCGGCGCAAGTTCCTGAAGAGCGAGCAGACCGAGTTCGGCCACTGCCTGGAAATGATCCGCCGCGCGGCGCTCGCGCGGCCGGACGTCGCGATCTCGGTGCTGCACAACGGCAAGGCCGTCGAGCACTGGAACGCGACCGAACCCGCGCAGCGCGTCGCGAAGATCCTCGGCGACGGTTTCGCGACCGCCCACCTGCCGCTCGACGAGCAGGCCGGCCCGCTCGCCGTCTACGGCTGCGCGGGCCTGCCGACCGCGAGCCGCGGCCGCGCCGACCAGCAGTATTTCTTCGTCAACGGCCGCTTCGTGCGCGACAAGCTGCTGACGCACGCGGTGCGCGCGGCCTACGAGGACGTGCTGCACGGCGACCGCTACCCGTCGTACGTGCTGTTCCTCGACCTGCCGCCCGAGGCCGTCGACGTGAACGTGCACCCGTCGAAGATCGAGGTGCGGTTCCGCGACTCGCGCTCGATCCACCAGTATGTGTTCCATGCGGTGCAGCGCGCGCTCGCGCGGCACGCGGGCGCGTCGCCGGAAACCACCGCGGGCGGCCACGCCGCGCATATCGAGCCCAGCCCGCGCGGGCCCGCATCGTTCCAGGCCACGCCGCTCGGCCAGAGTCAGGCGGCGGGCGGCGGCTTCCGGCCGCCGGCGTCGTCATCCTCGTCATCGGCCGGCAACACGTGGATGCGCCAGGCGCGCATGACGCAAGGCACGCTGCCGGTCGCGCAGCCGCTCGCGCTCTACGATGCGCTGTTCGGCCGCAAGGACACGGGCGCGGGCACCTCCGCCGGTACGACGGTCGTCGCGACAGACTCGGCCGACGTGCCGGCCGCGCCGCTGTCGGGCTTCACGCCCGCGCCGATCGTCGGCACCGCGCACGACGAGCAGCCGCTCGGCTTCGCGCTCGGCCAGATTCACGGCATCTACGTGCTCGCGCAGAACGCGCACGGCCTGGTGATCGTCGACATGCACGCGGCGCACGAGCGGATCCTGTACGAACAGTTCAAGAACGCGCTCGCCGACCGCACGGTTGCCGTGCAGCCGTTGCTGCTGCCGGTGTCGATGACGGCGACGCCGGTCGAGATCGGCACCGTCGAGGAAGAGCGCGACACGCTGGAATCGCTCGGCTTCGACCTCGCGGTGCTGTCGCCGACGACGCTCGCGATCCGTGCAGTGCCCGCGCTGCTGAAGGACGCCGATCTGCATGCGCTCGCGCGCGCGGTGCTCGCCGACCTGCACGCGTTCGGCGGTTCACGCGTGCTCACCGAGCGCCAGCACGAACTGCTCGGCACGCTCGCCTGCCATCACGCGGTGCGCGCGAACCGGCGCCTGACGCTCGACGAGATGAACGCGCTGCTGCGCCAGATGGAAGCAACCGAACGCGCGGACCAATGCAATCACGGCCGGCCGACCTGGTATCAGCTCACGCTGAACGACCTCGACCGCCTTTTCATGCGCGGGCAATGAACGTTTCAACGCAGTCCCGCCCGACGACGATCGCCTGCCTGCTCGGCCCCACCGCTTCGGGGAAGACGGCCGCCGCGCTGGCGCTGGCCGCGCACCATCCGATCGAGATCGTCAGCGTCGATTCGGCGCTCGTCTATCGCGACATGGATATCGGCACCGCGAAGCCGACGCGCGACGAGCGCGCGAGCGTGCCGCATCATCTGATCGACATCATCGACCCGGCCGATGCGTATTCGGCGGCCGATTTCCGCGCGGATGCGCTGCGCGCGATCGGCGAGATCGTCGCGCGCGGCCGCACGCCGCTACTCGCCGGCGGCACGATGCTCTACTACAAGGCGCTGACGCAGGGGCTCAACGATCTGCCCTCCGCCGATCCGGCGGTGCGCGCGGAGCTCGATGCCGAGGCCGCGCGCGACGGCTGGCCGGCGCTTCACGCGCGGCTCGCGCAGGTCGATCCCGCGACGGCGGCGCGGCTCGCGCCGAACGATTCGCAGCGGATCCAGCGTGCGCTCGAAATCTTCATGCTGAGCGGGCAGCCGATGTCGGCGCTGCTCGCCGCGCCGCCGCGCGCGGACGATCCGGCGGCCGCGTATCGCTTCGTGCCGGTCGCGCTGGAGCCGTCGGATCGTGCCGTGCTGCATGCGCGGATTGCGCGGCGGTTCGACGCGATGCTCGACGCGGGCTTTATCGACGAGGTCGAGCGGCTGCGCCGGCGCGAGGATCTGCATCCCGGCTTGCCGTCGATGCGCTGTGTCGGCTACCGGCAGGCCTGGGAATTCCTCGACGGGGAAACCGATTATCGGACGATGCGCGACAAGGGCATTTTCGCGACGCGCCAGCTGTGCAAGCGGCAGATCACGTGGCTGCGATCGATGCCGGAAAGGATCGTTGTGGATTGTGTCGCGGAGGATTCGACCGAGCGGGCGGTCGATGCGCTCGAGCGGGTGCTGGAGGATGGGTCGGCCGGTTGAGGTGGCGGGCCGCCTTCCGCGGATGCGGCGATCCCGGATCGCCTCGACTCACGCGGACGCATCCACGTCTTCCTTGACGAACCTCCCGGTCGACACGAGCGCCCGCTCGATGTCGGCGACGACGGACGCGTTGTCGATCGACGCAGTGACGAACAGCGCCCAGATATCGTCGTCGATCTCGTAGCCGCCCCGGTCATACGTCCAGTAGCTGAAATAGCGGTCCTGGGACAAGGCGACCGCCGGGTCGTCGAGACCGTCAGGATGCGCGACACGAACAGCATGCAGCGCGTCCCGCAGGATGGCGGCGACGTCCGGAAAATCCGCCGCGCGATGGTCGTCAAGCACCTCGACCAGAAGATCGCTGCCGTGAAATACCGGTCGAACGCGGAATCGAATCGGGCTCGTCATGGTTCGCCTTTCTGTTCCTGCTCGCCGTGCCGATGATACGGCTGCTCCCGCTGCGCGAGCGCGCTGTAATCGGGCGAGATATTGATTTGCCGCGTGGCGTGATTGATTTCGAGGAAGACGCGATCGCCCGGCTCGAATCCGAACAGCTTCAAATGCGCATCGACCACGTGCATCCAGGGCAGGTACGGCCAGCCTTTTTTGGGCCGCTCCGGCGTGCTGCGAAGGACCATCTGGAATACGGTGCCCGGATCGCACGGCGGGCGCGCCTTGCGACGCGAGCGAGGTTCGGCCTTGGCCATGTTCGACTCCTTCGGTGAGCGGGTTGCGGTCGAAGTTTCGTGAACCTTCGTCCCGCTTCCGCCCCCTCGCGACGAGCCGGGCGATGTGCTCGACCTGCCGCGCGAAGGACGCTGCGTTCGACATGCGCCGATCGGGAAGCGAGACTTCGCGACCAGTTTAGCCGCGCCGGCATCTCGGAATTGACCTGGAGATCGGGACTGGCCGTACGGCATAGGAATGCACGGCGTGCCGCGTCACACGCGTCCCGCGAGGCGCGCCTGCGCCCCCTCGACCATGAACGCAATCCCCCGCGCGAACGCATCGTCGCGCCCCCGCTCGCGCAGCGCGGCCCAGCCCTGCGCGAGCAACGGATACTCGGCCGCATCCGGCACCGGCGCGTCGGCATCCTCGTCCGGCTCGGCCTGTTCCTCCAGCACCCACCCGACCACGAAGCGGCCGATTCCGTACATCAGGTCGACCGCTTCGTCGGGCGTGAATCCCGCATCGCACAGCAGCGCGAGCTTGCGCTCGATCGAGGCGAAATGCAGGTCGCGCGGCCGCGTGCCGGCGTGCAGTCGCGCGCCGTCTCGATAAGCGAGCAGCGCGTCGCGGAAACTGCATGCATTGGCAACCAGCCATGTGTCCCACGCGTCGCCCGGTTTCGGCATCGACGCGTCGTGGCGCTCGAGCATGATCGCCTCGGCCATCGCTTCGAGCAGTTCGCCCTTGTTGCGGAAATGCCAGTACAGCGTCGGCGACTGCACGCCCAGCCGCTCCGCCAGCCGTCGCGTCGACAGCGCATCGATCCCCGCTTCGTTCAGCAATTCGAGCGCTGCCCGCAACACCGTGTCGCGCGTCAGTCGCGCACCTGCGTCCTTCATCTCTATCACCGATAGGGAAAGTTGTGAAATAATCCCCACTCTATCACCGATAGAGTGAACGCCTTGAATCCTTCCCTGATTGCCATCCTGACGACGGTGCTGCTCGACGCGATCGGCGTCGGGATCGTGATGCCGATCCTGCCGGGGCTGCTGCGCTCGCTCGCCGGCACGGGCAGCACCGACGCCCATTACGGGATGCTGCTCGCGCTGTACGCGTTCGCGCAGTTCCTGTGCGCACCGCTGCTCGGCGCACTGAGCGACCGCTTCGGCCGCCGTCCGGTGCTGGTCGCGTCGCTCGCGGGCGCCGCGCTCGACTATCTGCTGATGGCGTGCGCGCCGACGCTCGCGTGGTTTTACGCAGGCCGGCTGATTGCGGGCGTCACCGGCGCGAACGCCGCGGTCGCGACCGCCTACGTGACCGACGTGACGGCCGAGCCCGATCGCGCCCGGCGCTTCGGCCAACTGGGCGCGATGATGGGCATCGGCTTCATTGCGGGACCGCTGATCGGCGGTGTGGTCGGCGCGTGGGATCTGCGTGCGCCGTTTGCGGCGGCCGCGCTGCTCAACGCATTGAATCTCGCGCTGGTCTGGCGCGTGCTGCCGGAGTCGCGTCCGCCGTCCGCGCGCGACAAGCGCCCCGGCGCCGGCCTCAACCCGTTCGCGAGCCTGCGGCGGCTGAGCGGCGGCCCGGCGCTCGTACCGCTGGTCGGCATCTACGTGATCGTCGCGCTGGTGTCGCAGGCGCCCGCGACGCTGTGGATCCTGTACGGCCAGGAGCGCTTCGGCTGGTCGACGCTGGTAGCCGGGCTGTCGCTCGCCGGCTACGGCGCGTGCCATACGGTCGCCCAGGCGTTCGCGATCGGGCCGCTGATCGCGCGCCTCGGCGAACGTCGCGCGCTCGCGCTGGGCCTCGCGGGCGACGCGCTCGGCCTCGTCGCGATCGCGTTCGCAACGGCCGCATGGATGCCGTTCGCGCTGCTCCCGCTTTTTGCAGCGGGCGGGATGACGCTGCCGGCGCTGCAGGCGATGCTCGCGCGCCAGGTCGACGATGCACGCCAGGGCGAGTTGCAGGGCATGCTCGCGAGCGTCGCGAGCCTGATCGGTGTCGCCGGCCCGCTGCTCGTCACGGCCACCTACGCGGCGACGCGCGGCATCTGGCCGGGCTTCGTGTGGGCCGCGGCCGCGCTGCTTTACCTGTTCGTGCCGCCGTTGCTGGCCGGCTCGCGCGCGGCAGGCGCGGCCGGCCGCTCCGCCTGAGCGGCGATCGATAGCGCGCGCTCGTGCGCGCCGGTCATCCGCCTTCGCTCACGCAACGATCCGCCACCGCCGTTCGATCTCGCCAACGCACGCGGCTCACTGCACCAGCGTCACCAGATTCGCATCGCGTACGAGCTGCCAGCGCCCGTCGGCCTTGCGAAAGATCGTCAGCGTATGCCCCGAGCGACGCACCGTGTCGCCGCCCGGCGGCGTCGCCTCGATCTCGATGAAATTGCGCATGTACGCCCAGTCGCCGAGCACGCGCAGCTCGTCGATCCGGTAGCGGCCGTCGACCTTCGGTGCATCGCCGCCGCCGGCGTTTGCCTCGCGCGACGCCGCCGCGAACGCCGACTTGTCGAACGGCGGCCTGCCCGCCACCATGAAGATCGCATCGTCGGCGATCAGGTCGAGCACGGTCGCCAGATCGCCGCGCCGGCTCGACACGAACCAGTTTTCCACCAGTTCGCGGATTGCGCGTTCGTCTTCGCTCATCGTCGTCCTCCGTCAGCGGCGCCACGGCGGCGCCCGAAAAAAAAGCCGCCCGGATCGACTCCGGGCGGCTTCCTGATACTGCATCTGCAGCGAGCGGCGCGTCAGACCACGACCGTCTGCGCCTCGCCTTCGCGGCTCGCACGCACGGTGCCGATCTTCCACACCTGTTCGCCGGCGGCCGTCAGGTCGGCGACCGCTGCGTCGGCATCCGCCGCCGAGACGATCACGGCCATCCCGATCCCGCAGTTGAACACGCGGTGCATTTCCGCATCGGCGACGCCGCCGTGCTCCTGCAGCCACTTGAACAGCGGCGGCAGCGGCCATGCGTTCTGATCCAGCTCGGCCGTCAGGCCTTCGCGCAGCACGCGCGGAATGTTCTCGACGAGACCGCCGCCGGTGATGTGCGCCATGCCCTTCACCGCGATCTTCTGCATCAGCGCGAGCAGCGGCTTCACGTAGATGCGGGTCGGCGCCATCAGCGCGTCGGCGAGCGAGCGGCCGTGGAAGTCGGCCGACAGGTCCGGATTCGCGCGCTCGATGATCTTGCGCACGAGCGAGAAGCCGTTCGAGTGGATGCCGCTCGAGGCAAGGCCGAGCACCACGTCGCCTGCGGCGATCGTGCTGCCGTCGATGATCTTGCTCTTCTCGACCGCGCCGACCGCAAAGCCGGCCAGGTCGTATTCGCCGTCCGGGTACATGCCCGGCATTTCGGCCGTCTCGCCGCCGATCAGCGCGCAGCCCGACAGCTCGCAGCCGTGCGCGATGCCCTTGACGACGGTCGCGGCCGTGTCGACGTCGAGCTTGCCGCATGCGAAGTAGTCGAGGAAGAACAGCGGCTCGGCGCCCTGCACGAGGATGTCGTTCACGCTCATCGCGACGAGATCCTGGCCGACCGTGTCGTGTTTGTTCAGATGAAACGCGAGCTTGAGCTTGGTGCCGACGCCGTCGGTGCCCGACACGAGCACCGGCTCCTTGTACTTCTTCGGCACTTCGAACAGCGCGCCGAACCCGCCGATGCCGCCGAGCACGCCGTCGCGCAGGGTTTTCTTCGCAAAAGGCTTGATCTTGTCGATGAGCGCGTCGCCGGCATCGATGTCGACGCCTGCGTCGCGGTAGGACAGACCCTGAGCGTCGGGAGCGGATTTCGGAGGATTCATGGGGGAATGCGAGAAGGTCGGTAAAATGCGATTTTACCCGAAGCCGGCCCGCTGGCCGGAATTCCCCGCATCGAATCGTCAGGGATCGCATCTTGGCCAACACGTCCCCGTTTTCATCGCCCGGCGAGCCGCGCTCCACGCGCCGCGCCGCCGTGCGTGCGACCGCGCGTGCCGCCATCCGCACTGCGTTCCCCGGTGCGTGCCCGGCACCCGGCACGCGTTTTTTCAATCGACTCGCATGGTGACCCGTCAACTGACGCTCGATCTCGGCACGCCGCCGCCCGCGACGTTCGATAACTTCATCACGGGCGAGAACGGCGAGCTCGTCACGCGGCTGCAGAAGCTCGATCTCGCGCTCGCGGCCGGCCCCGTGCCGGACCGGTCGTTCTATATCTGGGGCGAACCCGGCAGCGGCCGCAGCCATCTGCTGCAGGCGCTCGTCAGCGACGCGTCGTACGGCTATGCGCGCTACCTGACTCCGCAGAGCCCGCTCGGCGCGTTCACGTTCGACCCGCGCATCGGCATCTACGCGATCGACGACTGCGACCGCATGAGCGACACGCAGCAGGTCGCGCTGTTCAACCTGTTCAACGAAGTCCGCGCGCATCCGTCGAGCGCGTTCGTCGCGGCGGGCCCCGCGGCGCCGCTCGCGCTCGACGTGCGCGAGGATCTGCGCACGCGCCTCGGCTGGGGGCTCGTGTTCCATCTGTCGCCGCCGTCCGACGCCGGCAAGATCGACGTGCTGAAGCTCGCGGCAAAGGAGCGCGGCATCGCGCTCACCGACGACATCGCAGCCTACCTGCTCACCCATTTCCGGCGCGACATGCCGAGCCTGATGGCGCTGCTCGACGCGCTCGACCGCTTCTCGCTCGAACAGAAGCGCGCCGTCACGCTGCCGCTGCTGCGCCGGATGCTGGCCCGTCCGGGCGACGACATCGCGCCGCCGCCCACGGGCCCGAACCGCTTCGAGTAAAATGCGCTTCCATGACTAATCTGGCACTCTTTGATCTCGATCACACGCTGATCCCGACCGATAGCGACCACGAATGGGGCCGCTTCATGGTGAAGCTCGGCATCGTCGACGCGGAAAGCTTCTCGCGTCAGAACGACCAGTTCTTCGCCGACTACAAGGCCGGCAAGCTCGACATCCACGCGTACCTGACGGCCATGCTCACGCCGCTCGCAAAGTATTCGCGCGAGCAGTTGGCGCAATGGCACGAGCAGTACATGCACGAGGTGATCCGCCCCGCGATGACGCCCGCCGCGCTCGAACTCGTGCGCGCGCACCTCGACGCGGGCGACCTGTGCTGCATCGTCACCGCGACCAACGAATTCATCACGCGGCCGATCGCGTCCGCGTTCGGCGTCGAGACGCTGATCGCGTGCGAGGTCGAGACGGTCGACGGCCATCCCGATTCGCCGTACACGGGCCGGCCGACCGGTACGCCGAGCTATCGCGAAGGCAAGATCGTGCGCACCGAGGCCTGGCTCGCCTCGCTCGGCAAGCACTGGGACGACTTCGCACGCAGCTACTTCTACAGCGATTCGCACAACGACATCCCGTTGCTCGAGAAAGTCACCGACCCGATCGCGACCAACCCCGACGACACGCTGCGCGCGCATGCCCGCGACCGCGGCTGGCGCATCCTCGATCTTTTCTGAACGTCGTGATCAAGAAATTCATCCGCAAGCTGCTCGGCCAGGACGACGCCGCGCAAACGTCTCCCGCAGCGGCTCCGGCCGTCGAAGCGGCCCCCGCCCCGCGCCCCGCCAAGGGGAACCGCGGCGGCGGCGCAAGGAAGCCGCGCAGCAACCACGAGCCGACCGTCGTGCCGGCCAGCGTGCACGGCATCGACCCGTCCCTGATCTCGCGCAACGCCGTGCGCGTGACCGACACGCTGCAGCAGGCGGGCTTCCGCGCGTTCATCGTCGGCGGCGCGGTGCGCGACCTGCTGCTCGGCATCGCGCCGAAGGACTTCGACGTCGCGACCGACGCAACGCCGACCGAGGTGCAGCGCCTGTTCCGCCGCGCGCGCCTGATCGGCCGCCGCTTCCAGATCGTCCACGTGCAGTTCGGCCAGGAGCTGATCGAGGTGTCGACGTTCCGCGCGCTGGTCGACGCGCCGCCGGAAGCGGCCGCCGCCGAGCCGCCGAAGCGCCTGAAGCGCGACGAACTGGACCGCCGCACGCACGCGGTCGACGCCAGCGGCCGCGTGCTGCGCGACAACGTCTGGGGCGAACAGCACGAAGACGCCGCGCGCCGCGACTTCACGATCAACGCGATGTACTACGACCCGTCGACGCAGACGGTGCTCGACTATCACGACGGCATGGCCGACGTACGCGCGCGCCTGCTGCGGATGATCGGCGATCCCGCCACGCGCTATCGCGAGGATCCGGTGCGGATGCTGCGCGTCGTGCGCTTCGCGGCGAAGCTCGGCTTCGAGATCGAGCCGCACACGCGCGAGCCGATCCACGCGCTCGCCGACCTGATCAACAACGTGCCGGCCGCGCGCCTGTTCGACGAGATGCTGAAGCTGCTGCTGTCGGGCCACGCGCTCGCGTGCCTGCAGCGGCTGCGCAAGGAAGGGCTGCATCACGGGCTGCTGCCGCTGCTCGACGTCGTGCTCGAACAGCCGCAGGGCGAGAAGTTCATCACGCTCGCGCTGAACAACACCGATGCGCGCGTGCGCGCGGGCAAGCCCGTGTCGCCGGGCTTCCTGTTCGCGACGCTGCTGTGGCACGACATGCGCCAGCGCTTCGAGCAGTACACGGCCGAAGGCGAGTTCCCGGTGCCCGCGCTGCATCGCGCGATGGACGACGTGCTCGACATGCAGACCGAGAAGCTCGCGATCCACAAGCGCTACTCGGCCGACATGCGCGAGATCTGGGGCCTGCAGCTGCGCCTCGAAAAACGCTCGGGCCGCAGTGCGCTGAGGCTGCTGGAACACCAAAGATTTAGAGCGGGGTATGATTTCCTCCTGTTACGCTGCGAATCCGGCGAACTGGAACAGGACGTCGGACAGTGGTGGACGGATTTCATCGAAGGCGACGCGGCCGCTCGCGAAGCATTGCTCACGCAGGGCGGCTCGAAGGAAAAATCGCCCCGCAAGCGGCGCCGCCGCGGCGGTGCGCGGAACCGCAAACCGGCCGAAGGCGGCGCTGAGCACGCGCCGGAAGCCTCGAACGGTTCCGACGACTGACGCGCGCGCCGGCGAACGACGTAGGAAGTGATGCCATGACGGTTGCATATATCGGACTGGGGGCGAATCTCGGCGATGCGCGCCAGACCCTGAAGGACGCGGTGGTGTGCCTCGCGCAGCAGCGCACCATCTCGATCCTCGGCAAATCGAGCCTGTATCGCACGGCGCCGTTCGAAGCGGGCGGCGACGACTTCTACAACTGTGTCGTCAAGCTCGACACGACGCTGTCGGCCCGCGAGCTGCTCGCGCTCTGCCAGAAGATCGAACATCACTTCGGACGCGAGCGCCCGTATCGCAATGCGCCGCGCACGCTCGACCTCGACATCCTGCTGTTCGGCGCCGATGCGATCGACGAGCCGGACCTGATCGTCCCGCACCCGCGCCTGACCGACCGCGCGTTCGCGCTCGTCCCGCTCGTCGAGATCGAGCCGACGCTCGACATCCCCGCGCGCGGCCGCGCCGACGCGTTCCTCGCCGCCGTCGCCGATCAGCGCGTCGAAAAGGTGCAGACCTGCCAGTGCCTGATGCAGAAGGCGCTCGCCGCCGGCGACGGCACCGACAAGAACCGCTGCCGATGAACCCCACCCCGCTGACCGTCACCGCGCCCGACCTGCGCGCCCCGCATCGCTATCTGGTGATCGAGGGCCCGATCGGCGTCGGCAAGACGACGCTCGCGCGACTGCTCGCCGAGCGCTGGTCGATGCAGACGCTGCTCGAACGCCCGCAGGACAACCCGTTCCTCGAACGCTTCTATCGCGACACCGCGCGCTATGCGTTGCCCACGCAACTGTCGTTCGCGCTGCAGCGCGCGCAGCAGGCCGGCGAGCTGATCGGCGCGCTCGACACGGGCCGCCCGGTCGTCGCCGATTTCATGCCGCAGAAGAACGACATCTTCGCGCGGCTGAACCTGCCGGAAGACGAGTGGCAGCTGTATCGCTCGATCGCGACGCACCTCGACGTGCCGCGCGCGCCGGTGCCCGATCTCGTCGTCTACCTGCAGGCGAGCCCGGAAGTGCTGTTCTCGCGCATCCAGAAGCGCGGGCTGCCGATGGAGCTGCAGATCAGCGACGCGTACCTGCGCTCGCTCGTCGACGCGTACAACGAATTCTTCTACCACTACGACCGCACGCCGGTGCTGACGGTCGCCGCGGAACACCTGAATCCGCAGGACTCCCCCGAGGATTTCGCGTTGCTGGTCGAGCGCATCGAGACGATGCGCGGCCGCAAGGAATTCTTCGTCAAGGGCGAGACGACGCGCTGAAGCGTCGCCTCGCCCGTCGTTTTCACCCATCGACCCGGATTTCCCCATGACCTACCTCCAGGAATCGAGCCGGCCTGCCGTGACGGTGCCGAAGCTGCAGGCGATGCGCGACGCCGGCGAGAAGATCGCGATGCTCACCTGCTACGACGCGAGCTTCTCCGCGCTGCTCGATCGCGCGGGCACCGACGTGCTGCTGATCGGCGATTCGCTCGGCAACGTGCTGCAGGGCCACACGACCACGCTGCCGGTCTCGCTCGACGACATCGCGTATCACACCGCCTGCGTCGCGCGCGCGCAGCCGCGTGCGCTCGTCGTCGCCGACCTGCCGTTCGGCACCTACGGCACGCCGGCCGAAGCGTTCGCGAACGCGGTCGCGCTGATGCGCGCCGGCGCGCAGATGGTCAAGCTCGAAGGCGGCGAATGGCTCGCCGACACGATCCGCTTCCTGGTCGAGCGCTCGGTGCCGGTGTGCGCGCACATCGGCCTCACGCCGCAGTCGGTGCATGCGTTCGGCGGCTTCAAGGTGCAGGGCAAGACCGAGGCCGGCGCCGCGCAGCTGCTGCGCGATGCGCGTGCGGTCGAGGACGCGGGCGCGCAGCTCGTCGTGCTCGAAGCGGTGCCGACGCTCGTCGCGTCCGAAGTCACGCACATGCTGAAGATCCCGACGATCGGCATCGGCGCGGGTGCGGACTGCTCCGGGCAGGTGCTCGTGCTGCACGACATGCTCGGGATCTTCCCCGGCAAGCGGCCGCGTTTCGTGAAGGATTTCATGCAGGGCCAGCCGAGCATCCAGGCTGCGGTCGAAGCGTATGTGCGCGCGGTGAAGGACGGTTCGTTCCCCGGGCCGGAACACGCGTTCTGATTGCCGGTGCGCGTCGGCGATTCATGCGCCGGCGCACGACGAAAAAAAGCGCGGCGCCCTTTGCGGGGCGCCGCGCTTTTTTGTCGATGCGCACTCGCCGGCGGTTACTTCAGCACCGCATCGAGCGCGCCGCGCAGCGCGTTGGTCAGCAACAGCGCCTGCGCGCGCGCCAGATCGTCGCGCGTCACGACGCGCTCGATCGCGCCGAACGCCGGATCGTCGAGCAGCACGCCGCGCATCACGCCCGGCAGCACGCCGCACGCGAGCGGCGGCGTCACCCACTGCCCGTCGAGCTTCACGAACAGGTTCGAACGGCCGCCCTCCGTCAGCTCGCCGCGCTCGTTGACGAACAGCATGTCGAAGCAGCCGAGCGCCTCGGCCGCCTGCCACGCGCGATCGTAGTCGGCGCGCCGCGTCGTCTTGTGCAGCAGCAGCGCATCGTCGGCGCGGGTCGGCGCGAAGCCGTGCGCCGGCGCGAGCAGCACGCCGACCGGCCCGGCCGGCAGCGGCTTGAGCGGCGCGGCGACGATCTCGACCGCGCCGTCCTTCGCCAGCGCGAGCTTCATCCGGTACGCGCCGTCGCCGTCGAGCGCCGCGCAGCGCGCGTCGATCGCGCGGCGCAGCGCATCGGCGTCGAAACGGAAGCCGAATGCGTCGGCGCTGCGCTGCAGCCGCGCCAGATGGCGGTCGAGATATCGAATCCCGTCCGCGCGCGTCGCGCAGGTCGTTTCGAACAACTGGAAGCCGGGATCGGCATCGGTCAGGAATCGTGCCTTCAATTCGCACTCCGCGTATTCGTCGGCGGCGACGCTGTCGAGCACGATGCCCGCGCCGACGCCCATCGTGCCGCGCCGCCGGCCGGCCGATGCGGTTGACGGGGCGGGCGCGCCGGCTTCCGCTTCGGCCTGCGCCGCATCCAGCGTCAGCGTGCGAATCGCCACCGACAGGCAGAAATCGCCGCACCCTGCCGCGCGCTCGTCCGACGGCGCATCGAGCCAGCCGATCGCGCCCGTATAGAGCCCGCGCGGCGTCGACTCGATCGCGTCGATCAGCTGCATCGTCTTGTGCTTCGGCGCGCCGGTGATCGAGCCGCACGGAAACAGCGCACGCAGCATCGCCGCGAAGCTCGTGCCGTCGCGCCAGCCGGCCTCGACCGTCGACGTCATCTGCCACACCGACGCATACGGCTCGACCGAGAACAGCGCCGGCACCTTCACCGTGCCCGTGCGCGCGATCCGCGACACGTCGTTGCGCAGCAGGTCGACGATCATCACGTTTTCGGCACGGTTCTTCGGATCGTTCGCGAGGAACGCGGCGGACGCCGCATCCTGCTGCGGATCGGCCGAACGCGGCGCGGTGCCCTTCATCGGCCGCGCGCGCAGCACGTCGCCGTGCTTCTCGACGAACAGCTCGGGCGAGCACGACACGACCCACGCGCCATCGGGCAGCGCGATCAGCGCGCCGTAGCGCACCGGCTGGCGCGCGCGCAGCCGCCGGTACAGCGCGAGCGGCGTGCCGAACACGTCGAAATCGAGCCGGTACGTGTAGTTGACCTGGTACGAGTCGCCCGCGCGCAGCGCGTCGTGCACCGCGTCTATCGCCGCGTCGAACGCATCGCGCGCGACGCTTTTCGACACATGCGCGACACCCGCGATCGACGGGGCGCCGCCGCCATCCTGCCGCGCGAGCCACGCGTCGACTTCGTCGCGCGACAGCCGTTCGCAGCGCGCATACAGCAAAAAGCGCAGCGGGGCATCGCCCGGCTGCGCCCGTTGCAGGTTGCGTCCGAATTCGTAGTCGCCGACGACCACCGCATGCAGCCCGTCGCGCAGATCCTGCGCGAGCGCCGCATCGACTTCGTCGAGGCGGGCGGGATCGGTGCACACGCGTTCGCGCACGAAGCCCGAATACAAACGACTCGACCGCGCGGACGCGGTCGAGTCGCAATCGTCCAAGAGCGCGAACGACGCGCTCCCGCTGCCTTCAGTCATGCCGTTACTCGAAGAAGCTCTTCACACGGTCGAACCAGCTCTTGCTCTGCGGGCTGTGACGCGCGCCGCCCTCGGCCAGCGACTTCTCGAACTGCTTGAGCAGGTCGCGCTGGTGCTCGGTCAGCTTCACGGGCGTCTCGACCTGCACATGCACGTACAGATCGCCCGCGATGCTCGAACGCAGCCCCTTGATGCCCTTGCCGCGCAGGCGGAACGTCTTGCCCGACTGCGTGCCTTCCGTCACCGGGAAGGTCGCGCGGCCGGCCAGCGTCGGCACCTCGATCTCGCCGCCGAGCGCGGCGGTCGTGAACGGGATCGGCATCTGGCAATGCAGGTCGTCGCCGTCGCGCTCGAACACCGCATGCGGCTTGATGTGGATCTCGACGTACAGGTCGCCCGGCGGCCCGCCGTTGATGCCCGGCTCGCCGTTGCCAGCCGAGCGGATCCGCATCCCGTCGTCGATCCCGGCCGGGATCTTCACTTCGAGCGTCTTGGTTTCCTTCACCTTGCCCGAACCGTGGCAGTGCGCGCACGGTTCCGGGATGTAGGTGCCGGTGCCGTGGCACTTCGGGCAGGTCTGCTGGATGCTGAAGAAGCCCTGCGACATGCGCACCGTGCCCTGGCCGTGACAGGTCGGGCAGGTCTCGGGCTTGGTGCCCGGCTTTGCGCCCGAGCCGTGGCAGATCTCGCACGACACCCAACTCGGCACGCGAATCTGCGTGTCGTAGCCGTGCGCGGCCTGCTCGAGCGTGATTTCCATGCTGTAGCGCAGGTCCGCGCCGCGATACACCTGCGGGCCGCCGCGCCCGCCGCGGCCGCCGCCGGCCGCCTGGCCGAAGATGTCGCCGAAGATGTCGCCGAACGCATCCGCGAAGCCGCCGAAGCCCTGTGCGCCCGCACCGCCCATGTTCGGATCGACGCCCGCGTGGCCGTACTGGTCGTACGCTGCCCGCTTCTGGCTGTCCGACAGCATTTCATAGGCTTCCTTCGCCTCCTTGAAATGCTCTTCCGCATCCTTGCTGTCCGGATTGCGGTCAGGGTGATACTTCATCGCAAGCTTGCGATACGCCTTCTTGATTTCGTCGTCGCTCGCGTTCTTCGCGACGCCCAGAACCTCGTAGTAATCCCGTTTCGCCATATCGATTCACTGCCGTCCGCGCCTGAGGCACGCGGGCGGCTCCTTTCGCTCGCAGTAAAGTCTCTCGACTCGTCTGGCGCCACGCCCGTCCGCAGACGGCCACGCCGCGCCCGCCAAAAAACAAATGTGCCCGGAGGGCCGCGAAGCCCGCCAGGCGTGGAGTCGATCCGGCCATCCGCTGCGCATCGCACAGCGGCAGGAAGGACAGACAGACCGCTTGTCAGCCGCGCCGCGCGCGGTGCTCGCGCGCGGCGTACGGTGCCATGGCAACCCGGCTCAGTCCTTCTTCACTTCCTTGAACTCGGCGTCGACGACGTCGTCCGCAGCCTGTTGCGCGCCGCCCTGCGCCGCGCCTTCCGCTGCACCCGCCGCGCCGGCCGCACCCGCCTGGGCCTGCATGTCGGCGTACATCTTCTCGCCGAGCTTCTGCGAGACCTTGCCGAGCTCCTCGACCTTCGCGTCGATCGCCGCCTTGTCGGCCGAGGTGTCCTTCAGCACGTCCTCGAGCGACTTGATCGCTGCCTCGATCGATTCCTTCTCGCCCGCGTCCAGCTTGTCGCCGTACTCGGTCAGCGCCTTCTTCGTGCTGTGGACCAGCGCGTCGCCCTGGTTGCGCGAATCGGCCAGCTCACGCAGCTTGTGATCTTCCGCCGCGTTCGCTTCCGCGTCCTTGATCATCTGGTCGATTTCCGCCTCGGACAGACCCGAGTTGGCCTTGATCGTGATCTTGTTTTCCTTGCCGGTCGCCTTGTCCTTCGCGCCGACGTGCAGGATGCCGTTCGCGTCGATGTCGAAGGTCACTTCGATCTGCGGCACGCCGCGCGGTGCGGGCGGGATGCCTTCGAGGTTGAACTCGCCGAGCAGCTTGTTGCCGGCCGCCATTTCGCGTTCGCCCTGGAACACCTTGATCGTCACCGCGCTCTGGTTGTCGTCCGCGGTCGAGTAGACCTGCGCGTGCTTGGTCGGGATCGTCGTGTTCTTGCTGATCATCTTCGTCATCACGCCGCCGAGCGTCTCGATGCCGAGCGACAGCGGGGTCACGTCGAGCAGCAGCACGTCCTTGCGGTCGCCCGACAGCACCTGACCCTGGATCGCCGCGCCGACGGCGACGGCTTCGTCCGGGTTCACGTCACGGCGCGGATCCTTGCCGAAGAACTCCTTCACCTTCTCCTGCACCTTCGGCATGCGGGTCTGGCCGCCGACCAGGATCACGTCGTCGATGTCCGACACCTTGACGCCGGCGTCCTTGATCGCGATGCGGCACGGCTCGATCGTGCGCTCGACCAGGTCCTCGACCAGCGCTTCCAGCTTGGCGCGGGTGATCTTCAGGTTCAAGTGCTTCGGGCCCGATGCGTCGGCCGTGATGTACGGCAGGTTGATTTCGGTCTGCTGGCTCGACGACAGCTCGATCTTCGCCTTTTCGGCCGCTTCCTTCAGGCGCTGCAGCGCGAGCACGTCCTTCGACAGGTCGACGCCCTGCTCCTTCTTGAACTCGCCGATGATGTAATCGATGATGCGCTGGTCGAAGTCCTCGCCGCCGAGGAACGTGTCGCCGTTGGTCGACAGCACTTCGAACTGCATTTCGCCGTCGACGTCCGCGATCTCGATGATCGACACGTCGAAGGTACCGCCGCCGAGGTCATACACGGCGATCTTGCGGTCGCCCTTCTCGGCCTTGTCGAGGCCGAACGCGAGCGCAGCCGCGGTCGGCTCGTTGATGATCCGCTTGACTTCGAGGCCCGCGATGCGGCCGGCGTCCTTGGTCGCCTGGCGCTGGCTGTCGTTGAAGTACGCCGGCACCGTGATCACGGCTTCCGTGACCGGCTCGCCGAGGTAGTCTTCGGCCGTCTTCTTCATCTTGCGCAGCACTTCGGCCGAAACCTGCGGCGGCGCGAGCTTTTCGCCATGCGCTTCGACCCAGGCGTCGCCGTTGTCGGCCTTGACGATCGCGTACGGCATCAGGCCGATGTCCTTCTGGACTTCCTTCTCTTCGAAGCGGCGGCCGATCAGGCGCTTCACCGCGAACAGCGTGTTCTTCGGGTTGGTCACGGACTGACGCTTGGCCGGCGCGCCGACGAGCACTTCGTTGTCGTCCATGTACGCGATGATCGACGGCGTGGTGCGCGCACCTTCCGAGTTCTCGATGACCTTGACCTGGTTGCCTTCCATGATGGCGACGCACGAGTTCGTGGTGCCGAGGTCAATACCGATGATCTTTCCCATTTTTCCTAATCTCCAGATATGCCTGTTTGCTGCGCGAAACCCCGCTTTTTTGGCCGGTTTCGCGCGCCGAATTCAACTCTGTTCCCGAAATGCGTCCGTCCGATCCGTTTTCAAGACCCGACAAGCGATGCGGATATTAAATTTTTTCAATCACCGTGCGAAGCGGGATCGCCCGTCGCAGGCGTCGCTCCGGCCGCCGCCGCGATCTTCGCGCGCGCAGCCGCAACGGCGGCCTCGAACTGCGCGAGGCCATGCCAGCCGGTCGCGCGGCCCAGCCGCTTGCCGCGATGAAAGAAGAACCACGTCGGCACGCCGTGCAGCCCGAAGCGGCGCCCCAGCTCATGGTGCTCGTACACGTTGCAGTGGAACCACTTCAGGCCCAGCGCGCGAATCGCGTCGGGCTGCGCGAGCATCGCCCTCTTCGCGATCTCGCAGTTGAAGCAGTCGACGCCCCAGAAGAACACCACCGCGAGCGCGTCGCCCGCGCCGGCGATGCCCGCGTCGAACGTGCCGGCGGACAGCGCCTGCATGTCGAACGCGTCGAACGCGGCCGGATCGACGCCGGCGGGCAGCATCGCGGCGTCCTTACTTCGGCTGCGCGACCGTGACGAGCGCCGGACGCAGCACGCGGTCGGCGATCATATAGCCCTTTTGCAGCACCGACACGACGGTGTTCGGCTCCTGCTCGGCCGGCACCATCGAAATCGCCTGGTGCTGGTGCGGATCGAACTTCTCGCCGACCGGGTTGATCGCGACGACGCGGCCCTTTTCGAGCGCGCTCGTCAGCTGGCGCAGCGTCAGCTCGACGCCTTCGCGCACCTTCGTGATGTCGCCCGAGGTGTCGCCGACGGCCGCCTCGAGGCTGTCCAGCACCGGCAGCAGGTGCTCGGCGAAGCTTTCGATCGCAAACTTGTGAGCCTTCGCGACGTCGTCCTGCGCGCGGCGGCGAACGTTCTCGGTTTCGGCCTTCGCCCGCAGGAAGCTTTCCTGGAGCTCGGCGACCTTGGCTTGAGCCTCGGCCAGCGCCGCGTCGGCTGCTTCCGCGGCGGGAGCCGCGCCTTGCGTCGCCTGCGTCTCGCTGCCGGTGTCTTCGGCCGATTGGGATGCCGGGTTCTCTTGCGTGTTTTCCATGTCGCTGAAAGTCGATTAGAGGTTGAAGCCAAATCGGCAACCGCCGGATCGTATACCGGCGGCGCCGCACATTGTTGGGGCAGATAAGGGCGAAAACCCCGGTTTCAAGAGGGAGATTCGCCGCCATTCGGCAATGCCGGGAAACAACCGGCGCTTCGCCGGTGCATTGCGCGCATAGGTGGCCAAACCGCGGGAAACGGCCTGTAACAACGCTTACCTGCGAGGGACTAGCTCCGCACCAGCCGCTGCACTACACTCGATCCAAGCGTCGGAAAAGCGCGTTTACCCTAGCTGACCGCCGCCTGACATCCACCTGGCGCCGTTTTCACCCTTCTTGTCGAGGGGGAGTACCGTGAAACTGACCTTTGCGATCTCGGTGGTCGCGCTGGTACTCATTGCCGGCACCACCACCATTTGCCTGTCGGGAGCCGTGACCGACCGCACGACCGAATACGGCGGCGCGCTGGCGACGTTCGACCACGCGTTCAGCTCCCACCAGAAAATCTGTCGATGATCCGCCGATCGCGCTTGGTCGGCCGGCCGTGCAGCTCGGCCGCCGGCTCGCGATAGGTGCGGCGCCGCTCCAGTTCGGCGAGCCGCGCCGCCCGCCCCGCTTCGGTTTCCTCGTAGAGCGTCTGCGCGATGGCCGCCGGCCCGCGCACGTCGCAAATGCCGAGCACGGCAATGTGCCAGACGAGGCCGTCGATCGCAATCTCGACTTCGTCGCCGACGCGCACGTCCTTCGACGGCTTGACCGCCGCGCCGCCGATCTTCACGTGCCCCTTGTCGACCGCGTCGGACGCGAGCGAGCGCGTCTTGAAGAAGCGCGCGGCCCACAGCCATTTGTCGATGCGCAGCTTCGCGCCCGGTTCCGTGGAAATCCTGTAATTCATCAGCTCACCGTTTCGGGTTGCGCGGCCCGCGCGGGCCAGCCCTGCAGATTCTCGGCGACGATCTCGCCGAGCGCGCCGATCCATGCCGGCGCGGCGTTCAGGCACGGAATCCGGTGGAAGGTCTTGCCGCCGCCCGCGATGAACTCGTCGCGCACTTCCATGCCGATCTCCTCGATCGTCTCCAGACAATCGGCGGTAAAACCGGGACAGAACACGTCGGCGCGCCGCACGCCGGCCTCGCCGAGCTCGCGCAGCGTCGGCGCGGTGTACGGCTGCAGCCATTCCGCCTTGCCGAAGCGCGACTGGAACGTCACGCGGCATTCGATCGTCGACAGCCCGAGCGCGGTCGTCAGCAGCGCGCCCGTCTGCTGGCACTGGTCGTGATACGGATCGCCGAGGTCGAGCGTGCGCTTCGGCACGCCGTGGAAGCTCAGCACGAGCTTGTCGCCGGCCGCGAAATCGGGCCGGCCGTGCTGCGCCCAGTACTGGCGCACCTGCTCGGCGAGCGCGTGGATATAGGCCGGATGGTCGGCGTAGTGGCGCACCGTGCGCACTTCCGGCTGGTTGCGCATGCGCGCGAGCGCGGCGAACGCGGCGTCGAACGCCGTCGCCGTGGTCGAGGCCGAGTATTGCGGGTACATCGGCATCAGCAGCACGCGCTCCACGCCCGCGCGCTTGAACTGCGCAAGCGCCTGCGCAATGCTCGGGCTGCCGTAGCGCATCGCATGATCGACCAGCACGTGGTAATCGTTCGACGCGAGCAGATGCCGCACGCCGTCGGTCTGGCGCTCGGTGTACACGCGCAGCGGCGAGCCCTCGGGCATCCACACGGCCGCGTATTTCTTCGCGGACGCGCGGCCGCGCAGCGGCAGGATCAGCGTGCGCAGCAGCACCTGCCAGACGGCCTGCGGAATTTCGACGACGCGGGGATCGGACAGGAATTCGGCCAGATAGCGCCGCACCGCACGCGGCGTGGGCGCGTCGGGCGTGCCGAGGTTGATCAGCAGCACGCCGATGCGGTGGGCGGCCGCGACGCTCGAAGGCGGCTCAAGATCGAAACGCATGGGCAAGAACGTGCTCGGGGCACGAAACCGGACGGCTTTCAATTATAGCGGCACGCTTCGCGCCGGTCGGCCGGCCGTTCGGCCGAGTGGCGGCGCGCACGGCGTCGCGGCACGATGGCGGCACGAGGGTGGAGTCGGCCGCGGCGGCGGCTATGGCTATTGCTGGCTCAGCGTCAGCGACAGCAGGCGCGCGGTGATGTCGACGATCGGGATCACGCGGTTGTACGCCATGCGGGTCGGGCCGATCACGCCGAGCGTGCCGACGATCTTCCCGTTCACCTCGTAAGGCGCGGTGACGACGCTCATCTCCTCGATCGGCACGAGCGTCGATTCGCCGCCGATGAAGATCTGCACGCCCTGGGCGTGGCTCGACACGTCGAGCAGTTGCAGGAGGCCCGTCTTTTGGTCGAACACGTCGAACAGCTTGCGCAGCCGCGCCATGTCGGACGAAAGGTCCGCCACTTCGAGCAGGTTGCGCTCGCCGGAAATGAGCACGGTGTCCTCGGTGTCGGGCACCTCGGTGCTGGCCGTCACGGCCGCGTGCATCAGCGCGGTCATGTCGCCGCGCAGCTGGTCGATCTCGTCGCGCAGGCGGCGGCGCACCTCGTCGAACGACAGGCCGGCGAAATGCGCGTTGATGTAGTTGGACGCCTCGGTGAGCTGCGACGGCGAGTAGTCGCGCGGCGTCGCCAGCATCCGGTTCTGCACGTCGCCCTCGGGCGTGACGATGATCAGCAGAATGCGCTTGTCCGACAGACGCATGAACTCGATCTGCTTGAACACGTGGCTGCGGCGCGGCGTCAGCACGACGCCGGCGAACTGCGACAGGTTCGACAGCACGCTTGCCGCGGCCGCGACCACCTTCTGCTGCGGCTCGCCGGCCTGCAGCAGCGTCTGCACCTGCCGCGCGACCGCGTCGGCGTCGCCTTCGACCGTCAGCATCGTGTCGACGAACAGGCGGTAGCCGCGCGGCGTCGGCACGCGGCCGGCCGACGTGTGCGGGCTCGACACGAGGCCGAGCTCCTCCAGGTCGGACATCACGTTGCGGATCGTCGCCGGGCTCAGCTCGAGCCCGGAGTAACGGGACAACGTGCGCGATCCGACCGGCTGACCGTCGGCGATATACCGTTCGATCAGGGTTTTCAGGAGGGTTCGTGCGCGAGGATCTAGCATGGTGGAAAATTTTAGCGCAACCGCGCGACCGCGGCGAGTGGCCGCGGCGAGTGGCCGCGGCCACTGCCGCGCGGTCCGGCCCGATCCGGCCCCGTCGGGGCAGGACCGGTTCTTTTCGTCAACGAGCTATGGTGTAATGCCGGCATGAAAACCGGTAATCAGTTCAACACCGTCGCGCTCGTCGGCCGCAGCAACACGCCCGGCATCGCCGAGCCGCTCGCCACCCTGGCCGCGTGCGTCGCGAAGCTGGGCTTCGAGGTCGTCTTCGAGGCCGACACCGCGCGCGAGATCGGCATCGCCGGCTACCCGGCGCTCACGCCGGCCGAGATCGGCGCGCGCGCCGACGTGGCGGTCGTGCTGGGCGGCGACGGCACGATGCTCGGCATCGGCCGCCAGCTCGCGCCGTACCGGACGCCGCTGATCGGCATCAACCACGGGCGGCTGGGCTTCATCACCGACATCGCGGCGGCCGACATGCAGGCGCTCGTGCCGGTGATGCTGTCGGGCAAGTTCGAGCGCGAGGAGCGCTCGCTGCTCGAGGCGCGGATCGTGCGCGACGGCGAACCGATCTACCACGCGCTGGCGTTCAACGACGTCGTCGTGAACCGCAGCGGCTTCTCCGGGATGGTCGAGCTGCGCGCGTCGGTCGACGGCCGGTACATGTACAACCAGCGCTCGGACGGCCTGATCGTCGCCACGCCGACGGGTTCGACCGCGTACGCGCTGTCGTCGGCCGGGCCGATCCTGCATCCGCAGCTGCAGGGCATCGTGCTGGTGCCGATCGCGCCGCACGCGCTGTCGAACCGGCCGATCGTGCTGCCGGACGATTCGAAGATCGCGATCCAGATCGTCGGCGGCCGCGACGTCAACGTGAACTTCGACATGCAGTCGTTTACGTCGCTCGAACTGAACGACACGATCGAGGTCCGCCGCTCGAAGCACACGGTGCCGTTCCTGCACCCGATCGGCTACAGCTACTACACGACGCTGCGCAAGAAGCTGCACTGGAACGAACACGCCTCGAACGAAGACGACAAGGCGTCCTGACGCCGTCCCGCCCGACACCATGCTCCGCCACCTCTCGATCCGCGACTTCGTCATCGTCGCCGCGCTCGACCTCGAATTCGACAGCGGCTTTACCGTCTTTTCCGGCGAAACCGGCGCCGGCAAATCGATCCTGATCGACGCGCTGGCGCTCGCGCTCGGCGAACGCGCCGACGCGAGCGTCGTGCGCACCGGCTGCAGCCGCGCCGACATCACCGCCGAATTCACGCCGCACGACCGCGTCGCGCGCTGGCTCGACGAGCACGCGTTCGACACCGAGGACACCGTGATGCTGCGCCGCGTGATCGACGCGAACGGGCGTTCGCGCGCGTTCGTCAACGGCACCAGCGCGACGCTCGCGCAGCTGCGCGAGCTCGGCGAGATGCTGGTCGACATCCACGGCCAGCACGCGCACCAGCTGCTGATGCGGCCCGACGCGCAGCGCGAGCTGTTCGACACGCATGCGGGGCTCGTCGCCGAGGCGGCGAACGTCGCGCGCGCGTGGCGCGTGTGGCGCGACGCCACCCAGGCGATCGACGCGGCGAAGGCGCACGAGCGCGAACTCCAGCTCGAACGCGAAAAGCTCGCGTGGCAGCTGGCCGAGCTCGACAAGCTCGCGCCGCAGCCGGGCGAATGGGACGAAATCAACGGCGAGCACAAGCGCCTGTCGCATTCGGCGAACCTGATCGAAGGCGTGCGCGGTGCGCTGAACGCGCTGTCGGAGTCCGACGACGCGATGCTCGCGCAGCTCGGCGCGATCGTGTCGAAGCTGCGCAGCCTCGCCGACTACGACGCCGCGCTCGGCGACGCGCTCGCGTCGCTCGAACCGGCCGAGATCCAGCTGCAGGAAGCGGTCTATTCGCTGTCGCACTACGCGCAGCGCCTCGATCTCGATCCCGAGCGGCTCGCGCAGGTCGAGCGACGCGTCGACGCGCTGCATTCGACCGCCCGCAAGTTCCGGCTGCCGCCCGACACGCTGCACGAGGAACACGCGGCGCGCCGCGCGCAGCTCGCCGCGCTCGACGCGGCGGCCGATCTCGGCGCGCTGGAGGCCGCCCAGGCCAAGGCGTGGGAAGCGTATCTGGCCGACGCGAAGCGCCTGTCGAAGGCGCGCGCGCAGGCGGCCAAGGCGCTCGGCGCGGCGGTGACGGCCGGCATGCAGGAACTGTCGATGGCCGGCGGCAGCTTCGAGGTCGCGCTCGTGCCGCTCGCCGACGGCGGCCCGCACGGGCTCGAACAGGTCGAATTCCGCGTCGCCGGGCATGCCGGCGTGCCGCTGCGGCCGCTCGCGAAGGTCGCATCGGGCGGCGAACTCGCGCGGATCAGCCTCGCACTCGCGGTGATCGCGAGCGCCGCGAGCCCGACGCCGACGCTGATCTTCGACGAAGTGGACACCGGCATCGGCGGCGGCGTCGCCGAGGTGGTCGGCCGCCTGCTGCACCAGCTCGGACGCGACCGCCAGGTGCTGTGCGTGACGCACCTGCCGCAGGTCGCCGCACGCGGCGACCACCACTTCCAGGTCGCGAAAGGCGCCGACGCGCACGGCGGCACCGTGTCGACGGTCTCGCCGCTCGACAGGGCAAGCCGGATCGAGGAAGTCGCGCGGATGCTCGGCGGCCTCGAAATCACGGCCACCACGCGCAAGCACGCGAAGGAAATGCTGGCAGCCTGAGCGGCGGCCGCCGCTCCTGCGCCACCTCAAACGCCCGACTCAAACGCCCCGCTCAAACGCCCGTTTCAAGCGCACCGAACACGCGCGTCCACAGCGCCGTGACGGCCGCGCGCTCGTCGGCGACCACGGCCGGATCGACGCGCGCCTTCTCCATGCCGTCGAGCCGCAGCTTGTGCTGCAGCTTCCGGTACGTGCGGTACGCCGCGCCGACGCGCTCGGCCTCGTCCTCGCCCATCAGCCCGAAGCGCGCGACCTCGCGCAGCAGCGCGATATTGCCGGTGTTGCGGATCAGCTCGGCATCGCTCGACGCATGCAGCAGCACCCAGTACTGGACGATGAACTCGATGTCGACCATCCCGCCGCGATCGTGCTTCAGGTCGAACAGCTCGGTGTGGTTCGGGTGGCCCGCGAACACCTTGCCGCGCATGTCGACGATTTCCTTCGCGAGCACGGCGCCGTCGCGCGGCGTCGTCAGCACCTGCTGCCGGATCGCCTCGAAGTCCGCGCCGATCTGCGCGTCGCCCGCGCTGTAGCGCGCGCGCGTCAGCGCCTGGTGCTCCCAGACCCATGCGGTATTGGCCGCATCGCCTTCGCGCAGCTGGTAGCGCCGGAACGCGTCGAGATCGGTGACGAGCAGCCCGGCCTCGCCGTTCGGCCGCAGCCGCAGGTCGATGTCGAACAGCGCCCCCGCGCCGGTCGCGGTCGTCAGCCAGGTGATGAGCCGGCGCGTGAAGGTCGTGTAGACGTCGGCCGAGCGCTCGTCCGGATCGTCGTACAAAAAGATCAGGTCCAGATCCGACGCGTAGCCGAGCTCCTTGCCGCCGAGCTTGCCGTACGCGATCACCGCGAACTTCGGCACCTCGCGGTGGCGCTTCGCGAGCTGCGACCAGACGACTTCGATCGTCACGTCGAGCACCGCGTCGGCCAGTTCGGACAGGCGGTCGCTCACGTGCTCGACCGACAGCTGCCCCGCCAGGTCGATCAGCAGGATGCGGAACACCTCCGCGTGCTGCGCGTGCCGCAACAGGTCCATCTGCTGCTCGGGGCCGTCGGCCGCCGCGAGGCGCGCGCGCAGCGCAGCCTTGAACGCGGGCCAGTCGAACGGGCTGGCGATCGCCTCGTCGTCGAGCAGTTCGTCGAGCAGCTGCGGATGGCGAATCAGGTAGCCGCCGCCCCAGCGCGTCGCGCCGAGCACCGACAGCACGCGGTCGAGCGCGGCCGGGTATTCGGTCAGCAGCGCGAGATAGACGCCGCGCCGGCTGACCGTCTCGAGCAGGTCGAACAGTCGCACGATCGTGTCGTCGCGGCGCGCGGCGTCGATCTTCGGCGCGGCCTCCAGCGCGCGCTGCGCGACGCTGTCGAAGCGCTGGCGGCTCTTTTCCGGCAACCCCGTATAGCGCGACGACTGCCAGATCGCGCGCAGCCGTGCGAGCACCGCTGCCGGATCGGCAAAGCCGAGCCCGTCGAGGCGCGCCAGCAGCGCGTCGTCCTCGCCGTCGTCGGCAAGCGCGCCGCTCCAGATCCATGCGGCTGCCGTGTCCTCGCCGGCGCCGCAGGCGCCGCCGCCGTTCACCTTGTCCGCGAAGATCTGGTCGAACTGCGCCTCGACGAAACCGCGGTGGCCGTCGAGCACCGTCATCAACGCCGCATAGTCGGCAAAGCCGAGCGACGCGGCCAGCGCCGCGCGCTCGTCGGGCTCGACCGGCATCGCGTGCGTCTGCGCGTCGTTGCGGTACTGCAGCCGGTGCTCGAGCGTGCGCAGGAAGTTGTACGCGTCAGTCAGCCGCGCCCGCACGTCGTCGCCGATCAGCCCGCGCGCCTGCGCATGGCCCAGCACCGCGAGCGTCGGCCGCACGCGGAAGCCGGCGTCCTGGCCGCCGCGAATCAGCTGGAACACCTGCGCGCTGAATTCGATCTCGCGGATCCCGCCGCGCCCGAGCTTGATGTCGTCGGCCTTGTCCGGCCGCATCGACGCGCGGCGCGCGGCTTCCTGGCGAATCTGCTGGTGCAGCGAGCGGATCGCGCCGATCACGCCGAAATCGAGATAGCGCCGGTAGACGAACGGTTTCACGATCGACTCGAGCTGCGCCTCGAGCCGCTGCGCCGCATCGCTCGCGCCTTCCGACACGAGCCGCCCCTTGATCCACGCATAGCGCTCCCACTCGCGCCCCTGCACGTAGAAATACTCCTCGAGCATCCCGAGGCTGCAGACGAGCGGCCCGGAATCGCCGTTCGGACGCAGCCGCATGTCGACGCGAAACACGTAGCCGTCGGCCGTGACCTCGGACAGCACGCCGATCAGCCGGCGCCCGAGCCGCGTGAAGTATTCCTGCGTGGACAGCGGCGAGCGCGCGCCGCCGGTCGTCTCGCCGTCGTCCTCGTAGACGAAGATCAGGTCGATGTCCGACGACACGTTCAGCTCGCGCCCGCCGAGCTTGCCCATCCCGACCACGCCGAGCACCACGCGCTGGCCGTCCGTGCCGCGCGGCTCGCCGTACAGCGCCTCGAGCTCGGCCGACAGCAGCGCGAGCGAGCGCTGCACGGCCACCTCGGCGAGATCGGTCATCGCGCCCGTCACCTCGGCGACGTCCGCCAGACCGCGCAGGTCGCGCTCGGCGACCGCGCCGAACACCTCCGCGCGCAGCTGCCGGAGCGCACGCTTGAGCTGATCCTCGGACGGCGCGGCCGTGCCGGCCGACGCGCCGAGCAGCTCGGTAAGGCGCGCGTCCTGCTGCGCGCGCGTGAGCGGCGCGGCGGCCCACGCGGCGATCTGCGCGGCCAGCGCGGGGCGCGCGGCAGCCGCGCGGGCAAGGTAACGGGAATAGGACGTGCTGATCAGGGCGGAAGCGTCGGTCATCGAGAAGCGGGCCTGGCGGTAAGGCCGGCCGCAGCGGAACGCGCTCGCGCGCACCGCCGCCGGCCGGCCTCTTGGACTCGGCGCGGCCTCGCCGGGCGCCGCTGCGCCCGTCGCGACACCGCGCGCCGGAAAGCCCGTGCCGATCTGCCGCAACGGCCGCCGGCACGAACCCGTGTGATACATTTCAACGTCAGTCTGCAAAACTACCATATCGCCGCCCGTCCGCCGCATGTCCGACCGTCAGGAATCCGCCGTAGCAGCACCCGATGCGGGAACTCCGAAGCACGATCATCCGGTCCTGCGTCGCGTGTTCAAAGTGACGCTGGCGGTCGGAATCGGCACCTACTTCGTCGCGTCCGGCGCCTTCCTCGGGCTGCGCTACGTGCTGCTACCGCGCATCGACGAATTCCGCCCGCGCATCGAGCGCGCGGTGTCCGACAAGCTCCATGCGCAGCTTTCAATCGGCAAACTGTCTCCGCACTGGTCCGGCATGCAGCCGGGCGTCGAACTCACGAACCTGACGATTCGCGGCCACGACGGCCGGATCGCGCTGTCGGTGCCGCATGCGACCGCCGCGCTGTCGTGGATGTCGCTGCTGCGGCTGTCGCCCGCGCTGTCGAGCCTGATCGTCGACCAGCCCGACCTCGTCGTCGCACGCGCGGCCGACGGCTCGCTGAGCGTCGCGGGCGTCGACGTCGCGACCACCCACGGCGGCAATGCGACCTTCAGCACCTGGCTGCTGAAACAGGAGGCGATCGTGCTGCGCGGCGGCACGCTGCGCTGGCGCGACGCGCAGCACGACGCACCGGAACTCGCGCTGTCGGGCATCCGGCTCGCGGTGCTCAACAGCGGCCGCGTCCACAAGGCCGCGCTGCAGGCGCCCGCCAACGGCACGCTGCTGCTGGGCCCGCTCGATTTCCGCGCGCGCTTCACGCACAAGGCGCTCGCGCCGGTCGGCAAGCCGTCGAACTGGACCGGCGACGCGTATCTGTCGACCGGCCCGGTCGACCTGCAGACCCTCGCCCGCTATCTCGACATGCCGCTGACGATCCACGCGGGGCGGATCGACAACGCGATCTGGGCGACCTTCCGCGACGGCCGGCTGCGCTCGGCGGGCGGCGACCTGCAGGGCGCCGACGTCGCGCTGCGCGTGCGCCCGACGCAGCCGCGGCTCGACGTGCCGACGGTCGGGTTCGGCTGGGACATGGCGATGGACACCGGCCACGACTACACGCTGCACCTGACGCACTTCAACGCGGAACTGGGGCAGCCGCCGCTCGACGACGGCACGCCGCTGTCGCGCTCGCTCGCGCTGTCGACGCTGACGGCCCGCTACCGCGTGCCGACCGCCAGCCAGGGGCAGCTGCTCAGCGTCGTCGGCGACCGCGTCGACCTCGGCATCCTCAGCGAATTCATCCGCGGCCTGCCGCTGCCGGCGCGCCTGCGCAACGAGCTGATCAAGCTCGACCCGCGCGGAATGGTGTCGAACTATCACATCGAGGTCGAACGGGCGAAGCCGGCGAGCGCCGAACTGGCCGAAGAGGAGCGGCGCACCGGCGCCGCGCCGATCGTGCGCTACCGCTTCCTCGGCGACCTGCAGGGCATCAGCGTCGCCGCGCAGGAGCCGCCGCCGGGCCTGTCGCCGCGCGGCCACCCGCGCGCCGGCTGGCCGGGCGTCGAGAACCTGTGGGGCCACGTCGACGCGAACGAGACCGGCGGCGCCGCGAAATTCGACACCGTCAACGCGGCCGTCACGGTGCCGGGCGAATTCGACGAGCCGCGCCTGACGTTCGACCGGCTGCGCGGCAACGCGAAATGGACGATCACGCCGGCGCCGGGCGACAAGCACGCGCGCGTCGACGTGTCGCTGCCCGACCTGTTCGTCTCGAATCCCGACGCCGAGATCGCGGTATCGGGCAGCTATACGAACCCCGGCCACGGCCGCGGCACGCTCGACCTGCGCGCCGATTTCGCGCGCGCGTCGGTCGCCCGGATTCCGCGCTACCTGCCGACCGGGATGTCCGAGCACCTGCGCCAGTACCTCGGCCATGCGCTGCAGGACGGCCAGGTCGCGAAGGGCGCGTCGATCGTCGCGCGCGGCCCGCTCGAGAAATTCCCGTTCGAGCACGAGCCGACGGCCGGCGTGTTCCATATCGTCGCGCCGTTCACCGGCGGCCGCTTCGAGCCGACGCCGTATCCGCCGCGCAAGCTCGCGAACGGCACGCCGAGCGTATGGCCGGCGCTCGACGGCATCGACGGCGTGTTCGAGCTCGCGCAGAACAAGCTGCGCTTCGACATCGACCGCGCCCATTACAAGCGCGTCGCGCTGACCAAGGTGAGCGGCCGGATCGACGATCTCGGCAATCCGTCGAAGTCGCCGCTCGTGATCGACGGCCACGCACACGGCCCGCTCGCCGACCTGATCGACTACGCGAACAACAGCTCGCTCGGCGTGATGAGCAACCACATCGGCGAGCGGATCGACGCGCAGGGCCCGGCATCGCTCGCGCTCAAGCTGACGATCCCGCAGCACGTCCCGCATCCGCACACGCATATCGAAGGCGCGCTCGCGTTCGGCGGCAATACGCTGTCGACCGACGGCGTGCCGCCGCTGTCCGCGCTGCGCGGCCAGGTGCGTTTCACCGAAGCCGGCGCGTCGCTGCACGACCTGTCCGGGCGCTTCATCGGCGGCCCGGTGCGCGCGAACGGCAGCTTCAAGTCGCACGGCCCGTACGCGGTGGACGTCGACGGCCGGCTCGCGCTCGACGCGGCGCGCGGACTGAACCTGCGCGGCGGCGCCGCGGCGCTGCTCGAACACGTGGTCGGCGACGCGCCGTACCGGCTCGCGGTGCGCGGCGCGCCGGGCCGCCTGCCCAACATCAGCGCGCACTCCGACCTGACGGGCGTCGCGCTGAACTTCCCGGCGCCGTTCGCGAAGCCGGCCGGCACGCCGATGCCGTTCAGCTTCACGCTGCAGCCGGCGCCGCAGGACGGCGGCCAGCGCCTCGAACACGCGGCGCTGACGCTCGGCCCGGTGTCGGCCACCTACCTGCTCGACGCGACGCGCGGCCAGCCGCTGCGCGCGGTGCGCGGCGCGATGGGCATCCACCGGATGCCCGACATGCCGCAGGACGGCGTGAGCGCGGCCGTCGACGTCGACGAGCTGGACGCCGACGCATGGCTCGCACTCGCCCGCACGCTGCGGCCCGACACGCCGCGCGCGGCGGCGCAGCCGCCGGCCGCGTCGCGCGTCGATCTCGCGAGCTTCACGCCGAAGCGCTTCGCGCTGCACTTCGGCACGCTGAAGCTGCTCAAGCGCAACTGGGAAAACGTGATCGTCGGCGCGTCGCACGTCGACGAGCTGTGGCAGGCCAACATCGCGTCGAACCAGGTGTCGGGCTACCTGTCGTGGGCGCCGGGCGGCGGCCACAACGGCGCCGGCGTGCTGAACGCGCGGCTCGCGAAGCTCGTGATCCCGGACAGCGCGCAGCACGACCTGGTCGGCCGCGCGATGAACCTGCCGACGCCGACCGACCGCCCGATGCCGTCGGTCGACCTGATCGTCGACCAGGTCGTCGCGCGCAACCACGACATCGGCCGCCTCGTCGTCAACGCGCGCAACATCGACGAGGACGGCACGCCGGTGTGGCAGCTCGACAAGCTGGAACTGTCGAACCCGGCCGCCAAGCTCACCGCGACCGGCAACTGGCGCACGTCGCGCCGCGCGCTCGCCCGCGGCGTCGACGAGAACGATGCGCCGCGCCGCAGCGTGTTCGACTTCAAGCTCGCCGTCGACGATGCGGGCGCGCTGCTCGACCGCGTCGGGCTGCCGCGCACGCTCGCGAACGGCCACGGCACGGTGACCGGCAAGGTCGGCTGGCGCGGCGGCCCGACCGCGCTCGACTTCCCGTCGCTCGGCGGCCAGGTCGCGCTCGACCTCGAACACGGCCAGATCCTCAAGGTCGATCCGGGCGCCGCCAAGCTGCTCGGCGTGCTGAGCCTGCAAAGCCTCGCGCGCTTCCTGACGCTGAATTTCCGCGACGTGATCGGCAAGGGCCTGCCGTTCGACAAGATCACCGGCACGAGCCGGATCTCGAACGGGATCGCGCGCACCGACGACTTCACGATGACGACCGGGCCCGCGAACGTCACCGTGCGCGGCGCGGTCGATCTCGGCACCGAGACCCAGGACCTGCATGCGCACGTCGCGCCGAAGATCGGCGCGGGCGCGGCCGCGATCGCGGCGGCCGTCATCAACCCGCTGCTGGGCGTCGGCGTGCTGGCCGCGAACTACGCGCTGTCGGAGACGCTGTCGCATGCGTTCGCGCTCGACTACGCGATCACCGGCTCGTGGGCGCATCCGCACATCGAGCGGGTGCGGGGCGATCAGGGTAAGATGAATCGCGATGCGGCCGATGCGACGAACCGCTGAGGTCGGCGCGCCGCGCGTGCTGCCGGGCCGCACCCCATTTATGACGCAACCTATTTCGCGATGACCGACTCCTCCCTTTCCGCCACGCCCTTCCGGGTCGCCGCGCTGCAGATGGTGAGCACCCCGGACGTCGCGCGCAATCTCGCCGAAGCCGGCCGCCTGGTCGCGGAAGCCGCCGAGGAAGGCGCGCAGCTCGTGCTGCTGCCCGAGTATTTCTGCTTCATGGGCCACCGCGACACCGACAAGCTCGCGCTCGCCGAGGCCTACCGCGACGGCCCGATCCAGCAGTTCCTGGCCGACGCCGCGCGCCGCCACCGCGTGTGGGTGATCGGCGGCACGCTGCCGCTGAAGGCGCCCGAGCCCGACCGCGTGCTGAACACGACGCTCGTGTTCGACCCGGACGGCCGGGAAGCGGCCCGCTACGACAAGATCCACCTGTTCAACTTCGCAAAAGGCGACGAATCGTTCGACGAGGCGCGCACGATCCGCCCCGGCGACACGGTGGTCGCGTTCGACGCGCCGTTCGGCCGGGTCGGGCTGTCGGTCTGTTACGATCTGCGCTTTCCGGAGCTGTATCGCAGGATGGGCGACTGCGCGCTGATCGTGGTGCCGTCGGCGTTTACCTATACGACGGGCCGTGCGCACTGGGAAACGCTGCTGCGCGCGCGGGCCGTCGAGAACCAGTGCTACGTGCTCGCGGCCGCCCAGGGCGGCAGGCACGAGAACGGCCGGCGCACCTGGGGCCACAGCATGCTGATCGACCCGTGGGGCGAGATCGTCGCGGTGCGCGACGAAGGCGCGAGCGTCGTGAGCGGCGCGCTCGACCCACAACGCATCGCCGACGTACGCCAGAGCCTGCCCGCGTGGCGGCATCGCGTGCTGACCTGAACGGCCGGCACCGCTTGAAACGCCGCGCGGCCCACCCATCTGCCCAGAAGCACCCGACAACCTTTTGAGAACTCCCGATACCCGCATGAACATCATCGAACCCGGCATCCGCAATCTGGCGCTGGCGAAGGACATCCTCCTCACGCCGTACGGCCTCGACGAGAGCCTGCTCACGCGCACGATCGCCGACATCTTCACGCATCGCGTCGACTATGCGGACCTGTACTTCCAGGCGACCCGCAGCGAGGCGTGGAGCCTCGAGGAAGGCATCGTCAAGTCGGGCAGCTTCAGCATCGACCAGGGCGTCGGCGTGCGCGCGGTCGCGGGCGACCGCACCGCGTTCGCGTACTCGGACGACCTGTCGCCGGAAGCGATCGCGCAGGCGGCCGCGGCCACCAAGGCGATCGCGGCGGCGGGCGGCGGCCGGCAGAAGATCAAGGCGGCCACGGCGCTGAAGGGCATCTCGGGCCGCGACCTGTACCTGCCCTCCGACCCGCTCGCGTCGCTCGACGCGACCGCCAAGGTCAAGCTGCTCGAGCGCATCGAGCAGATGGCGCGCGGCCGCGACCCGCGCATCACGCAGGTGATGGCGGGCCTCGCCGGCGAATACGACGTCGTGCTGGTCGCGCGCAGCGACGGCGCGCTCGCGGCCGACATCCGCCCGCTCGTGCGCGTGTCGGTCACGGTGATCGCCGAGCAGAACGGCCGCCGCGAGATCGGCTCCGGCGGCGGCGGCGGCCGCTTCGACTACGGCTACTTCACCGACGAGATCCTGTCGCGCTACGTCGACGACGCGGTGCACGCGGCGCTCGTCAACCTCGACGCGCGCCCCGCGCCGGCCGGCGCGATGACGGTCGTGCTCGGGCCGGGCTGGCCGGGCGTGCTGCTGCACGAGGCGATCGGCCACGGCCTCGAGGGCGACTTCAACCGCAAGGGTTCGTCCGCGTTCGCGGGCCGGATCGGCGAGCAGGTCGCCGCGAAGGGCGTGACCGTCGTCGACGACGGCACGCTGCCGAACCGCCGCGGCTCGCTGAACATCGACGACGAAGGCAACCCGACGCAGTGCACGACGCTGATCGAGGACGGCATCCTGAAGGGCTACATCCAGGACACGCTGAACGCGCGCCTGATGAAGATGCCCGTCACCGGCAACGCCCGGCGCGAGTCGTACGCGGCGCTGCCGATGCCGCGCATGACCAACACCTACATGCTGAACGGCGACAAGGATCCGCAGGAAATCATCGCGTCGGTGAAGAACGGCCTGTACGCGGTGAATTTCGGCGGCGGCCAGGTCGACATCACGAACGGCAAGTTCGTGTTCTCGGCGTCCGAGGCGTACATGATCGAGAACGGCAAGATCACCTACCCGGTGAAGGGCGCGACGCTGATCGGCAGCGGCCCGGAATCGCTGAAGTACGTGAGCATGATCGGCAACGACATGTCGCTCGACACGGGCGTCGGCGTGTGCGGCAAGGAAGGCCAGAGCGTGCCGGTCGGCGTCGGCCAGCCGACCCTGCGCATCGACAAGATGACGGTCGGCGGTACGGCATAACCGCATCGCGGCGCAGACAATCCGCGTAATTTTCTGAAAACGCGCGGATTGTCCGCATTTTCGACCCACCCCGGTTGCCAGCCGATCAGGGACGGGGTATAAATTCCGAATCAACTTTTTCGACGAACCGAATCTCCGTCATGTCCGCCAAGTTTTACTTTTACTTTTTTTGGCATCTCAGACCGCTGGCGGATCGAGAGGGTTGATGGCGCGTAAAGCGCAACCGAAATTCCCGAAAAAACCGCCGGCGAACCCGGCGGTTTTTTTTCGCCCTTCGCCAGCCGGTCGCCGCCGCAGCGGTCCACGCCCCGACCGAAACCACTGAATTGCCTGAATTGATGAATCTGCCGCACGCGCACCACCCGGACGGCCCCCAGAATTAGGAGAAACAGCATGCCCCCGCACAATACCGACGACGTCCGCATTCGCGAACTCAAGGAACTCACGCCGCCCGCCCACCTGATCCGCGAATTCGCGTGCTCCGAAGCCGCGTCCGAACTGATCTACAACGCGCGGCAAGCGATGCACCGGATCCTGCACGGGATGGACGACCGCCTGATTGTCGTGATCGGGCCGTGCTCGATCCACGACACGAAGGCGGCGATCGAATACGCGGGGCGGCTGGTGAAGGAGCGCGAGCGCTTCAAGGGCGAGCTGGAAATCGTGATGCGCGTGTACTTCGAGAAGCCGCGCACGACGGTCGGCTGGAAGGGGCTGATCAACGATCCGCACCTCGACAACAGCTTCAAGATCAACGAAGGGCTGCGCACCGCGCGCGAGCTGCTGCTGCAGATCAACGAGATGGGGCTGCCGGCCGGGACCGAGTACCTCGACATGATCAGCCCGCAGTACATCGCCGACCTGATCTCGTGGGGCGCGATCGGCGCGCGCACGACCGAATCGCAGGTGCATCGCGAGCTCGCGTCGGGGCTGTCGTGCCCGGTCGGCTTCAAGAACGGCACCGACGGCAACGTGAAGATCGCGGTCGACGCGATCAAGGCCGCGTCGCAGCCGCACCATTTCCTGTCGGTGACGAAGGGCGGCCACTCGGCGATCGTGTCGACGGCCGGCAACGAGGACTGCCACGTGATCCTGCGCGGCGGCAAGGCGCCGAACTACGACGCGGAAAGCGTGAACGCCGCGTGCGCGGACATCGGCAAGGCCGGCCTCGCCGCGCGCCTGATGATCGACGCGAGCCACGCGAACAGTTCGAAGAAGCACGAGAACCAGATCCCCGTGTGCGCGGACATCGGCCGCCAGGTCGCGGCGGGCGACGCGCGCATCGTCGGCGTGATGGTCGAGTCGCACCTCGTCGAGGGTCGCCAGGACCTGAAGGAAGGCTGCGAGCTGACCTACGGCCAGAGCATCACCGATGCGTGCATCTCCTGGGACGACAGCGTGAAGGTGCTCGAAGGGCTCGCGGAATCGGTCAAGGCGCGACGCGTCGTGCGAGGCAGCGGGAACTGACGCGGCACGCAGCGGGCGGCAAGTGCATGCCGCCCGCAACGCGTGTTCGAATCGGCCGGGCGAATGCCGTGCGGCTCGGCCAGACGGGGAAAGCGCGGCGCCGCCACAAAAACAAAGACCCGGCGCATTCCCCCGCACCGGGTCCTTTCGGTCAAGCCGACCGCCGCTCGCTTACTCGAGCGCCCCCGAACCGAAAATCTCCGTATTCACGCGCTCCGGCGCGACGCCCAGCGCGACCAGCGCATCGCGTTGCGCCTTCATGAACGCGATCGGGCCGCAGATGTAGTAGTCGGCATCCGGCACCAGCGCGAATTCCTTCACGCGTTCCGGCGTCAGGCGGCCTTCGAGGTCGTGATCGACGCCGACGCGATCGTTCGGGCCGACTTGCTCGTACAGCACCGTGCGCGTCACGTTCGCGTGCGTGCGCGCCGCATCGTTCAGCCAGTCGCGGAACGCGTGCACCGCGCCCGAGCGGCACGCATGGATGAACCGCACTTCGCGCCGGCTGCCGTCGGCGATCAGCGTCGAAGCCATCGACATCATCGGCGTGAGGCCGACGCCGCCCGAGATCAGCACGACCGGCGTGTCGACGCCGCGCTTCAGCGAGAATTCGCCCATCGGCGCGGTCACCTCGACGATCGCGCCCTCCTCGACGCCGTCGTGCATCAGCGTCGACACCTTGCCGGCCGGAATCGCTTCCGCATTGCCGGACTCGCGCTTCACCGAGATGCGCAGCCACTTGCCGTGCGGCGCGTCGGACAGGCTGTACTGGCGCGGCTGGTCGACGCCGAGGTCGCCGACGAAGCGCTTCACCGTCACGTACTGGCCCGGCTCGAACGTCGGCGCCGCGCCGCCGTCGGCCGGCACCAGGTAGAACGACGTGATCTCGTCGCTTTCACGCACCTTGCGCGCGACCTTGAACGGACGGAATCCGCTCCACGCGGCGCCCGCATACAGGTCGGCCTCGGCGCCGATCAGGATCTGCGCGAGCTGGCCGTAAGCCACGCGCCAGGCTTCGAGCGTGTCGGCATCGACCGCGTCGCCGAGCACCTCGACGATCGACGCGAGCAGGTTCTCGCCGACGATCGGGTAATGCTCGGGGCGGATGTTCAGGCTCGCGTGCTTGTGCGCGATCTTCGTCACGGCGCCGCCCAGCGCGCCGAGGTTGTCGATGTTCGCCGCATACGCGTAGACGGCCTTCGCGAGCGTCTCCGGCTGGCTGCCGGTCTTCTGGTGCGTCTGGTTGAACAGGTTCTTCAGTTCCGGATGGCGCGCGAACATGCGCTGGTAGAAATGCTTCGTGATCGTCGCACCGTGCACGGCGAGGACAGGGGCAGTGGCCTTCACGCGAGCCATCTGGTCAGCGGTAATGGGGGTCATGTTCGTTCTCCGTTAAACATGCGAATACGATACATCTTTAAAAATGCAGGCCCCCCGGGCAAATTGTCGCAGCGCGGAAAATCGGCCGTCCGCGTCAGCGCACGCGGCCGCGCTCCCACAGCACGTCCGAGCCGCCGTCGGCGCGGTTCAGCACGCGCGCAAGCACGAACAGCAGGTCCGACAACCGGTTCACGTAACGCCGCGGCGCGTCATTGAGCGTTTCCTGCCGGCCGAGCGCAACGATCGCGCGCTCGGCGCGCCGACACACCGTCCGGCACACGTGCGCGAGCGACGCCGCGCGGGAGCCGGCCGGCAGGATGAATTCCTTCAGCGGCGGCAGCGTCGCGTTGTAGTCGGCGAGCCAGCGGTCGAGCCGCGCGAGATGCGTGTCGTCGAGCACCGTGTGGCCGGGGATGCACAGCTCGCCGCCCAGGTCGAACAGGTCGTGCTGGATCGTGACGAGCGCGGTGCGCACGTCGTCGGGCAGCGTCTCGGCGAGCAGTACGCCGAGGTTCGAATTCAGTTCGTCGACGTCGCCGATCGCGGCGATCCGCAGCTCGTCCTTGCCGATGCGGCGGCCGTCGCCAAGGCCGGTGGTGCCGTCGTCGCCGGTGCGCGTGGCGATCTTGCTCAAGCGGTTGCCCATGCGAATGTCCTCTGTTGCGCGGCCGCGCTGCGGCCGGGTTCACTGGTTCGCGATTATCGCAGCCCGCGGCGGGGGCCGCAGCAGGCGTTCCAGCGTAGAATGGGCCGACAGTTCGACAAGCAGTCAGGAGACACCCGTGAATCACCCCGCCCCGCCGGCCGCCACGCGCCGTCCCCTTCCCCCCGCCATGCTCGATGCGCTGCGCGCCGCGTTCGGCGAGCGCGTGTCGACCGCCGAGGCCGTGCGCGACCACCACGGCCGCGACGAATCGCCGTTCGACCCGCAACTGCCCGACGCCGTCGTGTTCGCGCACAGCGCGGACGACGTACGCGAGGTCGTGTCGCTGTGCGCGCTGTACGGCGTGCCGCTGATTCCGTACGGCGCGGGCTCGTCGCTCGAAGGCCACCTGCTCGCGGTGCGCGGCGGCGTGTCGCTCGACCTGTCGGAAATGAACCGCGTGCTGTCGATCAACGCCGAGGACCTGACCGTGACGGTCGAGCCGGGCATCACGCGCAAGGCGCTCAACGAAGCGCTGCGCGACACCGGCCTGTTCTTCCCGATCGATCCGGGCGCCGACGCGAGCATCGGCGGGATGACCGCGACCCGCGCGTCGGGTACCAACGCCGTGCGCTACGGCACGATGCGCGAGAACGTGCTCGGCCTGAGCGCCGTACTCGCCGACGGCCGCGTCGTGAAGACGGGCTCGCGCGCACGCAAGTCGTCGGCCGGCTACGACCTCACGCGCCTGTTCGTCGGCTCCGAGGGCACGCTCGGCGTGATCACCGAGATCACGCTGCGCCTGCATCCGCTGCCCGAAGCGGTGTCGGCCGCGATCTGCACGTTCCCGTCGATGGGCGACGCGGTGCGCACCGTGATCGAGACGATCCAGATCGGCGTGCCGATCGCGCGCGTCGAATTCGTCGATTCGCTCGCGGTGCGCTCGATCAACCGCCACTCGAATCTGACGCTCGCCGAAGCGCCGACGCTGTTCTTCGAGTTCCACGGCACCGAGGCCGGCGTGAAGGAACAGGCCGAACTCGTGCAGGCGCTCGCGGAGCAGAACCGCGGCCAGGGCTTCGAATGGGCGACGCGCCCCGAGGACCGCAGCCGGCTGTGGGCCGCGCGCCACAACGCCTATTTCGCGATGCTGCAGCTGAAGCCCGGCTGCCGCGCGGTGACGACCGACGTCTGCGTGCCGATCTCGCAGCTCGCCGCGTGCGTCGAGGAAACCGAGGTCGACCTGCGCGCGTCGTCGCTGCCCTGCCCGATCGTCGGCCACGTCGGCGACGGCAACTTCCACGTCGCGATCCTGATCGACCCCGACAAGCCGGAGGAAATCGAGGAGGCCGAACGCATCAACGACCGGATCGTTGAGCGCGCGCTGCGCCTGGGCGGCACCTGCACGGGCGAGCACGGCGTCGGGCTGCACAAGATGCGCTTCCTGCCGAAGGAGCACGGCGACAATGCGATCGACGCGATGCGCGCGATCAAGCTCGCGCTCGATCCGCGCAACCTGATGAATCCCGGCAAGATCTTTGCGTGCTGAAACGGCGGCAGGCGGAAGCAGGCGCTGAAGCGCTAACTCCGACCTCCGCTTTGCCTGGGGCCGGAGCAGGCGCTGAAGCGCTAACTCCGACCTCCGCTTTGCCTGGGGCCGGAGTAAGCGCTAAAGCGCTAACTCCGGCCGACAAAGGAGACCCGATGAACGCCCCCGTCGAACTGTCCGTCGAAATGCGCGCGCAGCGACAGCGCGAAGTCGTGCAGGCACTCATGGCCGTACTGCCGACGCACTGCCTGCTGTACCGCGACGAGGACACCGCGCCATACGAATGCGACGGCCTGTCCGCGTATCGGCGACTGCCGCTCGCGGTCGCGCTGCCCGAAACCGAATCGCAGGTGCAGCGCATCGTGCAGATCTGCCGCCGCATGGAAGTGCCGATCGTGCCGCGCGGCGCAGGCACCAGCCTGTCGGGTGGCGCGCTGCCGATCGCGCTCGGCGTCGTGCTGTCGCTCGCGCGCTTCACGCGCATCGTCGAAGTCGACCCGTACGCGCGCACGGCCACCGTGCAGCCCGGCGTGCGCAACCTCGCGATCTCGGACGCCGCCGCGCCGTACGGCCTGTACTACGCGCCCGATCCGTCGTCGCAGATCGCCTGCACGATCGGCGGCAACGTCGCGGAGAACTCCGGCGGCGTCCACTGCCTCAAGTACGGGCTGACCGTGCACAACGTGATGCGCGTGCGCGCGGTGACGAGCGACGGCGAAATCGTCGAATTCGGCTCGCTCGCGCTCGACATGCCCGGCCTCGACCTGCTCGCCGTGATGATCGGCAGCGAAGGGATGTTCGCGATCGTCACCGAAGTCACGGTGAAGCTGATCCCGAAGCCGCAGACCGCGCAACTCGTGATGGCCAGCTTCGACGACGTCGTCAAGGGCGGCGAGGCCGTCGCGGCGATCATCGCGTCGGGGATCATTCCGGCCGGGCTCGAGATGATGGACAAGCCCGCCACGCAGGCCGTCGAAACGTTTACGCACGCCGGCTACGACCTCGACGCGAAGGCGATCCTGCTGTGCGAATCGGACGGCACGCCGGAGGAAGTCGCCGAGGAAATCGTGCGGATGACGGCCGTGCTGCGCGAGCACGGCGCGACGCGCATCCAGGTGTCGCGCAACGAAAGCGAGCGGCTGCGCTTCTGGTCGGGCCGCAAGAACGCGTTCCCGGCCGCCGGGCGCATTTCGCCCGACTATTACTGCATGGACGGCACCGTGCCGCGCCGTGCGATCGGCCCGCTGCTCGCGCGCATCGAACAGCTGGAAACGCGCTACGGACTGCGCTGCATCAACGTGTTCCATGCCGGCGACGGCAACATGCATCCGCTGATCCTGTACAACGCGAACAACCCGGACGAGCTGCATCGCGCCGAACAGTTCGGCGCCGAAATCCTCGAATGCTGCGTGGAATTCGGCGGCAGCGTGACGGGCGAACACGGCGTCGGCATCGAGAAGCTCAATTCGATGTGCGTACAGTTCTCGCCGCAGGAGCGCGACGCGTTCTTCGCCGTGAAGCGCGCCTTTGATCCGCCGGCGCTGCTCAACCCCGACAAGGGCATCCCGACCCGCGCGCGCTGTGCCGAATACGGCCGCCAGCACGTGCGCGGCGGGCTGCTGCCGCACCCCGACCTGCCGCGGTTCTGAACGCGCGGCCGGCCCGGCGACGCGCGATGCTGCCCTCGCGCTGCCGCCCGCACCGCTGCCCGCCCCGCCGTTCCCCCGGCGGCGCCGCATTTCACCGGTGAACGCGGCTTAGGGATAGTCGCGATGTGGATTCGCGCCACCCCGGTACAATCGGTCGAACAACAAGACGAGGCAGCTACCGAAACATGGAAGAGGACGACATCGTCGCCGAATGGGCCGAACGCGTCCGCGCGGCCAGCGCGGACGGCCGGCCGCTGCGGATTCGCGGCGGCGGCACCAAGGACTGGTATGGCCAGGCGCTCGACGGCGAAATACTCGACACGCGCGCATTTCACGGCATCGTGTCGTACGACCCGGCCGAGCTCGTCGTCACGGTCCGCGCGGGCACGCCGCTCGCGCAACTCGAAACCGCCCTCGCCGAGCGCGGCCAGATGCTGCCGTTCGAGCCGCCGCACTTCGGCCGCGCGGCCACCGTCGGCGGCTGCATCGCGGCCGGCCTCGCGGGCCCGCGCCGCGCGACCTGCGGCGCGCCGCGCGATTTCGTGCTCGGCGTCACGCTGATGAACGGTCGCGGCGAAACGCTGCGCTTCGGCGGACAGGTCGTGAAGAACGTCGCCGGCTACGACGTGTCGCGCCTGATGGCCGGCTCGCTCGGCACGCTCGGGCTGATGCTCGACCTGTCGATCAAGGTGCTGCCGGTGCCGGTCGCCGAAGTCACGCTCAAATTCGAGATGACCGCGACCGACGCGGTGCGCAAGCTCAACGAATGGGGCGGCCATCCGCTGCCGGCCAGCGCGAGCGCCTGGCGCAACGGCACGCTCGTACTGCGACTGTCGGGCGCCGAGGCGGCCGTCAAATCGGCGAAGACGCTGCTCGGCGGCGAAGTCGTCGACGCGGTCGAGGCCGAGCGCTTCTGGGCCGGCCTGCGCGAGCACACCGATCCGTTCTTCAACGGCATCCCGCCCGGCTTCGCGCTGTGGCGCCTGTCGCTGCCGTCGATCACCGAGCCGATGCACCTGCCCGGCACCCAGCTGATGGAATGGGGCGGCGCGCAGCGCTGGTGGATCACCGACGCCGACGCGCAGACGGTGCGCATGAGCGCGAAACAGGCCGGCGGCCACGCGACGCTGTTCCGCGCCGGCGATGCATACGATCGCAGCGCGGGCGTGTTCACGCCGCTCGCCGCACCGCTGATGAAAATCCACCGCGGGCTGAAGGCGGCGTTCGATCCCGCGCGCATCTTCAACCGCGGCCGGCTCTACCCCGATCTCTGAAACCCCGATGCAAACCAACCTCGCCGATTTCATCCGCGATACGCCCGACGGCGACGAGGCCGACGCGATCCTGCGCAAGTGCGTGCATTGCGGGTTCTGCACCGCAACCTGCCCGACCTACCAGTTGCTCGGCGACGAACTCGACGGCCCGCGCGGGCGCATCTACCTGATCAAGCAGATGGTCGAAGGCGCGAAGGTCACGCGCAGCACGCAGCAGCATCTCGACCGCTGCCTCACCTGCCGCAGCTGCGAAACGACCTGTCCGTCGGGCGTCCAGTACGGCCGGCTGGTCGAGATCGGCCGCAAGCACGTCGAGGCGCAGGTGCAGCGCCCGCTGTCGCAGCGGCTCGTGCGCCGCGTGCTGGCGAGCCTCGTGCCGAATGCCGCGCTGTTCTCGCCGGTGATGCGGCTCGGCCAGCACGTGCGGCCGCTGCTGCCGAAACGGCTGCGCGACAAGGTGCCGCCGCGCACGCGCCTGCTCGAATGGCCGCACCGCACGCATCCGCGCAAGATGCTGATGCTCGGCGGCTGCGTGCAGCCGTCGATGCTGCCGAACATCAATATCGCGACCGCGCGCGTGCTCGATGCGCTCGGCATCGAGACGATCGTCGCGCCGGAGGCCGGCTGCTGCGGTGCGATCCGGCTGCACCTGAACTACCACGACGAAGCGCTCGACGACGCGCGCCGCAACATCGATGCGTGGTGGCCGTTCGTCGAACAGGGCGCGGAGGCGATCGTGATGAACGCGTCGGGCTGCGGCGCGACGGTGCTCGAATACGCGCACCTGCTGCGCGACGATCCGGCCTACGCGGAGAAGGCGCAACGCATCGTTTCGCTGACGCGCGACATCTCCGACGTGCTGCTCGCGTTCGAAGCCGAGCTCGCGACGCTCGCGCGGCGCCGCGCGATCCATACGGTCGCCTACCATCCGCCGTGCACGCTGCAGCACGGCCAGCAGTCGCGCGGCCGCGTCGAACGGCTGCTGGAGACGCTCGGCATCGACGTGCGCCTGCCGGCCGACAGCCATCTGTGCTGCGGCTCGGCCGGCACCTATTCGCTGACCCAGCCGTCGCTGTCGTACCGGCTGCGCAAGCAGAAGCTGCTGACGCTGCAGGCGCTCGAACCGCAGATGATCGTGTCCGGCAACGTCGGCTGCATCGCGCACCTGCAAAGCGGCACGCAGATTCCGGTCGCGCACTGGATCCAGCTCGTCGAGCACCTGCTGTACGGCTAGAAGCCGCGTGCGGCCGGCCGACGCGCGTGCACCGGCGGAATACGGGCCGCGCGGCCGGATTCGGGCCGTCGGCTTCGCACGCCGCGCCCGGCCGCGTCCGTATAATGGGCGGATCGATGCGCCGCGTGCCGCGGCGCGTGCGCTTCCGTGCCTGCTGCCGCGCCCTTGTCGGTGCCCTTGCAGGCGCCTCGTATTCGTGTCCGTCATGTCCGATCTCGCCGCCCGTCTCGAATCCGTCCATCGTCGCATCGCCGACGCCGCCCGCGCGGCCGGCCGCGATCCCGCCACCGTCTCGCTGCTCGCCGTCTCGAAGACCTTTCCCGCCGACGACGTGCGCGCCGCGCATGCAGCCGGCCAGCGCGCGTTCGGCGAAAACTACGTGCAGGAATCAGTCGACAAGATCGAGTCGCTCGCCGATCTGCGTGCGTCGCTCGAATGGCATTTCATCGGGCCGCTGCAGTCGAACAAGACGCGCGCCGTCGCCGAGCGCTTCGACTGGGTCCACTCGGTCGACCGGCTGAAGATCGCGCAGCGGCTCGCCGAGCAGCGCCCCGCCCACCTGCCGCCGTTGAACGTATGCGTGCAGGTGAACATCAGCGGCGAGGCGTCGAAGAGCGGCGTCGCGCCGGCGGACGTCGCGGACGTCGCGCGCGCGGTCGCCGCGCTGCCGTCGCTGCGGCTGCGCGGGCTGATGGCGATTCCCGAACCGGCGGCCGACATCGAAGCGCAACGCGCGCCGCATCGCGCACTGCGCGCGCTGTTCGACGCGCTGCGCGCGGACGGCCTACCGCTCGACACGCTGTCGATGGGCATGTCCGCCGACCTCGACGCGGCGGTGCTCGAGGGCGCGACGATCGTGCGCGTCGGCACCGCGATCTTCGGCGCGCGCGATTACTCGCACTGAACGCGCGCCCTTCCCCTTCATTCACTCGCTCAATCCGACACGACACTATGAAAATCGCATTCATCGGCGGCGGCAACATGGCCGCGGCCCTGATCGGCGGCCTGATCAAGCGCGGCGTCGCCGCGGACGGCCTGTACGCCATCGACGTCAACGAGGACGTGCGCGCCCGCGCCGCGCAGCAGTTCGGCATCCGCACCGGCGCCGCGATCGACGCGACGCTCGGCGAATACGACGCGATCGTGCTGGCGGTCAAGCCGCAGGTGCTGAAGGACGTCGCGCAGGCGCTCGCGCCGCACCTGGGCGCGCAGCTGGTGATCAGCATCGCGGCCGGCATCCGCGGCACGGACCTGTCGCGCTGGCTCGGCAACTACGCACGCGTCGTGCGCACGATGCCGAACACGCCCGCGCTCGTCGGCATGGGCGTGACGGGCCTCGCCGCGCTGCCGGGCGTCGATGCGGCGGGTCGCGAACTCGCGTCGAACGTGCTCGGCGCGGTCGGCGAGATCGTCTGGTTCGACGACGAGTCGCAGCTCGACGCCGTCACCGCGATCTCGGGCAGCGGCCCCGCGTACGTGTTCTATTTCATCGAAGCGCTGCAGGAAGCCGCGCGCCGCCTCGGGATGAACGACGAACAGGGCCGCGCGCTCGCGGTCGCGACCTTCACGGGCGCCGCGCAACTCGCCGCGCAGTCCGGCGAACCGGCCGGCGTGCTGCGCGAGCGCGTGACGTCGAAGGGCGGCACGACGGCCGCCGCGCTCGGTTCGTTCGACGCGCAGGGCGTGAAGGAAGCGATCGTGCGCGGCGTGCTCGCGGCCGATGCGCGCGCGAAGGAAATGGGCGACGAACTCGGCCGCGCGTAAGCGAGCCGACGCTTCGCCCGCCGCGCCGGACGGCCGCGCAGACTGCACACGCCGTCATCCGGCACCGGCAACAAAAAAGCGGCCTCGGCCGCTTTTTTGCTTCTTTGCTTCAGCACGCCGCGCACGGCGCAAGGCCGTGCGGTTCGCCGCTCAGCTTCCCGCCATCAGGTAATGCGCGGCAATCCCGGCGAACAGCACGCCGCCGAGCCAGTTGTTGTGCCGGAACGCCGCGAAGCACGGCATCCGCTCGCGGTCCTTGATCAGCGTGTAGTGATACACCGCGCAGCCGGCCGCCGCGGCCCAGCCGACCCAGTAGAGCGGCCCGAAGCCGAGCGTCAGGCCGATCCACACGTAGATGCCGAGCGTCACCGCATAGCACGCCATCACGGCCGCGACGTCGAAGCGGCCGAAGGTCAGCGCCGACGTGCGGATGCCGATCTTGATGTCGTCGTCGCGATCGACCATCGCGTATTCGGTGTCGTACGCGACCGACCAGAACACGTTCGCGATCAACATCACCCACGCGATCGCCGGCACCGTGTCCTGCACGGCCGCGAACGCCATCGGGATGCCGAAGCCGAACGCGATGCCGAGGTAGGCCTGCGGAATCGCGAAGAAGCGCTTCATGAACGGATAGGTGCCCGCGACGAACAGCGCGACCACCGACAGCTGTTTCGTCAGCGTATTGAGCGGCAGGATCAGCAGGAACGCGAGGAACGACAGCCCGACGGCGATCGCGACGGCTTCCCATGCGTGGATCTTGCCCGACGTCAGCGGCCGGTCGGCCGTGCGCTTCACGTGCCGGTCGAAATCGCGGTCGGCATAGTCGTTCATCGCGCAGCCGGCCGAGCGCATCAGCAAGGTGCCGAGCGCGAAGATCACGATCAGCGGCCAGCGCGGGTGGCCGTCCGAAGCGATCCACAGCGCATTGAGCGTCGGCCAGAGCAGCAGCAGGCTGCCGATCGGCTTGTCCATCCGGACGAGCCGCAGATACAGGGGAAAGCGGGCAAGCATGGCGAGGCACCGGGAAGATAACCCCGGCATTTTAGAGCCGAGCGGCGCCTCGCGTCATGTCGGCGCCCTTCGCAGCCGGCGGCCGGCGCGCCTGCACGGGCCGCCTGCCCCGCTTCGCACCGGCCGCCCGCGATGCGCGCCGATCAAGGGACAGATACCGCGCGGCTGCGCCAGCGGCCCGCGCGGCCGAGCGTTTACGCCAGCAGCGAGCGCAGCATCCATGCGGTCTTTTCATGCGTCTGCAGGCGCTGCGTGAGCAGATCGGCGGTCGGCTCGTCGCTGGCCGCGTCGGCCGTCGGGAAGATCTCGCGCGCCGTCCGCACCACCGTCTCGTGCCCTTCGACGAGCTCGCGAATCATGTCCTCGGCGCCCGGCACGCCGTCCGCGGGCGGCACCGACGACAGTTTCGTGAAATCCGCGAAGGTGCCCGGCGCGACCACGCCGAGCGTACGGATGCGCTCGGCGATCGAATCGACCGCGAGCCACAGTTCGTTGTACTGCTCTTCGAACATCAGGTGCAGCGTGTTGAACATCGGCCCCGTGACGTTCCAGTGAAAATTGTGGGTCTTCAGGTAGAGCGAGAACGTGTCGGCGAGCAGGCGCGACAGGCCGTCCGCGATCTTCCTGCGGTCCTTGTCGCTGATGCCGATGTTGATCTGCGTTGCATTGCCTTTCCTGGCCATCTCCGGACTCCTCGTTCGAAATGTCGAAACGCCCGCGCGTCGGGCAACCCGCATGCCGCACCGTGCGACACGCACCTGTGTGCTTGCCGGCGCCGGCGCTCAGCCGCCCGCGGCCGGCGCGACCGCGTGCAGCGCCTGCGCGGCCAGCACGGCCGCGCCACCGACGACGATCGCGATCCCGGCGAAGCGCTGCGCAATCGCAAGCGGCGCCCGTACCGCAGGCGCCGCGAAGGCGGCATGCATATCGAGCATCATCTGCGTCATGGTGGTCACTCCTTCTACAAAGGGCGGAAACGGCCGGCCGTGCGACCGGCCGTTTCCCGTTACTGCATCACTGCATTACTGCGCTCGCGCGAGATCGAAGCGGTCGAGGTTCATCACCTTGTTCCAGGCCGCGACGAAGTCGCGCGCGAACTTCTCCTTCGCATCCGCGCTGCCGTACACCTCGGCCAGCGCGCGAAGCTGCGCGTGCGAGCCGAACACGAGGTCCACGCGCGTGCCGGTCCACTTGAGCTCGCCCGTCGCGCGATCGCGCCCCTCGAACACGTCGTTGTCGGCCGACGCCGGCTTCCACTCGGTGCCCATGTCGAGCAGGTTCGTGAAGAAGTCGTTGGTCAGCGCTTCCGGACGGTCGGTGAACACGCCGTGCTTCGCGCCGCCGACATTCGCGCCGAGCACCCGCAGCCCGCCGACGAGCACCGTCATTTCCGGCGCGGTCAGCGTCAGCAGCTGCGCCTTGTCGACCAGCAGCGCCTCGGCCGGCACCGTGAACTTGCGCTTCAGGTAGTTGCGGAAACCGTCCGCGACCGGCTCGAGCACGGCCATCGCGTCGACGTCGGTCTGCTCCTGCGACGCATCGGCGCGGCCCGGCGCGAACGGCACCGTCACCGCGAGGCCCGCGTTCTTCGCGGCCTGCTCGACGCCCGCCGCACCGGCCAGCACGATCAGGTCGGCCAGCGACAGGCGCTTGTCGCCGGTCTGCGCGCCGTTGAACGCGCTGCGGATGCCTTCCAGCGTCTCGAGCACCTGCGCGAGCTGGGCCGGCTGGTTCACCTCCCAGTCCTTCTGCGGCGCCAGGCGGATGCGCGCACCGTTCGCGCCGCCGCGCTTGTCCGAGCCGCGGAACGTCGCCGCCGACGCCCATGCAGTCGACACGAGCTGCGACACCGTGAGCCCCGACGCCAGCACCTTCGCCTTCAGCGCCGCGATATCCGCGTCGTCGACCAGCTTGTGATCGACGGCCGGGATCGGGTCCTGCCACAGCAGTTCCTCGGCCGGCACGTCGGGGCCCAGATAGCGGCTGCGCGGCCCCATGTCGCGGTGCGTGAGCTTGAACCACGCGCGCGCGAACGCATCGGCGAACTGGTCGGGGTTCTCGTAGAAGCGGCGCGAGATCTTCTCGTAGGCTGGATCGAAACGCAGCGACAGGTCGGTCGTCAGCATCGTCGGGCGACGCTTCTTCGACGGGTCGAACGCATCCGGAATGATCTCGCCGGCATCCTTCGCGACCCACTGGTGCGCGCCGGCCGGGCTCTTCGTCAGTTCCCACTCGTAGCTGAACAGGTGCTTGAAGAAGTCGTTGCTCCACCGGGTCGGCGTGGACGTCCACGTGACCTCGAGGCCGCTCGTGATCGCGTCCTTGCCCTTGCCGGTGCCGAACGTGCTCTTCCAGCCGAGGCCCTGCTGCTCGAGGCCCGCGGCTTCCGGCTCGGGGCCGACGTTCGATGCGGGGCCGGCGCCGTGCGTCTTGCCGAACGAATGGCCGCCGGCGATCAGCGCGACCGTCTCTTCGTCGTTCATCGCCATGCGCGCGAAGGTCTCGCGGATGTCGTGCGCGGCGGCGACCGGGTCGGGGTTGCCGTCCGGGCCTTCCGGGTTCACGTAGATGAGGCCCATCTGCACCGCCGCGAGCGGGCTTTCGAGCTCGCGCTGGCCCGAGTAGCGGCTGTTCGGGCCGCCGCTCAGTTCCAGCCAGATCTTTTCCGAACCCCAGTAGACGTCGTCCGGCTCCCACGTGTCGACGCGGCCGCCGGCATAGCCGAAGGTCTTGAAGCCCATCGATTCGAGCGCGACGTTGCCGGTCAGGATCAGCAGGTCGGCCCACGAGATGTTGCGGCCGTACTTCTGCTTGATCGGCCACAGCAGGCGGCGCGCCTTGTCGAGGCTCACGTTGTCCGGCCAGCTGTTCAGCGGCGCGAAGCGCTGCTGCCCGCCGCCCGCGCCGCCGCGGCCGTCGGCCGTGCGGTACGTGCCGGCGCTATGCCAGGCCATGCGGACGAACAGGCCGCCATAGTGGCCGAAGTCGGCCGGCCACCAGTCCTGCGACATCGTCATCAGCGCGTGCAGGTCCTGCTTCACCGCGGCGAGATCCAGCTTGCCGAACGCTTCGGCGTAGTTGAAATCCGCGTCCATCGGATCGGACAGCGACGAGTGCCGATGCAGCACGTTCAGGTTCAGCTGATTCGGCCACCAGTCCTTGTTCGTCGTGCCGCTGCCGGCGACTTGATGGAACGGGCACTTCGATTCGGTCGACATGCGTTTTTCTCCTTTGATTGCTCGTGTTCCCCCCACCTGCACGGCCCGGCGTCGCGCCGGGCCCCGTCCGTGGAGAGTCATTGCGGGGGTAAGAAACGGAACCGGTTGGTCCTCGTGCGTGCTACGGAATGTCGCGCGGGATCCTGGGTGGACGCGAGCCGCGTGCGAAATGCGGTGGCTCGCGGCGGCCGGCAGGTAGCATGCCGGCGCTGCGTGCGGTTCTCCGGTTGTTGGACATGCGTTGCTCCCTCATGGCTTGGCGCGGTAAAGCGGGGGAACACCGGACCGGCATGCGGCGACATGCTCATGCGCCGACCACACGGTCCGCCAGGTACGCGAACGCAATCGGACGCAGGCTGCGAACCGCGGCCCTGGCCCGATCGACGACCTGCTCGTGCGGCAGGATGTTCCGCCGCGCGCGCTGCAATACCGATCGCATCATGACATCCTCCTTTGACGCTTGCATTCTGCGTGTGAGCCGGCCGTCGGCCGGCGCTGAGTCCATGGCAACCAGTCTACTCGATGCTATCGATAATACGAATTTAATTAATTTTATCTATGCAATAGGGAAAAATAAACGGGGCTGCAACACCCCGCCCATTGCGGCGACGCCGGGCCGCCTTCGCTTCAGTTCATCGTCGCGGGCATGTCGAGCTTCGCGACGCCCGGCAGCTCGCATGCGGCGATCGCCTCGCTGATCGCGTCGATTGCCGGCATCCGCGTGAAGCTCTTGCGCCAGACGAGCACGACGCGACGGTCGGGCACCGGTTCGTTGAACGGCACGTAGGACAGCAGCTCCGCATCGGGGCCGTTCGCGCGCGGGCCGACCTCGGCGACCGACATGCGCGGCAGCACGGTGATGCCGACGCCGCTCGCGACCATGTGGCGGATCGTCTCGAGCGACGAGCCCTCGAAGGTCTTCTGGATGCCGTCGGCCGTCTGCGAAAAGCGCATCAGCTCCGGGCACACGCCGAGCACGTGGTCGCGGAAGCAGTGGCCGTTGCCGAGCAGCAGCATGGTTTCCTGCTTCAGGTCCTCCGCGTCGATCTCGTCGCGCTTCTCCCACGGGTGGCCGGCCGGCAGCGCGACGACGAACGGCTCGTCGTACAGCGGGCGCACCATCAGCCCCGTTTCCGGGAACGGCAGCGCCATGATCGCCGCGTCGATCTCGCCCTGCTTCAGCAGTTCGAGCAGCTTCAGCGTGTAGTTCTCCTGCAGCATCAGCGGCATCTGCGGCACGCGCTGGATCATCTGCTTGACCAGCGTCGGCAACAGGTACGGCCCGATCGTGTAGATCACGCCGAGGCGGAACGGGCCGACCAGCGGGTCCTTGCCCTGCTTCGCGATCTCCTTGATCGCGAAGGTCTGCTCGAGCACGCGCTGCGCCTGCGTGACGATCTGGTCGCCGATCGGCGTCACGCTCACTTCGCTCGCGCCGCGCTCGAAAATCTGCACGTTCAGTTCGTCTTCGAGCTTCTTGATCGCTACCGACAGCGTCGGCTGGCTCACGAAGCACGCTTCGGCCGCACGGCCGAAATGCCGTTCGCGCGCAACCGCGACGATGTATTTCAATTCAGTCAGCGTCATTGTGGGTCAATCAGGTATATACAAGCGATAGGTTTAATTTATACACCCTTCGGGACCGGTTCGCCAAGTTTCTCTGCAGCCGGCCGCGCCGCCGTTCCGACCCTGTCAGGCGGGATCAAGCCTTCAGATACTGCTCGCGCGCACCGAGCCAGCGCGCCAGATGCTGCGTGACGACCTCCGGATAACCGGCGATCAGCCGCGCCGCGGCCTCGCGCGCCGGTTCGATCAGCCAGCCGTCGGTTTCGAGGTCCGCGAAGCGCAGCATCGCGGCGCCCGACTGGCGCGCGCCGAGGAATTCGCCGGGGCCGCGGATCTCGAGGTCGCGTCGCGCGATCTCGAAGCCGTCGGTGGTCTCGCGCATCGTCTTCAGCCGCTCGCGGCCCGCGATCGACAGCGGCCCGGTGTACAGCAGCACGCACACCGACGCCGCGGTGCCGCGCCCGACGCGGCCGCGCAGCTGGTGCAGCTGCGCGAGGCCGAAGCGCTCCGCATGCTCGATCACCATCAGCGACGCGTTCGGCACGTCGACGCCGACCTCGATCACGGTCGTCGCGACCAGCAGCTGCACTTCGTTGCGCGTGAACGCGTCCATCACGGCCGCCTTGTCGGCCGGCGACAGCCGGCCGTGCACGAGCCCGACCTTCAGCTCGGGCAGCGCGGCGGCGAGCGTCTCGTAGGTCTCGACGGCCGTCTGCAGCTGCAGCGTCTCGCTTTCCTCGATCAGCGGGCACACCCAGTACACCTGGCGGCCCGTCAGCGCGGCTTCGCGCACGCGCGCGATCACCTCGTCGCGCCGCGCGTCGCCGACGAGGCGCGTCAGCACCGGCGTGCGGCCCGGCGGCAGTTCGTCGATCGTCGACACCTCGAGATCCGCGTAGTACGTCATCGCGAGCGTGCGCGGGATCGGCGTGGCCGACATCATCAGCTGATGCGGCTGGAAGCCCTGCGCACCGTCCGCCGCGTTGGCGGCCTTCGCGCGCAGCGCGAGCCGCTGCTCGACGCCGAAGCGATGCTGTTCGTCGACGATCACGAGGCCGAGCCGCGCGAACTCGACGCTGTCCTGGATGATCGCGTGCGTGCCGATCACGAGCTGCGCGGTGCCGAGCGCGGCCGCCTCGATCGCCGCGCGCTTGTCCTTCGCCTTCAGGCTGCCGGCGAGCCACGCAACCGACACGCCGAGCGGTTCGAGCCAGCCGCGCAGCTTGCGCGCGTGCTGTTCCGCGAGGATTTCGGTCGGCGCCATCAGCGCGGCCTGGTAGCCGGCATCGATCGCCTGCGCGGCCGCCAGCGCCGCGACGACCGTCTTGCCGCTGCCGACGTCGCCCTGCAGCAGCCGCTGCATCGGATGCGCGAGCGTGAGGTCGTGCGCGATCTCGTCGACGACGCGCGACTGCGCGCCGGTCAGCCTGAACGGCAGCGCCGCATACAGGCGCGTGGTCAGCGCGTCCGCATCGCTCGCGGCGCGGCGCGGCATCGCGGGCGCCGCGCGCGTGCGACGCTCCTCGTGCGCGCGCTTCAGCGACAGCTGCTGCGCGAGCAGTTCCTCGAACTTGATGCGCGTCCAGGCCGGATGCGAGCCGTCCATCAGCGCGGCTTCGTCCGAATCGACGCGCGGGTGGTGCAGGATCCGCACGGCGTCCGCGAGCGACGGCACGTCGAGCGGCTTCAGGTACGCGCGCTCGATCTCGGGCGGCAGCAGCTCGGGCAGCGGCGTGCGTTCGAGCGCGTTCTCGATCGCCTTGCGCAGGTAGGCCTGCGACACGCCGGCCGTACTCGGGTAGACGGGCGTGAGCACCTGCGGCAGCGGCGCGTCGGCTTCCACCACGCGCACCGCCGGATGCACCATCTCCATCCCGAAGAAGCCGCCGCGCACGTCGCCGCGCACGCGCAGCCGCTGGCCGACGGCCATCTGCTTGACCTGCGAACCGTAGAAATTCAGGAAGCGCAGCACGAGCTGCTCGCCGTCGTCGTCCTGGATCTTCACGACGAGCTGGCGGCGCGGCCGGTAGGCGACTTCGTTGTCGAACACGACGCCTTCGGTCTGCGCGATGCCGCCGGGCAGCAGCTCGCCGATCGGCGTGAGCGTGGTTTCGTCCTCATAGCGCATCGGCAGATGCAGCACGAGATCGATCGAGCGCGTGAGGCCGAGCTTTGCGAGCTTGTCGGCGGTCTTCACCGGCTTGTCGGCGGCCTTTTTCCTGCCGCGCTTCGCGGCGCCGGCTTCCGGTTCGGCGTCGGCGCCCTGCGCGTCGGGCGCGGCGGCCGCCGGCTGCGCGAGCCGTCCGTCGGCGCCGCGCTTCGGGCCGGTGCGGCGCGGCGACGCGGCCGATGGCGCGGCGCGCACGTCGTCGCTGCGCGCGCCGTCGCCCTGCGACGGTAACGCGACCGCCTCCGTGTCGAACGGATCGGCGGAATCGGCAACGGCGGCGGAACGGCGTGGTGACACAGGCATCGGATCGTGAGGAGGCTTCGCAAGGCAAGTACAATAGCGGCTTTCACGTCGTCCGAACGAACGACGCCGGCCAGGCCGCGCATCCCGCCATCATAGCGGCTCGCGCGCCCCGATTACGCGTTTCCGCCCTGCCGGCGACGCCCGCCGGCCGTTTCGAACCAGCCCGCATGTTCACGCTTTCCGATTTCGATTTCAATCTGCCGCCCGAGCTGATTGCGCAAACCGCGCTGCCCGACCGCACCGCGAGCCGCCTGCTCGAGGTCGACGGCGCCGCCGAACCCGCGCGCCTCGTCGATCGCCGTTTCGCTGACCTGCCCGTGTGCATCGCGCCCGGCGACCTGCTCGTGTTCAACGATACCAAGGTGCTGAAGGCGCGCTTCTTCGGCCAGAAGGCCAGCGGCGGCCGGATCGAGGTGCTGGTCGAGCGCGTGACGGGCACCCACACGGCGCTCGCGCAGATTCGTGCGAGCAAGTCGCCGGGCGCCGGTACGACGCTGCGGCTCGCGGATGCGTTCGACGTGACGGTTGGCGAGCGCGTCGAGCCGTTCTTCACGCTGCACTTTCCCGCGCCGTGCCTGACGCTGATCGAGCAGTACGGCCGGCTGCCGCTGCCGCCCTATATCGAGCACGACCCGGACGCGACCGACGAGACGCGCTACCAGACCGTCTATGCGAGCAACCCGGGCGCGGTCGCCGCGCCGACGGCCGGCCTGCACTTCGACGAGCCGCTGCTCGCGAAGCTCGACGCGATGGGCGTCGAGCGCGCGACGCTGACGCTGCACGTCGGCGCGGGCACGTTCCAGCCGGTGCGCGTCGAGAACATCGCCGAGCACAAGATGCACAGCGAGTGGTACGAGCTGCCGCAGTCGCTGGTCGACAAGATCGCGGCCACGCGCGCGCGCGGCGGCAAGGTGATCGCGGTCGGCACGACGTCGATGCGCGCGCTCGAAGCCGCGGCGCGCGACGCCGACGCCGCCGGCCGCCCGCTCGCCGCGACGCAGGCCGAGACCGACATCTTCATCACGCCCGGCTATCGTTTCCGCGTGGTCGACCGGCTCGTCACGAATTTCCACCTGCCGAAGTCGACGCTGCTGATGCTGGTGTCCGCGTTCGCGGGCGTCGAGACGATCCGCGCCGCGTACCGGCACGCGATCGCGGAACGCTACCGCTTCTTCAGCTACGGCGACGCGATGCTGCTCACGCGCCGCGATACGCCGGAGGCGACGGGCGCGTAAGGCGCCGCACGTGCGACGGCCGGCGCACGGCACGGCCGCCGCAGCGCCTTCGGCACGGAACCGCCGCCGGCCTGCGCCGCGCGCTACGATGGCGCACATCCGTTCTTTCCGCCGCCGCTACCGCGGCGGCATTTTCCAACTCGCGCCGGACTGTTTTCCGGTGGCCAGGAGCACCCCACGATGACCGAAGGTTCATCCCACGATACGCACGCGCCCGAAGCCGCGCCCGCCCGCCCCGCCAACGGGCTCGAATTCGAACTGCTGACGACCGACGGCCACGCGCGCCGCGGCCGCGTGAAGCTCAACCATGGCGTCGTCGAGACGCCGATCTTCATGCCGGTCGGCACCTACGGCACCGTGAAGGCGATCCAGCCGCGCGAGCTGCACGAGATCAAGGCGCAGATCATCCTCGGCAACACGTTCCACCTGTGGCTGCGCCCGGGCCTCGACACGATCGACGCACACGGCGGGCTGCACGGCTTCATGGGCTGGAACAAGCCGATCCTGACCGATTCGGGCGGCTTCCAGGTGTTCTCGCTCGGCGACCTGCGCAAGATCACCGAGGATGGCGTCACGTTCGCGTCGCCGATCAACGGCGACAAGCTGTTCCTGTCGCCGGAAGTGTCGATGCAGATCCAGAAGGTGCTGAACTCGGACATCGTGATGCAGTTCGACGAATGCACGCCGTACGCGACCGACAACGTGCCGACCACGCACAAGGAAGCGGCCGACTCGATGCGCATGTCGCTGCGCTGGGCGAAGCGCTCGCTCGACGAGTTCAACCGGCTCGGCAACCCGAACGCGCTGTTCGGGATCGTCCAGGGCGGGATGTTCGAGGACCTGCGCGACGAGTCGCTCGCGGGCCTGTCGGAACTCGGCTTCCACGGCCTTGCGATCGGCGGGCTGTCGGTCGGCGAGCCGAAGGAGGACATGATGCGCGTGCTGCGTCACGTCGGCCCGAAGCTGCCGGCGCACAAGCCGCACTACCTGATGGGCGTCGGCACGCCGGAGGATCTCGTCGAAGGCGTCGCCAACGGCGTCGACATGTTCGACTGCGTGATGCCGACCCGCAACGCGCGCAACGGCTGGCTGTTCACGCGCTTCGGCGACGTGAAGATCCGCAACGCGACGCACAAGAATTCGCTGAAGCCGCTCGACCCGAGTTGCACCTGCTACACGTGCAGCAACTTCTCGCGCGGCTACCTGCATCACCTGCACCGCGTCGGCGAAATCCTCGGCGCGCAACTCAACACGATCCACAACCTGCACTACTACCTGCAGCTGATGAGCGAGATCCGCGAAGCGATCGAAACCCATACGTTCGACGCGTTCCGCCAGCGCTTCGCGGAGGATCGCGCAAGAGGCGTCGACTGACGGGCCGGCGGGCCGCATGGCGGCCCGTCACATCGGACGCGTACTCATTATTGCCATCCGATCGCCGGCCGAGGTCGCAGAAACATTACAATTAGCTTTCCACGCAAGTCGCAACGGCGTCGGTTCGTGCTTTTACAGCTTGATCCGAAAGCGCATTTGCCGCGCCGTTTGCGCATGGGGCCGGTGGTAGAATATCCGGCTTATTTTTCGATCTTCCCCTTACGGAGAGACCAACGTGCCGTTCATTTCCAACGCGTTCGCGCAAGGTGCCGGTGGCGCCGAATCGAGCCTGATGAGCTTCCTGCCGCTCATCCTGATGTTTGCCGTGCTCTACTTCATCATGATCCGTCCGCAGATGAAGCGGCAGAAAGAGCACCGCAACATGCTCGCGGCCATGGCCAAGGGCGACGAAGTCGTCACGAGCGGCGGCCTGGTGGGCAAGGTGACGAAGGTCAGCGAAGGCTACATCGGCGTCGAAATCGCCGAAGGCACCGAAATCACCGTGCAGAAGGCCGCCGTCACGACGATTCTGCCGAAGGGCACGATCAAGTCGCTGTAAGCCCTTCACCGAGCGTCCGGCCCCCCGCGCCGTGCCTGCCCGATCGCGCAGGCCGCCGCGGCGCCGGACGCGACGCTTTCATGCCAACCACCCGTTCGGCCCCCTCATGAATCGTTACCCACTCTGGAAATATGTCGTGATGGTCGTGGCGCTCGCCATCGGCTTTCTGTACACATTGCCCAATTTCTTCGGCGAAGCGCCGGCGGTGCAGGTGTCGAGCGGCAAGGCCACGGTCAAGCTCGACTCGACCACGCTGACCCAGGTCGAATCGGCGCTCGCGTCCGCGCAGATCACGCCGGACGACGTCACCTTCGAGAACACGGCGACCAACGCGAACATCCGCGTGCGCCTGAAGGACACCGATACGCAGCTGCGCGTCAAGGACCTGCTGCAGAAGTCGCTGAACGCTGACCCGAACGATCCGCAGTACGTCGTCGCACTGAACCTGCAGAGCGCGTCGCCGCGCTGGCTGACCGCACTGCACGCGCTGCCGATGTACCTCGGCCTCGACCTGCGCGGCGGCGTCCACTTCCTGCTCCAGGTCGACATGACGGGCGCGCTGACGAAGAAGCTCGACTCCGACGCGTCCGACGCGCGCACGCTGCTGCGCGACAAGAACATCCGCGACGGCGGCGTGAGCCGCGTCGATCAATCGGTCGTCGTCAACTTCAGCGATGCGCAGACGGCGGAAGACGCCCGCAAGGCGCTCGCCGCGTCGATCACCGAACTGCAATGGGCGACCCAGCCCGGCGGCGGCGGCACGCAGGTGGTCGGCACCTTCACGCCGGCCGTGCAGAAGGCCGTGGAAGACGCCGCGCTCAAGCAGAACCTGACGACGCTCCACAACCGCGTGAACGAGCTCGGCGTGTCCGAGCCGATCCTGCAGCAGCAGGGCAGCGACCGTATCGTCGTCGAGCTGCCGGGCGTGCAGGACACCGCGAAGGCGAAGGACATCATCGGCCGCACGGCGACGCTCGAAGCGCGCCTCGCCGATCCGCTCAACACGCATCCGAACCCGAACGACCCCGTGCCGCCGGGCGAGGAGCTGTTCACGCAGGGCAACCAGGCGCCCGTGCTGTTGAAGAAGGACGTGATCTTCACCGGCGACCGCATCATCGACGCGTCGGCCGGCTTCGACGAGCATCAGCGTCCGTCGGTCAACATCCGCCTCGACTCGGCCGGCGGCCGCGCGGTGCGCGCGGTATCGCGCGAAAACATCGGCAAGCCGATGGCGATGGTGCTGTTCGAGAAGGGCAAGGGCGAAGTGCTGACGGTCGCGACGATCCAGTCGGAACTGGGCGACCGCTTCCAGATCACCGGCCAGCCGACGCCGCAGGCCGCGGCCGACCTCGCGCTGCTGCTGCGCGCCGGTTCGCTCGCCGCGCCGATGGACATCATCGAGGAACGCACGATCGGCCCGAGCCTCGGCGCCGACAACATCAAGATGGGCGTGCATTCGGTGATCTGGGGCTTCTGCGCGATCGCCGTGTTCATGGTCGCGTACTACATGCTGTTCGGCGTGATCTCGGTGATCGGCCTGTCGGTGAACCTGCTGCTGCTGGTCGCGGTGCTGTCGTTGATGCAGGCGACGCTGACGCTGCCCGGCATCGCCGCAATCGCGCTCGCGCTCGGCATGGCGATCGACTCTAACGTGCTGATCAACGAGCGCGTGCGTGAGGAACTGCGCGCCGGCCAGCCGCCGCAGCTCGCGATCCAGGCCGGCTACGCGCATGCGTGGGCGACGATTCTCGACTCGAACGTGACGACGCTGATCGCCGGTCTTGCGCTGCTCGCGTTCGGCTCGGGCCCGGTCCGCGCGTTCGCGATCGTGCACTGCCTCGGCATCCTGACGTCGATGTTCTCCGCGGTGTTCTTCTCGCGCGGGATCGTCAACCTCTGGTACGGCGGCCGCAAGAAGCTGAAGTCGCTCGCGATCGGTCAGGTGTGGAAGCCGGAAGGCGCCGCAGCGGCCGCGTCGTTCGCGGCGGCCGACGAATCGACCGACACCGCACGCGCCGCGAAGCTCGCCGCACCGGCGAAGGGCAACGCGCCGCGCGCCGGCAAGCCGCAGCTGCGCAACCGCGCGCAGCAGGGCGTGTCGCCGAAGAAACCGGGCTCGACCCAATAAGGCCCCGGAGAAGACCATGGAATTTTTCCGCATCCGTAAAGACATTCCGTTCATGCGGCACGCGCTGGTGTTCAACGTGATCTCGCTGGTCACGTTCCTCGCCGCCGTGTTCTTCCTGTTCCACCGCGGGCTGCACCTGTCGGTCGAATTCACCGGCGGTACCGTGATCGAGGTGCAGTACCAGCAGGCCGCGCAGCTCGAACCCGTGCGCGACACGCTCGGCAAGCTCGGCTACGCGGACGCGCAGGTGCAGAACTTCGGCACGTCGCGCAACGTGCTGATCCGCCTGCAGCTGAAGCAGGGCCTCACGTCCGCGCAGCAGAGCGACCAGGTGATGACCGCGCTGAAGGCGCAGAGCCCGGACGTCACGCTGCAGCGCGTCGAGTTCGTCGGCCCGCAGGTCGGCCGGGAGCTCGCGACCGACGGCCTGCTCGCGCTCGCGTGCGTCGTGATCGGCATCGTGATCTACCTGTCGATCCGCTTCGAATGGAAGTACGCGGTCGCCGGCATCATCGCGAACCTGCACGACGTCGTGATCATTCTCGGCTTCTTCGCGTTCTTCCAGTGGGAGTTCTCGCTGGCGGTGCTCGCGGCGATCCTCGCGGTGCTCGGCTACTCGGTCAACGAGTCGGTCGTCATCTTCGACCGGATCCGCGAGACGTTCCGCCGCGAACGCAAGATGAGCGTGCCGGAGGTGATCAACCACGCGATCACGACCACGATGTCGCGCACGATCATCACGCACACGTCGACGGAAATGATGGTGCTGTCGATGTTCTTCTTCGGCGGCCCGACGCTGCACTACTTCGCGCTCGCGCTGACGGTCGGCATCATGTTCGGCATCTACTCGTCGGTGTTCGTCGCGGGGTCGCTCGCGATGTGGCTCGGCATCAAGCGCGAAGACCTGATCAAGGAAAAGAAGGTCGCGCACGATCCGGACGATCCGAACGCGGGCGCGCAGGTTTGAGCGCGACGCTACTTCGGCAGCGATGAAAAGCCGGCCCGATTGGGCCGGTTTTTTTATGTTTCGTCGCACGCGGCGGCTGCGTTCGCCGCCGGGAGTGGAGCGTTGCCGCGGAGCCTGAAGCGTTGCCCTTCCCGGTCGCCTGCCGCATTGCCCGCACCACTGCCCGGCAGCCACAGCGGCACCTCCCGCGCGCCGCGCCAACGGCGCCCCGTCACCGAAACCCGAACCGCCTGCGCAACACGACCAGCGCCACGAGACTCAGCACGGCCGCGAACATGAGGTAGAAGCTCGGCGCGGTATTCATCCCGGTCGCCTTGATCAGCCACGCGATGATGAACGGCCCGAAGCCGCCGAAGATCGTCACCGCGACGTTATACGCGAGCGACATCCCGGTCGTGCGCGTCTGCACCGGGAACACCTCGGACAGCAGCCCCGGCAGCGCCGCGAAGTAGCCGGTCATCAGGAATGCGAGCAACACCTGCAGCGCGATCAGCGTGCCGAAGCCCGGATGCGCGACCAGGTACGCGAACGCCGGATAGATCAGCACGAGAATGCCGATCGCGGGTGCGAGCATCACGCGCACGCGGCCGTAACGGTCCGACCAGTGGCCGACGAGCGGCGCGAACACCATCTGGATCACGCCGACCACGAGGATCGCCGCGAACGCGGCGGACGGCGCAAGGCCGAGCTGCTTCACGCCGTAGGTCGGCATGAACAGCACGAGATAGGTGGCGACGGTGCCGAGCACGACCACGCCCATCGCGGCGACGAGGCGCGCCTTGTGCGACGCGAACGTGTCGCGCAGCGGGCTCGCGCTGCTTTCGGCCGCAAGGAACTCGGGCGTCTCGTCGACCTTCTTGCGGATGTAGTAGGCAACCGGCCCCAGCAGCAGCCCGAAGAAGAACGGCACGCGCCAGCCCCACGCCGCCATCTGTTCGGCCGTCAGCTGCGCATTCAGCACGGTGCCGAAGCCGGCGGCCAGCAGCGTCGTCAGGCCCTGGCTCGCGACCTGCCAGCTCGCGAAGAAACCGCGCCGCCCCGGCACGTGCTCGGCGAGAAACGCGGTCGCGCTGCCGAACTCGCCGCCGGCCGAGAAACCCTGCATCAGCCGCGCGGCGACCAGGATCAGCGGCGCCGCGACGCCGATCGTCCGGTAGGTCGGCAGCACCGCGATGATCAGCGTGCCGCCCATCATCAGCAGGATCGACAGCGTCAGCGCGGCCTTGCGGCCCGCGCGGTCCGCATAGGCGCCGAGCACGATCGCGCCGAGCGGCCGCATGAAGAACGACACGCCGAACGTGCCGAGCGTGAGCAGCAGCGACACGGTGTCGTTGCCGGCCGGGAAGAACAGCCTGGAGATCGTCACCGCGAAGAAGCCGTAGACGACCAGGTCGAACCACTCGAGCGCGTTGCCGATCGACGCGGCGACCACCGCGCGCCACACGCGCGGCGACGAGGCAATGGAACGGGGCTGCGTGACGGCATGCATCGGCGATCTCCTTGTCGTTGTACGTTCTGTTCGAAGCGTCCGCTCGTGCGCCGCCGGCCCGCGCCGCGCGCCGCGACAGGCGCCCGACGATTATAGGCGCGTAAAAAAACCGCCGTGCCCCCGTTCGAAGGAGGCGCGGCGGTTCACGCGCGGTGCGCCGGCCGACGGCCGGCCCGGCCGCGAGCCTTACTGCTGCTTGACCGCTTCGGCCGTGATCAGCAGCTTCGTCTTCATCTTGAAGCCGTACTGCTTGCCGTAGTCGAGGCCGAAATCGTCGCGGTTGAATTCGCCGGCCGCGTCGACGCCGCACACTTCACGCTTGAGCATCGGATGCGGCATGCACTTGAACGAGTCGATCTTCAGCGTCAGCGGCTTGGTGACGCCATGCAGCGTCAGGTTGCCGACCACCGACACCGGCTTGTCGCCGTCGAACTTGATCGTGCCCTTGTAGTTGGCCTGCGGGAACTTCGCCACGTCGAAGAATTCGGGCGTCTGCAGATGCTCGTCGAGCTTCGCGCTGCCGGTGTGGATCGACGCGATCTCGGTCGTCACGTCGACCGTGCCCGTCTTCGCCGCGCGATCGAGCGTCACGGTGCCGCTCGTCTTGTCGAACTTGCCGCGCCAGACCGACAGGCCGCCGAAGTGGTCGGCCTCGAAGCTCGGGTACGTGTGGCTCGGATCGAACTGGTACGTCGCGCTTTCGGCGAAGGCCGAGAACGACAGCGAAGCGGCCAGCGCGCCCGCGGCGATCATCAGATGCTTTTTCAACTCATTCTCCTTGGAACAGCGCCGCGCCCTCGCGCGGCATTCGGTGAAGTGTCGGGCCGCCGCTTACTTCGTGGCGACCAGATGGAACTTGATCTGCACTTCGTCGGCGACGACCGACGTGTCCTTCCATTCGCCGGTGCCGACGTTGAAGGCCGAGCGCTTGATCGGCAGCACGCCGTCGAAGGTCTGCGTCGCGCCGTTCTGCGTGACGGTGACGGGCACCGTGACCGTCTCGGACTTGCCCTTGATCGTCAGCTTGCCGGTCACGTTGTACTTGTTGCCGCCTGCCGGCGCGATCGCCGACGACACGAAGGTCGCCTGCGGATAGGTCTTCGCGTCGAACCAGTCCTTGCCCGCGACCTGGTCGTTGTACATCTTGTCGCCGAGGTCGTAGCTGGCGACGTCGATCGTCACCTGCGCACTGCCCTGCGCGGCCTTGGCCGGATCGAACTTCACCTGTGCGGAAAACTTCCTGAACGCGCCCTCGGTCGGCACGTTCATCTGCTTCGACACGGCGGACACCTTGCTTTTCGCGAGATCGACATCGGCGAGCGCCGCGCCCGACGCGGCAAGCGACGCCGCGGCGAACGCGGCCAGCACGGAGCGGGAGAAAGACACTTTCATGGGATCCTTCATTTGGCAAAGGGAAGCATCCGCGACAACAGGCCGTCGCGGTCCAACAGCTGATGCTTGAGCGCGGCGAGCACGTGCAGCGACACCAGCGCAAGCAAAATGTAATTCAAGGACACGTGAAGCGTCTTGAAGGTTTCCTTCAGCACCGGATCGGGATCGATCAGGCGCGGCAGCGGCACGATGCCGAGGTAGACGACCGGGATGTTCGACGCCGAGCTGTACAGGTAGCCGGTGATCGGGATCACCAGCATCAGCACGTACAGCAGCATGTGCACGCCGTGCGAGCCCAGCCGCTGCCAGGCCGGCATGCCGGCCGGCAGCGCCGGCGGCACGTGGGTCGCGCGCCACAGCACGCGCACCACCGCCAGCGCGAACGCGGTCACGCCGATCCACTTGTGCCACGAGAAGTACTTCAGCTTGGTCGGCGTGAAGCCGGGGATGTCGGTCATCACCCAGCCGAGCGCGAAGCCGCAGACGATCAGCAGCGCGATCAGCCAGTGCAGCGCGATCGCGGTCTGCGTGTAGCGCACCGGCGTGGCCGGCAGCGGATTCGATGCCATCTTGGGTTCCTCAGTTCAGCGAACGGCTGCGCCGGAACCGATCCGACGCTTGTCAAGGGCGCCATGCTACCGCAACCTTTTGACGCGCGCGGACTCTGAGGACAGACGCGTCAGCCGGCCGCCCGTTTTACGCCATGTTACAGATCGGTCACAAAACCGCCGGGCGTTGACACGGCCCAAAAGGCGTTTTGGTAAGATTGGCGCGGGTTCCGGCCCCGTCGACGTGTGCCCCGAGCCGTCGCGTAACCGCTTTTTCCATGCAACGATACGACCTGATTGCCTGTCACGAGTGTGACGCACTGTTGCACAAACCGCACCTTAGCGGCCGCGAAGTCGCGCGCTGCCCACGCTGCGACGCGCTGCTCTATCGCAACAGCGCCGCGCAGATCGAGCGCATCTGTGCGCTTGCGCTCGCGGCGCTGATCACGTTCGTGATCGCGCAGGCGTTCCCGATCCTCGAGATGGACGTGAACGGCAACCGCGTGCAGACCACGCTGATCGGCGCGATCGATTCGCTGTGGCACCAGGACATGGCGATCGTCGGCGTGATGGTGTTCTGCTCGACCGTGCTGTTCCCGCTCGTCGAGATGGCCGCGCTGCTCTACCTGCTGCTGCCGATGCGCCGCGGCGTGGTGCCGCCCGGCTTCAACGCGGTGCTGCGCGCGATCCAGCTCGTGCGCCCGTGGGGGATGATCGAGGTGTTCATGCTCGGCATCCTCGTGACGATCGTGAAGATGGTCAGTCTCGCGCGCGTCGTGCCGGAGGCGGCGCTGTTCGCGTTCGGCGCGCTCACGCTGATGATCGCCGTCGTGCTGATGTTCGACCCGCGCACGCTGTGGGACATCGCCGACGAGCTGCGCGCCCGGCGCGCGAGCGGCGCGCCTCCGGGCGACGCGGCATCGCTGCCGGAGGGCGCCCGCCGATGACGACGCCGACCGCCGCCCGCGAAGGCCTCGTCAGCTGCCACGCATGCGGGCTCGTGCAGACGCTCGACGCGCCGCACGCGCACTGCGCGCGCTGCGGCACCGCGCTGCACTTTCGCATCCCGAACAGTATCGTGCGCACCTGGGCGCTGCTGCTCGCGGCCGCGATCCTCTACATTCCGGCGAACCTGCTGCCGATCATGCGCACCGCGTCGATCGTCGGCTCGCAGGAAGACACGATCATGAGCGGCGTCATCTACTTCTGGGTGTCGGGCGACTGGCCGCTCGCCGTCGTCGTGTTCGTCGCCAGCATTCTCGTGCCGATGCTCAAGCTCGGCGTGCTGCTGATCCTCGCGATCAGCGCGCAGCGCCGCACCGCGTGGCGGCCGATGCAGCGCACGCGCCTGTACCGGATCGTCGAGCGCATCGGCCGCTGGTCGATGCTCGACATCTTCGTCGTGACGCTCACCGTCGCGCTCGTCCATTTCCGTTCGCTTGCCGTCATCACGGCCGGCCCCGGCGCGCTCGCGTTCGGCTCGGTCGTGATCCTGACGATGCTCGCGTCGATGCAGTTCGATCCCCGCCTGATCTGGGATCCAGTCGAAACCTCAGGGAAACACCATGAATAGTCCGCAAGGCCCGCACCACGACGAGTCCCGGCCCCCCGACCCCACGATCTCGACGAAAACCGGCTGGCTGCCGTCGTTGGTCTGGCTCGTGCCGCTGATCGCCGCGCTGATCGGCATCGGCCTCGTGATCAAGTCCGTGCGCGAACGCGGCCCGGAGGTCACGATCAGCTTCCACAGCGCCGAAGGGCTGGAGCCGGGCAAGACGCAGGTCAAGTACAAGGACGTCGAGATCGGCATGGTCAAGACGATCAAGCTGTCGAAGGACCTGTCGCGCGTGCTCGTCCAGGTGCAGCTGAAGAAGGAGGCCGAGGACTTCGCGGTCAAGGGCACGCGTTTCTGGATCGTGCGGCCGCGCGTCGGCGCGACCGGCGTATCGGGGCTCGGCACGCTGCTGTCGGGCGCGTACATCGGCGTCGACGCCGGCCGCTCGCAGGATACGCAGACCGACTTCACGGGCCTCGAGACGCCGCCGGCCGTCACCGGCGACCAGAAAGGCACGCAGTACGTGCTGCGCGGCGACTCGCTCGGCTCGGTCGACATCGGTTCGCCCGTCTACTACCGGCGCGTGCAGGTCGGCCAGGTGGTCGGCTTCTCGCTCGACAAGGGCGGCACGGGCGTCACCTTCAACGTGTTCGTCAATGCGCCGTACGACCAGTACGTCGGCATGAATTCGCGCTGGTGGCAGGCGAGCGGCGTCGACCTGCGGCTCGATTCGAGCGGCCTGAAGCTGAACACGCAGTCGCTCGCGACCGTGATCCTCGGCGGCATCGCATTCCAGACGCCGCCGAACCAGGAAACCGGCTCGACCGCGCCGAACAACACGACGTTCCGCCTCGCGGCCGACGAGGGCGATGCGATGCGCGACCCGGACGGCCAGCCGCTGCAGGTCGTGATGAACTTCAACCAGTCGCTGCGCGGGCTCGGCGTCGGTGCGCCGGTCGACTTCCGCGGCATCGTGCTCGGCGAGGTCACGAACATCGGCATCGACTACGATCCGAAGACGAAGAACTTCACGATGCCGGTGACGATGAACGTGTATCCGGAACGCCTCGGCCGGCGCTTCCGCGAGACGATCGAGAGCAAGGGCGAACCGGCCCGCCGCGAGATCGTCGAGCGCCTCGTCCAGCACGGGCTGCGCGGCCAGCTGCGCACCGGCAACCTGCTGACGAGCCAGCTGTACGTCGCGCTCGACTTCTTCCCGAAGGCGCCGCCCGCGAAGATCGACGTGTCGCATCAGCCGCTCGAGCTGCCGACCGTGCCGAACACGCTCGACGAGCTGCAGCTGCAGGTCGCCGACATCGCGAAGAAGCTCGACAAGGTGCCGTTCGACCAGATCGGCGCGAACCTGAACAGCGCGCTGTCGAACGCGGACAAGCTGTTCAAGCAACTCGACACGCAGGTCGCGCCCGAGGCGCGCGACACGCTGTCGGCCGCGAAGCAGACCTTCTCGACCGCCGAGGCGACGCTGCAGCAGGACTCGCCGCTGCAGTCCGACGTGCGCGGCGCGCTGAAGGAGCTCACGCGCACGCTGCAGTCGCTGAACGCGCTCGCGGATTATCTGGAGCGCCATCCCGAATCGCTGATCAAGGGCAAGCCAGGAGATCAACAATGACGACGACTCGCGTGAACGGTCTCGCGAGCGGCGCGGCAGCCGCGTTCGCCGCGCTCGCGCTCGCCGCGTGCAGCTCGCCGCCCGCGCGGTTCTACACGCTGAGCCCGGCCGACGCCGCGGCGCCCGTGCGCACCGCGCCCGCCAACCCGGCGTTCCTGATCGAGGTGCCGTCGGTCGGCGTGCCCGAGCAGGTCGCGAAGAACCAGCTGGTCGTGCAGAAGAACGCCGCGCAGGTCGACGTGCTCGAGCAGGAACGCTGGGCCTCGCCGCCCGCCGACGAAATCCGCCGCGCGCTGTCCGACGACCTCGCCGCGCAGCTCGGCACGATCGACGTCGCGAATTCCGCCTATCCGCCCGGCGTGCCCGTGTATCGCATCAGCGTGAACGTGCAGCGCTTCGAGTCGTGGCCCGGCAAGCGCGCGGCGATCGACGCGGTATGGAGCGTGCGCTCGCTCGCCACGCAGGCCGTGATGACGTGCCGCACGAGCGTCGCGGAGCCGGTCGCCGACGGCTACGATGCGCTCGTCGCGGGCCACCGGCGCGCACTCGACGTGGTCGCCTCGCAGGCCGCCGCCGGCGTGCGCGCGCTGGCCGCGCGGCGCAGCACCGCCGTACCGGCCGGCAAGGCGGCCGCCACGCCGCCGGTCGTGCCGTGTCCGGCCGGTCCAATGGCGGGCGGCGACGCCGGCGCGACGGGCAAGCCGGGCGCATAAGCGGGCCGGTCGCGCCGACGGCGATCATCGGTCGCGGCCCGCCCGCCCCGCACACCATCCCGCGCGCAGCGCCGACCGCTACCGCCCGCCCGGGCCCCGGCCGGACGGCCGACTTTGCACTGTTTGTCAAAATCGGCCGGAACCGCCGTCCTGCAATGCGGTCGGCTTGCGTTTTCGCGTGCGATTGACGATCCTACGCGCTTTCAGCGATCGCGCCGTCCGTCGCGCGCGTCCGCCGGCGAGGCCGGGCCGCGTCCGGCCCGATCGCCGTGCCGCGGGCAGGCGTCCGCGACAGCCAGCGCCCCGCATCGCGGGCCGTCCGCAGCCGGGCAGCCCGTCCGTCTCACCGGTTCTTCCCGGCGCCGCGCCGCATTCCCGGCCGGCATCCCGAACCCGCCCGTCCAGGGCTTTCGCTATTTCCGTTTTATGTTTCGTTCCCTGACGACCCTGATCAAGAAGTGGCGCGCGTCGCGCAGTGCGAGCCACCAGCTCGACGCGCTGCTCGCGCATGCCGACGCCGACGCGTCGTACGCCGAGCGCAGCGAATGGCTGATCGAGCTCGCGCACTGGCTGCGCCGCAGCGGCACGATGCAGGCCGCGCAGGACGCCGCCGCCGAGCGCGACGACGACGCGCGCGCGTATCCGGCCCATGCGCGACTGCGCTACCTGTTCCATGTGCTCGACCGCAATCCCGCGTGGAAGTCGCATGCCGCGCGGATCCTGCGCGGCATCCTGCGCGAGTGCGACGGCATCTCGCTGCTGTGCGACGCCGGCATGCCGGTCCATTCCGGCTTCTTCGGCGCGCTGTTCGAACGGATCGATTCGTCGCTGATCCCGCCCGCGCCGAACCGCCGCGAGCTCTCCGCGCTGTTCACGCTGATGTTCCCGACGCCGGAAGACGCGCAATGGATCGACGCGCTGCCCGACGATCTGCTCGCGCGCCTCGTCGACCTGATCTCGTTCGACGTCACCGAAGCGGAACGCCACGAGCCCGGCTCGTTCTCGCGCGACCTGCTGGCCGCGTTGCACAACCTGACCTGCCAGATCAGCTCGACCGGCCTGTCGCAGACGGTGCGCAGCCGCCTGTCCGACGACGATGCGCGCAAGCCGCTCGAGGCGCAGCCGTTCTACCGGCTCACGCGCGCGATGCTCGCGGTCGAGACCGCGCACGCGGCCGTCGAGGACGGCGGCGACCCGAGCAAGCTGCTGCACGAGGTGAACTATCTGCGCGTGCTGCTCGACGAATGCCGGATCGCGGTCGACGACGTGTTCGCGCATCTGTACCGCAACGGCGTGTCGGTCGACATCGTGTTCCAGGTCGAGCGGATGCGCATGCGCATCCTGCGCGCCGAGACGCTGCTCAACGCATGGATGGCGCGCGACGACCTGCGCGGGATGGCGCGCCTGACCGCCGAGCTGATCGACGCGAACCAGAACAGCCAGAGCGTGTCGCACCTCGTGCGCAGCAACTTCTCGCTGTTCGCGCGCAAGCTCGTCGAGACCAACGCGGATACCGGCGAGCACTACATCTCGCGCGGCCGCGCCGAGTATCTGAAGATGCTGCGAATGGCCGCCGGCGGCGGCCTGGTCACGGTCGCGACGGTGTGCGTGAAGTTCGCGATCACCGGCGCGCACCTGCAGTCGATGCTCGAAGGCCTGCTTGCGGGCGTCAACTACGCGGCCAGCTTCATGCTGATGCACTTCCTGCATTTCACGCTCGCGACCAAGCAGCCCGCGATGACCGCGCCGACGCTCGCGCGCGAGCTCGACGACACCGGCCACGACGAAGGCGTGAAGGCGTTCGTCGCGTCGGTCATCGCGCTGATCCGCACGCAGGCGGCGGCGATTTCCGGCAACGTGCTCGTCGTGCTGCCGGTGTGCCTGCTCGTGCAGCTGTTCGCGGGCAGCGTGCTGCACACGAACGTGATCTCGCCGCAAAAGGCGCACGCGACGCTGCACTCGTTCTCGCTGCTCGGCCCGACGCCGTTCTACGCGGCGCTCACCGGCGTGCTGCTGTGGGCGTCGAGCCTGCTCGCGGGCTGGGCCGACAACTGGTTCGTGCTGCACCGGGTCGGCGACGCGCTGACCTACAACCGCCGGCTGCGGCTCACGCTCGGCGCGGCCGGCGCGGCGAAGCTCGCGCACTTCTGCCGGTCGAACGTCGCGGGCGTGGTCGCAAACGTCGGCCTCGGCCTGATGCTCGGGCTGATTCCGGCGATCGTCACCGTGTTCCTGTTCCCGTTCGAGGTGCGGCACGTGACGCTGTCGGCCGGCTCGATCGGCGTCGCGCTCGGCGTGCTCGGCAAGGACGCGCTCGGCACGCCCGAACTCTGGTGGGCCTGCGCCGGCGTGCTGAGCATGGCGATCCTCAACGTGCTGGTGAGCTTCGCGCTCGCGTTCACGATGGCCGTGCGCTCGCGCAGCCTGCGGCCGACCAAGGTGCGCGCGCTCGTCGCCGCGATCGTCCGCGCGGTGCTCGCGAACCCGTTCGTGCTGGTCTGGCCGGCCGGCGGGCACGCGGCGCGCACCGGCCAGCCGGGCGCGCACTGACCGCCCGCAGGCGGCGGCGCGGCGCGCGCGGGCCGCGCCCGCCCGCGCCGCGTACAATACTGGACTTTTGCACGCCCTCACCCGCCTTATGTCCTCGCCCACCCTGTACGACTTTTTCGCTCCCTGCCCGCGCGGCCTCGAAGCGGCGCTCGCCGCCGAGCTGGCCGAGATCGCCGGCCGCCACCTGGACGGCGCGCCGTTCGCCGCGGGCGCGCAGGTGCCGGGCGGCGTCCATTTCCGCGGCGGCTGGGCCGCCGGCATGGCCGCGAACCTCCATTCGCGGATCGCCAGCCGGATCCTGCTGAAAATCGCGCATCGCCCGTACCGCAACGAGCAGGACGTCTACGCGCTCGCGCTCGAGCAGCCGTGGGAGCGCTGGTTCGCGGCGACGCAGACGCTGCGCGTCGACATCACCGCGATCAAGTCGCCGCTGAAGAGCCTCGAATTCGCGACGCTGCGCGTCAAGGACGCGATCTGCGACCGGATGCGCGACAAGACCGGCGCGCGCCCGAGCATCGACACCGGTGCGCCGGACGTGCGCGTGTTCGCGTTCCTGACGGCCACCGACTGCACGCTGTACCTCGACACGTCGGGCGAGCCGCTGTTCAAGCGCGGCTGGCGCCTCGACAAGGGCGCGGCGCCGCTGCGCGAGAACCTCGCGGCCGGCATCCTGCGCCTGACCGGCTGGACACCCGGCACGCCGCTGTACGACCCGATGTGCGGCAGCGGCACGTTCCTCGCGGAAGCCGCGCAGATCGTGCTCGGCGTCGCGCCGGGCGTCGAGCGCCGCTTCGGCTTCGAAAAGCTCAAGCAGTACGACATCACCGCGTGGCAGGGCCTGAAGGTCGCGGCGCTGGACGTGAAACGCGCGGCGCGCGCCAAGCGCGACGACCTGCGCGTGTACGGCAGCGACATCTCCGGCGACATGCTCGAGAAGGCGCGCGCGAACCTCGAACGCGCGGGTGTGCCGTCGGTGTGGCTCAAGCAGGTCGACGCGCGCGGGATGACGCCGCCGTGCGACGGCCCGGGCATCCTGCTCGCGAACCCGCCGTACGGCGAGCGGATCGAGGTGCGCGGCCGCAGCGCACGCGGCGAGGCGCGCGAAACCGGCCGCAACCGCGGCAACGACGACGCGTTCCGCCGCACGCACACCGACGCGCCGGACAGCGAGTTCTTCAACGCGCTCGGCGATGCGCTGAAGCAGCGCTTCACGGGCTGGCAGGCGTTCCTGCTCACGTCCGACCGTTCGCTGCCGGGCCAGCTCCGGCTGCGCGAATCGGCGAAGACGCCGCTGTTCAACGGCGCGCTCGAATGCCGGCTGTTCCGCTTCGACCTGATCGCGGGCAGCGTGAAGGCGCGGCCGGCCGCGCCGGAAGGCGACGCATAAGCGCCGGCTCGGCGCGCGGGGCTGCCGAGGCGGCGCCCGCGCGCACCGTTCCCCGATGCCGCCGGGTGGCGAATCAGCGCGCCCCTGCCGGTCCGGCATCCGCTCCACATAGCGTCTCGTGACCGGCCGCAGCGCCGCCTGCAAGCGCGTGCTGCGTGCAGTCCGGTCCGGCTGCCCGAGCGCGCATTCTCCGCGTTCCCTCCCCCTTTCCACGCCGCCTGCCGGCCGACACCATCGACGCCTCGACGCGAATCGGCCCGGCTCGACGCCGCCGCCCGCCTGCGAGGTTCCGCGGCCGTCAACCGCGGCCTGCGCCGCCCCGCTCGCGCGCCGAACGCCCCGCTGTCAGTCCTGACGACACTACTGACAATACGGTGTCAGCAGCCCCCGCTCACACTGCAATCCCGGCGCCATGCAATGCCGGTTCCACACAGAATCCAAACGAAAAAGGAGCACCTCATGACCGCAGCAACCGCAACCCTGGAGCGCACGATTGCGTGGTTCGATATTCCGTCCCTCGATTTCGACCGCGCGATCCGCTTCTACGAAACCGTGCTGCAGACGACGCTGCAGCGCGAAGTGATCGGCGGCGTGCCGATGGCCGTGTTCGATCACGAGGCGTCGAACACCGGCGGCAGCATCGTGTTCGATCCGCAGCAGATGAAGCCGAGCGCGAACGGCGTGCTGGTGTACCTGAACGCCGGCGAATCGGTCGTCGCGGCGCTCGAACGCGCGAAGCGCGCGGGCGGCATCGTGCAGGGCTCGGTGGTCGAGCTGCCGAACAACTACGGCTACATCGGCTACCTGATCGATACCGAAGGCAACCGGGTCGGCCTGCACGCGCCGAAATGCCACTGAACGCGGCCGCCGCACGGCCGGCACGGCGCTATCATCGCGGCATTCCCACTGCCGTTGAAGCCGAGGTGCAGCCATGACGCGCCGTGCCGACCGCCTGTTCCAGATCGCCGAGCTGCTGCGCGGGCGCCGCCTCACGACTGCGCAGCAGCTCGCCGACTGGCTGTCGGTCTCGCCCCGCACCGTGTACCGCGACGTGCGCGACCTGCAACTGTCGGGCGTGCCGATCGAAGGCGAGGCCGGGATCGGCTACCGGCTGAACCGCCACGCGAGCCTGCCGCCGCTGACCTTCACGGCCGAGGAACTCGCGGCGCTCGCCGCCGGCGCGCGGATGCTCGAAACCTGGGGCGGCGCGCGCTTCGCCGGCGGTGCACGCTCGGCGCTCGCGAAGATCGCGTCGGCGATGCCGGCCGACAAGCGCACCGCGCTCGACCGGCTGCCCGTATTCGCGCCGTCGTTTCATATCGACGAGGCGTTTTCCGGGAAGGTCGATGCGATCCACCAGGCCGTCGATACGCGTCACATCGTCAGCTTCACGTATCGCGACCGGCTCGGCGCGCACACGCAGCGCCGCGTGTGGCCGCTCGGGCTCGTCTACTGGGGCGGGCGCTGGACGATCGGCGCGTGGTGCGAGCTGCGCGGCGACTTCCGCACCTTCGACATCGCGCGGATGGGCGACATCACCGTGCACGAGCAGTTTCCGGACATGGAAGGCCGCCGCATCGCCGACTACATGCGGATCGCCGAAGCGCCGATGCGCTGACGCGGCCGCGCCGATTCGCGCGGCCCGGCGCCCCCGCGCAGGGGCGCCCCTGCCTCATCCCGCGAACACCACCGGCCGCTTCGGCCGCTCGTCGACGTGCAGCGAGAACACGTCGGCGCGCGCATAGTGCCCCACCACGTCGAAGTCGTATCGCGCGCGCACGAGTTCGTCGGTATCGATGCGCGCGGTCACGAGCCCCGCCTCGCCGATCAGCGGTTCGGTCAGCAGGTCGCCGAGCGGTCCGACGATCACGCTGCCGCCGCGGATCAGCGGCCGCTCCGGATCCCATCCCGGCACGTCGATGCCGAGCGCGCGCGGCGACGGCTGCACCTGACACGCGCTGACCACGAAGCAGCGCCCCTCGTGCGCGATGTGCCGCATCGAGCTCTGCCAGACGTCGCGCTCGTCGACGGTCGGCGCGCACCAGATCTGCACGCCTTTCGCATACATCGCGCAGCGCAGCAGCGGCATGTGGTTTTCCCAGCAGATTGCGGCGCCGGCACGCCCCGCTGCCGTGTCGACGACCGGCAGCGTCGAGCCGTCGCCCTGCCCCCAGATCAGCCGCTCGGTGCCCGTCGGCATCAGCTTGCGGTGCTTCGCGACGAGGCCGCCGTGCGGGTCGAAGAACAGCGCCGTGCAATACAGCGTGCTGCCGCCGCGCTCGATCACGCCGACCACGAGACTCGCGCCCGTGCGCTGCGACAGCGCGGCCAACTCGTCGGTCTCGGGGCCCGGCACGTCGATCGCCTCGGCGGCGTAGCGCGCGTAGGCGTCGCGGCCCTCGGGCAGCCGGTAGCCGAGCCGCGTGCCGAAGATCTCGCCTTTCGGGTAGCCGCCGAGCACGGCCTCGGGCAGTACGACGAGCGACGCGCCGCTGTCGCGAATCGCTGTTTCGTAGCCGACGATCGTGTCGAGCGTGGCGCGCGTGCCGGCGGGCGATGCGCCGATCTGCAGCGCGGCGATGACTGACGTGGTCATGAAGACGTTCTCCGGTGAATGGGATAACGCCATCTTTATCGATATGATTCCATCGATCAAATCGATATGACGATAACTGACATGAACCAGGATGATATCGCCGGGCTCGACCTGAACCTGCTGAAGGTGTTCGAGGCGCTCTACGAGGAAGGCGGCGCGAGTCGCGCGGCGCTGCGGCTCGACCTCACACAGTCGGCCGTCAGCGCGGCGCTCGCGCGGCTGCGCACGGTCTATGCCGATCCGCTGTTCGTGCGCACCGGGCGCGGGCTCGCGCCGACGCCGCGCGCGGACGAGCTGAAGCCGATCCTGTCCGACGCGCTCGACCGCTGCCGCGCGAGCCTCGCGATCGCGGCCGACGTCGGCGAGCGCGTCGGCCGGACGATCTCGATCGGGCTGTCGGACGACTTCGAGATCGCGCTCGGCCGGCCGCTGATCGACGCGGTCGCGCACGAGGCCGCGGGCATCCGGCTGATCTTTCGCCAGACGCACAGCGGCATCGCCGGCGATGCACTGCTGCGGCACGGCGTCGATCTGGCGATCGCGTCGGGCGGGTTTTCCGCAACCGGGCTGAGCCGGCGCGCGATCGCGACGGGCGGTTACGCGTGCCTGATCGATCCGGCCGCCCGCGCGCGGCCGCCGCGCACGCTGACGCTCGCCGACTTCCTGCGGCGCGATCATCTGCTGGTCTCGTCGGGCGGCGTGATCGGCATCGTCGACGAGGCGCTGGCCGCGCTCGGCCACAAGCGGCGCGTCGCGGCATCGACCACGCATTTCGCGGCGCTGCCGTATCTGCTGGCCGGGTCCGACGCCGTCGCGACGATCCCGGCGCACGCCGCGCGCGCGATCGCGCGGACGACGCCGCTGCGCTGCGTCGCCTGCCCGGTCGATCTGCCGCGCTATCCGGTCGAGATCGGCTGGCGCACCAGCACGCAGCGCGACCCGGCGATCGTGCGGGTGCGCGACGCGATCGCCGCGTGCGTCGCACGCCTCGTGCGCCCGTGAAACGACCGGGGCCCGGCCGGCATGTGCCGGGCGGGCCCCGTCGTCGAACCGCATCCGGCCGCCTCGCGCGACCGGACCGCTCGCGCGCGCTACTCGACGGCCTTCACCATGTCCTCGATGACCTTCTTCGCATCGCCGAACACCATCATCGTCTTGTCCATGTAGAACAGGTCGTTGTCGAGCCCCGCGTAGCCCGCCGCCATCGAGCGCTTGTTGACGATCACGGTGCGCGCCTTGTACGCCTCGATGATCGGCATGCCCGCGATCGGCGACTTCGGATCGTTCTTCGCGGCCGGGTTCACGACGTCGTTCGCGCCGAGCACCAGCACCACGTCGGCCTGCCCCATCTCGCCGTTGATGTCCTCCATCTCGAACACGATGTCGTACGGCACTTCCGCTTCCGCGAGCAGCACGTTCATGTGGCCCGGCATCCGCCCGGCAACCGGATGGATCGCGTAGCGCACGTCGACGCCCTTCTCGATCAGCTTGTCGGTCAGCTCCTTCAGCGCATGCTGCGCGCGCGCGACGGCCAGCCCGTAGCCCGGCACGATCACGACCGACTCCGCGTTGCCGAGCATGAACGCCGCGTCGTCGGCCGAGCCCGACTTCACCGGGCGCTGCTCCTGTGCACCCGCCGCGCCGCCGGCCGCGGCCTCGCCGCCGAAGCCGCCGAGGATCACGTTGAAGAACGAGCGGTTCATCGCATGGCACATGATGTACGACAGGATCGCACCGGAGGAACCGACCAGCGAGCCCGCGATGATCAGCATCGCGTTGTTCAGCGAGAAGCCGATGCCGGCCGCGGCCCAGCCCGAGTACGAGTTCAGCATCGACACGACCACCGGCATGTCCGCGCCGCCGATCGGGATGATGATCAGCACGCCGAGCACGAACGCGATCGCCGTCATGATGATGAACGGCAGCCACGCCTGCGTGATGAAGAACAACACGCCGAAGCCGAGCATCGCGATCGCGAGCATCAGGTTGATCAGGTGCTGGCCCGCGTACACGACCGGCGCGCCCTGGAACAGCCGGAACTTGTACTTGCCGGACAGCTTGCCGAACGCGATCACCGACCCGGAGAACGTGATCGCGCCGACGAAGGTGCCGATGAACAGCTCGACACGGTTGCCGTACGGGATGAAGTTCGCGGCGACCGCGTCCTGCGGCACGAGCCCGAACGCTTCCGGCTCCGACACCACCGCATACGCGATGCAGACGGCCGCCAGACCGATCAGCGAGTGCATCGCCGCGACGAGTTCCGGCATCTTGGTCATCTCGACGCGCGCGGCGACGAACGCGCCGACTGCGCCGCCGACGACCAGCGCGCCGAGCACGAGCGCCAGCCCGAGCGGCAGGTTCGCGCCGAGCCAGGCCGCCTGCTTGACGATCAGCGCGATCGTCGTGAGGATCGCGATGGCCATCCCGACCATCCCGAACAGGTTGCCGCGCCGCGCGCTCTTCGGGTTCGACAGGCCCTTCAGCGCCTGGATGAAGCACACCGACGCGACGAGGTACAGCAGCGTAACGACGTTCATGCTCATCGCGCGCCCTCCTTCGCTGCCTTCGGCTCCTTCTTGCGGAACATCTCGAGCATGCGCCGCGTCACGAGAAAGCCGCCGAACACGTTGACGGCCGCGAGCGCGACCGCGAGCGTGCCGAAGATCTTGCCGGTCGCGCCGACGGTGAGCGCCGCCGCGAGCATCGCGCCGACAATCACGATCGCCGAGATCGCGTTGGTAACCGCCATCAGCGGCGTATGCAGCGCCGGCGTGACGTTCCACACGACGTGGTAGCCGACGTAGACCGCCAGCACGAAGATGATCACGTTGATCACCGTGTGATTGATGATTTCCATGGTCTCCTCCGTTATTTGCGCGTGACTTCGCCGTCGCGGCACAGCAGTGTCGCGGCGACGATGTCGTCGGTCAGGTCGATGTTCAGTGCGCCTTCCTTCGTGACGATCAGCTTCATGAAGTCGAGCAGGTTGCGTGCGTACAGCGCCGACGCGTCCGACGCGACCATCGACGCGAGGTTCGTGTAGCCCGCGATCGTCACGCCGCCGTGCACGATCACCTGGTCGGCGACCGTCAGCGGGCAGTTGCCGCCCTTGCGGCCGTCGACTTCGGGGCCGCGGCCGGCGGCGAGATCGACCAGCACCGAACCGGGCTTCATCGACTGCACGGTTTCGACCGAGATCAGCGTCGGCGCGGGGCGGCCCGGAATCAGCGCGGTCGTGATCACGATGTCGGCCTGCTTCGCGCGCTCGTGCACGAGCGCGGCCTGACGGCCGAGCCACGACGCCGGCATCGGCCGCGCATAGCCGCCGACACCCTGCGCGGCTTCGCGCTCTTCGTCGGTTTCGTAGGGGACATCGAGGAATTTCGCGCCGAGCGATTCGATCTGCTCCTTCACGGCCGGCCGCACGTCGGACGCCTCGATCACCGCGCCGAGCCGCTTCGCGGTCGCGATCGCCTGCAGCCCCGCGACGCCCGCGCCGAGGATCAGCACGCGCGCGGCCTTCACGGTGCCGGCGGCGGTCATCAGCATCGGCAGGAAGCGCGGATAGAGCGACGCGGCGACCAGCACCGCCTTGTAGCCGGCGATGTTGGCCTGCGACGACAGCACGTCGAGGCTTTGCGCGCGCGTCGTGCGCGGCGCGGCTTCGAGCGCGAAGCCGGTCACGCCGGCGGCGGCGAGCCGCGCCGCCTGCTCGCCGTTGAACGGATCGAGCATGCCGACCAGCACCGCACCGCGCTTGAGCAGCGGCAGCTCGGCCTCGGACGGCGCCTGGACCTTCAGCACCAGATCGGCGCCAAATGCGGCCGACTGGTCGGTCAATTCGGCGCCGGCGGCGGCATAGGCCTCGTCGGGATAGCTGGCCGCCGCGCCGGCCCCTTTCGCGACACTCACGCGATGACCGGCGGCCGCGTACTTCTTCACGGTCTCCGGCGTCGCGGCCACGCGCGACTCATTGGCCCGCGTTTCAGCAGGCACACCAATATGCATCGTCAGTTCCTCCAGTCATTGTCAGTATTTCTTTCTTGCGATTCTTACTGCACAACGAGCCGGACAGGCTGACGTACCGGCTCACGAGCAACGGCTTTCACGCTGCACTTTAACCGAAAGCCGCGACCGGGCCAGCACTTTCCGCACGATCGTTCCGAATTGCAACAGTGCCCCGTCCGGCCGCCGCGCGCATCGGCCGGACAGACGATTCGCGGGGTCGGATTCGTCTGAGCAGACGGCGGGCAGCGTCCGGGCGCAACCGGTAAAATGCCGAACCATGAAACCCGAAACCTGGACCCCGCACGTGACCGTCGCGGCGCTCGTCGAGCGCGACGGCCGCTTTCTCGTCATCGAGGAAGAAACCTCGACGGGCCTGCGCATCAACCAGCCGGCCGGCCATCTCGAATCCGGCGAAACGCTTGCCGACGCCGTGATACGCGAGACGCTCGAGGAAACCGCGCACCCGTTTACGCCCGACGCGCTGGTCGGCGTCTATCTCGCGCACTACGACCGCCCCGGCACCGCCGGTGCGACCTACCTGCGCTTCACGTTCTGCGGCACGGCCGGCGAGCCGGTCGCGGGCCACGCGCTCGACGACGGCATCGTCCGCACGATGTGGATGAGCGCCGACGAACTGCGCGCCTGCGTCGATCGCCACCGCTCGCCGGCGGTGATGCGCTGCGTCGACGACTATCTCGCCGGGCGGCGCATTCCGCTCGATTTCGTGCATACGCATTCGGTCGCGCCGCGGCCGGACGCATTCGACCGTCAGGCGGTGGGCAAATGAGCAAGCGCCGTGTAGTGGTGGGCATGTCGGGCGGCGTCGATTCGTCGGTGACCGCGTGGCTGCTGAAGGAACAGGGCTACGACGTGGTCGGCCTGTTCATGAAGAACTGGGAAGACGACGACGACGGCGAATACTGCTCGACGCGCCAGGACTGGATCGACGTCGTGTCGGTGGCCGACCTGATCGGCATCGACGTCGAGGCGGTGAATTTCGCGGCCGAGTACAAGGACCGCGTGTTCGCCGAGTTCCTGCGCGAGTATTCGGCCGGCCGCACGCCGAACCCCGACGTGCTCTGCAACGCCGAGATCAAGTTCAAGGCGTTCCTCGATCATGCGATGTCACTCGACGCCGAAATGATCGCGACCGGTCATTACGCGCGCGTGCGCGAGCGCGACGGGCGCTTCGAGCTGCTGAAGGCGTTCGATCATACGAAGGACCAGTCGTACTTCCTGCACCGGCTGAACCAGGCGCAGCTGTCGAAGACGATGTTCCCGCTCGGCGAGATCCCCAAGACGAAGGTGCGCGAGATCGCCGCGCAGATCGGGCTGCCGAACGCGAAGAAGAAGGATTCGACCGGCATCTGCTTCATCGGCGAACGGCCGTTCCGCGATTTCCTGAACCGCTATCTGCCGACCCGGCCCGGCCCGATGAAGACGCCGGACGGCAAGGTCGTCGGCGAGCACATCGGCCTCGCGTTCTATACCTTCGGCCAGCGCAAGGGCATCGGCCTCGGCGGCAGCAAGGACGGCAGCGGCGAGCCGTGGTTCGTCGCCGCGAAGGACATCCCGTCGAACACGCTGTACGTCGTGCAGGGCCACGATCACCCGTGGCTGCTGTCGCGGCAGCTCGTCGCCGGCAACGTCAGCTGGGTCGCGGGCGAGCCGCCGGCCGACGGCTTCGCGTGCGGCGCGAAAACCCGCTACCGGCAGGCCGACGCCGCCTGCGCATACGGCACGGCGACGCCCGGCCCGGCAGGCGAAGCGCGCTTCTCGCTCGCGTTCGACGACGCGCAATGGGCAGTCACGCCCGGCCAGTCGGCGGTGCTGTACGACGGCGAGATCTGTCTCGGCGGCGGCATCATCGAGTTCGCGGCGACCGGCCAGCCCGGTCAGGCCGCTTGCGCGGAAGGCCGCGCGCCGGCGCTCGCCGACGCACGCTGACCCGTATTCGGTTTAGACTTGCGGCACGCCGCGCCCGGCCGGACACGATCCGGTCGAGGCCGGTGCGCCGCCGCGCAGCGTACGCATGGCGGCACTTCAAGATTCTTACGGAGTCCCCATGCTTTCACGACGCTACCTTGCGATGTGGTGCGCCGTCCTGCTGCTTGTCGCCGCGGCCGCGCTCGCATCGATCCACGTGCTCTCCTGGTTCTGGATCGTCATCCCCGTCGCGCTCGTCGCGCTCGGCCTGTATGACCTGAAGCAGGACCGTCACGCGATCCTGCGCAACTACCCGCTCTGGGGCCACTTCCGCTTCCTGTTCGAGTTCATCCGGCCGGAAATCCGCCAGTACTTCGTCGAGGACGATACCGACGAGAAACCGTTCTCGCGCGCGCAGCGCAGCCTCGTCTACCAGCGCGCGAAGAACGTCGCCGACAACCGCCCGTACGGCACCGAGCTCAACGTGAAGGCGGTCGCGCACGAATGGATCAGCCACTCGCTCGCGCCGACCCGGCTGCCGAACCACGATTTCCGCATCCGCGTCGGCGCGACGCGTGCGCAGCCGTACGACATCTCGATCTTCAACATCTCGGCGATGAGTTTCGGCTCGCTGTCCGCGAACGCGATCCGCGCGCTGAACCTCGGCGCGAAGAAAGGCGGCTTCGCGCACGACACCGGCGAAGGCTCGCTGTCGAAGTACCACCGCGAGAACGGCGGCGACATCATCTGGGAAATCGCGTCGGGCTACTTCGGCTGCCGCAACGACGACGGCACGTTCAACCCCGACAAGTTCGCGAAGCAGGCCGCCGATCCGCAGGTCAAGATGATCGAGATCAAGCTGTCGCAGGGCGCGAAGCCGGGCCACGGCGGCGTGCTGCCGGCCGCGAAGATCACGCCCGAGATCGCCGAGACGCGCGGCGTGCCGATGGGCAAGGACTGCATCTCGCCCGCGACGCACTCGGAATTCTCGACGCCGCGCGGGCTGCTCGAATTCGTCGAACGATTGCGCACGCTGTCGGGCGGCAAGCCGACCGGCTTCAAGCTGTGCATCGGCCATCCGTGGGAGTTCTTCGGGATCGCGAAGGCGATGCTCGAAACGGGCATCGTGCCGGACTTCATCGTCGTCGACGGCGCGGAAGGCGGCACCGGCGCCGCGCCGCTCGAATTCACCGACCACGTCGGCGTGCCGCTGCAGGAAGGGCTGCTGCTCGTGCACAACACGCTGGTCGGGATCGGCGTGCGCGACCGCGTGAAGATCGGCGCGAGCGGCAAGATCATCACCGCGTTCGACATCGCGCGCACGCTCGCGATCGGCGCGGACTGGGTGAACTCGGCACGCGGCTTCATGTTCGCGGTCGGCTGCATCCAGGCGCAGCATTGCCACACCGACCGCTGCCCGACCGGTGTCGCGACGCAGGACCCGGTGCGTCAGCGCGCGCTCGTCGTGCCCGACAAGGCCGAGCGCGTCTACAACTTCCACCGCAATACGCTGCACGCGCTGCAGGAGCTCGTGCAGGCGGCCGGCCTCGCGCATCCGTCCGAGCTGCGCGCACACCATATCGTGCAGCGCATCTCGCCGCACGAGGTCCGGCTGATGTCGCAGCTGCTGAAGTATCTGAAGCCGGGCGCGCTGCTCGACGGTAACACGTGCGGCTATACGTTGTACGACAAATGGTGGCCGATTTCGCGCAGCGATTCGTTCACACTCGGCGAGACCGTTTACGCATCGATCGAGTAACGCCGGCCGCCGCGCGTCGCGCGGCTGGCGCAACAAAAAAAAGCGCCCGGCCCGGGCGCTTCAGATTGCTGACAAACCCTCGCCAAGTGCGGGGGTTTTGTTTTTTAATGGCGTGATGCTGAAGACGCCCATGCCCACGCAGCACGAACTCGAGATGGTGACGCTCGAGGAACTCGTGCCGAAGGACCACCTGCTGCGCCAGATCGACGCGGCGGTGGATTTCGAGTTCATCCGCGCGAAGGTGGCGCATCTGTATTGCGCGGATAACGGGCGGCCAGCGCTCGATCCCGTGGTGATGTTCAAGCTGCTGTTCATCGGCTACCTGTTTGGGGTGGGCAGCGAGCGGCAACTGATGCGTGAGGTCCAGGTCAACGTCGCCTATCGGTGGTTCGCGCGGTTCCGGCTGACCGACAAGGTGCCGGATGCGTCGACGTTCTCGCAGAATCGCCGCCGCCGCTTCCCGGACACGGTGGTGTATCAGGAGATCTTCGACGAGATCGTGCGGCAGGCAATGAAGCGCGGGTTGGTCGATGGTCGGGTGCTGTACACCGACAGCACGCACCTGAAGGCGAATGCGAACAAAGGCAAGTTTGATGTCGTGAAGCTGGAGCAGACGCCTGCGGCGTACACGGAGGCGCTGAATGCGGCGGTGGATGCGGACCGGGCCGCGCATGGCAAGAAGCCGCTGGATCGCGACGACGACGAGCCGCCGCCGAGCAAGGACACCAAGATCAGCCGAACCGATCCGGACAGCGGCTACATGGTTCGGGACGACAAGCCCAAAGGGTTCTTCTATCTGGACCACCGCACGGTGGATGCCCGGCACGCGATCATCACCGATACGCATGTGACGCCGGCCTCGGTGCACGACAGCCAGCCGTATCTGGATCGGCTGGATCGGCAGCGCGAGCGCTTCGAGTTCAAGGTCGATGCGGTGGGGCTGGATGCGGGCTACTTCACGCCGGCGGTGTGCCAGGGGCTGGAGGAGCGAGGGATTGCCGGGGTGATGGGCTATCGCACGCCGAACCACAAGCCGGGCATGTTCTACAAACGGCAGTTCAAGTACGACGCGTATCGCAACGAATACGTGTGCCCGCAGGGGCAGGCACTGCCTTACAGCACGACCAATCGAGTCGGCTACCGGGAATACAAATCCAACCCGCAGATCTGCCGGCGTTGCCCGGTACGCGCGCAGTGCACGAACAGTGCGAACGCGGTGAAGGTGGTGACGCGCCACGTGTGGGAGCGCGCCAAGGAGAAGGTGGACGCGCGGCGCTTGACCGAATGGGGCCAACGCATTTACGCGCGGCGCAAGGAGACGGTGGAGCGTAGCTTCGCCGATGCCAAGCAACTGCATGGGCACCGTTATGCGCGTATGCGTGGGCTACGCAAGGTGGCCGAGCAGTGCTTGCTGGCCGCGGCGGCGCAGAACATCAAGAAGATCGCGATGCTGGTGGCGCGGAAGCGGAAAAAGGGGCCAGCGGGTCCCGATTGGCGCTTCGTGCGCATGCTGCTGCGTCTGGTGAGCGGTTTGCGCTGCAGCTTCGACTACCCGCTCGCGGCGAGCTCGCAATCCTGATCCCAGAAAGACAAAACCCCACGCTTCCAAAAACGTGGGGTTCGTCAGCAATCTGACGCCGGCCTTGCCGGCGTTTTTTTGTCTGCGGATTATGCGCGCGAACCGGTCGCGGCTCAGTTCTGCGGCAGCGTATCGGCGAACGACTGGCGCTGCGCGAGCTTCACGAAGTGCTTGTCGAGGTTCGGATGGCGGTCGCGCCAGTTCAGCTCCGGCATCCGGAAGTCGAGATAGCCGAGCGCACAGCCGAGCGCGATGTCGGCGAGCGTGTAATGATTACCGACGCACCACGTCTTGCCGCCGAGACCCTGCGACATCGCGACGAGGCCGTCGTCGATCTTGCGCTGCTGCCGCGCGATCCAGCTCGCGCTGCGCTGCGCCTCGTCGCGCAGCGTGTGTTCGAGACGGATCGCGACCGACGCGTCGAGCACGCCGTCGCACAGCGCTTCCCAGCAACGCACCTCGACGCGCTCGCGGCCCGACGGCGGAATCAGCTTGCCGACCGGCGACAGCGTATCGACGTATTCGCAGATCACGCGGGAATCGAACACCGCGGCGCCATCCTCCATCACGAGGCACGGCACCTTGCCGAGCGGGTTCGACGCATGGATGTTGGTATCCGGGCCCCACACGTTCTCGAGCTCCAGCTTGTAGTCGATCTTCTTTTCAGCAAGCACGATCCGCGCCTTTCGGACGAACGGGCTGCTGAGCGAACCGATTAATTTCATCATCTGCCTTTTGAAGGGAACCGCCGAGAGTATACGTTGTCGTCGATCATAACCGGGCGACGTCGCACGGTAGAAAATCGCCCGTTTGGCCTGTGGATGGTTTGCAACAGCCGCCCCGCGGCCTTGCGGCGCGGCCTGCGGCCGCGGCGTTCACGCGCGGCGTCCGGCGGCGCTACAATCGCACGATGAATGCGCCCATCGATACCGCCATCGCCGTCGACGTCTACCGCCAGCGCCGCGCGCGCGTGCTTGCCGCACTGCGCGCCGCGGGCGGCGGCGTCGCCATCGTCCCCACCGCGCCGGAAGTGCTGCGCAATCGCGATACGGGCTACCCGTACCGGCACGACAGCTATTTCCACTACCTGACCGGCTTCAGCGAGCCGGACGCGGTGCTCGTGCTGAACGCGGCCGCGCCGCACGGCGCACCGGAATCGATCCTGTTCTGCCGCGCGAAGAATGCCGACCGCGAAATCTGGGAAGGCTTCCACTACGGGCCCGAAGCCGCACGCGACGCATTCGGCTTCGATGCCGCGTACGCGACCGACGTGATCGATACCGAAATGCCGCGCCTGCTCGCCGATGCGGGCACCGTGCACTACCGGTTCGGCGCCTCGGCCGAGTTCGACCGGCAGCTCGCGCGCTGGCTCGACGCGGTGCGCGCGCAGGCACGCGCGGGCGTCGCCGCGCCGGACGCGATGCTCGACCTCACGCCGCTGCTCGACGACATGCGGCTCGTGAAGGACGAACACGAACTCGCGATCATGATGCGCGCCGCGCACATCTCGGCGCTCGCGCACCGTCGCGCGATGCAGGCATGCCGGCCCGGCATCCGCGAATACGAACTGGAAGCCGAGCTGCTGTATACGTTCCGCAAGCATGGCGCACAGGCGCCCGCCTACGGATCGATCGTCGCGGCCGGCGCGAACGCATGCGTGCTGCACTACCCGGCCGGCAACGCGGCCGCGCGGGACGGCGACCTGATCCTGATCGACGCCGCGTGCGAGCTCGACGGCTATGCGTCGGACATCACGCGCACGTTCCCGGCGAACGGACGCTTCTCGCCCGCGCAGCGCACGCTGTACGACATCGTGCTCGCCGCGCAGCAGGCCGCGATCGACGCGACGCGCGCCGGCGTGCCGTTCGAGGCGCCGCACGACGCTGCGGTGCGCGTGCTCGCGCAGGGGCTGCTCGATACGGGCATCATCCCGAAAACGCGCTTCTCGAACGTCGACGACGTGATCGCCGAGCGCGCCTACACGCGCTTCTACATGCACCGCACCGGCCACTGGCTCGGGATGGACGTGCACGACTGCGGCGACTATCGCGAACGGCTCGCCGAACGCGACGCCAACGGCGCGCTGCCGTGGCGCACGCTGAAGCCCGGCATGACGCTGACGGTCGAGCCCGGCCTGTACGTGCGCGCCGCCGACGACGTGCCGTCCGACTACTGGAACATCGGCATCCGCATCGAGGACGACGCGATCGTGCGCGAGCAGGGCTGCGAACTGATCACGCGCGACGTGCCGGTCGACGCGGCCGAGATCGAGGCGTTGATGCGCGCGGGCGCGTGACCCGCGATGCCGCGCCATCGACCGTTACCACCGTTTCACGAATCCTGATGACGACCGCTTCTTCCCCGGCCACGCCGGACTACGATCTCGCCATCGTCGGCGCGGGCCCCGTCGGCCTCGCACTCGCCGGCTGGCTCGCGCGGCGCAGCGCGACGCAGCACGCGTCGGTCGCGCTGATCGATGCGCGCGAGCCGGCCGCGAGCGCGAACGATCCGCGCGCGATCGCCGTGTCGCACGGCAGCCGCGTGCTGCTCGACACGCTCGCATGGCCCGCCGACTCGACCGCGATCGAACATATCCACGTATCGCAGCGCGGCCACTTCGGCCGCACGCTGATCGACCGCAACGAGCACGACCTCGCCGCGCTCGGCTATGTCGTGCGCTACGGCTCGCTCGTGCAGGCGCTCGCGGGCGCGGTGCGCGGCACGCGCGTCGACTGGCTGACCTCGACCACCGCGCGCGCGCCGCAGCAGGACGCCGACGGCGTCACGCTGACGCTCGACGGCCCGCACGGCGAGCGCACGCTGCGCGCGCGCATCGTCGTCAATGCCGAAGGCGGGCTGTTCCACGAACAGCAGGCCGACACCGGCAAGCATCGCCGCGACTACGGACAGACCGCGCTCGTCGGCACCGTCACGGTCGCCGCGCCGCGCCCGCATGTCGCGTGGGAACGCTTCACGCACGAGGGCCCGCTCGCGCTGTTGCCGCTCGGCGGCCCGCGCCAGGCCGACTACGCGCTGGTCTGGTGCTGCGCGCCCGACGAAGCGGCGCGGCGCGCCGCGCTGCCCGACGACGCGTTCCTGCGCGAGCTCGGCATCGCGTTCGGCGAGCGCATGGGCGCGTTCGTCGCGATCGCGGGCCGCGCGTCGTTTCCGCTCGGGCTCAATGCGGCGCAAACGCTCGTCAACGGCCGCGTCGCGATCGTCGGCAATGCCGCGCAGACGCTGCACCCGGTGGCGGGCCAGGGACTCAACCTCGGGCTGCGCGACGCGCACACGCTGGTCGACGCGCTGTCCGCGCAAGGCTTCGAAGCGACCGCGCTCGCGACCTTCAACGCGCGCCGCGCGCTCGACCGGCGCTTCACGATCGGCGCGACCGACACGCTCGCGCGGCTGTTCACGATCGACGCGGGCCCGCTGCCGCTGCTGCGCGGCGCGGCGCTCACCGCACTCGAATTCGTGCCGCCGCTGAAGACCGCGATCGCGCGCCAGATGATGTTCGGCCAGCGCAGCTGACGCGCGACGCGCCGCGCGTTCGCGCGCACGGCGATCCCCGTCAAACCGGGTCAAATCGGCGGGGCATGGGAATACGGTAAAATGCGCGTTTTCCCTCCGTCCTTTTTGGCCCGCGACGCCTGCCGCTCGCGGGCGGTGCCATTGCGATGCCCGTTATCGGCTCTCACGTCCTGCGTAACAACCTGTTCGTCGCCCCGATGGCCGGGGTGACCGATCGTCCGTTCCGCCAGCTCTGCAAGAAGCTGGGGGCCGGTTACGCGGTGTCCGAGATGGTCGCGTCCAACGCGCAGCTGTGGAAAAGCGCGAAGACGATGCGGCGCGCCAACCACACCGGCGAAGTCGAGCCGATCGCGGTGCAGATCGCCGGCGCCGACCCGGCGATGATGGCCGAAGCGGCCCGCTACAACGTCGACAACGGCGCGCAGATCATCGACATCAACATGGGCTGCCCCGCGAAGAAGGTCTGCAACGTCGCGGCCGGCTCCGCGCTGCTGCAGAACGAGCCGCTCGTGCAGCGGATCGTCGAGGCCGTCGTCGCCGCGGTGGGCACCGGGCCCGACGCGGTGCCCGTCACGCTGAAGATCCGCACCGGCTGGGACCGCGAGCACAAGAACGCGATCACGATCGCGCGGCTGGCCGAAGCCGCCGGCATCTCGATGCTCACCGTGCACGGCCGCACGCGCGCCGACCTCTATCGCGGCGAAGCCGAATACGACACGATCGCGGCCGTGAAGGCCGCGGTGCGCATTCCGGTCGTCGCGAACGGCGACATCACGTCGCCGGCGAAGGCGAAGGCCGTGCTCGACGCCACGGGCGCCGACGCGCTGATGATCGGTCGTGCCGCGCAAGGCCGGCCATGGCTTTTCCGCGAAATCGATCATTTCCTGCAAACCGGCGAGCTGCTGCCGCCGCCGCGGATCGACGAGATCCAGCACGTGATGAACGAACACCTGGAAGACCACTACGCGTTCTACGGGGAATTCACCGGCGTTCGTACTGCGCGCAAGCACATCGGCTGGTACACTCGCGGCCTTTCCGGTGCCAACGGGTTCCGGCATCGAATGAACACGCTCGACTCCACCCGCGAGCAGCTCGCCGCCGTCAATGCCTTCTTCGACGCGCAAAAGGCGCTGTCGGACCACCTCGTCTACGTCGACGACGAAGACGAAAACGGCCAGGGCGAGTCGGACGACCCTAACCAGTTAGCAGCATGAGCAAGCACAACATCGAACAATGTGTCCGCGAGAGCCTGGACGTGTATTTCCGGGATCTAGACGGCTCCAATCCGCACGACGTCTATGAAATGGTGATGTCCTGTGTCGAAAAGCCGATGCTCGAGGTCGTGCTCGAACAGGCCGGCGGCAACCAGTCGCTCGCCGCCGAGTACCTCGGCATCAACCGCAACACGCTGCGCAAGAAGCTGCAGCAGCACGGCCTGCTGTAGACGGCCGTCCCGTCCCCGTTTCCCTGGCTATTGGTGGTTCCATCATGATCAAGCAAGCGCTCATTTCCGTTTCCGACAAGACCGGCATCGTCGACTTCGCGAAGTCGCTGTCCGACCTCGGCGTCAAGCTGCTGTCGACCGGCGGCACCGCGAAACTGCTCGCCGACGCGGGCCTGCCCGTCACCGAAGTGGCCGACTACACCGGCTTCCCGGAAATGCTCGATGGGCGCGTGAAGACGCTCCACCCGAAGGTCCACGGCGGCATCCTCGCGCGTCGCGATCTGCCCGAGCACATGCAGGCGCTCGAACAGCACGGCATCCCGACGATCGACCTGCTCGTCGTGAACCTGTATCCGTTCGTCGCGACGATCGCGAAGGACGACTGCACGCTCGCCGACGCGATCGAGAACATCGACATCGGCGGCCCGACGATGCTGCGCTCGGCCGCGAAGAATCACCGCGACGTGACGGTCGTCGTCGATCCGGCCGACTACGCGGTCGTGCTCGACGAAATGAAGGCGAACGGCAACACGGTCGGCTACGCGACCAACTTCCGCCTCGCGACCAAGGTGTTCGCGCACACCGCGCAATACGACGGCGCGATCACGAACTACCTGACGAGCCTGACCGACGAGCTGAAGCACAGCTCGCGCAATCCGTACCCGGCGACGCTGAACCTGGCGTTCGACAAGGTGCAGGACCTGCGCTACGGCGAGAACCCGCACCAGAGCGCGGCGTTCTATCGCGACATCGTCACGCCGGCCGGCGCGCTCGCGAACTACCGCCAGCTGCAGGGCAAGGAGCTGTCGTACAACAACATCGCGGATTCGGACGCGGCGTGGGAATGCGTGAAGACGTTCGACGCGCCGGCCTGCGTGATCATCAAGCATGCGAACCCGTGCGGCGTCGCGGTCGGCAACGACTCGGCCGATGCCTATGCGAAGGCATTCCAGACCGATCCGACGTCGGCCTTCGGCGGCATCATCGCGTTCAACCGCGAAGTCGACGAAGCGGCCGCGCAGGCGGTGGCGAAGCAGTTCGTCGAAGTGCTGATCGCGCCGTCGTTCAGCGACGCCGCGAAGCAGGTGTTCGCAGCGAAGCAGAACGTGCGTCTGCTGGAGATCGCCTTGGGCGAAGGCCATAACACGTTCGACCTGAAGCGTGTCGGCGGCGGCCTGCTGGTGCAGTCGCTCGACGCGAAGAACGTGCAGCCGCACGAGCTGCGCGTCGTCACGAAGCGCCACCCGACGCCGAAGGAAATGGACGACCTGCTGTTCGCCTGGCGCGTCGCGAAGTACGTGAAGTCGAACGCGATCGTGTTCTGCGGCAACGGCATGACGCTCGGCGTCGGCGCTGGCCAGATGAGCCGCGTCGATTCCGCACGCATCGCGAGCATCAAGGCGCAGAACGCCGGCCTCACGCTGGCCGGTTCGGCGGTCGCGTCGGATGCGTTCTTCCCGTTCCGCGACGGTCTGGACGTGGTCGTCGCGGCAGGCGCGACCTGCGTGATCCAGCCGGGCGGCTCGATGCGCGACGACGAAGTGATCGCGGCGGCCGACGAGCACAACATCGCGATGATCCTGACGGGCGTGCGCCACTTCCGTCACTGATCGGGCCCGCGCGGCGGCGGCACGAAAACCCGGCGGCATGATACCCGCCGGGTTTTTTATTGCGCGGTGCATCCCCGCCCGGCAAAACGCCGAAGCGGGACGACCGCGCGCTGCGCACGCGACTCGCCGGCCGCGCGGCCGCGCACCGCTTCGCGACGGCTCGTCGCGCCTTTCGTTGTAGTATCGCTGCATCAGGCAATTCCCTCCTTACATGCGAATTCTCGGCATCGACCCAGGCCTGCGCGTCACGGGCTTCGGCGTCATCGACGTCAGCGGCCACCGTCTCGCGTATGTCACGAGCGGCGTGATCCGCACCCCGACGGCCGATCTGGCCACCCGGCTCGGCACGATCTTCCAGGGCGTCTCGACGCTCGTGCGTGAACACGCGCCCGACCAGGCCGCGATCGAAAAGGTGTTCGTCAACGTCAACCCGCAGTCGACGCTGCTCCTCGGCCAGGCGCGCGGCGCCGCGATCTGCGGCCTCGTCGCGGGCGGGCTGCCGGTCGCGGAATACACGGCGCTGCAGCTCAAGCAGGCCGTGGTCGGCTACGGCCGCGCGACCAAGGCGCAGATGCAGGAAATGGTCACGCGCCTGCTGAACCTGTCGGGGCAGCCCGGCTCCGACGCGGCCGACGCGCTCGGGATGGCGATCTGCCATGCGCACGGCGGCAATACGCTGTCGACGCTCGGCGGCCTCGCGCCGGCGCTCGCGAAGAAAGGGCTGCGCGTGCGGCGCGGGCGGCTCGTCGGCTGACGCGGCGCGGCTGCACCGGCGCCCGGCGCGAGCGGCGACACGCTGCCTGCGCCCGATGCGCCGATGCGGCCGATCCTCCCGCCCGGCGCCCCGCGCGCGCCGAGGTCGCCCTGCCCTTCTCCCGCGCAAGCCGCAGACGCACGGCCCGACCCATCGGCTTTGCGCCGCGCGTGCGCTACACTCGCGCTTTCTTCCTCGCATCCCGCCATCCATGATCGGTCGCATCGCCGGCATCCTGCTCGAAAAGAACCCGCCTCACCTGCTCGTCGACTGCAACGGCGTCGGCTACGAAATCGACGTGCCGATGAGCACCTTCTACAACCTGCCGCAGACGGGCGAGCGCGTCGTCCTGCTCACGCAGCAGATCGTCCGCGAGGACGCGCACCTGCTGTACGGCTTCCTGACGCCGCAGGAGCGCACGACCTTCCGCGAGCTGCTGAAGATCACCGGCATCGGCGCGCGCATGGCGCTCGCCGTGCTCTCCGGCATGAGCGTGCAGGAGCTCGCGCAGGTCGTCACGATGCAGGACGCCGCGCGCCTGACGCGCCTGCCCGGCATCGGCAAGAAGACCGCCGAGCGCCTGCTGCTCGAGCTGAAGGGCAAGCTCGGCGCCGACCTCGGCGCACTCGCCGGCGAGGCGTCGCCGTCCGACCACGCGGCCGACATCCTCAACGCACTGGTCGCGCTCGGCTACTCGGAAAAGGAAGGCCTCGCCGCGATCAAGAACGTGCCGGCCGGCACTGGTGTATCCGAAGGCATCAAGCTCGCGCTGAAGGCGCTGTCGAAGGTCTGACGCCCGCCCGCAGCCTGCTGTCGAAGCCAGTGTCGCGCTGCGGCGCGGCGCGCGCCAGTCGGCCGTTCGGCCAGGTGGGCCCGACCGCGCCGCGCGGTACAATGCCCGCATGATTGAAACCGACAAACTCGCCGCCGAGCGGATCATCGCCGCCACGCCCGCCTCGTCGCACGAGGAGGTGTTCGAACGCGCGCTGCGGCCGCGCCAGCTCGACGACTACGTCGGCCAGGAGAAGGTGCGCGGCCAGCTCGAAATCTTCATCGAGGCCGCGAAGCGCCGTTCCGAGCCGCTCGACCACGTGCTGCTGTTCGGGCCGCCCGGTCTCGGCAAGACCACGCTCGCGCACATCATCGCGCGCGAGATGGGCGTGAACCTGCGCCAGACTTCCGGCCCCGTGCTCGAACGCGCGGGCGATCTCGCCGCGCTGCTGACCAATCTCGAAGCGAACGACGTGCTGTTCATCGACGAGATCCACCGGCTGTCGCCGGTCGTCGAGGAAATCCTGTATCCGGCGCTCGAGGATTACCAGATCGACATCATGATCGGCGAAGGGCCGGCCGCGCGCAGCGTGAAGCTCGACCTGCAGCCGTTCACGCTGGTCGGCGCAACCACGCGCGCGGGGATGCTGACCAACCCGCTGCGCGACCGTTTCGGGATCGTCGCGCGCCTCGAGTTCTACGATGCCGACCAGCTGTCGCGCATCGTGCGGCGCTCGGCATCGCTGCTGAACGCGCAGATCGACCCGAACGGCGCGCTGGAAATCGCCCGGCGCTCGCGCGGCACGCCGCGGATCGCGAACCGCCTGCTGCGCCGCGTGCGCGACTATGCGGAGGTGAAGGCCGACGGCCAGATCACGGCGGCCGTCGCCGACGCCGCGCTGGCGATGCTCGACGTCGATCCGGTCGGCTTCGACCTGATGGACCGCAAGCTGCTCGAAGCGATCCTGCACAAGTTCGACGGCGGCCCGGTCGGCATCGACAACCTCGCCGCCGCAATCGGCGAGGAGCGCGACACGATCGAGGACGTGCTCGAGCCGTACCTGATCCAGCAGGGCTTCCTGCAGCGCACGCCGCGCGGCCGCGTCGCGACGCTGCTCACGTATCGCCACTTCGGGCTCGCGGCACCCGATGCCGGCAATGCCGCGCGCGGCGTGTGGGACACGCCGGACGCGCAATAGCCCGCCGCCCGCCATGACGACGCCGCACAGCTCTCACCCCGCCGCCGGCCCGCGCTGGGTCGAGCAGCTGCGCAAGCGCGTCGTGGCCGGCGTCACGCACCTGACGACGGGCAGCGGCCCGACGCTCGACTATTCGTCGCCGCCCGGCGATCCGGGGCTGTTCGGCCCCGATTCGGTCTGCTGGCGCGTGCATGCGGACTTCACGTCGATGATGACGGGCGGCATTGCCGCGCTGCTGCTGCAGGCGCTCCATCCGCTTGCGCTCGCGGGCGTCTGGGATCATTCGTCGTTTCGCACCGACATCCTCGGCCGGCTGCGGCGCACCGCGACGTTCATTTCCGGCACGACATTCGGCAGCCGCGCAGACGCGCTCGCGCTGATCGAGCGCGTGAAGGCGATCCACGCGCAGATCTCGGGCACCGCGCCCGACGGGCGGCCGTACCGCGCCGACGATCCGGCGCTGTTGACGTGGGTGCATGTCGCCGAGGTGTCGAGCTTTCTGGCCGCGCACCTCTGCTACGTGAACCCGGCGCTGCCCGGCGACATGCAGGACCGCTACTACGCGGAAACCGCGCAGATCGCCGAGCGGCTCGGCGCACGGGAGGTCCCGCGCTCGCGTGCGGAAATCGCCGCGTATCTGGCGCGCATGCAGCCGGAACTCGAGGCCGGGCCGCGCACCTTCGAAGTGATGCGCATCCTGCTCAATGCGCCCGTCGCCAAACCGGCGCTGCGGCCCGCCGCGACGCTCGTGATGCAGGCCGGCATCGACCTGCTGCCGCCGTGGGCGCAGCAGCGGCTCCGCGTGTCGCGGTTCGCGCCGCTGCGGCGCGCGGTGGTGCGTCCCGGCGTGCGTGCGGTCGCGCCCGTGCTGCGCTGGGCGCTGATCAACGGCGTGTCGAAGCGCGCACGACGCCGCGCGACCGCGACGCCGCCCGGCGACCGTCCGTCTGCCTGACGATCCTTCCGATCATTTCAATTTGCTGTCAAATTCCTGTGACAAGCTGACAGGCTTGCATCCGCGTGCGCTCGTCCTGCGCGCGGCCTCCTCCCACGACACCCGATGCCCGCGATGTCCCGTCTGCCGACCCGTTTCGCCGTTGCCGCCAGCCTGTCCACCGTACTCGCGCTCGCCGCCTGCGGCGGTGACGACGTCGCATCCGTCACGCACGCCGACATGCAGACGCCGCCCGGCGGCGACACGTCGACGACCACGCCGCCCGCCCCGCAGCCCGGCAAGTGGCAAGCCGCCCGCGCAGGCGACCTGCTCGACATCACGCTCGGCGATCTGCACCCGACGCAGGGCGCGATCGGCTACGACCAGATCTACTACAAGCTCGGCCGCTACGAACTGCAGCCCGACAAGAAGTTCGACGACTTCTGCGCGGACGAAGGCCTGGGCGGCGTCGCGTCGAGCGGCTACACCGCGCAGTCGACGCTGCGCGACACCGCGAGCTACACGTGCACGACGACCGATGCGAACGCGCGCGACCGCTCGGTGCTCAATCCCGTCGTGATCGGCCCGAACGGTGACACGCTATACCTGACCGACGGCCATCACGGCCTGTCGACCTACTACGAGACGTCCGACGGCGGTCCGGCGCTGCACGTGCACGTGGTCGTCAAGGACAACCTGAGCGCGTACTCCGGCGACGCGTTCTGGCAGCAGATGCAGCGCCGCGGCTACCTGCGCCTGAAGGACGGCGACGGCCAGCCGATCACGGCCGCGCAGCTGCCGACCGGGCTCGGGCTGAAGCTCGGGATGACGAACGACCGCTACCGGTCGCTCGTCTATTTCACGCGCGACATCGGCTACAGCAAGCCTGCGCAGGCGACCGACTATCTCGAGTTCTACTGGGCCGACTGGCTGCGCGCGCAACCGGGCACGTTCGCGCTCACCGGCTACGATCTGACGCGCATCGGCACGACCGATCCCGATCCCGCGAAGGCCGATACCGGTTATGCGAATGCGGTGTGGAACGCGTCGACGCTGATGGTCGCGGCCACGGACCCCGTGATCGACGGCAAGACGGGCGCCGATCTCGGCCGCGCCGACGCGATCAACGGCGGCAAGAAATACAGCAAGGGGGAATTCGACAAGCTGCGCCAGCCGATCACGGCCGACAAGCCGGGCAAGCTCGCGTACGCGCTCGACTACAAGGCGCGCCACGGTCTGCCGCAGTAACGCGCCCGCCATCGTTCACGCGCCCCGGCCGACGGGGCCGTGCGCTCAGAGCACCTTCCGGTATCCGTCGTCGTCGCTGGCCGCATCCAGATGCGATACGTCGGCCCACTGCACGACCTGCGCGCGGCCGTCCACGTAATCGACGACGTTGATGCTCGTGTTGAGCAGCGGATAGTTGCGCGGCGCGGCCAGCTCGATCCCGTTCGCGAAGCGATACACGCAATCGAGCACGCCGCCGTGCGCGACGCACGCGATCCGGCCACCCGGATGCGCGGCGACGATCGGCTCGATCGCATGCAGCACGCGGTGATAGAACGCGCGCTGCGACTCGCCGCCTTCCGGCTCGAAACCCGGATCGCGCGTCTGCCATGCCGCATACGCATCGGGAAACAGCGTTTCGATCTCCGCGCTGTCATGCCCCTGGAACACGCCGTACGCGCGCTCGCGCAGGCCTTCGCGCAGAATCAGCGGCAGCCCCAGCGCGGCAGCGAACGGCTGCGCGGTCTGTTGCGCGCGCATCAGGTCGCTCGAATAGACCGCGTCGATGCGCGCGCCGTCGCGCGCGTCGCGTTCGAGGCGCGCGGCAAGCCGCTGCGCCTGCGCGAGCCCCGTATCGGCCAGCGGGATGTCGATATGGCCCTGGATGCGCTTGATGCGGTTCCAGGCCGTCTCGCCATGGCGAATGAAGAGGATCTGCGTGGTGGCCATCGCGAGGCGTCTCCGGCGGGGAATCAGGGCCGCACTTGCAGCCAGAACGTCACGGGCCCGTCGTTGACGAGCGAGACCTGCATGTCGGCGCCGAATTCGCCGGTCTCGACGACCGGATGGCGCGCACGCGCAGCCGCGACGAAATAGTCGAACAGGCGCGCGCCCTCGTCGGGCGGCGCGGCGGGCGTGAAGCTCGGGCGCAGGCCGCTGTTGGTGTCGGCTGCGAGCGTGAACTGCGACACGAGCAGCAGCCCGCCCGCGCGCCCTTCACCGTCGATGTTCGACACCGGCAGGTTCATCTTGCCGGCCGCGTCGCTGAACACGCGGTAGCCGAGCACCTTCGCGAGCAGCTTGTCGGCCGCGGCCTCGGTGTCGCCGCGCTCCGCACAAACGAGCGCGAGCAGGCCCGCGCCGATCTCGCCCGTCGTGCGTGCGCCGACCCGCACGTCGGCGCGCTTCACGCGCTGGATCAGCGCGATCATGCGGTCAGCGTGACGCGCGCGAAGCGGCGCTTGCCGACCTGCACGACGAACTCGCCGGCCTCGACCTTCAGGGCCTTGTCCGATACCGTCGCACCGTCGATCTTCACGCCGCCCTGCTCGATGTTGCGCAGCGCTTCGCTGGTCGACGGCACGAGGCCCGCCTGCTTCAGCAGCTGGCCGATCGCGAGCGGCGCGCCCGCGAGCGTGACCGACGGGATGTCGTCCGGCACGCCGCCCTTCGCGCGGTGATTGAAGTCTTCCAGCGCACGCTCGGCATCGGCCTGCGAGTGGAAGCGCGCGACGATTTCCTGCGCGAGCAGCACCTTGAAGTCGCGCGGATTGCGGCCGCCTTCGGCTTCGCGCCTGAAGCCGGCGATCTCGTCCATGCTGCGGAACGACAGCAGTTCGAAGTAACGCCACATCAGCGTGTCCGAGATGCTCATCAGCTTGCCGAACATGTCGGTCGGCTTCTCGCTGATGCCGACGTAGTTGCCCTTCGACTTCGACATCTTCTCGACGCCGTCGAGCCCTTCGAGCAGCGGCATCGTCAGAATGCACTGCTGTTCCTGGCCGTACTGCTTCTGCAGCTCGCGACCGACCAGCAGGTTGAACTTCTGGTCGGTGCCGCCGAGTTCGAGATCGGCGTTCAGCGCGACCGAGTCGTAACCCTGCATCAGCGGGTACAGGAATTCGTGGATCGAGATCGGCACGCCGCCCTGGAAGCGCTTCGTGAAGTCCTCGCGCTCGAGAATGCGCGCGACCGTGTAGCGCGACGCGAGCTTGATCATCCCGTCCGCGCCGAGCGGCATCGACCACTCGCTGTTGTAGCGGATCTCGGTCTTTTCGCGGTCGAGCACGAGCGCGGCCTGCTCGAAGTAGGTCTTGGCGTTCGCCTCGATCTGCTCGCGCGTGAGCGGCGGGCGCGTCGCATTGCGGCCCGACGGATCGCCGATCAGCGACGTGAAGTCGCCGATCAGGAAGATCACCGTATGGCCGAGGTCCTGCAGCTGACGCATCTTGTTCAGCACGACCGTGTGGCCGATATGGATGTCGGGCGCGGTCGGGTCGAGGCCGAGCTTGATGCGCAGCGGCGTGCCGGTGGCCGCGCTGCGCGCGAGCTTCTGCGCGAACTCTTCCTCGATCAGCAGCTCGTCGACGCCGCGCTTCGTGACGGCGAGCGCATGCCGGACTTCGTCGGTGATCGGGAATACGGGCTTGGAACTGGGTTCGGTGCTCATCGGTGCCAGGAAGAATGTCGCAAAAACAGGGATTTTCCCATAACTTGCGCGCGCATCGCTTAACGGCGCGCCGCGTTGCGCGGATAATCGGGCGCAAGACGCGCGGCACCGGCCCGCGCCGCAGGCTTCAGGAGGATCCAACGTGCCGCAACGACATCCGCAAACCGACCATCCGGCCGACGGCATCTACTTCGGGCTGATGTCGGGGACCAGCATGGACGGCGTCGACGGCATCGCCGTGCGCTTCGAGGCCGGCCGCGCGCCGGTCGTGCTCGCCGAGGCGTTCGTCGGCTTCGCGCAGTCGCTGCGCGACGCGCTGTTCGCGCTGCAGCAGCCCGGCGACAACGAGATCGACCGCGAATCGCTGGCCGCGAACGCGCTGGTCGCGCGCTACGCGGTGTGCTGCCACGAATTGCAGCGCACGGCCGGCCTGTCGCCGGACGACGTCCGCGCGATCGGCGTGCACGGCCAGACGGTGCGCCACCGCCCCGAGCGCGGCTATACGCGGCAGCTCAACAACCCGGCGCTGCTCGCCGAACTCGCGCATATCGACGTGATCGCCGACTTCCGCAGCCGCGACGTCGCGGCCGGCGGCCACGGCGCGCCGCTTGCGCCGGCATTCCACGCGACGGTGTTCGGCGCGGCGGGCGAGACGCGCGTCGTCTGCAATCTTGGCGGGATCAGCAACATCACGATCCTGCCCGGCAAAGGCGGTGACGTGCGCGGCTTCGACTGCGGCCCCGCGAATGCGCTGATCGATGCGTGGGCGAGCCGCCACCTCGGCAAGCCGTACGACGACGGCGGCAAGTTCGCCGCGCGCGGCAGCGTGCATGCGCCGCTGCTCGACGCGCTGCTCGACGAGCCCTACTTCACTGCGCCGCCGCCGAAAAGCACGGGGCGCGACCTGTTCAATCCCGCGTGGCTCGACGCGAAGCTCGCCGCGTTCGCGCAGGTATCGCCCGAGGACGTGCAGGCGACGCTGACCGCGCTCACCGCGGTATCGGTCGCGCGCGAGATCGCGCAGCATGCGCGCGACTGCCAGGCGGTGTTCGTGTGCGGCGGCGGCGCACGCAATCCTGTGCTGCTCGCCGCGCTCGCGAACGCGCTGCGCGATGCCGGCGTGCTGGCCACGGTCGACACGACGGCCGCGCTCGGCGTGCCGCCGCAACAGGTCGAATCGCTCGCGTTCGCGTGGCTCGCGTACCGCTTCACCGCGCGCCAGCCGGGCAACCTCGCCAGCGTCACCGGCGCGGCCGGCGAGCGCGTGCTCGGCGCGCTCTATCCGCGCTGAAACAGACACGGCGCGGCCCACGCCGCGCACGGACATGAAAAAACGGGGCATGAAGCCCCGTTTCTGATTCCGGCGAACCGGGCAGGATAGGTCGTGTGCTCAGACCGAGAACGACGAACCGCACCCGCAGGTGGTCGTTGCGTTCGGGTTCTTGATCACGAACTGCGCGCCGTTGAGGTCGTCCTTGTAGTCGATCTCGGCGCCGACCAGGTACTGGTAGCTCATCGAGTCGATCAGCAGCTGGACGCCGTTCTTGTTCATCACGGTGTCGTCCTCGTTGACTTCCTCGTCGAACGTGAAGCCATACTGGAAGCCGGAGCAGCCGCCACCCTGCACGAACACGCGCAGCTTCAGGTCGGGATTGCCCTCTTCGTCGATCAGTTGCTTGACCTTGTCGGCCGCGGCGTCGGTGAAGACGAACGGTGCCGGCATTTCGGTCGTCGTTGCTGCGGATTCGGTAACAGCGTTCATTGCGAACTCTCCAAAAAGCTTTAGCCGCTATTGTAGGGCCGATCAGAAGATCGTGCTGATGTCCATGAAATCAATAGGTTCTTGTCGATTTCATCAAGCGTGCGCGCTGCCGCGCCGTCGCCGCGCGCGCATAAAAAAACCGCCAGCGCGAAAGCTGGCGGTTTTTCCGGCGGACGCCGCCCGGAAGCGGCGCGGCCATGAAGCGAAATTAACGCTTCGAGAACTGCTTCGCGCGGCGTGCCTTGCGCAGACCGACCTTCTTACGCTCGACTTCACGTGCATCGCGCGTGACGAAGCCTGCGTTCGACAGCGACGGCTTCAGCGTCGCATCGTAGTCGATCAGTGCACGGGTGATGCCGTGGCGCACTGCGCCTGCCTGGCCCGTTTCACCGCCGCCCGTGACGTTCACCTTGATGTCGAACGTCTGGCCGTGGTTCGTGAGTTCCAGCGGTTGACGCACGATCATCAGCGACGTTTCGCGCGAGAAGTAGTCAGCGATGGGCTTGCCGTTGACGATGATGTCGCCCTTGCCAGCCTTGATGAAGACACGTGCGACTGCGCTCTTGCGGCGGCCCGTACCGTAGTTCCAGTTACCGATCATGTGGGCTCCCCTTAGATCTCGAGCGCCTTCGGCTGTTGAGCCGAGTGCGGATGCGTCGCTTCTGCGTAGACCTTCAGCTTCTTGATCATCGCGTAGCCGAGCGGGCCCTTCGGCAGCATGCCCTTGACCGCCTTCTCGAGCGCGCGGCCCGGGAAGCGTTCCTGCATCTTGCCGAACGTCGTTTCATAGATACCGCCCGGGTAGCCCGAGTGACGGTAGTACTTCTTGTCCAGAGTCTTGTTGCCCGTGACCTTCAACTTGCTCGCGTTGATGATGATGATGAAATCACCGGTGTCGACGTGCGGGGTGAACTCAGGCTTGTGCTTGCCGCGCAGACGGCGTGCCACTTCGCTGGCAACACGGCCGAGAACCTTATCCGTCGCGTCAATCACGTACCATTCGCGCGTCACCTCATGGGCTTTTGCGGAAAACGTCTTCATGATCGATCCAAAAAAAATGCTTTGCCCTGTGTGTTCTTCCTGCTTGTCTGAGTGCGCTTCGAGGCGCGGTGCAGGCTCTCCCTGTTCTTTTTCCGTGGGCATGAAAGCGGAAAAGCCCTGAATTATAAAGGAAATACGGCGTCGCGGTCAAAGAGAATCCATGCCGCGGTGTCCAGCGCGCCCGAAATCGGCCAAAATCCGGTCGTGCCCCGTCCAGCCAGGCGAACCGAGCGCCCGGGGAGGCACCCATCGATGCGCGACACATGACCTTGCCGCGCCCCGACCGGCCGCATGCGGAAAACAACAAACACGCTTATGAAACAACGACTTGCACCCTTCTTCGCGGCCACGCTGCTGGCCGCCGCGGCGCCTGCCGCCGTCGCCCACACCGGCTGCGAAGCCAAGCTCGACGCACTCGATGCGCGCATCGCCGAGGCCCGCGCCGCTCATGCCGAGGACCGGATCGCCCGCCTGCGCGCGGTGCGCGAACGCGTGCGCCACTTCTGCGCGCGCGGCCACGGCCACGCGTCGGCAGCCGCCGCACCCGCCGCCCGTCCGCGCGGCGCACCGCCCGACGCGGCATCGCAACCGGCGGCGCGGCAACCCGCGTGACGGTCTCGGGGCGCGCAAGCTGCGCGCCGATGCTTGCACGGGACGAAAAAAAGCCCGAACGGCTGGTTCGGGCTTAATCCACCTTAGGAGGAGGGTGGAGGAGACATTCGGAGGTTGCCGCAGCGCGACAACCAATGAGACGCATTATACGAACGCGTCGCCGACTTCACAAGAAAATTTGCATTACGAAATCTCAAACCATAATGCGAAATATCGGGTCGGCACTCGAAAATCCGGATTTCCCCTTATAAATCAATCGACTGAAGCAGGATCGACGCAGCTTCGACCGCGCACATCTAGAGTAAAACCCCTAAACCCGGCAGGGAAATGGCCGCTCGACGGCCGGTCGCGCGGCCCCTGCGCAGGTGCGGCGCCATGGCTCCTGCGCCGCATCAGCCGGGCGTGGCGCGGCGGGCTACAATGCCGGATCGAATTCGAATCAGGCAACGCTGGAGCGCAAGCATGGAATGCAAAGTAAGCTGGATGGGTCAGGACGGCATGGCGTTTTCCGCCCAGACCGGAAGCGGCCACCTCGTCGCAATGGACGGCGCGCCCGAGGGCGGCGGTCACAACCTCGCGCCGCGTCCGATGGAAATGGTGCTGGTCGGCACCGGCGGCTGCACCGCGTACGACGTCGTGCTGATCCTGAAGAAGAGCCGCCAGGACGTCACCGGCTGTTCGGTCACGCTGAAGGCCGAGCGCGCCAGCGAAGATCCTAAGGTGTTCACCAAGGTCCACTTCCACTTCACCGTCACGGGCCGCAACCTGAACCCGGCCACGGTCGAGCGCGCGATCAACCTGTCGCACGACAAGTACTGTTCCGCGTCGATCATGATCGCGAAGACGGCCGAACTCACGCATTCGTTCGACATCGTCGCCGCCTGAGTCGACGGCGCGCATGAAAAAAGGGCCGACGCTCTTCGCGGAGCGCCGGCCCTTCGTGTATTCGAGCGGCAAAGCAGGCCGATAAGCCGGATTCTGTGCACGCTGCACGCCGAAGCGCGCCGCGCGTGGCAGCCATTCCTCTAGGCGCGCCATTGCTGACGCGCTCAAGCTTCCTACCCGCAGACGAGACGGGGGCCCCGTCCTGCATCCGAAGATGCGCGCCTGCCTACTTGGAATTGCTCCGGGTGGAGGTTACCGTGCCGGCGAACGTCGCCGTCGCCGCGGTGCGCTCTTACCGCACCGTTTCACCCTTACCTGATCCCGGCTTGCGCCGGGCCATCGGCGGTTTGCTTTCTGTTGCCCTGTTCCGCGTGTCGCCACGGATGGCCGTTAGCCATCACCCTGCCCTGTGGAGTCCGGACTTTCCTCGCCCCCGCCTGCCCGAAGGCGGCGAGGCCGCGACTGCCTGGCCTGCTTTGCGACGCGCATTCTAGCACTGCGCGCCGCCGCCGGCAGCGCGCGTGCGGCGGCCGCTGCGGAATACGGCCGGATCCGCGTAGAACGCCGGGTCGGCGTTCGCCGCCCACCAGCCCGGCACGCCGAGCACCGGCAGCGGCGAGAAATCGCGGCTCGTCAGCTCGCGCGCCGCAAGCTCGGCGGCGACCTGCGCGTCGACATGCGCGGCGCGGCGCGCGTCGGGCCACGAAAAATAGTCTGCGCTCACTTCGACGATCCACGCGTGCGCGGTGCAGGACTTGTAAGGCGCAACGAGCTTCTCGAGCAGCGCATGGCCGACGAGCCGCACCTCGCAGCGCGCGCCCCACGCGTCGCGCGCGGCCACCAGCAGCCGCTGCCAGTCGAAGCCGCGCAGCGCGTCGGCGAGCGCGCGATCGGCGGTCACGAACAGCGCCGCATTCTCGTCGAACAGCGTCAGCGCGTCGCGCAACGGGCCGCGCACGGGCCCAATGCCGCCGGCCGCGTCGATCGCCGCGGACTGGCGCGCGTTCAGCGCGGCCTTGATGCGCGGATACGCGAACCAGACCAGCGCGTTGAAGAAATCGTGGAGGTTGTGCCGGGTCGGCACGCCGCCGGTGGCGGCGATATGGGTCTCGTAGGCCACGCCGGGCGGCAGTTCGGCCTGCGGCACGAAACGCAGCGGCTTGCCGCGGCCGCTGACGCGCGCGCCGTCGGCGAGTGCGCCGGGTGCGCCGTTCAGCGCATCGAGCATCGCGGCGTCGCCGGCCAGCGCGGCCGCCTGCACGGCGCGGCCCGGCTGCACATAGCCGGCCAGCCAGGGCGCGGACCAGTCGATCCGCGCGAAATCCGCCGCCCCGCCGCCGGCCGCATGGCCGGCGTCACGCGGCGGCGCGCCGCTCACGCGAGTTTCCAGCCGAGCGTCTCGCCGGCGCGCAGCGGCACGACCGGCGTATCGCCCGCGAAGACCTCGCGCGGCAGCTCCCAGGTTTCGCGGCGCAGCGTGATCGTCTCGGTGCTGTGCGGCAGCCCGTAGAAATCGGCGCCGAAGCGGCTCGCGAAGTTTTCCAGCTTGTCGAGCGCGCCGGCCTGGTCGAACGCTTCCGCATACAGCTCGAGCGCGTGCAGCGCCGTATAGCAGCCCGCGCAGCCGCAGGCGGTTTCCTTCGCGTCGCGCGCGTGCGGCGCGCTGTCGGTGCCGAGGAAGAAGCGTGGATTGCCCGAGGTCGCCGCTTCGACCAGCGCGACGCGATGCGTCTCGCGCTTCAGCACCGGCAGGCAGTAGTAATGCGGACGAATCCCGCCGACGAACAGCGCGTTGCGGCTGTACAGCAGATGCTGCGGCGTGATCGTCGCGCCGAGCAGGCCCGGCGCCGCGTCGGCGTCGCGCACGTAGTCGGCGGCGTCCTTCGTCGTGATGTGCTCGAACACGACCTTCAGGCCCGGGAAATCGCGGCGCAGCGGCGTCATCACGCGGTCGATGAAGACCTTCTCGCGATCGAACATGTCGACCGCCGGATCGGTCACCTCACCGTGCACGAGCAGCGGCATGCCGGCTTCCTGCATCGCTTCGAGCGCCTTCGCGCACTTCGCGAGATCACTGACGCCGTGGTCGGAGTTCGTCGTCGCGCCGGCCGGATACAGCTTCACGCCGTGCACGAAGCCGCTCTCTCTCGCGCGGCGGATTTCGTCGGGCGACGTGTTGTCGGTCAGGTACAGCGTCATCAGCGGCTCGAACGCCATGCCGGCCGGCAGCGCGGCGAGGATCCGCTCGCGATAGGCCTGCGCATGCGCGGTGGTCGTCACCGGCGGCTTCAGGTTCGGCATGACGATCGCGCGGGCGAACTGGCGCGCGGTATGCGGCAGCACGGCGGCCAGCATGTCGCCGTCCCGCAGATGCAGGTGCAGGTCGTCGGGACGGGCGAGCGACAGCGTCGCCGGAGAGGTAGCGTTCGAGGCAGTCATAGGAGGCGTCGTGAGGAACGGGCTGGAACGGGCGGACGATCGGCGGGGCCGGAACGCGCGTGCGCGGGCCGACTGACGGCAAACCGCAACACGGGGCCTTCGGCCGGCGGAATCCGCTTTTTACCGCTCCGGGCTCGGTGATATGCTAGAACCCGCATTGTACCGGGGTTCACCCGGTTCGTTACCCCGCTTCGACCAGCCGCCCCAAGTAAAATGTGCCAACTCCTAGGAATGAACTGCGCCGCGCCGACGGACGTCACATTCTCCTTCACAGGTTTCGCGGCCCGGGGCGGGCTCACCGATCACCACGCCGACGGCTGGGGAATCGCCTTCTTCGAAGACAAGGCCTGCCGCCTGTTCATCGACCAGCAGGCCTCGGCGACGTCGCCGATCGCCGAAATGGTGAAGCGCTACCCGATCAAGTCGAAGAACACGATCGCGCACATCCGCAAGGCCACGCAGGGGCACATCCTGCTCGAGAACAGCCATCCGTTCATGCGCGAGCTGTGGGGCCGGCACTGGATCTTCGCGCATAACGGCGATCTGCAGGACTACGAACCCGACCTCGAAGGCAGCGTCTATCACCCGGTCGGCACGACCGACAGCGAGCAGGCGTTCTGCGTGCTGATGCAGGGGCTGCGCGAGGCGTTCCCGGGCGCGCAGCCGCCGCTGCCGGAGCTGTTCGAGCGCGTCGGCGAGCTGACGCGCGGGATCACCGATCACGGCGTGTTCAACTTCCTGATGTCGAACGGCCAGGCGCTGTTCGCGCACTGCTCGACGCGGCTGCACTACCTGGTGCGCCGCTGGCCGTTCTCGACCGCGCATCTGGTCGACGAGGACCTGTCGATCGACTTCGCGAAATACACGACGCCCGAGGATCGCGTCGCGGTGATCGCGACCCAGCCGCTCACCGACAACGAAGTCTGGACCGCGTTCGAGCCCGGCGAGCTGATCATGTTCCAGTGCGGCGACGTCGCGGCGCGTATGCAGATTCCGGTGCCGGAGCGCGTGCTCGAGAAGCTGCGCAACCCGTCGCTCGATCCGTCCGCATCCGCACCGTGCGACACGCGCCGTGCCGCGCTCGCGGAAGGCGCCGACGCGGACGCCGACGACGCGATCGATTTCTGAACGCGGCGCGCGCCCGTCGCGCGCCGTTCCTGCCCTCCCGAGCGCCGCATTTCGCGGCCGACAATCCGCTGCACCGCCCGCTTTCGTTTGATCCGGACCACAATCCATAAAATCAGCGCGCCGCGCCGCAATATTCGCTTGATTTTATTAATTTTCAGGCGAAAAATAATCCATGTGCGAAACAAAAAATCGCAAACCGCCAAAATAATATAATCCCGAAACCACATTTTAACGCGTCGAAATTTGCCGAACCGTGCGCCACACCACCAATCCGGCAATTCCCCGCACCACCGCACAATCCCCGCCAAACCATTGCCCACCAAGGCTTTCGGTTCGCACGATCACACATTCCAGAAATACCGGATTGAATCGGCATTAACGCCACGATTTTGATTTTTTTGATAATCGATCGCTCGCACAGTCAGTAGACTCCCCTCATCCTCGGTGTAGCGAAATGCGACTGGCGCGAAATACCGCCACGGTCGCCGCATGTCCATTCCGGATATTGATTCACCGCGGAACGCGCTTTCACCGTATCGCGGTGAATATCACTTCAAAAGAAGAAAAGGGGCATGTCGTGAATCACTCATTTCGATCGATATGGAGCGAGACCTCCGGGTGCTGGGTCGCGGTGGCGGAAACCTCGCGGGCACGCGGCAAGCGTTCGGGCAGCCGGTCCGGCGCAGGCAGCATCGTCACGCCGGCCGCCGCCTGCCGGCCGCGACTGCGCGTCGCCGCGCTGGGCGTCGCGTTGACCACCTTGACCACCTTGACCGCGCTGTCCTCCGGCGCCGCGTACGCGTCGAGCTGCGGCAACGGCGCGCCGGTCGCGACCGGCGGCGCCTGCGCGATCGGCGGCTACGGGCCGGTCGCCAACGACAACCTGGCCGGCGCCGCGACCGTCTCGGGCGGCGACAGGATCGGCGTCACCGGCGCATGGACAGGCGCCACCGGCGACGCGGGCTACACGATGGCGCCGCTCGGCAGCACGTCGACCGTGTCGGGCGACCCGGGCCAGCCGCAACTGTCGCTCGGCGGCAAGACGCAGAGCGTCAGCACGCCCGACTCGATCACCGGCGCGCATACGTCGATCGCGACCTACAACTCGTCCGAATTCGCCGCGTCGAACGCGGGCTCGGTCGACGTGCCCGTCTATCACGACGTGAACGGCAACCAGTACGTGAACACGCGCATCGGCACGGTCGCAAACGGCGGCGGCACGCTCGACGTGTCGATCGGCAATCCGGCGAATGCGCCGTCGGCGGCCGGCAACGCGATCACGATGGCGGCCAAGCAGACCGACCTGACCTTCGCGGACGGCACCGGTGCGGCGCCGAGCGTCGTCAACTGGAATTCGCGCAACCAGGTCTGGTTCACCACCGGCGACTATCTCGCGAACGGCGGCCCGGTCGGCAGCATCCAGCTCGACGTGCCGACCTACGCCGGCACCTTCACCGCCTTCGACGGCAGCACCTGGACCGTCACCGACGCCGCGTCGCTCGCCGCGTACAACGACTTCCTGGTGCGCTCGATCCAGAGCGGCGCGCTCGGCTCGCAGGCCGCCTACGACAGCGCGTTCGGCCAGGCCGTCACGATCTCGCCGGAAACCTTCCAGTATGCGAACGACGTGTCCGCGGGCGACAAGAACGCGCTGCCGATCGACCACCTGTCGGTCATGCACGGCACCGGCGCAAACGCCACGCTGCATATCGGCACGGGTGGCCAGATCGATTTTCGCGGCACCAACACGATCGAGTCGAGTTCGGCCGTGCTCGCGGAAAACGGCGCGCATTTCGTCAACGACGGCAGCCTGTCGGGCGACTTCACGCTGGTCCGCCTGCTGAGCGGCGCGAGCGGCGTCAACAACGGCGCGATCTCCGCTGGCTACGCGGCCGGCGACAACTTCAACACGGGCGGCAGCGCAGCGCCCGACAACTTCGGCTTCGGCGCGTACACCGAGGGCTTCGGCGTCTACGCGAACGGCAAGGGCACGACCTTCGTCAACAACGGCGTGATGAACGTCGGCGCCTGGACGCTGAATGGCGACCGCCCGGACCTGCAGAGCTACGCGGTGGCCGTGACGGGCGGCGCGGCCGCGTCGAACGCCGGCACGATCAACGTCGGCGTCAACGCGACCACGCTCGACAGCCAGGTGATCGGCGGGCTCGTCGCCGGCGGCAGCTTCACGAACGAGGCCGGCGGCACGATCTATCTCGGCCGCGCCGCGCAGTACGACGGCGCGGCGCCGGAAGCCGCGAACGACGTCGCGCTGTCCGCGCATGCGTACGGCGTGCTGCTCGGCCAGTCCGGCACCGCGAGCAACCTCGGCACGATCGTGATCGGCTCGCAGACGCAGAACGGCGCCGCGATGGCGAGCATCGGCTCGACCGCCGGCACGCTGACCAACGCCGGCACGATCGCCGTCAACGGCGCGGCGCCGGGCACGCCGCTCGCCAACGTCGGCATGCTGGCCGCCAACAGCGGCGCGACCGTGACCAACACCGGCACCATCACGCTGAACGGCGTGAACGGGATCGGCATCATGGTCGTCGGCAACGGCGCGACGGCGACGTCCGCGACCTCGACCGGCACGATCGACGTGGCCGGCGCGCTCGATCCGGCGTCGGACATGCGCAACTACGGCGTGTGGGCCGAAGGGCCGAACGCGACGGCCCGGCTCGACGGCGCGCTGAACCTGACGGGCAACGGCGCGATCGGCGTACACGCGCGCGCCGGCGCGACCATCGACGTCGGCGCCAACGCGGTACCGAACTTCGTGTCGGGCACGAACCAGATCGGCTTCTACGCGTACGGCGCCGGCTCGAAGATCAACGTGGCCGCGCAGAACCTCACGGTCGGCACCGACGATTCGACGCTGTTCCGCGTCGCGGGCGGCGCGGCCTATACGGGCGCATCGACGGCCGGCACGCTGACGACCAACGTCGACGGCCAGCACGCGCGCGGCGTGCTCGCGACCGACGCCGGCACCACGCTGTCGACGGGCGACGCGGTCTACAACGTCAACGGCGCGAACGGCATCGCCGTCGCGGTCGAGGGCGGTGCGACCGGCACGATCGACGCAGGCGCGACGATCAACCTGAATGCGGCCGGCGCGATCGCGGGCGTCGTCGACGGCCAGCCGCACGACCTGTCCGGCGCGAATGCCGGTGCGCCGGTCGCGACGCAGCTGACCAACGAGGCCGCCGTCACGTCGTCGACCGCGGGCGTGACGGGCTTCGTCGCCCGGAACCTCGGCACGCTCGAGAACCGCAACACCGTGCTGCTGACCGGCGCCGGCTCGACCGGCGTGGTGGTCGGCACGCAGGGCACGGTGAACAACGCCTCGACGATCCGCGTGTCCGACGGCACCGGCGCACTCGTGCAGGGCGCGTCGGCGACGCTGACCAACACGGGCTCGATCGAGGCCGACGACGGCGTCGCCGGCGTGCACCTGACGGGCGCCGGTGCGTCGGTCGCACTGTCGGGCGCAGGCAGCGTCGTCGCGAACGGCAGCGCCGACGGCGTGCTGATCGACTCGACCGTGTCGGACGGCGGAATCGCGGCCGGCGCGACGTCGATCGCGGTCGGCGGCTCCGGCAAGGGCATCGACAACCTCGGCGCCCGCACGACGATCGCGCTGTCGGGCACGCAGATCGGCACGACCGGCGCGGGCGCCGACGGCCTGTCGTCGAGCGGCGCCGGCGCGCGGATCTCGACCGATGCCGCTACGCAGGTGCGAACCTCCGGCGACGGCGCGCGCGGCATGGTCGTGTCGGGCGCGGATTCGACGCTCGCGGCCAGCGGCACGACCGTCGCGACAACCGGCGCCGGCGCGGCCGCGCTCGTCGTCGGCAGCGGCGCGACGGCACTGTTGTCGGGCACGAAGCTCGGCACGGCCGGCGCCGCCGCCGACGGCCTCGTCACGCAGAACGGCGGCCGCATCGCCGATACGGGCTCGTCGATTTCGAGCGCGGCCGGCCATGGCGCGACCGCGGACAGCGGCGGCGCGCTCGCGCTGACGGGAACGACGCTCAAGGGCGCGACGGCCGGCGTGCTGACCTCCGACACGCTCGCGACCGGCGCGACGAGTTCGGTGCTCGTCGACGGCGGCAGCGTGACGTCGACCGGCGGCCCGGCGTTCGCCGCGCGCGGCGGCGCCGCCGACATCGCAGTGCGCAACGGCACGGTCGTGACGACCGGCAACGGCACGCTGCTGGACCTGTCGAACGGCAGCCACACGAGCTTCAGCGCATCGGCCGTGAACCTGACCGGCGACATCGTCTCCGACGCATCCAGCACCGGCAGCGTGTTCCTGACCCAGCGCACGACGCTGACCGGCCGGATCGATCCGGTCGCACTGACGGTCGACGGCACGAGCACCTGGAACATGACGGCGAGCTCGGTGCTGAGCAGCCTGACGAACGCGGGCACGGTCGCGGTCGCCGCACCGACCGGCTCGCCGGCGCTGAGCGGCAGCTACAAGACGCTGACGACCGGCAGCTACGTCGGCAACGGCGGCACGATCGCGCTGAACACGTTCCTCGGCGCCGACGCGTCGCCGACCGATCGCGTGATCGTCGACGGCGGTGCCGCGCGCGGCACGACCGGCCTGAAGATCGCCAACACGGCCGGCACCGGCGCGCAGACGACCGGCGACGGGATTCCGGTGGTCGTCACGGCCAACGGCGGCACGACCACCGCGTCGGCGTTCCATCTCGCGGGCCCGGTGCAGGCCGGTGCGTACGAGTACCGGCTCTACCGCGGCGGCCAGGGCGACGCGAACGGCTGGTATCTGCGCTCGCAGCTCGACCCGACCGACCCGGGCGATCCGGTCGGCCCGTCCGGCAGCGGCAACGGCGGCGCCCTCGCCTATCGCCCGGGCGTCTCGGGCTATGCGCTGACGCCGCTGCTCAACGTCGACTACGGCTTCTCGACGCTCGGCAAGCTGCACGAGCGCGTCGGCGACATCTACAACCTCGAGAAGCAGCAGCCCGGCAACCGCGACGGCGTGTGGGGGCGCATCGGCGGCCAGAGTCTCGATGCGAATGCGGGCCGCTTCGCCGCCGACGAGCGCACCTTCTTCGCGCAGCTCGGCAAGGACTGGACGCTCGACCAGACGCCCAACGGCGGCAGCACGCACGCGGGCGTGACCGCGACCATCGGCACGTCGAACGCGAGCTTCACCGATCTCGCGCGCGCCGACACGCCGGACCTGTCGACCTCGACCGGCTCGGTGCAGATGCATGCGCAGAGCCTCGGCGGCTACTGGACGAAGTACCTGCCCGACGGCACGTACTTCGACAGCGTCGGCCAGGTCACGCACTACGGCAACCGCTATCGCGACAGCTACGGCAACGAAGCGTCGCAGAACGGCTTCGGCGTCGCGCTGTCGCAGGAGGTCGGCAAGCCGTTCGCGATCGGCGGCACGCCGATCGCGGTCGAGCCGCAGGCGCAGCTGATGTACCAGTACGTGAAGCTCAACGGGTTCAGCGACAACGTGTCGGCCGTATCGGGCACGACGAGCAACGCGCTGCGCGGCCGCGTCGGCGTGCGCATCTTCCGGCCGAACCTCGAGTCGAGCGCCGGCGGCGGCGCCGCGACGCCGTACTTCACGGCCGACGTGCTGCACGACTTCCTGTCGCCGGGCCAGACCGTCGTCGGCGGCACGCCGTTCGCGACGCACCTGGGCCGCACCTGGTACGAACTCGGCATCGGCGTGACCGCCGGCTTCGGCAAGTCGGGCGAGCTGTACGCGAACGCGAAGTACGCGCGCAACATCGGCGGATCGTACCGGCGCGGGATCGTCGGACAGGTCGGCTACCGGTACAGCTGGTAGCCGTCCGGCGCGGCGGCTGCCCGGCGGCGCACGGCACCGGCGCCGCCGTCCGACGAAAAAAAACCGCCCGGCGCACTGCCGGGCGGTGTCTGCATGGCCGCGCGAAACCCGCGGCAACGCTCAGTGCAGGATCTTCGCGAGGAAGTCCTTAGCCCGATCCGACTTCGGATTCGAGAAGAAGTCGTCCTTGCGGTCGTCCTCGACGATCGCACCCTTGTCCATGAAGATCACGCGGTGCGCGACCTTCTTCGCGAAGCCCATCTCGTGCGTGACGACCATCATCGTCATCCCTTCCTGCGCGAGTTCGACCATCACGTCGAGCACTTCGTTGATCATCTCCGGATCGAGCGCGGACGTCGGCTCGTCGAACAGCATCGCGATCGGGTCCATCGACAGCGCGCGCGCGATCGCGACACGCTGCTGCTGGCCGCCCGACAGCTGGCCCGGGAACTTGTGCGCATGCGCCTTCAGGCCGACGCGGTCGAGCAGCTTCAGCCCCTTCTCGGCCGCCTCGTCCTTGCCGCGGCCGAGCACCTTGATCTGCGCGAGCGTCAGGTTCTCGGTGATCGACAGGTGCGGGAACAGCTCGAAATGCTGGAACACCATGCCGACCTTCGAGCGCAGCTTCGACAGGTTCGTCTTCTTGTCGCCGACCGACTGGCCGTTCACGAGGATCTCGCCCTGCTGGAACGGCTCGAGGCCGTTCACGGTCTTGATCAGCGTCGACTTGCCCGAGCCCGACGGCCCGCACACGACGACCACCTCGCCCTTCTTCACTTCGGTCGTGCAGTCGGTGAGAACCTGAAACTGGCCGTACCACTTCGAAACGTTCTTGATGGAAATCATCTTGTGACCTTTTTCTGGAGACCTTTGACGAGGGCAGACGCCACCGAGCAAATCACGAAATAGCAGGCGCCGGCGAACAGCACCATCTCGACGGTGGTGCCGTCGCGATCGCCGATGTTGGCGGCCGTGCGGAAGAAGTCCGCGAGGCTGATCACGTATACGAGCGACGTGTCCTGGAACAGCACGATCGCCTGCGTGAGCAGCAGCGGCACCATCGCGCGAAACGCCTGCGGCAGGATCACGAGGCGCATCGCCTGCGCGTAGTTCATGCCGAGCGCGAACGCCGCGTTCACCTGCCCGCGCGGCACCGCCTGGATGCCGGCGCGGATGATCTCCGAATAATACGCGGCTTCGAACAGCGAGAACGCGACCATCGCCGACGCGAGCCGGATGTCGATCGTCGGCGACAGCCCGAGCACGCCCTGCAGCACCTGCGGCACGATCAGGAAGAACCACAGCAGCACCATCACGAGCGGGATCGAGCGGAACACCGTCACGTACGCCTTCGCGAACCATGCGAGCGGCTTCACGCCCGACAGCCGCATCAGCGCGAGCAGCGTGCCCCAGACGATCCCGACCACGATCGCGATCAGCGTGATCTTGAACGTGACGATCGCGCCGGTCCAGAGCGTCGGCAGCGCGCCGGGAATACTACTCCAGTCGAACTGATGCATCACTTGCCTCCGATGTAGCCGGGCAGCCGCGTGCGGCCTTCGATCCAGCGCATGAACGCCATCACGACGAGGTTGATGAGCACGTAGGCGAGCGTGACCGCGATGAACGACTCGTAGGTCTGCGCGGTGTAGTCGACGAGCTGGCGCGCCTGCGCGGACAGGTCGAGCAGGCCGATCGTCGACGCGACCGCCGAGTTCTTGAAGATGTTCAGGAACTCCGACGTGAGCGGCGGCACGATGATCCGGTACGCGACCGGCAGCAGCACGTAGCGATACGTCTGCCACTGCGTGAAGCCCATCGCGAGGCCGGCGGCGCGCTGGCCCTTCGGCAGCGCGTTGATGCCCGAGCGCACCTGTTCGCACACGCGCGCGCCGGTGAACAGCCCGAGACAGACGATCGACGCGGTGAAGAACTGCGTGCCGGGCGGCAGCTGCTTGATCCAGGTGCCGATCGATGCGGGCAGCAGCTCCGGTACGACGAGGTACCAGATGAAGAACTGCACGATCAGCGGAATGTTGCGGAAGATCGACACGTACACGGTGCCGATCGCGGACAGCCATTTGTTCGGCACGGTGCGCAGCACGCCGAACAGCGAACCGACGATCAGCGCGATGACCCAGGCGACGAGCGACACCTCGATCGTCACCCAGAAGCCGGACATCAGCCATCCGAAATAAGTCGTCGGCTCGCCGGTCGAGACGGGGCTCAGGAAAATGCCCCAGTTCCAGTGGTATGACATGGGCAGGACTCCAGCAAAAAGAAACGGAAGAAGCGTGGCCTCTTCCGTTTCGTCAGCATCAACTCTGCGTCAACGGACGCGTGATCAGTCGAGCGCCTTGTCGTTCGGGTTCGCGAACAGCTTCTTCATCGAGTCCGACAGCGGGAAGTTCAGGTTCAGCCCCTTCGGCGGGATCGGGTTTTCGAACCACTTCGCGTAGATCTTCGCGGCTTCGCCCGACTTCTCGACCTGCGCGATCGCGTCGTCAACGACCTTCTTGAAGTCCGCATCGCCCTTGCGCATCATGCAGCCGTAAGCCTCTTCGGATTGCGGCGTGCCGACGATCACCCATTCGCCCGGCTGCTTCGCCTTCGCGCGTTCGCCCGCGAGCAGCGCGTCGTCCATCATGAACGCGACCGCGCGGCCCGATTCGAGCGTATTGAACGAATCGCCGTGATCCTTCGCGCTGATGATGTTCATGCCCATCTGCTTCTCGTTGTTCATCTTGCGCAGCAGACGCTCGGAGGTCGTACCGGCGGTGGTCACGACCGTCTTGCCCTTCAGGTCGCCGAAATCCTTGATGCCCGAATCCTTCTTCGTCATCAGGCGCGTGCCGATCACGAAGATCGTGTCGGAGAACGCGGCCTGCTGCTGGCGCTCGGCGTTGTTGGTGGTCGAGCCGCACTCGATGTCGACCGTGCCGTTCTGCACGAGCGGGATGCGGTTCTGCGACGTGACCGGAATGTTCTTCACCTGCAGGTTCGGCAGATTCAGCTTCTTCTTCACCGCGTCCACGACCTTCATCTGGAATTCGCGCGAATAGCCGACGACCTGCTGGTTCTGGTCGTAGTAGGAGAACGGAATCGACGACTCGCGGTGGCCCAGCGCGATTACGCCCGTGTCCTTGATCTTCTTCAGCGTGCCCGTCTCCTGAGCCTGCGCGCCGCTTGCGAACGCGCAGAGCGCCGCGACCATCAGGACTGCCTTGTGGTATTTCATTTTGGTCATCTCCTTGGCTGAAACCCGCGCCAGTGTATCAAAGTAATATTTTTGAAAGTACTGGTTGTTTACCGCACTACGAATCGCCCGGTGCGCAGCCGTCCTCCCGGCTTCGGGCGCCTCGAATGCGCGCGCGGGCGGTGCCGGATCCGGCACCGCCCGCGCGGTTCATGCACGCAATCGGGTGGATTGCGTCATCGCTTGATCGAAATCAACGGGCCGCGTACGACCGCGACGCCGATCAGGGGTACAGGCCGCGCATTTCGCGCGCCATCAGGATGCGCTTGCACGCGACGATGAACGCCGCGGTGCGCACCGACACCTTGTGCTCTTCCGCGACCGCCCACACGCCGGCGAACGCTTCGCGCATCACGCGCTCGAGGCGGTGGTTGATCTCGTCCTCGGTCCAGAAGAAGCTCGAGAAATCCTGCACCCATTCGAAGTACGACACGGTCACGCCGCCCGCATTCGCGATCACGTCCGGGATCACGAGCACGCCGTTCGCGCTCAGGATGTCGTCGGCCGCCGTCGTGGTCGGGCCGTTCGCGCCTTCGACGATGATCTTCGTGCGGATCTTCGACGCGTTCTTCTCGGTGATCTGGTTTTCCAGTGCTGCCGGGATCAGGATGTCGGTCTCGACCGTCCAGAATTCGTCGTTCGGCATCGGTTCCGCGCCCTCGAAGCCCGCGACGCCGCCGGTGCGGCCCACGTGGTCGAGCAGCTTGTTCGCGTCGAGGCCGGCCGGCTGGTAGATCGTGCCGGTGTGATCCTGCACCGCGATCACCTTCGAGCCCGCTTCCTGGAACAGCTTCGCCGCGATGCCGCCGACGTTGCCGAAGCCCTGCACCGCGATGCGCGCGCCTTCGATCTCGAGGCCCTTCTTCTTCGCCGCTTCGCAGCCGACCACGAACACGCCGCGGCCGGTCGCTTCCTTGCGGCCGAGCGAACCGCCGAGCGAGATCGGCTTGCCGGTCACGACGCCGGTCGACGTCTGGCCCTGGTTCATCGAGAAGGTGTCCATCATCCACGCCATCACCTGTTCGTTGGTGTTGACGTCCGGCGCCGGAATGTCGGTGTTCGGGCCGATGATGATGCCGATTTCGCTGGTGTAGCGGCGCGTCACGCGCTCGAGCTCGCCGCGCGACAGCTTGCGCGGGTCGACGCGGATACCGCCCTTCGCGCCGCCGTACGGCACGTTCACGGCCGCGTTCTTCACCGACATCCATGCGGACAGCGCCATCACTTCCGACAGCGTCACGTCCTGGTGGTAGCGCACGCCGCCCTTGCCCGGGCCGCGCGACACGTTGTGCTGCACGCGATAGCCCTCGAAGTGCGCGACGGTACCGTTGTCGAGCTCGATCGGCACATCGACGACCAGGATGCGCTTCGGACGCTTCAGCGTTTCGAGCCAGCGCGACAGCGAACCGAGGTACGGCGCGACGCGATCGACCTGCTGGAGGTAGTTGCCCCACGGGCCGAGATCGTCGGCGTGCAGGTAGGACGGGATGGACTGCTGTTGCGAAGACATGGATGCTCCAACGTTCAACGGATTGCGCACATTGTCGAAAAACCCGTTTTTTTTATCCAATGCCGTTTGCTTATTCGATTATGCGTTTCTTGCATGATCGCGATTTTTCGCAAATCCGCGGTCGATTTGCGCAAGAACGGTCGCCATCGATCGTGCATCGCGGACGTGAAAAACAGCGCGCGCCGGGCCTGCGCCGGCCGCCGGACAGCCGTCCGACAGGCGCCGCAAGCCGGTCGTCAGCCAGCCGGCGATCGAAGCCGCGGTTAACCGCCGGCGGTTAACCGGCCGTTTCGCGCAACTCGTCGCGCACCACCTCCCACAGCGCGCGCACGAGCTTCTGCCGCGGCTCGTCACCCTGCAGCGCGAGCTTGTCGCAGTAGAGGCGGATCTCCATCGTCAGCGTGAACGGCTGCGCGCCGCCGCGCACCGCACGGTCGAGCCGGATCAGCCGGCCGCCGGCGACCGCGTCCTCCACCGCGCTGTGCGGCAGGAACGCGACGCCGTGGCCCGCGAGCGCCATTGCCTTCAGCCCTTCGGCCATGTCGGTTTCGTATACGCGGTCGAGGAACAGCGGCGTCGGCGCATTCGCGATGATCACCTCGGTCATCCGGCCGAGATACGCGTTCGGCGTATACGACAGGTACGGTACGCGCGCCTCGGCCGTGCCCGGCAGCGTGTAGCGCGGCCGTCCCGCGCGGCCGGGCGCCGAGAACGCGCTGATCGGCTCGCTGCCGAGGATCAGCATGTCGTAGCGCGCGGGGTCGAGCGCGACCGGATGGCTCGGGTGGTGGTAGCCCATCACGAGGTCGCAGCCGCCCTCGACGAGCGACAGCACCGCGTCGTGCACGTTCAGCGCGCGCAGCCGCGTATGGACCTGCCCCATCTTCGCCTCGATGCGCTGCAGCCAGCGCGGGAAGTACGTGAGCGACAGCGTGTGCGGCACCGCGAACTCGATGGTCGGCACCGGCGCGCCGACGTGACCGCGCAGCAGCGTGCGCGCCTCGTGCGCCTGCGACAGCATCGTCAGCGCCTGCTCGTAGAAGATCTGGCCGGCCTGCGTGAGCCGGGTCGGATAGACCGAACGATCGATCAGTTCGGTCGCGAGCCACGCCTCGAGCGCCTGGATGCGCCGCGAAAACGCCGGCTGCGACACGTGCCGCAGCTCGGCGGACCGGCTAAAGCTGCGCGTCTCCGCGAGCGAGACGAAGTCTTCCAGCCATTTCAGTTCCATACGGGGCGCGCGCGGCGGGCGGCGATCGGGGAGAAGCCGGCATTTTACCGGCGCGCGGGCGCGGCCGGCGGCGGCGCGCACGGCCGCCGCGACCACGGCGCACGGGCGTGCCGGCGCGGCGTCGGCACGCGGCGGCGCGCGCCGGCCGCCCGCGCCCGGAATCGTCGCGCGCCGATGGTAAAATGCCGGATTCTCCCCCCTCGCTCGACCCGGCCCCAAGGCCCGCCCGATCATGTCCGACACTCGTCCCGATACGCTTTTCGCCCTCACCGCGCTCTCGCCCATCGACGGCCGCTACGCCAGCAAGACCGAAGCGCTGCGCGACTGGCTCTCCGAAGCCGCTTTCATGCGCCACCGCGTCACCGTCGAGGTGCACTGGCTGATCGCGCTGTCGCGTGCCGGCTTCGCGGAAATCCCGCGCTTCTCGGAAGCATCCGAACAGTTCCTGCTGCAGCTCGCCGAGCGCTTCACCGCGCACGACGCCGCACGCATCAAGGAAATCGAGCGCGTGACGAACCACGACGTGAAGGCCGTCGAATACTGGCTGAAGGAATCGGTGAAGGGCCAGGCCGAGCTCGAGAAGGCCAGCGAATTCATCCACTTCGCGTGCACGTCGGAAGACATCAACAATACGTCGCACGGCATGATGCTCGCCGGCGCGCGCGAGCACGTGATCGTGCCGGCGCTGCGCACGGTCCACCAGCGCCTCGTCGCGCTCGCGCATGCGCTCGCCGACCAGCCGATGCTGTCGCGCACGCACGGCCAGCCGGCCAGCCCGACGACGCTCGGCAAGGAACTCGCGAACGTCGCTGCCCGCCTCGAACGCGCGATCGTGCGCATCGAGAAGGTCGAGATCCTCGGCAAGATGAATGGCGCGGTCGGCAACTTCAACGCGCACCTGTCCGCATATCCGGAATTCGACTGGGAAGCGTTCTCGCGCGACGTGATCGAGAACCGCCTGAAGCTCACGTTCAACCCGTACACGATCCAGATCGAGCCGCACGACTACATGGCCGAGCTGTTCGACGCGGTGGCCCGCGCGAACACGATCCTGCTCGACCTCGACCGCGACGTGTGGGGCTACATCTCGGTCGGCTACTTCAAGCAGAAGACGAAGGCCGGCGAAATCGGCTCGTCGACGATGCCGCACAAGGTCAATCCGATCGACTTCGAGAACTCGGAAGGCAACCTCGGCCTCGCGAACGCGACGCTGCGCCACCTCGCCGACAAGCTGCCGGTGTCGCGCTGGCAGCGCGACCTGACCGACTCGACCGTGCTGCGCAACATGGGCGTCGCGCTCGGCTACTCGCTGCTCGCGTACGACTCGCTGATCCGTGGCCTCGACAAGCTCGAGGTGAACCCGCAGCGGCTGAACGAAGACCTCGACAACTGCTGGGAAGTGCTCGCCGAGCCGGTCCAGACCGTGATGCGCCGCTACGGCATCGAGAACCCGTACGAGCAGCTGAAGGAGCTGACGCGCGGCAAGGGCATCACGCGCGAAGCGCTGCAGGAATTCGTCGGCACGCTGGCGATTCCGCAGGATGCGAAGGATCGCCTGCTCGCGATGACGCCCGCTTCGTATATCGGCAAGGCGGTCGAACTCGCGAAGCGGATCGCGTAACGCGGCTTCGCTGCGCGTTCGCGGCGGCGGCCCTGCCGGCCGTCGCAGGCGCGCAAAAGCAAACGCCCGATGCATCGCATCGGGCGTTTTCGTTTCCGGCGTCAGTGCTTGCGCACCGGCCGCGCCGTATCGTGCCGCCGGAATCAGAACGAGATCATCTTCCCCGGATTCAGCGCACTCATCACGCTCATCGCGGCCTTCGCGGCCGGAATCGCGATCGGCGACAGTTGCCGGCCGAGCGGAATCTCGCGATGGTCGATGCCGGTCAGCATCGAGAAGTCGTCGTTGCGTCCGACGAAATCGTCGCAGATCGCCTTGCCGATCCGCACCGTCTGCGCGACGCCGTGCCCGCTCCAGCCCTGCACCATGTGGACCGGCACGCGGCCGTCCGTCTTGCGGCTGTCGGTCGCGCCGTTCAGCGTGAAGTCGCTGACGCCGCTCCAGCTGTAGACGAGCGCGAAGCGGCCGTCGTATTGCGGAAACACCGTGTTCAGCCGCGTGAGCAGATAGGCGTTCACATCGGGCTGCGCCCAGCAGGTGCCGGTGCCCTGGCCGCCGAACAGCAGCCGGTTGCCGCGCACCGGCCGGTAGTAGTCGATCTGGAACTGCGTGTCGTACACCGGCATGCCGGCCGGCATCAGCGTCGCGACGTCGACGTCGAGCGGCGCCGTCACGCTCACGTACGTGAAGAACGGCACGGTCGTCGCCGCGCCGTCGTCGAGCAGGCGGAACGTCGTGTTGTGCAGCGCGAGCACGACGCCCTTGCGCGCGGTGATCGTGCCGCCCGGTGTCGTCGCGACGACGCCCGCCGGCGTCTCGTCGAGCTCCAGCACCTCGGTGCCCTCGTACAGCGCGCCGCCGTTCAGCCGGAAGCCGTGCACGAGGCCGCGCACCAGCGCGAGCGGATGGATCTGCCCGCCGATCGCGTCGACCGCCGCACCGTGATACAGCCCCGAGCGCACGTATTCGTCGTGCAGCTGATGCCTGCCGACCAGCGTCACGCCCGCGTCGCCGAGATGGCGGCGCGCATCCGCGCCGTCGAGCAGCGCGCTCATGTGGCCGGGATGGACGGCCGCCGTCACGTGGCCGCGCTTGCGGTCGAGATCGAGCGCATAGCGCGCGCCGATCGCGTCGATCAGGTCCATCGACTCGGTCGACGCGAAGCGCCACAGCCGCTTCGCATCGTCGTGCGACAGGTGATCGATCATGTCGGCGGCTTCCCAGCGCGCGAGGCCGGGCGTGAGCTGGCCGCCGTTGCGGCCCGATGCCGCCGAGCCGACGTGATGCTTGTCGACGAGGATCGTGTCGACGCCCGCTTCCGCGAGATGCAGCGCGGTCGATGCGCCGAGCAGCCCGGCGCCGATCACGAGCACGTCGCACACCGTGTCATGCGCGAGCGGCGCGCTGTTCGCATGGCGCGACAGCGACGCCTCGTACCAGTTCGCCGGGCGCTCGCCGTCGTAACGGGCCGGATCGCACCAGTTCCAGTTGTCTTTTTCGATAGTCAGTTGCGTTTGCTCGAAACGCGATTCGCCCTGGATCAGGGGTTGTCGGGAAATCATGTTTGCACTTGCATGGTCTTGGGCCGCCTGTCGAAGAGCCGTTCTGGCTTCGCGGGTGGGGCAGCCGGTTCCACTTGGGTGTCAACGAAAGAAGGGGCGCGACGCGCCCGTGTTGACGGCGGGCACGCTCGTGCCGCCTGGATCCCGGACCGTGCGAGAAGCACGCATTGAAAGGTGCCGGGACACCCAATTTCTACACCGCAGAAATAATTCTACAGTGTAGAATATGCTTTCGTCAAGCTTACGGCCGGTCCATCCCGGCCGGCGCGCCACCTCGATGAAAGACAAACCCGCCCAGGGCCCGCGCGGCCTCGACAAGGACGCGATCGTCGCCGCTGCGCTCGCGCTGCTCGAAGAAGTCGGCGAAGCCGCGTTCAGCGTGCGCAAGCTCGCGCAGTCGATCGGCTGCGACCCGATGAGCGTGTTGTACCACTTCAAGTCGAAGGAAGGCTTGAGCCGCGCGATCGCGAACGCGCTGTCGCGTTCGCTGGTGCCGGTCGACGACACGCTGCCGTGGCGCGAGCGGCTGTGCGACCTCGCGCGCCAGTATCGGTCGCTCGCGCTGGCCCGTCCGGTCGCGTTCGGCTTGCTGCAGCGTCACATGAGCACGGGGCCGGCCGATCTCGCGCACGTCGAGGCCGTGCACCGCGCGCTCGTCGATGCCGGCATCCCGCACGCGGCGCTGCCGACCGTGTGCGTCGGCTGGTATGCGAGCGTGATCGGGCTCGCCGCGGCCGAGGCCGGCGGCCTCACGCGGGCCGCGAACGACGTCGAGCTGGCGGAAATGGACGCGCTGTCCGATGCGGGGCATCCGCTCGTCAAGGCGGTCGCGCCGCTTTACGCGGCGCTCGATCCGGCCGTGGTGCACGAGACGATGCTCGAGGTGCTGCTCGACGGGATTGCGCGGCAGGCGGGGGGGCGGTGAGACGGTTTGAAGCGAATCCTTTTGGGCCCTCTGTCCCGCCACGCAGACGACAGGATTCACGCTCACGACGACTGGTTGCCGAACATGTCTATCCGAAGCAGTAGCGTCATTTCATTGCTGTCGATTCTGGTGATCGGCTGCTCGTCGCATCCCGACGAAACGTGGATCGCGCAGGATCGCATCCCGGTTTACGACAGCATCGACGGAAAAGTCATCTTCTACCTTCAACCATCGGAACACTGCGAACCCGGAATGGACATGGCGGGCAAAGTCGACATGTACACCAAGGTCAGGTGCGACTCCGGCAGCGGATGGGTCGCCGGCGGGAAATTCGGCAAGATTCCCCGCGTCGGAAGCTGATTTCGATACGAGCCGACACTTCGCGGCAAGCATGACGCGCGGCACCCCGCTCCATTCGAATCCGCAACCGAACGCATCCAAACGAAAAGGGCCGAGCCCCGTAAAAACAGGCCCGGCCCCTTGGCATCGGCGTATCAGCCGGTTTCAGCGGGATCGACCTCCCGCCCCACCGTCACTGCTGCTGCGCGAACCCGATCTTCACCATCACCTGGTCGACGATCTGCTCGGGCGTCAGCTCGATGCTGACCTCGATCGCTTCGTCCGGGCCCGGCTCCTCGAGCGTGTCGAGCTGGCTCTGCAGCAGCGACGGATCGAAGAAGTGGCCGGTGCGGTCCTTCAGGCGCTCGCGCAATACCTCGAACGAACCCTTCAGATACACGAACCGCACGTCGGTGTCGTTGCCGCGCAGCACGTCGCGATACGAGCGTTTCAGCGACGAGCACGTGAACACCGCCGTCTCGCCCGCGCGCTGCTTGGCCTCGATGGCCTCGCGAATCGCGCGCAGCCACGGCCAGCGGTCGTCGTCGGTCAGCGGAATGCCGTGGTGCATCTTTTCCTTGTTCGCCGCGCTGTGAAACGCGTCGCCGTCGGTAAAGCTGCACGACAGGCGTTCCGCCAGCATCTCGCCGATTCGCGATTTGCCCGCGCCCGACACGCCCATTGCGATCAGAATCATTGACTACCCCTTGTTACAGAACCATGCTCAACGCCAGCGTGAAACCGAGGCCAAGCACCGAGATGATCGTTTCGAGCAACGACCAGGTCTTGAAGGTTTGACCGACCGTCATCCCGAAATACTCCTTGATCAGCCAGAAACCGCCGTCGTTCACGTGCGAGAAAATCAGCGAGCCCGAGCCGGTGGCAAGCACCAGCAGCTCCGGGCTGACCGCCGTGCCGGCCGCCGCCGCGATCGGCGCGACGATGCCGCAGGCCGTCGTCATCGCGACCGTCGCCGAACCCGTCGCCAGACGCATCAGCGCCGCGACGAACCAGCCGAGCAGCAGCGGCGACAGATGCGCGTGCTTCGCGGTTTCGACGATCTGCTGCGAGATCCCGCTGTCGCGCAGGACGCCGCCGAAGCCGCCGCCCGCGCCGACGATCAGCGTGATCCCGGCGATCGGCGCCAGGCACTCGCCGCAGAACTTCTGGATCTGGTCGCGATTGAAGCCTTGCAGCTTGCCGAACGTGAAGAAGCTCACCAGCACCGCGATCAGCAGCGCGACGTCCGAGTTGCCGGCAAAGCGCAGCAGGTTGTTCGGCAGCGATTTCGGCGCGAACACCAGGTCGGCCCAGCTGCCGACGAGCATCAGCACGACCGGCAGCAGAATCGTAAACAGCGTGATGCCGAAGCCCGGCAGTTCGCGGCGCTTGCCGTCCGCGTGCGTATCGACGAACTGCGCGGCGAGCGGGTTGTTTTCCGGCAGCTTCACGAACTTCGAGATCGTCAGCGCGAACACCGGGCCCGCGATGATCGCGGTCGGCACGCCGACGATCAGGCCGAAGGCGATCGTCTTGCCGATATCGGCGCCGTATTGCTGGACGGCGAGCAGCGCGGCCGGGTGCGGCGGGATCAGCCCGTGCACGACGGACAGGCCGGCCACCATCGGCAGGCCGACGACGAGCAGCGACTTGCCGGTACGCTTCGCGACGTTGAACGCGATCGGGATCAGCAGCACGAAGCCGACTTCGAAGAACACCGGCAGGCCGACGATGATCGCGACGAACATCATCGCCCAGTGGATGTTCTTTTCACCGAACCAGTCGATCAGCGTGGTCGCGATCCGTTCGGCGCCGCCCGATTCGGCCATCATCTTGCCGAGCATCGTGCCGAGGCCGACGACGATCGCAATGTGGCCGAGCGTGCCGCCCGTGCCCGTCTCGAACGACTTGACGATCTTGTCCATCGGCATGCCGACGGCCAGGCCAAGGCCCAGCGAAACGATGATCAGCACCAGGAACGGGTAGATCTTGAAGCGCGCGATCATCAGGATCAGCGCGGCGATCGCGATCAGCGTGAATACGAGCAGCATGCTGCCTTGGACAGCCCCCATGTGGCACTCCTCCTTGGGATTATTCGAACCGGACGCGGATTGACGCGAGTATGCCCGGCTGCGCAGGTCTCCGAAACAGCGGACGAACCCCTGCCGCTCGGGACGCTGAATTTTACTTATCTTTACGGCCCGCGGATAGAACCGGTTCCATCAGCAAAAACCCTCGGAAAACAAGCACTAAGCGCTCGTCTTCCGAGGGTGAAACTGCCGTTTCGTACAAACCTTAACGGGGCAGCTGGCTGGCCGCTTGCGCGAGACGCGTGACTTCGGCCCAGTCCTGCGCGGCAAGCGCGGCCTTCGGCGTGAGCCAGGAACCGCCGACGCAGACGACGTTCGGCAGCTTCAGGAAATTCGGCGCGGTGTCGGCGGAGATGCCGCCGGTCGGGCAGAACTTCAGCGTCGGGAACGGCCCGTGGAATGCCTGCAGCATCGGCACGCCGCCGGCCTGCTGCGCGGGGAAGAACTTGACGATCTCGTAGCCGAATTCGAGCGCCTGGATGATGTCGCTCGGCGTCATCACGCCCGGCAGCAGCGGCAGGCCCGCGTCGAGCGACGCGAGGTGCAGTTCCTTCGTCAGGCCCGGCGACACGCCGAACTTCGCGCCCGCGCGCCTGGCCTGCTCGCAGTGCTCGGGCTTCGTGATCGTGCCGACGCCGACGACGATGTCGTCCGCGAGCTGGCTCGCGCGCTGGATCGCCTCCAGGCCGGCCGGCGTGCGCAGCGTGATCTCGAGCACCTTCACGCCGCCCGCGTGCAACGCACGCGACACGTGTTCGCCCTGCTCGACCGAGTCGAATGCGAGCACCGGAATCACCGGGCCCAGCTTCACGATTTCACCAATCGTCTTCATCGATGCTTCTCCTTGAATCCCTGGAATTACGCGGCGACGCGGGCGGCCGTCTCGCCGACCAGCGCCCCGAACACGGATGCGCCCTGTTCGGCCGGTGCGGCCGCCGCGCGGAACACGCCGAACAGCTCGCGGCCGAACCCGACTTCGTTGTCGGCCTGATGCTGCGGCTGCGCGACCGGGCGCGCCGCCCATTGCGCGTCGTCGATCTCGATGTCGAGCACGCCGGCTTCCGCGTCGATCACGAGCGTGTCGCCGGTCTGCACCTTGCCGATCGGACCGGCCAGCAGCGCTTCGGGCGACACGTGGATCACGGCCGGCACCTTGCCCGAGGCGCCCGACATGCGCCCGTCGGTGACGAGCGCGACATGGAAGCCCTGATCCTGCAGCACGCCGAGCAGCGGCGTCAAACGGTGCAGTTCGGGCATCCCGTTCGCGCGCGCGCCCTGGAAGCGCACGACCGCGACGAAATCGCGCTTCAGCTCGCCGCGATCGAACGCTTCCTGCACGGCTTCCTGCGAATCGAACACGATCGCGGGCGCCGTCACCTTGCGGTGCTCGGGCGCGACCGCCGAGATCTTGATCACGCCGCGGCCGAGCCGGCCCTGCATCAGGCGCAGGCCGCCGTCCGGCTGGAACGGGTCGCGGATGCCGCGCAGCACCTTCGTGTCGTGGCTTTCGGCCGCGCCGTCGACCCAGGTCAGCTTGCCGTCGATCAGCTTCGGCTCCTTCGTGTAGTGCGACAGCCCCTTGCCGGCGACCGTCGTCACGTCCTCGTGCAGCAGCCCGCCTTCGAGCAGGTTGCGCACCAGGAACGCGACGCCGCCCGCAGCGTGGAAATGATTCACGTCCGCCTTGCCGTTCGGGTAGATCTTCGCGAGCAGCGGCACGACCGCCGACAGCTCGTCGAAGTCGTTCCAGTCGATCAGGATGCCGGCCGCGCGCGCGATCGCGACGAGGTGCAGCGTGTGGTTGGTCGACCCGCCCGTCGCGAGCAGCGCGACGATGCCGTTGACGATCGCCTTCTCGTCGATCACGTGGCCGATCGGCGTGTACTGGCCGCGCTCGACCGTCAGGTCGAGCACGCGGCGCGCGGCTTCGGCCGTCAGCGCGGTGCGCAGCGGCGTATGCGGGTGGACGAAGGCCGAGCCCGGCAGGTGCAGCCCCATCAGCTCCATCAGCATCTGGTTGCTGTTCGCGGTGCCATAGAACGTGCAGGTGCCGTGGCCGTGATACGCGGCCGATTCGGCTTCGAGCAGTGCGTCGCGGCCTACCTGGCCGGTCGCGAACTGCTGGCGGATCTTCGCCTTGTCGTCGTTCGACAGGCCGCTCGTCATCGGGCCGGCCGGCACGAAGATCGTCGGCAGGTGGCCGAACTGCAGCGCGCCGATCAGCAGGCCCGGCACGATCTTGTCGCAGATGCCGAGGCACAGCGCCGCGTCGAACATGTTGTGGGTGAGCGCGATCGCCGTGCCCATCGCGATCGCCTCGCGCGAGAACAGCGACAGCTCCATCCCCGGATTGCCCTGCGTGACGCCGTCGCACATGGCCGGCACGCCGCCCGCGAACTGCGCAACGCCGCCGTTCTCGCGCGCGGCGGCCTTGATGATGTCGGGGAAATCCTTGTACGGCGCGTGCGCGGACAGCATCTCGTTATAGGACGACACGATGCCGATGTTCGGCTCGCGGATCGCCTTGATCGCGAACTTGTCGCTGCCCTCGAGCCCCGCGAAACCGTGCGCGAGGTTCGCGCACGACAGCGCGCCGCGCGCCGGGAACTTGCCCTGCGCGCCGTCGATGCGCTGCAGATAGGCGGAACGGGTCGATTGGCTGCGGGCGATCACGCGTTCGGTGACCTTCGCCAGGGTGGGATGCAGCGACGTCATGCTGGGCGCTCCTGTATGCCGGCCGACGCCGGCGGTTGGAATCGTGGGGACGGTCGAGTGCGTCGACCGAACGAAGGCAGTCTAGTAGAAAAACTACAAGCACGCAATGCAGATCGAACCGGCTGCAATCCTCATTCCCGCTAGCATCAAGGCTATAACTAGTGAAAACCCTAATTAGCGTGACGACCATCGCGAGGAAGATCGCCTATTCCCGCTAGTATTTTCATGTAGATTTTCTACAATTCGATTGAGATACACTCGCTCATCCGAACCCGATTTCCATCTGCCGTCCCATGCTGCCCCGCATCGAAGCGATCCGCGCCGAACTCCGCCCGTCCGAGCGCAAGCTTGCCGACTACATCCTCGCCGCGCCGCGAGAGGTGCTCGACCTCGCGATGACCGAACTGTCGACGCGCGCGGGCGTCAGCCAGCCGACCATCGCGCGCTTCTGCCAGGCGCTCGGCTGCAGCGGCTTTCGCGAATTCAAGATCCGGCTCGCGCAGAGCGTCGCGCCGGGCGTGTCGTCCGTGTATCGCGACGTCGAGCCCGACGAGCCCGCGCCCGGCATCATCGGCAAGGTGTTCGACCGCACGATCGGCGCGCTGATCGAGGTGCGCAACAGCCTGTCGGCGGGCAGCGTCGCCGAGGCGATCGCGCTGTTGTCGAATGCATCGCGCATCGAGTTCTACGGTGCGGGCGGCTCGGGCATCGCCGCGCAGGACATCCAGCACAAGTTCTTCCGGCTCGGCGTACCGAGCGTCGCGTATTCGGACCCGCATACGTTCTCGATGTCGGCCGCGCTGCTCGGGCCGCAGGACGTCGTCGTCGCGATCTCGAACACGGGCCGCACGCGCGACATCGTCGACGCCGCGCGCGCGGCGCTCGCATGCGGCGCGAAAGTCGTCGCGATTACGCACAGCCATTCGCCGCTCGCGAAGCTCGCGACGGTCAGCCTCGCATCGAACATCGCCGAGGAAACCGACGTGTTCTCGCCGATGACGTCGCGGATGTCGCATCTGGCGATCGGCGACATCCTCGCGGTCGGCGTCGCGCTGTCGCGCGGCCCCGCGCTGATGGAGCGCGTCGGCCGCGCGAAGGAAGCGATCACGCGCCGCCGGATCGACGACGGCGCGAAGGACTAGCCGCCGCCGGCGTCGTATACGACAAACGGCGCCCCGAGGGACGCCGTTGCGCAATGACAGGCAAGCGGGCCGCGCCGCCGGCGGGTTCGCCGGCGCATTCGCTCAGAACGGCTTGATCACGACCAGCGCGACCGCGATCAGCATGCCGAGCACCGGCAGCTCGTTGAATACGCGATACCACTTGTCGGTGCGGCGGTTCTCGCCGCGCTCGAACACCTTCAGCAGATGCCCGCAGTACGCGTGGTAGATCACCAGCAGCAGCACGACCGTCACCTTCGCGTGGATCCAGCCCTGCCCCTGGCCGATGCCGATCACGAGCCACAGCCACAGCCCGCAGGCGAGCGCCGGCACCGCGATCATCGTCATGAAGCGGAACAGCTTGCGCGCCATCAGCAGCAGGCGCCGCACCGCAGCCGGATCGGTCTCCATCGCGAGGTTCACGTAGATGCGCGGCAGGTAGAACAGCCCCGCGAACCACGCGGCAATCAGAACGATATGGAACGTCTTGACCCAGAGCATTGCCATCGGTTGTGCGCCTCGCCTTGTGTTTTGCGTTCTGCGTTACTGGCGGCCTTCGCCGTGCCCGAGCACCACGTACTTCAGCGACGTCAGCCCTTCGAGGCCGACCGGGCCGCGCGCGTGCAGCTTGTCGTTCGAAATGCCGATTTCCGCGCCGAGGCCGAATTCGAAGCCGTCCGCGAAGCGCGTCGACGCGTTGACCATCACGCTCGCCGAATCGACTTCGCGCAGGAAGCGCATCGCACGGTCGTGATCCTCGGTAACGATCGCATCGGTGTGATGCGAGCCGTAGTGGTTGATGTGCTCGATCGCTGCGTCGAGGCCGTCGACGATCTTGATCGCGAGCACCGGCGCGAGATACTCGGTGTGCCAGTCGTCCTCGGTCGCATCGACGAGCGGGCCGATGCCGGCTTCGGCAAGCACCGCGCGCGCGGCCGCGTCGACGCGCAGTTCGACCTGCTTGTCGCGATAGACCTTGCCGAGCAGCGGCAGCACCTTCGCCGCGATGCCGCTCGCGACGAGCAGCGTCTCCATCGTGTTGCAGGTGCCGTAGCGATGCGTCTTCGCGTTGTCGCAGACGGTCAGCGCCTTGTCGAGATCCGCGCGATCGTCGACGTAGACGTGGCAGATGCCGTCGAGGTGCTTGATCATCGGCACGCGCGCCTCGTTGATCAGGCGCTCGATCAGGCTCTTGCCGCCGCGCGGCACGATCACGTCGACGTATTCGGTCATCGTGATCAGCTTGCCGACCGCCGCGCGATCGGCGGTCTCGACGACCTGCACCGCGTCCTGCGGCAGGCCGGCGGCGGCCAGCCCTTCGCCGATCAGCCTGGCGAGCGCGGTGTTCGATTCGAGCGCCTCGGAGCCGCCGCGCAGGATCGTCGCGTTGCCCGACTTCAGGCACAGCGCGGCCGCGTCGATCGTCACGTTCGGGCGCGATTCGTAGATGATGCCGATCACGCCGAGCGGCACGCGCATCTGGCCGACCTGGATCCCGCTCGGACGGAACTTCAGATTGCCGATCTCGCCGATCGGATCGGCGAGCGACGCAACCTGGCGCAGCCCTTCGACCATCGTCTTCAGCGCCTTGTCCGACAGCGTCAGGCGATCGACGAACGCCGCATCGAGCCCCTTTTCGCGGGCGCGTGCGACGTCGCGCGCATTCGCATCCTTCAGCGCCTGCGCATCGCGTTCGATCGCGTGCGCCACGGCTTCGAGCGCCGCGTTCTTCGCGGCCGTGCTGGCGCGCGCCATCGCACGGGAAGCATGCCGGGCGCGGCGGCCCAGGTCGGTCATGTACTGATCGATATCCATCATGTGACTCGAGAAGCGAGCCGCGCTCGGCGGCGTGAATTCGTGGGGAGAGCGCGGGACGGCCGTCCGGGGACGGCGGCCCCACTTTTCGAAGCATTGTATGCGGGTTGCCCGCCGCGCGCTGAAGGCCCGAACGGGACCTAACGCCGCATGCGCCCCGCGGTCGGCGGTCGCTCGCCGTGGGCGCCCGCAACCGTCATCGCGAGCTGGAACAGCCCGTCCCACGGATCGGGCGGCGGCTCGTCCTGCGTGCGGCGGCCCGGCGTGACGGCCGTGAGGCCCTTCACCTGGCGGTCGAGCTTCGCGGCAAACGCGAGCGCCTTCTCCAGCACGGCCTCGGACACGCGGTTCAGCGCGGGACCGATCAGCCGCTCGCGCGGGCCCCACACGCGGTTCTCGCGCAGCAGCGTCGCCAGCGGCTTGCCGGCGTTCGCACCGCGCTTGATCCGCAGCAGCGTGCGCAGCTCCTCGACGACGGCCCACATCACGAGCACGATCGCCTCGCCCTCGCCCTTGAGCCCGTCGATCATCCGCGCGAGCCGCGCGGCGTCGCCGGCGAGCATCGCTTCGTTCAGCTTGAACACGTCATAGCGCGCGACGTTCAGCACCGCGTCGTGCACCTGCTCGAACGACAGCGCGCCCTGCGGATAGAGCAGCCCGAGCTTCTGGATTTCCTGGTGCGCGGCGAGCAGGTTGCCCTCGACGCGCTCCGCGATGAACTGCAGCGCGCGCCGACCGTCGTCGCCGGCTGCGACGCGCTGGCCCTGCATCGCGAGCCGCTGGCCGATCCAGTTCGGCAGCTGCGCGCGGTCGACCGGATCGATCTTCAGCGCGACGCCGCCGTTCGACAGCGCGATGAACCACGCGGACTTCTGCGTCGCCGCGTCGAGACGCGGCAGCGTGACGAGCATCAGCGCATCGGGATTCGGCGTGGCCGCAAGCGTCTTCAGCGCGTCGGCGCCTTCCTTGCCGGGCTTGCCCGACGGAATGCGCAGCTCGATCAGCTGGCGCTCGCCGAACAGCGACATCGCCTGCGTCGCGCCGAGCAGCACGCTCCAGTCGAAGCCGCGCTCGACCGTATGCACCGAACGCTCGGTGAAGCCGGCCGCGCGTGCGGCCGCGCGAATGCGGTCGCACGCTTCCTGCGCGAGCAGCGGCTCGTCGCCGTACACGGTGTAGAGCCCGGCCAACCCCTTCGCGAGGTGCGGCTCCAGTGCATCAAGTCGCAATTGCATCGGTGCGTGCGGCGCAGATCAAAGCGGCGGCGGCGGCAGCGGCGCGCGCGGCGCAACGCCCGGCACCACGTCCTCCGGCGCCGGCGTCAGCGAATGCACGATTGCGAGACGCCGCATCAGCTGGTCGACCGCGTCGTTCTGCATGTCGCCGTACAGGATGTCGGCTTCCTGCGCCTTCGCGTTCGTGTACTGGTCGCTGTACGTCATCGCGCGGTTCAGCGCGATCGCGCTCGGCGGAATCAGCACGGTGCCGTCCTTGCTCGTCAGCGTGTAGTTCAGCGTATAGAACAGCGCGTATTCCTGCGCGGAACCGTACTGGTTGAGCGTCAGCGTGTTCTGGCCGCGCGATTCCCACATGCGCAGCACCGCGTCGGCGTCGTCCGGCGACTTGACGATCTTCGTGTCGCTGCCGGCCTCGACGAGTCGCGTCAGCCGCGCCGACACGGCCGCCGGTGCGCCGGCGATCAGCAGGCGCTTGAACGCGTAGTCCTGCTGGCCGCGCAACTGGAAACCGCATGCCGACAGCGCGACCGCGCTGCCGACGAGCATCAAAAACGATCTGCGGATCACCTTCGCTCCTTCTGTGTGCACCCGACGGCCGGCGGCCGTCAGACGACGATGTTCACGAGACGGCCCGGCACGACGACGATCTTCTTCGCCGGCTTGCCTTCGCCGAACTTCGCGAACGCGTCGTCGGCGAGCGCCGCGGCCTCGATGGCCTCGCGGCTCGCGTCCTTCGCGACCTTCAGCGCGCCGCGCACCTTGCCGTTCACCTGCAGCACGAGTTCGATCTCGGCCTGCTCGAGCGCAGCCTCGTCGACCTTCGGCCAGGGCGCGTCGAGCAGCGGGCCGAATTCGTCCGCATAGCCGAGCGCCTTCCAGAGCTCGAACGTCACGTGCGGCACGACCGGATACAGCACGCGCAGCAGCACGCCGTACGTCTCGCGCAGCACGCCGGGCGTCGCGCCCTTCGCGCCGTCGATCGCGTTCAGCATCTTCATCGCGGCCGACACGACCGTGTTGTACTGCAGGCGCTGGTAGTCGAAATCGGCCTGCTTCAGCACGCTGTAGATCTCGCGGCGCAGCGCCTTGTCGGCTTCGCCGAGCGCGGCCGCGTCGAAGCCCGCGCGCGCGGCGAGCGCTTCGCGGTTCGCGTAGCCGAAGCTCCACACGCGGCGCAGGAAGCGGCTCGCGCCCTCGACGCCCGCGCCCGACCACTCGAGCTGCTGCTCGGGCGGCGCCGCAAACATCGTGAACAGGCGCGCGGTGTCGGCACCGTACTGGTCGATCAGCACCTGCGGATCGACGCCGTTGTTCTTCGACTTCGACATCTTCTCGATGCCGCCGAGCACGACCGGCTGGCCGTCCGCGTTCAGCGTCGCGCCGACCGGGCGGCCCTTGTCGTCGTGCGCGACCGTCACGTCGGCCGGGTTGTACCAGGTCTTCTTGCCGGCCGCGTCTTCGCGGTAGAACGTCTCGTTCAGCACCATCCCCTGCGTGAGCAGGTTCTTCGCCGGCTCGCTGAACTTCACGAGGCCGAGGTCGCGCATCACCTTGGTCCAGAAGCGCGAATACAGCAGGTGCAGGATCGCGTGCTCGATGCCGCCGATGTACTGGTCCATCGGCATCCAGTAGTCGGTGCGCGCGTCGACCATGGTCTCGGCGTCCGGCGCCGTGTAGCGCGAGAAGTACCACGACGAATCGACGAAGGTGTCCATCGTGTCGGTCTCGCGCTTCGCGGCCGCGCCGCACTTCGGACACGTGCAGTTCAGGAACGCTTCGGACTTCGCGAGCGGGTTGCCCGAGCCGTCCGGCACGAGGTCTTCCGGCAGCACGACGGGCAGGTCCTGCTCGGGCACCGGCACGTCGCCGCACGACGGGCAGTGGATGATCGGGATCGGCGTGCCCCAGTAGCGCTGGCGCGAAATGCCCCAGTCGCGCAGGCGCCAGGTGACCTGCTTGTCGCCGAAGCCGCCGGCCTTCAGGTCCGCCGCGACCGCGTCGACGGCCGCGCCGTACGCAAGGCCGTCGTACTTGCCGCTGTTCACGCAGACCGCGACCTCCTTGTCGCCGTACCATTCCTGCCACGCGTCGAGCGAGTAGGTCTGGCCTTCGGCCGCGATCACCTGCTTGATCGGCAGGCCGTACTTCTTCGCGAACGCGAAATCGCGCTCGTCGTGGCCCGGCACGCCCATCACCGCGCCTTCGCCGTAGCTCATCAGCACGTAGTTGCCGATCCACACCTCGACCGGCTCGCCCGTCAGCGGATGCGTGACCGAGAAGCCCGTCGCGACGCCCTTCTTCTCCATCGTCGCCATGTCGGCTTCGGCGACGCCGCCGCGCTTGCATTCGTCGATGAACGCCTGCAGCTCCGGCTTGCCCTGCGCGAGGCGCGTGGCGAGCGGGTGCTCGGCCGCGATCGCGCAGAACGTGACGCCCATGATCGTGTCGGCGCGCGTCGTGAACACGCGCAGCAGCGCCTTCTCGCCGTCGAGTTCGTACGGGAAGCCGAAGTTCACGCCGAAGCTCTTGCCGATCCAGTTCTGCTGCATGATCTTCACGCGCTCGGGCCAGCCGAGGCCGTCGAGATCGTTCAGCAGCTCATCCGCGTACTGCGTGATGCGCAGGTAGTACATCGGGATCTCGCGCTTCTCGACGAGCGCGCCCGAGCGCCAGCCGCGGCCGTCGATCACCTGCTCGTTCGCGAGCACGGTCTGGTCGACCGGATCCCAGTTCACGGTGCCCGTCTTCTTGTACGCGATGCCCTTCTCGAGCATCTTCAGGAACAGCCACTGGTTCCACTTGTAGTAGTCGGGCTTGCAGGTCGCGATCTCGCGCGACCAGTCGATCGCGAGGCCCATCGACTGCATCTGGCCCTTCATGTAGTCGATGTTGTCGTAGGTCCACTTCGCGGGCGGCACGCCGTTGGCCATCGCGGCGTTCTCGGCCGGCATCCCGAACGCGTCCCAGCCCATCGGCATCAGCGTGTTGTAGCCGTTCATCCGCAGATAGCGGTACATCACGTCGTTGATCGTGTAGTTGCGCACGTGACCCATGTGCAGCTTGCCGGACGGGTAAGGCAGCATCGACACGCAGTAGAACTTCGGCTTGTTCGCGTCTTCCTGCGTCTTGTAGGCATCGGCTGCGCGCCAGTCGCCCTGGGCGGCGGCTTCGACGTCGGCGGGTACGTATCTCTCGTGCATGGTGTGGTTCGGACTAGGCTTTAAGCGGCGCGACGACGCGCGCGGAGTGGATCGAAAGTCGTGCTGGCCCGGCGGCCGGGCAGGTTCGCGGTGGCCGCGCCTGCCCACGGTTTCCGAAGATTTTCCGGGTAACCCGGGCCATGCCCGGGCAGCCTGGAAAATTCCGGGTTACCTGAAAAGATCCGCCAACCGGGAAAAACGGTGATTATACCGTCCGCGCCGGCCCATACGGCCGGTCTCGCGGCGAGCGGCCGGATCGCGCGGCGCGCTGCCCGCCGGTCCGCTCAGCGGCTCGCCGGGGCCGCGGCGCCCGCCGGCGGCATGTCGGTCACGAAGCCGATGCGCGTGAGGCCGGCCGCCTGGGCGTCGCCCATCACCTGCGCGATCACGTCGTAGCGCGTCGCGCGCGATGCACGCAGCCGCAGCTCGGGCGGCGCGCCGCCCGCGGCGGCGGCCCGGAAGCGCGCCGGCAGCGCGTCGAGCGCGACCGGCGTGTCGTCCCAGTACAGCTTGCCCGCATCGTCGATCGACAGCGTGACGGACTGCGGCGTGTCGCGCGCGACGTTCGCCGCAACCTTCGGCAGGTCGAGCCGGATCGCGTGCGTCATCAGCGGCGCGGTGATGATGAAGATCACGAGCAGCACCAGCATCACGTCGATCAGCGGCGTCATGTTGATCTCCGCCATCGGTGCGGAAGTCTTGTGGTGCTCGAGTCCGCCGAATGCCATGGTCGCTCCTCCCGCGCGTCACGCGTCCTGCGCGCACACGAATACGTGCAGGTCGCGCGCGAAGCCGTCGAGTTCCTCGGCGAGCTGCCGCACGAGCCGCCCGAGGATGTTGTAAGCGAGCACGGCCGGAATCGCGACGACGAGCCCGAACGCGGTCATGATCAGCGCCTCGCCGACCGGCCCCGCGACGTTCTCGATCTGCGCCTGCCCGCTCGCGGCGATGCTGCCGAGCGCATGGTAGATGCCCCATACGGTGCCGAGCAGCCCGACGAACGGCGCGGTGCTGCCGATCGACGCGAGCAGCACCTGGCCGAACTCGAGGCGCCGCTGCGAGCGCAGCATCGCGTGGCGCAGCGCACGCAGCACGCGCTCGGCACGCTCGACGCGCGCGCCCAGCGCGGCTGGATCGTGCGCGTCGGCCGCATCGCGCGCGGCTTCGGCGAGCGGCACGAACACGCGCTCGCGGTCGGCGCCGCTCAGCGCCGCGATGCCGGCGTCGAGCGACGGCGCGTGCCAGAACGCCGCGAGCGCGCGCGGCCCCTGCCGCTTCGCGCGCACCAGCAGCCAGGCTTTCATCAGGAGGAAACACCAGCTGGCGACGGACATCGCCAGCAGCACATAGGCGACGGCGTGCGTGATTGCATCGCCGCTTTCGAGATAGTGGACTACGCCGGTGGGGATGGCCATCGGGGGTCCCTCATGGTGTCAGCGCAGGCCGAGCACGTCCTGCATGTCGAACAGGCCGGCACCGTGCGCCGACAGGAAATGGACCGCGCGCAGCGCGCCCTGCGCATACGATACGCGGCTCGACGACTTGTGCGTGATCTCGATGCGCTCGCCGATCCCGGCGAACAGCACGGTATGGTCGCCGACGATGTCGCCGCCGCGCACCGCCGCGAAGCCGATCGTCGACGGATCGCGCTCGCCCGTCACGCCGTGGCGGCCGTACACCGCGCAGTCGTCGAGCGAGCGGCCGAGCGCGCCGGCGACGGCCTCGCCCATCATCAGCGCGGTGCCCGACGGCGCATCGACCTTGTGACGATGGTGCGCCTCGATGATCTCGATGTCGTAGCCGTGCGAGAAGTGCTTCGCCGCGAACTCGAGCAGCTTCAGCGTGACGTTCACGCCGACGCTCATGTTCGCCGCGAACACGATGCCGATCTTGCCGGCTGCTGCCTGCAGCACGGCCTTCTGCTCGGCGGTGAAACCGGTCGTGCCGATCACGAGCTTCACGTCGTGGCGCAGCGCGGCCTCGACGTGGGCGAGCGTGCCTTCCGGGCGCGTGAAGTCAATCAGGTAGTCGGCCTGCGCGAACACCGCGTCGAGGTCGTCGGTCAGCTTGATCCCGGTTTCCTTGCCGAGGAACGCGCCGGCGTCCTGGCCGAGAAACGGCGAGCCAGCGCGGTCGAGCGCGCCGACGAGCTGCGCGTCGGAATCGTTGAGAACGGCTTCGATCAGCATCCGGCCCATTCGGCCCGACGCACCGGCAATCGCAATCTTCATGGCTTTCTACACGACAAATCTAAAGACGGGCGGCGCATGCCGCCCCGGTTCCGCACGCCGGCCCCTTACTGCGACTGGGCCGGCGCGGTGAGCGGCTGGTTCTGCAGCGTGTCCGAACCCTGCGGGCCGACCGGCGGCGCCGCTTCGTTCGACACGTTCGGCTGCGGCGGACGATGGAACTGGAACTGCGGCTGGATCGCCGGCACCGCGCCCGGCGGCTGGCCGCCCGGCACCGGTGCGCCGCCGCCGGCCTGCGCGGACGGCGTGAAGCGGCGTGCGGTCGTTCCCTGCCCCGATACCTGGTTGGTCGCGCGGTTCGCCGCGCGCGCCGCCTGCGCGTTCGCATCCTGGTCGACCACCGCCGCGGCCGACGCCGGCGCGGTGGACAGGCTCGCCGCGGCCTCCGGCGCCGATGCGCTCGCGGCCTGCGCGGCGCTCGCGGCAGCGGCTTCGGACGCCGCCCTCGCCGCTGCGGCGGCCTTCGCCTTCTTGCCGCCGCGATCGCCGTCGATGTCGGCGAGCAGGTCGAGTTCGGAAGGCAGGTTCTCGGCGCCGGTCCAGCTCGTCAGGCGGTCGCCCGAGAAGGTCAGCACGAGGTCGCGCTGCTGGACGACTGCCGTCGAGCCGCGCTTGAAGTAGAACAGGTAATCCCAGCGGTCGGCGTGGAACATGTCGGTCAGCAGCGGCGTGCCGAGCAGCGCGCGAACCTGCTCGCGCGTCATCCCGGCCTGCAGCTGCGCGGCCTTCTCCTGCGACACGAAGTTGCCCTGCACGACGGTGATCCGATAGGGGGTGATGCTCTGCGCGATGCGCTGCGTCACGCTGTCGTACGACGAACAACCAGCCAGCGCGGCAACGGCGGCGGCAGCGATGATGGCACTCCGCATGCGGCTCCTCTGAAAGTGCGAAAGAGATTCTGGAATCATTTCCCTCACCGTGCTGGCCCGCCTCGCAGGCCGCGCGTGTTTCTGGAACGGCGAAAAGCCGGTAACATTGAAGCCCTGCATTGTACTCTAGGGACGCCTAGCCATGACCAATCCGACGGATCTCAAGAATATCGGGCTAAAGGCCACCCTACCGCGCCTCAAGATTCTCGAGATCTTCCAGCAAAGCCCGGTGCGGCACCTGACCGCCGAAGACGTCTACCGCAACCTGCTCAACGAGCAGCTCGACATCGGGCTTGCCACCGTCTATCGCGTGCTCACGCAGTTCGAGCAGGCCGGGCTGCTGTCGCGCAGCAACTTCGAATCGGGCAAGGCCGTGTTCGAGCTGAACGAAGGTTCGCACCACGACCACCTCGTCTGCCTCGACTGCGGCCGCGTCGAGGAGTTCTTCGACGCCGAGATCGAAAGCCGCCAGCAGGCGATCGCGAAGGAGCGCGGCTTCCGGCTCCAGGAGCATTCGCTCGCGATGTACGGTTCCTGCACGACCGAGAACTGCCCGCACCGCAAGCACTGATCCGCGCATCTGCATTGCGCAGACGGCCCGGCCGGCATCTCGCCGTCCGGGCCGTCTTCTTTTCGGGATGACGCCCGCGAGGGTCGGTTCGGGCGGGCTTTCGGAAACCCTTCGACCCCGCCCATACCGCTTCGGTCAGCGCGGCGCGCGTCTCAGGCCGCGCTCGCGCAGGCCGGCTCGAATTCGAGCGCCCATGCGCCGTCGAGCGGGATCTCGTCGCAGTTCGGCTGCGGGCCGCCGCGATCGACGATCACGAAGTCGCTGACCGCGTCGAGCGCGAGCAGCGGATGGTGCCAGACGCCTTTCGCATAGTTCACGCCCTGCCAGCCTTCGGCGAGGAACGCGCGCATTGCGTCGGGCCGGAACTCGCCGGCCGGCGCGACGACGATCGCATAGCGCGACACGGCGGCGAGCGGAATGAAGGCCTGGCTGCCGTGCGGGTGGCGCTCCATCAGCGTGATCGCGACCGGCAGCGTGCGCGGCTGCGCGCGGAACACGCTGACGAGCGGCCGGCCGCCGTCCGCGCAGACGTCGATCGTCGCGAGATCGTGGAAGCGCTCGGTCGTGCCGCCGTTGATCGGGAAATGCCGTGCGCCTTCGAGCGCGATCACGTCGCCGAACGGCGCGAACGCATCGCGGGTCAGACGCTCGACGCGCAGGGTACGGGAATGACTCATGCCGTTGTCCTCCATCAGGCCGGTTCGCCCCACAGACGCAGGCGCGACACGCCGCCGTCCGGGAAGATGTTGAAGCGCACGTGCGTGACGGGCCCGAGCGACGCGAGCGGGTCGAACGTATGGACGCTGTCCATCGACAGTTTCTGCTCGCCGAGCAGTTCGGCCCAGAACATCGCCTGCGTGACGAGCGAATCGTCGGTGCCGCCCGCGACCTGCGCGGCCTGCAGCGAGCAGCGGTCGGGGTAGTTGCCCTTGAAGAACGCGGTGTCGACCTCGACGCGCCGGATGATGCCCGGCCGCGCGAGCGCAATGATTGCCCAGTCGTTGCCGGGTTCGCGGCGGCGGCGCGTTTCCCAGCCGTCGCCCATGTTCGCGCCGCGCCCGGGCATCAGCATCTGCGCTGCCGCGCCGAAGTGCTGGTTGTTCGCGGCCACCAGGTAGCCGCCGTTCTCGGTCGCCGCGAGATCGACCAGTTCGCCGTGCGGCACGCGGCTCCAGTCGCGCTGCGGCTGCCCGTACACGCGCAGGCGCGCGAGGCCGCCGTCCGGATACAGGTTCACGCGCAGATGCGTGTACGGGCGCGGATCGACGACCTCGACATAGTGATGCGCATTGCCCTGCAGCGTCGTCGCGGGCACGATCGTGCGCCATTCGGCATCGTCGGACGGCGTGTCGGCGTCGCTGAAGCACGCCTCGATCGACGCGGCCGGCGGGAAGTTGCCGGTGAAGTGGCTGGTGTCGAGGTCGACGCCGTGGATCACGCCCGCCCGCGCGAGCCGGACCACGCAGAAGTCGTGGCCGGTCGTGCGCTTGCGGCGCGTCTCCCAGCCGTCCATCCACTTGCCGTGGTCGTCGTATTTGCCGGGGATGAAAACCGCCGGCTCCGGGTTGAGCATGCGCTCCTTCGGCGCGAAGAATTCGTCGCTGGCGAACAGCGCCTGTGCGCCGACGCGCGGATCGGCGAGGTTCATGTAGCGCCGCGTGAAGGCCGGCGCGTTCGGGTCGAGGATGGGGGCTGCCATATCGTCTCCTGTGTCGACAGGAGTTGGCGCTTTAGCGCTTACTCCTGTCCCATGTAAAGCTGTCGGTCGCAGTTAGCGCTTTAGCGCTTACTGCGACCCCATGCAAAGCTGTCGACAGGAGTTGGCGCTTTAGCGCTTACTCCTGTCCCATGCAAAGCTGTCCGCCGAAGTGAGTGCTTTGGCACTTCTTGCTCCGGCCCGCTGCAAACCTCTCGACAGGCGCTCACGCTTCGGCGCTCGCTCCCGTCTCATGTTTTGCCTTCCTGATGAAAAACCGGCCCGAAACGGACCGGCCAAAGCGATTCGATCGCGCGCGGGACCCTCCGGGGCGAGACCGCCCCGCGCGACGCGCCGCTCAGAGCGCGTGGGCCTGGTCGCCGGCGACCGGCGCCGCCTCTTCCTCCTCGGCCGGCACGTAGCGCAGTTCGCGGTTCAGCACGCGCTTCGCGCGGGCCCGGTCGATGTCGTTCTCCCACACCGCGACGACGACCGTCGCCACGCAGTTGCCGATCAGGTTGGTCAGCGCACGCGCGATGCCGACGAACCAGTCGACCGGCAGGATCAGCACGAGACCGAGCACCGGAATCGCCGGGATCGCCGACAGCGTCGCCGCGAGAATCACGATCGCCGAGCCCGGAATCCCGTGCGCGCCCTTCGACGTGATCATCGACACCAGCAGCACGACGATCAGGTCGTGGAACGACAGCGGCGTGTTGGTCGCCTGCGCGATGAACAGCACCGCCAGCGTCAGGTAGATCGAGAAGCCGTCGAGGTTGAACGAATAGCCGGTCGGGATCACGAGGCCGACGGTCGAATCCTTCACGCCCATGTATTCGAGCTTGCGCATCACCTGCGGCAGCACCGCGTCCGACGACGCCGTGCCGAGCACGATCGACAGTTCCTCGCGCAGGTAGCGGATCAGCTTGAACACCGAGAAGCCCGCCAGCCGCATCACGATGCCGAGCACGACCGTGACGAACACGAAGCAGCTCAGGTAGAACACCGCGACCAGATAGCCGAGTTGCTTGAGCGACGCGACGCCGTACTTGCCGGTCGTGAATGCGATCGCGCCGAGCACGCCGAGCGGCGCGAGCTTGATGATGAAGCCGATCACGCGGAAGAACACGTGCGACAGCTCCTCGATCAGGCTGTTCACGCGCTGCGCCTTGTCGCCGAGCAGCGACAGCGCCGAGCCGAACAGCACCGCGAACACGAGGATCTGCAGGATGTCGCCCTTCGCGAACGCGTCGATCGCGGTGTCGGGGATGATCTTCATCAGGAAGCCGGCCGTGTCCTTCAGGCTCTCGGCATTCTTCGCGTACGCGGCGAGCGACGACGCGTCGAGCGAGTTCAGGTTGATGTTCATCCCCTCGCCCGGCCGCAGCAGCCACGCGAGCAGCACGCCGATGCCGAGCGCCAGCGTCGTCATCAGCTCGAAGTAGACGACCGCCTTCAGGCCGACCCGGCCGACCTTCTTCAGGTCGCCCGCGTTGGCCATCCCGCTGACCACGACGCAGAACACGATCGGGCCGATCACCATCTTGATGAGCTTCAGAAAACCGTCACCGAGCGGTTTCAGCGACTCGGCGAAATGCGGGAAGAACGCGCCGAGCGCGACCCCGAGGACTAAGGCGATCACGACTCGACCAAACAGCGAGTTGAGGAACTTGGACACGGCGCTCTCCCGATATGGGTTGCAGTTTTCGTCTGTTCATACTGGTAAGACCAGTGATGTTATGGACGATAGTAGGAAGCCGATATAGTCCCGTCAAGAACGGTCAAAATAGGGATTTCCCGCCCCCGACGGGCCGCCGGGCGCGCCGGAAAACGGGCCGGATCGTGACTTTCCCGTAGCGGCGGGTGCACCACGCGTGTGCGGATTACAATGCCGGTCAGACCGGCCATCGTTCACATCATGAAAAACGTTCCGCACACCGTGACCGACGCCGCCATCGCGACGATCCGCGACCGGATCGAGGCAGGCGTGTATCCGGTCGGCAGCCTGCTGCCGGCCCAGCGCCAGCTCTCCGAGGAGCTGGAGATCAGCCGTGCGTCGCTGCGCGAGGCGCTGTCGACGCTCGAAGCGCTCGGGATGCTGCGCATTCGCGCCGGCAAGGGCGTGTACGTCGAGAGCGCACGGGCGACGGCCGCGCACGCATGGCAGTTCGCCGAGCAGTCGTCGCCGCCCGACACCTACCAGATGCGCTATGCGCTCGAAGGCTTCGCCGCGCGGATGGCCGCGCGCGTCGTCACCGACGACGACATCGCATGGTTCGAGGACAATCTCGCCGACCTGCACGTCGCGCTGACCGAGAACGCGCTCGACGACGCGTCGCAGCTCGACTTCGACTTCCACATGCGGATCATCCACCTGGCCGGCAACGCGGCGATCGAATCGGTGCTGCGCAGCAGCGCCGACATCATGAAGGAAAGCCAGCGCATGCCGTTCTACCGGCGCGAGCTGCTGCTGTCGACGTGGCACGAGCACCGCGCGATCGTCGACGCGCTGATCGCACGCGATGCGGCGGCCGCCGGCACCGCGATCGAAACGCATATCTCGAACGCCGCGCAACGCGCCGGCATCTTCTTCCCGACCCCGCGCGCCTGAGCGCGAACGCTACGCCGCCGGCGCGACGCGGTACGCACGCGCGCGCTCGATGAACGCGCGCGCCGCGACGCTGCGGTACGCGCCCTTGCGCGTGAGCAGCGCGGCCGTGCGCATCGGCAGCGGCGGGGCAATTTCCAGCGCGCACAGATCGCCGCTCTCGCGCGCGACCGCGTCGGGCAGCACCGTCGCGAGCCGGCCGCGCCGCACCAGTTCCAGCACCGCGCTGACCGTATTCGTCTCGACCGCGACGCGCGGCCGTGCGCCGTGCTCGACGAAGTAGCGGTCGATGCGCTCGCGCGTCGCGAACGCGGGACCCAGCAGCACCAGCGGTTCGCCGCCGAGCTCGGCCGGCGTCAGCGCGCGGCGGCGGCGCGCGAGGCGATGCGTGCGGCCCGTCACGAGCGCGAGCGATTCGTCCCACAGCGGCAGGACGTCGATGTCCGGCGAACGCGCCGGCACGAACGCGAAGCCCGCGTCGAGGCGGTCGTCGGCGAGCAATGCCTCGATGCGCTCCTGCGGCATCGCGTCGATCGTCAGCACGAGGTTCGGATGGTCCGCCTGGAACGCATCGATGAGCGAGCCGCTCAGGTAGGCCGCGAAGGTCGGCATCATCGCGAGCCGCAGCGAACCGCTGCCGAGCTCGGCGACGTCGTGCAGCGCGCGCTGCCCCGCGACGAGTTCGTGCAGCGCCGCGCGCGCATGCCGCGCATAGACCTCGCCGAACTCGGTCAGGCGCACCGTGCGGCCCGAACGGTCGAACAACGGCACGCCGAGCGTGTCCTCGAGTTGGCGCACCTGCTGCGACAGCGTCGGCTGCGACACGTGCAGCGCGTCGGCCGCGCGCGTGAAGTTGCAGTGCTCGGCAACGGCCAGGAAATAGCGGATATGGCGAAGCAGCATCGCGGTCGAGGTATTGGATTTTCCAATGGACATCATAACGAACCGGTCTTGGACGCTATGATTCGATTCCCGCATCATACGCCCAGCCGCTCCCGCGCACTGCCGCGCCGAGCGACATGCCGGGGCCCGTCCTGCCGGCGCCCGCCGTGCGACGGTCCCGCCGCCCGCCCGATCCGGGCGCCCGGCGCGATGCCGCCGGCGCGCCACACCGGTTCATCCACCGAGCGTCTTTGCCGGCCCCGATTCCAGCCAACCCGCGCAGCCGGCGTCCCGACGCCGCCGGCCGGCGCCGCTGTTTGTCCGATCCTCATGAAACCGCATCAAGACACCCACCCGCCGCTGACCCGCGCGATGACGCTGCTGTTCGCCTGCGCGTGCGGCATCGTCATCGGCAACATCTATTACGCCCAGCCGCTGCTCGCCGCGATCGCACACAGCTTCGGCCGCGCACCGGCCCAGCTCGGCTATCTGGTCACGCTGACGCAGCTCGGCTACGCGGCGAGCCTGCTGCTGATCGTGCCGCTCGGCGACGCGCTGAACCGCCACACGCTGATCGTGCGGCTGCTCGCGCTCAACGTCGTCGCGCTGGTCGCCGTGGCGCTCAGCACGAACTACGCGATGTTCGTCGCCGCGAACGTCGCGGTCGGCTTCGTCACCTGCTCGACGCAACTGCTCGTGCCGTTCGCCGCGTCGCTCGCCGATGCGCGCTCGCGCGGCCGCGCAGTCGGCACCGTGATGAGCGGTCTGCTGCTCGGCATCCTGCTCGCGCGCGTCGCAGCCGGCGCGATCGCCGACTGGTTCGGCTGGCGCGCGGTGTACGGCATCGCCGCGGTGATGGTGCTGGCGCTGACCGGCGTGCTCGCCGTGAAGCTGCCGAAGGACCGCCGCGACACGCGGCTCGACTACGCGGCGCTGATGAAGTCGCTCGGCGCGCTGGTGCGCGCGCAGCCGCTGATCGCGCTGCGCTCCGCCTACGGCGCGCTCGTGTTCGCCTGCTTCAGCCTGCTGTGGACCGGCCTCACGTTCCTGCTCAGCCAGCCGCCGTACGGCTACACGGAAGGCCGGATCGGCCTGTTCGGCGTCGTCGGCGCGGTGGGCGCGCTCGCGGCGACGTCGGCCGGGCGGCTCGTCGATCACGGGCACGGCAATGCGGCGACCGGGCTGTTCGCGGCCGCGGTGCTGGCGTCGTTCGCGCTGATCGCCGCCGGCGCGCATTCGCTCGCCGCGCTGATCGCGGGCATCCTGCTGCTCGACGTCGGCGTGCAGGGGATGCACATCTCGAACCAGAGCGTGATCTACGCACTTGCGGGCGACGCGCGCAGCCGCGTCACGACGATCTACCTGACGAGCTACTTCATCGGCGGCGCGTTCGGGTCGTTCGCCGCGAGCTTCGCGTTCGGTCTCGACGGCTGGCGCGGCGTGTGCGCGGCCGGCGCGGTGCTGGCCGGCGTGCTGATCGCGCTGTGGCTCGCGTCGCAGCGCATCGGCGCACGGCAGGTCGCGCAGTAGGCGGCTCCGCGAACGAAGCGGCACCGGGCGCCGGCCGATGCAGGAGACCGGCCCCCGGACCGCAGCCGGCCTCGCCTGGCCGATCCGACAGCGCGCTCGGGCGCGCGCGTTCGTCGATGTGCTCGAATCGCCGAGCGCCCGCGCAGGCGTAAAAAAACCCGGCCGGAAAACCGGACCGGGTTCGATCGCCGCGCACGCCGCGTTGCCGCGGCGCGCGCCGTGCGGGACTTACTTCGCGTTCGCGAACGCGACCGCCGTGTCCAGCATGCGGTTCGAGAAGCCCCACTCGTTGTCGTACCAGCTCGACACCTTGACGAGGCGGCCCGACACCTTGGTCAGCGTCGCGTCGAACGTCGACGAAGCCGGGTTGTGGTTGAAGTCGATCGACACCAGCGGTGCGTCGTTGTAGCCGAGGATGCCCTTCAGCGCGCCTTCCGATGCTTCCTTCATGATCGCGTTGACTTCCTCGACCGTCGTGTCGCGCTTCGCGATGAACGACAGGTCGACGATCGACACGTTGATCGTCGGGACGCGGATCGCGTAGCCGTCGAGCTTGCCGTTCAGTTCCGGCAGCACCAGGCCGACCGCCGACGCAGCGCCGGTCTTGGTCGGGATCTGGCTGTGCGTGGCCGAACGCGCGCGGCGCAGGTCTTCGTGATAGACGTCGGTCAGCACCTGGTCGTTCGTGTAGGCGTGGATCGTCGTCATCAGGCCCGTTTCGAGGCCGATCTTGTCGTTCAGCGGCTTGACGAGCGGTGCGAGGCAGTTGGTCGTGCACGATGCGTTCGAGATCACGGTGTGCTCGGCCTTCAGCACGTCGTGGTTCACGCCGTAGACGATCGTCGCGTCGACGTCCTTGCCGCCCGGCGCCGAGATGATCACCTTCTTCGCGCCGCCCTTCAGGTGCGCGCTCGCCTTTTCCTTCGACGTGAAGAAGCCCGTGCACTCCATCACGACGTCGACGCCGAGCTCGCCCCACGGCAGTTCGGCCGGGTTGCGGTTCGCCAGCACGCGGATCTTGTCGCCGTTGACGACGAGGTAGTCGCCGTCGACCGACACGTCGCCCGGGAACTTGCCGTGCGCGGTGTCGTACTGGGTCAGATGCGCGTTGGTCTTCGCATCGCCCAGGTCGTTGATCGCGACGATCTCGAGATCGTGCTTCTTGCCGTTTTCATAGAACGCGCGCAGCGTGTTGCGGCCGATGCGGCCGTAGCCGTTGATTGCGACGCGAATCGTCATGGTCTATCTCCTGATGGCTGAAAAAATTCGTTTCGTGCAGCTTCACGGTGCGACGCGCGCGGGGGCAGGCGCGCGTCGCGCAGGCTCTCAGGCCAGCACGGCCTTCGCCGTCTCGACGACGTGCTCGACGGTGAAGCCGAAGTACTTGAACAGCACGCCGGCCGGCGCCGATTCGCCGAACGTGTCGATCCCGACCACGCCGCCTTCGAGGCCGACGTACTTGTGCCAGAACGAGGTCACGCCCGCTTCGATCGCGACGCGGCGCACGCCGTGCGGCAGCACGCGCTCGCGGTACTCGGCGTCCTGGCGGTCGAACACGCTGGTCGACGGCATCGACACGACGCGCGCCGCGATGCCCTGCTGCGCGAGCGGCTCGACGGCCTTCATCGCGAGCTCGACTTCCGAGCCCGTCGCGATCAGGATGATCTTGCGCGCGACGATCTCCTCGTCCCAGTCCTTCAGCACGTAGCCGCCCTTCTCGATGTTCGCGATCTGCGCATCGGTGCGCGGGTTGAACGCGAGGTTCTGGCGGCTGAAGATCAGGCTCGACGGACGGTCGGCCGCGACCGCGTGGGTCCATGCGACGGCCGTCTCGACCGTGTCGGCCGGGCGCCACACGTCGTGGTTCGGGATCAGGCGCAGGCTCGACACGTGCTCGATCGACTGGTGCGTCGGGCCGTCTTCGCCGAGGCCGATCGAGTCGTGCGTGAACACGAAGATCGACGGCACCTTCATCAGCGCGGCGACGCGCAGCGCGTTGCGGCTGTAGTCGGAGAACGTCAGGAACGTGCCGCCGAACGGCTTGTGGCCGCCGTGCAGCGCGAGGCCGTTGATCGCGGCGCTCATGCCGAATTCGCGCACGCCGTAGTTGATGTGGTTGCCGAGCAGCACGCCCGCGCCTTCCGGATTCGCGCGCACCGCCTTCGAGGCCTTCCAGTTGGTCAGGTTCGAGCCGGTCAGGTCGGCCGAGCCGCCGAGCAGCTCGGGCAGTGCGGCGGCCAGCCCTTCGATCGCCTGCTGCGACGCCTTGCGGGTCGCGACCGTCTCGGCGCGCTCGTTTGCGCCGGCGATGATCGCCGCGGCCTTCTCGGCCCAGTCGGCCGGCAGCTTGTTCGCCATCCGGCGCTCGAACTCGGCCGCTTCGGCCGGGTACTTCGCACGGTATTGCGCGAACGTCGCGTCCCATTCGGACTCGGCGCGCTTGCCGGCTTCCTTCGCGTCCCATGCCGCATAGACTTCCTGCGGAATCACGAACGGCTCCCACTTCCAGCCGAGCGCTTCGCGCGTCTTCGCGATTTCTTCCGCGCCGAGCGCCGCGCCGTGCACGTCGTGGCCGCCGGCCTTGGTCGCCGCGCCCTTGCCGATCACCGTCTTGCAGCAGATCAGCGTCGGCTTGTCCGACTGCTTGGCCTTCGCGATCGCCGCGTCGACCGCGTCGACGTCATGGCCGTTCACGTTCGGGATCACGTTCCAGCCGTACGCTTCGAAGCGCTTCGGCGTGTCGTCGTGGAACCAGTTGACGACGTCGCCGTCGATCGAGATGCCGTTGTCGTCGTACAGCGCGATCAGCTTGTTCAGCTTCAGCGTGCCGGCGAGCGAGCAGGCTTCGTGCGAGATGCCTTCCATCAGGCAGCCGTCGCCGAGGAACACGTAGGTGTGGTGATCGACGATCTTCGCGCCGTCGCGGTTGAATTCGTCAGCCAGCAGCGCTTCGCCGAGCGCCATGCCGACCGCGTTCGCGAGACCCTGGCCGAGCGGGCCGGTGGTCGTCTCGACGCCCGGCGTGATCCCGTATTCCGGGTGGCCCGGCGTCTTCGAATGCAGCTGGCGGAAGTTCTTCAGCTCCTCGATCGGCAGGTCGTAGCCGGTCAGGTGCAGCAGCGAGTACAGCAGCATCGAGCCGTGGCCGTTCGACAGCACGAAGCGGTCGCGGTCGGCCCAGTGCGGGTTCGTCGGGTTGTGCTTCAGATGGCGCGACCACAGTGCGACGCCGATTTCGGCCATGCCCATCGGCATGCCGGGGTGGCCGGAGTTCGCTTGCTGGACGGCGTCCATCGCGAGCGCACGGATCGCGTTGGCCATCAGGGTGGTGGAGGCGGGAGACGAAGTCGTCATGTCGAGTCCGGAGAACGAGTCGAGGAAACGGGGGCACGGCGGCATCCGGAAGCTCGGGCGTCGATCGTTCCCGGCGCGCGGTGCGGCGCCTGACGGACGCGAAGCGGACGGAGCCTACGGACGAGGCTGCAAAGCTCGTCATTTTAACAGATGGGCTGACATTTCCCTTGGCGCCGCGCGGTGTTCCGGCACGGTTTTCCGCCGAACCGCACGCCGCCTATAATTCAGACGTTGGAACTGCCCGCCCCGCGCGGCCCGCCCGTGAGCACGACGCTACTCTTCCACCCCACCCCCGACGCCACCTACGGCTTCCCGAACGCGCGGCGGCTGGCGCGCGTCGCGTCCGCGCACCAGCAGATCGAAGTCTGGGAAACGCCGCAGCTCGGCCGCCTGTTTACGCTGGACGGCCGGCCGATGACCTCGGTCGGCGACGAGTACGTGTACCACGAGTGCATGACGCACCCGGCCGCGCTCGCGCACCCGTCGCCGCGCAAGGCGCTCGTGCTCGGCGGCGGCGACGGCGGCGCGGCGCGCCAGCTGCTCAAGCACGCGTGCATCGAGCGCATCGTCGTCGCCGAGCTCGACGACGAGGTGGTCGGGATGGCGCGCCGCTATCTCGACGACGTGCACCAGGGCGCGCTCGACGACCAGCGCGTCGAGCTCGTGATCGGCGACGCCGCGCATTTCGTCGAATCGACCGTCGAGCACTTCGACCTCGTCGTGTTCGACCTCACGCCGCCCGAGTCGCCGGCCGCCGGCCTTTATACGCGCGAGTTCTACGCCCGCCTGAAGCGGATCCTCACGCCGTGCGGCGCGGTATCGATGCATCTCGGCTCGCCGCTGTTCCATGCGCCGCGCATCGCCGCGCTGCTCGACGATCTGCGCGCGAGCTTCGCGGTCGTCGATCCGCTGTCCGCGCACGTGCCGCTCTACGGCTCGCAATGGCTGATGGCGATCGCGAGCGACACGCTCGACGCCGCGTCGCTGTTCGCGCACGACGTCGACGAACGGCTCGCCGCCCGCCGCATCGAAGGCTTGCGCTACTACGATGCGCGGCTGCATGCGGCCCTCTTTGCGCTGCCGCGCGCGCTGCGCGATACACTGGGCGTTCGCCGCTGAATTCCGGGGCGGCCGTATCCGTGCATTTTTCCGGCGCGGCTTCGCATGCAGACGCGAAGCGGCGCGCAAGACCAGGAGATTTTTCGATGACCGATCCACGTCCGGCCAACGTGCCTTGGTTGACGCCTTATCTGGCCGTACGCAACGTGCGCGCCGCCATCGACTTCTTCAAGGCCGCCTTCGGCTTCGAGCTGCGCGACGTGCACGACGAGGACGGCGCGATCATGCACGTCGAGATGGCCTATCGCGGCCAGCTGATCGTGATGTTCGCGCCCGAAGGCGCATTCGGTTCGACCGCGCGCACGCCGAAGAGCGCGAACGCCACCGCGCCGCAGTCGTTCTATCTGTATGTCGACGACGTCGACGCGACCTGGCAGCGCGCGCTCGACGCGGGCGCCAAATCGCTGACTGCGCCGCAGAACCAGTTCTGGGGCGACCGCTTCGCGCAGATCGAGGATCTCGACGGTTATCGCTGGGCGCTCGCGCGCCGGCTCGACACCGCCACGGAGCCGCCGCACGCATGAGCGAAGCCACCACCACCGCGGCCGTGCCGCGATTCTTCGTCGAAGCGGCGCTGCGCGCCGACGCGACGCTCACGCTGCCCGCCGAGGTCGCGCGCCACGCGCAGGTGCTGCGGCTGCAGCCCGGCGACGCGCTCGCGCTGTTCGACGGCAGCGGCGGCCAGTATCGCGCGCAGCTCGTCGAGATCGACAAGCGCAGCGCGCTCGCGCGCATCGACGCGTTCGAGCCGGCCGAAGCCGAACCGCCGTACCGCGTGACGCTCGCGCAGGGCATCGCCGGCGGCGACAAGATGGACTGGGTGATCGAGAAGGCCGTCGAGCTCGGCGTCGCGGCGGTCGTGCCGCTGTCGACCGCGCGCGGCGTCGTGAAGCTGTCCGGCGAGCGCGCGGAGAAGCGCGTCGCGCACTGGCGCGGCGTCGTGCGCGCGTCGTGCGAACAGTGCGGGCGCAACCGTGTGCCGGAGGTCGACGCGGTGCGCGGCTTCGGCGCGTGGCTCGATACGCTGCCGGCCGCGCCGGCCGACGGCGAGCTGCGGCTGCTGCTGTCGCCGCGTGCGAGCATCCCGTTCGCGTCGCTGCCCGACACGCCGCCCGCGGCGCCCGTCACGCTGTTGATCGGCCCGGAAGGCGGCCTGTCGCCCGACGAGGAGAACGCAGCCCGTGCGCACGGGTTCACCGCGCTGTCGCTCGGCCCGCGCGTGCTGCGCACCGAGACGGCCGGCGCGGCCGTGCTCGCGGCGCTCGCCGCGCGCTGGGGCGGATGGTGATCGCACCGCGAACGCGCGGCGTACGGACGCAAAAAAGCCCGCAAGCTGCGGGCTTTTTCGTCGCGCCGGCCGGCGACGGCCGGCGGGTTCGCGCTTACGCGAACGAGTAGAACACGCGGAACGCGACCTTGCGTTCGGCCCAGAACTCGGCCGCCTCGCGGAACACGTCGAGCAGCGTTTCGCGCCCTTCCTTGTCGAATTTCTGCGCGATCGGCAGCCCTTCGAGGACGATCACGAAACCGGGCTGCGCACCGGCCTTCGCGACGAGGTCGGTCAGGCAGTCGTACAGCGCGTCGTAGTTCTTGCCGAAGTGTTTCGGAAACAGGAACGACGTCGCGATCGTTTCCATCACTTCCTGCTTCGACTGCGCGGCGCCGCAATACGCGTACAGGAAATGCTGGCCGAGCCGGCCGGCTTCGTCGGCGAGATCCTGCACGCGGAACGCGCGGATCGACTGCACGAGATTGGGTCGCACGGTCGTGAAAAGGCTCATAGGCTCCTCGTTCGATGAAAGCCCGGGGTCGACGGCTTCCCGCTGCTCAGGCGGCGCGGCCTCGGCCTGTGCCGTCGCGCGCAATTGCATGACGCGTTGAAACAGATTGCCGTCGCCGGCCGCGAACAGTTCCGCCGCCGCCTCGTGCGCGTAGATGGAGTCGCTCATGCCGTTCATCCCAAAGTCATTCAACAATACGTTTAAAACTGTTGTAGTGGTCGTCCGTGTAATAACAGTTGTCGATCCGGCGCAGCGGCCCGCCGCACACGATCCGGCGCGCGCCGCGATTGCGGGCGCGCGGCGTCGGCACCGTGTACTCATGGTAGAAGCCGCGCTTCGCCTTCGGCAGGATCCGCTCGCGGTTGCCGAATACGACGCCGTCTTTCTCGTACGGATAGGGACCGCCGGCAGCGATCAGGCCAAGCGTGGTCACGGCCTCGCGCGGAAGACGGGCGGACGGGACCGTATCGAGCCCGTCGGCCGTAACGGCCTCCCGTGCATAGGCGGCGGAAACCAGACTGCCCGTCGGCGTGCCGACGATACCCATCGCGAACATCGCGAAGACGGACGCGAGCGCGCCGTTGCGGAGCCACTTGCGTGCCATGAACCGGGGTTCCCGCTGTTAAATCAAATAGTTGAACGACCAGCAAAGGCGTTAGCGTAGCGCTATTGTCCGCGCGAATCAATGTTCGTTTGGGAATCGAAAGCTCGGCGCCGCCTCAAATCGCGTATTTCTTACCGAATTTCGGCAATTTTTATCTCGCGTAGGATAAAATGCCGGCGGCATCTCTCGAATGGCAAGTACCTGCCTCCTTGCCACGCTTGCTGCCAGGGGCGGAGAGATGCTGTTGTTGCTTGCGGGACGCGCCTGTGCGCGATGCCCGGTGGCGTGCCCGTAACGGGCACGCCTCTTTTTTGCCTTTGTTTACAATTTCGCCCGAGCGCGGCGCCGGTTCGACCGGCACCGCGCGCCGCCTTGCGCGGCGAAGCCTCAGCGGGCGGCGTTGACGTCCGCGACGAGCAGCGCCGCCATGTTGACGATCCGTCGCACGGTCGCCGACTCGGTCAGCACGTGCACCGGCTCCGCTGCGCCCAGCAGGATCGGCCCGATCGCGATGTTGTTGCCGGCGGCCGTCTTCAGCAGGTTGTACGCGATGTTCGCCGCGTCGATGTTCGGCAGGATCAGCAGGTTCGCGTCGCCTTCAAGCGTCGATTCCGGCAGGATCTCCTTGCGCAGCGCCGCGTCGAGCGCGACATCGCCGTGCATCTCGCCGTCCACCTTCAGCTCCGGCGCACGCTGCTGCAGGATCGCGAGCGTATCGCGCATCTTCTGCGCGGACGGCGCGTTGCTCGTGCCGAAGTTCGAGTGCGACAGCAGCGCGACCTTCGGCTCGATGCCGAAGCGGCGCACTTCTTCCGCGGCCATGATCGTGATCTCGGCGAGCTGTTCCGGGGTCGGATCGACGTTCACGTGGGTATCGACGAGGAAGATCTGGCGACCGGGCAGCACGAGGCCGTTCATCGCCGCGTAGACGCTGCAGCCCGGGCGCTTGCCGATCACCTGGTCGATGAAGTGCAGATGGCGGTGCGTGGTGCTGATCGTGCCGCAGATCATCCCGTCCGCTTCGCCCTTCTTCACCAGCATCGCGCCGATCAGCGTCGTGCGGCGGCGCATCTCGACGCGCGCGAGCTGCTCGCTGATGCCCTTGCGCGCCATCAGCTTGTGATACGTCTGCCAGAAGTCGCGGTAGCGTTCGTCGTGCTCGGTGTTGACGACCGTGAAGTCGACGCCCGGCGTGAGGCGCAGGCCGTAGCGCTGGATGCGGTGCTCGATCACCGACGGCCGGCCGATCAGGATCGGCTTCGCGAGCTTCTCGTCGACGATGATCTGAACGGCGCGCAACACGCGCTCTTCCTCGCCTTCCGCGAATACAACGCGCTTCTTCTCCGCCGGTGCGCTGCGCGCAAGCTGGAAGATCGGCTTCATCGTCGTGCCGCTGTGGTACACGAACTGCTGCAGATGCACGCGGTACGCTTCCATGTCCTCGATCGGGCGCGTCGCGACGCCGCCGTCCATCGCGGCCTGCGCGACGGCCGGCGCGATCTTCACGATCAGGCGCGGATCGAACGGCTTCGGAATCAGGTATTCGGGCCCGAACGACAGATCCTGGATCCCGTACGCGGTCGCGACGATGTCGCTCTGCTCCTGCTGCGCGAGCTCGGCGATCGCGTTGACGGCCGCGATTTCCATTTCACGCGTGATCGTCGTTGCGCCGACGTCGAGCGCGCCGCGGAAGATGAACGGGAAGCACAGGACGTTGTTGACCTGGTTCGGGTAGTCGGTGCGGCCGGTCGCGAGCACCGCGTCCGGGCGCACTTCGAGCGCGAGTTCCGGCAGGATTTCCGGCGTCGGGTTCGCGAGCGCGAGGATCAGCGGCCGCTCGGCCATGCCCTTGACCATCTCCTGCTTCAGCACGCCGGCAGCCGACAGGCCGAGGAAGATGTCCGCGCCGTCGATCACCTCGGCCAGCGTGCGCGCGTCGGTTTCGCGTGCGAAACGCTCCTTGTCCGGGTCCATCAGCTCGGTGCGGCCCTTGTAGACCACGCCGGCGAGGTCGGTCACCGTGATGTTCTCGATCGGCAGGCCGATGTCGACCAGCAGGTCCAGGCACGCGAGCGCGGCCGCGCCCGCGCCGGACGCGACGAGCTTGACCTTCTTGATGTCCTTGCCGACGACCTTCAGCCCGTTCGTGACGGCCGCGGCCACGACGATCGCGGTGCCGTGCTGGTCGTCGTGGAACACCGGGATCTTCATCCGCTTGCGCGCTTCGCGCTCGACGATGAAGCAGTCGGGCGCCTTGATGTCTTCGAGGTTGATGCCGCCGAAGGTCGGCTCCAGCGCGGCGATCACGTCGACCAGCTTGTGCGGATCGGATTCGTTCAGTTCGATGTCGAACACGTCGATGCCGGCGAACTTCTTGAACAGCACCGCCTTGCCTTCCATCACCGGCTTCGAGGCGAGCGGGCCGATGTTGCCGAGCCCGAGCACCGCGGTGCCGTTCGTGACGACGCCGACCAGGTTGCTGCGCGCGGTGAAGCGCGCCGCGTTCAGCGGATTCTCGACGATCTCCTCGCACGCGTACGCGACGCCCGGCGAATACGCGAGCGCAAGGTCGCGCTGGTTGATCATCTGCTTGGTCGGGGCAATCGCGATTTTTCCGGGAGTCGGGAATTCGTGATAGTCGAGGGCGGCTTCGCGGAGCTTGGCTTTGGAAGAGGCTTGGGTGGACATGTGTCTCTGACGTGCGGATTAGAATGACTGTTCGACGGCATTGTAGCGCCAATCGACGCCCCCCTGACCGTCGATTCGGGTGCAACAGCCGCGACAAAAATGTACTGAACGGTGCAGGAAACGCCGCCGTTCGCCTCGTACAATGCCGTTCCCTCAACCGCTTCGGGTCCATTCGCCGTGCCAGCCGCCCTCTCCGAGTTTTCGCTGATCGATCGCTTCTTCGCGCGCCGCGCGGCACGCGGCGCACGCGCGTCGACCCTCGGCATCGGCGACGATTGCGCGCTGATCACACCCCGTTCCGGGAAATTGCTGGCCATTTCGACGGACATGCTGGTCGAGGGCCGCCACTTCTTCCCCGACGTCGCGCCCGACGCGCTCGGCCACAAGACGCTCGCGGTCAACCTGTCCGACCTCGCGGCGATGGGCGCCGAGCCGCGCGCGTTCACGCTCGCCTGCGCGCTGCCGCGCGCCGACGCCGCGTGGCTCGAAGCGTTCAGCGACGGCCTGTTCGCGCTGGCCGAGCGCTTCGACTGCGAGCTGATCGGCGGCGACACCACGAGCGGGCCGCTGAACCTGTGCGTCACAGTCTTCGGCGAAGTCGCGCCCGACGCCGCGCTGCGGCGCGATGCCGCGCGCGACGGCGACGACGTCTGGGTGTCCGGCGCGCTCGGCGACGCGCGCGCGGGGCTCGGCGTCGCGCGCGGCGAATGGCGCGCCGGCGCGGGCGAGGCGGCCGCGTTCCGGCAGGCGCTCGAGCGGCCCGAGCCGCGCGTCGCGCTCGGCCTCGCGCTCGCGGGCGTCGCGCATGCGGCGCTCGACATCTCGGACGGCCTCGCCGGCGACCTGCAGCACATCCTGACGCGCTCGAACGTGCGCGCCGAGATCGACGCCGACGCAGTGCCGCGCTCGGCCGCGCTCGCGACGCTGCCGCCCGACGTGCAGCGGCGCTGCACGCTCGCGGGCGGCGACGACTACGAGCTGTGCTTCACCGCGCCGGCCGCGGCCCGCGCGGCGGTCGAGGCGGCCGGCGCGCAGGCCGGCGTCGCGGTCACGCGAATCGGTACAATACGCGCTTTGTCCGCGCCGTCGGAGCGGCCCGCGATCGCGTGGCGCGACGCTGCCGGCGCGCCCCTGGCCCTCACGTTGCACGGCTTCGACCACTTCCATGCAGACTGACCCGACGCCCGCGCAGGCGCACGAGCCCGGCGCGGCGCAGCCCGTGCCGCAGCGCGCGACCGTGCGCTTCATGCTGTCGCATCCGGCGCATCTCGTGTCGCTCGGCTTCGGCAGCGGGCTCGCGCCGCTGATGCCCGGCACCTTCGGCTCGCTGCTCGGCTGGCTGAGCTTCGTCGCGCTCAATCGCTACCTGACGGTGCCCGAATGGTGGGCGCTGATCGCGGTCGGCTTCGTCGCCGGCGCGTGGATCACCGGTTTTACCGCACGCAGGATGGGCGCCGCCGATCCGGGCCCGGTCGTCTGGGACGAAATCGTCGCGATCTGGCTCGTGATGTTGTTCGTCACGCCCGCGACCTTCGTCGGCCAGCTGTGGGCGTTCGTCGTGTTCCGCTGCTTCGACATGATCAAGCCGCCGCCGATCCGCTACTTCGACCGTCGCCTGAAAGGCGGGCTCGGCATCATGGTCGACGACCTCGTCGCCGCGTTCATGACGCTGCTCGTGATCGCGCTGTGGCGCTCGGTCGTCGGCTGACCCGACGATTTCCCACTTTCGTTTCCCGACGCGCATGCCAACCGATTCCGTCGTCCACCAGCTTGCGATCCGCGCAGGCAACAAGCTGCGTGACGAGCACCTGATGCTCGCCACCGCCGAATCCTGCACGGGCGGGATGATCGCCGCCGCGATCACCGACATCTCCGGCAGCAGCCAGTGGTTCGAGCGCGGCTTCGTCACCTACTCGAACCAGGCCAAGAGCGAGATGATCGGCGTGCCGCCCGACCTGATCGAAAAGCACGGCGCCGTCAGCGAGCCGGTCGCGCGCGCGATGGCCGAAGGCGCGCTGCGCAACAGCCGCGCGCAGGTCGCGCTGTCGGTCACCGGCATCGCGGGCCCCGCGGGCGGCAGCGAGAAAAAGCCGGTCGGCACCGTGTCGTTCGCGTGGAGCAACCGGCTGCATACCGACGTCGAGACGCTCGTGTTCAAGGGCGATCGCGAGCAGATCCGCACGCAGGCGGCCGCGCATGCGCTGCGCGGCCTGCTGAAGCTGCTCGACGAACGCGAGGGCTGACGCCCGGGATGCCGGCCTACTGGATCGCGTCCGGCTTCACGACGATCCAGTTCTTGTCCGCCGTCACCGGCAGCCCGAGCGACTTCTGCTTCGCCGCCGATTCGTCCGACCACGCGCGGATCTGCGCCATCTGCTTGTCCTTCTTGTTGACCCACACGCGCACGCCGCCGCGCGCGACGTCGGTCGCGTTCAGCAGCATGTAGCCGTCGGATGTCGGCGTGTCGCCCGCGACCAGCACCGGCTTCTTCCACTGGTCGATCCAGCCGACGATCGAGCCGAGCTTGCCTTCGTACCACGTCATCGGATTCATCAGGAACGGCGTGATCACCAGGCTGCGGTTCGCCGCCTCGTCGTACTTGCCGGCCTTGATCTGCAGCCGCGACGTCGTCAGCGCACCGGTCGCCGGGTTGCGCAGCAGCGTCGTCACGCCAATCACGTTCTCCGGCTTCACGTTGTAGCCGTACTTCGGATCCGACAGCACGAGCCGCGCGAGCTCTTCATGCGCGGCCGTCATCACGTAGACGTCGATGCCGTTCTCGCGCAGTGCGTTGTACAGCTCCTGCATCCCGCGGAAGAAGCGCGGCGGGTTCACCGTGCCGTCGACGACCTTGTCGCCCTGCCAGTAGCGGATCGGGATCGGCTTGCCGTCGGCGAGCATCGCGTCGATGTGGCGCTTCAGGTCGGCGAGCGACAGCCCCGCGAACGCCTGCGCGATCCACGGATAGCAGACCAGGTCGTCGATCTCGCAGAGCCGGTAGTAATAGCTCGTCAGCGATTCCTTGTAGTCGGCCGAGTCCTTGAACGGAATCAGCTTCAGCGATGCATCGAGCGTGTCGCGCGTCAGCACGCCGCGGTTCTCGAGATACGGCAGCAGCGATTCCTCGAGGTCGTAGCGGTAGGTCGTGTTGTCGGCGTCGAACACCGCGTAGTCGCCGCGATGCGCGTGCGCGGCGATCATCGCGTTCAGCGCCTTCGCGCTGTCGGCGGGCCAGTGCGCGAGATCCGCCGCGTGGGCGACCGTCATGCACAGCGACGCGGCGAACGCGGTCAGAAGTCGGGAAAACAGCTTGGGCATGGCGTCGCTCCTTTCTTGACATTTTGATGACGGATCGATGACAAGCGGCAGCATCGCGCGATTGCCGCGCGGGCATGCAGTGCGGAAGCGACGGGAAGTTGTCCGCGCGCGCCAGCGCGGCGGAATTCGGCGGGAAGAAGGTGCGGCGCGGACCGGCGCGCCGATATGCGCCCGCGGGCGTCGGATGCGAGGCGGACGCCAGGCGCGGGCCCGAAGCAAGGCCGCCCGACCGGGCGGCCTGCCCCGCTCAGCGATGCGCGTTGATCGCGTCGCGGGTCTTCTGCGCGGCGAGCGCCGCGGCTTCGGCGAAGTCCTCGCCCTTGCTCGCGTACAGGATCGCGCGCGACGAGTTGATCATCATCCCGGTGCCGTCGGCCGTGCGGCCCGCGCCGACGGTCGCCTGCACGTCGCCGCCCTGCGCGCCGATGCCGGGAATCAGCAGCGGCATGTCGCCGACGATGCCGCGCACGATCTCGATCTCCTTCGGGAACGTCGCGCCGACGACGAGGCCGAGCTGGCCGTTCTTCGCGTTCCACTTGTTCGCCGCGAGATCCGCGACGACCTGGTACAGCGGTCGCCCCGGATGGCCGGCCCCGTTCGTCTCGAGGAACTGCAGGTCGGAGCCGCCCGGGTTCGAGGTGCGGCACAGCACGATCACGCCCTTGCCTTCGTGCTCGAAATACGGCTCGACCGAGTCGTAGCCCATGTACGGGTTCACCGTGACCGCGTCCGCGCGATAGCGCTCGAACGCCTCGCGCGCATATTGCTCGGCGGTGCTGCCGATGTCGCCGCGCTTCGCGTCGAGGATGACCGGCAGGCCCGGATGCTGCAAATGGATGTGCGCGATCAGCCGTTCGAGCTGGTCTTCCGCGCGATGCGCGGCGAAATAGGCGATCTGCGGCTTGAACGCGCTCGCATAAGGCGCGGTCGCGTCGACGATCTGCCGGCAGAATTCGAAGATCGCGTCGGGCTGGCCGTCGAACTGCACGGGAAAGCGCGTCGGCTCGGGATCGAGGCCGACGCACAGCAGCGAATTCGTGCGTTGCCACGCGGCGCGCAGCGATTCGATGAAAGTAAGCGGGGAAGACATGGCGGATACTCGCGGCAAACCGTTGGTAGACCGCGTATTTTACCCGCGTCGCCGGCGCCCCTCGTGCGCGGCGGCGCCGTTGCGCGGATCGGCGCGCCCGACGGTGAACGCGAAGCGCCGCGTCAGCCGTTCGCCCGGCGCGAGCAGCGTCATCCCGTGCGCGGCCGCGCCGCCCGGCAGGTTCACCGCATTGATCGGATGATCGACCGGCTCGAAACAGAAGAAATCCTCGCCGGGCGGCGTATACAGCACGTACGCATCGGCGTCGGCCGAGACCGTCAGCGCAAGCCCGCGACGCGGCCAGCTCACCGTCGCATGGCCGCCCCAGCCCGTGAACGCGTGATTGACGAGCGTCGCCGGCAGCGGATACGCGACGCCGAACTGCCAGGCCGGCGGCACGCTCACGTGCCGCACCGGCAGGAAGTCCGCGCCCGACAGCCAGAGCCCGCCCGCCGCCGCGGCCAGCTCGGTCGCATCGTCGCGCACCAGGAACGGATGCACGCCGAGCCCGAACGGCAGGCGCGCGCGGCCGGCGTTCTCGATCGTCAGCGCGATCGACAGCGTCGTCTCGTCGAGCTCGAACGACTGGATCGCGCGAAACGCGTACGGCGCGCCGCTCGCGCGATCGAGCGACAGCTGCAGCGTCGTGTCGGTCGCGTCGTCGACCTGCCACGGCGCCAGCCAGCCGTCGCCGTGAATCGGCAGCGGCTCGTCGCGGCGATTGCGCGGCACCGCGACGCTGCGCCCGTCGCATTCGAAGCGCGCGCCGCCGATCCGGTTCGAGTACGGCAGCAGCGGATAGCACGCAAGCTCGTTCGGATCGGTGGCCGTTTCCGGATGCGCGCAGCGGCGGAACACCGGTATCAGCGCGCCGTCGTCGCGCCGCCAGTCGAAGCGCGCGATGCCGCCGCCGAGATGCGGCAGCACGTCGAGCCGCAGCGCCGCATTCGACAGCGTGACGGCCGCCGCGTGCGCGGCGCCGACGCCCTGCGCGAACGCGGCGGTCTGCGGGCCGGGGCTGATCGGCTGGGCGGCGGCCGCCAGCCGCGCACGGCGCGACTGGCTGGTGGACGACGATGCGCGCGCGGACGTGGCGGGCATGATGAGCTCCTTTGCTTCGTCGAAGAAACGATACGGGTCGGTGCAGGCGGCGAATCAGGCCCAGCCGCCGTCGACGATCACGTCCTGCGCGGTGATCATCCGGCTGTCGTCGGCCGCGAGGAACAGCGCCATGCGCGCGAGATCGGCGGGCAGCAGCTCGGCGTCGAGGCACTGGCCGGCCTTGATCGCCGCGCGGCCGGCGTCGTCGAGCCACAGCCGGCGCTGCTTGTCGGTCATCACCCAGCCCGGCACCAGCGAATTCACGCGAATCCCGAACGGGCCGAGATCGCGCGCGAGCCCGCGCGTGAGGCCCTGCACGGCCGCCTTCGCCATCACGTAGACGGGATAGCCGCCGTTCTTCAGCATCCAGCTGATCGAGCCGAGGTTGACGATCGCGCCGCCGCCGAGCCGCTTCATGTCGTCGATCACGGCCTGCGCGGCGAAGAACTGATGGCGCAGGTTGACCGCGATGCCCGCGTCGAACGATGCGGGCGTCACGTCGCCGATCGCGTGGCGCGCGTCGTTCGCCGCATTGTTGACGAGCACCGCGATCGCGCCGATCCGCGCGCGGATCGCGTCGATCGCATGGCGCAGCGCGTCGATGTCGGTCAGGTCGCACGCGATGAACAGCGGCGCATGGCGTGCCTGTGCGAGGCGTTCGGCCAGCGCCGCGCCGGCGGCCGCATCGAGGTCGACGAACGCGACGCGCGCACCCTGGGCCGCGAAATGCTCGACGAACGACGCGCCGATGCCGGTGGCGCCGCCCGTGATCAGCACCGCGCGATCCTCGAGGCTCGGATAGCGCGCATAGCGCGCGGCGTCGTGGTCCGGCGCGGAAGTGTCGATGTTCATGCGGATGGTCTCCGTGGAATCGGCTCAGTCGCGTACGCCGCGGTTCTTCAATTGGTCGAGCAGCACCGCCGCAAGCAGGATCGCGCCGCGCACGAGGTACTGGTAGAACGCGTCGATGTTCAGCAGGTTCATCACGTTCTCGACGGTGCCCATGATCAGCACGCCGATCACGACGCCCGAGATCGTCGCGCGGCCGCCCATCAGCGACACGCCGCCGAGCACGCACGCCGAGATCACGTTCAGCTCGAAGCCCTGCGCGGCGTTCGGCTGGCCCGACGTGATGCGCGACGCGAGGATCACGCCCGCGAGCGCCGTCACCGCGCCCTGGATCAGGAAGATGTAGACGCGCGTGCGTTCGACGTTGATCCCGGCGAGCCGCGACGCTTCCGGATTGCCGCCGATCGCGAGCGTGTTGCGGCCGTACACGGTCTGGTTGAGCAGCACGCCGAAGCCGATGAAGCACAGCAGCGTGACCCAGATCGGCAGCGACACGCCGAACATCGTGAGGCCGCCGAGCGCGATGAAGGTATCCGACGACACGCCGACCGCCTGCCCCTTCGACACGATGAAGCCGAGCCCGCGCACGATCTCCATCGTCGCGAGCGTCGTGATCAGCGCGTTGATGCGCAGGTACGCGATCACCGCGCCGTTCACGAAGCCGATCGCGGCGCCGGCCGCGACCGCCGCGACGATCGCGACGAAGGTGTTGTCGGTCGCATTCAGCACCATCGCGCACAGCACGCCGGAGAACGCGACGGTCGAGCCGATCGACAGGTCGAAGTCGCGCGACGCCAGACAGAACATCATCGTGCACGCGACCATGCCGATCTGCGAGATCGACAGCGCGAGGCCGAGCATGTTGTCGATCGAGAAGAAGTGATCGACTGTCAGCGACATCGTGATGAACATCACCGCGAAGATCGCGATCAGGCTGTATTCGGTGAGGTGCTGCCACCACTTCTGCCGATCGCCCTGCGGCACCAGCGCCTCGGCCGAAGGCTTCACGGCCGCGCTGGAGAGGTTTTCGTTGACTTGCATGATTGTGTCTCCTGCTCCTGCATCGCGCGGCCCGCGCCGCGCGCTATCGATTCGATTCCGGTTCCCGGCGGCGTCACGCCGCCTGCACCGCGCTCGCCTGCGGCAACGCGAGGCTCAGCACCGCGTGCTCGTTCGCCTGCGCGCGCGTCAGCTCGCCCGCGATGCGGCGCTCGCGCATCACGACGATGCGATCGGACACGCCGAGCACTTCCGGCAGTTCCGACGACACCATCACGATCGCGCAGCCGCGCTCCGCGAGCCGGTAGATCACGTCGTAGATTTCGTGTTTCGCGCCCACGTCGATGCCGCGCGTCGGCTCGTCGAGGATCACGACCTTCAGGTCGGGCTCCGCGAGCCAGCGCGACAGGATCGCCTTCTGCTGGTTGCCGCCCGACAGGAAGCGGATCTTCTGGCGCCGGTTCGGCGTCTTGATCTTGAGCCGCTGGATGAAGCGGTCGGCCGTGTCGTTCTCGGTCTTGCGGTCGATGAACAGGCCCGCGCGCAGCGAATGACGGCGGCAGCTGATGTTGATGTTCTCCGCGACCGATGCGATCGCGATGATCCCTTCCTCCTTGCGGTCCTCCGGGCACAGCACGATGCCGTGGCGGATCGCGTCGCCGGTGCGCTTCACGTCGATGCGCTTGCCGTCGAGCGTCAGCACGCCCGCGCGCCGGCGGTCCGCGCCGTACACGAGCCGCATCAGTTCGCTGCGGCCCGCGCCGACCAGCCCGAAGAAGCCGACGATCTCGCCGGCGCGCACCGAGAAGCTCGCGGGCTCGCGCAGCGCGGCGCCGTCGATCCCTTCCGCGGCGAAGCGCACGTCGCCGAGCGCGCGCGGCGCGTAATGATAGATATCCGAAATCTCGCGGCCGACCATCTCGGCGACGAGCCGGTCGCGCGGCACGTCGCCGAGCGATTCGTGCGACGCGATCTTGCGCCCGTCGCGAAAGATCGTGCATGCGTCGCACAGCCGGTAGATCTCGTCCATCCGGTGCGAGATGTAGATCAGCGCGCGGCCCTGCGCGCGCAGGTCGTCGACGAGCTTGAACAGCACCTCGGTCTCGCGATGCGACAGCGAGCTCGTCGGCTCGTCGAGTGCGATCACGCGTGCATTGCGCATCAGCGCCTTGCAGATCTCGACCATCTGCCGCTGTGCGATCGACAGCCGCCCGAGCCGCGCATCGGGGTCGAGATCGACGCCCATCGCGGCGAGCCGCTCGCGCACGAAGCGCTTCGCGTCGCCCTTCCTCACCCAGCCGAACGCGTTCGGCAGGCGGCCGAGCAGCAGGTTCTCCGCGACCGTCAGGTCGGGCACGTACTGCAGCTCCTGGTGAATCACCGCGATGCCGGCCGCGATCGACGCGGCGGCATTCGCGAAATGCACGGGCTGGCCGTCGATCAGCACGCTGCCCGTATCGGGCTGATATTCGCCGCCGAGAATCTTCAGCAGCGTCGACTTGCCCGCGCCGTTCTCGCCCATCAGGCCGTGCACCTCGCCCGCCCGCACGTCGAACGAGATGCCGTCGAGCGCGCGCACGCCGGGAAAGACCTTGCCGATATTGTCAAAACGCAGTGCCGCTGACACGTTGCTTCTCCACTGTCATTCGATCGACCGCCGGCCGCCGCATCGCTGCGGCAGCCGCACGGACCGCTTACTTCGAGGCAAGCCCCATCTCGTCGCGCACCTTCGTCACGTTGTCGCGCGTCGCGAGCATGCCGGTGGTCAGCGTCAGCGGCGGCGGCGCCTTGCCCTGCGTGATCCACGCGTACATCAGGTCCGAGGTTTCCTCGCCGTGGCGCTTCGGGCTGATGATCACGGTGCCGTAGAAGCCCGTCGGCTGCGGCTTCTTGAACTCGTTGAGCGCCGAGTCGGACCCGCCGATGCCGATGCCGATCATGTTGTCGGCCTTGAAGCCGCGCCCCTCGGCCGCGCGCACCGCGCCGAGCACCGCCTCGTCGTTCAGGCCGTACGCGACCCAGTGCTTGAACTGCGGGTTCTTCGTCAGTGCGATGTTGGCGGCGTTGAACGCGTTCTCGGTGTCGGTCTTCGCCTGCGGCGCAGCGATCACGTTCGCCTTCGGAAAACCGGCGGCGACCAGCGCGTCGGTCGCGCCCGTGGTGCGATCATGCGCGGTCGGCAGCTGCTCGTACGTGATGTCGATCGCGCCGACGTCCTTCATGTCCCAGCCGCGCTTCTTGATCTCGGCCGCGATGCCGTCGCCGACCTGCTTGCCGATGTTGTACGCGGAGATCCCCATGTGCGGCACCGACTCGATCGGCTTGCCTGCGCCGTCGACGAGACGGTCGTCGACCGTCATCATCTTCAGGTTGTGCGATTTGGCCTTCGCAACGATGCCCGGCCCGAGCTTCACGTCGGGCGTGCAGATGATGAAGCCCTGCGCCTTCTGCGCGGCCAGGTTGTCGATCGCGCTCATGACCTTCTCGCCCGACGGCGCGCCGATCTTCACGAGCGTGAAGCCCTTCTGCTTCGCGGCGATCTCCGCGAACTTCCACTCGTCCTGGAACCAGGGCTCTTCCGGCTGCTTCACGAGAAAGCCGATCTTCACCGGATCGGCCGCGTGCGCGATCGGGCTCCCCATCACCACCGCGGCCGCAGCGGCCAGCGTGACGAACGTTCTGCGTTTCATCTCCAGTGTCTCCTTGTCTTCATCGAACAGGATGCGGCCGCTTGTTGGTGTCGACGCAGCGTGCGCGCGGCCGGCGCACGTGCGGTCTGTCGAATCGTTGCTTCAGTCGTGATACAGCGCCGCGCGCCCGCCATCGACGGTGATGCACGCGGCATTGATGAACGGCGCCTCGTCGGACGCGAGGAACACCGCGGTCATCGCGACTTCCTCGGGCCGGCCGATCCGCTTCATCGGCTGCAGCGCGAGCGTCTCGGCGCGCGCGGCGGCCGGATCGGGCTGCGCGTCCCACCAGTCGCGCGTGAGCTGCGTCTCGATGTAGCCCGGCGCGATCGCATTCACGCGCACGTTGCGCGCCGCGTATTCGATGCCGAGCGCGCGCGTGAGGCCGAGCACGCCGTGCTTCGCGACCGGGTACGGAAAACAGCCCGGAATGATCCGGAACGCATGCGTCGACGCGATATTCACGATGCTGCCGCGGCCGCGCTCGACCATCCCCGGCAGCGCCGCGCGGCAGCCGTGCCAGACGCCGTCGAGATCGACCGCGAAGCAGCGGCGCCAGTCGTCGTCGCTCATCGTCAGCGGATCGGCGAACACGTTGATGCCCGCGTTGTTGACCAGCACGTCGAGCGGGCCGAATACCGCTTCCGTCTGCGCGAGCGCGTCGCGTACCGACGCCTGCTGCGCGACGTCCGCATGCAGCGCCAGCACGCGCGCACCGGCGACGTCGCGCGCGATCGCGGCGGCGGTCTGCTGCGCCTGCGCGACATCGAGCTCGGCGAGCGCGACGGCCGCGCCCTCGCGCGCAAACGCGCCGGCGATCGCGGCGCCGATGCCGCGGCCCGCGCCCGTCACGATCGCGACCTTGCCCGCGAGGCGGCCCATCATGCGGCTCCGGCGCGCGCCGCGCGCAAGCCGGCCTGGAACGCGCGCGCGTGGTTCGCCGTCGCGTCGGCCGGCTGGCCGGGCCGGTACAGCGCGGAACCGAGCCCGAACCCGTTCGCGCCGGCCGCGAGGAACGGCTGCATGTTGTCGGGCGTGATCCCGCCGACCGGGATCAGCGGCACCGCGCGGTCGATCACCGCACGCCACGCCTTCACGACCGGCACGCCGAGCTGCTCGGCCGGGAACATCTTCAATACGTCGGCGCCGTTCGCGAGCGCCGCGAACGCTTCGGTCGGCGTCGCGACGCCCGGCGCGCTCGCCAGGCCGCGCTCGCGCGCACGCCGGATCACCGCCGCGTCGCTGTGCGGCATCACGATCAGCGCGCCGCCCGCCTCCTGCACGCGGTCGACGTATTCGGCGCGCAGCACGGTGCCCGCGCCGACGATCGCATCGTCGGGCAGCGCGCGGCGCAGCGCGGCGATGCTGTCGAACGGCGCCGGCGAATTGAGCGGCACCTCGACGATCCGGAAGCCGGCTTCGTAGAGTGCGAGACCGTGCGCGGCCGCTTCGGCCGGCGTGATCCCGCGCAGGATCGCGATCAGCGGGCACGCGTCGAACGCGCGCATCAGCGCGGCGTGCGGCGCATAGGGCGCGGGCAGCGTAAGGTCGGACGGCATGACAGGATTCCTCCGCAATCGGTTCATTGATCCGCATGGACGGGCGTGCCGTCCTGCGCGCGCACGAGCCCGGCGCGCGACGCGATCCGCCACAGCCCGCGTTCGGTCGCATGCGCGACGACGCGTGCATGCGTGCAGCCGAACACCTGCAGCGCATCGACGTAGCGCGCACACAGGCCGTCGTCGCCGATCAGCAGCAGCGGCTGGTTCGCGAGCGACGCACCGCGTTCGCCGAGCATCGCCGCGAGCGCGTTCAGTTCGTGGCCGATCAGCAGCCCGGACAGGTAATCGCCCTGCGCATCGGCCGCGAGCCGGTCGGTCAGCCCGAGCGTGCGCGTGCTGAAGATCGTCGCGAGCAGCCCGGTGCGCTGCGCGCCGCGCGCAACCGACACGCCGCGCACGAATGCCGCGCGATCGGGCGACACGGGCGTGCGCATCGTGCGGCCGAGTATCGTGTGGTCGCGCAGCGCGGCGAACAGCTCGCCGGTCATGTAAGTCTGGAAGCGCTCGATCAGCCCGTCCTTCACCCACGCCCATTTCGCATGCGTGCCCGGCAAGCCGATCAGCACCCCTGAACGATCGGCGTCAAGCAACGGATCGCCGGCGAGTGCGCCGAAGATCTGCGTTTCCTCGCCGCGCATCACGTCGGGCAGGTCGCCGGTCGCGATCACGCCCGGCACGATCGAGACCGTCGCGCCGCGCGACGTGGTCACGGTGACGAGGCCCGCGGCGAGCGCGTCGGCGCCGGCCGGCACCGCGACATACGGCGCCTCGCGCCAGCCCTGCGCGCTGCCGACCATGCCGGCGGCGAGCACCGGCACGGCGCCGGCGCGATCGAGCCAGTCACCGCAGGCGCCTTCGAACACCGCGTCGAACGCGTGCGCGCCGCCGGCCGGCACGTGCATCACGCCCGCCGCGCGGCTGCGCGTCTCGAGCAGGGCGCCGCGCGTGTCGAACAGATAGGCGCGCAGCGACGTCGTGCCCCAGTCGAGCGCGATCAGCGACGGCGTCGCGGTGGCGGCATCCGGAACGGTCCGGTTCGGGTTCGTCATCGTTTGATCCTGCGGGTACCTTGCGGCGGGCTCCAGCCCAGTTCCGCGGAAATCGCCCGTGCTTCGCGCTGCACGAGCGGAATCAGTTCGTCCATCCGGTCGTGCGGCATATACGGAATCGTGCTCGCGACCGACACGGCCGCGACGATCGCGCCCGACGCGTCGCGAATCGGCGCCGCCACGCAGCGGATCGACGCTTCGTTCTCCTCGAGATCGAACGTGTAGCCGCCGGCCGCGTAGTGCGCCATGCGCTGCAGGAACGCACCCGTATCGGGCCGGTTGTCCGGCTTGAAATTCACGCCGGCCAGCGCGCGCCGCGCGGCCTCGAACAGCGAGCGCCACATCTCGGGATCGAGGTCGAGCATCATCGCCTTGCCGATGCCGGTCGACGCGAGCGGCATCCGGTGGCCGACCCGCGAGCGCATCTCGAGCCCGCGCGTGCCGGGAATCTTGTCGATGTAGAGCACGTCGTCGCCGTCGCGCACGCCGAGATGGATCGTGTCGAGCGTCGCTTCGGCGAGCGCTTCCAGATGCGGGCGTGCGACCGCGGTCAGCGGCATCTGCTCGAGCGCGATCGTGCCGAGCTCGATCAGCTTCGGGCCGAGCAGATAGCCGCCCTGCACCTGGCGCAGGTAGCGCGCCTGCACGAGGCTGCTGACGAGACGGTGCGTCGTGCTGCGCGTCGTGCCGAGCGCGGCGCCGATCGCGCGCATGTCGCGCGCGCCGTTCGCGATCGCTTCGAGGATCGCGAGGCCGCGCAGCAGCGTCTGCGTGCCGGCCTGCTGCGCCGCCAGGTCGAGCGGCGTGCTGGTCGCGCCGATGCTGTCGGTGAGCGGCGCGTCCGCCGGCGCCGCGCGCCGGCTTTCGAGGGCTAGGGATACGGGCATCTTGGTCATGGTGCGGGCTTCTTCAGCGAAATCGGTGAAGCCGCATTCGCGCGCGCCGGGCCAAGGTCCGGCGCCGCGGCGACGCGGCGGTCGAAGCACCGAGGGAAGCGCCCGGCAAACGTCATGGAATGTGTCTCCGTGTGCGTCGGGCGCCGCGCGATGCGTGGGTCCGAAGCTGTCGATGTGCTTCGGATTGTAGGAGCGCACGCACTCGCCTCCAATATTTGAATGCGTTGCCCAGATAATGAGAAAACTGCCGAAAGCGGCGGCGCGCGCGGCGCGGCGGGCGGGAAGCAGGTCCGTGATGCGCGCGGGGGCGGAACCCGCGCTCGCCGCAGGTTCCGCCCCCGTTTGCTCATGCGCGCCGCGCGCCGGCGTTACTGCTGCTGGCTCGCGCTGCGCGCCTGCATGTAGCGCTGCACGTCGGAGAACGACACGCGGCCGCTGCCGCTCGCATCGATCTGCCGGAAGTGATTCGCGACATAGCCGAGGCCGGCCGCGCGCGCCTGCGCTTCGGTGATCGAACCGGTGTTCTGCGTATCGGCCGCGCCGAACTGCCGCGCGAGCTTGCGCACCACCTGCGCGTGCAGCGCGGCGCCGGTCGTCTGCGTGCCGGCGGTCGGCCGGCGCGCGGCGGGCGGCACGTACGGATCGCCGAGCTGCGCCTGGCGTGCACGCTGCGGCGCGGCGGCGTCGCTCGCCTGGGCGAACGCGGATGCGGAAAAGGCGGCGGCCGCGCCTGCGAGCGCGACGGCAGCGACGATGAAACGTTGGTTCATGTCAGGCTCCAGTCTGGAATGAGGTCGTCGACGGCCGGCCCGCGGCTTTCGGACGCATCTCGCCCGAAGGTTGCCGCCGCGGCCGGCGCAGCGCTGCATCAGTGCGCGGCCGTGTTGTAGAAGGTCGCGAGATCCGCCTTCTCCTGCGGCCGCGACGTATCGTCGAGATAGACCATGTGTCCGCCCTGATAGTCCTTGATCGTCAGGTTCGGCTGCGAGCCGAGCCGCGCGAGGTCGAGCTCGGTCTGGTAGAACGGCGTCGCGATGTCGTGATAGCCGTTCAGCGACAGCACCTTCAGCGACGGATTCAGCGTCAGCGCCGCGGCGAGATCGGGGATCGTGTCGGGCATCGAGAGGCCGTCGTGGCTCCAGTCCCAGGTGTTGATCGCGTTGCTGCTGACCGAGTAGGCCGACTGCGCGCTGTACTTCAGCTGGTTCGGCAGATAGCTGCCGATCGTGTCGGTGAACGGCTTCGTGATGTAGGTGCTCGACGGGTCGCCATCGGCGGCGAGCGGACTCGACAGCGGCACGTTCACGCGCGCGTCGTAGCGGCCGATCAGCGTGCCCGGGATCAGCGACAGCTGGAAGCTGTTGTCGAAGAAGGTCGGAACCACGTTGAAGTCCGCGTTCCACAGCGACGCCTTCACGCCGGTCGCGTTCGTCATCGTCGTCACGAGGCTCGGCGACGGCGGCGTATGGCTCGCCAGATACGCGTTCACTGCCGGCACGTAGCTGCCGGCGGTCAGCAGGCGCATCTGGTCCGCATACGGCGGCAGGCTCGGCGGATTCGGATTGTCGAGCTGGTAGTACGCGCCGACGGTGCCGTACGACGGCACGAAGCCCGCGCAGCTGACCGGGCTCGAACCGTTGTTCGAGTTGCCGATATAGTCGCTCGCCATGTCGCAGTTCACGTTGTAGTCGAGGATCGACGACTGCAGCACGATGCCCGCGAGCTTCACGCCGGCCGTCTCGAGCAGGTTCGCGAGCACGTCGGTGCGCGGCGTGCCGTACGATTCGCCGAACAGGTATTTCGGCGAGTCGTTGCGCTGGTTCACGCCGAGGTAGCGAACCACGAAATCGCGGAACGCGCCGGCATCCTGGTCGACGCCCCAGAACGTCTGGTTGGTGTTCGGCGCGATCGCTTCGGAATAGCCGGTGCCGATCGCGTCGACGAACACGAGATCGGTCGTGTCGAGCAGGCTTTCCGCGTTGTCGACGAACGGAAAGGTCGAGGTGCCCGCGTTCGGATCGCCAGTCTGGATCCGCTTCGGGCCGAACGAGCCGAGATGCAGCCACACCGATGCGGAGCCGGGGCCGCCGTTGTACAGGAACGTGACCGGGCGCTTCGCCGCGGGCTGGTTGTCGGCCGTATAGGCGACGTAGAAGAACGACGCCTCGGGCGCGCCCGTCTGCGGATTGCGCGCGACGAGGTGGCCGGCCGTGGCCGTGTAGCGGATCGTCTGGCCGTTCAGCGTGATCTGGTGGTGCGTGACGGCGGCCTTCTCGACCGCGGCGGCGGGATCGAGCGATGCGCTCCCGCTCGACGAATAACTGTTCGGATCGTTGTACGGCTTGTCCGCCTGTGCGGCGGGATCGGCTGAGTCGTTGGCGCTCGTCGCGGACGACGTCACGTCGTCGTTGCAGGCCGTCAGGATCAGCGAAGAAAACACCACGCTCAACAACAGCTTCGCTTTGCGCTTCGGCATCGTTGCTTTCCTTGTTCTTGGATGTTGTCGTGTCGAGCGGCTCGATAAGCCGCCCCCCGCCTCGATGTCACGGCCGATAGGCCGAGGCAGGGCCAATATACGGGAGCGCGTCAGCTTTGAAAAATTTTGAAATATTTGCGCGGACGTGGGTGCGGCGCACACCTTACAGAAGTACTTCGAATGCCGAAACGTGTAATTTCAAACAGCTTTCGGCACGTGCCGGCGTTTATCTGCAGGCACTAAAAATCCTGTGATTTCAGCCGGTTTCGGTCAACAAAATCGAATGCTCGCCGGTATTGCTCGGCAATGCGAAATAGACGATTTCGTCTAAAGAATGTGGCCCCATATGCGCGCGACACGAATGCGCTGCGGCGCAGCAACGGCGCACGGACGGAGAAACGGGCAATGCGGCGGCGCGGGCGCGCCGCCCGCTCATGCGCTCATTCGGATTGAGGCAGCGCGGCCGCGCCCATCCGGCGCGCGATGACGGCCGCGCGCTGCGCCTGATAGGCCGAACCGCGATGCGCGTCGAACCAGCGCGGCTTGGGCAGCATCACCGCGAGACGTGCGGACTGCCATGCGCCGAGCCGGCTCGCGGGAATCTTGTAGTAATAGCGCGCGGCAGCCTCGGCGCCGTACACGCCGCGCCCCCATTCGACGGAGTTCAGGTAGATCTCGAAGATCCGTTCCTTGTCGAGCAGCGCTTCGAGCATCCACGTGATGATCAGTTCCTGCCCCTTGCGGATGTAGCTCTTCTCGCGCGACAGGAACAGGTTGCGCGCGAGCTGCTGCGTGATCGTCGAACCGCCCGCGACGATCCGGCCGCGCGCCTTGTTCTTCTCCCACGCCTGCAGGATCGCGTCGACGTCGTAGCCGTTGTTGGTCGCGAAGGTCGAATCTTCCGACGCGATCAACGCGCGCTTCAGGTTGCGCGAGATCTGGTCGTACGGCACCCATTGATGCTGGATCCGCGCGGGCGGATTGTCGCGCGACAGCCACCATGCGTCGGTGCGCATGAACGCGGTCGAGCCCGGGTTCACGACCGACCACAGTGCGATCTGCACGACGTAGAACAGCTGCGTCGCGAGCCACGCGCCCGCGAACACCGAGCCCGCATAGACGACCCAGCGCGTCAGGCTGACCCTGCGCGTGCGTTCCGCACCGCCGACCGCCACCACTGCCGCGCTCCGCTCAGCCCGCCGCGAGCGCCTGGCGCAGCGCCGCGAGCACGGGCGCGCCGTCGGGACGCACGCCGCGCCACAGCAGGAACGATTCGGCCGCCTGCTCGACCAGCATCCCGAGCCCGTCGGCGGTGCGTGCGCCGAGCGAGGCCGCGTGCTGCATGAACACGGTCGGCTGCGCGCCGTACATCATGTCGTACGCGAGCGTGCCCGCGCCGAACGCGGCCGGGTCGCACTCCGGCAGCGCCGCGTCGAGGCTGCCGGCCGTCGCGTTGACGATCACGTCGTACGGCGCCGCGCGCACTTCGCCCGGGCCGCCGCCCGCGAGCGTGCAGCCCGCATCGTGCGCGGCCTGCATGAACTGGCTGACCAGCGCCTCGGCCTTGCCTGCGGTGCGGTTCACGATCGTGATCGACAGCGGCGCACGATCGAGCATCGGCAGCACCACGCCGCGCGCGGCGCCGCCTGCGCCGAGCAGCAGGATGCGCGCACCCGCGAGCGACACGCCGAGGTTCGATTCGATGTCGCGCACGAGACCGACGCCGTCGGTGTTGTCGCCGTAAATGCGGCCGTCGGCGTCGATGCGCAGCGTATTCACCGCGCCCGCGGCCGCCGCGCGCGGCGACAGCGTATCGGCAAGCGCGTGCGCCTCCAGCTTGAACGGCACGGTCACGTTCGCGCCGCGGCCGCCTTCGGCGACGAATGCGCGCACGGCCGCCTCGAACCCGTCGAGCGGCGCGAGCCGGTGCGTGTACTCGATCGACTCGCCCGTCTGCGCGGCGAACTGCGCATGAATGAACGGCGACTTGCTGTGCGCCACCGGATTGCCGAACACCACGTAGCGGTCGGCGCCGCTCGTCGACGCGACCGTGCTCATGATGCGCGCTCCTGCGGGTTGCCGTTCGCGGCGTCGCCGCCCTCGCCGGCCGACGCATCGTCCGATTCGGCCAGCGCTTCGGCCTCGGCCTGCGCCGACTCGTCCGGCGCGTCGATCAGCGTGTCGTCGCCGCCTTCGGCTTCCTCTTCGTCGTCGGCCGCGTCGCCGCTCGTCACGGTCGGCGCATCGAGCACGTTCAGCAGCCGCACCGACGCCTCGATCGTCAGCTCGTCGAGCGACATCACGTCGAGCAGCACGCGCGTGCCGCGCGCATGCACGCCGAGCCCCGGCACGTGCAGCAGCAGCGGAATTTCCTCGAGGCGCACGAGATCGCCCTTCACGACGCTCGCGACGACCTGCTTCTTCTGCTCCTGCGCGAGCCAGCGCAGGCACCAGAAGTATTCCATCCGGCGCTGATAGTCGGCGTAGGCGGAATACGTGTCGTCGAAGCCCTGCACGACCGCGTACAGGTCCGCATCCTTCGGCTTGAACGGCGCGGCCAGCTTCGCGGTGACGCCGTGCTGCACGCACGCGAGCAGCTGCCACTGGTTCACGAGGTCGACGTAGCGGCGCAGCGGCGACGTGCTCCACGCATACTGCGGCACGCCGAGGCCTTCGTGCGGCGCGGCCGTCGTCTGCATCCGCGTGCGCTTCGGGCCCGGCGTGCCGAAACCGCGCTGCGAACGATAGATGCCCGGCACCGTGTGATCGTGCAGGAACGCGCCCCAGGTCGAGTTCGCGAGGATCGCGAGCTCCGACACGATCAGGTCGAGCGGCGAGCCGCGACGGCGCGGCGTGATCGTCACGTGCTCGCCTTCGACGTAGAAGTTGTAGTCGGTGTTGCGCTGCACCTCGCGCTTGAGCCCGTAGCCCGCCCGCGCCTGCTGGCGCTTCTCGAACAGCGCCTGCGCGAGCGGCCACAGCACCGCGATGTCGTCCTTGTGCGGATAGTCGCCGGTGCCGGCCGCGAGCGTCTCCTCGGTGACGAGCTCGTCGAGCGTGTTGTGGCGCAGGTTGTTCTTCACGTAGACGAGCTCGGCGCGCGTCTCGTTCGCGACGATCTCCTGCGTGTCGCGGTTGACGATGATGTACAGCGACAGCGCCGGGCGATAGTCGCCCTCCTTCAGCGTGAACACGTCGACGACGTCGTCCGGCAGCATCGTGATCTTGTCGCCCGGCATGTAGACGGTCGACAGGCGCGCGCGCGCGATCGCGTCGACCGCGTCGCCGCGCACGATGCCGAGCGCCGGCGCCGCGATGTGCACGCCGACGCGCACGCGACCGTCGGACAGGTGCTCGACCGAGAACGCATCGTCGATTTCGGTGGTCGTGATGTCGTCGATCGAGAACGCCTCGACGTCCGCGCGCGGCAGGTCGTCCGGCAGCGGGCCGACGGTGACGGGCGGAAAGCCGGTGCCGTGCGGGAAGAATTCGGCGAGAAAGCGCGCCTCGTGCAGCGCGCGCGGCGACTCGATGCCGCCGCAGTCGAGCATCAGCCGCGCCGGCGACACGCCGCGCGCGCCGGCCGCCGCTTCCATCGCCTTGTATTCGATCGCGTTCTTGTCCGGGCGCGTCAGCAGCCCGAGCACCTTGCCCGCGAACGCCTCCGGCAGCTTGCCGGCCTTCAGTTCTTCCTCGTACTGCGCCTGCACCAGCGCCTGCTGGCGCTTGCGCTCGAGCGACGCGAGCGCCATCTTCAGCTGTTCCTCCGGCGCGCGCTGGTACTGGCCGCGCCCCTTGCGGCGGAAGTAGACGGGCGAGCCGTGCAGCCGCAGCACGAGCGCCGCGCGCTCGACCGGGCCGTAGGTCGCGCCGAAATACTCTTCGGCCAGCGCCGTGTACGCGAATTCGTCGGCCGGCGCGCATTCCCACAGGAAATCCAGATCGATCTGCTGCGCGGCCGCATCGGCCTCCTGCATCAGCTCGCTCGCGGCCGGCTTCTCGAATTCGATCAGCACGTCCTTCGCGCGCACCTTCGCGCGCCGCCCGCCGGGCAACTCGACCTGAAACGCGTCGCCCTGGCGCGACAGCACGCTGCCCGCCTTGAAACTGCCCGATTCCTCGAAGAAAACGTTCACTCAGTACTCTCGTTCAGACTGCCGGACGCCGCTTCGGCGGCGCCGCATGATGATGGGAATTCGATCGGCCCGTGGCCGGATCATGTCGTCTTTTCGTCGCAGAATGCGAGAACGTCGTCGACATAGTCGGCAAATTCGCTGATGCCGTGATCGCTGCCTTCGATCACGCGCGTTTTCGCGCCGGGGTAATGGGCGAGCATCTCGCGATAGTCGAGCACTTCGTCGCCGGTCGCCGCGAACAGATAGTAGCGTTCGGCGCGCGTGATCGCCGGCACGCGCAGCGCGTCGAGCTCGTGCAGGTGACGGCGCTCGACGACGATCGAGCCGCCGCCGTGGTACAGCGGCTGTTCGCCGAGATACTGCTCGAGATCGCGCTGCGGGACGATCGCCGGATTCAGCAGCACGGCCTTCCAGCCGTGCTTTTCCGCGAGCCAGGTCGCGTAGTAGCCGCCGAGCGAGCTGCCGATCACCGTCACGTCCTGCGCGCCGGCGACCTGCGCCTCGGCGAGCGCGACCGCTTCGAGCGGCGACACCGACAGCGACGGGCAGCGCCATTCGTCCGCGCGGCCGAGCGCGGTCATGCGCGCGGCGAGCAGTTGCGACTTCTGCGACGCCGGCGACGACCGGAAACCGTGCAGATAGAGAATCACGCGCGGCTCCCGAGCGCGTCGAGCAGCTTCTGGTGCACGCCGCCGAAGCCGCCGTTGCTCATCACGAGCACCTGGTCGCCGGGGCGCGCGGCTTCGACGACGGCCTTCACCAGCAGGTGCAGATCGCCGAACGCCTGCGCCTTGTCGCCGAGCGGCGCGAGCGCCTCGCCGAGATTCCAGCCGAGCGCGTCGCGTCCGGACGGCGCGCCGTAGCCGAACACGAGATCGGCATCGGCGAGGCTCGCCGGCAGCTGCGACTTCATCACGCCGAGCTTCATCGTGTTCGAACGCGGCTCGAGCACGGCGAGAATCCGGGTGTTTTGACGGCCGATGCGCGCACGAAGGCCGGCGATCGTGGTTTCGATTGCGGTCGGATGGTGCGCGAAGTCGTCGTAGACGGTCACGCCGTTCACGCTGCCGCGCACTTCCATGCGCCGCTTCACGTTGCGGAACGACGCGAGCGACGCGGCGGCCTGCGCGGGCGGCACGCCGACGTGGCGCGCGGCCGCGATCGCCGCCAGCGCGTTCATCCGGTTGTGCTCGCCCTGCACCTGCCACGCCACTTCGCCGACGCGCTGCCCCAGCGAATACACCGCGAAGCATTCGTCGACCGGCACGCCGTCCTCGGCGGGCAGCGCCTGCCAGCCGCCGTCGACGCCGAAGCGCTCGACCTCGCTCCAGCAGCCGCGCGCCAGCACGCGATCGAGCGCGTCGGCGCGGCCGTTCGTGACGATCCGGCCGATGCCCGGGACGGTGCGCACCAGATGGTGGAATTGCGTCTCGATCGCGGCGAGATCGGGGAAGATGTCGGCGTGATCGAATTCGAGGTTGTTCAGCACCGCGGTGCGCGGCCGGTAGTGGACGAACTTCGAGCGCTTGTCGAAGAACGCGGTGTCGTATTCGTCGGCCTCGATCACGAAGAAGCTGGAATCGGTGAGCCGCGCCGAGACGCCGAAATTCAGCGGCACGCCGCCGATCAGGAAGCCCGGGTTCAGGCCGGCGTCCTCCAGCAGCCATGCGAGCATCGACGAGGTGGTCGTCTTGCCGTGCGTGCCGGCGACCGCCAGCACCCACTTGCCGGCCAGCACGTGCTCGCCGAGCCATTGCGGGCCCGACACGTACGGCAGCCCGCCATCGAGGATCGCTTCCATCAGCGGGTTGCCGCGCGTGACGACGTTGCCGATCACGAACAGGTCGGGTTTCAGGTCGAGCTGTTCGGCGCCGTAGCCCTCGATCAGCGTGATGCCCTGCGCCTCGAGCTGCGTGCTCATCGGCGGATAGACGCCCGCGTCGCACCCCGTCACCGTGTGGCCCGCCTCGCGCGCGAGTACGGCGAGACCGCCCATGAAGGTGCCGCAGATGCCTAGAATGTGGATGTGCATAGATGAATGCTTTCGCGCCGCCGGGCGCCGTCGATTCGGAAAGGATGGTCTGCGCCGCGCCTGACGGGCCGCGCGGCCGGCACCGGCCCACGACGCTCGCCGCGACACAAAGAATGCCATTGTAACTGACGGCCTGCCGTGCCCGGCGGCCCGAACGCTGTGCGCGAGCGCCGCCGGTGCGGCGGGCGACGCACGGCCGCACCGCGTTCGGGCGCTGCGGCGATCGAGTATGATTGCCGGATCATGTCTCGCAAACCCCTTGTCGATCCGCGGCGCGTCCGCGAGGAAATCGCCCAGTCCGCCGCGCGCCTGATCGCGGAGGACGGGCTGGACTACGCCGCCGCCAAGCGCAAGGCGGCGCGCCAGCTGCTCGGCGATTCGCGCGTTGCCGGCGAATGGCTGCCGGATAACGACCTGATCGAGGAAGAACTGCGCGAATACCTGGCGCTGTTCCAGAGCGACACGCAGCCGGACGAGCTGCGCGACCTGCGCGAAATCGCGCTCGACTGGATGCGCCGGCTCGCCGAGTTCAATCCGTATGTGACGGGCGCCGTGCTGAACGGCACCGCGAACGTGCATTCGGACATCCATTTGCAGACCTTCACCGACAACCCGAAGGACGTCGCGATCTACCTGCTGAACCAGAACGTCCAGTACGACGTGTCGGAGACGCGGCACTTCGCGGGCCGCGGCGACGTCGAGACGCTGAGCTTCCTGTGGCGCCCGCGCCGCGACATGGATGCGATCGGCATCCATGTCGCGCTCTATGCGAGCGACGATCTGCGCGGCGCGGTCAAGGCCGATGCGCGCGGCCGCGTCGCCCGCGCGGACGCCGCCGCGTTGCGCGCGCTCGTCGATGCGGCCAACGCCCCTTCCGAACCGGAATGATTCAACGATGATGATGAAACGCATGTTGGCGCTCGCGGTGGTCGCGGCCGCCGCCGTCGCCGGCGGGATCTCCGCCGGCCACTGGTTCCGCGGCAGCGACGACGGCGTCGCCGTCGCGGCGGCCGCCGCGCAGGGCAGCCCGGTCGACCGGCTGTGGGCCGCGTCGCTGACCGACCTCGACGGCAAGCCGGCCACGCTGGCCGCTTTCAAGGGCCAGAAGGTCGTGGTCAATTTCTGGGCGTCGTGGTGCGGCCCGTGCGTCGAGGAGATGCCGGAACTGGTCGCGCTGTCGCACCAGTACAAACAGAAAGGGATCCGTTTCGTCGGGATCGGCGTCGATTCCGAGCAGAACGTGAAGAACTTTCTGCAGAAGGTGAAGGTCGACTATCCGGTCTTCGTCAGCGGTTATGCGGGCGCCGATCTGGCCCGCAATTTCGGGAATACGGCTGGCGCACTGCCTTTTACCGTCGTGATCGACGAAACTGGCAGGATTCGCGAGACAAAATTGGGACAAATCCAGCCGGCCGACCTGAAAAAGACCCTCGACGCCTTGTGACTTGTCTGAACCACGCTATGCACGTTGACGGCGATTTGTAGATCGATCGCCCCAATTTCGCGTGAATTCGCCGATACTTTGGATCCATGCCGGTAATTCTTGCAGGTCCGGTTCGTGCGCGCGTTCGGCAAAACTAGACAAATTTCTCTAATTAGCGCTAAAGTGCGCGCAATTCCGCAGAATTAGAAGCGACCATGACACGATTGCTGGTGCTGCACGGCCCCAACCTGAACCTTCTCGGCACCCGGGAACCGGAGGTGTACGGCCGCGTCACGCTGGCGCAGATCGATCAGGCGCTTGCCGCTCGGGCGCAGGAAGCCGGCGTCGAACTGTCGTCGTTCCAGAGCAACCACGAAGGCGCGCTCGTCGACCGCATCCAGGCCGCGCGGGAGGAACAGACCGATTTCATCCTGATCAATCCCGCCGCGTATACGCATACCAGCGTCGCGATCCGGGATGCGCTCGCGGGCGTCGGCATCCCGTTCGTCGAGGTTCATCTGTCGAACGTGCATCGCCGCGAAGCGTTCAGGCACCACTCCTACTTTTCCGACCAGGCCGAAGGCGTGATCTGCGGGCTCGGCTGGAAAGGTTATCTGTACGCGCTCGAATACGCGCTGGACAAGCTGCAAGGCGCGCCGCGCGGCTGATTCCGCGAGTCTAGATTCAGCGCCGGTCCCAACCGGCGCTTTCACGTATTGAAAGGGGAATTCCCGATGGATCTTCGTAAGCTGAAAACTCTGATCGACCTCGTCTCCGAATCCGGCATCTCCGAGCTGGAAGTGACGGAAGGCGAAGGCAAGGTGCGCATCGTCAAGAACGCACCGCCGGTCTACGTGCAGCCGACGGGCGGGTATGCCCCGCAGGTCAGCGTCGCGCAGGCGGCGCCGCAGCCGGCCGAAAGCGCAGCCGCGCCGGCCGCAGGCGCAGCCGCCCCGGCGGCCGCCCCCGCACCGCAGGGCCACGTCGTGACGTCGCCGATGGTCGGCACGTTCTATCGCGCGCCGTCGCCGGGCGCGGACCCGTTCGTCCAGGTCGGCGACACGGTCAAGGAAGGCCAGACCCTCTGCATCATCGAAGCGATGAAGCTGCTCAACGAGATCGAGTCGGACAAGGCCGGCGTGATCAAGGAAATCCTCGCCGAGAACGGCCAGGCCGTCGAATACGGCCAGCCGCTTTTCGTGATCGGCTAAGCCCGCCGCGCGGCCACGCCGGCCGCGCGCCGCCGATGCTCTCCAGGCGCCGTTCGCGCGCCCCTCGAAGAGACGAATATTCGCTATGTTTGAAAAAATCCTCATTGCCAACCGCGGTGAAATCGCGCTGCGCATCCAGCGCGCGTGCCGCGAGCTCGGCGTCAAGACGGTGGTCGTCTACTCGGAAGCCGACAAGGAAGCCAAGTACGTGCGCCTCGCGGACGAAGCCGTCTGTATCGGCCCGGCCCCGTCGAACCTGAGCTACCTGAACATGCCGGCGCTGATCAGCGCCGCGGAAGTCACCGATGCCGAGGCGATCCACCCCGGCTACGGCTTCCTGTCGGAGAACGCCGATTTCGCCGAACGCGTCGAGCAATCGGGCTTCACGTTCATCGGCCCGCGTCCGGAAACGATCCGCCTGATGGGCGACAAGGTCACCGCGAAGCAGACGATGATCAAGACCGGCGTGCCGTGCGTGCCGGGTTCGGAAGGCGCGTTGCCGGACGATCCGAAGGAGATCGTGAAGATTGCGCGCGCGATCGGCTATCCGGTCATCATCAAGGCCGCCGGCGGCGGCGGCGGCCGCGGGATGCGCGTCGTGCACACCGAGGCCGCGCTCGTGAACGCGGTCAACATGACCCGCGAGGAAGCCGGCCGTGCGTTCGGCAACCCGCAGGTGTACATGGAGAAGTTCCTCGAGAACCCGCGCCACATCGAGATCCAGGTGCTGTCCGACGCGCACCGGAACGCGATCTGGCTCGGCGAGCGCGACTGCTCGATGCAGCGCCGCCACCAGAAGGTGATCGAGGAAGCGCCGGCGCCCGGCATTCCGCGCCGCCTGATCGACCGCATCGGCGACCGCTGCGCGGACGCGTGCAAGAAGATGGGCTACCTCGGCGCGGGCACGTTCGAATTCCTGTACGAAAACGGCGAGTTCTACTTCATCGAGATGAACACGCGCGTGCAGGTCGAGCACCCGGTGTCGGAACTGATCACCGGCGTCGACATCGTGCAGGAACAGATCCGCATCGCGGCCGGCGAAAAGCTCACGCTGCGCCAGCGCGACATCCAGTTCCGCGGCCACGCGATCGAGTGCCGGATCAACGCGGAAGATCCGTTCAAGTTCACGCCGTCGCCGGGCCGGATCACGTCGTGGCATACGCCGGGCGGCCCCGGCGTGCGCGTCGACTCGCATGCCTACAATGGTTATTTCGTGCCGCCGAACTATGATTCGATGATCGGCAAGCTGATCACCTACGGCGCGACCCGCGACCAGGCGATCCGCCGGATGCGCATCGCGCTGTCGGAAATGGTCGTCGAAGGCATCCAGACCAACATCCCGCTGCACCGCGAGCTGATGATCGACTCGAAGTTCGTCGAAGGCGGCACCAGCATCCACTACCTCGAAAACCGGCTCGCGCAGAAGCAGGCCGTCGCACCGGAAGAAGCGTAAGCATGAGCTATCGCGAACTCGTCGTCGAACTGGCCCGTGAGCACGCGGAGGAACTCTCCGACGCGCTGCTCGAACTCGGCGCGCTGTCGGTCTCGGTCGAGGACGCCGATGCCGACACGCCCGACGAGCAGCCGCTCTTCGGCGAGCCGGGCCTCGTGCCCGAGCGCACCGCGTGGCAGCACTCGCGCGTGGTCGCGCTGCTGTCGCCCGATCACGAGCCGGCCGTGCTGCTCGCAGCCGCCGCGAACGAGATCGGCGTGGCCGAACTGCCGAAGTTCACCGTGCGCGAAGTCGAGGAGCAGGACTGGGTGCGGCTCACGCAATCGCAGTTCGACCCGATTCCGGTCGGCGAGCGGATCTGGGTCGTGCCGTCGTGGCACGATGCGCCCGATCCCGACGCGCTGATCCTCGAACTCGATCCGGGCCTCGCATTCGGCACCGGCAGCCATCCGACCACGCGCCTCTGCATGGAATGGCTCGAGCAGTCGGTGCAGCCCGGCCAGTCGGTGCTCGACTACGGCTGCGGCTCGGGGATTCTCGCGATCCTCGCGAAGAAATGCGGGGCGAACCCCGTGGTCGGCATCGACATCGATCCGCAGGCCGTCGAATCGGCGCGGCAGAACAGCGAGCGCAACCGCGCGGACGTCACGTACGGGCTGCCCGACGCGTGCCCGGCCGGCGAATTCGACATCGTCGTCGCGAACATCCTGTCGAACCCGCTGAAGCTGATGGCGTCGATGCTCGCGTCGAAGGTGAAACCGGGCGGGCGCATCGCGCTGTCGGGCGTGCTTGCGCGCCAGGCGGACGAAGTCGCGGCCGTCTATGCGCGCTACGTCGACATCTCGGTCTGGCGCGAACACGAAGGCTGGGTATGCCTCGCCGGAACCCGGCGCGAAAGCCATTAGAATAGCGCTGTCCTTCACTCTGGCCAGCAGGCCGCCCGGCTCGACATGTTTCTTGCGACGCGCTGCCCTCATTGCGACACCGTCTTCCGGCTGCAGCAGGAACAGCTCGCGCTGCATCGGGGGCTCGTGCGCTGCGGGCATTGCGGTCAGGTGTTCGACGCGTCGCAGTCGCTCGTTCCGGAACATGCGCAGCCGGCCGAACCGGCGCTGAGCGCCACTCGAGCGGAAACCGAAACCGCATCGTCGGCCGAAGCCGCCGTCGCCGCGCCCCGCGCCGGCGACGCGGCACAAGCGGCCGCGCCCGCGCGACTGTTCGCCGACACTTCCGCCCCCCTCTCCGCCGAGGCGCCGTCGCGCGCCGACTACAAGCCGGAAGGCTGGGACATGTGGGCGCCGTGGCTCGACGGCGGCGTCGATCCGTCGCTGCAACACAGCATGCAGACGGTCCGCACCGAGCCGCTGGTGCCGCTGGCGCTTCCGGCGATCGAAGCCGGCGTCGTCCACCTGAGCGGCACGCCCGCGCCGATGGCGCCGGCTGATACGGTTACGGACACGCATCCGGCCGATGCCGCCGCTCCGCTCGCCGACGCGCCTACGCCGCCGCACGAAGCCGATGCGCCGCCGCCGCAACCCACGCCGCCCGTCGAGACCGATCCGCGCGAACCCCGCTTCATTGCGCCAGTACCGTCCGACGCCGGCGTCGAGGCGACCGAACCGCTCGCCCATGCGCGCTTCACGGCGCCGCACGACGATCGCGCCGCCCCGCGCGAACCGCGCTTTGCACCCGACGCGGCACCATTCTCCGCGCCTGCCGCCCCGGAACCCGCGATGCGCGATGCGCAACCGGCCGACACCGGCGCGGCGGCCGCACCGTTCGCAGCCGCGCTGCCCGACGACGATCGCGCGCCCTTCCCCGTCACGCGGGAAACGCGCGCGCCGCAGCGTCGCAGCGTGCTCGGCGGCTTTTTCGGCGGGCTCGTCGCCGCGGCGCTGGCCGTGCTGCTGGTCGCGCAGCTCGCGTGGTGGCAGCGCGAGGCGCTGATGGTCCACTGGCCGGTCACGCTGAGCTGGTTCCGGCAGGCCTGCGCGCCGCTCGGCTGCAAGGTCGCGCCGCCGCGCGCGATCGACGGCCTGCGGCTCGACGCGACCGACCTGCGCCAGATCGACGGCCCGCGCGTGCTCGAACTGAAGGCGCCGCTGACGAACCGCTACCGCGTCCCGCTCGCCTATCCGTCGCTCGAACTGACCCTGCTCGACGACGCCAATCGCGTGACCGCGCGCCGCGTGCTCGCGCCGCGCGAGTATGTCCGCCCGGGCACGCCGATCGACGCAGGGCTCGCGCCCGGCACGACGCAGACGATGATCGTTCGCGTCGACACGAACGGCACGCCCGCATCGAATTTCCGCGTCCAGATCTTCTATCCGTGACGCATCGCGGCGCGCGCACGCGCGCCCGTCTCAACCCGCGCGCCGCTGCGGCGCGCTACTTCGGAGCACGAACATGAGCAAAGTTACGCTGGGTGGCAACCCGATCGATCTCGCCGGCACGTTCCCGGCCGTCGGCTCGCAAGCCCCCGACTTCAAGCTGGTCGGCAAGGATCTCGCCGATCTGTCGCTCGCCAGCTTCGCCGGCAAGCGCAAGGTGCTGAACATCGTGCCGAGCCTCGACACGCCGACCTGCGCGACGTCGACCCGCAAGTTCAACGAAGCCGCGTCGTCGCTCGACAACACGGTCGTGATCGTCGTGTCGGCCGACCTGCCGTTCGCGGCGTCGCGCTTCTGCACGACCGAAGGCCTCGAAAACGTCGTGACGGCGTCGACCTTCCGCACCGGCCGCGCATTCGCGAACGCATACGGCGTCGACGTGACGAGCGGCCCGCTGAACGGCCTGACCGCACGCGCGGTCGTCGTGCTCGACGCGCAGGACAAGGTGCTCCACGCGCAGCTCGTCGGCGAGATCAAGGACGAGCCGAACTACGACGCAGCGCTGGCCGCGCTGAAGTAATCCGCCGCCGCCCGGCCCTGCCCGCGCGCTGCCCGACGGGCCAGCCGCGCGCCGGCCGGGCGGCAGCCTCCCTTTGCTCTCTACAGGAACGCACGCCTTGACTACGCTGATTTGCGGCTCGCTCGCCTACGACAACATCATGACCTTCGAGGGCCGGTTTCGCGAGCACATCCTGCCCGACCAGGTTCACCTTCTCAACGTGAGCTTCCTCGTGCCGACGATGCGACGCGAATTCGGCGGCTGCGCGGGGAACATCGCCTACGCGCTGCACATGCTCGGCGGCGACGCGCGCATCATGGCGACGGTCGGCGCGAACGACGCGGACCGCTATCTCGAGCGTCTCGACAGCCTCGGCCTGTCGAAGGCCTGCGTGCGCGTGGTGCCCGATGCGCACACCGCGCAGGCGATGATCACGACCGATCTCGACAACAACCAGATCACCGCATTCCACCCGGGCGCGATGATGCAGTCGCACCTGAACCGCGCCGACGAAGTGCCGGGCGTGAAGCTCGGCATCGTCGCGCCGGACGGCTTCGACGGGATGGTCCAGCACGCCGAACAATTCGCGAAGGCCGGGATTCCGTTCATCTTCGATCCGGGTCAGGGCCTGCCGCTGTTCGACGGTGCGACGCTGCGCCGCATCATTGAACTCGCGACCTTCGTCGCGGTCAACGACTACGAAGGCAAGCTCGTCAGCGACAAGACGGGCTGGTCCGAACAGGAAATCGCCAGCCGGGTCCAGGCGCTGATCATCACGCGCGGCGAGCACGGCTCAACCATTCTTCACAAAAACGGCGAAGAACAGATTCCCGTCGTGCGCGCCGAGCGTGTGGTCGACCCGACCGGCTGCGGCGATGCCTTCCGCGGCGGCCTGCTGTACGGCATCGAGAACGGCCTCGACTGGGCAACCACCGGACGTCTCGCCAGCCTGATGGGCTCGCTCAAGATCGCCCATCAAGGGCCCCAGACTTACGCACTGACGCGCGCCGAGATCGACGCGCGCTTCGAGACTGCATTCGGTTACAGTCTCAAATGAACATTGTGGGAGAGCAGAGATGTTGACGAAAAAGAACCTCACGCTTGCGGCAATGCTGGCCGCCACGCTGAGCCTCGCCGGCTGCTTCACGCCGCCCGGCTCCGCCGACGTCTATAGCGTCGGCCAGGCGCAGCGCGAGCAAACGGTGCGCATGGGCGTCGTCGAGAGCGTGCGCGCGGTGCGAATCCAGTCCGACGGCGGCGGCAGCGCGATCGGCACGCTCGGCGGCGGCGCACTCGGCGCGGTCGCGGGCAGCGCGATCGGCGGCGGCAAGGGCTCGATCCTGACGGCGATCGCCGGTGGTCTCGTCGGTGCGGTCGCGGGCAACGCGGTCGGCGAAAACCTCAGCACGGCGAACGGTGTCGAAATCACCGTGCGCCTCGACAACGGCGACCTGCGCTCGATCACGCAGGCCGCGAGCGGCGAAGTGTTCCGCGCCGGCGAACGCGTGCGGCTGCTGTCGAGCGGCGGCGTCACGCGCGTCACGCACTGACCCGCTAACCGGTAACCTCAGCACGCGGCGCAAGCCGCGGTCGAACGCATGTGCGAAGCCGCACATGCGTTTTTTTTCGCGCAGGCGCAGCGGCGTCCGACGCAGGAACGAAAAAAATCCCGCCACCTGAGCCAGATGGCGGGATCGATTGAGTAGCGCTACTCAACCCGCGGACACCGCGTAAGTGTCCGGGTGGTGCCGGTCAACCTCGATTACGGACGGCTGCCGGTCGGGAACGGCCATGCCGCTGCCGGGTTGAGCGCGGTCTTCACGCCCGATGCCGGCGCGACCGATGCGGTCGACGCGGTGGTTGCCGGAGCAGCCTTCTTCACGACGGCCTTCTTCGGCGCAGCAGCCTTCTTTGCCGGCGCAGCCTTCGTTGCAGCGGGAGCCGCAGCGGCCTTCTTCGCAGCAGGGGCAGCCTTCTTCGCAGGCGCGGCCTTCTTCGCAGCAGCCTTCTTCGCAGGCGCGGCCTTCTTCGCGGCAGCCTTCTTCGCCGGTGCGGCCTTCTTCGCAGCAGCCTTCTTCGCCGGTGCGGCCTTCTTCGCAGCAGCCTTCTTCGCCGGTGCGGCCTTCTTCGCAGCAACCTTCTTCACTGCGACCTTCTTGGCTGCAACCTTCTTCGCTGCGGCCTTCTTCGCCGGTGCTGCCTTCTTCGCAGCAACCTTCTTCACGGCGACTTTCTTCGCTGCAACCTTCTTCGCTGCGGCCTTCTTCGCCGGTGCTGCCTTCTTCGCGGCAACCTTCTTCACCGCGACCTTCTTCGCAGCAACCTTCTTCACTGCAGCGGCCTTCTTCGCCGGCGCAGCAGCCTTCTTCGCAACGGTCTTCTTGGCAGCGACCTTCTTAGCAGCCGGTTTCTTCTTGGCAGTAGCCATGTTGTTCTCCTTCAGGTTCAGATGAGAGTCAGTTCAAACTACACCCTTCGTCAAAACCCGCTTCCCGCGGACGCTGTTCAGGACGTGCGCTTCGAAGCGGGCTATTCATCGGCGTACGCGGATACCGCACGCTTACGCTAATGAATACGGTATGGCGCGCGTGGCCACCCGGCCTCGCGCGCCAAATCAAGTCGGTAGCCGGCGCACCTCGCGCCGCTACCCCTAATCGCTTGATCAAGCGGACCGCCACACGGCCGTCCGCTTTTTCCGGAGGGAAGTTTGCCCATCCCACTGAAGGGTTCGCAAAGTGCCTGTCGTGTCGTTGGGCCGTTAAGGCACCGGGCATGCTTTGCATCAGGCGTTCTTGCTCCTAAACCTTGAGCCGGGGCCGAGAGGCCGCCGGCTGCTCCATCGTGTCACGGATTCGCTGCTGCGGGTCATTCCCAGGACAGCGCGCCACCCGTCTGATACTCGATCACACGCGTCTCGAAGAAGTTGCGTTCCTTCTTCAGGTCGATCATCTCGCTCATCCACGGGAACGGGTTTTCCTCGTTCGGGAACAGCGGATCGAGGCCGATCTGCTGGCAACGGCGGTTGCTGATGAAGCGCAGATAGCTCTTGAACATCGACGCGTTCAGACCCAGCACGCCGCGCGGCATCGTGTCCTCGGCGTAGCGGTATTCGAGTTCGACAGCCTGCTTGAACAGCTCGCGGATCTCCGCGCGGAATTCCGCGGTCCAGAGATGCGGGTTCTCGAGCTTGATCTGGTTGATCAGGTCGATGCCGAAATTGCAGTGCATCGATTCGTCGCGCAGGATGTACTGATATTGCTCTGCAGCACCCGTCATCTTGTTCTGGCGGCCGAGCGCGAGGATCTGCGTGAAGCCGACATAGAAGAACAGCCCTTCCATGATGCAGGCGAACACGATCAGCGACTTCAGCAGCTTCTGATCCGCTTCGAGCGTGCCGGTCTTGAAGGCCGGATCCGTCAGCGTATGGATGAACGGGATCAGGAATTCGTCCTTCGCGCGGATCGACGGGACTTCGTGATACGCGTTGAAGATCTCGCCTTCGTCGAGGCCGAGCGATTCGACGATGTACTGGTAAGCGTGCGTGTGGATCGCCTCTTCGAACGCCTGGCGCAGCAGGAACTGGCGGCACTCGGGCGCCGTGATGTGGCGGTACGTACCGAGCACGATGTTGTTCGCGGCGAGCGAGTCGGCCGTCACGAAGAAGCCGAGGTTGCGCTTGACGATGCGGCGCTCGTCCTCGGTCAGCCCGTTCGGATCCTTCCACAGCGCGATGTCGCGGGACATGTTGATTTCCTGCGGCATCCAGTGGTTCGCGCAACCGGCCAGATACTTTTCCCACGCCCACTTGTACTTGAACGGCACCAGCTGATTGACGTCAGTCTGGCCGTTGATGATGCGCTTGTCGGCGACATTGACCCGCGCTTCCGAACCGCCGGCGGGAACAGCCGATGCTTGCGGCGCCACCGCAAGATCGCCTTCGAAAATGTCACGGACCTGATGGGCGGCAGGCGACGCAGCCTGCATTCCGACAGCCATCCCGGCGGAGGTGCGCATCGCGTTTTGCTGCGCCCCGCTCGCGGGAGTTACGGCGGTCATCTCGTCATCCCAGTTGAGCATAAATTCTCACCATCAATTTAGAACGGTTTGTACCATCTTTTCCTGAGCGATAAAAGGGTTCGCTCACGAAAAATCCTTTTTTCGATTCGCGTTGCGACCTCGATACAACACTTTGAGCAACGCATCGTCGGTCATGCAGCGCGCGATGCATGTCGCGCTCGTATCGCGAGGTGCGCTCGACGCATCGAACGCTGATCGAAACGCGACGTCGTCGGGGGTGTTTCGATCGCTCGTCACTGCCTGCAACGCATCGTGCCGCGTTACAGATTCCTTATCATTTTTTTAGTAGAGAGCGGCGCGCACTTCAACCTCGATCGGTTGTCGCGCGCGCCGCCCGGCACTGCTTCGGGTCAGGCGCGCCGCGTTACTGGCACGCTTCGCACTCGTCGAAGCCCGGGTCGCCCGGACGCATCGTGCACACCGGACCATCGGCCTCGACCGGTGCGAGTGCCGCCGCATCGACCGCGCCCGACGACGACGCTGCGCCGCCTGCCGCACCGAAGCCGCCCGCTGCGCCTTGCGCGCCGCCGCTGCCCGCGCCGCCGCTCGTCGGCACCGCGTTCAGCGCGCCGTGCGCGACGGTCGACTTCTCGACGTGCGTCGCTGCCATCGTGCGCAGGTAGTAGGTCGTCTTCAGGCCGCGCAGCCATGCGAGCTTGTAGACCTCGTCGAGCTTCTTGCCCGATGCGCCGCCCATGTAGATGTTCAGCGACTGCGCCTGGTCGATCCACTTCTGGCGACGCGATGCGGCTTCGACCAGCCACGTCGGATCGACTTCGAACGCGGTCGCGTAGATCGCGCGCAGGTCGGCCGGGATGCGGTCGATGCGCGACAGCATGCCGTCGAAGTACTTCAGGTCGGCGACCATCACCTCGTCCCACAGGCCGCGTTCCTTCAGGTCGCGCACGAGGTACTCGTTGACCACCGTGAATTCGCCCGACAGGTTCGACTTCACGTACAGGTTCTGGAAGGTCGGCTCGATGCACGCCGACACGCCGATGATGTTCGAGATCGTCGCCGTCGGCGCGATCGCGACGCAGTTCGAGTTGCGCATGCCGTGCGCCGCGATCCGCGCGCGCAGCGCCGTCCAGTCGAGCGATTCCGACGAGTCGACCTCGACGTAGCCGCCGCGCGCTTCCGCCAGCAGCTTCAGCGTGTCCTGCGGGAGGATGCCGCGATCCCACAGCGAGCCGCGGTAGCTCGAGTAGCGGCCGCGCTCCTCGGCCAGCTCGGTCGACGCGTAGTACGCGTAGTAGCAGACCGCTTCCATCGAGCGATCGGCGAACTCGACCGCCGCCTCCGACGCATACGGCGTGCGCAGCAGGTGCAGGCAGTCCTGGAAGCCCATGATGCCCATGCCGACCGGGCGGTGCTTCAGGTTCGAGTTACGCGCCTTCGGCACCGCGTAGTAGTTGATGTCGATCACGTTGTCGAGCATGCGCATCGCGACGCTGATCGTGCGCTTCAGCTTGTCGTGGTCGAGCGCGTAGCTGCCGTCCGCCTGCTTGACCAGGTGGGCGACGAGGTTCACCGAGCCGAGGTTGCAGACCGCGATTTCGGTGTCGCTCGTGTTCAGCGTGATTTCGGTGCACAGGTTCGACGAGTGGACGACGCCAACGTGCTGCTGCGGCGAGCGGATGTTGCACGGATCCTTGAACGTGATCCACGGGTGGCCCGTCTCGAACAGCATGCCGAGCATCTTGCGCCACAGCTGCTGCGCCGGAATCTTCTTGAACAGCTTGATCTCGCCGCGCGCGACTTTCTCTTCGTAAGCCGTGTAAGCCGCCTCGAACTCCGCGCCGAACTTGTCGTGCAGGTCCGGGCAGGTCGACGGCGAGAACAGCGTCCATTCGCCGCCTTCCATCACGCGCTTCATGAACAGGTCGGGAATCCAGTTCGCCGTGTTCATGTCGTGCGTGCGGCGACGGTCGTCGCCGGTGTTCTTGCGCAGCTCGAGGAACTCCTCGATGTCGAGGTGCCACGATTCGAGGTACGCGCAGACCGCGCCCTTGCGCTTGCCGCCCTGGTTGACCGCGACGGCCGTGTCGTTGACGACCTTCAGGAACGGCACCACGCCCTGCGACTTGCCGTTCGTGCCCTTGATATGCGAGCCGAGTGCGCGCACGCGGGTCCAGTCGTTGCCGAGGCCGCCGGCGAACTTCGACAGCAGCGCGTTTTCCTTCAGCGCTTCATAGATGCCGTCGAGATCGTCCGCGACCGTCGTCAGGTAGCACGACGACAGCTGCGAGCGGTGCGTGCCCGAGTTGAACAGCGTCGGCGTCGAGCTCATGAAGTCGAAGCTCGACAGCACGTTGTAGAACTCGATCGCGCGCGTTTCGCGGTCGATCTCGTTCAGCGACAGGCCCATCGCGACGCGCATGAAGAATGCCTGCGGCATTTCGATGCGGGTGCCGCCGACGTGCAGGAAGTAGCGGTCGTACAGCGTCTGCAGGCCGAGGTAGCCGAACTGCAGGTCGCGGCTCGCGTCGAGCGCGTCGCCGAGGCGCTTCAGGTCGAACTGCAGCAGCTTGTCGTCGAGCAGGCCGGCGTCGACGCCGCGCTTCAGGAACTGCGGGAAATACTCCGCGTAGCGGGTCGACATCTCGGCCTGGACCACTTCCTCGCCGAGGATCTCGCGACGGATCGTGTGCAGCAGGATGCGGGCCGTGACCTGGCTGTATGCCGGGTCCTTCTCGATCATCGTGCGCGCCGCGAGGATCGCCGAGTCGTAGACCTGGCTCATCGGCACGCCGTCGTACAGGTTCTTCACCGTCTCCGCGACGATCGGGTCAGGGTTAACCGCAGCGCCGAGACCGTCGCATGCCGACACCACCAGCGCGCGCAGCGCGTTCAGGTCGAGCGGGCGCGTCACGCCGTTGTCGACGACGTTGATCACGCCGCCGGCCGCCTCGCCGCCCGCCACCGCCGCTTCCTCGCCCGCATGCTGACGCTCCAGGTGACGCTTCTCGCGATACAGCACGTACGCACGCGCGACGTTGTGCTCGCCGCCGCGCATCAGCGCGAGTTCGACCTGGTCCTGGATGTCTTCGATATGGAACGTACCGCCGTTCGGGCGGCTGCGCACGAGCGCGCGCACGACGTTGTGCGTGAGCTGGTCGACCAGCTCGCGCACGCGCGCCGACGCCGCGCCCTGCCCGCCGTTGACGGCCAGGAAAGCCTTGGTCACCGCGATCGCGATCTTCGAAGGCTCGAACGACACCACGCTGCCATTGCGGCGGATCACCTTGTAGTCGGCGAACGTTGCCTGCGGCGCGAGCGCCGGCGCGCCTTGTGCGGCCCCGCCGAGAGGACGGCTCGAAGCGCTCTCGTACTGGGACGTCGCGTTGTCGGTGGTTTGCATGTGCAAAGCTCCTGGTGTTGGATGGTGCGGAGAGATCCGCGGATTAAAACGAACGCCGCGCAACGCGATGCGCGAGCGGTAAGAGGCGAGCGATGCGCCGGGGAAACCGGATCCGTCGATGCGCGACAACCGATCCGGTCGTGTGCTTCGTCATGTATACCCCGCCCCGTCGAAGTTCGCTGCGCTGATCGCGGCGCCCGGACCGTCCGGCCCGGCGCGCCGCCCTGGGAACGCCGTCCGCCGGCGTTGGCCGCCGGCCGGTGCCGCTCGGGTTTCCCCTGCGACACACACTATATCTAGTGCAGAACTGCTCAACCGGCACCAAGTATAGTGGACATTCGGACGACGTCCAAACGGATAATTTGCGGCGAAGGTCTTGACATCGCTCGCGCGCAGACACGACAAGGCATTGGTCGGAGAAAAAAGATTCTCCGCTCAAAAAACCCCGCGCTCAGTGCTGACGGAAAGGAAAGTATTCGGCGGAAAAGCCGGCATCGCTCGCGAAGCGTTGCCAATCGAAGTGCGGGCCCGGGTCGGTCTTGCGGCCCGGCGCGACGTCCGCATGCCCCGCGAACGCGTCGACCGGATAGCGCGCCGCCAGCGTGCGCGCGAGCGCCGCGAGCGTCGCGTACTGCGCGGCCTCGAACGGCACGTCGTCCGCGCCTTCGAGCTCGATGCCGATCGAGAAGTCGTTGCAGCGCGTGCGGCCGAAGAACTCGGACGCGCCCGCATGCCACGCGCGCTCGTCGCACGACACGAACTGCACGAGCTCGCCGTCGCGGCGAATCAGGAAGTGCGCGGACACGCGCACGTCGCGCAGGTGGCGCTGGTAATAAGGATGGGCGTCGCAGTCGAGACGGTTCAGGAACAGCGCCTCGATCGCATCGCCGCCGAACTCGCCGGGCGGCAGGCTGATGTTGTGCACGACCACGAGCGTCGGCACCGCGCCCGCGGGCCGCGCCTCGACATTCGGCGACGGCGCGTGGCGCGCCTCGCGCACCCAGCCGTGCGCGTCGACCGACAGCGACACCGCGTCGCTCATCGCGCGTCCTGGCCGCCGGCGCGCGCCGCGTGACGCTGCGCGTGCTCGGTGCTGCAGAAATACTGGCCGCCCGCGACGACCGCGTCGCCCTGCGGCGCATGCACGCCGCACTCGGCGCAACGCACCATCGGCTCGGGCAGCGCACGCGCGTCGCCGTTCGGACGGCCGCCGTAGCCGGACGCGCCCGGGCCGGCCGCGCCGCGCTCGCTGCGCGCCTGCTCCTGGGCCCGGCGCAGCTTGCGCGCGACCCACGAACTGGCGAAGAACAGGAGGATCAGGAGAAGAATCTGTCGCATCGAAAACCTGCCGGTCAAACCACGGAACGGTGCAGCAGCACCTCGAACACGAAGCGGCTGCCGACATACGCGAGCAGCAGCGCGGCGAACGACACGAGCACCCAGCGTGCGGCGCCGCGTCCGCGCCAGCCCGAGGTCCTGCGTGCGACCAGCAGGCCGCCGAACATCAGCCACGACAGGATCGCGAACACCGTCTTGTGATCGAGGCGCAGCGCGCGCGCGTCGACCTGCTCGCTGAACAGGATCCCCGACGCGAGCGTCAGCGTGAGCAGCACGAAGCCCGCACCGATCAGGCGGAACAGCAGCTTCTCGAGCGTGAGCAGCGGCGGCAGCGTCTCGAGCCAGCTCGCGATCCAGCCCGTCGAGCCGTCGCGCCCGCCGCTTCTCAGCGACTGCAGGCGCCGCTCGACCATCAGCATCAGGATCGCATGCAGCGCCGCGATCGCGAACAGGCCGTACGCGATGTTCGCGATCAGGAAGTGCAGCTTGAACAGCGGCGCTGCGGCATAAGGCAGCACCCGCACGCCGCCGAACACGAGCGGCAGCAGCGACGCGCCGCAGGCGAGCGGCAGCACGAGCAGCCGCAGGCTGTCGAGCGGGAAGAAGAAGCTCTCGATCCAGTAGATGCCGGCGCCGAGCCAGAACATCGCGGACAGCGCGAACGCGAAGCCGAAGATCATCGCGTCGTGCGGGAAGATCGTCATGTGCAGCAGCACGCCGTGCGCGACGAGCGCGGCGCCCAGCAGCGCGCGGCCGGCGCCGCTCATCCCGGACGCGGCGGACGCCGGAACCGGCACGGCCGGCACGCTCGCGACGAGCGGCGGCGTCGCGCCCTGGCGGTGCGTGCGCCAGCCTGCGACGGCGAGGCCGCCATACAGGAACGCGGTGAGGGCATACAGTACAATATCCATGTTCGAAGTTTACACTAGGCCCCCTTCCCGCGACGGCTCCGTTGTTCGGTCCCGCTGCGCCTTCGGGCCCCACTGTCCATCGCTCCCCATGCTCGACAATCTCACTCAACGGATGGCGCGCGTCGTCAAGACGCTGCGCGGCGAGGCCCGGCTTACCGAGGCGAACACGCAGGAGATGCTCCGCGAGGTGCGTCTCGCGCTGCTCGAGGCCGACGTCGCGCTGCCGGTCGTCCGCGAATTCATCGCCAAGGTCAAGGAAAAGGCGCTCGGCGAGGAGGTGATCAGCAGCCTGTCGCCGGGCCAGGCGCTCGTCGGCGTGGTCCAGAAGGAACTGACCGCCGTGATCGGCGGCGACTACGAAGGCAAGGCCGCCGAGCTGAACCTCGCGGTCGCGCCGCCCGCCGTGATCCTGATGGCCGGCCTGCAGGGCGCGGGCAAGACCACGACCGTCGGCAAGCTCGCGAAGCTGCTGCGCGAGAAGTACAAGAAGAAAGTGCTGACCGTGTCGTGCGACGTGTATCGCCCGGCCGCGATCATGCAGTTGAAAACGGTGAGCGAACAGGTCGGCGCCGACTTCTTCCCGTCCACGCCCGAGCAGAAGCCCGTCGACATCGCGCTCGCGGCCGTCGACTGGGCGAAGCGCCACTACCATGACGTGCTGATCGTCGATACGGCCGGCCGTCTCGGCATCGACGAGGCGATGATGCAGGAAATCGCCGCGCTGCACGGCGTGCTGAAGCCGGCCGAAACGCTGTTCGTCGTCGACGCGATGCTCGGCCAGGACGCGGTCAACACCGCGAAGGCGTTCAACGACACGCTGCCGCTCACCGGCGTCGTGCTGACCAAGCTCGACGGCGACTCGCGCGGCGGCGCCGCGCTGTCGGTGCGGCACGTGACGGGCAAGCCGATCAAGTTCGTCGGCGTCGCCGAGAAGCTCGACGGCCTCGAGGTGTTCCACCCCGACCGGATGGCGAACCGGATCCTCGGCATGGGCGACATCCTCGCGCTCGTCGAGGAAGCGCAGCGCGGCGTCGACGTGCAGGCCGCGCAGAAGCTCGCCGACAAGGTGAAGAAAGGCGGCGACTTCGACCTGAACGATTTCCGCGCGCAGATCTCCCAGATGAAGAACATGGGCGGCCTGTCGTCGCTGATGGACAAGCTCCCCGCGCAGTTCCAGCAGGCCGCGGCCGGCGCCGACATGGGCCAGGCCGAGAAGCAGATCCGCCGGATGGAGGGGATCATCAGCTCGATGACGCCCGCCGAGCGCGCGAAACCCGAGATCATCAAGGCGACGCGCAAGCGCCGCATTGCAGCCGGCGCGGGCGTGCCGGTGCAGGAAGTCAACCGGATGCTGAACCAGTACGACCAGATGCGTACGATGATGAAGAAGCTGAAGGGGGGCAACATGCAGAAGATGATGCGCGGCCTGAAGGGCATGATGCCCGGCCTGCGCTGATTTCGCCCGACGGCCGGCGCGCGGGTTTGTGCTGTAGCGCGCGCCGCCCGTTCTGCTTCATTCTTATTTGTATACCGACTGCCCGCCAGAACACATGAACCGCGAAGAAGCCCTCCATATTTTCGACCACTCCGAAGAGATCGTCTCGGCGGACGCCGTCAACGCGTCGATCGCCCGGATGGCCGACGCGATCCGCGCCGAGATCGGCGACGCGTTCCCGCTCGTGCTCTCGGTGATGGGCGGCGCCGCGGTGTTTACCGGGATGCTGCTGCCGCATCTCGATTTCCCGCTCGAATTCGACTACATCCACCTGACGCGCTACCGCAACACGACCCAGGGCAGCCCGGAAATGCACTGGCGCGTCGCACCGCGCGAATCGGTGAAGGACCGGATCGTGCTCGTGCTCGACGACATCCTCGACGAAGGCGAGACGATGGCCGCGATCCGCGACCGCATCCTCGACATGGGCGCGAAGCGCTTCATGTCGGCCGTGCTGTGCGAGAAGACGCTCGCGAAGGCGAAGCCGCTGCATCCCGACTTCTGCGGCTTCTCGGTGCCGGACCGCTACGTGTTCGGCTGCGGGATGGACGCGAAGGGCTACTGGCGCAACCTGCCGACGATCCGCGCGCTGACCGCGAACGTCTAATCGCCCCGCCTCGCAGCACATCAAGAAGAAAGCGGCGCCCGGTTGCCCGGAGCGCCGCTTTTTTCATCCGTTCGTGCCGCAGTTGCCCTACAGCTGGTGGACGAACGCGCGGATGCCGCCCAGCATCATCTCGACCGAGATCGCGACCAGCACGAGCCCCATCAGCCGCTCGAACGCCGCGACCGTGCGCTCGCCGATCCACTGCTGGATCCGCTCGGCCAGCACCAGCGTGACCGCGCAGACGATCATCGTGACCGTCAGCGCACCGACCCATTCGAGCATCTTGCCGGGCCCCTGCGACGTCAGCAGCATCACCGTCGCGAGCGCGGACGGCCCCGCGAGCGCCGGAATCGCGAGCGGCACGATGAACGGCTCGCCGCCCGCGCGCGGATCGTTGCCGAGCGCGCCGTCCGGGTGCGGGAAGATCATGCGCAGCGCGATCAGGAACAGCACGATGCCGCCGCCGAGCCGCAGCGACAGGTCGGTCAGGCTCATCATCCGCAGGAAGCGGTCGCCGACCAGCATGAAGAACAGCAGGATCACGAACGCGATCCCCACCTCGCGCAGGATCAGCTTCACGCGCCGCTCGCGCGGCACGTCGCGCATCGCCGAGATGAACAGCGGGATGTTGCCGAGCGGATCGGTGATCAGCACGAGAAGCACGGTGGCCGACAGAAAGGTGTATTCCACCGTGTTCCCCGGTCGGTGCGCTTAGTGCGCGAGCGCCGCGCGGATCTTCTCCGCGACCGTCGCCGCGACGGCATCCGCCGGCAGCAGCGTCGCTTCGGCGTCGCGGCGGCCCTGGTACTCGATCTTGCCTTCCTTGAGCCCGCGCTCGCCGATCACGACGCGATGCGGCACGCCGATCAGTTCCCAGTCGGCGAACATCACGCCCGGGCGCTCGCCGCGATCGTCGAGGATCACGTCGATGCCGGCCGCGCTCAACTCCGCGTACAGCTTGTCGGCCGCTTCGCGGACCGCGTCGCTGCGGTCGTAGCCCATCGGGCACAGCACGACCTCGAACGGGGCGATCGACTCCGGCCAGATGATGCCCTTGTCGTCGAAGTTCTGTTCGATCGCCGCGCCGAGAATGCGCGTCACGCCGATCCCGTAGCAGCCCATCAGCATCGGCTGCGGCTTGCCCGATTCGTCGAGGAACGTCGCGCCCATCGCTTCCGAATACTTGGTGCCGAGCTGGAATACGTGGCCGACCTCGATGCCGCGGCAAATGTCGATCACGCCCTTGCCGTCCGGCGACGGATCGCCCTTCTTCACGTTGCGGACATCGGCGACCTCCGGCTCCGGCAGGTCGCGGCCCCAGTTCACGCCCGCGATGTGATAGTCGACCTCGTTCGCGCCGACCACGAAATCGCTCATGTTCGCGACCGTGCGATCCGCGATCACCTTGACCGGCTTCTTCGTGCCGACCGGGCCGAGGTAGCCCGGCGGCGTGCCGAACCACTCGACGATTTCCTGCTCGGTCGCGAAGCGGTGGTTCTTCAGCCCCGGCAGCTTCGACACCTTGATCTCGTTCAGGTCGTGGTCACCGCGCAGCATCACGAGCCAGATCGTCGGCTCGGCGCCCTCGTTGTCGGTTGCCAGCACGATCGACTTGATGGTGCGCTCGAGCGGAATGCCAAGCAGTTCGGCAACCGCCTCGCACTTCGCCTTGCCGGGCGTCGCGACCTTCTCCATCGCTTCGGCCGGCGCCGCACGCTCGGCGATCAGCGACAGCGCTTCTGCCGCCTCGACGTTCGCCGCGAACTCGGAGGTCGGGCAATAGGCGATCGCGTCCTCGCCCGTATCGGCGATCACGTGGAACTCGTGCGAGAAGTTGCCGCCGATCGAGCCGCTGTCGGCCGCGACCGCGCGGAACTCGAGGCCCAGGCGCGTGAAGATGCGCACGTAGGCCTCGTACATCTTGCGATACGACTCGTTGAGGCCTTCGGCATCCTTGTCGAACGAGTACGCGTCCTTCATGATGAATTCGCGGCCGCGCATCACGCCGAAGCGCGGGCGGATCTCGTCGCGGAACTTCGTCTGGATCTGGTAGAAGTTCACCGGCATCTGCCGGTAGCTCTTGATCTGGTTGCGCGCGATGTCGGTGACGACTTCCTCGTGCGTCGGCCCGATCACGAAGTCGTTGTCCTTGCGGTCCTTGAAGCGCAGCAGCTCGGGGCCGTATTGCTCCCAGCGGCCCGATTCCTGCCACAGCTCGGCCGGCTGCACGGCCGGCATCAGCAGTTCGAGGGCGCCCGCCCGGTTCATTTCCTCGCGCACGATCGCCTCGACCTTGCGAATCGAACGCAGGCCGACCGGCAGGTAGTTGTAGATGCCGCCGGCGACGCGACGGATCATGCCGGCGCGCACCATCAGCTTGTGACTGACGATCTCTGCGTCGGCGGGTGCCTCTTTCAGGGTGCCGATAAAGAAACGGGAAGCTTTCATGCGGACGGTTCCAAAAACGGCGCCCCCAGGCGGGGCGCCCGAAAAAGATTCAAGGTGAAAAAGCTGCGCGCGGCGAACGGCAATGGCGCAGATGACTTAGCAGACAAATCAGGGGCAATTCAGCCGGCACGCCCCGCGCGGATTCGCTCCGGCACGGTGCGCAGCGCCCGTTATCTGTTTATAATCAAAGCAATTTTAAAGGATTCGAAGGTGGTTGTATGCTGGATCGTGAAGGCTTTCGCCCGAACGTCGGCATCATCCTCTTGAACGCGCGCAACGAGGTGTTTTGGGGCAAACGGCTCCGCGAGCACTCCTGGCAGTTTCCTCAAGGTGGGATCAAGTACGGCGAGACCCCCATGCAGGCGATGTACCGGGAATTGCACGAGGAAACGGGTCTGCATCCGGAACACGTCAAGATAATCGGCCGCACACGCGACTGGTTGCGTTACGAGGTGCCTGACAAGTTCATCAAGCGTGAAGTACGCGGCCATTACCGCGGCCAGAAACAGATCTGGTTCCTGCTGCGGATGGTCGGACGCGATTGCGACATTTGCTTGCGCGCGACCGATCACCCGGAGTTCGATGCGTGGCGCTGGAACGAGTACTGGGTGCCGCTCGATGCGGTGATCGAGTTCAAGCGGGATGTCTATCAGTTGGCGCTGACGGAACTGTCGCGCTTCCTGCGCCGCCCGGCGCAGCGAGCCGAAAAGCCGCGCGGGCCGCGTCTGTCGCGCTATCCGCGCGTCGTCGGCGCCCAGCCCCAGCAGACGCTGACGATTGTCGACACATCGGTGGTCTGTTCCGAGATCGAAGTGGAGGCGAGCACGCTCGACGAGATGCCGCCCCGCGTGATCGTCGGCAAGTGACGAATCGAACTGCATGACCGGGCGCGACCATGGTGTCGCGCCCTTTTTTTACGAGGAATGCATATTGAAAGCGATTGCTCTCGCGCTCGCATCGATCGCCGCGGTGGCCGCGCTGGCCGGCTGCGCGAATTCGAAGGCCCCGACCAACAAGGATGACAGCGCATTCGTGTATCTGCTGGACCGCCAGGGCAACTGGAAGGAAAACACGGTCGATACGCTGCCCGCGCTGCCGCAGACGGCCGACCTGCTGCCGTTCAACGTGTCGCAGAACACGCCGCTGAAGTTTTTCGTCGATGCGAAGTCGCTCGCGGTCGGCAGCGACGGCGTCGTGCGCTACACGGTCGTCATCACGAGCCCGGCGGGCGCGCGCAACGTGAACTACGAGGGCATCCGCTGCGATACCTACGAATGGCGCCAGTACGCGGGCCTGAATTCGGATCACGACGCATGGGACCGCACGGTCGAGAACGACTGGCGGCGCATCGAGAACGGCGAGCTGAACGCCTACCACTCGGCGCTGTACCAGGACTACCTGTGCTCGAACAAGATGCCGCAGGGCACGACCCAGCAGATCCTCGAGAACATCCGCTTCCACCGCACCGCGATGAGCCAGATGCGCTGAGCATGGCGCCGCGCGGCCCTGCGCCGCCGGCTCGCCTCGCCGTTGGAAAAAAAGCCCGCACGATGCGGGCTTTTTCATCTGCGCGACCGGCGAGCCGATGCAGGGCCGGGCGCGGTCACACCAGCACGAGGTTGTCGCGATGGATCAGTTCGGGCTCCAACATGTAGCCGAGCACGGTCTCGATCTCGGCGCTCGGCTTGCGGTGAATCAGCTTGGTTTCGGCGCTGCTGTAGTTCGTCAGGCCGCGCGCCACTTCGCGCCCGTCGGGGCCGACGCACGCGATCACCTCGCCGCGCGCGAACGCACCCTGCACGTCGGTCACGCCGATCGGCAGCAGGCTCTTGCCGCCGGCCGTCAGCTTCTCGACCGCGCCGGCATCGATCACGACGTGCCCGCGCACCTGCAGGTGGTCGGCCATCCACTGCTTGCGCGCCGCCATCCGCGCGGTGCGCGCGATCAGCTGCGTGCCGATCGCCTCGCCGCCGGCAAGGCGCACGAGCACGTCGGCTTCGCGACCGCTCGCGATCACGGTGTTCGCGCCGCTATGGGCCGCGCGCTTCGCCGCGAGAATCTTCGTCAGCATCCCGCCGCGGCCGAGGCTCGAGCCCGCGCCGCCCGCCATCGCCTCGAGCTCCGGCGCACCCGCGTTCGCCTCCGCGACCAGCGTCGCGGACGGGTCCTTGCGCGGATCCGCGGTAAACAATCCCGACTGATCGGTGAGAATGATCAGCGCATCGCCTTCGATCAGGTTCGCGACGAGTGCGCCGAGCGTGTCGTTGTCGCCGAACTTGATTTCGTCGGTCACGACCGTGTCGTTCTCGTTGATGATCGGCACGACGCCAAGCCGCAGCAGCGTGAGCAGCGTCGAACGCGCATTCAGGTAGCGCTCGCGATCCGCGAGGTCGGCATGCGTGAGCAGGATCTGCGCGGTGCGGATGCCGTGCTCGGTGAAGCGGCTCTCGTAGACCTGCGCGAGCCCCATCTGGCCGACCGCAGCGGCCGCCTGCAGCTCGTCGATCTCGCGCGGCCGCTTGCTCCAGCCGAGCCGCTGCATGCCTTCGGCGATCGCACCCGAGCTGACGAGCACGACTTCCTTGCCCTGCGCGCGCAGCGCAGCGATCTGCGCGGCCCAGCGGCCGATCGCAGCATGATCGAGCCCCTTGCCGTCGTTGGTCACGAGGCTGGAACCCACCTTCACCACCAATCGCTTCGAATCCGCGATGATCGAACGCATCGTGCGCTGTCTCCTGTATCTGATGCCTGCCCGGCCGGGCGCGATTGAATTCCGGCGCCGGACGCGTGTCCGGCGCACTTCAGGCCGCTTCGGCGCCGCTCAGGCGTCGTCGCCCGGCGCCTCGCCGCCGGCGGGCGGCGCGTCGCGGAAGCGCACGTCCGCAGCCAGGTCTTCCGCCTCCGCCGCGCGGTGCGCGTCCGAGTGCTCGGCCAGGTAGTCGTAGATCGCGTAGCACAGCGCCTCGCAACCCTGCCCCGTCAGCGCCGAGATTTCGAACACCGGACCGTCCCAGCCGAAACGCTCGAGGAAATCGTCGACGCGCGCTTCGCGCTCGTCTTCCGGCACCATGTCGAGCTTGTTCAGCACGAGCCAGCGCGGCTTCTCGTAGAGCGCCTCGTCGTACTTGCGCAGCTCGCCGACGATCGCCTTCGCTTCCGCGACCGGATCGACCGATTCGTCGAACGGAGCGAGGTCGACGAGGTGCAGCAGCACGCCGGTGCGCTGCAGGTGCCGCAGGAACTGATGGCCGAGGCCCGCGCCTTCGGCGGCGCCCTCGATCAGCCCCGGGATGTCGGCAATCACGAAGCTCTTGCTCGGGCCGACGCGCACGACGCCGAGATTCGGCGCGAGCGTCGTGAACGGGTAGTCCGCGATCTTCGGCTTCGCGTTCGACACCGACGAGATGAACGTCGACTTGCCGGCATTCGGCATGCCGAGCAGGCCGACGTCGGCCAGCACCTTCAGCTCGAGTTTCAGCATGCGCCGCTCGCCGGGCTTGCCGTCGGTTTTCTGGCGCGGCGCGCGGTTCGTGCTCGACTTGAAATGGAGGTTGCCGAGGCCGCCCGCCCCGCCCTTCGCGAGCATCACCTGCTGGTCGTGCTCGGTCAGGTCGGCGATCAGCTCGCCGGTATCCATGTCGGTGATGATCGTGCCGACCGGCATGCGCAGCGTGATGTCGTCGCCGCCCTTGCCGTAGCAATCCGAGCCGCGACCGTTCTCGCCGTTGCGCGCGAGATGCTTCTTCGCGTAACGGTAGTCGATCAGCGTGTTGATGTTGCGGTCGGCGATCGCGTAAACGCTGCCGCCCCGGCCGCCGTCGCCGCCGTCCGGTCCGCCGAACGGAACGAATTTCTCGCGGCGCATCGACGCGCTGCCATCACCTCCGTCCCCGGCGATGACTTCGATTCGTGCTTCGTCAATGAACTTCATTCGTCACTCCGCCCAGTATTTCCGCTATTGTGCCGCGCGCCTGCGTGCTTGAACAATCTGCCGTTCGGCCGATCGAGCGCGGACGCGCGCAACCGGCGGTCACGCGCACGCGACCGCCGGCCAAATAAAAAAAGGCCCCGCGAAGACTGCGGGGCCTTTCGGCTACGAAGCCCGTGGGTGCCTGAACTTAGGCAGCCGCCGGGACGACGATGACCGTATGCTTCTTGTCCGCGCCCTTGGTCGCGAACTTCACGTGGCCGTCGACCAGCGCGAACAGGGTGTGATCCTTGCCCATGCCGACGTTCTCGCCAGCGTGCATGCGCGTGCCGCGCTGACGCACGATGATGCCGCCGGCATTGATCGCCTGGCCGCCGTACACTTTCACGCCGAGACGTTTCGACTCGGAGTCGCGGCCGTTCCGGGAAGAGCCGCCTGCCTTTTTGTGTGCCATCTGATTGCTCCTTTACCGAGGCGCTTACGCGTTGATCGCGTCGATGCGCAGCTCAGTGTAGTTCTGGCGGTGGCCGCCGTGCTTTTGGTAGTGCTTCCGGCGACGCATCTTGAAGATGGTGACCTTGGCATGACGACCGTGCGACACAACGGTGGCCTTGACGGAAGCCCCACTGACCAGCGGCGTACCGAACTTAATCGATTCGCCTTCGCCCACTGCGAGAACCTGGTCGAGCGTGATTTCAGCGTCAATGTCAGCCGGTATCTGTTCTACTTTCAGTTTTTCGCCAACGGCAACCTTGTACTGCTTGCCGCCGGTTTTTATGACCGCGTACATTGAGAACCTCACTCTGGATCCATTTTTCCGCACACCACGCGCGGAAAAGGCGTGATTATACAGAGAGTTAGCATCGAAGTCAAAGCCGATTGACGATTGCCGCGCGCAGGCCTCGGCCGGACGGCCAAAATCGCGGGTCCGAAACGTGCGGCAGACCGGAATATGGCGGATTCGACTTATAATCCGCGGCATCACCCAATTCCATCATCATGTCGTCGTCCACCGCCTCCCCCACCCTCAGCGCCGCCCACCTGCTCGCCCCGATCGCCAGCGACATGGAGCAGGTGAATCGCGTTATCCGGCAAAGCCTCGCGTCCGACGTGCTGCTGATCAACCAGATCGCCGAGTACATCATCGGCGCGGGCGGCAAGCGGCTGCGTCCGGCATTGCTGCTGCTCGTCGCCGGCGCGCTCGGCGAGACCTCGCACCAGCGGCACGTGCTGGCTGCCGTCGTCGAGTTCATCCACACGGCCACGCTGCTGCATGACGACGTCGTCGACGAATCGGAGCTGCGCCGCGGCCGCCAGACGGCCAATGCGCTGTTCGGCAACGCGGCGAGCGTGCTGGTGGGCGATTACCTCTACTCGCGCTCGTTCGAGATGATGGTCGGCGTGGGCAAGATGCGCGTGATGGAGATCCTGTCCGAAGCGACCACCATCATTTCCGAAGGCGAGGTGCTGCAGCTGCTCAACATGCACGACGCCGACGTCGACGAGACGCGCTACATGCAGGTGATCCGCTACAAGACCGCGAAGCTGTTCGAGGCATCGGCCCGCCTGGGCGCGGTGCTCGCGGGCGCCGACGCGCCGACCGAAGCCGCCGCGGCCGAATACGGCCGCCGGATCGGCACCGCCTTCCAGATCATGGACGACTGGCTCGACTACGCGGGCACCGCCGAGGCGATGGGCAAGAATGCCGGCGACGACCTGCGCGAAGGCAAGCCGACGCTGCCGCTCATCTATCTGATCGAGCGCGGCACGCCCGAGCAGTCGGCGCTGGCGCGCGAGGCGATCGAACAGGGCGGCACCGACCGCTTCGACACGATCTTCGACGCGATCACGCGCTCGGGCGCGCTCGACCACACGCTCGAATGCGCGCGCCAGGAAGCGCAGGCCGCCGCTGCCGCGATTGCCGCGTTCCCGGATTCGATCTACAAGGAAAGCCTGCTCGGGCTGTGCTCGTATTCGACGTCGCGGCAGTCATAAGCGGCAGTCGTCGACGCATCGCGCCCGTCTCGAAAAATTTCTTCAACAAAGTATTCCTTTTTCGAAAAAGCGCTGTTATAGTTATGTTCTTGCTCGACGACGCAGCGGTCTTGAAGAAGACGGCGAAATCGGAAGAGTCCAAATCGGGGTGTAGCTTAGCCTGGTAGAGCGCTACGTTCGGGACGTAGAGGCCGGAGGTTCGAATCCTCTCACCCCGACCAGATTTGCAAAAAACCGTGCACGATGTGCACGGTTTTTTTTCGTCCGCTTTTTGTCCGTTCGCAGCATCCGCCCGGCCGGGCACGACACATCCCCGCCGCCGGCCTCTGCTATATTTCCCCCCATCCCTGTCCTTCACTGCCCTTTCCGACGCGTGGACCAAATTCCCTTATGGGCGCAAATCGGCGCCGTCTTCCTGCTTCTCCTCTGTTCCAGCTTCTTTTCCATTTCCGAGACCGCGATGATGGCGCTCAACCGCCATCGGCTCAAGCATCTCGCCAGCCAGGGCGCGCTCGGCGCGAAGACCACCCAGGGCCTGCTCGCGCGGACCGACCTGCTGCTCAGCGTGATCCTGATCGGCAACAACCTGTTCAACACGATCATCCCGGTCCTGACGACGTCGCTCGCGCTGCATACGTTCGGCCGTAACAATCTCGCACTGTCGATCGCGACCGGCATCGTCGCGTTCCTGATCATCGTGTTCGCGGAAATCGCGCCGAAGATCGTCGGCGCGACGTTCCCCGAGCGCATCGCGCTGCCCGCGAGCCTCGTGATCGCGCCGCTGATGCGCGTGTTCAAGCCGGTCGTGTGGTTCGTCAACGCGCTCGCGAACGGCGTGCTGTGGGCGCTGCGCATCAACACGAAGAAGGGGCGCGACCAGCGGATGTCGGCGGACGAGCTGCGCGCCATCGTGCTCGAGTCGAGCAGCTTCATGCCGACCAAGCACCGCAGCATCCTGCTCAACCTGTTCGACCTCGAGAACATCACCGTCGACGACGTGATGGTGCCGCGCCGCCAGATCGAGTCGCTGAATTTCCACGCGCCGCTCGACGACGTGCTGCGCCAGCTCGAAACCTGCTATCACAACCGCCTGGTCGTCTACGAGGGCGACATCGACAAGGTGCTCGGCGTGCTGCACGTGCGCAAGACGCTGACCGCGCTGCACAACCAGGACTTCGACCGCGAGACGCTGCGCGCGCTGCTCGCCGAGCCGTACTACGTGCCGTCGGGCACGCCGGTCGTCCAGCAGCTCCAGTATTTCCAGGAAAGCCGGCAACGCACCGCGCTGGTCGTCAACGAGTACGGCGAACTCGAAGGGCTCGTCACGCCCGAGGACATCATCGAGGAGCTGATCGGCGAATTCACGACCTCGATGCCGCGCAGCGAGCGCGCGGGCGGCTGGAACGAAAACGGCGAATGCATCGTCGCGGCCAGCATGCCGCTGCGCGAACTGAACCGCTGGCTGCACCTGAAGCTGCCGACCGACGGCCCGAAGACGCTGAACGGCCTGATCCTCGAAATCCTCGAGGAAATCCCCGAAGACGACGTCTGCCTGAAGATCGGCGACGTGATGCTCGAAGTGATGCGCAGCGACGACCAGGCGGTGCGCACCGTCAAGCTGTTCAAGCCGCGCGGTGCGACACCGCGCACCAAGGCGCTCGCCCGCCGCTGACGGGCACCTGGCCGAGCGGCCGACTGCCGGCGCCGCCCGCGACGCGCGACCATTGACCGGTCACGCTCAACAGGCGGCCGACGCGCCGGCTCACATGCACTTTCCCGCTCCAGGGGCGCCGTTGCACCTGCAACCGCCCGCTCGCTCCGATACCGCGGCATCCCGCCCGCTCGACGCCGCGCAGCTCGACGATGCGCCGGCCGTCCGGCTGCTGACCGATACGCTGCACGCGGCAGACGCGCGCGACGCTTCCGACATTCATGTGGAGCCGTTCGAAACCGGCTGGCGCATTCGCGTGCGCATCGACGGCGTGCTGCACGAGCACGCGCGGCCGCCGGCCCACCTGCGCGACGCACTGGTCACGCGGATCAAGGTGCTCGCGCGGATGGACATCGCCGAACGCCGGCTGCCGCAGGACGGACGGCTGCGCATCGCGCTCGACGGCGGCACGCGCGGCGACTACCGCGTCAGTTCGCTGCCGACGCTGTTCGGCGAAAAACTGGTGCTGCGCCGGCTCGAAACGCTGCCGCCCGATCTCACGCTCGAACGCCTCGGCTTCGATGCGCAGCAGGCCCGCGCGATGGAAGCCGCGATACGCGCGCCGCACGGCCTCGTGCTCGTCACCGGACCGACCGGCAGCGGCAAGACGCTGTCGCTCTACTGCGCGCTGCAGATGCTCGATCGCGACGCGCACAACGTCTGCACGGTCGAGGACCCGGCCGAGATCCAGCTCGACGGAATCAACCAGGTCGGCGTCGCCGAGAAGGCCGGGCTCACGTTCGCCACCGCATTGCGTGCGCTGCTGCGGCAGGACCCGGACGTCATCATGGTCGGCGAGATTCGCGATGCGGAAACCGCGGACGTCGCGATCAAGGCCGCGCAAACCGGCCATCTGGTGTTGTCGACGCTGCATACGAACGACGCACCGGCCGCCGTCGCACGACTGCTCGACATCGGCGTCGCGCCCTACAATCTCGCGGCCGCGCTGCGCCTCGTGACCGCGCAGCGCCTCGTCAGGCGCCTGTGCGTTGCGTGCCGCACGCCTTCGGACGCGCCGCCGCGCGCGCTGCGCGAAGCCGGCTGCGACGGCTCGGCGCTCGAATCGGGATGGCGACCGTTCGTCGCGCGCGGCTGCCCCGCGTGTCACGGAATCGGCTATCGCGGCCGCATCGGCCTGCATCAGACGATGCCGGTTTCGCCGCGACTGGCTGAGCGCATCGTCGCGCGCGCCAGCGTCGGCGAACTCGCGCGATGCGCGAGCGCCGAAGGCGTGCGCACGCTGCGCGACGCGGCGCTCGCGCGCGTGCGCGACGGAACGACGAGCCTCGCGGAAGCACTGGCCGCGACACCGGACGCATGAGCACGCCGCCTCGCGAAACCCGCTTCGCGTGGCGCGGCCGTCGCCGCGACGGCACGCTGCGTCGCGGCACCGTCATCGCGTTCGATGCCGCAGCCGCCCGCGCGGCGCTCGCCCGCGACGGCATCGCGGTGCTGTCGCTCGACGCGCGCGGGCCGGCGCGCGCACCGACCGCGCGCGCACGCGACGTCACGCGCTTCACGCGTCAGCTCGCGAGCCTGCTGCAGGCGGGGCTGCCGCTCGCGCCGTCGCTCGACATGCTCGCCCGCACGCGCGCGCGCGACGGCCTGCCGCGCATCGCCGCGGGCCTCGCGCGCGAGATCGGCGGCGGCCAGCGCTTCGCCGCCGCACTCGCGCGCTACCCGCAGCAATTCGGCACGCTGTATCGTCAGCTGATCGAGGTCGGCGAAGCATCGGGCGCACTGGGCGCGGTATTGACCCGACTCGCCGAGCACCGCGAGCGTGCGGACGCGCAGTGGCGCAAGCTGCGCGCGGCGCTCGCCTATCCGGCCGCAGTCATCCTGTTTGCGCTGGCGATCTCGGCCGCGCTGATGGTGTGGGTCGTGCCGACGTTCCGGCAGATCTTCGACGGCTTCGGCACCGCGCTGCCGGCGCCGACGCGCGCGTTGCTCGCCCTGTCTTCCGCGCTGTCGGCCTGGGGCGGCGCAGCGGCCGCTTTGATCGCCGCGGCCGCGCTCGCCGTGCAGCAGGCCGCGCGGCTTCGGCCCTCGCTGCGATACGCGCTCGCCCGCTGCATGCTGGCCGCGCCGTTCGTCGGCGATACGCTCGCGCGGTTCGCGGCCGCGCGCTGGTGCCGCTCGCTCGCGACCCTGCTCGGCGCCGGCGTGCCGCTCGCCGATGCGTTCGCGACCCTCGAGCGCACGGCCGGCCACCCGGTGTTCGAGCGGGCCACCGCGCAGATCGCGGCACGCGTGTTGCGCGGCGCGCGTCTCGCGGACGCGATGCAGGCGGCCGGCTGCTTTCCGGACGACGTCGTGCAGCCGATTGCCGTCGCCGAGGAAACCGGCGCGCTCGACACGATGCTCGCCGATATCGCCGCGCTGGGCGAACGGCAGCTCGATGCCCGCCTCGATACGCTTGCCGCGCTCGGCGAGCCGCTGATCGTGATCGTGCTCGGCGCACTCGTCGGCGGGCTCGTGATCGCGATGTATCTGCCCATCCTTCAGCTCGGCAACGTGGTGTAGCATCGCAACGAATCTGTCGCCTTTAAGTCCGAACCCCGAGCCTCATGACGCCCCTGTACGCCGCCCCCGACTCGCCCGCGAACGCGCTGCTCGCACTGGCGATGCTGCCGCCTGTCGCGCAGTATGCGTTCGCCGTCGTGCTCGGCCTGTGCGTCGGCAGCTTCGTGAACGTGGTCGTGCACCGGCTGCCGGTGATGATGCAGCGCGCGTGGCAGGCCGAAATCGCGGAAGCGACGGGCAGCGCCGACACGCCCGACGACGGCTATCCGCCGCGCTACGACCTGTGCCGTCCGCGCAGCGCATGCCCGCATTGCGGCCACGTGCTGCGTGCATGGGAAAACATCCCGCTCGTCAGCTACCTGCTGTTGCGCGGTCGCTGCCGGCAATGCGGCCACGCGATCGGCCTTCGCTATCCGTTCGTCGAACTCGCGGGCGGAGTGCTCGCGGCCGGCGCGCTCGCAACATTCGGTCCCACCGGCACGGCGCTCGCGGTATTCGGGCTATGCGCGGCGCTGCTCGCGATGAGCGCGATCGACATCCGCACCGGCTACCTGCCCGACTCGATGACCTTGCCGCTGCTCTGGGCCGGCCTCGCGCTGAATCTCGCCGACACGCTGACGTCGCTGCGTTCGGCCGTGATCGGCGCAATGGCCGGCTATCTGTTCCTGTGGTCGATCTACTGGCTGTTCAAGTGGCTGCGCGGCATCGAGGGGATCGGCTTCGGCGACCTGAAGCTGCTCGCCGCGCTTGGCGCATGGATGGGCTGGGCCGCACTGCCGCAGGTCGTGCTGTTCGCCGCCGTGACGGGTGCGATCGTCGGGCTGCTCGCAACCTGGCGCGGCCGGATGCGCTTCGAGGAGCCGATCCCGTTCGGGCCGTTCCTCGCGGCAGGCGGCGTCGCGACGCTGTTTTTCGGCACCCCTTTCTATTCCGCGCTCGGAGGCTGACACCATGTTTTCAGTGGGACTCACCGGCGGCATCGGCAGCGGCAAGACGACCGTCGCCGATCTGTTCGCCGCGCGCGGCGCGACGCTCGTCGATACCGACCTGATCGCGCACCGTATTACCGCGCCGGGCGGTCTCGCGATGCCCGCGATCGAACAGGCGTTCGGCCCGGATTTCGTTGCGGCCGACGGCTCGCTCGACCGCGCAAGAATGCGTACGCTGATCTTCAGCGACGACGATGCGCGCCGCCGCCTCGAAGCGATCACGCATCCGCTGATCCGCGCGGAAACCGATCGCGAAGCCCGCGAAGCGCGGGGTGCGTACGTGATCTACGTCGTGCCGCTGCTCGTCGAATCGGGCAACTGGAAAACGCGCGCCGATCGCGTGCTGGTCGTCGACTGTCCGGTCGAGACCCAGATTGCCCGCGTGATGCGGCGCAACGGTTTCACCCGCGAACAGGTCGAGGCGATCATCGCGCGGCAGGCGACGCGCGAGGCCCGCCTCGCGGCAGCGGACGACGTGATCGTCAACGATGCGGCGACACCCGACGAACTGGCCGCGCAGGTCGATGTGCTGCACCGGCGCTATCTCGACTGCGCGACGCGCGCGCGCTGATCACCGCGAACATTCGTGATGGTGTACGAAATTGGCGCGTTGCTAGGGTAGAGTGTGAGCATTAGAATGTCCTGCATTGTTTCCATCCCTACCCGAGAGGCGAGCACGCTTGATTCTTTACGAGTATCCGTTCAATGAGCGAATTCGCACGCTGCTGCGCCTCGAAGACCTGTTCGAGCGCTTTGCGTTCTTTTTGGCTCAGGAGGACCCGCGGGAACATCACGTCGCGTTGACGACGCTGTTCGAAATCGCCGAGGTGACGGGACGCGCGGACCTGAAATCGGATCTGATGAAGGAGCTCGAACGTCAACGCCAGACGCTCGCGCCGTTTCGCGGCAATCCGGGCATCGAACAGAACGCGCTCGAAGCCGTGCTCGGCGAAATCGAGCAGACGCTCGCCAATCTCGCGCAGATGCAGGGCAAGACCGGCCAGCATCTCGTCGACAACGAATGGCTCGCGAGCATCCGCAGCCGCGCGGTGATTCCGGGCGGCACCTGCAAATTCGACCTGCCGTCGTACTACGCATGGCAACAATGGCCGGCCGAGCAGCGTCGCCAGGACATCGCGAAGTGGATCATGCCGCTGCTGCCGCTGCGCGACGCGGCGACGATCGTGCTGCGGCTCGCGCGCGAATCGGGCCAGGCATCGAAGGTGATGGCGATGCAGGGCAGCTACCAGCAGATGCTGTCCGGCCGCAGCTACCAGCTGATGCAGGTGCGCGTGCCGCCGGAACTGCGCGTGATTCCCGAGGCGAGCGCCAACAAGTACATGCTGTGGGTACGGTTCACGATGCAGGACGGCGACGTACGGCCGCGCGCGGTGGACATCGACGTGCCGTTCCAGCTGACCCTGTGCAATCTGTAACGGCCGCGTGCCGAATCGACGCTTTCGTATGACTACCGTTGTGAAATGTCCGTCGTGCGGCAAACCCGTGCGCTGGACGCCTGAGAATCAGTTTCGTCCGTTCTGTTCCGCCCGCTGCAAGCAGCTCGACCTCGGCGCATGGGCCGCCGAAAAGTACCGGATCGGCGGCTCGGACGACGCGCCGCTGTCCGACGAAGACGGCACGGACGACCGCCGCGACAGCTGAGCGGCACGCCACGCCGCCCGCTTGCGATATCGATGCGGCCCGCTTTTCCCGGCGGGCCGACCATGGCGGCGTCAGCGCGACGCCGCTTCCTTCTCGAGCAATTCGAGCACCGGCAGCGCGGCCGGCAGCAGCGGCGCGACGTCGACCGGCAGTTGCTGCCAGACGAACGCCTGCCCTTCCTTGCTGTGCGGCTCGCCCGTCCAGCCCGTCACCTTGCAGAAATAGAGCCGCACATAAGCGTGCGGATAATCGTGCTCGAGCGTGTGCCAGCGATGGCTGGCCGTGACCACGATGCCGAGTTCCTCGTGCAGTTCGCGCGCGAGCGCGTCCTCGACGCTTTCCCCGGCTTCGAGCTTGCCGCCCGGAAACTCCCAGTAGCCTTCGTACGGCTTGCCCTGCAGACGCTGCGCGAGCAGGTACCGGCCGTCGGGCTGCACCATCACGCCGACCGCGACTTCCGTCACCTTGCGGCCGTCCGGCGCGCGCACCGCGCCCGCTGCCAGATCCGCGCTCATGCCTGCTCCTTGCGGCCCGACCAGTCGCGCGCGAACTGCCACGCGACGCGCCCCGAACGCGAACCGCGTTCGAGCGCCCACACGAGCGCGTCGCCGCGCGCGGTCTCGATCTCGGCGTCCGCGCAACCGAAGTGGCGCAGCCAGTGCGCGACGATGTCGAGGTAGTCGTCCTGCTTGAACGGATAGAAGCTGACCCAGAGGCCGAAGCGCTCCGACAGCGAGATCTTCTCCTCGACCACCTCGCCCGGATGGATCTCGCCGTCGGGCAGATGCTTGTACGACTCGTTGTCGCTCATGTACTCGGGCAGCAGATGGCGGCGGTTCGACGTTGCATAGATCAGCACATTGTCCGACTGCGCGGCGATCGAGCCGTCGAGCGCCACCTTCAGCGCCTTGTAGCCCGATTCGCCGTCCTCGAACGACAGGTCGTCGCAGAACACGATGAAACGCTCGGGACGCTGCGAGATCAGGTCGACGATGTCGCCGAGATCGTGCAGGTCGTCCTTGTCGACTTCGATCAGCCGCAGTCCGTCGTTCGCGTACGCGTTCAGACACGCCTTGATCAGCGACGACTTGCCGGTGCCGCGCGCGCCGGTCAGCAGCACGTTGTTCGCCGGCTTGCGTTGCACGAACTGCCGCGTGTTCTGCTCGATCAGCCCTTTCTGGCGATCGATGTTGTGCAGGTCGCCGAGCGTGATCGACGAGGTGGCCGGCACCGCCTGCAGATAGCCGCGCCCCTGGCGCTTGCGCCAGCGGAACGCGTGTGCGGCATCCCAGTCGACCGCGGCCGGCGCCGGCGGCAGCACCGCCTCGAGACGAGCGAGCAGCGCCTCCGCGCGCGTCAGAAACTGTTCAAGCTTGTCCATATCGTTCGAGCGCTCCCGATCAGGAGCGGTAGTCCGCGTTGATGCTCACGTAATCGTGCGACAGATCGCACGTCCAGACGGTCGCCTGCGCGTCGCCGCGGCCGAGCAGCACGCGAATCGTGATTTCGCTCTGCTTCATCACGCGCTGGCCGTCCTCTTCCAGATAGGCCGGATTGCGGCCGCCCGCCTTCGCGACCAGCACGTCGTCGAGATAGAGATCGATGCTGCCGACGTCGAGATCCGCGACGCCCGCGTAGCCGATCGCCGCGAGAATCCGGCCGAGGTTGGGGTCCGATGCGTAGAACGCCGTCTTCACGAGCGGCGAATGACCGATCGCATACGCAATCTGCCGGCATTCGGCGACGTTGCGGCCGCCTTCGACCTGCACCGTCATGAATTTCGTCGCGCCTTCGCCGTCGCGCACGATCAGCTGCGACAGCACCTGCGCGAGTTCGGTCACCGCGTCGCGCAGCGCCGCATACGCGGGCGAATCGGTCGACGTGATCGCAGGCAGCGCGCTCTTGCCCGACGCGATCAGCATGAACGAGTCGTTCGTCGAGGTGTCGCCGTCGATCGTGATGCAGTTGAACGAGCGGTCGGCCACTTCCTTCACGAGCACGTCGAGCACCGGTTGCGCCACCGTCGCGTCGAACGCGAGGAAGCCGAGCATGGTCGCCATGTTCGGCTTGATCATGCCGGCGCCCTTGCTGATGCCCGTCAGCGTGACCGTGTGGCCGTCGATCGTCACCTGGCGCGACGCGGCCTTCGGCAGCGTGTCGGTCGTCATGATCGCCTGCGCGGCGTCGTACCAGTTCGCGGCCTTGCGGTTCGCGAGCGCGGCCGGCAGGCCGGCCTTCAGGCGGTCGATCGGCAGCGGCTCGAGGATCACGCCGGTCGAGAACGGCAGCACCTGCGAGGCCTCGATGCCCGCGAGGCGCGCGAGTTCCGCGCAGGTTTCGCGTGCGTTCACGAGACCCGGCTCGCCGGTGCCTGCATTCGCATTGCCGGTGTTCACGACGAGCGCGCGAATGCCGGGGCCGCCTGCGCGCACCTTCGCGAGGTGCTCGCGGCACACCGTCACCGGCGCGGCGCAGAAGCGGTTCTCGGTGAATACGCCGGCGACCGTCGCGCTTTCGTCGACGGAAATGACCAGCACGTCCTTGCGATTCGGCTTGCGGATGTTCGCTTCTGCCCAGCCGAGCGTGACGCCGGCGACGGGATGCAGTTGGGCGGGATCGATCGACGGAAAATTGACAGCCATGGGGCACACCTGCCGGATGGAAAATGCCGGCGCGTGCCGGCATCGATTTGAAGAACCGGCGGCCGCACATGCGGGCCGCCGCAACTCACCTCGCTCACGCGAAGCTGCAAGCGACGCGGCGCGCGTGGCGCGCGCCGCATCCGATCATGACAGCTTCCCGTGACAGTGCTTGTACTTCTTGCCGCTGCCGCACGGGCACAGGTCGTTGCGGCCGACCTTCGGCAACTCGCCGCCCGGGCCGCTGTGGGCCATTGCGCTGCCGACCATGTCGGCCGTCGCCGCGGCCGCCGCGACGGCTGCGCCGCCCGCGGACGGTGCGCCGGCTTCGGCGAATTCGGCGTGCTGATACTCGACGTTGTCGAGACTGCCGCTGCCGCGCTCCTCGATCTGCTCGGCCGCTTCCTCGAGCTGCTCGGGCGACTGGATCTGCACGTTCATCACGATCCGCGTGACTTCCTGCTTGATCGCCTCGAGCATCGCGGCGAACAGTTCGAACGCCTCGCGCTTGTATTCCTGCTTCGGATTCTTCTGCGCATAGCCGCGCAGATGGATGCCCTGGCGCAGATGGTCGAGCGCCGCGAGGTGCTCGCGCCACAGGCGGTCGACCGTCTGCAGCATCACCGAACGCTCGAACGCGCTGAACGATTCGCGGCCGACCATCGCGACCTTCGCTTCGTACTGCTCGTCGGCGGCCGTCGTCACCGCTTCGAGAATCTCGTCGGCGGTGATCGACGACGACTCGTTCACCATTTCCTGGATCGCGAGATCGAGCTGCCAGTCGTTGCGCAGCGCTTCCTCAAGCTCGGGCACGTCCCACTGCTCTTCGATGCTGCCCTCCGGCACGAACTGGCGGACCACGTCGCCGATCACGCTGCGACGCATCGCGCCGATCGTCTCGGTGATGTCGTGCGCTTCGAGCAGTTCGTTGCGCTGCTGGTAGATGACCTTGCGCTGGTCGTTCGACACGTCGTCGTATTCGAGCAGCTGCTTGCGGATGTCGAAGTTGCGCGCTTCGACCTTGCGCTGCGCGGATTCGATCGAGCGCGTGACGATGCCGGCTTCGATCGCCTCGCCTTCCGGCATCTTCAGGCGGTCCATGATCGCGCGCACGCGGTCGCCCGCGAAGATGCGCAGCAAGGGATCGTCGAGCGACAGGTAGAAGCGCGAGGAGCCCGGGTCGCCCTGGCGGCCCGCGCGGCCGCGCAGCTGGTTGTCGATTCGGCGCGATTCGTGGCGTTCGGTGCCGATGATGTGCAGGCCGCCCGCGGCCTTCACCTGCTCGTGCAGCGTTTCCCACTCGTCATGCAGCTGCTTGATGCGGCGCGCCTTTTCGTCGGCCGGGATCGAGTCGTCGGCCTCGATGAACGCGGCCTGCTTCTCGGCATTGCCGCCGAGCACGATGTCGGTACCGCGGCCGGCCATGTTGGTCGCGATCGTGATGCGCTTCGGCCGGCCGGCCTCGGCGACGATCGCCGCTTCGCGCTCGTGCTGCTTCGCGTTCAGCACTTCGTGCGGCAGCCCGGCCTGCTTCAGCAGGTGCGACAGCAGCTCGGAGTTCTCGATCGAGGTCGTGCCGACCAGCACCGGCTGGCCGCGCTCGTAGCAGTCGCGGATGTCGCGGATCACCGCGTCGTAGCGCTCCTTCGCCGTCTTGTAGATCTGATCCTGCTTGTCGATCCGCTTCGGCGGACGGTTGGTCGGGATCACGACCGTCTCGAGACCGTAGATCTCGTTGAATTCGTACGCTTCGGTGTCGGCGGTGCCGGTCATGCCGGCGAGCTTCGCGTACATCCGGAAGTAGTTCTGGAACGTGATCGACGCGAGCGTCTGGTTCTCGCTCTGGATCTTCACGTGCTCCTTCGCCTCGACCGCCTGGTGCAGGCCGTCGGACCAGCGGCGCCCCGCCATCAGGCGGCCCGTGAACTCGTCGACGATGATCACCTCGCCGTTCTGCACGACGTAGTGCTGATCCTTGTGGAACAGCGTGTGCGCGCGCAGCGCCGCGTACACGTGGTGCATCAGCGTGATGTTCTGCGGCGCGTACAGGCTCTCGCCCTCGCCGATCAGGCCCCATTCGGCCAGCAGGCGCTCGGCCTTCTCGTGGCCCGACTCGGTCAGGAACACCTGGCGCGACTTCTCGTCGAGCGTGTAGTCGCCCGGCTTCTCGACGCCGGTGCCGTCGGCCTTCTCCTCGCCGATCTGGCGCTCGAGCAGCGGCGGCAGTGCGTTCATCCGCACGTACAGCTCGGTGTGATCCTCGGCCTGGCCCGAGATGATCAGCGGCGTGCGTGCCTCGTCGATCAGGATCGAGTCCACTTCGTCAACGACTGCAAAGTTCAGGGCCCGCTGCACGCGCGCGTCGGTCTCGTAGACCATGTTGTCGCGCAGGTAGTCGAAGCCGAACTCGTTGTTCGTGCCGTACGTGATGTCGGCCGCATACGCCTGCTGCTTCTGGTCGTGCTCCATGCCGGACAGGTTGATGCCGACCGACAGACCGAGGAAGTTGTACAGGCGCGCCATCCATTCGGCGTCGCGCTGCGCGAGGTAGTCGTTCACCGTCACGACGTGCACGCCGCGACCCGACAGCGCGTTCAGGTACACCGGCAGCGTCGCGACGAGCGTCTTGCCTTCGCCGGTGCGCATTTCCGCGATCTTGCCGTAGTGCAGCACCATGCCGCCGATCAGCTGCACGTCGAAGTGGCGCATCTTCAGCACGCGGCGGCTCGCCTCGCGGCAGACCGCGAACGCTTCGGGCAGCAGCTTGTCGAGCGACTCGCCGGCCGCGACCCGCTGGCGGAATTCGTCCGTCTTGCCGCGCAACTGGTCGTCCGTCAGCTTCTCGATCTGCGTTTCGAGCGCATTGATCGCCGCGACGGTCTTTTGGTATTGCTTGACGAGACGCTGGTTGCGGCTGCCAAAAATTTTCTGGAGAAAACCGGTTGTCATCGGATCGGATCCTGCGTCGCAGCACCGGCGCCCGGCGCGTGTTGCGCGCCCCGACGCCCGAGCCTCGGCGGCTTAGCGAATTAGTGGACTCAAACGGTGAATTTTAGCACGCGGGGAGGCGCGCGCCTGCGTTGCGGCCGGACGGCCGCCGCATGCCGATGCAGGGGCCCGCGCCCGGACGGATGCCCGTGCCGGCGCCCATGTTGCGCCCCGAATTGCGCCCCGAAAGCCGCGCGCAGGCAGGCCGGCGCGGGTACAATCGGCGGCAACGTCCGCGCGCGTGCGCGCCCGAAGAAAGCCTCGATGAACCGATTTTCCAAGCGATTCGGCCCGCTCGCCGTGCATCGCCCGCAACCCGTGTCCGAAGTGCTCGGCCGCACCGACGCTTTCGCGGCACTGCGCGCCGGCGTCGAGCAGATCGCGTCGCTGCAGCGCGATCTCGCCGCGTTGCTGCCCGACTATCTCGCGAACCACGTCGAGCCGGGCTTCGTGAAGGACGGCACCCTGACCCTCTTTGCCGCGCACAATGCGCTGGCCGCGCGGCTGCGGCAGGTCGAGCCGCGCCTGCTCGGCGATCTGCAGAAGCGCGGCTGGCCGGTCTCGACGCTGCGCGTGCGCGTACGGCCGAAGGACGCGCCGGAGCCGCCGCACGTGAAGCAGGCGCGCATGACGCCGGTCGGCGCGGCCGCGCTGCGCGAGCTCGCCGAGCACCTCGAACCGTCACCGCTGCAGGCCGCGCTCGCGCGGATGGCGGCGCGCCACGGCGCGAAGAAACCGCCGCGCTGACGCCGGATCCGCTCCGCCCAAATGCAAACAGCGGCCCGCAGGCCGCTGTTTTCGTTCGTTGGGCCGAGCCCGATTGCTCAGGCGAACGCCGTCTGCATGTCGAACGCGAAGCCCTTCGGCGCGGACTGCGGATCGTCGAACGTGACGATCTCGTACGCATCCTCGTTCGCGAGCAGTTCGCGCAGCAGCGCGTTGTTCAGGCCGTGACCCGACTTGTATGCGGTGTACGACGCCAGCAGCGGATGGCCGATCACGTACAGGTCGCCGATCGCGTCGAGCATCTTGTGCTTCACGAACTCGTCGTCGTAGCGCAGCCCGTCGTTGTTCAGGATGCGGTACTCGTCGAGCACGATCGCGTTGTCCATGCTGCCGCCGCGCGCGAGGCCCATCTCGCGCAGCATCTCGGCCTCGTGGGCGAAGCCGAACGTGCGCGCACGCGCGATCTCGCGCACATACGACGTGTTCGCGAAATCGACCTCGAGTTCCTGGCCGGTCTTGTCGACGGCCGGGTGACGGAAATCGATCGAGAACTTCAGCTTGAAGCCGAAGTACGGGTCGAGCCGCGCGAACTTGTCGCCGTCACGGATTTCGACCGTCTTCTTGACCTTGATGAAGCGCTTCGGCGCGTTCTGCTCCTCGATCCCGGCGGACTGGATCAGGAACACGAAGGTCGCCGCGCTGCCGTCCATGATCGGGATTTCCTCGGCCGTCACGTCGACATACAGGTTGTCGATGCCGAGGCCCGCGCACGCGGACATCAGATGCTCGACCGTCGACACGCGCACGCCATCCTTCTGCAGCACCGACGCAAGCCGCGTGTCGCCGATCGACGTCGCCGCGGCGGGAATGTCGACGGGCGTCGGCAGGTCAACGCGTGAAAAAACGATGCCCGTGCCCGGCGCGGCAGGACGGAGCGTCAGCTCGATCTTGCGGCCCGAGTGGACACCGATCCCCACGGTCTTGACGATGGATTTGATGGTGCGCTGCTTCAGCATGATGTTCTTCGTCGCGATTGAAGATATCAATCAGGAGTTATATTCGATAGGAGGGATTATAGCGTAATTCCCTATTCAACGCTGTTTGAAACTGCGTATCAATCTGTTTCGACTGTTTACCCGTGCCGATACGGGACGGGCCGACGCCCGGAACGGAGGCGTTTCCGGTCATCGGCCCGTGTTACAACGTTCCCGAGGCGGGGTGGACGGCGTTGCCGGCAGGCAACGGTTCACCGCACGATCAGGACGTCAACGTCTTGAGCACTCTCGCCGCATCGCTCACTTCGAACTTGCCCGGCGCTTCGACGGCCAGCGTCTTGACCACACCGTCGTCGACCACCATCGCGTAGCGCAGGGAACGGATTCCCATGCCACGCGCGGACAAATCCTGCGTCAGCCCCAGCGCATGAGTGAAAGCAGCGCTGCCGTCCGCCATCATGCGCACCTTGCCCGCGGTGTGCAGATCACGTCCCCATGCGCCCATCACGAATGCGTCGTTGACGGACACGCACCAGATCTCGTCGATGCCGGCCGAGCGCAGTTGCTCGGCGTGCTCGACGTAACCCGGCACATGCTGCGCCGAACAGGTCGGCGTGAAAGCACCCGGCAATCCGAAGATCACCACCCGCTTTCCCGCCACCTGATCGCGCACGCTGCGGGCATTCGGCCCCAGCGTGCAGCCTTCGCGCGCGTCGTCGATGAATTCGAACAGTTGCGCGTCGGGCAGCGCGTCGCCCACTTGAATCATGGCTGGTCCCTCATAGCGATACGGTTTTTCAGCGTGTTGCGGACAGCCCGGCCCCTCCCGCTCCGCCATCGCGAAGAGGGCACGTTTCCCGGCCCGGCGTCATGTTCGACGCGGCCTGTCGTGGCTCGTGGCATCCGTCACGCCGGCGATACCGCGGCGTTGCCGCCGCGGCTTCGCCTGTGTGCGTCAGTCGGCCTGCTTGCGCAGGAAAGCCGGAATGTCGTACGTGTCGACACCCTTCTCCTGCAGCGCCTGCACGTGCGATGCCGCGGTTTCGCGCGAGTTGCGCCACACCGCCGGCGTGTCGAGCGCGCCGTAGTCGGCCGTGCTGACGTGGTGCGGCTGTGCGTAGCCGTGCGAGACCGCGTTGACCGGCTGGTTGTCGGTACCGGTGCGCAGCAGCGTCATCGGTGCCGACTGCTGCTTCTTCGCCGCACGGCCCAGACCCGTCGCCACGACCGTCACGCGCAGCGCATCGCCCATCGCGTCGTCGTACACCGCACCGAAGATCACCGTCGCGTCTTCCGCCGCGTAGCTCTTGATCGTGTTCATCACTTCGCGCGTTTCCGACAGGCGCAGCGAACGGCTCGACGTGATGTTGACCAGCACGCCGCGCGCGCCCGACAGATCGACGCCTTCGAGCAGCGGGCTCGCCACGGCCTGTTCCGCCGCGAGGCGCGCGCGATCGACGCCGGCGACCGTCGCCGTGCCCATCATCGCCTTGCCCTGCTCGCCCATCACCGTCTTCACGTCTTCGAAGTCGACGTTCACGAGACCGTCGACATTGATGATTTCAGCGATGCCGGCAACCGCGTTGTTCAGCACGTCGTCCGCGCACTGGAAGCACTTGTCCATCTCGGCGTCGTCGCCCATCACGTCGAACAGCTTGTCGTTCAGCACGACGATCAGCGAATCGACGTGATCCTCGAGCTGCTGCGAACCGGCTTCCGCGACGCGCATCCGCTTGCCGCCTTCGAACTCGAACGGCTTGCTGACGACGCCAACCGTCAGGATGCCCATCTCCTTCGCGATCTGCGCGACGACCGGTGCCGCGCCCGTGCCGGTGCCACCGCCCATGCCGGCCGTGATGAACACCATGTGCGCGCCGCGCAGTGCGTCGGCGATGCGCTCACGCGCCTCTTCGGCGGCCGCACGGCCCATTTCCGGCTTCGCGCCGGCGCCGAGGCCGGTGTTGCCGAGCTGGATCACCGACGGTGCACGCGCACGCGACAGCGCCTGCGCATCCGTGTTCATCACGATGAAGTCGACGCCCTGCACGCCGCGGTTGATCATGTGCTGCACGGCATTGCCGCCAGCGCCGCCAACGCCCACCACCTTGATGATGGTGCCGTTGGTTTCGGTTTCCAGCATTTCGAATTCCATTGTTGCCTCCGTCAAGAAAATAACTGCTACTCGGCCGTTATTCGGCAGGAGATCGGGCAACCCCCTGTCGCGCGCCAGCCGCCGGCACCGGCGCGAATTTCGATTCGGTTCGTCAGAAGTTGCTCAGGAACCATTCCTTCATCCGCGAGAAGATCTGCCCCGCGTTGCCGGACTGCACGGCGACCTTGCGGCCGCGCATGCGCTGAGCACTGCCTTCGACGAGCAGGCCCATCGCCGTCGAGTAGCGCGGATTGCGCACCACGTCGGCGAGGCCGCCTGCATATTCCGGCGCGCCGATGCGCACCGGTTTCAGGAAAATGTCTTCGCCGAGCTCGACCATGCCCGGCATCATCGCGGCTCCGCCGGTAATGACCACGCCGGAGCTCAGCAGTTCTTCGTAACCCGACTCGCGCACGACCTGCTGCACGAGCGAGAACAGTTCCTCGACGCGCGGCTCGATCACGGCCGCCAGCGCCTGGCGCGACAGCGTGCGCGGGCCGCGCTCGCCGAGGCCCGGCACCTCGACCATCTCGTCCGGATCGGCGAGCGCCTGCTTGGCGATGCCGTAGCCGACCTTGATGTCTTCCGCATCCGGCGTCGGCGTGCGCAGCGCCATCGCGATGTCGCTCGTGATCTGGTCGCCGGCGATCGGAATCACGGCCGTGTGGCGGATCGCGCCTTCCGCGAAGATCGCGATGTCGGTCGTGCCGCCGCCGATGTCGACCAGCACCACGCCGAGATCCTTCTCGTCTTCGGTCAGCACCGCGAGCGACGACGCGAGCGGCTGCAGGATCAGGTCGTTCACTTCCAGCCCGCAGCGGCGCACGCACTTGACGATGTTCTGCGCGGCGCTCACCGCGCCCGTCACGATGTGCACCTTCACTTCCAGCCGGATTCCGCTCATCCCGATCGGCTCGCGCACGTCTTCCTGGCCGTCGATGATGAATTCCTGCGTGAGGATGTGCAGCACCTGCTGGTCGGTCGGGATGTTGATCGCCTTCGCGGTCTCGATCACGCGCGCGACGTCCGTCTGCGTGACTTCCTTGTCCTTGATCGCGACCATCCCGCTCGAATTGAAGCTGCGGATATGGCTGCCCGCGATCCCCGTAAACACGTTGGTGATCTTGCAGTCGGCCATCAGCTCGGCTTCCTCGAGCGCGCGCTGGATCGACTGCACGGTGGCCTCGATGTTGACCACCACGCCTTTTTTCAGACCCTTCGATTCGCTCTGGCCGAGACCGATCACCTCGTAATGGCCCTCGCCCTTCAGCTCGGCAACGATGGCCACCACCTTCGACGTGCCGATGTCGAGGGAAACCAGCAGATCCTTGTAGTCTTTGCTCATAAAGTGCTCTTGCGTGTGATCTCTCGTTACTTCTTGCGCTTGTCGGTATCGGTCAGGAACCGCATGCCTGCCGCGCGAATCGCGAATCCGTTCGGATAGCGCAGGTCCGCGTACTCGATGTCGTTGCCCCAGCGCTCCGTGACGGCCGGCCATGCGGCGACGAGGCGCTGGCTCCGGTCATGCAGCGTGTCGCTGTTGCGCTCCTTGCCCAGCTCGACCTGCATCCCGTTCGACAGCTTCACCGTCCACGCGTAGCGCGCCGACAGCGTCACTTCTTCCGGCGCCGCCTTCAGCGGCGCAAACCATGTCGTGAAGTCGCGGTAGCGCGTCACGACTTCCTTCGCACTGCCCTCCGGGCCGTCGAACGCGGGCAGTTCGCGGTCCAGTTCGCCCTGGTTCGCGGTGAACAGCTCGCCGTCGACGCTCACGAGCTGGTCGCTGCCCCAGGTCCCGAGCGGTTTGTACTCCTCGAGCGTGACAGCCAGTGCATTCGGCCAGACCCGCCGCACGCTCGCGTGACGCACCCACGGCATCTGCTCGAACGCGGCCCGCGCCGTGTCGAGATCGACCGTGAAGAAATTGCCCTTCAGCCGGCCAACCACGCCGGCGCGCACCGTCGGCGTGTTGATGTGCTCGGTGTCGCCGTCGATCCGGATCTCGCGCAGCGCGAAAGTCGGACGCTGGATCAGCCAGTAGCAGCCGGCCGCCGCCAACACGAGCAGCAGCAGCGCGTACAGCGCGCTGGCGGCAAGGTTGAGTTGGCGAACGTTGTTCCACATACGTCGTTCCGTTCCTGCGTCAGTCGTTGAGCGTGAGCGACAGCACCTTCACGACCAGCTCCGAATAACTGATGCCGACCGAGCGCGCGGCCTTCGGCGGCAGCGAATGGTCGGTCATCCCGGGGGCCGTGTTCACTTCCAGGAAATACGCATTGCCGGCGGCGTCGAGCATGAAGTCCGCGCGCCCCCAGTCGGTGCAGCCGAGCACGTCGAACGCGCGACGCGCGATGCGCTTCAGTTCCGCTTCCTGCACGGCCGGCAGGCCGCACGGGATCAGGTACTGCGTGTCGTCGGCGACGTACTTCGCGTGATAGTCGTAGAACTCGCCGGCCGGCACGATCTTGATCAGCGGCAGGTCGAGATCGCCGGCGATGCATGCGGTGTATTCGCCGCCGCCTTCGATGCTCTTCTCGACGATCACGATCCTGTCGTGCGTCGCGGCTTCCGCGAGCGCAGCCGGCAGCGCGTCGGCCGTCTTCACCTTCAGCACGGCGACGCTCGAGCCTTCGCTCGCCGGCTTCACGAACAGCGGCAGGCCGAGCTTCGCGACGATCTCCGTCGCGCGAGCCGCGTAGTCGTCGCCGCGCAGCACCGTCTCGAACGGCGGCGTCGGCACGCCCGTCTGCTGCCACACGAGCTTGGTGCGGAACTTGTCGAGGCCGAGCGCCGAACCGAGCACGCCGCTGCCCGTGTAGCGGATCCCGTAGAAATCGAGCGCCCCCTGGATCTGGCCGTTCTCGCCGTAGCCGCCGTGCAGCGCGATGAACGCGCGCTCGAAGCCTTCGTCCTTCAGCGCAGCGAGCGGCCGCTCGGCCGGGTCGAACGGATGCGCGTCGATGCCCGCGTCGCGCAGGCCCTGCAGCACGAGGCGGCCCGAGGTCAGCGACACCTCGCGCTCGGCGGATTCGCCGCCGAACAACACCGCCACCTTGCCGAAACGTTTCGGATCGATCCCGCTCATGTCATCCCTTCTGTTGCGTGTTCTGCGCGACCTTCGCCGGCACCCCGCCGATCGAACCCGCGCCCATCGTGATCACCACGTCGCCGTTCTGCGCGACCTTTGCCAATGCGTCCGGCACCTCGTCGACGCTCGCGACGAACACCGGATCGACCTTGCCCGCCGTGCGCAGCGCGCGCGACAGCGCGTCGCCGTTGGCGGTCGCGATCGCCGCCTCGCCGGCTGCATACACTTCCGTCAGCACCAGCGCATCGACCGTCGACAGCACGTTGACGAAATCGTCGAAGCAGTCGCGCGTACGCGTGTAGCGGTGCGGCTGGAACGCCAGCACGAGGCGGCGGCCCGGGAACGCGCCGCGTGCGGCCGCGATCGTCGCGGCCATCTCGACCGGGTGATGGCCGTAATCGTCGATCAGCGTGTAGTGGCCGCCGTCCGCGCTCGGCACTTCGCCGTAGCGCTGGAAGCGCCGGCCGACGCCGTTGAATTCCGCGAGCGCCTGCTGGATCGCGTCGTCCGACACGCCGAGGTCGGTCGCGATCGCGATCGCCGCGAGCGCATTCTGCACGTTGTGCAGCCCCGGCAGGTTCAGCACGACCGCGAGCGGCGCGCGCCTTTCGCGGATCACCGTGAAATGCATGCGGCCGTCGCGCGCGTCGACGTTTTCCGCGCGCACCTGCGCGTCCGGCGACAGGCCGTAGCGCACGACCGGCTTCGAGATAAACGGGATGATCTGCCGCACGTTCGGATCGTCGACGCACACCACCGCGCTGCCGTAGAACGGCAGACGCTGCGTGAATTCGATGAACGCCTGCTTGAGCCGCGCGAAATCGTGGCCGTAGGTGTCCATGTGGTCGGCGTCGATGTTCGTGATGACTTCGATCACCGGATACAGGTTCAGGAACGACGCGTCCGACTCGTCGGCCTCGGCGACGATGAAGTCGCCGGTGCCGAGCCGCGCGTTCGCGCCGGCGCTGATCAGCCGCCCGCCGATCACGAAGGTCGGATCGAGCCCGCCCGCCGCGAGCACGCTCGCGACGAGGCTCGTCGTCGTGGTCTTGCCGTGCGTGCCGGCGATCGCGATGCCCTGCTTCAGGCGCATCAGTTCCGCGAGCATCACCGCGCGCTGCACGATCGGCACGCGCTTCGCGCGCGCGGCCAGCACTTCCGGATTGTCCGAGCGCACGGCCGTCGACACGACGACCGCGTTCGCGCCCTCGATGTTCGCCGCGTCGTGGCCGATCGCGATCCGCGCGCCGAGCGCCTGCAGGCGATCGGTCACCGCGTTGCGCGACAGGTCGGAGCCGCTGACCTCGTAGCCGAGGTTAACGAGCACTTCGGCGATGCCGCTCATGCCCGCGCCGCCGATTCCGACGAAATGAATGTGTTTGACGATGTGTTTCATTGCAGTTCTTCCAGGTTCGCGCCGGCCACCTTCGCGCATACGCGCGCGACTTCGTCGGTGGCCTCGGGCTTTGCCAGCGAGCGCGAACGCTCCGCCATGTCCGCGAGCGAGGCTCGCGACTGGCCGCGCAGCCAGTCGGCGAGCAGTTCCGCCGACAGGTCGCGTTGTTGCACCAGTACCGCCGCCCCTGCCTCGGCGAGGAACGCGGCGTTGGTCGTCTGGTGATCGTCGACCGCGTACGGGAACGGCACGAACAGCGCCGCCACGCCCACCGCCGCGATCTCCGACACCGTCATCGCGCCCGAGCGGCAGATCACCAGATCCGCCGCTGCATACGCGGCCGCCATGTCGTCGATGAACGGCACGAGCCGCACGTCGTCGCCCGCCGCGAAGCCGGCGGCTTCGTAGTTCGCCTTCAGCGCCTCGATATGCTTGGCGCCGGCCTGATGCACGACGCGCGGCCGCGCGTCCGGCGCGAGCAGCGCGAGCGCGCGCGGCACGACTTCGTTCAGCGCGGCCGCACCGAGACTGCCGCCGACGACCAGCACGTTCAGCGGACCGCTGCGCGATGCATAGCGTGCTTTGGGCGGTTCCGTGCGCGCAAGTTCCGCGCGGATCGGATTTCCCGTCCATTCCGCGTGCGGCAGCGCGCCGGGGAACGCGACGAGCACGCGTTTCGCGAACTTGGCGAGCACCTTGTTCGCGAGGCCCGCGATCGAATTCTGTTCGTGCAGCACCAGCGGCCGTCCCGACAGCGCGGTCATCACGCCCGCCGGGAACGTGATGTAGCCGCCCATTCCGAGCACGACGTCGGGGCGCACGCGGCGCAGCGCGGCAAGGCTCTGCCCGCATGCGCGCAGCAGGTTGAACGGCAGCGTCAGCTTGGTCTTCAGACCTTTGCCGCGCAGTCCGCCGAAACGCACGTATTCCATCGGAATGCCGTGCTTCGGCACGAGCGTCGCTTCCATCCCGGCCGGATTGCCGAGCCATACGACGCGCCAGCCCGCCGCTTCCATCCGATGCGCGACCGCGAGCCCCGGGAACACGTGGCCCCCGGTGCCGCCTGCCATCACCATCAGCGTGCGTCGCGACGCGGTCATACCTTCCCTCCCCGCATCAGCACCCGGTTCTCGTAGTCAACGCGCAGCAGCACCGCAAGCGCGATGCAGTTCAGCAGAATGCCCGAGCCGCCGTAGCTGACGAGCGGCAGCGTCAGACCCTTGGTCGGCAGCAGGCCGAGGTTCACGCCCATGTTGATGAATGCCTGCGCGCCGAACCAGATGCCGATGCCCTTGGCCATCAGCCCCGCGAACGTGCGGTCGAGCGCGAGCGCCTGGCGGCCGATCTCGAACGCACGGCGCACGATCCAGTAGAACAGCAGGATCACGACCAGCACGCCGACGAAACCGAGTTCCTCACCGATCACCGCGAGGATGAAGTCGGTATGCGCTTCGGGCAGGTAGTTCAGCTTCTCGACGCTGCCGCCGAGACCGACGCCGAACCACTCGCCGCGGCCGAACGCGATCAGCGAGTGCGTGAGCTGGTAGGCCTTGCCCTGCGCGTAGCGCTCGTCCCACGGATCGAGATACGCGAAGATCCGCTCGCGGCGCCACGGCGACAGCCACACGAGCATCGTGAAGGTGCCGACCGCCGTCGCGACGAGGCCGCCGAACAGCTTGCCGTTCACGCCGCCGAGGAACAGCACGCCCATCGCGATCGCTGCGACCACCATGAACGCGCCCATGTCGGGTTCGAGCAGCAGCAGCGCGCCGACCAGGCCGACCGCGAACGCCATCGGCAGGAAGCCCTTCGCGAAGCTCTGCATGTATTCCTGCTTGCGCACCGTGTAGTTCGCCGCGTAGATCGTCACCGCGAGCTTCATGATTTCCGACGGCTGCATGTTCGTGATGCCGAGCGGAATCCAGCGGCGCGCGCCGTTCACGCCCTTGCCGACGTGCGGAATCAGCACGATCACGAGCCCGACCAGCGCGATCAGGAAAAGGTGCGGCGCGTACTTGTCCCAGGTCGACACCGGCACGCGGAACGCGATCACCGCCGCAATGAACGCGACGACGAGCGACACGACGTGGCGCATCAGGAACGCGTAGTCGTGATACTGCGCGTACTTCGGCGAATCGGGCATCGCGATCGACGCCGAATACACCATCACGACGCCGAGCCCGAGCAGCGCGATCGCGACCCACAGCAGCGAGTAGTCGAAGTCGAGCATCCGCGAGCGGCTCGGCCGCACGCCGTTGACGACGCTGGCCAGCCCGCCCGTCGCGGCGCGCGTGGCCGACGCGACGCGCCCGCCCGCGGCATTGCCGCCGGTGTCGCGCCGATCGTTGAAACGGGAGACGAGGCGATCGGACCAGCTCATGGCGTCGCTCCTTTGTCGATGGCGATTTCATCCACCGCCGCACGGAACACGTCCGCGCGGTGGGCGTAGTTCCGGAACATGTCGAGGCTCGCACACGCCGGCGACAGCAGCACCGCGTCGCCCGGCTCGGCGAGCGCGGCCGCCGCGTGCACCGCGCCTTCGAGCGTCGCGTGGTCGGCGAGCGGCACGCCGGTTTCCGCGAGCGTGTCGCGAAGCGCCGGCGCATCGCGGCCGATCAGCATCACCGCGCGGCACCAGCGCGCGACCGGCGCGACCAGCGGCGCGAAGTCCTGGCCCTTGCCGTCGCCGCCGGCGATCAGCACGATCTTCTGCGCGAGCCCGTCGAGCGCGGCCACCGTCGCGCCGACGTTCGTACCCTTGCTGTCGTCGACGTAGTCGACGTCGTCGATCGTCGCGATCACTTCGACGCGATGCGCTTCGCCGCGGTATTCGCGCAGCCCGTGCAGCAGCGGCGCAGCAGGCAGGTCGATCGCGCGCGCGAGCGCGAACGCGGCCAGCGCGTTCGCGGCGTTGTGCAGCCCGCGGATGCGCAGCGCGTCGGCCGGCATCAGGCGCTTCTGCGCGATGTCGGGCGTATGCGCGGCGTCGCGCTTGCGGCGCCGGCCGGTCGTCGCCGTTTCATCCGGCGCGTCGCGATCGACGGCTTCCACCAGCCATGCGATGCCGTTGTCGCGCGACAGCCCGTAGTCGCCGTCCTGCGTCGGCTCGTTCAGGCCGAACGTGATCGTGCGCGGCGCATCGGCCGCGCCTGCCGCCGGCGCGAACTTCATCACGGCGGCGTCGTCGCGGTTCAGCACGCGCGTCGTCGTCGCGCCGAAGATCCGGCCCTTCGCGGCGGCATACGCGTCGAAACTGCCATGCCAGTCGAGGTGGTCCTGCGTGATGTTCAGGATCGCGGCCGCGTCGGGCGCGAAGCTGCGCGCGGTCTCGAGCTGGAAGCTCGACAGTTCGAGCACCCAGACGTCGGGCAGCGCGGTGTCGTCGATCGCACCCGCGAGCCGGTCGAGCATCGCCGGGCTGATGTTGCCCGCGACCGCGACCTTCTTGCCCGCGCGCTGGCACAACAAGCCGGTGAGGCTCGTGGTCGTGGTCTTGCCGTTGGTGCCCGTGATCGCGAGCACCTTCGGCTGGTAGCCGCTCGTGCCGAGCGCGCGCAGCGCCTGCGCGAAGAATTCCAGTTCGCCCCATACCGCGATTCCGCGCTCGTTCGCGGCCGCGATCAGCCCCGCGAGCGCCGGCTCGAGCGGCGACAGGCCGGGGCTCAGCCCGACGATCTCGACGCCGCCGTCGAGCAGCGCGGGCGTGAACGCCCCGCCGACGAATTCCGCATCGATGCCTTCGGCCTGCAGCGCGGCAAGGTTCGGCGGCGCCTCGCGGGTATCGGCAATGCGTAGCCGGCACCCGTGCCTCGCGCACCACCGCGCGATCGCGAGACCCGATTCGCCGAGCCCCAGCACAAGCACCATCGGCCGTTGCCGATCTCCAAACATCTCGCCAGACATCCTTGTTACCTTTCCTTTACCGCAGCTTGAGGGTGGTCAGACCGAACAGGCACAGCATCAGCGTGATGATCCAGAAACGCACCACCACCTGCGTTTCCTTCCAGCCGGACAATTCGAAATGGTGATGCAGCGGCGCCATCTTGAGCAGGCGCCGCCCTTCGCCGTAGCGCTTTTTCGTGTACTTGAACCACGAAACCTGCAGCATCACCGACAGCGTTTCCGCGACGAAGATGCCGCCCATGATGAACAGCACGATTTCCTGGCGCACGATCACCGCGACCGTGCCGAGCGCGCCGCCGAGCGCCAGCGCGCCGACGTCGCCCATGAACACCTGCGCGGGGTGCGTGTTGTACCAGAGGAACGCGAGCCCTGCCCCGCCCATCGCGGAACAGAAGATCAGCAGTTCGCCCGCGCCCGGGATGTGCGGGAACAGCAGGTATTTTGAATAGACCGCGCTGCCCATCACGTACGCGAACACACCCAGCGACGCGCCGACCAGCACGACCGGCATGATCACGAGACCGTCGAGGCCGTCGGTCAGGTTCACCGCGTTGCTCGCGCCGACGATCACGAAATAGGTCAGCACGATGAAGCCCCACACGCCGAGCGGGTAGCTGATCGACTTCAGGAACGGCAGCATCAGGTCCGCGCGCGCCGGCAGCCCCATCGACAGGCCGCTGCGCACCCAGGCCATGAACAGGTCGAACACGCGCACGTTGTTCGCCTCGGACACGCTGAAAGCCAGATAGACGGCCGCGAACAGGCCGATCACCGACTGCCAGAAATACTTCTCGCGCGACGACATGCCGCGCGGATCCTTGTGGACGACCTTGCGATAGTCGTCGACCCAGCCGATCACGCCGAACCCGAACGTGACGAGCATCACGATCCAGATGAAGCGGTTCGTCAGGTCGCCCCACAGCAGCGTCGCGACCGCGATGCCGATCAGGATCAGCACGCCGCCCATCGTCGGCGTGCCCGACTTGACGAGGTGCGTCTGCGGACCGTCCTTGCGCACGGCCTGCCCGACCTTCATTTGCGTCAGCTTGCGGATCACCCACGGTCCGCACACGAGCCCGATCCCGAGCGCGGTGATGGTGGCCATCACCGCACGGAACGTGAGGTACGTGAACAAGCGCAAAAAGCTTGCGTCTCCTTGCAGCCATTGCGCCAGGGCCAGCAGCATGCTTCCTTCCTTCTACTCAGTGTGCGGCGGGCGTCGTGCCCGCCGCGGGTTGGTTCGTCAGCGCGTCGACCACGCGCTCCATCTTCATGTACCGCGAGCCCTTCACGAGCACGGTCGCCGCTGCGTCGTAGCCGCTCGCGAGCAGCGCTTCGACCAGCGCGCCGACCTCGCCGAAATGGCGGGCCGTGTCGCCGTAAGCCGTGCAGGCGTCGCGCGACGCATCGCCGAGCGCGAACAGCGCGTCGACGCCGCGTTCGCGCGCATACGCGCCGATCTCGCGATGGAAGGCGGGGCCTTCGTCGCCGACCTCGCCCATGTCGCCGATCACCAGCACGCGCGGCGCCGGTTGCCCGGCGAGCACGTCGATCGCCGCGCGCATCGAATCGGGATTCGCGTTGTACGTATCGTCGACGACCGTCGCGCCGGCCAGGCCGCCGACCGTCGCCCGACGGACCTGCAGACGCCCCTTGACCGGCTCGAACGCCTCGAGGCCCTGCTTGATCGCCGGCAGCGCGACGCCCGCCGCGAGCGCCGCGGCCGTTGCCGCCAGCGCGTTGCGCGCGTTGTGCTCGCCCAGCGCACGCAGCCGCACCGTGACCGCGCCGGCCGGCGTATCGATCGCGAGCTCGCCGCCATGCAGGCGGCCCGTCACTTGCGCGTCGGTCTGCCGCTGCGCGTCGTTCAACGCGAAATCGAGGATCCGGTTGCCGGTCGCCGCGACGCGCCAGATGCTCGCGTACGCGTCGTCGGCCGGGAACACCGCGACGCCGTCCGGCGTCAGCGCATGAATCACGGCCGCATGTTCGAGCGCGACGGCTTCGACCGTCGCCATGAATTCCTGGTGCTCGCGCTGCGCGTTATTGACGAGCGCGACCGTCGGCGCGGTCAGGCGCGCAAGCACCTCGGTCTCGCCCGGATGGTTCATCCCGAGCTCGATCACCGCGAGACGGTGCGCGGCCGACAGGCGCAGCAGCGTCAGCGGCAGGCCCACGTCGTTGTTCAGGTTGCCGGCCGTCGCGAGACGCGCGTCGGCGCCGACCGCCGCCGCGAAGATCGACGCGATCATTTCCTTCACGGTCGTCTTGCCGTTGCTGCCCGTCACCGCGACGAGCGGCAGCGCGAATCGCTTGCGCCAGCCGTGCGCGAGCGCGCCGAGTGCCGCGCGCGTCTCGCCGCCGACGATCAGCGGCATCGCGAGGCCCGCCGGCGCATGCGCGACGAGCGCCGCGGCTGCGCCGCGCGCGGCCACGTCGCCGAGAAAGTCATGCGCGTCGAAGCGCTCGCCTTTCAGCGCGACGAACAGGTCGCCCGGGCCGACCGTGCGGCTGTCCGTCGACACGCGCTCGAACGTGACGCCCGCATCGCCGTGCACGGTCGCGCCGGGAATCAGGCGCGCGGCTTGATCGAGGCTCAGCATCGTCATTCGCCGCCTCCCTTGCCGTGCGTCGCGCGCGCCGCGAGGGCGAGCCGTGCGTGATCCTGGTCGGAGAACGTGCGTTTCTTGCCCATGATTTCCTGGGTCGCCTCGTGGCCCTTGCCGGCCAGCACGACGACGTCCTCGCGTGCGGCGCCGCGCACCGCCTGCAGGATCGCGCTGGCGCGATCCTCGATGCGGCGCGCACGATCGGGCGCGGTCATGCCCGCGACGATCTGGTCGATGATCGCCTGCGGATCCTCGCTGCGCGGGTTGTCGCTGGTAACGACGACTTCGTCGGCGAGCCGTTCGGCGATCGCCCCCATCAGCGGGCGCTTGGTTGCGTCGCGATCGCCGCCGCAGCCGAACATGCAGACGAGCCGGCCGCCGCGCGCCGCGGCGATCGGGCGCAGCGCGTCGAGCGTCTTTTCGAGCGCGTCGGGCGTGTGGGCGTAATCGATCACGACGAGCGGCTCGTCGCTCTGCAGCCGGCCGCCGAGACGCTGCATCCGGCCGTTCACCGACTCGAGCCGCGCGACCTCGGTCAGCGCCGCATCGAACGGCACGTCGGCCGCGAGCAGCGCGCCGAGCACGGCGAGCAGGTTGCTGACGTTGAAGGTGCCGAGCGTCCCTACCTCTACATCCGCGTCGCCCCACGAAGAATGCAGGCGGAACGCCGTGCCCGTCGCGGTCGCACGCACGTCGAGTGCGACCAGTTCACGGTCGGCGTCGGGCGCCTGCTGCGCGTCGCCGATGCCGTACGCGATCGTGCGCACACGGCCGGCGAGTTTTTCGAGCAGCCGGCGGCCGGCCGCGTCGTCGCGGTTCACGACCGCCGCGCGCAGCCCGCGCCATGCGAACAGCTTCGCCTTCGCGGCCTCGTACGCGTCGAACGTGCCGTGATAGTCGAGGTGATCCTGCGTGAGATTCGTGAACACGGCGATGTCGAATGCGGTGCCGTTCACGCGCCCCTGATGCAGCGCATGCGACGACACCTCCATCGCGACCGCCTTCGCGCCCGCGGCGCTCAGCTGTGCGAGGCTGCGCTGCAGTTGCGGCGCATCCGGCGTCGTGAAGCCGGTCGGCACGAGCTGACCCGGCATTCCGCTGCCGAGCGTGCCGATCACCGCGCACGGCTGGTGCAGCGCCGTCAGCGCGGTCGCGATCCATTGCGTGCACGAAGTCTTGCCGTTCGTGCCGGTCACGCCGATCGCGAGCAGGCTGTCGCTCGGATCGCCGTACCAGCCGCTGGCGATCTCTCCCGCGAGCTGGTCGAGCGCCGGCACCGCGAGCGCGACGGGTGCAGCCGGCGCAGCGGCCAGCCCTTCGGGCTGATACAGCACCGCGGCCGCACCGCGTGCGACGGCTTCGGCGATGAAGCCGCGATTGTCGGCCCCGTCGACGGCATAGGCGACGAACACGTCGCCGGCGCCGAGGCTGCGCGTGTCCGCATGCAGCTGCGCGGCGGGGGCCACATGCTGGCGCAGCCACGCAAGCGCGGCTGCGATCTGCTGATGCGCCGGATGAGAACTGCGAGCGGCGCTCATCGAACAACTCCTGGTGAATTACGGGTCGTGCTGGACACGATCATATGCTTTGCGCCGCTGCCTGCGGCCAGCTTTTGCGGGCCCGTCGCAGCGGGCGCGGCCGGCGAATCGTCAGACACGACGAGCTGCTTGATCGGCATGTTGGGCGGCACGTTCAGCGCGCGCAGCGTGTCGCCCGCGATCGCCGAGAACACGGGGCCCGACACCTGGCCGCCGAAGTGGCTGCCGGCGGTCGGCTCGTCGACCGACACCGCGACGACGATGCGCGGGTTCGGCATCGGCGCCATCCCGACGAACGACGCGCGGTACTTGCGCGTATAGCCGTGGCCTTCGTGCTTGTAGGCGGTACCGCTCTTGCCGCCGACGCGATAGCCGGGCACCGCCGCGTCCGGCGACGTGCCGCCCGGCGCGACCACCGTCTCGAGCATCGCACGCACCTCGCGCGCGGTGGTCGGCGTAAATACCTGCGTGCCGGTGATCGGCTGATTGGGGTCGGTCTTGAAAATGGTCACGGGCATCAGTTCGCCGTCGTGCGCGATCGCCGTGTATGCGCGCGCGAGCTGGAACAGCGACACCGACAGGCCGTAGCCGTACGACATCGTCGCCTGCTCGATGCGGCGCCAGCTCTTCCACGGACGCAGGCGGCCGGCCGCCGCGCCCGGGAAGCCGACCTTCGGCGCCTGGCCGAGGCCGATGCTGGTATACATATTCCACATCTCTTCGGGCCGCATCGTCATCGCGATCTTCGTCGCGCCGATGTTGCTCGACTTCTGGATCACGCCGCCGACCGTCAGCGTGCCGAAGCCGGCATCGTCGGTGATCGGCGCGCCGTCGAGCACGAAGTGCCCATTGCCCGTCTCGACGAGCGTGTTCGGCGTCACGCGATGCAGGTCGAGCGCGAGCGACACCGTAAACGGCTTCATGATCGAGCCCGGCTCGAACACGTCGGTCAGGATCCGGTTGCGCAGCTGCTCGCCCGTCAGGCGCGAGCGGTCGTTCGGGTTGTACGTCGGGTAGTTGACGAGCGCGAGCACCTCGCCGGTGCGCACGTCGACGACCATCGCCGCGCCGGCCTTCGCCTTGAACTTCTCGACGGCGGCCTTCAGGTTCGCGTACGCGATGTACTGGATCTTGCTGTCGATCGACAGGTCGACGTCGGTGCCGTTGTGCGGCGGAATCTGCTCGGCGACATCCTCGACGATGTGCCCCATGCGGTCCTTGATCACGCGGCGCATGCCCGACGTGCCGGCCAGCAGCTTCTGGTCGCCGAGCTCGACGCCCTCCTGCCCTTCGTCCTCGACGTTCGTGAAGCCGATCAGGTGCGCAGTGATCTCGCCTTCCGGATAGAAGCGCTTGTATTCGTTGCGCTGGTAGATGCCGGGAATGTCGAGCGCGGCGACCTTGTCCGCGACGTCGATCGGCACCTGGCGCTTCACGTAGACGAAACCCTTGTCTTCCGACAGCTTGACGCGCAGTTCCTTCTGCGTCATGCCGAGCAGCTTGCCGAGCTGGCCGAGCTTGTCCGCGTCGAGATCGTCGGGCACCGCGTCGGGGATCGCCCAGATCGCGCGCACCGGCAGGCTCGTCGCGAGCACGAGCCCGTTACGGTCGAGAATCTTGCCGCGCGTGGCCGGCAGCTCGAGCGTGCGCTGGTAGCGGCTCTCGCCCTGCTTCTGATAGAACGCGTTGCCGGGCCCCTGGATCCAGAACGCGCGCGCGGCCAGCGCGACGAACGCCATGAACAGCATGAACACGACCAGCTTCGAGCGCCACATCGGCAGGTGCACGCCCAGCACCGGGCTCGACGCGAATTTCACGTCCTGGCGCTTCTGCGACGGTTTCATCGCGCGCCCCCCTTGCCCTTGCCGGCGGTATCGGCCGATGCCGGGATCGGCGCGTCGATCGCCTTCGCGGCGCCCGGCGGCAGCGTCAGGTATTGCGTGCGGCCCGTCGTGATCGGCTGCATCTTCAGCGAATCGTTCGCGAGCTGCTCGATGCGCGAGGTCTTCGACAGCGCGCTCTGCTGATATTGAAGCTGCGCGTAATCCTGCTGGAGCTGGCGCTCCTGCGACTGCGCACGCTGCAGCTGGATGAAGATCTGGCGCTGCTGGTTCGTCGAGTTGACGACCGACAGTGCGCAGCCCATCACGATGATCAGCAGGAAGATATTGAAGCGGCTCATGGCGTGACGCGCTCCGCGATGCGCATCACGGCCGACCGGGCACGCGGATTGGCGGCCACTTCCGCTTCACCCGGAAACTGGCGGCCGATGATCTTGAGCGGCGGGCTCGGGAGGTCGACGGCACGGATCGGCAGGCGACGATCGACCGCAGGCGCACTCGCGTGCGCCTGCATGAATCGCTTGACGATCCGGTCCTCGAGTGAATGAAAGCTGATGACCACCAGCCGCCCCCCTTGCTCCAGCAACGACAATGCCGCGTCTAGTACGACTTGCAGGTCCGCAAGCTCTTGATTGACGTGAATCCGTATAGCCTGAAAGGTGCGGGTTGCCGGATCCTTGCCCTTCTCACGGGTCTTGACGGCGTGACCCACGATTTGGGCAAGCTCGCCCGTGCTGTCGAGCGGCCCGAGACGATCGGACTCTGCCCGGCGAGCAACAAGCGCCTTTGCAATCTGAAAAGCAAACCGTTCTTCCCCATAATCTCTTATCACCTCCGTCAGTTCCTGCAGCGAAGCCCGCGCGAGCCATTCGGCCGCCGACTCGCCGCGCGTCGGATCCATTCGCATGTCCAGCGTGCCATCGGCGCGGAAGCTGAAGCCGCGCGCCGGATCGTCCACCTGCGGCGAGGACACGCCCAGGTCCAGCAACACACCCGACACCTTCTCGACGCCGCGCGCCGCAAGCGCGTCGCGCATCGATGCAAAGCTGTCATGCACGATCGAAAAGCGCGCATCGCCGATGCCCTGCGCCGTCTCGATCGCCCTCGGATCCTTGTCGAACGCGATCAGCCGGCCGCCCGGCCCGAGCCGTGCGAGCACCGCGCGACTGTGACCGCCACGCCCGAACGTGCCGTCGACATAAACGCCGTCCGGCCGCGTCACGAGCGACTCGACCGCTTCGTCCAACAGCACCGTCCGATGCTGCAATTCGTTTCCCATCGCGGGCGTCTCCGTCACCGCAATCAGAACGTGAAATTCTTCAGCGCGTCGGGCATGCCCTGCGCCATCGCTGCCTGCTCCTTCGCGATGTAGGTCTGCGAATCCCACAGCTCGAAGTGACTTCCCATTCCCAACAACATGACTTCCTTTTCCAGCCCGGCCGCCATACGCAGCTCGGGCGATACGAGAATCCGGCCCGCGCTGTCGAGATCGACATCCATCGCATTGCCGAGAAAAATCCGCCGCCACCAGTGCGCATCCATCGGCAGCGCGGCGATCTTGGCGCGGAACACCTCCCATTCGGGGCGCGGAAACAGCAACAGGCAGCCGTCCGGGTGCTTGGTCACAGTCACCCGTCCTTCTGCCTGTCCTTGCAGCGCTTCGCGATAGCGAGCCGGCACCGACATCCGCCCTTTCGCATCGAGCGTCAGCGCCGACGCCCCTTGGAACACGTTCCGCTCTCCCGTTCAGGGCACCGAAGCACCCAGCCCAATGCTGAGAATTTAGCCGGAATAGCCCGCCAAATCACACAAAAATACACTTTCTCACACTGTCTCCCACTTTAGAGGAAGGGTGTGGCACGGTCAAGGGAGCGGCCCGCTTTTTTGACGAATTTTGTTAGTTAGAACAAGGACTTACGCGCACATGCTCATGCAGCCCCTTATTCCAAAAACCGTTAAAAATGAATGAGCTAGTGCAACTTGTGAAGGTGATACGTGAGAAGGACGGGCCAGACAGGCGTGCGGACAGGGCTTTCGGGGGCGGGAAAACGCGGAGAAAACGGGCGATATCGGCAGCGGCTGCCGGAGCGGCGCGAGACGGCGCTCCGGCCTCGATTTCAGAGATAGTACGCAGTGCTGGTCATGACTTTCGACGCGGCGCGCATCAGCATCCGGGCCGGCAGCGGCAGCTCGATGCCGCCGGCATCGGTGGCCGCCTTGCCGTGCTTCACCTCGTCGACGCGCATCTGCTCGACGATCGCGCGCGACGCGGCGTCGGCCGGCGGCAGTTCCGCCAGGTGGCTGTCGAGATGGCTCTCGACCTGGCGCTCCGTCTCGGCCATGAAGCCGAGGCTGACCTTGTCGCCGAGCGCGCCGGCGGCGATGCCGATCGCGAGCGAGCCCGCGTACCACAGCGGGTTCAGCAGGCTCGGGCGCGAATCGAGCTCCTTCAGGCGGTGCGCGGTCCACGCGAGATGATCCTCCTCCTCGCGTGCGGCCTCCGCGAACATCGCCTTGGCCGACGGCGACCGCGCGGTCAGCTTCTGCGCCTGGTAAAGCGCCTGCGCGCAGACTTCGCCGACATGGTTCACGCGCATCAGCCCGGCCGCATGCGTGCGCTCCGCGGGCGTCAGCTCGACGGCAGGCGCCTCGGCCGCCGCTTCTACCGGCGTCGGCACCGGCACCGGCCGGCTCATCCGGCTGATGCCGGTCAGCGACCGCAGGCCGCGATCGAATTCGCTGATCAGTTCGTCCAACACCATCCTGTTTCTCCTGGCTGCGTGTGCCTGCCGTGGGAGGCGAAGGCACGTGTCCGCTGCGTAACCGACTTGATTATTCAGCGGAAATTGCGGTTAACCCGTGATTTTAACCATTGTTGCATAAAGGAAACATGGCGACCTTGAGCGACGGCATTTCGCTTTGTGGCAAAAAACGGTTTTGCTACATTACGTGCGACTTCTTGCGAAGTTGATGCGGGGCCCTCGCCAGAACATAACTATCCGCCCCGCCAGAAAAATTCAGTGATTCTTGGAGATCCGTTAATGAAAAAGTCGCTTCTCGCGCTCGTCGCGCTGGGCGCGTTCGCTGGCGCTGCCCATGCGCAAAGCAGCGTGACGCTTTACGGCATCATCGATGAAGGCCTTCTGTTCAACAACAACTCGGGCGGCAAGCACCTGTACAGCATGGCCAGCGGCGTCATGCAAGGCAGCCGCTTCGGCCTGCGCGGCACCGAAGATCTCGGCGGCGGCCTGAAGGCGATCTTTACGTTGGAAAACGGCTTCGACGTGAACAGCGGCAAGCTCGGCCAGGGCAGCCTGATGTTCGGTCGTCAGGCTTACGTCGGCCTGTCGAGCAACTTCGGTACGGTCACGCTGGGCCGCCAGTACGACTCCGTCGTCGACTTCGTCGGCCCGCTCGAGGCAGGCGACCAGTGGGGCGGCTACATCGCCGCTCACCCGGGCGACCTCGACAACTTCAACAACGCGTACCGCGTGAACAACGCGATCAAGTACACGAGCCCGACGTATGCAGGCTTCTCGTTCGGCGGCCTGTACAGCCTCGGCGGCATCGCCGGCCAGTTCGCGCGGAACCAGGTCTGGTCGCTCGGCGCAGGCTACAACAACGGCCCGCTCGTCCTCGGCGTCGGCTACTTGAACGCACGTACGCCGGGCAACGCCGGCGGCATGTTCAACAACGGTTCGACGGCTGCGGCCGTTCCGGTCACGTCGCCGGTCTACGGTGCGTACGCGAACAACGCGAACACGTACCAGGTCATCGGCGCGGGCGGTGCGTACACGTTCGGCGCAGCGACGATCGGTGCGACGTACTCGAACACGAAGTTCAAGGGCTTCTCGGTCGGTCCGTACGTGAACCAGACCGCGACGTTCAACAACGGCGAAATCAACTTCAAGTATCAGCTGACCCCGGCGCTGATCCTCGGCGCGGCGTACGACTACACGCAAGGCAGCAAGATCGACGGCAACTCGGCAGCCAAGTACCACCAGGGCTCGCTCGGCGTCGACTACTTCCTGTCGAAGCGCACGGACGTCTACGTGATCGGCGTGTACCAGCACGCATCGGGCAATGTGCTCGACGCGAACGGCGACGTCGTCAAGGCGACGGCAGCGATCAACGGTCTCAGCGGTTCGAGCACCAGCAACCAGGTCGCGGCACGCGTCGGTATCCGTCACAAGTTCTAATCAGCTTGTCTGACAAGCCGCAGTATATTGAAGGCGCCTCCGGGCGCCTTTTTCTTTTGTGCGGCGGGGATCCGGCGTTTCGCCTGAAGAAAGAAGGCAGATGTCGACGCTCGTCGGCGCGCTTGCTCGCGATTCAATCCCGTACGCATGTCGTATCGGCAAATTGAGGTGGAGTTGCCGTTAGTTGCAGAATCGACAGCCGACGGGATTCGCCCCCTTCCCATCGCGCAGGCTCCGCGTCGATTCCGGCCGCCCGATCGATCGGGCGATGCCTTTTCCCGCCCTCCGCTCCAGACGAAAAAAAACCGGCACACGCCGGTTTTTCCTTCCCGCTCCGGGATCGCGCCGTCAGGCGCGGCCGTCGCGCAACTCGCGTCGCAGGATCTTGCCGACGTTCGTCTTCGGCAGTTCCGTCCGGAACTCGACGAACTTCGGCCGCTTGTACCCGGTGAGCCGCTCCTTGCAGTAAGCGAGAAGATCCTTGTCGGTGAGCGCCGGATCCTTCTTCACGACGAACAGCTTCACGGCTTCGCCCGAATGCTCGTCCGGCACGCCGACCGCCGCCACCTCGAACACGCCCGGGTGCGATGCCACGACGTCCTCGACCTCGTTCGGATACACGTTGAAGCCGGACACGAGGATCATGTCCTTCTTCCGGTCGACGATCTTCACGTAGCCGCGCGCATCCATCACGCCGACGTCGCCCGTCTTGAAGAAGCCGTCCGGGCACATGACCTTCGCGGTCTCGTCCGGCCGGTTCCAGTAGCCGGCCATCACCTGCGGCCCGCGGATGCAGATTTCGCCGGGTTCGCCGAGCGCGACGTCGTTGCCCGCGTCGTCGCGGATCGCGACCTCGGTCGACGGCAGCGGCAGGCCGATCGTCCCGCTGTATTCGGTTGCCGTCACCGGATTGCAGGTCGCGACCGGCGAGGTCTCGGACAATCCGTATCCCTCGACGATCGCCGTATGGGTCTTCTCATACCAGCGCTTCGCGACGCCTTCCTGGATCGCCATGCCGCCGCCATTGGCGATGACGAGCTTCGACAGGTCGAGCTGGTTGAATTCGGGATGGTTCAGCAGCGCGTTGTACAAGGTGTTGACGGCCGGGATCGTCGAAATCTGATAGCCCTTCAGCTCCTTGATCATTCCGCCGATGTCGCGCGGGTTCGGGATCAGGACGCCCATGCCGCCCGTGCGCATCGTCAGGAAGCCGCAGACGGTCAGCGCGAACACGTGATAGAGCGGCAGCGCGACAACCGTCACAAACTGTTTCACGTCAGGGTATTTGACGTGCGCGGGATGGTGCCAGGCCTCGGCCTGCAGCACGTTCGACACGATGTTCCGGTGCAGCAGCGTCGCCCCCTTCGCGACGCCGGTCGTGCCGCCCGTGTATTGCAGGAATGCAACGTCGTCGGGGCCCAGCTTTTGCGGCTTGAAGGTCTGCCGCGCCCCTTCGGCGAGCGCGGCGTTGAAACGCGTGAACGACGGCAGCTGCCACGCCGGCACCATCTTCTTCACCTTGCGCACGACGTAGTTGACGAGCCAGCCCTTGACACCCAGCAGGTCGCCCATCGACGCGACGACGACATGCTTGACCGCCGTATTGCCGATGACGGCCTGCAGCGTCGACGCGAAGTTCTCGAGGATGACGATCGCTTCGGCGCCGCTGTCCTTCAGCTGGTGTTCGAGTTCGCGCGGCGTATAGAGCGGGTTGACGTTGACGACCGTATAGCCGGCGCGCAGCACCGCGGCGATCGCGATCGGGTACTGCAGTACGTTGGGCATCATGATCGCGACGCGCGCGCCACGCGCGAGGCCGCGCGACTGCAGCCACGCGCCGAACCGACGCGACAGCGCGTCGAGTTCGCCATACGTGAGCTTCTTGCCCATGCAGACGAACGCCGTGCGGTCGCGATACTGGCGGAAGCTCTCGTCGAGCAGGTCGGGAACGGAGGGATACGGAGACGCGTCAATTTCGGCTGGAACGCCGGGCGGGTACGATTTCAGCCAAATTCTGTCCATACTGCGCGTCTCCTCACGGATTTTCGAATGGTCGTGCTAAAACGCATCGTAGCGGCTCGCTCGTCCCGAGACAACAGGGTTAGATGTCCCCTTCCAACTTCGGGAGCGATATGCCGCTGCGTGCCGACCGGTTTCATCAGGCTCGTTCGACTTCGACGAGACAGTCGTAAAACGTCGCCGAGTTGCCCAGATCGGTCAGCGCCTGGCTCGTCACCTCGTTCGCGTTGCGCCCGTCCGGCGACAGCTTCTTCCACCAGATCGACAATCCGACCACCAGTCCCGGGCGGGCCCGGTCGGTCACCCTTGCGAGCGCCTGCATCGAGCCGCGGTCGTTGAAGATGCGCACGACGTCGCCCTCGGCGATCCCGCGCGCTTGCGCATCGGTCGGGTGCATGTCGAGATGCGGCTCGCCTTCCGTATTGCGCAGGCTGTCGACGTTCACGAACGTGCTGTTCAGGAAATGGCGTGCAGGCGGCGAAATCATCGCGAGCGGGTAGCGCGCGGCGAGTTCGGGCGCGGCCTCGGCCGATTCGAACGGCGGCAGATAGTCGGGAACGGGCTCCATGCCCATTTGCTCGAGCCGCGCGCTGTAGAACTCGCACTTGCCGGACGGCGTGCGAAAGCCGCCGTTCGCAAACGGCGCATCGGGCAGCTTGAGCTTCAGCCAGCCTTCGCGCTTCAGCGTCTCCCAGTCGCTGTCGAGCGACGGGTCGTCCCATCGCAGCGCCGCGCGCGCGACCTCTTCATCGGAGTGATACAGCGCGGGTTCGTCGAGCGCCATGCTGCGCGCGATGCCCCGAAAGATTTCGGTATTCGGTCGCGCGTCGCCCACCGGGGGAATCGCCGGCAGGTTCGCCATGACGTAGGTGTGGCCGTACGATTTGTGGATGTCCAGATGTTCGAGCTGGGTGGTCGCCGGCAGCACAATGTCGGCGAAATCCACCGTATCTGTCTTGAAGTGCTCGAGAACGACCGTGAACAGATCCTCGCGCGCGAACCCGGCGGCCACTTTCGACGAATCGGGCGCGACCGCCACGGGGTTCGAGTTGTAGACGATCACCGCTTCGACTTTCGGCCCGAAAGCGGCATCGCCGGGGTGCAGCAGCGCGTCGCCAATCGCATTCATGTTGATGATGCGCGGCAGCGTGTGCGGCCAGCCCGGCATCAGGTCGGGGCGCAGCAATGCCGAGTGGTCGATCGGCGCGGATTCCGACGACGAAAGCAGCAGCCCGCCTGCCCGATCGCGCCAGGCGCCGGTCAGCGCGGGGAGGCTTGCGATCGCGCGCACCGCATTGCCGCCGCCGCGCACGCGCTGCATCCCGTAATTGAGGCGGATCGACGCCTTGCGGGTGGCGCCGTAACGACGCGCGAGCTCGACCAGTTCCTCGGCGTCGATGCCGCAGATCTGCGCGACACGCTCGGGCGGATAGGACATCGCCCTCGCCTTGAGCGCATCGAACCCGAGCGTATGGTCGGCAATATAGTCGTGGTCGAGCAGGTTCTCGGTGATCAGCACGTGCATCATGCCGAGCGCGAATGCACCGTCGGTGCCGGGTTTCAGCGCGATGTGCTGATGGCATTTTTCCGCGGTCAGCGAACGGTACGGGTCGATTGCGACCAATCGGGCGCCGCGGCGCTTCGCCTCCTGCGCACGAGTCCAGAAGTGCAGGCTGGACGCGATCGGGTTGGCGCCCCAAATCAGAATCAGCTCGCTCTCCTCGAAATGCTCGAGGTGCATGCCGAGACTTCCGCCGTATGTATAGCGCAGGCCCGCCGCGCCGGCCGCGGCGCAGATCGTACGCTCGAGCCGCGATGCGCCGATCTTGTGGAAGAACCGTTGCGCGATGCCTTCGCCTTGCACCAGCCCCATCGTCCCCGCATAGCTGTACGGCAAGATCGCCTCCGGCGCGCGCGCGGCAATTTCCCCGAGACGGCGGCCGATCTCGTCGAACGCTTCGCTCCAGCTGATCGGCACGAAGCGCCCTTCTCCCTTGGCACCGACGCGCTTGAGCGGAACGGTCAGGCGGTCCGGATGATGCACCCGGTCGGCATATCGGCTGACTTTCGTGCAGAGCACGCCTTGGGTCGGCGGATGATCGGGATCGCCCATGACCTTGATGGCCTTGCCGTTCTCGACGGTGACGCGCATCGCGCACGTATCCGGACAATCGTGCGGGCAAACGGCCCGAGCTATCTGGGTGGCGGCGTTCATTGATCTGGATGTAAAGATGGGGATACGCAAATTTTACGTGGACGCGCCGCGTAAAGCGCCCGATTTGTGTGGATATAGGGTTATTTGAAGGTGCCGCGGGATACGACGACGATGGGACGCCTTTGCACGCTTGCGATTCGGGCGCGCAATTGCAGGAGATGTGCGGAGATAGAGGCTTTTTCCCGGGAAAATGGCGGGATCTGGCTGAGCGGAGGACGCCCTTTTCCGCGCCACAAATGCAAAAACCCCCGCCTTGTCGGGCGGGGGTTTCTGGCTTAGGGAGCCTGACGATTACCTACTTTCACACGGGAATCCGCACTATCATCGGCGTGGAGTCGTTTCACGGTCCTGTTCGGGATGGGAAGGGGTGGGACCGACTCGCTATGGTCATCAGGCAAAGAGGGTTGTTGCGTTGCTTCGCAGCGCAACCAATCTTGGAAGAAGCAGTAATTTGGTTGGGTTGTGAGGTTGTATCTCACACATACGCGGTACTTCAACCGCAGTACGTCGAGTGCCTCGCACTCGACGCTCGATATCCGTAAGCGCTGAAGCGCTAACGGCTATCGAGACAGACTTGTTATAGGATCAAGCCTTACGGGCAATTAGTATCGGTTAGCTGAACGCATTACTGCGCTTACACACCCGACCTATCAACGTCCTGGTCTCGAACGACCCTTCAAGGAGGTCAAGCCTCCAGGGATATCTCATCTTAAGGCGAGTTTCCCGCTTAGATGCTTTCAGCGGTTATCTCTTCCGAACATAGCTACCCGGCGATGCGACTGGCGTCACAACCGGTACACCAGAGGTTCGTCCACTCCGGTCCTCTCGTACTAGGAGCAGCCCCCTTCAAATATCCAACGCCCACGGCAGATAGGGACCAAACTGTCTCACGACGTTTTAAACCCAGCTCACGTACCTCTTTAAATGGCGAACAGCCATACCCTTGGGACCGGCTACAGCCCCAGGATGAGATGAGCCGACATCGAGGTGCCAAACACCGCCGTCGATATGAACTCTTGGGCGGTATCAGCCTGTTATCCCCAGAGTACCTTTTATCCGTTGAGCGATGGCCCTTCCATACAGAACCACCGGATCACTATGACCTGCTTTCGCACCTGCTCGACTTGTCGGTCTCGCAGTTAAGCACGCTTATGCCATTGCACTATCAGCACGATTTCCGACCGTACCTAGCGTACCTTCGTACTCCTCCGTTACCCTTTGGGAGGAGACCGCCCCAGTCAAACTGCCTACCATGCACTGTCCCCGATCCGGATCACGGACCAAGGTTAGAACCTCAAACAAACCAGGGTGGTATTTCAAGGACGGCTCCACCGAAACTAGCGTTTCGGTTTCATAGCCTCCCACCTATCCTACACAGATCGGTTCAAAGTCCAATGCAAAGCTACAGTAAAGGTTCATGGGGTCTTTCCGTCTAGCCGCGGGTAGATTGCATCATCACAAACACTTCAACTTCGCTGAGTCTCGGGAGGAGACAGTGTGGCCATCGTTACGCCATTCGTGCAGGTCGGAACTTACCCGACAAGGAATTTCGCTACCTTAGGACCGTTATAGTTACGGCCGCCGTTTACCGGGACTTCAATCAAGAGCTTGCACCCCATCATTTAATCTTCCGGCACCGGGCAGGCGTCACACCCTATACGTCCACTTTCGTGTTTGCAGAGTGCTGTGTTTTTATTAAACAGTCGCAGCCACCAGTTTATTGCAACCCCTTCACCCTCCTGGCGCAGGCCAGTCAAGCTACAAGGGCGTACCTTATCCCGAAGTTACGGTACCAATTTGCCGAGTTCCTTCTCCCGAGTTCTCTCAAGCGCCTTAGAATACTCATCTCGCCCACCTGTGTCGGTTTGCGGTACGGTCATCGTTAGACTGAAGCTTAGAGGCTTTTCTTGGAACCACTTCCAATTGCTTCGCTCCCGAAGGAGCTCGCGCCACACCCTTGAATTCCGCGCCCGGATTTGCCTAAGCGCCTTCTCCAATGCAGCGACCGGGACTTCCAACACCCGGACAACCTTCCGCGATCCGTCCCCCCATCGCATCTAACGACGGTGCAGGAATATTGACCTGCTTCCCATCAGCTACGCATTTCTGCCTCGCCTTAGGGGCCGACTCACCCTACGCCGATGAACGTTGCGTAGGAAACCTTGGGCTTACGGCGAGGGGGCCTTTCACCCCCTTTATCGCTACTCATGTCAGCATTCGCACTTCCGATACCTCCAGCACCCTTTACAAGGCACCTTCGCAGGCTTACGGAACGCTCTCCTACCATGCGAGCAAGCTCGCATCCGCAGCTTCGGTATATGGCTTAGCCCCGTTACATCTTCCGCGCAGGACGACTCGATCAGTGAGCTATTACGCTTTCTTTAAAGGGTGGCTGCTTCTAAGCCAACCTCCTGACTGTTTTAGCCTTCCCACTTCGTTTCCCACTTAGCCATATTTGGGGACCTTAGCTGGCGGTCTGGGTTGTTTCCCTCTTGACACCGGACGTTAGCACCCGATGTCTGTCTCCCGTGATTGCACTCTTCGGTATTCGGAGTTTGCTATGGCGGGGTAATCTGCAATAGACCCCCCAACCATGACAGTGCTCTACCCCCGAAGGTGAGACACGAGGCACTACCTAAATAGTTTTCGGAGAGAACCAGCTATTTCCAGGTTTGTTTAGCCTTTCACCCCTATCCACAGCTCATCCCCTAACTTTTCAACGTTAGTGGGTTCGGACCTCCAGTACGTGTTACCGCACCTTCATCCTGGCCATGGATAGATCACCTGGTTTCGGGTCTACGCCCAGCAACTGAACGCCCTATTCGGACTCGCTTTCGCTACGCCTGCCCTATACGGTTAAGCTTGCTACTGAACGTAAGTCGCTGACCCATTATACAAAAGGTACGCCGTCACCCCTTACGAGGCTCCGACTGTTTGTATGCATGCGGTTTCAGGATCTATTTCACTCCCCTCCCGGGGTTCTTTTCGCCTTTCCCTCACGGTACTGGTTCACTATCGGTCGATCACGAGTATTTAGCCTTGGAGGATGGTCCCCCCATCTTCAGACAGGATTTCACGTGTCCCGCCCTACTTGTCGTACACCTAGTTCTTTCATACTGTTTTCGCCTACAGGGCTATCACCTGCTATGGCCACACTTTCCAGAGCGTTCGGCTAACAATACAAATAAAGAGTACAAGGCTCATCCCATTTCGCTCGCCACTACTTTGGGAATCTCGGTTGATTTCTTTTCCTGCGGTTACTTAGATGTTTCAGTTCACCGCGTTCGCTTCACATGACCTATGTATTCAGCCATGGATACTCCATAAGGAGTGGGTTTCCCCATTCGGACATCCCCGGATCAAAGCTTGTTTGCCAGCTCCCCGGGGCTTTTCGCAGGCTACCGCGTCCTTCATCGCCTGTGATCGCCAAGGCATCCACCACATGCACTTGTTCGCTTGACCCTATAACGAGTCTGTCTCATCGACAGTCGCTACAGGTTGAGTTCTCGCGTTGTGCCGTATTCCAATTAGAGTCGAACAATGAAGTTCGAATCATCTTGAGATACATCGATACAATCACAACCCGGATAGTTTCCACGTCCATCTCAAAGACGCTTCCGCTATCCAAATTACTTACTTCTTCCAGATTGTTAAAGAACGACAGCCGATACAGTTTCCTGCATCACTCTGACTGGCTCAATCGCCAATGCCAAATCCTCGGTTCGCTTTCGAACCAAGCACTTCGCATTGAAGATTGGTGGAGGCAGACGGGATCGAACCGACGACCCCCTGCTTGCAAAGCAGGTGCTCTCCCAGCTGAGCTATGCCCCCATACAGAGACGCCCCAGGTTTCTTCGCCTGTCGGCATGGGGCACTCGTAAGCGCTAAAGCGCTAACGATCGCCGACACGCCAGACAACTTGGTGGGTCTGGTTGGATTCGAACCAACGACCCCCGCCTTATCAAGACGGTGCTCTAACCGACTGAGCTACAGACCCCTGAGTCTGTCTTGATTTACAGCCGATAAGCGTGAGCGCTCAACTTCGCGAGCTAGCTCTGGAAAGGAGGTGATCCAGCCGCACCTTCCGATACGGCTACCTTGTTACGACTTCACCCCAGTCATGAATCCTACCGTGGTGACCGTCCTCCTTGCGGTTAGACTAGCCACTTCTGGTAAAACCCACTCCCATGGTGTGACGGGCGGTGTGTACAAGACCCGGGAACGTATTCACCGCGGCATGCTGATCCGCGATTACTAGCGATTCCAGCTTCATGCACTCGAGTTGCAGAGTGCAATCCGGACTACGATCGGTTTTCTGGGATTAGCTCCCCCTCGCGGGTTGGCAACCCTCTGTTCCGACCATTGTATGACGTGTGAAGCCCTACCCATAAGGGCCATGAGGACTTGACGTCATCCCCACCTTCCTCCGGTTTGTCACCGGCAGTCTCCTTAGAGTGCTCTTGCGTAGCAACTAAGGACAAGGGTTGCGCTCGTTGCGGGACTTAACCCAACATCTCACGACACGAGCTGACGACAGCCATGCAGCACCTGTGCGCCGGTTCTCTTTCGAGCACTCCCGAATCTCTTCAGGATTCCGACCATGTCAAGGGTAGGTAAGGTTTTTCGCGTTGCATCGAATTAATCCACATCATCCACCGCTTGTGCGGGTCCCCGTCAATTCCTTTGAGTTTTAATCTTGCGACCGTACTCCCCAGGCGGTCAACTTCACGCGTTAGCTACGTTACTAAGGAAATGAATCCCCAACAACTAGTTGACATCGTTTAGGGCGTGGACTACCAGGGTATCTAATCCTGTTTGCTCCCCACGCTTTCGTGCATGAGCGTCAGTATTGGCCCAGGGGGCTGCCTTCGCCATCGGTATTCCTCCACATCTCTACGCATTTCACTGCTACACGTGGAATTCTACCCCCCTCTGCCATACTCTAGCCTGCCAGTCACAAATGCAGTTCCCAGGTTGAGCCCGGGGATTTCACATCTGTCTTAACAGACCGCCTGCGCACGCTTTACGCCCAGTAATTCCGATTAACGCTTGCACCCTACGTATTACCGCGGCTGCTGGCACGTAGTTAGCCGGTGCTTATTCTTCCGGTACCGTCATCCCCCGATCGTATTAGGACCAAGGATTTCTTTCCGGACAAAAGTGCTTTACAACCCGAAGGCCTTCTTCACACACGCGGCATTGCTGGATCAGGCTTTCGCCCATTGTCCAAAATTCCCCACTGCTGCCTCCCGTAGGAGTCTGGGCCGTGTCTCAGTCCCAGTGTGGCTGGTCGTCCTCTCAGACCAGCTACTGATCGTCGCCTTGGTAGGCCTTTACCCCACCAACTAGCTAATCAGCCATCGGCCAACCCTATAGCGCGAGGCCCGAAGGTCCCCCGCTTTCATCCGTGGATCGTATGCGGTATTAATCCGGCTTTCGCCGGGCTATCCCCCACTACAGGACATGTTCCGATGTATTACTCACCCGTTCGCCACTCGCCACCAGGTGCAAGCACCCGTGCTGCCGTTCGACTTGCATGTGTAAGGCATGCCGCCAGCGTTCAATCTGAGCCAGGATCAAACTCTTCAGTTCAAACCTGTTACTGTTTTCGGTTCTTTCGAACCGGTCGCTCACTCAAAGCTGACAGGTCAATGAATTACTTCATAAACCTGACTTACTTTAGTGTGAGACTCTTGATACTTTTGCTATCCCGATCCGAGGATCGGGTCTCGCTCACATCAAGCGCCCACACTTATCGGCTGTTAGTTTTTAAAGAGCATTCTGCGAGAGGCATCAGGCCTTCCAGCAGCGCTGCGTTTTCAGCAGCAGAGAAGCGAGATTATGAACCGTGTTTCGCAGATCGTCAACAACTTTTTGCTACTCAGCGTTGCGACTGCGGGGTTCTTCTTCCTTCGTCGCCAGGGCGCTCCATGCTGCAGCACACCGTCGACTCCGCTTCCCCCTTCCGCGCCGCGTTGCCGTCAGCGCGAAAGAGGCGTGATTCTAGGCACCCGCAGCCAAACACGCAAGCGCTTTGTGAAAATAGTCTGAAAAAGCCGCCGTGCGCTGCCGCGCACGGTGGCGCGCACCGGGCAGGCGGCCCGGACGGCCACGCCGATGCATCGCACCGGCGAGCAGTCCACGGGCGCCATCCCCGCTACCGCACCCTCAACGGTTCTTGAACTCCGGCTTCCGCTTTTCGACGAACGCCGCCATCCCTTCCTTCTGATCCTCGGTCGCGAACAACGAATGGAACAACCGGCGCTCGAAGTGAACGCCCTCGGCCAGCGTCGTCTCATACGCCCGATTCACCGACTCCTTGACCATCATGACCGCCGGCAGCGAAAACTCGGCGATCGTCGCCGCGGCCGCCAATGCCTCGTCGAGCAGCCTGTCCGCCGGCAGCACGCGCGACACGAGCCCCGCACGCTCCGCCTCGTCGGCATCCATGAAGCGCGCGGTCAGGCACATGTCCATCGCCTTCGCCTTCGACACCGCGCGAGGCAGGCGCTGCGTACCGCCCGCGCCCGGCATGACGCCCAGCTTGATCTCGGGCTGGCCGAACTTGGCCGTATCCGCCGCGAAGATGATGTCGCACATCATTGCGAGCTCGCAGCCGCCGCCCAGCGCAAAACCCGACACCGCGGCAATGATCGGCTTGCGGATCTGGCGAACCGTCTCCCAGTTGCGCGTGATGTAGTCGCCACGATAGACATCCATATAGGAATAGGTCGCCATCATGCCGATGTCGGCACCCGCCGCGAACGCCTTCTCGCTGCCCGTCACGACGATCGCCCCGATCGCGTCGTCCGCGTCGAATGCCTTCAGCGCGGCGCCCAACTCATCCATCAGCGCGTCGTTCAACGCATTCAGCGCCTTCGGACGGTTCAGCGTCACCAGCCCGACACGCCCCCGGGTCTCCACCAGGATGTTCTCGTAAGCCATCTATTTCTCCTCGATCAATGAATTGAGAAACGCCTCGCACATGCGAATAGTTTGATGCTACCATTCTCCGACCAACCGGTCGGTTAATTAATCGATCCAACCCCTCTCCACGTCCATCAGGCCGCCGTCATGACCCATGCACTGTTCACGAAGCACGAAGACACGCTGAAACACGCACTCGCCGCCATCGAGAGTCGCGGGTACTGGAGCCCGTTCGCGGAAATGCCGAGCCCCAAAGTGTACGGGGAAAGCGCCAGTGCAGACGGCGAAGCGGCGTTCAAATCGCATCTCGGCCAGACTTTCCGGATGGATCAGCCGGCGACCGGCGAGACGGTCGGCGCGGAGCAGTCACCGTATGGCATCGCACTGGGCATTCGCTATCCGAAATCGACGCCCGACGCACTGATCGCGGCGGCCGCCGCCGCGCAGCGCTCGTGGCGCGAAGCCGGGCCGAGTGCATGGATCGGCGTCAGCCTCGAAATCCTTGCGCGCCTGAATCGCGCGAGCTTCGAGATCGCGTACAGCGTGATGCACACCACGGGCCAGGCCTTCATGATGGCGTTCCAGGCCGGCGGCCCCCACGCGCAGGACCGCGCGCTCGAAGCAGTCGCCTATGCCTGGGACGAACTGCGCCGCATCCCCGCCGATGCGCACTGGGAAAAACCGCAGGGCAAGAACCCGCCGCTCGCGATGCACAAGCGCTACACGATCGCCCCGCGCGGCACCGGGCTCGTGCTCGGCTGCTGCACCTTCCCGACCTGGAACGGCTATCCGGGCCTGTTCGCCGATCTGGCGACCGGCAATACCGTTATCGTCAAACCTCATCCGGGCGCGATCCTGCCGCTCGCGATCACCGTCCGGATCGCCCGCGACGTACTGCGCGAAGCCGGCTTCGACCCGAACGTCGTCACGCTGCTCGCGACCGAGCCGAACGACGGCGCGCTCGTGCAGGACCTCGCGCTGCGCCCCGAGATCAAGCTGATCGACTTCACCGGCAGCACGCAGAACGGCACGTGGCTCGAACGCCATGCGCATCAGGCACAGGTCTATACCGAAAAGGCGGGCGTCAACCAGATCGTCATCGACTCGACCGACGACCTGAAGGCGGCGGTCAAGAACATCGCGTTCTCGCTGGCGCTGTATTCCGGCCAGATGTGCACGGCGCCGCAGAACATCTACGTGCCGCGCGACGGCATCCGGACGGCGGACGGCCATGCGAGCTTCGACGAAGTCGCCCAGGCAATCGCAGGCGCCGTGCAGAAGCTCACCGGCGACCCCGCCCGCTCGGTCGAACTGATCGGCGCGATCCAGAACGACGGCGTGACGGCGCGCATCGACGCCGCCCGCCAGCTCGGCCGCGTGCTCGCCGACAGCGCGACGCTGCAGCACCCCGCCTTCCCCGATGCCCGCGTGCGTACGCCGCTCGTGCTGCAGCTCGACGTGGCCGACCGCGAGAAATACACGCAGGAGTGGTTCGGCCCGATCTCGTTCGTGATCGCGACCGATTCGACCGCCCAGTCGCTCGATCTCGCCGGTGAAATCGCGGCGGAACACGGCGCGCTGACGCTGTCCGTCTACAGCACCGACGATGCCGTGATCGACGCCGCGCACGAGGCCGCGGTGCGCGGCGGCGTCGCGCTGTCGATCAACCTGACGGGCGGCGTGTTCGTCAACCAGTCGGCCGCGTTCTCCGACTTCCACGGCACCGGCGCCAACCCGGCAGCCAACGCGGCGCTGGCCGACGCCGCCTTCGTCGCCAACCGGTTCCGCGTGGTGCAAAGCCGCGTCCATGTTGCGCCGAAGGCCGCACCGGCGGAAGCCGGCCAAACGGCATAACCCGAACGGCCGACGTGCAAACGCCGCCAGGTTCTCTACCATGAACGAATCCGCCACCCGGCGGGTTCGCTGCTTACCGATACGCCCATGACTGACGCCTACATCTGCGACGCCATTCGCACCCCCATCGGCCGCTACGGCGGCGCCCTGAAAGACGTTCGCGCCGACGACCTCGGCGCGGTGCCGCTCAAGGCGCTCGTCGAGCGCAACCGCGACGTCGACTGGACGGCAATCGACGACGTGATCTACGGCTGCGCGAACCAGGCCGGCGAAGACAATCGCAACGTCGCGCGCATGTCCGCGCTGCTCGCCGGCCTGCCGACCGCCGTGCCGGGCACCACGCTGAACCGGCTGTGCGGCTCGGGCATGGACGCGGTCGGCACCGCCGCGCGCGCGATCAAGGCAGGGGAAGCGCGCCTGATGATTGCGGGCGGCGTCGAGAGCATGACGCGCGCGCCGTTCGTGATGGGCAAGGCCGCGAGCGCGTTCGCACGCCAGGCCGACATCTTCGATACGACGATCGGCTGGCGCTTCGTCAATCCGCTGATGAAGCAACAGTATGGCGTCGACTCGATGCCCGAGACCGCCGAGAACGTCGCGGTCGACTATGAGATCAGCCGCGCCGACCAGGATCTGTTCGCGCTGCGCAGCCAGCAGAAGGCCGCACGCGCGCAGCAGGACGGCACGCTCGCCGCGGAGATCGTCCCGGTCACGATTGCGCAGAAGAAAGGCGACCCGGTCGTCGTGTCGCGCGACGAACATCCGCGCGAGACGTCGCTCGAGGCGCTGGCGAAGCTGAAGGGCGTGGTACGCCCGGACGGCTCGGTGACGGCCGGCAACGCGTCGGGCGTCAACGACGGCGCATGCGCGCTGCTGCTCGCCAACGCGGAAGCGGCCGACCAGTACGGCCTGCGGCGGCGCGCGCGCGTGGTCGGCATGGCGACCGCCGGCGTCGAGCCGCGCGTGATGGGCATCGGCCCCGCGCCGGCCACGCAGAAGCTGCTGCGCCAGCTCGGCATGACGATCGATCAGTTCGACGTGATCGAGCTGAACGAGGCGTTCGCGTCGCAGGGCCTCGCGGTGCTGCGCATGCTCGGCGTCGCCGACGACGATCCGCGCGTGAACCCGAACGGCGGTGCGATCGCGCTCGGCCACCCGCTCGGCGCGTCGGGCGCACGGCTCGTGACCACGGCCCTGTACCAGCTCGAACGCACCGGCGGCCGCTTCGCGCTCTGTACGATGTGCATCGGCGTCGGCCAGGGCATCGCACTGGCCATCGAGCGCGTATAGCCAATCGACGCGCGCGCCGCCTATAACGAATTCATCAAGGAGACACTGCATGTCCTATCAGGCGATTCAGCTGGATATCGATCGGGACGCCCGCGTGGCGACGATCACCCTCAGCCGTCCCGACAAGCTGAACAGCTTCACGCGGGCGATGCATCGCGAGCTGCAGTCCGCGCTCGATGAAGTCGAAGCGTCCGGCGCGCGCGCGCTGATCCTGACCGGCGCCGGGCGCGGCTTCTGCGCCGGGCAGGATCTCGCCGATCTCGACTTCACGCCGGGTGCGTCCACCGACCTCGGCACGCTGATCGACGAGCATTTCAATCCGCTGATCCGCCGCCTGCAACGCCTGCCGATCCCGGTGATCGCCGCCGTCAACGGCACGGCCGCCGGCGCCGGCGCGAACCTCGCCCTCGCATGCGATCTCGTGCTCGCCGCGCGATCGAGCAGTTTCATCCAGGCATTCGTCAAGATCGGGCTCGTGCCCGATTCGGGCGGCACGTGGTTCCTGCCGCAGCGCGTCGGCATGGCGCGCGCGCTGGGGCTCGCGCTGACCGGCGACAAGCTCGGCGCCGAACAGGCCGAGCAATGGGGCCTGATCTGGCGCGCGGTCGACGACGACGCACTCGTCGCAACGGTCCGTCAACTCGCTGCGCAGCTTGCGCAGCAGCCGACGCTCGCGATCGCGTCGATCAAGCAGTCGATGCGCGAAAGCGTCACGCACACGCTCGACCAGCAGCTCGACCGGGAGCGCGACCTGCAACGCAAGCTCGGCCAGTCGCACGACTATGCGGAAGGCGTGAAGGCCTTCATCGAGAAGCGCGCGCCGCGCTTCGAGGGGCGTTGAGATGACGATCGCCACCGACACGCTCGATCCCGATGCGCTCGCCCGCGCGACCGCGCAGGCGATGTACGACGCCGATGCCTGCAGCCGCGCGCTCGGCATCGAAATCGACGAAGTGCGCGCCGGCTATGCGCGCCTGCGCATGCCCGTGCGCCCCGATTTCCTGAACGGCCACCAGATCTGCCACGGCGGCCTGATCTTCACGCTCGCCGATTCGACCTTCGCGTTCGCGTGCAACTCGTACAACGTCAACACGGTCGCGGCCGGCTGCTCGATCGAGTACCTGCGCCCCGTACACGGCGACGACGTGCTGACCGCCGAGGCGACCGAGCAGACGCGCCACGGCCGGCAAGGCATCTACGACATCCGCGTCACGAACCGCGCCGGCGAAACGGTCGCAATGTTTCGCGGCAAGTCCGCCCAGATCAAGGGCACCGTCATTCCCGAAGACCGCTGACGTCAACGGCTCGCATCGCACATAACAAACACTGGAGACAGGCATGACACCCCCGCTACCGCTCGAGCCGATCGAGACCGCCTCACGCGACGAGCTGACCGCGCTGCAGCTCGAACGCCTCAAGTGGTCGCTCCGGCATGCGTATGACAATTCCCCGGTCTACCGGCGCAAGTTCGACGACGCGGGCGTCCATCCCGACGACCTGACGACGCTCGCCGACCTGTCGCGCTTCCCGTTCACGACCAAGAGCGACCTGCGCGACAGCTACCCGTTCGGGATGTTCGCGGTGCCGCAGGAGCGCGTCTCGCGCATTCATGCGTCGTCCGGCACGACCGGCAAGCCGACGGTGGTCGGCTACACGGCGCGCGACATCGATACCTGGGCCAATCTCGTCGCGCGCTCGATCCGCGCGGCCGGCGCGCGCCCGGGCGACAAGGTGCACGTCAGCTACGGCTACGGGCTGTTTACGGGCGGGCTCGGCGCGCATTACGGCGCGGAGCGCGCGGGCTTGACCGTGATCCCGTTCGGCGGAGGCCAGACCGAGAAGCAGGTGCAGCTGATCCAGGATTTCCGGCCCGACATCATCATGGTCACGCCGAGCTACATGCTGTCGATCGCCGACGAAATCGAACGCCAGGGACTCGATCCCGCGCAGAGCTCGTTGCGCATCGGCATCTTCGGCGCGGAGCCGTGGACCAACGACATGCGCGCCGCGATCGAGCAGCGAATGGGGATCGACGCGGTCGACATCTACGGGCTGTCGGAGGTGATGGGCCCGGGCGTCGCGTCCGAGTGCGTCGAGACCAAGGACGGCCCGACGATCTGGGAGGATCACTTCTATCCCGAGATCATCGATCCCGACACCGGCGAGGTGCTCCCCGACGGCGAGTTCGGCGAACTCGTGTTCACGTCGCTGACGAAAGAAGCGCTGCCGATCATCCGCTACCGGACGCGCGACCTGACGCGCCTGCTGCCCGGCACCGCACGCACGATGCGGCGGATGGAAAAGATCACCGGCCGCTCGGACGACATGATGATCGTGCGCGGCGTCAACGTGTTTCCGACGCAGATCGAGGAACAGCTGCTGAAGCAGCGCGCGCTCGCGCCGCACTACCAGATCGTGCTGACCAAGGAAGGTCCGCTCGACGTGCTGACGCTCAACGTCGAACCGTGCCCCGAGACGGCGCCGGACACCGCGACGATCCAGGCGGCCGGGCAGGCGCTCGCGCACGACATCAAGTCGCTGATCGGCGTGACGGCCGTCATCAACGTGCTGCCCGTCAACGGGATCGAGCGCTCGGTCGGCAAGGCGCGGCGCGTGATCGACAAGCGCAAGGGCTGACGCGCGCAGCGCCCGGCAGCGCGGCGCACCAAACCGCGCGGCCGCTCAACGAAAAACAGCTCGACGGGCCTGCGCCTGTCGAGCTGTCTTCTTTTCGGGATGCCGAGGTGTTCCTGTCGGTCGAACGGTCCGGTCATCCGGCGCAGCGAACCGCACCGGCCTCCCCGGCTCACCTCACGAGTTCGGAAACAGCAGCCACATCCGGCCGACCTGCTTCATGCGCCCGGCCTGATCGCCGGCGTCGTAGCCGAGCCCCCAGAAATAGTCGGCCCGCACGCCGCCCTTGATCGCGGTGCCCGTATCCTGCGCGAACACCAGCCGGTTCATCGGCGTGTTCGTCAGCGGGCGCGTCGTCTGCAGGAACACCGGCGTGCCGAGCGGGATCGACGACGGATCGACCGCGATCGAGCGCTCCGGCGTCAGTGGCACGCCGAGCGCGCCGATCGGGCCGTCCGCGCCGCCGTGCGGCGCCTCTTCCTTCGACGGCATCTCGCGGAAGAACACGAAGCGCGGATTCGTGTCGAGCAGCGCATCGACGCGGCCCGGATTCGCCTTCGCCCAGGCCTTGATGCCCTGCATCGTCGCCTGCGCCGGCGTCAGCTCGCCGCGATCGAGCAGCCACTTGCCGATCGATCGGTACGGCTGGTTGTTGGTGCCGCCGAAGCCGACCCGCATCACCGAGCCGTCGTCGAGCAGCACGCGCCCCGAGCCCTGCACCTGCAGGAAGAACGCTTCGATCGGATCGTCGACCCACACGAGTTCGTTGCCGTTCAGCACGCCGCTGCGCTCGAGTTGCGCGCGCGCGGGCAGCGCGGCGCCGGCGCGATAGCCGGCCGGCCAGCGGTACAGCGCATATTGATAGGGGCCGCGCCGCACGCGCGAGCCGTGCAGCAGCGGCTCGTAATAGCCGGTCACGAGCCCGTCGAGCGTGCCGTCGGTGTTGGCGAGCTGGAACGGCGTGAAATAGGTTTCGAAGAACGCGCGCGCGCTGCTGGCGTCGAGTTCGTCGAGCCGGTCGGCGGCCGCGCACGCGCGCTGCCACGCCGGCTGACGCGCGAGCCGCACGCAGTTCTGCCGCAGCGCGGCGGTCGCGCCGATCAGCGAATCGTCCTGCCAGCCCGGCACCTGCTGCCACGCAACCGGCGTGAGCCGCTTCGCGGCAACCTGCCCCGGCACGATCGCCGCGCCGGTCGGCGGCTTCAGCGACGAAGTGCGCGTCGGCGCGCCGCCGCACGCGGCGAGCAGCGCGGCCGTCGCGACCGCCGCCGCCCAGCCGGCCACCCTGGGCCCAAACCACATACAATGTCCGTTCTTGATGGAAACCGCCATGTCAGATTTTCTCGACCAATATCCGATGCTCATCTTTGCGCTGGAAGCCTTTCTCGCGCTCGCCCTGCTGATCTTCATCGTCGTGTGGACAGCCTCGGGCCGGAAGAAACACGCCCGCAGCAACGACCGTCAGCCGCGCTGACCGCCCTGCACGCTCAATGCAGCGTGCGCGGCATGTGCAGCGCGAACTCGTCGACCGGCGCCTCGAAACGCTCGCCGTCCTCCGCCACGCAGAAATACGCGCCGCGCATCGTGCCGACCGGCGTCGCGATCACCGCCCAGCTCGTGTACTCGAACTGTTCGCCCGGCTGCAGCAGCGGCTGGTGCCCGACGACGCCGAGCCCCTTCACTTCCTGCACGTGGCTTTCGCTGTCCGTGATGATCCAGTGACGCGCGATCAGCTGCGCCGCGACCCGTCCGGTGTTGCGGATCGTCAGCGTGTATGCGAATGCATATTGACGGCGTTCGGGGTCGGATTGTTCCGGCAGGTAGCTGGTTTTCACCGAAACGGTGAACTGATACTGACTCATGGTGTTTCCGCTGGAGGATGATCGCCCGTGCCGGCAATGCGAACGACGGGGCCGCGGACGCGCCGCTTTGGTTCGGCATTCTGCTTGATGCGGAATCGGGCTGCAACCGCGCGGGCCGCCGGCGCGCGCCGGCCGGCGGACGGTAGAATGGCGGTTTTGCGCCGCAGCGTCCCCGCTCCCCTGTCATGACTCAATTCCGCATCGCTCCCAGCATCCTGTCGGCCGACTTCGCACGGCTCGGCGAAGAAGTCCGCAACGTGGTCGCCGCCGGCGCCGACTGGATCCACTTCGACGTGATGGACAACCATTACGTGCCGAACCTGACGATCGGCCCGCTCGTGTGCGAGGCGATCCGCCCGCACGTGCAGGTGCCGATCGACGTGCACCTGATGGTACGCCCGGTCGACCGGATCGTCCCCGATTTCGCGAAAGCCGGCGCGAACCTGATCAGCTTCCACCCGGAAGGCTCCGATCACATCGACCGCACGCTGACGCTGATCCGCGATCACGGCTGCAAGGCCGGCCTCGTGTTCAACCCGGCCACGCCGCTGAACTACCTCGACCACGTGATGGACCGGCTCGACTACGTGCTGCTGATGTCGGTGAACCCGGGCTTCGGCGGCCAGTCGTTCATTCCGGAAACGCTGAACAAGCTGCGCGAAACGCGCGCGCGCCTCGACGCGTACACCGAGCGCACCGGCCGCGAGATCCTGCTCGAGGTCGACGGCGGCGTGAAGACCGACAACATCGCGGAAATCGCGGCAGCCGGCGCGGACACCTTCGTCGCAGGCTCGGCGATCTTCGGCAAGCCCGATTACCGCAAGGTGATCGACGACATGCGCGCGGCGCTCGCCACCGTCGAGCGGAGCTGACGCCGTGTCCGACTCGCCGCTCGCCGGGCAAGCGCCGGCCGCCGCCGCGGCCGAAGGCCCGATCCGCTTCGCCGCGCCGCGCATCGACGCGGCGCTGATCGATCTCGACGGCACGATGGTCGACACGGCCGACGATTTCACGGCCGGCCTGAACGGCATGCTCGCGCAGCTCGACGCGCCGGCCACCTCGCGCGACGAGGTGATCGGCTATGTCGGCAAGGGCTCCGAGCACCTGATCCACAGCGTGCTGAAGCCGCGCTTCGCGGCCGACGACGCGCACGCGCGCTTCGACGAGGCGCTCGCGATCTACCAGACCGAATACGCGAAGATCAACGGCCGCCACACGCGCCTCTACCCCGACGTCGCGGCCGGCCTCGATGCACTGCGCGCGGCCGGCATCCGGCTCGCGTGCGTGACCAACAAGCCGCACCGCTTCGCGGTCGAGCTGCTCGAGCAATACGGGCTGATCGATCATTTCGGCATCGTGCTCGGCGGCGACAGCGTCGCGCGCAAGAAGCCCGATCCGCTGCCGATGCTGACTGCCTGCGATGCGCTCGGCGTCGCGCCGGACGCGGCCGTTGCGATCGGCGACTCGGAAAACGATGCGCTCGCGGGCCGCGCGGCCGGGATGGCGACGCTGACGGTGCCGTACGGCTACAACCACGGCAAAGCTATACAAACGATAAATTCGGATGGTATAGTCGATTCGTTGCTGGTCGCAGCCTGCGCGATCGTCGCGCACAACGCCGGCCGGCCAACCGTCTGATTATTTCTTCCATCCGCATGTTTCTGAATAAAAAACGGAGTCTGAGCAGCATCGACCGGGGAGCCTGGCCCTGGCGTCGCTGGTCGCGCTAACCTCTTCGATGAGGTACGCTGAAGCACGTCTTCAGCGCCGTTTTTTATCTCGCTGCGCATCCGCGCGCCGATCGTCGCACCATCCTGAGTTTTACCGCGCCCGAACGCCTGCGTTCAGGGGCGGTCGCAGGCTCGTGACGTTCACGCCCGGAGCGCCGGCCGGCAACAGGCACTTCTCGATCGACCGCCCTTTCGCCGACGGCCACCCGCGCAGCGTCAAGTGATCCCTGGCGCACGCGCCGCTCGTCCCGAACAGGACCGGAACATGACCGAACTCGAATTCCAATCGCTTGCGAACGAAGGCTACAACCGCATCCCGCTGATCGCCGAAGCCCTCGCCGACCTCGAAACGCCGCTGTCCCTCTACCTGAAGCTGGCCCAGCCCGAACGCGCGGGCGCCAACTCGTTCCTGCTCGAATCGGTGGTCGGCGGCGAACGCTTCGGCCGCTACTCGTTCATCGGCCTGCCGGCGCGCACGCTCGTGGGCACCCGCAACGGCGTCTCCGAAGTCGTGCGGGACGGCCAGGTCGTCGAGACGCACGACGGCGACCCGTTCGAATTCATCGCCTCGTTCCAGGCCCGCTTCAAGGTCGCGCAGCGCCCGGGCCTGCCGCGCTTCTGCGGCGGCCTCGCCGGCTACTTCGGCTACGACGCGGTGCGCTACATCGAGAAGAAGCTCGCACACACCGCGCCGCGCGACGATCTCGGCCTGCCCGACATCCAGCTGCTGCTGACCGAGGAAGTCGCGGTGATCGACAACCTCGCCGGCAAGCTGTACCTGATCATCTATGCGGACCCGAGCCAGTCCGAGGCGTACACGAAGGCGAAGCAGCGCCTGCGCGAGCTCAAGCAGCGGTTGCGCGCGACCGTGCAGCCGCCCGTCACGTCGGCGAGCGTGCGCACCGAGACGTTCCGCGAGTTCAAGAAGGAAGACTATCTGGCCGCCGTGCGCCAGGCGAAGGAATACATCGCGGCCGGCGAGCTGATGCAGATCCAGGTCGGCCAGCGCCTGACGAAGCCGTACCGCGACAATCCGCTGTCGCTGTACCGCGCGCTGCGCTCGCTGAATCCGTCGCCGTACATGTACTACTACAACTTCGGCGACTTCCACGTGGTCGGCGCGTCGCCGGAAATCCTCGTGCGCCAGGAAAAGCGCGGCGACGACCAGATCGTCACGATCCGCCCGCTCGCCGGCACGCGCCCGCGCGGCAACACGCCCGAGCGCGACGCCGAACTCGCGACCGAGCTGCTGAACGATCCGAAGGAAATCGCCGAGCACGTGATGCTGATCGACCTCGCGCGCAACGACGTCGGCCGCATCGCGGAAATCGGCTCGGTGCAGGTGACCGACCAGATGGTGATCGAGAAGTACTCGCACGTGCAGCACATCGTCAGCTCGGTCGAAGGCAAGCTGAAGCCCGGCATGACGAACTACGACGTGCTGCGCGCGACGTTCCCGGCCGGCACGCTGTCCGGCGCGCCGAAGGTGCGCGCGATGGAGCTGATCGACGAGCTCGAGCCGGTCAAGCGCGGGCTGTACGGCGGCGCGGTCGGCTACCTGTCGTTCTCCGGCGAGATGGATCTCGCGATCGCGATCCGCACGGGCCTGATCCACAACGGCAACCTGTATGTGCAAGCGGCGGCCGGCGTCGTCGCGGATTCGGTGCCCGAATCCGAATGGCAAGAGACCGAGAACAAGGCGCGCGCGGTGCTGCGTGCGGCCGAACAGGTCCAGGACGGCCTCGATAGCGACTTCTGACGGAGACTGACCATGCTGCTCATGATCGACAACTACGACTCGTTCACCTACAACCTGGTCCAGTACTTCGGCGAACTGGGCGAGGACGTGCACACCTACCGCAACGACGAAATCACGCTCGACGACATCGCGCGCCTGAATCCCGACGCGATCTGCCTGTCGCCGGGCCCGAGCAACCCGCAGCACGCGGGCATCACGCTCGACGTGCTGCGCGAATTCGCGGGCAAGAAGCCGATCCTCGGCGTGTGCCTCGGCCACCAGGCGATCGGCGAGGCGTTCGGCGGCCGCGTCGTGCGCGCGAAAACCATCATGCACGGCAAGGTGAGCAGGATCGAAACCGACTGCCGCGGCGTGTTCGCCGACCTGCCGAAGCACTTCGACGTCACGCGCTATCACTCGCTCGCGGTCGAGCGCGAATCGCTGCCCGACTGCCTCGAGGTGTCCGCGTGGACTGACGACGGCGAGATCATGGGCCTGCGCCACAAGACGCTGCCGATCGAAGGCGTGCAGTTCCATCCGGAATCGATCCTGTCCGAGCATGGCCATGCACTGCTCGAGAATTTCCTCAAGCAGGCCCGCGCGGCCGCGCATGCCGCCTGACGGAGCCCGACGATGACGATTACCCCGCAGGAAGCGTTACAGCGCACGATCGAGCACCGCGAGATCTTCCACGACGAGATGCTGCACCTGATGCGGCTCATCATGCGCGGCGACATGTCGCCGGTGATGGCGGCCGCGATCATCACCGGGCTGCGCGTGAAGAAGGAGACGATCGGCGAGATCGCCGCCGCCGCGACCGTGATGCGCGAATTCGCGAACCACGTCGAGGTGCAGGACAACTCGAACTTCGTCGACATCGTCGGCACCGGCGGCGACGGCTCGCACACGTTCAATATCTCGACCGCGTCGATGTTCGTCACGGCCGCGGCCGGCGCGAAGGTCGCGAAGCACGGCAACCGCGGCGTATCGAGCAAGTCCGGCAGCGCCGACGTGCTCGAGGCGCTCGGCGTGAACATCGACCTGCAGCCCGACCAGGTCGCGGCGTCGATCGCCGAGACCGGCATGGGCTTCATGTTCGCGCCGAACCATCATCCGGCGATGAAGAACATCGCGGCCGTGCGCCGCGAACTCGGCGTGCGCACGATCTTCAACATCCTCGGCCCGCTCACCAATCCGGCCGGCGCGCCGAATCAGCTGATGGGCGTGTTCCACCCCGATCTCGTCGGCATCCAGGTGCGCGTGATGCAGCGCCTCGGCGCGCAGCACGTGCTCGTCGTGTACGGCAAGGACGGGATGGACGAGGTGTCGCTCGGCGCCGCGACGCTCGTCGGCGAACTGCGCGACGGCCAGGTGCACGAATACGAGATCCATCCGGAGGACTTCGGCCTGCAGATGGTGTCGAACCGCACGCTGAAGGTGGAAAATGCCGAGGAATCGCGCGCGATGCTGCTCGGCGCGCTCGACAACCAGCCGGGCGTCGCACGCGAGATCGTCACGCTGAACGCGGGCACCGCGTTGTACGCGGCGAACGTCGCCGCGTCGATCGCGGACGGCATCCAGCTGGCCCGCGAGGCGATCGCGACCGGCAAGGCGCGCGCGAAAGTCGACGAACTCGTGCGCTTCACGCAGCAGTTCAAGCGCTGACTCCCCTTACGAATCAAGCAGGAAACCCCATGAGCGACATTCTCGACCGAATCATCGCCGTCAAGCACGAAGAAGTCGCGGCGGCCATGCGCAGCACGCCGCTCGAGGCACTGAAGCTGGAAGCGTCCGCGCGCGACCGGCGCGACTTCGTCGGCGCGCTGCAAGCGAAGCACGCGGCCGGCCACGCGGCGGTGATCGCCGAAATCAAGAAGGCCAGCCCGTCCAAGGGCGTGCTGCGCGAGCATTTCGTGCCGGCCGACATCGCGCGCTCGTATGCGGCGCACGGCGCCGCGTGCCTGTCGGTGCTGACCGACGCGCAGTTCTTCCAGGGCGGCGCGCGCTATCTCGAGGAAGCGCGCGCGGCCTGCGCGCTGCCGGTGCTGCGCAAGGACTTCATCGTCGACGCGTACCAGATCGTCGAAGCGCGCGCGATGGGCGCCGACGCGATCCTGCTGATCGCGGCCGCGCTCGACACGCCGCTGATGCAGGATCTCGAGGCGTACGCGCACTCGCTCGGCCTCGCGGTGCTGGTCGAAGTGCACGACCGCAACGAAATGGAACAGGCGCTGACGCTCAAGACGCCGCTGCTCGGCATCAACAACCGCAACCTGCGCACCTTCGAGACGTCGATCCAGACGACGCTCGACATGCTCGACATGATTCCGCAGGACCGCATCGTCGTGACCGAATCGGGCATCCTGTCGCGCACCGACGTCGACACGATGCGCGCGGCGAACGTCAACACGTTCCTCGTCGGCGAGGCGTTCATGCGCGCCGACCAGCCGGGCGAGGAACTCGCACGGATGTTCTTCTGATGGCGATCGAAAAGGAAATCAAGCTCGCGCTGCCGGACGGCCAGGCCGACGCCGCGCGCCGCTTCTTCGAGACGCTGACCGGCGAGCCCGGCCGCGAGATCGCGCTCGCAAACGTCTATTACGACACGCCCGAACTCGCGCTGGCCCGCTCGAAGAGCGCGGTGCGCGTGCGCCGCACGCCGCAGGGCTGGCTGCAGACGTTCAAGACGGTCGGCAGCGCCGAAGGCGGCCTGCATCGTCGGCATGAATGGGAACTGCCGGTCGCCGGCGACGCGCTGGAAGTCGATGCGCTCGTCGCCGCCTGCGACGTGCCGGACGCCGCCGCCGCGCTGCGCGACGCGGCGCAGACGCTGCATGCGCTGTTCCGCACGGATTTTTCGCGTACGCTGTGGCGCATCGCGATCGGCGGCGCGACTGTCGAAGCCGCGGTGGATCTCGGCGAGATCGTCGTGCAGGCGGAGCATGAAACGCGCCGCGAACCGATCAGCGAGATCGAACTCGAATTGATCGACGGCCCGGAAGCGGCGCTCGCGACGCTTGCCGCCGAACTGCAGCAGGCGCTGCCGGGTCTCGCTCCCGAAAACATCAGCAAGGCGCAGCGCGGCTACCGGCTGCGCACGCAATAAACACGCATCACGCATGGCAACCCGCAAGACTTCCCGCGCGCCGCAACAGGCGTCGCTATTCGATGATCCCGTGCCGGAAACGGCACCGGCCGACACGTCGGCCGCCCCGGCTCCAGCATCGCCTTCGGCCGGACGCAAAGCCGCGAAGCAGGCCGCCGCTTCGGCCCCGGCCTCACCGCAGCCGGTCGCGAGCGACATCCCGCACCTCGCCGCGCAGTTCGACGCGCTGCCGGCCGCCTGGCGCGACGTGCTGAAACCGTTCACCGACAGCGACGCCTACGCGCCGCTGTGCCGCTTCGTCGACGACGAGCGCGCGGCCGGCAAGACCGTCTACCCGACCGACGTGTTCCGCGCGCTGCGACTGACGAGCCCCGACGACGTGAAGGTGGTGATCCTCGGCCAGGACCCGTACCACGGCGACGACCGCGGCACGCCGCAGGCGCACGGCCTTGCGTTCTCGGTGCCGCCGGCGGTCCGCACGCCGCCGTCGCTGCGCAACATCTTCAAGGAAATCGCCGCGAACTTCGGTCACGACACGCCGCGCCACGGCTGTCTCGACACCTGGGCACGCCAGGGCGTGCTGCTGCTCAACACCGTGCTGACGGTCGAGCGCGGCGCGGCCGCAAGCCATGCGAAGCGCGGCTGGGAACAATGCACGGACACGCTGATCCGCGAACTCGCCAGCCGCCATCGTGGACTCGTGTTCATGTTGTGGGGCGCGCATGCGCAGGCGAAGCGCGCGCTGTTCGACGCAAGTGCGCACTGCGTGCTCGAAGCGCCGCACCCTTCGCCGCTGTCCGCGCATCGCGGCTTCCTCGGCTGCCGTCATTTCGCGCTCGCGAACGACTATCTCGCCGAACAGCACCGCGAGCCGATCGACTGGCGCCTGCCGGAGGTCGCGGAGACGCTCGCGTAACGGCGACTGCGCCGCGTCCTGCGTCGGCCGCAACGCAAAAGCGCCGCGCCCCTGTCGGGACGCGGCGCTTTTTGTTTTCAGATCGAGCCGCGGGCGCACGACGCCCGCGTCCAGTCTTACGCGGCGGCGATCGCCTCGCGTGCGCCGGCCAGCGCCGCGCTTTGCGATTCCGGGCCCATGTTCAGGCCTTCCGCGTAGATGAAGCTCACGTCGGTCATGCCGACGAAGCCGAGGAACGAACGCAGGTACGGCGTCTGGCTGTCGTGCGGGGTGCCCGCGTACTTGCCGCCGCGCGCCGACACGACGTACACCTTCTTGCCCTTGATGAGGCCTTCCGGGCCGTTCTCGGTGTAGCGGAACGTGACGCCGGCGCGGGCGATCCAGTCGAAGTAGGTCTTCAGTTGCGACGAGATGCCGAAGTTGTACATCGGCGCGCCGATCACGATGACGTCGGCGGCCTGCAGCTCGGCGATCAGCGCATCGCTCTTCGCGACGATCGCATTCTGCTCCGCGCTGCGGTTCTCGGCCGGCGTGAAGAACGCGCCGAGCACCGATTCGTCCAGATGCGGCAGCCCGTCGGTCAGCAGGTCGCGGACCACGACCTTCGCACCGGGATTCGATTGTTGCAGCTTTGCCGTCAGTTCGTTGGACAGCAGCGTGGATTGCGCGCCTTGCGAACGCGCCGCGGAATTGATTTGCAGAATGGTCGTCATGTCAGGCTCCGGTTGGGGTGCGCTTCGGTAGCGCGAGTGACGCCATTGTGCGTGGCCGCATTTGCGCGAAAAAGCGGGCTCAGGGCGACGGATTGTTGCAACAGCAGAACAATTACAGATCGCGCCCTGAATCCCGCCCAGCCGGTCTCACCCCTTCAGCCAGGCTTCGCGCGCCTTCAGCAGCGCGGCCGGCTTCGCGGCGGCCGTCAGCCGGTAGCGCGACACCTCCGGGCCGTCGAGCTTCAGCTTCGCGGTGCGCAGCTCGTCGCGACGGAATGCATGCGCCTCGACCTTGTCGCCCGGCCGGTAGCGCGCGAGCAGCGCGTCGAGGTTCGTGCCCGTCACGCGCAGCCCGTCGAGCGCGATCAGCGTATCGCCGGCCGACAGCCCCCCGCGATGCGCGGCGCCGCCTTCGTAGACGGCCGCGAGCGTGCAGTCCGCGCCGCCGCGCAGACGCGCGCCGATCGTCGGCTTCGCGGCCGCGCCGTTGGCCAGCTCGGGCGCGAGCGTCACGCCGAACGGCGCGAGCAGCTCGGCAAGCGGCAGGTCGCGCGTGCCGTGCACCGCATCGGCGAACAGCCTGCCGAGCGCGACGCCCGTCGCTTCCTCGATCAGCGCTTCGACTTCGTTTTCGTCGACGCCCGCCTGCTTGCCGCCGCGGTAGAAATCGCGGCCGTAGCGTTGCCACAGCAGCCGCATCACGTCGTCGAGCGACTTGCGGTGGCGCGTCTGCGCGCGAATCGCGAGATCGAATGCGAGCGCGACGAGCGAGCCCTTCGTGTAGTAGCTGACGATCGCGTTGGTCGCGTTCTCGTCCTGGCGGTAGTACTTGATCCACGCGTCGAACGAGCTTTCCGCGACGCTCTGCTTCAGGCGGCCCGTGCCGCGCAGCACGCCGCCGATCGTGCGGCCGAGCGCCGCGAAGTATTCGTCCTGCGACATCAGCCCGCTGCGCACGAGCATCAGGTCGTCGTAATACGACGTGAAGCCCTCGAACAGCCACAGCAGCGACGTGTAGTTTTCCTTCGTCAGGTCATACGGCACGAACGCCGCCGGCTTGATGCGCTTCACGTTCCACGTGTGGAAGTATTCGTGGCTGCACAGGCCGAGATACGTGCGATAGCCCTCGGACGTCTCGGGGCGGCCCTTCACCGGCAGATCGGTGCGATTGCAGATCAGCGCGGTCGAAGCGCGGTGCTCGAGGCCGCCGTAGCCGTCGCTGACAGCGAGCGTCATGAACACGTAGCGATCCATCGGCGCCTTCTTCGACTTCGGCTCGAACAGCGCGATCTGCGCCTCGCATACGCGCTTCAGGTCCGTGCGCAGCCGTTCCATGTCGAGCTGCGTCACGCGCCCGGCGATCACGATGTCGTGCGGTACGCCGTGGGCGTCGAACGTCGCGAGCGCGAACTCGCCGATCGTCACCGGGTGGTCGCTCAGCTCGTCGTAGTTCGACGCACGATACGCGCCGAACCCGTAGCGCTTCGTGCCGCGCGCCTCGGGCAGCGCGGTGGCCACGCGCCATGCGCGGAACGCCGCGCCCGGCGGCTTCGCGATTTCGACGTCGCACGGCGCATCCTCGCGGCCCGCGACGCTCAGGAACACGGCCGTGCCGTTGAAGAAGCCGCCCGATTCGTCGAGATACGCGGAACGTACCGACAGATCCCACGCATACACGTCGTAGCGCAGCGTCAGCGCGCCGTTCACGGGCGCGGCCTGCCACGTGTGCTTGTCGGTCTTCGCGATCCGCACCTTGCGGCCCGCTTCGTTGAACGCGGCGAGCGTGACGATGTTGCGCGCGAACTCGCGCACCAGATAGCTGCCCGGAATCCACACGGGCAGCGAGAAGCGCTGGCCGTCGGGATCGGGATCGGCAACCGTCACCGATACTTCGAACAGGTGCGCGGCAAGATCTTTCGGGACAATCGAATAGCGGATCGGCTGGGTCATCGTGGCAATCGGTCGAAAATCGGTCGGAATGCGACCTCGGAAACGAAGAGAGGCGCCGGCGGAAATCGCGGGCGCCCCTCGCTGGCCGGGCGCGCGGCCCGGCGTGTCGGTCGGTTACTTGCTCGACGCGAGCGCCTCGTTCAGCTGCTCGGCGGACACCGCGCCGGGCAGGCGGCGGCCGTCGGGCAGGAAGATCGTCGGCGTGCCGGTGACGTTCATGCCGCGGCCGAGCGCGAGGTTCTTGTCGAGCGCGGTGGTGTCGCAGTTGCCGGCACCGGACGGTGCGCGATGGTCGAGCATCCAGCCCTGCCACGTCTTCGCACGGTCGGTCGCACACCAGATCGCCTTCGACTTCGCGTTCGAATCGGGCGACAGCACCGGATACAGGAACGTGTAGACGGTGACGTTGTCGACCGACTGCAGCGTGGTTTCGAGACGCTTGCAGTACGGGCAGTTCGGATCGGAAAACACCGCGATCTTGCGCGCGCCGTTGCCCTTCACGACCTTGATCGCGTTCGCGAACGGCAGGCTCGCGAAATCGATCTTGTTGAGCTCCGACAGGCGTGCGTCGGTCAGGTTCTTGTGCGTCTTCGCGTCGACGAGATCGCCGAGCAGCACGTAGTCGCCTGCCGCATCGCTATAGATGATCTGCGAGCCGAGGTTCACTTCATACAGCCCCGCGACCGGCGATTTCGACACGCTCTTGATCGGTGCGTCGTTGCCGAGACGGGCTTGCAGCGTGGCTTTCAGCTTGTCGGTGGTCTGATCGGCCTGCGCGGTGCAGCCGAGCGTCGCCATCGTGACGGCCAGCGCCAGCGAGGCGATGCGGATCGTTTTTTTCATCGAGTTGTTCCTTCAGCTCTATCGGAATGCACGGCACAGTGTACGCCGTAACGGAACCGAGTCCGACCGGCGAGGCGGCCGAAGGTTCGCTCAACCGAGCGCCGCGGATACCAGCCAGCGTTTCACGAGCGGCTGTGCGCCGACGAACGCCATGCCCGCGTTGCGCACCGCCTTCGCGAGCGAGCCCGGCACCGCGAACAGACGCTGCAGCCCGTCGGTCGCGACCATCAGCGCGCGGATGTCCTCGCGGCGCGAGCGCTCGTAGCGGCGCAGCAGCACCGTATCGCCGAGGTTGCGGAAGCTTTCCTTGTTCGCGATCGCATCGGCGAGCGCCGCGACGTCGCGCAGCCCGAGGTTCATCCCCTGCCCCGCGAGCGGGTGGATCAGATGCGCGGCATCGCCGACCAGCGCGACGCGCGGCGCGATCAGCTTGTCGACCGTCTGCAGCGCGAGCGGGAAGCCGGCTGCCGGCGTCACGCATTCGAGCGCGCCGACCTGACCGTGCGACACGCGCTCGACTTCGGCCGCGAGCTGCGCCGGATCGAGCGCGAGCAGTTCGTCCGCATGCGCGGTGTGCGCGGACCAGACGAGCGACACGTGGCCGTCGGGCAGCGGCAGCAGCGCGACGATCTCGCCGTCGCGGAACCACTGATATGCGGTCTCGCGATGCGGCAGCGACGCCTTGAAGTTCGCGACCACGCCGGTTTGCCGGTAGTCGCGCCGCTCGACCCTGGCCCCCATTTGCGAACGGACCCACGAATGCGCGCCGTCCGCGCCGACGACCAGATCGGCTTCGAGCACCTGTCCCGACGACAACGTCAGCACGGCCGCATCGGCGCGCACGTCGAAACCCTGCGCGCGCGCGTCGAACCACGTGAGATTGGGCTGGAAACGCAGCGCGGCGTCGAGCGATGCCTCGATCAGCGACGATTCGGCGATCCACGCGAGCTGCGGCACCGACGCCTGGTACGCGGAGAAATGCAGCTCCGCGTGTGCATCGCCGTACACGCGCATGTCGTAGACGGGCGCGAGCCGGCCGTGGTCGAGCGCCTGCCAGACCCGCAGCCGCTCGAGCAGCGCCTGCGAGCTGGACGACAGCGCGTAGACGCGCGTGTCGAACGCGAGATCGGCGGGACGCGGCGTGGCCGGCTGCGCGAGCAACGCGGTCTTGTAGCCGGACTGGGTCAGCGCGAGCGCGGCCGTCTTGCCGACGAGCCCGCCGCCGACCACGGCGACGTCGAAGGTGTGGTGGGCAGTCATGGCGGGCATTATAGCCGCGGCGCCAAACCCTTACGCGGCCGGACTTTGCGGGAAATCAGCGGAATCGCGACGGCGCGCGGATCCGGGTGCGGCCGCTCGCCGCACGGAGCTCGTGGCCCGATCGGCGGCGCCCGTCTGCGCGCGCTGCCGCCCGCGCGAAGCGGCGCGCGCGCGCGCGTTCGGCCGGCGGCCGGAAACCGGCGCGTCGGCACGGTACAATAGCGTCTTTGCACACCGGCCCGTTGCGCTGCCCCAGCGCCGGCCGCCCTCTTTGTCCCGCGCCGCCGCGCCCTGCCCGGCCGCGCCGCTTCACCCGTCCGAAGGATTCCATGAGTCTCAAATGCGGCATCGTCGGCTTGCCCAACGTCGGCAAGTCCACCCTGTTCAATGCGCTGACCAAGGCCGGCATCGCCGCCGAGAACTATCCGTTCTGCACGATCGAGCCGAACGTCGGCATCGTCGAAGTGCCTGATACGCGCCTGAAGGCGCTCTCCGAGATCGTCAAGCCCGAGCGCATCGTGCCGGCGGTCGTCGAGTTCGTCGACATCGCGGGCCTCGTCGCAGGCGCGAGCAAGGGCGAGGGCCTCGGCAACCAGTTCCTCGCGAACATCCGCGAAACCGACGCGATCACGCACGTCGTGCGCTGCTTCGAGGACGACAACGTGATCCACGTCGCGGGCAAGGTCAGCCCGATCGACGACATCGAGGTGATCAACACCGAACTCGCGCTCGCCGACCTCGGCACCGTCGAGAAGGCGCTCACGCGCTACTCGAAGGCCGCGAAGTCGGGCAACGACAAGGAAGCGGTGAAGCTCGCCGCGGTGCTCGAGAAGGTGCGCGCGCACCTCGACCAGGGCAAGGCGGTGCGCGGTCTCGCGCTGTCGGACGACGAGCAGGCGCTGCTCAAGCCGTTCTGCCTGATCACCGCGAAGCCGGCGATGTACGTCGCGAACGTGAAGGACGACGGCTTCGAGAACAATCCGCACCTCGACGCGGTGCGCAAGTACGCGGAAAGCGAGAAATCGCCGGTGGTCGCGGTGTGCGCGGCGATCGAAGCGGAAATCGCCGATCTCGACGACGCGGACAAGGAAGCGTTCCTCGCCGACATGGGCATGGCGGAGCCGGGCCTCGACCGCGTGATTCGCGCGGGCTTCAAGCTGCTCGGGCTGCAGACCTACTTCACCGCGGGCGTGAAGGAAGTGCGCGCGTGGACGATCCATATCGGCGACACCGCGCCGCAGGCGGCCGGTGTGATCCACACCGACTTCGAGCGCGGCTTCATCCGGGCGCAGACGATCGCGTTCGACGATTTCATCGCGTACAAGGGTGAGCAAGGCGCGAAGGAAGCCGGCAAGATGCGCGCGGAAGGGAAGGAATATGTCGTGCACGACGGCGATGTGATGAACTTCCTGTTCAACGTGTGAGCGTCGTTGCGATGCTGGTGTGAGAAAGCCCGCTCGATGCGGGCTCAGATTGCTGACAAACCCTCGCCAAGTGCGGGGGTTTTGTTTTTTAATGGCGTGATGCTGAAGACGCCCATGCCCACGCAGCACGAACTCGAGATGGTGACGCTCGAGGAACTCGTGCCGAAGGACCACCTGCTGCGCCAGATCGACGCGGCGGTGGATTTCGAGTTCATCCGCGCGAAGGTGGCGCATCTGTATTGCGCGGATAACGGGCGGCCAGCGCTCGATCCCGTGGTGATGTTCAAGCTGCTGTTCATCGGCTACCTGTTTGGGGTGGGCAGCGAGCGGCAACTGATGCGTGAGGTCCAGGTCAACGTCGCCTATCGGTGGTTCGCGCGGTTCCGGCTGACCGACAAGGTGCCGGATGCGTCGACGTTCTCGCAGAATCGCCGCCGCCGCTTCCCGGACACGGTGGTGTATCAGGAGATCTTCGACGAGATCGTGCGGCAGGCAATGAAGCGCGGGTTGGTCGATGGTCGGGTGCTGTACACCGACAGCACGCACCTGAAGGCGAATGCGAACAAAGGCAAGTTTGATGTCGTGAAGCTGGAGCAGACGCCTGCGGCGTACACGGAGGCGCTGAATGCGGCGGTGGATGCGGACCGGGCCGCGCATGGCAAGAAGCCGCTGGATCGCGACGACGACGAGCCGCCGCCGAGCAAGGACACCAAGATCAGCCGAACCGATCCGGACAGCGGCTACATGGTTCGGGACGACAAGCCCAAAGGGTTCTTCTATCTGGACCACCGCACGGTGGATGCCCGGCACGCGATCATCACCGATACGCATGTGACGCCGGCCTCGGTGCACGACAGCCAGCCGTATCTGGATCGGCTGGATCGGCAGCGCGAGCGCTTCGAGTTCAAGGTCGATGCGGTGGGGCTGGATGCGGGCTACTTCACGCCGGCGGTGTGCCAGGGGCTGGAGGAGCGAGGGATTGCCGGGGTGATGGGCTATCGCACGCCGAACCACAAGCCGGGCATGTTCTACAAACGGCAGTTCAAGTACGACGCGTATCGCAACGAATACGTGTGCCCGCAGGGGTAGGCACTGCCTTACAGCACGACCAATCGAGTCGGCTACCGGGAATACAAATCCAACCCGCAGATCTGCCGGCGTTGCCCGGTACGCGCGCAGTGCACGAACAGTGCGAACGCGGTGAAGGTGGTGACGCGCCACGTGTGGGAGCGCGCCAAGGAGAAGGTGGACGCGCGGCGCTTGACCGAATGGGGCCAACGCATTTACGCGCGGCGCAAGGAGACGGTGGAGCGTAGCTTCGCCGATGCCAAGCAACTGCATGGGCACCGTTATGCGCGTATGCGTGGGCTACGCAAGGTGGCCGAGCAGTGCTTGCTGGCCGCGGCGGCGCAGAACATCAAGAAGATCGCGATGCTGGTGGCGCGGAAGCGGAAAAAGGGGCCAGCGGGTCCCGATTGGCGCTTCGTGCGCATGCTGCTGCGTCTGGTGAGCGGTTTGCGCTGCAGCTTCGACTACCCGCTCGCGGCGAGCTCGCAATCCTGATCCCAGAAAGACAAAACCCCACGCTTCCAAAAACGTGGGGTTCGTCAGCAATCTGAGCCCGCTCGATGCGGGCTTTTTCTTTTTTGGGCGTTGGCGTTGTCACCCTCCTCCGATGAGTTCCGGCCACAACGACGCATGTTCTCGCCGGAACATCCCGACGTGGCCGATGGCTCGTCCGCCGCAGCTTTGCGGACTGACGAAATGGATGCGGCTTCGGGCGCGCGGCAGCAATCGCAGCCAGTCCTCGATATTGGCTGGCGTCGCAAGCGGATCGTCGGTTGCGGCGACCACGGTCACGGGAGCCGAGAATTCGTTGTAGTAGTGGCGCGAGACCCCGACCCCGAACTCATTCGCGACGTATCTGGGACGGCGACACCACTGCGCCCACTGATGCCCGACTTGCGCGGGCAAATCGTCGCCCCGGCCGAGCGCCTTCGCCGGCACGTACCCGAGCAGCCGTGCTGCAACCAGCACGTAGACATTGGCCAGCAACGACGCGGCAAAACGCGTCGGCCAGCGGATATTGCCGACATATCCCGACGATGCGGAGATCGCGCTGAGCGAGCGAACCGCCGCGTGGTTCGGCATCAGGCCGGCCAGTTGCGCTCCGGCGCTATGGCCGATCAGATGCACATCGCGCGCGCCGGTCCGGCCGAGCAGCCAGTCGAGTGCGGCCGGCATGTCGAGTTGCCCCCAGTCCTGCTTGCGGGCGCGTGACTGACGAACATGACGCACGTCGAGAGACGCGCCGATACCCCGGTAATCGAATACGAACGTCGAATGACCGTTGTCGCGCAGCCAGTCGGCGAACGGGAAGTAGAAAGTCTGACGAAGTCCGGTTGCCGGACAGAGAAGCACCGGCGTACTCGCCCCGGTGGTGTCAGGGATCGCGGGGAAATAGGTGCCGGTCAACGGAAACCCGTCGCTGGTGCAAAATTCGATGCGCAGGCGGGAAGCCGGTCGCCCGCTCATCGCTTCAACGGCGCTTCACGCCCGAATAAACAGGCCCGCTCGGAAATGCCGAGGCGTAACAGCAGACACCCAGTCGATTCGCCCATCGATTCACCCCGATTGTCGAAGCGATCAATGTAGGGAGTTGTCGCCGCCGATGAAATCAGACGAGTTCGATTTTTCGGCCGAATATCGTTGCGATCGCGCTGGAAGCCCACCCCAAAAAGAAACCCGACCGGCACATGCCGATCGGGCCTCGATTCTTCCGGGCCTACCCCGCGCAGCGAACACCGGGCGCAACCGCGCCCGTCCCGCTCGCGCTCGTTACGTCGCCGACACGCGCCGCCCGTCGCTCGCCTGCGCATCGCGGCTGCGCTTGTTCAGCCACGAAGCGAGCAGCACGAGCAGCGCCAGCACGGCCGTCGCACCGACTTCCATCCGGTGCTCCTCGCTCACCAGCATCACGGTCAGCGTGCCGCAGATGAACAGAATCACCGCCCAGGTGAGCCACGGGAACATCCACATCCGCAGCGTCAGGTCCGCGCCGGTCGCTTCGAGCGTCCTGCGCATCCGCAGCTGCGAGATCGCGATCACGAGATACACGAGCAGCGCGATCGCACCCGACGTCGCGAGCAGGAAGCCGAACACCTGCTCCGGCATCAGGTAGTTCGCGATCACGGTCACGAAACCGAACGCGGTCGATGCGAGCACGGCCGCACGCGGCGTGCCGGTCGAATCGGTGCGGTGCAGGAACGCGGGCGCATCCTTGCGCTTGGACAGCGAGAACAGCATCCGCGACGCGGTGTACAGCGCCGAATTCAGGCAGCTCGCGACCGACACGAGCACGATCACGTCGATGATCGCCTTCGCGTTCGGCACGCCGATCAGTTCCATCGCGCGCTGATACGAGCCGTGCGCCGGCAGCAGCGGGTCGTTCCACGGCACGATCGCCGCCACGACGAGGATCGAGCCGAGGTAGAACAGCGTGATGCGCCAGATCACCGAATTCGTCGCGCGCACGATCTGGCGTTGCGGGTTGTCGGATTCGGCGGCCGCGATCGTCACGATCTCGGTGCCGAGGAACGAGAACATCGTGGTCAGCATCGCCGCGAGCACCGCGCCGGCGCCGTTCGGCATGAAGCCGTGATGCGCGAACAGGTTCGACACGCCCGACACGGCCGGCGCCGGCACGATGCCGACGATCGCCGCACCGCCGATGCACAGGAACACGACGATCGCGACGACCTTGATCAGCGCGAACCAGAATTCGAATTCGCCGTAGTTCTTGACCGAGAACAGGTTGGTGATGGTCAGCAGCAGCGTGATGCCGAGCGCGAACATCCAGGTCGCGATGCCGGGGAACCACGCGTTGAGGATGGTCGCGGCAGCCGTCGCCTCGATCGGGATCACGAGCACCCAGAACCACCAGTACAGCCAGCCGATCGAGAAGCCGGCCCAGTGACCGATTGCGCGGTCGGCATAGGTGGAAAACGAGCCGCTGTCCGGATGCGCGACGGCCATTTCGCCGAGCATGCGCATCACCAGCACGACCAGCACGCCCGCGATCGCATACGCGAGGATCGATGCCGGGCCGGCTTCCGCGATCGCGTGGCCGGAACCGACGAACAAGCCCGCGCCGATCACGCCCGCAATGGACATCATCGTCACGTGGCGCTGCTTCAGGCCGGTGCCAAGGCCTGTCTTGCTTTCCTTCATCTGTCTCTCTCCAAAAAACGGTTCCGGTACGACCGGGTGTCGCGTGAAGGCGGCGTGGGGAATTGTCGTTGTTGAGCCGGGTTCGGAGTCACGCGTGCGCAGCGCACGCGAATCCGCCGGGCCGCTCCGGGATGGCGCGCCGCGCAGTCTGCGAGGCTGCGGGTGCGATGCGGCGCATCGCGAGCGCCCATTCCGTCGGCTTTCGGTCAGCCGCCTTCGAAGCGATGCAGTGTAAGCATCAAACGGTTCTTCACTAAGAACCAATTGAATAATTTCGATGGAACCACTTGTTGCATCGATGCGAATCGATGCAACGCGTGATCCGGTTCGGCGGGCGCGCCGACAACGATCGACGCGTCAGCGCGCGTCGCCCGCTTCCCGCCATTTGGCCGGCACGATCGCCTCCCATTCCCGCCGAAGCAGGTTTCTCACCGCGTCAGGATCCGCAGCCGACAGGCGCACCAGCACGATCGGCCAGCCGACGTAGTGATCGGTCACGTAATACACGTCGGGTTCCGATTCGATCAGCCACGCGCGCTCGTCGGGGCCCACGCCCTTTACGACCAGCGTGTCGCCGTCCTCCCGCAGCCGCGCGAGCATCTTGCGCCTCACCTTCAGCGCGGGCGTGCCGTATGACGTGCCTTCCTCGACGCCCTGCCACGCAAGCGCGATTTGCCGAACATCGTCGAACGTCATGACACCTCCTCCGCGTTTCGTCGCCGGTTCACGATCCGGCAACCCTACCGGAAATCGTGCGGCGCGCCTATCCGCCCGCCGCGCGCGCCGCCGACGGCGTGCGTCCGGTCGTCGCGACGATCGCGCACGCGATCGCGTTCGCGGCGGCGCTGGCCAGGATCGGCACCAGATAGCCGCCGCCCGCGTCGTAGATGAAGCCGGCCGCGGCCGGCCCGATTAGCGTGCCGAACGCGACGCTCGTATAGAGCACGCCGATGATCGCGCTCACGTTGCGCCCGCCGAAGGCGTCCATCACGACCGCGGGCAGCACGGCAACCCAGCCGCCGTAGAACACGCCGAACACGAGCGCGAACGCGGCGAGCGTCGCGACGGTGCCGGCGCCCGCCCACGCGACGAGCGCGACGGCCATGCCGGCGAACATCGCGAGCAGCGACGCGCGGCGGCCGAAGCGGTCCGCAAGGCCGCCGAGGAAGAAGCGTCCGGCCGTGCTGCCGACGCCGATCGCGCCGAGCAGCAGCACGGCAGCGGCCGGCGCGACGCCATGATCGAGCGCGTACGGCACGAGATGCACGAACGGCACGAACACGCCGAACGAGCAGACGAGGCAGGCCGCGTAAAGGCTCGCGAACGGCCGCGACATGACGGCTTCGCGCACCGTTGCGCCCGCGGCCGGTGCGACCGCCGTACTGGGCGCCGGCACGTCGCCGGACGGCGCACGCGGGCCGCGATCGTGCGGCGACGGCCACGCGCCGGCGGCGGCTCGGTCAGCGACATCGCCATCCGGCAGCAGCCCGCGCCCGCGCGGGTCATTCTCGATCAGCAGCGACATCCCTGCGCCGAGCACGACCGCCAGCACGGCCAACATGAAATACGCACCGCGCCAGCCGAGCTGCGCGATCAGCGCGGACGCGAGCGGCGGCATCACGAGCGTGCCGACGCCGATCCCCGCGACCGCGAGCCCCGACGCGAAGCCGCGGCGCCGCACGAACCAGCGCTGCACGGCGCCGACGGCCGGCACGTATGCGCAGCCGACGCCGAAGCCGACTCCGAGCCCGTATGCCGCATAGACCTGCAGCAGCGTGTGCGCGGCGCCGGCGGCCGCGAGCCCGGCGGCAGTCAGCAACATGCCGGCGACCGCAAGCCGTCGCGAACCGAATCGATCGGCGAGCGGCCCGCTGACGATCCCGAAGCCGAAATACAGGAAGCCGGCGAGCGAGAACACCAGCGAGATCTGGCCGCGCGACGCCGCGAAATCGCGCTGCAGCGGCTCGACGAACGCGCTGAACGTATAGGCGCTGCCGAATCCGACGAAGGTCACGGCGAAGGCGGCCGCGACGACGTACCAGCCGTAGAAGAAGCGCGATGCGCGCGGACGGTTCATGACGATGCTCCTGTCGGCTTCCTCGACGCCGGGCGGCCTCCGGATTGCCTCGTGGATATAGTTGAACTATGTTGACTGCAACGATTGCATGCCGGCTGCCCGCGTTCATGCAGTCCATGGCAGCAACGTTACTCGCGCACGTACGTCGCCTCAAACGATATTTCGTCGATGGTTCGCTTTAGAAAAACTGAATGAACCGCTCCCGCCTGCCACCGCTCAACGCGCTCCGTGCGTTCGAAGCGGCCGCCCGCCACCTGTCGGTGAAATCCGCGGCCGAGGAACTGTCGGTCACGCCCGGCGCGGTGAGTCAGATGATCCGCACGCTCGAGACCCACCTCGGCGTGCAGCTGTTCGAACGCGTGAACCGCGGCATCCTGCTCACGGCGGCGGGCCGCGCTTACCTGCCGCCGGTGCGCAACGCGTTCCGGCAGATCGCCGACGCGTCGCAGCGCGTGTCCGGCGCGGCCGAGAGCGGCGTGCTGACGGTGAGCGTCACGCCGTTCTTCGCGTCCGCGTGGCTCGTGCCGCGCCTCGCGCAGTTCCGGCACGCATGCCCGGAGGTCGACCTGCAGATCGTTGCGAGCCACGCGCTCGCGGATTTCTCGCGCGACGGCGTCGATGTCGCGATCCGTCACGGCCTCGGGCGTTACGTCGGGCTCTGCAGCGAGCGCCTGCTGACGGTCGAGATCGTCGCGCTCGCAGCGCCCGCACTGGTCGCGCGGCTCGGCATGCCCGCGACGCCGGCCGACCTGGTCGGCTGGCCCCACTTGCACGATGCCGAACGCAAGGGCTGGCACATCTGGTTCGATGCGCAGCGGATCGACGATTTCGGCCCGCCGCGCGGCCCCGCGTTCGACGATGCGGGGCTGCTGATGCAGGCGATCGTCGCCGGCCAGGGCGCCGGACTGCTGCCTGCCGCGATGGTGCGCGACGAACTCGCGAGCGGCCGGCTCGTGCAGCTCGCCGACACCGCCTGGCTCGACGATTTTGCGTACTACCTCGTCTATCCGCCGCATCATGCGGAGCGTCCGAAGGTCGCCGCGTTCCGCCGCTGGATCCTCGACGCCGCGCAGGCGGACGGCGCGGCATCGATGGCCGGACCGAAAGCCGTCCGCTAACATGCGGACCAGGCCGCCTGACGGCCCGTCAACCATCACGACATGCAGCGAGAGACCATGCGAATCCTGCTCCGGCGCGCGATGCGCGGCGCGACCCTGTCCGTCGCGCTGTTCGTCGCGGGCGCCGCCCTGTCGCCGGCCGCGCACGCGTATCGCGCCTCGCCCGGCTATGGCAACGAAGCCGATCTCGACCGTCACGACACCTATCGCAATCGCGACGGCGACACCGTGCATGCGCCGGCCCGCTCCAGATCGGGCCGCGTGCCCGAAGGCGCGAGCGCGCGCTGCCGCGACGGCACATACAGCTTCAGCCGCCACCGGCGCGGAACCTGTTCGGGTCACGGCGGCGTCGCCGCGTGGCTGTAGCCCCGGCCGAACGGCCAATATGGCCGCAGCGGCCACGCTCGCCCGCCAGCGCCGCCCGGCGGCGAAGTACAATAGCCGCTCGCGCCGCCGACACGCGGCGACACCGCCGCGCCTCGCGCGGCACACTCCGGACCGAATCACCCGACGCCGCCGTGCCAGCGCGCTGCGCGGCGGTCTCAACTTCTGACTTTCACACCCAAATGGCCCAATACGTTTTCACGATGAACCGGGTCGGCAAGATCGTGCCGCCCAAGCGCCAGATCCTGAAGGACATCTCGCTGTCGTTCTTTCCCGGCGCGAAGATCGGCGTGCTCGGCCTGAACGGCTCGGGCAAGTCGACGCTGATCCGCATCATGGCGGGCGTCGACAAGGACATCGAAGGCGAAGCGACGCCGATGCCGAACCTGAACATCGGCTACCTGCCGCAGGAACCGCAGCTCGACCCGACCAAGACGGTGCGCGAGGCGGTCGAGGAAGGCCTCGGCGACCTGTTCCAGGCCAACAAGAAGCTCGAGGAAATCTACGCGGCCTACGCCGAGCCGGACGCCGACTTCGACGCGCTCGCGGCCGAGCAGGCGAAGTACGAGGCGATCCTCGCGTCGAGCGACGGCGGCAGCCCCGAGCAGCAGCTCGAAGTGGCCGCCGACGCGCTGCGCCTGCCGCCGTGGGACGCGAAGATCGAGCACCTGTCGGGCGGCGAGAAGCGCCGCGTCGCACTGTGCAAGCTGCTGCTCGAAAAACCCGACATGCTGCTGCTCGACGAGCCGACCAACCACCTCGACGCCGAATCGGTCGACTGGCTCGAGCAGTTCCTGGTGCGCTTCCCGGGCACCGTCGTCGCGGTCACGCACGATCGCTACTTCCTCGACAACGCAGCCGAGTGGATTCTCGAACTCGACCGCGGCCACGGCATTCCGTGGAAGGGCAACTACAGCAGCTGGCTCGACCAGAAGGAAGAGCGGCTGAAGCAGGAAGAAGCGTCGGAATCGGCGCGCCAGAAGGCAATCAAGAAGGAACTGGAGTGGGTGCGCCAGAACCCGAAGGGCCGCCAGGCGAAGTCGAAGGCGCGTATCGCGCGCTTCGAGGAGCTGAACAGCCAGGAATACCAGAAGCGCAACGAGACGCAGGAAATCTTCATTCCGGTCGGCGACCGCCTCGGCAATGAAGTGATCGAGTTCAAGAACGTCAGCAAGTCGTTCGGCGATCGCCTGCTGATCGACAACCTGAACTTCAAGATCCCGGCCGGCGCGATCGTCGGCATCATCGGCCCGAACGGCGCCGGCAAGTCGACGCTGTTCAAGATGCTGACGGGCAAGGAACAGCCGGACTCGGGCGAAGTCGTGCTGGGGCCGACCGTGAAGCTCGCGTACGTCGACCAGAGCCGCGACGCGCTCGACGGCTCGAAGACGGTGTTCGAGGAAATCTCGGGCGGCGCCGACGTGCTGACGGTCGGCAAGTACGAAACGCCGTCGCGCGCGTATATCGGCCGCTTCAACTTCAAGGGCGGCGACCAGCAGAAGATCGTCGGCAACCTGTCCGGCGGCGAACGCGGCCGCCTGCACCTCGCCAAGACGCTGATCTCGGGCGGCAACGTGCTGCTGCTCGACGAACCGTCGAACGACCTCGACGTCGAAACGCTGCGCGCGCTGGAAGACGCGCTGCTCGAATTCGCGGGCTCGGTGCTGGTGATCTCGCACGATCGCTGGTTCCTCGACCGGATCGCGACGCACATCCTCGCGTTCGAAGGCGATTCGCAGGTCACGTTCTTCGACGGCAACTACCAGGAGTACGAGGCCGACAAGCGTGCACGCCTGGGCGAGGAAGCCGCGAAGCCGAAGCGCCTGCGCTACAAGCCGATCAGCCGCTGACCGGCATGCGCCCGTACGGGCGCAACGATACGCAGGCCGGCGGCTCGCCGGCCTGACGACAAAAACCCCGCGTGTGTCGGTGACACCACGCGGGGTTTTCTTTTTGACGACCGGGCCGGACGCCCGCTCAGGCTAGCGCGCCCAGCTCGCGCAGGCGCGCCTCGGTCGACGCCGCGCTCGTATGGTGAATGCCGTGCCAGCCGAGCGCCGTCGCGGCCGCGGCGTTGTGCGCGTTGTCGTCGATGAACACGAGTTCGTGCGGCGCGACGCCCGGCAGGTGCGGATCGATCCGCGCATGCATCTCGCGGTAGATCGCCGGATCGGGCTTCACGAGCTTCACGCGGCCCGACACGACGATGTCCTTGAAGCGCCGCAGCACCGGGAAGTTCTCCCACGCATACGGAAACGTCTGCGCGGACCAGTTGGTCAGCCCGAACAGCGGCATGCGCTGCGCGTCGAGCCGCTCGACGAGCGCGACGCCCTCCGCCAGTTCGCCGCCGATCATCTCGTGCCAGCGCGCATAGAACGCGCGGATCAGCGCCTCGTGCCCGGGAAACTTCGCGACCAGCTCGTTCGTGCCGTCCTCGATGGTCTGCCCGCCGTCCTGGCGCACCACCCAGTCCATCGCGCAGACATGCGTGAGGAACCAGCGGCGCTCGGCCTCGTCGGGAATCAGCTGCCGGTACAGGTAGTCGGGGCTCCAGTCGATCAGCACGCCGCCGAAATCGAACACCACCGCCTTGATCGTCATGCGAACTCCGTCGCGAGCACATCGGCGAGCGGGCGCGGCGTCACCGCGTTGCCCGACAGCGAATTGTTTTCCCACACGTAGTGGTGATGCGCGACGATCTGCGCGGCCGACAGGTGCGGGCGCTCGTTCGTCGTATGCAGGTCGGACACGACGGTCGTGCGGTAGCCGAGCAGCGCCGCGCGGCGCGCGGCCGAATCGACGCAGAACTCGGTCGCGTAGCCGCAGATCAGCACCGAGCGGATGCCGTGGCCGTCGAGCTGCGCGGCGAGCGGCGTGTCGTGGAACGCATCGCTCACCCGCTTGCGCACGCGCCAGTCGCCTGCGTCGACGGTCAGCCCCGCGTGCAGTTCCCAGCCCGGCGTGCCGGGCACGATATCGTCGTCCGCGCCGCCGTCGTGCTGCACGAAGCACACGGGCGCCTGCGCGGCGCGCGCCGCCGCCGTCAGCCGGTTGATACCCGACACCACGTCGTCGAGCCGGTACGCGAGCCGCGCCCGCTGCACCAGCCCGCGCTGCATGTCGATCACGATCACTGCCGTATCCGCCATCGCCTGCCCTCGTTGTCCTTATCGTTCAGCCCCGGCCCGGCCGGAACCCGGGGCATGGCATCAGATCGGCTGCGTGCGCGCGTCGAGCCACGCCTTCGCAGCGCCGCTCACATGCCGGCCGACGCGCTCGCGCACCGTCGCGTGATACGCGTTCAGCCACGCGCGCTCTTCTTCATGCAGCATCTCGATCAGCACGCAGCGCGTGTCGATCGGGCACAGCGTCAGCGTCTCGAACGCGAGGAAGTCGCCGAACTCGGTCTGCCCGGCCGCGCGGTTCACGACCAGGTTCTCGATCCGGATGCCCCACTGGCCGGGCCGGTACACGCCCGGCTCGATCGACGTGATCATCCCCTCTTCCATCGCCGTGTACGGCTCGGCCGGCGCGTAGTGCGAGATCACCTGCGGCCCTTCGTGCACGTTCAGGAAATAGCCGACGCCATGGCCCGTGCCATGCCCGTAGTCGAGCCCGGCCGCCCACATCGGCGCCCGCGCGATCGCGTCGAGCATCGGCGAGCGGATGCCGCGCGGAAAGCGCGCGCGCGACAGCGCCATCATCGACTTCAGCACGATCGTGAAGTCGCGCCGCTGCAGGTCGCTGACGGTGCCGACCGGCACGACGCGCGTGATGTCGGTGGTGCCCGTCACGTACTGGCCGCCCGAGTCGATCAGCAGCAGGCCATCGCCGGCGATCGTCGCGTGCGACTCCGGCGTCGCGTGGTAATGCGGCATCGCGCCGTTCGCGTTGAAACCGGCGATCGTCGCGAAGCTCGGCGACACATAGCCGGGGCGACGCGCGCGCGCGGCCGAGAGCCGTTCGTCGATGGTCAGCTCGGTGATCGTCTCGCGGTTCACGGCCTGCTCGAACCACGCGAAGAATTCCGCGAGCGCGGCGCCGTCGTGCTCCATCGTCACGCGCACGTGCTCGATCTCGGCGGCCGTCTTGCGCGACTTCGCGAAGGTCGACGGATTCACGGCCTCGATCAGCTTCACGCCGGCCGGCACCGCCTCGAGCGTGCCGAACGTCACGCGGCGCGGATCGATCAGCAGCGTCGCGCCGGCGGGCAGCGCCGCGAGCGACGCACGCGCGGCGTCGTACGCGCGCACCTCGACGCCGTCCTGCGCGAGCGATGCGGCCAGCGCCGGCGACACCTTGCCGTCGGCGACGAACAGCGTCGCGCGATCGACGCCGATCATTGCGTGCGCAACGAAGACCGGGTTGAAGCTGACGTCGGCGCCGCGCAGATTGAACAGCCACGCGAGATCGTCGAGCGTCGACACGAAGTGCCACTGCGCGCCCTGCGCGTGCATCGCGCGGCGCACTTCGGCGAGCTTGCTCGCGCGCGTCGTGTCGGCCTGCGGCGCCGCATGCTCGAACACCGCGTCGCCGGGCAGCCCCGGCCGCTCGGGCCAGATCGCGTCGAGCAGGTCGAGGTCGGTGCGCAGCGCAATGCCGCGCGCGTTCAGCGCGGCCGTCAGCCCGCGCGCGGCCGCGACGCCGAGCACCGTGCCGTCGACGCCGACCGTCGCGCCCGCCGGCACGTTCTGCGCGAGCCAGTCGACGTGCGGCGCGCTCTGCTGGCCGCCCGTCATCTTCATCAGCTGCACGCCGGTGCCGGCCAGTTCGGCCTCGGCCTGCACCCAGTAGCGGCTGTCGACCCACAGCCCCGCGAAATCCGCGGTCACGACCAGCGTGCCGACCGAGCCCGTGAAGCCGGACAGCCAGCGACGCGCCTGCCAGCGCTCGGGCAGGTATTCGGACAGATGCGGATCGGCGGACGGCACGAGATAGGCGGCCAGGTCCTCGCGGACCATCGCGCCGCGCAGCAGCGCGAGACGGGCCGGCACGGACGAGACTTCGGGGAGACGGGCATTCATGATTTCACCTGAGGGCAATCAGCGACGGGCCGACAGTGCGACCGTCACGGCTACGGCAAGGAACGCGACGCCGGTGCAGACCGGCCATTCGAGCGTCTCGCCATCGTAAAACAGTCCCGAGAGATTGCCGGCCATGCGCGCGGCGGCGGCGCCCACGATGCCGACGAGCACCGCGATCCACCACGCGGGCCGGGCGGTGCGCCGCATCGGGTGCAGCCATCGGCCGAATAGCCCGACGGCTGTTCCCAGGACCATGATTCCAAACCAGTTCATTCGACGCCCTCTATAAATTCGGATTCGTCCAATAGGCGTGAACGTTGCCAGCGGCTAGCATCGATTCATCCATCGAACCCGACATCAGCCGGGCGCCGCGAACATTCGAGTTTAGGGGCCGACTCGACGTTATGGCAAGCGCGCACCGGCTGCCGTACAGAAGAAATGCACATGCGAATCGCTCTGATCGATCCGGAGGCACGTCACGCCGCACTCCTGAATCGGCTGCTCTTTGCAGGCGGCCATGTCTGCCACATGTTCCCGTCCAGCGCGGCGTTCTTCGCGTGGCTTGCCGACGGCACCTGCGACATGCTGATCACCGGCGGCTGGGCCGGCGACCACCCCGCCGAGGAAGTCATCCCGCGCGCGCAGGCGATCCTGCCCGGCTTGCCGGCGATCGCCGTGATGCAGGGGCCGCGCGAAAGCGAGATCGTGTCGTGCCTGCACGCGGGCGCCGACGACTGCATCGTGCGCCCGGTGAGCGGGCCCGAGCTGCTCGCGCGCGTCAACGCGCTGAGCCGGCGCGCGGGCGTGCGCCGGCCGCCGGACCGTTTGCGCGAAACCTATGAAGGATATGCGTTCGACGCGGCGCGCTGCCTCGTGCGCTTCGACAACGAGATCATCGCGCTCACGCCGAAGGAGTTCCGCTTCGCGCGGCTGCTGCTCGCGAACCTGTCGCGGCCCGTCTCGCGCGCCCACATCCTCGAGACCGTCTGGGGGCGCCACCGCGACATGAAGTCGCGCACGCTCGACACGCACGCGTCGCGGCTGCGCAGCAAGCTGCGGCTGCTGCCGGAGCGCGGCTACCGGCTTCTGCCCCTCTACGGCTATGGCTACCAGCTCGATCGCGTGCCGATCGAGCCCCCAAATTGCCGCCCCCGGATCGGGGATGCGCGTTACGCCGGGAGTGAGGAAATCGCCGAGACGCTATAATATGCGGCTAAACGATAGCCCTCGATATGCAACTCCTCACGATCGGAATCAACCACCACACTGCGCCAGTCGCCTTGCGCGAACGCGTGGCGTTTCCGCTCGAGCAGATCAAGCCGGCTCTCGTCACGTTCAAGAACGTGTTCCTCGGGCCGCAAGCGCCCAATACGCCGGAAGCGGCGATCCTGTCCACCTGCAACCGCACCGAACTGTACTGCGCGACCGACGATCGCGCGGCGCGCGACGCGTCGATCCGCTGGCTGTCCGAGTATCACCGGATTCCGGTCGACGAACTCGCGCCGCACGTGTACGCGCTGCCGCAGTCGGAGGCGGTCCGGCACGCGTTCCGCGTCGCGTCGGGCCTCGATTCGATGGTGCTCGGCGAAACGCAGATCCTCGGCCAGATGAAGGACGCCGTGCGCACCGCGACCGAAGCCGGCGCACTCGGCACCTATCTGAACCAGCTGTTCCAGCGCACCTTCGCGGTCGCGAAGGAAGTGCGCGGCACGACCGAGATCGGCACGCAGTCGGTGTCGATGGCCGCCGCCGCGGTCCGGCTCGCGCAGCGCATCTTCGAAAAGGTGTCGGATCAGCGCGTGCTGTTCATCGGTGCCGGCGAGATGATCGAGCTGTGCGCGACGCACTTCGCGGCGCAAGGCCCGCGCGAGCTCGTCGTCGCGAACCGCACGGCCGAACGCGGCCAGCGGCTCGCCGAGCGCTTCGGCGGCCGCGCGATGCCGCTGTCGGACCTGCCGGCCCGCATGCAGGAGTTCGACATCATCGTGTCGTGCACCGCGTCGACGCTGCCGATCATCGGCCTCGGCGCAGTCGAGCGCGCGGTGAAGGCGCGCCGCCACCGGCCGATCTTCATGGTCGATCTGGCGGTGCCGCGCGACATCGAGCCTGAAGTCGGCAAGCTGAAGGACGTGTTCCTGTACACCGTCGACGATCTCGGCGCGATCGTGCGCGAAGGCAACGCGTCGCGGCAGGCCGCGGTCGCGCAGGCCGAGGCGATCATCGAGACGCGCGTGCAGAATTTCATGCAATGGCTCGACACGCGCAGCGTCGTGCCGGTGATCCGTCACATGCACACGCAGGCCGACGCGCTGCGTCGCGCCGAAGTCGAGAAGGCACAGAAACTGCTCGCCCGTGGCGACGACCCGGCCGCCGTGCTCGAGGCGTTGTCGCAGGCGCTGACCAACAAGCTGATCCACGGCCCGACGAGCGCGCTCAACCGCGTGAGCGGCGCCGACCGCGATTCGCTGATCGACCTGATGCGCGGCTTCTACCAGCACGCGCCGCGCTCGAACGACCAGTCCGGCCACTAGCGCCGACCGGCCGTCCCGCCGCCGGCCGCGAGCCGGCCTATCCTTTCCGAATACCCTTGCCCGGGAGCGCCGCTCCACACCATGAAGACGAGCATGCAACGCAAGCTCGACCAGCTTTCCACCCGGCTGGCCGAACTGAACGACCTGCTGAGCCGCGAAAACGTCACGGCCGACCTCGACCAGTACCGCAAGCTGACGCGCGAACACGCGGAACTCGGCCCGGTCGTCGAGCAGTACGCGCTGTGGCGCCAGTCGCGCAGCGACGAGACGGCCGCGCAGGAGCTGCTCGGCGATCCGTCGATGCGCGATTTCGCCGAAGACGAAATCCGCAGCGCGCGCGAACGGATGGTGCGTCTCGAAGTCGAGTTGCAGAAGATGCTGCTGCCGAAGGATCCGAACGACGACCGCAACATCTTCCTCGAAATCCGTGCGGGCACCGGCGGCGACGAATCGGCGCTGTTCGCGGGCGACCTGCTGCGCATGTACCTGCGCTTCGCGGAACGCCAGCGCTGGCAGGTCGAGATGATGTCGGAAAGCGCGTCGGATCTCGGCGGCTACAAGGAAGTGATCGTACGGATCGCCGGCCAGGGCGCGTATTCGCGGCTGAAGTTCGAGTCGGGCGGCCATCGCGTGCAGCGCGTGCCGGCCACCGAGACGCAGGGACGCATCCATACGTCCGCATGCACGGTCGCGGTGATGCCGGAAGCCGACGAGATCGGCGAGGTCGAGATCAATCCGGCCGACCTGCGGATCGACACGTTCCGCGCGTCCGGCGCCGGCGGCCAGCACATCAACAAGACCGATTCGGCGGTGCGCGTCACGCACATCCCGACCGGGATCGTCGTCGAATGCCAGGACGACCGTTCGCAGCACAAGAACAAGGATCGCGCGCTGAAGGTGCTGGCCGCGCGCATCAAGGACAAGCAGTATCACGAACAACACGCGAAGGAAGCCGCGACGCGCAAGAGCCTGATCGGCTCGGGCGACCGCTCCGAGCGGATCCGCACCTACAACTTCCCGCAGGGCCGGATGACCGATCACCGGATCAACCTCACGCTGTACCGGCTCGAGGCGATCATGGACGGTGATCTCGACGAACTGATCGGCGCGCTCGTCAGCGAGCATCAGGCCGAACTGCTCGCGTCGCTCGGCGACGCGGACTGAGGCCCGTCATGGCCGAGCTCACCGCCGACGCCCTGCTGCGCGCCTCCGCGCTCGACCCGGTCGATGCGCGCGTGCTGCTCGCGCATGCGCTCGGCTGGACCCGCACGCAGCTGATCACGCGCGGCGACCAGCCGCTCGACGCGGCCGCGGTCGAACGCTACCGCGCGCTCGAAGCGCGCCGCGTGGCCGGCGAGCCGGTCGCGCAGTTGGTCGGGGTGCGCGAATTCTTCGGGCGGCCGTTCGACGTGACACCCGACGTGCTGATCCCGCGCCCCGAAACCGAACTGCTGGTCGAAGCCGCGCTCGACGCGATCGACGGCTTGCCGCATCCGGCCGTGCTCGATCTCGGCACGGGCAGCGGCGCAATCGCCGTGTCGATCGCGGCCGAGCGGCCCGACGCGCGCGTCTGGGCGCTCGACCGCTCGCCGGCCGCGCTCGCGGTCGCGCAGCGCAACGCCGGCAAGCTGCTCGACGCGGACCGTCCCGGCGGCCCGCTGCACTGGCTGGAAAGCGACTGGTACACGGCGCTCGACCCGGCGCTCGCGTTCGACGCGATCGTCAGCAACCCGCCGTACATTGCCCGGCACGATCCGCACCTGTCGCAGGGCGACCTGCGCTTCGAGCCGCGCGGCGCGCTCACCGACGATGCCGACGGCCTCGACGCGATCCGCACGATCGTCGCCGGCGCCCGCGCGCACCTGAAGCCGGGCGGCACGCTGTGGATCGAGCACGGCTACGACCAGGCCGAGGCCGTGCGCACGCTGCTCGCATCGCACGGCTTCGTCGCGGTCGAATCGCTGGCCGACCTGGCCGCGATCGAGCGCACCACCGGCGGGCGCCTGCCGGGCTGAGGCCCGGCTCCGCCGGTTGAAATCCGCTATCATTTCGATCTAACGCCCCGCAAACGCAAGGTCAGTCATGGACACCCAACAACGTATCAAGCAAATCGTCGACGAAAACCCGGTCGTGCTCTTCATGAAGGGCAACGCGCAATTTCCGATGTGCGGCTTCTCCGGCCGCGCGGTGCAGGTGCTGAAGGCCTGCGGCGTCGAGCAGTTCAAGACGGTCAACGTGCTCGAGGACGACGAGATCCGCCAGGGGATCAAGACCTTCTCGAACTGGCCGACCATCCCGCAGCTCTACGTGAAGGGCGAATTCATCGGCGGCTCGGACATCATGATGGAGATGTACCAGTCGGGCGAACTGCAGCAGTTGTTCGCCGCCGCGTAACACGCGGCTGCCCGCTTCCCTGCCGATGGCACCTCCCAGCGCGCCGCCGCGCCGGCTGATCGTCGCGATCACCGGCGCCACCGGCGCGATCTACGGCGTGCGGCTGCTCGAGCTGCTGCGCGCCGCCGGCGGCGTCGAGACGCACCTGCTGATCTCGAACGCCGGCTGGCTCAACATCCAGCATGAACTGAAGCTGTCGAAGGCCGACGTCGAAGGTCGCGCGGATGTCGTGCATTCGGTGCGCGACGTCGGCGCGACGATCGCGTCCGGCTCGTTCGCGACCGACGGAATGGTGATCGCGCCCTGCTCGATGAAGACGCTCGCGAGCGTCGCGCACGGGCTGTCGGACAACCTGATCACGCGCGCGGCCGACGTCACGCTGAAGGAACGCCGCCGTCTGGTGCTGATGGTGCGCGAAACGCCGTTCAACCTCGCGCATCTGCGCAATATGACGGCCGTCACCGAAATGGGCGGCATCGTGTTTCCGCCGCTGCCGGCGTTCTACGCGATGCCGAAGACGATCGAGGAACTCGTCGACCAGACCGTTACGCGCGTGCTCGACCTCTTCGCGCTCAGCGCACCGCTGACGACGCCGTGGGCCGGCATCCGGCACGCGCAGTAGCGTCCCCGAGACGGCGCCATGGCGCCGTTCTTCGCGCATCTCCCGTCATTTCCACCGGTTTCCCGCCAATTTCCCGCTAGCGAGCGCTGCCGCGTCGCGCCTGGCGAGCCGTCGCCGCCATTATCAACAAACAGGCGTCAATAAAATTCCGCGCCGCCCGTTTATCAATTGCCGGTGCGCGCTTATAGTCGTCGGCAACTCCTTTCGCAGGCCACCATCATGAACCGCTTGCCTTCGCTCTACCTGTCCCACGGCGCGCCGACGCTGCCGATCGATCCGGCGATGCCGTCCGGCGCCTTTACGCACCTCGGCGCCGAACTGCCGCGCCCGCGCGCGGTGCTGATGCTGTCCGCGCACTGGGGCACGCAGCAACCGGTCGCGAGCATCGCCGCGCAGCCGGAAACGATCCACGACTTCTACGGCTTTCCGCGCGCGCTGTACGAGCTCCGCTACCCGGCGCCGGGCGCGCCGGACGTCGCCGAACGCGCGGCCGCGCTGTTGAACGCGGCCGGCATCGCGACCGCGACGCACGAGCACGGCCTCGATCACGGCGCATGGGTGCCGATGCTGCTGATGTTTCCGGAAGCCGACGTGCCGGTCGCCCAATTGTCGATCCAGCCGCGTGCGGACGCGGCCCATCACTTCGCGCTCGGCCGCGCGCTGCGTCCGCTGCGCGACGAAGGCGTGATGGTGATCGGCTCGGGCCAGATCACGCACAACCTGCGCGCCGCCGATTTCGGCGCCGCGCCCGAGGATGCGGATCCGCGCGTCGCGGAATTCACCGACTGGTTCGAGGCGAAGCTCGCCGCGCGCGACGTCGACGCGCTGCTCGACTACCGCCGCCAGGCGCCGCACGCGGTGCTGATGCACCCGACCGACGAGCATCTGCTGCCGGTGTTCGCGGCGCTCGGCGCGGCCGACGACGACTACCGGCTCGGCATCCAGTCGCTCGGCACCTACCAGCGCGTGCTCGCGATGACGAACTACGTGTTCGCGAGCGCAGCCGCCTGACGCCGCAGCCGGCGGACAATCGGCATAGGGGGTAGCCAACAGGCTACGCCCCTGCCACACCACCCGGCATGCGGGTCCGCACCGGGCGGTTCGAGAAGTTGAGGTCAGGAGAGACGGGGTAAGCCTAGCCGGTCGAACCATGCAATGGGCAGCACGCGGTTGAGCAGCTTGCCGCTGTTGCGCCACCAGCGATGGCTGTTGGCCGCCACCTGTCGCGCAACATCGTGGGCCGCACCAAGTGCGCGCAACTCACGATACATGGTCGGGCCGCGCTTCCAATGCTTCAGCTGGATCGCGCGCAAACGATGGCGCACCCATTCGTCCAGTTCGCGCATCACGCCCGGTGTCTGCGCCAGACGGAAGTAGCCTTTCCAGCCCAGCAGGTAGCGGCGAAGCTTCTCCACCACCTGCGCCAGACTACGTCCGCCCCGGCGCGTCAGTTCCCGCACGCGCTGTTTGAACGTGGCCAATGGTTTGACTGCCACCTTGCGCTTGACCGCACCACCCGCAGCTACCCACAAGCTGTAGCCCAGGAACTTGCGACCGAATACGCTTGCCACCGCGCTTTTGGCTTCATTGATCTTCAGGCGTAGTCGCCCGTACTGCCGGCGCAACAGCGCCATCACCCGTTCGCCCGCCCGGCGTGAGCGAACGTACACGTTCGCGTCGTCGGCATAGCGCACGAAGCAATGACCCCGTCGCTCCAGTTCCTTGTCCACCTCATCGAGCAGCACGTTCGCCAGCAACGGTGAGAGCGGACCGCCCTGGGGCGTCCCCTCGTGCCGCTCCTGCACCACGCCATCGCCCATCACACCTGCGTTCAGGTACGCCCGGATCAGCCGGATGACTCCCGGATCTCCGATACGCTTCTGCAGCCGGTCGATGAGAATGTCGTGAACCCGGTCAAAGAACTTTTCCAGGTCCACGTCCACCACGATCCGCCGCCCCGACTGCACGTACGATTGCGCGGCCAGCACCGCGTCGTGCGCACGCCGCCCTGGCCGGAAACCGTAGCTGTGCTCGCTGAAGGTGGGCTCCAGTACCGGTTGCAGCACCTGCAGCAACGCCTGCTGAATCAGCCGATCCGTCACCGTCGGGATGCCCAGCTCGCGCTCGCCACCATCCGGTTTCGGGATCGTCACCCGCCGCACCGGCATCGGCCGGTACGCCCCCCGCAGCAGCTGCTCACGTATTGCCGGCCAAGCTGTCACCAGGTGTCGCGCAGTCTGGTCAATGTCCAGTCCGTCGACACCCGGTGCTCCCTTGTTCGCCCGCACCCGCCTGAACGCCTGCCGCAGGTTCTCTCTCGTCAGCGCCGCTTCCAGCAACGCCGACCCTGTGTCTCTCGTCTCATGCCGCGAGCCGCAAGCTTCGTCACTCACGGCTTCACGCGCAGCTTCACCGCGCGCTGCCACCGCTCGCCCCGCTCGCGCGGGCATCTGACGCCTTGCCTGTTGCGTCGGCATGTCGTTGAACACTCCTCCTCGTTTGGTCCTTCGCCACTAGCCTCAGCCTTCCCGGCCTATCCTGCGGCTACTACGACCTCTGCTGACTCCTCGCTCCGGCTCGACGCCGTTGCCCTTTCAGGCATGAGGCGAGGCCTCCCCAGGTAAGAACGCACTCCTTCATCGCACAGCCGCCGCATTTACGCCACCTCGCCTTGGTCACCAGAGCTTCGCGGTTTACGGCCCGCTCGCCCTGCTCGGCAGCGCCTTCTATGCAGTTCTTGTCCATCGGCTCGCGATTTACGCTCCACGCTTCCTCCCCACACTCGGTCGCCCTCATGCAGTTGCGCTTCGCTTCATTCGCCGTGACCAGCTCATGGCGGGACTTGCACCCGCAGGAGTGCGCCCATGCTGGGCGCACCGCAATAAAAAACCCGCCCGGGCATCGCCCGGACGGGTTTTCTTGCACCTGCTGCCGCCGCCGATTCCGGCGGCAGACCAGGCGAGGTCAGGCGCCGATCCCTTCGAGGATCTCGTCGTGCGTCTCGCGCTCGTCGAGATACTTGGTGCGATAGCCGGTGTTCACGCCCCAGAAGTAGAACACCAGCGAGATCGCAGCGACGACCAGCATGTCCCAGCCGTACGGCAGGTAGCCGTAGCCGCCGAACTCCTTGCTGCCGATCAGCGACAGCACGGCCATCGTCGGCAGGTACGCGACCAGCCACCACGCGGCCTTCAGGTCGGCGCCCCAGCCGGTCCAGCCCGCCTTGCCCTGGAAGTAGAAGTACACCGGCAGCGCGACGATCATCAGCAGGATGATTTCGCCCGTCAGCGGCCACTTCGCCCAGTACAGGATCAGCGACGCGCAGACGAACGCGAACGGTGCGATCAGCTTCATCAGCGGAATCGACAGCGGACGCTCGATGTCGGTCGCCGCGCGGCGCAGCGCCATCAGGCTGATCGGGCCGGTCAGGTACGAGATCACGGTCGCGACCGAAATCACCGCCGCGAGCGAGCTCCAGCCGCGGAAGAAGAACAGGAACAGGAACGACACGAACAGGTTGAACCACATCGCCTGGCGCGGCACGCCGTAGAGCGGGTGCACGTTGCCGAACATCTTCGGCATCGTGTTGTTGCGCTCCATCGCGTAGATCATCCGCGTCGTCGTCGCCATGTAGGTCGTGCCGGTGCCGCTCGGGCTGACGAACGCGTCGACGTACAGCAGGATCGCGAGCCAGTTCAGGTTCAGCGCGATCGCCAGCTCGGCGAACGGCGACTTGAAGTTGAAGTGCGACCAGCCCTGGGCGATGTCGGCCGGGTTCACCGCGCCGATGTACGCCATCTGCAGCAGCACGTAGATCACCAGCGCGAGCAGGATCGACGTGATCACCGCGAACGGCACGCTGCGCGACGGGTTGCGCGCTTCGCCGGCAAGGTTCACCGGGCTCTGGAAGCCGTTGAACGCGAACACGATGCCGCTCGTCGCGACCGCGGTCAGCACGGCCGACCAGCCGTACGGCGCGAAGCTCGCGTTCGACGTGGTGCCGAGGTTCTCCGAATGGAAGCTCGTCAGCATCAGGCCGAGGATCGTCAGACCCGGGATCAGGAACTTGAAGATCGTGATCGTGGTGTTCGCGCGGGCGAATGCCTTCACGCCCCAGTAGTTCAGCATGAAGTAGATAACCACGAGCACGGCCGACAACAGCAGGCCCGGCGTGGTCAGCTCCCCGTTGACGAACAGCGCGTGCGCCCACGGATACGGCCACGTGCTCATGTACTGGATCGATGCTTCGGCCTCGATCGGGATCACCGACACGATCGCAATCCAGTTCGCCCATGCGCTGATGAAACCCACCAGCGAACCGTGCGAATAGCGCGCGTAGCGCACCATGCCGCCCGACTCGGGGAACATCGCGCCCAGTTCGGCATACGTCAGCGCAATCGCGAGAATCACGACGGCGCCGATAATCCATGCGCAGATCGCCGCCGGACCGGCAATCTTCGCGGCTTTCCAGGCACCGAACAGCCAGCCCGAGCCGATAATCGAACCCAGCCCCGTCAGCATCAATGCAAACGGGCCGATGTTCCGTTGAATAGAACTCTTCACATCCTCTCCTGTGTCTCAAAAAGCATGGTCGGCCCGCAGCCCGGGATCGGCTCGGACTGCGCCGCGCACGCATTCTTGGGGGGACAAGCCGCCCGATCGGGGCAACCTGGTCCACGCGGCGCGTAGTTTAACGGTTGCACCTTGAAGTTGGCGCCAAAATCGATCAGCCCCTACAAAAAATCAGACGCCTCTGCAATATTTGTAAGCCAAATCTACGCAATAACCCTGAGTGCATGGAAATACGGTTGACCGCGCGGCCAATTATCCGTATAAAGAACTTCGCAGGATTTCAAGCGGCGAGTGAATTGGTTCTTTCGTAGTTCGCCCATCAACGGTACTCCGGTTGGTCCCATTACCCCCTTCCTTGATCTTCCGCACCCCATGGGCTTCGGCCCCGTTTTATCTTTTTAGGAACAAGTAACATGGCAACCGGTACCGTCAAGTGGTTCAATGACGCAAAGGGCTTCGGCTTCATCACCCCGGAAGGCGGCGGCGACGATCTGTTCGCGCACTTCTCGGAAATCCGCGTCGAAGGCTTCAAGACGCTGCAAGAAAACCAGAAGGTTGAATTCGAAGTGAAGACGGGCCCGAAGGGTCTGCAAGCTGCGAACATCCGCCCGCTGTAAGTACTGCGCGAGATTTCGTGTAAAAAAGCCCCGCTTCGGCGGGGCTTTTTGTTTTTCGGCCGCGTTCGGGCGGCGCAGTCGGTGCGGCCAGGCGGGCCGCCCTTCGCTCAGCCGAACAGCCGCTGCGCGTGAATCCCGAGCCCGGTTGCGACGCTCGCGAGCCGGTCGCCGAACACCGGCTGCGCGTCCGGGAACGCCCCCGCCAGCGCACCCGACAGGAACGCGAGCCCGGTCGAGCCGCCGGTGAAGTACAGCGCGCCGACCTCGCGCGGCGCGATGCCGGCGAGCCGCACCGTTTCGCGCGCGGCTTCGACGATGCGCGCGGTGTCGTCGCGGCTCGCGTCGACCAGGCGCTGCGCGTCGAACGCGATCTGCAGGTCCTCTTCGACGTCGTTCAGGTCGATCACGGTGTCCCCACCCGCCGCGACGCCGATCTTCGCCTCTTCCGCGCGCGCCATCAGCGCATGCCCGAGCCGTCGCTCGACCACGCTCACGAGTCGCTCGTGCTGCCGCGCGTCCCGGTACAGGTGCTTCATCAGCGTCAGTTCGCCGAGCCGCTTCGGCGTGTAGACCGTGTTGATCAGGTGCCAGGTCGCCAGATCGAAGTAGATGCGGTTCGGCAGCTCGCGCCCCTCGGGATCGAGCGAACGATAGCCGAATGCCGGCATGATCGCCGACAGCTCGACGCGCCGGTCGTAGTCGGTGCCCGCGACGTGCACGCCGTGATGCGCGAGCACGTCGTCCTTGCGCTCGAGGCGAGCCATCCGCTCGGGCCCGACGCGCACCAGCGAGAAGTCCGACGTGCCGCCGCCGATGTCGGCGACGAGCACGAGCCGCTCGGCCTGCTGGCGCGATTCATAGTCGAACGCGGCCGCGATCGGCTCGTACTGGAACTGCACGTCCGCGAAGCCCACTGAGCGCGCGGCCGCTTCGAGCTGGGCCTGCGCGAGGCGGTCGGCGCGCGGATCGTCGTCGACGAAGAACACCGGCCGGCCCAGCACCGCTCGGCCGATCGGCGCGCCTGCGCACGCCTCGGCCTTGCGCTTCAGGTGCGTGAGGAAGCGCGCGATGACCTCGGTGTACGCGATCGCGCTGCCGTCGCCGAGGTCGGTCGTCGTCTCGGCGAGCGCCGAGCCGAGGATGCTTTTCATCGAGCGCATCAGGCGGCCGTCGAAGCCGTCGATATACGACGCCAGCGCCGCGCGGCCGTATTCGACCGTCTCCTCGTCGTTGTTGAAGAAAATCGCGGTGGGCAGCGTCAGGTGGTCGCCCTCGACGGGCGCGAGGCGCATGCCGTCGCCGTCGGGCAAGGCCACGGCGGAATTGGACGTGCCGAAATCGATCGCGCAGTAAGTCATGGGAAGGTGCCGTCGCATGGCCGGCGCGAAAACGGAAAGGACGGGCTTTTTAACATGAAGCCCGCGGGATCACAACCGGGGAGCCCGTCAAGCGGGTCGGCTCGGCTGCGTATGCGGATCGGAGTGGATGCGCAGGTTGCGCCGGCGGGCGGCGAGACGCGATCCGGCCTGGCGCGGCATCGCCGACGCGGCTGCCGCCTGCGGGCCGTGCGGCGCGAGCGCCGCGCCTGGGAACGGGGCCGTGCGCGGCCCCGCATCACCGCATCGCGTTACGCGGCCGCGTCGAAGCTCTTCTTCCACGCCCCTGCGTACACGACCTCGCCGAGCGCATGACGCGTGCGCGGCGCCTTCTCGCGATCGCGCAGCACCGGGTCGAGCTTGTCGACGTTGCCGTAGTGGCCCAGCGAGATGATCGCCGGAATCGCGACGTCGGCCGGAATCTCGAACGCCTCGCGGAACGCGTTCGCGTCGAAGCCGCTCATCTGGTGCGCGGCGAGGCCGAGCGCATGCGCCTGCAGCACCAGCGACATCGCGGCCGCGCCCGCGTCGTACAGCGCGGTCGGCGCCGGTTCGCCCTTCGGCGTGAGCGTGTGCGCGGTCACCGCGATCAGCACCGGCGCGGGCGCGTTCCAGCCCTGGTTGAACGGCACCAGCGTCGCGAACGCGCGCTTGAACGCCGCTTCGTCCTGCGTGCGGTCGAATACGATGAAACGCCACGGCTGCGCGTTGTACGCGGACGGCGCCCAGCGCGCGGCTTCGAGCACCGCGTGCAGATCGTCGGCGCCGACAGGCGCGTCCGAATACGCGCGCGGGCTCCAGCGGCCCGCGATCAGGTCGTGAATCGAAACAGTGGTAGGAGCAGGTTTGACGGACATGCAGATCCTCGCTGACATCGATGAAGGGGCGCAAACGCCCGGCGAAACGCAAGCATAACCGCTTGCGCGCGCGTGCGCCCGGCCATCCCCGCCAATGCAAATCGCGGAACCTGCAATGGACGGCCCGCCCGACGCCAGCGGGCCGCGAGCGGCGCGCTCAGGCCGCCTGCGCGGCGGCGCGGGACGGGCCGCGGTTGATCCGCAGCACGATCAGCGCACCGACGATGCACAGCCCGCCCGAAATCATCGACGCGACCGTATAGGTGCCGAGGCTTGCCCGCAGCATCCCGGCGCCGAGCGCCGCGAACGCCGCGCCGAGCTGGTGGCCGGCGACGATCCAGCCGAACACGACCGGCGCGGCCGCCTTGCCGAACACGTCGGTCGCGAGGCGCACGGTGGGCGGCACGGTCGCGATCCAGTCGAGCCCGTAGAACATCGCGAACAGCGGCAGCCCGAAGAAATCGATCCCAAACGCATGCGGCAGGTAGATCAGCGACAGCCCGCGCAGCCCGTAGTACCAGAACAGCAGCACGCGGTTGTCGTAGCGATCGGACAGCCAGCCCGACAGCGTCGTGCCGAACAGGTCGAACACGCCCATCGCGGCGAGCAGCGACGCGCCCTGCACTTCGGTCATGCCGTAATCGCTGCACATCGCGATCAGGTGCGTGCCGACGTAGCCGTTGGTGCTCGCGCCGCAGATGAAGAAACTGAAGAACAGCAGCCAGAAGTCGCGCGAACGGCTCGCGGTCAGCAGCGTGCGGAACGCGACGGCCAGCGGATTCTCCTTCGTCGCGTCGGCGGCGGGCGGCGCATCGTGCGGCTCGCCGTACGGGCGCAGCTTCACGTCGGCCGGCCGCTCGGGCAGCAGCAGCGCGACCAGCGGAATCACGATCGCCGCCGCCAGCGCGACGACCAGCACGACCGGGCGCCAGCCGTGGTGCTGCGCGATTGCCGCGAGCATCGGCAGGAACACGAGCTGGCCGGTGGCGGTGCTGGCAGTCAGGATGCCCATCACGAGACCGCGCCGCGCATGGAACCAGCGCGTGACGAAGGTCGCGGACAGCGTCAGCGCGACGACGCCCGTCGAGCAGCCGACCATCAGGCCCCAGATCAGCACCATCTGCCAGCTCTGCGTCATCATCGACGACAGCGCGACGCCCGCGCCCATCGTTGCGAGCGCGACGAGGATCGTCGGACGCAGCCCGAAGCGCTGCATCGCGGCGGCGGCGAACGGCCCTGTCAGCCCGTACAGCGCGATGTTCACCGAGATCGCGAGCGAGATCGTCGCGCGGCTCCAGCCGAGTTCGCGCTCGAGCGGCACCATCAGCACGCTCGGCGTCGCGCGCGTGCCGGCCGCGGCGAGCAGGATCAGGAATACCACGGCTGCCGCGAGCCATCCGTAATGGAAGCGCCCGCCGATTCGTCTCACTGCCCAGTTCATGTGTCGTTCTCCTGTCGGTGCGACTTGGCGCTTTAGCGCTTAGTCGCACCCCATGCAAAGCTGTCAGCGAGACCCGGCGCTTCGGCACCGCCCCGCCCCCACCAGGCCACCTCCGCCGCACACCGCATCGGCTGACCCGGGCCGACGCATGGCATTCGTCTGTCGAACCGGCCGCGATTGTTACCGATCGGTCACAACTGTGTTGCGATCGTAGTTACCACTCGGTAACATGTCAAGCATTCCATCACGCAGTCGAGGGTCATCATGTCGGGCATCGAGGCCGCCAAGCCGCCGGCACGCCGCACACGCCAGCCGGTCGCCGGCGCCACCGCGCAGGAGCATCTGCTGCGCGCCGCCGAGGAGCTGTTTTACAAGGAAGGCGTCCGCACGGTCGGCGTCGAAGCCGTCGTGGAGCGGGCAGGCGTCAACAAGATGAGCCTGTATCGCCAGTTCTCGTCGAAGGACGAGCTGATTCTCGCGTATCTGGAACGGATGGATGCGTGCTTCTTCGAGCGCTTCGACGCGAGCGTCGCGAAGCATCCGGGCCAGCCGAAGGCGCAACTGATCCAGTATTTCGTCGACCTCGCCGAGCGCGCGACGCAGAAGGACTACCGCGGCTGCCCGTTCGTCAACGTCGCCGCCGAATTCCCGGACGCGACGCATCCGGCCCGCGAACGCGTCGCGCGGAACAAGGCGCAGTTGATGCAACGGCTGGTCGAGCTCTGCGAAGGCGCCGGCGCGCGCGAGCCGCAGGCGCTCGCAAACTCGCTCGCACTCGTGATCGAAGGAATTTACGCGGCGAGCCAGACCTACCGGCACGGCGAAACGCCGATCGGCACCGCGCCGGCGCTCGTCACGCTGCTGGTCGACGCCGCCTGCGCGTGACCGGCCGCGCGCCGCTACAATGCGGGCCTTGCCGCACCTTCGCCCGTTCCGCCCAGCCATGACCGACACCCGCCCCGAGTCCCACGACGACATCCTCGCCGCCACGCGGCACTGGCTCGCGCGCGCGGTGATCGGGCTCAATCTGTGCCCGTTCGCGAAAAGCGTCTACGTGAAGGAGCAGGTGCGCTATGCGATCAGCGACGCCACGACGCTCGAGGACGCGCTCGCCGATCTCGAAACCGAGCTGCGCACGCTCGAAGCGGCCGATCCGCAGCAGCTCGATACGACGCTCGTGATCTACCCGCGCGCGTTCGCCGACTTCGTCGACTACAACGACGCGCTGTTCTTCGCCGACCGGCTCGTGCAGCAGCTGAAGCTCGACGGCGTGCTGCAGATTGCAAGCTTCCATCCGCAATACCGGTTCGAAGGCAGCGAACCCGACGACATCGAGAACTACACGAATCGCGCGCCGTACCCGATCCTGCACCTGCTGCGCGAGGACAGCATCGCGCGCGCGGTCGACGCGTTCCCGGACGCGTCCGCGATCTACGAGAAAAACCAGGAAACGCTGCGCCGCCTCGGCCATGACGGCTGGCGCGACTGGATGCGCCGCCCCGGCGACGACGTCTGAACGCCGCGCCGGGGGGCAGCGGGCGCGCCGCCCGTCAGCCGGCGTTCGCCTCGACGGCCGTGCCGGCAGGCGCCGCCGGCGCAGGCACGAAGAAGCGCTCGCGCAGCTCGGCCAGCCCGAACATGTCGAGGATCTCGTTGAGCCGCTCGCTCGGCCGCCGGCGCGGCAGGTTCTTGTACTGCGCGACGATCAGCTCGTTCTTCATCGAATGCTCCCAGCCGACCAGCTCGGTCACGCTCACCTGGTAGCCATGCGCCTCGAGCTGCAGGCAACGCAGCACGTTGGTGATCTGGCTGCCGAATTCGCGTGTATGCAGCGGATGCCGCCACACCTCGGTCAGTGCGCTGGCAAGCGACTTGCCCTTGTTCCGGCGCAGCACGCCCGCGACTTCCGCCTGGCAGCACGGCACCAGCACGATGTGCCGCGCGCGCTTGGCGAGCGCGAAGCGGATCGCGTCGTCGGTGGCCGTGTCGCAGGCGTGCAGTGCGGTCACGACGTCGATCGCATCAGGCAGCTTCGGCGAGGTGATCGAATCGGCGACCGACAGGTTCAGGAACGACATGCCGCCGAAGCCGAGCCGCGCGGCCAGTTCCGTCGAGCGCGTGACGAGTTCCTCGCGCGTCTCGATCCCGTACACGTGCGATGCGAACGCCGGCGTGCCATGCCCCGGCTGCTGCTTGAAGAACAGGTCGTAGAGGATGAAGCCGAGGTACGACTTGCCCGCGCCGTGATCGACCAGCGTCACGTTGCCCTGGTCGGCCTGCACGCTCGCGAGTAGCGGCTCGATGAACTGGAACAGGTGATAGACCTGCTTCAGCTTGCGGCGGCTGTCCTGGTTCATCTTGCCGTCGCGGGTGAGGATGTGCAGCTCCTTCAGCAGCTCGACGGACTGCTCCGGACGGATTTCGTAGGTCTTGTTCGACATCGTGAAGCGCGGCCGGGCCGCGGTCGGTCGACCACGGCCCGGCGGCGGGAATGAGGAATGGCGACAGTTTACCGAAACGCGCGCTCAGGCGCGCGCGCCGAGCCGCCACAGGGACGTGACTTCGGCGCGCCGCGCCGCGTGCAGCGGATCGTCGGCGTCGGCGGATTTCGGGTGCGCGGGGCGGATGTCGTCGCGGCCGAGCACGACGAGGCCCGCTGCGTCGATCCACTGCAGCAGCGTGTCGCGCGGCCGCAGGCCGAGATGCTCGGCGAAATCGGACAGGATCAGCCAGCCTTCGCCGCCCGGTTCGAGATGCGCGGCAAGCCCGTCGAGGAAACCGCGCAGCATGCGGCTGTCGGGATCGTAGACCGCATATTCGATCGGCGCGCTCGGCCGGGCCGGCACCCACGGCGGGTTGCAGACGATCAGCGGCGCGCGGCCGGCCGGAAACAGGTCGGCCTCGACGACGTCGACGCGCTGCGCGTAACCGAGCCGCTCGAGGTTCTCGCGCGCGCATGCGAGCGCCCGCGCATCCTGGTCGGTCGCGACGACGCGCGCGACGCCGCGCGACGCCAGCACCGCCGCCAGCACGCCGGTGCCGGTGCCGATATCGAACGCGAGCGACGTCGCGGGCAGCGGCGCACGCGCGACGAGCTCGACGTATTCGCCGCGCACCGGCGAAAACACGCCGTAGTGCGGATGAATCGCCGCGCCGCCGAGCGCGGGAATCGGCAGGCCTTTCTTGCGCCATTCGTGCGCGCCGACGAGGCCGAGCAGCTCGCGCAGCGACACGACCGACGGCTCGCCGCCCGGCCCGTACGCCTCCTCGCACGCGGCGCGCACGTCGGGCGCGCGGCGCAGCGGGATCGTGTAGTCGGCGTCGAGCGGGATCAGCAACATGCCGAGCGTGCGTGCACGCTGCGACTGCGCGAGCCGGTGCAGGTTGAACGCGTCGACGCCGGCGGCGGCCTTCGCCTTCTTCGGCTTGCGGTCGACGCGGCGCGCGAGCGCCTGCAGCAGCTGGCGCGCATTCTGGAAATCGCCCTGCCATACGAGCGCGCTGCCTTCGCATGCAAGGCGGTAGGCCGCATCGGCATTCAGGCGGTCGTCGGCGGGCACCGCGCGCTTCGGCGGCGGCACGCCGGCTTCGGAACGCCAGCGCACGGCATGGTCGACGCCGTCGGCGTCGGTCCAGTGGAAAACGGGGAAATCGGTCACGCGAGTTCGGCTACGGTTGGCTTCGACGGGCGGCGGGAATTCGCCGCGCGGACGACACCATACCGCGCTTTGACCGGCGCGGCAAAGCACGCGCCGCGACGCCCGTCCGGCAGCGGGAGCCGCGGCGCCATCTCGGTTCAGGTGAGATCGACGACGCCCGCGTCGGGCGCGCCGCGCTTGACGGCCGCGATGCCGGTCTCGCACCGTCCCTGGTCGCGTACGGCTCGCGCGCGAGGACGGTTTCCCCGTTCGCGGGTGCGCGCGTCGCGAGCCCTTACCCGCCCCACCCCGGCATCGCCGGCATCCGCAGCGTGCCCGCATCGTTGAAGCGCACGGTGCCGAGCACGCCGCCCGCGAGGCGGCCGCGCAGCGCATAGGGCAGCTCGCCGTTCGCGGCCGCACCCGGCAGGTTCCACGCCTGCCGCGCGGCAGCGAACGCGGATACCGACACGGGCACGTCGAGCACGGTCTCGCCGAAGCGCGGCACGACGCCCGAGCGATCGCTGACGCCGCTCGCGAACGGCGTGCCGTTCAGGTCGAGCGCGACCGAGACGCCGTCGTATTCGATCGGCGTGTCGTTCGGGTTCTGCACGCGCAGCTTCAGGCTGAAGCGCATTTCGAGCCCCTGCCCGACGAGCGGATCGAGCCCCGCGACCGTCACGCTCACCGGCTCGCGCGTCAGGCCCGCGCAACCGCCGAGCAGGAACACGGCGGCAAGCATCGCCAGCACGGCGCGCAACGGCGCGATACGGAACAGGGCACGTGACATGGGCAGGCCTCCTCGGCAATCGATCGTCGGTTCGTCGATGCATTGTACAGAGCGTGCCCGCGCCCGCCGGCTTTCGTAGTTTTTGCGGCGCCCCGCAATCCTTAATAGATTAAAACTACGAACTCCCCGCTCATTCAGAAACGCGAATTAATGCCTCCCGTCATTCAATGAATCGCGAAAACCGCAATAGATGCGCTTTCTAATTTTTTCGTTTCCTTTACTCAAAACCATCAAGTATATTGACGCATCCTTCGAGCAGGCCGACAAACCTTGAAGCCGCATGACGGCGCTTTTACGGAACGGCGACACCCTCGCCGTCCTTCCGTCCGCGGCCTGGCCCGGCCAGCCCCGTAGGTCGTTGGTTCAAAGGGTTGCGCGCCCGCGCCGGGCGTGCCGCCTGTCGTCGTGCGCGCGAAATCCACTCAGTACAACACGCGCCCGGCGCTTTTGAACCGGCAAGTCAACCGATATCCGGAAATTGAGAGGGGGCAGCAAACCATGATTACCTTCACGTAGCCGGCCGACCGTCTTTTCGAATAATCCGTCATTAGCATTTCTCGTCGCTGTTGATTAACGGCGGGGGACTGCTTTTGCCGGCGATTTCGCAGCACTGAACCACTCTTTCAATAATCGAGGTTTTCAGTCATGTCGATCCAGATTCGCAAGATGCGTTACCTGCCGCTCGTCGCCGCACTCGCGCTCGCCGGCTGCGGCGGCGACGACGGCGGCGTCGGCTCCGCGTCCGCGCTCAGCTCGGCCGCCGCACCGAACGCGGGCTCGTCGCCCGCCGTCACCACGCCGCCGGCCGCTTCCAACGTCGACAAGAGCGTGCCGCCCGTCGAGCTGCCCGACACCGTCGTGCCGGTGAACTACCGCCTGTGGTTCCGCCCGAACGAAGCGCTGAACGCGTTCGACGGCCGCGCCGACGTCGAGATCAAGGTGCTGAAGCCGGTCAACAACATCGTGGTCGCGGGCCACCGGATCAAGTTCACGAACGGCCGCATCACGCTGCAGCCGGGCAACATCCAGCTGATCGCGACGCCGCAGGACAAGGGCGACTTCTACCAGCTGCGCCCGGTCAGCGGCTCGATCTCGCCGGGCAACTATTCGCTGCACATGGAGTGGTCGGGCATCATCAACTTCAAGTCGTACGACGATCCGGTCAAGAAGACCGGCGGCAGCTGCGGCGACGATCCGTATCCGGGCTGCTCGGCCGCCGAAGGCGTGTTCCGCGTCGACCTGAAGAGCACCGACGGCACGACCAGCGGCGCGATCCTCACGCAGGGCGAAACCAACCTCGCGCGCCAGTGGTTCCCCGGCTGGGACGAACCGGCCTTCCGCCCGACCTACGAGGTGACCGCCGAAGTGCCGTCGAACTGGCGCGTCGTGTCGAACGCGGCCGAGAAGCCGTCGACCAACGTCGGCGGCGGCTACAAGCTCGTGCAGTTCGAGAAGACCCCGCCGATGCCGTCGTACCTGCTGTTCTTCGGCGGCGGCCTGTTCGACACCTACGAGGACGACTTCACGAGCCCGCTGCCGGGCGGCAAGGGCGGCCTGCACCTGCGCGTGTTCACGCCGCCGGGCATGCGCGAATGGGCGAAGCCGGCGATGGACCGCACCAAGCAGGCGCTCGACTTCTACTACCGCTACACGGGCATCCCGCTGCCGCTGAAGAAGTTCGACACGGTCGCCGCGAACGACGCGTTCAAGGAAGAGAAGGACCTGAACTTCGGCGGCATGGAGAACTGGGGCTCGATCCTCGAATTCGCCGACGACATCCTGCCGCAGCCGGGCCAGCCGATGTCGCAGTACGGCAACGAGGTGCTGACGCATGAAGTCGCGCACCAGTGGTTCGGCGATCTCGTGACGACCGACTGGTGGGACGACGTGTGGCTCAACGAGTCGTTCGCGACCTTCTTCGAGACGAAGACGACGATCCAGTTCTTCCCCGACGAGTTCAGCTGGCTCGACCAGGTGAAGAACAAGTACCGCGTGATCAATCGCGACATCGGCCCGAACGCGTTCCCGGTCGCGCCGAACTTCAACGACTGGGCGTCCAACGACTTCGTGCTGAGCGCGAGCGCGTTTACATACGACAAGGGCGGTCATGTGCTGAAGACGCTCGAGAACTATCTCGGCGAGCAGACGCTGCGCAAGGGCCTGCAGCAGTACCTGACCGACTACTCGTTCGGCAACGGCACGCCGAAGCGCCTGTGGGACGCGCTGTCGAAGGCGAGCGGCCAGCCGGTCGGCCCGATCGGCGACAGCTACGTGCGCCAGACCGGCGTGCCGCTGATCTCGCTCGACACGCAGTGCGACCTGACGAAGAACCAGACGATCGTCACGCTGAAACAGCAGCCGTTCCCGAACAAGAACGCGTATCCGGGCCTGCAATGGACGGTGCCGATCACGCTCGCGTACGGCCAGGGTCTCGCGAACCGCACGACGCTCGCGCTGAAGGACACGCAGACGCAGACGCGGATCGATGGCTGCACGGGCGTGGTCGCGGACCCGACCGGTCTCGACTACTACGTCGTGAACTACAGCGACGCGGCATGGAGCGGGCTGCTCACGCAGATCAACAGCTCGACCGATCCGGTGCTGCTCGCGAACCTGAAGAGCGAGGCGGCGCTGCTGGTCGCGAACAACCTCGCGCCGGCCTCGCGCTCGACGTCGATCGGCTCGGTCGCTTCGCCGGCCGCGATCAAGCTGCGCCAGACGCCGAGCTTCGGCGGCATCCTGCCGACCACGAAGGAACGCCCGGCGCTGCGCTACCAGGGCGCGTTCAAGCCGCGCAAGACGGTCGCGCAGTAACGGCGTCCGGCCGGCGGCGCCGCGCGGTTGCGGCGCCGCGCCGGCCGGTGGACGGTTTCTTCCTCTTCGACGGGCCTCGCGAGCGGGGCCCGCTTTTTTTTGGCACGGCGCGGTATCACGCGGCGCCGCGTCATGCCGTCACGTCCACGCGGCGTCCCACGCGGGCTGCGCGAACCACGTGGAGAGAAACGCGACCAGCCGCGACGCGCGTGCGCTGCCGCGCGCCTGCTGGCGCAGCACGTGGATCGTCGCCGCTTCGGGCGCCGCCGCGTAGCGCGGCAGGATCGTGCGCAGCCGCCCCGCGCGCAGCGCATCCGCGACGAGCCAGGTCGGCAGGTGCGCGATGCCGAGCCCCTCGGTCGCCGCCTCCAGCAACGCTTCCGAATGATTGCTGCGAAACCGCGGTTGCGCGGGAACCTGGCGGCGGCCGTCGAAGCGCCACGCGCCGGGCGGCGACGCGCCATGCCAGCCGAGGCAGTCGTGTTCGGCCAGCGCATCGGGGGACGCCGGCTCGCCGCGCCGCGCGAGATAGGCCGGGCTCGCGCACAGCACGCGCCGCTGCGGCGCCAGCACGGTGGCGACGAGACGCGTGTCCTCGAGCGGGCCGATGCGCACCGCGAGATCGACGTCGGTGCCAAGTCGCGCGCCCTGCAGGTCGACCATGCTGTCGGTGAGCACGAGCTCGACCTGCAGCGCCGGATGACGCTGCATGAAGGCGACCAGCGCGGCCATCAGGTGCAGCCGGCCGAACGGCGCCGGACAGTCGACGCGCAGCAGCCCGCTCGGCTCGTCGTGCTGGCTGTGCAGGTCCTCCTGCAGCCCGCGGAGCTCGGCGAGCATGCGCGTCGCGCGCTGGTAGAGCAGTTGTCCGGCCTCGGTCGGCCGCAGCGCGTGCGTGGTCCGATGCAGCAGGCGCAGCCCGAGTTGCGCCTCCAGCCGGTCGATGCGCCGCGTGACCGACGACGCGGCGACGCCGAGCCGGCGCGCGGCCGCCGAAAAGCTCTGCTGTTCGACCACGTCGACGAACAGCGCCAGATGCGGTGAAAGGAAGTCGTCCATGCGCGATGCGATCCTGCCTGTGCGTTGATTGCAAAACAATCGTGCGCCTTTGCAGGTTTCCGCGTCAATCCCGCGCGCCTAGACTGCGTGCATCCCTTTCACGCGCCGCCTCAGGAGCCGATCATGCGCAGTCTTCGTCTGGAAGCCCCCGCCGCCGACATCGAGTCGCTCGATGTCCGCATCCGCGATATCGCCGACCCCGTGCCGACCGACGGCCGGATGCTGATCGAAGTGCGCGCGGCCGGCGTGAATCCGAGCGACGTGAAAGCGGCACTCGGCCGCATGCCGCACGCGGTGTGGCCGCGCACGCCGGGGCGCGACTGGGCCGGCATCGTGCGCAGCGGCCCCGCCGACTGGGTCGGCGCGCAGGTGTGGGGATCGGGCGGCGACCTCGGCGTGCACCGCGACGGCTCGCACGCGGAACGCCTGCTGCTCGACGCCGCGCAGGTGCGCCGCAAGCCCGCCGCGCTGACGCTCGACGAAGCGGCCGGCGTCGGCGTGCCGTTCGTCACCGCGTACGAAGGCCTACGGCGCGCCGGCATGCCGACGGCCGGCGATGTCGTGCTGGTGTTCGGCGCGAACGGCAAGGTCGGCCAGGCGGCGATCCAGCTCGCGACCGCGCGCGGCGCGACGGTGATCGGCGTCGAGCGCGGCCCGGGCGGCTATCGCGGCCACGCGTCGCGCGACGTGCACGTGATCGACGCATCGAGCGAAGCGGTCGCCGACGCCGTGCGCGCGGCGACTGGCGGGCATGGCGCGGACATCGTCTACAACACGGTCGGCAGCCCGTATTTCGAGGCCGCCAACGCCTCGATGGCGATCGGCGCGCGGCAGATCTTCATCTCGACGATCGAGCGCAGCGTGCCGTTCGACATCTTCGCGTTCTATCACGGCCAGCACACGTACGTGGGTGTCGATTCGCTACAGCTCGACGGCGCGGCCGTCGCGCGCATCCTCGACACGCTCGCGCCCGGCTTCGAGAACGGCTCGCTGCGCCCGTTCCCGATCGTCGACGACTACGTGTATCCGCTCGAACGTGCGCACGACGCGTATCGCGCGGTGCTGGCCGGCGCCCGCGAACGCGTGCTGCTCAAGCCGTGACGTCGCGCGACCGGAGAACGCGATGATCGACTACGTGACTTCGCTCGCGGTGGGCGTCGGTGTCGGCGTGCTGTATGCGCTGCTGCAGGTGCGCTCGCCGGCCCCGCCGCTCGTCGCGCTGATCGGCCTGCTCGGGATGGTGATCGGCGAGCGCGCGATCGCGCTGCTGCGCTGAGCGCGGCGACTATGCCCTTCGTTGCGGCGGCGGTGACGAAGGCTGCGGCGGCCGCTAGCGATCGTCCCGACGACGAAACGCCCACCATGCCGCGAGCGCAGTAAAGCCCGCGACGAGCAGCACCATCAGCCAGAAGCCGTGCTTGTTGTCCGAGAACGGCACGCCGCCGACGTTCATCCCGAAGAAGCCTGCGACGATGTTGATCGGCAGCGCGATCACGGTAACGAGCGTCAGCGTGAACAGCGTGCGGTTGTTCTGCTCGTCGAGCCGCGAGCCGATCTCTTCCTGCAGCAGCTTGATCCGTTCGACGAGCCCGGCGAGATCGGCGAGCACGAGCGAGAACTCCTCGGTCGACTCGCGCAGTTCCTGCACGTCTTCCGCATGCAGCCAGGCGGGCGGCTTCGCGAGCAGCCGGAAGATCGAACCCGGTTCGGGCGCGAGCATGCGCTGCAGGCGCGTCAGCGTGCGGCGCATCGCGCCCAGCTCGATGCGGTTCGACGTGAGCCGCTGCGACAGGAAGCGATCCTCGATGCGATCGACGTCGACGCTCGTGCGCCGCATGATCTGGATCAGCAGGTCGGCCTGGTCGCGCAGCAGGTGCATCAGCAGCTCCGCGGGCGAGCGGAACCGTTCGCCGTCGCGCACGCACGCGCGCAGCGTGTCGACCGAGCGCAGCGGCTTCAGTCGCGCCGTCACCATGATGCGCTGCTCGACGTGGACGAACAGCGTCGCGATCTCGGACGGCGTCAGCTCGAGGTTGAACATCACGTCGTTGACGATCGCGCGCAGCGCGCCGTCCTCCTGCTCGATGCGCGTCGAGCGCGAGCCTTCGTGCAGGAATTCGAAGAAGCTGTCGGGCAGCCCGAGGTGCGTGCGCATCCAGCGCTCGCTCGCGCCATGCGCGAGATTGAAGTGCAGCCAGACGAAATCGTCCGCCGCGGCCGTGCCGCCCGCGCGGCACGCGTGCAGCCACTCGGCGGCGGCGGACGCGTCGAGCATCGCGCCCGAGCCGCCGGGCACGAAGCGGAAACCGCATACCATGCCGGAGGTATCGGCGCCGTAAGTCTGTACGATCAGGTCCATCGTGTCGAAGCTCGCGCGGTGCATGCACGGCCCGCGCCGGAAAGGGAAAGGAGACGTATGCCCGACGGTCGTGACGCGTGCATGACAGCGTCACACGCGGGCACGCCGGCCGACTCGCGGCCCCAAAAGCAACGCGCCGCCCGAGGGGCGGCGCGCATGCGACCGTCTGCCGTCCGCGATGATTACTGGCGGGTTTCCGCCTGCGCGGCGTTCGGGCATGCCGGGTCCTTGCCCCATTGCCCTTCGCAGACGCGCCAGCGGCACAGCTGATCCTCGAAGAAACCGCGCTGCGAGCATTCCTTCACGCGCGCGGCCAGCGAGCCGCCGGCGGATGCGGCCGTCTTTGTCGGCACGGCCTGCGCCTTCTGCGCGGCGGTCTTCTTGTCGGCGGGCTTGGTGCGCGCGACGAGCGCTGCGAGCAGGTCCGCATCCGGATCGTCCTTCGCGCCCGCGGTGCGCACCGGCGTGTCGCGGCGCTTCTTCGCCTGCGCGAGCTCGGCCTCCTTGCGATGCCTGCGGGCTTCGGCCTTGCTCTCGGCCTTCGTCTCCGCCTTGCTGCGCGCGGCGAGCTTCGTGTTCTTCGCATCGGCCTTCGCGGCTTTCGTCGTCGCGACGGCGGCGGCGGTCGTTGCGGCGGCAGCGACACCGGCCGTGGTCGCGCCCGATGCGTCGGAGGCGCCGTTGGCGAGCGCGCGCGACAGGCGGCTGTCGTCCGCGGCGGGCGCGGACGAGGCAGACGACGCGGACGTGCCCGATGCAGCATCTTCAGTGACGATCGTGGCCGGCTGCGCGGCAGGCGCGGCCGACGCGGCGTTCTGCGCCACCTGCACGGCGGCGCCGCTGGCAGGCGCGGCCTTCGCGGCCGCGGGTGCCGCTGCGGCCGCAACGGCAGACGGCTCGGCCGGCTGCTGCTGCCAGCGCCACGCGCCCCAGCCGCCGACGGCGACCAGCAGCGCGACGACGGCCGCGATCGGCGCCTTCAGCGAACGGCGCGGCGGTTCGGCGGGCGGCGTGACACGGCCTTCCAGATTCGCGAGAATGCGCGACTGCTGAGGTCCACCCTCGCCTGCCGGTTTCGTATCGGACAGCAGGCTGGGCGGAGTTTTCGAATTTGAATTTTCCGGCGCACTCATTCAGCGTCTCATTGAATCCTGGTTTAATTCACCGCGATAATATAGCCCGGCCTCTCGAAGCAGCCTGATTCTAAGAGCAAGCATTGCAAAACACAATCAATTCCAATTTCCGGGGATTTCATTGATTGCCGTCGCACTCGTCGCCTATTTCACCCTTGCCGTCGCGGTTGCGGCACTGTTGCTTTTACCGGGTGTCCGCGCGACGGTTTTCGAATCCGTCGCCCAGTTTCACGGCCGTCTTGCACGCCGTGCGAACGATCGCGCCGCGCGAACGCGGAGTCAGATTGTTAAATCGGCAACCGTTACGCGCAGCACTTTAAGCGATGTGCAAAATTTACTGATTCGCCGCCGCTTGATGATTATGGTCTCGGCGGGTATTCTTGCGACGCCGCCATTGGTCGCCATCGCGTTACGCGGCAGGCAATTGTTCCAGTTCGACGACACGGCACGCGTGCCCGACGAGAAGATCGCCGCGCTATTGCAGGGCGAGCAGCTCGTCCCGCCCCCGCCGTTGCCGCCGGAGGTCTTTGCCACCAAGGAAGTCGAGCAGGTGCGGCCGGCGCTGAAGGACGCGAGCCGCGACTGGAATCTGCTGGATCCGGATTTCCGTACGCGTTTGCTGCTGGTCTACAAGATCATGCACGAACAATATGGTTACGAAATGGCGCTGCTGGAGGGTTACCGGAGCCCGGAACGGCAGAACCGGCTTGCGCAGATGGGCGGCAGCGTGACCAATGCGGCCGCGTTCCAGAGCTATCACCAATTCGGGCTGGCGGCCGACAATGCATTCCTGCGCGACGGCAAGCTGGTCATTTCCGAGAAAGATCCGTGGGCCATGCGCGGCTATCAGTTGTACGGGCAGGTTGCCGAGCAGGTTGGCCTGACCTGGGGTGGTCGCTGGAAAATGATGGATCTCGGGCACGTGGAATACCATAAACCCGGTTTTAAACTGGGACGCGGCAGCTAGCCAGGCTGCCGGACAGGAAATAATGAGGGCGGCATGGGGCTTTTTAATCACCCGGCAGGAAACGATATGGGCGGCGCAATCGATCGTGCATTCCGATGCGCGATTTTTTCGGGCCGCCGCTTCCGTTTTAAATCTCACAGCGTCCTTTCATTAATGCGCGCGCCGTCTCCGATGCCGCGAGCGCATTGATGCCCGCCTCCTTCACCCCGTTTGACAGCATGGCGACACATCGCGGCGTCACCCTTGCCGCTCGGCGCGCCTGCGTCGCCTCACCGAATCGCACCGGAACCTGAACGTCCTATGCAACGCATCCTCAACGTGCTGACTCATCCGCGTACGCTCTCGATCGTCGGGATCGTCGCGCTAGCGGCGATTCTCTTCATCGTCGCCGACATGCTGCAGCTGCCGCTCCTGTGGGCGGCCATCGCGTTCGCGGCGATCCTCGCGCTGTGGCTCGGCGTCGCGCTGTGGCGCCGCTGGCGCGTGAAGCGCGCGAACCAGCAGCTCGGCGCCGTGCTCGAGGAGCAGGCGGAAACCGGCACGATCGCCGCGCCGGCCGCGGCCGCCGCCGGCCCCGACACGCGCACGGCCGACCTCGACGTGCTGCGCACGCGCCTGTCCGACGCGGTGAAGACGATCAAGACCTCGAAGATCGGCCAGGTATCGGGCGGCTCCGCGCTGTACGAACTGCCGTGGTACATCGTGATCGGCAACCCGGCGGCCGGCAAGAGCAGCGCGGTGATCAACTCCGGCCTGCAGTTCCCGTTCGCCGACAAGAACAGCGCGGTGATCCACGGCATCGGCGGCACGCGCAACTGCGACTGGTTCTTCACGACCGAAGGCATCCTGCTCGACACCGCGGGCCGCTATTCGGTGCATGAAGAGGACCGCACCGAATGGCTCGGCTTCCTCGGGCTGCTGAAGCGCTACCGCCCGAAGGCGCCGATCAACGGCATCATCGTCACCGCGAGCATCGCCGAACTCACCGGCAACCGCCCCGAATTCGCGATCAATCTCGCGAAAAACCTCCGCCAGCGCGTTCAGGAGCTGACGGAAAAGCTCGAAGTGTTCGCGCCGGTCTACGTGATGTTCACGAAGGCCGACCTGATCACCGGCTTCACCGAATTCTTCAGCAGCAGCGACAAGCACGAATACGACCGCGTGTGGGGCGCGACGCTGCCCTACGAGCCCGACGAGAAGCGCGACGTCGTCGCGCTGTTCGACGAGCGCTTCGAGGAACTCTACGAAGGCCTGAAGGAAATCAGTGTCGCGCAGCTGTCGCTGTCGCGCGGCAACCAGCTGTCGCCGGGCCAGCTGAGCTTCCCGCTCGAGTTCTCGACGGTCAAGCCGGCGCTGCGCGCCTTCCTCGCGACGCTGTTCGAGAACAACCCGTTCCAGTACAAGCCGATCTTCCGCGGCTTCTATTTCACCAGTGCGCTGCAGGAAGGCGAGACCAGCAGCACGGCCGCGCAGCGCATCGCGCACCGCTTCGGCCTCGACGCGAGCGCGCTGCCCAAGCCGCACAGCGCGTTCTCGAAGAACGGCTTCTTCCTGCGCGACCTGTTCTCGAAGGTGATCTTCGCCGACCGCCAGACGGTGCGCCAGTTCGCGAGCCCGACCAAGACGCGCCTGCGCTATGCGACCTTCTTCGGCTTCGTCGCGGCGCTTGCGCTCGCGCTCGGCGGCTGGACCTGGTCGACGATCGGCAACCAGCAGCTGGTCGCGAACGTGCAGGCCGACCTCGACAACGTCACGCGCCTGCAGCAGGGCCGCAACGACCTGCAGTCGCGCCTGCAGGCGATGGACATCCTCGAGGACCGGATCGACCAGCTCGAGCAGTTCCGACGCGACAAGCCGCTGTCGGTCTCGCTCGGCCTGTACCAGGGCGACCGCCTCGAGCAGCACCTGCTGACCGAGTACTACAACGGCGTGCGCCAGATCCTGCTGAACCCGGTATCGCAGAACCTCGCGTCGTTCCTGAAGGACGTGAACGCGCACCCCGACCAGCTCGTGCCGATGACGCGCCCGCCCGAGTCGGGCGCCGTGCAGGCGAACGCGCTGCCGGTATCGACGAACCCGGCGGGCGCCGCGCCGCAGGCCGGCGCCGCGCAGCCGTCGTCGTCCGTCGCGGGCGCACTGGCCGCGCCGCAACCGCCGGCCGCGCCGCAAGGCGGCCTGTACAGCGACGCGTCGCCGACCAACGTGCAGGATGCGTACAACGCGCTGAAGACCTACCTGATGCTGTCCGACAAGCGCCACGTCGAACAGGCGCACCTGACCGACCAGCTCGCCCGCTTCTGGCGCGGCTGGCTCGAGACGAATCGCGGCAACATGCCGCGCGACGAGATGATCAAGAGCGCCGAGCGCATGATCTCGTTCTATCTCGCCCGCGTGAACGACAACGACTGGCCGATGATCGACGCGAACTACGCGCTCGTCGACCAGACCCGCGAGAACCTGCGCCGCGTCGTGCGCGGCATGCCGGCCCGCCAGCGCGTCTACGAGGAAATCAAGGCGCGCGCGTCGACCCGCTTCGCGCCGATGACCGTCGCGCGCATCGTCGGCGACGGCAACCAGTCGCTGGTCGCGGGCAGCTACGCGATTCCGGGCACGTTCACGCGCGAGGCCTGGTTCGACTACGTGCAGCCGGCGATCCGCGATGCGGCGACCAAGGAGCTGCAGGCGAAGGACTGGGTGCTGAACACGTCGACGCAGGACGACCTGACGCTCGAGGGCAGCCCCGAGCAGATCCAGAAGACGCTGGTCGGCATGTACAAGACCGAGTACGCGCAGCACTGGCAGAAGTTCATGCAGGGCATCGCGGTGCAGGGCTTCAGCAGCTTCGGCCAGGCCGTCGACGGGATGAACCGCCTCGGCGACCCGCAGGATTCGCCGATCCGCAAGATCCTGGAGACCGCGTACGACCAGACCTCGTGGGACAACCCGTCGCTCGCGAACGTGACGATCAAGAAGGCGCAGACCGGCGTCGTGAACTGGGTCAAGCAGCTGTTCACGCGCTCGCAGGCCGGCCAGGTCGCGGCTGCCAACATCGACATCAACGGCAATCCGGTCGAGGTGCCGATGGGTCCGATCGGCCAGGAGTTCATCGGCCTCGCGCGGATCGTCGCGACGCATGACGGCACCTCGTTGCTGAAGGGCTACATGGACACGCTGTCGAAGGTCCGCACGCGCTTCAACGTGATCAAGAACCAGGGCGATCCGGGCCCGGGCGCGCGCCAGCTGATGCAGCAGACGCTCGACGGCAACGGTTCGGAACTGGCCGATTCGCTGAAGTTCGTCGACGAGCAGATGCTGACGGGCCTCACCGACTCGCAACGCAAGTCGCTGCGTCCGCTGCTGGTGCGGCCGCTGATGCAGGCGTTCTCGGTCGTGATCCAGCCGGCCAGCGTCGAAGTCAACAAGGTGTGGAACGCGCAGGTCTATCAGGCGTTCCAGGGCTCGCTCGCGACCAAGTACCCGTTCGCGGCGAACGCGAAGGTCGAGGCCGGCGCCGGCGAGATCGCGCAGGTGTTCGGTCCGGACGGCTCGATCGCGAAGTTCGTCGGCACGACGCTCGGGCCGCTCGCGGTGCGTCGCGGCGACACGCTCGCGGCGCGCACGTGGGGCGACATGGGCCTCGCGCTGTCGCCGGAGTTCACGAACGGCTTCGCGCGCTGGGTCGCGCCGCTGTCCGGCGGCGCCGCAGGCGGCGCGGCCGCGTCGTCCGAGCCGCAGACGGTGTTCCAGATCCTGCCGCAGCCGAGCACGGGCACGACGGAATACACGATCGCGATCGACGGCCAGCAACTGCGCTACCGCAACACGCCGCCGCAGTGGACCAACTTCGTGTGGCCGAACCCGCAGGGCTCGCCGGGCGCGACGCTGTCCGCGACGACCTTCGACGGCCGCACGATCCAGCTCGTCAACGAGCCGGGCCGCTACGGTCTCGAGAAGCTGATCAACTCGGCGCAGCGCAAGCGCCGTCCGGACGGCACCTTCGACCTGACGTGGGCACAAGGCAGCGTGAGCGTGTCGGTGACGATGCGCATCATCAGCACGTCGCAGCCGACGGGCGGCGGCGGCGACCAGCCGCAGCAGCAGAGCCTGCGCGGGCTGCAGCTGCCGTCGTCGGTCGCCGACGTGAGCGCGGGCGCCGCGCAGAACGCGGCCCAGACCGGCGCAGGCGCGCCGGGCGCCGCACCGGCCGTCGCGGCCGCTACCGGAACGAATGCACAGGGGGCGCAATGACGCAAACCGTTCAGGCGCAAGTCGCCTACTTCGGCAAGATTCCTTCGCGCGGCGACTTCGTGAAGAGCGCGCACAATCCGCAGCTGCTGCAGACGCTCGACCGCTGGATCGCGCAGGCGCTCGAACTGCTCGCGGAAGACCCGCGCTGGAAGCTCGTCTACGAGGATGCGAAGCCGATGCACTTCGCGTTCCTCGGCTCGCGCAGCAAGCTCGCGATTGCCGGGCACATGGTCGCGAGCCACGACGTGTCGATGCGCCGCTTCCCGTTCCTCGGCGCGACCGCGCTCGAAGTCGACCGGCCGCTCGCGTTCCTCGCGCGCAGCCCGCTCGCGTTCGCGCGGCTGTGGTCGCGCATCGCCGCGCAGATGCCGGCGCTGCTCGGCAAGGACGAGCCGCCCGGCGCGCTGCAGGCGCTCGGCGACACGCAGGTGCCGATCGACATCGGCGGCCCCGGCACGTCGCATGACGGCACCTTCAACGATTTCGTCGAACACCAGTCGCTGTACGGCCTGCAGCAGATGCTGCTCGAGAGCGGTCACCCGGTGCGGCTGCGCGGCGCGATGCTCGCGCTCGGCTCGCTGCTGCGCCCGGTGATGCAGAGCGGCTCGTCGCACATCGAGCGCGGCCTGACGCTGCCGCTGCCGGTCGATCCGTTCTACCGCAGCCTGGTCGCCGCGTTCTGGCTCGAACTGATCGCCCCGTTCGTCGCGCAGGCCGACTTCGAGCTCGCGATCTTCATCGGCTCGATCGCCGAGCGCGAGCGGCTCATCATCGGCTTCAACGGCGCGTCGGCGAAGACGCTGCTGAGCGTCGTCGACCCGCAGACCTACGCCGCCCACAACATCGACATCGACGATCCCGAGTGGATCGACGCCCATGCGCAAAACGATCAGCAGATCAGCAAGCTCGTCAGCTACCTCGACCAACCGCAACTGTCGCTGCGCGTCGCAATCGACGCGTTCCGCGAAGCGTTCATCGGAGGCTGACGGCATGCACCAGATGACTCACGCCCGGTGCACGCTGGGCGCCGCCCTCCTCGCTGCCGGGCTCGTCGCGAGCGGCGCGAGCTTCGCGCAGAACACGGGCGCGACCGTGACGCCGGTCGGCAACGGCACGGTCGCGACGGCCGCGCTGCCCGCCAACGCGAATCCCGGCGCGGTGCAGCCGGCCGCCGGCTCGGTCGTGCACGGCACGGCCGGCACCGCGGGCACGATCACGCCGCCGCCGGCGAACGCGACGCCCGGCCAGGTGGTCGTCGGCGGCAAGGTGCCCGACGAGGCGACCAAGGCCGCCGTGCTGCAGAAGCTGCGCGACACCTACGGCGCGGCGAACGTGGTCGACCAGATCGAGGTCGGCGACGTCGCGACGCCGCCGAACTGGAGCGCTAACGTGCAGAAGCTGCTCGGGCCGCAGCTCAAGCAGATCAGCAAGGGACAGCTGAAGATCAACGGCACGCAGATCGAGATGAAGGGCGAGGTGCACAACGAGGCGCAGCGCCAGCAGCTCGCGAGCGACATGGCGAACACGCTGAACCCGACCTACACGATCCGCAACGGGCTGCGCGTGTCGGCGTCCGAGCAGGGCCTGCTCGACCAGACGCTCGCGAACCGGACGATCGAATTCGAGACCGGCAGCGCGACGCTGACGCCACAGGGCAAGCAGATTCTCGACCAGATGGCGGCCGCGCTCGCGAAGATGCCGAACCGCACGGTCGACATCATCGGACACACCGACAACTCGGGGAACCGCACGTCGAACATCGCGCTGAGCCAGGCGCGCGCGGATGCGGTGAAGGGTTATCTGATCACGAAGAGCATCGCGCCGCAGCAGATGACGACGACGGGCGTCGGGCCGGATCAGCCGATCGCACCGAACGATACGGCCGAAGGGCGCGCGCGGAACCGGCGGATCGAGTTCCGGGTGGGGCAGTAGCGCAAGCCGGCCGCGCCCGCTGCGGGGGCGGCCCGGCCGACAGCGGGCGGCGCCGGAAAGGGCGTCGCCCGTTTTGCGTTTACGACTGCTCGTCCGGCCTCACGCCCAGCAGCTCGCGAATATGCGACAGCGAACCGTCGTCCTTCACGACGCTCTCGAGCCACTTGTGCAGCGGCATGTCGGCCCACTCGGCGGCCTTGTCGGCCAGATACGCGACCGGGCTGTGCGGCTCGGTCTGGCGGAAATAGCGCGCCACCGCACGCAGCTGGTCGACCGCCTGCGCGCGGTTCTGGATGCCGGCGATCATCTGCGTCACCGGCGCGCGTGGAACGGGCTGCGGCTGCACGTGCGTGTCCTCCGTCTGGATCGGGTTACCGAAACTCGGCTCGATGCGCTCGGGCTGCGGCGCCGCCTGCGTATGCGGCGCGCTGCCCGTATAGCCCTGCTCGCGCGCAAAGCGCTCCGCGAGCCGGTATACGGTCTCGAACGCATCGCGCGCCTGCCGGAAGCTCGGCGCGGACTCGCCCGCGCGACCAACCAGCGTTTCCTCGAACGCGTCGAGCGCAAACTCGAACGCCTTCAGGTTCGCGAGCAGCGTCGTGTAGAACGCGATCGGCGTCACGCGCCGCGACGCGTCGATCTGGTCGACCGACGGCTTGCCGCGCGCGATGTCGTCCGCGTGCTCGGGATCGCGCTTGATCGCCTGCGCGACGTGCTGCGCGACTTCCCAGTCGAGCGTGGTGAACGCGTTCGACGCGCCGTCCGTCATCGGAATCCCGCGCAGCAGCTCGGCCGTGCGGCCGGACAGCCATGCGACGTTGCCGAGCCGGTATTCGATGTCGTCGCCTTCCGGCAGCGGGTGCACGGTGTCCCAGTACTCGCGGCACAGCCCTTCGAGCAGCGCATAGCCGTCGGTGAGGCCCGTGATGCCGTCCTCGAGCGCGAGCGCCTCGGTCAGCCACACCGCGAGCCGCAGGTCCTTGGTGCGCGTGCGCAGCAGTTCGCTCGCGCGATCGACGACGAAGCCCCAGTCGGCTTCCTTGATCTCGGTCACCCATTCGCCCTGGTCGAGCGTCGGGTCGTCGTAGCGCCGCGCTTCCTGGATCGCGTCGAATTCGTTCGAGAACAGCAGGTCGTCGCCGGTGGGCGACGCGTCGCTGACCGGCGTCAGCAGCTCGGGAAGATTGATCGGCATGGTTCAGTGAATCCGTTGAGGCATGAGGTTGCGCGGGCCGCGCTCATTCGACGGTATACGCGAATTCGCCGGCCTCGTCCGCGCGCACCGCGATGCGCGCGATGGCCGCGCCGTCGGCGATCCGGCCCAGCACATGGCCCGCGATCTCCGGCAGCAGCGTGCCGTTCAGGATGTGGTCGACGTTGCGGGCGCCCGAATCGACCTCGGTGCAGCGCGCGAGCACCGCATCGACGAGCGACTCGTCCCACTCGAACATGGCCTTGTGGTTCGCTTCGATGCGGCGGCGGATCCGCTCGAGCTTCAGCTCGATGATCTCGGCCAGCACGTCGTCGGAGATCGGGTAGTACGGCACCACCTTCATCCGGCCGAGGAACGCGGGCTTGAAGGTCTTGTACAGCTGCGGGCGCAGCGCGTCGGCGAGCGCGTCCGGATCGGGCAGTTCCTCCGCCGGCTTGTTCAGGCACGCCTGCATCACCGCGGCCGAGCCGACGTTCGACGTCAGGATGATCAGCGTGTTGCGGAAGTCGATCTCGCGCCCTTCGGCGTCGTCCATCATGCCCTTGTCGAACACCTGGAAGAACATCTCGAGCACGTCCGGGTGCGCCTTCTCGACCTCGTCGAGCAGCACGACCGAATACGGATTGCGGCGCACGGCCTCGGTCAGCACGCCGCCCTCGCCGTATCCGACGTAGCCCGGCGGCGAACCCTTCAGGCCCGACACGCTGTGCGCTTCCTGGTACTCGCTCATGTTGATCGTGACCATCTTGCGCTCGCCGCCGTACAGGATGTCGGCCAGCGCAAGCGCCGTCTCGGTCTTGCCGACGCCCGACGGCCCGACGAACATGAACACGCCGCGCGGCTTGTTCGGATCCTCGAGGCTCGCGGACGCCGTACGCACGCGCTGGGCGATCGCCTCGAGCGCATGGTCCTGGCCGATCACGCGCGCGGCGAGCAGCGGCTGCAGGTTCAGCACGGTGTCGATCTCGTCCTTCACCATCCGGCCGAGCGGAATGCCCGTCCACGCGGCGACGATCTCGGCGACGACATGGCCGTCGACCTGCAGCGGCACCATCGGCTCGCCGCCCTGCAACGCATGCAGCGCCGCGACGCGCTCGGCGAGCTTGTCGCGCGTGGCCTGCACGTCGACCGGCTGGCCGTCGTCGGACGGGCCGCGTGCATGGTCGAGCGCTTCGCGCAGTTCGGTGATCTCGGCGACGATCGCGCGCTCCGCTTCGTAGCGCGCTTCGTCCTTCGCCAGCTGTTCGAGCGCCGCGTCGCGCTCGGTGCGCAGCTCGCCGAGCCGCTCGTCGTGCGCCGCGCCGCCGGCCGCCTCGCGTTCGAGCGAGGCGATTTCCGCATCGATCCGCTCGATGCGCTTCTTCGTATCGTCGATCGCGGCCGGCGTCGCGCTGTGCGCGAGCGCGACCTTCGCGCACGCGGTGTCGAGCACGCTGATCGCCTTGTCCGGCAGCTGGCGGCCGCTGATGTAGCGGTGCGACAGGCGCACGGCTTCGGTGATCGCATCGTCGAGGATGCGCACGTTGAAGTGCTTCTCCATCAGCCCGGCCATCCCGCGCAACATGGCGGCCGCAAGCGGCTCGCTCGGCTCCTCGACCTTCACGACCTGGAAGCGCCGCGCGAGCGCCGCATCCTTCTCGAAGTACTTCTTGTATTCGCTCCACGTCGTCGCGGCGATCGTGCGCAGCTCGCCGCGCGCGAGCGCCGGCTTCAGCAGGTTCGCCGCATCGTTCTGGCCGGCCTGGCCGCCCGCGCCGATGATCGTGTGCGCCTCGTCGATGAACAGGATGATCGGGTGCGCGCTCTTCTTGACCTCGTCGATCACGCTCTTCAGCCGGTTCTCGAACTCGCCCTTCACGCTCGCGCCGGCCTGCAGCAGTCCCATGTCGAGCACGTGCAGCGCGACGCCGCGCAACGGCGGCGGCACGTCGTCGGCCGCGATCCGCAGCGCGAGGCCCTCGACGACGGCGGTCTTGCCGACGCCGGCCTCGCCGGTCATGATCGGGTTGTTCTGGCGGCGCCGCATCAGGATGTCGATCGCCTGGCGAATCTCCGCCTCGCGGCCGATCACCGGATCGATCTTGCCGTCGCGCGCGCGCTGCGTGAGGTTGGTCGTGTACGTGTCGAGCGCGGGCGTCTTCGACGGTCCGGCCGCGGGTGCGGCGCCGTCGGCCGCGGGCGCGGCGTCGCCGTCGCCCGCATCGGCCTGGCGCGGTTCCGCTTCGCTGGAGCCGGCAACGATCTCGTCGAACTTGTGCTTCAGGTCCGTCACGTTGACGTCCGCGAACTGCGCGGACATCCGCTGCGCGAACTGCGCGAGATCGGGCGCCGTCAGCAGCGCCAGCAGCAGATGCCCGGAACGGATGCGGCCGAGCTGCGAATCGAGCGACGCGATCAGCCACGCCTGCTCGAACAGCGCGATCAGGTGCACCGAGAACACCGGCGTGCGCGTGTTGCCGGTCTTCAGGCGCGTCAGCTCGCGTTCCAGGTCGGCGCGCAGCGCGTGCGGATCGATGCGGCTCGCACGCAGCGCGAGCGGCAGGTCGCCCGCCGGCTCCTCGAGCAGCGCGAGGAACAGGTGCTCCAGATCGACCTCGTAATGGCCGCGCGCCAGGCATGCGCTCGCCGCGCGCTCGGTCGCATGCCGGCACAGCGGATTCAGTTTCGTGATCAGGGTCTTCAGGGGCGTGCTCATGGCGTCGATCTCAGGTTCGATTGCGTACTTGTTGTCGGGGTCCGCCTGCCGATGGCGCGCGCATGCGCTGCATCGGCAGGCGGACCCGCGGAATCAGTGAATCACGTGCAGCTCGTAGCGTGCATCCGCGCGATCCTCGGCGGCGTCGCGCGTGCACAGGAACGCGTCCCAGCCGAGCCGCGAACCGGCGCCGAGCACGCTCGCGCCGACCTCGGTGCGCTTGAGCACGAGCTTGACCTCGTATTCGAGCGTGACGCCGGCCAGCAGCGTCAGCATCCGTTCGAGCGCGACGGCCTGCGCGCCGCCGGGCAGGAACGCCTCGTAGTCGCGCTTGGACAGCGGCCCGACGACGATCCGCGCGCGCATGTCGCGCTGCCACACGCGCTCGCCGACGAGCGCCGTCGCGCCGAGCACCGCATTGACCTCGCCGAGCACGCTCAGCTGGTCGGGCGGCACGTCGTACCACTTGCCGACGAACTGGTCGATCTTCACCGGCACGCGGAAGTAGTCAGACAGCGTGCGCTGCAGGTACGCGGCCGACATCGGCCGGTGCCGCGCGGCCAGCGCGTAGCCCGCGACGGCCTCGTCGAGCACGCCGCCGACCCCGGCCGCGAGACTGTCGCGCACCTCGTCGTTCGGCACGCCGGCGATCGCGAGCAGCAGCGGCAGATAGCGCTCGTCGCGGTCGAGCTCGTAGTGGAACGGCAGCCGGTACTTCTTCCACGCGGCATAGAACAGCGCGGTCGCGCGGTTCGAGAACACGTCGAAGAACGCGCGCGCCGCATGATCGCGCTTCAGGTGCTCGCGCGCGACGATCTGCTCGGTGTAGTGCAGCGGCAGCGCGCCCTGCCCGCCGAGCAGCCCGAAGAACGCGGGCGTCAGCTCGACGTGGCCGAGCTCGCCGGCCGCGAGCGCGGCTTCGCGCTGCTCGCCCGAGTCGAGCGGCGTGCCGTCGTCGCCATACGAGCGTGCGCCTTCGATTTCGCTCGGCGGAAAGCCGAGCGACAGCGTGTTGCGGAATTCGATGCGCTGCGCGACGACGTCGCCCTGCCGCCACGCGCCGGGCGCATCCGACGCCTGCCGCGCGAACAGCCCTTCGAGCACGCGCACGGCCTGGAAGAACTCGAAGCGGTGCGGCTCGTCGAGCAGCGCGTCGACTACGCCAGGATCGATTCGCCGGTGCGGGGCTTGCATCGGATGATCTCCTCGCCGGTGCGCTTCGACACGACGACTAGTTGAACGAAACTGTTGAGGTGGACGTACAGCCCGAAGAAGCTGTCGAGCACGCGTACGAACGAGGCGAGACTCGCGCCGACGAAGTGTTCCTCGTCGATCGTCAGCCGCACCTCGATGCCGCGCACGAAGGTCGCGAACGGCTTGCCGGGCAGCCATTGCACCGCGCCGCGCTGCTCGACGCTGACCAGCCCGTCGATCTGGCGCGTCGACACGGCGGTGCGCCGCAGGTCGTACAGCGTCAGCATTTCCTTCAGCGGCGCGAGCCCGTGCGCGACCAGCGACACGTGATTCAGCGCGAGGTGCGACACGAGCCGCCAGTGCGCGGCGCGGCCGCGCTCGAAGCGCACGCTCTGCGTCGGGCGGCGCAGCAGTGCGATGCCGCTCGTCTGCGCGCCGCCTTCCTGGAACAGGTCGCCGCCTTCGAGGCCGAAGGCGAGCATCGCCGGCAGGTCGCGGTTCGTGCAGGTGAGATCGAGGCTCAGCGTGTCGGTCTGCGGCGACGTCGGCTCGAAGTCGATGTCGACGATCGAGATCTCGGTTTCATAGCCGGGGCTCTTCTGCGCGACCCAGTCGTTGCGGCGCGCGAACCAGTAATGACCGATCCGCGCCGCCTCGCCGTGATGCAGCGAGTAGAACGGCCGGAACTCGATCACCGATTCCTCGTGCGCCTGCTGCCGGACCAGCTTCACCGAGTCGATCGAATACACCTCGTATGCGAACGCGCGCCTCGCCTCGGCGATCACCGGATACGACACCGCGCGATGCGTGATGCGGATCGGCTCGCCGTGCTGGCGGAACAGGTTCACGATCGGCGTGCAGAACAGCCGGAAGTGGCTCGCGCTCAGCAGTTCGAGCAGCCGCGCGACATGCGAGTCGCTGCGCACGTCCTGCAGCACGAGATGCAGCGTCGCGCGCTGGCAGCGGCCCGCCGCGCGCGCGATCGCCGCGAGATCGAAGTCGACGAAGTCGAACTTGTCGGGAAACGCGAAGTATTCGGTGAGCAGGCGATATGCGGGGTGCGACTTCGCCGGATAGTCGATCAGCGCGTCGTCCTCGTCGAAGCCGGCCTGCGCGATCGGCAGCTTGCGCAGCGCGGTCCAGCGGCCGTTGCGCTCGGGCTCGACATACGCGCCGAGCACGTTGACGAACAGGCAGTCGGTCAGCTCGGCGACGAACGACTGCTCGCCGTGCAGGTGCGCGCGCAGCGTCGGCAGCTTCAGCGCGCCGAGATCGAGCTGCGCGGCGAGCGATTCGAACGTGATCGAGATCACGCCGGTCGCGTTGGACGGCAGCACCGTCGCGCTCGGCGCGAGTGCGACCGGCGTGTAGCGCGCTTCCGAGATGCGGACGGGCGCGAGCGTCACGTCGTACGCGGTGCGGAACCGGCACTGCACGCCGCGGATCGGGCGGCTCTTGAGCTCGGTGCCGCGCCGGATCACGACCGGCTCGGTCTGCTGGCCCGGCGCCGCCGGTGCGAACTGCGCGATCGAGCAGGACGGAAACGGTCGCAGGTAGTGCGGATACAGCACCTCCAGCAGCGCTTCGGTGAATTCGGGGTAGTCGTCGTCGAGCTTCTTGTTGATGCGCGCGCCGAGCAGCGCGAACGACTCGATCATCCGCTCGACGTGCGGATCCTCGCAGTGCTCGCCGGACAGCGCGAGGCGCGCCGCGATCTTCGGATAACGTTCGGCGAAATCCCGCGAATAGCGCCGCAAAAACGATAATTCGCGCTCGTAGTACGGCAGCAATTCTTCCATCGACGACCCCGAAGCTCTTCCATTCCTTGCCGGACCCTGATCCGCCACCGGGCGGTCCGGCCCGCTCGGCGGCTTGAATTACGGCATTCGCGCCGCGCGCGCGCGCGTCACCGAATACTGCAGTGTCGACGGTTGCAGCATCGCGTCGAAGCTGACCGGCTCCTCTGCCGGGTGCACGACGAGCAGCGCCTGGATCGCGAAATAGAGCGCGTTGGTCGACTGCTCGTTCAGCTCGAACGTCACCTGCACCTGCTGCAGCCGCGGCTCATGGCGCGCGATGGCCTGCTGGATCGACTTGCAGATGAACGCGCGATCGTAGTGGCTCGCGAGGCTCAGCCCGGCGAAATCGTTCAGCCCGTAGGTCAGCACCGACTTCTGGCACTCCGGCAGCGCGGCCAGTTCGGACTCGGTGTGCGCGATACGGGTATTGAGGATCGCCTCGACGTCGCGGGCGACCGTGTTCTTCAGCTCGTCCAGCGACAATTGCCGCATCGCCGCCGAGGCCGGCAGGTGCGGTTCGTCGTCGAACAGCTTGTCGAGAAAACTGGGCTCGAAGCGTTTCATCGGCCGGCATCTGCTGCGAAAAACGGCAACGGAGCGCCGCGCGCCCCGTTGCCGCAACCGACCTTAGACCGCGTAGGTCTTGTCGTTCTTGGTCAGGCTCCAGGCGCCCTGCGTGTTGCCGCCCTGGTTGCCGCCGATCTTCTGCTGGGTCTGCTTCCACTGCACGGCTGCATACTTCAGCGAGAACGTCTCGATCGGCAGGCCTTCCTCGCGGACGCTCGGCGCGATGCTCGAGATGATCACGTACTTCAGCTTGACTTCCAGGTACTGCACGCGCTTGCCTTCACCGTCCGCGCGCGAGAAATGGACCGTCACTTCGTCGAACGTGGTGCCGCCCGACGCGTGCTGATACAGCAGCGGGCTCGACGAATCGATTTCCTTCGTGAAGATCATGTCGCCGTGCTCGCAACGCGTCATCGTGTGACCGCCTGCGGTCGATGCGGTTGCCGAACGCGGCTGCAGGATCGAGTGATCCCACGATTTCAGTTCGATCCAGCCCTGATGGTCCTTGTCCGCGGATTCGCCCTTCACCGCCGGACTACCAAACTGCAAGTGCATATGTAACATGGCCCTTCGACTCCCCAAAGAGGTGGTTTTAACGTCCTACCCAGGCGGCCCGCCCAGGCGATTTGCTCGCTTATGAATTTGCCGGTTTGGGCAGATCAGCGACAAGCCGCAGAGAAATCGAGAGTTCGTCGAGCTGGAAGTGCGGGCGCAGGAACGCGACCGAACGATACGAGCCCGGCTTGCCCGGAATCTCCGCTACTTGTATGGATGCCTCGCGCAGCGGGAATTGCGCCTTCTGTTCCTGCGACGCGTTGTCATCGAGCAGGACGTACTGCGAAATCCACCGGTTGAGGAAAGTCTCCACGTTCTGCGCCGATGCGAAGCTGCCGATCTTGTCGCGCATCATCGCCTTCAGGTAGTGCGCGACGCGCGATACCGAGAAGATGTACTGAAGCTGGGCGGACAGGACGGCGTTCGCGTTCGCGCTGTCGGTGCTGTATTTCTTCGGTTTCTGCACCGATTGCGCGGCGAAGAACGCGGCGTAATCAGAATTCTTGCAATGGACGAGCGGGATGAAGCCGAGGTCGCTCAGCTCCTTCTCGCGGCGATCGGTGATCGCGATCTCGGTCGGGCACTTCAGCGCGACTTCGCCGTCGTCGGTCTTGAACGTGTGGGTCGGCAGGTCCTCGACGAGGCCGCCGCCTTCGACGCCGCGGATCGCCGCGCACCAGCCGAAGTCGTCGAATGCGGCCGTGAGGCGGGCGGCAAATGCCCACGCGGCGTTGCACCACAGATACTTGTCGTGGTCGGTGCCGTCGACGTCCTCGACGAAGTTGAAGTTCTCGGCGGTCTGGCCGTCCTTCGGATTGAACGGCAGGCGGCCGAGGAAGCGCGGCAGCGTGAGGCCGACGTAGCGCGAATCCTCGGAATCGCGGAACGACTTCCACTTCGCGTATTCGACCGTGTCGAACACCTTGCCGAGATCGCGCGGCTTGCCGAGATCGGCGAACGACTCGAGGCCGAGCAGCTCGGGCGACGCCGACGCGATGAACGGCGCGTGCGCGGCCGCCGCGACGTGCGACATCTGCTCGATGAAGTACATGTCTTCCGGCTGGCGCGAGATCTCGTAGTCGCCGATCAGCGCGCCGAACGGCGAGCCGCCGAACGTGCCGAACTCTTCTTCGTAGACCTTCTTGAACAGCGCGCTCTGGTCGAACTCGCTCGCGCCCTTGAAGTCGCGCACGAGGTCGCGCTTCGGCGCATGCAGCGCCTTGATCTTGATCGTCTGGCCGGTGTTGCTCTCCTTGACCAGGTAATCCAGTCCGCGCCACGTGCTTTCGAGGCGCTGGAATTCCGGCGCATGCATCACCGCGGACAGCTGCGTCGAGATCAGGCGGTCGAGCTCCGCGACGCGGGCGTCAATCGTCGCCGACAGGTTGTCCGACACGATCACCGTGCCGTCGAGCACCTGATGCACGAGTTCGCCGATCAGGTCCTTCGCGCGCGCGTGCTCGGAATCGGATTTCGCGACCTTGCTCTTCTCGACGATATCGTCGAGCAGCGAAGTCCCGGCGGCGTATTCCGCGCCGCTTGCTTGGGCCGGAGCCGTTTGCTGGTTCATCTCAACACTCCGTCGTCATTCGCCGTCTTTGTCGCCGCCCGTGCCCTTCGCGAGCTCCTGCAGCTGCTGCGTGTTCTTCAGCACCTCGGACAGCAGATCCTCGAGCTTGTCGTTGCCGGCCAGCTTGTTGCGCAGGTCGGCGAGCTTCGAGCGCGCCTCGAGCAGGCGGCGCAGCGGCTCGACCTGTTCGACGACTTCGTCCGGGCTGAAGTCCGACAGCGAACGGAACTTCAGGTCGACCGCGAACTTGCCGCCTTCCGGGCTCAGGCGGTTTTCCACCTGGAACGCGGCGCGCGGCTCGATCGCCTTCATCACGTCGTCGAAGTTGTCGCGGTCGATATTGACGAACTTGCGGTCGCGCAGCTTCGGCTGCTCGATCTCGGACTGGCCCGCCAGATCGCCGACGACCCCGACGACGAACGGCAATTCCTTCACCTCGATCGCGTCGCCCTTCTCGACCTCGTAGGTCAGCTGGACGCGCGGCGGCCGTATTTTTTGCAAGCTTTTCTGAATGCTCTCTTTCTTGGCCATCTCGACGGCTCCCAGGTTGGTTGTGGTTTGGTCGATCCGCTCAGCGCAGCGCGCTGAACGGATCGCCGCCCTTCTGCGGCGTGCCGGAGCTCACCGGCGGGGGCGGGGGCGGCGTGGTTGCCGCGCCGCTGTCGGCGGCCTCTGTACGGGCCGTTACTTTCGGACGATGCAGCTTGGTGCGCGTCCATTTCTTCGGCTGAGTCTTCTGCTCCGGCGGGAACAGCGCGTTCTCGCCCAGCGTTTCGCGCAGCTGCTTCGCCAGCGCCTGCGCGTCCGACTTCGCATCGCCCGCGAGCGAGGCGTCCTGACGCAGCTCGCCGAGCGACTGCGTCGCGATGCGCAGGCCCGCGACGGCCAGCACGCTCTTCGCCTGACGGTCGGTCGCATCGCGCTGCAGCGCTTCCTGGGCGGCGACGATCGCCTGGCCGTAGTGGTTCTGGGCGAACTGGATCTGCGCGATGCGCGACCACGGTTCCTCGCGCGTCGGATCCGACTTCGCGAGCTGCTGGTAAAGGCCGAGCGCCTTGTCCTGATCACCCGATTTCGCAACCGCGTCCGCATCGGCCAGCGACTTGTTGAATACATCGGCGGTCGGCGGCGTCGGCTGGGTCGCACAGCCGGCGATCACGCCGCAGGCCAGCACTACCCCGGACAATTTTGCGAAGAGACGGTCTTTCATCGTTATATCCACCGGCGCGTGAGTTTTAAAATCGTTGAGAATCTGGTTCTTTTGCTTTGCAAGAAGCGCGCGGGTATAGTACCGATCAATTTTTCATAATTCAATCGTCGCGTGCAGAGTAATTCCTTTTAAAACCGGGCGCTACCCCCTCGAAAAGCCTGTCGCAGCACGTGCGCGACGATTTTCCTGGCGGCCGGAACGCGCAAGTTTTACTGGTTCCCGGGCGGGCCGCCCGGACGGCGGAAAAAATTTCCGAATGCCTGTCGCGACGCGCGCTGCTTAATAGTTGATCGGTAGGACGACCGGCATTCGCGTCGACGCTGAAATGCCCGGTAGATTTGACAGGGAGCAAAAGGCGACACGCCGGAAACACGATGAGACCGACCATGATTCGCTACGCGCTGACGCTGGCCGCCTGCGCGCTACTGGCCGGCTGCGCGGCCGCCCCGCTGCTCGGCTCCGCCGCGAGCGCCGTCATGTCGGCCGCCGGCATCGGCAAGCCCGAAGTGCCCGACGCGCAGAAGCCGCCGCGCAACATCGGCATCACGCTCGCCGCGGCGCCGAACCTGAACGCCGCGACCGACAACAAGCCGCTCGCGCTCGTCGTGCGACTCTATGCGCTGAAGGACCCGACCTCATTCCAGCAGGCGCCGTTCGACGCATTTACCGATCCGACCAAGGAAAAGGCCGCATTGGGCGCCGACCTGCTGAACGTGCGCGAAATCACGCTGATTCCGGGCCAGCGCTATACGGCGACCGAAAAGGTTTCGCGCGAAGCGCAGGCGTTCGGCATTGTCGCGCTGTTCCGCGATCCCGCAATCCAGCGATGGAAACTGACGTTCGATCCGGCAAAGTCGGAGAAATCCGGCATAATCATCGGCCTGCATAACTGCGCGATGACGGTCACCGACGGCACGGTCATCGCACCGCAACAGGGTGCGCCGTCACAGCCGCTCAATTTGCTTTCGTCGGTGAGCTGCGGTTAAACATGACGCACGAATGTCAATTAACAAGAGTTAACACTTGGCGATTTAATTCGGGCACGAACAAATCGATTACATCGCAACGCCACATTAACCGGATTTGACATGAGTTATTCGGCCAAGGTGCTGTGGGGGGAAGGGCTGTTCCTCCGGCCTCAACATTTTCAGCGGCAGGATGCGTACCACGAAGCGCGCCTGTTCGAGTCCATCCAGGCGATCCAGCCGTACAACTGGGGCGTGCGCTCGGTGCGCATCGACCGCGATGCGCTCGGCAGCAACGTGCTGCGCGTCGCCGAGCTGGCGCTCGTGTTTCCGGACGGCGCGCTCTATGCGGCGCCGCAGGCGGACGACCTGCCGCCGCCGATCGCACTGGACACGCTGCCCGACGGCATCAACGAATTCGTGTTCTATCTCGCGCTGCATCCGCTGCGCGAGAACGGCACCAACTACAGCGACGATCCGGCTGCCGGCTTCACGACGCGCTTCGTCAGCGAGCAGACCAGCGTCGCCGACAACTTCACCGATGCGGCCGAGGCCGACATCACGTTCCTGAAGACGCAGGTGAAGCTGATCGCGCACAGCGAGCCGCGCGACCAGCTGCTGTCGGTGCCGCTCGTGCGCGTGCGCCGCACCGCGACGTCCGGCTTCGAGATCGACGACAGCTTCGTGCCGCCGTGCCTCGCGATCGACGCATCGCCGATCCTGCACCAGCGGCTGCGCCAGCTGATCGACGCGCTGCAGGCGAAGGTGAACGCGCTGTACGGCTTTCACCGCGAGCCGTCGAAGAACATCATCGAATTCCGCTCCGGCGACATCGCGTCGTTCTGGCTGCTGCACACCGCAAACGCCGCGTTCGCGACGCTGGCGCACCTGCACCAGCACGCGGCGCTGCACCCCGAACGGCTGTTCCAGGAACTGCTGCGCCTCGCGGGCCAGCTGATGACGTTCTCGAAAGGCTATTCGCTGGCCGATCTGCCCGTGTACCGCCACGACGATCCGGGGCCGAGCTTCGCGCGCCTCGACCTGATGCTGCGCGAGCTGCTCGACACCGTGATCTCGACGCGCTACTTCGCGATCACGCTCGACGAAGTGCGTCCGTCGTTCCATCTCGGCCGGCTCGACTCCGGCAAGATCGACGAGAAGACCGCGTTCTACCTCGCGGTGTCCGCGGACCTGCCGAGCGTCGAGCTCGTCGAGGCCGTGCCGGCCCGCTTCAAGGTCGGCGCACCCGACGACGTCGACAAGCTCGTGCTGTCGGCGATGCCCGGCGTGCGGCTCGCGTATACGCCGCAGGTGCCGCCCGCGATTCCGGTGCGCCCCGGCGCATGCTACTTCGCGCTCGATTCGCGCGGCGCGCTGTACGAGCGCATGCTGCAGGCCCAGTCCGCGATGATCTACGCGCCGACTGGCATCAATGACCTGAAATTCGAACTGATCGCGGTCACATCATGAGCTACGCGCCTTCCCTGTTCGGCGACAACGCGCCGGCCCCCATGCATACCCCGGCGTCGACGGACGCCGCGTTCCAGGCCCGCTCGCTGCTCGACCTGCTGTACGACGGTTTCTTCATGCTGTTCCTGCTCAAGAACGGCCGCGAGCCGGACAGCGCGAGCGAATTCAGCACGCGCATCCAGGAATTCCTGTCCGATTTCGAGCGCGGCGCGAAGAAGCTGAACATCGCTGCCGAGGACGTATACAGCGCGAAGTTCGCGTACTGCGCGGCCGTCGACGAGATGGTGCTGTCGTCGCAGTTCAAGATCCGCCCGGATTGGGAGCGCCGGCCGCTGCAGCTCGTGCTGTTCGGCGAGCAGCTCGCGGGCGAGAAGTTCTTCACGTATCTCGAGGATTGCCGCGCGCAGGGCGCGGCGCGGCTGCAGTCGCTCGAGGTGTTCCACATGTGCCTGCTGCTCGGTTTCCAGGGGAAGTATCTGCTGGAAGGGCCGGAGAAGCTGGCCTACCTGACCGCACGGCTCGGCGACGAAATCGCGCACATGAAGGGCAAGCGCGCGCCGTTCGCGCCGCACTGGCCGCTGCCGGACCAGATCGCGCATCGGCTCAAGCGCGAAGTGCCGGTGTGGGCGATCGGCGCTGTGTTCGCGCTCGTCGCGCTGCTCGGGTATCTCGGGCTCAATACCTATCTGAAGGACAAGACGCTGCAGGCGCTCGCCCCTTATTCGCAGGTGATCAAGGTCGGGCCGGAGTCGGCCAATTTGACGATTTCGTTGCCGTAAGCGGCGGCGCGTACGTCATATGAAGGTGAAAGGACCGCTGCAGTTCACGAGCGGTCCTTTCTTCATGGTGAAGTGGAGGTCGATCGTTGCCGCGCGCGGTGGTGCGCGATTCGCGTGTCGTCAGAACAGGATGAACGCGTCGTTCTCGACGTAGAAGGAAAATGCGTCGAGCAACTGCGCGATGCTCGGCTCGTCGATCTGGTCGTGCGCATTGATCACGATGTCCTCGATCGTCGCGCTGTCCAGCGTGATCTGCCAGCCCCGCTGCCGGGCGACGGCCGGGACCGCGTCGTCGTCCGCATCGGGGTGGTCCTCGGAGAATGCGCCTTCGGTGTCGAGCGTCCACGGCATCGGCGGCAGGTACAGCCATCCGGAAAAATCGCCCGGACGTTCGAGAATGTGCTTCAGCGACACTTCGGTCGCGGGGGTGGTCGACATGGTATTGCGGTGGTAACGGGTGAAATGCGTCGAGACGGCCGCGCAATCGCAACCGGCGATCGCTGGCACGCGCCGCCTGCGGCGCGGAGGGCGCATGGTCGACGAGCCGTGATTATGCCAATTCCGCGTGCAGGCAGTTGTCTTCCGGTCCTCGGGCCTCGATCAGACCGGCCGACCGAAATACACGACCTCGAACGCATCGCCCCACCCAGCGAACTCATCGGGCAGCACGGCCAGCCAGTCGTCGCGCCCGGCAATCCGCGCATCCGACGCGAACAAGACCGTGTCGCACCGCGCGGCGCGATGAACGGTCAGCACGACAAGGCGACCGCCCTTCCCTGAAAACGCCGCGCGCCGGCATACTCCGGGATCCTCGACGTCGTCGAAGAACGCGACGCCCGACGCAGCGAGATCCGCTTCGCGGCAACACAGGTATCCCCAATCCGCGATCCGGACCGGATGCGCACGGCGCGCGGCCTCCAGCGACGCGAAATGACTCGTCATGCCGCCGCCCGTTGCGTTTCCGGCCGCCCGACGGCGCGGCGGCCCCCCTCGCTGCAATACGACTTCATCGCTTCCCTCCGCCTGCGTTGCCGCGTGTTGCACCGCCACGGCAAAACCGCAAAGGTACGCCACGTCGCCGCGCGATGTCCATCCGGCACGGACTTCCGCGGCCGCCCTCACGCGCCTGTCACTCGATGAAACCGTTTGCAATCCGTGTCAATTCCGCTTCCAGCGCGGCCCGGTTGCGAGTAGCGTCTATGTGCCCGTACTCCGGCCCCGCCGGATCCGCTCGAGATCCGGCGCTCACTACACGACATCGAAACCTGGAGATCTGCAATGAAACGTTCGAAGTTCCTGCTGTCGGGCCTGCTGCTCGCGTCGGCCCTCGGCTTCACGGCCGTCGCCGCCCACGCGGAAGACCTGCTCGACTCCGTGAAGAAGGCCGGCGTGCTGCGCGTCGGTCTCGAAGGCACGTATCCGCCGTTCAACTCGCGCGGCACGTCGGGGCAGCTCGAGGGCTTCGACGTCGACGTCGCCAACGCGGTCGCCGGCAAGCTCGGCGTGAAGACGCAGTTCGTGCCGACCGAATGGAGCGGCATCATCGCCGGCCTGCAGGCCGGCAAGTTCGACGTGATCGTCAACCAGGTCACGATCACGCCGCAGCGCAAGGAAGCGCTCGACTTCAGCCAGCCCTACACGTATTCGGCCGCGCAGCTGATCCAGCGCAAGGACGATACGCGCGACTTCAAGTCGCTCGAAGACTTCAAGGGCAAGAAGCTCGGCGTGACGCTCGGCACCAACTATGACCAGATGGCGCGCGCCGTGCCGGGCATCGAGGTGCAGACCTATCCGGGCGCGCCGGAGAAGCTGCGCGATCTCGCCGCCGGCCGGATCGAGGCGACGCTCGACGACCGCCTGATGCTGCCGTACATGATCAAGACCTCGAACCTTCCGCTGCGCCCCGGCGCCGTGCTGAACGGCGGCAAGCAGGAAATGGCGATCCCGTTCCGCAAGGGCAATCCGAAGTTCGAGAAGGCGATCAACGACGCGCTGACTTCGCTGCGCAACGACGGCACGCTGAAGAAGATCTCGATGCACTGGTTCGGCAGCGACGTAACGGTACCGGTCGCGCAGTAATCGCGCTGCACTTCGACGCGTCGCGTCCTTCGCTTGCGCAAAGGGCGTGACGCCCGTCGCTAAACGTCGTGCGGTTCCGGACGGCGTGCGCCTTTCCGGTCAGGCCGCCTCGTCGAACCGCGCGAGCAGCATCTGGCCGGTCGGCGTCAGCGCAGGACGCGCGGCCACCGCGTTCGTGCGGCTCTGCGTGTCGTCGACCAGCTGCTTCTCGACGAGCACCGCGAATGCCGGATTCGACGGATCGACGCTGTCCGGCGCACGCGCGACGCGGAGCAGCATCGAGAATTCATGCGGACTCAACATGGACTTTGTCTCCTGATCGCTCGATCCGAGGCGATCAGCGTCGCGCTCGTTCGGCGAATGTCATTGCGCACACCCGACGGGCATGAAACGTCGCGGGCTGCCCGCGACGCAGGCACGGCGTCGCAGGCGCGCGGCACCGCCCCGAACCGGGGCGATCGCATACCCGCGCGGCGCGCAACGGGCGTGCCGCCGCGACGGGAAGTGCAACGTTAGGGGCGCTTCGTGACGTAGCCGTGACAGCAAAACGGGGGCGCAACGACATCGCGCGCATCGTGCGCGAACGGCCGTGCGACGTCGGCGTGCGCATTGCGCAGCAGCCGACAATCAACCGATATCGGCCGCGCCTCCCGCCGCTTGCGCGGCCACTCCACGCCGTTCCCGTCCGGCCGCCGGCAACACGCGCGCCGGCCGCTTCGCGAACCAGCGGAATATCAGGATCGGCAGCACGATCGGCAGGAAGTTGCGCCCGCTGAACAGGTTCGGCGTGCGCATGACCTCCATCAGCGACACATAGAGGACGGCGTGCGCGCAGCACCAGAACCCGTTGCCGCTGCGCCATCCCGCGTAGCTGCGGCCGAGCGCCCAGCCCAGCACGACCGCATCGAGCAGCCCGAACCAGCCCCATTCGTAGAAGTGGACGAAGATGCCCGACGGGTTGTTGAATTCCGGATCGGCATAGCTGTTCAGGAACACGGTGATGCTGTCGGTCGAGTCGAGCCACGGCTGGAATATCGCGCCAATCACCGGAAAGCGCACCAGCCAGTCGAACGTGAACATCGGATGACCGCTCCCCCAGCCGAGCACGCTCACGATCCCCGCGCCGTTGTTCAGCGCCGTCGAGTAGTACAGGCCGAGCCGCTCGAGCGCGAAATCGAACACGTTGTCGTAGATGTTGACGTAATAGGCTTCCCACGAGCGGTTGTACTCGTTGGCGATGAACAGCGCGAACAGCAGCGGAATAGCCGCGTACGGCCCGAATCTCAGCACCGCGGAATATCGGCCGCCGAGCCGGAACCGCACGACCATCAGCGCGAACGGCAGCATCATCTCGATCAGCGCCAGCCGCTCGGCGAAGATGAAGCTGCGCAGCAGTGTCAGCACGCCGAGCACGACCATGTACACCTTGTAGCGGTTCAGGCCCTTCACCGGCGTGCGGAACACGTAGAAATAGAGCGCGACGAACGGCGCCGTTGCCTGCGTGAACGAACTCAGGCCGGCGATCCGCCCGACCTGCTCGAGCATGACGTAGGTGGTCGCGTCGCCGTGCAGGAACGCGAGCAGCAATGCCGGGTGCGTGATGATGCCGCTCATCATCACGAGATAGCCGAACAGCGCGAGCGCGAACAGGAAATCGAGCACGCGCGGCGGCAGCTCGATCGGCGCCGCCGCCGGCCCCGGCCGCGACTCCGCCTCGGTCGTCGCGAACCATGCCGTCGCCATCACGACCAGCAGGAACAACGCACCGGCGAACGCGTAATAGCCGTCGAAATAGAGCCGTGCAATCGATTTCTGGTCGCCCAGCAGGCTGAGCGACAGCAATCCGTACAACGGCAGGATGAAGATCAGCACGAGGCGTGCGGGATCCTCCCACCAGTAGCCCGCATAGCCGCCCGCCGCGCGTCGCGCGCGCAAGGTCCCGCGCACCGCCGTCCCGGCCTGTCGCAGTCGGGTGCGCGCACCCGCCGCCGCTCGTTCGTTCATGATGTCCGTTCCGTCGCTTGCCGCGCACGGCCCGCGCGCGTGCCGCGGAGCCGGCCCGCACGGCCGCCCGTGCGCCGATACCGGATTGAACACCGCACCGTGTCGCGCGTCTGTGAGCGAGCGCACCGAACGGCAATCTTCATACGCTGGCGGGACCGCACCCCGAAAAACGGGCCCGTGAATTCCCGTGCGCCGCGCAACGAATCGCCGAACGGTTGGCTCGCGAACAAAGCCGCCACGCACGCGCCGTATCATGGCCGCCATAGACGTGACTGCATTCGGCGTCGCCGGGCGAAACCGGCAACGGCGGTGCCGGTCATGAATCGAGGCAGCCCGGTCCGCGTCGACCGGCCGCGCACCCGCCCGACGCCGGCAATCGTCGTCGGGCGAGACTTCACGGCGCCGATCGAGCGAATGTCAAACCTCAAGAAGAATTTCCTGCTGCTGCTGACGCTGCAGATCTCGATGTATGCCGCGCCATTGCTGATCGCGCCGCTGCTCACGCGCGCGCTCGGGCCGGCAGGCTACGGTCAGCTCGCATTCTCGCTCGCGGTCATCGCGTACTTCTTCAACTGCACGAGCTACAGCTTCGACCTGACCGCCACGCCGCGCATCGCGCATGCACGCGACGATCGCGCCGAGCGGTCGCGCATCTTCTGGGCCACGCTGTTCGCGCAGATCGGCATCGCCGCCGTCAGCTTCGTCGTGCTGGTCGTACTGACCTTCGTGGTCGGACGCTTCGCCGAGAATCGCGCGCTGCTGTTGATCGGCTTCGGAATGGTCGTGGGCGCGGCGTTCACGCCGGGCTGGTATTTCCAGGGCGTGGAGAAGCTGCGCGCACTCGCCCTGATCCTGACTTGCGGCCGCGTGCTGACCATTCCGGCAATGTTCCTGTTCGTGCACGGTCCCGCCGATCTCGATACCGCGATGCTCATCAACGCCGCCGTGCCGCTCGGATCGTCGATCGCGCTCGCCGTCTACCTGCGTGTCAATCGCGAAATCGAGTTCGTTCGCGTGCGTATCGCCGACATCGCCGAATCGCTGCGGGGCGGCTGGCAGGTGTTTCTCGCGTCGACGTCGGTCGCGTTCTATGCGTCGACCAACACGGTGCTGCTCGGCTTCGTGTCGGGCAACGTCGCGGCAGGCTACTTCGCGGCCGGCGACAAGCTGATTCGCGCGGCGCTCAGCCTGCTCGGGCCGCTCAAGACCGCCGCCTACCCGCGCATCAACTACCTGATGCGGCACGCGCGCGACGACGCGTTCTCGCTGCTGCGCAAGCTGTTCATCGTGCAGGTCGCGATGGTGCTGTCGATTTCGCTCGTGATCTTCTTCGGCGCGCCGCTGGCCGTGCGTGTTCTGTATGGACCGTCGTACGAGCCGACCGTCAACGTGCTTCGCTGGATGGCGTTCATCCCGTTCATGGCCGGCATGACCGACCTGTTCGGCGTGCAGACGCTGCTGCCGCTCGGCATGAAGACCGCGTTCACGCGAATCCTGATGTCGTCCGGGATCCTCAACATCGTGCTGGTGCCGGTGCTGGCGAAGCACTTTGCCGAACAAGGCGCGGCCGTCGCCGTGCTGCTCGCGGAGACGGCGATCGCCGCCGCGCTCGCGACCGTCGTCTATCGCGCGCGCATTCCGCTGATCGGCAGCGCGGCCGCGCGACGCTAGCGCGCCACCCCGACCGAACGCGTCGAACCCTGCCATTCCGGGAGCCGTCCATGGCAAGCCTGACCATTGCAATCTGCAACTACAACCATGCCGCGTACCTGCGCAGCGCGATCGATTCCGCGCTCGCGCAGCAGGCGGACGGCATTCGCGTACTGGTCGTCGACGACGGTTCCACCGACGATTCGCGCGACATCATCCGCTCGTACGGCGACCGCATCTTCGCGGTCTTCCAGGAGAATCGCGGCCAGGTCGCGGCCTACAACCGCGCGCTCGAACATGTCGCCACGCCGTACGTGATCCTGCTCGACGCGGACGACCTGCTCTACGCCGACGCGGCCACGCGCGTGCTGGCCGCCTTCGCGTCAGGCGATTTCGTGAAGGTGCATTTCCGGCTCGACGTGATCACGCAGGCCGGCGCGCTCACGGGCGTCACCGTTCCGCAATCGGTAATCGACGCGGACTGCGGGCGCCTGCTGCGGGAGGGCTGGCTCTACCCGTCGCCGCCCGCCTCGGGCAACGCCTATCGGACCGATGCGCTCAAGCGCATCTTTCCGGTGCCCGTCACGGCCGACAACCTGCATGGCGCCGACTTCTACGCAATCTACGGCATAGCGCTGCTCGGCGCCGTCCATATGATCGACGCGGCGCTCGGCGGCTACCGGATCCACCATCCGTCCGGCACGCACGCAGCCGGCAACGCGGCCGACCTGGCTTTCGGCAATGCGGAAGATGCGGCCACCGGCGCATTGAAGGCCGGACGCCGCTGGACGACGCTGCGCGCGCTCGCCGGTGCACGGCTGCACGAATCGCTGCCGATCGCGCCGCTCGACTTCGCGATCGAGAAGGCGCTGTTTGCGAGCACGCTGTATCGCGCACCGCTCGCGCGGCGCTGGCACTGGTTCTGCCACGAGTCGGGACGCTACTGGCATACGGTGCTGCGCAATCCGTTCTGGCGGCCGTTCAAGAAACTGGCCGTCGCCGGGCTGTCGCTCGCATGCCTGCTGCCGTCGTCGACGCTCAGCGACCGTGCGATTCGCTATCTCGCCAACCCGTTGTCTCGCGCGCGCAAGCACGGCGACGATACGCGGCCCGCGGGCGCACAGGATCGGCAGGCGGTCTGATGAGATCCGTCGGCCGCGACGCGCCGCGGTTCGCGGCGCGCCGCAGGTTCGACTACAGCTCGTTGAAGATTTTCGTCATCGCCTCGGCGCTTTTGCTCCAGCGGTATTGCTCCGCCTGCACATATCCGCGCCGCGTCAGGTCCTCCCTGAGCGCGTCGGATCCCAGCAGGGTCCGCAACTTGTCGGCGATATCGTTCGACGAATACGGGTCGCAGTAAAGCGCCGCATCGGCGCACACTTCCGGCAACGCGGCGGCGCGCCCGACGATGGTCGGGCAACCGTAGCGCATCGCCTCGAGAGGCGGTATCCCGAAGCCTTCGTAGATCGACGGATACAGGAAGCAGGTCGCGTTCTGATACAACGCCTTCAGCTTTTCATCGCTGATGTAGCCTGCATATTTGATGTTCGGCTCGGCCGCCGACATGTCGTGCTGTTTTCCGAACACGGTCGCATTGCGCATGCCGACGATCACCAGATCGATCGACGGATCGTCGATTTTCCGGAACGCATCGATCAGGCGAGCGAAGTTCTTCGTCGGATTCATGCTGCTGACCGCGAGCACGAATCGATGCGGCGTCAACGCGAGTTCCTTCAGCACGCTCGCGTCCGGTTCGAGCGCATCGAGATGATCCGATCCCAGCGGCACGACGCCGATCCGTTCGCGTGCAACGCCGCAGTGGAGCGCGAGACGATCGCGCGAGAAGTAGGAATTGGTCAGCACGCAGACGGACGTTCTCGCGAGAATCCAGAACATGATGCGATACCACACGCGAAAGCGCCGGGAAAAGTGCGCAGGCGTGTCGAATACCGCCGCGTCGTGCATATAGACGATCTGGTTGCCGAGAAAGATCGATGCCGAATTGCTGAGGTTCACGATGCGATTGCGGCGTGCAAAGAACGGCAGCACCAGTTGTTCCCAGATCACGCCTTTGAAGAACCCGACCACGACCGTCTTCGCGCCGTTCACTGCCACGCCGGGCTGCGGCGGAACGTACACCGTCACGGGGTCGTGGGGCTGCAAGCGCACCAGCGCGGCGATCAATTCGCGCGCGACGCGTTGTACGCCGGTGGTTTTCTGGCAGGTGAACCGGCCGTTATAGACGAGTTTTTTCGTTCTGTTCAAAGTGCTCATATCGACGATCGGATATCGGAATCGGAACTAGCGCATCGCTTGATATGGAGCGGCGCGCTTGAAGCCCGGCGCGTCGGTGGCCGGTCGATCGGTGCGCAGTCCGTAAAGCGACAGCCACTGCCGGAAGATCGTGCTCATCGAGAATCGGTAACTCGCCAATTGCCGGGCTGCCGCGCCCATCTGTTCGCGAAGCTGGCGGTCGTCCCGCAGCATGGCCAGATAGGCGGCCATCTCTTCGTCGCTCGACGCGATATAGCCGGTCACGCCGTGAATGATCACGTCGCGGTTGCCGACGACGTCCGTCACCACGGCGGGAATGCCCGCAACCTGGGCCTCGATCAGCGCCACCGGCATGCCTTCCCAGCGCGACGTCTGCACGTAGATGTCCAGCCCGGACGTCAACTCCAGTGCGCGCGCGCGCGTCACCCAGCCGCTGCACACGACGGCGTGGCTCGCCCGACGATCGGGAACCTCGTCGGCGTTGCCGCCGATCCACAGGAACCTGACGTCCGGGCCGTGCAGTTCATCGGCAAGACGCACGAATGCTTCGTGGTTTTTCTGGAACGACGCCCGCCCGCTCATCCCGATCGTGATTCCTGCGTCGCCGTGCATCCGGCGTGCCGGGATTTCAACCACGTCGACGCCGTTTTCCACCAGAACCGCCGATTTCGCGCGAACCTTTTCCTTGATCTCGCCGAGTTCGCTCCGCGAGCAGGCAACCACCGTTCCACCCATGCGGGCCGCGATGCGCTCGAAACTGAGGTACGCGAACTGCTTGGCGCGCGACACATCGCGACGCAGAAACGAAAGCCCGTGGGGCGAATAGAGCACCTTCGCATTCGGCGCGGCGATCCTCGCCGCGATCCGCCCGAGCACGCCGGCCTTCGACGAATGAAGGTGAATCACCGTCGGCTTGCAGTCGCGCAGATGTCCGACCAGTGCGCGTACGCTGCTCCAGTCCTTTCTTGCATTGACCTCGCGAACCATGTCGACGTAGACGAGCTTCACGTCGGGATGAAAGAACGTGGCGAAATCGCTCGGCGTTTCCGGTCGAATCGCATGCAGCACCGTCACGTCGATGCCGGTCGCCGCGGCCTGGTTGGAAAGCGTGGCAAGCATCGAAAACACGCCTCCGCCAAACGCTTCGGCAATGTGAACGAGTCTTTCAGTGGACATCTTGGAACCTATTCATTCAACCGTGTTTTCAATCGCCCGCTTTCGGACCGGACAGCCGACTCATCACGATGTTTTCATGGCGGTTAAGATTCCTAAGTTATTTGGCGAACTGAACGGAAGCGCTGTTCAGGCGTCGTCGCGCTGTTCCGGCTGGTGCAGTGTCGGGTAGATGCTTTCCCGTGCATGACGTCGTCACCCCACGCGAAAGCGGCGCGTCGATACGTGCTTGCGCGAAGCAATGCGGCGCAACGGACGCGCTTCGGTTTCAGTGCATCGCTTCACACACCCGCGCCGAACGCGACTCAAAGTCGTGTGGCGGCAGGTTCCTGTCGAGAACGCGGGATCCCGTTTGTCTGGAGCATTGTGCGTCGGGCGCACGACGCACTGGGTGCGATGGCTTACATTAGGCGTGACGCGAGCGGGATTTCGCACGCGGGGCCCAAGTTGGTCCAGTTGGTATAAGGACGCACGGCCGACGGCGCGCTATCGCCAGGCGTGGAGTTGAATGTGCGTGTATTGGAAGGCGCGCGAAACGGAAATCAATGCAGCGCCTTCGCCGTCTCCGACAGCGCGCGCTCGACCGTGTAGTTTTGCGTCTCGGCATATTGCGCGTCGGTGACCGGCGCGAAGTAACAGGTCCATTCCGCTTTGCCGCCGGCGAACAGACGATAGGTCTTCGTCTTTACCGCGCCGGGGCGGTTATAGCCGTGCGCGGCGTCCTTGTGCGCGGCGAGCGCCGGTGCCCGGCTCTACTGCGAGCGTCGCGCCGCCGACTGCCGCAATGATCTGTGCCGGTGTTGAGAGCCGGGAAGCAGCGCTGGCCGCCATCTCCTGCCCCTGTAAGTGACGATCCAAGCCGATACTGTAGTATCTCCTTCGCCGGGACTTTGGCACACGCTGAGAGAGCAGCGCCCCCCCGCCAAAAGGAGAAAAGTGCATGACGGTATTCGGATCGCCTTCACGCGCCGACTGGGGGCATGGATCGGGCGGACCATTCCGGTCGTGGGTGAGGTGTTTCTGGCCAGCGACGCGTTCATGATCATGCGTAATACCGTGGTGACGTATAACCACCTCGTCAAGCCCGAAGACCGGCTGCTCTGAGCTATGAAAGACGATATCTGGGAACGGCTGGAAGCCTTCACGCGCGCGGAACTTGGCCGGCCGCTGTTCGGCGGGAAATTGGACCTGCAGCCAGCGTCGCGGCTGGAGCAAGACCTCGGCGTTACGGGCCTCGATGCGGTCGAATTCATCGATAAGTGAGCCGAGGCGTTCAACGTCGATGCCAAGGACTTCCCGTACCGGCGATATTTCGGCCCGGAGGGCCAGGAACTGCTGTCGTCTTTGGTCGGGCTGTTCTCGAAGCGGCACCGTCGGCCGGCGCGAGTACCGTTGACCTTGGGAATGCTCGCGGAGGCGACGCGGCGGGGGAAGTGGGAAACGGAGGCGATTGAAGCGTCGTCAGGCAGCGTCAATTAAACCGCGAAATTCGGTTAACGGCGCTGTGTAAAAAGTGCGGCTAAACGGTACCAAAGCGGAACCGGGAAACCGCTCTCTTCAGCGCATCAAACGCCGGTAACCTGCTCCCCCGTGGGCGTCTCGCCGCCGGCTGCAGCAATGATCGCCGCAGGGAAGGCGGGCAGTTTGCCGGTACCGGTCCGACGTAATCCTTCTCCATGCGGAATCGGCGGCCCGTCCTCCTCCATGTAGCGCCGGATATGCTCATACAGCCGCCAAAGCATTGCGTCCTCCCACCACCCGGTGTAGCCGATATTGACGATCTCCGCGCACGAGCGCGGATTATCGACGTCGCCCCATAACAGCGACAGGAAATACGATTCGCGGGCCGCAGCGCCCGTCAGTTGCGTCCATTTGTAGGAGCGAACCTTCACGTCGTCCCACGCGCGTGTGCGCACAGCGCCTGCTCCCCCTTTCTCCCAGAATCGCCAGAACGAGGGCGTTACATAAGGAATGAAGCTCACGCTGCGATCCTTCCGATTGAAAAGGACGGGGAGATCTCGGGGAGAAAAAAGTGCCGCCCGAAGGCAGAACACTGCAAACAAAAGGAACAGCACGGTGGCAGCGGATATGAACAAGCCGAGGACAGGGACTTCCTGCAAAGTCAGCGCTGCGACGAAGCCCACACCCAACGTGCAAAATAGTCCAACCAGCGTGCCGAGTATCAGAAACACCGCTTTCCCGCCGGCACCCATCGGCGTACCAATCTCGATCGCATTCGGATAAATGTTCAAAAGGGAATCGCAGGTGCTGGCCATCTCGTGGACAGGCCGCCGCTTGTCGTCGCTTGCCACGCGCCACGGCGGCGTGACGCCCTGCCGTGTTCTCGCCAGTTTGCCGGGGAACCGGTTGAAATACGGATCCGCCTGGTTCCACTCCGGCAACAGGACCCGGTAGTCGTTCTTGTGGTTTTTCATGTCGATGTCCCTCTTCCGGTTCGGCGCTCAAGACGTGCCATCGGCGTTCACCGTATGAGCCTCCGCGAGCGCCTGCAAGCGTTGCCCGAGATCTCGTGCCGCATCGGCCGAAGCGCTCGACACGACGAAGCACAGGTTCTTGTAGATCCATACGAATCCCCGCCCTGGCCTGCCGGCGACGCTCTGGACCGATACGCTTCCGAGACCAGCAGGGCCCGTCTCGAATGGAACCCGAGCTGTCGACGACGAGGTTGTCTCGTGGAAGAAATAGTCCGCGGCGGCGAAGCGGTCGCGGCCCTGAGCAATCGTGATCGACACGCGCGCGCCATCGAAATCGCCGTTGAAAACATATTCGCGGATCGTTTTGAGCGGTCCGGTTTCGTTGACGTACTGTTCCGCGTGCTCGATCTTCAACGACTGCAGGCCGGGGACTTGCGCCGTCGCGAGCGTGCTCCAGTCGAACGCGACAATCATTCGGCCGTCGTCAGCCGCAAATTTCCGGTCGAAATCGATGCGTGTCTTGTATTCGTCGATACGCGCGGTCGGATTGAACGCACGCTGAATCGCCGCGGCTCTTTCGTTCGAATTGGGCGGGTTTCCGTCCGGCTGCGTCTGCGCGTGACTCATGCCGGCAGCAACGGAAAACAGCAATACCCCGATGACACGCTCTTTCATTTCACCGCTCCCGCACCGACAGTCACTCGTTGCAGCATCAGGCGCGATCGCAGGGGTTCTCGAAAACCTCCCGCTTCACACCGTCGTATCTCGCAAGCCTGCGAGACCCCAGCTCCATAAAACACCGTCTTTCGCGTCGATAGTTCGAACGCTGTCGAGCGAAGGCTCCTCGTTCACCGTCAGCCTTTTCGCAGGCAATTTATTCGATCCGTCTACCGATACCGACGGGAAGGGAAGCAATCCACCTGCTCGAAGCCCGAAGCGGATCGGAGCGAGGCCCATCGCCGCGCCGGCACATGACGCCGAGCGCTTCGGGCGTAAAAAAACCCGTGAACCGTTGAAGCTATCACGGGTTTCCGATTCCCGAGGATTGCCCTCGGAAAGAGATATGGTGCCGGCTGCAGGACTCGAACCCGCCACCTGATGATTACAAATCAACTGCTCTACCAGATGAGCTAAGCCGGCGTAAGCGTGAGATTCTACCTCATTTCACGATCTTGAGGCGAGGTCTGCTGCCGCCTTTCGAACCATCGCCGTCGGTTTTCGGCGGCTCGTCGGCGCCTTCCGAAGGCTCCTCGTTCGCGCCGCTGTCGGCGACCGGCGTCAAGCCCGCCGCCGGCGCGCCCGGCTCGTCGCCCGGCGTTTCGTCCGCGTCGTCGAACGCGCCCGAATCCTCGCCCTCGCCCGCCACCGCATCGACCTGGAACGCCATCCCCTGCCCGTTCTCGCGCGCATAGATCGCGAGCACGTTGGCCACGGGAATCTCGATCTTGTGCGCCTTGCCGGAAAACCGCGCGGTGAACTCGATCCACTCGTTGCCCATCTGCAGCTGGCTCGTCGCCTCGAAGCTGATGTTGAGCACGATCTCGCCGTCACGCACGAACTGACGCGGCACACGCGTCGAGTTGTCGACCCTCACCGCGATATGCGGCGTGTAACCGTTATCGGTGCACCACTCGTACAGCGCACGCAGCAAATAAGGCTTCGTTGAAATCTCTTGCATCACAATCCTCGAACCCGGAGCGGGCGCGCGGCCAGCCGCATCGCCCGCTCCGTCATGCCTTCATTGCATCATCAACGACGCATGACCTTTTCGGACGGCGTCAGTGCTTCGATATACGCCGGACGGCTGAAGATCCGCTCGGCATACTTCATCAGCGGCGCGGCGTTCTTCGACAGCTCGATCCCGTAGTGATCCAGACGCCACAGCAGCGGCGCGATCGCGACGTCGAGCATCGAGAACTCTTCGCCGAGCATGTACTTGTTCTTCACGAAGATCGGCGCGAGCTGCGTCAGGCGATCGCGGATCGCGAGGCGCGCCTTCTCGTGGTTCTTCTCCGCTGCCTTGCCCTTCTCGTTCTCGAGCGTGCTGACGTGGACGAACAGCTCCTTCTCGAAGTTGAGCAGGAACAGGCGCGCACGTGCACGCTGCACCGGGTCGGCCGGCATCAGCTGCGGATGCGGGAAGCGCTCGTCGATGTACTCGTTGATGATGTTCGATTCGTACAGGATCAGGTCGCGCTCGACCAGAATCGGCACCTGACCGTACGGGTTCATCACCGAAATGTCTTCCGGCTTGTTGAACAGGTCGACGTCACGGATTTCGAAGTCCATGCCCTTCTCGAACAGCACCAGCCGGCAACGCTGGGAGAACGGGCAAGTTGTGCCGGAATACAGAACCATCATGTTTGCGTTTCCTCAAAAAAGCCGAGGGCCGGCGCGCGGCGAAACCCTTTCGCAGGCTCCACGTTGCGCCGGCCCCACGCCGGTCAGGCGTGATTACTTGATATCTTTCCAGTACGCGGCATTCAGCCGCCAGGCCAGGAAAGTCAGGACGCCGAGAAAGATCAGCACCCATACGCCGAGGCGTTTGCGGGTCTGCTGGGCCGGCTCGGACATCCATGTCATGTACGCCACCAGGTCGGCAACGGCAGCATCATAATCCACCGCGGACAGCGTCCCCGGCGTGACCTGCTGGAAGCCGACGAGCGTACGGACCTTCTCGCCCGTCTCCTCGTCCGTCTTTTCTTCGAATTTGGCGGTGCGCTGCCCCTGCAGCTGCCACAGTACATGGGGCATGCCGACGTTCTCGAACACCGCGTTGTTCCAGCCGGTCGGCCGCGTATCGTCGCGATAGAAGCTGCGCAGATACGTATACAGCCAGTCGCGGCCGCGCGCCCGCTCTTCGACCGACAGGTCGGGCGGCGACGTGCCAAGCCAGTTCTTCGCGTCTTCGGGCCGCATCGCGACGGACATCGTGTTGCCGACCTTGTCGGTCGTGAACAGGAGATTCTTTTCGATCTCCTTCTGGGATATGCCCAGATCCGTCAGACGGTTGTAGCGCATCAGGTTCGCGCTGTGGCAGTTCAGGCAATAGTTTACAAACAATTGCGCGCCGTGCTGAAGCGAAACGAGATTTTCCGTGTTATCGGGCGCCCGGTCGAGCGGAAAATTGCCCTCCGCCGACGCCACCGGCGCAGCCAGCAGCGCACACGCGGTCGCCCCGATCAGCGCGAGCATCGAAAGCAGTTTCTTCATGTCGTTCTCTCCTCGCTCACGTTAATGGGGCTTGAAGCGCACCCGTTCCGGCGGCTGCTTGAACGTGCCAAGCGGCGTCCAGACCGGCATGCCGAGGAAAAACGCGAAGTAGATCAGCGCGCAGCCCTGCGCGATCAGCGTCGCGGCCGGCGATGGCGGCCGCGTGCCGAGGAACGCGAGGGTCAGGAACGCAGCGACGAAGATGCCGAGGAACACCTTGTGGAACAGCGGCCGATAGCGGATCGACTTCACCGGGCTGCGGTCGAGCCAGGGCAGGAAGAACAGCGTGATCACCGCCGAGCCCATCACCACGACGCCCCAGAACTTCGATTCCGTCAGGTACATGAACACGACGATCGCGGCGGCCAGCACCGGCAGTCCGATCTTCCACTTGCCGCGCGCACGGATCAGCGCAAGCACGCCGAGCAGCGCGATCACGATCATCAGCACGATCTTGAACGGGTCGGTGGTCGCGCGCAGCATCGCGTAGAACGCGGTGAAGTACCACACCGGCGCGATCTCGGGCGGCGTCTGCAGCGGGTTCGCCGGCACGAAGTTGTTCGCCTCCAGGAAGTAGCCGCCCATCTCCGGCGCGAAGAACACGATCACCGCGAACACGATCAGGAACACGCAGACGCCGAGGAAGTCGTGCACCGAGTAGTACGGATGGAACGGGATGCCGTCGAGCGGCACGCCGTTGGCGTCCTTCTTCGCCTTGATCTCGATGCCGTCCGGGTTGTTCGACCCCACCTCGTGCAGTGCGACGAGGTGCGCGATCACGAGGCCGACCAGCACGAGCGGAATCGCGATCACGTGGAAGGCGAAGAAGCGGTTCAGCGTGACGTCGGACACCACGTAGTCGCCGCGAATCCACAGCGACAGGTCCGGGCCGACGAACGGGATCGCCGAGAACAGGTTGACGATCACCTGCGCACCCCAGAACGACATCTGGCCCCACGGCAGCAGGTAGCCGAAGAACGCCTCGGCCATCAGGCACAGGAAGATCGCGCAGCCGAAGATCCACACGAGCTCGCGCGGCTTGCGGTACGAGCCGTACAGCAGCCCGCGGAACATGTGCAGATACACGACGACGAAGAACATCGACGCGCCCGTCGAGTGCATGTAGCGGATCAGCCAGCCCCACGGCACTTCGCGCATGATGTACTCGACCGACGCGAACGCGAGCGTCGAGTCGGGCTTGTAGTTCATCGTCAGGAAGATGCCGGTGACGATCTGGTTGACGAGCACCAGCAGCGCGAGCGAGCCGAAGAAGTACCAGAAGTTGAAGTTCTTCGGCGCGTAGTACTCGGAAACGTGCTTCTTCCAGGTAGTCGTGAGCGGGAAGCGCTGGTCGATCCAGCCGGTGAGACCTGTCGTGGAGACTTCCTTGTTGTCGGCCATCACGCTTCTCCTTTCTCGTCCTTGCCGATCACGAGGGTCGTCGCCGACGTGAACATGTAGGGCGGGATGTCGAGATTCTGGGGCGCCGGCTTGTTCTTGAACACGCGGCCGGCAAGGTCGTAGGTCGAACCGTGGCACGGGCACAGGAAACCGCCCGGCCAGTCGTCCGGCAGGTTCGGCTGCGGACCCGGCGTGAAGCGCTGGCTTGGCGTGCAGCCGAGGTGCGTGCACACGGCCATCACGACGAGGATGTTCTTGCGATCTGCGCGCGAACGATATTCGTTCGCGCAATACGCGGGCAGCGGCATCGAATACGGGGACTTCGTGGTCGGGTCGGCCACTTCCTTGTCGGCCTTGACCACATCGGCCAGCATGTCGTCGGTGCGGTTCAGGATCCACACCGGCTTGCCGCGCCACGGCACGGTGACCATCTCGCCGGGCTTCAGGCCGCTGATGTCGACCTCCACCGGCGCACCGGCCGCTTTGGCTTTCGCGGACGGCGCGAGCGACGCCGCGAAAGGTATGACGGTGGCGACGCCTCCTACGCCACCTGCTACGGATGTCGCAATCAGCCAGGTACGGCGGCCGCTGTCGACGCGTTTCTCTTCCTTGTCTCGCATCACACGCCCCACTTCTGAGTTGGATTTTCCGTCACGACTTTCCATTCCGCCGCTAGTTTGCGCGAATGGAGTCGCCATTTACAAGGCCCGACGCCAAAAATCCCTTCGAAGTGATTGATAGTTAAGGGTTTTCCCCCACTATAGGAGCGGTTAAATCATTCGCTTTTTAAGCATCTGCTTCATTGCGAAGTTTCGATGCGCTGCCGCAAATCCCGCCTTCACACGGGGTTGTGAATGTCGATAAAAAGGTGTTCGAGATCGAATTGCTCGGACAAATGGGCGCCGAGCGCCTGGATTCCGTACCGCTCGGTCGCATGGTGCCCCGCCGCAACGAACGCGACGCCGCTCTCGGCAGCCGTATGCGTCACGTATTCGGACACCTCGCCGGTCAGGAACACGTCCGCGCCCGCATCGATCGCCGCGTCGAAATAGCTCTGCGCAGCGCCCGTGCACCACGCGATGCGGCGCAGCTGCAGATCGGGATCGCCGAGCACGAGCGGCGTGCGGCCGAGCGTGCGCTCGACCTTCGCGACGAAGTGTTCGAGCGTGACCGGCATCGGCAGCGTCGCCATCCAGCCGAGGTCGCCTTCGCCGAAACGCTGCTCGCCGATCAGGCCGAGCTTCTCGCCGAGCTGCGCGTTGTTGCCGAATTCGGGATGCGCGTCGAGCGGCAGATGGAATGCGAACAGGTTCAGGTCGTTCGCGAGCAGCAGCTTCAGGCGCTGGTACTTGCGGCCGGTGATCTGCGGCGCTTCGTTGCGCCAGAAATAGCCGTGATGGACCAGCACCGCATCCGCGCCCCATTCGAGCGCGGCTTCGAGAAACGCGGCCGAGGCCGTCACGCCGGTCGCGATCCGGTCGATCTTGCGACGCCCTTCGACCTGCAGGCCGTTCGGGCAATAGTCCTTGAAGCGCGCGGTTTCAAGGGTATTGTTCAAGTACAATTCAAGTTCGATCCGATCCATATAAACCTCTAGTCCATTCAGATGCTTAGACGCTTCTGGCTGTTCTTCGCGCAGGCAGTCACGGTGCTGCTCGCGCTGATGTTCATTGTCGTCACGCTCAAGCCGCAGTGGCTGCAACGGCAGGGACAGCTCGGCAAGCAGCTCGCGACGCCGATCGTTGCGCTGCGCGAAGTCGCGCCCGGCATCGGCGGCGCGCCGGCGACCACGTCGTACGCCGACGCCGCGCAGAAGGCGATGCCGGCCGTCGTCAACGTGTTCTCCAGCAAGGACGGCTCGCTGCCGCCCGACCCGCGCGCGAAGGATCCGCTGTTCCGCTACTTCTTCGGCGACCGCAACACCCGCAAGCAGCAGGACGAGCCCGCGGCCAACCTCGGCTCGGGCGTTATCGTGAGCCCGGAAGGTTACATTCTAACGAACCAGCACGTCGTGGACGGCGCCGACCAGATCGAAGTCGCGCTCGCCGACGGCCGCACGGCCACCGCGAAGGTGATCGGCAGCGATCCGGAAACCGATCTGGCCGTGCTGAAGATCAACATGACGAACCTGCCGACGATCACGCTCGGCCGCTCCGACCAGTCGCGCGTCGGCGACGTCGTGCTCGCGATCGGCAACCCGTTCGGCGTCGGCCAGACGGTCACGATGGGGATCATCAGCGCGCTCGGCCGCAACCACCTCGGCATCAACACGTTCGAGAACTTCATCCAGACCGACGCGCCGATCAACCCCGGCAACTCGGGCGGCGCGCTCGTCGACGTGAACGGCAACCTGCTCGGCATCAACACGGCGATCTACTCGCGCTCGGGCGGCTCGCTCGGCATCGGCTTCGCGATTCCCGTATCGACCGCCCGCACGGTGCTCGAAAGCATCATCACGTCGGGCTCGGTCACGCGCGGCTGGATCGGCGTCGAGCCGCAGGACGTCACGCCGGAAATCGCCGAGTCGTTCGGGCTTCAGCAGAAGTCGGGGGCGATCGTCGCGGGCGTGCTGCAGGGCGGCCCGGCCGACAAGGCCGGCATCAAGCCGGGCGACATCCTGGTCACGGTCAACGGCGAGGAGATCACCGACACGACCAAGCTGCTGAACACCGTCGCGCAGATCAAGCCGGGCACGCCGACCAAGGTGCACGTGGTGCGCAAGGGCAAGGAATTCGACGTGAACGTCGTGATCGGCAAGCGCCCGCCGCCGCCGAAGCAGGCGCTCGACGACCAGGACAGCGACAGCGAGTGACGCCGGCCCCGGCCGGCGCAGAAAGCACAAAGCAAAAAGGGCAGCCGGTCGCTGCCCTTTCTGCTTTGTGGCGATGGATTCGAGACGCGTGCGGCTGTCGGAAACCGGCGGCGTGCCGCCGCCCGCCCCGGCTGTCAGCGGCCTCGCCGGCCGCCCGCCTCACCCTGCGGCGCCGTCCTTCTGCGCGTCGGCCTCTTCGGTCGGCTTCGGCACGAAGAAGCGCGCGGCCACGATTCCGGCCTCGTACAGCACGACGAGCGGCAGCGCGAGCATCAGTTGCGAGAACACGTCCGGCGGCGTGACGACCGCCGCGACCACGAACGCGCCGACGATCACGTACGGGCGGATCTCCTTCAGCTTCTTCACCGTCAGCACGCCCATCCGCACCAGCAGCACGACGACGATCGGCACCTCGAAGGTGACGCCGAACGCGATGAACATCCCGAGCACGAAGCTCAGGTAATTGTCGATGTCGGTCGACATCTCCGCGCCGAGCGGTGCGTTGTAGTGCGCCATCACGCGGAAGATCGTCGGGAACACGAGGAAGTACGCGAACGCCATCCCGCACAGGAACAGCACGTAGCTGCTGCCGACGAGCGGCGCGACGAGCCGCTTCTCGTGCTGGTACAAGCCGGGCGCGACGAACGCCCAGATCTGGTACAGCACGACCGGCAGCGCGATCACGAGCGCGACGAGCATCGTGACCTTCATCGGCACGAAGAACGAGCCCGTGACGTCGGTCACGATCATCTTGCCGCCCTTCGGCAGGTTCTCCATCAGCGGCCGCGCGAGCAGCCGGAAGATGTCGGGCGCCCAGTAGACGAGCCCGAGGAACACGACGATCACGGACAGCCCCGCGCGGATGATGCGGTCGCGAAGCTCGACGAGATGGGAAATGAAGGTTTCTTCCGGACCTTCGCCCGGATTCTGCTGGGGGTCGCTCACACCGGCCCTCGGTAGGATTGACGAGCGCGCATGCGCACGACTCAGAAGAAGCGCGTCGGCCGGCGCAGACTGGCCGGCTGATGGCGCGCGACGCGCGCCGCACCCGACTGCACGTGCGTGCGGCGAGTGGTGGCGCGCTTGTACCAGACCGGCGTCGCCGCCTGCTTGACGCGCCAGTTGCGACGCTTCGGCGTCAGCGCGATGCTGCTGCCGCGCCACGCCGGCGCAGCGGGCGAACCGGAATCGGACGTGCCGGCCGCGCCCGACGTGCCGGCCGCATCATGCAGACCGCCGACCGTCGACTGCCACGCGTCGTTCAGGTCCTTCTCATGCTCGCGCAGGTTGTCGTGAATCGTCGTCTCGACATTGCGCGCGGCCGCCTCGAAATCGGTCTTCATCGTGCGCAGCGCATCGAGTTCGATTTCGCGCGAGACCTCGGCCTTCACGTCGTTGATATACCGCTGCGCGCGGCCGAACAGCGCGCCTGCCGTGCGCGCGACGCGCGGCAGGCGCTCGGGGCCGAGCACCACGAGCGCGACGACGCCGATCAGCGCCATCTTCGAAAGACCGAGATCCAGCATCGGGGAAGCCTGTCAGCGCGCGGGCGTTACGCCTTGTTCGAATCGGAACGCGTCGTTTCCTTCGCGTTGACGTCGACCGTGCCCGAACGCGGCAGCTGCTGCGCGTCCGCCGGCGCATCGCCGTCCTTCATGCCGTCCTTGAAACCCTTCACGGCACTGCCCAGATCGTTGCCGATGTTGCGCAGCTTCTTCGTGCCGAAAACCAGCGCGACGATCAGCAGCACGATCAGCCAGTGCCAAATGCTCAATCCACCCATGATGAAACCTCTCCTCAACCACGCCGCTGGCGGCGCAAATCGCCGGCGATGCGCCGGCTTCGACTATCGATGCGGGACAACGCCCCGCGCCATCAACCCATCCGCTGCCACGGGCGCGGACCGGCCAGGATATGCGCGTGCAGGTGGTACACCTCCTGCCCGCCGCCCGGGCCCGTATTGATCACCGTGCGGAAACCCGTTTCGCCGCCCGTATACGCGACGCCGAGCTGGTCGGCCAGGCGCGCGACGAGCACCATCATCCGGCCGAGCATCGGCGCGTCGTCCGCGCTCGCCGCCGACAGCGTCGGCAGGTGCCGGCGCGGAATCACGAGCACGTGCGTGTCGGCCGCCGGGCGGATGTCGCGGAACGCGACGAATTCGTCGTCCTCGTGCACTTTCGTGCTCGGGATCTCGCCTGCCGCGATCTTGCAGAACAGGCAATTCGGATCGTGACTCATGTTGCTCCTGCCGGTGCCCGCGCCGTGGTCAGAACCATGCCCGCGGATCGAGCGCCTTGTTGTCGTACAGATACAGCCAGCCCTTGATGATACGGTACAGCGTCCAGAGGCTGGTGACAAACATCACCATGCCGCCGAGGACCACCGGCAGCAGGATCGTCGGGCTCACGACGATCCCGATCACCGTCAGGATCAGCGCCACCCCGATCGCGTAAGCGATCAGCGTGCGCCAGAACGTGCGGATCTGCCACTCGAAATGCGCGGCGTACGGCGTGCCGGCCGCGTCGTCGCGCTTCACGTAGTTGACGATCACCGCGATCACGCTCGTGATGCCGCCCGAAAACCAGTGCAGCGCATAAAGGGCGTACAGCACGTGAGTCAGCGTGCGCAATCCGCTCAGGCGTCCGGCATCCGTGTCGCCCGGTACCGACGGCGGCGGATACCCGCCCGGTGTATCGGTCATGATGCTACCCCCGTCAGATGACAATTCTTACAGCCTCACGCACTGTGGCCGCGATGCGACGGTGCCGCTCAGCCGCCGTTTTCCTCGCGCTCGCGGCGCTTGCGCATCGCCTTCTCCTCGATGCCCGACAGCCCTTCGCGCCGCTCGAGTTCGGCGATCACGTCGGCCGGGCTCAGGTCGAAGTGCGACAGCATCACGAGGCAGTGGAACCACAGGTCGGCCACCTCGCCCACCAGCGCGGACGGCGCGCCGCCCTGGCGCACGTCCTTCGCGGCCAGCACGACTTCGGTCGCCTCTTCGCCGATCTTCTTCAGCACCGCGTCGTCGCCCTTGTGGAACAGGCGCGACACGTACGATTGCTCGGGATCGCCGCCCTTGCGGCTATCGATCACGGCCGCGAGGCGCAGCAGCGTGTCTTCGGTCGATTGCGTCATTTGTAGATGTGTTCGGGGTCTTTCAGCACCGGCTCGACCGCGACCCAGTCGCCGTTCTCCACGGTGCCTTCGAATTTCTGGAAGAAGCACGAATGCCGGCCGGTGTGGCATGCGATGCCCGACACCTGCTCGACCTTCAGCAGCACGACATCCTCGTCGCAGTCGAGCCGCACCTCGTGCACGTGCTGCACGTGGCCGGACTCCTCGCCCTTGAACCACAGGCGCTTGCGCGAGCGCGAATAATAGACCGCGCGCTGCGTCTCGATCGTCTTCGCCAGCGCCTCGCGGTTCATCCACGCGAACATCAGCACGTCGTTCGTCGCCGCTTCCTGCGCGATCACCGGCACGAGGCCGTTGTCGTCCCAGCGGACCTTGTCGAGCCACGCGGGCACGGATTGCGTTTCGCTCTTCATCACAGCCTCACCGGGATGCCCTGGTCGGCCATGAAGCGCTTCGCCTCGCCGACCGTGTGTTCGCCATAGTGGAAAATGCTCGCCGCGAGCACGGCATCCGCGCGGCCGTCCTTGATGCCGTCGGCCAGATGCTGCAGCGAGCCGACGCCGCCCGATGCGATCACCGGCACCGGCACCGCGTCCGACACGCCGCGCGTGAGCGCGAGGTCGAAGCCCGACTTCGTGCCGTCGCGGTCCATGCTGGTCAGCAGGATCTCGCCGGCGCCGAGCTCGGCCATGCGGCGCGCCCATTCGATCGCGTCGAGGCCCGTGTTCTTGCGGCCGCCGTGCGTGAACACTTCCCAGCGCGGCGTCTCGCCGTCGGCCGACACGCGCTTCGCGTCGATCGCGACGACGATGCACTGCGAGCCGTACTTGTCGGCCGCATCGCGCACGAGCTGCGGGTTGGCGACCGCCGACGAATTCATGCTGACCTTGTCCGCGCCCGCGTTCAGCAGGCGCCGCACGTCCTCGACGGCGCGCACGCCGCCGCCGACCGTCAGCGGGATGAACACCTGCGATGCCACCGCCTCGATGATCGGCAGGATCAGGTCGCGCTGGTCGGAGGTGGCGGTGATGTCGAGGAACGTCAGTTCGTCGGCGCCCTGCTCGTCGTAGCGGCGGGCGATCTCGACGGGGTCGCCCGCGTCGCGCAGCTCGACGAAGTTGACGCCCTTGACGACACGCCCGGCAGTCACGTCCAGGCAGGGGATGATGCGTTTAGCTAGAGCCATGATGTTGCGCCAAATGCCGCGACGGGGACGGCCGGTTGCGGCCGGTCGGGCGGCCGGTTGCGGACGTCTCGCACGAGACGCCCGTTCGGAGCCGCCCGCGGGCGGCCCCGGCGAAAGGGACGAGCGCGATCAGGCGTCGTCGAGTTCGCCGTTCAGTTCGTCCGCGCGCCTTTGCGCGGCCGCGAAGTCGAGGTCGCCCGAGTAGATCGCGCGGCCGCAGATCACGCCTTCGACGCCGTGCTCTTCCACTTCGCAAAGCTGCTCGATGTCCGTCAGGTTCGACAGGCCGCCGCTTGCGATCACCGGGATGCCGACCGCCTGCGCGAGCTTCACCGTCGCCTCGATGTTGACGCCCTGCAGCATCCCGTCGCGGCCGATGTCGGTGTAGACGATCGATTCGACGCCGTAGTCCTCGAACTTCTTCGCGAGGTCGATCACTTCATGGCCGGTCAGCTTGCTCCAGCCGTCGGTCGCGACCTTGCCGTCCTTCGCGTCGAGGCCGACGATGATGCTGCCGGAAAACGCGGTGCACGCGTCCTGCAGGAAGCCCGGGTTCTTCACGGCCGCCGTGCCGATGATCACGTACGACAAGCCCGCGTCGAGATACTTCTCGATCGTCTCGAGGCTGCGGATGCCGCCGCCGAGCTGCACGGGAATTTCGTCGCCGACTTCGTCGAGAATCGACTCGATCGCCTCCAGGTTCTTCGGCTTGCCGGCGAACGCGCCGTTCAGGTCGACGAGATGGAGCCGCCGGGCGCCGAGATCGACCCACTTGCGGGCCATCGCCGCCGGGTCCTCGGAGAAAATCGTGGCCTGGTCCATATCGCCCTGTTTGAGGCGCACACACTGACCGTCTTTGAGATCGATGGCCGGAATCAGCAACATAGCAATCGGGTGTCGTCGTGAAAAAGGAAAAGAATCGGGCGCGCACCGGCCCTGCCGGTGCCGCGCCGTCTCGCTAGTTTAGTACAACTCTTACAGCGGTTCGGCGTGCGAGCCCCGCCCGACAGGCGTTTCCGGCCTGCCGGCTGTGGCACGCGCACCACGTTCACGGTTTCCAGTGTACGAAGTTGCGATACAGACGCAACCCGACCTCCGCGCTTTTCTCCGGGTGGAATTGGGTCGCGAAGAGATTGTCCCGCGCGACCGCGGACGTAAACGGCGCACCGTACGCCGTCTCGCCGACCGTATGCGCCGGGTTGTCCGGGCGCACGTAGAAGCTGTGCACGAAGTAGAAATACGCGTCGTCGGGCACGCCGTCCCACAGCGCGTGCGGCTGCGTCTGGCGCACGCGGTTCCAGCCCATCTGCGGCACCTTGAAGCGCGAACCGTCGTCCTGCAGCTGGCCGTCGAGCTCGAAGCGCAGGACCTTGCCCGGCAGCAGGCCGAGGCCGCGCGTATCGCCTTCCGCGCTCCAGTCGAACAGCATCTGCTCGCCGACGCACACGCCGAGCAGCGGCTTCGTGCGCGACGCCTCGATCACCGCGTCCTGCAGGCCCGACTCGCCGAGGCAGCGCATGCAGTCCGGCATCGCGCCCTGGCCGGGCAGCACGACGCGATCGGCCGCGCGAATCGCGGCCGGCGTGTCGACGATCGCCACGTCGGCGGCCGGCTCGGCCTTCCTGAGCGCCTGCGCGACCGAGCGCAGGTTGCCCATCCCATAATCCACAATCGCAATCGAAGTTTTCATCTCAGTGCAGGCAGTAGCGCCCTCAGTCCGTTGACGATGAATTCCACCGCCAGCGCCGACAGCATCAGACCCATCAGCCGCGTGGCGATGTTGATGCCGGTGCGGCCGATCCAGTTCGCGATCGGCTCGGCGAGCCGCATCGCGACGAAACACAGCAGGGCCAGGAGCGCGCCGATCGCGACGAGTCCGGCCCGGTCATACCAATGATGCGAGTTCGCCGCATAGATGATCACCGTGCTGATCGAGCCGGGGCCCGTGAGCAGCGGGATCGCAAGCGGCACCACCGCGATGTTGTCCTTCAGTTCGGCCTCGTGGCGCTCCTCGGGCGTCGATCGCGTGTTGCCGATCTGCGCGTTCAGCATGTTGATCGCCATCAGCAACATGATGATGCCGCCGCCGACTTCAAGCGAGCCGACCGAAATGCCGAAGAAATGGATGATCTGCTGCCCGAGCAGCGTCGTCACCGCGATCACGCAGAACACCGACACCGACGCGATCCGGATCGTGCGCCGCCGCTCGCCGTCCGTCTGCTGCGCCGTCAGGCTCAGGAAGAACGGCACCGCGCCGACCGGGTTGATCAGCGCGAGCAGCGAAATGAACGATTTCAGCAGATCCATCGCAAGCCGGCGCGCGCGCCGAAGCCGTGAGGTTGTCCGTGGCGTTCCGTCCGGTCAGAAGTTCAGAGGCTGCCCTTGGTCGACGGAATCTGCCCCGCCGCGCGTTCGTCCAGTTCCACCGCCGCCCGCAGCGCCCGGCCGAAGGCCTTGAACACCGTCTCGAGCTGATGGTGCGCGTTGATGCCGCGCAGGTTGTCGATATGCAGCGTGACGCCCGCGTGATTCACGAAGCCGCGGAAGAATTCGATCGACAGGTCGACGTCGAACGTGCCGATCCGCGCGCGCGTGAACGGCACGTGGAATTCGAGGCCCGGCCGGCCCGAGAAGTCGATCACGACGCGCGACAGCGCCTCGTCGAGCGGCACGTACGCATGGCCGTAGCGGCGGATGCCCTTCTTGTCGCCGATCGCCTTCGCGACGGCCTGCCCGAGCGTGATGCCGACGTCCTCGACCGTGTGGTGGTCGTCGATATGGGTGTCGCCATGCGCTTCGACCTCGAGATCGACCAGACCGTGTCGCGCGATCTGGTCGAGCATATGGTCGAGAAACGGTACGCCGGTGGCCAGCTTCTGCCGGCCGGTGCCGTCGAGATCGAGCTTCACACGGATCTGCGTTTCGCTGGTATTGCGAACGACTTCCGCCACACGCATGGCAATTCCTTGACTGAGTCTGATGTAAATGGGGATTGATCGTTTCGACGCTGCGGCGCCAGCAGGCTCAACCGGGCAGCGCGAGTTTCAAAGCGGCGAGCAGGCGCGCGTTTTCGTCGGGAGAACCGACGGTCAGCCGCACGCATTCGGCCAGCAATGGGTGCATTTTACTCACGTTTTTGACCAGCACCCGCTCGGTGAGCAGCGCGTCGAACACGGCGGCCGCATCCGGCACGCGCACCAGCAGGAAATTGCCGGCGCTCGGGAACACCGTCGCGCCCGGCAGCGCGGCCACCGCCTGCGCGAGCTGCGTGCGCTGCGCGCGCAGTTCGGCCGCCTGCGCGTCGAGCACGCCGAGGTGGTCGAGCAGGAAATCGGCGGTCGCCTGCGTCAGCACGTTGATGTTGTACGGCGGGCGCACCTTGTCGAATTCGGTCAGCCACGCGGGCAGCCCGACCAGGTAGCCGAGGCGGATGCCGGCCAGGCCCAGCTTCGACACCGTGCGCATCACGACGAGGTTGTCGAACTCGGCGGCGCGCGGCAGCCACGAACGCTCGGCGAACGGCTGGTACGCCTCGTCGATCACGATCAGGCTGTGCCGCGCGGCGGCGACGATGCGCTCGACGTCGGCATCGTCGTACAGCGTGCCGGTCGGGTTGTTCGGATACGCGAGATAGACGAGCGCCGGCCGGTGCTCGGCGATCGCCGCGAGCATCGCGTCGACGTCGAGCGTCAGGTCCGCCTTCAGCGGCACGCCGACGAACTCGAGCTGCGCGAACTTCGCCGACAGCTCGTACATCACGAAGCCCGGCACGGGCGCGAGCACCTTCGCGCCTGGCTTCGCGCACGCGACCGACATCATGCTGATGATTTCGTCGGAGCCGTTGCCGAGCAGCACGTCGCATGCGGCCGGCACGCCCATCGCATGGCGCAGCTTGTCGAGCAGCGCGGCCGGGCGCGGCGCCGGGTAGCGGTTCAGCGCGACCTGCGCGAGGCGCTCGCCGAGCGCCGCGGCAAGCGGTTCGGGCAGCGGATACGGGTTCTCCATCGCGTCGAGTTTCACGAACCCGCTCGCGTCGGGCACCGGATAGCTCGTCATCGCGAGCACGTCGCGGCGAATGATGTCTTGTGGCGTCGTCATGGTCTGCAAGCCGGCGTGCGTCGCGCCGGCGTCAAATGGTCGGCAACGCGGCGGCTGCCGCGCTGCGTGTCTCCTGCGTCGCGCCGGAACGGTCGGTTCCGGCGTTCCGGCGGTCCGTCAGCCCTTCATCCGGAACTCGGCGCTCTTCGCGTGCGCCTGCAGCCCTTCGCCGTACGCCAGTTCCGCCGCGATCTCGCCGAGCGTGTGCGCGCCTTCGGCGCTGACCTCGATCACGCTCGAACGCTTGATGAAGTCGTACACGCCGAGCGGCGACGAGAAGCGCGCGGTGCGCGAGGTCGGCAGCACGTGGTTCGGGCCTGCGCAGTAGTCGCCGAGGCTTTCGCTCGTGTAGCGGCCGAGGAAGATCGCGCCGGCGTGGCGGATCTGCTGGCCCCACTGCTGCGGCTCCAGCGCCGAAATCTCGAGGTGCTCGGGCGCGATGTCGTTCGCGATCCGGCACGCCTCGGCCATGTCGCGCACCTTGATCAGCGCGCCGCGGCCTTCGAGCGAGGCGCGGATCACGTCCTGGCGCGGCATCGACGGCAGCATCTCGTCGATCGCCTTCTCGACGCGCTCGATGAACGACGCATCCGGGCACAGCAGGATCGACTGCGCGAGCTCGTCGTGCTCGGCCTGCGAGAACAGGTCCATCGCGACCCAGCTCGGATCGGTCGTGCCGTCGCACAGCACGAGAATCTCCGACGGCCCGGCGATCATGTCGATGCCGACCGTGCCGAACACGCGCCGCTTCGCCGACGCGACGTACGCGTTGCCCGGCCCGCAGATCTTGTCGACCGGCGGCACCGTCTCGGTGCCGTACGCGAGCGCGCCGACCGCCTGCGCGCCGCCGATCGTGAACACGCGATCGACGCCGCCGAGCAGCGCCGCGGCGAGCACGAGGTCGTTCTTCACGCCGTCCGGGGTCGGGACCACCATCACGATCTCGCCGACGCCCGCGACGCGCGCGGGAATCGCGTTCATCAGCACCGACGACGGATACGCGGCCTTGCCGCCCGGCACGTACAGGCCGACGCGGTCGAGCGGCGTGATCTTCTGGCCGAGCACCGTGCCGTCGCTTTCCGTGTACTGCCAGCTATGCGTGCCGCACTCGATCTTCTGCTTCTCGTGATATGCGCGCACGCGCGCGGCGGCCGCCTCCAGCGCGGCGCGCGACTTCGGCTCGAGGCTGTCGAGCGCCGTCTGCAGCGCATCCTGCGACAGCTCGAGCGCGGCGACGCTGCCCGCGTTCAGCCGGTCGAAACGGTTCGTGTATTCGAGCACCGCGGCGTCGCCGCGCGTCTTCACATCGGCGAGGATCTGCGCGACCGAGCGCTCGATCGCCTCGTCTTCGCTCGCCTCGAACGCGAGCAGCGCACGCAGCGCGGCGTCGAAGCCTTCGCTCGTCGAATCGAGTTTGCGGATGGTGATGGACATGAGAGTTCCGTTACGGTGTGCGCTCAGTTGCCATTTTGCGACGCGCGTTCGAACGCGTCGAGGATCGGCTTGAGCGCCGCGCGCTTCAACTTCAGCGCAGCCTGGTTCACGACGAGGCGCGACGAGATCGGCATGATCTCCTCGACCTCGACCAGATTGTTCGCCTTCAGCGTGCCGCCCGAGCTGACGAGGTCGACGATCGCGTCGGCCAGGCCGACCAGCGGCGCCAGCTCCATCGAGCCGTACAGCTTGATCAGGTCGACGTGCACGCCCTTCGCGGCAAAGTGTTCGCGCGCCGTTTCGACGTACTTGGTCGCGACGCGCAGCCGCGCGCCCTGGCGCACCGCGCTCGCGTAGTCGAAGCCGGCCGGCACCGCGACCGACATCCGGCAGCGCGCAATGTTCAGATCGATCGGCTGGTACAGGCCCGAGCCGCCGTGCTCGACCAGCACGTCCTTGCCGGCCACGCCGAAGTCGGCCGCGCCGTATTCGACATAGGTCGGCACGTCGCTCGCGCGCACGATGATCACGCGCAGGTTCGGGTCGGTCGTCGGCAGGATCAGCTTGCGCGACGTTTCCGGATCCTCGGCCACCTGCACGCCGGCCGCCGCCAGCAGCGGCAGGGTTTCCTCGAAGATGCGGCCCTTCGACAGGGCGAGGGTCAGCGGCGCGGTCATGCTTGGCTCCCGGAAAGGCGGCGCACGCTCGCGCCGACGGCGGTCAGTTTGGCTTCCATGCGGTCGTAGCCGCGGTCGAGATGATAGATGCGGTCGACGAGCGTCTCGCCTTCGGCGCGCAGCCCGGCGATCACGAGGCTCGCCGAGGCGCGCAGGTCGGTCGCCATCACGTTCGCGCCGGACAGATTGTCGACGCCGGTCACGAGCGCCGTGTTCCCGTCGACGGTAATGTTCGCGCCGAGCCGGTTCAGTTCCTGCACGTGCATGAAGCGGTTCTCGAAGATGGTCTCGACGACCTGCGCGGTGCCCGTCGCGACCGCATTGAGCGCCATGAACTGCGCCTGCATGTCGGTCGGGAATGCCGGGTACTCGGACGTGCGGATCGTCACCGCCGACGGCCGGCGGTCCATCTTCACGCGCAGCCAGCTGTCGCCTTCCTCGATCGATACGCCGGCCTCGCGCAGCTTGTCGATCACCGCGTCGAGGATGTGCGGGCGCACGCCCGTCAGCGTCACGTCGCCGCCCGCCGCCGCGACCGCGCACAGGAACGTGCCGGCCTCGATGCGGTCGGGAATCACCGCGTGGCGCGCGCCATGCAGCCGGTCGACGCCCTGGATCACGAGGCGGTCGGTGCCGATGCCGTCGATTTTCGCGCCCATCGCGACCAGCAAGTGTGCGAGATCGCTCACTTCCGGCTCGCGCGCCGCGTTTTCGATGATCGTCTCGCCGTCGGCGAGCGTCGCGGCCATCAGCAGGTTTTCGGTGCCCGTCACCGTGATCATGTCGGTGACGATGCGCGCGCCCTTCAGGCGCTTCGCGCGCGCCTCGATGAAGCCGTGCTCGATGCTGATCTCGGCGCCCATCGCCTGCAGGCCCTTGATGTGCTGGTCGACGGGCCGCGCGCCGATCGCGCAGCCGCCCGGCAGCGACACCTTCGCCTCGCCGAAGCGCGCGAGCAGCGGGCCGAGCACGAGGATCGACGCGCGCATCGTCTTCACGAGCTCGTACGGCGCGACGAGGTTGTCGACGCGCGACGCGTCGAGCCGCACTCGACAGCCGTCGGTGTCGCTCTTCACGCCCATCTGGTTCAGCACCTTCAGCGTGGTGCGCACGTCCTTCAGGTTCGGCACGTTGTCGAGCTCGACCGGCTCGGCGCTCAGCAGCCCCGCGCACAGGATCGGCAGCGCCGCGTTCTTCGCGCCCGACACGACGATCTCGCCGGACAACCGGTGGCCGCCTTCGATCACGAGCTTGTCCATCCCCTGTCCCTGCGATTCCCCGTTGGCGGCCGGGTGGGCCGTGGCGACGCTCTGGACGGCGTCGCGCTCGTTGACGGTGACTTGCACTCAGTTTTTCCGGTTATGCGTTCTGCCATTCGGCGGGCGTCAGCGTCTTCATGCTGAGCGCGTGGATTTCCTGCTTCATGCGGTCGCCGAGCGCCGCATAGACGAGCTGATGGCGCTGGATCGGCCGCTTGCCTTCGAAGGCCGGCGACACGATGGTCGCGAAGAAATGCTGGCCGTCACCTTCGACTTCCAGATGAGTGCAGGCGAGCCCGCCCGAGATGTACTGCTTGACCTGTTCCGGAGTCGGCAACATGAAATGCTCCTGTCGGCGCGCGCCGCCCGCGGCGGCCGCTGCCATTCGATATCAATGACGCAGTTTGTAGCCGGTCGCGAGCAGCCGCATCGCGAACATCGCGAGCAGCACGAAGAAACCGGCAACGATCGCGAGGCTCGCGAACGGGTTGATGTCGGACGCGCCGAAGAACCCGAAACGGAAGCCGTCGATCATGTAGAAAAACGGATTGAGACGCGAGATCTCGCGCCACACGGGCGGCAGCGAGTGCGTCGAATAGAACACGCCGGACAGGAACGTCAGCGGCATGATCAGGAAGTTCTGGAACGCCGCGAGCTGGTCGAACTTCTCGGCCCAGATCCCGGCGATCAGGCCGAGCGTGCCGAGGATCGCCGAGCCGAGCAGCGCGAACGCGACGATGAACAGCGGCGCCGCGAAATGCATCGGGATGAACCAGATCGTCACGACGAACACGCCCGCGCCGACCGTCAGCCCGCGCACCACCGACGCGAGCACGTACGCGCCGAAGATGTCGCGGTACGACAGCGGCGGCAGCAGCACGAACACGAGGTTGCCGGTGATCTTCGACTGGATCAGCGACGACGAGCTGTTCGCGAACGCATTCTGCAGCACGCTCATCATCACGAGGCCCGGCACCAGGAAGCTCACGTACTCGACGCCCGGATAGACCTCGACGCGGCCCGACAGCGCGTGGCCGAAGATCGTCAGGTACAGCAGCGCGGTGACGACGGGCGCGAGCACCGTCTGGAACGACACCTTCCAGAAGCGCAGCAGCTCCTTGTAGAACAGCGTGCGAAAACCGCTGCCCGGCGCTTGCCGGGCCATGCCGAGCGCGCCGCCCGGCAGCGGGCGCAGCGAATCGGGTGTTTGTTTCATGCGAGTCCCTCGATGACCTCGGCCCCGTTCATCACCTGGACGAACACATCCTCGAGATCCGCCTTGCGGACCTCGATCTCGTCGAACGCGCAGCCGGCCGCGCGGCACTGCGCGAGGATGCGCTCGACGTCGTCGTAGCTCGACAGCCGCAGCAGGTGCTCGCCCGGCGCGCGCGCGGCCGGATCGGTCTCGAGCCCGCGCAGTTCCGCGGGCAGCGCGCCCGCGCCGAGGCGCAGGTACAGCTGCAGCCCCGCAAAGCGGCGCAGCAGCGCGTCGGTGCGGTCGAGCGCGACCACTTCGCCGCGCCGCAGCATCGCGATGCGATCGCACAGCGACTCGGCTTCCTCGAGGTAATGGGTGGTCAGCACGATCGTGTGGCCTTCGCGGTTCAGCCGCGAGATGAATTTCCACAGCGTCTGGCGCAGCTCGACGTCGACGCCGGCGGTCGGCTCGTCGAGCACGATCACCGGCGGCCGGTGCACGAGCGCCTGCGCGACCAGCACGCGGCGCTTCATCCCGCCCGACAGCGCGCGCATGTTCGCGTCGGCCTTCTCGGTCAGGTCGAGATTGGCCATTACTTCGTCGATCCAGTCGTCGTTGCGGCGCAGCCCGAAATAGCCGGACTGGATCCGCAGCGTCTCGCGGACGGTGAAGAACGGGTCGAACACGAGTTCCTGCGGCACCACGCCGAGCGCGAGCCGCGCGCCGCGGAAGTCCTTGACGACATCATGGCCGCGCACCGAGATGCTGCCTTCGTCGGCCCGGGCGAGCCCGGCGAGGATACTGATGAGCGTGGTCTTGCCGGCGCCGTTGGGGCCGAGCAGACCGAAAAACTCGCCCTCCTCGACCGACAGGCTGACGCCCTTGAGCGCCTGAAGCGCCTTGTAGCGCTTCTTGACGTGACGGATTTCTATGGCTGACATGACTGTGCGCGGCGCAACGGCCGCGACGCCTATTCTGTGCTTGCTGCGAAAAGAAAAATGGGGGCCCGACGCCGATTGGCTGCCCCGCAAAACGCTTGATTATAGGGCAAACCGGCTGGGGAGGCCGACGCGGCAGGCGCGCGGCGTGGAGCATGCGCGCGCCGGCCGGCGCGGCAGGCTCCGGTCGGACAGCGTCAATGTCGCCCGGTGCCTTCGATGAGCGCGTCGACGCCGTAGGCGCGCGCGAGGCTGGCGAGCTTCGGCGGGAGATTGAGGATGTCGAGGGACGCGCCGCGGGCTTTCGCGGCGCGCTGCCATGCGAGCAGCACGGCGAGCGCGGACGAGTCGAACTGCGTCAGCGCCGCGCAGTCGACGGCGGTCGCGCCGGCGCCGATGCGCGCAAGACCGGCCGCGAGCGCGGTCTTCGCGCTCGCGACGGTCAGCGAGGAACCGGCTTCGAAGCCGCTCACGACGCTTGCTTGCCGGCGGCAAGTTGCTGGTTGCGTTCGGTCAGGAACTGGATCAGCCCGTCCACGCCGCTCTGCTGGATCTTCTCGTTGAACTGCTGCTGGTAGGTCTGGATCAGCCACGCGCCGAGCACGTTCAGGTCATACACCTTCCAGCCGTTCGCCGTCTTGTAGAGGCGATAGTCGATCTGGACCGGCTGGCCGTTGTTCATCGCGACCGTCTTGACCACGACGTCGGTATCGGCCGGATCCGCGCGGAACGGCGGGTACTGGATCTGCTGGTCCGGCTTCAGCTGCGCGAGCGCGCCCGAGTAGGTGCGGATCAGCAGCAGCTTGAACTGCTCCTGCACCTGCTGCTGCTGCGCGGGCGTCGCCGTGCGCCAGTTGCGGCCCATCGCGAGCTGCGTGGTGCGGCGGAAGTCGGTGTACGGCAGGATGTCCTTGTTGACGATCGAGATGATGCGGTTCGTGTCGCCCTGCTTGATCGTCTGCTGCTTCACTTCATCGAGGACCTGCTGCGTCGCCGTCTTGATCAGCGCCTGCGGGTTCGACTGGTCGACTTGCGCGTGGGCCGCGCTGCCGAACGAGAACAGCGCCGCGAAAACGGGGATCAGGAACAGTTTTTTCATCATAGTGGCCTGCATGAATGAGTCGATGCGAAGGTTGGAGACGGTAGCTTACGCGCAAGTTCGCGCGCGCTACCGACTGAATCGTTTCCGGCTGTAACGAATGTAATTCCGTCAGTGCAGCCGGATGCTCGGGAAGCGCAGCCCGCCCGGCGACGGCGGCGCGACCTGCATCGGCGGCACGTTGGTTTCGCTCGCCGGGTTCGGCGCAACGGCCGCGCCCGATGCCGGCACCGCGGCTTCCGTGCCCGACGCGGGCGCGGGCGCGGTGGCGCCGCCGACCGCGGCCGCTCCCGCCGCCCCCGCCGCGCCGGCTGCCCCGCCCGCCGCCGGCGCCGCGCCGTCGTCCGGCAGCTCGTACTTCGGCAGCGCATCGTTGCTCGACGTCGTGGCGGCCTCGCCGCGCGCGTTGTTGATCAGCATCTGGCGGCGCTGCAGGTACGCGTTGCGCACGAACGAATACTTGTCGAGCGCGGCCGCGTCCAGCACGTCGCCCGCGCCGAGCAGGTTCGCGCGTGTATTGACGAGGTTCACGCCGAACAGGCCCCAGCTGAGGCCGTCCGGCTTCACGTAGGTGAGCGGATTGCCGACGTAGTCGACGCCGAGGCCGGCCGTGTCGCGCAGCGTGCTCGGCCCGAGCAGCGGCAGCACGAGGTACGGGCCCGACGGCACGCCGTAGCGGCCCATCGTGATCCCGAAGTCGGCCGTGTGCTTCGGCAGCTTCGCGACCGTCGCGACGTCGAACAGGCCGCCGACGCCGAACACCGTGTTGATCACGACGCGCATGATGTCGCCGACGCCGTCCGCGATCCGCAGCTGCACGAGGTTGTTCGCCGCGATGTAGACGTCGCCGATGTTCGAGAAGAAGTTCGTCACGCTGTCGCGCACCGGCTGCGGCACCACGTACTGGTAGCCCTTCGCGACCGGCTTCAGCGCATAGGTGTCGACCGTGTCGTTGAACTTGTACATCGTCCGGTTGAAGCCTTCGAGCGGATCGCCCTTGGTCGGCGTCTGCACGGTCGCGCAACCGCTCAGCGCGGCGACTGCCGCCAGCGCGAGCGCGGCATGCCTGATGCGGATCGTCTGCATGTTGGTACCCTCTTGTGATCTCTCGTGTGGTTATTGGGCGGCCGCGCCGGACACCGCGGAGGCCGGCACCGGCACGGGTGCCGGCGCGGCGGGTGCGGCAGGCGCCGGCGCCGCACCGGACGCCGGCTTCGCGCCGCCCGCGTCGGCCGCCTTGCTGTACAGGAACTGTCCGATCAGGTTCTCGAGCACGATCGCCGACTGCGTCATCGTGATCGTGTCGCCCGCCTTCAGCATCTCGGTGTCGCCGCCCGGCTCGAGGCCGATGTATTGCTCGCCGAGCAGGCCCGAGGTCAGGATCTTCGCCGACGAATCCTTCGGGAACTGGTACTGGCCGTCGAGATCGATCGTCACGAGCGCCTGGTAGGTGTTCGTGTCGAAGCCGATCGACTTCACGCGGCCGATCACGACGCCGGCGCTCTTCACGGCCGCGCGCGGCTTCAGCCCGCCGATATTGTCGAATTTCATCCGCACCGCGTAGGTCGGCTGAAACGACAGCGAGCTCATGTTGCCGACCTTCAGCGCCAGGAACAGCACCGCAAGGAATCCCACCACCACGAACAGGCCGACCCAGAAGTCGAGAGCAGTCTTTTTCATCGTCATCCCAAAATTTGGCTTGGCTGAGGCTTAGCTGAACATCAGCGCGGTCAGCAGGAAATCGAGGCCGAGTACGGCAAGCGAAGCGAACACGACCGTCTTGGTCGTCGCGCGCGACACGCCCTCGGGCGTGGGCTTCGCCTCGTACCCCTGAAACAGTGCAATGAAGGTCACGGCGAAGCCGAACACGATGCTCTTCAGAACGCCGTTGCCGACGTCGGCCCAGACCTCGACGCCGCCCTGCATCTGCGACCAGAACGCGCCCGGATCGACGCCGATCAGCACCACGCCGACGAAGTAGCCGCCCAGCACGCCGACCGCGTTGAAGATCGCCGCGAGCAGCGGCATCGCGATGATGCCCGCCCACATGCGCGGCGCGATCACGTTCTTGATCGGGTCGACGGCCATCATCTCGAGCGCGGTGAGCTGCTCGCCGGCCTTCATCAGGCCGATCTCGGCCGTCAGCGACGTGCCCGCGCGCCCCGCGAACAGCAGCGCGGTGACCACCGGCCCGAGCTCGCGCACGAGCGACAGCGCGACCAGCAGCCCGAGCGCCTGCTCGGAGCCGTAGCGGTTCAGCGTGTAGTAGCCCTGCAGGCCGAGCACGAAGCCGACGAACAGGCCCGACACGGCGATGATCACGAACGAATAGTTGCCGAGGAAGTGGATCTGCTTCGTGACGAGCCGCGGCCGGCGCAGCAGCGGGAAGAATTCCAGCACCAGGCGCACGAACAGCCGCGTGCCGTAGCCCGCGCGCTCGAGGCCGCCAATGACGTAACGTCCGATCGCGCTGATCATGCGCGCCCTCCGCCGAGCCCGAAATCCGCCGCGAGCGGCGGGCTCGTGTAATGAAATTTGAACGGGCCGTCCGGCGCGCCGTCGATGAACTGGCGCACGCTCGGATCGGTCGACGCGCGCAGCTCGTCGGGCGTGCCCTGCGCGAGCACGCCGCCGTTGGCCAGGAAGTACACGTAGTCGGCGATCGCGAACGATTCCGGCACGTCGTGCGTGACGAGGATCGACGTCGCGCCGAGCGCCTCGTTCAGCGTGCGGATCAGGTTCGCGGTGATGCCGAGCGAAATCGGGTCGAGGCCGGCGAACGGCTCGTCGTACATGATGAGCTGCGGATCGAGCGCGATCGCGCGCGCCAGCGCGATGCGGCGCGCCATCCCGCCCGACACCTCGGACGGCATCAGGTCGCGCGCGCCGCGCAGGCCGACCGCGTTCAGCTTCATCAGCACGAGGTCGCGGATCAGGTCTTCGGGCAGGTCGGTGTGCTCGCGCAGCGCGAACGCGACGTTCTCGAACACCGACATGTCGGTGAACAGCGCGCCGAACTGGAACAGCATGCCCATCTTGCGGCGCAGCGCATACAGGCCGTCGCGCGTCTGCGCGCCGACATCGGCGCCGTCGAACAGCACCTGGCCGCGGCGCGCGCGCACGAGGCCGCCGATCAGGCGCAGCACGGTCGTCTTGCCGCAACCCGAGCCGCCCATGACCGCGACGACCTGCCCGCGCCCGAAGCGCATGTTCAGGTTCGACAGGACGAGGCGGTCGCCGTAGCCGAAGTCGACGTCGCGAAGTTCCAGCAGTGTCTCGGTAGGAGAGGGGCTCACGGAGCTGACAGTCCTTTTACGCAGAACGCCGAATTATAGGGCCTGCCTCGGAATGATGTCGTGACGCCGTTCCCGACCCTGCGGTCAACGATTGTCAAATTCTCCGGCAAAACACTGCTGCAATGCAACAAGCGCCGCCCGGTAATCGGCCGCGCCGGTCACCGCGCTGACCACCGCGACGCTGCCGACGCCGGTTGCCAGCACCGCCGGCAGCGCCTCGAGCCCCACCCCGCCGATCGCGACCAGCGGGGCCCGCGCGCTCGCGAAGCGCGCGTAGCGGGCGATCCGCGCGAGCCCCTGCGGCGGTGCGGCAACCGCCTTGGTCGCGGTCGCGAATACAGGCCCGAGCGCGAGATAGCTCGGCCGTTCGTGCAAGGCGCGCAACATCTCGTAATAGCCGTGACTCGACAGTCCGAGCCGCAGGCCCGCGCGTGCAATCGCCGCGAGATCGGCCGTCTCGAGGTCTTCCTGGCCCAGATGTACGCCGTACGCACCCTCATCTGCGGCGATCTGCCAGTGATCGTTGATGAACACGCGCGCATCGGGGTAGCGGCAGCCCGCTGCGACCGCGCGCGCGATTTCCCGGCGCAGCAGCTCCGGCGGCGCGCCCTTCACGCGCAATTGCACGGTCCGTGCGCCGCAGTCGAGCACGCGCTCGACCCAGTCGGCGTCCGGCACCACCGGATAGAGGCCGAGCCGCGCCGGGCACGGCGCAAAGGCCGGCTCCGGCGCGGCCGGCAGCCCGGCGATGCGCGGAAACCGCGCGGCGTCGACCGGCCAGGGATCGCCGTCGAGCGTTTCGTCGCCGTCGCGCCATGCGAGCGCGAGCACCAGTGCGTCGAGCGGCGCGAAGCCGCAATCGATGAACGCCGCGAGCGCCGCGATCCAGTCGTCCGCGAGCGGATGCGCGGCGTCGAGCGCGTAACGCGCGCCCGCGGCATGCAGCACCGCGCTCCGCTCGTCGAATTCGATCGCGACCGCGTCCGGCGACGCGGGCCGCGACACGGCCGACGCGCGCGCCTGCCCGGCGCGGTCGCCGCTCGACACGATCAGCACGTCGCCGTCGGCAGGCTGCTCGGGGGCGGCCAGGCACAGCCGCCACGGCGCCGCGCCGCGCGGCCAGTCGCCGAGCCGCGCGCGAATCCGCCCGGCCGCTTCGGCCAGTTCGTCGGCCGGCGGCCAGAATGCATCGGCGAAGCGCGCGCTCATGCGCCGCCTCCATCCTGGTGCCAGAACGGCATCCCGACCACCGGCGTGCTCGCATGCGCGGTTTCGCGCGCGTCCATCGGCCCCGCCAGATAGGCTGCGCGGCCGGCCTCGACGCCCTGCGCGAACGCGCGCGCCATGATCTCGGGGTGCGTCGCCTGCGACACGGCCGTATTCAGCAGCACGCCGTCGAAGCCCCACTCCATCACCTGGCACGCGTGCGACGGCACGCCGAGGCCCGCGTCGACGATCAGCGGCACGTCGGGCAGCCGTTCGCGCAGTACGCGCAGCCCGTACGGATTCACGACGCCCTTGCCGGTGCCGATCGGCGCGCCCCACGGCATCAGCGCCTCGCAGCCGGCGTCGAGCAGGCGGCGGCCGATCACGAGATCCTCGGTACAGTACGGCAGCACCTTGAAACCGTCCTTGATCAGCTGCGCGGCCGCGTCGATCAGCCCGACCGGATCCGGCTGCAGCGTGTAGTCGTCGCCGATCAGCTCGAGCTTGATCCAGTCGGTCTCGAATACCTCGCGCGCCATGTGCGCGGTCGTCACCGCCTCGGCGACGGTCTGGCAGCCGGCCGTGTTCGGCAGCAGCGGCACCGCATGGCGCTTGAGCAGGTCGAAGAAGCCGGCTTCGGCCGTGCCGCCCGTCATCTGGCGGCGCAGCGCGACCGTGACCATGCCCGGCCGCGACGCGGCGATCGAGTCGGACAGCGACTGCAGCGACGGATAGCGCGACGTGCCGAGCAGCACGCGGCTCGCGAAGGTTTCGCCGTACAGCGTCAGCGCGTCGGCGGAAGTGAGGGACGTCATGTCGATTTCCTGGAAGAGCGGGGACGGACCGGCGGCGCTCAGCCGCCCGCGACGGGGTGCACCACGTCGAGCTTGTCGCCCGCCGCGAGCGCGCGCGCCGCATGCTGCGTGCGCGCGACGAAGTTGCCGTTCAGCGCGACCGCGTACGGCGGACGCGCGCCGTACGCGGCGAGCGCGTCGGCGACCGTCGCGCCGTCGGGCAGCGTCAGGGTCTGTTGGTTGATCTGGATGTCCATGAGGCTTGGTCGGATTCGGTCGGCGGCGCGCGTCAGGCCGGCTGGCGCGCGTCGTCGCGGTGATGAAGGAGCGTCGGCCAGCGTGCGGCGTCGCGCCACGCGGCGAACCCGTCGGCCCGGTCGAGCGCGCCGCCGAGCGCGGCTTCGGCGAGCGCGACGGCCGCGTGCGCGACTTCGGGCGCGATCATGAAGCCGTGCCGGTACAGGCCGTTGACGGCCAGCGTCGACGCGCCGTCCCAGATCACCGCCGGGCGGTGATCGGGCAGCGTCGGCCGGCACTGCGCGTTCAGTTCGAGGATGCGCGCCTCGCCGAACGCAGGGTGCACCGAGAACGCGGCGCTCAGCAGTTCCAGCGCGGAGCGCACGCTGACGGGCGACATGTCCTCGCCCTCCACTTCGGTCGCGCCGATCACGTACAGGTCGTCCTGCTTCGGCGCGATATAGAGCGGATAGCGCGGATGCAGCAGCCGCACCGGACGCGTGAGCCCGATGCCGGGCGCATGCACGCGCGCGACTTCGCCGCGGATGCCGCGCAGCCCGGGCAGCGCGGCCTTGGCGCCGAGCCCGCGGCAATCGATCGTGAAATGCGCGTCGGGCCGGTGGCCGTCGTCGATCGTCGCGTGCCAGTGCGTCTCGACGCCGCGCTCGGCGAGGCCGGCCGCGAGCGCGCGCAGCGCCTGGCGATTGTCGAGCTGGCCTTCGCGCGGCAGCAGCAGCCCGCGCGCGAAACGGCCCGCGAGCGCGGGCTCGGCCGAATCGACCTGCGCGCCGGCAAGCGCGACGAAGCCGCCGTCGAACAGCCCGGCCGGCGCGTTCGCGCGCACGCGCCGCTCGAACAGCGGCGCTTCCGCGCGGTCCGCGTGGTGCCAGACGACGAGCGTGCCGCGATGCTGGAAGAACACCGGCTCGGGCAGTTCGGCGAGCCACTGCGGCCAGCGCGCGAGCGACGCGGCGCCGAGCTCGGTGATCAGCAGTTCCGCGCTGGCCGCCTCGGCGAGCGGCGCGAGCATCGCGGCGGCGATCCACGCCGCCGACTGCTCGCCGTCCGGGCCGCCGCGCTCGTAGAGCGCGACGCGATGCCCGTCGCCCGCGAGCCGCCAGGCGATCAGCCGGCCGACGAGGCCGCCGCCGAGCACGGCGAAATCCGGCCGGGAAGCGTGGACGTTCATCGCGCCCCCTCGCCGCATGCCGCGCGGACGCGCAAAGCCCATGCCGGCAGCGAGGCGGCCGGCCGCGCGAACGCGCGCGACGGCGCCCTGCCGGAAACCGGGCAGCGGACTGAAAAAACTGAAGATTGATCGGTCATCGATTCCTTCCGTAACGCGCGACGCGCGTACCCAAAAGGACGAAACCGGCAGCCAGGGCCGGCCGGGCGGGACTCGGGCGCTGACGATGCGGGATAACGGCCAGCGCGGCCCGGCGGGATCAGAAACTTCCCTCGCCGGTATTACCCGGATCGGGTGCGAAGGGTCTTTCTCAGCCTCGCCGCGCCATGTGTGGACCGCGCTCGAAGCACCCCTGTTTCGTCGTCGGCCATTAGACCATAAAAGCGGAAAGCGCCGCAAACTGTCCCCGTGCGGCAAATTCGCCGTCGGGCTGCGCCGCTCTGGCACAATGCCCGCAGGCCGGCCGCGCGAGCGGCCGGTTGCCGCGTCACCGCCGGCTCTTAAGTGCCTTTTAAGACGCGCGGGCCACCATCCGGACGCCCGCCGTCGGTCGAGCACCTCGTCCGGCATGCCGTACCGAGGCGCGCGCCCGGCTTCGCCCGGCCCGCGCGCCGGCTACTCATCAGGAAGCACATGACCCAATCGATCGATCCCGTCCGCTCCGCCTCCGACGCGCCGCAGGACGAGCGCCCGGTATCCGCATGGAGCCTCATCAAGCCCTACTGGGTGTCGTCCGAATGGAAAGTCGCGTGGGGGCTGCTCGTCACGATCATCGCGATGAACCTCTGCGTCGTGTGGATCAACGTCCAGCTGAACAAGTGGAACGCGCAGTTCTACAACGCGCTGCAGGCGAAGAACGTCCACGACTTCCCGAATCTGCTGATGCAGTTCTCCGCGCTCGCGTTCGGCTTCATCATCCTCGCCGTGTACGGCCGCTACCTGCGGCAGATGCTCGGCTTCCGCTGGCGCCAGTGGCTCACCGAGCGCTTTCTCGGCCAGTGGCTCGGCGACCGCGCGTTCTACCGGATCGAGCGCGACCGCCTCGCCGACAACCCCGACCAGCGGATCACCGACGACCTCCAGTCGTTCGCGACCACGACGCTGTCGCTGTCGCTCGACCTGCTGTCGACGGTCGTCACGCTCGTGTCGTTCATCACGATCCTGTGGTCGCTCGCCGGGGCGCTGACCTTCGCGGTCGGCGCGACGCCGATCACGATCCCCGGCTACATGGTGTGGGCGGCCGCGCTGTACGCGGTGGTCGGCTCGCTGATCATCCAGAAGGTCGGCCATCCGCTCGTGTCGATCAACTACCAGCAGCAGCGCGTCGAGGCCGACTTCCGCTTCGGGCTGATCCGCGTGCGCGAGAACGCCGAGCAGATCGCGTTCTACGACGGCGAGAAGACCGAGACCGGCAACGCGCACAGCCTGTTCATGCGCATCCGCGACAACTGGTGGCGCGTGATGAAGTACACCAAGCGCCTCACCTTCGTGCTGAGCTTCTACGGGCAGATCGCGATCATCTTCCCGCTGGTCGTCGCCGCGCCGCGCTATTTCGCGGGCGCGTTCTCGTTCGGCGTGCTGATGCAGATCTCGTCCGCGTTCGGCACCGTCAGCGATTCGTTCTCGTGGTTCATCAACAGTTACGCGACGCTCGTCGAATGGCGCGCGACCGTCAACCGTCTACGCGAATTCAAGCGCGTGATGGGCGCATCGCACCTGAAGGAAACCGTCTCGCCGGCCACCGAGCACGGCGGCATCAACCTGCACTACGTCGACGCGGCGAAGCTGTCGACCTCGTCGCTCAGGCTCGCGCTGCCGAACGGCAAGGCGCTCGCGAACATCGGCAACCTCGCGATCGAGCCCGGCTCGCGCTGGCTCGTGGTCGGCCGGTCGGGCTCCGGCAAGAGCACCTTCATGCGCGCGCTCGCGGGCCTGTGGCCGTTCGGCGACGGCGCGATCGACGCGCCGGTCGGCGCGCGGATGATGTTCGTGCCGCAGACGAGCTACCTGCCGATCGGCACGCTGAAGGCCGCGCTCACTTATCCGGCGACGCCCGACGCGTTCAGCGACGACGCGTGCCGCGACGCGCTGCGCGCGTGCCGCCTCGACGAGTATGCGGATCGTCTCGAAGAAAGCGCGCACTGGACGCGCGTGATGTCGCCGGGCGAGCAGCAGCGTCTCGCCGGCGCGCGCGTGCTGCTGCACAAGCCCGACTTCCTGTTCCTCGACGAGGCGACCAGCGCGCTCGACCCGGACAACGAGGCGCGGCTCTACCACCTGTTCGCCGAACGGCTGCCGCGCGCCGCGATCGTCAGCATCGCGCACCGCGAATCGCTGGCCGCGTTCCACGCCGACACGATCAACGTCGAGCGCATCAACGACAGCGACAAGGTCGCCGCATGAGCGCACGCGCCGCGCGCATCGTGCTGATCACCGGCGCAGGCTCGGGGATCGGCGCGGCGCTCGCGCGGCGGCTCGCGGAGCCCGGCGTCGCGCTGGCGCTGCATGCGCGCGGCGCGGACGACGCGTCGCGCACGCGGCTCGCCGGCATCGCCGACGCCTGCACGGCGGCCGGCGCCGAATCCATCGTGCTCGGCGGCGACCTCGCCGAGCCGGGCGTCGCGACGGCGCTCGTCGATGCGGCCGCGACGCGCTTCGGCGGGCTCGACCAGCTGGTCGCGAACGCCGGCTTCGCGGCCCGGCAGGCATTGTCCGAACTCGGCGCCGACGCGCTCGCCTCCGCCTTCGCCGCGATGCCCGGCGCCTTCGCCGCGCTCGCGGGCCGCGCACGGCCGCTGCTCGAAGCGTCGGCCGCGCCGCGCATCGTTGCGGTCAGTTCGTTCGTCGCGCACCGCTACCGCGCCGACGCGCCGTTCGCGGCGACCGCCGCCGCGAAGGCCGCGCTCGAATCGCTGGTGCGCACCGCCGCGGCCGAGTTCGCCGCGCATGGCATCACCGTCAATGCGGTCGCGCCCGGCTTCACGCGCAAGGACCACGGCCCGAGCGCCGGCAACGCCGCGGCCTGGACGCAGGCCGAACGGGCGACGCCGCTCGGCCGCATCGCCGAACCCGACGACGTCGCCGCGCTGATCGCGTTCCTGCTGTCGGACGCGGCGCGGCAGATCACCGGCCAGGTCGTCCACATCGACGGCGGCCTGACGCTCTAGCGCGCGCACCCGGCTGCGCCGGCCTTTTTGGCGCGCCCGATCCAGCCCGTAGAATGTTCGTCACGCGGCAGCACGAGACGAAACGAGACGGAGACGGCACGCATGCAGGAAATCCAGTGGTTTCAAGAACTGTCGTCGCGCGAGCGCAGGACGCTGTACGCCGGCTTCGGCGGCTATGCGGTCGACGCGTTCGACTTCATGATCTACTCGTTCCTGATCCCGACGCTGATTGCGACCTGGGGAATGACGAAGGGCGAGGCCGGGATGATCGCGACGAGTTCGCTGATCTCGTCGGCGCTCGGCGGCTGGGCCGCGGGGATCCTCGCCGACCGCTACGGCCGCGTGCGCGTGCTGCAGTGGACGATCGCGACGTTCGCGCTGTTCACCTGCCTGTCGGGCTTCACGCATTCGTTCTGGCAGCTGCTCGCGACGCGCACGCTGCAAGGATTCGGCTTCGGCGGCGAATGGTCGGTCGTGACGATCATGATGGCCGAGACGATCCGCTCGCCCGAGCATCGCGCGAAGGCGGTCGGCACCGTGCAGAGCAGCTGGTCGTTCGGCTGGGCCGCGGCCGCGATCCTCTACTGGGCCTTCTTCGCGCTGCTGCCGGAACAGGTGGCGTGGCGCGCGTGCTTCTGGATCGGCATCGCGCCCGCGCTGTGGATCCTGTACATCCGCCGCAACGTCAGCGATCCCGACATCTACACGGCCACGCGCCGCGCACGCGACGCCGGCCATGTGTCGGGCCACTTCCTCGAGATCTTCTCGCCGCCGCACCTGCGCGCGACGCTGTTCGGCAGCGCGCTCTGCACGGGCATGCTCGGCGGCTACTACGCGATCACGACCTGGCTGCCCACCTATCTGAAAACCGTCCGCCACCTGTCGGTGTTCAACACGAGCGGCTACCTCGTCGTGCTGATCGTCGGCTCGTTCGTCGGCTACGTGGTCGGCGCGATCCTGTCGGACCGGCTCGGCCGCCGCGCCTCGTTCATCCTGTTCGCGATCGGCTCGTTCTCGCTCGGCATGGCCTACACGATGCTGCCGATCACCGACACCGCGATGCTGATGCTCGGCTTCCCGCTCGGCATCGTCGTGCAGGGCATCTTCGCGGGCGTCGGCGCATACCTGTCCGAGCTGTACCCCGGTGCGATCCGCGGCTCGGGCCAGGGCTTCTGCTACAACCTCGGCCGCGGGCTCGGCTCGTTCTTCCCGATCCTCGTCGGCACGCTGTCGCAGTCGATGTCGCTCGTGAAGGCGATCGGCTTCGTCGCGGGCGGCGGCTACCTGCTCGTGATCGTCGCCGCGCTCGTGCTGCCGGAAACGCGCGGCAAGTCGCTCGCCGACGATCCGGCCGTCGCGCCTTGAGCGCCCTCCTCGTTCCGGAACACGCATGCACGTGATCGTACTCGGCGCCGGCGTGATCGGCGTCGCCACCGCCTGGCACCTGCGCGAAGCGGGCTGCGACGTGACCATCGTCGAACGCGAAGCCGACGTCGCGCAGGCGACGAGCCTCGGCAACGCGGGCGTGATCGCGCCCGGCTACGTGACGCCGTGGGCCGCGCCCGGGATGCCCGGCAAGATCCTCAAGTACCTGTTCAAGTCGGCGTCGCCGCTGATCTTCCGGCCGACGCTCGATCGCGCGCAGTGGCGCTGGATTGCGCGCTGGCTGCGCGAATGCGAGTTCGAGCGGTTTCGCGTCAACAAGCAGCGGATGCAGCGCATCGCGTATTACAGCCGCGCGTGCCTGCACGCGTTTCGCGAGCGGCATCCGTTCGACTACGGCGCGAGCCGCGGCTATCTGCAGCTGCTGCGCGGCGCCTTCGACGTCGAGATGGCGCAGCCCGCGCTGAAGGTGCTGCGCGATGCCGGAATCGCGTTTCGCGAGCTCGACGCGGCCGGCTGCACGGCGATCGAGCCGGGGCTGCGCTGGGCACGGCAGGCGCCCGTCGGCGGCATCTACCTGCCCGACGACGAGGCCGGCGACTGCGCACGCTTCACGCGCGAACTGCGCGCGCTGTGCGAGGCGAACGGCGTGACGTTCCGCCTGCGTACGGAACTCCGCGCGCTCGACGTCGCGGGCGGCAGGGTGCGCGGCGTGCGGATCGCGGCGCGCGACCTGCGCGACGACGGCCATCGCACGCGCGACGACGCGCCGCTCGCCGCCGATGCGGTCGTGGTCGCGCTCGGCGTCGACAGCGCGCGGCTGCTGCGGCCGTACGGCATCGACGTGCCGCTGTATCCGGTGAAGGGCTACTCGGCGACGCTCGCGGTCGTCGACGACGAAAAGGCGCCGCGCGCCGCGCTGATGGACGAATCGCTGAAGACGGCGATCACGCGCTTCGGCCCGACGCTGCGCGTGGCCGGCACGGCGGAACTGGGCAGCCGGCACGCGGCGCTGCGGCAACAGGCGCTCGACACGCTGATGAAGGTGCTCGACGACTGGTTCCCGCAGGCGGCCGATCGTGGCTCGGCGCGCTTCTGGGTCGGCCGCCGGCCGATGACGCCGGACGGGCCGCCGCTGCTCGGCGCGAGCGGGATCGACGGACTCTGGCTCAACGTCGGCCACGGCTCGACCGGCTGGGCGATGTCGATGGGATCGGGGAAGGTGCTGGCGGATCTCGTCACGGGACGCACGCCGGAAATCGACCTGTCGGGACTGACGCTCGCGCGCTACGGCCGCTAGCCTGCCGTGCCGACAGCGCCGGCCGCGCCGTCGGCGCGGGCAATCGGCGCCGACACGATCGGCCGGTGCGACACGCCGTCGTGCGACAGCCGGCTTTCGAACAGCGTCAGCGCGTCGAAGCGCAGCGCGACCGGCCGGCCGGTCGCGCCGCCGTGTGCGGGCTGCCCGTGCGCGTCGCGCGGCAGCCGTGCGAGCGTCACGTGCGGACGAAACGGCCGGCGGTCGGCCGCGATGCCGAGCGCCTCCAGCGTCGCCGCCAACCCGGCCTGCAGCGCCGCGCACGCCGGCTCCGGCGCGAGTTCCGCGACGATCAGCCGGGCGCGCGGCAGGCTCGGCCACCAGGCGATCCGCTCGACCGGCAGCAGCGGCAGCGCATGTGCGGCCGCCAGCCCCGGCAGCCGCGCGGCCAGCGCGTCGCAGCGCGTGCGCTCGATCGCGCCGATGAACGCGAGCGTCACGTGCAGCTGCGCGGGCAGCGTGCGGCGCGCGCCGCGCGTGACCGGCAACGCGTGCAGCGCCTCGCGCGACGCCGCATCGGGCATCAGCGCGACGAACACGCGCAGCCGCTCGCCGTTCACGATTCGCGCACCGCCACGCGCGGCGCGCTCACCGCATCGGCCGCCGGACGCTGCGGCAGCGGGCCGTGCTCGCCCCATACGTCGGCCGGCAGCACGCGCGCGAGTTCGGGAATCGTGTTGCGCGTAAACACCGGATCGGCGACGCCGTCCGCACGCTGGCGACGATAGTCGCGCCACGCGGCATGCGCGTACTTGCCGAGCGCGACGATCGCGATCAGGTTGATGATCGCCATCAGCCCCATGCTCGTATCGGCCATCGCCCAGACGAGCGGCAGCTGCCCGACGCTGCCGAACATCACCATGCCGAGCACCGCGACGCGGAACAGCGGCAGCACGCCGCGCCGCTTCGTGATGAAGTCGACGTTGCCTTCCGCATACGCGTAGTTGCCGATCACCGACGAGAACGCGAGGAAGAAGATCGCGACGGCCATGTAGATGCCGCCCCAGTCGCCGACGTGGCTCGAGATCGCGCGCTGCGTGAGCGCCGCGCCTTCCATGCCGGTGCCGAGTTCGTACTGGCCCGACAGCAGGATCACGAACGCGGTCGCGCTGCAGATCACGATCGTGTCGACGAACACGCCGAGCATCTGGATCAGCCCCTGCGTGACCGGATGCCGCGTGCTCGCGGTCGCGGCCGCGTTCGGCGCGCTGCCCATGCCGGCCTCGTTCGAGAACAGCCCGCGCTTCACGCCGATCGCGATCGCCTGGCTGACCGCATAGCCGGTCACGCCGCCCGCCGCCTGGCCGACGCCGAACGCGCTCTTCACGATCAGCGCGATCACGTCCGGCACCAGCGCGATATGCGTCGCGACCGCGTAGACGGCGAGCGCGAGATAGCCGATCGCCATCACCGGCACGATCACCTGCGCGACCGACGCGATGCGGCGAATCCCGCCGAAGATGATCGGCGCGGTCAGCAGCACGAGGCCGACGCCGACCGTCTCGCGGCGCCAGCCGAACGACGTGTTGAACGCGTCGGCGATCGCGTTGGCCTGCACCGCGTTGAACACGAAGCCGAACGCGAGGATCAGCGACAGCGAGAACAGCACGCCGAAGCCGCGCGAGCGCAGGCCGGTCTGGATGTAGTACGCGGGGCCGCCGCGATAGCTGCCGTCCCGGTGCGACACCTTGAAGATCTGCGCGAGCGTCGCCTCGACGAACGCGGACGACATCCCGACCAGCGCCGTCATCCACATCCAGAAGATTGCGCCCGGCCCGCCGACCGTCAGCGCGACCGCGACGCCCGCGATATTGCCGGTGCCGACGCGGCTCGCCAGCCCCGTCGCGAACGCCTGGAACGACGAGATGCTGCCCGGCTCGCCCTTGCTGCCGACCAGCTTCATGCTGAGCAGCAGCGCCTTCAGCTGGATCATCCGGAACCGCAGCGTGAACCACGCGCCCACGCCGAGCAGCAGCGCGATCAGCACGTAGTTCCACAACACGCCGTTGACGGCGTCGATCAGCCCATGCACGAGTGCTTCCATCCAGTGTCCTTACAAAATAGGGTCAGTAACATGCGGCGGCCGCAAGCGGCCCGAGGGGCGACATGATATGACAGTTTGCAATGATCATTACAAAACGAAAGGATTCGGGATCGCGAAAAATAGCCGTCGAATGTGATCAGGTTAGGCGACGCTTCGCGAAAATGCGGCGGGGCATGGCGCCGGCAGCGGCGCGGCGTGCTGGCCGAAGCGGAAGAAACGTGGACAAGAAACCGCATGCACGCACGCGTGCGCGGCCGAAAAAAAACCGGGCGCCCTCTCGGACGCCCGGCTTCGTCGAAACCCGCTTGCGATGCTCAGCGCGGCAGTTCCGAATGCCCCATCAGGTACGCATCGACCGAGCGCGCGCACTGGCGGCCTTCGCGGATCGCCCACACGACGAGCGACTGGCCGCGGCGCATGTCGCCGGCCGCGAATACCTTGTCGACCGACGTGTAGTACGCGCGATCGCCTTCGGTCGCCGCGCGTGCGTTGCCGCGCGCATCCTTCGCGACGCCGAACGCCTCGAGCACCGGCGCGGCCGGCTGCGTGAAGCCCATCGCGAGCAGCACGAGGTCGGCCTTCATCTCGAACTCCGAGCCCGGCACTTCCTGCATCTTGCCGTCCTTCCACTCGACGCGCACCGCGATCAGCTTGTCGACCTTGCCGTTCTTGCCTTCGAAGCGCTTGGTCGCGACCGCCCAGTCGCGCTCGCAGCCTTCCTCGTGCGACGACGACGTGCGCAGCTTGATCGGCCAGTACGGCCACACGAGCGGCTTGTTCTCCTCTTCGGGCGGCTGCGGCAGCAGTTCGAACTGCGTGACGGCCTTCGCGCCGTGACGGTTCGAGGTGCCGACGCAGTCCGAACCCGTATCGCCGCCGCCGATCACGACGACGTGCTTGCCCTTCGCGAGCAGTTGATCGGCGAGCTTGTCGCCCGCGTTCACGCGGTTCTGCTGCGGCAGGAAGTCCATCGCGAAATGGATGCCGGCGAGCTCGCGGCCCGGCACCGGCAGGTCACGCGGGGTTTCCGAACCGCCGGCGATCACGACCGCGTCGAATTCCTCCTTCAGCGTGTCCGGCGAAATGGTTTCCTTTGCGAGGCTGCCGATCGACTCGGGCAGCGGATCCTTGCCGATGAACACGCTGGTGCGGAACGTCACGCCTTCCGCTTCCATCTGGCGCATGCGGCGGTCGATCAGCCACTTCTCGAGCTTGAAGTCGGGAATCCCGTAGCGCAGCAGGCCGCCGACGCGATCGTTCTTCTCGAACACCGTCACGTCGTGACCGGCGCGCGCGAGCTGTTGCGCGGCGGCGAGGCCCGCGGGGCCCGAGCCGACGACGGCGACCTTCTTGCCCGTCTTGTGCTCGGCCGGCTGCGGCTTCACCCAGCCTTCCGCCCAGGCCTTGTCGATGATCGCGTGCTCGATCGACTTGATGCCGACCGGATCGTTGTTGATGCCGAGCGTGCAGGCGGCCTCGCACGGCGCCGGGCAGATGCGGCCCGTGAACTCGGGGAAGTTGTTGGTCGAGTGCAGGACTTCGATCGCCTGCTGCCAGTCCTGGCGGTAAACGAGATCGTTGAAGTCCGGGATGATGTTGTTGACCGGGCAGCCGTTGTTGCAGAACGGGATGCCGCAGTCCATGCAGCGCGCGCCCTGGATCTTCGCGTCCGCGTCGGTCAGCGCCGCGACGAATTCCTTGTAGTGCTTCACGCGCGTGAGCGGTGCTTCGTACGCCTCGTGGCGGCGTTCGAACTCCAGAAAACCGGTTGCCTTGCCCATAAGGTGCTCTTCTGTTCGGTGTATCGGGTGGGGGAGCCGCGCGCGGCGTTCATGCGCGCGCGGCCTTCGCTATGTCGTTCGTCGCTCAGGCGGCCAGCGCTTCCTTCGCCGCCTTCTTCGCACCGATCTCGCCCAGCGCGCGCTTGTATTCGTGCGGGAACACCTTCACGAACTGGCGGCGCGCGGCGTCCCAGTTTTCCAGCAGCGACTTCGCGCGCGGCGAACCCGTGAACTGGAAATGACGCTCGACGAGCCCCTTGAGCAACGCTTCGTCCGTCGTGCCCGCATGCCAGAGCGCGCGATCGACCGTGCGCTCCTGCTCGGCCTGCTGCAGCACCGGATCGAGCGCGACCATCGCCTTGTTGCACTTCGCCGCGAACGTGCCTTCCGGATCGTAGATGTACGCGACGCCGCCCGACATGCCGGCCGCGAAGTTGCGGCCCGTCTCGCCGAGCACGACGACCGTGCCGCCCGTCATGTACTCGCAGCCGTGATCGCCGGTGCCTTCGACGACCGCCGTCGCGCCCGAGTTGCGCACGCAGAAGCGCTCGCCCGCGACGCCGCGGAAGAAGGCTTCACCTTCGAGCGCGCCGTACATCACCGTGTTGCCGCAGATGATGTTTTCCTCGGACTTGCCGCGGAAGTCGTTGGTCGGACGAATGATGATGCGGCCGCCCGACAGGCCCTTGCCGACGTAGTCGTTGCCGTCGCCGACGAGGTCGAGCGTCACGCCCTTCGCGAGGAACGCGCCGAAGCTCTGGCCGGCCGTGCCCTTCAGCTGGATGTGCACCGCGTCGTCGGCGAGGCCGTCGTGGCCGTGCTTCTTCGCGATCACGCCCGACAGCATCGCGCCGACCGTCCGGTTCACGTTGCGCACCGGCTGGATGAACGACACATGCTCGCCGTTCTCGATCGCGGCCTTCGCCTTCTCGATCAGCACGTGGTCGAGCGCGCGCTCGAGGCCGTGATCCTGCACGTCGACGTGACGGGTGCCCACGCCCTCGCAGCCTTCCGGCTGGTAGAACACGCGCGAGAAGTCCAGGCCCTTCGCCTTCCAGTGCTCGATGCCCTTGCGCGTATCGAGCAGGTCCGCACGGCCGATCAGGTCGTCGAACTTCGCGATGCCGAGCTGCGCCATGATCTCGCGCACTTCCTCGGCGACGAAGAAGAAGTAGTTCACGACGTGTTCGGGCTGGCCCTTGAACTTCGCACGCAGCACCGGATCCTGCGTCGCGACGCCGACCGGGCACGTGTTCAGGTGGCACTTGCGCATCATGATGCAGCCTTCGACGACGAGCGGCGCCGTCGCGAAGCCGAATTCGTCCGCGCCGAGCAGCGCGCCGATCACGACGTCGCGGCCCGTCTTCATCTGGCCGTCGGCCTGCACGCGGATGCGGTCGCGCAGGCGGTTCAGCACCAGCGTCTGCTGCGTTTCGGCCAGGCCGAGTTCCCACGGCGTGCCCGCGTGCTTGACCGACGACAGCGGCGATGCGCCGGTGCCGCCGTCATGGCCGGCGATCACGACGTGATCGGCCTTCGCCTTCGCGACGCCCGCGGCGACCGTGCCGACGCCGACTTCCGACACCAGCTTCACCGAGATGCTCGCGGCCGGGTTCACGTTCTTCAGGTCGTGGATCAGCTGCGCCAGATCCTCGATCGAGTAGATGTCGTGGTGCGGCGGCGGCGAGATCAGGCCGACGCCCGGCACCGAGTAGCGCAGCTTGCCGATGTATTCGGACACCTTGTGGCCCGGCAGCTGGCCGCCTTCGCCCGGCTTCGCGCCCTGCGCCATCTTGATCTGGATCTGGTCGGCCGACGCGAGGTATTCCGCCGTGACGCCGAAGCGGCCCGACGCGACCTGCTTGATCTTCGAGCGCAGCGAATCGCCTTCCTTCAGCGGAATGTCGCTGACGACCTCGTCGCCGATCACCGACTTCAGCGTCTCGCCGGCCTTGATCGGAATGCCGCGCAGCTCGTTGCGATAACGGTTCTCGTCCTCGCCGCCTTCGCCGGTGTTCGACTTGCCGCCGATCCGGTTCATCGCGATCGCGAGCGTCGCGTGCGCCTCGGTGCTGATCGAGCCGAGCGACATCGCGCCGGTCGCGAAGCGCTTGACGATTTCCTTCGCCGGCTCGACGTTTTCGATCGGGATCGCCTTGGTCGGCTCGACCTTGAACTCGAACAGGCCGCGGAACGTCATGTGACGCCGGGTCTGGTCGTTGATCAGATGCGCGTATTCCTTGTACGTCTGGTACGAGTTGCTGCGCGTCGCGTGCTGCAGCTTCGCGATCGAATCCGGCGTCCACATGTGGTCTTCGCCGCGCACGCGGTACGCGTACTCGCCGCCCGCGTCGAGCATGTCGCGCAGGACCGGGTTGTCGCCGAACGCGTCGCGGTGCAGGCGGATCGCTTCTTCCGCGACTTCGAACAGGCCGATGCCGCCGACCTTCGACGCGGTGCCCTTGAAGTACTTCTCGACGAGATCGGTCGACAGGCCGAGCGCTTCGAAGATCTGCGCGCCGGTGTACGACATGTACGTCGAGATGCCCATCTTCGACATCACCTTCTGCAGGCCCTTGCCGACCGCCTTCGTGAAGTTGTAGATCGCCTTTTCCGGCGACAGGTCGCCCGACAGCCCTTCGGCCATCTTCGCGAGCGTTTCCATCGCGAGGTACGGGTGCACGGCTTCCGCGCCGTAGCCCGCGAGCAGCGCGAAGTGGTGCGTTTCACGCGCGGAGCCGGTCTCGACGACGAGGCCCGTGCTGGTGCGCAGCCCTTGCTGGACGAGGTGCGTGTGGATCGCCGAGGTGGCGAGCAGCGCCGGAATCGCGACATGCTCGGCGTCGGTCTTGCGGTCCGACACGATCAGGATGTTGTAGCCCGACTTCACCGCGTCGACGGCTTCCGCGCACAGCGACGCGAGGCGCGCCTCGATGCCTTCCTTGCCCCAGGCGACCGGGTAGCAGATGTTCAGTTCGTACGCGCTGAACTTGCCGCCCGTGTACTGGTCGATCGCGCGGATCTTCGCGATGTCCTTGAAGTCGAGCACCGGCTGCGACACTTCGAGACGCATCGGCGGGTTGATGTTGTTCGTGTCGAGCAGGTTCGGCTTCGGGCCGATGAACGACACGAGCGACATCACCATGTTCTCGCGGATCGGGTCGATCGGCGGGTTCGTGACCTGCGCGAACAGCTGCTTGAAGTAGTGATAGAGCGTCTTGTTCTTGTTCGACATCACGGCGAGCGGCGAGTCGTTGCCCATCGAGCCGACCGCTTCCTCGCCCTGCTGCGCCATCGGCGCCATCAGGAACTTCAGGTCTTCCTGCGTGTAGCCAAACGCCTGCTGGCGGTCGAGCAGCGACGCACCCTGCGCGCGGCCGGCCGCGACTTCCTCGGCCTTCGGCTCGATTTCGTCGAGCTTGATGCGCACCGCGTCGATCCAGCTCTTGTACGGCTTCGCGTTCGCGAGGTTGTCCTTGAGCTCCTTGTCGTCGATGATGCGGCCGTGTTCCATGTCGATCAGGAACATCTTGCCCGGCTGCAGACGCCACTTCTTGACGATCTTCGATTCCGGGATCGGCAGCGTGCCGGCTTCCGACGCCATGATCACGAGGTCGTCGTCGGTGACGATGTAGCGCGCCGGACGCAGGCCGTTGCGGTCGAGCGTCGCGCCGATCTGGCGGCCGTCGGTAAACGCGATCGCGGCCGGGCCGTCCCACGGCTCCATCATCGCGGCGTGGTATTCGTAGAACGCGCGGCGGTTCTCGTCCATCAGCGTGTGCTGTTCCCACGCTTCCGGGATCATCATCATCACCGCGTGCACGAGCGGATAGCCGGCCATCACCAGCAGTTCGAGACAGTTGTCGAACGATGCGGTGTCCGACTGGCCCGGATAGATCAGCGGCCAGAGCTTCGGCAGGTCGTCGCCGAGCACGTGCGAGGCGATCGCGCCGGTACGCGCGTTCAGCCAGTTCACGTTGCCCTTCACGGTGTTGATCTCGCCGTTGTGCGCGATCATCCGGTACGGGTGGGCAAGCTCCCACGCGGGGAACGTGTTGGTCGAGAAGCGCTGGTGCACGAGCGCGAGCGCCGACACGACGCGCGCGTCCTGCAGGTCGCGGTAGTACACGCCGACCTGGCCGGCCAGCAGCAGCCCCTTGTAGACGACCGTGCGCGCCGACATCGACGGCACGAAGTATTCCTTGCCGTGCTTGAGCTTGAGCGCCTGGATGCGGTGGCTCGCGGTCTTGCGGATCACGTACAGCTTCCGCTCGAGCGCGTCGGTCACCATGATGTCCTTGCCGCGGCCGATGAAGATCTGGCGGATCAGCGGCTCGCTCGCCTTGACCGTCGGCGAGATCGGCATCGCATGGTCGACCGGCACGTCGCGCCAGCCGAGCACGACCTGGCCCTCCGCGCGCACCGTGCGCTCGAGCTCCTGCTCGCACGCGAGACGCGACGCATTTTCCTTCGGCAGGAAGATCATCCCCACGCCGTATTCGCCGGCCGGCGGCAGCGTCACGCCCTGCTTCGACATTTCCTCGCGATAGAACGCGTCCGGGATCTGGATCAGGATGCCCGCGCCGTCGCCCATCAGCGGATCGGCGCCGACCGCGCCGCGGTGGTCGAGGTTCTCGAGGATCTTCAGGCCCTGCTGGATGATCTCGTGGCTCTTCTTGCCCTTGATGTGGGCGACGAAACCGACGCCGCAGGCGTCGTGTTCGTTCTGCGGGTCGTACAGACCTTGCGCGGCGGGGACCGCGGCGAGCGGCTGCTGGTGGTCGTTCATGGGGACACCGTCGTAAAGGGGCCTCGAGGGCCGTTGAACCGTTTTTTTGTTGCCGCCGATCCCGCTCCCGGCGGGAGACGGCGCGGCCGACAGTGGTTAGGCAAAGCTGCGCCCGGGCCACCGGAATTCGGAATATACGCGACGAATCAAAGGAATAGCAACAAAAACCGCATGATCGAACCCCAATTAAAACGATGCGTCGTTCTGGTGCCGTTTTATTGGGGCCGTATCATTTTGGTGCAAAAAGAAGCGGCGCCCGCAGCGCCGCCTCCTGGACCGCCTGTCCGGCGTTACTGCTGGACCGGCGGCGTGTTCTCCCGCACCTTTCTGGGGCGTCCGCGCGGCAGCGGCGATACGCGCCGGTTCGCGGTGCGCGCCGCCCACTCGCGATAGTTTTCGCCGCCGAGCACCCAGCCCTTCAGCGTCGCCTGCTGCAGCTGGTCGGCCTGCCGCTCGTCCAGCGGCTGCTCGCACAGCTCCTTGTACGCGCGCTGGCGTTCGAACGGCGTATTGCCGAGCGCCCAGTAGAGCGGATGGTCGGTGATCAGGCTGTCGACGGTGAGACCGATGTGGTGCCGATAGCTCGACCAGCGATACGCGTCGGGCGTCGCGACGAGTTGCGCGCGCACCGGGCTCAGCTCGACCACGCGGCTCGCGAGCAGGAAATAGCGCTCGCCCTCGATCACCGTCGCGCGATAACGGCCTTCCCACAGGGTGCCGCGCCGCGAATAGCGGCGGTTGAAATGCGCGACGTAACGGCGACCGACCGCCTGCATCGCCTTCGGCAGGCTCGCCTCGTCGCTCGGCGTCACGAGCAGCTGCACCTGACGCGGCAGCAGCACGTAAGCGTGCACCGAAAGATGGTGATCGCGCGCGGCGGCCTTCAGGCAGTCGATGAAGAGTTCGTAGTCCTGGTCGTCAACGAACGCGGGTTGCTGATCCAGGCCGCGCAGTATCACGTGCTGCGGCTGGTCGGGAACGTAGAGTCGTGCTAACCGTGCCATGCTGAATGTCCGTTTGAACGCGTTAGGAAATACCCGGGGGTCCGAAAGTGCGCACCTGCGTAGAATGCCCGTCCTGGCAGGGCGCGGAAGCGTACGGTCGTACTAATCCTAGGGTGAAAACTCTAACTTCCGAGCTTGTTTGGTTTTAAACGCAGTCGTCATAATGAGCACGCCTTAGATCGGAGGAGACACAATGAAACGAAAACTGGCCATTACGGGGGCCGCAGCGCTCGCATTCGCATTCGCGGGCGGTACGGCACACGCACAATCCGCAGGTGATTTCTACGTCAGCACCGGCTGGCTGCATCTTGCGCCGCAGGACAGCAGCGACCCGCTGTTCGTGTACGGCGTCGGCGGCACGCCCATCAACCAGTCGGTTCCCAACACGGGTGCAGGCATCAGCGACGCCGACACGCTCGCCCTGGCGACCGGTTACTTCGTGACCGACCACATCGCCACCGAGTTCATCGCTGGCATTCCGCCGAAGTTCGACATCACCGGCAAGGGCCAGTTCTCGAATTTCGGCACGCTGGGCCGGGCCTACCAGTGGAGCCCCGCTCTCCTCCTCAAGTACTACTTCAACGACGCCAACGCGAAGTTCCGGCCGTATCTGGGCGTCGGCGCGACGTACGTGTGGTTCACCGGCGCGAAGATCACGAACAGCGCGTTCGAGAACGGCGTGCTCGGCGGCCCGACCAGCGCGACCACCAGCAACCAGTGGGCGCCCGTGTTCAACGCCGGCTTCACGTACAACTTCACGAAGCACTGGTTCGCCGGCTTTTCGTTCTCGTACATCCCGGTCAGCGTGACCGCAACCTTCACCACGGCCCGTCGCACGCCGGTCGGCACCCTGACCGAGACGTCGAAGGCGCACATCTCGCTGAATCCGATCGTGACGTACCTGAACGTCGGCTACCGTTTCTAAGCGTAGTCGAATATTTGGGGAATGGTTAATCCTGCTGCAATTTGTAGCGGATTTTTCTGGACGTAACGTCTCCACGATGTAAAACGCCCCGGCGGGCATCCCGCCGGGGCGTCGTTTTTTCGCGTCAGGCTCGCTCCGAGTCCGGGTTTGACCCGATCCGGGCGGCCGCTTGCGCTACGCGCGCGCCGGATCGATGTCGTCCAGCGCGTCGGGGCCGATCAGGTCGATCCGGTCCGTGCAGACCGCGTCGACACCCCAGCGCACGAGTTCGCGCGCGCGGGCGAGGTCGTTGACCGTGTACACGAGGATGCGCAGCCCGGCCGCCTTGATGGCACGCACCAGCGGTTCGTCGAGCCGACTGTGGTCCGCGTGCAACGAAACGCAGCCGAGCGCGCCGACGACCTGCGCGTGCCAGTCGTCCGGCACGGCCTCGTAAAGCATGCCGCGCGGCAGCGCCGGCGCCGTGTCGCGCGCCTGCCGCAGCGCGTCGAACGAGAACGACGACAGCAGCGGCGGCACCGCGGCGCCGCGCCAGTACGCCGCCGCGTCGGCCGCCACGCGCCGGCCGGTGTCGCGCTCGCGGCCCGGGCACGGCTTGATCTCGACGTTTGCCGCGAGGCCGTGCGCGAGGCAGCGTGCCGCGGCCGCGTCGAGCGTCGGCATCCGCTCGCCCGCGAAGCGCGCGTCGAACCACGCGCCCGCGTCGAGCGCCGCGAGCGTCGCATAAGGCATGCCCGCCGCCGGCCCGTGGCCGTTCGAGGTCCGGTCCACCGTGTCGTCGTGCAGCAGGAACGTCACGTCGTCGGCCGACAGCTTCGCGTCGAACTCGACCATCCGGTGGCCGCGCCGCGCGCCCTCGTCGAGCGCCGCGAGCGTGTTCTCGGGCGCGAGCGCGCCACCGCCGCGGTGGGCGACGACGCGCGGATACGGCCAGTCGAAACGGGAAGTCATCGTCAGCCTCTCGGACAGTCCTGCGGGTTCAGCCGGCACGCCTGCCGGTCTCGGGATCGAAGAAATGCAGCCGGTGCGCGGGCAGCGACGCGGCCAGCGCGGTGCCGCGCGCGGGACGATCCGCATGCGGCAGGCGCACCGCGACGTCATGATTGCCCCAGCGGCCGTGCGCGAGGTTGTCCGCGCCCAGCAGCTCGCACGAATCGACCGGCAGCGTGGCCTGCGCGACGCCCGGCTGCGGCGTCATGTGTTCGGGACGCACGCCGAGCACCCAGTCGCGCCCGGTGGCGATCTCCGCGCCGAGGCCGGGCGCGCCGGCGACCGGCAGCGCCGGGCCGCCGCCCGCGACCGTAAACGTCGCGCCGTCGTCCGACAGCCGGCCCTGCATCAGGTTCATCGCCGGCGAGCCGATGAAGCCCGCGACGAACACCGTCGCCGGCTTCTCGTACACGTCGACCGGCGCGCCGATCTGCTCCGCGTAGCCGCGGTTCATCACGATCACGCGCTGCGCGAGCGTCATCGCCTCGATCTGGTCGTGCGTCACGTAGACGCTCGTGGTCGCGAGGCGCGCATGCAGCCGCTGGATCTCGAGGCGCATCTGCACGCGCAGTTTCGCATCGAGATTCGACAGCGGCTCGTCGAACAGGAACACCGACGGCTCGCGCACGATCGCGCGGCCCATCGCGACGCGCTGCCGCTGCCCGCCCGACAGCTCGCGCGGCCGCCGCGCGAGCAGCGCCTCGAGCTCGAGGATCTTCGCGGCCGCGGCCACCCGCGCGTCGATCGTCGCGCGCTCGATTCCGCGAATCTTCAGCCCGTAGCCCATGTTCTGCGCGACCGTCATGTGCGGGTACAGCGCATAGTTCTGGAACACCATCGCGATGTCGCGATCCTTCGGCTCCAGCGCGTTGACGACGCGGCCACCGATCGCGATCTCGCCGTCGGTCACGGTCTCGAGCCCCGCGATCATGCGCAGCAGCGTCGACTTGCCGCAGCCCGACGGACCGACCAGCACGATAAATTCGCCGTCGGCGATCTCCACGTCGATGCCGTGCAGCACATGCTGCCTGCCGTCGTAGGATTTCCTGACGCCCTTCAAGCTCAACGCAGCCATACCTGGTCCTTCTCCGGTTGCAGTTCGTCGGTTACTTCTCGGAATCGACGAGGCCGCGCACGAACCAGCGCTGCATCGCCAGCACGACGACGAGCGGCGGAATCATCGCCAGCAGCGTCGCCGTCATCACGTATTGCCATTCGGTCGCCGCGTCGCCGCTCGCGATCATCGTCTTGATGCCGACCACCGCCGTCGACAGCGACGCCTCGGTCGTGATCAGGATCGGCCACAGATACTGGTTCCAGCCGTAGATGAAGGTGATCACGAACAGCGCCGCGATGCTCGTCTTCGACAGCGGCAGCACGACGTCCCGGAAAAAGCGCAGCGGCCCCGCGCCGTCGATGCGCGCGGCGTCCATCAGTTCGTCGGGCAGCGTCATGAAGAACTGGCGGAACAGGAACGTCGCCGTCGCCGATGCAATCAGCGGCAGCGTGAGGCCCGCATAGCTGTTGGTCAGATGCAGCGTCGACACGACCTGCACGGTCGGAAAGATCCGCACTTCCACCGGCAGCATCAGCGTGACGAAGATCAGCCAGAACGCCGTGTTGCGGAACGGGAAGCGGAAATAGACGATCGCGTACGCGGACAGGATCGACACCGCGATCTTGCCGACCGCGATGCCGAGCGCCATCACGAAGCTGTTGACGAGCAGCCGCCCGAACGGCGCAGTCGTGCCGCCGCTGCCGTGCCGCCAGATGTACGCGACGTTGTCGGCCAGGTGCGTGCTCGGCACGAGCGACAGCGGCACCGTGAACACTTCCTGCGCGTTCATCGTCGCCGCGCAGAACGCCACGTAGATCGGGAACACGATCAGCACGACGCCCGCGATCAGCACCACGTGGCAGAACAGGTCGAAGCCTTTGCGATTCTCGATCATGCGTATTGCACCCTGCGTTCGACGAAGCGGAACTGGATCACCGTGAGCCCGACGACGATCACCATCAGCACGACCGACTGCGCGCCCGAGCTGCCGATGTCGAGCCCCTGGAAGCCTTCCGCGAAGATCTTGTAGATCAGCGTCTTGGTGCTCTGCGCGGGGCCGCCGGCCGTCGCCGCGTCGATCACCGGGAAGGTGTCGAAGAACGCGTAGACGAGGTTCACGACCAGCAGGAAGAAGCTCGTCGGCGACAGCAGCGGCAGCGCGATATTGAAGAAGCGCCGCACCGGGCCCGCGCCGTCGATCGCGGCCGCCTCGATCAGCGAGCGCGGAATCGCCTGCAGTCCCGCGTAGAAGAACAGGAAGTTGTAGCTGACCTGCTTCCACACCGACGCCAGCACGACCAGGAACATCGCCTGCCCGCCGTTGAGCGCGTGGTTCCACACGATGCCCTGCTTCGCGAGCGCATAGGTGACGAGCCCGATGCTCGGGTTGAACAGGAACGCCCACAGCACGGCCGCGATCGTCGGCGCGACCGCATACGGCCAGATCAGCAGCGTGCGGTAGAGGCGCGAGCCGCGGATCACGCGATCCGCGCATGCGGCGAGCAGCAGCGACACGACGAGCCCGCTCACCGTGACGAGCGCGCTGAACACCAGCGTCGTGCGGAACGAGTCGAGGTACAGCGGATCCGCGAACAGGTGCGTGAAGTTCGCGAAGCCGACGAATTCGCTCGACGTGCCGAACGCGTCCTGCATCTGCGTGGACTGCCACAGCGCGACGCCGGCCGGCCACAGGAAGAACACGGCGGTGATCGCGAGCTGCGGCGCGATCAGCAGATACGGCAGCAGGCTCGTGCCGAAACGGGAACGGGATTGCATCGCGGGGATCCGGTCAGGCGAAACGGTCAGGGCGCCGCACCGCCGGCCCGGCCGCGAGCTGGCGCGGCGCGAGTAGCGGCACGGCGCGGCGCGGGGCTCAGCCGCCCGACTTCTCGAAGCGGCGCAGCAGCTCGTCGCCGCGCGACGCGGCCGAGTCGAGCGCGTCCTTCGGCGACTTCTTCTGCGCCCAGACCTGCTCGAGCTCCTCGTCGACGACGGTGCGGATCTGCGGCATGTTACCCAGGCGCAGGCCCTTCGTGTACGGCAGCGGCGGCTTGTTCAGCATCTGCTTGATGGCGGTTTCGGCGCTCGGGTTCTTCGCATAGAAGCCCTGCTCGCGCGTGAGCTCGTACGCGGCCGTCGTCACCGGCAGATAGCCCGTATCCTGGTGCCACTTCGCGGCGACGGCCGGCGTGTTCAGGTACGCGAGGAATTTCGCGACGCCCTTGTAGGTCGCCGGATCCTTGCCGGCCAGCACCCACAGGCTCGCGCCGCCGATCACGGCGTTCTGCGGCGCGCCCTTCACGTTCGCGTCGTACGGCATCATGCCGGTGCCGTAGCTGAACTTCGCGAACTTCTGCACGTTGGCCAGCGCGCCCGACGACGTCGTCATGATCCCGCAGTCGCCGCTGTAGAACTTCGCCGACGCCTCGTCCTTGCGGCCCGCATAGGTGAACGTGCCGTCCTTCGCCATCTGCTGCAGGAAGGCGATGTGCGCGATCTGCTGCGGCTTGTTGAACTCGAGCACCGCATCGGCGCCGTCGAAACCGTTGTTGCGGCTCGCGAACGGCAGCGCCTGCCACGCGCTGTAGTTCTCGAGCTGAACCCAGCTCTGCCAGCCCGTCGTGAAGCCGCACGCCATCCCCGACTTGCGCAGCTTCTCGGCGTCGGCCTTCACGTCGGCCCAGGTCTTCGGCGGCTGGTTCGGATCGAGCCCGGCCTTCCTGAACGCATCCTTGTTGTAGTACAGCACCGGCGTCGAGCTGTTGAACGGCATCGACACGAGGTGGCCCGTCTTCGCATCGCTGTAGTAGCTGGAGATGGTCGGCACGAACGCCTTCTCGTCGAGCGGCACGCCGGCCTGCCTGAACACGTCGTAGACGGGCACGACGGCCTTCTTCGCCTGCATCATCGTGGCCGTGCCGACTTCGTAGACCTGCAGGATCGCGGGCGCGTTGCCGCTGCGATACGCGGCGATGCCGGCCGCGAGCGCCTGGTCGTAGGTGCCCTTGAAGACCGGCACGATCTTGTAGTCGCTCTGCGACGCGTTGAACTGTTCGGCGATCGCGTTGACCCGCTCGCCGAGCGCGGCCTCCATCGCATGCCAGAACTGGATCTCGGTCACGGCGAATGCCGCATGCTGCACACCGAACATCAGCGCGCCGCCCAGCGCGATCGAACGAACCACGGTCCCCGCAGGCTTCTTCATCGACCTCTCTCCTATGAAAACGTTACCAACAGCGTGTGCAACATTCCCGTCGCCATTGAACCGGCGCAGTCTAGTGATCGTTTGTGACAGTCAGTTGTCGCTGATGACGAACAGGCGCTGATACTCCTTCAGCGCGAAGCGGTCGGTCATCCCGGCGATGTAGTGCGCGACGAGGCGCGGCTGCTGCGCGGCGTCCTCCGACTGGTACGGCGGCGGCAGCAGCCGCGGATCGTCGATGAACGCGTCGAACAGCCCCGTGACCACGCGCTGCGCCTTGCTCGCCATGCGCATCACCTTGTAATGGCGATACAGGTTCTTGAACAGGAAGCGCTTGAGCGCGGCCGCCTGCGCGGCGACCGTCTCGCTGTGCGACACGAGCGGCGGCGCCGCGCGCACGTCGTCGAGCGAGGCGGGCGCGACGCGCGCGAGCTTGCGCGTCGTCTCGTCGATCAGGTCGACGATCAGCGTGTTGATGATGCGGCGCACCGTCTCGTGCACGAGACGACGGCCTTCGAGGTGCGGGAATTCGGCGAGCGCGGCTTCGTAGTGGCGCTGCCACAGCTCGACTTCGGCGAGCTGCTCGATCGTGATCAGCCCGGAGCGCAGGCCGTCGTCGACGTCGTGGTTGTTGTACGCGATTTCGTCGGCGATGTTCGCGAGCTGCGCCTCGAGTGATGGCTGACGGCCCTGCAGGAAGCGCTCGCCGAGCGCACCGAGCTTGCGCGCATTGTCGCGCGAGCAGTGCTTGAGGATGCCTTCGCGCGTCTCGAAGCACAGGTTCAGCCCGTTGAACGCGCCGTAGTGCTCCTCGAGTTCGTCGACGACCGCGAGGCTCTGCAGGTTGTGTTCGAAGCCGCCGTGCTCGCGCATGCACGCGTTCAGCGCGTCCTGCCCCGCATGGCCGAACGGCGTATGGCCGAGATCGTGCGCGAGCGAGATCGCTTCGACCAGATCCTCGTTCAGCCGCAGGTTGCGTGCGACCGAACGCGCGATCTGCGCGACTTCGAGGCTGTGCGTGAGACGGGTGCGGAACAGGTCGCCTTCGTGATTGACGAAGACCTGCGTCTTGTATTCGAGCCGGCGAAACGCGGTCGAATGAACGATGCGGTCGCGGTCGCGCTGGAATTCGGTGCGCGCCGCCGGCGGCGTTTCCGGGTGGCGGCGGCCGCGCGACTGCGAGGCATGCGCGGCATACGGAGCGAGATGGGCTTCCAGCGCCGCCAGCGTCGGCGGCTCGGCCACCGCCGCGGCGGATGCGCGGCTGCCGGCCTGGGTCGATTTGCTGCTGGATGTCTCGCTCACGTCTCCTCCGTGTCAGGGGCGCCGGGGCATCCGGGCCGCGGTTACCGGGTCGTCTGCGCCAGGGTGGCGAATACGGCTTCGTCGGGCGCCGGCGTGATCAGCGTATCGCCGAAGCGCTTCAGCAGGATGAACTTGATCGCACCGGCCTCGGCTTTCTTGTCGACGCGCATCAGGTCCATGTAGCGCGCGTCGCCGAGCGCCGGGCCCCGCGTGGGCAGGTGCGCGGCCGCGATCACCGCGTCGAGCCGCTGCCGCGACGCTTCGTCGAGCAGGCCGAGCCGCACCGACAGGTCGGCCGCCATTACCATGCCGCAGCCGACCGCCTCGCCGTGCAGCCATTCGCCGTAGCCGAGCCCGGCCTCGATCGCGTGGCCGAACGTATGGCCGAAGTTCAGGATCGCGCGCAGGCCGCCTTCGCGCTCGTCGGCCGCGACCACGCTCGCCTTGATCTCGCACGAACGCTTCACCGCTTCGGCCAGCGCCGCCGGCTCGCGGCGGTTCAGCGCGTCGATGTTCGCCTCGATCCAGTCGAAGAACGCCGCATCGGCGATCGCGCCGGTCTTGATGATCTCGGCGATGCCGGCCGCGAGTTCGCGCGCGGGCAGCGTCGTCAGCGCGCCGATGTCGGCGATCACTGCCTGCGGCTGGTAGAACGCGCCGATCATGTTCTTGCCGAGCGGGTGGTTGATGCCGGTCTTGCCGCCGACCGACGAATCGACCTGCGACAGCAGCGTGGTCGGCACCTGGATGAACGGCACGCCGCGCATGTAACACGCGGCGGCGAAGCCCGTCATGTCGCCGATCACGCCGCCGCCGAGCGCGACGAGCGTGGTCTTGCGGTCCGCGCGCTCGGTCAGCAGGCCGTCGAAGATCAGGTTCAGCGTTTCCCAGTTCTTGTACGCCTCGCCGTCGGGCAGCACGACCGTCGACACGCGCTTGCCGAGCGGCGCGAGCGCCGCGCGCAGCGCGTCGCCGTACAGCGGATCGACCGTGGTGTTGGTGACGATCGTGACGGACGAACCCTTGATGTGCGGGGCGAACAGCTCGGCGCGGCCGATCAGGCCGGCGCCAATGTGAATCGGGTAGGCGCGGTCGCCCAGATCGACGTTGACAGTAATCATGCTTGTAGCGGCTTGGCGACGACGCCGGCCAGTTCGAGTTGCATCAGCACCATGTTGACGAGACCGTTGACCGACGGGCGGCCGGTCTCGATGACGAAATCCGCGCATTCGCGGTACAGCGGGTCGCGCACTTCGTAGAGCGCCTCGAGACGCGCCTTCGGATCCTCGGTCTGCAGCAGCGGGCGATTCTTGTCCTTGCGCGTGCGCAGCCACAGATCGTGCGGATTGGCGCGCAGATAGACGACGATGCCGTGCTGCTTCAGGCATTCGCGGTTTTCGGGCCGCAGCACCGCGCCGCCGCCCGTCGCGAGCACGATGCTCTCGCGCTGCGTGAGGTCGGCGATCACCTGCGTTTCGCGGTCGCGAAACCCGGCCTCGCCCTCCAGCTCGAAGATCACCGGAATGCGCGCGCCCGTGCGGGCCTCGATCTCGTGGTCGGAGTCGAAGAACGTCCTGTCGAGACGGCGCGCGACCGCGCGGCCCACGGTGGTCTTACCCGCTCCCATAAGGCCGACGAAAAATACGTTTGCGTGTGGGTCCCGCGCTTGCAACGGCTTCCTCTGCTTCAATCTTGCTGGTGTGTGGCGCAGCTTACTGGCAAAGCGGCTGCCTTGTCGAGCCTGCGCCGGCTGCTTCCGGCCCCGTTTCCTCCGGGTTTTCGTCGCCCGCGCCGGCCGTCTCGCAGCCTGCGCGCACGACCGTCGGCGTGATGAAGACGACCAGTTCGCTGCGCTGCTCGCGCTGGGCGCGATGCCGGAAAAGCGCGCCCAGAACCGGTATTTTGCCCAAGAGCGGCACCCGCGTCACATCGTCCCGGCGCAGCCGCTCGTAGATCCCGCCGATCGCGACCGTGCCGCCGTCCTCGACCTCGACGCGCGTCTGCACATGCTTCGTATGGATGGCGGGGCCGGCCGCGGTCGGCTCGCCGACGCTGTCCTTCGTGACGTCGAGATCGAGCACCACGCGCCCGTCCGGCGTGATCTGCGGCTCGACTTCGAGCTTGAGCGTCGCGCGGCGGAACTGCACGCCGCTCACGCCGTTGCCGACCTTGGCCTGATACGGCAATTCGGCGCCCTGCTCGACGATCGCCTTCGCGCGGTCCGCCGTCACGACGCGCGGGCGCGACACGATCTGGCCCCGCCCTTGCGCCTCCAGCGCGCTCAGCTCGATGTCGAGCACGCGGCTGAGCGGCGCGGCGAACAGCGTGAAACCGGCCGTCGCCGCGTCGAAGCCGCCGGTCGGACGGGCGGCGAAGTCGAGCGCATTGCGCGCACCGTCCGCGAACGGCGTGCCGTCGGCCGCCGCCGATCGGCCTTGGGCGCGCAGCGCGACGCGCACGCCGAGATTGCGCGAGAAACCCTGCTCGCCCTCGACGATGCGCGCCTCGATCCGGACCTGCCGGGACGGCCGGTCGATCGCGTCGATCAGTTCGGCGATCTGCGCGAGGCGCGGCGCGAGATCGGTGACGAACAGCAGGTTCGTGCGCGGATCGGCCGCCGCGGCGCCGCGCTTCGACAGCAGGCGCTGGCCGGTCGCGCCGGCCAGCAGCCGCTGCACGTCCTGCGCGCGCGGGTAGCGCAGCACGAACGTGCGGCTCGCGAGCGGCTCGAGGTCGGCCGCGCGCGCATGCATTTCGAAGCGCTCGCGCTCCCGCGCGGCCAGTTCGGCCGCCGGCGTGACCCAGATCACGTCGCCGCGCCGGGACATCGCAAGCCCGTGCGTATCGAGCAGCGTGTCGAACGCCTCGCGCCAGCGCACATTGTTCAGACGCAAGGTCACGGTGCCGCTCACCTGTTCGCTGACGACAATATTGAGCCCGGTGAATCGCGCGAAGGCATCGAACGCGGCCGCGAGTCCCACCTGCTGCAAATTCAGCGAGATCCGGCGCGCGTCGTTGGCGTCGCCGGGTCGATGCGCGTTCGCGTCGGTCATGCGTGCCGGCGGCGGCAGCGGAATCGGCGGCCCTTCGAGCGCGGGCGCTGTGGTCGCCTGAGGCGCCGCATCCGCCTGCAGCGCCGCCCGCGTCGCATCGTCGAACGGGGGCGGCCCGGCGTCCGCCGGCTGCGATCCGGGCGCGGGCGCAGGTGCGGCGAGGGCCGCGCCGTCGGGCAGATGCGCCGGCAGCGGCACGTCGGGCGTCGTCCCTTCTTGCGTCGCGGCGACCGGCCAGACGGGCGGCAGAGGCGGCAGGGCCGCGCTCGCTGCGCCCGCGGCGACAGCGATCCAGGCCGCGATCGCGCGCCATAGGTACTTCGTCATGGCCGGCCTCCGTCGTCGAGGACAAACCGTTTCGGCCCGCTCACCGTAGCGAGCGTGACGGTCCGGGCATCGACCCGCGCGACCTGCGACGCCCCGAGCGCGTCACCGGGCGCCAGCGCCATGAACGCGCCGTCGCCGTCGTCGAACAGGGCGAGAGCAGCTCGTGCATCGCGGATCACGCCAGCCAGACGGGGTGATCGGCCGCCGCCGGCCGCGAACGCTTCGGCGCGGTCGAACGGATCGCGGTCGGGCGCGACGTCGGGAACCGGCACCGCAGGCTGCAGGCCCGCCACGGCCAGGCCCGGCAACGCCGGAAACAGGTCGAGCGACATGTCCACGCGCGGCATCGACGCCGCCCGTTCGATGTGCAGCCCCGTCGGCACCGCGAGCACCGGCAGGCCCGCGAGCCCGTCGATCGTGCGCAGCAACGCCGGAAAACCGCCGTCCGCGACGAGACGCACGGCGCGCCGCCCGTCCGGCGCCGCCTCGTCCGGGCGCTGGGGTTCGATCGACACGATCCGCAGCCCGCTCGACGCGGCGAGGTCGGCCAGTTCCAGCATCAGTTCGGCCCATTCGGGCCGGTGCGCCGAGCGATCGCCATGCGCGGGCGCCGGCACCGGCGGCGGGCCGCGATGTCGCGCGGCCGCGGCAAGCACGCGTTCGGCGTCGGCCGCGCGCATCCGCGCCGTTTCCAGCAGCGCACGGCTGCGCGCGAGCCCGCTCCAGTCGCCCGCATCGGCCAGATGAATGCCGCCCGCCAGCACAACCGCCAATACCAGCGCGCAGCCGGCCGCATGTGCGACGGCCGGCGGCAGGCGCCGCCCGGCCGATCCCGCCTCGCCGGCCAATGCAAGGCGTTGCGCGATTGCCGTCATGCGCCGCCTCCCGCCGCGCCCGGCTGCCGCGGCGCGTCGAGCCAGCGCAGTTGCGCGGAGAACCGGAACGATGCGGCAGCCGCGTCGGTCGGCCCGACCGGAGCCGGCTTCAGCGACCCAACGTCGATTCGCCAGTCCTGCCGTTCGCGCGCGACGCCGGCCAGCCATTGCGCCGCCGCCCGGTAGTTCGTCGCATGCATGTCGAGCGTGGCGCCGGATGGCGTCACGTGCAGCGCTTCGAGCCGGACGGCGCCGTCGCGCACCCGCGGCAGCGTCGCCAGCAGCGCGGCGAGGCGCCGGTACGGCGCGGCCAGCACGAGCGCCTGGGCATCGCGCTGCGCGGCGCCGGCAGCGGCACTCGCGGCGCGCGCCGCCGCATCGACCTGCGGCTGCACCCGCCGCAAATGCGCCTCCAGCCGTGCGCGCTCGGCATCCAGCCCCATCCGCCGCCATGCCGCGCCCGCCGTCCACAGGCCGACGCCCAGCACGCCGAGCAGAATCGCCGCCCCGCACTGCGCAGCCTGGCGCCGCCGCAGCGCCTGCGCGAGCCGCTCGCGGTACGGCAGCAGGTTGAAACCGCCGAGCCCGTACCGACCGGTCCCCGCCGCGCCCGCGCGCCCGGCCCTCATTCCCACACCCCGCGCAGCGCCAGCCCGAACGCGACCGCAAACGCCGGACCACTCGACGCCCCGGCCGGAGCGGACGGCCGCCCGTCCCAACCGATACAGTCGAACGGCACCGCGTTCGCGCCGAGTACGTCGCCGATATCGGCAATGGACAGGCCGAAACGCCCGATGCTGCGCTCGTCGCCCGCCACGAGCACGCAGCGGGCCGATCCGAGCGTGCCGTGGCGCAACGCTTCGGCAAACGCCGCCGTCATGCCGGTGGACAGCGCGAGCGCCGGCGACGCCAGCGCCCCGTCGACACGCCAGCCGCGCACGCCGGTATCGGAAAACCAGAGCGCCGCGTAAGCGTCCTGCGCGTCGAGCTCGAACTGCGCGGCATAACGGAGCGCGCGCAGCGCGGCGGCCGACTCGCCGTCGACGGCCGTCAGGTCGATCCCGGCCTGCGCGGCAACGTCGATCCGCCTTTCGAGCACCGCCAGCGGCGCCGCCGCGACCGCGATCTCGCCCGCCGGCTCGTCGTCGTCCTGCCGCCAGTCGTACGCGACGGCATCCGGCGCCAGCCCCGAGATCCGCTCGGCGGCCTGCCGCGCGGCATCCGCGACGTCGGCGCGTCCGGCCAGATCGAGCGTCGCGACGTGCATCTCGTCGTCGCGCAGCGCCATCACGCCGCGCGCGTCGCAGCGCACGCCGGCCGCCGAGAGCCGCGCCGCCGCTGCCGCCAGCGCCCGTGCGACCGCCGCCCAGCGCGCCGCATCCGGCCCGGCCGACACCGCGACCGGCTCCCGCTCGAGCCCCTCGATGCGAACGTCCGGCACGCGGCCGCGCCGGCTCAGCACCGCCACCCTGACCTCGTCCGCGCCGACGTCGATTCCCGTCGACCGGTGCCTGCCCTGCACGAACCGCGCAGCCGTCCATCGTCCTGTCATCCCAGCCTCCCGCGATCGTCGCGGCCCATGCCGCGATCCGAGGCCTGATTCTGCGGAGCGGCGCACGCGGCCGACAGTCGGCCGAACGGCCAGCCCCGTTCGCGGCGGCCGCCGACGGGCTATGCTGGCGACATCGCGGCCCGCGGTTTCCCGGCGGGCCCCGCGTCAGGACCGGTCTTACCGGGCAGCTATAATCGCGGGACTGTTTTCCGGTATGCCTATGCAATCCACGTCTCCTACGTCCCCGCCTCCCGCCCCGGAACCGAAGAAGCGTCCCTGGTGGCAGAAAGCCCTGCTCGGGCTCGCCGCGATGTGCGTCGCGCTCGTCGTGGCCGGCGGTCTCGTGCTCGGCTATGCGCTCGTCGTCGCGTGGCCGAACATGCCGTCGCTCGACGCGCTGACCGACTACCGGCCGAAGGTGCCGCTGCGCATCTACACGTCCGATCACGTGCTGATCGGCGAATTCGGCGAGGAGCGTCGCGACATCGTCCATTTCAAGGACGTGCCCGACTCGCTGAAGAAGGCGATCCTCGCGATCGAGGACGCGCGCTTCTACGATCACGGCGGCGTCGACCTGACCGGCATCGTCCGCGCCGGCTTCGTCGCGCTGACCAACGGCCACGCGTCGCAGGGCGCGAGCACGATCACGATGCAGGTCGCGCGCAACTTCTTCCTGTCGAGCGAGAAGACCTACACGCGCAAGATCTACGAGATGCTGCTCGCGTACCGGATCGAGCGCGCGCTGACGAAGGATCAGATTCTCGAGGTCTACATGAATCAGATCTATCTCGGCCAGCGCGCGTATGGCTTCGCGAGCGCCGCGCGGGTCTATTTCGGCAAGGACCTGAAGGACATCACGCTCGCGGAAGCCGCGATGCTCGCGGGGCTGCCGAAGGCGCCGTCCGCCTACAACCCGGTCGTCAACCCGAAGCGCGCGAAGGTGCGCCAGGAATACATCCTGCAGCGGATGCTCGAGCTGAACTTCATCACGCGCGAGCAGTACGACGAAGCCGTCGCGCAGCCGCTCGTCGTGAAGGGCGCGGGCCGCGAGTACAGCGTGCATGCCGAGTACGTCGCGGAAATGGTCCGGCAGATGATGTATGCGCAATACCGCGAGGAAACCTATACGCGCGGCTTCAACGTCGTCACGACGATCGACTCCGCCGACCAGCAGGTCGCATACACCGCGCTGCGCAAGGGCATCATGGATTACGAGCGCCGCCACGGCTATCGCGGGCCGGAAGGCTTCATCGAGCTGCCGGCCGCCGCCGACGACCGCGAACAGGCGATCGACGACGCGCTGCTCGAACACCCGGACAACGGCGAGCTGATCGCGGCGGTCGTCACGGCCGCGAGCCCGCGGCAGATCACGGTCGCGTTCATCGACGGCAGCAGCGCGACGATCGAGGGCGACAACCTGCGCTTCGCGTCGGGCGCGCTGTCCGCCAATGCGCAGCCGAACCGCCGGATCCGCCCCGGCGCGATCGTCCGCGTCGTGAAGAACGATGCCGGCAAGTGGTCGATCACGCAGTTGCCGCAGGTCGAGGGCGCATTCATCTCGATCGTGCCGCAGGACGGCGCGATCCGTTCGCTCGTCGGCGGCTTCGACTACAACAAGAACAAGTTCAACCACGTCACGCAGGCGTGGCGCCAGCCCGGCTCGTCGTTCAAGCCGTTCATCTACTCGGCGTCGCTCGACAAGGGCCTCGGGCCGGCCACGGTGATCAACGACGGCCCGCTGTACTTCAGCGCCGCCGAGACGGGCGGCCAGCCGTGGGAGCCGAAGAACTACGGCGGCGGCTTCGAGGGGCCGATGACGATGCGCACCGCGCTGCAGCGTTCGCGCAACCTCGTGTCGATCCGGATCCTGAACCATATCGGCACGAAGTACGCGCAGCAGTACATCACGCGCTTCGGCTTCGACGCCGATCGCCATCCGGCCTACCTGCCGATGGCGCTCGGCGCGGGCCAGGTCACGCCGCTGCAGATGGCGGGCGCATACTCGGTGTTCGCGAACGGCGGCTACCGCATCAATCCGTACCTGATCGCCGAAGTCACCGATCCGAACGGCGCGATCGTCGCGCGCGCGCAACCGCTCGTCGCGGACCAGAACGCGCCGCGCGCGATCGACGCGCGCAACGCGTACGTGACGAACAGCCTGCTGCAGAGCGTCGCGCAGCGCGGCACGGGGGCGCGGACCAACGTGCTGAAGCGGACCGACCTCGCCGGCAAGACCGGCACGACCAACGACTCGCACGATGCATGGTTCGCCGGCTACCAGCACACGCTCGCCGCGATCGCGTGGATCGGCTACGACAATCCGCGCAGCCTCGGCGATCGCGAAACGGGCGGCGGCCTCGCGCTGCCGGTGTGGATCGACTACATGGGCGCCGCGCTGAAGGGCGTGCCCGAGTACAAGCCGACGATGCCCGACGGCGTCGAATCGCTGGGCGGCGAGCTGTACTTCACCGACTTCACGCCGGGCCACGGCTTCGTATCGACGGTCGGCGTGCCGCAGGCGCCGGCCCCGCAAGATACCGACGAGGCCGTGCCGCATGTCGACGAGCAGGAAAAGCAGGACATCATGAACCTGTTCCGCGGCCACTGACGAACGGCCCGGAAACGAAAAAGCGCCCCGCGGGGCGCTTTTTTCATGGTTGCGGCGGACCGGAGCGCCGCCCGCCGGAAGCCGGGCGGCCGCTCCGCGCGGTCACGCGCTGAACGTGATCGGCAGGCCGGCCTGCTGGGTCGCGTAGTCGGTGAGCGCCGCGAAGAACTCGGTGCCCGAGCGCGTATCGCGCCATGCGCCGTCGATGTAGCGGTAGTGGAAGCCGCCGGCCTTCGCGGCGATCCATACTTCCTTCATCGGCGGCTGCAGGTTGACGATGATCTTCGAGCCGTTCTCGAACGTCAGCGTCAGGACGCTGCCGTTGCGCTCCAGATCGATGTCGTGATCGCCGTCGTTGGCGGCGTCCACGGTACGCTCGACGGCCGCCAGCACGGCCTCGGCACGGGTCAGGTATTCGGTATCGGACATGCTAAACTCTATCGGTTCAATTGTTCAGGGACGATCATGCGAGTCGTTTTCCGGATGAGCGCGATTGTAGCGGCTTTGGCGATTCTTGCCGGCTGCGGTCAACGCGGTCCGCTCTATCTGCCCACCGTGCCGCCGCTGCCGCAAAAGCCGATCCAGCAGCAGGATACGCCGCCGTCGGACGTGGCGCCGACCGACGAAAACGCGTCCGACGACAGCACGCGCGGCGCGTCCGGCACCTCGCTCACGCTGTCGCCCGAACTGTCGGGCCGCGCCGGCAAAGCCCCTGCGCCGGCCTCGAGCCCGTCCGTCCAGTAACGCACGCGGCCCGGCAAGCAAGGCGATGACCTTCCGGTCGTCGCCTTTCGTTTTTTCAGGCCGTCGCCGTCACGCGCGCCGGCGCCGCCAGCCCCACGCGATCAGCCGCCAGCCGAGCAGCGCCGCGACGATAGCCGCATACAGCTTCGGCTGCGCGAGATCGTGCTTGCCGGCCTTCATCCACCAGAAATGCAGCACGCCGAACGCGGCGATCGCATAGATCGCGCGGTGCAGCGTCGCCCAATGGCGGCCGAGCCGGCGCACCATCGCGCGCGGCGACGTTGCGGCAAGCGGGATCAGCAGCACGAACGCGGCGAAGCCGACCGTGATGAACGGCCGCTTGCCGACATCCTTCAGGATCGCGACCACATCGAACCACTTGTCGAACCACAGATAGGTCGTGAAGTGCAGCGTCGCGTAGAAGAACGCGAACAGCCCGATCATCCGGCGAAAGCGCAGCAGCGCCGCGAAGCCCGTCACGCGCCGCAGCGGCGTGACGGCAAGCGTCGCGCACAGCAGCACGAGCGTCCACAGGCCGGTCGAGCGCGTGACGAACTCGATCGGATTCGCACCGAGCCGGTCGGTCAGCCCGAACAGCACGAGACGCGCGAGCGGGTACAGCCCCGCCGCGAAAACCAGTCCCTTGGCCGGCGCGAGCCAGCGCGGCGTGGCGGTGCGCACTGCGCCGACGCGTGCGGTGCCGGCGGCCGGACGCGCGCCGTCCGCGCGCGCGGGTGTCAGCGTGGTGGGCGTCATGTCGTTTCTCACCGTCGCCCTCAGAAATTCTTCTTCAGGTCCATGCCCTGGTACATCGACGCGACGAGATCGCCGTACCCGTTAAACATCAGCGTCTTGCGCTTCGGCGTGAAGAAGCCGTCCTCGCCGATGCGCCGCTCGGTCGCCTGACTCCAGCGCGGATGGTCGACGTTCGGGTTCACGTTCGAATAGAACCCGTACTCGTTCGATGCATAGGTGTTCCAGCTCGTCTTCGGCTGCCGGTCGACGAAACGGATCTTCACCAGCGATTTCGCACTCTTGAACCCGTACTTCCACGGCACCACGATCCGCACCGGCGCGCCGTTCTGGTTCGGCAGCACCTGCCCGTAGACGCCCATCGTCAGCAGCGTCAGCGGATTCATCGCCTCGTCCATCCGCAGGCCTTCCGAATACGGCCAGTCGAGCACGGGCGTCGACAGGCCCGGCATCTGCGACGGATCGGCGAGCGTGACGAACTGCACGTATTTCGCGTTGCCGGTCGGCTGCACGCGCCTGATCAGCTCGGACAGCGGCACGCCGATCCACGGGATCACCATCGACCACCCTTCGACGCAGCGCAGCCGGTACACGCGCTCTTCGAGCGGCGCGAGCTTCAGCAACTCGTCGAGATCGAACACCTTCGGGTGCAGCACCTCGCCCTCGACGCTCACGCGCCACGGGCGCGGCCTGAGCGTGCCGGCGTTCTGCGCCGGATCGCCCTTGTCGGTGCCGAATTCGTAGAAGTTGTTGTAGGTCGTGATGTCCTTGAACGACGTCACCTTGTCCGCCGCGACGAACTTCGGGTTGGTTTTCGCGACCAGCTTCGCCGCCCGCGCATCGGGCGACGCATACGCAGCGAACGCGCCGCCGCTGCCGCCGAACAGCCCGCCCGCCGCCGCGATGCCGGCCGCCTGCAATACGCGCCGCCGGTTCTCGAACAGCGCGCGCGGCGTGATCTCGCTGCGCGCTATGTCGTCGCCGCTCAGCAGGTTCCGGAAAGGGCGTTTGATCCACATCGTGCAGTTCCTCCTGCGCGCGCCGCGCGCATGCTTCATCGGGGACGGGTTCCGCGGCAGCCGCAGCCGCAGTCGCCCCGGCCTTCGACCCGATCCATCATGCGCCGTTCGACACCCGGACCGCCCGCCCGTTACAAAAGAAAACCGCCGGGCACACGGTGCGCCGGCGGTCTTTTAGTCGGACGAGCGTCGGAAATCTTACAGCTTGCCGTAGCTGTGCAGCCCCGACAGGAACATGTTGACGCCAAGGAACGCGAAGGTCGTCACCAGCAGGCCGGTGAGCGCCCACCACGCGGCGACCGTGCCGCGCAGCCCCTTCATCAGCCGCATGTGCAGCCACGCCGCGTAGTTGAGCCACACGATCAGCGCCCAGGTTTCCTTCGGGTCCCAGCTCCAGTAGCCGCCCCATGCTTCGGCCGCCCACAGCGCGCCGAGGATCGTCGCGATCGTGAAGAACGCGAAACCAACCGCGATCGACTTGTACATCACGTCGTCGAGCACGTCGAGCGTCGGCAGGCGGTCGGCGAGCACGCCGCGCTCCTTCATCAGATACGCGACCGACACCATCGCCGACAGCGCGAAGCTGCCATAGCCGATGAAGTTCGCCGGCACGTGGATCTTCATCCACCAGCTCTGCAGCGCCGGCACGAGCGGCTGGATCTGCTGCGCATCGCGCGCGACCGAGTACCACATCAGGAAGCCGACCGCCGCGCTGATCACCAACAGCACGAACGCGCCGAGCGCGCGCGTGCCGTAATGCCCTTCGTAATACAGATAGAGCAGCGCGGTGATCAGGCTGAACAGCACGAACACTTCGTACAGGTTCGACACCGGGATATGCCCGACGTCCGCGCCGATCAGGTAGGACTCGTACCAGCGCACCATCAGCCCGGTAAAGCCCATCAGCACCGCGACCCAGGTGAGCTTCTGGCCGATCGCCGACCCCGATGCCGAACGCGCGAGCAGGCCGATCCAGTAGAACAGCGTCGCGAGCACGAACAGCGCGCTCATCCACAGGATCGCCGACTGGCTCGACAGGAAATACTTGAGGAAGAACGCCGAATCGGCGCGCGCGAGATCGCCCTGGTAGATCCGGATCGCCAGCAGCGCCAGCACCGCGATCGACGCCATCAGCAGCCGCGCGGGCTTCCAGCGCCAGCCGAGCGCGATCAGCGCCGGCACGGTGCCGACCAGCACGGCCTTGTCGTAGTAGTTCATGTGCTCGTTGTAGTGCACGAGCGCATAACCCGCGCCCGCCACGAGCACCAATGCGAACAGCCAGTCGACCAGCGACAGGCGTGCGAAGAACGGACGATCGTCGAACGGCGCGGCCGCAACCGGGGCCTGGCTCGACGCCGAATGGGCAGAGGAAACTTGAGTGAGATCCATGATGTTACCGGGTGGAATTCTCGGAGTCGGAACCGCCGCCGGCGGGCGGGCGGGCCGTCGATGCTGCGCCTGCGGGCGCGGCGTCGCGAGGTGCGGCGCGCAACGCGACGCCGGCCGCGTCGCGCGTCTGCACGAATTCTTTCTCGAAATCGAAGGTCTTGCGGGCCGTGGACATTGCCATCACCACGTCGACGCCCGAGCCGGCATCCTTGAGCCAGAACCAGAGGCGCCGCTCGCGCACATAGAACATCGAGAAGATGCCGGCGACCAGCAGCAGGCTGCCAAGATACACCAGATTCTTGCCGGGTGCGCGCGTCAACTGAAATACCGAAGCTTGCACCTGCTTGAACGAATCGAGCTGCAGATAGACCGGCGAACCATACAAAAAGCTGTCGGACAGCGCGTTGATCGCGTTCTGCACGAAGCGGACCGTATCGTTGCTCCGCGGCGTGGCCGGCTCGCCGGCGCGCTCGCGGGCGATCTGCCACACTTCCCACATCGAGCCTTCGAGCATGCGCAGCAGCAGGCTCGCGGCCTTCTCCTGTTCTTCCTTCGGCACCGACCGGTCGATGAACGTCGCCACCGCCTGGAAGCCGCCGATCGGCTGGCCGTCCGCGCCGCGCCCGACGCTGTCGTCGCGCGCCGCAAAGAGGGTCAGCACCTTCGACGCGCTGTCCTGCAGGCGATCGCGCAGCGACACCTCATTGGCCGGCAGCGAATGCAGCGCGAAGCGGGCAGCGGCCTGCGCGCGCACGGCCGGATCCTCGAGTGCCGCGCGCAGGCGCATCCATTCGCCGATCGAATCCTGGCTGTCGGCGGGAATCCGCATGTAGCGGAACGGATCGTTCGGGCTCGCCCGCACGCCCGCGAGGAATACACGCTCGCCGTTCATGTCGACGGGCAGCATGTAGTTGTTGAACTCGCGCGCCTGGCCGTCCTTGCCGCGGATCTTGTACTGCACCGACGGGCCGATGTTGTGCAGCTGCATCGGCTTCGAGGTCTTCGCGCCCGAGCCGAGCCGCTCGTCGAACGCTTCCTTCAGCGACTCCGTCTTCGCGACGCCGCGCACGTCCGGCTTGCCGTTCGCATCGGCCATATTCTCGACGTTGATCGCGCGGAAGTCGGAGAACTCGATTGTGTCGCCGTCGGCGCCGGGCGCCTGCAGCGGCGCCGAGCTGCCGATCGTGCCGTTCACCGGGAACGACTTCGCGCTGTCGCCCGTCATCGGATACGCGGTCATCTGCATCTGCGAGCCGCCGTCCTGGAAGCTCGACTGGTAGATCGACACGCCCTTGTACGTAAACGGCTTGTTGACCTCGACGCGCGCCGGGATCTTCTGTCCCGTCTCGCGATCGATCACGACGATGTCGCTCGCGAACAGCTTCGGCATCCCGGTCGTGTAGTAATCGACGATGAACTTGTTGAGCTGGATCGAGAACGGCAGGTCCTGGATCAGCGACCCGCTCGGCTGGTTCAGGATCGCGGTCGACACGAACTGGCCCTCCGGCACCCACGCATAGCCGCGGAACGTCGGGTTCGACGCGGACAGGCGGTGGTCGGCCGAAATCTCGCTGATCGTCGCGCTGGTATTGACCGGGCTCTTGCCGAACATCCACATCTGAAACTTGATCGGCAGGTTGCTGTCGAGCAGGCCGCCGATACAGATCACGACGATCGCGAGGTGCGCGGAAATGTAGCCCCACTTCGTCATCGCGCCGCGCTTCGCCGAGATCAGCGTCGCGCCGTCGTTCTCGCGCACGACGTGCTTGTAGCCGGCCTTCGTGACGAAGGCGGCGAGCGTCGCCGTCGCGGCCGCGCGCGTGCCGGCGGCCGAGTATTCGGCCTTGTGGTGGAACGCGCGCAGGCTGCCTTCACGAACCTTGTCCTTCCAGCTCTTCGCATCGGCGAGCATCTTCGGCGCGTTGCGGATCACGCACAGCGAGATCGACGCGACGAGGAAGATCAGGATCAGCATGAACCACCACGCGCTGTACACGTTGTACAGGCCGAGCGAGCGGAAGATGTCGGCCCAGAACGGCCCGAACTGGTTCACGTAGTTCGGATACGGATCGTCCTGGGTCAGGACCGTGCCGATGATGCTCGCGATCGACAGCACCACCAGCAGCGCGATCGCGAAACGCATCGAGCTGATCAGCTCGACTGCGCGCTTCGCTGCGCTTTGGCCCGACTTCGACTGCAACCCCGACGTGGTAACGCTCATTCAAACTCCGACTGACAACAAAAAAGGGCAAGGCGGCCGCAACGGCGCGGCGCCCCACCCTTTTCTTGTTCTGACTCCGGCCGCCGTGACGGCGCCCGGTCATTCCGTTCGCAACGGACCGCTCAATGCAGGCCGGCGATGTAATCCGCGACGGCCTTGATTTCGCTGTCCGACAGACGCGAGGCGATCTGATGCATCGCCTCGTTGTTGTTCCTCGCGCCGACGCCCTGCTGGAACGCCGTCAGCTGGGCGACCGTATAGTCGGCCCACTGCCCCGACAGACGCGGATACTGGACGGGAATCCCCTGCCCCGTCGGGCCGTGGCAGCTGGCGCAGGCGGGCACGCCCTTGTCCGCGATGCCGCCGCGGTAGATCTTCTGGCCGATCGGCACGGTCGCCGCGTCGCGCGCGGTGCCGGGCTTCGCCGTCTGCGACCCGTAGTACGCGGCGACGTTGCGCATGTCGTCCGCGCTCAGCGCGCTCGCGAATCCGACCATCACCGCGTTGTTGCGCGCCGGCCCCTTCGCGCCCGGCTGCGCCTTGAAGTCGTTCAACTGCTTGACCAGATATTCGGGATGCTGGCCGGCGAGCTTCGGAAAACTGCCCGACGCGCTGTTGCCGTCGGCGCCGTGACACGACGCGCACACCTGCCCGGCAATCGCCTTGCCGCGGTCCAGATCCGGCTTCTTGGCCGCATCCGCCGCGTTTGCCTCTGCTACGAAACCTACGAACCCTGCTGCAACCTGAAGCACCATCAGAGACTTGCACAGTCGATTCATTCGCACACCCTGTTTCGTCTTGTGGGAATTTGAGGTTCTGCAAAAAACGACGGCGTTCAGTCTACCGCAGAAGCTGCATAAAAGCGCGCGACCGGCGCCCCGGAGGGCTTCGGTAAAACCGCCGTATTGTACAATATCGCGCTGAAAGCCCCTGCGCCTATCGGGGCTACCCCGCCTCCACCAAGCGGCTCGCGCCGCCCGTCCGTCCGGTTCCCATGGCCTTTCTGCTCCATCAAGCCCGCTTCTACACGACCGTCAATCACCTGCGCGACCTGCCGCCCACGGTGCAACCGGAAATCGCGTTCGCGGGCCGTTCGAACGCCGGCAAGTCGACGGCGATCAACGTGCTGTGCAACCAGAAGCGGCTGGCGTTCGCATCGAAGACGCCCGGCCGCACGCAGCACATCAACTACTTCTCCGTCGGCCCGGCCGCCGAGCCCGTCGCGAACCTCGTCGACCTGCCCGGCTACGGCTACGCGGAAGTGCCGGGCGCCGCGAAGGCGCACTGGGAAATGCTGCTGTCGTCCTATCTCGCAACCCGCTCGCAGCTTTGCGGCCTGATCCTGATGATGGATTCGCGCCGCCCGCTGACCGATCTCGATCGCCGGATGATCGAGTGGTTCGCGCCGACCGGCAAGCCGATCCATACGCTGCTGACCAAGTGCGACAAATTGACGCGGCAGGAAAGCATCAATGCGTTGCGCACCACGCAAAAGGGGCTCGATGCGTATCGCGACCAGGGCGTGACCGGCAAGCTGACGGTCCAGCTGTTCTCGGCGCTGAAGCGCACCGGGCTCGACGAGGCCCATGCGCTGATCGAGAGCTGGGTGCGGCCGTCCGTCGCCGACGAAAAAAGCGAGCCTGTAGCACAATGATCGGGCAACGCGCGGCCGCAGCGGCTGTGCGCACCTGACGGCGCCTGCGATTCGGCCGGCTCATAAAAAAACCCGCCGTTGAACGGCGGGTCAAACAGCCTAATCGAATAACGACAGGCACCCGCTCAGGGAGGAGAAGCGGGGAGCATCACGCAACGCGTGGCGCTCGATCGCTATCATATACCAACGCTCCCGAAAATGACCTAAGGGTTCCGTAAGGTCCTTATTGCCCTGATTTCTTCCCGATCCGCCATGAGCTTTCATCCGCTTCATCGTCCGCGCCGGATGCGCCGCGACGACTTCTCCCGCCGCCTGATGCGCGAAAACCGCCTGACCACCGACGACCTGATCTATCCGGTGTTCGTCGTCGAGGGCACCAACGAACGGCAGCCGGTACCGTCGATGCCCGGCGTCGAGCGCGTGTCGGTCGACCTGCTGATGCAGGTCGCCGAGCAGTGCGTCGAACTCGGCGTGCCGGTGCTGTCGCTGTTCCCCGCCATCGAGCCCGCGCTGAAAACGCCGGACGGCCGCGAGGCGGCCAACCCGGAAGGGCTGATCCCGCGCGCGGTGCGCGAGCTGAAGAAGCGCTTCCCCGAACTCGGCGTGCTGACCGACGTCGCGCTCGATCCGTACACGAGCCACGGCCAGGACGGCGTGCTCGACGAAAACGGCTACGTGATCAACGACGACACGATCGAGATCCTGATCGACCAGGCCCGCGCGCAGGCCGAAGCCGGCGTCGACATCGTCGCGCCGTCGGACATGATGGACGGCCGCATCGGCGCGATTCGCGAGATGCTCGAAAGCGACGGCCATATTCATACGCGCATCATGGCGTATGCGGCGAAATACGCGTCGGCGTTCTACGGTCCGTTCCGCGACGCGGTCGGCTCCGCATCCAACCTGGGCAAGGGCAACAAGATGACCTACCAGATGGATCCGGCGAACAGCGACGAAGCGCTGCGCGAAGTGCGTCTCGACATCGAGGAAGGCGCCGACATGGTGATGGTCAAGCCCGGCATGCCGTATCTCGACATCGTGCGCCGCGTGAAGGACGAATTCCGCTTCCCGACCTACGTGTACCAGGTCAGCGGCGAATACGCGATGCTGAAGGCCGCCGCGATGAACGGCTGGCTCGACCACGACAAGGTCGTGCTCGAATCGCTGCTCGCGTTCAAGCGCGCGGGCGCCGACGGCGTGCTCACCTATTTCGCGCTCGACGCGGCGCGCCTGCTGAAAGCGCAGCGCTGAGCTGCGCGGCGGCAGGTCGCCCGAAAGAAAACGGCGGAACACTTCGGTGTTCCGCCGTTTTTTGTTGCCTCATGAACTTCCCGCGCGGGCTTGCGCCGTCCGGCGCCGATTCGGATCGGCAGCGCCGCGCTGCCGGCAACGCGGTTACACCGTCGGCGCGGCCGCGCGATCGAGGCTGCGCAGGAACGTCTCCGCGGCCTGGTAGCCGACCACGCGCGCAATCTCCTTGCCGTTGCGATCGAAGAAGATGATGCCCGGCGGCCCGAACAGGCCGAAACGCTTGAGCAGCGCCTGGTCGTCCGCGTTGTTCGCGGTGACGTCCGCGCGCACGAGGTGCAGTTGCGCGAGCCGCGCCCGGACGCGCGAATCGGTGAACGTCAGATGCTCCATCTCCTTGCAGCTCACGCACCAGTCCGCATAGAAGTCGAGCATCACGGGCTGCGGCGAGGTCTTCAGCAGCGCATCGAGTTCGGCGCTCGAGCGCACCGCCGCAAACGCGGGCCCGTCTTGCGAGGCGCCCGCGGCAGCGGACGCGTCGCCGCCGGACGCCACCGTGCGCGACGCCAGCACCGCCAGCGGCTTGACCGGATCGGTCGAGCCTGCAGCCAGCCCGACCAGCAGCGTCGCGGCCCAGATCGCCAGCGCTGCGCCGAGACCGCGGCCGAGGCGGCGCCAGATCGTCGCGGCGCCGGCATTGGGGGTAAACAGTCCGAGCGCCGCGGCGGCGACGAGCAGCCACAACGCGGCCAGCACCATCTTCGCCGCGCCGCCGAGCACCGGCCACACGATCCACAGCGCGGCGGCCAGCAGCACGATGCCGAAGAACACCTTCACGCCGTCCATCCACGTGCCCGCGCGCGGCAGCAGCGTGCCCGCGCCGACGCCGACCACCAGCAGCGGCACGCCGAGGCCGAGCCCCATCGCGAACAACGCCGCGCCGCCGAGCAGCGCGTTGCCGGTGTGCGCGATGAACGCGAGCACCGCGAACAGCGGCGCCGTCATGCAGGCGCCGACCACCAGCGCCGACAGCGCGCCCATCGCCGCGACCGCCGCAAAATGGCCGCCCTGACGCGCGCTCGATGCCTCGGCCGCGCCGTTCTGCCAGCGCTGCGGCAACGCGATGTCCCTGCCCGAGATCAGCAACACCGCGAACACTGCGAGCAGCACGCCGAATGCGCCGAGCACCCACGGGTTCTGCAGCCATGCGCCGAGGCTCTGGCCGACCAGCGCCGCGGCCACGCCGAGCACCGTATAGACGAGCGCCATCCCGATCACGTAGGTCAGCGACAGCGCGAAGCCGCGCGCATGCGTCACGCGCGTGCCCTGGCCGACGATGATCGCGGACACGATCGGAATCATCGGATACGAACAGGGCAGCAGGCTCAGCACGACGCCCGCGACGAAATACAGCGCGACGATCGTGAAGAAGCCGTGCCCTTCGAGCAGCGACTGCGCGAAATCGGCGCTCGTGACCTTGTCGAACCAGCTGCCGCCGGCCGCCGTGTCGCCGGGCGCCGCGGCCGTTGCGCCCAGCGCGGCGCCGTCGACCTTCACGACGTGCTCGGCGGGCGGATAGCAGATGCCTTCGTCCGCGCATCCCTGCGACGTCACCGCGAGTTCGAACGGCCCCGCCGCCTGCTTGACGGGCACATGGATCACGAGGTCGCCGCGATAGGTCTCGACGTTCTTCTGGAAGGTCTGGTCGAACTTCACGTGGCCGGCCGGCAGCTGCGGCTCGCCGAGCGTCGCCTGCCCGCTCTTCACGGCGAACGCGAAACGCTCGCGGTACAGGTAATAGCCGTCCGCGACCTTGAAGCGGACATCGACCTGCCCGGGCGACTCGCTCGCGCTGAACTTGAACGCGACCGACGGATCGAGGAAATCGTCGGCCGCGCGCGCGATCGACATGCCGCCGAGCACGAGCACGAACGACAACAGGACTGCAAGGAACCGCAGCGCGCGCACGCGCACGGGAAGCGCCATACCGTTAAACATGAAATAGACGTTGAGTTTCGCTGGTCACCCACTGGCCGTATGCCGGCGACGCCGTCGCCTGCCACGACACGATTTCGGGCGTCTCGTACGGATGATGCGCGAGAATAAATCGCTCCAGTTCGAGCGCCCGCACGGCGCTCGTCTTGAACAGCAACTGGATCTCGTCGGCCGTCTCGACCTTGCCCTGCCAGTGATAGCGCGACTTGATCGCGCCGAGTTCCGACACGCACGCGGCGAGCCGCGCATCGAGCGCGCCGTCGGCGAGCGCCGCGGCCGTCGCCGCATCAGGCACCGTCGTCAGCATCAGCACCACCACCATACGCGCCCTCCTGTTCGTTGCCCGACCGTGCGCCGGCACGGCTCGACCGTGCGGACGGTCCATGCTGGTCGCCCATGCTTGTCGCCCACGCCGGTCGCCCACGCTGGTCGCCCCGTATCGTATCGCAGCCCGCGCGGGGCTGCCGGCGACCACCTGCGACAATCGATCGCAGTCCGTGCCCGCCGCAAAAACAAAAAGGGCCAAGCAATCGCTCAGCCCTTTCCGGTTACTGCCCCATGCGCAAAGCTTATTCGGCTTCTTGCACGTTTTCCGTTTCGTCGACTTCCGGACGATCCAGCAGCTCGACCAGTGCCATCGGTGCGTTATCGCCGACGCGGAAGCCGAACTTCAGGATGCGCAGGTAGCCGCCCGGACGGTTCGCGAAACGCGGACCGAGCACGTCGAACAGCTTCGCCACCGAATCACGATCGCGCAGGCGGTTGAACGCCAGACGACGGTTTGCGAGCGACGGCTTCTTGCCGAGCGTGATCAGCGGCTCGACGACCTTACGGAGTTCCTTCGCCTTCGGCAGCGTCGTCTTGATGACTTCGTGCTCGATCAGCGAGTTGGACATGTTACGGAGCATAGCCAGACGGTGGCTGCTCGTGCGGTTCAGTTTCCGCAGACCATGACGATGGCGCATTTCAGTTTCCTTGATTCAAAGTTTTGATCCAGCTCTTCTATCGCACCCGAAGGGGTGCACGGGCCGGTAACGAAAAAAAGCAAGATGCGGATTTTAAAGGAAAATCCGCATCTTTGCCAACTTCAGCTACAACCTGACGACAGGCGGGCTTACTTGTCGAGACCGGCCGGCGGCCAGTTCTCGAGCTTCATGCCCAGCGTGAGACCGCGCGAAGCGAGGACTTCCTTGATCTCGTTGAGCGACTTGCGACCGAGGTTCGGCGTCTTCAGCAGCTCGTTTTCCGTGCGCTGGATCAGGTCGCCGATGTAGTAAATGTTCTCGGCCTTCAGGCAGTTCGCCGAACGGACCGTCAGCTCGAGATCGTCCACCGGACGCAGCAGGATCGGATCGATCTGCGGTGCGCGCGACGGTGCCTCGGCAGCCGTTTCCGTGCCTTCCAGCGCCGCGAACACGGACAGCTGGTCGACCAGGATGCGGGCCGATTGACGGATCGCTTCTTCCGGCGTGATCACGCCGCTCGTCTCGATGTTCATCACGAGCTTGTCGAGGTCGGTACGCTGCTCGACACGTGCGCTTTCGACTGCGTAGCTCACGCGGCGAACCGGCGAGAACGATGCGTCCAGCACGATGCGGCCGATGATCTTGGCCGTGTCTTCGCCATAGCGGCGCACGTTGCCCGGCACATAGCCGCGGCCCTTCTCGATCTTGATCTGAACGTCGAGCTTGCCGCCCTTCGACAGATGCGCGATCACGTGATTCGGGTTGATGACTTCGCAATCGTGAGCCAGCTCGATATCGCCGGCCGTGACGACGCCTTCACCTTCCTTGCGCAGGGTCACCGTCACTTCGTCGCGGTTATGCAGCTTGAACACCACGCCCTTCAGGTTCAGCAGCAGGTTGACGACGTCCTCTTGCACACCATCAAGCGTCGAATACTCGTGCACCACGCCCGCGATCGTGACTTCGGTCGGCGCGTAGCCAACCATCGACGACAGCAGCACGCGGCGGAGCGCATTGCCCAAGGTATGGCCGTAGCCACGCTCGAACGGCTCCATGACCACCTTCGCATGGTTCTCGCCCAGCGATTCCACGGCGATGATCTTGGGTTTCAACAAACTGGTTTGCATAGGTTTTCCTTTTCAATACCCTCGGCTCGTTACACCGATAAGGCTGACCGGTAACACCCTGAAAATAAACAGCCGAGGTCACCCCTTGCTGCACGCAATCGGGGTACCTCGGCCGTCAATCGGATTAACGCGAATACAATTCGACGATCAGGCTTTCGTTGATGTCGCCGGCGATGTCGGCGCGTTCCGGCACTTGCTTGAACGTACCTTCGAACTTCTTCGCATCGACTGCAACCCAGCTCGGCATGCCGCCTTGCTCGGCCAGCGACAGCGCTTCGACGATACGCGCCTGCTTCTTCGCCTTTTCGCGGATCGCAATCACGTCGCCTGCCTTCACTTGCTGCGACGGCACGTTCGCGACGATGCCGTTCACCGTGATCGACTTGTGGCTGACGAGCTGACGCGCTTCAGCGCGGGTCGAGCCGAAGCCCATGCGATACACGACGTTGTCGAGGCGCGACTCGAGCAGTTGCAGCAGGTTTTCACCCGTGTTGCCCTTGCGGCGGTCGGCTTCAGCGAAGTAGCGGCGGAACTGACGCTCCAGCACACCGTAGATGCGCTTGACCTTTTGCTTTTCACGAAGCTGCGTACCGTAGTCGGACGTACGTGCGCCCGAGGTACGGCCGTGCTGGCCCGGCTTGCTGTCGAGCTTGCACTTGTCGGCGAGCGAGCGGCGTGCGCTCTTCAGGAACAGGTCGGTGCCTTCACGGCGGGACAGCTTGGCCTTGGGGCCGATATAACGTGCCACGTTGCATTCCTTTATCAATCAGTCACGCGGATCGGGATCCGCGCTAGTTCGCGCCCTTTGGGGCGAACGGTGGGCTTAGTCAATCAAAAAAGCAACGCCCGTCGACGCTGCGCGGCGACAGGCAATGTGCCAGCACGAACGTGCCAGCACATCCTCAGATACGACGACGCTTCGGCGGACGGCAGCCGTTGTGCGGAATCGGGGTGACGTCCGAAATCGCGGTGATCTTGATGCCGAGGCCGTGCAGTGCGCGCACTGCCGACTCGCGACCCGGGCCCGGGCCCTTGATCCGCACTTCCAGATTCTTCACGCCGTATTCCATCGCGACGCGGCCAGCCGACTCGGCAGCAACCTGAGCAGCGAACGGCGTCGATTTGCGCGAGCCCTTGAAGCCCTGGCCGCCCGACGTCGCCCATGCCAGTGCGTTGCCTTGGCGATCGGTGATCGTGATGATCGTGTTGTTGAACGACGCGTGAACGTGAACCACGCCTTCAGCGACGTTCTTCTTAACCTTCTTGCGAACGCGTTGCGCCGCGGTGTTCGAAGCCTTAGCCATTACGTTTTCCTGTAACTGTCAGTTCCGCTTACTTCTTCAGCGCTTGCGCTGCACGACGCGGACCCTTGCGAGTACGTGCGTTCGTACGCGTACGCTGACCGCGCATCGGCAGGCCCTTGCGATGACGAACGCCGCGGTAGCAACCGAGGTCCATCAGGCGCTTGATGTTCATCGTCACTTCACGGCGCAGATCGCCTTCGACGACAAACTTGCCCACTTCTTCACGCAGCTTTTCCAGGTCTGCGTCGGTCAGATCCTTGACCTTCTTCGAAAAATCGACGCCAGCTGCCACGCAGATGCTGCGCGAACGGGTGCGGCCGATACCGAAGATAGCCGTCAGGCCGATCTCGGTATGCTGGTGATTCGGGATGTTAACCCCTGCGATACGAGCCATTGTTTTTCCTCAAACAAAAAGCGCAAACAAACGCGCGGTCAGCCTTGGCGCTGCTTGTGGCGCGGATCCGAGCTGCAGATCACGCGAACGACGCCTTTGCGCTTGATGATCTTGCAATTGCGGCAAATGCGCTTAACCGATGCCATCACTTTCATGATAATACCCTTTTTTCAAATCACTTCGCCCGGAACACGATCCGCGCACGAGACAGATCGTAAGGCGTCAATTCAACCGTCACCTTGTCGCCCGGGAGAATGCGGATGTAGTGCATCCGCATCTTTCCGGAGATATGCCCCAACACGACATGGCCGTTTTCCAGCTTCACGCGGAAGGTCGCATTCGGGAGGTTTTCGATCACCTCGCCCTGCATCTGGATTACATCGTCCTTGGCCATAAGTCCTTTTTAACGCATTGGGATGTTGCCGCCCTTGAAGTTGGCCTTCTTGAGCAGCGACTCATACTGTTGCGACATAACGTACGACTGCACCTGCGCCATGAAGTCCATCGTGACGACGACAATGATCAGCAGCGACGTTCCACCAAAATAAAACGGCACGTTCCAGCGCAGCACCAGGAATTCCGGCAGCAGACACACGAAGACGATGTAGATCGCACCGGCCAGCGTCAGACGCGTGAGGATGCGGTCGATATATCGTGCGGTCTGATCGCCCGGACGGATGCCCGGAACAAACGCGCCGCTCTTCTTCAGGTTGTCCGCAGTTTCCCTGCTGTTGAACACCAGTGCGGTGTAGAAGAAGCAGAAAAACACGATTGCCAGCGTGTACAGCAGCACATAGACCGGCTGGCCCGGCTTCAGCGCCTCCGCGACGTTATGCAACGTGTTGGAGATCCAGCTTCCCGACGGCTGACCCGTGCTGAACCAGCCGAGGATCGTTGCCGGGAACAGGATGATCGACGATGCGAAGATCGGCGGAATCACGCCCGACATGTTCAGCTTCAGCGGCAGGTGGGAAGACTGCCCGCCGTAGATCTTGTTGCCGACCTGGCGTTTCGCGTAGTTCACGAGGATCTTGCGCTGACCGCGTTCGATGAACACGACCAGGTAAGTCACCGCGGCAATCAGAACGACGATGATGATCGCCGAAATGATGCTCATCGAACCCGTACGCACCAGCTCGAACAACCCACCGACGGCATTCGGGAACCCTGCTGCGATCCCGCCGAAGATGATGATCGAGATACCGTTGCCCAGACCCCGCTCGGTGATCTGCTCGCCGAGCCACATCAGGAACATCGTGCCGGTGACCAGCGTCACGACCGTCGTCAGCCGGAACAGCATGCCGGGATCGATCACGAGACCAGGCTGGTTTTCCAGCGCGGCCGCGATACCGAATGCCTGGAAGGTCGCGAGCACCACGGTGAAATACCGCGTGTACTGCGTGATCTTCCGCTGCCCTGCCTGCCCTTCCTTCTTCAGCGCTTCCAGCTGCGGCGATACGATCGCCAGCAGCTGCATGATGATCGACGCCGAGATGTACGGCATGATCCCCAGCGCGAAGATCGTGAAGCGGGACAGTGCGCCACCCGAGAACATGTTGAACATGCCCAGGATGCCGCCCGCCTGGCTCTGGAACAGCTTAGCCAGTTGATCCGGATCGATGCCCGGCACGGGGATGTGCGCGCCGATGCGATAGACGATCAGCGCCAGGAGCAGGAACATCGCTCGCCGGCGCAGATCGCCGAATTTCGCCGTGCTTCGACCGGGTTTTGCAAGACTCGGGCTGTTAGCCAAGTACCTTCTCCGATGAATGCAAGTGACGACGCGCTACGCGTGTCACTCGGCGAACGAACCGCCAGCCGCTTCGATCGCAGCGCGCGCACCCTTGGTGGCGCCGAGACCCTTCACGACGATCTTGCGCTTCAGTTCGCCCGTGGCGATGATCTTTGCGCTCTTCGTCAGCTCGCCGACCAGGCCGGCTTGCTTCAGTGCGAGCAGATCGATTTCATCGACAGGCAGCTTCTCGAGGTCGCCCAGGCGCACTTCACCGACGAATTCCTTCGTCAGCGACGTGAAGCCGCGCTTCGGCAGACGACGTTGCAGCGGCATCTGACCGCCTTCGAAGCCGACCTTGTGAAAGCCGCCCGAACGCGATTTCTGACCCTTGTGACCACGGCCAGCCGTCTTGCCGAGGCCCGAACCGATGCCACGGCCGACGCGACGCTTGGCGTGCTTCGCGCCTTCTGCCGGCTTCAGGTTATTCAATTCCATATCAACTCCTTGATCCGTAGGGCCGCTTACGCGATGACCTTAACGAGGTACGAGACCTTGTTGATCATGCCGCGGACCGCCGGCGTGTCCTGCAGCTCGCTGACCGAGTTGAGTCGGCGCAGGCCCAGGCCACGCACGGTCGCGCGGTGCGATTCGCGGGTCCCGATCAGGCTCTTCACGAGCTGAACCTTGACAGTTTTTTCAGACATGGTGACCACCCGGGCTTAGCCCAAAATTTCTTCGACGGACTTGCCGCGCTTCGCCGCGATGTCTGCCGGGGTGGACTGCTTGCGCAGGCCGTCCAGCGTCGCACGGACGAGGTTGTACGGGTTCGTCGAACCGTGGCTCTTCGCCACGACGTTCTGAACGCCCATCACGTCGAACACTGCGCGCATCGGGCCGCCGGCGATCACGCCCGTACCGTCCTTCGCCGGAGCGAGGAGGACCGACGATGCGCCGTGCTTGCCGTGCACTTCGTGCTGCAGCGTGCCGTTCTTCAGCGGCACCTTGAACATGTTGCGGCGTGCTTGTTCCATTGCCTTCTGGACAGCGACCGGCACTTCCTTCGCCTTGCCCTTGCCCATACCGACGCGGCCATCACCGTCGCCGACCACGGTCAGTGCGGCGAAGCCGAGAATACGGCCACCCTTCACGACCTTGGTCACGCGGTTGACCGAAATCATCTTTTCGCGAAGGCCGTCGTCGCGCTCGTCAGCCTGAACTTTCGCTTGCATCTTTGCCATGACGAATTCCTTCCTTAGAACTTGAGCCCAGCTTCACGAGCTGCCTCAGCCAGCGCCTTCACGCGGCCGTGGTAGCGGAAGCCCGAGCGGTCGAAGGCGACGGATTCGATGCCGGCGGCCTTGGCCTTCTCGGCAATACGCTTGCCGATCAGCGTCGCGGCGGCGACGTTGCCACCCTTGCCCGACTTGTCTGCGAGCTCTGCACGCACTTCGGCTTCCAGCGTCGACGCGCTTGCCAGCACCTTGGTGCCGCACGGCGAAAACACTTGAGCGTAGATGTGCGTGTTCGTGCGATGCACGGCGAGACGCGCGACCTGCAGTTCGGCGATCTTGATACGCGTCTGGCGAGCGCGGCGCAGGCGAGATTGAGTCTTATCCATGATTGCGCACCCTTACTTCTTCTTCGTTTCTTTGAGGATCACAACCTCGTCGGAATAGCGCACGCCCTTGCCCTTGTACGGCTCCGGCGGACGGTAACCGCGGACTTCCGCAGCCACTTGACCGACTTGTTGCTTGTTGATCCCCTTGATCACGATTTCGGTTTGCGTCGGGGTTTCTGCCTTGACGCCTTCCGGCATCTGGTGCACCACCGGGTGCGAGAAACCCAGCGACAGGTTCAGCTTGTCGCCTTGCGCTTGCGCACGATAACCGACGCCAACCAGCGTCAGCTTGCGCTCGAAACCCTTGGTCACGCCGTGCACGGCATTCGCGATGATCGCGCGCATCGTGCCCGACATTGCATTTGCTTCGCGGCTTTCGTCCGCCGGCGACAGATTCAGCGTGCCGTCGTTGTTCGCCACCTTCACGAGCGGGTTGACCGCTTGCGTGATCGTGCCCAGCGGGCCCTTGACGGTAATCGTACCGTCGGCCAGCTTGACTTCCGCGCCTTGCAGCGCGATCGGGCTCTTACCTACTCGAGACATGTTTCTCTCTCCTTTCGGTTAAGCGACGTAGCAGATGACTTCGCCGCCGACGCCCGTAGCGCGCGCCTTGCGGTCGGTCATCACGCCCTTCGGCGTCGACACGATTGCCACACCGAGGCCGTTCATGACCTGCGGAATGTCGTTGCGGCCGCGGTACACGCGCAGGCCCGGCTTCGACACGCGCTCGAGGCGTTCGATGACCGGACGGCCGGCGTAGTACTTCAGCGCGATGTTCAGCTCTGCCTTCGCGCCTTCGCTCTTCACCGCGAAGTCGTCGATATAACCTTCGTCCTTCAGGACTTGTGCGATTGCAACCTTGACCTTCGACGAGGGCATCGCGACCGATACCTTCTCGACCATCTGCGCGTTGCGGATGCGAGTCAGCATATCGGCGATAGGATCACTCATGCTCATTTACGTTTCTCCTATTACCAGCTCGCCTTGGTCAGGCCAGGAATCTCGCCACGGAATGCGATTTCACGAATCTTGTTGCGCGCGAGGCCGAATTTGCGGAACGTGCCACGCGGGCGGCCCGTGATCGCGCAGCGGTTGCGCTGGCGGGTCGGGTTTGCGTTGCGGGGCAGTTGCTGCAGCTCCAGGCGTGCTTCGTAGCGCTCTTCTTCCGACTTGCTTTGGTCTTCGATGATCGCCTTCAGCGCTTCGCGCTTTGCTGCGAACTTCGCGACCAGGCGGGCGCGCTTCTTTTCACGTTCGATCAGTGCCAGTTTAGCCACGGTAACCTCAGTTTCTGAACGGGAACTTGAAGCTGGCGAGCAGTGCCTTTGCTTCGTCGTCGGTCTTCGCGGTCGTCGTGATGCTGATGTTCAGCCCACGCAGCGCGTCGATCTTGTCGTAATCGATTTCGGGGAAAATGATCTGCTCTTTCACACCGATGTTGTAGTTGCCACGGCCATCGAACGCACGACCCGACACGCCGCGGAAGTCGCGCACGCGGGGCAGCGCAACCGTCACGAAACGGTCGAGGAATTCGTACATCGCCTGGCCACGCAGCGTCACCATCGCACCGACCGGGTAGCCTTCGCGAATCTTGAAGCCTGCGATTGCCTTGCGGGCCTTCGTCACGACCGGCTTCTGACCTGCGATCTTCGCCAGATCGCCGACGGCGTGCTCGATCACCTTCTTGTCAGCGACGGCTTCGCCAAGACCCATGTTCAGGGTGATCTTGGTGAGGCGCGGCACTTCCATGATCGACTTGTAACCGAACTTCTCGATCAGACCGGGCACAACCTTTTCTTTGTAAAACTCTTGAAAACGAGCCATTTTTTACTCCGCTGCGTCAGGCGCTCAGTACAGCACCGGTCGTCTTCAGGAAGCGAACCTTCTTGCCTTCCTCGACCTTGATGCCAACACGCGACGCCTTGCCGTTCGCGTCGACAACTGCGACGTTCGAAATGTGGAGGGGCATCGTCTTCGCTTCCACGCCACCCGTCGTACCCTTCATCGGGTTCGGCTTGACGTGCTTCTTGACGAGGTTGATACCTTCAACCGTCACGCGGTCGGCGGCGACTGCCAGCACGACACCGCGCTTGCCCTTGTCCTTGCCTGCGATGACGATGACTTCGTCACCTTTGCGAATCTTGTTCATCGCGACTCCTTACAGCACTTCCGGCGCCAGCGAAACGATCTTCATGAATCGTTCGCTACGCAGCTCACGCGTGACCGGCCCGAAGATACGGGTGCCGATTGGCTCGAGCTTGTTATTCAAAAGCACAGCGGCGTTGCCGTCGAACTTGATCAGCGAGCCGTCTTGACGGCGCACGCCCTTGGCGGTGCGGACCACCACGGCGTTGTAGATTTCGCCTTTCTTCACACGCCCGCGCGGCGTTGCCTCTTTGACGCTCACCTTGATGATGTCGCCAATGCTGGCATAACGACGCTTCGAGCCGCCGAGCACCTTGATGCACATGACTTCACGCGCACCCGTGTTGTCGGCCACTTCAAGCCGAGATTCGGTCTGGATCATGGTTTGTCTTTCCCAACTTAATCCGGATGCACCACCATGATGCATTCGGTCAGTCTTGGTCCCGTCAGCCAATCGGCTGCTTGGGTTGGAACAGCAGCGACGGCAAACGAAACCCGCCATCGCAATTCGGTGAATCTTTCGGAGCAGGCTGGCGCCTGTCCGCTTCCCCCACCAACTTCGCCCGCGACGGGGCTCCCATAAAGAGGGAAGACCAGGATTATAACAAATAATCCTGGTCCCGCAAGCAAAAACTTTGCGATTTCAAGCACTTCGTGGAGAAGTGCCTGTTACTTCTACTGCTCTGCCCGCTTAGATGACGCGGGCTGCCTCGACGAGACGCGCCACCGACCAGGCCTTCGTCTTCGAAACAGGACGGGTTTCCTGGATTTCGACGAGATCGCCTTCGTTGTAGGTGTTCGCTTCATCGTGCGCGTGGTACTTCTTCGAACGCACGACATACTTGCCGTAGATCGGGTGCTTGACGCGGTGCTCGACCAGCACGGTGACGGTCTTGTCCATCTTGTTGCTGACGACCCGACCGACCAGCGTCCGCTTCAGCGAGGTTTTCACGCTATCGTTCATTTCTGGTTCGCCTTCTGAGTCATGACGGTCCGCACACGTGCGATGTCGCGACGAACCTTCTTCAGCTGGCTCGTGTTCGTGAGCTGCTGGGTCGCGAGTTGCATGCGCAGGCCGAATTGCGCCTTCAGCAGGTCCGCCAGCTCTTTATTGAGCGCGGCCTGGTCTTTCTGGAGAAGTTCGGAAGCCTTCATGTTTTCTCCTTAGGCGCCGAGCTGGCGCACGATGAACGTGGTCTGGATCGGCAGCTTCGCTGCAGCCAGACGGAACGCTTCACGTGCCAGTTCTTCGGATACGCCGTCCATTTCGTACAGCATCTTGCCCGGCTGAATCTCGGCCACGTAGTACTCCGGGTTACCCTTACCGTTACCCATACGTACTTCGGCCGGCTTCTGCGAAATCGGCTTGTCCGGGAAAATGCGAATCCAGATGCGGCCGCCGCGCTTGATGTGACGCGTCATGGCACGACGCGCCGCTTCAATCTGACGTGCGGTCAAACGACCGCGACCGATCGCCTTCAGGCCGAATTCACCGAACGACACGGCGTTGCCGCGCGTCGCCTTGCCGGTGTTACGACCCTTCTGCTCTTTGCGATACTTCCTGCGTTTCGGTTGCAGCATCGTTATTCTCCAGTCTTGCCGTCTTCCGGCTTGCCGGCGCCACGGCGCGGTGCGCCACGACGAGCACCCGGAGCGCCGCCTTCGCCGTCACGGCGCGGACGACGGTCGCCCGGACGCGCATTGCGACGCGGACGCTTGTCTTCGGCTACTTCTTCCACCACCGGCGCGTCGTTGCGGCCAAGGGTATCGCCCTTGTACACCCACACCTTGACGCCGATGATCCCGTAGGTCGTCTTCGCTTCCGAGGTCGCGTAGTCGATATCGGCACGCAGCGTGTGAAGCGGCACGCGACCTTCGCGATACCACTCCGTACGCGCGATTTCGATACCGTTCAGACGGCCCGCGCTCATGATCTTGATGCCCTGGGCACCCAGACGCATCGCGTTCTGCATCGCACGCTTCATCGCGCGACGGAACATGATCCGGCGCTCGAGCTGTTGCGTGATCGAGTCGGCGATCAGCTGAGCATCGGTTTCCGGCTTGCGGATCTCTTCGATGTTGACGTGAACCGGCACGCCCATGCGGCGTTGCAGTTCCGTCTTCAGCTGTTCGATGTCCTCACCCTTCTTGCCGATGACGACGCCCGGACGCGAGCTGAAAATCGTGATGCGCGCATTCTTGGCCGGACGCTCGATGACGACGCGACCGACCGAAGCGTTCTTCAGCTTCTTCTTCAGGTACTCACGAACACCGATGTCTTCCTGCAGCATCGCCGCGAAATTGTTGTTGTTCGCGTACCAGCGCGAAGCCCAATTGCGGCTGACAGCCAGGCGGAAGCCAGTCGGATGAATTTTCTGTCCCATCGTATGGCTCCTTAATTCCCGACCGTCACAGTGATGTGACAGGATTGCTTCTCAATGCGGTTGCCGCGGCCCTTGGCGCGCGCGGTGAACCGCTTGAGCGATGCAGCCTTGTCGACGTAGATGCTCTTGATCTTGAGCTCGTCGATATCGGCGCCTTCGTTGTGCTCCGCATTCGCGATCGCCGACAGCACGACCTTCTTCACGATGCCAGCCGCCTTCTTCGGCGAGAACGTCAGAACGTTCAGCGCCTTGTCGACCGGCAAACCGCGGATCTGGTCAGCCACAAGGCGCGTCTTTTGCGCCGAGATGCGGGCACCGCGATGAATTGCTTTCACTTCCATCTTGATAGCCCCTTATTTCTTGGCCTTCTTGTCGGCCGCGTGACCCTTGAACGTACGGGTCAGTGCGAACTCGCCAAGCTTGTGGCCGACCATGTTTTCCGAGATGTACACCGGAACGTGTTGACGGCCGTTGTGAACGGCGATCGTCAGACCGATGAAATCCGGGAGGATCGTCGAGCGACGCGACCAGGTCTTGATCGGCTTCTTGTCACGCGAAGCTGCAGCCGCCTCAACTTTCTTCAGCAAATGGGCGTCGCAGAACGGACCTTTTTTAACAGAACGTGCCATTGCCTACTCCTTAACGCTTGTGACGGCGCTGGACGATCATCGTCGTCGTGCGCTTGTTGCGACGCGTACGGAAGCCCTTCGTCGGCGTGCCCCACGGGCTCACCGGGTCGCGGCCCGCTGCGGTACGGCCCTCACCACCACCGTGCGGGTGGTCGATCGGGTTCATTGCCACGCCACGCACCGTCGGACGGATACCGCGCCAGCGATTCGCACCGGCCTTGCCGATCTGGCGCAGGCTGTGCTCTTCGTTGCCGACTTCACCGATCGTTGCACGGCATTCGATATGCACGCGGCGGATTTCGCCCGAGCGCAGACGAACCTGCGCGTACACGCCTTCACGTGCGAGCAGCATGGCCGACGTACCGGCCGAACGCGCCATTTGCGCGCCCTTGCCCGGCAGCATCTCGATGCAGTGGATCGTCGTACCGACCGGAATGTTGCGGATCGGCAGCGTGTTGCCTGCGCGGATCGGCGCTTCCGAACCCGACATGAGCTGCTGGCCAACCGTCACGCCCTTCGGCGCGATGATGTAGCGGCGCTCGCCGTCGGCGTACAGAACCAGCGCGATGTTCGCGCTGCGGTTCGGGTCGTACTCGAGACGCTCGACCTTCGCCGGGATGCCGTCCTTCGTGCGACGGAAATCGATCACGCGGTAGTGCTGCTTGTGACCACCACCCTGGTGACGCGTCGTGATGCGACCGTTGTTGTTGCGACCGGCCTTGGAGCTCTGCGTGTCGAGCAGCGCAGCGTGCGGCTTGCCCTTGTGCAGGTCCTTGTTGACGATCTTGACCATCGCGCGGCGACCCGGCGATGTCGGCTTGACTTTGACGATTGCCATGGTTAGTTGGCCTCCGCTTCAAAGTTGATTTCCTGGCCGGGCTTCAGGCACACATATGCCTTCTTCACGTCCTTGCGGCGGCCCATCGAACGGCCGAAGCGCTTTTGCTTGCCCTTCTGAACCAGCACGTTGACGGAATCAACTTCAACCTTGAACAGCAGCTCGACAGCCGCCTTCACTTCCTGCTTCGTGGCATCCGGCGCGACTTCGAATACGACTTGCTCGTTCTTGTCGGCAACCAGCGTCGCCTTTTCGGAAATCACCGGTGCGAGCAGGACCTGCATCAAACGATGATCGTTCTTGCGAATCTCGCTCATGACAGCAACTCCTCGATCTGGGCGACCGCAGCCTTCGTGACCAGCACTTTCTTGAAGTAGATCAGCGACAGCGGGTCAGCGTAGCGCGGCTCGACAACTGCCACGTGCGGCAGGTTGCGCGAAGCCAGGTACAGGTTTTCGTCGACCGTGTCGGTAATGATCAACACGGATTCGAGGCCCATGGCCTTGAACTTGTCGGCCAGCAGCTTGGTCTTCGGCGCTTCGAGGAGGATGTCCTCCACGACCGACAGACGGCCTTCGCGGGCCAGCTGCGAGAAGATCGAGCAGAGACCTGCGCGATGCATCTTCTTGTTGACCTTGTGCGAGAAGTTTTCTTCCGGCGAATTCGGGAAGATACGACCACCGCCACGCCACAACGGGCTCGACGACATACCGGCACGAGCGCGGCCCGTACCCTTCTGACGCCACGGCTTCTTCGTCGTGTGCTTGACTTGCTCACGGTCCTTCTGCGCGCGGTTACCCTGGCGAGCATTCGCCTGGTAAGCGACGACGACCTGGTGGATCAGCGCTTCGTTGTAGTCACGACCGAACACGACGTCCGATGCGTTGACCACTGCACCTTCCTGACCATTTTCGTTCAGGAGCTTGAGTTCCATTATTTCGCCCCCTTGGTCTTCACGGCCGGCGTGACGAACACTTTGCCGCCCTTCGCACCCGGAATCGCGCCCTTGACGAGCAGCAGCTTGCGCTCTGCGTCGATACGAGCGATTTCGAGGTTCTGCACCGTCACCGTCACGTCACCCATGTGACCCGTCATGCGCTTGCCCGGGAACACGCGACCCGGATCCTGCGCCATACCGATCGAGCCCGGCACGTTGTGCGAGCGCGAGTTACCGTGGGATGCACGACCCGAACCGAAGTTGTAGCGCTTGATGGTACCGGCGTAGCCCTTACCGATCGACACGCCTTGCACGTCGACCTTCTGGCCCACTTCGAACAGGTCCGGACCGACGATGGCGCCATTCGACAGCTCGGCTGCCTTGGCCGCATCGATGCGGAATTCCTTGAGGATTTCACCGGCTTCGACACCGGCTTTGGCGAGATGACCTGCCAGCGGCTTCGTCACGCGCGATGCGCGGCGGGAGCCGAATGCAACCTGAACGGCCGTGTAGCCGTCGGTTTCAACAGTCTTGATCTGCGTCACGCGGTTGTCCGACACGTCCAGCACGGTGACGGGAATCGAATCCCCTTCAGCCGTGAAGATACGGGTCATGCCAACCTTGCGACCTACGAGTCCAAGGCTCATCGTTTTCTCCATTCCCGACTGCGATTGGTCGGGGCTGATTTACAAAATGCCGGGTACGCAAGACCCGACTTTTTTACGCGAATGCGCGAAAAGCCTAGCATTATAGCAAGGCCCCTCGTTTTCTGCAAGCAATCAAAGACTTAGCGCCACCCGGCAAGCCGGATAGCGCCCAAAGCCTTACTGCAGCTTGATCTCCACGTCGACGCCAGCCGGCAGATCGAGCTTCATCAGCGCGTCGACCGTCTTGTCGGTCGGATCGACGATGTCCATCAGGCGCTGGTGGGTACGGATTTCGAGCTGATCGCGCGACGTCTTGTTGACGTGCGGCGAACGCAGGATGTCAAAACGCTGAATGCGCGTCGGCAGCGGCACCGGGCCACGGACGATTGCACCCGTCCGCTTCGCGGTATCGACGATCTCGGCTGCCGATTGATCGATCAGACGATAGTCGAAAGCCTTCAGGCGAATGCGGATTTTCTGTTGCTGCATGACGATTCCTTGAAAAGAGCGAGGCGATGTTGCATCGCCGGACACTAAAAGAACGCGAAACCAGGAACCTGCGGGGAGCGAGGCGCCGTGTTCCGAACGGTATTTCCACTGCTAAGCCCGCGATTCTACACGAATTTTCGGAACCGTGGTGCAGCTTTGTCGATACCCGTGGCGGGCGCGCCAAAAACGAAACCGGGCGCCAGCGGAAACTGGACGCCCGGTTTCGGACGGTACGACTGCCTACCGTGGAAGCGCGGACCCCGACAGGATCCGCGGATCGTCGATCTTACTCGATGATCTTGGCAACGACGCCGGCGCCGACGGTACGGCCGCCTTCGCGGATCGCGAAGCGCAGACCTTCTTCCATCGCGATCGGCGCGATCAGCTTCACCGTGATCGACACGTTGTCGCCCGGCATCACCATTTCCTTGTCCTTCGGCAGCTCGATCGAGCCCGTCACGTCCGTCGTACGGAAGTAGAACTGCGGACGGTAGTTGTTGAAGAACGGCGTGTGACGGCCGCCTTCGTCCTTGCTCAGCACGTACACTTCAGCCGTGAAGTGCGTGTGCGGCGTGATCGAACCCGGCTTCGCCAGAACCTGGCCACGCTCCACGTCTTCACGCTTCGTGCCGCGCAGCAGGATACCGACGTTGTCGCCTGCCTGACCCTGGTCCAGCAGCTTGCGGAACATTTCAACGCCCGTGCAGGTCGTCTTCACCGTCGGCTTGATACCGACGATTTCGATTTCCTCGCCGACCTTGATGATGCCGCGCTCGACACGACCCGTCACCACCGTACCGCGGCCCGAGATCGAGAACACGTCTTCCACCGGCATCAGGAACGCACCGTCAACCGCGCGCTCCGGCGTCGGGATGTACGTGTCCAGCGCGTCGGCCAGGTTCATGATCGCCACTTCGCCCAGCTCGCCCGTGTCGCCTTCCAGCGCCAGCTTCGCCGAACCCTTCACGATCGGCGTGTCGTCGCCCGGGAAGTCGTACTTCGACAGCAGTTCGCGAACTTCCATCTCGACCAGCTCGAGCAGTTCAGCGTCGTCCACCATGTCGCACTTGTTCAGGAACACGATGATGTACGGAACGCCAACCTGACGCGCCAGCAGGATGTGCTCACGCGTTTGCGGCATCGGGCCGTCTGCGGCCGAGCACACCAGGATCGCGCCGTCCATCTGCGCTGCACCCGTGATCATGTTCTTCACGTAGTCGGCGTGGCCCGGGCAGTCGACGTGTGCGTAGTGGCGGTTAGCCGTTTCGTACTCGACGTGTGCCGTGTTGATCGTGATGCCGCGCGCCTTTTCTTCCGGCGCCGCGTCGATCTGGTCGTATGCCTTCGCTTCGCCGCCGAACTTCTTCGTCAGCACCGTCGTGATCGCTGCCGTCAGCGTCGTCTTGCCGTGGTCAACGTGACCAATCGTACCAACGTTCACGTGCGGCTTGGTCCGCTCAAACTTCTCTTTTGCCATGATTCTCTTCTTTCAAAAAATAATCAGTTGGTAGATGCAGATTTACTTCGACTTCGCGCTGATGATCGCGTCGGCGACGTTACGCGGAGCTTCAGCGTAGTGCTTGAACTCCATCGTGTACGTTGCACGACCTTGCGTCAGCGAGCGCAGCGACGTCGAGTAGCCGAACATTTCCGACAGCGGGACTTCGGCGCGCACGATCTTGCCGCCGCCGACCATGTCTTCCATGCCCTGGACGATGCCGCGACGGCCCGACAGGTCGCCCATCACGTTGCCCATGTAGTCTTCCGGCGTCTCGACCTCGACAGCCATCATCGGCTCGAGCACGACCGGGTTCGCCTTGCGCATCGCTTCCTTGAACGCCATCGAACCGGCCATGCGGAACGCGTTTTCGTTCGAGTCGACGTCGTGGTACGAACCGAACGTCAGGTGGACCTTCACGTCGACGACCGGGAAGCCTGCCAGCACGCCCGACTTCAGCGTGTCCTGGATACCCTTGTCGACCGCCGGGATGTATTCGCGCGGAATCACACCACCCTTGATCTCGTCGAAGAACTCGTAGCCCTTGCCCTGCTCGTTCGGCTCGAGCGTGATGACCGCGTGACCGTACTGGCCGCGACCGCCCGACTGCTTGACGAACTTGCCGTCGACGTCCTTCGCCGTCGAACGGATCGTTTCGCGGTACGCAACCTGCGGCTTGCCGACGGTCGCTTCCACGCCGAATTCACGCTTCATCCGGTCGACCAGAATTTCGAGGTGGAGCTCGCCCATGCCCGAAATGATGGTCTGGCCCGACTCTTCGTCGGTCTGCACGCGGAACGACGGATCTTCCTGCGCGAGACGGTTCAGCGCGAGGCCCATCTTTTCCTGGTCGGCCTTGGTCTTCGGCTCGACAGCCTGCGAAATCACCGGCTCCGGGAACACCATGCGCTCGAGCACGATCGGGTGTGCCGGATCGCACAGCGTGTCGCCGGTGGTCGCTTCCTTCAGGCCGACCGCAGCAGCGATGTCGCCTGCGCGGACTTCCTTGATTTCCTCACGCTGGTTCGCGTGCATCTGCAGAATACGGCCGAGGCGTTCCTTCTTGCCCTTGGTCGAGTTCAGCAGCGTGTCGCCCGAGTTGACGACGCCCGAGTACACACGGAAGAAGATCAGCTGGCCGACGAACGGGTCGGTCATGATCTTGAACGCGAGCGACGAGAACTTCTCTTCGTCCGACGCCTTGCGCTCCGCTTCTTCGCCGTTTTCGAGCTCGCCCTTGACCGGCGGGATGTCGACCGGCGACGGCAGGAAGTCGATCACGGCGTCGAGCATGCGCTGCACGCCCTTGTTCTTGAACGCGGTACCGCACAGCATCGGCTGGATTTCGCACGCGATCGTACGGTCGCGCAGCGCCTTGATGATGTCGGCTTCCGGCAGGTCGCCTTCTTCCAGGTACTTGTTCATCAGGTCTTCGCTGGCTTCCGCAGCCGCTTCGACCATCTTTTCACGCCATTCCTGGCAGGTGTCGGCGAGTTCGGCCGGGATGTCGACGTAGTCGAACTTCGTGCCTTGCGACGCCTCGTCCCAAATGATCGCCTTCATCTTCAGCAGATCGACGACGCCCTTGAAGTTTTCTTCCGCGCCGATCGGCACCACGACCGGAACCGGGTTCGCCTTCAGGCGCAGACGGAGCTGGTCGTAGACCTTGAAGAAGTTCGCGCCGGTACGGTCCATCTTGTTGACGAACGCGAGACGGGGCACCTTGTACTTGTTCGCCTGGCGCCACACCGTTTCCGACTGCGGCTGCACGCCGCCCACTGCGCAGTAGACCATGCATGCGCCGTCGAGCACGCGCATCGAGCGCTCCACTTCGATCGTGAAGTCGACGTGGCCCGGGGTGTCGATGATGTTGATGCGGTGTTCCGGATAGTTGCCGCCCATGCCCTTCCAGAAGGCCGTGGTAGCAGCGGACGTGATCGTGATGCCACGCTCCTGTTCCTGCTCCATCCAGTCCATCGTTGCTGCGCCGTCGTGGACTTCACCGATCTTGTGGTTCACACCGGTGTAAAACAGAATGCGCTCGGTCGTCGTCGTCTTGCCGGCGTCGATGTGAGCGCTAATACCGATATTGCGGTAGCGCTCGATGGGAGTCTTGCGAGCCACTTTGATCCTCTACTGGGTTGGCGCGACGCAGTCATATGCATCGCGCCTCAACACAAACGGGCGAGGCGCCTGAAAAGCGCACCCGCCCGGAATTTATTTCCGCTAACAGCCCAGCCAGGCGCTTAGAAACGGAAATGCGAGAACGCGCGGTTGGCTTCCGCCATGCGGTGAACTTCGTCGCGCTTCTTCATCGCGCCGCCACGGCCTTCGGCCGCTTCGGAGAGTTCACCTGCCAGGCGCAGAGCCATCGACTTCTCGCTGCGCTTCTTCGCAGCCTCACGCAGCCAGCGCATCGCCAATGCCATACGACGCGACGGGCGCACTTCGACCGGAACTTGATAGTTGGCACCACCAACGCGGCGGCTCTTCACTTCGACCACCGGCTTGACGTTGTTGAGCGCAACCGTGAACACTTCCAGCGGGTCCTTGCCACCCTTGGTCTGGATCTGTTCGAAAGCACCATAAACGATGCGCTCAGCGACCGACTTCTTGCCGGACAGCATCAGCATGTTCATGAACTTGGCTACATCCACGTTGCCGTACTTCGGATCCGGCAACACTTCCCGCTTGGGGACTTCGCGACGACGCGGCATGATTCTTCCTTTACCTGTTCAGTTGGAGCTGTTTTCCAGCCCCGCGGCCACCAACAAACCCGATCACATCTTCTCGACTAACCAGCTTGGCCGGGTGACCACTTACTCGACAGCACCGGCAATCCGGCACCACCGCCTTGACCGCCATGAGGCGATCCCTGATCAAAAACTGCTTACTTGGCAGCCTTTGCACGCTTCGCGCCGTACTTCGAGCGCGCTTGCTTACGGTCCTTGACGCCCTGGGTATCCAGCGAGCCGCGAACCATGTGGTAACGCACACCCGGCAAGTCCTTCACACGGCCGCCGCGGATCAGCACAACCGAGTGTTCCTGCAGGTTGTGGCCTTCACCGCCGATGTACGAAATCACTTCGAAGCCGTTCGTCAGACGAACCTTGGCGACCTTACGGAGTGCCGAGTTCGGCTTCTTCGGCGTCGTCGTGTACACACGGGTGCACACGCCGCGACGCTGGGGGCAGTCCTGCAGGGCCGGGCTCTTGCTCTTCGTCGTTTCCGACTCACGGCCTTTGCGAACCAGTTGGTTGATGGTTGGCATTGTTTATTCCTGAAATTGAACAAAATCCGCACGCCGATTTCGGGCAAAGCGAGAATCGGCGCACAGTTGGCTTCCAGACCGGCGAATCGGGCACGAACTTTCGAACGCGACTCGGCCCACCGAATACCGGAACCCAGCATGATATTCCGGAAATGCCAACTAAGTCAACGGCTTGCGTGATTTGCCGTGCATCCGGGCGGTTTACCGGAAGGGTCGGAACAGCTGTGTCAGGCCGACTCGACGACGTCGATGATCTCGTCGCCGAAGCGCTCGAGCTTGCGCACGCCCATGCCGGGGATATGCCGCAGGTCGTCGATCGTCTCCGGCGCGTTGCGCGCGATTTCGGCCAGCGTCGCATCGTGGAAGATCACGTAGGCCGGCACGCCGTCCGACTTCGCCGTTTCCGCGCGCCACGCGCGCAGCGCGTCCCAGCGTGCGCGTTCGCGCGTGCCCATGCCGGCGGTCGGATCCACGCGCGTGCCGCCGCGGCTCGACGACTGGCGCGTGCGCTGCGGCTTCACGTAGCGGCGCAGCGTGACCTTCTCCTCGTTCTTCAGCACCGGCTTCGCGGCCTCGGTCAGCACCAGCGCGCCGAAGCCGCCGTGGTCGACGGCCAGGTAGCCGTATGCGACAAGCTGCCGGAAGATCGCACGCCACTCCGGCTCGGACAGCGACGCGCCGATCCCGAACGTGCTGAGCTGGTCGTGGCCGCGCTGCAGCACCTTCTCGGTGCGCGCGCCGCGCAGGATCTCGATCAGATGGCTCGCGCCGAAATTGAAGCCGCTCGCGCGCTGCGCGCGGAACACGCACGACAGCGCCATCTGCGCCTCGCGCGTCGCGTCCCACGAATCGGGCGGCTCCAGGCACGTGTCGCAGTTGCCGCACGGCTGGCTCGCCTCGCCGAAGTAGTTCAGCAGGCGCACGCGCCGGCACGAGATCGTCTCGCACAGGCCGAGCAGCGCGTCGAGCTTCGACGTCTGCACGCGCTTGTGCGCGTCGTCGGCGTCCGATTCGTCGATCATCTTGCGCTGCTGGACGACGTCGCCGAGGCCGTACGCCATCCACGCGTTCGCGGGCAGCCCGTCGCGGCCCGCGCGGCCGGTTTCCTGGTAGTAGCCCTCGACGCTCTTCGGCAGGTCGAGGTGCGCGACGAAGCGCACGTCGGGCTTGTCGATGCCCATCCCGAACGCGATCGTCGCGCACATCACGATGCCTTCCTCGCGCTGGAACATTTCCTGGTGCTTCTGCCGCACCTCGAACTCCATCCCCGCGTGATACGGCAGCGCGCGCACGCCCTGCGCCTTCAGCCATTCGGCCGTCTCCTCGACCTTGCGGCGCGACAGGCAGTAGACGACGCCCGCATCGGTAGTGCCGTCGGCATTCGTGTGTTCGGCGCGAATGAAATCGAGCAGCTGCGCGCGCGCGTTGTCCTTTTCGACGATCCGGTAGCGGATGTTCGGGCGGTCGAAGCTCGACACGAACACGCGCGCGTCGTCGAGCGCGAGACGATGGATGATCTCGTCGCGCGTGATCGCATCGGCGGTGGCTGTCAGCGCGATGCGCGGCACCGACGGGAAGCGCTCGTGCAGCACCGAGAGCTGGATGTATTCGGGACGGAAGTCGTGCCCCCATTGGGACACGCAGTGCGCTTCGTCGATCGCGAACAGGCCGATCTTCGCGCGCTCGAGCAGCTCGAGGAAGCGCCCCGTCATCAGCCGTTCGGGCGCGACGTACAGCAGGTCGATCTCGCCTTCGCGCAGCGCGCGCTCGGTCGCGGCCGCCTCGGCGCCCGACAGCGTCGAGTTCAGGTACGCCGCGCGCACGCCGACTTCGCTGAGCGCCGCGACCTGGTCCTGCATCAGCGCGATCAGCGGCGACACGACGATGCCCGCGCCGTGCCCGGCCTCGCGGCGCAGCAGCGCCGGAATCTGGTAGCACAGCGACTTGCCGCCGCCGGTCGGCATCAGCACGAGACAGTCGCCGCCGCCGGCGACGTGTTCGACGATCTCGCCCTGCTGGCCGCGAAAAGCGGAATAACCAAAGACTTCGTCGAGTATTTCGAGGGCGCGGGACATGAATGATGAGAACGAGGACGGCGGAGCGATGACCGCGATTTTACCAACCCGCTCGCGCGGCGCGCGGCGAATCGTGCAACGTTGGCCGATCGGACAGGGTTCGTACGCGCGCATCACGCGCCTGCAAAGGCGCTGCGCAAGCGCGTGATGCGCGCGAACGACGCATAAAAAAAAACCGCCCGGCAAAACCGGGCGGTTTCGGTGACAGCGAGGGCGAGGCGGCTCGCGCCGCCCGCGCTTACTCGGCTGCCGGGTGCTGCGGTTCTTCGGCCGGCGTGCTCGGCGTACCGAAGTCGAACGCTTCTTCCGCTGCGATCTGGTCGAAACGCTCGCGATCCGACGATTCCTTCGCCTTGCGCGCCTTGTGGAACGCGAGACCGGTACCGGCCGGGATCAGACGGCCGACGATCACGTTTTCCTTCAGGCCGCGCAGATCGTCGCGCTTGCCCATGATCGCCGCTTCGGTCAGCACGCGGGTCGTTTCCTGGAACGATGCCGCGGAGATGAACGAGTCGGTCGACAGCGACGCCTTCGTAATACCGAGCAGCACGTTGTCGTACGAAGCCGGACGCTTGCCCTCGGCGATCATGCGATCGTTCTCGTCCAGCATGTCGGAACGCTCGACCTGTTCGCCCGGGATGAAGCGCGTATCGCCGTTGTCGGTGATCTGCACACGACGCAGCATCTGGCGAACGATCACCTCGATGTGCTTGTCGTTGATCTTCACGCCCTGCAGACGGTACACGTCCTGCACTTCGTCGACGATGTAGCGCGACAGCGCCTCGATACCCTGCAGACGCAGGATGTCGTGCGGATCGGCCGGGCCGTCCACGATCATTTCGCCCTTGTTGACGACCTGGGCGTCGTGGACCAGCACCTGCTTTTCCTTCGCGATCAGGAACTCGTGCTGGTTGCCTTCGAGGTCCGTGATGACGAGACGCTGCTTGCCCTTCGTGTCCTTGCCGAACGACGTCGTGCCGGTGACTTCCGCGAGAATGCCCGCATCCTTCGGCGAACGCGCTTCGAACAGTTCCGCCACCCGCGGCAGACCGCCGGTAATGTCACGCGTCTTCTGCGCTTCGGTCGGGATACGTGCGAGCACTTCACCCACCTGCACCTGCTGACCGTCCTTCACGGTGATCAGCGCGCCGACCTGGAAGCCGATCTGCACCGCGTGCTCGGTGCCCGGGATCTTCACTTCCTCGCCGTTCGCGTCGAGCAGCTTGACCTGCGGACGCACGCTCTTCGATGCCTGCGAACCGCGACGCTTCACGTCGATCACGACCAGGGTCGACAGACCGGTCACGTCGTCGATCTGCTTCGCGACCGTCACGCCTTCCTCGACGTTCTCGAACTTCACCGTACCGCCGTACTCGGTGATGATCGGACGCGTCATCGGATCCCACGTGGCGAGCTGCGTACCAGCCTTGATCGTCGCACCGTCGAGCTGCAGCAGCGTCGCGCCGTACGGCACTTTGTGACGCTCGCGCTCGCGACCGAAGTCGTCGGTGATCAGCGCCTCGCCCGAACGCGAGATGACGATCTGCTCGCCCTTCGCGTTGGTGACGTAGCGCATCGTCGCCGTGAAACGCACGATACCGTTGCTCTTCGCTTCGACCGACGAGGCCACTGCCGCACGCGATGCCGCACCACCGATGTGGAACGTACGCATCGTCAGCTGCGTGCCCGGTTCGCCGATCGACTGCGCCGCGATCACGCCGACCGCTTCGCCGACGTTCACCAGCGAGCCGCGGCCGAGGTCGCGGCCGTAGCACGATGCGCACAGGCCGTAACGCGTTTCGCAGGTCAGCGGCGTGCGCACGCGCACTTCGTCGATGCCGAGGCGTTCGATTTCCTCGACCGCCACTTCGTCGAGCAGCGTGCCCGCTTCGTACAGCGTTTCCTGCGTTTCCGGGTTGACGACGTCCGCGACCGCGACGCGGCCGAGGATACGGTCGCGCAGCGCTTCGACGACTTCACCGCCTTCGACCAGCGCCTTCATCGCGACGCCGTTCGACGTGCCGCAATCGTCCTCGACCACCACCAGATCCTGCGTGACGTCGACCAGACGACGCGTCAGGTAACCCGAGTTCGCGGTCTTCAGTGCCGTATCAGCCAGACCCTTACGTGCACCGTGGGTCGAGATGAAGTACTGCAGCACGTTCAGGCCTTCGCGGAAGTTCGCGGTAATCGGCGTCTCGATAATGGAGCCGTCCGGCTTCGCCATCAGGCCGCGCATACCGGCCAGCTGACGAATCTGCACCGCCGAACCCCGGGCGCCCGAGTCGGCCATCATGTAGATCGAGTTGAACGACTCCTGGCGCGTCTCGTTGCCGTCGCGGTCCGTCACCGGCTCCGTCGACAGCTGCTCCATCATCGCCTTGCCGACCGCTTCCGACGTCGCCGACCAGATGTCGACCACGTTGTTGTAGCGTTCCTGCGCGGTGACGAGACCCGACATGTACTGGCGGTCGTACTCCTTCACCTTCTTCGCGGCGTCGCCGACGATCGTTTCCTTCTGCGGCGGCACGAGCATGTCGTCCACGCAGATCGAGATGCCGGCGCGCGTCGCGAGACGGAAACCCGACTGCATCAGCTGATCGGCGAACACCACCGTCGCGCGCAGACCGCACTTGCGGAACGCCGTGTTGATCAGGCGCGAGATTTCCTTCTTCTTCAGCGGCTTGTTCAGCACCGAGAACGGCAGGCCGTGCGGCAGGATCTCCGACAGGATCGCGCGGCCGACGGTCGTCGCGTACAGCGTGACCTTCGGCACGAATTCCGGCGCGCCTTCCGAGGTGTCCTCGTTGCGGACCATTTCGGTGATCCGCACGTTGACGCGCGACGCGAGCTCGACTTCCTTGTTCTCGTACGCGCGCAGCACTTCCGACACGCCCGTGAACGTCAGGCCTTCGCCCTTGCCGTTGATCGCCTCGCGGGTCGCGTAGTACAGACCCAGCACGATATCCTGCGACGGCACGATCGACGGATCGCCGTTGGCCGGGAACAGCACGTTGTTCGACGCGAGCATCAGCGTGCGCGCTTCCATCTGCGCTTCGAGCGACAGCGGCACGTGAACGGCCATCTGGTCACCGTCGAAGTCGGCGTTGAACGCCGCGCAGACGAGCGGGTGCAGCTGGATTGCCTTGCCTTCGATCAGCACCGGCTCGAACGCCTGGATACCGAGACGGTGCAGCGTCGGCGCACGGTTCAGCATCACCGGGTGCTCGCGGATCACCTCTTCGAGGATGTCCCACACGACCGGCGTCTGGTTCTCGACTTCCTTCTTCGCCGCCTTGATGGTCGTCGCAACGCCCATCACTTCCAGCTTGTTGAAGATGAACGGCTTGAACAGTTCGAGCGCCATCAGCTTCGGCAGGCCGCACTGGTGCAGCTTCAGCGTCGGGCCGACCACGATGACCGAACGGCCCGAGTAGTCGACGCGCTTGCCCAGCAGGTTCTGACGGAAACGACCGCCCTTGCCCTTGATCATGTCGGCGAGCGACTTCAGCGGACGCTTGTTGGCGCCCGTCATCGCCTTGCCGCGACGACCGTTGTCGAGCAGCGAGTCGACGGCTTCCTGCAGCATCCGCTTTTCATTGCGGACGATGATTTCAGGCGCCTTCAGCTCGAGCAGACGCTTCAACCGGTTGTTACGGTTGATCACGCGGCGATACAGGTCGTTCAGGTCCGACGTCGCGAAACGGCCGCCGTCCAGCGGCACGAGCGGACGCAGTTCCGGCGGCAGCACCGGCAGCACCTCGAGGATCATCCACTCGGGCTTGATGCCCGAACGCTGGAAGGCCTCGAGCACCTTCAGGCGCTTCGCGAACTTCTTGATCTTCGCTTCCGAGCCGGTGTTCTTCAGCTCGGTGCGCAGCTGTTCGACCTGCTCGTCGATGTTGATCGCGCGCAGCAGCTCGCGCACGCCTTCCGCGCCCATCTCGGCACGGAATTCGTCGCCGTATTCCTCGACCTTGTTGTAGTAATCCTCTTCGGTCATGATCTGCCGCGCCTTCAGCGGCGTCATGCCCGGTTCGATCACCACGTACGCCTCGAAGTACAGCACGCGCTCGATGTCGCGCAGCGTCATGTCGAGCACCATGCCCAGACGCGACGGCAGCGACTTCAGGAACCAGATGTGCGCGACCGGCGAGGCCAGCTCGATGTGGCCCATCCGCTCACGACGCACCTTCGCCAGCGTCACTTCGACGCCGCACTTCTCGCAGATCACGCCACGATGCTTCAGGCGCTTGTACTTGCCGCACAGGCACTCGTAGTCCTTGATCGGCCCGAAGATCTTCGCGCAGAACAGACCATCGCGTTCCGGCTTGAACGTACGGTAGTTGATGGTCTCCGGCTTCTTCACTTCGCCGAACGACCACGAACGGATCTTGTCGGGCGAGGCCAGACCGATCTTGATCGCGTCGAAAACTTCTTCCTGTTGGACTTGCTTGAATAGATCGAGCAGAGCTTTCATTGCCTTCTCTCCGTAGTCCGATTAATTGCGGTCGAGATCGATATCGATACCGAGCGAGCGGATTTCCTTCACCAGCACGTTGAAGGATTCCGGCATGCCTGCATCGATCACGTGATCGCCCTTGACCAGGTTCTCGTACACCTTGGTCCGGCCGGTCACGTCGTCCGACTTCACCGTCAGCATTTCCTGCAGCACGTAGGACGCGCCGTATGCCTCGAGTGCCCACACTTCCATTTCACCGAAACGCTGGCCACCGAACTGCGCCTTACCACCCAGCGGCTGCTGCGTGACGAGCGAGTACGGGCCCGTCGAACGCGCGTGCATCTTGTCGTCGACGAGGTGGTGCAGCTTCAGGTAGTGCATGTAGCCCAGCGTCACGCGGCGCTCGAACATCTCGCCGGTGCGGCCGTCGTACAGGCGGACCTGGTTCTTCGACGGGTTCATGCCGAGCTGTTCGGCGATGTCGTCCGGGAACGCGAGGTCGAGCATCTTGCCCATTTCTTCCTCGGTCGCACCGTCGAACACCGGCGTAGCAAACGGCACGCCTTCGCGCAGATTCTTCGCGAGTTCGAGGATTTCGTCGTCGGTGAAGCTTTCCAGGTCTTCCTGGCGGCCCGACTCGTTGTAGATCTTCGTCAGGAACGCGCGCAGCTCCTCGATCTTCGCCTGACGCTGCAGCATTTCGCCGATACGCCAGCCGAGGCCCTTCGCGGCCCAGCCGAGGTGCACTTCCAGAACCTGACCCACGTTCATCCGCGACGGCACGCCGAGCGGGTTCAGCACGACGTCTGCCGGACGGCCGTCGGCCATGTACGGCATGTCTTCGATCGGCACGATCTTCGACACGACGCCCTTGTTACCGTGACGGCCTGCCATCTTGTCGCCAGGCTGCAGACGGCGCTTCACCGCGAGGTACACCTTGACCATCTTCAGCACGCCCGGCGGCAGCTCGTCGCCTTGCGTGAGCTTCTTGCGCTTCTCTTCGAACGCGAGGTCGAACTGGTGACGCTTCTCTTCGATCGAGTTCTTGATCGCTTCGAGCTGCGCCGCGGCTTCGTCGTCCGCGAGGCGGATGTCGAACCAGTGGTAGTGGTCGAGGTCTTCCAGGTAAGCCTGGTCGATCTTCGTGCCCTTCGCGAGCTTCTTCGGACCGCCGTTCGCGACCTTGCCCACCAGCATGCGGGCGAGACGCTGGAACGCGTCGCCTTCCACGATGCGCAGCTGGTCGTTCAGGTCGAGACGGTAGCGCTTCAGTTCGTCGTCGATGATCTGTTGCGCACGCTTGTCGCGCTGGATGCCTTCACGCGTGAACACCTGGACGTCGATCACGGTGCCGCTCATGCCCGACGGCACGCGCAGCGACGTATCCTTCACGTCCGAAGCCTTCTCGCCGAAGATCGCGCGCAGCAGCTTCTCTTCCGGCGTCAGCTGGGTCTCGCCCTTCGGCGTGACCTTGCCGACCAGCACGTCGCCCGCTTCGACTTCCGCACCGATGTACACGATGCCCGATTCGTCGAGACGGCCGAGCTGGACTTCCGCCAGGTTCGAGATGTCGCGCGTGATTTCTTCCGGCCCGAGCTTCGTGTCGCGTGCAACGACGTTCAGCTCTTCGATGTGGATCGACGTGTAGCGATCGTCGGCCACGACCTTCTCCGAGATCAGGATCGAATCCTCGAAGTTGTAGCCGTTCCACGGCATGAACGCGATCAGCATGTTCTGGCCGAGCGCGAGCTCGCCCAGGTCCGTCGAGGCGCCGTCGGCCAGCACGTCGCCGCGCGAGACCTTGTCGCCCATCTTCACGATCGGACGCTGGTTGATGTTCGTGTTCTGGTTCGAACGCGTGTACTTGATCAGGTTGTAGATGTCGACACCGACTTCACCTGCGACCGCTTCGTCGTCGTTCACGCGAATCACGATACGGCCTGCGTCGACATAGTCGACCACGCCACCGCGGTACGCCTGAACCGTCGTGCCCGAGTCAACCGCACAGGTGCGCTCGATGCCCGTACCGACGACCGGCTTTTCCGGACGCAGACACGGCACGGCCTGACGCTGCATGTTCGAGCCCATCAGTGCACGGTTCGCGTCATCGTGCTCGAGGAACGGGATCAGCGAGGCGGCAACCGACACGATCTGCGATGGCGCGACGTCCATGTACTGGATGCGGTCCGGCGTGACCATCATCGTTTCGCCGGCTTCGCGCGACGACACGAGTTCGTCGACCAGCATGCCGTTCTCGTCGATCGCGGCGTTCGCCTGCGCGATCATGTAGCGGCCTTCCTCGATCGCCGACAGGTAGTCGATCTGGTCGGTCACCTTGCCGTCCACGACCTTGCGGTACGGCGTCTCGAGGAAGCCGTACTCGTTCAGGTGCGCGTACAGCGCGAGCGAGTTGATCAGACCGATGTTCGGACCTTCCGGCGTTTCGATCGGGCACACGCGGCCGTAGTGGGTCGGGTGCACGTCGCGGACTTCGAAGCCTGCGCGCTCGCGCGTCAGACCGCCCGGGCCCAGTGCGGAAACACGGCGCTTGTGCGTGATTTCCGACAGCGGGTTGGTCTGGTCCATGAACTGCGACAGCTGCGACGAACCGAAGAACTCGCGGATCGCCGACGAAATCGGCTTCGAGTTGATCAGGTCGTGCGGCATCAGGTTTTCGCTTTCGGCCTGGCCGAGGCGTTCCTTGACCGCGCGCTCGACACGCACGAGACCCGCGCGGAACTGGTTTTCCGCCAGTTCGCCGACGCAGCGCACGCGACGGTTGCCGAGGTGGTCGATATCGTCCACTTCGCCCTTGCCGTTGCGCAGCTCGACGAGGATCTTGATCGTCGCGAGGATGTCGTCGTCCTGCAGCGTCATCGGGCCGGTGATTTCGTCACGGCCCACGCGGCGGTTGAACTTCATGCGGCCGACCTTCGACAGGTCGTACGCTTCTTCGCTGTAGAACAGACGGTTGAACAGCGCCTCGACCGCTTCTTCGGTCGGCGGCTCGCCCGGGCGCATCATGCGGTAGATCGCGATGCGCGCGGCCGTCTTGTCGGTCGTTTCATCGACGCGCAGCGTCGACGAGATGTACGGACCCTGGTCCAGATCGTTCGTGTAGAGCGTCTGGATTTCCTTGATGTCCGCTTCGCGCAGCTTCTCGAGCACGCTTTCCGTGACTTCGTCGTTCGCGCTCGCGATCACTTCGCCCGTCTCGCCGTCGACGACGTTCTTCGCCAGCACGCGGCCGAGCAGATAGTCTTCCGGCACCGAGATGAACTTGGTCTTCGCGGCTTCGAGGTCGCGAATGTGCTTCGCGTTGATGCGCTTGTCCTTCTGGACGATGACCTTGCCGTCGCGATCGGTGATGTCGAAACGCGCGACTTCGCCACGCAGACGCTCGGGCACGAACTCGAGTTGCGCGCCTTCGCCCATCAGCGTGAAGTTGTCGAACACGAAGAAGTTCGCGAGGATCTGTTCCGGCGTGAGGCCGATGGCCTTCAGCAGGATCGTGACCGGCATCTTGCGGCGACGGTCGACGCGGAAGTACAGGATGTCCTTCGGATCGAATTCGAAGTCGAGCCACGAGCCGCGGTACGGAATGATCCGTGCCGAGAACAGCAGCTTGCCCGAGCTGTGCGTCTTGCCCTTGTCGTGTTCGAAGAACACGCCCGGCGAACGGTGCAGCTGCGAGACGATGACACGCTCGGTGCCGTTGATGACGAACGAGCCCGTCGGCGTCATGAGCGGAATTTCGCCCATGTACACTTCCTGCTCCTTCACTTCCTTGACGACCGGCTTGTTCGGCGATTCCTTGTCGAGGATGACAAGGCGGACCTTCGCGCGCAGGGCGGAGCAGTACGTCAGGCCCCGCTGCTGGCATTCCTTGATGTTGAATGCCGGCGAGGACAGCGCATAGCTCACGAACTCGAGGCGCGCAAAGCCGTTGTGCGAAACAATGGGAAATACCGATGTGAAAGCGGCCTGCAAACCTTCAGGCTTGCGTTGCGTCGCCGGCACTTCGGCTTGCAGAAACGTGCTGAATGATTCAAGCTGGGTAGCCAGCAGGAAAGGAACTTGGTGAACGATGGGGCGCTTCGCGAAACTCTTGCGAATGCGCTTCTTCTCGGTGAAGGAATATTGCATACGATCTCCGAATCACGGCGGGTGCGTCGAGGCGGAATACCTGGACGTTTCAGACCCGAGTGTTCACCGACTGAGACCCGATGGCCGTCCGACGGCTTGAACGAGCCGAGAAGCTTGGTGGTTGGCCGCTACCAACCGCTGGCTGACGGCAGCGGATGCCTGTGTTGCCCGCTACCCGACCAAACTTGCCTTCTGCAGTCGCTTCAGAAGACAAAGAGAAACGCCAAATCGTGGACAATCGCAACGATTGGGCGGTTATCTTTGGCTTCTGGGGGCGTTTATTCGGTCTCCCGAAAGAGTGCCAGAATAGCGCCCCCACAAAGCACAAAAAGGCCGGCGGTGAAAATACCGCCAGCCTTCGCACAGCGCGCCGAAACTTACTTGACTTCGACCTTCGCGCCTGCGTCTTCCAGCTTCTTCTTGGCTTCTTCAGCAGCAGCCTTGTCGACGCCTTCCTTGACAGCCTTCGGTGCGCCGTCAACGACGTCCTTCGCTTCCTTCAGGCCCAGGCCCGTCAGTTCGCGAACTGCCTTGATGACTGCAACCTTGTTGCTGCCTGCTTCAGCCAGAACAACCGTGAATTCGGTCTTTTCTTCTGCTGCAGCAGCTGCGCCGCCGCCTGCCGGGCCAGCGACTGCCACTGCAGCTGCCGACACGCCAAACTTCTCTTCGAACGCCTTGACCAGTTCGTTCAGTTCCAGAACGGTCATCCCTTCGACTGCTGCCAGGATGTCTTCTTTTGCGATTGCCATTTGAAATACTCCTAAATTGAATTCGGATACAGCCAGCGATCAGTGACGCTGATGCACGCTCGATTACGCAGCTTCGGCTTGCTTCTTCTCGGCCAGCGCGGCCAGAGCACGCGCGAAGCCCGAAACAGGCGCTTGCATAACGAACAGCAGCTTCGAGAGCAGTTCTTCACGGCTCGGGATGCTTGCCAGCGCTTGCACGCCAGCCTTGTCCATCACCTTGCCATCGTACGAACCAGCCTTGATGACCAACTTGTCATTGCTCTTGCTGAAGTCGTTGACGACCTTAGCAGCGGCAATTGCATCTTCCGAGATGCCGTAGATCAGCGGACCAGTCATCTGCTCTGCCAGCGGAGCAAACGGCGTACCTTCGACAGCGCGACGCGCCAGCGTGTTCTTCAACACGCGCAGGTAAACCTGTTGCTCACGCGCTTGCGCGCGCAGCTTGGTCAGATCGCCAACCGCAATTCCACGATACTCAGCCAGCACGACGGTCTGGGCCTTCGCGACTTGCGCGGAAACCTCAGCGACGACGGCTTGCTTGTCTTCTCTATTAAGCGGCACGGTTAGCCTCCAGAAACGATACGTTCGGCTTGCCGGTATGGCGAAACCTCGCGTACCTCGTTCAACAACGGCGTCCGACCTCGTTAGGAGTATTTCCACCTCACGCCGCGAATCGCTTCACGGCCTGCGGCTTCACCACTGCAAAACTTTTTCGGGTTCGCCATCTGCGTTGGCTTGAATTAAGGGCTTGCCTGACTGCGACCTGCCCACCAACGGTCTTTGATAACCGGTTGCCCGCGTACTGCACGAACAACCGCCCAAAGCCCTTGAAGACCGCTTCGCGAACGAAGCGGCCTGAATTTCATGCTTACTGCGCGGCCAGCGTAGCCTGGTCGACACGCACGCCGACGCCCATCGTGCTCGACAGTGCGATCTTGCGCAGGTACACGCCCTTGCTCGTTGCCGGCTTGGCCTTCTGCAGCGCTTCGATCAGCGCCGACAGGTTCGAACGCAGCGCGGTCGGCTCGAACGATGCACGGCCGATGGTCGCGTGGATGATACCGGCCTTGTCGACACGGAACTGCACCTGACCCGCCTTCGCGTTCTTGACCGCGGTCGCGACGTCCGGCGTGACCGTGCCGACCTTCGGGTTCGGCATCAGGCCGCGCGGGCCGAGGATCTGACCCAGCGTACCGACGATACGCATCGTGTCCGGCGAAGCGATCACGATATCGAAGTCCATCTGGCCAGCCTTGATCTGCTCTGCCAGGTCTTCCATACCAACGATTTCCGCGCCTGCGGCACGTGCCTGCTCGGCCTTCTCGCCTTGCGCGAACACTGCGACGCGAACCGACTTGCCCGTACCGGCCGGCAGAACGACCGAACCGCGGACGACCTGGTCCGACTTCTTCGCGTCGATACCGAGCTGGACAGCAACGTCGATCGACTCGTCGAACTTCGCGCTTGCGCATTCCTTCACGAGCGACAGTGCGTCTTCGATCGCGTACAGCTTCTGACGATCGACCTTGGCGGCAAATGCCTGACGGCGCTTGGAGATCTTAGCCATTTACACACCCTCCACGGTGATGCCCATCGAGCGTGCGCTACCAGCGATGGTGCGAACCGCTGCGTCGAGATCAGCTGCCGTGAGATCCGGCATCTTGGTCTTCGCGATTTCTTCGGCTTGAGCGCGCGTGATCGAACCGACCTTGTCGGTGTGCGGCTTGCTCGAGCCCTTGTCCACCTTCGCCGCCTTCTTGATCAGGACGGTCGCCGGCGGCGTCTTCATCACGAACGTGAAGCTCTTGTCAGCGAATGCCGTGATGACCACCGGCACCGGCAGACCCGGCTCCATGCCTTGAGTCTGCGCGTTGAACGCCTTGCAGAACTCCATGATGTTCAGGCCGCGCTGGCCCAGTGCCGGACCGACCGGCGGCGACGGGTTGGCTTTACCTGCAGGGATCTGCAGCTTGATAAAGCCGACAATCTTCTTTGCCATTTGAAAACCTCGTTGGAACGCCAGGCGGCGTTCGGTGAGTGATAACGCGCGTTCGCCGCTGGCTACTGACGCTCCTCAACGGTCATGACGCGGACCGTAAGCGCGAAGGCGGGCAGCCGAGGCTGCCCACCGAATCGGGATCAAACTTTTTCGACCTGGCCGAATTCGAGTTCGACCGGGGTTGCGCGGCCAAAGATGGTGACCGACACACGCACGCGCGATTTTTCGTAGTTGACTTCTTCGACGGTGCCGTTGAAGTCCGTGAACGGACCTTCCTTGACTCGCACCATCTCGCCAACTTCGAACAGGGTCTTCGGGCGCGGCTTCTCGACGCCTTCCTGCATCTGCGACATGATCTTCTCGACTTCCTTCGGGGAAATCGGCGTCGGGCGGTTGCGCGCACCGCCGACGAAACCGGTGACCTTCGCGGTGTTCTTCACGAGGTGCCACGTTTCGTCCGTCATTTCCATTTCCACCAGCACGTAGCCGGGGAAGAAACGACGCTCGGTCACGGCCTTGTGGCCGCCCTTGACTTCGACCACTTCTTCGGTCGGGACCAGGATCTGACCGAATTTGTCCTGCATGCCGGCACGTTCGATGCGCTCCTGAAGCGCACGTTGCACGCTCTTCTCCATGCCGGAGTAGGCGTGCACGACGTACCAACGCTTTCCGCTCGGGGATGCCGGAGTATCGCTCATATCATTTCCAACCCAGAATCACCGAGAAAATCACCCATTCGATCGATTTGTCACTCAACCAGAGGAAAATCGCCATCACGAGCACAAAGCCGAACACGACCAGCGTGGTTTGCGTCGCTTCCTTGCGGGTGGGCCAAACGACCTTCCGGACTTCCTTGTACGAATCCTTGGCAAATGCGATGAGGCTCTTGCCAGGTGCGGACATCAGCCCGACGGCCACGCCGGCGATGATACCCACCGCCAATGCGGCACCGCGGACGTACCACTGCTGGCTGCCCAGCCAGAAGAAGCCCACGAATCCGGCCAAGACCAGCAATACGCCCAGGCCCAGCATCAGCTTATCGCCGGAGGTATTTACAGTTTCGACGGATGGATTCGCCATAACACCTTAAAACAAATGCCACGTTGGACACGTGGCGTTTTTTTGGCAGGGGCAGAGGGAATCGAACCCCCAACCTTCGGTTTTGGAGACCGACGCTCTGCCAGTTGAGCTATACCCCTAGACCATGTTGGGACTGGCTTATGCCAGCCCCAAAACTGTCGATCAACGAATAACTGGCTTACTCGATGATCTTGGCGACGACGCCGGCGCCGACGGTACGGCCGCCTTCGCGGATTGCGAAGCGCAGACCTTCTTCCATCGCGATCGGCGCGATCAGCTTCACCGTGATCGACACGTTGTCGCCCGGCATCACCATTTCCTTGTCCTTCGGCAGCTCGATCGAGCCCGTCACGTCCGTCGTACGGAAGTAGAACTGCGGACGGTAGTTGTTGAAGAACGGCGTGTGACGGCCGCCTTCGTCCTTGCTCAGCACGTACACCTCAGCCGTGAAGTGCGTGTGCGGCGTGATCGAACCCGGCTTCGCCAGAACCTGGCCACGCTCCACGTCTTCACGCTTCGTGCCGCGCAGCAGGATACCGACGTTGTCGCCTGCCTGACCCTGGTCCAGCAGCTTGCGGAACATTTCAACGCCCGTGCAGGTCGTCTTCACCGTCGGCTTGATACCGACGATTTCGATTTCCTCGCCGACCTTGATGATGCCGCGCTCGACACGACCCGTCACCACCGTACCGCGGCCCGAGATCGAGAACACGTCTTCCACCGGCATCAGGAACGCACCGTCAACCGCGCGCTCCGGCGTCGGGATGTACGTGTCCAGCGCGTCGGCCAGGTTCATGATCGCCACTTCGCCCAGCTCGCCCGTGTCGCCTTCCAGCGCCAGCTTCGCCGAACCCTTCACGATCGGCGTGTCGTCGCCCGGGAAGTCGTACTTCGACAGCAGTTCGCGAACTTCCATCTCGACCAGCTCGAGCAGTTCAGCGTCGTCCACCATGTCGCACTTGTTCAGGAACACGATGATGTACGGAACGCCAACCTGACGCGCCAGCAGGATGTGCTCACGCGTTTGCGGCATCGGGCCGTCTGCGGCCGAGCACACCAGGATCGCGCCGTCCATCTGCGCTGCACCCGTGATCATGTTCTTCACGTAGTCGGCGTGGCCCGGGCAGTCGACGTGTGCGTAGTGGCGGTTAGCCGTTTCGTACTCGACGTGTGCCGTGTTGATCGTGATGCCGCGCGCCTTTTCTTCCGGCGCCGCGTCGATCTGGTCGTATGCCTTCGCTTCGCCGCCGAACTTCTTCGTCAGCACCGTCGTGATCGCTGCCGTCAGCGTCGTCTTGCCGTGGTCAACGTGACCAATCGTACCAACGTTCACGTGCGGCTTGGTCCGCTCAAATTTTTCCTTGGCCATTTTCAACTCCCAAAAGGAATTTCACATGTTGCGCCGCGCGCAAACAGACACTGACTGTACTGCTGGTGCCCATGGGCAGGATCGAACTGCCGACCTCTCCCTTACCAAGGGAGTGCTCTACCACTGAGCCACATGGGCGGTTTGTGCTTCAACTACACGAACTGGAGCGGGTGAAGGGAATCGAACCCTCGTCGTAAGCTTGGAAGGCTTCTGCTCTACCATTGAGCTACACCCGCACGGGCCACTAACGAGTCCCTACCGCTCTCTGCGCTGATATCTTGGTGGAGGAGGTTGGATTCGAACCAACGTAGGCGTAAGCCAACAGATTTACAGTCTGCCCCCTTTAGCCACTCGGGCACCCCTCCGTAGAGAACTGACGATTATGGGGGTGCATCGAACTCTTGTCAAGCACTACAGGAAGATTATTTTCATTTTCTTCCCGAGCGCCCGCTCGATCACCTGACACGCGCCCCACCAGGCTACGGTGGAGACGAGAGGTTCGCCAACCGGCGCCCACATCTTCGTCAGACTCCGCCTCCAGCGCCGAACTGCGTTAGCGCTGAAAACGAAAGACCGCCATCATACGATCTCTGGAGCACAATGCCAAGCGGGTAGCGCAAATTTTTTGCAATATTCGTGCCGGGCGGCTCGGCAAGGCCGGCGCGGGCGCTTTCCCGTCTATCGTCCGACCGTTATGGATCTGATCCGAAGCGCGTTGCGCAGCGCTGACAGCGCCTTCTCGGTTCTATGCATGCGCCTCGTCGCAACGGCTTGCCTGGCGATCACGCCATACGCAGCAGCTTCGCTCGCTGTTCGCACGTTGGGGCACGCTCGGCCGGCGGAGGGACACGCGTCCGCAACAGTCCGAAGCCATCGAGCCGCGCCAGTTGCGTCGACGCTCCGGGTACCAGCAGGTCGCCCAGGACGCACTCCGAACCACGGGATGCCCTTAAGGCGTAGGGGCAGAGCGCCGCTTCCGTGCTCGTCCTCTCGCCGCGGGCAGGCTTCTCCGCGAACGATAGGAAGGCCAGGCGGCTGATGCGATGTGCGTTGACATGGTGCTGCCGCTGATTAGCCGCGATAAGCGCGCTTGCACCAAGGTGCCGGACGGCATCTGCGCCGCAGTCGCGACAAACGTTCTGGGTTGCGGCAGGCATTGCACCCGCTCGTCGGCTCGATGCCGGCGCGTTCACTTTGCCTTGTTCGCTCGAGGAGGCGGGCCAACTCAAGTACGACAAGCTGCGGCAACCACTCGGGGCCAGCGCCCGTCGAGCTCGTACCGACACGAAGTCAAATATGAAGCGTACTGTCGCGGCCTCCGTCGGATGAGCGCTTCGCTTCGAGCAATCCCGTACAGCCCCGTTGAAGTCGACCTGACCTGCCCCCGGTTTTAGTCCGAACCGCAGTTAGAGTCCGAGGTTAAAAACTGCTGCTTTGCATCGTGCGCCCGCGCGAACTGCACCGGCGTCAGATAGCCGAGTGAACTATGAGGCCGCTCGGTGTTGTACTCGATACGCCATTCCTCAATCAGCCGCTTGGCGTGGCGCATTGAGACGAACCAGTGCTCGTTCAGGCATTCATCGCGGAACCGCCCGTTGAAGCTCTCGATATAGGCATTCTCCACCGGCTTGCCAGGCCGAATGAACGACAGCGTGACACCGGCTTCGTAGGCCCATGCATCCAGCACCTTACCAGCGAACTCCGGCCCGTTGTCGACCGTGATGGATGCGGGTAAGCCTCGCATCTCCTTGAGCCGCTCGAGCACTTGCTGCACTCGTAGGCCCGGCAGCGAAGTATCGACCTCGATGGCCAAGCACTCGCGCGTGTAGTCGTCGACCACGTTCAGGCATCGAAACCGCCGACCATAGGCCAGCCCGTCAGAAACGAAGTCCATCGACCAGCTCTGATTCGGGCCTGTTGCTAACGGCAGCGGCGTGCGCTCGACAGCCGCAATACGCTTGCGTCGCCGCTTGCGCACGCTCAGCCCCGCCTTGCTGTACAGGCGCCAGATGCGCTTGTGGTTGGCGAAGCAGCCATCCCGCTGCAACAGCACGTGAATCCGGCGATAGCCGTAGCGGCGCTTCTGCGCGGCGATGGCCATCATCCGGCCAGTCAGCGCTTCGTCATCAACTCGGCGGCGTGATTCGTAGTGGAACAGCGAGCGCGAAATCCCTACCAGCCCGCAGGCCCGGGTAACACCCATGGCACGTTCGGTCATCAATATCCGGACCGCTTCGCGCTTGGCCTGCGGGCTTGCTACTTTCGAGCCAGCAGGTCCTTCAGCGCGGCGTTGTCGAGCATCGATTCGGCTAACAGTCGCTTGAGCTTGCTGTTCTCCTGCTCCAGTTCCTTCAGGCGCTGAGCTTCGGAGACCGTCATCCCGCCGAACTTCGCTTTCCAGTTGTAGTAGGTCGCTTCCGAGATGCCGTACTTGCGACACAGCTCCGCCGGCTTCAGGCCAGCCTCGGCTTCCTTCAAGATGCCGATGATCTGTTCTTCGGTGAATCGCTTTTTCATTGCCGTTCCTCTCTGGAACGGACTCTACACCGTCACCGTACTAAACGCGGGGAGCAGGTCAGACCGGCACCGGCGCCAGAGATATCTCGCGTTGCCGGCGACGGGCGCGATTGCTTTGGCGGCACGGCATCTTCGCCGATGTGGGCAATCCAGGCGTGGCGCAGCGGTCGACCGGTACTGACTTCGCAGACGCAACTGGAAGACTCCCGGCGGGATGTCGCGCAGGCATCACCACCTGCCAAGGATGCCCTGCAGGACGCCCGCAAGTCGATTCGGCAGCTGCGCCCCGGAAAAATCGTTGGCCGAGCGTTACGGGGTTAGCAGGATTGGCAAGACGAGGCGATTCCGGTCGGAAACCGGTATCGGTACTGAATTGGATTGTGATTCGGGGAAGATCAGCGAGGCTCGGACAAGTCGCAATCGGCCAAGACGGACACAGAGCGAGGAAAGTCCATGGTTCTGGCGGAGCGCTGACTGCGCCCATTTCCGCCCCGCAAATGCAAAAACCCCCGCCTGATCGGGCGGGGGTTTCTGGCTTAGGGAGCCTGACGATTACCTACTTTCACACGGGAATCCGCACTATCATCGGCGTGGAGTCGTTTCACGGTCCTGTTCGGGATGGGAAGGGGTGGGACCGACTCGCTATGGTCATCAGGCAAAGAGGGTTGTTGCGTTGCTTCGCAGCGCAACCAATCTTGGAAGAAGCAGTAATTTGGTTGGGTTGTGAGGTTGTATCTCACACATACGCGGTACTTCAACCGCAGTACGTCGAGTGCCTCGCACTCGACGCTCGATATCCGTAAGCGCTGAAGCGCTAACGGCTATCGAGACAGACTTGTTATAGGATCAAGCCTTACGGGCAATTAGTATCGGTTAGCTGAACGCATTACTGCGCTTACACACCCGACCTATCAACGTCCTGGTCTCGAACGACCCTTCAAGGAGGTCAAGCCTCCAGGGATATCTCATCTTAAGGCGAGTTTCCCGCTTAGATGCTTTCAGCGGTTATCTCTTCCGAACATAGCTACCCGGCGATGCGACTGGCGTCACAACCGGTACACCAGAGGTTCGTCCACTCCGGTCCTCTCGTACTAGGAGCAGCCCCCTTCAAATATCCAACGCCCACGGCAGATAGGGACCAAACTGTCTCACGACGTTTTAAACCCAGCTCACGTACCTCTTTAAATGGCGAACAGCCATACCCTTGGGACCGGCTACAGCCCCAGGATGAGATGAGCCGACATCGAGGTGCCAAACACCGCCGTCGATATGAACTCTTGGGCGGTATCAGCCTGTTATCCCCAGAGTACCTTTTATCCGTTGAGCGATGGCCCTTCCATACAGAACCACCGGATCACTATGACCTGCTTTCGCACCTGCTCGACTTGTCGGTCTCGCAGTTAAGCACGCTTATGCCATTGCACTATCAGCACGATTTCCGACCGTACCTAGCGTACCTTCGTACTCCTCCGTTACCCTTTGGGAGGAGACCGCCCCAGTCAAACTGCCTACCATGCACTGTCCCCGATCCGGATCACGGACCAAGGTTAGAACCTCAAACAAACCAGGGTGGTATTTCAAGGACGGCTCCACCGAAACTAGCGTTCGGTTTCATAGCCTCCCACCTATCCTACACAGATCGGTTCAAAGTCCAATGCAAAGCTACAGTAAAGGTTCATGGGGTCTTTCCGTCTAGCCGCGGGTAGATTGCATCATCACAAACACTTCAACTTCGCTGAGTCTCGGGAGGAGACAGTGTGGCCATCGTTACGCCATTCGTGCAGGTCGGAACTTACCCGACAAGGAATTTCGCTACCTTAGGACCGTTATAGTTACGGCCGCCGTTTACCGGGACTTCAATCAAGAGCTTGCACCCCATCATTTAATCTTCCGGCACCGGGCAGGCGTCACACCCTATACGTCCACTTTCGTGTTTGCAGAGTGCTGTGTTTTTATTAAACAGTCGCAGCCACCAGTTTATTGCAACCCCTTCACCCTCCTGGCGCAGGCCAGTCAAGCTACAAGGGCGTACCTTATCCCGAAGTTACGGTACCAATTTGCCGAGTTCCTTCTCCCGAGTTCTCTCAAGCGCCTTAGAATACTCATCTCGCCCACCTGTGTCGGTTTGCGGTACGGTCATCGTTAGACTGAAGCTTAGAGGCTTTTCTTGGAACCACTTCCAATTGCTTCGCTCCCGAAGGAGCTCGCGCCACACCCTTGAATTCCGCGCCCGGATTTGCCTAAGCGCCTTCTCCAATGCAGCGACCGGGACTTCCAACACCCGGACAACCTTCCGCGATCCGTCCCCCCATCGCATCTAACGACGGTGCAGGAATATTGACCTGCTTCCCATCAGCTACGCATTTCTGCCTCGCCTTAGGGGCCGACTCACCCTACGCCGATGAACGTTGCGTAGGAAACCTTGGGCTTACGGCGAGGGGGCCTTTCACCCCCTTTATCGCTACTCATGTCAGCATTCGCACTTCCGATACCTCCAGCACCCTTTACAAGGCACCTTCGCAGGCTTACGGAACGCTCTCCTACCATGCGAGCAAGCTCGCATCCGCAGCTTCGGTATATGGCTTAGCCCCGTTACATCTTCCGCGCAGGACGACTCGATCAGTGAGCTATTACGCTTTCTTTAAAGGGTGGCTGCTTCTAAGCCAACCTCCTGACTGTTTTAGCCTTCCCACTTCGTTTCCCACTTAGCCATATTTGGGGACCTTAGCTGGCGGTCTGGGTTGTTTCCCTCTTGACACCGGACGTTAGCACCCGATGTCTGTCTCCCGTGATTGCACTCTTCGGTATTCGGAGTTTGCTATGGCGGGGTAATCTGCAATAGACCCCCCAACCATGACAGTGCTCTACCCCCGAAGGTGAGACACGAGGCACTACCTAAATAGTTTTCGGAGAGAACCAGCTATTTCCAGGTTTGTTTAGCCTTTCACCCCTATCCACAGCTCATCCCCTAACTTTTCAACGTTAGTGGGTTCGGACCTCCAGTACGTGTTACCGCACCTTCATCCTGGCCATGGATAGATCACCTGGTTTCGGGTCTACGCCCAGCAACTGAACGCCCTATTCGGACTCGCTTTCGCTACGCCTGCCCTATACGGTTAAGCTTGCTACTGAACGTAAGTCGCTGACCCATTATACAAAAGGTACGCCGTCACCCCTTGCGAGGCTCCGACTGTTTGTATGCATGCGGTTTCAGGATCTATTTCACTCCCCTCCCGGGGTTCTTTTCGCCTTTCCCTCACGGTACTGGTTCACTATCGGTCGATCACGAGTATTTAGCCTTGGAGGATGGTCCCCCCATCTTCAGACAGGATTTCACGTGTCCCGCCCTACTTGTCGTACACCTAGTTCTTTCATACTGTTTTCGCCTACAGGGCTATCACCTGCTATGGCCGCACTTTCCAGAGCGTTCGGCTAACAATACAAATAAAGAGTACAAGGCTCATCCCATTTCGCTCGCCACTACTTTGGGAATCTCGGTTGATTTCTTTTCCTGCGGTTACTTAGATGTTTCAGTTCACCGCGTTCGCTTCACATGACCTATGTATTCAGCCATGGATACTCCATAAGGAGTGGGTTTCCCCATTCGGACATCCCCGGATCAAAGCTTGTTTGCCAGCTCCCCGGGGCTTTTCGCAGGCTACCGCGTCCTTCATCGCCTGTGATCGCCAAGGCATCCACCACATGCACTTGTTCGCTTGACCCTATAACGAGTCTGTCTCATCGACAGTCGCTACAGGTTGAGTTCTCGCGTTGTGCCGTATTCCAATTAGAGTCGAACAATGAAGTTCGAATCATCTTGAGATACATCGATACAATCACAACCCGGATAGTTTCCACGTCCATCTCAAAGACGCTTCCGCTATCCAAATTACTTACTTCTTCCAGATTGTTAAAGAACGACAGCCGATACAGTTTCCTGCATCACTCTGACTGGCTCAATCGCCAATGCCAAATCCTCGGTTCGCTTTCGAACCAAGCACTTCGCATTGAAGATTGGTGGAGGCAGACGGGATCGAACCGACGACCCCCTGCTTGCAAAGCAGGTGCTCTCCCAGCTGAGCTATGCCCCCATACAGAGACGCCCCAGGTTTCTTCACGCCAGACAACTTGGTGGGTCTGGTTGGATTCGAACCAACGACCCCCGCCTTATCAAGACGGTGCTCTAACCGACTGAGCTACAGACCCCTGAGTCTGTCTTGATTTACAGCCGATAAGCGTGAGCGCTCAACCTGGCGAGCTAGCTCTGGAAAGGAGGTGATCCAGCCGCACCTTCCGATACGGCTACCTTGTTACGACTTCACCCCAGTCATGAATCCTACCGTGGTGACCGTCCTCCTTGCGGTTAGACTAGCCACTTCTGGTAAAACCCACTCCCATGGTGTGACGGGCGGTGTGTACAAGACCCGGGAACGTATTCACCGCGGCATGCTGATCCGCGATTACTAGCGATTCCAGCTTCATGCACTCGAGTTGCAGAGTGCAATCCGGACTACGATCGGTTTTCTGGGATTAGCTCCCCCTCGCGGGTTGGCAACCCTCTGTTCCGACCATTGTATGACGTGTGAAGCCCTACCCATAAGGGCCATGAGGACTTGACGTCATCCCCACCTTCCTCCGGTTTGTCACCGGCAGTCTCCTTAGAGTGCTCTTGCGTAGCAACTAAGGACAAGGGTTGCGCTCGTTGCGGGACTTAACCCAACATCTCACGACACGAGCTGACGACAGCCATGCAGCACCTGTGCGCCGGTTCTCTTTCGAGCACTCCCGAATCTCTTCAGGATTCCGACCATGTCAAGGGTAGGTAAGGTTTTTCGCGTTGCATCGAATTAATCCACATCATCCACCGCTTGTGCGGGTCCCCGTCAATTCCTTTGAGTTTTAATCTTGCGACCGTACTCCCCAGGCGGTCAACTTCACGCGTTAGCTACGTTACTAAGGAAATGAATCCCCAACAACTAGTTGACATCGTTTAGGGCGTGGACTACCAGGGTATCTAATCCTGTTTGCTCCCCACGCTTTCGTGCATGAGCGTCAGTATTGGCCCAGGGGGCTGCCTTCGCCATCGGTATTCCTCCACATCTCTACGCATTTCACTGCTACACGTGGAATTCTACCCCCCTCTGCCATACTCTAGCCTGCCAGTCACAAATGCAGTTCCCAGGTTGAGCCCGGGGATTTCACATCTGTCTTAACAGACCGCCTGCGCACGCTTTACGCCCAGTAATTCCGATTAACGCTTGCACCCTACGTATTACCGCGGCTGCTGGCACGTAGTTAGCCGGTGCTTATTCTTCCGGTACCGTCATCCCCCGACTGTATTAGAGCCAGGGATTTCTTTCCGGACAAAAGTGCTTTACAACCCGAAGGCCTTCTTCACACACGCGGCATTGCTGGATCAGGCTTTCGCCCATTGTCCAAAATTCCCCACTGCTGCCTCCCGTAGGAGTCTGGGCCGTGTCTCAGTCCCAGTGTGGCTGGTCGTCCTCTCAGACCAGCTACTGATCGTCGCCTTGGTAGGCCTTTACCCCACCAACTAGCTAATCAGCCATCGGCCAACCCTATAGCGCGAGGCCCGAAGGTCCCCCGCTTTCATCCGTAGATCGTATGCGGTATTAATCCGGCTTTCGCCGGGCTATCCCCCACTACAGGACATGTTCCGATGTATTACTCACCCGTTCGCCACTCGCCACCAGGTGCAAGCACCCGTGCTGCCGTTCGACTTGCATGTGTAAGGCATGCCGCCAGCGTTCAATCTGAGCCAGGATCAAACTCTTCAGTTCAAACCTGTTACTGTTTTCGGTTTCGTTAGAAACCGGTCGCTCACTCAAAGCTGACAGGTTATGAATTACTTCATAAACCTGACTTACTTTAGTGTGAGACTCTTGATACTTTTGCTATCCCGATCCGAGGATCGGGTCTCGCTCACATCAAGCGCCCACACTTATCGGCTGTTAGTTTTTAAAGAGCATTCTGCGAGAGGCATCGGGCCTTCCAGCAGCGCTGCGTTTTCAGCAGCAGAGAAGCGAGATTATGAACCGTGTTTCGCAGCGCGTCAACAACTTTTTGCTACTCAGCGTTGCGACTGCGGGGTTCTTCTTCCTTCGTCGCCAGCGCGCCCCCACTGCAGCACACCGCCGACTCCGCTTCCCCTTCCGCGCCGCGTTGCCGTCAGCGCGAAAGAGGCGTGATTCTAGGCACCCGCAGCCAATCGCGCAAGGGGTTTGTGAAAATAGTTTGAAGCACCCCGCGCTGGATACCGGCCCCTTCCATATATATAAGAGCGCACGAAGCAGCCGCCCCGCCGCCGCAATGTTCGGAACAAACGATGCATCGCCCGCCGTCGAGTATCATGCCGCGATCGCACTACGCACTGATATCGACGATGGACAGCACCACTCAATCCGGCGACGCCGACCTTCGCGCCGAATACGTAGCCCTGCGCCAACGCGCCACCGTGCTCGAAGAACAGGTCCCGCCGCTGCTGCAGCGCATCTCGGATGTACTGCCCCGCATCAGCGGTGAATCCGAACTCGCGGACGAGCACCGAGAACGGCTCGTCGGCGCGCGCAACGCCGCGATGGTCTCGATCGAAAACTACCAGCAGGCGATTCCGTTCCTGCAGACCGCCGACTCGATCATCGAGCAGCTCGACAAGACGCCCGAGCGCGAAGAAGACGACGAGTGGCGCGAATCGCTGCTGCAGCGCCTCGACGAACTGATCGACGTCGCGGTCGTGATGATCAACGATGCGGAAGACTACTTCGATCAGGCGTACGACTGCGATCTCGACAACGTCCCGCCATCCATCCTCGAAGACTGACGCACACGCATCGGGAGGCCATCCCTGCGCCTCCCGAAAAAGCTCACCGTCCCGCGACGACACTACAGCGCATCGAGAACGACCGACTCGTTCACGATCGGCACACGAATATATCCGCCGTCCTCCGCACCGTATGCGTGCGCGTTCCCGTCGATCACGAACCGGGCGGTCAATGCACACAGCGTCGCGTCCCGTGCATCGACCGATTGCAGCATCGACACGTCGATCCCCAGTTTCTCCAGGAGTTGCCGACGCTGGATCCGCTTCAGCTTCGCCGACGCGACCGTCCGACCGAGCAACGCACAGGTGATCGCATACGGATAGGTTTCGAAGCTCACGCGACCGCCCGCATAGCGCGCGCCGGTCAGCAGCGGATACGCCGGCGCAAGCGCGCGATAGACGCGCTCGCCGATGAACATCCAGTCGAAGAAACCCGACACGCTCGCCATCGCCTGCTGCTGCGTCGGCGTCGGAAAGCACGAAATCCGTTCGCGGGCGAGCGCCTGTTCGGCCGGACGGCGTCCGCCCCCGCTCCACCAGCAACTCGGCGCATCGACGCCGACGGCCACGACATCGTGCTCGACGCACAGCGCAGGCAGCGCTTCCGGTGCGATCCGTTCCTCGTGGCGCACGACGGTCGAGCCGCGCAGGATCACGAGATCGCACAGCTTGCGGTCGCCGCCGACATCGACACCCGCGACCGCGCACGGCTGCACCGCGCGCTCGCGACCGCGATGCGCGCCGCTTGCCGACGATCGAGCCGAGCGCATCACGGCTACTCCGCCGGCCGCGCGTTGTACGCGGTATCGAAGATCGCCTCGAGGCCGGGATGCACGCCGCGCATCCGGTCGACCACCGACTTCGCCCAGTCGAAATACGCCTGCCTGCGCTCGAGCGGCCAGTCCGCGGGCGGATGCCGTGCGATGTCGCGCAGGTTGCAGATCTTGTCGGCCAGCTTCACGAGCTTCGCGCGCCGACTGATCTGCGCCGCGTGCTCGACCTGCAGGCGCTTGCGCTCGTCCTTCGGCAACGACTTGTCGTCGGTCACCTCCATCACGATGTCCGCGACGTCCTTGCCGAACAGCCGCAGCAATTCCTGCTCGGTCGTCTCCGTGTCCTCGATCGTGTCGTGCAGCACCGCGGCGACGATCACGCGCTCGTCCTCGATGCCGGCCTCGTTGGCCAGCACGTCGGCGAGCGCGATCGGATGGTTGATGTACGGCGAGGCGTCCGCGTCCTTGCGCCGCTGATTGCGATGCCTGTCCGCCGCGAACGCGATGGCGGCTACCAGCTTGTTCATGACACTCCCTCGTGTGGCTCGACCCGCGACCGGACCGCCGGCCGCGTGCATCTCGGACCCGCCATACTACCTGCCTGCGATGACCGCTCCCGTACGCAGGAATACCGACCCGCCTTCCATCACGCCGCAGCAGCGTCGCGCTGCAGCGCGACCACGTTGACCTGCGCGCCGAACACCTCCGTCACCAGCGGCAGCAGATGATCGTGGTGCGTCAGGAACAGCACCTGGGTGCGCGTCGAAAGATCGCGCAGCGCTTCAAGCCCCGCCTTCGCGCGCGTATCGTCGAAGTTGATGAACAGATCGTCGGCGACGAACGGCAGCGCGGTCCGGCTGGCGAGTTGCAGCTCCAGCGCGGCGATCCGCAGCGCGAGGAACAGCTGGTCGCGCGTCCCCTCGCTGAGCCCGGCCACCTCGACCGACGTCCCGCGCGTGCGCCGCGCATACAGCGCGGGCGGCGTCCGCTCGGTATCGACGGTCAACCGCGCGAATTCGCCCAGCGTCAGGCCGGCGAAGATCTCGCCCGCCCGCCTGAGCATCGGCCCCTGCTTCTGGTCGCGATAGCGGTCCGTCGCCCACTTCAGCAGCCGGCTCGCGGTGGCGGCCTCCAGATACTGCTCGGCCGCGTCGCCCATCGCCGCCAGCGCTTCCTGACGCTTCGCCTCGGCCACCGCCGCGTTCGCCTGACCGTCGATCGCGCCGAATGCCTGCTCGGCGACGACCTGCTGCTGCGCGAGCGTGTTCAGCCGCCTGCCGACATCGTCCAGCGATTGCTTCACCGCTTCGAGATGTGCGGGCACGTCGGCGATGTCCTGTTCGGCGACCTCGGCTTCGACAGCCGCCTGCGACAGGCCATCGCCATCGCGGACCAGCGCTTCCTGCGCGGCGTCGATCGCGCGCCGAAGCTCGCGATGACGATCCGAGCGTTCCGCGAGCGGGAGCGCCGCATCGATCGACGCCACGCCGGCCAGTTGCAGCAGCGGCTGGACGCGTGCATCCGCACCCGCGACCGCGGCGGCCGCGTCCGCGACCTTGGCATCGGCCTGGCGCACCGCATCGTCGGCGCGCTCGATCGCATGCGCGGTTTCGGTTGCGGCCGACAGACGCGTCGTCAGCCGGCGCGCCACTTCCAGCCAGTCGCCGATCGTCAGCCATTCGGGTGCCAGCGCTTCGGCAAGCCGCCGCGCGCCGGCCTCGAGCGCGGCCAGCTCCGCACGCATCGTCGCGATCCGGTTGCGCGGCGCGTCGGCGGCGGCCAGCTCGGTCGTCACCGTATTCGCGAGGCCGAGCGCGCCCTCGGCCGCGGCCAGCGTCACCGCGCTTTGCGCGAGCTTCGCGTCGGCCAGCGCGTCGCGCCACTGCGCGTGCCATGCGTCGTAAGCCGCCTGCGCCTGACCGGCACGCGCACGCGCCGTTGCACAGCCGCGCTCGGCTTCACGCGCGCGGTCTTCGAGACTGTCTTTGCGCGCGATGGCCTTTTCGGCCGACTGCACGAACGCTTCGGCGGTCGCGACGAGCGCCGCCAGCCCGTCGGCATCGTCGCCGCGCGATACGGCCCGCAGCGCCGCACGCAATGCGGCCTCGGCACGCATGCGCGCGTCGCGGGTCGTGTCGAACTCGTGACGCTGGCGCTCGAGCCCGGCCTGCGCGACGAACGCCGCGTCGCGCTTCGCGAGCCAGTCGCTCATCGCCGCCAGCGGCATGCCCGCCACGCCGGCCGCCGCCGCGCGGTCGCGCCACGCGTCGCGGTGCGCGGCCAGTTCGCGCTCGCGCTCGTCCAGCGCCGCCTGCCTGCGCGCCAGCACCGCGCGCGCCGATTCGACCTGCTGACGCAGCGACTGCAGCGTCGCCGCCGCCTGCGTGGCGCCGAGCTGCGCATCGACGAGTTCGTCCGCGAGACGAATCGCCGCATCGACGGCCGGCGCGCCGGTGGCGACGTCGACGGCACCGCTGCGGACCTCGCCCCATGCGCCGTCGCGACGCGCGCGCGCGGCCAGCACTTCCGCGGTCGTGACGACCTTGTGGTTCTCCGCGAAATGCTTTTCCTGCAGTTCGAGCCGTTCGAGCTCTTCGTGCGCACCGTCGCGTGCCTCGCGCGCCGCCGCCGCCGCGCTCGCGCGTTCGCTTTCTTCCTTCAGCCACGTCGCGAGCTGCGCTGCCGACGGCACGTCGAGCGCACGCAGCACTTCGACCGGCTGGCGCCATTGACCGAGCGCATCGAGCGCGTCGGCAAGGACGCGTTCGGCCGCGACGATGTCGCGTTCGAGCGCCTGCTCGCGCGGGCCGCTGGTGCGGAAGCCCTGCGCTTCGGCCAGCGCGGCGCGCAGCGCTTCCGGCACGTCGATCGTCGCCAGCTTCGTCAACTGCTCCTGCGCCTGCTCGAACTCGCGCGTGCGTTCGTCGAGCGATTCGCGCGCGCCGGCCAGCGCCTGATGCAGCGCGCCGTGTTCGCGCAGCAGGTTCGCGACCGTCTTCAGCGACAGCGCGCTCGGCAACGCCGCGCGCAGCGCCGTCTCGTCGGTCGGCCAGCCGAGCTGCGATGCCGCTTCGAAGGCGGCCGACAGGTGCCGCCCGACCTCTGCGCCGAGCAGCAGCAGATCCTGCGCATGGTTCATGCAGGCGCCGCGCAACTGGTCGAGCGCCTCGATATCGGCCGCCCGCGCCAGCGTGTCGGCATCGGCGACGATCGCCTCGCGCGCCTGCTGTTTCGCGAGCAGATCGGCGCGGCGCGCCTCCAGCACCTTGCGCTCGGCTGCGAGATCGCCCTGCGCCTTCAGCAGATCCGCGTGGGCGGTCGGCGGCAACTCGACGACCGCGCCGAGTTCGGCAAGCGCCAATTCCTTGACCGTCAGTTCCTTCAGGTACGGCGCAAGCCGCCGCACGCGTTCGAGCTTCGAGCGCAGCGATTCGAGCCGGCGCAGCTCCGCGCGCGCATGCTCGATCTCCTGTTCGACCGCTTCGCGCGCCTCCTTGCGCTCGACCCAGTCGCGCGTGCGCACCTGGACCGCCTTCAGTTCGCTCACCGCTTCGGTAAACGAGGTCTCGGCCTGCGCGAACGCGCTGCCGCTGCGGCGCGGCGCCCAGAGCTCGAGCGCGCGCGCGTCGAGTTCCTCCCGCACCGGCCCGAGACGGCCGACGCCGGCGGCCGATTCGAACAGCACCTGGCCGAGCTTGTCGGACGCATCGAGGATGCTCCGTCCGCCGTCGACCAGCCGCCCGTGATCGAGTCCGAACATCTGCTCGAAGAATTCGCGCGTCGCGCCGTCGAGGACGGCGGCAAGATAATCGTCCGGCAGCTTGTCGTCGGCCGGCGTGCGCAGCGGGCTGCGGCCGCGCGCGCGATGAAACGCCAGCGCGCCCGCGTCGCTCTCCAGCACGCCGCCGATCCGCAGTTCGGGCGTGCTGTGCAGGAAATCGAGCGGCGTCTGCAGTTTCATCCCGAACAGCAGTTCGGACACGGCGGTGCGAATCGTCGACTTGCCGGCCTCGTTCGGCCCGACGATCACATGGAAATCCTGGCCGGACGACGGGAAGCGCAGCGTCTCGTCGGTGAACTTGCCGTACTTGATCAGATCGAGCTGACTGATGCGCATCGCTTACTCCCCGCTCGCCAGTCGCGCGAGCAGCGCCGGGCCGACCTGCTGTACCAGCGCCGTCAGCTCGCCTTCGCGCGCGAGCGTCAGCAGCGGCACCTCCTCCTTCACGTCGCTGCGCACCTTGCCGACAAACGGCTTCAGGTCGCGTTCGAGCAGCGCGAGGAAATCCGGATCGTGCGCGGCCTCGGCCAGGATCTGCTTCAGATCCTCCAGCGCCTCCAGTTGCTCGCTCTCGCCCTGCGGCCGATCGGCGGCCGAGGTCGCGAGCTTCACTTTCTCGAGCCACAGCCGCTCGTTGCCGATGATGCCGATCTGGTTCAGCACCTCGGCGCGCAGTTGCGTCGCGCGACCGAGGAACAAGCCGTGCGCGGGCGTGCGCCCGGTGACCGTCACGCGCACCGCGCGCGGCACGTGACCGTCGACCGCCAGCAGCGCCTCCAGCGCCTGGCCGATCTTCCTGGACAGATCGGCGATCGTGAAGCAGTCGGCCGCATCGACCGACACGGCCTCCCAGCGCAGTACGTCGAGGTACAGCCGCTCGACCTGCGTGCGGCCCTGCTCGACGGTGACGAGCACCGCGCCGCGCCGGCCCGTCTCGCGGATATGCCGCCCCTGCAGGTTGCCGGGAAACACCACCGTGGACGGCCCCGACCATTGCTGGAATTCGTGCACGTGACCGAGCGCCCAGTAGTCGTAGCCTTTCGCGTGCAGTTCCGCGAGCGAGCACGGCGCATAGTTCGCATGCGCCGCGTGACCCTCGAGCGCCGTGTGCAGCACGCCGATGTTGTAGCAGCCGGGCACCGGATCCGGATAGGCGGTCGCCAGATTGTCGACGACGGCCTTGTCCTTGAAGCTCTGTCCGTGCAGCGCCACGTCGAATTCCGGCAGCCGATGCGTTTCCGGCTTGCGATGATTGAATACCGTGACGTTGTCGGGCAGCGTCAGCTTCTTCGTCATCTCGCTCTCGGCATCGTGGTTGCCCCACAGCACGAACGCGCGGATGCCGGCCTTGCGCAGGCGCCCCATCTGCTGGCTGAAGAAGATGCCCGTGTTGTGATCTTTCCAGTCGCCGTCGTAGAGGTCGCCGGCGATCACGAGAAACGCGACTTCCTCCTCGATCGCACGATCCACGAGCTGCCGCAGCGCGTCGCGGGACGCGTTGCGCAACTGCGCGGCCGGCGCGTCGGGATACGCGCTCAGGCCGTGCAGCGGGCTGTCGAGATGAATGTCTGCCGCGTGGATGAACTTCACGAAGATTCCTCTGGTTGATGACGACGGCGGCCGGGCGCGCGCATCAGTCGCGCCACCGACGGATGCCGGGCTCGTCGTCCTCGACCGCACATGCGCAACCGGCGTAAACATGGCCGCGCGCGTCGCCGCAACACACGCAGCGCGCGTGCGAACGCATCACGCTGCCGGTCGACAGCGGGTCGGGATGGTACCTGAAACCGGGCAGGGTCATGCGATTCCCCGTCGAATCACGGCCCGCGATCACTCGCCGCGCGGCGCCGGCGGCGGCGCAAAACCGTTGTCGTTGCCGGGGAACGGATTCGCGTTGCGACGCAGTGCATCTTCTTCGCTCTCCTTCTGCGCGAACAACGCGACGCCGATCACGCCGACGTTCGCGGTATCGCCGTACTTCGAGTTCGCCACATAGCTGTCGGGCACCGACGCGAAGCGGAATGCGGCGACTTCATCCCGGCTCTTGCGGAACCCTTCGATCGTCAGCGTGCGGCCCGGATACAGCACGTAGCCGCCGTTCCTGTAGCTGCCCGGCCGGCCCGACAGCACGTCGAGCCCGTCCACCGACGACACGATCTCGAACGTGCGGCGCCCCTGGTTGCGCAGCACGATCATGTAGCGCGAACCGTCGACGCCCGCCATGTGCCACCGGCCGTTGCCGCGCGCCAGATGCAGCGGTGCGCCGTGTTCGTCCGTAAACGACAACGACACGTCGCCGTTCGCGAGCGCGACGCGGGTCGGCAACCGGCGAATCTGCGACGCGGCAGGATGGCCCGGCAAGACGTCGTTGTAGTAGACCGATGCGACGTCGGTCGGCGTCGTCGGGTTCGCGCGTTCGAATTCGACGCTGCGCGTCTCGGAGCGCACCGATTCGCCCCAGGCGGTGCCGAGCCCGCTCCGTTCGCTGGCGGCCGGCGCCTTCGGCGCGGCAGGCGCCGCGGACGCGCCGAGACTGGCGGACGGCGGCGGACCGGACGAACAGGCGGCGAGCCAGAGCGCACACGCGAGTGCGAGAAGACGGAACAGAAGGGTCATGATCGGGATGCCTCGGAATGTTATCGGAACGCATCGGCTGAGCCGATGCGGCACTTTGATGTCATCTGTCGTCACGCTCTCGGCGTCGAGCGGACAGGCCTGCCGGCGTCGGCGGACACCGCCACGCCCCCGCCCGTCGACCGGAAGCCCCGCTATTTAAGCATGACGGACGCGGCGTGGGCAGGGGCGGCAGGCATCGACCGCTGCCGCGCCGGCGATTGCGGAATCGCTCGGGCTGGCGGAGGGAGTCGGCGCCGGTTCAAGGCGAGGCAAGGCGCGGCGCGAGCGCGGCCGCGCATTTCCGGATCTTCGCGCACGACGAGCGCTGCGCGGCGCGCGGGCCGCCATGAAAAAACGGCCCGGCCCGCATCGAAGCGGGGCCGGGCCGTGGCCGGTTGCGCGGGGATCGCTTACTGCGCGCCGCCTTGCGCCGCCACCGAACCCTTCAGGCCGACCGACGCGCCGCCCTGCGCCGCATTCGTCGCGCCTTCCAGCGTTTCACCGGCCTTCGCCTTCGCGCCGCCGACAACGTCGCCTGCCGTCGTCATCGCGCCTGCAGCGTGGCTCTTCGCCGAGCCGGCGACATGCTTCACGTGCGACTTGGTCGCATGCACGGCCGACGCCGCGGCATCCTTCGCCGAGCCTGCCGCCGAACCGACCGCATGCGTCGCACCGCCAACCGCGTTGCCGGCAGCCGAACCGACGCCGCCGACCGTCTTGCCGACGCCGTTCAGTGCGCCGCCGACGACGTTGCCGGCACCTGCGCCCGAACCCGCCGCATTCGCGCCCGCACCGCCCTGCACGCCGACACCACCGCTGAGCAGCGGCGTCTGGACCTGTGCACCGACGCCGGCCGAGCCTTCGGCACCCGTCTGGGCCGTCTGTGCGAAAGCAGCCGAAGTCGCCACTGCCGACAGCGCGGCACCCAGCAGAATCGTGCGAATCTTGTTCATGGTCATTCTCCCCAAAGACGTTGTTGCTGCGCGCCGCGTTCGTGCGGCGGATCGCATGCCTTACCGCGACGTGCGGCAGGTGGTGCCAATGTAGCGGGACTGGCGCGCAAAACCATCGATTTGCAGGGACTGTTACTTCGGTTGCAAATGCTGACGATTGACTCACACTGTTTGACAATCGCCGGATCGCGGGCCGATTGGATCGGGACCGGCGCATCCGGCGAACGGTCGAGGCCGGCAGCCGCGATTGCGACTAGAACAGCGTATGCAGGCCGATACGCGCGATCGCCTGGCTCGCCGAACTCGACGCGCCGTTCGCGTCCAGCACGCCATTGATCTGCGCGTTCGCGCCGCTGTTCGCACGCTGGTAGTCGGCGGACACATAGACCATCGTCCGCTTCGTCAGCAGGTACTGAAACGCGGCGCTGAGCTGATGCGCATGGTTGCGGCCCACCGCTTCGTTGCCCTTCATGTACATGTACTTCGCGCCGAAGAACAGGTCCGGCCTGATCGCCCATACGCCGCCACCCTCGGCCATCCATACGCCGGCGTCGTTGAAGGAATTGTGCACGGTCGTCAGCAGCGCCTTGGCGGTCACCGCGCCGATCGTGTAATGCATCCCGACGCCCCAGTTGCGCACGCTGGTCGACGGCGTACCGGCCGCCGCGCCGTACTTCTCGTTCGTATACGCCGCGCCGATACCGAACGGCCCCGACTCGTAGTTCAGCCCAGCGCTGACGGTGTTGTTCGCGCCGACCGACCCCGCGACGCCGCCGAATGCATACATGATCCCGCCGGACAGCCCGGCGATCGTCGGCGAGCTGTACTTGACGGAATTGGCGACCGGCTTGCTGCCGGCCGTGCGGTCCCAGTCGAACGCGCCGGTCGGATTGTCGGGCAGCGCGAGGCGCTGGAACGGGCCGTTGCGGAAACCGTAGAGTCCGCTGAGGTCCATCGCGATCGCATTACCCTTCGCAAACAGCGAATCCACCATGAACTCGTACTGATTGCCGAGCGTGATGCTGCCCAGGCGGTCGCTCTCCAGCCCGACATACGCGTTGCGGCCGAAAATGCCGGTCCCGACGATGCTGCCGTTGGCCATCGAGAACTGATTGACGAGCGCGAACTTCGCACGATATCCGCCGCCGAGATCCTCGACGCCGCGAAGGCCGAAAAGGTTCGGCGTGAAGATGCCGTCGTCGAACTTCGCGTTTTTGCTGCCTCCTTCGTTGCTGACGTACGAGATGCCGGCGTCGATCAGGCCGAACATCGTCACGCTGCTTTGTGCCCACGCACCCTGCGACGCCACGAGCAGCGCCAGTACTCCAAACCCTGGTTTCATTTCGTCTCCACTTTCTTTTTTGAAAATTGCGCGTCACTGCGATATCGAGGCAAACGGGTTCGAACCCGACCGCATCAATACTTCGAAATCCTTATTTAAAGGCGCGCACATGCATGAAGGCATGCATGTTCATACCGCTCGCGTCACGAACGGCTGGAACTCACGACGCGACCGCGACGACCCGGGCATCGTCGTCCACCTGCACCGGCACTGCCTCCAGCGCGGCGCCCGCGCACGGGCCGTCGATGCACATGCCGTCGTCGAACCGGAACAGTGCGCTGTGATGCGCACACATCAGCACCTGGGACCGATAGCAGGACACGTTGCCCGGCACGAAGTCGAGCGGCACCGAAAAGTGCGGGCATCGATTGACATAGGCCCACACCTGTTCGCGCCGCCGCACGACGATGACGGGACGCCCGATGCACGCTTCGTCGATCACCCGCGCGCCGCCGTCGGGCACGTCGGCGACCAGGCACAGCTGCCGTGTCGTACTCATCGCCTACACCCGCTGCTCGGGATTGCCGAGGCTCCAGTCCCACGGACGCACCTCGACATGCGAGAACAATCCCTCCTTCACATACGGATCGTTCCCGACGAACTGCATGACCGCGTCGATATCGTCGGCCTCGACGACCAGCAGCGTGCCGTTCATCGTGTTGCAGAGCGGCGCGAGCGTGGGGCCGCCGAGCCGCACGAACACGCCGTGCTGCGCGGCGCTTCTCAGGTAGCTACGATGACTTGCGCGGACGCGCTCGCGCACCTCGCGCATGTCCGGCTTGTCGGTGGCAAAGACTGCGTAATAGCGGCGCATCGTTCAGCTCCGGGCGAGCACGAAGTCGTAGTTCGCCTCGCGATAGGATCCACCGAGATTGAATTCGCGCGCCAGTTCGTCGCCGGCCGGACGCGCACGGTACGCAACCATCAGCGACGGCTTGACGCCAAACACGGCGTCCGACTGCAGATATTCGTCGTCTTCGTCGAACAGATGCGTCACCAGCGTGCGATGCCCCGGCGCATCGATCATGAAATGCAGGTGGGCCGGCCGCCACGGATGCCGCCCGGTCGCGTCGAGCATTTTTCCCACCGGCCCGTCGGTCGGAATCGGGTAGCTGACCGGCAGGATCGTCACGATCGCGTAGCGCCCTTCGGCGTCGGTCCGGTAGCGGCCGCGCAGGTTGCCGTGCGGCTGCCCGGTGTCCTGCCCCGAATACATGCCGTTCGTGGCCGTCTGCCAGACATCGAGCACCGCGCCCGACACCGGCGCACCGTCGGGGCTCAGCACGCGGCCGTGCACGAGCGCCGGCGTGCCGGGCGTGAAGGCCATGTTCTCGCCGTACGCGCGCTCGGGCATTCCCTTGATATAGAACGGCCCGAACACGGTGGTCTCGGTCGCGCCCGTCGCATCGCGATGATTGATCGCATCGACCAGCATCGACACGCCGAGCGTGTCGGACAGCAGGATGAATTCCTGGCGGACCAGGCCGTCGCACATCTTGCCCGTCTCGGTGAGGAAGTCGATCGCCGCCATCCATTCGGCTTCGGTCGGCTCCGTCTCGCGAACGAACGCATGCAGGTGCCGCACGAGGCTCTGCATCAGCATGCGCAGGCGCGGGTCCGCCGTGCGCGCAAAACTGGCGACCACCTGCTCGGTCAATGTCGCGTCGCTGCTTCGAGGATCATTCGTCACGTTCGTCTCCGTTTTGTGTCGTCGGCCGCTTATCGCGGCGCCCGCCCTTCCCATGCGCGCTGCAGCAGTTCGCGAATCGCCGCGCGCTCGATCGGCCGCGGATTGGCGTACGGATTGCTGCATGCGAGATCGGCGGCCTCGTCGAGGCCGTCCTGCGGCATGCCGAGGTCGGCCAGCGCCGGCGCGATGCCGAGCCGTTCGTTCAGCCGGAACAGCAGCGGACCGGCGTCGGCCGCGTCGTCGCCGCCCAGCGCGCGGGCGACCCGGCGCAACGCAGCCGGCGCCGCCGCGTGGTTGTAGTGCGCGGTATGCGGAAGCATCGCCGCGTGCGTCTGCGCATGCGGCAGGTTGAACGTGCCGCCGAGCGTATGGCAAAGCTTGTGGTGCAGCGCCATCCCCACCGCGCCGAGGCAGGTGCCGGCCAGCCACGCACCATAGAGCGCGCGGCTGCGCGCGTCGCGGTCGTCCGGCGCGCGAACCACGGTCGGCAACGCGTCGCCGAGCGCGCGAATCGACTCTTCCGCCATCAGGCTGATGACCGGGTTCGCGTCCACTGCATAGAGCGCCTCGACCGCATGCGCCATCGCATTGATGCCGGACGCGGCCGAGATGCCGGGCGGCAGCGACAGCGTCAGCGACGGATCGTAAAGCACCGTACGCGGCAGGACGCGCGCGTCGCGTCCGGTACGCTTCAGGCGCCCTTCCGTGAGGCCGTAGATCGGCGTCATCTCGGAGCCGGCATAGGTCGTCGGCACCGCGAGGATCGGCAGCGACGACTCCAGCGCGATCGCCTTGCCCAGCCCGATCGTCGAGCCGCCGCCGATCGCGACGCAGCAGTCGGCGTCGGCGGCCGCCGCTGCGTCGCGCGCGGCCCGCGCGACCTCGACCGGCACGTGCATCACGGCCTGCGCGCATATGCCCGCCGCCCGTTCGCCGAGCAGCGCGCCGACCCGCTCGGCGAGCGGGCGCTGCTCCGGCGTGCACAGGATCAGCGCGCGGCGCGCGCCGAGCGCGCTCAGCTCGTCCGGCAGCTTCGCGAGCGCATCCCATTCGAACACCACGCGGGACGGCGAGCCCTGATAGACGAAGCGTTCCATCGGATCCTCAGCGCTTGAAGTGCGGCGGCACGTGGCCGTCGACGTTGACCCATACCGAGCGTGCTTCCGTGTAGTCGTGCATCGCCTCGAAGCCCATCTCGCGGCCGTAGCCGGACTTGCCGACGCCGCCGAACGGGCTGCCCGGATTGACGCGCTTGTAGCAGTTGATCCAGCACATGCCCGCATGGATCTGCGACGCCATCCGATGCGCGCGGGACAGGTCGTTCGTCCACAGCCCGCTGCCCAGCCCGTATTCGGTCGCATTGGCGATGGACAGCGCCTCTTCGTCGCTGCCGAAGCGCAGCACCGTGACGAACGGACCGAACACTTCTTCCTGCGCGATGCGGTCGGCCGCCGACTTTGCCTCGATGATCGTCGGACGCACGTAGTAGCCGTTCGCGAGCGCCGCATCCTGCGGAGCGCTGCCGCCGGCCAGCACGCGACCGCCCTGCTCGCGCGCCACGTCGACGAAGGACAGCACGCGGTCCAGGTGCTGCTTCGACGTCAGCGGGCCCATCTCGGTGTTCGGGTCGAGCGGATTGCCGACGCGGATCGACGATGCCAGCGACACGAAGCGCTCGAGGAATTCGTCGGCGATGCGCTCGTGCAGCACGAGCCGCGAGCCTGCGATGCACGCCTGCCCCTGGTTGTGGAAGATCGCCCACGCGGCGCCGTTGATCGCGGCGTCGAGGTTCGCATCGTCGAACACGAGGTTCGCGCCCTTGCCGCCCAGCTCCAGTTGCACGCGCTTCAGGTTGCCCTGCGATGCTTCGACGATGCGGCGCCCCGTCGCGGTCGAACCCGTGAACGCGATCTTGCCGACGCCCGGGTGTTCGGCCAGCCGCTGGCCCGCGGTATGACCATAGCCGGGCACGATGTTGATGACGCCCGCCGGGAAGCCGACCTCGGCCATCAGCTCGACGATGCGCAGCGTCGACAGCGGCGTGATTTCCGACGGCTTGAGCACGACCGTATTGCCCGCGGCAAGCGCGGGGCCCATCTTCCAGCTCGTGAACATCAGCGGGAAATTCCACGGCACGATCTGGCCCACGACGCCGATCGGCGCACGCTGCACGTAGTTCAGGAAACCCGTCTCGACGGGAATCACCGAGCCCTGCAGCTTGTCGGCCATGCCGCCGAAATACCGGAAGCAGCCGGCCGTGCGCGGCACGTCGAGCGCGCGCGAATCGCGAATCGGATGGCCGGTGTCCAGCGATTCGAGCTGCGCCAGTTCCTCGGCATGCGCGTCGATCGCGTCGGCGAGGCGCAGCAGCAGCCGGCCGCGCTCGGCCGCGGGCATCGCCGACCACTTCGGGAACGCGCGGGTCGCCGCGTCGACCGCGAGATCGACATCCGCGGCGGTGGCGGCCGCGATCCTGGTGATGAGCGAGCCGTCGTGCGGGTTGAGCACGTCGATGGTGCCGCGCTCGACGGCGTCGACGAAGCGGCCGTCGATGAACAGTTGGGTTTGCATGAATCGTCCTCGGTGTTGTGCGGATCCGCGTGTGCGGCTCAAAACTCGATCGGATACGGCGTGAGTTCGCCGCGCTCGTATCGTTGCGGCAGGTCCGGCGTCGCGTTTTCCCAGACCAGCAGCATCGAGCGCTTCGTCGAGTAGCCCTGGTGCCGGATGTCGGCCGGCATCGCGCAGATGTCGCCGGCGCGCATCGTGATCCGCGCGCGCGGCGCGCCGGTATTCTTGTCGCCGATGTCCCACACGATTTCGTCGGACAGCTGCAGGAACCACTCGACGCGGTCGTTGCCATGAAAAACCGGCAGGATGAACTCCTCGGTCGTCGGGCAGAACAGGCTGCGGCCGCACACCGACGTGACCGACGGATTCCAGGTGACGTCCGAGCGCGACAGGTACTTGAACAGGTTGAACGCGTGCAGCTCGCCTTCGAAGCCCGGCTCGACATGCACTTCCGGTTCGTCCTGGACGACGTCGGCGAACGCACGGTTGACCGGATACGCGTCGCGCAGCGGCGAGTCGCCTTCGAGGCCCGGCATGCGGCGCGTCGCGATGCGCGTGCGCTCGATCGCGGCGCCGTTGTCGCCGTGCTTGCGCCCGAACGCGGTCCCGGTCTCCTCCGGCGCCGCGAACGGATCAAAGCCCTCGTTGGTCCAGTCGTGCAGCATCGCCTTGAAGGTCGCCATGATCACCGGCGTGTCGAAGGTCTCCGTGTAGTCGACGCCCGCTTCCTTCAGGATGCCGTTGAAGGTGCCCGCGTAGACGTCGACCTTGCCGTAGTGATTGCGCGTGCCGAACACGTGGTCGAAGTTGACCCAGCCGTAGAAGAAGCCCCATGCGACGTCGCGCATCATCGCGCGCAGGAATGCGTCGGCCGGCACCGCGTGGGTGCGCGTCTGGCCTTTCGCCGGCCAGCTGATCTTGACGAAATATTCGTCGCGCACGAATTCGAATGCGCCGAGCTGGAAACCGCGATAGCCGGTAACGGCATCGGGTTGCGTCGATCGCACCAGGTCGGCGGCGAAGCCGGCGGAAGGGTCGAGAGTCTCGAGGGAAGCCATGACGTGTCTCCTGGAATATTCGATTGGCGGCAGCGAGCGGTCAGTGCACGCAGATGTCGGCCCACTTCTCGACGGACAATTCGCCGAGCATGGTCTGCACGAGCGCGACGCCCGGCTTGCGCGCGGTGAAGCGGTAGGCGCAGCCCGCCGGCAGCAGCGCCTGATGACCGTTGCGCAGGATCACGTGCCCCATCTTCCGGCCGGCCGGTTGCGCGCCGGCGCTGACCGTTCCCTGGCCGGCGCGCGGCGGAGAGTCGAGCTTGATGAATTCGATCTGCACTTCGCCGTCCATCTGGATCGCGAATTCGTCATGAGCGCACGCGAACCACGGCGACTGGCCTTCGGTGCGCAGCACCTCGATCACGTACTCGAGATTCTTGCCGGCGACGACTTTCTCGTACGGCGCCGAGCGCGACGCGACGTCGAATACGTTCGAGAACGCGTAGTGGCGTGCGCTGCCGCTGGTGATTTCGATCTCGCCCTTCCTGTAGTTTTCGAGCGAGCCAAAGACGGTGTGGTAGGCCGTGTCGGTCATTGCTGTCTCCTGGTGTTGAACCGCTTGTCAGATTCCACTCTAGGGGCAAGGCACCGCTGCAACAACCGGCCGGACGGCGACTACGGCATTTGCGTTTCGCGAACAATCATGCGGCTCAGCGCACCCAGCCGCGCGCCAGCAAGGGCGTGTCCCACGCGGGCTCGTCGCCGAGATATTCCGCGAGGAATTCGACCAGCGCCTTGACCTTCAATGCCTGTCGCTGCGTCGCGGGATAAACGGCGGCGAAGCTCAGCGGCGCCAGGTGATAGTCGGTCAGGATCGGCACCAGCGTGCCGGCCACCAGCGCGTCGCTCGCGACGAGCGTGGGCAGGCACACGACGCCCCCGCCCGTCAGCGCGTAATCGCGCAGCAGATGGACGGAGTTCGAGCGGATCATGCCCGGCAGTTCCATTTCGACGACTTCGTCGCCGTGCGTCATCGTCCAGCGATTGCGCGACGGATAGCCCGAATAGAGCGCGGTGGTGTGTTGCAGCAAATCGCGCGGATGCTGCGGCGCGCCATGCTGTTCGAGATAGGCCGGCGACGCGCAGAACAGACGGCGCACCGTGAACAGGCGGCGCTCGATCAGCGATTCGGAAATGGGCGGGAAGATCTGGAACGCGATGTCGAACCCTTCCTCGATCGGGTCGACGACGCGGTCGTTGACGATCACGTCGAGCTGGATGCCCGGATACCGCCGGTTGAATTCAGCGAGCGGCGCGCCGAAATGACCGAGTGCGAAGCCGGGAAGCATCTGGATGCGCAGGCGGCCGGTGGGCGTGGCGCGCAACTCGCGCATCTGGTCCGTCAGCTCGTTGACGCGGCCCACGACTTCCGCGCATTCGCGATAGAAGGCCTCGCCGACTTCCGACAACCGCACGTGCCGCGTGCTGCGGTGAAACAGCGGCGCATTCACGAACTTCTCCAGTTGCTGGATCCGGTTCGTCACGACGGAACTGGTGACGCCGAGCTGCCTGGCCGCCTCGGCGAAGCTGCTCGCCTCCGCGACCCTCACGAATGCCTCGATGCTCAGAAACCGGTCCATGCCGCGCCCTTTCCGTCAGCGAAAACGCCAGTGTATATGGACGCGGTGCGTCGCTGCGTCACGTCCACGGCGTCACACTGTCACCCAAACGATGTCAATCCGGGGCGGCGGCCGCATGCCATGCTTCAGTGCGGCTGTTCGCCGGTTGCCAGCTCCGGGCGCGCAACCGCGCGGCGCTGCAGGACGGCGGGCGCAGTCTCCTTGAGCAGCAGGCTGACGACGATGCCGAGCACCACCGCGCACATCGGGAGCCACAGGATGTTCTGGATCCCGAAATGGGCCGCGACGTAGCCGCCCATCGCCGGCGCAATGCCGCCGCCGAAGATTTCGCCGACGCCGACCACCATGCCGATCGACGTCGACACGAGCCCGACCGGCGCGGCCTCGGTCGCCACCGGCCCCGACAGCAGCGAGACCAGGCCGAGCGTGAAGAACGCCGCGACGAACAGCACCGCGAACAGCAGCAGCGGCTGAGGGCCGAGGCCGCGGAACACATAGAGCATCGCCGCGGTTCCGGCGAAGCCGACGATGCTGGCAATGCGGCGGCCGACGAGGTCGGACAGGCCCGGCAAGCCGAACTGCCCGAGAAAGCCGCCGAAGCCGATCGCCGACACGACGAGCCCCATCTTCTGCGTATCGAGCGCCAGATAACCGGTGAGATACAGCGGCAGCAACGCGCCGAGGACGAACACGCCCGTCATCGCGCAGCACAGTGCGCCCATCGCGACGAGGATGTTGCGGCTCCTGAGCACGTGCCCGAGCGACGCCGGCGCATGTTCCGACGCGACCTGCTTCGCGATCTTCGGTTCGCGGATCACGAAGAACATGATCGCGCCGAGCACCAGGCCCGGAATGGCCACGAGCGCGAACACCCAGCGCCACGTGACGAAACTCAGCAGTTGCGTGGCGATGATCGGCGACAGCGCCAGCCCGAACAGCGCGAAGCCGCTTTGCTGCAGCCCGAGATTCAGGCCGCGCCTGCGCGGATGCGAGGCGTCGGCGGTGGCGGCGAAGCTCGTCGGGCAGAACGAGCCTTCGGCGACGCCCATCAGCCCGCGAATCGCGATCAAGCCGAGCAGGCCGCCCGCCATGCCGGAGAAGCCCGACAGCAGCGAGAACGCGATGATCGCGGGGATCAGCACCTTGCGGCGGCCGACCTTGTCCGAGATGCCGCCCATCAGCGCGGCGAAGATGCCCCAAGACAGGCCCAGCACGCCGATGCAGTTGCCGACGTCCTGCGCGTTCAGGTTGAGGTCCTTCATGATCGAGGGAAACAGCGGCGCGATCAGCCATCGGTCCAGGCCCACCAGGCCGAAGCCCAGCGCCAGCAACGTGACCGCCTTCCATTCGTAGGAGGTATCCCACTCGTTCGATTTCATTTCCGTCTCCGATGCTTTTTGTGCGCGACCGCCGTCGCGAAGAATGGTCGACCGTGGTTTCCGTCGCGCTTCGAATGCGCCGATCGACGCCGCAACGATAGGGGCAACCGGTATGACGGCGGTATCGGAGAACCGGCGAACGCGTCATTCGCGAAACGCAAATAATCTGTGGAGCCCGGCGCAAAGCGCTGACGGGACGCTCCGAACGCGGCTGGCTGTGCGACAAGTCCGCGCGAATCACGCGGGTTTAGGGGAATCCCTCGTAGACACTGGCGACGAAGCGCGGCGGTCGCGCGGTCTGCACCGGATTGCCGATGCCGTCGCATTGCGGATATAAAGGCGAGCATGGACACGCAACGCTGGATTCACGATCCCGTCGGCGCCTTTCGCGCGTGGCAGGAAACGACCGCCACCGGCGCCGGCCGACAGCCGTTCGCGCCGCGATCGATCGTGCAGCACGTGGCGATGTTCGAGCGGTTCCTGCGCCATCTGCTTACGCATCGCGCGACCCTCGCCACGTTCGGGCCCGACCACGTCGCGACGTTCCTCGCCGAACTCGAACGCAGCTGCGCACCGGGCACGTCGACGCGCGTGCGCTATGCCAAGCTGATCGACCGGCTGTGCCGTCATCTGGTCGAAACCGGCGTGCGCACTACACATCCGGCCAACCGTGCGACGCGCGCACTCGCGTGGCCGGACGGTGAACCGGAGCCCTGCTATCTGCCGCCCGATGCCGACGCCGCGCTGCAGCGCCATGTGCAGCCGCAGCCGCACGACACGCCGGCCGCCTGCCGGAATCGTGCGATCGTCGCGCTGCTGCTTGCGAGCGGCATCACGTCGGCAGAAATCCGGGCGATCACGAACGACGCGCTCGCGCCCGACGGACGGTCGCTGTCGGTGCCGCGCGATCGTGCGCGACCTGCGCGCCGCATCGCACTCGCGTCGTTCGCGCGGGCGCCGCTGGCCGCATGGCGCGCGGCCAGCCCCGATACGCGCGACTCGGCGCGCCTGTTTCCCGCGCCGCGCGGCGGCGGTGCGATGAACGACATGTTTCTGCTGCTGGTCGTGCGCGACGCGCTGACCGCGATCGGCTTCCACACTGCGGACATGAGCCCGCGCGTGCTGAGAAACACGTTCGCGCGCCGCCAGTTGCTCGCCGGCCATGCGCATGCCGACGTCAGCGCAATGCTCGGCCTCGTCAGCGCGCGGACGGTGACGCGCATCCGGCAGACGCTGCCGCCCGATGCGGCCGCGGCGCGCGCCGCGCGCGAGCGCTGACGCCCGCGCAGGGGCGTGCGAGCGGCAACGCGACACGGGTCATTCCGGCTTCGACTGGACCAGACGCAGAATCCGGGTGTCGTAGGGCGACTGCATGACCTCCGCGATGCGTACGTCGGCGGCCGCCGGATGCAGCGGATTCAACAGGAAGTTGTGCGCGTGCGGGACCACCACGCTCGGCACGCGCAGCAACGCGCTCGGCTGCGTGTGCAGCCATTCGGTGCCGGCGCTGCGGGTCCAGTCGACGTTGGTGCGCCAGTCGGCCGGCGCGTCGGCTTCCACGATCTCGGCGACATCGACCGAATCGGGCGCGTCGACGCGCAGCAACTGGTATCCGCTCGGCAATTGCGCGACGGTGGCGATTTCGAAGTGGACGAGCGTCTCGAGCAGCGCGAGCGCGGGATGCTCGGCGAGATAGACGACGGGCTGCCCGGCGAAATGCCAGCGCCCGCCCGCGCGCAATCCGCCGATGCCTTTCAGATCGGCGTAATTGCTGATTCGCCACAGCGTGGTCAAGCGAAATACCCTTCGTCGATCTGCGTGAGGGCCTCTTCGACGAGCCGCGCGCCGTGCTCGGTGCTCGCCATGTCGAGCGAGGTGCGGCCGCCGAAGCGCTGCAGCCCGTTGCGCAGCCACGCCATCGCCTTGTCCTGGTCGCCGAAGGTGGCCGTCGCCTGCGCGACGATGCGCGCGAGACGGATCGCCTTGTCCGACTCCTCCGGAGACAGCCGCTCGTGCGCCTGGCGACGATGGCTCAGCGTGCGCCGCGGGATGATGAAGGCCAGTTCGTCGGACTTCAGGCCGCGCTCGGACAGCCGGTCGATCACCGACACGTCGACGCGCGCGCTCGCCAGCTCGGCCAGATCGGCGCCCGAACGGACACGGATCGCCAGCAGCTGCTCGAGAATCGTGAATTCGGCCTGACGCGGATGCGCGACGCCCGAAGGATGAAAAGCGATGGTGCTCATGACCTGTCTCCGGCAATTTGCCCAATCATTATAGGCGTTTTGCCGTGCGTTTGCGGATACCGGGATGGTGGATGGCCTTCGGGCTGGTTGCGGGGGAAGTGCGCGAATCGGAGATTCGCCTCGGTGGTGGGTTATGGGAATTCAGTATATAAAGTCTCTGTCTTATGGTTGTCACGTAACAACTTTATTAGCGGAAATAGTCCGCGCCGCCCGGTCTTCCGAACACCCGCCAGGCTTCACCGCTCGTCTCGCCGGAACCGCATCTCCGTCTGCTCGCGCCGGATTCGCGCCCATATCGCGGACTTTTCGTCGTCGTTCATGAATATCCGGTTCGACCCTTCGCCCACCCTCCGACCGCATCCTTCGCGCATATCGTCGAAAAAACGTCGAATACATGCCGACACACCGATTGTCGGGCGTGTCGCGGAGCATGAAGGTCAGGGAAGGAGTTCGTATCGGTTGAGATACCCGACGCCGTCACGATGCGGGCGATAAACGTTCGGACTAAACGACGGCGGAAACATGTGCGCGCCACCCGCCCGCTCGAGCGCTCCCATAAACGACTACCTTGACCGTCCACCCGCCGACGTCCAGCACCCGGACCGGAAGAAAGCCGTACACGCCTGTCGGCACGGCGCCCCGTTCCTGCGGAAACCGTTGATATATCCGGCCGGCGCCGCTTCCACTATCCCCGCTCGCCCGCAAGCCGCGCCAGCGCCGCCGCGATGCCCGCTCCATATCGAAATGCGCGAGTTTCCCGATCAACCATGTGTCATGCAGCAGCACGAGCCCGCGCGGCCCGGACGTCCGGATGTTGACGTTGTCGCCGACCGGCGCGCCGTTTCGCGTGTGTCAACTTTCTATCGTCCGATTGAACAAACATGATAGTTATCCTGACGATACGGAAAGTCCGGCCGCGCGTCCCCGACGACGATCAGCCAGCCCACTTCGACGAACGAATCACGCTGCAGAAATTGCCGGCATGGAAATGCGGATCCTTGTCGGCGAGCACATCGGCCTTGACGTTGCCGAACGTCGTGTCCGGCTTGTGCCTGATGCCGTCGTAGAACGCCTGGATGATGTCTTCCTTGAAACGCGGCGTGCGCGGATGCGCGCGGACCACGGCCTCGCGCTCGCCGTCGCTGTATTCGGAATAGGTGAGTCCCAGCACGTCCATCTCGACGCCGGCAGTCACGAGCGCGATCACCGGATGCATGTGCTGCGGAATCCCCGGCGTCGTGTGCAGCGCGATCGACGTCCACACCACATCGATGTCCTGCTGCGAAATCCCCCTGCTCTTCAGGAAATCGCGGGCGGTGTTCGCGCCGTCCACCTCGAAGCGTTCGCACGCGCTGCTGTGCGTGTGCGTCAGCCCCATGTCGTGGAACATGCATCCGCAATAAAGCAGCTCGGGATCGTACTCGAGCCCGCGGCGCCGGCCCGCCAGCGCACCGAAGTAGTAAACGCGGCTCGAATGGTTGAACAGCAATTCGGACTCGGTATCGCGAACGAGTTCGGTGATCTCGCGCGCCAGCTGGCTATCGGGAATGGTGATGCCGGATACGTTCACAGTCATGATCGACCTCCATTGAAGACAACCCCGATTCTCCGGACGCCGCCAGCCGTCCTCAACAGACGTAATACGTCAAATCCTGCCATTTCACTTGACTGGCGGACACCGCGCCGGAATCACCCGAAACCCGCGACCAAAGCCGCTTCTTGCCCATTCCGCACGGTGCCGGCGCGTCTATACTGCTACGCGTCACGTTCGACGCAATACATCACCGCTCATGCCGAAGGTCGTTGGAATTTTCGCCGTCCCGGGCGTCCAGCTGCTCGATGTCTCCGCTCCGCTCGACGTATTCGCACAAGCCAACGTCGAATGCGGCAAGGCGTTCTATACGCTGCGCGTCATCGCGAGCGATTCGGGGCCGATCCGCAGCTCGTCCGGCGCGCAACTGCTGCCCGACTGGGTCGCGCCCGACATTCCCGAACGCATCGACACACTGCTGGTCGCCGGCGCGCCGCATGCCAACCGGCTCGCGCTGCGCACCGACACGCTCGCGTGGCTGCGCTCGGCGGCCGTGCAAAGCAGGCGCTACGGGTCGATCTGCACCGGCGCATTCATCCTCGCGGCGACCGGCCTGCTGAAGGGGCGTCACCTGACCACGCACTGGGCCGCCGCCGATGCGCTGGCCGACGCGTATCCGTCGCTCGCCGTCGACGCGGATGCGCTGTACGTGCGCGACGGCAAGCTGCGGACCGGTGCGGGCGTGACCGCGGGCCTCGATCTCGCGCTGGCCCTCGTCGAGGAAGATCTCGGCCGCGACATCGCGCGAAGCGTCGCCGCGCAGCTGGTGATGTTCTTCAAGCGGCCCGGCGGGCAGCTGCAGTTCAGTCGCAAGGGCGAAGCGCGCCCGGCCGGACGCTCGGTGCTGCAGGAAGTCCAGCGCTGGATCGCGGCCAATCCGGAACTGACGCATTCGGTCGCGGAGATGGCCGCGCATGCCGGCATGAGTCCGCGTCACTTCGCGCGGCTGTTTCGCGCGGAAGTCGGCATGACGCCAGCGGCATGGGTCGAGGCGACCCGCATCACGGCGGCCCGCCAGTTGCTCGAGAACGGACGCGACACGCCCAAGCAGGTCGCCGCGAAATGCGGCTTCGCGAACGTCGATACACTGCGGCGCTCGTTCGCGCGGCATGTCGGCATCACGCCTGCCGAGTACCGAAAGCGGCAGGCGGTGGTCGCGGACTGACGTAGCGCATCGGTTCGACACGACGCCGGCCGGTTTTTTGATCTCCGCATATTACCGACAGCGAGCTAACAGCCACCTGTCACCGCCGTCCGATGCGTTCGCGCACATGGCGCGCCGCTTGCGACCGGCAACGCGAATGCCGTTTTCAATCAACTGCTTGGAAGCGCCCGAGCGGCAACCGGCCGCCGGTCCATTCGACGCGCCGACTCCACGCGTTTCGCGGCCGCGCGACGCGCGCGCCGCGCTCGCTATTTTTCGAAATCGAGCGTTACCCCCTTGTAATTCCCATTCATCCGGCCATCCATTAGATTGAAGACGTTCCAGACGCAACGAGGTGGAAAGATGAATGCGAAACAATGGGCCGTGATCGGTTCCGGCATGCTGGTCGCATGCCTGTCCGTGCAGCCGGCGATGGCCGGCGTTTCGATCGGTTTCGGCATTGCCGCGCCCGCTCCTGTCTATGTTGCCCCTGCGCCCGTGTACGCCGCACCACCGCCCGTCGTCTATGCGCCGCCGGTCGTCGCCGCGCCCGTGATGGTGCCCACGGTCGGGATCGCGATCGGCTGGCATGGCGGCCGGTACTGGGACGGCCGCCGCTGGTGGGGGCGGCAGGAATGGGCCGCGCACCGCCGCTGGTAAGCGCTCTCGCCACGGGGCGACGCGCGACCTGACGATCCGCGTCGCATCCCCTTCATCCGACGGACGCCGGCCGATATTCCGCGCAAGAACGCAAGCCGCGCCCGACACCGGCGGCCCTGTTCCGGTTTGCCGCAACCCCACCCGATCCGACGTGCGCCTTGCGATACGGGCATCCGTACCGCAAGGCGCACGGGCGGCTTTTCCATCCTGCCGACGACACAAGCCGTCGGCCCCAACCGAGTTCATCAGGAGTCCTCCATGCAATCCAGCCGCGCCGCGCTGCTTCGATCCGGGAGACGGACATGAACGCGCCGAACGCGTCGCCTCCGGCACGGCGCAGCTCCCGCTGGTGGATCGCCGCCGGCCTGCTGATCGTGCCGATCGCCTTGATCGTCTTTCACCTGCTGCGCCAGACGAAGCCGGTGCGCACGATCCCCGCCCAGGTCGTCAGCATCGCGACCGCATCCGCGGGCGACATGCCGGTCGTGCTGAACGAACTCGGTACGGTCACGCCCGTCGCGACGGTGACGGTCCTGCCGCAATTGAGCGGCTACCTGACCGAGGTCGGCTATCACGAAGGCGAGGAAGTCACGAAAGGCCAGTTCCTCGCGCAGATCGATCCGCGCCAGTACCTGATCAGCAAGCAGCAGGCGCAGGCCCAGCTCGCGAAGGACGAGGCGAGCCTCGCGCAGGCGCGCGCCGATCTCGCGCGCTACGCGGACCTCGCCGAACACAAGTCGATTGCCGCACAGACCTACCAGGACCAGCAGTTCACCGTGCAGCAGGACGCCGCGGCGGTACAGGCGGACCGAGCGAACATCGCACAGTACGACCTCGATCTCCAGTACTGCCGGATCACCGCGCCGGTGTCGGGACGTGTCGGCTTGCGGCTCGTCGATCCCGGCAACTACGTGACGTCGTCGAGCACGACGGGCATCGTCGTGATCACGCAGACGAAGCCGACCACCGTGCAGTTCACGGTGCCGCAGAACGCGCTGTCGCAAGTGCTGCGACGCTTCGGCGCCGGCGCGAAGCTGCCGGTGACCGCCTATTCGAGCGACGACGACAAGCCGATCGCGTCCGGCACGCTGTACGCGATCGGCAACCAGATGGCGACCTCGACGGGCACTGTCACGCTGCGCGCGACGTTCGCGAACGACGACGAGGCGCTGTTCCCGAACGAATTCGTCAACGTGCGGCTCGACGTCGACACGCTGCACGACGCGGTGCTCGTGCCGACTGCTGCGGTGCAGAGCGGCGCACCGGGCAACTACGTGTACCTCGTCAATCCGAACCATACCGTGTCGGTGCACAAGGTCACGCTCGGACCCGGCAACGGCCGCTATACCGCGATCACGTCCGGACTGGCGATCGGGCAGCAGGTCGTGACCGACGGCGTCGACCGGCTTAGCGACGGGGCACCGATCCGCGTGGCGGCATCAGGGACGCCGGGCGCGTCGAGCCTGGCCGCGACGGCCGACTCGCGGCGCGGTCGACATCGAGCGGCCGCCGCGATCGCCGCCTCGAACGCAGCCTGACGACGCGCGACACACGACACGATGAACATTTCGCGCCTCTTCATCCTGCGGCCGGTCGCAACGCTGCTGCTGACGATCGCAATCGTGCTGGTCGGCGCGGTCTCGATCCGCTTCCTGCCCGTCTCGTCGCTGCCCGACGTCGACTATCCGACGATCCAGGTGCAGACCTTCTATCCGGGCGCAAGCCCCGACGTGATGGCGACCACCGTCACCGCACCGCTCGAGGTGCAGCTCGGCGAGATCCCCGGCCTGCAGCAGATGATCTCGTACAGTTCGGAAGGCGCGTCGGTCATCACGCTGCAGTTCGACCTGTCCGTGAGCCTCGACGTCGCCGAGCAGAACGTCCAGCAAGCGATCAACGCGGCGAACAGCTATCTGCCGAGCGGCCTGCCCGCGCCGCCCACGTATGCGAAGGTGAATCCGGCCGACCAGCCGATCCTGACGCTCGCGGTCACGTCGAAGTCGATGTCGCTCACGCAATTGCAGGACGCGGCGAACAACCGGCTCGGCACGAAGATCTCGGAAGTGCCGGGCGTCGGCCTCGTCACGACGGCCGGCGGCCACGTGCCGGCGGTGCGCGTCGAAGCCGATCCGCACAAGCTTGCCGGCTACGGCCTGAACATCGACGACCTGCGCACGCTGCTTGCGAACGTGAACGTCAGCCAGCCGAAGGGCAACTTCGACGGTCCCGACCTCGACTACACGATCAATTCGAACGACCAGATCAGCGACCCGAAGGACTACCTCGACACGGTGATCGCCTACCAGAACGGCGCGCCGGTATTCCTGCGCGACGTCGCGCGCGTGACGCAGGCGCCGCAGGACGTCGAGCGCGGCGCATGGCTGAACCGCACCGGCGCGATCGTGCTGAACGTGCAGCGTCAGCCGGGCGCGAACGTGATCGAGACCGTCGACCAGATCAAGAAGCAGCTGCCGGCGCTCGAAGCGACGCTGCCGGCCGGCATGAAGGTGCAGATCGTCAGCGACAGCACGGCGACGATCCGCGCATCGGTGTCGGATGCCGCGACCGAACTCGTGCTCGCAGTCGCCCTGGTCGTGATGGTGATCTTCGTGTTCCTGCGCAACCTGCCGGCGACGATGATTCCGAGCATCGCGGTGCCTGTGTCGCTGATCGGCACGGTCGCGATGATGTATGAGCTCCACTACTCGATCGACAACCTGTCGCTGATGGCGCTGATCATCGCAACCGGCTTCGTCGTCGACGATTCGATCGTGATGATCGAGAACATCGTGCGCTACCTCGAGGAAGGCATGCGTCCGCTCGACGCGGCGCTCAAGGGCGCGGGCCAGATCGGCTTCACGATCCTGTCGCTGACGGTGTCGCTGATCGCGGTGCTGATCCCGCTGCTGTTCATGGGCGGCGTGATCGGCCGCCTGTTCAGCGAGTTCGCGGTCACGCTCGCAGTGACGATCGTGATCTCGGCCGTCGTGTCGCTGACCGTCGTGCCGATGCTGTGCGCGCGGATCCTGCGCGCGCAGTCGGAGTCGAAGCCGAGCCGCTTCGGGCGCGCCAGCGAACGGCTCTTCGAGCGCACGCTGCACGCTTACGAACGCGGGCTGCGCTGGGTGCTGCGGCACCAGACGCTGACGCTCGTCGTCGCACTCGCGACGCTCGCGCTGACGGTCCTGCTGTACGTCGTCATCCCGAAGGGGCTGTTTCCGGTGCAGGACGTCGGCGTAATCCAGGGAATCAGCGTCGCCGATACGTCGGTGTCGTACGAGGCGATGGTCGATCGCCAGGCTCGGCTCGCCGATGCGCTGCTGAAGGACCCGGACGTCGCGTCGCTCACCTCCTACGTCGGCATCGACGGCGTAAACGCCACGCTCAACAACGGCCGCTTCCTGATCAACCTGCGCGCCCACGACGAACGTTCGGCAAGCGCCGCGACCATCGCGCGGCGGCTTCAGCAGGAAACGGCCGGCGTGCCGGGCGTGCGGCTCTACCTGCAGCCCGTGCAGGACCTGACGCTCGACACCACGCTCTCGCCGAACCAGTATCGCCTCGTGCTGCGCGGGCCGACCCGGCAGGCGCTGCAGCAGGTCGTGCCGGGGCTCGTCGCGAAGCTCGCGCAGATTCCGTCGATCACCGACGTGCAGAGCGACCTCGACGTCGAAGGCCTCGGCGTGATGGTCGACGTGAACCGGCAGGCGGCCGCGCGCTTCGGCATCACGCCGGCGACGATCGACAACGCGCTGTACGACGCGCTCGGCCAGCGCATCGTCTCGACGATCTTCGAGCAGTCGAACCAGTATCGCGTGATCCTCGTCGCGAAGCCCGAGACGATGCCGAACGTCGCGTCGCTCGGCAACCTGTACCTGCCGAGCCAGACCGGCAGCACCGGCCAGGTGCCGCTCAGCCAGATCGCGACGATCCGCATCACGAAGACGCCGCTCGCGATCAGTCATCTCGCGCAATTTCCGGCCGTCACGATCTCGTTCAACCTCGCGCACGGCGCCTCGCTCAGCACGGCCGTCGACGACGTGCGCCGCGCCGAGCAGCAGGCCGCACTGCCGCCGTCGATCCAGTCGTCGTTCCAGGGCGCGGCGGCCGCGTTCGAGGATTCGCTGTCGAGCGAGGTTTACCTGCTGATCGCCGCGCTCGTCGCCGTCTACATCGTGCTCGGCGTGCTGTACGAGAGCTTCATCCATCCGGTGACGATCCTGTCGACGCTGCCTTCCGCCGGGATCGGCGCGCTGCTCGCGCTGATGATCGCGGGCGCGGATCTCGACGTGATCGGCATCATCGGCATCGTGCTGCTGATCGGCATCGTGAAGAAGAACGCGATCATGATCGTCGACTTCGCGCTCGAGGCCGAACGCGTGCATGGCAAGCCGGCTGCCGAAGCGATTTTCGAGGCGTCGCTGCTGCGCTTCCGGCCGATCCTGATGACCACCTTCGCGGCAATGCTCGGGGCGTTGCCGATGCTGGTCGGCACCGGCACGGGCTCGGAACTGCGCCGCCCGCTCGGCCTCGCGATCATCGGCGGGCTCACGCTCAGCCAGATCCTCACGCTGTTCACGACACCCGTGATCTACCTGATGTTCGACCGGATCGGCGAGCGGATCCGGCGCCGCCGCCGCGCGCGTGACGACGGCGACGGCGACGGCGCCGTGCCCGATGCGCCGGACGGCGGGAGCGGCGCATGAACCCGTCCGCGCTGTTCGTCCGCCGTCCCGTCGCGACCACGCTGCTCGCCATCGCGATCCTGCTGTCCGGCGCGCTCGCCTACTTCCGGATGCCGGTCGCGCCGCTGCCGAACGTCGCATATCCGGTGATCGTCGTGCAGGCGACGATGGCCGGCGCGAGCCCGGACATCATGGCGTCGACGGTGGCCGAGCCGCTCGAGCGGCGGCTCGGCACGATCGCCGACGTCGAGGAGCTGACGTCGATCAGCACGGTCGGCTCGTCGATGATCGTGATCGAGTTCGGGCTCGACCGCGACATCAACGGCGCCGCGCGCGACGTCGAGGCCGCGATCCAGGCCGCACGCGCCGACCTGCCGACGACGCTGCGCGCCAATCCGACCTACCGGCAGTACAACCCGGCCGATGCGCCCGTGATGGTGCTCGCGCTGACGTCCGACACGCTGACCAAGGCGCAGCTCTACGATTCCGCCGACTCGGTAATCCAGCAGCAGCTGTCGCAGATCAAGGGCGTCGGGCAAATCACGCTGGGCGGCGGCGCACTGCCCTCGGTGCGCGTCGAGCTGAATCCCGGCAAGGTCAACAGTTACGGGATCGGCCTCGAGGATGTGCGCGCATCGCTCGCCGCCGCGAACGCCGACAGCCCGAAAGGCCATCTCGACCAGAACGGCCGGCGCTACGAGATCCTGTCGAACGACCAGATCGGCAAGGCCGCGCCGTATCGCGACCTGGTGGTCGCGTACCGCAACGGCGCGGCAGTCCAGCTCCGCGACATCGCCGACGTGCGCGACTCGAACGAGAACATCCGCAACGCCGGGCTCTACAACGGCAAGTCGGCGGTGCTGGTGATCGTATTTCCCGAACCGGGCAGCAACGTCGTGCAGACCGTGCAGCAGATCCGCGCGCGCCTGCCGACGATCCAGGCCGCGCTGCCGAGCTCGGTCCATATCGGCATCGCGGTCGACCACTCGCAGTCGATCAACGCGTCGGTATCCGACACCACGCGCACGCTGTTCCTCGCGGTGCTGCTCGTGATCGGCGTCGTATTCGTGTTCCTGCTGTCGCCGCGTGCGGCACTGATCCCGGCCGTCGCGCTGCCGCTGTCGATCGTCGGCACGTTCGGGCCGATGTTCCTGCTCGGCTACAGCATCGACAACCTGTCGCTGATGGCGCTGACGATCGGCACCGGCTTCGTCGTCGACGACGCGGTCGTCGTGCTCGAGAACATCATGCGCTACATCGAGGCCGGCTATGCGCCGAAGATCGCCGCGCTGCGCGGCAGTTCGGAGGTCGCGTTCACGGTCGTGTCGATGAGCCTGTCGCTGATCGCGGTGTTCCTGCCGATCCTGCTGATGCCGGGCATCGTCGGGCTGCTGTTTCACGAGTTCGCCGTCACGCTGTCGATCGCGATCCTGCTGTCGATGATCGTATCGCTCACCGTCACGCCGACGATGTGCGCGTATGTGCTCACGCGACGCCGGCCGGACGCGCCGCCGCCGCGCGGCACGCGCTGGATCGTCGCGCTGCTCGACCGGCTGCACGACGCCTATTCGCGCTCGCTCGACGCGGTGCTCGACCATTCGCTGCTGGTCGGCATCGTGCTGATCGCGCTCGTCGTCGGCAACGTGCTGCTGTTCCGGCTGCTGCCCGGCACGTTCTTTCCGGAGCAGGACAACGGCACACTGATGGGCCAGATCATCGCCGACCAGAGCACCTCGTTCGACGCGATGCAGCGCAAGCTCGCCCAGCTGCAGTCGATCGTGCAGAAGGATCCGGCCGTTGCATCGGTGGCGGGCTTCACGGGCGGCCGCGCACTGAACACCGCGAACGTGTTCGTCGCGCTGAAGCCGCTCGCACAGCGCCACGTGTCCGCGACCCAGGTCGTCAACCGGCTGCGGCCGAAGCTCGCCGCCGTGTCGGGCGCGCGGCTGTTCCTGCAGGCGCAGCAGGACCTGCGCATCGGCGGTCGGCAGTCGGCGGCCGAATACCAGTACACGCTGACGAGCGACGATCCGCAGGCGCTGTACAAGTGGACGCCGCGGCTCGTCGACGCGCTCGGCAGGTATCGCGGCCAGCTCACCGACGTGAACTCGGATCTGCAGCAGAACGGCCTGCAGACGATGGTGACGATCGACCGCGCGACCGCAATGCGCTACGGCCTCCAGCCGAACCAGATCGACAACGTGCTGTACGACGCGTTCGGGCAGCGCACCGTATCGACGATCTACAACCCGCTCAACCAGTACTTCGTCGTGATGGAGCTCGCGCCGCAGTACTGGCAGTATCCGCAGTCGCTCGACCGGATCTTCGCGAGCACCGCGGCCGGCAATGCGACCGGCACCGCGCAGACGCAATACGCGTCGTCGATCGTGCCCGCGGCAACGCAACAGCTCGCGACGGGCGCAACCGTCGGCGTCGCCGCCGCGTCCACCGGCACGACCGGCAACACGCAGAACGCGAATGCGGAGGCCAACGCGACGACCAACAGCATCTCGAACAGCAAGGGCGGCAGCTCGACCGGCAGCGCGGACAGCACGGCGGCCGAAACCATGGTGCCGCTGCCCGCGTTCACGACCTTCGCGAACAGCCATACCGCGACTCAGGTGAACCACCAGAGCGGCCTCGTCGCCGCGACGATTTCGTTCAACCTGCCGGCAAACGGCTCGCTCAGCGGCGCGGCCGACGCGATCGCGCGCGCGGAGCGGGACATCGGCATGCCGGCCTCGATCCACGGCGCATTCGCTGGCGCCGCGCAGGCGTTCGCGAATTCGATGAACACCGTGCCGCTGCTGATCCTGGCGGCGCTGGTGGTCGTCTATCTCGTGCTCGGCGTGCTGTACGAGAACGCGGTACACCCGCTGACGATCCTGTCGACGCTGCCGTCCGCCGGCATCGGCGCGACGCTCGCGCTGCTGGTGTTCGGCGTGCCGTTCTCGGTGATCTCGATGATCGGCTTCATCCTGCTGATCGGGATCGTCAAGAAGAACGGGATCATGATGGTCGACGTCGCGATCCAGCTGCAGCGCGACGAAGGCGCGGATGCGCGCCGCGCGATCCACGAGGCGGCCGTGCGCCGGCTGCGGCCGATCATGATGACGACGGCCGCCGCCGTGCTCGGCGCGCTGCCGCTCGCACTCGCGATCGGCCAGGGCGCGTCGCTGCGCCAGCCGCTCGGCGCGACCGTGATGGGCGGGCTGCTGATCAGCCAGATATTCACGCTGTATACGACGCCCGTGATCTACCTGTATCTCGACCGGCTGCGCGCACGCATCGCGCGCGGGTCGGCTCGCCTGCCGTGGAAACGGCAGCCCGACACAAGGCCTTGACCGATGAAGCTTCTGCCCGCCGTTTCCGAATTCGCGGCCCGCGCCCGGCCGCCCGTCACACGCATGCGCATCGGGCTGTCCTGTGCAGCCGCCGCGCTCGCGCTTGCGGGCTGCGCGGTTGGCCCCGACTATCACCGCCCCGTCGTCTCGATCCCCGCGACATACAGCGAGCTACCGGGATGGACGCGGGCCGCACCGGATGCAGACGGACCGAAGGGCGACTGGTGGACCGCGTTTCACGATCCGCTGCTCGATCAGCTCGAACCGCTCGTCGCGGTGTCGAACCAGACGGTTCGTCAGGATTACTACAACTACCAGCAAGCGCTCGCGCTCGTCCGCGAGGCACGCGCGGGCCTGTTTCCGACGCTCTCGGCGACCACCTCGGCGACGCGGCAGCGCAGCACCGGCAGCTCGACGACGGGCGGTGCGGCGATCTCGAACAGCAGCGCGCTCGAAGGCACGGTAAGCTGGTCGCCGGACCTGTGGGGCCAGGTGCGGCGCACCGTCGAGGAACGCAACGCGAGTGCGCAGTCGAGCGCGGCAACGCTCGCGAACGCGACGCTGTCCGAGCAGGTGACGCTCGCAACGACGCTCATCGACCTGCGCGTTACCGACGCGAACCTCGACCTGCTCGCCGCGACCGTGAAGGCGGACGAGGACTATCTGCGCGTGATCGCGGACCAGGACCGGGCCGGCACGATCCCGCCGTCCGATCTGGTGAGCGCCCAGACGCAACTCGACAGCGCGCGCGCGAGCCTCGTCGCGCTCGGTGTATCGCGTGCGAAGTACGTGCATGCGATTGCGGTGCTGGTCGGCCGCAATCCGGAGGATCTCGACATTCCACACGACGCCACCCTGCCGTCGCTGCCGGACGTGCCGGTCGGCGTGCCGTCCACGCTGCTGCAGCGGCGTCCCGACATCGCCGTCGCGGAACGACAGATGGCCGAGGAAAATGCCGCGATCGGCGTCGCGGTCGCTGCATACTATCCGACCGTTTCGCTGTCGGCGGCGGTCGGCTTTTCCGCGTCGCCGATCGCAGGGCTGCTGCACGTCGCGAACTATGTGTGGTCGCTCGGCACCAGCGCATCGGAAACGCTGTTCGACGGCGGCGAACGCAGCGGCGAAGTCGCCGCCGCGAAGGCCGCGTACGATGCAGCGGTCGCGAATTATCGCGGCACCGTGCTCGCCGCGCTGCAGAACGTCGAGGATGATCTCGCGAGCGCGCGCGTGTTAGCCGACCAGGCTGCCGTGCTCGAGCGCGCGGTCACGAATGCGAAGCGCGGCGCGGACATTGCGTTCAACGAGTATCGGGCCGGCACCGTCGACTACACGACGGTCGCCACCGCGCAGACGACGCTGCTCGGCCTGCAGGAAAACGCGCTGACCGTGCAGCAGGAGCGGCTGGTCGCGACGGCGACGCTGTTCGGCGATCTCGGTGGCGGATGGTCGGCGGCGCAGCTGGATGCGCGGCAGTCGAAGCAGGTGGTGGGGGCGCCGGAGTGAGGGGGACCAGCGGTGCGGCGTGCAGCGCGGATCGGTGCGGTTATTGCCGGACAGCGTGCGGGATGCGGCGGCAGTCGCGGCATGCACGTCGGGGCGCTGAAGGCAACGGATCGCGACTTGTCAGCCTATTTCGACATCCGTCCGCGCGGTTTATCGGCAATCCGCTCCGCACCATCAAGCTGCAGCGCTTCGTTCGTGTCGACCGCACGAAGCAGGCTCGCGACGACGCGTCTGCTCTCGCCGAGATCGCGCAGCTTGACGTCGAGCTTCTCCGCTTCGCGCCGCAACGCGGCACGCGCTACGGCACATGGATGGAAAACCGGCTTGACGCCGAGGACGCAGGGCAGCAGCAGGCGGATGCTGCTGATCTTCAGTCCCGCCGAACTGAGCATGCGGATGCGGTGCGCCGCGTCTACCTCCCCAGGACCGTAATCGCGATAGCCCGAATCGCTTCGCTTCGGCTTGAGCAGACCTTCGTGTTCGTAATAGCGCAGCATCCGCTCGCTCACGCCGGTGACACGAGCCAGTTCCCCGATACGCATAGCCTCTCCGCAAACGATACGCTTGACCTTGACAGCGCTGTCAGAGTTTAGCCTTTTCCAGGCAGCGGGGTGGCCCGCTGTCCGATTCGTAAAGGGACCCGCTCATGACGCCATTCAACGATACGTTTGACGGAACGTTTCCGTTCACGCCGCATTTCAGCCACGCTGCAGGGTTTCGCATGCACTACGTTGATGAGGGGCCGGCTGGCGCGGAGGCGATCCTGTGTCTGCACGGCGAGCCGACCTGGAGCTACCTCTATCGCCAACTGATCCTGGCGCTCTCGGACACCTACCGCGTGGTCGCCCCCGATCACATGGGATTCGGCAAGAGCGAGACGCCGGCTGATCGCACGTACTGGCTGCAGGATCATATCGACAACCTTGAACAATTCGTGCTCGCGCTGGATCTGAACGACATCACCCTTGTCATGCACGACTTCGGCGGCCCAGTCGGCATGGGGCTCGCAGCGCGGCATCCCGAGCGAATCCGTCGAATCGTCAGCACGAACGGTCCGACTCCGTTCGGTCAGCGCAGCTTGCTCGATCGCCTCGGCGCCAATGCCGCAGTCTCGCCGTGGTTCCAGTGGATCGTTCGTGCCGAATCGCAAGGCCGCCTGGAACCGGTGCTCAACGAGCTAGGCTTCAATATCCTGAGCGTATTGAAGCTCAATGGCTTCGAGAACCATGCATGCATCAGCGATACGTGGCTGCGTGCGTACGGTTCGCGATTTGCCGTGCCGGCCGACAGCGCCGGGGCGATCGGCTGGGCGCGAGGCTTCGCGATCGACGCGCATCGTTTCGAAGTGCCTGACGCTGCTGCGCTCGACGCGATTCGATCAAAGCCTGCGATGGCCATCTGGGGGGACGCCGACCGGACCTTGGCCGCGGAGCACTTTTTGCCGCTGTTCGGCGAACTGTTTCCTCGGGCACCGGTTCATCGGCTTGCCGGAGTCGGGCATTACTGTCTGGAAGACGCACCGCAGGAAATCGGCGATCTGATCCGGGCGTTCCTTGCGGCGACCGACACATGCTCGGACGAATTCGCCGTGCGCTAGCTGGAGAGATGCCGGGCAGCTGCGGAGTCCTTGCGTGACGAGAAGCAGTCGCGCTTCAGGAGGAAAAAAACGGATAATGCATTGTCGCGTCGAGCGTAATTGTGCGACGCGTCAAGTCAATGTGCCGGCGACCTGACGGCTCCGGGGCCGCCTCTTCGGGGGTATCAGCCTGTTTGCTGCGTCCGCCCCGGAACGACGGCGCAGATGACGTGCGCAATGGCGAGTTCATTCCACTGCAACCGAAACGATTTCACGATGCGTATTCCACCGCTCAAGTCCATCATCGCGTTCGAGAGTGTCGCCAGAACCAAAAGCGTCAACCGCGCAGCGGAAGAACTGGGCCTGACGGCCTCGGCAGTGAGCCACCAGCTCAGCAATCTCGAGTCGATCATCGGCCAGCCGCTCTTCCAGCGATCAGGGCGCGGCCTCGTGCTGACGCCAACCGGCGAGCGCTATCTTGCCGACGTGACGGGGTCGCTCGCCGATCTGAGCCGCGCGACGGAGCGTGCGTCGAGTCGCACGGAAGTCGACATCTTGCGGGTGCATTCGAGCCCGAGCTTCGGGCTCATGTGGCTACTCCCGAGGCTGTCTTCGTTTCAGGAGGCCAATGGCGATCTGCAACTCAATCTCGCGTGTTCGTATGAAAATATCTCGTTTTCGAACGGCTATTACGACATCGACATCCGCCATGGCTACGGCAACTGGGACAATCTGGAAGTGAAGACGGTGCGCGGCGAGTTCATTGCGCCGCTTGCTTCGCCGACGTACCTGGCACGTCATCCGGTCGAGACGCCGGAAGATCTGCTCGCGCATCGGCTGATCTATTCGGAAACGCCGCTCGTTCAGTGGAAACAGTGGTTCGGCCGGACCGGCGTATCCGCCACGCAGAAGACGTTCGACTTCTCGTTCGACCGCTCGTACATGTCGATCGAAACGGCCGCGCTCGGGCTGGGCATCGCGCTCGAGAGCCTCACGCTGGCATCGGTGAAAATCCGGGAAGGCCTGCTCGTCCCCGTTTTCGACGACACCTATTCGGTCGAAGTCGGCGCACATCATCTGGTTTACCCGACGCAGAACGCGGAACTGCCGCGCATCAAGCGTTTCCTCGCGTGGATCGAACGGGAAGCAGCGTCCACCTGAATTTTTCTCAGCAATAGTTGAGCGTTTCCGCGTTGATGCGGCCCCCCTGTACACCGACACTACAGGCACTCATCAACACTCAGGAGACAACCGATGCTGCTCGAGAACAAGATTATCGTGGTGACAGGCGCGGCCTCGCCGCGCGGTATCGGCAAGGCGACCGCAAAGGCGCTGGCAGCGCAGGGCGCGCGTATCGCGATCCTCGATCTGCGCAAGGAAGATGCGCAAGCCGCCGCCGCCGACCTCGGCACCGAACATCTCGGGCTGGCCTGCGACGTGACCGACAAGGACGCCTGTGTAGCGGCTGCGCGTGCCACGCTCGAACGATATGGCCGCATCGACGGGCTCGTCAACAATGCAGGCATCACGCAGCCGGTTCGCACGCTCGACATCGGCAGCAGGGACTTCGACGCGATCGTCGACGTCAACCTGCGCGGCACGCTGTATATGTCGCAAGCCGTGATTCCGGCGATGCAGGAACAGAACGGCGGCAGCATCGTGTGCATGTCGTCCGTTTCCGCGCAACGCGGTGGCGGCATCTTCGGCGGGCCGCACTATAGCGCCGCCAAAGCGGGCGTGCTCGGACTCGCCAAAGCGATGGCGCGCGAGTTCGGCGCAGATCATATTCGCGTGAACGCCATCACACCCGGCCTGATCCAGACCGACATCACCGGCGACAAACTCACGCCCGACATGCGCGCAGACATCATCAAGGGCATTCCGCTCGGGCGGCTCGGCGATGCGACCGACGTCGCGAACGCATGCCTCTTCCTGGTCAGCGACCTGTCGACCTATCTGACAGGCATCACGCTCGACGTGAACGGCGGCATGCTGATTCACTGACGGCGCCGCGGGGCAAACTCGCGCAGCACCCGCTCTCAAGCACCCGGATAACCGGGGCCATGGCAGGAGACAGACATGAAATCCCGATACACCGCCCAGCCAATGCCGGGCGACGCGATCCTTCACAACGAATCATCGACATTCGAAGCCAAAACCTATGCGAAGGTGAGCCGTCGACTGATTCCCTTCCTGATGCTGTGCTATCTGGGCGCATACCTCGATCGCGTCAACGTCGGCTTCGCGAAACTGCAGATGCTGAACGATCTGCGCTTCAGCGAAACCGTCTACGGAATGGGCGCAGGCATCTTCTTTCTCGGCTATTTCCTTTTCGAAGTACCGAGCAATCTCATTCTCCACAAGGTCGGTGCGCGCAAGTGGCTGGCGCGGATCATGCTCACATGGGCCGTCATCTCCGCAAGCTTCGTGTTCGTGAAATCGCCGACCGTGTTTTACATGCTGCGGTTTCTGCTCGGCGTCGCAGAAGCAGGCTTCGCGCCGGGCGTAATCCTCTACCTGACTTACTGGTATCCGTCGGCGCGCCGTGCGAAAGCGCTGTCGTTGTTTTTCATGGCGATTCCGCTGGCAGGCATCATCGGCGGTCCGCTGTCGGGCTGGATCATGCATTCGCTGCACGGTGCGATGGCGATGGCAGGATGGAAGTGGCTGTTTCTGCTCGAAGCCGTGCCGTCTCTGCTGCTCGGCGCAGCAATCCTGTTTTACCTCGATGACAGCATCGAGAAGGCAACGTGGCTCACCGACACCGAGAAGTCGCTGCTCACCCGCAATGTCGCCGGAGACGACGCGCACAAGACCGCCCACCTGTCGATCGGCGCGTTCATCGGCGACCGCCGTCTGTGGCTGATGGCTGCGATCTACTTCTGCGTCGTGCTCGGCCAGTACGGCCTGACCTTCTGGCTGCCGACCATCATCCGCAAAGCCGGGGTATCGGACCCGCTCTGGGTCGGCATTTTCACGGCGATTCCGTATCTGTGCGCCATCGTCGCGCTGCCGCTGATCGGCATGAGTGCGGACCGCCGCCGCGAACGCCGCTACCACCTCGCCATTCCGATGCTGATCGCCGCTGCGGGTTTTGCCACGTTGCCGGTGCTCGGCAGCGTCGCGGCATCGATCATCTGCCTGAGCATTGCCGCCGCCGGCATCCTCGCCGCGTCCTCCCAGTTCTGGTCGCTGCCGACGGCGCTGCTCGGCGGCGTATCCGCGGCGGCGGGCATCGCGGCGGTGAACTGTTTCGCCAATCTGGCGGGATTCTTCTCCCCAGCCATCGTCGGCTGGCTCAATGACCTGACGGGCAAATCGACCGCGGGCCTCGTCTTTATCTCCGTCGCGGTGACGCTCGGTGCTGCGCTGGTCTTTCTCGTTCCGGCCAGATCCGTCAACCGCTGACCTTCCCAGGATTGTTCGACATCAAAGGAGCACGACATGAGAACCGACCTCATCGCCAACGAGGTTTCGCTCGCCGAGCGCGCGTACCGGATCAGGCGGAATGCGCTGCTGATGGGCGAAGTACAGGGCCAGGGCTATATCGGCCAGGCGCTCGATATCGCGGATGTGCTCGCCGTCGCGTACTTCGGCGCAATGCGTTACCGGCCCGAGGATCCCGAATGGGAAGCGCGTGACCGCTTCCTGTTGTCCAACGGACACTACGCAATTGCGCTGTACGCCGCGCTGTTCGAAGCGGGCATCTTGCCCGCCGAAGAACTCGAAACCTACGGAAGCGACGACAGTCGCCTGCCCATGTCCGGCATGGCGAGCTACACGCCGGGCATGGAGATGTCCGGCGGCTCGCTCGGCCAGGGTTTGACGATCGCCGTTGGCCGATGCCTCGGACTCAAGCGCAAGAACGCCGACGCTTTCGTTTACACGCTCTTCTCCGATGGTGAACTCGATGAGGGCGCGATCTGGGAAGGCTTGATGTCGGCCGCGCACTGGAAGCTCGACAACCTGATCGCCATGGTCGATGTCAACAACCAGCAGGCCGACGGCCCGTCGACGCAGATCATGGCCTTCGAGCCGCTCGTCGACAAGCTCGAAGCGTTCGGCTGGTACGCGCAACGCGTGAACGGAAACGACATCGAGGCCGTGAAGCAAGCATTCGACAATGCGCGCAATCACGACAAGCCGCAGCCGCGCATCATCGTCTGCGATACGAAGATGGGGTGCGGCGTGCCGTTCCTTGAAGAACGGGAGAAGAATCACTTTATCCGCGTCGATGCGCACGAGTGGAAGCTCGCACTCGACGCACTGGAAGCAGGGAGACAAGCATGAGCACCGTCGAAAAGAAACCGCGCCTGAAAACCTCCGCGATGATCGCGTCGATCGCGGCCGAAGGCCAACTGACGCGTTCCGCGCCGTTCGGCCATGCACTCGCCGAACTGGCGCGCACGAAGACCGACGTGATCGGCATGACGGCCGACCTCGGCAAGTACACCGACCTGCACATCTTCGCGAAGGAATTTCCCGAGCGTTACTATCAGATGGGCATGGCCGAGCAATTGCTGATGGGCGCGGCAGCGGGCTTCGCGCACGAAGGGGCGCAACCGTTCGTGACGACGTATGCGGTGTTCGCGACGCGACGCGCGTACGACTTCATCCATCAGACGATCGCCGAAGACAACCTCGACGTGAAGATCGTTGCCGCACTGCCCGGCCTGACGACCGGCTACGGTCCGAGCCACCAGGCTGCCGAAGATCTCGCGTTGATGCGCGCCATGCCGAACATGACAGTCATCGATCCGTGCGACGCGCTCGATATCGAACAGATGGTACCCGCCATCGCCGCACACGAAGGCCCGGTGTACGCGCGCCTGTTGCGCGGCAACGTGCCCGCCGTGCTCGACGAATACGACTACACGTTCGAACTCGGCAAGGCCAAGCTGCTGCGCGACGGCAACGACGTGCTGCTGATCTCGTCCGGGCTCATGACGATGCGCTCGCTCGAAGTCGCGAAGCTGCTGGAGGCGGACAATATCGGCGTCGGTGTGCTGCATGTGCCGACCATCAAGCCGCTCGATACCGCCACGATTCTGCGCGAAGCGAAGCGCACGGGCCGTATGGTGATCGTCGCGGAGAATCACACGGTGATCGGCGGCCTGGGCGAAGCGGTGGCGTGCACGCTGCTCGGCGCGGGCGTGACGCCGACGTTCCGGCAGATCGCGCTGCCCGACGCGTTTCTCGATGCCGGCGCGCTGCCAACGCTGCACGACCGCTATGGCATTTCGGCAGTCACCATGGCTGCGTCCATCAGGACATGGCTCGTATGATCGATCGGGGGTGGGCGAAGTCGCCGAGCGGGTCGTCGTCGGTCGTGATGCGCTTGCGAGCGGTGCCGTGGCGGTGGTTCGTGCTGTCCGACGGCTTGGCTCCCTGCCCCTTCTCGTAGCCGCGCCACCCGGCGCCCGCTCGAAGATCGCCTTCTTGAGCGCGGCCGACCGCTCGTTGAGCGTCGCCCGGTCCAGCGTTCCTTATACCCGTTGCTTGATCCATTCCGGGTCGAGGTTCAAGCCCTTGCCCGGTTCAATTGTCACTTCTTCCTTGCGTTTGCGTGGCATAAAAGTGGCTGCTTGGTCGCCGGTTTATGCCTCGCCCATAAGGTTTCGGATAGGCTCGTTGATAGCCCAATCACCGTCTTTTTCGTCATCGCGGACATGCGACGGCTGCAAGCGCGTTAAACGCCGAACGGCTCGGGTTCGTGCATTCACCGATAACGCCGCTCCGCTGCAGACCACTTGAACGTACGGCGCCATTTTCCGCCGGCTTTCTCACGAAGCTGGAGATCGTGATAACCGTCGGTCGTCGATGGAAGAACAGCGAGCGCATTCGCTGCGCTCGATTCGTCGTGGTTTCGTGTGCCGTCCTTGTGCCATGCGCCGGCGAGCATCTTGTCGAAAGCCATCGGTTCAGCGAAGACCACGCGCAGTCGACACGGCGTTGAAGGCCGCGTTTTTCGAGCGTCGGCACCACGCCGTGAATCGCGTCCGCCATTTTCGATCGGCGTCCAGCGGCGACGCAAACATCAAGGCCGTCACCCGCCTCCATTTACGCGATCAAACCATGCGGTAGTATGGCGACTCAATGAAACACCGACGGATCCGAACGAGCCGCCATGCCCGATCATTCTTCCTTTTCCGGCGCCGGCCAGCGTGCCCAGGCACTCGTCCTCATTGCCGAGGATGAACCCGAAATCGCCGAGATCCTGACCGCCTACTTCGCACGCAGCGGCCTGCGCACCGTGCACGCGGCCGACGGCCGCCGCGCGCTCGAACTCCACCTGTCGATCAAGCCCGACCTCGTGCTGCTCGACGTGCAGATGCCACAGGTCGACGGCTGGAAGGTGCTCGCGGAGATCCGCCATCGCGGCGACACGCCCGTCATCATGCTGACCGCACTCGACCAGGACGTCGACAAGCTCACCGGCCTGCGCATCGGCGCCGACGACTACGTGGTCAAGCCGTTCAATCCGGCCGAGGTCGTTGCGCGCGCGCAGGCCGTCCTGCGTCGCTCGATGGCCGCGCCGCGCGACGAAGCACAGTCGGTACTGCGCGCCGCGCCGTTCGAGATCGACCTCGAACGCCACGAAGCGACGGTCGAGGTCGAAGGCACGCGCCACACGCTCGCGCTGACGCTCACCGAATTCAAGCTGCTCGCGCAACTGGCGCGCGCGCCCCGTCGCGTATTCACGCGCGCCGAACTGATGGCGACCTGCCTGCCGGAGGGCGATGCGCTGGAGCGCACGGTCGACAGCCACGTCAGCAAGCTGCGCAAGAAGCTCGACGATCTCGGTGTGACAGGCGTGCCGGCAAGCGTGCGCGGCGTCGGCTACAAGCTGTGGAGCGGCGAATGAAGCTCGACGGGCTGAGCCGCCAGATCGCGCTGACGATGGGCGCGGTGGTGTTTGGCGTCACGCTGCTGCTCGTGCTGACGGCCTACCTGTTCTATTACCTGCTGTACATGTACCGGCCGTCGGCCTTCAACCTGTCGGACTGGACGCCGACCGGCCCCGAATGGGTCTGGCTGATCGCGACCACGACGGTCGGTCTCGGGCTGTCCGTGTTCGTCGCGACCCACCTCGCGCGGCGCATCCTCGAGCCGCTGAACTCGGTGACGGACGGCATCCGCCGCGTCGCACGCGGCGACCTCGGCGCGCGTGCCGTCGCCGGCGATCGTTCGCTGCGCGAAGCGGCGCTGCTCGCCGACAATTTCAACGCGCTCGCGAGCGAGCTGCAGCGCGTCACCGAAGAGCGTGCCTTCTGGAACGCGGCGATCGCGCATGAACTGCGCACGCCCGTCACCGTGCTGCGCGGGCGCCTGCAGGGGCTCGCCGAAGGCGTGTTCACGCCGAGCGAATCGCTCTATCGCAGCCTGCTCGCGCAGGTCGAAGGATTTACGCGGCTGATCGAGGATCTGCGCGTGGTCAGCCTCGCCGACAGCGGTCACCTGAGCATCGAGATCCGCGAAACGGATCTCGCCGAAGAGGTGCGCGCGGTCGTCGACGCCTTCGCGCACGCGCTGCAGGCCGCCGGCCAGCATCCGGCGTTCGACCTCGATACGCGGCAGATGCGCTGCGACCCGGTGCGCATTCGCCAGGCGCTGCTGGCGCTGCTAGAGAACGCGCGCCGCCATGCGGTGCCCGGTGCGATCCGGATTCACACGCGCGTCGAAGGCGGCATGTGCCGGCTTCGCGTCGAGGACGACGGCCCCGGCATCCCGGCCGATTTCCGGCCGCACGTGTTCCAGGCGTTCAGGCGTATCGACGATACGCAGGCTGCCGGCAGCGGTCTCGGGCTCGCCGTCGTCGCGGCGATCGCGCAGGCGCATCAGGGTAAGGCCGTGTGCGAGCCGACCGGCACGGGCGGCACGCGCTTCGAGTTGCAGTGGCCGGACAACCTCGCGCTCACGCCGGCGCATCAGCGTTTTCCGGCTTGATACCGCTGCGAACCGTCACCCGCGCGGTTCGCCGCCGAGCTGTTCGAGCGGCGGGCTGAAACCGAGCACCACGTATTCCCGCACCGACACCGTCGCTTTCCCGGCCGCGCCACACACGACGACTGCACGCACCGCCCCGGCCCGGTCGAATTTCAGCTTCGTGCCGACGGCGGCGCTGCGCAGCGCTTCCAGTTCCTCGATCCGTGCCACGGCGAGCTTGCGCACCGCGCCGGACACATAGACCGGCAGGAACACCAGTGCAATGAAGATCGACACCGCGTCCTTCGACACGCTGTCGAGCATCGGCTGACCCGACAAGACGAGCGACAGCGACGTCGCCGAGACGAAGATCGCGAGGACGGTCGCGCCCACGCCGAGCGACGAGAACCGCTCGGCTGTCTTCTTCGTGCGCGCCTTCACGAGCGCTCGCGTCGTCGGGGAGCTTATGAGCCATTCGTGTTGCGCGCCGTGGAACCCGGCGAAGCCGAGGGACAGCGTCGCGGCCGCACTGATGGCGATGCCGCTGTACAGCGCATCGACCATGACGCAGACAAATTCGAGCACGAACACGACGACCAGCGGCACCAGCAGCAAACGGAACGAATAGCCGTCGCGGCCGTGCCCGCGGATCCACCATTTCATCGGCGGCCACCGCCAGAAGCGGCTTTCCCTGTCAAACGAACGTTCTTCGTCGTCGCTCATTTCTTCACCTGTGGCGTTCTGTGCCGTTGCCCCGAACCGTCGGCCGCTCGCGCATTTTCCCAGATACGCGCGGCCTCGACGACGGGGCCCCGGAGAACGACGGCCGCGCGTCGTCGCCGGTTTCCCTTTCCCGCCCTCCATCGAATCTCCATCTTTCCGCATAAAAAAATCCATCGGGCGCACGCAGACTGCGAACCGAAAATGCGGGCCGTCGGGTGCCCGCGTCCGATGGAGTCCACATGAAGAATCAGAAACGATGCTGCCACGGCGCCGTCTGCGCGCTGGTGGCGGCGATGCTGGCGGGTTGCGGGCCCGCCGAGCAACCGGCTGCCGCACCGCCCACGCCGGTGGCGGCGATGACGCTGACCGCCTCGCGCCTCGACGTGACCGAAGACCTGCCGGGCCGCGTCGCGGCCGTGCGGATCGCCGAGATCCGGCCGCAGGTGAGCGGCATCGTCCAGCGCCGACTGTTCGAGCAAGGTACCGAAGTCCGTATCGGGCAGCCGCTGTTCCAGATCAATCCCGCGCCGTTCAAAGCCGAAATGGACACCGCCGCCGCATCGCTGCAGCGCGCGCAGGCCGCGCTTGACCGCGCAAAGGTGCAGACGGCGCGCTTCAAGCCGCTCGTCGAGGCCGATGCGATCAGCCGCCAGGTGTACGACGACGCCGTATCGCAACGCGACCAGGCCGCGGCCGACGTCGCGCAGGCCCGCGCGACGCTCGCGCGCCGCCAGCTCGACCTGAAGTTCGCGACCGTCGAAGCGCCGATCGCCGGCCGCATCGACCAGGCGCTCGTGACCGAAGGTGCGCTGGTGTCGAGCAGCGACAGCCAGCCGATGGCGCGCATCCAGCAGATCGACCAGGTCTACGTGGACGTGCGCCAGCCGGCCGCGTCGCTCGACGCGCTGCGCGGCGCGCTCGCGGCGCAGCCGCAAGCGTCGGACGCCAATGGCGTGCCGGTCGACGTGCTGCGCGCCGACGACTCGCGCTACGACGTGAAGGGCCGCATGCTGTTCTCGGGCGTCAACGTCGATCCCGGCACCGGCGACGTGCTCGTGCGCGTGCTCGTCGACAACCCGAGGCGCGAGCTTCTGCCGGGCATGTACGTGCGTGCCCGCATCCCGCGCGCGCACTACGACCACGCGCTGACCGTACCGCAGCAGGCAATCGTCCGCGCCGGCGGCAAGCCGCAGGTCTGGGTGCTCGACGCCAAGGGTACGGCCCACCTGAAGGCCGTCGAAGTCGGCGAACTGTCGAACCGCAATTACCGCATCAAGTCGGGGCTGCAGGCCGGACAGAAGGTCGTGGTCGAAGGCATGGAGCGCCTGAGCGAAGGCGCGCCCGTCGCGGCGAGCCCGTGGCAGGCGCCCACGGCGGTCACGACCGCCTCGTCGCACTGAGTCACGCGGAGCATCCAGTCATGTCTCAATTCTTCATCCGACGGCCGGTGTTCGCATGGGTGATCGCCCTGTTCATCATCCTGCTCGGCCTGATCGCGATCCCCGAGTTGCCGGTCGCGCGCTATCCGTCGGTCGCGCCGCCGACCGTCACCATTACCGCCACCTATCCGGGCGCCACGCCGCAGACGATGAGCGACAGCGTGCTGAGCCTCATCGAGCGCGAGCTGTCCGGTGTGCGCAACCTGCTGTACTTCGAATCGTCGGCCGATACCTCCGGTCAGGCGCAGATCACCGTCACCTTCAAGCCGGGCACCGATCCGGCGATGGCGCAGGTCGACGTGCAGAACAAGCTCAAGTCGGTCGAGCCGCGCCTGCCGCCCGTCGTGCGGCAGAACGGCGTGATCGTGCAATCGGCCGCCACCGGATTCCTGTTGTTCGTCGGCCTGAAGTCGGAGAGCGGCCGCTACGACGAGAACGCACTCGCGGACTACATGGCGCGCAACGTCGTCGAGGACCTGCGCCGCGTCGAGGGCGTCGGCAAGGTCCAGCTGTTCGGCTCCGAACAGGCGATGCGCATCTGGGTCGATCCGCAGAAGCTGATCACCTACGGCCTGTCGATGAACGACCTGACGACGGCCGTCAGCCAGCAGAACGTGCAGATCGCGCCGGGCAGCCTCGGTGCGGCGCCCGCGCTGCCCGGCCAGCGCGTGACGGTGCCGCTCACCGCGCAAGGCCAGCTGACGACGCCCGAGCAGTTCGCGAAGATCGTGCTGCGCGCGAACGCGAACGGCTCGAAGGTCGTGCTTGGCGATGTCGCGCGCGTCGAACTCGGCCCGCAGTCGTTCACCTTCGTCAACAGCGAAAACGGCAAACCCGCCACCTTCGCGGGCGTGCAGCTCGCGCCGGGCGCCAACGCGGTGAAGACCGCGCAGGCCGTGCGCGACCAGCTGGACATGATCGCGAAGACGATGCCGGCCGGCATGACCTACTCGATTCCGTTCGACACCGCGCCGTTCGTGAAGATCTCGATCGAGAAGGTCGTGCACACGCTGCTCGAGGCAATGGTGCTCGTGTTCCTGGTGATGTACCTGTTCCTGCAGAACGTGCGCTACACGCTGATCCCGGCGATCGTCGCGCCGGTCGCGATGCTCGGCACCTTCACGGTCATGCTGCTGACCGGCTTCTCGATCAACGTGCTGACGATGTTCGGCATGGTGCTCGCGATCGGCATCATCGTCGACGATGCGATCGTCGTGGTCGAGAACGTCGAACGCCTGATGGTGGAAGAAGGCTTGTCGCCGAAGGACGCGACGCTCAAGGCCATGAAGGAAATCACCGGCGCAATCATCGGCATCACGCTGGTGCTGACGGCCGTGTTCCTGCCGATGGCAATGTCGAGCGGCTCGGTCGGCGTGATCTATCAGCAGTTCACGCTGTCGATGGCCGTGTCGATCCTGTTCTCCGCCCTGCTCGCGCTGACGCTGACGCCGGCCCTGTGCGCAACGATGCTCAAGCCGATCGAGCATGGGCACCATGAGAAACGCGGCTTCTTCGGCTGGTTCAACCGTCGCTTCGATCGCCTGACGCAATGGTACGAGACGCGCGTCGGCCGCCTGGTCGGTCGCACCGGTCGCGTGATGCTGCTGTTCGTTGCGATCTCGATTGCGCTGGTGTTCGGCTTCCGCATGCTGCCGTCGTCGTTCCTGCCCGAGGAAGACCAGGGCTACTTCATGACCGGCTTCCTGCTGCCGGCCGATTCGACCGTCGAGCGCACGGGTGATGTGGTCAAGACGCTCGAAAAGCATCTCGCGTCGCGTCCGGCGATCCAGTCGAGCATCTCGATCATCGGCTACGGCTTCTCCGGCCTCGGTCCGAACGCGGCGCTGAACTACGCGGTGCTCAAGGACTGGAACAAGCGCGAGGGCTCGTCCTCGACCGAAGAAGCGATGCGCGCGCAGGCCGCGATGGGTGGCGTGACCGAAGGCACGGTCATGAGCCTGTTGCCGCCGGCGATCGACGAGCTCGGCACCAGTTCGGGATTCACGATGCGCCTGCAGGATCGCGCGAACCAGGGCTACGCCGCACTCAAGGCAGCCGAGGCGAAGCTGCTCGAACTCGCCGCGCAAAGCAAGGTCGTGACGGGCGTCTATCCGGACAGCCTGCCGGCCGGCACGAGCGTGAAGCTGGAGATCGACCGCGACAAGGCCGAAGCGCTCGGCGTGTCGTTCACGACCATCAGCGACACGTTGTCGGCCGCGATGGGCTCGACCTATGTGAACGACTTCCCGAACGCGGGCCGCATGCAGCAGGTGATCATCCAGGCCGATGCGCCGGCCCGCATGCAGATCGACAACGTGATGAAGCTCTATGTGCGCAATGCGGCCGGCGGCATGGTGCCGCTGTCGGAAGTCGTGCATCCGGTCTGGTCGGAGACGCCGCTCCAACTGGTGCGTTTCCAGGGCTACCCGTCCGCGCGGATCTCCGGCGGCGCCGCGCCCGGCCACTCGAGCGGCGCGGCGATGGCCGAGATGGAACGTCTGGCCGCGCAGTTGCCGCCCGGCTTCACGGTCGCGTGGACCGGCCAGTCGCTGCAGGAGCGCGAATCGGCCTCGCAGGCGCCGATGCTGATGGCGCTGTCGATGGTCGTCGTGTTCCTGGTGCTGGCGGCGCTCTACGAGAGCTGGGCGATTCCGTTGTCGGTGATGCTCGTGGTGCCGCTCGGGCTGATCGGCGCACTCGCCGCGGTGATGCTGCGCGGCCTGCCGAACGACGTGTTCTTCAAGGTCGGGATGATCACCGTGATCGGTCTGTCGGCCAAGAACGCGATCCTGATCGTCGAATTCGCAAAGCAGTTGCGCGAGGAAGGCAAGGGGCTGATCGAGGCGGCCGTGCAGTCGTCGAAGCTGCGCCTGCGCCCGATCCTGATGACCTCGCTCGCGTTCGGGCTCGGCGTGGTGCCGCTCGTCATCGCCTCCGGCGCGAGCTCGGAGACGCAGCACGCGATCGGCACCGGCGTGCTGGGCGGCATGATCGCCGCCACCGTGCTGGCCATTTTCTTCGTTCCGGTGTTCTTCGTGTTCGTGATGAGCGTGCAGGAACGTCTCTCGGCATGGCTCGCATCGGGCAGGAAGCGCGCCGCCGCCACCCACGAACAGGAAGGTTGATGTGATGCGACTGCTTATTCTCTCCGCTGCGGTGTCCGCCGCCCTCGCGCTGTCGGCGTGCTCGATCGCGCCGAAGCTGGTCAGGCCGGCGATGCCGGTGCCGGGCACCTATACGGCCGCGACCGCGGCCGCCACCGCGCAGCATGCGAACGCAGCCGACCTCGGCTGGCGCACGATGTTCGGCGATCGCCGCCTGCAGCGCCTGATCGAGCTCGCGCTCGACAACAACCGCGACCTGCGCCTCGCTGCGCTGAACGTCCAGGCGGCCGAGGCGCAGTACGGCATTCAGCGCTCGGCGCGCCTGCCGTCCGTCGGCGCCGGTGCGAGCTTCACGCGCCAGCGCACGCCGGCCAACGCCGACATGAACCCGCCCGTGCCCGAGTCGATGCAGACGCAGTACGGCGTGAACGTCGGAATCAGCGCGTTCGAGATCGACCTGTTCGGTCGCGTGAAATCACTGTCCGATGCGGCGTTCGCGCGCTACCTCGCGACCGATCACGGCCGCCGCGCCGTGCAGATCGCGCTCGTCGGTTCCGTCGCCAATGCGTACTTCGCCGAGCGCCTCGCGCAGGAACAGCGCGCGCTGTCGGAACGGACACTGAACGACTGGCGGCAATCACTCGATCTCGCACGCCGGCTCAAGCAGGCGAATCAGGCCAGCGGCGTGGACATCGCGCAGGCCGAAGGCCAGGTCGCGAGCGCCACGGCCGATCTCGAGGCGCGCTCGCGCGCCGTCGAGCAGGCGCGCAACGCGCTGCGGCTGCTGGTCGGCACCGAACTGCCGAAGGACCTGCCCGAGCCGCTGTCGCTCGAGCGCCAGCCGGTGCCGACGCAGCTGCCGGCCGGGCTGCCGTCGGAACTGCTGTACCGCCGCCCGGACATCCAGCAGGCCGAACAGGCGCTCGTCGCGGCCAACGCCGACATCGGCGCGGCGCGCGCGGCGTTCTTCCCGCGCCTGTCGCTGACGTCGACGATCGGCTTCCTGAGCCCGGCGATGGGCAGCCTGTTCGCCGGCGATCACCGTACCTGGGCGTTCGCGCCGCAGATCACGGTGCCGATCTTCGAAGGCGGCCGGCTGCGCGCCGAGCTGCGGCTGGCCGAGGTCCGCAAGTCCAGTGCGGTCGCCGAATACGAGCGCGCAATCCAGACGGCGTTCCGCGAAGTGGCCGACGGCCTCGCCGGACGCGAAACCTTCAGCCGCCAGATCGAGGCACAACGCGACGTCGTCAGGAGCGCGGAGCGCCGCACCGACCTGGTGAACCTGCGCTATCGCGCCGGCATCGAGGATCGCCTGGAGCTGCTCGATTCGCAGCGGCAACTGTATGCCGCGCGCCAGGCCTTGCTCGACCTGCGCAGCGCCGAGCTGAGCAACGCGGTCGCGCTCTACAAGGCGCTCGGTGGCGGACTGGTCGACACCGATGTCGGCCCCGCCGCCGGCGCGGCCAAGGGCTGAACGCGCGATCGTCGCCGGTGCGCCGGCGGCGACCGCGCCCGCCATACCGGCCGTGCCCGCCCGGCATCGTCCGCTCATCCACCGGTCTCCCCTTCGAGTGACGCCGATGAACCCTTTGATCCTCATTGCCGACGACGAGCCGGAAATCGCCGAGATCCTCGACGCCTATCTCGCTCATGACGGCTTTCGCACCTGCTGCGTCGGCAGCGGGCAGGCCGTGCTCGACGTGCAACCCGTGCTGAAGCCCGACCTGATCCTGCTCGATATCCGGATGCCGCAGAAGGACGGCTGGGAAGTGCTGGTCGAACTGCGCCGCCGCGGCAACACGCCGGTCGTGCTGCTCACCGCGCTCGACCGCGAAATCGATCGCTTGCAGGGGCTGCGCTTCGGCGCCGACGACTACATCACAAAGCCGTTCAACCCGGCCGAAGTAGTGGCGCGCATCCGCACGATCCTGCGCCGGCTGGACGCGGTCACGCCCGGACGCGTCATGAAGGTCGGCAACCTGGAAATCGACGCGGAGAGCTACCTCGTCAGGGTCCGCACCGAAGCCGGGGAAACCGGCGTCGCGCTGACGCTGACCGAATTCAGGCTGCTCGCGCACATGGCCGGCGCGCCGAGCCGCGTGTTTACGCGCGGCGAACTCGGCGACGCATGCCTCGCCGATGCCGACGCGCTGGAGCGCACGATCGACAGCCATATCAGCCGGCTGCGCAAGAAGCTCGAATGCGCCGGCGCGACCGGCATGCCGGAAGTGATGCGCGGCGTCGGCTATCGGCTGCGGAGTGCCCGGTGAATGCGCGTGATGAAGCGCTGCCGGGCGTTGCGCGAAGCGTCGGACTCCTGGCGAGCGCGATGGCGCTGACGATCGCGACCGGATGGTTCGTCGTCCATGGACTGATCGTCGTTGCTTCGTCTCGCGCCATCGACTCCCCGATCGCGGAGGTGATCCATGCGACGCCGAGCTACCTGCTCCTCGCCACCCTGCTGCTCGCCCGGCTGGGCTGCACGATCGTCGCGCTCGTCAAAGCGGTTCGCCGGGACGTGTCGTAATCCGTTTCGCTGCGTGCGCCGAAACTGCCGCGCGCCTGCTTCCCGGAGCAAACCGCGGCGCGCTGCATGTCAAGGCGCGCCGCTTCATGCTGCCTGCGTCATCACGCACGCGCCTTATTCCCGCGTCCAGCCGTTCTGAAAAAGCTGCCCGGCCAGCACACCGAGGCGCGACGCGAGAATATAGTTCTCGCCGTCCTCGATCAGCGCCGATCGCACGTCGCGGAACAGCTTCTCGATCGGGAATTCGCGCGTGGTCCCGTTACCGCCGAACAGCTGGAACGCCTCGTGGGTAATCTTCATCGCTTCTTCCGTCACGCTCACCTTGGCCTGCGCGGTCGCGTACGGGTGGCTCTGCGGCGACATCCGCGAGAACGCCAGACTGCGGCGTGCGATCGCGCGCGCCATTTCGAGCCGGCGCAACATCTCGCCGATGCGCAGGTGCGTCATCTGATGATCCATCAGCAGCGCGCCGCCCTGCCTGCGCTCGTGGCAATACGCGAGCGCGAGTTCGAACGCCGCGCGCGCGACGCCGACGAACACCTGGCACATGTGCGTACCCGCATACGACCACGTCGAGGCGAGATTGCCGAGATAGTCGTCCTTCAGCGCAATCGCGAAGCGCTTCGGCACCTTCACGTTGTCGAAATAGATCTCGCCCTGCGGCAGCGAGCGCTGACCGATCTTGTCGAGCGGCTTGCCGCGCGACACGCCCGGCAGGTCGAGCGGCAGGATCATCGCGATGCCGTGGGTGAACTGGCTGCGCTCGCCTTCGCCGTAGAAGCCGTCGCCATAGTCGGCCGCCATGTACGCGAGCGCGACCTGCGCAACCGAGCCGTTCGAGATCCACGCCGAACTCTGTCCGTTGATCACGATCTCGTCCGCGCCGACCTTCGCGGTCACGTTGCCGACCGGCTGCCGGCCGCGCGCGTCGAGTTCCTGCCGATACAGGATCGCCGCGTCCGACCCGCGATCGGGCTGCGTGTTCATCCAGCAGCCGACCTTGCCCGCGCACATCTCGATCAACTCCCGATTGCCGACCGTCTGCGCCATCATCAGCGGCATCGTTGCCGCACCGATCGACACCGCGAGGCCCGCGTCGCCCCAGCCGAGTTCCTCGCCGATCAACGACTCGATGCGCACCGCCGTGTCAGGCGGAAACTGCGCGATCAGCTGCGGATCGAGCCCGAGCTTCGCGCTCTCGACGATCGCCGCCCAGTACGGCGACCCGGGAGCAATCACCTCCTCCGGCGTCATTCGGTCGAGCTCGCGACCGATCGGCCGCAGCACGTCGCGCGCAAAACGGTGAACCGTATGCTGGATCGCGCTTTCCTCTTCGCCCAGCGGCGTCTCGAAGCCGGTCAGGCCGACCGCGGGCAGCGCCGCGGACTTGTTCAGACGAATCATTTCCGTTCTCCTCCTGCACTCCAGTCACGTCGACCAGGCAACAGACCCACCCGGCCGTCCCATACCTAGTAACACATACCAAACATAGGTCATCATGACAAACACAGGAAGCAAAAAAAAGACAGGGTATTCCCCTGTCTCCATGCGCGTGGCCGCTGCGGGCGCGCGCTTACTTGCCGGCCGGAACCAGCGTGCCGTACGCGATCGCGCGCGACGTCGCCGCGAAATACGCGTCGAGCGCCTGCGTGTGCCGTCCGAGGGTGCCGTACTGCATCGCGAGGCCGTCGGCCAGCGCGATGAGCATCGTGGCCGCATGCCGGCTGTCGGCCGCGCTGAAGGCGGGCGTAAGCGCACGCACCAGCTGCGCGAGGTCGCGCGTGAGCGCCGAATACCATTCGTCGCACAGCTTCATGCATTCGGCGTCGGTCGCCGCGAACGACAGGAAATGCCGGAACAGTGCGTTGTACTTCTTGTCCTTCGCATCGGTAACCGAGCGCAGGATGATCTCTTCGAACACGTCGCGCGGCGATGCATCGCTGCTGATCGCGCGCTTCATGTCGTCGAGATACGCCACGATGACCGGCTCGACGACGGCTCGCAGCACGGCGATCCGGGTCGGGAAGTAATACTGGAGATTGCTGACGCTGATCCCGGCGGCAGCGGCGACCGCGCGCTGCGAGAATTCCAGCGGGCCGCCTTCGAGCAGCAACTTGCGCGCGACGCGAATGATCGTGTTGCGTGTGCGCAGGCCCTGCGCCCGCAAACCGTCGGGGTTGCTCGCTGCTGCGGTGGCAGTCGAAGTGCGCCGCTTTCTCGTGCTGCGCTGCTCGTTGGACACTGTCATCGTGTTCGTCGTGAAGATAGCGTTTCGGCTTCGTCGAAATGGTGCTCCGTACCTTACGGAGCACCAACGACTATACCCGATGCGAGCCTCATTTTCCATCGAGGCGCCTCTCTGCCGGGCGGCCCGGCCGAATGCGCGTTCCCGCGTCGTGACGAGCGCGCGTGCCGCTACATCGACTTCGCCTTGCGGTTCACGCGCTCGTCGAGCAGGTTCGCGACGCCGAGCATCGCGCTCATCGCACACCAGCGCAGCGGCTCCGGCGGCACCGACGGCGTGCGGTGCGTCAGCGCATCGAGCAGCGGCGATCGCCCGTCGTGAATCCGCTCGGCCAGCACGCGTCCGATCAGCGACTGCGTACCGACGCCGTGCCCCGAGCAGCCGGCCGTAAAGAACACATTGCCGTGCGCGCCGCCCGCGCCGACCACCGGCAGCGCGTCGCCCGCGAACGAGATGTAGCCGCTCCAGCATGCGCGCACCGGCACGTTGCCCAGCTGCGGAAAGCGCGTCTGCAGCGCCTTGGCGAGCGCACGATACGCGTCGTCGTCGGGCACGTTGGGCGTCCGGGAACCGTACACGTAGTGCAGCCGCTTGGTGGTCAGCAACAGCGTGTTGCGCGCCGTGAGGCGGTGGCTTTCCATCGTCAGGTGCGAGGTCACGATCCCTTCGCGGTTCGGCCAGCCCAGTGCGTCGAGCTGCGCATCGGACAGCGGCTCGGTTTCGAGCGCGGACACGCGCAACGGCATAACCTTGTCGCCGAGCAGGCCGAGTTGCGGTGTATACGCATTGGTCGCGAGCACCAGCGTCGACGCGCTCGCAGTGCCGCGCGCGGTACGCACGCGCACCGTCGGGCCTTCGTCGAAGCCGAGCACCGCGGTGTTCTCGTAGAGCCTCACGCCGGCCGCAAGCGCCGCGCGCCGCAGCCCTGTCACGTACTTGCCGGGGTCGAGCGTACCGCCGCCCGGCACGTACGCGCCGAACAGGAACGCCGGCGGAATCCCGCGCGCGCGCATCGCAGCGCCGTCGAGAAACTCGGCGGGCGAGCCGAGCTCGATGCCGGTCTCCATGCTTTCGCGCAGCCGCTTCTCCTGCGACGGATGCACGCCCGCGCGGATGATGCCCGATGCACGGTAGTCGCAGTCGATCGCGTATTCGGCGAGCTTGTGCTCGACATACGCCACGCCTTCGTCGTAGAAGCCGACGATCCGCTTCGCCTGCTCGCGGCCGACGCGCTTGACGAACAGTTCGTACTCGAGTCCCTGGCCTCCAGCGAGATAGCCGGCATTGCGGCCGCTCGCGCCGAAGCCCGCGAACTCGCGTTCGAGCACGACGACGCTGGCCCCGCGCGCGGTCAGTTCCAGCGCGGTGGACAGGCCGGCAAAGCCGGCGCCGACCACGACCACGTCCGCATGCACGTCGCCCTCGAGCGGCGGCTGCACGTCGGCCGGCGCTTCGATCCAGCCACCAATCGGACGATATTTCTGCAACGCGGCGTCCGCACGGAATTCGTCGCCCCATCGCGCGAACGGGCCCGCGTCGGTCCCGGCCGCCTGCATCGACGCCGCCGCGCCGCCGGCTGCGTGCGCCGTGCTCCCCGCCGGTCCGGCCGTCGTCGTGCCATATGCGTCGCTCATGTCAGCCTCCGTCAGTTCTTGCTGAGAATGTGAATGGCCAGCGCCGCTTCCTCGATGCCCTGCAGGCCGCCGCCGTTTTCCTGGATCGCATGCCGCGCGCCCTGCACCTGACGCGCACCGGCTTCGCCGCGCAATTGCGTGACGAGTTCGTACAGTTGTCCGATGCCGGTTGCGCCGAGCGGATGGCCCTTCGATTCGAGTCCGCCCGACGTGTTGATCGGAATCCGTCCGCCGAGCGTGAACTCGCCGCGCTCCGCGGCCGGGCCGCCTTCGCCGAGCGGCACGAAGCCGAGGTTCTCCGCCTGGATGATCTCGCCCATCGCCGATGCGTCGTGCACTTCGGCGACGTCCATGTCCTCCGGCCCGAGGCCCGCCTGCTCGTACGCCTGCAGCGCAGCGAGCCGGCCGATGTGCTTGTACGGCTCGTCGATGCGACGGCGCGTGAAGCTTCGGATCACGCTCGCGGCAATCCGGATGCAGCGGCTGCGATCGGCGCCGATGCGCGCGAGCCCTTCCTCGGTACAGAGAATCGCCGCGGCCGCACCGTCGGACAGCGGCGCGCACATCGGCAGCGTGATCGGATACGTGATCGGCGGCGCCGCCAGCACCTCGTCGATCGTGAACGGCTGGCGAAACTGCGAGTACGGGTTGTGCACCGAGTGCCCATGGTTCTTCGCGGACACGGCCGCGATCTGCCGCTGCGTCGTCCCGTACGTGCGCATGTGATGCCGGCACATCGCCGCGTAGATCTTCATGAAGCGACTGTACGGACGTCCGGATTCGGAGCCGGGCGGCGGCTCGATCCCTTCGCCGAGCCGCGCGAGCGTCGCGAAGTTCTCGTCGACGCGCGCGACGTCCCAGCCGGCCTCGAACAGCGCGAACGACTTCGCCTTGTCCGCGACGTTCATCTTCTCCGCGCCGAGCGCGAGCGCGACGTCGCACGCGCCCGACTGCAGTTCGCGCACGGCCAGGTGCACGGCCGTGCTGCCGGATGCGCACGCATTCTCGACGTTGAACATCGGAATGCCGTCGAGGCCGATCTTGCTGAACACGACTTGGCCGGGAATCGACAGCTGCCCTTGCAGCGCGCCGTTGGTGATGCCGGAGTAGAACGCGGCGCGGATCGCGTCGGCATGACAACCGGCGTCGCGCAACGCACGCTGCAGCGCTTCGCGCGCGAGGTCGTCGACGCTGCGGTCGGGATGCTTGCCGAACACGGTCATCGCAATGCCGGCGATGTAGAGCTTGGTCATCGTCTGAAATCCCTGTCGATCGCGTTCAGATCCTGCGCGCCTGGCCTCGCCAGTACCGTTCGCGCAAGTCCTTCTTCAGCACCTTGCCCGCCGTGCTGCGCGGCAGCGCGGCGATGAAGTCCACGCTCTTCGGCGCCTTCACCGAGCCGAGCTGCGCCTTGCACAGCGCGATCAGTTCGTCCGCGCTCACCTGCTGGCCCGCATTGAGCTCGACGACGGCCTTCACGGCCTCGCCCCACTTCTCGTCGGGCACGCCGATCACCGCACAGTCCTGCACCGCCGGATGCGACCAGATCACCTGCTCGACTTCGCTCGGATAGACGTTGAAGCCGCCGCTGATGATCATGTCCTTCTTGCGGTCGGTGATGTGCAGATAGCCGTCGCGATCGAGGTGGCCGATGTCGCCGGTATGCAGCCAGCCGTCGACGATCGTCTCGGCCGTCTTGTCCGGCGCGCGGTAATAGCCCTTCATCACGAGGTCGCCGCGCACGCAGATCTCGCCGGTCTCGCCCTGTTTCAGCACCTCGCCGCGCTCGCCGACGATCTCGACGCGCACCAGCGGATTCGGGCGGCCGACCGATGCCAGCCGTTCGTCCGGCGCCAGCGCACCGTCGACGAAATGCTCGGCCGGCGTCAGGTACGAGATCGATGCGGGCGCTTCGGTCTGGCCGTAGCCGCCCGTCATCACCGGGCCGAATACGGCGATCGCGCGCTTGAGCTTCTCGACCGACATCGGCGCGGCGCCGTACAGGAAGTAGCGCAGCGACGAGAAGTCGACTGTCTCGATGCCGGGGATGTCGAGCAGCCGATAGATCACGGTCGGCGGCAGGAAGAACTCGGTCACGCGATGCTTGACGATCGCGCCGAGCAGCAGCGCCGGGTCGGGTTTCGGCAGCACGACGACCGTGCCGCCGCGCGCGGTGCACGGCAGCGACATCATGCCGGCGGTATGCGTCATCGGTGCCGCGGCGAGATTCACCGGCCGCGCGTTGCCGTACGACATCGCGATCATGAAGTTCGCGAAATACGTCTGGAACGAGCGGTGCGTGTTCATCACGCCCTTCGGCAAGCCGGTCGTGCCGCCGGTGGCCGACAGCGTGACGACATCGTCCATCGCATAGTCGACGACCGGCGGCGTGGCCGGCTGCCCTTCGCTCCACGTCGCCAGCGATGGCGCCCACGGCAGGTCGGCGTCGATGCAGACCCACAGCCGCACCTTCGGCAGGCTCGACCGCAGCGCATCGATCGCAGCCGCGAACGCGTGATGGAAGAACAGCACCTCGCAGTCGAACGCGTCGAGCGCGTACTGGTTCTCGGCCGGCGCATTGCGCCCGTTGACCGGGATATACGCGAGCCCTGCTCGCCACATGCCGAGCGCGCAGCACCACCCGGTTACGTCGTTGTCCGCCCACACCGCCGCCTTCGCTTCCTTTGCGAAGCCGGCGGCGAGCAGTCCGTTCGCGATGCGGCACGACAGCTCGCCGATTTCCTGAAACGTGTAGCTGCGCTCGTCCTGGATGTATGCGATGCCGTCGGGATTGATGCGCCACCCGCGGTCGTAGAAATCGATAATGGCCATGTCAGGTGTTCCGTTGAATGGGGTTCGGCACCGCGGTCGCCGTCACAGTTGCGTGATGGTCGCGCGTGCGAGCCCGCGCTGTTCGAGGAAGCCGAGCAGGTAGCGATGGCCGAACGCCTTCGAGCCCGATGCGAAGCCCGTGCGCGCGACATCGCCGTCGAGCAACTTGAGCACGCCGGCCGTATGGATCGCACCGGTCGAGATGTACGGCGTGATGCCATGCACGGTCGCGCGCACCGAGGCGAGCTGGCCGCGGCCGATCGCGAAGTCGACGCTGCGCTGGATCGTCGTGCGCTCGCGCGGCGGCATCGTCGGCGTGGTCGACGCGACGACCTGCTTCAGCACCTCGTCCTGCTGCTCGCGCGGCAGGTGCTTGTATTCGGCCTCCCACTTCTGCCCGAACTGGTGCACGAGCTTCATCACGTTGTTGTCGTAGAAGCCCACGCAGGAGATGCAGCTGCGCACGCGCGGATCGCGCTCGAAGTAGACGGGCAGCGAGGTGCCGCCCCACGGCAGGCAGAACACCGGCTGCATGAGTTCGGGCGTCGCGACCGTGAACGACGCGTCCGGCGCGTGCGGCACGAGCGCCTTCTCCCACAGGTAGCAGGACTCGTGGCGCGCACCGTCGAAGATTGTCGCGGTCGAACCGATGCTCACGCCGGCCGCACCGCGTGGCCCGCGGGTCAGCGTGGCCGTCTCCAGCGCGTCGATGCCCGGCGTTTCGAGCGCGAGTTCCGCGGCGATCTCGGCGAACGTGTACATGTACGCATTCGACGACGACACCAGCAACCCGGCCTGGCGATACAACTCGCCGAACTGGTCGCGCACCTGCCGGATGTACGACTGCTCGCCGGTCGTATCGAGATGGTGGCAGCCGGCCTTCAACGCGGCCTCGACGCCGACGAGCCCGAAGCTCGAGAACGGCCCGACGGTGTTGCAGACCACCTTCGCGCCGCGAAACGCGTTCACGAGTGCATCGACGTCGTGCTCGGCTTCGATGAGTTCGTATTGCGCGGATTCGAGGCGCACGACGCGCTGCGCCATCATTTCCTTCGCGCGGCCCGCGTTGCGCGCGACCGCCGTGAACGGGATGTTCTGGTCGATCAGCCAGTCCATGATCAACATGCCGGTGTAACCGCTTGCGCCATAAACGACGACGGGATGCTTGGCCATGCTTGTCTCCTGAAACGTAAGTTGTCGAAAATCGGTTCGGCCGGCCGGCCACTACTGCTGCTTCACACTCGCGTACTCTTTATAGAACACGTTACCAATCTTAGGTCACTATGACAAAGTAGTGAGCAAAGAAAAAGGCAGGGTATTCCCGGCCCCGACATGCCGTCCGCATCATCGGGACGAGCCGCCTGTGCCGCCCGCGCCGTCCGGCGACAGGGCGGCCAGATAGTGCGCAATCGCGCGCCGGTCGTCGCCCGACAGCGTCGCGACCACGCCGTTCATCGCGCCGGTCGGATCGTGGCGCCGGCCCGAGCCGAATGCCGCCAGCTGGGTCTCCAGGTAAAGCTGACCCTGACCCGCGAGGCGAGGCACGTGATCCTTGCCCTCCAATGTCGCACCGTGGCAGGCCTGGCAACTTCGCGCGGCGACCAGCGCCATCCCGCGCCTGGCAAGCGCCTCGTCCGCCGGCACCGCCTCGTTGCGTGCGGGCGCCTGCCGCGCGAAATAGGTCGCCAGTGCGTCGATCTTCGCGTCGTCGAGTTCGCGCGCGAGCGGCCCCATGTACGCATTGGGGCGCGTGTCGTTCGCGAACGCGCGCAGCTGCGCGGCGATATAGCTTGCGGGCTGCCCCGACAGCGACGGATACCACGCGTTGCGCGACTGCCCGCGAGGGCCATGGCAGAACGCGCAGGTCTCCTGCGGTTGCGGCCACGCGCCGCCATTGGTTCTGTCCGCGTCGCCGATCGCGGCCATCGCCTTCTGATAGCGCATGCCGTCGAGCAGATCGGGACCGTACATCGTGCCGGCCGTCGCGACGCCCGCGATCACCACCACCGCGCCGATCACCCAGGTTCGTTTCATTCAGGCCTCCGCGCCGCGCCCGGCCAGCTTGCCGAGCGCCTGCAGTGCCGCGCGATGCCCCGAACGCACCGCACCGTCCATCGCGCCGGCCCACAGATCGGCCGTCTCGGTGCCCGACCAGATCAACCGGCCGGCCGCCGGACGCAGGAACTTGCCCCATTTCGTCCAGAAGCCGGGTGGCAGCGGATGGATGCACTGAAGTGTCCAGGGATCGACGCGGCCCCAGTCGTAGTCGTGGAACTGGGTCGGATGCAGCGCCTTGTCGCCGAGCGCGCGTGCGAACACGGCCGAGAGCGCCCGTTCGGCAGCCTTCGGCTCCGCGGGCAGCGCGCCCGGTGCGACGAACGCGGCGAGCACGCCGACCGAACCGTCCGGCGGCGAATTGTCGTACGCCATGAAGACCGGACCGCCCACCTCGAAGATCTGGCCGTTATAGCCGTCGTCGCGCCAGAACGGCCGGTCATAGACATGCACCGTCTTGCGCATCGGCGCATTCGCGGGCCAGTTGCGCTGCAGTTGCGCGCGGCCGGCCGGCAGCGGCGGATCGAACACGATCTGCTCGCAGAGCGCCGGGTTGAGCGCGACAATCACGCGTCGTGCGCGGAACACGCCGCGATCGGTCTGCACGTCGACGACGTCGCGATTCCAGCCCGAGATCCTGCGCACCGGGCAGGACAGGCGCACCTTCGTGCCGAGCTCGCTCGCCATGCGCAGGCTCAACACCTGCGAACCGCCGACGAAGCGCGTTTCCTGTGCACCGCCCTTGGTCGACTCGAGCTTCGCGTAGTCGCAGTCCGCACTGTTGATCATCGACAGGTAGTGCAGCAGCCCGAGCTGCGCCGGTGCGCCGCCGAGCGACAGCTTCGCCGCAAGGCCGAGGAAGTAGCCATCTTCGTAGGTCACGCCCTGTCGCAGCAGCCAGTCGCCGTAAGTCAGCTTGTCGAGTTCGGCCGCGTGCTGCGCAGTCCACGGCTCGCGCGACGGCACGCCGCGCGCGAGCGCGCCGAGCTTCGCGCCGATCGCGTCGTCGCCGCCGGAGCCGCCGTGGAAATCCTGCGCGACACGCGTGTCGCCGGCGAGCACGACCGTCCTGCCTTCGTAGAAGGTGGGGAACGTGTCGACACCGAGTTCCCTCGCCAGGTCGGCAATCGCCGTCTGACCGGGGCCGATCCACTGGCCGCCGGCTTCCGAGACGACACCGTGCCCGAGGTCGTGGTTGTAGGTACGCCCGCCGACGCGGTCGCGCGCCTCGACGACGACGAACGCGTCGCAGCCGGCGCGCGTCAGGTCGCGTGCGGCGGTGAGCCCCGCGAGCCCGGCGCCGACGATCACGACGTCGAGCACGCCGCCCGCGGCTGCGGCAGCGGTCGCACCTTGCGCGAACGGGATCTCTGCGGCCGCGAGCGATGCGGCGCCCGCCGCCGCGACACGCAATATCTGGCGCCTGGCCTGCGGATCCGGCCGGTGCTTGCTGTTCATGTCGAACGCTCCATCTTTCGTTGCTCTTTCAGTCGCAGATTCATTTCATCGTGCAGCCAGCACGCCATCCTGCGAAAACAGGATCGGCTTGCCGCGCGCGTCGATCAGTGCGGCGGTCAGCGTCGCGCGATCCTCGCGCTGCGCCACCTCGACCGGACCGCCGGCAACGCGCTGCGCGAGTGTCAGCCCGTCGAGCCCGACGCCGACCAGCCCGCCGCCGGTCGCGACGAGATCGGTGATCGAGCTGCGCGTGCCCGTGTTCAGGGCGGCCCACGTCGCACCGCCGTCGCGGCTCTCGAACAGGCTGCCGAGCAGGCCGCCGACCACGAGCCGGCCGTCGGGCATCGCAACCCCGGACCACAACGTGCCTTTGCCGCCGGTCGGCAGATAGGACCAGTTCGCGCCGGCATCGACGGACTTGAGCACCATCCCCTGTTCCGACACGATGTAGAGCGCATGCGCGGCATCGGCGAACACGTGGTAGAGGTTGCGGTCGGCCTTGCCGCCGCCGGGCGGCTTCGGCAGCGTCGTACGCGTCCAGGTCCGGCCGCCGTCGTGGGTCTGCAGCATCAGCGACCACAGTCCGACGGCGATGCCGTCCTGCGCGCTCGTGAACAGCACGGAGAACAGCGGCTGGTCGACCGACGTATCGAGCCGTTGCGTGACCCACGTATCGCCGCCGTCGTCGGTCGCGAGAATCGCGCCCCACTGGCCGACGGCCCAGCCGCGCTTCGCGTCGACGAACGACACGGCCGACAGCGTCGCCGACACCGGCACGCGCCGCGCCTGGCGCCAGGTGTTGCCGTCGTCGTCCGACAGCAGCACGATGCCGTGCTCGCCGACCGCGACGATCCGCGCACCGGCGCGCGTCGCGTCCGTCAGCATCATGTGCGTCGGCACGGCCCATGCATGGGCGGGCTTCGCGGCCCAGGCCGCGACGGTACCTTCCGGTGGTTGCGCGAACGCCGCCGCGGCAGCGCAGAGCGCGGTACAGGCAACGAGCATCTTGATCATGGTGAGTCCCTGTGGTGGTGTATGCGGACGTCAGTGATTGAACAGATCCGACCAGCCGGCATGCGCTACGCCGAGCACCACGATGGGCGGCGTGTCGGCAGCCTGCCGCTCCGCGCTGCCGTCGTTCGGCAACGGGGCACGTTCCGGTTCGGCGGCCGTGGCGTGATGCACGACGACGCGTCCGGCATCGGTCGCGAATGCCCGAGCCGGCGCAGGCCGGCCCGCGACCGATGCGGAAAATCGCGGAACGGCAATCGCCGCGATGCCGAGTACGGCGCAGACAGCGAGCGTCTTGACCATGGCTGAATCTCCGTCGGAATGTTCGTGCGCGTCAGTGACTGAACAGGCCTGGTGCGCGCGCGGGCTTGCGACGCGGGAACCAGCGTTCGAGCAGCGACGCGAGCGCGGGCAACGCGGTCATCGCCATCACGAGGTTCACGACGAACATGAACGCGAGCAGCTTGCCCATGTCGGCCTGGAACTTGAGCGCGGAGAAACTCCACGTTGCGACGCCGATCGCCAGCGTGATCGCCGTGAAGATCGTCGCGACGCCCACTTCGAGCATGGCGTGCCGGACGGCCTCCACGATGTCCTGCCCGCCCGCGAGATGCACCTGCAGCCGGTTGTAGATGTAGAACGCGTAGTCGACGCCGATGCCGACGGCGAGCACCATAACCGGCAACGTTGCGACGGTCAGCCCGATCTGCAGTTCCTTCATGAACCAGTAGCCGATGAAGGTCGCGACCGACAGCGGCACGCAGCAGGCGAGCATCGCGCGCCAGTCGCGATAGGCGAGAAACACGAGGATCAGGATCGCCGCGTACACGTAGAGCATCATCGGCAGCTCGCTCTTCGCGACTTCGTCGTTCGTGGCAGCCAGCACGCCCGCGTTGCCGGCCGCGAGCCGGATCGTGATGCCCGGGAACGAATGCGTCGCGCGGTACTGCTTCACGTCGTCGAGGATCCGGTTGATCGTCGTCGCCTTGTGGTCGGTCAGGAACAGGTGCACGGCCGTCATCCCGCAGTCGCGGCTCATGAAGCCTTTCACGCGCGACACATCGACCGACACCGCGCCGTAGTTCTCCGCATCGATCGGCACGACGTTCATCTTCGGGTAGTCCTCGTTGTAGCCCTGGTTGTAGGTGCGCAGCATCGCCGAGTACGACTGCACCGACACCACGCCCGGCTCGGTGCGCATCGCGGCCGAGAAGTCGTCCTCGTAGAGGCCGACCGCCGGGTTGTCGCATGCCTTGCCGCTCGATTCGATCGCGGCCGTCAGCCAGTCGAGGCCCATGTCGTAGTGGCCGGCGATCGACGTCGCGTCGCGGTTGAAGCGTGCGTCGGCGCGCAGCTCCGGCGCGCCCGGCTGCAGCGTGCCGATCACGCGATCGCGGCTCTGCCATGCGGCGAGCGCGAAGATCGCGACGGTCAGCGCGACGGTCAGGCCCGCGTACCGCGGCTCGGCCACCCGCGCCAGCGCGCGCAGCGGCTTCGCGCGCTGCTGCGCGCGCTTCAGCGCGTTGTCCGCATAGGCCTTCGTGAAGTTGAAGCAGGAGGCCGCGACCGGCAACAGGATCAGGTTCGTGACGATCTTGTATGCGACGCCGAGCGACGCCGTGATCGCGAGCTCGCGCACCATCGGGATCGGAATCAGCAGCAGCGTGACGAACGACACGAACGCGGTGACCAGCGCGAGCACGCCGGGGATCAGCAAGCCGTTGAAGCTGTGGCGCGCCGCATCGAACGAACTCTGCCCGTGCGCGATCTCGCGCACGATGAAGTTCACCTGCTGCACGCCGTGCGACACGCCAATCGCGAATACGAGGAACGGCACCAGCACCGCAAGCGGATCGAGGCCGAAGCCGAGCAGCTTCAGCGTGCCGAACTGCCACACGAGCGACGTCAGCGAACACGCGATCAGCAGCACGGTGAAGCGCACCGAATGGCAGTACCAGTACACCGCGAGCGTGGTCAGCAGCAGCGCGACCGCGCAGAAGCCGAGCACGGCCGTCGCGCCGTCGGCGATGTCGCCGATCTGCTTCGCGAAGCCGATGATCTGGATCTCGTAGCCGGCATCCTCGAACGGCTTGCGCACCTTCTGTTCGAGCAGATGGTTGAACGCGACGTAGTCGAGCACCTTGCCGGCGCTGTCGCGCTCGTTCAGCTCCGCCGTGATCATCGCGCTGTCTTCGTTGTGCGACACGAGCGTGCCGACGTAGCCGCCGAGCGTGGTCGCGCGGCGCACGGCGGCGACGACGCCCGGCGTCAGCTGGTCGGGCGTGACCATGCCGGGAATGATCGGCTCCGCGCGAAAGCCTTCGTCGGTCACTTCGTTGACGAACGCGTTCGGCGTCCACAGCGAACGCACGCCGATGCGGTCGACGTTCGGCAGATACGTGACGGCCTGCGTGACGTCGTACAGCCGCGTCAGCCCTTGCTTCGTCCAGATCGACCCGCGTTTGGCCCGCACGACCACGGTGACCCGGTTCGCGCCGAGCAGGTCGTTGCGATACTGCTGGAACGTGCGGATGTACTCGTGTCCGATCGGCATCTGCTTTTCGAAGCCGGCGTCCATGCGCAGCTGTACCGCGAACACGGCCATCGCGACGGTAAACAGGGCGATCGCCGCGAGCACGATCGCGCGATGACCGAAAAAGAGCCTTTCCAGGCGGCTGACCAGACGATTGAGCACGACATAACCCCTTGATGATTGGCGGCGGCGCACGGCGCGCGCCGCCCGTAAGCACATCGGCATCAGAAATTCCGCGTGACGAACAGCCCGACGAAATTCCGGTCCGCGTACGGCTGCCCCACCGTGTTGTGGCCGCCGAAGAACGCGGTGAAGTTGATGCCCGCCTGCCAGTTCGGCGGGTTCTGGTTGAACAGCACGTAGACGTTCACCGACTTGGCGCCCTGCATGTAGTTCGCGGTGAAGGTCGGCGTGTAGCCGTACAGGCCGTCCGAGAAGGTCACGCCAGGCGTGACCTGCCAGCCCGGAATCAGCGTGCCGTCATAGGTCCAGTTGAAATCGATCGTCGCGCCGACCGAGCTCGCGGTGCCCTGGCCCATCCCGATCGGATAGCCGAGCGCAGAGCCGTTGTTCAGCCACGGCAGGTAGCCGGCCTGCGGCACCTGGGTAACGGTCTGCCCGTCGATCGTGCGCGTGACGCCGCTCGCGCTCAGTCCGGGGTAGTAGATCCAGGTGAGTTCCCACGTGAGCGCGGCCGAATCGGCGCCGAGCCACTTCAGGAACGGATACTCGCTGCGCGTGAGGGCGAGCAGCCCGTTGATGTCGTACTGGAATTTCTTCTTGTCGACCCACTGCGAACAATTGATGCCCGCCACGCCGTTCGTATTGACGTCGAGCGGGCCGCCCGCGCCATAGCAGCTGGACAGCGCGACGGCGTCGCGCGGCCGGTACGACAGCTCCGTGCCGATCGCCCACGGGCCCAGCCCGAAGTTCGCGCTGACGCCGAACAGCTGGCGCCGGCCGAGATACGACCATTGCTCGGTGCCGTTCGCGAGCGACGCGAGCACCGGGGATTTGTCGGTGTAGTTCAGGTAGTAGAACGCGAAGTTCGCGTCGAACGAGCGCGGCGAATAATTGAACTTCACGCCGAACTGCGGCCGGTATTTCGCCGGCAGGTTCGTGACCGACGGCAGGCCGATGTCGTTGAAGGGCGGCCCCGCGTAGTCGCCGTTCACGAGGCCGTTCTTGATCGCGTTCAGCGTGCCCTGATTGCCTGCCGCCGCGCCGCCGCCGATCGCGTTGGCGATCGAGCCCGCACTCGGTCCCGTCACGTTCAGGTTGCCCGTGTTCAGCGTGAACGGCTCCGCGCCGCGACCGAAGCCGTTCGTCACCGACCAGTACGAGCCGACCGGCGGATAGCGGTTGCCGTTCCACTGAAACTGGTAGTAGGCCTCGGTGCTGAACCCGTGCGACAGATCGGCCGCCATGCTCACCATCGGCGCGGGCAGCAGCGCCTGCTTGAGCTGCGAGCCGGGAATCAGCAGCTTCTGCACGTCGACCGAGTTGGTCGCGTTGATCCCGCTCTGCGCGAACATGCTCTCGCCCCAGTTGATCACCTGGTTGCCGAGCCGCACGTGCGCGTTGCGCCCGGCGATCGTGAAATCCTTCTGCGCCCACAGGTCGAGCAGCTGCGCGTTGTAGACCACCTGGGCCGAGGCGGTGCTCGACAGCGGCGTTCTCGCCGTATTGCCGGCGAGGAAGTCGTACATGCCGGTGCCGCGCACCATGAACTTCAACCCTTCGCTCGGCATCTTCAGCAGCAGTTCGCTGGTCGCGCTGACGTAGGTGCTGAACGGCTGGCCCTTGCGGTAGTTCAGGTCGCCGTTGTCCGCGTAGCCCCACTGGTTCGTGTTCGCGGCCGCGCCGCAGCCGTAGGCGTTCGGGTCGCCGGTGAGCGAGCAGCTCGGGCTCTTGGTGCGGATGCCGGCGCCTGCCGTCAGGTTCGTCACCCACGATCCCTGCAGGTCGCCGATGCCCGTCGTGAAGTCGTAAGCGTACGCACCCGATGTCGCGGCGCCCGCGAGCGCGATCGACATCGTAGTATTCCTGATCAACCTTGCCGATTCCATGGTCCGTCTCCTCCCCTGTCCGACGCCGGCGCACGTTCGTTGCGCACGCCGGTCCGTTGACGTTCAGCCTGCGGCGCTCACCGTTCGCTCACCGAGCGCAGCGATTCGGCCGTGTAGAAGTCCTGCCTGAAGCGCGGATCGTCGGCCTGCTCGAGCCAGCGGACATCCTTGCCCTGACCGATCGACGACGCGTCGAACACGTAGCGGCCGTTGTTCATGTCGTACTGCGCGAGCGGTTCGTTGTCGCAGGTGCCGCCCAGTTCCCACACGGGAATCGGGTAGCTTTCCCGCACCTTCCAGAGCTTGCCCTGCGCGTCGTAGTCCTCGCCGACGAGCGCGAGCCAGCTGTCCTCGTCGAGATAGAACACCTTCTTCGACGCGACATGCCGCGCGCTCGGCTTCAGCGACGCCTCGACGACCCATACGCGGTGCGTCTCGTAGCGCCGGTTCGCAGCCGCGATGCCGTCCGGCGTCGCGACGTCGTGCAGCTTGCTCTTGAACCGGTACATGCCGAACGCGTTGTACGGGACGATCATTTCCTTCTTGCCGACGAGCTTCCAGTTGAAGCGATCGAGCGAACCGTTGATCATGTTCCCTTCGTCGATCAGGTACTGGTTTTCGAAGCCGATCAGCGGCGCGTCGTGCGTGTACGCCGGCATGCGTCGCACGCGGCGCTGGCCCGGGAAGTAGTAATACGTCTCCGACGGCTTGTCGAAGTACTGGCGCTGCACGAACGCCTGGCCGGCCAGCGCGGCCGGCGAGTTCATCTGGAAGTAGACGGCTGCGCTGAGCTGGTCGACGTCCTGCGGAGAGCGCTTGCCGAGCTTGCCCGACGGGAAATAGAGCGTCTGCGGGCCGACCGCGTCGATCCATTCGCTGCTGCCCGGACGCGGCGACACGGTCGTCGCGACCTGCGCCCAGTCGACGCCTTCGCCGCGATAGCGCATCTCGTAGTTCAGGATCGCCTCGATCCCGCTCTTCGGCTGCGGAAACGGCACGCCCGGCAGCACGGCCGCCGCGAGCGCGTCGCCGGCCGAGCCGAGCTTCGCGGCCGTCTGGTTCGCCTTCGAGTTCTGCTCGACGACGTCCGGCAGCTGGCACTCGCGATGGGATGGATAGACGTCCATCCGGTAGCCCTTCTTCTGCTTGATCAGCGCGACCTGCCCAGGCGACAGCTTGTCCTCGTACTTGTCGACGTTCGCCGCATCGATCGAGTACAGCGGTTTCTCGTTGCGATGCTTCCAGAAGTCGGCGCGCACCTTGCCCCACTCCCAGCCGGCGTCGGGCGCCTGTTTGCCGGCGTAGGCCGGCACCGCGCCGTCCTTGCTCGCCGAGCGGTCGGCGCCGGCCGGCGTCAGGTCGTCCGCCGCGACGGCGGTGCCGATCGCGAGACATGCCGCGGCCGCGAGTGCGGACACGGTCCAGATTCGATGCTTGCTCATCATGGTTCTCCTTCCCACCGCGCGTTCGATCGCCCGTCATGGGCTTCGCGCCATCACTTCGTCCGCTTTCGTCGCACGACGATCGCGTCGCTCCCTGAGAGCGGCCGTCCGCAGCGACGGCCGGCCGCCTGCCCGTTTCGATACCCTTTCGTCATTCGATCAGGACTGCGATTCGTCAAGGACGCTGATCCGGAACGAACGACGCACCACCGCCTCGCTCAGTCCTTGCCCGAGCCGGCCACCGCCACCGCGCGCACCTCGACGCACAGCCCCGGCACCGCCAGCTGCGACACGCCGACTGCCGTCCACGACGGGTAGCGGTTCGGGAAATACGCGTCCTTGACCGCCGCGAAATCCTGCGTCTCGTGCTGAAGGTTCGTGTGGAAGGTCGTCAGTTCGACGACGTCGGCAAGGCTCGCGCCGGCCGCTTCCAGGATCATCTTCAGGCTCTCGAATGCGATCCGCGCCTGCGCCGCCACGCCGTCGGCCGGCTGCATCTGCGCGTCGAGACCGACCTGGCCCGACACCCAGATCGTGTCGCCGACGCGCGTGGCCGGCGAGAAGTGGTACGCGTCGTACCAGGGCTGGAACGGTGGCGGAACGATGGACTGCCGCTTCGGGGTAGCTGACATGATTGACGACTCCTTGCTCAGACGAGTTGACGAAAACATGGCGCACGGAACGGGTCGCCGGCCTTCAGCCCGGCGAGTTCCTCGACGAACAGCACGCCGGCCGGCGTGAAGCCCGAGCGGCTTTGATCGGGCAGCGGGCTGAACGTCGCGTCGTCGCCGAAGAAGCGCAGCACCAGCGTGTGGCGGTCGGGGAACGCGGCATCGACGGCGCCGCCGCCGTGCAGCACGCCCGGATGCAGCAGCAGCACGTCGCCCGGCTTCGTTTCCCACGACACGATGTCGTATGCATCGGGCGCCGTCCGGCGCTCCGCTTCGATATTCGGCAGTCGCGGCCACACGTCGCCGCCGTGCAGCGGGTCGGTCGGATCGTCGGCGTTCTGGAACGTGGTGCCGTCGTGGCGCACGCCGCGATGCGAGCCGCGCACGATCTCCAGCGCGTTGCGTTTCGGCACGTGCTCGAAGCTGATCCACGCATTGCCGAAGTGCATGCCTTCCCACGGCAGGTAGGACGTGTCCTGATGCCACGGCGAGCGCGCGCTCTTGCCGCCGGCCTTCATGAACAGCTCCTCCGCGAAATACCACACGTGCTTCGAGCCCCACAGATCGGCGAACAGCCTGCCGAACGGCAGCGTCGCGACCAGGTCGTCGAGCCGCGCCTTCGCGTAAGGGTTCGCGTTGTCGTTGTGCGACCGGTACTCGGTGCCGTCGAGCAGCGTCGTCGACATCGGGCCGGGGTTTTCCATCCCCCAGTCGAACACGGCACGGCATTGCGCGAGCTGCGCCGGATCGAGTACGCCTTCGACGAGAACCGCGCCGTCCTCGAAGAAGGCCTTGCGCTTGAGTGCATCCATTCTGGATCTCCTGATTCGTCCAACCACTGCCGGCCGCGATCGGTCACTGCCGGCGCCTCAGTAGAACATAGTGACAATGTTAGGTCATCATGACAAAAATACGGAAAAGAAAAAGACGAGGTATTCCCTGTTTCGTCTGCATGTTCGAACCTGCGTCGCGACGATTTGCCGGTTTGCCATGACAAGCCGCTTTCAGCTTTCATACAGCCGGGCGACGACACCCGGCCGCAGCGTTGCCGCTACGTCATCCACGGTCGCGATCGAACAGCGTATGCGCGAGGAAACCGACCAGCACCGCATCGGCCAACGTGTCCGCGCCGCTGCGCGCGTGCGCCGCGCAGCACGACTGCACACCGTCGCACAACGCGGTCAGGCCGAACGCCAGCACGTGCGCGGGCAGCCGCAGCGACACGCCGGTGCGCGCTGCGAATGCGTCGATGCACGCGGCCGCGAGCGCCTGCCGCTCGCGCAGGAACGCATCGAATTGCGCGCGGAACCGCGCATCGCGCGCCGCCTGCAACTGGGCATCCAGCCATATCAGTCGCGACGCGTGTCGCGCGGCACGCCCACGCCAGTAAGCGAGCATCGCGCGCTGAGCGTCGGCGGCGGAACCCGCCGGCATGCCGGTGATCCGCTGCAGCGCCGTCGCGGCATCGGCGTGATCGCGCCGCAACAGCTCGAACAGCATCTCCGTCTTGCTGCGGAAGTTCGAATAGAACGCGCCGCGCGTATGCCCGGCCGCCGCCGCGACGTCCTCGATGCTCGCGGCCGCATAGCCCTTCTCCGCGAAGACGGCGCGCGCCGCGTCGAGCAGGCGCTCGCATGTCGCCTCGCGCCGCCGGGTGCGAGTCGGGCGGACCGTACTCATTCGCGTGCGCCGCGACCGTTCACCGACTCATGAGCATGACTACTCATTTCGAATACGACAATGTGCTCGCGTTCGCGGTACCGCGTCCGGCGTCGTGCTCCAGTGCGCCATACGCGTAATAGAGCGTGGCGGTCAGGTACGACCAGGTGAGCAGCGCCAGCACGTAGAAGTTGAAAACGACGTTGGTTTCGTCGCCCGGGATCTTGTAGAAGTCGTAGATGCACGCGATCGCCTGCGAAGCGACGAGCGCGATCGTCGTCGTCAGTGCGTGGAGCGCGTGGCCCGCACGCACGAGCCGCAGCACGAAGCCGGCGAGATAGATCGACATCAGCGTCCACATCGCCACGTAGAAGTACGGCAGCGCGTTCTGCAACACGCCGGCCACGAGCGCGACCGTCCCGAGCGTCGCGAGCACGAACAGCATCACGTCCTGCCACATCGACGGCCGGTAGCCGCGCGTGACGGCCATCAGTCCGGCGACCGCGATCACCGGCATCCCGAAGCCGCGCGAGAACGCGTCGAGGAAGTGCGAGATGGCATACGACACCGGCGATTCGGTCGCGAAGAAGATCACCGCATTGGATGCGGAGATCGTCACGATCCACCACTCGAAGCCGAGCAGGAAATTGCGCTTGCGAACGAACTTGAAGCCGTACACGCCCGTCGTCGCCGCGAGCGTCGCGCTGGAAAGACAAAGTGCAAGTGATCTGTGATCCATGGTTCGAACTCCCGAGGTCGATTGCTGCCGTTGATTTACTGCCTGACCGGGCGAAGGCTGGCGAGATAGGTCGCCACCGCTGCCCGATCGTCCGCCGACATCGCCTGCGCAATGCGCTGCATCGTGCCGGTCGGCTCGCTGCGCGCGCCATTCGCGAACGCGTCGAGCTGCGCGCGCAGGTACGCGTGCCCCTGCCCGGCCAGCCGCGGAAACTGCGCCTGGCCCGTCAGCTGCGTGCCGTGGCAGGCAACGCATGCGCCGCCCGTCACAAGTTGCTCGCCCTTCGCGCGCAGTTGCGCGTCCGGCTTGAAATAGCGATTCCCGGATGGCGCCTGCTTCGCGTAATAAGCCGCCACGCGCGCGATCTCGGCTTCGCTCATGGTCATCGCGAGCGGCCCCATCGTCGGGTTCGCGCGCTGCCCGCTCGCGAAGGCGTGAAGCTGTGCGGCCACGTATTGCGCGGGCTGGCCGGCGAGGCTCGGATACGCGTCGTTCAGCGAGTTGCCCTTCACGCCGTGGCAGCCCATGCACACGTCGGTTGTGCGCGGCCACGGGCCGCCGTCGGCGTCGTCCGCCTGCGCCGTCTCGTCGACATGGCGCTGCAGGCGATAGAAACCGAGCAGCGTGGGGCCGTAGACGGCGAGGAGCGCGCCGGCGACCACCAGCACGGCGAGCAGCAACATGCGTTTCTTCATCTCGAGTCCCCTATGCGCGGCGCAGTGCATTGAGCGCCTGAAGCGCGGCCTGATGGCCCGAGCGGACCGCGCCGTCCATGTAGCCGGCCCAGATGCTGGCGGTCTCGGTGCCCGACCAGATCAGGTTGCCGCACGGCGCGCGCAGCGCTTCGCCGTGTGCGGTCCAGAAGCCCGGCGGAATCGCCGAGACGCATGTGATCGTCCATGGGTCGGCGAGCCCCCAGTCGCGATCGTGGTACGACACCGGCGCACGTGCGTCGTCGCCCCAGGCCTGCGCATAGAGGTCCATGTGCATCTGCTTCGCGGCCTGCGGGTCGGAAGGCATCAGCGCATTGCGCACGAACGCGTTGATCACGCCGATCTCGCCGCCCGGCGGCGAATTGTCGTAAGCCCAGAAGATCGGGCCGTCGGTCTGGATGATGTGGCCGTTCAGCCCCTTGCCGCGCCAGAACGGGCGGCGATAGACCATCGCCGTCTTGCGCGCCGGCGAATGCGCGGGCCACGCGCGCTGCAGTGCGTCGCGCTTGTCCGGCAGCGGCGGATCGAACCGGACCTGGTGGCAGAGCGCCGGATGCAGCGCCATCACGACCTTGCGCGCGCGCACCGTGCCGCCGTCCGTGTGCAGCGTGACGACGTCGCGATCCCAGCCGACGATCCGGCGCACCGGCGACGACAGCCGCACCTTGTCGCCGAGCTGTTGCGCAATCCGGATGCTGAGGATCTGCGAGCCGCCGACGAAGCGCGTTTCCTGGGCGCTGTGCCGGATCGAGTCGAGCTGTTCGTAATCGCAGTCCGCCGAATTGATCATCGACAGGAAATGCAGCAGCCCCATCTTGGCGGGTGCAACGCCGCCGGACAGCGAGATCGATGCATTCCAGCCCATCCGGTCCTCGGGCTTGATCCCTTGCTGCGCGAGCCAGTCGCCGACCGACAATCGGTCGAGTTCGGCCGCCTTCGGCGACGTCCAGGGCGCGCCCGACGGCACGTCGCGCGACAGTCGGCTCAGCTTCGCGGCGACCGTCTCGTCGGTGCCGAAGGTGCCATGCAGGTCGATCTCGACGCGCCCGTCGCCGCCGAGGATCACCGTCTTGCCCGTGTAATAGCTCGGGAACGTGCCGACGTCGAGCTCGCGCGCAAGGTCCGCGACAGCCGTTTGACCCGGGCCGATCCATTGACCGCCGACTTCGGTCACGTAGCCGCCGCCGACGTCGTAGTTCAGCGTGCGGCCGCCGACCCGGTCGCGCGCTTCGAGCACGACGAACGACTCGCAGCCGGCGTAGCGCAGGTCACGCGCGGCCGTCAGGCCGGCCAGCCCTGCGCCGACGATCGCGACATCGAGCACATCGCCGTCGTTGCCGGCGGCAGGCGCCGTATCGGCACTCGCCCGCGCTGCGCCGAGTGCAAGGCCGCCTGCGGCAATCGACGCACCCGCCACCTTGAGCAGATGCCGGCGCTGCAGGTCGGCCGTTCCGTTGATGGATGACTTCCTGGACATGATGTGTGGTAACCGTCTGCAAATGACGCGAGCGGCGGCGGCCCCGAAGGCTCGTTGCCATCGCTCGCGCGGAGTTTGACGACTGGACGCGACCTCGAATCGCTGCACCTCTCTCGCCGGCGCGCCGCGATAAGCTTGGCGAATCCGCTTCGCATTCCTGCCTGTACGCGGCCGTATTGCCTTGTACCGGCGAGGGTTTTCCGGCCTCCGTAATTAGTACATGCTGCAAAAGATAGGTCATAATACATAACACGCGAGCAAAATAAAAAGACAGGGTATTCCCCTGTCATGCAGCATCTTGCAGCTCGAAAGCTTGTGGAAAGAAAAGGATCGCTGGCCGGCGTCACGCAGGCGGCGCAGCTGACGCGCCGACCATCCTGTGCCGCGCACGTGCTTGATAGCGCCGACGCCGAAAGGCACGCGCGAATCGACCGATTTGTTTGCGCTTAACCCACCGCGGGGTTGGGTCGATCATCCGGGAACACGACCGGGCTGGACGTTCCCGCGCCGAACCGGTCGACCACAAATTCAGTAAAACTACGCAGCTTCGGCGACTTCTGCCGCTCCTGCAAATACAGCAGGCTCATCGACCGTTCCGGAGCGGCAAAGTCCGGCATGATCTCGACGAGACGCCCCGCGCGAATGTCCTCGCGGATCAGCATGGAAGGGAGCATCGCGATGCCCAGTCCTCTCAATGCCGCCCGGCGCAATGCTTCCGCGCTGTCGATTTTCAGCCTGCCCTCGACGGAAATGTGCAGCGGCCCGTCCGGTCCTTCCAGCACCCATCGAGATTGCGCGGTGTGCCATTCCGATCGCGGCGGATAGGCATACGTGAGGCATTGATGTTGGCCAAGCGCGTGCGGCGTAGTCGGTGCGCCATGTTCGTCGACGTAAGCGGGTGACGCACACAGCACCAGTCGATATGGCGCCAGCGGACGCGCCACCACATCGGGGCTGGACAGGACACCGATGCGAATGGCTGCCTCGAACCCTTCGTCGAACAGATCGGCGAGCGAGTCGGTGGCGACGATATCGAGCTTGACCTCGGGGTAGCGCCGGTAATAATCCGCGAGCGCGGGAATCAGGCACTCGTTCGTAAACACGACGGGCGCGGTCACGCGCAGACGTCCGCGCGGCTGCTTCAGATGATCGAGCGCCAGCCGCTCGGCGTCGTCGACCAGACCGAGGACTTCGACACATCGCTCGTAGTAGGCCTGACCGAATGCGCTGACTTTCTGTCTGCGGGTCGTGCGGTGAATGAGGACCGTACCGAGCCGACTCTCCAACGCCTGAAGATGGTTGCCGACCATGGTCGGCGACAGATTGCACGCCTGCGCCGCCGCCGTCAGGCTACCCGTTTCCACGATGCGGACGAATACGGTCATCGCCTTGAGGAGATCCATTGCGCAATGGTACTGGATTCTGTTTCAAGGCGCGGCGCGTTTATCCGCCGCCGATTTGGCAATACCTTGCGACAGGCGAGCGAAAGGAGGACAGACATGCTGTACGAATTCACGACGTTGTCGTGCCCGCTTCTGGAGCAGGACAAGGTGTCCGGCGGTGCGCATCGCTGGGTATCGGATGCCGACGCGGGCGGGCGGCTGCTCGGCGCCTGGCGCACGGAAATTGGCGAGCTATCGCGGGTTGTCGTGCTGCGCGGCTTCGAGACGATGGACGAGCTGCAGCACGAACGCAATCGGGCATTGCGCGCCGAGCAACCGTTCGGAATCGAAAGCGCGTCCGTTCGATTGAGCATGGAAGGCCACGCGCTTTTTCCTTTTCTGCCCGACATCGAACCCGGCGCATTCGGCGACTTCTACGAAATCCGCCGCTATTGGCTGAAGGCGGGCGGACTTGCGCCGACCCTTGCCGCTTGGGAACGCGCGGTGGGACCGGCCGAGGCCTACACCTCGCATCTCGTTGGCAACATGTACGCGCTCGACGGGCCGCCGCGCATCACGCACATCTGGGGATTTGCCAGTCTGGAACAACGCATGGCCTTGAGAAAGCGGCACTACGCGGAAGGCCTCTGGCCGCCGAAAGGCGGTCCGGAACAGATCGACAGGGCGACGTCGACGATCGGCTTGCCGGAGATGTGGTCGCCCTTGCGTTGAATGCACTGCCGGCGCGCCCCTCGTCGAGCGAATCGCGCATGCCGCTGCACCGTGACGGGGCGCTACTGCTCCGGCCATCCGAGTTCCTGCGCGCGGTCGAGCGAGGCGCGCACGACGAGGCGATGGAAAGGCGCGATCACGCCAAGATAGGCGCGACCCAACGGACGATTGTAGAAAACGACGGTCGTGACGGTCAGTCGCCGAGGCAGGCCATCGGATGCAGGCTGCACGAGAACCGAGACGCGGAAATCGAGATGCCGGTCGTCCTCGCCGAGAATGATCTCGTCGTGATGTCGTTCGAACACACGAAAAATACTGATTCGGTCGCCCTTCGCGGCCTTCAGTTCGACCGTTCCCTTCAGGCCGAGCGGCCACACGGCCAGATCCCGGACTCGCTGCAGCAGCGCGATCCATCCGGGCTGGCCGGTAAAGACGTGTCGGGCGAGAGACGCCGCGTCGTTGCAGGCGGTCGCCGGCAAGGCCACCGAAAATGCGTCGGCAAAATCGGCCCTGTCGTATGACCGGCTCAACCTGGAGTTCGCCGGGAGGCCGACCCGTTCGGCTTTCTTCGAATTCGCCTGCATGCCAGTTTTCCACGCCTTCACGGTGTCCGGTTAGCCCTGCGCAGCGTCGCGAGAACGGTGGGCCTGCTCATCCTGCGGAAGCGGCGCAGCGCTGCACGCTGACCTCTGCCAGCGCCTCGAATACGGCCGCCGAACGTTCCAGACGAGCGATCGTTCGAGCGCCTTCCAGCGCGGCGACCAGCGCGGCCGCAGTGGAGGAGGCGCGCGCCGCAGCGAAACCGCACTCCCTGAAATGCGCCGCAATGATCCCGGTCGAATCGGCAAATCCGCGCGCCACCCGCTGGGTCAACTCGGCGTCGAGCGCGGGCAATTCGTTCGCGAGGTTCTGCATGAGGCATCCGTACTGGAAATCGGTGGCGACCATTTCGGCCGCGAAGGTGCTGAAGATCTGCCGGACGAAATCCAGTGCACTACCCGTCGTATCGGCCGAGATATTCCTCAGGATAGCGATTCGCTGCGTAACGTAACGATCGATCGCTTCCTCCGCGAGCTGTGCCTTGCCGCGTGGAAAGTGAAAGTAGAACGATCCTTTGGGCGCACCGCTTTCTTCGAGGATCTGGGTCAATCCGGTCGCGGTGTAGCCCTGGATGCGAAACAGCCGTTCGGCCGTGGCAATCGCGCGATCGCGCGCGTCAGTCTTGCGTGTCATGGCGAAAAAGTATCACGTTTGGCTTGACCCGACTATGGTGACCGCCATACTATGGTGATCACCATATTCCGGAGTTCGTCGATGCCCGCGGACAAAAGCCAGCCCTCGTCGTCGCGACGAACCGTCCTGGCGATGGGCGCGGCCGGTCTGGTCGCCGCCGTGCTTCGGCCTGCCCGCGCAACCCCTACGGGAGGAAGTGATTTGGCCGCGCCAACCTATGCCGAAGGAACGCTTCCCGCGGGGATCCGTTCGCGCATGATCCACGGGGTGAACGGCCTCGATGTCCATATTCTCGAGGCCGGTCATGAAAGCCCCGGCCGGCCGCTCGTGTTGCTTCTGCACGGCTTCCCGGATCTGGCTTATGGCTGGCGGCATGTCATCCCGATCCTGGCCGACGCGGGATACCACGTGGTGGCGCCCGACCAGCGGGGTTTCGGACGCACTATCGGTGGGTCGAACGACTACGACGCGCCGCTCGCGCCTTTCAGCCTCTTGAACATGACGCGCGACGCCCTCGCGCTGGTTTCGGCGTTGGGGTATCGGCGTACGGCAATGCTGGCGGGACACGACCTCGGCTCGCCGGTGGCGGCGTATTGCGCGCTGGCGCGACCCGACGTGTTTCCATCTGTCTTACTGATGAGTGCGCCGTTCCCCGGTCCGCCGGCGCTGCCGTTCGACACGGCGCAAAGCGAGCCATCGCCGGCTCGACCGAGCAGTGAAGGTCGAAAGCTGGCGGCGGCGCTTGCCGCGCTCGATCCACCGAGAGCCTATTACCAGCAGTACTTAGGCACACGGAAGGCCAACCATGACATGTGGCGCCCTCCGCAAGGTCTGCATGCGTTTCTTCGCGCATTTTTCCACGTCAAGAGCGCCGACTGGCCCGGAAACACGCCGCATCCGCTGAAGGCGCTCACTGCCGCCGAGCTTGCGCAAATGCCGACGTACTACGTCATGGAGCTCGGCAAGACGATGCCCGAAACCGTCGCTCCGTTCGAGCCTTCCGCCGCCGAGGTCCTCGCCTGCAAGTGGCTTACCGACGCGGAGCTCGCCGTGTACACGGCAGAGTACGGCCGCACCGGATTTCAAGGCGCCCTTCAGGCTTATCGCGTCCTTTCCGATCCCGACCTGAACGCCGAGCTGCGCCTGTTTTCGGGCAGGACGATCGACGTCCCGTCGCTCTTCATCGGCGGAAAGAGCGATTGGGGCACCTATGCGGCGCCGGGCGCACTTGAACTGATGAGAACGAAGGCGACGACGAGAATGCGCGGCATCGAGCTGATCGACGGCGCAGGTCACTGGATCCAGCAGGAGCAACCGGACAGACTCGGCGCGTTGCTGCTTGCTTTCATGAGGCAGTGAAGCGGCGCAAGCCGCTCGCTCGTCGTCGCAGGCATCGTGGCCGAACGCCCCGCCCTCGAACGAAGCCGCCCCGTCCTTGCGCCATTCACTTCGCGACGAGGTCGCGCGCCATCCGCCCGATCAACGAAACGAGGCCGGCGCGAACGACCGTCGTCAGTAGCCGCCGCGGGCCCAGAACAGCGACGCCCGCGAGCACCACCGCAACCGCCGCGCCGGTCGACCCGCCGAGGCTCGGCAGCCGCATCGGCGCATGTACCGCAGTGCTGCCGCGGGAAATTCTCCCGGTCATTCCGATGACGTGGTTCGACGCAGACAGTTCAGCCCGCGTCGCCGCCATCCGCGCGAGCAACGCACGTCGCTGCGTTTCCGGCGCATCGGCCGGCGCTCGTGCCTTCATCTCAGGCTCTCCTTGATGGTCTGGACGTCGCGCTGCAATTCCTCTCTCAATATCGACAGGGTGCCGCGTCGCGCGCTGACGCGCACGGCGATGAAGGAACCGATGGACGCGAGTATCCAGAAAGCGGCGACCGCCCATGCAGTCTCGGTGAGATAGGGCGTCCTTGCTGCCGTGACGATCGCCGCCATGCACGCGAATGCGAGGCCGAACGTCGCGCTCAGTCCGACGACCGCATAAAGGACCATGTCGCGCAGGAAGGACTTCCGTGCGACCTCCAGCTCGATCGCCGCGAGCGTGGCGTAATCGACCAGACGCGACGCCGAGAAGTGGGCGATGTTCTGCCATCTCCTGATTCTCGAAAACAAACCCATGACATGCTCCCGTGACGACTCCCGCGCGCGCCTGCCGCTTCTCTACGGACGATCAACGCTTCGACCACAGCGTGCCGATCAGGAAGCCCACTGCCGCAACCGCCGCGAGCGTCGCGATCGGGTTGCGCGATGTCACGTCGCGCAGTTGCTCAAGCGCTTCGCCGTAGGATTCCTGCACGCCGCCGATCACCTGGCGAGCCATCCCGTCGAACTGCATCCCGGTGCTGTCGGTGACGTCCCCTACCGCTTCCTGTGCCTTTCCCGCCATCTTCTGCACCGTGCCTGCCGTCTTTTCAAACATGATCGACCTCCTGGTTTATTTAGGATTACCGCATACATGGACGCGATCGGCTCGTTCCGTCGTGGAAGCCAATCGCTATCCCGTATCGCAGTGTAAAGACCTCCGCGCCCGCTGCGTCATGTTCAAATGCGCCAGCGCAATTAGTGCATTTGCATGATCGCCGCCGCCCCTTCGGCGAGCACTACGGCGGTCTTTGACGGAGTAGAAGGAGGTGAAACGGTGCAATCCAGCCCGCAACTTTCCGGGCAGTTCGGGCAGCGGCCCGCGGAGCCGCTGCCCGAGACACGACGTTCGCTGCATCGTCGGCAGTTCTGCAGCCGACGAGAAGCTGCCCGTTACTTTGCCTGTTCCGCCGTGTTCGTAATCGCCTTACCGCCAGCCGAGACATCCTGGCCCGCACCAGCGATCGTATTGCAGCCCGTCAACACAACGGTCAGAGCCAATGCCAACATTGCGATTCTTGCCATTTTCCTCTCCATGTCAGGATGATTTGCACGTCGTACTGCACGCGCCTGCTTCGGCCTCTTCGCAGCATGACGATGCGTCGCTGCCGCAGCACGCGATTCCATGCCGCGACCGACGACAGGGCAGCCTAAGCCCGGACTACCGTACCTGTCGGGCATTCGGCCGCCTACGCCGAACGACCACCATCACACGAAACATCGCCATGCCACCGGTCCCTGCACGTACTTTCGTTGTCCTCCTCAAATGCACGCGCGACCGGAAGGCCGCGTCATTTATATCACATCGACCGGACGCCAATATCTGAACAATAATTCCCGGCATTATTTAATTTCGGCAGCGAGACTCCATTCTCACCACAATCGGACATCAATCCTCTCGCATTCGCCGCGCGCAATCGCGGCAACGCATTCGACACACCTCCGTCGTGCGCATCCGATTTGAATATCAACGAAATCGCATTGATACGCGACTCTGGTACGAGCGCGCCGGCCTTGGCTCCGCGTACCGACGATACAAGACTTCGACCCATCACATTTCGGTCCGGGCTGCATAGTTACCTAGTGCATTTGTAGGTGTTTCCCGCAAGCCAGGCCATGTATATTCAATCAGCTTTCATCCAAATAGGGGTTATCCCACAACCCGATTCAAGGAGAGCTGCGCATGGCAAAGATAGCCAAGAGTCGATCCGATACACGTTCCAATAAGAACAACGAAAACGGCGACAGCCATTTCGGCACGGGAGACGAATTGCATCAGACGGCCGGCGGCAAGCATCCCCCTCTGACGTCCAATCAGGGCGTTCCGGTCTCGGACAATCAGAACTCCCTTCGCGCCACGCCGCGCGGTCCGACCTTGCTGGAGGACTTCATCCTCCGCGAGAAGATCACGCACTTCGATCATGAGCGGATTCCGGAGCGCATCGTGCATGCGCGCGGATCGGCGGCCCACGGCTACTTCGAGCTGACCCGCTCGCTGAGCCGCTACACCACCGCCAAACTATTTACCGAAACCGACCGCAAGACGCCGGTGTTCACGCGCTTCTCCACCGTCGCGGGCGGTGCCGGTTCGATTGATACGCCGCGCGACGTGCGCGGTTTCGCGGTCAAGTTCTATACGACGGAAGGCAACTTCGATCTCGTCGGGAACAACATTCCCGTGTTCTTCATCCAGGACGCGATGAAGTTCCCCGACCTCGTCCATGCAGTCAAGATGGAACCGGACCGAGGCTTCCCGCAGGCGGCCAGCGCGCACGATACGTTCTGGGATTTCATCTCGCTGACGCCCGAGTCGATGCACATGATCATGTGGGCGATGTCGGATCGCGCGATCCCGCGCTCGCTTCGCATGATCGAGGGATTCGGCATCCACAGCTTCCGGCTGATCAACGCCAAGGGCGAATCGACGTTCGTGAAGTTCCATTGGCGTCCGAAGCTCGGACTGCAGTCCACCGTGTGGGACGAGGCCGTGAAGATCGCCGGCGCCGATCCGGATTTCCATCGGCGCGACTTGTTCGAGGCGATCCAGCGGGGCGATTATCCGGAATGGGAGCTCGCGGTGCAGTTGTTCACCGAAGAAGACGCCGCCAAATTCCCGTTCGACCATCTCGATCCGACCAAGCTGATTCCGGAAGAACTCGTGCCGCTGACCGTCATCGGGCGCATGGTGCTGGACCGCTGGCCGGACAACTTCTTCGCCGAGACCGAACAGGTCGCGTTCTGCCCGGCCAATATCGTGCCCGGCATCGACTTCAGCAACGACCCGCTGCTGCAGGGGCGACTCTTTTCCTACCTCGACACGCAGCTGTCGCGGCTCGGCTCGCCGAACTTCCATCAGATCCCGATCAACGCGCCCAAGTGCCCGTTCGCCAACCTGCAGCGGGACGGCCACATGCAGGTCCACGTGCCCAAGGGCCGTGTGAACTACGAGCCGAGTTCGCTGATGCCCGACAGTCCGCGCGAAACGCCCGAAGGCTTTCGCAGTTTCCCGCAGCCGGCGGACGATGGCGCCAAGGGCCGCGTGCGCGCGGAAAGCTTCGCCGACCACTACAGCCAGGCCCGGTTGTTCTATCGCAGCCAGACGGCGCCGGAGCAGGCGCATCTCGCTTCGGCACTGGTGTTCGAACTGTCGAAGGTCGAGACCGAACACGTGCGCACGGCCGTGGTCGGCCATCTTCGACATATCGACGAGAGCCTGGCGAAACGGGTCGCCGCCGGACTGGGACTGGACGCCTTGCCGCCCGCGCCGCCCGCTGCCGTGCAGCCGATCGATATGCCGCCGTCGCCTGCGCTGCAACTGATCGGCAAGTCGAAGCCCACGCTGCAGGGCCGCTGCGTCGGTGTGCTGGTCGACGACGGAAGCGACGCCGCGACGCTGCGTGCACTGCGCAAGGCGGTCGAAACGGCCGGCGCGGCGATCAAGATCGTCGCTCCCAAGGTGGGCGGCGCCAAGCTCAGCGACGGTCGTCGAATCGCCGCGGACGGACAACTCGCCGGCACGCCGTCGGTGGTGTTCGACGCGGTCGCGGTGCTGCTGTCCGCCGATGCGGGGAAGCAACTCGCGAAAGAGGCGGCAGCCGTCGACTGGGTGCGCGACGCATACGGCCACCTCAAGGCGATCGCCAGCGACGAGGGCGGTCAGGCGCTTCTCACCGCCGGCAGCATAGCCAAGGACGCCGGCGTAGTCATGGCAAGCGACACGCGAGCATTCCTCGAAGCCGCCGCGACGCGTCAATGGGAACGCGAACCGAAGCTTCGGCTGCTGGCGTGATGTCGATGTCGAGGCTCCTTCGGGAGCCTCGTCCCGTGAATCAGATAAAGGGTCTCGTATGGCGGAAACGATATTCGACGCGCTGCGCGAAAGTCACGAAATCCAGCGCTCGCTGATGCGCCGCTTGTTGCGGTCGCAGCCCGGTGAAGTGCGCGGCGCGCTGTTCGAACAGTTGCGCATCGAACTCGGCGCCCACGAAGCGGCCGAGGAGCGCTTCCTGTATGTGCCGATGCTGATGGACGATCGCGGCCTCCACCCTTCCCGGGACGCGCTCGCGGATCATCACCGGATGGATGAAATCGTCGAAGACCTGCGCGGCCGCGATCCGGGTTCGCGCGGGTGGCTCGCGACCGTCAGGAAACTGTCCGCCGAATTGCACGATCACCTGAAGGAAGAGGAGAAGATCTTCTTCCAGATCTCGGGAAAGATTCTGCGGGCATCCGACAAGACGGCGCTCGCGAAACATTACCGGACCGACTACCTTCGCATGCATGCGACGCTCGCCGACGCATAGCGGTCGCGCCGCTTTGTCGCGGCGCGGGATGACCACCGCATTCATTTACGCTGACCGCTCACATGAAAACCTTCCATTGCAGCCGATGTTCGCAACTGGTGTTCTTCGAGAACACGAAATGCGAGCGCTGCGACGCGTTGCTCGGCTATCTGCCGGACGTCGGCGAGATCGGGGCATTCGAACCGGTCGGCGACGGCAGGTGGCGCAGCCTGCATCCGGCGGCGGCCGGGCGTCTTTATCGGCAATGCCGCAATTACGCGATCGAACAGGTTTGCAACTGGATGATTCCGGACGCATGCGGCGATGCCCTCTGCCAGGCATGCGCGCTGACCGAGACGATACCGAACCTGGCGTCTCCCGATAACCGGCTGCTCTGGTATCGGCTCGAATCGGCGAAGCGACGGCTGCTATACACGCTGCTCGTACTGGGCCTGCCGGTCGAATCGCGAGCGGCCCATCCGGAGCGCGGGATCAGCTTTGCGTTCAAGGCGTCCACGCCCGCCGAAGCCGTGATGACGGGCCACGCGAACGGTCTCATCACCGTCAACCTGGCCGAGGCGGACGACGTGGCGCGCGAACGGATCCGTTCCGAGATGCGCGAGCCGTATCGCACGCTGCTCGGCCATTTCAGGCACGAGATCGGTCATTACTATTTCGAGCGCCTGGTGAGCGGCACACGATGGATCGAACCGTTTCGCCACTGCTTCGGCGACGAGCGTTCCGACTACCAGGCGGCGCTCGACGCGCACTACGCGAACGGCTCGCCCGAAGGCTGGGAGAACGCATACGTCAGCGAATACGCGACGATGCATCCGTTCGAGGACTGGGCGGAGACGTGGGCACATTATCTGCACATCGTCGATACGCTCGATACGGCGACCGCGTGCGGCCTGGTGCTCGCGCCCGACGACGCGAGCCTGCCGACCCTGTCGGACCAGACCTCCGTCGACGAGGCGAGCTTCGGCAACCTGATGCGGCGCTGGTTCCCGCTGACCTATGCGCTCAACAGCCTGAATCGCAGCATGGGCATGCCGGATGCGTATCCGTTCGTGCTGGCGCCGGCCGTCGTCACGAAGCTGCGCTTCGTTCACGACCTCGTGAGCGCATCGCGCGATGAAACATCCGGGTCGTCGCTCGTCGCGCATCCGGCCGGGAGCACTGCAGGCCCGGAGTCGCCGCAGTCGCGATAGGCCGCGCAGCCGAGTGCGCAAATATGCAGGCGGCTGGGCCCGCACCGGCAGGAGATGGCTGTTGTTTGTGATTTTTGATAAACGCCTGCGCGGGATCGGCTCGCGCGGGAAACCTCTTTATAAGGTGTATTGACGATGAAGATCCTTTCGATTGCAGCAGCGAGTGTCATCCTGATCGCCGCATCCTTTTCTGCACAGGCAGCGGGATGTTTGAAAGGCGCGGCAGTGGGCGGCGTCGCGGGCCATGTCGCAGGTCATCACGGCGCAGTGGGCGCGGCGGCAGGCTGCGCGATCGGCCATCATCATGCAGCGAAGAAGGCCAAGGCGGCGAGCGCGGCGGCCGCGTCGGGGCAGTGACGGCGTAAGGCCGGGATGCCGGTCGCCGGTTTCCCGGCCCGAGAAACCGGTCGGCCGCGGCGCGCGATGCTTCAGCGACCGTGACGGTTGCCTCGCCTCAGCGCGCCAGCATCTTCTTCATTGACGGCGAGAGGTGCGGCACATACTGCTCTCGCTCATAGAACGGGATCGCCTCCGGCCGCGCGTCGAGGAATATCGCGGTCATGCCGCGAGCACGCGCGTCGATTTCCGCATATTCCATCAACGATCGTCCCACGCCGCTGCCTCGGCCCGTCGCGTCGACCACGAGATCGTCGATATGAAGATGCGCGCCGCGCGCCAACGTGTGAACGGGCCTCATGCCCATCACGCCGATGATCTTTCCATCCCGGAAAGCCGCCACCAGCTCGTAGCCCGAATACGATTGCCGGCGGACCCGCTCCAGGAATTCCGCTTCGTCGAGCGCCCGGAGTTGAGCGACGACCGGGTAGGCACGTGCCCATTCGGGCGGCGCCAATCTTCTGATGTCGAAGCTGTTGTGGCGATGTTCAGTCATGGCTGAAATCGATCCATCCTCGCATGAAAGCCACGATTATTGCATGGCGCCGCGTCGCGAGAATCCTTGATGGGCCGTGCGGCGCCTTGGTCCTCCACGCCAGCTTCCGCAAGCGACCTTGCCCTTCCCAAAACCAGCGGCACGCGTTTCTCGCCTTTGCAAACCCTCCGTCGAGCAGGCACGAGACTTGCGCTCGTAACAAACCCGAAGGGAGGAACGCATCATGCGCGATACCAAGATTGACGAGTCCGGTCCGATCGAAACGGACCCGAGCGCCACCTCGTGGCTCCGGCGCCTCGGGCCGGGGCTCGTCACCGGCGCCGCCGACGACGATCCGTCCGGCATCGGCACGTACTCGCAGGCAGGCGCGCAGTTCGGCTTCGAACTGTTGTGGACGCTGTTGCTGACCTACCCGCTGATGACGGCCATCCAGCTCGTCAGTGCGCGCATCGGCCGCGTGACGGGCAAGGGCCTCGCGTCGAACATGCGCGCCCACTATCCGCCCTGGCTGCTCTACGCCACCGTGGTGCTGCTGATCGTTGCGAACGTGATCAATATCGCGGCCGACCTGTCGGCGATGGGCGCGGCGGTCGACCTGCTGCTGCACGGCCCGCAGCAGCTCTACGTCGTGTGTCTCGGCGGCATCTCGGCGGCGCTGCAGATCTTCGTGCCGTACGACCGCTACGCCCGCCTGCTCAAATGGACCGCGCTGGTTCTGCTCGCGTACGTCGCGGTCGCACTTATCGTGCCCGTCCCGTGGAGCGAGGTCGGGCGGGCGATCGTGCGACCGCACATCCAGCTCTCTGCCGCCTACCTCACCACGGTGATCGCCGTGCTCGGCACCACGATCAGCCCGTATCTGTTCTTCTGGCAGGCATCGCAGGAAGTCGAGGAACTGCGCGCCGTGCCGGAGCAGCGCTCGCTGCGCGGCGCGCCGCACCAGGCGCCCGCACAGCTGCGCCGGATCAGCTTCGATACGTGGGTCGGGATGGGCGTATCGAACGTGATCGCATTCTTCATCACGCTCACGGCGGCCGCCACGCTGAACCTGCATCACATCGACGTGAAGACGTCGGCGGACGCCGCGCGGGCGCTCGAGCCGATCGGCGGCCACTTCGCATACGTGCTGTTCGCGCTCGGCATCATCGGCACCGGCCTGCTGGCGTTGCCGGTGCTCGCGGGCTCGGCCGCCTATGCCGCCGCGGGCACCTTCCGCTGGCGCAACAGTCTCGCGCTGCAGTTCGGCGTCGCGCGCGAATTCTATGCGGTCATCGCGCTGGCGATCATCGGCGGCGTCGCGATCACGTTCATGCATTTCGATCCGATCCGCGCGCTCTACTGGAGTGCGGTCATCAACGGCGTGACCGCGGTGCCGATCATGGTCGTGATGATGCTGATGGCCGGCAGCGGGCGCATCATGGGCAAGTTCGCCGTCACCGGCGCGCTGGCCTGGGGCGGCTGGCTCGCGACGTTGGCGATGGCGATCGCGGCAATGGGCGTGTTCGTGCCGGGTTGAACCCGCTCCGCTTCGCCGTCGCGACGACGCCGCTCCGAAGCAAGGTCGCCGATCAGAAGGAGAACCTATCGTGGCAAGCAAAACATCGGGATCGGCACGGCTGCCGTCCAGCGAGCAGCGCGCACATATTCTCGCGAACCTTCGCAGCCGCAAGATGGCGCGCTCGATCCACTCGTACACGCGCGGCAGCGCCGAGCGCTTCTACGCATGGCTGGCGGACCACCGCGCCGGCACGCTGCCCGACGGCCCCGCGATATGGATCGGCGGCGACTGTCATCTCGGCAATCTCGGGCCGGTCGCGGCAAAGACCGGCGAAGTGGCCGTGCAGATTCGCGATCTCGACCAGAGCGTGATCGGCAATCCCGTTCACGACGTGCTGCGTCTCGGCTTCTCGCTCGCGACCGCGGCGCGCAGCTCCGATCTGCCGGGCGTGATCACGTGGCGGATGATCGAAGCGCTGATCGACGGATACGAGCGCGCGTTCGACAGCCGGCGCCGCGCCGAGCTCGACCGCATGCCGCGCCCGACCGCCGTGAAGATCGCGATAAAGGCCGCGCTGCACCGATCGTGGCGCAAGCTGGACCGGCAGACGATCCGCAACGCCACGCCGCACATTCCGCTGGGCAAGCGCTTCTGGCCGCTGTCCGAACCGGAGCGGAGCGCCATCCATACGCTGTTCGAATCGACGCCGGTTTCCCCGATCGGCGCGGCACTCAGCCGTGCGACGCGCAGCGACGCCAGGATGAAGGTGCTCGACGCCGCCTATTGGGTGAAGGGCTGCAGCTCGCTCGGCCGGCGCCGCTTCGCGGTCATGCTCGATATCGACGACGCCTGCTCCGACGGCCATCCGCCCTACCTGATCGACATCAAGGAGGCCGCGCCCGCCAAGGCGCCGAAGCATCCGGGCGTGCGCATGCCGCGCGATCCCGCACAACGGGTCCTCGAAGGCGCCCGGCACTTGTCGCCGATGCTCGGCAGCCGGATGTGCGCGGCACGCCTCGACGGGCGATCCGTCGTCATGCGCGAACTGATGCCGCAGGATCTTAAGCTGGAAGCGGAACGGCTGTCGGAAGCCGACGCGGTCGCAGTCGCGCGCTATCTGGCGCTGGTGATCGGCCGTGCGCATGCCGCGCAGATGGACCGCGCGACGCAACGTGCGTGGCGCACCGAGTTGCGCAGCCAGCGGCCGAAGACGGTCGACGCGCCGTCATGGCTGTGGCGCAGCATCATCGAACTGATCGTCGCGCACGAGGAGGCGTATCTCGAACATTGCCGACGCCATCTGCTCGGCAGCGCCGACCGTTGAAGCCGCCGCGTCCTGCGACCTTTTTTGCAATGTCCGTCGAACGAGTCACACCCTCGCGCAGACATGCGGCACCAGCGCGCAGACGGGCTGCACCAGCAAAACGACGTTCAGCACGCAAATGACGACCATCGCGCCGATCGCGGCCCAGTGCGTCGCACGCCCGTTCGCGAATGCGCCCATGATGTCCCGGCGTCCGGTGAAGTAGACCAGCGCAAGCATCGGCACGGGCAGCACGAACGACAGCACGACCTGGCTGATCACGAGCGCCTGCGTCGAATCGACGCCAAGCGCGACGACGACGAACGCCGGCACCATCGTCACGAGCCGGCGCAGCCAGACGGGAATCCGGAAACCGACGAAGCCCTGCATGATCATCTGCCCCGCCATCGTGCCGACGACCGAGCTCGACAGGCCGGAGCTCATCAACGACACCAGGAAGAACGCGGCGGCGGCGGTACCCAGCAGCGGCGTCAGCGTCCGGTACGCAGTCCCGATCTCGGCGACATCGCGATAGCCGGCATGAAACGCCGCGCTCGCCATCACGACCATCGCCATGTTGACGAGGCCGGCAACCGACAACGCAACGACGACTTCGCAGTTGGAAAAACGCACCATGAGCCGGCGCTGCGCCGCGTCGAGTCCCGCCACGCGCCGCTGCGTGAGCCCGGAATGCAGATACAGCGCATGCGGCATGATGGTTGCGCCGACGATGCCCACGGCGATCGTCAGCGCCTCGCCGCGCGGCCAGGCCGGCACGACAGCATGCCGCCCGACCTCGGCCCATGCGACCGGTGCGATGAACATCTCGGCCAGATAGCACAGCCCGATGACGCCGACCAGCACGCCCACCGCGATCTCCATCGGCCGGAAGCCGTTGCGGTCGGCCAGCAGGATGCCGTAGGTCGCGACGGCCATCACGCCCATGCCGGCGAGCGTCGGCCGATCGAACAGCAGCGACAGCGCAATCGCCCCGCCGAGAAATTCCGCGAGCTCGGTCGCCATCGCGGCAAACTCGCTCACGATCCACATGCCGACGACCACCGGCTGCGGGAAATACGCGCGGCAGAGTTCGGCGAGATTCCGGCCGGTCGCGATCCCGAGCTTCGCCGACAGCGCCTGGAACAGCATCGCGATGACGTTCGCCAGCAACACGACCCACAGCAGCGCATAGCCGAACTGCGCGCCGGCCCGGATGTTCGTCGCGAAATTGCCGGGATCCATATAGGCGACCGACGCGATGATCGCCGGGCCGGCGAACAGGAACGCCGCCCCCGGTCCGCGGCTTCTGCCGGCAAAGACGTCGCGCATGCCGGTTGCGGTTCGCTCCGTCAACGCATTCCTGTCGAGCGTCGCCATCCGCCCTCCCTCGAGAAATCGGCGTTGCGCGCGGCGCCGCCGATGCAGCCAAAATGACAAACCCTTGTAAGCCCGGCAATCCGCGCCGCGGTCCGGCCGCCGTCGAGCGGCCGCTGGCCGGACGCGTCGCCGCGACGAGTACATCGACGCGCCGGGGCAGCGCGACGCCGGCACCGACTGGTTTCCGCCGCAGCCGACGACGCCACCGCAAACGTGATGATCGTCGTGGCGGCCTCGACGACGAGCCGCCCCGCATCCGAATGAGCGCCGATCCTCGGACAGCCGACCTTGCCTTCACGGCAGCAGCCGACACGAATGCGCGCGACGACCAGCGCGACCCCCGAGCATCGCCCATGCCCGACACCGCCCCTCATCCGTCCACTGTGGGATCGCTTCGTGCTGTTTCGCCACCGCGAATGTCGCGCAACCCTTTCCACGGAGGTGACATGTTCATCCACAACACACGGCTTCAGTACACGGTGCGCGTCGATGCACCGAATCCCGGCCTTGCGAACCTGCTGCTCGAACAGTTCGGCGGACCGCAGGGCGAACTTGCCGCCGCGATGCGTTACTTCACGCAGGCCGTCACCGAGGAGGATCCGGGCCGCAAGGACATGCTGTTCGACATCGCGACCGAGGAACTGAGCCACCTCGAGGTGATCGGCTCGCTCGTCGCGATGCTGAACCGCGGCGCGAAGGGCGAGCTCGCCGAAGCGGTCGACGAGCAGGCCGAGCTGTACCGCAAGCTGCACGGCGCCGGGAACGACAGCCACGTAACCCAGGTACTGTACGGCGCCGGCTCGCCGCTGATCAACTCCGGGGGCGTGCCATGGTCGGCCGCCTATATCGACACGATCGGCGAACCGACTGCCGACCTGCGTTCGAACATCGCCGCCGAGGCGCGCGCGAAGATCATTTACGAGCGGCTGATCAACGTGACCGACGATCCGGGCATTCGCGACGCGCTGGGTTTCCTGATGACCCGCGAGGTGTCGCACCAGAAGTCGTTCGAGAAGGCCCTGTATGCGATCACCGCCAACTTCCCGCCGGGCAAGCTGCCGCCGGTCGAGCCCTACGATCGCGTCTACTTCCGGATGCAGCCGGACGCGGAACCGCTGCCCGGGCCGTGGAATCGCGGCGACGACCTCGAAATCCGCTCGGCCGAACCGGCGGTCGACGGCGGCACCGGCATTCCGGAGGGCATGCTCGAACCCGAACAGGCCGAGGCAATCGACGCGATGTCGCGGCGGCTCGCATCGGATCCGGACAGCGATCCGATGACCGGCGCGGAGCTCGGCGCCGGCGCGCCGGTCCCGCAAGACGCCGGCGAACGCAAGCCGGACGGTGCATGACCGCTGCCTGACAGGCGTCCGCTCCGGGAGCCGGACGCCGCGTCGCGCCGAACGGAGAATCCGCGTCCGGCCGTGATCGATGGCCCGCTTCGCTTGTCGCGGAGCGGGCTTTCCTTGTGCCGCGCGCGCTCCCGGCGCCGGCCTGCGAGGGGCCGCCCGTTACGGTCGCCCGTCGTCGTCGGTCGGATCGGGCAACGACGCCGCAACGCGTCCGCGCCTCACCGCCTGATCGACAGCAACTGACGGGCCGAAGTCGTCAGACGCGACCACGGCCCCGCGCGCCGCTCGGTCGCCTGTTCGGCGCAACCGCCGAGCGCGGCCTTCATCATCGCGAGCTCGCTCGCCAGCACCGCATCGCACCCGAAGCTGCCTGCCGCCGCGAGATCGACGATGCGTATCGCCTGATCGACGCACGCCTGCGCATGCGTCATCCCGGGCCCGGTGCCGGCGCGCGCGCTCAGCGTCGCCTCGGCGAGCTTGCTCGCCCATAGCGCGAGCGCATCGACCGGCGCGTTGCCGTCGCGCACCAGCGACTTGCCGACCTCCATCGCGGCAAGATGGACATCGTCTTCCAGAAGCGGCGGCGCGTAATCGCGCACCGCGCGGTTCCGGTGCGCGGCGCGCATCGACGGCGTCAGTCCGGTCAGGTTCGCGATCCACGCCTCGGCTGCGCGCAGGTACGCATGCGAGCGGATGGCCAGGTCGCAATCGAACACCGCGTCCGCATGCGTCGTCGCATGCCGCATCGCGAGCAGCCAGCAGCCGAGAAACGCGCGATACGACGAAGCCGGCCCGACATAGGCCACGTGTGCATTGAAGAATTCCGCGCAGCGATCGACGGTCCGGTCGCCGACGCATGGAAAGTCGTCGGGTAGATCGATGCGCAGCCCGGCAATCACGCGTTCGGCAGCCGGCACGCTGCGGCTGCATGCGAGCGCGAGAAACGGCAGTGCGATGCCGTGCGCATCGCGCTGCATGACGAACCGGTCGCGACAGGATTGCCACTGCACGAGCGGATTGCGCGCGACGACGACATGCACGACATCCGGAAACGTGCGGCGCATCCAGGCGAGGCGGCCGAGCGATTCGCCGAACCGGAATACCGGCAGGCGGTCGCGATCGAAGGCCTGCGCCATCAGCATGCGCAGGAAGTATTCGATGTCGCTCGCGTATTCGGGCGTCGCATCTTCGAACTGGTTCGCCGAAAACGCCAGCTCGACGAGCGACAGGCCGAGTGCGTCGCGCCGCAGCGAATCGGCGATGTCCGGATGCGGCAGCGGCGCTGCGGCCGCGTCCACGCCGGCGACGCCGTTGGCCGGGCCGCCTTCGTCGTCGTGGGAAGCGACCATCGCGCGCAGCGGTTCGTCATAGGCGGTCACGCCGTCGAGATCCCGGAGGCAGGACCAGAGCCAGCCGTCGGCCGCGCCGTATCCGGCATGCAGAAACACCGCTTGTGTCGAGTTCATCGGAGCCGTGAGATCGTTGCGTTGAGATGCATCCATCACATCGGTTCAGTGTAGGTTCCGGCCGGATTACCGGCGTTACACGAACCGTTACCGCGATTTACCGCGGTGCGCGAACGCAAGGCACACGTGCCGCGCACGCGCTCGTCCATATCCCGCCTCTACAGTCGCGCTTTCATTACCGCATTTGACGCAGGAATACGCTCGCGCTCGCGACTTCACTCCGTCGAACCGGCGTTCGCCATCAACGGCACGCCGTGCGGCGCGGGTTGCGCCGCGTCGCGCGGCATTCGCGAGCAGCGTGCAAATTTATTGCGCACGCAACCATCTGATTACACGGGCACCTCGTTGAAACCGACGGTAAACCCTTCGTTGCGGATTCCCAACGGTCGGGAAATTGTGTCGTGACCTAATGGCGGCTCCTGACGACAGCCCGATCGCGTCGCCAGGAACGCATGCAGTCCCGTTACATGCCAGGAGAGTTCATGATGAAAGGGTTCTTGAAGAAATCGCTGTTATCGCTCGCAATGCTGACCGGCATTGGCGCCGCGCACGCGCAAAGCACCGTGACGCTGTACGGCGTCATCGACGAGTCGCTGCAGTTCACGCACAACGCCACGCCGGCCGGCGGCAACCAGCTCGGCCTCTATTCCGGCAACCTGTCCGGCAGCCGCTGGGGGCTGATGGGCAGCGAGGATCTCGGCGGCGGCCTGAAGGCGATCTTCCAGCTCGAAAACGGCTTCGACGTCAACAACGGCAAGATGGGCACCTATAACGGCACGACCTCGCTGTTCGGCCGCCAGGCTTACGTCGGCCTCGCGAGCAACCAGTACGGCACGCTGACGCTCGGCCGCCAGTACGATCCGCTCGTCGACCAGGTCCAGGGCCTCACCGAGGACAACTACTTCGGCAGCACCTTCGCCACTGCCGGCGACGTCGACAACTACGACAACAGCTCGCGCACCAACAACGCGATCAAGTATCTGTCGCCGAGCTATGGCGGCCTGCAGGTCGAGACGATGTACGCGCTCGGCGGCGTCGCCGGACAGACCGGGTCGGGCCAGACCTGGTCGGTCGCCGCCGCGTACAACAACGGCCCGTTGTCGGTCGCAGCCGGTTACTTCGTGGCCGACAACGCGAATTCGACCGTCGCGCGCACCGGCTGGTCGTCGACGTCGGACGGCACGTTCGACGGCCCCGTCAACTCGGGCTACGCGACGGCGAAGTCGATCAACATCGCGCGCGTCGCCGCGCGCTATATCGCCGGCCAGTACACGTTCGGCCTCGCGTACAGCAATGCCGCGTACAAGGCGGATGCGCAGTCGGTGTTCGCATCGACCGAGAAGTTCAACACCGGTCAGGCGTACCTCAACTATCAGGCGACCCCCGCACTGCTGCTCGGCCTCGGCTACAGCTATACGCATGCGAGCGGCGATACCAACGCATCGTATAACCAGGTGTCGCTCGGCGCCGACTACAGCCTGTCGAAACGCACCGACGTCTATCTCGTGGGCGCATGGCAGAAGGCGAGCGGCACGCAGTTGAACGCGGACGGCACCGTATCGAGCGCCGAAGCGTCGATCGGCTCGTACGGCGTCGCCGGCACGAACAGTCAGGACATGGTCAGCCTCGGCATTCGCCACCGCTTCTGATCGCACGGTCCGCCGGCTGTTTCGTCGACACAGCCGGCAAAGACGCGCCGCCCGCGCACTTTTCCGCAATCGTTTGAAATATTGCGCGGTCGGCCGCGACGAAAAGCCGTTTTTCGCCGGGCGATTCGTCGATTGACCGTCCCGCATGCGCGATCACGCGGCATCGATTACCGATCGCGCACATTGCCCGCTGTCACGCTCGCCGAATATCTCAATAATGACCGCGCATTTTTGCGCGCGGTCGCATTCATTCCGATTACGATCGGGTCGGCAAGACGTCCTGAATATGATGAAACAATCCTGAAATTTATTTGACGGGCGCGTGACCTATGCTTCCGTCACGCCGCACCGGTCACGCCGGGGGCGGTAGTCCTCCCCGACAGTGAAAGGCCCGATCATGTACCACACGATGCACATGGAAGTCTCCAGCGAATCCGGGAATCCAGTGATCAAGTTTACGATCGACGGCCGCACTTCGGTCGTCGGCGTATCCGACATCGACCAGATGATCCGGCAGCTCGCCCACGCACGGGCCGCGATGCAGCCGACGCATCCGGTCGAGCCGCCGGAAGGTCAGTACCCGCTGCAGATCGATCCGTGCTGGCGCGTCGACCGGCTTGCCGACTTCGACGGCGCGGTACTGTCGATACGTCATCTGGGCGTCGGCTGGATTGCGTTCGCGCTGCCGACCGTCAACCTGATGAGCCTCGTCGACGCGCTCACTTCCACGCCGGAAACGACATCCCGCGCGAGTCACGCGATGTTGAACTGACGCGCGATCCGGGGCGGCCGGTTCCCGAAACCGGTGCCGTCTCCACTCCCGCACTCAACCCGGTTTACTTCGCATTACGAATCGTTATGTCGATCCGGACGATCGCGAGCCGATAACGACGTTTTTTTCCAGGAAGCACCTATCATGCGAAACCCTGCCCTTCCCGTCGCGCCCGCGCTTCATGCGCGCGCCTATGCATTGCCCGGCGGCCTCGGCGCCCGTGGCTGGTGCCTGGTTCCGGGCGATCTGCGGCAAGCCGCGTCGATCACCGGGAGCTTCGGCGCGCGTCCGATGTTCCGCTGCCGGCTGACTGCGCGCTATGCGCCCGGACTGTCGCTGAACGTCGTCTGCGGCAACGGCTATGCCGCCGTCCGGCAGTGCGCGGCATCGCATGTCGATGCGGTCTCGCGCCTGCTCGTCCGCGACGCGGACAACGATACGGAACACCGCGTGCACGCTTTCGACGAAGGGATCGGCTGGCAGTGAAGACGCTTTCGACGAGGTTTGGCCGGCTTGCCCGGCTCTGCTGGCTCGCGCCCGTGGCGCTGCCGGCCCATGCGCAAACGGCGCCGGCTGCACAGTCGGCGCCCGACACGCCGGCGGCATCCGGCTTCGCGATCCAGGACATTCGCGTCGAGGGACTGAAGCGCATCGAGCCCGGCACGCTGTTCGCGTACCTGCCGTTCAAGCGCGGCGACACCTTCACCGACGACAAGGCATCGGCCGCGATCCGCGCGCTCTACGCGACCGGCTTCTTCAGCGACGTGCGGATCGCGACCGAAGGCAACGTCGTGATCGTGCACGTCGCCGAGCGTCCGGTGATCGGGACGATCGATTTCGCCGGCCTGCACGAGTTCGACAAGGACGCGATCGAGAAGGCGATGAAGTCGGTCGGCCTCGTGTCCGGGCACACCTACGATCCGTCGCTCGTCAGCAAGGCGGAACAGGAACTCAAGCGGCAATACCTGACGCGCGGCTACTACGCGGCCGAGGTCACGACCACCGTGAGCCCGCTCGACAGCAACCGCGTCGGGCTGTTGTTCTCCGTGATCGAAGGACCGAGCGCGAAAATCCGGCAGGTCGAATTCATCGGCAATCACGCGTTCGACGACGCAACGCTGCGCGACGAGATGCAGCTGTCGACGCCGAACTGGTTCTCCTGGTACACGAAGGACGACCTGTATTCGAAGGACAAGCTCGCCACCGATCTCGACGCGGTTCGCGCGTACTACCTCGATCGCGGCTACCTGGAGTTCAGCATCGAATCGACCCAGGTGTCGCTGTCGCCGGACCGCAAGGACATGGACCTGACGATCGCCGTCCACGAAGGCGCGCCATACACGATCTCCGGCATCCGGCTCGCCGGCGACCTGCTCGGGCGCGACGCCGAACTGAACCGGATCGTCCAGATCCGCGCCGGCGAGCGGTTTTCCGCGGCAAAGCTGAAGGACACGACGCAGGCGCTGATCGACAAGCTCGGCGAATACGGCTACGCGTTCGCGACGATCAACACCGTGCCGCAGATCGACCAGCAGCATCACAAGGTCGATCTCACGCTGCAGGTCACGCCCGGCCGTCGCGTCTACGTGCGGCACATCGACATTTCCGGCAATACGCGCACGCGCGACGAGGTGATTCGCCGCGAGATGCGGCAGATGGAGGACGCGTGGTTCGATTCGTCGCGGCTCAAGCTGTCGAAGGATCGCATCAACCGCCTCGGCTACTTCACCGACGTCGACGTCACGACCGCGCCGGTCGAGGGCACCGCCGACCAGGTCGACGTGCACGTGAAGGTGACCGAGAAGCCGACCGGTTCGATTTCGCTCGGTCTCGGCTACGGTTCCGGCGAAGGCCCGATCATCTCGGCCGGCGTGTCGCAGGACAACGTATTCGGCAGCGGCCAGGCGCTCGCCGTCAACGTGAGCACCGCGACGACGACGCGCACGCTGACGGTCTCGCAGACCGATCCGTACTTCACGATCGACGGCATCAAGCGGATCACCGACGTGTACTACAAGACGACGCAGCCGCTCTACTACTCGAGCACCAGCGACACGAGCTTCCGGATCATTTCGTACGGCGCGGACACGAAGTTCGGCATCCCGTTCTCCGAGAACGACATGGTCTATTTCGGACTCGGGCTCGAACAGGATCGCCTCGACATCGATTCGACGACGCCGCAAAGCTACATCGATTACGTCAACACGTTCGGCCGCGTGTCGAACGTCGCGCCGGCCACCGTCGGCTGGTCGCGCGACATGCGCGACAGCGCGCTGATCCCGGGGCGCGGCTACTTTCTGCAGGCGAACGCGGAATACGGCACGCCGATCGGCAGCGTGTCGTACTACAAGACCGACGTACAGGCGCAGTACTACCACTCGTTCGCGCGCGGCCTCGTGCTCGGGCTGAATTTCCAGGCCGGCTACGGCAACGGCCTGGGCGGTCAGCCGTATCCGATCTTCAAGAACTACTTCGCCGGCGGCATCGGATCGGTGCGCGGCTACGAGCCCGGTTCGCTCGGTCCGCGCGACGCGACGACGGGCGACCCGATCGGCGGCTCGAAGATGGTGGTCGGCAACGTCGAGATGACCGTTCCGCTGCCCGGCACCGGCTACGACCGCACGCTGCGCGTGTTCACGTTCGTCGATGGCGGCAACGTCTGGGGTACCGAAGGCAACAGCGTCGGCGCGAACGGTCTGCGATACAGCTACGGCATCGGGCTCGAATGGATCTCGCCGATCGGCCCGCTGAAGATCGACTACGCGCTGCCGATCGTCCACCACACCGGCGACCAGTATCAGAAGTTCCAGTTCCAGATTGGCACGTCGTTCTGAACGCCCCGGCCGCGTGCGAACCCGGGCGCTCGCGCTGCTCGCCGACATCGCACTGTCGATCGCGCTCTGCACGCCGCGCGACGTCGCTGCGCAGCTGGCCGGCGCCGCCGCGCAACCCGACCGGCTCGACGACGCGTGGGGGCTGCGGATCGCGTCGCAACTCGTCGAACATCCGCTCGCCGCCGGACAGGTCGCGACGACGTTCGGGATCGGCACCGCGATGTCCGGAACCGCAAATCAGGACCTGTCGCTGCGCGGCAATGCGGAGTTGCGGCGCGGCACCTCGGTCGTGAAGGCCGACGCGATCCACTACGACGTCGACACCGACACGGCCGACGCGTATGGCCACGTGCGGATCGTCCACGACGGCAACGCGTTTGCGGGCCCCGACGCGCATCTGCAGGTCGGCAGCGTCGCAGGCACGATGACGGCGCCGCACTACCGCTTCAACCTGACGGGCGGATCGGGTTCCGGCACACGCGTCGACCTGCTCGACGACACGCGCCAGATCGTCCACGACGGCACCTACACGACCTGCCAGTGCACGCACGACCCCGCGTGGTATCTGCGCGCGTCGCGCCTCGATCTCGACGAGGCCGCCGGCGAAGCCGTCGCGCACGACGGCGTGCTGTATTTCGCGGGCCTGCCGCTGTTCGCGTCGCCGTGGATGTCGTTTCCGCTGAACGGCGATCGTCAGAGCGGATTGCTGCCGCCAACCTTCGGAATCAGCTCGACGAACGGATACGACTTCGCGCTGCCGATCTATTTCAACCTCGCGCCGAACTATGACCTCACGATCACGCCGCGCGTGATGACCAAGCGCGGTGCGATGCTGACCACCGAATACCGCTACCTGAGCCCGACGTACTCGGGCGACCTGTCGGTCAGCGTGCTGCCCGACGACGCGATCACGCACACCAACCGCTACTCGATCACGTTCCAGCATCGCGAGAACCTCGGTAACGGCTTTGCCGCCTACGCGAACTACAACCGCGTGTCCGACGCGTCGGTGCCGTCCGACTTCTCGAGCGCGAACTCGCTCGTCATCGGCTCGCAGACGCTGTTCCAGCAGGAAGCCGGCGTCACCTACGACCACGGCCCGTGGTCGGTGCTCGCGCGCGTGCAGAACTGGCAATCGTTCACGACCACGCCGCCCTACAACCGCGCACCGGAACTCGATGCGAAATACACGCGCTACAACGTCGGCGGGTTCGACTTCGGCGTCGAGGCCAATGCGACGCGCTTCACGATCCCCACCGCCGATTCGACCGAGGGCAAGCGCATGACGCTCGACGCGTCGGTCAGCTATCCGATCGTGACGCCCGGCTGGTACGTGACGCCGAAGCTGCAATGGCACGCGGCCTCGTACGACCTGAGCTCGATCGGCAGCGACGCGCCGGCCGGACAGCCGAAGAATTTCACGGTCAACGTGCCCACCGCGAGCGTCGACATGGGCGCGACGTTCGAGCGCCCGGTCCGGCTGTTCGGCATCGACATGATCCAGACGCTCGAACCGCGGCTGTACTACGTCGATACGCCGTACCGCAACCAGACCTTCGCGCCGGCATTCGACACCGCGCCGCTCGACTTCGGCCTCGCCGAGGTCTTCACGAGCAACCGCTTCGTCGGCGGCGACCGCGTCAGCGACATGAACCGGCTGACGGCCGGCATCACCACGCGTTTCGTCGAGGCCGGCAACGGCGTCGAGCTCGCCCGTTTCGTACTCGCGCAGGAGTACTACTTTCGTGCGTCGCAGGTGACGATGCCCGGCGACGTGCCGCCGAGCGTCGGCCCGTCCGACGTGATCGCGGGCGCGGCACTGCACGTCGGCGGCAACCTCGAACTTCAGCAGGCGGTCGAGTACAACCAGTCGAGCAGCGAGCTGACGCAGGCGACGGCCGGCATCGACTGGAAGCCCGCAGCGGGCAAGGTCGTCAATCTCGCCTACCTGTACGCGCGTGCCAACGCGACGCTCGACGACGAACAGGAAAACCAGGTGCTGCTGTCCGCACAATGGCCGCTCACGCATGCGCTGTCGGGCGTCGGCTCGGTCGACTACGATCTCGCGGCTCACCGGCTGGTGAGCGGACTGCTCGGCTTCCAGTACGCGGCCGAGTGCTGGGCCGTCAGCGTCGCGCTGCAGAAGTACACGAACTACAACGGCACGACGTCGCCGACCACCGGCACGCGTGTGCTGGTCCAGCTGCAGCTCAACGGCCTGAGCCGCATCGACAACGGGCTGCTTCAGCAATTCCGCGCGAACGTGCCGGGCTATTCGACGCCGACGCTGCCCGCGCCGACCTCACGCTTCACCGACTATCCGTGATCGACGGCCGCGATTGGCGGCCCGCATGCCCGGAACCTTACATTTCGTTTTCGCGCCCAATCGTCGGATAAAACGACGCCCGCGCGAATGTTTACCCAGTTGCAACAATTATTCACTGGAATGCGTATTTCCGACCGGTAACGCGATCGCTACGATGCAATCAACCGCTGAACGCCGCAAGCGAAGCGAGAAATCAACGAAACCGGAGGTCACCATGAAGTCGTTCATCTACGCTGCCATCGCAGCCACCGCCCTGTCCGCGTCGTATGGCGCATTCGCGCAGTCGAACCCGTCGGGCGAACTGACGCGTGCGCAAGTCCGCGCCGAACTCGTGCAACTCGAACAGGCCGGCTACAAGCCCGAAGTGTCCGATCCGCACTATCCGCGCGCGCTGCAGAACGCGCAGGCTCGCGTGACGAATGCCGACGAAACCGGCTACGGCGCGCAAGCTGCCGCCGGCGTGCGCGCCGGCCGCCTGGTCGCAGTCAAGCAGAACGCACGCGACTCGATCTACTTCGGTCAGTAACAGGCAGCACGACTACCCGCGAGCGTACGCTCGCCGCCGCAGGCAACACCCCGCTCCCGTTCACCGGGGCGGGGTGTTCGCTTTTCCGGATACCGCCGACACCGCGTACCGAAGCATCACGCAGGCGCCTCGCATTTGCGCATAGAATGGCCGCGTGGTCGGCGCCGGCCGCAGCGCACGCGAGCGGAACCCCGAACCGCCGGGCATGCCCCGATCGTCGTCGCGCTCGCTGGCCGGCTCCGATGCCGCACTCATGGCATTTTTCGAAAAGGAGCGGTTTCATGTCTCAAACATCCGGTTCCATGATCACGTTTCGCCGCCCGGACGGCCAGGAACTGCAGGGCTACCTCGCCACGCCCGCCCGGACCGAAGGCGCGCCCGCGGTCGTCGTCATCCAGGAATGGTGGGGGCTGAACGACCAGATTCGCGGCGTCGCGGACCGCCTCGCGCGATGCGGCTACTTCGCGCTCGTGCCCGACCTGTATCGCGGCAAGTCCACGGTCGAGGAAGAGGAGGCGCATCACCTGATGACCGGGCTCGATTTCGGCGACGCCGCGTCGCAGGACATTCCCAGCGCGGTGCAGTACCTAAAGACGCGCGCCGAGCGCGTCGCGGTGACGGGCTTCTGCATGGGCGGTGCGCTCACGCTGCTGTCGCTGCAGTTCGCCGACGCGGACGCAGGCGTCACGTGGTACGGCTTCCCGCCGCTCGACTACCTCGATCCGGCGAAGATCAAGGTGCCGGTGATGGGCCACTGGGGCACGCAGGATGCGTTCTTCGCGATCGACCAGGTCGATGCGCTGGAGAAGAAGCTGACCGATGCGAAGGTGAACGTCGACTTCCACCGCTATCTCGCGCATCACGCATTCGCAAACGAGACGGCAGTCGGTCCGGGCCGCATTGCGGGCACGCAGTTCGATCCGGTGTGGTCGCAGTTCGCGTGGGACCGCACGCTCACGTTCTTCGGCCGCACGCTGTGGACGAAGCCGGCACGCTAAGCCATCGATAGTCGCGGCGCGGGCGATCGCGATCCGGAAGGCCCGAGCGGCCGGACGCGTATCCGCCCGCTAGCCGATGCGCATCGTCACGCGCCGCGGGTCTGGCGGAAACAGGTGCCACGCGCCGTCGTCATGCCGAAAGAAGCAGATTTCGACCGCGCCGTTCGGCACCGTCGCCTCGACGCGTACGCAGCGCCCGCCCGCAGCATGGCGCTGCGCGTGCACGCGGACAGGAACCGCCCGGTTCGGCGCGAGCCAGCTTTCCACCCGGTCGCGCAGCGACCTTCCCGCCGTTTCCATCTCCGTCTCCGAAATGCATGCATGGCTCGACAGGCATCGACGGGCATTCGAACCGGCATGGGCTGCCATGCATCGGATGAATCGCTCCGGTTCGAGACTTGCGTCCGCATGGTTGAACGAACGCCGCGATGCCTTGTTCCTATCGTCGATCCATGGACGCGGGCGCGTCAACGACGCTTCGCAATGCGTTCCGTACTTTGGACGATCCGCTGCGTGACGGACACGCTGTCATTCGGTGCGGTCACGCGAGCCGGCAGGTTTCGCGCAGGTTCGTGCAAGCGGCGCGGCGCGCTTCATTCTTCACACCGATCGCGTCCGCCCGCCCGAGAGAATACGTTTCGAAGTACGGAATAAACCGTCTATCGACGAGCACGCGATGTGCGAGCCGCGCCGTCACGCGAGCGCGGGCGGCGCCGCCTGACTGACGTCGACCGGCTTCGGCAGGATGCCGGCCCGGTAGAAGACATCGGCGATACGCTGCTGATAGGCGAGCGTCTCGCGCGTCACGGGCTCGACGCCGAAGCGCGCACGGCGGAACGCCAGCGCCACGGTCGGCTCCGGAATTCCCCACAGCTTCGAGAACTCCGCGGCACCCTGCACGCGATTCGCATCGAGCCAGCGCTGGACCGCGGCCAGCTCTGCCACGGCCACGTTCAGTACGTCTGCGTTGCGCTGCGCATAGGCGCGCGACGCAAAATAGTAGCCGCGATTCTCGACGAGCCCCGTGCCGTCCGCGACGATTCGCGCATCGAACGACTGCTGGACGGCCGCGAGAAACGGATCCCAGATGATCCATGCGTCGACCGAGCGATTCTCGAATGCCGCCCGCGCATCGAACGGCGACAGCCACACCGGCGTGACGTCCGCGCGATCGAGTTTCGCGGCCTGCAGCAGCTTGACGAGCAGGAAGTGCGTGTTCGAGCCTTTGGTCAGTGCGATGCGCTTGCCGCGCAGGTCGGCAAAGGTCCGCACCGGCGAGTCCTTCGCGACGACCACCGCTTCGGATGCGGGTCCGGCCGGCGTCTGCGCGTAATAGACGAGCGGCGCGCCGGCCGCCAGCGCGAAGATCGGCGGCGCCTCGCCGACATCGCCGAAATCGATCGACCCTGCATTGAGTGCCTCGAGCTGCGGCGGCCCCGACGGGAACTCGGTCCACGCGACGTTTACCCCAAGCGCCGCGAGCCTGTTCTGCAGCGTGCCGCGCGCCTTCAGCAGGCTGAACGGTCCTTTCTGATAACCGATTCGCAACGTGCGTGCACCGGCCGCATTCGCGAGCGCGATACGCGGCGAGGCGGCGGCACCGGCCGCGAGCGCCAGACCCGCGCCGATCAGCCGGCGGCGGGATATCGAGAGTGTGTCTGCCATGTCGTTCCGTATTCGAGCGAAATCATCGAATCGATTCTAGGGGTTCGACACTCGACATCGAACCAACGATGCTCGATATCGAAAGCAGGCGTCCTGATAAGCGGGTGGCGACGTTGTCGTTCGGCCTCGTTGCGATTGAGGAATGCGTGGCATTTTTCAGGGGCAGCCGGTCGATTTATCGAGCAGCAGGCAGCGGGCATCGCAATGCCGATTTCTGGATATAAAGGAATGCAGATCAAACGACGCGAAACGACAGCGACGCGAAACGACAGCGACGCGAAACGACAGCGACGCGAAACGACAGCGACGCGCGACGGCAAGCCGCGCGTCGCATCGGGCAGGCGTCGCCGCGCCGAATTACGCCTCGCAGGACCCGCGCAACGCGGCCTCGTCGGCGGCCAGCATTTCCGGCACGCACTCGCGCAGAAAATCGACGAAGGTCCTGATCTTCGCATCGAGATACTGACGCGACGGATACAGCGTATAGACCGTCAGCTTCTGCAACCGGTATTCGGGCAGCACGCGCACCAGTGCGCCGCTCGCGAGTGCGGGCAACGCGGTCGACATCGGCAGCGAGCCGATGCCGAGGCCGGCGCGCAGCGCGGCGCCGAGCGCGTCGGCGATATTCACCTGGAAGTCCGACGCGGGCAGCTCGAACGTCTCGCGGCCGTCGGGGCCGTCGAGATGCCAGCGGTCGCGCGGAAACACCGGCGTGACGAGTTGCAGGCACGCATGCCCTTCGAGGTCGCACACCGTCTGCGGCGTGCCGCGCTCCTTCAGGTAGGCGGGCGACGCGCACAGCACGCTGTGCACCTCGCCGAGCCGCTGCGATACGAGCCCCGAATCGGGCAGCTCGGTCGCGCTCAACTGCAGCGACACGTCGTAACCTTCGTCGATGATGTCGGGCACGTGCTGCGACAGCGTCAGCTCGACCGCCACCGACGGGTAGCGCTGCCGGTATCGCACGACCGCGGGCACCACGTAGGTCTGGCCGAAGCTCGTCGTCGCGTGCACGTGCAGGCGCCCGGACGGTTTCGCCTGCGCGTCCGCCGCCTCGGCTTCCGCCTCGTCGATATAGGCCAGGATGCGCTGGCAGCGATCGAGATAGCGCTGCCCCGCATCGGTCAGCGCAATGCGGCGCGTGCTGCGATTGAGCAGGCGCGTGCGCAGATGCGTCTCGAGCTGCGCGACCGACCGCGACGCATACGCCGTCGTGATGTCCAGGCGCTGGGCCGCGCTCGTAAAGCTGCCCTCCTCCGCCACCCGGACGAAAATGCGCATCATCTGTAACGTATCCATCGCGATGTCCCCGGGATTGAAAGCGCGCCGCGGCCGCCCGCGTATGCCCGCCAGTGCAGACGGCGGCTCCGGCACGAGCCGGTCCGGCGCGAATTGTGCGGAACAGTACAGCAGCGATGCAGGCGTGTCCAGCGTGCCGTGCGCGATGTCGTCCGGATGACGAATCGTGCCGGACAAAGGCGTTCGCGCGTGTCGTTACGTCTTCATGCCGGTGGCCGCGATCGACCGGCGCGCAGGGTCAGGCGGCCGGCGCCGGATCGAACGGATTGCGCAGCACGATCGTGTCGTCGCGTTCCGCGCCGGTCGTGATCATCGACACGGGCGCGCCCGCGACCGCCTCCACGCGCTGGATGAAATCCTGCGCGGCGCGCGGCAGCGCCGTGCGCTCGCGCGCGCCCTTCACCGTGCCGGGCCAGCCTTCGAACCGTTCATAGACCGGTTTCGCGCGCGCTTGCGCATCGAGGCTCGCGGGCAGATGGTCGACCCGCACGCCGTCGAGTTCGTAGCCGATGCACAGTTCGATCGACTCGAATCCGTCGAGCACGTCGAGCTTGGTCAGCGCCAGCGAATCGATGCCGGAGATTCGGACGGCCTGACGCAGTTGCGCGGCGTCGAGCCATCCGCAGCGCCGCGGCCGCCCTGTATTGACGCCGAACTCCTGTCCGCGTGCACGCAGCGTTTCGCCGGTTGCATCGCTCAGCTCGGTAAGGAACGGGCCGCCGCCGACGCGGGTCGCATAGGCCTTGGTCACGCCCAGCACGTGGCCGAGCTTCGACGCGCCGAGCCCGGTGCCGGCCGCCGCGGCCGACGCGACGGTGCCCGACGACGTCACGAACGGATACGTGCCCCAGTCGATGTCCAGCATCACGGCTTGCGAACCCTCGAACAGGATCCGTTCGCCGCGATCGGTCGCGTCGTTGAGTTCGGCCCACACGGGACGCACGAACGGCAGGATCTTCGGTGCGAGCTCGACGAGCGTCGCCAGCATCGCGTCGCGCGAGTACGGTTCGAGGCCGAGGCCGCGGAACCAGGCGTTGTGATGGTCGACCAGCACGTCGAGCTTGTCGGCAAGCCGGTTGGGCTCGGCGAGATCGCCGACGCGCAACCCGCGACGCCCGACCTTGTCCTCGTAGGCCGGCCCGATGCCGCGCAGCGTGGTGCCGATCGGCTCGCGGCGCAACCGCTCCTGCGCCTGGTCGAGCGCACGGTGGATCGGCAGCACCAGCGTCGCGTTCTCGGCAATCGACAGGTTGTCGGGCGTCACCGACAGGCCCAGCTCCGCCATCCGCGCGATTTCGGCGAGCAGCGCCTCGGGGTCGAGCGCCACGCCGTTGCCGATCACGCCGCGCTTGCCGCGCACGATCCCGCTCGGCAGCAGCGCGAGCTTGTACGTCTTGCCGCCCACCACGAGCGTATGGCCGGCGTTGTGGCCGCCGTTGTAGCGCGCGACGAGGTCGGCCTGCGCCGCCAGCCAGTCCACGACGCGTCCCTTGCCCTCGTCGCCCCATTGGGCGCCCACCACCACCACGTTCGACATGCTCGCACTCCATGTGAGAAATTCAGACGCGCATCTGGCCGATGCAGCCGTTTGTGTGCCATATTGGCGAAGCTCGATCCGTCGATCAAACGATTAAACCTGAACCATCGCGTGAGGAAATTTCACGTGAAATCGCACCATGGCCCGACGCCTTCCTCCGCTGAATTCGCTGCGTGCATTCGAAGCCGCCGCCCGCCTCGGCAGTTTCACGCTCGCCGCCGACGAGCTGTGCGTGACGCACGGCGCGATCAGCCGGCACGTGCAGCAACTGGAGGCGTGGCTCGGGCGGCCGTTGTTCGAGCGGCACAACCGGCGCGTCGAGCTGACCGACGCCGGCCGCGGCTATCTTGCCGAAGTCGGCGCGTCGTTCGACCGCATCGCGCTCGCCACCGCGCAGCAGTTCGGGCACGGTCAGCAGCGCGTGCTGCGCGTCAGCGCGCCGGCGACGTTTTCGCTGCGCTGGCTCGTGCCGAAACTGTCGTCGTTTCAGGTCGCGCATCCGTCGATCGAGGTGCGCCTGTCGACGTCGAACGAGCCGATCGAGAAACTGCGCGACAAGGTCGACCTGATCGTCCGAGGTGGGCCGCAGGCCGTCGACGGCTATGTTTCGGAGGAGTTCCTGTCCGAGGTTCGACTACCCGTCTGCGCACCGAAACTGCTCGAACGCACGCCGCTGCGCACGCCGGCCGATCTGGCCGACTTCACGCTGCTGCATGCGGCCACCTATCCCGGCATGTGGCCCGAATGGCTCGCGGCTGCCGGGCACGCGAACCTCGTGCCACGGCAATCGCTGACGCTCGAGCATTTCTACCTGACGCTGCAGGGCGCGCTCGACGGCCTCGGCGTCGCGATGGGCCCGATCGCGCTCGTCGCGGACGACATCGCAGAAGGCCGCCTCGTACAGCCGTTCAGCGAGCCCGCGCTGCCGCCGTGGCGCTATTTCACCTACGTGGCTGCGTCACGCGCGGACGACGATGCCGTTCGTGCGTTCAAGGACTGGTTGAAGCTGGCGGGAAACATGGTGACGTCGGGCGAGCGGCGCTGAGGGAAACGACTGGAGTCGGGGCTTTGGAGATTCGTTGCGCCTCGTATGGAACAGCGGCACTTGATTAGTGTCCCGAATCATATCGGGCTGCATTTCGATCGATGAGCACCGGTTGTTCCGTACCCCGGAATCGACGATATCGTGTCGGCTTCTCCTTCTTGAAAGGAAGGATTGCCAATCAATTGGCGCGGACTTGAAAACTTTGCGGCCGGGTATTCGATGAAGGAGTTTTATTGATGGCGGGTGCGTCGCGGCACCGTTGCACATGCGACAAGCCGCGGATCCTCCGCGGCTTGCAATCCGGTCGGCGCTTACTGGCCGGAGCCTGCGGCCTTCTTCTCCGCGTTCTGGAGGTTCTGCGGATAGTTCGGATCATTGGCAGCCGGCTTGTACCCGGCGTCCTCGAGTTTCTTCAGCTCGGCGGTATTTTTCGCGCGTGCTGCCTTGCGTTCGGCTTTGCGCTTCGCGCGAGCGGCCTTGCGCGCCTCGCTTTTCGCCGCCTTGGCATCCTGCGCAGCCGGTGCGCTCGCGTCGGTCTGTGCGAACACAGGCGCCGCCGAGCCGAACAGGAAGGCTGCTGCGGTAGCAGCCAGCGTGAGTTTTCTGATCTTGATTTGCATCGCGGAACTCTCTTGTCTGATTGGTCACGGATTGAAAGCACATCGAGATACCACCCCTGCCCCCGGCCGACAGTCTTGTCGATCGGGGCTTGTGCATCATAACCGTGTTACGAAAAATTTGGTGCCAACGTGCAACGGCGTTGGGGATACGTTTATGGGATAGCTTCTGCGGTCGATCGTGACGGCGGGCGACGCGGGAGCAGGCGCTATTGGGCGGCGTATGCAGGCCGAGAGACGGCAACGCCGTGTCTCGCGTTTTCGACGCGATTGCGGTTTGTGCTGCCAGGCTGATGGTGCAGAGAATCATCAGCGAGCGTACACAGCGATTCGATTGCGGGTGGAGGCAGCGCGCTTGTATCGGGGCGTTTGTTCTACCTATGGGCTCATGACCGGCTTCACAGATGAAATCGTCGGCCTGTGGTGCTTGCGCGGATGCGGCACAGGTCGCGACACGGTTTTCTCCCATAACCGGTCACGATTCGGCTGAGACTCGTTCTCGCGTTGCGTTGCCGCCGTTATCCGGCAGAGATGAGGCATCGGTACGAGCCCCCTGTGTGGATAGGTTGCGTGATGGAGGGCGACCGGGCTTATCCCCAAACGGATCAATTTGTATGATTGTAGCCTCGCAACGGATCTCCGCTGACGTGGTCGGTTCACGCGGGTGAGTAAAGGGACTCGTATTCGGTGAAGGTGTCGTGCGAGCGGTGACCCACTTGATTCGTAATGCTCGTTCTCTAGCCGATGGCTTCGGGCGCTCGGTTCCGACGTGTCTGAGCACTCGCGTGCACTCTGATGAACGATGTGGGTCGGTGAGCCTTTGCAGGATCCGAAAAGTTTCGACGGTGAGTGTTTTCGGGAGTGGCCTGGGAGCGAGGCCGAGTTTGATTTGTCGTCGGGACCGTATCGATATCTGTGATGTCGACAAGCGAGCGAATAAACCTGGTTCGCGTAGCGGGAGAATCGGCACGCTTCCAATCCGAGTCCGTGAGTACCATTGCGCCGCGAACCGCCGACCGACTCACAGGTATTCGATTCCTTGCTGCTCTCCAGCGAAGCCGCCGACTAGCGGATCGAACCGATCCAAAGGTAGAAATCTGCGGGCTTTGAAACCGCTCGGCGAGCACCCGCTGTGTTTCTTGTACACAGTTCACAGCGCGAAAATTTGACTGGCTGCGCCGAGTAAGACACGGCTCGTTCACAGCGATCGGTGTCCGAGCTTCGCAGGACGGCGGGGTGACGCGTTCCGCCGGCATCGAATGACTGTGACGCTGTGCCGACAGGGTTGGTCGCAGGACCCGCACCCTAGCCCGAGTACGGTCACCGGCTCGAATCTCCACCCTGGAGCAGCCCCCTGAAACGCCGGACACAGTCACCCACTTACAATAACGGGTAGGCATAAGACTGTGTTTTTGACTAACACCAGGCAGGAAGTGATGGAAGTGTTGACGGGCCCGGAGCGCCGGCGGCGCTGGACGGCGGAGCAAAAGCTGGCGATGGTTCGCGAGAGTTTCGAACCAGGGAAGTCGGTTTCGATGGTCGCGCGGCAGCACGGCGTGAACCCGAACCAGCTGTTCCACTGGCGCAAGCTGTACCAGGATGGGAGCCTGTCAGCGGTCAAGGCTGGCGAGGAAGTGGTTCCGGCCTCAGAGCTGGCCGACGCGCTCAAGCAGATTCGCGAGCTGCAACGGATGCTCGGCAAGAAGACCATGGAGAACGAGATTCTCCGCGAAGCAGTCGAGTACGGCCGGGCAAAAAAATGGATAGCGCACTCGCCCTCGCTGCCGGAGGACGACCAGTGAAACTGGTTTGTGAAGTTCTCGGCGTGTCGCGCTCGAACGTATCGGCACGACTGTCGCGTCCGGCGACGTGGCGCGATGGCCGTCAATCGCGGCAGACGGACGATGCGAGCGTGGTCGAGGAAATCCGCCGAGTCGTCGGCGATTTGCCCAGCTATGGCTATCGCCGGGTGTGGGGCTCGCTGCGCAATGAACGCATTGCTGCCGGACAGGTGCCGTTCAATGCGAAGCGCATCTATCGCATCATGCGCACTCACGGTCTGCTGATGCAACGGCGTCCAGCCCCGCCTCGGCCGCAACGTCGGCACGATGGCAAGGTGGCCGTCGCGCGCAGCAATCAGCGATGGTGCTCGGACGGCTTCGAGTTCCGCTGCGACAACGGCGAGCCGCTGCGGGTGACGTTTGCGCTGGATTGCTGCGACCGAGAGGCGATGAGCTGGGCAGCCACGACAGCAGGTCACAGCGGCGACATCGTGCGCGACGTGATGCTGGCTGCAGTGGAAAATCGGTTTGGCAACGAACTGCATACCCCGTCCGAAATCGAGTGGCTGAGCGACAACGGTTCGGGCTACACGGCCGACGACACGCGCCGGTTCGCAGTGGCCATCGGCCTGAAGCCATTGACCACACCGGTGTGCAGCCCACAAAGTAATGGGATGGCAGAGAGCTTCGTGAAGACGATGAAACGCGACTACGTCGCCTTCATGCCGAAGCCGGACGCAGCGACTGCCGCACGCAACTTGGCCATCGCGTTCGAGCATTACAACGAGAAGCATCCCCATAGCGCGCTGAAATACCGCTCGCCTCGCGAGTTCCGGCGCTCGATGGATTCAGCAACCTTAGTGTGATGCCGTGTCCGGGATTACAGGGTCAACTCCACACCCCGATTTCGATCCCATAGACAGGAACCTATACGCCGAAACCGGTGGTTCTCTCCCATAGGTTTCTACTTTTCGAGGGATGTGAGTATGTACTCACCCTCACCTGGAAGCCTTGTCTGGCCTAGATGGCCTCCCGAACGGTGGGGATTCGCCCATAAACGGTGACCTTGATAAGGCTCCTTCCACGCTCGCAGTGGCAGTCGGCTCGCTTTGGTAGTGGTTTATGGGGGTTGTCTTTCTGCTATCGGACACGTGTGTTTACAACTTTAGTAAGCAACGTTTACTTCTTTAACTACTTTTAGCAGGCTCAAAGCCTTATCCATCAAGGGTTTGCGCGATGATCGGTACCCATTTATGGGAGCACAGGTAGACAGGGCTGGGGGTTCAGGTCTGTGGATTTGGGGACTTGGGTAGCAGGCTGTGGGGAATCGGGGTTGTGGATATGGGACGAGCGTACCCGTTTATGGGATTTCGGGCCAAAAATGCCGTGGGTAGCCGTCCATGGGATTCCCCATAGGTAGCCGTTTATGGGCGCTTTTTTCGCGGATCCGGGAATATCTGGGTGCACAGCGTTTCGGGTCGAGTGTCTTTGGGTAGCCGTTTATGGTGCGGATCAAAGGTAGCCGTTTATGGGCCCCGGCCCGCGTGCTTCGGTTGCGGTTTGGCAGGGATCCCGGCGCGGCTTCCCATGAACAGGATCGGTGTATCGCGTAGGTAGCCTTTTGTGGGAGCGCAGAAAGGTTACCTTTTATGGGAGTCATTTGTCTGATCGGCTCGGAAATGCGCGGGAGTTTCGAATAACGGTCCCCGTCGAAAGGTACCCTTTCATGGGGAGTCTAAAAGGTAGCCGGTTATGGGGGAAAAGCGGGTGTGCTGCATGGCAGCACAGACCGGGTTCGGGATGCTGGTTTCAGTCTATGGATTCCCATGAACGGGTACCTTTTGAAGGGCAAGTCCCGTGCCGGGATTCGCTGTTCGCGCTGAAAGGTAGCAATTTCTGGGAGGCTTTTCGGCGCAAAGGTATACGGTTATGGGGCCTCGAACTGGCAAGCTTATAAAAATTTTTCCTTTCGTGTCGGCAACTTAGCGGTGAATGTGCAAGTGATGCGAGAACAAGGGCGTTGCTCCCCGCCACGAAAAGGTATAAAGTCCGCCTTCAATACGGTCACCTTATCCGGACACCACGATGCCGCGCAAGCCAGCAAGCAAAGGCTCCGACAAGCAGGTTTCGCTGTTTCAGACACCCGAGCCTCCCGATCTGCTGCGCAAGGCGGTCCAGGCGATTCATATCGCCCCGAAGTCGGGAAAGATCGGTCTGCAGCAGCGCAAGATGTTCAGCTCCTTGATCAAGAACGCGCTCCGGCAGGAGGCCTTCGAGCCCGGCCGCACGAGTTTCTCGATCTCGATCGCCGCGCTGTCGCACGAGAGCGGGCTGAACAGCAACAACACGAAGTACGTGAAGGACACGGTCAACTCGCTGATCAGTACCGTCGTCAACTGGGACTACCTCGCCGCCGACCGCTCGACCGTCTGGAAGGCATCGGGCCTGCTTGCCGGGGCGGAGCTCGAGCAGTCCGTATTGAAATACAGCTTTTCCGATCAGATTCGCAGCGAACTGCTGAACCCCGAGATCTATGCGCTGATCGATATGCGGATCGCGCGCGAGTTCCGGCGCTCGCACTCGCTTGCGCTGTGGGAAAACACGGTGCGCTACGAAGGGATCGGCATCACCGCGAAGATCCCGCTGCCGAAATTCCGCGATCTCATTCTTGGGCAGGATAAGGCGTCGCAGTCGTACAAGGAGTACAAGCTGTTCAAGAGCAAGGTCCTGGTGCCGTGCATTCAGGAGGTGAACGAAGTATCGGACCACACGCTCGAGCTGATCGAACACAAGTCCGGCCGCAGCGTGGAGGCCGTTCAGTTCAAGGTCATGCGCAAGCCGAGCGCCGATACGGTCGAGGAAGGCGATGTCAAGAACGAAGCGCTGGTCGAAGAGGTCGCGAAATTCGGCATTCCGCGCTCGGAAGCGCGCCGGCTGATCACGCAATACGGCGTGCAGCGCATCAAGGCGGCGATCGCCTATACGCTCAATCGGACTACGAAGAAGAATGCGGCACCCGTCGACAACGTGGCCGCGTATTTCCGCAAGGCGCTGACGCACGGCTACACGCTGTCCGACGGGCAGGCCACGGAGACGGCCGCGCCGGCGGCGAAGGAATCGGCGCAGAGCAAGCAGGAACAGATTCGCGACAGGTATCTCGCTGCGAAGGTCGAGGAAGCCGGCGCGTATTTCCGTGAGCTCGAGATCGACGATCAGACCAAGCTGATCGAGCGCTACAACGAGACCGTGGCAGGGTCGAAGGACCTGACGCTGTCGCCGAAGAAGAAGGCGAGCAAGCTCGCGCAGACCAGCTTCTTCCGGTGGCTGGCGCTGGACACGTGGGGCGAGCCGACGTCGGACGACCTGCTGGAATTCCTGCTCAAGAGCAGCCTCGCGGGCAACTGAACGAGACCTCGCAGCCGACGGGAAGTCGTGTGCCGGACCGGTCCGGCTTCACGGCGCCATGCGGATGCGAGGTCTTCTGCTTTGGGGCCCTTACTTTTGCGCGGTCGCCAGCTCGGCGACGTATGCATCGATGACGGTCTTGAGTTTGTCGGCGAGCGCTTCCTGCTGGGCGGCGTCGACGCCCTTGAGTTGCAGGTCGAGACGCCCGTCCGGATAGGTCTTCAACTGACCGATCGCGCGCGATTCGAGCGCGAAGTCATGACGAACGCTGTAGCGCGTGCGGCCCGCCTTCTTGCTGCCGTCGCTCTGCGCGCGCAGGAAGTTTTCGAGATCGCGGACCGACTTCTTCCGGTCGATCACGGCGGTGAGCAGCCGGTCGGCCGTCGGTTCGCCCAGGCGCTCGAAAATCAGCTTCAGGAAATATGCGGCTTGCAGACCGACCACGTCGTTCGCGGCGGCCATCCGCTCGAGCAGCGTGTTGGGCAGCGCATTGAGCGACAGCGTCTTGCTAATCGATGCCTTGTCCTTGCCGATTTTTTCCGCCAGCGTGTTCTGGTCAGGGAAGACCTTTTCGTCGAGCAGACGCTTCCATGCCACGGCGTCGTCGAAGATCGTCTGGCGCTCGTGGTCGTGGTTGGCCCGATAGGCGATCGTATAGAGCTGCTCCGGCGTGTGATCGGTGCGGAACGTTGCATTGATCGTCTCGTCGCCGTTGATGCTGGTCGCACGCAAGCGACGCTGCCCGTCGATCACGACGAGCTTGCCGGGGAACTCCGGCAGCCGCGTGACCTTGATCGGCTCGATCTGCCCTTCCCGTTTCAGCGTCAAGGCGAGTTCGTGCAGGCTCGATTCCGAATAGAAGACGCGAGGGTTGAACGGGTTCGGGATGCAGTCCTTGACCGCCACCTTTTGCGGCGCACCGAGATCCAGCGCGTCGGCGGGCGTGGCAGCGGCAGGCGCGGCGACGGGCGACGGCTCAGCGGCTGCGGGCGGTGCGGTCAGCGGCTCGGGCAGTCGCGTTTCCAGCGCTGCGTTTTCCTGCGCGAGCCCGCGCAGCAGGCCGGCCGCGAGATGCAGGTTGCCGGTCGGTTTCTTTTCCTTGGACGTGTCCTTAGCCATGTGCGGTTCCGGTAGCGCGCGTCGACGCGATGTATTGGGCCATTTCCGTGACCAGCTTTTCGATTTCCGCGCGGGCCTCCTTCAGGCCCTTCAGATATCGATTGTGGTGATGGATCGTGGTGCCGAGCGCGAACGTCTGACGATAGACCTCGCGCTGCGCGATCTGGCTGTCGAGCAGATGCTCCCCTATTTCTTCTGCCATTAGAATTTTTAAAATTTCTTCACGCATTTTAGTTTTTCCATTGACGCTATTGAGCATCAAGGCGGAAGAAAGATTTGGGTTACGAACGGCTCGCATCGATTCGATCATGCGAATCATGGCGACGGTGCTGTACAGGTCGGCCGGCGATGGCGACAGCGGCACGAGGCAGAAATCCGCGACTTCGAGCACGGAAGCGATACGCGGGTCTTCGAGGTTGCCCGGGCAGTCGACCACGATGACGTCGAAGTTTGCGTCCTGCTTTTTGATCTCGCCGCCGATACCGCGCCCGGCAGGCGCCAACGAAAGGACGGTCATCGGCAGTGTGTTCTCGCCGCTGGTGACCCATCTGACGGAAGTGCCCTGGGGGTCGGCATCGATCAATGCGACCTTGTTGCCGCCGGCTTCGAAGGCAGCGGCGATGTTGACGGAGATGGTTGTCTTTCCAGTACCACCTTTTTGATTACTAACGGCGATCTTGAAAGCCATTAAATTCCTCCACGGAGTTTTGCGTAATATATGCAGTTGTTATCGGAATGTCCAGAAAAAAGAGTTGAATCACTAAAAGAATCGCTCGGGTGGTTGTTACGTGACAAGTCGGCCGGACGGGTAGCTGACTGTTTTGCGTCTGTGCAGGGAAGAAGAGAAATCAAAATACGTTTCCCGAAGACGGTCACGAAGACGAAAAATCCGGTTGAAAAGAACGGCGCTCAGCGTTTCGTCGATCAGGCGTCCGAGTTTCGCGGACGCCCAATGTCACTCTGCTAGCTAGCCTTGCACGAGGATGTAGTTGTCACGTGACAAGCCGACGGCTCGATATCGCCTGACATGAAGGTTTCCCTGACTTGGTCGTCACGATCGGCGAGGATTCGGCGAGGGGCGATGTCGTCTTTTCGACTAAATGTGCTCGCTGAGGGCATAAGAACCCGTCATCGGCCCGAGTTGTTACGTGACAACGCCTACAGAATCCACACCGGAGACAAGTCCGTGCTTTCTTTTACGGTAGCCCAGTCATCGGCCGACAAGCGGTTAGGTTTTAACTTGATTCAAAACTGTCTTACAAGGCGCTCTCTCCCATGAGTTGTCACGTGACAACGCGTTTGGGTCTTGGGCCCCTGTCAGTTACGAGTGCGCGTACTGGTACTGACCAGCGTTGCATGTGGAGGCTTCCAGGAGGTAACAGGCTCGTCGAGAATAGTCGGCAACGCGCGGATCGGCCGTATCATCCTCGTCCAGACGGCGCGGCCGATTGCAGGCCGGCCCAGAGACGTTCGGATATTTGGTCTTTGACGCCTCGGAGTGTTAGGCCTCGATGATGTGTCCCCATTATTTGGCGCCGGCAATGCCTCGCTCTACGCGGGGTAGGGGAGGGTTGAGCGAATATTGCAACGGACGGCGGATCGCTGCGTTCCAATGGAGGTGGTTTCATTGCCCGGGAAAGGCTATGGTTGACGCGAAATACACGCCAACACCCGTCATTGGCGACAGGCGCCGCGCTGCGCGTGAAACATCGTCCAAAAATGAGGGGTCGCCGGAGATCCTTATGGGACAATGGTTTACGCGCTATTCTTGATGTTGTTTCACGCAAAATCGGCCTCGAAACCGCGAAAATAGGGGCGAAAGATGTTTCGGTGCGACGCTCTGCGGAACGCAGCTGTCGAGATGAGATTTCGTTCTGTTTGATACGTGTTTCGTGATAAATGATACGATTCGTGCTGCTTCCCAATTCCGGACAGCTCGCATGACATCGCATTCTAAAGAGAACTATTCATTGGCCCGGGCGGTTGTCACGTGACAACGCGCGTTGAGTGCAGGGTCATATCCAATCTTACGGCGCACGAGTCGGTCGTTTGATTCGATGCCGAGAATTCATGAACTGCCGAAATGGAGCGGTGGGGCAAAGAGTTGCGAGCGCCGCTGGTGGCGCATCCGTTGAGCGGCCGTTCGCGATCACGTTGACGCTTGAGGCGTTTGCTTCTCTCGCTCGCATATCGAATCGATCGCCGCTTCGATCCGGTGGCGGGCTGTTTGGGACGCCGCTTCGCCAAAGCACGGAGTTCGTACTGGTGAAGCGCGGGAAACGATGATGGAAGGCTGAGCCGCTTGTCCGAGCTTGTGCGGCGAGATCGTCGACTCTTAGCGATTCGTCGCAGTGTGCTCGCAATCGTAGATCGGCCGACACGCGACTGCCCTGGCTGCCGCCGGCCGCGATCTATCGCGAGCGCGCCCCCTGACTTCTCGTCGACGGGCGATAGTAGATTTCCCGCTCAATATGTAGAGCAAGCGCCGGAAGGGCGTCGTCCAGCGATGTCAGCGATCGATTCAATGCTGCCCCCGGCCTTACCGGACCGGCAGACAGCCCAGCAATCACTACACGCACCGCCGCCATCGAACTTGACCGGGAAAGCAGCCGTCGCGACACGCTCTCCCGGGATAAAACAACTTACACGGCGACCTACTTCGTCGTCTGCGACGCGCACAGCTGCCACCGGCGCGATTTCGTCGTCGGCGCTTTCGCGGGCGCCTCGGCGGTGCGCCACCACGGCTCTCCGCGATACGGCTGGTTCAGATCGAGGCGTTCACCCATACGCGGCGTCGACAGCGCGACGCCGCGCATCAGCGCCAGCGCCGTTACGCGTTCGAACGGCTCCTGCCAGCGATGCATCGCCAGATCGAACGTGCCGTTGTGAATCGGCATCAACCGGCGCCCGCGCAAATCGATATGGGCCTGCACGGTTTCTTCCGGCTGCATGTGCACGTACGGCCACTGCGCATCGTAGGCGCCCGTTTCGATGAACGTCACGTCGAACGGACCGAATTGCTCACCGATCTTCTTGAAGCCGTCGAAGTAGCCGGTGTCGCCGCTGAAGAACATGCGCAGGTCGTCGTCGACGATGACCCACGACGCCCACAGCGTACTGTTGCCGTCGAACAGGCTTCGTCCGGAGAAATGCTGCGCCGGTGTTGCCGTCAGCGTCAGCCCGTCCACATCGATGCTTTGCCACCAGTCGAGCTGGCGCACCTTCTGCGCATCGATGCCCCATTCGATCAGGCGGTCGCCAACGCCCAGCGTCGTGACAAACACACCGGTCGTGGCGGCGAGCGCGAGCACGGTGTCGCGGTCCAGATGGTCGTAGTGATCGTGCGACAGGATCACGCCGCGCAGCGGCGGCAGATCGTCGAGCGCAATCGGCGGCGGATGGAATCGCTTCGGACCGAAATGCCGAAAGGGCGACGCACGCTCGGCGAAAACCGGATCGGTCAGCCAGAACTCGCCGCGCAACTTCAGCAGCAGCGTCGAATGCCCGAGCCGGTACAGGCTGCGGTCGGGTGCAGCATCGAGTTGCTCTCGCGTCAGCGCATCGACCGGCAGTACACCGGCGGGCACCGTGTCGCGCGGTTTGTTGAGAAGCATGTTCCACGCGATGCCCAGCATCTTGCCGAGACCTTCGACAGGGCGCGGCGCGACATTGCTGAAGCGCTCGCCGTCATGCTGCGGCGAACCGTCGGCGTGCTGCGTGCGGCCGCGCCTGGCAGCCGTCAGGCCCAGAACACGGTGAATGAAAACCAGAGGCGATGCCATGTCGGTTTGTCCGGAAATAAAAGTACACCGATCAGTGTAGTTTATTTCCATGGAAAGTAAACTAACCGGTGTAAAATTTTGAGATGGATACGAGCACTCCCCCTCAGCGCCTGACTGACCGAAAGCGCACGGCCATTGTCGAGGCCGCGATCGAGGAATTTCTGGCAGCAGGTTACGACGCGACCAGCATGGACCGCATCGCCGCGCGCGCCGGCGTGTCGAAGCGCACGATCTACAATCATTTTCTGGGCAAGGAAACGTTGTTCGCCGCGATCCTCCACAAGCTGTGGGACGCCAGCCAGACGGGCGGGGCGACTGCGTACCGCGACGAGCTGCCGCTGCGCGGCCAACTGCTGGCGTTGCTGAATCGCAAACTGCAGCTGTTGAACGACGGAGCGTTTCTGGCGCTCGCGCGCGTCGCAATCGGGGCCGCGATCCATTCCCCGGAGCGCGCGAGAGAGATGGTCGAGCGCCTCGGCGAACGAGAGGAAGACTTGACGGTATGGATCCGCACCGCGGCATCGGCGGGGCGCCTTTCGATCAGCGATCCGGTCTTTGCCGCCCAGCAATTGCACGGCATGGTGAAGGCGTTTGCATTCTGGCCGCAACTGACGATGGGACAGCCGCCGCTCGGCGAGCCGGAGCAGCGGAAAGTCGCAGAATCCGCCGCGGACATGTTTCTCGCATGCTACGCATGTCCCGATGCCGACGTTGCGGCCGACGCCGCACGCGAATGACTACACGGCGTATCGGCGACGTACGCAGAGGGAGCATGCAAAGGACACGATACGCTCCGGTCTGCTCGCGCGGTGCTACCGTAGAAGCCCGCCTGAAAATCGCCTGAAGTGGAGAAGCGGATGAAATGGAGCCCCAGCGAACGCCGATGAAAACGCTGCTGATCGTCTATCACACGATGACCGGAGGTACGCGGCAGATGGCCGAGGCTGCCGCTGCCGCCGCGCGCGAGCAGTCCGGCATCGACGTCAGGCTGCAGCGAGCGGACGAGACGACCGCCGACCACGTGCTGACGGCCGACGCTTATCTGTTTGCGACGCCGGAAAACCTCGCCGCGATGTCGGGGGTGATGAAGGATTTCTTCGATCGCTGCTACTACGCCGCGCTCGATCGCGTGAACGGTCGTCCGTATGCGGTGATGATCTGCGCGGGCAGTGACGGACAGAACGCGCTGCGTCAGATCGATCGCATCGCGACCGGATGGCGGCTCAGGAACGTGGCGCCCGGCCTGATCGTCTGCACGCATGCGCAGACGCCCGAACGCATTCTCGCGCCCAAGACGATCGGCGAAGACGAGCTTGCGCGTTGCGCCGAGCTCGGCGCGGGGATCGCAGCAGGTCTCGCGCTCGGCGTTTTCTGACGGCGCACGCACGTGCGTGCTGCGACAGACGAAACGCGACGTTGCTCGCCGCGCCACGACGGCCGCCACGGCCGGCGGCCGGGCCGCATACGCGCACGCGCCTTCGCTCAGTCGGCGTCCGTCGACGCGGCCGGCCGGTGATACTCCGGCCACAGACGCTTCACGAGATCGCGCGAAGCGCCATAGGCATAGCAACTGTCGATCTTGACCGGCTTTCCTTCGCCGTCGCGCAGGTTCAGCGACGACGGACGGATTCCGACCATCGTCTGATACGCCACCGTCGCAACCGGCGTGAGGATCTCCTTCAGATGCGTACAGGTATCGCACGACGGCAGGCGCTTGCGGATCTCGCTGTTCCAGCCGGCGCCGATGCGCAGCCCGACGAGCGCCTGCAGCGTATCGCCGCCGCCCGGACACTCCGCATACGGGTGCGCCTTGATGAACGTGGAAACCGCGCGAACGATCATGTCCTCGTCGAAGACCAGCGTGACGCCGAGATCGTGAATCGGCGACTGCGCCGGAACCATCCGGGCGTCGCCCGGCGGCGTGAAATCATACGTCTTGCGGTCGGTGAGACAGGCCGCGACTTCGAACAGCCCGTCGCTGCGCCGATAGCCGCGCATGTCGATTTGCCGATGATGGATTTCCTCGCGCGTGATGCCGTCGTGCGAGATGTCGTGTCGGGGAACCATGTATCCGCTCCGTTTCGTACAGCCGGTTTTTCGTTTGTCGTGACGCGTCGTCGGCTGAACGGAACGATGGCAACCCACAGCGCAACGGGCGCCGACGGCGTCGGTCCGGCCATACTACGCACTTTCCCGTTTTTCGGCGCGATGCGTCCGTGATTGCAGATCGATGTGGACGCAACCAACCGCGCATGGACGGCCGCGCCGTTGCGCCATCGTGCGCTTTCGTTGTGCATGCTGTGCGATCCGTTTGCCGCGCGAACGCACGTGTCCAATATGATTGAGCCGCACGTCGTCGCACACTGCAAGAATGCAATGCGCGATGTTCCGTACTTCGATATCGTCGAGGGCCGTCTTTCCATCGATCCGGTCCATCGACAGGCAACAGCTCCGATTCTGCACGATGAAACGCGCCGCACCGCGCAATGCTGCGCGGTGACGGAAGGCCGAGATGCCTCCGGCTTCGATATCCGATTCCGGGGCGATCGCCAACGTCGCCGTCCGCCGGGAAAACGGTAACGACAGGCGGCGCCGGATGTTATTCGCGACCGATCACTGCCTGCGTACCGACCGCGTCGGTGCATTTCGGATTCGTGCGCTTCGGCAAACGCAGACCGGCGAGTCAGCCGACTTCCCGCGCGTACCGGTATACTTCCACTCCTGCCTTGTCCGGCATCGTGGCCGGGTGCCTGAAACAGTGGTGTGCGCGACGCGGTCCGCCGTGTTCGCGCGTCGGCGGCAGCGTCGTCGCCAATGCGCGGCTCGACCGCACGAACCACGCCTTACATTCCTGGTGGATTGAATTTATGGGTTTTGAACAACTTGCCGAATTGCGGGCGCAGCTCGCAGCCAAGGCCAAGCAGGAGCGGAACGCGAAGCGGCCGGCGACCCGCCCGGAGGCCGGCGCGAAGCCGTCGTCCGGCGATCGGCCGGCCCGCGGGGCCAAATCGGGCGTCGCGTCCAAAGCCGCACCGGGTGCGAAGCCCGCGGCGGCAAAGCCGTCGAAGCCATCGGCGCCGGTCGATCCGGTCATCGTCGCGATCGGCAAACTGCAGCGGCGTTTTCCGCGCGCATTCCCGAAGAATCCGGCCCCGAAAGTGCCGCTGAAGGTCGGCATCTGGGACGATCTCGCGCGTGAGGCACAGGCCGTGGGCCTGAGCGAAGCCGAGCTGCGCGATGCGATGACGACGTGGTGTCGCGGCAACCGCTACTGGTCGTGCCTCGTCGAAGACGCGGTGCGGGTCGATCTGCAGGGCAACGAAGCAGGTCGCGTGACGCGCGACGATGCGGCGCGTGCGCGGCGGTTGAAGGCGCGTCGCCCGGGCAAGGGTGCGCAGTCGGCGAAGGGCGCGCCGCAACAGCAGCAGCCGAAGGCCGATGCGCCGCAGCCGGAAGCGTCTGCCGTGCCGCAACCGGAAAACGTGGACGCGCAGCAGGCCGACGCGGCGACGCAGGCCGAGCAGCCGCAAACGACCGCAAACGAGTAACAGCCGACACGACCGTCGCCGTGCGATCGCGCGGCGGCGGGCATGCCGGGCCTGCTTGCCGGTTCGACTGCGCGCCGGGGCGATGACCGGAGTCGCTGCATCAAGCCCCGTGCATTGCTGGCTCGTACGGCGCTCGGTGGTTTTCTCCGTCCGGGCGTCGATCCCTCGTCCAGGCGAACGTGCCACCCGAATGCTTCGGTTTCCTTATCGAATGCTTTTCGCGGGTTCCTGATGTCTGTCGGCCATGTAACCGGCGCATATTGCCCGCATCCGTTGACGGTTGCATCCAGTCGTGACGACGACGGCACGCATGCGACCGACACTCGTACCCGCTTCCGGCATCGCATCCATCAGTCGCAATACTGTCTAGTCTTCGGCGCGAATCAAAGCGGATCAGCGAGCCATCCGCCCGTACCGCCCCGCGGCTCGCGTGCCGGTGGTTTTCTCCGGCACGCCGTCCGCCAGCATCGCATTCAAGAACGCGCGGACATCGTCGAGACGAAAACAGCGATTGAACCAGCTCGTCACCGGATCGAGATCGGGCTGAGGGAAGAATTCCAGCAACAGGTCGCCGCGCCGCAGAATCATCCAACCGTCGTCACGCGATGGCGGATTGGAACTCGCAACGTCGATCGACAGGGAATTCCGACGGTCGGGCGAAACAGCGCGTGCGCATGCACATCCCGCGCAACCGTCCCGCATGGCGAGTCGAGCGACCGGAACAGCCGCGCCCCCCCGCCCCAGTCACGCCCTTTGCTGCGCCGGAAAACAGAAACCGTAGTCCTCGCAGCCGGGACAGCCGGGTGCGGGCCCGGCTGGAACGCCGAGCGACATCGCCGTCTGCTGCGCAAGGAATTTCTTCCAGCGCAGGTTGGCGACATTGCGCGCGGCGAGCGCGGGGAAATAGCGCTCGAGCATTGCCGACACCGCGTCGCGTCCGTCGAGACCGAGGTCGCGCCACAGATGATCGGGCCGCAGACAGGCATGCGCGACGATCGAGGCGATGCAGTCGGCGTCGGCTGCCGCAACCGCCGGATTGGCGTCGCGCATCAGCAGCGCGTGCAGTGCCGTGACGAAACTTGAATGCGCGGGCGGCAGAACGGGAACGCAGCAAGGCGACACGAATGCCGCGGCATCGTTGGACGACAGACGCGGAAAATGCCGTGCAAGCAGACCTGCCAGCTGTTGGCGGGACAAGCCCAGCAGCGCGAGTTCGTCGCGACACGCGCGTGCCGCGACGAGCGCGCTGAACAGACGTGCATCGCAATCCGCCGCATCGGCCGCGCCGGCCAGCAGCGTCCGTCGCGTCGGTTCATCGCGCGACCCGGCGCAATCGGGCGTATGCGTCATCGCGCGCGCCGCGCAACGCGAGCCGCGCGCATGTGTACCGACCGCCGAAGCGCGATCATGGATCGCCGCCTGCTTACTCGACGCCGACGATCACGCTCGACGCCTTGAAGATCGCGGTCGCGGCGCTGCCGCTTGCGAGCCCGAGGCGTTCGACGCTGTCGTTGGTGACGATCGCGATGATTTCGGTCCCGCCGGCGGCCCTGATCGCGACTTCCGAGTTGACGGCGCCCTTCGCGACCGAGGCCACGGTGCCCGCGATGCAGTTGCGCGCCGACACCTTGCTGCTGTCGACGTCGACCATCACGATGACCGACGACGCCTTCACGAGCGCGAACGCTTTCGTGCCGGCGGCCAGGCCCAGCGACGCGGCGCTGCCGTGCGTGATCACGGCGACGATGTCGAGGCCGTCCTGCGTGCGCAGCGTGATCTCGTCGTTGACGGCGCCGGGTTTGACGGCGTTGATCTGACCTGTGAAATGGTTGCGGGCGCTGGTTCGCATGCTGGGTCTCCGGGGACGGGCCGCCCGACGGGCAGCGGAAGAAACGGAAAAGGTGCGGACGAGTTTACCGCCAACGCGGGCCGAGCGCGGGCCCTATTCACGATATTGCAAACGCCGCTGTCGACGACGACGCGCCCGCCGTGCAGGCTCGTCCCGCCCCTGCGTCGCCGCTTACTGGCTCGCGCCGCTGCCCGCGTTGCCGGCCGCTGCGCCAGCCCCGCCAGCCGTCTGCGTCTGTTGCGACGCAGCGGCTGCCGTGTCGCCTTCCCAGCCGCCGCCGAGCGCGAGGAACAGCCGCACCTGGTCGGCCGCGACCTGTCCTTCGGCCGCCGCCACCTGCGCATGCACGCCGGTCAGCGTGCGCGTCGCGTCGAGATCAGCGAGATACGACTCGCGACCCGCGAGGTAGAGACGGTGCGTTTCGTCGGCGGATTTGCGCGCCGATTCGTAGGCCGTGTGCAGCGCATCCGCGCGCTGCACGTCGGCCGCATAGGTCGCGAGGCTCGACTGCGTTTCGCGCAGCGCGTTCAGCACGACGCCGTCGAAGTGCGCGAGCGCGCCGCCCGTCGCGGCCTCGGCTTCGCGCACGCGGGCGCGTTGACCGTTGACGGGGAACGACCAGCTGATCAGCGGTCCGAACGACCAGCGGTTCGTGGTGGACGAGAACAGGTCGGCGGCGACGCCGACCGAGCCGGCCGACGCGCCGATGCTGATCGACGGGTACAGCGCGGCGGTCGCGACGCCGATCCGCGCGGTCGCCGCGGCGAGCTGCCGCTCGGCGGCGCGTACGTCGGGGCGGCGGCGCAGCAGCGCGGCGCCGTCGCCGATCGGAATCGGCTGGCGCAGCCGCGGCAGCCGTTCGCATTCGACGACCGCCTTCGGCAGGTCGGCCGGCGCACGCGCGAGCAGCGCGGCGAGCTGGTATTGCGCGACCTTGCGGCGGCCTTCGAAGCGCGGGATGTCGGCAATGAGCGTGCGCACCTGCGTCACGCCGCGCGTCACATCGGTCTGGTTGCCGCGCCCTGCGTCGCGCAGGCGCTGCGACAGCGTGACACGCTGCTTCTGGAGCGCGACGGACTCCTTCGCGATCGCGAGTTCTTCGCCGGCCGAGCACGATTCGACATACGCGCGCACGACGTCGGCGACGACCGTGATGCGCGCCAGGTCGCCGGCCGCCTTGACGGCCTCGCTGTCCGCGCGCGCGGCTTCGACGCCGCGCCGCAGCTTGCCGAACAGGTCGAGCTCGTACGACACGTTGACGCCGACCACGCCTTCGTTGACGACCGGCAGCTTGTTTTCCAGCAGGTATTGCTCGGCCGATTCCTGCGCGCGCTGCACGGCCGCTTCCGCGCTGCCGGAGAAGCCGCCCTGTTCGCTCGCGACCTGGAGCGCCGCGCGCGAACGCGCGAGGTTCGCCGCCGCGACGCGCAGGTCGGTGTTCGATTTCAGCGCGCTGCGGACCAGATCGTCGAGCACGGGATCGTCGTAGAGCTGCCACCAGCTGCCGGGTACGGCGTCGTGCGACACGAGCGTGCCGTTTGCGTCGTCGAGCGCATGATTGGCGAGCGGCGCGTTGACGTAAGCCTGTTGCGGCAGCTTATAGTCGGGGCCGACCGACTTGCACGCGCCGAGTGCGAGCGCCAGCGGCGCGAGCGCCGCCGCGACGCGAAGTCCGTGCCGTTTCATTGCGACGCCCCCGCTGCGCTCGCGGCCGTGCCCGATGCCGTCGACGCGCCGGCGGCCGGCTTCGCGCCATCGTTGCGGCGCTTGTCGGGCGCGCGCATCGCGACCGTCGCGGTGCGGCCCGCGATCATCCGGAAATCGTCGGGCACCTCGTCGAGCATCACGCGCACCGGCACGCGCTGCGCGAGCCGCACCCAGCTGAATGCCGGGTTCACGTTCGGCAGCAGGTTCGACCCCTGCGTGCGGTCGCGATCCTCGATCGCCGCGACGATGCTCTGCACGTGGCCGCGCAGCGCATGCGGCTCGCCCATCACGATGATGTCGACGGGCTGGCCGATGTGGATGCCGCGCAGCTTGGTTTCCTCGAAGTAGCCGTCGACGCGGAACGAATTCCGGTCGACCACCGACAGCACCGCGCGGCCGGCCGGCACGTATTCGCCGACGCGCGGCGCGCGATCGTTCAGGTAGCCGTCGACGGGGCTCACGATGGTCGTGCGCTGCAGGTTCAGCTTCGCGGTGTCGAGCGACACCTGTGCGTCGGCGACGGCCGCTTCGCCCTGTTCGACGCGCGTGCGGCTTTCCTCGACCTGCTCGCTCGCGACGAGGTTGCCGAGCTGCAGGTTGCGCGCGTATTCGCGCTTGGCCTGGGCCAGCGTCGCGCGGCGCTGCGCGAGCGTCGCTTCGGCGAGCCGCTCCGCGAGCGCGTAGCGCGCCTGGTCGATCACGAACAGCACCTGCCCGCGCTTGACCGCCTGGTTGTCGGCGACCTCGACCGAGGTGATCAGGCCCGACACGTCGGGCGCGACCTGGATCACGTCGGCGCGCACGTGCCCGTCGCGCGTCCACGGCGAGAACATGTAGTAGTTGATGATCCGCCACAGCACGAGGGCGGCCACGACGACGACGATCAGGGTAAGCAGGATCTGCCCTGCCGAGAGCCAGGTTTTTTTCACGTTCAGTTAGGTAGCCACGAAACGGTGGGACACGATCACGACCGCGGCAAAGACGAACACGTAGATGCCGAGATCGAAGATCGAACGATGCCAGACGAGGCGATAGAAGCCGACGCGTTCGAGCGCGGCGCGCACGACGACGTTGATCAGATAGGCGATCAGCATCAGCACGAGCGGGGCCGGCACGAAGACGCCGAGGATGTCGATTTCGCCGATCATGGTCGCGGTCGGAAAGACGGGTTGGAAAGTCGGATCATGCCTGCGCTCCGTCCGGTGCCTGCGGCGCCCGCGCGGCGGAGGCCGGATACAGCGACAGGCGCAGGCCGACCAGCGCGTGCAGCGAATCGCGCAGCCAGCGATGCATTGCGACGGGCGTCGGCGCGGCGGGGGTGGCGTCGGCCGCCGTCGCCGGCGCAGCCGGCAGATTGCGGTTGGCCACGCGGCGCAACGCGTCGTCGATCGATTCGAGCAGCGCCGGCGGCGCGGGCTGGCGCGCGTTCGAGGCGGCGCAGCGCGTGTAGTGATCGGTGACGCCGGCCAGCACGCGGTCGATCGCGTCGGGCACGTCGCCCGACAGCTTGCGGCGCGAGCGGCGCAGGTCGAGCGCGTTCAGCGCGATGCGCAGGTCGCGGAAGCTCTCGATCGACGGGTGGCGGTGGTCGTCGGATGCGCCGAGGCGCGGCAGCAGTTGCGTGACGCGGTCGAGCATGCGCGACGCGTGATTGCGCTGGTCCTCGAGCGGCTGCGTCGACGCGGAGCGCGCGACGTCCTCCCAGCCCGAGCGCAACAGGCGCCGGACGGCGAGTTCGGCGCCGAACGGACGCGTCGCGCGGGTCCACAGATACGCGAACAGCAGCCCGGCGATGCCGGCGAGGTTGCTGTTCAGGAACACGAAGAAGTCGGCGTCGTAGGCGCCCTGGATGCTGATGAAGGTCGCGGTGTTCACGGCGACGAGCATCGTCACCATGTTGAACTGCGGGCGCGGCAGCAGCGTGCCGATCAGGATGAACGGGCCCGCGAACATCAGCACGAGCATCGGGAAATCGTGCACGTGCGGCAGTGCGACGAACAGGTACAGGCCCGCGAACACGACGCTGGCGGCCGTCGACAGGAAGAACTTGAACACCAGCGGCGCGGGCTCGTCGAGCGCGGCGAAGAAGCTGCACGCGACGGCCACGAGCGTGACGGCGCCGGCGCCGTCGTGCCAGCCCGAGCTGATCCATAGCCAGCACGCGAATACGATCGCGCCGACCACGGTCAGCGTCGAGAACAGCATCATCCCGCGGTCGAAGAAGCGCTCGGTGCCGCCGAGCCGCCAGTGCCGGTAGCGCGGCTGCCAGACGCCCGATTCGTTGCCGATCAGCGCGCGCAGTGAGCGGCAGTCCTGCCAGATGTCGATGACCTGGTGCAGTCGCCACAGCGCGTTCGACAGCAGCGCGCCTTCCCAGCTCGCGAGCGCGTCGTCGGCGGGCTGCAATGCGGCGATGCCTGCGCGCAGGCGGTCCGCGACCGGGTCGTCGGCCATGTCGCCGTCGGTGCCGGCCTTCACCGCGGGCAGCGGCGCGTCGAACCATTTCGCGGCGTCGGCGAGCAGCGCATCGAGCTCGGGCGGGCGCACCTGCAGGTCGCGCATCAGCGCGATCAACGGATCGGCCAGCGACGACATCAGCGGCAGGAACAGCTGCATCCGGCCCGCGAGCGCCTGTGCGCGCGCGAGCACGCGCGGATGCGCGTGGTCGTAGCTCAGCTGGCTCAGCAGGAATTCGAGGCCGGTGATCGTCGACGCGAGCCGTTGCCGGCAGGCGGTCAATGCCTTGCCGGCAATGTGCCCGGACAGCGTCTCGCGGCCGTAGAACGCGGCGTCCTTGAACCAGGCGTCGGTGCGCTCGATCAGCGTCGGCGCGAGCCGGTTCGGAAAGATCGTGCTGCCGACCACGCTTGCGCAGACGATGCCGAGCACGATCTCCTCGGTGCGCGCGATCGCGACGTCGAACACGGAGCCCGGATCGGTGACGGTCGGCAGCGCGATCATCGGCATCGTGTAGCCGGCCAGCATGAACACGTAGCTGCGCGCGGTGCGGTCGGAGATCGCGAGGTACAGCAGCGTGCCGCACCAGGTCGCGACGATGATGCTGAACAGGATCGGCGCCTCGACGAACGGCGGCACGAAGAACACCGCCGCGGCCGCGCCGAGCGCGGTGCCGAGCGCGCGATACAGCGCCTTCGAGCGGGTCGCGCCGACGAACGGGTTCGACACGATGTAGACGCTCGCCATCGCCCAGTACGGACGCGGCAGCTGGAAATACAGGCCGAGGTACAGCGCCAGCATCGACGCGGCGAAGGTCTTGACCGAGAACAGCCAGTCGCGAAGGCTCGGGTAGGTCATGACGCGGAATCGGCGACGGGACGCGGGTGCGGCGCGGGCGGGTGCGCGTCGTAGGCGTTGAAGGCGTTGAGCACGCGCAGCGCCGCCTCGAGATCGTCGCGCGGGATGCCCTTGAGCACCTGCGCGCGCAGCACGCGCAGGTCGTCTTCCATCTTCGCGGTGACCGCGCGGCCGGCGGCCGTCAGCGAGATCGTTTTCGCGCGGCGGTCGTGCGGATCCTCGTCGCGGCGCGCGAGGCCGGCCGCGCACAGCTGGTCGAGCAGGCGCACCAGCGACGGCCCTTCGATGCCGACGTGTTCGGCCAGCGTGCCCTGGCGCACGCCTTCGCCGAGGCGGCCGGCGATCAGCAGCGGCGTCGCGCAGGCCTCGGAGACGTTGTACGCGGTCAGCATGCCGTCGCTCGTGCGGCGCCACTTGCGCGCCGACAGCACGAGCAGGCTGCTGACGGCGAGGCGGAGGTCGTGCAGGTTGGTCATGGCCGAGATGATAGTGGCAAAAACGTTCGGTAGCAAACTATCGGTTTTGTCACCCGGGTGTCACGGGCGCACGCCCCGGCCGGTGCCGCATGGACGCAATGTAGGCGGCTCGCGGAGGATGGTCAAGACACAGCGGCGGCCGGCCCGCGGCGATCGAAGAAGGCTGAATGTAAGGATGAGGCGGCGGCCGGACCCGGGCGGCGCATCCCGCGCCGCGCGTCGCGGGCGGGCGCCGTCAGTCGATCTGCTTTTGCCAGACCGCGAATGCGCCGGCGACCACCGCGATGCCGGCGATGAAATAGAAGCCGTCGAGCGCACTGAGGAAGCTCGCCTGCTGCGACACCATGCGGCCGATCTCGGCGAGCGCGAGGGCCTGCGCGTCGCGCGCCGCGTGACCGGCGCCCTCGAACCCGCGGGAGAGCGCGTCGAACGTATCGCGGTAGAGCGGATTGAACGGCGTCACGTATTCGATCAGGCGGGTCTGGTGCACCGCGATCCGGTGCTGTTCGAGGATGATCATCGTCGCGGTCGCGAACGAGTAGGTCAGCTGCTTGAGGATGTTCTTGAAGCGGTAGCCGTTGTGGAATTCCTCGATCGCGAAGATCCGGAACGTGACGTTCGCGGTCGGCAGCGCGATGAACAGCAGCAGCAGCCCGCGCGCGACGAGCGGCGGCACGATCCACGCCATGCTCGCGTCCGGCGGCATGTGGATCATCCAGGCGCCGATCAGTGCGGCGAGCAGGAAGCCTGGCACGATCATCCACTTCTTGTGCGTGACGCGCGCCGAATAGCGGAAGTAGACGAACGCGGCCGCGACCGACGCCAGCGACGTCAGGCCGGTGAGCCGGCCCGCGTTCTCGACCGGGTAGCGCAGCCCGCCTTCGAGGAAGCGCGACACGAGGTAGCCGAGCGCGTTGCTCATGTAGTAATAGCAGACGTACAGCAGCATGCCGGCCTGGAAGGTCCGCTCGCGCAGCGCGTGCAGCCGTACCAGCGGCTTCGGGTGCCGCCACTGGTGGCGCACGAACCAGCCCAGCGCGAGCACGCCGGCGACCGTCAGGATCACGAGTTCGGGCGAGGTGCTGAACAGTTCGAAGCGGACCTGCTGCATCACGATCTGCAGCGCGCCGAGCGCGCACGCGAAGATCAGGTAGGGCCACAGATGCGCTTCGCCGCGATGCTCGGGTGGCAGCCGTCCCGACGGCGGCACCGCGAACAGCGTGAACGCGGCGATTGCGCAGCCGCCGGCTGCGGTCGACAGGAACACCGCGCGCCAGCCGAAGTGGGCGACGAGGTAGCCGCCGATCAGCGGCGCGAGCGCGCTGCCGAGCAGGATCATCGTCAGGAACTGGCGGGTCGCGGCGCCGCGCCGCTGCGGCGTGAAGCTGATCTGCAGCAGGATCCGGCACGCGCTCATCATCGGGCCCATGAAATAGCCCTGCACGCCGCGCGCGACGGCCAGTTCGAGCGACGATTCCGACAGCGCGGCCGCGACCGACGCCGCCGCGAACAGCAGCAGCGAGCCGCTGACGTAGCGCCGGTAGCCGAGCCGCTCGACCCACCATTGCTGCTGCAGGATGCCGAGCACGGATGCGACCGCATAGGCGCTTGCGGCCCACACGAGTTCGTCGGGCGACGCGTTGATGCCGCCCGCGATGTAGCTGGTGAAGAACGAGAACGACGCGTTGTCGAAGTAGTCGAGGCCCGTCGCGATCGCGATGGCGAGCGGAAACAGGTCGTCCTGCAGCCGCGCGAGGTTGCGCAGCGGCTGCCGGGCTGGCGATGCGTTCATGCTTTCGGGCCTTCGCCGCCTCGTCGTGGCTTGCGCTGCCCGCGCTCGGCCAGCCGCTGCGCGATCAGCGTCTCCGAGCTTTCGCCGGCGATGCGGCGGCGCAGGTAGTCGCGGTCGTACTCGAGCTCGTCGCGCACGGCCTGCGCTTCCTTCAGTTCGCGCCGCACCGATGCGATGCGCGCGTCCAGCGCGTCGATCTGCTGCGTGAGCGCCGCCTCGACGGCCTGCAGCGACTCGGTCGAGTAGCCGCGGCGGCCCTCGCCGGTCGTTTCGAGCGGGCGCTTGAGGATCTCGACGATGCCCTGCAGCGAGAAGCCGATCGACCGCAGGCGCAGGATGCGCGCGAACCGTTCGAGGTCCTGCTCGCTGTACAGCCGGTAGCGGCCGTCGCTGCGCGTCGGCGTGACGAGGCCGAGCTCTTCGTAGTAGCGCAGCGTGCGCGGTGTGACGTCGAGCCGTTCGGCGGCGTCGCGGATCGTGAGGAGGGTCGGGTCGGCAGACATCGGGGCTGCGGCATTCGGGTAAACGTTGACGTGAATGTAGCACAACATTGACGTTGACGTAAATGTTTGGGTTGGCGGGGCCGGACCGGATGCCGGATCGACGGGTGCGCGGCGAAGGCTCAGGCGGACGTGGAGGGCGTCTCAGGGAAAGATGGCTTGGCGCGACGCGGGGCGGCGTGCATATTGGCGCTTTCGAACGCATCGGGGGTTTCGCCGTGTCGACTCCATCCTCCCGCCCGGACGCGCCGGCGTCGCTCGACGCATGGCTCGGCAGGACCGAAACGCTCGCCGACCACATCACCGTGTTTCCGCTGGACGCGCTGGCCGCGACGCTCGATCGCGCGGCGCCCGGCGAGGTCGTGCCGCCGCTCTGGCACTGGCTCTATTTCCTGCCGGTCGCGCCGACGGCGGAACTCGGCCCGGACGGGCATCCGCGGCGCGGCGGCTTCCTGCCGCCGGTGCCGCTGCCGCGCCGGATGTGGGCAGGCGGCCGCTTCACGTTCCATGCGCCGCTACGTGCAGGCCGCCGTGCGACGCGCGAATCGACGATCGCGCATATCGAGGACAAGACCGGGCGCAGCGGCCGGCTCGTGTTCGTGACGGTGCGGCACCGGATCGAGTCGGACGGCGGCCCGTGCATCGACGAGGAGCACGACATCGTCTATCGCGATGCGCCGCAGCCGGGTGCGCCGGCGCAGCGGCCCGTCGCGGCGCCGGCCGGCGAAGCGTGGTCGCGCGTCGTGACCGCCGACACGGTGCTGCTGTTCCGCTATTCGGCCTTGACCTTCAACGGCCACCGGATCCACTACGACCGCCCGTACGTGACGCAGGAAGAGGGCTATCCGGGGCTGGTCGTGCACGGTCCGCTGATCGCGACGCTGCTCGTCGATCTCGTGCACCGCGAGCGGCCCGATGCGACGCTGGCGAGCTTCGCGTTCCGCGCGGTGCGGCCGACTTTCGACGGGCAGCCGTTTACGCTGTGCGGCAGGCCGTCCGACGACGGCCGGACGATCGAGCTGTGGGCGAAGGATCGCGACGGCTGGCTGACGATGCAGGCGACGGCGACGCTGGCGTGAAGCTCACCCGGGCGCCGGCGCGGCGATCCGCGGTTCGGGTTCGGTTCGCATATCGCAGCGTGCGGCGCCCGACCCGATTGTTAGGCGTGGCCCACCAGTGTATTCGGCTGAACGGGATCGCACGCGTCGCGCGCGACGGCTACCATGTGTCGGCCGCATCGCATGCGGACCATCGCTGCCCTGCGCGGGGGTACGCCGCGCATCGGGCCCGTTCATCGCTGTCACCGGGAGCATCCATCTTGGCCACCTATATTGTGTTTACGCGGGAAAGCACGCAGGACCAGCACGAACTCGACATCTACCAGCAGAAGGTCGGCGCGACGCTTGCCGGCCATCCGGTCAAGGTGCTGGCCGCCTACGGTCCGCAGGAGACGCTCGAGGGCGAAGGCCCGGAAGGCGTCGTGATCGTCGAATTCCCTTCTCGCGAAGCCGCGCACGCGTGGTATCACGGCCCCGATTACCAGACCGTGGTCCAGCACCGCTTCAAGGGCGCACGCTATCGCGCGGTGCTGGTCGAAGGCGTCTGAGCGCGTTCGCTGCGCTGTGTCGGGCGCGCCGATGGCGCCCGGTTTTCCTCCGGTTTCCCGCCTGCTCCGGCCGGACGGCGCGCGCCGCCCGGCCGTTTCCGTCACCCCGTCTCTACCGGGCACGCTCGATGCGTGCGCCGATCCCGCCACGGGCGTCCTGCTTTCGCACGCAATTGCACTAGGACAATATTTTCCGGGTGTCTTTCTGGGCGACCATGCGCAAGCAACGACGGAGACATCGAGATGGGACGGACCGAAGTATCGGCAAGCTGGCACGAAGCGATCGGCGCGGTGCACGGCATCGAGTCGAAATACAAGCGGCTCGTGAAGGCGATCGCCGCCGACATCGAGAATGGCGCGCTCGCACCCGGCGCACGGCTCGCGCCGCAGCGCGACGTCGCGTCGAGCCTCGGCGTCAGCGTGCAGACCGTCACCAACGCGTACAAGGAACTCGAAAGACAGGGCCTGATCCGCTGTGAAGTGGGGCGCGGCAGCTTCGTGGCCGCGCGCGTGACCGAGTCGATGTCGAACTACATGCTCGATACGACCGAGCGCGAGCTGGTCGATTTTTCGATCGCGCGCATTGTGCACACGCCGGAGCACGACGCCGCGTGGCGCGCCGTCTGCGCGACGCTGGCGGGCACCGACGACCAGCCGTGGATCCGCTCGTTCCGCCCGATCGCGGGGCTCGATGCGCACCGCGAGGCCGGCGCGGCGTGGCTCGCGTCGCTGAACATGCCGGTCCATCCCGAATCGCTGCTGATCACGAACGGCGCCGCGCACGGCATCTTTCTCGCGCTTGCGTCGATCGTCGGCCCGGGCGACACCGTGCTGTGCGAGAGCCTGACCGATCACGGCGTGATCGGCTCCGCGAACGTGCTCGGGTTTACGCTGAAGGGGCTCGAGATGGACGAGCACGGCATCCGTCCCGAACACTTCGAGGAGATGTGCGACGGCGAGCGGATCAGCGCGCTCGTCTGTACGCCGACGCTCAACAACCCGACCGTGTCGATGATGTCCGATTCGCGGCGGCGCGCGATTGCGCGCATCGCAACGCGCTACGGCGTGTACGTGATCGAGGACGACGTGTACGGCGCGCTGCCCGCGAAGACGGCCACGCCGATCGCGAGCCAGATTCCGGATCTCGGCTTCTACTGCACGAGCATGACGAAATCGGTGCTGACGGGCTTGCGCACCGGCTACCTGGTGATGCCGAGGCGGCTCGCGCTGCGCGTCGAGAGCGTGCTGCGCGTCAGCAGCTGGATGGCGACGTCGCCGATCGCGGAGATCGCGACGCGCTGGATCGCCGACGGCACCGCGCAGCGGCTGGTCGAACTGCAGCGCCAGCGGCTCGCGCTGCGCCAGGAGATGGTGAGGGCCGCGCTCGGCCCTTACGTGCTCGGCGCGCATCCGAACGCGCTGTCCGCGTGGCTGCGCGTGCCCGACTACTGGCAGGCGGACCGGCTGGTGCGCGAACTGCGCAATCGCAAGATCGCGGTGACCTCGCCCGATCCGTTTCTCGTCGGCGGCACCGAGCGGCCGAATGCGGTGCGCGTGTGCATCGGCGCCGAGACGACGGATGCCGTGTGCAAGGCCGCGCTCGAGACCATCGCGGGCGTGTTCGAGCAGTATCCGCACGTGCACGATTTTCACTGAATCGACGCCGACGTCGCGCAGGCTGCGCGCAATGTATCAGGACATTCGAAAGCGCGATTTGGAACATTAGACTGGTTCGCATCACATCTGTCGCGAGGCCGGTCTTCCATGTCGTTCCTGTCGCTGTCCGACGTCTATCGTGCACGCCGTCGCCTCGCGGGGCATGCGGTCGCCACGCCGCTCGTCGCATCCGCCACGCTGTCCGCGCGAATCGGCGCGCCCGTATATCTGAAGCTCGAGACGCTGCAGCCGACCGGCAGCTTCAAGCTGCGCGGCGCGACCAATGCGCTCGCCGAACTCGCGGCGCAGCGCGTGACGCGCGTGGTCACCGCATCGACCGGCAATCACGGCCGCGCGGTTGCGCATGCGGCGCGTGCGCTCGGCATCGAGGCGGCCGTCTGCATGTCGTCGCTCGTGCCGGCCAACAAGGTCGACGCGGTCGCGGCGCTCGGCGCGCGCGTCGTGATCGCCGGCAACAGCCAGGACGCCGCGCAGCTTGCCGCACGGCGCATGGTGCGCGACGAAGGCTATGCGTACGTGCCGCCGTTCGACGATCCGCGGATCATCGCCGGACAGGCGACGATCGCCCTGGAAATCCTCGAAGCGCTGCCCGACGCCGGCACCCTCGTCGTGCCGCTGTCCGGCGGTGGGCTGTTCAGCGGCGTCGCGTATGCGGCCAAGGCGATCCGGCCGGCGGTCGCGACGATCGGCGTGTCGATGGCGCGCGGCGCCGCGATGCATGCAAGCCTCGAAGCCGGGCATCCGGTCGAGGTCGACGAGCAGCCGACGCTCGCCGATTCGCTCGGCGGCGGCATCGGCCTCGACAACCGCTACACCTTCGAGATGACGCGCGCGCTGGCCGACGACGTCGTGCTGCTCGATGAAGCGGCGATCGCGCGCGGCATCGCGCACGCGTACCGCGACGAACGTCTGGTCGTCGAAGGCGCGGGCGCAGTCGGCCTCGCCGCGCTGCTGGACCAGAGAATCGCGCGGCGCGACGGCCCGGTCGTCGTCGTCGTCAGCGGCGCGAACATCGACATGGCCGTGCATCGCCGGCTTGTTTCGGAGCACTGACATGGCGCATCCCGTCACCCTGCTCGGCGAGGCGCAACTGCGCGCGCTGGTGCCGCTCGATCTCGCCGCGATCGACCAGGTCGAGGCCGCGTTCGCGTCGCTCGCGACCGACGCGGTCGCGATGCCGCCGATCCTCAATCTCGCGCTGCCGGAGCGTCACGGCGAAGTCGACGTAAAGACTGCATACCTGCCGCGTTTCGACAGTTTCGCGATCAAGGTGAGCCCCGGCTTCTTCGACAATCCGTCGCTCGGACTGCCGAGCCTGAACGGGCTGATGCTCGTGCTGTCCGCACGCACCGGCCTGACCGAGGCCGTGCTGCTCGACAACGGCTACCTGACGGCCGTGCGCACCGCAGCCGCGGGCGCGGTGGCGGCGCGCCGGCTGGCGCGCAGCGATGCGCGCCGCGCGGCGATCGTCGGCGCGGGCGAACAGGCGCGGCTGCAGCTCGACGCGCTGCGGCTCGTGCGCGAGATCACGCACGTGACGGTGTGGGCGCGCGATGCGGCGCGCGCGGCGCGCTTCGCGGCCGACGTGCGCGCGGCGCACGGGATCGACGCGATCGTCGCGCGCTCGGTGCATGCGGCGCTGGCCGACGCCGACATCGCGGTGACGACGACGCCGAGCCGCGAACCGCTGGTTCACGCGGAAGACCTGCATCCGGGGCTGCATGTGACCGCGATGGGTTCCGACGCCGACTACAAGACCGAACTCGCGCCGTCGGTGTTCGGCGTCGCGCGCTACTTCTGCGACCGGCTGCAGCAGGTGCGCGTCGCGGGCGAGCTCGCGCATGCGATCGCGGCGGGCGCCGTCGCGGCCGACGCCGTGTTTCCCGAACTCGGCGCCGTCATCGCCGGGCACTGCACCGGCCGCACGCATGCCGACGACATCACGATCTGCGACCTGACCGGCACCGGCGCGCAGGACACCGCAATTGCGGTGCTCGCACTGCAGCGCGCTCGCGCGGCGGGCGCGGGCACGATTTTCCACAACGACCTCACGACCTGAGAGGAGACAGATGTCCGCAGTCATCGAAACCCACGAAGCCGCGCCGCGCCTTGCGTTCGCGCGCAGCGAGTACGCCGCGCGCATCGCGAAGACGCGCGCGGCGATGGAGCGGGCCGGCATCGACCTGCTGATCGTTACCGACCCGACCAACATGGGCTGGTTGACCGGCTATGACGGCTGGTCGTTCTACGTGCACCAGTGCGTGCTGCTGCCGATGGACGGCGAGCCCGTCTGGTACGGCCGCGGCCAGGACGCGAACGGCGCGAAGCGCACCACGTTCATGGCGCACGAGAACATCGTCGGCTATCCCGATCATTACGTGCAGTCGCCCGCGCGGCATCCGATGGACTACCTGTCCACCGAGGTGATCGCGGCGCGCGGCTGGAGCGCGCTGCGCATCGGCGTCGAGCTCGACAACTACTACTTCAGCGCGGCGGCCTACGCGTCGCTGCAGAAGCATCTGCCGGCCGCGCGCTGGGTCGATGCGACGGCGCTCGTCAACTGGCAGCGCGCGGTGAAGTCGCCGCGCGAGATCGAATACATGCGCGTCGCCGCGCGCATCGTCGAGCGGATGCATGCGCATATCGTCGAGACGATCGAGCCCGGCATGCGGAAGAACGACCTGGTCGCGCAGATCTACGCGACCGGCATCGGCGGCGCGGACGGCTTCGGCGGCGACTATCCGGCAATCGTGCCGCTGCTGCCGACCGGCGCCGATGCGGCCGCGCCGCACCTGACCTGGGACGACACGACCTTCGCGCGCGGCGCAGGCACCTTCTTCGAGATCGCCGGCTGCTACCGCCGCTATCACTGCCCGCTGTCGCGCACCGTCTATCTCGGCAAGCCGCCCGCGCACTTCATCGAAGCCGAGCGCGCGATCGTCGAGGGAATCGAAGCGGGGCTCGCCGTCGCGAAGCCGGGCAACGTATGCGAGGACATCGCGAATGCGTTCTTCGCGGTATTGCGCAAGGCGGGCATCGACAAGGACAGCCGCTGCGGCTATCCGATCGGCGCGAGCTATCCGCCCGACTGGGGCGAGCGCACGATGAGCCTGCGCCCGGGCGATCGCGCGGTGCTCGAACCCGGCATGACCTTCCACTTCATGCCGGGCCTGTGGCTCGACGACTGGGGGCTGGAGATCACCGAAAGCATCCTGATCACCGAAACCGGCGTCGAGACGTTCTGCAGCACGCCGCGCAAGCTGTTCGTGAAGGAGTAGGCGATGCGTGACTCTCCGATCACCTCGACCGTCGATTTCGATGCGGACGGCGAACGGCACGGTTTCCTGAAACTGCCGTATTCGCGCGACGATTCCGCGTGGGGCGCAATCATGATCCCGATCACCGTCGTGAAGCGCGGCGACGGGCCGACGGCCCTGCTGACCGGCGGCAATCACGGCGACGAATACGAAGGGCCGGTCGCGCTCGCGAAGCTCGCGGGCACGCTGAAGGCCGACGACGTGACGGGCCGCGTGATCATCGTGCCGTTCATGAACTACCCGGCGTTCCGCGCGGGCACGCGCACCTCGCCGATCGACGCGGGCAACCTGAACCGCAGCTTTCCGGGCCGCCCGGACGGCAGCGTGACCGAGAAGATCGCCGATTACTTCCAGCGCCACCTGCTGCCGCTTGCCACGCATGTGCTCGACATCCATTCGGGCGGACGCACGCTCGACTTCCTGCCGTTCGCGGCGATCCACGTGCTCGCGGACCGCGACCAGGAAGCGCGCTGCGAACGCGCAATGCGCGCGTTCGGCGCGCCGTATTCGATGCGCATGCTGGAGCTCGACAGCGTCGGCCTGTACGACAGCGCGGCCGAGGCGGCCGGCAAGGTGTTCGTGTCGACCGAACTCGGCGGCGGCGGCACGTCGACGGCGGCCAGCGTCGCGATCGCCGAACGCGGCGTGCGCGGTTTTCTCGCGCATGCCGGCGTGCTGACGCGGCGCGAGATACGAACCGGCATGCGGACCGCAGACGACCGCGCACCCGCCGCGCCGCGCACCACCACGCTGCTCGACATGCCGGACGGCTCGTGCTTCACGCTCAGCGAGCACCGCGGCCTGCTCGAGATGTGCCGCGATCTCGGCGACGAGGTCGAGGCCGGCGACGTGCTCGCGCGCGTGCACGACATCGACCGCACCGGCGTCGCGCCGGTCGACTACGTCGCGCGGCGGCGCGGGCTGCTCGCGGCACGGCATTTCCCGGGCCTCGTGCAGGCGGGCGACACGATCGCGGTGGTCGCCGACATCGTCGAGCGCAACATCCCGGTAGCCGCATAGGGTGACGCCAACCGTGATCAAGCTCGACCGATACGACCTCGCGATCCTGCGCATCCTCGAGCGCGACGGGCGCATCACGAAATCGAAGCTGGCCGAGGCCGTGAACCTGTCGATCTCGCCGGCGTGGGAGCGCGTGCGCAAGCTCGAGGAAAGCGGCGTGATTCGCGGCTATCGCGCCGACGTCGACTGGGTCGGCATGGTCTCGGGCAGCCGCATCGTCGTCGAGGTGACGTTGTCGCGTCACACCGCGCACGACATGCGGCGCTTCGAGACGCGCGTGAGCGCGGCGCCGGAGGTCGCGCAGTGCTATGCGACGGGCGGCGGCGTCGACTACGTGCTGCACGTGGTCGCGCGCGACATCGACCATTACCAGCGCTTCATCGACACGCTGCTGATGGAAGACCTCGGCATCGAGCGCTACTTCACCTACATCGTGACGAAGGTCGTGAAGTGCGAGCCCGGCGGCGCGCCGGACTGGCACTGAAACTTCGCGCCGGCACGCTGCGATTCGGAAAAAACCGCAAGCGCCGCGCGCGCAAACCGAAATTATGCCGGGCGGGCGCGCGACACAATGAAGTCCGTGCCCACCCATCAGGAGACGTAGCATGCTGCCCGGACACCCCGTTCTCTTCAAGTCGACCTGTTACGTCGACGGTCGCTGGATCCACAGCGACAGCGCGGCGACGGTCGCCGTCGTGAACCCGGCCGACCAGACCGTGATCGGCCACGTGCCAATGCTCGAACGCGCGCAGATCGTCGCGGCCGTCGACGCCGCGCAACGCGCGTACGACACCTGGCGCTGGACGCCGCAGCACACGCGCAGCGCGGCCTTGCTGCGCTGGCATGCGCTGATCCTGCGCCACCTCGACGATCTCGCGGCGCTGCTGTCGCTCGAGCAGGGCAAGCCGCTCGCCGAGTCGCGCGGCGAGATCCGCTATGCGGCGAGTTTCGTCGAATGGTTCGCGAACGAAGCAAAGCGTCTCGCGGGGCGCACGATCCCGACGCATATCGACGGCGCGCATCTCGGCACGGTGATGGAGCCGGTCGGCGTCGCCGCCCTGATCACGCCGTGGAATTTCCCGGTCGCGATGATCACGCGCAAGGCGGCCGCCGCAATCGCCGCGGGATGCACGACGGTCGTGAAGCCGGCGCACGAGACGCCGTTCTCGGCGCTCGCGCTGGCGCAGCTCGCCGACGAGGCCGGCTTGCCGGCCGGGGTGTTCAACGTCGTGATCGGCGAGCCGCAGATGGCGATGGAAACGCTGGTCGGCGATGCGCGCGTGCGTGCCGTGAGCTTCACGGGCTCGACGCGCGTCGGGCGGCTGGTGACCGAGGCCGCCGCGCGCGCCGGGATCCGCAAGCTCGCGCTGGAACTGGGCGGCAACGCGCCGTTCATCGTGACCGAAGACGCGGATCTCGACCGTGCGGTCGAGGTGGCGGTCGGCGCGAAGTTCCAGACCTCCGGGCAGGACTGCTGCGCGGCGAACCGGATCTTCGTTGCGCGACCGCTGTACGAGGCCTTCGTCGCGCGCTACGCAGAGGCGGTGCGCGCGCTGAAGACGGGCCCCGCGTTCGAGCCGGAGGTCGACGTCGGTCCGCTGATCCACCAGGCCGCGTTCGACGCGACGGTGGCGCGCGTCGACGATGCGCGCGCCCGCGGCGCACGCATCGTGGCCGGCGGCCGTCCGCACCGGCTCGGTGGCTGGTTCTTCGAGCCGACCGTGATCGCCGATGCGGCGCCCGGCATGCGCGTGTACGACGAGGAAAACTTCGCGCCGATCTCGGCGGTGTGTGCATTCGACACGCTCGACGAAGTCGTGGCGAAGGCGAACGACACCGAGTACGGCCTGGCCGCCTACGTGTGCGCGACGCGCATCGACACGATCTTCCAGCTGGTGCGGCGGCTCGACTTCGCGATGGTGTCGGTCAACGGCGTGAAGTTCACCGGCGCGCCGATCCCGTTCGGCGGGATGAAGGCGTCGGGGCTCGGGCGCGAAGGCGGCGCCGAAGGCTTCGAGCCGTTCGTCGAAACCAAGTATTTCTGTCTCGGCAATCTCGGCCTGCCCGTCGCGGCGACGGCCTGACCCATTCAAAGGAGCTCATCATGAAACCATCGCTCGACACGCTGTTCGACCAGGACCGCGCACACTTCATGCACCCGTCCACGCATGCGTACGACCACGCGAGCGGCGCGCTGCCCGGCAAGATCGTGCGCGGCGGCCAGGGCATCCGTATCGAGGATCACCAGGGCAGGCGCTATATCGACGCGTTCGCGGGCCTCTATTGCGTGAACATCGGCTACGGCCGCACGGAAGTCGCGGACGCGATGTACGAACAGGCGAAGCAGCTCGCGTACTACCACACCTATGTCGGTCACTCGTCCGACGCGATCATCGAGCTGTCGTCGCGCATCATCGACTGGTCGCCGGCCGGGATGAAGAAGGTCTACTACGGGATGTCGGGCTCCGACGCGAACGAGACGCAGGTCAAGATCGTCTGGTACTACAACAACGTGCTCGGCCGGCCGAACAAGAAGAAGATCATCTCGCGCGAGCGCGGCTATCACGGCTCGGGCATCGTGACGGGCAGCCTCACGGGCCTGCCGAGCTTCCACCAGCATTTCGACCTGCCGATCGATCGCGTCAAGCATACGGTGTGCCCGCACTGGTATCGCAAGGCGCCGGCCGGCATGAGCGAGGCGCAGTTCGTCGCGTACTGCGTGGACGAACTCGAAAAGCTGATCGCGCGCGAAGGCGCGGACACGATCGCCGCGTTCATCGCGGAGCCGGTGATGGGCACGGGCGGCATCATCGAACCGCCGGCCGGCTACTGGCCCGCGATCCAGCAGGTATTGAAGAAGCACGACATCCTGCTGATCTCGGACGAGGTCGTGTGCGGCTTCGGGCGGCTCGGCTCGAAGATGGGCGCGCAGCATTTCGGCATCGAGCCCGACCTGATCACGGTCGCGAAGGGGCTGACGAGCGCGTATGCGCCGCTGTCGGGCGTGATCGTCGGCGACAAGGTGTGGGACGTGATCGCGCGCGGCTCGCAGGAGCACGGGCCGATGGGGCATGGGTGGACCTATTCGGGCCATCCGGTCTGTGCGGCGGCCGCGCTCGCGAACCTCGCGATCATCGAGCGCGAGAACCTGGTCGGCAACGCGGCCGAGGTCGGTGCGTATTTCGGCGCACAGTTGCGCAACGCGTTCGGCGCGCATCCGCTCGTCGGCGAGGTGCGCAGCGTCGGCATGCTGGCCGCGCTGGAGTTCATGGCCGACAAGGACGCGCGCACGCCGTTCGATCCGGCGCTGAAGATCGGCGCGCAGGTGTCGGCTGCGGCGCTGCAGCGCGGCGTGATCGCGCGGGCGATGCCGCATGGCGACATTCTCGGTTTCGCGCCGCCGCTCGTGATGACGCGCGCGGAAGCGGACGAGATCGTCGGGATCGTGCGCGAGGCGGTCGACGAGGTCGCGGAGCGGACGCTGTCGACTGCCGGTTGAGCGCAGCGTCGGGCGGCGTCGACGCGCGCCGCGATGCATGACGGGACGCCGTCGCACGATCGGTGCGACGGCGTTTTTCGTTACGCGATGCCGAACGGGCGCTGACCTTCGGTCGTGTCCTCGACGCGCCAGCCCTGTGCGCGCAGCCTGTCGCGGATCCGGTCGGCGCTCGCCCAGTCCCGTTCCGCCCTGGCCCGTTCGCGCGCGTCGAGCAGCACGCGCACGTCCTCCGGGATGTCGAACGAAGCCGCCGTCCAGTCGCGCAGGCCGAGACCGAGCACGGTATCGAAGCTGTCGACGGTCGCCTTCAGCGTCGACGGCGGCAGATCGCTCCTGACGAGTTCCCACAGCACCGCGAGCGCCCTCGGCAGATTCAGGTCGTCGTTCAGCTCGGCATCGAAGCGCGCGGCGAAGGCCGGATCGACGCGGCCGCCGTCCGGCCACGCGGCGTAGAGCTGCCGCAGCCGGTTCAGCGCGGTCTGCGCGGCGTCGAGCGATGCCCACGTGAAATGCAGCTTGCTTCGGTAATGGGCCGTCAGGCACAGGTAGCGATACGCAAGCGGATCGACGTTCCGCTCCTGCAAGGTCTGCAGGCGAACGAAGTCGCCGCTCGACTTCGACATCTTCGCGTCGGCGTCGAGCGTCAGAAAATGGCCGTGCAGCCAGTAGTTCGCGAGACGCGTGCCGTGCGCCGCCTGCGTCTGCGCGATCTCGTTGCTGTGATGCACGGCGATATGGTCCTCGCCGCCGCAGTGGATGTCGAACAGCGTCCCGAGGTACTTCGCGGACATCGCCGAGCATTCGATATGCCAGCCCGGAAAGCCTCGACCCCACGGGCTGTCCCATTCCATCTGCCGCTTGACGCCGGCGCGGCTGAATTTCCACAGCGCAAAATCCGTCACGCTCTGCTTGCCGCCCATCGCGACGCGCTTGCCGGCCTGCAGCCCCGCGCGGTCCAGCCGCGCGAGATGGCCGTAGTCGTCCTGCCGGCGCGTGTCGAAGTAAAGGCCGTCGTCGGTCCGGTACACGTAGCCGGCCCGTTCGAGCGTTTCGATGAACGCGATTTGCTCGGCGATGTGATCGGTCGCCCGGCACCAGATCGTCGGCTCGAGCAGGTTGAGCGCGCGCCAGTCCCGGACGAACGCGTCGGTGTAGCGCTGCGCGATGGCCCACGCCGATTCCCCGGTGCGCCGGCTGCCTTTTTCCATCTTGTCTTCGCCTTCGTCCGCATCCGACGTCAGGTGCCCGACGTCGGTGATGTTGACGACGTGCCGCACCGCGTAGCCGTTGCGCGTCAGCACGCGGCGCAGGATGTCCTCGAACACGTAGGTCCGCAGGTTGCCGATATGCGCGTCGTCGTAGACCGTCGGGCCGCAGCAGTACATGCCGACCCGGCCGGGGCGGATCGGCGTGAACGGGCGGACGGCCCGCGACCAGGTGTCGTACAGCTCGAGCGGCATCGTGCATCTCCGTGCCGAACGCGTCGGCTCAAAAAACAAAAAGGCCGCCTGTTCGGTATGACAGGCGGCCAGCAGGTGATTGCTTCAAGGTGGAGCGATTTCGCTACACGCAACTTTCCCCTGGCGCATCGCGACAACATGCGCGGATCGACGAAACGGGGAGCGGGGCGTGATTCAGCATGCGGACGATGCTAGCGCCTGTGGGCGGCGCAGGTCAATACCGGGGCAGTCGGCGTCGGGCACGTTCGCCGTCGAAAAGAACATCGCCCGCCGTCCGTTGTCGGATGGCGGGCGATGCGTTCGACGAGCATCGATGGCGATGGCGATGAACCGGCGCGTCAGCTCGTCTTCCCCGGCACGCTGTCGCCGCGCAGCGAGCACCCGCGCGTCTCGATCACGCCCGACAGTGCGACCAGCCCGATCGCGCAGGCCGCCATCATGTAGTACGCGGGGATCATCGTGTTGCCGGTCTTGCCGATCAGCCAGTCGTTGACGATCGGCGCGGTGCCGCCGAACAGCGAGGTCGATACGTTGTACGCGATCGCCATCCCCGCATAGCGCACGTGGGTCGGGAACATCGCCGGGAACATCGCGGAAATGGTCGCGAGCTGCGGCACGTAGAGGATGCCGAGCACCGCGAAGCCGATGAATGCGCCGAGCACGCCGTGCGTCATCATCGTGAACATCGGCACGGCCGCGACGAACAGGCCGACCAGCGAGATCCACCACATCGTCTTGCGGCCGACCTGGTCCGACAGCCAGCCGGCGAACGGCAGCAGCACCATCATCGCGAGCATGCCGATCAGCGGAATCAGCAGCGACATGTTTTCGCCGACGCCGAGCTCCTTGTGCATGTAGGTCGGCATGTACGCGAGCAGCACGTAGTTGACGACGTTCAGCGCGACGACGAGGCCGCCGAGCAGCAGCAGCGGCCGCGCATAGCGGACCAGCAGCTGCCCGACCGGCAGCGCGACGGCCGCGGCGCTTTTCTCGCGGCGCTGCGCCTGTTCCTCGAGCTCGCGGAACACCGGCGTTTCTTCGAGGCGCGAACGCAGGTAGAAGCCGATCAGCCCGAGCGGCGCGGCGACCAGGAACGGCAGGCGCCAGCCCCAGGCGTGCATCGCGTTGTCGCCGAGCAGCAGCGCACTGCCGAGCATCAGCAGCGCGCCGAGCGAGAACCCGGCCAGCGTCGCGAATTCGAGGAAGCTGCCGCACAAGCCGCGCCGCGAGTCCGGCGCGTACTCGGCGATGAAGGTCGCCGCGCCGCCGTATTCGCCGCCGGTCGAGAAGCCCTGCACCATGCGCAGCACGATCAGCGCGGCCGGTGCGAGCCAGCCGGCCGTCGCGTAGGTCGGCAGCAGCCCGACCAGCAGCGTCGCGCCGGACATCGTCAGCACGGTCAGCGCGAGCACGCGCTTGCGCCCCAGCCGGTCGCCGAGCGGCCCCCAGAACAGGCCGCCGAGCGGACGGATCAGGAACGAGATCGCGAAGGTGCCGAGCGCGAACAGCGTCGCGCTGGCGGTGCTGCCCGGAAACAGGGCGGCCGAGATATACGCGAGCCCGTACGCGTAGATGCCGTAGTCGAACCATTCGGTCGCGTTGCCGAGCGCGGCGGCCGCGATCGCGACGCGCGGCAGGCAGTGCGGCTCGTCGCCGCGGTGTTCGGAAACCGTCTCGTCGGGCACGGACGGAGCGGGAGAAACGGAAGTCCACGATGGCACGTATCGCATGAGGGATCCTCGCTATCAGCATGCGCCCGGGTGGGCGCCGACGAGGATCAAAGTAATCCCGCCAATTCGCGCGACCGGATGTCATAGGACGATGTCGGGATCGGGGTTTTCCCCGTACTGCGGGCGGGCGGCGCGGATCGGCAGCGATGCGCACCGGATCAGTGCAGGCTAGCGATACCGTTCGTTATCCGTACCGGATCGGTTTGCGGGGGCGGGCGGCCGTCGCGTGCCGTCATGCGCCGGCGGACGACGTCGCAGTCGCCGCTGCCCCGCCGCCGTTCGCCAGCGCGTACGCCGCGCATCCGGTCGTCGGGGTACGGAACGGCGAAGCGCCGCGCAACGCGTGGCAGAATCGCCGGTATCGCTTTCTGTCTGACGTCGGTGAAAAAAATGAAGACATTCCGGATGTCGCATGCGGTACGGATTCCGGCACGAGCGTCTGCGCTTCGTGCGCCGCTTTCCGCCTCCGAGGGCGCCGCGCCGGCGGCGCGTCGTCGATGAACACGCTGGCCCGATCCCCCGTCGAGCGCGCGCCGATGGGGCGCCCGGCCGCGATCTCGCTGGCGGTCAGCGTGCTGTTCTATCTGGTCGCGATGGTCACGACGCCGTTCAGCACGGGCGGGCCGCCGTCGCAGCCGTGGGCGGACGGCTGGGAAGTGCTGCTGACGGGCTGGCTCGGCGTGCTCGGCGGTATCTATGCGTGGCTCGCGAATCCGCTGGTGTTTTTCGCGTGGGCGGCCACGCTGCGGCGCAGCCGCACGCCGGCGGTCGTTGCGGCCGTGCTCGCGCTGCTGTTCGGGATCACGTTCCTGTCGCTGCGCCGGATTGCCGTCAACGAGGCCGGCGATGTCCAGCCCGTTCATCTCGATGCGGTCGGCTACTGGTGCTGGCTCGCGAGCTTCGGTTTCGCGCTGGTCGCTGCGGTGCTGCTGCCCGGTCGCGCGAAGCCGAACGGCGCGGGCTGAAGCAGGAAACGGCGATATACCGCATCGCACCGCGGTTCCGGTCATGCGGTGCGATGCGATTCGCCGTGCGGTCGTTCCATGCGCGCGCGAACGCGCGGCTCCTCAGCGCGCGGCCGTGCTCAACGCGCGCAGCCAGCACGCCACCGCGACGGCGCCGCCGTCCGGCGTGCCGATCGCCCGCTCGCCGAGATAACTCGCGCGCCCCGCGCGCGGCGTCATGCGCGCCGTTTCCTGCGCGCCGCGCTCCGCCGCGTCGGCCGCCGCCCGCAACGCGGCCGACGCGTCGAGGCCATCGTCGAGCGCGCGGTCGAATGCGGCAACGGCCGGCACGAGCGCATCGAGCATCGTGCGGTCGCCGGCGCGCGCGCCGCCCAGTTCGCCGATCGATTCCACCGCGCGCCGGAACGCGGCGGCCCAGTCGCGTGCGGACGGTTCTGCCGCATCGGCGAGCCGGCGCGACGCGCGCAGCACCGCGGTCGCATAGAACGGCCCCGAACTGCCCGCGATCGCGCGTCGCAAGGTGGCGCCGAGCGCCGCGAGCGCGCCGGCCGGCGTGCCGTACGCGGCGTCGGGCAGCGCGAGCACGGCCTGCGCGGCGCGGTGCATGCTCGCGCCGAGATCGCCGTCGCCGGCGGCCGTATCGAGTTCCGTCAGCGTCGCCTCGTGGTCGATCAGCGCGTGCGCGACGGCGTGCAATGCCGGCTGCAGGCGCGCGGCCCATGCTTGGCCGGCCGCATCGAGCGGCGGGAACGGCGCGTCGGGCGTGTGCGCGGTTTCGATCCGGATCTGCCGGTTCACCGCGCCGCCGCCCGGCCACGCGCGCGCCTGCGTCGGCGCGTCGAGCAGCGCCGCGCGTTCGTCGCTCAGCCGCAGCAGCGAAATCGAGCAGCCCGGCATGTCGAGTGCGGACAGGAACGTGCCGGCCCATGCGCGCTCGACCACGATGCCGCGCCGGCTCAGGTTGTCGTGCGCGGCGCGCAGCACGATCGCCAGTTCCATCTCGGGGGTCGCGCCGAGCCCGTTGACGAGCAGCGCGACGCGTTCGCCGCGGTCGAGCACGAGGTCGCCGACGATGTTCGACAGCAGCGTGTCGGCCAGCGCGTCGGCCGGCAGCGGCGCCCTGCGCTCGACGCCTTTTTCGCCGTGGATGCCGAGCCCGAGTTCGATCTCGTGATCGGCGAGGCTGAAGCCGGAACGGTCGGCGCCCGGCAGCGTGCAGCCGTCGAGCGCGACGCCCATCGTGCCGAGATCGGCTGCCGCGTCGCGCGCGATCGCCGCGACGCGGGCCAGCGACAGCCCGCGCGCGGCGGCCGCGCCGGCCAGCTTGTGGATCAGCACGGTGCCCGCGATCCCGCGTCGCCGGGCACGATCGACGCGGCCGCGCAGCGATACGTCGTCGGCGACGACGACCGTCTCGACCGGAATGCCTTCCGCGCGCGCGAGCTCGGCGGCGAGCCCGAAATTGAGCCGATCGCCGGTGTAGTTCTTGACGACCAGCAATGCGCCGTTCGGGCCGGCGGTCGCGCGGATCGCGGCCAGCACCGCGTCGGTGGACGGCGACGTGAACACTTCGCCGCAGACGGCCGCACTCAGCATTCCGTCGCCGACATAGCCGCCGTGCGCGGGTTCGTGGCCGCTGCCGCCGCCCGACAGCACGGCGACGGGCCGTTGCGACGGCTCGGGCAGGGTGCGGCGCACGAGGACGTGTGCGTCGCCGAGGATCGCGACATGCGGCGACTGTCGCGCGATGCCTTCGAGCATTTCACGCACGACGTCGGACGGGCGGTTGACGAGCTTTTTCATGGCAACGAAATCCAGGCAGATGGAAGACGCCGCGCCGGGCGCGTGCTGACGTCGGGCGCAGGCTTCGTGCCACGATACATCAGGTTCGCGCGTTCTTCCACGAACGGGGACAAATCGCGACGCCGCCTCGCGCCGCGCAGTCGCCGCGCGAACGCGCCTACTTCAGCGCCGCGATCTGCTTCGCGCGGATCAGTCGCGCGCGCAGCACGTTGCGGCTGATGCCGAGCAGGCGTGCGGCCTGGATCTGGTTGCGGTGACTGAACTCGAACGCGACGCGCATCACCGTGTCCTCGATGCGCTCGTACAGGTTGCCGTGATCCTCGTCGAACAGTTCGCGCAGCGCGCGTTCGAGCGCCGCCTGCGCGCCGGCGGGCGACGCTGGCGCGGTGGCGGCCGCGTTCGCGGGCGGCAGTCCGGACGACGACAGATGCAGGTCGGTGTCCTGCAGCGATTCATGACGGCTTACCAGCAGCGCGTGATGGATCACGTTCTCCAGCTCGCGGATGTTGCCGGGCCAGCAGTGCGCCTCGAGCTTGCGCTCGGCGCGCGGATCGATGCTGCGCGGCCCGTAGCCGAGACGGCCGCGATAGTCGTCGAAGAAGTAGCGCGCGAGCGGCAGGATGTCGCCCGGCCGCTCGCGCAGCGTCGGCACCGCGAGCTGCACGACGTTGAGCCGGTAGAACAGGTCGCCGCGAAAATGCCCGGCCGCGACCGCATGCTGCAGGTCGACGTTGGTGGCGGCCACCACGCGCACGTCGATCGGAATGCCCGTGCGCGAGCCGAGCCGCACGACCTCGCGTTCCTGCAGCACGCGCAGCAGCTTGACCTGCATCGACAGCGGCAGGTCGCCGATCTCGTCGAGAAACAGCGTGCCGCCGTTCGCGGCCTCGAACCAGCCGGGCTTCGCGCTGAACGCGCCGGTGAACGCGCCTTTCTCGTGGCCGAACAGTTCGCTTTCGACCAGCGTCTCGGAGAACGCGCCGCAGTTCACCGCGACGAACGGGCGGTTCTGGCGCTGGCTGAGGCTGTGCACGTGGCGCGCGATCAGCTCCTTGCCGGTGCCGGTCTCGCCGACGATCAGCACGTTCGCGTCGCTCGGCGCGACGAGCCGGATCCGTTCGAGCAGCGCGAGCGAGCGCGGATCGACGAACACCTGCGCGCGGGCGCGGATCGAGGTCGCGAGCGCGTGGCGATCGGGCAGCGTGAGGACCGGCGCGGCTTCGGTCGTGGCGAGTTCGGCGGTGTCGAGCCACGCCGGGTCGGAAGGGGAATGGTTCATGAGTAGAAGCCCGGCGTCGGACAGGTTTGCTTGAGCGCCCATTCGCCGATCTCGCGAATCTTGTACGCGAGCGGATCGTGGAGCGTATGGGTGCGCAGGTTGCGCCAGTGGCGGTCGAGCCGCAGCGCGCCGTGCGTCGCGCGCGCGCCGGCCACGTCGAACATGCGCGTGCAGAGGTCGAGCCCCGTGCGCGCGGCCGACACCTTCGCGGTGGCCGTGGCGAGCGCGACCTGTCCGCGCTCCGCATGCGTGAGCGCCGCGTCGCGCGCCCACGCGGCGTCGAGGCGGTCGGCGGCGCGGTCGGCGAGCACGCGCGCGGCTTCGAGACCGATCCAGAATTCGCCGTACTGGCCGAGGATGTACGGATCGTCGCCGGTACTCGCGACTTGCGCGCCCGGCCACGGCCGCGCCTCATGGAGCGTGTAGTGGCGCGCGTCGTTGAACGCGGCCTCGGCGATGCCGAGATACACGTTGGTCAGCACGAGCTGCGCGACGAGCGGCCGCAGGCAGGCGAACGGCGTCGACAGCGGGCCCGGGTCCGCGAGGATTTCGTGATCCTCGATGCGCACTTTCTCGAACGTGACGGTGCCGCTGTCGGTCTGCCGCTGGCCGATGTTGTCCCAGTCGTCGGCGATCGAGATGCCGCTGCGCTGGGTCGGCACCGCGGCGATCAGGAACGCGCGTGTCTCGGCATCGTGCGCGGACGCGATCAGCATCTGCGAGTCGAGCGCGCCCGAGCAGAAGCTTTTCTGCCCGCTGAATTCGCGCCACGCGCCGCGCGTGCGGCTGATCGTGCGCTCGTCGAGCGGGTTCAGCGCATTGCCCCAGAACCATTGATGGCGCGCGGTGCGTTCGAACCACGATTCCCATTGCGCGGGCGCGCCGAACAGCCGCACGGTCGCGAGCATCAGGTGATGGAAACCGAAGACATGCGCGAGCGAACTGTCGGCGGCCGCGAGCACGCGAACGATGTCGAGCGTCGTGCGCCAGCTCGCGCCGAGGCCGCCGTAGGCGGCGGGAATGCTCAGCGCGAGCAGGCCGCTTGCGCGCAGCAGGTCGCGCTCGGCCTTCGGCGTGCCGCCCTTCAGGTCGCGTTCGGCCGCCGTTCGCGCGAAGCCGGCCGCGAGACGTTCGGCGGTCTGCCGGGCGCCGGGTTGCCCGGGCTCGTCGTCGCGCGACGGGGCGATCGTGTGCGGCAGGTCGGCGGCGCGCGGCGGTGCGGAAAGGAGGGTCATGGCGATGAAGGTGTGGTGGCCGCATCGCGCGGACCGATGCTGCGGTCCGCGCTGCTGCCTGATCAGCAGAGTGTTCAATGTTTTGCGCTGTCCGGGAAACATCGATTTCTGATAACCAAAGGCGGATTGCTGCGCAGCAGGCAGCGGGTTGTCGCAACCGATGCGCGTGCGACGATCAAGCAGCGGTTCCGATGTTGCGGCAAACGGATGAAGCCGGGCCGCGATCGCGATCGCACGACGCCCGGTGCGTGCGCGCACGGGATCGATCGATAACGCCGCTGCCCGCTTCGCGCAATCCACGCAGAAACGGAAATCCGGCTGAGCGACACGTTGTGCTGCTGGTGGAGCAGCAGTGAATCAGCAGCCCTGTTTCCTGCGGTTCATCTCGCTGCGGAATATGGTTCTGACGCGTCAGCGGGCACGCTTATCAGCCTGACGCGATCGACGCGCATGCCGCGACAAGCCGTCGTTGGCGAGGTATTTCGTTGTCCGGACGACGGGCGCTCGTCGCCTTCGGCGAATTGGCACGCTCCTTGCTGACTCCGTTCGTGACGGATGCGCTCGCATCCGCTTCGACAACGGGAACGCAACAGATGAGCAATGCAATCAAGGTGGTCGCGATATCGGGCGGCCTGCAGCGGCCGTCGCGCACGCTCGCGCTGACCGACGCGATCGTCATGGCGCTCGGCGACGCGCTGCCGATCGATGCGCAGCGCATCGAACTCGGCGAGATCGGCGCGCGGCTGGCCGGCGCGCTGACGCGCGCGCAGGTGCCGGCCGATCTCGATGCGCAGCTGCGCGCGATCGAGACGGCCGATGCGCTGGTGGTCGCGAGCCCCGTGTATCGCGCGTCGTATACGGGCCTTTTCAAGCACCTGTTCGACCTCGTGCATCACGACGCACTCGTCGACGTGCCCGTGCTGCTCGCGGCCACCGGCGGCAGCGAGCGCCATGCACTCGTGATCGACCATCAGCTGCGGCCGCTGTTCAGCTTCTTCCAGGCGCGCACGCTGCCGATCGGCGTGTACGCGTCCGAAAGCGATTTCGACCGCTACGAGATCGCGAACCCGGCGCTGCGCGCGCGCATCGCGCTCGCCGTCGAACGCGCGGCGCCGCAGCTGCGCCCGCATGCGCTTTCCGTCGCGGCCGCGTAGTCGCATCCCTTTCCTTCTTCGACCAGGACATACACATGAGCGTGACCGAACCTTCCGACGCCGGCGTCAAATTCGCGTACTGGGTGCCGAACGTCAGCGGCGGCCTCGTCGTCAGCACGATCGAGCAGCGCACCGACTGGAGCCTCGACTACAACCAGAAGCTCGCGCGTGCGGCCGAGGCGGCCGGCTTCGAATACGCGCTGAGCCAGATCCGCTTCACGGCCGGCTACGGCGCCGAGTACCAGCACGAGTCGGTGTCGTTCAGCCAGGCATTGCTGCACGCGACCACGAAGCTGAAGGTGCTCGCCGCGATCCTGCCGGGGCCGTGGCATCCGGCCGTGGTCGCGAAGCAGCTCGCGACGATCGACCACATCTCGAACGGGCGCATCGCGATCAACGTCGTGAGCGGCTGGTTCAAGGGCGAATTCACCGCGATCGGCGAGCCGTGGCTCGAACACGACGAGCGCTATCGGCGCTCGAAGGAGTTCATCCAGGCGCTGAAGGGCATCTGGACGCAGGACAACTTCACGTTCAAGGGCGACTTCTACCGCTTCAACGACTACACGCTGAGCCCGAAGCCGCTGCAGAAGCCGCATCCGGAGATCTTCCAGGGCGGCAGCTCGCGCGCAGCGCGCGACAACGCGGCGAGCGTGTCGGACTGGTACTTCACGAACGGCAACACGCCGGAGAACCTGAAGGCGCAGATCGACGACATCCGCGCGAAGGCTGCCGCGAACAACCATCGCGTGCGCATCGGCGTCAACGCGTTCGTGATCGCGCGTGACACCGAGGAGGAAGCGCGGGCCGTGCTCGACGACATCGTCCGCCATGCGCACGTCGAGGCCGTGCATGCGTTCGGCGATGCAGTGAAGGAGGCCGGCAAGGCGTCGCCGGAAGGCGAGGGCAACTGGGCGAAATCGACGTTCGAGGATCTCGTGCAGTACAACGACGGCTTCCGCACCAACCTGATCGGCACACCGCAGCAGATCGCCGAACGGATCGTCGCGCTGAAGGCGATCGGCGTCGATCTCGTGCTGGCGGGGTTCCTGCATTTCATCGAGGAAGTCGAGTACTTCGGCAAGCGCGTGCTGCCGCTGGTGAGGGAGCTCGAGGCGCAGCGGCAGGTGGTTGCCGCGTGACGCGCGGTGCAGTGTTTCGGATTTCGAAACAGGCGATCGGCTTGAGCGTCTCGTGCGCCGCCGGTCGGTTCATGGGTTTTGCCGGAAATTTCATGTCTACGGAAATCATTGAAGCAAACGCGGCCGATCACGCGGCTGCCGTCACCGTTCCCGTCATCGGCTCCGACGCCGAGGCGATCGAGGTCGCGCACAAGGTCGCGGCGCAACTGTCCGCGCACGCGGCGTTGCGCGACCGCGAACGCAGGCTGCCGTTCGACGAGATCGAGCTGTTTTCGTCGAGCGGCCTGTGGGGGATCACCGTGCCGCGCGAATACGGCGGCGCGGAGGTATCGAACGTCACGCTGGCCGAAGTGATCGCGATCGTCTCCGAGGCGGACCCGTCGATCGGCCAGATTCCGCAGAACCACTATTGCCTGATCGAGGATATTCGCCTCGAAGGCAGCGACGCGCAGAAGCACTTCTTTTTCGACCTCGTGCTGAAGGGCACGCGCTACGGCAACGCGTTTTCCGAAGCCGGCGGCAAGAACGTGCTCGACATCCGGACGCGCGTGCGCCGCGACGGCGACGGCTTCGTGCTGAACGGCCGCAAGTTCTATTCGACCGGCACGCTGTTCGCGCACTGGATTCCGGTGCTCGCGCTGGACGAGGACGACCAGGCCGTGCTCGCATTCGTCCGGCAGGGCGCGCCGGGGCTGACCGTGGTCGACGACTGGAGCGGCTTCGGGCAGCGCACGACGGCGAGCGGCACGGTGATCGCCGAGAACGTGCGCGTGAGCCCGTTCGAGATCTTCCATACGCAGCGTTCGTACGACCGTCCGACCTTCGCGGGCCCGTTTGCGCAGATTACGACCGCCGCGATCGACCTGGGCATCGCGCGCGCGGCGCTGCAGGACACGATCGACTTCGTCCAGCAGCATGCGCGCCCGTGGATCGATAGCGGCGTCGAGCGCGCCAGCCAGGATCCGCTGACGATCGCGCAGATCGGCGACATCGCGTACCGCGTGCACGCGGCCGAAGCGCTGCTGGCCCGCGCGGGGCGCTTCGTCGATATCGCGAAGCGCGAGCCGGACGAGCAGACGGTCGCGCAGGCCGCGATCGCGGTCGGCGAGGCGAAGATCGCGACGACCGAGGTGTCGCTGCTCGCTGCGAGCAAGCTGTTCGAACTCGGCGGCAGCAAGTCGACGCTCGCGAAATACAACTTCGACCGCCACTGGCGCAACGCACGTGTGCATACGCTGCACGACCCCGTGCGCTGGAAGTACCACGCGATCGGCAACTACTACCTCAACGGCGTGAAGCCCGCGCGCCACTCCTGGAACTGACCCGCGCGCGGGCCGCGGCCCTTCGCCGGCGGCCCGCGGCGGCCGTCTTCAACGCAACGAAACAATGGGCAAGGAAATCAGGCTGAACGCCTTTACGATCAACAGTCCGGGCCATCTGTCCGCCGGCTTGTGGCGGCACCCGGACGATCAATCGCACCGCTATACCGACCTGCGCTACTGGACCGCGCTCGCGACGACGCTCGAACGGGGACTGTTCGACGGCCTGTTCATCGCCGACGTGCTCGGCGTGTACGACGTCTACGGGCAAAGCGCCGACACCGCGCTGCGCAACGCCGCGCAGGTGCCGATCAACGACCCGTTGCAGCTCGTGTCGGCGATGGCCGCTGCGACGCGCCATCTTGGCTTCGGCGTGACCGCGTCGGTGTCGTTCGAGCATCCGTATCCGTTCGCGCGCAGGATGTCGACCGCCGATCACCTGAGTGGCGGCCGGATCGGCTGGAACATCGTGACGTCGTACCTGGAAAGTGGCGCGCGCAATCTCGGGCAGGCAGCACAGCTCACGCACGACAACCGCTACGAACTGGCCGACGAGTATCTCGAGGTCTGCTACAAGCTGTGGGAACGCAGCTGGGCACCGGGCGCGGCGGTGCGCGACAAGGCGCGCGGCGTCTATGCGGAGCCGGATCGCGTGCGCGGGATCGGCCATCACGGCCGCTTCTTCACGGTGCCGGGTTTTCATCTGAGCGAGCCGTCGCCGCAGCGCACGCCGGTGCTGTACCAGGCTGGCGCGTCGTCGCGCGGGCGGCAGTTCGCCGCGCGGCACGGCGAGTGCGTGTTTGTCGCCGCGCCGACGCGCGCGATCCTGCGCGCGCAGGTCGACGCGCTGCGCGCCGAAGCCGTCCGGCAGGGCCGCGCTGCGCGCGATCTGCTGATTTTCAACCAGATCACCGTGGTCGTCGCGCCGACCGATGCGCAGGCTCGCGCGAAATTCGACGACTACCGGCGCTACATCAGCCGGCCCGGCTCGCTTGCGCTGATGTCGGGCTGGACCGGCCTCGACCTGAGCCGCTTCGCGCCCGACCAGACGCTCGAACACGTCGACAGCAACGCGATCCAGTCGGCCGTCGAAGCGTTCACGTCGGCCGATCCGACGCGTCGCTGGACCATCGACGAGATCGCCGACTACTGCGGGATCGGCGGCGACGGGCCGGTGCTCGTCGGCTCGCCGCGCACGGTGGCGGACGCGTTGCAGGGCTGGCTCGACGACACCGGCGCGGACGGCTTCAACGTCGCGGCCGTCGTCAATCCGGGCAGCTTTGCCGACATCGTCGAGTGGCTCGTGCCCGAACTCCAGCGGCGCGGCGTCTACAAGCGCGCGTACCGCGACGGCACGCTGCGCGAAAAGCTGTTCGGACGCGGCGCGGCATTGCACGACACGCATTACGGCGCGCGCTTTCGCGTGGAGGCGGCCGTGCCCGACGCCGCCGCGCCGCTTCATTCCTGACGAGGTGAATCGATGAATCATCCAGCAACGTCTGCGCCGGCCCCGGCCGCGCAGCGCGCCACGCCGCATGCGGGCGGCCTGCGGCGCAACTACCTGAGCCTGCCCGAGCTGATTGCGCAGTCGATCGGCCTGGTCGGCGTGTCGGGCGGAATCGGCGTGCTGATTCCGGCCGTGTTCGCGACCGCGGGCAACGGCACCTGGCTCGCATATCTGTTCGCGATCGTCGCGCTGCTGTTCTCGTCGTGGAGCATCGCCGTGTTCGCGCGCGACTCGGCGTCGCCCGGCGCGCTGTACGCGTACGTGTCGGCCGGCATCGGGCCCGTCTGGGGCGCGATCTGCGGCTGGTCGCTGCTGATCGCCTATACGGTGGCCGCCTCGGGCATCCTGCAGGGCACCATCAACACGTTCCTCGTGCTCGGTCGCGAAACGGGACTGCTCGGCAGCACGACGCCGCTCGGCACGGTGCTCGGCCTCACGGTCGTCACCGCGCTCGCCGCGTGGTACATCGCGTTTCGCGACATCCGGCTTTCCACGCGTTTTACGCTGCTGGTCGAACTGGCGACCTTGCTGCTGATCGCCATCGTCGTGATCGGCACGATCGCGTTCGGCGGCCATCCGGTCGACCGTGCGCAACTGACGCTGGAAGGCGTGAAGCCGACCGAGCTTCAGCTCGGGATGGTGCTCGCGTTCTTCAGCTTCACGGGCTTCGAAAGCGCGACCGTGCTCGGCGCCGAGGCGCGCGATCCGTTTCGCGCGATTCCGCGCGCGGTGCTGATCAGCGTGATCGGGCCGGCGATCCTGTTCGTGATCGGCGCGTACGGAATGGTCGGCGCGTTCCACGGCCAGACACCGCCGCTAGATCGCGTCGACGGCCCGCTGGCGGTGCTCGCCCACCGGCTCGGCGCCGGCTGGATCGGCGTGCTGATCGACGCGGGCGTGTCGTTGAGCTTCTTCGCGGCCTTCTTCTCGTCGATCAATGCAGCGGCGCGGATCGTCTATGCGTTCGGACGGCAGGGTGTGCTGCACGCATCGACCGGGCGCGCGCACGAGACCAATGCGACGCCGCATGTCGCCGTGGGCCTGATCGCGGTGCTGGCGCTGACGATCGCACTGGTGCTGACCGCGCGCGGCACCGCGCTGCTCGATTCGTACGGCTATCTCAGCTCGATCGCGACTTACGGCTGGCTGCTCGCGTATGTGCTGGTCGCGATCGGCGCGCCGCTTTACCTGCGGCGCCAGGGCCGGCTCAAGGCCTCGCATGTCGCGATCAGCGCCGTCGCGGTCGTGCTGCTGGCGATCCCGCTCGCGGGCAGCGTGTATCCGGTGCCGGACGGCGTCTATGCGTGGCTGCCGTACGTGTTCGCCGCGTTGCTGTTGATCGGGCTCGCATGGTTCGTGGTGCTGCGGGTGTGGTTTCCGCAGCGCTTGCGCGAGCTGGAAGCGGAGTTGCTGACGAAGTGACGCAGCCCGTTACGCCCCGCCCGCCAGCCTCGCCGCATCGACGACCATCTGCACGCCGAGGCCGCCGAGCACGGCGCCCATTGCCCAGCGCTGCGCGAGCAGCCACTTCGGTCGGCCGTGCAGGAACTTCGCGATGCTGGCCGAGCAGATCGCGACCAGCCCGTTGGCCGACGCAAACGCCGCGATCAGCAGCGAGCCGAGCCAGATCGACTGGCCGAACACGCTGCCTTGCCGGTAGTCGATGAACTGCGGCAACAGCGATACGAACAGCATGGCCAGTTTCGGATTCAGCACGCTGGTCGTCGCGCCCATCGCCAGCAGCCGGAACGGCTGCTCGGCCGGCAGCGCACGCACCTCGAACGGCGAGCGGCCGCCGGGCCGCACGGCCCGCCACGCGAGATAAAGCAGATAGGCCGCGCCGATCGCCGCCAGCACGGCGGCCGAGTACGGCACGCTCAGGAACAGCGTCGTGACGCCGAACGCGGCGCCGAACATATAGAAGAAGTAACCGATCATCACGCCGGCCAGCGAAATGAGCCCGGCGGCCCGTCCCTGCGCGAGCGAGCGCGACATCACGTAGACCATGTTCGGCCCCGGCGTGATCGCGAGCATGCCGCCGATGACAAGAAATCCATAGATCGAAGCCGGGCTGTGCATCTGGGCGCTTCCTGAAACGCGGGTTGACGGATGCATTGTCCGACCGCGGGGCTGCGCAGTAAAACGCGTTAAACTGAATCGATTGATCAGATTTTCTGAATGACATGAAAAAGCTCGACCTGGACGTGCTGGCGATGGTGGTCGCCGTGGCGGACACGGGGTCGTTCGCCCAGGGCGCGCAGCAGGTGCATCGGTCGCCGTCGGCGCTCAGCATGCAGATCCGCGCGCTCGAAGACGCGCTCGGCAAGCCGCTGTTCGTGCGCGATACGCGCAATGTGTCGCTGACCGACGACGGCCGCACGCTCGCCGACTACGGCCGCCGGATGCTGGCGATGCGCGACGAAGCGTGGGCGTCGGTCGTGCGTCCGGAGATCAAGGGCCGCGTGACGATCGGCGTGCCCGACGACTACATGTCGTCGCTGCTGCCGCAGGTGCTCGGCAAGTTCGCCGCGACGCATCCGCGCGTCGAGGTGCGCGTGATCGGCTTGCCGAGCAGCGCGCTCGTGCCGATGCTGAAGGACAACGCCGTCGACCTCGCGTGCCTGACGCGGATCAAGGGCGTCAGCGGCGAGCTGATCCGCCGCGAGCCGATCGTGTGGGCGGGGTCGTCGACGCGAAAGGTGTGGGAGGAGCGGCCGTTGCCGGTCGCGTTTTTCACGCATGGCGGCAGCATGGCGCGCGATCATGCGATCAAGGCGCTGAACCGCAGGCACATCCGGTTCCGGATGTCGTACGAAAGCCCGAGCTTCCTCGGGTTGCTCAGCATGGTGGAAGCCGGTCTCGCCGTCGCGCCGCTCGCGCGCTGCAGCATCCCGGAACACCTCGTCCAGCTGTCGCAGGGCGACGGGCTGCCGCCGCTCGGCGAGCTCGAAGTCGTGCTCGCGCGCAGTGCGCAGTCGGCGCGGCCGCCGTGCGATTACCTGGCCGAGCAGATCCTCGGCGAATGGCGTGCGTGACTGCCCCTGATCGCGTCTGTTCGCGCCGGGTCAGCAGGATTTCAGCAGCCAGTCGCGGAACGCGGCCAGCGACGGCAGCGTCTCGTTCGCCGGCGGGTACACGAGGTAGTAGCTGCGCTGGCTGGTAATCGCGTCGCCGATCGACACGAGTTCGCCGCGGCCCAGTTCGTCCTCCACCAGCACCTTCGGCACCAGTCCGATACCCATCCCGGCCCGCACCGCCTGGATCAGGTGCGACGTCAGCTCGAAGCTCGGGCCGATGCGCATCTGGCGATGATCGAGCCGATTGTGCGAGAACCACTCCGCCCACGCCTGCTGGTTGCTCGTCACGCCGAGCAGCGTCTGCTTCGTCGCCCATTGCGGCGTGACGGCCGCGCCGGTCGTCGCGTCGGGGCTCGCGATCGCGACCAGGAATTCGTTGTAGAGCCGGTGCGCGCGCAGCCCGGGCCACTCGCCCGCGCCGACGGTGATGGCCGCGTCGATATCGTCGAGGTGGAAATCGACGTTGCCGATCCGCGAATGCAGATGCACGGTCACGCCCGGATGCGCGGCGTAGAAGTCGTGCAGATGCGGCAGCAGCCATTTCGAGCCGAACGTCGGCAGCGTCGCGAGGCGCAGCGTGCCGGCGCCGGCCTGATGGGACATCGCCTGCAGCGTCGCGCCGCGAATGCGGCCCAGCGCACCGCTCAGTTCGGCGAAGTAGCGGCGCCCGACCTCGGTCAGCTTGACGGAGCGCCCTTCGCGCCGGAACAGCGGCACGCCGAGCTGGTCCTCCAGCGTCTGGACCTGCCGGCTGATCGCACTCTGGCTCAGCGACAACTCCTCGGCCGCGCGCGTATAGCTTTCATGGCGCGCGGCCGCCTCGAACACGAGCAGCAGGGACATAGACGGGGTCAGGCGGCGGTAATTCATGAGTTTTATGCAAGTATCGCCGGACAAGAATTCGTTTGTCCGGCACGGGTATTACAAAGATACTGGAATTCCCGACGCGGCGAAATCTTGCTCAAAAGTCATGGTTTTGCGGAAGCGCAAGCGCCGGGGTCCAACCTTTTTGCGTCCCTGCCCATGTCGATCGCCCCGTTGCCCCGTCCCGCCGCGCCGCCGGCCCGCTCGTACACCGATTTCCTGGCCGCGTTGCGCGCGGCCGGATTCGAAGGCGAAATCCGCGCGGACCATGCGAACCGGACCGTCCAGGCGACCGACAACTCGATCTACCAGCGTCTGCCGCAGGCCGCGGTCTGTCCCGCGCACGCGCGCGACGTCGAGCTCGTCGCGCGGCTGCTCGCCGAGCCCGCGCACCGCGGCGTGGTGGTCGCGCCGCGCGGCGGCGGCACCGGCACCAACGGCCAGTCGCTGACCGACGGCCTGATCGTCGACCTGTCGCGCAACATGAACGGGATCCTCGAAATCAACGTCGCGCAGCGCTGGGTGCGCGTGCAGGCGGGCGTCGTCAAGGATCAGCTCAATGCCGCGCTGAAGCCGCATGGCCTTTTTTTCGCGCCGGAACTGTCGACGTCGAACCGCGCGACGGTCGGCGGGATGATCAATACCGACGCGAGCGGGCAGGGCAGCTGCACCTACGGCAAGACGCGCGATCACGTGCTGGAGCTGGACTTCGTGCTGATGGGCGGCGAGCGGCTGCACAGCAGCGCGCTCGCGGCCGACGAACTCGGGCGCCGCTGCGCGCGGCAGGACCGCATCGGCAAGGTCTATCGCACCGCGCGGCGCATCAGCGACGAGAAGGCCGCGCTGATCGACGCGAAGTTTCCGAAGCTGAATCGCTGCCTGACCGGCTACGATCTCGCGCACCTGCGCGAGGCGGACGGACGCTTCAACCTCAACAGCGTGCTGTGCGGCGCGGAGGGATCGCTCGGCTTCGTCGTCGAGGCGAAGCTCAACGTGTTGCCGATTCCGAAGTACTCGGTGCTCGTCAACGTGCGCTACGCGGCCTTCATGGATGCACTGCGCGACGCGCGCGCGCTGCTCGCGCACCGGCCGCTGTCGATCGAGACGGTCGATTCGAAGGTGCTGCTGCTGGCGATGAAGGACTTCGTGTGGAGCAGCGTCGCCGAGTATTTTCCGCAGGACGAACGGCGGCCGACGCTCGGCATCAACCTGATCGAATTCAGCGGCGACGATGCGGCCGAGGTCGATGCGCAGGTCCGCGCGTTCACCGAACATCTGCGCGCCGATACGAGCGTCGAGCGGCTCGGGCATACGCTCGCGGTCGGCGACGAGGCGGTCAAGCGCGTCTATGCGATGCGCAAGCGCGCGGTGGGGCTGCTGGGCAACGTGCAGGGCGAGGCGCGGCCGCAGCCGTTCGTCGAGGACACGGCCGTGCCGCCGGAGAACCTCGCGGCGTACATCGCGGAATTCCGCGCGCTGCTCGACAGTCACGGATTGCAGTACGGGATGTTCGGCCACGTCGATGCGGGCGTGCTGCACGTGCGGCCGATCCTCGACATGAAGGATCCGCGGCAGGCGGCGCTGGTGCGTCCGGTATCGGACGGCGTCGCCGCGCTGACGCAGCGTCACGGCGGGCTGCTGTGGGGCGAGCACGGCAAGGGCGTGCGTTCCGAGTATGCGCCGGCGTTTTTCGGCGAGCTGTATCCGTCGCTGCAGCAGCTGAAGGCCGCGTTCGATCCGTACAACCAGTTCAACCCGGGCAAGATCGCGACGCCGCCGGACCCGACGATGCGGCTGCTGAAGATCGACGAAGTGCCGACGCGCGGCGAGCACGACCGGCAGATCGACGAGCGCGTCTGGCAGAGCTACGGCACGGCGATGCACTGCAACGGCAACGGCGCCTGCTACAACTTCGACCCGGACGACGCGATGTGTCCGTCATGGAAGGCGACGCGCGAGCGTCTGCATTCGCCGAAGGGGCGTGCGTCGCTGATGCGCGAATGGCTGCGCCTGCAAGGACAGGCCGGCGTCGACGTTGTCGCGGCCGCGCGCATGCCGCAGTCGTTCGTCGGCAGCCTCGCCAGCCGCTGGCGCAACAGCCGCGCCGCGCGTCGCGGCGAAGCGGATTTTTCGCATGAAGTGTATGACGCGATGGCCGGCTGCCTCGCCTGCAAGTCCTGTGCGGGGCAGTGCCCGGTCAAGGTCAATGTGCCCGAGTTCCGCTCGCGCTTTCTCGAGCTGTATCACCGCCGCTATCTGCGGCCGCTGCGCGACTACCTGATCGGTTCGCTCGAATTCACGATGCCGTGGATCGCGAAGGCGCCCGCGCTGTACAACGGGCTGATGCGCGCGGCTTGGGTGCGCACGCTGCTGGAGCGGCATGTCGGGATGGTCGACAGTCCGCTGCTGAGCCGCTACGACCTCGCGGCCGCGCTTCGTCGATGGCAGGTCCGGCCGGCGGATCCGCGCGCGCTGGCCGCGTTGAGCGACGCGCAGCGCGAACGCAGCGTCGTGATCGTGCAGGACACGTTCACGCGCTACTTCGACACCGAGCAACTGGCGACGCTGATCGAGCTGGCTGCGCGGCTGGGCTTCCAGGTCTGGCTGGCGCCGCTGCTGCCGAACGGCAAGGCGCTGCACGTGCAGGGTTTTCTTGCCGCGTTCGAGAAGGCGGCGATCCGCAACGCGGCGCAACTGCATGCGCTGGCGCACACCGGCGTTGCGCTGGTCGGGCTCGATCCGGCGATGACGCTCGCCTATCGGCAGGAATACCGGAAGGTGACGGGGCTCGCCGACGTGCCGGACGTCGCGCTGCCGCAGGAGTGGTTGCTGCACGCGTTGCCGGAAGGCGGTGCGGGCGGGGCGAACGCGACGTATCGGCTGCTGCCGCACTGCACCGAAAAGACCAACGCGCCGGACAGCGGCAAGCAATGGACGCAGCTGTTCGCGCGTCGCGGGCTGCGCCTGAAGGTGGAGGCGACCGGGTGCTGCGGGATGTCCGGCACCTATGGACACGAAGCGCGCAATCTCGCGACGTCCAGGACGATCTATGCGCAGTCGTGGGCGGCGCATGTCGACGGGCCGGACGACGAAGGCGAAGCGCTGGCGACCGGGTATTCTTGCCGCAGCCAGGCGAAGCGGATGTCGGCGCGGCAGTTGCGGCATCCGTTGCAGGCGTTGCTCGATCATGTGCGGGCGGGGGCGTGATCGCCGGCGGTTCATCCGGGTCTTGAATCGCTTCGGCGGCGCGGGCGCGCCGAAGCGATCGGCATTGCTGACGGGATGCGCCGGATCAACGCCTGGAAGCCTGTCGAAACACGCTGTCAGGTCGTTACCCCCTTCTTGAGATCCTCGATGCACGGTATGCCAGCTCGCCGCCTGGGTCGCAGGAATTTCGGCACCGCACCCGGCTGCCCGACGCCCGCCTGGCTTTGAGCGGTCTTCGGCTTCAACGCGGCCGGTCGGGCCTTGTGCGGAATCCGGCAACCGCCGGCCGGCAGGTCGGCGTATGGATCGTCTTCGGCGGCGGGCGCAGCCGGCAGCGTCGGCGCGGCCGCCGCGACCAGCATCGGCGCGAACGGCAGCGCATGGACCCGCTCGCCGGTCAGCACGAACGCGCCGTTGGCGACCGCCGGCGCGATCGGCGGCACGCCGGCTTCGCTCAAGCCGGACGGATGCGCATCCGACGGGACGAAGAACACGTCCACCGGCGGCGCTTCCTGCATCCGCACGGGCGGGTAGTCGGCGAAGCCGGCGTTGCGCACCGCGCCATGCTCGACGTCGATCGCGAAGCCGGGCTTCGTGGTCGCGAGGCCGAACAGCGCGCCGCCCTGGATCTGCGCTTCGGCGCCGGTCGGATTCACGATGCGGCCGGCATGCACGCCCGCCGTCACGCGATGCACGCGCGGCTGCTGGGCCGCGATCGACACTTCCGTCACGTACGCGACGACCGTGCCGGCGGTTTCGTGCATCGCGACGCCCCACGCATGCCCGGCCGGCAGCGTGCGCGTGCCGTAGCCGGACTTCTCGACGGCCAGCGCGAGCGCCTGGCGATGGCGCGCGTGCTCGGGACCGGCCAGCCGCGCCATGCGGTAGGCGACCGGATCCTGGCGCGCCGCGTGCGCGAGCTCGTCGACCAGCGTCTCCATCACGAACGCCGTATGCGTGTGACCGGCCGAGCGCCATGACTGGACCGGCACGTCGACCTCGGGCTGATGGACCGACAGCCGGACCGGGAACCCGTACGGGCTGTTCGCGACGCCGTCGGTCAGGTCGGGATCGGTGCCGCTCCGGAGAACCGTCGTGCGTTCGAGCGGCGAGCCCTTCAGCACCGACTGGCCGACCACGACGTGCTGCCAGTCGCGCACCGCGCCGCTGTCGTCGACGCCGATGTCGACGCGATGCAGCACCATCGGGCGGTAATAGCCGCCGCGCAGATCGTCTTCGCGCGTCCAGATCGTCTTGACCGGGCCGAGGTGGCCGGCCGCCAGATATGCGGCCGACACGCGGGCGGCTTCGACCACGTAGTCCGAGGTCGGCGTCGAGCGCCGGCCGTAGTCGCCGCCCGACATCATCGTGAAGATCTGGACCTTCGCAGGCGCGACGCCGAGCGCCCTGGCGACTGCCGCGCGGTCGGTGGTCTGCAGCGACGAGCCGCCCCAGATCTTGATCCCGCACGCGCAGTTCGCCGGCCCGACGTCGACCGTGCAGCTGAGCGGCTCCATCGGCGCATGCGCGAGATAGGGGAATTCGTAGTCCTTGCGGATCCGGGTCGCTGCCGGCGGCGCGTTGCCGGCGTCGGCCGTGCGTACCACGGTGCCCGGCGTGCCGGCGAGCTGCTTGTACATCTGCATCTGCTCGGCGGACGTGACGGTCGAGCCGCTGTCCTTCCAGGTGATCTGCAGCGCGTCGCGACCGAGCCTGGCGGGCCAGTAGCCGTTCGCGATCACGGCCACGCCGGTGCCGCCGCGGTCGGTCGGGATCTCGACGACCTCGACCACGCCCTTGACGGCCCGGGCCGCCGCCGCGTTGTAGCTGGCGACCTGTCCGCCGAAGCGCGGCGGGCGGGCCACCACGGCCACCATCATGTCCGGCAGGCGCCAGTCCATCCCGTACTGGAGCGTGCCGTCGAGCACCGCGCGGGAGTCGACGCGCGGGGTCGGCTTGCCGATGATGCGGAACTGGTCGGGCGACTTCAGCGGCACGTGCTGCGGCACCGGCATTGCCATCGCGTCCGGCGCGAGTTCGCCGTAGGTCGCGCTGTGGCTGCCGGAGGTGACGACGCCGTGCGCGGTCCGGCACGTGGCCGGATCGACGTTCCAGCGTTGCGCGGCCGCGGCGACGAGCATCGCGCGCGCGGATGCGCCGAGTTCGCGGTATTGCGTAAACGAGTGGCTGACCGACGTCGAGCCGACCGTCATCTGGATGCCGGTGACCGGATCCTTGTACGGCTCGCCGGCCGGTGCGAGCACCGTGCGCACATTGCGCCAGTCGGCATCGAGCTCGTCGGCCAGCGCCATCGGCAGCGCGGTGCTGACGCCCTGGCCGGATTCGGTGCGGTTGACGGCGACCGTCACCGTGTTGTCCGGCGCGATGATCAGGAATGCTTGCGGTGACTGGGTTCGCGCGGCGTTGCCGGCCTGAGCGCCGGCGCGCGTCGGTGCGAGTCCCAGCGCGAGGCAGCCGCTCGCCGCCATCGTGAGCTTCAGGAAGCCGCGCCGGTCGAGCCCCGGAGAACGGGCTCCGGTGACGGGCGTGGCGTCGGGGGCGTCGGTGATGGCCGGGCGCCCGGCAGTGCGAATACGCATGGTCGTGATCTCCCGGCAGGCTCAGGCCAGTGCGGCGGCCGCGTCGTGAATCGCGGCGCGGATGCGCTGGTAGGTTGCGCAACGGCAAAGATTGCCGCTCATCGCGCTGTCGATGTCGGCATCGGTCGGCGACTTGTTGCCGCGCAGCAGCCCGACCGCGCTCATCATCTGCCCGCTCTGGCAATAGCCGCATTGCGCGACATCGTGGCGGACCCACGCGTCGAGGACGGCCTTGCCGACCGCATCGTCCGCGAGGTGCTCGGAGGTCGTGATGCGCGCGTTCCCGACCGACGAGAGCGCCAGCGTGCAGCTATGCACCGGCCTGCCATCGACGTGCACGGTGCATGCGCCGCAGTCGCCGGTGCCGCAGCCGAACTTGGTGCCGGTCAGGCCGAGGTTGTCGCGCAGCACCCAGAGCACCGGCGTCGACGGATCGGCATCGACCTCCGTCGCCCGGTTATTGATGTTCAACGTCGCCATCGTGAAGTTCTCCCTTGGACACCTCGTTATCTTTCTCGACACGAAATCGCAATGAGGCGGCTGAATCAATTAAAGCAGATTCGAGAAAAGGCATGCATCCGTAAATCTGGATTTTTTGCCTTTCTTAATGATTCGACGGAGACAGTTAAAACATGAAGTTTTACATCAAGCATACTAATCATCGAATGTTCCGGAAAGATTGTTGAGTTTTGACAAAAACGCGCTGTGCCGATGGAAAACGTTTGCGAGTCGGGCCTATATTTGACTCGCGATCACGCCGGGAGGCTTGCAGATCGGGCGACAGGCGGCGATGAATCGATCTGTCGAGCGGTTCGGATCCGGTTGTTCCGCCGAGTGAAATTCAGCGTTTGCTTACCAGGCGCGAGGGCGATGTCGGCGGCGGTTCCGTACGGGTTGTCGTTTGATCTGCAGGGACAGGAGCGCGACGGACGCAGTCGAGTGGCGGCGTCTCCGATTTGCCGGAGGCAGCGGCTTTGAATAAGTAGAAAATTTACCGGGAAGATGAGGGGGCTTAAAAGTAAAAAATGCCGATTAAATAATTCTGGTTGATTAATCTTCGCCGGTTTTAAATCCGGTCATCGATTCAGGTTCGATGGCGGGGGGCGATATTTATCAAAAAATATCGAATAGCACGTTCCTGCATTTTCCTTCTGCATTCTTTGGCGCCGGGAACGGATTTCCGGCTCGTCGATTCTCTTCATGGGAAGGTGTAATTATGCGTATGCGCATGAGTTCAAAAAAGAAGCGCGCGGAAGCACGTCCGAAACTCGTCGTACCGACCGGCATGCTGCTCGCGCTGGTCGGCGCCGGAATCGTCCCGGCGGACGCACTGGCTGCCTGCACCGGATCTCCCGCGGTCACGTGCACGGGGGCCAACACCAGTTATTCGAACGGCACGAGCAATCTCAACCTGAGCGTCGCACCCGGCGCGACCTTCACGGTGTTGCCGCTGCTCGGCGGCACCGCGCTGTCGCTGACGGGCAGCGGCGTCACGCTGACGAACAGCGGCACGATCGACCCGTCGTTGTCGGGCGTGAGCATCGTGTCGAACGGCGCGATCGTCGGCAACGTTGCGTCCGCGAGCACCGTCAATGTCACGAACACCAGTGGCGGCGTGATGATGGGCTCGACCAGCTCGTTCCTGAACGGGCCTGCGCTGATCGTGAACAACGGCACGGGCGGCACGACCAACATCACGAACGCCGGCACGATCGGCACGACCGGCCTGCTCGGCTTTTCCGCCGGGCCGACCGCGCAGGTCGTGACCGCGTCGGGCGGCGCGCAGGTCAACTTCACGAACGCGAGCGGCGGCACGATCAACGGCTCGGTCGCGCTCGCGCCCAGCGGTGTCGCCGGCACCGGCAACACGTTTACCAATAGCGGAACCGTGACGGGGAACGTGTCGCTCGGCGCGGCCGTCGGCGCGTCGAACACGTTCAATGCGATGACCGGATCGTCGGTCGGGCTCGGCGTCGATGCGGGCCTCGGCGGCAACAACACGCTCAACCTGCAGCTGAACCCGACCGGCGCGGCGAACGGCAGCATCGCGGTCGATACGTACGGCAATTTCACCAATCTCGCGGTGCAGGGCGGCACGTGGAACATCACGGGTGCGTCGAGCGCATCGAATGCATCGCTGACCGGCGGCACCGCGATCGTCAACGACAACCACGCGTTGGGCACCGGGACGCTCACCGTGACCGGCGGCACGCTGGAGGCCGGCTCGACCGGCCTGAACCTGCAGAACAATGTGGCGCTGGGCGGCGCGCTGACGGTCGATGGTGCGACCGGGTTCGGAATCTCGGGCGCGATTTCCGGCGGCGGCGCGCTGAATGCGGCCGGCACCGGCACGCTGGCGCTCGACGGCGTCAATTCGTTCTCCGGAGGAACGAATCTGACCGGCGGTGGCGGCCTCGTCGTCGGCGCCCCGACGGCGCTCGGCACCGGCACGCTGAACGTGAGCGGCGCGGGCGGCACGCTCGGCACGAGCGTCGGCGGCACGCTGATCGGCAATGCGGTGAACATCGATACCGGCGTCACGCTGGGCCTGAACGGCTCGGCCGACCTCGGCCTCGGCGGCGTGATCGGCGGCAACGGCAGCCTCGCGCAAACCGGCACCGGCACGACGACGCTGTTCGGCGCGAACACGTTCTCGGGCGGCACGACGCTCAGCGGCGGCGGACTGATCGCCGGCAGCGGTGCAGCGCTCGGCACCGGCGCGCTGCATGTGAGCGGCACGGGCGGCTCGCTTGGCGCGAGCGTCGGCGGCACGCTGCTCGGCAATGCGGTGAATCTCGACGCAGGCGCGACGCTCGGCCTGAACGGCGCAGCCGACCTCAGCCTCGGCGGCACGATCGCCGGCAACGGCAGCCTCGCGCAAACAGGCAGCGGCACGACGACGCTGCTCGGCCCGAACACCTTCTCGGGCGGCACGACGCTCAGCGGCGGCGGGCTGATCGCCGGCAGCAACGCGGCGCTCGGCGCGGGCGCGCTGCATGTGAGCGGCGCGGGCGGCACGCTCGGCGCGAGCGTCGGCGGCACGCTGCTCGGCAACGCGGTCAATCTCGACGCGGGCGCGACGCTCGGCCTGAACGGCGCGGCCGACCTGAGCCTCGGCGGCACGATCGCCGGCAACGGCAGCCTCGCGCAGACCGGCGCGGGCATGACCACGCTGCTCGGCGCGAACACCTTCACGGGCGGCACGACGCTCGGCGCCGGCGGGCTCATCGCGGGCAACGCCGCGGCGCTCGGCACGGGCGCGCTGAACGTGACGGGCGCGGGCGGCACACTCGCGACGAACGTCGCCGGCACGGTGCTCGGCAATGCGGTGAACCTCGGCGCGGGCGCGACGCTCGGGCTGAACGGCGCGGCCGATCTCGGCCTGGGCGGCACGATTTCCGGCGCGGGCGGTCTCGCGCTCGGCGGCACCGGCGCGACGACGCTGTCCGGCGCGAACACCTTCACCGGCGGCGCGAGCCTGACGGGCGGCGGCAGCCTGATCGTCGAAGGCGGCTCGGCGCTCGGCATCGGCGGGGCATTGAACGTGAGCGGCCTCGGCGGCTCGCTGAGCGCGGATCTCGCCGCCGGCGCGACGCTGGCGAACACGATCAACCTGAACGGCGCGTCGCTGACGCTGAACGGCGCGCACGATCTCGGCCTGAACGGCGCGATCAGCGGCAGCGGCGGTCTCCTGCTCGACAGCACGGGGACGACGACGCTGTCCGGCGCGAACACCTTTGGCGGCGGCACGACGCTGAGCGCCGGCACGCTGCTGGCCGGCAGCAATTCGGCGCTCGGCACCGGCGCGTTGAACGTGGCGGGCGCGGGCGGCGCGCTCGGCGCGAGCGTGAGCGGCACCGCACTGAACAACGCGGTGAACCTCGGCACGGGCGCGACGCTCGCGCTGACCGGCGCAAACGATCTCGGGCTGAGCGGCGCGATCGCCGGCGACGGCGGCCTCGCGCAGGTCGGCTCGGGCATCACGACGCTGCTCGGCGCGAACACGTATACAGGCGGCACGACGCTGAGCGGCGGCGGGATTCTCGCGGGCAACGGCAGCGCACTCGGCACCGGCGTGCTGAACGTGACGGGCGCGGGCGGCACGCTCGGCACGACCGTCGGCGGCACCGTGCTCGGCAACGCGATCCAGCTCGGCGCCGGCGCGGCGCTGTCGGTCGGCGGCGCCAACGACCTCGGCCTGGGCGGGATCATCTCCGGCGCCGGCGGTCTGTCGGTGAGCGGGCCGGGCACGACGACGCTGACCGCCGCCGAGACATTTACCGGCGGCACCACGATCGGCAGCGGCAAGCTCGCGATCGGCGCAGGCGGCAGCCTCGCGGCGTCGAGCCCGCTCAACCTGACCGGTGCGGGCGCGCAGTTCAGCATCGCCGGCGCGACCACGCCGCAGTCGATCGGCAGCTTGTCGGGCGTCGCGGGTTCCGCGATCGATCTCGGTTCGAACCATCTGACGCTGGCCGGCAGCGGCAACGGCGTGTTCGCCGGCAACATCGGCGGCGCCGGCGGGCTGACGCTTGCGGGCACCGGTTCGCAGGCGCTGACCGGCAACAACACGTATGCGGGCGGGACCGCGCTGACGGGCGGCAGCCTGGTGGTCGGCGGCGACGCGGCGCTCGGCCTCGGCGCCCTCGACGTCACGGGCTCGGCTTCGCTCGGCGCGAGCGTGCCGGGCGTCACGCTCGGCAACGCGGTCAATCTCGGCACCGGCGTCACGCTCGGGATGAACGGAGCGACCGATCTCGCGCTGAGCGGCACGATCGCCGGGAACGGCAGCCTCGCGCAAACCGGCACCGGCACGACGACGCTGCTCGGCACGAACACGTTCACGGGCGGCACGACGCTGAGCGGCGGCGGGCTGATCGCCGGCAACGGCGCGGCGCTCGGTACGGGCGCGCTGAACGTCGCGGGTGCGGGCGGCACGCTCGCGACGAACGTCGCCGGCACGCTGCTCGGCAACGCGGTGAGTCTCGGCGCCGGCGCGACGCTCGGCCTGAACGGCTCGGCCGATCTGAGCCTCGGCGGCGTGATCTCGGGCGACGGCGGCCTTGCCCAGACCGGCACGGGTACGACGACGCTGCTCGGTGCGAACACGTTCAAGGGCGGCACGACGCTGAGCGGCGGCGGGCTGATCGCCGGCAATGGCGCGGCGCTCGGCACCGGTGTGCTGAACGTTGCGGGTGCGGGTGGCTCGCTCGGCACGAGCGTCGCCGGCACCGTGCTCGGCAACGCGGTGAATCTCGGCACGGGCGTGACGCTGACGGTTGGCGGCGCGAACGATCTCGGCCTGGGCGGGGCAATTTCGGGCGCCGGCAACCTGTCGGTGAACGGTCCGTCGACGACGACGCTGACCGGCGCGGGCTCGTATACCGGCAACACGACGATCGGCGCCGGCAGCACGCTGGCGGTGGGCGCGGGCGGCAGTCTGTCGGGCGGCAGCCTGTTCGATCTGTCCGGCGTCGGCGCGACGCTCGACCTCGGCGCGGCCGGTTCGCCGCAGACGATCGGCGGGCTGGCCGGCGTCGCGGGCTCGACGGTGAACCTCGGCGGCAACGCGCTGACGCTGGACGGCTCGGCCAACGCGAGCTTCGGCGGCACCATCGGCGGCACGGGCGGGCTGACGATGTCGGGCACCGGCACGGAAACGCTGCTGGGCGCCAACACGTATACGGGCGGCACGACGATCAACAGCGGCACGCTGGCGATCGGCGGCGGCGGCAGCCTCGCGGCGAGCGGCGCGGTGAACCTCGCCAGCGTGGGCGCGGCCTTCGACCTGAGCGGAGCGGCGCTGCCGCAGACGATCGGCACGCTGTCGGGCGTCGCGGGCGCGACGGTGAATCTCGGCGGCACCGGCCTGACGCTCGGCGGCGCGGGCAGCGGCACCTATGACGGCACGATCGCGGGTGCGGGCGGCAGTCTCACGCTGGCCGGTACCGGCACCGAGACGCTGACCGGTGCGAACACGTATGGCGGCGGCACGAACCTCATCGGCGGCGGCACGCTGATCGCCGGCAACGGTTCGGCGCTCGGCACGGGCGCGCTGAACACGAGCGGCGCAGGCGGCACGCTGGCCGCGAGCATCGGCGGGACGACGCTGAACAATGCGGTGAATCTCGGTGCGGGCTCGGCACTCACGCTCGGCGGCACGAACGACCTGGGCCTCGGCGGCATCATCTCGGGCGGCGGCAGTCTCGCGCAAACCGGCACCGGAACGACCTCGCTGACCGGCCCGAACACTTACACGGGCGGCACGACGCTCAGCGCCGGCGGTCTGTCGGTCGGCAGCAATACGGCACTCGGCACGGGCACGCTCGGCGTGAGCGGCGCCGGCGGCGCACTCAGCGCGAGCACGGCCAACCTGCTGCTGGCGAACGCGGTCGATCTCGGCGCCGGCTCGGCGCTGAACCTCGGCGGCGCGTTCGACTTCGGCCTGAACGGCATCATTTCCGGCGCGGGCAGCGTGGTGCAGTCCGGCTCCGGCACGACCACGCTCGGCGGCGCGAACGCGTACACCGGCGGCACCACGTTGAACAGCGGTGGGTTGAGCGTGGGCAGCAACACCGCGCTCGGTTCCGGCGCGCTGAACGTCACCGGGAACGGGACGCTGAGCGCGAGCGTGAACGGCACGACGCTCGGCAACGCGGTCACGCTCGGCGGCGGCGCGACGCTCGGGCTGAACGGCGCCAACGATCTCGGCCTGAGCGGGACGATTTCCGGCAGCGGCGGCCTCGCGCAAACCGGCGCGGGTACGACGACGCTGACCGGCACGAACACCTACGACGGCGGCACCACGCTGAGCGGCGGCGGCCTGATGGCGGGTAACGGCAGCGCGCTGGGCTCGGGCGCGCTGAACGTGACGGGCGCGGGCGGCTCGCTCGGCACGAACGTCGGCGGCACGACGCTGGGCAATGCGGTGAATCTCGGCGCCGGCGCGACGCTGACGGTCGGCGGCGCGAACGATCTCGGCCTCGGCGGCGCGATCTCGGGCAGCGGCAATCTGTCGGTCACAGGCCCGTCGACGACGACGCTGACCGGCGCGGGCTCGTACACCGGCAACACGACGATCGGCACCGGCAGCACGCTGGCGGTCGGCGCGGGCGGCAGCCTGTCGGCGGGCAGCGCGATCGACCTGGCCGGCACGGGCGCCGCGCTCGACATCAGCGCGGCGACTTCGCCGCAGACGAGCGGGATGCTGTCGGGCGTGGCGGGCACCAACGTCAATCTCGGCGGCAATACGCTGACGCTGGCCGGCAGCGGCAACGGCAACTATGCCGGCACGATCGGCGGCACCGGCGGGTTGACGATGTCGGGCACCGGCACGGAAACGCTGACCGGGGCCAACACGTATACCGGCGCGACGACGATCAACAGCGGTACGCTGGCGATCGGCGCGGGCGGCAGCCTGTCCGCAAGCAGCCCGGTGAATCTCGCCGGTGCGGGCGCAACTTTCGACGTCAGCGGCGCCACGACGCCGCAGACGACCGGTACGCTGTCGGGTGTCGCCGGTTCGACGGTGAACCTCGGCAACAACGGCCTGACGCTGGGTGGATCGGGTAGTGGTACTTACGACGGCACGATCGCCGGTGCGAGCGGTAGTCTCACGCTGGCCGGTACGGGTACCGAAACGCTGACGGGTGCGAACACGTATGGCGGCGGCACGAACCTGACCGGTGGCGGCACGCTGATCGCCGGAAACGGTTCGGCACTCGGCACGGGCGCGCTGAACACCAGCGGCGCGGGCGGTACGCTCGGCACGAGCGTCGCGGGAACGACGCTGACCAATGCGATCAATCTCGGCAACGGTTCGACGCTGACGGTCGGCGGTGCGAACAACCTCGGCCTCGGCGGTGCGATTTCGGGCGGCGGCAACCTGTCGGTGAGCGGCCCGTCGACGACGACGCTGACCGGTACGAACACCTACACCGGTAATACGACGATCGGTAACGGCAGCACGCTGGCGGTCGGTGCGGGTGGCAACCTGTCGTCGGGCAGCGCGGTCGATCTGGCCGGCACGGGTTCGACGCTGGACCTGAGCGCGGCCACGACGCCGCAGACGACGGGTGCACTGTCGGGCGTGTCGGGCTCGACGGTGAACCTGGGCAGCAACACGCTGACGCTCGGCGGCTCGGGTAGCGGCACGTATGGCGGCACCGTCGCAGGCACCGGTGGTCTGACGCTGTCGGGCACGGGCACCGAAACGCTGACGGGCAACAACACCTACACCGGCGCGACGACGATCAACAGCGGTACGCTGGCGATCGGTGCGGGCGGCAGCCTGTCGGCATCGACGCCGGTCAGCCTGACGGGTGCGGGCGCAACCTTCGACGTCAGCGGCGCCACGACGCCGCAGACGACCGGCACGCTGTCGGGCGTGGCCGGTTCGACGGTGAATCTCGGCGGCAACAACCTGACGCTGGGCGGCACGGGCAACGGCACGTACGGCGGCACGATCGCCGGCACGGGCGGTAGCCTGACGCTGTCGGGCACGGGCACCGAGACGCTGACGGGCAACAACACGTACACGGGCGGCACGACCCTGGCCGGCGGCGGCACGCTGGTCGCGGGCAGCGGCACGGCGCTCGGCACCGGCGCGCTGAACGCGAGCGGCGCAGGCGGCACGCTGAGCGCGAGCACGCCGGGCACGACGCTGAGCAACGACGTGAATCTCGGCGCCGGCGCGACGCTGACGGTCGGCGGCGCAAACGGCCTCGGCCTGGGCGGCGCGATCGCGGGCAGCGGCAACCTGGCCGTCACTGGCCCCGCGACGACGACGCTGACCGGCGCGAACACCTACACCGGCGACACGACGATCGGCGCCGGCAGCACGCTGGCGGTCGGCGCGGGCGGCAGCCTGTCGTCGGGCAGCGCGATCGATCTGACCGGCACGGGCGCGAAGCTGGACCTGAGCGGGGCGACTTCGCCGCAGACCACGGGCGCGTTGTCCGGCAACGCGGATACGAGCGTGAGCCTCGGCGGCAATACGCTCACGCTCGGCGGGTCGGGCAATGGCACGTACGCGGGCGTGATCGGCGGCACGGGCGGGCTGACGCTGTCGGGCACGGGGACCGAAACGCTGACCGGCAACAATACCTACACCGGCGCGACGACGATCAACAGCGGCACGCTGGCGATCAGCGGCAACGGCAGCCTGTCGTCGAGCAGCCCGGTCAGCCTGACGACGTCGGGCGCGACGCTCGACCTGAGCGGCGCCTCGTCGCCGCAGTCGACCGGCGCGATCTCGGGCGTGGCCGGCTCGACGGTGAACCTCGGCAACAACAACCTGACGCTCGGCGGCCCGGACAACGGCACCTATGCGGGCAACATCGCCGGCACGGGCGGCGTGACCATGACGGGCACCGGCACCGAAACGCTGACCGGCGCGAACACCTATACGGGTGCGACGACGATCAACAGCGGCACGCTGGCGATCGGCGCGGGCGGCAGCCTGTCGGGTTCGACGCCGGTGAACCTGACGGGTGCGGGCGCAACCTTCGACCTGAGCGGCGCAACGACGCCGCAGACCACGGGCGCTTTGTCGGGTGTGTCGGGTTCGACGGTGAACCTCGGCGGCAACAACCTGACGCTCGGCGGCACGGGCAGCGGCACGTATGCCGGCACGATCGCGGGTGCGGGCGGCAGCCTGACGCTGGGCGGCACGGGTACCGAAACGCTGACGGGGACGAACACGTACACGGGCGGCACGAACCTGACCGGCGGCGGCACGCTGCTCGCCGGCAGCGGCTCGGCGCTCGGCACGGGTGCGCTGAACACCAGCGGCGCGGGCGGCACGCTCGGCGTCACCGTGGCCGGCACGACGCTCGGCAACGACGTGAACCTCGGCGCGGGCTCGACGCTGACGGTCGGCGGCGCGAACGGCCTCGGCCTCGGTGGCGCGATTTCGGGCAGCGGCAACCTGTCGGTGAGCGGCCCGTCGACGACGACGCTGACCGGTACGAGCTCGTACACCGGCAACACGACGATCGGCACCGGCAGCACGCTGGCGGTCGGCGCGGGCGGCAGCCTGTCGGCGGGCAGCGCGGTCGATCTGGCCGGCACGGGTTCGACGCTGGACCTGAGCGGCGCGACTTCGCCGCAGGCGACGGGTGCTTTGTCGGGCGTCGCCGGTTCGACGGTGAACCTCGGCAACAACGGCCTGACGCTGGGTGGATCGGGTAGTGGTACTTACGACGGCACGATCACCGGTGCGAGCGGTAGTCTCACGCTGGCCGGTACGGGTACCGAAACGCTGACGGGTGCGAACACGTATGGCGGCGGCACGAACCTGACCGGTGGCGGCACGCTGATCGCCGGAAACGGTTCGGCACTCGGCACGGGCGCGCTGAACACCAGCGGCGCGGGCGGTACGCTCGGCACGAGCGTCGCGGGAACGACGCTGACCAATGCGATCAATCTCGGCAACGGTTCGACGCTGACGGTCGGCGGTGCGAACAACCTCGGCCTCGGCGGTGCGATTTCAGGCGGCGGCAACCTGTCGGTGAGCGGCCCGTCGACAACGACGCTGACCGGCGCGGGCTCGTACACCGGCAATACGACGATCGGTAACGGCAGCACGCTGGCGGTCGGTGCAGGCGGCAGCCTGTCGTCAGGCAGCGCGGTCGATCTGGCCGGCACGGGTTCGACGCTGGACCTGAGCGCGGCCACGACGCCGCAGACCACGGGTGCACTGTCGGGTGTATCGGGCTCGACGGTGAACCTCGGCAGCAACACGCTGACGCTCGGCGGCTCGGGTAGCGGCACGTATGGCGGCACCGTCGCAGGCACCGGTGGTCTGACGCTGTCGGGCACGGGGACCGAAACGCTGACGGGCAACAACACCTACACCGGCGCGACGACGATCAACAGCGGTACGCTGGCGATCGGTGCGGGCGGCAGCCTGTCGGCATCGACGCCGGTCAGCCTGACGGGTGCAGGCGCAACCTTCGACGTCAGCGGCGCCACGACGCCGCAGACGACCGGCACGCTGTCGGGCGTGGCCGGTTCGACGGTGAATCTCGGCGGCAACAACCTGACGCTGGGCGGCACGGGCAACGGCACATACGGCGGCACGATCGCTGGCACGGGCGGCAGCCTGACGCTGTCGGGCACTGGCACCGAGACGCTGACCGGCCCGAACACGTACACGGGCGGCACGACCCTGGCCGGCGGCGGCACGCTGGTCGCAGGCAGCAACACGGCCCTCGGCACCGGCGCGCTGAACACGAGCGGCGCAGGTGGCACGCTGGCAGCCGGTGCGCCCGGGACGACGCTGGCCAACGCCGTGAACCTCGGTACGGGTTCGACGCTGACCGTCGGCGGCACGCAGAGCCTCGGCCTGAGCGGCGCGATTTCCGGCAGCGGCAACCTCGCGTTCACCGGCCCCGCGACGACGACGCTGTCGGGCGCCAACACCTATACCGGCGGCACCAGCGTCAGCGGCGGCGGTACGCTGCTGGCCGGCACGTCGACGGCACTCGGCAGCGGCACGCTGAATGTCGGCGGCAAGGGCGGCACGCTCGGCACGAGCGTCGCAGGCACGACTCTTGGCAACGCGGTGAATCTCGGCGCGGGCTCGACGCTGACGGTCGGCGGCGCGAACAACCTCGGCCTCGGCGGGGCGATTTCGGGCAGCGGCAACCTGTCGGTCACCGGCCCGTCGACGACGACGCTGAGCGGCGCGAACGCCTACACCGGCAATACGACGATCGGCAACGGCAGCACGCTGGCGGTCGGCGGCAAGGGCAGCCTGTCGGTCGGCAGCGCGCTGACGCTGGCCGGCAACGGCGCCAAGCTCGACATCGGCGCCGCGACGACGCCGCAGATGACGCGCGCGCTGTCGGGCACCGCGGGTTCCACCGTCAATCTGGGCGGCAACACGCTGACCGTGGCCGGGCCGGCGGGCGGCAACTTCGGCGGCATGATCGCGGGCACCGGCGGCTTCACGGTGCAGGGCGGCGGCACGCAGACGCTGAGCGGCGCGAACACCTACACCGGCGACACGACGATCGGCAGCGGCAGCACGCTCGCCCTCTCCGGTGCAGGCAGCCTCGCGCCGACCAGCCCGGTGACGCTCGCGGGCAGCGGTGCGACGCTGAACCTTGCCGGCTCGACCGCGCCGCAGTCGATCGGCACGCTGTCGGGCACGACGGGTTCGAACGTGAACCTCGGCAATACGCCGCTGACGGTCAACACCACCGGCACCAGCACGTTCGCCGGCACGCTGTCGGGCACCGGTCCGTTGACGCTGACCGGCACGGGCTCGCAGCTGCTGAGCGGCACGAACACGCTGTCCGGGCCGACGACCGTGGCCGGCGGCACGCTCGCCGTGTCCGGCTCGCTGGCCAACTCGCCGGTGACCGTCGGCAGCGGCGCAAGCGTCACCGGGACGGGCACGATCGGCGGCCTCGTCGTGTCGACGGGCGGCACCGCGTCGGTCCTGCAGCTCGGGCAGCCGCTGAAGGTGGCGGGCAATGCGACGTTCCAGCCGGGCTCGACGCTGCAGGTCGGCGCCACGCCGCAACAGAGCGGCGGCCTCGACGTGACCGGTTCGGCCACGCTCAATGGCGGCTCGGTGCAGGTCGTCGCGGCGACCGGGCAGTACCAGCCGAACAAGATCTACACGATCTTGAATGCCGGCGCGGGCGTGCAGGGGCAGTTCAGTGCGGTGAATTCGACGTATGCGTTCCTGACGCCGACGCTCAACTACGATGCGACGCGGGTGCTGCTGTCGCTGGCGCCGAACGGTACGCCGTTCGCGTCGGTGGCGACGACGCCCGACGGGCAGGCGGTGGCCGGCGCGATCGGCACGCTCGGCGCCGGCAACCCGGTGTTCGACACGGTGCTGACGTCGGACGCGCCGACCGCGAACCACGCCTTCGCGCAGCTTGCCGGCGATCTGTATCCGAGCACGAAGAGCGTGTTGCTGTCGGACAGCCGCTATGTGCGTGACGCGGTGCTCGACCGTGCGCGGCTCGGCTCGCAGCCCGGCGGGGCGTTGTGCGGCTGCGAGGCGCCGGTGTCGGCGGACGACCACGCGGCATCGCTCGATCGGCGCCTCGCATCGGAGAACGGCTGCACGCCGGCCAAGTCGTACAAGCCGGCGGTGTGGGGCCGCGTGTACGGGTCGCACAGCCGCTTCGACGGCGATGGCGTCGCGACGGTCGACCGCAACCTGTACGGGTTCATCGTCGGGACGGATGCGGAGGTCAGCAGCCACTGGCGAGTCGGTATCGCGGGCGGCGCTTCGCGCAGCCTGCTCCATACCGACGAGAACGAATCGGCGACGGTGAACGGCGAGACGATCGCGCTGTACGCCAGCGGTCGATACGACGCGTGGAACGTGCGCGGCGGCCTGGCGCAGTCGTGGTATCGCGTGCATAGCGAGCGCAATCCGTCGTTCGCCGGCTTTTCCGACCACGATACCGCCAGCTACGACGCCAACGCGACGCAGGTGTTCACCGAGCTCGGTTACTCGACGGCGTTCCGCAATATCGCGCTCGAACCGTTCGTCGGGCTGGCGTACGCGAGCCTGCATACCGGCGGCTTCAAGGAGGACGGCGGCGCGGCGGCGCTGCAGGGCGAGTCCGGCACGAACGGCATCGGCTACTCGACGCTCGGCGTGCGGGCATCGACCGACGTCGCGGTGACCACCAAGGGCAAGGTCACGGCATTCGGTACGGTCGGCTGGCGGCATGCGTTCGGCAATACGCAGCCGGGCTCGACGCTGTCGTTCGCGAGCGGCGGTTCGCCGTTCAGCGTGGTCGGCGTGCCGATCGCGCGGGATGCCGCGGTGCTGGAGGTCGGCGTCGATGCGGCGGTCACGAAGAACCTGTCGCTCGGCTTGTCGTATAGCGGCCAGCTCGGCGGCAGCATCAGCGACCACGCGCTGTACGCCAATCTGCTGTGGAAGTTCTAAGGGGGAATCGGCCGCTCGCGATGCGGGTGTCGCGAGCGGCCGGTTGTTGATCGAGGGTTTGATGGTCGGCCTGTTGGTTTGCATCGTGAATGTTTCGTGATGCGAATGGATGTTGTGTGCGAAGGCTCGCGTGCTGTCGAACCGGCAGGTTTCGTTTCAACGGTTTCAGCTGTTTCAACGCTTTGTCATATCGGGCAATTGATTCGTCGTTCCGTCCGATTCGGGCAATCCGCCAACGATTCATGCCGCCTGCGGGCGACAGGGTCCAAGCGTCATCGCTCGAGCTGTCCCGCGGTTGTCCAACCGAAATGAGGTTATTCATGAAAACGAAAATGAACGTGAAATTGACGGGCATCGCCTTGTCGGTCGCGGCTTTGTTCAGCATGGCCGCCGGTTCATCCGAGGCGGTGGTCGTGACTGCCGTCCCGGGAAGTCTCAGTAACACCGACGGCGTGATCATCGAAGGCGCATCGCCGGCGTCCGGGGGGCTGATCGGCACCGTGACGGGATGGGGGAATGGAGCGGTGTCGGTTGGCAGTCCGGCGAACGGCGGAGGCATCTCGATCGGGATGGCGGGAACGGGGACGGGAAGCGCGACGGTCAATATCGGTAGCGGGTTGCTCGAGCCGGTGGCGGGCGTGGCCGGCACGGTGACGGGGGCGCTTGGCGGAGTCGGGGGCAGTGGTGGCGCAGCAGGCGGCCTGGGTGGTGTGGTCGGAACGGTGGGCAATGCGGCTACGGGGGCGGTCGGCGCGGTGACGGGTGCGTTGGGTGGTGTTGGTGGCAGTAGTGATCCGACGGGTGGTCTCGGTGGCGTGGTCGGTACGGTGACCGGGGCGTTGGGTGGCATCGGCGGGAGTGGTGGCTCGACCGGTGGTCTTGGTGGTGTCGTCGGTACGGTAACGGGTGCACTGGGCGGCGTTGGTGGCAGCGGGGATCCGATAGGTGGTCTCGGCGGCGTGGTCGGTACGGTGACGGGGGCGTTGGGTGGCATCGGCGGAGGTGGTGGTGCGACCGGTGGCCTTGGTGGTGTCGTCGGTACGGTAACGGGTGCGCTGGGCGGCGTTGGTGGCAGCGGTGATCCGACGGGTGGTCTCGGTGGCGTGGTCGGTACGGTGACGGGTGCGCTGGGTGGAATCGGGGGAAGTGGTGGCTCGACCGGTGGTCTTGGTGGTGTCGTCGGTACGGTGACCAACGCGGCGACCGGTGCGGTCGGTACGGTAACGGGTGCGCTGGGCGGCGTTGGTGGCAGCGGTGATCCGACGGGTGGCCTCGGTGGCGTGGTCGGTACGGTGACGGGGGCGCTGGGTGGCATCGGCGGAAGTGGTGGTGCGACCGGTGGCCTTGGTGGTGTCGTCGGTACGGTGACCAACGCGGCGACCGGTGCGGTCGGTACGGTAACGGGTGCGCTGGGTGGCGTTGGTGGCAGCGGTGATCCGACGGGTGGTCTCGGTGGCGTGGTCGGTACGGTGACCGGGGCGTTGGGTGGCATCGGCGGAAGTGGTGGTTCGACCGGGGGCCTTGGTGGTGTCGTCGGTACGGTGGCTAATGCGGCGACCGGTGCGGTCGGTACGGTGACGGGTGCGCTGGGCGGCGTTGGTGGCAGCGGTGATCCGACGGGTGGTCTCGGCGGTGTGGTCGGCACGGTGACTGGTGCGCTGGGTGGCATCGGCGGAAGTGGTGGTGCGACCGGTGGCCTTGGTGGTGTTGTCGGTACGGTGGCCAATGCGGCGACCGGTGCGGTCGGTACGGTAACGGGTGCGCTGGGCGGCGTTGGTGGCAGCGGTGATCCGACGGGGGGGCTCGGCGGTGTGGTCGGCACCGTGACTGGTGCGTTGGGTGGCCTCGGTGGCAACGGTAATCCGGCTGGCGGTCTCGGCGGGGTGATTGGCACGGTCACCGGGGCATTGGGCGGTAACGGCAACCCGGCCGGCGGCCTTGGCGGAGTCGTCGGGACGGTAGCCGACACGGCAACCGGCGCGCTCGGTACCGTATCCGGCGCACTGGGTAGTGTCGGTGGCAGCGGCAATCCGACCGGCGGTCTGGGCGGCGTGATTGGCTCCGTGACAGGCGCATTGGGCGGCAGCGGTGATCCGACTGGCGGTCTCGGTGGAGTCGTCGGCACGATTGCCAATGCAGCAACGGGGACCGTCGGTACCGTGACCGGCACCCTGGGTGGCGTCGGCGGTAGCGGGAATCCGGCCGGTGGCCTTGGCGGTGTGGTCGGCACGGTGACTGGCGCCCTGGGTGGGCTCGGCGGCACCGGAAATCCCGCTGGCGGTCTCGGTGGAGTCGTCGGCACGGTTGCCAATGCAGCAACCGGTGCAGTCGGTACCGTGACAGGCGCCTTGGGTGGTGTCGGCGGTAGCGGGAATCCGACCGGTGGCTTGGACGGCGTGATCGGTACGGTGACGGGGGCGCTCGGTGGCAATGGCAATCCTGCTGGTGGTCTTGGCGGCGTGATCGGCACAGTGACGGGCGCTTTGGGCGGCAACGGCGATCCGGCCGGTGGCCTTGGCGGTGTCGTTGGCACGGTGGCCAACACGGCAACGGGCGCAGTCGGGACGTTGACCGGAGCACTTGGCGGCGTTGGCGGTGTCGGTGGCGCAGCGGGCGGCCTCGGCGGTGTTGTCGGTACGGTGGCCAACACGGCAACGGGCGCGGTCGGGACGTTGACCGGAGCACTCGGCGGCGTTGGTGGTGTCGGTGGCGCAGCGGGCGGCGTCGGCGGTGTCGTCGGCACGGTCGGCAACTCGGCAACGGGCGCGGTCGGGACGTTGACGGGAGTACTGGGCGGCGCTGGCGGTGCCGGTGGCGCAGCGGGCGGCCTCGGCGGTGTCGTCGGCACGGTCGCCAATACGGCATCGGGCGCGGTCGGAACGTTGACCGGAGCATTGGGCGGCGTTGGCGGTGTGGGTGGCGCAGCGGGTGGCCTCGGCGGTGTCGTTGGCACGGTCGCTAACACGGCAACCGGTGCAGTCGGAACGTTGACCGGAGCACTTGGCGGTGCAGGCGGCATCGGCGGCACAGCAGGCGGCCTTGGCGGAGTCGTCAGCACCGTAGCCAACTCGGCCACCGGCGCGCTCGGTACGTTGACCGGGACGCTGGGCGGCGTTGGCGGCGCCGGCGGTCCGATCGGCGGCCTGGGTGGCGTCGTTGGAACGCTCGGCAGCACCGGCACGGGCGTCGTCAACGCCGTTACGGGGGCCGCGGGCAACGGTGGCGCGCTGATTACGCCGATCACGAGCGTCGTCGGGTCCCTTGGCGGCTCGCTGCCGGTCGGGGCTGCCACCGGCGCAATTGGCGCGACGTCCGGCGCGGTAACCGGGATCGCCGGCAGCGGCACGGCGGCGATCACGCCGATCGCATCGGCGGTGACTTCGCTGATCGGGCCTGCCACGAGCGGCGCTGGTGGCGTCATCGGCTCCGGAACCGGCGTCATCACCGGCGCAACCGGTGCGGCCGGATCCCTCGCGACGGTCACGACAGGCCTTGCGGGCACGCTGGCGAACACCGTCACCGGCACGACCGGCGCGGTGGCTGGCACTCTGCCGGCACTGAGTGTCGCGCTCAACGGCGGCACGGCATCCGGTGCGGTCGGAGGCGCGACCAATGCGGTCGGCGCGCTCGTCTCCGGTGGCGCGACGATCGCCAACGCGGCGGTGCATTCCGTCGGTTCGGCAGTCGGATCGGTGGCCGGCGTGGTCCCCGCACTGGCGGTCTCGCTGAACAGCAACTCCGCGCAAGGCGGCGGTGCTGCGTCTGGCGGCGGCCTGCTTGCGCCGGTGACGTCGCTCGTCACCTCGCTTACGGCGCCGCTGTCGAGAAAGTAAGCGACACGGATGTCCCGGCCGCCGCATTCGATGGGCGGTCGGGAATACTCGGGCGCGTCACCGAGGCGCGCGGCGGGATGACGATTCGGAAGCTTCCTGCTGACTTGTCTCGGTGTTGCGCCGCTTTGCATTCAAGTCCGGCACATCGGATCGTGCTGTCAGTCAGGCGTCGTACCGATTGATTGCGACGGACAACGTTCGCGCGTTCAGGGCAGTGCGCGATAGCGGCAAACAGCGGGCGCGTCGGCCGGTGAATCTATCGGCGTCGACATGTCGCCGCCGGCGGTCCATTCACGTCAACATTCCTGGCAACCGCTTCGAGCGTGTGCGCCGGCTTTTGACTGTGTCGGTACCTTCGCGTGTCCGCCGCGCGTCGCCAGCCAGCACAGAGTCGATCCGCCGCAAACCATCAGCGCGCCCTGCCAGAACCCGGCTGACAGCGGTGCATGCAGCAGCGCCGTCGCGAACGCCGACGCAATCACCGGCGTGAAGTACGATGCGCCAACGATAACCGTGACATTGCCGTGCAGGATTCCTGTGTTCCACGCAGCATAGCCAAATCCCATCGCGCAGGCCGCGAGCATGAGATAGACGATCGCATGAAGATCGAACCTCATCGCGCCCCCGCCGTCGCTGAAATACTTGATCCAAAGCACGACGGACACGAGCACGAAAAACGGCGTGACCGCGTTCTTGCCGTTGGCGGTGCGCGCCGTCACCGTGCAATACGCGGCCCAGATCAGCGCGCCGAGAAACGCGAGGCCGTAACTTGTCGGATTGACTCTCACGTTTTCGAGCATGCCTGGCAGGTCGAGTCCGCGATCGCCGCCCAGCACCCAGCCGATGCCGAGCATCGACAGCGCGAAGCCGGGGACGATCAGCAGGTTCGCGCGCTGCCGGTTGAACAGGATCGCCGATGCGAGCGTGAAGGTCGGCCACAGGTAGTTGACCATCCCGACTTCGATCGCCTGCCGGCTGTCGCTCGCATATCCGATCGACAGCGACAGGCACAGTTCGTACGCCACGAACAGCGCGCCGCCCCACAGCAGATAGCTGCGCGGCAGCTCGCGCAGACGCGGGAAGCCGATCGTGAATGCCAGCAACCCCGATGCGACGGAATACATCATCGCGGCGCCGCCGGTCGCGCCGAGACTTTCGCTGAGGCCGCGAACGAGCGCGACGACCGAGGACCACAACAGGATCGCGACGAGGCCGGCCAGCGTCGCCTTGTCCTTGCTTCTCATACTTGTACTACCACTTATTTCCACTCCGAAAGAAACGGTTCACCGCGTGCATACTGCCGGGCGAACGAAAATAGCCGGTCGCGGCTACTCTTCGAATGGCCGCGACCGGCAGCATGATACGACGTGCTTATGCGGCAGCCGCAGGCACGTCGATCCAGATGGTCTTGATCTCGGTGTACTGATCGTGCGCACAGACGGATTTGTCACGACCGCCGAATCCGGACTCCTTGTAGCCGCCGAACGGTGTCGTGACATCGCCTTCGCCGAAGCAGTTGACGGTTACGACGCCGGCGCGGATCTCGCGCGACAGGCGAATCGCGTGATTCAGGCTGCCGGTATAGACCGACGCGGCAAGTCCATAGACCGAATCGTTCGCGAGTGCGATCGCCTCCTCGATATCGGTGAACGTCGTGACCGACAGCACCGGTCCGAAAATCTCTTCGCGAAACAGCCGGCTGTCCGGTCGCACGCCGTCCACGATGGTCGGCTCGACGAAAATGTCGTTGGCCGTGCTGCCGCCGAACGCGACGCGCAGGCGTTCGGCGTCGACGTGCGCGAGATACGAACGCACCTTTTCGAAGTGCGCCTTGCTGACCATCGAGCCGAGCCGGTGGTCCGGGTCGAGCGGATTGCCGGTCTTCCATTCGCGCAACTGCACGCCGATACGCCGCAGCAGTTCGTCCTTGATGTCGGCATGGACGATCAGCCGCGACGATGCCGAACAGTTCTCGCCCATGTTCCAGAACGCGCCGTTGACGACGTGTTGCGCGACTGCGTCCAGATCCTCGGCATCGCGCATCACGACGGCCGGATTCTTGCCGCCACATTCGAGCACGATGCGCTTCAGATTGGACTCGGCAGCATAGTTGAGGAAGCGGCGGCCCGTGTCGGTCGAGCCGGTGAAACTGACCATGTCCACATCCGGGTGTCGGCCCAGCGGCTCGCCGACTTCCTTGCCGCCGCCGGGCAGCACGTTGAAGACGCCGGCCGGCACGCCTGCCTCGTGGGCCAGTTCGGCGACACGCAACGCGGTCAGCGTGGTTTCCTTCGCTGGTTTGACGACGATCGAGCAGCCGGCCGCCAGCGACGGGCCGATCTTCCATGCGAGCATCAGCAGCGGGAAATTCCACGGCAGCACGAGGCCGACGACACCGATCGGCTCACGCACGACCAGCGCCAGCGCATTCGCGCCCGTCGGCGCGGTGCTGTCGTAGATCTTGTCGATCAGCTCGGCATGCCAGCGAATCGTATGGATCGTTTCCGGCACATCGGTGTTCTGGCATTCGCGAATCGGCTTGCCGCTGTCGAGACTCTCCATCGTGGCGAGTTCGTGCGCGTGCCGTTCGAGCAGATCCGCGAATTTGAGCAGGATCGACTTGCGTTGCGAAGGCGGCATTCGGCGCCAGCGCCCGTCGCGGAACGCCTGTCGCGCGCTGGCGACCGCGACGTCGACGTCCGCCGCGTTGCAGGCGGCGATCTCGGTCAGGATCGTGTTGGTGGCGGCATTGGTCGTCGCGAACGTGTCGCCTGAACTCGACGGGCGGAACGCACCGTCGATGAACGCCTGATTCGGAAGCTGCAGTTCCGCAGCGATCGCCGCGTACTGCGCGGCAGTGAGCAGGTCGGCCATCAGGCGGCACCTCCGATGATCGATGCGACTTCGCGCCTGACCCCGGCCACGATTTCCTTCAGCGCCTGCTTTTCCTGCTCGTCGAGCGGGCCGAGCGGTGCGCGTACGCTGCCGGTGCGCAACCCCGCGAGTTCGCAGCCGTACTTGATCGACTGCACGAATTTTCCGCTCTCGAGGAAATCCATCAGCGGCAGCATCGCGGACATGATGCGGCGGCCCTTGTCGAAGTCCTTTTCGATCGCGCAAGCCTCGTATAGCGCGATGTGTTCGGTCGGCAGGAAGTTCGAACCCGCGCATACCCAACTGCGCGCGCCCCATGCGAAGAACTCGAGCGCCTGGTCGTCCCAGCCGCACGAAACGCGGATGTTCGGAAACTCGCGAACCAGCATGTGCAGTTGCGCAGTCTGCCCCGAGCTTTCCTTGATCGCCACGAAGTTCTTCGACGCCGTGCATACGGTGCGGAAGAATTCGCGATCCATCGACACGCTCATTCGGGCCGGGTAGTTGTACAGCATCGCGGGCAGGTCGGCCGCGCGGTCGATCGTCAGCGCGTGGGCCGCGTTTTCCTGTTGCGTGGGAAGCGCATACGGCGGCGAACCGATCAGGATTGCATCCGCCTTGATCGCCTTCGCGGCCTTTGCGTACTCGACCGAATCTTCGGTGCGCACGGCGCCGGTGCCGATAACCAGCGGAACGCGCGAGCCGATGACGTCTTTTGCCCATGCGCCGAGATCGAAGCGCTCCTGCGCGGTATGCGCATAGTATTCGCCGGTCGAGCCGCCGACGATGATGCCGTGCACACCGGCGCCGATCAGCGATTCGAGCACTTCGGCAAAGGCCGCCTTGTCGATCTGGCCCGCGTCGGTCAGCGGCGTGATGGCGGGGGTATAGATGCCTTCGAAGTTCATGATGGAGTTCCGCAGGGGTGAAAGAACGTGTTGACGAACGGCGTGTCGACGTCCATCGGACGGCGACACGCCGACGATGGAGATTCAGTGATTGAGCGACGCAGCTTCCTGCAGGCTGAGCGATCGCGTTTCCGGCGCCAGCGCGAGCGACGCGATCAGACCGACGAACGATACGGCTGCGGCCGCGTACATCGTGTTGCCGATCCCGATGGTCTGCAGTGCAATCGGCACGAGCCACGTGCCGACCGCTGCGCCGATGCGCGACAGCGACGCGCCCATGCCGACGGCGAACGCGCGGATGTCGGTCGGGAAAATTTCGTTCGGATAGACCAGTTGCAGCACTTGCGCGCCGCCGATCAGCACTGCATAGGCGCCGAACAGCACCAGAATCAGCAGTGCGGAGCTGCCTGAACAGGCGCCGAGGCCGAGCAGCGCCAGCCCGGACCACAGGAAGCTGTGGATCACCATCGCGCGCCGGCCGAGCGTGTTGATGATGCGCGTCGCGAGAATGCAGCCGACCACGAACAGTAGCGTGATCGCCACCGACCCGAGCGATTCCCACTGGCCCGTCAGGTGCAGCGCTTCGAGCACGCGCGGCGCGAACGAATAGACCGCGAATACGGGGATCACCGAGCAGCTCCAGAACACCGTGACGAACAGCATGCGTTTGCCGTACCCGGAATGCAGCAGCGCCCACAGCGAAATCTTCTTGTCGGTCTGTTCCTCGGGCAGATTCTGCACGGAGAACGACGGACCGTAGACCTTGCGGATCACCGCGTCCGCTTCAGCGATGCGGCCCTTGCTGAGCAGCCAGCGCGGCGACTCGGGCGTACCGATGCGCACGATGAACAGCACGAGACCGATCGCAGCCGGGCTCGCGAGTACCCAGCGCCACGCATCGTGCATGCCGGTGCCGAGGATCAGGTTGCCGACGATGTAGGCCAGCGCGGCACCGAAGAACCAGATGATCGTCAGCGCGGCGAGGCGCGGGCCGCGATATTTGCGCGGCATGAATTCGACGAGCAGCGACCCTGCTACCGGATATTCGATGCCGACGCCGATGCCGATCAGAAACCGCAGCACGAACAGGGCCTCGCCCGACTGAACCCAGAGCTGTGCGAGCGAGCAGACGAAGAAGATCACCGGCCCGAAGAAATAGGGCTTCTGGCGGCCGAGTCGATCGCTCAGCCAGCCGCCCGCGAAGCCGCCGAAGAAAATGCCGATCAGCGCGGAGGCGGCCACCATCCCTTGCCAGAAGCTGTTCAGGTCGAGCTCGGTCGAGAATTGCACCATCGCGACACCGATGATGCTCAGCACGTAGCCGTCCATCAGCCAGCCGCCGCCCGAACGCACGGTGAGCAACTGGTGAAATCTGTTGAGGGGAACATCCTCGATGGATAAGTGATGCTTCTGCATTGCCTGTCTCCTTCCATGAAAGTTCGCGGAACATGCGGTTCGGACTTTACTTCGTTTTCCTTATCGTATTCGGGCCGACGAATCAGATCGGTTCGTGAGAATTGCCTCCGGCCGGACGTCGATACGACCGCCGGCGCGGCTGCCCGAAGCCGGTTCAGCTTTCGAGTCCCGCCTTGCGTTGCCCCCACCACAGGGTCGCGTTGACGCCGATCGACAGGAACGGCTCGGGCGGATTCCGGTTCGGTCCAGAGGTCGCGAGCAGGAAGTCGGTCAGGTCGCTGCGCTTGCCAGCAAGCCAGTCGGCGAGCAGCGTGCCTGTCACGGTGCCGCGTGTGATGCCGAGGCCGTTGCAGCACAGCGCGCCGTACACGTTCGGTGCGAGCTGTCCGAAAAATCCCTTGTGGTTGTGCGACAGCGCAAGCGAACCGCTCCACGTGTATTCGAACTCGACGTCGGGCAGCATCGGGAAGCGGCGCTCGAACGACAGGCGATGCCGCTGCGCGAAGCGCGGCAGGTATGCCTCGCGTGGTCGGCCGTCCGGATTGAAGCTGAAGCTGTTGCGCACCAGGATGCGGTTGTCGTGCGTGCGGCGCAGCGTGCTGCCGAACGGGTCTGCAGGAATCACGCCCCAGAACGGCTTGCCGCCGAGTCGGGCCTGTTCCGCGGTACTCAGCGGCCGCGTAAGGCTCGCATACAGGAACACCGGCAGCATCGTGCGTTCGAGAAAGCCGAAGCGCATGCCGAAGGCGTTGTTCGCCAGCACCAGCTTGTCGGCCGTAATGCGGCCGTTGCGATGTGCGAGTACGACCTTGTCGCCGTAGTCGACACCGGTGATCGGCGTGTTCTCGCACAGCGTGACGTTCGGCGGCAGGCAGTCCGCCAGTCCCTTCACGAGGGCGGACGGCTGGACCAGCACGGTGCCGGGCGTAAACAGCCCCTTGCGGTAGAACGAGGTACCGATATGTGCCGGCAGATCCTTGCCGTCGATCACTTCGTACGCTTGTCCGAGCTTGTCGAGGCCGCGCCGATATGCGTCGAGTACCGCGACGCCTCGCTCCGCCACGGCTGCCTGGTATTTTCCGGATGCGTGCAACTGGCAGTCGATGCGGTGCGTCGATACGAGGTTGCGCAGGATCGTCTGGCCGAGGAGGTTCAGCTTCAGTGTGTTTCTGGCGGTCGGGATATCACCGATGTAGTCGTCCGCGCCGATATCATGCGGCAGGTCAATCGCGAAACCAGCGTTGCGCCCCGACGTGCCGTATCCGACTTCCTGAGCGTCGACAAGAATTATTTCGTCGTCCGGAAAATTAAGCGCGAGCTGACGCGCGGCAGCCAAGCCGGTGAATCCGGCGCCGACGACTGCCCAGCGCGCCGTCGATTCGCCAGCGTGGGATGGCCTCGGCAGGCGCGGCGGGCTCGTGTGATACCAGCCGCACATCCGGTCGTCCGCAGGGAGCGATGTAACCTTTTGCATTCCTAAATCCAATATCGCTGATGAATCAATCGTCGCCCGGAGACGGCGATGCGCGCATGGCGGCGCGCATCGTCGCGGGCGCGCTTTACAACTGGATCGGCACGTCCAGCCCTTCTGGGATTACGTACTCGGTCATGCGCCGCCTCGACAGCTCCATGTGGCTACGCACCAGTTCTCCGGCACGCTGGGCGTCGCCTACCGCAATGGCGTCGATGATCTGGTCGTGCTGCTCGACGGCCGTTTCCAGATCCCGTTGCATGTCGCTTGTCGCCGGCGAGCGGTAGAAGATCTTGCCGAGCCGCGCATGATCGATCAGCACGCGACGCAGGCTCGGCATCAGGTATGCGTTGCGGGCGATCCGGCCGATCTCGAAATGAAACTCGTCGTTGTGCAGCACGCGTGCCTGCAAGTCGTTTGCGTCGATCGCCGCACGAAACTGCGTCTGAATCTGCCGCAGCCGCTCGACTTCCTCGGCCGTTGCGTGGCTGGCCGCCAACTGCGTGGTGGCCACATAGAGCAGCGGCGCCGCCAGAAAGAAGCTGCGTAATGACTGATAGCTCATCGGCGATACGCGCGCCGGACGATTCGGTTCGAGTTCGAGATATCCCTCGGCCGCCATCTGACGCATCAGCTCACGCACGGGCGGACGTGACAGCCCGAACTCTTCGCTCAATGCGAGTTCGTCGACGACCGCGCCGGGCGCGAGCTCCATGCCGACGATGCGTCTGCGCAGCGTTTCGGCCATCACGTTTTTCCGATCCGCCGAGGGGCCCGATTCGGTATCCGCGGTGGCCGGCTGAAGCTTTTGTCTGGACATGATTTCATTGTCTACAAACTGTAGACACAGTTTAGGTTGAGAATAGACACGTAAAAAATAAGGGTTTACACCTTATCTTGAGGGAACCCCGATCGAGAGCAAGGCGATGCCGTGAAACGGCGGCCTGAGCTGCGAACCCGTTCTGGCTTGGTGAAACGATACCGGCCGTGCGCCGATCCCCAAAATCGCAACTAACGGCCTCATCCTGCCGCTAACCGCAAGCGTCGCGATTCGACGTTGGACGACGCTTCGCGTGATCCAGTTAGAGACGGTTGTGAAGGTCCGATGCGGACGATGAGGAGGACAACAGCGGAGGTCGGCAAGAGAAGTGCTAGGGCGGCGACCCACGGGCGCGTTCAGGCGGTCGCGGGTTGTCGACGATGGCGTTGTTCGCCTACGGCGATGACCCGAAGGAGCGGGTGCGCGGCGCGACTGTGCGTGTGCCGATGGATGCGGGGCGTCCGCGCGCAACAAACGCGCCGCGACGGAATTCGCTATCCGGTGTGCGTGACTCAATGACGTCGTGTGCAGCCGTCCTGTCGATGCGGCTGCCATTTCTCCCGACCCAGCGGCCGCCGGAGGTGCTCGACACGGGTCACGACGCCGTTGTCCTATCCTTCTCCGACCGCGTATTCGCTGCAGGAAACGCGCCGCCTCCCCTCGGCCGTTTCGGCTCGATCCGCGTCTGCCGGATCACGCGCCGGAAATCGATCTCGTGCGCGGCCAGCGCGCCGATCAGCTTCGCGATGACCGCGAGGTGCGAAGGGACCGTGCCCTTGCTCGAATAGTTCGTGATGGAGCTCTCGTTCATCCGGATCAGCCGGGCGAACTCCCGCGCCGTCAACTGCGCCTTCTTCAACTCCTGTTGAAATTCGGCATACGCCATTGCGCACATGCTGCTTCTTCTCCGTAAAACAGGATTCGGCCCTCGTCGCGCCGGCGCCGACGGGCGGCGAGGCCCGTCGTGCCGGCGTCGTGGCGGCGGTTACATGCGGACCTGGTCGAGGAAGGTCTTCTTGCCGCTCTTGTAGCCATAGATCGAGATGATCCCGTGCGTCAGGTCGCCCTTCGAATCGAAGGTCGTCGTGCCGATCACGCCGTCATACTTGGTCGCCGGCATCGCGGCGAGGATCTTCGCGGGGTCGGTCGAGTTCGCGCGCTTCATCGCGTCGACGACGATGTAGACCGCGTCGTACGCGAACGGCGCATCGAACTTGATGCCCTGGTTGAAACGCTTCTGGTACTTCGCGACGAACGCCGCGCCGCCCGGCATCTTCTCGAGCGCGGCGCCGGCCTGCGAGCACAGCACGTTGTCGGCCGCCGGGCCGGCGAGCTCGGCCAGCGAGTCGGTGCACACGCCGTCGCCGGACAGGATCTTCGCGCGCAGGCCGAGCTGCTTCGCCTGCTTCGCGAGCGGGCCGCCGGTTGCGTCCATGCCGCCGTACATGATCGCGTCGGGGTTCTCGCCCTTGATCTTGGTCAGGATCGCGCGGAAGTCGACCGCCTTGTCGTTGGTCGCGTCGTGCGACAGCACCTTCAGGCCGAGCGCCTTCGCCTTCTTCTCGAACTCGTTCGCGAGGCCCTGGCCGTATGCGGTCGAATCGTCGACGACGGCGACGCTCTTCACGCCCTTCGACTGCGCATAGCTCGCGAGCGCCGGCCCCTGCTGCGCGTCGGTCGCGACCACGCGGTAGGTCGTCTTGAAGCCCTGCTGCGTGTAGGTCGGGTTGGTCGCCGACGGCGAGACCTGCACGATGCCCGCGTCGCTGTAGATCTTCGAGGCGGGGATCGACGTGCCCGAATTCAGGTGGCCGATCACGGCGACGACCTTGTCGTCGACCAGCTTCTGCGCGACCTGCGTGGCCTGGCGCGGGTCGGCCGCGTCATCCTGCGGATCGAACTGCAGCGTGATTTTCTGGCCGCCGATCGTCAGCCCCTTCGCATTGATTTCCTCGACCGCGAGGCGCGCGCCGTTCTCGTTGTCCTTGCCGAGGTGCGAAATGCCGCCCGTCGTCGGTTCGACGCTGCCGATCTTGACGACCTGATCGGCCATCGCGCCCGACGCAGCCGTAAATGCGGCAACGGCCAGGGCCGCGGTGATCAGGGGTTTGCAGCGCATGCCGACAATGCTTCGTTCCATCAGCCATCTCCGAATTGATTGATATTTCTATTCACGTCCCGACCGGCCGGTCGCCCTCGTGAGGCGGCGCGGCCGGCCGAACGAGTCTCCAGTGACCCATGCGGGTTCGGCTGCATGTCGTCCGTCGCCGCATTGCCCGGGCGAGCGGGCCGGCGATTCTCCAGACGAAATGCAAGGGTACGAATATAGCCGAACCTGTCGTTGCCCGCTTGCCGACACCTTGTCGCGACGCCGGACGCGCCGGACGCCCTTCGGCGATTGAACCGATTATTCGATCGCGCAAGCGTCGATGGCCATGGACAGTCCGTTGCGATCAATCGACAACTGTTCGGTCGGTTTGTCTGCACACTTCGGCGAAGGCGCCTGGCGGTCCGGCCGATTCCGGCGCCTGCCGCGCCATGTTGCAACTAACGGTCAGCCCGACAGGCGTCCACGAACTACGCCGCGCCGGCTAGGAACGTCCACGCCACGCGACGAACACCACGCCGGCAATCGCCAGCAGGCCGCCCAGCACCGTCTCGATACCGGGCCGTTCGCCCGTCAGCGCGATCGACAGCGCAGTGGCGACGGCCGGCGTCAGGTAAAGGAAGCTGGCCGCACGCGCCGCGCCGAAATAGCCGAGTGCGAAGGTCCAGGTCGCGTAACCCAATGCCGCGGGAAACACGCCGAGCATCACGACTGCCCACACCGTGTCGCGCGACGCGTCGCCGCCGAGCGCCGTCAGCGCACCGGGCAGCCACGGCGTGAGCAGCAGCGCGCCGGCCAGCAGCGTATAGGCGGTGCAGGTCAGCGCGCCATACACGGGAATCAGCCGGCGCTGCAGCACGAAGTAGCTGGCCGAACACAGTGCGGCACCGAGTATCAACGTGCTCCCCGCGCCGAGGACCAGGCCGCCGGGCTGTCCGCGCGCGATCACCGCGATGCCGGCGAGGCTGACCAGCGAACCGAGCCATCCCCAGCGATTGAACCGCTCGCCGAGAAACACTGCGGCAAGCAGCGCCGTGAAAATCGGCAAGGTGTTGACGATGAAACTCGCGGCGCCGGCCGATACGGTTTGCTCGCCGGTATTAAGCAGCGCGTTGTAGAGCGCGATGCCGAGCAGGCCGCACAGCAGGAAGCGCAGCGCGTCGCGCTTCGTCGGCCGACGGGGGCGTCGCCACAGCAGCCACGCGACGATGAGCACGGCCGCGGTGGCGAAGCGCGACGCTGCGAGTTGCAGCGGCGTGAGCCCGTGCAACCCGATGCGGATGAATGGAAAGGCACTGGCCCACGACGCAATCGTGAAAGCGACGGCGCCTGCCGCGACGAGGGATTGGCGCGCGTCGCGCGACGAGGAGGAGAGCGTGTTCATGCGGTCATGGTGCCGCGCGGCCAGATGCTAAGCTAGCGCACATATCGACCACCGGATATGAATATGGCTCACAGCTCGACCCGGCGGCGCGACGCGGCGTCGCCGCGTACGCGTCCAGTCGCGACGGCGTCGCCCGTTGCGTTGCCGGCAGCGCGGCCGCCGCTCGCGAGTCTCGAGACCGTGTGCACGGTCGCGCGGCAGGGTTCGTTTCTCGCAGCGGCCGAGGTGTCGGGCGTGACGCACGGTGCGATCAGCAGGCGGGTGGCCGCCGTCGAAAACTGGCTGGGCATGACGCTGTTCGAACGCCATGCGCGGGGCGTGCGCCTGACACCGGACGGCCAGCGCTTCGTCGGCCGCATCGAACAGGCGTTTGCCGTGATCGACGGCGCGGCCGAGCAGTGGCGTACGCCGCGCAGTCCGCGGCTGGTCAGGATGAGCGTGGTGCCGGCGTTTGCGCAGCTGTGGTTCTTCGCTCGCCAGCAGGCGCTCGAAAGCGAAGCGCCGGCATTGCGCGTCGAACTCCATATCGATCTTCGCAACGTGGATATCGCCGGCGGCGAAGCGGACCTGTCGGTTCGATACGGGCGCGGCAACTGGCGGCAGCTCGAGGTCAGGGCGTTCATGCCCGAGACGCTGTACCCGGTCGCGCACCCGCGGCTCGCCGCACAACTGGCTACGCCGCGCACGCGGCGCGATGCCGCCGCGCTGCTCGACATGCCGCTGCTGCACGACTCCGATGTGACGGGCTGGCGTGCGTGGTTCGAGGCGCTGGGCATTCCGTTCAAGCCGCGCGTGCAGGATCGCCGTTTCGAGGATTACAACCTGGTGCTGGCCGCGGCCGAAGCGGGACTCGGCGTCGCGCTCGCGCGTACGCCGCTCGCCGCTGCGTATCTCGAACGCAGCGAACTCGTGCGCGTGAGTCGCCATGAAGTCGAGTCGCCGCAGAAGTATTACTTCGTGCACGCGAAAGGGGAGAGCCGGCCGGAGGTGCTGGCGCTGATGGAGCGGATGTTGCTGGCGCTCGAATAGCGCAGCGGCGGTTCTATCGCACCGGGTCGTCCAGTTGCCCGCGCAGGTCGTCGAACGGGATCATCACATGCGTGCGGTAGGCGGGCCGCGCCTTCAGGCGCGCATACCACGCTTCCACGTTCGGCAACGGCGGCCGCGCGATGTCGAGTTCGAAATACCGATAGAGATGCGTGCCCGCCGCGATATCGGCGAGCGTGATCGCGTCGCCCGCCAGAAACGGCTGGTCGGTCAGCACGTCGTCGAGCAGCCGGAAATATCGCGCGCATTGTGCAATGCTCTGCTCGACGCGCGCGTTGTCGCGCTGTTCGGGCGGCGTCCGGAAGTACGCCCGGAACACGCCCGTGAGGAAGGCGGGCTGCAGTGTCGTTTGCGACCAGTCCAGCCATCGGTCGGCATGCGACTGCAGGCCCGGGTCGTCGCTCCAGAAGCGGGGGCGCCCGTAGCGGGCCGCGAGATAGCGCAGGATGCTGTGCGATTCCCAGACGACCGTGCCGTCGTCGTCGATCACCGGCACGCGTCCGTGCGGATTCATCGCGAGAAAAGCCGGTGCGTCGAGGCCGCCGAACGGGCCGCCGGCCGGCACGTGCCGATGCGCGAGCCCGATCTCGCCGACGAGCCACATCACCTTCTGCACGTTGAACGCATTGCGGCGACCCCATACCGTCAGCATGCGCATCTCCCGGAGCGTCGAACGCCGCCAGTGTAAACCGCGCGGACGCACACCGCAGCGCGCCTGTTTACGCCTTCCTGATCAGTTCGAGCTGCATCAACGCCGTCACGCCATCGTCGAGCCCGAGTTCCTCGACGATCAGGCCGTCCTTCAGGCGCAGGACCGTCGTGCCGGTGAAGTGCATCCGGCGACCGGTCGCGGCAGGCAGCGATCCGACCAGGAAGTCGCTGAAGGCCGGGCCCGTATGCGTGCCGCCGCCTTCCCACTGACCGACCACGTAGTCGCCTTCGGCGATCAGGTCGGTGACGCCCCAGAAGTTGAGGTCCGGGAAGGCCGCGCGGAAGTCGGTCATGAATGCCTTGATGTCCTCGCGGCCGCGACGCGGCTCATGCAGCGAGTACTTCAGCAGCATGTCCGGTGCAGCGATCTCGTCGACGATGCTGAGGTCGCATTTCTCGCCCCAGAACTTCGTGAACCAGCGGCCGACGACTGCCTTGTTATCGTCTTCCTTCGACATGTTCGACTCCTTGATGATCGTGGTTGATGGAGAGACGGAGTGGCTCCGCCCGGAACCAACGATAGCGACCGGACAGGCGCACTTCTATTCGTTTCTTGGCGTGTCATTCAACGAACTGCCATCGGCATCGCGATGCATCGAAGGGCCGGCATTCGGCGGCAAGAAGCGGATCGAAAAGCCTGTCTGCGACGGGTATGGTCCTGCATCAGCAGGCCGGTCGCGTGACCGCGGAAGCTCGCGTACGCGTGTGTTCGACGACATGGGTCGAGTCGCCTGGAGACTCGTCTCGAACCGGATGAGGATGCAATGACCGCTCGGATGAATGACAGACAAGGCGCGACGAAAATCGACGCTCGATTCGCAGGCGATCGCGCAGACGTGGTGCTGCGCGTGCTGTACGAACAGGCGCGGATATCGACGCCGCAGAACGAAGTTCGACTGGATCGGCTGGTCGCGCGCTCGCTGGATCTCGACGATCACGAAGCACGGATGCTCGAGGAACTGGCCGGCGCAGCGTGTGCGCCGGCGACGAGATCACCGGCGCACTTTCTGGCCGCCTTGGAACAGGCGATCGCCGAGCTGAGATTGTCGAGGCTGTTCAGTTCCAGCGGGCAGGGCGAATTCCATCGCGGCATTTGCCCGGCCGCCTATGACGAGCGATCGGGCGAGCATCATCCGGCGGAAATGGCCGCGTGGCGCGCCGTCTTTCGCGCGATGGCGCCGGAACAGCAGATGATGGCGGCGACGATCGTGTGGCTGTATCGATCCGGAGCGGATTCCACCTGGTTGCGGCGCGTGCCGTGCACGTGGCGCGCGCACGAGGCCTTGCGCTACATGCACGACGCCGGCTGCCTGACGATCTGGGTACGCCTGATCGCAACCTTTCCGGGATGGTGACGCGACTCGCTGTGCGCGAGTTCGATCGCAAGAAATGGAGTTCCGATCCGCGCTGTCGAATGTAGATTGGCTGCATGACTGCTCACGTCCGGACAAACGCAATGAAAACTCGACCGATCATCTCCGCGTTCGCATACGATTTCCGCACGCTGGCGGGTCTATGCGAGGGTCCGATCCGGTATGCGCGGACTCGAACCGGGCGCGATACCGTTCCGGTCGATAGCGCGTTTTTTTTCGATGAAGGCGAGCATGATCGCTTGAATCGACCCAGCGCGTTTTTCCCGAACGTTGGCGTGCGTTACGACGGGTTTGCGCCTCCGCAGGCGCTGATACAGCGCAACAGGCCGGCCGGAGCGTGCGCCCGATGAGTTCCGCGATGGAGAACACTCTCGCGACGACGATGGCCGGCTTCGACTGGCCCGAGATCGAACGATCGCTCGACACGCACGGAAATGCCGTGCTGCCCGGCTTGCTGACCGAAGCGCAGTGCGATGCGATTGCCGCGCTGTATGCGACGCAATCCTGCTTTCGGACCACCATCGTGATGGCGCGTCACGGTTTCGGCCGCGGCGAGTACAAGTACTTCGCGTACCCGCTGCCGCGTCTGCTCGACGCGTTGCGACACGCGTTGTATGCGCGACTGGCGCCCGTCGCCAATCGCTGGAACGACGCGATGGGTGTCGGTGTGCGCTTTCCGTCGAAACTGGATACGTATCTGCGCCAGTGTCACGAAGCCGGGCAGACGCGACCGACTCCGCTTCTTCTCGAATATGGTCGGGGCGACTACAACTGTCTTCATCAAGACCTGTATGGCGAACATGTCTTTCCGTTGCAGGTGGCGATTCTGCTGTCGAAGCCCGGCGTCGAGTTCGAAGGCGGCGAGTTTGTGATGACGGAGAGGTCCACCCGCGGGCAGCGCGCGGACGTGGTGGCGCTGAACAAGGGCGATGCGGTGATCTTCACGGTCAATCAGCGGCCGTCGACGGGCGCGCGAGGTAGGACGCGGCGCGTCATGATGCGCCACGGCGTGAGCGTCGTCCGGCGCGGAAGGCGTTACACGGTCGGGTTGATTTTTCACGATTCTCGCTGAATGAATACGCGCTCGATGTTCCTGTTTGAATGCATTGCATCGGTCGGGCGTGACGCAACGGGCGTTCCGTCGCGCGCCGAATGCGCCGCATGCCGCGCAAACGCGGAGGGGACATGCCAATGAGCAAACGGGACGCACGAAGCGATTTCGGGGCGATCTCGTGTGTCGACGCGGAGGCCTTGCGGTCCGAAATCGAGGCGCAGTGTCAGTCGCTCGTCGATGCGGGAATCGCGTTCTGGCGGATCAACGAAAACGGCGACGCGGAGTTGCAGATGGTCAGTGGCGAAGCCTATCTGCTCGGCGAGGCCGGCGTGACGCGCTGCAGATGATCGAGCCGAATGCCTGGTCACGCTGCGCGGTGTCGGAAGGGGGGCGGTCGAGATGCTCCTGAGCTATATGATGGCCCGTCTGAAGATCGCGCCTGCGAAAGATTCCGGCGTGCGCGAAGGCTGCCGGTGCTTGAAAGGGCACGACACGACCCCGACAACCCGGCTCGCCAGAGTTTGATCGCAAGAATCGGGGTGCTTGCGATCGATCTCGCGACTATTCTCGAATCGTGATCAAATTTCCTGCGCGATTGCCATGGAATCGACTGTTTCAACCACGAACGCCTACACGACGGACGACGAACGTTGGGAAGCGGTGCGCACGCGAGACCGCCGTGCCGACGCATGTTTCGTGTATGCGGTGAAGACGACCGGCGTCTATTGTCGGCCGAGCTCGTCGACTCGCCAGCCCAGACGCAGCAACGTCGTGTTCTTCGCGACCGCCGCGGAGGCCGAAAAGGCTGGCTATCGGCCGAGCCGGCGGGCGAGCGGCGACCGCTCCAGCGCGGAGGCTGCACGCATCGACGTCGTCGCGAAGCTGTGCAGGCTGATCGACGAAGCCGAGACGCCGCCGAAGCTCGACGAATTGGCTGCGCATGTGGGCATGAGCCCGTTCCATATCCATCGCCTGTTCAAGGCGGAAACGGGATTGACGCCGAAGGCCTATGCGTCGGCGTCCAGGGCGCGCAAGCTGCGTTCGAAACTGAACGGCCCCGGCGCGTCGGTGACCGATGCGATCTACGATGCGGGTTTCAATTCGAACAGCCGCTTCTACGAACATTCCGATCAACTCCTCGGCATGCGCGCACGCGACTATCGGGCGGGCGGTGCCGGAACGGCGATCCGGTTCGCGGTTGGCCAATGCACGCTGGGCGCGATACTCGTCGCGCAAAGCGAGCGCGGGATCTGCGCGATCCTGCTGGGCGACGATCCCGACCTGCTCGTCCGGAACCTGCAGGACCAGTTTCCGCAAGCGCAGTTCGTCGGAGGAGACGCCGACTTCGAGACGCTGATCGCACAGGTGGTCGGATTCGTGGAGGCGCCGTCCATCGGCCTGAACCTGCCGCTGGACGTTCGCGGCACGGCCTTTCAGGAGCGCGTGTGGCAGGCGCTGCGCGACATTCCGCCGGGAACCACCGTCAGCTACGCGGAGATCGCGCAGCGGATCGGCGCGCCGAAGGCGACGCGCGCCGTCGCGCAGGCTTGCGGCTCGAACCCTATCGCGGTTGCAATACCTTGCCATCGCGTCGTACGGCGGGACGGCGACATCTCCGGATACCGCTGGGGTGTCGATCGCAAGCGCGAACTGCTGCGCCGCGAAGCGAAGTCCTGAGCGCTGCGCACTCGAACCCGACCGTGACTTTCAACATGAACGAAATCTCCATCCGTTGCGACGCGCCCGACTGGACCGACATTGGCGCTCAGCTCGATTCCGACGGTTACGCACTGCTGCCCGGTGCGTTCGCGCCCGACGAGGCCCGTGAACTTGTACGCCGGATCGCGGCGGACGGTATCGCTCGTCGCGTGTCGCTCGATTCGCTCGAACTCGGGCGCGGTGAAATCAGGCGCTTCGGGGCGCAACTGCCGGAGCCGCTGGCGTCGTGGCGCGCCGCGCTGTATCGGGATCTCGCGCCCATCGCCAATCGCTGGAACGAGACGCTGGGCGTCCCGTATCGATATCCGCCGGAGCTGGGCGCGTTCCTGAAACGCAACGCCGAAGCCGGGCAAAAACAGCCGCTGTGTCATCTGAGCCGTCTCGGTGTCGGCGACTATCTGGCGCTGCATCAGCGCAGCGACGGCGAGCATGTCTTTCCGATGCAGGTCGTCGTGCTGCTGAGCGAACCCGGCGAGGACTTCACGGGCGGGGAGTTCGTTCTGACCGAGCAACGGCCGCGGATGCAGTCGCGCCCGATGGTGTTGCCGCTCGCGCTGGGCGATGCCGCGATCATCGGCACTGCGCAGCGTCCGTTCAAGGGAAGCAAGGGCTACTACCGCGTCAATCTGAAGCATGCGATCAGTCGCGTTCGCGACGGCGAGCGGCTTGGCATCGAACTGTCGTTTCATCACGCGCCGTGACGACGCGGAACGCAAAGGCCATGTCGCAATCCACGCATTTCAGCCTCGTCGGCCGGGACGGCAAACTGTACGACAGCGTCGTGCCGGGCACGCTCGGCGGACATCGGCGCAATCGCATCTATGGTCGGCTCGACTGCCGGTCCGCGCTGCAGGCGATCGCGCGCGGCGGCTATGTCGAATACCGCGTGTTCTTTCGGGATGAAGAGACCGCCGTCGCGGCCGGCTATCGTCCTTGCGCGGTCTGCCTGCCGGAACAATACGCTGCCTGGAAGGCGGCTTCGACCGCGCGTTCGAACCGGTCGCACACGAGGAAGCCGGGATGACAAGTACGCAAGCAACGCTGATGTTCGACGCCGAGCGCGTCGATGCGGATGAAGGATCGGCGGATGCGTCGATCGACGCGAAGCTCGGCGCGATCGACTGGCGCGCATTCGAGTGCGACCTCACGCGTGACGGGTATGCGGTGCTTCCAGAAATGCTCGCGCAATCCCTTTGCCGCGAGGTCGCGGATTACTTCCCGCAGGAACGGCGTTTTCGCAGCCGCATCGTGATGGAGCGCTACGCATTCGGTCGCGGCGAATACAAGTATTTCGCGCGGCCGCTGCCCGATATCGTCGGGCAGTTGCGCGAATCGCTTTATGCGCGTCTGGCGCCGATTGCGAACCGCTGGCACGGCCTGATGCGCATCGACACCCGGTTTCCCGACACGCTCGAAGCGTTCCATGCGGTGTGCCGTCACGCAGGGCAGACCCGGCCGACACCGCTGCTGCTGCGATACCAGGAAAACGACTACTGCTGTCTACACCAGGATCTGTACGGCGAGTTCGTGTTCCCGTTGCAGGCGATCTTCCTGCTTGACGAACCCGCGCGGGATTTCGACGGCGGCGAACTGCTGTTGACCGAAAGCGATCCGAAGAAGCCGGGACGGGCCGAGGTCGTGCCGCTCCGGCAAGGCGACGCAGTCGTGCTGGCGGTGAACCATCGGCCGGTGAAGTCGTCGCGCGGATTCTATCGCGCGTCGCTGCGACATGGCGTGAGCCGGGTGCGCCGCGGCGAACGGCGCACGCTCGGCGTCATTTTTCACGACGCGAAGTAGGTCACTGGTTCTCCCGGGCGGGGCATGTCCACGAATTCGAGAATTCGAACGCAAGAGACGGAGTTCGGCCGCACCGTCTCGCACGTACAGTAAGCGCATGGTTTCTGATTTTCGACCGGGAGCACATCATGCAGCTTTTTCAAAGTCGCTTCGAAACCCCGATGGGTGACATGCTGGTCGTCACCGACAGGCACGACGCAATTCACGCACTCGAATTCGCCAGCCACCTGTCGCGCCTGCGTCGCGGCATCGCCGAGCGCCACGGGGTGTCGGAGCCTGCAAGCCGCGCGGTGCCGGAGCCGATCGCGAGCGCGTTCAGCCGGTACTTTGCAGGCGAGCTGACAGCGCTCGACGAATTGTCGATCGTCACTGCCGGCACCGATCTGCAACTGCGCGTGTGGCAAGCATTGAGGCTCGTTGCGCCGGGCACGACCACGACGTACGGCAAGCTGGCGAAGGCGCTGGGCTTCGACGATCCGCGTGCGGCGATCGATGTGGGCGCGGCCAATGCGGCCAATTCCATCGCAATCGTGGTGCCGTGCCATCGCGTGATTGCAAGCAACGGCGACCTGAAAGGGTACGCGTGGGGCGTGCACCGGAAGCGCTGGCTGCTCGGGCACGAGAAGGTTCCGGCGTTCTGTGGGCCTGTTCCTGAGGCGTTGACGCTTCCGGGGTTCTAGAACTGCCCGCACGCATCGTCGATCCATCGAGAGCGGCGACGCGATTCATCGAAAATCGTGGACCTGCCGCCTTGAGACTCCATCGTTCAAAAAAATCGAAAACGGGTAAACACTGACTCGCGATCCCCGCCCCAAACGTGTCCTGCGATCTATAATTTATCAAACGATAAGTATCGTGGAAGGCGGATGCGCGACACCCCGTCTCCAGGCGGGTCGTTGGACAGCCGCGTCGCGCCTGGCGGTAGTCGCCTGAGCAATATTATTCGGACTACAGAGGGTGGATGTCTGCGTACGGCTATTCCAGCTGTCGCCGAATCGGTTTGTCGAATGTTCCAGTCGGACGAGAGAGAAGATATGTCGATCGAGAGAGCAGTACGGATAGTCGCGGCCGCGTTGCCGCTTGGATGGGCGTGGGGCGCGTGCGCTCAGAGCAGTGTGACCTTGTACGGCATTGTCAATCCCGATGTGGTATTCGTCAGCAATGCACAGACCGGGCGCGTGGCGGGAGCGCTTCACGGCGACCGGCAGATATCGCTTCAGGACGCCACGACCTCGGCCTATGTCGGCAGCCGATTCGGCATTCGCGGGCGGGAAGACCTCGGCGCGGGAACGTTCGCGGTATTCGCGCTGGAGAACGGATTCAGCGTCGCGAACGGCTCGCTCGGGCAGGGCGGTGCGCTGTTTGGCCGGCAGGCATTCGTCGGTGTGTCGAACGAGCGGTTCGGCAGCGTGATGCTCGGCCGTCAATATTCGCCGGTGATCGATTTTCTTGCGCCGCTCACGACGGTATCGCAGTGGGGCGGATTCATTACCGCGCATCCGGACGACATCGACGATCTGGGCCTGACGGTCAGGCAGAACAATGCGGTGAAGTTCTCGACGCCGGTCTGGCATGGATGGTCGGCCGGTGCGATGTACGCGTTGGGCGGTGTCCCGGGCCACGTGGGCCGGAATCAGGTCATGTCGGCCGGGGTCGGCTACGCGGGCAGTTCGTTGCGGATCGGCGTCGGCTATCTCAGCGCGTCCGCGCCCAACGTGTCGATGTGGGGCGGACAGCCGAACGGCGGCGGCAGCGCGGCGAACAATATCGGCTCGTTCGGGTCGGCGACGGTGCCCGAGCGCAATCCGGTGATGGCCGGCTACGCATCGGCGAGCCGCGAGCAGACGGTCGGCGCGGGCGCGAGCTATGCGCTCGGCAATGCGACGATCGGCGCGGTCTATACGAACACGCGCTTCGTCGGACTGGGCTCGGACGCGGGGCCCAATCCGCGCGGCTATGCGGGCAGCGCGAGCTTCAATACGGTCGAACTCAATGGCAGCTACCGGATCGGCGCGGCCGTGTCGCTCGGCGCGTCGTATTCGTACACGCTCGCGCGCGGGCCCGACGCGATCGGCGCGCATTACCACCAGGTCAACGCCGGCGTGCACTATGCGCTGTCGAAACGCACGGACGTCTACATGATCGCGGTCTATCAGCGCGCGGCCGGCACCGATTCGCTCGGACAGCCCGCAGTCGCGTCGATCAACGGGATGACGCCGTCGGCTTCGCGCCAGCAGTTCGTGGATGCCGTCGGCATCGCGCATCGCTTCTGACGCGCGCTTTGCCGGCCGCTCAAGCGCGCCCCATGACGCGGGTGCCGAGCGAGATGCCGAGTTCGGACAGCGACGCATTGGTCGCGAGCTGAACCGCTTCCCAGCGCGACAGCGCGGCGTCGAATGCGGTGCCGCGCACGACGCCGCGCAATGCCTCGGCAAGACCGACCGCGTTCTCCGCCGCCTTCGCGACACCGGCGGCCGTGTGCGGTCGGACCAAGCAGGCCGCGTCGCCGATCAGCACCGCGCGGCCGAACGCCATGCGATCGACCGCGAGATCCAGGATCGATTGCGCGAACGGCGCGTGCGTCGCCTCGACGAGCGCGGCGAGCGTCGGCGCGAGCAGGCGACGGCCGGCGTCGACGAGTTCGAGCCGGTTATCGTCGCGCATCGCGCCTGGCGGCAGCGAGCCGTCGCGCTGTGTGCCGTCCTGCGCGAGGAACAGCGGCGGCAGCCGGTCCGGTGCGAGCCGCCGGTACCAGACCCAGTTCACGCGGCGTTTGCCCGGCTCGGTCGCACCGTCGCGGCCGGGCACGAGGTAAGTCAGGAACAGATGCGCGTCGCCTTGTTGAAACGTGAAGCGGTCGCGCAACACCCGCAGCACCGTGTCGGGCAGCAGGTGCTCGTCGACGAGGCCGCGCCACGCGACATAGCCCGCGTAGGCAGGCCGCGCATCGGGCAGCAACTGCGCGCGGACGTTCGAGCGGCCGCCGTCGGCGCCAACCAGCAGGTCGGCCCGCTCGGCGCGGCCGTCCGCGAAATGCGCGATCACGTCGTCGCCTTCCCGCGTGAACCGCTCGAACGATACGCCGGCGTGCACGACGTCGGCGGGCAGCGCGCGCTTCAGCGCCGTATAGATCACGTTCCATGCGGTCTGCGTTTGCGGCATGTACAGGCGCTGCACGATCCGGTCGTCCTCGTCGAGATAGATCCGGTCGACGGAATCGACGCCTGCATCGCGTGGCAAAGGCACGCCGCCGAACGCGAACGCGCGTTCGATCGGCGCCTGCAGCACGATGCCGCCGCCGCGACTGTCGAGATCGTTCGGCGATTGCTCGAACACCTTGACGCGCCATCCGGCCGCCCGCAATGCGGTCGCCGCGAACAGCCCGCCCACCGATCCGCCGATGACGACCGCCAGCGGGCTCGAAACGCTGCTCATGATGGCTGCCTCCCGGTGATCGTTTGCGGGCGCGGTGGTTCGGCGCGCTCGGAGAGAGCCTCCGGGAAACGCGTCGCGACGCGGGCGCGGCGGTCGTAGCCGGCGCCCGGCACGCTGCCGGCACCGAGGCAGGAGTGCGGTCGGACGCCGTCCGCAGTGGCAGTGTGAGAGGCGATCGAAGGCTCGACGATGGTCATGTGACGGTGCATGTTGGGTTGGACCCGCGTGCCGCCGGCGGCGCGTGCGGAGGCCTTTCGAGCATAGGCGACTCGATCGGCTCGCCGGATAAATTGTTCTGAATTCGTCTTGTGCCCCGTCGGCATTCGCTGCCCCGCGGCGACCGCCGCCGTGTCACGCGCGCCGGCGCCGCCGGGCGGTCCCCCCCGACGCGAGTTGCTTCAGCGCGGCGGGCGTGCCATTCAGGAACGCGTCGATCAACCGTTCGATTTCAGTGTCGAGATCGTCGGGCACCGGCAGGCCGTATACCCATTTGCGAACGCCGAAATAGAAGATGCTCGCGTGCAGGCTCCAGACCAGTTCGATTTCGGCATTGCGCTGCGCCTCGGTCGTCGGCGTGGCGATCTCGTACTCGTGGCGCAGCTCGCGCAGCACCGGCAGGAAGACGCGTTCGCGCAGCCGCGACAGGTAGCGCGTGTTGAACCCCTCGCGGCTGAGCCCCGCGAAGATGAAGGTGCGGATCCATTCGCGTCGCAGGATGGTTTGCGCGTACGCGCGGTAGAACGCGACGAGCCGCTCCTGCAACGGGACCGCGCGATCGGCGATCAGTTTTTCCCAGTCGGGGTTCCACGTGTAGATCTCGTCGTAGACGCGATCGATCAGTGCCTCCTTGCTCGGGAAGTACCGGTACAGCAGCGGCTGGGTGACGCCGATCTGCCGCGCGAGTTCGCGCGTGCTGCCGGAAAAGCCGTGCGTGGCGAAGTGCTCGATCGCTTTCTCGACGATCTGCCGCTCGCGCGCCTCCGGCGCGAGCCGGCGGCCCGGCGTGACGGCGTTGCCGTCGGCGTCCGTCCCGCGTTCGCGGGCGGGCGCGCTGCGTTTGGTTTCGGTCATTCATCGGCTCCTGGTGGTGAGCGTGCCTAAACTATCGATCGAAAAATAACACGATCGGCGTGTCGGCTCCGGTTTGCGGCGCAGGAAGCCTCCCCGCATCGAACCGGATCGGCCGTCCGTGCCGCGACCGGCCGGCGCATTCAGAAAAATTCAGGCCGCGGCCATGACATTAAGGCTTTCCTTAACTAGTCTAGCTGCCGAGCCGCCGCATGGGCCGGATGCCAGCCGGCAAGCCGGGCCGGCCGGCGCAACCGGAGCGGAACATGCGTTATCTGATCTCGCCGCGCCCAGGCCGGGCCGGCGCCGTCGACACTTTCCAGGAAGCCGCGCCATGCCGCCACAACCCGTAACCGCGGCAGCCGCCGCGCCCGACCGCGTGCGCGGCGAGGACGTGTTTCTCGCGTCGATCGCCGGCTATGTCGACACGCTCGGCTTCGTCGCGCTGTTCGGCCTGTTCACCGCGCACGTCACCGGCAACTTCATCCTGATCGGCTCGGGGCTGGCCGGCGTCGGGCAAGGGCTCGCGATCAAGTGGCTCGCGTTTCCGGCCTTCATCGCCGGCATCGTCGGCGCGCGCGTGCTCGACCATCGGATGCGCACGCTGGGGCACGGCGTGCGGGCGCGTTCGCTGTATGCGCTGCAGGCCGTGCTGCTGGCCGGATTCATGCTGGCCGGCGTGATGGCCTCGCCGATCGCCGACGCCGATGCGCCGAGGACGATTCTGTGCGGCCTGCTCGGCGCCGCGGCAATGGGCGTGCAGAACGCGCACGGCCGGCTGACGGCCCGCTCGGTGGTCGCCAACACGGTGATGACGGGCAATGTCACGCAGGCGGTGATCGATGCGTTCGACTGGCTCGTGCCGCTCGCCGCGCCGGCCGAACGGGAGGCCGCGCGGGTGCGGCTGCGGCGCACGCTGCCGCCGGTCGCGGGCTTTGCGCTCGGGGCCGGTGCGGGCGCGGCGGCCTATCTGTTCGCGGCCTTCTGGGCACTGGCGCTGCCGCTCGCGACCCTGTGCTTCCTCGCCTATCAATCCGGCCGGTCCGACGAACGGCCCACGCCACGCTGAATGCGCGCGCGGCGTACGGCTGCGCTTGCCACTTTCAAGGAGAACTCGATGATTGCACCGAAACTGCAGCAAGGATTGCGGATGACGGCTGCGGCGACGGCCATGCTCGGCGCGTTGCTGGCGACCGCGCCGGCCCACGCCGATGCGACGCGCCTGACCCAGTCCGCGTCCGCGCGCGTGCCGGCCGTCGCGGTCGGCCCGCAATACGACACGACGCACGTGTGCGTCGCACCGGAGGATTTCGACCGCTTCACCGACAGCTTCGTCGCGACTTTCGGCGGCAAGAAGTCGCAGCAGGGCGTGTTCCAGGTCACGCCGACGCCGAGCCAGACGATGTCGCAGCTCGTGTTCACGCCGGCCGGCACGATTTCCGTGTTCGGCTTCAAGACGCCGATCCCGTATCCGTTCTGCGCCGAGCGCACGGGCTACCTGGTCAGCGACATGGACGTCGCGATGAAGTCGGCGCGTGCGCACGGCGCGGATGTGATCGTCGACACGTTCCCCGACCCGATCGGCCGCGATGCGATCGTCCGCTGGCCGGGCGGCGTCAACATGCAGCTTTACTGGCACACCCAGGCGCCGCACTACGACCCGCTGCAGACGGTGCCGGAGAACCGCGTGTACGTGTCGCCGGAGAGCGCGAACAAGCTGGTGCACGACTTCGTCGCGTTCTCGCGCGGCAAGGTTGTGTCCGACGTGCGCAAGGCGCCGGGCGTCGAGATCGGCCGGCCCAACGACACGTACCGCCGCATCCGCATCGAGTCGGGTTTCGGCAAGATGACCGTGCTGGCGACGGACGGCCATCTGCCCTATCCGTTCGGCCGCGAGCTGACGGGCTACGAAGTGCCGGATCTCGCCGCGACGCTGAAGCAGGCGCAGGCCGCAGGCGTGACCGTGCTGGTGCCGAGCTTCACGTCGGACGGGCGCGATGCCGCGCTCGTGCAGTTCCCGGGCGGCTACGTCGCCGAAATCCACGCGCAGTCGAAGTAATGGCGCGCGGATCGATCGGGCGCGCCTGGCGCAGCGTGTTGCCGGCCGCGGTCCTGGCCGGCGGCGTCGCGACCTGCGCAGGCACGGCGGCCGCGGCCGAGGTAGCCGCGACGCCGGGCGGCACGACCTGCACCGCCAAGCGTCCCACGGTGCTGTTCAACCGCTGGCAGGAAGACTGGTCGGTCCTCGCGAACCCGTGCGTGCCGCGCGAGCCGCTTGACGGGCTGAAGTACATTCCGCTGGGCGCCGATCCGTCGACCTACCTGTCGCTCGGCGCGAACCTGCGCGAGCGCTTCGAACTGAACAACGCACCGCTGTTCGGGCTCGGCGCCGCGCATGACGACAACTACGTGATCCAGCGCGCGACGGTGCATGCGGATCTGCGTTACGCCGGGCATTTCCAGGCCTTCGTGCAGTTCGTCGATGCGCGGCCGTTCGGCAAGGATACGGTCGGGGCCGTCGACAAGGATCAGCTCGATATCGAGCAGGCGTTCGTCGCCTATGTCGACCAGTTGGGCGGCGGCGTGTTCAAGACGCGCATCGGCCGACAGGAGATGGCGTTCGACTTGCAGCGGTTCGTGTCGGTGCGGGACGGCCCGAACGTGCGCCAGGCGTTCGACGCGCTGTGGGCCGATTACGAGATCGGCAAGTGGCGGCTGATCGGCTATGTGACGCGCCCCGTGCAGTATCGCGACGACGCGGTATTCGACGACGTGTCGAACCGGCACCTGCGATTCGACGGCGTGCGCATCGAGCGCAACGGTACGGGCCCCGGCGACCTGTCGGGCTACTGGTCGCGCTATACGCGCGACAACGCGCGCTATCTCTCCGGCGCCGGCACCGAGCGGCGCGACGTCTTCGACCTGCGCTACGCGGGCAAATCCGGCCGGCTCGACTGGGACGTCGAGGCAATGCTGCAGACCGGTCATATCGGCCAGGACACGATCGGCGCATGGGCGTTCGGCGCGCTCGGCGGCTATACCTTCGCGAAGACGCCCGGCACGCCGCGCATCGGCATCCAGGTCGACGGTGCCTCGGGCGACAGGCATCCGGGCGACGGGCGCATGGGCACCTTCAATCCGCTGTTTCCGAACGGCTATTACTTCACGCTCGCCGGCTACACAGGCTACAGCAACCTGATTCACGTGAAGCCTTCGCTGACGTTCAAGCCGTCCTCCAGCGTGACGGTGCTGACGGCGCTCGGTTTTCAGTGGCGCGAGACGACGGCCGACGCAATCTACGGGCAGGGGATGTCGGCGGTGCCCGGCACGGCCGGCAAGGGCGGTGCGTGGACGGGCATGTATGCGCAGGCGCGCGTGGACTGGCTCGTCAATCAGAACGTGGCGCTGGCCGTCGAGGCCGTGCACTTCCAGATCGCCGACTCGATTCGCGCGCTTGGGGCGCGCAACGCCGACTATGTCGGCATGGAAGCGAAGTTCGGCTGGTAGCGCGTCGCGCCGCGCGGCTCAGTGTTGCGCGCGCGCCAGCGTCTCGACGAAATCGATGAACGCCGCGACGCGCTTCGAGCCGCGCTGGTTCGGCAGGTACAGCGCGGTGACGACCGAGCGGGCCGTATCCGGCGTGACGTCGTACTGTTCGAACAGCCTGCGCAGGCGGCCCGACTGGACGTCGGCATCGACGAGCCAGTCGGGCAGCAGCGCAATGCCGGCGCTATCGAGCACGGCCTCGCGCAGCACTTCGCTGTGGTTCGATTTCAGGCGTCCGGTGACCAGTACCCTGGTCGTGCCGTGCGCATCGGCAAAGGCCCACGCCTGCTGATCGCCGCCGAAGTGAAAGCGCAGGCATTCGTGATCGACCAGTTCGCCCGGCGTCGCGGGCGTGCCGCGCGCGTCGAGGTAGTCGTGGCTGGCGACGACATAGCGATGGAACGCGCCGAGCGGCCGCGCGACGACTTCCGCGGACGGCGCCGCTTCGCCGAGCCGGATCGCGACGTCGATCCGGCCGGTCACGAGATCGACGCGCTCGTCGGTGAGCTGCAGGTCGAGGTCGAGCTTCGGATAGCGCGCGAGGAAGGCCGCGACGTGCGGTGCGATGCGGCGCACGCCGTAGGCCACCGGCACCGACACACGCAGCGGCCCGGACGGCTCGTCGCCGCGATCGGCGACCAGCGCGTCGGCTTCCGCGAGTTCCTCCAGCAGTTGCTTCGCGCGTGCGTAGTACACGGCGCCCGCGTCGGACAGCGTGACCTGCCGCGTCGTGCGGTTCAGCAGCACGGTGCCGAGCGACGCCTCGAGCGCATCGACCGCGCGCACCACCGACGACGCCGCGAGTTCGAGACGCCGCCCCGCGCTCGAGAAGCCGCCGGCTTCCGCTACTTCCACGAATGCGCGCAGCGCGGAGAATTTGTCCATGTGATCGCCTTTGTGCGTGCCGCAACGATGCGTTGCGTGCCGTTCGCATTCTATCGCCGGCGCACCGGCGCTATCTTCGAGACTGCAATGTAGCCATGTACAGGAGGCAGCCATGAAGCCTATCGAAGTAACGGTGATCCACGATCTCATCTGCCCGTGGTGCTGGATTGCCGGGCACCGGCTCGCGCAGGCGATCGATGAAGTCGGCCTGACCGGCAGCGTGAACGTCCGGTTCGTGCCGTTCGAACTGAATCCGTCGATGCCGGCCGGCGGGATGGACCGCAAGGCATACCGGAGCGCGAAGTTCGGCAGCTGGGCGCGCTCGCAGGGACTCGACGCGCATGTGGCCGAAGCCGGACGGGCGGCGGGCCTCGTGTTCGATCATGCGCGGATCGCGCGTACGCCGAATACGCGGCTGGCACACCGGCTCGTCTGGTTCGCGCAGCAACGCGGCAGCGCGGTCGCGCTCGTCGATGCGCTGTTCGCCGCATATTTTCGCGATGGCCGAGATATCGGCGACGCGGACGTGCTGGTCGAGATCGCGACCGGCGCCGGTCTGCCGGGCGACGCGGTGCGTGCGTTCCTCGCGTCCGACGCAGGGCTCGACGCGGTGGTCGAGCTCGAAGCGGGCACGGTGAGCGAAGGCGTCGCGTCGGTGCCGTCGACGCGCATCGGGCAGGCGGTCGTCAGCGGCGCGCAGCCGGCTGCGGTCTTTCGCGATGCATTGATCGCCGCGCAGCGCGTGCATGACGCGGCGGCCTGAGTCCGGACCGGCGAGCGGTGGGCGATGCCGGCACGCCGAAGCGCGTCGCCGAGCGGCGTTATGCGATCGGTGTCGCGCGTCGCGTCCGCGTGGCGCGGGCAATCGCGCGGCTCAGCGGGACAGTTCGCGCCGCCATGCGCCGGGCGGGTGGCCAACGATGCGGGCGAACACGCGGTTCAGATGGCTCTGGTCCGCGAAACCGCACGCCGCCGCGATTTCCGCGAGCGTCATCGAGGTCGTCTCGATCAGTTGTCGGGCACGGATCACGCGCTGTTCGAGCAGCCATTGATGGGGCGTGCGTCCCGTCGTTCGCGAGAACGCACGGATGAAATAGCCGCGCGACAGCTCGCATTCGCTCGCGACTTCCTCGATCGACACGCCGAGATCGGCTTTTTCCATCAGCAGTTCCTTGGCGAGCGCGATCTTGGCCGGCGACAGTCTGCCCTTGCGCTGCAGGTCGCGCACGCTGGCGTTGCCGTACTGGCGCGCGAGATGCGTGCCGATCGCGAGCCCCATCTGCTCGATGAACAGCGTGTTCAGCGCGCCGCGCCCGTCGAGGCTGTCGGCGACGGCGTGCGCGAGATGGCCGAGCACCGGGTCCTGCACGTCGGGCGCGCAGGTCAGGCCGCCGATTTCCGTGCCGTCGTGTTCGCGGCCGAGGTCGTCGAGGTAGCGGTGCGACAGCTCGACCAGCACGAAGTCGAACTTGCCGTACAGGTCGGCGCGGAAATTCCGGGAGAAGTCGCGAATGTAGATCGTGTTGTGCTGAAACCGCCGCTCGGATTTGCCGCTCCCGCCATAGATCGTGCGATGGTGTCCGCCGTTGAGCGACACGCCGATCAGGAAGCCGCGATCGCTGGCCGCCATTTCGATGCGCTCGAATTGTTCGTCGCGCATGCATTTGCGATGGAGCGTCAGGCCGCCGACCGACCTTTCAATATCCTTGGACAGCAGGCTCGACAGACATCCGAGCGTGTCCTTCGGTGGCGCCGGCGGCGCGGCGAGGGGAGCGGGCATGACGGAACGATCCTTCGTTGGAGGGGCGGCGCGCGAGCGTTTTTACGAGCAGTTTATACGGCGCGCCTGACAGTCCCAAGACGACTTGAACAAATGTCCACATCCGACGCAATACCAGTGCGGCATCGACCCGTGCCGCGCGACGCGCGGCCCGCACGCGAAGGTGCGCCCGCCAATGATGTTGCCCCGTTTATGTGGGCGCGGCGCGCGCGGGGCGGCATGCGGTGGCGGCGGCCGTCAGCGCATTTTCCTTCAAGATTTTTGTTTATGCGGCGGTTACACTCCGCTTGCTTTCTGAGTCTTTGCATCCAGCTTGCAACGCTGGCCGGATGCGGACTTCCGCCTGAGTGAACGGCCATGTTCACACGGCGGTCATCGTGGGGAACCTGGAGGTGGCCATGATCCAGATCGGGACGTTGTCGGTGGATTTCGAGCAGCGGGACATTCGCCGCCATGGCGCGTCGCTGCGTATTGGCGCACGCGCGCTTGACATACTGGAAGTACTGCATCGCGCCAACGGTTCCGTCGTGTCGAAGGACGACATCATGGATGCCGTCTGGCCGGGCCTGATCGTCGAGGAGAACCGGCTGCAGGTCCATGTCGCGACCTTGCGCAAGGCGCTCGGCGCGAACCGCGACCTGATCAAGACGGTGCCGGGCCGCGGCTATCTGCTGATCGCGAATCCTGTCGTCGCGCAGGAGGCGGTGCCGCGCGCGATGCCGGTGCCGCGCGAGGTCGTCACGACTGCCCGTCCGCAGCCGCTCGTCGGACGTCAGGCCGAGATCGAACAGATCGTCGACATGATCGAGCGTGCGCCGGTCGTCACGCTGGTTGGTGCGGGCGGCATCGGCAAGACGAGCCTCGCCGACCGGGTCGCGCACGAGGTGCGCGGCCGCTCCGGCGAACGCGTCGTGTTCGTCGCGCTGGCGAGTGCCGCGACGCGCGACGAGGTGCTGCTTGCGATTGCCGCAGCGCTGGAACTCGAGACGGACCACGTGCCGGGTGTCGACAGGATCGCCGATGCGTTCGCCGCGTCGCCCGGGCTGATCGTGCTCGACAACGCGGAGCACGTCGTCGACCTGGTGGCCGACCTGGTCGATACGCTGACCTCGCGCGCCGCGTCGCTGCGCGTGCTCGTGACGAGTCGCGAGCCGCTGCATATCTCGGCCGAAGCCGTGTTCCGCGTGAGTCCGCTGGCGGTGCCGGACGGCGATGCGTCGGTCGACGAGATGATGCGCCATTCGGCCGTCGAGCTGTTCCTGGCGCGGATCCGTGCCGCCACGCCCGAGTGCGCGATCGACCCGGCCGGCATCCGGCTGATCGGCGATATCTGCCGGCGTCTCGACGGGCTGCCGCTGGCCATCGAACTGGCTGCCGCGCGCGTCGCGACGCTCGGACTCGAGGTCGTCGCGTCGCGTCTCGACGACCGGCTGAACCTGCTGACGGGCGGGCTTCGATCGGCCTTGCCGCGCCATCAGACCTTGCGGGCGACGTTCGACTGGAGCTACGTGCTGCTGGACGCACCAGCGCGCGCGCTGTTTCGCCGCATGGCGTGCTTCATCGGTCCGTTTACGTTCGACGCCGCGCGCGAGGTGGCGATGGATCCCGCGATGTCCGCCGCCGACATGATCGCGGTGCTCGGCGAACTGGTGGCGAAGTCGCTGGTGAGCGTCGAGTTCAACGGCACGCAGGTGCGCTACCGGTTGACGGAATCGACGCGTGCGTATGCGCTCGAAAAGCTGCACAACGAGGGCGAATTCGAATCGGTTGCCGCGCGTCATGTGCGCTACGAGCGCGAGCAGGGCGAAGCGCGGATGCAGGCGGCTGCCGACCGGGCGAGCCTGCGGGGTGCTGCGGGCGCCCCGGCGTCTTGCGAGACCGTGACCGTCGAGCCGCCGGCAGCGGATGGGGAAGCGGTAACGGCAGCGGACGCGCTGGCGCGTGCGTTGCTGGAGCCAGCGCGGATGCGTGAATGTTCGATGCCGGCGCGGCGAACGCTCGAGGCGGCTGAAGCCGGCGAGGCCGGGGCTATCGACGCGGCGCGCGAGATGCGCTTGCGCGCTGCCTATGCGACCGCGCTGCTGCATACCGATGGCGATACGCAGACCGCGGCCACGATGTGGGACCGGACGCTCGCGCTGGCGGGCCGCACCGGCGACGCGGCGTTCGATGCGCGCGCGCTGGTCGGGCTGTGGAATACGATGCTGACGCGTTCCGACATCCACGAATCGCTGCGCTACGCGATGCGCTTCGAGCGCGCCGCCGAGCGGCGCGGCGACCGACCGCAGCGGCTGCTGGCGAACGCGATGGTCGCGACTTCCCTGCATTATTTCGGCGAGCATGCGCAGGCGCGCGAGCGGCTGGAGGCGGCGACGGCCGAGCTGGCCGAGGTCGGCGAACCGGCCTGTGCGCAGGCGGCGCTCGGCGTCGACGTCGCGACGCTCGGCCGGACCATGCTGACGCGGCTCGTGTGGATGCAGGGCGATCCGGAATACGCGATGCGGCTGGCCGCGCAGGCGGTCGAACACGCGCGCCGCGCGGGTTCGGGCGCGGCGCTGTGCGTCGTGCTCGGCGCGGCGGCGGTGCCGATCGCGCTGCGCTACGGCGACCACGACGTGATTGCCGACTATCTCGGCACGCTGCGGATGGCCGCGGAAACAAACGGCTTCGACATCTGGCTCAGCCACGCGGAATGCCTGGCCGGACAGTTCGACATGCAGGCCGGGCATCCGGGCGCCGGTCTCGCACGGCTCGAACCCGCGCTGCGGCACATCGAAGCCAGCGGATTCCGGCGCCTGCTCGCGCCGCTGGTCGTCGCGTACGCGGAAGGGCTGACGCGCACCGGCCGCGCGGCCGAGGCCTGCGCGAAGCTCGACGCGACGCTCGTGCGCTGCCGCGCGCACGGCGAGCATCTGTTCGTGCCGGAGCTGTTGCGCGCCAGAGGGCTGGCGATGCTCGAACAGGCCCGCGCCGTCGATACGGATCTCGCCATCGCCTGCGAAGCCGAGGGACGTCGTCATCTGCTGACGGGGATCCATACCGCGAACGGGCAGGGCGCAGCGATATGGGCGCTGCGCGGCACGCTCGATCTCGCCGATCACCTGATCGAGCGCGGGCGCATCGCGCAGGCCGCGTCGCTGGTGGCCAGCCTGCCGGCGCACTTCGATCCGCAATCGCGCGCGTTCGACCTGCGCCGTCTCGCGCGCGTGCAGAACTTCGTGCGTCCGGAGCCGACACCGTCGAGCGGCCGGACGCGCACGCGGCACGAGGCGGCGGACGCGATGCAGACGGTGGCGTAGCGGCGCCCGGCCCGCGCAGGAGGCGGCCGCGCGACTGCACCGCGGCCCGCCGGCCCAATCGTTCAATGTTCAAGGGGAAGTGGATGGTCCGTCAATCGTCAAACCGGGGGTACGCGACGCGCGGCCCGGCCTGCGGCGCAAGCGGGAGGCCCGACGGTGCTTAAGGCGAAGGAATCCGCCGCAGCGGCGGACCTCATCGTATGCAACGGCAAGATCGCGACGCAGGACGACCGGCAGTCGTTCGTGACCGCACTCGCGGTGAAGGACGGCCGGATCCTCGCGACCGGCAGCGGGCACGAGGTGATGCGCCATGCGCGCGCCGACACGCTTCGCATCGACCTGAACGGCCGCACCGTCATTCCGGGGCTGAACGATTCGCACCTGCACGTGATTCGCGGCGGCCTGAATTTCAACCTGGAGTTGCGCTGGGACGGCGTGCCGACGCTGGCCGACGCGCTCGCGATGCTGCGTCGCCAGGTGTTACGGACGCCGGCGCCGCAGTGGGTGCGCGTGGTCGGCGGCTGGACCGAATTCCAGTTCGCCGAAAAGCGCGGGCCGACGGTGGCCGAACTCAACGCGATCGCGCCCGACACGCCGGTCTTCATCATGCACCTCGGCGACAGTGCGCTGCTGAACGCGGCCGCACTGCGCGCGATCGGCTATGGTCGCGACACATCCGATCCGCCCGGCGGCGAGATCCAGCGCGATCGCCTCGGCCGGCCGACCGGCATGCTGATCGCGCGCCCGGACATGGGCGTGCTTCACACCGCGCTCGAGAAGGGCCCGAAGCTCGGCATCGACGACCAGATGAATTCGATGCGGCATTTCATGCGCGAACTGAACCGCCTCGGCGTGACGAGCGCGATCGATGCCGGCGGCGATTTCCAGGCCTATCCGGACGACTATGCCGCGATCATGACGCTCGCGCAGCGCGGCGAGATGACGGTGCGCATCGCCTATAGCCTGTTCGTGCAGCATGCCGGACGGGAGCTCGACGACTACGCGCGCTGGGTGACGCTGGCGAAGCCCGGCGACGGCGACGCGTTCCTGCGGATGAACGGCGCCGGCGAGCTGCTGGTGTACTCGGCCGCCGATTTCGGCAATTTTCTCGAACCGCGCCCCGACCTGCCCGCCGCGCTCGAGGCCGAACTCGCCGCGGTGGTCCGCCTGCTGGTGCGGCACCGCTGGCCGTTCCGGCTGCACGCGACGTACGACGAATCGATCGGCCGCTTCCTGAACGTGCTCGAAGCGGTGAACCGTGACGTTCCGTTCGACGGGCTGCGCTGGTTCTTCGACCACTGCGAGACGATTTCGGATGCGAACATCGCGCGCATCGCCGCGCTCGGCGGCGGCGTGACGGTCCAGCACCGGATGGCGTTCCAGGGCGAGTATTTCATCGCGCGCTACGGCGCGCAGGCCGCGATGCGCGCGCCGCCGATCCGCACGATGCTGGCGGCCGGGCTGCCGGTCGGCGCGGGCACCGACGCGACCCGAATCGCGAGCTACAACCCGTTCCTGTCGCTGTACTGGATGGTGTCGGGGCGTACGGTCGGCGGCACGGCGCTCTATCCCGAGTGCAACCGGCTCAGTCGCATGGAAGCGCTGCGCCGCTACACGGTCGGCAGCGCGTGGTTCTCGAACGAGGACGATCGGAAGGGGGCGCTGGTGCCCGGTCAGTACGCGGATTTCGCGGTGCTGACCGACGATTACTTCACGATCGACGAAACGCAGATCAAGTCGCTGTCGTCGGTGCTGACCGTCGTGGGCGGCAAGGTCGTGCATGCGGACGCGGAATTTGCGCCGCTCGCGCCGCCGCCGCTGGCGATCAGCCCCGCGTGGTCGCCGGTGGCCGAGTTCGGTGGCACCGGCCGGCGACAGCCGGCGGTGTCCGTGCCGGTGTGCGCCGCGCCCGATCGCGGCCCGCACGACAGCACCGCGCGCGCGCGCACTCGTTTCACACAGTGCCTCCATGCAGCGGCGATGGACGCGCTGGAGCGCTGCGCAGGATTCCGTCAACCGAGCGCCGCCTGCTAGGGCGGCGTCAGGCGGCGCGTGACCGCTTGCGTCGACGGGCGCCGCGAACGATCGACAATTTGCCGCCCCGGCAGGGGGCAGAAGGAGACGAAATGAGTACAGCGCAAACGTGCGCACCTGCCGACGACGAAGTCGCGGGCGTGCGCATACCGCGGTCGCAGATGGCGGTCGAAGCCGCCGAGGCGGCGCGTGCGTCGCTGCCGCGCGCGATTGCCGATCACGCCTGCCGGCTATTCGTGCTCGCGTCGCTCGCGGCCCGGCGCGCGAAGGAGCCCTGCGACGCCGATGCGCTGTATGTCGCCGCGATGTACGCCAACATGGGGCTGAGTACGGCGTACGGCCGTTCGACCGCGCGCTACGAGCTCGACAGTGCCGATGCCGCCCATGCGTTCCTGCTGCGCCATCAGACCTCGCAGTGCATGCGCGACGACGTGTGGCGCGCGATCGCGCTCCATACGACGCCGGGCGTGGCCGCGCGCGTGTCGCCGCTCGCTCGCGCACTGGCGTCGGCGGTATCGACCGACCTGATGGGCGTCGACTTCGACGCGTATTCGCCCGAGGAGCGGCGCGCGCTGCTCGCGGCCTACCCACGTGGCGACGGGTTCGGCGAGGCCTTCCTCGACGCGGTTGCGCGCGGCGTCGCGCACCGGCCGGCATCGACGTTCGGCACCTGGAGCGCCGACGTGCTCGAGCGCGCCGATCCGGATTTTCATCGGCCGAATTTCTGCGGACGCGTGCTGGGCGCACGCTGGAAGGACGCCTGACATGAAGCCGGCCGGATCGCGCAGATCCGGCCGGCTTTGTCGGCAAGTCCGCTTGCCGACCGTATGGCCGATCAGGCGTCCGCGTCCGCGCCATCGTGGCGCGCATAGTCGACGTAACCGGCGCGGTCGCCGCCATACCAGCCGACCGCCTTCGGCGCCGCAAGCGGCGCATTTGCCGCGATGCGTTCAACGAGATCGGGGTTGGCGATGTACGCGCGTGCGAACGCGACGAGATCGGCGTCGCCTGCGTCGATCAGCGCCTGCGCGGCATCCGGCGCGATGCCGCCGTTGACGACCAGCGTGCCGCCGAAGTGCTTGCGCGTGTTCTCGACGATGCGCGGCAGGTCGGGCTCGCCGCTCCAGCCGTTGGTGTCCGCCGCGTGCACGTACGCGACGCCGGCTTCGTCGAGCAGGCGGCCGACATACGCGTACGTCGCATCGGGATCCGCGTCGCGCACGTTGTTGTACTTCGCGTACGGCGAAATGCGCACGCCCACGCGGCTCAGCGGCATCACGCCGCCGACCGCGTCGACGATCTCCGCAAGGAAGCGCGCGCGGTTCGCGAGCGAGCCGCCGTAGCGGTCGTCGCGGCGATTCAGCGTCGACGACAGGAACTGGTGCGGCAGGTAGCCGTTGGCGGCATGGATTTCGACGCCGTCGAAGCCGGCCGCCTTCGCGCGGACGGCTGCCTGGCGGAATTCGTCGACCGTTGCGGCGACTTCTTCGGTCGTCATCGCCCGCGACGGGGTCGCGTGAATCTTCGTGTAATAGCCGTTCTGCAACTGCGCCCATACCTGCAGTTGCTCGAGATCGTCGTTGACGCCGGACGGCGACAGCGGCGCTTCTCCGCCGAGCAGCGTCAGCGAGCTGACGCGGCCGCCGTGCCACAGCTGCGCGAAGATGCGGCCGCCGTTCGCATGGACCGCGTCCGTGATCCGCTTCCAGCCGGCCGCCTGCTCGTCGGTGACGAGCCCCGGCGTCAGTTCGAATGCTGCGGAGGCCGGGCTGACGTTGGTTGCCTCTGTCACGATCAGGCCGGCGGATGCGCGCTGCGCATAGTATTCGGCCATCAGTTCGGTCGGCTGGCCGCGCGACGGCGCGCGCGAACGCGTCATCGGCCCCATCACGATGCGGTTGGGAAGCGACAGGCCGCGCAGATCGTAGTGGCTGAGCAGGGAAGACATGATGGATTCCTTTTGCGTGATGCGGGGCGGGCGTCGCTGCGTAGCGTTCGATGGCGACGGCGCAACGACGGGCCCCGCGTAAAGTTCGGTAAGCGATGTGCCGGCAGCGTTCCGGCGCGCGAACGACCGGTGCGGCGTTCGCGCGTGAACCGGTGCCGGCGCCGGTTCAGGTTCGTGCGTGGCGTTCCGCGTGCGGACGCCCGATGGCGAGGTAGTGCGCGAGCGCAACGATCGGGAACGCGCCGGCGACGGCGGCGACGAGCGGCCAGCCGCCATGCTCGTAGAGCGGGCTCGCGAGCGCGGAGCCGACCGCGCCGCCGATGAAGATGCTCGTCATGTACAGTGCGTTCAGGCGGTTGCGGCTCGCCGCATGCAGCGCGTAGATTTCGCGCTGGCCGAGCACCATGTTCATCTGCACCGCGAAATCGAGCACGATGCCCGTGACGACGAGGCCGTACAGGCCGGCGCCATGGATCAGCGCGACGGCGTACGACAGCGCGCCGGCAACCAGCGCGATCAGCGTCGCCCGTACGGTATGGCCGGCGTCCGCGAGGCGGCCCGCGACCGGCGCCGACGTCGCGCCGATCGCGCCGACCAGCGCGAACAGGCCGATGGCCGATTGCGACAGGCCGTAGTGACGCGTCAGCTCGACCGGCACGGCGGTCCAGAACAGGCTGAACGACGCGAACATCAGGCCCTGGTAAAAGGCGCGATGGCGCAGCACCGGCATCGTGCGGACCAGATGCAGCAGCGACCCGATCAGTTCGAAGTAAGTCGCGCGATGATCGGGCCGGCGCGACGGGATCGTCAGCGCGAGCACGGTCGTCACGAGCGTCATCAGCACGGCCGCGGCGGCGAACACGAAGCGCCAGCCGAACGCGTCGGCGACCACGCTCGACAGCGGACGGGCGAGCAGGATGCCGAGCAGCAGCCCGCTCATGATCGTGCCGACCACGCGGCCGCGCGAATGATCCGGCGCGAGGTGCGCGGCGAGCGGCACCAGGATCTGGACGGCCACCGAGCTGAAGCCGACCAGCAGCGAAATCACGAGGAACAGGCCGGGCGTCTGCGCGGCCGCTGCCGCCGCGAGGCTGGCGATCGACACGAGGGCCGTGACGATCATCAGCTTGCGGTTCTCGAGCAGATCGCCGAGCGGCACGATGAAGAACAGGCCGAGTGCGTAGCCGATCTGGGTGAGCGACACGATCAGGCTCGCCGATTCACCCGACATATGGAGACTCGGCGCGATGAGTTCGGTTATCGGCTGCGCGTAGTACAGGTTGGCGACGATCGCGCCGCAACTGAACGCGAACAGCAGGATGAGGCCCTGCGTGAGCTTGGCCGCGTGCCCGTGGGCCGGGAGCGGGGTAGGTTCTGCTGACATGGTCGACTCCTTGGATTGAGATGTCGGGTGCCCGAAGACCGGGCGGGCGTTGCGATTGCCGTCGCGGCGAAACGGAGACCGCCGCATTGATGTCAAGCTTATTGATCGATCGATAACAGCGGAATGGGTCCGGCGCGCAATCGAGCATTGCGTGCCATGCAAAGGGGACGGACCGTAGGCGGGTTCATGTGCGGATGCCGAGATGGGCCGCGGACCGTACGCTGGCGCTGGCGAGGCCCGCCGATGCGACTCGTGCGTGGCCGCCTACGACGCGGTGCGCGACGTGATATCGGGCGCGGAAGCAGCGCCTGCGCGACGGTGACGGCGTCGGCGAGCGCCTTCGTCGCCGTGCGCGTCGAGAAATGCCGTCATGCGACGCAGCGCCCTGACGCCGCCGTCGAGATGCGGCCACAGCCCGCCGCGGCGCTCATGGACGACGACGTGGCCGACGCGGTTCAGCGTAATGGCGGCGGCCAGGGCCGCGATTGATTCACGTGAACCCGATCGATGCGGTGCCCGCCGCGGCGCGCGCCCGGCGGCGTCCACCGCGTGCTTCGGTTGCGTGATTCAGCTGCGCCTGCCCTGCAGCGTCGGAATCTGCGCGAACAGTCCCGCCAGCCAGTCGACGAACACCTTGAGCTTGACGGGCGTATGCCGGTTGGGCGGATACAGGATCGAGATCGGCCGCGGCGGCGTGTTGAAATCGGTCAGCACCTCGCGCAGGCGCCCCGATTTCAGATACGGCTCGACCAGGTACAGCGAGGTCTTGATCAGGCCGATTCCGGCGACGCCGCACGCGATGTAGGTATCGGCGTCATTGACCGCGACGGTGCCGCACATCTGCACGATGCGCGTTTCGCCGTCGACCAGGTAATCCCAGGGACGCGGCCGGCCGGTGTCGGCCGAGATGTGGCTGATCGCGACGTGCTGCGCGAGCTCGTCCACCGTTTCGGGGGCGCCGCATCGTTCGAGATACGCGGGGGCCGCGCAGGTGCAGGTGGTCAGGCTGCCGATCCGTTTCGCGACCAGCCCCGAGTCGTCTAGCGCGCCGATGCGCACGACGCAGTCGACCCCTTCGCCGACCAGATCGATCTGGCGATCGGTGACACCGAGTTCGACCGAGATGCCCGGATGGGCAGCGAGGAATTCCGGCAGCGCGGGCACCATGATCTGCTTGGCCATCGCCGGCGGCAGGTTCACTCTCAGCCGGCCGCGCGGCACGTTGCGCGCCTGCGATACCGCCGCTTCCATGTCGTCGATCTCGCGCAGCACGCCGACGCAGCGTTCGTAATAGGCCTGCCCGTCCTCGGTCAGCGAGATCCGGCGCGTGGTGCGGTTCAGCAGCCGGCAGCCGAGATGCTGCTCCAGCGTGCTCAGCAGCGCGGACACGCGCGGCGTCGTGAGCCCGGTCGTGTCCGACGCGCGCGTGAAGCTGCCCGTCTCGACGATGCGCGTAAACACGCGCATCGAAAGCAAGGTATCCATCGTTCAGAAGTCTCCCGGCTGTGTATTGCGGACGCGATTGTCGGTGGGGTGCCGCTACGCGTCGATCCGCTGCCTGAGCCCGTCGCCGGCGAACGGCATTTCCCGCATGCGCTGGCCAGTGGCGTCGAAGATCGCATTGGCCAGCGCGCCAGCGGTCGGCCCCATGGAGGCCTCGGCCGCACCGAGGAACGGCGCGCCCGGACGATTGATCAGGTGCACGTTGATGCTTTGCGGCGCGGCGCCAAAACGGAGGATCGGATAGCTGCTCCAGTCGAAGCTGCGGATGCGCTGCGAGTCGTATTGCAGCGCCTCGTACAGCGTCCAGCTGGCGGCCTGCACGATGCCGCCTTCGATCTGGTTGCGAATGCCGTCCGGCGACACGATCTGGCCGGCATCGACGGCGACTTCCGCGTGCTCGAGCGTCACCTGGCCCGTTTCCGGCACGACCGAGATGTCGATCGCGATCGCGACGTAGGCCATCAGGTTCTTGTACTTGCCGAACGCGAAGCCGACGCCGCGGTTGCGCTCGCGCGGCGGCCGCGGCCAGCCGAACCTGGTTGCCGCGAGCTGGATCACCTGGCGCGCGCGATGATCCTGCATGTGCCGCAGCCGGAATTCGACGGGATCGATGCCCGCGGCGTGCGCCAGTTCGTCCATGAAGCTTTCGATCGACCAGATGTTCGTATGCGCGCCGAGCGAGCGCATCGCCGATGTCTGCAGCGGCATCGTCGGCGAGAAGTTGTTGACGATGTGCATGTTCGGCAGCGCATAGAGCGGGATCGCGTTGCGATCGCCGCCGCCCTCCGGCTGCAGCATCGGCGTCGACGGCGCGGACACGAACGGCGGCTCCAGCATGCGCGCAGGCAGCAGCCGGCCCGCATTGACGATGCGCTCGTTGTGCGAGCTGCTCCACAGCGCGTAGTGCCAGTCGACGATGCGGCCGTTCGCGTCGAGCGAGGCACTGAGTTCGGTCACCATCGCCGGCGTGAAGTGGTCCCACGTATGTTCCTGCTCGCGCATCCATTGCACGCGGATCGGCTTGCCGGGCATCGCGGCCGCGATCAGCGCCGCATGCGCGGCCGCGTCGTCCGCGCCGTTGTGCCCGTAGCAGCCGGAGCCCTCGGTGTGAATGCAGCGGACCGTCGCCTTCGGCATCGACAGCATCTCGGCGAGCGCGTCGCGCAGCGGATAGACACCCTGCGAGTGCGTCCACACGGTCAGCGTGCCGTGCTCGAGATGCGCGACCGCGCACGACGGCCCGATCGAGCCGTGCAGCAGGTAGTTCTTCAGGAAGGTGGCGGTGAGCGTCTTCGTCGCCGGCGCGACGTCGGCATGCGTGTTGGCGATCTCGATGCGCTGCGTCGCGATTCGCTTCAGGTCCTGATGCACGGTCTTGCGATCGGGCAGCGCCCGGCCGGGCGACCAGCGGCTGCCGGCGGCCAGCGCGCGCTGCGCGACCACCGCCTGCCATTCGCCCTGCGCGACGACCGCGAGCAGGCTGCCGTTGCGCACGATGCGCACGACGCCCGGCATCTTCAGGATCGCGGCTTCGTCGAACGACAGCAGTTTCGCGTCGTAGACGGGCGGCATCACGACGCGCGCGTGCAGCATGCCGGGCAGCTCCATGTCCTGCACGTAGCTGATGCCGCCCGTGACCTTGTTCGGAATGTCGACGCGCGGAAGCGACGTGCCGATCACCGCGAACGTGTCCGGACGTTTCAGCGGAGAGGTCGGCGTCGCGTTGCGATGCAGGTCGACGGTGCGGATCGCGTCGCCGTAGCGCATCGTGCGGCCGTCCGGCGCCTTGATGACCGCGTCGGCGACCGTCAGCGTGCGCGGGTCGACGCCGAACTGCTTCGCCGCGCCGTCGACCAGCAGGCCGCGCACCTGTGCGGCGGCGTTCAGCAGCGCGGTGCCGCTGTCGGCCATCGTGTGGCTGCCGGCCGTCAGGCCTTCGTCCGGCGACGCGCCGGTGTCGGCGGTCAGGAACGTGATCAGCGAGGGCTTCATGTTCAGCTCCTCGGCCGCCACCTGCAGCAATGCGGTGCGCACGCCGGTGCCGAGTTCGACCTTGCCGGTAAACACGGTGACCTTGCCGTCGGGCGCGATCTTGATCCATGCATCGAGCAGCGGGTTGGTCTTCAGGCTGCCGGCCAGCGTTTCGGTGGCCGAGGACACGTGCACGGCTGCGCCTTCGTCGGCGAGCACGACTTCGGCGGCGGCGCGCGCCGTCGGCGCGAGGCTGAACGCGACGAAAAGCGCGCCGGAGACCATGAAGTGCCGGCGGCCTTCGTCGATGTCGTCGGGTGCGTTCATCAGATTCCCTTGCTGATCATCACGGGAGCGGCAGCCTGCTCCGGGGCCGGCAGGCCGGCGACCTGGCGAATGGCGGCCAGGATCCGCATGTGGGTGCCGCAGCGGCACAGGTTCGGTTCCATGTGCGCGCGCAGTTCGCGCTCGGTCGGCTTCGGATTGCGTTCGAGCAGCGCCTGCGCGCGCATGATCATGCCAGCGATGCAATAGCCGCACTGCGCGGCCTGGTGATCGATGAACGCCTGCTGAAGCTTGCCCGGATGCTCGGCGCTGCCGAGACTCTCGATGGTCCTGACGCGGCGCTCGCCGAGCGCGGCGACCGGCATCAGGCACGAGAACATCGGCTTGTCGTCGACGATCACGGTGCATGCGCCGCATTGCCCGAGGCCGCAGCCGAACTTCGCGCCGTGCAGATGCAGGTCGTTGCGCAGCGCGTACAGCAGCGGCGTGGACGGATCGATGTCGAGCGTGTGCCGCACGCCATTCACGGTGAGGGTGATCATCGCGCGCCGTCCTCCTTTCTGAGTTTGGCGGCCAGGGAATCGATATCGCTCCACGCGGGGCGATCGGAGTAGGTGGCGCGCAGGTAGGCGGCGAGGTCCGCGATCTGCGCGTCATCGTACTGGTCGAGGTAGGACGGCATGTAGTTCAGCGTGTCCTCGCCGTGCCAGCCGATGCCGTTGAACATCATCTGGATCGCGTTGCGCGGCGTGTCGGCGTTGACGGCCGTGCTGAACGCGAGCGTCGGCCGTTCGCCGATCGACTGCATCGGCGCAGCGGGGCCGTGGCACTGCGCGCACGAAGCCTGGAACAGCACCGCGCCGCGTTGCGCAGCGGGCGACGTCGCGCTGCGTTCGACGATGCTCGCCGCCGGCCGTCTGCCGCCCGGCTTCTGGATCGACAGCAGGTACGCGGCGATCGCCTCGACGTCTTCGACCGGCACCGTGGCGAGATCGCGCGTGACGGGCAGCATCGGGCCGGCCGCTGCGCCGTGCTCGCTCGCGCGGCCGGTGCGCAGGTACGTGACGAGCTGCGCCTGCGTCCACGGGCGGGGTGCACTGGCGAGCGTATTGAGCGGCGGTGCTTCCCAGCCGTCGACGATGCCGCCGTCGAACGCCTTGCCCGCTTGTTCGCCGCCGATCGCGTTCAGCGGCGAATGGCAGGAAGCGCAGTGCCCGAGGCCGTCGACCAGCGCCTTGCCGCGATTCCATTGCGCGGATTGGGACGGGTCGGGCTGGTACGCGCCCTTGCGCAGGAACAGGAGGTTCCAGAACGCGAGCGGCGGACGGAAGTTGAGCGGGAAAATCAGGTCGTTCGCCGGCGCGGTCGCGTGAACGGGCGTGCGTGTCATCAGGTACGCGTAGGCGGCCGAGATGTCCTCGTCGGACATGCGCGTGAAATGAATGTACGGAAACGCCGGGTAGAGCAGATGGCCGTCGCGGGCGATCCCGCTGCGCAGCGCACGCGCGAATGCGTCCCGCGACCAGCGGCCGATGCCGGTGTCGGCATCCGGCGTGATGTTGGTCGCGTAGATCGTGCCGAACGGCGTCACGAGCGGCAGGCCACCGGCGAACGGCTGGCCGTCCTTCGCGGTGTGGCAGACGACGCAGTCGCCGAGCGCGACGACGCGCGCGCCGGCGCGAACGAGCTGCGGATCGAACGACGCGCGCGCGGGCGGATCGATCGGCGCGATCGAAGGCTGAACCATGATGCCGATCGCGATCGCCAGGCCGACGAGCGCGACGCCGGCCGCGCCGAACCAGAGTCGTTTGTGCTTCATGCGGGCTCCACGCGGATCGGTTCGCTGCGCACGCGCGCGGCGGTCGCGTGGGCGCGACGTATCGACGAACGATTCGGCCGCTGGGCGCGTGCGCACCGGCGTCGATTCGCGACGGAATTCATGGCGTTACTCCATTGGGGGCCGCATCGCGTGTTCGTGCGGCAAACGATGCGGCCAGTCTACGCGGGCGGTGCTGTCAAATCCTGAAGTCGCGCTGAAACGTTCTGAACGCGCCGGCAGGCGCGGCCACACCTGCCGGCGCGCCAGCCTCACTTGTTCGAAACCGGCGCCGGCACGGGCGCGAGCATCGTGTGCGCCTGCTTCGTGCGCTGAGGCTGCTTGTGGACCATCGTGGCCGCATAGTCGACTCCCATCCCGTATCCGCCGGAATGCTCACGGACGATGTCCATCACGGCCTCGTAGGTTTCCCGACGCGCCCAGTCGCGCTGCCATTCGAGCAGCACCTGCTGCCACGTCACCGGCACGACCCCCGCCTGGATCATGCGCTGCATCGCGTAATCGTGCGCGTCCTTCGACGTGCCGCCCGACGCATCGGCGACCATGTAGATCTCGTATTCACTTTCGTCCATCGCGCACAGCGCGAAGGTGAGATTGCACACTTCGGTCCACAACCCGGCGGCTACCACCTTCTTGCGGCCGTTTTTCGCGAGTGCGTCGCGCACTTTCTGGTCGTCCCACGAATTCATCGACGTGCGTTCGAGCACGGGGTGGTCCGGGAATACATCGAGCAGCTCCGGGAACGCATAGCCGGAAAAGCTTTCGGTCTCCACCGTGGTGATCGTGGTTGGGATGTTGAAGGCCCGGGCTGCCTTCGCCAGCCCGACCGCGTTGTTCTTCAGCGTTTGCCGGTCGATCGACTGCACGCCGAGCGCCATCTGGGGCTGCAGGTCGATGAACAGCATCTGGCTGTTCTGGGGTGTCAGGACGTCGAGTTTAGGATTGCGCATGACTGGATCTCGCTGTTCCAATGAAAAGCCGGTTCGGGACGCCGGCGCGGATGTCGCAGCACCGGACGGGAGTCGGCGGACCGGGATTCGCGCAATGCGTCCGCCGTGCAATCGAGCGTAGGAGGCCATGTCGCGCAACGAAAATTAATCGTTATGAATCGGCATGCGCGTGCCCGCTATCGGCGGTGAGGCGTGCCGAGGTCGAACGACGCGGCGAGTTGCGGCCCCTTTTCCAGCAGCGACTTTACTTCCGTGCGTCGTTGCGCGGACCATCGCGCCAGTCGCTCCGCGACATCGGTCGCATTCGCCGGCAGCGCTTCGGCGAGCGACACCGCATCGTGCGCCGCCTTCGACGTGCCGGACGCGGTATGGGGGCGCACCGTGCAGGCAGCGTCGCCGATCAACGCGACGCGGCCGTCGACGAAGTCGGGACTCAGCGCATCGAAGATGACCTGCAGGAACGGCGCGCGGGTCGCCAGCACCAGTTGCGACAGCACTGCCGGCAGCCGCTCGGCGGCGAGCGAGCGCAGCGTCGCGACGGCCTCGTCGGCAAGCTGCCCGGGATGGAGCGAGGCGTGATGCACTTTGCCGGTTCGATCGGTCAGGTGTCGGCGCAGCGCGTCCGGATCGGCTTCGTTGCGATACCAGAGCCAGTTGAAGCGCCGTGTGCCCGGTTCGAGCGATCCGTCCAGCGCCGGAATCAGGAAGGCCATGAACAGCTCGCCCGGCGCCTTGTGGAGCGTCATGTTCTCGACCAGCGTCGCGATGGCGGACACGTCGAACCCGGCTTCGTCGACGATGCCTCGCCATGCGAGATAGCCGGCAAACGACGGCGCGTAGTCGGGAAAGAGCCGTGCGCGCAACCGCGAACCGGTGCCGTCGGCGGCGAGCAGCACATCGGCGCGCAGCCGTTCGTCGTCGATCTGGACGTCGACGCCGTCGGCGTCCTGTGTGAAGCCGGTCACGGTGCGGCCATAGCGAATCCGCCCGGCCGGCAAGGTCTCGCACAGCGACCGGTAGACGGCGTCCCACGACGAGAACGGCAGCATCTCGGGCTCGTCGCGCGTGAGCGTGCCGTCGCGGTCGATCCAGCGCCGCCGGTGGGTCGGTACGCTGATCATGTGGCGGCAATGACGGCCGTGCTGCTCGAGGAATGCCATCATGCGACGCAGCACGGCCACGCCGCCGCCCTGGCCGCGCAGCGGGACGGGCGAGCGTTCGTAGATCGTCACGTCGTGCCCGATGCAATCGAGCGTCAGCGCGGCCGTGAGGCCGGCGATCGAACCGCCTGCAATGACTATCTTCATCGTGCGTGACTCCGTGTTCGACAGAGGGCGCTCGCCGGCCGCCGCGCTAGATCCGCAGCAGCTTGCCCGCATTGCCGCCGAGGATCAGCGCGCGCTGTTCGGCCGTGAGGTCGAGGCGGTCGAGAAAGCGGACCGGCTGCGCGTAGCCCATGTCGAAACAATAGTCGCTGCCGAGCACGAGCCGGTCGATGCCGACGTGGGCGATCAGGAAATCCAGCACCGGCCCCGAATGAGACACCGTGTCGTAGCTGAAGCGCCGCAGGTAGCTGCTCGGCTTCTGCGCGAGCCGGCGCGTTTCCGGACGGACGGTCCAGCCGGCGTCGAGGCGCCCGACGAGGATCGGCAGCGCGCCGCCCGCATGCGGCAGCGTGACCTGCAGGTTCGGATAACGATCGAGCACGCCGCCGAGGATCAGATGCGAGCCCGCGATCGCGGTATCGAACGGATTGCCGAGCAGGTTGCTCAGGTAGTAGTCGCCGAGCCGCGCGCCGCCGACGGTCTGCTGCGGATGCAGGAACACCGGCAGGTTCAGCTGCTCGATGCGCGCAAAGACGGGCGCGAACCGCGGATCGTCGAGATCGCGGTTGTCGATGTTGGTGCCCATGTAGATGCCGCGCACGCCTGGCAATTGCACCGCGCGCTCGAGTTCGTCGATCGCGTCCGCGGCATCGAGCATCGGCAGCGTCGCGAGGACGACGAAGCGTGTCGGGTGACGCTGGTAGACGCGCGAGGCGGCCGTATTCCAGGCACGCGCGAGCTTCGCGTTGAACGAACGATCGCCCCAGTACGCCATCGGTACGCTGAGCGACAGCGCCTGCACGTCGACGCCGGACGCATCCATGTCGCGCAATCGTGCATCGACGTCGATGAACTTCATCGGCAACGGGCCCAGCCCGCCGGCGGGCGTGCGGAACGTGAACGACGTGTCGTCGCACGCGAACGAGCCGCCGAACCGTTTGCCTTCGCCGCCGACCAGGTCGCAAAAGCTTTCGGGGTAGTAGTGCGCGTGAATGTCGATCGAGCGGGGGCGGTGCAGCGGCAGGGCGACCGGGGCGGCCGGCGCGCTTACGGGTTCGGCCGCCGACGCGCGGCCGCCGGCGACGGCGCTGCCGGCAAGCGCGGCCAATGCGCCGAGCGCGCGGCGCCGCGCCGGAGAGATACAGCAGGTGCAATTCAGCATGTCGTGTTCTCGTGGTGGATCGGATCGTCGGAAACGCGGTTCAGCCGCGTGGCGTCATGCCCATTTCGCATGCGACGAGCTGCGTGTCGAACTGCTCGCGTTCCCGTCGCGCGCCGGCCGAGCGATCGGTCACGGAGAACAGGACGACGCCGACGAACGCCGCCGCCATCGAGAACAGCGCCGGATATTCGTACGGATAGACCGCATGCGCATGACCGAGTACCTGCACCCAGACGGTCGGACTGAGCACGGTGAGCGTGACCGCGGTGGCGAGCCCAAGCAGGCCGCCCAGTACCGCCCCGCGCGTGGTGAGGCCGCGCCAGTAGATCGAGAGCAGCAGCACAGGAAAATTCGAACTCGCCGCGATCGAAAACGTCAGGCTGACGATGAACGCGATGTTCTGTTTCTCGAACGCGATGCCGAGCAGGATCGCGAGCACGCCGAGCACCAGCGTCGTTGCGCGCGCCACGCGCATCTCCTCGTGGTCGGACGCGCGGCCGCGACGCAGCACGTTCGCATAGAGATCGTGCGAGATCGCCGACGAACCGGCGAGCGTCAGGCCGGCGACCACGGCCAGGATGGTCGAGAACGCGACCGCGCAAATGAAGCCGAGGAACACGTTGCCGCCGACCGCATGCGCGAGATGGATCGCGACCATGTTCACGCCGCCCGCGATGGCGCCGGACGCGTCGTGGTACTGCGGGTCCGACGCAACGAGCGCGATGGTGCCGAAGCCGATGATGATGATCAGCACATAGCCGGCGCCGACGATGCCCGTCGCATAGAGGATGCTCTTGCGGGCCGCCTTGACGTCGCCGACCGTGAAAAAGCGCATCAGGATGTGCGGCAGGCCGGCCGTGCCGAAGATCAGCGCGAGACCGAGCGAGACCGCCGAGACCGGATCGGAGACCAGCCCGCCCGGGCGCATGATCGCCGCGTGTTTCGGGTGGACCAGGATCGCCTGCGCGAACAGCGCATCGAGGCTGAAGCCGAAGCGGCTCAGCACCATGATCGCCATGAAGGCTGCGCCGGCGAGCAGCAGCACGGCCTTGATGATCTGGATCCAGGTGGTCGCCAGCATTCCGCCGAAGAACACGTAGACAACCATCAGCACGCCGACGATCAGCACGGCGACCGTGTAGTTCAGCCCGAACAGCAGTTCGACCAGCTTGCCCGCGCCGACCATCTGCGACACGAGGTACAGCAGCACGATGACGATCGAGCTCGATGCCGCGAACGCGCGGATCGGCCGTTGCCGCAGGCGATAGGACACGACGTCGGCGAGCGTGTACTTGCCGAGGTTGCGCAGCGGCTCGGCGATCAGGAACAGGATGATCGGCCAGCTCGCGAGGAAGCCGACCGAATAGATCAGGCCGTCATAGCCGCTGGTGAACACCAGCGCGGAGATGCCGAGCAGCGACGCCGCCGACATGTAGTCGCCGGCAATCGCCCAGCCGTTCTGGATCGCGGTGATCTTGCCGCCCGCCGCGTAGTGATCGGCCACACTGTGGTTCCTGCGCGCGGCCCAGCGCGTGATGACGAGCGTCGACGCGACGAACAGCAGGAACATGCCGATTGCGACCGGATTGTGCCCGTGCGCCAGCGCGGCAGGCCCGGCCGCGAACGCCGGTGCGGAGCCGGCCGCGGCCATCGATGCGAGAAGCAGGCGTTTCATTGATCGCCTCCGTGACGAATGGTCGCGACGATCGTGTCGTGCACCGCATTGGCCTGGAACACGTAGAGCGCGACCAGCGCGAACGTGACGACGAACATGCCGAACCCGACCGGGATGCCCCACGGGGTCGGGCGGCCCGGCACGATCGGCTGTCCCAGCAGCGTCGGCGAAAATGCCAGCGTGAGGATGAACGCGAAATAGAGCGCAAGCATGACAAGCGCGAGGGACCAGGCGAACAGCCTTCTGCGCCTGACGAACGCGCGGAAGCGGGCGTCGCGCAGCAGCGGATGGAGGGCCTGCGCCGGCGCGTCCGGAGCGGGCGCGGTGCCGGCGGCGGCCGGAATCGGGTGGTTCACGGTGTCTCCTTATGGTTGGGTATCCGGGCCGGGCTGCGGCGCTGCGCGCCGCGCCCGCCGTCGCTCAGAAATGCGGCGGAACGGCGGTGTCCCGCATCACGACTTCCGGCGTGCGATAGCGCTCGGCCATTTCGCGCTCGGTGTCGTCCTTGAGCTGCGCCTGCATGTAGGCGCCGAGATGGCGCGCGTGCTCGACGATCGCGGCGCCGAATGCGGTGCGCGTTTCGCTGTATTCGTGCAGAGCGTCGAGTGTGTCGGCGCGCGTGGCGAGTGCCGTGACGAGCGCGAGCGCATCGCCGGCGGCCTTCGTGACACCCATCCCGCAATGCGGCCGTGCGACGAATGCGGCGTCGCCGAGCAGCGCGATACGGCCGAACGCCATGTTCGGCACTTCGAGGTCGTAGATCGGCTGGAACAGCGGCTGCGTCGCGCGCGCCACGACCTCGGCGAACTGCGGGGCCAGCAGCGCGTGCGCGGCCTGTTCCATGTCGTCGAGAACGTCGCGCCGGATCAGCGTCGGCGGAATGCCGCCCGCCCACAGCTTGCCGGTCGCGTCGGTCAGCAGGTTCGGCAGGTCCGTGTCCTCGCGGGTCGCGCGATACCAGACGTAGTTGTAGCGCCGCTCGCCGGGCTGCGTGCTGTTGCCCTGGCCGGCGACGGGATAGCCGAGAATCTGCTCGTGCGGCGGCAGGCCGAACGCGAAATTGCCGAACAGCGTCGAGTGGGTCGCCTCCGACAGGTTGCGTTCGTCGACCAGTCCTCGCCACGCGACGTAGCCCGCATAGCGAAGCGTGGCGTCCGGCAGCAGCTTCTCGCGGATCGCCGAGCGGAATCCGTCGGCCGCGATGACCAGATCGGCGTGCACGACGGAGCCGTCGGACAGCGTGACGGAGGCGCGATCCGGCCCGTCCGCGACTTCGGTGACGACGGCGCCCGCGTGGTAATGCTGGTCGGGCAGCGCTGCGCGCAGCACGTGGTACATCTTGCTCCAAGCGGTGAGCGTCTGCGGCAGCCGGCGCTCCGATACCACGGTGCCGTCCTTGTCCAGCGTGATGCGCGACTCGACCTTCACGCCGATCGATGCGTCGATGCGCACGCCGGCGGCGAGCATCACGTCGAACAGTTCCGGATGCGTGACGATGCCGGCGCCGCGGCCCGACAGCGCCTCGGGCACGCGTTCGTAGACGTCCACGTCCCAGCCGTTGCGCAGCAGGAGATTCGCGGCGAACAGGCCGCCGAGCGAGCCGCCGACGATGGCGGCCTTGCGGTTCGTCGAAGTGCTGTGATTCATGTCAGTCTCCATGAGCGACACCGGCCGATGCGGCGGTGCCGGGGAGTGCCAGGCCGGCGACCTCGGCGGCAGGGAAATTGAGTTCGATCGTCACGCCGGACGGATCTTCGATGAAGACCTGGTGCAGCCCGAGGCTCGGCACGGTGCGGTCGCGCCACGCGATGTTTTCGGTACGCAGCGTCTGCCACATCGCCTCGACGCCGGTCGCGAGGAACGCGATGTGGTCGACGGTTCCGGTGCCGGTCGCCGGCAGGTCCTTGTCGCCGAGATAGGCCGTGAGCCCGTCCGGGTTGGCCGGATCGACGCCGATGACGTGAACCGTGCCGTAATCGGCTTCGTCGTCGCCCTTGTAGAGCCACGCGCCGGGAAAGTCGAACGGCGGGCGATAGCCGCGCCTTAAGCCGAGCACGCGTTCGTAGAACCGGCACGATCTTTCGAGATCGAGCGTGCGGATCGAGTAATGCGCAAGTTTGGAGACTGGCATGGGGCACCTCTTGTTTATCGATAGATAAGTTATCGTTCGATAAATAATAGTCGAAAAAATCGGCGAACAAAAGCTGCGAGCGGACCGTGTTAACCCGCGGTCCGAAACGGTGCCCGATGCCGCAGCGCGACGCGTTACGCCGGGACCTCGCCGGCCATGCCGCCGTCCGCATAGCACCAGATCCAGCGCTCGCCGGGCTCGATCGAGCGCGCCAGCGGGTGGCCGGTTTCACGAAAATGCCGGCTGGCATGGCGATTCGGCGACGAGTCGCAACAGCCGACGTGCCCGCATGTCAGGCACAGCCGCAGGTGCACCCAGCGGCTGCCGGATTTCCTGCATGCCTCGCAGTAGTCCTTGTCGGTGGTCAGGATGCGCGCTTCGCCGAGATGAGTGCAGATCGTGACCATCTTCCGCTCCGATGCCGGCGACAGGACCGCTCGCAGCAAGGCCGGCGCGGCGCTGCGAGCGGGGTGGGATACGGTTCATTGTGGACGGCCGGAACGCGGCCGGACCTTAATTCTTATTAAGCGGTGTGGTTCGGCGGTCGCGAGGACGTACAGTCTCGGGAACGGCCGGCGCGTGATCCGAGCGCGGTCCGGTATGGCGGTCGGCGGGAGAAACCCATGGCTCAGTCGCAGCATGTCAAGGTAATCGGTTTGCCGAACAGCAAGGAAGCCTATGCGATCCGCGACTTCCTGAAGCGCGGGGTGGTGGAGTACGAATGGTGCGAACTGACGTCGGACACCGATTGCATGCGCGAGCTCGGCATCGCGCCGCTGCGCGACATCCGGCTGCCGGTCGTCGTGTTTCCGGACGGCTCATGCCTCTACCAGCCGACGCTGCCGGAGATTGCCGCCAAGCTCGGCTGGGTTTCGCGGCCGCGTTTCGTCGAGTACGACGTATCGATCTATGGTGCGGGGCCGGCCGGCCTGTCGGCGGCCGTCTACGCGGCGTCGGAAGGGCTGCGGGCCGTCGTGATCGAGCGCGATGCGATCGGCGGGCAGGCAGGCACGAGTTCGCTGATCGAGAATTACATGGGATTCCCGGAGGGCATTCCGGGGGCGGAGCTGGCCGAACGGGCGCGCCAGCAAGCGGTGAAGTTCGGCGTCGAACTGCTGATGATGCGCGAGGGCGTGCACGCGACGTTCGTCGACGGAAAGATCCGCGTCGATCTCGCGGACGGCTCGATCCTGACCGCGCGGTCGAACATCTGCGCGACCGGGATCGAATACCGCAGTCTCGGTTTGCCCGACGAGCAGAAATTTCTCAATGCCGGGCTGTTCTACGGGGCGGGATCGAGCGAGGCGCCGATGTGCGAGGGCAAGCACGTGTTCGTCGTCGGCGGCGGCAATTCGGCGGGCCAGGCCGCGATGAATTTCGCGCGGCACGCGCGCGAAGTCACGATGATCGTGAGGGGAGCGTCGCTGGCGACGACGCTGTCGCGCTACCTGATCGACCGCATCGAGCGCACGCCGAACGTGACGGTCCGCTACGGCTCGACCGTCGACGCGCTGCACGGCGACGGCCGGCTCGAAGCGATCGGGCTGCGTTCGGAAGGCAGCGCGCGCGAAGTGCTGCCGGCCACGCACCTGTTCGTCTGCATCGGCGGCGCGCCGAATACCGAATGGGCGCGCGATACGAACATCATCCGCAATCCGGGCGGCTATCTGGTGACGGGCAGCGATCTTTACGACTGCCCCGAATTCGAGCGCGTGTGGCCGCTCGAGCGGCGGCCCTACTATCTGGAAACGAGCGTGCCCGGGTCGTTCGCGGCCGGCGATGTCCGCTCGGGTTCGGTCAAGCGGGTGGCGTCGGCGGTCGGCGAAGGGGCGATGGCCGTGACTTTTGTGCACCGGTTCCTGAGTGAGGACGCGCGTCGTGCGGGCGGAGCCTGATCTGCGCTGTGTAGGCTCCGCCGTTCACGCCGTCTCACCGCTTCGCTGCGTCGTCGACAGCGGCAGCCAGAACGTCGGCACCGTTTCCCGGTCGGCGTGCGGCGCGGCCGAAAGCGCGCCGCCGTGCGCCTCGACGATCGGCCGGCCGCCAGGTGATTTCGAATTCGCGCAGTGTGTCCGGTTCATCCATCGCGTCGCGCCGAGATCTTTTCAGAACCGCCCGGTGCGGTCGGCCACGTTCGCCGCGGTCGCTGCCGGCGCCGTCCATCCGCCGCCAAGCGCACGCACGAGGTTGACCGTCGCGATCGCGAGCGACTGACGGCTGTGAATCAGCTGGCGTTGCGCATTCAAAGCATCGCGATCCGCGTCGATCACCTCGAGATAGCTGACGTAGCCGTGCCCGTAGCGGCTCAGCGACAGGCGCGCCGCGGCTTCGGCGGCGCGCGCCGCATTGTCGTAGCGCACGATCCGCTCACGCTCGGCGGCAATATCGTTGAGCGCGTCCTGCACCTCGCGCAGCGCGCGCAACGCGGTCGCGCGATAGTTCGCATCGGCGAGTTGCGCACCGGCCGTCGCGGCTGCGACCGCGGCGTCGCGCTTGCCGCCGTCGAACACCGTTTCCGCCACACTCGCGCCGAGGCTCCATAGCGAGCTGTTGCGGGCGAGAAACGTGCCGAGGTCGCGGCTGGCGAACCCGCCCTGGGCAGTCAGCGTCAAGGTCGGCAGCCATGCAGTGCGCGCGACGCCGATTTCGAGCGACGCCGCGTCGACGCGCCGCGCCGCCGCATAGACGTCCGGCCGTTGCGCGAGCAGCGACGACGGCAGTCCGGGCGGCACGGTCGGTACCCGGATCGCAGACACAGTCGGCGCAATCGTGAATGCAGTCGGCGACGCCCCGGTGAGTGCGGCGAGTGCGTCGACGAGGTTTTCGCGCAGCCGCCGGCTGTCCGCGAGATCGGCGCGGGCCGTATCGAGATCGGCCGCCGCACGCAATGCGTCGAGATCGCCGGCGGCGCCGGCCCGCACGCGTGCGGCGATTACGTCGAGCGCGGTGCGGCGCAGCTCGATCGCGCGCGCGAGCGTGGCGAGATCCTGTTCGACGAAATGGAGTGTCAGATAGTCGCTCGCCACCTCGGTCGCGACGCGCAGCCGAACGGCCGCGCGATCCGCCGCGGCTTCCAGTACGTTTTGCTTCCCGATTTCCGCGTCGCCGCGCAGGCGCCCCCACAAATCGACTTCGTAGCTGGCGGCGAAGGGCACCGACCAGTTGTGCATCGTGCGTTTCGGCAACGCGTTGTCGACGGTGCCGGACACGCGCGCGCGGCTGAATGACGGCGCGACGCCGACGCGCGGCGCCAGTGCGGCTTCTCGCACGCCGAGCAGCGCCTGCGCCTGATCGACGCGCGCTGCGGCGGCGCGGATGTCGTCGTTGCCGGCGAGCGCGGCGTCGACGAGCGCGACCAGCGACGCGTCGCCGAACGACGCGGGCCATTCCGCGAGCGGCAGCGCTGCTTCGCCCGGCGCATCCGCATGGCGGAACCGGTCGTGGCCGACCGCGACGGGCGTGAGCGGTTGCGGCGCGATCGTGCACGCGCCCAGCGGGCCGGCGACAAGCAGCGCGACGACGATCCGCTTCATGGCAGCTCGCGGCTGCGCTGCAGCGTGACGACGACCGACAGGCCCGGCCGAATGCGCGGCTCGGCCGCAGCCGGGCCGTCGAGCAGGATCTTGACGGGCACGCGCTGCGTGACCTTCGTGAAGTTGCCGGTCGCGTTGTCGGGCGGCAACAGCGAAAACTGCCCGCCGGTCGCGGGTGACAGACTGTCGACGTGCCCTGCGAAGCTCAGGTCCGGCAGTGCGTCGAAGCGCAGGCGCACGGCGTCGCCGGCCCGCACATGCCGGAGCTGGGTCTCGCGGAAGTTCGCGACGACCCACGGATGCGGTTCGACGAGCGTCAGCAATGCCTGGCCGGGCGCGACATGCTCGCCGGTCTCGACGGTCTTCTTGCCGACATAGCCGTCGGACGGCGCGACGACGGTCGTGTACCGGCGCTGCAGCTCCGCATCGCGCAACTCGGCATCGTTCTGGTTCGACACGGCGTCGGCGGCCTGCTGCGCGGCCTGCGCGCTGCGACGCTGCGCTCGGGCCGCGTCGATGCGGGCGCGGGCGGACGTGCGCGCCGCATTGGCGGCATCGAATTCCTGTTGCGACAGCCCGCGTGGGGTTTCGCGGGTCAGCTCGCGCGCGCGGGCGTAGTCGAGCTCGGCCTTTTCCGCGTCGGCATGCGCGGATACGAGCGTCGCGTCGCTCTGCTCGACCAGCGCACTGGCGCGGCTTGCCTCCGAGCGTGCCTGCGCGACGCGTGCCCGCTGCAGTGCGACGCGCACGTCGAAATCGCGCGGATCGAGCTGCACGAGCGGGTCGCCCGCGTGCACGAACTGGTTGTCGTTCACCAGCACGCGCTCGACCGTGCCAGCCACGCGCGGCGAGATCACGTGCAGGTGGCCCGTCACGTACGCGTCGTCGGTGCCGCGATCGTGCGCATCGAATTCATAGAGCAGCAGCGCGACGAGCAGCAGAGCGCTTGCGGCGATCAGCGCGATCGGCCATCGGCGCGACCGCGCGGGCGTGTCCTGCGAAGGGGTGGTCACGGTCGGGATACTCCATCGAACAGACGGGTTTCGTCACATCGCGCTATGCTTGCGCGAGCCTCATGCACGGGAGCCGCTCGACGATGGACACCACATTCGCCCCCGCCGGCGCGACACAGGGGCCGGCAGCCGCGCCGGCCTCCGACATCCCGACATTTCGTTCGATCGCCGCGATCGCGGCCGTGCTGCTCGGCGCGATCATCTCGACGCTGACGTCGCGCATCACGTCGCTCGGGCTGGCCGACATACGGGGCGCGCTCGGCGTCGGGTTCGACGAGGGCGCGTGGATCAACACGGCGTTCACCGCAGCGCAGATGTTCGTCGGGCCGCTCGCGATCGCCGCGGCCTTCGTGTTCGGCACGCGGCGCGTCCTGCTGGCAGGCGCCGCAGTATTCCTGGTGGTCGAAAGCGTGCTGCCGCTGTGCACGCGCTTCAATACGTTCATCGCGCTGCAGAGCGTGGCCGGCTGCGCGTCCGGCGTGTTCGTGCCGCTGACCGTCGGCTTCGTCGTGCGCACGCTGCCGCCGCGGCTCGTTGCGTTCGGCATTGCCGCCTATGCGATGAACCTCGAGATGTCGCTGAACCTGTCGGCGACGCTCGAAGGGTGGTACAGCGAACACCTGAGCTGGCGCTGGCTGTTCTGGCAGAACGCGCTGCTGACCGTGCCGTTCATCGTCTGCCTGCTGCTGTCGCTGTCCACCGAGCCGATCAGGCGCTTCGCAGCCGGTATCGACATGCGCGGCATGCTGCTCGGCGCCGGCGGCTTCGCGTGCCTCTGTATCGCGCTCGATCAGGGCGAGCGGCTGTTCTGGTTCGAGTCGCCGCTGATCGTCACGCTGCTGGCCATCGGTATCGTGATGGTGGCCGCCTTCCTGATCCACGAACTGGCGTCGCGACGAGCCGGCCTCGATCTCGGCTATCTCGCGCTGCCCAACGTCGCGCTGCTGATCCTGCTCGTCGGCCTCGTTCGCTTTACCGTGCTCAACACGAGCTTCATTCCGTCGGCGTTTCTCGCGAGCACCTACGGGCTTCGCCCGCTTCAGATCGGCGATACGCTGCGCTGGATCGCGATGCCGCAACTGCTGTTCGCGCCGTGCGTGGCCTGGCTGTTGCAGCGCGTCGATCCGCGCCGGCTGATCGTGGCCGGATTCGCGATGGTGGGAGTCGCCTTCGCGCTCGGCGCGCGCCTCACGCCCGTATGGGCCGAACCCGACTTCATTCCGTCGCAATTGCTGCAGGCATTGGGCCAGACGATGGCGCTCACCTCGGTCGTGTTCTTTTTCGGCAAGCATGTGACGGCCGAGCACGCGCTGACGTTCGGCGCCGTCGTGCAGACGACGCGCCTGCTGAGCGGGCAGCTCGGCACGACTTCGATCGCGGTGATCCAGCGCATCATGGAAGCTACCCATTCGAATCTCGTCGGTTTGCATGTTACGCGGTCGGATCCGCAAACGCTGGAGCGCCTGCGTGCCGGTGCGGCATTGCTCGTGTCGCATGGCGCGACCTTCGCGACCGGCGATCAGGCGACCTATGCACTGCTCGACCGGGCGGTGCGCGTCCAGGCGACCACGCTCGCGCTGGCCGACAATTTTCGCGTCGCGATGGCTTTCGCGGCTGCGGGCGTGTTGATCGGATTGCTGCTGAGGCCGGCGCGTGTGCAGTGAACACCCGACGCCGGACGGCATGCATCGACGATCTTAGCGAGGGCGTGCACCGCAATGGAATGGCGGCGGCCTGAAGTGTCCTGAAACAGGCTAAAAGCGCGCCGGCGTGATGGCGGTGCGGCACCGCTCGGGCTGACCAGAAAAATTAAGCCCCGGAATCAAGACTCTTCAGCGGCGCTCGGTTATCGTCAGCATCAGGTCATCCCGTCGCGGTCCGGTCGCGATCATGGTCGTGGTCGGGGGCGCGCGTCGGCGGATGACTATCGTGATGCGAGCCGGTGCGACCAGTCCGGCCTGTGCCACTTGCCTGGATCCGCCGCCATGGACGCATTCAATCGCTGGGAGCACGTGATGACGCTCCTCGCCCCGTCGCCCGCTGCAAGCTGCGGTGCACCATCGAATCTGCGCGACCCGGTCGCCGCGCGCCGCCGCTATCGTGACGATCCGCCGCCTGCGTCGAGCGGCGACGTGCGCCGCCGTTGCGCGATCGTCGCGACCGAGCGGCAGACCGACTCATCGGTGCTGGTGTCGTGGAGCGACCCGACGCGCTGCCGGTACGACGAGCAGCGCTGGATCAGCGCCAGGTCGCGCGCGCTTGGGCGCTGCGCGCTGACCGGCATGACGATTCGTCCCGGTGACGCGATCTATAAGCCGCAGTGGCGCGGAGCGAAGCGCCCGGCGAACTATCGGGAGATGATCCTCGCGGCCGAACTGGACCGGTTCGTCATCCGGTTCGCCAGTTCATGAGCTGGAACGATCGGCCGGGGGCCGCCCGGCGCGGCGGACTCAGTCGATCCATTTGGAGCCGAGCACCAGGCCGCAGAAATTCGTCCGACGATAGTCCGGGTCGCAACGTTCGAGCACGTCGGCGCAGACGTTGCCGAACGCAGTCGCCGGGCGATGGGCGATTCCCGCACCAAGCGCCTCGAGGAACAACTCCTTGAAACCCGGGCCGCGCGGCCATGCGCGCAGGATTTCATCGCGTGCGGAGCGGCTCACTTCGTCGAAATGACGCGCGAAGAGATCCGTCTCGATGCCGGCGCCGAGCAGCATCGTCAATGGCGTCATGTACGGGTGAATGCCGAACGTCGCATGCAGCGCGATCGCGCGCCAGACCTCCGCCGCATCGTCGGCGGCGACGCCGTGTGCGTCGAGGAACGCGTGCGCGGCGTTCGCGCCGTCGATCTCGAAGCGTTGGCGCGAATGCCGGTAGCGCTCGGTCAGGCCGAAGTCATGGAACAGCGCGGAGACGTACAGCAGTTCGGCATCGAACGCGATATCGCGACGCCGACCGAGGATCGATGCAAACGCGAACACGCGCATCGCGTGGCGGAACAGCAGTTCTGGTTCGCTGGCGCGCACGATCGCGGCGGCCTCGCGCGCCATCGGGCCGTCGGGAATCCGGATGCCGGCGATACGGGTGCCCATGATCGTGTTCCTCGCGGCGTGGCGGCGGTCGCTTGACGCTGACGGCGTCGGAAGATGGTCGCGCGTCGCGCCGCTGAATGTCTTGAGCCGAACCTGAATTTTTCTGAACGGAAAATCGGCCGATCGCTGCCTCGGGAATCAGTCCAGCCGTGCATCTCAAGTCGTTTTTACCTGAGTGCAACTGTGTACGATTCATCCGTCAATTCGATTAACTATGCCGAATAAAGTCAGTGGAATCGATTCATGGATGAACCTCGATTTCGCGAATTGAAAATGCCGGACGCTCCCGGAGTGTCCCGCCATGCACCATGGGAAGGGCCGCTACCCGCGGTTTCCATCGATTCAAAAAATTTGCTCAGTGGGTTCTGATAATTTGAATCAATTGAATCGGTAAATGCCGTAGCATGTGCATCAAACCGGTGTCATTTCTGACAGGGCATCAATGAATGAAGTCGTTTAAAAATTCCCATGATCCGGATTGGAACCCTTCACGTTTTTCTCGACCGGCGTGAAATTCGCGCGAACGGCAAGCTGCTGCGCGTCGGCAGCCGCGCATTCGAAATTCTCGAACTGCTGATTCGGGCGAACGGTGCATTGGTATCGAAAGACGAAATCATGCAGCGCGTGTGGCCGCACACGATCGTGGAGGAAAACAACCTGCAGGTGCATATCGCCGCGCTGCGCAAGGCACTGGGCGACGACCGCAACCTGATCATCACGGTGCCCGGGCGCGGCTACCGGCTGGTCGGCGGCCGGGTCGAAAGCGCCGCGCCCGTGCGTCCTGCGGCGTCGCGGCTGACGGCCGCGCCGACCGCGCTGGTCGGCCGCGAGCAGACCGTCGCCGAGGTGCTGGCCGCGGTCGACAGCGCGCGGATCGTGACGCTGGTGGGCGCGGGCGGCATCGGCAAGACGCGGGTCGCGCTCGAAGCGGCGATGCGGGCCGAGGCGAGGTTTCCGGATGGCGCCGCGTTCGTGTCGCTGGCCACCGTCGCGTGTCCGCAGTTCGTGCCGGACGCGCTGGCGGGCGCGTTCGGCATCGTTCAGCCGGCCGGCTCGCTGACACTCGACGCGGTACTGGATACCGTCGCGCATCGCCGGATGCTGCTGGTGCTCGACAATTGCGAGCATCTGCTCGACGCCGCCGCGCAGATCGCGACCGCGCTGACCGAATCCGACGCCGGCCTGTGCGTGCTCGCGACCAGCCGCGAGGCGCTGCGTGTCCAGGGCGAGCGGCTGTGTCCGATTCCGCCGCTCGAGGTCCCCGGCGAAGACGCGGGGGATGCCGAGATCCTGAACGCAAGTGCAGTGCAGCTGTTCTCGGCGCGCGTGCGCGCGGCCGACCCGCGCTTCCCGCTCGACGAACGCAGCGTGTCGCTGATGGCGGCGGTATGCCGGCGTCTCGACGGCCTGCCGCTCGCCATCGAGCTCGCGGCCGCGCGCGCCGCGGTGCTCGGCATCGATGTGCTGGCCGCACATCTCGACGACCATTTCAGGCTGCTGACCGGCGGGTTTCGTACCGCATTGCCGCGTCACCAGACGCTGCAGGCGATGTACGACTGGAGCTACCGCCTGCTCGGCGATTCGGAACGCCGACTGCTCCGGTGGCTCGGCGTGTTCCGGGACAGCTTCTCGATCGATGCGGTGCGCGATATCGTGGGCACCAAGGGCCTGTCCGATGCGGAACTGCTCGACTCGATCGGCAGCCTCGTCGCGAAGTCGCTGCTCAGCCTCGACGGCGCGCACGACGCGCCGCGCTACCGGCTGCTGACGACGACGCGTGCCTACGCGCTGCAGCAGCTCGAGAACAACGGTGAATGCGCGGCCGCGGCACTCGCGCATGCGAACTATTTCCTTGCGTTGTTCAGGCTCGCGTCCCGCGCCGGCAACGGCGGTGACGGGCCGCGCGCCGAATCGCGGCGCGAAGTGGTCCGGCGCGAACTCGGCAATCTGCGCGCGGCGCTCGACTGGGCGTTTTCGCCGAACGGCAATGCTGAGGTCGGCATTGCGCTGGCGGCGGTGGCGGTGCCATGCCTGTTCGACCTGTCGCTCGTGGACGAGTGTCGCGAACGGGCGCGCACGGCGCTCGACGCGATGCGCAATATGACGGACACGCGCGCACTCGTGGATGCGCGCGTGCGTCTGCTGGCCGCGTATGCCGCCGCGCTCGCGCATACCGCCGGGCCGCCGCAGGTCGCGCACGACGCATGGTCGGAAGTGCACGCGCTCGGGTTCGAGGGGGGCGAGGCCGAGCCGCCGCGCGAGCCCTGATCTCGCGCGGCCGCCGCGAGTTCAGAACGTTTCAGCTTGAACACAGGACGGCGTCGATTGGTACGTCTACATTGCATGCACGGGGACTATCGGTGCTTCGCGCGCGCATGCGGGCGGGCCGACATCGGCGCACCGTCGCCCGTCGAGGTGTCGCGACGCCCGCATGCCAGCGTGGGGTGCCGGTCGGCGCCTGGGTCGCCGCGGCGGCCTCGCACGTCAACCAACGATGACCGCATGAAACCTGTCCAGTCCGCCCTGATGACTTCCGATACGCTGCCGGCGCGCGCTCGCCGGCGCCGGTAACCCGCGCCATGCGATCGCTCGGACTTCCGGCCTGTCTCGCAACGCGCGTGCGACCTGTTTCGGCATGCTGAACCTGTCCGCCACGGTCGTTTACGGCGCACCGATCGTCGTTGCCGATCTCGCCGCATGGCGGCTGCTCGGGGCCGGCCGTTCGACGACGAAGGCGGTCTGGCGCTGCGTGTCGTTCGCCGCGTTGACCTATGTGCTGTTTGCCACCGGCGTGAGCCCGCTCGCGGTTCCGCCATCGCCCGACCGGTTCGACCGGCTGGCGATCCAGGCGATCGGCGTCGCGTGGTGGCTGCAGTGCGCGCTGGTGTTCAGCCTGATGCTGGACCGCCTGTTGTTGCCGCGCGCATGGCGTACCCAGCGGCTGTTTCATGACATCGCCGCCGGCATCGTGTTCGGCGCGGCTGCGGTGGCCGCGCTGGGCAACCTGCTGGGCCTGCCGCTGAGCGGCGTGGTCGCGACGTCGGGCGCGATGGCCGTGATCCTGGGCCTGGCCGTGCAGAACACGCTGAACGACGTGTTCTCGGGCCTCGTGCTGAATACCACCCAGCCGTTTCGGCTCGGCGATACGGTGGCCATCGGCGCTCTGGAAGGGCGGATCGTCGAAAGCAACTGGCGCGCGACCAAGATGATCGACAGCCTCGGCAACCTGGTCGTCGTGCCGAACAGCGCGGCGGCGAAGGCGACGATCGTCAACCTGAGCGAACCCGCGAGCGTGCACGGCGTGACGCTGACCATCGAGATCGATCCGGCGGTGCGGCCGGCCATCGTCGTCGACGCGCTCGACCGCGCTGCCGCCAGTTCGCTCGACGTGCTGACGAGTCCCGCGCCGGTCTCGGTCGTCAAGGCATTCAGGACCAACTCCGTCGAATATGAACTCGTCTGTTACGTCGACGCGCTCGAAAAAAAGTTGAGGGTACGCAACCGGCTCTACGATCTCGCCCACCGGCATCTGGCAGCGGCGGACATCGCGCTGCGCCCGCTCGGTGGGACGGGTGCAGCCCACCGGCCGGTATTACGCGGTCAGCGGCTGTTGCACGCGGTCGAGCTCTTCAGGCAGCTCGACGACGAGGATCTGGCGGTGCTGGCCGATGCGCTGGCGTCGCGCGTATTCCATGCCGGGGAGACGATCTATGCGTCGAATTCCGATGCGCGCCTGCTGACGATCGTCGGGTCCGGCGTTGCGTCGGTGTTCGTGCCGGCCGCGACCGGCGACAAGGAAGTCAGGCGAATGGCGCCGGGCGACGCGATCGGTCAGTCCGTCGTGCTGGCCGGCACGCAACTGCATGCGACGGTCTACGCGGTGACCACCGTGACGGCCTATCAGCTGAGCAGCCGCGACCTGTCGCCGCTGATTGCGAGAAAACCCGAGCTCGGGCGCCTGATGTGCGAATCGCTGACCGAGCACATCGCGACCGAGGAGCGGATGATGATTCCGCCGGCCGCGCAGGCGCATGCGTCGTTCAAGCTGATCGAGTGGCTCGAGAAGGAGATGAAGCGCCTTCACGAGTCGTTCGGTTGACGCGGCCGCAGCATGACGGAAGCGTGCGTGCCGATCGGTGCAATCGGCGTGCGCGGCTCGCGCGCGACGGCATCAGGCGAGCGCGGTGAACCGGTCGACGAGGTTGGGGCGCGCGAGCTGCTCGACCCACCAGTGCAGCGCGCGCCCGGCCTCGTCGCCGCGCCATGCGATATAGCAATGGGTCGTGTCGCGCATGCCGGTGACCTGGCGCGCGACGAGCTTGCCCTGCGCGATCGCGCGCGCCGCGATGCACTCCGGCAGCGTGCCGACCGCGAGCCCCTCGCACTGCGCGGCCAGCTTGGCGGCGAGCGTGGGCACCGCGAGATACGGCTGCCCGGCGTCGATGGCGATCGAACGCGGCTGCAGTTCGCGCGAGGTATCGCTGATCACGGCGCCCCGATACTCGACGACCGACGCCATCGACAGCGGCTCGGGCAATGCCGCGAGCGGATGATCGGGCGCGACGGCGAACACGTGTCTGAGCGTACCGATCGGCCGCGCAACGATGTCAGGCAGCTCCGGCGGCTCGCCGGCCGCGCCGACGACGAGATCCGCGCGGCGCGAAATCAGCGCGTCCCAGGTTCCGCCGAGCACTTCGGTGGACAGGCGCAAGCGCGTGTCCATCTCGAGTCCGTAGAACGTATGCACATACGGCCACAACGCTTCGAAGGGCAGGATCTCGTCGATACAGAGGCGAAGCTCCGTTTCCCAGCCTTGCTGGGCGCGCTGCGCCTTGAGTTCGAGTTGTTCGGCCGCATGCAGCAGCCGGCGGCCCTCTTCGACGACCACGCGGCCCGCGTGCGTGAGCTTCGCACGACGTCCGCTGCGGTCGAACAGCGCGACGCCGAGGTCGCCTTCGAGCTTTTGTACGAGGTAAGTCAGCGCGGACGGCACGCGATGCAGCAGCTCCGCGGCTTCGGCGAACGTGCCGGTTCGGTCGATCGCGTCCAGCGCTTCGAGTGCTTCGAATGACAGCTTCATGATGGATTCCACGATGGCGTCGGGCTGTCATGTTATCGCCACGCACCGCTTGGTCCAATACGATTCAGAATAATTCATCCCGCAGCGGGGCCGCAGGCGCCATGCCGCTTCGCGCCGATCGCAGCGTGCCACGCCCGCGAGTTCGGCCGGCCCGCCAGTCGCGCCCCAGCATTTCCGTTTCCTCGAATCGCCGAATTCGGTCGACGCGCGTCACACCGGCGTCGATCGACGCTTCTTCGCCGCATCGGATGCGTGGCCGCCCGGCAGCGGACCGAACATGTGCTGGCTGCACTGCGCGTCGCTCCACGCGGCCTTCAAGCGGATCCCCGACAGCATCCGGCGGGCGATCGGCAGAATCTGCTCGCCCGCGAGAATGCCGAGCAGGCCGGCCAGCGCGATGGTCGGCGGAGCCGGCGACGCCACCCCGATCACGAAGTAAACGAGGCCGGCAAGAACGCCGGCCAGCAGCGAAGAAATATACGCTTTCATAATTCGGCTATGAACGAATGACTACCGTGTGAAAAATACGAGCAAATACCGATCGGATTGCGATCTTGAAGTTGTTGTCTAGCGTATCAGGCCTTTTTCGGGCTGTTCATTAAATGGGATGTTTTTAAGAACTTTTAAGGAATTGCTTGGGCGATTTTATTCGTCGAGTTGATTGGTTGGCGATACCATAAATCCGCGTTTTGAATTGCAGCGGCCGGCAGGCAAACCTTCCGGCCCAGCGCGTTGGCCGCCTCCCGGATCGCCGGCGAGGCAGGCTCTCTATTTCCCCCGCGTCAAAGGACACGACCGTCATGAGCAATCCGAAGCTTGAAGTACTCACCCCCCATAACAGCCAGCTGATTTTCATCGATCAGCAGCCGCAAATGGCGTTCGGCGTGCAGTCGATCGATCGGCAGGTGCTGAAGAACAACGTCGTCGGGCTCGCGAAGGCGGCCAAGGTGTTCAATATCCCGACCACGATCACGACGGTGGAAAGCGAAAGTTTCTCCGGCCACACCTATCCCGAACTGCTCGACGTGTTTCCGAACCAGAAGACGCTCGAACGCACGTCGATGAATTCGTGGGACGACCAGAAGGTGCGCGACGCGCTCGCCGCGAACGGTCGCAAGAAGGTGATCGTGTCGGGGTTGTGGACGGAAGTCTGCAATACGACGTTCGCGCTCTGCGCGATGCTCGAAGGCGACTACGAGATCTACATGGTTGCCGACGCGTCGGGCGGCACGTCGAAGGACGCGCACGACTTCGCGATGCAGCGGATGGTGCAGGCCGGTGCGGTGCCGGTCACCTGGCAGCAGGTACTGCTCGAGTGGCAGCGCGACTGGGCGCACCGCGAAACCTACGACGCGGTGATGGCGATCGTGAAGGAACATTCGGGCGCCTACGGGATGGGTGTCGACTACGCGTACACGATGGTGCACAAGGCCGCGCCGCGCACCGCGACGCCGCACGAATCGATCCCGCCGGTCCCGGCGAAGTAACGCAGTCGTTGCGACCGTCGATGCCGATGCGACGTGCCCGATGCGGACACGCGGCATCGGCCGACCTGAATCGCGGGCGGCGGCGCGTGATCGATTCGCGGCTGCCGCTCGCGGCGCGATTGCCGGCGCGTACGACCTGCCTTCCTACCTGTCCGAGAAATGGATCGTATGGAACCTTATCTGGTTTCCCTTGGCGCGGGCTTGCTGATCGGTGTGATTTACAGCGCAATCAAGGTCCGCTCTCCGGCGCCGCCGCTGATCGCCCTTGTCGGGTTGCTCGGCATGGTGATCGGCGTGCAGGCCATTCCCGCCGTCAAACAGCTTTTTGGCTTCTGATCGAAACGAGGTGACGTTTATGACCGCAACCGAGTCCCAACCGGATCTGATCCTTCACAACGGAAGGTTCACGACCCTCGACCGTGCGAACCCGGCCGCGACGGCCGTCGCGATTGCCGCTGGCCGTTTCGTTGCGGTTGGCAACGACGCCGACGTGATGCCGCTCGCCGGTCGTGAGACCAGGATCGTCGACCTCGACGGCCGAACGGTGCTGCCCGGCCTGATCGACAACCACTGCCACCTGATTCGCGGCGGCCTGAACTACAACATGGAGCTGCGCTGGGACGGCGTGCCGTCGCTCGCGGTCGCGATGGAGATGCTGAGACGGCAGGTCGCGGTCACGCCTGCGCCGCAATGGGTGCGCGTGGTCGGCGGCTTCACCGAGCATCAGTTCGTCGAGAAGCGCCTGCCGACGATCGACGAGCTCAACGCGGCCGCGCCCGATACGCCCGTGTTCATCCTGCACCTGTACGACCGCGCATTGCTGAACGCGGCCGCGCTGCGCGTGGTCGGCTATACGAAGGACACGCCGGAGCCGCCGGGCGGCACGATCCTGCGCGATGCCGCGGGCAATCCGACCGGCCTGCTGCTCGCGAACCCGAACGCGACGATCCTCTACGCGACGCTCGCGAAGGGGCCGAAGCTGCCGTTCGAATACCAGTACAACTCGACGCGCCACTTCATGCGCGAGCTGAACCGGCTCGGCGTGACGGGCGTGATCGACGCGGGCGGTGGCTCGCAGAACTACCCCGACGATTACGAGGTGATCCGCAAGCTGCACGACGCGGGCGAAATGACGGTCCGCATCGCGTACAACCTGTTCACGCAGAAGCCGAATGCGGAGAAGGAAGACTTCGTGAACTGGACGAAGAGCGTCAAGTATCACGACGGCACCGATTATTTCCGCAACAACGGCGCGGGCGAGATGCTGGTGTTCTCGGCGGCCGACTTCGAGGATTTCCGTGTCGCGCGCCCGGACCTGCCGGCGCAGATGGAAGACGATCTCGAAGGCGTCGTGCGCGTGCTCGCGCAGAACCGCTGGCCGTGGCGGCTGCATGCGACCTACGACGAAACGATCAGCCGCGCGCTCGACGTGTTCGAGAAAGTCGACAAGGACATTCCGCTGGCCGGCCTGAACTGGTTCTTCGATCACGCGGAAACCGTCTCCGAGAAATCGATGGACCGGATCGCCGCGCTCGGCGGCGGCATCGCAGTCCAGCATCGCATGGCGTACCAGGGCGAGTATTTCGTCGAGCGCTATGGCGCGCAGGCGGCCGAGGCGACGCCGCCGGTCGCGAAGATGCTGTCGAAGGGGCTGAAGGTCTCGGCCGGCACCGACGCGACGCGCGTCGCGTCGTACAACCCGTGGGTGTCGCTCGCGTGGCTCGTGACGGGCAAGACGGTCGGCGGGCTGCGTCTGTATCCGCAGCGCAACCTGCTCGATCGCGAGACGGCGCTGCGCATGTGGACCGAGTACGTGACGTGGTTCTCGAACGAGGAAGGCCGGAAAGGGCGCATCGCGGTCGGGCAACTCGCCGACCTGGTCGTCCCGGATCGCGATTTCTTCGCGTGCGCGGCGGACGATATCGCCGGCACGACCGCATTGCTGACGGTGGTCGGCGGCAGGATCGTGTGGGGCGCGGGCCCGTTCGCGTCGCACGACGCGCCGATTCCGCCCGCGATGCCCGACTGGTCGCCGGTGCGCGAGTACGGCGGCTATGGCGGCTGGGGCGCGACGCAGCGCAACGGCGCGCCGCTGCAGCGCGCGGCGGCCGCGGCGATGTGCGGCTGCGCGACCGCGTGCGGGTTGCACGGGCATGCGCATGCGAGCGCGTGGAGCCGTGCGTTGCCGACCTCGGACGCGAAGGGCTTCTGGGGCGCGTTCGGCTGTTCGTGCTGGGCTGTCTGAGATGTCGACGACAACCGGCCAGTACAGCCCCGGATGGATCCGGGTCCTGCTTGCTCAGCCGTGGGTCGGCGCACTGGTCCGACTGGCGCTGGTATCCGCCTTTCTGATCGGCGGCGTCGACAAGGCACTGCACTTCGACGACGCGATCGCGGAGCAGGCGCATTTCGGCCTGCATCCGGCCGCGCTGTGGGCGGCGCTGGCGATTGTCGTCGAGATCGGCGGTTCGCTTTGCGTGGTGCTGCGCCGCTTCACGTGGCTCGGCGCCGGCGGCCTCGGCATGCTGACGCTCGTCGCGATGCTGGTGGCGAACGACTTCTGGAACCAGACGGGCGTCGCGCGCTTCATGGCGCTCAACAGCTTCTTCGAGCACCTCGGGCTGATTGCGGCGCTCGTCCTCGTCACCGTGCTGGGTGACGTTCAACGCGGGGAGGCGGGGCGCCGCGCCTGATCGCGGGTCCGGCCGGTCGAAACGGGACGCGGATTCAATCCCGAACCCGCCCGCGAGCATCGCGTGCACACATGCTCACGGGCGGCTTCGCCGCAACGCTCACTGCGCGGGTGCCGCCTCGTCCGCCGTCTCGCCGAGGAAGCCGCCGCTCTGGTGCGCCCACAGCGCCGCATAGATCCCGCCCGCCTGCAGCAATTGCTGATGCGTGCCTTCCTCGACGATGCGCCCTTCGTCGAGCACGATCAGCCGGTCCATCGCCGCGATCGTCGACAGCCGGTGCGCGATCGCGATCACCGTCTTGCCGCTCATCAACTGGTCGAGGCTGTGCTGGATCGCGACCTCCACTTCCGAATCGAGCGCGCTGGTCGCTTCGTCGAGCACCAGGATCGGCGCGTCCTTGAGCATCACGCGCGCGATCGCGACGCGCTGCCGCTGGCCGCCCGACAGCTTCACGCCGCGCTCGCCGACCTCGACGTCGTAGCCGCTGCGCCCGTGCCGGTCGCGCAGCTGCTCGATGAACCCGGACGCTTCCGCGCGCACGGCCGCATCGCGCAGCTCGCGCTCGGTCGCATCGGGGCGGCCGTACAGGATGTTCTCGCGCATCGTCCGGTGCAGCAGCGACGTGTCCTGCGTGACCATGCCGATCGCGGCGCGCAGGCTGTCCTGCGTGACGTGCGCGATGTCCTGCCCGTCGATCCGGATCGCGCCGCCGTCGACATCGTAGAAGCGCAGCAGCAGGTTCACGAGCGTCGACTTGCCGGCGCCCGAGCGACCGATCAGCCCGATCCGTTCGCCGGCGCGAATCGTCAGGTTCAGGCCGTCGAACACCGGCTTGTCGTTGTCGTCGTGCGAGAACTGCACGTTGTCGAACACGATCGTGCCGTGCCGTACCACGAGCGGCCGTGCATCGGGCGCGTCGACGACGCTGCGCACGCGGGTCAGCGTCGTGATGCCGTCCTGGATCGTGCCGACGTTCTCGAACAGCTCGGTCATCTCCCACATGATCCAGTGCGAATAGCTCGACAGCCGCAGCGCCATTGCGATCACGGCCGCGACGACGCCCGCGCTGGCCTCGCCATGCATCCACAGATACAGCGCGAGCCCGGCCGAGCCGACCAGCAGCAGCGTCGACAGCAGGTGGTTGACGATCTCGAACGCGCTGACGAGGCGCATCTGCGCATCGCCGGTGACCTTGAACGCTTCCATCGCGCGGCGCGCGTGGTCGGCTTCGCGCCGCGTGTGCGAGAACAGCTTCACGGTCGTGATGTTCGAATAGGCGTCGGTGATGCGGCCCGTCATCAGCGCGCGCGCGTCGGCCTGCTGGCTGCCGACGCGTCCGAGGCGCGGCACGAAATAGGCGCAGGCCGCGCCGTAGCCGAGCGCCCACAGCGCGAGCGGCACCGTCAGCCGCCAGTCGAAGCTGGCCGCGAGCGCGAGGATGCCGATCAGGTACGCGGCGACGCCGATCACGACGTCGACCGACATGAACAGCGCGTCGCGTACGGCGAGCGCGGTCTGCATGATCTTGGTCGTCACGCGTCCGGCGAATTCGTTCGCGTAGAACGACAGGCTCTGGTCGAGCATCAGCCGGTGAAACAGCCAGCGCAGGCGCATCGGGAAGTTGATTGCCAGCACCTGATGCTTGACCATCGTATGCAGCGCAATCAGCAGCGCGCTGCCCGCGAGGATCGCCGCAAAGCCGGCCAGCGCGCCGAAGTGCCGGTCGCCGAAATTCGCCGGCGTCGCGGACGACAGCCAGTCGACGACGCGCCCCATCATCGCGAACAGCGCGGCCTCGTACGCGGCGAGCGCGGCGGAGGTCAGCGCGATCAGCAGCAGCCAGCCGCGCGCGCCCTTCGTGCACGCCCAGACGAACGAGAAGAATCCCTTCGGCGGCGTGACGGGGTCTTCGAGCGGAAAAGTCGGCAGGCGCCGTTCGAACCACGAGTACATCGAGCTTTCTCCTGGAGGCGATCGGCCGGGCATGCGCATCGGCCCGACCGGAGCGGCGCTTGTTGCCGCATCGTTCGGCAGCGAGTGTCGCATTGATCGGGGGCGGCTGCTTGCCGGTTGCCTGCCGGCGCCGCGTCGGACCGGCGTGTTGCCCGATGCGGGTCGAGGGGACACCGAGGCGCCGCGAAAGCGGCGGCCCGTCCGCCCGGGCGTCGCACGGGGTGCCGGGTTCCCGCATTTTCCGCGGATCGGATTGAAACCGAAAAAACCGCTTGACTCTCTATCTACGAGTAGATAAAGTTCGATCCATGGAAACGACACCGACCGTCCGCGAACAGATTCTCGACCACGCGATCACGCTGATGATGCTGCGCGGCTACAACGGCTTCAGCTATCGAGACCTGTCCGACCTGGTCGGCGTGAAGACGTCGAGCATCCATTACTACTTCCCGTCGAAGGACGACCTCGTGCTGGAAGCGGTATCGGTGTACAGCGACGACGTGCTCACGGCGATGCGCGCGATCGATCCGGCGCTGCCGGCCGACGCGAAGCTGAGCCGGTATACGAAGCTGTTCGGCCGAACGCTCGGCGACGGCGACCGGATCTGCCTGTGCGGAATGCTGGCGGCCGATATCGAATCGTTGCCGGACACCGTGCGGCACGCCGTGCAGACGTTCTTCCGGGCCAACGAGAACTGGCTCGCGGAACTGCTGGCGCAGGGCGCGAAGGAAGGTACGCTGGTGTTCAGCGGCGATCCGGAAACGGCGGCGCGAACCTTGTACGCGGCATTCCAGGGCAGTGTGCTGGCGAGCCGGCTGTTTCATACGCGGGCGCGCCTGGAGGATGTCGAGGCAGTCTGGAAAGCGCGCGCCTGACAGGCCGCGCAAAAGCAGGGCGGTTCGCCGCCCTTTGTTTGGGCTTTGTTATCTATCTTGTGGTAGATAGATGATGCAAGGCGGGTGCATCGGGCACCTGCTTTTTTTGGGCATGTTTATCTATCTATGAGTAGATAAACAAAAGCTGTTCCACTTACTTGTCGAAAGGAGTCTGTTATGTCGATCGAAAAAGTGCTCTACCGTGCTCACGCAAAGGCAACCGGCGGCCGCGACGGCCGCGCCACGGTAGCCGAGAGCAACCTGGACCTGAAGCTGACCACGCCGCGTGAACTCGGCGGCGCCGGCGGCGCGGGCGCGAACCCCGAACAGCTTTTCGCGGCCGGCTACAGCGCGTGCTTCATCGGCGCGATGAAGTTCGTCGCGGCCCGCGACAAGATCGCGATCCCCGCCGACGCATCGGTCGACGGCAGTGTCGGCATCGGCGCGATCCCGAACGGCTTCGGCATCGAGGTCGAACTGAAGGTTTCGCTGCCGGGCCTCGACCGCGACGTCGCGCAGACGCTGACCGACCGCGCACACCTCGTCTGCCCGTACTCGAACGCGACGCGCGGCAACATCGACGTCACGCTCACGCTCGCCTGATTCACGACTGTCCGAACCGTCCATCGATTACCAAGGAGTCCATCATGAAGATCGTCAAGCCGCTGTTGATCGCCGCCGCCGCCGTCGCAGCCATTTCGTCCGCCGCACCGGCCGCGTTCGCCGCCGGCGCCGAATCCGTGCAGCCCGATGCGGTGACCAGCCGGTTCCTCGCGGCGCTGAACGGGCAGAAGGGCCCGGGCCTCGAGACGCTGAGCCCCGCGAAGGCACGGCAGGTGCTGGTCGATGCGCAGAACGGCGTGAAGGTCGACCTGTCCGGCATCGACGTATCGAACCGTACGATCGAGCAGGACGGCGTGTCGGTGCCGGTCACGATCGTTCGTCCGCAGGGCGCGACGGGCACGCTGCCGGTGTTCATGTTCATCCACGGCGGCGGCTGGGTGCTCGGCGACTTCCCGACGCACGAGCGTCTGGTGCGCGATCTGGTCGTGCAGTCGGGCGCGGTGGCCGTGTTCGTCAACTACACGCCGTCGCCGGAGGCGCATTACCCGGTCGCGATCAACCAGGCCTATGCGGCGACGAAGTGGGTGGCCGCGCACGGCGCGGAGATCGGCGTCGACGGCAGCCGGCTCGCGGTGGTCGGCAACAGCGTCGGCGGCAACATGGCAGCGGTCGTCGCGTTGATGGCGAAGGACAAGGGCGGCCCGGCGATCCGCTTCCAGGGCCTGATGTGGCCGGTCACGGATCACGACTTCAACACGGGTTCGTACAACGCGTATCAGCAAGACCACTTCCTGACGCGGCCGATGATGAAGTGGTTCTGGGACGCGTACACGAAGAGCGACGCGCAGCGCAACGAGATCTACGCGTCGCCGCTGCGTGCGAGCACCGCGCAGCTCAAGGGTCTGCCGCCGGCGCTGATCCAGGTCGCGCAGTTCGACGTGCTGCACGACGAAGGCGAGGCCTATGGGCGCAAGCTCGATGCGGCGGGCGTCGAAGCGACGACCACGCGATACGACGGCACGATCCACGATTTCGGCCTGCTGAACGCACTGGCCGACGATGCGCCGACCCAGGCCGCGATGAAGGCGATGGCCAACGAAATCGCGACGCGCCTGAAGTAAGGCGGTGGCGTCGGGCCCTTGCCGCGCAGCAATGCGGCAGGGGCGCGAGCATTCCGCCGGCGGGCCGATGGCCGCCGTTACTTACGACTGCAGGAACGTGAGCAGTGCGGCATTGATCGTCGGTGCGTCGACCACGCACATCCCGTGCGAGCCGCCCTCGATCACCTTGAACTGCGCGTTTTTCACGATCTCGGCGGACAGGCGCCCCGAATCGTCGATCGGCACGATCTGGTCGTCGTCGCCGTGCAGGATCAGCGTCGGCACGTCGATCTTCCTCAGATCGTCGGTGTAGTCGACTTCGGAGAACTCGCGGATGCACAGGTACTGGCCGTGAATGCCGCCCATCATTCCCTGTGCCCAGAACGCGTCGATCGTGCCTTGCGACACCTTCGCGTCGGGGCGGTTGAAGCCGAAGAACGGGATCGCGAGATCCTTGTAGAACTGCGAGCGATTGTCGGCGACGCCCTTGCGGATGCCGTCGAACACGTCGATCGGAAGGCCGCCGGGGTTGGCGGCCGTCTTCAGCATCAACGGCGGCACCGCACCGATCAGCACGGCCTTCGCGACGCGTTTCGTGCCATGGCGGCCGATGTAGTGCGCGACTTCGCCGCCGCCTGTCGAGTGGCCGACCAGCGTCGCATCGTGCAGGTCGAGCGCGTCGAGCAGCGCGGCGAGATCGTCGGCATAGGTGTCCATGTCGTTGCCTTGCGACGGCTGGTCCGAGCGTCCGTGGCCGCGCCGGTCGTGTGCGATCACGCGGTAGCCTTGCTGCAGCAGGAACAGCATCTGCGCGTCCCAGGCGTCGCCGCACAGCGGCCAGCCGTGCGAGAAGACGACCGGGCGGCCGCTGCCCCAGTCGCGGTAGTAGATCTGCGTGCCGTCTTTCGTGGTGATCGTGGTCATGACTTGCGCTCCTGGTGAGTTGTGCTGGCGATGGACGGCGACCGGTATCGCGCGGCGTGATGGCGACGCGACAGCGGCGTGACGACGGTGCGGCGCGGGCCGGCTTCGACGCCGCCCCGCGCAGACTGTTGAGCAGCATAGGCCGATCCGGCCGGGCCGGCCTGAATTCCGCCTGAAATTTCATGAAGGCGCCGCCGGGCCTGCGGGAGAGGCGCGCCGGACGGGCGACAGTCCGCTTCGGGCAACGACGCGCGACAGAACATTTCAGAACGCCGAGGGCCGTCGAGGCGCTACGCGGCTATCGTGAACCGACCGGGCCGCACGCGGCCCGCGCCGCCGGCATTATTGGTACGATCGCGCCTATCGTTCACGCCGGCCGCCGCGCGCAGGCCGGCCCGTCGGCCGCGCGGCGTCGCGGCCACGTTCAGGAGAAGCGCTTCATGCTGCAGGCGTTCGCGGTGTTGCTGACCTTCCAGTGTCTCGGGGAAGGCGTGTCCTATCTGTTCGGGCTGCCGGTGCCGGGCCCGGTGATCGGCATGCTGCTGCTGTTCGGTTTCGTGATGCTGCGGCCGCAGGTGGCCGAGGCGATCGAGCCGACCGCGCTCGAACTGCTGCGTCACCTGTCGCTGCTGTTCGTGCCGGCCGGCGTCGGCATCATGGTGTCGGCCGATCGCGTGCGCGGCGATGCGCTCGCGGTCGTTGTCGCGCTGGCCGTGAGCACCACGCTCGCGATCGCCGTGACCGCGCTCGTCACGCGCGCGCTGCTGCGTCGCCAGCGCCGCGCGGGCGCCGGCGTGGAGGGCTCGCAATGACGGCCTTTCCGAAACTCGGCGCGATCTGGGTCTATCTCGCCGCGAGTCCGCTGCTCGGCCTGACGATCACGCTGCTCGCCTATCTGTTCGCGCAGGCCGTCTATGCGAAGGCGCGCTTCAATCCGCTCGCGAACCCGGTGCTGATCGCGGTCGCGGTGATCGTCGTGCTGCTGACGGTCACGCATACGCCGTATCCGACCTACTTCGAAGGCGCGCAGTTCGTGCACTTCCTGCTCGGCCCCGCGACCGTCGCGCTGGCGTTGCCGCTTTACCGCCAGTGGTCGAAACTGCGACGCAGCGCGCTGCCGCTGCTGATCGGCCTGCTCGCGGGTTCGCTGACGGCGATCGTGTCGGCGGTCGGCATCGCCGCGCTGTTCGGCGCGTCGCATCAGACGATCGCGTCGCTCGCGCCGAAATCCGCGACGACGCCGATCGCGATGGCCGTCGCCGCCGAGATCGGCGGGATTCCGTCGCTGACGGCGGTGCTGGTGATTTCGACCGGGATTTTTGGCGCGGTGTGCGCACGTGGCATCCTCAATACGCTGCGCATCGACGAGCCGGCCGTGCGCGGCTTCGCGCTCGGCGTCGCGTCGCACGGGATCGGCACCGCGCGCGCGTTCCAGGTCGGCGAGGAAGCCGGCGCGTTCGCCGGGCTCGGGATGGGGCTGAACGGCGTGCTGACCGCGTTCGTCGTGCCGATCCTGCTGCCGGTGCTGTCGCGCTGGATCTGAATCGGGCCGGTCGCGGGTATTCCCCGACGGCTGCCGCGGGTTGCCCGATACGGACGTATGCGGGCCGTTATCGGGAGAATTCAGGAACGCACACGGACAAGCATGCGGCGATCGGCTAACGTTGCAACGGCGCCGTCATTGAGGCCGGCGCTGCTTGACCCACAACCAACAATCGACAAGGAGATCCGGCCATGAAGCAGTCTCGCGTGGTTTCGGTGGCAGTGGCGGTAACGGCGTCGTTCGGTCTGTTGTTGACCGCCGCGCCGGCGGCGTTCGCGCAGGACCAGACGGACGCGTCGGCGGCATCCGCGCCGACGCAGAAGCAGCTCGACAAGGCGAAGAAGAAAGCCGCGCGCAAGGCGGCGCGGGCGCGGCATGCGTCGGACCTGAAGGCGATCGGTACCGGCACCGGCTACCGGCTGACCAACGACCAGAGCAACTATCCGCAGAACGCCGTGCAGAAGCCGCCGGCGAAAGCGGCGCCGGCCACGCCGGCTTCGGGCCAGTAACGGCCGGAACGCGCGCGGGCGGACGGCGGCCTGGCCGGCGCCGTCCGCCCGCGCGTTTTTGTCGCGGCGGCTGCCGCGACGCATTCGAGGCCGCGCAGCAGCGCGGCCCGTGCGTTTACGACGCGAGCTTGCTCGCGAGTTCCGCGACGTGCTTGCCCTGGTAGCGCGCGATGTCGAGCTCGTTCGCGCTCGGCTGGCGGCTGCCGTCTGCGCCCGCGAGCGTGGTCGCGCCGTACGGCGTGCCGCCCGTGATCTCGCTCATGTTGACGAGCCCGCTGCATGCGTAAGGCACGCCCGCGATCACCATCCCGTGGTGCAGCAGCGTCGTGTGGAACGACGTGATCGTCGTTTCCTGGCCGCCGTGCTGCGTGCCGGTCGACGCGAACACGCTGCCGAGCTTGCCGACCAGCGCGCCCTTCATCCACAGGCCGCCCGTCTGGTCGAGGAAGGTGCGCATCTGGCCGGCCATGTTGCCGAAGCGGGTCGGCGTGCCGAAGATGATCGCGTCGTAATCGGCGAGCTCGTCCGGCGTGGCGACCGGCGCGGCCTGGTCGACCTTGATGCCGATCGCCTTCGCCTGGTCGGCGGGAATGGTCTCCGGCACGCGCTTGACCGTGACCTCGACGCCGGGCACCGATTTCGCGCCTTCCGCGACGTGCTGCGCCATCGTTTCGACGTGCCCGTAGGACGAGTAGTAGAGGACGAGTACCTTGGCCATGTTGCGAATCTCCGATTGAAAGGCCCCGCATCGGGCGGGGCCAGGTTTTCCGGGCGGGCGTTATGCCCACTCGGCCGTGACTTCGACCGGGCGCAGGTCGAATACCAGCACTTCGGCATCTTTGCCGTCGGCGAACGTCAGCGCCTGCTCGCCGCGGATGCGCGCGCCGTCGCCTTCGCCGAGCGTCGTGCCGTTGACCGTCACGCTGCCGCGTGCGACATGCACGTACGCGAAGCGGTCCGGCGCCAGCTCGAGCGTCGCGCGCTCGTCGCCGTCGAACAGGCCCGCGTAGATCCGCGTGTCCTGGCGGATCTTCAGCGAACCGGCGTCGCCGTTCGGCGACACGACGAGCGCGAGCTTGCCGCGCTTGTCGTCGGCCGCGACATTCGTCTGCTGATAGCGCGGCTCGGCGCCTTTCTCGGCCGGCCCGACCCAGATCTGCAGGAAGTGGACCGGCGTGTCGTGCGAGTGGTTGAACTCGCTGTGACGCACGCCGGTGCCGGCGCTCATCAGCTGCACGTCGCCCGGCACGATCACCGAGCCGGTGCCCATCGAATCCTTATGCTCCAGCGCGCCTTCCAGCACGTACGACAGGATTTCCATGTCGCGGTGCGGGTGCGTGCCGAAGCCGCGGCCCGGCGCGACGCGGTCGTCGTTGATCACCAGCAGGTCGGAAAAGCCGACCTGCTTCGGATCGTAGTAGTTGGCGAACGAAAACGTGTGGCGGGAGCTGAGCCAGCCATGCTCGGCACGGCCACGTTGGTTTGCTGCACGGGTCTCGATCATGATGGTGTCCTTGATGTCGCCTCGCCTCGGAATGGGTTCGGCGCTTCGTTGACATGCATCGTAGGTCAATCTATTTGACAAATAAATGGCTATGGAGATAATCACCGTCACATCGAGGTGGACAATATGGAACTCAACGATCTCCGGATCTTCGTCGCGACGGTCGACGCGGGCAGCTTCACGGCGGCGGCCGACCAGCTGATGCTGTCGAAGCAGTTCGTCAGCCGGCGCACGATGGCGCTCGAGGCGTCGCTCGGCGTGCGTCTCCTGCATCGCAACACGCGCAATCTCGCGGTCACCGAATCGGGGCAGGAGTTCTATGCGCGCGCGCAGCGGATCCTGGCCGAGGTCGCCGACGCCGAGCAGGCGATGTCGGTGCGCAGCACCGAACTGCACGGCTCGCTGAAGATCAGCGCGCCGCTGTCGTTCGGGATCACGCATCTGTCGCCGCTGATCGCCGAGTTCCTGTCCGCGCACCCGGCCGTGCGGCTCAACCTCGACCTGACCGACCGGCGCGTCGACCTGATCGGCGAAGGTTTCGACCTCGTGCTGCGGATCGGCGCGCTCGAGGATTCGACGCTGATCGCGCGGCCGCTCGGCGCGTGGCGGATGATCGCGTGCGCGAGCCCGGCCTACCTGAAGCGGCACGGCGCGCCGGCGACGCCGGCGGAGCTCGCGAACCACACCTGCCTGCTGTACGGGCGCGAACGGCGCGTCGGCTGGGAGTTTCGCGTCGACGGTGCGGCGCGCACCTTCGACGTGCAGGGGCCGCTGGTCGCGAACAACGGCGAAGTGGTGCGCGACGCCGCGATCGCGGGCCTCGGCATCGCGCTGCTGCCGCATTTCATCGTCGGCGGGGCGCTCGACGGCGGCGCGCTGGTGCCGGTGCTCGACGCGTATGCGCCGGCGCCGATCACGCTGAACGCGGTGTTCCCGCAGCACCGCGAAGGCTTCGTCACGCTGCGCACCTTCATCGGGTTTCTGGCCGAGCGGTTCGGGCGCGCCGCGTAACGGGCCGCGCGCGGCGCGCCGCGTCGCCATCCGTCGCTGGTCCAAACGATTCCCCGTGTCTGGCACTATCCCGCGTCTTTTTGTCTTCGAATACTGGCCTCGACGATTTCGCGCGGCCCCGTCGTGCCCCATCGCGGCCGCGCACCCGCATCGCTGTTCCGGACGAATCCATGATCGAGGAGGCGCGCATGCTCAGGTATCTGATCGGCATCGGTATTCCGTATCTCGGCGTATTGGGCGTGCTGCCGTGGGTCGCGTCGCAGGATCGCTACGTGCTGGGCGTGCCGTTCGTCTTCATGTGGATCTTCGCGTGGTTCGTGCTGACCTCGGGCTGCCTGTTCGCGTGCTGGATGCTGTTCGACCGCCGCGCGAGCGGCGCATAGCCGGCGTTGCTTCGCGGTGCGCCGGCCGCGGCCGTTTTCCGGCGACTCCCTCGTTCCCGTCCTTCCGCAGAGGTGCGCATGTCAACGGTCGTTTTCGCCGCGCTGATCGCGCTGTCGCTCTACCTCGCGCTGCGTTCCCGTCGCGGGCACGGCAAGCAGAGCGTGCATGACTTCTTCGTCGCGTCCGGCCAGTTCGGCACCGCGCTGCTGTTCTTCCTGACCGCCGGCGAGATCTACAGCATCGGCACGATGGTCGGCTTTCCCGGCGGCATCTACGCGAAGGGGCCGACCTATGGCGTATGGTTCCTCGGCTATATCCTGCTCGCCTACCCGATTGGCTATTTCATCGGCCCGAAGATCTGGGAGGCCGGCCGCCGTCATCGCGCGATCACGCTCGCCGACCTGTTCAAGGGGCACTACGGCAGTCGCGCGCTCGAACTGATCGTTGCGCTCGCATCGATCCTGTTCCTGATCCCGTGGGGGCAGATGCAGTTCACGGGGCTGGCCGCGGCGCTCAAGGGGCTCGGCTGGCACGTCGAGCCGCTGTACCTGATCCTGGTATGCGCGGCGCTCGCGTTTACCTATATCGCGATCTCGGGCGTGCGCGCGTCCGCGTATATCGCGATCCTGAAGGACACCCTGATGCTGCTTGCGATCGTCGTGACGGGCGTGGCCGTCGCGTGGAAGGTGGGCGGCGTGCATCCGGTGTTCGACGCCGCGAGCCGGCAGGTCAGCAACACGATGACCGCGCCGCAGCTGCGCTTCTCGATGAGCACGATGCTGTATCAGTCGCTCGGCTTCTACATCATGCCGTTCGCGGTGCAGGGCTTCTTCACCGCGCGCGGACCGAACACGATCCGCCGCACGCAGGTCGCGATGCCGCTGTACATGCTGATGTATCCGTTCCTGGTGGTCGCGTCGTACTACGCGATCACCGCCAACCTGAAGCTCGCGTCGCCGAACGACGCGTTCTTCGCCGCGGTCGTGCATTTGCTGCCCGGCTGGCTGATCGGCCTCGTCGCGGCCGGCGCCGCGCTGTCGGGGCTGCTCGTGCTCGCCGGCATCTGTCTCGCGATCGGGCCGATCGTCACGCGCAACCTGATGCCGAACCTGCCCGAGACGCGCCAGAAGCGCGCGGCCAAATACGTGATCGTCGGCTATCTGCTGCTGTCGATCACGACCACGCTGCTCACGCCGAACCTGATGCTGACGCTGATCAACACGACCTTCTACGGCATCACGCAGTTCCTGCCCGGCGTGCTGATCCTGCTCGCGCAGCGCCGCGTGCGGCCCGCCGCAGTGGCTGCGGGGATGCTGTGCGGGCAGGCGCTCGCGATGCTGTTCTATCTTTTCCATGTCGATTTCGGCGGGATCAATATCGGCCTCGTGTGCCTGATCATCAACGTGCTCGTCGTCGCGGCCGTGCACGGCATGCTGCGCGGGCGTCCGGTCAAGCGTTACGCGGTGTCCTGACGCAGCGCCGATGCGTCGTACCGAGGGAGTCCAGTTCATGCAGGCAGTCGCACATCCGCTCGCGCCCGTGACGATCTTCACGGCGCGCCGCATCCTGACGATGAATCCCGCGCAGCCGGCGGCCACCCATGTCGCCGTGCGCGACGGCCGCATCCTCGCGGTCGGCGACGCCGCCGATGCAGCGGCATGGCGCGCGCAGCACGGCGCATGCACGACCGACGACACGCTGCGCGACAAGGTGCTGATGCCGGGGCTCGTCGAAGGGCATTGTCATCTGATGGAAGGCGCGATGTGGGATGCGGTGTACGTCGGCTACTACGACCGGCGCGGGCCGGACGGCACGCTATGGCCGGGCCTGCGCTCGCTCGACGCGGTGCTCGACCGGCTCGCCGCGGCCGAGCGCGCGATGACCGACGACGGGCCGCTGCTCGCGTGGGGCTTCGATCCGATCTTCTTCGGCACGGCGCGACTGACGGTGCGCGAGCTCGACCGCGTGTCGGCGCGCCGGCCGATCGCGATCCTGCATGCGAGCGTGCATCTGATGAACGTGAACGGCGCGATGCTCGCGCAGGCGGGCATCGACGAGGACACCGACATCGACGGCATTACGCGCGACGCCGACGGGCGCCCGACCGGCGAGCTGCAGGAGTTCGCGGCGATGTTCCCGGTCTATCAGACGATCGGCGGCAAGCTGGCGATTTCCGCGAGCGAGAAGCCGCACGCGATTCGCAACTTCGGCCGCGTCGCGCAGCTCGCGGGCGTGACGACGGCCACCGATCTCGTCAACGACCTGTCGCCCGATGGCAATCGCACGCTGCGCGACGTGACCGACGATCCCGACTATCCGGTGCGGATCGTGCCGGCATTCGCGCCGCAGCGCAATCCGGCCCGCGGCGCCGACAGCGTGCTCGCGGCGATCGGGCGCAATACCGACAAGCTGCGCTTCGGGCCCGTGAAGTTCATCGTCGACGGGTCGATCCAGGGCTTTACCGCGCGCGTGCGCTGGCCCGGTTATGCGGGCGGCCAGCCGAACGGGCTGTGGCTGATTCCGCCCGCGCAGCTTGTCGACGCGTTCGAGCCGTTCCATTGCGCGGGGCTGCAACTGCACGTGCATACCAACGGCGACGAAGCGACCGAGGTCGTGCTCGACGCGATGACGACGCTGCTCGCGCGCCACCCGCGCCCCGATCATCGCCATACGCTGCAGCATTGCCAGATGGCCGACGCCGCGCAGCTCGCGCGCGTCCGTGCGCTCGGCCTGTGCGTGAACTTCTTCGCGAATCATCTGTACTACTGGGGCGATGCCCATTACAGCCAGACCATCGGCCCCGATCGCGCAAACCGGATGAATCCGGCCGGCTCCGCGCGGCGGCTCGGCGTGCCGTTCGCGCTGCATTCGGACGCGCCGATCACGCCGCTCGATCCGCTGTTCACCGCATGGTGTGCGGTGCGGCGCGAAACCGCGTCGGGCCGCGTGCTCGGCGAGGGCGAAAGGATCGGCGTCGACGATGCGCTGCGCGCGATCACGCTCGGCGCCGCCTATACGCTGAAGATGGATCATCTGGTCGGCAGCATCGAGGTCGGCAAGTTCGCGGATTTCGCGGTGCTCGACGACGATCCGTCGGCATGTGCGCCCGAGCGCCTGAACGCGCTGACGGTATGGGGCACCGTGCTCGGCGGGCGTGTGTTCCGGTCGCCGCGATGAGCGCGCCGCTCGCGATGCGGCTCGCGCCGATCGATCTCGCGGTGGTCGGCGGCTATCTCGGCGCGGGCAAGACGACCGTCGTCAACGCGATCCTGCAGGCGCCGCACGGCCGGCGCATCGCGGTGCTCGTCAACGATTTCGGCGCAGTGAACATCGACGCGCGGCTCGTTCTCGCGCGCGGCGACGACCTGATCGAACTCGACAACGGCTGCATCTGCTGCACGATCGGCGGCGCGCTCGTCGATGCGCTGACGCGTGTCGCGACGCGCGGCGCGCGTCCCGATCTGCTGCTCGTCGAAGCGAGCGGCGTGGCCGACCCGGCGAAGATCGCCCAGATCGGATTACTGAACGGCGCGTTCCGGTTGACCTCGGTGCTGGTCGTCGCCGATGCGCTCGCGTTGCCGGACACGCTGGCCGATCCGCTCGTCGGCGCGATGGCACAGCGACAGCTGGATGGCGCGAGCGCGGTCGTCGTGACCAAGCTCGACCTGCTCGCGCCCGCGCAGCGCGACGCGGCGCTCGCCGGCGTGCGCGCGCATGCGCCGACCGATATCGTCGTCGCGGCGACGCACGGCGCGATTCCGCTCGCGCTGCTGTTCGATGCGGCGGTGCCGGATCGCCGGACGACGCTGCGCGTCGCGCGCGGGCACCGGCCGATCGGCAGCGACACGATGCCGGCGCTCGCGAGCACGACGATCGCGGTGCCGGACGTGCTCGACAAGGCACGCTTGCGCGCGTGGCTGAAGGCGTTGCCGCGCACGATCCTGCGCGCCAAGGGCATCGTCCGCGTCGCGGATGCCGACGGCGTCGCGCTGCGTGTATGCCAGCTCGCGGCGGGGCGAACCCGGTTCGCTTCGATCGAGGACGAAGGACCGACCGAGCCGCCGGGCGTGATGGTATTCATCGGGATCATCGACGCGTCGACCGACGCGATGCTGCGCGACGGACTCGCGCAATGCGGGACGATGGCCGGCAGCTTCGAGACAGCATCGAACGTCGATTGATCGACGCGATGCGTTCGGGTTACGCTTCGGCGGGCGACTGCATGCGTCGCCTGCAGGACCGGGCATTTTTACCTTGAACGTATCGGGCGCGTAGAAACTGCGCGCCCGCGATTCAGCGACGATCCCATCCGATGACAAACGACAGACGATCGAATGCTCGCATTGGCGAGCGAGGGCCGGCGACGCTTGCGTCGCGTGGTGCGTGGCATATCAACCTGCGATCGGTCGCGACCGCGGCGCTGCTGGGGTTGCCGATCGCCGCGCACGCGGCGGGCTTCGACTGCGCGAAGGCGGCGTCGCCGACCGAGAAGGCGATCTGCGCGGACGCCGCGCTGTCGAGGCTCGACGGCGAACTCGCGACCGCATGGAAAGCGGCGCTCGCGAAAGGCGGCGACACGGGCGCGCTGAAAGCGTCGCAACTGAAATGGCTGAAGCAGCGCGACCGCTGCGGCGCGGACCGCGACTGTCTGGGCGACCGCTATCGCGAGCGGCTCGCCAGCCTGAACGGCGCGCCGCTCGCGGCCGATCGCTGGCAGCAGACGTGGTACAGGGACAGCGACAATCCGTCTGTCGGCGGCGGCCTGACGTTTACCGGCACGGCGCCGCGCCTTCACTTCACGCTGAGCGGCAACAACGGCGGCAACACCGGCGCACTCGACGGCGACGTCGTGCTGCACGGCGACAGCGGCACCTACCGGTACGATCAATGCAGGCTCGATTTCAGTCGCAAGGGCGCACGCATCCACGTGACGCAGCACGGGGCGGACTTCGATTGCGGCGCCGGGGCGGGCGTTTCTTATGACGGCGACTACGTGACCGCCGCGCAGGACCAGGCCCGTTCGCCGGCCAGCCTGCTGAGCCTGAAGGTCCTGACCGACGCGAAGCAGGATGCGGCCGCGCACGCGCTGCTCGGTGCCGACTATCAGGCGCTGGTCGATACCGCCAATTCCGGCGCGAAGGAACAGGATCTCGACGGGCTGCATGCCGACGTGCAGTCGCTCTGGGTGCGCGGCATCGCGACGACGAACGCGGCCATCGTGATGAGCCGCGGCACCGATCTGTGGATCGGGCTGCTGGTGTTCGATGCAGGCAACAAGCTGCGGATGCGTTACTACTCGAACGTGCCGGCGTGGCGCAAGACGATGCCCAAGACGATTCGCGCGTGGCACGACAATCTCGACAAGGTCAATCGCGAGGTGGGCGGGCTGGCTGCCGGCGAGAGTATTCCGGTCGACGTGATGCGGTGAAGGGAGCGGTGCCGCACTGTGGCGAATACGGGATTCGTTATCAGGGTGGGGCAGTGAAGCATCGGAGCAATCGGTATTTTGCGTGCGGCCGCGCTTGACTAAGATCAAGCACTCGTGCGGACACCCGATTCGATAACCGGTCCGCCGGGCTCGGATCATGGACAACCGCACAGACTTCCCATCGCTGATTTCGCTGCCGCAACGCGAGCACCGTCCTCCTTCGGTGCGCGCGAGAGCACGCGCATTCGCGGAGCCCGCGTCGCGCGCGGTGCCGCGCTTCGTCGAGCATATCGGGCCGAGTTTGGCGCTCGAAAGGGGCCGCCGATGAGTACGCTCGAGCCGGGCTCGTTCGAGTTCGCGTTACCCGCCGTGCCGCCCCGTCCGTCCGGTGTCGCTGCGCGCTGGCGCGATGCGCGCGGGCCTGCAGCGTCGATCGCACTCCATGCGCTCGCGCTGGCGGCGCTGCTCGCATGGTCGACGCATGCGCCGCACGAACGGCAGCCTGGACGGACGATCGAACTCGTGTTGACGCAGTCCGCACCGGAGCCGGTCCAGCCGCCTTCGACGGCGCGGCCGCCGCAGCCGCCCCAGCCGAAAGCGCAACCGGCGCCGCCGCGTCGGACCGCGCCGCCCGTTGCGCGCGCACCCACTCCGCGCGCGGCCGCGCCGGCCGATACGTCGAAGCCGATCCAGGCGACGCCGGCTCCTTCTGCCGAACCCGCACCGGCCGCCGCACCGGCGGCGCAGCCAACACCGACGGCCGCACCCGACGCACCGGCCCGCTCCGCCGCGCCGAGCGCACCCGCGCCGGCGCGCGTGATCGGCCAGGAGGGCATCCCGAGCGATTACGTGCGGCAGGTGTTCGAGCGCATCAACCGCAGCGCGATCGACCGCTATCCGCGCCTCGCGCGCCTGAAGCATCTCGACGGCCGCGTCGGCTACCGGCTGGTGCTGGCGCCCGACGGTTCGCTGGTCCGCTGCGACATCCAGCCGTCCGGCGAAGACATGCTCGACGCCGCCGCGCTCGACGCGATCCGCGCGGCCGCACCGTTCCCGAAGCTGCCGGATCTCGGCGGCTCGTCCTACGTCCTCAAGGGGGCGATCGTCTACCAGTCCGAATGACGATCGTCGACCGACCTCAAAGGAAAACCGCACCATGACGACAGCACAGCTCGTGCAGCATCTTTCTCCGTGGGACCTCTTCGTGCAGGCCGACGCGATCGTGAAGGCGATCATGATCGTGCTGGCGCTCGCGTCGCTGCTGACGTGGGCCGTGATCGCCGACAAGCTGATCCGCTTTCGCGAACTGCGCGCCCGCGCGCGGCGCTGGAGCGCGGCGCTCGACACGCCCGAGCGCTTGCGTGCGCTCGCCGACGCGCTGCGCACGCAGCCGGCCGATCCGTTCGCGCGGATCTACGCGGCGCTCGGCAGCGAATGGGACGACAGCCAGCGGCGCGGCCTCGCGCGTTCGCCCGCGACCTTCGACAGCCTGAAGGAGCGGCTCGCGCGGATCGGCCAGATCGCGATCGGTGCCGAGCTCGACACGCTGCAGCGCGGGCTGCAGCTGCTCGCGACGGTCGGCGCGGTCGCCCCGTTCGTCGGCCTGTTCGGCACCGTGTGGGGCATCATCAATTCGTTCCAGGGAATCGCCGCAACCAACAACACGAGCCTGTCGGTCGTCGCGCCGGGGATCTCGGAAGCGCTGTTCGCCACCGCGCTCGGCCTCGTCGCCGCGATTCCGGCGGTGGTCGCGTACAACCGCGCGTCGGGCGATCTCGGCCGCTATGCGAACCAGCTCGGCGCGCTGACCGGGCGTGTCGAGGTCGAGCTGTCGCGGCTGCTCGATGCGGGTGAAGCGCGGCCCGATGCAGGCGGCGACGCGCAGCGCGTCGACGATACGCGCCGTCACGATGCGCGCGCGCCGGTCGCGGGCGCGCAGGTCGCCACGAGCGGAGCGTGATCATGGGCGCGAAACTGTCGGGCCCGCGCGGCCCGGGCGCATCGTTCGGCGCGCCGGTCAGCGAGATCAACGTCACGCCGCTCGTCGACGTGATGCTGGTGCTGCTGATCGTGTTCATGATCGCGGCGCCGCTGATGGCGTCGGGTGTCAAGGTCGATCTGCCGACCAGCAACGCGCGGCCGCTGAACGAGGAAAAGCCGCCGATCGCGGTCAGCATCGATCGTCGCGGGCAGGTGTTCGTCGACAAGTCCGCGGTCGCGGCCGGCCAGCTGCGCGCCGCGCTCGCGAGCGCGACCGGCGGCGATCGCGAGCGGCGCGTCTTCCTGCGCGGCGATCAGGCGCTGCCGTATGGCACCGTGATCGCGACGATGGGCGAGATCAGCGATGCGGGCTACGCGAAGGTCGCGCTCGTGTCCGAGCCGCCGAAGCAACGATGACGCTCGCGGCCGACGGCGTGCGCATCGCGCGGATCAGCTTCCTGACGCCCGGCAACTATGCGGCCGACGATCCGCTGCCGGGCCTCGAGCAGACGCTCGACCTGTTCCGGATCGGCGAAGCGCTCGGCTACGACAGTGCGTGGGTACGGCAGCGGCATCTCGAGCGCGCGGTGTCGTCGGCGGCCACGTTTCTCGCGGCGGCGAGCCAGCATACGACGCGGATCGGGCTGGGCGCCGCGGTGATCCAGATGGGCTACGAGAATCCGTTCCGGCTGGCCGAGGATCTGGCGACCGTCGACATCCTGTCGCGAGGCCGGCTCAACGTCGGGCTTAGCGCCGGCGCGCCGCCGCACGGCGCGTTGCTCGGCGACCGGCTGTTCGACGCCGCGCCGGAGCAGATCGACTTCTCGCATGCGCGCGTCGCACGATTGCGCGCGAATTTGACGGGCGAGCCGCTCGGCGACGAACACAGCTTCGTCGAATCGCCGGCCGGCCGCGAGCGGCCGCGCGTGATGCCCTACGCGCCCGGGCTGACGCAGCGGCTCTGGTATGGCGGCGGCTCGCTGCGCTCGGTCGAATGGGCGGGCCGTCACGGCTTCCACCTGCTGATCGGCAACCTGAACCGCGGCGAGTGCACCGACGACTTCTTCGTCGCGCAGCGCAGCCATATCGCTACGTACCGCGCGAACTGGCGCGGCGCGCAGCCGCCGCGCATCGCGCTCGGGCGCGTGATCGTGCCGACCGACAGCGCGGATCGGGCCAGCGTGCGGCGCTATCGCGCATTCGCCGCGCAACGGTTCGAGCGCACGCTCGGCCCGCAGGGCCCGAAGCGGACGCTGTATGCGCCGGACCTGGTCGGCAGTGCCGCGGAGATCGTCGAGCGGTTGCTGGCCGACCCGATCGTCAGGCTGACCGGCGAATTGCGGCTGGAGCTGCCGTATGACTTCGCGGCCGACGAGTACGTGCAGATCCTCACCGACTTCGTGCAGTATGTCGCGCCGCATCTCGGATGGCGAATCGGCGAGGCGGTTGCGGTCGCGTAATCGGAGACGAAGGGGGGATCGAGTGCCATGAGCGATCCCTCCATCGTTTCGCGGCAAGACAAGCGCACATTTGCGGCAGCAATGCCCGTTCTATCGGCGAGAAGTCCATCACCGTGACGACTCGCGGCGTCACCGTCGCCGAACAGCACGAACAGCACGAACAGCACGAACAGCACGAACAGCACGAACAGCACGAATCGCTCGACGGCACGGCGAACGAACGCGCGTTCTGCAAGGAGATCGACTTTCCCGACGAACGTCTACACGGCGCGCGTCGCCGCTCATCGCGCAGGGGCGGGCCGCGCGTTACGCGGCCCGCGCGTACCGGTTGCGCGGGTACGGCAACCCGAGATGCTCGCGCAGCGTCGCGCCGTCGTAATCGCGCCGGTATACGCCGCGTTCCTGCAGGATCGGCACGACGCGTGCCGCGAACTCGGCGAACGCGGTCGGCGTGCCGCCGCGCACGATGAAGCCGTCGGTCGCGCGCGCGTCGACCCATGCCTGCAGCCCGTCGGCGACCTGCTCGGGCGTACCGGCGAAACTCGGCCGCGGCGTGGCCGCCTCGAGTGCGACCTGGCGGAGCGTGAGGCCGCGTTGCGCGGCGTTGCGCTTGATCGTGTCGGTGGTGCTGCGGAACTGGTTGCTGCCGAGCTCACCGAGATCCGGGAACGGCGCGTCGAGCGCGTATTGCGAGAAGTCGTGGTGATCGAAGTAGCGGCCGAGATAGTCGAGCGCATGGTCGATCGTCACGAGCCGCGCGGTGTCCTGGTACTGCGCTTCCGCATCGGCCGCCGACGCCGCGACGATCACGCTGACGCCCTGGAACACCTTCAGGCTGTCGGGCGCGCGGCCGTGCGCGGCGAGCCGCTGCTGCACGTCCGCGTAGAACGCCTGCGCGAGCGGGATCGTCTCCTGGCGCGTATAGATCGCATCGGCATACTCGGCGGCGACACCCTTGCCGTCGTCCGATGCGCCGGCCTGGAACAGGACCGGCCGGCCTTGCCGCGAGCGGCCGATGTTCAGCGGCCCGGCGACCGAGAAGAATTCGCCGACGTGGTTCAGCGTGTGCAGCTTGTCGGGATCGAAGAACACGCCGCTGGCCTTGTCGCGCACGAACGCGTCGTCTTCCCATGAGTCCCACAGCCCCTTCGTCACAGTCAGGAATTCCGATGCGATCCGATAGCGCAGCGCGTGCTCCGGATGCGCGGCGCGCGAGAAATTCTTCGCGGATCCTTCGAGCGGCGACGTGACGACGTTCCAGCCCGCACGGCCGTCGCTCAGGTGATCGAGGCTCGAGAACTGCCGCGCCACGGTGAAGGGATCGCTGTACGACGTCGACAGCGTGCCGACCAGCCCGATGCGCTTGGTCACGAGCGCGAGCGCCGACAGCAGCGTCAGCGGTTCGAAGCGGTTCAGGAAGTGCGGGATCGATTTCGCGTTGATGTGCAGGCCGTCGGCGACGAACAGCAGGTCGAACTTCGCGGCCTCGGCCTGCTGCGCGAGTTCGCGCACGAAGTTCACGTTGATGCTGGCATCGGCGACGGCGTCCGGGTGTCGCCACGCGGACATGTTGCCGGACGCGCCCTGGATGATGGCGCCGAGATGAATCGGGCGGGAAGCAGTGGAGGTCGATGAGCTCATGGCGGGGTGAGGTGAAGGCGGATGGAGGTCAAGCGAACGCGGCGCGCGCGGGAACCGGATGCGCATCGGGCCGCATCGGCAGCCTGGGCAGCGCGTCGAGCAGCGATGCGGTGTACGGATGCGACGGCGCGTCGAACACTTGCTCGACCGGGCCGCCTTCGACGACGCGGCCGCGCCGCATCACGAGAATCCGGTCGGCGACGTGGTGGACGACGCCGAGGTCGTGCGAGATGAACAGCATCGCGGTGCGATGCTCGGCCTGCAGGTCGGCGAGCAGGTCGAGCACCTGCGCCTGGATCGACACGTCGAGCGCGCTGACCGGTTCGTCCGCGACCAGCAGCGCCGGATTCGATGCAAACGCGCGCGCGATCGCGACGCGCTGCCGCTGGCCGCCCGACAATTCGCGCGGATAGCGGTCGATGCACGCGGCGCCGAGCCGTACCTCGTCGAGCAGTTGCAGCACGCGCCGGCGCTGCGCGTCGCCGCGGATGCCGATCGCGTCGAGGCTTTCGCCGATGATCCGGCCGACCGGATAGCGCGGGTCGAACGAGCTGTACGGGTCCTGCGCGATCAGCCGCAGCCGTGCGCGCCGCGCGCGTCGCGCGGCCTCCGGCACGCCGCTCCACGGTTCGCCGTCGAGCGTGACGGTGCCGCTGTCCGGTTCGACGAGGCCGAGCACGATTCGTGCGACCGTCGATTTGCCGGAGCCCGACTCGCCGACGATGCCGAGCGTTTCGCCACGCGCGAGCGCGAACGATACGCGATCGACCGCGGCGGGCGCGTCGGGATCGCCGTAGTGCTTCGTCACCGTATCGACGGCGAGCACCGGCGCGCCCGCGTCGATCCGCTTGGGCGGCAGCGGGATGCGCGCGGGCGCAGTGCTCGTCGCGGCCGCCCGTTCGGCGGTTGCGAGCCGGAAGCCGCGCGACGCGGGCGTCGGAATCGCCGCGAGCAGCTGGCGCGTGTACGGATGCGCGGGCGCGGCGAGCACGTCGCGCGCGAGCCCCTGTTCGACGACCTGGCCGGCCTGCATCACGAGCACGCGGTCCGCCAGCTCGGCGACGACCGCGAGGTCGTGGCTGATCAGCAGCACCGCGTCGCCGGCGTCGCGGCGCGCGCGTAGCAGCGACAGGATTTGCCGCTGCACGGTCATGTCGAGCGCGGTGGTCGGTTCGTCGGCGATCAGCAGCGACGCGCCGCCGGCGATCGCGGTGCCGATCAGCACGCGCTGGCGCAGGCCGCCCGACAACTGATGCGGATACTGCGGCAGCCGCCGTTCGGGATCGTCGATGCCGACCGTGCGCAGCAGTTCGGCGCTGCGCGCGCGGACGTCGCGTCGCCGCGTGTCGTGCAGCGCTTCGGCGACGAGGTCGCGCACGCGCCACAACGGATCGAGCGACACGAGCGCGTCCTGCAGCACGTAGCCGATCCGGCGGCCGCGGATCGCGCGCCAGTCGCGTTCGCGATGGCGGCGCGCATCGACGCCGGCGATCTCGAAGCGCGCGGCGTCGATCACGGCGTGCGGGCCGTTGAGCCCGACGAGGCTGCGCGCGGTGACGGATTTGCCGGAGCCGGATTCGCCGACGAGCGCGACGCATTCGCCGGCATGCACGCGCAGGTCGAGCGGCCCGACGACGGGCTTCGTGCCGCGCGGCCCGCGAAACCCGATCGTCAGGCCTTCGAGCTGGACGAGCGGCGCGGAAGCGAGGGGCGTCATGCGGCCTCCCGGCGCTCGAAGCGCGCCTGCCAGTAGCCGCCGAGCGCATTGACCGCGACCACCGTCGCGGTGATCGCGAGGCCCGGCCAGACCGCGATCCACCATGCGTCGTACAGGTAGTTCCGGCCTTCGGCGAGCATCAGCCCCCATTCGGCGGCGGGCGGCTGCGGCCCCATGCCGAGGAAGCTCAGCCCGGACGTACCGATGATCGCGGTGCCGAGCCCGATCGTCGCGAGCACCGGCACTTGCGCGATCGCGTGCGGCAGTACGTGGCGCCACACCAGCAGCGCGGGCGCGAGGCCGAGCGTGCGCGCCTGCTCGACGTAGCCGGAGGTCGCGACGACGAAGGTCTGCGCGCGCACCACGCGCGCGAAACGTGGCACCGACGCGACGCCGAGCGCGAACACGAGGTTCGCCGCGCCAGGGCCGGTAAACGAGATCAGCATCAGCGCGAGCAGCAGGTCGGGAAATGCCGACACGACATCGAGAAAACGCGTGATCAGCTCGTCGAGCCAGCCGCGCGCGAGGCCCGCGAGGAGCCCGAGCGCGGTGCCGAACAGCGTCGCGACCGCGATCGCGGCCGCGCTGATCGACAGCGAGTAGCGCGCGCCATAGACGACGCGCGAGTAGATGTCTCGGCCGAGCTGGTCGGTGCCGAGCCAGTGCTCGACGCTGCTGCCGAGTTGCGCGGCCAGCGGGTCGGCCGCGAGCGGATCGTGGCGCGCGAGCCAGCCGGGCGCGACGACCGCGATCGCGTTCAGCAGCAGATAGACGGCCGCGAGCGCGAGCCCCGGATGGCGGCGCAGCCAGCCGATCGCGCCGGTTGCCGTGCGCGGGCGCAGCGGGAGATCGTAAGTCGTGGACATGGTCGCTCCTGGTTCAACGCCGCGCGCGCCGGTCGCGCAGGCGAGGATCGATCAGCAGGTAGAGCAGGTCGACCGCGGTGCTGAGCGCGACGTAGATCGACGCGGACAGGATCGCGATCGCGAGGATCACCGGCATGTCCCTGGACAGCACCGCGTCGACGGTGATCTTGCCGAGACCGGGCCGGCCGAACACCTGCTCGGTGATCACCGCGCCGCTCAGCAGCCCGCCGACGAGCCAGCCGGCCAGCGTGACGGCCGGCAGCGCCGCATGACGCAGCGCATGGCGCACGCGCAGCGCGAGGCTGCCGATGCCCCACGAGCGGACCGTCAGCGCGTACGGCTCGTCGAGCGCGCGCTCGATGCCTTGCCGCAGCACGCGGCCGATCACCGCGCCCTGCGCGAGGCCGAGCGACAGCGCCGGCAGCACCAGCGACGCGAAGCCGCGATCGCCGGCGACCGGGAACAGCTTCAGCGTGAAGCTGAACACGAACAGCAGCATGATCCCGAGCCAGAACGACGGTGTCGAGGCGAGCAGCAGCTCGATGCCGGATGCGGCGCGCCCGGCCCAGCGGCGGCCGGCCGTCGGCACCGCGAGGCCGACCGCAAACACGATCGTCACGACCAGCGCCGCGCCGGTCAGCTTCAGCGTCGGCCAGAGCTGGCCGATCACGAGCGGCGCGACATCGGTGTTCAGGATGTACGAGCGGCCGAAATCGCCGTGCAGCACGCGCCCGAGGTAATGCAGGTACTGGACCGGAAGCGGCGCGTCGAGTCCCCATTCCTGGCGGATCGCGGCCTCGATCTCGGGCGTGCTCAGCTGCTCGCCGATCAGGATGCCGACGATGTCGCCGGGCGCCAGGTGCACGGCCGCGAACGACAGCGTGACCGCGGCCCACAGCACCAGCGCGCCGGTGGCGAGCCGCGCCGCGACCGGCGAGCGCAGCCGACGGCGCAACGACGCGCGCGGCGCGGCGGCCGGTACGGCGTCCGGAACGGTGGTCGGATGATTCATGCGGGGATTCTCCTGTCGGCCCGGCGCAAAACGGGGGCGGCTCGGTGCGCCGTCGTCTACTTGTTGATCCAGACGTCGTACGGGTTCTCGGGCATCTGCGCGAACGAGCGGAAGCGCAGCCCCTGCACGGCCTTCGCGGCGGCGATCTGGTCTTCCGGTTCGTACAGCGGAACTGCATACGCCTGCTCGTTGATCGCGAAGCGCTGCAGCTCGCCGTACAGCTTCCTGCGCTCGGCGACGTTGTGCGTGCGCGCGGCCGCCTGCAGCCAGCGCGTCAGTTCCGGCGCCGCCGCGCGGCTGTAATTCAGCGCGCCGCCGCGATCGACGGGCAGGTAGTGCCCTTCGATGTCGATGCCGTCCGGCGGCGTGTTCGAGTTCGCGATCGAGCCGAATTTGCCGCTTCGGCGCGCATCGACATAGGTGCCGTCGTCGACGTACTGAATCTTCAGGTCGACGCCGAGCCGCTGCCGCGCCTGGGCCTGCAGCGCCTGCAGCAGCACGTCGCGCTGGTCCCGCACGGTCGCCTGCGCCTGGATCACCGCGATCGTCAGCCGCTCGCCGTTCCTGGTGCGGTAGCCGCCACCGTCGCGGGCGCTCCAGCCGGCCTCGTCGAGCAGCCGGTTCGCGAGCGTCGGGTTGTTGCCGTAGGTCTTTTCGATCGACGCGTCGTAGAGCGGATCGATCGGCGACGTGATGCCCCACGCGCGCGTGCGTTCGCCGCGATAAATCGACTGCACGATGCCGGTCGTGTCGAGTCCTTCGAGCAGCGCGCGGCGTACCTTCACGTCCTGCGTGGGGCCGTAGTCGACGTTCAGGAACAGCGAATACGGCGTGCCGGTGTTCAGCGCGCGGCGGTACGTGAAGTCCGGGTTCTGGCGGATCCGCGCCGCGTCGTTGCCCGATACGCCCTCGATCACGTCGACCTGGCCCGACAGCAGCGCGCCGGTGCGCACCGACGATTCCGGCAGGAACCGGTAGACGACGCGGTCGAGATACGCGGGGCCCTGATGGCCGGCGGTCGGCGACGCCCAGCGATAGTCGGGATTCTTCGCGAATTCGATTTCCTGCCCCTTCACGTAGCGGCGCAGGATGAACGGGCCGGTGCCGGCGATGTCGGGGCCTCCCGCTTTCAGGCCGGGCCGGCCGAACGCGTTCGGCGACAGCAGCGCAAACCGGCCAGCGAACGTCAGGAACGGCGCATACGGCGCGTCGAGCGTGATCACGACGGTGCGCGGGTCCGGCGTCCGGACGTCCGCGACGTGCGCGATCAGGCCCGCGAGCTGGCTGCCGCCCGAATACGCCGGATTGCGCGCGTTCAGGAAGTTGCGCGCGACGGCCTTCGCGTCGAACGGTGCGCCGTCGGTGAACTTCACGTCGTCGCGCAGCGTGAACGTGTAGGTCTTGCCGTCCGCGGAGACCTGATAGGCGGTCGCGAGCCACGGCACGTAGCTGCCGTCCGGCTTCTGCGCGAGCAGGCTTTCGTATGCGTTGCGCAGCAGCAGCTCGACCTTGTCCTGACCGTTCAATTGCGGATTCAGCGTGCGCGGCTCGGTTTCGACGCCCCAGGTCAGCGTGCCGCCGGACACGGGCGTGCCCTGCGCGAACGCCACCGACGGCAACGCGAGCGCGAGCAGCAGCGTGGCCGACACGGTGCGGCGCGAGGCGCGGAAAGCGAAATCCGGAAAAGCGAATGTCATGCGGGAGAGTCCTTCAGCAGAGACGTGGCGAGTGGGACGCGGCGCGCATCGATGTCACGCGCGTGCATGGATGCGCTCGGCGCGCCGACCTCCGACGGATCCCGGTAGAGCGCCGGGATCAGGATCTTTCTGAGCCAGACGAGCGGCGTGCCGAGCGCATTCGTGGAGCGGTCGAACGCGACATAGCCGTCGCGCTCGTAGTACGGCTGAAGCCACGGATGATTGCTCGCCGTCGCGAGATAGGTCGCAGGCGCCTTGACCTGTGCCGTCAGGAACCGCGACTCGACATGCGCGAGCAGCGCGCGGCCGAGTCCCTGCCGCTTGAATGCCGGTGCGACCGCGAACCAGTGCAGGAACGGATAGGGCATGCGATGGCGTTCGTCCGCGACCCACGGAAAGCGCACGGTGAGCGTCGCCGCGAGCGTCGTGCGGCCGTCGTCGTCCAGATGTTCGAGCACGAACGTCGTCTCGCGCGCGACCGTCTGCGCGATGCGCCCGATCGGCGCGCGCATGATCGTGAAATGCACGCCCTGCGGCACGAGCGGTGCATACGCGGCTTGCAGCAGCGCATGGAGCGCCGGCACGTCGTCGGCATCGGCGATGCGGATCGCGGCGGTCATCGTGCGGCGCTTGCAACGACGGGCTCGCGCGTGGCGACGGGCACGCTCGAGGTTTGCACGAGCGCGTCCGGCTCGCGTTGCGACGTCGCGTTGCTCGCGGCATGCGCAGGCGCGCCGGCGAGCAGCCGCAGCGACGCGACACGCGGCGCGGCATCGGCGAGCGGCGTGTCGACGACGAATTCGGCAATGCCGTAGCGGCGGTGCAGCGCATGGAGTTCATCGAGGACGTCGTCGCGCGTGCCGTGCACGATGCGCGTCTCGCGCGGCTCGATCCGGTGCGCGCCGCCGCCGGCCTGGCGGATATACGCGTGCGCCTGCTCGATGCTGCCGACGTTGACCGCCGGCGTGTCGCCGACCTGCACGCGAAAGCCGCGATGCCCGTCGGCGAGCCGCGCGGCCACGTCGCGCGTGTCGGCGACGATCACGGACAGCGCGAGCAGCGGCGTGCGGCCGCCGGATGCGTCGCGATACGCATCGAAGGTCCGTTCGAGATCCTCGGTGGACGCATTCAGATGCGATGCATAGACGAACGCCCAGTCGAGCCGCGCGGCAAGCGCCGCGCTGTCGGCGCTCGCGCCGAGCAGGAACGGCTGCGCGGAGGCGGGCGGTCGCGGGCTGGCCTGCAGCGTCGCATCGTCGGGTGCGGATTCGTCTGCCGGCGCATCGTTCTGTCGGAGATAACGGCCCAGCTCGGCCGCGAGCTCGGCGAACGACGCGCGTCGCGCCGGATCGTAGCCGGCCTGCAGCGCGCGCGTCGACAGCGGCAGGCCGCCGGGCGCCTTGCCGATGCCGAGATCGACGCGATCGGGCGCGAGCGACGCGAGCAGGTTGAAGTTTTCCGCGATCTTGTACGGACTGTAGTGCTGCAGCATCACGCCGCCGGAGCCGACCCGGATCCGCCGCGTCTGCGCGAGCACGTGGGCGATCAGGATCTCCGGCGACGGGCACGCGAGCGCGGCCGTGTTGTGATGCTCGGCGAGCCAGTAGCGGTGATAGCCGGCGGTGTCGGCGAAGCGCGCCAGCGACACGCTGCGCGCCAGTGCGTCGGCTGCGGTTTCGCCCGGTGCGACGGGGCTCTTGTCGAGCACGCCGAGCCGGAACGGCAGGGACGACAAGGCCGAAGGCGCGGAATCGGAATGAAGGATGTCGGACGTCATGATGGAGCGACCGGCGCGGGTGACGCGGCGCGATCGGCTGGTTAGGCATCCGGCATTATTTTTCGTCGCGATTCGCGCGGTCAAACAATCAAGAAGAATATCGAAAGCCGAAAATATTGGTTCCGGCCGGCCGGGCGGCTTGCGTTAAGGTCATGGGCTGGACGCCGTGAAGCTGGCAAGCGACAGGATGCGCCACCGTCATGCCAGTGCCGGATGGAATCATGAGGAAAGCTGATGAAAAACGTGATGAAACGATGCGCGGCGCGCGCCGGAGCCGCGAGATGAGCGGTGCACGCAGGCGGTTGAAGACGCTGGTCGGCGCCGCGAGCGTTCTTTACGCGCACGGCGACGCCGATGCGGGGCAGGGCATGCGCCGCGCGATCGCGCTCGCACGCCGGGCGGAGGCCGAGAAGATCACGGGCCTATTTACGGCCGATCTGCTGCAGGCCGATCCGGACGGACTCGCCGGCACCACCGGCAGCCAGGAGCCGATCGTCGCGCTGGCCGCGCTGAGCCAGGCGACGTCGTCGATCGGGCTCGTCGCGACGGTATCGACGACCTATCACCATCCGTACAACCTCGCGCGGCTGATCGGCACGCTCGATCATGTGAGCGGCGGCCGCGCCGCATGGAACGCGGTCACCTCGTCGGTCGGCGAGGAGAATTTCGGCGACGCCGCGCTGCCCGATCCGGAGCAGCGCTATGCGCGCGCAACCGAGTTCGTCGAAGTCGTCAACGCGCTGTTCGATGCGAACGATCCGGCCGCCACGCGTCGCGCGGCGAGCGGCGGCGTGTCGGTCGATCCGCGCAAGCTCGGCGCGATCGGCTATCGCGGCGCGCACTTCCAGGTGCGCGGGCCGCTGAACGTGCCGCCGTCGCCGCAGCGGCGCCCGGTGCTGTTCCAGGCCGGGCAGTCGGCGAGCGGCGTGACGCTCGGCGCGCGGTATGCGGAAGTCGTCTATACGTCGCAGCCGACGCTCGACGATGCGCGCGCGTTCGTCGCGGAACTGCACCGTCAGGCGGCTGCGTTCGGCCGCGGCGAGCGGCTGCCGTTCGTGATGAACTCGTTTCATTCGGTGATCGGCGAATCCGACGCCGACGTCGCGCGACGGCTGCGCGACAAGCACGAGCGCATCGACTACGAACAGGGCCGGCTGAAACTCGCCGACATGCTCGGCGGCGGTGTCGATCTGCGCGATCTGCCGCTCGACCGGCCGTTGCCGGAATCGCTGCTGCCGACGCTCGACAGCGTGCATCGGCGGCGCGGACGCGTCGCGATCTTCGTCGGCTATGCGCGGCAGCGGCTGACGCTGCGCGAGCTGATCATCCGCGCGCAGGAGACCGGCCACTGGTTCGTCGCCGGTACGCCCGAGCAGCTTGCCGACGCGATCGAGACGCGCTATCGCGCGGGGCTGGTCGACGTGCTGTCGCTGCACGGGCTGGGCCAGCCGGACCAGGAGGCGCTGTTGCTCGACGGGCTGCTGCCCGAGCTGCGTCGGCGCAAGCTGATCGACACCGATTATGTCGGCGACGATTTCCGCGCGAATCTCGAACTGCCGGCGTTGCGCTACGAGACCGAGCCGGCGTGAGGGCGCGTACGATCGAGCACGACCGGCCTATCCCTGCGCGCGCATAACCAAAGCTGAAATCGGCTTTTCTCGCGCGGCGCATGCGTCCCTATACTTTTCCGGATCGCGCGCGCCGGGTTTGCCCACGCGCGCGCAGCCATTCGAGAAAAAGGAACGCTGAATGAATGCCCGCGATGTCTCCGCCACGCATGACCGTCTTTCCAGCGCGCTTGCCGCGCTGCCCGCTCTTGCGAACGCGATCGGCGAGGATGCCGCGCAGCGCGAAGCGCGCCGCGAACTGCCGTTCGACGGCTTCGCCTTGTTCCGACAGTCGGCGCTCGGCGTGCTGCGGCTGCCCGCCGAATGGGGCGGCCTCGGCGGCTCGCTCGTCGACCTGTTCGACGTGATCGCGACGCTTGCCGCCGCCGATTCGAATCTCGCGCATGCGCTGCGCATCCACTACGACATGATCGAAACGCTGCGCCTGTCGCCGCGCACGCCGTTCAACGAGATCCAGCTCGAACGTGCGCTTGCGGGCGCGATCTTCGGCGGCGCGTCGACCGAGCGCGGCACGTCGCGGCCCGGCGAGAACACCGTCGTGCTGCGTCGCGACGGCGACGATTATCGCGTCACGGGCCGCAAGTACTACTCGACAGGCACCGCGTTTGCCGATTACGCGCGCATCAACGTCGAGGACGAGCACGGCGGCACGGTCGCGGCAATCATCCCCGTCGCGCGCGACGGCGTGCGGATCCTCGACGACTGGGACGGGATGGGTCAGCGGATGACGGCGAGCGGCAGCCTGCTGCTCGAGGACGTGCGCGTGTTCGCGGACGAAGTCGTCGCGCGCGATGGCGGCACGCTCGTCGGCCGGCATTGCGGCGCGCTGCGCCAGCTGCACCTCGTCGCGACCGGCGCGGGGATCGTCCGCAACGTGGTCGCCGATGCGCGCCGCTACGTGCTCGCGCATGGCCGCCCGGCGCTGCATAGTCCCGCATCGACCGCGCGCGACGATCATTTCGTGCAGCAGATCGTCGGCGAGTTGTCGGCGCACAGTCATGCGATCGACGCGCTGGTGCGCGACAACGCGCGTGCGCTCGACCGCTCGGCCGACGCGATCGCCGCCGGCGACGACGACGCGGATGCGCGCGTGCTCGACAGCGCGCTCGCGACCGCGCGCACGCAGCTGATCGTCAGCCGGCTCGCGCTGCATGCGGCCGAGCGGCTGTTCGAGGTCGGCGGCGCGTCGGCGACGTCGCGCGCGCACAACTTCGACCGGCACTGGCGCAACCTGCGCACGATCTTCAGCCACAACCCGTTGCTGCACAAGGCGCGCGTGATCGGCGACTACACGCTGAACGGCGTCACCACGCACCTGACCGAGGGGCGCGTGTTCTGACGCGCGCCGCCACGCCGCCGGCTGCCCGGCCCGAGAGCCGGGCGCACTGCTCAGAACTTCACGCGAATGCCGCTGACGACCGCCACCTGACGGTTGGTCGACGACGCGCTGCCGATGTTCGCGATCGACGCGATCGCGCGGTAGCCACCCGCCGTCGCCGTGCTCGGATCGCCGGCGGCGAGCTGATAGATCGCGGACAGGTAGAGATCGGTGCGCTTCGACAGCGCGTAGTCGAAGCCGAGCGTGAACTGATGCCAGCGCGGCTTCAGCGTCTGGCCGCCGGTGCCGGGCAGGCCGCTCGCGCGGCCGTCGGTAAACGTGTAGACGCCGATCAGCGTCGCGCTCGGCGTGAGCTGGTAGCGCGCGTTCACGTCGTAGTTGTTGAACTTGCGCGACGAGCCGTCGACATAGTCGAGCTGTGTATGGCTCCACGCGAGGCCGAGCGTCGCGGCGCCCAGCGCGTAGTTGCCGCCCACCACCGCGATCTGCTGCGTGCGCACGCCGCCGTTCAGCCCGTAGAAAAATGCACCGCCGTAGTCGTTGCCGGTCGTGCTGGTCGCGCCGCCCACCGCGCCGCTCGTGTTCGACGTCGCGTTCGGATGATTGAGGCGCACGTAGCCCGCGCCGGCCGACAACGGGCCGTTCACGTAGTTCGCGGCGACACCCCACGCGTTGTTGTTCGAGAAGCCGGTGCCGGCGCCGCCGTTCGCCTGGTTGCTGAACGCATACAGCACGTCGGCCGTGAAGCCGGCGATCGTGTCGCTGCGGAATTTCACCGCGTTGTTGATGCGAAAGCTCTGGTTCAGGTTGTCGTTGTCGCCGACGTGCGTCGCCGGCGACCAGAAGCCGGGCCCCGCATAGGCCGCGACGAGATCGGTGATGGGCTCGTACTGGCGGCCGAAGGTCAGCGTGCCGATCCCGGTCTTGCCGAGGCCGACGTAGGCGGAGCGGCCGAACAGGCGGCCGCCCTGGCCGAGACCGCCGTCGCTCGGCCGGAAGCCGCTTTCGAGCGTGAACACGGCCTTCACGCCGTCGCCCAGGTCCTCGACGCCTTTCAGGCCCCAGCGGCTGCCGCTCAGCTTGCCGCTCGTCTGCTGGATGTTGCGCGCGCCACCCTGGTTGTTCGTATACGCGAGCCCCGCGTCGACGAGCCCGTACAGCGTGACGGAACTCTGTGCGTGCGCGGCGAACGATGCGACGGAAGCCAAACCCAGTAGTGCAGTTTTCTTGATCATGAAAATCCTCTGGTTGTTATCGGTACGACGTTGAGGACCCCGATGCTATTGATTCGGGTCGCGATCGCGAATCGGCGATGTGCGTTTTGCAAATCTGTATTTCATCGATCGACGCTTGCGGCGGCCGGCGTCGAAGCGAATCCGAGGCGATCGCGCCGGCCTCGTTCGTTCGAGCGCACGCGCCGCGTCATCGACGGAAATCGCCGGGCGCCGATCGCCGCGTGCGCAGATATCGATAGATGAAATCGATCCGAGCGCACGCGCTGCCGCGATGCGTTTTTGCAACACCGCCGCGCACCGGCGCTCGTTGCCTGCGCGTCATATCGATGACAGAAATCGTTGGTTTGACGCGCGCGCGTCGCCCGCTACAGTCTGCGCTCCGGCATCGGGCCGGGGCGCGGCGCGCCGCCGCAACGCTTTCCATGGAGGTCGAAGAACATGAGTCGCGATGTGCTGTTTCTGCTGGAACCGGGGTTCGCCGATCCGAAGCATCCGGGCGAGCGTTTCGTTTGCCCGCACGGGCTCGCGATCGAAGGGCTGCTCGCGAGCGATCCGTCGCGTGCGGCCGGCCTCGACGTGAAGCGGGTCGGCTTCGCGCGTCCGCGGCACGACGTGATCGCCGCGCTCGACGACGCGCATCAGGGCTTGCCGGTGCTGGTGCTCGGCAACGATCGGGCGGCGCCGGACGATGCGCAGTCGCTCGGCGACGTGCGCTACGTCGCGGATTCGCGCCGCATTCTCGAATTGCTCGCCGAGCGGCACGGGTTTCCGAAGCTGCATTGATGCCGATCGATGCATCGCCGGCCGCCTGCCCGCAATTGAGGCATCGCGACGTCAAGCCGGCGGCGCGAACCTCGCCGAAAGTTGTCCACAGGGTTATGCACGAAAATTGTGGATAGATTGGCGTGCGCGCGGCGCGTGTCGGCGAACCGGCGTCGGCGCAGGTTCGATGCGCAGCGATGTGACGGCAAAGCGAATCACGCGCGTGCTGATTTGCTTTGCCGGAATGATCGTTTTGCCGGGAATTGACGACGCACTAGCATGAGAAGCCCGGCGATGCACGGCAGTTCGCGGTGCCAATCGACGGCATCACGCTCCCCGATCATGACGACACTGAACGACTACCTGATACAGAAACGCGACGCATGGCGCGCGAAGCAGGACGCCGCGCGCAACGATCCCGAATTCAAGGCGACTTCGCTGAAGGCGAACGTGCGCGCGCTCGGCCGCAGCGGCGTGCGCGAGATCCGCATCCGCGACTTCCAGGTGATCAGCGACAGCCCGCCGGATTTCGCGGGCTACAACCTCGGGCCGGCGTCGCCGGAACTGCAGCTGGGCGTGCTCGGCAGCTGCCTCACGCACATCACGCTGATCCAGGCCGCCGAGCGCGGGCTGAAGATCGATTCGATCGAGGTCGAGGTGACCGGCGACCAGCATCCGCTCGCGCAGCAGCCGGGCTTCGAGCACGTGCCGGTGTTCCCGCACAACATCCGCTACACGCTCGATATCGTGTCGCCCGAACCGGCCGACACGATACGCGAGCTGCATCGGGCAGTCGAAGCCGTGTGCCCGATCTTCAATCTGCTGCGCCTGCCGCAGACGATCGACGGCACGCTGCGGCATACGCACGCGTAGTCGCGCTTTTTCTCTGTTCACCTCGTTGCGCAGGAGTATCGGATGTCGTCAATGTCATGGATGCGTCGCCGCGTGCTGCTGGCCGGTGCGGCGCTCGCGGCGGGTGCGCGGGTTCCGCGCGTGGCGGCCGCTTCGCCGTCTGCTTCCGTCGATCTCGCCGGCACGACGCTGCGCGTCGCGACCTACAAGGGTATCTGGCGTCCGCTGTTGCAGGCCGCCGGTCTGGCCGATACGCCGTACCGGATCGACTGGCGCGAACTGAACAACGGCGTGCTGCATATCGAGGCGCTCAATGCGGACGCGCTCGACATCGGTTCGGGCAGCGAAATTCCGGCGGTGTTCGCCGCACGGCAGAAGGCCAGCGTGAAATTCATCTCGCGCACGCGCGAGGACCTGAACAACCAGGTCACGCTCGCGCGCAGGGAAACGGCGATCCGCGGCATCGCGGACCTGAAGGGCAAGCGCGTCGGCTACGTGCGCGCGACGACGTCGCATTATTTCCTGTACCGGCAGCTGGCCGAAGCGGGCCTCGGCTTCGACGACATCCAGCCGATCAACCTGTCGCCGACCGACGGCTTGTCGGCCTACGATCGCGGCGACATCGACGCGTGGGCGATCTACGGCTACAACGGCCAGCTCGCGCGCGACCGCTACGGCGCGCGCGTGCTGAAGACCGGCAAAGGCTACCTGTCCGGCAACTTCCCGATCTATGCGAATCCGCGTGCGCTCGACGATCCGCGCCGGCGCGCGGCGACAGGTGACCTGTTGCTGCGGCTGCGCCGCGCGTACGCGTGGGCCAATACGCATTTCCCCGATTACGCACGCGCACAGAATCGCGAGACGCGCGTGCCGGTCGCCGATCTCGTCGAGCTGTTCGACCGGCGCAGCGACGATTTCGCGCTGCTGCCCGTCACGCCCGATGTGATCGCGCAGCATCAGCAGGTTGCCGACGCGTTCGCGCGCATCGGTGTGCTCGACGGCCCGGCGAACGTCGCGCCGTTCTGGGACACGGCGTTCAATGCGCTGGTCGCGTCGGCCTGATGCGCCGGCCGGCGCGGCGTGCGTTCAGGTCGCGAGCGCCGCGTGTCGTTCGGCGGCGCGGCGGCCGGCCGCGCGCGGCAGCCCGAAGTGCTCGCGCAGCGTGCGGCCCGCGTAGGCGGTCCGGAACAGCCCGCGCCGACGCAGGATCGGCACGACGCCATCGACGAAATCCTGCAGGCCGCCCGGCAGCACGTCGGGCATCAGGTTGAAGCCGTCGGCTGCGCCGGCGATGAACCAGCGTTCGATGTCGTCGGCGATCTGCTCGGGCGTTCCGACCAGCACGCGATGCCCGCCGCCGCCGGCCAGCGCGCGGATCAGCTGGCGCACCGTGTAGCCGTGCGTGCGCGCGTGGGCGAGCGTCGCATGGAAGAACGTGTGATTGCCGTTGCCGCCGCCCGGCAGCGCGAGATCGGCCGGCAGCGGTCGATCGAGCGCGAGCCGCTCGGCGGCGATCCCGAGCGTGCCGGCCAGCCGATTGACGCTGTAGCGCCACGGAATCAGGTCGACCAGTTCGTCGCGCCGGCGAATCGCGTCGGCTTCGGTCGCGCCGATGATGGTCGTGAGGCCGGGCAGCACGCGCAGCGCGTCGTCGCCGCGCCCGAGCGCGGCGGCGCGCGACTTCAGCTGGCGTGCATACGCGAGCGCCTCGTCGAACGATTGCGACGCGGAGAACACGGCTTCGGCATGCCGCGCCGCGAGCTCGCGCCCGTCGGACGACCCGCCGGCCTGGACCAGCACCGGATGTCCTTGCGCGCTGCGCGGCAGGTTCAGCGGCCCGGCGACGTCGAAGTGCGCGCCGCGATGGTCGATGCGGTGCACCTTGTCGGGATCGACGAAGCGGCCGGCGGCCCGGTCGCCGATGAACGCATCGTCTTCCCAGCTGTTCCATAGCGCCTTCACGACCTCGGTGAACTCGGCAGCCCGTTCGTAGCGCAGCGCATGATCGGGCACCGCGTCGCGCCCGAAATTGCGCGCGGAGCCGAGGTCGGCCGTCGTCACGATGTTCCAGCCGGCGCGGCCGCCGCTCGCATGATCGAGCGACGCGAAGCGGCGCGCGAGGTTGTACGGCTCGTTGTAGCTGGTCGACGCGGTGCCGATCAGGCCGATGTGCGAGGTGGCCGCCGCGATGCACGCGAGCAGCACGGTCGGCTCCAGCGCGGTGATCGGCCGGAAGTCGATCTGGTCGGCGATCGACGCGTTGTCCGCGAGAAACACCGCGTCGAACGCGGCAGCCTCGGCGATTCGCGCGACGCGCACGTAGTGCGCGACGTCGACGAACGCGCGCGGATCGGCATCGGGCACGCGCCAGGCCGACGGCACGAAGCCCGAATGCAGGATGTTGACGTTCAGGTGAAGCTGGCGCGGCGGGACGGTTTTCACGGGACTCCCTGCAAGGGCGGCCGCATGCGCGGTCGATCGGCGACGACGCTGGCCGGGCGGACATTGTCGGCAAACCGCGTGCGCGCCGCCACGAAGAAATTCGCGGATGGTTATGCGGTGCGGGACTTTGCGAGTGGGCGGTGAGCCGGCCCCGGCATCGGTAGCGATCGCCGCGTATTGTCCACTTTATCGAGACAGCGAATCCTTTTTCGCCGGATTGATGATTTTTATTGAGACAGTAGACTGCACCCGTGCTTCGCCAGAACCGATCCGGAGCAGGCGCCCCGAACGCGCAAGCGGATCGATTCTTCGGCAGCAGGCCGCCATGCCCGTTGTCCGATCGTGCGAGGAGTCGTCCGTGCCGAGCCCGCCCGCCATCCCGGCGGGCGTCGGCGCCGGATGCGTCGAACCGTCCATTCAAGGGTGAATGCAATGCGTTACATGTCGCTGGAATCGAAGAAGGACGAGCTGCTGCTGGCCGCTCGCGTGCTGATGATGATCCTGTTCGTGCTGTTCGGCTGGCAGAAGCTGACCGGCTTCTCGGGCACCGTCGCGTACATGGCGTCGACCGGCGCGCCGTCGCCGGAACTGTCGGCGGCGATCGCGGTGGCGGTCGAACTGGTCGGCGGCGTGCTGATCGCGGTCGGCTTCTATACGCGTCCGCTCGCGCTGGCGTTCGCCGCCTATACGCTCGCGACCGCGTTGATCGGCCATCGCTACTGGGCGCTGCAAGGGATGGACCAGTATCTCGCGATGATCAACTTCTACAAGAACGTGGCCCTCATCGGCGGCTTCCTGCTGCTCGCGATGAGCGGGCCGGGGCGGTACTCGCTCGACCGCAAGTAAGTCGCCGCGCGCTTCGCGGATGCGGCGAGGCCCGGCGCACGGCGGTGCGCCGGGCCTTTTTGCCATCCCGCGCCCGCTTGGCTAAGATCTGCCGATCGCAAACAGAAAACGGCTTCGGCACGCATCGTCCGCCATGACAGTGAGTTCTTCGTCGACTTCCCCCGCCACCGTGCTGCTGATCGGCGCGTCCGGCCTGCTCGGCCGCGCGGTGGCCGCCGCGCTGGCCGGCGAACCGTCCGTCGCGCTGGTCGCGACGGTGCGCAACCCGCAGACGGCCGGCGCCCGATTGCTGACACTGCCGCCGGACCGGCTCGCGATCCTCGACGTGCTCGATCAGGCTGCGCTCGAGCGCGCGTTCGACACCTGCCGGCCGGCCGCCGTGATCGTCTGCGCGGCCGAGCGGCGACCCGACGTGTGCGAACGCGATCCGTCCGCCGCGCGTGCGATCAACGTCGACGCGCCGGCGCGCATCGGCGCGCTCGCCGCGCGCCACGGCGCATGGACGCTCGGCATCTCGACCGACTACGTGTTCGACGGCAGCGCGGCGCCGTATCGCGAAGACGCGGTCCCGAATCCGCTGAATATCTACGGCCGCACCAAGCTCGAAGGCGAGGCGGCGTTGCTCGCCGCGTCGCCGCTGTCGTGCGTGCTGCGCCTGCCGCTGCTGTACGGCCCGATCGCCGACTGGAGCGAGTCGGCGGTGACGAGCCTCGTGCCGGCGACCGTCGGTTCCGCGCGCCCGGGCGCCGACGCGGTCGGCATGGATGCCTGGGCGATCCGCTATCCGACCTACACGCCGGACGTTGCCGCGGTGATTCGCGATCTGACGCTGCGCCATCTGGCGGGCGCGAGCGTCACGGGCATTCGTCACTGGTCGGGCCGCGAGCCGATGACCAAATACGAGATCGCGCGGCGGATCGCCGCCGCGTTCGGCATCGACGCCTCGCTCACGCCGATCGACCGGCCCACCGACGCGACGCCGCGTCCGTACGACTGCCATCTGGACGCATCGCGCCTGCGCGCGCTCGGCATCGATCACGAGACGCCGTTCGATACGGGGCTGCGCGCGGTGCTGCGCAGTGCGCCGCCGGTGCCGTAAGCCGGTGCGCCGCGGCGCGTGCGATCCGTCGCCCACCCGCGCCGATTGTGCGAACGCGGCCCGTATGCGATGCTCTTCTCGCCGCGCGCGGGCCGGGCCACGCGATGCCGACGGCATGTCGTCGCGGCTTCCCCGGGGTAGAACCGAACAACAACCATGACCACCGTATCCTCCCGCCCGCCGGCTCGCACGCTCGTGCGGGCGCGCGCCGTGTTGCGCCAGTACTTCAGCCTGCGCGAAGGCCAGGCCGACCGCGAGACGATCGACCAGGACATCCGCAGCGGCGTCGGGCTGCGCGGCACGAACCTGTGGATCCTGATCTCCGCGATCTTCGTCGCGTCGATCGGCCTCGACGTGAACTCGACCGCGGTGATCATCGGCGCGATGCTGATTTCGCCGCTGATGGGGCCGATCATGGGGCTCGGCTACGGAATCGGCATCTACGACTTCGCGCTGATCCGGCGCTCGCTGAAGACGCTCGCCATCGCGACCGCGATCAGCCTCGCCACGTCCGCGCTGTATTTCTCGCTGAGCCCGCTGACGGGGGAGCATTCGGAATTGCTCGCGCGCACGTCGCCGAGCATCTGGGACGTGCTGATCGCGTTGTCCGGCGGCCTCGTCGGGATGGTCGGCGCGACGCGCAGCGAAAAGACCAACGTGATTCCGGGCGTCGCGATCGCGACCGCGCTGATGCCGCCGCTGTGCACGGCCGGGTACGGCCTCGCGCACGGCAGCCTGCCGTACTTCGCCGGCGCGTTCTACCTGTTCTCGATCAACTGCGTGTTCATCGCGTTCGCGACCGTGGTGGTGACGTGGGTGATCCGCGCGAAGCCGGTCGCGCCCGTCGACGAGACGATGCAGCGCCGCGTGCGGCGTTTCGTGCTCGCGGCGGTCGTGCTGACGGCCGTGCCGAGCGTGATCCTCGCGTATCGGCTCGTCACGCAGGAAGTGTTCAATGCGCGCGCCGAGCAGTTCATCAAGGCCGAGCTGTCGCTGCCGTTGTCGGTCGTCGCGAGCAAGCGCATCGATCCGCGCACGCGCGTGATCGAGGCGACGCTGGTCGGACAGCGGGTCGACCAGGCGAAGCTCGACCGGCTCGCGGACAAGCTGCCGGGCTACGGATTGCGCGACAGCCGGCTCGTGGTGCGGCAGGCCGGCGACGAGCGGATCGACACGGGCGCGCTCGCGTCGTCGCTGAAGGCGAGCATCGCGCAGGACCTGATCGCCGCGAACGACGCGACGCGCAGCGAAATCGACGCGAAGGACCAGACGATCGCGCGCCTGCAGCGCGAGCTCGACGCGCGCGCGACGCAGCAGGCCGAGCTCGCGCGCGTCGCCCGCGAGCTGCGCACGCAGTACCCGCAGATCCGCGAAATCCTGTACGGCGCGACCGACGCGTGGGATGCGGGTGCCAGTGCGCCGGCCGCGCAACCGTTCGTGACGTTCGTCGTCTCGAGCGCGAAACCGCTGCCGCGCGCGGATCGCCAGCGGATCGAACGCTGGCTCGGCGTGCGGCTCGATTCCCCGCGCGTGCGCGTGGTAACGAGCGGATGACGCGCGTCGCACGCTGATGCGTCGTCGTCGAGCGGGGCAGGCGAGCGGGCGTGCCTGTATCGCCGAAGCCGGTCGCGCGAGCCTGCCGCACATTTGACACACCGCGTCTTCGCCGCTTACAGTCCCGTCGCGGGGCGGTGGGTCAAGCACACCCCCGGAGCAGGCAGTCGATGTTCCAGGACTACGGGGCTACCCCGTGGATCAGACCGACACCCCGATGCGTCGCAAGAGCGTGAGCTGCGCGTTGCGCAGCGTGAGCTCTCGCAGGACCTGGCACGTTGACTCATCGTCCCGCCCTTCGATTTTCATGCACGCGTCCCTGTCCGACACCGTCCATACGATCGCCGAGGCGATGCTGGCCGGTTCGCCCGAGCCCGACGGCGTCGCGGCCCGCATCGCGGCCGTGACCGGCGACGCATCGCCATGGGTGCGCCCGCTCGCCGACGCCGCGACCGTACGCTTCGGCCCGCGCTGGCCCGATCTCGACATCGACATACTCGCGCGCTTCGGCGCCGATTCGCCCGGCTTCGTGCGCGCGTGGTACGGCGCCGACCGGCCGGCCGTGATCCGCATCGTGCGGCGGCCGCCGGTCCAGCGGCCGCTGCCGCCGCCGCTCGCCGGATGCGACGTGCCGCACTGGCCGACCTGCGGCGATCTGGCCGAGTGGCTCGGACTGGATGCAGCCGAACTCGACTGGCTGGCCGAGCGCTGGCGCGTCGACGCGCGCGGCAGCGAAACGCCGCTGCATCACTACACCTACATGGCCTGCGACAAGCGCCGCGGCGGCAGCCGGCTGATCGAGATTCCGAAAGGGCGGTTGCGCGAAACGCAGCGCCGCATCCTGCACGGGCTGCTCGACCGCGTTCCGCCGCACGCGTCCGCGCACGGTTTTCGCAAGGGGCGCGGGATCGTGTCGTTTGCGGCGCCGCACGCGGATCGCGAGGTCGTGATCCGCTTCGATCTCGCCGATTTCTTCGTGTCGGTGCGCGCCGCGCGCGTGCATGCGCTGTTCCACACGCTCGGCTATCCGGCCGAAGTCGCCCGTGTGCTGACCGCGCTGTGCACCAACCGGGTGCCGTCGGCGCGGCTGCTCGCTGCCGACCTGCGCGACCGGTTCGACTGGACCAGCCGCCAGCGCTACCGCAACCGGCATCTGCCGCAAGGCGCGCCGACTTCGCCGGCGCTGGCCAACCTGTGCGCGTTCCGCTTCGACATGCGGCTGGCTGCGCTCGCGCGTTCGCTCGATGCGACCTATACGCGCTACGCGGACGACCTGGCGTTCTCGGGCGGCGCCGCACTCGCGCGCGCGATCGACCGGCTGCAGGTGCGGGTCGCCGCGATCGCGTTCGACGAAGGCTTCGCGCTGCAGCTGCGCAAGACGCGCGTGATGCGGCGCGGCGCACGGCAGGAGCTGGCCGGCGTGGTCGTCAACCGTCATCCGAACCTTGCGCGCGACGAGTTCGACCGGTTGAAGGCGATCCTGACCAATTGCGTGCGGCACGGGCCGGCGTCGCAGAACCGCGGCGCGCATGCGGATTTCCGCGCGCATCTCGCCGGCCGCGTCGCGCACGCGGCTGCGCTGAATACGGCGCGCGGCGCAAAGCTGCGCGCGCTGTTCGAGCGGATCGCGTGGGGCGCCGCCGACGCGGGCCCGTGACGCGTCGCGCGGCGGCCGAAGCCGGCCCGCGCGCGCATGCCCGAGGCGACGCGACGAGCCGGCCGGAGTGCAACACGCGGGTCGCGCACTGCTATCATTCGCGCCATGCCGCCCCGTGCCAGGGGGCGAAGCCGGACGGTGCGGAGGCCGCCGGCGGCGGCGCGCGTTACCGCGTGCGCCGCGTGTTGCGATCGAACGGCCCGGTTTGACGCGCGCCGCGAAGCTTTCGGCGCGATTCGAAAGCCTTACAGAATCGATGCGCCGTTCACATATCGCAACACAGATCGGCGGAACTTCGTGTTAGGTTCCGCCATCGGAATTTTTCAGAAAACATGCCCAAAGAGGATGAGTACATGACCCAGGCCCTGCAGGATCTCGAGGCACAACTTCGGGACCTGAACATCAAGCTGTCGGAACTCAAGCAGAAGGAGAAGCAGGCCGCGCTCGCGGCCTTCAAGGAACAGGTCGATCTGTACGGAATCACGCAGCAGGAAGTGCTGAGCGCGCTTGGCTATATCGTCCAGCGAAAACGCAAGGCGCCGGCCAAGTATTACGATCCGACGTCGGGTCGCTCGTGGTCGGGGCGCGGCCCGAAACCCAAATGGCTCGAAGGCAAGGATCTCGACGCGTTGCTCGTCGATCGCGAAGCCAAGACCTGGTGGCCCGGCGAAGACCAGGGCTGACGCAGTGCGCGCCGGCATGCAGCCGGCGCGATTCGGCCCGCACGAGCGGGCTTTTTTCCGGCAACAGTCAAGGCCTTTCCGTCGATGTCCGGTCCGCGCGACATCGGCGGTTTCACCGCCGCCATCGGCCTTTCGCGGCCCCGGCCGGCAGCCGTCGTTTCCCTTCCTTTCCCGTCGATGGCCCGACGATGCGCGCCGTTTCGCGCAGCGCACGGCCGATCTGCGCGCTCGCTCGCGCGCTTCGTTCGCGCGAATAGGCCCTAGAATGTCGCCCAATCTCTCCGGCAGGACACCATGGCAGCAAACATGAAATCTTCGGCGCTCGGCGATCCGGCGGCGCCGCCCGTCGGGCAGGTCGGCCCGTACGCCTGGAAGGCGCTGGCCGGCTCGGCGATCGGCTACGCGATGGACGGCTTCGACCTGCTGATCCTCGGCTTCATGCTGCCCGCGATCAGCGCGGCGTTGCAGCTGACGCCCGGGCAGGGCGGCGCGCTGGTCACGTGGACGCTGATCGGCGCGGTCGCGGGCGGCATCGTGTTCGGCGCGCTGAGCGATCGCTACGGGCGCGTGCGCGTGCTGACCTGGACGATCATGCTGTTCGCGGTCTTCACCGGCCTGTGTGCGTTCGCGCGCGGGTTCTGGGATCTGCTCGTCTACCGTACGATCGCGGGCATCGGCCTGGGCGGCGAGTTCGGCATCGGCATGGCGCTCGCGGCGGAAGCGTGGCCGGCCAGCAAACGGGCGCGCGTGTCGTGCTATGTCGCGCTCGGCTGGCAGGCGGGCGTGCTGCTGGCCGCGCTGCTGACGCCGCTGCTGCTGCTTCATCTCGGTTGGCGCGGCATGTTCGTGGTCGGCGTGGTGCCGGCGCTGCTCGCCTGGGTGCTGCGCAACAAGCTGCACGAGCCGGAAGTGTTCGTGCAGCGCGCGGCGCAGCCGAAGGCCGGCGCGTTCCGCATGCTCGTCGCGGATGGCCGCACCGCGCGCATGAGCCTCGGCATCGTGATCCTCTGCGCGGTGCAGAACTTCGGCTACTACGGGATCATGATCTGGCTGCCGACCTTCCTGTCGAAGCAGATGGGTTTCTCGCTGACGAAATCGGGGCTGTGGACCGCGGTGACCGTGGTCGGCATGATGCTCGGCGTGTGGGTGTTCGGTCAGCTGGCCGACCGCATCGGCCGCAAGCCGACGTTCCTGCTCTACCAGCTCGGCTCGGTCGCGACGGTCGTCGCGTATGCGCGGCTGTCGGACCCGACCGCGATGCTGTGGGCGGGCGCGCTGATGGGGATGTTCGTCAACGGGATGGTCGGCGGATACGGGACGCTGATGTCCGAAGGCTATCCGACGGCCGCGCGCGCGACCGCGCAGAACGTGCTGTGGAACATCGGCCGCGCGATCGGCGGCTTCGGGCCGGTCGCGGTGGGCGCGCTGGCCGCGCACTACTCGTTCCAGACGGCGATCGCGCTGCTCGCGGGCCTCTATGTGCTCGACATGATCGCGACGCTGTTCCTGATTCCCGAACTCAAGGGCGTCGAACTCGAATAAGCGCGCCGCGCGGCGCAGCAACTTCAACGGAATACGGCACTGACGATGCAACGCAAGACGATCGGCGTCATGGGCTCGGGCAAGGAACCGTGGCTCGCCTTCTCGGAACCGCTCGGCGCGTGGCTCGCGCGGGCCGGCTTCAACCTGCTGACGGGCGGCGGCCAGGGCGTGATGCTGGCCGTGTCGCGCGCGTTCGCCGCGGTGCCGGAGCGCGCCGGCCGCTCGATCGGGATCCTGCCGACGCAGCCCGATCCGCACGCCGGCTTCGTGCCGCTCGACGGCTATCCGCATCCATTCGTCGAGATCCCGGTCCTCACGCCGCTGCCGCGCCGCGAACCGGACGCCGATCCGCAGCGGATCAACCGCAACTACGTGAACGTGCTGAGCAGCGATCTGATCGTCGCGCTGCCGGGCGGGCCCGGCACGGCCGAGGAGATTGCGCTCGCGCAGCGCTGGCGCAAGCCGCTCGTCTGCTTCGGGCCGGACGGCGCGTTCTGCGATCTCGCACCGGGCGCGACGTGCACGGCGTCGCTCGACGACGTGATCCGCTTCGTCGAGGCGGCGTTTTCGCCGGCAGCGGCGACGGCATCGGCATCGGTGCAGGCCGGCCCGGCATCCCGATAGCATCCGGCGCCCGCGGCGTGCCTGCGATCGACGGCCGCTATCGTTGCCGGCCGTCCAGCCGGTCGAGCAGGTTTGCCCAGTCGAACGGCTGCAGCGTCTGGTAGTCGATGTCGTGTTCGGCCATCCGGTCGACGAATCGATCCTGAAGCCGCGCGCACGCGGCGCTCATCTCCGGCTCGACGCCGCCTTCCCGCACCGTTTCGGCGACCTCGCGCATCTCGGCCGCGCGCCGGCGGCCATGCTCGGCGACGCGGCTGACCAGGTAGCCGGGCAGGTCGGGCATCGTTGCGAACCTGTCGAAGGTCTCGCGCAGCGACGCGAGCACGAGCGCGTCGGCGCCGTACGCACGCGCCGCGCCAAGGCATTCGACGGTCAGCGCCTCGATGCCCTTGATCATCACGCTGCGGCACATCTTCGCGGCCGACGCGACGCCCACCCGGGTCGACACGGCCCGCGCGTCGAAGCCGAGCGCGTTCAGTTCGCGCGCGACCGGCTCCGCGCGCGGGCCGCCAAGCAGCATCGGCACCGCGAGGCCGTAGGGCGGCACGGGCGCCATCACGGCCGCTTCGACGTAGTGGGCGCCGGCCGCCTCGATCAGCCGCTGGCCGTGCTGCTTCGTCGCTGGCGACACCGAGTTGATGTCGATGAAGGTCTGGCCCGGGCGGATGTGCGCGGCGACCGCTTCGGCAACCTGCACATCGGACGACGCGGTGACGGCGGACACGATCCAGCGCGCGTCGCGAATCGCGTCGCCGGGCGTCGCTTTCGCGGCGACGTTCGCGCGTGCCGCCTTCGCGCGCATCGCCGGCGCGAGCTGCGCATCGTCGAGCTGCCGGTCGTACATCGTCACGCGCAGGCGGCGGGCGGCGAGCGCGCCGCCGAGCAGGCCGCCGGCTTCGCCGAAGCCGATGAACGCGATCGTCGATTCGGTCATGCGTGTGCTCCTTCCTGAACCTCGCGCGCTGCGCGGGTATCGCACCCGTTTATTCCGGTGCGGCGCGCCGATGCCGGGCCGACGGCCCTTCATCGCGCATTGTCCGTGGACGTCTGCGTCGCATGCAATGCGAACCGGGCGCGATCGCCATGCGTTTTCCTTATTGCGCGGCGGTCGCGCGGGGCGTGCGCGCGACTTCGGTCGCGACGAGGCGAATCGCGTCGATCAGCGCGCGCGCGGCCGGCGACGGCGGGCTGCCGCTGCGCGTGATCAGGCCGATGTCGCGCGTCGTTTCGCGCATCGGGACGTCGAGCACCGCGAGCAGCCCCGATTCGCACTCGTAATGCAACTGCTGCGCGGACAGCACCGCCAGCATATCGGTATGCAGCAGCAGCCCGCGGATCACCGCGAGGTCGGCCGTCTCGACCGTCGGCATCGGCGGCTTCAGCTTGGTTCGCCTGAACAGCGCGTCGAACAGGCCGCGCGCGGGCGCATGGCTGCGCGGCAGGATCCACTGCGCATCGGCGAGGCTGCGCAGACTGAGGTTGCGCACGGCCGCGAGCGGATGGTCGTGCCGCGCGAGGACCACCAGGTTCTCGGACATCAGCCGCTCGTTCTCCAGGCCGCTCGCCGGATCGTTCGCGCGCAGCGCGCCGAGAATGAAGTCGATATCGCCCGCGCGCACGCCGGCGACGAGCGCCTCGTACGCGCTTTCGTCGGTGATCACGCGCACCTTCGGAAAGCGCGTGACCACGCGCGCGACGGCTTCCGGCAGGATCAGCGTGCGGCCGAGCGGCAGTGCGCCGACGGTCACGACGCCCTGGATGCTGCCGTGCAGCGCGGCGACGTCGTCGGCGACGTGACGCAGTTCGTTCAGCGCGCGGCGCACGTGCAGCAGGAAGGTTTCGCCGTCGGCGGTCAGCAGCAGGCCGCGCGGATGGCGATGGAACAGCGCGAAGCCCGCGCCGCTTTCGAGAATCCGGATCGCGCTGCTGACGGCCGGCTGCGTGACGCCGAGCGTGCGCGCGGCGCTCGGCATGTGCCGGTGCCGCGCGAGCGTCGAGAACAACTGCAGCCGCCGCGTATTGAGCAGGTAGGCAGGCAGCCCGCTTTCGGCCGGCGCGCGTCGGCGCGACTGGCGCAGCGCGCACCAGTTCGCCAGTTCGCCGAGCTCGGCAAACACGCGCTCGGCGCGCTTGAGCACCGCGCGCCCGACCGGCGTCGCGAGCATGCCGGACGGCTTGCGCTCGAACAGCGGCTCGCCGAGCGCCGCTTCGATTTCCTGTACGGCGCGCGTGACGGCCGACTGCGCGCGAAACAGCGTCGCGGCCGCGCGGCTGACGCTGCCGGTGTCGGCGACGCGCTGCACCGCGTGCAGGCATGCGAGATTCGGGAGTTCGGTGTGGTCCATGTATCGGGCGGCTCGCATTGCAGCGGCGACGGCGGTCGCGGCACCCTTTCACGCGATGCCCGCCGGCGCCGGCAGATGACGATCGACTTTACCGGAACGGCGGCGCCGGAGCTTGCGTCGTGCTTATCGGCCTATCTGTTTTGTTTATCGATTGTGAATCGTGCGGAATTGCGACGGGGTCGGGGAAGCTGGGCGAGGTCGGCCGCGACAGCCGTGCCGGACGGGCTTCCCGCGCAATGGACCGACACGCGCTTCGTCCCGGAAAGCCCGTTCGGGCATGCCGTTTCGACGAAATATAAGGGTTTACACTGACTTTTTGACCGTGCCGCCGAATGCGTAATTTCGAGTCCGACAGCCGCATCGGCGAGCTGAACGGCGCATCGGACCGCCATCTGTTTCATTGTTTGTCCGATCACAACGGGCGTCTCGCCATGCGAGACGATCCATCCGACGAATGAGGCAGCGCAATGGCACGACAGCATACGATGGGCATCGACGGGCAGCGTGACGCGGCGGATCGCCGCGCATGGGCGGACACGATTCGCGCGGGCGTGCGCGGCGGACTGACGGGCGCGGTGCTGATCTGGGTCTACGAGGCGCTCGTGTGGGTCGGTGCGCAGCATCTGATGCCGCTGGCGGGCATCCCGCGCAATGCGACCGGGCTGGTGTTCGGCAAGGCCGCGCAGGACGCGCTCGGCATCGCGGCATACTTCATCGGCACGGCGATCCACTTCGCGTTCGCGATGGGCTGGGGCGTCGTGTTTGCGGCGATCTGGCCGTGGTTTCGCCGGCGCGGCTATGAAGCGACCTTCGTCGCGCTGTTCTTCGCGATCGTCGCCTGGATCGTGATGCACGTGCTGATCATGATCGCGTCGAGCAATCACCCGAATTACTTCGACCCGAACGTGATCATCGGCGGGTTCATGTCGCATTTCGTCTTTGCGGTGCCGCTCGCGCTGGTGGTCAAGCGCAGCCTGGCGCCGCAGCCGCCCGGCCGCGCATAGGCGGCGGGCGCGGCACCCACGTATTCAATCTGTCGCGGACCGGCGAACCGGCCGGTCCGCATTCGAGCATCGCGAAGGAGCAACAGGCATGGCACGGATCATCGGGGGCACTGCGGCCTCCCACACGCCCACGATCGGGTTCGCGTTCGACAAGAACAAGCGCGACGATCCGGTCTGGGCGCCGATCTTCGAGAACTTCGCGCCGCTGGCCGCGTGGCTGGACGAACAGCGCCCCGACGTGCTGCTGTTCATCTACAACGACCACGTGACGTCGTTCTTCTTCGATCACTACTCGGCGTTCGCGCTCGGCGTCGGGCCGCAATGGCATCCGGCCGACGAGGGCGGCGGCGCGCGCGACCTGCCGCCGATCGCCGGTGATCCCGCGTTCGCCGCGCATATCGGCCAGTCGCTGATGGCCGACGAATTCGACATGTCGTTCTTCCAGAACAAGCCGCTCGACCACGGCTGTTTCTCGCCGCTGTCGGTGCTGTGCCCGCATCGTCCCGACTGGCCGGTGCGGCTCGTGCCGCTGCAGATGGGCGTGCTGCAGCTGCCGGTGCCGTCCGCGCGCCGCTTCTACCGGCTCGGACAGGCGCTGCGCCGCGCGATCGAAAGCTATCCGGAGGACCTGCGCGTCGCGATCGTCGCGACCGGCGGGCTGTCGCACCAGGTGCACGGCGAACGCTCGGGCTTCAACAACCCGGAATGGGACGCGCGCTTCCTCGACCTGTTCGAGCGCGACCCCGAGCGCCTGGCCGGCATGACGCTCGGCGAATATGCGACGCTCGGCGGCTTCGAGGGCGCCGAGGTCGTCATGTGGCTCACGATGCGCGGCGCGTTGCCGGCCGGCGTCGTCTGCCGGCACCGCAGCTACTACCTGCCGTCGATGACGGGCATCGCGACGGCCATCTACGAAAGCGCGGACACCGAGGTCGATGCGGTCGCGGCCGAACGCCACCGGCAGCGGCTGGCCGCCGAACTCGCCGGCGTCGAAGAACTGCCCGGCACCTATCCGTTTACGATCGCGCGGGCGGTCGGCGCTTACCGGATCAACGACTACCTGCACCGGATGATCGAACCCGCGCATCGCGCGCAATTCCTGGCCGAACCCGAAGCGAGCTTCGAGGCGGCCGGACTCAGCGACGAGGAGCGCGACCTGATTCGCCGCCGCGACTGGCCGGGCCTGCTGCGCTACGGCGTGATCTTCTTCCTGCTCGAAAAGCTCGGCGCGGTGACGGGCGTCTCGAACCTGCACATCTACGCGGCGATGCGCGGCGAATCGCTCGAGGATTTCCAGCGCACGCGCAATGCGCCCGGCGCGCTGTATTCGGTCGCGGGAAAGAGCGCAGGGCCGCTCGGCTGGGACGACGCGGGCCGCAAGGACGGCGCATAGCGGGACGCGCGGGCGCGGCAAGCGCGCGCCCGCATCGACCGGTTCGGCAACGTACCGAACCTCATGAACAGGACTGCGAATCGAAGCGAAAAGGAAGATTCGCCGTCAAGGAGACAGGAGAAACATGATGGCAAGTGGAAAGACAGTCGACATCAAGTCGTTCATCGACGACCGGCCGGTGTCGCGCTACCAGTGGCTGCTGGTCGTGCTGTGCTGCCTCGTCGTGATCGCCGACGGGATGGACGTCGCGATCATGGGCTTCGTCGCGCCGTCGGTGATACGCGACTGGGCGATCTCGCGGCCGGAGTTCGGCCTGGTGATGAGCGCGGCGCCGATCGGCCTCGTGATCGGCGCGCTGGTGGCCGGCCCGAGCGCGGACCGGTTCGGCCGCAAGCGCGTGCTGATCGCGTCGGTGTTCCTGTTCGGCCTCTTCACGATCGCGACCGCGCATGCGGGCTCGCCGGTCGAGATGGCGGTGCTGCGGCTGCTGACCGGCATCGGTCTCGGCGCGGCGATGCCGAACACGACGACGCTGCTGTCGGAATACGCGCCGCAGCGGATGCGCGCGCTGATGATCACGTTGATGTTCACGGGCTTCAACCTCGGCTCGGCGTTGATCGGCTTCGTCGCCGGCTGGCTGATTCCCGTGCACGGCTGGCGTGCGGTGCTGTTGTTCGGCGGCGCGCTGCCGCTGCTGCTGATTCCGCTGCAGCTCTGGCTGCTGCCCGAGTCGGCGCGGCTGCTGGCGGTGCGCGGCGCGCCGTCGCAACGGATCGGCGCGCTGCTGAACCGCGTGTGCGGCGGGCAGTTCAGCGGCGACGAGACGTTCGTGTCGAACGAGCCGCCGCTGCCGACGCGCAAGCCGATCGGCGTGCTGTTCTCGCAAGGCTACGGGTTCGTCACCGTGTCGCTGTGGATCACGTATTTCATGGGGCTGCTCGTGATCTACCTGCTGACGGGCTGGCTGCCCACGCTGATCAAGGACGCGGGGCTGTCCGTGAGCACGGCCGCGAACGTGACCGCGATGTTCCAGATCGGCGGCACGATCGGCGCGATCGGCGTCGGCTGGCTGATGGACAAGGTGCGGCCCGCGCCGGTGATCGGCGTCGCGTATCTCGGCGGCGGGCTGTGCGTGGCGCTGCTCGCATGGGCCGGTGCACTGTCGTCGTCGCTCGCGCTGCTGGTGTTCGCGGCCGGCTTCTGCATGAGCGGCGCGCAGACCGGGCTGAACGCGTATGCGCCGGGCCGCTACCCGACCGTTGCGCGGGCCACCGGCGTGAGCTGGATGCTGGGGATGGGCCGCTTCGGCAGCATCTTCGGCTCGGCGATCGGCGGCGCGCTGCTCGGGATTGGATGGAAGTTCGACGCGATCCTGTCGATGCTCGCGGTGCCGGCGACGCTGGCCGCGATCGCGATCATGACGACGCAGCGCGCAGGCGCGATCGAACCGCAGAAACTGGAAAACCCGGCGCACTGACCGCGGTGCGCGGGCGGCAAGCCCGCGCGGCGCGGCATTCGGTGAGCGGCCGGACAAGTCATCAATTGCAGGAGTGTCAATGATCATCGATATCCACGGCCACTACACGACCGCGCCGAAGGCGCTGGAAGCATGGCGCAACCGCCAGATCGCGAGCATCGGCAGCCCGTCGGAACAGCCGAAAGTCGCGGAGCTGAATATCGGCGACGACGAGCTGCGCGAATCGATCGAGCTGAACCAGTTGCGGCTGATGCGCGAACGCGGCCTCGACCTGACGATCTTCAGCCCGCGCGCGAGCTTCATGGCGCACCACATCGGCGACTTTGCGGTATCGAGCACCTGGGCGGCCGTCTGCAACGAGCTGTGCCATCGCGTGCACCGGCTGTTCCCCGATCACTTCGTACCGGCCGCGATGCTGCCGCAAAGCCCCGGCGTCGATACGTCGACCTGCATTCCGGAACTGGTGCGCTGCGTCGAGGAATACGGCAACGTCGCGATCAACCTGAATCCCGATCCGTCGGGCGGCCACTGGACCAGCCCGCCGCTGTCGGACCGCTACTGGTATCCGATCTACGAGAAGATGGTCGAGTACGACATCCCCGCGATGATCCATGTGAGCACGAGCTGCAACGCGTGCTTCCATACGACCGGCGCGCACTACCTGAACGCGGACACGACCGCGTTCATGCAGTGCCTGACTTCCGACCTGTTCGCCGATTTCCCGACGCTGCGCTTCGTGATTCCGCACGGCGGCGGCGCAGTGCCGTATCACTGGGGGCGGTTCCGCGGGCTCGCGCAGGAGCTGAAGAAGCCGCTGCTGAAAGACCATCTGCTGAACAACGTGTTCTTCGATACCTGCGTCTATCACCAGCCCGGTATCGACCTGCTGACCGGCGTGATTCCGGTCGACAACATCCTGTTCGCGAGCGAGATGATCGGCGCGGTGCGCGGGATCGATCCCGAAACCGGCCACTACTACGACGATACGAAGCGCTATATCGAGGCGTCGTCGCTCGACGCCGAGGCGCGCTACAGGATTTACGAAGGCAATGCGCGGCGCGTGTATCCGCGCCTGGATGCGCAACTGAAAGCGAAGGGGCTTTGATCATGACTGAACTCGGCGTGGTTTACCGCACGATCCACCGCGCGGACCGCGATGTCGCGGCACGGCTCGGTGCGCTCGGCTCGGCGACGGTGCACGAGGCGATGGGTCGCACCGGCCTGATGAAGCCGTACATGCGGCCGATCTATCCGCGCGCGCTGGCGTCCGGCACGGCCGTCACGGTGCTGCTGCATCCGGGCGACAACTGGATGATGCATGTCGCGGCAGAACAGATTCAGCCGGGCGACGTCGTCGTCGCGGCGATTACCGCGGACTGCACCGACGGTTACTTCGGCGACCTGCTCGCGACGAGCTTCAAGGCGCGCGGCGCGCAGGGGCTGATCATCGACGCGGGCGTGCGCGACGTCGCGGTGCTCGAGGCGATGCAGTTTCCGGTCTGGAGCAAGGCGATTTCGGCGAAGGGGACGATCAAGGCGACGCTCGGCTCGGTGAACGTGCCGGTGGTCTGCGCGGGCGCGCTCGTGCATCCCGGCGACGTGATCGTCGCCGACGACGACGGCGTGGTCGTAGTGCCGGCCGCGAATGCCGCCGCGGTGCTCGAGAAAGCCGTCGCGCGCGAGACGAACGAAGCGGCGAAACGCGCGAAGCTCGCCTCGGGCGTGCTCGGCCTCGACATGTACGACATGCGCGAGCCGTTGCGTCAGGCCGGCCTGCGCTATATCGACTGATGGGGACGCCGACGATGGAGCAGGCTGTGCGCACGGACGTCGCCGTCACCGGCATTTCGTCGATGGCGACGCGGCCGCTGCTCGTGCGGCTGGCGGCCGCGTATGCAGAGGACACGGGCTGCCGCGTGGCGGTCACGTCGGTCGGCGGCGTCGATGCGGCGAAGCGCGTGCAGGCCGGCGAGCCGTTCGATTTCGTCGTGCTCGCGTCCGACGCGATCGCACGGCTCGCGGCGGACGGTCGCGTCGTGGCGGACAGCCGCGTCGAGGTCGCGCGCTCGGGTATCGCGGTCGCCGTTGCGGCCGGCGCCGAGCGGCCCGATATCGACACCGAAGCGGCCGTGCGCGACGCGGTGCTGCGCGCGCGCCGGATCGGCTTTTCGACGGGCCCGAGCGGTGTTCACCTGAATCGGCTGTTCGCGCGCTGGGGGCTGACGGATGCGCTTGCGCCGCGCATCGTGCAGGCGCCGCCGGGCGTGCCGGTCGGCATGCTGATCGCGTCCGGCGAGGTCGACCTGGGCTTCCAGCAGTTGAGCGAGCTGATGCATGTGCCGGGCGTCGCAGTCGTCGGCGCGTTGCCGGATGCGATCCAGGCGATGACGGTATTTGCGGCGGCGGTGTGCGACTCGGCGCGCGACCGCGCGGCCGCGGCGCGGTTTCTCGCGTATCTCGCGTCGCCGCAGGCCGCGACCGTGAAGCGCGAGCACGGGATGGAGCCGGCCTGAGCGCAGATGCCGCACGCCGCAGCCGGTTCGAAGCGATAAACAGATCAGATGGCATTGCGGATTCTTCGCAACGCGGTCGAGCAAGTGATTTAGCTATGCTGATAAACGAGCGAAGCCGGTTTCGGCCTGCTTCGTTCGAGGATGGACGAACCCTCTCACCGGGCCGGAACGCTTCGCCGAAGCGCGGCCCGCCAATCAGAACGACAGGAGACAGTCATGCAGACGAACTGCAGGGCAGGGTGGATGCTGCGCGCGGCGCATCGCGCGGCAGATAGCGGACGCAACAGGCTGGCTCGCCTGCTGGCGGCCGGCGTGGTGTGGCTGTGCGCGGCGATGACCGGCTGGCCGGGCGCCGCCATCGCGGCGAGCAGCGCCGGCGGCCTCGCGAATCTGCCGGCCGTGATGCCGGCGATGTCGTGCCAGGCGGTCGCGGCGCTCGACTTGAGCGGCGTGACCGACGGCGCCGTCACGATCACCTCGGCGACGCTGCTGCCGGCCGGCACCGTCGTCGGCAACAACACGCTGCCTGCCCCCGTCTGCGACGTGAAAGGCACGATCGGCCCCGGCGCGTCGCTGTTCGAACTGCAGCTGCCGACGCAGGGCTGGACGCAGCGCTATCTGCAGACCGGCTGCGGCGGATTGTGCGGCAACCTGTCGGTCAATGCGCCGATGGCGTCGACCTGCGTGCCGGTGACCAACGGCACGATCGCGATGGCCGCGACCGACATGGGCCACGAAGGCGGCAACGACGGTTCGTGGGCGCTCGCTCCGACCGCGAAGCTCGACTTTGCGTATCGCGCCGAGCATGCGACCGCGCAGGTGGCCAAGGCGATCATCAACCGCTTCTATGCGCGACCGGCGCGCTACGCGTATTTCGACGGCTGCTCGGACGGCGGCCGCGAGGCGCTGATGGAAGCGCAGCGCTACCCCGACGATTTCGACGGCATCGCGGCCGGTGCACCCGCGAACGACCTGATCGTGCAGAACACGTTCCACCATGCATGGCCGAACGCAGTCAACACGGATCCGAAGACGGGCAACGCGATCCTGCTCGCCGGCAAGCTGCCGATGATCCACGCGGCCGTGCTGAAGGCGTGCGACGGGCTCGACGGTGTCGTCGACGGCGTGATCGACAACCCGCGCGCGTGCCATTTCGATCCGGCGACGCTGGCATGCGCGAACGGGCAGTCCACCGCGACGTGCCTGACGCCGCAGGAAGCCGACGTCGTGCGCCGGATCCACGACGGCGCGACCACCGCGGACGGCACGCGCCTCGAACCGCTCGTGTCGCGCGAGTGGGGCTCGGAGCTGAACTGGAGCCTGTTCGTTCCGGCCGCCGCGACGACGCCGAGCGGCACGATCAGCTTCGTGCTGCCGTTCCTGCGCTATCTCGACTACTACAACGCGTCGTATCCGTCCGCGACGATCGGCGACCTGAAGTTCACGCTCGACGGTTTCATGAAGACGGTGATCCCCGTGTCGAACTACCTGGCCGCGACCGATCCGGACCTGAGCCGCTTCGCCGGCCGCAACGGCAAGCTGCTGCTGTGGCACGGCCTCGAGGACCAGCATATCTCGCCGCGCTCGAGCATCGAATACTACGAAGCGATGAAGCGCTACATGGGCGATGCGAAGGTCGACCGCTTCGCGCGCTTCTACCTGTTCCCCGGCGTCGCGCACTGCGGCGGCGGCCAGGGGCCGAACGTGTTCGACATCCTGACGCCGCTGATGGCGTGGACCGAAACGGGCGCGACGCCCGGCCGGATCGTCGCGTCGATCGTCGATGCGAACGGCAACACGACGCGCACGCGCCCGGTGTTTCCGTATCCGGCCACCGCGCGCTATACGGGCAGCGGCAGCACCGACGACGCGGCCAATTTCGTCGCCGACACGCCGAAGGCCGCTCCGTTCGTCGACCTGCACTGGGCCGGCGAATGGCTGTACTCGCCGGGCTACGAAGCGACGTGCCGCGTGAACGGTTCGCAACTCGCGTGCACGGGCGGCAACGGCTGGCATGCCTATCGTCCGTGACGGGGCAGCGCGCGACGAACACGACAACCCACCCTCTCAATCACAAAACGAAGGAGACAGATCGATGAAGAAGCAGGCATTACGCGCGGCGCTGACCTCGGGCGTTGCGATGGCGGTCGCCGTACCGGCGCTCGCGCAGAGCAGCGTCACGCTGTACGGGATCGTCGACAACGGCATCGGCTACCAGAACAACTCGACGACGGTCGGCTCGACGACGGGCGGCAAGTCGATCGTCAAGATGAACCAGGGCGTGTGGGCGGGCAGCCGCTTCGGGCTGAAGGGTGCGGAGGATCTCGGCGGCGGCACGAAGGCGATCTTCACGCTCGAATCGGGCTTCAACTCGGCCACGGGCGGCGCGCAGTATACGGATGCGATGTTCGGGCGGCAGGCGTGGGTCGGCTTGACGAACGCAACCTACGGCACGCTCACTGCGGGCCGGCAATATGCGTCGTACTACCAGACGATGTCGCCGTTCAGTCCGACCACCTGGATCACCGGCTACTACGGCGCCCATCCGGGCGACGTCGACGGGCTCGACACGATCTACCGCGCGAACAACACGATCGAGTACACGTCGCCGAAGTGGTACGGCGTGACGCTGAGCGGGTCGTACTCGCTCGGCGGCGTCGCGGGCAGCACGAACGCGGGCTCGACCTGGGCGACCGGCATCCAGTACGCGGCCGGCCCGCTCGGCGTCGGCGTCGCGTTCGAGCGCATCAACAACTCGAATACCGCGGGCGGCACGTGGGGCGCGAATTCGACGACGTCGAACAGCGGCTCGCAGATCGGCGTCTCGGCGGTCACGAACGGCTACCAGACCGCAAAGGCGCAGCAGCGCTTCGCGGTCGGCCTCAGCTACCGGTTCAGCGACGCGTGGGACGCGACGGCCACGTACACCAACACCGAGTACATCCCGGGCGCCGCATCGAAGTTCTTCAATACGGCGATCTTCAACACGGCCGGCGCGGTGCTGCACTGGAAGCCGTCGGCGGTGTGGGATTTCGGTGCGGGCTATGCGTATACGCGCGCGACGGAATCGAACGGCATCACCGACAGCGCGCAATATCACCAGTTCAACCTGTCGCAGTACTACTCGCTGTCGAAGCGCACCGGGCTGTACCTGCTCGAAGCGTATCAGCACGCGAAGGGCAAGACGCTCGGCACGAGCGGCGCCGGCAGCATCGTCAATGCGACCGCGACGCTCGGCGACGGGATGAACACCACGCCGTCGTCGACCGGCAACCAGTTGGCGGTCGGTGCGGGGATCATTCACCGGTTCTGAGCCTGGCGCGAAGCAGCGCCGGTTTCATGGGGCAGCGCGAACGGGCCGGCAGGCCCGTTTTTCGTGGTCGCGCGTCTGCGGGCGTGGGGGCGATTGCCCGGCAACCCCCTTCAGAACGAATGCGTGATCCCCACATGCGCAAGCAACTGCGACCGGCCCGACGACGGCCCGTTCGGATAGGTCGCCGCCGTCGCGCCGTTGCCCGACGCGAGCTGCCACGTCAGCGTTGCCTGCACCTGCGTACGCTTCGACAGCGAATACAGGTTGCCGGCTTCGAGCGTATTCCAGTGCATGCCGTCCATGCGCGAATACGTGTAGTCGAGCGTGACGGCCTCGGCCGCCGTGAACTGGTAGAGCGTGCCCGCATCGATGTTCTGCATGTGCGTGGCCGACCGCGCGCCCTTGATGTCGGTGCGCGTGTACAGCAGGTTGACCGTCCACGGCTGCACGATCCGGTACGTGAGCCCGATGCCGAGGTTGTCGACCTCGTTGGACTGGAAGGTCTGCTGCGCCGACAGCGTCTGGCCGAGAAAGTGCGTCCAGCCGAAGTAGTTGTAGAGATCGAGCACGCGGCGCTTGGTCGTCATGTAGGTGACGCCGGCCGACAGCGGGCCGCGATCGTAGGTCGCGTACGCGCCCGCGCTGTGCCCGCTCGCATCCGAGCCGGCAAAGCCGTATAGCGCGCCGACCCGCACGCCGTACCAGTCCGGGCTGCGGTATTTGACGGCGTTCTCGATCTGGTAGCCGTTGGTCAGGCTGTCGAGGTTGCCCGCATGGAACGAGTAGAGGCTCCGATTCCAGAACGCATTCGAATAGCGGATCGCGACGTCGTCCATCAGGTCGGACTGGCGGCCGAGCGTCAGCGTGCCGAGCGGCCCGTCGAGGCCGACGTAGGCCTGCCGGTCGAACAGCGTATTGGTCTTGATCAGTGCGCCCGTATTGACGTTGAAGCCGCTCTCGAGCGCGAACACCGCGCGATAGCCGCCGCCGAGATCCTCGTTGCCGCGCAATCCCCAGCGCGTCGGCGAACCGATGCCCGAGGCAGTGCCCCACGACGCACCGCCGCGCTTGTTGCTGATGTACGTGATGCCGGAATCGACCTGCCCCCATAGCGTCAACGCGGTGCTTTGCGCATGGGCGAGCGAAACCAGCGAGACGCCGCAGCCGGCGATCAGGAGCGTGCGAGGCAGGATTTTCATGTGTCGGGGTCGGGAGTGGGTTGGGGACAGATCTTTACCTGAATGACCATAGGTGGTCAGTTTGTTATTCCGTGGAAAAAATCATAGGACTGCCGGCTGACTCGGCGCAAGCGGAAAATAATTAAACGCTTCTTGACCCGTGCTTTTGGCCGCGCGATCATCGCGGCTCCAATGGTCGAAATGCCCATATGTGGTCATTTCGGAACCGTACCAACGACACAGACGAGAGACGACCGATGCCTGACACCCCCGCCCGGAAACCCACGCGCATCCGCTTCCTGATGCTGTTTCTCGTGTTCGTCGGCACGGTGGTCAACTATGTCGACCGCGCGAACCTGTCGGTGGCCGCGCCGCTGCTCAAGCACGAGTTCGGACTCGACCCGGTGGCGATCGGCGTGCTGTTCTCCGCGTATTCGTGGACCTACGTGCTGGCGAACCTGCCCGGCGGCTGGGTCGTCGACCGCTTCGGCTCGCGCGCGATGTATGCGCTGGCGCTGCTGATCTGGTCGAGCTTCACGTTCCTGCAGGGCTTCGCCGGCCGCTTCGCGACGCTGTTCGGGCTGCGGCTCGGCGTCGGCGTCGCCGAGGCGCCGACCTTCCCGATCAACAACCGCGTCGTGTCGATCTGGTTCGCGCAACGCGAACGCGGCAGCGCGACCAGCGTGTATCTGGTGGGGCAGTACATCGGCATGGCGGCGTTGACGCCGGCGCTGTTCTGGATCGCCGGCACCTTCGGCTGGCGCGCGATCTTCTTCGCGACGGGCCTCGTCGGCATCGTGTGGGCCGGCATCTGGTATCTGCTGTATCGCGATCCCGAGCAATGCCGATGGGTGAACCAGGCCGAGCTCGATCACATCCGGCGCGGGGGCGCCGTCGTCGAAACCGGCAAGCCCGCGCGCGGCGAGCCGTTCCCGTGGCGCAAGCTCGCGATCGTGTTCAGCAACCGGCAGATCGTCGCGATCTGCGCGGGCAAGTTCGCGTCGCTGTCGTCGCTGTACTTTTTCCTGACCTGGTTCCCGAGCTACCTGATCAGCGAGCGGCACATGACGGTGCTGAAGGCGGGCGGCGTCGCATCGGTGCCGTTCGTCGCCGCGTCGATCGGCGTGCTCGCGGGCGGCGCGTTGTCGGACTGGCTGCTGCGGCGCGGCGCGAGCGTCGGCACGGCGCGCAAGACGCCGATCATCACCGGCCTGCTGCTGGTGCCGACGATGACGCTGACGGTGCTGACCGACACGAACTGGATCGTGATCGCGATCATGTCGTTCGCGTTTTTCGCGCAGGGCGTCGCGTCCGCGTCGTGGTCGCTGATCGGCGATATCGCGCCGCGCAGCATGCTCGGCGTCACCGGCGGTGCGGTCAACTTCGTCGGCAACCTGTCTGGTATCGTTACGCCCATCGCCATCGGCTTCATCGTTCGCGAGACGGGTTCGTTCGGTTGGGCGCTCGGGTTGATCAGCGTGTTCGCGGTGATCGGCGCGCTGTGCTACACGTTCCTGCTCGGCGAGGTCAAACGCATCGACCTCGATCCGCCCGAAAGCGGCGGCCGCTCGCCCGAGCCGCTGAAGTCGACCGTGCAAGACTGACACGCCAGCCCACGATGAATCCAGATACGCCCGATACGACCGGCACGCTTTCCGACGACGAGACTTACCTGGTGCCCGCGCTGGAGCGCGGCCTCAGGGTGCTCGAACTGTTCAATGCGCGCGAGCCGGTGCTCACGCCCAACCTGATCGCGCAGCGGCTCGGCCTGCCGCGCACGACCGCGCTGCGTCTCGTGCAGACGCTGCACACGCTCGGCTACCTCGAACGGGCCAATCGCGACCGCGACTACCGGCTCGGCGCGCGCGTGATGAAGCTCGGCTTCGACTACCTGAGTTCGCTCGCGCTGACCGATATCGGCACGCCGGTGATCGAGCGGCTGCGCGACGAGACCGGTTTCGCGAGTCACCTGGTCGTACGCGACGGGCGCGACGTCGTGTTCGTCGCGAAGGCATGGACGCACGATTCCGTGATGAGCGCGATCAAGGTCAATATCGGCACGCGGATTCCCGCGCACGCGTCGGTGCACGGCCATGTGCTGCTCGGCGATCTCGATCGTGCGGAGCTCGAAGCGCTGTTTCCCGAACCGATGCTGCCGACCTATACGCCGCATACGCCGCGCACGGCCGCCGAAGTCCATGCGCGTGCGCAGAAATATGCGGCGGAAGGCTACGCGCTGAGCGAGTCGTCGTTCGAGCCCGGCATCTCGGTGATCAGTGCGCCCGTGCGCGACGGCAGCGGGTTGATCGTCGCCGCGGTCACGCTGACGGTCGCGCGGCCGTTCCTCGAGAAGTCGATGCTCGACCAGGGGCTCGTCGGCAAGGTGCTGAAGGCGGCCGGCGAACTGTCCGAGCGGCTGAACTACCACGCGCCCGATCCGGCGGCCGCGCACGACTGACGCGTCACGCGCGGCCGGCACCGGTCGCCGGCCGCGCTTCGCGATTCAGCGCCCGGTCTTCAACTGCGCCCACAGCCGGTTTTGCAGCCGGCGGATTTCCGGCGGCATCGGCTTGAGCAGCGTCATCCGGCTCAGCACAGCGTCGGACGGATACACCGACGGATCCTGCGCGATCGCGGGCTTCACGTACTGGCGCGCGGCTTTGTTCGCGGTCGGATAGAACACCGCATTGGTGATGCCCGCGTTGACCCTCGGGTCCTGCAGATAGTTGATCCACTGCAGCGCGGCATCGCGATGCGGTGCGTCCTTCGGGATCACCATCATGTCGAACCACAGCAGCCCGCCTTCCTTCGGATTCGCGAAGCGGATCTCGTACGGGCGCTTCGCTTCCGCCGCGCGGCGGTGCGCGATGCCGACGTCGCCCGAGTAGCCCAGCGACACGCACAGGTCGTTGTTCGCGAGATCGTTGATATAGCCCGACGAGTTGAACTGCGTGATGTACGGGCGGACTTTCTTCAGCACCTCGTATGCGGCCTGGTAGTCGGCCGGATTCGTGCTGTTCGGGTTCTTGCCCATGTATTGCAGCGTCGCGGCGAACACGTCGACGGCCTGGTCGAGGAACGACACGCCGCAGTTCTTCAGCTTCGCCATGTTGGCCGGGTCGAACACCAGCGCCCAGCTGTCGACGGGCGCCTTGTCGCCGAGCGCCTTCTTCACGGCCTGCGCGTTGTAGCCGATGCCGTCGGTGCCATAGGCCCACGGCACGCCGTACTGGTTGCCCGGATCGGCGTCGGCGACCATCTTCATCAGCAGCGGATCGAGATGCGACAGGTTCGGCAGCTTCAACTTGTCGAGCGGCTGGTAGACGTTCGCCTGGATCTGCTTGGCCATGTAGTTCGACGTCGGCACGACGATGTCGTAGCCCGAATTGCCGGACAGCAGCTTGGCCTGCAGCGTGTCGTCGCTGTCGTAGTTGTCGTAGCGAACGCGGATGCCCGTCTGCTTCTGGAAGTTCGGGATCGTGTCCGGTGCGATGTAGTCGGACCAGTTGTAGATGTTCAGCTCGCCGGCCGCATGGGCGTTCGGACCACTGAAAGCGGCGAGGCCGGCGACCGACATCAGGGCGGCGATGGAGAGGGCACGGCGAAGCGTTCGGATTTGCATGACGGGATCCTCTGTAGCGAGGCGCGCGGCGACGGACGGTCTGCGGTCGCGGCGCGACGGTTCATGGGCTGGGCAAGGACGGATGCATCGTGCCGGCGTTCGGGGGTGAACGGCGGTGCGGTGCGATCGGGAAAACATTCAGGGGTCCGTCTGATTCCGCGTCGCCTGCGCGAGTCGCGTGCGAGCACCCGCGCCGCCGGCGAATGGCTGGCGGACGGAGCGCGACGGGGAAACCGGACGGAAAGGAGGGGCTGCGCTATGGCAGCAGCGACGCGATGTCGTCGATATGAATCGCGACGCTCGCGCAGGTCGCGACCGCGTTGTGGCGGCTGACGGAACGGCGGGACAGGATCGTATAGATCGACAGGGGCAGGCGCGGGCCTCGACGACCGTCACGGTCGTCGGACGACGAGATGGCGGGACGCACGTTTCGTGCATCGCCTCGTCTCCACCGCACCAGCGGGCCACGGATTCTCACGATTACTCTCGACCGGGTTGTTGAAAGTATTGAACACCTGGCGATCGTCGGACGACGCGCATCTCAGCCTTCGATCATCGCGTGGGCGGTGTCGTGGCGACGGCGTGGCCGGCCGGACTGAAAGGCGGACATCGAAGCGAAGCGCCTGAAAATGACGTTCCCGTGAATCATCAGGTAAATCGCTGTAAGGATGTCTTGGGATTTTCCCTAGGGATTCGATCGCTTGCCGACGTGATCGGGTAGCGGGCGGTCGCCGTCGAAGCGAGGTGACGAGAGGGTTTTCCCGAGTCGGGGCAGGTCGGAGGTGATGAGAATATTCGACGCTCGCCGTGTGCATCCGATACGGCGAAGATCAGGCGGGCATCGTCTCGAGATCGTCGAACCGCCCGACTTCGTCAGCCCGGACCCACGAGTCGCCGCCCGGCGTCCAGGCATCGCCGCTCGTCGCCCGGCCGGCCGATCAGCTGCACGCCGGCCGGCAGTTCGCCCGCCGCGTGGCACGGTGCGCTGACCACCGGCAGTCCGGCGAACGATATCGGTTGGGTGAACATGCCGAGCGTCGCCTTCGGATCGAGCGCCTCGCCATTGACGTCAACCGTTGCGTCCGAGAAGCGCGGCGCGACGTACGGCGTCGCCGGCGCAATCAGGATATCGAAGCGTTCGAACAGCGCCGCGAGGCGCGCCTGCCACTCGGCGCGATGCGCGAGCGCATCGACGTACGCGGCGTCGGCGATGTCGAGCCCGAGGCGAATGCGCTCGCGCAGATGCGCGGACACGAGCGACGCGTCGGCATCGAGCAGCGCGCGATGACGGCGCGCGACCTCGAAGTTCGACACGATGCGCGCGCTTGCCCGTATCGGCTCGAGCACCGACTCGTCCATCGGCTCGGCTTGTACGTGGTCTTGTTGCGCGAAGCGCGCGGCCGCCCGCTCGACCGCGCGACGCACCTGCGCATCGGCACGGCGTTCGAATTCCCCGGTCAGCACGCAGACGCGCAGCGGCGCGTGGCCGGTGGATATGTCGCCGCCGTTCGCACACGACAACGCGTCGTAAAGCGCACAAAGATCGTCGAGGTTCGCCGCGAACCCGCCGGCCACGTCGAGCGAGGTCGCATACGGCACGCAGCCGTCCATCGACAGCCGGCCATGCGTCGGCTTGATGCCCCATACGCCGCACAGTGCAGCCGGCGCGCGAATCGAGCCGTTCGTGTCGCTGCCGAGCGCGAGCGATACGTGGCCGGCGGCCACCGCGGCCGCCGATCCGCTCGACGAGCCGCCGGTCATGCGCGCGGTATCGGCCGGCAGGCGCACCGCGCCGAAATGCGGATTCACGCCGGTTGCGCCGCACGCGAACTCGTCCATGTGCGTCGCCGCGACCGGCACCGCGCCGGCCTGCACGAGGCGGGCGACCATCGCCGCGTCGCGGCGCGCCGCAGGCTCGCGAAGCCGGGTCGGCGAACCGGCGACAGTCGTGTAGCCCGCGACGTCGAAATTGCTCTTCACGGCGAACGGCACGCCCGCGAGCGGCCCGACCTCGCGGCCGGCGCGCACGCACGCGTCGATGTGCGCTGCCGCCTCGAGCGCACGCGTATCGAAGCACGTGCTGATCGCGTTGAACTGCGCATGGCGCGCGGCGATGTCGTCGAGCGCGTGCTGCGCGACTGCGACGGCGCTCAGCCGGCCCGCCCGGACCGCGCGCGCGATACCGAGCGCGTCGCGCATGTCGATCGTATCGGTCGGCATGATCATGTGCGGCCGATGAAGCGGCGCGGGATCGACAGGATCAGCGCGGCCGCGCCGAACAGCGCGAGCGCGAGCAGCGCGACGCCGATCTCGGTGCTGCCCGTCAGCGCTTTCAGATAGCCCATGATCGACGGCCCGACGAAGCCCGCGACGGCCGCGCCGATGTTCACGAGCCCCGCGCCGCCCGCGGCGGCCTCGCCGGCAAGGATGCGCGACGGCAGGCTCCAGAACATCGCGAGCGTGCTCATGATGCCGGCCACGCCGATGGTCAGGCACACGACCGCGAGCAGCGGGTGCGCGCTCGTGCCGACGCTCGCGAGCAGCGCGACGCCGCCGACGATGACGGGCGCGGCGGTGTGCCAGCGCCGCTCGCCGGTGCGGACCGAGTGCTGCGCGTTGAGCACCATTGCGACCGACGCGACGAGGTACGGAATCGCGCTGACGAGACCGACCGCGAAGTTGCTGAGCGAGCCGAGCGCCTTGATCATGGTCGGCATCCAGAAAATCAGCCCGTAGTTGCCGACGTTATACAGGAACGACGTCGCGAACAGCAGCCACAGCGTCGGCTCGCGCAGCGCGGCGCCGAGGTTGGCGCGCTTGCCTTCGGTTTCCTGCGCCATTTCCGCGTGGATCATGCGTTTTTCGGCATCGGTCAGCCAGCGGGCGTCGTCGACGCGCTCGGTGACGGAGGCGAGCAGGTACAGGCCGAGCAGCACGGCCGGCAAGCCTTCGAGCAGGAACATCCATTGCCAGCCGCGCAGCCCGAAGCCGCCGTGCGTCGCGTCCATGATCCAGCCCGACAGCGGGCCGCCGATCACGACGCCGAGCGGCATCGCGAGAAACAGCAGCGCCATCACGCGCGACAGGCGCCGCGACGGAAACCACACGCTGAAATAGGCGATGACCGCCGGGAAGAAGCTCGCTTCGGTCACGCCGAGCAGGAAGCGCAGTACGTAGAAAGTGGTCTGGCCTGTCGTCGCGAGCGTGCCGATCGACACGACGCCCCACGCGAGCATCGAGCCCGCGATGCATTTCTTCACGCCGATACGCTGCACGAGCCAGCCGGCCGGCACCTGCAGCAGCAGGTAGCCGACGAAGAACAGCCCGGCGCCGACACCGTACGCGGCTTCGGACAGGTGCAGGTCCGCCGCCATCTGCAGCTTCGCGAAGCCGACGTTGACGCGGTCGAGATAGCCGAAGAAGTAGCACACGAGAATCAGCGGGATGATGCGCCGCGTGAGCTTGCCGTACAGTGCGTCGATGTCGGCGGCGGTGCCGGCATCGCGTTCGGATCGCATGTCCTGCATCCGTGCCGCGTCGTTGGTGCTTGCCATGATCAGTTCCCCGCGAGGTGGTCGTTGTGGCGAATCGGCGTGCCGGCCTGACGGCGCAGCGCGCGACCGGGGCGCGCGCCCGTATGCTGCCCATGCGCGAGCACCGCGCGGCCGTTGACGAAAACGTGTTCGATACCATCCGGGCGCAGCGTCGGCTGCTCGAAGGTCGCGCGGTCCAGCACGCGTTCGGGGTCGAACACGACGAGGTCGGCGCAGTGACCGACCTTCAGCTCGCCGCGCCCGGCGAGACCGAACTGCGCGGCCGTGAGCCCGGTCATCTTGTGCACCGCCGTCTCCAGCGGAAAGAGTCCGCGCCGCCGCGAGAATTCGCCGAGCACGCGCGGGAAGGTGCCCCACAGGCGCGGATGCGGGCGCGTGTCGTTCGGCAGTCCATCCGAGCCGACCATCGTCAGGTCGTGCCGGAAGATGCGCTCGACGTCGCCTTCATCCATCACGAAGTAGATCGCGCCAGCGGGGCGCAGCGCGTCGATCGCCGCGTCGACCGAATCGCCGAACAGCGGCAGCAGTTCGTGGAAATCTCGGCCGGCCAGTTCCGGATGCGGCTTCGACCATGCGAGCATCACGCGCGACGATTGGCGGATGCGATCCGCACGCAGCATCGTCGAGGTGGCCGTGTACGGATGGCAGTCGAGGCATAGCGGTTGCAGCGCGCGCTGCGCGTCGATGCGCGCGAGCGTCTCGACCGAGCGCCCGTGGTTTTCCTTGCCGGCGACCTTGTGGTGCGACAGCACGACGCGCACGCCGAGCGCGCGGCCGATCGCAAACGCCTCGTCGAGCGACGCGAGGATCTGCGCGGTCTCGTCGCGCAGGTGCGTCGCGAATACGCCGCCGGTGTCGCGCAGCGGCGCGCACACGTCGATCAGCTCGGCCTGCGTCGCGGCCGCGGCGGGCGGGTAGAACGTGCCCGACGACACGCCGAAGGCGCCCGCGGCCATCGCCTCGCGCACGTCCGCGCGCATCGCGGCGATCTCCGCCGCATTGGCTTCGCGCTGCAGATCCGCGACGTGACGCACGCGCAGCGTCGAGTGGCCGACCAGCGCGGCCGTATTGACCGCGGCAGGCGTCGCGTCGAGCGCGTCGAGATAGGCGGCGAAGCTCGGAAAGCGGAAGCGCTGCCATGCGCCGAGCAGGTCGAGCGGCTGCGGCACGTCGCGCTCGGCCAGCAGCGGCGCAAGGCTGATCCCGCAGTTGCCGGCGACGACGGTCGTCACGCCCTGCGCGACCTTCGGCTCGACATCGGGATTGGTCAGCACGAACGCGTCGTCGTGCGTGTGGCTGTCGATGAAGCCGGGCGCGACGATGCGGCCCGAGACGTCGATGACCTGATCGGCCGACGCGTGCGACAGGTCGCCGATTGCGGCGATGTGCGCGCCGCGCACGCCGAGATCGGCGCTGAAGCGCGCGGCGCCAGTGCCGTCGATCAGTTCGCCGTGGCGCAGGATGACGTCGAAATGCATGGTGGCTCCTTGCTGCAGCCGGGCCGTGGGGTGACCCGGTACTGTCTGCCACCTATCGTCTGCGGCCAATTTTCGGCCGTCCAATGCGAGTCTGCTGGCGATTCATGCGCGAACGCTATCAAACCGGCATGCGCGTCATTCGCGCGCGGCGGCGGCCTTGACCAGCGCGCACAGGTCGCTCGCCATGCTCGACATCGATACCGCGCGATGCCGGACGATGCCGACCGTGCGCGAGATGACGGGGCTCGTGATCGGCACCGCCCGCACGTCGGGCGATGCGAGCATGCCGACGCCTTCGACCGCGCTGCGCGGCAGGATCGCGCTGCCCACGCCGGCCGCGACCAGCGCGGCGACGCACGAGATGTGCTCGACTTCGTAGAACCAGCGCAGGCGCACGGCTTCCTGCCCCATCAGCATTTCGAGCAGCAGCCGGTTGCCGCTGTCGCGCCCGCCGATCACGAGGCGCGCGTGGCGCAGCTCGGCGAGCGTCACGCCGTCGGCCTGCGCGAGCGGGTCGTCGCGATGCACGGCCAGCACGTAGCGATCGGGAAACAGCGGCTCGAACAGCAGATCCTCGTCGTCGCCGGGATGCAGGCTCACGCCGAACTCGGCGATGCCCGCGCGCACCTGCGACAGCACGAAGTCGTGATTGCCGTCGAGGATCTGCACGCCGATCAGCGGATATTTGTCCGCATACTGAAGCAGCACCTTCGGCAGCAGTTGCGCGACGACGGTCGGAATGCTCGACACGCGCACCTTGCCGTAGCGTTTCTCCGCGATTTCCTGGATCGACGACAGCATCATCCCCAGTTGCGCGATCTGCTCGCGCGCCATCGGCAGGAACTGGCGGCCCACGCCGGTCAGCGTCACGCTGCGCGTCGTGCGCTGGAACAACTCGACGCCGAGCGCCTGCTCCAGTTTCTGAATGCGACGGGAGAGCCCCGGTTGCGTGAGATGCAGCTTCTCCGCCGCACGATGGAACGTCCCCAGTTCCGCGACGGCGACAAACGCTTCCAGTTCCGAGTTTTCTACTTTCATAGCGCTTCCGCATCAATTCCAAACTGGTCGTCATTGGACGACGGATTTTGATCCACCGACCATTGTCACCGAAAAATATTCGCGTTGCCGTGCAGCGCTACGCCGGCAGCGACGCACGGAAAGTTTCCTCCACAACCATCAAGCGACCTTACCCGACCATGAGACCAGTCAATCGATTCGCATTCCAAATCACGTTGTCGACGCTGTGCTGCGCTGCGGCACACGCGCAGAGCAGCGTCACGCTGTACGGCTTGCTGGATGGCGGCGTCGCGTATGTCAGCCATGCCGCCGCAGCGGACGGCACGAGCGGGTCTGCGTTCCGGTTCGGCAATGCGATGTCGGGCAATCGCTGGGGTCTGAAGGGCAGCGAGGAATTGGGCGGCGGATTGTCCGCGGTGTTCCAGCTCGAAAGCGGCTACAGCCTCGGCACCGGTGTTGCGGCGCAGGGTGGGCGCGAGTTCGGGCGCACGGCGATCGTCGGCTTGTCCAGCACACGCTGGGGGACGATCAGGATGGGGCGTCAGTACGATCCGCTCGTCGATCTCGTTTCGGCGCTGACCGAGGATGCGTACTTCGGGCTGACGTTCGGGCCGCCGGGCGATGTCGACAACTACGACGGCAGCATGCGCGTGAACAACGCGATCAAGTACACGAGCCCGCTCGTCGGCGGCGTGCGGTTGGCTGCGTTGTACGGTTTCGGCGGCGTGGCCGGCGCGACGTCGGCCGGGCAGACGTGGAGCGTTGCGGGCAGCTACGCGTACGGGCCGTTCTCGGTCGCGGCCGGCTATTTCTCGGCAAACGGCGGCAATGCGATGAACGGTGCGGGCGTGCGCACGTGGAGCGCCAGCGCGGACAGTCCGTTCAACACGGCTGCCAATGCCGGATTTGCGAGCACGCACGCGGTGAATATCGTTCGCATCGCGGCGCAGTATGCGGCCGGCGCGTGGACGGTCGGTGCGGGATACTCGCGCACCGAGTATGTGCCCGACGGCGCGTCGGCGTTTCATGTCCGCACGCGTTTCAACGACGGATCGGCGTTTGCCAACTACCGGATCGGCGCGGCGCTGAATGCGGGTATCGGGTATCACTACACGTGGCTCGCGGGCGCGAGCTCCGCGCATTATCACCAGCTCAATGCGGGCATCGACTATCTGCTGTCGAAGCGCACGGACGTCTATGCGATCGCGGCGTTCCAGCGCGCGTCGGGGACGACGCTCGGTGCGGCGGGCACGCCGGTGGTTGCGCAGGCCGTGATCGGGGACTACGGGTTGAATGCGGGCGCGAATACGCAGACGATTGTCGCGATCGGGATGCGGCAGCGGTTTTGATTGCGTTGTTACGCGTGGCGACAGAACGCGCGGCTACGCATCCTCGATGTCATTGCTCCGGCCGTTGCCGAACGAAGCGCTGCTCGGTGACGGTCGTGCCCCATTGCGCGCCTTCAGCTTCACTGTCGAGCGTAAAGCCGAACGACTCGTAAAGATGGCGGGCCGAATCGAGACCCTTGAACGTCCACAGGTAGGTCTCGCGGAACGGATAGTCGTCGACGAAGCGCATCGCGCGCGTCATCAGTTCACGCCCGATGCCGGTGCCGCGCAATGCATCGCTCACGATGAACCAGCGCAGGTGCGCGACGCCCGTCGCCGCGTCGCCGTCGATCGCGAGAGACGCCACCGCGCGGCCGTCGTCCATGCAGAGCCAGAGCGCGCGGCCTTCGGTCGGCAGCGTGGCCGCGAACGCCGCGAGCTCGGTCGCGACCCGCTTCTCGAAAAAGGCGCCGAATCCCCAGTGTTCGGCATAGAAGCGGGCATGGAGGCTGGCGATGTCGCCGATGCAGCCCGGTTGATAACCTTCGAGAATCGGCGGCGCGTCGGGTTGACGAGCTGTCGTCCTCGCCGCATTGTCCTGCGCGAGCGCGTCCGCATAAAGCGCGAGCGAGCGCAGCAGCGCCTGCTGATCGGCGGGCATCAGGCGGCGCAGCGCATTCGACACCTGGTCGGTCGCGAACTGGTCGATGCGTTTGCGCAGCTTTTTGCCTTCCGCGGTCAGAAACAATGCAGCCGTGCGCGCATCGCCGCTCGAGACGCGGCGCTCGACGAGGCCGGCCGCTTCGAGCCGCGCCAGCTGTCGGCTGGTGTTCGACTTGTCGAGCCGAAGGATCTGCGCCAGATCCTTCGCGTTGATGCCCGGCGACATGCCGATCTCGAGCACCGCGTGAACGGCCGACGGCGCCCAGTCGCTGTCGGCCAGCGTCGCGCGCATGAACCCCAGTTCGCGCACCAGCTTGCGGGAGAAGTCGCGCAGCTCGAGGATGGTTGCATCGCGCGGCTGTGCGGGAAGGTCGACGAGGTCCATGATCGGTCCTGGAAAGTTGCGTATCGCAATCGATAATAGTTGCGACACGCAACTCAATCAAGCGAAATTTTCGGCGCGATGCGCGCTGGTGAAACGCGTGATCTTCGACGCAATTCGAGGCACACTTGCACTCAGGATCTGCCGCGCGTCGATCCGAAGAATCGATGGGCACGCAATGGAGGTTGGCATGAACGGACTGCGATCATCGGCTGCCATGCTGTGTGTCGGGTGCAGCATCGTCTGCGGCGTTGCGCATGGCGCGGGCGGCGAGGATGCATCGCCATGTCGTGCGGCGAACGCTGCGCCGCCGGATAGGCAGTTTATGTTGCCGGATCAACCGGGAGCGGCGACGAACCCGGATACGACGGTTCGCAGCTTTTCGACTCAGGGATGCGCCGGTGCCGTGCTGAAGGGCGAGCACGGGACAGCGACAGTCAACGGGGACAAGGTCGAATTGAGGCAGGGCACGGTGTACGTGAACGGCATTTCGTACGGGGCGGTGACGCCGGCGCAAACGGTCGAATACGATGTCGCGCGAGGTGCGCGCACGTTGAGGGTGGATGGGGAAGTGCGCACGCCGGTGCGATGACGAGCGTCAATCGTGAGTTCGATTCCGAACAGCAGAGCGAAGGTGCGATGCGGCTTCATGTTTTTGTCCTTCGCGTCAATTGCGCCGAACGTCCGGACCTACCGATCCAGACGCTCGGCGATCGTCCCGATACACAGCAGGTGACGGCCGATCTGTTCGCGACCATGGATCAGTTCGCACTTCATCAGCCCCGTATAAAGACGCTCGAATCCCGGCATGGGGACCGTTACCGGCTGCCAGGACTCGTATCCCCGGATGCACCGGTTATGGTTGAGGGAATAGGTCGTCGGTGATCTGGTCAGTGGCGGCAGTTCGGGAAACGCGCGCGGCATGACAGGCGGCACGATCGGTGATCCGGGCAGGATCGCCGACGTGCTCGCCGACAGGAAGTCGTCAAAGCGGATCAGCGCAGAGATGGCCTTGTGCAGGCAGGATTCGTATGCTGCCTCGTGCGATTCGTCGGGCGACGGCGATGGAATGGTTTCGCTGAACAGCCCGAAGCGCTCCCTGGGCTCGCCGAAAAAGGGCCTGGGAGCATAGGCGAACTGCGCGGACGCGTCGAGCGCGCAGCTCGCGAGGATCAGCGGCAGCAGGTACTTTTTCAAGCGTGCGGCTCCATCATGTTCAATGCGTTCTGATCCGCGCCGGCGTCGCGTGCCATTCGGGCGAACGTGGCTCTGACGCGACGTCGGCCGCCCGGCTCACCCTGCGATACGCGCGCTCCTCGGCCCTCGATCCAGGCTGCCGTCGACCACGACCACATGCCCGAAAAACAGGTCGCCGTCGGCGAAGCAGAATTCGAATCCGGCCTGCGCGTCGATCGAGATCGATTGCAGCGCGAGTCGCCGTTTGAAGTCGTCGGCCGACACCTCGGATTCGCCTTCCTCCATCCATGTGGACTGCTTCAGCTTCAGCAGATCGGCAACGGCCTGCTCGGAGACGCGTGCATCCCAGGTCGCGGCGTCGCGCCATAGCGCATGCGCGTGCTCCAGTACGGACGGCAACGTCTCCACCGTTGCGGCTTCGAGGTAAAGCCGAACGTCGGCGCCGTTCCAGTTTGCATGCGCTTCGAACCAGCCGACGCGCCTGTCGAACCGGCAGGTGCCGAACAGCGTGTCCTCGTAGGTGACGGGCAGCTGAAGCTGACGCGCACGCTCGGCCAGTTCGGGATCGTCGATCGGCGTCGGCAGCGCGTCGAGCCAGGCCTCCGGCCGGGCCGGACTCGCATCCATCAGCAGGCGGGCCGGCATCCGGATCGGCTGAAGCGGCCTTGCCGCTTGCCGATACCGCTCGATTTCGTCGTCATCGGCCCGTCGCGTCAGATTCAGTGGACCGTCCTGCCATGGTTCGCCGGCCACGCGCCATGCGTCCAGCGTCAATCGCAACGTCCACTGTTGCGCGTCGCCGAGCTTGATCGCCGCGACGCCGGTCGGATCCGCGATTCCTTCGACCATCACGACGGGCGCCGCTGCCAGACGCGCTTCGATTTCTGCGCGACGCCGGGACAATGCTTCCCATTCGTCTTCCATGTCCGGCGGTCTCTCGTGAAATTTTGTCCGATGATTGTCGGCGATCCGGAAGGCGCTGTCGAATGCCGCGTGAGTTTGAGCCACGTGCGACAGTGCGACGCGCTGCTCATTCGCGCGCTTCACCGACGATCCATTTCGCGAAGGCCCGCAGTGGTTCGCCAGCCAGTTCGAGCGGTTCGGGCAGGACGAGGCAGAAGGTCTTGGTGATCGCGCTGCCGTCGGGCCAGGGCGCGACCAGCCGGCCCTGTTCGAGTTCTGCGCCGACATAAAGACGCGGCACCAGCGCGACGCCGAGGCCGGCCAGCGCCGCTTCGATCAGCATCGCGTGGAGATCGTAACGCGCGCCGACCGCGCAATTGGTCAGCGTGATGCCGGCCGCCTGCGCATAAGCCTGCCACGCGTCCGGGTTTTGTCGCCGGTGCAGGCGCGGCAGTTCGTCCAGCGACGGGTTCGGTCCGGCCTGCGCGAGCAGCGCGGGACTGCAGACGGGCACCAGCACTTCCTCCAGCAGCGGATGCAGATGCATCCCCGCCCATGCCGGATGCTCGAAATGAATGGCCGCATCGAAACCGCTGCCCGACAACAGGAACGGCTCCATGCGCTCGGCGATATGCACCGTGATATTCGGATGCGCGTGTTGAAAACGCTTCAGCCGCGGAATCAGCCAGCGCGTGGCGAAGGTCGGAATGGCGGCGATATCGATGCTCGCGCCTTCGGCGGGCTGCCCCATCAGGTACAGGCTGTCCCGCTCCAGACGGTCCAGCATCTCGCGGACCTGCAGCGCGTATCGCGCCCCGTTGGGCGCCAGTCGGACCCGGTTGCCGATTCGCTCGAACAGGGGGACGCCGAGGAATGCTTCGAGCCGGCCGATCTGACGGCTGACGGCGCCTTCGGTTCGGGCCAACTCGTCGGCGGCCCGCGCGAAGCTGCCGTGTCGAGCCGCGGCCTCGAACGCCTGCAGCGCGGAATTGCTCGGAATCTTGCGTGGCACGGGTATCTCGCCGATCGGGATGGAGTGAGGTCAGCTTGAGCAAATGTCACTGAAGCCTGACTTTATTTCGTTTTATCTGCGGCAAATGCGAGCTTAGCATGACGTTACTGCACTGAGCATTCAGCGTTTTGCAGCTTGACGCGCATTCTCTCCGAAGGACGAACCGATGATCTATACCGTGGAATGCAGTTTCGCCGATCCCGACAGCGAAGCCGAATGGAACGACTTCTACAGCCTCGAAAAGCTGCCTGCGCTGATTTCGGTGGCCGGGTTCCAGACCTCTCAGCGGTTCAGGGCGACAAGCGCCGGGTGCCCCGTCTATCTGGCCGTTCATACGATCGACGGTCCCGACGTGCTGAGCAGCGACGAATATCGCGAGAAAGGCGGCGGCAATTTCGCGAGATGGCAGCCGCACATCACCGACTGGCATCGCAATCTCTACAGCGATATCGGCCTGGCACCGGCGGTCAACGACGACGAATGTCTCGCGCTTTGCGCAAGCGGTCCCGATCCGCTGATCCGGATCGGCGCGGCGCCGCTGGCGATGCAGGCCGTCGGGCTCGAGCAGTTTCCGCCGCGCCGCTGGCTCGCGGTCCTGCCGCGGGACAACGCGCGGCTTGCCGAGCGCGTTGTCGAAGACATTCATCTTTACCTGCCGATGACGAAGCAGCTGACCCGCGCCCGCTCCGTTTCGACTGCACCGGCCCGGGCCCGCGATGCCTAACCTCACTTTCCATATCGATGCGACGCGGATGCCGTCCGACGAAGCGCTTGCCGCGCTTTCGCGCGACTGCGTCGAACTCTGCACGAACGTTCTGGAAGCGGCGCTGAAGAACGTCCACGTCATTTTTGTGGATGTCCGGCACGGGCATGGGCATCCGGTCTTCGTGGACATCCGCTATCGGGTCGACACGTTTCGCACGCCGTCGGTCATGGCCCGGTTCATGGAGGCGCTGGATCATGCGATCGCGCTTCGCACCGGTCTTGCGGCGCGCATCCGTTGCTTCGGTCATGCCGCATCGAACCTTCACGCCAGAAACTAGCCGTTCCGGAGCAACACGATGTCCACGCTTGCCTTTCCCGGCCAGCCGGTCGGGGATTACACGATTACCGCCATCAGCGACGGCTATCTCACCGCCAGCCTCGACTTCCTGTCCAATATCGAGACGTCGGAGGCATCGAGGATGCAGCGCGAAGCAGGGCAGCAGGCGCCCGACGCCGTGCATATCAACTGCTACGTCGTGCGTGGAGCGGGCCGCACCGTTCTCGTCGACGGCGGGGCCGGCGGCATCCGGCAATGGGGCGGTCGCCTGAAGGCCAACCTGGCGCTGGCCGGCATCGAGCCCGCGGCGATCGACACGATCCTGCTCACGCACGCTCATCCCGATCATGTCGGCGGACTGCTCGATCATGCGGGGCAGGCGGCCTTCCCGAATGCGGAACTGGTTGCGCACGGGCGAGAGGTCCGGTTCTGGCGGGACGACGGCAATCTCGCCCGCGCCAGCGAGCGCGCACGCGGCAACTTCCAGATCGCACGCCGGGTGTTCGACGCCTATCGCGACACGCTGCGCACCTTCGACGACGGGCAGGTGCTTCCCGGTATCCATGCGATGCCGCTGCCGGGGCATACCGACGGGCATACCGGTTATGTGCTCGAGTCCGGCGATCAGGGGCTGCTCGTGTGGGGAGACGTGGTGCATTTCCCGCACATCCAGATCCGGCGGCCGGACGTCTCGATCGCGTTCGATCAGGACGGGACCGCGGCCGCCGCCACGCGATCGCGGATTCTGGATCGGGCCAGTTCGGACGGGCTGTTGATCGCCGGCATGCATCTGGGAGAAGCCGGTTTCGCCCGGATCGGGCGGACGAAGGACGGGTATGGCCTGCTTTACGAGACCGAGCGGTGAGGTGGCGAACGCAAGCGCATGACGTGCCGCAAGCGGGCGGCGCTCTGCGGCAACGAACCGAAGCGACCCGTCCCGATGCTTATGCCAGTCGCAGATCCCACAACACATCGAGCACGTGCTGCGTCGCGCGCTCGACGTATCCCGCGCGATGCGCGATCCCGAGCCGGCGCCACAGCGCCGGGCGCAGCGCACGCATGACGATGCGGCTGTCGGGTAACGGCGTCGTGGCTTCGTGCGGCAACAGCGCGGCACCGTAACCCGCCGCGACCAGACTCTTGATCGCGTCGTTGTAGTTGAGCTGGATGCGCGGCACCGGATGATGGCCGGCGGCCGCGAACCATTCGGCAGTCAGACGCGACAGACGGGTGGTTGCGTCGTTGAGAATCAGCGGGCGGGTGGCGAGCCATTCCGGCGTGATGCGCGCCGGACAGCGCCAGTGCGCGGGCACGAACGCCATCACGGGGTCGCGGCGCCACGGCTTGATCACGAGGCCGGCCGTCGGCGGCTGGGGCAGCGCGACCAGCCCGACGTCCAGCGTGCCGTCCGCGAGCCGGGACAGCGTTTCCTGCGACGTGAGGACCGCGACCTGAACGTCGATCGCGGCATGGTGCCGGCGCAGCACCTCGAGCGCCTGCGGCAACAGGTGCGCGATCGCACCGGTCGACGCGCCGAGCCGCACGCGGCCTTCGAGCCCCTGCACCTGGCGCTGGATATCGTCCAGCGCCTGCTCCGCGTCGGCCAGCAGCCGGCGCGCGCGCTCCACCAGCAACTCGCCTATCGCGGAAGGCCGGACGTGCCCGCGCTTGCGCGACAGAAGGGGCGCGCCGAGCCGCTGTTCGAGTTCGGCGATGTGGAGACTGACCGTCGGCGGCGCGAGATGCAGCGCGCGTGCCGCATCGGCGAACGAGCCGCGCTCGGCAATGGCGACCAGCGTGCGCAGGCGGTCCAGGCTGATTTCTCGCATGTCGGCATCCTGATTCAGAAAAACTGAATTTCAGCGTTGTGAAATTCAACTTTCCCTATTCTAGCCGTCGGCCGAACATAAGGGCTCGTTCGTTTCGTCGATCGATCCGTTATCACTCGCAGTCACCGGAGTATTCACGTATGAGCCCTCCCGTTGTTTTCATCGATGGCGACCAAGGCACCACCGGCTTGCAGATCCACGAACGGCTGCGCGACCGGACCGACCTCAGGCTGTTCACGCTGCCCGCCGCCGAGCGCAAGGATCCGCGGCGGCGCGCGGAAGCCGTCAATGCCTGCGACATCGCGATCCTCTGCTTGCCGGATGCGGCCGCGCGCGAGGCCGTGGAGGCGATCGTCAATCCGGCGGTCAGGGTCATAGACGCCAGTTCGGCGCACCGTACCCAGCCGGGCTGGACCTACGGCTTTCCGGAAATGGCGCCGGGACAGGCCGAGCGCATTGCGAACGCACGTCGGGTCAGCAATCCCGGTTGCTATCCGACCGGCGCAGTCGGCTTGCTGCGTCCGCTGCGAGCGGCGGGACTCATTTCGGACGACTATCCGCTCAGCATCCACGCGGTATCCGGCTACTCCGGTCGCGGACGCGCCGGCGTGGAGGAGCACGAGGGGCAGGGAGCGGTCGCCGCGCCGGCCTATCAGGTATATGGCCTGGCGCTCGCGCACAAGCACGCGCCGGAGATCCAGCAGCACGCCGGGCTCGCGCAGCGCCCGATCTTCGTGCCTGCGTACGGCGCGTTTCGTCAGGGAATCGTGCTGACGGTGCCGCTGGCATTGCGGATGCTGGCGCCCGGCGTGGATGGCGCCATGTTGCACGCGTGCCTCGCGCGTCACTATGCGGACGCGACGCATGTACGCGTGTTGCCGCTGGACGAATCGTGCGCGCTGACGCATCTGGATCCGCAAGCGCTGAACGGCACGAACGACATGCACTTGCACGTGTTTGCGAATAGGGAGCACGGACACGTGCTGCTGTCGGCGGTGTTCGACAATCTCGGCAAGGGCGCATCGGGTGCCGCGGTGCAGAATCTTGATCTGATGCTTGCGCGGTAGGGCAGCGGTGTTGTGTTGTCGTTATCTCCGCTCGGCCCGCGCTTTACGGCTTGGGCCTGTTTTTCGAGCCGGCGCGCCCGACAAAGGCGACGAAGGGACAATCCAACACTGGCCCGCACGCGCTCCCTGCGGCTTCACGCTCAAAACGTGGTCCCGACCGTCTCCGAAACGAAATCGATCACCGCGCGGATCAACGGCGAACGCCGGAGATCGGCATGCACGACCAGCCAGATTTCTCGATGGAACGGTTCGCCGTCGAACGGCAGGCGCTGCAATGCAGGATCGTTGTCGCCGATGAACACCGGCAGGCCGGCGACGCCGATGCCGGTGCGCGCGGCCGCCTGTTGCGTCGTGATGTCGCTGACCTCGCACGCGATGCGCCGACCGTCGGCGATCGACTGCAGCCATTTCTGATGCGGCATTTCCGCGTATTGCGCGTCGTAGGCGATGAACGCCCATCGATCCGGTTGCGACGCGTGCGCGTAGTCGCGACTCGCATAGAGCGCGAACGCCATCACGCCGAGCTTGCGCGTGACGCTTTGCGGTTCCTCGGGCCGGAACAGGCGGATCGCGATATCCGCTTCACGGCGTCCGAGGGACACGCTTTGCACCTGGCTGACCAGCGCGAGCCGGATGCCGGGATGCAGGCGCGCGAATGCATGAAGATGGTTCGCGAAGAAGTTGCTCGCGAGAACGGGCGGAACGCTGACCGTCACCGTCCCGTGCATCGGCAGATGTTCGGCCAGCGCGAGCCGCTCGATCGCGAACGCGTTTTCCTCCATTTTCTGCGCGAACGCGAGCACCTGCGTGCCGGCGGCCGTCAGCCGGCATGCGCGCGGCAACCGGTCGAGCAGCCGGACTTTCAGTTCGCTTTCGAGTGCGCTCACGCGCCGGCTGACCGTCGCGTGATCGACCTTCAGCCGCCGGGCGGCGGCCGACAGGCTGCCCGATTGCGCGACGGCCACGAAGCAGCGCAGGTTCTCCCAGTCGAACATCGGTGCATTTTCTCCGGTTTGCTGTGCGGTTTTGCGGAATATTCGCACAGAAGGCGATTCTCTACGCTTGACGCTTTCCTGTTCGAACGGAGCTGCGCATGCGTGCATCGTCAAAACATCATCCCGGCCTGGTGCTGGCTGCGGCCTGTCTGGGTTTCGTCGTCGTGCTGGTCGACGTCAGCGTCGTCAATGTCGCGCTCGATGCATTGCGCGCCGCCTTTCGCGCCGACGTCACGGGCCTGCAGTGGGTCGTCAACGCGTATGCGCTCGTTTTTGCGTCGTCGCTGCTGATGGCCGGCGCGCTGGGCGACCGCTTCGGTGCGACGCGCGTGTTCATGGCCGGCTACGCGATCTTCACGCTGTCGTCGATCGGCTGCGGACTCGCGCCGTCGCTGCCGGCGTTGATCGCGTGGCGGCTCGTGCAGGGCATCGGCGCGGCGCTGCTCGTGCCGAATTCGTTGGCCGTGCTGCGCGTCGCGTTTCAGGACGAAGCGGCGCGCGGCCGGGCGATCGGATGGTGGGGCGCGGGCGGCGGCATTGCGCTGGCAGCGGGGCCGGTGATCGGCGGCGTGCTCGTGGCCGCCTGCGGCTGGCGCAGCATCTTCCTCGTCAACGTGCCCGTCGGTATCGCGGGTATCTGGATGACGTGGCGCTTCGCGCCGGCGATGGCCGCGCAACCCGATCGCAGTCTCGACGTTCCCGGCCAGTTGACCGGCGCGCTCGCGCTCGCGACGCTGACGTTCGCGTCGACCGAAGCGAGCGCGCTGGGCTGGGGAAGTCCGGTCGTCCTCGGCATGTTCGCGCTATGCGTCGCGCTGGGCATTGCATTCGTGCGGCTGGAGGCGCGCAACCCCGCCGCGATGTTGCCGGCCGCGCTGTGGCAGGACCGGACCGTTCGCAGCACGACCGTGATCGGCATGATCGCGAACCTGGTGTTCTACGGCATCGTCTTTGCGCTGAGCCTGCTGTTCCAGTCGATCTGGCACGCGACGCCGGTACGCACCGGTCTCGCCTTCCTGCCGATGATGGGCGTGCTGATGGTCATGAACATCGTCGCCGGGCGGCTGGCCGACCGGGTCGGCGCGCGCGCGCTGGCGACGGCCGGTCTGCTGGTTTCAGCGGCCGGCTATCTGGCGATGTGGCCGGCGCTGGATGCGCAATCGCACGGCCTGCTTGCCGCAGCGATGCTGGTCGCGGGTGGCGGCGTTGCGTTGACGATACCGACCATCACGCACGCGATGCTCGGCGCGGTATGTCGCACGCAGGCGGGGATCGCATCGGGGCTGCTGAATGCGGCCCGTCAGGTCGGCGGCGTGATGGGCGTCGCCGTGTTCGGGTTCTTCGTGCGTCATGCCGATCGCGCGTCGTTCATCCGCGGCATGGGGCAGGCGCTGCTCGTATCGGCGCTGCTGCTGGTGGCCGGGGCGGTGATCGCATGGAGCAATCTGGGCGCGGCGCAGGCGCGGGTGCCACGCGAGCGGGACGGCAGCAGGCTTGCCGAAACGGAGGTTTGAGCGGGCGCGCATGGCGCGCTCGGTTGCCGGCGCCGCGCCGATGCGCGGCATCCCCGGGCCGCTCCGCGATTGTCCACGATTCGTGTACGACGCATCCCCGGTCGAGCCGATTATCCGCGCCGCACTTTCCGGCATCCTGTCGTCCATGCGCTGCGTGCATCCGCGCACGCCGCCCGAGCGTCGCACACCGGCGCATCGAACCGGACGCAAGACGCAACCAACGACAGACACGGAGAACCGGAAATGACCCAGACGTTCAAGATCGCCGCGATCGCCGGCGACGGCATCGGCCAGGAAGTGATGCCCGAAGGCGTGCGCGTGCTGCAGGCCGCATGCGCGAAGTTCGGCCTGAACCTCGAGTTCACGCATTTCGAGTGGGCGAGCTGCGACTACTACCTGCAGCACGGCAAGATGATGCCGGACGACTGGTTCGAGACGCTGCGCGGCTACGATGCGATCTACTTCGGCGCGGTCGGCTGGCCCGACAAGGTGCCCGACCATATTTCGCTGTGGGGCTCGCTGCTGAAGTTCCGCCGCGAATTCGACCAGTACGTGAACCTGCGTCCCGTGCGCCTGCTGCCCGGCGTGCCGTGCCCGCTCGCGAACCGCAAGCCCGGCGACATCGATTTCTACGTGGTGCGCGAGAACACCGAAGGCGAATACACGTCGGTCGGCGGCAAGATGTTCGAAGGCACCGATCGTGAATTCGTGCTGCAGGAGTCGGTGTTCACGCGTCACGGCGTCGACCGCATCCTCAAGTACGCGTTCGAACTCGCGAATACGCGCCCGCGCAGGAAGCTGACGGCGGCGACCAAGTCGAACGGCATCGCGGTCAGCATGCCGTACTGGGACGAGCGCGTCGCGGCGGTCGCGGCCGGCTATCCGGAGATCGCGTGGGACAAGCAGCACATCGACATTCTCTCCGCGCGTTTCGTCCTGCAGCCGGACCGCTTCGACGTGGTCGTCGCCTCGAACCTGTTCGGCGACATCCTGTCGGATCTCGGCCCGGCATGCACGGGCACGATCGGTCTTGCCGCGTCGGCGAACCTGAACCCCGAGCGCACCTTCCCGTCGCTGTTCGAGCCCGTGCACGGCTCGGCGCCGGACATCTTCGGCAGGAACATCGCCAACCCGATCGCGATGATCTGGTCCGGCGCGATGATGCTGGATTTCCTCGGCGACGGCGACGCACGCTTCAAGGACGCGCACGACGCCATCATGCGCGCGATCGAAACGGTGCTGGTGAACGGGCCGCGCACGCCCGACATGGGCGGTACCGCCGATACGACGGCAGTCGGCAAGGCGGTCGCGGCCGCGCTCTGACGCTCGCCGCGCGCAATGCGAGATGCGCTCGCAGCCGGGCTTCAGTGCGGCGTGGTCGCCGCGGCCGGCTGCGTGGCGAACGCGATCGCGTCGGCGGGCTCCGCCGCGCGGCACATGGCCGTCACGCGCACGCCGTCGCCTTCGTCGTCGGGGCGCGCGCGACCCTGCTCCAGCATCAGCCGCACCGTGCCGTCCGGCAGCAGCGCGCGGTACAGCGCGCGATAGTCGCCGTGCTTCGCCATCGCTTCGTGCAGCGCGGCGTCGCGCGCCGCACGATCGTCGGGATGCACGCGCGCCTGCAGTTGCGCGTGACGATGCGGCGCATCGTCACGCTCGACGCCGAACAGCCGGCACCATTCGTCCGACACGATCACTTCATCCGGCGCCTGCCGCCATTGCCATGCACCGCGGCCGGCGAGGCGCTCGGCGTCGGCGAGCAGCGCGATCTGCGCGCGCAGCTGCTGTTCGAGCGCCTTGCGCGCGCTGATGTCGATCGTCGTGCCCACCATCCGCGTCGGCCGGCCCGCATCGTCGACGAGCGTCGCGGTGCGCGATTCGATCCAGCGCACGGTGCCGTCCGGCAGCACGATCCGGAACTCCCACACGTACGGCTTGCGCGCGTCGACCGCTTCCTGCAGCGCGCGGCTGTTGAGCCAGCTGCGCTCGTCGGGGTGCAGGATGTCCCAGAACTCCTCGTTGCTGTGGATTTCGCGACCGTAGAGCTTCGCGCAGTTGTCGGAATAGATCAGCTCGTCGGAGACGAGATTCCATTCCCAGGTGACGATGCCGGCCGCTTCCTGCGCATGCTTCATGCGCGCTTCGCTCGACACGATTTCGGCCGTATAGCGGCGGCGCAGGTCGGTCATCGGCAGTTCGGGCTGCGCACCGATGCCGAGATCCTTCACCGCGTCGTCGCCGTAGCGCAGCCAGACCCAGTTGACGTCGAGGAACGCGGCGAGCTTGCGCAGGTTCGAATAGTCGATCTCGCCGCCGCGCGTCCACTTGTGCACGGCCGGCCGCGAAATGCCGACCACGTCGGCCACCTGCTGCAGGCTCAGCTTCTTGTGCTCGAGGAGCACCTTGAGACGGAACGCGAACGTATCCTCGGACATCCATTCCTCTTTCTGACGGCGGCGCGCGGCCAGGCGACAAGGCGGCATCGCCCGCGGCGCGCGGGGTGCGGGCCGCGGGCGATGCCGCCGCGTCGGAAAGGAACGGCGCGCCGGGGGTTCCTGTATCCGGCGTAGTTTACCGGATACGGCGCGCGGAAAAATTTACAGGTCGATCACGAGGCGCGGCGTGCGCGCGCGCGACACGCACAGCAGCATGGTTTTCTGCGCGGCTTTTTCGTCGTCGTCGAGATACTGATCGCGGTGATCGGCTTCGCCTTCGAGGATCGCGACCTCGCAGGTGCCGCACACGCCTTCGCGGCACAGCGAGTCGATCTTCACGCCGGCGCGTTCGATGGCCTGCAGGATCGTCGTGTCCTCGGGCACCTCGAGCTCGATGCCCGAGCGCGCGAGCACGACGGTAAACGCCTGGCCGGCCGTGTCGGTCGCGGCGAACTGTTCGGAATGGAGCTGCGACTTCGGCCAGCCGAGCAGCGCGGCATTCGCATGGACGGCGTCGTTCAGGCCTTGCGGTCCGCACACGTAGACGTGCGCGTCGGCCGGCAGCGACTTGAACAGCTGCATCAGGTCGAGGCGCTGGCCGAGGCTGTCGACGTAGGTGTGCACGTTCGCCGCATGCGGGCCGGCCTTCAGCTCGTCGACGAATGCGCCGTGGTCGGGGCTGCGGTACGCGTAATGCAGTTCGAGTTCGAAGTCGCCGCCGGGCGCATGCTCGGCGAGCTGCGCGAGGAACGGCGTGATGCCGATGCCGCCGGCGATGAACACATGGCGGCGCGCGTTGCGTGCGAGTTCGAACAGGTTCGCGGGCGAGCCGATCGCGAGCCGCGTGCCGGCCGCGACATGCTCGTGCATGAACGCCGAACCGCCGCGCGAGGCTTCCTCGCGGCGCACGGCGATCTGGTATTGGTGCGTGTCGTGCGGCGAGCTCAGCAGCGAGTACGCGTTGTGGTGCCACTGATCGCCGTTCTGCATCGACACGAGCACATGCGCGCCGCCGCTGAACGGCGGCAGCGGTGCGCCGTCGGGCAGCGCGAGCGTAAAGCGCTTGATCAGCGGGGTCAGGGTCTCGACGGCGACGACGTCGACGAAGATCGATTCACGGGCGTTCATCAGGCATTCCTTTGCCGGCGGATAGAGCAGGGGATTCGGTACAGCACAAAAAGGCGCGCGGCCGAAGCGCGCGCGCCGGTCACGGGATCAGGCGCTCACGCCGCCCATGCACAGGTATTTGATCGACAGGAAATCCTCGATCCCGTACTTGGAGCCTTCGCGTCCGATGCCCGATTGCTTGACGCCGCCGAACGGCGCCACTTCGTTCGAGATCAGCCCGCTGTTGATGCCGACGATCCCGTATTCGAGCTGCTCGGCCACGCGCCACACGCGGCCGATGTCGCGGCTGTAGAAGTACGCGGCGAGGCCGTAGATCGAGTCGTTCGCGAGACGCACGACTTCGTCGTCGGTCGAGAAGCGCACGATCGGCGCGACCGGCCCGAAGATTTCCTCGCTCAGCACGGCCATCCCCGGCTTCGCGTCGGCGAGCACGGTCGGCGCGTAGAAGTTGCCGCCGCGCGCGTGCGGCGTGCCGCCCACCAGTACGCGCGCACCCTGCGCGACCGCGTCGCGCACGAGGCCGTCGACCTTGTCGCGCGCGGCTTCGTTGATCAGCGGGCCGATGTTGACGCCGGCATCGAAGCCGTCGCCGACATGGAAGGCCGCGACGCGTTCCGCGAAGCGGCGGCAGAATTCGTCGTACACGGTGTCGTGCACGAAGAAGCGGTTCGCGCACACGCAGGTCTGGCCCGCGTTGCGGTACTTCGACAGCAGCGCGCCTTCGACCGCGCGGTCGAGATCGGCATCGTCGAACACGATGAACGGCGCGTTGCCGCCGAGTTCGAGCGACATCTTCTTGACGGTATCCGAGCACTGGCGCATCAGCAGCCGGCCGACTTCGGTCGAACCGGTGAAGGTCAGCTTCTTCACGAGCGGGCTCGAGGTCATCTCCGCACCGATCTCGCGCGACTTGCCGGTCACGACGTTGACGACGCCGGCCGGAATGCCGGCTTCCTCGGCGAGCGCCGCGAGCGCGAACGCGGACAGCGGCGTCTCGTTCGCGGGCTTGATCACGATCGTGCAGCCGGCCGCGAGCGCGGGGGCCGCCTTGCGCGTGATCATCGCCGCAGGGAAATTCCACGGCGTGATCGCCGCGCACACGCCGACCGGTTCCTTCGTCACGACGAGGCGCTGATCGGGGTTCGGGCTCGGGATCACGTCGCCGTCGATGCGCTTGGCCTGCTCGGCGAACCATTCGACGAACGACGCCGCATAGGCGATCTCGCCGCGCGCTTCGGCGAGCGGCTTGCCCTGTTCGCGCGTCATCAGCACCGCGAGGTCTTCCTGGCGCGCCATGATCAGCTCGAACCAGTTGCGCAGCAGGCGCGCGCGCTCCTTCGCGGTGGTCCTGCGCCACGTCGCGAACGCCGCGTGGGCGGCCTCGATCGCAGCGCGCGCCTCGGCGGCGCCCATGTTCGGCACGCGCGCGATCAGCTCGCCGGTCGACGGATTGGTGACGTCGAGCACTGCGCCGTCGTCGGCGCCGCGCCACGCGCCGGCAATGTATGCCTGCTCGCGCAGCAGGCCAGGTTGTTGAAGGGAAGTCATGTCGATGTCGTCCTGGTACGGGGTGTCAGTCCTGATACTTTTGTGCGAGCAGATGATGGAAGTGCGCGATGCCATGCTCGCTGACGCCGCTGCGGCGCTGGTCGACCATGATCCGGCCCTGGCCGCGATAGCCGCGCGACTTCAGCCCCTTCTGCACGCTCTCGACGAGGCGCAGGTCTTCCGGGCGGAACACGTTGCGATACCACTCGATCAGGTTCTTCTGATAGTCGGTCAGCTCCTCGTTCAGGAAATAGATGTCGTAGTGCTGCAGCGTCACTTCGGCGTTGACCGGGAACTCATAGATCACGGTCATGAAATCGGCGCCCGGCGGCACGTTGAACATCGTGCACGGCCACGCCCAGAAGCCCTGGAAGCTCGCGTCCTTGATCGACGGGTCGAGCTTGAACGAGCGCTCCGACGATTCCGCATAGCCGAACTGCAGCGTCCAGTTGCCGTGCAGCGTATGCGTGTACTGATCGATCTTCACGGAGTCGGAGAAGCCGGGATGCGCGGGGCCGCAGTGGTAGCACTCGAGATAGTTGTCGACGATCGACTTCCAGTTCGCGGGCGTCTCGCTGACGAAGCGCGCGGCGAGCTTCAGGTCGTCGATCACCGGGCACGCGGCGCGCAGGCGCGCCTCCATGCCGGGCAGCTGCGCCTCGACCGTGCCGGCATTCGGGTTCAGGTTGATGAACACGAAGCCCGCGTATTCCTCGACCTTGACCGGCACGAGGCTCGAGTTCTCCTTGTCGAACTCCATCACGTGATCGCAGTTGTTCGCGTGCGCGAGCGCGCCGTCGAGCTTGAAGGTCCATGCGTGGTACGGGCACGTGATCACGTTCTTCGCCTTGCCGCTGCCTTCGAGCAGCTGATGGCCGCGGTGCGGGCAGACGTTGTAGAACGCGCGCAGCACCTTGTCCTTGCCGCGCACGATCAGCACGTTTTCGCCGATCACTTCGCGCGTGACATACTGGTTCGCATCGGCCAGTTCGCTGCGGTGCGCGACGCAGATCCACGTGTCGGCGAAGATCTTCTCCTCCTCGGCCTTGAAGACCTCCTGCGACGTGTAATAGGTCTTGGGAATCGTCCACGCGAGTTCCGGGTTCGAGCAGAAATCGGCCGGCAGTTGCGGCAGCTTGGCTTTCTGGTGGAATTCGATCGGCAGGTAGGTCATGGCGTCGGGCTCGGGAGAGGTGTTTTGATAAACTGACGGTTACGGTAAAACTAACGGTTAACGAAATATAGGAGATATGCAGACGATTTGGGATCAGGGTTATCCCGGAACAGGCAACCATTTGCTGACGTTTGAACGCCGAATTCGTCTGATATTTGCTGGAAATCACGAACGCGTTGATTCGACCTTGCGTCAATAGGAAATTGCGCTAGTACGGTCGGCCTAGCGAAATGCGTACCATTGTTAACTGATAGTTCATTGTTAACTGAAGGTAACGTCGCCGGTGTCCGGTGATCAGCCGCGCCGCAGCCGGGTTTCGATCCGGCTGCGGCGCGGTGCGTGACCGCCGCCGACAGACGCAATGGAGGAGACATGAGACAACAGGCAGTGGCCGACGGCCTCGCGATGGAAGGTCGCGGCAAGTCGCGCATCGAGGCGCGTTCGATCGACTATGTGCCGCTCGCGGAGCGGCGCGGCAAGGCGTGGCACTTGTGGCCCGTCTGGTTTACCGGCGACGCGAATCTCGCGACGATCGCGTGCGGCGCGATCGGCGTGAGCATGGGCGGGAATCTGCTGTGGAGCGCGATCGCGGTGCTGATCGGCAATCTGCTCGGCACCTTCTTCATGGCGTTCCATTCGAGCCAGGGCCCGCAGCTCGGGCTTCCGCAGATGATCCAGTCGCGTCCGCAGTTCGGCTACATGGGCGCGCTGCTGGTATGGATCGTCGCGCTCGTCACGTATGTCGGCTACAACTCGTTCAACCAGCTGATGGCCGGCCAGACCGCGCATCACCTGCTCGGCACGGAGCCGCACGTCAGCTATATCGTGTTTACCGCGATCGCGGTGGGGCTCGCGATCTTCGGCTACGACCTGATCCACAAGGCGCAGCGCTGGCTCGCGATCGCGCTGCTGATCGCATTGAGCGTGTTCAGCGTCGGCATCTGCGTGAAGGTGCCGTTCCCGGCCGGGCAGCTGTCGTTTGCCGGCTTCAAGGCGACGCCGTTCCTCGTGCAGCTGTTCGCGGCGGCGGCCTACCAGCTGTCGTGGTCGATCTACGTGTCGGACTACTCGCGCTACCTGCCGCCCAAGACCGGTGTGCGCGCAACCTTCTGGTGGACCTTCACCGGCGCGCTGATCGGCGGCGCGTGGATGATGCTGGTCGGCACGGCCGCCGCCGCGCTGAACTCGAAGATCGAGATCGCCGACGCCGTGCAGCGGGCGGGCGACGCGATCCATCCGGGTTTCGGCTCCGTCACGCTGCTGCTGTCGCTGCTCGGGCTGCTTGCGATCACGGGCCTGAATTTCTACGGCGCATCGCTGACGCTGCTCAGCATCACCGATTCGTTCCGGCCGCTCAAGTCGAGTGCGGGCAAGCGCGTGGCGAGCCTGCTGATCGTCGCGGTCGTCGCGACGTCGCTCGCGTTCGCGGCGTCCGACGACTTCATGGGCAAGTTCGGCGACTTCCTCGGCATCCTCGGTTACCTGTTCACGCCCTGGACCGCGATCAACCTCGTCGACTTCTTCTTCGTGCGGCATACGCACTACTCGGTGCGGGAGATCTTCAATCCGCGCGGCATCTACGGACGCTGGAACTGGCGCGGCCTCACCGCGTATGCAGTCGGCTTCGTCGCGATGATCCCGTTCTTCAAGACCGAGATGTACAGCGGCCCGGTCGCGCGTGCGCTCGGCGGCACCGATATCGCGATGCTGGTCGGCCTGCCGGTTGCCGCGCTCGTCTATCTGTGGGCATGCCGCTCGCTCGATACCGAAGCGGAGCGCAAGCTCGTCGAGGCGGCCGATCGCGGCCTGAACTGATCCGCACGGATCGTCGACTTCGCGATGAAACGATGAATCGGACGCTGAAGCAGATGCTGTCGCTGGTGGCGCTGGGTCTCGCGTGCGCGGCCACCGACAGCCGTGCGCAGGGCGGTGTCGCAGGAAGCGGAGAGGTTGCCTGCGCGTTCGGCGCGGGCAGCGCGCACATCGCGAAGCGAGGCGACGAGGACGCAATCTCACGCATGCATCGGGAATTGCGATACGTCTCGAACGGAGCCGCGCAATGAACGAGACGAGTGCGATGCCGGAACTCGGCGACCTGCGCGTGTTCTGCATGGTCGCGCGCAAGGCGAGCTTCAGCGCGGCGGCCGACGCGCTTGCGATGTCGTCGTCGTATGTCAGCAAGCGGGTCGGGATGCTCGAGACGAGCCTCGGGATTCGCCTGCTGCATCGCTCGACGCGCCGCGTCTCGGTGACGGACGCCGGCGAGCGCGTATATGCGTGGGCCGAGAAGATCCTCGACGACGTCGAGCATCTGGTCGAGGACGTGTCGAGTACGCGCCGCGTGCCGCGCGGCACGTTGCGCGTGTCGAGCAGCTTCGGCTTCGGCCGCAATGTCGTCGCGCCCGCGCTGGCCGAATTGTCGGACCGCCATCCGCAGCTGAACGTGCGGCTGGAACTGTTCGACCGGATCGTCGATGTCGCGGCCGAGGGTTTCGACGTCGACATTCGTATCGGCGACGAGATCGCCGGCCACCTGATCGCGAAGCGGCTGGCGACGAACCATCGCGTGCTGTGCGCGTCGCCCGACTACCTGGCGCGGCATGGCATGCCGAAGCAGGTCGGCGATCTCGCGTCGCACGCGTGTCTCGCGATCAAGGAGCGCGACCATCCGTTCGGCGTGTGGCGGCTCGATGCGCGCGGCGAGACCGTGTCCGTGCAGGTCACGGGGCCGCTGTCGAGCAATCACGGCGAAGTGGCCGTGCAGTGGGCGCTCGCCGGGCGCGGGATCGTGCTGCGCTCGGTGTGGGACGTGCAGCCGCTGCTCGACGCGGGCCGGCTGCAGCGTGTGCTGCCGGGCGTCACGCAGCCGGCGAACGTCTGGGCCGTCTATCCGGCGCGGCTTGCGCAGTCCGCGAAGGTGCGTGTGTGCGTCGAGTTTCTGAAGGACAAGCTGGGCGCGTAGTGGCGCGGGTTATCGTGCCGTTGCTCGTATTCGGGGCGTCCGGTGTGCGGCGTCGCCGCGCCGAAGAACGTCGAGCCGCCACCCTGCAGATCGATGACTGGTTCGCTCGGCCCGCGTAGACCGCCCGAATCCGCGCATCACGTCGCAACTGCACATGTCGATCGAGCCTGCGCGGTACGAGCACTCGCGCGTGGGATACTACGCCTCCGATCGGCTGCGGTGATATCAAGATGGTCCGTCTGCTTTCCCTGTCCGGTAGCCTGCGCGCTGCGTCGTCCAATACGCATGCACTCGTCGCGGCCGGCATGCTGGCGCCGCCCGGCGTTGTCGTCGAGCACTACAACGAAATTGGCGAGCTGCCTCACTTCAACCCGGATTTCGAAGACGCGCTTCCTGCGCGCATCATTGACCTGCGCGCCCGAGTGAACCAGGCCGACGGGCTGCTCGTCTCCTGCCCGGAGTACGCTCGCGGGATCCCCGGCTCCTTCAAGAACATGCTGGACTGGCTGGTGGGCTGCCCGAGATTTTCGGGGAAGCCGGTCGCGCTTTTCAATACCTCGCCACGCGCATCCGCTGCCCAGGCTGCGTTGAAGCTGGTCCTGGACACGATGTCGGCAACGCTCGTTCCGGAGGGTTGCGTCACGCTTCCATTGCTCGGCAGCCAGACCGATCCGTTTGCGATAGCGAATGATCCGGTCAGCAGCGAAATACTGCGGAAGGCGCTTCGCGCGTTCGTCGACCATATCGTGACGACGTCATCCGGGGCGTCGGGGACGCCGGAGTAGGGCAGCTGCCGAAGGTCGGCTCGCGCGTTGCGAGAGGACCTCTACCAGGCGCGGCAGCGGCGGGCCGTCGAAATCTCTACCGTCGCCCATTAAAATAGCCGTGTAACTGATGGGTCACTTTACCGAGTGTGCAGATGACGGTGCGGAAGTGTTCTTTTCCGATGACACGCGCACGCGGGATCGAACTCATGACGCTCCATTCGCGAGAGCCATGTGTCATACCGTCGACGACGACACGACTGACGACATGACTGGGCGTGACGCCGAAGCCGGAGTAGCCTTGCACGAAAAACGCGTTCGGTTGATCCGGCAGCGTGCCGACCTGGGGAAACAGGGTTGCCGAGCACTCCATCGGACCGCCCCAGCCAAGATCGATCTTGACGTCCCTGAGATACGGAAAGATCCGCAGCATCGCGTCCCTGTTGTACTTCTTGAAGTCTTTGGGGATGTACTCCAGAAAGTGCGTGACGGTGCCGAACAGCAACCGATTCTCGTTCGTGACGCGGTAATAGTCGATCGCCGGCCGGACGTCCGTGAACGCGCCGCGGATCGGGCTGATCTGCCTGATCAACTCGTCGGACAGCGGCTCGGTCACCAGTTGGAACGAATAGGTGCTGATGATCGTCTTGTCGAGCCGAGGCTCCAGGCGGTTGATGAATGCGCCACACGCGAAGCAGATTTTTTGCGCAGTCACCGAGCCTTTTGCGGTCCTGACCTTGATGGACTTGCCATAGGTCACCTCGACAACGGGCGAGTTTTCGTAGATGCGGCCACCCAGGCCGGTAACGGCGCGCGCCTCGCCCAGTAGCAGATTCAACGAGTGTATGTGCCCGTTGCCCATATGCATCAGTCCGGCGCCGTACGCGTCCGAGCCGAGCATCCTGCGCAGTTCCGCGCCTTCGAGGTAGGCAATCTCTTCATCGGGATTGAGCTCGCGAAACTCCTTTTCCCATTGACGCAACAGCTTGGCCTGGCGGTTGTTGAAGGCCAGGTATCCATATCCGCGCTGAAAGTCGGCGTCGATGCCGTATGTGTCGATACGCCGCTGGATGGTGCTGGCGCCTTGGTCGCTGATGCTGAAGATCGCCTTCACGCCGTCGTCGCCGACATATTTGCGGATTTTTTCGAGATCGTGCCCGATGCCAGCCATTACGTGCCCGCCGTTCCTGCCGGAGCCGCCGAAGCCGAGATAGTTGCTTTCTAGCACCACGACATTCGTGATCCCTCGCTCCGCAAGTTCCAGTGCGATGTTGACGCCCGAGAAGCCGCCTCCGACGATGACGACATCTGCTTCGATATCTTCCTCGAGCGCGTCATAGCGATCGTGGTATTTGCGGGTCATCGTGTAGTAGGTGGTCGGCGATTCAACGGAAAGCAAGGTACGTCTCCTGTCGGGTCGAGAAAAATCCGGCATGCCCGTCGGAACGTGCAGGCGGGCATCGTTGCTGATCTGTGATGGCGGCTCTTTTAAACTAGGTCACATGACATATTATTTGGTGTTGTGCGACATGCTTCCTATTGGCGTTTACTCGCAGCGGGCGCTGACTCGGTCCCTTTCCGAGTCGTCAGGCGGAAGACGCACGCATCGGCTATCACAATCAGACTTTCGGTTGATGCATGCCGACACGGACCGACCTAATCTCCTGGTCAGATGCCTGCTCGTCCAATTCCGGCCCCTGCAAGCACATCGCAAGCTGCACGGGAGCGCATGCGGGTTTATCCAGGATTGCAATCGAGCTTGCTGCACCTTATAAAATAGGTCTATCGACCTATACATGATGGAGTTGCCATGTTGCACGAAACGACGAACGCCCGGCTTGTGGAGCGCCTGGCGCAGGTGAGCGCCTTTCTCGACAGAACCCATGGTGCGTTCATCGACGGGAAATCCGTGACGTCGTGCACCTCGCGCTTTATCGACATCTACAATCCGGCGGACGGGAACGTCGTCAGTCGGACCATCGCCGGTACGGAACACGAAGTGTCATTGGCGGTCGCCAGCGCGCGGCGCGCCTTGGGTGTATGGCGCGACATGCGACCGGCGGACCGCGAGCGCTGCCTGTTCCGGCTTTCCGAACTGATCCAGGCCAACGGCGAAGAACTCGCTCAGCTCGAGACGATCAATCAAGGCAAGTCGATCCAGCATGCCCGGGCGATCGACGTGGCGGGATCGGTCGAATACGTGCGATACATGGCAGGTTGGGCGACGAAGATAGAGGGTTCCACGCTCGATCTTTCCATTCCCGTTCCGCCCGGCTCGCGAAACCTCGGTTTTACGTTGCGCGAGCCCGTCGGCGTCGTGGGCGCGATCGTTCCCTGGAACTTCCCGATGATGATTGCGCTGTGGAAAATCGCGCCGGCGCTCGCCTGTGGCTGCACGATTGTCATCAAGCCGTCGGAAGATACGCCGCTCACGGCGTTGCGCATCGCCGAACTGGCGATCGAGGCGGGCATTCCGCCCGGCGTGGTCAATGTCGTGCCCGGCTATGGTCACGATGCGGGGGCGGCGCTGGTCCGGCACCCCGACGTCAACAAGATCACGTTCACGGGATCGACGGAGACGGGGCGGCGCATTGGTGTTTCAGCGCTGCAGAACATGACCCGTTTCACGCTGGAACTGGGCGGCAAGAATCCGCTCATCGTTCTGTCGGATGTCGATCTCGCGCAGATCATGCCGGGACTCATGGGCGCCTGCTTTCTCAATCAAGGCCAGGTCTGCGCGGCCGCATCGCGTCTGTACGTGCATCGCGCGGCTTACGATCGCGTCGTCGCGGATCTCGAACGCGCAATCGGCAATCTGAAGCTGGGGCCGGGCCTCGATATGTCGGCCGATATTCAGCCGCTCGTCTCGCGTGCGCACGTAGAGAAAGTCGCCGCACTCGTCGAGGCCGCGGGAAAAACCGCGCGGATCGTGACGGGCGGTCGCCGTCCCGATCGCGCGGGCTTTTATTTCGAGCCCACCCTGATCGTCGATGCGGACGCTGAAAATCCGTCCGTGCGCGACGAGATCTTCGGGCCGGTGATCAGCGTCACGCCGATTTCGGACCTCGAAGAGGCGATTGCGCTGTCCAACGCGTCGCGCAACGGGCTGGCGGCCAGTGTCTGGACGAATGACCTGAATTCCGCATTGCGCGGAATCCGGAAGCTGGAGGCGGGTATGGTCTGGGTCAACAGCCACATCCCGGTCGATCCCAACCTGCCGTTCGGCGGGATGAAGCAGTCGGGTGTCGGGCGCGAACACGGGCGTCAGATGATCGAGCAATACACCGAACTCAAGTCGGTGTGCATTCCCGTGCCGCGCTGATGCGAAATGTGCGGCGGGATTCCACGGTATCCCGGATTGTTGCAGGAAATCATCATGATCGCGCCTGAACGCCATTCGACAATCGAACGGTTCATTGGGGAAACCATGAACTGCTTTACTCGCATGACCGGCGCGGAGCGCCTGGCACTCTATATCTGCGACGCCGGCATGACGATCGATTTTTTCGAGCGGCGCGGCTTGCCGGATGCGTTTCATCGCCAGTATCTCGACGACATGTACCGGCTGGACCCATTCGATGAGAATCTCGCCGATCTTCCGGATGTCGATGTCGCGTTGCTTTCCGATCATCTTGCGCACGACGGCGCCGGTGCCGAATACCGGCGATTTCTCGAGTCCTTCCAGATCGCCAATATGGTCGAAATGGTTTTTCGGACCGGCAACGTGCTCGCGGGGATGAGCGTATGTTTGCCGCAAGCATGCGATAGATCGACAACCGAATCGATCTGCAAGGCTGCGCATGCGTTCCATCCATACATTCTGTTCAACCTTTCGGTCCTGTTCAAGGATGGCAAGATCGGCAGCCGCGACGACATCATCGCCCGCTACGGATTGTCGAAGCGCGAGGCGCAGGTCGCGGAACTCATATGCAAAGGATTCAGCAACGGCGATCTTGCACGTGCGCTTCATGTGAGCGTCGCGACAGTCAAGACCCATCTGCTCAACATATTCGCGAAGACGTCCGTTACAAACCGGACGTCGCTGGTCAGTCTGTTGATGAACCAGTAGGCCGCGCATCGTCTGGCGCGCCGAACCCAACAAGAACAAGACCCCGGCTGCAAGTATTTGCCTCACCCGAATCAGAGAAACGCAAGAAAATCAGGAGACAAAGATGACAAGTGATGGGCAGGAAAAAACTTCGCTGAGGAAGAATGCGCTCGGCTGGATCAGCATCGTTTTCCTCGTGATCGCGACCAATGGTCCGCTCACGGCGCTGGTGGGCGGTGCACCGCTGGCGATCGGCCTCGGCAATGGCGCGGGTGCGGCGGGAACCTATGTCGTCATCGGCGTGCTCTATCTGATCTTCAGCGTGGGATTCTGTGCGATGAGCCGTCATATCCGCAACGCCGGGGCGTTTTATGCATATATCGCGCATGGACTCGGCCGACCTTTCGGCATCGGCGGCGCATTCCTGGCCATCCTGGCCTATAACGCGATGCTGATCGCGTGTTACGCGATGATCGGCTTCTTCCTCGGCTACGGCATCCACGCGCATTTCGGCATCGATGTGCCTTGGTGGGTCTGCGCCCTGGGCGCGATGACGGTGGTGTTCTACTTCGGCTACAAGAACATCGAGTTCAGCGGTCGCGTCCTCTTTGCACTGATGCTTGCCGAAGTGCTGATCATTCTGCTTCTCGATGCTTCGATTATCGGCAAGAGCGGGGCTGCGGCGCTTTCGGTCGCCCCGTTCCTGCCGGAGCATGTATTTGCGCACGGCTTCGGGCCGTCTATCGTGTTCGTCGTGGGCAGCTACATGGGCTTCGAGACGACCGCCATCTATGCCGAAGAAGCGCGCGATCCGTCCCGCTCGATTCCGCGTGCGACCTATGCAGCAGTCACGATCATCCTGGTGTTGTACGCCGCATCGGTCTGGCTGGTGACGAACGCCTACGGCATTCCGCAGGCGATTGCCGAAGCAACGAAAAACCCGGGCGATATGTGGTTCGTGATTACCGAGCGTTATCTGGGCAACAGTGCTGCAGACGCCACCAACATCCTGATGATCACGAGCCTGATGGCGGCGCTCATCAGTTTCCACAACACGTCGTCGCGCTACCTGTTTTCGCTCGGGCGCGAGCGTATCGTCTGGGCGCGCTTCGCCGAGCTTCATCCGGTCCAGCAGACACCGCTGTTTGCCGGTGTCGCGCAGATCGTCATCGGCGTCGCGATCATCGCCGCAGCGGGTATCGGCGGCGCCGACGCGATGCTGGTTGTGGTGCCGCTTGCCAGCGTGCCCGCGGCAATCGGCATCGTCGCCGTTCAGGCGATGACGGCACTCGCCGTGATCGGCTTCTTTGTTCGCGATCACCGCGGCATATCCGTGTGGCGCCGCGTGGTCGCGCCGGCACTCAGCGCGCTCGGGCTGTTCGTTTGCCTTTATCACGTGATCCGCAACGTATCGCTGATCACCGGCTCGACTACGTGGCTATCCGAAGCGCTGCCGTGGATCACGCTGGCGGTGGGGGGGCTCGGCGCCATGTTTGCCTGCTGGCTCAAGAATGCACGTCCGCAGCTTTATAGCGGGCTGGGACGCGTGCTTGACGAAGCCTGATCGATTTCGCCCAATCCGCCATTTCGCCAGATGGCCTTTATGTGAGACTGAAAGATGAATTACAGCATCGAAGAAACAGTGATGGAGCAGAAGTACGTACCCGTCGAGGAATGGCCGACGCTCGCCGAAATGGCCGAGGGCTTCGCCGAGCACAAATATCCCGCGACCTCTCTGCTTGCCGGAACGAAAGCCGTGTTCCGCTTCGAGAACGGCTGGCTGATCGAGCATCATTTCGTCGACGAGAAGACGCTCACCTGGACGATTCTCGAGGGCGAGGGAACGGGAATGTCGGCGTCTCATCCCTATGAGGCGATGGAGGTGAGGCCCGGCATCGTCTTCGTCGAGTTCTACAAGGAAGGCTTCGACGAGGCCGTGACGCTCGTCTGGAAACTGGCGAGCGGGAATGTATTCGTTGCGGTGTCGTCTTTTTATGAACGCGACGGTCAAAAGCGGACGAAGACCGATTTCGCCGCGGCAACGGTCGAAGGAAAAGCGGGCAACGAACCGATTACGCAGTCGTCGTCGCTCGTCGGCAAGCGCATCCTGTATCGCTACAGTTCCGATGACTGGTACGAGCATGTGTACCTTGGGCGCGAGCAGATGGCATGGCATTGCGTCAACGGCGCGGAAACCGGTCTGGCCGACGTCGAGCGATGTGCGTACTTCGACGTTGCGCCGGGACTGACGATACTGTTCTGGACCGAAACGATCATGCCGGTCGAATCGGTCGTCGTGGTCGACCTGGAGCGGATGCGCTCGACGGGGCGTTTCTTCTGCTGGGATCCGAAGCCGGACCGGATGGTGCATCTGACGTTCGGCTCGAAGGCCAGTCTATTGAACGAAACCACTTATCCGGGTTCGTTCAACGACTGAACGGGCGTTTTCGATCGCCGCGCGCTTCGATCCTGAATCGCTTCCGATCCGATTCTTCGGAAGGAGGCGTTCAGGAAACCTGCCTGCTGGGCGCGACGTTCGATGGCGCCTTGGCCAGCGACATGACGGCGCGCATGAGCTCGGCTTCTATTCCCCGGAGGTCGCGGACAAACGTCGTGCGTTGAGGGATCAGTATCATGAGCCCCTCGACCTGGCAGGAGATCAGTGCCGCCCTCAACATGCACTCGTGCGCGGTAAGCCCGGGATTGATCTGCGCAATGAATCGGGCAAACACCGCGCGCTGCGCCTTGTAGATACGATCGACGATTTCGCGTGCGAAGTCCTGTGTCTGCGCGAGCGCCCAGATATTGAAAAAGACCGACTGCACGCGCGGCTTCTTGACTTCGGCGACAGAGTTGCGCAGTACTGCTTCCAGACGCTCGACCGGGTCGAGCCGGGTGTCCCGCTCGATTGCTTCGAATTGCTCGAGGTAGGCCGACGTCAGCTGCGTGATCACCGCACCGAGCAGATCCTCGCGCGTCTTGAAGTGAAACTGAAGATTCGACAGGCTGATTCCCGCCGCATTCGCGACCTTGCGCATCGTGAGCTCGCCATAGCCTTCTTCAGAAAGCATGTCCGTCGCCAATGCGAGGATGCGTGCGGTCGTGTCGCGGCCACGACGGGTCGAGACTCGTGCGGAACGTGCTGGTGGTGACGTGTCGCCCGCGCCGCCCTGGCGAGCGGTGACGTCGGAAACCGGCTGTGTATTGGCGGCACTTCGGGGCATTCCTTGCTCCAGGACGCAGGATCGAATCGCCATTTTCGCGCATTTCACCTCGCTCAGATAGAGGCAGGTACGTCTCGGTGGTTTCCCGAACGCCGCGAAGAATCAACCGGACGGCTGATTTTTTCCGCGAGTCGTCGAATAAGAATCGATGTAATCCGTTCGGCCTCGCGTGCGAGGCGTCGCGTGAAAAGTCACGCGGCGACACGAAGCGGAACGACAACGATTTTTCAGGAGACGAAGTGATGGATCGGATGCATCGAAAGCTCGGGTTCGGCGTGATCGGATTAACGCTGATGGGCGTATCGGAAGTGCTGCATGCGCAAAGCAGTGTGACGCTCTATGGTACGGTCGACACCGGCCTGACGTACGTCAGCAACCAGCAAATCGGATCGGCGGCCGGTGACGTTGGCGGTAAAAGCGCGTGGTCCATGACGACGGGCAATCTCGCGCCCACCGCGTTCGGTATCCGTGGCACGGAAGATCTGGGGGGAGGAACCAGTGCCGTCTTCAACCTGCAGAACTATTTCCTCTCGAACAACGGGGGAATGTTCCAGGCGAACAATCTCTTCGATGCGACGGCGATGGTCGGCCTCAGATCCGACAGGTGGGGACAGCTGACGGCAGGCCGGCAATTCGACTCATACACGAATGCGCTGGCGCCGTTTGCCATCAGCAATAACTGGGCAGGGCCCTTGGGGGCGCATTTCGGGGATATCGACAATCTCAACGCGGCTTTCAACCTGAACAACAGCATCCAGTATCAAAGCCCGGCGTTCTACGGTTTCAGCGCAGGCGGTACGTTCAGCTTCGGCAATCAGGCGGGTTCGTTTGCGAAGAATCGTGGATGGGCTTTGGCCGCTACCTGGTCGCACGGGCCGCTGTCGCTGGGCGCGGGCTATTTGTCGTTGCGCAATCCGCTCGAGGCTGCGCTCGGCGGATCGTCCGCATATATCGGCGAATTGAGTTGCGGCCAGAGTCCTGCGAGTTATTGCGCACTTCATGATGCCGACGAACTCAGGACGTTCGGCGTTGGAGGAAGCTACGTGCTGGACAAACTTGCCGTGAGCGCTGCCTTGACCCGCGCGACGCTGGTTGGCAGTCGCTATCTGGTCGCCGTGGGTGGTCCCGTCAGCGACGTGCGATTCGATACGGCGGAACTGAGCGGCCTGTACAACGTGACGCCAGCGCTTCAGATCGGGCTCGGCTACAGCTACACGCGCGCCGATATTCGCACGAAGGACGCGAACACCAACATACACAAGCTTTCGCTGGGCGGAATTTACAGCCTGTCGAAGCGCACGCAGCTTTATGCAATCGGAAACTTCGAGAAAATGTCGGGCGTCGGACTGGGGCTCGATCCGGCGAGCGGCGCCTTCGAGAACTATGCACAGCTGGCTTATCTTGGCAGCGCCAATTCATCGGCTCAGCTCGCAGTCTCCGTCGGGATCAAGCACAACTTTTAGCGTCCTGGTCCACGGGTCGATCGGTCCGTGCGCGCCTGGCCGGTTCCGGGCAGCGCGGCCCCGCCTATTCGACCAACGTCAACTCCCCATCGCAAAGCCGCACCTCGCGCCCGACCCATTCCGCATCGACGCGCGGCAGCACCGCCGACGGCTTGCGCAGTTCGCGCAGCAGCGTCGCGCCGTGCGACAGCCTGCCGCCCATGCGCGCGATCACCGCGCGCGCGGCCTGGTACTGCGCATGCCGGCCCGGGTCGAGCGTGTCTTCGAGCAGGATGTCGCGACCGAGCACGCCCTGCGTCTGGCCCGGATAGATCATGAAGCCCGCGGCTTCCTCGACGCCTTCGCTGCCGTCCTGCCAGAAGCTGCCGCCGCGTTCGCGCGGTTCCGGATGAGGCGCGAACCATGTATCGCGATCGGCGGCCGGCATCGCGTGATGCAGACGGAAGAACACGCGCATCAGGTTGTCGCGGTACCACTCGCGCACCTGCAGATACCAGCCGCGCATGCCGGGCGCGCCCAGTGCATGCAGCAGCCGCACCGGCCACGGCCAGCGCGGAAACGCCTGCAGCGGCAGATCGGCGTGCGCGGGCCGCGCGGTGCCCGGATCGGTTTCCCACGGCAGGCGGTGCGGGCTGTCGTCGAGTTGCCCATAGACGGTCGGCGGGCGGCCCCACAGCGCGCCGCCGCTGCTCGCCAGCGATGCCGCGATGCACAGGTTGCCCTGCACGACGAACACGTAGAAGCGCGTGAACCAGTCGGCCAGCTGCTGGCCGTCGGCGCCGCGCGCGACGAGTTCGGCAAGCTCGCGGTCGTGGCGGCGCAGGCCGCGCTCCAGCGCCGGCAGGCGCGTGCGCGCGACGCGCAGCATGCGCCAGAACACCGGCAGCGAACGCAGCAGCCGCAGCGGGCGCCAGCGCAGCGGCGGCGTCGCGCCGCCGACCTCGCCGCTGTAGTTGCCGGCCGATACGCCCCAGTCCGCGAGGCGTGCGAGGAACAGATCGTTGTTGATGTACGACGCGCCGCCATAGAGCGCGGTGAACGGTTCGTTGTCCTGCAGTACGCGTGCGTCCCAGCGCGCCATGATCGCCGGGATGCTGCCGGCGGCGCGCCGCTGCGCGTACTCGACGAGCCGGCTCGGCTGCGGCGGCAGGATTTCGGCGATGTTCGCCGACGTGAGGTGGCGATGCCAGCCGTAGCTGCTGATCGGGCGGTATTGCAGCAGCCACAGTTGCTGCCCGTCCCACGCCCATTCGACATCGCCCGGCACGTAGTGAAACACGCGCAGCACCTGTTGCAGGAAGTCCCACAGCCGCCGCGCGCTCAGCCCGCGCGTGGTCGGGAACGTGCCGCGCTGCCACGGTTCGCCGAGTCGCGACAGGATCGCGCGCTGCGGGCTCGCATGCCCGTCGGCCAGCGCCTCGAGGTGGCCCTCTACCCATTCGATCTCGACCGCCAGATGGCGGACGAACGCGATGCCGGACAGCACCGGCGTGACGAACCGCTGGACCACGACTTCCTCGAGGCCGCCGTCCAGCAGTTCGGCGACGCGCGTCGGCGCCTGCGACGCCGGTTCGCGCAGGAACGTGGTGTGCAGCCCGGCATTGGCCGCGTCCGCCTGGTCCTCGCCGTGGCTCGACGAGCGGATCGCCCACAGCGCGTCCGGCTGGCTCGCGAGAAAGCCGGGCAGTCGCGGGTCGTCCGCGCGGTTCAGCGACAGCGCGGGCGGCACCGGCAGGCCGGCCATCGCCGCGAGCTTCAGGCGTCCGCCCTTGGTATGCGCGACGAAGCCGGCGTCGCCGGCTTCCAGCCACGCGGCGAATTCGGCCGGCGCATCGATCCACGGAGAGTGTCCCCAGCCGGCCTGCAGCGTAATCGTGAGGTCGGCGCGCGCGAGGATCGCCGACCACGCCGCAGCCTGCCGGATGCCGAGCAGGCGGTCGCGATCGCCCCACACCAGCTCGATGCGATCGGTGACCCATTCCAGCAGGTTCAGCGCGGTATCGGCGCGCACCAGGTCCCAGTGCGGGACGAACGCGCGGCAGCGCGCATAGCCGGCGCCCATCCGGCGGTACTGCGCGCGCGTCCAGGTTCGGTGCGAGAACTTGCGCGCGAACAGCGCCGGATGATGTGACAGCAGCCAGTGAATGGCGTGGCGCAGCGGCCGCGGCGTCATCAGCTTCGGCAGATGACGCTGCCAGAGGAACGCGCCCACTGGCGACAGCAGCACGCTGCGGCTGAAGTGGCCGGGCCGCCGCTGCAATGCGTGCAGGACCAGCAGCGCGTTCACGCCGACCGCGACGATCGCGTGGCCCGCTTCGGTCGCGTCCAGCAGCGCCTGTGCGTACGCGTCCAGGTCTTCGCACGGCGGTTCCGGATGGTCGCCGAAACCGGGCAGCTCCAGCGGCACCGGCCGGTAGTGCCGGAACTGCGGCAGCGCGTCGTCCCACCAGTCGGCCGCGCTGCCGTTGCCGGCGAGGAGGTACAGAATCGGTTTGCTCATCGGTGCGTCGTCGGTCGGTGGCGCGCGGTGCGGCTTCCGCGGTGCAGGGCTGGCCCTGCGCACCGGATCGCTCGTGTCGGTCGTCGATCGCGATCGTCGCGGCGGCGCGCGCTCGATCGATCGCGCAGCAACCCCGGTCGATGTCGTCGCATCGATCTTTTCATCACGCATGCCATGCGTCGAAACGGTTTCGACGGCATCGCATGTCACGCGGAATCGGCACGTGGCCGCGGCCCTGTTGTCGTTGGTTCAGGCGCGCATTCTACGCGAGTTGGCGGCCGCCGGACGCGGTGCGCGCGCGAGTACTTTCACGCATCGTCGTCGCGGCTGTCGCGCGGCGCGCGTCCGGTCCAGCGCCGGTAGGCATGACGAAAACTGCGCGGCTCGCTGTATCCGAGATGCTCGGCGATCGCCGCGACCGTCAGTGCGTCGTCGTCGAGCAGCCGCGCCGCCTCTTCATGGCGCACCGTGTCCAGCAGCGACTGGAACGTGACGCCGTCCTTTTCGAGCCGCCGGCGCAGCGTGCGCTCGGTCATGTGCAGCGCGTCCGCGAGCGACGTCATCGACTTGAAGCGCGACAGGTCGCGTGCCATCAGTTCCTTCGCGCGATCGGCGAACCGCGTCCCGACCGAGGCGGCCCACTGCCGTTCGAGCGCCTCGCACTGGCCATGCAGCGCGTTGAAGCTGACCTCGTTCGCGAGGCGCGGCGTTTCCGTGCCGTTCACGCTGGTGAACACGAGGCTGTTCTCGCCCGCGTTGAACCGGACCTTGCAGCCGAAGTGACGCGCATACTCGGCGCCGTTGCGCGGCGCGCGCCGCGCGAGCAGCAGCTGCGCGGGCCAGGCCGGCTTGCCGACCAGGTCGGACACGATCAACCGCAGGCTCGACAGGCACATGTCGGTCTGGAACACCTCGAGATCGGGCTCGCCGTTGTAGCGGCCGATCGTCACGCTCATCCCGTCCGCGTGCGCGTGCACGCGCACGTCGAAGTACAGGCCCATGAACAGCGGGAACTGGCTCATGCACTTGAGCGCCTGCATCACCGAGCCGCTGATCAGCATCGCGTAGCCGGCGAGGCCGAGCGTCGACACATGCAGCCGGCCGCCGATCGACAGGCCGATCGACGGCACGCCGCTGCACCGCAGCAGATTCCTGAAACAGCGCTGTTCCTGGCCGCGGTTCACGTGCAGGTTCGGCGACGCGACTTCGGCCGCGCCGAGCCCCGTGCCTTCCAGCAGCGCGGCGCTGTCGATGTGCCGCACGCGGCACTCGTCGAGCGCGACCGCGATCGCGTGGACGGTAGCCGGAATGTCTTCCTGGCGTCCGGCCGGACGCGCGAGTCCGAGCGCCGAACGCAGGCTGCGTTCGGCCCGGCTTTGGTTTCGGTGAGACCTGCTGTCCATGGAGAGAAAGGGGCGGCGAAGGAGTCGCGTAAGAACATAGCCGGAATGGCCGTGCAACGCCAGCCGCGCATCGGGCCGCCGGCGATGCGTCCGGAAATATCCCCCGATTACGTCCGCATTTCTCATTCGTCCTCGAATTTTTGGCGCACGACACTTTTTCCGAACCGCGCACCGGGGCCGTTGCCGGGCGCAGCCGAGTCGAAGTCATGGACGCCATTCACGTGAGGACCGCATGAGAGACAGCCGCACCGATCGACGCGCGCCGGACGCCGCGTCTGCTGCACCCGGACAACGCAGCGCCGCACCGTCGCTCGGCCTGTTCACGCTGGTGATCTTCGGCCTGGCCTACATGCTGCCGATGACGGTCTTCACGACCTACGGCCTCGTCACCAGCGAAACGAACGGACACCTGACGACCGCCTATGCGGTCACGCTGGTCGCGATGCTGTTTACCGCGCGCAGCTACGGACACATGACGCGTCTGATGCCGAGCGCCGGGTCGGCGTATACGTTCGCGAGCCGCAACTTCGGCACCTCGGCCGGCTTCATGGTCGGCTGGGCGTTGCTGATGGATTACCTGTTCATTCCGATGATCAGCTATCTCGCGATCGGCATCTACATGAAGCAGCTGTTCCCGGCGGTGCCGTCGAGCGTGTGGATCGTCGGCAGCATCGCGTTCATCACTGCGCTGAACATCGTCGGCATCCGGCTCGTCAATCGCGTGAACCTGATCCTGATCGCCAGCCAGCTCGTCTTCATCGCGGTGTTTCTCGTCGCGTCGGCGCGGCTCGCCGGCGGGCGCGGACTCGAGATGGCGATCGCGCTGCCGGCGTCGGGCGATGCGCGCGCGATCCTGGCCGGCTCGGCGATCCTGTGCCTGTCGTTTCTCGGCTTCGATGCGGTCTCGACGCTGTCCGAGGAAACCCGCGAGCCGCGCCGCACGGTGCCGCGCGCGATCCTGCTCTGCACGCTGTCGAGCGGCGTGCTGTTCATGCTGATCGCGTATGCGGGCCAGGTGGTGTTCCCCGACTGGCGCAGCTTCAAGGATCTCGATTCGGCCAGCCTCGAACTGATGCAGCGGATCGGCGGTCATGCGTTGTCGGCGTTCTTCGTCGCGGTGTACGTGGCCGGCTGCTTCGCGAGCGCGATGGCCGGGCAGGCGAGCGTGACGCGCGTGCTGTTCGCGATGGGACGCGATCAGGTGCTGCCGGAACGCGTGTTCGGGCACCTGCATGCGCGGCTAGGCACGCCGGTGCGCGCGACGCTCGCGGTCGGCGCGGTATCGCTTTCCGCACTGTTCATCACGCTCGATCTCGCGTCGACGATGATCAGCTTCGGCGCGCTCGTCGCGTTCGCGGTCGTGAACCTGTGCGTGATGCGCAGCTATCTCGCGCGGCCCGAGCACCGGCATGTCGCGGGCTGGATCAAGTACGGGCTGATGCCGGCGATCGGCTTCGTGCTCAATGCATGGCTGTGGTCCGGGCTGTCGCGCCAGACCTTTTACGTCGGCATCGCATGGCTCGCGGTCGGACTGTGCCAGCTCGTGTGGCTCACGCGCGGATTCACGCGCCCGGCGCCGACGCTGACGATGAATTGAACGGCCGGTCGTGGCACCGGCATTGAAACCCGCAAGGAGGAACGAGGCAATGAACGTCAATCACGAGGCGGACCTGCAGGCGCTGGGCAAGCGCCATCTGCTGATGCACTTCACGCACGCCGATGCGTATCGCGATCACGCGTTGACCGTGTTCGACCGCGGCGAAGGATGCTGGCTCGTCGATCGCAACGGCAAGCGCTATTTCGATGCGCTGGCCGGGCTGTACTGCGTGCAGGTCGGCTACAGCCACGGCGTGGAGATCGGCGATGCGATCCGCGAGCAGATGGCGCGGCTGCCGTTCGCGACCAACTGGGGCTACGGTCACGAGCCCGCGATCCGTCTCGCGCACCGGCTCGCGACGCTCGCGCCGCACGGCCTGAACCGCGTGTTCTTCACGTCGAGCGGGTCGGAGTCGAACGAATCGGCGATCAAGCTGGTGCGCCAGTACCACCAGGCGCGCGGCGAGCCGCAGCGGCGCAAGTTCATCGCGCGGCGCGTCGCGTATCACGGCACGTCGTTCGGCGCGCTCGCGCTGAACGGGATGACCAACTTCCGCAAGCACTTCGAGCCGCTGATGGCGGGCGTGCGGCATGTCGGCAACACGAAGCGCTACGGCCGCCCGCTCGACGAGACCGAAGCGCAGTTCACGCGCCATCTGCTCGACGAGATCGAGTCGCTGATCATCCAGGAAGGCCCGGACACGGTCGCGGCGATCGTTGTCGAGCCGCTGCAGAACGCGGGCGGCAGCCTGACGCCGCCGGCCGGCTATACGGCAGGGCTACGCGAGATCTGCGACCGGCACGGCGTGCTGCTCGTCGCGGATGAAGTGATCTGCGGGTTCGGCCGGCTCGGCGAATATTTCGGGTCGCGCCGCTACGAGTTGAAACCGGACATCCTGACCTTCGCGAAGGGCATCGCGTCGGGCTATGTGCCGCTCGGCGGCGTGATCGCGAGCGATGCGGTAGTCGACACGGTGCTCGGCGGCCCGCAGCAGATGTTCCTGCACGGCGCAACCTACGGCGGCCATCCGGTCGCCTGCACGGCCGCACTCGCGAACCTCGCGATCATCGAGCGCGAGCGCGTGTTCGACAACGTCCGCGACAACCAGGGCCATTTCCGCACGCTGCTCGACGGCCTGCTCGAATTGCCGTGCGTCGGCGACGTGCGCGGCGACGGCTATCACTATTCGCTGGAACTGGTGACCGACAAGCACGCGCGCCGCTGGTCGGCCGGCATCAGTGCGCAGGCGTTCGTGTCGACCGTGCTCGCGCCGGCGATCTTCGACGCGGGGCTGCTGTGCCGCGCCGGCGTCGACCACGAAGGCACGCCGATCGTGCAGTTCTCGCCGCCGCTCGTGATGTCGCGCGACGAGATCAGCTGGTTCGTCGCGCAGATTCGCGACATCCTCGCCGACGCCTATGCGCGCGCGACGCGCTGAGCGCACCAACCTACCGGGGAGCATTCGATGCGTACGTCACAACAGTCCTATATCGGCGGGCAGTGGTGCGATCCCGTCGACGCGCAGTCGATCGACGTGATCGATCCGGCGACCGGCCGCCCGTATGCGCGGCTCGGAATCGGCGGCGCGGCCGACGTCGATCGCGCAGTCGGCGCGGCGAAGCAGGCATTCGACGCGTACTCGCGCTGGACGGTCGATGCGCGCGTCGCGCTGCTGCGGCGCGTGCTCGACATCTATCAGCGCCGCTACGAGGAGGTCGCGCAGACGATCAGCCAGGAGATGGGTGCGCCGATCGCGTTCGCGCGCGCGATGCAGGCGGCGGTCGGCACCGCGCATCTGGAGCAGACGATCCGCGCGCTGCAGTCGTTCCGGTTCAGCACGCAGGCCGATTCGCTGTTGGTGTCGCACGAACCGATCGGCGTGTGCGCGCTGATCACGCCATGGAACTGGCCGATCAACCAGATCGTCTGCAAGGTCGCGCCTGCGCTCGCCGCCGGCTGCACGATGGTGCTCAAGCCGAGCGAGATCGCGCCGTTCAGCGGCATCCTGTTCGCGGAAATCCTGCACGAGGCGGGCGTGCCGCCCGGCGTGTTCAATCTCGTGCACGGGCTCGGGCATGGGGTCGGCGATGCGCTGTCGCGCCATCCGGACGTCGACATGGTGTCGTTTACCGGTTCGACGCGTGCGGGCATCGAGGTCGCGAAGGCCGCCGCCGATACCGTGAAGCGCGTGCATCAGGAACTGGGCAGCAAGAGCCCGAACCTGATCCTGCCCGACGCGGACATCGAGGACGCGGTCACGCGCGGCGTGCGAAGCTGCTTCAGCAACAGCGGCCAGTCATGCAACGCGCCGACGCGCATGCTCGTGCACGCGGAGCATCTCGCCATCGCGGAGCGGGCCGCGCGCGAGGAGGCGCGGCGCACCGTGGTCGGCGATCCGCGTGCGCCGGATACGACGATCGGGCCGGTCGTCAGCCGCACGCAGTTCGAGCGCATCCAGCACTTCATCCAGCTTGGGGTCGACGAAGGCGCGACGCTGATCGCCGGCGGCCCCGGGCGACCGGAGGGGCTGGGCGATGGCTTCTACGTGCGACCGACCGTGTTTTCCGGCGTCACGCCGGACATGACGATCGCGCGCGAGGAAATCTTCGGGCCGGTGCTGTCGATCATGACCTATCGGTCCGAGGAAGAGGCGATCGCGCTCGCGAACGATTCGGTGTACGGGCTCGCGGCCTACGTGCAGTCGAAGGATCTCGAACGCGCGCGTCGCGTCGCGGCGCGGCTGCGCGTCGGCAACGTCCACATCAACTATCCGCCGTGGAATCCGGCCGCGCCGTTCGGCGGCTACAAGCGCTCGGGCAACGGGCGCGAGTATGCGGAGTTCGGCCTTGCCGAGTATCTGGAAACGAAGGGGACGACCGGCTACGCGTGATGCGCGCGGCGGGCAGCGGTGCGCGCCGCACGCCGCACGCCGCGATCGCACGCTTTCGTGCATCATCATGCGATCGCGCCGGTCCGTCGCGCAGCCGCGGCGGGCGGTCCGGCGCGCCTGCAACCGACCGGAGAACCGACTGCCCATGCAACCGAATCCCTTTCGACTTCGCCGCGCCCGCGTGCTCGTCGCGCTGGCGCTGTCCGCCGCCACCGTGGGCGCGCATGCCGCCGACTGGATCGTGTCCGGCAACGACGGCAAGTACCAGCGCGTCGAAGGGCGCGACACCTATCTGCCGTCGCCGCCCGCCGACACGCTGACGCTGCTCGACGCAAGCACGTTTCCGCCGAAGGTCGTGCGCCAGGTCGACGTCGAGAACGGCATCCAGGGGCCGCCGCAGGCCGTCGCGATCACGCCCGACGCGAAGCTCGCGCTCGTCGGCGCGCCGACGCGCTACGACGAGAACGCGAAGCAGCTCGTCTACGACACGTTCCTGCAGGTCGTGAATCTCGACGCGGCGCCGCCGTCCGTCACGCGCATCGAACTCGGCACGCATCCGCAGGGCATCGCGATCGACCGCGCGGGGCGGCTCGCGCTCGTCGCGAACGTCGACGGCAGCGTGTCGGTGCTGCGCATCGACGGCACGCACGTGACGCTCGACGGCAGCCTGAAGATCGGCAAGAAGCGGCTCGCCGGGATCAGCTTCACGCATGACGGCAAGCATGCGCTTGTCTCGCTGCGCGACGAGCAGGGCGTCGCGGTGCTGAACGTCGACGACGGCAAGGTGACCGACAGCGGCACGCGCCTGAGCACGGGCGTGGCGCCCTATACGATCGACGTGTCGAGCGACAACCGCTGGGCGGTGGTCAGCAACGTCGGGCTGGCCGGCCTGCCGGGCTACACGGGCACGCTCGCGGGCGATGCCGATTCGGTCGCGCTGATCGACGTGTCGCGCGTGCCGTTCCGCACGGTGCAGTACCTCAGCGTGCCGTCGCTGCCGGAAGGCGTCGCGATTTCGCCGGACGGCAAGTGGATCGCCGTGCAGGCGATGGACGGCTCGAACCTGACGCCCGACAATCCGGGCCGCCACAAGCTCGGCAAGGTGCTGCTGTTCGCGATTCGCGACGGTCGCGCGGTGCAGACGGGCGAGGCGACCGGTGGCGAGGCCGCGCAAGGGATCGTGTTTACGGCCGACAGCCGTTACGTGATCGTGCAGTTCAACGTCGAACGGCAGCTCGCGTTGTACGCGGTCGACGGCGGCAAGCTGCGCGATACGGGCAAGCGCATCGCGCTGACGGGTGGGCCGTCGTCGTTGCGCACGCTGCCGCGCTGAGGCAGCGGCGGGGGATCGGAGGCGGTGCGCGACGGCGTCGCGCGCCCGGTCTACGGACGCAGCAGGTCGAACCCGCCGAACACGACCACGCCGCTGAGCGCGATCATCGCGACCGAGTGCTGGCCGAAGTAGAGAATCGCGGCCGCCAGCCACGTCGTGATGCAGAAGGCGCCGATGCGGGCCATCGTGGGTTCCTCGAAAAACGGATGAAGTGAATGCGGATTGCCGTCCGTGCCGCGCGCGTCGGATCGCATGCGGCGGGTGCTGCGCGGGAACGGGCGGAAAGTCGCCTGCGAGGCCGCGGCTGCAGCCACGGCGCGGCGCCGGCGGCAGGTGTCGCATGCCGCCCGACGCAGGCGGTCGCGCGGGTGTCGAAGCCACCGGGCGCATGGATTGCCCGGCAACTGTCGACGCGCGGACCGGGCCGGCGAAGCGGCGATTTTACCAGCGTCGCCGGCGTGTTCATCTGGCCCTTGGGGCCGGAAATTCGCATCGACCGACGGTGTTCGACGGCGGCCCGCCGCAGCCGCGTCAAAGCGAGGGCACGCCGCAGGCGATTCAAGTTTCGTGTGACGAATGCCGTAAACCGGTTGCAAGGTAGGCGCGGCTCGACCGCGAACGCGACTCGCTCATTCATGACGGACCGACACGATGCAGATCGATCTTTCCACCGCCATCCGCTCCCCGCTGACGACCAGCGACGCGCCCGCCGGCACGCCCGGCGCTGCTTCGGCCGCGACCACGCCGCCTGCCGCATCGTCGTCCGGCGGTGCAACGGGGACGTCGGGCGGTTCCGGCACGACGCCGCCCGGCGCGGCGGGCCAGGCGGCCGGCGCATCGGGCGCATCCGCCGCATCGGCTTCGTCGTCCGAGGATCCGGCGGTCAAGCAGTTGAAGCAGCTGATCGAACGACTGCAGAAGCAGCTCGCGCAGGTGCAGCAGCAGATGGCGCGCGCCGCGCAGCGCGCGAAGGACGACCCGGCCGCCGCGGTCGAACAGCAGTCGCTGGGTGCGCAGGCCAACGCGCTGTCCGCCGCGCTGTCGACGGCGATCGCGCAGCTCGCCCAGGTGCTGCAACAGTCGGGCGGTTCGTCGTCCGGCGGGCTCGTGTCGACGCAGGCCTGACATAACCGGGTCGCGGCCCGCGACCCACAGGCCTACAATCGGAAGCTCGTCTCTCCTGAAAGGACGGCACCACGATGCAAGCGGAATTCGCCGACGACGCGCTCGCGTACTTCGATGCACACGGCGCCCCGCCACTGCCGGCGGCCGATGTCGAAGGATGGGTGGAGCACGATGGAGCACGCCTGTGGCATGCGTCGTTCGGCGACGGGCCGCCGGTCGTGCTGCTGCATGGCGGCCTCGGCCATGCGGGCAACTGGGGTCATCAGGTACCGGCGCTGCGCGCGGCCGGCTATCGCGTGATCCTGATCGACAGCCGCGGGCACGGCCGCAGCACGCGCGACGAGCGGCCCTATTCGTACGAACGCATGGCGTCGGACGTGCTCGCGGTGATGGACGCGCTGAACGTGCCGCGCGCGCGTTTCGTCGGCTGGAGCGACGGCGCATGCATCGCGCTGGTGCTGGCTGCCCGCGCGCCGGCGCGCGCGGCCGGCGTATTCTTCTTCGCGTGCAACATGGATCCGGGCGGCACCCGCGAGATGGTGCCGAGCCCGCTGATCGATCGCTGCTTCGCGCGACACCGCAAGGACTACGCGCGCCTGTCGGCGACGCCGGCGCAGTTCGACGCGTTCGTCGCGGCCGTCAGCGAAATGATGCGCACGCAACCGGATTACAGCGCGAGCGATCTCGCCGCGATCGGCGTACCGGTTGCGATCGTGCAGGGCGAGCACGACGAGTTCATCCGGCCCGAGCATGCCGCATACCTGGCTCGCACGATCCCCGGCGCGACGCTGACGATCCTGCCCGGCGTGAGCCACTTCGCGCCGCTGCAGCGCCCGGCCCGCTTCAACGCGACGCTGCTCGCGTTTCTCGCGCGACTGCCGGACTGACGTCCGCGCGCGGCGTCACACCATCGCGTTGTCGGTGCCGGGAATCTCGTGCGCCTTGATCTGCTTGCGGTACAGCTTGTACTGCAGCTTGCCGAGCATCCCGTCCTCGTGGGTGTCGCGCGTGACGTTGAGCACGTATTCGTCGTCGGGCGCGATCGCCTGCGCGCCCATGATCCAGCGCACGCTTTCGCGGTAGTTGTAGAGCGACTTGTCGCGGTTGTCCGCCAGCAGCGACGACAGCGCGGCCATCGCCGTCGGGTTGCCGCTTTCCGCGTGCCGGCGCACTTCGTCGACATAGCGGTGGCGCGACGGGATGTCGTCGAGGTCGCCGATGAACATCAGCATGCACTCGAGGCCCTCGCTGTGCTTCATCTCGTGCGCCTTGCGCGCCGCCTCGACCGCTTCGGCCTGCATCCGCGTGCGCTCGGCCGGATCCCTGCTTTCCCGTCCGATCGCGTAATACGTATATCCGAGCTTGTAGGCGGCCGCGTTGCCGCCGTCTTCCATCCCCTCGCGGAAATAGTGCGCGGCGCGGTACAGGTCGCGCTCGACGTGCATGCCGTCGTAGTAGAAGCAGCCGAGCAGGAACTCGCATGAGTTGCCGCCGGCCTCGTAGCCGAGCTGGCAGATCGCGAACGCATCGGCGGGGCGGCGGTGCTCGTCGCGCATCGCGTCCGCGAGCTGGTTCCACGCGAGCGAGCCCGGCTCGTGCTGACGCGCGGCTTCGAGCCACGCATCGCCGCGCGCATCGTCGCGTGCGAAGCCGAAGCTGCCGGTGCGATGCGCGTAGCCGCGCAGGATCAGCGCCGCCATGCACGCGCGGGCGTCCGACGCGCGCTCGATCGCGCCGGTCAGCCAGGTGCCGTGCGGATCGAGATCGAGCGCCAGCCGCACGCCCATCGCCATCGCGTGGTTGTTGTCGATCGGGTGATGGCTTTCGGCCTGCTGGAGCCGCGCGTAGGCCTTGTCGTACTCGCTGCGCATGAAGTGGCTGTGCGCCATCCAGTGCAGCGTCTCCCAGCGGTGATACGGATGCAGCGCGGCCTGGGCGCGCGCGAGCGTCGCAGCCATCGCGGTTCGCGCATCGTCTTCGTCGGTGGTCGAGTCGAGCGTGTTGCCGCTGTAGTCGTCGCGCCAGATTTCGTGACGCAGCCGGTCCTTCTCGACCGCATCGAGATGCGCGCACGCATCGGAATCGACGAACGCGCGGATATGGTCGTGCGAGCCGCCCCAGCGCGGCAGCATGTACCAGATGAAGGTGCGCATCGTGAAGTACTGGCGCGGGTGCACGTGCAGCGTCGCTTCCATCCAGTACCACTTGCCGCGCCGCAGTTTCCTGCCCGCCACCGGGCCGGGCAGCGCTTGCGGAAACTCGGCCGGGCACGCGACCGGCTCGTCCGGGTTCAGCCCCGAGCGCGCGAGCATGCCGGGCAGCGCGGCGCGCGTGGCCGCGTCGTCGGTATCGACGTCCAGCCGCAGCTCGGTCACCGGCCAGCGTCGTTGCTGAATCAACTGCGTCAGCCATGCCGGTTCGTCGAACGACGCGACGCTCGTGAAGATCACCATCGGCGCGCTCCACATCGTCGGCGCAAGCAGCAATGCACGCAGCGCGGCGACGTGGGTCAGCACCGCGCATGCATGCGCGCAGATCCAGCCGGCCTCGGTGACGGTCTGCGCCCAGCCGCTGCCGCGATACTCGTATGCCCAGTGGTGCCAGTAATGCGCTTCGCAGAGCCACGCATGTGCGGAGCGCGGGTTCGCGGCCTGCCACGCGCGCAGCCGCGCGAGACCTTCGGCGCCGGCCGTCATGCACGGGTACAGATCGGCGGGCAGCGCGTCGACGTAGCGCGCCTCGGCCGTGCGATCGTCGAGGCTGGCCGCCAGCGCGGCGTCGAGCTGCGTGTCGAGCGCGGCGTAGTCGCCCGCGCGCAGCAGTGCATCGACGTCGCAGATATGCCATTTCGACGGGGCGGGCGGAATCAGGTCGGCGGAGACGGAGGACATGTCGGTATCGGCGGTCATGACGAAACGGGTTGGGGATCGAAGATGCGGTAGCGGTTCCACGGCAGCGACAGCCAGTTGCCGGAGGCGTTGCGCAGGTATTCGCGCACTTCCAGCGTCGCGCGCGACGATGCGGGGCCGTCCTGGCCGCTGCCGCGCAGCCAGTGCTGGCGTGCGCGCGCATACGCGAGGCCGAAGTCTTCCCAGCTGTCGAAGCTGTCCTGTGCGCGCTGCGCGTTGAGCAGCAACACGAGCCATGCCTGCGGCTCGGGCACCCAGCCGAGCAGCGCGACGCAGCGCACGAGGAACGCGGTGCGCGCGCAGTCGAACGCCAGCGCGTCGCGCACGCGGCCCTTGGCGGCGAGTTGTTCGTAGAAGCCTTCATGCGAGCGGCCGACGCCGCGTATCCAGCCCTTGAGCGCAGACTGCACGTGCGCGGCGACCTGCGCGTCGGACAGCTCGGCCGGCAGGTCCAGTTCGCGCCGCACCTGACGCGCGAGCTGCTCGCGCTGCGCATCGGGCAGCGGATAGACGAGATCGTCGCAATCGCAGCGCAGGCCGTTGCGGATCAGCAGGATGTCGGCCAGCGCGAGCGACCAGCGGCGGCGGTTCGGCGGCGCCTGTTCGGCGCGCGTGCGCGCGAGCGACACGGCGACGGTTTGACGGACCGGCACTGCGCTGTCGGCGCCCGCGGCCTGGTCGGCGTCGACTTCGCGCACCAGCCGCGCGGCGATTCGCAGCGAGCGCCATACGTACCACACGAGCCACAGGACGGCCGCGCCGAGCAGCAGCTTCATGACGGCCTCCCGTCCACGGCGGCAGGGCCTGCCGTCGCGAGCGCCGCGCACAGCGCGGGATCGACAGGAATCCCTTCGATTTCGAAGCATGCGGCCGGCGTCGCGCCGGGCTGCGGTCCCGCGGGCAGCGCATCGGGCGGCAACGCGTGCCGCGCAGCCGCCGCGACTGCCGGATCGATCTGCCGGAGCTGGCCGAGCGCATGCGGTGCATTGCGCAGCAGCAGCCATTGCAGGACGGCCGGCGGCTGCTCGAAATGCTCGATCAGATGAAAGTTCTCGCTCATCACGCTCAGCAGATAGTCGGGCGAGCGCACCTCGGTGATGAAGGTCCATTCGCCGGCGGTTGCGTCCGGCGCGTCGGGCTCGAACACGAGACCCATGCCCTCGCAGTCGGGATGTCGCTCGCCGCGCGGCGCGAGCGCGCGCAGGAACAGGCGGACGTCTTCGGTATAGCGGCGCACCGGATGGCGATTCTGCTTGCCCTTGATCTGGTCGATGCGCAGTGCGTCGCCGTGCGTCGACAGGCTGATCGTCACGTGCGGCTGGTTGCCCGCGCCGCGCAGCGTGAACAGCCGCAACCGGCCGTCCTGCACGGCCTGTACGTACTGTTCGCCGTAGCCGCCGCGCAGCCGCCGGCGATCCGCGAACTGGCCGAGGCAGTGCTGCATGCAGTACGACTCGTAGGCCATTTCCTCGCGCAGCGCCGGGTGATCGCCGGCGAATTCGAACACGATGCCGTTCGGCGTGCGCAGCACCTCGCGCAGCGCGAGGCCGCTGCTCGGCACCCAGCCCTTGTCGCGCCGCGCCTGCATGCGCTGGTGCTCGCGCGTCCACAGCTCGAACGCCATCGCGCAGGTGATGCGCTGCAGCTTCTGCGCGTCGCGCGTACCGATGCGCGCGTGCAGGAACTCGACCAGCACGCGTTCGCGCTCGAGCAGCAGCATGTGCTCGGGATCGATGAAATAGAGCGGCATCGGTTCGGTCGCGACCGGCGCAGCCACCGCGCTGGCGGCGAGGTCGGCGCCCGGCGCGACGGCGGCGTGCTGCGCGGCGCGCGCGCGAAACCGGCGCACGAGCCAGTCGGGCGCCGCGCGGTCGGCACCGGCCAGTGCGCGATAGTCGTCCAGCGAGTGCAGCGGCTGCGCCTGTTCGAACGCGCCGATCACCCAGCGGAAGAAATGATTGCCGAGCCAGGCGAGGATCTCGGCCGGATCGCCGCGCTCGGCGCTGCGGCGCGCGATGGCGGCCTTGATGTCGGGTGCATTGACGACATCGCGCGGCCGATAGGCGGACGCGGCCACGGTTTCGGTCACGGGGAACGGTCTCCGGTCAGGACGAGGCAATCGACGCGGTGCGAGCGGAACCCTGGACGGGCCAGGGGCTCGCAGGCGACGACACATGCGATGCGCGGCGGCATGAGATGCAGGTCGGGCGATTCGCGAAAATCACGCGACCGGGCGACCGCTCGTCAAACTGGAACGGATGGGCGAATCGGGATTCATGGTTTCTCTCAGTATGGATTTTATTTTTTGGGTTTCGCGAGTCTACTGCGATCCATGCGGGCGAATCAATCGCGCGGCGTGGCGGCGCGCGCGTTTCTGACAGGATTTATCGGTCCTTTACTGTCTTGAATGCATCGGCATTGAATTGGCGGCATTGTCGAGCTGTTAAAACCGACAGGTATTTCCGATAAACGGAGATTGGATCGGGTTGGGAGGGGCGGTGTGCGCCGACACTTCGATCCATAAGTTTTTCTTTCGGCCGGCGAAAAATATCGTCGATTGTTCGCGTGCGGCCGACAGCGGATAGTCCTGCTTCGGCAGAGTGCGCGCTTTCCCATGTGCGATGCGCATGCCGTCGTTCATTCAAACCACGTCAACCCTCATCGAAGGAACAGGAAACATGCGATTCAACGTCACCCGCTTCGTCGCGACGCTGCTCGTCGCCGGCTGCGCTGCCGCGACGGCCGGCCGGGCGGCTGCCTTCACGCCGGACGACGTCCGGCAGGCCGTGGACCGGACCGTTGCGCCGCTGATGAAGCAGTACGAGATACCTGGCATGGCGATCGGCGTGATCGCCGACGGTCGGCCCCATGTATTCGATTACGGCGTGATGTCGACGCAGACCGGCCAGCCCGTCGCCGCCGATACGCTGTTCGAAATCGGCTCGGTCAGCAAGACGCTGACCGCGACGCTCGCAGCCGATGCGCAGGAGCGCGGCGAACTGTCGTTGACGGATCCGGTGAGCCGCTATGTGCCGGCGTTGCGGCGCCGGCCGTTCGGTCGCGTGACGCTGGTCGAGCTCGGCACGCACACGGCCGGCGGCCTGCCGTTGCAGGTGCCGGACACGATCCGCGACGAGGCCGGGCTGATGCGGTATCTCGATGCGTGGCAACCGGCGTACGCGCCGGGCACGCGCCGCACGTATTCGAACGTGAGCGTCGGCATGCTCGGCTGGATCACCGCGAAGGCGGCGGGCGGCGATTTTTCGACGCTGATGACGCAGCGGCTGTTCGCGCCGCTCGGCATGACGCATACGTACGTCGACCTGCCCGATGCGCGGATGGCCGACTATGCGCAGGGCTACGCGAAGGACGGCAAGCCGGTGCGGATGACGGGCGGCGCGCTGTGGCGCGAGGCATACGGCGTCAGGACCACCGCCGCCGATCTGCTGCGCTTCGTGCAGGCGAACCTGGGGCGGGCCGATACGCCGCCGCAACTGCGGCGCGCGATCGAGCGCACGCACGCGGGCTACGTGCGCGCGGCGCCGCTGACGCAGGACCTGATCTGGGAACAGTATCCGTATCCGGTCGCGCTGCCGACGCTGCTCGAAGGCAACGGCATGAAGATGATCGTCGACGCGACGCCGGCGAGCGAACTGAAGCCGCCGCAGCCGCCGCGACAGGATGTCTGGATCAACAAGACAGGATCGACCAACGGTTTCAGCACGTACGTCGCCTTCATTCCGGCGAAGCGGGTCGGCATCGTGATGCTCGCAAACCGCAGCTTCCCGAACGATGCGCGCGTCGAGGCCGCTTACCGGATCCTCGCGTCGCTCGTCGACGGGCGCTGACGTTTCCGTCGTCGGGCGGGTCAAAGGATGCGGCCGGCCCGCTCCGCGAAGGGCCGAGGCCCGTATCGCTCGTTGTGTTCTGCCTGACGAAATACCGGCATCGCATGTCCTGCCGTTTATGATGGGTGCACCATGCGGCGGCACGATCGTCGGCCGCCGCTCGACACGGAGACTCGATTGACCATCGTATGGGACGGAATCATCGGCGCCGACGCGTTCGGCGACGCGCTTGCCGACACCCGACACGCGCTGGCGGACGCCGGCCGCAACGGCGACTGGGCGACGGTGCTGGAGATCGTCGCGCGTCAGGCGTCGCTCGTCAACGCGACGCGTCCCGGCGGGACATCGCTGTATGCGCCGCTGCATCAGGCTGCATACGGCGGTGCGCCGCCGGACGTCGTCGCCGGGCTGCTGCGCGCCGGCGCGTGGCGCATGCTGCGCAATGCGCAGCGCGAGCGCCCGGTCGATATCGCGCTGACGCGCGGCCACCGGTCGCTCGTCGAATGGCTGACGCCGCAGCCGGTGCGGTTCGTGCCGGACGATACGCTGGCGAACATCCAGCGCCATTTCCACCAGATGATCGTCGGCCGCATCGCACACCTGCGCGTCGATGCGCTGCGCTTGCCCGAACTGGAGCCGCTGCTCGAACTCGACGCGCAGGCGGGCCCGGTATGGTTCGCGGTGCCGGGCATGTACGGCGGGTTTCGTTACGCGCTTCGTGCGGAAGGCGAGGCGGCGATGCTCGTCTCCACGAGCTGGTGTCGCGTCGTGGCAGGCTCGGGCCAGCGCCACGAGATCACGGCCGACGGCTGCACGCTGGTCGACGAGGGATTCGTGTGACGGGAAAAAGACCTCGGGCGGCAGCGCGCTCGAACGCGAGCTGCCGCCCGAGGCCTGTTGGCTTATGCGACGGCGGGAAGCGTCTTGCCGGCCGACGGCGCGCTGCTGCCCGATGATGCCGCCGCACCGGCCAGCCGCCGATACCGCGCCAGCGCCCACAGCGGGAAGTACGCGGTGTAGCCGTGATACTTGAGGTAGTAGATGCGCGGAAAACCCGGCGCGTTGTGCGAGCGGTGCCACCAGAAGCCGTCGTCCTGCTGCACCGACAGCAGATACGCGATGCCGCGCCGCACGGAATCCGACTCGCAGTCGCCGAACGCCATCTGCGCGAGCAGCGCCCATGCAGTGCAGTTCGACGTGCTCTCGCCGCCGTTGGTGCCGGCGAGCCGCGGATCCAGATAGCTGTCGTTCGTCTCGCCCCAGCCGCCGTCCGCATGCTGGCGCGCGCGCAACCACGCGAGCGCGCGTGCGATGTACGGCTGCGACGGGTCTTCGCCGGCGAGCGCGAGGCCGGCCAGCACGCTCCACGTGCCGTAGATGTAGTTCGTGCCCCAGCGGCCCCACCAGCTGCCGTCCGCTTGCTGCGTGCGCTTCACGTAGTCGATGCAGCGCGCGAGCGCCGCGCGGTCGTCCGCGCGCTTCGTCACGCCGAAGCACAGCAGCACGCGGCCCGATACGTCCTCGGTCGGCGGGTCGAGCAGCGCGCCGTGATCGGCGAACGGAATCGCGTTCAGGTACAGGCGGTCGCAGTCCGCATCGAATGCCGCGAAACCGCCGTTGCGCGACTGCAGCCCGCGCATCCAGTCGAGCGCGCGCGCCACGCGCTGCGCATACGGATGCGAGCCGTCGGCATTGCGATGCGTGCGGCCGCGACGGTCGAGCATCGCGGTGACGACCGCGCTGTCGTCGATGTCGGGGTAGTACGGGTTCGCATACTGGAAGGCCCAGCCGCCCGGCTGTGTATCGGGGTGCGCGTTCTCGATCCAGTCGCCGCGCAGGTCGTCGACCTGGCGTTGTGCGAGCCAGTCGTAGGCGCGCGCGATGCGCGCGTCGAGCGCCTGCGCGGCCTCGGCGTTCTCGCCCGATTCGGGCGCGGCCACGCCGCGCGCCTGCTCGAGCGCCATCGTGCTCCACGCGGTATCCCATACCGGCGACAGGCACGGCTGGCAGTACACGCTGCCGTCGGGGCGCGTGACCAGCAGTTTCTCCAGCGCGCTGTCGCAGTCGCGCCGCAGTGGATGATCGTCCGGGTAGCCGAGCACCTGCATCATCTGGTTGGCGTAGACGATCGGCGGGAAGATGCCGCCGAGCCCGTCCTCGCCGTTCATGCGCTCCGCGCACCACGCTTCGGCGTGACGGATCGCGCGCTGCCGCAGGCGCTTCGGCAGCAGCGGTTCGAGATGGCGGACCGCGCGGTCGAGCATCAGGAACGCGCGGCGCATCCCGCGCGCGGGCGGGAAGTAGTGGCGTTCGTCGTCCGGCGGCGTGACGAACAGCTCGCGGATCGTGATGTTGCGCGGATTGCGTGCGCGCGCCTTCAGCGAGCACAGCGCGAGCAGCGGCACCATCGTCGTGCGCGCCCAGTACGCGACCTTGTACATCGAGATCGGCACCCACTTCGGGAACAGCACGAACTCGATCGGCATGAACGGCGTCGCGCGCCACGGCACCTGTCCGAAGGTGGCCAGCAGGATCCGCGTGAACACGTTCGAGCGCGCGGCGCCGCCCAGTTTCAGGATCGCTTCGCGCGCGCGCACCATGTGCGGCGCATGCTCGTCATCGCCGGCCGCCTTCAGCGCGAAATAGGCTTTCACGCTGCACGACACGTCCGGCGCGCCGTCGACGTACAAGTCCCACCCGCCATGCGTGTCGAGCCGCTGGATCGCGCGCAGGTAGCGGGCCATCTTCTCCTGGCGCGCGTCGTCGATCCTGTCCATGAAATGCATCATCAGGATGTATTCGGCGGTGATCGTCGCGTCGGATTCGAGTTCGAAACACCAGCTGCCGTCGGGCTGCTGCAACCGCGCGAGCGCGTCGCGGCCGCGCGCGACGGCCGCATCGAGCGCGGACCGGGAGAAGGGCGTGGATGGATTCATGCGGCGAATCATACCATCCAGACGGAATGTTTATATCGAGACCGCGGATGCTAAGATCCGCGCTATGAAAAAACGCCTCGACCCCGCGCCGCGCGACATGGCCGCGCCCCAGGAACCGGCCGTGCGCGCCGGCGCGCCGGCCACCGAACCCTTGCCGCCGGCCTCGGCCGGCGTGCGGCGCAAGAAGGCGCCGGAGCAGGTGCGCGCGCAGTTGCTCGCGGCCGCATCGGACATCGCGACGCATCAGGGCGTGGCCGCGCTGACGCTCGATGCCGTCGCCGAACGCGCCGGCGTGACGAAGGGCGCGCTGCAGTATCACTTTGCGAACAAGCAGGGGCTGCTGGATGCATTGTTCGGCCAGGCGACCGAGCGCTTCGCCACGCAGATGGCGGTGCGCGCCGCCGCGGATCCGCACGGCGACGGCGCGGCGGCGCGCGCGTACGTGCACACGGTGCTCGATACCGCGCATCCGGCCGCCAGCACCGACGTGCTGCGCGTGCTGGTCGCGTCGATGATTACCGAGCAGGACACGCGCGCGCGCTGGTCGGTGCCGATGCGCGAGTGGACCCGCGCCGATCCGGTGCCGCTCGAACGGGCGGCGACGCTGATGATCTGCCGGCTCGCGGCCGACGGCCTGTGGATTTCGGAACTGCTCGACAGCGTGCAGATGTCGGCCGAACTGCGCGCGGAGATTGTCCGGCAGCTCGACCGCATGAGCGCCGGCGAACCGCCCGCGCGCACCGGCGCCGGCAGCAGGCGCGGCCGGCGCGGCTGAGCGCTGCCGTCAGTCGCCGAACAGCGCGACGAGCTCGGCGAGGCGCCTGACGCCCGTCTTCGCAAAGATCGACTTGATCTGGCTGCGCACCGTGCTGATGCGCACGCCGCTGCATTGCGCGTATTCGGCGGGTGTGAGACCGCTCGCGAGTCCGGTCGCGACGGCCATTTCCGCGCGCGTGAGCGTGAACGGACGCTGCTCCGCATTCGATCGCGCGACGCGTTGAAACGGGCGGCGCAGCAGCAGCATCGCGAGCGGCCGCGTGTCGCGATCGAGGTGGACGGTCAGTTGCGGCTTCAGCGGCACGACGTGGATTTCGAGTGCGGGACGCTGCTCGCGGTCGAGCGCGTACAGCGGCCGCGGATCGACGAGCGGCCGCGGCGCGCAGGCGTCCTTGACGCGCTGCCCGAGCTGCGGTGCGATTTGCGATGCCCACACCACCAGCCGGTCGGCCTGCACGCGGATGTCGGTCGAATGCTCGAGCGCCGCGATCGCGGCGGGATTCAGGTAGCGCACGCGCAACGTGTCGTCGACGACGATCACCGCGCGCGGCAGTGCATCGAGTGCCGCGGCCATCGTCGACGCGCGGCTTTGCGCGTGCGCGACGGTTTGCCGGACGCGAAACACGTTCGGCAGATGATCGAGCACGCGCTGCAGTTCGCGGATCGTCGCGGGATCGTACGGCCGGTGATTGACCGGCCGATGCACGGCGAGGATCAGCCGGCGATCGCCGTCGAGCTGCATGCCGCCGCACGAATAGCGAAGCCCTTCGCGGATATAGAAGTCCTGGTAGTACTCGCTGCGCGCGACGACGCGGTCGGGCAGGAAGCGATGCATCGGGTACATGTGGCCGGGCGGTTCCCGCATCAGGACGTCGCGCGCGAGATCGAGGCCGTGATAGTGGCTTGCGTACGCGTCGGCCCAGCCGGCGCCGTAGCCGGTGAAGCGGTATTCGAGGAAGCTGCCGGTGCCGGCGTCGTGCACGAAGCAGTTGGCGGCGCGCGCATCGGCGAGCACCGTCAGCGCGTTGAGGGCGGCGTCCCACTGTTCCGGGTCGATGGCGGCCGCATAGAGCGCCGCGATGGATGCGTCGGCCGATCTTGCCCTGGACATCTCCGTTCCCCCGTTGTCGCGCGGCGTGCGTGTCGTGCGCCGTGGCATCGCATTTGCGCCGGTGTCCGGTGCGGATGCCGTGCGGTCGATTCTAGCAAGCGCCCCCAGTTTTGGGGATGCCGGTGCGGGGCGGAATGGTTAGGATCGGCAACAGAATAGCGGGGTGACTCTGTCGTGGTGGGCGTGCATTGATCCGATGATATGGGGAATGTCGTCGGGGCGCCGGCGATAGCGCGGAGTCAAACAAGACGAACGACGTTCCGACACACCACGCCGATATCGTGGGCGATCGACGCACGCAGTCATGCGGTGCAGCGCGCCCGATATGGCGTGGATGACGGCAGGTCGGATGTCGTATTCCAGGGGGCTGTGAAAAAATGCTGACGAGAGACTATGTCGAACGCGAGATTGTTCATATCCAGAGAATGATCGCGATGCTGGAGAACGATGCGGATGCGGGAGAGGTCGTGATGGCGGGGGCCGTCAGGGTGAGTCGGCCGAGTTATTGGCGGCGGCGGCTTGAGGAACTGATGGCCATGCCGGATATGCCCGGACATGTCAGAAGAATGGGGGAGACGCTGCTCGCGAAGGTCGATGGGATGGAGTCGAGGTTGGTGGATGTGAAGTAGGTTCCTGGGGTGCTGCGCGCCGATCCGCAGTCCGCCGAAAGGCCGAGACCATGGCTTCAGCGCGTGCCGCGCATCGGCATCCGGTTTTCGGCGGGCAGCGAAACGCTTCCCGCGCTGCGGAAAGGTATTCGTCGCCGACATCTGTTCACGTCGATGTGACGCGCCAGATGTCGGCTATGCCTTTATGTCGCGAATATGCCCTCACGCGGCGGTGGTGCTTGCTGCTTCGTCGATGAGATCGGCCACCTCTGGCGCTTTCGATGCCAACGACGCATGACCGGTGGCAAGCGTGATGACTTTACGTGCACCCAGCCGGCTCGACATGTGCTCCTGATTCACAGGCGCGATCATCCGGTCCTCGCTCGAAATCTGATACCACGACGGCTTGTGCTTCCACGCGGGCTCGCCGATGTTGTCGGCGAAAGTGCTGGCGAGCGGCGCCTTTTGCGTCACGGCCATCACGAGCGCCTCGTCCGCACTCAGATCCTGGCAGAAGCTCTCGTGGTACTTGTCGGCCTTGATCCACAAGTAGCCGTCACTATCCGGTGCGAGATTGGCTGCGGCAGCCGGCAAATGCTGCTGTGTGATCGCACCGGGGCTTTCGCCCGAGTCGGGAGCGAAGGCGGCAATATAGACCAGGCCCACCACGTTGTCGGCATTGCCGGCTTGCGTTATGACGGCGCCGCCGTAAGAGTGCCCGACGAGCAACACCGGGCCCTGAATTTGAGCAATCATCTTGCGCGTGCGCTCGGCATCATCGGCCAGTGATGTCAGCGGCAACTCGACGGCGTGGAGATCCGAATACCCTTTGCGCGCCAACTCTACAATCACTTTGCCCCAGTGCGCGGCTCCTCCCCAAAATCCATGGACGAGCAGAATTGCAGGTTTGGTACTCATGTGCGTGCTCCGTTAGTGATGCTCGATTTCATGTGAAGAAGAGCCCCGTGAGCAAGGGGATCGCCTTGGTCGGCATGCAACTGGACAAAGCTGCATCGGCCGACCAGATTATTGGCTTAGGAAAGTGGAAAATCTACGACCGAAACGCCAAACTTTATGCCGAAACACCAGAGCAGGGAGCGGAGGGGCGGAGTGCTCAAGCGGCCACGCCGCATGCGATAGACGTCTTTTCCGAAATCTACGCCCGTGCAACCGTGCGAGCCAGCGTGGTCGGGGCGACGAATATCAACCGGCAATTTCCGCTGCGTTTCGAGAAAGCGGGCGTGTACATTCATGTGGTCCAGCAGGGCGCTGCCCGGCTTCGGGTCGATGGACGAAAGGACCACACCGTGTTGCTGCCGGACGACGTTGTGACGGTGAGGGCGACCGGGCCACACCGGGTAGAACCCGAGGTGTATTCCGACACGCGCGGTCACCAGGATGCGACGGATGCCCGCGTGATCACGGCCATGCTTCGTTTCGATGAACTACATGGCACGGCGATGATGACGGGCATCCCCGAGATAGTGCACCTCCGGGCGCGCGAGCATGACGGCGCGACAACATCGTCGAACCCGTGGATATCGACCACCATCGCGGCGATCGAACTTGAGCTGCGCTGCCCGTCAGTGGGAAGCGAGATCATGTTGGCCAAGACGGCCGAACTGCTGTTCGTTTGGGTGATACGACATTACCTGCACCGCGAGCCCGATCTGAAAAAAGGCTTGATGGCCGCCCTGAAAGATCCTGCCGTCAATCTGGCGTTGTCGAAGTTTCATGCCGATCCGAAGCACGACTGGACGGTGCCCGAACTCGCCAGACTGGCGGGCCAATCGCGCTCGACGTTCTGTCAGCGTTTTGTGGACGCGGTCGGGATGACGCCGATCCGGTACCTGACGGATTTGAGAATGAGGCTCGCTGCATACTTGCTGACGTCGTCGAATCTCCACGTCGTCCAGATCGCGGATCAGACCGGCTATGTTTCGCAATCGGCATTCGGACGCGCTTTCCGACGATCACATGGCGTCAGCCCGTCCGAGTATCGCAAACGACGGGCGTAGTACCGGCACGATCGGTAGCCCTTCGATGGGCTCATTGTGCGAATGCCTGCAGGAAAACAGCGGCCATCGCCGCTTGCCTGGCGCCAGCGCCGTGTATCGTGCTAGTGGACTCGAACGGCGAAGCTGCAGTCGCTGTAGTAAACATGGCAGTTCTTGTCCTTTGCGCTACATGCCTCGGTGGCGTTGTTGACGGCATCATCTCTGGTCAACCCGGCCCTTACGCTATATCCGTGATCGCCAACAAGCATGGCTCCGCAAGCATTGCGATAGGAAACATCGAGCGAGCAGTTCACCCCCCCTTTCTTCTGGCAATCCGACATGGCATTGCTCTCGGCAGTTGCCTGGTCGGACATGTTGCGGGACGTGCCGAGCGACCCCCGAATGCCGTCGGTGGCAATGGCGCCCCAGCGCGATTCCCATTGAGGCGGGGATGGCTGCGACATTTGCTGTCGATCGACCCGCTGACAAAGCGGTATGGGGGCAACGCCCTGGCCGCCCTGGGTCTGTCCGACAACCACCTCGCCAGGTCCTGGGCTGCGACAGGGATAAGTCTGTGCATGGCCCGTTGTGTGTATCAGCCACAATGCGCAAATCAGGCATTTGAAAAATAAGTGCTTCATGGCTCGGACTAGAATTCAAGAGGTTGTTACAGCCCGCGAATTAAAGTTGTCACTGGCTGGCGCGTTACGAAGACCGGGCGCGCGAGGGTCTCCATTCGTATTTTTCTGAAGATACCATTTTCGCGATAGTTGCATGGCCGCCCCTACGCCTCGCCGCGTGACGACGTCGCGGGGACGCGGCCCAACGGATCGTGCGACGGCGGTCGGCTGTCAATACATGTCGGACCGTCCGTCTGCCCGTAACGCAGCAACGCAGTCACTGCGCGGGCGGCCCGTCGCGACCACCGTCCGCGCCAAAGGGCACGTTCCACCATCCCGCAGCCCATGCGATGATTCGCCATGGTCAACATGGGGAGCGGAATGACGACTACCTTCGACGAGGCGACAACGGCGGCGATCACCGCGTTTGCCCAACTGGATTTCTACACGGCTGTGCAAGCGATGCGCGCCGAGGCCGACTACGATCACGAACGCGACCAGTGGATCTCGCGCTATATCGACGAGCACGGCGGCGGCGCGGACGATGCCGCCTACGACGCTTTGCACGCGCAGGCCGAGGCAAGCCCGGAATACGCGCAGTTCCTCGATACGGTTCGCCGGGAAATCCTCGAATACTTCGGCGTGACCGACAGTCAACTGGACTGCATGGTCGTTCTGCGCAATGACGACAGCGACGAGCTTTGGGCGGAGGTCAACCGGCAGCGGGTTGCGCTCGGAACCGGTGAAGTGCGCGGCGATATCTGATCCTTGCTCGCCGTTGGCGCCCCGCCCGTGCAGGGCACCACGGTGCATGTAAGTAATTTGTATGGATGCGTCGGTTGATACGATCCGGCGCGTCAATCAATTCCTCCACTCTAAAAAAGTCCGACGCTGACGGCGGCCCAATCGACCTGTCGCGACAGGCTCGTCGAAGCGCTGTTGCCGAGCGAAATCGCCGATTCACCGACCCGCACCGCACGCCGGCAAACGGCAGGCAGACACGGCGCATCCGTCAGTCATCGTACAACTAGACAGACAAATTACCCCCACGCATGGCGAGCCCGATATCGCCCCAGCAACCGCCGCACGCACCTTGCCGACCGTCGGGAAAACGTTTCATTTTCCGCGCAAAACAAAGCGCGAAGGCGCACTTTCCCCCCTCCAGTCAGCTCGCCCTTCCAGCCTCCTACGGGTATGCACCGAGTGAGTTAAACGGTTAACCGCCGTACAGTCACGCACACATCGCACAACATATGACTGTACGGCGCGATCCCGGTCAGGCGGGGCACGCGGCGAAGCCGTCGCGAAGGGAAGCCTGCCGTGCTCGTTGCCGACACCCGATGCCGGCGCCGACATCGCCGCACGACAACGAGCAACCTCCAAGGAGACTGACGATGAAGCACCGATTCACCCGTTCCCGCAGCGCGCTCGCCATCTCGCTGCTGGCCGCTTTCGCGGCGTCCGCGCAGGCGCGCGTGTTCCGCTCGGCCGACGTGCACGGCGACAACTTCCCGACCAACATGGCGGTGAAGTTCATGAGCGACGAAGTCTCGAAGCAGACGGGCGGCAAGGATTCGATCAAGGTGTTCGGCAACAGCGCGCTCGGCTCCGAAAAGGACACGATCGACCAGGTGCGGATCGGCGCGATCGACATGGTTCGCGCGAACGGCGCGGCGTTCAACGAGATCGTGCCGGAATCGCTGATCCCGTCGTTCCCGTTCCTGTTCCGCGACATCGACCATTTCCGCAAGGCCATGTACGGCCCGGCCGGCCAGAAGATCCTCGACGCGTTCGCGGCAAAAGGCATGATCGCGCTGACCTTCTACGAGAGCGGCGCGCGCTCGATCTACGCGAAACACCCGGTGCGCTCGCCGGCCGACATGAAGGGCCTCAAGGTGCGCGTGCAGCCGTCGGACCTGATGGTCGACGAAATCAAGGCGATGGGCGGCACCCCGACGCCGATGCCGTTCGCCGAGGTCTACACGGGACTGAAGACCGGCCTCGTCGACGCGGCGGAAAACAACCTGCCGTCGTACGAGGAAACGAAGCACTTCGAAGTGGCGCCCGATTACTCGGAAACGCAGCACGCGATGACGCCGGAAGTGCTCGTGTTCTCGAAGAAGGTCTGGGACACGCTGTCGCCGCAGGAGCAGGCGGCAATCAGGAAGGCGGCGGCGGATTCGGTGCCGTACTACGAGAAGCTCTGGACCGCGCGCGAGGCGTCCGCGCAGCAGACGGTGACGAAGGGCGGCGCGAAGATCCTGCCGGCGTCGCAGATCGATCGCGCGGCGTTCGTGAAGGTGATGCAGCCCCTGTGGACGAAGTACGAGAAGACGCCGCAGATGAAGCAGATCGTCGACGAAATCGAGGCGACCAAGTGACGCGTCGCGCATCCCTCGACAGTACGGCGGCCGCGCCGGCAACATCGCCGGCCGCCGCGCAGAACGGCGCGGCAACGACGCGCTCGCACGGCGCGCCGCTGCTGCATCGCGCGAACGACGTGCTGTGCCGCCTGCTGGCGATCATCGCGTCGCTCTGCCTCGCGGCCCTCACGGTGCTGGTGTTCTATTCGGTCGTGATGCGCTACGTGTTCGACAACGCGCCGGATTTCGTCGAGCCGGTCGCGCTGCTGCTCGTGATCGTGATCGCGATGTTCGGCGCGGCGATGAAGGTGCGCGACGGCGGCCATATCGGCCTCGACTCGTTCGTGCGCCGCCTGCCGCCGAATGCGCACACCGCCGCGATCGCGTTCCAGCACCTGAGCCTGATCGCGTTCGCGATCGCGATCCTGGTCGGCTGCGGCAGCATGGCCATCGAAACGATGGGCGACCGCATCCCGATCATCGGCCTGCCCGAAGGCGTGCGCTACCTGATCACGATTCCGGCGGCGATCGCGATCATCCTGTTCTCGCTCGAGCACCTGCTCGCGCTTCGCCACCGTTCGTCACGCCCATAAAACGCCATGGAACTCGCGATCCTGACCATCGGTTTTCTGATTTTCCTCATGCTCGGCGTGCCCGTGTCGTTCGCGCTCGGCATCGCCTGTGTACTGACCTATGCGGTCGAAGGGCTGCCGATCGCGACCGCGATGCAGTCGATGATCTCGGGGATGAATGCCTTCTCGTTTCTCGCGGTCCCGTTCTTCATCTTTTCCGGCGAACTGATGCTGCACGGCGGGATCGCCGATCGCATCCTGCGCTTCGCGCAAGCGACGGTCGGCCATTTCCGCGGCGGTCTCGGCATGGCGAACGTCGTCGCCTGCACGCTGTTCGGCGGCGTGTCGGGCTCGCCGACCGCCGATACGTCCGCGATGGGCGGCGTCGTGATTCCGCTGATGAAGCGCGAAGGCTACAGCGCGGCCTATGCGGTCAACGTGACGACGCATGCGTCGCTCGCCGGCGCGTTGATGCCGACCTCGACCAACATGATCATCTACGCGTTCGCCGCGCAGGGGATCACGGGCATGCTGAACGGCCAGCAGGTGAGCGGCGTCTCGATCGGCGACCTGCTGTTCTCGGGGCTGCTGCCGGTGCTGTGGGTGATGGGCTTCGTGCTGGCAGCTGCATACTGGCAGGCGGTGCGCCACGGCTATCCGCGTCGCGCGGACGGCTCGTCGGCGCTGCCCGCATTCCCCGGCTGGTATGCGGTCGCGCGCAGCTTCGTCGGTGCGGTGCCGGGGCTGATGGTGATCGCGATCATCCTCGTGTGCGTCGCGAAGGGGATCGCGACGGCGACCGAGGCGGCCGCGATCGCCGTCGTGTACTCGCTCGTGCTGACCACGATCGTCTACCGCACGCTGACGCTCGAAAAGCTGCGCCGCGCGCTGTCGCATGCGGCGCGTACGACCGGCGTCGTGCTGCTGCTGATCGCGGTGTCCAACATGCTGCGCTTCCAGATGTCGTACCTCGAGGTGCCGGACGCGATCGAAGGGCTGCTGAAGCAGTCGACCGCCGCGCCGTGGCTGATGCTGCTGTACATCAACATCATCCAGGTGTTCCTCGGCACCTTCGTCGACATGGCCGCGCACATCCTGATCACGACGCCGCTGTTCCTGCCGATCGCGATGGCATGCGGCGTCGGGCCGGTCCAGTTCGGCATCATGCTGCTGCTGAACTGCTCGCTCGGGCTCGTGCACCCGCCGATCGGCTCGGTGCAGTTCGTCGGCTGCGCGATCGGCAACGTGTCGATCGGCGAGACGACGAAGGTTGCGTGGCCGTACTATCTCGCGATCTTCAGCGCGATCAACATCGTCACGTACCTGCCGTTCTTCTCGACGTGGCTGCCGAGCCTGATCAGCGGGCATCCGGTGTATTGAGGCGACGGTCGCGGGCGGGCGCCGGCGGCGTTCGCGACCGACATCAATGGAAGGTCTTATCGCCGCCGCTTGCGACGCTGACGTCGAAAGAAATTCCAGAACATCGACGTGGCGTCCGGCCCCTTCGCGGAATGGAATGCCTCGCGCGGGTCGCCGCCGCTCCATGCGTGTGTCAGCCCGTGCACGATGCATACGCGCACGACCAGCCGCCCTGCGCCGAGATAGTCGGTATAGTCGGCGCCGCCCTGGCTGTACGTGCGCTGTTCGCCGATGCGCAGTTCGCCTTGCGCGTCGATGAGCCGGTTGAGCCGCGCGAACTCGATACCGAGTTGCACGGCATTCTGCTTTGCGACCACCGCATCGAATTCGCCATGCACGATCAGGGCCGGCATGCCCGGATAAGTCGCGATGTCGACGTGCTCGTCGATCACGCGCACCGGGTCGTCGCGCGTGCCGCGACGCATCAGGCTCATCGCGGCGAGCGTCGACGACGGCGCGGCGATCGCCGGGCCGGAGTGCAGCCCGACAGCCGCGAACAACTCGGGATGCTCCACGACGAGCCCGGCGGCGAGCCCCGCGCCCGCGGAAATGCCGGCCAGGTAGATGCGCTCGCGGTCGAGGCCGTACTGTCGTACCAGCGCCTCGACGAGCGACGCGACGGCCGGTACTTCGGAATGCGATTCATCGCCATGCCAGTTCCAGCAGCGGTGCGCATGTGCGGTCTTGGCCTGTTCGGGAAGCACGACGACGAACCCGGCGCGTTCCGCGAGACGGCAAATGCGCGTGCCGGCGGCGAACGATTCCGCGCTCTGCTTGCAGCCGTGCAGCATGACGACGGCGGGCAGGCCGACCGTCGTCGCCGGCGCGGCGGGCAGGTACAGCGCATACGCGAGATGATTGACGAAGCGACCGGCTGTCGGGCGTGCCGAGTGAAATGAACGCAGCCAGGTGCCGGGCAGCTTGCCCGACGAGGCGCGGCCCGCCGGCGCCTTCGCGTTGCGCTTCGCGGCGGCTTGCGCCTTGGCGGCGCGTGCCGGGGACGAGCGCGACTTCGCGGCCTTCTTGGCGGAAGGTACGCCCGCCACTTTCGACAACAGGTCGAAAGAGCTCGACCAGATGCTGGATTTTTTCCTGGGCATGAGGGTCTCGGTTAGTCGGACGCGGCGAAATGGCCGGCCCGAACCTGCGTTCGACAGACATCGACCGCAGGCAGCGCGCCGCGTCGGTCGATCTTCGTCGATACCCGAGAAAATTTGCAGAATCGTGAAGGTGCGCGAGTCTGTCCGCATGCGCGGCGACACGACTCGTCAGAGGATGTTGCGGACCGCGTTCGGCTTTCCCGGGCTCGAAGACGCGAAGGCTGCCCGGGCAATTTATCACGCGCTGGTTCCGGACGCAGGCCGACGAAGCGAAGCGGTGTCGTGCGTGATACGTCGTCGTACCCGCGATCGGTGTCGTCACGCCGCTGCTGTGCCGGCAGACGCGCGCGGCGCCCGTCACGCGACAGGCGGATTCCATCCGTTCGCGCGCGAGCTGACGCGCGAACGGCGCATGATGTCCGATCAGGCGCGCTTGCCGAGCCGCGCGAGCCTGCGATCCGGAACGCGGACGTCGTCGGCCTGTCCGCGCATCAGCGCGAGTGCTTCGGCCCGGCTCGATACGCACGGCCCGGACCCGGGCAGCGGCTGGCGCGCCGTCTCGCGCAGCGCCAGCACCGACACGATGCCGATGAACGACGCGCCCATCAGGTAGTACGCGGGCATCATCAGGTCGCCGGTTGCATCGACGAGCCATGCGGTCACGAGCGGCGTCGTGCCGCCGAACAGCGATACCGACACGTTGAAGCCGATCGCCAGCGCGCCGTAACGGATCTTCGTCGGGAACAGCGCCGGCAGCGCGGACGGCATCACGCCGGTGAAAGTCGACAGCAAGGTGCCGTAGATCAGCATGCCGCCGAACACCGGCAGCATTCCGCCGGTGCGGATCAGCATCAAGGCCGGCACCGACAGCACCAGCAGCCCCGCGCAGCCGAACATCATCACGCGCTTGCGGCCGATCCGGTCCGACAGGTGGCCGGCATAGAGCGTCATCGGCATCATCAGCACCATCACGAGCAGCACCAGGAACAGGCCGTGCGATTCCTCGACGTGCAGCGTCGCCGACAGGTAGCTCGGCAGATACGACAGCGCCATGTAGTCGGTGACGTTGAAGATCAGCACGAGGCCGACACATTGCAGCAGCGGCTTCCACTGCTCGGCAAGCAGTTCGACAAGCGTATGCCGCGGCTGCGGATTGGCGTTGCCCTCGCGCGCATCGATTTCCTTTTTGAACGCCGGCGTTTCCTCCAGCTTCATTCGCACGTACAGGCCCACGAGCCCGAGCGGCCCGGCGATGAAGAACGGCACGCGCCAGCCCCACGACAGCAGCGCTTCCTGCGAGAGCGACGCGGTAAGCACCGCGACCGTGCCCGCGCCGAGGATGTAGCCGGTCAGCGTGCCGAATTCGAGGAAGCTGCCCATGAAGCCGCGGCGCTTGTCGGGCGAGAATTCGGCGATGAAGGTCGCGGCGCCGCCGTATTCGCCGCCGGTCGAGAAACCCTGCACGAGGCGGGCGACCAGCAGCAGCACGGGCGCCATGATGCCGATCGACGCGTAGCTCGGGATCAGGCCGATCGCAAAGGTGCCGACGGCCATCATGATCATCGTCATCGCGAGCACGCGCTGGCGGCCGATGCGGTCGCCGAGCGGGCCGAACACCATGCCGCCGAGCGGGCGCACGAGGAACGCGGCCGCGAAGGTGCCGAAGGTGGCCAGCAGCTGCGCGGACGGGCTGCTGGACGGGAAGAACACCTTGCCGAGCGTGACGGCGATGTAGCTGTAGACGCCGAAGTCGAACCATTCCATTGCGTTGCCGAACGCCATTGCACCCACTGCACGCTTGAGGACGGCGTGGTCGACGATCGTGATGTCGTCCAGGGTAAGGGACGGGCGCGAAGATCGTTTTTTCGCGGGGCGCGCTTGCGACGGACTCAATGAACTCTCCTGGAGGGTGTCGGGGCCGACCGGTCGGGCGATGGGCGAAGGCCGTCCGGCAGAGGCGGGCGCAACGCGGCGGCGCGCGCGTGCGAGTCGCGTCGAAGGACGTGACGGCGCACGCCGCGGGCGATACCGGGCAGGTCGGGCGTGCGATCCAGTGTAGAGAAACCGGCGGCGCCGACTTTCGGTCATGCGTCCGCAACCCGGCAGCAAGCGACACGCGCCGGCGCCGCGATGCGGCCCCCGCCACGGCGAGGGCGCCGCGCGCGGCGGCCGGGGAGCGGGCGGGCGCCCGTCCCGGCCGGCCGGTCAGTCAGTCAGTCGCTCGGCGAGTCAGTCAGGCTTCGCGCGTGGCGATGCTGGCCGACGGCCGGCGCTTGGGCGCGGTCTTGTAGTGCGTGCTGTACAGCGTCGCGCCGACGAAGGTCAGCCCGCCGACGAGGTTGCCCAGTACCGTCGGAATTTCGTTCCACAGCAGATAGTCGAGCAGCGTGAAGTGGCCGCCGAGCATCAGGCCCGACGGAAACAGGAACATGTTCACCACCGAATGCTCGAAGCCCATGTAGAAGAACACGAGGATCGGCATCCACATCGCGATCACCTTGCCCGACACGGAAGTCGACATCATCGCCGCCACCACGCCGGTCGACACCATCCAGTTGCACATGATGCCGCGCACGAACAGCGTGAGCATGCCGGCCGCGCCGTGTGCCGCGTAGCCGAGCGTGCGTGCTTCGCCGATGCCGCCGATCTTCTGGCCGATCAGGTTCGGCGCCTCCGAGAACCCGAACGTGAAAATCACGGCCATGAACACGGCCACCGTCAGCGCACCCGCGAAGTTGCCGCAGAACACCAGCGCCCAGTTGCGCAATACGCCGCTCCAGGTCGCGCCCGGGCGGCCGTCGAGCACGGCGAGCGGCGCGAGCGTGAAGACGCCGGTCAGCAGGTCGAAGCCCAGCAGATACAACATGCAGAAGCCGACCGGAAACAGCAGCGAGCCCACCAGCGGATTGCCGGTGTTGACCGTGATGCTGACCGCGAACGCGGCGGACAGCGCGAGGATCGCGCCAGCCATATAGGCGCGGATGAGCGTATCGCGGGTCGACATCGAGAGTTTCGATTCGCCGGCGTCGACCATCTTCGCGACGAACTCTGCAGGAGCGAGGTATGCCATGGATATGCACTCGTAAAATGGGACAAAAAAAATCCGCGCAACGCCCCCGCCACGATGTGCGGGTGCGTTGCGCGGACGTCGTTATCCACGTGATCGGTCGCCGTGCAGCAGCACGGCGCGCGTACCGGGCCGCCTTTAGCCCGACGCCATGGATAGCGCAAGTTCCATACCAGTTCGACAGGATGCGCGCCGCGGGCGGCTGCACGCGTTCGTGCCGGCACGACGGCCTGCGGTGCATCGGCGTGCCGCACCCGCGCGGTGCAGGCTGCACTGTCGGTGTCCTGAATGCGCGCCGTGCCGGTGCGCGCCGCGCGATCAGTGCGGGGCGTCGTCGTCCGGCGTGTCGGGCGCGTGTCGGCGCATGCGTCGCGCGGCCGTGACCGTGGTCGTGGCCGCCGTTCCGGCGAATGCCTCGGGTGCCGCGAGCGCGGCTTCCGCAATTTCGGCGAGCGGCCGATTGCGGTCCATCGATGCTTTCTGCAGCGTCCGGTACGCAGCGTCCTCGCGCATCCCGAAGCGCGCCATGAGCATCGTCTTTGCGCGCTGGACGAGCCTGCGTTCGAACAGCGTGCGCCGTGCCGCATCCAGTTCGACTTCCGCGCCGGCCAGCGTGGCCGACTGCGATTCGAGCAAGGACCTGAGGCGCGCGAGCGTCGACGGGGTCGCGCTCGTCAACCGTTCCGGCAGCACGTGGACGGCCGTTCCGTCGACGGGCCCGCCGTCCGAGAAGAAGTGCTCGAGCGCCCGTGCGTGCGGCGGCGGATTGTCGCGCAATTGCGCCATCAGGCATTCGGAATCGCGCAGCGTCTGCCGCGCGGCGTCGATCCGTTCGTCGCAGGCACGTCGGACATGCAGCGTCAGCGCGATCTGCAGATGCCAGAGATCGTCGATTCGCGCGCTGGCCGCGTCGAACCAGGCTTCGCTCAGGCCGGCGTCGAGCGCGTCGCCGACAGCAGCCGTGCAGAGCGTGCGCCGCAATTGTTCGAACGTCGCAGTGCCGGGTTGCGTCGAACGCAGCCGCCACCATTCGTCATGCTCGGCATTCGCGAAGTTCGCAAAGACTTCGAGGCTGCGCGCCTGCGCGTCGCACAGGTACGACAGGCGCTCCTGCTGGTCCGCCGAAAAGCCGCCGGCCGCGAACATGTGCGCGCCAACCGCGCGCTCCTGACCGGCTTCTTCCTTGCCCTGCACGATATGGACGAGCGCGACCAGCATGCTGGAGATCGACGGGTCGGGCGCGCCGTCGGCGAGCTGGAAGATCAGCTCCATCAGGCTGCCGATCACGGTGCTGAAGGCCTTCACCGATTCCGGCGCGGACACCGCAAGCGCGTCGACCCGTTCGCGCAGCGTGTCCAGCGACTCCAGGTCGATCAGCGCCCACGCGATCGACGACAGGATCTGCGACGTCGCGTGGCTGGCGGGCGCCAGCTCGCGGTCCAGCCGCGTGCGCAAACGGGCCAGCAGCGGTGCACCGTCGCGGCGCGCGGCTGCACGTTCGGTGGGAAAGCGCGTGCCGCGCGAGGCGAGATAGAGGCTCGTTGCACCACGTTCGCGCTGCAGCGCGTGGATCAGGCGGCCGAGCAGGTCGATCAGTTCGATCCGCCCGGCCAGCCGGCGGAGCGACTCGATTTCCCGCTGCTTGGCCAGCAGGGCGAATGGCAGAACGGAGGCAGGCATGGCGCGCCGCGACTGTCGTGGACGGATCGATGCAGTGTAGCGGGAACAATATTCGGCGGGGGCCTTGTGCCTGCGTTCGGCCGGGGCGGGCGGTCAGGGAAGGCGCGGCGGCGACGCAAGGAGCGACGCGCCGCAGCGCAGCGTCGACCGATTCGCTACGGCGCCAGCATCAGGTCGCGATGCGCGGACGCGCGGAACTCGCCCGGCGTCAGCCCGGTCTGCTTGCGGAAATAGCGGCTGAAGTACGCGCTGTCGACGAAGCCCATTTCGTGCGCGATCTGCTTGACGCTCAGGTTCGAATAGACGAGATCGCGCTGCGCTTCGCGAATCAGGTGTTCGTTGATGACGGCCGTCGTCGGGATGCCCAGTTCCTCGCGGCAGACGCGCGCGAGCTGCGCGGCGGTCACGCCGAGGCGCTCCGCGTAGAACTCGACCGGCTGGTGCTCGCGAAAGTGCGCGGCGATCAGCTCGTGAAAGCGTCGCAGCAGCGTGCCGCGCCGGTCGGTGAGTGCATGCGGCGGCGCCGCCGCGAGATCGCTCAGGCGCGCGACATGCACGAGCAGCGCGACCAGCAGCGCCATTCCGGCGGCGCCGCGTCCGCGCGACGCGCCGCGGAATTCCTGTTCGAGCAGCGAGAAAAGCGGCATCAGCATCGACACGCTCGCGTCCGGCCCCCGGACCGGAATCACCGCGGCGCGCTGCAGGACCGGCAGCACGCCGGGCGCGACGACCTTCAGCAGTGCGTCGGGCGCACGTTGCGCGACGGTGATCACCAAGCCGTCGATCTCCGGCGAGAACTCGAACGCATGCACGGTCTGCGCGGGCAGCAGCACGAGGCACGGCGGCGCGAACGGGTGCTTTTCGCTCTCGATCACGACATGCCCGCTGCCGTCGCGAATGTACAAAATCTGCAATAGCGCATCGTGCCGGTGCGCGGCGATATGCCAGTCGTTGGGCCGGCTGCGCTCCGGGATCCATTCGAAGTTGAACGCGTCGTACCAGGGCGGACGGGCCGATTCGCCATACAGATCGTAGTTAGGGATTCTCCTCATGTCGGCTGGCCTCCTGTGTACAAATTGTCCTGTTGCCTGATGCGTTTGTCCAGTTTTCGCACATGACGCGCTTCTATACTTTTCTCACCGGCGCGGCCCATGTGCATCGCAGCCGCGACCGAACCCTCCATACGAGATGCACCGGAATATATCGCCATTCATTAGAAAGGATCACGAATCATATGTCGGAGACAGGCAATCACCAGCCGGACTGGCTTCAGCTCGGCCGGCAGGTATGCGTCGTGACGGGCGCGGCGGGCGGCATCGGCGCGTCGATCGCGCAAACGCTGGTCGCGGCCGGCGCACGCGTCGCACTGCTCGACCGCGATGCGGACCGTACGATCGCGCTGGCCGAACGGCTGCGCGGCAGCGGCGGCGACGTCGTTGCGATCGCATGCGACATCGGCGACCGCGCCAGCGTCGCGCAGGCGGCCGAGCACGTGCAGCGCGAGCTCGGCGCACCGGACGTGCTCGTCAACAACGCGGGGCTGCTGCGCGCCGGCGGCATCGAGACGATCGACCTCGATGCGTGGAATGCGATGCTGCAGGTCAATCTCACCGGCTACATGCTGTGCGCGCAGGCGTTCGGCCGCGCGATGCTCGCGCGCGGCTCGGGAGCGATCGTCCACGTCGCGTCGATCGCGGCGCGCCATCCGCAGACGCACAGCGGCGCGTACAGCGCGAGCAAGGCGGCGGTCGCGATGCTGGCGCGCCAGCTCGCGGCCGAATGGGGGCCGCGCGGGATCCGCAGCAATACCGTGTGCCCCGGCATGATCCGCACGCCGCTGTCCGAGTCGTTCTATGCGGACGGCGACATCGAGGCGCGCCGCAGCGCGATGACCGCCAGCCGGCGCATCGGGCGTCCCGACGACATCGCGAACGTCGTCGCGTTTCTCGCCAGCCCGCGCGCGGGCTATGTAAACGGTGCGGAGCTGGTCGTCGACGGCGGCCTCGACGCGATGCTGATGGACCTGGTTCCGCGGCCCGGCTACGAAGCGGGCGCGAAGTAATTCAACGACATGGCGTGCGCCGCACACAAGGCCGCCCGCGAACGTGCGGCGCGGTCGAGCGGCACCGCCATCGGAAGGAGGAGAACACCATGAGCGACCAGCAGCGCTCTACCCAACTCACCTGCGACCTGCTCGTGATCGGATCGGGAGCAGGCGGCCTGTCCACCGCGATTACCGCGCGCAAGGCGGGGCTCGACGTCATCGTCGTCGAGAAGGAAGCGTGCTTCGGCGGCACGACGGCTTTTTCCGGCGGCGTGCTGTGGATTCCCGGCAATCGCCATGCGTTGGCGAACGGCGTGCGCGACACGCGCGAGGCCGCACGCACCTATCTGCGCGGCGAAGCAGGCGCGTTCTACGACGACGACGCGATCGAGGCCTTTCTCGAACACGGCCCGGCGATGCTCGACTTCTTCGAACGGGAAACCGACGTGAAATTCGTCCCGACGCTCTATCCGGACTATCACCCGAACCTGCCGGGCGGCGTCGACATCGGCCGCTCGGTGGTCGCCGCGCCGTTCGACGCGCGCGGCCTCGGGCGCGATCTCGAGCGCCTGCGTCCGCCGCTGAAGACCATCACGTTCATCGGCATGATGTTCAATTCGTCGAACGCGGACCTCCGGCATTTCTTCAATGCGACGCGCTCGCTGAAGTCGGCGTGGTACGTGACGAAGCGGCTCGCGTCGCATCTGAAGGATCTCGCACTGTATCGCCGCGGCGTGCAGATCACGAGCGGCAATGCGCTCGCCGCGCGGCTCGCCAAGTCGGCTCTGGACCTCGGCATCCCGATCCTCACGAATGCCGCTGCGCGCGAGCTCACGATGCGCGACGGGCGGATCGTCGGCGCGACGGTCGATGTCGAAGGCGTGCCGACCGGCATCGTTGCGCGGCGGGCGGTCGTGCTCGCATGCGGCGGCTTCTCGCACGACGTGGCGCGCATTGCCCACGCGTATCCGCACGTCGCGCGCGGCGGCGAGCACGTGTCGCCGGTGCCGGTCGGCAATACCGGCGACGGCGCGAAGCTGGCCGAGCGCGTCGGCGGCCGCGTCGAGATCCGCTATCCGCAGCCGGCCGCATGGATGCCGGTGTCGCGCGTACCGTTCGGCGACGGACGCTTCGGCGTGTTTCCGCATCTGCTCGACCGCTACAAGCCCGGGGTGATCGGCGTCACGCGGCGCGGCACGCGTTTCACCAACGAATCGAATTCTTACCACGACGTCGGCGCCGCGATGATCGACGCGTGCCGCGACGACGCCGAGACCGCGATGTGGCTCGTCTGCGATCACGCGACGATCCGCAAGTACGGCCTCGGCTTCGCGAAGCCCGCGCCGGTGCCGCTCGGGCCGCTACTGCGCAACGGCTATCTGGTCAAGGGCGACACGCTCGCGGAACTCGCGCAGCGGGCCGGCATCGACGCAGCGAATCTCGCGGCCACCGTGCGCCGCTACAACGAAGGCGCCGTACGCGGCGAGGACCCGGCGTTCGGCCGCGGCACGACGTCGTTCAACCGCTATCTCGGCGACCCGGACCATCATCCGAACCCGTGCGTGGCGCCGCTCGGCGACGGCCCGTACTACGCGCTGAAGGTGCTGATGGGCGATCTCGGCACGTTCGACGGGATTCGCACCAACGTGCCCGGGCAGGTACTGGCGGCCGACGACCGGCCGATCGCCGGGCTCTACGCGGTCGGCAACGACCGCGCCAGCATCATGGGCGGCAACTATCCGGGCGCGGGCATCACGCTCGGGCCGATCATGACGTTCGGGTACCTGACCGCCCGCCACATCGCCGGCATCGCCGACCCGACGCCCGCCGTTGCCGAAACGCACGCCGCCGCCGCGCGCGCGACGGCCTGACTCCGGAGTTCACCATGCCTGACTCGAAAGCCTTCATCGACCACCGCATCTACACGATCCGCCCGCGCGGGATGGCGGAATTCCTCGAGATCTTCGACCGGCTCGCCATGCCGATCCAGGTAAGGTATCTCGGCCCGCCGGTCGGCTTCTACATGAGCGACATCGGCGCGCTGAACCAGGTGGTTCACCTGTGGGGCTACGACAGCATCGCGGATTACGATGCGCGCCGCACCGCGCGCGACGCCGACCCGGAATGGCCCGCCTATCTGCAGGCATCGGGCCATCTGATCGTCGCGCAGGAAAGCCGCATCGTGCGTCGCGTCGATTTTCCGAGCCTCGCGTATCTGACGCGCTGACCACCGCGCGACCGACAAAAACAGGAGACGACATGAGCAACCTGCGTGTGGCGATCGTCACGGGCGGTGCGGACGGCATCGGCTGGGCCTGCGCAACGCGGCTCGCCGACGACGGCTATCGCGTCGCGATCGCCGACCTGGACGGCGAGCGCGCGATGCGGCGGGCGGCGGAACTTGGCGACGGGCACGTCGGCGTGCGCGTCGACGTTGCCAGCGAGGAGGACGTGGCCGCGTTGATGCGCACCGTCGCCGAGCGCTTCGGCCGGATCAACGTGCTGGTCAACAATGCGGGAATCGGCGAGCAGAACGCGCCGACGCTCGAGCAGTCGGCGGCGGCCTTCGACCGGCTGCTGGCCGTGCATGTGCGCGGCACGTTTCTCGCAAGCCGCGAAGCGGCGCGCGTGATGCTCGCGCGCCGGTCCGGCGCGATCGTCAATCTCGGCTCGATCGCCGGCCAGGGCGGGATTCCGACGCGCAACGCGTACGGCGCCGCGAAGGCCGCGATCGCGTCGCTGACGCGCTCGATGGCATGCGAGTGGGCGCGCGCTGGCGTGCGCGTCAACGCGGTCGCGCCCGGCTACGTGGCGACCGAACTGGTCGAAACGCTCGCGCGCAACGGCCAGTTGAACCGCGCGGCGATCGAACGACGCACGCCGCTCGGGCGGCTGGCGGACCCGGACGAGATCGCGCGCGCGATCGCGTTCCTCGCCTCGGACGCGGCGAGCTACATCACCGGCACCGTGCTGAACGTCGACGGCGGCTGGCATGCATACGGCGCTGCGCAAGCCGCGCCGGACTGAGCGTCGCGGTCGATCCCGACGCGCGACGGATAACGAAATACGGAGACACCCGTGCGCGAGCGACGCAGACGCGCCGCGCACGGACTACAGGAGACAGACGATGACAACCCCCCAGCGTACGCTCGACGTGCAGTCGTTCATCGACGCCGAACGCTTTTCCCCCTGCCAGTGGCTGATATTGATCCTCTGCTTTCTGGTCGTGGCCGCCGATGGCTACGACACGGCCGCGATCGGCTTCATCGCGCCGGCGCTGGTCCAGGACTGGGGCATCGCGCGCAGCGCGCTCGGCCCGGTGATGAGCGCGGCGCTGGCCGGGCTTGGCATCGGCGCGCTCGCCGCCGGCCCCTGTGCGGACCGGCTCGGCCGCAAGACCGTGCTGGTGCTGTCGGTGGCATGCTTCGGCGCGTGGAGCCTCGTGTCGGCGCACGCGCAGTCGATCGGCACGCTGACGGCATTTCGCTTCCTGACCGGCCTGGGCCTGGGCGCGGCGATGCCGAACGCGGTCACGCTGATGTCCGAGTATGCGCCGGCGCGGATTCGCGGCGTCGCGGTCAACGCGATGTTCTGCGGGTTCTCGTGCGGACTCGCGGTCGGCGGCATCACGTCGGCATGGCTGATTCCGCACTTCGGCTGGCAGAGCGTGCTGAGCGCAGGCGGGATCGGTCCGATCGTGCTGGCCATCGCGCTGGCCATGCTGCTGCCGGAGTCCGCGCAGTATCTGGCCGTGCGGCAGGGCACGCATGAGCGCATCGCGCGGATCCTCGCGCGGATCGCGCCGCACGAGCGTTTCGACGGCTGTACGTTCGTCGCCGCCGGAGCGCGCGCGGAGACGGGTAGCGGGAGCGGGGCATCCGCGCTCGCGCAGGTGCTGTCGGCACGGTTCCGCACGCGCACGCTGCTGCTGTGGGCAGCCTATTTCATGGGACTGCTGATCTACTACCTGCTGACCAACTGGATGCCGACGCTGTTTCGCGACGCAGGCTTCGACACCGAGCACGGCGCGCTGATGACGTCGCTGTTTCCGCTTGGCGGCGTGCTCGGCAATCTGTGCGCCGGCTGGCTGATGGATCGCTTCAATCCGAACCGGACGATCGTCTGCGCGTACGTCGTGGCCGGTGCGCTGGTGCTCGTGGTGAGCCGCACGATCGGGCACGCCGCATGGCTCGGCACGCTGATCTTCCTGTGCGGCACCGTCGTGACGAGCGCGGTGACGTCGATGTCCGCGTATGCGGCGAGTCTCTATCCGACGCGCTGCCGCGCGACGGGCGTCGCGTGGATGCTCGGCATCGGCCGGATCGGCGGCGTGGCCGGCGCGTTCGTCGGCGCAATGCTGATGGGGCTCGGCTGGCGCTTCGGCGACGTGTTCAGCCTGCTCGCGATGCCGGCGCTCGCGGCGGCCGGCGCGCTGTACATGATCGGCGGCCGCCGGGCGGATGGGGCGGAGCAGGATCGCGCGGCGGGGCCGGCGGTGCAGCAGCACTGAGCGGGCGGGATGCGCGGGCGTCCGCGCGGCCGTTGCGGCTGTCGCCGCGATCGACACGCGCGCCGGCGTTACGCGGCAGGATCCCACTGCGGCGCGAACGCCGGGCTCACGAGCCGCTGATCCTTGGGCAGCCCGGCAATCAGCGCGCGATCGTCGTCGTCCAGTTCGATGTCGAGCGAGGCGAGATTGGCGAGCTGATTGTCCTTCCCGGCTGCCTTCGGCACGGCGGCGACATTCGGCTGGTCGAGCAGCCATTTGAGCGCGACCTGCGTCGGCAGCACGCGATGCTTGTCGGCGATCCGCTGCAGTTCCGGGATCGTCGACACGCGGTTGCGCGCGAGCGGGCTGTACGCGATCAGCGCCATGTCGTGCTGCTCGGCAAACTGCAGCAGCCGGGTCTGGCCGAGCAGCACGTGGTATTCGACCTGCATCGCGGCCAGCGGCGCCTGCATCACGTCGACGACTTCGTGCAGCAGCGCGAGCGGAAAGTTCGCGACGCCGATCGCACGGGCGCGGCCCTGTTCCCTGAACGACACGAGCGTGTCGATCGTTTCCGCGAGATTCCAGTCGGGTGCCGGCCAGTGGATCAGGAACAGGTCCACGTAGTCGGTGCGCAGCGCGCGCAAGGTGTTGTCGAACGATTGCCGCATGCGTTCGGGGCTCAGCTGGTCCCACCAGACCTTGCTGGTCACGTGGATCTGCTCGCGCGGGACGGCCGATGCGGCGATCGCATTGCCGACTGCCGCTTCGTTGTCGTATGCGGCGGCGGTGTCGACATGCCGATAGCCGGATTCGAGCGCGCTTGCGACGGCGCGCGTACACGTGTCGCCGAGCATCGGCCAGGTGCCGAGGCCCAGTTTCGGCAGGTTCAGCGAATGGCGGTTGACGATGCGTTGCATCAGCGGTTCCTCCTCGATGATGGGGCGGGGGCGGCCGTCGCATTATGGCAGGCCGTGCGCGCCGGTTCGTCAGTCATGCGCGTCGGCGCACGCGGGCCGGTGCGGCGCCGCGGGCGATGCGTCGCCTGCCGTAGAACCGCTTGCCGTAGGACCGCCCGCCGCCACCTCTCCATGCGCAGCGAATTTCGCGATGCGCCAGCCGAACACGATCGCCGGCCCGAGCGTCGTGCCGGGGCCGGGATAGGTGCCGCGGAAGATCGACGCGAGATCGTTGCCGCACGCGAACAGGCCGGGGATCACGCGCCCGGCGTCATCTAGCACCTCGCCGTTCGCGGTGCCGCTCAGGCCCGCGCTGCACGCGAGGTCGGCGGGCCATACGGTCACCGCGTAGTACGGCCCGGAGCCAATCGGCCGGATGCACGGGTTCGGCTGTTGCGCCGGGTCGCCGTTGAAGCGGCTCATCGGGCTGCTGCCGCGCTGGAACGCGGGGTCCTTGCCGTCGGCGGCGTCACGGTTGTAGGTCTCGACGGTGCGCGCGAGACCGCCGGCGTCCACCTGCAGCTTCGCGGCCAGCTCGGCCAGCGTCGCGCCTTTCACCAGGTAGCCGGCGCGTTCGAACGCGGCGATGCGGGCTGCGCTGCGCGCAGGCATCAGCAGGCCGAGGCCGTACGTGTGGATGAACGCGTCGTCGACGATCAGGTGGGCCGGCACGCTCGGCCCGTTGCCGTCGTCGCGCAGCATCCCCATCACGAAGTCGTGGTACGAATTCGACTCGTTGACGAAGCGTTCGCCGCGGCGGTTGACCGCGATCAGGCCGGGCTTCGCGCGGTCGAGGATGATATGCGGCCATACGCTGTCGCCGCCGGAGCCGGTGCCCGCCGCACGGCGGATCGAGCACGGCATCCACAGCCCGGCGCTGTCGCCGCCGTCCTCGACGCGTGCGCCGACGCGCTGCGCGCGATCGACGCCGTCGCCGGTATGGGTGTCCGGCGACAGCGACAGCGGCTGCGCGGCGGCCGGGAACAACTGCCGGCGCAGCGCCGGATGGCGTGTGATGCCGCCGGTCGCGAGCACCACGCCGCGCCGCGCGCCGATCCGCCTGCGGCCGCCGTCCGGCGTCGCGACGATCGCGCCGGTGACGCGGCCGTTCTCGCGCACGAGTTCGAGCAGCGGCGTGTCGAAGCGCACGTCGACACGCCGCTTGAGCAGGCTGTAGTAAAGCCGTGCGGCCAGCGCGTTGCCCATCACGAGCTGCGTGCCGCGCGCAAAGCGCAGCCGGTCGAGCGCATAGCGGCCGACAACGGCGAGCGTGCGCGTGAAGTTCGCGACCGACGCGAACGGCGCGAGCAGCGCGTTCAGGTCGCTGCGCGCGACCATCATCCCGCCGAGCCCCATGAATTCCTTGCGCGGCGGCCGCACGCGCGCGAATGCGCGGCCGAGCACGCGCGCATCGAACGGCGCGGGCACGAGGGCGCGGCCGCCGTAGGCGGCGCCGGGCCCGTTCACGTAATCGGGATGCGCGGCGGCGGCGACGAATTTCACGTCGCTGATGCGCGCGAGTTCGTCGATGGCCGCGGGACCGCTTTGCAGAAAGGCTTCGCGCGCGTCGTCGCCGCCCCGCATGCCAACCACCGACTGCAGAAAGCGCCGCGCATCGTCGACGCTGTCGGGAACGCCCGCATCGACGCTCAGGCGCGTGCCCGGCACCCACGTCGTGCCGCCCGACGTGGCCGTGATGCCGCCCACCGCAGCGGTTTTTTCGCACACGAGGACGGCCAGCCCCTCGTGATCCGCGACCAGCGCGGCGGTCATGCCTGCCGCGCCGGCGCCAAACACCAGCAGATCCACTTCTTCGTCCCAGCGCCGTTCGACGACCGCACCCATGTCCACGTCTCCTTCGTTCCGTGCCGCCGCGCGTACCGATTCGACGCGCGGCGGACGATGTCTTGATGATTGTGGAATGTTATTCCAATAAATCTAAAAGTGGAATAGTGTTCTAAAAAAGTGCGATGCGGGCAGGCCGACCGCGTTCCGTCGCGGGACGCAAAACGAACACGCCCGCATGCGCGGGCGTCAAAGCGTCAAAGCGACGAACGAAGCCGCCGGCGTCGTTCAGAACCGGTGCACGATGCCGACGCCAGCCGCGAACTGGCTGCGCGTCGACGACGGCGCCGAGTTGAAGCCGTCGCCGAGCGTTGCGGTCGCGGCGATGATCTGGCCGCTGCCGTTCGTGCCGAGCGTGGTGCCGTTCGCACGCTGGTACGCCTCGAGCGCATAGAGGCCGGTGCGCTTCGACAACGCGTAGTACTGCGACAGGTTGAACTGCTGATACTGCGCCGCGTTCGTGATGCCGTTGGCCTTGGTCGCGCGCGTGAAGCTGTAGCCCGCGCCGAGATCCCACGCGGTGCCCGGCTTCCAGTGCAGCACGAGGCCGCCGGTATTGAAGATCGCCGTCTGCGCGAACTTCGAGCCGGCGCCCGGGATGTACTGCACGTTCGAATAGGTCGCCGACACGTCCCATGCATCGTTGAACGCATAGCTCGCGCCGACCGCGAAGCGCTGTTGCGCCTGCGCGGTCTGATAGCCGTTCGTGAGCGCGGACACACCCGCCTGTGCGCCGTTGTTCGACGTCGTCGAATTCGCGCCGAACGCGCCGCCGCCGGGCGTCGAGTTGTTGATCCGCGAAAAGCCGACCGCCATCCCGAGCGGGCCGTTCGCGTACTGGATCGCGGTGGTCCAGGTCGAACCGGCGTTCATGCTGCCCGCGACGCCGCCGAGCGAATACGAGCCGCCGAACGTGAAACCGTAGAGCCTCGGCGACGTGTACTCGATCGTGTTGTTGGCGCGATAGATCGTGTCGAGTCCGTCGATATCGCCGGGATGCGCGCCGAAGAAGCCGGTCAGCCAGTTGGTCGGGCTGTACGGTGAAAGGAGCTGGTAATACGACGCGTATTGGCGGCCGAACGTCAGCGAGCCATACGCGGGGTTCGTGAAGCCGACCCACGCCTGGCGGCCGAACATCGCGTCGGTGTACTGCTGCGCGCCGTTTGCGGAGTTGAGGCCCGATTCGAGCACGAACACGGCCTTCGTGCCGCCGCCGAGGTCTTCCGAGCCCTTGACGCCGAAGCGGCTGCCGGCCCATACGCCGGTCACCATCTTCACCGACGCATGGCCGCCGGCGGCGGAGCCGAGCGTCGTCTGGCTGCTCTGGTATGCGATGCCGTTGTCGACGACGCCATAGAGCGTGACGCTCGACTGCGCGAACGCAGGCGAGGCGGCGAGCAGTGCGGCGCCGGCCGCGAGCGCGCGGGGGGCGGTACGACGATGTTTCATCGGGTGTCTCCTGATTGTTGTGGCGATACGGGGACGGCGGCGCGGCGCGCCGCCGTCGTACAGCGAAAGCGGATCAGCGGCGCACGCGGCGTCCGGGCAGGCTCGGGCGTGCGCGCATCGCGCAGGCGCTCATGCGGCGGATTCCGTCAGGAACGCGACCATGCGGTCGCACACGCGCGCGAACATCTGCGTGCCGGTGACGGTGCGGCAGCCGCGTGCGCGCGCCGCTTCGATGAAGGGTGTCAGCGGCGGCTTCGTGACGACGTCGCCGACGAACGTGGTGGCCGGCACGCGCGACACGTCGACAGGCAGCGGATCGTCCGCGCGCATGCCCATCGGCGACGCATTGACGATCACGTCGAACGCCTCGGGCGCGACCTCCTCGGTGGCGATGCGCACCGCGCCGCGCTGCAGTGCGGCGAGCCGTCCGACGAGTGCGCCGGCGCGCACGGCGTCGTTGTCGCGCACCTCGATGGACGCGGCGCCCGCCATCACCAGCGCGTGGCCGATCGCCGAACCGGCGCCGCCCGCGCCGACCAGCAGCGCGCGCTGCCCGCGCAGGTCGCAGCCGGCATCGGCGAGCGCGGCGACGAAGCCGGTGCCGTCGAACATGCCGCCGTGCCAGCCGCCGTCGGCCGTGCGGCGCAGCGTGTTCACCGCGCCGAGGAACGCAGCTTCGTCGGACAGGCTCGTGCAGAACGCGGCCGCGCTGAACTTGTGCGGGACGGTGACGATCACGCCGTCGACATTGCGCATCGGCGACACGCCCGCGAAGAACGCCGCGAGATCGTCCGGCGCGACGTGGGCAGGGACCACGAGCGCATCGCGCCCGGCTTCGCGCAGCGCGGCCGTCACGCCTTGCGGCGAACGCACCTGCGCAATCGGGTCGCCGACGATGAAGTGGATGCGCGTCGCGCCGCTCAGGCCTTCGTCGAGCGAAACGGGAACGGGCGCGGTCAGGGGGGAAGTCATGCTGATTTCATCTCCAGGGTTGAACCGGCATCGTCGTGCACGATGCCGAGCAGTCTTGCCTGCGTGGCCGCGTCCTGTTCGAGCGCGGCCGCGCTGCTTTCATGGGCGACGCGGCCGTTGACGAGCACGTACGCGCGGTCGGCGATCGGCAGCACCATGTCGGCCTGGTGTTCGACGATCACCACGCTCGCGCGCTCGCGCAGCTTCACGACCGCGTCGAGCACTTCCTGCACGACGGCGGGCGCGAGCCCTTCGAACGGCTCGTCGAGCAGGATCGCCTTCGCGGGCGCCATCAGCGCGCGCGCGATCGCCACCATCTGCCGCTCGCCGCCCGACAGGTGTTCGGCGCGCGCGTCCTTGCGCGTCGCGAGGCGCGGGAACAGTGCGAACATCTCGTCGAGGCTCGCGCCGCCCCTGCGCGCGGCGAGTCGCAGGTTTTCCGCGACGGTGAGGTTCGGGAACAGCCGGCGGCCCTCGGGCACCATCGCGAGGCCGAGGCGGTTGATCTCGTGCGCGGGGCGGCCGGTGATGTCGTGGCCGTCGAACGTGATGCGCCCGGCCGTGACGTCGGCGACGCCGGTCGCGGCGCGTAGTGTCGTCGTCTTGCCGACGCCGTTGCGGCCGAGGATCGCGACCACTTCGCCTTCGTGCAGCGTGATGTCGATGCCGTCGAGGATCGTGTTGCCGGCGTAACCTGCCGTCACGCGCTCGAGACGGAGCAGCGGCCGGCGCGCGGCCGCCGCGCCGTCGTGCACGCGACGTTCGTCGTCGCGCGCGGCCAGCCGTGCATCGACCGGCCGTTCGCCCTTCGCATGACCGAGGTACGCTTCGATCACTTCCGGGTGGCGCGCGACCTCGGCGGGCGAGCCGTCCGCGATCAGCCGGCCGCGATGCAGCACGCTGACGCGATCGGAGATCGTCAGCACGCGGTCGATGTCATGCTCGACCAGCAGCACCGCGTGATGGTTCGCGAGCTCGCGAATGATCGCGGCGACGCGCACGCGATCGGCTTCGGCGAGACCGGCGAGCGGCTCGTCGAGCAGCAGCAGTCGTGCGCGCGTCGCGAGCGACAGCGCGATTTCGAGCAGGCGCTGCTCGCCGTGCGACAGGCTTTCGCACGCGTGTGCCGCGCGCTCGACGAGGCCGACCGCCGCGAGCAGCGACCAGGTCTGCGCATTCTGTTCGTCGAGCGTGTGCGCGTCGCGCCACAGGCCGAGGCGATCGTGCTGCGCGGCCTGCACGGCGACGCGCACGTTCTCGAACACGGTCAGGTTGCGGAACACACTGAGGATCTGGAACGAGCGGCTCATGCCGAGCCGCACGCGCCGGAACATCGCGAGCTTCGTCACGTCGCGGCCGTCGAACGTGATCGTGCCGGCGCTCGGCGACAGCACGCCGGTCAGCATGTTGAAGAAGGTGGTCTTGCCCGCGCCGTTCGGGCCGATGAAGCTGTGCAGCCGGTACGGATGGACGTCGAGGTCGATCCGGTCGGCGGTCACCAGCGAGCCGAACCGCTTCGACAGGCCGCGCACGCTCAGCACCGGCGTAGCGGGATCGGAGTCGATGCGGCTTGCGCGATACGGTGCGATGACGTCGGGACGCGCGGGAATCGTGTCGCGCACGAGTGTCCAGCGCGAGCGCCGCAGCACGCGCTGCACGATGCCGTGGATGCCTTCGGGCGAGAAGAACGCGAACGCGATGACGATCGGCGCGAAGATCAGCCACCAGTGCTCGGTGAGGCTGCTCAGCTTGTCCTCGAGCAGGATGAACGCGATTGCACCCCATAGCGGCCCGAGAAACTGGTGGACGCCGCCGAGCACCGTCATCAGCAGGCTGTCGCCCGCGTGTTCCCAGCTCAGGTTGTTCGCATACGCGCCCTGCAGCATCAGGCACAGCAGGCCGCCCGCATAGCCGATCACGGCCGCCGAGATCACGAAGGCGTGCAGCTTGAGCCGGTAGGTGTCGTAGCCGAGGCTCGCCGCGCGCTGCTCGTTGTCGCGCAACGCCTGCAGCGCGCGCCCGAACGGCGCGTGCACCATGCGCCACAGCAGCCAGGCCACGGCGATCACCGTCACGCACGCGAACACGTGGAAGCCGGTGGCCGTCGGGAAGGTCGGGCGCGGCACGTTCTGCAGGCCGTTTTCGCCGCCGGTCACGTCGGTCCACTTGAACGCGATCTCGAACGCGATCTGCGAGCAGGCGAGCGTGAGCAGCGAGAAGTACAGCCCGCGCCGGCGCAACACGATCGCGCCGATCAGCGCGGCCAGCACGGTCGTCACGATCACGCTGGCCGCGAGCGCGAGCACCTCGTTGCCGAGCACGCGCAGCAGCGACACGGCGACCAGATAGGTGGCCGTGCCGAAGAACACCGATGCGCCGAACGGCACGAGCCCCGTATAGGCGACGAGCAGGTTCACGCCCATCCCGTACAGCGTGTAGATCGCGATCTGCGTCGCGCGTTCGAGCGGTGTGCCGGTCGCGGTGAGCGCGAGCGACACGACGATCAGCGAGAGGGTCAGCACCGCGACCGGGTGCCGGGTCAGATGGCCGAGTTTCATTCGAAGCGCTCCCAGCGTTCGCCAAACAGCCCGCGAGGGCGTACCAGCAGGACGACGGCCATCAGCACGTACATCGCGACCGACGAGCCTTCGGGAAAGAACTGCACGGCCAGCGCGGTCACGATGCCGACCAGCAGGCCCGCAACCACGGCGCCCGCGAACGAGCCGAGGCCGCCGATCGTGACGATCACGAACGCGGGCATCACCGCGGCGGTCGCCATGCCCGGCGTGACCGTGAGCAGCGGCGCAGCCAGCACGCCGGCGGCGCCCGCGAGCAGCGCGCCGAGCGCGAACGCGCCGGTCAGCACGCGCGGCAGGTTGATGCCGAGCAGGCCGACCATCTCCGGATCGCGGCTGCCGGCGCGCAGGATCCGCCCGTACGGCGTGTAGTTCATGAACCACCACAGCGCGACGAGGATCGCGACCGTCGCGGCGAGCACGAACAGCCGGTATTTCGTGATCAGCAGCGGCCCGTAGACGAGCAGGCCGCCGAGCGCATCGGGCGGGCTGAACGGCAGGCCGCCCGCGCCCCACACGAGTCGCGTCAGCGCGGTGATCAGCAGCGACAGCGCGAACGTGACGATCAGGCTGAGCAGCGGCTCCTTGCCGTACAGCCGCCGGATGAAGACCACCTCGATCAGCACGCCGACCGCGGCGACCAGCAGCGGCGCGAGCACGACGGCCGCCCAGCCGAACTGCGTCGACAGCGCGATCGCGAAATACGCGCCGAGCGCGAACAGCGCGCCGTGCGCGAAATTGACGATGCCGAGCAGCCCGCAGATGATCGACAGTCCGATCGCGAGCAGCACGTAGAGAAACCCCAGCACCAGTCCGTTGGCGACCTGGGACAACACCATTTCTGCCATGCCCTTCTCCAGTATGCGGCCCGCCGAACCCGCGCCGCGCGGGCGCGGGGCGGACGGCGTGCACGGGATACGCTCGAGGCTTGCCGGCGCATGCGCCGGCGATGCGGCGGCGCGCCGTCAGCGCGCGGCCATCGTGCAGCCGATCTCCTGACGCGTGCCGTACAGGCGGTCGAGCTCGGCGGGGTTCTGCGGCACGACGGAGATCGGGTCGAGCCAGTCCCATTTGTCGGCGATCCGGTCCTTCACCTTGAACACGGTCCAGCGCCGCAGCAGCTGGTGGTCCCATGGACGGAAGTGCGCAGGGCCGCTGCCGTCGACCAGCTGCACGGTCTCGAGGCTCTGCACGATGTCCGCGCCGGACGTGCTTTTCGCCTGGTTGATCGCCTGCAGCAGCGCGCGCGTCGTGAACCAGCCGATCCATGCCTTGTCGGCGGGCGGCTTACCGTACTTCGCCGTGTAGCGCTTGACGAACGCGACTTCGTCCGGCGAATGGCCGGGCGAGCTGAAGTGCCACGGCTTGCCGTAGTAGCCGGTCGCCGCATCGACGCTGATCGACCACAGATCCGAATCGCCGATGATCGGGCACGCGACCGGGATCCGGCCTTTCATGCCCATTTCCGCGTATTGCTTCAGGAACGTCGACAGGTCGCCGCCCGGCAGCCCGAGCAGCACGACATCGGGCTTCGACTGGCGGATCTTCAGGATGAACGAGCTGAAATCGGTCGTGTTCAGCGGCGTGACGTCCGCGCCGGTGATCGTGCCGCCGGACTGCTTCAGCAGGTCGGACATCGAGCGCTGGATGTCCTGTCCGTACGCGTAGTTGGCGACCAGGAAGTGCCATTTCCTGCCGATCGCGAACAGCGACGGCGCGAGCGCGCGGCAGGTGACGGGCGTCGGGCTCAGCACGCGGAACGTATACGGGTTGCAGCTGCTGCCGGTCAGCTCGCGCGCGGCGGCGTTCGGCGCGATATACGGCGTTTTGGTGCGCCACGCGACCGACGACATCGCCAGCGACGTGCCGCTGTTGGTGCCGCCGATCACGGCGATCGCCTTGTCCTGCTCGACGAGCTTCTGCATGTTCTGCTGCGCCGACTGCGGATTGGGTTCGTCGTACCACACGAGATCGATGCGGCGGCCGCGCGCGTGATTGCCCGCGTCGTCGAGCGCGAGCTTGACGCCGTTGGCGATCACTTCGCCCTGTTCGGTCCATACGCCCTGCTTGGCCATCAGCAGGCCGAGCTTCAGCGGTTGCTCGCCCTGGGCGCGCACGATCGCGGGCGCGGCCAGCGCCGCCGCGCCGCCCGCGAGCGCCTTGCCCGCGGTCACGAGCCACGCGCGCCGCGACGGCGCCGGGCTGTCGGACGCGTCGCGCCGATGGCTGGAAAGGGTGTCGTCCTGCTGCTGCTGGTCCGTCATCTGTCTGCGCTCCTGTTCCCGGTGATGGGTCGACGCCGCGCCATCGCGGCGCGCGGCAAATTTTTGGTGAACTCTAGTTCAAACTGGAATAGCATTCAACAATCAAAGATGATTTCAGGAAATCCGGGTATTCACCCGGTTGGTCGCGGACACGCGTCGTAAACCCGAAAAGGAGATGAAGCGATGGCAAGGAGACGGCTGGCAGTGATCGGTGCTGGTGCGATCGGACGGATGCATGTGGAGCGCGCGCGGGTGCATCCGCAGGTGGAGGTGGTGGCGATCGCGGACCCGTCGCCGGCGGCGGAGCAGTTCGCGCGCGCCGAGGGGTTGCGCTGGTTCGCCGACTACGCGGCGATGCTCGACGCGGTGCGTCCGGACGGCGCGATCGTCGCGACGCCGAATGCGACGCACGTGGCGGTCGGCCTCGCATGCATCGCGCGCGGCGTCCCCGCGCTGATCGAGAAACCGGTGTCGGACAGCGTCGACGCGGCGGCCGCCCTGAGCCGCGCCGCGCGCGAAGCCGGCGTGCCGCTGCTGGTCGGGCACCATCGTCGCCACAATCCGATACTGCGGCGCGCCCGCGAGATCGTGCAGTCCGGTCGGCTCGGCCGGCCCGTCGCGGCCAATGCGCTCGCGACGTTCTACAAGCCCGACGCGTATTTCGACGTCGAGTGGCGCCGCCAGGCAGGCGGCGGCCCCGTGCTGATCAACCTGATTCACGACATCGACATCATGCGTTTCCTGCTCGGCGAGATCGTCGAAGTCTGCGCGCAGACCTCGAACGGCGTGCGCGGTTTCGACGTCGAGGACACCGCCGCGGTCCTGCTGCGCTTCGACAGCGGCGCGCTCGGCACGCTGGCCGTGTCGGACTGTGCGGTGTCGCCGTGGAACTGGGATCTCGCCGCGGGCGAGGCCGCGCACTATCCGCGCCAGCAGGTGAATACCCATTTCCTGATCGGCACCGATGCGTCGCTCACGCTGCCGCAGCTCGATCTCTGGACGTACCGCGGCGCGAAGGGCTGGCACGAGCCGCTGACGGTCGAGCGCTGCACGCCGCACGAGGCGGACCCTTACCACGAGCAGCTGCGCCATTTCGCGGCGGTGATCGCCGGTGACGAAGCGCCGCTGTGTTCGGCGGACGACGCGGCGCGCACGCTCGCGGCGACGCTCGCCGTGCATCGCGCGGTGGCGGCGCGCACCGCGGTGGCGCCCGCCGCCGTCGTGAGCGTGAGCAGGCCCTAGCGACCGGCCGCGGCGAGCGCCGGCACGCCGTGGCGATAGAACGCGATGGTCTGCCGCAGGCCGTCGTCGAGCGCGGTGCGCGGCAGGCCCGGCAGCAACCGCGCGAGCGCGGGATCGTCGGGGAAGTCGGTCGCGATCGGCAGCGGCGGCCCGTCGGCATCGATGCGCGCAGCCGGCGCGAGGGCCGCGATCCGCTCGATCAGCGTGGTCACCGGCGTGATCTCGCCGGCCAGCGTGAACGCATGCGCGCCATCGAAGTCGTGCAGTAGCGCGGCCTCGTACGCGGCCGCGACATCGTCCGCGTACACGAGGCCCGTCGTGCCGCAGAACGGAATCGTGTAACGCTCGCCGCGCGCGGCCGCGCGGCATGCGAGGCTCGGCCCGGCGCTCGAGCCCGTCTCGCGTCCGGCGCCGTAGACCACCAGCGGACGGAAGCCGATGCTTGCGATCCCGTGGTCGTGCCAGTACGCACGCGCCGAGCCTTCGCATGCGAGCTTGAACGCGCCGTAGTGGGTCTGTGGCAGCGGCGCCGCGCCGTCGTGCGGGCCGAACACGCCGGCGCTGCTCGCATAGAGCACGCGCCGCAGTCCGGCCGCGCGCGCGGCCTCGAACACGTTCAGCGTGCCGATCAGGTTGACGTGCGCGCCACGCACCGGATCGGCCGCACAGGCGGGCGTGAGGATGCCGGCGAGATGGATCACCGCGTCGCAGCCGTCGAGCGCGCGCGCGGTGGCCGCCGCATCGGCGACGTCGCCCGTGCGCCAGTGCACCGCCGCGGCGCGCGTGGGCGCGAGCGCGTCGACCAGGCGCGGGTTCGCGCCCACGTCGAAGCTCACGCAGTCGATGCCGCGTGCCAGCAGCCTCCTGATGATCCATGCGCCGAGAAAACCGCTGCCGCCCGTTACCAGTACCCGCATTGTCGTGCCTCCCTGTCGTCACAAAGTCTTTGCGAAACTCGAATTAGTGGAATAGTATTCCACTTCGAAAGAACATTCCATAAACGTCGCGATGACATCGCATCCGGCGTTGGAGACACTGAACGGGCGATAGCGAACATGAAGCGTGAACCGATACTCGACTGCGACGTGCTGGTGCTGGGCTCCGGCGCGGGCGGGCTCGCGGCGGCGGTGACGGCGGCCGCGCAGGGCCTGCGCGTGATCGTCGCGGAGAAGGAGGCCGTGTTCGGCGGCACGACCGCGTGGTCGGGCGGCTGGATGTGGATTCCGCGCAATCCGCTCGCGACGCGCGCGGGAATCCGCGAGGACATCGACGCGCCGCGCACCTATCTGAAGCACGAACTGGGCGCGCACTACGACGCCGACAAGGTCGATGCGCTGCTCGAACGCGGCCCCGAGATGGTCGCGTTCTTCGAACGGCATACGGCGGTGCGCTTCATCGACGGCAACCGCATTCCCGATTTCCATACGACGCCGGGCGCCGGTGCGGGCGGGCGCTCGGTCTGCGCGATGCCGTTCGACGGCCGCGAGCTCGGCCCGCTGATCGACAAGCTGCGCGAGCCGCTGTCGGTCACGACGATCAAGGGGATGGCGCTCGCGTCCGGGCAGGATCTCGCGCATTTCTATCGCGCGACGCGCGCGCCGAAGTCGGCGCTGTACGCGAGTCGCCGGCTGGCTGCGTTTGCGTGGCACAAGCTGCGCTACGGACGTTCGATGCATCTCGTCAACGGCAATGCGCTCGTCGCGCGGCTGCTGAAATCGGCGGCCGATCGCGGCGTCGACCTGCGCACGCATGCGAAAGCGATCGGCCTGATGCGCGACGCCGAACGCGTGACCGGCGCGCGGGTCGAGATCGACGGCATCGTGCACGAGATACGCGCAGCGCGCGGGGTCGTGCTTGCGTGCGGCGGCTTTCCGCACGATCCGGCGCGGCGCGCGCAGACTTTCGCGTATACGCCGTCCGGGCGCGAGCACTGGTCGGCGGCGCCGCTCTGCAATACCGGCGACGGCATCCGGCTCGGCGAAACGGTCGGCGCGCATTTCGACCAGACGCTCGATGCGCCGGCCGCGTGGGCGCCCGTGTCGCTGGTGCCGCAGGCGGGCGCCGCCGCCGTTGCATTTCCGCACCTGATCGAGCGCGCGAAACCGGGCGTGATCGCGGTGACGCGCGCGGGCCGGCGCTTCGTGAACGAGGCGTCGTCGTATCATGACTTCATCTCCGCGCTGCTGGATACGACGCCCGCCGGCGACGAAGTCTGCGCATGGCTGATTTGCGACCACCGTTTCCAGCGGCGCTACGGGCTCGGTTTTTCGAAGCCGCGGCCGTTCCCGGTCGGCCCGTACCTGCGTTCCGGCTACCTGAAGCGCGGCGCGACGCTCGAGGCGCTGGCGCACGCGTGCGGGATCGATGCGCGTGCGCTCGCGGACACGGTGGCGGCGTACAACCCGTATGCGAAGCAGGGCGCCGATCCGGCGTTTCACAAAGGCTCGACGCCGTACAACCGCGTGCAGGGCGATGCGGCGCATCGGCCGAATCCGTGTCTCGCGCCGATCGAGGCGGGGCCGTTCTATGCGGTGAAGCTGTTGCCCGGCAGCCTCGGCACGTTCGCGGGCCTCGCGACCGACCGCGACGCGCGCGTGCTCGATCGAAGCGGCGCGGCGATCGCCGGCCTCTATGCGGTCGGCAACGATGCGGCCAGCATGATGGGCGGCTGCTATCCGAGCGGCGGCATCACGCTCGGGCCTGCGATGACCTTCGGCTATCTCGCCGCGCTTTCTCTTGCCGACGCCGCGCCCGATGCCGCGCGCGCCGGTGTCGATTCATCCTCGAGGACAATGCAATGACACTGTATGACGTAGTGACGCTCACGGTGAAGATCGGCGCGAATGCGCAGGTCTTCGAAGGGATCCAGGCAAGCGGCGATCCGCAGGGCGGCCGGCTGCTCGGCTGCTGGTATTCCGACATCGGCACGCTCGGCCAGGTGCTGGTGCTGCGCGGCTATGCGTCGGAAGCCGCGCTGGTCGCCGAGCGCAAGCGGATGCTGCTCGAAGGCAACCCGTTCGGCTGCGGCGACGCCATCGTCGACGTGAAGACGGCCAGCTACGCGCTGTTCCCGTTCCTGCCGCCGATCGAGCCGGCCGTGCACGGCGGCATCTACGAGATGCGCGTGTACGGCACGAAGCTCGGCAGCCTGCAGCAGACGATCGACGTGTGGGAGCAGGCCGTGCCGGAGCGTATCAAGCGCTCGCCGCTGGTCGGCGCGATGTATGCGCTCGACGGCGACGTGCCGCGCTTTCTGAACATCTGGCCGTATGCGAGCGTGGACGAGCGTTCGCGCATCCGGGCGGAAGCGGTCAGGGACGGCATCTGGCCGCCGAAGGGCGGCCCGGCGCACCTGACCACGATGGCCTCGACGATCTGCGTGCCCGCGCCGTTTTCGCCGCTGCGCTGAACCTGACGCAATGACGATCAAGGAGACGACATGACCCAGCCTCAATCCCGCGCGCTGTCGCTGTCGGCGCTGACCGTGCTCGAGCTGAATCCGCCGCAGATGGTGCAATGCGCGGTCGACGCGGGCTACGACTACGTCGGCCTGCGCCTGCTGCCGGCCACCGATAGCGAGGTCCGCCACGCGATCGTCGGCGACACGCCGCTGCGGCGCGAGACGCTGGCGATCCTGCGCGATACGGGCATGCGCGTGCTCGACGTCGAGATCGCGCGCCTGAAGCCCGATACCGACGTGACGGACTACCTGCCGATGCTCGAAACGGCCGCGGAACTCGGCGCGCGCTACGTGCTCGTCGCGGGCAACGATCCCGACGAAGCGCGCACCGTCGAGCGGCTCGGCCGGCTGTGCGATCTCGCCGCGCCGCTCGGCCTGTCGCCGTCGCTGGAGCCGATGCCGTGGACCGACGTGAAGGATCTCGACGCCGGTGCGCGCATCGTCGATGCATGCGGCCGTCGCAACACCGGGCTGATCGTCGATCCGATCCACTTCGACCGCGCGGGGTCGTCGCTCGACACGTTGCGCGCGTTGCCGCGCGACTACTTCGGCTACGTGCAGTTCTGCGACGCGCCGGCCGAGCGGCCGACCGACGTCGATACGCTGCTGTTCCAGGCGCGCTGCGCGCGGCTGGTACCGGGCGACGGCGGCCTCGATCTGGCGGGCATCCTGCGTGCGCTGCCCGCGCACCTGCCGGTGAGCGTCGAGGTGCCGAACCAGCAATGGGCGAACACGACGCCTGCGGTGGCGCGCGCGCGCCGGCTGCGCGAAGCGACACGTGCGGTGATCGACGCGGCGGCCGTGCCGGCCTGAGCGCGCTGCGGCGGCAACGACGGGCCCGGGCTTCACCTGCGGCGTGACGCCGGCGTGAGGCCAGGGCATTCGACACGACGACAACAACGATACTCCGGAGACATTCGATGACTTCCTCGCAAGCGGCCGCACGGCCACGACCTCGTATTAATCAGTATCGCGAAACGGCTCGGATCGAGCCGCTCGACGTCCAGCACTTCCTCGACGCGCAACCGGTCGGCCGCTTCCAGTGGCTGGTGCTGCTGTTATGCATGCTGATCGTGATGCTGGACGGGCTCGACACGGTGATGATCGGCTTTATCGCGCCGTCGATTTCGAGCGCATGGGCGATTCCGCGCGACGCGCTCGGCCCCGTGATGAGCGGCGGCCTGCTCGGCCTCGCGTTCGGTGCGCTCGCCGCCGGCCCGATGTCCGACCGCTTCGGCCGCAAGACGGTGATGGTCGGGGCGGTGCTGTTCTTCGGGATATGGAGCGTGGCGTCGGCCTTTGCGACCGGCGTCGCGTCGCTGACGGCGCTGCGCTTCCTGACCGGCATCGGCTTGGGCGCGTCGATGCCGAACGCGGCCACGCTGATGGCCGAGTATGCGCCGCCGCGGCGCCGGGCACTGATGGTGACGGCGGTGTTCTGCGGTTTCACGTTCGGCGCGGCGGGCGGCGGCTTCGTGAGCGCATGGCTGATCGAGACGTGGGGCTGGCATTCGGTGCTGCTGCTGGGCGGCGTGCTGCCGGTCGCCTACGTGCCGGTGCTCGCCAGATGGCTGCCCGAATCCGCACGCTATCTTGCGCTGAAGGAGAGCCGGCGCGTGCGTCTGGTCGGCGTGCTGAACCGCGTGCAGCCCGGCATCGCCGACGCGCGCACGCGCTTCGTGTCGCACGAACCGGCGCGCGACGCGCGCAGCCCGGTGCGGGCGATCCTGTCGCGCGAGCACGCGTTCGGCACGGTGATGCTGTGGATCTGCTACTTCGCGGGCCTGCTTACCGTCTACCTGCTCGGCAACTGGCTGCCGACGCTGATTCGCGGGCTCGGGTTTTCGCTGGGCGAGGCGGCCGTCGTCGGCGCACTGTTCCAGGCCGGCGGCACGGTTGGCTCGGTGCTGATCGGCTGGCAGATGGATCGCTTCAATCCGCACCGCGCGCTCGGCGCGACCGTGCTGGCGGGTGGCGCGCTCGCGTGGTACATGGGCGCGTCGGCCCATTCGTTCGCGGTCATCTGCGTGCTGGCGCTTGGCATCGGCTATTGCATGAACGGCTCGAATACCGGCTTTTGCGCGCTCGCGGCCGGTTCCTACCCGACCGAGATGCGCGCGACCGGCACGAGCTGGATGCTCGGCGTCGGCCGCTTCGGCGGTATTGCGGGCGCGATGCTGGGTGCGGCGATGCTGCACGCGAACTGGGGCTTCGGGCAGGTGTTCGCGGCGCTCGCGGTGCCGGCGGCGGTGGGCGGCGCGGCGGTGCTGCTCAAGGGCGCGCGTCATCGCGGCACCTTCGTGCCCGTCGGCGTGAGCGCCGGCCACTGAGCGCGTGCGGCGGGAGCATCCGCTCGAGGATCTGCTTGAGTTCCAGTATGGAATTGTGTTCTCATTTGCCATCACGATACGAATGAGAAGGCGCCATGGCAGGAAATCTCGAGCGTGCGCTCGCAGTGCTGGAATTGCTGGCAAAGAACGGCGGTCGCATGCCGCTGGCCACCATTGCCGATACGCTCAATATTCCGCGCAGCGGGACGCACCGGCTGCTGTCGATGCTGATCGACGAAGGGTTCGTGCGGCAGGACCAGGAGCATGGCGAGTACATGCTCGCGCTGAAGCTGGTGTCGCTTGCGCTGATCTACCTGTCGACGAGCGGGATGTTCGACATTTCGCAGCCGGTGCTCGACCGGCTGGCCGAGGCGTCCGGCGAACTGGCGCGGCTCGGCGTGGTCGAGGACGATCACATCACGTTCGTCGGCAAGGCGCAGGGCGCGAAGTCGGGGTTGCGCTACGACCCCGACATGGGCAGCCAGCCGCCGCTGCATTGCACCGCGAGCGGGCAGGCGTGGCTTGCGACGCTGCCCGACGAACGTGCGGTCGAGCTGGTGTCGAAGCAGGGCGGGCTTGGCGCGAAGGCACAGAACGTGCCGCGCGCGCCGAAGACGATCCAGCAGTTCCTGAAGGACCTGAACGGCGCACGCGAGCGCGGTTACGGGGTCGCGATCGAGACCTACGAGGTCGGCATGACGTCGATCGCGGCGGCGGTGCGCAATCCGGTCACCAACGAAGTGGTCGGCATCGTCAGCCTGGCCGGCCCGACGAGCCGCTTGCCGGAGTCGCGGCTCAAGGAGCTTGCGCCGTTGCTGCTCGAGGCGGCGTCCGACATGAGCGCGGCCACGCTGGGCTCGCCGTGGTTCAAGCGCGCGGGCGCGGCCGGCGTGCCCGCGCAAGCGGCGCCGGTGCCGGTTGCCGCGGCGAAGCCGGCGGCGCGCGGACGGACCGCGAAGCGGTAACGCGCGGCGCCGCGTTGCGTGATGCGGGGCGTCGGCTCCCGGCTCGCTTCGGCGTGGCGCGCTCCAGCCGCCGTTCGTTCATCCATGCCGCCGCGATTGCGACCGCGACGGGTCCTGCGGCTACGTCGATCCGCGCGACTCAAGGCCGCGCAGCAATCTCGTCGAGATGCCACAGCAGATCCGCCGGATCGTCATACACGCGCAGCGCACCCGCGCGTTCCAGCTCGTCGCTGCCATAGCCGCCCGACAACAGCCCGACGCCGAGCGCGCGGCAGCGGCTTGCGGCGAGCATGTCCCAGATGCTGTCGCCGACCACCACGGTGTGCTCGATCGGCACGTTCAGCTTGGCCGCCGCAGTCAGGAACAGGTCGGGGTCGGGTTTCGCGTACTTGACCTGGTCGCGCGTGACGACGACCTGCTTCGCCGGATCGACGCCCAGCGCCTCGAGGTTGATCGCGGCCGTTTCCATTCGTCCGCTGGTGGCGATCGCCCAGCGGATCCCGGCGCTCGACAGCGCGGCCAGCAGTTCGCGCGCGCCCGGCAGCGGCCGGACCTGCGCGCGCAGCCGCTGGTACGCGGCCGCGTGCAGCCGGGCGAGCCGTTCGACGCGTTCGGCGTCGATGTCGCCTGCCGTCTCGCGCAGCAGCTGGTTCAGGAACAGGCCGCCGCTCATCCCGATCTTGCGGTGGATGCGCCACACCGACAGCTCGATGCCCTCGGCATCGAGCGCTTCCTTCCACGCGAGGACGTGCTGATAGACGCTGTCGACGAGCGTGCCGTCGAGATCGAACAGAAAGGTCGTTTCAATGCGCATGTGATTCTCCTGGCTCGACAGGAATCGGGCAACGCGCCCGCCTGTCGATACATTATCGGCGTCCGGCCATGTCATCGCCATGTCCCCCGCGCGGGGTCGCCGCGATGCGCCGGGCGCCGCTGGTACAATCGCGGCGATGCGCCGGACGGGGCTTGCCGCGCCGCGCGCGTTCCCAACCCTCGTCCCTCGTCACGTCGATTCCAGGTATGGCAACACCGGACGCCGTCAGTTCCAGGCATGCGTGGTGGGGCGTTGTCGCCCTGGCGCTCACCGCCTTCATCTTCAATACCACCGAATTCGTACCGGTTGCGCTGCTCAGCGCGATCGGCGACAGCCTGCACATGCAGCCGACCGATGTCGGGCTGATGCTGACGATCTATGCGTGGGCCGTCGCCGTCGTGTCGCTGCCGCTGACGCTGCTCACACGCCACGTCGAGCGCCGCCGGCTGCTGACCGGGGCGCTGCTGGTGTTTGTGGTCAGCCATGTCGTGACCGGCGTCGCATGGAACTTCGCGGTGCTGATGGTCGGCCGGCTGGGCATCGCATGCGCGCATGCGGTGTTCTGGTCGATCTCGGTGCCGCTCGCCGTGCGGCTTGCGCCGAGCGACCGGAAAAGCCGCGCGCTCAGCATGCTGGCGATGGGCACGGCGATTGCGATGGTCGCCGGCATTCCGCTCGGGCGCGTGATCGGCGAGGCGTTCGGCTGGCGCGTCACGTTCCTGATCATCGCGGGCGCGGCGGGCGTCGCACTGCTGCTGCTGCGCGCGACGCTGCCCGAGCTGCCGAGCCAGGGTGCCGGCTCGCTCGGCAGCATCGGCGTCTTTCTGCGCAAGCCGGCGCTGGTGGCGCTGTATGCGATCACCGTGCTGGTCGTGTCCGCACATTTCACGTCGTACACGTATATCGAGCCGTTCGTGCAGAGCGTGAACCATGCGAGCAACAGCCGGATCACGTATGTGCTGATCCTGTTCGGCGTCGCAGGCATGCCGGCCGCGCTCTGCTTCAACCGCCTCTATCCGCGCGAACCGGACAAGTTCCTGCTGGCGTCGATCGTCGCGTTGTCGGGCTGCCTGCTGATCCTGTTCCCCTGCGCGCTGAACATCGTCACGCTGTCCGTGCATACGCTGGTCTGGGGCGGGGCGATCGTCTGTTTCGGCCTGGCGATGCAGGCCTGGGTGCTGAAGCTCGCGCCGGACGGCGCCGATCTGGCGGTGTCGATCTTCTCCGGGCTGTACAACGTCGGGATCGGCGCCGGCGCGCTGCTCGGCAACCATATCGCGGGCGACTTCGGGCTGCCGTGGCTCGGTACCTTCGGCGGCCTGGTCGGGATGCTCGCGGTCGGGATCGCGTGGCTCGCGTTGCGGCTTCATGCGAAACGGGCGGAGCGCGATGCGGCGCTCAGCCGGGAGCATGCCTGACTAGCTCCCGAAGCCGGAATTTCTGCACCTTGCCGGCCGGCGTCGTCGGCATTGCATCGAGCAGCAGCAGTCGTTCGGGGATGTACTGCAGCGCGACCTTGTGGTCCTTCAGGAACGCGACGATTGCGGGCAGGTCGATCGTCATGGCCGGCTTCGGCACGACCACCGCGCAGGCGCGCTCGCCGAGACGGTCGTCCGGATACGCGACGATCGCGACGGCGGCGATCGCCGGGTGTCGGTACAACAGTGCCTCGATCTCGACGACCGGGATGTTTTCCCCGCCGCGGATGATCACGTCCTTGCTGCGGCCCGCGATGCGCAGGTAGCCGCGCGCATCGATGAACGCGAGATCGCCGGTGTCGAACCAGCCGTCGGCGTCGACGCCGTTCAGGTGCGGACGGTGCAGATATCCGGCGAATCCCGAGCACGAGCGAACCAGCAGGCGACCGGTAACGCCCGGCGGCGCCGGCGCGTCATGCTCGTCGAGCACCTTGAGTTCGACGCCCGGCAGCGCACGCCCGTCGGTGTTGAACGCGCGCTCGTCGTCGTCGTCGAGGCGCGTCAGCGTGACGGCGCCGAGTTCCGTCATGCCCCATGCGGAAACGACCTTCGCGCCGAGCGCCGCGCGTGCGCGTTCGACGAGCGGGCCCGGAATCGGCGCGCCCGCGCACAGGAACGTCTTCAGGCTCGGCACGCGCGTGCCGTGCTTCGCCGCCGCATCGGCCAGGTCGGTCAGGAACGCGGTCGAGGCCATCGTGAAGGTCGCCTGTTCCTCGTCGATCAGCCGAAGCGCCAGTTCGGGATCCCACATGTCCTGCAGCACGGCGTGCGCGCGCAACGCGACGGGCATCATCAGGCCGTACATGAAGCCGGTCTGGTGCGCCATCGGCGACGCCATCAGCACCGTGTCGGCGGCCGACAGCTGCATCGCGCGCGCATATGCGACGATGTTCGACATCAGCGTGTTCGCCGTGTGCAGCGTGCCCTTCGGTTCGCCGGTCGTGCCCGACGTATAGAGCAGCTGCGTCACGTCGTCCGGCCCCGGACGGTGGCGCGTCAGAATCGCAGGCGCGTCTGCATCGTTTTCGCGGTCAGGGCCGCAGAGCAGCGCATCGAAGCTGTGCGGCGCCGGCATGCCGGCCGATTCGGCGCCGATCACGACGACGTGCGCCAGGTCGGGCAGCCGTGCCCTGAGGCCGTCGAGCATGTGCTCGTAGTCGAAATTGCGATAGCGCTTCTGCACGATCATGACCTTGCTGCCGGCGTGCGCAAGCATGAATTCGAGTTCACGTTCGCGGAAGATCGGCATCAGCGGATTGATCACCGCGCCGATGCGCGAGCAGGCGAGGTAGGTCAGCGTGAACTGCCAGATGTTCGGCAACTGCATCGACACGATGTCGCCGCGGCCGACGCCGAGGCGCGCCAGTCCCACCGCGATGCGGTCGGCCATGCGCGCGAGTTCGCGATAGGTGAAGCGCACGCGCGTGCCGTCGTCGGCGCAGACCGCCGTGAGCGCCGGCCGGTCGGGAGACTCGGCGACGGCGGCGTCGAGCGCATCGTTGATCGTGAGTTCGGGCCACCAGCCGTTCGCGATGCTTGCCGCGCGGCGGGATCCGATCAGGCCGGTGTCGAACTTCATGTCGTGTCTCCGGACGGTGGTCGGTGGATCGCGGCCGCGTTACGCGGGCACCGCATCGCGCCCGGCATGCGTGCGGGCAATGATCGTCTTCATGATCTGCGCGGTACCGTCGCCGATCTGGAATCCGAGCACGTCGCGCAGCCGCTGTTCCATCGGGCCGTGATCGTAGCCGCCGTGGCCGAACGACAGCAGGCACTGGTGGATCACGTCGTACGCGAGCTTCGGCCCCCACCATTTGCACATCGCCGCTTCGGCGGTATGCGGCAGATTGCGATCCTTGAGCCACAGCGTCTGCAGGCACAGCAGCCGCGCCGCGGCGACCTGCGTCTCGTATTCGGCGAGCGGGTGCGACACGCCCTGGAACGCCGACAGCGGCTTGCCGAACGCTTCGCGCTGCGCGACGTACTCCCACGTCTCCTCGAGGCTGACTGTCGCGACGGCCAGGACCTGCAGCCCGATCAACGCGCGCGAGAAGTCGAACCCCTGCATGACCTGCACGAAGCCCTTGCCTTCGTCGCCGAGCAGATGGTCGGCCGGCACGCGCACGTTGTCGAAGAAGATCGAGCCGCGGCCGATCGCACGCTGTCCGTGGCAGTCGAACCGGTTGCGCGTGATGCCCGGCAGGTCCATCGGCACCAGCATGGCGGAGACGCCGCGCGCACCCATCTCGATCGTGCCGGTGCGGGCGAACACGACGGCGGCGTCGGCCTGGTCGGCCGCCGAGATCGACGTCTTCTCGCCGTTCAGCACGTATTCGTCGCCCACGCGCTCCATCCTCAGGCGCAGGCTGGCCGCATCGGAGCCGCCGCGCGGCTCGGTCAGCGCGATCGCGAGCAGCGCGTCGCCCTGCACGAGCCGTTCGAGCCACGGCCCGGCGATCTCGGGCCTCGCGTGCTGCGACAGGATCTGGCCGTTCAGCGATGCGAGCAGGTTGATGTAGGACAGGCTGAGGTCCGCGCGCGCGATCTCCTCGTGGATCACGCCGGCAGCGAGGCAGCCGAGGCCCTGTCCGCCGTACTGCTCCGGCAATTCCGGCGCGATGAAGCCCATGCGGCCCATTTCGCGCATGATCGCGCGATCGAGCACGCGGGTCCGGTCCCGCTCCAGAAAGCCCGGCGCGACCGATCCCTGCGCGAAACGGCGCGCGTGTTCGCTCAGCGCCGTGAGGTCTTCGTCGAGATAGGGATTCAACATGTGTCTCCTCGATGAGGCGGGTTCATGATGGGGCGGCGCAGATCGTCACTTCGCGTACTTGCGGAAATCCGGCTTGCGCTTCTCGTTGAAGGCCTTCACGCCTTCCTTCGATTCCTCGGTGTCGTAGTAGAGCTTCAGCGCATACATGCCCATGCCGGCGATGCCGGCCTGATGCGCGGTGTCCATGTTGAAGGAGCGCTTCGCGATCGCGATTGCGGTCGGGCTCTTTTCCATGATCTCGTCACACCACTTCTGCACCTCGGCGTCGAGTTGCGCGTGCGGCACGACCGCGTTGACGAGCCCCATCGCCAGCGCTTCGGCAGCCGGATAGCGGCGGCACAGATACCAGATTTCGCGCGCCTTCTTTTCGCCGACCGCGCGTGCGAGATACGCAGTGCCGAAGCCGGGATCGACCGAACCGACCTTCGGTCCGACCTGGCCGAATACCGCGTTGTCCGACGCGATCGTGAAGTCGCAGATCGTGCACAGCACGTTGCCGCCGCCGATCGCATAGCCCTGCACGCGCGCGATGACCGGCTTCGGCACGTCGCGAATCGCGTTGTGCAGTTCCTCGATCGGCAGGCCGATGGTGCCGCGGCCGTCGTACTGGCCTTCATGCGCGGACTGGTCGCCGCCGGTGCAGAACGCGCGATCGCCGGCGCCGGCCAGCACGATCACGCCGATCTCGCGCGCGTAGCCGGCCCGCGTGATCGCGTGGATCAGTTCGTCGCAGGTCTTGCCGCGGAATGCATTGAGCTTTTCCGGACGGTTGATCGTGATCCATGCCGCACCGTTGCGGACTTCGTAAAGAATGTCTTCGTAATGCATGTCGCTTCCTCTTCGATGAATGAAGCCGGCTCAGCCGGCCATCGTCAGGCCGCCCGATACGCTGAGCACCTGTCCGGTGATGAAGCCCGCATCGTCGCTGGCGAAGAACACGACGGCGCCGGGCAGGTCGCCGGGCTGCCCGATGCGGCCGAGCGGGATCGAGCGCTGAAAGGCTTCCATCAGCTTGTCGGGATTGCCGGCGCCTTCCCGGTATGCAGCGAACAGCGCCGTGTCGGTCGGCCCCGGGCACACGACGTTGACCGTGATGCCGTGGCGGGCATGCTCGCGGGCGATGGTCTTGGAGAACGACACCAGACCGCCCTTGCACGCGGCGTAGACTGCTTCGCCCGACGAGCCGACGCGCGCCGCGTCGGACGCGACATTGACGATGCGGCCGCGCCGGCGCTCGACCATGCCGGGCAGGATCGCGTGATGCAGGTGCAGCGCACCGGTCAGGTTGATCGCGATCAGCTTGTCCCATTGCGCCGGTTCGGTCTTCACGAACGGGCGGAATACGTCCCAGCCGGCGTTGTTGACGAGCACGTCGACCGGGCCGAGCCGGGCCTCGGTCTTCGCGACGGCCGCGTCGACATCGGCGCGGTTCGTGATGTCGCAGCGAATCGCGTCGGCCGTGCCGCCTGCCGCGCGAATCTCGTCGCGCACCTGTTCCGCCGCCGCCAGCGACAGGTCGAGAATCGCGACGCGCGCGCCTTCCGCCGCGAAGCGTCGGCAGGTCGCGCCGCCGATGCCGCCACCGCCGCCGGTGACGACGACCGTTTTGCCTGCGAGTCTTTCCATGAGCGTCTCCGTTTGCTGTCGGTCGTACTATTGGGTTCGAGCGATTCGGCCTCGAAGCCAGATATGTAAATATATTGACGTATACTAGGCGGCGATGCCGGTGTCATCAAGTTCCGAATCATCAGGAAAAACCCGTGGATAAACCCGTAAAAAATCCGGAAAAAGCCAAGCTCGAGCTGGCCAATCGACTATTCTTCAGACTGTACCAATGTGGAAATATGTTGCATAAAACCGGGACGCGGGCGGTCGAGGCCGAAGGCCTGACCACCCAGCAATGGGCAGTGCTCGGCGCGTTGTCGCGGGAGGAGTCGGCCAACGGCATGAGCGTCGGCGACCTCGCGCGCTACTTGATGGTGAGCCGGCAGAATCTGTCCGGGCTGATCGGCCGGATGGAGCGCAACGGGCACCTGACGACGTTCGCCGACGAACGCGACCGCCGTTCGCGCCTGGTGCGCATGAGCGACGCCGGCCGGCGGCTGTGGACGCAGGACGCGATACCGAAGATCAATGCGTACTACGGCGACGTGCTGTCGGACTTCTCGACCGACGACGTGACGCATGCGCTGCACTATCTGCTCAAGCTGCTCGACAACATGAAGCGCATCGACGATGACGGCCGCGCGGACGGCGAACCGGACGACGATTGAGCGCAGGCGGCCCGCGTCGCGCGAGCGCCGGACGCGTCTCGCGACAAGGTCCGACGCCGCAGCCATCGCACGATCGTGCGCTGCCCGCCGGGCGTCACCTCGATTCGGCCAACATCGCCCGCGACTCGGCCAATCTGGGCGTCGGAATCGAATGGATCACGCGAACTCCTGCGACACTCGCACGATCCATTTTTTTCTCGAAGAGACGCCAATGAAAACGAAAGCAGCGATTGCATGGAAGGCGGGCGCGCCGCTGACGATCGAGGAAGTCGATCTGGAAGGGCCGCGCGCCGGCGAAGTGCTGATCGAAGTGAAGGCGACCGGCATCTGCCACACCGACTACTACACGCTGTCCGGCGCCGATCCCGAAGGCATCTTTCCGGCGATCCTCGGCCACGAAGGCGCGGGCGTCGTCGTCGACGTCGGCCCCGGCGTCGGCACGGTGCGCAAGGGCGACCACGTGATTCCGCTCTACACGCCCGAATGCCGCGAGTGCAAGTTCTGCCTGTCGCGCAAGACCAACCTGTGCCAGAAGATCCGCGCGACGCAGGGCAAGGGCCTGATGCCCGACGCGACCTCGCGCTTCTCGCTCGACGGCAAGCCGCTGTTCCACTACATGGGCACTTCCACGTTCTCGAACTACATCGTCGTGCCCGAGATCGCGGTCGCGAAGGTGCGCGAGGACGCGCCGTTCGACAAGATCTGCTACATCGGCTGCGGCGTGACGACCGGCGTCGGCGCGGTGGTCTACTCGGCGAAGGTCGAGGCCGGCGCGAACGTCGTCGTGTTCGGCCTCGGCGGGATCGGGCTGAACGTGATCCAGGGCGCGAAGATGGTCGGCGCGGACAAGATCATCGGCGTCGACATCAACCCGAAGCGCGTCGAGCTCGCGAAGAAGTTCGGCATGACGCACTTCATCAACCCGAACGAGGTCGAGAACGTCGTCGACCATATCGTGCAGCTGACCGACGGCGGCGCGGACTACTCGTTCGAGTGCGTCGGCAACGTGAAGCTGATGCGCCAGGCGCTCGAATGCACGCACAAGGGCTGGGGCCAGTCGTTCATCATCGGCGTGGCGGCAGCCGGCGAGGAAATCAGCACGCGTCCGTTCCAGCTGGTGACGGGCCGCGAGTGGAAGGGCTCGGCGTTCGGCGGCGCGCGCGGGCGCACCGACGTGCCGAAGATCGTCGACTGGTACATGGAAGGCAAGATCAACATCGACGACCTGATCACGCACACGCTGCCGCTCGAGCGCATCAACGAAGGCTTCGACCTGATGAAGGCCGGCGAGTCGATCCGCTCGGTCGTGCTGTACTGATCGAGAGGGCGCGACCATGCTCGAACTCGTTTCAGCGCACGCCTGCCACGGCGGCGAGCAGCGCTTCTATCGTCACGATTCGACGACGATCGGCCTGCCGATGAAGTTCGCCGTGTACCTGCCGCCGCAGGCTGCGCACGGCCGCGTGCCGGCGCTGTTCTATCTCGCGGGGCTCACGTGCACGGAGGAGACGTTCGCGATCAAGGGCGGCGCGCAGCAGTATGCGGCGCAGCACGGCATCGCGCTCGTGATGCCCGATACGAGCCCGCGCGGCGCGGGCGTGGCGGGCGAGACCGACGCGTGGGATTTCGGCGTCGGCGCGGGCTTCTACGTCGACGCGACCGAAGCGCCGTGGTCCGTGCATTACCGGATGGAGTCGTACGTGACCGGCGAGCTGCGCGAGATCGTGACGGCCGAACTGCCGATCGACGGCGCGCGGCTCGGGATCTTCGGGCACTCGATGGGCGGACACGGTGCGCTGACGCTGGCGCTGCGCCATCCGGACCTGTACCGGTCGGTATCGGCGTTCGCGCCGATCGCGGCGCCGACGCGCTGCCCGTGGGGCGAGAAGGCGTTCTCGGGTTATCTGGGAGAGGATCGCGAAGCGTGGAAGGCGCACGACGCGAGCGAGCTCGTCGCGCGTGCGGATGCGCCGAAGTTCGCGGACGGCATCCTCGTCGACCAGGGCCTCGCCGATCAATTCCTCGCGAACCAGCTGAACCCGGACGTATTCGAAGCCGCGTGCGCGAAGGCCGGCCAGCCGCTGACGCTGCGCCGTCATGCGGGCTACGACCACGGGTATTACTTCATCTCGACGTTCGTCGCCGATCACGTCGCGCATCATGCGCGCGTGCTGGGCGGTTGACGGCGAAGGGAAGCGGCCGCGATCGGTCGATCGCGGCGCACGACACTCCGGATGCCGCGCGGCATTCGATATCGACAGGAGACAGCACGATGACGGTATTTACGCATGTGACGCTGGGCACGAACCATCTCGATCGCGCCCGCTCGTTCTACGACAAGGTACTCGGCGAAATCGGCCTGAGCCGCATGGCCGATCTCGGCGACAACGGTTCGATCTGGGGCGACGGCGCGCCGTCGTTCTTCGTGCTGAAGCCGGTGAACGGCGAGCCGGCGACGGTCGGCAATGGCGTGACCGTGTCGTTCCAGGCGCCGAGCCGCGCGGCGATCGACGCGTTCCACCGGACGGCGCTGGCCGCCGGCGCCGTCGACGCGGGCGCGGCCGGGCCGCGCAACTGGGCACCGCATGCCTATGCGGCCTACGTGCGCGATCTCGACGGCAACAAGCTCGCCGCGTATTGCTTCCAGCCGGCCTGACGCGGCATCGCAGCGGCACGATCGCCCCGGTGCATGTCGCCGGGGCGGTTACTTGTCACGCCGCATCGACGCTGCCGTCATGCGCCGATGCGGGTCGCTGAGCCGGGCCGAATCGTTCGCGATACGCGACCGGCGTGATGCCCAGCAGTTTCTGAAACGCTTTTCGCATCGCTTCGTACTGCCCGAAGCCGGTGTCGGCCGCGATCGTCTTCGCCGGCAAATCTCCTTGTTCCAGCATGCGCCGCGCGGCTTCGACGCGCGCGCGTTCGATGAACGCGGACGGCGTCATTCCCGTTTCGCGCTGGAAGCAGCGATTGAAATTGCGCACGCTCATCGACAGGCGCGCGGCCATCTCCGCCGCGCCGACGCGCGTCGCGAGATTCGCGAGCAGCCAGTCCTGCAGGTCGCGAATGCCCGGGTGCGACGTGGTCTGGCTGGCGAGATGCGCGCTGAACTGCGATTGGCCGCCCGGCCGCTTCAGGTAGACGACCAGGTCGCGCGCGACGTCGAGCGACACGGCCGCGCCGAAATCCTCCTCGACCAGCGCCAGCGCGAGATCGATGCCCGCGGTGACGCCGGCGGAGGTCCACAGTGCGCCTTCGCGGATGAAGATGCTGTCGGGATCGACGCGCACCGCCGGGTAGCGTTCCTGCAGCGAGCGCGCGGACGCCCAGTGCGTCGTCGCGCGCTTGCCGTCCAGCAGCCCGGCCGCGGCCACGAAGAACGCGCCCGTGCACAGCGCCGCGGTGCGCTGCATGCGCGGCGCGGCGGCCTTCACCCAGTCGACGATCTGCGGTGTCGCGTCGACGGCCTGCTCGATCTGCCGCGCGCCGACGATCAGCGCCGTATGCGGCACGGCGAGCGGATTCAGCGCCTTCGACGCATGCAGCGACACGCCCGTGTCCGAGCGAACCTCGCCGCTTTGCGGCGCCGCGAGCCTGACGTCGTAACCGGCGTCGAGCCCGCGCTGTTCGAGGTGGACGTTCGCGTAGCTGAATACGCTCAATGGCCCGATTGCTTCGAGCGCCTTGAAGCCCGGGTAGATGACGATATCGACGGTGATGAGCATGGTGCGGTGCGGATGCGGCTGGCGAATACGGCGAAGCATCGCACAGATGACGCATCCACGGCGTAGCCGCTCAGTGCGCGGCGCGATCGCGGTGACTGGAAACGAACTGCCGGAAGCGTTCGGAGCGCAGCTCGCCGAATACGTCGGCGGCCGTGCCGTCCGCCTCGACCTGTCCTTCGTGGACGAACATCACGCGGTTCGATACGTGGCGCGCGAAGCCCATCTCGTGCGTGACGACCAGCATCGTGCGGCCTTCCTCGGCGAGCGCACGCATGACGCGCAGCACTTCGCCGACGAGTTCGGGATCGAGCGCCGAGGTCGGTTCGTCGAACAGCATGACTTTCGGCTTCATCGCCAGCGCACGCGCGATCGCCACCCGCTGCTGCTGTCCGCCGGACAGATGGGACGGGTAATGCGCTCGCTTGTCGGCGAGCCCGACCTTGGACAGCAGCGCTTCCGCTTCGTCGACGGCTTCCGCGCGCGAGCGCTTCTGCACGCGCAACGGTCCTTCGAGCAGATTGTCCAGCACGGTCATGTGCGACCACAGGTTGAAGTTCTGGAACACCATGCCGATCTGCGAGCGGATCCGGTCGACCTGCCGGCGATCGCGCGGATGGAGCTTGCCGTCGCGCCGGCGTGCGAGCGAGAGCGTTTCGCCGCACAGGGCGATCGCGCCGTCGTCTGGCATCTCGAGCAGGTTCATGCAGCGCAGCAGCGTGCTCTTGCCCGAGCCGCTCGCACCGAGTATCGAGATGACGTCGCCTTCGCGCGCGTCGAGCGAGATGCCGCGCAATACGGCGTGAGGGCCGAACGACTTGTGCAGGTTGGTGACCGACAGCGCAACGGGAGTCAGCGCATTCATGGGGTTCTCCGGTGGACGAGGAAGGACAGGGACGGACCTTACGGGGCGACCCGGCTGTCGCGCGCGGCCGCGACGGCTGCGTCGGGCGAGACCCGCGCCGGCGCGACGCTACGCGGCGCGCGCAGATGCCGCGACAGGCGGTTTTCGAGGCAGCCGAACGCGCGCACGATCGCGAAATTCAGGCCCAGGTAGATCAGCGCGGCGCACAGGAACACCTCGCTGGTCCGATAGGTCTGCTGGATGATCTGCTGCGCGACGCCGGTGACTTCCCACACGGTGACGAGACTGGCGAGCGCGGTCGATTTCACCTGAAGAATCGCTTCGGTCGTATAGGCCGGCAGACACTGCCGGAGTGCGATCGGCGCGATGATCCGGCGCAGCAGCGCGAATCCCGACAGGCCGATCGAATAACCGGCCTCGATCTGCCCGACCGGTACCGCCATCAGTCCGCCGCGAATGATTTCCGCGGTATAGCCGGCCGTGCACAGCGCGAGGGCAATCACCGCACACAGGTACGGCTCGCGCAGCACCGGCCACAGCAGGCTGTGACGCACGAAGTCGAACTGGCCGACCCCGTAGTAGACGAGAAACAGCTGAATCAGGATCGGCGAGCCGCGAAATACGAGGATGTAGGCGCGCGCAAGCCGGTTCGGCAGCCAGTACGGCGACACGCGCATCGCGACGATCACGAGCGCGAGCATGCCGCCCAGCGTCATCGACGCGAAGAACAGGCCGAGCGTCGTCGGCACTGCGGACAGCAGCCTCATGAGCGTATCCAGGAGGAAGTCGGTTTCGGATTGCATGGCTGTCGTCTCCTGTCAGTGGCGTGCAAAGCTGCCGCGAAACGTGCGGGCAACGCGCGACTCGGCGTGGTTGAAAATCCGGTTGGACATCGCGGTCATCAGCAGATAAAGCGTGCCGCCCGCAATGAAGAACACGAAATACTGGTGCGTCGAGCCGGCTGCGACCTGGCTCGCCCGCAGCAGCTCGGCAAGACCCGTCACCGAGATCAGTGCGGAGTCCTTCAGGCTGAGCTGCCATACGTTGCCGATGCCGGGCAATGCATAACGCAGCACCTGCGGAATCAGGATGCGCCGCATCAGCGTCGCGGTCGGCATGCCGATCGCGCGGGCCGCCTCGAGCTCGCCGCGCGAGACCGCGAGCACCGCGCCGCGGTAGACCTCGGCCTGGTATGCGCCGGAAATCATGCCGACGGCGAGTGCGCCGATCAGGAACGGCGGCAGGCCGATGAAGCCGTCGACGCCGAACCACCGGCCGACCATCGTGACCAGCGACGAGCCGCCGAAATAGAACAGGTAGATCACCAGCAACTCGGGGACGCCGCGAAACACGGTCGTGTAGAGGTCGCCGGCCGCACGCAGCACGCGAACCCTCGACAGCTTGGCGGCCGCGATGCCGGCGCCCAGCAGTGCGCCGACCGCCAGCGCGGCAAGCGTCACCGCGACCGTCATCAGCGCCGCGAACAGCAGCGCGCCTCCCCAACCCTGCGGCCCGAAGCCGAGCAATTCGATCGTCGTCATGCGTGTCCTCCTTTCCGTGAATCGATCATTTCATCGACCAGCCGTGCGATGCAATTCGTGCGATTTGTCTATACAAGGCTGCACAATTCATAAAACCGGCGCAAGCGCTTTTGGCATGAATATCGAGTCGATTCGGGGAAGTCCCTAGGTTTTTGAATTTCCATATCAATTGAATGGCCGGCGGATTCAGGAAAACTAAAAACGCGAATTAGATTAAATCGTTTGATTTTGTAATCGACGGGTTTCTATTCTCTCGCTCAGAGAACGATGGATTTCACATGAGCGAGGTGAGCAATGTATTTACGGAATGCATGGTATGTGGCGGCGTGGAGCGACGAGATCGACGATGCGCCGGTCGGGCGCGTGCTGCTCGGCGAGCCGGTGGTGTTCTACCGCAATGCCGCGCGCGAAGTCGTCGCGCTCGAGGACGCGTGCCCGCACCGCAAGCTGCCGCTTTCGATGGGCACGGTCACCGGCAATCATCTGCGCTGCGGCTATCACGGCCTCGAATTCGGCGCCGACGGCGCCTGCACGCGCGCGCCCGGCCTGTCGCGCATCCCGCCGAACGCCTGCGTGAAGGCGTATCCGGTCGCGGAGCGCTACGGGCTCGTGTGGATCTGGATGGGCGCGCCGGATCAGGCCGACCCGGACACCATCCTTGCGGTCGAGCATTACGGCGAGCCCGGTTGGGGCGTCAACCGCGGGCCGGCGATGAACGTGGATTGCCATTACCTGTACATGACCGACAACCTGCTCGATCCGTCGCATGTCACGTACGTCCACAAGACCTCGCTCGGCAATCACGATACGGCCGAGGTGCCGGTCAGGATGTCGATGCTGGAAAACGGCGTGCTGGCGTCGCGCTGGATGATGAATTGCGATCTCGCGCCATTCTTTCTTCCGTATGTCGGATTCAAGGGACGGGCCGACCGGCTTCAGCATTACGAAGTGCGTTACCCGTCCCATGCGATTATTCGCGACATCATTGCGCCGGCCAATTCAGGCGCGCCGCAAGGCATATTGCATCCGGACGTGTTTTTACTCGACTCATACAATTTCGTTACGCCGGTGACGGAAAACAGCTGCCGCTATTTCTGGTTCCAGGTGCGCAATTTCCGGGCGGACTGCGCCGATACCAGCCGCGCGTTGACCGCCGACTTCATCGCTGCCTTCAACGAGGACCTGACGGTGTTGTCCGCGGTCGATCGCGGGATGGCGAACCGGCGTACGCCCAATACCGATATCGAGTCGGACGCGGCACCGATCCGGTTCCGCCGGACGCTGAAACGCCTGATCGATATCGAGCAGGCGGCGCAGCCGGCGCTGCAATGACGCGTCGGGAGGGACCAATGACGGATCGAACCGAAACGGTCGAAGTGCTGATCGAACCCGCGGACGGTGGAACGCACGATACGCGCGTGTTCCGGATGCGCCGGCGCGACGGTCTGCCGCTACCGCCTTACCGCCCGGGCTCGCATATCGACGTCCATCTTCCGGACGGGCTCGTGCGGCAGTACTCGCTATGCGGCGCGGATTGTCATGCGCCGGAATACCGGATCGCCGTGAAGCGCTCCCCGGTGTCTCGCGGCGGTTCCGCGTGGCTGCACGATCAGGCGAGCACCGGCATGGCATTGCGGATCGGTTTGCCGCGCAACGCGTTCGCGCTCAGCGACACGGCCGCGTGTCATCTGCTGATCGCGGGCGGTATCGGCGTCACGCCGATTCTGTCGATGGCCCATGCGTTGCACGCGGCCGGGCGCCGCTACCGCTTCGACTACTTTGCGCGTCGCGACGAGGACGTCGTGTTTCGCGACGAAATCACGGCCGCCGCGCCGCTGGCCGCGCATACGCGTCTTCACCTGGGGCTCGGGCCGGAGATGGCGCGCGAGCGGGTGGTCACGCTTCTTGCCGGTGCGGCGGCGGATACCCATGTGTACGTCTGCGGGCCGTCCGCGTTCATGCAGATGACCGTCGAACTGGCGCGCGCGGCGTTGGGCGATGCAAACGTCCATCAGGAAGCGTTCAGTGCGCCTGACCTGTCCGGAACCGAGGACCGCGAATTCGAACTGCGGCTCGAAGGGCGTGACGGCGCGATAGCGGTCCCGCCCGGCAAATCCGCGCTGGCCTGCCTGCGCGAAGCGGGCGTGCCGGTGGACTCGTCGTGCGAGGTCGGCGTATGCGGCACGTGCGCGATGCGGGTCGTCGCCGGCGAGTTGCTCCACCGCGACACCTATCTCACCGACGACGAACGCGCGGCCGGAACGGTTTTTCTGCCGTGCGTGTCGCGCGCGCGTTCGGCCGTGCTGGTGCTTGCGGGCGCCGCCGCCGATCTGTGACGGGCGCGATCGATTTCACGACGTAACGACAACCCAAGCGAGGAGCATTCGAATGAACAGCAAGCGAAGGATGGGACTGAAGGCGGCGGCATGTGCATTCGTCGTCGCGGCCGCTGCGATGGCGGCGCCGGGCGAGGCACGGGAGTGGAAGACGGTCACGATTGCGCTGGAGGGCAGTTACGAGCCGTGGAATCTGACGCGTCCCGACGGGACGATCGACGGTTTCGAACCGGAACTCGCCCGCGACCTGTGCGGGCGCATGCGTGTGCAGTGCAAGCTGATGTCGCAGGACTGGGACGGGCTGATTCCGGGATTGAACGCGGGCAAGTTCGACGTGATCATGGACGCGCTGTCGATCAGCGAGGACCGCAAGCGCGCGATCGCGTTCTCGAAACCCTATGCGAACACGCCGGCCGTGTTCGTGTCTGCGGGGCCGGTCGGCTTGCCGAAAGTATTGCCGAACGCAGCGCCGCTGAGGCTGACCGGCGATCCGGCGAGTGACCGGGCGGCGGTCGAGCCGCTGCGCGCCGCGCTGAAGGGCAAGTCGATCGGCATCGTCACCGGATCGGTCTACAGCGCGTTCATCAACCGGAATTTCAAGGACGTGGCGAGCATTCGCGAATACAAGAACGCGCCGGATCACGATATCGACCTGCTCAACGGGCGTATCGACGTCGCATTCGACGATGCCGCCTACTACGCGTCGGCGCTGGCGAAGCCGGGCAACGCCGCGCTCCGCATCGTCGGGCCGAAGATCGGCGGCCCGATCTGGGGCGACGGCGAGGCACTCGGCCTGCGCAAGAGCGATGCCGACCTGAAGACGATGTTCGATCAGGCGATCGCGGCCGCGATTGCGGACGGCACGGTCCGGCGCCTGAGCGAGAAATGGTTCAAGACGGATGTGACGCCTTGATCGCGGTCCGGCGCAGCCTGTGCGCCGGCACTTGCTGTTTCCGAATGAATCGGGCGGCGACCGTCGATCCCCGACAGGGATCGACGGTCTTTTCTTATGCGTGCAACGCGCCGGTGATGCGCTCGACCACCGCGGACACTTCGCCGTCCGCAACCAGCGTGTGAATGTACGCCATGTCGGGATGGAAACAGCGGTCGTCGTCGACCTTCGGTACGGCTTGCCGGATGCGCGAATACACTGCGGCCGTGGCCGGCGACGCGTCGGCAGGATCGAAGAAGTCGAGCGCCTGCGCGGCGATCATCAGCTCGATCGCCAGCACGTGGTGGAGCTTTTGCGACGCGTCGTAGGCCTTGCGTGCGGCAAGGTACGCGAAGCTGACCGGGTCTTCCTGATTGCCGCTGGTCGACACGCTGTCGACGGAAGCCGGATGCGACAGGATGCGCATCTCGCCGAGGAGGCCGGCCGCCGTGTACTGGACGATCATGTAGCCGCTGTGCAGGCCGGGGCGAGGCGCGAGGAACGCCGGCAACTCGCTGAAATGCGGATTGACGAGCCGGTCCGCGCGTCGCTCCGAAATCTTCGCGAGATTGGTCATCGCGATGCACAGCAGGTCGCTGGCGATGCCGACGAAGGTGCCGTCGAAGTTCGCGCCCGAAATCGCGAGACCGTCGTCGCCGTGCGGATGGATGACCGGGTTGTCGCCGCTCGAACCGATCTCGTCGAGCAGCGCGTCGCGCGCATCGTCGATCGCACGCTTCGACGCGCCGTGCACTTGCGCGATCGCACGCAGGCTGTAGGTATCCTGAAGACGATAGTCGACGAATCGTTCCGCCAGTGCGCTGCCGGCAAGCAGCCGCCGCAGGTTGTCCGCCGCGTTGGCCTGATGTGCGTGTTTCTTGACCGCGTGATAGCGGGCATCGAGCGAGCGCGTGGTTCCCTTGAGCGGCTGGAACGACAGCGCGGCGGCAATGTCGGCGACTTTCGAACCTTCGATCGCGTTGTGAAGCGCAAGCAGCCCCAGCGCGGTGACCGACGTCGTGCCGTTGAGCAGCGCGAGACCTTCCTTACAGCGCAGCGTATGCGGCTTGAGGCCGGCCGCCGCCAGCGCGTCCTTGCCGGGCATCCGCGTGTCTTGCCACAGCGCTTCGCCTTCGCCGATCAGCACCAACGCCATGTGCGCCTCAGGTCCGAGATAACCGACCGAACCGTCGCCGGGCGCGATCGGCACGATGTCGCGATTCAGCAGTTCGGCGATCAGTTCGAGCAGTTCGAGTGTGACGCCCGAATAGCCCTTGCCGAGACTGTTCAGCACCATCAGCTGAGTGGCGCGTACGACTTCGCGCGGCAGCGGCGCGCCGACCGAGACCGCGTGCGAGCGCACGATGTTGCGCTGCAGTTGTTCTGCTTCGTCGGGACGGATCACGCGTGTCGAGTTGTCGCCGAATCCGGTCGTCACGCCGTAAACCAGGCGGTTTTCGGCGAGAAACCGTTCGACCAGCGCGCGCGATTTCGCCACACGTTCGCGATAGGCGGGCGACAGCCGCACGCGCGCGCCGTATTTCGCGACGGCGATGAATTGCTCGAGCGACATGTCTGCATCGCCGAGCGTGACTTCGTCGATGTCTTGCGGACGAGTCGGGAGAAGGAGATCCGGGGCGTTCATGGTGTCGTTGTGCTCCTTGGAGAGTGATCGGTGCGAAGCCTGGCAACGACGTGCGTCGCCTGTCCGGCGACCGGCGAGCCAGGATTCGCCACCGAGCATAGGAGCGGCAAACGGGGGCCGACAAATCATTTAAATTGGCCGCGCCTTATAGTTTTTCTAAACGCGGCGCGCGGCGTTCAATCGAATGCCGCGTCGATGTCGCGAACGGTCTGTTCGACTTCCTCGACGAGCCAGTCGAGAAAGGGCTGCGCGCCGGGCAGGTCGAGCGTGCCTGGCTGCCAGACCAGATAGTAGGGGCGCGGCATCGGCAGCGACACCTTGAACGGCGCGACGAGCTGGCCGGATCTGAGGCCGTCGGCGGCGAACAGCCCTTGCCCGAGCGTGACGCCGCGCCCGCCGACCGCCGCGTCGATCGCCATCGAGGACAGCGAATAGCTGAGCGGCGCGAGCGTATCGGGAACGGGCACGCCCGTCGCGGCGAACCAGTTCGCCCAGGTGGGCGGCGACAAATCGGCCCAGCCCCATTCGACATGGACCAGCGGGTAGTGCAGCAGATCCGCCGGCTGCGCGAGCGGCTGGGCCGCGCGAAGCAGCGACGGCGCACACACCGGCATCACGCGATCGACGAACAGCAGGCGGCAGGGCGTGCCGTCGGTGGGCGGCTTGCCGTAGGTCATGCGGAAATCGGCGTGATGCTCGCCGCGTTTCGGCTCGCGATCGGTCGCCTCGACGTGTACGCGCACCGCTGCAGACCGCGCGCGCCATTTTTCGATCCTGGCGGCGAACCAGTGCGTGGCCACGGAAGGGAAGGTGCTGAGCGTGAGCTGCGGTGCCTCGCGCGTGGCGTGCAGCGCCGCCTGCCCGGCATGAAAGCATTCGAAGCCGCGCGCGATGTGCCGGTGATAGAGCCGGCCGAGTTCCGTCGGGCGCAGGCCGCTGCTCTCGCGGTCGAACAGCACGATGCCGAGGAATTCCTCCAGCACGCGGATCTGCTGGCTGACGGCGCCAGGCGTGACATGCAGCGATTCGGCGGCGGTCATCACGTTGCCGTTACGAACGACGGCATCGAACGCCTGTAGGGCGCGCAAGGGCGGCAAACGGTTCATTCCGTCGATCCTGTAACGACATGGGGCGTGGCGCGGAGCGAACGGTATTCTCGGCGGCGGATCGCGCGATTGTCCAGCGCTTCGTCGCTATCCTGCGTCGGACCGGCCGTACGCCGCTGCGGATTCCGCAGACGATTGCGTGATTTTAGAAAAACTTAAGCGATGCACAGCACAAGGCCCCTGTTCGGCGCAATTGTGGATTTTTAAGCTTGGTCCGGTCGTTTCACCTCATCGGCCGATGCGCAACCCATGCCAATGCGCGCCGGGCCCGCCCGAGTCCCCAGGAGCACACATGAAAAAAACCATTGCCGGTCTGGCCATGCTGATGGCCGCTGCTGCCGCCCATGCGGGCGACGCGACACGCCTTCGTTTCGGCGTCGATCCGTCCTACGCGCCGTTCGAATCCAAAGCGCCGTCGGGGCAGCTCGTCGGTTTCGACATCGACGTCGGCAACGAGATCTGCCGTCGCCTGAATGCACGATGCGTGTGGGTCGAGACGGCATTCGACGGAATCATCCCGGCGCTCAAGGGCCGCAAGTTCGATGCGATCCTGTCCGCGCTGTCGGTCACGCCGCAACGCGAGACGCAGCTTGCGTTCTCCACGTCGCTGTTCAATACGCCGAGCCGCCTGGTCGGCCTGCGCGGCCGCGATATCAAGCCGACCGTCGCGTCGCTGCGCGGCAAGCGCGTCGGCGTCGCGCAGGGCTCGACGCAGGAGACCTATGCGCGCACCTACTGGGCCCCCGCCGGCATCGAGGTCGTGTCGTATGCGAACCAGGAACTCGTCAACAACGACCTGCGCGCGGGCCGGCTCGACGTGACACTGACCGACATGGTCGCGGCCAGCGAAGGGTTTCTGAAGACGCCGCAAGGCGCCGGCTACGTGTTCCTCGGCGAGCCGGTCGTCGACGAGAAGACGCTCGGCAAAGGCGTGGCGATCGGCTTGCGCAAGGACGACGGCGCGCTGCGCGACAGGATCGACGGGGCGATCGCGGCGATGAACCAGGACGGCACGCTGCGCCGGCTGGAGCGCCGCTATTTCGATATCGAACAGTCGAATCCGTAGCCGGCGCCGGTTCCGCTACGTGCCGCTTCACGCGTCGGACGCAGAGCGGCGTGGTCCGTGCTACACCGTTCCGGTCGCGCTGGTCGCAACCAGGCGATCGCTGACTTCCTGCTGCTCGCGTGCGCGCGTCAGCAGCCAGCGATGAAAGTTGCGGCATTCCGGCTTGTCGAACGCGCTTTTCTTCCACGCGACGAAGTACGGCCACGGCAGCGGCAGCCCCGACGCGATCGGCACGACGAGCCGTCCGGCCGCGACGTCGTCGCAGATCATCGACGACTGCGCGAGCACGAAGCCGTGGCCGTCGATCGCGGCCTGGATCGCGATGCTCGACAACGACAACGCGAGGCGCACCGGCGAGGCCGCCGAGGCGTCCACGCCGTGTGCGTCGAACCAGTCCTGCCACGACGGCGGCGATGCGAACTTCGGCTGCCAGTCGATCGCGATCAACGGGAGCGGCAGCAGGTCGGCCGGCGTCTCGAGCGGCGCGCACTCGCGCAGCAGCTGCGGGCTGCAGGCGGGCACCACCGCGTCGCGAAACAGTTCGATCGCGTTGTCGACGTCCGCGACGCGATCGCCGTAGCTGATCCGGAAATCGATCTCGCAGCCGTCCGGAGACGGCTCGGCATGCGTGCCGTCGAGATAGACGCTCAGTTCCGGGTACGCGCGTTGCCATTCGATCACGCGCGGCGCGAGCCATTTCGACAGCAGCGACGGTAGCGCGCTGATCCGCAGGTTGCGGTCGTGCCGCGCGCGCTCGACTTCCGCGTGCGCGATGCGCAGCCGCTCGAACGCATCCGCGCAGCGCTCGTGATAGCGGCGCCCGGCCGTCGTGAGCCGCAGCCGCTTGCCGTCCTTCTCGAGCAGGCTGAGGCCGAGCGTGTCCTCGAGCAGTTTCATCTGCTGGCTGACGGCGCCCGCCGAAATGCCGAGGCGTTTGGCGGCCTCGGCGATGCCGCCGCAGCGGCCGACGGCCTCGAAGACCTGCAACGCGCGCAACGGAGGAAGCGTACTCATGGCGATGGATCCCGCAAAAGCGTGAAGCTGGACGAAAGTCGTTTTAGAGATACTAAAGCATCGATCAGTTGTGGGTAGCTATTCTTTCGTGACCGGGTTTCTTATGCTTTCGTCTACGGCATTGAGACCGGGGCGCGAGGCTCCGGACCACAGGAGAACCGGATGTTTTTGAGAAACGCTTGGTATGTCGCGGGATGGGACAAGGACGTCACGCGCGCGCTGACGCCGGTGACGATGCTCGGCGAGCGCATCGTGCTGTATCGCAAGGCCGACGGCACGCCGGTGGCGCTCGAGGATGCGTGTCCGCACCGGATGCTGCCGCTGTCGATGGGCCGGCTGACGGGCGATGACGTCGAATGCGGTTACCACGGGCTGACCTTCGACTGCTCGGGCGCGTGCGTGCGCGCGCCCGGTTCGGCGCGGATTCCGGCGCAGGCGGTGGTGCGGCGGTATCCGGTGGCTGAACGCTATGGGCTCGTGTGGGTGTGGATGGGCGACGAGGCGGCCGCGGATCCCGACGCGCTGCTGACGATCGACGAATGGGACGATCCGGCCTGGGGCCTCAATCGCGGCGACGCGATGACCGTCGATTGCCATTACCTGTACATGACCGACAACCTGCTCGATCCGTCGCATGTCGCGTGGGTGCATCGGTCGTCGTTCGGCAATGCCGCGTGCGAATCCGAACCGCTGAAGACGAGCGTCGCGGCAAACGGCGTGACCGTGTCGCGCTGGATGCGCGATGTCGACGTTGCACCGTTCTATGCGAAATTCGTTCGCTTCGCAGGGCGCTGCGATCGCAAGCAGCACTACGAGGTGCGGTTTCCGTCGGTCGCCGTGATCAAGGCGATCTTCGCGCCGGCCGGCACCGGCAGCGACGATGGCGTCGCGCATCCCGACGTGTTCCTGATGAACTCGTACAACTTCATGACGCCGGTCGACGAATCGCAGACACGCTACTTCTGGTTCCAGACGCGCAATTTCGCGCCGGGCGACGAGCAGGTGTCGCGCGCGTTCGACGAGGACGTGCGCCATGCGTTCGAGGAGGATCGCGCGGTGCTGGCCGCCGTGCACGCAGGCATGGCGCGCCGGCGCAAGCCGAATATCGATCTCGCGATCGATTCCGGGCCGCTGCGGTTCCGGCGTGCGCTCGGCCAGATGATCGAAGCGGAACAGGCGGCCGCGGCCGTTGCATGCGACGCGGGGCGATGACATGGTCGACGCCGGTTTGATTGCCGGGCAGGCGGCCGCGCCGGACCGGTTCGAGCGCTTTCGCGTCGCGCGACGGATACGCGAGAGCAGTGCGATCGTATCGTTCGAGCTCGTGCCGGTGGACGGCACGCGGTCGCTTGCGTTCACGCCCGGCCAGTTCGTCGTGCTGCGGCTGACGCTGCCGGACGGCGAGCGTGTGCTGCGTCACTACAGCCTGTCCGGCGACCCGGCCGACACGACGCGCTGGCGCATCTCGGTCAAGCGCGAGGCGGGCGGCGGCGACGTGCCGCCGGGGCGCGGCTCCACGTATCTGCACGCGAACGTCGACGTCGATGACGAACTCGAGCTGGCCGGCCCGGCCGGCGCGTTTGTGTGCGACGAACGCAGCGAGCGGCCCGTCGTGCTGATGAGCGGCGGGGTCGGCGTGACGCCGCTCGTCAGCATGCTGTATCGGCTGTCGCGCGCGTCGCAGCGGCGCGTGCATTTCATTCACGCATGCGAGCACGGAGCAGTCCATGCGTTCGCGGACGAAGTGCGCGCGCTGGCCGCGACGCGGGACGGCATCGACGTCCACGTCTGCTACCGGCAGCCACGCGAAGACGATCTCGCGCGCGGCGGCTTCGACAGTCGCGGGATCGTGACGCGCGAGCTGCTGCAATCGCTGCTGCCGCTCGACGACTACGACGTGTACCTGTGCGGGCCGCCCGGTTTCATGCAGGCGAACTGGCGCCTGCTGCGCGGGCTGGGCGTCGCGCGCGAGCGGATTCGTTATGAATTTTTCGGGCCGGCGACGGTGCTCGACAGCGAGGTAGACGCATCGCGGGCCGAGGTTGCAGCGGCCGGCGAGCGGGCGAATGCCGAGCCCGCCGATGTCGCCGGCGACGCGATCACCGTGCGTTTCGCGCCGCACGGCGAGCCGATACACTGGCGGCCGGAGCACGGAACGCTGCTCGAAATGGCCGAGCAGGCCGGCTACGCGCCGACGTTCAACTGCCGCGCCGGCCTGTGCAATGCGTGCATGACGCCGCTGCTGTCCGGCAGCGTCGCATATGACGAAGAGCCGCTGTCGCCGCCGCCCGAAGGTTCGGTGCTGCTGTGCTGCGCGCGACCGACCGGCGCGGTGACGCTCGATCTGCCATGCGCGCGCCGCTGATGCGAGACGGCGGCGCGTTCGCGCCGAACAGGCGAAGCGCGGTGCAGCCTGCCGCACGAATCATGAGGATTCGACGATGAAGTACGGTTTTCCGGCCGATGCCGATTTCACGCGGCAACGCACGCAATTCCTGCAGACGGCCGAAGCGGCCGGCGCGACGGTGACGAGCCATCCGCATCCGCTGGCCGGGCCGGCGGGCGAGCCGCTTGCGACCGACGTCGCGTGGCTCGGCCCGCGTGACGCGCGCCGCGTGCTGGCGGTCGTGTCCGGCACGCACGGTGTCGAAGGCTATTACGGATCCACGTGCCAGACGGAATGGCTGCACGAACTGTCCGGTCGCGCGCTGCCGCCCGGCGTGGCCGTGCTGCTGATTCATCTGATCAATCCGTGGGGCACCGCATGGGTGCGGCGCGTCAATGAAGACAACGTCGACCTGAACCGCAACTATGTGGATTTCGACGCCGCGCTGCCGGTCAATTCGGGTTACGAATCGATCCACGACATCTATACGTGCCGCGATTTCGACGGCCCGGAGCGTCGGTCGGCGGACCAGCGGCTCGACGCGCATCTGCGTTCGCTCGGCTGGCCTGGCTATCAGGCGCTGCTCGGCGCGGGCCAGTACCGGCATGCCGACGGCCTTTTCTACGGTGGACAGCGCGCGACCTGGTCGAACCGCACGTTGCGTGGCATCGTCGCGCAGCATGTGCGGCCCGCGCAGGTTGCGATCGCGTTCGACCTGCACACCGGCGCGGGGCCGTTCGGGCATCCGATGCTGATGGCGATCGCGCAGGCGCGCTACCCGGCGCTCGGCGATGCCGAAAAGCTGTTCGGTCCGTGGCTCTATACGCTGCTGACCGCGCCGGATGCGGCGGTCAGCGATACCGGCGTGGCGGCGCGCGCGACCGGCTATACGTCGCAGGCGATGCTCGATGCGTTGCCCGACACGCACCTGATGCAACTCGTGATCGAATGCGGGACATTGCCGGAAATGCCGATGCATACGGCGCTGCGCGACGATCACTGGCTGCATCTGCATGGCGATCCGCACGATGCACTCGGCAGGCGGATCAAGCGCGCGCTGTTCGATGCGTTCCTGCCGGCCGATTCCGACTGGCGCGAGATTGCGTGGCTGCGCACGCGGCAGGTGCTGGATCGGGCGTTGTGCGCGTTGCCGGGGATTGTGCCGGCGGTGGGCGGGTGAGGAGGGCGTGCTGCATAGCCGAGCGGCGTGGATCACGGCGTTGCCGGCCTGCCGCGAACGCGTAAACAAAAAAGCCACGAATCGCTCCGTGGCTTTTTCTTCACGCGGCCTTTTCACGGCCGCGCCTCATACTGCACCGCGCGGCCGCGCTTAGGCGATAGTCTTCGACCAGTTTGCATACCAGTTGCGGAACAGCGTGTACTGCGTTTCCGCGTAGTTGCGTTGCGCGTCGCTGAGCGCATCGGTTTCGTTGAAGTGCAGCGTGTATTCCTTGTCGCCGTTCAGCACCATCAGATGCTTGTAGAACAGGACGAGGTCGCAGCCTTCGTCGAACGACGACAGCACGGCCAGCGCCGATTCCAGTTCCTTCGCACGCACGCGCGCCACCGCGTCACCCTGCGCGGCCTTCTTGCACAGATCGACCAGTTGCAGCACTTCGCGCGGCAGCGCGTTGCCGATCCCGGTGATCGCGCCGGCGGCGCCGCAGTTCACGAAGCCGTGGAACACCTGCGTGTCGACGCCGGCCATCAGCGTCACGCTGTCGTCCTGCGACGTGATGTTCTCGGCCGCATAGCGCATGTCGGCGGCGCCGCCGAATTCCTTGAAGCCGATCAGGTTCGGGTGCTGACGACGCAGTTCGAAGAACAGGTCGGCGCGGGTCGCGAAGCCGTAGTACGGGCTGTTGTAGATCACGGCCGGCAGGTTCGGCGCGGCGTTCAGGATCGCGGCGAAGTGCGCCTTCTGCGCGGCCGGCGACGCGCCGCGCGACAGCACGCGCGGAATCACCATCAGGCCGTGTGCGCCGACCTTCGCGGCATGCGCGGCGTGCGACACGGCTTCCTTCGAGTTCACCGCGCCCGTGCCGACGATGGTCGGCACGCCTGCTTCGACCAGGCGCGCAACGCCTTCCTGACGCTGCGCTTCGGTCAGCAGCGGCCAGTCGCCCATCGAGCCGCAGTACACCACCGCGCGCATGCCGAGTGCCACCAGCTCCTTGCCCTTCTTCACCAGCGCGTCGAAATCCGGCTGACGGTCAGCGGTGCACGGAGTCATCAGGGCCGGAATGGTGCCGGTAAAAATGTTGTCGCTCATCTCGTTTCCTCATTCAGATAGGGTCAACCGCCATTGCTGGCAACTTGGGCTGGACGCGCACTCGCCGTTTCGTCATCGCCGGTGCGATCCGGACGGCGGTCTGCCACCGCTTGTTTGCCTCGGTGCCGAAACGCGCCTCCGGTTTCGCCCGAGAGTCAGCCATCGACGAGGTCATTCTAGCCAGTTCGCATATTTTATACAATATAAAATAAAAAGGGCGTGACGAGGCGGGTGGTTCGGTAGATGGAAAGCGGGCGGGGAGCCCTGTCACAGCGGCCTGTGGCGGGGCAGGGCGGTGGTCATGAGACGGCCGGCACGCGGGTGTTCCGGCGGGGTCAATGGCCCCGCGAGCCCGACCGGATCGGCGCCAGCGTACCCACGCAGCATGTTCGTCTCCCCACGAAGCGGTCCTTTCGCGGCCCATCCGCCCGGTGGCGAGTTGTCCTCCCGGCCTGTCGCATTTCCGCCGAATGCATTTTTGAGATTCCATGGATTGCGTATTGGATATTGTATAAAATCTTTCGGCGAGCTTACTCGCGAGGCAGTCCGTCAAGGGCAATGCAAGACAACGAGAGGAGATACGGAGATGACAAGTCAGGTCGGCGAAGCAGTCTCGTCAGGCAATGCGGCGGCCGTGCAGGATGCGGTGTCGAAGCGGGAATTGAAGCGGGTCGTCGCGGCGTCGATGGTCGGGTCGGTGGCGGAGTGGTACGAGTTCTTCCTGTACGGAACCGCGTCGGCGCTGGTATTCGGCACGCACTTCTTCAAGAAGACGGGCAACCCGATCGACGGCCTGCTCGCCGCGTTCGCGCTGTACGCGGTGGGTTTCGCCGCGCGGCCGATCGGCGGGCTGGTATTCGGTTACTACGGCGACAAGTTCGGTCGCAAGTATCTGTTGCAGGTGAGCCTGATCGTGGTCGGCATCACGACGTTCCTGATGGGGTGCCTGCCGACCTTCGATTCGATCGGCTACTGGGCGCCGGTGCTGCTCGTCACGCTGCGCCTGATCCAGGGCTTCGCGTTCGGCGGCGAGTGGGGCGGCGCGATCCTGCTGGTGAGCGAGCACAGCCCGGACAACCGTCGCGGCTACTGGGCGAGTTGGCCGCAGGCCGGCGTGCCGGCCGGCAACCTGGTCGCGACGATCATCCTGCTGGTGCTGTCGAGTTCGCTGTCCGAAGCCGACTTCCTGTCATGGGGCTGGCGCGCGGCGTTCTGGTTCTCGGCGGTGGTGGTGCTGATCGGTTTCTGGATTCGCCGCAAGGTCGACGATGCGCCGATCTTCAAGGAAGCGCAGGCGCGCCGCGAGCAGAAGCAGGAAAAGCAGCTCGGCGTGGTCCACGTGCTGAAGTTCCACTGGCGGCAGGTATTGATCGGCATCGGCGCGCGTTTCGCGGAAAACATCCTCTACTACATGGTCGTCACGTTCTCGCTGACGTACCTGAAACTGGTCGTCGGCGCCGACACCACGCGCATCCTGAAGCTGATGTTCGCGGCCAACGCGATCCATTTCTTCTTCATCCCGCTGATGGGGCTGATGTCCGACCTCGTCGGCCGCAAGCCCGTGTACCTGACGGGCGCGGTGCTGACCGCCGGCTGGGGCTTCGTCGCGTTCCCGATGATGGACACCGGCAACGACTGGATCATCATGGCCGCGATCGTGCTGGGCCTGTTCATCGAATCGATGACGTACTCGCCGTACTCGGCGCTGATGACCGAGATGTTCCCGACCAACGTGCGCTACACCGCGCTGTCGCTGTGCTACCAGGTCGCGCCGCTGATGGCCGGCTCGCTCGCGCCGCTGATCGGCCTGTCGCTGCTGGAGCGCTATCATTCGTCGACGCCGATCGCGCTGTATCTGGTCGTCGCGGCGGCGATCTCGATCGTCTGCGTCGGTCTGGCGAAGGAAACGCGCGGCAAGTCGCTGCGCGACGTCGATGCGGAGGCCGGCCGGCGCACGCACGCGTAGCCGGGCGCCCGAAGCCCGGTCGCAGGGATCAAAGCCACCGTCGACGGTGGCTTTTTTGCGCAGGCAGCGGCGGGGCGCTCTGCTAATATTGTAGAAAGTATGCAATATCCGTCGCTGCGTCGGCGCCTGCCCGACCGTCATCCCCCAGTCCGAACCGGAACATGAACGAGAAACGCCCTGCTCTTGTCTACGCCACGCGCGCCGAAGCCGCGGCAAACGAATTGCGCCGCCGCATTCTGACCGGGGAATATGTCGACGGCTATCAGCTTCGCCAGGATGCGCTCGCCACCGAACTGGGCATCAGCCGCATTCCGCTGCGCGAAGCGCTCGTGCAACTCGAGAGCGAAGGGCTGGTGAAGATCCTGCCGCACAAGGGGGCGATCGTATCGGAGCTGTCGCCGGAAGACATCACCGAGCTGTTCGAGCTGCGCGCGCTGCTGGAGCCCGTGCTGCTGAAAAAATCGATCCCGAAGCTGACCGCCGACGATTTCGCGCGGCTCGACGCGATCCTCGAGGAATACAGCGAGGTGCTGCATGCGAGCCAGTCCGGGCGCTGGGGCGAGCTGAACACCGAGCTCCATCATCTGCTGCTGTCGCGCGCCGAACAGCCGAAGACGGCGGCGATCGTCGCGTCGCTGCTGCAGCAGACCGACCGCTACACGCGCGTGCAGCTTTCGCTGTCCGTGGCGGCGCGCGACGTGGCCGAATCCGAGCACGCCGAGCTGGTCGCGCTGTGCCGCAAGCGCGACGTGCGCGCAGCGGCCGCGCTGCTGAAACGCCATATCGAGCATGCAGGCGACGAGCTGAATGCGTTCCTGCGTCAACGCCGGCTCGGTCGTTGACATCGTTGCCGCGCCTGCGCGCGCCGGCGCCGTGCATTGCCGCGACCGGACGCCGGGCGCTATGATGCCGCATCCTTCCTGCCCGTCGGTCCGGTGGCGCCGATCCCCCGATGTCGAAAAACGCGTTCGTTCCGTCTGCGTCGTCCCGATCGCGCGAAGCCATTCATGACCTTCGCGTCGTCCGGTACGGCTTCCTGCTGGTCGACAATTTCTCGCTGATTGCGCTGAGTGCCGCGATCGATCCCTTGCGCATCGCCAACATGGTCGTCGGGCGGCGTGTCTACGATTATCGGCTGATCGCGCCCGGCGACGATGTCGTCCGGTCGAGCGACGGCATCCGCGTCGTGCCGGACGTATCGATGTCGGACAGCGAAGCGTTCGACGTCGTGTTCGTGGTCGGCCCCAATCCGGTGCCGCGCCGGCGCACCGGCGCGATCGTCGACTGGCTGCGCCGCCAGGCGCGCAGCGGAACCGCGCTCGGCGGCCTCGACACCGGCAGCTACTTCCTCGCGCGCGCCGGGCTGCTGAACGGCTATCGCTGCACGATCCACTGGGAGGACCAGGACGTGCTGATGGAGCAGTTCCCGAAACTGACGGTATCGACGCGCCTCTACGAAGTCGATCGCGACCGCTATACGTGCAGCGGCGGCGTCGCGCCGCTCGACCTGATGGTGCATCTGCTGGCGGCCGCGCCCGGCAGCCGCGCGCTGGCCGCGCGCGTGCTCGAATTGCTGGTCGCGGAACCGCGCAGTCGCGAATACCGGCAGCAAACCTCGCTGCGCCAGTACATCGGCGCGGAGCACGAGAAGCTCGACGAGGCATTGCAGCTGATGGAAAGCAATGTCGAGGAGACGCTTTCGGTGCCGGAGATCGCCGAGCATCTGCACGTGTCGCAGCGACAGCTGCAGCGGTGGTTCCAGGATCGCCTCGGCAAGTCGCCCGCGCAGGCCTATCTGGAGATTCGCCTGCTGCGCGCACGGCAACTGCTGTACCGCACCGCGGCCTCGCTGGAGGACGTATGCGCACGCACGGGCTTCACGTCGACGACCCATTTCGCGACGCGCTACAAGGAACAGTTCCAGATCTCGCCGATCGCCGACCGGCGCCGCTATCAGAACGCGCTGTAGGGCTTCGTGCCGGTCTGGTGGTTAACCCGGCATGGCCAATTCGCGAACGATGATGTCCATCGCGGAAATCTTCGAATTCGTCGAACTTCTACCATCTGCTCACACCCACCCCGCTTTTTACCGAGGAGCGAGCACATGAAGATGGAGAACCTGATTCGAATCGAGAACGGCGAGAAGGTGAAGCACACGTTCTCCGATGCCGAATATGCGAACCGTCAGCGCAAGCTGCGCGAACTGATGGCGCGCGAGAACATCGATGCGGCGCTGTTCACTTCGTATCACAACATCAACTACTACTCGGACTTCCTGTACTGTTCGTTCGGCCGCAAGTACGGCCTCGTCGTGACGCCCGACAAGGTCGTGTCGATCTCGGCGAACATCGACGGCGGCCAGCCGTGGCGGCGCACGGTCGGCGACTACAACGTCGTCTACACCGACTGGCAGCGCGACAATTTCTTCCGCGCGGTGCAGGCCGAGATCGACGATCGCGGCCGTGTCGGTATCGAGTTCGACCAGGTGCCGCTCGACGTGCTGGCGAAGCTGAAGGCGGCGCTGCCGTCGGTCGAGTTCGTCGACATCGGCGTACAGACGATGCGCATGCGCATGATCAAGTCCGACGAGGAGATCGCGCTCATCAAGCATGGCGCGAACGTCTGCGATGTCGGCGGCGCGGCGCTGGCCGCCGCGGTGCGCGAAGGCGTGCCCGAGCACGAGGTGGCGCTCGCATCGACGCAGGCGATGGTGCGCGAAATCGCGCGCCGCTTTCCCGATTCGGAGCTGATGGACACGTGGACGTGGTTCCAGTCCGGCATCAACACGGACGGCGCGCACAATCCCGTCACCACGCGCAAGGTGCAGAAGGGCGACATCCTGAGCCTGAACTGCTTCTCGATGATCGCCGGCTACTACACGGCGCTGGAGCGCACGATGTTCTTCGACCACTGCCCGGACGAACACCTGCGCCTGTGGAAGATCAACGTCGAGGTGCACGAGGCGGGCCTGAAGTTGATCAAGCCCGGTGCGCGCTGCAGCGACATCGCGTTCGAACTCAACAAGATCTACGCGGAATACGGGCTGCTGCAGTACCGGACCTTCGGCTACGGTCACTCGTTCGGCGTGCTGTCGCACTACTACGGTCGCGAGGCAGGGCTTGAACTGCGCGAGGACATCGATACGGTGCTGGAGCCGAACATGGTCGTGTCGATGGAGCCGATGATCATGCTGCCGCAGGGCCATCCCGGCGCAGGCGGTTATCGCGAGCACGACATTCTCGTCGTCGGCGAGCGCGGCGCCACCAATATCACCGCGTTCCCGTACGGGCCGGAGCACAACATCATCAAGGGATGACCGGCGCATAGGCGCGCGGTTTCGGCTTCGGTCGCGCGACGGCGGCCGTGTAAAGAAATGCAGGCGACGGGGCGATCCGGCAGGATTGCCCCGTTTTGCTTTGGTCCGTCGAACGCCGGGTCGATCGTGGGTCCGATCGCGATCGATGCACGGCTGTCGTATTCGTCCCCTGTATTCGCGAGCAGGTGCGTTTCGACACATGGCTCGATCGAGCCCCTATCATTCGTCATCCTGCCGAATCGTCCGACTTGATGATCAGGCGTTTGCACGGCGTGCGGAACGGACCGATCGTCTGTCCGGACGCGCGCGTCTCGTCCCTTCCATCCCGTTCGCGCTTTCATGGCGCGGCGACATATCGTTTCGCTCCACGATCCACGCCGCTCGGCGTTTCCCGCGGCTTGCCGATTTCGACGCAAGATCGCCGAAGATGCGACGCTTTCCGCACGCGAATGCGGCAGCGCTGCCGCCCGCCGGATTCTGCGGTGTTAACCCTCGATGTCGAATCCAGAGAGTCGATTGTCGAAAATGAAAATCTTCCTGGGGCGCCAGCTCCTACCATGCGCTTGAACGGCCGCGATTCGTGCGCTGCGCAGCGCAAGCACCGAACGATCGATCGAATCACGGATGGCGGCCACGACACCGCAACGTACGATTCAGTTTGGAGACTGAGCATGAGTACCAGAAAGCTAATGTCGGGCCGGTCGGCGGATGCCGGCGCATGGTTGCCGGGCCAGGGCGGCGCGATCCATTCGGGCGGCGGCGCGACCGCGCGCGAAGCGGCCGATCCGAAACTGTTGAAGCGGGCCGCATGCGCGAGCTTCATCGGCAATTTCGTCGAATGGTTCGATTACGCGTCGTACGGCTATCTCGCGACCGTCATCGCGGTCGTCTTCTTCCCGAAGAGCGACGCGACGACCGGCTTGCTGGCCGCGTACGGCGTGTTCGCGATCTCGTTCGTGATCCGGCCGCTGGGCGGCGTGGTGTGGGGGCACTTCGGCGACCGGGTCGGGCGTCGGACCGCGCTGTCGCTGTCGATCCTGATCATGTCGTGCTCGACGTTCCTGATCGCATTCCTGCCGACTTATGCGCAGGTCGGGATGCTCGCGCCGGTGCTGCTGTTGCTGGTGCGCGTCGTGCAGGGCTTCTCGGCGTCCGGCGAGTATGCGGGCGCGTCCGCGTTCCTCGCCGAATACGCGCCGGAAGGCAAGCGCGGCATCTATACCAGCATCGTGCCGGCCAGCACCGCGGCAGGGCTGCTGTTCGGCTCGATCTTCGTCGCCGTGATGCACGCGGTGATGACCTCGCAGCAGCTGCACGACTTCGGCTGGCGCCTGCCGTTCCTGCTCGCCGCGCCGTTCGGCCTGGTCGGACGCTATATCCGCATTCGTCTCGAGGACACGCCGAAGTTCAAGGCGCTCGAAGGCGCGCACCATGTCGCACAGGCGCCGGCCACCGAACTGCTGACGCGGCATCGCGGCAGGATGCTGATCGCGTTCGGCGTGACGTGCCTGAATGCGGTCGCGTTCTATCTGGTGCTGAGCTACATGCCGACCTACCTGTCGACGGAGCTGGGCATCGGCGAGACCGAGTCGTTCATCGCGGCGACGATTTCGCTGGCCGCATATATCGGGCTGATCTTCCTGATGGGCGCGCTGTCGGATCGCGTCGGACGCAAGACGATGCTGATCGGCGCGTCGGTCCTGTTCGCGGTGCTGACGGTGCCGCTGTTCAAGGGGCTGGCGGGCGCGAGCTTCGCGACGATCGTGATGATCCAGATCGCGTTCGGCGCGTTGCTGACGATGAACGACGGGACCCTGCCGTGTTTCCTGTCGGAGATTTTCCCGACGCGCGTGCGTTACAGCGGCTTCGCGTTTTGCTTCAACGCGGCGAATGCGCTGTTCGGCGGCACGGCGCCGCTGGTCGCGACCTGGCTGATCGGTGCGACCGGCAGCAAGCTGGCGCCCGCGTGGTATCTGGTCGGGGCGGCCGGCGTCGCGCTGGTCGCGATGCTCGCGAGCAGCGAGACGGCGAAGCGGCCGCTGGCGGACGATTGACGGTGCGGTGAATCGGTCGGCGCTCTCCGGTGCGCTTGAACGGACGCGTCGCGGGGCGGGATGACATTCCGCCGCGCGCCGCGTTTTTTTATTTCCCCATTTCGCGTGTCCGTCTCATTACGCGCGGTCTAGTCTGCAAGACGCAGGCCAGACCTTATCAGGGAAAGTCATGAAATCGCACAAACCTATGTTTATAAAGAAGTTTGACGCGATATCTTGATAAGGTCGCGGCAGCTCTCGAAAAACATTTTGGCCGGCATTTTGTTGTGGTCTAGTCTGGTCTAGACAGCATGGGCGCCACGCCTGTGCGCTTCCACGACCCTCGTCCGGAGTGTTTGCCATGCCAGCCATCAAACGTCTGTTCGTTTTGTCCGTTGCATCGGTGTTGTCCTCCAGTGTCGTCCCGAGCGCCCACGCCGGCTGCCTCGATGACGTGAAGGCAGCGGGCGTGCTGCACGCTGGCAACGGCCTGATGGGAACGCGGCCGTTCGCATGGCAGAACGAGGACGGCACATACGGCGGCCTGGAATCGGACCTGTTGAAAGAGGTCGGCAAGCGCATCGGCGTGCCGAAGACCGATTTCGTCGTCACCGAGTGGAGCACGCTGATTCCGGGGCTCAAGGCCAGGCGATGGGACGTGATCTTCTCGTCGATGTCCGCGACGCAGGAGCGGATCCAGAACGCCAACGTACGGTTCTCCCGTCCGTATTTCCTGCTGTATGACCAAATCATCGTCAAGACCGATTCACCGATCCAGTCGCCGGCGGACTTGAAGGGGCGCAAGGTCGGCACGACGCTCGGCACGAACGACTCGCTGAATGCGCATCGTCTCGCCGACGAAGGAAAGATCGGCGAGGTGATGGATTTCAATACGTTCGGCGAGCCGTTCGCCGCGCTCCAGAACGGACAGGTCGATGCGGTGCTGCTCGATCAGGGCACCCTGCTCGGGCAGCGCGAAAAGATGAAGAACCTGCGCGTGGTGGGCCAGCCGATCTACTATCGCCCGAAGCCCGAGTGGGCCGCCGCCGAGGCGAAGGCGAACTACCGGTTCGGTTCGAGCGCGGTCGCGGTGCGCGCGGAATGCACGGATCTGCTGAACGCGGTGAACAACGCGCTGCTGTCGATGGATCAGGACGGCACCCGGCAGCGCATTCTCGTCAAGTACGGTGCATGGTCGGCCGAGCAGGCGACCCTGACGAAATGAGGAAAAACCATGCAAGAGTTTTTCCTGCACATGATTCCACGCTACTTCCCGTTTCTGCTGAAGGGCGCATGGATCACCATCGAGCTGTCGCTGATCAGCATGACCGGCGCGATCCTGCTCGGTCTGGCGGTCGCCATCGGGCGACTGTCGCCACGGCGCTGGATCGCATGGCCGTTGCAGTGCTACGTCGAAATCTGGCGCGACGTGCCGCTGGTCGTCCAGTTGCTGGTGATCTATTTCACGCTGCCGCAGATCGGCCTGACGCTGCCGGGCTTCTGGGCCGGCGTGCTCGGTCTCTCGCTGAATCTCGGCGCCTACCTGTCCGAAGTATTCCGGGCGGCGATTCAGTCGATCGATCACGGGCAGCGTGAAGCCGGAATGACGATCGGCATGTCGAACGCGATGATCTACCGGCGCGTGATCCTGCCGCAGGCGATGAAGGTGGCGTTGCCGACGGTCGGCGGCTACTTCATCTCGCTGATGAAGGATTCGTCGCTGGTGTCGTTCATCGCGGTGAACGAACTGCTGCGTCACGGGACGATCATCATCGCCGAAACCTTCATGAGCATGCAGGTGTACCTGATGGTCGCGATCATTTACTTCGCGATGAGTTTCGCCGCAGCGCGCGGCGTGCGCTGGATCGAGCGGACCTTCACGCCGGCCCATCGCGGCGGCCGGCGCACGGCTTCGCGCGCGGTCGCGCGTGCCGGATCGTACGAGGCGTCCGTCGGCGCCGTCGGGGCAATGCCCGCACAGGGGCGGGGGGTGAATCTTGAACGCTGACGTCAATCATGACGCGGAGCCGATCATCGAGGTCCGCGGGCTGCAGAAATCGTTCGGCACGCTGAAGGTGCTCAACGGAATCGACCTGTGCATTCGACCGGGCGAGGTCAATTTCTTCATCGGACCGAGCGGCGGCGGAAAGTCGACGCTGCTTCGCTGCATCAACTTTCTCGACGTTCCGACCGGCGGCGAAATCCGTTTCGACGGCGAGTCGCTTTGCCGGCAGGAAGGCGCGGTGTTTCGCGTGATTGCCGAATCCCGGCTGCGCATCGCGCGTCGCAAGATGCCGATGGTCTTTCAGCAATTCAACCTGTTCGCGCACCGGACCGTGCTCGAGAACGTCATCGAGGGGCCGATTCACGTGCTCGGTTGCACGCGCGATCAGGCCGTTGCGGAAGCGGAAGCGATCCTGAAGCAGGTCGGCCTCGAAAAGCGGCTCGATCATTATCCGGATCAGCTTTCCGGCGGGCAGAAGCAGCGCGTCGCGATCGCGCGTGCGCTGGCGATGAAGCCGAAGGTCGTGCTGTTCGACGAACCGACTTCGGCGCTCGATCCGGAACTCGTCGCGGGCGTGCTCGACACGATTCGCGCGCTCGCCGATGCCGGCATGACGCTGGCCATCGTCACGCACGAGATGAGTTTCGCGCGCAAGCTGGCGGACCGCATTCATTTCGTTGCGGATGGAACGATTCACGAGTCGGGCGCGCCGGAAGATGTGCTGTCGGCCGATCGGGACTCGAAGAGCCGCATCGCGCATTTCCTGCGCGCGGTCGAACGATAGCTTCCGGCGTCGCGCGGCGAGACCGCATACCAACGCGTATTCACAGGAGGAGCACTCAGATGATTCGCGAGCGAATCGAAGCACGTGTCGCAAGCCCGTCAGCAGGCGATGATCTTGTCGCGCATCTGTCGTCCATGCAACCGGGGCAGCCCGGTCAAGCGCGGGTGGCCGTATGAGCGATGTCGAAACCGAAACGGGACCGGACATGAACGCCGTGCCGTCGTATATCCGTACCTTGCCGATGTACGTGCCGGGGCGATCCGAGCAGTCGGTGGCGCGCGAATACGGGCTGTCGCGCATCGTGAAGCTGGCGTCGAACGAGAATCCGCTCGGCTGCAGCCCGCGCGTCGCCGAGGTGCTGGCGGACGTGATGTCGCGGCACAGCGCGACGCTTTCGCGGTATCCGGAAAGCGATGCGCACGAACTTCGCGGCGAACTCGCGCGATACCACGGCTTGCCCGAAAACCGGTTTGCGGTCACGAACGGGTCGCACGAACTGATCGACCTTTGCGCGGCGCTGGTCTTGCGCGACGGTTTCGCCGGGCTGTATTCGCAATACGCGTTCCAGGCCTATCCGATCAGCATCAGGGCGCGCGGCGCGCATGCATGCGAAATCGGCGCGCTGCATTACGGGCACGATGCCGCCGCGATATGCGCGGCGCTGAACGACGATGCGGGCGGGCGGATTCGGCTGGTCTACGTATGCAATCCGAACAATCCGACCGGCACGCTGCTGACACCGGATCAGGTCGAACGCATCGTCGAGCAGGCCGGCACCGATCGTCTCGTCGTGCTGGACGAAGCGTATATCGACTATGTCGATCCGGCCCTGCGCGTGGATGCGGCGGCGCTCGTCGAGCGTTATCCGCAGCTGGTCGTTGCGCGGACGTTCTCGAAGGCGTACGGGCTCGCATCGCTGCGGATCGGGTACGGGATCATGAGCGCGGAACTGGCGGACATGATTGCGCGGATTCGTCCCACCTTCAGCGTCAATGCGATGGCGCAAACGGCGGCATCGGCGGCGCTGTCCGACCGCGCGTTCCTGGCGCGGACGCAGCAGAGCAACCGCGCGGGCATCGAGCAGATCACGCACGCGCTTCGCACGAGCGGCATCGAATATGTGCCGACCCATGCGAATTTCATCGCGATTCGCCTGCAGTATGCGGCCCGCACGACGCAGAGGCTGCTCGAAGCCGGTGTGGTGATCCGGCCGCTGGGCGCCTATCGGCTCGACGATTTCGTCCGCGTGACGATCGGCACGGAGGAGGAGAACGAGATCTTCCTCGATGCGCTGCTCGACGATCGCGAACCCTGAGCGCCCGGGTATTGCCGTCCGGAGACGGCTCGATCGATCGCGCGACCGCATCGTGTTTCGACAGGGCCACGGTTCGTGGACGGCGACGACAGGAGAGAACGACAACATGCAGAAGATCGGCGTGCCGTTCCGGAAGATCAAGGCACTGGTGCGCGACAAGGTCCGGAGCGGCGAGTGGAATGTGGGGGAGCGCATTCCGTCCGAAGTAGATCTCGCGTCGGCGTTCGGGGTGGCGCGCATGACGGTCAACCGCGCGCTTCGCGAATTGACCGCCGAGGGCATGCTCGAGCGCGTCGCCGGCGTCGGCACGTTCGTCGCGGAGGGCAAGCCGCAATCCAACTTGCTGATGATCGCGCACATTCGCGACGAAATCGTCGCGCGCGGGCATCAATACTCGTGCCGGCTCGTCCGGCATGAGCGCGAGCACGTACCGCTCGACATCACGCGCGCGCTGGACCTGGCGCCCAACGATCAGGTGTTTCACCTGGTCTGCGTTCATCTGGACGACGGCCGCCCGCTTCAGCTGGAAGATCGCTACGTCAACCCGGCCGCGGCGCCCGGTTTTCTCGCGCAGGATTTCACGGCGGAACCGCCGTCCGCGTACCTGTACAACAACGTGTCGCATTTCGAGCTGGAGGTCGAGCATGTCGTCGATGCCGCGCATCCGTTGCCGGATCAGGCCGCGCTGCTCGAAATCGAGGCCGGCGAGCCCTGTCTGATCCTGACGCGGCGCACCTGGACCGGCGGCGTTCCGGTCACGATCGCGCGCTTCGTGCATCCGGCGAACCGCTACAGCCTGGGATCGCGATTCAAGCCGCATGCGCTGCGCGGCCAGATATGAACGGCGGCGCGCCCGACAGCGGGCAGCGCCGGGTGCCCGTCGAGGTTACGGCAGCAGCTTGCCGGGATTGAGAATCCCGTTCGGATCGAGCGCCTGCTTGATGGCGCGCATGCAGGCCAGTTCCGTCGCGCTGCGGGTATGGCCCAGAAAGGCGCGCTTGTGCACGCCGATGCCGTGTTCGGCCGAAACGGAGCCGTTGAATTGCCTGACGAGATCGTAGACGACGGCTTCGGCCGCCGCAGGCTCGACGTCGGGAATCGAGCGGCCGTCGATCGTGATATGGAGATTCGAGTCGCCGATATGACCGAAGAAGCACGCGCGCGCGGTCGGCCAGCGGGTTTCGAGTTCGGCGCGGCACTGGCTGACGAAGGTCCCGATCTCGCCGATCGGGATGCTGATGTCGAAATTGATCGGCGCGAGCCTGATGGGGAATTCGGCCGTTGCCTCGCGAATTTCCCACAGCGCGTGCGCCTGCGTGTCGGATTGCGCGATGACCGCGTCGAGCAGCAAACCGGATTCGAGTGCGTCGCCCAGCGCGCCGGTGAAGCGTCCGCTTCCGTCTTCGGCATAGCACGTGTGCTCGATCAGCGCATAGAGCGGATAGGCCGCGGAAAAGGGCGATTGCCGGCTTCGCGAGAACGACACGCCCAGCTCGAAGAAGTCCGGCCACATCAATTCGAATGCGCTGAGCTCCCGTCCCAGGCGCGCTTTCAGCGTTTGCAGCAGCGTGACCGCGTCGGAATAGCCGGACAGCGCGCAGAGCGCCGTTTGCCGGCCCGCGGGGCGGGGCGCGACGCGCAATACGGCACGCGTGATGATGCCGAGCGTGCCTTCGGATCCGATGAACAGATGACGCAGGTCGTAACCGGTGTTGTTCTTGATCATCTTGCCGAGGCCGCTCAGTATGCTGCCGTCCGCCAGCACGACTTCGAGGCCCAGCACCTGATCGCGCGCGGGGCCCGACTGGATGACGCGGATGCCGCCCGCATTGGTCGCGAGGTTGCCGCCGATCTGGCAGGTTCCCCGCGCGCCCAGATCGAGCGGGAATTCGAAATCCTCGGCCGCGGCGGCTTCTTGAATCGCCTGCAGTGTCGTGCCTGCCAGCACGGTCATCGTCGATGCGGAGCGGTCTATTTCCTCGATGCCGGTCATTCTTTCGAGCGAAATGCAGATGTCGCGCGAGGTCGGCACCGCGCCGCCCGCGAGCCCGGTCAATCCGCCCTGCGGGACGACGCTTTGCCTGGCCGCATTGCATAGCCGCAGCGCGGTGGCGACCTCTTGCGTATTGCGCGGCAGCACGACGGCCAGCGGCGCATGCGGTGCTTTCGCGCTCCAGTCGCCGCGGTGGCGATCGGCGATGGCGTCGCCGGTTCGTAGCACATCCGCGCCGAGCGCGTCCTCGAGGGCATGCAGAATCGCTTCCATGTCGTTCCTGTCGCAGGGTGTGGATTAGGCATCATGGATAGTTGTATATACCGCCGATTCCGCTCGATCAAGTCGGTGATCTACGCAGACATGGAGGGGCGCGCGACAAGCGTCGTCGGGCCGGTTTCGCGACCGGTTCATGTCGGGGCTCGGTGCGACCGCATGCGCCGCTGCCGGCCGGCCATGCGTTACGCGGCGAAACGGCTCGCCGCGCTTTGCCGCAGGTTGCGCTTTTCCAGCACGGCGGGTGCGGTTTCCTTCATCGCCAGCGCGCAGCATGCCGACACCACGCCGAGCAGCGAGAACATCAGCGCCGGTCCGATCCAGCCGAACGCGCCGTACATGCCGGTGGCGACGATCGGCAGCAGGCCTGCGATCACCGATGCGCCGTTATAGCCGAGCGAAATGCCCGACGAGCGCACGTTGGCCGGAAACTGCTCCGAGAACCAGCTCGCCTCGACCGCAAAAATCGGATCGTGACTGAAGAGCAGGGACAGCGCGACCGCGACGATCACCATGACGATCGCGCCGGTGTTGATCAGCATGAACATCGGCACGCCGAAAGCGATGGTGAACAGCGCGCCCGTCATGAATACCGGACGGCGGCCGACCTTGTCGCTCAACGCGCCGTAGACGAGGTGGCTGACGAGGCCGAGCGCGGAGCCGAGCAGCGTCCCCCACAGGATATGGCGCGTCGTCGACACATGCGCGAGCGCCACATACGACAGCATGAAACTCGTCGTGATGTAGTAGCCGCCCGTTTCCGCCATGCGCAGGCCGACGATCTTCAGGATGCTGCGCCAGTCGCTCCTGATCACTTCGAGCGCGGGCTGCCTGACGACCTTGTTCTCGGCCTTCACCGCTTCGAAGGCCGGCGATTCCGACACGCTCATCCGGATGAAGATGCCGATCGCGACCATCACGAACGACATCAGGAACGGCATCCGCCAGATCCAGTCGCCTTCGAACAGCGCGGCCGACAGCAGGAACGCGCCGTTCGCGAGCAGCAGGCCGAGCGGAATGCCCAGTTGCGGGACGGCGCCGAACAGGCCGCGGCGTTTTTCCGGCGCATGCTCGCAAGCCATCAGAACCGCGCCGCCCCATTCCGCGCCGAAGCCGATGCCCTGCACCATGCGCAGCAGGATCAGCAGGATCGGTGCGAGCACGCCGGCTTGCGCGTAAGTCGGCAGGCAGCCGATCAGCACGGTCGCGCCGCCCATGGCGACGAGCGACCAGAACAGCACCGCCTTGCGGCCGAGGCGATCGCCGTAGTGTCCGGCGAGATAGCCGCCGAACGGGCGCATCAGAAAGCCGATCGCGAGCGTCGCGAACGACGCGAGGATGCCGACGATCGGCTCGGTGGTATGGAAGAAGATCTTGCCGAACCATGCGGCGGCGGCGGTGCCGTAGATGAAGAAGTCGTAGCTCTCGACCGCCGAGCCGATCATCGACGCGACGGCGACCTTGACCGCGCGGTCTTTGTTGTTGCTGCTCATGGTGTGTCGTCTCCGATACTTCAATCGGCCGCGTCCGGGGGCGGATGCGGCTCGAGGTGCGTCGCGCTTTCGTCGAGCGCGTTCAACGCGTCAGTGGCATCCCGGCTTCAGGCCAGGCTCCAGGTTTCTATCACGCGGCTGTCGTCGCGCAGACCGAGACCCGCGTCGGCGGCTGCGTGATAACGCGCGTTGGCGATCGACAGCAGCGGCACGTCGGCGCCGCAGGCCTTTGCCGCGCCGCACACGAGATCGCTGTCCTTCACGAAGATGTTGATCGAACTCGTCACGTTCACGTCCGTGCCTTGCAGCATGCGCGGCCCGCGATCCGACAGCATCCAGGAACCGGCCGCGCCGCGCTCGACGAGTTCGAGCACGGCGTGCGGATCGAGGCCGAGCGCACGCGCCAGATTCAGCGCTTCCGCTGCCGCCACGATATGCACCGAGCACAGATGCTGATTCACGACCTTGATTGCCTGGCCGTCGCCGAGCTTCGGGCCGGTGACCCGCACGCTGCCCATCGCGTCGAGCACCGGGCGCACGGCGGCGATGTCCGCCGCGTCGCCCGACGCGAAGATCACGAGCTCGCCGGTCTTCGCCCGCGCGGTGCCGCCGGTCACCGGCGCATCGACGACGCGCGCACCCGCGGCGGCGAGGCGGGCGCCCTGTTCGCGCACTGCCTCCGGTCCGACCGTCGACATGATGACCCACGTTTGTCCGTCGAGTGCCGTGCCGATACCGTCGACGAGCGACGCGAGCTGCTGCGGGGTCGCGACCATCGCGACGACGACTTGCGGCGCGGGCGCGGCGGCGAAGCCGTCGACGGCCGCAAGACCGCTTTCGCGTGCCGCGTCGCGGGCGTGCGGCGACAGGTCCACGCCGGTCACACGGTGGCCCGCGCGCTGGATTTGCAGCGCCATCGGCAGCCCGATGGCGCCGATGCCGACAAATGTCACGTTCATGTTCGTGCTCCCGATTACTTCAGCCACGTCTTGATGTTCGCGACGATCGATGCCGTCGAGATGCCGTAGCGATCGTGCAGCGTCGGCAGCGCGCCGGCGTCGAGAAACCGGTCCGGCAGCGCGATCTGGCGGAATTCGGGCATCACGCGATGACGCACGAGCGTGCTCGCCACCGCATCGCCGAGGCCGCCGATCACGCTGTGGTTCTCCGCGACGATCACGAGACGTCCGGGCTTCCTGCACTGCTCGACGATGGTCGCCTCGTCCAGCGGCTTGATGGTCGGCACGTGCAGCACGGCGACGCTCGCCGATCCGTCGTCCAGCGCCTGCGCGGCTTCGAGCGCGCGCATGGTCATCAGGCCGGACGAGATGACGAGCACGTCCGCCCCCTCCCGCAGCAGCTTCGCCTTGCCGAGCTCGAAGCGGTAATCGTAGTCGTCGAGCACGGCGGGCACCTTGCCGCGCAACAGGCGCATATAGACCGGGCCGTCGTAGGCGGCGATTGCCGCAACGGCCTGTTCGGTGTCGAGCGCGTCGCACGGATCGATGACGGTCAAGCCGGGAATCGCGCGCATCAGCGCGAGGTCTTCGGTTGCCTGATGACTCGGGCCGTAGCCGGTCGTGAGTCCCGGCAGCGCCGCGCAGATCTTCACGTTGAGGTTTTCTTCCGCGATCACCTGATGGATGAAGTCGTACGCGCGGCGTGTCGCGAACACGGCGTAGGTCGTCGCAAACGGAATGAAGCCTTCCTTCGCCATGCCGCCTGCCGCGCCCATCAGCAACTGCTCGGCCATGCCCATCTGGAAATGGCGTTCCGGGAACGCCTGATTGAAGACGTGCAGATCGGTGTACTTCGACAGATCGGCCGTCATGCCGACGATGTTGCGGCGCTTCTCCGCTTCGGCGACGAGCGCATGGCCGAACGGCGCGGGGCGCGTCTTCTGGCCTTCCGCGGCGATCGACGCGATCATCGCGGACGTCGTCAGGCGGGGTTTCTTGTCAGCCACGGCGCTCATGCGTCGTCTCCTTGTGCTGCTGCGTGGTGTCGGTCGAGCGCGGCGATCGCCAGCTGCCATTCTTCGGGATCGACCCGGATGAAGTGATTCTTCTCGCGCGTTTCCAGGAACGGCACGCCTTTGCCCATCGTCGTGTCGAGCAGGATGGCGCGCGGCCTGGCTTCCTTCAGCGCGCGGCAGCGATCGAACGCGGCGACGAGCGCGGCGATGTCGTTGCCGTTCACACGCTCGACATGCCAGCCGAACGACGCGAACTTGTCCGCGAGCGGTTCGAAGGCGAGCACGTCGTGCGACGCGCCGTCGGCCTGCTGACGGTTGATGTCGACCATCGCGATCAGGTTGCCGAGGCGGTGATGCGCGGCGGACAACGCGGCTTCCCAGGTCGCGCCTTCGTCGAGCTCGCCGTCGGACATCGAGTTGTAGACGAACGCCGGACTGCCCTTCAGGCGCAGGCCGAGCGCCATGCCGACGCCGATCGCCAGGCCCTGTCCCAGCGAGCCGCCCGAGATTTCCATGCCGGGCGTATAGGTTGCCATGCCGGACATCGGCAGGCGCGAATCGTCGGCGCCGTAGGTTTCCAGCTCCTCCTCGGGAATCGCGCCCGTTTCGATCAGCGCGGCGTAGAGTGCGATCGCGTAATGGCCGTGCGACAGCAGAAAGCGGTCGCGGCCTTCCCATTGCGGATCGTCGGGGCGGAAGTTCATCGCGTGGCACCAGGCGACGGCGAGGGCGTCGGCGAGTCCGAGCGCCTGGCCGATATAGCCTTGTCCCTGCACTTCGCCCATGCGCAGCGCGAACCGGCGGATGCGGTACGCGTGAGCGGCGAGCGCGGCGAGTTGTGCTGAGTGCGGGCCGGCGTGCGGCCCGGCCTCGGTCATCGTTGTCATGGCGGTTCCTGCGAACGGGGAAAAGATTCTCGACATCCCGCGATCGCCGAAGTTGTCTCCTGTTCAGCAATCGGATGGTGTGGATGCGAGGTGGGACAAATTTAGCCTTGACAATCGGGGCTGACAAAAGAAAAGATTGCACCAACTGATGAATATCATTCACGAATTACGCGCATGAACGCATTCCGCAAGGTTCCGCTTTCGTATATTCGGGTTTTCGAGGCCGCGGGCCGCATGCTGTCGTTCGCCGATGCGGCCCGCGAACTGAGCCTGTCGCCGAGCGCGGTCAGCCATTCGGTGCGCAAGCTGGAAGACTCGCTCGGCCATCGGCTGTTTCAGCGCAGCACGCGCGAAGTGCGGCTGACGCGCGAAGGCGCGATGCTGATGGAGCATATCCAGCGCGGCATGGACGAGATGCAGCGCGGTTTCGCGCTGCTGGCAAGCGACGCGCGCACGCCGCTGCGGCTCCACACCGCGCCGAGCTTTGCGACGCAGTGGCTGCTGCCGCGGCTCGCGGGCTTCGTGCGCAATCATCCGGACATCGACCTGCGATTTTCCGCGAGCACCGATTACGCGCGTTTCGACGACGATTTCGATCTCGACATCGTCTACGGCGAGCCGAAGCCGTCACCGCACGAAAAGATTCCGCTCGCGCTCGAGGGGCTGGCACCGTTGTGCACGCCGGCGCTCGCGGAGCGCATTCGCAAGCCGGAGGATTTGTATCGCGTGCCGCTGATTCAGTGCGAGGTGCAAATGTATCAATGGAAAGGCTGGTTCGAAGCCAATGCGCTGCCGCCGCCGACGCATTACGGGTTGCGCTTCGACCGCAGTTCGATGGCGATTGCGGCAGCCGTCGACGGGCTCGGCGTCGTGCTCGAATCGACGCTGCTGTCCGAACGCGAACTGCAGCGTGGCGAACTCGTGCGACCGCTGGCCGGATCGACGAAGAAAGTGGAATACGTGGGGCACTACCTCGTGCATCCGCGCACGGCCCATCGGCACGACGCATTCGAGACGTTCAAGGCGTGGTTGCTGAATGCGCTCGGCATTGTCGACCGGTCGTGATGTCGCGACGAACGGCGCGGCCTGTTCAAATTGTCGTACGTAGCGGAACCCTCTGCTGCCATATCAACGTCTTCAGTGCGCCGAGCCTCGATGCTCATTCCATGCGGATGTCGAGTCGTTTGTACCAGACGACCTCGACATGCCTGCTGCCGCCTGCGATCGGGCGGCCGAACACGATGCGGGTGCGTGGTGTCGGTCGTTCGCGGTCGGTTTCGAGCCTCACCCTCCGATCGAATTCAAGCTTCTACGTCATGGATCTACACGCCGCGATGCGCGCTTGTGCGCGGGTCGTCGGGAGCTGCACGATGGCGGCCGCTGCCCGCATCCTCAATCTGGCACGGCCGATGGTCAGCGCGCATCGACAGCCCCGTCAACTGACCGAAAACAGCTGCCCCCACCTTCGCAACACCCGCGTATCGACATCCACCATCCGCAGCGCCTTCCACACGACCGTCGACACCGTGTCGTACGCCGGGATCCCGGTCGCCTGCTCGAACGGCGCGGCCAGATGGGCGGCGTGCAGGTTCGTGCAGAACGTCGCGACGGCATCGGGCCTTGCCTGCGCGGTGTTGCGCATCAGCGCGGCGATCTGCGTGTCCGGTACTTCCGCGAAGCTGTAGTTGTCGCGCAGCCCCAGATGGCGTTCGGCCACGCAATCGATGCCGAGCTGCGCGTACTGACGGACGATGCGCTGCTGCACGTCGTCGAGATAGGGGGTGACGAGGCCGAGCCGCCGCACGCCGGTTCGTTCGAGCAATTCGTTGAGCGCGAGCACGGAGGTCGTCGCGGGAATGCCCGTCGCCTGCTCGATCGCGCGGCATAGTGCGGCGTCGCGCTCGAAGCCGAGCCAGCCGGCCGATGTGCCGCTCCAGCCGATCACGTCGACGCGCGCGTCTGCGAGCTGCCGGGCCGCGACGAGAATGCGCTCCGCGTCGAACTGGTCGAGCGCGGCCGCACTCAACGCGATCTCGGTCACGGTGAAGCGCGCGAAATGCACGCTGACGTTCGGCAGTTCGGCGACGATTGCCGAGGTCAGCGGTTCGAGCGCGGTGTTGGACGACGGCGTCAGGATGCCGATGCGGATGCGCGAAATCACCGGATGGCCTCCGCTCAATCGAGCAACTGCCGCACTGCGTCGGCGGCAGCGCGGCGCAGTGCGGGCAGGTCGAGCCCCGGGATCTCGCCGTCGTCGACGACGACGCGGCCGTTCACGATGCTGTATCGGACCGGCGCGGGTTCGCCCGCCACGACCGGCGCGATTGCATGGTCGTGGAAGCCGTTGAAGCGCGGGCCGCTCACGTCGTACAGCACGAGGTCGGCAGCCTGCCCGACTTCGAGCGTGCCGACCGCGCCGAGCCCGAGCACGCGCGCGCCGCCCTGCGTGCCCCAGTGCAGCACTTCCTCTGCAGTGGTGGCCGACGCGCCATGTGCGGCGCGATGCACGAGCCATGCGAAATTCGCTTCGTGCGTCATGCTGCCCGATTCGTTCGACGCAACGCCATCCACGCCGAGCGAGACCGGCACGCCGGCGGATGCCATGCGCGGCGCGGGCGCGATCCCGCTGCCGAGTCGCGCGTTGCTGACGGGGCAGTGCGCGCAGCCGGTGCCGGTCTCGGCGAGCATCGCGATCTCGTTCGGTTCGAGATGGACCAGGTGCGCGAACCATACGTCGGGACCGAGCCATTCGTGATCGGCGACGAACTCGACCGGCAGCTTGCCGTAGCGCTCGCGGCAGAAATCGACGTAGCGCGTCGTCTCCGACAGGTGCGAGTGCAGCCGCAGGCCCATCCCGCGCGCGGCGCGCGCGACTTCAGGCAGCAGCGCGGGCGGCAGCGAGAAGGTCGGCGTGGTTGGCGCGACCACCACGCGGCGCATCGATGCGGCGCTCGCGTCGTGATAGCGTGCCTTCAGCCGCTCGATGTCCGCGAGCATCTGGTCGAGCGTCTCGGGCTGCAGCGCGGTGCCGGCGAAGCCGGGATGGTCGCCGGCCGCCTGCAACGCGCCGCCGCGGCACAGCACGAAGCGCATGCCGAAGTTCGCGGCCTCGTCGAACAGCAGATCGCCGGTCTCGGTCGTGCCGCCGGCGTGATACAGATAATGGTGATCGGCGCAGGTCGTGACGCCCGACAGCAGCAGTTCCGCGAAGCCGAGCCGCGCGGCGATGCGGGCGAGGTCCGGCGTGAAGCGCGCGACGCGCGGATACGGCACGGCCGCGAGCCATGCCTGAAGATCGGCGTTGATGCCGGCCGGAACGGCCTTCAGCAGGTTCTGGAACAGATGGTGATGCGTGTTGATCCAGCCCGGATAGACGACGCAGTCCTGTGCGTCAATTACGCGCTCGTCGGGCAGCGGCGCGAGATCGGGCGCGATCGATTCGATCCGGCCGTCGCGGATGCGGATGTCGGGGCGGCCGAGCCGCGCGGCGTCGCCGGCGCGACCGCTCATGACCGCGATCGGATGGCGGATCAACAGCGAAGAAGAGGGCAGGCTCACGATTCGTTTTTCCTCTGCATGGTGTGGGACCTCGTGCGCCGCGCGCCGGCTCGACGCCGTGCGCGGCGCGGCGGGATTCATTCGCATTCGCGCGCCATCGGGCCGCGATGCGCGGCGTCGGCGGCGACGTGCGCTTCGCCGGGTTCGGCAGCCTGCACGCCGTTCAGCAGCGCGTTGAGCACGACCGACACGAGGCACGCGAGCACGACGCCGCTATGCAGGAACGGCTGTGTCCAGTCGGGCATGTGCGCGAACACCTTCGGCGCCATCACCGGAATCAGCGCGGTCGCGATCGTGAAGCCGACGATCAGCACGTTGTAGCGGTTGCCCTCGAAGTCGACTTTCGCGAGCGTCTGCACGCCGGCGGCGACGACCACGCCGAACATCGCGATGCCCGCGCCGCCGAGCGCGGCCGACGGCGTCGAGGCGACCACCGCGCCGATCTTCGGCACGAGCGCGACCACGCACATCAGCACGCCGCTGACCGCGACGATCCAGCGGCTGCGCACGCCGGTCAGGATCACGAGCCCGACGTTCTCCATGAACGCGATGAACGGAAACGCGGCAAAGGTGCCCGCGATCGCGCTGGCGATGCCGTTCGCGCGCAGGCCGCGTACCACGTCGTCCTCGCTCACCTGCTTCTCGACGATATCGCCGATCGCGACGAACAGCCCCATCGACTCGACCATCTGCACGATCATCACGACGACCATCGTCAGCACCGGCACGATCGCGAACACCGGCGTGCCGAAATGAAACGGGTAGGGCACCGTGAACCACGGCGCTGCCCCGACGTTCGAGAAATTGCCCATCCCGAGCGCGATCGCGAGCAGGCTGCCCGCCACGAGCCCGATCAGCACCGACAGGTTGCGCAGGAACGCGTTCGCGAAGCGGTTGACCGCGAGGATCACGATCGCGACGACGAGTGCGACCGCGAGGAAGGACAGATCGCCGAAGCGCAGTTTCGCGGCGTCGCCGCCGCCGGCCCACTGGTACGCGACCGGAAACAGCTGCAGCCCGATCACCGTGACGATGCAGCCGGTGACGACCGGCGGGAACAGCCGGCGCAGCCGGCCGACCAGCGGCGCGGCGAAGGTCGTGACGATGCCGGCGCCGATCACCGCGCCGCAGACGCCCGCGAACCCGACGCCGGGCGTCAGCCCGATCGCGATCACGGGGCCGACGCTGCTGAACGCGACGCCCTGCAGGATCGGCAGGCGCACGCCCAGCTTCCAGACGCCGACCGTCTGCAGGATCGTCGAGATGCCGGAGCAGAACAACGCGGTGCTGATCAGGACGGTCGTGTCGGCGGGCGACATCTTCAGCGCGGACGCGACGATCAGCGGCACCGCGATCGCGCCGATATAGGCGACGAGCATGTGTTGCAGGCCGAGCGTCAGCATCTGGCGGCGCGGCAGCATCCGGTCGACGGGATGTGAGGCAGAGTTCATGGGCATGTCTCCTGATGTTCGTTATCGGGCGGACGCGCTGCGTCCGCCGGGCGTCCCGTCAGGCCGCGACCGATGCGGCGAGACAGGCATGGAAACGGTCGGTCAGCGCGGCGCGATCGAGATCGCGGCCGATGAAAACGATGCGCGACGAGCGCGGCTCGCACCCCCACGCCTGCGCGGCGCGCAGTTCGATCACGCCGTGCACGCCTTGCAGCACGTAACGCTGCGCGCGGCCGTGCACGGCGAGGATGCCTTTCATGCGGAACAGGTTTGCGGTGTCGGCGTTGCGCAGTTCGCCGAGCCAGGCTTCGAGCGCGTCGAGATCGACGTCCGCGTCGACCTCGATGCCGACCGACGACACGCTGTCGTCATGTTCGTGATGATCGTGGTCTTCGTGCCCGTCGTGCGCATCGTGCTCGTCGTGCGCATGTGCGCCGTGCTCGTCCGCATGAGCGTGCTCGTCGGCATGCAGTCCGTCGCTTTCGACGAGGATCTGCGCGAATTCGTTGGCGCCGATGCCGAGAATCCGGTCGAGGTCGACCTGCGCATAGCTCGACGTGACGATCTCGGCGGTCGTATTCAGCTCGCGCAGCCGCGCGGTCAGCGCATCGATCGACGGCGCATCGACCAGGTCGACCTTGTTGATCACGATCCGGTCCGCGCAGACGATCTGGTCGACCGCCTGGTTGTCGCGGCCGTCGAGCACGAGGTCGTCGAGATGCGCGCGGATATGCTTCGCATCGACCATCGTGACGACCGCGTCGAGCGCGACCTCCTTCGCGATCGGATCGTCGAGAAAGAACGTCTGTGCGACCGGATACGGATCGGCGAGCCCGCTCGTCTCGACGATGATGTGATCGAGCCGGTCGGGCCGCTGGACCAGCATCCGCACGATGCGCACCAGATCCTCGCGCACCGCGCCGACGCAGCACACGCAGCCGTTGGTCATCTCGTAGATTTCCTCGGTCGATTCGAGCACGAGCCCGCCGTCGATGCCGATCTCGCCGAACTCGTTCTCGATCACCGCGATCTTGCGACCGTGTTTCTCGCGCAGGATGTAGTTGAGCAGCGTGGTCTTGCCCGCGCCGAGAAAGCCGGTGAGCACGGTGACCGGAATCTTCTGGACGTCGCTGTGGGTGGTGTGGATATGGGTCATGATGCGTCTCCGTTGAGCAGGTTGGGCTGCGATGCGTGTTCCTTCCAGCGATGGACGGTGCGGGAATCGAGATCGAACAGGTCGAGCACGCGGCCGAGCGTGTGATCGATCATCCGGTCGAGCGAAGCGGGGCGTGCGTAGAAGGCCGGCACCGGCGGCGCGACGATCGCGCCCATCTCGGTGACGGTCGTCATGTTGCGCAGATGCGTGAGCGTGTACGGTGTCTCGCGGGCGAGCAGCACGAGCCGGCGGCGCTCCTTCAGCACGACGTCGGCCGCGCGTGAAATCAGGCCCGACGACATGCCGGTCGCGATTTCGGCGAGCGTCTTCATCGAGCACGGCGCGACGATCATCCCGAGCGTGCGGAACGAGCCGCTCGAAATCGGCGCGGCGATGTCGTCGCTGCGATAGAGCACGCTTGCCCGCGCGGCGACGTCGGCGAGCTTGTGGTCGGTCTCGTGCGTCATCGTCAGCGCGGCCGCACGCGACACGACGACGTGCGTCTCGATATCGAGATCGCGCAGCATCGCCAGCAGCCGCATCCCGTATACGAAACCGGACGCGCCGCTGATGCCGACCACGAGTCGCCGCGCGCTCATCGTGCGGCTCCGGCGGCCGATGCGAGCAGGGCGGCGGCGCGCCGCATCGCGGCATCGCCGACGCGGGCACGCACGCCGTCGAAGTGCGAGCCGCGCGTCGCATCGATCCCCATCCGCGACGTGGTGCCGTCGGCGGACGACGACGGGTCGAGCGGGCTGCCCGGCAGGCCGTCGACCACGAACAGGTCGCGATGCGGCTGGAAGTGCGTGGCGATCGCCCACAGCACTTGCGCGTCGTCGTCGATGTCGACGTCGCTGTCGACGGCGACGACGTTCTTCAGATAAGGATCCCAGCCGAGCAGCGCGAGCATGATCTGGCGCGCCTCGCCGTCGCGCGTCTGTTTCAGCGCGACATAGCAGTGGAAGTGCGTGCCGGAATTCGGATAGTGGATCGCGGTGACGGCCGGGAAGCGCGCCTTCAGCTTCTCGCTCATCTCGGCTTCGCGCGGCAGGCGCGCGAGCGTCAGATGTTCCGCGTACGGGCCGCCGACCACGTCGACGAGCCAGGCGTCGTCGCGCCGCATCATCGTGTCGACGCGCAGCACGTTGTTGGTCGAGCGATCCGACGAGTAGCCGGTGAATTCGCCGAACGGGCCTTCTTCGGCATGCGCGTGCGGATCGATCGTGCCTTCGAGCACGAACTCGGCGGCGGCCGGCACGCCGATGCCATGCCGCGGCGTGCGCACGAGCTGCAGCGGCGCGCCGAACAGGCCGCCCGCGAGCGCGCGCTCGTCCGCCCCGAACGGCACGCGCGCGGCGGCGGCCAGCATGAACAGCGGATGCGCGCCGATCACCATCGCGACCTTCAGCGTATCGCCGCGCGCTTGCGCGGTTTGCAGCATGCGCCACAGATGGCCGCGCGAATGCAGGCTCGTCGCCAGCGCGTTGCGCGCATGCGGCATCGAGCGGTGATAGCTGAGGTTCGCGACACCGGTGACCGGATCTTCGGCGACGATCACCGCATTGGTTACGTACGGGCCGCGGTCGGTTTCGAAGTGGCGGATCATCGGCAGCTGCGCGAGGTCGACCGCGTCGCCTTCGACAATATGATCGAGCACCGGGCCATGCGGCACGACGACCGGCGCGACCGGCGCGTTCGCGCGCTGCTGCCAGGCGTCGAACAGGCCGTTCGCATCGGTGCCGAACAAGCGGCCGATCCGCGTGCGGGATGCGAATACGTTGGTGACGAGCGGTGTCGACAGGCCGTCGACGCGCTCGCATACGAGCATCTCGTGCCGGCCGCGCGCGGCGAGCGACGCGACGACGGCCGTGACGTCCTGGTCGGCGGACAGCGGCTGCGCGATCGTCAGCACGTCGTCCGGAAAGCGTTCGCGATACGTGTTCGCGAAATGGTGGAAATCCTGCTGCTCGGCGAAAAGGCTGGACGCCATGATGCACTCCGTCGGATGCGGAAAAGGAAAGACCGGATCGCACCTGCGTGCGAGCATGCGATCCGGAAGCCGGCGCGTTACACGTAGGTCGCCTTCAGGCGCAGTTCCGCTTCGGCGAGATCCTTCGGCGGCTTGGTCGGCTCGATGCCGACGAGGCGGGCGATGTTGTTGCCCATGTAATCCTCGAGGCCGTCTTCGTCGAGATCCATCCCCTGCGGCGCGGGCCCGCACAGCATTTCCAGTTCGCGCAGCCACATGCCGGGCTCGTTCGGCGGCGAATCGGTGCCGAACACGATCTTGTTGCGCGGCAGCTCGCGCGCGAACTCGACGATCCGCGACTGGTAGCACCAGCCCGACTCGCAATAGACGTTCGGCGTGTCCATCGCCATCCAGAACGCCTCGAACGAGTAGTTGCCGCCCGTCTGGATCCCGAAGTGACCGATGATGAAGTTCACCATCGGAAACTCACGGATGATCGGGTAGAACTGCGTCGGAATGGTGTAAGGCCCGTCGCCGGTATGAATCAGCACGACGATGTTGTACTTCGCGCAGACCTTCATCGCCGGGCGCAGCCAGTCGAGCGCGCGATCGGGCCGGTAGCCGTGCATGTTCGCGTGCAGCTTCACCATCTTGAAGCCGTACTCCCTGATATGGAACTCGAGCTCGGCCGCGCCGTTCTCCGGGCCCCAGCGCGGGTTGTACGTGAAGTTGCCGATGAAGCGGTCGGGGTACTTCTGCGTCAGTTCGGCGATGTACGCCATGTAGTCGCGGATACCTTCGCGGCCGCGGCGGTTGCCGTCGCGATAGCCGGTGTTGCCGGGCGGCGGCTGGATGAAGCCCATGTCGATGCGGCGCGGCTTGCCGTTGATGATGTACGGGCCGTCCATCATCTTCAGCAGGCGTTCGCCGGTGAACGGTTCGCCGGTATGGCGCCAGGCCTCGTCGACGAGGTTGGTCGGGTGCAGGTGCGTATCGATGATCATGCAATGCTCCGGAATCGGGAGGGGGCGCCGGCTCAGGCGGCGAGCAGCGCTTTCGCTTCTTCGACGGTGCGTGGTGCGGGCGTCGGTTCGAGGCCGATCATCCGCGCGGTGTTGTTGCCGAGGTAATCCTCGAGCGTGTCCTCGTCGAGATTCATCCCCTGCGGCGGCTCGAAGCACAGCACTTCGAGCAGGCGCAGCCACATGCCCGGTTCGTTCGGCGGCGTGTCGGAGCCGAACAGGATCTTGTGTTTCGGCAGCACTTTCGCGAATTCGACGATGCGCGACTGCAGGCACCAGCCCGATTCGCAGTACACGTTCGGCAGGTCCATCGCGAGCTGGAACGGCTCGAAACAGTAGACGCCGCCCGTCTGCACACCGAAGTGCGCCATGATGAAATTGACCGTCGGGAATTCCTTGATCATCGGCACCCACTCGGTCGGGATGCTGTACGGGCCGTCGCCGGTGTGCAGCTTCACGAGCACGCCGAGTTCCGCGCATTTCTTCAGCGCGGGGCGCAGCCAGTCGAGCGCGCGGTCGGGGCGGTACGCATGCATGTTGGCCTGGAACTGCACCATCTTGAAGCCGAGCTTGCGCACGTAGTGATCGATCGCATTGACGCCGTTCTCCACGCCGCAGCGCGGGTTGTAGACGAAGCAGCCGATGAAGCGGTCGGGATGCTTGCGCACCATCTCGACCGTATACGCCATGTAGGCATCGATCGACTCGGTGCCCGACTTTTCGCCGTCGGTATAGGTATAGATGGTGTTGCCTTGCGGCGGCTGGATGAACGCCTTGTCGACGCGGCGCGGCTTGCCGTTGATGAGGAACGGGCCGTTCATCGTCTCGATCAGGCGCTCGCCGGTGAACGGCGGGCCGTCGTGACGCCACGCGAGGTCGACGAGATTCGTCGGGTAACAGCTGGTGTCGATGATCATCTACTCGATCTCCTTGAGAGGAACCGGGGGAGCCGGTTGCCGGTTCGCGGGCAGGCACGTCGATGAAGCGACCCTGTCGGTCGGATTCACGCGGCCCTTTTCAAGGCGCATTTTTTTTCGCGCCTTCCCCTCGCCGGCATCGAGTGACACACTGCGACGTGCACTGCTGCTTGGGACCGAGTGTCACAAGCCGAATGTGCTCTGTACAATATTTTTTACTGACGCTCTTGATACGTTTGCGATATGGACATGCGTGTGTTGCGTTACTTCGCGGTGCTGGCCGACGAACTGCATTTCGGGCGCGCCGCCGCGCGGCTCCATATCTCGCAGCCGCCGTTGAGCCAGCAGATCCGGCTGCTCGAGGAGCAACTCGGCACCACGCTGTTCGTGCGCTCGCAGCATCGCGTCGAGCTCACCGAGGCAGGGAAAACACTGAAGGAACAGGTGCCGCTGATCGTCGCGCAGTTCGATCGCGCGATCGATCTCACGCGCTGCGCGGGGCGCGGAGAAGTCGGGCGCCTGGCGGTCGGCATCATCAGCTCGGCGATGGTCGCGCCGATTCCGCAGGCGTTGCGCGTGTTCGCCAGGCGTCATCCGCACGTGCATTGGTCGCTGCACGAGATGACGCCGGCCGCGCAGATCGACGCGTTGAAGGAGAAGCGGCTCGACGTGTGTTTCTTCCGGCTGTTCCAGGACGATCCGGCGATCCGCAGCGAAATTGTCGTGCGCGAGACGGCGGTCGCGGTGCTGCCGCTCGATCATCGGCTCGCGGCGCGCGAAGCGATCGCGCTCGACGAACTCGCCGACGAGCAGTTCGTGTCGTTCGGCCTGCGCCAGTCGCACCTGGCGAGATTCCTGCAGCAGAGCTGCGTCGATGCGCGCTTTACGCCGCGGATCGCGCACGAAGTCGTCGAAGTGCATACGCTGCTGTCGCTCGTGCGGGAAGGGCTCGGCGTCGCGCTGCTGCCGGCGTCGTCGCAGCAGATCGCGACGGGCGGCGTCGCGTTCGTGCCGCTGTCGACGCCGGCGCTCGAAGTGTCGCTGCAGGCGCGCTACCGGGCGGACGATACGTCCGCGGTGCTCGGGTCGTTCCTCGATACCGTGCGCGAGGTCGCGGCGGAATTCGGCGCCTGATGCAACGCACGCTTCAGTGCACGAGCGATGCCGCGGCCAGCGCGCCGATCGCGTCGACCAGCGGCTTCACGCGCGCATGCCGTTCGCGCGGCCAGATCGCATGGAGGTTGTAGTGCGTCGGAATCGCGATCGAGCACAGCTCGACGAGCCGTCCGTCGCGGCGTGCGTCGGCCGCCAGCAGCCCGCGCACGAGCCCCGCGCCGAGCCCTGACGCGAGCGTCGCGACGAGTCCCGCCGCGTTGTCGAACACCGCGACCGTCTCGGGCTCGACCGGCTCGAGGCCGGCCGCTTCGAGCCACGGAATCCACGAACGCTTCGTATAGCCGAGCAGCGGCAGGTCCAGCACCTGCGCGGGCGTGAGCGGCGCGCTGAGGCCGTAGCGCGCCAGCAGCGCGGGCGCGGCCATCGCGGTCAACCGGTCGGGACAGACCAGCGCGCTGTCGACGCCTTCCCATTCCCCGTAGCCGTAGCGCAGCGCGACATCGACGCGGTCGAATGCATCGCGGTCGTGGCGCGGCGCCGACAGCACCGTCAGCGTCGCGCCGTCGAGCGCGCGCATCAGCGCGGGCAGCCGCGCCGGCAGCCAGCCCTGCATCAGTTCCGGATCGACGTCGACACGGATCGACGGCGCGGTCGTGCGGCCCTTCACCGACGACAGTGCGCGATCGATCTGTTCGAGCCCGTCCGACAGCTGGTTCGCGAACAGCGTGCCCGCGTCGGTCAGGATCACGCGGCCGCCGGCCCGCGCGAACAGCGGCTGGCCGATGAATTCCTCGAGCGAGCGGATCTGCTGGCTGATCGCGCTGTGCGTGAGCGCCAGCTGGCGCGCCGCGCTGGAAAAGCTGCCGACTCGCGCGGCCTGCAGGAACGCCTGCATCGACTGGATCGAAGGGTAGCGCTTGAGCATCTGTTAGTCCGACTGACAGGGATTCGACGAAATGATCGCTGGCGTACCCGCGCCTCGCGTTTCGATAATGCGCCGACACCATGAACGCGAATCAGGAGACCGCGCATGATCGACATCGTCGTGAACGATACACGCCATTCGCTCGAGAATGTACCGGAGGATATGCCGTTGCTGTGGGTGCTGCGCGACCGGCTCAAGCTCACCGGCACCAAGTTCGGCTGCGGCAAGGGACTGTGCGGCGCCTGCACCGTGCATCTCGAAGGGCAGGCCGTGCGGGCGTGCCTGATTCCGGCCGTGGCCGCCCATGGCCGGCACGTGACGACGATCGAAGGGCTGTCGCCGAACGGGCGGCATCCGCTGCAACTCGCGTGGGTCGCGGAGGACGTGCCGCAGTGCGGCTATTGCCAGCCGGGGCAGTTGATGCAGGCCGCGGCGCTGCTGAAGGGCGGCCAGCCGGTCGACGATGCGGCGATCGTGCAGGCGATGTCCGGCAACATCTGCCGTTGCGGCACCTATGCGCGCATTCATCGCGCGATCAAGCGCGCGGCGTCCGGCGAACCGGCGAAGGAGGCATGACATGCGCGACGATCACGCACAGGGCGGCGCAAACGCCGACGGTACGCCGCGCCGGCGTTTCCTCAAGCAGGGTTCCACGCTGCTCGCCGCCGGCATCGCGATCGGTTTCCGGATGCCGGAGGCGGCGGGCGCGGGCAAGCCGGTCAGCGGCGATCCGCAGCCTTCGGCCGGCGAATTCGAACCGAACGCGTGGGTGCGCGTACTGCCGGACGACACGATCAAGCTCGTCGTACACAAGCACGATTCGGGCACCGGCACGCGTACCGCGCTGGCCGCGGTGGTCGCCGAGGAACTCGACGTCGATCCGTTCAAGGTCGACGTGATCACGCCGGAGGATCCGTTCTTCGCCGACTACATCCATCCGCTGTGGAAGGTGTTCTCGACCGGCGGCAGCACCAGCGTCGCGATGGAGTACGAGCGGCTGCGCCGCGCGGGCGCGACTGCGCGCGCGATGCTCGTCGAGGCGGCCGCGCGGCAATGGCGCGTGCCGGCGTCGGCCTGCACGACGGCCGACGGCGTCGTGTCGCACGCGGCGAGCGGGCGTCGGGCAACGTATGGCGAGCTCGCATCGGACGCCGCTCGGCTGCCGGCGCCGCGGCAGGTCGTGCTGAAGACGCCCGCGCAATTCCGCTACATCGGCAAGCTGCGCAACAAGCGCGGCGCCGCGCAGAAGGCCGACGGCTCGTTTCCGTACAGCATCGACGTGTCGCTGCCCGGCATGCTCGTTGCCGTCGTGACGCGCGCGCCGGTGATCGACGGGCGCGTGCGCAGCGTCGATGCGAAGGCCGCGCTTGCGATTCCCGGCGTGCGCGAAGTGCTGCAGATTCCGCCGCGTCCCGACGTGCTGGGCGGCAACCAGGCCGGCGTCGCGGTGCTGGCGGACGACTACTGGTCCGCACATCGCGGACAGGCCGCGCTGACGATCGAATGGGAGGACAGCCTGTTCGAGACCTTCGACAGCAGTACGCTCGCCGCCCGTCAGGCCGCATGGATCGACGATCCGGCCGCGCGCGTGGTGCCGACGATCGCCGACGGCGATCCGGCGCCGGCGCGCGCGGCCGGTGCACGCACGGTCGAGGCGTCGTATTCGATGCCGCACAAGGCTGCGAACCCGCTGGAGCCGGTCAACGTCACCGTCTGGGCGCATCACGGCGGCATCGAGTACTGGGGCGGCCTGCAGGTGCCGTCGACCGCGCTGGAGGCGGCCGAGGTGATCGGCGGGATTCCGTCGCATCGCGTGACGCTGCACGAGCTCGTGTCGGGCGGCAGCTTCGGCGCGCGCGAATCGAAGTACTGGCTGTTCGAGGCGACCTGGCTCGCGGTGAAGACCGGCAAGCCGGTGAAGCTGATGAACAGCCGCGAGGACGAAATGCGCGCGCTGTTCTATCACGCGGCGAGCCATCATCGTGGGCGCGCGGTGCTCGATGCGCACGGCAATCTCGCGTCGCTGTGGTTGCGCGGCGTGATGCCCGCCTCGCCGCAGCAGTGGGAGCCCGGTTATCTGGAGCGCACCGACCGCATGGATTTCAGCACGACCGAAGCGATCACGAAGTGGGAGTTCGCGTATGCGGCGCCGCATCGCGACATCGGCTGGATCCGGATGGAAACGGGCGTGCCGACCGGGTGGTATCGCGCGGTCAGCTATATCCCGAACGTGTTTGCGGTCGAATCGCTGATGGACGAGGCCGCGCATGCGGCCGGGCGCGACCCGGTCGAGTTCCGGCTTGCGCACATGCGCGAGCGGCCGCGGCATGCTGCCGTGCTGCGCGAAGCGGCGCAGCGCGCGGGATGGGGACGGCCGCTGCCCGACGGTGTCGCGCTCGGCGTCGCGACCAACCAGGCCTACGACAGCTATGTCGCGGTGGTCGCGCGCGTCGTGCGCAAGGACGGTGCGGTGCGGGTGGAGAAGCTGACGTGCGTGGCCGATTGCGGGATCGCGGTGTCGCCGGGCGGCGTCGAAGAGCAGCTGTATGGCGGCTTGATGTGGGGCCTCGGCCATGCGACGTCCGATCGAATCGATTTCAGGCATGGCCGCGTGCAGCAGGCGAACTTCGATACGTATCGCGTGATGCGGATGAGCGACATGCCCGAGACCGACATCCGTATCGTGAACGGCGATCCGGCGAAGCCGGGCGGGGTCGGCGAACTGTCCAGCCCGGCCGTGACGCCGGCGCTCGCGAATGCAGTGTTCCGGCTGACGGGGCAGCGCCTGCGGGAGACGCCGTTCGACCTGTCGTCGTTAGCATGAAGATGCCCTGGACGGGCCCGATCGGGCGTCGCCGCGCCGCTGCGCGTTCCGCGCTCGCGGCGACGCCCGCCGGGGATGCCGGACGGCGTCAGGCAGCCTGATCCCCGTGCTCCTCGGCGAGCAGGCGTCGATAGTGGGGCAGCGCGGTGAACAGCAGCCATGCGGCAAGCGCGGCCGCGATCGTGCAGACGATGCCGATCGAATTGCCGACCATCTTCGGGTTGCCGAACACGCGATCGGTCATGACGGCGATCAGCGTCGGGCCGAGCCCGAACCCGATCAATTGCGCGAAGAACGAATAGAGTGCGCCGACGGTGCCGCGCATCCGGCTGGGCGCGACGAGCTGGAGCGCCGCGGCCATGCATCCGGTCGGCAGCGTGAAGAAGAACACCGTGCCGGCGGCCGCGGCGAGCGTGCTCGTCGCGTCGGGCGCGAACGGGATGCTCGCACAGCAGAGCAGCATCGGGATCATCGAGAACGCGGCGGTGCGCAGCGGCGCATCCGCATAGCCGCGTCGTTCGAACCGGCGCACCGCCCACGGGCCGGCCAGTGCGCCGGCGATCCCGCATCCGACCACCAGCGCGCCGAACCGGAATCCGACTAGCGCGGCGGGCATGTCGTGCGAGCGGATCAGGTAGGTCGGCATCCATGCGGGCATGCCGAGCACGACGATCGCGAGCATGCCGACGCCGAGCAGGATGCGTGCGTAGAACCCGCGCCGCGCCCACAGGAATGCAGCCGAATCCCGCGTCGAGAACTGGCGGTCGTCCGCGCTTCCGCTGACGACCTTGCTGCGCATCGGCTCGCGCACCGTCAGCCAGACCAGCAACGCGAACAGCATGCCCGGCAGTCCGATCAGCACGAATGCCAGCTGCCAGGTCTCGAATCCGGCGAGCGCCGGAAACTGCTGATGGACATCGCGGGCGAACGAGATGACGAGGCCGCCGGCGACGAGCGACAGGCCGCCGCCGAGCATCGGCCCGAGGATGAACACGCTCATCGCGCGCGGCATCTTCTGCGCCGAGAAGCAGTCCGCGATCATCGACAGCGCGATCGGAAACACGCACGCCTCGCTGGCCCCGACGCCGAAGCGCGCGAGGAACAGCCCCTGGAACGTCGTCGCCTTGCCGCACAGCGCCGTGAAGACGCACCACAGACAAATGCCGACCAGCAGGATATTGCGACGGTTGGTCACGTCGACGAGCCGGCCGAACAGCGGCGACGCGATCAGGTACGCGGAAATGAACGCGATGCCCTGCACGAGGCTGAGCTGCGTGTCGGAAATGGCAAGCGAATGACGGATCGGGTCGACCAGCAGGTTGAGCAGCTGGCGGTCGATATAGGCAAGCGAATACGCGAGCGTCAGCATGGCCAGGATGTACCACGACCGCATGCTGTCGTGGACGACCCTGGACGAGGTCCGTCCTGCACGCGTGTCATCCAGGCCGCCCACGGGCGGGACTTCATTCATGGCATTCCTCATCATGTCTCCGAGACGGTCGTGTCGAACATCGGGGCGGGCGACGTGCAGTGCCGCCATCCGTTTATCAAACTATCGTTAGGTAGTTTGTAGTGCCCGGGCAGGAAGTGCCATGCGTGTTATCCATTAAGCGCGGTTTTCCAGCGCGGGCGGACCGCGCATCCGCCATGCGGGTTTGACCGGATGGAGCGATCGTCGGCACTCTATCAATCTACCGTTCGTTAGATAAACGGATCGACGGCGAAGGCGCCGCATCCGCTTGCCGGCTGGACGATGTTTCGAAGTACGGAATACGCAATGCGGCAGATGGAACGTGCGCCGCCCGCGTGCCGGATCGGCCCCCGCGCGACACGCGCGGCAGCGGCCCCGGGTCGAAGTCGCCAGCCCCCGTATCACGCTGTGACACGACGCGATGCACCGCTGCCCATCCCGGGCCGGGGTGCTGCGTTTCTGAACTGGAGGAGCACGATGACTGACGATGCATCACGCGATTCAAGGCGCCTGCCGGCAGGTTTCGAGGCGCTCGAACCGTTTCTCGACCACTGGAGCGCGGAGACCTCGCACGCGCGCTGGATCAATCGGGCGGCGACGCCGTACCCGGAGATCGTCAGGTTTTACGAAGCGATGTCCGGGTATGCGGAGCAGGCGACCGTCTACCTCGAGCAGTTTCCGCTCGACGACATGCCGCCGCCCGCGCAGAACCTGTTCCGCCTGCTGCTCGCGATGTGCCATGCGGCGATCGCGGTCGAGATGCACGAGGCGCCGGGCATCCGGCATGCGCCGCCCGCCCATGCATTGAAGATCGTGACCGGCTTTCAGCCGCACGGCTGAACGCGCCGCGTCGCGTCGCTTCGATTTACCACCTCGCCGTCCCTCATACCTTTCAGGAGCTGGCATGAACCATCCTGGCGAACTCAAGCCGAGCTTGACCGAATCCGTCGGCCTGTCGACGAACCCGATGCCAACCACGCTGTACACCGATCCGGCACAGTACGAAATCGAACGCGAGCGGATTTTCCGCCGTGCGTGGCTGATGGTGGGCCGCGTCGAGCGGATTCCGAAGCCGGGCGATTTTTTCGTGAAGGATCTCGCCGTGGCCCGCGCGTCCGTGATCGTCGCGCGTGCCGAGGACGGCAAGATCCGCGCGTTTCACAACGTCTGCGCGCATCGCGCGAACATCGTCGAGCACCGGCCGAGCGGCAACGCGAAGCGCTTCGTGTGCCGCTATCACAGCTGGAGCTACAACAACGCGGGCGAGCTGGCGAACGTGCCCGACGAGTCCGGCTTCTTCCATCTCGACCGGAAGAAATGCGGGCTGACGCCGGTTGCGCTCGACGTGTGGGACGGCTGGATCTTCATCAACCTGGCGCCCGCGCCCGAAGTCAGCCTCGCCGAATTCCTCGGACCGATGGCCGAGGCGCTGTCCGGCATCGACTACCCGAACGCCGACAACGCGATCGTGCTGCGCGGCGAATTCAAGGCGAACTGGAAGGCCGTCGCCGAGAATTTCAGCGAGGTCTATCACATCGCGTCGATCCACCCGAAGACGTTCGGGCCGATCTACACCGGCAAGGAAAATCCGTTCGGGCGGCCGCTGGACGCGAACCTGCGCGGCGCGCATCGCTCGTTTTCGCTGTGGCTGAACCAGAACGTCGCGGTGCCGGAGCACGCGAAGGTGATGCGCTGGCTGTTCTCGGCCGGCGAGACGGTGACCGGCACGCGCAACGACGCGCAGGCCAATCCGCTCACCGAGCACCGCGGCGTGAATCCGGGCCGGCATCCGGACTGGTCGCAGGACGTGAACTGGTTCTTCCCGAACTGGCATCTGCAGATCTCGGCGAACCAGTTCTGGACGCATGAATTCTGGCCGACGTCGGCGAACACGACGGTCTGGGAGGCGCGCTTCTACAACAAGAAGCCGAAGAGCGTGCGCGAGCGGCTGCAGCTCGAACACTTCACGTCGCACATCACCGACGGGATGCTCGAGGATCTCGGCAACATCGAGTCGATGCAGGCCGGCATGGAGACGGGCGCGAAGCCGTTCGTCTACTTCAACGAGAGCGAGATCCTGTGCCGGCACGGGCTCGAGCAGGTGGTCCGGTGGTCGTCGGCGTCGACCGTGAAGGACGCGATCGCGTAGCGGAGAAGGCCGCGATCGGTCGCTGCCCAATGGTGGCGACGATCGCGGACGTCTCGCGTGGGTGACGTCGCGCAGCGACGGCGGTGCACCACGCACGTCAGCCGACATCGCCCGATACCCGTTTCGACGGGCCGTGAAAGCGGCGGGTCGCGCCGGCGCCCGAACCTGCCGGGCGCCGGCCGCAATCAAGCGGTGTCGAACACGCGCGCGCTCGGGACGCCGTCCGTCTTCGCATCCTCGACCAGCATCGCGGCGGCCTTCTCGCCGATCATGATCGTCGCCGCATTGGTCGCGCCCGAGATCGGCAACGGCATCACGGACGCATCGGCGACGCGCAGCCCCTGCACGCCGCGCACGCGCAGCCGCGCATCGACCACCGCCATCGGATCGCTGTCGGGCCCCATGCGCGCGGTGCCGTTGTGGTGATAGACGGTGCCGCCGCGCTGGCGCGCGAACGCGAGGATCTCGTCGTCGGTCCGGACGTCGTTGCCGGGGAACATCTCGTCGACGTAGTACGGCGCGAACGGCTTCGCCTGCAGCACCGCGCGCGCCATCCTGACGACGGCCACCATCGCGCGCTGGTCCGATTCGTCGGTCAGGTAGTTCGGCTGCACCTCGGGCAGCTCGTCGATGTGCGCGGAGCGCGCCTTGACCCAGCCGCGGCTGTCGGGCCGCTGCTTGTGGCCGCCCAGCGTCATGCCCGGGTAGCGATCGAGCAGTCCGGGCAGGCCTTCCTGATAGCTGCCGGGCGTGAACGACACCTGCAGGTCGGGACGCGCCAGCGACGGTTCCGAGCGGAAGAAAAAGCGCATCGGCACCGGGCCCATGCTCAGGATGCTCGGCCGGCCGAGGAAGTAGCGCGCGATCTCGCGGGCCAGCGGCAGGCCGCGGCCGCGCTCGTTGAGCGTGGGGACGCCCTTGACCTTGACGGCCACGCGCAGGTTGAAGTGGTCGACCAGGTTGGCGCCGACGCCGGGCAGGTCGATCTGCGTCTGCACACCGATCGCGCGCAGATGCGCATCGTCGCCGATGCCCGAGATCTGCAGCAGGCGGGGCGTGTTCAGTGCGCCCGCCGCGACGATCACCTCGCGATTGGCGCGCACCTCGCGCTCGGGAGCGCCGCTGCCGCCCGCGCGATATCGCACGCCGGTCGCGCGACGGCCGTCCAGCAGCACGCGCGTGGCGGGGCTGTCGGTCCGCAGCGTGACGCGGCCGCTCCGGACGGCCGGATGCAGGTAGGCGCGCGCTGCGCTCCAGCGTCGCGGCGCGTGGCCGCGCGTGTCGATCATGAAATGCCACGGGCCGACGCCGTCCTGTGCTTCGGCGTTCGAGTCGGCCACGTACGGATAGCCGAGGCTCTTGACGGCCTCGACGAACAGCTCGCACAGCGGCGCCGGCATGATCGGGTCGGTGACGATCAGCGGCCCGCTGCGGCCGCGGTAGCGGTCGTCGCCGGGCCCGATGCGCGTCTCGGCCTTCTTGAAGTAGGGCAGCACGTCGTCGTAGGACCAGCCCGGATTACCGAGCGCGGCCCAGCCGTCGAAGTCGGCATGCTGCCCGCGGTTGTACACCATCCCGTTGATCGAGCCCGAGCCGCCCACCACCTTGCCCTGGGTCAGCTCGATCGTGCGTCCGTTGGTGCCCGCGATCGGGCCGCTGCGAAAGCGCCAGACGAGCCGGTCGTTGAACAGGTTCTTGATGTAGCCCGCCGGGATGTGGATGAACGGGTTGGTGTCGGGTGGGCCGGCTTCCAGCACGCACACGGTATGGCCGGCTTCGGCGAGCCGCGCGGCCACCACGCTGCCGCCGCTGCCCGCGCCGACGACGACGTAGTCGAAGGTTTCGCTCATGGGTCAGGCATCCAGATTGAAATTGACGGTCTTCAGTTCGGTGAACGCCTCGATCGTCGACCAGCCGCCTTCGCGGCCGACGCCCGAGCGCTTGATGCCGCCGAACGGCGCGTTCGGAATGCTGGCAAAGCCGTTGACGCCGATCGCGCCGCTTTTCACCGCGCGCGCCACGCGGAACGCGCGGCTGACGTCGGTGGTGTAGACGCAGCCGGCGAGCCCGTATTCGCTGTCGTTGGCGATGCGCACGGCTTCCTCTTCCGTATCGAACGGAATCACCGACAGTACCGGGCCGAAGATTTCTTCCTGCGCGATCCGCATGTCGTTGCGCACGTTCGCGAACAGCGCCGGCTCGACCCAGTTGCCGTTGCCGAGCGCGCCGCCCGGCAGGCCGCCGCCGGCGAGCAGCGTCGCTCCCTGCGCGACGCCGCTGTCGACGTACTCGAGCACGCGCGCCTGGTGACGTCGCGAAATCATCGGCGCGGACGTCGTCGCCGGGTCGAACGGATCGCCGAACCGAACGTTGCCGAGCTGTTCGCGCGCGTGATGCAGGAATTCGTCGACGATCGAACGATGCACGACCGCGCGCGACGGCGTGGTGCAGACCTGGCCCGACAGGAACGTCGAGCAGAGGCCCATCAGCGCCTGCGCGGTGGCCGCCACGTCGCGCGTGTCGGGAAACACGAGCGCCGCGCTCTTGCCGCCGAGTTCGAGCGACAGGCGCTTCATGGTCGGCGCGCTGGCCACGGTGATTTTTTCGCCGACGAGCGGGCTGCCGGTGAACGTCACCTTATCGACGCCGGGGTGCGACGTCAGCGCCGTGCCCGTTTCGGTCGCGCCGGTGACGAGGTTGAACACGCCGGGCGGCAGGTCGCTGTCGGCGAGGATCTGCGCGAGCCGGCTCACGGCGAGGTTGGTGAGCTCCGAGGGCTTGACGACCACGGTGCAGCCGCAGGCCAGCGCCGGCGCCACCTTCATCGCGAACGTCATCACCGGGCCGTTGTACGGCAGGATCGCCGCGACGACGCCGACCGGGTCGCGGAAGGTCATGTACTGCATGTTCGACGCGCCGGAGAAGATCGGCAGCGTGTCGCCATTGATCTTGTCGATCCAGCCGAGGAAATGATCGAAGATGTCGGCGGCGGCTTTTGCCGATACGCGCGACTGACGGCTGAAGGTGTACGGGATGCCGTTGTCGAGCGTCTGCAGTTGCGCGATTTCGTCTTCGGCCGCATACAGCCGCTCGACGATCGGCTGCAACAGGCGCTTGCGATCCTGCGCGCGCATGCGCGGCCACGGGCCCGCGTCGAACGCCTTGCGCGCCGCGGCGACGGCCAGCGCGACGCCGCGCGTGCCGGCTTCCGCGAAGCTGGTCATGACTTCGTTCGTGCACGGATTGAGCTGGTCGAAACGCGCCTCGGGCCAGTCGAGCCACTGGCCGTCGATGAACAGGCGGCCCGGGCGCACCTTCAGCGCGTCGAGCCGGGAAACGAGACTGAGCATGGAATCGAGTCGGTCAAGGTCAAGGTCAAGGTAAAGGGCGTGACTTCTGCACGCCGGTGAACACATAGTCGCCATTTGCGTCCCTGCTGATCCGGCCGAACGACGGCGCGCAGAAATGCGTGCAGGTGAACAGCGTCGGGCTGCCGTCGAGGCGCGACAGCAACGCGTGCCGCGTCGCCGACGATTGCGCGTGGTCGTAGTCGAGCACGAGCGCCATGTCGGGCCGCGCGATCTGCACCGGGTGATGCATCGCGTCGCCGCCGATGATGAACTGCTCGGTGCCCGCGTCGACCGCGACGGCGATATGGCCGATCGTGTGCCCGGGCGTGGAGAACACCGAGATGCCGTCGCCGAGGTCGGTGTCGCGATCGATGAAGTTGGCGAGTCCCGCATCGACGACGGGCCGCACGGATTCATGGAACGAGATGTTCTGCGCGTCGTACATCGCGTCGTCGGCGTCGCCCTGTTGCGCGAACGCGTATTCGGCCTTGCCGAAGTGGTAGGTCGCGTTCGGAAAGGTCGGCAGCCAGCGGCCGTCCTGCTTGTAGGTGTTCCAGCCGACGTGATCGAAATGCAGGTGCGTGCACAGCACGTCGGTAACCGCGTGGCGGTCGATGCCGGCCTGTTCCAGCGTGGCCAGGAATTCAAGCTGCAGTTCGGCGAACGCGTCGAAGCCCGCGATGTCCTTGTCGTTGCCGACGCAGGTGTCGATCACGAGGATGCGCTTGCCGGTCCGCACGACGAAGCACTGGCTGACGGCGCGCATGCGGTGTTGTTCGTCCACGTACGGCGGCTTCATCCACGGAATCGACTTCATCACGTCGGGCGTCGCCTCGGACAGCAGGGCGCCGAGAATCCCGCTGATGTCCATCTCGACGATCTGCACGACTTCCGCATGGCCGATCCGCGAGCGAATGGTATGCAGCAACGGCATGGTGGTTTTCCTCGGAATGGGTTGCACGACGGATCACGCTGAACCGCACGCCGGCGGCGCGGCGTGCGCGCCGGTCGATCGCCCATTCGATCACGGCGCATGCCGTTGCCGCGGCATTTCCGGCGCACTGTTTCGTCCTTCGAAAGAGAAAGCCGTGATGCCGTGCAACACGCGCGCTTCCAACCCCCGGAACAACGCGCGCGCCGCATTGCGGATCGCCGCGCGACGGGCCTTTAATGCAGGGCAACGGCAGCGCAACCGCATGTGTTGCACGGGATGGCAAGCGCGCCCGATGCGCGCTGTCCATTCATAACAACGAGGAGATGCCATCACAATGAAGCTGTCATTCAAGCAGAGGCTCGGGTTGCCGCTGGTCCTGAGCCTGTTCTGCCTTATGCTGCTGTCGGTCACGGATGCGTACCGGAATCGCGACGTGCGTCTCGAGGAGCGCAAGTCCGATCTCGTGCATGCAACGCAGATCGCGCTCGCCACGATCGAGTTCTACGCGAAGCGGGCCGACGCGGGAGAGCTGAGCGCCGAACAGGCGCAGAAGCAGGCGATGGACGTGATCCGCGGCCTGCGCTACGGCGAAGCGGGCAGCGGCTATTTCTCGATCGTGAATTCGAAGGGCGTGGTGTTGATGTACCCGTTCGATGCCTCGATCCAGAACAAGCCGTTGAGCGAACTGAATCCGAAGGCCGCTGCCATCGTCCAGCAGCAGATCGAGCTGGCAGCGCGAACCGGCAGCGGATTTCAGCGCTTCGACTATCCGAAGGAAACCTCCGGCGTGACGACGGACGCCCCGCGTATCGCGTATGTCGATACGTACCGTCCATGGGACTGGGTGATCAATACGAGCCTGTTCGTCGACGACATCGACAGCGCGTTTCAGGCGAACCTGCTGCAAAGCCTCGGCATCCTTGCGCTGATCGCGCTGGTGCTGAGCGGCATCGTCGTGGCGCTCAATCGCGGCATCGCGCGGACGATAGGCGGCGAGCCCGGCGATGCGGTCGAGATTGCCGGGCGAATCGCGGCCAACGATTTCACCGCCGCCATCGCGACCGCGCCGGACGATCGCGGCAGCCTGCTCTATTCGATGAAGCGCATGCAGGCGAATCTGTCCGCGGCCATCAACGGCATCAAGGCGAGCGCGAATTCGATCGCCTCGGCGGCCGCGCAGATCTCGGCCGGCGATCTCGATCTGTCCCGGCGCACCGAGATGCAGGCAGCGTCGCTGCAGGAAACCGCGGCGAGCATGGCGGAACTCTCGTCGAGGGTCGGCCAGAACACCGACAACGTTCGGCAGGCGAGCCAGGTCGCAGTACAGGCCGTGCAGTCGGCCGAGCGCTGCAATGGCGTGGTGTCGCAGGTGGTCGAGGCGATGGGCAGCATCGACGCGAGCTCCGGCAGGATCGCCGAGATTGTCGGCATCATCGAAAGCATCGCGTTCCAGACCAACATCCTCGCGCTCAATGCCGCCGTCGAAGCCGCGCGTGCAGGCGAGCAGGGGCGCGGCTTCGCCGTCGTCGCATCGGAAGTGCGTTCGCTCGCCCAGCGCTCGTCGTCGGCATCGAAGGAAATTCGGGACTTGATTCACGAATCCGTCGGACGCGTCAGGGGCGGCGTGGAACTCGTGAACGCCGCGGGCGCGTCGATGGCGGAGATCGTGCAGGCGATCTCGCGTGTGACGGCCTTGATGGAAGAAATCGCAGCGGCCTCGGTGGAACAGGGGCACGGCATCGATCAGGTCAACCAGGCCGTGTCGGAAATGGACCGGGCCACCCAGCACAATGCCGCCTATGTCGAGGAAGTCGCCGCCGCTGCGCAGTCGCTCGACGATCAGAGCAAGCAGCTCGTCGCGATGATTTCGAATTTCGTCGTGCGCGAAGTCGACACGCCGCCGATGCCGGAGGTGGCGCCGACGTCGCGAGATGGCGCAGCCGCGCTCGTGCGACGTCCGCTGCCAGCGAGCGAGTCCTATGCGATGTAGCGCTGGACGCGATGCCGCGATAGCCGGGAACGATCGCGCGGCGCCACCCGGCTTAAACCGGCTCGGCCGAACCCAGGAGACAAGATGGCGAACACGTTGCTGACAGACGACTCGACGCCTGGCGTTCGCGTCGTCACGCTGAATCGTCCCGAGCGCATGAATGCGCTCGACGGCGCGACGCTCGCGGCGCTGAACGACGCGGTGCGCACGGCCGACGATCCGGGCCGCGAGATCCGCGTGATCGTGATTCGCGGCAGCGGCCGCGCGTTCTGCGCAGGCAACGACCTGAAATGGCTGGCGAGCGGCGTGCTCGCCGATCCGGCCGCGCACATGCGGCACCAGGACCTGATGCAGGATACGTTCGCGCGGATGGAGGCGTCGCGGCAGATCGTGATCGCGTCGGTCAACGGTTACGCGGTGGCGGGCGGCTTCGAACTGGTGCTGGCGTCCGACATCGTGGTTGTCGACGAACAAGCGGAACTCGGCGATGCGCATCTGCAGCGCAACCTGCTGCCGAGCGGCGGCGGCTCGCAGCGGCTGCCGCGCAAGATCGGACTGGCGCGCGCGATGTATTACCTCGTCACGGGACGGCGCATGACCGGGCGCGACGCCGAGCGCATGGGGCTCGCGTCGCTGGCGGTGAGCGGCGCGGAACTCGATGCCGCGACGATGCAGCTGGCCCGAGAGATCGCGCGGACCGATGCCGATGCGCTCGCGGCGATGAAGCAGATGACGCGCCGCGCGCTCGAGATGCCGCTGAACGACGGGCTGACGATGGAGCGCTGGATGCAGTACCGCTACCGGACCGAATCGCCGTCGCTGGCGGCATCGGTGCAGGATTTCGCGCAGCGCGACCGCGGTTGAGCGGCGGCTGGCCGCGCGGCATGCACGCGGTCAGGACCGTCTGACGCGCCGCTTGCGCGGCGCCGGCGCGACGGAAGCGGCAGGCGCGCCCGCGTGCGTGGCTGTGTCGGCGGCCAGCCGTTCACGTTTTTCGACGAGGAAATCCATCAGCGCGCGCACCTTCGCCGGCATCTGCTCGCGCGACGGCGTGTACAGATAGTAGCCGGGAAACGGCTTGCACCACGGCGCAAGCACGCGCACCAGCGTGCCGGCATCGAGGTGTTCGCGCAGCGCGATGTCCTGGTGCTGGATCAGGCCGATACCTTGCAGCGCCGCGCGTATCATCCCGTCGTCGTCGTTCGTGACCACGCTGCCCTGCGGCTCGACTTCGAACGCGTGCCCTTCGACCTCGGACGACGTGAATTCCCAGCGATAGATCGCGCCGCTCGTCGTATGGCGATAGCACAGGCAGTTGTGGCCGATCAGGTCGGCGGGCGTGGCCGGCGTGCCGTGACGCGCGAAATAGTCCGGCGAGCCGGCCACGACCATTTCGAGCATCGGCGTGATCGGCACGGCCACCATGTGCTCGGCCAGGCTCTCGCCGAGCCGGATGCCCGCGTCGTAGCCGTCGGCGATGATGTTCGACAGCCCGTCGTCCATCACGAGTTCCACCCGCAGCAGCGGATAGCGCGCCATGAATTCGCCCAGGTGCGGTTCGAGCAGCGTGCGCGCGGCCACGCGCGACGTGTTGATGCGCAGCAGCCCGGACGGTTCGTGGCGGACTTCATGCAGGTTGCGGATCGCCGCCTCGATCGAGCCGAATGCCGGCCGCAGCGTGTCGTACAGCCGTTGGCCGTCCTCGGTCAGCGACATGTCGCGCGTGGTGCGGTACAGCAGCTTCACGTTCAGCTGCCGTTCCAGCGCTTTCAGGTTTTGCGACAGCGCGGCGCGCGACACGCCCATTTCGGCGGCGGCCTTGGTGAAGCTCAGATGGTGCGCGATGTGCACGAACCAGGCGAGGGAAGGGAGCTGGGACGGATCCATGATGCCATTGTCAAGTGTGACTGACGAATATAGTTGAAATTCGATGGCCAGGTAATCGGCGAAATGCCGATGTCGGCCGGGCGGCGGGAAGGGGAATCAGGCGGGAAGCGGGAAGTGCCGGCGCGGCGCGCCGCGCGGCCACGCGGGCCGCGAGCCGGCACGCGTGCATCGAGACAGGCAGAGATCGCGCGCACCGGCCGGCGGTGCGCGCGACGACGCGGCCGGTCCGGTCAGACGATCTTGCGCGATCGCAGCTCGGCCACCGCGCGTGCATCGAACCCGATGCCGGCGAGGATTTCATCGGTATGCTCGCCAGTCAGCGGCGGTCGCATGCGGATTTCCGGCGGCGTGCGCGACAGCGACACCGGCGTCGCGAAGATCGGCACCTTCTTCGGCGCGCCGGGATAATCCATCCAGCGGATCACGTCGGCGGCCTTGATGGTTTCGTCCTCCAGCGCCTGACGCGGCGAGTTGACCGGGCTGGCCGGGATGCGCGCCTGCTCGAGCGCGGCCAGCGCCTCGGCGAGCGTCTTGTCCGCACACCATTCGCTCATCAGGTCGCTCAGGAACGCGCCGTTCTCGCCGCGCAGCGTATCGTCGGCGAAGCGCGGATCGTCCAGCAGTTCCGGGCGGCCCACGAGCTGCGTCCAGCGCTTGAACATCGGCCGGCCGATCACCTGCGTGATGAACCAGCCGTCCCGCGCCTTGAAGATGTCGGACGGCGCATAGCCGGACGCGCGGTTCAGCGTGGCCTGCCGGTCGAGCCCGAGCAGCGCTTCCTCGATCAGCGCGCCGCTGGCCATGTTCAGGCCCGTGCACAGCAGCGACGCGCTGACTTCCTGCCCCTGGCCGCTGCGCTGGCGTTCGTAGAGCGCGAGCATCACGCCGAGCGCGCACGAAAACGCCGTCGCGAAGTCGACCACCGGCACCATCGCCTTTTGCGGCCGGTCGGGCGTGCCGGCCATGTAGACGGCGCCGCTGAGCGCCTGGCCGACCCCGTCGAAGCCGACGCGGTCGCGCACGGCTTCGCTGTTGCCGAACGCGTTGGACGCGACCAGGATCACGTCGGGCTTGATCGCGCGCAGGCTGTCGTAGTCGAGGCCGAGGCTCTTGAGCGTGCGCGGCGGCATGTTCGCGATCACCACGTCGGCATCGGCGACCAGCCGGCGCACGATCTCGCGCCCTTCGGGGCTGTCGAGATCGAGCGTCATCGAGCGCTTGTTGCGATTGACCTGCAGGAACAGCGCGCCTTCGCCGTGTTCGGTCACGGGCACGATGAAGCGATCCTCGCCGCCGCCGACGCGGTCGATGCGGATCACGTCCGCGCCGTAGTCGGCGAGCAGCGCCGAGCAGAACGGCCCGGCGATGAAGCGTCCGAAATCGAGGACCTTGATGCCTTCGAGTACTTTCATGTTTCGTTCACGGTAGGGTCAGGCGGAGGTCGCGGCCGCGCGCACTTCGTCGAGCGCGCCGGGATTGTCGAGCGACGACAGGTCGCCCGGCGGCTGCCCGCAGTACACGCTGCGGATCACGCGCCGCATGATCTTGGAACTGCGCGTCTTCGGCAGCTGCGCGACCACGTGCACGCGGCCCGGCCGGAACGGGCGACCGAGTCGCTTGTCGACGTGGCCCGACACGAGGGCCTCGAGATCGGCGCCGGCGATGGCGGCGTCGGGCTTCGGCACGATGAACACGACGAGCTTCTGCCCCTTGTCCGCATCGGCCACGCCGATCGCAGCGGCCTCGGCCACGTCCTGCAGTTCGAGCACGACTTCCTCGACCTCGGCGGGCCCGAGGCGCTTGCCGGCGACCTTCAGCGTGTCGTCGGAGCGGCCCATCATGAAGTAGTTGCCGTCGGGCGTGCGCAGCGCCAGGTCGCCGTGCACCCAGATGCCGGGAATGGTCTGCCAGTAGGTTTCCAGATAGCGCTCGTCGTCGCGCCAGAACGATTGCGTCATGCCGACGAACGGCGCACGGATCGCCAGCTCGCCGACTTCGCCGGTCACGCTGACGCCGTCGGCATTCACGACGTCGGCGGCGACGCCGGGCGACACGGTATTGAAGCCGCTCGGCGGAATCGGCCGGATCGGCACGCTCGCGAGCAGTGCGCCCGACGCCTCGGTGCCGCCGGTGTAGTTGATGACGGGCGCGGTGCCGTCGCCGAAGCGCTGCAGGAACCAGTTGAAATGCTCGGGTGCGATGCCTTCGCCGGCCGTGATCAGCAGGCGCACGGTCGAGCGGTCGCCTGCGAGCGCCAGCGCTTCGTGGCTGGCCATGCCGCGGATCAGCGTCGGCGCCGAGCCGAAGTGCGTGACGCGGTGGCGTTCCACCACGCGCGACATGCGCGACCAGTCGGGATAGTCGGGCGCGCCGTCGTAGCACACGAGCGTCGCGCCGCGCAGCAGCGCGCAGCCGAGTACCAGCGTGCCGGCGATCCAGCCCATGTCGGCGGGCCAGCAGTAGACGTCGCCGGGATGCACGTCGAAATGGACGAGCGAATCGTGCGCGATCTTGATCGGGAAGCTGCCGTGCGTATGGACCACGCCCTTCGGCTTGCCGGTGGTGCCCGACGTATAGATCACCATGAACGGCGTATCGGGCGTGACCGACACCGGTTCGATCGCGTGGCCGGCTGCGGCGCGCGCCGTGTCCTGCCAGTCGAGGTCGCGTGCGTCCTGCGCGGTGTCGCCTTCGCCGCGCTTCCAGATCACGTGTTCGAGCAGCGGCAATTGACGCCACGCATCGCGCAGCGCGCCCTGGACGTCCACGCGCTTGGTGCGGCGCGAGAAGCCGGTCGACGCGATCACGATGCGCGCTTCGGCCGCCGACAGGCGCGCGACGATCGCATCGACGCCGAAGCCGCTGAACAGCGGCACGACGAGCGCGCCGAGATGCACGATCGCGAGCAGCGAGACGGTCGCCTCGATGCCGTTCTCCATCAGCAGGCCGATGCGGTCGCCCTGCTTGACGCCGCGCTGCGCGAGCCCCGCCGCAAAATCGCGCACACGCTGTTCGAGTTCGGCATAGGTCACTTCGCTCACGCTGCCGTCCTCGCGCTCGGCCACCACGGCCTTCTGCTGCGCGGTGGCGGGGTGGCGCGCCCAGCCGTAGATCGTGTTGACCCAGTTGAGCCTGCCGCCGGGGAACCAGCTCGGAAACTGCGGGCCGCGCGACAGGTCGACGTAGCCCGTGGGCGGCACGTCCCACGCGATCGCGCATTCGCGCATCACGGTCTGCCAGTAGCGCTCGGGCTCGTCGATCGACACGCGCATCAGTTCTTCATACGACGGCACGCCGAGCGCGCGCATCAGCGTCACGATGCCGGCGTTCTGCAGCTCGCGCTGGCCGGGTTGCCACACGCGGGCGGATTCATGGTCGGTCATGATCGGTCTCCTTGCTCAGGCGCGCTCGACGATCATCGCGATGCCCTGGCCGCCGCCGATGCACATCGTTTCGAGGCCGTAGCGCACCTTGCGGCGCTGCATCTCGTGCAGCAGCGTGGTCGCGATGCGCACGCCCGTCGCGCCCACCGGGTGACCGAGCGAGATGCCCGAGCCGTTCACGTTGAGCTTGTCCTCGAGCGCGTCCATCGAGCTGCCCCAGCCCTTGACGCAGGCGAGCGCCTGGCACGCGAACGCTTCGTTGAGCTCGATCAGGTCCATCTGGTCGAAGCGCAGGCCCGTGCGTGCGAGCACCTTCTGCACGGCAGGCACGGGACCGATGCCCATGCGCGCCGGATCGCAGCCGGCAGCGGCCCAGCCGACCAGCCAGCCGATCGGCGTGAGGCCGAGTTCGTCGAGCTTGTCCTCGGCGACGATCAGGCAGGCGGCGGCCGCGTCGTTCTGCTGGCATGCGTTGCCGGCCGTGACGACGCCGTCCTTCATGATGGTGCGCAGCCTGGCGAGGCTCTCCGGCGTCGTGTCGCCGCGCACGCCTTCGTCCTGCGCGACGATCAGCGCATCGCCCTTGCGCTGCGGTACCGAGACGGGAACGATCTCGCCATCGAAATGGCCGGCCTGCTGCGCGGCCGCGGCGCACCGGTGGCTGCGCGCGGCGAACCGGTCGGACGCCTCGCGCGTGATGTCGTACTCGCGCGCCAGCGTCTCGGCCGTCTCGATCATGCCGCTGATGCGGCCAAAGCGGCTTTCCGGCTGCGAGCGCTCGCGGCCGCGGTCGAGCCGGTCGTGCATCGTGACCGAACCGGCGCGCTTGCCCCAGCGCATGTCGGTCGTATAGAACTCGACGTTGCTCATGCTTTCGACGCCGCCGGCCATCACGACGTCGGCCGCGCCGGTCTGCACCATCATCGCCGCGGTGGCGAGCGCCTGCACGCCGCCGCCGCAGCGGCGGTCCAGCTGCATGCCGGCCACTTCGATCGGGAAGCCGGCCTGCAGCGCGACCCAGCGCCCCGTACACGGCGTCTCGCCGCTCGCGTAGCTTTGCGCGAACACGACGTCGTCGAGGCGCGCCGGGTCGAGCCCGGTACGCTCGACGATGGCGCGCGCGACGGTGGCGCCGAGTTCCTCGACGGGAACGCCCTTCAACGTTCCGCCGAACGCGCCCACCGGGGTGCGCAGCGGAGAGACGATGGCTGCTCGTTTCATTTGGAATGCCTTGTGAATGTCGTCAATGATCGGCCACCGTCGCGCGCGTGTCACGCGCCGGCGGCCCGGGTCGTGGTGGTGTGGCGGCCGGATCAGCCGTAGCGTCCGCCGGTCACGTGCAGCACTTCGCCGCTGATGAAGCCGGCGCGCTCGCTGGCGAGGAACGCCACCGCGTCGGCGATGTCGTCCGGACGCCCGACGCGCTTGATCGGCTGCGCGGCCACCGCACGCTCCTTGATCGTTTCGTAGGTCGGCAGCGCCTGCACCATTTCCGTTTCCATGAAGCCCGGCGCGACGCAGTTCGCGGTGATCCCGTAGCGGCCTTCCTCCATCGACAGCGCCTTGGCCATGCCGATCAGGCCGGCCTTGGCGGCCGAGTAGTTGGCCTGCGTCGGGTTGCCGAGGTAGGCGCGCGAGCTGATGTTGATGAGCCGGCCCCAGCCCTGCTCGATGAAGTGCGGCATCACCGCCTTCGCCGCCAGGAACGCGCCCTTGAGCATGACGTTCATCACGAAGTCCCAGTCGTCCTCGCTCATCTTCACGAGGTACTTGTCGCGCGGCGCGCCCGCGTTGTTCACGAGGATGTGCACGCCGCCGAAATGCGCGACCGTTTCATCGACGAGGCGCTGCACGTCGGCCGCGCGCGTGATGTCGCCGACGATGCAGTGCGCGGCCAACCCTTCGTCCTGCAGCGCTCGGGTGGTGGCTTGCGCCAGCTCGGCATTGATGTCGGTGACGACGACGCTCGCGCCTTCCTGCGCGAGCCGGCGCGCGGTGGCCGCGCCGAGGCCGCGCGCCGAGCCGGTAACGATGGCGACCTTGCCGGTCAAACCCAGATCCATGTGTGTCTCCTGAAGAATTGCGTGTCAGCGCAGGTCGACCCGCGCATTGCTCAAAACCACCACGTTGCGCTCCACGGCCGTGACGCGCAGCGAAACCGTATGGCCGCGCACCCACATCTCGGTGCGCAGCGTGTCGCCCGGCCAGGCCGGCGCAGTGAAGCGCACGCGCATGCCCGCGAAGCGCGTGTCGTCGTAGGCCAGCACCGTGCGCAGCACCGCGTGCGCGGCCACGCCCATCAGCGCCATGCCGTGCAGGATCGGGCGCGCAAAGCCGGCCGCCGAGGCGACCGCCGGGTCCGCGTGCAGCGGATTCAGGTCGCCGCTCAGACGATAGATCAGCGCCAGGTGGGCGGGCGTGCTCAGCTCGCACACGTGGTCCGGCGCGCCGTCGGGCATCGCGTGGGGCGCCGGCAGCGGCTCGGTGCTGCCGCCCGCGCCGAATCCGCCGTCGCCGCGCAGCAGGCTCAGCTGCACGACGGTCGCGAGCAGGCGGCCCGTGCCGGCATCGGCGATCTCGCGCGTCTGCTGCAGGAACGCGCCCTTGTCCGCGCCCTTGTCCCACAGGCCGGTGATGCGCGTCGTGCCCGTGACGCGGCCGCTGGCCGGCAACGGCGCGTGAATCCGGATCTCCTGTTCCGCATGCAGGATCTTTTGCCAGGTGATGCCGGTGTCCGGCTCGCGTGCCCAGAAACCGGGATAGGCGAGCACGTTCGCCATGGTCGGCAGCGCGCGCAGCGCCGTGCCGTCGCGGCCTTCGTAGACGTAACGCAGTTGTCCCGCGTCGACCGGATCGGCGCCGAGGCCCACGCCGAGCGCGTAGAGCTGCGTATCGCGCAGCGAGTACGCATGCTCGATGGGCGGGAACGGACGGGACAGCAGGTGATCGGGCTGGAGCGGCATGGCGAACGTGACGGCAGTGGATTCGAGTGCTCACGATGGAACCGCGCGGTTCTCGGGTCAACGGATCGGCGCAGATTGTTCCGTACCTTGGCAGGCGCCCGGGCCGCAGTGCTCGCGGGGCCAATGCCGGCCGTGCCCGCGCCATTTCATTCTTCGGAACGTTTTTGGCCGCGCAATTGTTTCGGGCCGGCCGCCGGCGCAGCATCTCATCGTTTTCCTTATCTTTTTCAGGCGCACCGACATGATTCGCGATCAAGAAACGCTCAACGGCCTGCTCGACTCCATCGCCCGGTTCGTGCGCGAGCGGCTCGTGCCCAACGAGGAGCTCGTGGCCGAAACCGACGAGATTCCCGACGACATCGTCGCCGACATGAAGGCGCTGGGCCTGTTCGGCCTGACGATTCCGGAGCGCTTCGGCGGCCTCGAGCTGACGATGGAGGAGGAGGTGCTGGCGGTGTTCGAGCTGTGCCAGGCTTCGCCGGTATTTCGCTCGCTGCTCGGCACGACCGTGGGCATCGGCTCGCAAGGCATCCTGTTCGACGGCACGCCCGAGCAACAGGAGAAGTACCTGCCGCGCCTCGCGACCGGTGAGCTGATCGCCTCCTTCGCGCTGACCGAACCGGAAGCCGGCTCCGACGCGGCGTCGTTGCGCACCACCGCGATCCGCGACGGCGACGACTACGTCGTGAACGGCACCAAGCGCTTCATCACGAACGCGCCGCATGCGGGCATCTTCACGCTGATGGCGCGGACCAACCCCGACGACAAGGGCTCGGGCGGCATCTCGGCGTTCATCGTCGATGCGAAGTCGCCCGGCATCAGCTTCGGCAAGCGCGACAAGAAGATGGGACAGAAAGGCGCCCATACCTGCGACGTGATCTTCGACAACGTGCGCGTGCCGGCCGCGAACCTGATCGGCGGCAAGGAAGGGCAGGGCTTCAAGACGGCGATGAAGGTGCTCGACAAGGGGCGCATCCATATCGCGGCCGTCTGCGTGGCCGTGGCCGAGCGGATGCTGTCGATGGCGCTGGCCTATGCGATGGAGCGCAAGCAGTTCGGCAAGCCGATCGCCGATTTCCAGCTCGTGCAGGCGATGCTCGCCGACAGCAAGGCCGAGATCTACGCGGCGCGCTGCATGGTGCTGGACGCCGCGCGCCGGCGCGACGACAAGCTGCCGGTCAGCACCGAGGCGTCGTGCGCGAAGCTGTTCGCGTCCGAGATGTGCGGCCGCGTGGCCGACCGCGCGGTGCAGATTTTCGGCGGCGCCGGCTACATGGCCGAATATGCGATCGAGCGTTTCTATCGCGACGTGCGACTGTTCCGCATCTACGAGGGCACGACGCAGATCCAGCAGATCGTGATTGCGCGGAACATGGTGCGCGACGCGCAATAAGGCGCGGTGCGCGGCCTCGCCATTTCAAAATCAAAACCTCAATTTCAGAATTGAACGAATTTTGAAACCGCCTTTGAACGCTCTCCACGCGAGTCGGGGCTCTCCGCTGGAGATCCGATGTGGCCTGCTTTTTGCGTGATCGAACCTCGACGCATTCGGCGCCCGCCGGTCGCGCAGGCATTCCCTGAGCCGGACGGGCCTGACCGAAGAGCGAAAAGCTTCTATCAACGTAAGGTGATGCAATGACTGGCTACCCAAAGCGAAATGGCGTACCACAGGACGATGCGCACGGGCTCGGGCACGAGCGCGGGGCGGCACGCGTCCGGGCGACGCCGCAGCCCGGCGACCGGCCGCGCGATGCGAACTGGGCGTGGGCGCGATCCGGGGCAGGATACGACTGGATGGATCACGCACCGCTTTTCGAGCACCGCGACTGAAGTCGTGGCGGGCCGCGTCGTGGCGCGTGGCCGCCCTGTGCCGATAGACGACCGGCCGGCCGGTCTCCTTTTTGTCTGCCCGGTTGGTCGGCTGGATGCTGTTCGTCGTCGCGCCGTCGATAGCGGTTATCGGGCGATATGACGACGATGTCGACTGGCGAAAGCCGGGACGAAGCAACCCCGTGTGACCGACGCGACGATCCGTCGCCGCCCCGTGAATCGGACAGGCGGAGGAAGGCGCGTCGGCGAACCCTCATTCAACCATTCACATCCATGGCTGCCGTGACGCCTACCCCCATCCAGTCCATCCTGATCGCGAACCGCTCGGAAATCTCGATTCGCGTGATGCGTGCCGCCGCCGAGCTGAACATGCGTACGGTGGCGGTGTATTCGAAGGAAGACCGCCTCGCGCTGCATCGCTTCAAGGCCGACGAGAGCTACCTGATCGGCGAAGGCAAGAAGCCGCTCGCCGCCTATCTCGACATCGACGACATCCTGCGCGTCGCGCGCCAGGCCAGGGTCGACGCGATCCATCCCGGCTACGGCTTCCTGTCGGAGAACCCCGATTTCGCGCAGGCCGTGATCGACGCGGGCATCCGCTGGATCGGCCCGTCGCCCGACGTGATGCGCACGCTCGGCAACAAGGTCGCGGCGCGCAATGCGGCGATCGCGGCCGGCGTGCCGGTGATGCCGGCCACCGCGCCGCTGCCGGACGATCTCGACGCGTGCAAGGCGCTGGCCGCCGAGGTCGGCTATCCGCTGATGCTGAAGGCGAGCTGGGGCGGCGGCGGGCGCGGCATGCGCGTGCTGGAAAACGCGCAGGACCTCGAGACGCTGCTGCCGGTCGCCCGCCGCGAAGCGCTGGCCGCGTTCGGCAACGACGAGGTCTACGTCGAGAAGCTCGTGCGCAATGCGCGGCACGTCGAAGTGCAGGTGCTCGGCGACATGCACGGCACGGTCGTGCATCTGCACGAGCGCGACTGCACGGTGCAGCGCCGTAACCAGAAGGTCGTCGAACGTGCGCCGGCGCCGTATCTCGATCGCGACGGCCGGCACGCGCTGTGCGAGGCGGCGCTGCGGCTGATGCGCGCGGTCGGCTATACGCATGCGGGCACCGTCGAATTCCTGATGGATGCCGACACGAACCAGTTCTACTTCATCGAAGTGAACCCGCGCATCCAGGTCGAACATACGGTGACCGAAATGATCACCGGCATCGACATCGTGAAGGCGCAGATCCGCATCACCGAGGGCGGCAGGATCGGGTTGGCGGAAGACGTTGCGGACAGCGACGGCGCGATCGTCGAGCGCGCGGCCGGCGTGCCGGCGCAGCAGGACATCCCGCTGAACGGCCATGCGCTGCAATGCCGGATCACGACCGAGGATCCGGAGAACGACTTCCTGCCCGACTACGGCCGGCTCACCGCCTACCGCAGCGCGGCGGGCTTCGGCGTGCGGCTCGACGCGGGCACCGCGTACGGCGGCGCGGTGATCACGCCGTACTACGATTCGCTGCTCGTCAAGGTCACCACGTGGGCGCCGACCGCGGCCGAATCGATTCATCGGATGGATCGCGCGCTGCGCGAATTCCGCATTCGCGGCGTCACGTCGAACCTGCAGTTTCTCGAGAACGTGATCAATCATCCGGCGTTCGTCGCCGGTGACGTGACGACGCGCTTCATCGACAGGACGCCGGAACTGCTCGCGTTCGCGAAGCGCGGCGACCGCGCGACCAAGCTGCTGCGCTATCTCGGCGAGCTGAACGTGAACGGCAACGCGGAGATGAACGGCCGCACGCTGCCGGCGCTGCCGTTGCCGAAGCCGGTGCTGCCGAAGGTCGATACGGCGCGGGCGATTCCCGCCGGCACGCGCGACCGCCTGCGCGAACTCGGCCCGGAAAAATTCGCGCAGTGGATGCTCGAGCGCAAGCAGGTGCTGCTGACCGACACGACGATGCGCGACGCGCACCAGTCGCTGTTCGCGACGCGCATGCGCACGGCCGACATGCTGCCGATCGCGCCGTTCTACGCGCGCGAGCTGTCGCAGCTGTTCTCGCTCGAATGCTGGGGCGGCGCGACCTTCGACGTCGCGCTGCGCTTCCTGAAGGAAGACCCGTGGGAGCGCCTTGCGCAGCTGCGCGAGCGCGTGCCGAACATCCTGTTCCAGATGCTGCTGCGCGGCTCGAACGCGGTCGGCTATACGAACTATGCGGACAACGTCGTGCGCTTCTTCGTGAAGCAGGCCGCGAGCGCGGGCGTCGACGTGTTCCGCGTGTTCGATTCGCTGAACTGGGTGCGCAACATGCGCGTCGCGATCGACGCGGTCGGCGAGAGCGGCATGCTCTGCGAAGGCGCGATCTGCTACACCGGCGACCTGTTCGACGCGTCGCGCTCCAAATACGACCTCAAGTACTACGTCGGCATCGCGCGCGAACTGCAGCAGGCCGGCGTGCACGTGCTCGGCATCAAGGACATGGCCGGAATCTGTCGTCCGCAGGCAGCCGCCACGCTCGTGAAGGCGCTCAAGGAGGAAACCGGACTGCCCGTGCATTTCCATACGCACGACACGAGCGGCATCGCTGCGGCCTCGGTGCTGGCCGCGATCGGCGCGGGCTGCGACGCGGTGGACGGCGCGCTCGACGCGATGAGCGGGCTCACGTCGCAGCCGAATCTGTCGAGCATCGCGGCGGCGCTCGCCGGCAGCGAGCGCGACCCGGGGCTCGATCCCGATCGCCTGCACGAGGCGTCGATGTACTGGGAAGGCGTGCGCCGCTATTACGCGCCGTTCGAATCGGAGATTCGCGCGGGCACCGCCGACGTCTATCGGCACGAGATGCCGGGCGGCCAGTACACGAACCTGCGCGAGCAGGCGCGCTCGCTCGGCATCGATCATCGCTGGACCGAGGTGTCGCGCGCGTACGCGGACGTGAACCGGCTGTTCGGCGACATCGTGAAGGTCACGCCGACCTCGAAGGTGGTCGGCGACATGGCGCTGATGATGGTCGCGAACGACCTGAGCGTGGACGACGTGCGCAACCCGGACAAGGACATCGCGTTCCCCGAGTCGGTCGTGTCGCTGTTCAAGGGCGAGCTCGGCTTTCCGCCGGACGGCTTCCCGGCGGAACTGTCGCGCAAGGTGCTGAAGAGCGAACCGCCGGCGCCGTACCGCCCCGGCGATCAGCTTCCGCCCGTCGATCTCGACGCGGTGCGCGTGCAGGCCGAGGCCGCGTGCGAGCAGCCGCTCGACGACCGGCAGCTGGCGTCGTACCTGATGTATCCGAAGCAGACGGTCGACTACTACGCGCACGTGCGTGCGTACAGCGACACGTCGGTGGTGCCGACGCCGGCGTTCCTGTACGGCCTGCAGCCGCAGGAGGAGGCGGCGATCGAGATCTCGCCGGGCAAGACGCTGCTCGTGTCGCTGCAAGGGCAGCACGCCGATGCGCAGGACGGCATCGTGAAGGTGCAGTTCGAGCTGAACGGCCAGCCGCGCTCGGCGCTCGTCGAGCAGAAGACGGTCGTGCAGGCCGGCAAGGAACGGCACGGGCTGCAGCGCGCCGATCCGGGCAACCCGCTGCACGTGGCCGCGCCGATGCCCGGTTCGGTGGTGACGGTGGCCGTGCAGCCGGGCCAGCGCGTGACGGCCGGCACGACGCTGATCGCACTTGAAGCGATGAAGATGGAAACCCACATCGCGGCCGAGCGCGACTGCGAAATCGCGGCCGTGCATGTGAAGCCCGGCGAGCGCGTCGCGGCGAAGGATCTGCTGATCGAGCTGAAGGGCGCGGCGTAACGCGGGCGGTGGCGGCGCGGCGGATCGCTGTCGCGCCGCGCCGTCAGGCCTTTTCGGTATTCGTCTGACGTTCCGTACTTTGATTCGTCGTGCCGCGCATGTTCCGTCTCGAATTGAGCGGAAAAGCACCGTCCCGGACTGCGGGCGGCGGGTTCTCGTGCTGCAGGCTGTTTCAAAGTACGGAACATATCGCCACTACAATTGACGTGTTTCCCGGTTGGCTTCTCTAATGAAGCCATCGGACGGTCGCATGCCGCGCGCGCCGCCACCCGGCGTGGCGGGCCGCGCTGACCGACCGGTACACGCAAGTTCACGGCCGCTTCCAGAGCCGGATCGAGACAAACGGAGCCATCGATGTCGCCGCAGTCGAACCGGGCAGCGCTGCCCCTGTCAGGACAGGAAAACGCGGGTTGGCACGAGGGGCCCGCCGGAGACAGCGAGCGTCCGGAAGGCGGGCCCGCGTCCGGCGCGATGGTCGTTCCGCTCGCGCGCAGCCTGGCGATCCTCGCCGCGTTTTCGCCGCACGAGCCGTGGCTCGGCAATCAGGAACTCGTGATCGAGACGGGCATCCCCGCACCGACGGTGTCGCGGATGGCGCGCTCGCTCGTCGCGCTCGGCTATCTCCACTATTCGCCGCAGCGTCGCAAGTATCGGCTGGCCGCGCCCGTGCTGTCGCTCGGCTATGCGGCGATCGCGCATTCGAACGTGCAGCTGCTGGCGCGGCTCGAGATGCAGGCGTTCGCGAACGCGAACGAAACCTACGTGATGCTCGGCACGCGCGACCGCCTCGACGTGATCGTGCTGGAGACGTGTGCGGGCAAGCCGGCCTCGGTCGATCTCAAGCTCTATGCGGGCACGCGGCTGCGCATCGCGTCTTCGCCGATGGGCTGGGCCTTGCTGGCCGCGCTGCCGGAACTCGAGCGCTTCTACCTGCTCGGCAATATCGAACGCAAGACCGGCCGCGACTGGCCGACGCTGCGCCGCCGCATCAGCGAAGGCATTTCCCAGGTGCACAACGTCGGCTACTGCATGTCGCTCGGCGAATGGGAGCCGGACCTGACGATCCTCGCGGTGCCGCTGGTGGTGCAGGATCACACGCCGCTCGTGCTGGCCTGTGTCGGGCGCAGCGCCCGGCTCGGGCGCGCGCGCGTCGAACGCGAACTCGGGCCGAGGCTGGTGGCCGCGGCCCAGCATCTGCAGGAGCAGGCGGTCGTGACCGACTGACACGCCCATGAATCGAACCGACAAGCAACATGGCGTCACGCTGACCGTCGAGCGCGGGCTCGAGGTGCTGCATGCGTTTCGCGCGGCGCGCGCGCCGCTGTCCAACGCGGAACTGGTGCGGCGCACCGGTCTGCCGAAGGCGACGGTATCGCGGCTGACCACGACGCTGATCTCGATCGGCTACCTGCGCCGGGTCGGCGGCGGGCGGCAGTTCGAACTCAGTGCCGGCGCGTTGAGCATCGGCCACGCGTATCTGGAAGCCAATGCGGTCACGCGCCTCGTCGCGCCCGTGATGCAGAAGCTCGCCGACAAGCTGAACCTGTCGGTTGCGCTCGCGGTCCCGCATCGGCTCGACATGGTGTATATCGCGTGGCGCGCAAGCGCGCGGATCGCGACGCTGCGGCTCGGCGTCGGTTCGCTGCTGCCGATGGCGACGACCGCGGTCGGGCGCGCCTATCTGTACGGGCTGCCGGAAGCGACGCGCGCGCCGTTGATGGCCGAATTGCTCGACGCGGCGGGCGACGATGCGCCCACCGTGCGCGAGAACCTCGATGCGGCATTCGAGGATCTGCGGCAGTCGGGCGTGTGCATGTCGGTCGGCGAATATCAGCGCAACGCGTACGGCATTGCGCTGCCGATCGTGGTCGGCCGCACGCAGACGCTGATGGCGCTGAATTGCGGCGCAGTGGAACTGGAGCCGGACATGGCGGCGATCCGCGAGCGCGTGACGCCGGAACTCAAGGCGGCGGCCAGGACGCTGTCCTTCATCCTGAGCGACGTCGACTGCGAGCCTTGATGATGATCGGATTCAGTGTGCCCATGTCGTCGTTATGACTAACTAATGGTAGTTCCAATCGAAATGTATGGTACCGCTAACCGGAGACGTGGGATGCAGGCGCAACGCGACGGAAGAAACGCAGGCGACCGCTCGGCAGCCGATGTGGAAACGCTTGAGCGCATCGCCGCCGAGCGCTTCACGTGCCGCGCCTATTTGCCGGACGCCGTGCCGACCGACGTGATCGAGCGCATCGTCGAGATCGCGAAACGCGCGGCGTCGTGGTGCAACGTGCAGCCGTGGCATGCGATCGTCACGTCGCGCGACACGACCGAGCGTTTCCGCGCGGCGCTCGTTGCGCATGCGGCGCAGCATCCCGGCATCGACGCCGACATGCCGTTTCCGGACGAATATCGCGGCGTATACGGCGAGCGTCGGCGGGAAGTCGGCTATGCGCTCTATGCGGCGCTCGGCATCGCGCGCGACGACCGCGCGGCGCGCGAGCGACAGGTTGCCGAGAACTTCCGGCTGTTCGGCGCGCCGCATGTCGCGCTGCTGACGATCCCGGCCGAGCTGGGGCCTTACGCGGCGCTCGATTGCGGCGCGTTTGTCGCGTCGTTTCTGCTGGCGGCGCGCGCACACGGCGTCGCAACCACCGCGCAGGCGGCGCTTGCGCATCATGCGCGGTTCATTCGCCGCTATTTCGGCATCGGCGACGAGCGCCGGTTCGTCTGCGGCATCGCGTTCGGTTATGCGGACACGACGCATCCGGCCAACGCGTTCCGCTCGACGCGCGCCGCCACCGCGGACGTGATGCAGATGGTCTGACGCACGCCGTTCCCGTCGATTCGCGGCGTGCGAACGCATGGCGCGAGCGAACGGCCCGATCGACGCATCCGACCGGCAGCCACGCATGCCGGCGCCCTAAAGAGGAGACAACACGATGACTGGAACGAACCCCACGCCCGGCCCCGCGCTGGCGGTCGTGCAGGCCGCATGGAACGCGGCGGCGCGCGACTGGAATGCCGATGCGCTGACCGGCGTCTACACAACCGATGCACTGTTCTTCGGCGGCCGGCCCGGTCACGCGGCCGGGCACGACGCGATTCGCGCGTACTTCGCGTCGTACGAAGGCGTGATCCGGTCCGCGACGCTGGAACTGGTCGAGCAGCAGTTCATCCGGTTCGGCGACGACTGCTTTCTCGCGCAGGGCTTCGGCGAATTCGCGTTCGTCCTCGGCGACGGCACGACGTCGCGCTCGCGTCTGCGCACGACGCTCGTGATCGCGGCGCAGCAGCACGAATGGAAGATCCGCCAGCACCATTTCTCGGCTTCGCCGGAAACGCCCCCGATCTGAGGGGATTCGCCCGCGCGGGCGTCGGGCGCCCGCATACTGGGCGCCTTACTCCGTGCCGACGTGACGCGCGAGAAACTGCTCGGCGGCGCGGCCGAACACGTCGTTGCGATCGCCGGCGACCATGTGTCCCGCCGCGGCGACGTTCACGTATTCGGCGTGCGGGCACAGCTCGAGAAACTCGCGCACGCCCGCTTCGCTGACCACGTCGGAACTGCCGCCGCGCACCAGCAGCGTGGGCAGCGCGAGGTTGCGCGCGCACGCGCAGAAGCGGGCATGACGGGCGGCCAGGTCGGTCGTTCCCGACAGAAAGCGCGGATCCCAGTGCCAGTGATAGCGGCCGTCGTCGCCGAGCCGGACGTTCTTCGACAGGCCGGCATGATTGCCCGAGCGCGAACGGTGCGAGCGATAGCGGCCGATCGCGTCGGCGACTTCGTCGAGCGAGCCGAATCCGTCCGGGTTCTGCTGCATGAACGAACGGATGCGCGCGACGCCGGCCGGCTCCGTGTACGGCACGATGTCGACGAGGATCAGCGCACGCGCGTCGAGCTTGCGTTCGCCGATCGCGACGAGGCTCGTGCCGCCGCCGAGCGACGCGCCGATCAGTACCGGCGGGCGACGCGCGCCGAGCACATCGACGACGTGGCGCAAATCCCGCACGAACGCATCCTGACTGTAGTCGCCGTCGGCGCTCCAGTCCGAGTCGCCGTGCCCGCGCGCGTCGAAGGCCACTGCGAAATAGCCGGCGCCGCCGAGCAGCGCACCGGTGCCGCCCCACGCATGACGCGTCTGGCCGCCTCCGTGCAGCAGCACGACGAGCGGGGCGTCGGGATGGCCCCATGTGTCGGCGGCGAGCCGCACGCCGTCGGCGGTACGCCACAGATGCATCGGCTCGGGAGTGCCGGGAAGGCGGCGTCCCGGCCTGGCCGGGGTGCGCGCAACGGATTCGCTGGATGGCGTCATGGCTGAACAATGATGGAGTGGCGGAGCAGGGCGGATGCGGCGCACGGTTCGCCGCGCCTTCAAACTTCGCCGGTGCGCGCATGCGTGTCAACGCGGCCGGCTGCGGCGTTCCGTACAGTGAGCGTGCCGGCGACGCGCGTCGCTGCGGCTGCGCGCGGCTGGCCGCGCGATGTCGGCCGGCAAGCGAGAGATTCAGGCAAGCCCGCGGCCGCCGCGCCGCGCGACGGGTCGTCCCGCCAGGGTTGCGGTTCGCTGGCTCGCGCCATGAAAATACGCTACCCTGTCAAACATTAGTTTTGTGTCACAGGGCGGCAGGCGAGAGGATCAGGCAGTACCCGGGAGACGGAGACACGCCGCCGGCCGCCGTCGCGCGCCGGAACGGCAACGGGGCGATCGCTCGCGCGGCGTTTTTCACTTCATCGAGATTCTTGACAACAGCGGACGGCGGATACACGAACGTGCGAAAGCGAAATGTAAATCCCAGCGCGGATACCCGGGAAACCTTGCTGCGGCTGGCCGCGCGCTCTTTTGCGACGCAGGGCTATGCCGCGACCACGATGCGCTCGATCGCGGACCAGGCCGGGATCGAGGCGGCCAGCATCTACTATCACTTCTCGTCGAAGGAAGAACTGGTCGACGTCGTGATGGAGCACGGCGCGGACAGCATCGTGCAGCACATCAACGAGCATTTCGACGCACTGCCGCCCGATGCGACGGCCGAGGCGCGCTTCAAGGCGGCGCTGCTCGGGCAGATGAGCGCGCTGATCAAGTTCGGCGACTACGCGCTCGCGCACGGCCGGCTGCTGACCCAGTTGCCCGAGAAGGTGCGGGAGCGCCAGGTCAAGCGGCGCGAACGCCATCAGCAGCTGTGGACGGCAGTGTTCGACGGCTTGCGCGCAGAAGGCCTGCTGCGCGAGGACGTCGATATCGCGCTGTGCCGCGTGTTCGTGCTCGGCTGCATCAATTCCGTCCAGACCTGGTTCGACCCGAAGAAGGGCTCGCTGGAAAAGGTCGCCGATCAACTCAGCGCGATGTTCTTCGAAGGCGTGAAGCCCGCGGCAGGCGCGAAGCCATCGGCCGCCGCGAAGCCTGCCGCGAAAGCGAAGCGCAGCACCCGCAAGAGCGAACTGGCCGCCTGATCGGGCCGGCGCGACGTGCCGGCTGGCACGCTCACGCGGCGGCGCGATGCCGCAGCGCCCGGTCGCGCGGCATCCGGCGCTCGAGAAAATCGAGCACGGCATGGCCGAACAGGTCGTTGTGTTCGCCTGCGCCCGTATGGCCGGCATTCCGCACGTCCGTGTGTTCCGCATGCGGGCACAGGCTCAGGAATTCGCGGGCGCCGGCCTCGCTGACGATGTCGGAGTCGGCACCGCGCACGAGCAGCGTCGGCAGCCTCAGGCGGCGCGCGGCGGCTGCAAAGCGCGCATGGCGGCGCGTCAGGTCGCGCGGCCACGCGAGAAAATGCGGATCCCAGTGCCAGCGATATTTCCCGTCGTCGTAGCGCAGGCTGCGCGCGAGGCTTTCCTCGCTGAGCGCTTGCGGCGGATGCGCGCGATAGTGGCGGATCGCGTCGGCCGCCTCGTCCGGCGAGCCGAAACCGTCCGGCTGCTGACGCATGAACGACTGCAGGCGCAGCGCGCCGGCCGGTTCGACGAAGGGCGCGATGTTGACGAGCACGAGCGCCGCCGCATCGACATAGCCTTCGCCGACGGCAAGCAGGCTCGTTCCTCCACCGAGCCCGGCGCCGACGAGGATCGGACGTCGGCCGTCGAACATCGCGGCCACCCGCTCGAGGTCGCGGATCATCGCGCCCTGGCTGTAGTTGCAGGTCGGCGACCAGTCGGACTCGCCATGACCGCGCGCGTCGAACGCGATCGCGTAAAAGCCCGCCGCGCCGAGCAAACGGCCCATGCCGCTCCACGCGTGCCGCGTCTGCCCGCTGCCGTGCAACAGGATGACCGGCGCGCCGTCGGGGTCGCCCCATGATCGGCCGGCGAGCCGGAGCCCGTCGGTGCTCGTCCACGTATGCCGGATGCCGGTCGGCCCGGCCGCATGCGTTCGCGTCGTCATTGCATTCTTCATGATTCGATTGCATTCGCGTCGCGGGGCCGCCCTTCGTCGAGCCGCAGCGCGGCGCCCGCGATCCGTGGTCCTTGTCCACCGGCGTTCGGCTGCGACGCCGGCATGCCGTCCGTGCCGGACAGGTCTGCGCACGGTTTCGCCTACGTTCGCCGCGGCGGGCAATCGAGTCAATCGCGGCGGCCGGAATGTTCCGTACTCCGGCCGGACGACGGCGGTGACGCATCGCTTCGCGTCACCGTCGGCGATCGCCAGGCTAGAACCGCTTGTTGATGCCGACGATCGCGCCGACCGTCGTGCCCGACACGCCGTACAGCGCATTGTCGATCGACAGCCCGAATCGCTCGCGGCCGTGGTTGTTCACCGCGCCCACCTGCATATAGAGCGAGGTCGCCTTCGACAGGAAATAGCGCGTCGTCAGCGCGCCGAGCAGCGTGTGATTGTCCGAGTCGTGCGGGTCGCGGATGTACCAGAGGCCGGCGTTGATATCGAGCTGCGGCAGCGCGTAATAGTCGAAGCCGACGTTCCAGACGTTGTTGGTGCCGCCATTCACGACGCCGCCGGCCACCGTCGTCGGCACCTTGTAGCTCGTGAACGACCCCTTCACCGTGAAGCGGTCGAAGTGGTAGCCCGCGCCGATCATGCGGCCGAAGAACGGCTGCTGGAAGGTGGTCAGCCCGGCGGAGCCGCGGCCTGAACTCGAGTCGTACATCGCGGCGTTCACGACCAGCCCGCGAAACTCGTAGCGCGCGCTGAGCGAGTACTGCTGCCCTGCGCGATAGTCGCCTGGCACGCCGCCGAACGCATACATCGCACTGCCGGAAAACCCGGCGAACTTCGGGCTCGTATAGGTGATCGCATTCGGATTGAAGGTGCCGACAAACGTGTTGTCCGCATAGACGGAGAACGCCGTGCCGAACTGGCCCGCGTTGCGCGGATCGGACTCGTAGATCGCCAGCACGAACGGCGAATACTGCACGCCCGCCTTCAACTCGCCGAAGTTGCCGTTGAGCGCCAGCCATGCCTGGCGGCCGAACAGATTGCCGTTGCTGTTGTCGAAGCCGCCGTTGACGACGCTGACGCCGCTTTCCAGCCTGAAGCTCGCCTTCAACCCGCCGCCGAGGTCTTCCTGTCCGAACAGGCCGAAATTCGACGGCTCCAGTCCGCCGTTGATCAGGCTGAACTGCTTGCCGCGATTGGCGCCGGTCGCCGAATTGAGCGTCTTGCTGGTGAACAGCATCCCCACGTCGAGCGTGCCGTACAGCGTGACGCTGCTTTGCGCCCACGACGACGCGGGCAGCAGCGCAATGCCAAGCGCGATAACTGTCTTCTTCGTGCGCAGCCCTGATGATCGGCTTACATTCATTTCGATATCCGAATTTAACGAGAGGTGGAGGAACGGTGCATATCGGGCTGCTGAAGCCTTGCAGCGATATTCAGGGCCGTCGATCGGGTCGCGATGTCCGGCGGCGGACAGGCGGTTCCGGGCTCGGCATTAATCTAACGTTCGGTAGATTGCGGTGCACGACATCGAATCTCCATTGGGTATAACCCGAGGCGAATTCGTGCTTTCGTGCGATGATCCATTGGATGAATTTCGGCGTTCCGTACTTCAACGCGTTCAAGCGAATTTGAATTTTAAAAAATCGTCTGTTTTACGGAATAAATCGCATGGAAGCGTTTCCAGGCAGGTAACCGAAGCCGTGTTTGCGCGAGTGAAGCGGGATGCCTGGGCCACGAGGCGTTTTACCCGACGGAACGATTTTTTTCGCGCGTCTGTCGGAAACCGCAGATTCGGCGACTTGAACGGGCAGGCGAATGCGCGCTGCCGGAGCGCGCGTGAATGACGGCGGAGAAGGAATGTGGTCGGAGGCGATCCGCGGCCAGCCTGACGAGGATCAAACCGGCGATGCCCGCAGCCCGATGGTTCGCGTCGGGCGATGCAGGCGACTCAGGCGAGCGCCCGCGACGACAGCCCGGGCGGGTCGTCATCGCGAGCAGCACGAACTGCACGAAAAGCGCTTCGCGCAGCGCGCCTACTTGCCCATCGGTTTCGCGAACATCATGTGCGACATGCCGCCGTCGCACGCGATCGACTGCGCGGTGATATAGCCGGCGGCCGGCGACGCGAGATACACGATCAGGTCGGCGACTTCCTCCGGCTTGCCGACCCGGCTCATCGGCAGCATCGTCGCCAGTTGATCGAGGATCTCCTGAGGCACCGAGCCGCGCGCCATCGGCGTATCGATCACGCCCGGCAACACGACGTTGACGCGCACGCCATAGGCGGACCATTCGTGCGCCATCTGCCGGCTGAGCGTAATGAGCGCCGCCTTGCTCGGACCATACGCGCCGCCCTGCGAATAGCCGTGCACGCCCGCGAGAGAAGCCGTGTTGACGATGGCCGCATGCGCGCTCTTCTTCAGATGCGGCAGCGCGCTGCGCGCGAGCATCAATGCGCCGTCGACGTTCACCTGGAAGCCGGCGCGCCATTCGTCGATCGGCACGTCCTCGAGCATTCCCGAGCGCACCAGCGCGGCGGTGTTGATGACGACGTCGAGCCGTCCGAAGCGCTCGACCGTCGCGGCGATGGTCGCATCGATGTCCGGCTGTTTCGACACGTCGAGACCGAGCGCGATCGCCTCGCCGCCGTTGCGCACGATCTCGCCGGCGACGCGCTCGGCGTGGCCGGCGTTCAGGTCGGCCACCGCGACGGCGCCGCCGTTGGCCGCGAAGGTCTTCGCGCTGGCCTCGCCCATGCCGCTGCCCGCGCCGACCACCAGCGCGACCAGCCCCTTGATGCGTGAATGGACCATCCAGTCGCTCGGCGCGTCATGGCTGGATTCGGTGTTCATCGGTTGCTCCTCGTGATGTCAGGTGATGGATGGTTCGTACGCCGGCACTCAGGCGGCCGGCTGGTCCAGGACCACGGTCTTGGATTCGAGGAACGCTTCGAGGCCGCCCGTGCCGCCTTCGCGTCCGATGCCCGATTGCTTGAAGCCGCCGAAGCCGATCGAGAAATCGGTGCGCGACGCGTTGTGGCCGACCGAGCCCGCGCGCAAGCGGCGCGCGACCTGCAGCGCCCGCTCGGTGTCGTGCGTGAACACCGCGGCATTCAGGCCGAAGATCGTGTCGTTGGCCATGTCGATCGCATGTTGCTCGCTGTCGGCCGGGATGACGGACAGCACCGGGCCGAAGAACTCGTTCTGCGCGATGCGCGAGCGGTTGTCGACGTTCGCGAACACCGTCGGTTCGAAGAAGAAGCCGCGCGTCAGATGGGCGGGCCGCTTGCCGCCGATCGCGAGCCGCGCGCCGTCGGACACGCCTTGCGCGACCAGTCGCTCGACCGCGTCGCGCTGCGCCGCGGTCGCGAGCGGCCCCATGCTCGTCGCGTCGTCGAGCGGATCGCCGAGCACCATGCCGCGCGCGGCCTCAACGAGCGCATCGACCATCCGGTCGTGCTTCGCGCGCGGCACGATGATGCGCGTGAGGCTGTGACAGACCTGTCCCGACAGATAGCTGAAATACGGTGCGCCGAGCACCTTGGCGGCCGTTTCGACGTCGTAGTCGTCGAGTACCACGGCAGGCGATTTGCCGCCGAGCTCGAGCGTGACGCGCGCGACGCGCTCGGCCGCCACCGCGCCGATGCGCCGGCCAGCGCCGGTGGAGCCGGTGAAGGTGATCTTGTCCACGCCGGGATGGCGCACGAGCGATTCGGACACGGTCCGGTCGGCCGTCAGCATGTTGACCACGCCGGGCGGCAGGCCGACCTCGTCGCAGATCTGCGCGAACAGATGGCCTGAACTCGGCGTCTCGGGCGAATTCTTGATGACGACCGTGCAGCCCGCGAGCAGCGCCGGTGCGATCTTGTAGGCAAGCAGTCCGGCCGGCCCGTTCCACGGCACGATCACGGCCACCACGCCGACCGGCTCCTGCACGCGGTAGGCCTGATGGCCCGTCACGGCGCGCGCGGGCTCGACGAACGGATAGCTGTGCGCCATGGCCGCGTACTGGCGGAACGCGCCGCTCAGGAACAGGCCGATGCGCGGCTTGGCGATCCGGTACAGCACGCCGGACTCGATGCTCCAGCCGCGCGCGAAATCGTCGTTCAGCGCTTCGAGGCGGGCGGCGATTTTCTCGAGGAAGGCGCCGCGCTCGGCCGGCGACAGGCGCGGCCACGGCCCGCGATCGAATGCATCGCGCGCGGCGCGCACGGCAGCGTCGACGTCGGCTTCGTTGGCCATCGCCGCGTGCGCGACCACGTCCTCGGTCGCGCAGTTGAGCACCGCACAGGTCTCGGTGGAAGCGGGCGCCACCCAGCGGCCGCCGATATAGAGGCGATCCGCGTGCGGCATGTTCAGCGAAGGAGGGTTCATCGTTGACGGTTCTCCGGTTGCGTGTCGGCTTATCGGCCGGCGGCCCGCACGAACTGGCGGATCACGGTGCCGAAGTCGTCCACGTGTTCGAGGTTCAGCACGCTGTCGACGACGCGATCGACGGTCGCGGCCGGCAGCAGGCCGTCGACGAAGGTGCGGAACTTGCCGACCAGTTCGTCCGTCGTCATGTAGGTCGACGGATCCGCCGACGGCGTGCCCTTCGGGAACATCTTCTCGCCGGCGAAGACCTGGCCGCGTGCGCGCACCTCGACGCGCGACGGGCGGCTCGAAATGTCGGCCGAGATCGACTGGAAATAGGTCGGATGCGTTTTCAGCGAGACGCGGTTCATCAGCGCCATCACGGACGGGTCGAACACGACGGCCGGATCCTGCCAGCGCGGGCCCGGCGGAATGCGGTGCGCCGCAACGGCGAGCCCGTGCGAGAAACAGAACTGCGCGTCGTGCACCTCGAGAATGTCGCGGTTCGTGAAGCAGGGCAGCACATAGGCCCAGCCTTCGCCGTGCGACGTGATGCTCTCGATTTCGTCGGGCTTCAGGTCGTGCTGCGTGACGATGTCGATCAGCAGGTCGAGCGGCGCATGCATCACGCGGCAGTGCGGATAGGGCTTGAACATCTGGAAGGCGGGGAAGCGCCACGTGTCGCCGAGGTCGGCCGTGATCAGCTCGGGCGTCCAGCGGTCGGTGCCGATGAAGCTCGCGTAGCCGTTGACCTCGTCGTCGAGGATCCGCAGATCGCCGCGGTGCCCGAGTTCGCCCATGTCGGCGGCTGTCAGCGCGACGTTGGTCAGGCCGCCGGCCAGCTGGTACTTGATGGTCGCGGTCGGCGCGTGCGTGAACCACGCGCGCTGCGCATTCACGGGCGCCGAGGCGGCGGCAAGACCCAGCGCGTTCGCCAGCTGCGCGGCCGACAGGCGCTTGAGCTTGCCGGCGGAGGCGGTCGCGCCGAACACGGTGCTGCTGTAGCCGACCACCGATGCGGGGTTGGCGGACTTGCCGTCCTTGGTGTCGCGATAGCCGGCCATCGCGGCGCCGAAGCGATACGAGATCTCGTGCGACACGGCCACCGCGGCGATCAGTTCCTTGCCGGAGCGCCGGTGCACCTCGGCGGTCGCAAAGGCGCCGGGCAGCACGTACGGGCTCACGTGGCCCGGCAGCAGCACCGAGTCCGCATCGAGCGCGTTCAGCAATTCGCTGTTGGCGAACGCGGCGCCGTAGACGGTGGTACGCTCGCCGGTACCGATGATGGTCGCCTCGCCTGCGGTGCCGCCGATGCGGCGGCCCATCTCCACACCGATGCGCCCGCGCGGATGATCGATACCGGCCAGCGCGACGCCCAGCGAATCGAGGATGTCGCGCTTGCATTCCTGCACGACGAGGTCCGGCAGCCGCGCGGTGTCGACGCCGGCCGCGAAATCGGCCAGCTGCTGGACGATGGTGGGGGAAGTCATGTGTCTCGCTCCTCGTTCGAATGCTGTTTATGTCTGGACAAATGCGATTAGCGTTGGCTCGCGTGCCGTCGTGTGCAATGGCTGCGATCGAAACGTTCCGTTCTTCGAAAGTCGCGCATGGCCGCGCACGCGAGCGAATTGCCGCATGCGGGGATACCCTGATGGGAAATCGACGCATGCAAAATAGAATAACAACTGTTAGTTAGATTTTGCGCAAAGACTCGATGGTCGGTAGCGCTGTTCCATTGCAGCGCGAACCGACGCACGCTTGCTTTCCCGGCGGGGCCGATGCACGCCGCCCGCCGCTCTCCCACTTCCCGGACTACGCATGAAATACGAAGATTTCCAGTTCCTCCTGTTCGATCGCCAGCCGGACGGCGTCCTGCTCGTCACGCTCAATCGTCCGGAGGTCATGAACGCGACGAACAACCGCATGCACTGGGAACTGACCAAGGTCTGGGGCGTCGCCGCCGAAGACCCGAGCGTCAAGGTCATCGTCGTGACCGGTGCCGGCGATCGCGCGTTCTCGGCGGGCGGCGATCTCGCCGTCGTCGAGGAAATGGCGGCCAGCCAGGAGGCCACGCTGCGCGTGATGAAGGAAGCGTCCGACATCGTCTACAACATGCTCGCGTGCGACAAGCCGATCATCTCCGCCATCAACGGCACGGCCGTGGGCGCCGGTCTCGTCGTCGCGCTGCTGGCCGACGTGAGCGTGATGGCGGAGGATGCGAAACTGACCGACGGGCATGCGCGCCTCGGCGTGTCGGCCGGCGATCATGCGGCGATCGTATGGCCGCTGCTGTGCGGGATGGCCAAGGCCAAGTACTACCTGATGACGGCGGATTTCGTCGACGGCAGGGAAGCCGAGCGGATCGGGCTGGTCAGCTTCTGCACGCCGCGCGCCGACGTGCTGCCGCGCTCGCTCGCGATTGCGGCGAACCTCGCGCGCGGCAGCCAGACCGCGATCCGTGCGACCAAGAAGTCGCTGAACAACTGGATGCGGCTGGCGGGCCCGATCTTCGACAACTCGCTCGCGATGGAGATGCTGTGTTTCCTCGGCGCGGACGTGAAGGAAGGCGTCGCGGCATTGCGCGGCAAACGCCAGCCCGAGTTTCCGTCGGCGCAGCTGCCGCAGTCGTAGGCGATCGAATGCCGGGGTTGCGGCCCGGCTGCTGCAGCCCTTTATCTAACTAACGATAGGTAAAAATCGCGCATGCCGCGACCGCTTCTCGACGGCATGGCGCATATCGAAGCCACACGCTGTTCCTGCGCATGGTGCCCGGCATTTCGAATTCGGACGCGCGGCGACGTTCCGCTGGCCTGACGAACGCTGCGATATCAACTGGAGATTTCATGACGACCGTAACTGACGCTGCACAGGCCGCGCGCGCGAAAGCGCTCGCGTGGATCGGACAAGGCACGAAGCGTCTGCTGATCGGCGGGCGATGGGTCGACGCCGCATCGGGCAAGACCTTCGAGACGATCAACCCAGCCACCGAGCGGCCGCTCTGCCGCGTCGCCGAGGCCGACAGCGCCGATGTCGACGCGGCCGTGGTCGCGGCGCGCAACGCGTTCGACGCGCCGTCGTGGTCGGCGGTGTCGCCGCACGCGCGCACGCGCGCGCTGCTGAAGATCGCCGACGCGATCGAGGCCCATGTCGACGAGCTGGCGGCGATCGAATCGCTCGACAACGGCATGCCGCTGTGGTTCGCGCAGGCCGCGGCAGGCGCCACCGTGGACATCGTCCGCTACTACGCGGGCTGGTGTTCGAAGGTGCTCGGCACCACGATCCCGTCGGACGGCAGCACGCTGATCTACACGCTGCGCGAGCCGCTCGGCGTGTGCGGCCAGATCATCCCGTGGAACGTGCCGATCCTGATGGCCGCGATCAAGATCGCGAACGCGTTGTGCTGCGGCAATACGGTGATCCTGAAGCCGGCCGAGCTGGCCTGCCTGACCTCGATCCGGCTCGCGGAGCTGATTCAGGACACCGACCTGCCGCCGGGCGTCGTCAACGTGCTGCCGGGCTTCGGCGCGACGGCAGGCGCGGCGCTCGCGCAGCATCCGGGCGTCGACAAGATCGCGTTCACCGGCTCGACGGCGGTCGGCAAGCAGATCGCGCGCGACGCGACGCTGAACCTGAAGAAGGTGACGCTCGAACTCGGCGGGAAGGCGCCCAACGTGGTGTTCGCCGACGCCGACCTCGAAAAGGCCGTGCAGGCCGCGGTAAAGACGTTCTGCGGCAACTCGGGCCAGGTGTGCTCGGCCGGCACGCGCCTGTTCGTGCAGGAAAGCATCCACGAGCAGGTGGCGGAGCGCGTCGCGCAGCTGGCGGCCGGGTGGAAGGCCGGCGACCCGTTCGCGGCCGACACGAAGATCGGCCCGCTGATCTCGGCAACGCAGCGCGAGCGCGTGCAGTCGTACATCGGCGTGGGCCGCGAAGGCGGCGCGACCTTGCGGCTCGGCGGCGAGCCGTGGCGCGGCGCTGGCTATTTCGTCGAGCCGACGATCTTCGACAACGTGCGCAACGGCATGCGCATCGCGCAGGAGGAGATCTTCGGGCCGGTGCTGTCGATCATCCCGTTCCGCGACGAGGACGATGCGGTGCTGCAGGCCAACGATACGACCTACGGGCTCTCTGCCGCGGTCTGGACGCGCGATGTCGCGCGCGCACACAAGGTGGTGCGCGCGCTCAAGGCCGGGCGGCTGTGGATCAACACGTTCGGCGAATCCGATCCGGCGATGGCGTTCGGCGGATACAAGCAATCGGGCTGGGGCCGCGAATTCGGCCAGGAATCGATCGACGCCTATACGCAGACGAAGTCGATCATGCTGCGCATGTGAACTTCGGCGTCCAGAACATCTTCAGGAGACTTCATCAACATGAACATTCCGCATTTCGTGTCGGGTACCAAGCAGCTGCTGATCGGCGGGCAGTGGGTCGAGCCGGCCGGCGGCGAGCGCATCGAGGCCATCAACCCGGCCACCGGCGAGGTGCTGTGCCATATCGCGCAGGGCAGCGCGCAGGACGTCGATCGCGCGGTGGCCGCGGCGCGCCGCGCGTTCGAAGGACCGTGGAGCCGCTTCACGCCGCACGAACGGCGCAAGCTGCTGCTGCGCGTGCATGACGCGATTCTCGATCACTTCGACGAGCTCGCGCTGATCGAGACGCTCGACATGGGCGCGCCGCTCGCGCGCACGCGCGGCTACAAGGAATGGCTGTCGCAGCTGCTGCAGTTCTACGCATCGCAGACGGGCGCGGGCGCGGTGGAAACGCCGCCGATGTCGATCGCGCCGAACTTCACCACGCTCAAGCAGTTGATGCCGGTCGGCGTGGTCGGCGGCATCATCCCGTGGAACGGCCCGCTGATGGGGATGTGGTGGATCTACGGCCCCGCGCTGGCGACCGGCTGCACGGCCGTGCTGAAGCCGGCCGAGGATGCGTCGCTGTCGTCGCTGCGCGTATCCGAGCTGATGATGGAAGCGGGCGTGCCCGACGGCGTGATCAACGTCGTGACCGGCTACGGCAAGGACGTCGGCCAGGCGCTGGCCGAGCACCCGGACGTCGATCGCGTCGCCTTCACGGGTTCGGTCGGCACCGCGCAGGCGATCGTGCGCGCGTCGGCCGGCAACCTGAAGCGGCTGCAGCTCGAACTCGGCGGCAAGTCGCCCGACATCGTGTTTGCCGATGCCGATCTCGACAAGGCCGTGCCCGGCGCGGCGATGGGCGTGTTCACGAATACCGGCCAGGTGTGCGTGGCCGGCACGCGGATCTTCGTGCAGCGCGCGATCCACGACGAATTCGTGCAGCGCATGGCCGCGTTCGCCGGCACGATCCGCATCGGCGACGGCCGCGATCCCGACACGCAGATCGGCCCGCTGATTTCCCAGCGCCAGCTCGAACGCGTGATGCATTACGTGGACGTCGGCGGCAAGGAGGCCCGGCTCGTGCACGGCGGCGGTCGACCGGACGGCGCGCCGGCCGGCGGGTTCTTCATCGAGCCGACGGTGTTCGCCGACGTGCGCAACGACATGACGATCGCGCGCGAGGAGATCTTCGGGCCGGTCGCGTCGGTGATTCCGTTCGACACGATCGAGGACGCGCTGCGGCTCGCGAACGATACGCCGTACGGGCTCGCCGGCGGTGTATGGACCAGCAGCCTGTCGACCGCGCACCGCGTCTCGCAGGGGATTCGCTCGGGCACCGTGTGGGTCAACTGCTACGGCGTGATCGATCCGGCGGTGGGTTTCGGCGGCACGAAGATGAGCGGCTACGGCTGGAAGGGCGGCAAGGAGCACGTCGAGAGCTTCCTGTACCCGAAGGCCACCTATATCAATCTGGTCTGAGCCGGCACGGCGCCGCGTCACGACCGCATTCCCGCAGGCACAGGAGACACAAGACATGAAAGGCGTGGTTTTCAGAGGCGAACGCAGGCTGGAGATTCTCGATTTCGACGATCCGACGCCCGGCCCCGCCGATGCCGTGATCGAAATGAAGGCGTCGGGCATGTGCGGCAGCGACCTGCATTTCTACCGCAACAAGCCGGCCGACGTGATCCGCTCGCTGGGCTTCAAGGATCTCGCGTCGCGCGGCATGTCGGAGGACACGCCGATCATCGGCGGTCACGAGCCGTGCGGGCGGATCGTCGCGGTCGGTTCGGCCGTCGATCCGCGCGCGTTCAAGGTCGGCGATCGCGTCGCGGTGTTCCACTACGAAGGCTGCATGCACTGCGATCACTGCCGCACCGGCTGGACGCAGATGTGCAGCCACGGCGCGGACATCCACGGCGTGATCAAGCACGGCGGCCACGCGCACTACATGAAGGTGCCCGCGACCTCGCTGGTCCATCTGCCCGACGAAGTGTCGTACGCCACCGGCGCCGCGATTTCCTGCGGCACCGGCACGGCGTGGGGCGCGCTGCTGCGCCTCGGCATCAGCGCGCGCGACACGCTCGCGGTGTTTGGGCTGGGCCCGGTCGGCCTGTCGGCCGTGCAGCTGGCCGCAGCGATGGGCGTCGAGGTGATCGGCGTCGATATCGCGGCCGATCGCGTCGCGCGCGCGAAGGATTTCGGCGCGGCCCACGTGATCGACGGCAGCCGGCAGGACCCGATCGAGGAGATCCAGAAGCTCACCGGTGGTCTCGGCGTGACCTGCGCGATGGACTGCGCGGGCGGCGACGTGCCGAAGCAGCAGGCGGTGCGCAGCACGCGCCCGTGGGGGCGGATCGCGCTGGTGGCCGTGGGCGGCAACCTCAACGTCGACGGGATGAAGGACGTGATCGGCAAGCAGCGCACGATCCTCGGCTCCTATACGTTCTCGGAAGTCGGCATGAAGGACTGCATCCACTTCGTCGCCGATCACGGCGTGGACGTCGACAAGCTGTTCACCGATCGCTGGCAGCTCGAGCAGGCCGACGAGGCCTACCGGCAGTTCGACGCGCAGGCGGGCGGCAAGGGCGTGTTCGTGTTCTGAGCGCACCGTCGCGAGACACGTCGAGAGACGAGGAGACAGAAGCATGGCGAGATTCGAACGCCAGGGGATCGAGGATCCGATGGCCACGCTGTGCCGGATGGCACTGCAGACGCAGTACGACGACCTGCCGGCCGGCGTGGCGCGCCATGCGCGGCAGACGCTGCTCGACGCGATGGGCGTGACCATCGGCGGCTCGGCGATGGAGGGCATTCCGGAGATCGTGTCGCTCGTCAAGGAGCGCGGCGGCAATCCGCAGACGCCGCTGCCGTTCTACGGCGGCCGCGTGCCGGCGCACGAGGCGGCGCTCGCGATGGGCCCGATGCCGCGCGCGATGGATTGCGGCGACCTGCACGAGGAAGCCGGGCATGTGACCGAATACGTGGTGCCGACGCTGCTCGCCGCCACCGGCCTGCGCGGCAAGGTATCGGGCAAGGAATTCCTCGCGGCGATGGCCGTCGGACAGGAGATCCTGGTGCGGCTCGGCACCGCGTACAAGGTGATCAACCGCGCGATCAAGCATCACGAATGCGGCGGCCATTACATCTTCGGCGCGGTCGCGGCCGTCGGCAAGCTGCTCGGGCTGACGCAGGACCAGCTCGAAAACGCGCAAGGCATCGCGCGGACCATGACGCAGCCCAATACGATGGGCATCTATTCGCCGGCCACGCTGATGGTGCGCATGCATCACGGGCTCGTCAGCCAGGCCGCGATCACGTGCTGCCAGCTGGCCCAGCGCGGCATCACCGGGCCGCGCGCCGAGGTGCTGACCGGGCCGAAAGGGTATCTGGGCACCGCGCGCTGGGAGACCGATCCCGACTTCATCCTGCATGCGCTTGGCGAGCACTGGGAGATGGAGAACATCATCACCAAGGGCTACAGCGCGTGCTATTTCTCGCATTCGTCGATCGACGCGATTCGCGAACTGATGCGCGCACACCGCTTCGGCGCGGCCGAGATCGCCGGCATCCATATCGAGACCTCGACGCCGGGCTGGCGCGCGGTGTGCGAGCCGCAGGACAAGAAGTGGCACCCGGTCACGGTGCCGGAGTGCCAGTTCAGCCTGCCGTACGTGGTCGCCATCGCGGCGTTCGACGACAAGGTGTTCCTCGAGTCGTACAGCGAAGCCGCGCGCCGGCGGCCCGAGGTGCGCGAGCTGATGACGCGCATCACGGCCGCGGAAAACCCCGACGTGTCCGACTGGGGTGCGCGCATGACCGTCACGCTGCATGACGGGCGCACGCTGGCGAAAGAGTGCATATACGTGAAGGGCCATCCGCGCAATCCGTTCACGGAGCAGGACTTCATCGCCAAGTTCAGGCTGTGCGTGCCGTATTCGGCGATCGACCTGCCGCAGCAGACCGTCGACCGGATGATCGACGACATCCTGCATCTCGACGCGGTGGAAGACGTCGCGGCGGTGTTGCTCGATCCGCTCGTGCCGTCCGGGGAGGAATCGGCAGTCCGGCCGGCTTCGCCGGACCGCACCTGCCCCGCATGATTTTTCATGGCCCGCGCGAGAGCCGGGCCATTTACCATTCGATCATTCAGGAGACTTTCATGACTGTCACCCGCGAGACCCGCTCCGTCGCGCCGGACAACTGCCCGCCGCTCGAGCAAGCGGTGGTGCGTTTCATCCAGAAACTGAAATACGAGCACCTCGAGGCGCGCGCGCTGGCCGGCGTCAACCGCCTGATGCGCGACCAGATCGCATTGCAGGTCGGCATTTCGAAAATGCCGTGGTCCGAGCAGCTGCTCGCCTACGCGAAGGCCGGGCAGCGTCCGGGCAAAAGCCGCGTGAGTGCGTCGGCGCTGACGATGAGCGCGGCCGATGCCGCGTTCGTCAACGGTTCGTACGGGCACGGCTTCGAGTACGACGACGCGCACGGCCCGAGCTACAGCCATCCCGGCAGCTGCGTGATTCCGGCCGCGCTCGCGATCGGCGAGGAACTCGGCGCATCGCTCGAGGAGGTGATCGTCGCGATGGTGGCCGGCTACGAAGTCTATGCGCGCATCGGCCTGCTTGCCGCGCCCGAACTGCTGCAGCGCGGCTATCACCCGCACGCGACGCTGTCCAACTTCGGCGCGGCGGCCGTGGCGGCCAAGCTGCGCGGCTTCGACGCGGAGACCACGCTGCACGCGCTCGCGATCGCGCTGAGCCACGTGTCGGGCACGACCGAATACACGTCGACCGGCGGCTCGATCAAGCGCATCCACGCGGGCATCGGCACGCGCAACGGGATGGCGGCGGCCGACATGGCGCACGCGGGCATCACGGGCCCGCGTGCGTTCCTGAGCGGCAACAAGGGCTTCTTCCGCACCTTCCTGCAGCGCACGGCCGGCGACAACGCCGAGCGGCGCTTCGACCTCGATCGGCCGTTCGAGATCGGCACCGTGTGGCTCAAGGCGTATTGCGCGTGCTACTGCACGCACGCGTACATCGACGCGCTGCGGCCGTTCGCGGCGCGCCGCGACGAGATCGCCGACATCCACCTGAAAATCACGCCGCACTTCAACGTCGTCGTCGGCACAGCCAACGTCAATGCGTATACGCCGAAGAACATCGAGCACGTGCAGTTCAGCCTGCCGATCCAGGCAGCGTTCACGCTGCTCGGCAAGGGCAACGGTTATCCGGTCCATCGCGACTACCTGGCCGGCAAGATCGACATGGCGCCCGTGATCGAGATCGCGCGCAGCATCCGCATCAGCGAGGCGCCCGAGCTCGAGAAACAGTATCCCGGCAAGTTCGTCGCCGACGTGACCGTCACGTTCAAGGACGGGCGCACCGAGCACGTGTTCGTCGGCGATCCGATCGGCACCGACACGAATCCGATGCCGGAGCACGAGCAGGATGCGAAGTTCATGGACCTGACGACCGACGTGCTGGGCGCCGAGCGCGCGCGTGCGCTGCTGGCCGCGCTGCGTGAGCTGAATCCGGCGACGAAGGCGGCGGAGCTGACTGCCATGTGGGCGGTGGAAGGCTGAGCGGGGCGGTCGTCCGGAGCGGTGTGTGCGTTCCGGGCGGCCGCTGCGGCGATGCGAGACGATGCAAGACAACGGGCGGCGCCGGAATACCGGACGCCGCCCGTTTTTTCATCGGCGTGCGGATTCGAGGCCGACGCCAGCGAGCCGCTAAGCTTATCGCGCCGGCTTCCGCACGCTCGCGACGATTGCCTCGGCCGCGCGGATCACGGGCAGGTCGACCATGCGGCCGTCGAGGCTGAACGCCGCGCCGCCGTGCTTCGCGGCTTCGTCGAGCACGCGGCGCGCCCACGCATGCTCTTCGTCCGAATAACCCATCGCATCGTTCACGCCGCCGACCTGCGCGGGGTGGATGCACAGCTTGCCGCCGAAGCCGAACGCGCGTGCACGCTGCGCGTCGGCGGCCAGCCGTTGCGCATCGTCGGTGCGCGTCGTCACACCGTCGATCGGCGCGGGCAGCTGTGCGCGGCGCGACGCGGCCACGAGCGCGTTGCGTGCGAACGCCAGCTCCGGTTCATCGGGCGACGCGCGCATGCCGAGATCGAGCTGGAAGTCGAGATGGCCGAACGCGAGACGCACGACCTGCGGATCGCGCGCAAGCGCATCGGCCGCATCGAGCCCGGCCAGCGATTCGATCAGCGCGACGAGGCGCGCCGCCTCGCCGAGCTGCTGCGCGACGCGGCGCAGCGCTTGCGCGTCTTCCGATTTCGGCAGCATCACCGCGACGCCTTGCGCGGTCCAGTCGCGCAGCAACGCGAGATCCGTGTCGTGCCACGGCGTGCCGACGGCGTTCACGCGCACCACGGTGCGCGCGCGCTGCTCGGGCGTGAACTGCGGCAGGTGCCGCGAAAGCTGCGCGCGCGCGTCGTCCTTGCTGCCTTCGGGCACCGCGTCTTCGAGGTCGATGACGATGCAGTCGGCGGCCGTATCGAACGCCTTTGCAAAGCGCTCGGGACGCGTGGCGGGCACGAACAGCAGGCTGCGCGCATGCAGTACGGGGGAAGGAGAGGTCGTCATGGCTCAGATTACGCCGTCGGCGCGCAATTGTTCGATATCGGCGTCGCTGCGCCCCAGTTCGCGCAGGATCGCCGTGCTGTGTTCGCCGAGCGCGGGCACCGGATCCATGCACACGTCGAAGCTGTCGATCGTGGCGGGCGGCAGCAGCGCCTGCAGTTCGCCGGCCGGCGAACCGACGGTGCGGAAGCGGCCGCGCGCATGCAGCTGCGGGTGCGTCCACAGATCGCCGACCTGGTTGACGGCGGCATTCGCGATCTGCGCTTCGTCGAGCCGCGCGATCACGTCCTGCGCGGTGAGATCGGCAAACACCTGCTCGATCACGGCCTTCAGGCTCGCGCGGTTCTCCGAGCGGCGCACGTTCGCGTCGAAACGCGGGTCGGTCGCAAGGTCCGGGCGGCGCAGCACGATATCGCAGAACACCTTCCACTCGCGCTCGTTCTGCAGGCCCAGCATCACGACGCGGCCGTCGCCGGCCGTAAACGGCCCGTACGGGTAGATGGTCGCGTGTGCCGCGCCGTTGCGGCCGGGCGGCTGCTGGCCGTCGTACGCGTAGTACATCGGGAAGCCCATCCACTCGGCGAGCGCCTCGAGCATCGAGATTTCCACGTGCGAGCCTTTGCCCGTGACGCCGCGCTGCAGCAGCGCGCTGAGGATGCCCGTGTACGCGTACATGCCGGCCGCGATATCGGCGATCGAATTGCCGGCCTTGCACGGTTCGTCGGGCGTGCCGGTGATCGACAGGAACGCAGCCTCGCTCTGGATCAGCAGGTCGTAGGCTTTCTTGTCGCGATACGGGCCGTCGCCGCCGTAGCCGGAGATGTCGCAGACGATCAGGCGCGGATATTTGGCATGCAGCGCGTCGAACGACAGCCCCATGCGCGCGGCGGCGCCCGGTGCGAGGTTCTGCACCAGCACGTCGGCCTGCGCGACGAGCTCGCCGAGCACGTCCTGTGCAGCGGCTTGCTTCAGGTCCAGCGTGAGGCTTTCCTTCGAGCGGTTGGTCCAGACGAAGTGCGACGCGAGGCCGCGCGTGCGGTGATCGTAGGCGCGCGCGAAATCGCCGACGCCGGGCCGTTCCACCTTGATCACGCGCGCGCCGAGATCGGCGAGCTGGCGCGTGCAGAACGGCGCGGCGATCGCGTGTTCGAGCGTGACGACGGTCATCCCGCTCAGCGGGCCGGGTTGAGCTTGGCGAGCTTGCATGGTCGGGTCGCTATTCCAGTTCGATGCTGGCCTGCATGGCCAGCTGTCCTTGCGGGCCGCGCGCCCACACGCGCGCGGTATGGCCTTCGAGCTTGCCGTTCACCGTGAACGGCGCGGTGTCGAACAGCGGGCTGACCGCCTTGAAGTCGAAGGCGCGGATCGTCTTGCCGGGGTGCCTGCGGCGCAGTTCCTCCATCAACAGCATCGCGATCAGCGGGCCGTGCACCACCAGGCCCGGATAGCCTTCTTCGTGCATCGCGTAGGGCCGGTCGTAGTGGATCCGGTGGCCGTTGAAGGTGAGCGCGGAAAAGCGCATCAGCAGCACCGGATCGGGGATGACGATGCGCGAATACTGTTCGTCGGTCGGCGCCGGCTGTGGCGCCGGCTGTGGCGCGGGCGCCGGCGTGCCGGCCGCGGCGGGCGGCGGCGCGTCGCGATAGACGATGTCCTGTTCTTCGCGGATCGCCACGCCTTGCGCGTCGCCGATCTCGTGCAGCACGGTCACGAATACGAGCCGGCCGCTGCGGCCGGATTTGCTCTGCACGTTCGCGATCGTGGAGCGGCGCTGTATCGGCGTATCCACGGCAAGCGGACGCAGGAACTGCAGCCGCCCGCCGGCCCACATGCGGCGCGGCAGCGCGACCGGCGGCAGGAAGCCGCCGCGCCGCGGGTGACCGTCGATGCCGATGTTCGACTGCCGCTCGCCGGGCAGAAAGTACAGCCAGTGCCACAGCGGTGGCAGGACGTCCGGCAGCGCGGACGGCTCGGCGTCGTCCAGCGTAGCCCGCAGGAGGCGGATCGGCGCGGGCGTGATGCGGTCCGCGCTGTCTTCGCGGCGGCCGATCCACGCGTCGAATGATTCGGGTTGCTCGCCAGTCATGTCGTTTCGCGTTCTCGATGATTGAAGCGTCGTGAAGGCTGCCGTCAGTCGCGCTGCGGCAGCCGTTCCCGTCAGAGTTCGTTGACCAGTTCCGGCACGAGCGCGAACAGATCGCCGACGAGACCATAGTCGGCCACGCTGAAGATCGGTGCTTCTGGATCCTTGTTGATCGCGACGATCACCTTCGAATCCTTCATGCCGGCCAGGTGCTGGATCGCACCTGAGATGCCGACCGCGATGTACAGCTGCGGTGCGACGATCTTGCCGGTCTGGCCGACCTGGTAGTCGTTCGGCACGTAGCCCGCGTCCACTGCCGCGCGCGAAGCACCGAGTGCGGCCGACAGCTTGTCCGCCAGCGGCTCCAGCACCTTCGTGTAGTTCTCGCCGCTGCCCAAGCCGCGGCCGCCCGAGACAATGATGCTCGCCGACGTCAGTTCAGGACGGTCCAGCTTCGTCACTTCACGGCTGACGAACTGCGACTTGCCTGCATCGGCCGCCGCTTCGATCTTCTCGACCGACGCGCTGCCGCCTTCGGCCGCGACCGGATCGAAACCCGTCGCGCGCACCGTGATGACCTTGATCGGGTCGCTCGACTGCACCGTCGCGATCGCGTTGCCGGCGTAGATCGGGCGCTCGAACGTGTCGGCCGAATCGACCGCCGTGATGTCCGAGATCTGCGCGACGTCGAGCTTCGCGGCGATACGCGGTGCGATGTTCTTGCCGTACGCAGTCGCCGGCGCGAGGATGTGCGAATAGTCCTTCGCAATGTTCAGCGCGGTTGCTTCGACGTTTTCCGCGAGGCCCGCTTCGAGCTGCGGCGCATCGGCCAGCAGCACCTTCGCCACGCCGGCGATCTTCGCGGCCGCATCGGCTGCGCCCTGCGCGTTGTGACCGGCGACCAGCACGTGAATGTCGCCGCCGATCTTCTGCGCCGCTGCCACCGTGTTCAGCGTCGCGGCCTTGATCGACGCGTTGTCGTGTTCTGCAATTACCAGAATCGTCATTTCTATCCGCTCCCTTTACAGCACCTTGGCTTCGGTCTTCAGCTTCTCGACCAGCGTCTTCACGTCCGGCACCTTCACGCCGGCTGCGCGCTTCGGCGGCTCGGCCACCTTCAGCGTCTTCAGACGCGGCGCGACGTCCACGCCGAGGTCTTCGGGCTTCACCGTTTCCAGCGGCTTCTTCTTCGCCTTCATGATGTTCGGCAGCGTCACGTAGCGCGGCTCGTTCAGGCGCAAATCCGTGGTGACGACTGCGGGCAGTTGAAGCGACAGCGTTTCCGCGCCGCCGTCCACTTCGCGTGCAACCGTCGCCTTGCCGTCGGCAATCGTCACCTTCGAGGCGAACGTCGCCTGCGGCAGGCCTGCCAGCGCGGCGAGCATCTGGCCGGTCTGGTTCGAATCGTCGTCGATCGCCTGCTTGCCGAGGATCACGAGCTGCGGCTGCTCCTTGTCGACCAGCGCCTTCAGGATCTTCGCGACGGCCAGCGGCTCGACGCCGTCGTTCGACTCGACGAGGATCGCGCGATCCGCACCGATCGCCAGCGCCGTGCGCAGCGTTTCCTGCGCTTGCGCCACACCGACCGACACGGCCACCACTTCGGTCGCCACGCCTGCTTCCTTCAGGCGCACCGCTTCTTCAACAGCGATCTCGTCGAACGGGTTCATCGACATCTTTACGTTCGCGATATCGACGCCGGATTGATCGGACTTCACGCCGACCTTCACGTTCGCGTCGACCACGCGCTTCACGGGTACGAGAATCTTCATGAAAAGGCTTCCTTCGAGAATCAGTAGGAGCGGGGCAGTTGCAGCACGTGCTCGGCGACGTGCCCCAGGATCATGTTGGTGGAGATCGGCGCGACCTGATACAGGCGCGTTTCGCGGAACTTGCGCTCGACGTCGTATTCGCAGGCGAAGCCGAAACCGCCGTGCGTCTGCAGGCATGCGTTCGCCGCTTCCCAGCTCGCCTTCGCGGCCAGGTACTTGGCCATGTTGGCTTCGACGCCGGCGTTCTGGCGCGCGTCGATCTTCTCGCAGGCACGCCAGCGCATCAGGTTCGCCGCTTCGAGCTCGATGAACGATTCGGCCAGCGGAAACTGGATGCCCTGGTTCTGCCCGATCGGGCGGCCGAACACCTTGCGCTCGCTCGCGTAATCGCGGGCCTTCTCCAGGAACCAGTAGCCGTCGCCGATGCACTCGGCCGCGATCAGCGTGCGCTCGGCGTTCAGGCCGTCGAAGATCACCTTCAGCCCCTTGCCCTCGGTGCCGAGCAGCGCGTCTTCCGGCAGTTCGAGATTGTCGAAGAACAGTTCGTTGGTCTCGTGGTTGACCATATTGAGGATCGGGCGCACGGTCAGGCCGTTGCCGATCGCCTTGTCCAGTTCGACGATGAAGCAGGAGAGGCCGTCGCTCTTCTTCTGGACCTGCTCCAGCGGCGTGGTGCGCGCGAGCAGGATCAGCAGGTCGCTGTGCTGGACGCGCGAGATCCACACCTTCTGCCCGTTGATGACCCAGCGGCCGTCCTTCTTCACGGCGGTGGTCTTCAGCTTGGTCGTGTCGCTGCCGGTGCTCGGCTCGGTCACGCCCATCGACTGCACGCGCAGCTCGCCCGCCGCGATGCGCGGCAGGTAGCGCTGCTTCTGCGCTTCGGTGCCGCTGAACACGATCGTGTTCATCACGTACATCTGGCCGTGGCAGGCGCCCGAATTGCCGCCGGAGCGGTTGATTTCCTCCATGATGACCGACGCCTCGGCCATCGACAGGCCCGGGCCGCCGTAGTCCTGCGGGATCAGCGCGGCGAGCCAGCCGGCCTGCGTGAGCGCGGTCACGAAGGCCTCGGGATAGCCGCGCGCTTCGTCGATCTTGCGGTGGTATTCGGCCGGGAACTGGCTGCACAGGGCGCGCACGGCGTCGCGGATTTCCTGGTACTGGTCGGGGGCGGAAAAGATGGAGGCGCTCATGAATCCTGTCTCGTCATTGGCATCGGTTAGGTCCATAATAAGTTTTGATGGATGAACCAAAAAATAGAATTTTCTGATCGATGGATCAGTTTTCGGTATCGAGGAGCCCTGCGATGGACCTGAAGCAACTGCGCGCCTTCGTCACCGTGGCCGAAACCGGCAATGTCACGCGTGCGTCGAGCCTGCTCAATCTGGTGCAGCCGGCGGTGTCGCGCCAGTTGCGCCTGCTGGAGGAGGACATGGGCACCGAACTGTTCGAGCGCGGCCGGCACGGAATGCAGCTGACGCCGTCGGGCAAGACGATGCTCGAATACGCACGGCGCATCCTCAACGAGGTCGCGCGCGCGAAGGCCGAGATTCAGCCGACCGACGGGCCGGTCGCCGGCATCGTCAGCATCGGCCTGCTGGCCAGCACCTCGGACCTGCTCGCGACGCGGCTGGCGAGCGAGGTCGCCAGCCGTTACCCGCATATCCGGCTGCGGCTCACGATCGGCTATGCGGGCCACCTGCAGGACTGGCTCGAAGCCGGCGACGTGGATGCCGCGCTGCTGTACGGGCAGAAGGAAACGCCTGCGCTGCACGTGAAGGCGCTGATCGAGGAAAGCCTGTGGGCCGTGGCCGCGCCGTCGGTCGGGCTCTCGCGCAAGCGGCCGCTGGCGCTGTCGCGTGTCGCGAGCGAGCCGTTCATCCTGCCGTCCGCGCCGCAGGGGCTGCGTGCGGCGATCGAGCACGCGGCGGCCGAGGCCGACGTGACGCTGCGCGTCGTCACCGAAACCAATGCGCTCAGCGTGCAGAAGGATCTGGTCGCGCAAGGCCACGGCTGGACGATCCTGCCGGCCGTCGGCGTCACGCGGGAAGTCGAGCAGGGCACGCTGAGCGCGGCGCCGCTCGCGTCGCCCGGCATCAAGCGCACGATCGTGCTGGCGGCGCCGAGCAGCCGGCAGGCCACCGCACCGGTGCGCTGCGTGGTCGGCGTGCTGCTCGACTGCGTGAAGGCCACGTTCGACGAGGGCCAGTGGCCCGATGCGCGCTGGCTCGGGTAGGGCGGTCGCGGCCTACAGCCGTTCCAGCAGCTGCCGCCGCATCAGCTTGCCGTTGCTGTTGAACGGCAGTGCGTCGACGGCAATGATGCGGCCCGGGTGCTTGTACGGCGCAAGCTGTTCGCGCAGATACCGGCGCAGCGCGGTTTCGTCGAGCGGTCGGCCGCCGTCGAGTTCGACGAACGCGACGACGGCCTCGTTGCCGTCCGCTTCGCGCTGGCCGACGACGGCCGAGTTGCGGATGCCCGGGAAGCGGTTCAGCGCCTGTTCGACTTCGCCCGGATACACGTTGAACCCGGAGCGGATGATCATCTCCTTGAGCCGGCCGACGATGAACAGCGCGCCGTCGTCTTGCAGCTCGCCGAGGTCGCCCGACGCATACCAGCCGCCGTCGCGCATCACGGCGGCCGTGGCCTGCGGATCGCGGAAATAGCCGGGCATCAGGCCGACGCCGCGCAGCCAGATTTCACCGCGCTCGCCGGCCGGCAGCGGGCGGCCGTCGGCCGGATCGACGATGCGCAGCTCGGCGCCCGGGAACGCGTAACCCGCGCTCGTATCGGCGCGCGCTTCGCCGAGGCGCGTCGCATGCAGCGAGCCCGCGTACTCGGACAGCCCGTAGCCGTGATGCAGCGTCTGCCCGAACAGCGCCTCGACCTGCTGCTTGAGCGCGAGGTCGAGCGGCCCCGCGCCGGCATACAGATAGCGCAGGCAGGGTGCGTTGGGACGCGCGATGCGATGTTCCGCGCAATGCCGCAGCAGCCGCGAGAACAGCATCGGCGGCCCTTGCACCTGGCTCACGCGCCGCCGTGCGAGCGCGTCGAACAGTTCCGCCGGCTCGAACTGCGCGCGCATTTCGAGCGCCGCGCCCGCATGCAGCGACGCGAGCAGCACAGTGCCGAGGCCGAAGATATGCGTCATCGGCGCATACGCGTAGACGCGGTCGTCGGGGCCGAGCGCGCGCGATTCGGCCGACACGCGCGCGAAATGCAGCACGCCGCGGTGCGTCATCATCACGCCCTTGGGTGCGCCGGTGGTCCCCGACGTGAAGATGATGGCCGCCACGTCGCTCGCGAGCGGCTCCGGCTCCGGCCGCGCCGCCGCACGCGCGGCGCTGCGCGCGAGGCCGCTGACGCACGACGGGCGCGCGTCGTGCCGCGCCGCGTGCGCGCCGGCCGCCGACGAAACGCCCGACGTGAAATACAGCACGCGCGCGTCGGCCTTGGCGGCGAACGCATCGACTTCTCCGGGCGCCATGCGCGCATTGACGCCGCACGACCATGCGCCGAGCCGGCTGCATGCGATCAGCAGCGCCGCATGTTCGGGGCAGTTCTCGGCGACGACCAGCACGCGGTCGCCGCGGCGTACGCCGTCGGCGCGCAGCTCGCCTTCGAGCCGGTCGGCCAGCGCGCCGAGATCCGCGTAGCTGAGGCTGCGGTCGGGCAGATGGATGAACGGGCGCGCGGGCGCCTCGGCTAGCCAGCGATCGAGCAGTTCATGAATGCGTTCGGCCATCTTCGATGTCTCCTTGTCCTCGCATACGATGCGCTCGGCGCGGCGACCGCGCAATACGCGCGCAGCCGTCTCACGCGAAGCGCAGCAGATCGTCGACGGCGGCACGCGTGGTGCGGAACTGGTTCACCGGATGCGCGTCTTCCGCATAGCCGAATGAAATGCCGCAGATCATGTGCTGCGTGTCGGGAATGCCGAAATACTCGCGCACGAAGTGGGCGTGGCGCGCCAGCGCGCCTTGCGGCGTGGTCGCCACGCCATGCGCATAGGCCGCAATCAGGAACGACGACACGAAGCCACCCGCGTCGACGAGCGCATACGGGCCGAGCTCGGCCGGCACCGTGACGATCGCCACGTGCGGCGCGTCGAACAGGCGGAAGTTGCGCAAGGCCTGCTCGGCACTGCGCTCGCTGTCCTTCGGCCCGATGCCGAGCGCCGAGTAGAGCGCGAGGCCCGCGCCGCGCCGGCGTTCGCGATAGACGCCTTCGTAGCTCGGCGGGAACGGCAGGTCCGATTCGTTGTCCGGATGGTCGGCGACGCGCTGCATCAGTGCCTGCCGAAAGCGCTCGGTGCTTTCCGGCGTTTCGGTGACGACCAATTGCCACGGCTGCACGTTGCACCACGACGCCGAGCGGCCGGCCATGCCGACGATGCTGCGGATCAGTTCTGGATCCAGCGCGATGTGCCGATACGCGCGGCAGGTGGAACGGCCGCTCGTCAGGCGATCGAGCGCGACGAGTTCGGGAGAGGGCGATGTCATGTCTACGGTCCTTGCCAGTGCCCGGCCCGCGCGCTGCGAGGCGCGACGGGCGCGGGCGGAAAACGGCGGCGAGCAGCGCGCCGGCGCTGCTCGTCCACGTCAGATGAACGTCTGCTGCGCGCGCAACGCCTCGATGCGCGCGTCGGGCAGCCAGTCGCGCAGCGCGGCGATCGCGTTGTCGGTCGTCGGCGCCGCGGGCGGTTCGGGCCGCACGGCCGGCGTGCGCGAAAAACGCGGGCCGGGCGCAGGATGCGTGACCCCGTCGAGCTCGACGAAGGTGCCGCGCGCCTTCACGTGCGGATGGTGCGGCGCTTCGTCGAAGTCGAGCACGGGCGCCACGCACACGTCGAGATGGCCGAGCAACTGCGCCCACTCGTCGCGCGTGCGCTCGCGGAATTTTGCGGCGAGTACCTGCTTTGCTTCGGGCCATTGCGCGCGGTCCATCTGCGCCTGCAGCGCCGGATGGTCCTGCAGCCCCAGCTGTTCGAGCAGCAGCCGGTAGAACTTGTCCTCGATGGGCCCGACGCTCACGTACTTGCCGTCGGCGCACGCATATACCTCATAGAACGGCGCGCCGGTGTCGAGCAGGTTCGTGCCGCGCGCCTTGTCGAGCATGCCGGCTGCATGCAGGCCCATCGTCACCGTCATGATCGACGCGACGCCGTCGACCATCGCCGCATCCACGACCTGGCCGCGCCCGGAGCCGCGCGCTTCGAGGATGCCGGCGAGCAGCCCGAAGGCGAGGTAGAGCGAACCGCCCGCATAGTCGCCGAGCACGTTCAGCGGCGGCGTCGGCGCCTGCCCGGCGCGGCCCATCGCATGCAGCGCGCCGGTGACCGAGATGTAGTTCAGGTCGTGCCCGGCCACCTGCGACAGCGGGCCGTCCTGCCCCCATCCGGTCACGCGCCCGTACACGAGGCGCGGATTGCGCGCGAGGCAGGGCTCGGGCCCGAGGCCGAGGCGCTCCATCACGCCGGGGCGAAAGCCCTCGATCAGGCCGTCGGCTTGCTCGATCAGTTCGAGCACCATCTCGACGGCGGCGGGATCCTTCAGGTCGACGCGCACCGACTTGCGGTTGCGCAGGCCGAGGTCGAATTCGACGGGGCGCGGCGCGCCGAGCCCCGACGGTTCCTTGCGGTCCACGCGGATCACGGTCGCGCCGAGATCGGCGAGGAACATCGCGGCCAGCGGGCCGGGGCCGATGCCCGCGATCTCGACGATCCGGACGCCGGCGAGCGGGCCGTGGCGGGATGGTGCAGCGGACATGATCAGATCACCCCCTCGTCGCGCAGTTGTTGCAGGCGATCCTCGGGCAGCTTCAGCAGCCCGCGATAGATCTCGTCGTTGGCGGCGCCGAGTTCCTGCGCCGGCTGGTCGAACTGCACGGGCGTCTGCGACAGCTTGATCGGCAGGCCCATGCCCATCGCGTCGACGTCGGCGAGTCCCGGGTGCTCGAGCCGCACCACCGCGCCGCGTTCCTGCAGCACCGGATCCTTCAGCACGTCGAGCGGCGAGCGCACGGGCGCGGCCGGCACGCCGCGCCGGACCTGCAGTTCCTCGACGACTTCCGCGGTGCTGTGCCGGCTCGTCCACGCCTCGATGATCGCGTTGATCTCGGCCGCATGCTTCATGCGCGGGCCGCGCGTCGCGTAGCGTGGGTCCGTGACCATCTCGGGGCGGCCCACGGCTTCCATCAGGTTGCGGAACCAGTCCGGCTGGAACGCCACCATCGCGACGTGGCCGTCGCGCGTGCCGTAGACGCCGAACGGCACGAGGCGATCCTGGAAATTGCCCGAGCGCTTCGAATAGCCGTGCTTGAGGAACACGTCGAAGTGCTCTTCGGCCACCAGCGACGACAGGCAGTCGAGCATCGACACCTGCACGCACTGGCCCACGCCGGTGCGGCCGCGGTGGATCAGCGCGGCGAGGATGCCGTTGACGGCGTACAGCGGCGCGATCAGGTCGGCGATCGGCAGGCCGGAGCGCGTCGGCGGGCCGTCGGCGAAGCCCGTGACGTCCATGATGCCCGACAGCGCCTGGACGATGATGTCCATGCCCTTCAGGTTCTTGTACGGGCTCGGTTCGCCGAACGCCTTGATCGACGCATAAATGATCTTCGGATTGACCTCGCGCACGCTGTCGTAGTCCACACCCAGTCGCGCGGTGACGCCTTCGCTCGCGTTCTCGATGACGACGTCCGATTCCTTGACCAGTTCCATGAACAGCGCCTTGCCCTGCGCCGATTTCAGGTCGAGCGTGATGCTTTTCTTGTTGCGCGCGCGATTGAGGACGGTCAGCGACACCTCGTCGTCGCCCTTGACGCCGAAATGGACGCCGTCCTTGCCGACGTACGGCGGATTATTGCGCGCGATGTCGCCCCCGCCGGGCGATTCGATCCGGATGACTTCCGCGCCCATGCCGCCCAGCAGCAGCGATCCATAGGGTCCGGCCAGGGCCACGGTCAGATCGAGTACGCGGATCCCTTCCAACGGTCTTGCAGCTGACATGCTTGTCTCCTGAGGCGGGCGCGCGACCGGGGCGCAGCCCGCAGACATGGCTTTTATGCCGGTTCGACGGCCGGCGCTTCCCGTTTCGGGGAACGCCGGCGCATGGCCGGCTTCAGTACGATTTCGGCAAGCCGAGCTTGCGCTCGGCAATGTTCGACAGAATGAGTTGCGGGGTGACAGGGGCAATGTAGCCGATCCACGCCTCGCGCATGAAGCGCTCGACGTGATATTCCTTCGCATAGCCGAAGCCGCCGTGCGTGAGGATCGACGTCTGGCACGCGTTCATGCAGGCCTCGGACGCCAGCAGCTTCGCCGCGTTCGCTTCCGAGCCGCACGGCAGGCCCTTGTCGTAGAGGTCCGCGGCCGCGAAGATCATATGGTTCGCCGCTTCGAGTTCCGCCCAGTTGCGCGCGAGCGGATGCTGCACGCCCTGGTTCTGGCCGATCGGGCGGCCGAACACGACGCGCTCCTTCGCATACTGCGTCGCGAGCTTGAGCACCGCGCGGCCGATGCCGATCTGCTCGGCCGCCACCAGCACGCGCTCCGCGTTCATGCCGTGGAAGATATAGCTCAGCCCCTTGCCTTCCTCGCCGATCAGCGCGTCCTTCGACACCGGCATGTCGTCGATGAACAGCTCGTTGGTATCGACGGCCGCGCGGCCGAGCTTGTCGATCTCACGGATCTCGACGTATTTGCGGTCGAGCTTCGTGTAGAACAGGCTCAGGCCCTCGCTGTGCTTCTTCACTTCCTCGATCGGCGTCGTGCGAGCGAGGATCAGCATGTGATCGGCCACCTGCGCGGTCGAGATGAAGACCTTCTTGCCCGACAGCAGGTAGTTGCCGTCGGGCTGCTTCTTCGCGACGACCTTCAGCTTGGTCGTGTCGAGGCCGGTGTCCGGCTCGGTGACCGCGAAGCAGGCCTTGTGCTCGCCGCGCGCGAACGGCGGCAGCCACGCCTTCTTCTGCGCGTCCGTGCCGAAGTGTACGACCGGCTGCAGCCCGAAGATGTTCATATGAATGGTCGATGCGGCAGCCTGCCCGCCGCATTCGGCGACCGTGCGCATGAACAGCGCCGCCTCCGTCACGCCGAGGTTGGCGCCGCCGACGTCCTCCGGCATGCAGATGCCGAGCCAGCCGCCGCTCGCGACGGCCGCGAAGAACTCGTGCGGGAATTCGTGGTTCTTGTCCTTGTTGCGCCAGTATTCGAGCGGGAAGTCCGCGCAGATCTTCTGCGCCGCATCGACGATCGCGACCTGGTCGGCGCTCAGTTGGTAGTCCATTTCCGGATCTCCTGCGGGAACGAGGTCAAGCCTGGGCGGCGGCGGGGCGCAGCATCATCAGGCCCGTGCGCACGGCGGTGCAGACGATCTCGTCGCGCTGGTTGCGCGCGACGTGCTTGAACGTGACGATGCCCGAATCCTTGCGGCTCTTCGACAGGCGCGTGTCGACGATCTCCGTCTCGACGCGGATCGTGTCGCCGTGGAAGGTCGGCTTCGGGAACGCGATCTCGCCGAAGCCGAGATTGCCGAGCGTCGTGCCGAGCGTGGTTTCGTACACGGTGATGCCGGCCACCAGCGCGAGCAGGAACATGCTGTTCACGAGCCGCTGGCCGTACATCGTGTTCTTGCTGTATTCGGCGTCGATGTGCAGCGGCGCGCAGTTGTAGGTCATCGCCGAGAACAGCACGTTGTCGGTCTCGGTCACCGTGCGGCGGATCGCATGCTCGATCACCATGCCGGGCTTGAATTCTTCGAAGTAAAGGCCTGCCATTTTCCGTCTCCTGAGTGTGGGGTGAGCGATCAGCGGTTGAACGACTGCGCGAGCGCGATGATTTCGCGCGCCGTTTTCGCATGCGCGATGTCGATGTGTTCGCCGTCGTAGATGCACGATGCGCGGCCTTCGGCCTGGGCCTTGTCGAGCGCGTCGATCATGCCCTGGTAGAACGCGACTTCCTCTTCGGTCGGGCTGTAGGTGCGGTTGACGATCTCGACGTTCGACGGATGCAGCACCAGTTCGCCGCTCATGCCGAGCTGGCGGTCGTTCGCCGACGAGACCTTGAGTCCTTCGAGGTCGTGCACCTGCTGCCAGACGCCGCCGATCGGCAGCTTGCCGGCCGCGCGCGCTGCCATCACGATGCGCGACTTCAGGAACTGCGTTTCGCGACCCTCGAGCGACCAGACGGTCTTGAGCGCGCGCGCCACGTCGGCGTTCTTGGCCGTCGCGCCGACGATCGCCGGCACGCGTTCGTGCTGCGCGATTTCATACGCAAGCTGCAACGAGCGGGCGGTTTCCAGCAGCGGAATCACCTTGGTGTGACCGACCTCGACGCCGGCGCGGTACTCGGCTTCGGCCAGCATCGACGCGACCGTATGGATGTCCTCCGGCCCGCATGGCTTCGAAATCACGATGCCCTCGACCACCGGGTTCACGATCGCGAGGATGTCGTCGAGGTCGTACAGGTGCGCGCTGCGGTTGATGCGCACCCAGATGCGCTGCTGCTGCTCGGCCAGCCACGCCAGCTTGGACCGGACGATCTCGCGCGCCTCGACTTTCTGGGCCGGCGGCACGCTGTCCTCGAGATCGAGGATCAGCGCATCGGCCCCGGACTGGATGGACTTCTCGATCCAGGTCGGCTTGTTGCCCGGAACGAAAAGAAAGGAACGGATCGGTTTCATCTGCGTCGTCATGACTGTCTCGGCCTGTTGATGGGATCGGCTGTTTTACCGTTAGGCGTTACCTAACAACTGGTAGTTAGTTTGATGCGCAAATGCCGGGACCGTCATTGGGGTTTATACCGAGGGCGATCGCTGTGACGCACCGCGGAATACGCCGGCTCGCGGGGCCAGGGCGGCGTGCGGCGTTGCGCGGTGCGGCGCAGCGCGGCGCGATCAGGGTCGCGCCGACGGCCCGACGCCGTGGAAGAAGATCGTGCAGAGCTGATCGGCGATCCGTTCCAGCGAGCCCTTCTGCGGGTTGAACCACGACTGGATCGAATTGATGCTGCCGAGGATGTGGATCCGTGCGAGTGCGATGTCGACGTCTTCGCGCAGGAGGCCTTCGGCGCGCAGGTCTGCGAGCAGCCCGTTCCAGAGCGCCTGGTGATGTTCGCGCCGGGTGACCTGCCGCGCGCGGATCGCGTCGGGCAACTGGCCGAGCAGCCGGCCGTGCGCAACCGCGAAATCGCCGTGCATGACGAGGCCGCGCATCTGCCCGAGCACGGCGGCGCGGAACCGTTGTTCGGCCGTCGCGTCGGGGCCGAGCGCGTTCAGGCGCTCGTTGAGGTGATGGAGGATGTGGGCGGCGCCTTGCTCCATCACCGCCTCGACCAGTTCTTCCTTCGACGAAAAGTGGTAGTAGATGCTCGCTGCCTCGATGCCGGCCTGATCGGCGATGTTGCGCATCGTCGTGGCCGAGTAGCCCTGCATGCCGAACGTGCGCGCGGCAAAACGGATCAGCGATTCGCGCGTCTCGCACGGATTGACGGAGTTCGACTTCGGTCGTTTTGCCATGCCCCTGCAGCCTGCCGATGGTGAGTCATGTCGACATACTAACAGTAGTTAGGTTGGCATCGGGCAGGCGGCATTCGTCGGACGAACGGCTTGCCGCGCGGAGGCGGTGAGCCGTTGGTTCGGGTTTCGGCGGCGGGCGCGCCGTCGCGCGCCTGCCGCGCCGCGTTACAGCTTGCTGACGAAGAACGGCGCCAGCACGGAGACGGCTTCGTCGACGTATTGCGGCACGTCGTACAGCGACATGTGGTTCGCGCCTTCGACCACATGGAAGTGCTTGTCGGCACTGGCCGCGCGCGCGAACAGGTCATCGCTCATCCACTTGCTGCCCGCGACGCTGCCGGCCACGATCTGCAGCGGCTGCGTGAGGAACGCTTCGGCCTTGTTATACGCGTCGTACGTAATGATCTGGTTGAGGCTGCGGGCGGTCATGAAGCCCGGTGCGTTCGGATGCTCGCAGCGTGGCGTGTGGTAGTACTCCCATGCTTCTGCCAGTTCCTGGTTCGGCGCATCTTCCTTGCGCATCGGCGCGAGCGGCAAGGTGGCGAGCTGCGCGCCCGACGCGTCGGCGGTGCGCGCCTGCGAACCGTGTGCAAGGAACGGAATCGCGTCGGCATCCTTGACGGTGTTTTCCCAGCCGTTGCGGAACATCGAGCCGATGTTGACCGCGCTGACCGTGCCGAGCGCCTTGATGCGGCGGTCGTTGATCGCCGCATTGGCCGCGTAGCCGCCGCCCGCGCAGATGCCCATCGCGCCGATCCGGTCGGCGTCGACGTACGGCAGCGTCGTCAGGTAGTCGATCACGGCGCTGACGTCTTCGGTGCGGATATACGGGTTCTCGAGCTGGCGCGGCTCGCCGGTGCTTTCACCCTGATACGACGCGTCGAACGCGATCGCGGCGAGGCCGTGCTCGGCCAGCTTCTGCGCGTACAGGCCGGCCGTCTGTTCCTTCACGCCGCCGCCCGGATGCGCGACGACGACGGCCGGATACTTCGCGTTCGAATCGAAGTCGGCCGGGACGTGGATGACGGCGGCCATCGTGATGCCCTGGCCGTTCAGGTTCCTGAAGTTGACTTTCTGCATGAGGACCTCGTGGAATGCAGCGAAAAAGGGGGGGCGCCATCGGCTTCGTGATGCGCACCGTCAGGTCGAATGGTAGGAAGCACGCCAGCCATCCACAAGCGCGGGCCGGCTACTACAGATGTAAGCCGGGCTTGACAATGAACGGCAGCCTGTCCCCCCGGAAGGTGATGCCCGGCGGCGCACGCCGTTCCTATCATCGGTTCCGTCGCGCATTCGATCAATGAATGCGACGAAACGGATCACAACCGACAGGAGACATTCCCATGACATCCATCATGTCGCGCCGCCCCCGGCATCGCGCCGGCGCCGCCGACCAACCGGCGAGGACCTCATGACTTCAACGCGAATGACAAGCCCTGCGCTGCATCTCGAACGCACGCCGGTGGACGGTATCTGCCCCGCGTGCGAATCGACGCGGCTCGCGCGCTATCCCGTGCATTCGGAAGGCGGCTGGTTCGACGTCGTGAAGTGCCAGGCCTGCCTGCATTCGATCCGGCGCGAGCCGGCGTCGCGGCTCGGCCCCGTGCTGCGCCTGCTGTCCGACACCTTGTAGGAGCGAACCCGGATGATTGCCATCGACGTAGGCGGTACCTTTACCGACGTGGTTTCGCTGCGGGACGGCCGCATCGAGACCGCGAAGATCTCGACGGACTACGACGACGTGACGAAGCCGATCCTGGCCGGCGCGCGGGAACTGAACGCCGCGGACGCCCGGGCGTTCAACCACGCGAGCACGCACGGCCTGAACGCCGTCATCACGCGCCGGCTGCCGAAGATCGGATTCCTGACCACCGAAGGCCATCGCGACATACTCGACATGGGGCGCGTCTGGCGTCCCGCGTCGGCGATTCTCGATCCGCGCTGGCGCCGCAGTTTCGGCGACGCGACGCGCCCGCTGGTGCCGCGCTATCTGCGTCGCGGCATCCGCGAGCGAATCCTCGCCGACGGCTCGGTGCTGTTTCCGCTCGACGAAGCGCAGGCGCGCGAGGAACTCGAGGTGCTCAAGCGCTGCGGCGTCACGGGCGTGTCGATCTGCCTGCTCAATTCATACCTGAATCCCGCCCATGAAATTCGTCTGAAGGCGCTCGTGCGCGAAGTCCTCGGCGACGTCGCCTGCTCGATCTCGAGCGAGGTATCGCCGCTCGCACGCGAGTATCCGCGCGCGTCGACGACCGTGATCGACACCTTCATGAAGATCATCTACGCGGACTACACCGGGCGGCTCGAGCACGGCCTGAAGGCGGCCGGCTTCAGCGGCGAGCTGAATTTCGCCGACTGCGCGGCGACGCTCGTGCCGGTGCGGCGCGCGATGGAGCAGCCATACCGCATCGTGTTTTCCGGGCCGTCGGCGGGCGCGATCGGCAGTGCGCACTTCGGCGCGATGATCGGCGAGCCGAACCTGCTGTGCGCCGACGTCGGCGGCACGTCGCTCGACATCAGCGTGGTCACGGGCGGCGCGCCATTCGTCAACACCTCGTTCGAGCTCGAGCACGACCTGGTGGTGAACGCGCTCGCGATCGACGTCACGGCGATCGGCGCGGGCGGCGGCAGCATCGTCGCGATCGGGCCGGCGGGCGAAATCCAGGTCGGGCCGGCCAGCGCCGGTTCGACGCCGGGGCCCGCCTGCTACGGGCGCGGCGGCACGCAGCCGACCACCACCGATACCTTCCTGATGATCGGCGTGATCGACGAGCAGAGCTTCGCGAACGGCGCGATCCGGCTCGACCGCGCGTTGTCACGGCGGGCGTTCGAGCAGCTCGACACGGCGTTCACGCTCGCACAGCGCGTGCGTTACGCCTACGAGATCGCGATCCACAACATCGCCGAAGGCCTGCTCAACGTGGCGATCAAGAACGGCATCGACCCGCGCGACTACAGCTTGATGGCGTACGGTGCGGCCGGGCCGATGCTGCTGCCGGGCGTGCTCGACACGCTCAGGTGCAAGCAGGTGATCGTGCCGCCGAATCCGGGCCTGTTCTCGGCGCTCGGGCTGCTGTCGGCCGACCAGGTGTTCACGGCCAGCCGCAGCCTCTACGCGATCCTCACGGCCGAACTCGCACCGCAGGTCGATGCGCTCTACGCGACGATGGAAGCGCAATTGCGCGAAGGGCTCGACGCCGATGCGCGCGTCACTTTCGAGCGCAGCTTCGACGCACGGCTGGCCGGCCAGAGCTGGGAGACGCCGTTCGTGCCGGCGCCGAACGGCACGATCGACGCGGCCGCGATCGAGACCATGATCGCCGCGTTCCATCGCAGCTACGAGACGCGCTCGGGCAACCGCTTCGAGTCCTTCCCTGTGCAGGGCGTGACGTTCCGCGTGCGTGCGGTGCTCGAGACGCCGAAGGTTGCCTATCCGGAACTGCCCGCGCGCGGCGCCGAGCCGCTGCGCCCGAGCGGGCGCACCACGCTGCGCTATCTCGGGGACCTGTCCGACGCGAGCGGCGAAGGGCGCCAGGACGCGGATGTCTATCGACGCGATGCGCTGCGTCGCGGCGACGTGATCGACGGGCCGGCCGTCATTAACGAAGGCTTGTCGACCACGCATATCGGCGCGCGTCAGTACGCGACCGTGGGCCGTTTCGGCGAAATGCTGATCCGCAACAAGGAATGAGCGCAACCATGAATCTCCAGACCGATATCGCCGCCGCTGCGCGCGGCGGCGACACCCGCGAGCGGATCCGCGCGCTGTCCGACGCGCAATTCCATGCGCGCTACGCGTGCGAGCGCTTCACCGCGACCGTGCTGATCAACCGGCTGCGCTACGCGGTCGAGCACATGTCGACTGGCTTCATGCGCGAAGCGTTTTCGCCGATCATCCGCGACTGGTACGACTTCGCATGCACCATCAGCGGGCCGCCGGAGATGGACTATCCGATGCCGGTCGTCAGCAACAGCCTCGTCGTGTTCCTCGGCACGATGGGCGACGCAGTGCGCAACGCGGTGCAGGAATACGGGCCGCACAACCTCGCGCCCGGCGACGTGCTGATCTGCAACGACCCGTACCGCGTCGGCACGCACGTCAACGACGTCTGCTTCATCCGTCCGGTGTTCGTCGACGGCCGGCTCGTGTCGTTCGTCAACATGCGCGCGCACCAGCTCGACATCGGCGGCGTCGTGCCGGGCGGTTTTTCGGCGACCAAGCGCAACGTCTACGAGAACGGCCTCGTGATTCCGCCGATGCTGCTGTGGTCGAAGGGCAAGCCGGTGCGTTCGACCTTCAGCCTGATCTTCGACAATTCGCGCTTCGGCGGCCTGCTGCTGCCTGACTTCCACAGCATCGCGCATCAGCTCGAACTCGGCGAGCGGCTCGTGCAGGAAAACATCGCCCGCTACGGCCTCGACGCGTATCTCGGCAGCCTCGCCTATGCGTGCGACGTCTCGGCCGAACGCATGCGCGACGCGATCGCGCGCATTCCCGACGGCGACTACACGGGTTCCGCGCTGATCGATGCGGACGGCGTCGACGACAGCCTCGACTATCGCGTCAACATTACGCTGCGCAAGCGCGGCCACCGGATCGAGGCCGATCTGTCGGGCAGCTCGGCGCAGGCGCGCTCGTCGATCAACTGCGGGATTCTCGATGCGAAGACAGCACTCGGCGTCGCGCTGACGTTGCTGCTCGATCCCGAAGCGCCGTTCACGTCCGGCACCTGGCGCGACATCGACCTGGCCGCGCCGGCCGGCACGCTGCTGACGTCGCTGCCGCCCGACGGCGCGATCATGATGTTCTGGGAAAGCAGCGGCGCGCTGGTCGCGGCGATCCTGAAGGCGCTCAACCCGGTGCTCGGGCCGAATGCGGTAGCGGGAGACTACGGCTCGACCAGTACCCATAACGCGTATGGCGTGACGTCGGCAGGCACGCCGTGGGCCAACGTCTGCCAGTGCGGCGGCGAGCACGGCCCCTGGGGCGCGACGAAGGAGGCGGACGGCGACAGCTACACGGTCTTGCTGACGCTGAACAACCTCGACCCGGCGACGGAATCGATCGAGGCCGATTCGCCGGTCGTGCTGCTGCGCAAGGAGCACGCGATCGACGGCGGCGGGCCCGGCACGCATCGCGGCGGCGCCGCGCACCTGAAGGACACGCTGTGGCTGACGGCCGCCGAGCACCATAGCGCGCCGTTCCGCACGCGCGAGCCGAGCGGCGTCGGTGCGAACGGCGGCAGCGCGGGGCCGTGCGGCGGCGTCTGGTTCTTTCCGCCAGCACCGGGCGAGGACGGCCGCCCGCACGCGCTGCTTGGCACGGAGCCGGACGTCTATGCGGCCAGCACGCCGGTCGCTGGCGTGCTCGACCCGGAGCGCAAGGTGCTCGATCCGCAGCGCGGACGCTACCACTACTATGCGAGCCAGCCGGTGTGGCGCACAGCACCGGGCGCGATATCGCGCTACATCACGAACGGCGGCGGCGGCTGGGGCGACCCGTTCGCGCGCGATCCGGCGAAGGTGCTGGCCGACGTGCGCGACGAGTACGTCAGCGTCGCGGGTGCGGCGCGCGACTACGGCGTCGTGGTGACGGGCGATCCGCGCCGCGACCCCGAAGGGCTGCGCATCGACGAAGCGGCGACACGGCGCCTGCGCGCAGCGCGCTGACGACGTTTGCATGTGTTGCAACGGCCGGATCCGGCGATCCGGCCGTACACTTACCTTGCCGAGCGACGTACAGGAAAACACCAGCTATCGAACGCCGATCCGAATACCTAACATGCGATAGGTCCGGCTTCCGTCCCGCGCACGATCTGCGGGCGCGGAGCCGGATCGCGTTGAATCCATCGTGTTGGGACAGACGGAGGCGAGCTTGTCCGCTGCGGCAATCGGATCGAACAACCCGCTCGACAGCCTGATCGGCGCGATCGGCAGCGCGGCGTTTCCCGAGCGGGCCGGCGCGTCGCTGCGCGCGCTGTGCGGCGCGGAGCTCGCGTTCATTTTCCGTATCGTCGATGCGCGTCCGGTCGAGTTCGTGTCGATCGGCTGCGACGGTTCCGATCGTGTCGAGCACGTGCGCAATACCTATCTCGGCGGCCGATGGTGGCAGTTCGACGACGAGATCAACGAACTCGGCTCGAGCAGCGGCGATGCCTGCCGGCTGCTGAAGACGGACTTCAAGCTGTCGGCGCCGCCGCGCCTGCGTCAGACGCTCTACGGGCAGCTGAACATCCGCGACCGGGTGCTGATGTGCGGCCGCGTCGGCGGCGACCCGCTGGTGCTCGGCATCACGCGCTCGGAGCAGCTCGGCCCGTTCGAGACGCGACAGGTGGATGTGCTCGGCGAGCGTGCGGCGACCCTGCTGTCGATCGTCGCCCGGCATTACGACCTCGCGATGCGCGCGCGCCGGCTGCCGGGCCTATTGACCGACCTCGCCGAAATCGAACGGCAGGTCGCGCTGTCGGGCGAGCGGCTGACCGCGCGCGAAACCGAGGTGTGCGCGCGCTATCTGTACGGCTTGCCGACGGCCGGAATCGCCGCCGATCTCGGCATCGGTACGGAGACCGTCGTCACGTACCGGAAGCGTCTTTACGAGCGACTGTCGATCGGCAGCCACCGCGAACTGCTGCTCTGGTATCTGAACGTCTGCGGTCGTTTGCAGTGAAGGCGCGCGTTTCGGCCTTTCACGGTTCGCGCACGGCATCCACAGTACGGAACGAATTCGCCGCACGAATTGACTTGCGTTCGCGCTGGAACGAGGCTGGCTCAGATCGCGTCCGGCCGTGCGCGACGCCGTTGCCGGCTTAGACGTCGCGCCGCGCCCGCCGCCGGACACCAGAACATATTCAGCGTCGCGGCGGCCAGGACCGGCCGTGCGGCCAGGAGACAGACGATGCGGGTCCGCCGTGGTCCGATGGACGGTGCGCCGGGCATCGTTCACGGATGGATGGCCTATGGACTCGCTCTCGGATGTGCTTGCGCGGCTCAAACCGCACAGCCAGTTCTATGCGGGACTCGACGCGGCGGGCGAGTGGTCGTTCGCGTTTCCCGAATATGAGGGAATCAAGTTCGCCGCCGTACTGCACGGCGCATGCTGGGCCGTGATCGAAGGCGTGGCGCAGCCGGTCCGCTTCGAGAAGGGCGATTGCTTCCTGCTGAACAGCCGGCGCGGCATCGTGTTGTCGACCGACCTCGCGCTCGAGCCGCAGGATTCGACGGCGATCATGGATGCGGTCGCGCGCGACGGCATCGCGGTGCACGGCGGCGGCGGTGACGTGCTGCTGATCAGCGGCTTCTTCGCATTCTCGGGCGACCATGCCGCACTGCCGTTCGATGCGCTGCCGCCGCTCGTCAGCGTGCCGCGCGCGTCGAGCCAGGCAGAGGTGCTGCGCTGGTCGCTCGACCAACTGACCGCCGAGCTGCGCGACCCGCAGCCGGGCGGCGCGCTGGTGTCGAACCATCTGCTGCACCTGATGCTCGTGCAGGTGCTGCGCCTTCATCTGGCGGCCACGCCCGCCGGCTGGTTCATGGCACTGTCCGACCCGCGGATCGGCGCGGCCATCAGCGCGATCCATGCGGAGCCCGCGCGCCACTGGACGCTCGACGAACTGGCGCGCATCGCCGGGCTGTCCCGAACCGTCTTCGCGCAGCGTTTCAAGCGCCTCGTCGGCGCGACCACGATCCACTACCTGACGCGCTGGCGCATGCTGATCGCGGCCGACCGGCTGCGCGCCGGGCACGAGACCATCGCATCGATCGCTTTCTCGCTCGGCTACGAATCGGAAAGCGCATTTTGCACGGCCTTCAAGCGAACCATGTGCTGCTCGCCGACGCAGTATCGCCGTCAGGCGCGCGCGGCAGATCCGTACGATCTCGAAACAGAAGCGCACGGCGGCGATAGGTCCGAGCGGCCGGGCAAAAATAACATGACGCTGTGTCCGATCTAGATCGCCGCGCTTCGCCACGCTGCTTCTGTCCGGGCACGCATCAACCTATAACGGGAGACAACCGGCATGACCTCCAGCGATTCCAGCCTCGACGCCGCACTGCGGCGACTCGTCGATACCGACGCGATCCGCACGCTGATGTCGAAGTACTGTCACGGCATCGACAAGCACGACGAGGCGCTGTTCATGAGCATCTGGGCCGACGACGGCATCTACGAGCTGCCGCGCGGACAGACGGCCGGCATCGACGGGATCCGGCAGCTCGTCCACAAGGTCTGGCGCGAGGTGCCGAAGTGCCACCATCACATCACCAATCCGCTGATCGAGATCGATGGCGATCGCGCGACGGCGGCTACCGACGTGATCTATTACCGGCAGACCGACGACGGCGTGCTGCAGCTGCTTTCGGGAACCTATGCCTTCAGGTTCGCGAGGATCGCCGGCGCATGGAAGACGACGTATCTGAAATTCTCCAGCTTCGGCACGGTCAGCCCTGTCTTCAAGGAAAACATCGGCGGGTGAGGGTGTAATCCGCCGGAGAAGCGGGCGGTCGTGACGAACCGCCTCGCGACTAGCAACAAACCTAATGATTCGGATACCGATGCAGTTATCAAAATGAAGAAGGAGACACCGAATGACCGAACATGCACTCGATGAATCGCAATGCTTGCCGCAAGGCTTCGAGGAACTCGCCCCGTTCCTCGCGGACTGGAACGCGCCCACCTCGCACGAGCGATGGATTCGGCGCGCGGCGATGCCTTACGCCGAGATCGTCCGCTTCTACGACGCGATGTTCTCGCGCGCGGAAGAGGCGACACGCTATCTCGAGCAGTTCCCGCTCGACGACATGCCGGCACCGGCGAACAACCTGTTTCGCCTGCTGCTGTCGCTGTGCCACGCGTCGGTCGCCGTCGAAATGCACGAGGCGCCGAGTATTCGCCACGCGCCGGCCGAGCATGCGCTGCGGATCGTAACCGGCTTTCAGCCGCACGGTTGAGAAGCGACCGATCGTCCGTCGCAGTGGACGGCCTTCATTCATCAGCAGGAGTCAGCATGAATCATCCGACCGATTTCAATCCGGGCCTGACGCGTGCCGTCGGCCTCGGCACCGACGCGATGCCTACCTCGCTCTATACCGACGCGGCGCAGTTCGAGCTCGAACGCAAGCAGATTTTCCGACGCGCATGGCTCATGGTCGGGCGTGTCGAACGCATTCCGAATCCCGGTGATTTCTTCGTGAAGGACCTCGCGGTCGTCGATGCGTCGATCATCGTCGCGCGCGCGGCGGACGGCAAAGTCCGTGCGTTCCACAATGTCTGCGCGCATCGCGCGAACATCGTCGAATATCGCGCGTCAGGCAACGCGAAGCGTTTCGTCTGCCGCTATCACAGCTGGAGCTACGACAACGCCGGCGCGCTCGCGAACGTTCCCGACGAAGCCGGCTTCTTCGGCCTCGACCGGAAAAAATGCGGGCTGACACCAGTCGCGCTGGAGATCTGGGAGGGTTGGATCTTCATCAACGTGGCGCCGGAGCCGGAAGTCACGCTGCGGGAATTCCTCGGGCCGGTGGCCGACGCGCTGGCCGGTATCGAATACCAGAATCCCGATCATCCGATCGTGCTGCGCGGCGAGTTCAAGGCGAACTGGAAGGCCGTCGCCGAAAACTTCAGCGAGGCCTATCACGTCGCGTCGATTCATCCCCGGACACTGGCGCCGTTCTACACCGGGCCGGCCAGTCCGTTCGGGCGCCCGATCAGCGTGCGGCTTCACGGCCCGCACCGCTCGATGTCGTGGTGGCTGAACCCGCTCGCGCAGCCGTTCGCCGATTCGAAGGTCGGGAAATGGCTGTTCTCGGCCGACCACTCGGTGACGGGCACGCGCAAGGCCGGGCAGACCAATTCGGTCGTCGAGCACAAGCACGTGAATCCGACGAAGGACGCGAACTGGGCGAGCGACGTCAACTGGTTCTTTCCGAACTGGCATCTGCAGATTTCCGCGAACCAGTTCTGGACGCACGAATTCTGGCCGACCTCGGCATCGACGACCGTCTGGGAAGCACGCTTCTATTACAAGAAGGCCGCGACCGTGCGCGATCGGCTGCAGCTCGAGCACTTCACGTCGCAGATCACCGATTCGATGCTCGAGGATCTCGGCAACATCGAGAGCATGCAGGTCGGGATGGCATCGGGCGCGAAGCCCTTCGTTCATTTCAACGAGAGCGAGGTGCTGTGCCGGCATTCGCTCGAACAGGTCGTCAAATGGTCGAACGCCGTGACGATGAAGGATGCGCTCGCGTAGGTCGGCCCGATTTCAGCTATCCAGTGCGGTGAAAAGGAGGAGAACGATGGGAACGAGAATTCTGTGGCAGGCCGAAAACCGCTCGAACGATGCGGACTTCGAGGGGGTGACCGAAACCTATGCGGCGATGCTGAAGTTCGCGCATCAGGTTGCGAGGCCCGATACCGAGATCACGCTGCGCTACATGGAGGAAGCGCCGCGTTCGTTTGCGAATAATCTGATCTACCCGCGCGCGGTCACGAAGGTGCAGGTCGTCAACCGCGTCGTCGAGGCCGAGCGCGAAGGATTCGATGCGGCGCTGGCCGGCGTCTGCATCATCGACGCGTATTCGCAGGAATGTCGGCAGACGGTCCGGATGCCGGTACTCGGCGGCGCGGAATCGACGATGCTGATGGCGCAGCTGGTCGGCAAGCGCTTCGCCTGGGTGACGATCGCGCCGTCGTTCGTCGAGCCGTTCGAAGCGCATATCCGTCAGCACGGCTGGGCGGATCGCGCGATTCGGGACCGGCCGGTGCGCGCGCTCGACCCGTCGTGCTGGCTGGCGATCGTCGACGCGGCGAAGGGGCGGCCCGAGCGCTGGATCGAGATGTTCGACGAGGCCGCCCAGGCCTGCGTGCGCGACGGCGCCGATACCGTGCTGTGCGGCTGCAACCCCGGCGGCGCGTTGCTGGGGCTGGCCGGCTATCGCGAGGTGCGCGATACGGGCGTGCCGGTGATCATGGGGCCGGCGGCGATGGTGAAACTGGCCGAAGCGATGGTCGACCTGCGCAGAAGCCTCGGCCTGACCAAGTCGGAGGCCGTGACCGGCGCGTATCGGACGACGCCCGCTCATATCCTCGAAGAACTTCAGGCAATGGGGAAGAAGCTCGTCGCTTGAAGCCGGCGCGGCGATTCGTAAGGGTTGCGCCAAAGCGATGCGCGGACGGGGAGTCCGTGCATCGCCGGCGCCGATGCATCGTCCGCGCTCAAGCCATGACGATGGTTTTCGATTCCATGAACGCGGTCAAGCCTTCGACGCCGCCTTCGCGGCCAATGCCAGACTGCTTGAAGCCGCCGAAGCCGATCGAGAAATCGGTGCGCGGTCCATTATGGCTGACCGTGCCCGAACGGATCTGCCGCGCCGCGTGCAGCGCGCGGTCACTGTCGTTCGTGAAGACCGCGGCATTCAGGCCGAACGGTGTGTCGTTCGCGATCCGGATCGCGCTCGCCTCGTCGTCGGCCGGAATGACGCTCAACACCGGCCCGAAGATCTCTTCCTGCGCGATGGTCGAGCGATTGTCGACATTGCCGAACACCGTCGGCTCGAAGAAGAAGCCGCGCGGCAGCGCGGCCGGCCGCTTGCCGCCGGCGGCAAGCGTGGCCCCTTCGGCGATGCCCTTCGCGACGTAGCGCTCGACGGTCTCACGCTGGCGGGCGCTCGCGAGCGGGCCGGAGGTCGTGTCCGGCGCGAACGGATCGCCGACCACGATCCGTGCGGCGATGTTCGACAGCGCCTCGACCATCGTGTCGTGCTTCGCACGCGGGACGATCACGCGCGTTAGACTGTGGCAGATCTGCCCGGTGTTGTAGCCGAAATAGGAGGTGCCGAGCACGTTTGCCGCAGTCTCGATGTCATAGTCGTCAAGCACGACGGCGGGCGATTTTCCGCCGAGCTCGAGCGTGACGCGCGCGATCCGGTCGCCGGCGATCGAAGCAATCCGGCGGCCCGCAGAGGTGGATCCCGTGAATGTGATCTTGTCGACGCCGGGGTGGCGGACCAGTTCCTCGGACACGTCGCGATCGGCCGTCACGACATTGACCACGCCGGGCGGCAAACCGATTTCTTCGCATATCTCGGCGAACAGGTAAGCAGAGCAGGGCGCTTCGGGCGACGACTTGATCACCAGCGTGCAGCCGGCGAGCAGCGCAGGGGCGGTCTTGTACGCCATCAACCCGGCCGGGCCGTTCCACGGAATGATTTCGCCGACGACGCCGACCGGCTCGTAGACGCGATAGCCGAGGTTGCCGGTCACCGACCGGTGCTCCTCGATGAACGGAAAGGTCGATGCCATCTCCGCGTACTGGCGGAATGCGCCGCTGATGAACAGCCCGATACGCGGTTGCGCGACCTTATAGACGATTCCGGTCTCGATCGACCAGATGCGTGCGAACGCGTCGTTCAGCGCTTCGAGACGTTCCGCGAACTTGCCGAGATAGACCGCGCGCTCCTGCGGCGTCATCCGCGGCCACGGGCCATTGTCGAACGCGTCGCGCGCTGCCGCGATGGCGCGCTGCATGTCCGCGGACGCGGCTTTCGCGACGGTCGCCACGACTTCTTCCGTCGAACAGTCGAGCACATCGAACGTTTCGGCGGTGGACGGTTCCACCCATTGCCCGCCGATATAGAACGCTCGAGGATGCTTGAGGTCGATCGTTCTCTTGGTCATCTGCTTCTCCATGGCCGTCACTGACGGTAGGTTCCGATTACGGACGGCACGCGGCGCGTGCCGTCAAAATACGATGACGCCTTTGCCACTCGTTTGCTGATTGAAGTGCGCATAGGCCTCACCGGCTTGTTCGAGCCGCCACTCGTCGGTAAAGAGCTGGTCTACCTCGACGCCGTGGTCGGCGATGAAACGCGCGCAGTCCGTCATGCCGACTTCGGAGAAGGTAAAGGAGCCGATCAGCGTCCGTTGCTTGCCGATCAGGTCCTTCATCGCATCCACGGTCAGATTGCCGCCGACTGCGACGAGCGCCACACGTCCCCATACTTTCGTGCTGCGTATGGCCTGCGCGCGCGGCAACTCTCCGCCGGCGCATTCGACTGCGCAGGACACGCCTGTTCCACCGGTCAGCTTGTGGATCTCGGCGACCGGATCGACCTGGCTGGCGTCGATGCCGTGCGCGACGCCGAAGGCTTTCGCGCGTTCGACGCGAACCGGATTGATGTCGATGCCGAACACCTCGATACCCATCGCGGCGGCGAGTTGCGCGGTGGACAGACCGACCGGGCCCAGGCCGTAGACGGCAAGCGTGTCGCGCGCGCTGATATCCAGGCGCAACAGCGCGCCGTATGCGGTGCCGGTGCCGCACGCAATGGCCGCACCGCCCTTGAACGACACTTCCTGCGGCAGATGGACCAGCGACGACACCGGCACCTTCATGTAGCTCGCGTGGCCGCCGTGACTCAGCACGCCGTAGATGCGCGCGCCGTGATCGCACAGCTGGGTCCAGCCGGTGCGGCAGTGATCGCAGCAACTGCAGCCTGCGTAGTGAAAGACCATCACGCGGTCGCCGGGCCGGAACATCGCCGGATCGACGCCGGGCCCGAGCGCAGCGACCACCCCGCAAGGTTCGTGTCCGCCGATCACGAGATCGGATTCCATCCGGTCGCGCATGCCGAGCATGCTCAACGACTCGGCCATCCCGTGGCGGTAGTAGTGAAGGTCGGTGCCGCACATGCCCGACGCCTTCATTTCGATGACGGCTTCTCCGTATCCCGGAACGGGATCGTCGAAATCGAGTACGTCGACCTTGCAATTGCCCTGAAAAACCATGCCGCGCATGAGCGTTCTCCGAATGCGGGTGCTGGAACCGACGTGTGCGTTTCGCCCGTTGCGCGAGGCATCGAAGATACCGGCGCGATGAGTTGGGGCGCGACGCGCCGGCACGATCAATGAACGGTCAGCCCGCCGGTCGGGCTCAGCGTGGCGCCGGTCAGATAGGCCGACTCGCTCGATGCCAGGAAAGCGACGACCTGCCCGATGTCGGCCGGCGCGGCCACACCGAGCGGGCAGCCGGCGACGATCTTTTCGTATTGTTTGCGGTGGTGTTCCGATACCGTGCTGTCGGCGCCGAACACGGCTTCCCACGACGGGCTGTCGCGCACGACCGTCACGCATACGCAGTTGACGCGGATCCGGTCGAGCGCCAGTTCCTTCGCGATTACCTTGCTCGCGCGAATCAGGCCGCCGGCAAAGGTCGACACGGCGGTCTGGCCCGGCGTCGGGACGCGGCCGCCTTCCGACGTCACGAAGATCACGCTGCCGCCGCCGCGCGCGCGCATATGGGGCAGCGCAGCCTGGACCGGGAACAGCTTGGCGGCCGTATTCTCGGCAACCAGCGCCGCGACGCGCGCCAGGTCGATGTCGGCGAATGCGCCGCGGACCTGCGGGGAGCGCGCCTCGTCGTCGTTGCCGCCGGCATTAGCGACGACGATGTCGATGCCGCCGTGGCGGCGGGCCGTTTCCGCGGCCAACGCGTCCATGTCGGCCTTCGAGCGCACGTCGCCGGCCAGAAAATCGGCCTGACCGCCGGCTTGCCGCAGCTCGGCCAGCACCGCCTCGGCCTTGGCCGCGTTGCGGCCGCTGATCACGACCGTCGCGCCACGCGCAGCGAGCTGCAATGCGATGCCTTTGCCGATGCCACCGGTGCCGCCGGTGACGATGGCTACTTTCCCTTCAAGACTGCTCATCGAAAATTGCCTTCAGGACAGTGAAAATTGGGTTCGGACGCATGGTCGGTGTCGAGTGCGCGCGCTGCGTGCCTATCCGCAGAAGAATCGGGCGGCATGGATTGCGTGAAAGCCCGCGGGAGCCGCGGCCGTCGCCTGTCTGTTTGAGCAATGGTAGGGACGAGGCAGCGCGAATTCGAGTGCTGTTTCTCGAATGACGCGTTGCGCTTTTTCGAACCGGCGCCGGATGGCGCCGTGCTGCGGTGCGCCGCAGCGTGCATGCGGCTCGGGCCGTTCTCGAAACTGCAACGCCGGCTTCGCGAATCCGCATTTGAGCGACGCGCTCGACTCACCTAACATCGTCCCTATCAGGCGATGCCGGTCATTGACGAGCCAGGTGAAATCGACGCCCGTTTCGATCGGCGCGCGAAAACAGCAGCAGACGAATGAAAAGGAGACAGGATGGACGCGGTACTTCACGACTCGCGGGTCGGCTCGGAAACCGGCTCGAAAGTCGGCGCGGAACGGCCGTTGGCCGGCATCCGCGTGCTGACGGTCGAGAACTTCATCGCGGCGCCGTTTGCTTCGATGTGGCTGGCGGACGCGGGAGCGGAAGTCGTCAAGATCGAGAGGCGCGAGGGCGGCGATTTTGCGCGCGGCACGAGCCCAGTCAAAGCGGGCGCCGACGGCAAGCCGAGCGGGCTCGCGTTCCTGCGGACCAACCGGAACAAGAAGAGCGTCACGCTCGATCTGAAGCACGACGAGGGGCGGCGCATCTTCACGGCACTTGCGGCACAGGCCGACGTCGTGATCGAGAACCTGCGGCCGAACGTGATGGACCGGCTCGGACTCGGTTACGCGGCGCTGAGCGAGATCAACCCGCGTCTGATCTATGGCGCCATTTCCGGTTTCGGGCACGACGATATCCTGCCCAGCCCGTACGGCGACTTTCCCGCGTTCGATATCGTGGGGCAGGCCATGAGCGGCCTCATGTATCGTCCCGAACGGACCGGCGACCGCCCGACCTATCTGGGCTTTTCGCTGGCCGATATCCAGTGCGGCATCCTGGCGCTCTACGGCGTCGTGCTGGCGCTGCTGCACCGGCACCGCACGGGAAGGGGCAAGAAAATCGATATCTCGATGTACGACGCGTCGCTGATTCTCAACGAAATATCGGTCACGATGTATTCCGCGACGAAGCAGACGTCGCCACCCGGCGTGCATGCCGTCACGGCGCCGTTCGGCACCTATCGCGCAAAGGATGGCTACATCGTCATCGCGGTGCTGGGCGAACACATCTGGAAGCGGTTCGCCGACGTGATCGGTCGTCCGGAACTGACGAGCGACCCGAGATTCGCCGATGGCGTGTCGCGCAAGCGGCATCTGGACGCGCTGAACGTCGAGATCGATGCGTGGCTCGCGGACCGCTCGCGCGAAACGGCGCTGGCGACGCTGCGTGCAGGCGGTGTGCCGTGTTCGACCGTCAACGATGTGCCCGACCTGTTCGACTGCCCGCACGTTGCCGCGCGAAAGATGCTGATGACGCTCGACGATCCGGTGTGGGGGCCCATTCATGTCGCGGGGAACCCGATCAAGATGTCGGACGTGCTCGAGCCGGAGGCCAAGTCGCCGCCGAACCTCGGCGAACACAATTCCGGCGTGCTGCACGAATGGCTCGGCATGAACGACGGCGAAATTGCAAGATTACGGGAAATGAACGTCATCTGAATCCGGCATGACGACGCTATGCAGCCGGACCGGGCTGCGCGTCGGTGGGCGCGCGTGATGCCGTCCGGCGAGACCGGATCTTCTCGCGGCAGCGGCCCGATCGGATAGCGCCCACGTCCCGATTGACGTCGGCTCCCCCACCGGCATAGTCTTTCCGTCCTGGGTGTTCGATATGGCCGCACCGGATGATCATGGAGGGGAAATGGCAGGGCTCAGTCTCCACAATTTGACGAGACGCGTCGACCTGTTCACGTTGCGGTTGTTTCTCACCGTCGTCGAGGAACAGCAGATGCGTCGCGCGGCGCTGCGGGAGAACATCACGCCGTCGGCTGCGACGAGACGGATCCAGGATCTCGAGGAGATTGCCGGCATCGATCTCTTCGAGCGGCTGCCGGGCGGCATGGTGCCGAGCGCCGCCGGCGAAGTGCTGGCGCGACATGTGCGCTTGCTGTTCGACAATCTCGACGTGATGCGCCGCGAAGTCGCCGAGTTCACCGAAGGCGTGCGAGGCCAGATCCGCATCAGTTCCACCAGCACGATCATCGTTCAATTCCTGGCACGCGAAATCGCCGAATTCACGCGGGACTTTCCGCTGGTCGATATCGAACTGCAGGAGGATGCGAATTCCAGCGTGGTCGGCGCCGTCGTGAGCGGCAAGGCCGATGTGGCGATGTTCTACGCCACCGACGATATCGACCGCGATGCGCTCGAGGTCATCGAGTATCGAACCGACCGGCTGGTTGCCGTCGTGCCGAAAGGACATATGCTCAGCGAACGCGCGAGCGTGACAACACGCGACTTGCTCGAGCAGAACATCATCGGCCTGTCGGCGACGACTTCGATGATGACGCAGCTGAAAAACGCGGCAGCCGCGCTGGGGCACGAACTGGTCGTGAAGTATCGCGTCAGTACGATCGAAGCGGCTCGCAGTCTCGTCAAGGCCGGCCTCGGCGTGACGATTCATCCCGAAAGCATGCTGCCGCTCGAGGACTTCGCCAAAGTGACGCTCGTCGCACTGGATGAGCAATGGGCGTTGCGCCGGCTTTGCATCGGCACGAAGCGCGGCGATTCGCTGCCGGCAGCCACGAAAGCGTTCGTTGCACAGTTGACCGATCGCTGATTTTCGTCCGGCGTTGCGCGGCATCCGGCCGGATAGTCCGTCGCGGTACGCGTGGTCCGCTGCGGTTTTCCCGATGACGAATTCATCGATTCGAATGCGCCGAACCGGTGTTTCGAAATCGATCACTTGGACGAGACATTTCGGATCTCTACATTTAAGGCGAAAACAAAAATCCCGATTTATAACGGGATTCCATCAATGAAATAGGAGACGACGTGAACGATTCTTCCATCGCGACTCGCAGCAGTTTGCTCGTAGTCATCTTGTGCTTCATGACGATCGCCGTCGACGGCTACGATCTGATCGTCTACGGTGCAACGGTTTCGGCCTTGCTTGCGGAGCCCGGCTGGGGCCTCACGGCCGCCGGAGCCGGCATGATCGGTAGCTGGACGCTGGCCGGGCTGATGCTCGGTCTGTTTGGTGCGGGCTCGCTGTCCGATCGCATCGGGCGACGCAAGCTGATCATGGCCGGCGTGTTCTGGTTTTCCGTCGGTTCGCTGCTCTGCGCGCTGGCTCATTCGCCGACCCAGTTGGGTATCGCCCGTTTCCTGACCGGCATCGGGCTCGGGAGCGTCGTGCCGTCGTCGGTCGCGCTGACGGTCGAATATGCGCCGAGAAATCGGCGGCAGCTCTATAACGCGCTGGCGCTCACCGGTTACGCGGTCGGCGGCGTGATTTGCGCGCTGCTCGCCATTGCGCTGCTGCAGAGCCATGGCTGGCGGGTGCTTTACGGGGCGGGCGCGCTGTACGTTGTCGTGCTGCCTCTGATGGTCTTCTTCCTGCCGGAATCGGTCAATTTTCTGGTCGATCGCAACCGGATGGACGAAGCGCGTGCATTGGCGGCTCGCTACTCGATCGATTTCGATCGTGTGCTGGCCGAACACAAAAACCAGGCGTGGTCGCATGCCGGCGCTGGAGAACTGCGCGGCTTCCGGCTGTTGATGTCGACGGAATGGCGCTCTGCGGTGCTGCTGTTCGCGATCGTGTGCTTCTGCGGTCAGATCGTCGTCTACGGGATGAACGTCTGGCTGCCGACGCTGATGCGCAAGGCCGGTTATCCGCTCGGATCGTCGCTGCATTTTCTGCTGGTGATGCAGTTCGGCGCAGTTGCCGGCAATCTGTTCGGTGCATGGCTCGCCGATCGAGTGGGGTCCCGAAAGATACTCGTCGCGTTCTTCGTCGTGTGCGCGCTTTCGTTGCTCGCACTGAGCCAGAAGCCCGAGTACGGCTGGCTGATGCTTGCGGTATTCGGCGCGGGACTCGGCTCGATCGGATCGACCACGCTCGGCTACGGCTATATCGCAGCGTATTTCCCCGCATCGTGCCGCGGTTCGGCGATCGGCACGGCGCAGGGCCTCGGCCGGATCGGCTCGGTGCTGGGCCCGATGATCGGCGGCTGGGTCGTCGGATCGAATCTCGGACAGTCCTGGCATTTCTACGTCTTCGCGATTCCGTCCGCGATCGCCGCGCTGATGGTGACGCGGATTCCGAGGCGGGCGCAGTTGAATGCGTCGTACGCGGAGGCCTGACCGTGACGCGTGTCGTGCCGGACGCATCGTCACGACACGTGCACGTTGCTATCGATCGGGTCGCGTTGCGGCGTCATATGAAAGCGGGTTTGTCGCCGTCGGTGCCCGGCTTGCTGACGCCGACGTTGGCGCGTTTCAGCCTGTCCGGATGTTCGATGAGATCGACGACGAGCGAAGCTACGCTCTTCCGGGACACTTCGGTGCCCTTGAACGGCGCGTCTCGTGCGGTGAGCTCGTAACTGACCTCGTCGTCGTTCTGCAGCCACGCTGCGCGCAGGATCGTGTAATCCACGTCCGACGCCTCGATCAGGTCGGCGGACCGGCGATAAGGCGGCAGATACTGACCGATCTCCCGGCGATTCCATTCGCCGAACTTGCCGGGCACCTCGTCGTAGATGCCGAGCGAGTTGACGAAGATCAATCGACGGACATGGGCGGCCTTCATCGCGACCAGAATGTGTTCGGTTTGCGTATCCACGTCGCCGGACAGGTTCGCGTACACGACGTCGTGTCCTTCGACGATCCGCGGCAACAGTTTCTTGTCGAGCACGTCGCCGATCACGACGTTCGCGTTGGCCGGCTCGTTGCCGGCCAGCTTTCTGGGATTGCGCACGAGCAGTGTCTGCGTGACGCCGCTTTTCGTGCCGAGCATCTGGACGGCCCAGCGGGCAATCTGTCCGCTTGCGCCGAGGATCAATACCTTGGTCATGATGGTGTTCCGGGTTCTGACAGCGAAGTCCGCGCGACGCGCGGATAGAGGTTCGGATGAAAACCTGCCGATGCGCGGGCGCGAGCGGACGTCGTGCGGCGCACGCGCGCTCGTGTCGACGTGGCATGCACGCCTCGCGGCGCACGATGCCGGCACCGCTCGATTACAGGTTTTCCTTGTAGAACGGAATCAGTTTGGCGAGCGCCTTGCCGACGGGTTCGGGTTTGTCGTACAGATCGTAGTGAGACCAGCCTTCGACCACCACCAGTTCCTTCTTCTTCGACGCCGCACGACCGATGATTTCGCAGCCATCGCGGTATGCGCCGAACGCACCGACCTTGTCGCCGACCACGACCATCAGCGGTTGCGTGAGCAACGTTTCGCACAGATGGAACGCGTCCCAGCCCACGGCGGCGGCCTGATGCGAGTACAGCGAACGGTTGACGCCGTTCGGCGCGCGGCCGCGGTCCGACCGATAGTATTCGGTCGCACCATAGAGATCGACTTCGGTCAGGCCCGCTTCCCGGGCGGCCTCCGGCGACGGCGGCAGCAGGTCGTCGACACGCAGCGCAGCACCTCGCGCTTCCGCGGTGCGCTGTTTGGCCATCGCCTCGAGCGCGCCGATCGGATCGTAGTTGCTGAAGCCCTCGCGCATCAGGCGGCCGTAGTTGGCGCCGGTGACCGTGCCCACTGCCCGGATGCGGCGCTCGGTCATCGCCGCGTTGATCGCATAGCCGCCACCGCCGCAGATGCCCAGCACGCCGATGCGGTTTTCGTCGACATACGGCAGCGTCACGAGGTAGTCGCAGACGACGCGAAAATCCTCGACGCGCAAGGTCGGATCCTCGATATAGCGCGGCTCGCCGCCGCTGTCGCCTTGAAAGCTCGCATCGAATGCGATGACGACGAAGCCTTCGCGGGCCAGCGCCTCACCATACACGTTCCCCGACGTCTGCTCCTTGCAACTGCCGATCGGGTGCGCGCTGATGATGGCGGGATACGTGTTGTTTTCGTCGAAATTCGGCGGGAAATAGAGGTTGGCGGCGATATCCCAATACTGATGGTTGATCTTGACGCTTTTCATGACGGCTCCGTCCAAGAGGTGAGGGGGTTCGCAAGGCCGAATCGTTTGCGGCCGGGCGACGACGACTTGAATATAGCGAGCCGATTGACGTCCCGAAAGATTGCAATCTCGACTACAGTGGTATTTTCAAATTGACAATGTTCTTCGGTATGGATCCGTCCCTGCTCCCGTCGCTGGCGTGGTTCGCCCACGTCGCGCACCATCGCAGCTTTACGAAAGCCGCTGCCGAAATGGGCGTATCGCGCGCCAATCTGTCGCAAAACGTGAAAGCGCTCGAGCGTCGACTGAACGTCAAGCTGCTGTATCGCACCACGCGCGACATGTCGCTGACCGAGGAAGGGCAACGGATCTACGATGTCTGGTATCCGGCGCTGGTCGCGCTCGAAAGAACCATGGACGCGCTGCACGACGCGCGCGATGAGCCGTCGGGATTGATTCGTCTGAACACGTCGCGCGTCGCGGCCAAGACGCTGATCGAGCCGCATCTGGAGGAGTTCAGCACGCGCTTTCCGCGGCTGGGCCTGGAACTGGTCATGGACGACGGCCTCGCCAATATCGTGGCAGACGGCTGCGACGCCGGGATCCGGATCGGCGAGAGCCTTGCGCCGCACATGATAGCCGTGCCCATTACGCCGGCCCTCGAGATGGCGGTGGTCGGCACGCCGGCGTATTTCAGGCGCTATGGCGAACCGCTGACGCCGACCGATCTGACCGAGCACAATTGCCTGCGCTTCCGGCAGGTTGGCGGTGCGATTCATCCGTGGGAGTTCACGTCGCCGGAAGACGCCGGCCATACCTTCACGATGGAGCCGCGCGGCAGCATCACCACCAACGATGACGACGGGATGATCCGCGCCGCGCTGCAGGGCGTCGGGCTCATCCAGCACATCGACATTGCCGTGCAGCCGCATCTGGACTCGGGCGCGTTGATCCGCGTGTTGCGACCGTGGTGCAAGCCTTTTGCAGGCTTTTACGTCTATGCGCCGACGCGGACCCAGATGCCGGCCAAGGTCCGGGCACTGATCGATTTCCTGGTGGAGAAACGCGAAGCCGTTTCGGCTTCACGTCCATTGGAGTCGGCGCGCGCCGGTCGTTGACCGTCAAGCGGTGTATCGGCGGCGCGAGCCGATCCGAGTGAAGCGCTCGTTGTGGCCGTCCGCCCGCGAGCGCGCGCGTTCAGTCCGCGTACAGGTTCGGAAACTGCCCGGTGGTGCTGATCACCGTCGTGCGGGTTTCCAGATAAGGGGCAAGCGCGTCGATCCCGTTTTCGCGACCCCAGCCGCTGGCCTTGAAACCGCCGTACGGCGTCGACCACCGCAGGAACGAGTAGGTATTGACCCACACCATGCCCGCGTCGATACGGCCCGACACGCGATGCGCGCGGCCGACGTCGCGCGTCCACAGGCCTGCCGTCAACCCGTACGGCGTGTCGTTTGCGATCGCGACGGCCTCGTCTTCGCCGTCGAACGGAATCAGCGACGCCACCGGGCCGAAGATCTCGTCGCGCGCGACGCGCATGCGGTTCGTGACGCCGGCGAATACGGTCGGCTCGACGAAATAGCCGTCCGCGAGTTCGGGCGTCGCGATGCGATGGCCGCCGGCGACGAGTTCTGCGCCGTCCTGCTTGCCGATCTCGATGTAGGACAGCGTCTTGTCGAGCTGCGCCTGATGCGACTGCGGGCCCATGTGATTCGTGTCGATCGACGGCATGCCGACGCGCACCGACTTCGCGCGTGCGCGGAACGCGTCGACGACGCGATCGTAGATCGACCGCTCGACGAGCACGCGCGAGCCGAGCGCACAGCTCTGCCCGGTCAGCCGCCATGCGGATGCGGTGGCGGCGTTGATCGCGTTGCCGAGGTCGGCGTCCGCGAACAGGATATGCGGCGCCTTGCCGCCGAGTTCGAACGTGAAGCGCTTCAGGTTGTCGGCGCCATCGCGCACCATCTGTTTGGCGGTCTGGCTCGCGCCCGTAAACGAGATCTTGTCGACGTCCGGATGCTTGACGAGATGCGCGCCGGCCGTACGCCCGTAACCGGGCACGACGTTGAACACGCCGGGCGGAAAGCCCGCTTCGTGGACGAGGCGCGCAAGCTCGAGCGCCGATACGGGCGTTTGCTCGGCCGGCTTGACGACGACCGTGCAGCCGGCCGCGAGTGCGGCGCCGATCTTCAGGCAGGTGGCGAGCAGCGGCGCATTCCACGGGATGATCGCGCCTACCACGCCGATCGGCACGCGCGTCGTGAACGCGTGCACGCTGTCGTCGATCGGGATGGTGGTGCCTTGCGCCTTGTCCGCCAGCGACGCGAACCACTGATACCACTGCACCTGCGCAGTCAGGCTCGCGCGATGCTCGCGCACGAGATTGCCGTTGTCGCGCGACTCGATGATCGCCAGTTCGGGAACCGCCGCGCTGAAGCGCTCCGCGAGGCGGCGCAGCAGCGCCGCGCGCTCGTGTCCCGGCGTGCGGCGCCACGGGCCGAACGCGGCGCGCGCCGCGGCGACCGCACGATCGATGTCCTGCGGGCCGCCCATCGGAGCGATCGCCCAGGGGCGGCCGGTGGCCGGATCGATGCTTTCGACCAGCTCGCCGTCGATTGGCTTCACCCATGCGCCGTCGATATAGAGGTGCTCGAAGCGGCGCAATGATGTGTCATCCGTCACCGCGTGTTGTGAGGCATTCGACATTCGGTACTCCGGTCAGGTGATGCGTGTTTCGTGAAAGCGCGCCGGGCGTGCGGCGCGATGGCGTCGCGGTCGCGCGCGCATCGCGCCGGTCCGCGAACATCGCCGCTCAGATCGGTGTGTCGGCGACGCCGCCGTCCGCCCGCAGCGCGGCGCCCGTCGTCGCCGACGCGAGCGGCGAGCACGTGTAGAGCACGAGATTGGCCACTTCGTCGACCGACGCGAAGCGTCGCGTGATCGACGACGGACGCAGCGCCTTGACGAGTTCCGCGCCTTGTTCTTCGATCGTCTTGCCGGTACGGCGGATTTCCGCTTCGAGGAAGTCCACGACCCCTTCGCTGAGCGTCGGCCCCGGAAGGACCGCGTTGACCGTGACGCCCGTTCCAGACATGCGTTTCGCGAGGCCGCGCGACAGGCCGAGCAGCGCCGTCTTGGTCACCGCGTAATGCAGCATGTCGGGCGGCGTGCTGATCCCGCACTCGGAACTGATGAACACGACGCGTCCCCAGTCGCGCGCGCCCATGTTAGGCAGGTACGCCCGCGCCAGCCGGACGCCGGACATGATGTTGAGATCGAGGTACTTCTGCCAGGTCGCGTCCGGGATTTCGAAGAAATCGGCGGTCTCGTAGATCGCCGCGTTGTTCACGAGAATGTCGCAGTCGGGCACCTGTTCGACGAGGCGGTTGCAGCCGGCGGCGGACGACAGGTCGGCGGCCGCGCCGCGCACCGTTGCACCGGGAATCGCGGCCCGGATCGCGTCGACGGCGGTTGCGATCCGCCGCTCGTCGAGATCGTTGACGACAACCTCGGCGCCGCACTGCGCGAGCCGCTTCGCGATCGCATGGCCGATGCCCTGCGCGGCGCCCGTTACGACGGCAAGCTTGCCGTCCAGCGTGATCTGCATGATGTCTCCTTGCCTTGTTGGGTCGATTCTGTCGGCGCGTCGCGATCGTTCGTTCCGTGCAGCGAGCCGCAAACGGCAAGCGGCCAGCGCAGCGCCGGCGGAAGGCGTCGCGTGCCGATCTTAAGCAGCCGCCGTCGCACGGACCATGCTGCAGCGTTCGCATTTCTTGCGCGATCGTACGGAATCGCGTTGTCTGCGCGAGACGTAACCGCGGGCGCTCGAACCGGCACACGCGTGAGTGCGTATGACCCCGGACGCGTCGCTGGTCGCGAGCCGTTCGATTCCCCGAAGTACGGAACGTCGAAACGCGCCGAATTGACACACGTCCGCCTCGCCCCTGTAATCGCCCCCATCGAAGGGAGGAGGGGACGAACATGATCGACGGACTGACGGTCCGCGTCGCGGCGAGGCACGACGAAGCCGCCGACATCTGCAGTTTCGAGCTCGTTCGCGCGGACGGCCGGCCGCTGCCGCCGTTCTCGGCCGGCGCGCATATCGACGTGGCCGTGCCGGGCGGCCCGACGCGCCAGTACTCGCTGTGCAATGCACCCGACGAAAACCACCGATACCGGATTGCCGTGCTGCGCGATCCGAACTCGCGCGGCGGGTCGGCCGGCATGCACGATCGCGTGAATATCGGCGACACGCTGACGATCAGCGCGCCGAAGAACCATTTCCCGCTCGCGCATGACGCGAAGCACAGCCTGCTGCTCGCAGGCGGCATCGGCGTGACGCCGATCCTCTGCATGGCGGAACGGCTCGCGCGCATCGACGCGTCGTTCGACATGCATTACTGCACGCGATCGCGCACGCGCACGGCGTTTCTCGATCACATCGCGCGCGCGCCCTATGCGGGCCGCGTGCAGTTTCATTTCGACGACGAAGCCGCCGAGCAGCGCTTCGATATCGCGGCGCGACTCGCCGTTCCCGAACCCGGCACGCATCTGTACGTTTGCGGACCGAAGGGCTTCATGGACGCCGTGCTGACAACCGCGCGTGCGAACGGATGGCCGGAAGCGCAACTGCATTACGAGTTTTTTGCGGCCGAGGCGCGGCAGACGGAACAGGACGGCCGGTTCGAAGTGCAGATCGCGAGTTCGGGCCGCGTGATCGTCGTCGAGAAGCACGAATCGGTCGTGCGGGCGCTCGCGAAAGCCGGCATCGAGATCGAGACCTCGTGCGAGCAGGGCCTGTGCGGAACCTGCGCGACGCGCGTGCTCGCGGGCGAGCCCGAGCATTTCGACCATTGCCTCACAGCCGAGGAGCGCGTGGCGAACGACCAGTTCATGCCGTGCTGCTCGCGCTCGAAATCGGCGCGGCTGGTGCTGGATCTGTAGCGGGCGGGCCGGCTGCGACGACCGGTCGCGCGCGTCGTTGCGGTAAACGAAAAAAAGACGCGCCGCCCGCATCCACCGCGAGGTTTCCGGCGGATGCGGGCGGCGCGCCGCTTCGATACGACGACCGAAGTCGTCGCGGCGCATCAGAACTTGTGCCGCATCGCGACGCGCAGCGCGACCTGATGGTTCGACGTCGACGGCGTCAGCTGGTTGATGGACGCGACCGCGCTGTGACCGGTCGAATCGGTTCCGCTCGCGCGCTGATAGGTGCCGACGAGGTACACGTCGGTGCGTTTCGACAGGAAGTAGTCGGCGCCGAACGACGCCTGGTTGTAGTGTGCGCCGCCGGTCGCATCGGCGCCGCTGTTCTTCGTATACACATAGTTCGCGCCAACCACGAGGGCCGGCGTGATCTGGTATTTCACGTTCAGCTCGGCATTGTTGAACTTTGCGGTGCCGCTGATGCCGCCGGCGGGCACGGGGCCCGACGTGGTATCGCCGAGATGGCGGAACTGCGTGTTCGAATAGGTCGCGCCGAGCGTCAGTGAGCCGATCGTGTAGGCCGCGCCCGTGCCGATCACCTGCAGCGTGTGCGCAGACGCGTAACCGGAAATCACCGGCGACGCGCCGAAGTTCGAGCCGGGCACGCCGTTCACGGTTGCGGCGACGGTGCCGCCCGCGCCATAGAACGACGTGTTCGGGTTGCGCACGTTGAGGTAGCCCGCGCCCATCGACAGCGGGCCGTTCGTGTAGCTGGCGCCGGCCGACCAGATCTGGTTGCGGCCCGTATGCCCCGACACGCCGCCCAGCGAGTACAGTGCGGTCGCCGTCAGGCCATGGAAAACCGGGCTGGTGTACTTGATCGCGTTGTTGACGCGATTGGTGTTGTTGAAGTTATCGTTGTCGGACGGGTGGGCGGCGAGATAACCGCCCCACTGATCGCCCGCTTCGAGCAGGCCGACCGAATCGACGACGGAATCGTACTGACGGCCGAGCGTGACGGTGCCGTACGGGCCGGACAGGCCGACATACGCTTGCCGCCCGAATTCGAGACCGCCCTGGCCGAGCTTGCCGGTATTGAGATCGAAGCCGTTCTCCAGCACCGCGAGCGCGCCGTAGCCGCCGCCGAGGTCCTCCTTCACGCGCAGCCCCCAGCGGCTGCCGTTGAGCACGCCGCTCGCGAGGCTGTACAGATGATGGCCGGACGCGTTGCTCACGTAGTTGACCCCTTCGTCGATAATCCCGTACAACTGTACGCTGCTCTGCGCATGTGCCGTACCGCCGACGCAACCCACCGCTGCGCAAAGCGCAATCGTCCTTTTCATTGACTGTCTCCAAAGTTTCTTCTGAATGGTCGTATCGTGACGTCGCGGCCGGTGCGATCAATCAATTGATCCGGAAAACTAATTGACTGAACAACGAACACCCGCTTGCCGCAACGTTCGGTCGATTAGATGCGTGGCCGATATCACCGTCAATCGATCGGGCAATCCGATTCCGTGCAGTGAAAGAGGTGCTGCGCGATGCGTCGCGAACAGCGTGGAGACCCTTAAGGGTAAAGCCGCAGGGCGAGGGTTCGATCGCGATGACGGTCGCGATCGATCGCGTACAGGTGTGGGAGGGCGTGCCGATTCATGGCGCGACGATGCGCCGGCAGGATCGAAGCGTCATTACTTCACGAGATGAATCTTTCTTCGCGATCGGTCGGACTTCGACGTCGCATCGAGGCGGCGGGTGCCGCTGCTCTCGACGTTTTCCTTGGCGATGCGCATCGCCTGATCGAACTGCGTGCCGGTGGCGACGTGACGATGGTCGACGCTCACGAGCCATCCGCGGCCGCTGTGACACCAGCGGATCCGCCGCTCGTCGAGCAAGGCGGCGAACCATCGCCACAGCGCGGCATCTTCCGCGTTGGCGTTTTCTCTCGCGCGCGCACGCGCGACCGTCATGCTCGATCCGTGATCCTCGATTCGTTGCTTCTGCATGGTCTGAGTCCTGCAATGAGCCAGGTCGGCCCGTGTGTTCCGGCACCGCGCCGTCTCGGTCGAACAGGGCAGCGCCCTCGACGGCGACACGCCACGCGGTAGCGTCAACAGTGTCGGTTCGACGGGCGCAGCGTCAATAGCGTGCAGGCGACGATTCCGTACTTCGGAAGCCGGATGCGCCACGCCGAGCGCACCGCGCATGACGTGCACCGCGTACCGGACCAAAACGCGCGATGCGCGCGTTCCGACGTACGGAACACGCCGCGCGTGCACATTGACGCTCCCCGTTGAGCGAATCACGATGGGCGGCGATGCCTGTCGCATCGTCCGTCGAGCTTCGTCGCTTCGGACAGGCGCCCTTCGGGACGCGATCGCGACGCGCGCGAACTTCAACCCGTCATGTTGACGATTCCGGATGGCGCATACGACGCCGGAGCGCTCGACCTGATCTTCGATCTCGCCCATCCATGAACCATCCCGCATGCGCGCCCGCGCACGCATCGGCCGATGCCCGTCAGGCCGGCGACTGCGATGCGCTTTCCTCGCTGATTCGTCCCGGCGACACCGTGATGTGGGGCCAGTCGCACGCCGAGCCCGTGACGCTGATGCGCGCGCTGGTCGCGCAGCGCCACAGCTTCAAGCGCATTCGCGTCTTTCTCGGCATCGGCCTCGCCGATGTCCTGACGCCCGAGCATGCCGACGCCATCGATTTCCTCGCCTACTGCGGCAGCGGCGCCAACCGCAAGCTGGCGCGCGCGAACGTGCTCGACATCCTGCCCGCGCACTATTCGCAACTGCCTGAACTGGTCCGCAGCGGCGCGTTGCGGATCGACGTCGTGATGCTGCAGGTCTCGCCGCCGGACGAGCACGGCCGGTACAGCCTCGGGCTTGCGCGCGAATATCTGGTGGAAGCGCTCAAGCATGCGCGGGCGATCGTCGCCGAAGTGCATCCCGATGTGCCGTGGACCTACGGCGGCCCGTTCCTGCGCGCTGCCGACATCGATTTGCTCGTGACGTCGGACACGCCGTTTCCGGACGCGGTCGCAACCGAGCCCGGGCCCGTGGAGCAGGCGATCGGGCAGCACGTCGCGTCGCTGGTCGAAGACGGCGCGACGCTGCAGACGGGCATCGGCGCGATCCCGGACGCTGTGATGGCCGCGCTACACGACAGGCGCGACCTCGGCGTGCACACCGGCAGCGTCGGCGACGGCATCGCGGCGCTCTGCGAAGCCGGCGTCGTGACGAATGCGCGCAAGACGATCGACGCGGGCATCACCGTCGGCGGCGTCATCATCGGCTCCGCGCGCGTGCGCCGCTTCGCCCATCGCAATCCGGCGCTCGAACTGCGCGGCACCGAATACACGCACAACCCGCACGTGCTGCGCCGGATCGAACGCTTCACCGCGATCAATTCCGCGGTGGAGGTCGATCTGACGGGGCAGGTCAACGCGGAAGTCGTCGGCGGCACGTATGTCGGCGCGGTCGGCGGCGTCGGCGATTTTCTGCGGGCCGCGCAAGCCAGCCGCGGCGGCGTGCCGATCGTGGCGCTGCCGTCTACCGCAGGCGCGCACAGTCGCATCGTGACGACACTGTCGGGCCCGGTGACGGTGCCGCGCAGCGACGCGTGCGTGATCGTCACCGAATACGGGATCGCCGATCTGCGCGGCCTGTCGCTCGCGCAGCGCGTGCCGAAGATGATTGCGATCGCGCATCCCGATCATCGCGAACGGCTCGCGCGCGAGGCCGGCCTGTCCGCCTGACGCAGCCACGTAAGTCGATCGGCGCGTGCATCCGGCCGGTTCGATCCCGCCGAAGCGGGGTTTCAATTATTCGAAATTGGCCTGTTGGCCCGACCCGCGTAAGCTGGATCGAAAATGGCCATCACATGGAGACAATCGGAATGGGCAATGCAAAGGGGCCGCTGGCCGGCGTCAGGATCGTGGAACTGGGCGGCGTCGGGCCGGTGCCGTTCTGCTGCATGCTGTTGTCGGATCTGGGCGCGGACATCATCCGCATCGACCGCCCGCCCGGCTACGACGGCGGCCAGCCGGGCGATCCGCGCTTCAATCTGCTGAATCGCGGCCGGCGCAGCGCCGCGTTCGACCTGAAGAAGCCGCAAGCGACCGACGCGGTGCTCAAGCTCGTCGCGCAAGCCGATGCGCTCGTCGAAGGATTCCGTCCCGGCGTCGCGGAAAAGCTCGGCCTCGGGCCCGACGCGTGCCTCGCGGTCAATCCCGCGCTCGTCTACGGCCGCATGACGGGCTGGGGGCAGGGCGGACCGCTCGCGCAGGCGCCGGGCCATGACGTCAACTACATCTCGCTGACCGGCGTGCTGCATGCGGTCGGCGCAGCCGGCGGGCCGCCCGTGATTCCGCTGAACCTGGCCGGCGATTTCGGCGGCGGCTCGCTCTATCTCGCGCTGGGCGTGGTGTCGGCGCTGCTCGAAAGCCGGCGATCGGGGCAGGGGCAGGTCGTCGACGCCGCGATGGTCGACGGCTCGGCGTCGCTGATGACGCTGTTCTACGGCATGTTCGCGAGCGGCTACTGGAAGGACGAACGCGGCAGCAATCGTCTCGACTCCGGCGCGCCCTGGTACAACGTCTACGAGACGAAGGACGGCCGGTGGGTCAGCGTCGGCTCGAATGAAACACGCTTCTGGCGCAATACGCTGGCGCTGCTCGGCTTGCGCGAGGAAGACATGCCGGATCAGCACGACCGATCGCGGTGGCCGGAAGTGCATGCGAAGTTCACCGAGCTGTTCCGCACGCGCACGCGCGACGAATGGTGCGCGCTCGCCGAAGGCCGCGAGGTCTGCATCGCGCCCGTGATGTCGCTGACCGAAGCGCCCACCCATCCGCACCTGCGCGCGCGGCAGACCTTCGTCGAACGCGACGGCGTCGTGCAGCCCGCACCGGCACCGCGCTTCAGCCGGACGCCCGGCGCGATCCAGTCGTCGCCGGCGCGTCCCGGCGAACATACCGACGCCGTGCTCGGCGACTGGGGATTCACCGCCGCGGAACTCGCGACGCTGCGCGAGGCCGGCGCGATCGCGTGACGCGAACGCTGCATGCATGACGCGCCCGCACCGCACGCGGGCGCGTCGCTGCCGTTCTTCGACCTGCACGTTCCTCCTTCCCCGCGCATCGCGCAAACGTCACGCGGCGCGGCGGCACACCTGTCGCCTCCCTGTCTTCGCCACGCGCCGACACCGCTTGTGCACTGCACCCAAGCGCTTCGACATTTTCGAATCGCCGCTTCAAAAATGGCCAGTTGGTTCGCGACGCTGCAGGCCCTAAGCTCGATTCCACGATGAACAGCGCGGCTGCCCGAGCAGACGCCGATAACTGGAGCGAAGACAAATGGCTAACTTTCTCGACGAATCGCAAAGCATGTGGCTCGACACCGTGAACAAGTTCATGGACAACGAGATCACGGTCGAATACGTGCGCAAATGCGACATGAATCGCGATTACCCGTACGAGGCCTACGAAAAGATCGCGAAGCAAGGCTGGCTCGGGATCCTGATTCCCGAGGAAGAGGGCGGCTCGGGCGGCGACATCTTCGACTATTCGCTGATGGCTGAAGGCCTCGGCAAGTTCGGCTTCGACTTCGCGTGCTCGGTGCTGGTGCCGACCTTTACCGCGATGAACATCATCAAATTCGGCACGCCCGAGCAGAAGAAAAAATACGTGCAGCCGTTCATCGACGGCAAGATCCGTTTCTCGGTGTCGATCTCCGAACCCGACGCGGGCTCCGACGCCGCGAACACGAAGACGCGTGCGCGCCGCGACACCAACGGCGACTGGATCGTCAGCGGCCAGAAACTGTGGTGCAGCGGCGCGGCCGCGAAGGACACCGTGATCGCGATGCTCGTGCGCACCAGCACGGACGACAAGCACAAGGGCCTGTCGGTGCTGCTGATCCCGAACGACACGCCGGGCATGGTCATCAACAAGCTGCCGACGCTGTCGCGCCACGCGACCGGCACGACCGAGATCTTCCTCGACGAGGTGCGCGTGCCGGCCGACGCGCTGCTCGGCGAAGAGGGGCAGGGCTGGCGCATCATCACCGAGCACCTCGAGCTCGAGCGCTGCGCGGTCGCGGCCGCCTATACGGGCAATGCGCAGCAGGCCGTCAATACGGCGACGCGCTATGCGCACGACCGCATCCAGTTCGATCACCAGCTATACGACTTCCAGGTGATTCGCCACATGCTCGCCGACTGCCAGACCAAGGTCGACGCCGCGCGCCTGCTCTGCTACCGCGCCGCACGCATGGCCGCCGATCACGTGCCGTGCAGCCGCGAAGTGTCGATGGCGAAGCTGTACGGCTCGGAGACGCTGAAGGAATGCGCGCTGGCCGGCATGCAGATTCTCGGCGGCTACGCGAACCTGCCCGAAGCCGACATGGAGCGCTACCTGCGCGAGAGTATCCAGTCGACGATCGGCGGCGGCACGTCGCAGATCCAGCGCACGATCATCGCGAAGTCGATGCGCCAGTAACGGCAACCGCGACTTTTACGGGCGCGGCACGCATGCGGCCGCGCCGCACCCCGCCATTCCATCATCAGGAGACACCGCCATGAGCGGCATCAACAACAGCATCAACATTCCGCTCGACGAGCTCGAAGTCGGCCAGAAATTCCGTTCGCCGGGCCGCACCGTGACCGAGAGCGACGTCGTGATGTTCTGCATGTTCACCGGCAACTGGATCGAGATCCACTCGAACAAGCAATATGCGGAGAAGACGCGCTGGGGCGAGCGCATCGTGCAGGGCATGCTGACGTTCTCGCTGATCTCGGGCCTGTTGCAGTTCGGTCCGGCGATCCAGGCCAACTACGGCGTCGACAAGATGCGCTTCCTGAACCCGGTGAAGATCGGCGACACGGTCTACGCGACCGCCGAAGTGATCGCGAAGAAGGACAAGGACGACAAGTTCGGCGTCGGCACGATGCTGATCCAGGCGTACAACCAGCGCGGCGAAGTCGTGCAGCGCAGCGAATGGAGCCTGCTGATGCTGCGCAAGCGCGCCGACCTCGACGCGCTGATCGCCGAAGCGCAGCCCGATTTCAAGGTCTGAGGAGCGCAGCCATGACTCCTCGTCCGGTTGCGGCGATCGTCGGCATGGGCGACGCCTACGCGTCGCGCGCGAATCGCAAGGACCCGCTGCAGTTGGCCGCCGAGGCGACGCTCAACGCGCTCGCCGACGCGGGCATCGGCAAGGACCGGGTCGACGCCGTGTTCACGGGGCGCTCGCCCTGGGCCGACAAGCGTTCGCAGTGGAGCAACATCTTCATCTCGCACATGCAGATGCCGGTGACGATCACGAGCGAGCTGACGATGCACGGCGCGGGCCTGACGTCGACGCTCGCGATCGCGTCGCAGATGATCGCGGCCGGCCGCGCCGAGTATGTGCTGTGCCTGCAGAGCGACGCGACCGAGCTGTTCGTCGACGCGGTCGCGATGGGCGCGGAAGCCGATGCGGATCCGCAGTTCGAGATTCCTTACGGCCCGACGATTCCGGCGCTCTATGCGCAGGCCGCGCAGCGCTATTTTCACGAGTTCGGCATCACCGAGGACGATCTCGCCGATGTCGCGATCGCGAACCAGCGCTGGGGACGTCATCATCCGCATGCGGCGAAGGCGAAGTTCGGCGAGATCGATCGCGCGGCGGTGCTGTCGTCGCCGTACGTCGCGACGCCGCTGCGCCGCTGGATGTGCTCGACCTGGGGCGGCGGCACGGGCGGCGCGTTGATCGTCACGTCGCCGGAGAACGCGCGTCACGCGCGCGATCCGGTCTACCTGCTCGGCTACGGATCGGCGACCACGCACGAGTACCTGACCGATCGCATGAACCTGCGTCGCTGCCGGTTCGACAGTCTCGGCGCATTGCCGAACCTGACGACCACTGCCACTGCCGAAGCGGCGCGGCAGGCCTATGCGATGTCGGGCCTGACGCCCGCCGACATCGACATGGCACAGATCTCGGTGAACTTCGCGCATATGGGGCCGATCGTGATGGAGGATCTCGGCTTCGCGAAGAAGGGGCGCGGCATCGATCTCTATCGCGAAGGTCGCACCGGCGTCGACGGCGACCTGCCGACCGACACCAACGGCGGCTGGCTGTCGTTCGGGCAGCCCGGCATCTCGTGCAACATGGACAGCATGATCGAGGCCGTCCGGCAGTTGCGCGGGACGGCGCTCGGGCTTGCGCCGTCGCGCCGGCCGCAAACCGTGCTGGTGCAGGGCGCGGGCGGGATGCTGGCTGCCGGCGCCGTGCTGCTGCTGTCGTCCGCAACGTGATATCCGACCGGAGCATTCCATGACCGAAACGCATTCCCCGAATGCCTGGCCGCAGCCCTACCGGCTGCTCGACGCGCAACCGTACTGGGACGCGCTGGCCGAAGACAAGCTGACGTACCAGCGCTGCACGTCCTGCCACGAAGCCGTGTGGCCCGCTCACTCGTTCTGCACGCACTGCGGCGCGAAATCGCTCGACTGGACCGAATCCTCGGGCCGTGGCGAAATCTATTCGCACAGCACGATCATGCGCGGGCCGACGCCGGTGTGGGCCGGCATCGTGCCGTACACGGTCGGCTTCATCCGCATGGACGAAGGCTACTACCTGTTCGCGCAGATCGATGCGCCGGCGGAGACGATCGCGATCGGCCAGCGCGTCGAGGTCCGCTTCGTACAGCGCGGCGCACAAAAGTTGCCGGTATTCGTGCCGTCGACAAACTGAGGGCCGCGCGCGGCGCGCCGGCCCACCGGCGCCCGCGCGGCGTGCCCCGCTCACGGAGGAGACATCGTGAAGCCCTTTGATTTTCATCGCGTCGACGGAGGCTGAGATGGCCGGACCGCTCGACGGAGTACGCATCCTCGACCTGACGTCGAACTTCATGGGCCCCTACGCGTCGCTGCTGCTCGCCGACATGGGCGCCGACGTCTGCAAGATCGAATCGCGCGACGGCGACACGACGCGCCATATCGGCCCGAGCCGCCATCCGGGCATGGGCCCGATCTTCCTGCACCTGAATCGCAACAAGCGCAGCCTTGTGCTCGACCTCAAGCATCCGGACGGCATCGGTGCGGTGAAACGCATGGCCGAAGCGGCCGACGTGCTGCTCTACAGCATGCGGCCGCACACGATGGCGAAGCTCGGCATCGCGTACGAGGACGTGCGCAAGCTCAATCCGCGCATCATCTACTGCGGCGCATTCGGCTTCGGGCAGAACGGTCCCTATGCGTCGCGCCCGGCGTACGACGACCTGATCCAGGCCGCGGTCGGAATGCCGGTGCTGCAAAGCCGCAAGGCGGGGCCGCCGACCTATGTCGCGACGGCGGTCGCCGATCGCGTGGTCGGCATGGCGACCAGCAATGCGGTCGCGATGGCGCTGTACCGGCGCGAGAAGACCGGCGTCGGACAGCAGGTGTTCGTGCCGATGCTCGAGACCTTCGCGCATTTCGTGCTCGGCGATCATCTGTACGGGCACACGTTCGTGCCGCCGCTCGGCGACTGGGGCTATGCGCGGATGATGAATCCCGACCGCCGCCCGTATCGCACGCGCGACGGCTATATCGGCGTGAACGTCTATGCCGACCATCACTGGCAGCGTTTCTTCGTGCTGTCCGGGCATCCGGAGATGGCCGACGATCCGCGCTTCAACAACATCGGCGGCCGCACCGAGCATATCGCGCAGCTGTATGCGTTCCTCGCGAGCGTGTTCGAGACGCGCACCACGGCCGAATGGGTGAACGCGCTGACCGAAGCCGACATTCCGGTGATCGAGATGAATACGCCCGAAACGCTGATCGACGATCCGCACATGCAGGCGGTCGGCTTCTTCGCCGAGCAGGAGCATCCATCCGAAGGCCGGATCCGGACGCTCGGCATCCCGCAGCAATGGAGCGAAAGCGCGCCGGAATTGCGCTATCCGGCGCCGCGCCTCGGCGAGCATTCCGCCGCGCTGCTGGCCGAGTACGGCTTCGGCGCCGAGGAAATCGACCGGATGCTGGGGTCGGGCGGCGCGTACGCGCCGGACGCGAGCGGCTCGCCGCAATCGCAGTAAAACGAAAACAGGAGAAGCGACATGTTGCGTGACCTGCCGCTGTCGGGCGTTGTGGTGGTCGAACTGAGCGATAGCGCATCGGCGCCGTTCGCCGGAAAAATCCTGGCGTCGCTGGGCGCCGAAGTCTGGAAGATCGAGCGCCCGACCGGCGACTCGGCGCGCGGCTGGGGGCCGAGCGAATGGAAGGGCAGCGGTGCGGCGTATCACGCGCTGAATCGCGGCAAGCGTTCCGTCTGCATCGACATCAAGGACCGCGAGCAACTGGCGACGCTGCACCGGCTGATCGCCGAGCATGCGGACGTGTTCATCCATAACCTGCGGCCGGGCTCCAGCGCGCAATACGGCCTCGATGCCGACAGCCTGCGCGTGACGAAGCCGGAACTGGTCTACTGCGAGATCGGCGCGTTCGGCCATCTCGGACCGTTGAACACGCTGCCCGGCTACGATCCGCTGATGCAGGCGTTCTCGGGGATCATGAGCATCACCGGCGAGGAAGGGCAGGCGCCGGTTCGCGCCGGCGTGTCGATCGTCGATTTCGGCTCGGGGCTGTGGGCCGTGGTCGGCATCCTCGCGGCGCTGTATCGCCGCCAGATCAAGCACTGCGGTGCGACCGTCAACGGCTCGCTGCTCGAAACGGCGATCGGCTGGATGACCGTGGCGATCGCGAACTACAGCGCGGACGGCGATACCGGCGGCCGGCACGGATCGGGCGTCGCGTTCATCGTCCCGCATCGCGCGTATGCGACGGCCGACGGCTATCTGATCGTCAGCGCCGCGAACGATGCGCTGTTCGCCAAGCTGTGCGCGGCACTCGAGCGCCCCGAATGGGCGCGCGACGAGCGCTTCGCGACCAATGCGGCGCGCCTGCGCAATCGCGCGGAGATCGACCGCCTGATCGGCGAGCAGCTCGCGACGGAGAGTCGCGCGACGTGGCAGGCGCGCTTGCAGGCGGCGGGCATTCCGGTCGCGCCGATCCAGACTACCGCCGAGGTGGTCGCGCATGCGCAGACGCACGCGCTCGGCATCATCGAGAAACCGTCCGACGACGAGATCGGCCTGGTCGGGCTGCCGCTGTCGTTCGACGGCAAGCGCCCGCCGCCGCTGCACGCGGCGCACGACATCGGCGCCGACAACGCGTCGCTCGATGCGCTGCTGCGCACCGGCCGCTAGGCGCGTCGCGGCAACGGTCTGATGATTGGCGGCGCGGCGGGGCGACCGTCGCAGCTGCGCCACGGAGATCGGCGCACCGCGCGCGGCCGTGCGCGATCGCACGGCCGCGTCCCGCCGCGCCGTTCGCGTCGATCCGGTGTACGATCGGCGTCGAACGCCGCGATCCTTCACGCGCCGCGCGCGCGCCGCCACGTCTCGTTTCCCGCACGACGCGCCCGGCACGACGACGGCGCGCAACCGGCCGCGGCGCCGACAACGTCATCGAGACGTGCATGAGGGGAGACATGAGTACATTCAATCGCCTGCACCTGATCCGGCAGGTCGATCTGTTTACGCTGAAGCTGTTCCTGTCGGCGGTCGAGGAGCAGCAGATCGGGCTCGCGGCGATCCGCGAGAACGTCGCCGCGTCGACCGCGACCAAGCGCATCCAGGACCTCGAGGACATCGCCGGCATCAAGCTGCTCGAACGCAGCCCGAAAGGCGTCGCGCCGAGCCCGGCCGGCGAGGTGCTGGTCCGCTACATTCGCCGCATCTTCGACGACCTCGACGACATGCGTTCCGAGATCTCGTCGTTTACCGACGGCATGCGCGGCGAACTTTCCGTCGCGTCGGCGCGCTCGATCATCGTGCCGTTTCTCGCGCGCGAGATCGGCGAGTTCCAGCGCGAGTATCCGCTCGTCGATCTGGTCGTGAACGAACTCGAGAACGCCGAGATCGTGCAGGCCGTCGCGCGCGGCGATGCGGACGTCGGCGTGTTCGCGGCCGCGCACGAGCTCGATCTCGGCGGCGTCGACGTGACGCCTTACCGCGAGGACCGCCTCATCGCGGTCGTCCCGCTGGGTCATCCGCTCACGGCGCGCGCCAGCCTGACGACCGAGGATCTGCTGTCGGAAAACCTGATCGTGGTCGGCGCGATGCTCGGCGCGATCCGCGCGGCCGCGCGACGTATCGGTGTCGATTTCGAGCCGCGCTACGGTGTCAGGAGTGCGGGCGTCGCCGTCAGCCTCGTACAGGCCGGCCTCGGCGTGACGGTGCAGCCCGAGTGCCTCGTCAGTCATGAACTGTTCAGCCGCGTCGCCGTGATGGAGCTGGCCGAGCCGTGGGCCGTGCGCCGCATCCATATCGCGACCGCGCGCGGCCGCGAGCAAGGCCCCATCGCGCGCGCGCTGATCCGGCAACTGCTGGACCGCCCGGCCGGCGACGCGCCGGCGGCGTGATGAAATGCGCGGCCCTCAGGGCTTGCGGTATTTCAGCGCGTCGACCAGCAGCGAGAACGCGGAGGTCGCGTTTCGCCGGTTCGCGTAATAGAGGTGGTAGCCCTCGAAGGTCTTGCGCCAGGCGCCCAGCACCTCGACCAGCTGCCCGGACGCCAGCGCCGTGCGCACGTATTCGACGGGCAGGTAGGCAAGCCCGAGGCCGGCAAGCGCCGCGTCGCGCACCGGTGCGATGCTCGTGTACACGAGCGGGCCGTCCACCTTGATGCGTTGCTCGTTGCCGGCCCTCGTGAAAATCCACGGGAGAAATTCGCCGTGCGTCGGCAGGCGCAGGTTGATGCATGCATGCGAGACGAGATCGGCCGGGCGCTTCGGCGCAGGATGGCGGTCGAGATACGCGGGCGCGCAGACGACGGTCATCGGAATGTCGGGGCCGATGCGCACCGCGATCATGTCCTTCGCGACGAGGCGGCCGCGCCGCACGCCGGCGTCGAAACGGCCGTCGACGATGTCGGCGAGCCCGTAGTCCGTCGTGATCTCGATCCGGATGCCCGGATGATCGGGCAGGAAGCGCGCGATGGCCGGCTGCAGCACGCTCTGTACCGCGAATTCGTCGGCCGTCAGCCGGACCACGCCGGTCGGCTTGCCGACCAGTTCGCCGATTTCCTCCAGTCCTGCATCGATTTCGCTCATCGCGGGGCCGACGCGGTTCAACAGCCGTTCGCCGGCCTCGGTCAGCGACACGCTGCGCGTCGTGCGCGCGAACAGCCGCAAGTCGAGCCGCGCCTCGAGGCCGCGAATGGTCTGGCTCAGCGCCGACTGCGACACGCCGAGCCGCGCGGCCGCACGCGTAAAGCTGCGCTCTTCCGCCACCATCACGAACGCGGACAGATCCTTCAGATTGTTGCCGGCCATTGAGAACCTCTGCTTATGACTTCAAGAAGATTTTGCAGGATTATCACTCGGCGAGCCAGTCTTTAACATGGTCGCTGTTTCGACTTCGCAATCGAGGACAAGGCCATGTCGCAATCCGTCACATTCCGCAATCGATCGGTGGACGTTGCAGCCGATCTGTACTTCCCGCCGAACTTCGACGCCGGCACGAAGTATCCGGCCATCATCTGCGGCCACCCGATCAGCAGCTGCAAGGAGCAGACCGCGTCGATCTACGCGCAGAAGCTGGCCGCGCTCGGCTTCGTGACGCTCGCGTTCGACGCCTCCCATCAGGGCGCGAGCGGCGGCGAGCCGCGCTACCTCGAAGATCCGGCGTCGCGCGTCGAGGACTTCCGTTGCGCGGTCGATTATCTGGTGACGCTCGATTACGTCGACGACGCGCGTATCGGCGTGCTCGGCATCTGCGGTGGCGGCGGCTATGCGGTCAACGCCGCGATGACGGAGCGCCGGATCAAGGCGGTGGGCACCGTCGTCGCGGCCAACTACGGCCGCATCATGCGCGAAGGCAACCTGTCGGCCGACGCGGCGCTCGCCACGCTCGACGCGATCGGCAAGCAGCGTACCGCGGAGGCGCGCGGCGCCGACCCGCTGATCGTCACCTACATTCCCGCGTCGGAAGCCGAGCGCAAGCAGGCCGGCATCAACGACATCGACATCGTCGAAGCCGTCGACTACTACACGACGCCGCGCGGCCAGCAGCCGGGCTCGCCGAACAAGCTGCGCTTCTCCGGCCTGCAGGCGGCGGTGGGCTTCGATGCGTTTCACCTCGCGGATCAGTTGCTGACCCAGCCGCTGCAGATCGTCATCGGCAACAAACCGGGCGCGTTCGGGTCGTACCGCGACGGCTACGAACTGTTCGAGCGCGCGCGTTCGAGCCGCAAGAACCTGTTCGTGGTCGACGGCGCGAGCCACTACGACCTGTACGACAAACCGCAGTACGTCGAGCAGGCCATGTCGAAGCTCGGGCCGTTCTTTCAGGAAAACCTCGCGGCCGCGCGTTGACGCTGGCGGGACATTTCCGCGCACGCGTTTCCGTTTTTCATCGTCCGGCGATCACGCCTATGCCGCGCGCTGCGGCGCGGCGTGACGACGTCGATCTATCAAGAGAAAGTTTTCATGGCAAAGATCTGGTTCATCACCGGCGCCTCGTCGGGTTTCGGCAAGGCATTGGCCGAGCACGTGCTGGCTGGTGGCGATTGCGCAGTCCTGACCGCGCGACGCCTGGCGCCGCTGCAAGCCATCGCCGGCCGCTACGGCGACCGCGCGCTCGCGCTGCCGATGGACGTGACCGACGCAGCCGCGCGGGCGACCGCGCTGCAGGCCGCGTTGCAGGCGTTCGGCCGCATCGACGTGCTGGCGAACATCGCCGGTCGCGGTTCGTGCGGCGCGGTCGAGGAATTTTCGTCGGCCCAGCTGCGCGAGCAGATGGAGCTCAACTTCTTCGCTGCGGCCGAGCTGACGCGCGAGGTGTTGCCGCACATGCGCGCGCAGGGCAGCGGCCACGTGCTGAACCTCACCAGCGTCGCCGGGCTCGTGACGTTCCCCGCATGCGGTCCGTATTGCGCGGCGAAGTTCGCGCTCGAAGCGTGGAGCGAGGCCTTGCATCACGAAGTCGCGCCGCTCGGGATCCGCGTCACGCTCGTGGAGCCCGGCGCATTCCGGACCGAATTCGCCGGCGACGCGAACATGCGGCCGGAGCAGTCGCTCGACGCGTATCGCCCGATCGTCGCGCCGATGCTCGACTATTTCGAACGCGAGGCCGGCAAGCAGGCGGGCGACCCCGCGAAGGCCGCGCGCGTGATGGTCGATGCCGTCAATAGCGACGTGCCGCCGTTGCGGCTGATGCTGGGCCAGGACGCGTATCGCGCCTGGGACGCCGCGATCGCCGCGCGTGAGGCCGATCTGGCCGCATGGCGCGATCGAGGCGAAGCGACGGCCTACGATGGCGTCGAAGTGACGTCGATCGAGTCCCTTTCCGCGTAGGGCGGTGGATACCGCGCGTTCGCTCCGACCATTCGTGTCGCGCCCGATCCACGATCGGGCGTGCGCATTGCCGCCACCGGCATTTCAAAGTACGGGAGGGATGCCCCGTGCAAATTGACGGGTGCACCGATGCCCGCGCATCGTGACGGTACGTGCACCGCGTGCCCGCGTATCGCGGCCGCACGCGCGATGCGGCAGCGCGCGCCGCCCGGCGGCCGCGTCACGACAGGAGACGAAGCATGCAATCCCCCAACGGCGCTGGAGAATCGGCGTCTGCACCGACGGATGTCACCGCGGCCATCGTCGCGCATGTCGCGTCCGTGGCGAACCGGTGCGCGACCGATGCCGATACCGCAGCACTGTGCCGGCTTTTCCTCGACAACTTCATCGTCTCGCTGTGGGGCGCGACACGGCCGTGGACGACCCAGATCGCGGGCTGGTCGCGGCGTTTTGCCGGCACGGGCGCGAGCCCGGTCCTCGGCGGCGACTGGACGGCCGATGCGTCCGTTGCCGCGCTGGTGCACGGCACGGCCTCGCACAGCTACGAGCTCGACGACACGCATAACGAGACGCTGAGCCATCCCGGCGCGGCCGTGATACCGGCGGCGCTGGCCGTCGCGGCGGACACCGGCGCGTCGCAGGCCGCGCTGTTTCGCGCGGTGGCCGCCGGCTACGAGGCGATGGCGTTGGTCGGCGCGGCGGCGGGCGGGATGGAAACCGTGCATCGCGGGTTTCATCCGACGGCGATTTTCGGCACCTTCGGCGCGGCCACCGCCTGCGTGGCGCTTCATGCGTATCGTCACGACGCGCCGGTCACGCCGGAAGCGCTGATTCGCGCCTGGGGCCATGCGCTGTCGCAGGCAAGCGGCTCGATGCAGTTCTCGGCGGAGGCGGCTGGCGGCGAGGTCAAGCGCGTTCATGCGGGCATCGCGGCACGCAACGGCGTGATCGCCGCCGAATTTGCGCAGATGGACGCGGTGACGGCGCCGCGGTGCGTCGTCGAAGGCGCCTACGGGCTCGCCGCGCTGTTCGGCGGTCCGCTGCGCGCAGTCGAACGGCATGACGCGCTGCAGATCCATGCGATCAGCCTCAAGCCGTACGCCTGTTGTCGCTTGTTCCACTCGACGATCGACGCGCTGGCTGAGTTGACCGACAACTTTGCGATGCGAACCAACGACATCCGCGAGATCGTGATCAGCGGCCCACCGCTGATCGCGGACCAGCATATGCTCGCGCAACCCGAATCGACGATGGCCGCGCAATACAGCTGTCCGTATATCGTCGGCGCGACGCTGAGCTACGGGCCGTACCGCTATGACGCGTATGACGACGCGTTTCTCGCCGATCCGCAGATCCGGCGCATCGCGCAGCGCGTGCGCTTCGAACCGAGCGACGCGCTGACGCAGTATTACCCGACCCGCTTCGCGACCGGCGCGCGGATCGTGCGCGACGACGGCACCGCGCGTGCCAGCGTCGTGATCGACAGCGTCGGGACGCCGGCCAGACCGTTGACGCTCGAGCAGATCATCGCGAAGGGCGACGGTCTCGCGGCGCATGGCGTGCGGACGTCGGCGGTCAGGCAGTTCGCCACGCTCATTCAGGACGCTCGCAGCGACGGCCGGACGCTCGCGCATGCACTGGCGAATGTCGCGCGCGAGATCGAGGCTGCCGGGAGGGCGCAATGAGCGTTCACGACAACGGCGCGGCAACCGACGCGGTGACGCGCGAGCCGCTGCATACGAGGCGGATCGCGTTCGAGGGATTCAGGCGAAGCGACGGACTCTTTGAAATCGAAGGTCATCTGACGGACCGCAAACCGCACGATTTCGCGCCGCCCAGCGGCGTGCGCGTGGTGCCGGCGAACGATCCGATTCACGACATCGGGCTGTGCGTGGTATTCGATCTCGATATGGTCATCCACGCGGTCAGCACCTTCATCCGCGCCTATCCGTACCGCGAATGCCCGGGCGGCGGCGCGTCGCTGCAGGCGCTGGTGGGGTTGCGGATCGGGGCGGGCTGGGGCGGCGAGGTACGCAAGCGACTGCCGCCCGGCGAAACCTGCGCGCATCTGCGCGAAATCCTGATCCCGCTCGCAACCGCGGCCATCCAGGCCGTCAATCCGCTGCGTGCCCGAGGTTTGCTCGAAGCAACCGACGCCAGCGGGAAACCGCTCAAGATCGACAGCTGCTACGCATACGGTGCGTCGCGCGAACTCGTCCGGCAGCACTGGCCGATGTTTCATCAGCCGAGCAAAGGCTGACCGATCACCGCATCGAAGCGGCCTGCGGCGGCCATCGTCACGCTGCCGGTCGGTCGCGCCGGGGAACCGGCGCGATCGTCCATGACAACGCGCGCCGATCCGCGCGGTCCATTCATCGGCTGCCGTCCCGGCAAGGCTTTCCGGTTGGAAACGCAGGTCTTGATTGATAAGCCTGGCTTATTGGCGCATGAACTTCATGCAGTCTAGTTGCTGGCGACATCGACGACTATATTCGACCAGGTCCGGGATGCAAACGTCGAATCGCCCCGGTGAAACATCAACTGGAGAACTCATGCAATCAGTCAAATTTCCGAACGGCGCGCTTGAAATGGCCGCGAACCTCTATTTTCCCGAAGGCTTCGACGCGGCCCGCAAGTATCCGGCCATCGTATGCGTGCATCCGGGCGGCGGCGTCAAGGAGCAAACGGCCGGTCGCTATGCGGAGCAGCTGGCGCGCGAAGGCTTCGTCACGCTCGCGTTCGACGCGTCGTTCCAGGGGGAAAGCGGCGGCACGCCGCGGTTTCTCGAGGATCCTTATGCGCGCGTCAACGACGTGCGCAGTGCGGTCGACTATCTGGTGACGCGCGATTGCGTCGATCGCGACAGGATCGGCGCGCTGGGTGTCTGCGCAGGCGGCGGCTATGCGATCCACGCGACGATGACCGACCGGCGCATCAAGGCGGTTGGCGGTATCAGCACCGTCAATATCGGCAGCATGTTCCGCGTCGGCTGGCGCGGCGACGAGCCGGCGGCGAAGGCGATCGGGCTGCTCGAACTGGGCGCCGCGCAGCGCACGCGCGAGGCCGACGGCGAGCCGGTCGCGTATCTGCCGTTCTCGCCGACGAGCCTCGACGGCGTCGAGGATCGCGACATGCGCGAAGCGTACGACTACTACCGTACGTCGCGCGCGCAGCATCCCAACACGCCGAGCCAGTTCACGACCAGCAGCCTGCCGCAACTGGTGACCTACGACGCATTCGCGTCGGCCGACGTGCTGCTGACGCAACCGCTGCAACTGATCGCCGGCAGCGACGCCGGCTCGCTGTGGTTCAGCCGGGACATCTTCGACAAGGCGGCCAGCACCGACAAGCACCTGCACGTGATCCCGGGCGCCACGCACATGTCGCTTTACGATACGCCCGAGCAGATGCGCGAAGCGGTGTCGAAGCTGGCGCCGTTCTTCGGCAAGCACCTTTGATCCAGCGCGCGAGCGGGGCGTCGGTACGATCGCGTACGCGGCCGGCCGAGCCCCTCCGACGCGAACGCAGCGGTTTGCGCGATGCGCCGCATCAGCCGCACCCCGCGATCGAGTGCCGGATGTCGCCCGGATCGCTCAACCGGAACTAGCCTGTTTTCAGGCGCGTGCAGTCAGGCCCCAGCGGATCTCAAACGGGGTACGCCGAGCAGAAAGCTCTGCATCCCGACACAACTGACGATCTGCATGACCTGCAGCACTTGCGCCGGTGTCGCACCGTAGCGAAGCGCGTTGCGCGTATGAATGCGGACGCCCGGCTCGAAGAGGTGTGTCGTCGATACGTCGATTGCCACGTACAACAATTCCTTGACGACCGGCGCCAGCTCGCCGGTCTTCCACGGTGCCGACGAAAACGCCGTATACCCGTCGAAGAACGCGGGAGAACTGCGAACCATGCCTTGCAACTCGTCGCTCCAGTAACCGCGGCGCTCGGTGAACTGCGCGCGCACTTTCTCGAAGGCGTCGTCGAGCGGGAACACCGCATCGAGCGATTCGCCGGTGGCGGCAAGCGCTTCGAGCAGGATTGGCACCCCGACCATATACGCATGAATGCCGAGAACGGAGGCGACCTGAAGCACCTCGCGCAGTTCACCGCGGGTTGCGCCGTGTTTCACGGCGGCTTCGACGTGGTGGCTGACGGCCTCGGAATTCAGGTGCGTCACGCTTGCATTGGCGGCGATCAGGACGAAGTCGCGTATCTTCGGTTCGAGGTGCGTCGCGCCCATCGCGACTTCGGCCATCGACAGATAGCTGGCGAAGAAGGCAGGGTCTTCCTGCAGCGCAGATTCGAGCCCGTTGTTCCAGAAGCCGTGCAGATGTTCGAATCGTGTCTTCAGAACGTTTGAATCGTCCATTCCTTTCCTTTGCGTGGCGCACGAACCCGAATGCGGGCGGCTACCCAAGAATAGACGCTGGTCGAAGGTGCCGGAAGCGGGTTGCATACGGCGTTTCCGTACAGTGGAATCGAATCCGCAGTTGCCCGCAACGCGATGACGCGGCGCCCGGCATGAGCGCCGCCGCGACGAATCGAGCCGACGCCGCTCTCCTCGCGAGATATTGCCCGTTCCGTTGTACGGAAAGCACCGTGTGCCGACATTGACCACGACCCGGCACGTCGGCACGCTTTGCATGAATGGCGCGGCCGCGCTCGCAGCGACCAGCGTGTTCGGATTGCCCGCGTCAGTCCAGTGCAGGAAAACTGCCAACAGGGAGATGAACGATGCCTCTTTTCAATAACGTGTCAACGAATCGACGACTCGCTTTCGACGCACGTCTCGAGTCTCCCGCCACGCCGGGCCGTGAACCCGCGCAGTGCATCACGGAGTAGCGCGTATGGCGCTCGACCCTGAAATCGCCGCGATTCTGCGCAGCCTCGAATCGACGCCGCCGATGGAGAGTCTGTCCGTCGACGCGCTGCGCGCAGGCCTGGCCTATCCGCCGCTCGATCGACGCACGATGGTCGGCGAGGTCGTCGACCTCGAAATACCGCTGGCAGGGCGCTCGTTGCCGGCTCGCTTGTACCGGCCGCGGCCGGAGGCCAGGCAAAGCGACGGCGTGATCGTGTTCTTTCACGGCGGCGGCTTCGTGATCGGCAATCTCGACACGCACGATCACGTGTGCAGAGATCTATGCGAGGGAAGCGGGGCGGCCGTGATTGCGCTCGACTATCGGCTTGCGCCCGAGCACCGCTTCCCTGCCGCGGTCGACGACTGCTTCGACGCCGTGGGCTGGATCGCGCAACAGGCGGAAACACTGTCGCTCGATGCGTCGCGCATCGTCGTGGCGGGCGACAGCGCGGGCGGCAACCTCGCAGCGGTGACCGCGCTGAGGATCCGCGACGAAGGCGGCCCGTTGCTGTGTGCGCAGGTACTGATCTACCCGGTGACCGACTACCACACGCCGCCGACCCGCTCGTACATCGAGAACCAGTCCGGTTATGCGCTCACGCGCGCGGCGATGATTCGGTTCTGGCACGACTACGTCGCGAACGAGCGGGATGCGTTTCATCCGCATGCCTGCCCGCTTCGCGCAAGGTCGCTGGCGGGATTGCCGCGCGCGCTCGTCGTGACGGCCGGCTTCGATCCCTTGCGCGATGAGGGGGATGCCTATGCGAATCGCCTGTTCGACGCGGGCGTGCCCGTCACGTTGAGGCACTACGAAGGCATGATCCACGGCTTCTTTCGCATGGGGCTCGCGTGCGCGGCGGCAAAGGAAGCGCTGACGGAGGCGGCGGCCTGGATCGGCGGTGCGATCGCGCGTCGCGGCGTGACTGCCTGATCGATAAACGGATTCGGGATTCAAATGGATACAGTGAAACATATCGGCTTTCTCGGTCTGGGGCAGATGGGCGGCCCGATGGCCGAGCGCTTGCTGGGGCAATCGTTCCGCCTGCATGTGTACGACCCGTCGCCCGCGGCCCTGAAGCCCTTTGTCGACGGCGGCGCGGTCATCCACGATTCGCCGCGCTCGGTCGCCGATGCGGCCGGCATCGTATTGGCGTGTCTGCCGAATCGCGACGTGTCGCTGGCCGTCGGCCTGGGCCCGGACGGCGTCGTGCACGGGACGGCGATCCGCCTGTACGCGGAGATGTCGACGATCGGTCAGGACATGATCGTGCGTATCGGCGACGGGCTGGCGGAGAAAGGCATCGGCATCGTCGATGCGCCGATCTCGGGCGGTGCGCCCGCCGCGCGGGCGGGTACGCTCGCGATGCTGGCGGCCGGCGCGCCGGCGCTCGTCGAGCAGGTCATGCCGCTGCTGTCGCTGATCGGCAAGGACGTGTTCGTGATGGGCGAGCGCGCCGGCATGGCTCAGATCATGAAGATCGTGAACAACATCATCATGGCGACCAATCTCGTCGTCTGCTCGGAAGGGCTGGCAATGGGCGCGAAGGCCGGTCTCGACCCGGACATGATGATGCGGCTGCTCGACGCCGGTACGGCGCAGAGTTTTGCAGGTTCGAAGATGCTGAGCCGCGCCGTGTCGGGTCGATTCGACTATGGCGCGGCGCTGGCGATCATCGAAAAGGACATGTCGCTCGGCTTCGACGAAGCGCGTCTGCTGCATATCGCGACGCCGACGATCGACCGCGCGCGCGATGTCTGGCATGCGGCATACGATGCGGGACGCGGTGCCGACGATTTCACCTCGATCCTGACGTTTGTCGCGGAGCAAGGCGGCACCTGCGTGCGCGGGCGAGCGCGTTGAGCTCGCGCGTCATCGACGCCGCGTGGCGAGTGCGCGACGCGGCGTCGTGTTCAGGCCAACCGTGCGGGCGGCCGGAGCAGGAAATGTTCAGGCCGGTCACGGCTCGTAGCGAACCTCGCGAAGCAGCATCTCGAGATCACGCGCCGCCTGTTTGAGTGCCGGCACGATGTGTTGCCTGATGGCGTCGAGGTCCGGATCGGGCCGGATCGCACCACAGCTGAGCGACATCGGTGTGGCGGAGCGGCCGACGCTGATCGGTAACGCGATGCCGTATGCATGACGCTGGAATTCGCCGAACGACATGCATACGCCGTTCGAGCCCAGATCGTCGAACGCGTTGTCGATGCCGATGCGCATCGCTTCGCGCTGGGGGCCGGCGGCTTCCAGCAACCGCGCGACGTATTGGCGTCGCTCCGGTTCCGGCAGCGTCCAGAGCCACGCGCGCCCGATCGCCGTCCAGCCCATCGGCAGCAGTGAACCGACGCCGAGGCGCAGCGTGGCGATGCCTGCGCTGGTCCGATGCGCGATATACAGCATGTCGAGCCCATCGGGCGCGGCAAGCGCGACGGACACGTTCAACCGGTCGGCAAGCTGCTGCATCGGCGAATGGGCGAGTCGCGTGACAGGGTTGGTTTCGAGGTAGGCGTACCCGATGCCGAACACGCCTGTAGCGAGTTCGAACTGCGTGCCGCCCGCCACGCGGCGGATGTAGCCGAGATGGATCAGGGTAGAGGTCAAACGCGAAACGGCCGAGCGCGACATGCCCGTGCGCTGCGCCAGTTCTCCGTTGGTCAGCGGCGTGCGCTCGGCGTGAAATGCGCGCAAAACCTGCAGGCCGCGATCGAGCGTCTGTGTGACATGGGGTGCCTGGGGCATTGCGACTCCCGGACGATCGAGCTGCCTCGTCATGGTGTTCTTCCGTGTTCAGACGCAGGGCGGCACACGCTCGCGAAGCGTCTGCGCAATCGCGACGAGGCGCGGGCCGAGTTCCCGTTCGAGCCTCGCCTGCGCGAGGCGGGCCGTGCGGCCGACGCAGCCGAGCACGAGTGGCGGCCGGTCGGGAAGCGGGACGGGCGCGGCGACACACGCCAGCTCCGGTTCCCAGTCGCCATGCAACATGCCGAACCCCAGTTCGCGCACCTGCGCGACTTTCTCGAACATGCGGCGCCCGATGGTGGGCCAGTTGTCGTCGGCACGCCGCTCGAGCTCGCATTGCAGGTAGCGGCATTCCGCTTCGGGCAGGGCGGCCAGCAATGCCCATCCCATCAGCGAATACGCGATATGCATGCGCATGCCGGGCCGCAGCCGCAGATCCAGCACGGTGCGGCTGCCGATCTGGGTATCGAGGATCAGGATGTCGAGGCGGTCGCGCGTGCCGAGCAGTACGTAGCTATCGGTCGCCTCGGCCAGTTTCCGCATTTCGATGCTGGCGAGCCGCTGAAGGTCGGGATCGGCGACGGCCGCGTAGCCGAGCGCGAGCGACGCGGCCGCGAGCGCATATTTCCGGCTGGCCTTGTCGTGGTGCAGGTAGCCGAGTGCGACCAGCGACCGGAGCAGGCGCAGCGCAGTCGGCGGCGGAATGCCGGTTGCCTGTGCGATCTCCAGATTGCTCAGCCAGCCCTTGTCCGGGCCGAACGCCGACAGGATCGACAGCCCGCGTGCGAGCGGCGTCACCATCGCGCTGCTCGGTGCGCGTTCGCCGCGAGGCAGTTTGGGCCACGCGGTGTCGACGCCGTGCGGGCCATTGCCGGACCTCGCGTCGACGTGTGTCGGCAAGGATCTACCGGGGTGCATCCGTGTCTCCGTCTGATTCTTCGATGGCGGAACCTGTGCTTGTCCGGCCCGCCTATGCGCATCATGTCGAATCGTACTACCATCGCGCCCGTCATGGCGCGGCGGCATGCCCGCCATTCGGTTGCGCGGAGCGCGGTCGGCAGGTCAGTGCGACGCACGCGCAGCGAGGATGCGGAGGTGCTCGCATATGAAGCTCAGGCCGGCGCGGCTTCCGGGCAGAACGCCAATCATCATGAGAAAGCCGTGCATCTGTCCGGCTGCGCGCAGATGATGAACCGGCACGCCGGCTTGCACGAGGCGCTGCGCGTAGGCTTCGCCTTCGTCGCGCAGCACGTCGTGCTCGGCGGTGACGACGATCGCCTCCGGCAGACGCGAGAGGTCGGCCTCCCTCAGCGGCGAGGCGAGGCTTGAGTGCCGGTCCGCGTCGGTTGGCGCATAGTGGGTCCAGTACCACATCATCGCGTCGCGACTGGTCAGAAGCTGATTGTCGGCGGCGAGGTACGAAGGCCGATCGAACCGGCAATCGGTCACCGGGTAAACGAGCAACTGGCCGGCGAACGATACCGTTTCCTCCTGCCGGGCGAGCAGCGTGACCGCGATCGCGAGGTTCGCGCCCGCGCTGTCCCCGCCGACGATCACCGGCAGTGTCGTGCCGAACAGGGCAGCTTGTTGCGCGACGAGCCACCGCGCGGCCTGCCAGGCGTCGAATACCGGGCCCGGAAATGGATGTTCCGGCGCCTTCCGGTACTCGACGAGCGCAACCGCGACACCCGCACCGGCGGCGATTTCCCGGCACAGCGGCGTGAATTCGTCGATGCCGCCGACCACCCAGCCGCCGCCGTGAAAATAGACGAGCAGCGCTTGCGGACCTTCGTCCGGCATGAACAGGCGTGCGCGGAGCGAGCCGCCGTCCACCGGGATATCGAGCGAAATGGTGGCGCGTACGTCGGCTCCCGCCGACAGGATCGTGCCGATTCGTGCGAACGCGGCGCGCGCCTCGTCCGGCGTCATCAGGTGACGCGGCTTCGATGCTGTCGCGGCGAGCTTGCCGATGAAGGCGCGGGTTTCATTGTCGAGGCTCACGATATCGACTCCTCGGGGGCGCGATGCAGCGCAACGAAGCCGTGAAAAGCCGGGCGCGCGTTCGACGGCGTCGAGCAGCGGTTCATGTGATGTCTCCGTGGTTCCATCAGCCGACTGGATCGATTTCGTCGGCATTGGTCGCGTCGCCGAGGGCGAGCGCCGTGCGTCAGCTCAAGCCGACTTCCGCCCGCAGCGCGAACACCGGGTCGTGCCGGTCACGCCGGCCGAGCGTCCACGCCGGGTTGAGCGTGTTGTCGGCTGCGTCGACGAGGTGCGACTGTATGGCGTCGAACACGGTTCGGCGACGCGCGACCCGCCACTCGTCGTTGCGTTTCTCGAAGCGGTCGACATAGCGTCCGAATACTTCGACGCGGCTGTTGTGGGTGCTGTCGGCATGTTTCGCGTCGAGCATCGACCGATGTTCGCTGGCCTGCGGCGCGAGTTCCAGCCGCGCGACGAAATACGTTTCGACGGCGGCGACGCCATCGGACGCGAATTCGACGAGACAGTTGCCGAGGAAGTGCGTGGAGGTCAGCAGGCTCGGGGCGTCGTGCCGCTCCCTGACCCATGCGATGAAGGCGTCGCGTGTGCCCTTGAAGTCCGCGTGGTCGTCATGGCAGTCCTCGAAGAACGCGGAACGGACGAGTTCCCAGTCGCGACGGTCGACGCCGCGAGCGTAGCGAAGCATCACGTCGCGGATCAGGTCCTTGTCGATCAGGCGTTGCAGGGCGGCAGACATGGCGCGGCACTCCTTTCATTTTCCTGCCTCCACGATGAAGAGCCGGCCGGTATCGCGTCAATTCGCGCGGCGCGCGTCTGCCGTACTTTGGAATTTCGCACGATCGTGCGATGCGATATCCCGATACGGCCGGCCGGATGGCGCGCCGCTCCCGATCCGGCAGGCACGAACGGAACGTCCGGGCGATTTCAATGTACGGGAAGGCGTCGCTGTCGCAATTGATGCGGACCGGCATGCGGTCATTCAATAGATTCCAGACAAGCAACCATCTTCAGGAGACACAGAAATGAACCAGGCCTCGGACGTGCTGGACGCCGTCATCGTCGGCGCCGGCTTTGGCGGACTGTATGCGATCAAGCGACTCACCGATGCCGGTTTTCGCATCCAGGCATTCGAATCGGGCGACGGCGTCGGCGGAACGTGGTACTGGAATCGCTATCCGGGAGCGCGGGTCGATCTCGAATGCTGGGACTACTCCTATTCGTTTTCGGCGGAACTTCAGGACGAGTGGGACTGGCCCGAGCGCTATCCGACCTCCGCGGAACTGATGCGATACCTGAATCACGTGGCCGACCGCTTCGACCTGCGTCGGCACATACGTTTCAATACGCGCGTCGAATCCGCGGTGTTCGATGAAAGACTGAATCTCTGGAACGTGGCGACCTCGGACGGAAAGGTCACACGCGCCCGCTTCTTCGTGCCGGCGACCGGCGTGCTGTCGGTGCCGAAACCGCCCGAGATTCCGGGAATCGACACGTTCGCGGGCGAAAGTCATCACACCGGCCGCTGGCCGCATCACGAGGTCGATTTCAGCAACAAGCGGGTCGGCGTGATCGGCACGGGCTCGTCGGGCATCCAGGTGATCCAGGCACTTGCCGGCAAGTGCAGGCATCTGACCGTGTTTCAGCGCACGGCGGTCTACGTCGTGCCGGCGAAGAATCATCCGTTGACCCCGGAAATGCGTGCGCGCGTGCGGGCCACCTACGCGGAACGTCGCGCGATCAGCCGCCTCACGCGTTTCGGCATCGCGGTGCCGTTTCCCGTCGAATCCGCGCTCGACGCTACACCCGACGAGCGCCGCCGGAAGTATGAAAACGCATGGGAGAACAGCCAGTTGCTCGGTTTTCGCATGTGCTACGGGGACATCCTGTCGAACGAGGCAGCCAACGAAACGGTGGCCGAGTTCATCCGCGGCAAGATCCGCGAGACGGTGAAGGACCCGGCCGTTGCCGAGAAGCTGATGCCGCGCGGCTTTCCGTTCGGCACGAAACGCCCGTGCCTCGGCGATACCTACTACAGCGTCTACAACCGCGACGATGTCACGCTGGTCGACCTGAAGGCGACGCCGATCGAGCGCGTGGTGCCGGAGGGCATCGCGACAAGCGAGGGCCTGCACGAACTCGACGTGCTGATCTATGCGACCGGCTACGACGCGCTGACGGGCGCACTCACGCATATCGACGTGCGCGGTGTGGGCGGCCTCAAGCTGAACGACAAATGGGCCGCAGGCGCGAAGACCTACATTGGCCTGATGACGAGCGGCTTCCCGAACCTGTTCACGGTGACGGGGCCCGGCAGCCCGGGGCCGCTCGCGAACATGTCGATGAGCATCGAGCAGCACGTCGACTGGATCGCGCGCTGCATGGTGGATCTGCGCGAGGCGGGCGTCGACCGGATCGACGCCGACCCGAAGGCGGAGGAGGACTGGATGGCGCACGTTCAGGACGTCGTGTCGAAGACGCTCTATCTGAAGGCGAACTCCTGGTATGTCGGCGCGAACGTGCCGGGCAAGCCGCAGGTTTTCCTGCCGTATCTGGGCGGGCACGGCACGTACCGCAAGAAATGTGACGACATCGCGGCGGCCGGCTATACGGGATTCGTGCTGACGCGCGCCGGCGATCGCACGACCGAATCGCGGCCTGCCACGATGGAAGACGCAGCATGAGCGCAAGGGCGGGGACGCGTTCCCGACGGGCGATGAGCCGACGTGAAGCACCGGCATGGCATCAAGGAGACACGAAATGGGCAGGTTGGACGGCAAGGTCGCGTTCGTGACCGGCGCGGGGGGCGGCATCGGGACGGCGATCTGCAGGCAGTTCGTCGCCGAAGGCGCACGCGTACTGGCAGGCGATATCCATCTGGATCTCGCGCGGGCGGCTGCCGACGGCAGCGGCGGCGGGGAAAGCATCGTCGCGCTCAGGCTCGATGTAACCGACAAGGAAAGCGTCCGTGCGGGTCTGGCACGGGCCGAGGAAGCCTTCGGAAAGATCGACGTCCTGTGCAATACCGCCGGCGGATCCACGCCGCACGACGCTCGCGTGACCGATGCGCCGGAGGAAGAATTCTGGCGAGCGATCAGACTGGATCTGTTCGGCACGTTTCTCGTATGCAAATACGGCATTCCTTATCTGCAACGCGCGGGTGGCGGTTCGGTCATCAACTTCTCGTCGATGGTCGCGTTGATGGCACTGACCGACCGCGACTGTTATACGGCGGCGAAGGGCGGCGTTCATGCGCTGACGCGCTCGATGGCGCCGGAGTATGCGCCTGACCGCATCCGCGTGAACGCGATCGCCCCGGGACTGACGCTTTCGGCGCGTGTGCGTCATCTGGTCGATGAGCGGGAGGAGCTTCGCAAGCTGGCGGACCAGTGCCTGCTCGGGCCCTGCGAACCCGTCGATATGGCGCATGTCGCGGTCTATCTGGCTTCGGACGAGTCGCGACATACGACGGGGCAGATCATTCCGGTGGACAGCGGGGTCACGATTTATTGACTGGATTTCCGCACCTGTTTGACGGTGGAATGACCCGACCCGGGCGATCGGATCACGATGGACGATCCCGAGCAAGCACGCCAATCCCGTAAAAACAGTCTGGTTTCAACCATGGAGCAGAAACGATGCTGATCAGCAACAAGACGGCCGTTGTGACCGGCGCGGCGTCCGGAATCGGCGCGGCCATCGCCGAGCGTCTGGCCGAAGAGGGCGCGCATGTGATGCTGACCGACGTGGACGACCTGCGCGGCAACGAACTGGCAACGCGACTGATCGGCCGCGGCCTGAAGGCGAGCTATCTCCACTGCGACAGCAGCAACCTCGAATCGATCGCCGCGATGACGGCCAGGGCCGTTGCGCAGCATTGCCGGGTCGATGTGCTGGTGAATAACGCAGGCGTGACCCGGAAGATCGGACTGCTCGACCTGACGCCGGAGGACTGGGACTGGATCCAGAACATCAATACGCGCGGACTGTTCTTTACCATGCAGGGTTTCGCGCGCCACATGGCCGAGGCGGGCGGTGGCGTCGTGGTCAACATCGCATCGATTGCAGGCAAGGGGGCGAAGGCCACCTCGAATGCCTGTTATGCCGCGTCCAAGGCCGCGGCCATCGTGATGTCGCGTGTGGCCGCGAACGAACTGGGCGCCCGCGGCATACGAGTGAACGCGGTCTGCCCCGGCGCAACGCGTACCCCGTTGCTGGACGAGCTGGAAAAGGCCAATCCGGTCGGTTTCCGGAAGATGCTCGACGAAACTGCGCTCGGCCGTTTCGCGAGCCCGCGCGACATCGCCGACGCAGTGCTGTTTCTGGCCTCGGATTTATCGAGCAGTATTACAGGCCAGTCGATCAACGTCGACAACGGCCTGATGTGGGACTAAACGGCGATGCGTAGTAATTTGTCGGCGTCGCTCGATGTTCGTCGCTGCGTCATGCCGCGGCCGGTTCAAATGCTTCGGAAGCGAGACGAGCCGCCCGCTTGCAATCCGTGAAACCGTCATCAGGGGAACGCGATGGATATGGAAATCTCGGGGCAAAGCGTCCTGGTTACCGGCGCGTCGCAAGGCATCGGCGAGGGACTGGCGAGATCGTTTGCCCGGGAGGGTTGCGATCTATTGCTGGTTGCGCGGTCGGCCGAGAAGCTTGACGCGCTGGCAAGCGAACTGCGGGCCGCACACCGCGTGAAGGTCGGCGTGCTGGCGCTGGACATGACGCGACCGGGCGCGATCGCCGACATCGTTTCGTTTGCGGGCCATGCCGACATCCTGGTGAACAACGCGGGCGCGATTCCGGGCGGCACGTTGTGGGATGTCGACGAGGACGCGTGGCGCAAGGGCTGGGAACTGAAGGTGTTCGGCTATATCAACCTGACGCGCGCGATGTACATGGAGATGAAGACGCGCGGGCGCGGCGTCATCCTGAACAACATCGGCAACGGCGGGCAAAACTTCGATTTCAACTACATCGCGGGTTCGACGGGCAATGCCGCCCTGATGGCTTTCACCTGCGCGCTGGGCGGACGTAGCCTGGAAGACGGCATTCGCGTGTTGGGCGTCAATTCCGGGCCGGTGGGTACGGAGCGCATTGCCAAGGTACTCCGGAACCACGCGTCGCGGTTGCTGGGCGACGAAGCGCGCGCCGATGAACTGATGGCGGGCTACCCGCTGGGCCGCGCGGCGACCGTGCCGGAGGTCGCCGACCTTTTCGTCTTTCTGGCGTCGCCTCGCTCGAATTACACCAGCGGCACGATAGTCACGGTGGACGGAGGCATCACATCCCGGCGATCGGTGGCGTGAGCCGGAACGCGACTGGCCAGCCACCCGGCAAAGGGCACGCAAACGGCGACGTGAAGGCAAATGCCGACGCCGGAATCGTGCAGGCATGCGTGTGCTGCAACACGAACGGCGGTGCTGTCAGCAAAGCGCTATCGAAGCTGGCGCCGTCAGCACCGCGAGGGGGTGCGTCGACGCGATCACGCCCGCACCCCGCCGAACCCCTCCGACCCGAACGCTCAAGCGGAGACCGATCGACAAGCGACAGCCTCCGCGCGAATCATGTCGGCGGCTTTCTCGCCGATCATGATGCACGCCGGGTTGGTATTGCCGGCCACGATCCGCGGCATGACCGACGCATCGACCACGCGCAGTCGCCCGACGCCGCGCACGCGCAGCCACGGATCGACGACGGCCCGCGAATCGCTGCCCATCCGGCACGTGCCGACCTGATGCCAGCCGCTGTTGCCGAAAGTCTTCAGATGCGCCAGCAACTGCTCGTCGGTCGTGGCCGATGCGCCGGGCGCGAACTCGTCGACGATCCTCGACGCGAGCGGGGCGGTTTCCGCGATGCGCCGCATCAACCGCAACCCTGCGATCGAGCGCCGGATGTCGCCCGGATCGCTGAGGTAGTTCGGGTGAAACGCGGGAGGCTGCAACGGATCGGATGACTTCAGTTCCATATGACCGCGCGAATCGGGCGTGAGCAGCACGACCGACGCGCCGACGGCCGGGAAGTCGTCGATCACGGGCTCGCCCGATGCGGCGATCTTGAACGTCATCGGGCTGACCGTCAGCTGCAGGTCCGCTTCCGGCCGTCCGGGCTCGCTGCGCGCATAGGCCGTCACGGGTGCCGCGCCCAGCGCGAGATAGCCGCCGCCGGTCAACAGATAGCGCGCGCCCTCCAGGTACTTCCGCAGCCCGCGCAGTCGATGGTTGTACGAACTGTCCGGCGTGACGCGCCACGCAAACGAACCGAACCAGTGATCCTGCAGGTTCCTGCCCACCTCGGGGGAATCGACGGCCGCGACGATGCCGTGCCGGTGCAGGGCCGCAGGATCGCCGATGCCCGACAGCATCAGCAGATGCGGCGACGCCAGCGCACCGCCCGACAGGATCACTTCGCGTGCGGCGACGATCCGGCGCTGCTCGCCGCGATCCAGCACGTCGATACCGACGGCCTCGCCCTCTTCGAGCACCACGCGCGTGACCCGCACGCCGGTCCGGACGGTCAGGTTGCGGCGATGGCGCACCGGTTCGACGAAGGCGTTGTACGCCGTATGCCGGCGTCCGTTCCGGATCGTGTATTGCCGATATGCGACGCCTTCGTGAGGCGGCCCGTTCAGGTCCGCGCTGCGCGGTATGCCGGCCTGCTCGGCGGCCGCGATGAAGTCGTCGGCGGTCGGATGCCCGATCGCGGCGTCGCTGACATGCAGCGGACCGTGTTCGCCGTGATAGTCGTTCGCGCCGCGCTGGTTCGTCTCCGAGCGGATGAAATACGGCAGCACGTCCGCCCAGCCCCAGCCGTCGTTGCCGAGTGCGGCCCAATGGTCGAAATCGCCCGGCTGGCCGCGCATGTAGATCATGCCGTTGATCGAACTGCTGCCGCCGAGGCCCTTGCCGCGCGGCCAGTACACGGTACGGCCGCCGAGCGTCGGCACGGGCTCGGTGTCGAACGCCCAGTTGAAGCGCTTGTCCATGAACAGCTTGCCGGCGCCGGCAGGCATGCGCACCCAGAAGTTGTCCATGCTCGGTCCCGCCTCGACGAGCAGCACGCGCACGGCCGGATCCTCCGACAGCCTGCCGGCCACCACGCAGCCCGACGAGCCTGCCCCCACCACGATGTAGTCGTAGATTTCCATCGCGCGGGCCGCTTATTCGGATTTCGGAATCAACGGCACGAAGATCGCCGCGACGACGGCCGGAATCGCGAAGGCATAGAAGTTCCAGTGCATCGCGAGGTCGGCGCCGACGATCCAGCCGCCGATCATCGGCCCCAGGACCGAGCCGAAGCGCCCGACCGCCTGCGCGCCGCCGAGCGCGGAGCCGCGGCATGACACCGGGAAGTGCGCGGCGATATAACCGTAGATCAGGCTGCTGGTGCCGATCGAGCCGAGCCCGGCACCGAACACGGCCAGCATCAGCCAGGCGGAGCCGAACTTCTGGCTCAGCGCGATCAGCGACAGTCCGCCGATGACGAGAAACGGAAACATCACGCGCTTGGTTCCGACACGATCGGCCAGCCACGCGCCGCCGAGCATCCCCGCGACGGCGCCGCACTGCATCACCAGCAGAAACTCCAGCGACGAGCCGAGCGGATAGCCGGCCTTTCGCATCAGCTGCGGCAGCCATGCGTTGAGCCCGTAGATGATCAGCTGCACGCAAAACGCCATCAGCGCGAGCAGCAGCGCGGTGGTGCGGAACTCGCGCGACAGCACCTGACGGTAGCCGCTTGCCGGCGTATCGCCGTGCGAGGCGCGCTGCGCCTGCTTGTCGTGCAGGATCTGCTCGAAATCGAGCGCGTAGCGTGCCGCGAGCGCCCGCGCTTCGTCGACGCGGCCGCGATCGATCAGGAAGTCCGCCGACTCGGGAAGACGGAAGTACATCACGGGCAGGATCAACGCATAGAAACCGCCGAGCGCGTACAGCGTGCGCCAGCCGTGCTCGTGAAGCAGCGCGATGGCGAGCAGCGCGCACAGGATGCCGCCAACCGAGTAGCCGGTCAGCGTAAGCGCGTTGTAGAGCTGCCGGCGCGGCTTGGGCGCGTATTCGACCGACAGCGCCACGGCGGACGGCACCACGCCGCCCATGCCGATGCCGGCGATGAAGCGGGCGACGCCGAGGAATGTCGGCGAAGTCGCGACCGCGCAGAGGACGGTGCCGATCGAGAACCACAGCACGCCCGTCATCAGCAGGCGGCGGCGTCCGATGCGGTCGGTCAGCGGCCCTGCCGCCGCGAGCCCGACCATCAGGCCGACGAGGGTCCAGCTGCCGATCATGCCGGCAGCGGCGGGGCTCAGGTTCCAGCCGGGCTCGTCCAGCAGACGCGGGACGGTTGCGCCGTACACGATGAGGTCGTAGCCGTCCGCCACGATGGTCAGAAAACAGAGAAAGACTACGAAAAGCGGGCTTCTGGCCGGCGGTCCTGCGTGATTCATGTCGTCTCCTTACCTTTTTTGTCTATGTATTTCCACGCGCATCACGATGGCGTCCACGCGCGGCTTGCCTGCGAAACAGCGGGTGCTCGACGGGATGGCCGCCAGCACACTCGGATGGTTCTTTTATGGAAATGCGTCGAGTTCGGACGAACTCGCGTGGTGGCGCCTGCATCGGTGCGATCCCTGGCTGTGGTTCGGCGATTCCGAACGGCAAGCACTGCCCGGTGGAGCACAGGTGAACGAGCCGGCATTGCGGCGGGTGTCGGCAATGCGTGAGGAACAGCGTAAGAGCATGTCCCGGGCAAACCAATTGAGATTTTTCGAAGCGGGGATTCGCGCGGCTCGAATCCAGCCTGACTCGGGACGGGTATGGCGGCGCGGATTCGAACAGAGCGCGCACGCCATTCATCACGTTCGAATCGTCATACGTGGCGCACGCTTGGTCGAGCAGCCGCAGATTCGACGACGCGTTCGTCGGAACGAACCGGCAATGCGGCGCTCGTCACCCGCTCGTCACACCGGCTGACGAGCGCCGCACGCGCGCCGTCAGAACGCGTACCGCATGCCCGCAAAGACGCTGCGCCCTTCGCCCGGATAGAAGATCGCGGTATTCGCGGTGCGCGCGTTCGCGACCGTGCTGATGTCGCTCACGTAACGCTTGTCGGTCAGGTTGCGCGCGTCGACGAACACCGACAGTCCGTTGCGGAAGTCGTAGCCGGTCTGCAGGCCGAGCAGCGCGTAGCTCGGCACGCGCAGCGTGTTCGCGTCGTCGGCCCACGCACCCGACGGCACCCAGTCCAGCGTCGCCGCGATATGGAAGCCGCTCGGCCGCACATAGCCGAGCGTCGCGCGCAGCACGTTGAGCGGCACGCCTGCGATGCGGTTGTTGCCGTACTGCGGGTCGTTCCTGAAGCGGAAGTCGTTCAGGTTCCAGATGCCCGACAGCGTGATCCGGTCGCCGACGCCGCGGCCCGTGACGTTGCGAAGCAGCTCGACCGTCGCGCCGGCCTCGATGCCCTGCAGCACCGTCTTGTTCGCGTTGAACGTCGAGGCCGGGATATCGGGATTCGTCGTGTATTGCAGCAGCTGGTCGCGCACCAGCGAGCGATACGCGGTGACGTCCCAGCTCACGCGGTCGCGCGAGCCGCGCGTGCCGAACTCGAGCGTCCACGCGTGCTGCGCCGCGAGCGGCGTGAAGCGCGTCGTCCCCGAGAAGGTCTGCGTCAGGTCGGTGAAGTCGGGCACGTCCTGGCTGCGCGTGATGTCGACGTACGCCTGCGTGTTCGCATCCGGCTGCCACATCAGCCCGAGCTTCGGGTTGACCCCGCTGTAGCTCGCGTTGGTGGACTTGTAGCGCGCGTCGCCCGGCAGCCCGCCGTAATCGATGTATTCGCGCACCGAGTGCAGCGCCTTGACGCCCGTCATCAGCGCGACGGTCGGCAGGAAGAACAGCCGGTTCTCGACATAGGCCTCGTAGTTGAACGCGGTCTGCGTCGAGTCGAGCGTTTGCGCGCCCTTGTTGCCGTTGACGTTGTAGTACTGCCTTGCCTGCGTGCGCCCGCCGAAGAAGCGCGCGCCGACGATCAGGTCGTCGCGCATCCCGCCGACGGTCAGGCGTCCCGTATAGCGCGGCGCGAAGCCGTAGGTCCAGCCGTCCTGGTCGAGCGCCTGGAAGATCGGGTGATAGAGGCTCTTGTGTATCGCCCACGTGTCGAACTGCAGCTCGCCCGAATCGAGCCTGATCGTCGTGCGGTTGGCGATCCGCTCGGTGCGCGTGTTGCGCGCCTGGTCGCCCGACACCGCGTTCGGCGCCGCCTTGGTCGGATTGTTCAGCGCGTCGGACAGCGACAGCGTGCCGGGCAGCAACTGGTCGACCACGTAGACGCCGACATAGAAACGCGTCTCGACCGTCGGGCTGAAACGGTAGCCGACGTTTGCATTGAACTGCTCGTACTGGCCTTTCGAATGATCGCGATAGCCGTCCGCGTGGTTGACGCTGAAGTTCGCGAGGAAGTCGAGCGGGCCGATCACGCGCGATACCTGCGCGCTCGTCCGGAGCGTGCCGTAGCTGCCGCCTTCCACGCGCACGATGTTCGGCGCGTCGGCCGTATAGGCGGTCGGCGTGATGAAGTCGATCGCGCCGCCGAGCGTCGACGCACCGTACGCGAGGCCGTTGCCGCCCTTGTAGACCTCGACCGCCTGCAGCGCGAGCGGGTCGATCTGGTAGTAGTCGCCGCTGCCGTCCGCGAGGTTGGTCGGGATGCCGTCCTGCAGGATCTCGAGGCCGCGCGTGTGATAGGCGCGCGCAATCCCCGACCCGCGGATCGACAGCCGCAGCTCCTGCCCGTAGCGGTTCTCGACGAACACGCCCGGCACGTCCTTCAGCACGTCGCGCAACGTGAATGCGTAGGTGTTCCGGTAGCTGTCGGCGTCGACGAAACCGACCGAGCCGACCGTCCGGTCGAGCGTGCGCTTCAGGTCCCCGGTCGATTTCGACGTCAGCGAATCCGCCGTGCGGGTCGCGTTGACCGTGATCGCGGGCAGCGTCGATGCGGCCGGCGCATCGGCGGACGCGGCGGCGCTCTGCGCGCACGCGGTCGATGCGGACAGAACGGAGATCGCGCCGGACAGCGCGAGGACAATGCGAGTCAAGGGAAACATGTCGTTGTATGTCGTTATGGTGAATGCGGAACGCAAGCGATGCGCACACGGCCGACAGCCGTGCGCCGCACGCGGTCGCGCGCGGGCCCGGCATCGGTCGTCGGCATGGCAGGCAATCGGCGCGGACGGCCGCGCACGGTCGCGTCGGCTCGTTCGCGAGATACGTCAGGCGCGCGCGGCAGGCGGCCCGCGCGCGGCAAGCGCATAGCGCTTCGCCGGGCGATGGGCGGAAGGGACGGGCAGTTCGGGCGGCGCGTGCCGCACGGCCGGCGACGCGCAGAAGGACACCGCATATTGCAGCGGCGGATGGCCGGCAAGCAGGCCGCAATAGCCGCAGCGGTCGACATGCGTGCCGGACGGCGCATGCGGTTCCGGGTGCGCGGCAAACGGGTTGCCGCTCGCCGAGCAGATTGCCGCGAACGGCGCATGCGGGTCGATCGCGCTCGCGCGCAGTTGCGAGATCAGCGGCGCGACGAGCGCCAGCACGAGTGCGAACAGCCCGAGCCACGCGGTGGCCCGGGCGCGGCGCGTCGGCGTTTGCGATGCGCCGGCGCGAAGCGAATCAGGCTGCCGCGCGCGCCGCACGACCGAACAACAGACGATCGACGAGCCAGACCGCGACGATCGTGAGCCCCATCAGCGGGAACACGATGCCGAGCAGCACGAGCGCGGCGATCCAGCCGCGCATCGGCGGCGCGCCGCGCTCGCGCGACGGCGCGCCCAGCTTGCCGGCCGGGCGGCGCTTCCACCACATCACGGTGCCCGTTACCGCCATCGCGGCCAGGCCGAGCGACAGCACCGCGCAGAGGAGCTGGTTCGCGAGCCCGAAGTAGCGGCCCATATGCAGCGACGTGCCGTACGACACGGCGCGCGAGACGGCGCCGTAGTCGGCGTAGCCGATGTCCTTCAGTACCGCGCCGCTGTACTGGTCGAGATAGATCGTGCGTTCCGCCTTCGGGTCGGCGGGGAAATACGATGCGGTGAACACGCCGTCCGGTCCGGACGGCAGCGCGAGCGTGTAGCCGTTCGTCACGCCCAGCCCCGCGACGATCGCGATCGCGCGATCGACCGATAACGGCGCCGGCGTCGGGGCCGACGGCGAATGCGGGACGGGTACGTTGCCGACCGCCCACGGCGTTTGCGGCAGCGGCAGGTCGTCCATCACCATCCCCGGCATCGACTCGCCCGCTTCATGATGATGGCCGCCGTGCGCGGGCGGCTGCGCAGCCGCGGGCTGCGCTGGTGCGCCCGCACGCGTCGAGCGCACCGATGCGCCGCCCCACGCGCCTTCCGGCGCGCCGAGGTTCACGGTCGCGGCAAGCGCCTTGAAGTTCTTGCCCCACGAGCCCGACCACGGCAGCCCCGTCAGGATGAACGCCACCGTGCCGGCGGCGAGCCAGATGCCGGCCGTCGCGTGCACGCTCTTCCATAACGGCCGGCCGCGCAGCGACAGGTCGGGGCGCAGCGCGCGGCCGATGCGCGCGCTGCCGCGCGGCCACCAGAGCGCGATGCCGGTGCCGATCATCACGAGGGTCCAGCATGCGGCAAGCTCCATCAGCAGTTCGCCCGTCTTGCCGAGCAACAGCTTGCGATGCAGCATCCGGTCGACCTGCATGAAGCGGCGCTCGACGCTCAGCGTGCCGAGCACGCTGCCGTCGTACGGGTTCACGTAGACGCTCTCGCGGCTGCCGTCGGGCATGCGAAACACGTATTCGGCGCTGCGGTCCGGCGCCGTGGGCACCTGCACGGATACCGGCGTCGCGCCGGCCGGCATCGCCGCGCGCGCCTTCGCGAGCAGCGTGTCGGCATCGAGCCGCGGCGTGTCGCGCGGCTCGACGACGAGCCGGTGCGGATACAGCAGCGGCTCGATCTGCGGTTGAAAGCAGTAGAGCGTTCCGGTGATCGCGAGGATCACGAGAAACGGCATCACGAACAGGCCGGCATAGAAATGCCAGCGCCAGAGCGTCCGGTAACCGGCGCTCGCGGAACGGGCAGGCGAGGCTGCCTGCTCGACGGTAGTCGACATGGTGTCAGCTCCTGGTGCGCGTCGAACGGCAGGACCGGCGCAAGCCGGCTGCCGTCGACGTGCGTCACACCCGGACGGCGCGCATCGGCGCAACGGACGGCGCGGCGTCAGGCGCAAACGATGCGCAGCGCTGCGTCGCCCGCGCGATGCGGGCTACGGATGGAACGCGTGATTCAGGTCGTGCGAAACGAACGGAGTGGCGACGACGCGTGCACGTCGCGTACACGAATCATCGGGAGAAACGTTCAGCAGAACGCAGGCGGGGCGCGCGAAGGGGGGCGATCGTCGAAGATCGATCGCACGAATGGAAGATTGTCGAAGCGAGCCCGGAACTGCTGCCGCACTGCAGCGGGAAACAGCAGCACCAGCGCTACAAACGACGCCAGCGCCGTGAACAGCGCGGCGCCGAATGCGCACAGGCTGTCGCCGCTTCCGGACGGCGGGGATTTGTCGGCATGCGCGTCATGCCTGAGCGCATCGACGAGCGCCAGCGCGTCGTTGGCCGGCGTGACCGGCGCGCTCGTATCGAAGCGGGCCGCCAACCCGGCCACGCTGACGATCAGCGGGCCGCGACCCGAACACAGCACCACCGAGCCCGCATCCTGACCGTCCGGATCGAGCATCACGGCGCCCGACATCAGCGCGCGGGACAGCAGCGTCACGAGGATGAAGCCCCACAGAAGCTGTCGCGCGACGCCTTGTCCGAGCAGGAAGCGGCGAAGTGTGTTCATGGCGCGCGATTGTACATCGAATCGATATCGTCCCTCGATCCGGCGCGCTTGATGGTCGGGATGCCGGCATCGATATGCGTGGATAGGGTGGGCGATCCGCGGGTTTGCGGAAGCGACGCATGCGGGGAGGGGGATGGATACCCGGTTGGGCGGAATACGCGAAATATTACAAAAAGCCGACATTCAAGGCCGTTTTGAACTACCACGACGCGCCCGCTGCCCGCACGCAAGCCGAACGCCGCGAAATCGGTCGGGCGCGAGGCTCGCGATTCCGCGCGTATGCCGATGTGCGCGCACGACACGTCCCATGCGGCACTGCACATGGCAAATATGCTCATCGAGATCGAGCGGCTTGGTCATCGACGGCCGCCCCGGCATTCCATAAATTCGTCAGGTTGGCGTGCTTATCCGTGCGCCAGCCCGCGCGCAGGCCGGCAACCGGCCGCGCGTTCCCATCAGCGTGAGACACAATCGAGCGTGGAGACGACACGATGAGCCTGTCAGAGCCATTGCGTCTGCATGTGCCGGAGCCCACCGGGCGCCCGGGCTGCAAGACGGACTTTTCCTATCTGCATCTATCGCCGGCCGGCGCGGTGCGCCGCCCGCCCATCGACGTTGCCGCGGCGGACACCGCCGATCTCGCCCGCAGCCTCGTGCGCGTGCTCGACGACGACGGCAGGGCCGTCGGCCCGTGGGCGCCGGACCTCGACGACGCGCGGCTGATCGCCGGCCTGCGCGCGATGCTCAAGACCCGCATCTTCGACGCGCGCATGATGATCGCGCAGCGCCAGAAAAAGATTTCCTTCTACATGCTGAGCCTCGGCGAAGAGGCGATCGGCACCGCGCACGCGATGGCGCTGCGCGACGGCGACATGTGTTTTCCGACCTACCGGCAGCAGAGCATCCTGATCGCGCGCGACGTGCCGCTCGAACGGATGATTTGTCAGCTGATGTCGAACGAAGGCGATCCGCTCAAGGGGCGCCAGCTTCCGGTGATGTACTCGGATCGCGAAGCGGGCTTCTTCTCCATCTCCGGCAATCTCGCGACGCAGTTCATCCAGGCGGTCGGCTGGGCAATGGCGTCGGCGATCAAGGGCGACACGAAGATCGCGTCCGCATGGATCGGCGACGGCGCGACGGCCGAGGCCGACTTTCACACCGCGCTCACGTTCGCGCACGTGTACCGCGCGCCGGTCGTGCTGAACGTAGTCAACAACCAATGGGCGATCTCGACGTTCCAGGCGATCGCGGGCGGCGAAGGCACGACCTTCGCGGGCCGCGGCGTCGGCTGCGGAATCGCGTCGCTGCGCGTGGACGGCAACGACTTCCTCGCGATCTACGCGGCGTCGAGCTGGGCGGCCGAACGCGCGCGCCGCAATCTCGGCCCGACGCTGATCGAGTGGGTGACCTACCGCGCGGGCCCGCATTCGACCTCGGACGACCCGAGCAAGTACCGGCCGGGCGACGACTGGAGCCATTTCCCGCTCGGCGACCCGATCGCGCGCTTCAAGCGCCACCTGATCGCGAAAGGCATCTGGTCGGACGCCGCGCATGATGCGCTCACGGCCGATCTCGAGGCCGAGGTGATCGCGGCGCAGAAGGAAGCCGAGAAGTACGGGACGCTGGCCGACGACCGGATTCCGTCGCCGGCGTCGATGTTCGACGATGTCTACAAGGAGCTGCCCGCGCACCTGCGCCGTCAGCGCCAGGAACTGGGAGCGTGATCATGGCGCAACACGAGACAGGGTCGGCCACGCAGCCGATGACGATGATCCAGGCGCTGCGCTCCGCGATGGACGTGATGCTCGGGCGCGACAGCGACGTGGTCGTGTTCGGGCAGGACGTCGGCTACTTCGGCGGCGTGTTCCGCTGCACCGAAGGATTGCAGGCCAAGTACGGCAAGTCGCGCGTATTCGACGCGCCGATCTCGGAAGGCGGGATCGTCGGCGCGGCGGTCGGGATGGGGGCTTACGGGCTGCGTCCGGTCTGCGAGATCCAGTTCGCGGACTACTTCTATCCGGCATCCGACCAGATCGTGTCGGAAGGCGCGCGGCTGCGCTATCGCTCGGCGGGGCAGTTCACCGCGCCGATGACGATCCGGATGCCGTGCGGCGGCGGCATCTACGGCGGCCAGACGCACAGCCAGAGTCCGGAGGCGATGTTCACGCAGGTCTGCGGATTGCGCACCGTGATGCCGTCGAATCCGTATGACGCGAAAGGGCTGTTGATCGCGTCGATCGAGAACGACGATCCGGTGATCTTCCTCGAGCCGAAACGGCTGTACAACGGGCCGTTCGACGGCCATCACGAGCGGCCGGTGACGTCGTGGCTCAAGCATCCGGGCAGCGCGGTGCCGGAAGGCTATTACACGGTGCCGCTCGATACGGCCGCCGTGGTGCGGCCCGGCAACGACGTGACGGTGCTGACCTACGGCACGACCGTGCACGTGTCGCTCGCCGCCGCCGACGAGACCGGCATCGACGCGGAGGTGATCGACCTGCGCACGCTGTGGCCGGTCGATCTCGACACGATCGTCGCGTCGGTGCGCAAGACGGGCCGCTGCGTGGTGGTGCACGAAGCGACGCGTACCTGCGGCTACGGCGCGGAACTGGTGTCGCTCGTCCAGGAGCACTGCTTCTACCACCTGGAGGCGCCGATAGAGCGCACCACGGGGTGGGACACGCCGTATCCGCACGCGCAGGAATGGGCGTATTTTCCGGGGCCGGCCCGGGTTGGCGACGCGCTGCGACGCGTGATGGAGGCGTGAGATGGGCATTCATGTGATCAAGATGCCGGATATCGGCGAAGGGATCGCCGAGGTCGAACTGGTGGCCTGGCATGTGGAAGTCGGACAGACGATCACGGAAGACCAGCCGCTCGCCGACGTGATGACCGACAAGGCGGCGGTGGAGATTCCGTCCCCGGTCGCGGGCAAGGTGCTCGAACTCGGCGGACGGATCGGCGAGATGATGGCGGTCGGCAGCGAGCTGATCCGTCTCGAAGTCGAAGGCGAGGGCAATCTGAAGCCGGGCGCGAAAGGGCGCGACAAGGATGCGGCTGCGTCGCCGCGTGCGAAAGGCGACGACGCGCATGCCGGATCGTCCGAAGCATCCGCGACATCCGCCGCATCCGCTGCGCCCCGGTCGTCGAAGTCCGCCCATCATGTCGAGAAGCACGCGCCGGCCGAGCATCGGCATGCGGAGCACGCGGTGCCGACGCCGCGCGCGGCGCTCGAGCCCGGCGAACGGCCGCTCGCGTCGCCGGCGGTACGCCAGCGCGCGTGGGACATGGGCATCGAATTGCGCTACGTGCGCGGCACCGGTGAAGCCGGGCGCATCCTGCATGCCGATCTCGACGCGTATGCGCGCACGGCGGGCGCTGCCGCACGACCGTCGCCGGCGCACGGCTACGACGAACGCAACGACGAAACGGAAGTGCCGGTGATCGGCCTGCGCCGTGCGATCGCGCGCAAGATGCAGGAGGCGAAGCGCCGCATTCCGCACTTCAGCTATGTCGAGGAAATCGACGTCACCGAGCTCGAAGCGCTGCGCACCGAGCTGAATCGTCGCCATGGCGACACGCGCGGCCGGCTGACGCCGCTGCCGCTGCTGATTCGCGCGATGGTGATCGCGCTGCGCGACTTTCCGCAGATCAATGCGCGCTACGACGACGAAGCGGGCGTCGTCACGCATTACGGCGCGGTGCACGTCGGGGTCGCGACGCAAACGGATGGCGGTCTGACCGTGCCGGTGCTGCGTCATGCGGAAGCGCGCGACGTGTGGTCGATCTCGGCGGAAATCGCGCGGCTGGCCGACGCGGTGCGCGCCAATCGCGCGCAGCGCGACGAGCTCAGCGGTTCGACGATCACGATTTCGAGCCTCGGCGCGCTTGGCGGGATCGTGTCGACACCCGTCATCAACCATCCCGAGGTTGGCATCGTCGGCGTGAACCGGATCGTCGAGCGGCCGATGATCCGCGATGGCGCGATCGTCGCACGCAAGATGATGAACCTGTCGTCGTCGTTCGATCATCGCGTCGTCGACGGCGCGGACGCCGCCGAATTCATCCAGGCGGTGCGCGGCCTGCTCGAGCGCCCGGCGCTGTTGTTCGTGGAGTGAGCGCGATGAAGAACGAACACACCACGCTGCTCGTGATCGGCGGCGGTCCGGGCGGTTACGTCGCCGCGATTCGCGCGGGCCAGCTCGGCATTCCGACGGTGCTCGTCGAACGCGAACGGCTTGGGGGCACCTGCCTGAACATCGGCTGCATTCCGTCGAAGGCGCTGATCCATGTCGCCGACGCGTTCGAGCAGGCGTGCGGACAGGCCGGAGAAGGGCTGCTCGGGATTCGCGTGCGCACGCCGGAGATCGACATCGCGAAGAGCGTCGCATGGAAGGACGGCATCGTCGAGCGGCTCACGCGCGGCGTCGGCGCGCTGCTGAAGAAGCACGGCGTGCGCGTGCTGCATGGCGACGCGCGCGTGATCGACGGCAAGACGATCGAAGTCGCGGCGGGCGACGACACCACGCGGATCGCCTGCGAGCATCTGCTGCTCGCGACGGGTTCGGAGCCGGTCGAGCTGCCCTCGATGCCGTTCGGCGGGCATGTCGTGTCGTCGACCGAAGCGCTGTCGCCCGCGTCGCTGCCGAAGCGGCTGCTCGTCGTCGGCGCCGGCTACATCGGGCTCGAACTCGGGACCGCCTATCGCAAGCTCGGCGTCGAGGTCGGCATCGTCGAGGCCGCGCCGCGTGTGCTGCCCGCGTATGACGCCGAACTCGCGAAGCCGGTCGCCGATTCGCTCGCGCGGCTCGGCGTCGGAATGTGGCTCGGCCACAAGGTGCTCGGGCTCGCGAACGACGGTGCGGTGCGCGTGCAGGCGCCCGACGGCGCGGAACGGACGCTGCCGGCCGATCGCGTGCTGGTCGCGGTCGGCCGCCGACCGCGGGTCGACGGCTTCGGGCTCGAGTCGCTGCCGCTCGACCGCAACGGCCGCGCATTGCGCATCGACGACGCGTGCAGGACGTCGATGCGCAACGTGTGGGCGATCGGCGACGTCGCCGGCGAGCCGATGCTCGCGCATCGCGCGATGGCGCAGGGCGAGATGGTGGCCGAGCTGATCGCCGGACGTCGCCGCAGGTTCACGCCCGCGTCGATCCCGGCCGTGTGCTTCACCGATCCGGAGGTCGTCACGTCGGGCTGGTCGCCCGACGACGCGAAGGCGGCCGGCGTCGACTGCCTCAGCGCATCGTTCCCGCTGGCGGCGAACGGACGCGCGATGACGCTGCAGGCGACCGACGGTTTCGTGCGCGTCGTCGCGCGGCGCGACACGCATCTGATCGTCGGCTGGCAGGCGGTCGGGCGCGGCGTGTCGGAGCTGGCTGCGGCGTTCTCGCAGTCGATCGAGATGGGCGCGCGGCTCGAGGATGTCGGCGGCACGATCCACGCGCATCCGACGCTCGGTGAAGCGATGCAGGAGGCGGCGCTGCGCGCGCTTGGCGCGGCTTTGCATATTTGAGGCAGCGGGTTCGGTCGGCGGGAGCGCGCTGTCTGCGTTGAAGCCGCGGTGATCGCCGCCGAACCCGAGTGGGGCGTGTGTCGCCGATGGCGATCAGCGACACACGCCCGACCGCTTCTATCCGCGTTTGCGCAGCGGCTCGAGCAGCCCCTTCAGGCCGTTATGGTCAATCTCGTGCATCAACGCGAGCAACCGACCGATTTCGCCGCGCGGAAATCCTTCGCGAGCCATCCAGTTCAGGTAATTCCCGGGGAGATCGGCAATGAGCCGCCCCTTGTATTTGCCGAAGGGCATGGTCATGCTGACGAGGCGTTCAAGGTCTGGCGCTTGCATGGCGACTATTGTGCACGGATGTCCGTTCCTGCGTGCGCGTTACGCGTCTTTGAGCCAGGGCATTTCCACGGGCGATACGACCAGCTGCCGGAACTCGCGTTTCAGATCGAAGATGAAGCCGACCAGGATCATGGAGTCGGCGTAAGGAATCGGAAAGACATGCGGATTTTCCGGCGTGCGCAGCGGGCGCTCGGGCGTGTCCGCGGTCGCCGCGGCGTTCTCGCGAACGCTTTCCAGTTCGTCGGCCATGGCCTGGCCGCTGACTTTCAGCACACGACTACGCAGGTCGCTGAAGGGCTCGATGCGCGGAGCGTCTTCGTGGTATTCGGGTACTTCGTATACGAACCAGGACATTTTCGTCTCCCGACAGAAGGGGCGATATTGTAGCGTCGCCCGGCGGCTACGCTCGCCCGCGCCCGCACCCATCCTCACTTAGGTGTTTATACGTATGCCGATTCCAATATCGCTTCAATCCAAAATTTCATTGGAAGGTTATCGGACTTGTTCCTAGACTGATCCGGGGCGCATCGACCGGACGGACCGGCGCAGCTCCGCGCCGCGTTCGCGCCACGCAGAAACAGAACAGCGCCGCGGCACACAACGACATCATCGGAGACGAACCATGACATTTTTCAGGAAGCTGGCGGCCGGTGCGCTCGTCGCCGCGGCGACGACCTACGCGGTGGGCGCGTACGCGCAGCAAAAGCCGATCACGCTCGGGTTTTCGCAGGTCGGCGCGGAGAGCGCATGGCGCACCGCGAACACCGTGTCGGTGAAGAGCGCGGCGAAGGACGCCGGCATCAACCTGAAGTTCTCGGACGCGCAGCAGAAACAGGAAAACCAGATTCGCGCGATCCGCTCGTTCATCGCGCAGAAGGTCGACGTGATCGCGTTTTCGCCGGTCGTCGAATCGGGCTGGGAGCCGGTGCTGACCGAGGCGAAGGCCGCGCACATCCCGGTGATCCTGACCGATCGCGCGGTCGACGTGAAGGATCCGTCGCTGTACGTGACGATGATCGGTTCCGACTTCCTCGAGGAAGGACGCCGCGCCGGCCACTGGCTCGAAGAGCGCTACAAGAACGACGCGGGTCCGATCAACATCGTCGAGTTGCAGGGCACGGTCGGCTCGGCGCCGGCCAACGATCGTCGCGCGGGCCTGCTCGAAGTGATCAGGAACAACCCGAAATTCAAGGTGATCGCGTCGCAGAGCGGCGACTTCACGCTCGCCGGCGGCAAGCAGGTGATGGAAGCGTTCGCGAAGACCTACGGCAAGCAGATCAACGTCGTCTACGCGCACAACGACGACATGGCGCTCGGCGCGATCCAGGCGATGGAGGAGGCCGGGATCAAGCCGGGCAAGGACGTGAGCGTGGTGTCGTTCGATGCGACGAAGGGCGGCTTCCAGGCGATGATCGCCGGCAAGATCAACGTCGACGTCGAATGCAGCCCGCTGCTCGGGCCGCAGCTGATGAGCGCGGTGAAGGACGTCGTCGCCGGCAAGTCGCTGCCCAAGCGGATCGTGACGAACGAAACCGTGTTCCCGATGAGCGTCGCCGCGCAGGTGCTGCCGACCCGCAAATACTGAGATCGCGCACGGGCGGCAGGGCGCCGCCCGGATCGCAACCGCTTCGAGGGAGCGTTCATGACGAATCCGCCGGTGGTCGAGATGATCGGCATCGACAAGGCATTTCCGGGTGTCAGCGCGCTGCGGCGCGTCGACTTCCGGCTGTATCCGGGCGAAATCCATGCGCTGATGGGCCAGAACGGCGCCGGCAAGTCGACGCTGATCAACGTGCTCACCGGCGTGCATGCGCACGACGCGGGCGAGATCCGCGTCGGCGGCGCGCCCGTGCGCTTCGCGGCGCCGCGCGAAGCCGAGGCGGCCGGGATCCAGACGCTCTACCAGGAAGTCAATCTGTGCGCGAACCTGTCGGTCGCGGAGAACATCTTTGCGGGACGGCAGCCGATGCGGCGCGGCGCGATCGACTGGAACGCGATCCATGCGCGGGCGCGTGCCGCGCTGGCCGAGCTCGACCTGTCGCTCGACGTCACGCGCTCGCTCGACGCGTATCCGATCGCCGTGCAGCAGATGGTCGCGATCGCGCGCGCCGTGTCCGTCGACGCGCGCGTGCTGATCCTCGACGAGCCGACCTCGAGCCTCGACGACGGCGAAGTCGCGCGACTGTTCGACGTGCTGCGCCGGCTCAAGGCATCGGGCATCGCGATCCTGTTCGTCACGCACTTCCTGGAGCAGACCTATGCGGTGTCCGACCGGATCACCGTGATGCGCAACGGCGAGCGCGAAGGCGAGTACCTGGCGCGCGACCTGCCGGTCGATGCACTGGTCGCGAAGATGACGGGCCGCGAGCAGATGTCCGACACGCTGCAGGCGGGCGCCGCCGCGGCCGGGCAGACGACCGGTGCAGCCGCGCCGTTCCTGTCGATGCAGGGCGTCGGCCGGCGCGGGATGATGAGCCCGCTCGATCTCGACGTGCGGCCCGGCGAAATCGTCGGGCTGGCCGGGCTGCTCGGCTCGGGCCGCACCGAAACCGCGCAGCTCGCGTTCGCCGCGGCGCGTCCGGATACCGGTGCGATCGAGATCGGCGGCGCGCGCGCGCGGCTGACATCCCCGCACGACGCGGTCCGGCACGGGATCGCGTATTGCCCGGAGGATCGCAAGAAGGAGGGCATCGTCGCCGCGCTGTCGATCCGCGAGAACATCGTCCTCGCGCTGCAGGCGCGGCGCGGCTGGTGGCGGCTGATCGGGCGCGCGCGCCAGCGCGAGATCGCCGATTCCTACATCGCGCGGCTCGGCATCAAGGCGCGCGACGCGGAGCAGCCGATCGGGCTGCTGTCGGGCGGCAACCAGCAGAAGGTGCTGCTCGCGCGCTGGCTCGCGACGGACCCGAAGCTGCTGATTCTCGACGAACCGACGCGCGGCATCGACGTCGCCGCGAAATTCGACATCATGGAGCGCGTGCTCGCGCTGTGCGCGAAAGGGCTCGCGATCCTGTTCATCTCGTCGGAGATCGGCGAGGTCGTGCGCGTGAGCCACCGCATCGCGGTGCTGCGCGACCGGCGCAAGGTCGCCGAACTGAGCGGCGCCGATGCGTCCGAGGAGCAGGTGTACCGCTTGATCGCGGGAGGCCAGTCATGATGCGCTTGCGCACGCTGTTTCGTCATCCGCTTGCGTGGCCGGTGCTGACGCTCGCGCTGCTGCTCGCGCTCGATGTCGTGCATCGTCCCGCGTTCCTGTCGGTCGTGCTGCTCGACGGCCACCTGTTCGGCGCGCCGATCGACATCCTGAACCGCGCGGCGCCGCTCGCGATCGTGTCGCTCGGGATGACGCTCGTGATCGCCACGCGCGGGATCGACATCTCGGTTGGCGCGATCGTCGCGATCGCCGGCGCGGCCGCGGCGATCGTGCTCGACGCGGATCCGTCGCGGGTCGGCGCGGCGCTTGCCGCCGCGCTCGGCGTCGGGCTGCTCGCGGGCGCGTGGAACGGCCTGCTCGTCGCCTTCGTCGGGATGCAGCCGATCATCGCGACGCTGATCCTGATGGTGGCCGGCCGCGGCGTCGCGCAGCTGCTGACGGGCGGCCAGATCATCCCGATCGGCGCGCCTGCCTACCTCGCGCTCGGCGGCGGCTATCTCGCGACCGTGCCATGCGCGGTGTGGATCGCGCTCGCGACGATCGCCGCGACCGCGCTGCTGGTGAATCGCACGGCGCTCGGACTGTTCATCCGCGCGATCGGCGTGAACCCGGTCGCGACGCGGCTCGTCGGGCTGCGCTCGGGTGCGGTCGTGTTCGGCGTCTATCTGTGTTCGGGCGTGATGGCGGCGCTCGCCGGCATCCTCGCGAGCTCGAACGTGCGCAGCGCCGACGGCAACAACGCGGGGCTGCTGCTCGAACTCGACGCGATCCTCGCGGTGACGCTCGGCGGCACGTCGCTGCTCGGCGGCCGCTTCAGCCTCGCCGGCTCCGTGCTCGGCGCATTGATCATCCAGACGCTGACCTATACGACCTATTCGATCGGCGTGCCGCCCGAGGCGACGCTGGTCGTCAAGGCGATCGTCGTGATTGTCGTGACGCTGATCCAGTCGGAGGCGGCGCGTGCGCCCGTCGTCCGGCTCGCGTCGAAGCTGCTGCCTTCCGCGCGTTCGCGCGCCACTCCCGGAGCGATGCAACGATGACCCGATTCCTTGGCCGGCTCGCCGACCCGCGCACGCTGCCGATCGTCGTGACGATCGCGCTGTTCATCGCGCTGTTCGGCTTCGGGTCCGTGATGTACACGGGCTTCTTCTCGATGCAGGTGCTCACCGGGCTGCTCGTCGACAACGCATTCCTGCTGATCGTCGCGATCGGCATGACCTTCGTGATCGTGTCGGGCGGGATCGACCTGTCGGTCGGCTCGGTGGTCGCGCTGACGACGATCCTGTGCGCGGTCGGCGCCGAGCGGCTGCACTGGCCGGTGTGGGCGATCGTGCCGCTGGTGCTCGCGCTGGGCACGCTGTACGGCGCCGCGATGGGCGCGCTGATCCACTATTTCAGGCTGCAGCCGTTCATCGTCACGCTGGCCGGGATGTTTCTCGCGCGCGGCGCGTGCTTCCTGATCACGACGCAGTCGATCACGATCAACGAGCGGACGTTTCATGCGATCGCGGGCATCAGCGTGCCGGTCGGCGGCGGCACGCTGAGCGCGGGCGCGCTGATCGCGCTCGCGACGCTGGCCGCCGCGATCTACGTCGCGCATTTCACGCGCTTCGGCCGCAACGTGTATGCGATCGGCGGTAACGAGCGCTCGGCGCTGCTGATGGGGCTGCCGGTCGCGCGCACGAAGATCGGCGTCTACGCGCTGAGCGGGCTGTGCTCGGCGCTCGGCGGCGTGGTGTTCACGTTGTACGTGCTGTCGGGTTACGGGCTGCAGGCGCAGGGCATGGAGCTCGACGCGATCGCCGCGACCGTGATCGGCGGCACGCTGCTCACGGGCGGCGTGGGTTACGTGATCGGTTCGGTATTCGGCGTCGGCATCCTCGGCACGATCCAGGTGCTGATCACGTTCGACGGCACGCTGAGTTCATGGTGGACGCGGATCGTGATCGGCGCGCTGCTGTGCGTGTTCTGCATGCTGCAGCGGGTGATCGAGCGGCATGCCGCGCGGCGCCGTACGGGCGGCACGGGGCTCGATGCGCAGCGGCGCAAGGACGATACCGCGCCGGCGCGGCACGCGCCGCCCGAAGAGGACGCGGCGCCGATCCCGACGATGCGGCGCGCGTAGCGCAGCAGTTCGCACGGCGCCGGCCGCACCGGGGTCTGTCGCGGGCCCGGGTGCGGCCGGCGCCGCGTCACGCGCGAACGGCGACGCGATACTGCGTCGTCTGCCGGTAGACGGCGCCCGGGTGAACGATGACCTCGTCGCGCAGGTCGGGCATGTTGACCTGGTCCGGAAAGCCGCCGGCTTCGACGCACAGGCCGGCGTGCCGCGCGCAGCGCGTACCGCCGCTCACGCGCACGCCGTCGAGATGGTTGCCGGTGTAGAGCTGGAGGCCGCGCTGGTCGGTCGACACGACGAGCTCGCGGCCGCTTTCCGGATCGTAGATGCGTGCGACCGGCCTGACCGCGCAGATGCCGTTGCGCAGCACGAAGCAGTGGTCGAAGCCGCGCGCCCGCGCGAGCTGTGCATGCGGCCAGTCGAGGCGCGCGCCGAGCGGCGCGCTCTGACGGAAATCGAACGCGGTGCCGGTCACGTCCGCGGCGCCGGTCGGGATCAGCGCGTCGTCGACTTCGAGGAAGGCATCGGCGTCGATGCTCAGCACGTGGCCGCGCACGTCGCTGCCGGCGCGGCCGTTGAGGTTGAAATAGCTGTGATTCGTCAGGTTGAGCGGCGACGGCGCATCGGCGACACCGGTGTAGTCGATCGTCAGCGTGCCGTCGTCGTCGAGCGTGTAGCGGACCTGCACGCTCACGTTGCCGGGGAAGCCGGCGTCGCCTTCGGGCGAATCGAGCTGCAGCGTGAGCCCGCCGCAGTCGTCGACGACGGCCCAGCGCTGGCGGTGAAAGCCGTTCGCGCCGCCGTGCAGCAGGTTGCCGCGCTCGTTGCGGTCGAGCCGGTAGTCGACGCCGTCGAGCGTGAAGCGCGCACCGGCGATTCGGTTCGCCCACCGGCCGATGGTCGCGCCGAGGTAGACGCCGGATTCGACATATTCCGCGGGCGTGTCGTGCGCGAGCACGATATCGGCGAAGCGGCCGGTGCGGTCGGGCGCGAGCCACGACACGACGGTCGCGCCGAGGTCGCTGACGACGACGCGCATCCCGTGCGCATTGCGCAGCGTGTAGCGCCGCACCGCGTCGCCGTCGGGCAGCGTGCCCCAAGGCTCGGAATGCAGGCGGGCGACGCCGGGCGCCGGGCGGGGGGAATCGGTATCGATATGCATGGGTGGATTCGATGTGAAGGGCCGGCTTCAGTGCGCGGCGACGGCGGCGCGTTCCTGGTATTCGCGCGGCGTGCATCCCAGCTCGCGCCGGAACACTGCGTACATGTACTGGAGCGACGTAAACCCGCAGCGGATCGCGACTTCGGCGCTCGATGCCTGTCGACCGGCGAGCAGCGCCTGCGCCGCTTCGAGCTTGTGGCGCAGGATCTCCTGATGCACGGTGCGCTGCAGTTCGCGCCGGAAGTGTTCTTCGAGCAGCGAGCGCGACACGCCCACGTAGTCGGCGACCTGTTCGGTCTTGATGCCCTGGCACGCGTACTGGCGGATGAAATGGCGGGCGCGCATCACGTGCGGGCTCGCGAGCGGCTGGTGGCGCGTCGATTCGAGCACGTTGATGCCGACCGGCGGCACGAGGATCCGCCGGTCGGGAAAACGCGCGCCGCGCAGCATCTGATGCAGCAGGTGCGCGGCGGTCCGGCCCATTTCCTCGGTGCCCTGGATGACGGACGACAGCGGAATGCGCGTCAGCGTGCGCGTGAGCGGATCGTTGTCGATGCCGATGATCGCGACCTGTTCCGGCACCGCGAGGCCGGCGATCAGGCAGGCCTGCAGCAGGTGCCGCGCGCGCGCGTCGGTCACCGCGATGACGCCGACCGGCTTCGGCAGCGCATGCAGCCAGCCGATCAGCTGCTCGATCGCATGATTCCACTCCGATGCGCTCGTCGACAGCCCGCGGTAGATCGGTGCGTCGAGCCCGTCCGCGCGCGCGAGCCGGTCGAACGCCAGTTCGCGCTGCTGCGCCCAGCGGTTCTGCTGCGCGACGGGCAGGCTGTACATCGCGAAGTGCGCGAGGCCGGCGCCGATCAGGTGCGTGTAGGCGAGCGACACGAGCTTCGCGTTGTCGGTCGCGATATACGGCACGCCCGGCGGATACTGCGCCGGATTCTCGTAAGACGAGCCGAGCGCGACGATCGGCAGCGGCGAGCCGGCGAGCGCGTCGGCCACGGCCGGATCGTCGAAGTCGGCAATGATGCCGTTGCCGTCGAAATGCTCGATGCCGGCGAGCCGGCAGCGGAAGTCGTCTTCGAGGAACAGGTCCCACACCACGCGCGTCGAGCGCAGGTACTGGCCGATGCCGCTGATGATCTCGCGGTCGTAGACCTTGTTGGCGTTGAACAGCAGCGCGATGCGGTGCGGCGTCTGGGCGGAAGGGGGACGGGTCATCTCGGTCTCGAAGCGCGCGCCGTCCGGGGCGTCACGCGGTTGTCTCCGGGCGCGCGCGGTGTCGCGCGCTTGTCTTGCGTTCGCCGATTGTAGGACGGAACGCGCGCCGTGCGCAGCACGCTGGCAAGAAACGTTAAGCGTGCTGCGCAATTTCGCAATTGCGGGCGCCGGGGCGCGGAGGCACGATCCAGCCAGATCGAATTCGGCGCCGCGCGATCGCGATGCGCGCCGCACCGCAACAAGAAACCGGATGGAGACGCCATGTCGTATTTCGAACAGATTCCCGCGATTCGCTACGAAGGTCCGCAGTCGGACAACCCGCTGGCTTACCACTATTACGACCGCACGAAGAAGGTGCTCGGCAAGACGCTCGAAGAGCATCTGCGGATCGCGGTGTGCTACTGGCACACGTTCGTGTGGCCGGGTCACGACATCTTCGGCCAGGGCGCGTTCAGGCGTCCGTGGCAGCAGCCGGGCGACGCGCTCGAACGCGCGCGGCAGAAGGCCGATGCCGCGTTCGAGTTCTTCTCGAAGCTCGGCACGCCGTTCTATACCTTCCACGACACCGACGTCGCGCCGGAAGGCGACAACCTTCGCGAATACGTGGAGAACTTCGCGCGGATGGTCGACTACCTCGGCGAGCGCCAGCAGGCGACCGGCGTCCGGCTGTTGTGGGGCACCGCGAACCTGTTCTCGCATCCGCGCTTCGCGGCGGGCGCGGCGACCAACCCGAATCCCGACGTGTTCGCATGGGCGGCCACCCAGGTGCGTCACGCGCTCGACGCGACGCATCGGCTCGGCGGCGAGAACTACGTGCTGTGGGGCGGCCGCGAAGGCTACGAGACGCTGCTCAACACCGATCTCGTTCGCGAACGCGAACAGCTTGCGCGCTTCCTGTCGATGGTCGTCGAACACAAGCACCGGATCGGCTTCGACGGCGCGCTGCTGATCGAACCCAAGCCGCAGGAGCCGACCAAGCACCAGTACGACTACGACGTCGCGACCGTGCACGGCTTCCTCACGCAATACGGATTGCAGCACGAGATACGCGTGAATATCGAGGCGAATCACGCGACGCTCGCCGGCCACTCGTTTCATCACGAGATCGCGAACGCGTTCGCGCTCGGCGTGTTCGGCAGCGTCGACGCGAATCGCGGCGATCCGCAGAACGGCTGGGACACCGACCAGTTTCCGAACAGCGTCGAGGAGCTGACGCTCGCGTTCTACGAGATTCTGCGCCACGGCGGCTTTACCACGGGCGGCATGAACTTCGACGCGAAGGTGCGTCGCCAGAGCGTCGATCCGGAGGATCTGTTCTACGGCCATGTCGGCGCGATCGACGTGCTCGCGCTCGCGCTCGAACGCGCCGCCGTGCTGGTCGAGAACGACCGGCTCGACGCGCTGCGCCGGCAGCGCTACGCGCAGTGGGACAGCGCGTTCGGCCGCGAGATCCTGTCGGGCGGCTACACGCTCGAGTCGCTCGCCGCCGATGCGCTCGCACGGGGCGTGAACCCGCAGCACGCGAGCGGCGCACAGGAACGGCTCGAGAATATCGTGAACCAGGCGATCTACGGGCTGCGTTGACGTGATGTACATCGGACTCGATCTCGGCACCTCGGGCGTGAAGGCCGTGCTGCTCGACCGCGACGGCGCGGTGCGGGCCAGCGCGAGCCGGCCGCTCGCGGTGAGCCGGCCGCGGCCGCGCTGGTCCGAACAGGCGCCGCACGACTGGTGGGATGCGGCGTGCGGCGCGCTCGCCGCGCTCGTCGCCGATGCGCGTGCGGCCGGCATCGATCCGCGCGACATCGATGCGCTCGGCCTGACCGGGCAGATGCATGGCGCGACGCTGCTCGACGCGCACGGCGACGTGCTGCGCCCGGCGATCCTCTGGAACGACGGGCGCGCGGATGCGGAGTGCGCGGAACTCGAGCGACTGGCGCCCGCGCTGCACGCGGTCGCCGGCAATCTCGCGATGCCGGGCTTTACGGCGCCCAAGCTGCTGTGGGTGCGCAGGCACGAACCCGAGGTCTTCGCGCGGATCGCGCAGGTGCTGCTGCCGAAGGACTATCTGCGCTACCGGCTGACCGGCGTGTTCGCGACCGATCCGTCGGATGCGGCGGGCACGCTGTGGCTCGACGTCGCGAAGCGCGACTACGACGACGCGCTGCTCGCTGCGTGCGGATTGTCGCGCGCGCAGGTGCCTGCCGTGTTCGAGGGCAACCGCATCACCGGCACGCTGCTGCCGGCCGTCGCCCGCACGCTCGGGCTGCGCGAGATTCCGGTGGTCGCGGGCGGCGGCGACAACGCGGCCGGCGCGGTCGGCGTCGGCATCGTGCGGCCCGGCGATGCGTTGCTGTCGCTCGGCACGTCGGGCGTTTATTTCGCGGTATCGGACGGCTTTCGCGCGAATCCGGACTCGGCGGTGCACAGCTTCTGTCACGCGCTGCCGCACACCTGGCACCTGATGTCGGTGATGCTGAATGCGGCCGGCTGCGTCGATTTCACCGCGCAGCTGGCCGGTTACGACGGCGTCGCCGCGCTGCTCGCCGACGCGGAAACGAACGCGCGCGCGGACCGCCCGTGGTTCCTGCCTTACCTGAGCGGCGAACGCACGCCGCACAACGACGTGAACGCGAAGGGCGTGTTCTACGGGCTGACGCCCGACACGCAGCGCGCGGATCTCGCGAACGCGACGCTCGAAGGCGTCGGCTTCGCGCTGCTCGACGGGATCGACGCGCTGCATGCGGCCGGGCTGGCACCCGAAAGCATCACGGTCATCGGCGGCGGCTCGCGCAGCGCGTACTGGACGCAGATGCTCGCCGACCTGAGCGGCCGCGCGCTGACGCTGCGCGCCGGCGGCGAGGTGGGCCCGGCGCTCGGCGCCGCGCGGCTCGCGCATCTGGCGCTCGAACCGGATGCATCGCTCGACGCGGTGTGCCCGCAGCCGCCCGTGGCGGCGGTGCGGGAGCCCGACATGGCGCGCCACGCGTGGTATCGCGACGTGCGGCGGCCGACCTTTCGCGCGCTGTATCGCGCGCTCGAACCGGTGTTTGCGGCCGGTGCGTGAAAGCCGGCTGCCCGGCATTCGTAGCAGTCCAATAAAGAGGAGTGGAGACATGAAAACCGTGACGCGTCGTACCGTACTGAACGCGCTGGCCGGCACCGCCGCGCTGGCGGCCCTCGCGCTTTGCGCGCCGCTTGCGCATGCGAGCAAGGACAAGCCCGAGATCGGCTTCTGCATCGACGACCTGCGCGTCGAGCGCTGGTCGCGCGACCGCGATTATTTCGTCGCCGCGGCGACGAAGCTCGGCGCGAAAGTGTCCGTGCAGTCGGCGGATGCCAGCGAGGAGCGGCAGATCTCGCAGATCGAGAACCTGATCTCGCGCGGCGTGGACGTGATCGTCATCGTGCCGTTCAATTCGAAGACGCTCGGCAACGTCGTGGCCGAAGCGCGCAAGGCGGGCATCAAGGTGGTGTCGTACGACCGGCTGATTCTCGACGCCGACGTCGATGCCTACATCTCGTTCGACAACGAGAAGGTCGGCGAACTGCAGGCGCAGGGCGTCTACGACGCGAAGCCGAAGGGCAATTACTTCCTGCTCGGCGGCGCGCCGACCGACAACAACGCGAAGATGCTGCGCGAAGGGCAGATGAAGGTGCTGAAGCCAGCGGTCGATCGCGGCGACATCAAGATCGTCGGCCAGCAGTGGGTGCCCGAGTGGAGCGCGTCGACCGCGCTGCGGATCGTCGAGGATGCGCTGACCGCGAACAACAACAAGATCGACGCGATCGTCGCGTCGAACGACGGCACCGCGGGCGGTGCGATCCAGGCACTCGCCGCGCAGCATCTGGCCGGCAAGGTGCCGGTGTCCGGGCAGGATGCCGACCTCGCGGCGGTCAAGCGCGTGATCGCCGGCACGCAGACGATGACCGTCTACAAGCCGCTCAAGCTGATCGCGAGCGAAGCGGCGAAGCTCGCCGTCGATCTCGCGAAGGGCACCAAACCCGCCTTCAACGCGCAATACGACAACGGCAGGAAGAAGGTCGACACGGTGCTGCTGCAGCCGACGCTGCTCACCAAGCGCAACGTCGACATCGTCGTGAAGGACGGCTTCTACACCCAGGCGCAGCTGGCGAGCCAGTAACGGCGCGACGCGCGGGCCGCCAACCGGCGCGTCCGCGCGCCTACTGCGAGGCATGAACGAATGACCGAACCCTTGCTGACGATGCGCGGCATCGTCAAGGAATTCGACGGCGTGAAAGCGCTCGACGGCATCGACCTGACCGTGCGGCCCGGCGAGTGCGTCGGGCTGTGCGGCGAGAACGGCGCGGGCAAGTCGACGCTGATGAAAGTGCTGTCGGGCGTCTACCCGCACGGCACCTGGGACGGCGAGATCCGCTGGGAAGGCGCGCCGCTCGTCGCATCCGGCGTGCGCGACACCGAGCGCGCGGGCATCGTGATCATCCACCAGGAGCTGATGCTGGTGCCCGAGCTGTCGGTGGCCGAGAACATCTTCCTCGGCAACGAGATCACGCTGCCGGGCGGGCGCATGCACTATGCGGCGATGATCGGGCGAGCCGAGGAACTGCTGCGCGAACTGCGGATCGACGCGATCAACGTCGCGCAGCCGGTGACGAACTACGGCGGCGGCCACCAGCAGCTGATCGAGATCGCGAAGGCGCTGAACAAGCGTGCGAAGCTGCTGATCCTCGACGAACCTTCGTCGTCGCTGAGCGCCGCCGAGACGCGCATCCTGCTCGACATCGTGCGCGACTTGAAGCGCCGCGGCGTCGCATGCGTGTACATCTCGCACAAGCTCGACGAGGTCGAGGCCGTGTGCGATACGGTCACCGTGATCCGCGACGGCCGCCATGTCGCGACCGAGCCGATGCGGACGCTGACGACCGACCGGATCATCGCGATGATGGTCGGCCGCGAGATTCGCGACCTGTATCCCCGCGAGCCGCATGAAATCGGCGAGGTCGTGCTGGAGGCGCGCCACGTGACCTGCCGCGACGTGACGAACCCGCGCCGCAAGCGGGTGGACGACGTGTCGTTCAGCGTGCGGCGCGGCGAGATCCTCGGCGTGGCCGGGCTCGTCGGCGCGGGGCGCACCGAGCTGATGCAGGCGATTTTCGGCGCGTATCCGGGCGCGTGCACGGCGACCGTGCTGATGAACGGGCAGCCGCTCGCGATCCGCTCGCCGTCCGACGCGATACGCGCCGGCATCGCGATGGTGCCCGAGGATCGCAAGCGCCACGGCATCGTGCCGCAGCTCGGCGTCGGCCACAACATCACGCTGGCGGTGTTGCGGCGCTTCGCGGCGCGCGGGCGGATCGACGCGGCCGCCGAGCTCGACGCGATCCGCACCGAGATGCAGCGCCTGTCGGTGCGCGCCGCGCATCCGTTCCTGCCGATCGCGAGCCTGTCGGGCGGCAACCAGCAGAAGGCGGTGCTGGCGAGAATGCTGCTGGCCGAGCCGCAGGTGCTGATTCTCGACGAGCCGACGCGCGGCGTCGACGTGGGCGCGAAGGCCGAGATCTACCGTCTCGTGTTTGCGCTCGCCAGGCGCGGCGTCGCGCTGATCGTCGTGTCGTCGGAACTGCCCGAAGTGCTGGGGCTGGCCGACCGCGTGCTGGTGATCGGCGAAGGCGAGCTGCGCGGCGACTTCGTCAACGACGGCCTCACGCAGGAACAGATACTCGGCGCCGCACTGAAGCCGGTCGCGCGGCCGACCGAACCTAACGCAGCGAGTGTGATATGAATTCCGAACTGTCTTCTTCCACGCCGGCCGCGCAGGACGCCGCGGCGCGCCGCCCGGGCGGCCGTCTCGACGGGCGTCCGCTGCGCCAGCTTTTCGTGCGCTACAAGATCCTCGCGCTGCTGTTCGCGGTCGTCGCGATCTGGGCGTTTTTCTCGGTGCTGACCGACGGCGCGTTCGTCACGCCGCGCAACCTGTCGAACCTGCTGCGGCAGATGTCGATCACCGGCATGCTCGCGTGCGGGATGGTGTTCGTGATCATCGCGGGCGAGATCGACCTGTCGGTCGGCTCGCTGCTCGGGCTGCTCGGCGGCGTTGCGGCGATCCTCGACGTGAATCGCCATTGGCCGGTCGCGGCGACGGTGCCGGCCGTGCTCGCGCTCGGCGTGCTGGCCGGCCTCTTCAACGGCTGGTGGTCGACCTATCGGCGCGTGCCGTCGTTCATCGTCGGGCTCGGCGGGATGCTCGCGTTTCGCGGCATCCTGCTCGGCGTGACAGGCGGCTCGACGATCGCGCCGGTGTCCGACGGGTTCGTGTTCCTCGGGCAGGGCTACCTGCCGCGCGTGGCGGGGGACGGCCTCGCGCTGCTGCTGTTCGCGCTCGTCGCGTTGCTGGTCGTGCGCCAGCGCGGCACGCGGCGCCGCTACCGGCTCGCGGTCGCACCGCTGTGGCAGGACGCCGTGAAGATCGCGGGCGCGGGCGTCGTGCTGTTCGCGTTCGTTGCGACGCTCGACCGGTACGGCGGCATTCCGGTGCCGGTGCTGCTGCTGCTCGCGCTGCTCGGCGTGTTCTCGTGGATCGCGACGCAGACCGTGTTCGGCCGGCGCATCTATGCGGTCGGCTCGAACCTCGAGGCGACGAGGTTGTCCGGCGTCGACACCGATCGCGTGAAGCTCGCGATCTTCGCGCTGATGGGGCTGATGTGCGCGTTCGCGGGCATCGTGAACACCGCGCGGCTTGCGGCGGGCTCGCCGTCGGCGGGCACGATGGGCGAACTCGACGCGATCGCCGCGTGCTTCATCGGCGGCACGTCGATGCGCGGCGGCTCGGGCACCGTCTATGGCGCGCTGATCGGCGCACTCGTGATGGCGAGTCTCGACAACGGCATGTCGATGCTGGACGTCGACGCGTACTGGCAGATGATCGTCAAGGGCGCGGTGCTGGTGCTGGCGGTGTGGATCGACGTGGTGTCGCGGTCGAATCGGCGGTGAGGGGGGCGGCCGGCCTGGAGGAGCGTACGCGGAACAGGCCGGTCGAACGCCTTCAGGACAGGCCAAGCCGGCGAGGCATCGAGTCGAAGTCGGCCTCGAAGTGGAACGCGCGGAAGTGATTTGCGCGCGGAACGAGCGCTACGGCCGACGGATGCCGGTGCAAGGGGCGTCCCATCGAGTTGCTTTGCATGCTCATCGGGTCTCGGAGCCGAGACGGCACGAAAAGCTGCGTTGAGACGGTGAAAGTGTTTCAGCGGTGGTACATCGAACCGATCATGCGGGGATCGTCCCTGCCGAGCGTGCCGCGCCCGAACGGCTGCGCGAGAGGCCGAAAGGACGTTTCAGTGTTGATACATAAGCGGCCCGGTCGAGAAGTTCTTTACCGACGCGTGGCGCAACGTGATCGCGTGACGCCAACCCGCCGCATCCGACCAGCGTCTGCTGGCGGGAATCTCGAAGGGCATCATTCATCCCGGGCGCGCGGGCGACGAAGCGCGCAAGGTCGTCGATTCTCATGCCCGGGCGTCAGCGTTGTTACCGCCCCTTGATCAGCAGAACAACAACGAGGATCGCGACCAGCGCAGCGAGCCACTTCAAGCCGGCGAACACCTTGTCGAGCCTTTCCGTCAATGCGCCGATGGCATTCCCGTCGCCCGCGCGCACCGCCACCTGCGCGGGCTGGCCGTCTCCGGGCAGGTTGACTTTCGGCAGATCGATGGCGAGATAGACGACATATCCGCTGGCTGATGGCGGCGTTTCCACCGGACTGCCGTCCTGGCCGGGGCGCAGGAACACGCGCAGCCCGCCGGCCTGCGGGGCGCCAGACGGGGCCGACGTGTAGACGCCCCGCAGGCACAACCCGGCCTTGACAGCGGTCACCCGTCCCGCTTCGACGCCGTCGGCAAGCGCCTGCATGCTGCTGGCCGGCACGTCGCACAACGCCCACCACTGAGCCGGCTCCTGCATCTCATCGTCGGACTCGTTGTAGCCGAGCCTTGCCGTGCCGAGCGGGTCGTCGGACAGGGCGATACCGAGTTCGTCCTGCAACGCGCGAAGACCTCGTCGTTCAGTCGCGCCAATCTCGCGGGCCGCGAAGGTGATGTGGACCGTGCGCGTGCTGTTGTGCGCCTCGCCAATGATCGACAGCCGGCAATCGTCCAGACTCGCGGTTCCCTGCACATAAGTCGACAGCGTCGAACAGGCTGCGCCGCCCGCAGGCTCCAGCCGCGTGACGACCTGGATGTCCTGCAGCGTGAGCCACAGCGACTTCACCGGGTAGTACGTCTGCACGTTGCCATCGGCGCCGATGCACTCGAGCGTATGACCGGCGCATTCCCTGATCTCGATACGATTTCGCGTGCGCGCGTGCAGCCGGTCGTCGCTTTCATGCAGGCCGCGTCCCTCGTAGTGGGCGAGTTGCGCGGCGTCGGGAAATGCCGTGGATGTCCTGGGCGCCATCCTGACGTCATCCAGAACGTCGTCGTGGCTGCGGACTGCCGTGACGAGCATGCCGGCACGGCCGATCGAGGCGGCGCGGGCCTGCGAAAGCATTCCGGACGGCGTATCGGCGACGGAAAGCACATTGCCGGCCGCCAGGCCGGGCGTGATCTCGGCCACCTGAGCCGCGAGCGGATCGACGTACGGCTGTTGCGGCGCGTCCGAGACTTTCACGAGCGCAGGAAGCAGTCGAGTCAACAGGTCTGCGTACGGCGCGAGCAGCGGCAGGAACAGACAGGCGAGCACCAGGTTGAACAGCGTATGGAAGTCGGCCACCACGCGTCCGTTGTCCGGTTCGATCCTGACCATGAGGCAGCCGATCGGCGTGAGTGCTGCAAGCGCAAGCACCACGCCGATCGACAGAATGAGCAGATTGCCGATCGACACGCGCCTGGAAGCCGCATCGTGCGTTACCGTCCCCTCCAGCACGGGGTGGATGGCCGCACCCAGGTTTGCCCCCATCACGAGTGCAAAAGCGGTATCGGGCGGGATGACGTTTTGCGCGCAGAGCGTCATGATCAGCAGAACGATAGCGACGTTCGAATCGGCGGCCCAGGTCAGACCGGCTGCCAGCACGACGTCGATCAGCGGCACCGTCGAGACGTCGCCCAGCAACATCCGAAGGCTCGGCGCATCCTCGTAGTCCGTCATCAGCTCCTGCAGATGATGCAGGGCGAGCAGCAACAGGCCCAGGCCGATGAACATGCGCCCCAGTTCATGTGCGCGCGTGTTCGATACCTTGCGAAACATCAGCATACCCACGAGTATCAGCGCGGGCGACACGGTCTCGACTTCGAACGACAGCGCCTGCACGATCAACGTCGTCCCGACGTTCGCGCCGAGCATCATGGCCAGCGCCGGGACCAGGCCGATGCGTCCCTGCGCGGTGAATTCCTCCGTCATGACGGCGGTCGTCGAGCTGCCTTGCAGCACCGCCGTCACACCCATGCCGCCGAAGAAGGCGGGAAGTCGCCCATCGAGCGCCCGTTCCAGCAACGACCGCAGGCCTGCGCCGAAGGCACGCTGCATGCCGGTCTGAAGCATCTGCGTGCCAAGCAGCACCAGGGCAATAGAGCCGGCGAGATCGATCAGTGTGAACGTGAATGTCATGATTGCGCTTCCCCGACGCCGACCGATTGCACTTGCCACTTTTCTGTCGCGCGGCCCGCTCGCACGCGCTGCTGGTTCTGACGGACACGCGAGTCCGAATGCATGTTGTTGCGTCGCGGAAAACGCAGCTGCGGGAGAAACACGTTCTACCGGGCGGATACGTTCGGGCGCGCGTCGTCGACAGCGCTACTCGTCAAGCAAGTAGCGTTCCGGCCTTGGCCATTCATTGCTTTGCGGGGATCGACGGGGCGAAACAGGTAGTGACGATGGCCTGATCCATCGAATGCGTTTCAGGATTGAAACGCTTTGCCGCGCGGGGATCTGGCCCGTACGGAATGGACGATCGCGCCGTGCCGGGTCATCCGGGCCTCGCGCGCGCCGATGACCTATCGAAACCGATTCGCCGATCCCCACACGGATTTGCGCGCGGCTATGGACCGGGCATATCGAGGTCAGCGGGTTCGTCGATCGAGATCGCGCCGGTATTGCGTCAATGTGTCGATGACGAGCGCCCGGAACCAGCGGTTGCCCTGTTCCGCGTCGTAGGCGTCGTGCCAATGCAGCGTGGACTCGAAGTGGGCGATGGGCACGGGCGTCGGAAAGATCGCGAATTGACCATACTCGTTCAGTGCCTGGGCCACGCCGCGCGGCAACGTGACCATCCAGTCCGTGCGCTGCAGGATCAGCGGGATTACGGTGAAATGCGGTACGCGCAACGCGATGCTGCGATGCAGGCCGCCGGCGCGCATGGCATCGTCGATGACAACGTGGCTGTTGTCGCTCGACATCACCGCGACATGCTTCATCTCGACGAACTGCGCGGCCGAAAGCTTGCGCGACGGCAGTCCCGGACGCTTGCGCGTCATGCACGCGTACTCCTCGTTGAACAGCAGCGCGAATCGCGTGACGGGCTTGAGCGCCGGCAGGTTGCCGATCGCGAAATCGAGCTGGCCCAGCCGCATTCGCTCCTCGATGTGGCTGAGCGGCACCTGGTCCGCCGAGATCTGGATCGACGGCGCAATGGCCTGGAGTTTCTCGCAGAGCAGCGGAAGAAATGCCTGCTCGCCGATGTCCGACATGGAAATCCGGAATTCGCGCGTGCTGGTGGCCGGATCGAACTGCTCGCCGTCCTCCAGCGCCTCCCTCACCGCGACGAGCGCGCGGCCGATCAGCGGCGCGAGCCGTTGCGCCGCCGGCGTGGGCAGCATGCCTTCCGGCGTGCGCACGAACAGCGGGTCATTGAATAGCGCGCGCAGCCGCCCCAGCGCGTAGCTGACCGCGGGCTGCGACAGCCCGAGCCGGCTGCCGGCCCGCGTGAGACCGCGTTCCTCGAGAATCGTCTGGAACACGCGCAACAGATTCAGGTCGGCGTTGTTGAAATCAGTCATGTCGATGTAGACGACGAGGTCGATGCATTCGGTCGATATGGTAGCCGAGACCTTCGCCCGACGGAGCGCGCCCGCCGCGATGATCCCGGCGCGCTGCCGGCGCCTGTTGCGGTTCGCTGCCGCCCTTCATTCGTATTCACGCGTCCGGATAAACCCGTAGCGTCGCGCGCATCGGGACGGTCGATGCACGCCGCGAGATCGCGCCGGTGCGCACGCCGATCGGGCGCAATGCGCCGGCCGGCTGGCGTGTCGGCGCGCGGGCCTCCGGGCGTCCCGATCCCTGCGCGCGACTGCATCCAAAATTTGGATGATGGCCATATTAATGATGAATTGGACCGATATCTGAGCGACTCCTAGACTGGGTTCCACACGACAACCCTGCTTGAAACGGTCCCATGCACACGATGGCTGAACAGATCGACACTTCATCCGATCGACACGCGAACCGCACGCTGCCGGCGATGCTGATGGCGCGCGTTGCACGCAACGGAACGGCGCCGCTTTTTTCCGATCGCGCCACGCAGTGGACCGCGGTCGATGCGATGGCGGCCGCCGCCGGCCGGGCGGGCGCGCTTGCCGCGCACGGCATCAAGCGAGGCGACCGCGTCGCGCTGCTGTGCTCGAACCGGATCGAGTTCATCGAGACACTGCTCGGCTGCGCATGGCTCGGCGCGGTCGCGGTGCCGATCAACACCGCCTCGCGCGGCATGCAGCTGCAGCACATCCTGCGCAATTCGGGCGCGCGCCTGATCGTCGCAGAGGCCGCGCTGCTCGAGGCCGTCTACTGCCTCGACGATGCCGACCTGCCGCTGGAAGCCGCGTGGGTCATCGACGACGACGCGCCGGCGCGGCACGCGGCGCACTTCGAAGTCCGGCCGTGTCCCGCGCGCGGCGACGCGCTGGCGCCCGCGGAACTGGCGAACGGCGATCCCTTCGCCATTCTCTATACGTCCGGGACCTCCGGCCTGTCGAAGGGCGTGATCTGCCCGCATGCGCAGTTCTACTGGTGGGGCGTGCACACGGGTGGTGACCTCGAAGTGGGGCCGGGCGACGTGCTCTACACGTGCCTGCCGCTGTTTCATACGAATGCGCTGAACAGCTTCTTCCAGGCGCTCATGCACGATGCACAGCTGGTCGTCGAACGCCGCTTCTCGGCGAGCCGCTTTTTCGAGTCGCTGATCGAAACGCGCGCGACGGTCACCTTCCTGCTCGGCGCGATGGTGCCGATTCTGCTGTCGCGTGCCGAGACGGCCCGGGAGCGCGAACACGGCGTTCGCGTTGCGCTGGCGCCCGGCGTGCCTGCGCAGTTCCAGGAGGAGTTCACGCGGCGCACGGGCATCGGCCTGATCGACGGCTACGGCTCGACGGAAACCAACTCGGTGATCGGCGGCAAGCTCGGCACGAAGCGCGTCGGCTACATGGGCAAGCTGGCGGAGGGGTTCGATGCGCGGGTCGTCGATGCCGACGACAACGCGGTGCCGGACGGACAGGCGGGCGAGCTTGTGCTGCGCGCAAGCGAACCGTATGCATTTGCGAGCGGCTACTTCGCGATGCCGGAAAAGACGGTCGAAGCATGGCGCAACCTGTGGTTCCACACCGGCGATCGTGTGGTCCGCAGCCCCGACGGCTATTTCCGGTTCGTCGACCGCCTGAAGGATGCGATCCGGCGCCGCGGCGAAAACATCTCGTCGTTCGAAGTCGAGCAGGTGCTGCTCGCCCATCCGGCAATCGAGTTGGCGGCCGTGTTCGCGGTGCAGTCGAACCTCGCGGAGGACGAAGTGATGGCCGCGCTGGTGCTGCGCGAAGGCGAGGCGCTGGATCCGCTGGATCTGGTGAAGTACTGCGAGCCTCGTCTGCCGTATTTCGCCGTGCCGCGCTTCATCGATTTCGCAACGGACCTGCCGAAGACGGAGAACGGGAAGATCAAGAAGTACCAGCTCAGGGAGCAGGGCGTGACGCCGACGACGTGGGACCTCGAGCGTTCGGGCTACCGGTTGAAGCGCGCATAGCCCGGCGCCCCCGACGATGGGGGCGCCCGCATCGCCGCGGGACGGGGATGGTCGAAGGACGGAAATCGCCCGTGCCTTTTCGCGATACATCCGCGATACATCAATTGCCATTGGCATCACGATACGGAGTACGACATGGGACGTAGCATGCAACCAGCCTCCGCGAGCAGTCCGCATCCGCCGGAGATCGATATTACGAGGGAGACGAGTAGCGGCAGGTCGTCGCTGCGGCGAATCGTGCTGGCGTCCGTGGCCGGCAACGCGCTCGAATGGTACGACTTCTTCCTGTACAGCACCGCGGCCGCGCTGGTGTTCGGCGAACTGTTCTTTCCAAAGGGAACCGACCCGCTCGTCGGCACGATCGCCGCGTTCGCCGGCTTCGCGGTGGGCTTCGCCGCCCGCCCGCTCGGCGGCGTGATTTTCGGCCACATCGGCGACCGCTTCGGCAGAAAGGGCGCGCTGGTCTGGACGCTCACCATCATGGGCGCGTCGACGTTCCTGATCGGGCTGCTTCCGACCTACGCTTCCGTCGGCCTGTGGGCGCCTGCGTTGCTGCTGGCCCTGCGCGTGCTGCAGGGCATCGCGGCCGGGGGCGAATGGGGCGGCGGCGTGCTGATGATCAGCGAATCGGCGCCGGCCGACCGGCGCGGCTACTACGCATCGCTGAGCCAGATCGGCGTCGGCGGCGGCTTCGTCCTGTCGGCCGCGGTGTTCTATGCGGTCCAGATGCTGCCGAGGGACGCGTTCATCGGCTGGGGATGGCGCGTTCCGTTCCTGCTTTCCATCATCATCTTCGGCATTGGCGTGTACATCCGCTCGCACCTGCCGGAGAGTGCCGAATACGCGCGTGCCGAGGCCGCCGGCAGGAAATCCGGCATGCCGGTCGTCGAGGTGGTCCGCAAGCATCCGAGGGAAGTGCTGATCGCGATGGGGCTGCGTGTCGCGGAGAACGGCGGCTCCTATATCGTGCTGGCCTTCTCGCTCGCGTACGGCAAGTTCATCGGCGTGCCGGCGCAGGTCATGCTGGCGGGCGTGATGGTGTCCATGACCGCCGAGCTGTTCACGATGATGCTCTGGGGGCGGTTGTCCGATCGCATCGGCAGGAAGCCGGTCTATATGATCGGCGCGCTCGGGTTCGTCGTCATCGCGTTTCCGTTCTTCTGGCTGCTCGACAGCAAGGTGCCGGCGCTGATCTGGATCGCGTTCCTGCTCGGCAACGCGATCTGCCACGGCGCGATGATCGGCACGCAGCCGAGCCTGATGGGCGAGCTCTTCAGTACCGAGGTGCGGTATTCGGGGATGGCGCTCGGCCACGAGATCGCGTCGGTGTTCGCCGGCGGCCTGTCGCCGATGATCGCCACGGCGCTGCTCGCGCACTACCGCGCCGCATGGCCGGTCGCGCTGCTGCTCGTCGGTCTGTCGCTGGTCACGGTGATCACGCTGCTGTTCACGCGCGAAACCGCCGTCCGCAAAACGCGGTGATCGCCGCCCGACCATGAGCGACTCAATGAACTGGCCGAATTTCGACGACGTGCTGATCGCAGGCGCCGTGGAGGTTGCCTACCGCCGCGCGCCGGGCGAGCTGACGACGAGCGACCTGCTCGCGCAGGCTTTCGGGGATGTGATCCGGAACGCCGGCTTCTCGACCAAGGATGTCGACGGGCTCGGCGTCGCGTCGTTCACGCTGGCGCCCGATCACGCGATCGATCTCGCCTGGCGCCTCGGCATCAGCCCGCGCTGGTGCATGGACGACTGCCACGGCGGCGCGAGCGGAATCAACCTGCTGCAGCATGCGGTGCGCGCGATCCAGGGCGGCGACGCGAACCTCATCGTGCTGGTGTCCGGCGACCGGTTTGCGCCCGAGGATTTTCGGCGACTCGTCGACAACTACAACCGCACGACCGCCACGTACCTGCGACCGTTGCCCAGCGGCGGCCCGAACAGCCTGTTCGCGATGCTGACCCAACGCCACGCCGCGCATCACGGGCTCGAGCGGGCCGACTACGGCGCGATCTGCGTCGCGCAACGCGCATGGGCCGCGCAGAACCCGGGCGCCGTGTATCGCGCGCCGATGCAGATCGACGATTATCTGGCGGCGCCGCTTGTGGCCGACCCGCTCGGCCGCTTCGACTGCGTGCCGGTCGTGAGCGGCGCCAATGCGCTGATCCTCGCGCGCGCGGACCTCGTGCGGGCGCCGGTGAACGTCAAGGTGCGCGCGCTGCAAAGCCTTTACAACTTCGACCATCAGCAGGCAGACGGATGGCGGACCTCGCTGGCCGTCATCGCGGCTGATCTGTGGAAGCAGGCGGGGGCGCTGCCTCGCGAGATGGACGTGGTGTCGGTGTACGACGATTACCCGGTCATGGTGCTGGCGCAGCTGGCGGACCTCGGCTTCGCGCCGGACGGCGACCTGCGCGCGCTGATCGGGCGTATCGGCGCGCGCGAGCTGCGGGTCAACACGTCGGGCGGGCAATTGTCGGTCGGGCAGGCGGGTGCCGCGGGCGGCATGCACGGGCTGGTCGAGGCGATCGTGCAGTTGCGCGGCGATGCGGGGGAGCGGCAGGTGCCGGACGCGCGGCTGGCCGTGGTCAGCGGCTACGGCATGGTGCAATACCGCTACGGAATGTGCGCGAACGCCGTCGTGCTGGAGCGCAGCGAGCAGGGAGGGCGGCGATGAAACTCGCGGTGTTTCGGTGTGCGCAATGCGGGCAGACGTGGTTTCCGGCGCGCTATTTCTGCCCGACGTGCGGGGGCGCGACGTGGGAGAACGTCGAGGTCGAGCGCGGGACGGTCTGCGAGTCGACCGTATTGCGGCATCGCGTGGCGGGCAGCGAGGATGTGGCCGTGAACATCGCCAGCATCAGAACCGATCGAGGGCCGGTGGTCATTGCCGCGATGCCGTACGCGCCGGCGGACGGCGACGCCGTGTCGCTGGCCATCGACGAGAACGCGCGGATTACGGCATGGGCGGACGAGACGGGGGATTCCGATGAACATTGACGGATGCATTGCGATCGTGACCGGCGCGAATCGCGGGGTCGGCGCGGCCTTTGTGGAAGGCCTGCTTGCCGCCGGCGCCAGGAAAATCTATGCGGCCTCGCGCGATCCGGATGCAATCGTGCGACGCGATTCGCGTGTCGTGCCGGTCGAGCTGGACGTCACGAACGCGCAGCAGATCCGGCGTGCCGCGGCGAACGCGCCGGACGTGACGCTGCTGGTCAACAACGCAGGCGTCAACCGGATGGCATCATGCCTGTCGACCGTCGATCCCGACGCCGCGACACGCGAGATGGAGGTCAACTACTTCGGCACGCTGAACATGATCCGCGCGTTTGCACCCGCGTTGCGCGAGAACGGCGGCGCGATCGTCAATATGCTGTCGATCCTCGCGCGGATCGCGTTGCCGTCGATGGGCTCGCTCTGCGCGTCGAAGGCTGCCGCGTTGCGGATGACCGAAAGCGTGCGCGCGGAACTTGCGAAAGACGGCGTGAGCGTGCTCGCGATCATGCCCGGTGCGATCGACACCGACATGAGCCGCGATTTTCCAGGGCCGAAGATTCCGGCGCCTGACGTCGTGAGCGCGACGCTCGACGCGCTCGCGGCCGGTATCGACGAACTGTATGTGGGAGACATGGCAAAGGCGATCGCTGCGGAACTCGCGAGCGATCGCATCGCGGTGCAACGACGTGTTGCGTCGGCCTGACGCGACCGGCGCATTTATTTCGAACCAACGGAGCAGATCGTGAGCGGCAACTATATCGACGTGAAATCCACCGACGGACGCAGCTTCTCGGCCTATCTTGCGGTCCCGCCGCAAGGATCCGGGCCGGGGCTCGTGCTTCTGCAGGAAATATTCGGCGTCAACGGCTACATGAAATCGATGGCCGATCGCTTCGCCGAAGAAGGCTATGTCGTGCTGGTTCCCGATCTGTTCTGGCGGATCAAGCCGGGCGTCGTGCTCGCGTATGACGGCGACGATCTGGCCACCGCGCTGGCATACAACGAGCAGCTCGATCTCGACCTCGCCGTAGCGGACATCGCGGCGACGCTCGACGCGCTTCGCGCGGTGCCGCAGCACGCCGGGACGGTGGGCGCGGTCGGTTACTGCCTCGGCGGCAAGCTGGCGATGCTGGCCGCTGCGAAGACCGGGCTCGATTGCGCCGTGAGCTACTACGGCGTCGGGCTGGATGCCTACCTCGACCGCGTTCCGGCGATCGCCTGCCCGATGGTCTTTCATTTCGCGGGCGATGATGCGCTTTGCCCGCCCGCGACGCGGGAAAGGATCCAGGCCGCGCTGTCCGCGAACACGTCGATCGAGCAATACGTGTATCCGGGTTGCGACCATGCGTTCGCGACGCCCGAGCGCGCGTCATTCGACAAGCCGGCCGCGATGATGGCGTATTCGCGCACGCTAGCGCTGCTTCGCAAGGTGCTCGGGCCCGTCCACGACCTGAACAGCCTGTGGGAACGCCACTGTTACTACGAGTTTGCCACGCGCGACGTGGATGCAATCATGCCCACGATGGTCGCGCAGCCGTACGTGAACCACGTGCCGACCATGACCGGCGGTGTCGGGCACGATCAACTCAAGCGCTTCTACCGCTATCACTTCGTGGACGCCAATCCGGAGGACACGCGCCTGATTCCTGTGTCGCGCACGATCGGGGCCGATCGCATCGTCGACGAATTCATCTTCTGCGCGACGCACACCTGCGCAATCGACTGGCTGGTGCCCGGCTTGCCGCCAACCGGGCGGTACTTCGAGATACCGATGCTGGCCGTCGTCTGCTTTCGCGGCGACAAGCTGTACAACGAGCACATCTACTGGGACCAGGCTTCCGTTCTGGTTCAGCTCGGTGTGCTCGATCCGGCAGGGCTGCCGATCGCGGGCATCGCCACCGCGAAGAAGATGTTCGACGAGACACTGCCGAGCAATGAACTGATGCGCAATTGGGCGTCGAGCGAAGGCAAGCCCATCTAACGCGGCGGCGCCCTTGGCCGGCAGGGCGCCTCGCCCGGTCCCTCTGAACGCACAAGTCGGAGACGGAACCGCTGTAACGCCCGAAGCAGGCGACGATCGCTGCAGCGTCGCCCTTGCATTGCGGCCATTTTCCCGCGCAGCAGATTTTTAAGAAGTAGCGTCGCTATAGATAAAGGAGATCGTCGTGAGAAAATGGCTTCCGGCATTATTATTAGGAATACTGTCGATATCGCATTTCGCACGTGCCCAAAGCAGCGTGACCTTGTACGGCATCATCGACGACGGTCTGACCTGGTCGAGCAACCAGGGCGGCCACAGCGCCTGGCAGATGCAGGGGAGCATTTCGCAAGGCAACCGTTGGGGCCTGAAAGGAGTGGAAGACCTGGGAGGCGGCTGGTCCGCGGTGTTCAGGCTGGAGAACGGTTTCAACGTCAACACCGGAGCGCTAAGCCAAGGCGGGCGATTGTTCGGCCGGCAGGCATACGTAGGTCTCGGAAATTCGCGTTACGGTACGGTGACCATGGGGCGACAAGGCGAAGCCGTTGGCGATTACATCGGCACACTTTCGGCGAACGGCATGCTGCCGGGCGGCATTCTGTTTCCGCATCCCGGCGATCTCGATAACAACGGCATTGACTTCCGTCTGAACAACGCCGTCAAGTACACGACGCCGACCATTGCCGGACTGACGGGCATGGCGATGTACAGCTTCGGGGGCGTCGCGGGCGATTTTGGCCGCACAAGTGCGAAGTCGTTTGCCCTGCAGTACGCCTACGGAGGGCTCCGGCTGGTTGGCGTCTACACCTCGATCGACCATCCGGCCCAGGCCGTCCCTGAAGGTCTCTGGACTGCGTCCAACACGGTCGACGGCAACTATGGCCTCGCGGCGGCCAGCTATAAGGTAATGGGCGTCGGTGCGACCTACACGTTCGGGCGGGCGACGATCAGCGCGGACTGGACGCATACGCGATTCGGCGATCTCGATCCGAAGCTCGGTGCGAAGATCGGCGGTCACGCCACGTTCGATATTGGCGAGATCGTCGGTGTTTACAGGCTCACGCCGAGCCTGCAGTTGGGTGTCGCGTACAGCTACACGGCGGGGAGCGTGTCGCAGACTGGCTACGCACCGGGCTATCACGAAGGCGACGCAAGCGTCGATTACCTGCTTTCCGTCCGTACCGACGTCTATGCGAGCGCGACGTACATGCATGCGGTACGCGGCGCCGTGGCGAATCTCGGGCCGGTGCTCGCGGCGTCCAGTTCACCCAATCAGACGGCGTTGCGTATAGGTATACGTCACAGGTTTTGAGTTCGCACGGGACGCGGCGAGGTCGCATCGTCCTCGTGAAGGTAGCAACCGGCTTCGACGTTGTTCCCGTCGAGATCGATCAAGAACGCGCAATAGAAGGGCTGTCGCCTGATGCCGGGGCTGCCGTTGTTGGAGTTGACCCTGTAATCCCGGACACGGCATCACACTAAGGTTGCTGAATCCATCGAGCGCCGGAACTCGCGAGGCGAGCGGTATTTCAGCGCGCTATGGGGATGCTTCTCGTTGTAATGCTCGAACGCGATGGCCAAGTTGCGTGCGGCAGTCGCTGCGTCCGGCTTCGGCATGAAGGCGACGTAGTCGCGTTTCATCGTCTTCACGAAGCTCTCTGCCATCCCATTACTTTGTGGGCTGCACACCGGTGTGGTCAATGGCTTCAGGCCGATGGCCACTGCGAACCGGCGCGTGTCGTCGGCCGTGTAGCCCGAACCGTTGTCACTCAGCCACTCGATTTCGGACGGGGTATGCAGCTCGTTGCCAAACCGATTTTCCACTGCGGCCAGCATGACGTCGCGCACGATGTCGCCGCTGTGACCTGCCGTCGTAGCCGCCCAGCTCATCGCTTCGCGGTCGCAGCAGTCAAGCGCGAATGTCACTCGAAGCGGCTCGCCGTTGTCGCAGCGGAACTCGAAGCCGTCCGAGCACCATCGCTGATTGCTGCGGGCTACGGCCACCTTGCCATCGTGCCGACGTTGCGGCCGAGGCGGTGCTGGACGCCGTTGCATCAGCAGACCGTGAGTGCGCATGATGCGATAGATGCGCTTCGCATTGAACGGCACCTGTCCGGCAGCAATGCGTTCATTGCGCAGCGAGCCCCACACCCGGCGATAGCCATAGCTGGGCAAATCGCCGACGACTCGGCGGATTTCCTCGACCACGCTCGCATCGTCCGTCTGCCGCGATTGACGGCCATCGCGCCACGTCGCCGGACGCGACAGTCGTGCCGATACGTTCGAGCGCGACACGCCGAGAACTTCACAAACCAGTTTCACTGGTCGTCCTCCGGCAGCGAGGGCGAGTGCGCTATCCATTTTTTTGCTCGGCCATACTCGACTGCTTCGCGGAGAATCTCGTTCTCCATGGTCTTCTTGCCGAGCATCCGTTGCAGCTCGCGAATCTGCTTGAGCGCGTCGGCCAGCTCTGAGGCCGGAACCACTTCCTCGCCAGCCTTGACCGCTGACAGGCTCCCATCCTGGTACAGCTTGCGCCAGTGGAACAGCTGGTTCGGGTTCACGCCGTGCTGCCGCGCGACCATCGAAACCGACTTCCCTGGTTCGAAACTCTCGCGAACCATCGCCAGCTTTTGCTCCGCCGTCCAGCGCCGCCGGCGCTCCGGGCCCGTCAACACTTCCATCACTTCCTGCCTGGTGTTAGTCAAAAACACAGTCTTATGCCTACCCGTTATTGTAAGTGGGTGACTGTGTCCGGCGTTTCAGGGGGCTGCTCCACACAGAAAGAAACCCGACTCGATCGATGGGTCAAATATGCACAGATTTTCGCATTTGTGACCGGTCCAATCGCGGTTGCTGTAGTCGGTTGGTTAGCGCAGCAGTCCGTCGCGGAATCCGGTATCAAACGCGACTATGTTCAGATGGCGGCTCAAATCCTGCGCGAGCCACGAAAGCCTGACGATGTTGCGGCCAGGAAGTGGGCGGCAGAACTGATCAATAAATATTCGCCTGTGAGCTTTTCTGATGAAGCCGCAAGCCAGCTAAGCCAATCTTCCGTGGCGATGCTGCATAGTAACCCACTGCTCAAGCCGGCGATGGAAGAGGATCTTCCACCGTGTCCGAAGATCGCCTTGGCTGATATTCCTGCTGAGAAGGTTCAATCCGTTGCCGCGCTAGAGAGGCTGTGTATGCGTAATGCATACGATCGTTTTTGGTTGAAGGTGTTCATCAACCTGATCGGTGGCTCCAACCACGATTCTGATGGACGGAAGGAGATCGCTGGTAACGGCAGCAAGCCACATTAATCAAGGATCGGGTTCGAGGACGTAACGAAACGTACTGCCGACCTTCCGAAAGGTGAGGGGCTCGGGCAATCCACCGACGTAGAATCCGCTGGTGCCGGCGAGGCACATCGGTGTTCGTCGCTGTGTCCCGTACGGCGTACTCGACAACCAGTATTGCAGCCAGGATTTGACGGGCGGCGGGGCCAACGAGACGGAGACGCTTCAGCGGTAGCTTGTCCGCGCGGATTGTGGATCGAATTTAAATATCAAGGAACGCTGTCTACGCAGCTGGTTCGCTGCACAATACAGACTCTACTTTCCAGTTGAGCGAAGGGGGCGGACATGCAAATCAAGACTTCGCTGGCGATTGCCATCGTGGCGGTATCCGTCGCGTCGTTGTCATTGGCTGAAAATCTTCCGCTGACGCTGAGTACGGTCAAGCGCGATCCAGTCGCAAGCAAGGCATTTGAGGCGATGAAAAAGGATCATGCGTTGCCGTCGTGGGTCGAGCGTGGCGGTACCGAAACGCGGGGGAATTCTGTCTCGTTCGATGGACGACAAATGATCGTCATGACGGCATGCAAGCCGCATGAATGTGGTTCTGAACGCTTCGCTATCCTGTACGATCCGCAAAGGAACGTGATGTATGGCCTGTTGCTGGTTGTCGATCCGAAACGAAGAGATACCGAACGCCTGACGTGGATGAATCTTCGCGATGGCGGCGAATCTATCGACGGGCGGGCAATCTTGTATGCGGCCCTGACGGGCAGCGTCGCCAACCACCCCGACGCGTTCAATTTTAAGTGATGGAGTTGCCCTAAAGCTGCTGCGTTATTGCGAGTCGGGCGGTGCGGCATGTGATGACATGACACCACCGTTGCGCGATCTGTTCGCACGAGACCTCGCGCCCGCCATCATACGATGGGTATGCCGGCGGCCACATCTGCAGCGCCGGCGAATTGTCGTTAAACGAATAGCTATAGGTCGTGACGGCCTCAAGGGTTAAGAGCCGTATACTTTAGTTTACATAATCATAGTTATCGTCGGATTGGATGTTAGAGCTTTTTAGATGGAATGGTCGCCTCCCGCCTTAACGGGCCGTCCGGCGCCGCAATCTCGCGTCCAGAGCATGCGACATTGCTGGTTCGGCAGCCCAGCCGCCAAGGAGAACCAAATGGAACCCACGACCATTGCCATCGATCTGGCCAAGCGCGTTTTCCAGATTCATTATGTCGAGCCTGAAACCGGCGCGATTCACAGCAAGGTACTCAAACGTGCCCAGCTCGCGCCGTTCTTCGCCAACCGGCCGGCGAGCCGCGTCGTTATGGAGGCCTGTGGCAGCGCTCATCATTGGGCCCGGGTACTGGCACGGCTTGGCCACGACGTGCGGCTCATCGCAGCTCAGTTCGTGCGGCCGTTCGTGAAGTCTAACAAGAATGATGCGGCTGACGCCGCGGCGATCTGGGAAGCTGCCCAGCGTCCCGGCATGCGGTTCGTGGCCGTTAAGACCGAAGACCAGCAGGCCATGCTGGCGATGCACCGGATACGCCAGCAATTGGTCCGGATTCGCGTCATGCAGGTCAACCAACTTCGCGGATTGCTCTACGAGTTCGGCGTCGTGTTGCCTCAAGGCCGTCGTGCATCGATCGAAGCCGCCAAAGCCGCGCTGGCGTCACTGGCCGACGAGTTGCCGGCCATGCTGCTAGACAGCCTGCAGGATCAGCTTTCGCGACTCTGTGCGCTCGATGAGCAGATTGCTCGGATCGAGCAACGCATTCTCAGTTGGCGGCGCAACGATGATGCATGCCTGCGCATCTCGGAGATTCCGGGCGTGGGCGTACTCACGGCAACTGCCGCGGTTTCGGTCATTGGACAGGCAAGAACGTTTCGCTCGGGGCGGGAGTTTGCCGCCTATCTCGGTCTCGTGCCGCGGCAGAACGGTTCGGGAGGCAAGATCAAGCTCGGTGGGATCAGCAAACGCGGTGACGTTTATCTGCGGACGCTGCTGATCCACGGCGCGCGATCGGTCATCTCGAGCTCAAAGCACTTGCCGGAGCGTTTGCGCCAGATGCTGTCCCGACGACCAACGAACGTCGTTGCTGTTGCACTCGCAAACAAGATGGCGCGAACAATCTGGGCGCTGCTGGCGCATGGCCGAACGTATGAGGCAGCACCGTCGCAGTAGTCAAGCTTCAATCCCTTTATCCCATCCACGGTTGCACAGGTGATGCTGAAAGATGGCAAGACAGGTTGGACCGCGCAAGGGCAAGCCTGAGACATTTCTCGGACCTCGAGTCCGCTATTTAGATTAGGAACCTTGCGGCGAAATCCATCGGGGCCGGCAGGCACGTCCTGCGATCGAGTCCGGATATAAGTCCGCAACCACCCTCCTCGCCACGATCAAAATTGCCTTGCAAATGGGAGGCGACCATATAAGTAATGTCCGGTTTGAGCTCGTTAGAAATGTCTGATCCCGGCTCCTGAGCCCGTGCCATGCTACGTGCTGGCATCCCCGGGAGCCCACCATGAACGGACGTGAACTAGTCACGGCAAGCATTCAAGATCGACTCTCCGCGTCCCCGGCAACCAGCTCGTTCAACACCCGCGCATCCGCTTGCCGCTCCAGCGACAGGCACGTCTCGCTCAACATATCGATCTGCGCACGACCGAGCGCCATGCCTGCCAGCGCACGATACTTCGTCAACAACGCCGCATCCGACAGCGGATTCCGCGGATCGCCGAGTGCGATCGGCACGTGACGCGATTCGCGCCGACCATCCGCGCGATACAGAATCACGGTCGGCTCGTCGAGATCGCCGAGCGCCGGATCGATCTCGATCGTAATGCGCTCAAGCAGCGCAGTGACGCGCGAATCCGTACGCCTGTCATCGCGATAAGCACCAATCCCCGTGTCGCCGAACGCAAGGGCCGCCGCAACCGCGTACGGCAGGCTCATCTGCGCCGACGACAGCGTCGACAGGTCGCAGCCGCCGCACATCCGGGCAACGAACGCGCTCGTCCGCACGACCACCCGTTCGATCTCGCCGGCCTCGAACGTGCAACCGTCCGCAAGCTGCAGTGCCGCGTCGACTGCCGCGTGCGCGCTGCGGCACGACGCATGCGGCTTGATCGAGCAGCGCATCAGTTTCCAGTGCGCGCCCAGGTCGTCGATCAATGCGTCGGGCGCCTGCGATTGCGCGGCGAACGCGTTGAAGAAACCACCCCACACGTCGTCGAACACCCTGGCAGGGCCGCTCACGCCTTCGCGCGCCAGCAGCGCCGCGAGCACGCCCCCTTCCGCAGCCCGGCCGGCATGCAGCCGCTTCGTCTGCGATCCGTCGTGGATGAAAGCCCACAAGCCGCTGGAGAAACTTGCCGCATGGCCGAGCGCGTCGCGCGTGCGCGCGGCGCCGAGGCCGAGCACCCGTGCACTCGCCGCTGCTGCGCCGAACACGCCGCAACTGAGCGTCGAATGCCAGCCCGCCCCGTTATGGGCTGAGTAGCCGCCGGACGCTTCGAGCACACGTCGTCCGACTTCGTAGCCGAGCACGATCGCCGTTACGCATTCCCGGCCGGACACGGGGCGGCCCGCGCACGACAGCGCGGCAAGCACGGCCGGCAGCACGACGGCGCCCGAATGATCGCAGCCGCCGGAATCGTCGAGTTCGAGCGCGTGCGCGGCGATCCCGTTGACGAATGCCGCATCGCGCGCGCCCGCAGTCCGGCGCGTACCCCATAGCGTCGCCCCACCCTGCCCGACGGGGGCGGTCAACGCGCGCATGCTGTGCGTCTCGACGGCCGACGTACCCGCCAGCGCCGCGCCGAACGTGTCGAGCACATGACGCTTCGCCTTCGCGACGACTTCGTCCGGCAATGCGTCCGCGTCCATCTGCGCGACGAACGTCGCAAGGCGCGTGGCGCGCGTTTCCGTCACCGCGTTCATCGACCGCACGCCTCCGCTACGCACTGCGCGAACACGTCGACCGGATGGCCCGGCGGATTGACCGGCATCCGGGCACGCCACCAGCGCGCGATCTCGCGCCCGGTCGCAAACCAGACGTCGCCCGTATCGCGCAAATGCGCAAGCAACTCGCGCAGCAGATCAATTCGCCCGGCCGTGCCGATGATCTCGGGATGCAGGCGCATCACGCAGCACAGCCCGAAACGTCGGAACCCGTCGACGTCGCGCCGCCAGTTGTCGAGCACGTCGCGGTACGCTGCGATGCGCGGCTGGCCGGTCGGCACGGGCGGCGACAGATTGAACTCGAAGTACGGTTCGTCCTCAAGTTCGTAGTGCAGCGGCAGTTCGACGAGACACACTCGGTCCGCGCCGCCGTCACAGTTGCCACGCGGATGAACGTATGGCAGATCGTCGCCGCGCCACGACGACGACCACGTGAAGCCTTCCGCAACCAGAAAATCCGCGAAGCCGTCGGCCCAGTTGCCGGTGAACGACCGAAAGCCCTCCACGTCGCAGCCAAGCGCGTTCGCGAGCGCAGCGTGCCCGGCGCGGCATGCCTCGACCTGCGCGGCCAGCGGCAGCGTGTCGAAATCCTCGCAGCGGTAGCCGCTCACACCAAGCTCATGGCCTGCCGCGGCGATCTCACGCACGACTGGCGTGTGCGTTTCGGCGACGACGCCCGGCACGAACCAGCTCGCCGGCACGCCGAATGCCTCGAATGCATCGAGCAGCCGGTCGACGCCGCGCGTCGCGCCGTAACGCCATACCGACAGCGACTTCTCGCGGCCGACAATGCGCGGCTCGCGCGTCTGGATGCCGTGCACGTCGTTGAAGTCGACCGTGATCGCGACCGCGCATCGCGCGCCGCGCGGCCATGGAGGCTGTGTCGTCACCGATCGCTCCGTGGTATGGGTTGTGCGTCTCGCGCGTGCTGCGCGAGCCACCAGTCGGCTACTTGATGGCAGCGCGCGAACCAGACGCCGTCCTGCGCACGCATGTGGCCGAGCCATGCTTCGAGCAGCGCGATGCGGCCCGGCTTGCCGCACACTTTCGGATGCAGTAGCGTCGTCAGGCACAGTCCTTCGCGGTACACGCCGTCGAACTCGCGCGTCCAGTTGTCGAGCGTTGCGGCATAACCCGCGATCCGGTCGAGCCCGGCCGGATAGTCGGGATTGCGGTGGTACGCGAGCGATGCGTAATCGTCGGTCTCCCAGCGGCCGGGAATCTCGACCAGCGGCGGTTCACCGTTCTCGCTGTGCAGCAGGTACGGCCGGTCGTCTCCGCGCATCGAGCTCGAATAGCGCACGCCGGCTTCGCGCAGCACGTCCACGGTCGCCGCGCTCCAGTCGCCGGACGGCGTGCGGAACCCGACCGGCCGCACGCCGAGCGTGCGCGCGAGGATCTCGGCCGACTGCGCCATGATCTCGCGCTGCCGCGCAGGCTCGAGCGTCCAAAACGCTTCGTGACGGTAGCCGTGATAGCCGATCTCGTGGCCGCGCTCGACGATCGCCGCGCATTGCGCGGGCCACGTCTGCGCGACCCACGCCGGCACGAAGAACGTTGCGGGCACATCGAAAGTCGCGAGCATGTCGAGCAGTCGCCCGAGCGCGCGCCACGGCCCATAGCTGCCGAGCGTGAAATACGCGGGCTTGCGCCAGATCGACCCGTTCAGCATCGCGTCGCCGGTCGGGCCGTCGAGATCGAACGCGAGTGCGACACATGCGCGCTGCGCGTCCGGCCAGCGGGGAGCGAGCTCGGCCATCGCGCGCTCAGTGCGTGCCGTTGATCATCGCCTTCGCCACTGCGTGCTCCTGCAGCCCCCACTTCGCGAGCAGCTTGTGATACGAGCCGTCCGCGATCAGCTGGTTGAGCGCCGTGGTCAGCGCGCTGCTCAGCGCGGTGTTGTTTTTCGCCACGCCGATGCCCGTGTACTGCGCCAGGAACGGCTTGCCGACCGGCGCATACGCGTTCTGCTCGAGGCTGTTCTGGTATGGCAGCGTCTCGCCGCCCTGCACGGCCGCATCGATGCGGTTCTGGCGCAGCTGCATGCGCGCGTCGGCGGAGCCGTCGGTGCCGATCACGACGATCGCCGGCTTGCCGTCCTTCACGCAGTTCTCCGCGCTCCACGCGGTCGTGTTGTCCGGGAACGACGTGCGTCGGCTCGACCCGACCCGCTTGCCGCACAGCGCGTTCATCTGCGGGAACTCGGCGGCGCGCGTCTTCAGCGTGTAGAACTGCGGGCCCGTCTCGATGTAGTCGACGAACGTCACCGCGTCGCGGCGTGTCGGCAGGTCGGTCATGCCCGACAGGATCATGTCGACGCGTTGCGTTGCAACCGCGCTCATCATCTGGTCGAAGCTCGTCTCGACCCAGTTCAGCTTCGCGCCCATCTTCGCGGCGAGCGCTTCGCCGAGATCGACGTCGAAACCCGCCAGCTTGTCGGTCGCCGGGTCCTTGTATTCGAACGGCGGGTAGTTCGGCACGATCGCGACATTCAGCGTGCGCTTCGCGGCGGCCGGCGCGGATTGCGCAATCGAGAACGAGGCGTGCAGTGCGGCGGCGCCGAACACGGCAGCACTCAGGATGCGGATCAGGAAGGTTGCTTTCATGGGAGCGTGGCCTTGTCGTGGTGGGCTTGGTTCGTTGACGGAGGAATCGTTCGGGCGCTGCTGCGCGGGGCGCCCTGCCCGTTCACGCAATCACCGCCGAGATGAAGTCCCGCGTGCGCGGGTGCGACGGTGCGGACAGCACCTGGTCGGGCGGGCCGCTCTCGACGATCCGACCGCCGTCCATGAACACGACGCGATCGGCCACCTCGCGCGCGAAGCCGAGCTCGTGCGTGACGACGATCATCGTCATCCCGCTCTTTGCGAGGTCGCGCATCACGGCCAACACTTCGCCGACGAGTTCGGGATCGAGCGCCGAGGTCGGTTCGTCGAACAGGATCAGTTGCGGATGCATTGCGAGCGCCCGCGCGATCGCGACGCGCTGCTGCTGGCCGCCCGACAGCTCGACCGGAAACGCGTCGCACTTGTGCGCGAGTCCGACGCGCGCGAGCAGCGCGCGTGCTTCCTCCTGCGCCTGCGCGCGGCGGCGCTTGAGCACCTGCACCGGGCCTTCGATCACGTTCTCGAGCGCGGTCTTGTGCGGGAACAGGTTGAAGCGCTGGAACACCATGCTCGTTGCTAGCCGCTGGCGTGCGACCTGACGCTCCGATAGCTCGTACAGCCGGTTGCCGTCACGCCGGTAGCCGGCGAGTTCGCCGTTGACCCACAGTGCGCCCGCGCTGATCGTCTCGAGCTGGTTGATGCAGCGCAGGAACGTGCTCTTGCCCGAGCCCGACGGCCCGATGATGCACAGCACTTCGCCCTGCGCGACGTCGAGCGTGATGCCATGCAGCGCCTGGAAGTCGCCGTACGACTTGCGCACGTCTACCGCGCGAACCACCGCGTTCGTCATGAGATTCTCCCGATGCTTGAGGGTCGTGCCGTTCATTTGCTGCCCGCCGAGCGGCCCGCGCCGCGCGCGAAGCGTCGTTCGACACGCGCCTGCGCGAGCGACAGTACGGTGACGACGGCGAGATACCAGATGCCGGCGACGATCAGCAGCTCGATCACACGCGCGTTCGCGTAGTAGATGTTCTGCGCGTTGTGCAGCATCTCCGCATACTGCACGACGCTCGCGAGCGACGTCAGCTTGACCATGCCGATCAGCTCGTTGCCGATCGGCGGCACGATCACGCGCATCGCCTGCGGCAGGATGATGCGGCGCAGCGCCTGCAGACGCGGCATGCCGATCGATTTCGCGGCCTCGTACTGGCCGGTGTCGACCGACAGCAGCCCGGCGCGCACGACTTCCGACGTATACGCGCCCTGGTTGATGCCGAGTCCGAGCAAGGCCGCGAGGAACGGCGTCATCACGTCGACGGTCCGGAATTCGGCGATGCCGGGGATGCCGAGCGTCGGGAATACCAGGGCGAGGTTGAACCACAACAGCAGCTGCAGGATGACCGGCGTGCCGCGGAACAGCCAGATATAACCCTGCGCGATCGCGCCGAGCACCGGGTTCGACGACAGTCGCATCACCGCGGTGACAACCCCGAGCACGATACCGAGCGTCATCGCGAGCACGGTCATCACGATCGTGTTGCCGAGCCCGGTCAGAATCGCGCGTGCGCTCAGGAACTGGCCGACGACGCGCCACTCGATCTGTCCGCGCGCGAATGCGACAGCTACGTAGGCGAGCGCGACGATGATCGCGATCGATGCGGCATAGCGGCCCCAGTAGCGCCGGCGCACGCGCACGAGGCCGGCGATCTCGTCGACCGCGGCGCCGTCGAGACGGCTCGAATCGGATGCACTCAGCATGATGGCCCCCGGTAGTCGGCCGCCCAGGCGGCCTGGCGTTCGAGCACGCTGCTCAGGCGGGCGATCTGTTCGCGCACGCGCGCGGGCGACGTGCCGCCCGCACCGGTGCGCGCGGCGACCGCCGCGTCGAGCGTCAGATGCGCGCGCACCGCCGGCGCGAGGCGCGCATCGACGGCCTGCAGCTGCTCCGTGCTCGCGTCGGCCAGCTCGATGCCGTCGCGCTCGCACGCGCGCACGAGCGCGCCGGTGATCTCGTGCGCTTCGCTGAACGGCACGCCCGTCAGGGCCAGCCAGTCCGCGACCTCGGTCGCGAGCGTGAAGCCGAGCGGCGCCTGGCGACGCATCTCGTCGACGTTCACGCGCATCGTGCGGATCATCCCCGCCATTGCCGGCAGCACGAGTTCGAGCGTGTCGATCGAGTCGAACGCGGCGCGCTTGTCTTCCGCAAGATCACGGTTGTACGCGAGGGGCAGCGACTTCAGCGTCGCGAGCAGGCCCGTCAGGTTGCCGATCAGGCGGCCGGCCTTGCCGCGCGTCAGCTCCGCGATGTCCGGGTTCTTCTTCTGCGGCATGATCGAGCTGCCCGTCGCGTAACCGTCGTCGAGGTCCACCCAGCGGAATTGCCGGGAGGCCCACAGAATCACCTCTTCCGACAGGCGCGACAGGTTCACGGCCAGCATGCTCGTGACGAACACGAACTCGGCGACGTGATCGCGCGCGGCGACCGCGTCGATCGAGTTCTCGCACGGCGCATCGTAGCCGAGCTCCTGCGCGGACAGCTCGGGCCGCACGCAGATGGCCGAACCCGCAAGCGCGGCCGCGCCGAGCGGCGAACGCGCGGTGCGGCGGTCCCAGTCGATCAGGCGGTCGGTGTCGCGATACAGCGACTGCGCATGCGCCAGCAGCTGATGGCCGAACACGATCGGCTGCGCGGGCTGCAGATGCGTGAAGCCGGCGGTCACGGTGTCGGCATGCCGGTTCGCCTGGCCGACCAGCGCGTCCTGCAGGTCGAGCACGCCGCGCACCAGCCGGCGCGCGTTGTCGCGCAGGTACAGGCGCAGGTCGTTCGCGGCCTGATCGTTGCGCGAACGTCCGGCACGCAGCTTGCCGCCGAGCGCCGGCAGCCGCTGCGTGAGCACGCGCTCGAGGAAGGTGTGCACGTCCTCGTCGGCAAGCGACGGTGCGATCGCGCCTGCCGCATAGTCGCGCGCCATGCCGTCCATCGCGGCCAGCAGCTGCGCGAGCTCGTCGTCGGTCACGATGCCGGCGCGGTTCAGTTCGCGCGCATGCGCCCGGGAGCCGGCCAGGTCGTACGGCACGAGGCGGTAGAAACTCGGATCGGAGCGGGACAGGTTCTGCAGCGCATCGGACGGCTGCGACTGGAAGCGGCCGCCCCACAGGCGCTCGATCGGTTCGGTAAGGCTCATTGCGGTCGACCTCGACTCGGTTGGATTGCCCCCACTGTAGGCATCCAATTTTTTTTGTTGTAGCGAGAAATTGAATCCGCTTAAATGAAATTTTTCTCAGCACCGTCGCCTTCGACGCGCCTGCCGATGCGCAACCGCCTGCCTCCGCTGAACCCGCTTCGCGCTTTCGAAGCCGCCGCCCGCCGCGGCAGCGTGTCGGCCGCCGCCGATGAACTGCACGTGACCGCGAGCGCGGTCAGTCACCAGATCCGCATTCTCGAAAGCACGCTCGGCGTCGAGCTTTTCGTCCGATCAAAGGCGCGCGTGAAGCTCACGCCCGAAGGCGAGGCGCTGCTGGAGCCGGTCGGCACCGCGTTCGACATGATCGCGAATGCGACCGTCAAGCTGGATTCACCGGCCGCCGTAGGCGATCTCGTCGTGTCGACGCCGCTGTCGCTGACGTCGCGCTGGCTCGCCCGCCACATCGGCGATTTTCTCGAGCGCTATCCGGGCATCCACCTGAAGGTGATTCCGTCGAACGACGACCGCGAGGTTTACTCGCCCGACGTCGACGTCTGCATCCGCTACGGCGAAGGCAACTGGCGCAACCAGCGCGTCGAGCTGCTCGCGCATCCGGCGCTGTTCCCGGTCGTGAGCCCCGCGTTGATGAACGGGCCCGAGGCGATCCGCAAGGTGCAGGATCTCGCGGGACGCACGCTGTTCTGCGAGCATGCGGGCTCGTGGATGCGCTGGCTGGCGGAGGCGAACGCCGACAAGCTGCCGGGCATCCGCATCCTGGAAATCGGCAACGCGCACATCGGCGTCGAAGCCGCGGTGCACGGGCAAGGCGTCGCGCTCGGCGACAGCCTGTCGGTGCGCGACGACCTGATCGACGGCACGCTCGTGCGGCCGTTCGGCGCAACGGTGCCGTCACGTCATGCGTACTACCTCGTCACGCGGCACGAACTGAGCGACACGCCGCTCGTGACCGCGTTCACGTCGTGGCTGCGCGCACGCCTTGCTTGACGCGGGCTCGCTTGCGGCCGGCCGGGACGTCACGAAACGAGGCTGGCGAAGTCGTCCCATACCATTACGATGTTCGGTGATCGCCAGATCGGCCCTGCATCGACATACTCGCCCGCGAACCTGCCCTTCATCGCCTGATAAAACGCGATTGCGGCCATGTTTCCCTTGACCACGCTCAATGCGGCGCCGGGATACCGCGATGCGTCCAGGTGCGTGGCGAGTCGTGCCAGCAACTGGCGGCCGATACCACGGCGCGCGAATTCGGGATCGACATAAAGAAACTTGATTTCGCCACGGCCGCCGAAGATCGGCTCCGATGGCGCACCGGCCGCTCCGATGCCGACGATTCGCCCATCGGTTTCCGCCACCAGCACCATCTGGTCGCGCTCGCCCGACGCCAGCTTCTCCCGCCACTTCCTGCCGCGATAGTGCTCGTCGAGGACGTCATGCGCTTGCCTCGGCGCGAGATCGCGATAGGTATGCCGCCAGACTTTGACGTGAAAATCGGCGATCGCCTGCGCATCGTCGAGCGTGGCGGGTCTGACGGATATTCCGGACATGGGGAACTCTCTCGGGCGGCGGGGCACACGCGGGCGCGGCGCTTCGGCAGATTGTCGGCGATCCGGGCGACGATGTCAGCACCCGGCGGTCGTGGTGCCCGTTCGGGCACCGCGACCGGTCAATGCGATGTGGTGCCTGCCGGCATCACGTAATCGCCGATCGAACCGCTGCCGCAAATATCGTTCGCCTCGCGGCCCCTATCGATCCCGATCGCGCCGCTGTGTCAACTATCCGAATAACCGAGGATCGAGCTTGAAAGGCTCTTTGCTGACCACTTTCACGCTCGGTCCAAAATCCGGATGAAGCGGGTTCAATAGCAGGTCGAAGTCGGTTGGACAGACCACCCCGAATCCCCCACGATATCAAGCCACCCCGGCAGACAAGGATTCCGGTTCTCTGTCGACCAGATCAACTGCTGCGCGATCATCGGCGCATCCTTCAACGGCCGGAACACCACGCCCGGCAGCGTAGCCTTGCCCATCGACTTCGGCACGAGCGCGACCCCCGCCCCTTCGTCGACGAGGCTCAGCACCGTCTGCTGCAACTGCACCTCGAACCGCACGTCGGGCACGAAGCCGTGCAGCCGGCAGGTTTCGACGATCGCCGCCCGCAGCCCCGGCGCCACCGCCTCGGCCGCCATCACGAACGGCTCGCCGGCAAGCCGCTCGATGCCGAGCCGCCGCGCCCGCGCCAGCGGATGGCCGGCCGGCAGCGCAATGCAGAGCGGTTCCTCGAACACCGTGCGCGAGTCGAGCTGCGGATGCGGCGTGCCGGCCAGTACGATCGCCGCATCGACCTCCATGCCGAGCACCAGCGGCGCGAGATCGTTCGACACGGTCTCGCGCAGGCTCAGCGCGACCTCCGGAAACGCGGCGCCGTAGGCGCGCGCATAGGCCGGCAGCACGCTGTAGGCAGAGCACATCGTGAAGCCGATCGTCAGTTGCCCGGCATTGCCGGCCGCCGCCGCGCGCGCATTGCGTTCGGCCTGCCGCACGGCCGCGAGAATCGCTTTCGCATCCTCGTAGAAGCGCTCGCCCGCGGCGGTCAGCACCACATTGCGCGGCGTGCGCTCGACCAGCGTCACGCCGAGCGACGCTTCGAGCGTCGCGAGCTGCCGGCTGAGCGGCGGCTGCGTCAGGTTGAGCCGCGCGGCGGCGCGGCCGAAATGTCGCGTTTCGGCGAGCGCGACGAAGTAACGAAGCGGCTTGACGTCGATCATGATGCAGAAAAGGTATCGTTGACGTATCCAATCGGCATTGGATTGTATCGCCAGAAACCCTTACGCTCTCGCCATCGTATCCGCCCCGCTATTGCTCCGATGGTCTCGACGTTCGGCATCCTGTTTCCCGTGTTCGCGCTGATCCTCGCCGGTTTCGCATGTCGCCGCTTCGGCGTGCTCGGGCCGACCGCCGCGTCCGAGCTCAACAAGTTCGTGGTCTGGCTCGCGCTGCCCGCACTGCTGTTCGACGTCATGGCGCATTCGACGTGGCAGCAACTCGATCAGTCGACGTTCATCGCGACGTTCTCGATCGCGTGCCTCGCCGTGTTCGTGCCGGTGCTGCTGGTCCAGCTCGCACGCGGCCGCCATCTCGCCGACGCAAGCGTCGATGCGATCGCGGCCGCCTATCCGAACACCGGCTATATCGGTTTCCCGCTCGGCATGCTCACGTTCGGCGCGGCGAGCCAGACGCCGACGACGATCGCGACGATCCTGGTTGCCTGCGTGCTGTTCGCACTCGCGATCGTGCTGATGGAGACCGGACTGCAGACGGAGCGCGCGCCGCATCGGCTGGGCGTGAAGGTGCTGGTCTCGCTCGCGAAGAATCCGCTGATCGTCGCGCCGCTCGCGGGCGTCGCGGTGTCGGCGGCGGGCGTGGTGCTGCCGGCCAGCGGCGAAACCTTCCTGAAACTGCTGGGCGGCGCAGCCAGCCCGTGCGCGCTCGTGAGCCTCGGCCTGTTTCTCGCCGAGTCGCGACCGTCAGGAACGGCCGGCCGCGCGAACCGCACGGCGCTCGCGCTCGTCGGCCTGAAGCTCGTGATCCAGCCCGCGCTGACCTGGTGGCTGGCGGTGCGCGTGTTTGCACTCGCGACGCCGCTCGCCGACATCGCCGTGCTGCTCGCCGCGCTGCCAACCGGCACCGGCCCGTTCATGCTCGCGGAGTTCTATCGGCGCGAGGCGGCCGTCACGTCGCGCACGATCCTGCTGTCGACGCTCGGCTCGCTGGTCACGCTGTCGATGCTGCTGGCGTGGACGCACACGCATGGCGCGTGAGCGGATGCGGCGCATCGCCGCCCGCATTCAGAACGGCAGCGTCACGTCCGGCTTCGCGGCCGTCAGCACGCGGCGGAAGTCGTCCTGGATGCGCTTGAGCCCGTCCTGCGTCTCCGCCTCGAAGCGCAGCACGACGACCGGCGTCGTGTTCGACGAACGCGCGAGACCGAAGCCGTCCGGATACTCGACACGCAGACCGTCGATCGTCACGACTTCGTCCGCGCCGTCGAACTTCGCTTCCTTCTGCAGCTTCTCGATCAGGCGGAAGTTCTCGCCTTCCTCGAGCTTCAGCTGCAGTTCCGGCGTGCTCATCGCATCGGGCAGCGCGTTCAGCACCGCGCTCGGATCGGCCGTCTTCGCGAGGATCTCGAGCAGGCGTGCGCCCGTGTAGAGGCCATCGTCGAAGCCGTACCAGCGATCCTTGAAGAACACGTGGCCGCTCATCTCGCCCGCGAGCGGCGCACCCGTCTCGCGCAGCTTCGCCTTCACCAGCGAGTGGCCCGTCTTCCACATCAGCGGCTCGCCGCCCTTCGACTTCACCCATTGCGCGAGGTGCCGCGTGCACTTCACGTCGTAGATGATCTGCGCGCCCGGGTTGCGCGACAGCACTTCCTCGGCGAACAGCATTAGCTGGCGGTCCGGATAGATGATCTGGCCGTCCTTCGTGACGACGCCCAGACGATCGCCGTCGCCGTCGAACGCGAAGCCGAGTTCGGCGTCCGTGTCCTTCAGCGCCTGGATCACGTCCTGCAGGTTTTCCGGGTGGGCCGGATCGGGGTGATGGTTCGGGAACGTGCCGTCGATGTCGGTGAAGCGCTCGACGAGCGTACAGCCGAGGGCCTTGAACAGGCGCGTCGCGAGCGGGCCCGCGACGCCGTTGCCGGCGTCGACCACGAGCTTCAGCGGCCGCGCGAGCTTGATGTCGCCGACGATGCGGTCGATGTACGCATCGGCCACGTCGTACTCTTCGTACGTGCCGCTGCCGCTCTCGAAGCGCTCGTCGACGATGCGGCGGTACAGCGCCTGGATCTGCTCGCCGTAGATCGCTGCGCCGCGCAGCACCATCTTGAAGCCGTTGTAGTCGGGCGGGTTGTGGCTGCCGGTGACGACGATGCACGAATCGACGCGGCGCTCGCCGCCTTTCAGCGCGAGCGGCACGCTCGCCGCGAAATAGCCGACCGGCGTGGGCACCATGCCGACGTCGACGACGTCGACGCCCGCCGCCCGCAGCCCGTCGGCGAGCGCGCCGACGAGTTCCGGCCCGGACAGGCGGCCGTCGCGCCCGACGACGACCGCGTCGCCGCCCTGCGCACGCACTTCGCTGCCGAACGCCCGGCCGATGCTGCGCGCCGTGTCGGCGTCGAGCGTCTTGCCGACCACGCCGCGAATGTCATATGCCTTGAAGATGGATTGGGAGATCATCGATTCTCTCTCGGTTCGTGCCGGGAAAATGCCCGCAGCACAGGTAATCGTGGACGGCGAAAGCGGCGCAGCGCGCGAACGGTCGGCCGCTACGCGGGCACGCTTGCCCGCGCCCCGAGCCGGCCGTGTCAGACCTTCAGGCGCGCCCCGGCGCGGCGCCGGCGCGAAACTCGCAAAACAGTTCGCCGCGATCGGCGAGTTCGTCGATTTGCGCCAGCGTGAGCGCGGCGATCGCGGATGCGGTTTTTTCCGTGATGCCGAGCTGCCGCATCGCTTCGTCCCGGTTGGTCAGGATCATCCACTTCGCCAGCATGAGATACGAGCGGTTGAATTCCGCGATCGCATCGGAGATATCGTCCTGTTCGGCCATGATCGTGTCTGTTCGGGCCGCGCCGCATGCGAGCCGCCCGTTTTGCGCGGCGGCGATCTTGCAGCGCCCCCGGGTTTTCGATGACACGACTCTACGTCCCGCGCCCGCTGACCGGCGGACAAAGCCTAGAAGAAATCCGCCAGGCCGGCGTCGCACGGAGCGCCGCCGTTCAGTTCGCATCGACCAGGTACGGCGACCCGAACGTGCGCGGCGGGAACGGCTGCATGCCGGCTTGCGGCGTGAAGCTGTAACGCAGATAAACCGCCGCGACCCACTCGCGATACTGGTACGCGTTGCCGAACGAGGCGGTCGCGCCGACCGCGAGCTGCGGCGCGACCTGATACTCGCCGCGCGCGGCCAGCGAATAGGCAATCCCCGTCTTGCTGCGCGCGGGATACACGGCGCCCGGGTCGAGCCCCGGCGTCTGGCTGCCGGCGGCATTCGCCGCGGCCTGCGCCTGCATGGCCGGATCGAGCGGGAAATACGGCACCGCGTTCTGCCGGTAATGCTGGACGCCGACCGAGCCGTTGACGTCGTATGTAAACGGTCCCGAGCGGCCCGCATACTCGATCGGCACGTTCAGGATCACATATTGCTGCGGGCTGAAATAGCCGCCCTGCCCGTACGTGAAATACGACTGGTTCCGGCTGAAACGCATCCATGTCGCATTGATGCCGAGCGTGAAGGTCTGGTCGGCATCGCGGAACAGCCGCGTATACGCGCCGCCGCTGCCCTTGCCGGCGAAGTTGCGTTCGACATGGTGCCCGTCGTAGTAGTCGAATGCGCCCTGCACATAGGCGCCGCTCGTGCCGTCGTCCCAGCTCAGCGCGCCGCGCACGCCGCTGCGCGTCACGCCGCCCCACTTGAGCCCGGCGCCCGCATCGCGTGCACCCGCGAACGACAGCAGGCTGTCGGTCACCGCGCGGCGCGTGACGGCCAGCGAATAGGCGGCGCGGTCCGTCATCGCGCCGCTGTAGCGCACGCCGCCGACCACGTCCTGATACGGAAAACCGACCGGCGTCGCGCCGATGTCGGCTTTCAGCTGCTTGCCTTCGTAGCCGACCGACAAGCCCACGCCGCTCGCCGTCTGCGAGCCCGGCGAACCGCCGGCGGCCGAGCGTGCAAGGCCGCCGCCGAAGCGCGCGAGCGTCGCCACGTCCGTACTCGCGTCGCCTTCGTCGAGCATGACGGGCGTCGCGGTCACGACGACGTGGCCGTTGCCCGCCTTGATGCGCCCTTCGAGCGGCGCCTCGATGTCGGTCAGCCCGGACAGCCCCGCTTCACCGGCTCGATTGCGAAACACGAGCCCGCCGCTGACGGTGCTCGCCTGCTCGCGATTCACCTGCGCAAGCTCGGATGCGACGTCGAGCATCTGCACGTCGGCGTTCGCCATCGCGGCGCGCGGCGCCGGTGCGCCCACTGCCGCGTTTTGCGCATAGCCGGCCGGCGGTTGCGGGAGATACGCGGGCAGCGCGCGGGACGGGTACGCCGGATCCGGCGGTGCTGCGTCGATCGCCTGCCCGTATCCGGACGCGCGGGCGGCTGTTCGTGTGCGCGCCGGGTTCGCGCCGCGACGCGCAGGCCGGGTCGGGCCGGCGGACGAGGCGCGCGGCCCCGCTTCCTGCCGCGATTGCGCGGCCAGCGCGGCGGGCGACATCGGCCACGGCGTCGCGACGTAGCCGGTCGCGCCGTCGTCGGCATCGGCGATCGATGCGTCGTATCCGGCGGCAGGCATCGCTTGCGGCGCCGGGGCCCGGTCGGACGCACTCGCCGAATAAGCCCGATACGAGCGCACCGGCGATGCGCGCCCCGCCCCCGTTCCGGCGACGGCTTCCTGCCCGTAACCGCCGGTATCGCGCGCCGCCGCCAGCGACGGCATGTCAGGCGGGATCGTGCGCGATTCCGGTGCAACGGCGGGTGTCGAATAAGTCGCGGGCAGCGCGGGCGGCATCGTATAGGGCACGGTCGGAACGGAAGATGACGGGGTGGACCACGAAAGGCCGCCCGGCGACGGCGTCGCGGCGCCCGGATCGGCCGGCGCGCGCGCAACGTCGACGGCGGTCTTGCCTTCGAACGGATTGGTGCCGGGCAACGGATTCGCGCCGATTCGCCGCATCGCATCGTCCCAGCTGCGCGGAACGTTCGTTTGCGCGCGGCCGCTGCGCACCGGCGGCGCATTGGCCGCCAGCAACGCGCGTTGAAGATACTGCGACGCCAGCGTCAGCTTGCCTTCCGCGCGATACAGGCGGCCGATCGCGGCCAGCAGCGCCGGATCGTCGGGGGCGAGGCGCAGCGCGCTCGCCGCGAACGCGTCGCCGTCGCGCCATGCCTTTGCGCCGCTCGCCGCGTAGATCGCGGCGATCAGCAGGCCCGCATCGTCCGGCCGGCGGGCCAGCGCGACCCGATAGCACTTCAGCGCGTTCGCGGCGTCGCCGGCCGACGTATACAGGCGCGCGAGCGCGGCCTGCAGGTCCGGACTGTCGGGCAGCGCGGCCAGCCACGGCGCGATCACGGTGTAGCCGCCGGCCAGATCGCCGCTCTGTCGCACCGCGTCGGCCTGGCGTACGACGATCTCGACGTTCAGCCGGTCGAAATCGCTGCGCTGGTCGGCAGACAACGACATCGCCGCGAGCCGCCGCATCGCGTCGCCGAGCAGCGCATCCTGGCGCGCGGCGAGCAGGATGCGCGCGTATTGCAGCAGCAGGCCGGCGTTGTCCGGTTCGCGTGCAAGCGCACGCTGCACGAGCCAGCGCGCGCGCGACGCGTCGCCGGCCGCCAGATAGCCCGCCGACAGCAAGCTCGCGAGCGACGGCGTCTCGAGCCCGATCCCTTCGGCATCGCGCAACACGCCGAGCGCCTGGGTGCGCCGGCCCTGCTGCGCCATCCGCGTCGCAAGCGCGACTTGCTGGCCGACCCACAGCCGGTGCTGCAACGCCGTCATCGCGGCAGTGCGCTGTGCGGCCGGAATGCGATCGAGCCGCTGCAGCCCGGTCGTCCGGTCCTGCGTCTGCTCGGCCAGCAGCGCGCTCGCATAAAGCGCGTCGGGCATGTCCGGGTGCTCCGCGAGCAGGCCGTCCATCATGCTGCGCGCCGACGCGACCGCACCTTGCCGGACATAGACGCGCGCGAGGTCCAGCCGCAACCACGGATCGTCGGGACTGCCGGCGAGCGCATCCTCGAACAGGCTGCGCGCCGCGCCCAGGTCGCCGCGCGCTTCCGCCTGCCTCGCCTGCGCGGCCTCGGCCGTGCGGCGCAGGCGGTCGAGGCCGCCGGCCCTCTGCTGCTGCTCGGCGGTCAGTTGCGTCGCAAACTGCAATGCGTCGTCGCCGCGCCCCTGCGCGGCGAGCGCGCCGACGAGCCCGCGCACCGCGTCCGGGTTGTCCGCCTGACGGCGCAGCGCCATCCGGTACGCCTGCTCGGCGCCGCGCGGATCGCGGTTCGCCAGCAGCGCATCGCCGAGCAGCACCTGGGCGGTGACGTTCGACGGATCGGTCAGGATCGCGCGCTCGAACAAGGTCTTCGCTTTCGCGAAGTCGCCGTTGCTTTGTGCGCCGAGCGCGTCGCTGGTGTCGGCCCAGTAGGTCGCGCTGACGAGCGCCGGGCGCCAGCGCGCGGCATTGCCATGCCGGGACGCGCGCTCCAGGTCGTTGCGTGCTTGCGCGAAGCGTTCCTGCTTCAGTTCGACGATGCCACGGCCGCCCAGCGCGTCCGCATCGTCCGGCGACTTGTCCAGCACGCTGTCGAAACGCGCGCGCGCCGCGTCGAGATCGCCGCGGTCGAGTGCGGCGAAGCCGTCCGCGATCTCGCGGCCCCGCGCCTCGTTTGCGGCATCCTGCCGATCGTGCTCGCGGCCGGCCTGATCCTGCCGCACCATGCCGTCGTAGCGCGCCTTGACGGCCGCATCGTCGGGCGCCTGTTTCAGATACGCGAGATAGCGCGCCTGATCCGACGGCCGCGCGGCGAGCCACAGCAGCGCCTGCCGCCAGCCCTGCCGGGCCTGCTCGCCGACTTTCGCGTCGCCGGACAGCTGCTCGAGCCGCGCGATGCCGTCGCGGCGCGTCGCATCGCGATAGGTCAGATGCTGCGCATACGCGAGCGCATAGCGCGGATCCTCGGGATTGTTCCGCGCGAGCTGTTCGAGGCCGCGCCGCGCTTCGTTCCATCCGCTGGGCGTCGCCGCCAGCGCCTGGTAGTACTCGAGCTGCAACGAAGGCGACGACGGCGCGCCCTGCAGCGCGCGCTGATACTGCTGCGCGGCCAGCGCGCTCTGTCCCGTGCGGGCCAGACGCCGCGCGTCGTCGATCGCGTCGTCCCGTGCGCTCGACTCGCCGACGCGCTGTCCCAGTTCGTCGATCCGCGGAAAACCGGGCGCGGTCCGACGCAACAGCTCCAGATAGCGCCGCGCGCCGGTCGTGTCCTTGCGATCGGCGAGCACCATGCCCATTCCGAACAGCGCGTCGGGCTGATGCGGGTCGACGCCCAGTACCTTGTTCCATGCCTGCGCCGCGAGGTCGCCGCGACCGTGCGCCTGCCAGTACTTGCCCTGGTCGACGAGTACCTTGAGCGGATCGCCGGTGGCGGCGGCCGCCGCATGAGGCAGCGCAAGCATCAGCAGGAGACTGGCGATGCCGCCGGCGCGCGTGGCGGCGAGCCTGCCTGTTCGTCGCACTCGCATGTCACTCCTTCAACCGGCGCGTCGCCTGCGCGCGCAGCAAACGATAGAAGATCGCCGCGACGACGAGCGCGGCGAGCACGCCGCCCAGCGCGAGCAGCAGCGGATGGGCCGACAGGACCCAGCGCAGGCGCTCGATCGGCGGCAGCGCGCCGACGTAGTACGGCGTGCCGTCCGACGTCACCGTGACCGTACGGTCGCGAATCGTCACCATGCCGCCCTGGATCGACGCGAGCATGTCGTCGTCGAGCAGCGCGCGGCCAAGCACGGTATCCGCCTGCCCCGACGCGCCGATCAGCGCGACCGCGCTGCGCGCGCGGCGCAGCGGCGACTCGAAGCCGGCGATCAGCGCGCCGCTGCCGTCGGTGACGACGGACAGGCTCGCGCGCGCCCGCTCGCGCTCGACGCCGGGCGTGCCGCGCCACCAGTCGCCGAGCCTGAGCACCAGGTCGCCGAGATCGAACCTGCCGCCGTTGCCGTTGCCATTCGCGGCAAACGGCATCCGCGCGGCCCATCGCTCGAGCAGCGGCTGCGTGTCGGGGGCGCCGAGGATCAGCAGGTCCTTGTTGGCGAATTCGCCGACGCCGGCCGCATCGGTGACCGTCACGCCGGTCGCCGGGTAGCCGGTCGACGCCCCCATGCGGCCCATCGCGAGCAGGTACAGGCTGTAGACGTCGGGCGTCGGCGCGGCGGGAAGCACGACCGCCGTGTCCGACAGGTCCGCCATGCGTGTAAACGGGAAGCCGCTGTTGGCGAAGGCGGCAAGGTCCGGCAGCGCCATGTAGTGCGGAAACGACGACACGTCGATGGTCGAATCCTGATCGATCGCGCCTTGCACGTTCTGCAGCAGGCGCCCCGTGCACTCGCCGGAATCCGGTATCTCGTAGAAGAAATTCAGCCGCAGCTGCGTGCGCGGCGTGAGCAGCGGCGGCGGCACGTGAAGCGTCGCGCGCGCGTTGCCGGCGCCGGCTTCGCTGGCCAGCGCGGCCGGCAGGTAGCGGCTCAGGCGCCAGCCCGGGGAGGCCTGGGCAGGAATCGGCAATGCGTCCACGAACGTGTCGCCGACGCTCACGTTGAGCGACGAGCGGTCGGCGCGCGGGCGCACCGTGTATCGATAGCGCAGGTCGATCGGCGCGCCGCGCGTATTCCACATGAACAGGTCGGGCGGCACGCGCAGGTCGATCCGCACGACGCCCGCGTCGTATCCGGACACGGCGAGCGCGCGCTCGCCGGCCAGCTCGCCGAACTTCACCGCGCGTGTCGACGACAGCCAGTTCGGCGCGTCGTACGGCACGCGCGGCGCGACGCGCAGCGCCCCGCTCACCACCGCGCGCGTGCCGGCGAGCGTGCTGCTGCCCAATGCCAACGCGATCGCGGCGGTCTTCACTTCGGCCGGCGTGCGGCCGAGGACGAGCAATACTTGGCCGTTCGCCGGGGCCTGCCGCGCGACGACGGCCAGCGTCGGGCCGTCGATCGCCGGCAGCGGCAATCCGTCCGGGCGCTCGTCGGCGGTCGCAAACACCACCGCGTTGCCGGATCCCGGCAGGCTGCCGATCCGGGCCGGGAACAGCGCGCCGCGATACGCGGCCAGCGCGCCGAACCACGATGCGGCGATGCCGGCCGCCTCCAGCGTGTCGCGCGACGGACCCGACGCGAACACGAAAGGCAGTTCGAGACGCCGCACGTCGCGACGATCGAAGAACGGTGCGGGCAGCGCGCCGAGATCCGGCCGCACGGGCAGCGACGCGTAGCGCAGGTCGAGCCGGCTCGCGTTGCTGACGGTCGCCCACAGCGACGAGCTCGCCGGATTCTCGCAGCGACGCGTGTAATGGCCGATCAGCTGCAGGTTCAGGTGGTTGTATTCGGTGACGAAGCGCGGATCGATCGGCACGTCGCGCGCGACGGTCATCCCGGCCTGATCCTGCGGCAACGGCAGCGTCGCGGCCACTTCGCCGTTGACGAGCACCTTGAGCTGGGACAGATCGGGCAGCAGCGCGGGCGAATAGCTGTAGACCAGATGCAGCACGGCGCCCGTGACGACTTCGTCGCTGCGGACCGAGAACGCGACGCCGTTCTGCGCGTCGGTGCCGTGCAGCTGAAGCGGGTCGCGCGCGCCGAGATCGGCGAACGTCAGCGCCTGTCGTCGGCCGCCGGACACGAGCGCGCCGGGCTCGGCCGTGGTCGGCGTGCGGGCGAACGGGCGGCGTTCGTCGGCGGCCGGCACTTTCTCCGCGAGCCGCGGCGGCTGCGCGGCGACGGGGCCGAGCGGGATGGCCGGCGACGGCGGCGGCACGTCGCCCGATGCGGTCGCGACATCCGTTGCATGCCGGTCCGCCAATGCATGCACGGCCGGTTCCGATGCCGGTGCGCCGTGCGCAACGCCGCCCGCGAGCGCCGCCCAGAGCACGAGCGGCAGCAGCCGGCGCGCGCGCCGGACAGCAGGTACGACTGCGTTATGCCGCGATGCGCACGCGTGCCCGCGCGCGATGCCGCGTTGTCGCGGCTTCCACGTTGTGTTGTCGGCCATCATGTCATTTTTCTGTTGTTGCGTTGGCCGTATCGTCATCGTGACGGCGGACGCGCCGCCATGCGCGCAGGTCGGCGTACAGACGCGACACGAATCGCCGGAATCCCCGCAGGCTGACCTGCAGAACATGCAGGAACGCGCGCGGCGGCGAGTCGGGACGCCGGCCGGCGCCCCAGTCGATCCATGCGTCCGCGCGCGCGAAGGTCGAGCTGACGAGCTCGAACTCCTGGCGCTGCGACAGGTTGTCGAACCGCATGCCGACGCGCCCGCGCTCGACATATTCGATCGTGCCGGGAAACGCGTACTCGTCGACGCCTGTGAACAGCGACACGGTCACCGCTTCGCCGAGCGGAATGCCGACGTCGTCGGGCACGATCACGCCGATGCCGCCTTCCGAATAGTCGCGGGTCTCGCACGCGAGCGTCCGGCCGTTCGCAAACCGCAGCATGACCGGAATCGACGCTTCGACGCGATGCGCGACGCGCACCTGGCGACGCTCGTTCGCCGCCGACACGGCGACGCCGAGGATCAGGATGTTGTAGGCCGTCCATGCGAGGTTGAAGGCCGTCGTCTGCGCTTCGCTGCCGCCGTGCCGGCTGAGCGCGATATGCGCGATGCCCGCGGCCGCGCCGACGAGGTTCAGCACCATCAGGCTCAGGTATGGCTTGGAAATGGCCCAGTCGAAGTAGCCCTTGTCGATGCGTTCGCCCTTGGCCGTCACGTTGAACTTGCCGAGCCGCGGATTGATCAGCGCGAGCAGCGTCGGCAACGCGATGTACGACGCCAGCACCGACTCGTAGACTTCCGCCCAGAACGAATGCCTGAACCAGCGCTGCATGCGCGAGTTCGTCACGTTCGCGTGCAGCACGTGCGGCAGCGCATAGAGCGCCAGCGTCGTCGCGGAAGCGTGGATCACATGGGCGTTGAAGAACAGGAACGACAGCGGCGCGGTCAGGAACACGAGTCGCGGAACACCGTAGAAGAAATGCATCATCGCGTTCAGGTAGCAGAGCCGCTGGCCCAGTGTCAGGCCGCGCCCGAGCAGCGGGTTGTCGATCCGGAAGATCTGCGTCATGCCGCGCGCCCAGCGGATGCGCTGGCCGATGTGCCCCGTCAGGTTCTCGGTGGCGAGCCCGGCCGCCTGCGGAATCGACAGATAGGCCGTCGTATGACCGCGGCGATGCAGCTTGAGCGCGGTATGCGCATCCTCGGTCACGGTCTCGGTCGCGATGCCGCCGATCTCCTCGACCATCGAGCGCCGCAGCAGCGCGCACGAGCCGCAGAAGAACGTCGCATTCCACAGGTCGTTGCCGTCCTGCACGAGGCCGTAGAACAGCTCGCCCTCGTTCGGCACCTCCCTGAAGATGCCGAGGTTGCGCTCGAACGGATCGGGCGAGAAGAAATGATGCGGCGTCTGCAGCATCGACAGTTTCGGATCGCGCAGGAACCAGCCGAGGCCGATCTGCAGGAACGAGCGCGTCGGCACGTGATCGCAGTCGAAGATCGCGAAGTATTCGCCGTGCGTGATCTTCAGCGCTTCGTTGAGATTGCCGGCCTTCGCATCGCGATTGTGGTCGCGCGTCGTCCAGTGCACGCCGACCGATTCGCAGAACGCCCTGAATTCGTCGCGCCGTCCGTCGTCGAGCACGTGGATCGACAGCTTGTCGGCCGGATAGTCGAGTGCGAGCGCCGCGTAAACGGTCGGCTTGACGACCGCGAGCGGCTCGTTGTACGTCGGAATGAACACGTCGACGGTCGGCCAGTCGTTGCGCGACACGGGCAGCGGCAGCGGCTTGCGCCCGAGCGGCCATGCCGTCTGGAAATAGCCGAGCAGCAGGACCGCCGCCGCATATACCTCGGCCGTCACGAGCAGCGTGCCCCACGCCGCGTCGAGCGGATGCGACCACACCAGCGTGGTGCCGAGTCTCCAGACCATGTAGCGGCCGGTGGCCACGACCGACAGCACGATCATGACGAGCATCGCGTAACGCCCGGCGACGCGCCGGAACACCAGCGCAGATGCGATGCAGCAGGTCGCGAACGCGAGCTGCTCGATATCGTCGAGCGGGACGGTGCACACGAAATAGAGTGCGACGAGCGCGAACGCGCCGAGCGGCAGCATCAGCGCGCGGCCGGGCGCCGGCAGCGCGTCGATGAAGCGGTCGAGCGTCGGCGCGCGCGGCGTGTCGGCAGGCGCGGTCATGCGACGCTCCGCGTCGCGCCGCGCACGTCGATCGCGCGGACCAGCCACGCGCCGCACGCATTCAGGTCGGCCGCGGCCTGCGAGCGCGGGTCGTAGCGCAGCACGGTCGTGCGGCACGCGAGCGATTCCGGGACGCCCTGATCCGCGTGAATCACGCCGGCGAATCGTTGCCTGCCCAGCCGGTCGCACAGCACCCGAAGCACGTCGCGCGCCAGTTCGCGCGACTGGTCGACCTGGTTGACGACATAGCCTTCGCCGACGAAATCCGTGCGGGGCGTCGCATAGGTGTCGATCATCCGCTGCATCTGCGGGATCGTCGCATACGACGCGGCGTCGGCGAGCACGACGTTGAGCACGAAATGCGCGGCCGTCAGCGCCGCGCGCATGTAGACCGACGTGCCGGGCGGCGTGTCGACGATCACGATGTCGTCGTCGGCCAGGCCGAGCGACGCGAGCGCGTGCGCGAACCACGACGGGTCGCGGTCGAGCAGGCGCTCGAAGCGACGCTGCTCCGCTTCGTCGACGACGCCGAACGGCAGCACCTTCATCCCGTCTGCGACGACGGACGGCCAGCTTCGCTCGTCGAGCGCCGCGTCCGCGAGACCGTCGTGCATGTCGGGCGGCACGCCGAAATGCAGCTTCAGCGCGTTCTGCGGATCGAGATCGACGACGGCGACCTGCCGCCGCCCCGTCGCCGCGATCGAGGACGCGAGGTTGGCCGCCAGCATCGTCTTTCCGACGCCGCCCTTTGCCGAAACAATGGCGACGATCTTCATGGACGAATCGTCCGCGCCGCGAGCTCGGCGCTCACGCCCTCTTCAGGCGCTTCGGCGCGCAACCGGTCGAACACGCGAAGCAGCGGCTCCGACGGGTCCGGTGTGCGCGTCGCGTCCGGCGCTGCCGGCTTGCCGACCAGTTTTTTCAACAGGCCGGAGGACCGTTCCGTATTGCCGGAGCGACGGACGTGTTCCGTGGTCGCGCGTGCTTCGAACCGGGTCCGCTCGCCGCCCGACGACGCAGGCCGCGTCTGTTCCGGCGGCGCGCCGTCGGCCAGTTCGACGAGACCGAGCAACGGCCAGCGCGTGCGCGCCCGCTCGGCGTCCGCTTCCGCGCGGATCTCTTGATAGCGCTCGGCGTCGCCGCCAAAACGCTTGAACAGCGATTCGATATCGGATGAGGTCGGCATGGCGTGCTCGTTCGTTGTCGTGCAGAGGTCGGCGAGTCAGGCCGGTCGGTTCGTTGCTCGCGCGATACGCAGTTCGATCCTCGCGTCGTCTTCGACGGACGCCTCCTGCGCCACGCGCAAGCCCACCGCGCCGACGCTGTCGAACCAGCACTGGTAGGCGCCCTGCAGAAAGGCCGTCGACCATGCCAGATTTCCGCTGCCAAGCGCACGCAGCGGCGCCGCATAGTGGGTGATGCGAAGGAAATCGCGTTCGTCGGAAAGTTCGGCGTAGCCCCACTGCGCTTCGCGCCACCGCGCGTTCAGCGCCATTGCCAGGTCGCGCGTCGACTCGCATGACGGGAGCGGATGTGCGGCCGCGAAGCGCGCGCCGACGCGCGCCATCAGTTGACGCAACTCGTCGTGGTCGAGCTGATCGACAAACTCGCCGGCCAATGCTTCGAGGAATCCGCGCCATTGAGGCGACACCTGGCGCTCGAGCAAATGCTCCAGAACATCTTGCAACGGACGTGCTCCCCGGTGAGAAATGAACGGCGCGCCCCCAAACGGCGCTGACCGGCAACCGGCGTCCCGCATCGCGCACGTCCTGTGCGGGTATCGTCCTGATCGCGTTTCCGGGAATCGTATCGAATCGAAGTCGGCGAATGTGACCCGACATCTAGTCGAAAAACGCCAAGCTGATTGACATGGATCAAACGAACGGCTCGGCGGGGTCGGCGGGCGATCGTCGCGGATCGACCGATATGGCGGGCAGTTGCATCGCCGACCGATGCGCGCCACCAGCATCGCACGAAGCGATCGCTGCAGCGGGCGCGTCATCGAGATGAAGTGCGAACGGCGTTCGCGCGTACCGCGGCGTCCGGCTATGCCGCGCGCATCGCATCCGCGCGCCAGAAATCGCCGTCGGCGCCGAAAATCTTGCTGCGCCACCGCGTGCCGTCCCAATACACGGGGAATCCGCATGGATTGCCGGGCCAACGGCCTTCGCACCACATCGGTTCGGCGGGCGGGACGGTGCAAGGAAACCAGGCTCCGTCACGGAGGGGGCGCTGCTGCTCGGAAATTGTCGTTTTCATGGCGTCGGCGGTGTGGATTAAGTCTCAAAGGCGACACTATCAACCTTCTTTTTTGCAATTGCATTGCGATCGTAAATAATATTTGGTTGGACGCTTATTCATCTTTCATGCATGACAAGCGCACATGCGACGCGAACGCGGCCGCCAGCCCTTGTTTGCGCTTATGCGCGGGCCGGAACGACTTCCTCGCGCAGGTCGCACAGCGGCTCGCTGCGGCTCGCCAGTTCCTCGATCTGATCCGGTGTCAGCGCGATGATCCATGCCGCCATCCGGTTCGAGATGCCCAGCTCGCGCGCAGCGACCTCGCGGTCGATCTGCAGCATCTGTTGCACGAGGCCGAGGTATGTGAGGTTGAGCGCTTCGATCGCGCCGAAAATATCGTCCTGTTCCGCCATGACCCCTCCTGATTGAACGGCCGTCGAGCGCGATGCGTCGCGCCGGTGCGTCGTCGGCACGCTCGTGGTTTCCGGGTTCCGAAGCTCACCCTATGCCTGTCAATAACGTCGTCGCCGACAAACGCAAGATGAAATCCGCCATGCGCTACCTGTCATCGGGCTGTCGGATTCATCCAGGATTCAGTCGCCGCCATACGCGCGATTGATCCTAGGATTTCCCCAATTGCACGCATGCCGGCCATCGAATGGCGTTCCGTGTCGCGCCGAACGCTTCGGTGTGCGGCGAAACCCGATGTTGTCCGTTCTTCATCTCGAACCCATGGAACCACCGCTATGTTGAAAGTGACGAAAGCCGTATTTCCGGTCGCCGGGCTGGGCACACGCTTCCTGCCAGCCACCAAGGCGAGCCCGAAGGAGATGCTGCCGGTCGTGGACAAACCGTTGATCCAGTATGCGGTCGAGGAAGCGATTGAGGCGGGCATTACCGAGATGATCTTCGTGACCGGGCGCAGCAAGCGCGCGATCGAGGATCACTTCGACAAGTCGTACGAGATCGAGGCCGAACTCGAGGCGCGCGGCAAGGAGAAACTGCTTTCGCTGGTGCGCAGCATCAAGCCGAGCCATGTCGATTGCTTCTACGTGCGCCAGGCCGAAGCGCTCGGCCTCGGCCATGCCGTGATGTGCGCCGAGAAACTCGTCGGTGACAATCCGTTCGCGGTGATCCTCGCCGACGATCTGCTCGACGGCCCGACACCGGTGCTGCGCCAGATGATCAACGTATTCGACCACTATCACGCGTCGGTCATCGGCGTCGAGGAAATCGCCGCGGAAGACTCGAGGTCGTATGGCGTGATCGACGGCAAGCGCTGGGAAGACGATCTGTTCAAGCTGTCGGGCATCGTCGAGAAGCCCGAGCCGGCGAAAGCGCCGTCGAATTTCGGTGTCGTCGGCCGCTATGTGCTGAAGCCGAAGATCTTCACGCATCTTCGCGGACTGAAGCCCGGCGCCGGCGGTGAATTGCAGCTGACCGACGCGATCCAGTCGCTGCTCTCCGACGAACAGGTGCTCGCATACCGATACGACGGCACGCGCTTCGATTGCGGCAGCAAGCTCGGCTACCTGAAGGCGACGGTCGAATTCGCGCTGCGCCATCCGGAAGTCGCGGCGGACTTCGAGCAGTACCTGGTCGCGCGCATGGCGGAGCAGCTCGTCGCGTGACGACGCTCGCGCATCCCGGGGCTGCATGAAGCGCCGCGCAGCCGCGTTCGCGCGGCGCGCATTTGACGTGAAGGTTTCGACCAACGGGGTCCGGGATGTGGCTCGCCATCGGCAACCTCGGCGACGCGGCGCTGACGTTGCCGCTCGCCGCCGTCTGTTTCGCGTGGCTCACGCGCTCGCTGTACGGCTGGCGCATCGCGCTGTGGTGGCTGATGCTGAGCGCCGCCGCGATGCTGCTGGTCGGGCTCACCAAGGTTCTGTATGCCGGCTGCGGAGTGGAGATTCGCTCGCTCGATTTCCGCGTGATCAGCGGCCACACGATGCTTGCCGCCACCGTGTGGCCCATGGCGTGCCTGCTGTTGCTGCACGACGGATGGCACGTTCATACCGGTCCGGCGCTGTTTCCCGGGTTTGCGCTCGCCGCGACGATCGGCGTCGCGCGCGTACACGTCGATGCGCATACCGCGTCCGAAGTGATCGCGGGCTGGATGCTCGGCGTGCTCGTCACGATGCTGCTGCTGAAGCGGTGGAAGGATGCGCCGATTCTGCCGCCGTGGCTGCGCCCGCTGGCGGCTTGTTCCGTGCTGGTGGCATCCGGGATCGCGTACGGACATCATGCGCCGATTCAGGCGGCGATCGACAGGTATTCGTGGTTTCTGTGCGCGCGTCATTTCTGAGCGAAATGCGCATCTTCCGGTGCGGCACTCGCGACCGATGATTGGCGGTACGGATCAATATTCTGTCGGCCTTGCGCGATGGGCATTGCCGACAATGCGCGTGTCATGCACTGCACCATTTTCCCTTCTCTCGCTGGAAGCCGATGAAGATTCTCGTCTACGGCATCAACTACGCCCCGGAGCTGACCGGCATCGGCAAGTACACCGCCGAGATGGCGGAAACGCTCGCCGAAAAAGGCCATTCGGTGCGAGTCGTATGTGCGCCGCCGTACTACCCGGAATGGCGCATCGCCAGCGGATACCCGGCCCTGCGCTATTCGACCGAACAGCGCGGCGGCGTCGCGCTGTGGCGCGCACCGCTGTGGGTGCCGTCGCGGCCGAGCGGCGTGCGGCGCATCGTGCACCTCGCGAGCTTTGCGATATCCAGCCTGCCGCTGATGCTGCGGCACGCGCTGTGGCGGCCCGACGTCGTCATCTGCATCGCGCCGAGCCTGTTGAATGCGCCCGCGGGATGGCTCGTCGCGCGGCTGACCGGTGCGCACGCGTGGATTCACATCCAGGACTACGAGGTCGATGCGGCGTTCAACCTCGGCATGCTGAAAGGCTCGCTGCTGAAGCGCGCGGTGCTCGCCCTCGAGCGCGGGTTGCTGAAACGCTTCGATACCGTGTCGACGATCTCGGGAAAGATGATCGAGCATGCGACGCGCAAGGGCATCGATACGCACCGGCTCGTGCACTTCGCGAACTGGGCGGATACGCACTCGATTTATCCGCTGAAGCGGCCGAGCGAGTTGCGGGCCACGCTGTCCATCTCGCCGAACGCGGTCGTGGTGCTCTATTCCGGCAACATGGGGGCGAAGCAAGGACTGGAGATTCTGGCCGGCGCGGCGCAGCGACTCGTGTCGCGCGACAACCTGGTGTTCGTCTTCTGCGGCAACGGCCCCGCGCGCGACGACCTCATCGCGCGCTGCGGCGGGCTCGGCAACTGCCGGTTCATGGAGCTGCAGCCCGTCAGCCGGCTCAACGAGCTGCTGAACCTCGCAGACATCCACGTCCTTCCGCAACGCGCCGATGCAGCCGATCTCGTGATGCCGTCGAAGCTGACCGGGATGTTCGCGAGCGGCCGCGCGGTGATCGCGATGGCCAGCCCGGGGACGGAGCTGCATGATGTGGTGGCGCAGCGCGGCGTGGTGGTGCCGCCGGGCAATCCCGATGCGCTTGCGTCGGCGATCGATGCGCTGGCGGGGGATGGGGGGGAGCGGGTGCGGCTCGGCCAGGCCGGACGCACGTTCGCCGAGGCCGTCCTGTCGCGCGATGCAGTGCTGAACGAATTCGACACCCGGCTGCAGGCGCTGCGTACCACGCGATCCACCACCAACGTGTCCGGCGCACAGCATCCGGATTTCTGAAACCGCAATCGATCCCTCTCCATACCGCAACATGAAGATCACCATCATCGGTACCGGCTACGTAGGCCTCGTCACGGGCGCATGCCTTGCCGAGATCGGCAACGACGTGTTTTGCGTCGACGTCGATCAACGCAAGATCGACATCCTGAACGGCGGCGGCGTTCCGATTCACGAACCCGGCCTGAAGGAACTGATCGATCGCAATCGCGCGAGCCGGCGGCTGCAGTTCTCGACCGACATCGAGGCCAGCGTCGCGCACGGCGAGATCCAGTTCATCGCGGTGGGCACGCCGCCCGACGAGGACGGCTCCGCGGACCTGCAATACGTACTTGCCGCCGCGCGCAACATCGGCCGCTACATGGACGGCCCGAAGGTGATCGTCGACAAGTCGACCGTGCCGGTCGGCACCGCGCTGCATGTCCACGACGCGATCGCCACGGAGGTCTCGCGGCGCGGCCTGCGCCACGAATTCTCGGTCGTGTCGAACCCCGAGTTCCTGAAGGAAGGTGCGGCCGTCGACGATTTCATGCGTCCGGACCGTATCGTGATCGGCACCGACGACGACGAGGCCGGCGAGCGCGCCCGTGAGCAGATGAAGCGTCTGTACGCGCCGTTCAACCGCAATCACGAGCGCACGCGCTACATGGACGTGCGCTCGGCGGAATTCACCAAGTATGCGGCGAACGCGATGCTTGCCACGCGGATCTCGTTCATGAACGAGCTCGCGAATCTGGCCGACCGCGTCGGCGCAGATATCGAGGCCGTGCGGCGCGGTATCGGTTCGGATCCGCGCATCGGGTACGACTTCCTGTATGCCGGCGTCGGCTACGGTGGATCGTGTTTCCCGAAGGATGTGCGTGCGCTGGTGCAGACTGCGGCCGCATATGGCCGTTCGCTGCGGATTCTTGAGGCCGTGGAAGCGGTCAACGATGCGCAGAAGAAGGTGTTGCTCGAGAAGATCACCGCGCGTTTCGGCGACGATCTGACTGGCCTGGCGTTCGGTCTGTGGGGGCTCGCGTTCAAGCCGAATACCGACGACATGCGCGAAGCGCCGAGCCGCGAGCTGGTGGCCGGGCTGCTGACGCGCGGCGCGAGCGTGCGCGCCTACGATCCGGTTGCGGTCGACGAAGCGCGGCGCGTGCTTGCGCTCGATCTGGGCGGCGATCCGGCCGCTCATTCGCGACTGACGTTCGTCGAATCGCCGGAACAGGCGGTCGCCGGCGCCGACGCGCTGGTGATCGCGACCGAATGGAAGGTGTTCAAGAGCCCGAATTTCGCGGCGCTGATCGAATTGTTGAGCGAGCCGGTGATTTTCGATGGGCGGAATCTCTACGAGCCGGAGGCGATGGCGGAGCTGGGGGTCGAGTATTACAGTATTGGGCGGCCGTATGTGGCGGGCCAGCGGGCGGCAAAGACGCTGAGAATGGCTCGCGGCTAGGTCCGTCCTGCCGGTCGCGCGCGAATCTTGATGGCGGCGTCGTACCGCTTCGCGCATCTGAGCCATGGGTCGGTACCGCCGACCGACGCATGGCTCTACAATGGCCCGTTATCGTCGCCGGAAAGGGACACGCCCTTTCCGGCCTTCGCCTATCGCCCCGGCACGGTGCCGGCGGTGTCCTGCCTGTTGATCTGGTCCGTTTTCACGATGATCAGATATTCGTAGATCGACTGCAGCGCCGCATAAGTGAGTCCCGCCTTGCCATCCAGGAACCCGCGTTTCCCGACGTAAAGCAGCAGGAATTTCACCAGCGGCCGCATCGGAATGCGATAGAAAATCTCCTTCTGATGGAACCGCCGCTCGTGGAAATCGCGGCTCGTCAACGCCTTGATCAAGCTGAAGTCGGCCTGCCCTCGCCGGTTCTCGACGATCTGCATCGCTTCCAGCGTGCTGTAGCTGTTATGCCTGGCCACCCAGTGATCGAGGCCCTTGCTGAACGGAAAATGATCGAGATAGCCGGTGATGCGCGCGCTCGGCCCATCCGGAATCGAGATCGGATTCACGAGACGCTCGTAGCGCATCTTCTCGGGACGGAATAGCCGCAGATAGTAGGGCGATGTCTGCACATGCTTGAGCCAGGTGCCCATGAAGAAATCCCTGCGCTGGATGCTGAACGCCACGACGTCGCCGGCCGATGCGACGGCCTGCGTCGCGCTGCGGACCAGTTCCTCCGTCATCCGCTCGTCGGCGTCGATATAGAACACCCAAGGATGCTTGAACCGGATATTGGCCAGCCCCCAGTTCTGATGACTCGCCCAGTTGTCGAACGGGCGTTGCGTGACCGTCGCGCCAAACGCCTTCGCGATATCGACCGTCGCATCGGTGCTCATCGAATCGTACACGTGGATGTCGTCTGACCACGCGACGCTCTCGAGGCAGCCGGGCAAATCGCGCGCCTCGTTCTTGGTCAGAATGATGACCGAGATACCGGATTGGCTAGGTGTCATGCTTCGTCCGTTTTCCAATTTTTCTCGCCGGCATTCCGGCATAAACCGCCCAGGCGTCCGGCAGGCTGCGAGTCACGACCGAGCGGGCTCCGATCACGGCGCCGGCGGGAATCGTCACGCCCGGTGCCACAAACGCTTCCGCGCAGACCCACGTGTGAGACTGCAGGACGATCGGTGCAGCGACCAGTTGAAAATTGGTCGACTGGTAGTCGTGCGAGCCGCCGCAAAGATGAGCGCCTTGCGAGACGACGCAGTAATCGCCGATGACGACCTTGTCCATGTTGTAGATCGTCACGCCGTCGGCGACGCCCACGCGATTGCCGATGTCGAGATTCCATGGCGCCCAGACGCGCACGCCCGGGTACACGTGCACATGTTCGCCGATGCGCGCACCGAACAGACGCAGCAACGCGGCGCGCCATGCATGACATGGCCTCGGACTCGGCCGAAACAGCAGCAGCCACGTCCAACTCCATAACTGGCGCATCACGCGATTGCGCAGTGTGAACGACGGGGAGACGGTCGGATCGTTGCCCTGGATGATCATGGTCGCCTGTTCTGGACCGCGCAGTAGTCGGCCTGTCTATATGCTCCGCTCGCGTGTCGCGTGATCGTTGCAGCGTAGCCCGAGCGTGCAGAAAGACGCACACAAAGAGGGACTGCATACGAAATGCGCGCATTCGGCTGCGCGTCGAAGCGGAGGGAGATCACGCAATGAATCGCGTGTCGACCCGATGGCGAACGATATCATCGGCCTGTTTTCGGGCCGGCCATATTCCTGTCCGCTTTCGCCATGGGCGGTGCGTGCCGGGTTTCTGCCGCTTGCCGGATCGAGGTTCGCACTGACAGCCGCGCAGTCCGTTCGCGATCGATCCTGCGAACAGCCGTCACGACAGGAACCGTGGCGCGCGACCGGCACACTGATCGGCGAGGTTTTGGCGGAAGCCGACTCGATCCGGTGCGTGCGGAATTCGGCAATCTCGATTACGCTTGCGGCACGCGGCGTGGCGCCCCGCGTGTCGCCGTCGTCGACGCATTCGTCGTGTGCAGCAAGGCCCTCGATGCCTCGCCGCTGCTCCCTGCGCCGCCACGTTCAAGGTGATCCGCATGCCCGCAAAGCTCGCATCCCGATGGCGCAGCATCGTGCTGGCTGTCGCTGCAGCGCTGACAAGCGCGCCGTCCATCGCGGCGTCGCCATCGCCGGCATCCGCTCGACTGTCGATTCCGATACGCTTTTCGACCGCGCGCGCCGGATATGTGACGCTGGTGATCGACGACCCGAACGGCAGGCGCGTCCGAAACCTGATCAGCGAAACCCCGTTTCCGGCGGGAGACCATATCGCGTGGTGGGACGGCCTCGACGACGTCGGTCGCGACACCGACGCCGCAACGCATGGGCAGTATCACATTCCTGGAAAAATCGTTGCGCCGGGGCGATATGTCGTTCGCGGACTGGTGCGCCCGGCGATCCGGATCGCTTACGAAGGAACGCCGTACAGCAACGGCGCGCCTGCGTGGCAGACGAAGGATCGCAGCAGCGAGTGGCTCGCCAATCATTCCGCGCCCAGCGCGGTGCTGTTCGTCCCGGGCGGCGCGATTTCGGACCCCTCCGGCGTGAGGTCTGGGACCAGCGGCCAGGTGATCGTCGGCAGCTATTTCACCGAGGGCGGCAGCGGCCTTGCATGGCTCGACCTCGACGGGCACAAGCGCTGGGGGCAAATGTGGATCGGTGGCGGCTGGACCGGCGCAACGCAGCTGGCGCGAGATACGGGCGCGCATCGGTCGACGGACGTCTATGCCTACGCCGCGACGTCATGGCACGGCGACAAATACAACGGCAATGTCCGCGAACTGCGCCTGAACGCGCTCCTTTCACATCCGGGTGCGAAACCGAAGGACGGCCGCTTGGGTACGGGCGAGGACGTGCCGGTGCTCGACCCGCCCTACCGAATTCCGGGGACGGGCGGAAATGCGGACGCCCCGGACGTGACCGGCTACACGCAGCGCTTCGATCTCACCGGACTCGCCGCGCATGACGGTGTAGTCGTCGTCGCGTTCGGCCGGCTCAATCAATTGCTGTTCATCGACGCCGCCCGAAAGACGGTACTCGGAACCGCCACCGTTCGCGATCCGCGCGGCTTGTCGTTCGATGCGGCCGGTCGCCTGCTCGTGCTGACCACGCACGGCGTCCTGCGCTTTCGGATCGCCGCTTCCGCGCCGGCCCGGCTCGGTGCACCGGACGTAATCGTCGCGGCGGCCCTCGAAGATCCACAGTATCTGTACGTCGATGCCGACGGAACGCTGTACGTCAGCGACTGGGGGCAAAGCCACCAGGTCAAGGTCTTCAGCTCCGACGGCAAGCTGCTGCGCGCGATAGGACATCCCGGCAAGCCGGCAGTCGGACCTTATGATCCGCTGCACATGAACCATCCGGCGGGTATCACACTCGACGAGCGTGGACGCCTGTGGGTCGCCGAGAACGACAAGACGCCCAAACGCATCAGCGTCTGGAATGCCGCCGACGGCCGCCTCGTCAACGCATTCTATGGACCGAGCCGCTACGGTGGAGGCGGCGCCGTCGATCCGGTCGACCCGGGCCGACTGTTCCATGCGGACGAAGGCGGCGGCATGGAACTCAGGATCGATCCGTCCGGCGGTGCGGGCGTTCCGCAAGCGGTCTACTTCAGGACGGAAAGCGGCGACATCGGCTTGACCGGCAAAGGAACCGGCACGATGCCGGAATACCCGATTCATCGAAACGGCTCGCTGTACCTGACCAATGCGCATGCGTCCGAGATCAGCGGCCCACCCAGCGCAATACTCTGGCGTGTCGACAAAGGGATCGCGCATCCGGTCGCGGCGGCGGGCAGCACGCTCGACGGAGCCGGGAAGCTGCTGCCCGCCTTTTCGTCGGCGGCTATGCGGCAGCGCATGCCCTCGGGCGTCGCGCCGGAGCGGCAGCCGCTTCTGTTCGTCTGGTCCGACGACAACGGCGACGGGCGTCTCGATGCCGGCGAAGTCCAGTTCCTGAAGCCGGCGGCGACTGGCAGGAGCGGGCTGCTCGTAGGTGGCGTCGGCGTCGGCAATGACCTGTCCTTCACGATCGCGAACGCCGGCAACGTGGCGCTGCGCCTTGCACCGACCCGCATCTCGGCGCACGGCGTACCCGACTATGCGATCCAGGGCGGCGAGATTCTGGCCCGGGACGTGCAGCCGCCGGCGAGTTCGGGTGGCGGCCAGGTTCTGGTCGGCAACGACGGCTGGACCGTACTGACCACGCCCCCGGCCCCGTTCGCTGCCCAAGGCGTGGGCGGCGCACGCAACGGCGTGCCGATGTGGTCCTATCCGAGCCTGTGGCCCGGGCTTCATGCGTCGCACATTGCCCCGCTTCCCGAATTCCCGGGCGAGCTGATCGGTACGACGCGCGTGCTCGGCAATCCGGTCGACGCGCCGTCGCCGTCGAACGCCGGACAGTTATGGGCGATCAACGGCAACGAGGGGCAGATTTACCTGTTCACGATCGATGGCCTGTTCGTCGCCACGTTGTTCCGGGATGCCCGGACCCAGCCCGAGCCGTTGCCGCCGCGCGGCATTCGAGGCGCGGATTTCGCTTCGACGAGCCTGCTGCCCGAGTGCTTTCATCCGGTCCTGACCGAGACCGCAGACGGCAAGGTGTACCTGCAGGCCGGACATACCGGCTCGCTGTTCAGGCTCTACGGCCTTGACGGCATCCGACGCTTGCCCGATGCCACGATCACGGTCACGTCGCGGCAACTGGCAGATGCCCAGCGCCAGGCCGTGCTCGACGAACTCGCCCGGACGGCAACCACGACATTGCACCCCGGTGTGCTCGAGGTCGAGCGCGTGACCGACGATCGCATCACGGCTCGCACAAACGGTCCGGACTGGCCCGACGACGCGACCCGGTGGGTCAACATCGATACGCGCAACATCCTCGTCGGCAGCTGGGCCCGCCGCCAGGTCGACACGGACGCGGCGCTCGCGATTGCGCGCGATCGCCTGCTGATCGCGGTGAGAACCGACGATCCCGCGCTGCTGGAAAACAGCGGCGATGCGCTGCAGAACCTGTTCAAGACCGGCGGCGGCATCGATCTGATGCTTGGCACCGACGCCACTGCGGCGCCGGATCGCGCGCATGCGGTCAAGGGAGACGAACGCCTGCTCGTCGCACGCGTTCAAGGCAGAACGACCGCGATACTGTATCGCCCCGTCGAGCCCGGAAGCACCGCCGATTCGGCGACCTTCAGCTCGCCGCTCCGGACGATCCGGTTCGATCAGGTCATTGATGTCAGCGACCAGGTGGAACTGACGCAGGATGCCGACGTGAACGGCGCTGGCGGGACAAAGCGGTTCATCTACCGGTTGTCCGTTCCACTGCGGACCCTGCGTCTCGCCGCGCCGGCCGGTGCGAGCCTGAAAGGCGATATCGGCGTGCTGCGAGGCAACGGCATCGAGACGCTACAGCGCGCATATTGGTCGAACAAGGCGACCGGGCTGGTCAGCGACGTGCCGAGCGAGGCGGAACTCACGCCGAATCTGTGGGGGACGTTTCACTTCGGTCGCTGATGTCGCCACGCGGCTCGACACCGGGCACGCCCTGTCGCGATCGGCCAGATGTTGTCGGATCGCGCGCGCCGGCAGCCTCTACACTGTCCGGCAAGTCGCGGACCCGACGGGTGCGCATCAGGCCAGGCCGAGCAGACGGACCGGAGCAGCAATGCACAATCACGAGAAATTCGATGCGTTTCGCGGCGCCGCCGCGCTGGTCGTCGCCTTGTCGCATATTTGCCAGATCTACTTCGTCAGGCTCATCGGCGACACGCATCCGGCGTGGCTCCTGTCGCGCACGCTAGGGTTGCATGCAGTGATCGTGTTCTTCCTGCTGAGCGGCTACCTGATTACCCTGAGCATCCTGAAGAACGGCGAGTCGGCCGACGGCTTCAGCAGCCGGGAATTCGTCGCCGCGCGCATCGCACGCATCTATCCGCCGTTCATCGCCAGCCTCGCGGTGATCATGCTTTGCTGGCTTACGCTGCATGCGATGCATCTTCCCGGCGCCGATACGCGATTCGGCCTGCCGGCGGACGCCTATGCCGTTCCCGCGATGACCTTGTCGGCGCGGGAGTTCGTCGAGTCGCTGATGATGATCAAGGGCATGACGCGTGCGAATCCGCCGTTCTGGTCGCTGTATCTGGAAGTCTGGAGCTACGTGATCGCGTTCTTCTTCGCGCTTGGCGGCTTCACGCGTCACCGCGGCTTTCGTGCGGCGGCGCTGACGGTCGCGGTTGCGGCGGTCGTTGCGGCGTCGGCGGGAAAGGAGAACTTCGGCTTCTTCTTCGCGATCTGGTCGTATGGTGCGGCCATCTGCCTGATGACGCACTATCGCAGCCGGTATCGCAGCGGCGTGCTCGCTGCGGCCGGCAGCATCGGCGCACTCGTGATCGCGGCGCTCGCGGCGATCGACCCGCGGATGATCGGCGCCGGCTTCGCGGTGCACTCGATCGAATTGACCGCAGGCGCCGCTTTCGCCGGACTTTACGGCTATCTGTTGTTCGGGTGGCGCGTGCTCGATCGGACCTATCCGCGCTGGCTGGTTCGAACCGGCGACTTTTCCTACACGCTGTATCTCGTCCATTTCCCGATTCTGGCGCTCGGGCTTGCCTGGTCGCTCCACTGGATCGGCACGTCGCTGCTCCGGTCGGTCGCATGTGGAGCTGCCGCCTTCGTGATCGCTGTCGCGTTCGCGCGGATGCTCGCCAAGTTCGTCGAGCGGCCGAAGTATTTCAAGGCGCTGCTGCTGTCTGTCCGGTTGCCGATCGTCGGTTCGGGCTCGCTGGAGCGCGGCCGGTAGAGGCAATGGCATGTGTCGCGTGTCGCAGCAGCGACTGGCGCTGCATACGATGATCGCGAAACGCCTGCCGGCGTCGCCCGCTACCAGGGAAGCGGATAGACCGCCAGTTTGCCCGCGCTGCCCTGCGGATAGACGTTGGTCGGGTAGACCGCCGGCATCCCGGCCTCCAGCCCGTTGGCCGCCGGCGCCGCACGTGGCGCGCTGCGCGTACCGAGCCCCGCGCCGGGACGGCTGTCGATGCCCGCCCGCGCGGACGCGAGCGCGAGCCGCTCGGTGGGCGTCGGCGGAATGTCGGTCATTTTTTCGTAGGGTCGCGGCGCCGGTATTTCCGCCGGCGCCCCGAAGTTCGCCAGTTGGGCATCGTCGTAGGCGGTCGGTCCGCCCAGCAGCGGATCCGCCGCCGAAGTCCCGTTCGATTCCGGCAGGTGCTGTCCCTTCGACGCGATGCCGGTCGATGCGCCGATACGCTTTGCCGAATCGATGCGGGACACGCTTCCCGGCTGCGCGCCCGCCGCCACGCTCAAAAATGCCAATGCCGCGCACAGCGACATTCGAACCACATCCGTTCGCATGTTGATCGCACCCATTCCGTCGCGTCTCCTATTGCCCGCCGACAATCCGCAAATAGCTCAATGCGACCTGTTCGATATGGAACTTCTCGTTGAAGCATGCGAGCGCTCGTTCCCGCATCCGTTCCTTGGCTTCCGCCGTCGTGTGCAACCAGTTGCGAAGCACCTCCGTCACGCCATCGACCGTATCGCTTGCCGCGTACCCTGCGCCGTATTCGACGATCTCGCGCCAGATATTGACCTTGTCCGTAATCAATACCGGCACGCCGCATCCCAGCGCCTCGGCCACGGCAATGCCGAAGTTCTCCTGATGCGACGGCAGGCAGAACACGTCGGCAGAGCGCATCAGGTTCCACTTGTCGTCGCCCTTGACCATGCCCGCCCACGTGACGTCCTGTTCGATTCCGAGACGGACGGTTTCGCCGCGCAGCCGCTCCACCAGGCCGCTTTCGTCAGGCCCGGCGATCACGAGCCGATACTCGCGTTGCAACGCGCCCAGCGCCGCGAATGCGGCGATCAGCAGATCGCAGCCCTTCTTTTCGTGGATGCGGCCCAGAAACAGAATGATCTTGCGCGGGTCCGCCGCCGGTTCCGGTTCGGGCGCGGCTTGGGCGGATGCCGTCGGTGGCGGCGCGGTGCCATAGACCGTTACCGCTTCGTTTGCCCGGTATAGCGGAAACGACGTACGCGCGAGCATGCGCTCGGTCTCGCTGGTGAAGACGATCGACTTGGCGTGGTTCACGACGCGGCGCTCGATCACGAGCCAATACAGCAGCTTCTTCAGGTACTTGACCGGATAGGCCTTGTTGAACCACGGGTCGAGCATGCCGTGCGAATAGACGAAATACGGGACCGGACGGTGACGCAACGCGGCCCGCACCGCGGCGCCGTGAAACTGCCACAGGCCGTTTACCACGACCGCGTCGTATTCCGACGCATGCGCTTCGAGCCATCGGGTCAGCTTCGGATTGAAGCCGTATTTTCCCTTGCCCTTTCCCAGTCGGACCACGCGACCGAATGGACCATTTCGCGGCGCATTCCGCTCATCGTCGTCCAGACAGGCGATGTCGATGCTGTGCCCCAGCAGTTTCAGTTGCGCGGCCAGGCGCGTGACGCCTTCGATCGGCCCGCCCCCGGTCGCGTCGACCGACGAAATAACGTGAAGAAGCCTCAATCGCTCACCTCGATTCATCATCGCGTATCAGAGTTCCACGGCAGCCGCTACGCGTCCAGCAAGCGCCGGACGGCGTCTTCCATCCCGCGTTCGCCGAACATCGTCTCGGCGACGGTTCGCGCCCGGTCGATACTGGCCCGGTTGTCGCGGTACCGCGCGGCCGCGTCTTTCAGCAATTCGAGGATCGACGCAAGATCGTGTCCGACAACCTGCAGTGCGCCCGTAATCTCGCCGATACCGATGTCCGGCAGCGACGTCGACAGCACCAGCCGGCCCGACGCCACATACTCGATGACCTTGAACGGAAACACGCCGCTGCCCATCTTCTCGATCGGACTGTGGAGATTCAGCAATACATCGCATGCGGCGATCCGTTCAAACAACCGTTCCTCGGGGAGCACGCCATGGAAGGTCAGCAGGTTCGAGCGCCGTGCAGCTGCTTCGAACGCGCCGGACAGCGGGCCGGCTCCGCACACATGAATCTCGAACGCGGGATCGGCGTGTTCCGCCAGCGCCAGTACCTTCTCCGCGCCCTTCTCCGCGTTGAGACTGCCGAAATAGCCGACGACGGTCTTCCCGCTCGTCGTGCCGGAAAACGGCTCGCGCTGCGCGCACGCGATCGTCAATTTCCTTGAGACCACGCCCGGACACAGCATCGTCGGACAGCCGCTGCGCGCGGCTTCGCGGTTCTGCAACGTCTTGTTGACGGCAAGACACAGCGACGGCTTCGGCAACGCGTAGCGCCACGCCATCCAGTCGAGCGTCGATTTCGGATGCATCGCACGCCTCGCGAGCATCCAGTCCTCGAATTCCAGCACCACGCCCTTCCCGTATCGAGTGCGCAGCGCCCGTGCAAGCAGCGACTCGAGCGCGTAAGGGTTGTATATCCATATCAGCGACGGTTTGCCGTGCTGGCCGATCTCGCGGGCGACGGCATTCACCTCCAGCAGATTGAGCATTTTTCCGACCGGTCGAGACGGATAAGTGCGCAGCGACAACTCGCGGATGCGCGACCCGGCCAGCGTCCATTCGCGCACATGCCGTTTCCGCCAGGTGCTTTCGTTGTGTGCGGTATTGACCAGCAGCACGTCGCGCGACATGCGCGCCAGCAATCCGAGGAAGAACTCGATCTTCCTGACCGCCCCCAGACTGGTGTGCGCGATCCGGTCGGGCGGGCTGTAGGCCGCGATGAATACGATCATGGTTTCGGTTTCCGTCGATTGAACGTCACGCTCGTCACTGGCCCGCCTCGCCCGCCATCAACGTGCGAGGAATGCGACGGGCCGACACGGCCGTCACCGTGCGCGCCTCGCGGCGATCCCGCCAGAAGAGCGTGCCGAAACCGACGAAGAACGACGTCAGCAGGAAATAGTGTTCGAGGACATTCCCGCCGTTGAACGTCACCAGCGTGATAACGAGCAATGCCCAGTATCGCGCCTTCAAGTGGCGATTCCAGCGTGGTCTGACCTTGCTCAGAAAGGCGAACATGCCGCCCGCAAACACCAGCAAGCCTGCGATGCCGGTCTGGAAGATCAGCGTGATGAATGCGTTGTCGATCAGCCAGTTGAAGCGGAACTGCTTCGGATCGACACCGCTTGCCTGCAGATAGCCAACCGCGGTATTGGTTCCGACACCCAGACCGCGTCCGACGAACAGCTCGTCGAGGTCCGCATTCTCCAGGTCCGACAGCGTCGTCACCGCGTTGGAGATTCGCCCGCCCTTCTCCAGCTGCGAGCCGACGATGTCGCCGCGCCCCGCCGCCGCCATCAGCGACACGTAGCCGGCTGCGGCAGCCGCCAGCGCGAACGGGATGATGAACACCGTGAGAAGCATCTTGCGGCTACGCTCGGCGCCGTTCGCGATCAGTTCCCAGCACAGCACCGCCGCCAGCAGCGCGATCGAGATCACGGCAAAGCGCGTACCCGACAGCAGCGCGGTCATGAACGCCGACGTGATCAGCGCAATACGCTGCCACCCGCGCGCGCGATCGAGCAGCACGCTGAAGATCGCGAGCGCAAGACCGAACATCCCCGCAATTCCCGCGTTGCTGAACACTCCCGTGACGCGCCCCTGCACCAGCACGACGTGGGACAGCGAAGCGCCGAGCGACGCCTGCTTGTTGGCGACATAGACGTTCAGCACGCTGAATACCAGCAGCAGGATGATCAGCCTGCGCTGCACCGCCGGCGCCTGCGGAAAGTCCTTCGAGAACAGGAACAGGCCGAACGAACAATGCAGCAGCATCACCCAGCGAATGCCTGCCGGCAGGAAAAGCGCCGGGCTCAGCTCGGCGACGAATGCAATCAGACCGATCGACACGATCGTGGCGATCCAGATGAAGTAGAACGTGCAGATCTCGGAGATCTCGCCGGTCTGCCTTCTCCGGAAGATTGCGATCGGCCAATAGGCGCCGAACCCGAACACGAACAGGTCCTTCAGATAGCGGGTCGGGCCTGCGCCGTCCAGCGCGCCGGAATCGACCGTCCATAGCTGAACATTGCCGCGCACGATCGAATCGATCGCCAGCGGCGCATACTGCGCCATCCCGACGATGAACAACGCCGCGACGATATACGCAAAGTAATGGGACTGCCGCATCACAGCCTCGCTTCGATCATGTCTTTCATCAACCGCCGGTAGCGCTGCCAGTTGTAGACGTCCCGCACGAGCTCCTGCCCGCGCGCCCGCATCGCGGCAAACTGCGGACGCGACTCGATTGCCTCGAGAATGCCGGCACCGAGACTGTCCACGCTGTCGTCGACCATGAACCCGCACACGCCGGCAATGTCCTCGATTCCCGTATAGGGCGTCACGACGAGCGGCAGGCCGAAGCTCAGTGCCTCGAGACAGGCGAGCGACAGCGACTCGGACAGCGACGGCATCACGAACAGATCCGCATTCCCGTAGAGTTCGCCGACGCGCGCATGCGGAATCGTGCCGTGGGTGATCGTCACGTCTGGCGGGATGGCGAGCGTGCCCAGCTGGGCGACGAGGGCAGGCGCGAGTTCACCCAGCACGCTGACCCGCAAGGTCTCGCCGCCGAGCGCCGCGACCCACCGATCGCCCCAGGACTCGATCGCGGACAGCAGCAGGTGTCCGCCCTTGCGGATCGTGTTGGCGCGCGCGACGATGCGGAACTCGCGCCGCTCGCGAGCGACAGTCTCGCGAGCCGTCGTATGCGACGCAAAGAACGCGCCGTACGGAATCTTGTAGATATCGGCGGACGTAATGCCGCCTTTCAGCAGCGAATGCTCGTAGTACGTCGACGGCACCGTGACCACCTGCGCGTGACGCAGGATTGCGTCGTTCCTCGATTCGTCGTGTTCGGGAACCGGCAGTCCGAGCGTGCGGTGGTGGGCAGCGATGCGCGCCATTGCATCGTCGGTCTGGTTCAGGATCTGGTCGGACCAGATCCTGATGCCCGCCTGCACCGCAGCGTCGACCGTGCGCGGCATGTAGTCCTGCAGCGTGACCAGCCACGAGAATCGTCCGGCGGACGCCGAAACGTAACGCGCGGTCATCCGGTCGAATGCATCGCGAAAGGCGGCGGGCCGGGTCGCGCCCAGCGTGGCACGCAGCAGCGTCGCCGGGAGCGGGCAATGCACGCTCGACGCGGGCAGCCCCGGATGGGCGTAGCCGGCCGCGCGACGGCCGGCATTCAGCGGAAGCCGCGCCAGCCACGCCGTCAATCCCTTCCTGTAGAACGGCGTGATGAACTGCACGGGTCGACCGGATTCCGCGATCGCCGCGCCCAGCTCGAACGCGTGATGCTTGTACGGATGGGCCACCAGAACCTCATTTCCCATACTCGCCTTCCAGCTTCGTCTGATTGTTGGCCCCTACCCACGCCTCGAAGGGCGCACTGAACAGCGCCGGGTCGTATGCCAGCGTCCGAACCCGTGTTCTGGCGACCGGCGCCGCGGGATTACCGACGACGACCGCGTAGGGCGCGACGTCCGAGCGCACGACGGCGCCCGCCCCGACCACCGCGCCGGTCCCGATATGGACGCCGGGAAGAATCGTTGCGTTGGTCGCGATCCATGCGTAATCGTCGATCCTGACTTCGCGCGAATACATGCGCCAGTGCGGATCGCCGAGCGCATGCGAGGCCGTGAGGATATTGACCCCGTCGTTGATCACCACGCGGGATCCGATGGTGATCCGGTCGTGCGCAGCCATCGTCACATCCTCGGACACGAAGCTGTGCGAGCCGATGCTGATCCTGGCCGGCGAGCCTTGGATCCTGAAGCGGTACAACACCGACAGTTCGCCGATCTTGACGCCTTTCGCGCGCAGGCGCGCCTGGATCAGCGCAAGCCGGACCAGTCTGCGCAACATCAGCGCGCGCTTGACCCAGACCACCCACCAGCGGCGCGATCCGGGGCGCGGGCGCTCCCGATGGATCCACAAATATTTCATTGCGCTAGATCCCTCCCGGTGTCATGCCGCGAAACGCGCGCGTGACGGACACGAAAATGGCGATTTCCGCGACCACGACGGCCGCGACCGGCCCCGTCATCCCGACGATGGCGGACAACGCCCAGCCGACGCCTACTGCAACGGCAGAAATGGCGCAGAACTGAACCGACACGCCCGTATGCCGGTTCGTCGACATCAGCGCAACCAGCTTCACCTGATACAGCGACGTCACGACGGCGACGAACAGCAGACAGACAAGCACGAGCGGCTGGTACGGCAGCTTGCCGCGCCCCCAGAAGTCGATCAGCGGACGGCTGACCGCGATCAGCAGCACGAACGTCGCCACCGCGGCGAACGCGACAGTGCGCTCGGCCTTCCTGCGCAGCTCCGTCGCTTCGCGATGCTGGCCGCGCGCGTACAGGCTCGAGAAACGCGGCCAGACCGCGCGGCTGACCGTCGTGATGAGCTGCGTGATCGACCGCGACAGCGTGCGATACGCGTTGAACACGACAACCTCGCGCATGCCGATGAAATGCCCGACGACCAGCGTCATGCCCTGAATGCTCAACGCATTGCCGAGCGGGAAGCCGAGGAATGCAGCACCTTGCGGAACCAGCGATTTCAGCTCCGCAAGCGAACTCTTTGACAGCCCCCACTGCAGACCGCTGTCCGAGCGCCGCAGGCCGAGCAGGATGGCGAGCTGAATGACGGCGCGCGCGCCGCATGCGGCGGCGGCCGCCGCGACGATGCCGCCGCCTGCTGCGACGCAGGCGACCGTCGCCAGCCATTCGCCGAGACGGGCAAAAGACAGCAGGAACACACCGGCCGCATAACGATCGACCACGCGGAATGCGGCGTCGAACAGACCGGAATACAGGTTCAGCAAGGCCGTCGCGACCAGCAGCAGCAGCGCCCAGGATTCGTCATGCGAACCCGACCGGAATAGGAACACGAACGCCGCGCCGATCAGCGTTCCGAACAGCAGCAGCCCCGTCACGCCCGCGAATGCGCTTTGCAGCGTGACATTCGCGCGCTCCACCTCGCCGCGTGCATGAAGCATGCCGATCTTGTTGATTGCAACCGATACGATGCCGATATCCGACATCGCGAAGTAGGCGGGCACCGCGGAAATGACGATCCACTGACCGTAGCGGGTCGCCCCCCAGAAATGCAGGAATATCGGCAGCGAGGCGAGCTGGACGATGACCGTGATGCCCTGGTTGAAGATGTTCGCAACGACGCCGGAGAATATCGGCGACGATCTCAACGTGCCCTTCCTGAGCTGGTTCCTGAGGGTGGCGAGCATGTCACTTCCGCTGCGCCGAATGCAGGAAGTCGTCGTACGCGCGCCGCAGACCGTCGCCGAGCGCCATTTCCGGCCGATAGCCGATGGACCTGAGCTTCGAAATGTCCAGCAGCTTGCGCGGCGTACCGTCGGGTTTCGACGCATCGAATTCGAGTGCACCCGAATATCCAACGACGTCCGCGACCAGCGCGGCCAGATCGGCAATCGTGACGTCCTCGCCGGTGCCGACATTGATGTGGGACTCCATCGGACCGGTAATCCTCCGATACTGGTCGGCAGGCAGGTCCATCACGAGCACCGACGCCGCAGCCAGATCGTCCACGTACAGGAATTCGCGGAGCGGCTTGCCGGATCCCCAGACGCGCACGGCCGGCAGCCGGTCGACCTTCGCTTCGTGAAAGCGCCGCAACAGCGCCGGAATCACGTGGCTGTTGTCAGGATGGTAGTTGTCGCCCGGACCATACAGATTGGTCGGCATGACGCTGCGATAGTCGACGCCGTACTGCCGGCTGTAGCTCTCGCACATCTTGATGCCCGAAATCTTGGCGATCGCGTAAGGCTCGTTCGTCGGCTCGAGCTTGCCCGTCATCAGGTAGTCCTCGCGTATCGGCTGCTCGGCGAATTTCGGGTAGATGCAGGACGATCCCAGAAACAGCAGGCGCTTCACGCCGGCCTTGTACGCATGGTGAATCACGTTGGCCTGCATCATCATGTTCTCGTAGATGAAGTCGGCCGGATAATGGCTGTTCGCGTAGATCCCGCCGACCTTCGCGGCGGCGAGATAGACCTCGTCGATCGCGTTCTCGGCAAAGAACGCGCCGACCGCATGCTGATCCGTCAGGTCCAGTTCATGCCGCGACCGCGTCACGATATCCGCCTGCCCCTGCATCGCGAGTCGCCGGACGATCGCTGAGCCGACCATGCCGCGGTGGCCGGCAACGAAGATTCGTTTGGAGGTATTCATCGCGCTCACTCGTTGTATTCGAACGCCTTGAAACCCGCCAGCTTGATCAGTGCATCGCGCTTGGCGGCCTGGTAATCGGACTGGACCATCTCCTTGACGAGCTGCGCGAACGGTGTCGCGGGCTTCCAGCCGAGCTTTTCATGCGCCTTCGTCGGGTCCCCCAGCAGCGTTTCCACCTCGGCCGGCCGGAAATAGCGCGGGTCGACGCGAACGATCACGTCGCCGACGGCGATCTTGCTGTCCCGGCCGTCAATCGCCTCGACCACGCCGACCTCGTCGACGCCATGTCCCTCGAAACGGATCGTGATGCCGAGCTCGGCTGCTGCGCGCTGCACGAAGTCGCGCACGCTGTACTGCACGCCGGTGGCGATCACGAAATCCTCCGGCTGCTGCTGCTGCAGCATCAGCCATTGCATTTCGACGTAATCCCGCGCATGCCCCCAATCGCGCAGCGCCGAGAGATTGCCGAGGTACAGGCAATCCTGCAGGCCGACGGCGATACGGGCGATCGCACGCGTGATCTTGCGCGTCACGAAGGTCTCGCCCCGCACCGGCGACTCGTGATTGAACAGGATGCCGTTGCACGCGTAGATGCCGTACGCCTCGCGATAGTTGACCGTGATCCAGTACGCATACAGCTTCGCCACCGCGTACGGGCTGCGCGGATAGAACGGCGTCGTCTCTTTCTGCGGGATCTCCTGGACCAGGCCGTAGAGTTCCGACGTGGATGCCTGGTAGAACCGCGTCTTGTTCTCGAGCCCGAGGATGCGGATCGCCTCGAGAATGCGCAGCGCGCCGATGCCGTCGGCGTTCGCCGTGTACTCGGGCTCCTCGAAAGACACGGCGACATGGCTTTGCGCAGCGAGGTTGTAGATCTCGTCGGGCTGTACGCGCTGGATGATCCTGACGAGGCTGGTCGAGTCCGACAGGTCCCCGTGATGCAGTACGAATCGAGCGTCGGACACGTGCGGGTCCTGGTACAGGTGGTCGATGCGATCCGTGTTGAAGAGCGACGAGCGGCGTTTGATGCCGTGCACGTGGTAGCCCTTGTTCAGCAGCAGCTCGGCAAGATACGAGCCGTCCTGGCCGGTTACGCCTGTGATCAATGCAACTTTGCGGTCCATGTTGTTTCCTTACCGGGTTTCGTGATGGTTTCGATTGACAGCGGAAAGCCTCACCCTGCGTTGCTCTCGTATCCGTAGTAGCCTGCGTAGTAGGTGCCGTAGCCGACCCGTCGCTGCGGTACGTCGGTGAACAGCGCGCCCTTCACGATCACGCCGCCGTTCCGGAGCCGCTTCACGCTCTCCCGGATCTCGGACAGCGGGTGGAAGCCGTGTCGCACGACCAGCAGCGTCGTCGCCGCGTGTTTGCCGATCAGCACGCAGTCCGTAACCGCGAGCACCGGCGGCGTATCGACGATCACGATGTCGTAGTGACGCGAGCCGTAGTCGAGCAGCGCGCGGAACTGTTCGCTCATCAGCAGTTCGGACGGGTTCGGAGGCGACATGCCGTTGGGCAGCACGTCGAGTCCGGGCACCACGTCGCGGAGCACCATGCGGTCGAATTCCGCTCCGCCGATCACGTCGGACAAGCCTGCCCGCCGCTTCAATCCGAAATACGTGTGCACGTCACCGCGCCGCATGTCTGCATCGATCAGCAGGACGCGCTTCCCGGTCGCAGCCAGTACCGCCGACAGATTCGACGAGATGAACGTCTTGCCGACCTCGGGACGCGACCCGGTCACCATCACGATGTTGTTTTCCGCGTTGAGCAGCGCAAACTGCAGTGCGGTGCGCAAACTGCGCACGCCCTCGATGGCGACGTCGGTCGGCGCCTCGACCGCCAGCACGCGGGCATTCGCGCTGCCGGCCTGCGAGCCGCGATGGATCTGCTTCTGTTTCTCGCTGTGCGGCACGACGCCGTAAACCGGAAGTCCGATCGACTCGATTTCCTCGGAATGCTCGACGCCGCCATACAGCGCCTTGCGCACGAAGGCCGCGATGACGCCCGCCAGCAGACCGAGCACGGCGGCAAGCGCCACGACGACCGGCCGGTTGGGCCGGAACGGCCGTTCCGCGAGTTCCGCATAGTCGACCACGCGAACGTTACCGACCTGGCCAGCCTTCATGATCTTGAGCTGCTGCGCGCTGTTGAGCAGGTTCGTATACAGCTCGGTATTGACCCGCACGTCGCGAAGCAGCCGCAGCGCGGTCTGTTCGGTGTCGGGCAGCATCGATATGCGACGCGTCAGTGCATCCTGGGTCGATTGCATCGCCTTGATCTGCGCATCGAGCCCCGCGATCGACGGATGCGTGGGCGCGAAGCGCTCGGCCAGCCCGAGCCGCTGCTGCTGAAGATCGAGAAGCTTCGTCTTGTTGTCGACGATCTGTTGCAGCAGCAGCCTGCTTTCCTCCGACAGGTCGACCGTGCCGTTCTTGTTGCGGAACGCGTTGTAGCGGTCCTCGGCCCTGTCGAGCTCCTTGCGCAGCTGCGGCAACTGCTGATCGAGGAAGGTCAGCGTATGTTCAGCCTCGGCCGATTTGCGGTCGATGTTCTGCTTCACATAGTTGCGCGCGATCGCGTTGACGGTTTCGGTCGTCCGCGCATTGTCGGCACCGTCCAGCTTCAGGCCGATGATGCCGGAGTCCTTCGTCTTCTCGTCGATCGTCAGCGACTTCTGGATCGCGTCGATGGTCGCGAGCGTGGAATTGCGCACCAGCTGGAATTCCGTCTCCGGACGGGCAACGAGACGTTCGACGACAAGGTGCGCGACACCCTTGTCCTTCAGCGCGCCGCCGGCCTCGACGCCGGCCTTCCCGCGCAGCACGAAGTTGCCGTCCGGGTCGTACAGTTCATACGACTGGTCGGCCGTCGCCTTCAGCACGAACGTCTTGCGGTTCCAGGCGTCCGGCACGTCGAATTTCGACACGACGATGCGCTCGCCGCCCCATGCGAATCGCTTGAGGCCGAACATCGGCGCGGCCACGCCGTCGTTGCCGGCCCTCCGTGCGAACCACGCGCCGACGATCGGGAAGTACCGCGGCTGAACGACGATGTCGAGATGCAGCTGACTGACCGCTTCGCCCACGACCATCCGCGAGCGGATCAGCTCGATTTCCGCGGCGGCGGTCGCCTTGGTATCGAAGATGGACGCCAGTTCCCCGAGGGCGTCCTTGGCCGAGCCCGAATTGTCCTCGACCTGGATCATCGCGTCGGCGCGATAGACCGGATGCGAAAGGAACGCGTACAACACGCCGACGAACACCCCGATTGCCGTGATGACGGCAATCAGACGCCAGCTCTCCGTGAGGACGACGAGATAGTCGGCAAGCCGTACCGCGTCACCTGCGGCCGGATCGTTGATTGGGTTTTCTTGTATCGAGGCCATGCGATCAATGAAATATTCGAATGATTGCGTCTAGCCAATTCGGCATGTACTGCTCGATCTGGGCGATGGACGCTTCAAATACGGCGCGATCCTGTCGATACGGATCGATGACGTCTTCGCCCTCGCTTTCGCCCAGGCGAAACACCTTGCCCTTGGCAAAGGCGTAACACTCTTCGATTCTCCTTTTCTGTTCCATCGTCATCGCGAGCACCAGGCTGGCATCGCGTACGTACTGCAGGTTCACCGGCGACGCGATATGCCCGCTGATGTCGATGCCGCGCTCGGCCATGAGCGCGACCGCGGTCGAATCCGCCGGCCTGCCCGACAATGCACTCAGGCCTGCGGAGACGACGCGCACGGTCGACAGTCTTGAAGCCAGCAAACCTTGCGCCATCGGGCTGCGACAGATGTTTCCTTCGCAGACGATCAGAATCGTGTTTTTCATTTCGTCGCAATCGCGCCATACAGGCCGGCATTGATCGCCGGCAGCAGCAGGTTCAGTACCCGGCTGATTCGTACCAACCCGTTGCCGTCGACGTAGACCACGTCCTTCGGCTGCAGCTCGAACTGATTCGCCAGAATCATCGCGACCGGGGAGCGCGCGTCGAGGTGGAAGACCTGGGGCGCGGTATCGCTCGATCCGCGGATCACATACAGTTGGGCGGCGTCGGCCGTCGCACTGTTGAGACTGCCGACCTGCGAGATCGCGTCGCTCAGCGACAGCCTGCCGTTGCGCATCGGAATGGCCGTCGCCGGCTTCGACACTTCGCCCATCACATAGACGCCGTTGTCGTCGCGGGACACGATGCGCAGCAGGTCGCCGTTCTGCAGCACGATGCCGGCCGGGTTCTCGCCTCGCGCCAGCAACTGCGGAAAATTGATCGGATAGGACGTGCCGTTTCTGACCAGCACCATCCGGCTCTGGTCCGCGGTCTGGGAAAAGCCGCCCGCGCGGCTCACGGCGTCGTACAAAGTCATCGGAATGTCGCTGATCGCCTGCGGACCGGGCGTATGCACCTCGCCGTCGACATAGATCTGCTGCGACCGGAACGACGCGATGCGAACCGTCAGCTGCGGCCGGTTGAACACCGTCGCGAGCCGTTCGTACAGCTTCGCCCGCACCTCGTCGACGCGAAGTCCCGCCACGTGCAGCGTGCCGGCATACGGATAGCTGAGATTGCCGTCCTCGCCGATCACGAACCCGGATGCCGGATCGGCCGGGCGCAGCGCGCTCTGGGTCTGCGTAGTCGGTGCGCCGGACAGCTCCGGATGGTCCCAGACCGTGATCTGCAGCACGTCGCCGACACCGAGCGTGTACGGTTGCGGCTTGCCGATCAGCCCGCGGATACGCTCGTCGCCTGCCCCTGCCTCGGCCGCCCGAAGCTGTTGAATCAGGTTCAGGTTGATGTCGGTAATGGGGACGTCGACATCCTTTTTCGGTTCCTGCGCACTGCCGCTCTCAACCGGCAGCGTCGCCGGCGACGACATCCGCATCCCGGGCGCGATACCGCACGCCGCCAGCATCGTGCTCGCCGCGGTCGCCATCAGGATTCGCACCGTGTTTTGACGAATCCGTCCCGCCGGCTCGTCAGGCCCTCGCCAGAAGCATCCCATCTGATCTTCCCCGGTTTTTGTTGAATTCAATACTCATGCGTCGACTTCGACTGCCGCTCAATACGCATTCCGATTCACCAACCCCTTCGCTACCGTCGCCAGCACGATCCGCATATCCAGCGCGAACGACCAGTTCCGCAGGTAATACAGGTCGTACTCCACGCGCTTCTGCATCTTCTCGAGCCGATCGGTTTCACCGCGATAGCCGTTCACCTGCGCCCACCCGGTGATCCCGGGCTTGATGCGGTAGCGATGGATATAGCCATCGACGACCTTCTGATACAGCCGGTCATGCTCGATCGCATGCGGCCGCGGCCCGACTACCGACATCTCGCCGCGCAGCACGTTCAGGAACTGCGGCAGCTCGTCGAGACTCGTGCGCCGCAAAAAGCGTCCGACGCGGGTGATGCGCGCATCGGTCCTGGTCGCCTGCGTCACCACACCGGCCGCTTCGGCATGCACGCGCATCGTCCGGAACTTGAGGATGCGGAATTCGCGCCCGTCCGCGCCCTTGCGGAACTGCTTGAAGAACACGGGGCCCGGCGACGACAGCTTCACCGCGATCGCGATCAGCACCATCAGCGGCATCAGCGACAGCAGCGCCACCGCGGCAAACAGGCGATCGAAGATCTCCTTCTGGATCATTGCGTGGCGCGACAGCGGCGAAGCCACGAGGTTGATCGCCGGCGCACCGACCAGGTCGATCATCGCGCCGTCGAACAGCGCGACGCTGCGCACATCCGGAATGAAGCGGATGTTCACGAGCTCGTCGCCGAATTCGTTGACGAAGCGCAGGATCGTCGCCTCTTCCGACAACGGCAGCGCGAGCCAGATCTCCTGCACGCCGCTATCGCGCACGTACGTCGCGAACCGGTCGAAATCGTGGAACGTCGACACGCCCGGATGCGCGGTCTCCACGACCGGCCGCAGATCGAGGATCGCGGTGGCGCGAAAACCGCTGGCCGGCGAGTCGTCGAGTTTGCGCACCACGTGATGGCAGTGCTGGCCGTAGCCGACCACCGCGACGCTGCGCAGGTTGAGACCGGCCTGACGCACGCTGCGCAGCGCGAGGTGCGTGGTGATGCGCGACCCGATCAGCGTGGCGCCCGTGATCGCGGTCCAGTAGACGAACCACAGTCGCGAGATCACGTCGGCGCGATGCAGCGAGAACATCAGGATGATTCCGCAGGCCTGCACGACCAGCCACGCGAGCGAGATCTTTCCGACCAGCCGCAGCATCGAACGGCCGCGCCACGACTCGTACACGCCGAACGCCGGAAACAGCACGAGTGAAAACGCGATGGCGAACGTGACGACCGCACTGTCGAAATGATTGTCGGCGACCTGCAGAAAACGGAACTGCGACGCCACGAGCGAACCAGCGACGATCAGCACGATATCGAGAAGACGTGCCAGCAACCCTTGTAGCCCGAGCATTTTTCGATCCTCCGTATCCATCCGAGTCTGCCGATCGGCGACGCTTCACCGACGTCCGTAGGTGTCGTCGAAGCGCACGATGTCGTCTTCGCCGAGATACGATCCCGATTGCACTTCGATGATTTCGAGCGGCAGCTTGCCGGGGTTCTCGAGCCGGTGCGTGGCGCCCAGCGGGATGAACGTCGACTGGTTCTCGCTCAGCATGAATTGCTCGTCGCCGCGCGTAACGAGCGCGGTGCCGCTGACCACGATCCAGTGTTCGGCGCGATGGTGGTGCAGCTGCAGCGACAGGCGCCCGCCCGGCTGCACGACGATGCGCTTCACCTGGAAACGATCGCCGTGGTCGATCGAGTCGTAGTAGCCCCACGGCCGCCGCACCTTGCGATGCGTATCCGCTTCGGGCGCCCGCTGCGCACGGATGCGACTGACGAGTCCCTTCACGTCCTGCACGCGCGACCGATCGGCCACCAGCACCGCATCGTCGGTTTCGACGACGACCACATCGGTCACGCCGACGCAGGCAACCAGGCGCCCTTCCGAATGCGCGAAGCTCGATGTCGCGCCTTCGAACACGACCTTGCCGCGACCGACGTTGCCGTCCGCATCCTTGTCGAGCGCAGCCCACACGGCGTCCCACGAGCCGAGGTCGGACCAGCCGGCGTCGAGCGGCACGACCACGCCGTCAGCGAGACCGGCCTGGGACGTCAGTCGCTCCATCACCGCGTAGTCGATCGAATCGGACGGCGACTCGCGAAACGCTTCCTCGTGAGGCCGGAAGAACGGACCGTCGGCGACGCCGTTCTGATAGGCCGCGAGGCACGCGGCGTGCATGTCGGGGCGCAACGTACGCAGCGTGTCGAGCCAGACGCTGGCGCGCACGACGAAGATGCCGCTGTTCCACCAATACAGGCCCGACTCGACGTATTGCTCGGCGAGCTCGGCAGCCGGCTTCTCGACGAAGCGTTCGATGCGGTGCGCACCGGAACCGAGCGCATCGCCGATCCGGATATAGCCGAAACCGGTGTCGGGCCGCGTCGGCGGCACGCCGAGCGTCGCGATCGCGCCGCGTTCCGCATGCTCGATCGCAAGCGTCAGCGCGCGATGGAACGCCGCGGTATCGGCAATCGCATGGTCGGCCGGCATCGCGACCACCACCGCGTCTTCGCCGTCGGCGAACGCGGCGGCCGCCGCAAGCGTCAGCGCCGGCGCGGTGTCGCGACGCAGCGGTTCGACGACGATGCGCGCGTCGGCGATCTGGCTTGCGCGCAGTTGCTCGGCGGTCACGAAGCGATGTTCGTCGCCGCAGACGACGATCGGCGCCGCCAGCACATTCGATCCGGACGCGAATCCCTTCATGCGCTGAACCGTCTCCTGGAGCAGCGACTCCGCACCGAGCACGCCGATCAGCTGCTTCGGATACTGCTCGCGCGACATCGGCCACAAACGCGATCCCGATCCTCCCGCCAGCACGACGGGAGCGATACGAACCCGTGCATCGATCGCGGCTTCGCGGTCCGTCTGGACGGAGTCACGATCGACCTTCCTCGTTTCGATCTGTGCGGCCATGATTTGTACTCCTATTAATCGAATCAACGATTCAAACGTCCCTGCTTCGACACCCGCGCTATGATTCCGCTTCGATCTCCGATGCTGCGCGCGCGCGTGCCCGGTATTCGGACGGCGTCACATCCAGGCGTCTGCGGAAGATCTTCGCCAGCCGATCGCCGTTGCCCCATCCGCATCGCCGTGCGATCGTGCCGATCGGCAGATCGGTTCCGGCCAGCAGCTGCATCGTCCGCATCAGCCGCACTTCCCGCAGAAATTCCGACGGCGTCTTGCCGATTTCCTGCTTGAAGCAACGCAAGAAATTTCGTTCGCTCATCGCCGCGACACGGACCGCGTCGCTCACCGATATCGCCCTTTCACAGTTCTGCTGCATCCAGCGTGCCGATGCCCTGGCACGTTCTGCCGACGTCGTCCTGCGCAGGTCCGGCAACGGCTCGTTCGACGCGGACTCGTCGGTCAACGCGAGGCGCATCGCGATTCCGCGCGCCGCGTCGCTGCCGAGGTCGCGTTCGACGAGCGACAACGCCGCTCTTGCCGATGCACTCCGATCGTCCACGCCGGGGACCGCGTCGTTCGCATCACCCGCATGCCGTTTCGTGCGCGCGGCATCGAGCAGCATCCTGCCTTCGCCGATCGTCCTGACGATGCCGGTTTGCGGCACGACGGTGCGCAGCCAGTCGATCATCCGCGCGTCGCGTGCCGCACGCCGCGCGCCCTCTCCGCCGGCCACGAACAGCGCATCGAATGCGCGTGCGGAACCTGCATCGCACGCATACGTCCTGACGCTGATCGCCGAAGACCATGCCACACTGCCGCCGTCCGACGAGTAGAAGCGCACGTCGTACAACGGCCGACCATTCGAGCGTGGCGCATAGATCTCGTTGGCCATCTCGAACACTTCGGTCACTACACCTGCTGCGAGCAGCGAGAATCCGTCGAACACGACTACACCGATGTCCCGAGTCTCGCGCCGCCCTTTCTTTCCCTCTCCGGCTTCTGCTCCGGCATCCGGATAGTCGAGACTCGTATGCCCCATAGCGTGCTCTCGGACGTTGAACCGTATCGCCATCTCTCGTTCGTGACGGACATTGCTGTCCCGTTGCGTCGCATCATACCTAGCTCGCCGAATGGCGAAATAACGCTGACCGATTCGAACAGGTTGTCGTCTGATTAGCCTGCGGGATTTCCCGGGCCCGTCATGCGCGGGCGTCGCGGCGACCGATTCATTCAGCCTCGAACCGCGCCGCGGCGACTGCAAATACGGGCGCTCGCACGACATGCGCCGCACGCGCGGCGGGCGGCGGGCGGCGCGTTCATCGGCGTGTCATCGCGTGTCTGTCCGAGTAGCGCGGCGTGGTGCGAATCGGCTTGTCGAATGCGTCGAAGACGATGCGGCCGACGCATGTGCGCGAGGCACGAAGGTGGCCGGTGCGGCCAGACGGGCTGCCCATGTTCGGCTAGCATCGATCCGCCAGGCATTGCGCCCGCGAAGCGCCTGGCACGATGCGATGCAACACGGCAACGAGGGGATGACAGCAGAATGGTGACGGCGCGCGGCGATCGACTACGACAGTACCGCGCTCGCGATGAACGACGCGATACCCACCGGCAGCGCCAGCAGTGCGAGCAGCGCCATGCGCTTCAGCGTCCGCGCCCGTACGATTTCCCGGGAGCCGCGCGCCCGATGCGAGTGAAGCTCGAGCAGCAGCAGCCCCTGGTTGTGCCGGGCGCCCGCCCACAGGCCGGAGACGATGCTGAAGATCACATAAACGACGATCCACGCGAGACAAATCCTCGACAACGTCAGAAGAACCGTGTTCATGTCGATCGCGCTCCATGGTCAGCGACATCGACCGTCGGGAGACGGCCTGCTCAATCTGCTAGCGTATTGCAACGCAACATGACCGACAGGACAACATTTCCGCCTGATCCGCCAAAGTCGTCACCGATCATTTCTCGATGGTGTTTCAGCGAATCGTCGATTTCGCCGGCCGTTGAGAGAGCATCGCGGCGACAGTAATGATTGGTCCGCGCGAACGACGCGCTGCCGTGCAAGCGAACGCAGACGTATGAAGGTAACGATGCAGGATCACCGCCGTGGCGACAGTGAAGCGCCGCTGCGGATTTGATCTGATACGCAGTCCTTGACGACTGCGCCGATGCGGGCAACCGCCGGCATGCGATGCGGCGAGCCGCGCGCAGAACGGACGGACAGGGTCTCGTTCGCGTGCGACCCGGAAGGAATAAAAAGGCCTGCGCGCAATGCTGCGCGCAGGCAAGGTTCCGAGGAGGTTCCGGGGGTAACGCTACTCCTCGAAAGGCCAGTCGGGAGCTTAGCGCCGCCGTAATTCTCGTGCGCGGACATGGCGGACGCAACCACGATCATGGCCGATTGGAAAGGCTTCCTTGCAACGTGAATGCGAAACGCATGCGACACGCAAGCAGGCGAGCGCATCGTTCGCCGGCGCTTGGCGGAATGATTCGATGTTTTGGCCGACGAGCGCGGTGTCGGCACGCGATGATGCAACGCATGCGCGCTGCGGCACCGCACGTCACGTTACGTCGCGCATCGGCGTGTGCATTAACCAGGCACGCGATGCGCGGAGCGCCGCTGGCCAGCACGCATTCGCTGAACCGTCCGGAGCCGATCGACCATGCTGCCACTCGATACCTTCCTGCGCGTCGTCGACGCCACCCCGCTGATCGCGATCGACCTGATCGTCCCGAATGAAGACGGCGGCTATCTGCTCGGTCATCGCGTCAACCGTCCGGCACAGGGTTTCTGGTTCGTGCCCGGCGGGCGCATTCACAAGAACGAGCGTCTCGACGACGCGTTTCGCCGCATTGCGCGCGACGAACTCGGGCTCGGCGGCCTCGAGCGGGCCGACGCGGAGCTCGTCGGCGTGTATGAACATCTTTACGAAGACAATTTCGGCGGCGAGCCCGGCGTATCGACTCACTACGTGGTGCTGGGCTACAAGCTGAGCGGCAACGTCGATCTCGATACGCTGCCGAATGCCCAGCACACTGCGTACCGCTGGGCCGCCGCCGACGAGATCGTCGTCGACCACACCGTTCACCCGAACACGCAGGCATATTTCAGCGCGGTCACAGCACGATAGTTGCGCACGCAACTTCAACGACAGAACAGGAGGAGACAGATGCCGGATTCCGGCACGAAGCCCGTCAGGCTGCGGTCCGGCCCGGCCGGGCACGACATCGCGCCGCGCGCGGCCGGCGCGGCGCTTTCATCACGACGTCGAGCCGTTCATCCAGGTCGACAGGTCCGTGGCGGATGCGTCGTCCGCCAGTGCGTACATCCGGTTGCGGGCGGCCGTCCGGTATTCGGTCGGCGACATCGACAGATGCTGGCGGAACAGCTTCGCGAGCCGGTCGCCGCTGCCCAGGCCCGTGCGCCGCGCAACCTTGTCGGCCGGCAGATCGGTTTCGACGAGCATGCAGCACGCCTTCTCGAGCCGCACGCGCAGCACGAACTCGGTCGGCGTGACGCCGATTTCGTTCTTGAAGCGCCGCAGGAAATTCCGCTCGCTCATTGCTGCCGCCTGTGCCGCGTCGGCGATCGAGATGCGGTTTGCGCTGTTCACGCGCAGATGATGCGCGGCCGCGCGTATCAGCTCGCTCGCCCGCGCCTCGCGCGGTCCGAACGCGGCGCCCGTCATCTTCCGGCTGGCGCCCGGCATCATGCTGTTCACGATTTCCTGCGCGATCTCGTAGCCCATGTCGTGCGCGACGATCGACAGTGCGGTCGAGAATATGCCTTCGTCGTCGCCGGACGCGTCGGCGCGCTGGTTCGCACCCGGCGCGCTGCCCAGCATGCCCGAGGTCAGCGGCGCGGTGCCCAGCCCCTTCTGGTGCAGCCGGATGCGCGCGAGCAGTTTGCCGCCGCCGCTCGTGCCCTTGACCACGCGCGCGCGCTGGTGCGCGTTGTGCAGCCAGGCCACCAGGCTGTCGTCGTGATCGCTGGCGGGATCCTCTCCGCCGAGCACGAACATCGCATGAATCATGCTCGCGTCGGGCATGCGCGGCGCGTCCGTCCAGATCTGCACGCCCGACGACGATCGGACCGGCCCGCCATGCGCGGAATACAGTCGCAACTCGTAGCGGTCCGCGAATGCGGATCGCGCGCGGCTCAGTTGATTCGCGTGTTCGAACATTGCCGCGAGCCGGCCCATTTGCATGACGGAAAATCCGTCAAGCAACAGCACGATGATGCATTCTCGCGGATGGCCGATACTCAGCCCTCGACCACGACTCACGTTCGACCCCGTTCTCGATATGTTCGACATTGATTGCATCATCGCTGCCTTTTGACGATTTTTTACATTTTCTGCGGCGCATCATATTCGTCTAAATAGCCATTTGACTTGTCGGCGTCTGATTTCGCCTTGCTGTTGACGGATTCAGTCAAGGGGGTGATCCGGCACCGATTTAACGGAATTCGGTACGATGCCACGTGATCGGACAACTTTTGTGCGCTTGTTCATTGATCTGGATCATTGATTTTTTACTGCCGGTTACGTCTGCCGGCGTATTGGAGCCGCGCGACGCGACGTGCACGATGTATGCCAATGCCGATTAATCAAGGCGCACAGCCGGTTTGCGCGCCGATTATCGCGAAGTGGATTACGGCGCGTTACCCCTGCGAGGTTCCGCCATACGAATGATTTCTCGAGCGCATCGATGAAGGGCTGGTAGTCACGCAGGCTGATGGAGGCACGCCATCTAATCCCCGAGACGAGAAACCACAGCTCGCGCGCGAGTGCTGTAAAACGTTTGCGCGCATGCAGTGGCAGATATTCCCCTGTCCATTTCCGCCAATGCTTTCAACGGGTCTGGCATACGAAATGGTATGAGCAATATCGGTTCGTTGCGTGGTTCCGCGGTTTTGGGATAACGCGCAATGACAATCGCGCCCACCCCCATCCGCGGAATCATTCGGCGAGGTTATCGCGTCCTTAATGCCGTGCACCGCGCATGAAAATAAATCATGGAAATGCCCGCAAAGCATGCTGCAGCGCACATAAACAGACGTCGCGCCGCATCGGCGCGTGATACCGGTACCGCGTATTGCGCTCGAGGCGAGATTTATTTACAGATGAATTTTCCGGCTGCCACACGCTGCGCACCGGAAACAATAACCGGGATCGGTAAAAACGACATGCGCGAATGGACGTCGACTAATTGCCGGAATGGTCCGTATGGGCGCTCACCGGAGGTGAACGCATGACTTGACGAATGTCCGGCAAGCCCGCCTAAAGGCCGATACGCTCGCGCGCGTATGCCCGCGCATCCCGATCGCCGGTCGCCAGCAACCGAACCGGGCGCGAACCAGCGTCCCGCCCCGCCAGCGTGTCGCGCACGACCTGCCGCCACGCGAGCCAGCCGACACGCCAGCGGGCCCGCAGCCAGGCGAACGATGCCCGCCGTGCGGCGTGGCCGATACGTCCGGTCAGCGGGTCGACATGCAGCGCGAACGCGACCAGCGCGCCGTTGGCGCAGACGAGGCCGATCAATAGCAGCACCATGGTCGCGTTCCGTGCATCACGGGATGGCTCGGCGTCACGAGCCGGGGTTCGGAGCCCCGTGGTCCACATTCGGGTTCGGCATCAACCTCAGGCGCACGCGCAGCGGCTGGCGCATGTCGGGCGGCGGTGGCTCGGTCAGCGGACCGGCCCCGGTCAGCAGCTGGCGCAGTGCGGCGTCCGCGTTCGAATTGCCGAGCGAGTCGAACTCGACACGCGCGACTGTACCAGTCGCGCCGATCCACGCGCGGACGACAATCGCCGGCGGTGGCGCATCGGACGTCGCGTGTAGCACGCGATCCTCGAGATACGCGTGCAGCGTGTCGGCTGCCGGTCCGTCGCCTTCGAGCCATCCCTGGAACTGGTGGCCGGCCAGTTGCGCATAGCTGATCCAGCTCTGCGGCACGTCGGCCGTTTGCGCTTGCGCCGGCGTGCCGGTGACGAGCGCCCATGCGACGACGAACCCGGCGATGGGTCCAGGTGTGCGATACCGCTGATTTCGCTGCATGACGATCCTCGCTAACCGATAGTCCGCGCGTCGCGCGATGCGCCGTCGCGTCCGTGATGCCATGTCGGCACGCGATTGCGCGCCGTCCGCTGCCCACTCAACCCGGTTCGACCGGTACATACAGCCGTGCGCCGCCGCGCTGCACGAGCAGCGCGATCGTGCCGCGTGCGCGATCGATCTCCTCGGCCAGCGCCGCCGCGCTCGCGACCGGCGTGCCGTTGGCCGACAGTACGATGTCGCCGGCCATCAACCCCGCGCGCGCGGCCTCGCCGCCCGCCTGCTCGATCACGAGCGCCTGCTTCACGCCGAGCTGGCGTCGTTCCTGTTCACTGGCCGCACGCAGCGCGAGCCCGATGCGCGCGAGCCCCGGCGGGTTGCCGTTCGACGCGGTGCCGCTGTCGAATGCGCCGACCGTGGCCTGCACGTGCATTGCCCGGCCCGCTCGCCATACGAGCAGTTCGACCGTACGTCCCGGCCGCGTGCCAGCGATGGTGCCGAGCAGATCGGCCGAATCGGCGACCGCCTTGCCGTCGATCGCGCGCACGACGTCGCCGACCTGCAGGCCGGCTGCCGCGCCGGGGCCGCCCGGTTCGACTTGCGTGACCACCGCGCCGTCGGGATCGGGCAGCCGCAACGAGCGCGCCAGCGCCTGCCCGACTTCCTGCAGCGCGACACCGAGCCGGCCGCGCGTGACTTTGCCGGTCCGCAGCAACTGGTCCTTCACGTCGAGCGCGAGGTCGATCGGAATCGCGAACGCGAGCCCCTGATAACCGCCGGTCTTCGAATAGATCATCGAATTGATCGCGATCACGCGGCCGTTCAGGTCGAACAGCGGGCCGCCCGAATTGCCGGGATTGATCGGCACGTCGGTCTGGATGAACGGGATATAGCGCTCGCCCGGCAACGAGCGCGCCTTCGCGCTGACGATGCCCTGCGTGACCGTATTCGCGAAGCCGTACGGCGAGCCGATCGCCATCACCCAGTCGCCGACCTCGGTACGCGCCGGGTCGCCGGTGACGACCGTCGGCAGGTTGCGCGCGTCGATCCGGATCACCGCGACATCGGATACCGGATCGCTGCCGATCACGCTGCCCTTGAACTGCCGCTTGTCGGTCAGCGTCACGTCGACCGTTGCGGCATCGCCGACCACGTGCCGATTCGTCAGGATGATCCCGTCGGCATCGACAATGAAGCCGGAACCAAGGCTCACCTCCTCGCGGTTGCCGATCACGCGGCGCGCGAAGAACGGCGCGAGCGGATTGTCCGGCGCGATGCCCGGCGGAAGCCGGATGCCCATCTGCGTGACCTCGCGGGTGACGCTGATGTTGACGACCGCCGCGCCGTACCGCTTCACGAGCGCCGCGAAGTTAGGCAGCGTCGCCGCGCCGGCGGCCGCGCCCTGCGCCGGCTTGTCGGCGGCCGATGCCGGCGCCGCCATCGTGAGCGCGGCGAGTATCGCGAGTGCCGCGGCGCCTCGCTTGCAGATTCCCGGATTCACCGTCGTGTTCCCCGTTCGTTCGCGCGGTCGCGACCGCCACATCGCGCGTCGCCTGCATCGCCCGGCCGCTGGTCGCCGCACGCGTTCATTTCGGCGGCACGGCCACGGGCGGCGCAGGACGCTGTGGCGTGACCGACTTGCCCCAGTTCGAGCCGAAGCGATTGCGCTCGGTCGACAGGTTGAAGGTGCCGACCCGGCTTGACGGTGCCGTTGCGAGGCCTTCCGCCGCTGTCCGGGACGCAGCGCCTTCCGGCGTCGGCAAGGGCTTCAGTTGCGCGCTCAGGCAGTCGTACGACAGCGCGCGCTTGCCATCCACCTCGGCATCGACGCAGATCGGCCGCGTCGGTGCCGCCGCCGGGGTGCCGGCTGCCGGCGGCCGGTCCTGCGCATGCACGCTGCCCGCCAGCCACAGGCACGCAAGTGCCACGCCCATGTTTCGCCGTCCGGTCATGCCACCCTCCGTATGCTTGTGCCGCCGCGATTCGGCGGCTTCGTCACGTGCTGTCCTGCTGCGGCACACGCGCGACGAAACGCGCGAACGCCGCATGGTCGGATCGCGTGATCTCCGCGCTCGACACCGCGTCGGGTTGCGCCCAGGCCTCGCGCATGCCGCCGATCGGCTGCCAGGCCTGCACCTGCGCGCCGGTCGGAAACAGCGTCGCGCGCGTGTCGCGATAGTCGACGCGAAAGAACCGCGGCGCGTCGGCACCCGCCGTCCACAGATCGCCGACGTCGCGCACGCTCGCTTCGAACCAGAACCGCACCCAGCGCACCGCGTCGTCGGCGGGCTCCGGATCGCCCGGCGCGCGCTCGTCGGGCACCAGCATGAAGCCGGCCAGCGCGAGCAGGACGGCTGCCAGGTCGTCGTCGCGCAGCGACCGATACGACCACAGGTCCTGCACGTCCGCGCATGCGAGCACGGTCGTGAACCGGCTCATCGTGAACGCCGGCCATACGCGTCGCGCGAGCGCGTAATGCCGTTCCCACTGTTCGACGAAGCGCGCGCGATGGCGCGCCGAGACGCGCGCGTCGCGCAGGCCGCGCACCACGAGTTCGTCGGGCTGGCACTGTCGGGTCGTCAGCACGCAGCGTGCGGCGACGCGCGCGCTGCGGTGGCGCACTTGGCCCGGCATGCCGGGCATCGGCTCGAGCGCGCCGGCGCAGAGCGGGCAATATGCCGGCATCCCGGCAGGTCCGGCCGGAAACGCGTCGGGATCGGCAGCGCGGGCGTGCGCCGGCCCGGCTGCCGCGCGACCGGGCAGATGCGCATCGGTCGGGCCGGCGTCGGGCGCGGGACTCGTCAGGATCATGGCGAAGCCTATTGCGCGGTCGCGAGCGCCTTCTTCAGCGCATCTTCGTTGATCGGCGCGTTGCCGCCCAGCTTTGCCAGATACGCCTGGGCACCCTGCTGCGTGCGCTGCGCGCGCAGCATCGCGCGCACGCGCTCCTTCACGTCCGCGAGCGGACGTGGCGCGGCGGCGCGCACGTCGATCAGTTTCACCACGTGAAAGCCGGTCGGCGTCTGGATCGGCCCGGACACCTGGCCGGGCTTCAGCGCGTCGGCCGCCTGCCGCACGGCCGGCACCAGCATCGGCTCGGGCACGAAGCCCATGTCGCCGCCATTGGCCGCGCTGGCCTTGTCCTGCGAATTCGCTTTCGCGAGCGCGGCGAAATCGCCGTTGCGCGCGCGGCTCGCAAGATCGGCGGCCTGCTTGCGCGCCTTGTCGACGGTCGCGGCGTCCGCGTTCGGCGGGACGGCGATATAGATCTGCGCGACGTGCAGCGCGCGCGGCGCGGTAAACGCAGCGCGGTTCTGGTCGTATACGGTCTGGATTTCCGCGTCGGACGGGTAGTCCGCCGGCGGCGCATTGACCGACGCGAGATAGCTGCGCACGATAATGTCGCGCCGTGCCTGCTCGATGGCCGCCTGCACGTCCGCCTGCTTGTCCCAGCCCTTCGCCTTCGCCTCGGCGAGCACGGCCTTCTGCGCAAGGGTCGCGCGCACGACCTGGTCCATCGCGGCCGGGTCGGCCGCGAGGCGCGTGCGCCCTTCCTCGCCGAGCGACTTCAGCAGCGTCGCGATATCGGATTGCGTGACCGACGCCTGCGCCGCGTTCGCGATCACGTCGTCCTGCGCGGCTACTGCCAGCGGCATGCTCAGCATCAGGCTGCCTACGATCATTGCAAGATTCTTCACCGTCTTTCCCGTTCCTGTCTGACTGCTGCCCTCGATTCCGGATGTCGCGCGACGCGCGACGCCCGCCTTTCTCTACGGCGCGCTCGCGACGAGCACGCGCACCACCACCGGCTGCGTCATCCCGGACGGCGGCGCGACGCCGACCGCCCGGCCGACCAGCGCCGCGCGCAGGTCGGCGGCGAATGCCGGGCCGATTCCCGGCGTACTCTCGACCCGCGCGATCGCGCCGTTGCCATCGAGCCAGGCCTTCAACCGCAGCGCACGCGGCGGCGCGCCCTCCCCGTTATCCTGCGCCGCCTGGTGTTCGAGATGCCCGCGGACGCGGCAGGCGGCCGCGTCCGCGCCATCGTCGAGCGCGACCGCCAGATGCTGCGCGACGCGTCGCGCATAGTCGACCCACGCGGCCGGCGCATCGTCCGCATCGACGGCCTGCGCGGACCGCGGACGAGCCACGCCGATCCACAGCGCGCGCAACGTCGCGCCGAGCCGCGCGAGTCCGTTCATCGCCCGGCCGCTTCCGCGCGGGCGTCGGTGGCCGTGTCGGCGGCGACTTCGGCGCCGTCCGCCGCCGGACCGGTAGCTGCCGCACGCGCGGCGGCTTCCTGCTCGGCGAGCGCCGGCCGGTTACGCAGATGCAGCAGGAATTCCTGCACCATCCGGTCCCACAGCTCGATCGTCGAGCGCAGGTAGCGGGTCGACACGCCGCCCGCAACGATCACGTCCATTTCGAGCGCGAGGAACGGCCCGTGGCTCGCGAGCCGCGCGAAGCGTTTCGTGCGATTCCAGTCGGCGACCAGTTGCGCGGGCAGCTCGCCCTGCACCTGCAGCACGCAGCTGAGCGTGTAGTCGAGATAGCGTGCATCGGCCGCGTCCCGCGGCTGCGCGGCCGGCACCACATTGCCGAAGCGCACCGCGAAGCCGACGCCCTGGCTCGCGCTCATCAGCTGCACCGCACCGTTCTGCTCGGTGGCCGTCACCCGGTAGCCGGCGGCGCGAAACACGTCGGCAAGCTGCTCGATGCCGACCGCCTCGATCAACTGCTCCGTCGGGTGCTCGCCCGACGCTTCCATCTTGTTGCCCTGCATGGCTCGGTTCCTTTTTTTCAACGAGTCGATCGGGTCGGCCGGCACGCGCCGTCGATCACGGTGTGCCCGACGGCGCGGCCGTCGCGGCGGGGGCGGATGCATTCGCGGCCGCCGCCGGACGCGCCGCCGGGTCGTACTTGCCCGCATACAGCGCGTCGCCGTAGCGCTGCGCGATATCGTCGTACCTCACGCGCGCCGCATTCGCGAACGGCTGTCGCGACGCGAAGATCGTGCCGATGCCGACATGCTCGTACGCGTCGAGAATGTCGTGGCCGACGCGATACAGTTCGGCATTGTGGGCCTGGCAGGTTTTCAGCTGCGTGTCACGCGCGCCGATTTCGGCCTGCAACTGCTTGTGCTGCGCGTCGCGCGAGCGCGACACGGTCAGCAGGTCCTCGTACGACGCCTTGTACTTCGCGAGCGCCTGCGCGTCCTGTTCGCGCGCCGCACGTTCCTGCGCCAGCGCGCGCTTCGCGGCCGCCTCGGCGCCCGAGTCGCCCTTTGCCGCCGCGAGTTGCGCCTGCGCGGTCTTCAACTGCGCGAGCGCGGCGTCGCGCTGCTGTTCGGCGGCCGCCTTTTCCGCCTGAAGCTGCGACTGCGTGTCCTGCAACTGGCGCAGTTGCTGCACGGTCGAGCGCAGCTGGCCGCGCAGCTTGTCCTCGATGCTTTGCGCGCCGGCGGGACCGGCGGCGGCCAGCAGCGCGCCGGCGAGGGCCGCCGCGAGCAGTGCGTGTTGAGCGGTATTCATCCGGCTCTCCATCAGAAGCGGGCGTTGAGCTCGAGTTGCAGCACGTCGATCGACACCGGCGGCCCGTACACTTCCTTCGCGCTCAGGTAGCGCGCCGACAGCCAGGTGTCGCGTGCGACCGCATAGGCCGCGCCGATCACGTAGCCGCGCGCGTTGGTGCCGCCGAGGTGGAAGTCGGAATCGTTGAACGCATCGAGTACGGCGTCCGGTTGCAAGTACTTGTACGCAATCGAGAAGTTCCACTGCCCCTTCGCGCGCGGTTCGGGCTCGCCGATCGTCGCCTTCGCGAGGAAGCCGTTCGGGCCGCTGCGATAGTCGGCACGCGTCGCGTTCACCGACGTCGACTCGTAGTTGTTCACCGGCAGCGACGCCGCGCTGAACGCCTTGTTGTCGTTGTACGCGAGGTTGCGCACGTACTCGCCGTCGAGCCGCAGCTTGAAGCGGTCGGCGACCACCGTATCCCACTGCGCCTTCAGGTCGAGCAGCCGGTAGTTGTACGCGAGGCCGAACAGCTGCGGCTGCGGCGTCAGGCCCGGCGCGAGGTTCGGGTTCTGCACGATGTTGCGCAGCGCGATCAGCGTGTTGCCGCCCTGCATGAACGACGGCGCCTCGTTGTCGGTGCTGCAGCTCGTCGCGCCGAGATACAGCGCGCACGGCGACGACAGCGTGCCGCGCATGTTCTGGAAGTCGTAGTACGCGACTGCGCCCTTCAGGCGGTTCTTCGCGTCGATCTTCCAGTCCGCGCCGAACTGCGCGCCGAACATCCACTTCGTGTCGCTGCCGGCCTTGTCGGTGCTGTTCGACGGGAAGTTCTCGCTCGTGTACTGGATCGGGAACACGCCGAGCGTGCCGAACAGCGTGACGTCCGGCACGGCGGGCAGCGCATGGCGCAGGTTTACCGCGAGGCCGTCCATCTCGAGATCGTCGGAGAAGATCAGGTCGGACTTGAAGAACGGGTTGTCGAACCGGCCGGCGCTCACGTTCAGCCAGGTCGTCGGCTTGTACGAGAAGTACGCCTTGTTCAGCCAGATGTTCTTCTTCGCGAAGCCGCCGCCGGCGGTTGCCGTCGTCGACACCGGCCCGTTGTCGTTGCCGCTCGCGAGCTGCACGCCGGCCGTCAGCGTGTCGGACAGCTGCGCGGTCACGCCGAGCCGCGCGCGGTAGCGCAGCAGGTTGTTGCGGTTCTGCGTAGTGTTCTGCGTCGGCAACTGCGTCGTATTGGTGTTCGGGTTGATGTCGAACCCGCCGCCCTGGTTGATCGCCGCGAAGTTCGTCACGTTGTTCGCGTTGCGGCTGCCGTAGAAATGGTATTCGTCGCGCACGCGCAGGTCGCCGTCGAGCGTGATGCGCGACACCCAGTCCGGGAACGTGTTCGGCTGCGCCCAGTTCTCGGACTTGGCGTGCGCGATCACTTCCTGCTTCACCTGGTCGCGGATCTGGTCGCGTACCACCTGCGGCACGTACGGCACCGACACGTCGCCGGGCTGCGTCGGCGCGTTGACGACCGCGGCACCGCCCACCGCGCCAGGCGCACGCGCCGTCCGCGCCTGCGCGGCTTCCGTGCGCGCTTCGCTGATCAGCTCGCTCGCGCTCTGCTGCGTGAGCACGCCGCGCTTGACCAGCAGGTTGATCAGGTTGATCACCACGCTTTCGGTCGGCGCGGCCCTGCCGGTGGCCGCCTGCGTTTCGAGCGACTGCGCATGGCTGGCCGGCGCGCACGTCAGCCCGAGCGTCAGCGCCGCCGCGCCGACGCGCGACAGTCGATGGGGCATCGCCCCGCTGCGGGGAACCCCACCCCGTCCGTTCATCTTCTGCATCATCAAAGCACTCCGAACAATGACCGTTCTTCTTCCGGCAGCATCCGTGCGTCGGACCTGCCCCATGACGTGTTCGCCGCGCGCGCCGTCAGGCCGGCTTGCGGCCCTGCAACCTGACGAGCACCGGATACGCGGTCGCGGGCGGCGGCGCCTCGTCGACCCTGCCGAGCGACTCGACCGCCGCCACCACGGCCGCGTCGATCTTCGCGTCGCCGGTCGACTGCGCGATCGTCACCTTCGTGATGCGCCCCGACGGATCCATCCACAGGTTCAGGCTGCCCGCGAACCGCGCGCCGCCCGCGTCCTGCACCCCCTTGTCCTGCTCGATCGCGCGCTGCAGCACATAGACCATGTACTGCGCATAGCTCGCGTTGCCGAACCGGCCGCCGCCGCCGCTGCCGACCATCCCCGAGCCATCGCCCGCGCCGATGTTGAAGCTGTCCGTGCCGGCCTGCGCAGGCGCGTTCATCGTCATCTGCTTCGGCTGGTTGTCCGACGGCTTGGGCGCCTCGGAGGGCTTCGGCGCGACGGTCGGCTTGTCGACCGGCGTCTTCACCTCCTCCTTCACTTTCTCGGGCGGCGGCTTCTGCTTCGGCGGCGGCGGGGGCGGCGGCAGCGGAATCACCGTCGTCACCTGCGGCGCGCTCGCGCGCTTCACGCCCGCGGTGTCGCTCGCGAAATGCCAGATCAGCGCCGCGATCGCCGCGACCACGAGCGCGATCACGACCGGCTTCACGTAGCGGCCCGGGCCCTTGTCCGGCGAGCCGCCGTTGTAGGTCATTTCCATCGCCGTCCCTAGCCGCCCTGTTTCGACTTGCCGGTCACGAGCCCGACCTGCGACAGGTCGAGGCGCCGCAGCAGGTCAAGCACGTCCATCACGCGCTGGTACTGCACCGCCGCATCGCCTTTCAGCACGATCGGAAACTCGGGACTGGTTGCCTTCTCGGTACGCAGCCGGCTTTCGAGCTCGTCCATCGTCACCGGGTACGCATCGAGAAAGATCTGCCCCGAATCCGCGACCGTGATTGCCTTGGTCTTCGGCTTCGCGAGGCTGGCGGACGAGCTCGCCTTCGGCAGGTCGACCTTGATGCCCTGCACCGACGCGGTCGTCATGATGATGAAGATGATCAGCAGCACGTATGCCAGGTCGAGCATCGGCGTGATGTTGATGTCGTCGTACGGCTTGTCGTCGTCCTGAACCTGCATGGTGGTCTCCTGCGTGCGTTCAGTCGGCCAGCACGGCGTGATCCGGCGCGCGGTGCGCTTCGGCCAGCCGCGTGACGAACTCGTCGACGAACACCTGCATGTTCGCGGTCACGTTCTTGTTGCGGATCAGCAGATAGTTGTAGCCAAACAGCGCCGGAATCGCGACGAACAGGCCCGTGACGGTCGCGAGCAGCGCGGCCGCGATACCCGGTGCGATCGCGTTCACGTTCACGTCGCCGGCCGCCGCGATCGCCGCGAACGTGATCATCACGCCGACCACCGTACCGAGCAGGCCGAGGAACGGGCCGCCCGAGATCGCGATCGTCAGCAGCACCATCGACTTCGACAGCCGCTGGTTCTCGCGCACGAGCGTCGCGTCCATCGACGCGCGGATCGCCTCGATCGATTCCGTCGTGATCACGGTGCGGCCGTTGCCGTCCACGCGGCTGTGGATTTCATGGACGCCCGCGCGATAGAGCCGGTACAACGACGACTGGTACAGGCGGCGCCCTTCGGCGCTGTTCTCGTCGACATGCGCGAGGCCGACCAGATGGCGGCCTGCCACTTCGCGAAAGCGCTGCACGAAGAACTGGTTGGCCTTGTCGACCGTGCCGACATAGCGCGCCTTGCTCCACATCACGACCCACGACACGGCGGCCATCGCGAGCAGGATCGTGATGACGACCCACGCGTCGACCGTCACCGACTGCACGATCACGCCGAAGTAGCCGAAGCCGAATCCGGACTGCTTCTCGTCGTTGCCATACGCGACAAGCTTCGATTCGGAGCCCTGCGCGAGCGCGTCGACTGCGATCGCGACTGGCGAGCGCGCGATCTTCGACAGCCGCAGCTCGTCGATCGCGCCCGTGTAGCCGCCGAAGCCCGCCGGCGCGCCGGGGACGTCCGCGCCGACTGCCGCCGCGCCCGCCAATGCGGGCAGCGTCGCGGCCGCTTGCGCGACCTGCTTGCCGTTCGCGTAGACGGTCAGGTTCTTGCCGTCGGCCGTCACCGCGAGATAGGTCCACTGGTTCGCCGCGACCGGCGCCGCGCCGGGCGTGCGCACCGGTGCCGCGCCGCCGTCGACCTGCGCGAACGGCACGCCGTTGTCGAGGCCGATCAGCAGCGCATTCGCGCCGTCGCGGCGGCTGTACAGCAACGCGTTCGGCGCGAGCGCGGACGGCTTCACCCATGCGCTGAACGTGAAGCTTCCGCCTGCGGCGACGTTCAGCGACGGGCTGGCCGGCAGCGTCAGCGCGCTGCTGCCGTCGAACTGCGCGCCCTTGCCGACGATGCCGTCCTCGATGGTCTTGAACGGCGCGTTCTGCGCGTTGTTCCCGTACGCGGTCGCGTCCTTCGGCGGCACGCCCGACGCGCCGTTGAAGTGATAGACGAGCGTGTAGTCCGCATCGAACGTCTCGGCCGGCTTGCCGCCGTCCGGCGCCTTCTTGTTGCCGTAGTACATCCAGATCGATTGCGACGCGTCGGCCGGCAGTTGCGGAATGTCGACCCAGATCAGCGCGACGCCGAGCATCGCGTCGTACTGCTCGATGTGGTAATTGAGCGGGGTCTTGTCGTCGGCCGCGACGAAGCGGATGTCCGCACCGTTGTCGGCGACGCCGTCGAACTGGAAGTTGCCCGAATGCAGGCGAATGAGCAGCGGCACGCGACCGGCCGACTCCGTCAGGTTCGCCCCCTTCGGGCCGGCATCGATCGTGATGGCCTTCCGGTACGACCAGTCGTTCTGCCACCACGCGTTCGCAATGCCGGGCAGCACGCCCAGCATCACGGCCATCAGTAAAAACAAGACTCGCTTCACGATCCACTCCCGGTATGAACGATCCCGGCGCTCGGCGCGGGACCCGTCCGATCAAAAATCCGTCAGGTCAGAACCCCAGCCGCACGTAGAAATCGAACCTGGGGCTGTATTGCTTCGTATAGACACCGGCCTTCAGCGGCCAGCCGGCCTCGAAGTCCGCACTCGCGTACTTGAACAGCTGCAGCCGCGTGCCGACGCCGACGCTCAGCAGGTTGAAGCTCGAGGTCTGCTCCGGCAGCGGGCTCAGCAGCCACAGATGTGCGGCATCGACGAAGGCGTGGAAGCGCCATTCGTTCACGCGGCCGCCGAGGTATTTAGCGAGCGACGGGCTTCTGACTTCGAGCGAGCCGATCACGCCGCTGTCGGCAGTGTCTTCGGCCTGCATGTAGCCGCGCACGCTATTCATCCCGCCCGCGGCGAACTGCTCGCTCGACACGAGCGGCGAGTTCGAGATCTGCGCGCTCACGTGCGCGTTCGCCTGCATGTCGTTCTTGAAGCGCTGCGTATGGTTGACGTCGAATTTGCCGTACACGAAATCCGGCGTCGCGTTGTAGCGCTTGTTGTCCCATGCGCCCCAGTCGCTGCCGAGCCCGCGGATGTTGGTCGTCAGCGACGCGGAGAACGACGTCTGCGACTGCTGCAGGCTCAGCTGGCCGTTGTATGCGAAGGTGACCGGCACATAGGTGAGCGGCGCGGTGGACGTCTGTCCCGCGAGGCTCACGTTTTCGTCGTAGTGCTTGCGATCGATCTCGACGCTGACCGAATGCGCGTAGGTGTCCGACGACGGCAGCGCGTAGATCGCGGTGAAGCCGTAGGTCGTGCCCTTGCCGAGCACGTTGGTGCCGCCGACCGACGCGACGTTGCTGTCCGAATGCACGATCGTCGCGAGCAGGCTCCAGTGCGTGTCCTTCAGCGGCGCGAGATACGAGAACGAATAGACGCGCGCGTCGTTCGGATGCTGCGGCGCAAGCACGTAGGTGCCGGAAATCACGTGGCCGAGCTGCCACAGGTTCGAATAGCTTAAGCTCACGGTCGTGCGCAGCGTCGACGTGCCGGGGCTGTTGTCGTTGTTCAGTTCGAGCGAGCCGTGCAGCGGGCTGTGATCGTCGACCTTCAGGTCGACGTCGACGGTCTGCGGCAGCGTGCCCGGCTTCAGCACCGGAATCACCTGGCGGTCGGCCGAGCGGTTCAGGTCGGTGAGCTGCTGCTGCGCCTGGTTGAAGTCCGGCACCGAGCCTTCCGCGAGCGCGGGCACCGCGTCGCGGATCTTCTGCGGCGAGTTGTACTGCGCGCCGTCGACGCGCAGCCGGCCGACCTTGGCCTCGACCACCTGCAGCAGGATCACGCCGTTCTTCACCTGCTGCTGCGGCAGCTCGACCACGACCGACTGATAGCCGCGGTCCTGATACGCTTTTTGCAGCGCATCACGCGCCGCGTTGACGTCGGCCAGCGTGCGGCCCGGCCCTTCGAACGGATAGACGGCCTTCTCGATCTCGATGGACGGCAGCGTCGTGTTGCCGCGCACGATGAACTCGTTGACGTCGAACGTGCGCGGCGCGCCCGGTGCCCCCTGCGCGGCCTTCGCATCGGGTGCGGCGTCCTGTGCGCGCGCACCCGATGCGAGGCTCAGTCCGCCGACCAGCGCGACGCCGGCCAGGCATCGGCGTCGTCGCCGCTGGTCGTGTGATTTACGGTCTACTCTCGGCGGCATGCGCCTTTCCCCTTTTTGTTCCGAATCCCGCTATGCAGGCGGGGCTGCCGATCCGGCGCACCCGCTATCAAAGCCCTGTTTCAGTTTGATGACTTCAAGTCAGTCATCCTTAATATATCGGTTACCACTTCTTCTGCGACGCCTGCTGCGTCAGCGCCGTCCGTGCAGCGTCGTTCCCGCTTCGACGCCGTACCCGAACGCATCGGTCGCGAGCCGCAGCAATGCGTCGACGCACGCGTCGATCGACCGGCTCGTGGTATCCAGCACGAGCGCCGCGTCCGTCGGCGCGTCGTATGGCGACGACACGCCGGTGAATTCCGGCAGCTCGCCGCGATACGCCTTCGCATACAGGCCTTTCGGATCGCGTGCCGCGCATACGTCGACCGGCGCGCTGACGTAGATCTCGCGGAACGCGTCGCCGATCGCCGCGCGGGCCAGCTCGCGCATCGCCGCACGCGGCGAGATCATCGCGACGATCGCGACGACGCCCGCCTCGGCGAACAGCGCGGCGACCTCGGCGGTCCGCCGTACGTTCTCGAACCGGTCGCGCTCCGAAAACCCGAGGTCACGATTCAGTCCGGTGCGCAGCCGATCGCCGTCGAGCACCACCGCCGCCGTGCCGAGACGGCGCAGGCGCCCGGCAAGCGCCTGCGCGAGCGTCGTCTTGCCGGCGCCCGGCAGGCCGGTCAGCCACAGCACGCCGCCGCCCGTTGCCACGACCGCGCGCGCATTCCCGCGCGCCGCCGACCGCGCCGCGACGTCGGCGGAGGCCGGATCGGCCGCCTCTACCGACAAGGACGAAACCGGCAGGGATAACCCGCAAGACTGGATCTTCATCGCGCTCACCGGCCGGCCGCTGCCGGCTCGTCCGCTTCGCGCGGACGCGTTTGCCAGAACCCGCCGTGCATCGTCGCGATCGACGGCGTGTCGCTCCATTCGCGCGGACCGAGAATCTCGCCGCGCCGCACGTTCGGCAGCACCTGCACGTCGAACACCTCGTCGACGCCGTTGAAGAACTGCAGGATGCCGAACACCTCGCCGCTGCCGGCATCGAGCGCGGCGACACCCGCGACGAGCGGTTCCTGCCCGCTTTCGATCGGCAAACCTTGCGGCCCGCGCTTGTCGCGCAGCTTCGATAGCCCGACGAACAGCACGCCGCCGTATTCGGCGAGCCCGTGCGTGAAGCCTGGCAGCGTCGCGAGCACGCGCGTCGCGCCGCTCTGCGGGTCGATCTGCAGCACATGGCCGCGCCCGCCTTCGAGCACGTGCAGACGGCCGCCGATCATGCGCGGCGAATGCGGCATCGACAGCCCCGACGCGACGATCCGGCCCGACGGCACTTCCATCACGATGCCGCCGCCGGCCATGTTCCTGCGCCACCCGAACGGCGTGTCGCTGTGCCCGAGCGCGGTCGCATAACGCACCTTGCCGTCGCTGAACGCCATCCCGTTCAGGTGGCAGCGATCGTCGGGCGCCATTGCAGTGACGAACGGCGGTTGCCAGATCGGCGTGAAATTGAAGTAACCGTCGATCACGCAGATGCACGAGTAGCGCGTGTTGACCGCGAGCACGACCTGCTTGTCGAACGCCATGTCGTGCAGGTCGAGATCGCCGGTGTAATAGGACAGACGCGGGACAAACATTGCGTCGTAATGGTCGGGACGAGCCGGATAGAGCGGCGCGAGCGTCGATACGTTCGCGAACACCATCAGTTCGTGCGTGGTCGCGATCGCGAGCCGGTTGCCGGCGACCGCCATGCCCATCGAGCGCGGCAGCAGGCACGCGGACAGCGTCGGCACGCCGTTGTCGACGCCGACCAGCGCGACGCCCGACGGCCGGCGGCTAATCGCGAGCGAGCAGCGCAGCGACGCGAGCACGTCGAGGAAGCGGCCGGTATCGCGCAGGTTGATGAACGGCGCGGCGACGTCGTCGTGCCCGTCCGTCTGCGTCGACGCCGTGACCGCCTGCTGCGTTGCGGATTTGCTCGCCGAGCGACTGTTGTCGAACTGTTCCAAGTCGATGGTCCCGTTGGTTGCGCGCCGCTCGCGGCGCCGGCCGATCGGCCCTGCGCATGCCGCATCGCGGTTCGTTGCGCCCGCATCCGGTGGTGCCGCGCATCGAGGCGCACCACCCGAATCCAGCTCACACCTACCTAGACGGAACGACTTGCGCATTGCCGCACATTTTTTTTGCCATTCAGCGCCGACCGGCCGGCAGCGCGCATGCGGCACACATGCGGCACGCATTCGGCAACCCCGTCGCAGACGGAGCGGTCGCGATGCTTCGAAAGAGGAAATGCCAATCAGGAAGGCAGCTTCACGGCGGCCGTGTCGCTGGCACACGACGGGACGCCCGAACCCGGACGAGATGGCGCGGTGCGCGCTGCGCATCGCGCGAACCGGACGCGCCGGCCTGGCCACCGGCAGGCGCGTGTCGATCATCGCGTCGTCACTCGACGTCTGTGATGCTTGCGTCGCCCGCCGTTCGACGGGCGACACGGGCCGGACGCGTCACGCCCTCTCACGCGTGCGCGCCGTCCCGCCGTCCACCTGCGCTGCCGTCGCGTGGCCGCGATCGCCGGCGGCGGCAAAACTGACGTGACCCGTACGGCAACCGGCTTATCGTCGGCTTCGAACAGGTAACTTTTTATGACATTCATCGGAACTTTCTTCCGGATCGGCCGGCATCCGCGATCCTGCCTCGCGATGCCTGCGGGATAGCGGCCGGCCGAACGTCTTGGTGAATGTAACGGGCACACTACGGTGACACGATGTCGATCGCGACGATCCTCCGGCGCTGGCTCGCCGGGATGCGCACCGCCGCGCAGGCCGGCGCGGCGGGCGGCCGCCTGCGCGGCGCCGGCCGCGGCCGCGCGGTGCCGTACGCGCGCGCACTGCGCTGGCGCGCGCCGTGGCTGCGCTGGCAGTTGCTGTCGTGGATCGCAATGACGCTGCTCGCACCGCCGTTCTGGTCGATCGGCACGCTGCTGCTGATCAATCCGTCGAGCGACCAGCCGTTCTTCTGGGCCGCCGCGATGGCGATCGTGCCGCTCGCGAACGGCGTCGCGATCGTCGCCGCGAACCAGCATCACCACCGCACGCCGTTTACCAGCCGCCGCGCGGTCGCCGCACACTGCTTCGGCGTCGCCATGGCGCTCGCGTGCGCGCTGTTCGCGCTGCTGCTGTGGCACGCGGACGCGATTGCCGGGCTGATCGGCCCGCTCGCGCTGCCGGCCGGCGGCGCGCGCGACACGTCGCTCGCCGCGTGGGTCGCGGCGCTCGTCGCGGGATTCGGATTCGCGTCATCCGCGCATGCGAGCATGCTGCACGCGTGGCTGGCGTTCGAAGCCTGACGGCCGCGCGCCTCGCGTTCCGGAACCCGACCATGCCTCGACACGCTCCGCTCCCCATCCGCCGTTCGCCGCGCCAGCGCGGCATCGCGCTCATCACGGTGCTGCTCGTCGTCGCGCTCGCGGCGGATGCCGCAGAACGTCAATGAATGGACGGCGTGTCGTCCGGCGCCGCGTCGCGGTCCTGTTCCGGCGTGCCGAGCATACCGAGCATCGCCCACAGCCACATCACGTCGTAGACCGCGTCCGCATGGGCGACGCTTTGCGCGCACCAGCGCTCGAACGCGTCGAATTCGCACGCGGCCACGTCGCCGTTGCGCAGCCACAGCAGCCAGCGAATCGCGCCTTCGCGGATCGCTTCGTCCGCGTCCTGCGCATGCCGCTCTCGATCGCCCGGTTCCGATATCGTCATGATTACGTCGCCGCCCGAAGCCTAATGCACCCGACCGCCCCGCGCGAACCTGCGCGGCGTGCTTTGCCACACCCGTCCCGGGACCGGCGACGCGCTGCGCGCTCGCGCCGACGCGGCCGACCGTTTGCCGGCCCTCATGGATCAAGTCGAATCGCGCACGCATCACCCGCACGGCGGAGGTCGCGGCATCGGCGCCCCGCCGGCCACGAGTGGCGGCACATCGATTTCGGACTCGCGCGACGCGCCGCGTCGTCGAACCGGCCGGCCGCGTGCCAGTCCCGCGCGCGGGACAGGTTCGCCGCGCGGTTCGGGATGTCGGACGCGCCGGCGGCCGGCGCACCGGCCGTCGCGTGATGCGGGTACTCAACCTCCATCTTCGCCCCCTCGTCGTGTCGCATGGCGCCAGCGGTCGCCCGCAGCGATCGCTGCGGGTGGCGGCACGTTCCTGCATCAGACTAACGGGCAGGCGGCAACACGCGTATGACGAATGTTACGAACCATTTTGGCTGGCGCGACGGGGACGGTGTCCGCCTGCGGGGCCGGGGTTCGCGCGCTGGCGCCCTCTTCAACCACCGCACAGTATTCCGGCCTCCAGCGTCGCCGCACGCGGCCCGCGCGCCTGCATCGGCTCGAGCTGCGGCGCGTCCGATTCGCCGAACGGCACGCCCGATGCGCGCAGGAACGTCTTGATCGGATCGCTGCGGAGCGCGATCACATAGCTCGCCGCGTCCGTGCGTGTCGCGACCGAACGCGCATCGTCGCCGGACACCGTCGCGCGCTCCGTGATCAGCCCGATCACGCGACCGGCCTGATCCAGCACCGGCGCCCCGCTCGCCCCGTGGGTCGCGGCCGACATCAGCGTGAACTCGTCCGATGCGTCGCCGCGCGCATCGGCGCGCGTGAACGCGTTGTACAGCGTCGTCGCGCGGTCCGGCATGTGGCGCAGCACATCATAGCCCGCCGCGAACACCGGCTGTGCCGCGTGCATGTCCGCGCGCTGCGCAAAGGTCGCGGCCAGCAGCGGCCGGATCGCGCTCGTGATCACCGCCAGATCGCGGTCGCGGCTCACCGCCTTGACCGTCGCCCGCGCAACACGCGCATCCTTGACCACGAACAGCGTCCGGCACGCGTCGACGACATGGCGCGCGGTCAGCAGGTCGCCGTCGTCGTTGACGAAGAAGCCCGTCGCGTTGGCCTCCAGCGCGAACGCGTCGATCCGCTTCGACGGCGCGTTCATCGCCGGCTCGCGCGTCGTCTGGGCCGTGGCGGCGACGGCGAACAGCAGCGCCGCCGCCAATGCCGTCCGGAGCACGGGCTTCATTCAGGCGGTCCGGCGCCGGGCGGGCCGCGCCGATGCGCTCGCCCGGGCCGGTTTCGTGACGCCGCCGGCGGTCGCGCGCCCCGCCCGCGGGATCGCGGCGATCGTTTGCAGGCTGTCGCGCATCGCTCACCTCCGTCCGCTCACGTGGAAAATGCCTATACAAGAACAAGACGGATCGGGCGACGCCATCCCGCATCAGAGCCTGTTTACCTTGATCGTCCTGCCGAGCTTCGCCCGCTCGTCCGGATTCAGCAACGCGCGCTGCGCGTCGCCGACCGCGCCGGCGCCGAGCACGGCCACCGAGCTGGACGCGTCGTAGCCGAGCTGCTGCGTGCCACGGTGCCGGCGCTTGTCGTCGCCGCCTGGATCGCCGAAGCCTTCCACCTGCACCGAGATCGTCCAGCGGCGCTGGCTGCCGCCCGATGCGTTGTTCTTCGCGATATCCTGCGCCATCTGGCTCGCCGCCGAGGCGGCCGAACTGGCTGCGGTCAGCGCGCCGGTGTTGACCGCCTGCACCATCGGGATGCCGGTCGCCTTGCCCGTCACCTGGATGTTGTCCGCGTTCGCCACCCGCAGCGCCGCCACGTTCAGGTTGCCCGCGCGTATCCCCGCATCGCCCGCATCCACGGTCCCGCGCGGCGCAATCAGGTTCACCGTGCCAGCCGGCACGCCCGGCAGCGACTGCAGCGTCGCGATGCCCGCCCCCGTCACCTCGCCGCGCGCATCGACCGTGCAGTAATGGTTCGCATCGCACACATACTGCGGCGCGGGCGTGTCGGCCGACGACTTCGAACCCTTGCCGGCGTTGATGTCGCCGTTCGAGCTCCAGATCGTCATGTCGCCGCCCTGCTCGGTGAAGATCCGGCTCTGCGCGAGCAGCACGCTCTGGTCCGTGAAGATGTTCACGTCACCTTTCTCCAGCGTCAGGATGCCCATCGTGCCGGGGCCGGCGACGACATTCCCGTTGCTGTCGACGATTTGCGGCGGCGCCGACGTGCTGCCCACCAGCGCCTGCCCGCCCGGCCCGAGGATCGAGATGCTGCCGCCCTGCTGCGTCTGGATCGTCGTGCTGCGCATATCCAGATCGCCGGTGCCGACCGGCCGGTTCGCCCCGTTGCCCCCGCCGCCCAGGTTGTTCGCCGTATAGCCGAGCGACGCGGGGAACATCGTATTGAGCGCCCCGTATCCGCGCGCATATTTCCGGTAATACGTGCTGGCCGGGTTGTTGTAATCCGCGCCGACCTGCGTCAGCACGCCGAACAACACCTTCTCGGCGAAGAACTGCTGCACGTACGACGGCAGCGCCTGGAACTGCTTCCACGCCTCATCGGCCGTCATCTGGCTCACTTTCGCCAGCGCGTCCTGCCTGTCTTTGGCGAGGCCGGTGTCGACGCTCTGCCCGGCGTCGTACTCCTGCATGAACGCGATCAGCGCCGGCGTCGCGCTCGGTACACCTGCCACCGCACTGCCCGGCGCGATGTAGGTCGAGATGAAGCCCGACAGGTCGACGCCGGGCCCGACGCCGAACAGCACGTTCACGTTTGCGCTCTCGTGCGGCAGGTTCGGGTTGTTCGCATTGCCGATCGCATCGATGCCTGCAAAGAAGGTATTGAGCGAGCCGGTGTTCCCCTGTGCGTTGTAGAGCTGCACCGGGTTCGTCAGCGGGCCGATATTGCGACCGGCCTGCACGTCGAACCAGCCCGGCCCGCCGAGCGCGAGCACCGGTATCGCGCCGGCGTTGTACGGCAGCGGCGTGTCGTAGATGTCGCGGCCGGCCACCACGCGCGTCACGTCCGAGCTGCGCAGGTTCTGGCCGAACAATGCGAGGTTGACGATGTCCTGACCGGCCTGCAGCAGCGCCGGCTTGTCGATCGACAGCGTGAGGAGATTGCTGTAGAAGCCGTTGCCGGAGGCGTCGGCCGTGCCGTTCACGATGCTGCCGTCCAGGCTGTAGATCCGCGCAGGCGTCGCATCGTCGCCGTGCAATGCCTCGGATGCATGCGCGGAGAGCGTCGTGCCCGTCAGCGACGGGACGGTCGCAGTCGGGTTCGTCGGCGACGGCATCATCGCCGGATCGGCATCGGACATGCCGAACTGGTTCGACAGCGCAGCATCGTTGACGTACTGCGACGCGATGTTGGACAGGTGCACCGACTGGTCGGCAATCAGGTTCAGCTGTCCGACTGCAGACGGATAGAGGGTGCCGCCCGTGTCGATGTCGATGTTGCCGCCGAATGCCGTCAGGTTCACGCTGGCGGGCAGCACCCCGTTGGCGCCGGTCAACATGCTGCCGATCATGCCGAGCCGGATATCGCCGGTCGTGGACAGCACGTTCACCGTGGATCCCGGCGAATAGCCCTGGCCGTCGGCATACTGCGAATAGTTCTGGAGCGTGATCTGGCCGGTCGGCGAACCGCCGGCCTGCGGGAAAGCGCTCGCATACGACGGATCGAGCACCGCGCCGAGTTCGACGCCCTGTCGTGCGGTGACGTCGAATACGCCGTCCTGCGCCGCCAGGATCGTCGACACGGCCACCGGGCCCTGGCCCGTATTGCGCGACGGCACAGCGATATCAGGCCCGATACGTCCGCCGGCTGCGATGGTTCCGGCGCCCTTCGCGACGAAGTAGGTGCCGCTGAGGATATTGCCGCCGGCGCGCACCGTCATGTTACCGCCGCCGACGGTGACCGGCTTGCCGTCGGTACCGAGATACCACGTGGTCGGCAAGGACACGGCCAGGTCCGAGATCGTGCCGCCCGCGCTGACCGACACGTTGCCGCCGACGCTCATCACGCCCTGGCCGAACGCGCCGAAGTCGATCGACGTGCGCGTCAACGGCGTGATCCCGCCGGGACCGTTGGTGACACCCGGCGAGATCTGCATCCACTGCCACCAGTACTGGCCGATGCTGCTGCCGGGCGCGCCCGTCACCGCGCCCGTCGTATCGGTCACGTATTCGACGCCGTTGATGTCGCCTTGTGCGCGAATCGTGATGTCGCCGGCCGAATCCGGGTTGACGACCGGCGTGACCAGGATGTCGGGCCGCCCCGACCCGCCGCTCATCACGGCCGGGACCAGGCCCTGCGGCGGCTCGGCCTGCGCCGGCGCACCGGCCGTATAGACGACGCCGGGCGCGATCGTGTCCGCCAGCGTGAAGGCGTTGCCCGCGGCCACGTCGATCGAGCCCGTGCCGGTGCGGATCGTCGTCGGCTGCAGCAGTGTGAGCCCGTTCGAATCGACGTAGGCCGTATGCTGGCTCAGCGTCACGTTGCCGCCGGACGCGCTGCCGGCGCCGATCGCCGCGGCCGGCTGCACCGCGAGCGGATTGGCACTCGCGATGTCGGCGCCGGCGACGATCCGGTACGACGAACTCTGGCCGCCCAGCAGCGACGCGAAGCTGATCGGCAGCGGATTGTCGGCCGTCGCGACATTGGCCGGTACATTGCCGGGCAAGGTGCCGATATTGAGCCCCGTGTACGGGATCGACAGCGGCGCGGTCGGCGCGTAGAAGAAGTTGTATGCGTTCTTCGGATTCACGAACGGCGACGGCAGCGATTTTGTGCCGGAGACTTTGTCCAGATAGCGGTCGTAGACGGCCACGTATTGCCCGTAATCGCCGGGATTCGATGAAAAATCCGGCGGCGTCGGCGTGCCAAACTTCTCGGCAAGGACCACGCCGTTCTTGATTGCGCCGGTAACGGTCAATACGTTGTACCCCCACAGCCAGCTACTCGGGCCGTCGAAGTACGCCGTCAGATAATCCTGATACGACGCGTAATCCGCGCGGACGGGCGCCGCGACATGCAGCGGGGACCACGGCATCATATGGAGCGCATAGCGTCCGCTGGCCCAGTTTCCGTAATAGGTTCCCCATGAATTCGCGTACTGGAGATAGTCGGAATAATATTCGGCGGACTGATTCGTCAGCGGCGCGCTCAGCGCGATGTTCGGGTCGTGCAGCGGGTTCGTCGCATCGCTGCCGATCGCGGTCAGCGACTGGCTCGTCCCGTCGGTGAATTGCACGGTGATCGACGCCGGATCGTCGATCGACATCAGGCTGTTATACAGCGCCAGCGCATCCGTATAGGTGCCGGTCGCCCCCGCATTGCCCGCCGCGCCGAGGATCGTCGCCACCGTGTTCTGGAAGAAGCCGTCCGTGATGCTCGCCTGCGCATCGAAATCGTTCGCGGCCCGGAACGTCAGCATCGGCGCGATCGTCTGCCGATAGCGATAGACGGGGACGATCGTACCGCTGTCGTTCGGCAAGCCGGTACCGAGGTTCCAGTTCGACAGGATCGAGATGTTGCCGCCGTTGATCGCCCGGCTCGGGTTGTCCAGTTCGATGCCCGGCGCGACGCGGAAATTCGGCACGTTCGACGTCTGCCCGGCCAGCCTCGGCCCGTTCTCGCCGAGACCGTTCTGGACGAAATCCATCAACGTGCCGGGCACCATCTTCAGCGTGCCGTCGCCCGCCTTGACGATCTGCCCGCCGTAGTAGGCCTGGTGATCGGCGTTCGCGCTGGTCGGCACGAAGTACGTGCCGTCCATGCCGGGGAAGTCGATCGACGCGACGCCGTTGTACAGCGAGGCAAGATCGGCCTGGCTGCCGGTCAGCGTCGCCTGCGCGCCGGTCGAGTTGTTCGTCAGCGTGCCGCCGCCGGTGCCGTCCGGCGCGAACGCGAACGTCGCGCCGCCCGTGCCCTGCGCGGTGAAGGTGCCGGCCAGCAGGTGGCCGTTGCCGTCGTACCAGCCGGCCGGATCGACGATCCCGTCGAAATGGTGTGCACCGGCCGTCGCATCCGTCGTGCTCCATACCGCATACGCCTCGAGCGTCGTCGCACGCGAACCCTTGATGCCGTACTTGCTTGAATCCGACGGCGCGTTCAGCGTCACGTCGACCGTGCCGTCCATCAGCAGCGGTGCGCGGAAATTCACCGTGCCGCCCGACAGGCCGCCGGCCGTGCCGCCCGATACGTCGATCAGCGCGTTCGCGCCCAGCACGATGCGCCCCGAATTGGCCGGATCGATGTTCTCGTAGCCGTAGGTCGCGTTGTTCGCGATCGAGTGGCCGTTCGCGTCGACGATCGCCGGATCGAACGTCGCGCTCGTGCCGATGTTCACCTTGCCGCCGCGCTGGGCCGGATCCGAGCCGCGTGCGAGCAGCGTGCCCTCGATGTCCACGCCGCTCTTGCCGTACAGGTCGATCTCCCCGCCCGCGTTGCCCGATGCGTCGATCGTGCCGAACAGGTTGACGTTGCCGTTCGCGGTGTCCGAGGCGCGGCCGGCGCCGCCGTCGGCGGTCAGCGATACCATGTGCGCGGTCAGCGTGTTGCCGGCCGACAACGTCAGGTTGCCCGTCTTCGTGTGAACCGAGATCGCGCTGTTTACGCCGCTCGATGCAAGCGTCGTTGCCAGGCTATCCAGGTTGGCCGCCCCACCCGTGTCGAGCGAGAATGAGCCGCCCGCGTAGCCGTTCGCCGCGCCGCCCTTGAGCGTGCCGTTCAGGTTCACCACCTGCTGCGGGGCCGACAGCGTCAGGCTGCCCGCCGCACCGCCACCCGTCGCGCCCGAGAAGTCCAGCGTCGAACCGGATTGCACATCGACCGTACCTTTGTCCGCGATCAGGCTGATCGCACCGGCCGGCGCATATTGCGTCACATCGAAGAACTGCTTCGATACGCCCGCGGAACTCACGGTCGAACCGCTGCCGATCGTCAGGTTCCCGCTCGTTGCCTTCAGGCTCACGTTGCCGGCCGGCGCCATGATCGTCGCGCCGTTGTCGGCAAGCGTGCCGCCGATAAAGCTCAACGCGCCACCTACGGGCGTCTTCGTCAACGCAGTGCCGGTTGCGCCCTTCAGCGTCAGCGTGCCGGTCGTCTTCACCGTCGATGCCGAACTCGTATCGGCCAGATACACCGGTGCATTCAGCGTCACCGGCAATGCCCCGAAGTCGAACGTACCCGTATCCTGCGCGACGATACCGCCGGTCGCCGTCATGGTCGCTGAACTGAACCCGCTCAGCGTCTTCGTGCCCGCGCCGAAGTCGATCTCCTTCGCATTCACGGTCAGTGTGCCGTTGCCGGTTGTCGATGTCGCGTTCGGCGCGCCCGCCTCGTTCGTGAAGGCGATCTGTGGTGCGGTCAGCGTCACATGACCGCCATCGCTCGTGAACGTGCCTGCGCTCAAGTCGACGCTATTGCCGAAGGTCGCGTTCACATCGCCCATGAAGCCGATCGCACCGTAACTGCGCAGCGTCACTTGCTGGGCGTTCGCGAATTGCGCAAGGCCCTCCGGATCGATCACGAAGCCCGGCAGGTTTGCCGCCGCCGCGCCACCTGCGTTCGTAAAGGTGATCGCCGAACCATCCGCCGTGATCGCCTTCGCCGACAGCACCGCGCTCGGATCGACCTTCAGATTCCCCGACGAATCGAGTGTCAGTGCCTGGCCGCCCGCGAGCGTCGCGCCCGCGCCAACCGTCAGCAGGCCAGCGCCTGTGCCGCCCGTGCGCGTGAGCGGCGCCATCGCACCGTTCGACACGCGCAGCAACGCGCCGTCGCCCGTGATCGCAATCGGCTGGTCCTTCGCCGCCGGGTAATCGCCCTCGGCCGCGATCGACGCGCCTGCATCGACACGCAGTCCGTTCGCCGCGTTCGGATCGGTGCCGCGCGCGTCGGTCTTCGTGACCAGCAGGATCTCCGGCCCTTTCAACGACGTGTTCCCGTCGTTCGACACCACCACACTGTTTGCGATCGGCGTGATCGTCACGCCCTTCGTCGTGGACGTGCGTGTGCCGCCGATCAACAAGCTGCCCGCATTCAGCGAATCCAGTGCGTCACCGCTGATCTGCAGATAGCCCGCCAGCGCCGGCGTGCCATTGCCCGTGACCTGAATATCCTGTGACGCGATATCGACCTCGGCCGGCGCACCGCCTGTCGCCGCCGCCGTATTCAGCGTCGCCCCAAGCGCAAGCGCCTTCGTCGCGGCCAGCACCAGTTGCCCCCCGTCCATCGGCAGTGGTGGCGTCACGTTGCCCTTGCTCGCTGCCTGTGCCGTAAAGAAGCTGTTGGCGTCTTTCAACGTGTACTGCGAATACTGTTGCCATACCGGTCCCGACTGCACATTGAATAGCGTCGGCGTTGCGCTGCGGCTGCCCGTCAGCGCGTCGGCGAAGTAACCGGAGGTCACGACCGTGCCATCCGGCAGCACCGCGCTCGCCCCCGGCGCGACATTGCCCGCCATGCTCGACACCGTCACGCGATACGCGCCCGGCAGCGTCGCATACTTGCCCGGCAGCAGCGTGTAGTAGCCGGCCGCCAGCCCCGGCACGCCAGACAGATACACAGCCTTGCCGATCGCGTCGTTCAGGCCGGCCTGCCCGACACCGAGCGTCGCGGTCGTGGTCGTCGCCGTCCCGTTCGCGGCGATCGCCGGCTGCACGGATTGCGCGAACACCGGATCGTACGCGGCGACCGGCGCCTGCGCGCCCGGCACGATCGCGTAGACGTTCCCCGCGCCGGCATTGGTCGGCACGGCCGTCGTGCCCTTGCCGCTCGCATAGCTGACGTTGTACTGCGACAGCACATCGCGCGTACCGCCGGTGCCCGGTACCCATTCGACCGCCTGCAGGTCGCCGCCGCCCGACAAGTCGATCGTCGCGCCCTTGGCAAGCATCACGCTGCTGCCGTTCACGCCGATGAACTTCGACGGCGGCGCGCTCAGGTCGGGCGCCGTCACGCCCGTGAACGGATTGAACTGCCATTGGACGCCGTCGACCGTCGTGCCGTATGGAAGAATCGCGCCGTTGTTCGATACCGACGTGACACTGCCGCTGGCGAACGTCACCGAATCGGTCGCGACCAGCGGCAGGTTGCCGAACTGTGCCTGCGTCGTCGCATTCGCCGGATCACCGACGCCGAACACGATCGTGCCCGACGGGGCGCGCACGGTGCCGCCCTGCACGATGCGTGTCGCATCGACCAGCAACGTGCCGCCCGCCGACAACGGCGTGCCCGACGCACCGTTCGACGCGAACGTGACTGTGGTCGGCATGGGCAGGCCCGTGACCGGGTCGGCCGGCCCGGCCGCGTCGACGATGAACGAACTGCCGGTCGACGGATACAGGTCCGCCGCCTTGAACGCCAGGTTGCCCGGCGTATAGAGCATGCCGGGCGCCAGCGCGGTCGGGCCGGTCATTGTCACGCTGGTCGAACTCAAGCGGATGTCCCCGCGGCTGTCGAAGTTCGCGTGACCGAAGTTGTTCAACTGAACTTGGTTGCGCAGATCGATGAACGACGCATTGACGTTCAGCGTCGCATCCGACACCGTCGCGACCGGCGCGAACGGCACGGACGACGACGTATTCACCGGCCCGGCCACCGACACATACGGAGCGTCGATCGTCACGTGCGTGCCGAGCGGATGAGCGGGCGCTTGCGCCAGAAGTGCCGTCAACGCGGTGTTGCCGCCCCACTGCTGAGCCGGCGTCGACAGCAGCGTATCGAGCTGGTCGAGGCCCAGCGCGGCGATCCGGCCGGTATTCAGCGTCACCGACGTCGGCAACGCGAGATTCACGTCCCCCGCAAACACGATCGGCGGCACCGGCATCGGCAACGGTGACGGCGTGCTGTCGCCGAGCACGAGGTTCGCGATGCCCGAGCCGTCCAGACGGTCGGCGACGAACTGGATCACGCCGGTCGGTTGCCCGATCGGCTGCGCGGTCGCCGGATAGGTGGCGGCCGTGAAGTCGTCGCCGGGCGCCAACCCGGCCGGCACGAGCGCGCCGCTCTGCCGGACGACCAGCGCGGTCGCCCCGGGCACGCCGACGTTCTGACGCGGCAGGATCGTCAGCGTGCCGCCGCCCGCCTGCGCCGCGCCGCCGTGGGCGGACAGTGTCGCATCCGCGAACAGGCCGTACCCGGCGGCCAGCGTGATCGAGCCCGCATCGCTCCACATCGGCTGCGACGCATACGTGCCGTTCGCCTGCAACTGGTCGAAATGCGCCGCCGCGCCCGACACGTCGATTTTCGAGCCAGCCTGCGCGACGACATAGCCGTTGTCGCTCGACAGCGTCACCGACCCGCCCGGCAACACCTTGCCGGTATCCGGCACGCCGATTGCCGAGCCGATGCGGACCGGCGCCGCGAGCGGATTGGCGAGCGCGATACCCGACACGTCGAGCGTCGCGTCCGGGCCGAGCCACACCGAGCGGCTGTCGCTCGGAACGAACAGGCCGAGCTGACCGGGCTGCGTGAACAGGCCGCCGCTATCGGTGCTCAGCGTGATCGAGCCGCCCGGCGCGACCACCGAACCGAGCACCGTCACCTGCATCGGCGAGCCGAGACCAATGCTCGCGCCGGCATCCGCGTGAATCGACGCGCCGGCCGACAGCGTGACTGCGCCGGTCACGCCCGGATACGACGGCATCGTCGTCGGCGAGGCGCGCCATGATGCATAGCTGCCGGCCGTCAGCACGAGGCTCGTCGGCTGCCGGTGATATGCGTCGAGCTGGCCGCTCGTCGTCAGGGCTGCCGCCGCCAGGTTCGCGCCCGTGCCCGCCTGCTGCAGCGCCAGCACGTCCGGGATGCGATTCTGCTGCGTGAGCGCGATCGATGTGCCGGGCGCCACCGTCGTGTCGTACTGCGCGTTCAGCACGTACTTGCCGAAGCCCTGCTGCGAGAAGAAGCTCGCCGGCAGATACACGTCCCACGGCGACGACGCAGCCGGATCGCCGCCGATCCGGAAGCCGAGCGCCTGAAGCGTCAGCGTGCCGCCGCCCGAAAACCCTTCGCTCAGGATCGTGCCGCCCAGCGCGAGCGTGCCGGCCGTCGGCTGCACGGTGGGCAGGTTGCCGAATTGCGCGTACGTCGGCGTCGCGTAGGTGCTCAGCGTCACATTGCCGGCCCGCCCTGTCGGCACACCGTTCTGCATCTGCAACTGGCCGTTCGCGAGCATCTCGCCGCCGCTCGACACGTCGAGCACGCTGCCCGGCTGCAACAGGATCGAGCCGGTCGTGTCGGCAAACGTGCCGTCGCTCAGGCCGATCGAACTGCCGTTCGCCGACAGCGCGATGCTGCCGCCGTTGATGAACTGGCTGTTGCCGGGCGTCGTGCCCGGCTGCGCGCGCACGTTGTTGTTCACCCACTGGCCGGCGGCGCTGATCACGCCCTGCGGCCCGACGACGACGTTGCCGCCGCTCGCAATCGAAATCGAACCCGACGGTGCGGACAGGCGTCCCGCCACGTTGACGTCCGCGCCGACCGCCGGGCTGCTGAACGCAATGGCGCCCCCCGGCTGCAGGTTCAGCTGCGTGCCCGGCGCGACCACGATGCCCTTGCCCGCGGTCTGGTCCTCGGTCACGCTCAGGTTCGCGAAGCCACCGTTGGTCAAGGTCGCGGCCGGCACCACCATCGTCGTCAGCAAGTTGCGCGGATCGTCGGCAGCCCACGCGGGCGGCGTGCTTGCGCCGAGCGGCGTCTCGATCGAAAAGTCCGGCATCAGGCCGGTCAGCTGCGGCGCCTGGTCCTGCAGGATCACGAGGCCCGCGACGCCGGATGGCGCACCGCTGGACTGGTTCCACGCGAGGCCGATCACGGCGCCACTGGGGAGCTTCTTGTCGACACCGAGGTTGAACGTGCCGCCGGTCGGCACACTGTTGCCCTGCACCTGCTTCGATCCGGCAAACGACTGCGCGCTGATGTCGCCGTCGAGCACCAGCGCCTGCGCCGCGTACAGATCCAGCGTGCCCGCATTGCCGCCGACGATGTAGTCGCCTGTGTAAACGCCCGTATTCAGCAGCGGGTTGTACCAGGTCTTCGTCACGCCCCAGCGCGGATGCGTTTCGGTGAACTGCCCCGCAATGCCGACATAGGTGTCATACGGGTTCGCCTGCCCGATCGGCACGATCGCCCCGTTCGCATCGACGAGCCGCGTCGTGTTCACCATCCCGCCGTCGTAATGCACGTAGCCGCCGTTCAGGTTCAGCGACGAACCGGTTGCGGTCATCACTTCATTGCCTGACAGGATGATCGTGCCGCCGTTGGTCAGCAGCTGGTCGATCGTGCGCGGGACCAGGTTCACGTAGCCCGACAGGTTCAGGATCGGGCTGCCGACCCACTGCACGCCGTCGCTGCGCGTACCCGTCAGCGTGCTGTCGACGACGACACCCTTCAGGCCGAACAGGAAGCTGTTGCGCAGCAGCGGTGAATCGGCCAGCTCGTTCTGGCCGATCCGCTCGATCGGCAGCAGCGTCTGCGCGATCGGCAGCTCGACGTTCGCGAGCCCCGACACGTCGATCGTCGCGCCGGCGTCCAGATAGATACGCCCGGGTATCGCCGTCTGCCGGGGCGGCACGACGCCGGCCATCGACGGCGTCAATGCCGTCACGGACACGCTCGAACCGGGTGCCTCGATCAGCGAGCCGCCCTCGAGCCACACCGCGCCCGCCTTCATCGCGATGCTGCCCGGCGTAAAGACCGTACCCGGCGTCGACGTCGCGGTCTGGCCGTTGTCGTCCGGCAGCACCATCGTCACCGATCCCGGGCCGAAGCTCAGCAGGCCTGCGCGATGCACATCGTCGCCACCGCCGGTGCCGCCGCCTACGGTAGCTGTTCCCGGATACGCAGCGCCCGACGGACTGTTCGAGTTGTACTCGTCGGCGGTCGAGATCGTGATCGCGCCCGGCGTGTTCACGCTCGTCGTCACGCCCACCACGCCGTTCTGCGCGATGCGGCTGCCCAGCAGGTTCACGTTGCCGCGCGCGGCCTGGACGATGCCCGTGTTCGTCAGCGTGCCGGCCGGCGTGATGTCGATCGATGTACCGCTTTGCAGGTCGGTCGTGTGGATCTGGCCGCTCAGTTCCGGCAGCAGCACCTGAGGGTTCGGCGCGGGAGACGTGTTGGGCCTCACGCTGACACCGACGCCGGCGGCCAGCACGACCTGCCCGGCCGTCGCCGTGATGCTGCCGCCGTTCGTCACGTTCGGCGCCGCCACCAGCACGAAGCCGCCGTCGCTGACCGTGCCGTTCGTGTGCGTCGTGATCGACGCGCCCGGTTCGATCGTGATGTCGCCCGGCGCCTGATACGGTCCGACGAGGTTCGCCGTATTGCCGAGCCCCAGCACTTCGTTCGGCACGCCGCCCGCCCCCTGCACGCCGCCTACGTTCGAGCTGCCCGACTCCGGATACGCAAGGCCGCCGGTCGTGCCGGCCGGCAGGCTCAGGAACTGCTGGTTGCTCGCAGCGATGCCGTCCGGCGTCGGCATCGGCTGGTTCTTCATGTCCAGCAGGTTCAGCGACGACGCCACCAGCGAATGCACGTTCACCTGCGAACCCGCGCCGAACAGCACGCCGTTTCGGTTGATCACGTACACCGCCCCCTGCGCGGTGACGTTCCCCAGAATCTGGCTGGGCCTGCCGCTCGGATCGTTGACCCGGTTCAGCACCGCCCAGTTGTTCGCGCCGTTCGTCTGCGTGCCCGCCGACTGATCGAAATTCAGCGTCGTCTGCCGCCCGACGTTCATCGTCTCCCAAGTCAGCACCGCATTCGCGCCAGTCTGCTTCACGTCCACGTTCACGCGGCCGCTGCTGTCCGTCGTCTGCGTCGGTGCATTCGCATTGACCCACAGCAGCGGATTGCTTGCGTCGGTGTTCTGGCTGACCAGATTGCCGTTGCCGTCCTTCGCGAACGTGATGCCCGGCGCAACCTGCAAGCCGCCCGGCGTCAGACCGTTCGGCACCGTCGACGGCAAGCCTGCCGCAGCCGCAGCCGCACGCTGCTGCGCGGCGATCTGCGCAGCCACCGCCTGCGCCGCATGCCCGAGGTTGCGGATCGATGGCTGGCTCGCCTGCAGCGCCTGCTGCGCCGACACGCCCAGATTCGGCACGCCCGGCATGCCGCCGGCCGCGCCCGCGCCGCCCGCTGCGCTGCGCGTCGCCTGCCCGAGGTTCATGATGCCCGCCGCGTGCGCGTGCCCGGCCACACCTGCCGCGAGCATCAGCGCGACCGCATGATGAAGCGGCCGAAGCCGCAGCAAAACCGTTTCCTGAGCGGCCCTGGCCGCGCCCGACTGCTGGCTGGTACGACCGCTGCTTCCCGACACCCGCGATGGCATAGCGAACCCGATTTGGTTAGGCAAACGACAACGAATGGATGACCGGTTCGAGGACTTGCCGCCCTCCGCCGCACGATCGGCGAACGGCCGATACCGGCGTGCGCGAACGCACGCGCCGATACCCGGCCCCCTCGGGAGCGCAAGAGCGCAAGACCTGAACTGGACGACTCATTACGATGACGCGCGAGAATCCGGATACCGCAAGTGCCAAGCGGCGTGGCTCGGACGACGGTCGACGGAACGCGCGCGGGCCCGACCGGCTAGCCTCTCATCCGCGTGTTGCACGCGCGGGACGCGAAGCGCCGGAATTCACGGCCTCATGGGAGATGACGGGTGGCGCGCCGGATACCGCAAGCGCGCGACGTACGCATGCCGCCGGTGCACGGCGGCATGTGGAGGGTCAGGTGAGCACGACGATGCCGCCGGGCAGCCGCGTGATGCGCGCGCCGTACGCGTGGCCGAGCGTATCGATCAATGCGTCGAGCCGCGAAACGGGCGCCTGCGCGGCCACACGGGTCTGGCCCAGCGACGTGTTGCGGAGAATCACGCGTCCGCGCCGATAGCGGTTGATTTCGTCGATGACCTGCGCGAGCGGCACGCCGTCGAACACGAGCATGCCGCGACGCCACGCGACGACCGCGGCGGGATCGACCGTCGCGACCGGATGGACGATCCGGTCGTCGTAGACGAGCTGCTGCGCGGGCGACAGTGTCAATCGGGTGTGCGGATGCTCGAGCGCGACCGAGCCGGACACGCAGGTGACACAGACGCGCCCGTCGTCACCGCGCCGGACGTCGAAGCGGGCCTGCGTCGCGCGCATCCGGCCGCGGCCCGCGACCACGACGAAGCCGCGCGCGGCCGGTTCCGCGACGATCTCCGCCTCGCCGGCCAGCAGGTCGATGCCGCGCTTCGCCGCGCTACCGGCTGACGCGCGCAGCGCATCGATGCGCGTCTGTGCGCCCATCGCGACGGTCACGCCTTCGGCAACGGTGATCTGGCGCTGTTCGCCGGTGCCGGTCCGGTAGTCGGCGGCGAGGTCGGTCAGCGCGGGCCACAACTGGAACGGCGGCCCCAACGCGAACCACGACGCGCCGGCCGCCACCGCGAATCCGACGAACGCGCGCCGCCCCGGTCGCAGCGCCGTACGGCGGCGCGTGTCGTCCGCAGCCGCGCGCGCGGCCGCCGCTTCCTGCGCGGCGACGCGCACGCCGGCCGGGCGCAGCCCGGACCACATCTGCCGAAGCGTCGCCGCCGTCTGCGGATGCGCGGTGCACCATTGCCGGAACGCGTCGAGCTCGGCCGGCGTGACCTGCCCCGAGCGCAGATGCACGAGCCACATAGCCGCCTGGGCCTGTACGTCGTCGCGAGGGTCGTCCGAGTGGGTCATCATCGAGGTATTCAAAATTTCCGCCGCCCGCTGGTGTGGCTCTCGCCGCTTTCGCCATGCACCTTCATCCGTTCGAGACAATGGCTGATCGCATGGCGCAGCTCGAGTTCGACGAGCCGCAGCGAGATGCCCATCTGCTCGGCGATCTCGCGGTTGAGCCGGCCTTCGACGCGGGCCGCGAGCAGGATCGCCCTGCGGCGCGGCGGCAGTTCCTGCAACACGTCGGCCAGCAGGTCGACGGTGAGCCGCGCGCCCACGATCCGCTCGGGATCCGCGCGATCGTCGGGCATCTCCAGCACCGCGTCGATATCCGCCTGATCGACGTAATGCTGGTCGCGGCGATGCTGGTCGATCGCGAGATTGTTCGCCATGCGCATCAGATACGCTTCGGAATTCGAAACGGTGCCCGGCACGCTCGCATTCTCCAACTTCAGCCAGGTCTCGTGCAACAGGTCGGCGGCGCGGTCGCGCGTGCCGACCAGCCGCTCGAAACGGCGCAGCCAGTGCGTGTAGCGCGATTCGAGCAGTTTCTTCAGGTGACTGCGCGTGCTGTCGGTCATGATGCGTTACCGCGCCTCCTGGTCGGCAGCCGGACAGTCCGCGTGAATCCCGTTGCCGGCGGGACGCAACAGGATCGTCACCGGCTCGGGAAAGCCGGCGGGCGGCGGCGCGTCGAGCGTCAGCGCGCGCAGCGAACGGCCGATCGCCGCATCCCGCGCAGGCATGCCGGTCGAGGCGAGCAGGTCGACCATCGCGACCTTGCCGCCGCGATCGATCAGCAATTGCGCGGCCAGCCGGTAATCGCCCGGCCGGGTCAGCGGCGACGCGCACAGCGCCGTGGTCAGGTTCGCTTGGATCATCGCGATATAAGCACGGTAGTCGCCGCCATCCGGCGCGCCGTCGGTGGTGTTCGTCGTCGATTGCGGGCCGGCCGGCGGCGCCGCGTCGTCAGCCTCGACGACCGCCTGGTCGGCACCGACGACGTTCGCCCGCAGGCCGGTTCCGGCCAGTGCCAGGCGCAAGGCGTCCGCCGGCGCATAGGTGCCGTGGACCGGCGCGCTGACACGGCCGTCGATCAACGGCTTCGGCGCGACGACGACGAGACGCGTCGCGTAGAACGCACGCAGCAGGTCCGCCAGCGGCTGCGCCGGCAGATCGAAGCGCTGCGCATCGGCTACCCCGGCGTCCTGCCCCCAGGCATGCGACGTCGTCGTGAAACCCCACCACGCGACGCACGCGGCCAGCACCAGTGCACCGGCCGCCGCCCGGTAGCCTGTCATAGCTCGAAACCGCAAAATAGGTTCGACGCGACGTGGTCTCCGAAGCGCCATCCGCATGAAACCGGACGGCATATCCTAGAAACCGGATGTGACAATCCGAAGTCAGCGGCGTGGCTTGTCGGTCGGCATCGGCCGGCATCGGCCGGCATCGACAGGCGGCGCAGCCGCACCGCTGCGGCCGTCGCGCGATCGCGGCGTCATGCTCCTTGCGAATACATCGAGTATTCGCTTCGTCGCGTTCCTTGCGCTCGGCCCTTCCGGTGGCCAGCGCAAGCCCGTCGTTAGCGTGAACCCGCCCTAGCTTCCGCTCAGACGGTTCTGCTCCTCCCGCGTGAGAAAGCGCCGCTGCGTGTCGCCGGGGTCGCCGAGGCCGAGCACCGCGACCGACGCGTTCGGCCGGTAGCCGACCGTTTCGGCGCCGCGCCGCTTCTTCTGATCGGCGGCACCGGGGTCGCCGAAGCCTTCGACCTGCACCGAGATGGTCCAGCGGCGCTGGCTCCCCGTCGCGTTGTTCTTCGCGAGGTCCTGCGCCATCTGGCTTGCTGCTGAGGCGGCCGAACTGGCTGCTGTGAGCGCACCGGTGTTGACCGCCTGTACCATCGGGATGCCGGTCGCCTTGCCCTGCACCTGGATGTTGTCCGCGTTCGCGACATGCAGCGCCGCGACGTTCAGGTTGCCCGACACGCGGATCCCCGCGTCGCCCGCATCCACCGTGCCGCGCGGCGCGACCAGGTTCGCGTCGCTGACCGGCGCGCCCGGGATGGTCTGCAGCGTCGCGATGCCCGCGCCCGTCACTTCGCCGCGCGCGTCGACCGTGCAGTAATGGTTGGGATCGCAGACGTAATTCGGCGCGGGCGTGTCGGCCACCGACTTCGAACCCTTGCCGGCGTTGATGTCGCCGTTCGAACTCCAGATCGTCATGTTGCCGCCCTGTTCGGTGAAGATCCGGCTCTGCGCGAGCAGCACGCTCTGGTCCGTGAAGATATTGATGTCGCCCTGCTCGAGCGTCAGAATCCCCATCGTGCCGGGGCCGGCCACGATCGTGCCGTACGAGCCGACGATCGCGGGTGGCGCCGACGTGCTGCCAATCAGCGCGCGGCCGCCGGGCCCGAGGATCGAGACGTTGCCGCCCTGCTGCGTCTGGATCGTCGTGCTGCGGATGTCGAGGTTGCCGGTGGCGATCGGGTGGTTCGCGCCGTTCGTGCCGCCGCCGAGGTTGTTCGCCGTGTAGCCGAGCGCGCTCGGGAACAGCGTGTTGATCGCCTGGTAACCGCGCGCGTACTGCTGGTAGTACGGGCTCGCCGAGTCGTTGTAGTCGAGCCCGACACGGCTCAGCACGCTGAACAGCACCTGCTCGGCGAACAGCTGCTGCACATAGGACGGCAGCGCCTGGAATTGCTTCCATGCATCGCCGGCCGTCAGGTGGCCCACGTGCGTCTGCGCGGCCTGCTTGTCCTTGGCCAGCCCGGTATCGAGGCCCTGCCCGGCATCGTACTGCTCCATGAACGCGATCAGCGCGGGCGTCCCGCTCGTCACGCCGGGGATCGCGCTCGCCGGATCGATATACGCGGAAATGAATGCCGCGTTATCGACGCCCGGGCCGACGCCGAACAGCACGTTGATGGTCGCGCTTTCATGCGGCAGCGCCGGGTTGTCGGCGTTGCCGATCGCGTCGATGCCGGTCGGCGTCGCGCGGTAGCCCGACTGCAGCAAGGCATAGAGCTGCGCCTGATTCGTCAGCGGCCCGAGGTCGCGGCCGGCCTCGATGTCGAACGTGCCGGGGCCGGCCAGCACCAGGTGCGGCCCCGCGCCGATGCCGTTGGGCGTGATTTGCCCGTCGTAGATGTCGCGGCCGGCGACGATCCGCGTGATGTCGGCCGCGCGCAAATTCTGCCCGTCGAACACGAGATTCACGATGTCCTGGCCGGCCTGGATCAGTGCCGGCTTGGGCAACACGACGTCGACGAGGTTCCCGTAGGTGCCGCTGCCGCCTCCGGACGTATCGAGCACGCCGTCGATCACACTGCCGTTCACGCTGTAGATCCGCACCGGGCTCGTATCGTCCGCATGCAGCGGGCTTGCGCCGTGCGCATTCGCGACCGCGAACGGCTGCGTGGGCGAGCGCATCGCCGACGGATCGGAATCCGACATGCCGAAGGTGGCGGTGGGGCTCGACAGGCTCACCGATTGATCCGCGATCAGGTTCAGCTGGCCGATCGTCGATGGGAACAGCGTACCGCCCGACGCGACCGTGATGCCGCCCGTGAACGCGGTCAGGTTCAGGCTCGCGGGCAGGTCCGTGCCACCGCCCACGAGGGTGCTGCCGAGCGTGCCGAACCGCACGTCGCCGGTCGTCGACTGCACGTTGACCGCCGACGTCGCCGAATACGGTTGAGCATCGGAATACACGAAGTAGCGCGACGCGCTGCTGCTCGTATAGGACGGATCCACTGCCGCGCCGATGTCGACGCCCTGGCGCGCGCTCACGTCGAAGCGCCCGTCCTGCACGGCCAGCACCGTGGCCACCGGCAGCGGCGGCTGCCCGACGTACGGCGGCGGCACGCTGAAATCGGCGGCGATCTGCCCGCCCGCGGTCAGCGTGCCGGTGCCCTTCGCGACGAAGTAATCGCCGCTCAGGATGTCGCCGCCCGAATGCACGCTCAGGTTGCCGCCGCCTACCGTCACCACCTTGCCGGTGTTGTCGAGATACCAGGTGGTCGGCAGCGACACGCCGAGATCGGCGATATTGCCGCCCGCGTCGATCGACACATTGCCGCCGACGCTCATCACGCCCTGGTTGAACTCGCCGAAATCGATCGACGTGCGCGTGAGCGGCACATAGGACGACGTGTTGCCGGCGCTTATCGTGCGGGTCGGCGTGATCTGCATCCACTGCCACCAGTACTGGCTCGTATTGCTGCCCGTGAGGCCGGTAACGGCGCCTGTCGTATCGGTCGTGTACTCGATGCCGGTGATGTCGCCCTGCGCGCGCAGCCGGATGTCGCCGGCCGCGTCGGGGTTGACGACGGGCGACACCAGGATGTCGGGCAGATGCGAGTCGCCGCCCGCATTGACGATCAGCGTCGTCGTGCCGGTCGCGGGCGCGTTCGGGTCGGGTGCGCCGGCCGTATAGATCACGCCCGGCACGCGCGGGTTCGCCGGTTCGTCCTTGGCGGTCGAGTCGAACAGCGCGATGTTGTTGCCCGCGGCGACATCGATCGAGCCGGTGCCGGTGCGGATCATCGTCGGCGCGAGCAGCAGCATGCCGTTGCCGTCAAGATACGCCGTATGCCCGTCCATCGTGACGCTCCCGTCGTTCGGGCTGCCTCCGCCGAATACCGCGCGGGCCTGCAGCGCGAGCGGATTCCCGCTGGTCAGGTCTGCGCCCGACACTACGCGGAACGAGCTGCTGTCGCCGCCCGCCAGTGACGCGGACTGAAGCGGCAGCGGGTTGCCGGCGGTCGCAACCGGCGCCGGCGTGTTGTCGGTCGCGACCGGCAGCGCGATCGACGTCGACGTGATCACCGCGACCGGCTGGACGGCCGGCGGCGTCAGTGCCGGCACATAGGGCTCCTTGAGTGTCTTCGCGTAGAACTGGCTCGTCGCGACAAGGTACTTGTTGTAGTCGTTCAGGTAGATCAGGTACGACGCCGGATTGACGGTCTGCTCGGCCGCGGTCGGCGCCACCGGCGCCACCGGCGCGCCGACCTGCGGCCGCCCGCCGGAATGGAACTGGTAGATGATCTGGATATTGCTGTTGTCCGGCTTCCAGCCGAGCGGCGCGGTGATGTCGGAGGTCGCGGTGCGGCCGAGGTATTCCGCATACGCGGTATAGAGCGTGTAGTACTCGGCGATTTCTTCGGGCGTGCCGCCAACCGGCTGCCCCGGGCCGAACGAGATGTGATGCGCGGGGCCGCCGAGCGACGTCTGGCCGTAGCTCGCGACGCTGTAGTAGTAGTACTTCGCGTAACTGCCGCTCGGCGTCGTGTAGGCCGTTTGCGCGGCGCTCAGCGACGACAGCGGCGGCACCACGATCGACCCGCCGCCGAGCGGATTGCCGATCTGGAAAAAGCCGTCCGTCAGGCTGGCGTTGACCTTCACGCCGTTCTCGGCGCGCAGGGTCACGATCGGTGCCTGACCGTGGAAGCGGAACGCGGGATCGGCCGCCGACGCGCCCGCGCCGAGGTTCCAGCTGGTCAGCACCTGGATGTTGCCGCCGTTGATTGCAGCGCTCGGGTTGTCGAGCTCGATGCCCGGCACCACGCGCGCGTTCGCGATGCCGGTACTGGCGAACGGATCCCGCGTCGCGTCGAGCCCGTCGCGGACGAAACCCATCAGCGTGCCGGGCACCGCGGCCGTCGCGTCGCCGTTCTGATAACCGTAGAAGGTCTGATGATCGGCGTTCGCGGCCGCCGGCACGAAATAGTCAGCGCTCAGGTATGACTTCAGCTGGTCCGCGTTCAGGCTGCCGGCCGTGTAGTTCAGCACCGTGTTGCCGTTGCCGTCGGTGAACGTGCCTGACACGAGGTTGCCCGCCGCGTCGTACCAGCCGGCCGGATCGACGATCCCGTCGAAGTGCTGCGCGCCCGTCGTTGCGTCCGTCGTGCTCCATACTGCGTACGCTTCAAGCGTCGTCGCACGCGAACCCTTGATGCCGTACTTGCTTGAATCCGACGGCGCGTTCAGCGTCACGTCGACCGTGCCGTCCATCAGCAGCGGTGCGCGGAAATTCACCGTGCCGCCCGACAGGCCGCCGGCCGTGCCGCCCGATACGTCGATCAGCGCGTTCGCGCCCAGCACGATGCGCCCCGAGTGGGCCGGATCGATGTTCTCGTAGCCGTAGGTCGCGTTGTTCGCGATCGAGTGGCCGTTCGCGTCGACGATCGTCGGGTCGAACGTCGCGCTCGTGCCGATGTTCACCTTGCCGCCGCGCTGGGCCGGATCCGAGCCGCGCGCGAGCAGCGTGCCCTCGATGTCCACCCCGCTCCTGCCGTACAGGTCGATCTCCCCGCCGGCGTTGCCCGATGCGTCGATCGTACCGAGCAGGTTGACGTTGCCGTTCGCGGCGTCCGAGGCGCGGCCGGCGCCGCCGTCGGCGGTCAGCGATACCATGTGCGCGGTCAGCGTGTTGCCGGCCGACAACGTCAGGTTGCCGGTCTTCGTGTGAACCGAGATCGCGCTGTTTACGCCGCTCGATGCAAGCGTCGTTGCCAGGCTATCCAGGTTGGCCGCCCCACCCGTGTCGAGCGAGAATGAGCCGCCCGCGTAGCCGTTCGCCGCGCCGCCCTTGAGCGTGCCGTTCAGGTTCACCACCTGCTGCGGGGCTGACAGCGTCAGGCTGCCCGCCGCACCGCCACCCGTCGCGCCCGAGAAGTCCAGCGTCGAACCGGATTGCACATCGACCGTACCTTTGTCCGCGATCAGGCTGATCGCACCGGCCGGCGCATATTGCGTCACATCGAAGAACTGCTTCGATACGCCCGCGGAACTCACGGTCGAACCGCTGCCGATCGTCAGGTTCCCGCTCGTTGCCTTCAGGCTCACGTTGCCGGCCGGCGCCATGATCGTCGCGCCGTTGTCGGCAAGCGTGCCGCCGATAAAGCTCAACGCGCCACCTACGGGCGTCTTCGTCAACGCAGTGCCGGTTGCGCCATTCAGCGTCAGCGTGCCGGTCGTCTTCACCGTCGATGCCGAACTCGTATCGGCCAGATACACCGGTGCATTCAGCGTCACCGGCAATGCCCCGAAGTCGAACGTGCCCGTGTTTTGTCCAACGATGCCTTCGGTTGCGGTCATGCTGGCTGTGCCGAACCCGCTCAGCGTCTTCGTGCCCGCGCCGAAGTCGATTTCCTTCGCGTTGATCGTCAGCGTGCCGTTGCCAGCCGTTGCCGTACCCGGCGTGGCGCCCATCTCGTTCGTGAACGCGATCAGTGGTGCGTTCAGCGTCACATGACCGCCATCGCTCGTGAATGTGCCCGCACTCAGGTCCACGCTGTTGCCGAGCGTCGCGTTCACATCGCCCACGAAGCCAATCGCGCCATAACTGCGCAGCGTCACTTGCTGCGCGTTCGCGAACTGCGCAAGCCCTGCCGGATCGATTACGAAGCCCGGCAGGTTTGCCGCCGCCGTGCCGCCCGCGTTCGTGAACGTGATCGCCGAACCATCCGCCGTGATCGCCTTTGCCGACAGTACCGCGCTCGGATCGACCTTCAGATTCCCCGACGAATCGAGCGTCAGTGCCTGCCCGCCCGCGAGCGTCGCGCCCACGCCAACCGTCAGCAAGCCAGCGCCTGTGCCGCCCGTGCGCGTGAGCGGCGCCATCGCGCCGTTCGACACGCGCAGCAACGCGCCGTCGCCCGTGATCGCAATCGGCTGGTCCTTCGCCGCCGGGTAATCGCCCTCGGCCGTGATCGATGCGCCTGCATCGACACGCAGTCCGTTCGCCGCGTTCGGATCGGTGCCGCTTGCGTCGGCTTTCGTGACCAGCAGGATCTCGGGCCCCTTCAGCGACGTATTGCCGTCGTTCGACACCACCACACTGTTTGCGATCGGCGTGATCGTCACACCCTTCGTCGTAGACGTGCGCGTGCCGCCGATCAACAAGCTGCCCGCATTCAGCGAATCCAGTGCGTCACCGCTGATCTGCAGATAGCCCGCCAGCGCCGGCGTGCCGTTGCCCGTGACCTGAATATCCTGTGACGCGATATCGACCTCGGCCGGTGCACCGCCTGTCGCCGCCGCCGTGTTCAGCGTCGCGCCGAGTGCAAGCGCCTTCGTCGCGGCCAGCACCAGTTGCCCGCCGTCCATCGGCAGCGGTGGCGTCACGTTGCCCTTGCTGGTCGCGAGCGCCGGGAAAAAGCGGTTCGCGCTGGTCAGCGTGTACTGCGAATACTGCTGCCATACCGGCCCCGACTGCACGTTGAACAGCGTCGGCGTCGCGCTGCGGCTACCCGTCAGCGCGTCGGCGAAGTACCCTGACGTCACGACCGTCCCATCCGGCAGCACCTGGCTCGCACCTGGCGCGACATTGCCCGCCGTGCTCGATACCGTCACGCGATACGCGCCCGGCAACGTCGCATACTTGCCCGGCAGCAATGTGTAGTAACCGGCCGCCAGCCCTGGCACACCCGACAGATAAACAGCCTGCCCGACCGCACTCGTCAGCGACGCTTGCCCCACGCCCGCGCTGACCGTCTGCGTGCCCGCCGTGCCGTTCGCATTCGTCGACGGCTGCACGGTTTGCGCAAACACCGGGTCGTACGCGGCGACCGGCGTCTGCGCGCCCGGCACGATCGCATAGGCGTTCCCTGCGCCGACGTTCACCGGCACCGCGACGCCCGTCGCATTGGTCGCGTAGCTGAGGTTGTATTGCGACAGCACATCGCGCGTGCCGCCGGTGCCCGGCACCCATTCGGCCGCCTGCAAATCGCCACCGCCCGACAGGTCGATCGTTGCGCCCCTGGCGAGCGTCACGCTGCTGCCGTTCACGCCGATGGTCTTCGTCGGCGGCGCGCTCAGGTCCGGGCGTGAATTGGCCGCCGACGGGTTGAACTGCCATTCGACGCCATCGACGGTGGTGCCGTAAGGCAGCGTCCGATTGCCGTTCGACACCGATGTCACGCTGCCGTCGGTCAGCGTCACCGACTCGGTCGCGACCAGCGGCAGGTTGTCGAACTGCGCCTGCGTCGCCGCATTCGACGGATCGCCGGCGCCGAACGCGAGCGTGCCCGACGGGGCGCGCACCGTGCCGCCCTGCACGATGTGCGTCGCATCGACCAGCAGCGTGCCGCCCGCCGACAGCGGCGTGCCCGACGTGCCGTTCGATTCGAACGTGATCGTCGTCGGTGCGCGCAGGCCCGTGACCGGATCGGCCGGCCCGACCGCATCGAGAATGAACGTGCCGCCGGTCGACGGGTACAGGTCCGCCGCCTTGAACGTCAGGTTGCCCGGCGTATACAGTTCGCCCGGCGCGAGCGCCGCATTCGTCGAACTGAGCCGGATGTCGCCGCGGCTCGTGAAATTCGCGTTGCTGAAGTTGTTGAGCTGGAACTGGTTCTCGAGATCGATGAACGCGGCGTTCACGTTCAGCGTCGCATCGGAAGCCGCGGCGACCGGCGTGAACAGGCCCGACGATCCCGTGATCGTCGGCCCGACGAACGCGACATACGGCGCATCAATCGTCACCGTGCTGCCGACCGCCGGCTGCGGCTGCGCAAGCAGCGTCTGCAACACAGGCGTCGGGGCCGAGTTCGGGTCGAATTGCAGCGGCGGTGTCGACAGCAGCGTATTCAGTTGCGCATCGCTGATCGCGGCGATGCGCCCGCTATTCACGATCACCGATCCGGCCAGCTTCAGATCGACGTCGCCGGCGAACGCGACCGGTACCTGCGTGCCGAGCACGCTCGCATCGCCGAGCACGAGGCTGGCAATGCCCGAGCCGTTCAGCCGATCGGCCGCGAACTGGATCACGCCGCCTTGCGTGACGACGGGCAGCCCGGTCGTCGGGTCGATCGCGGTCGAGAAATCCTGGCCGGGCATCAACCCGGCCGGCACGAGCGTGCCGCCCTGCCGCACGACCAGCGCGGTCGCGCCGATCCCGTTGCGGTTCTGATGCGGCAGGATCGTCAGCGTGCCGCCGCTCGCCTGCGCCGCACCGGCATGCGCGTCGAGCGTGCCGTCGAGGAACAGCCCGTTCGACGCGGCCAGCGTGATCGAACCGGCGTCGCTCCACACCGGCTGCGACGCATACGTGCCGTTCGCCTGCATCTGGTCGAAGTTCGCCGACGTACCGGACACGTCGATCCGCGAACCGGCCTGCGCAACCACGTAGCCCGAGTCGTCGGACAGCACGACCGAGCCGCCCGGCAGCACCTTGCCCGTCACCGGCATGGCGGTCGTCGTCCCGGTCTTCACCGGCGCTGCCAGCGGGTTCGTCAGCGCTACCCCGGACACGTCGAGCACCGCGTCGGATCCGATCCATACCGACTTGCCGGCGTTCGTATAGCCGCTGTCAAACTGTCCGCTCTGCGCGTACGGGCTATTGGGTTGCGAATCCGCGCTCAGCGTGATCGCGCCGCCCGGCGCCACCAGCGAGCCGAGTACGGTGACCTGCGCCGGCGAGCCGAGTCCGATGCTGCCGCCCGGATCGGTGACGATCGACGCGCCCTGCCCGACCAGCACGCGGCCGGTCGCATCGGGGTAGGTCGGCACGGGCCCGGCCGACAGCCCGGTCAGGTTCAGATAGTTCGGCCCGGCCCACAGATAGTTTCCGCCGATCAGTGCGATCTGCGTCGGCTGCCGGTGATACGCATCGATCGCGCCGATCGACGTGAGGCCGCCTGCGGTGAGATTCGCGCCGCTCGGCGCCTGCTGCAAAGCCGGCACGTTCGGGATGAGGTTCTGCTGCGTGACGAGCACGGTCGCGTCCGGCGCGACGCTCGCATCGAACATCGCCTTCAGTTGATAGCTGCCGAAACCCTGCCGCGCGAAGAAATCGGCCGGCAACACCAGCGCCCACGCGGGCGCCGACGACGCGTCGCCACCGATCTGGAATCCGGAGGTCTGCAGCGTCAGCGTGCCGCCGCCGGCAAAGCCATCGCTTTGGATCGTGCCGTCCAGCTTCAGGTTGACGTCCGACGGCGGCACCGGATACGACAGCGGGTTCGCATCGGCGATCAGCGACACGTTGCCGCCCTTGCCGACCGGGATCCCGTTGCTGGACAGCAGCCCGCCGTTCGACAACATCTGTCCGCCGCTCGACACGTCGAGCACGCTGCCCGCCTGCAGGTCGATGCCGCCGCTGGCCGACAGCGTGATGCTGCCACCGTTCACGTAGTGGTTGCCGCCCGGCGTCGTGCCGGCCGCGGCCAGCGTGTCGTTGTTCACCCACTGGCCGGCTGCGCTGAGCAGCGCGTTCGGACCCACCACGATATCGCCGTCGGTCGACAGCGTGATCGTGCCCGACGGCACGACCAGACTGCCGAGCACCGTGATCGGGCGAGGACTGAGAATGCCGGTGGCCAGCGTGATGCTGCCGCCCGGTTGCAGCGTCAGCCGCGTGCCGTCCGCGACCACGTAGCCCTTGCCTCCCATCTTGTCCTCGATGACGCTGAGCTTCGAGAAGCCGCCGCGGTTCAGCGTGTCGACCGGCACGACATGCGCCGCGAGCAGGTTGTCCGGATCGGTGTCGGGCAGCGCATTCAGCGCGTCGCTGTCGAGCGGCGTCGCGATGCCGAAGCCCGGCGCCAGCGCGTCCAGTTGCGGCGCCTGCGGCTGCAGGATCACGAGGCTCTCATCGCCCGACGTCGACGTGGTCTTGCCCTGCGTGAGCGCCGCGTTGCTGCCGAGGCTGAACGTCCCGCCCGACGGCTCGCCGTTGCCCTGCACCTGCTTCGATCCGGCAAACGACTGCGCGCTGATGTCGCCGTCGAGTACCAGCGCCTGCGTCGCGAACAGGTTCAACGTCCCCGCATTGCCGCCGACGATGTAGTCGCCCTCGTAGACGCCGGCGTTCTGCAGCGGGTTGTACCAGGTCTTCGTCACGCCCCAGCGCGGATGCGTTTCGGTGAACTGTCCGGCAACGCCCACATACGTGTCGTACGGACTCGCCTGCCCGATCGGCACGATCGCGCCGTTCGCATCAACCAGCCGCGTCGTGTTGACGATCCCGCCGTCGTAATGCACGTAGCCGCCGTTCAGGTTCAGCGACGAGCCGGCGGCCGTCATCACGTCGTTGCCCGCCAGCGTGATCGTGCCGCCGTTGGTCAGCAACTGATCGACCGTGCGCGGGATCAGGTTCACGTACCCCGACAGGTTCAGGATCGGGCTGCCGACCCACTGCACGCCGTCGCTGCGCGTGCCCGTCAGCGTGCTGTCGACGACGACACCCTTCAGGCCGAACAGGAAGCCGTCGCGCAGCAGCGGCGAGTCCGCGAGTTCGTTCAGGCCGACGCGGCCGACCGTCACCAGCGTATCCGCGATCGGCAGCTCGACGTTCGCGAGCCCCGACACATCGATCGTCGCGCCGGTGTCCACGTAGATCCGGCCGCCGACCGCCTGGATGTCCGGCGACGGCGCATACGTCGCCCCGGACAGCGCCACGACGGAAACGTTCGAGCCGGGCGCCTCGATCAGCGAGCCGCCCTGGAGCCAGACCGAACCCGCCGTCATCGCGATGCTGCCCGGCGTAAAGCTCGTGCCCGGCGCCGACGTGACCGTCTGGCCATCCTTGTCGGCCAGCACGGCGGTCACCGAGTTCGGGCCGAAGCTCAGCAGGCCTGCGCGATTGGTATCGTTGACGCCCGACCCGTCGCTGTTCGTCAGCAGGCCGCGCCCGAAATACGCGTTGCCGGCCGGGTTGTTCGCGTTGTATTCGTCGACCGTCGAGATCGTGATCGTGCCCGGCGCGTTGACGCTCGTCGTCACGCCCACCACGCCATTCTGCGCCACGCGGCTGCCCAGCAGGTTCACGTTGCCGCGCGCGGCCTCGATGATGCCGGTGTTGGTCAGTGTGCCGGCCGGCGTCAGGTCGATCGACGAAAACGTATCGATCGGAATCATGATCTTGCCGCTCAGCTCCGGCAGCAGCACTTGCGGATTGTTCGTGTTCGGCCGCAGGCTCACACCGACGCCCGCGGCCAGCACCACCTGCCCGGCCGTCGCGGTAATATGCCCGCCGTTCGTCACGTCGGGCGCGGCGATCATCACGAAGCCGCCGTCGCTGATCGTGCCGTTGATGTGCGTCGTGACCGACGCGCCCGGCTCGATCGTGATGTCGCCCGGCGGCTGATACTGGCCCGGCGAACTCACGCCGACCTGGTTGCCGAGACCGAGCACTTCGTACGGCACGCCGCCGTGGCCCTGCACAGTGCCCGACGATCCCGACGTCGGATACGCGAGGCCGCCGGACGTGCCGGCCGGCAGGCTCAGGAACTGCTGGTTGCTCGCGACGATGCCCGCCGCATCCTGGACCAGGTTGCCGATCGCGACCGGCAGGTGGTTCACGAACGTCTGGTTGTAGTCGTTCATGTTCAGCAGATCGAGCGACGACGCCACCAGCGAATGCACATTGACCTGCGAACCCGCGCCGAACAATACGCCGTTGCGGTTGATCACATACACCGCCCCCTGCGCGGTGACGTTCCCGAGGATCTGGCTCGGCCGCCCGCTCGGATCGTTGATCCGGTTCAGCACTGCCCAGTTGTTCGCGCCGTTCGTCTGCGTCCCGCCCGACTGATCGAAATTCAGCGTCGTCTGCCGCCCGACGTTCATCGTCTCCCACGTCAGCACCGCATTCGCGCCGGTCTGCTTCACGTCCACGTTCACGTGGCCGCTGTTGTCCGTCGTCTGCGTCGGCGCGTTCGCATTGACCCACAGCAGCGGATTGCTTGCGTCGGTGTTCTGGCTGACCGGATTGCCGTTGTTGTCCTTCACGAACGTGATGCCCGGCGCGACCTGCAAGCCGCCCGGCGTCAAGCCATTCGGCACCGTCGACGGCAATCCCGCCGCGGCCGCCGCCGCGCTCTGCTGCGCGGCGATCTGCGCGGCCACCGCCTGCGCCGCATGCCCGAGGTTGCGGATCGACGGCTGGCTCGCCTGCAGCGCCTGCTGCGCCGACACGCCCAGATTCGGCACGCCCGGCACGCCGCCGCTCCCCGCGCCACCGCCCGATGCACGCGCCGCGGCCTGCCCGAGGTTCACGATGCCCGCCGCGTGCGCGTGCACGCCGCCCCCTGCCGCGAGCATCAGCGCGATCGCGTGACATAGCGGACGGACCCGAAGCAGGCGCGCCTGCCCGGCGGATTGGATCGATTTCGACTGCCTCTGCGTACGACCGCTCATAGCGAATTCCCCGTTAGCAACATCCGTCATCTAACGCCCTGACGAAGCGACCTGCCGGATATCGCATTTCGGTGTGACGACCGCTCGGCACCGGGTCGGCGCCGGACAGTCGATGCCGGACATTTTTGCCGGGCTGTATGTCGCGCGCGTGCACGCGCCACAACGCGATGCGCCCAAAAGAAAACCGGGTTCCGTGCGGCACGGAACCCGGTTTGTCGGTCAGTGGAATTCGATCGGACGACCGGCGCGGCTGCGGGCCGCGATCGAGCCCCTTCGGACCCCATGGCTCGTTGCCCGTCGCCGCGTGCGCCGGATCAGCTCAGCAGCACGATCCCGCCCGGCAGCGTCGTCACATGCGCGCCGAACACGTCGCGCACCATCACGATCGCATCGTCGAGCCGGCGCAGCGAGAACTGCGCCTGCACGCGCGCGTCGCCGAGCCGCGGATTGCGCAGCACGAGTTTGCCGGGCCGGTAGCGGTTGATCTCGTCGATCACGCTGGCCAGCGGCACGTCGTCGAACACCAGCATGCCGCGGCGCCACGCGGTGACGCTGGCGGTATCGACGGCCGACGGCGCATGCACGATGCGCTCGTCATAGACGACCTGCTGCCCGGCCGACAGCGTCGCGCGGCCATGCGGATGCCGCAATTCGACGGTGCCCGTCACGCAGGTCACGCAGCCGGCGTCGCCGGACAGCCGCACGTTGAAACCGGCGCGCCATGCACGCACGCGCGCGCTGGCGGCCACGACGTCGAATGGCCGCGCCGCGCCCGGCGCACCGGCGATGTCCGCCTGGATGTCCGCCTCGCCGGCCAGCAGTCGAATCCCGGCCGCCGGTGTGGCGGACGACAGCAGGTCGATCCGCGTGCGCGTGTTCAGGTCGACCACGACGTCGCGCGCGAGCGTCACCTGACGCTGCTCGCCGGTGCCGGTGCGATAGTCGGCCGCGAGATCGGCCACCGACGGCCACAGCGCCAGCGGCGGCCGCCACGCGAGCCAACCGGCCGCGGCCGCCACCGCGCCGCCGACGAACAGGCGCCGGCCCATCTGCGGGCGCGCCACCGCGCCGGGCCGGCGACCCGGCTGCGCAGCGGCGGCGGCACGGCGCGGACCGGGCGCCTCGCGCAACGCCGGTGCGAGGCTCCCCCACAGCCGGCCGAGCATCTGCGCGGCCTCGCGATGGCGCGGATCAAGGTCGCACCAGTGCCGGAACGCCGCGGCGTCTTCGGGCGACGCCGTACCCGAGCGCAGCCGGATCAGCCACGACTCCGCCTGTTCGTCGATCGCGTCCTGCCGCGAGCGTTCGGTGTTCGTCATCGATTGGTTCATCAGAATTTGCGCCGCCCGCGCGTGCTGCCGTCTTCCAGCGCCATCTGCTGCCGCAGGCCGTCGCGGCACGCGCGCAACGCATAGCGTAGCTCCTTTTCGACGAGGCTCTCCGAAATCCCGAAGCGCTCGGCGATTTCGCGATTGAGCAGCCCGTCGATCCGCGCGGCGACCAATATCCCGCGCTGGCGCGCCGGCAGCGTGTCGAGCACCTGCTGGAGCGCGTCGATGTCGCGGCGCGCGGACACGATCCGGTCCGGATCGGCCAGCTCGTCGCGGACCTCGAACAGTTCGTCGACCTCGCCCACGCTCAGGTGCCGCTGCTCGCGCCGGTGCTGGTCGATCGCGACGTTCGACGCCATCCGCAGCAGATACGCGTCCGCATTGGCGACCTGCGCCGGATCGTTCATCGTGTCGAGCCGCAGCCAAGTTTCCTGCATCGCGTCGGCCGCGCCGTCCCGCGAGCCGACGATGAATTCGAGCCGGCGGCGCAGGTGCGCGTATTTTTCGACGAACAGCGAGCGCAGCCGGGTTCGCGCGTCTTCGCTCATGCGCTAGCCCCCGTCCTGTGGCACGCAGCCCGGCACGACGCCGCTGCGTGCCGGACGCAGCAGAATCGTCACCGGCTGCGGCATGCCCGTCGGCGGCGCGTCGAGCGCGAGCGACCGGATCGCCCGCGCAATCGCCGCATCGCGCGACGCGTCGCCGGTCGTCCCGCCCGTGCGGAATGCGCTCACGTCGCCCGCCGGACCGACGCGCAACTGCACCGCCAGCCGGTACGCGCCGGGACGCGTCAGCGGCGAACGGCATAGCGCGCCGATCAGCGCCGCCTGCATCGACGCGACGTACGGGCCGTAATCCGCGCCGCCGCGATGGATCCCGTCGATTGCCGACTCCGCGATCTCGAGCGACAGCGGCATATCGGCCGGATTCGGCCCGGACCGCGCAGCCGGTGCCGGCACGATCGCCGCCGCGCCCGCCGACGGAAAGCGGGCTTCCAGCCCGGTGCCGTCGAGAAGACGAGGCAACGCGTCGCGCGGCGCAAACACGCCATGCACCGCGGTGCTCGTGCGCTGATCCAGCAGGCTGCTTTGCGCCATCACGGACAAGTTGCTTCTCTGGCTGAACAATTTGAGCGCCGCGGCAAGCGGCTGCGCAGGAATGTCGAATTCGACCGGACCGCCGTCGGCCGCGGGATCCGCGACCGGCATCGACGGCGCCTGGGCCCACGCCGCACCGGACACCGCGACGGACGCAAGGGCCGCCGCCAAGACCGTAATCGAAGCCCAGGTCCGGCTCATCGGATCGACAGGGAAATGAGATCAACCGGTCGCGCGCGACACCCGTGTCGCGCGCGCAGCGGATCATTCGATCGTAAAAGCGCCGGATGACATCGATATGACCTGACGCAGACATGACATGCAGCCCGTTCACCGGTGCGGTCGCGGCGGTGCCCGTCGCCGCGGCGCAGTGCCGCCGGCCGGGCTACTGCCCGGCAGCGGCGCCGCAGGTATAGATCGCCGAATACTGATACATCGGCACCGGATGCTGGTCGACGCCTTCCGTCATCGGAATGGCCGCGACGAGCGTGATCTTGCGCAACGCGGCCGGGCCGCCGCACGCGCGCGCGGCGCTTTCCGCGCACGGCGTTTCGCCGCGTCGTGCCGCGCTCACGCAGGCGACCGTCACCTGGCGGGCACCGGTGTCCGCGTCGGCGGGCTCACCGCCCCCTTGCACCGCGCACGCCGACAGCGCGCCGGCCAGCAGCAGGCCGGCGCATCGCGGCACGATACCTGCGCGCCGCGACGCGACGGCGCGCGTTCCCGTGCGCCGCCATTCGACAACCGATTTCACGAATCCCCCTCGACACTTCAACGTTTCCGCCGGTCGCAGGCCCGAAACCGAAGCCCGGACCGGCTCTCATCAAACAAGACGTATCGGGCGGCCGAAACCCGCATTTCGACCGGGCCGGGCCGCCGCCCCTCACTGGCCGATCGGCATCGTGCGCACGTATTCGACGGGCGGCGTACCCAGCGCGACCGCGAAGCGGATGCCGCGCGGCAGCGGCATGCCGAGCGAGGCGATGTTGCTGAGGCCGTGCTGCGCGAGAAACTTGGCGTAGGTCTGCTCGACGTCGACCTGGCTGGCTGTCCAGCCGGTCGGCGCGATCCAGACCGACAGTTGCATCGTGCGCGCGTCGCGGCTCACGACCACGCTCGGGAACGCATCCATGTGGTGCAGCGCGTGCTCGAGGTCGGCCAGCGACGCGAGCGGCCCCGACGCGCTGCGCGTCAGCTCGCGCCCGCTCAGCGCGTAGCGCACCACCTGCACGTGCGTCGGCCCGCCGCCGACACCGACGTGCCGGACCAGCACCAGTTCGTTCGGACGCAGCCGCAGCGGCGGCCCGACTACCTCGTCGGCCGTCACGAGGTTCAGCAGGTCGAACTGCAGTTGGGAGAAGTAGCGGCCGAGCAGCCGCGTGCGACAGCGTCGCCGCCACCGTGTCGCGTCCGCGGATCGTCGCGTCGAGGCCGCGCCACGACAGCAGCGCGATCACCGCCAGCAGCGCGATCGCGACCAGCATCTCGATCAGCGTGAAGCCGCGCGCGCGTGACCGCGCACGCGCATCAATGCCGCGCTTCATCCTGCACCACGGTGGTCATCTGTGCGAGCAGCGTCCGGCTCGACGCGGACGCATAGACGCTGACCGTCACCTCTCGCACCAGCGGGCTCGACAGCGCTTTCACCGACTGCCGGCAGACGAACCGATACACGCCCTGCGGACACGCGAACGTGTCGCTGCCGACCGGCGGCGACGTCGATGCGATGCGGATCGCCCCGAGCGCGTTGTCGGCGCTCCACAGCGCGAGCAGCCGCATGCGCGCGGCGTCGGTATCGCTGGCGAGCGAGCCGATCGCGCGCATCACCGCGCCGAGTGCGATGGCGACGATCGCGAGCGCGACCAGTACCTCGATCAGCGTGAAGCCCGGCTGCGGCGGCCTCGCCGCATGCGGCCCGCCGCGCGCGCAGCAATCGGTACGGCCCGTGCGGCCGTCGTACCTGGGCCGCGCTTGTCGCCCGGTGTTCACGCAAAGCTCCATGAGTTCCCCGTTCGCGGCGTCAATCGGTCGCTTCGGCGTGGTCAGCGCTGCGCGCCGACGGCGTCACCGCGATCGGTGCGTCGGGCGACGCGCACGGCCAGTCACGCAACGTCGATCCGCGCTCGCCTCGCGCCCGACTGCCGCATCGCGCGCACGTCCCGTCACGGATATCGACGCGTTGTTCCGGACGCAACATGCCGACGGCCAGTGTGCTGCCAAGTTAAGGCGCGTGTATGGCACGCGCGTGTCGGAAGGTACGCACCATTCAGCGCACCGGCGCCGGCTGCCGGCACCGTCACCCCGCATGCAGCGCGTCGATGATGGCCTCGGTAATGCCGCTGCGGCCGTACGACGCCCGCTGGATCATCCCGACCGTGCGCAGGACCGGCGGATTCGCGATCGGCAGCACGCGCAGCGCGGGGTCCGCCTGCCAGTTCGCACGATGCAGCAGCGGCAGCACCGCGACGCCGACGTTCTCGCGCACCAGCGCGGCGATCGTTTCGATCGAGTTCAGCTCCAGATATTCGTTCACCGCGAGGCCGAGGCTCTGCAGCGCCTGCTCGATCACGCGACCGGTGCGCACGCGCCGGTCGAAACGCAGGAAACCGTGACCGCGCAGGATGCGCCGCGGGTCCGTGTCGGTGATTTCGCGGCTCACGACCAGCACCAGCGGCTCGCTGTAGAGCGGCGTCCATTTCAGCGTATCGGGCAGCGCGTCGTCCGCCCGCGCGACCACGGCGGCGATATCGACCTCGCCCGCCTCCACCATCGCGGCCAGTTCGTCCGAGCGCGCCGACAGCAGACGCACGTCGAGTTGCGGATGCGCGGTCTTCAGGCTCGCAACCACCAGCGACAGTGCGCCGATCACCGACACGACCGCGCCGATCGTCACCGGCCCCTGCATCAGCCCGGCGGGCGTCGGCTCAAGTTCGGCCAGCAGGTCGAGAATCTGCTCGATCTTCGGCTGGATCTCGCGGCCATGCCGCGTGAGCGCGATCTGCCGCGCGCTGCGGTCGAACAGCCGGCGATCGAGCGCCGCCTCGAGCCCGCGCATCTGCAGGCTGACCGCCGCCTGCGTCAGCGCGACCCGCTCGGCCGCCGCCGCGAACGAACCGGTTTGGGCGACGGCCCGAAAGGTTTTCAGCATCCGGAGTGTCAGCATCGCCACCTTCGAAATTCAAGAAAAACTCAAGTATCGAATATAAATATTAATGTTTTCTCATGCCCAGGCCCGACATAATCGAACCCTGTAAGCCGCCGAAAGGATGACCGGCGCGAGGCGGCGCTGCGCGGCGTCGGCATCGAAGCGCTGCGGCGGCATGGCCGCCGAGCGTTCCGCGCGCCGCCGCCTGATTCACGCGCCTACGCGTGCGCTTCACTTCTTCATCACCGAACACACCATGACCCGCTTCAACTGGCAAAACCCCTACCCGACGCCGCGCCTGCCGGTGTTCGCGCGCAATATCGTGTCGACCTCGCACCCGCTCGCCGCGCAGGCGGGGCTGCGCATGCTGTGGAAAGGCGGCAACGCGGTCGATGCGGCGATCGCCGCCGCCGCGGCCATCACCGTGGTCGAGCCGGTATCGTGCGGCCTCGGCGGCGATGCGTTCGCGCTGGTGTGGGACGGCGCGAAGCTGCACGGGCTGAACGCGTCGGGCGTGTCGCCGGCCGCGTGGAACGTCGACTACTTCAAGCGCCGGTACGGCGAGCGCAACGGCCTCGCGGTGCAGCCGAAGCGCGGCTGGGACGCGGTGACCGTGCCCGGCGTGATCGCCGGCTGGGAGGCGCTGCACCGGAAATTCGGCTCGCTGCCGTTCGCCGACCTGATGGAGCCGGCCATCGAGATCGCCGAGCGCGGTCATGCGGTGGCCAGCATCGTCGCGTACAAATGGGCGGCGGCCGTGCCGGAGCTGAAGGACCAGCCCGGCTTCGCCGACACCTTCATGCCGCGCGGTCGCGCGCCCGAAGTCAGCGAACTGGTGCGCTTTCCCGGTCACGCGAAGACACTGCGCACGCTCGCCGAACTGGGCCCGCGCGCGTACTACGACGGCGAGATCGCCGAACGGATCGCCGCATTCGCACGCGAAGGCGGCGCCGCATTGACGCTCGACGATCTGCGCAACTACCGCGCCGACTGGGTCGAGCCGATCGGCAAGCATTATCGCGGCTACACCGTGCACGAGATCCCGCCGAACGGCCAGGGCATCGCCGCGCTGATCGCGCTGGGCATCCTCGAACACTTCGATATCGGCTCGCTGCCGGTCGACAGCATCGAATCGCAGCATCTGCAGATCGAGGCGATGAAGCTCGCGTTCGCCGACGTCTATCGCTACGTCGCCGATCCGCGCGCGATGGACGTCACGCCGGAACAGATGCTCGACGACGCCTATCTCGCGTCGCGCGCGAAGCTGATCGACCGGACGCGGGCCACGCAGTTCGACTTCGGCATGCCGAAGGCCGGCGGCACGATCTACCTGTCGGCGGCCGACGAGCGCGGGATGATGGTCAGCTTCATCCAGTCCAACTACATGGGGTTCGGCTCCGGCATCGTGGTACCCGACAGCGGCATCGCGCTGCAGAACCGCGGCTGCGGGTTCTCGATGGATCCGAAGTCGCCGAACGTCGTCGAAGGCGGCAAGCGGCCGTTCCACACGATCATCCCGGCATTCGTCACGCAGCAGGTCGACGGCCGGCAGGAAGCGGTGATGAGCTTCGGCGTGATGGGCGGCGACATGCAGCCGCAAGGTCATCTGCAATCGATCGTGCGCATGCTCGACTACGGCCAGCAGCCGCAGGCCGCATGCGACGCACCGCGCTGGAAGGTCAATCGCGACTTCACGATCGACATCGAGGCGACGCTCGACAGGGATACCGCGCGCGCGCTCGAGGAACGGGGCCATACGATCAAGTCGGTCGACGATCCGTATATGGACTTCGGCTCCGGCCAGTACATCTGGAAGCTCGATCGCAACGAACCGGATCGCGGCTATGTCGCGGCCAGCGACAGCCGTCGCGACGGACTGGCGGCGGGGTTCTAGCGCTGCGTCGATGCTGGCGGGACATGCCGCCAGATCCGGTCCCGAGACCTCGACGGGTCCGAGTGGCGCACCGGAAACCCGAATGCGTTGTTCGCGGGGACGGGGCAGCGGCGCAGCAACGCGCCGTCGCCCCCGATCAAGCCTGTCGCTCCCGAACCCTTTTCACTCACCGAAGCCGCGGATTGCGGGCGGGGAAGCCGTGGTCGCGAGCGAACCACCGAAGGCGATTGCCAATTGGAGGAGAACCATCATGAAAAGAACGCCGATGCTGCTGATCGGGGCCCTGCTGCTCGTCGCGGGCAGCGCGTACGCGAGGGACTGGTCGACGATCCGCTTCGGTGTCGACGCGAGCTATCCGCCATTCGAATCGAAGACCGCCGACGGCAAGCTCGTCGGCTTCGACATCGACGTCGGCAATGAACTGTGCCGGCGCCTGAACGCGCAATGCGTATGGGTCGAGAATGCCTTCGACGGCATGATTCCCGGGCTCAAGGCGCGCAAGTTCGACGGCATCCTGTCGACGATGTCGATGACGCCTGCCCGCGTCAAGCAGATCGCGTTCACGAGCAAGCTCTTCCACGTGCCGACGCGCCTCGTCACGCGCAAGGGCGCGAACCTGCAGCCGACTGCCGAATCGCTCGCAGGCAAGTCGATCGGCGTGGAGCAAGGGTCGATGCAGGAGACCTATGCGAAGGTGCATTGGGGCTCGAAGGGCGTGAATATCGTGTCGTATGCAGACCAGGACCAGGTCTACGCCGACCTGCTGGCGGGACGGCTCGACGGGTCGCTGCAGAATGCGGTGCAGGCCGAGCGCGGCTTTCTGAATACGCCGCGCGGCCGGCCCTATGACTTCGCCGGCCCGGCGCTGGACGACAAGGCGATCTTCGGCCCGGGCACGGCCATCGGCCTGAGCAAGGACAACACGGACCTGAAGGAGAAACTCGATGCCGCGATCGCCGCGATGATCAAGGACGGCACCTATGCGCGCATCGCAAAGAAGTACTTCGACTTCGATGTGTATGGCAGTTGATGGCGGGTGGGCGGGGAGCGCCGAGGGGGCGCTCTTCGCCGGGCTGTCACGCCACGGTGCTGCAGCATGGCGTTATAAAGACCACGCACCCACGGTGATCAGGGCGCGGCCCGGAAGTCGAGCGTCTTATTGCCGCCGATCCACTGACCTTCAAGCGTGTCGCCCTTGATCGTGGCCCGAATCAGCGGGTTGGGCGTATCGCTTCCCTCGTATTCGGTAAGCTCGATGACGTTGCCATTCACTTTGCCGCGCAGCGCAATCGGCTTGCGGTACTTGCCATAGAAGTAGGTGCCGGACAGCGAGCCATCGCCATAGCGTTCGGACAATAGCAGTGTAATGGCCGCCTGCCCCACGCGACCTTGCAGAACCTGCCGGTACGGCTCGGCTTGCGGCGCAGCCTGCGGACCACGCATTAAAAGATATTTGCCGTAAGCCGTGAGATACGGCGCGAGATTCTCGATCCTGTAAGTCACCGCCTGATCGCCCACGTCGTCCAGCGCGCGCGAGGCGTGGTTACTGCAACGCTCATACAGAAACGTGATGGACCCGTCCCCGATTTTCAAAGGGGTATCCGCCCATCTGTAGTACTTTCCATAGTCGGGCGAACGCATCGACTCCAGGCAGTATTCGTACATGCCAATGGCCGACTTGATATACCCTTCCTCGGCATCCTGCTTGCCGTCGGGCCAAGGCTGCGGCCAGGGTGTCGCGATGCCCTTCTTCTGGCAGTTAGCAACGGCCTCTTTACCCAGATCGGCGATGGCTCTGGTGTACTCGGCCATACGTTCCGCGAGGTTCTTCTTCTGCAAGGTCACACCACCCGCCGGCGTAAATATGTCCGCAGCGGAGATCAGTCGCCCGGTCGCTGCATCGAAGTTGTAGAGCCTCGAGTAATGCTCGCAATAGGCGCCGCAGCCCTCGGCGTCGACTTCGATTGCCAGCACGCTATCGTCGTTACGCAACACTTCGAAGTTGAAATCGGAACTGCCTTGAAGTCCATCCTGTTCCTTGGGCTTCCGGATGCCGTCGGAATATCTGGCCGGCGCCGGCTGCTCGGCCATATCGAGAAAAATACGATGGTTGATGCGGGCGTCGCGCCTCGCATCGCCTGATTCGACGTAGGGCAGCGATCCTTTGTATGCGATCGTTTTCACTTCCGTTGGTACTGATGAGGCGGCGACAACGAGCGCTGGCGATGCAACGGCAATACACGTGAAAAATGCGCGATGGAGCATGATGATCGTTTGAGAACAAGACGGATTATTGCCCAGGAACCTTCTCATATTTTCGTAGACGAGGCGGTTGAGCGACGCCTCACGCGCCGCCCCGAGCCACCGGCAAAAACGCCCCGACTCAACCGACCCCCACCTCGCCTTCCCGCTCCACCCCGCCGCGCGCCAGCACCGGCTTCAACGCCTGCCCGGTATGGCTCGCGCGCACCTTCGCCAGCGCTTCCGGCGGCGCGGCCGCGACGATCGTGCCACCGCCGACGCCACCTTCCGGGCCGAGATCGATGATCCAGTCCGCTTCCGCGATCACGTCGAGATCGTGCTCGATCACGATCACGCTGTGCCCGCCGTCCACGAGCCGGTGCAGCACGCGGATCAGCTTCGCGACATCGGCCATGTGCAGGCCGACGGTCGGCTCGTCGAGCACGTACAGCGTATGCGGCGCCTTCTGGCCGCGTCGCGTGACGTCGTCGCGCACCTTGCTGAGCTCGGTGACCAGCTTGATCCGCTGCGCCTCGCCGCCGGACAGCGTCGGCGACGGCTGGCCGAGCGTCAGGTAACCGAGGCCGACGTCCTTCATCAGCTGCAGCGGATGCGCGATGTTCGTGATCGGCGCGAAAAACTCGACCGCTTCGTCGATCTCCATCGTCAGCACGTCGCCGATGTTCTTGCCGCGCCACGTGACCGCGAGCGTCTCCGGATTGAAGCGCTGCCCGTGACATACGTCGCACGGCACCTTCACGTCGGGCAGGAAGCTCATGCCGATCGTGCGCACGCCCTGCCCTTCGCACGCGGGGCAGCGCCCGTCGCCGGTGTTGAACGAGAAGCGCGACGCCGTATAGCCGCGCGCGCGCGCCTCCAGCGTATCCGCAAACAGCCGGCGGATCGCGTCCCACACGCCGATATAGGTCGCCGGGCACGAGCGCGGCGTCTTGCCGATCGGCGTCTGGTCGACTTCGAGCACGCGGTCGATGCGCTCCCAGCCGCTGATCGATTCGCAGCCCTGCCACATATGCGTGACGTCGAGCGAGGGCCGCGGCGCGCTGCGCGCGAGCACGCTCGAGCGACGATTCGCCGCTTGCGGGGCCGCCTGCTGCGCGGACTTGCGCGCCCGGCGCGTGGCCGGCGACGACAGTACCGAACGGCCGACCGCGTCGAGCAGGTTCGTCATCAGCACGTCGCGCGCGAGCGTCGACTTGCCCGAGCCGCTGACGCCCGTCACCGCGACGAGCCGCGCCAACGGAATGCCGACCGTGACGTCGCGCAGGTTGTGCAGCCTGCCGCCATGCACGGTCAGCCAGTGCTCCGGGACGGCCGGCGTGCCGTTCGCGCCGGGCGCGATCACGTCGCGGCGCGGCTGCAGCGGATGCGTGATCGGCTGCGCGAGGAAGCGGCCCGTCAGCGATTCCGGCTGCGCGGCCAGGTCCGCGACCGCGCCCTGCGCGACCAGCGTGCCGCCGCGCTTGCCGGCGCCCGGGCCGACGTCGATGATGTGATCGGCGCGGCGGATCGTGTCCTCGTCGTGCTCGACGACCACGAGCGTATTGCCCTTGTCGCCGAGCTTGCGCAGCGCGTTCAGCAGGATCTGGTTGTCGCGCGGATGCAGGCCGATCGTCGGCTCGTCGAGCACGTAGCAGACGCCCTGCAGGTTGCTGCCCAGCTGCGCGGCGAGCCGGATCCGCTGCGCTTCGCCGCCCGACAGGCTCGGCGCCGCGCGGTCGAGGCTTAGATAGCCGAGCCCGACTTCCTCCAGAAACGCCAGACGGCTGCCGATCTCGCTGACGATGTCGCGCGCGATCTGCGCATCGCGCCCGGCGAGTCGCAGCCCGTCGATCCAGCGACGCGTGTCGGACACCGTCCACTGCGCGACGTCGACGATCGAATGGTCGCAGAACGTGACCGCACGCGCGGACGGATTCAGCCGCGTGCCGCCGCAATCCGGGCACGGCTCGTTGCCGACGCCTTCCGGTTCCTGCTCGTCGGAAGGCAGCGTCTGTTCGCGGCCGCGACCGTCCTCGGCGAGCACCGTGTCGTCGTACGCGGCGCGCTGCTCGCGCGTGAGCGCGAGGCCGGTACCCACGCAGGTCGTGCACCAGCCATGCTTGCTGTTGTACGAGAACAGCCGCGGGTCCAGCTCCGGATAGCTCGTGCCGCATACCGGGCATGCGCGCTTGACCGACAGCACCTTGACCTCGCCGACGCGCGCGGTCGAATGATTGTGGTTCATCGCATGATCGAGCCCGTCGAGCGGCGCGAGCAGGTGCATCACGCCCTTGCCGATCTCGAGCGTCTCGTCGAGACGCTGCCGCAACTCGGCCTCGCGATCCGGCGAGACGACGATATCGGCGACCGGCAGCTCGATCGTATGCTCGCGGAAGCGGTCGAGCTTCGGCCACGGATCGACCGTCACGAACTCGCCGTCGACGCGCAGATGCGTATGGCCGCGCGCCTTCGCCCACTTCGCGAGATCCGTATACACGCCCTTGCGGTTGACGACGAGCGGCGCGAGCAGACCGACGTGCTCATCGCGATGATCGCGCAGCAGTTGGGCGGCGATCGACTCGACGCTTTGCGACGTGACCGGCGTGCCGTCGTGGATGCAGTGCTGCAGGCCGAGCTTCACGTACAGCAGCCGCAGGAAATGCCACACTTCGGACGTCGTCGCGACCGTGCTCTTGCGCCCGCCGCGCGACAGCCGCTGCTCGATCGCGACGGTCGGCGGAATGCCGTACACCGCGTCGACCTCGGGGCGCCCGGCCGGCTGCACGATCGAGCGCGCGTACGCGTTCAGCGATTCGAGGTAGCGGCGCTGGCCTTCGTGAAACAGGATGTCGAACGCGAGCGTCGACTTGCCGGAACCGGACACGCCGGTCACCACGCTGAACTTGCCGTGCGGGATGTCGACGTCGAGCGACTTCAGGTTGTGCTCGCGCGCGTTGACGATTCGCACGACATCCTCGCCTTCGATCGCCCGCCGCGCGCGCGCGGCGTTCAGCGCGGCCTGCAACGGCAAGCCCTCGTCGTCGGACGGGATTCCGGCGCTCATCGCGCGATCGTACTGGACCAGCGCCGCGCCCGTGTGCGACTGCGCGCACGCCTTCACGTCGTCGGGCGTGCCCGCGCACAGCACGAAGCCGCCGCCGTCGCCGCCTTCCGGGCCGAGATCGATCAGCCAGTCGGCCGCGCGGATCACGTCGAGGTTGTGCTCGATCACGATCAGCGAATGACCGCTCGCGAGCAGCTTGCCGAAGGCCTGCATCAGCTTCGCGATATCGTCGAAGTGCAGCCCGGTGGTCGGTTCGTCGAACATGAACAGGCGCGTGCGCGCGATGCGCGCCTCCTCGGTGACGACCCGGCGCCCGTTGCCGGCCGCCGCGGATTCGGCGAGAAAGCCGGCCAGCTTCAACCGCTGCGCTTCGCCGCCCGACAGCGTCGGCACCGGCTGGCCGAGCTTCACGTATTCGAGCCCGACGTCGACGATCGGCTGCAGCACCCGCAGCACTTCGGCGTCCGCCGCGAAGAACGCCGCCGCCTCGCTGACGGTCAGCTCCAGCACGTCGGCGATGCTCAGCGCGCGGCCGTCGCGCACGATCCGCACCTCGAGTACCTCGTCGCGGTAGCGCCGGCCGTCGCAATCCGGACAGCGCAGATAGACGTCGCTCAGGAACTGCATCTCGACGTGTTCGAAACCGGAGCCGCCGCAGGTCGGGCAGCGCCCGTCGCCGGAGTTGAAGCTGAACGTGCCCGCGCCATAGCCGCGCTGCAGCGCGAGCGGCGCCTTCGCGAACAGCTTGCGGATCTCGTCGAACGCGCCGACATAGCTCGCCGGGTTCGACCGCGTGGTCTTGCCGATCGGCGACTGGTCGACGAACACGACATCGCCGACCTGCTCGGCGCCGGACAGTCTGCGGTACGCGCCCGGCGATTCGGTCGCGCGGCCCAGTTGCCGCGCCATCGCCGGATAGAGCACGTCCTGCAGCAGCGTCGACTTGCCCGAGCCCGACACGCCCGTCACGCAGACGAGGCGCTGCAACGGGATCTCGACCGTCACGTCGCGCAGGTTGTGCTCGCTTGCGCCTTCGAGCACGATGCGCGGCGTGCTGGCGTCCACCGGCCGGCGCGACCAGTTCGACGCATGCGCGACCTGCCGGCGGCCGCCGAGATACGCGCCCGTCAGCGTGTCGGCCGCGCGGATCTCGCCCGGCGTACCGTCGTAGACGATCGTGCCGCCGCGCTCGCCGGGGCCGGGGCCCATGTCGATCAGCCGGTCGGCCGCGAGCATCACCGACGGATCGTGCTCGACGACCACCAGCGTGTTGCCCGCGTCGCGCAGGCGCTGCATCGCCTCGACGATCCGGTTCAGGTCGCGCGGATGCAGCCCGATGCTCGGCTCGTCGAGCACGAACAGCGTCTTGGTCAGCGAGGTGCCGAGCGCGGTCGTCAGGTTGATCCGCTGCACCTCGCCGCCCGACAGCGTCCGGCTTTGCCGGTCGAGCGTCAGATAGCCGAGCCCGACGTCGCACAGATATTTCAGCCGTGTGCGCACCTCGGCGAGCAGCAGCTTCAGCGCATCGTCGAGCAGCGCGCTCGGCAGCGCGATGTCGTCGAAGAAGCGGCGGATCCGCTCGATCGGCAACAGCATCAGGTCGTGCACCGTCAGGCCCGGCAGCGCCTCGAGCTGCGCGCGGGTCCAGTCGACGCCGCGCGGCATGAAGCGCTCGGCCGGCGCGAGCACCGCGTCGGCGTTTTCGCGCGTGCCGAGCCGCCACAGCAGCGACTCGGTCTTCAGGCGCGCGCCGCCGCACACGTCGCACGGCGTGTAGCTGCGGTATTTCGACAGCAGCACGCGGATATGCATCTTGTACGCCTTCGATTCGAGATAGCCGAAGAAGCGCTTCACGCCGTACCACTGGCTCTGCCACTTGCCGTTCCAGTCCGGCCCGCCGTTGATGACCCAGTCCTGCTCGACCGGCGTCAGCTCGCCCCACGGCGTGTCGCGCCGGATGCCCGCCTTCGCCGCGTAGCGCATCAGGTCATCCTGGCACTCCTTCCACGCGGGCGTCTGCATCGGCTTGATCGCGCCGCCGCGCAGCGTCTTGCGCGCGTCCGGGATCACGAGGCCGAGATCGACGCCGATCACGCGGCCGAAGCCGCGGCAGGTTTCGCATGCGCCGTACGCCGAATTGAACGAGAACAGCGCGGCCTGCGGCTCCGCATAGCGCAGGTCGCTGTCCGGATCATGCAGGCCGGTGGAAAAGCGCCAGATTTCGGGTTCCGCGACCACGCCGTCCGCGCCGTCCGGCGCCTGCGCGAGCACGTAGACGTTCACGCGCCCGCCGCCGCGCTTCAGCGACGCCTCGATCCCCTCGACGACGCGCACCTTGTCGACCTGATGCAGCCGGAAGCGGTCGGCCACCACGTCGAGCACCTTGCGCGGCCCGGTCGGCGACGCGACCTCGCGCTGTGCCTGCACGCGCGTATAGCCGCTCGCGGACAGCCACTGCTCGACCTCCTCGTCGGTCACAGTGTCCGGCAATTCGACCGGGAACGTGATCACGAGCCGCGGGTCCCGCGCCTCGGTGCGCGCGAACAGGTCCGCGTGGATCGTTTCCGGCGTGTCGTGCCGCACCGGCCGCGCGGTCTTGCGGTCGAACAGCTCCGCCGCGCGCGCGTACAGCAGCTTCAGGTGATCGTTGAGCTCGGTCATCGTGCCGACGGTCGAGCGCGAGCTGCGGACCGGATTGGTCTGGTCGATCGCGATCGCGGGCGGCACGCCGTCGACGCGGTCGACCTGCGGCCGGTCCATCCGGTCGAGGAACTGCCGTGCATAGGCGCTGAACGTCTCGACATAGCGCCGCTGGCCTTCCGCGTACAGCGTGTCGAACACGAGACTCGACTTGCCCGAGCCGGACGGGCCCGTGACGACCGTCATTTCGCCGGTACGCAGATCGACGTCGAGATCCTTGAGATTGTGCTGTCGCGCTCCGCGAATGCGGATCAGATTGCTGGATGACAATTGTCTAGCCCGTCGGAAAGAGTTGGCCGGCGCCCGCCTGCCGAAAGGCGCGAGACGCTCGCGGAGCGCGCGCGTCGCGAGATGGACCCGGACGCGGCTCGATTTTGACGGATACTATACTGTATATTCATACAGTTTTCCACGGCCGTGTCGGGCGACATGGAACCGTTGCCCGTCGGACGCCAGAGTATGGGCGGCTGGGCGGCAAAATTCGTGCGATTGGCCTACCTACGGATCATCACACCGGCCTCTCCGGGCCGAGCGCAGCGGAGTGCTTCGCAATCAATTTTTGAGAAGGCCGCTGATCCGAAAGGTCGGCGGCTCCTTTTGGCCTGGCGTTATCGCGGGTGTCGCGCTTCGGCGCCCCCAGGAGATGCGGGAAAGTCGCCGACATCAGTTTCCTGACACATCGAAGCTGATGTATTTCCTCGAAATCGTGCGATATAGTCCGTTCGCACGAATGTCGGCGATGGCCTTGTTGATCCTGTCCTTCAACTGGGCGTCGTCCTTGCGGATGCCAATGGCAACGTCATCGTTCTTGAGGCGGGCGTCGTCGAAGTCGTCTGGGCCAGTGAACGCGAAGTTCTGGCCCGCGGGCTTCGTCAGAAAAAAGTATTCCGCCTGCGCCTTGTCCTGGATGGCCGCGTCGATTTTCCCGCTGGCCAAGGCGTCGTAAAGTTGGGCGTCAGTCGGATACGCAATGACCTCCGCCTTAGAGCCCCATTTGCCCTTCACATACGCCTCGAGTGCGGTTCCTTTTGTCACCCCAAGGCGTTTACCCCGAAGCGAATCACCTGTTGGCATCAGACCGGATGTCGTCGCGGCAATCATCGCGACCGGAATGTGATAGAGCGTGTCCGAGAAGTCCATCACCTTACGTCTATCCTCAGTCGCTATCATGGCCGACAGGATGATGTCGAACTTCTTTGCGTTAAGTCCAGGAATGATGTGGTCGAAATCGTGTTCGACCCACTCGCATTTGACGCCGATGTCCTGACAGATGGCGTTCCCGAGATCAATATCGAGACCCGTCAGTCTTCCATCTGCCGACTTGAACTCGAACGGCGGGAAGTTGGGATCAACGCCGATACGGACGATATCGGATGTGGCTTGAGCCGACGCCGCAGTCGAAAGAGCGCAAAGCGTCAGCAGCATTCCAAGGCGCTTGATGTTCATGATAGGGATCTCCGTTCGCGCTACTAGTCGTTATATTGGAAAACGTCAAAAATGCGGATGCGGCCTTGCAGCCAATTCAACTGAACGTCAGCATGGATCCCTTCGTTCCGTCCGGTAATACGTAATTGAACTTCACGTCGGCATGCCACACGCCGTCGACTTGATAGAACCTCAGCGTTCTGGGCGGATTTACAGTGGTCCCCGCTGAACTCGCAGCACTCAACACTGGAAATTCGCTATTGAGCGAGGAAAAGCCGTTATCCAGGAAGGCTGGGGCAACGCCTGCCGTACAAGCGGGTGTCGAGCCAAAGCAGGCCTGTAACACACTTTGTAGACAGTCGATAAAGGCAGCTTCGGCAGGCGGCGCTGGCAGCGTCGGCGACGTTGCGGAAGTCTGGTTGTTCAAGGCCAAGCTCTGGGAGGGATTGGCAGTGGGTACCAGCAGTGTGGAGCCGTTGACCGGCATCAGGAGGAACGAGTCCAGTGCCGCATCCGCACCGGTCCGATCTGCCGGCAAGGCCGTCGTCAACGGGTTGTAACCTTGAGCCGTAATTCCACTTGCAGCGAGCGCGCTGGCGAGTGCGGTGTCGACCGTTGCCATCGCCTTGTTGACCGCGTCCGGGTTCACGAGTGCCGCGGCCTGTCCTGTATTGGTCAAGTCCAGTGGATTGCCGTCCGATGTCAACAATGCAGCCACTGCGGTCGTCAGCGTCGTGACGTTAGCAGTCGTCGAGGCAGCGCCGGTCGGCACCGTCGAAAGCATCGAAACGAGCGGAGCGCCTCCGGCAGGGTCGGTCGCAACCAGCACCAGCGGGGCGCTCATGCCGGAAATCGACAGGCCGCTGTATGCACCGTTGTTGTCAGCCGTCGTGCCGGCCGTGCGTCCTGCCGAGTCGAGGACAGTAATGATGGCGTTGGCGACAGGCGTTCCGCTTGCGACCGTACCCGACAGTGTCGGGACCGTAGCGAGAGGCGAACTATCGTCGGCGCCCCCGCAACCTGGAAGCACAATGGTAAAAGCTATGCACGAAGCATAGGCCAATATCCGCTGACGATTTGAATTCATTTTGGTCGCCTCACGCAGGGGACTTTCTTGTTCTGCATGCTAGAGGCCGAGAATTCCGATTTCATCCCTTAAACGGGTGATAAACTTCACGTAATCGATCAACAAAAAAACGACGAATACTTTTGATCGGACGAAGCATCGCGACACTCATCGACAAAAGGCGGAATGCCATGTCGGAACTGAACGAATTTAGTCGGTTGATTGGCGCGTTGTACGACGCGCCGCTGGACGACGCTCGGTGGCGCGATGTCACGATGATGATCGCGGACTTCTTTGATACGCACAGTTGTGCCCTACAGGTCCGAAGCGAGCAAGGCGCACTGCTACTTGGATCGACTGATAATGTCTCTCCCGATCTCGCTCGGCAGTATGCGGAGTATTACTATCAGTATGACGAATGGGCGCGAGAAGCGACCCTCTATCCGCTCGATACCGTCTACTTCGGAAACGAGATCGTCGCCGATTCCGCGTTGGAACGCAGCGAGTGCTACGACTTCATGCGCGCGGCCGATATGGCTCAGGTGGTTGGCGGTGCGTTGGCGCTCGGCGGTAACGAGGTCGGAATCATCGGTGTGCATCGCGGCTGGCACGCGGCTGCCTTTGACGGTACAGACCGGCGCAAAATGCAATTGCTCTTCCCGCATTTGCAGCGCGCGCTCGCGATGCGCTCCGCGTTTCGGCGCCATGAGATACGGCGCTCCATGACGGAGGCCGCGCTCGACAAACTTGCAATCGCAGTGTTGCTGGTCGATCGTGCCGGAAGAATCATTCATTCGAATCGCGCAGCGGTCGAAATGTTGCGACGCGAGAACGGCCTGTTTGCGTCGTCGAATCTCGTCCGCGCGGCAAGCCCGGCAACGACGCAGGCGCTATTGCGGCTCATCGATCGAGCATGCAATGCCGGTACGCAGCCATCGATCAACGAGCCCGTAGGTGCGCTCGCCATCGAGCGCGCGGGTATGCGTCCGCTGTCGGTATTGGTCGCTCCCATCCGCCGCGACGATGCCGCCGTGGCTTCAAGCGAGCGGATCGCGATGCTGATCGTAAGAGCGCCGGAGGAGAACGATGCGCGGCGCAACGACACGCTCCGCGCGTTGTTCGGATTCACGGCAACCGAGGCCGCGCTTGCGGGAGCGCTGGCGGACGGTCTTACATTGAGCGATATTGCCGCGCGGCATCGCGTGACCTTGAATACGGTACGCAGTCAACTGAAGGCTGTGCTGCGCAAGTCCGATACGGCCAAACAGTCGGAACTCGTCGCGCTTGTGCTACGGCAGACGACCGGTTATATGCCGTAACGGCGCGCCGCACGTTCGTCAAGATTACTCGCAGGTGCCACGGCCGTCCGCCACGGAACGCTTGCGTGAGTCGCGACCGGAAATCGGGCAAGCCGGTTCACGGCCAGCCCGCTACACCCCCGCCAGCAACGTCCCGAGCGACGCGATCGTATGGGGCCGCGCGTACCAGAAGCCCTGCGCTTCGTCGCATCCGAGTTCGCGCAGGCGGTCGGCCTGCTCGACCGTTTCGACGCCTTCGGCCGTCACGCGCATCCCCAACGCATGCGCCATCGCGATGATCGCGCTGACGAGCGCCGCACTGCCCGCGTCGCCCGGCAACGGCGCGACGAACGAGCGATCGATCTTCACGCGGTTGATCGGGAAGCGCGTCAGATAGGACAGGCTCGAATACCCGGTCCCGAAATCGTCGACCGCGACTTCGACGCCCAGTTCGCGAATCGCATGAATCGTGCGCAGCGCGGCTTCCGTATCGGCGAACAGCACGCCTTCGGTGATCTCGATCTCGAGGCACTGCGGCACCAGCCCGCTGCGCGTCAGCGCGCGCTCGATGATCTCGAGCAGATTGCCGCGTTCGAACTGCTGCGGCGACACGTTCACGCAGACGCGCGGCAGGTGCCGGACCACATGACGCAGCTTGCCGATTTCGCGACATGCGGTGTCGATCACCCACTCGCCGATCCGGTCGATCAGCCCGCGCTGCTCCGCGATCGGAATGAATTCCGCGGGACTGATCTCGCCGTGCGCCGGATGCCGCCAGCGCATCAACGCCTCGACCTGCGCGATCTCGCCAGTCGCCAGCGTCACCTGCGGCTGATAGACGAGCCGGCATTGCTGCCGGTCGAGCGCACGGTCGAGCAGCGTTTCGAGTTCGAAACGGCGCGACGCGCGCAGCTCGAGCGCGCTCGAGAAATGCACGACGCCGCTCGCGCCCGCGTCGCGCGCCGACGACAGCGCGACTTCGGCGCGACGCATCAGCGTTTCGGTATCGTCCCCGTTGTCCGGATAGGTCGCGATGCCCGCGCAGGTGACCGCACGCAGGTGCGCGCCGACGAACTCGACCGGCTCGCACGCCTGCGCGACCACCTCGTCGATCAGCGTCGCCGACGCGTCGTCGCTGAACAGCGCGAACTTGCCCTCACCGACGCACGCGAACGCCTGCGCGCACGGAATACGCTGCCGCAAGCGTTCGCCGACCACTTGCGCCACGATCTCGACGCCGGGCTGGCCGAGCACGTTGCGGATCGATTCGAGCCCGGACAGCGCGACCATCACGACACTGAACCGGTCGCCGGTGCGGCGTGCGCGCGCGATGCGCAGGTCCAGCCGCTCGGCGAACAGCCGGCGGTTCGGCAGCTGCGTCGCATCGTCGTAATTCGACGCGTACCAGCGTTCGCCATCCCGCTGGCCGTCGTCCGCGGATTCGATCAGAAAGCCGACATATTCGTCGGCCGCACGGGCGCGATGTGCGCCGGCGGCGTCCGGCACGGCATCGGCATCGACATCGGCATCGCCGGCCGGCGAAAACCGACCGTCGAGCCGCGCGACGTCGACGCGCACCGGGCGCCGCTCCACGTCGTACCGATTCACGCGCCAGCGTTCGCCGTTCAGGTCGATCACGCCGGCGGCGCAGGCCGAGCCGTCCGGCGCCGCCAGGCACGCCTGGATCGTCGACTGGCCGACCAGCGCCGCGGCCGGGCGGCCGGTCATGACTTCGAAAGCGTGATTGACCCAGCCGAGCGTGCCGTCGGCCGCGCACAGAAACATCGGGTGCGCGGCCTGCCATGCGGCATCCGCGACGCGCGTGCTCGACGCATGCGCCTCGTCATCCGGATCGCCGGTCCGCGACCGCGCTTCCGGCAGTCCCCGTGGTAGTGAATGTTCGGTCATGGAATTCCGCTTTCGTCACCGCTGCGTGGCGAACAGGCGCGACCGCCCCGGCAGCGCCCGGCGCAGGTCGGCCGGTAGCGCAGATGGTATCCGAATCGACCGCCGCCACGGTGCATCTCATGGCCGCGCAGCCGGGCGGACGAGCGCGTCGGCCGATTTGCGGCGCGTGCCCAGCGTCAGCGCCAGCGCAAGATCCGCGAGTTTGCCGAACGGTGCGCGCAGCAGGCCGGGAAGGTTCCAGCGTCCCTGCACGAACACACCCTTGGCGTGGCTCATCGTGCGAAAGCCCTCGATGCCGTGGTACGCGCCCATGCCGCTCGGGCCGACGCCGCCGAACGGCAGGTCGTCCTGCGCCACGTGCATCAGCGTGTGGTTGATGCCCGTGTTGCCGGAGGTCGTCCGCGCCAGCAGCCGGTCGCATGCGTCGTCCCGCTCGCCGAAATAGTAGAGCGCGAGCGGACGCGGCCGCGCGTTCACATAGTCGATGACGTCGTCGAGCGTGCGATAGGTGCGCACCGGCAGGATCGGGCCGAAGATTTCTTCCTGCATGACCGCGCTGTCGTCGCCGGCGCCGACGATCAGCGTCGGCGCGAGCGTGCGCGGCCGACGGCTGGCGGACGCCGGCGTCACGCCCGCTTCGATCACGCGTGCGCCGCGGCGCCGGGCGTCGTCGACGAGACCGACCAGCCGGTCGTAATGCCGGTCGCTGACGATCGACGTGTAATCGCGGCCGGTCGGCCCGTCGGGATAGGCGCGGGCCACCGTCGCGTCGAACTGCGCGACGAATGCGTCGAGGTCGTCCTCGTGGACGAGCGCGTAGTCGGGCGCGACGCAGGTCTGGCCGCCGTTCGACAGCTTGCCGAACACGATGCTGCGCAGGGTCCGCTCGTCGACGTGGCCGCGCGCGACCACGACCGGGCTCTTGCCGCCCAGTTCGAGCGTCACCGGCACCAGGTTGTCGCTTGCCGCCTTCATGACCTTGCTGCCCACCTGCGTGCTGCCGGTGAACAGCAAATGGTCGAACGGCAGGCTGCTGAAGGCCGCGCCGACCTCCGGGCCGCCGAGCACGACCGCCACTTCGTCGGCCGGGAACGTCTCCGCGAGCATCTGCCGGATCACCTCGCTGGTGCGCGGCGTCAGCTCGGATGGCTTGAGCATCACGCGGTTGCCGGCAGCGAGCGCGGTCGCAAGCGGAATGAACGTCAGCGAGAACGGATAGTTCCACGGCGCCATCACCCCGACGACACCCTTCGGCTGATATTCGACCCATGCGCGCCCGGCGCGGTAAAAGACCCCGACATGCCGACGCTCGGGCTTCATGAACCGGCGCAGATTGCGCGTCAGGTAGTCGATCGACTGGATCACGCCGAGCAGTTCCATGATGTCCGTCTCGTGGTGCGAGCGGTGCCCGAAGTCGGCGCTGATCGCCTCTTTCACGCGCTCCCGCCAGTCGAGCACGACGGCGCGCAGCCGGGCCAGCCGCGCCTTGCGCTGCGCCAGGCTCGGCGGCCCCTCCCTGACGAACGCGCTGCGTTGACGGCTCAGCAGCGCAGCCGCGTCGATGCGCTGAACGGGTTCTGCGGGGATGTTCATCCTGCACCTCCTGTCGAGGCAAGCTCGGTTGATGTAGACAGTGTCAACTTGATGATTCGGGATCGTAGAGGCAGAATGTATCCCCTGTCAACATTAGACTCCTTCTACATGACGTCAGATACGCTGGACGAGCCCAGGCCTTATCACCACGGCGACTTGCGCCGCGCGATCATCGACACGGCGCTCGACCTGCTGCAGGAGCAGCAAGGCTGGCAGTTCACGCTGCGCGAAGTCGCGCGGCGAGCCGAGGTGAGCCACTCCGCGCCCTATCGGCATTTCCCGGACAAGACGGCGCTGCTCCACGAGCTGGCGCTGATCGGCTTCGATCGCCTGCGCGACGCGCTGGTCTCCGCGCTCGATCCGGCCGCAGATGCGCCCGCGCAGTTGACCGCACTGGCCTATGCGCACCTGGGCTTCGGTGCCGCGCATCCGGATCTGTATCGCCTGATGTTCAACGCGGACGCGGGCGAACCGTCCGATACCCATCTCGATCCGCGCACGCAGGCGCCGTTCCGGCTGGTCGTCGAGGTCCTCGAGCGCGGCCAGCGCGAAGGCACGATCCGGCCGCGCTCGGCGCTCGGCCAGGCGACGGCCTGCTGGGCGCATCTTCACGGCCTGACGATGCTGGCGATCGACGGGCGGCTGGTGCCGGGGAAAGTCGGCGATCATGCGATCGAAGACGCGCTGACGACGCTGCTGGACGGGCTGCAGTCGGCGGACGCCGCAGCGACGGCGCGGCGCGTCGAAAGGCCTTGACCTTCACCCTGACTTCAACGTTATCGTCACGACTGTCGCCCGCGACCGCGAAGAGGAACACGAACACGCGGCATGCCAAGGTTCGTACGCATCGGCGACGGTTCCGGTGGAGATCGACAGGGAGTGACAACATGACCAAACGCATCCTGCACGTCGTCAGCAACGTCGCCAACTATGCGGACCAGGCCGAGCCGACCGGCCTGTGGCTGTCCGAGCTGACCCATGCATGGCACATCTTCGCCGAGAAGGGATACGACCAGCGGCTCGTCAGCCCGAAAGGCGGCGTCTCGCCGCTGGAGCCGCGCTCGCTCAAATGGCCGCTGGCCGATGCTTCGGTGAAAGCGTGGCTGACCGACAAGGATCGCCAGACGCTGCTGGCGACCACCGCGCGGCCCGACCAGATCGATCCGGCGGACTTCGATGCGATCTACTTCACGGGCGGACACGCCGTGATGTGGGACTTTCCCGACGACGCGGGCCTGCAGCGGATCACGCGCGCCATCTACGAGCGCGGCGGGATCGTCTCGTCGGTCTGCCACGGCTACTGCGGTCTGCTCAATACGACGCTGTCGGACGGCTCGCTGCTGGTCGCCGGACGCCGCATCACCGGCTACTCGTGGACCGAGGAAGTGCTCGCCGGCGTCGCCAGGAAAGTGCCGTACAACGCCGAAGAGCAGATGGAACGGCGCGGCGCGCTATATGAAAAGGCCCTGCTGCCGTTCGTATCGAAAGTCGTCACCGACGGCCGGCTGGTGACCGGGCAAAACCCGCAGTCCGCCAAGGCAACGGCTGCGCAGGTCGCATCGCTGCTGTGACGGTCGCGGCGGCGCTCTGCGTCGCGAAGCGTCATGACATCGCGTGCCGCCGGCTGCGGCGTCTTTATGTTCGAGACCGGCCGCACTTGAAACACCCCCGCTTCGCGCTGGCGCGGACGCTGCCGATCTCGACGCCGGCAACGTCCGCCCGTCAGATCAGCGCGAAGCGCACGCCCGCATGACGAGCCAGGCGCTCGACGAAACGTTCATCGAATATCGTCGCCGGCGTCCAGAAGCCACCCGGCCGCCCGACCTTCACGCCGTTCTCGACGAGATCCTGCGCGAGACTGATCGCCGCCTGGCCGAGCATCCTGCCGGTCGAGCCATACCCCGGATCGCGATCGCCGGTCACTTTCGCGCGGATCGTCCTTCCGTCGTCGGTCTGGCCGAAGAACCGCAGATCGTAGCGGCCGGCGAGTTGCGCCGCGGGGCTCGGGCCCTCGCCCGGTTTCGGCAGCAGGAAGCGCTGCATGACGGCGCGCACCGGGCCGACGACGACGCCCGCCATGAACGCGCCCAGCCCCGCCACGGTCGCCAGCGCGGCGAGACGCCCCTTGAGGCCGGGCCCCGTCAAAATGGCCTCGTCATAAGCGAACGCGCCGCCATACGCATTGCCGGACAGCGCGTTGGTGCGGTGCACGACGCGCTCGTTGATCGCCGCCATCACGAACGGGGCAATCCACGCGTCGAACGCGGGATCGAACTGCGCGGCGCCGACATAGTGCTGGCGCAGCTTGAAGCCGTGCCCGTCGGGACATAGCGCATAGGGGTCGAGCAAGGTCCTGCGCACGGCCGGATCGGCAGCCGCCTCCTGGATCACGTTGATCAGGCTCGCGACCGTGCCGCCCGAGGCGCCGCCCTTGAGCACCTTGACGCGCATCTTGACGCGGGTGGCAGGCGCCCCGTATTGGCGCACCGCGTGCTGCTGCAAGAACCACACGCCCATGTCCGACGGGACCGAGTCGAAACCGCAGCAATGCACGATGCGCGCCCCGCTGTTGCGGGCCGCGGACTCGTATCGCCCGATCATCCTTTTGATCCACAGCGTCTCGCCGGTGAGATCGCAGTAGTCGGTGCCGCTTTCCACACATGCTTTGATCAGCGGTTCGCCGTAGAGCGCGTACGGACCGACCGTGGAGACAACCACCCGGGTCTGCGCGCACAAGGCCCGCAATGCGGTGTCGCTGGCCGCGTCCGCGACGATGACGGGCAAGGATTGCCCCGCCGCGCCGAGCGAATGCCTGAGTGCGTCGAGCTTCGCCGCGGACCGGCCCGCAATGGCCCAGCGCAGCGTTGCGCCCTGCGCCGCGACGTGCTCGGCAAGATATCGCGTCAGGATCTGGCCGACGAAGCTGGTCGCGCCGAACACGACGAGGTCATAGTCTGGAGCGGCAGCGGTCATCGATATCTCCTCACGTGGCTGCGCTCACTGTCCGGCATCACGCCCGAAACCGTCGAGCGGCGTGGGCAGGTTCAGCACGATCTGGGCGTCCTTGACGACGTCCAGGCGCATCATGGTCGATACGCCGAGCCCGTCGAGCAGCTGGCTCAGCGGACCGCCGTTGCGCGTCAGCGTCACGTCGCGCGGGAACAGCCGCTGCGCGAACGACAGCGTGTTGGTCTGCACGACCGACTGATGCCATTCCCCGTCGACGCGGTTGATCATCGTCGTCGTGCCCATCCGCGATTGCGGCACGGCCTCGCGCAAGGCCGGCAGCGGCGCGCGCAGGATCAGGTCCGACGTGCCGTCCGGGGCGTCGATACGGGCCCGCACGTCGGCGTTGATGCTCACGTCGATCGCGGTGCGCCACTTGGGCAGCTGATAGCCGTATACGCCGCGCACCCGCGCGATTTCGGTGGTGACGGGCAGCGCCAGCACATGCGCGAAGAAACTGCGGCGGCGCATCGCGTCGAGCAGTTCCAGCGCATGGGAACCGCGTGCACCGGGTCGGCGGATCACGACCGCAACCGAGGCTTCGTCATACGGATCGTTGTCGCATACGGCGTACGAAAAGAACGTCAGCGCCACCAGCCCATAGCCGGGGAACGCGCGCAGCGGCTCGAGCGGCTGCGGCAGCATCGCCCGCAGTCGCGACAACGGCGCGAGAAACAGCACCTGGACATTGCTGGTGCGGTAGTAGAAGTTGGGCGCCCAGGTCGGCCCGACGCGCGATTCGACCAGGCGCTTCGGAATCCTGCGGAAATAGTCGATATTTCCCGCGGCGGGATCCCGGGCCACCTCGTCGAGGTTCGGGTTCATCCGGTAGCGGTCGTAGTAGCCGCCCTTCGGCACTTCGACCTTGTGCGGCCCAAAATCGACCAGTGTGTACGGCCTGTCCATGTTCGCTGACCTTTCTCCATGTTTAACCCGGCGCGCAGTGCGCTCGACACGCCGGTATCGCGCGTATCGGTCAGCACTCTAAGATTAAAGTCAACTTGAAGGTCAAGCGGTCGAACCGGGAAAGTCTCCGCTGTCCGCGACGCTCTCGATCCGGGCCGTTCAATCCTTGCGACGCGCCCTTTCCGGGGTCGTCATCACACCCTCCTCCCGCAGGCGGTCGAGCACCCACTTCGTCCTGTCCGAACATGTTTGGTCCATCGGCCGCTCTTCGATGCTCTTGATCGCGGCGAGCAGATGCACACGGTTTTCCTCGAGCCGTTTTTGCATGTTCTCGATTTCGGCGACCTTCCGCCTCAGCGCGGCGACCAGTTCGTCGTGCTGCCAGTTTCCCGCCCCGAGCGGCAGCAGGGTGCGGATCTGGTCGAGCGAGAAGCCGGCATTCTGCGCGCTGGCGATGATTTCCAGCATCCACACTGGAGTTGACCCTGTAATCCCGGACACGGCATCACACTAAGGTTGCTGAATCCATCGAGCGCCGGAACTCGCGAGGCGAGCGGTATTTCAGCGCGCTATGGGGATGCTTCTCGTTGTAATGCTCGAACGCGATGGCCAAGTTGCGTGCGGCAGTCGCTGCGTCCGGCTTCGGCATGAAGGCGACGTAGTCGCGTTTCATCGTCTTCACGAAGCTCTCTGCCATCCCATTACTTTGTGGGCTGCACACCGGTGTGGTCAATGGCTTCAGGCCGATGGCCACTGCGAACCGGCGCGTGTCGTCGGCCGTGTAGCCCGAACCGTTGTCGCTCAGCCACTCGATTTCGGACGGGGTATGCAGTTCGTTGCCAAACCGATTTTCCACTGCAGCCAGCATCACGTCGCGCACGATGTCGCCGCTGTGACCTGCTGTCGTGGCTGCCCAGCTCATCGCCTCTCGGTCGCAGCAATCCAGCGCAAACGTCACCCGCAGCGGCTCGCCGTTGTCGCAGCGGAACTCGAAGCCGTCCGAGCACCATCGCTGATTGCTGCGCGCGACGGCCACCTTGCCATCGTGCCGACGTTGCGGCCGAGGCGGGGCTGGACGCCGTTGCATCAGCAGACCGTGAGTGCGCATGATGCGATAGATGCGCTTCGCATTGAACGGCACCTGTCCGGCAGCAATGCGTTCATTGCGCAGCGAGCCCCACACCCGGCGATAGCCATAGCTGGGCAAATCGCCGACGACTCGGCGGATTTCCTCGACCACGCTCGCATCGTCCGTCTGCCGCGATTGACGGCCATCGCGCCACGTCGCCGGACGCGACAGTCGTGCCGATACGTTCGAGCGCGACACGCCGAGAACTTCACAAACCAGTTTCACTGGTCGTCCTCCGGCAGCGAGGGCGAGTGCGCTATCCATTTTTTTGCCCGGCCGTACTCGACTGCTTCGCGGAGAATCTCGTTCTCCATGGTCTTCTTGCCGAGCATCCGTTGCAGCTCGCGAATCTGCTTGAGCGCGTCGGCCAGCTCTGAGGCCGGAACCACTTCCTCGCCAGCCTTGACCGCTGACAGGCTCCCATCCTGGTACAGCTTGCGCCAGTGGAACAGCTGGTTCGGGTTCACGCCGTGCTGCCGCGCGACCATCGAAACCGACTTCCCTGGTTCGAAACTCTCGCGAACCATCGCCAGCTTTTGCTCCGCCGTCCAGCGCCGCCGGCGCTCCGGGCCCGTCAACACTTCCATCACTTCCTGCCTGGTGTTAGTCAAAAACACAGTCTTATGCCTACCCGTTATTGTAAGTGGGTGACTGTGTCCGGCGTTTCAGGGGGCTGCTCCACACACTGCCTCGGGCGCATAGTCGCGATAGCCGTTCGCGTTGCGTTCGACTGCGGTGATCAGGCCCTCCGCCTCGTAAAAGCGGATACGCGAGGCCGTCAGCCCGCTGAGTTTCGCCAGTTCCCCGATCTTCATACGGCACCTGAAAAAATTATTGACCTTAAGGTTAACTTTAATCCTAGAGTAGTTGTCGGCAACGTAGCCAGCGAGCCGCTTCGACCGCAGCGGGGCGAAACTCGACGTCGGGCGGTCGCGGACACTGCCGGGACACGCATCACCGATTGAACGCTTGTGCATTTCACCGGAGAAACGAACATGGGTTATGTGACGACGAAGGACGGCGTGGACATTTTCTACAAGGACTGGGGGCCGCGGGACGCCCAGGTCATCTTCTTTCACCACGGCTGGCCGCTCAGCGCCGACGACTGGGATGCCCAGATGCTCTTTTTCCTGGCGCAAGGCTATCGCGTCGTCGCGCACGACCGGCGCGGCCACGGACGCTCCAGTCAGGTATGGGACGGCCACGACATGGACCACTATGCCGACGACGTGGCGGCAGTCGTCCAGCATCTCGGCGTGCAGAATGCCGTCCATGTCGGCCATTCCACCGGGGGCGGCGAGGTCATTCACTATGTTGCCCGTCACGGGGAGGACCGCGTCTCCAAGGCGGTGCTGATCAGCGCGGTGCCGCCGCTGATGGTGAAGACCGAAAGCAATCCGGGCGGTCTTCCGAAGCAGGTCTTCGACGACCTGCAGGCGCAGTTGGCGGCCAACCGCGCGCAGTTCTATTACGACATCCCGGCGGGCCCCTTCTACGGCTACAACCGCGACGGTGCGAAGCCGTCGCAGGGCGTGATCTGGAACTGGTGGCGGCAAGGCATGATGGGAAGCGCGAAGGCGCACTACGACGGCATCGTCGCGTTCTCGCAGACCGACTTTACCGAGGACCTCAAGCGCGCCACGATCCCCGTGCTGGTGATGCATGGCGACGACGACCAGATCGTCCCGTACGAGGATTCGGGCCTGTTGTCGGCGAAGCTGGTCAAGAACGGCACGCTGAAGACCTATTCGGGATTCCCGCACGGGATGCCGACTACGCAGGCCGAGACGATCAACGCCGATTTGCTGGCGTTTATTCGGAGTTAGGGGGACGGGCGTCGGGCAGGTGACTGTCGGGCGCCCGGTTCTCGTTTGTCTCGTGTGACGCAACAATCCGGCCGAGGCGAGTGTGCTGATTGCACCGCCCCGGTCATTTGCCGCAGCCGAGCCGGCGCGCCCCCAAATATATCCAGTTCGCGCCCTTCCGAGCACATCGGTCCGTCAAGAAAGTGAGCCCGCAGATTTCACTACTGGACGATTTTCCGTAGCGGTGCTGGGCTCACTTCTCGGCTTAGATCTCGATGTAAGATACATATTGCGACGCCACTAGTCGCATGGCCGCCTCGCTTACACCGCACCGGGCCGCAGCCGCAGGCTGTTCAACAGCGCGTCCCACGTTTGCAACGCACCTGCCTCGTCGACTGGCGACGTCGCCTCTTCGAGCTTCGCGTCGGGACTGCTGGCACCGAGCAACAGCTGGATGGCCGTATGCGGCTTTGCCAGCGTGCTGGGGTCGCCCGGCGCAAGCAGGTAGAAGCGGTACGACGTGATCTCACCTTCCTTCAGCGCGAACAGCACTTCCTCGGCGTCCATCCCGGCCACCGTGCGCTTGCCTTGCCGCAAAATGCGGTAGCTGCCGCTCGAGATCTGGTCCATCTTCGCGCGCAAGTCGGGAAGCGTCTTGGTTAGTGGTCGACCCTGATCCTGGCTGACAGAGTCCCGCATCTGGATCACGAGCAGCGCCGGCCGACCTGGCATCAATGCGAACGACTGGCTGACCTCTTCGGTGGAAGTCGACGACCCCGTAGCAATTCCTCCGTCGAAGCAGAATCCCGGTTCTGTCGGCACGGACCAGTTGTCGCGAGCCTTGATACGCCGGTAGAGATCCGTGTAAACAGGTTCAAACTTGTCCAAACCACTTGCACCAAACGACCCTGTCGTATGGAATAAGGTGTTACGCTCGAAAATATAGCCTTCCGTATCAAAAGGCAATTTCGCAGCCTTTGCGATGCCTTCTTGATAAGCAAAAACGCGGGAATATTTGGTCGGGGAAGTTTCTCTCTCTAGCCAGACAGGATTATATTGATTTTTTGGATTTTCTGGATCAAACCGCCTTTCGGTACGAAGTTTCTTTTCCAACCTGTCAATTTTGGATTGATATTCGGCAGACGACACGTTATGCTGGGCCTCCAACTTATTTCCCCAATATGCATATCTCTGATCTGTAATTTCGCTAGCGACTGGCCGATCAAACACAAAGCGACCGATGCACCACGGGCGCTGCTTGGAAAACAAAGGATTCGACAAGGTCGGTTCTGCAGAAAAGGTTATCGAACAGGCACATACGCCCATCACCAAAAATAGAAATCTGCCAATTCGAGTCTGCATTCCTGTGCGTCCTGTGCGATTTTTATCGCCGTCACGGCGATCATTGCCGCGTCGTTCGCTGGTACCGCCGAGACGACCTATTTCGCGACGATGGCCATGTCGATCCTGGTACCCGACGGTTGGCCGATTCGCCTAATGATCCGACCACCTTGCCGGCGGCCGCGCCGATATGCGAATCTACGGGCCGAAGCCGAATTGGATCGAAGGCAAAGATCTCGACGCGCTGCCGGTCGATTGTGAACACCCGCAGCCCTGGGGGCCGGAATGCGAATCACAATCCTGACCGATTGTCCGAGCTGGCCAGCCTACCGCGTCGAGATTCCGCTCTCCTGTTCTAGACGTCGGTGTACGACGTCGATTGCGACGCCACCAGTTTCGGCGGCGTCGGGCACGCGCACATGCAAAGATCGTCGCTCAGCGCAGCCTGTCGCCCATCGGGCCCCGTGGTGGAAATGCGCGGGCCGGCGCACGCAATCTTGCCCACGGTTTTGCAGACGGGGCACCACACCGGATCGTGCTCGTAGGCTTGCTCCCGGCCGCCGATGAGATCTGCGCCACCGCCCCCTTGCACGATGCCGGCGACCGTGGTCGTATCACCTTTCACGATGTCGTAGCGTCGCATGGCCGCCTCGCTTACACCGCACCGGGCCGCAGCCGCAGGCTGTTCAACAGCGCGTCCCACGTTTGCAATGCACCTGTCTCGTCGACTGGCGACGTCGCCTCTTCGGGCTTCGCGTCGGGACTGCTGGCACCGAGCAACAGCTGGATGGCCGTATGCGGCTTCGCCAGCGTGCTGGGGTCGCCCGGCGCAAGCAGGTAGAAGCGGTACGACGTGATCTCACCTTCCTTCAGCGCGAACAGCACTTCCTCGGCGTCCATCCCGGCCACCGTGCGCTTGCCTTGCCGCAAAATGCGGTAGCTGCCGCTCGAGATCTGGTCCATCTTCGCGCGCAAGTCGGGAAGCGTCTTGGTTAGTGGTCGACCCTGATCCTGGCTGACAGAGTCCCGCATCTGGATCACGAGCAGCGCCGGCCGACCTGGCATCAATGCGAACGATTGGCTGACCTCTTCGGTGGAAGTCGACGACCCTGTAGCAATTCCGCCGTCGAAGCAGAATCCCGGTTCTGTCGGCACCGACCAGTTGTCGCGAGCCTTGATACGATGGTAGAGATCGGTGTAAATCGGCTCAAACTTGTTCAAACCGCTAGAGCCAATCTTGCCAGTTGTATGGAATAGCGTATTGTTCTCAAAAATATAGCCCTCTGTATGAAAAGGTAACGTTACGCCCTCTGTATAAGCTTGTTGATACGCAAATACCCTTGAATTGGTTGTCGGCGATATTTCTCTTTCGAGCCATACATGATTAGTTGGTTTGTTTCTGTTGCCCGGATCTATTCGCTTTTTTGTTTTTAAATCAGACTCAAGCCCACCAACCTTGGCGTGATACGCCGCAGACGACACATTATGTTGTGTCTCCAGTCTGTCTCCCCAATACTCATATCGCTGATCTGAAATTTCGCTAGCGACCGGCCGATCAAATACAAAGCGACCGATACACCACGGGCGCTGCTTGGACAACAAGGGATTCGACAAGGTCGGTTCTCCGGAAAAGGTTATCGAACAGGCGCATATGCCCATTACCAGAAATAGAAATCTGCCAATTCGAGTCAGCATTCCGGTGCGTCCTGTGCGATTTGTACAATGCTATAGAGTAACGCCCAGCGCGCCCACGGATGGTTATAACTTTCCTGATGCACATAGCCTCCTTGATCAAACGCCATTTGAACGCCAGGAGCCGCTCCGCCGCTCACGCCGCGCGCGGGAGCTTCTGCAGACCAGACCGGAACGGTTCCGTCGCCCGGAATAATGCCATTCTTGTCGGGATCGGGCTTATCATTACCCGGGGGCAGCTTTGCCACCTTCTGCACCTCGAACTCAATGGTCACGTTGCGTGGGTCCAGATGCACCCGCAGCGTCCCGCTGTGCGAATCGTGCATGAACCGCGCGGACCGCAGTTCTTCTTCTGTCACGCCCTCCGGAATGTTCCCTTTCCAGATCACCGTACCCCACGCCAACAGAGACTCGAGCTTCTCGCTCTTCTCGATCGTCGGTTTGCCGTCGCCTTCGCTCGACGTTGGCGATCCTCGGGACTTCAAAGCGCCGTCCCCGTAGCACACGTAAGTGTTATCGTGATAGACATTTATTATTTTGTTCTGGTTCACAACGACTTGGCTCATGGTATCGCGAAAATTTTCGGAGACGGTTGGCTTTTCCGTAGTTTTATCCAGTCTTTCCTTGACAATTCCAGCTGGATCCAACAACGACTCAGATTCCGCAGGTACCAATCCGTACCATTTTGAATTGGCGAAAATTTCCTTGTACGCATTTCCTTCCTTAGGAAGCTTCATCACCGGATCACCATTGAGCCGCGAAAAAATCCACCACGGCTCGCCGTTGTGGTAATCGGGCATCGGCAGCAATTCCAGCGGCCCCGGCGCGTTCGCCGCTACTGCAGTGAACTCGCCGGCATCGCTCCCGAGCAGCGCGCCATTGATGAAACCGTCGATCCCTGACCTGCTCCCCGCGTTTAGTACGGTGACGGTGTAGAGTCCGTTCCAGAGAGGAACGGCAATGAAAAAGCGATTCACCGAAGAACAGATCATCGGCATCTTGAAGGAAGCCGAGGCTGGCCTGAAGCCGGCGGAGCTGTGTCGCAAGTACGGCATCTCGGAAGCGACCTACTACAACTGGAAAGCGAAGTTCGGCGGGATGACGGTCTCCGAAGCTCAGCGCCTGAAGGAACTGGAGCAGGAGAACAGCAAGCTCAAGCGACTGTTAGCCGAATCGATGCTCGACAACGCCGCGCTGAAGGACCTGCTGGCTCGAAAGTAGCAAGCCCGCAGGCCAAGCGCGAAGCGGTCCGGATATTGATGACCGAACGTGCCATGGGTGTTACCCGGGCCTGCGGGCTGGTAGGGATTTCGCGCTCGCTGTTCCACTACGAATCACGCCGCCGAGTTGATGACGAAGCGCTGACTGGCCGGATGATGGCCATCGCCGCGCAGAAGCGCCGCTACGGCTATCGCCGGATTCACGTGCTGTTGCAGCGGGATGGCTGCTTCGCCAACCACAAGCGCATCTGGCGCCTGTACAGCAAGGCGGGGCTGAGCGTGCGCAAGCGGCGACGCAAGCGTATTGCGGCTGTCGAGCGCACGCCGCTGCCGTTAGCAACAGGCCCGAATCAGAGCTGGTCGATGGACTTCGTTTCTGACGGGCTGGCCTATGGTCGGCGGTTTCGATGCCTGAACGTGGTCGACGACTACACGCGCGAGTGCTTGGCCATCGAGGTCGATACTTCGCTGCCGGGCCTACGAGTGCAGCAAGTGCTCGAGCGGCTCAAGGAGATGCGAGGCTTACCCGCATCCATCACGGTCGACAACGGGCCGGAGTTCGCTGGTAAGGTGCTGGATGCATGGGCCTACGAAGCCGGTGTCACGCTGTCGTTCATTCGGCCTGGCAAGCCGGTGGAGAATGCCTATATCGAGAGCTTCAACGGGCGGTTCCGCGATGAATGCCTGAACGAGCACTGGTTCGTCTCAATGCGCCACGCCAAGCGGCTGATTGAGGAATGGCGTATCGAGTACAACACCGAGCGGCCTCATAGTTCACTCGGCTATCTGACGCCGGTGCAGTTCGCGCGGGCGCACGATGCAAAGCAGCAGTTTTTAACCTCGGACTCTAACTGCGGTTCGGACTAAAACCGGGGGCAGGTCAAGAACTACAATGAGAGGTCAGTTATGAAGTCACGCGAGCGCGATGAAGAGGCGCAAAAGGCATTTGACGAAATCCGTGATGTAGTCGGTGAACTCGAGGCGTCCTACTGGGTACCACTTCTATCCGATCCATTCGATGCGCTTAATAAAATGCTTGAGGGTTTGGCTGGTGATGCAACTCCGCTGGAGCAGCCGTTTCGTGCATTCGTTTCCAACTTGAGAGCAGCAAAGGACTTGTTGGATTTCCCCTATTTGCTTATGGCTCCATTTTTAATTGGTGACTCGGACGCGAATCGACGACTTCAAGAATTGAAGGCCGCTGGAGCCAATCCTGCAGACGAAGATTTTTTGGGCGAGAATTTAGAATTTACCCATCTATTGGTTTCAACAGTTCTTCGGAAAAGTAATGATCATCTGAAGAAACAGCGACCAGAGCTGCTAAATCGTCTAATGCATCAGGCTTGTTTGCTGACCTGGGGAGCATTCGAAGTTTATTGCAAGGATGTATTTATTGCTGCCTTGAATAAGCGACCTGATTTATACGGTGTCATCGCAAAAAATCAGAGGCTAAAGGAGCGATTCTCCATTGCACAAGGGGCTTGGCCAAATATACTGGAAAAAAATGCTTATGATCTGACGGGTAAGCTCGGTACCATCATTGGGGTTGACCGCGACTTCAGTTCCCCCCAACTGCTAAAGGATTTATTCCCCGTATTATTTGCTGAACTTGGAGCGCCCGACGAATTTCTTCGCGTCTTCGAGTCGCCGGAATTGTGGCTCGTGGGTCAGCGCAGGCATTTGATAGCCCACCGGTGTGGCATTGTTGATGCTGAGTATGTGAGAAAGTGCAATGACTCATCTCAGGAAATCGGTCGTCTTCTTTTCTTAAGAGGACGAGATCTCGCGGAAAGCTTGTCCGTCGTCGCTCGGGCGGCGTCATTCCTTTACGGGGCTGCTCGGCGTTGCTGGATCTGCCCTCCTGTATCTGACGATCTGCAGCCGGTGGCGTAAGCGCTTGTCACATGGACGTACTTTCGGTGGCTACCTTTCCGCAATCGCTTGTACGAGCTGTACCGAGTGACCACTACCGGCATACGTGAAAGCAGTCACTGCGTCCGCTCGAGTCCGAACGGCCACTTCGGGTCGCCAAGAGTCCTTCGCGTGGTTCCACAACGGCCACTCAGTGTCGCGCGTGGCTGGTTGCAGACATCGCCAAACGGACGATAGCAAGATAAGTATTCTTATCACAACGCCTGCATTTCGAATCCAAACTCGGATTCTCCAGGATCAGCCGCACCCTCTCCCCGAGAGTCGATGCAGCCGAACCTCCCTCGCCCTACCCGGCCACCCCACGACCGGTCAACACCGCGCGTTCATCGCCCGATCGGCAACCCGGTCGGCTCGATCCATCCGAGCCAGTACGCAAGCAACAGCGACAGAAACAGCGTGATCGACAGACCCACGCGCGCCGCGAGCGACCAGACCATCCGCTTGCTCTTGCCCCGATCGTGATTCATGAAGTACAGCGCGGAAACCAGGCTGCCGATAATCAGAACGAATGCCACCGCGACCAGCAGAGTTTTCATGGTTGATGCCCGGGAAGTTCGGTGTCGGACTGAACCTGTTCGGCCAGCCTGCGTCGCTCCGTGTCGACGTCGCCGACGCCGGTCGTCGGCCAGTCGAGCGCGACGCCGTTGCCCAGCGAATCGCGCACGAGCGTCTGGTAGTTCCGGTCGTTGATCTGGCCGTCGTCCATCGCATCGGCGATCTCGCGCCTGAACGGCAGAGGGAAACTCGCGTACGTGCGCGACAACGCCGCGTACTGTCTCGCGTCGATCTCCTTCGACGTCGGAATGACGGTCCAGATCACGACGGCGACGATCGCGAGGAACGGGATCGCCGTGTAACGAAGAATGAACTTGATGGGTGTCATGAAGCAGTAGTCGAAATCATCGTGCCCGCGGGATGCACCGGGATCGGCGGGCGCGCCCGATGGCACTGCATGCCGACCGGAGCGCGCGGTCGCCCGCCCGGAAACGCACCGCACATGGCGCAATCGTGACACGAACGGCCGATGTCGGCGCGCGCCCCGATCGAGCAATCCCCGTGCGCACCGAAGCTGCCGTCACAACCGGTCAGCCGGGCCGGCGCGTAGCCGTGGATGGGCTCGGCTCCAGACCGCGCGCAGCCGCAGATCGCGCCATCCCTAAATCGGGACGCAACACCGCTGCATTATTGCACTTAAAGCACAATCAAGCTAACAGAACATGATAATGACGTTATCATGTCAGCAACATGATTCCCGAAGTTCCGGCGCGTCGCGCCACCGGCCCGGCCGGCGCGCCACGCCGGCCGTCACACGTCGATGCCCGCGTTTCACGGCGATTGAGCGAACCCCTATGCCAGCGCAGTACTTCCGAAGCCTGACGGGAAAACACCGCAGCGCGACCGCGAACCGTCAGCTCGGTTTTTCGCTCGCCTTCGTCGCCGGCGCGACCAACGCCGGCGGCTTCCTCGCGGTCAGGCAATACACGTCGCACATGAGCGGCATCGTGTCGGCGATCGCGGACCAGACCGCGCTCGGCGACGTCCGTCTCGCGCTGGCCGGCATCAGCTCGCTCGCGTCGTTCCTGGTCGGCGCCGGCTGCTCGGCGATGCTCGTGAACTGGGGGCGTCGCCGCGGGCTGCACAGTCAGTACGTGCTGCCGCTGCTGGTCGAGGCGATGCTGTTGCTGCTGTTCGGCATGCTCGGCAGTCACCTCGCGCTGTGGGAGGCGTTCTTCGTGCCGGTGACGGTGATCCTGCTCTGCTTCATCATGGGCCTGCAGAACGCGACGATCACGAAACTGTCGGGCGCGGAAATCCGCACGACGCACATGACCGGCATCGTGACCGATCTGGGCATCGAGCTCGGCAAGCTTTTCTACTGGAATCGTTCGGCCGTCGTCGTGGACGCGCATGCGGTCGTCGCGAACCGCTCGAAGCTGAGGATTCATGCGACCATGCTGACGTCGTTCTTCGTCGGCGGCCTGGCCGGCGCGATCGGCTTCAAGCACGTCGGCTACGTATCGACGGTGCCGCTCGCCGGCGTGCTCGTCATGCTCGCGATCGTACCGGTCGTCGACGACCTGCTTGCGCATTTCGACAGCAGGCCCTGAACCGGCGCGATATACGGCGGGGTGTCAAGCGGGAAGTCCGAGGCCTGGAGAGGTCGGCCCACACCGACAGGCGGCGGCGCTCCAGCGTGGCGCCGCCAGCAAATGCATTATAATTTGATTAACATATCTGCCGCGCCACTCACCGCAATGGAAACGAAAACCGCCCGCCTGACCGTCCTGATCGATCCCGCCAAGAAAGAAGCCTTCGACATGCTCTGCGCGGAGCAGGATCTCACGCCGTCGCAAGTCGTGCGGCAACTGATCCGTGAATATCTCGAACGTCACGGCGTGACCTACAAGACCAAGAGCGCGCTCGGCAAGCGGGTCAAGTAACGCCCGCGGCGCCCGTCACGGGCCGATTTCCCAGCGTCCGTGGCCCGGGCCGCGCCACGTCAATTTCGCGGGATCGATGCTCTCCCCCGCCTTCAGCCGTCGCGCAATCGACACCAGCCCGAGGTTTCCGGCAAAGCCGAACGACATCGCGCGCTCGAGCAGGATCCGCATCGACGGCAGGCGGCGCTCGCCGTTCCACGCGAACGCGACGAAGTTGCTGCCCTCGCCGCAGCGCACCAGCGCGTACGACGCGCCGAATAGCGATCGTAGCCGCTCGATATGCGCCGGCAGCGCCGGATCGTCGTCCGTGAAGTTGATCGCGAGCACCCCCGCGTCGCTCAGGCGCGCGCGGCACGCCGCAAAGAACGCGCGATCGGTGCAGCGGTCCGGCATCCCGTCCGCCGCAAACGCGTCGTGCAGGATCGCGTCGGTCCGCACGTCCGCTCTCGCCACGTAATCCGCGCCGTCGGCACACACCACGCGAAAGCGCGCATCGTCCGCCGGAATCCGGAATACGTCGCGCAGCGCGATCACGTCCGGGTTGATTTCGACCGCGTCGATCGCCGCGCCCGGCAGATGCCGGTAGCAGAACTTCGCGAGCGAGCCGCCGCCGAGCCCCAGCATGCAGATGTGCGCGGGCGCCGGCTGCAGCAGCAGAAAGCCCATCATCACGCGCGTATAGCCGAGCGCGAGCGCGGACGGATCCTTCAGCGACATGAAGCTCTGCGTCGCCAGATGATCGAAGTGCAGCGAAATCGCGTGCCGCGTTTTCAGCACGAACGGCTTTCCGTCGCGCAACGGCGTCGACAGGAACCGGACGAACGCGTCGTACGATGCGCGATCCGCGTTCATGTGCGCCCTGCGCCCGTTGCCCCGCGGCCGACGCGATCCTGCCCGGCGAGCGCGTTCATCAGACCTTCTTCAGGAAACAGGCCTTGAGCATGAAGCTGCCGGCGTCCGTCCGGCAGTCGATCTCGTGATCGCCGCCGACGACGCGGATGCTCCTGACCTTCGTGCCCATCTTCAGCGTGATCGACGAACCCTTGACGCGCAAATCCTTGATCAGCACGACCGAATCGCCGTCCGACAGCACGTTGCCGTTCGCGTCCTTCACGATATCGCGGGCCGACTCATCGTCCGCTTCGGCGGCGGTGCCCGGCGACCATTCATGACCGCAGTCCGCGCATACGTACAGCATGCCGTCCGGGTAGGTGTTTTCCATCGCGCATTGCGGACATGAAGGGGCGACGTTCATTGCAGCTTCCATTGGGAGGGTTTCGAGCCAGCCGGCAAAAGAGCCACGCCGGACGGAAAATGTCGAACATTATAATACAATACACATATTGTTACCCACGCATTACCATCTTCGCATCGACGATTTTCACCGCACTTGGCAGCGGCTTCCGCGGGGATGGCGACATGTTTCGATGAGCGGATGCATTGCACCTGTCCGATCTCATGCGGCGCAGCCTGCGCTTCTAAAGTGGCGTCGCCCCGAATCAACGGATGCCGACTTTCGGCTTCTTCCAGCCATCCCCGCTACCGGGGCCGCGATCGAACGCAGCGATCGCAACACACTTCGCATCGGCCCCCATGGGTTCTGCAAGGCTCGCGGCGGTGACGGCCGCGACGCCGTTTCTGCGGTATCGTTTCGGCACCCGGCGCGCGACGGCTTCGCGCGCCGCCCTTTCCTGCCGATGGAACGCCCGATGACGAACGCCCTGCCGCCCGTTTCCGCCCCGCCCGTTCTCGATACGCCGCGCCTCGTCCTCGCCGGCCATCCGCTCGGCGACTTCGATGCGCTCGCGGCGATGTGGACGGAACCGCGCGTCGTCGCGCACATCTTCAACGGCCAGCCGTCGACGCCGCGCGACTCGTGGATGCGCCTGCTCGCGTATCGCGGGCTATGGCCGCTGCTCGGGTACGGCTACTGGGCGATCCGCGAAAAGGCGTCGGGACGCTACGTCGGCGATCTCGGTTTCGCCGATTTTCATCGCGCGGTCGAGCCGTCGATTCGCGGCGTGCCGGAAGCGGGCTGGGCGCTCGCGAGCTGGGCGCACGGCAAAGGCTATGCGACCGAAGCGCTGACGCATGCGCTCGCGTGGCTCGACGCGCAGCACCGGTTCGAACGCAGCGTCTGCCTGATCGCGCCGACCAACGTCGCGTCGATCCGCGTCGCGGAGAAAGCCGGCTACGCCGATCCGGTGCGCATCCGCTTCAACGACGCCGATTCGCTGCTGTTTTCGCGCGCGTGCCGCTGAGCGCACGCGCCGCGGCGCCCGTCGCATCGCGCCCGCTGCCGCGCTATCGCACCTGTCGCGACGCGCTCGCGCCGACGGCTGCCGCATCCGCGCGCGCGCCGGCGTCGGCCGACTCGCCGCCCGCCTGCCAGCCGCCGCCGAGCGCCTTGTACAGCGCGACGAGGTCGGTGGTCGTCTGCAGCGCGCCCTGCACCGCCTGTTGTCGCCCCTCCGACCACTGCCGCTCGGCGTCGAGCACGTCGAGGAACGGCGACAGCCCTTTCCGGTAACGGTCGCGCGCGAGATCGAGCGCGCCCTGCTCGGCGCGCACCGCATCGTCGAGCGCCGCCGCGCGCGTCTGGTCGGTGCGATAGACGGCCAGCGCATTGTCGACGTCGCGCAGCGCGACGAGCACGGCCTGCCGGTAGGCGAGCGCCGCTTCGGCCTCGCGCGCGCGGGACAGCCGCAGGTTCGACACCAGCGCGCCGCCGGAGAAGATCGGCAGCGACACGGCCGGCCCGAACGCATAGAACAGGTGCGACCAGTGCGCCAGCTCGCGCACGTGCGTCGAGCGCAGGCCGACCTGCCCCGTCAGCGACACGTCCGGATAGAACTGCGCGACCGCGACGCCGACGTCGGCGGTCGCCGCATGCAGCTCGGCCTCCGCGCGCCGGATGTCGGGGCGGCGGCGCGCGAGCGTCGACGGCAGCCCGACCGGCACCGCGGGCGGCACGCGCGGCAGTGCGCCGGGCGTGTCGAGCCAGTCGTCGAGCGCGCCGGGCGCGCCGCCGACCAGATACGCGAGCCCGTTTCTCAACAGCGCGATCTGCTGGTCGAATTGCGGCACCTGCGCACGGATCTGCGCGAGGCGCGCGTCGGCGCTGCGCACGTCGAGATCGCTCGCGAGGCCGTGCGCGGCCTGCTCGCGCGTCAGGTCGAGCAGTTCGCGCTGCGAGCGCGCGAGCTCGTCGGTCAGCGCGCGTTCGGCCTGCGCGCCGCGCAGTTGCAGATAGGTTTGCGCAACCTCGGCCTCGAGCGACAGCAGCGCGTCGTCGCGGCTCGCGACGGCCGCGCTCGCCTGCGCACCGGCCGCCTCGACCGAACGCCGCACGCGCCCGAACAGATCGAGCTCCCACGACGCGTCGAACCCGGCCTGCCACAGATTGACCGGCGCTTCGAGCGCATCGAGTGCGCCGCGCGCGCCCTGCTGCGCGCTCGCGCCGGTGCCGGGCCCGAAGCGGTCGAGCGGCGAGCCCGGCGCGCCGAGCCGATCGACCCGCTGGTCGAGCCCGCTGTCCTCGACGATGCCTTTTACGCCGAGCTGCTCGCGCTGATAGCTCGCGCTCGCACGCACGTCCGGCAGGCCCTGCGCGGCGGCCGCGCGCACCTGCGCGCGCGCCTGCGCGATGCGCGTCACCGCCGCCTGCACGTCGAGGTTGTCGCGCGCTGCGCGTTCGACGAGCCGGTCGAGCAGCGGATCGCCGAACGCGCGCCACCAGCGCGGGTCGGGATCGGCGTCGGTCACCGGCGACGACGTGCGCGGCGCCTGCGATGCGGAGGCGGCCGAAGCGGGCGCCGCAGCGGCGGCGTCCGCCGCGCGCAGGTCGTGCCAGCCTGCCGGCACGTCGGCCTGCGGCGGCCTGAAATCGGGCCCGACGGTACAGGCGGCCAGCGCCGCGCCGGCCGCGAGCGCGCCGGCGAGCCTGCGCACCGCGCGCGGCGGACAACGACGAGCGGCGTGCACGTTCATCTCAATGCCCTCCCGCGCCGCGCGCGGCCTTCGCCGGCGTAAACAGGAACGTCAGCGGAATGCAGGCGGCGCAGAACACCGCGAGCAGCGCGAACACGTCGATATACGCGAGGATCGTCGCCTGCGAGATGAAGGTTTCGTACAGCCGCCCGGTGGCCGTCTGCAGCGCGGCGGCCGGCGGGCTGCCGGAGAGCTCGCCGATCGCGCGCGCATTGTCGTGCAGCGCATCCTGGAAGTTCTGCGACAGCGGCGACGCATGCACGGACAGATGCGCCATGCGCGCCTGCGTACGCTCGCGGATCAGCGCGGTGGACACCGAGATGCCGATCGAGCCCGCGACGTTGCGGAACATCGTGAACAACGCGGACGCGTCGTCGTTGAGCCGCTGCGGCACGGTCAGGTACGCGAGCGTCGTGATCGGCACGAACATGAAGCCGATCGCGAGCGACTGCGCGCAGCGGATCATCACGAGATGCCGGTAGTCGATGTCGGGCACGAGCAGGCGCGAATACGCGAGCGCGGCCGCGAGCAGCACGAAGCCGAAGCCGACCAGATAGCGCGTCTGCACGTGGGGCATCAGGCGGCTCACCAGCGGGATCTCGAGCGTGATCAGCAGCGCGCCCGGCGACAGCACGAGGCCGGCGAGCGTGGCCGTATAGCCGAGATGCTGCTGCGCAAGCTGCGGCACGATCACCGCGCTGCCGTACAGCACGGCCGCGAACGTCGCGATCGTCACGCAGCCGAGCGCGAAGTTGCGGTCGCGCAGGCACGACAGATCGACGACCGGCCGCCTGGTGCGCAGCAGCCACAGCGTCGCGCCGACGAGGCCGAGCGCCGACAGCGCCGCGAAGATCCGGATGAAGGTCGAGCCGAACCAGTCATCGTCCTCGCCGCGATCGAGCATCACCTGCAGGCAGCCGAGCCCGATCGCGATCAGCCCGATCCCGACGTAGTCGATGCTCAGGCCGCGCGTCGCGCCGCGTCGCCACGGCGGATCCTCGACCAGCTGCATCACGGCGAGCACCGTCAGCACGCCGATCGGCACGTTCAGCAGGAACACCCAGCGCCACGAGAAATGATCGGTGATCCAGCCGCCGAGCGTCGGCCCGAGCACCGGCGCGACGACGATCGCGACCGCCGAGATCGAGAACGCGCGGTTGCGCTGCTCGGGCGGAAACGTGTCGAGGATGATCGACTGCTGGTTCGGCTGCAGGCCGCCGCCGAACAACCCCTGCAGCACGCGGAACACGATCAGTTCACCGAGGTTGGTCGCGACGCCGCACAGGAACGAGCAGACCGTGAACGCGGCGATGCAGATCACGAAATAGCGCTTGCGGCCGAACAGGCGCCCGAGAAAGCCGGAAATCGGCAGCACGATGCCGTTCGCGACCAGGTACGAGGTCAGCGTCCAGGTCGCCTCGTCGTAGCTCGCCGACATCGTGCCGGCGATATGCGGCAGCGCGACGTTGACGATGGTCGTGTCGAGCACTTCCATGAACGCGGCAAGCGTGACGACGATCGCGACCAGCCACGGGTTCGCGGCCGGCCGCCAGCCGCCGTCGGGCGACGCCGGTCGGTCGGGCGGCCGGTTCATCGGCGGGCCCTGCCGGAAACGAACGGCGCAGGGATGTCGGGCATCGATGGGCTCCGGTTGGCTGCCGGCCGCCGCGCGGCGCGTCGACGGCCGGTCATTTCAGGTGGACGGTCGGCTCGACCGACAGGCCGAGGCCGAGCGGCGGATTGCGCGGCGGCGGACCGTCGAGCACGATCTTCACCGGCACGCGCTGCACGATCTTCACGAAATTGCCGGTCGCGTTCTCGGCCGGAAACGCCGAGAAGCGCGCGCCGCTGCCGAGCTGGATGCTGTCGACGCGGCCGTGCAGATCGAGATCGGGATACGCGTCGACCGATACGTCGACGCGATCGCCGATGCGCATCCGTTCTAGCTGCGATTCCTTGAAGTTCGCGGTGATCCACACGCGCGGCGTGACGATCGAGAAGATCACCGTGCCGGGCTGCAGGAACGAGCCGAGCTGCACGTTGCGTCGCGTGACCCAGCCGTCGGACGGCGCGCGCATCTCGCAGTACGACAGGTTCAGCTCGGCCTGCTCGAGCTGCGCGCGCGCCTGCAGCACCTGCTGGCGGCGCTCCTCGACCGCCGTCTCGGCCTGCCGGATCTGCTGCGGCACGAGGCTCGCGGTGCGCGCCTGCGCTTGCGCCATCGCGACGTTCGCATCGGCGGTCGCGCGCTGCGCATCGGCCGCATCGATCGCCTGCTGCGACGTTGCGCGCGCATCGACCGCGCGCTGCCGCTCCTGCGCGGCGTACGCCTGGCGATACGCGGCTTCGGCCGATTCGATCTGCGCGCGCGCCTGCCGGTACTGCGCGGGGTACTGCACGCGCGCGATGTCGAGCTGCACGCGCGCCGCGTCGAGCTGCGCCTGCGCAAGGCCGAGCTGCGCCTGCGCCGCGTCGACCTGCGCGCGATAGTCGCGCGGATCGATCGCGACCAGCAGGTCGCCGCGATGCACGAAGCTGTTGTCGTCGACGGCGAGGCGCGTCACGTAGCCCGACACGTGCGGCGCAACGCTTACCGCGTTGCCGTCGGTGTACGCGTCGTCGGTGCTTTCCTGGTTGCGCGTCATGAGCCACCAGACCAGCGCGCCTATGACCAGCACGACCAGCACCGCGCCGAGGATGATCAGCGGCTTGCGGCCCGGCCGCTTGCGCTCGCCGCCGTCGCCGGAGCCGTCTCCGTCGCCGCCGGTGCGGCCGCCGCGATCGTCGTGCGGATGATCGTCTCCGCCACCGCCGCCGGGCGCGTCGGTGCGACGCTCGTCGCCGCGATGCGATCCGTCGGGCGCGCCGTTGCCGTGGTCCGTGCCGCCGTCGCCCGCTCGCGCGCGCATCGACGGCACGGGATCGGCGCTGCGCCGGCCGGCCGGCGCGTCGGCCGTGCGCCACGTGTCGCCGCACGACGGCGCACGCGGCGACGCGGCGCGATTGCGCGCGCGAACAGGCAACAGGGACACGGTGACATCGGACATCGAACGGCGCTCCAGTCGGCGGCCGCGCGCGTCTCGCGATGCGCCGGCCTCATCGCCGGCGATCGGAGCAAGCGACGCGCCCGGCGGCGTGCCCGATGCCGCTACTCGCCCTTCGCCTTGCCGCTGACCGCGGCGATCGGCGCCTCCGGTTCGCGCGCGAGGCCTTGCGCGAACATCTTCAGCCCTTCCAGCAGCGGCGTGAGCGCTTCCCACAGCGCATCGTCGTGCAGCAGCCGGTACGCGCCGCGCACGCCGGGCGCGACGTGCTCGTGCTGCGACGGCTGCCATGCGCCGACATGATGCAGCGCATCGGCGGCCGCGAACGCGACCTTGCCGAACTGCTCGGGCGGCACGCGCGACAGCGCCATCACCAGCATCGCGAGATTCTGCACGCCGGTCTGCATGCCGGGCTTGTCGAGCGTATCGACGAGCACTTCGGCGATCCGCGCGTTCGCGCTGACGACGTCGTTCGCGATGCGCAGGAAGCCGTGCCGGTGCAGGCTGCCGAGCAGATGCTCGAGCGCGTCGTGCGCGCCGGGCTCCGTCGGCGAGGGCGGGACATCATGAAGCGGGCGTTCGTCGGCCATGGCTTGCCTCCCTTGCTGGGTGCGGGTTGCACGTCGTGCGCAAGCGTGCTGCCCGCACGGCGTAGTGGATCGACCGCGGGCCGTCCGCCGGCGGAGCGGCCCGGCGAAGCGACGGACCGCATTTCCGCGCCGGCGGCGGCGCGCGCCGGAAGCGGATTCCGGCGCGGCATCGAACCGGCGCGGCGCCGTGAACGAAATGACAATGGCTTGAAAAATGCGGACAGTGACCGTCGTGCAATAAACCGGGATCGATGGCCGCATCGCCATGCGCACGTCACGCCGCGTCGGCCGGCAGATCGTCGGCCGTGTCGCGCGCGCGGTGCTCGACGTCGACCTCATTCTCGCGCGCACCGGCGCGCTTCGCCAGCTTCTGGTAAGCCTGCGCGAGCCGCGTCAGCTCGTCTTCGGACGCGTCCTCGATGCCGATCAGCCGGTCGCTGGCCGAACGCGTCGCAGCGACCAGTTCGTCGAGCTTCAGGTGCAGCGCGACGCTGTCGCGGTTCTGGTTCCGCTGCAGCAGAAACACCATCAGGAACGTGATGATCGTCGTACCGGTATTGATGACGAGCTGCCACGCATCCGAGTAGTGGAACAGCGGCCCGCTGACGAGCCACGCCACGGTCACCGCGACGGCCGAGCCGAACGCGATCGGCGAACCGGCCCAGACCGTCACGCCCGACGCGAAGCGCTCGAACGCCCGGGTGACGGGCTGCGCCGGCGCGCATGGCCGGGTGTCGTCCTGCTCGTTGAGGTCCGGCCGGACGCCGGATGGATCGTTCGATTCACGCATGACGCCTCCCGGATGCGATGGATCGCGGCACACGGCGCCGGACCGGGCGCCGCGCACGGCACCGGACACCAAGCCAGCCCGCTGCCGGCGAGCGAACAAGCATCGATCGTGCCCGCAGGCGCCTACCGCGCCGCGCCGTGCTGCTTCTGCCAGCGCTCCATCTGCGCGATCTCGTCGCGCTGCGCGGCCACGATCCGGCTCGCGAGCTGACGCATCGCCGGATCCTTCCCGTATTTCAGCTCGACCTGCGCCATGTCGATCGCGCCCTGGTGATGCGGCGCCATATGCGCGACGAAATCGCGATCGGCGTCGCCGGTGTAACGCGCGTCGTCCATCGCTTCCATCATCTTGCGGTCGGCGCGCCGGTACGCCTGCGTGGAGGTATCGGGAACGGCGACGGGATCGGGCGGGCGCAGCTGCGCCGAGGCCGGCAGCGCGGATGCGCAGGCCACGAAGGTCGTCAGCGCGGCGCTGCGGCGCAGGGTTCGGCGATTGAACGGTTGCATGAAACGACTCCTCGAAGATCGCGCGGTGGCGGTCACGCCGGCATTTCGCCGATCGTGCTGCAGCGGGTTGCGGCCGACGCGCATCGGCCCGCACCCGGCACGCTCAGCGCCACCGCGCGCGGGCATGCCCTTCCCCGCGCGCGACGAGCGCGCGGATGCGATCGGCGGTACGGCACGCGATCGCCTGGATCGTCAGCGACGGATTCACGCCGCCGGTGGTCGGAAACACCGAGCCGTCGCAGATCCACAGGTTCGGCATGTCCCAGCTGCGGCAATCGGCGTCGACGACGCTCGTCGCCGGATCGTCGCCCATTCGCGCGGTGCCCGCGAGATGACAGGTGTCGTCCTGCTCGTGCCAGATGTCGCGCGCGCCGGCGGCTTCGAGCGACTGCGCCATCTGCGCGAAGGCATGACGGATCATCCGCCGGTCGTTGTCGTCGTATGCATAGGTGACGCGCGCGACCGGCAGCCCGAACGCGTCGCGCTCGTCGGCGAGCGTCACGCGGTTGTCCGCACGCGGCAGCGTCTCGCCGACGATCTTCAGCCCCGCCTGGAAGTTGTAGCGCGCCATCTCGCGCTTCAGCGCGTCGCCCCACAGCCCGCGCGCGGCGAGCTTGCGCGCCCATTCGACCGGCAGCGGCCCCTGGCTCATCCAGCAATAGCCGCCGAAGAAATCCTTGCCGTCATCCGCGTAGTTCCAGTGCTCGGTCAGCGACAGCGACGGCGGCCCCTTGTACCAGCGCACCTGGTCGTCCATCGTGCCCCACGACGCCTGGTTCAGCTGCGCCATCAGATAGCGGCCGACCAGCCCCGAGCTGTTCGCGAGCCCTTGCGGATGCTGCCCGTTCGCCGACAGCAGCAGCAGGCGCGGCGTCTCGATCGCGTAGCCGGCGACGACGACGTTGCGCGCACGCTGGAAATGCGCGCGGCCGTCGCGCCGGTAGTGCACGCCGGTCACGCGCTCGCCTTCGGCCTCGATGCGCAGCGCCATCGCGAGATCGCGCACTTCCGCGCCGGCCGCGACCGCGCGCGGGATCCAGGTGACGAGCGCGCTCTGCTTCGCATTGGTCGCGCAGCCGGCGATGCAGAAGCCGCGATACACGCACGGATGCGCGCGGCCGCGCGGCGCGGACAGCGTCGCGAGCGGCGTCGGCGTCCAGTCGATGCCGAGCGCCTCGGCGCCGCGCGCGAGCACCAGCGCGGCCGCGTTCAGCTCGTGTGCGCGATACGGATAGCGCGGGCGCGGCGGCCCCCACGGATAGCGCACCGGCCCACTGATCTTCAGCGCCTGCTCGACCTCGCGGTAGTAGCGCCACATCTCGCGCCAGTCGAGCGGCCAGTCGACGCCGTAGCCGAGCGCGCTGCGCGAGCGGAACCATTCGGGCCGAAAGCGCAGCGACACCATCGCGAAATGCACGGTGCTGCCGCCGATCGCGCGGCCGCTGTTGTTGGTGCCGAGCGTCAGCGGATCGGCGCCGTCGCAGATCCGTTCGTCGGTCCAGAACAGCTTGCGCTGGTGCGCCTCGTCCGACGCGAATTCCTCGAGCGGCCGCCACCATGCGCCCGCATCGAGCGCGACGACCGAATAGCCGTACTCGGCGAGCTTGCACGCGAGCGTGCCGCCGCCGGCGCCGGTGCCGACGATCACGAAGTCGACGGGATCGTCGTCGCGGAACATCCGCATCGGCGACCAGCCGCCGACGCGCAGCGGGTCCGGCGCGCGGCCGTCGCGCCCGCGCGGCGTCGACGCGGACAGCGGATCGTCAGCGGCCATCGTCGTCGCCCTCCACGCGCGCTTCCCACGGGTCGCGCCGGTTGAAGTCCATCCGCACGTAGCCGCGCGGACTCGCCGGGCCGCCGAAACCGATCTCGTTCCACGCGTACGGATGGCTGTAGTACGCGCCGCACAGATCCATCAGCACGCGCTTCGCGAAAAAGACCCGCGGGTCCATGCCGGCCCAGTCGCGGCGGTCCGCCTCGGCGATCTCGCCGTGCTGGACGGTGTGCAGCAGCGTATCGGCGGCGCCGGCCTCGAGCGACGCGAACGGGCGGCCGTGCGCGCGCTGCGCCATCGCGTCGAGTGCGGCGAGGCCGATGCGCCACGCGTCGCGCAGCGGCGGCAGGCGCGCGTCGCGAAAGCCGTCGCCTTCGTTCGCGGCGAGCCGCGCGTCGAGCAGCGCGGCGGTCGGCACCGCGCCGGCGCCGCCCGACGGCACGATGCGCGCACACAGCGCGCCGAGCGTCGCAAAGCGTTCGACGTCGAGATGGCGCGGCGCGGTCGCCGCGACCTTCAGCCGCGCGTCGATCGCGCGACGCGTGGCGTCGTTCCACGACGGCGTGTCGCGTTTCGCGAGCACGTCGTAGCCCGCATAGCGCGGCAGCGCGACCGGCTTGTCGTTCGCACCGTTCATCGCGCCTCCCGCTCGGCCAGCGCGGTCGCGGCCAGCCCGGCGATCGCGAGCGCGGTAAACGCCGGCGGCGCGGGCAGCGGCGGCCCCGACAGCAGGTTCTGCGACCAGTTGCGCCAGCCGCCCATCTGGCGCGCGACGCCGCGCGCGTGGAACGCGACGCCGACCAGCCCGAGCAGCGTCGTCGCGCGCATCCAGATCCGGCAGAAACGGCGCTCGCCGCGCGGTCGCGACAGCGCAATCTGCGCGGCCGCCAGCGCGGCAACCGGCGGCACGACGAGCGGCGCGAACATCGCGCGATGCTGGAACGCGCCGCGAAAATGCAGCAGCCCCACTTCGCCGAGCGTGCCCACCAGCCCTGCCGCGACCAGCGCGGCCAGCGCGCGGCCGGCCGGCAGCCCGGCCAGCGTCGGCGCGTCGCCGGGGCAGGCACGCACGCGCTCGCCCGCTGCGCCGAGCGCGCCCGACAGCAGCAGCGCGAACGGTGCCCCGAGCGGTGCGCCGTAGAACAGGTTGTGCCAGCTGAAGCCGCCCGGGCGCTTCGTCACGTTGTACAGATGGAACGCGGACCCGGCGACGCCGGCCGCCGCCGACGCGACGTGCACCGCGTCGCGCAGCCGATGGCGTGCGGGCGTATCGTCCGCATGACCGTGCACGCTCGCGATCACCGACAGCGTCGACATCACCAGCGGCGCGATCATCGCGCGATTGTGAAAGGTGCCGCGGTAGTGCTCGACGCCGCTGTCGGCCAGCACCGAGCCGGCCAGCAGCAGCGCGCTGCGGTTCAGCAGCCGCGCGGCGTCGAGCAGCAGGCGCTCGTCGCGGTCGCTCGCGCGGTGTCGGGCAAGTCGCATCGTTCCTCCTGGTTCGCTCAGATCGCGTAATCGGCCGCATCGGCGGCCCTGAATTCGAGGCCGAGCCCCGCGCGCGCGGCATCGATCTCGAGTGCGCCGTCGTGCAGGAACGGCGCGCCGTCGAACAGCATCCGCTCGATGCGCACATGGTCGTGAAACCATTCGACATGGCGCAGGCGCGGCGCGGCGCAGCCGACCTGCCGGTGCAGCGCGGGCGCGCAATGCGCGGACAGGTCGACGTGATGCGCATCGGCCAGCGCGGCCGCCGCGAGAAAGCCGCTGACGCCGCCGCAGCGCGTCGCGTCGGCCTGCAGCACGTCGATCGCGCCGGCCTCCAGCAGACGCCGGAAATCGTCGGGCGCATACGCGTACTCGCCGGCCGCGACGTCGATGCGCGGATCGACGCGTTCGCGCACGAAGCGCAGGCCGGCAACGTCGTCGCTGCTGACCGGCTCCTCGAACCAGCGGATCCCGAACGCGGCGGCCATGTCGGCGAACGCGAGCGCGGTGCGCGGCGCATAGGCGCCGTTCGCATCGACGAACAGGTCGACCTCGGCGCCGAGCGCGTCGCGCGCGACGCGCAGCCGCGCGGGGTCGCGCGCGTCCTGCGCGCCGATCTTGATCTTGCAGGCGCCGACGCCCTCGCTGCGCCAGCCGTCGAGCTGCGCGGCGAGCGTGCCCGCGTCGTAGGTCGTGAAGCCGCCGCTGCCGTATACCGGCACGCGTTCGCGCCGGCGGCCGAGCAGGCTCGCGAGCGGCACGCCGGCGAGCTTCGCCTTCGCGTCCCACAGCGCGACGTCGAGCGCCGAGATCGCGGTCGCCGCGATGCCGCCGCGCCCGAGATTGCGCACCGCGCGCCACATCGCGTCGACGGCGGCGGGAATATCGACGAGCGGGCGGCCGCGCACCGCGTCGGCCAGCAGTGTGCGCGCGAGCGGCGCGGCGCAGGCGTCGGTGTACGTATAGCCGAGCCCCGTCACGGGCCCCGCGTCGATCTCGACGACGACGATCGTCGTCGCGGTCCACGCGAGCGTGCCGTCGGCTTCGGGACGATCGGTCGGCACGCGGTACGCGCGGGCGCGCACGTCGCCGATCGCCGGGGCGGCGGAAAGCGCCATCGCGGTACTCCGGGAAGATGGGCCGTCATCCGGCATGCAGCGCGGGCATGCAACGCGCGTGCCCGGCGATGGCGCGCGGCACGCGCGTTGCGTCCTTCGGCTCGCATCGCCGCGCGCAACCGCAGGCCGGGCGCGGCTCATCCCGAACCAAGGAGAAACGGCATGGCGACAGTGGCGGATTTCATCGTCGAACGGCTGTACGACTGGGGCGTGCGCCGCCTGTACGGCTACCCGGGCGACGGCATCAACGGCTTCTTCGGCGCGCTGGCGCGCGCCGAGGGCAGGATCGAATTCATCCAGGCGCGCCACGAGGAGATGGCGGCCTTCATGGCATCCGCGCATGCAAAATTTACAGGCGAGCTCGGCGTGTGCGTCGCGACCTCCGGCCCCGGCGCCTCGCATCTGGTGACGGGCCTGTACGACGCGCGGCTCGACCACATGCCGGTGCTCGCGATCGTCGGCCAGCAGGCGCGTGCGGCGCTCGGCGGCCACTACCAGCAGGAAGTCGATCTCGCCGCGCTGTACAAGGACGTCGCGGGCGCGTTCGTGCAGATGGCGACGGTGCCGGGCCAGGTGCGGCACCTCGTCGATCGCGCGGTGCGCACCGCGCTCGGCGCGCGCACGGTGACGGCGCTGGTGCTGCCGAACGACCTGCAGGAACTCGACTACGCGCCGCCGAAACGCGCGCACGGCACCCTGCATTCGGGCATCGGCTACACGGCGCCGAAGGTGGTGCCCTATGCCGACGACCTGCGGCGCGCGGCCGACGTGCTCAATGCGGGCTCGAAAGTCGCGCTGCTGGTCGGCGCGGGCGCGCTCGGCGCCACCGACGAGGTGATCGCGGTGGCCGACCGGCTCGGCGCGGGCGCCGCGAAGGCGCTGCTCGGCAAGGCCGCGCTGCCCGACGACCTGCCGTGGGTCACGGGCCCGATCGGCCTGCTCGGCACGAAGCCGAGCTACGAGCTGATGACCGAATGCGACACGCTGCTGGTCGTCGGCTCGGGGTTCCCGTATTCGGAATTCCTGCCGAAGGAGGGCCAGGCGCGCGGCGTGCAGATCGACCTGAAGGCCGACATGCTGAGCCTGCGCTATCCGATGGAAGTCAATCTGGTCGGCGACAGCGCGGAGACCTTGCGCGCGCTGCTGCCGCTGCTGAACGAACGCCCCGACCCCGCATGGCGCGAGCGGATCGCGCGCTGGAACACGGCGTGGCGCGACACGCTCGCCGAACGCGCGGCCGCGAAGGCGAGCCCGGGGCGCGGCGTGAATCCGCAGCGCGTGTTTACCGAGCTGTCGCCGCGCCTGCCCGACGACGTGATCCTGACCAGCGACTCCGGCTCGTGCGCGAACTGGTTCGCGCGCGACCTGATGATGCGGCGCGGGATGATGGCGTCGCTGTCGGGCGGGCTCGCGTCGATGGGCGCCGCGGTGCCGTATGCGATCGCGGCGAAGTTCGCGCATCCGGTGCGGCCGGTGATCGCGATGGTCGGCGACGGCGCGATGCAGATGAACAACATGGCCGAGCTGATCACGGTCGCCAAGTACTGGCGGCAGTGGACCAATCCGCGCTGGATCTGCATGGTGCTGAACAACGAGGACCTGAACCAGGTCACGTGGGAGCAGCGCGTGATGGAAGGCGACCCGAAGTTCGACGCGTCGCAGCAGATCCCGAACGTGCCGTACCACCGCTTCGCGACGCTGCTCGGCCTGCAGGGCATCTACGTCGACGATGCGTCGCAGCTCGGCACCGCGTGGGACCAGGCGCTCGCCGCCGACCGGCCGGTCGTGCTGGAGGTGAAGACCGATCCCGAGGTGCCGCCGCTGCCGCCGCACGTGACGCTGCAGCAGGCCAGGCATTTCGCGCAGATGCTGATGAAGGGCGATGCGCGCGAGCACAACGTGATCGTCGAGACCGCGCGACAGGTGCTGTCGGCCGTATTGCCGGGCAACGGCGAGCATCGCGGCAAGTCCGATTCGTGACACGCGCGCGGGCGCGCAACGTCAGTCGATGTCGACGTCGTCGCGCCCGTTTCCGTGCAGCGCGAGCGCCGCATTGATGAGTCCGACCTGCCCGAGCGTGAACGGGAAATTGCCGCACATGCGCCGCGCATGCACGTCGTACTCCTCGGCCAGCAGCCCGACATCGTTGCGCAGCCCGAGCAGCCGGTCGAACAGCGCGTGCGCGTCGCGCTCGCGATGCTGCATCCGGTAGACCTGCACGAGCCAGAAGCCGGCCGCGACGAACGCGCCCTCCTCGCCCTCGCAGCCGTCGGCAAAGCGCGGCGGCCGATAGCGGAACAGCAGGTCGCCTTCGACCAGTTCGCGCTCGATCGCGGCGACGGTTGCCGCGACGCGCGGATCGCGCGCATCGAGCAGCCCGGTCAGCGGGATCAGCAGCAGGCTCGCGTCGAGCCCGTCGCCGCCGAAGCGGTCGACGAAGCGGCCGAGCCGCGCGTCGTAGCCGTGCGCGAGCACGTCCGCGCGAATCGCGTCGGCCCAGCGCCGCCACACGTCGAGCGGCGCGCGATGGCCGAACGCGCGCGCGGAACGGTACGCGCTCTCGACGGCGGCCCACACCATCACCTTCGACGACGTAAACGACTGCCGGCCGCTGCGCACTTCCCAGATACCCTCGTCCGGCTCGCGCCAGATCGTCGCGAGGTGTTCGAGCAGGCGCCGCTCGAGCGTCCACGCATTGTCGTCGGGCGCAAGGCCGTGACGGCGCGCCTGGTACAGCGCGCCGAGCACTTCGCCATACACGTCGAGCTGCTGCTGCTCGGCCGCCGCGTTGCCGAACCGGACCGGCCGCGCGCCTTCGTAGCCGGCCAGGTGATCGGCCGTCCATTCGTCCGCGCGGCGGCCGCCGTCGGCCGCGTACAGCACCTGCAGCTGCGACGGATGATCGGCGATCGCGCGCACCAGCCAGTCGCGCCAGCGCGCGGCCTCGTCGCGATAGCCGCAGCGCACCAGCGCACGCAGCGTGAAGCTCGCGTCGCGCAGCCAGCAGAACCGGTAGTCCCAGTTGCGGGCGCCGCCGAAGCGCTCCGGCAACGAGCTCGTCGGCGCCGCGACGATCCCGCCGGTACGCACGCTCGACAACAGCTTCACCGTGATCAGCGCGCGCTCGATCGCGTCGCGGTGCGGCCCGTCGGCCGTGTTGCGCGCGACCCAGGCGCGCCAGAACGCATGCGTGTCGCGCAGCGACGCATACGCGTCGGGCAGCGGCGGCGCACGGTCGTAGGAGCGCGCATAACCGATGCAGAAGTCGAGCCGCTCGCCAGCCGCGATGCGCGGCGTGCCGACCAGCCGGTCGCTTTCGACCTCCAGCGGCGCATCGGTGTCGAGCCACATCGCGTCGCCGCCCGTCATCATCCGCCAGCGTCGTCCGAAGCGGCGGCACCACGGCAGCGCGCGGCCGTAGTCGAAGCGCACGCCGAGATCGACGTCGAGATCGACCGTCCCGCGCTCGCCGCGCACGCTGCGGATCAGGCACGGCTCGGGCGCGGCCCAGCTCATCCAGTCGCTGAGCACGATGCGTCCCGATGGCGTATCGAAGGTCGTTTCGAGGATCGCGGTGCCGGGCAGGTAGCGCCGCGTCGCACGCACGCCCGGCCCGCGCGGCGCGATCCGGAAGCGGCCGTTGTCGGGCGTGCCGACCAGCGCCGCGAAGCAGGGCGGCGAGTCGAAGTCCGGCCAGCACAGCCAGTCGATGCTGCCGTCGCGCGCGACGAGCGCGGCGCTGCGGCCGTCGCCGATCAGTGCGTAGTCCTCGATCCGCATCGCGCTCACCGGCCCAGCCGCCGCGCGACGGCGACGCCGGCCGCACATACCGCGACGATCGCGCCGAGCGCCAGCGCGCGCGTGGCGCCGAGGCTCGCCGTCGCGCCGGTGCGGTGCGCTTCGTCGCCGAACGCACCGCGCGTCGCATGCCGGCCCGGTACGCTTTCCCACAGGTTCGACGCGCGCGGGCCGGCCGGCTCGGCGCGCTGCTGGGCGCGCACGGCCGTCTGCGCGAGATAGCGATCGAAGCAGCCCGGCGCGATTCCGTTCGCGACGATCGCGGCCAGCGACGACCAGCCGACCCAGCGCTCGCGGGTCGGATGACGTGCGGCCCGCACGATCGCGTCGGCCGCGACTTCCGGCGCGTAGACCGGTGCGACCGGCCGCGGCTCGCGCGGCAGCATCGATTCGGCCCAGTCGAACTGCGGCGTGTCGATCGCAGGCAGCTGCACCATCGTCACGTGCACGCGGCTGTGCGCATGCAGCAGCTCGCAGCGCAGCGCGTCGGTGAAGCCGCGGATCGCATGCTTCGCGCCGCAGTAAGGCGCCTGCAACGGAATCGATCGATACGCGAGCGCCGAGCCGACCTGCACGATCGTGCCGCGATTGCGCGCGGACATCCGCGCGAGCGCCGCGCGCGTGCCGTAGACGCAGCCGAGATAGGTCACTTCGGTCACCCGCGCGAAGTCTTCCGGCGAGATCTCGTCGAACGGCGCGAACACGGTCGCCATCGCATTGTTGACCCACACGTCGAGCGGGCCGAGTTCGGTTTCGATCCGCGAGGCCGCCGCGTCGAGTGCGGCCGCATCGGCGACATCGACGGCGATCGGCAGCGCGCGCACGCCGTACGCGCGCACTTCGCTCGCGGTGTCGTCCAGCGCGCCCGGATCGCGCGCGAGCAGCGCGACGTCCGCACCGCGCCGCGCGAACGCGTGGGCGGTCGCACGGCCGACGCCGGCGCTCGCGCCGGTGATCGCGACGGTCTTCATGGGGTGTCCTCCCGATGTGCACGGCAGCCGCGCCTGTCGCCGCCTTCGTCGTGCGCGGACGGCGCGCCGCCACGCGATCGCCGTAGCAAGCGCCATGCCGCAGCCGGCCGGGGCGCGCGTTCCGTTCACGCGCGAGCGATGCGCGCCCGAAATTACAACGGGGCTGTAACGCGCGAGGCGGCGCGTGCGCTCCGTGCGGAGCACGCAGGTTCGCGCCCTGCGCGCACGGAAATTGCTGCGGCGCGTGTCGTTGTCGTCCTTTCGCCGAATCGGCAAGGAGTCGTGTTGCGGGTCCCGCTTATCCTCAGCGTGCGCCGTGTCGCGCCGGCGTGCGTGCTCGTGCCGGCCGCCGCGCAGGCGGCGGGCGCGCCGCTGCCGCTCGCGTACGTCGCGCATGCGGCCGGGCCCGCCGCGCAGCCGGTGTTCGTGCTCGGCTGGGCGCTGCTCGCGCTCTGCACGGGCGTGTGCGTCGTGATCGCGGCCCTGCTCGCGTTCGCGCTATTCCACCGGCGCGCGCGGCCGCTCGGTCATGGCGACGGCCTGCGCTTCGTCGCGGTGGGCAGCGCGATATCGACCGTGCTGCTGTTCGGCGCGCTCGTCTACATGCTGCGCGTGCTCGGCGCGGTCGCGTACCCGCCGCGCCCGCCCGCGCTGACGGTCGCCGTGACCGCGCAAGACTGGTGGTGGGCGGTCCGCTATCCGGGCGACGACGGCTTCGTCACCGCGAACGAAATCCATATCCCGACCGGCGAGCCCGTCGCGGTCGAACTGAAGAGCGCCGACGTGATTCACGCGTTCTGGGTGCCGCAACTCGCCGGCAAGACGCAGACGATTCCCGGCCAGACCAACCGCCAGTGGCTGCAGGCCGACCGGCCGGGCGTCTATCGCGGCCAATGCTCGCAGTACTGCGGCGCGCAGCATGCGCACATGGCGTTCGAAGTCGTCGCCGAGCCGCCCGCCGCCTTTCGTGCATGGCTCGACGCGCAGCGCCAGCCCGCGCCGCCGCCCGGCACGGCGGCCGAGCGGCACGGCCAGCATGTGTTCGGCGCGCGCTGCGCGGCGTGCCATACGGTGCGCGGCACCGATGCGGCCGGCGCTGCGGGCCCCGACCTCACGCATCTCGCGTCGCGCCGGCTGCTCGCGGCCGGCACGCTCGACAACACGCCGGACAACCTGCGCCGCTGGATCGCGCACGCGCAGCAGCTCAAGCCGCAGACGCTGATGCCGTCGATCGCGCTCGCGCCGCGCGATGCCGACGATCTCGCCGCGTATCTCGCGACGCTGCACTGAACGGAGGAAGCCGATGGCCACCGTCCACGACACGCGCCCCCCGCCGCTCGATCGCGTGCCGGACCTCGGCGAGGCGCCGCCCGGCTCGCCGCACGAGCGCGCACTCGCCGAACTGTGGGAATCCGCGCCGGGCTGGCGCGGCTGGCTCGGCACCGTCGACCACAAGCGGATCGGGCTGCGCTACATCGTCACCGCGTTCGCGTTCCTGCTGCTCGGCGGCGTCGAGGCGCTGGTGATGCGCATCCAGCTCGCGCGGCCGAACGCGACGCTGCTCACGCCCGCGCAGTACGACGCGCTGTTCACGATGCACGGCGTCACGATGATCTTCCTGTACGCGCTGCCGGTGCTGTCGGGCTTCGCGAACTACCTGTGGCCGCTGATGCTCGGCTCGCGCGACATGGCGTTTCCGCGGCTGAACGCGTTCTCGTACTGGGCGTTCCTGTTCGCGGGCGTGTTCCTGTACGCGAGCTTCCCGCTCGGCGCGGTGCCCGACGGCGGCTGGTTCAACTATGTGCCGCTCACGTCGCTCGACTACAGCGCCGGCGCGAACATCGACATCTATGCGCTCGGGATGATCCTGCTCGGCATCTCGACGACGGGCGGCGCCGCGAACTTCGTCGTGACGCTGCTGCGCATGCGCGCGCACGGCATGTCGATCGACCGGCTGCCGATCATCGTGTGGGGCACGCTGACGGCGTCGGTCGCGAACCTCGTCGCGGTGCCGTCGGTGAGCCTCGCGTTCTTCCTGCTGTGGCTCGACCGCAATGCCGGCACGCATTTCTTCGACGTCGCGCACGACGGCCGGCCGCTGCTGTGGCAGCACCTGTTCTGGATGTTCGCGCATCCGTGGGTGTACGTGGTCGTCCTGCCGGCGATGGGCATCGTGTCGGATGCGCTGCCGACCTTCTGCCGGCGGCCGCTGGTCGCGTACGAGGCCGTCGCGGTGTCGACCGTCGCGACGATGCTGATCGGCTTCGAGGTCTGGGTGCACCACATGTTCGCGACCGGCATCGCGCCGCTCGCGCTCGCGTTCTTCGGCGCGGCGAGCATGCTGATCTCGATTCCGAGCGCGGTCGCCGTGTTCGCGTGGCTCGCGACGATCTGGACCGGCCGCCCGGTGTTCCGCACGCCGTTCCTGTACTTCGCGGGCTTCGTGCTGATGTTCGTGATCGGCGGCGTGTCGGGCGTGATGACGGCGGCCGTGCCGCTCGACTGGCAACTGACCGACACCTACTTCGTGGTCGCGCACCTGCACTACGTGCTGCTCGGCATCAACGTGTTCCCGGTGCTCGGCGGCATCGCCTACTGGTTTCCGAAATTCACCGGGCGGATGATGAACGAGCGTTTCGGCCGCGCAACCTTCTGGGTCGTGCTGATCGGCTTCAACCTCGGCTTCTTTCCGATGCACGTGTCGGGCCTGCTCGGGATGCCGCGCCGCATCTATACCTATCCGTCGGGCATGGGCTGGGACACGTCGAACCTGCTGACGACGATCGGCTCGTTCGTGTTCGGCGCGGGCATCCTGATGTTCGTCGCGAACGCGCTGGTCAGCGCGCGGCGCGGCGTGCGCGCCGGCGAAAACCCGTGGGGCGCGGCCGGCCTCGAATGGTCGGTCGCGTCGCCGGCGCCGGTCTACAACTTCGCGGCGCTGCCGCTCGTCGCGTCGCGTCATCCGCTGTGGGAAACGCGCGACGATGCGCAGCGCAGCAGCGTGCGGATCGGCTACCGGCTCGCGGACGGCCGCGAGGCGCTGGCGGTCACGCCGCTCGCGGCGACCCCGAGCGCGATCCTCAAGATGCCCGACGACACCTGCGTGCCGTTCGTGCTCGCGCTGCTGGCAACCGGCGTGTTCGCGGCGATGCTGGTGCGCTCGCCCGCCCTGGTCGCGCTGTTCACGGCCGGCTGCGCGGTCGCGCTCGTCGCCTGGCTGTGGCCGCGCCTTGCGCTCGGGCAGCGCGCGCCGGCGCCGACGCTCGCGCCCGCGGACGAGCCTGCGCCGCACGCGTCGGAGCCGGCCGCGCCGCAGTGGTCGCCCGCCGTGCCGGCCCCCTGCGTCGCGCCGCTGCCCGTCGGCAGTTACGGCGAACGCGCGGGCGGCTGGTGGGGCGTAATGACGCTGATCGCGACCGAGGCCGGGCTGTTCGGCTATCTGCTGTTCTGCTATTTCTACCTGCAGTCGCAATCGGCCGCGCCATGGCCGCCCGAAGGCATGCCGAAGATCGGGCTCGCGGCCGCCAACACGGCCGTGCTGCTGTCGAGCAGCGTGTTCGTATGGCTCGCCGAACGCGCGGTGCGGGCCGGCCGGCGCCCGCGCGCGGTCGCCGCGCTGGCGGTTGCGCTCGCGCTCGGCATTGCGTTCGCGCTGGTCCAGCTGCACGAATGGCGCGACCATCCGTACGGGCCGACCGCGCACCTGTACGGCAGCCTCTATTTCACGATCACGGGCTTTCACCTCGCGCACGTCGTCGCGGGGCTCGTGATCCTCGCGCTGCTCGCCGGCTGGACGGCCGCCGGCTTCTTCGACCGCCGGCGGCGCGTCGCGCTGACGGTCGGCGCGCTCTACTGGCACTTCGTCGACTTCGTCTGGCTGTTCATCTTCACCGCGCTGTACGTGTCGCCGTACTGGCTCAGGAGGCCCGGATGAACCGCACCGGCCGCGCGCCTGTCCCGCTGCTCGCGATCGCCGCCGGGCTCGTCGGCGCGCCCGCGCTGTGGTTCGCGCAGATGCTCGCGTCCGAAACGCTCGCCTCGACGGCCTGCTATCCGCTCGGCGTCGCGCAGGTCTTGCCGCGCTGGGCACACGTCGGTGCGTGGCTCGCGCTGATCGCCGCCGGCGCATTCGCGATCGCGGCCGCCTGCGCCGCGTGGCTCGCGCGCACCTGGCGGCGCTCGCACGACGACGAAGCGCATGCGAGCACACGCGAGAGCAGTACGCGGTTTCTCGCCCGTTGCGGGATGCTCGCCGGGCTCGGCTTCGTCGTTGGCCTCGTGTTTACGGGCATCGTCACCGGTTTCGTGGGGCCGTGCAGTCCATGGCGCTGATCTGGTTCGCATCGTGTCGTGTTCCTCGGCGTCGCATCGCGCTGGCGGCGGCGCTGATGCTGGGCGTCGCGCTCGCGGGCTGCGACCGCCCCGCCGACCGCAGCGACAGCGACGCGATGCCGGACGCGGCATCGTCCGCATCCGCGCCGGCCGCGGACGAATCCGCGTCCGGATGGCATTTCACGCGAATACGCGAGGCGCTGTCCGCTTCATCGGCGGCGGCGAGCGCGTCGATGTCGGCCCGCGCGGCGCGCGACCCGCGGCTTTCGCAACCGCACGATCGCGCGTCGTCCGCCGCGTCGGACGCTGCCGCTTCGGCCGTTTCGCCGCCTTCGGCCGTATCGCCCGCACTGCCCGACGCCGCGTCGCAGGCCCGCCGCCCGGTCGTCGCCGCGGCCGCCGCGGACGCCGACGCCGCCACGATCGAGCGCGGTCGCTACCTGGCGCGCGCCGGCGACTGCTCGGCCTGCCACGACGCCGCCGACCACACGCCGTATGCGGGCGGCCAGCCGGTGAACTCGCCGTTCGGGCCGATCTATGCGCCGAACATCACGCCGGATCCGACCCACGGCATCGGCCACTACACGCTGCAACAGTTCGACGCCGCGCTGCGCCGCGGCGTGCGCGCGGACGGCAGCCGGTTGTATCCGGCGATGCCGTACCCGTCGTTCGCACGACTGAGCGACGACGACGTGCGTGCGCTCTATGCGTATTTCATGCGCGGCGTCGCGCCGTCGCCCAACGCGGCGCGCCTGACGCAACTGCCGTTTCCGTTCGACCAGCGCTGGGCGCTCGCCCTGTGGAGTCTCGTCTTCGCGAATCGCGACCGCTTCGCGCCGTCGCTGTCGCAGTCCGCGCAATGGAATCGCGGCGCGTACCTCGTGCAGGGGCTCGGTCATTGCGGCGCATGTCATACGCCGCGCGGGCCGGCCTACAACGAGCGCGGCTACGACGAACGCGCGCCGGCGTTCCTGACCGGCGGCATCAACGACCACTGGTTCGCGCCGAACCTGACCGGCGCGGACACCGACGGCCTCGGCCGCTGGTCGGCCGACGACATCGCCGCGTTCCTGCGCGACGGCCATGCGCCGCGCAGCGCGGTGTTCGGCGCGATGGCGCCGGTGGTCGGCGAAAGCACCGCGCTGCTCACCGATGCCGACCGCCTTGCGATCGCCGCCTACCTGAAATCGCTGCCGGCCCGGCCGACCGCCGCGACGAACCCGCTCGGCGTCGGCGTCGCACGGCTGACGGCCGCCGGCCCGCGTCCGGAGGGCGGCCAGCAGGCGCCGGGCGCCGGCGTCTACGCGGGATTCTGCGCACGCTGCCACGGCGCGGACGGCGCCGGCACGCCCGATCGCGGGCCGCCGCTCGCGGGCAATCCGGTCGTGCTCGCCGCCGATCCGACCAGTGCAATCCGCATCGTCGTCGAAGGCGCGCGGCCCGCGCCGGGCAGCACCGGCCCGGTGCGACGCATGCCCGCGATGCGCGGCACGCTGACGAGCGACGAGATCGCGGCGGTCGTCAGCTATGTGCGCGGCGCGTGGAGCAATCGTGCGGCGCCCGTATCGACGCAGGATGTCAGGCGATTGCGCGCGGCCATCCATCGGTAACGCCCGACGGTGCTCGCGGCCCGCTTCCGCCGCCGGCGCGATTTGTTAAATAGCTTGAGGAGCCGACCGCCAGCCCGCGCTTTGCCTTACCATCGCGCAGCATCCCGATGCCGGATACGGCCGGCCGCGACTGTCGAAGGTGCGCGACCGTTGTTTTTCAGGCGCTCGAACCGAGCGCGGACTTCATTCGAACGATACGGACGATCATGTTCCAGTCACCCGGAGATTCTTTCGTCGGCGGCTCGCTGCTCGGCCTGTGCGTCGAAGTGCCGCTCGCCGTGCTCATTTCGCTGGCGATGCACGGCGTGGACTGGAACGGGCAGCGGATCGCGCTGCTCGTCGCGGCGCCCGTGCTGACCGCATGCCTGTTCCTGCTGACACGCCCGGTCGCCCTCAGCACCGTCTGGAAGCACAAGCGTTCGCCGTACGTGCTCGACGACAACGTCCGCGCGTCGATTTACGGCCGGCTGTCGGGCATCGTGCTCGGCTGGGGCTTCGGCATCATGGTCGCGACGACCTTTTCCTGACCCTGACGACGCGGGCGACGGGCGGGGCCTGCCTCCGTCCGGCGCGTCGCCCCGCCGCCGCGCACCGCGACCTCACGCGTCGCGCAGCACGATATCCCAGACCGTATGGCACATCTGCCCGGGCAGCGCGAGCGCACGCAGCGTCAGCCGGTCGCCCTGCACGATCGTGAACCGCACGGCGTTCGGCACCGGCAGCGCATGCACGAAGCCGTTGTGTTCGAGTTGGACATACGGCGCCGACGGCTGCCCGCTCAGATGCGACAGGCACAGGTCGATCACCGCGCGCTCGCGCGTCACCGTCAGCTCGATTTCGTGCGACGCCCATCCGGTCAGCGAGCAATTCTGCGGATGACGGAACGACGGACCTGCGGCGAGGCGCGGCACATTCGCGAGCACGTCCTCGCGCGCGGCGACGACGGGCAGCCCGATCGCGGCAAAGCGTTCGGCATGCAGCGCATCGAGCGTCGCCGGCTGGTTGCGCGCGCCGGCTTCGGGCGCCAGCGCGAGCGCGTGTCCCGACGCGATCGCGTGCGTCGCATGGCGTGCGAGATAGCGCCAGCGGTTCAGGTAGCGCACGTCGTTGGTCATGTGCAGCCCGCGCACCGGCGTACCGCGATATTCGAACACGACGCGCCCGCTGCCCGCTTCCTGCTGCTCGTGAAGCCCCCACTTCGACACGAAGTTCTGTTCGCAGCCGATCAGCCGCACGTGTCCGAGCGCGCCCCACATGTGCAGGAAGGTCGTGTCGAGCCCGTAGATCGCGTTGAAGTCCCGGCCGATCCGGCCGATCTGCTCGTGAACGTGCTGCGCGAACCGCGCCCACGCGGTGCGGCCGCCCACCACGAGGCCGGCCTGCAGCGCATGACCGAAGCGGTCGATCACGTCGTCGACACACTGGCGCGTCAGCTCGGCCTTGCGTTCGCCGACGATCGGATCCGTCACGAACGCGCAGAAGTGCGCATCCGGTGCGACATGCAGGCAGTCGTCGTCGGGCACGACGTCGAACAGGTCGAAGCGCGGCCCCGGGAACCAGATGTCCGCATCGTAGAGCGCGAGCGTATGCAGTTCCGGGCTCGTGTCGAAGATCGCCGCCGCGGACACGTATCGATCCCATGGCAGCTCGCCCACGCCCACCGCCGTATAGACTTCGACGCCGCTCGCCAGCAGCCGCTGCTGCTTGTCCGGCGACAGGCCGTAGCCGATCACGCCGATGCGGCCGCGGTAGTCGGTCGCGCGCAGCGACACGATGAACGGAATCACCATCTCGTACCAGGCCTGCGTATTGTTGTCGATGGCCAGTGCGATCAGGTGGCGGCGGTCGGTCTCGTTGTTGTCGGACATGCGTGGTCTGTGTGGTCAGCCGATCGGCGCCGCGCATCGCGCGTCACTCAATCGTATTACGAATCAATTGGACATTGCCCCCGTGCGACATGCGTGGTCCGACCGCACGCGCAATCCGATTGTAATGGAGCCGGGTGGAAATTCGTCGGCGATCGGTGTTTCCCCCCGCACGCAGACGGCGATTCGCCGATATGCTCGTTACCGCGAGCGCCGCATGCGCACGCTTGCGTCACCGAAAGAATGTGACGCGGCCACGCCCAACCCCCGACGGAGAACCCTGACGATGGACCACGCGCAGTACTTCAACCAGAGCGCGCTGCAGGCCGCGAACCTGCGCCTGCACTACCTGTCGCAGCTGTTGCGCGAGCAGACGGGCTCGGTCGTGCAATACGGGATCCTGCGCGGCTTCACGGTCGGCGCCAGCCAGTGGGCGGAAGTCGCAACCGGCGCATACCTGCTCGGCACGTACGAGATCGGCGTGTGCGCGATTCTCGATGCGATCGCGTCGCCGCAGAAGGTGCTCGTCGATCTCGGCGCGGCGGACGGGATCTTCGGCATCGGACTGGTCGCCACCGGCCGGTTCGCGCGCAGCCTCTGTTTCGAAATGGACGAATCGCGCCGCCACGCGATCGCGCGCCGTGCGGCCGAGCTCGGTCTGGCGGAAAAGGTCGCCGTGTACGGCAAGGCCGACCGCGAACTGCCGGCGATCCTCGATGCGGACGGTGGCGATCCGGCCGCACGGGTCGTGCTGTGCGACATCGAGGGCGCGGAATTCGAGCTGTTCGACGATGCGCTGCTCGAGAAGCTGTCGGCCGGCCACGTCATCATCGAGATTCACGACTTCCTGCTCGCCGATCCCGAGCGCGCCGCGCGCGCGTTCGACGAACTGCGCGAACGGGCGGCCCGGCATTTTCACGTGTACGAGATTCGCGACGGGTTGCGCGACATGCGCGACATCCCGCTGCTGCGCCACTGGTCGGACTGGGATACGTGGCTGCTGTGCGTCGAGGCGCGCTACCGGATGATGCGCTGGCTGTGGCTCGAACCGAAGTCGCAGCCGCGCCGCACCGACGACGACATCGACCGCCTGATGCTCGGTTACCAGCGGCGGATCTTCAGCGTGTGATGCCCGGCAGGTCCGCGGGTGCCCCCGCGTCCGGGTAAAAACCGTAGGGGGCCGCCCGCGCGGGCGGTGGACTACGGTCGTATCCATGACCGACCATGGGTCCGGGTTGCGTTGATGCCGCTATGGTCGACCTGTCTCGCGGCACCGCCCGGTCTGAGTTTCCCAGGAAGATGACGGAAGGCGCGGCGTCGCCGCCGCACCGCTTCGCACGCCTGTCGATGCCGTCCGGTGTCCGTCCCGCCGGAACGCGCGCACGATTCCCGTTCGCCGTGCGGCCCCCTTGCGCAGTCAGTGCACGATGCCGACCAGCGTCGGCAGCAGCACGCGATACACGTGGATCAGCGCCGGCCCCAGCAGCACGCCCATTAGCGCCGGAAACACGCAGAAGATCAGCGGAAACAGCAGCTTCAGCGCGATCTTTGCCGCGCGTTCCTCCGCGCGCATCCGGCGCCGCGTGCGCAGCATGTCCGACAGCACGCGCAGCGATTCGGCGACGCTGGTGCCGAAGCGGTCCGCCTGGATCAGCATCGTGCAGAACGATTCGACATCCTCGACGCCGGTGCGTAGCGCGAGGTTGCGCAGCGCCGTCTCCTTCGTGAACCCCGAGCGCATCTCGAGCAGCAGCAACGCGAGTTCGCTCGCGACCACCGCGCTGCGGAAATGCAGTTCGTCGCTGACCTTCATCAGGGCTGCATCGAGCCCCAGCCCCGCTTCAACGCAGACCGTCAGAAGGTCGAGCGCGTCGGGGAAATCCTCGAAGATCGCGCGCTGGCGCGCCGCGATCCGCCGCGCCAGCATCACGTTCGGCACATAGTTGCCGATCGCGGCCAGCACCACGAGGATCACCGACAGCAGCACGCGCTGATCCGCGAGCCGCGTCGTGATCAGCGACAGCAGCGCGACGCATGGCAGCGCGAGCGCGCACACCGTCTTCGCGGTGTAATAGAGGGCTGGCGCGCCGGGATCGCGCCAGCCGGCATTCATCAGCCGAATCAGCAGCGGCGAGTTCTCCCAGCCCTCCTTCGGCACCGACAGCTTCGAGATCGGCTTCGACATCTGCACGAGCTTCGCGACCCATTCGGATGCGGGCTCGCCGCCGTCGCCCGCGCCAATGCCGACGCTGGCGCCGCCGGCCTGCTGGATGCGCCGCTGCATGCCGCGGGGCGCGAGCAGCAGCATCGCGGCCAGCACGCCGCCCGCCACGCCTACGAACAGGCCGCCCAGCATCACGAGCTGCAATACGTTCAGGTTTTGCATGACCGCTCCTCGATCGGTTCGTCAAAGGTCCGGCGCGTCACACGCGAATCCGGATGATCCGGCGCATCCAGAACAGGCCGAAGACCATCGATACCAGCATCGTGCCGGTCATCCGGACCCCGGCCGGGTCCTCCCACAGCACGGACAGGAAATCGCGGTTCAGCAGCGCCATCAGCGCCGCGGTGCCGAACGGCAGCAGCCCGAGTATCCATGCCGACAGCCGTCCTTCCGCCGACAGCACGCGCACCTTGTCGAACAGCTTGAAGCGCTCGCGTATCAACCCGGCGATGCTGTCGAGCAGTTCGGCCAGGTTGCCGCCCGTCTCGCGCTGGATCAGCACCGCGATCACGAAGTAGCGCAGGTCCTGCACCGGCACGCGTGTCGCGAGATTCATCAACGCATCGTGCAGCGACACGCCGTAGTTGATCTCGTCGAACGTGATCCGGAACTCGCCGCCCATCGGTTCCGGAAACTCCTCGCCGACCATCCCGAGCGCCCCCGTGAACGCATGGCCCGAACGCAGCGCGCGGGCGATCATGTCGCACACGTCGGGCAGTTGTCGCTGCAGCTTGCGCATTCGCGCGGCGCGGCGGCGCATCACGCGCAGCACCGGCAGGCACGCGGACGGCAGCGCAAGCAGCAGCACGGCGGGCAGCGGCAGCGCGGTGAAGCTCAGCACCAGCCACGCGAGCGGCGGCAGCATCACGCTGAGCGCGATCAGCTTCGCGACCGACCAGTCGAGCCCCGACTGCTGCAGCAGCAGGTCGATCGACTTCACGCGCGGCATGCGCAGCAGCAGGCGGTCGAACGGCTTCGACTCGTCGAGCATCCGTTGCTTCAGGATCGACAGCCGCTCCTGCTGCACCTGCCCGCCGGCCGACATCGCGCGGATGCGCGACTCGATCCGGCGCGCGGCGGTGCCGTGCCGCGCGCTCCACCATTGATACGCGCCTTCGATCGCAAGCACGACCGCGACGAAGGTCAGGATCACAAAACCGTAGAAGATCGAGTTCATGAGCGCTCCTCGGGATCGAACGGTGGCGCGTCGTCAAGGCGCGTCGTAGCGATGCGACGGGTCGTACAGCGCATCGGGCAGGTGGATGCCGAACGCCTGCAGCCGCTCGACGAACTTCGGCCGCACGCCGGTCGCGCAGAAATGGCCACGCACCGTGCCGTCCCGGTCCACGCCGGTGCGCTTGAACGTGAAGATCTCCTGCATGTTGATGATGTCGCCTTCCATCCCGGTCAGTTCCTGGATGCTGACGATCTTGCGCTTGCCGTCGGTCAACCGCGCCGCCTGCACCACCACCGAGATCGCCGATGCGATCTGCTGGCGCATCGTCTTCGGCGGCAGCGACAGGCCTGCGATGCTGATCATGTTCTCGAGCCGCGTCAGCGCATCGCGCGGCGTGTTCGCGTGGATCGTCGCGAGCGAGCCTTCGTGGCCGGTGTTCATCGCGTTGAGCATGTCGAGCGCTTCCGCGCCGCGCACTTCGCCGAGAATGATGCGGTCCGGCCGCATCCGCAGCGCGTTGCGCACCAGGGTGCGCTGCGTGATCTCGCCGCGTCCCTCGATGTTCGGCGGCCGCGTCTCGAGCCGCAGCACGTGCGGCTGCTGAAGCTGCAGCTCGGCTGCGTCCTCGATCGTCACGATCCGTTCGCTCTTCGGAATGAAGCCGGACAGGATGTTCAGCAGCGTCGTCTTGCCGCTGCCGGTGCCACCCGACACCAGCACGTTGATCTTTGCGCGCGACAACGCGTCGAGCAGTTCCGCCATCGGCGGCGTGAGGCTCTGGTAGCGAACCAGGTCGGCCATCGTCAGCGGATTGACCGCGAAGCGGCGAATCGACATCAGCGGGCCGTCGATCGCCGACGGCGGGATGATCACGTTCACGCGCGAGCCGTCCGGCAGCCGCGCATCGACCATCGGGCTCGATTCGTCGATGCGGCGCCCGACGCGCGACACGATCTTCTCGATCACCTTCATCAGATGCGCGTCGTCGTAGAAGGTCAGGTCAGTCAGTTCGAGCTGGCCGCCGCGCTCGACATACACCTGCCGGTAGGTGTTCACCAGAATGTCCGAGATGCCGGGGTCGCGCAGCAGCGCCTCGATCGGGCCGAAGCCGAACATCTCGTCGTAGACGTCGATCGCGAGCTGGCGCCGTTCGATATCGTTCGCGGGCAGCCGTTCCTCGTCGAGGATGCGCGAGATCAGCGCCGCGATTTCCTGTCGCACCTGCTCCTTCGGCAAGCGCGACAGGCGCTCCAGCTCGACGCGTTCGAGCACGGCCGCGTGGATGTCGCGGCGCAGCTTCTGGTACGCGTCGCGCATCGACGCATGTGTGGCGCCGGCCGGTTCGCCGGACGGCTGCACCCGTTGCAAGGACATCTGTTCGCGCAATGACATGATGGACTCCCCGTCACACTCACATGGACTTCAGCTTCGGCGCGGCGCCGCGGCCGAACAGCCGGGCGATCAGCGGCTCGGTGCGGGCCGCGCCGCGGGCGTGGCGCGCATCGCCTTCGACGATCTGCTTCGCGCAGGCCTGCAATGCGCGCGTGACCGCCGCACCGCGCGCGATCCGCGACACCGGATGCCCCTGGTTGATCGCTTCGAGCACCGTGTCGGCGTCGTCCGGGATCGTGTGCGCCGCCTGCATGCCAAGCACGTCCTCGAGCGCGGCGCGCGTGCGCTCGCTCGCGCGCGTCGCGCGGTTCACGACGAGGCTGATCCGGTCGGTCGAATAGCCGAGCGACACGAGGATCTCGAGCAGCCGGCGCCCCGCGCGCACGTGCGGCATCGCCGGCTGCAGCACGAGCTGGAGCTGGTCGCTGCGGTCGAGCGCGACCATCGACAGCGCATCGATCGCCACGCCGACGTCGAAGATCACGAAGTCGTAGCGTGGCGACGCGACGCCGAGCACCCATTCGAGCGCATCCTCGTGCATCTCGGCCGCCTTGACCGGATCGCCGGCGCCCGCCAGCACATGGAAGTTCTCCGTCACGCGCGCGACGCTCGCGTCGAGAAACGCACCGTCGAGGCGTTCGAGCTGCGCGCACAGCGCCGGCAGGGTCGACGGCGGCGTTTCGTCGCTGACGAGAAACGCCGCATCGGCGAACTGCTGGCTCAGGTCGATCAGCAGCACGCGGCGCCCGAATCCTTCGGCGATCTCGTAGCCGACGTTGCTGGCGGCGAAGCTCGTGCCCGCGCCGCCCTTGCAGGACAGGAACGACACGATTCGCGTGTCGCCGCTGTCGCGCCGCGTGCTTTGCGCGGCCGCGCGTTCGAGCGCCCTGCCGAGCGCCGCCGGATCGATCGGCCACTGCAGCACATCGCGCGCGCCGGCGCGCATCGCGTCCAGCAGCAGATGCGGCGACGCGTCCGCGGTCACGAGGATGCAGGTCAGGCCGAGATGCAGCCGGCAGATCCGCTCGATTGCCGCCAGCTCGACCGCGTCGAGCGACGCGCCGTCGATCAGCACGATGTCGAACGCGTCGAGCCCGTCGGTGCGATGCTCGATCTGCGACGGACGCCCGGCCGCGCGCGTCGCGCGATAGCGCCCACTGTCGGCGACGAGGCGCGCAATCTGCGTGAGCCGCACGGTATCGTCGGAAGCCACGAGGATGTTGATCATGACGGGTGCCCTGTCGGTTCGATTGTTGGCAAGCCGCGCCGGCCTGCACGCCGTCCGTCGGCCGCGCGGCGGCACACGCCGCGCTGCGCGGCTCCCGGACGGCGTGCGGCGCCGGACATGGCGGTCTCCCTGAGCGCGCGGTCGCTACTGGCCGGACTTGCCGACGCCGATCACGAACGCATCGGACTTCGTCTCGACCTGCCGGAACGACTTGTCGTAGTTGTCGAGCGCGGCAGCGGCCGCGTTGCCGTCGACACCGGGCACGGACGGCGCGTGTTCCGCCGCATGCGGATCGATGATCTGCGCGCGCGTCACGGTGCGGACCGATTCGCCGAAGCGGCTGTCCCATACCGGCGACGACGACATGCAGCCGGCAAGCGCGAAGGACAGCGGCACGGCCAGCGTCGCGCGGCGCGCGAAAGCGAGGTAGGTGGATTTCATGAGCTTCCCCTTGAATGGCTTCAACGATCGGTGGCGCCAGCGCCAGCGCGGGCGACTTGCTGCGCGTGCGCGGCCGTCGGCGTGCGGTGCCGGATCCGGGCGGCCGGCGCGTCCCGCGGGTCTGGGCCGGCCGCCGCAAGGCGTGCGGCATCGGCTTCGATCCGTGTGATGCGCGCCGCGCTGGTGTCGCCGGCCGATCGCGGCGCGATGGCCATCGGCGACGGTGCGGGCGTGTCGACCGGCGCGACACTCGCCACCGGCGTCGGCGCCTTCGGCGGCTCCGCGGGCGTCGACGGCCGCGCATCGTCCGGCTGCGGCATGCGCGCAGCGGGCAGCGCCGCGGCCGGCCCGGCCGGCGCATCCGACTGCGGGGCCGGTGCAGGCACCGGCGACTGCGGCGCGGGCATCGCACCGTCCACGGCTTCGGCGCCCTGCCTGCGCACGCCGCGACGGCCTTCCATGTTGCCCGTCGCATAGACGTCGGCCTCGTTCGGCTTCGAGAAGCTGTCGGTCGGCAGCGGCACGTCGGCGATCTGCATCGGCTTCACCAGGTGCGGCGTGATCAGGAAGATCAGCTCGGTGCGATCCTGCTGGAACGACGTGCTGCGAAACAGCGCGCCGAGCACCGGCACCTCGCCGACGCCGGGAATCGCCTTCAGCGCGCCGGTCACGTTGTCCTTGATCAGCCCGCCGATCGCGAACGACTCGCCGTCGTTCATCTGCACGGTCGTCGATGCGCGCCGCGTCGTGATCAGCGGCAGGATCGACGCGCCGCTGACATTGGTCGCACTGAGCGTGACGCCCGTCGACGACAGCTCCGACACCTCCGGCGCGACCTTCAGGCTGATCCGGCCGTTTGCCAGCACGGTCGGCGTGAACTTCAGCGCGACGCCGAACTCCTCTTCCTGCAGCGTGATCGTCGTCGCGTTGCCGCCGCTGCTCTGCGGCACCGGGATGAAGATCTTGCCGCCGGCGAGGAAGGTCGCCTCCTGGCCGCTGATCGTCACGAGATTCGGTTCGGCGAGGATCTTCACGAGGTTGTCGGTATTCTGCGCATCGGCCGCGATCTGGAACGGGCGCCTGTTCGACTTGCTCACCGCGATCCCGCTCGCGACGCCCGCGAGCAGGTTGCTGACGAGCGCGCCGCTCCACGAGCCGAAGCCGCCCTGGATATTGAACGCCGAGCCGAGCTGGTTGATCAGCGTCTTCGATACCTCGGCGACCTTCACCTCGAGCATCACCTGCTGCGGCGAGGTCACGCTCAGCATGTTGAGCACGCCGCTGCCGGGCTTGCCGCCGGCGTCGCCCGAGCCGGCGCTGTCGCCATAGGCGCGCGCGATCGCGACTGCCTGCTGCGCGGCCTGCGAATTCGACACCGAGCCGGCCAGCACGATCGTGCCGGCGGCCGTCGACACATGGATGTCGCGCTCATTCGGCATCAACTGCTGCAGCGATGTCTGCAGGCCGCCGGCATCCGCGCCGACCGCCACGTCGATCACGCGGCATGCGCCGCTGCGGCCCTGCACGATCATGTTGGTCGTGCCGACCGACAGCCCGAGGATGTACAGCGTCTGCGGCGATACCATGGTCGCCTGCGCGACGGCCGGATTGCCGATCGTCCGGTTGCGCACCGGTTCCGGCATCGGCACCAGCAGCGACTTGCCGAGCGGCACGCTGACGCTCGACGACTCGCGCACCGCGCCGACGCAGTTCGGCCCGCGCATCGGCCCGCTCGATGCGGCGGGTGCCGCCGGCTGCGGCGCCATGCTGATCGTCATCTGCAGCGGCCCCTTGGCGAGCGCGGCCGGCGCGCTTGCGCCGCCCTTCGTCAGCGCAGCCGCCTCGACGCCTTCCTGCGCGAGCGCACCATACACGCTCAGCCATCCGAAGCCGACGATCGCGGCCATCATCGTGCCGTGCGCGACGCGGTTGCGCATCGGGCCGGTCTCCCAACGTTGCGATTTGATCTTCATTTCGTCTGATCCCCCGAGTGTCCGGCGCTGTGCCGGTGATCGCCGTCCACGACCGCCCTGCGTCGCAGACGGTCGATCCGTTTATTCGGTCATGCCGTTGCGCGTCAGAAGCATTCGACGCTGCCCTTCACGCCCGCGAGCACGCCGATGCAGTCGCGGCGCGCTTCCGGCACGGCCCGCGACACCACGTGCATCGTGCGCACGTGCGCCGGCGCGGGCGGCGCATCGGGCACGGGCGCCTTGCCGAGCAGCGTCAGCTTGGTCGCGCCGTCGGTGTTCAGCGTCTGCTTGTCGATCTGGTTGCGCAGCACGAGCGACAAGGTGCCGACGCTGCGCGCGAGGTCGAGCCGCTCGGCCTGGTCGGGCGTGACTTCGAGCGTCACCGCATTGACAACCTTAGGCGCGGTATCGTCACGGCTGACCTGCTGCGCGACGGCGAGCACGAGGATGTGCTCCAGCACGATCTTGGAGATGCTCTGCCCGTCGCTCTTGCCCTGCTGCGCCTGCGTGTTGACGATCACGTCGACGTAGTTGCCCGGCAGCGCGAAGCCCGCGACGCCGACCACGTCGTTCACGCGCACCGTGATCGCGCGGCTGCCTTCGGCGATGACCGCGGACAGCCCGCCCTTGGTGCCGACCGGCGCGAGCTTCGACTCGATCACGGGCTCGCCGCGCGCGAGACTCGTGCGCACGACGCGCCCGTCGAGTTCCTTCGGATCGGTGAACGCGCCCGGCGGCACGCTGCCCGTCGGCCAGCTGACCGTATGCACCTGGTTCGGCCCGAGCGGCTCGCCCAGGTTCAGGTCGGTGGCCGCCACCGCGATCGGCGTGACCGAACTGGTGGACGTCTGGACCAGCCAGCGGGAGGCGAACACGACCGCGGCGAACCCCGCGATCATCGCGATGACCAGCATCATGACTGCGCGACTGATTTTCATGGCAATGCTCCTCGACGAATCGGTAACGGGGCGGTTCAACCGGATGCCAGCGTGCGGCCGATGCGCTCGATCGGTGGCGGGTGGCTGCCGTCCCGTTCGGGCGCCACGCCGAAATAGTTCGCCCACGCGTCGTGCAGCGCGTCGTGCGTCACTTCGGACGGACCGCCGTGATAGCGCGCGCGGGCCGCGACCAGCCGCAGCAGGTCCTCCGGCAGGCACGCGAGAAACGCCTTGCCGGTCGGCAAATGCAACCGGTGCAGCAGATAGTCGAATGCTTCGCACGTCGACACGAGGCCGAGCGACGCGCAGGCTGCGTCGAACACCGCGCGGTAGTCGTCGATCGACAGCGGGCCGACGTACAGCTTCGAGCCGAGCCGGCGCAGGAACGCTTCGTCGCCGAACTGCTCCGGCGCCGCGTTGCTCGAAAACACCGGCCACACGTCGAACGGCAGCATGAAGCGGCTGCCCGAATCGAGCGTCAGCAAATCGACGCCGCGATCGAGCGGGCGCAGCCAGCGGTTGAGCAGGTCGCGTGCGTCGATTCGCTGGCGACCGAGATCGTCGACGACGTACATCCCCATGTTCGCCTTCATGTGCGGCGGCGCCTGGTAGAAGCCCTCGACGTCATCGCGACGCAGGTCGAGCTCGTCGAGCGTCAGCTCGCCGCCGGACGTCACGACGGGCCGCGCGCACAGGCGCCAGCGGCGATCGAACGACCGGCCGCCCGACTGCGGCGCCGCGTCGACATGCACGAGCGGGTCATGGACCTGGATCACCGCGCCGCCCGCGCAAATCGCATGCGGCACCGGCACGACGCCGTGCATCAGCGCGCCGAGCCGCTCGGCAAAGAAGCTCTTGCCGCTGCCGGCCGGACCGTGGATCAGCAGCGGGCGGCCCGCGTTCAGCGCCGCGGCCGCCGCATCGACGAGCGCCGCATCGATCACGACGCCGTCGAACGCGCGGCGTGCATCGTCGTGCGTGATGCGCAGCTTGCGCACCGAATGCGCGGCGACGACTTCGACATATGCGTCGAGCGTCACCGGCGCGGGCCCGCAGTAGCCGCCGCGCGCCCGTTCCTCGAGCGCGCGCACGCGCCCCGTTTCGGTCAGGCGCAGCGACACGTCGAGATCCGTCGCGCCACGACGCGCGATCTCGACCAGATGCTCGCGGACCAGGAAAGCCAGCACGTCGTCGAGCACCGCCAGCGGCAGGCAATGACGTTCGACCAGCTCACCGTAGGTCGCGCGACCGTGCATCAGCATCGACTTGAGCACGAGCCCCGCGACGAACGTCGGGCTCAGTCCGGTTTCGTCGAGCGTGCGCGGCGCTGCCGGCCATTGCGAGCCGGGCTTCGCATGTGCTTCGCGCGATGGCGCCGGATCGGGCAGATGCGCAATCCGTGCGTCGTGGGGCAGCTCGGTGTAGTTGATGTCCATGATCGCTCCGTCGTCGTGGCCGGGACGCCGTTCTATGCGCCCGACACGAGCAGCATGCCCAGCGTGCCCGCCGCGATCGCCACGCCATATGGCAGCGTGCCGACCGACTCGAACGGACCGTGCCCGTCGGCTGTCGCCGCGCGCGGCCGGCCCGGGCGGCGCATGATCAGCGCGCGCACGTTCGCCGCCATCTGGCGCAGCCGGCCGTGCGCAATCGCGAAGCCGACGGCGCCGATACCGCCGAGCACGAACGCGGCCAGCACGATGCGGAACGCCATCGCCGGTCCGACCCATGCGCCGACCGCAAGCATCAGCTTCACGTCGCCGGCCGCCATCCCGCGCAGCAGGTAAAACGGCAGCAGCAGCCCGAAGCCGGTCGCCGCGCCGGCCAGCCATCCGGCCGTGCCCGCCGCGACGCCATGCAGCGCGCACTGCGCGATCAGTGCGCCCGCGAGCCCGACCGCGACGACACGGTTCGGAATGCGCCGGCTCGCGAGGTCCGTGCTCGCCGCGACGATTGCCAGCAACGTCACGCACAACGGGACCGGATAAGGTAGCGCAGCGGTCAGCATGGAGAACCTCGCATGTTCATTCAGCGTTAAATCAAAGAACCAGCGTCAACGCGGCCGTCACCGCATCCGCGATCGCCTGGTACGTATCGACCAGCGCACCCTTCAGGGCAACCACGCTGGCGATCGCGACGACGGCGAGCATCGCCGCAAGCAATGCATATTCGATCGACGTCACGCCCTGCTCGTCGCAGCGCCACCGTCTGGCGGTTTGCCTCTCGCGTTGCATGCCGACCTCCGATTCCAGGTGCGCAACCAGACCAGGGACGGGCTCGCAGACTGCCGCCGTGCGAGTCGTCCACCGTTCCGTCCGTCGAATTTCCGTAACCGCCGCGTCCGGTTCCGCTTCGACTGCGGTTCCGGATACCGGCCGATCGCCAGCAGCGCGGACGACATCCGCATCCAACCGCTGCGATGGATCGCGTGGCGACGACGAACGGTCCGGACGAACCCTTCGTCGCCAGCCGATCCATCGCGCTATACCGCTCCATTCAGATCGTCGGCGATCGTGCTGAACACGGTCTTCAGATCCGTGCCGATGGTCGACAGCGCGGCGATGATTCCCACTGCGATCAGCGCGGCAATCAGGCCGTATTCGATGGCCGTCACCCCGTCTTCGTCGCGAACGAAACGGCGCACATCAAGCATGAACTTGGACATGACAATTCTCCTTTGCACTACTATCAAATGACCCTGGCCTGGATCGACGCAGGGAGTGGGTACCGCGGGCACTACGAAAGGACGAGAGCGCGACGCTCAGCGCCACCGGCAACGGTGTGCGCAGTTGCCCATGCGGGCGGATTCGATGGAGACGGGACGCAGGCGATGCACGTACGCTTCGACCGGCCGCAGCGGGCGGCCTGCACGAACGGTGCCGATGCCGTTCGCCATACGTGTTGCCCATGCACGGGAGACGGTCTCCCGGCAATTCTTCAGCACGCTGCTGCAGCGGCGCGCAAGCCGCGATGTGCGCTGGTCTTTCATTTTTATTCCCCGTAACTCGGTCTTGCTGATCTTATTGACCGGACGATGCCGGTTCCTGGCCGATCGACGGTAACGCCGACGTTTTCCCGACCCGGAGTCACGCTTTCCCCGACGTGCCCCAGTCTTCGTTTCCGCGGTCATGCCGCCATCCGGTTGTTTGTATCGGTACCGCAAACCGGCCGGTCATCACCCCGTCGACTGCCATGCCGTCGCTTAGGCAAGGAGCGGGCCAGCTCGACGAACCGCCCGTTTATTTCGGGGTTCGGCGATTGCCAGGGGCCCGCTGCAACGGACGCCTCTCGCGAAATGTTTCAATTTTGATATCGCCCGTGCGCGTCATGTCACCGCGTCGCCGTGCCCGGCACCGCCCCACGCAAGACTGAAAACTATTTTCTCGGGATTTTCCCGGACGCCGCCCTTTGCCCGGATTTCGCAGCATTGACATATTTCCCGGCCGCGTCCCTCGCGAAATGTTTCAGGTCGGAAACACGACATCGCGCGGCAGCGGCCTTTTCCCGCGAAACCGGCCGTTTTCAACCCGTTGCTCACGCATCGACATCGCGCGTTTCGCGAGCGCGGTTTGCGTCGTCTGACTTTTTCTCCAACAATGCATTCACCGGACCGCGCAGTGCATCGCGACGAGATCCGGACATACGACAACAAAAGATGGCTGCACCGACCACGCAGCCTCCACCGAATACGGGGCATCATGTACACACAAAATCGCGAAACGCGCCGTCATACGATACGGTGTGCTGAATGGCTGACCGCGGACCGGATCGTCCCGTACAGCTGCATCATGCTGGCGCTTTGCCTGTCCTTGCTGCTGGCCTGGGGGTACGTGACGGAAGGTTTTACGTCGAACGTCACGTCGCGCCCGGGCACCGACTTCTCGGTCTTCTGGACCGTCTCGAATCTCGTGTTGCACGGCCAAGCCGCATCGGCCTACGACGCGTCTGCCCTGTTCCAGGCGGAGTATGCGGAGTTCGGCGCGTATCTGCGCCATCACTCGCTGCCGTGGCTCTACCCACCGACGATGTTGCTGTTCGTCGCGCCTGTCGCCCTCGTGCCCTTTCTGCCCGCTTATCTGCTCTTTTTCGCGGGCAGCCTTTTATGCTACGCGCATGCAGTCCCACGCCTGTCCGGGCTGCATGCGCATCTGCGCGTACCGCGCGCCGCCGCGCTCGTCGTGCTCGCGTACTCTGGCGTGTTCCTGTCCGCATCGTTCGGCCAGAACAGCATCCTGACCGCCGGCATCGCGGCGCTCGCGCTTCATCATCTCGAGCGGCGCCCGACGATCGCGGGCGTGCTGATCGGCCTGCTCGCGATCAAGCCGCAGATGGCGATCCTGTTTCCGTTCGTGCTGATCGCGACACGCGAATGGCGCGCGTTCATCGCCGCGGCGCTGACGACGGCGCTGTTTGCCGCGGCCGGCGTTGCGCTGACCGGTACGGTCGCGCTGCATGGTTTGCTCGATGCGATGTCGACGGTACGCAACCAGCACTTCGTGCTCCCCGGATACTGGTTCGCGTCGCCGACGCCGTTCGCCGCGCTCCGGCTCGCCGGTGCATCGCTGCCGGTCGCGTTGGCCGTGCAGGCGATGATCGCGCTGCTTGCCGTCGTCGCCGCCGTCGACGTCTGGCGCCGTACGCAGGACCGGCGCCTGCGCGGCGCGGTGCTGGCAATCTCGACGCTGCTGTCGACGCCGTATCTGTGGGGCTACGAGTTGCCCTGGCTCGGCATCGCGGTGTTCTGCCTGATCGCGTACGGCCTCGACCAAGGCTGGTTGCCCGGCGACCAGGGGGCGATCGTGCTCGCGTGGCTGCTGCCGTTCTACGAGATGTTCAATCCGCTGTTCAAGCTGCCGCAGATCGGGCCGGCCGTGCTGCTGACCCTGCTGTTCGTCGTCGTGCGCCGCGCGTCGCGCGTGGCCCGCCACGCGCGATGAAGGCGCATCATCCCGCCCGGCCAGGACATCCGGTCGTCGCTCCGCATCCGGCATTGCCGGTCGCGGGCCCGCGTCGCCGGCCGCACTGGCTGACCGGCGCGCGCGTGCGCCTCTATGCCGGTGGCGTGCTGCTCACCGAACTGCTGTTCGTCGGCATCTACGTCGCGCGCGTGATCCTGCACCACGCCGGCGCGCCGGAGCCGCTCGCGCAGGACTTCTCGCCGGTCTGGAGCGCCGCGCGGCTCGCGGCACACGGACACGCGCTCGACGCATGGCGTTTCCCGGCGCTGTTCGCGGTCCAGAAACTCGCGATACCGACGATGAACCCCGCCGACGGCATCCTGCCGTGGCTTTATCCGCCGAGCATGCTGCTGTTCGTGTTGCCGCTCGGCTGGCTGCCGTATGCGCTGGCCGCCGTGCTGTGGCTCGGCGCCACGTATGCGCTGTTCGCCGCCACGGTCCGCGGCATCGCGCGGCACGCGCTCGCGCTGCCCTGCGCGCTCGCCTTTCCCGGCGCGTTCCTGACCGTCGTCGGCGGGCAAACCAGCCTGCTCACTGCGTCGCTGGCCGGGCTCGGCCTGCTGCTGCTGCGACGCCGGCCGATCGCCGCCGGCGTCTGCCTCGGCCTGCTGACGATGAAACCCCAGCTGTCGATCCTGTTCCCGCTCGCGCTGCTGTGCGCCGGACAATCGCGCGCGCTGGCCGCATGGGCCGCGACGATCGCCTGCGTCGTCGCGCTGTCGGCGCTGGCATTCGGCACCGGCACCTGGATCGCATTCGCACACGGCGTCCACGACGCCTATCAGATCGTGCTCACCGGCCAGGCGAAGCTCTCCCGCATGCCGACCGTCTTCGCGATGGCGACGCTGGCAGGCTGGCCGGCCGCCGTCGCCCGCGCGCTGCAGCTGCTGTCGGCTGCCGGCGCGGCGCTCGCCGTGCTCTATACGTGGCGCGCCAACGGCTCATACGCGCTGCGCGCCGCGACCGTCACCTGCGCGTGCTTGCTGGTCAGCCCTTACCTGTACGACTACGACCTGACGTGGTACGGCATCGTGATCGCGTGGTATGCGCGCCACGCCGGCGAGCACGGCTGGCGACGCTTCGATCGCGAATGGCTGGCGCTGATGTGGGCGATGCCGCTCGGCGGCTTCCTGCTCGTTCCGTATCTGTCGTTCCAGCTGATGCCGATCGTCACGCTCGCGTCGCTCGTCCTGCTGGTTGCGCGCGTCGCCCGCGAGCGACGCGATGCGCCGGTGCTGCCCGACGCAGGCGACGATCCCGACGAGATCGACTTTACGCGCCCGTTCAGGACGCGCCGCCGCGCCGTGCCCGCACCACGCCGCGACGAACACCCGCTGCCGCGCGGGCATCATCATTAAAGCGGCGCTCTCAGGGGAACTGTCATGCGGATTCCATTTCACACGCCGCTCGTCTCGCTGGTCGTGCCGTTCTACAACGAAGGAGAAGCCGTCGAGCGCTTCTTCGACGTCGTGATGCCGCTGATGGCGGCGATCGACGCGATCCGCTTCGAAGTCGTCTGCGTGAACGACGGCAGCCGCGACGACACGCTCGAACGCCTGGTTGCGATCGCCACGCACGACCGTCGCGTGCGCGTGATCGACCTGACGCGCAACTTCGGCAAGGAGGCGGCGTTGACGGCCGGCCTCGACGAAGCGCTCGGCGACGCGGTCATCCCGCTCGATGCGGACCTGCAGGATCCGCCAGGCCTGATCCCGACGATGATCGATCACTGGCGCGACGGCGCCGAGGTCGTCGCCGCGAAGCGCAGCAACCGCGCGTGCGATTCGTTTGCGAAACGCACCGCGGCCGCGCTCTACTACCGCGTGCACAACCTGCTGTCCGACGTGAAGCTGCCGGAGAACGTCGGCGATTTCCGGCTGATGGACCGCAAGGTCGTCAACGCGCTGCGCAGCCTGCCCGAACGGCATCGCTTCATGAAGGGGCTGTTCGCGTGGGTCGGCTACCGGACGGTGATCGTCGAATATCAGCGCGATCCGCGCAGCGCCGGGCACTCGAAGTTCTCGGGCTGGAAGCTGTGGAATTTCGCGCTCGAAGGCATCACGAGCTTCAGCACGCTGCCGCTGCGCTGCTGGACCTACATCGGCACCGGTATCGCCGCGGTCGCATTCCTGTACGGCGCGTTCGTCGTCGGCCGCACGCTGTTGTTCGGCAATCCGGTGCCCGGCTATGCATCGTTGATCTCGGCGATGCTGTTTATCGGCGGCATCGAGCTGGTCGGCATCGGCGTCGTCGGCGAATACGTCGGCCGGATCTACGACGAATCGAAGCAGCGGCCGGTCTACCTCGTGCGTCGCCGCTACCAGACGCACAGCAAGGTCAGCGAACTGCCGGTCGCGCGCGATGCGCGACGCCATCCCGCGCAAGGCCGCGCCGATGTCGCGCGCCGGCGTGCACCGCAGACACGCGCCCGGATCGCGGCGCGCTGAGCGGCAGGCGACGACGATGATCGCCCTCCTTCAGTCCGAGCGCGCGCGGCTGCTCCGTTTCGGGTTGTCCGGGCTCTGCTCGACCGCGATCCACGCGCTGATCGCGTCCGCGATGTTCGCGCTCGTCGACGCGACGCAGGTCGTCGCGAATGCCGTCGCGTTCGTCTGCGCGACGGTGTTTTCGTATCTCGCGAATACGCTGTGGAGTTTTTCGTCGACCGTGCGCCGGCGTAACATGATGCGCTTCGTCGTCGTGGCGTTCGGCGGCCTCGCGGAAACGATGCTGGTCGCGCACGGCACCGAAGCGCTCGGCCTCGCGCGCGGCTGGAGCATCGTCGTGATCACGCTGTTCGTGCCGCCGGTCACATTCGTGCTGCACCGGATGTGGACGTATCGGTAGGGAACGGTGCGGATCCGGACGATCGGCGTGCGCGTCGCATGGCACGAAGCGGGTACGGTCGCCGTCACGCTGCGTGCCGTCGGATCGGCCGGATTCGGCGACAACGCGGCACGCGCCGTCTCGGCGAACGGCTCCGGCGACGCACGCGCGGTTCCGTTCGGATGGATGTCAACGCAACGATATCCCCGAATGAACACCGCGCACGCACGCTTCGGCAAATCGGGACGTCGTGCGACGCAAGCCGCCGTCGCCGCATATCGAGCGAGAACGGCCCGAAGGATTGTGGTCCGATCCCCGGCCGCGCCTACTGAACCAGGCGAGGCGGCGTGATCGCGCCGTAGTTCGGCCCGACGCCGCCGGAATTGCCGGTCTGGCACCGGTCGGGATTGTTGGCCATCTGCAGATAGATCGTCGCGTTCTTGCCGCTGCCCGATTCGCTCAGGATATGAACGCACGCGAACGCGACGATCGGCTGAGGCGTGCCCTGGGTCGTCGTCACCGTGTTGACGACCGCTACCGTCTCCCACGCGCAGCTGCCGTCCCCGGCCTGGCTGCACGACGCGACCGCGTGATACCCGTTGCTTTCGGTGCCGCTCTGCAGGAACGTGTTCTGGCCGACCGACATGCTGTTCGGATTGCCGGCCGTGATCAGGCCGACCATATAGCTCGAGCTCTGGTTGTTGGTGTCGAAAGTCGTCCACTGCCCGGCTTCGCAGTTGTTGATGTGATAGGACGAGCCGACCTGGAACACGTACGGCTGGCCGACCGTTTGCGCAGCCGTCTGACCGGGCAGCGGCGCGGTGCTCGTTGCCAGTGCCGGCGAATGGGTCACCGAGTTCCAGTAGGCCGCGTACAGGCACTGCGACAGCGCAAACGGGAACAATCCGCCCGGGCCGACACTCCCCGGCCACGACACGACGGCGGTGGCGACGGCGCTGGTCCTCAGGAAACCGAAGCCCATGACGCCGGACAGGTAGGCCGGCACCGATCCGTTCGCATTGCTGCCGTCCTTGGCTACCACGACCTGGACCGCGGGCAGCTCGGTGCTGGTCGGCGTGATCGACTGCGCCTGCAGGCCGGCCGACGGGTTGGTCACGTCCCAATAGCCGGGATTGGCCGTCACGGCCTGCACCGCCCCGCCCTGGATCGTGTTCGACGGCGCGAACGTGCTCGCCTCGGCCTGCGCGCCGGACCAGTCGGGCTGGGTCGCCGTGGTGTTGCTGCAGGCCGTGTGGCGATACAGGCACTGGGCCGCGGCGAGCGCGGTGGCGTCGGCGGCGTTCTGCGTCTCGTTGCGGGCGATCGCCAGGTTGCCGATGTCGATCGCGAGCGCCGCGACGATCAACAACGCGAGCATCGCCATGCCGACGATGATGGCCACGGCGCCCTGCTGGCGCTTCATCGATTTTGTCGTGCGCATGATGGCCGTCTCACTCGTTGTTCATCGTCGTCGTCGCACTCAACGTGATCGGACCGTTGAGTGCCGTGAACAACTGGCCCAGCACCAGTCCGCTGAACTGGTACTGGACCGTCACGGTCGCCGGTGTGCCGAAGCTGCCGCCGACGCCGCTGGACGCCACCGTCGGCGTATTTTGCATGCCGAAGGTCAACAGATGGTTCGACGTGTAGTTCTGCACGACGGTCTGCACGCTGCTCGACGTCGGCGGCGGGTTGCTCAGCACGATCCCGGCCCGCGCGCCTTCGCGGCTCGCGTTCGTGATAACCGCCTTGTCGTAGAGAAACAGGCCGAATTCGACGATGCCGAACATGATCAGCAGCAGCACCGGCAGCACGAACGCAAACTCGACCACCGCGACGCCTTTTTGATTTTTCCGTGTCATTTTTCGATCCCCGTATCGCGTCGATTCCGGATTCGCCGGAATGGACCGGATTTAAAACCCGCCTTTCTTTTCAATCGCGATTCCGCGCGCACGCGCCGCCGGGATCGGCGGCACCGCATCGCTGCCGCTCGCGTATGTCGGGATTTTTCGGGGAAGATGCAGAATCCATGCCATGCGCGCGGCGCCGCGGCCGGACGCGAACGGCCGCCCGGCGCGCCGCTTTGCGAGCGCGCCGACAGGACAAAATGTTTCAACGCTGAATCGATCGGCTCGCGCACACGCGGAGAAAACGGCACAGAGCGCGGCGATCGGCACGCCGACGCCTGTCGCACTTCGGCACGATCGGTCGGCGAATCGCGCAACGCCGTGCGATGTGTTTCAACCCTGAAACGCAGCGCCGCGACCGGCGCGCACCGTTCCGCTAAACCGCCCTTCTCACCAGCATCGCGCGGATCTCCGAGATGGCCCGCGCCGGGCTCAGGCCTTTCGGGCACACCTCCGCGCAGTTCATGATCGTCCTGCACCGGAACAGCCGATACGGATCCTCGAGATCGTCGAGGCGCTCGGCCGTCGCCAGGTCACGCGAATCCGCGATGAAGCGATACGCCTGCAGCAGGCCGGCCGGCCCGACGAACTTGTCCGGGTTCCACCAGTAGCTCGGGCACTGCGTCGAACAGCACGCGCACAGAATGCATTCGTACAGCCCGTCGAGTTGATCGCGTTCGGCCGGCGACTGCAGCCGCTCGCGCGCCGGCGGCTGCGTGTCGTTGATCAGATACGGTTTGATCGAGTGGTACTGGTTGAAGAAATCGGTCATGTCGACGATCAGGTCGCGCACCACCGGCAGGCCCGGCAGCGGCCGCAGCACGATCTCGCGCGGCAGCGACTGCATGTTCGTCAAGCATGCGAGCCCGTTGGTCCCGTTGATGTTCATCGCGTCCGAACCGCAGATGCCTTCGCGACACGAACGCCGGTACGACAGCGTCTCGTCGCTGCGCTTCACGCGGCCGAGCACGTCCAGCAGCATGCGGTCGGCCGGGTCGAGCTCGATGTCGAAGCGCTGCATGTACGGCTGCGCGTCGCGGTCGGGGTCGTACCGGTAGATATGGAGGGTGCGCGGATCGCTCATCGTTTCTCCTGGCAGGCGGCGGCTCGCGGCCGCGGAACGGCCGCTTGCGCGCAAGCGCCATACCGGCGGAGCTCAGTCGTCGTCGATGCGCTTGTCGATCAGGTAGCGGCCGCGCTCGACGCCCGCGCGCAGCGCTTCGTCCTCGGTCATCCAGTCGGGACCGTCGGCGGCGGGCACGGTCAGCTCGATGCGCGCGCCGTCGACGTAGACCTGCACCTCGTCGCGCCACGCGCCGCCCGCGTTGCGCCGCGCCCATACGCGAATCTCGTGGCCGCGATAGGGATCGCGCACCTGTGCGTCCTGTTGATGCTGCATGGTGTGGCCTCCTGTGCTTATCTGCGATGCCGGTGCAAAAAATACGCGCCGCATGATCGCCGCGCGCGCCGCCGGCCCGGCGCGCACGCTTCGTGCCCGGTGCCGGCGGGCCGGCACGCGGCTTGCGGCCCTGCCGCCCGTCCAGCCGCCGAACGAAGCGCCCGACACCGACGACGTCCAGGTCGCGTCCTCGCAAAGGAGCCGACCGACATGCGCGGCGCACCGCCGGATGCTGCCCGCCCTCGCCGGCGTACGGACCTGTTCTCACCCACATCCTCAAGGAGTTCCGCGTGACACGGACCGACCTGCTCTCCTATCTCGTGACGAGCCAGCTGGCCGCGCGCATGCGGTCCGGCGCATGGCTCACCACCAGCCAGCTCGTCGGCGCGCAGCGCGCCTGGCTCGCCTGCCATCGCGCCGAGTGCGACTGGCTCGACCGGATCCGCATCGCGGCCGCTTCGGTGACGATCGCACAAGGCATCTACGACATCGCAACCGCGCACGGCGATCCGGCCGACGGCACCTACGTGCGGCTCGACGCGCGTTCCCCGGAACTGCGTGCGCTGCGGGCGCGCTGCGACGCGCTGCTGCAGCGCATCGACGGCGGCCGGGGCGTCGATACACAATGATCGTGCCGGCCCGGGCCACCCGCACCGGCCGGCCGCCGGCGGCCCCCGCGCACGCGGCGAGTTCCGGCGACGCCCGCGCCGGCACGCCGGGCGCGAACGACATCGTCCGGCACGGCCTGCTCGAATGCGGACGCAACTGCGACACGATCCGTCATGCGGACCGCTTCGCGACGCTCGTCGACGGCGACGCCTATTTCTCGACGCTGCGCGCCGCGTTGCTGCGGGCGCGCCACACGGTGTTCATCGTCGGCTGGGACGTCGACAGCCGCATGCAGCTCGTGCCGGGCGGCGCGCGCGACGGCTGGCCCGAGCCGCTCGCCGCGTTCCTGCACGCGCTCGCGGCGGCGCGCCGGCGCCTGCGCATCTACGTGCTCGCGTGGGACTTCGCGATGATCTACGCGCTCGAACGCGACTGGCCGCCGGTCTATCGCGCCGGCTGGCAGGCGCATCGCGGCATCGCGTTCCGGCTCGACGACGCCCATCCGCGCGGCGCATCGCATCATCAGAAGCTCGTCGTGATCGACGACCGGCTCGCGTTCGTCGGCGGCCTCGACCTCACGCGCGCGCGCTGGGACACCTCCGCTCATGCGGCGGACGAACCACGCCGCCGCGACCAGAACGGCGCGCCGTACGGCCCGTTCCACGACGTGCAGGCGATGTTCGACGGCGAGGCGGCGGCCGAGATCGGCAGGCAGGCCCGTGCGCGCTGGCTGCGCGCCTGCGGACGCCCGATCGCGATCCGCGCGCACCGGCACCGCGGGCGGCCGGACGACGACGAAGACCGGTGGCCGCCCGATGCACGCGTGGACGTGCGCGACGTGCAGCTCGGCATCGCGTACACCGCGCCGCGCCATCGCGACCGCGAGCCGGTCCTGCAGGTGCGCGCGCTGATCGAGGATGCGATCCGCGCCGCGCGCCGCCATCTGTACATCGAGAATCAGTACTTCACCGCGGCCGTGGTGCGCGAGACGCTGTCCGCGCGGCTGGCCGACGCCGACGGCCCCGACGTGACGGTGGTCGCGCCGCGCGTGCAGAGCGGCTGGCTGCAGGAAGCGACGATGGGCGTGCTGCGCGCGCGGCTGCATGCGACGCTCGAATCGGCCGACCGCTTCGGCCGCTACCGGCTGCTGTATCCGCACGTCGACGGCCTCGGCGAAGCCTGCGTCAACGTGCACAGCAAGCTCGCGATCGTCGACGACGAATGCCTGCTGATCGGCAGCGCGAACCTCAACAACCGCTCGATGCTGCTCGACACCGAATGCTGCATCGCGCTGGCGGCGGCCGGCGACGCACGCGTGCGCGCCGCGATCGCCGCGACGCGCGACCGCTTGCTGGCCGAGCATCTCGGCACGACGCCGGATGCGCTCGCCGCGGCCTTCGCGCAGCCCGAGCGCCCGAACGCGGTGCTCGACCGGCTGCGCGCGCACGCAGGGCGCACGCTGCGCACGCTCGATCCGGCCGTCGCGCCGCAGCTCGACGCGCTCGTGCCGGTCAGCGCGCGGCTCGACCCGGAGCAACCGATCGAACCGGACCGCTTCGTGCGCGAATTCGTGCCGCGCGAACAGCACCGCTCGCTGACCGCGCGCTTCTTCGTCCTCGGCGCGTTCGTGCTGCTCGTCGCCGCGCTGGCGCTCGCGTGGCGCTTCACGCCGCTCGGCGCGCGCGTGAACGTCGCGTCGCTGTCGCACGCGGCGGCCGGCCTCGCGCAGTCGCCCGCCGCGCCGGTGCTGCTGCTGGCCGGCTACGTGATCGCGGCGACGCTGGCCGTGCCGGTCACGCTGCTGATCACCGTGACCGGGCTCGTGTTCGGCGCGTGGCCGGGTTTCGCGTATGCGGGCGCCGGCACGCTGGTGGCGGCGGTCGCGACCTACGGCCTCGGCCGCTGGCTCGGTCGCGACGCGGTGCGCCGGCTCGCCGGCGCGCGCGCGAACCGGCTCAGCGAGCATATCGGGCGGCGCGGCATCGTCGCGATGGCCGTGCTGCGGCTGCTGCCGGTCGCGCCGTTCGCCGTCGTGAACCTGGTCGCCGGCGCCTCGCATATCGGGCTGCGCGACTTCGTCGTCGGCACGGCGATCGGCATGCTGCCCGGCATCGCGCTGACCGTCACGTTCGCGCATCAGCTGACCGCCGCGTTCAGCCATCCGCGCCCGGCCGCGTTCGGCTGGCTCGCGGCGATCGGCGTCACGCTGGTCGGCGTGTCGGTGCTGCTCGTCAGGGTGCTGCGGCAATGGCGATGAACCGGCATGCGGCGGCGCCGCCCGAAGTCGTCACGGCCGACGCGCCGCCGGTCGCCGCGCCCGGCGGCCGCGACCTGCGCATCGCGACCTACAACATCCGCGGCGGCTACGGCGCGTGGCCGGCGCGCGCGGCCGACCGGATCGCGGCCGTGATCGAGGAACTCGATGCGGACGTGATCGCGCTGCAGGAGGTGCCGCTCGGCGGCACGCGCGCGCCCGACGTGCTCGCGCACCTGCGCGACGCGACCGGTATGCACGCGGTGGCCGGCCCGACGATCGACACGGCCGAACGCCGCTACGGCAACGCGGTGCTGTCGCGCTGCCCGATCCGGGCGGCGCGCACGCTGGACCTGTCGTTCCATCGGCGCGAGCCGCGCGGCGCGCTCGACGCCGACATCGACTGCGGCATCGGCACGATCCGCGTGGTCGCGACCCATCTCGGGCTGTCGGCCGTCGAGCGCAGCGCACAGGTGCAGCGGCTGCTCGCCGCGTTCGACACCGGCACGATGCCGGTGATCCTGCTCGGCGACATCAACGAATGGTTCGTGCGCGGCCGCGCGTTGCAGGCGCTCGTCACGCGGTTCCGGCGCGCGCCGGCGCCGCGCACGTTTCCGACGCTGTATCCGGTGTTCTCGCTGGACCGGATCTGGATCCATCCGGGCGAACTGCTGGTCGACGTCGCCGTGCATCGCAGCGTGCGCGCGCGGCACGCGTCCGATCACTATCCGCTCGTCGCGCGCATGCGCGCGTCGGGCATGACGATTGCGCGCTGAGCGCGCCGACCTGACGGAGCCTGCGCATGCGAATCGACGAACTCGACGGAACCGCCCTCGACTACTGGTGCGCACGCGCATTGTGCGCGGACGCCGAAGACACGCTGCGCTTCACCGCAGTCGCGCCGACGGTCATCGTGACCGCCGCGTGCGACGCGTTGCGGCGCCTCGACGCGCAGTTCGCGCCGTCCGCGTCGTGGGCCGATGCGGGCGCGGTGCTCGACCGCGTCGTCGACCTGCGCGTCGCGCAGCGCGGCGGCGACGTCGTCGAATGCGACGCATGTTTCGTCGACGGCCCGTCGACCTGCGGCGCGCGCGGCCCGAATGCGCGCATCGCGCTGCTGCGCGCGTTCGTGCGCGCGCGTTTCGGCGACACCGTCGACACGCCGCCGACGTTCGCGCACCGGATCGAACGCGGCGCCGTCGTGCGCTACGACCCCGGCACGCCGATCCCCGAAACGGACCGCGACCTGGCGACCGGCGACAGCACGGACATCCGCTCCGTGCCGCGCATGTGAGCGCGCCCGCGCAATGGGCATCGCCTTCATCGGCCGTGCGCCGTTCATGTAAAAACGACAGCGCCGGGCGCCCGGCGCCGGGCCGCGGTCTTGCTGCACGGGCCTCGACGCCGCAGGCACGCGGGTTGCGAGGACACTCGCTCCGATCGCCGCCATGGCCGCTCCCGACGAACCGATGAAACCGACGCCGACCTTCGCCCCGCGCCTGTATTTCTGCGACGCCCGCCTCGTCGGGCCGCTCGACGCATGGCCGGCGCTCTTCGCGCATATCGCGGGAATGGGTTTCGACCACGTGCTCGTCGGCGCGTACTGGGCCGCCAGCGTCGCCGGCTTTCCGCGCCACGTGGCCGATTTCGAGCGGCCCGCCGACGTATTCGCGACGCGCACGAGCGCGCTCGACACCTTCGCGCAGCTGACGCGGCTCGCGCAGGGCCACGGGCTGCGCATGCTGCTCGAAGTCGTGCCCGACCGCATCGCGCGCGACAACCCGCTGCGCGCGCAGCATCCGGACTGGTACGTCGAGCGCGCGCACGACGACGCGCTGATCGACCCGCGCAGCGCGGTGCATGCGCAGGATGTCGCGCACGCGAATCTCGCCGACGACGCGACGCACGACGCGCTGTCCGCCTGGTGGTGCACGCACCTGGCCGCGTATGCGGATGCCGGCGCGGCCGGCTTCCTGATCGATGCGCCGCAGCGCCTGCCCGCCGCATGGTGGCCCGGCTGGCGCGCCGCGCTGCGCCGCGCGCGGCCGGATCTCGCGGTGCTGGCCGGCGTGCCGGGCCATGCGCGCGACGCGCTCGTGCCGCTCGAGGCGGCCGGCTTCGACGCGGTGTTTTCGTCGGCGCGCTGGTGGGACCTGCGCGCGCCGTGGTTCGTCGACGAGCACCGGCTGCTGCGGCGCATCGGCGCGCCGATCGCGTTTCCCGACGCGTACGACGGCCCGCGGCTCGCGGACGACTGGCCCGACGCACAGGACGACACCGTCGCCTGCGCGTACCGCCGCGCGTTGTGGACCGCGGCCTCGGTCGGCACCGGCTGGCTGGTGCCGATGGGTTTCGAGCGCGGCGTCGCGCTGCCGCTGATGGCGCGCGACGCGGACGCCGATCGCTACCGCGCGGCGTTCGACGCCGCGCGCTTCGACCTGTCGGGGACGATCGCCGACGCGAACGCATGGCGTCGCGCGACGCCGCTGGCGGCCGCGCGCGGCGAAATCGCGCAGCTGAGCGCGCCCGCCGCGCGCGCGACCGTGTTGTTGCGCGGCGCGGGTCCGTCGCTGGAATACGACGACGACGCGCTGCTGATCGCGCTGAATCCCGATCTCGACGCGGACGCCCGCGTCGATCCCGCGACGTTCCTGCCCGGCGTGCCGGGCGCGTTGACACGCAGGAAGGTGCCCGACGGCCCGGCCGCGCCGCTTGCGCCGTTCACGCTCGCGCCGGGCGGCTGCACGCTGCTGCACGCGCGCCGCGCGCCGCCCGCGACGATGCCGCGCGACGCCGCACGCGAGCGCGAGACGCTGTCCGCCGCGCTCGCGGGCGACCGGATCGCGATCGAGCGCGTCGAGCCGTCGGTCGATGGCGGCCGCTTCGCGGTCAAGCGCGTGGTCGGCGACATGCTGGTCGTGCGCGCGTCGATCTTCTCGGACGGCCATGCGCACCTGGCCGCCGCGCTCGCCTGGCGCGCAGCCGGCGAACGCGACTGGCACGAAGCGCCGTTTACGGCCGAACCGAACGACCGCTGGTGCGCGCGCATTGCGCTCGACCGGCTCGGCCGCCACGAATTCCGCGTGATCGCATGGCGCGACGACTGGGCCTCGCTCGTCAGCGACATCGAGAAAAAGCACGCGGCCGGCCAGGACGTGTCGCTCGAACTGCGCGAGGCGCAGCTGCTGCTCGCGACCGCGATGAAGCTGGCCGCGCCGGCCGACGCCCGCGCGCTGTCGCGGATGGAGCGCGCGGCCGCCGAGTTCCACGACGCGCCGCCCGATGCACGCCTTGCGCTGCTCGGCTCGGCCGAGCTGGCCGCCGCGTTCGCGGCGCTGCGCTACCGCCCGTTCGTCACGCACGACGACACCGTCTATCCGGTCGACGTCGAGCGTCGCGCCGCGCGCTTCTCGAGCTGGTACGAGATGTTCCCGCGCTCCGCGAGCAACGATCCGCACCGGCACGGCACCTTCGACGACGTGATCGCGCATCTGCCGCGCATCCGCGACATGGGTTTCGACGTGCTGTATTTCCCGCCGATCCATCCGATCGGCACGGCCGCGCGCAAGGGCCGCAACAACAGCCTGCAGGCGGGCCCCGACGACGTCGGCAGCCCGTACGCGATCGGCTCGCCCGAAGGCGGCCATACGGCCGTGCATCCGCAGCTCGGCACGCTCGCGTCGTTCCGCGCGCTGGTCGACGCGGCGCGCGCGCACGGGCTCGACATCGCGCTCGACTTCGCGATCCAGTGCTCGCCCGACCACCCGTGGCTCGCCGGGCATCCGGGCTGGTTCGCGTGGCGTCCCGACGGCTCGCTGCGCTATGCGGAAAATCCGCCGAAGCGCTATCAGGACATCGTGAACCCCGATTTCTACGCGCCCGACGCGCTGCCCGGCCTGTGGCTCGCGCTGCGCGACGTGGTGCTGTTCTGGATCGAGGCGGGCGTGCGGATCTTTCGCGTCGACAACCCGCATACCAAGCCGCTGCCGTTCTGGGCGTGGCTGATCGCCGACGTGCGCGGCCGCCATCCGGACGTCGTGTTCCTGTCCGAGGCGTTCACGCGGCCCGCGATGATGTACCGGCTCGCAAAGCTCGGCTTCTCGCAGTCGTACACCTACTTCACGTGGCGCGAATCGAAGCGCGAGTTCATCGACTATCTGACCGAACTGACCGCGGGCCCCGCACGCGAGTTTTTCCGGCCGAACTTCTTCGTCAACACGCCCGACATCAATCCGCGCCATCTGCAGAACGCGCCGCGCACGCAGTTCGTGATCCGCGCGGCGCTCGCGGCGACGCTGTCCGGCGCATGGGGCATGTACTCCGGGTTCGAGCTCGGCGAATCGGCGCCGCTGCCCGACAGCGAGGAATACGCCGACGCGGAGAAGTACGAGCTGCGCGCGCGCGACTGGAGCAAGGCCGCGCATATCGGCACCGAGATCGCGCGCCTGAACCGCGCGCGGCGCGACAACCCGGCGCTGCAGACCCACCTCGGGCTCACGTTCGTCGACGCGGACAACGACGCGGTGCTGGTGTTCGTCAAGGCGACGCCCGCGTTCGACAGCGTCGTCGTCGTCGCGATCAGCCTGGACCCGTGGCATCCGCAGGCCGCCAACTTCACGCTCGACGCGGCGCTGTGGCGCGGCTTCGGCATCGTCGACGGCGAGCCGCTCGATGCGCTCGAACACGATGCCGCGCACGCCGAAACCTGGCGCGGGCACCGGCAGTACGTATCGCTCGACCCGCACGTGCGGCCCTATGCGATCTGGCGGCTCGCGCCCGCCGCCGGCGCCGCGCTGGCGCCGCCCGAGCCGGACCATGGCCGCCATTCGTCGGGAGGACACGGATGATGAAACGCGAAGATTCCCTCGACGACGTGCGCCGCGCGCAGTTCGCGTCGCTCGCACCGGCCGGCACGCCGCGCCAGCGCCGCGTGCGCCGCCGCGCGCCGGCCCTGTGCGCCGACGACCCGCTCTGGTACAAGGACGCGATCATCTACCAGGTGCACGTGAAGTCGTTCTTCGATTCGAACCACGACGGCATCGGCGATTTCCCGGGCCTGATCGCGAAGCTCGACTACATCGCGGAACTCGGCGTCGACGCGATCTGGCTGCTGCCGTTCTACCCGTCGCCGCGCCGCGACGACGGCTACGACATCTCCGACTATCGCGACGTGCATCCCGACTACGGCACGCTCGCCGACGTGCGCCGCTTCATCCGCGAAGCGCATGCGCGCGGCATCCGCGTCATCACCGAGCTGGTGATCAACCACACGTCGGACCAGCATCCGTGGTTCCAGCGCGCGCGCCGCGCGAAGCCCGGCTCGATGTACCGCAACTACTACGTGTGGTCCGACACCGACACGAAGTACGCGGGCACGCGGATCATCTTCCTCGATACCGAAACGTCGAACTGGACCCACGACCCGGTCGCGGGCCAGTACTACTGGCATCGCTTCTATTCGCACCAGCCGGACCTGAACTTCGACAACCCGGCCGTCGTGCGCGAGGTGCTGCAGGTGATGCGCTTCTGGCTCGACCTCGGCATCGACGGGCTGCGGCTCGACGCGGTGCCGTACCTCGTCGAGCGCGAAGGCACCAACAACGAGAACCTGCCCGAGACGCACGCGATCCTGAAGCGGATCCGCGCGACGATCGACGCCGAGTATCCGAACCGCATGCTGCTCGCCGAAGCGAACCAGTGGCCGGAGGACGTGCAGGAGTATTTCGGCAACGAGGACGAATGCCACATGGCGTTCCACTTTCCGCTGATGCCGCGCATCTACATGTCGATCGCCAGCGAGGACCGCTTTCCGATCATCGACATCATGCGGCAGACGCCGGCGCTCGCGCCGAGCAACCAGTGGGCGGTGTTCCTGCGCAATCACGACGAGCTGACGCTCGAGATGGTCACCGATTCCGAACGCGACCTGCTGTGGCAGACCTATGCGAGCGACCGCCGCGCGCGGCTGAACCTCGGCATCCGGCGCCGGCTCGCGCCGCTGATGGAGCGCGACCGCCGCCGCATCGAGCTGATCAACTCGCTGCTGCTGTCGATGCCGGGCACGCCGGTGATCTACTACGGCGACGAGATCGGGATGGGCGACAACATCCACCTCGGCGACCGCGACGGCGTGCGCACGCCGATGCAGTGGTCGTCCGACCGCAACGGCGGGTTCTCGCGCGCCGATCCGGAACTGCTGGTGCTGCCGCCCGTGATGGGCTCGCTGTACGGCTATGACGCGATCAACGTCGAGGCGCAGACGCGCGATCCGCATTCGCTGCTGAACTGGACGCGCCGCATCCTCGCGACGCGCCGCGCGACGCAGGCGTTCGGCCGCGGCACGATCCGCTTCCTGCGGCCCGAGAACCGCAAGGTGCTCGCGTATCTGCGCGAGCTGGACGGCCACGAGCCGGTGCTGTGCGTCGCGAACCTGTCGCGCGCATCGCAGGCGGTCGAGCTGGACCTGTCCGAATTCGCGGGCCGCGTGCCGATCGAGATGACGTCCGACTCGCCGTTTCCGCCGGTCGGCCAGCTCCCGTATCTGCTCACCTTTCCGCCGTACGGGTTCCTGTGGTTCGTGCTGTCCTCGCACGGGCGCGAACCGGCGTGGCGGCAGCCGCATGCGGAGCCGCTGCCCGAATACGTGACGCTCGTGATGCGGCGCGGCGACACGCGGCCCGACGTCGCGCAGCTGCACACGCTCGCGCACGATGCGCTCGCGTCGTGGCTGGTGCGCCGGCGCTGGTTCGCGTCGAAGGACCGCACCATCGGCGAGGCGCGGCTCAACGTGGTCACGCCGATGCCGGGCGAGCCGTTCCAGTACGCGGAAGCGTGGGTCACGGTGCGCGGCGACAGCGGTGTCGAGCGCTACGTGGTGCCGCTCGCGGCCGCATGGGGCGGCGAAACCTCCGGCCCGCTGTTCGCGCAGCTCGCGCTCGCGCGCGTGCGGCGCGGCCATACGGTCGGCTACCTGACCGACGCATTCGCGCTGCCGGCGTTCGCGCACGGGATGCTGCGCAAGCTGCGCGCGGCCGAGACGGTGCCGACCTCCGACGGCGGCCAGCTCGCCTTCCTGCCCGACGCGGGGCTGGCCGAGCTCGACCCGGGCGACGACGCGGAAGTGCGCTGGCTCGCGGCCGAGCAGAGCAACAGCTCGCTCGTGATCGGCGATGCGATCGTGCTGAAGCTGGTGCGCAAGGTCGCGCACGGCGTGCATCCGGAAGCGGAGATGAGCCGGTACCTGACGCGGATCGGCTACCGGAACACCGCCACGCTCGCCGGCGAGGTCGTGCACGTCGACCCCGACGGCGCGCCGCACACCGTCGCGATCCTGCAGCGCTACGTCGACAACCAGGGCGACGCGTGGACGCGTTCGTTCGACTTCCTGAAGCGCGCGGTCGACGAACTGGCGCTGCCGGCCGCCGACGACGAGGAAGCCGCCGAGCCGGACCTCGAACCGGAAGCCATGCACGGCTATGCGGCGTTCGCCGGCATCGTCGGCACGCGGCTCGGCGAGCTGCACGTCGCGCTCGCGCAGCCGTCCGACGATCCCGCGTTCGCGCCGGAGCGCGCGACGCCCGCGCATGTCGAAGGCTGGTGCGCCGACGCGATCGCATCGTTCGAGCACGCGCTCGACGTGCTCGGCACACGGCTCGATGCGCTCGACGCGAGCTCGCGCGCGGCAGCCGACGCGCTGCTGGCCTCACGCCGCGACGCGGTGCGCGCGCTCGGCAAGCTCGTGCCGCGCACGCTCGACGCGCAGTGCATCCGCATCCACGGCGACTTCCATCTCGGCCAGGTGCTCGACGTGCAGGGCGATGCGCTGCTGATCGATTTCGAAGGCGAGCCGGCACGCCCGCTCGAGCGGCGGCGCGCGAAATCGCATCCGCTGCGCGACGTCGCCGGGTTCCTGCGCTCGCTGTCGTATGTCAGCGCGACCGGGCAGTTCACGATCGAGAAGGCGCCGGCGCAGGCCGCCGACCGCAAGCGCGCGCTGTTCGACCGCTTCGGGCAGGCGGCGGCCGACCGGTTCGTCGAATGCTATCGCGCGGCCGCCGAGCAGGCGCCGGTGCGCTTCGTCGATCCGCGCTACACCGATCGCCTGCTCGCGCTGTTCCTGATCGACAAGGCGTCGTACGAGCTGTGCTACGAGGCCGCGAACCGCCCCGACTGGCTGAGCGTGCCGGTGGGCGGCCTCGCGGCGCTCGTCGAGCGCCTGCTCGATCACGGCGCCGCCGACGACGGAGAATCGCGATGACCGATACGCTGTTCGATCGCGCCGATATCGATGCGCTGCTCGCCGCCCGCCATCCCGACCCGTTCGCGTGCCTCGGCCCGCACGTGGTGGCCGATCGCGTCGTCGTGCGCGCACTGCTGCCGGGCGCCGAACGCGTGCGCGCGGTGTCTGACGACGGCGCCGAACTCGGCACGCTCGCGTGCGTCGACCCCGCCGGCTGCTTCGCCGGCACGATCGCGCACGACGGCCACTACCAGCTCGCGATCGACTGGCCCGGCGCGCGGCAGCTGACCGACGACGCGTACGCGTTCGGCCCGCTGCTCGACGACGCGGCGCTCGCGCGCTTCGCGGCCGGCGATCCGGCCGCGGTGCTCGACTGCCTCGGCGCGACGCCCGCGCGCGTCGACGGCATCGACGGCGTGCGCTTCGCGGTCTGGGCCCCGAATGCGCAGCGCGTATCGGTGGTCGGCGATTTCAACGCGTGGGACGGCCGTCGCCACCCGATGCGGCTGCGGCTGCCGTGGGGCGTGTGGGAGCTGTTCGTGCCGGGCATCGGCGCGGGCACGCACTACAAGTACGAACTGCGCGCGGCCGACGGACGCGTGCTGCCGCAGAAGGCCGACCCGTGCGCGCGCGCGACCGAAGCGCCGCCGCGCACCGCGTCGGTGGTCGCCGACGTCGGCGCGCTGGACGCGTTCGCGTGGCACGACCACGCGTGGCTGCAGGCGCGGCCGCACACGGACCGCTATCGCGTGCCGTGCTCGATCTACGAAGTGCATCCCGAGTCGTGGCAGCGGTTTCCCGAGCAGATGGACCGCAGCGCGACGTGGGACGAACTCGCCGAGCGCCTGATCCCGTACGTGCGCGGAATGGGCTTTACGCACGTCGAGTTCATGCCGATCGCCGAATACCCGTTCGGCGGCTCGTGGGGCTACCAGCCGCTCGCACCGTTCGCGCCGTCCGCGCGCTTCGGCCCGACCGACGGCTTCGCGCGCTTCGTCGACCGTGCGCACGCGGCCGGCATCGGCGTGATCGTCGACTGGGTGCCCGCGCATTTCCCCGACGATCCGCACGGCCTCGCGCAGTTCGACGGCAGCGCGCTGTACGAGCATGCCGACCCGCGCGAAGGGCTGCATCCGGACTGGCATACCTGCGTGTTCAACGTCGGCCGCAACGAGGTCGGCGCGTTCCTGATCGCGTCGGCGCTCGCGTGGGCGCGGCGCTATCACGTCGACGGGATCCGCGTCGACGCGGTCGCATCGATGCTCTATCGCGACTATTCGCGCGCGGAAGGCGAATGGATCCCGAACGTCTACGGCGGGCGCGAGAACCTCGAATCGGTCGCGTTCCTGCGCGCGCTGAACGACACGCTGCACGGTGCGGCCGCGCCGCCGGGCGTCGTCACCTTCGCGGAGGAATCGACCGCGTGGCCGGGCGTCACCGCGCCGACCGAAAACGGCGGCCTCGGCTTCGACTTCAAGTGGAACATGGGCTGGATGCACGACACGCTCGCGTACCTGCGCGAGGATCCGGTGCATCGCCGCTATCACCACGACCGGATGACGTTCGGGCTCGTCTATGCGTTCTCCGAGCGCTTCGTGCTGCCGCTGTCGCACGACGAGGTCGTGCACGGCAAGGGCTCGCTCGTCGCGAAGATGCCGGGCGACGCGTGGCAGCGGCTCGCGACGCTGCGCGCGTATTTCGGCTTCATGTGGGCGCATCCGGGCAAGAAGCTGCTGTTCATGGGCAGCGAGTTCGCGCAGTGGGCCGAGTTCGCGCACGACGCGACGCCGCACTGGGACCTGCTCGACGCGCCCGCGCATCGCGGCGTGCAGCGGCTGGTGCGCGACCTGAACCGCACCTATGCGGCCGAACCCGCGCTCCATGCGCTCGACTGTCATGCGGCCGGCTTCGCCTGGCTGATCGGCGACGATCGCGACAACAGCGTGTTCGCGTTCGCGCGGCGCGACGACGCCGGGCATACCGTCGTCGCGGTGTGCAATTTCACGCCGGTGCCGCGCAGCGGCTATCGCGTCGGACTGCCCGCGCCCGGCCATTGGCGCGAACTGATGAATACCGATGCCGCCGTATACGGCGGCACCAACGCCGGCAACGACGGCGCCGTGTGGGCCGAGGACGTGCCTTCGCACGGCGAGGCGTGGTCGGCGACGCTGCGCCTGCCCCCACTCGCGACGCTATGGTTGCGCCCGGCGTGACCGGCGGCGCCCTCGACACGGAGTCCCGACCCATGCCGACCGCCCTGCCCGCCCGCCTCGAACCCGGCCGCTGCTATCCGCTCGGCGCGACCTGGGACGGCCTCGGGACCAACTTCGCGGTGTTTTCCGCCCATGCGCACCGGATCCAGCTGTGCATCTTCGACCCGACCGGGCGCAAGGAACTCGCGCGCCTCGACCTGCCCGAGTGTACGGACGAGGTATGGCACGGCTACCTGCCGGGCGCGCATCCCGGCACCGTGTACGGCTTTCGCGCCGACGGCCCGTACCAGCCGCAGGCCGGCCATCGCTTCAATCCGACCAAGCTGCTGCTCGATCCGTACGCGCGCAAGCTGCTCGGTCATTTCCGCTGGTCCGACGCGCTGTTCGGCTATCGCGTCCACTCGAACCGCGCGGACCTGTCGCTCGACCGGCGCGATTCGGCGCCCGCGATGCCGAAATGCGTGGTAGTCGACGAGGCGTTCGACTGGAGCAACGACCGGCGGCCCAATGTGCCGTGGCGCAGCACCGTGATCTACGAAACGCACGTGCGCGGCGCGTCGATGCGGCGCGCCGGCCTGCGCACGCCCGAGCGCGGGACCTTCGCGTCGCTCGCGCATCCGGCCTTCGTCGACCACCTGCTCGCGCTCGGCGTGACGACGGTCGAGCTGCTGCCGGTCCACGCGTTCCTGCAGCAGCGCGCGCTCGTCAACCGCGGGCTGCGCAACTACTGGGGCTACGACACGGCCGCGTTCTTCGCGCCGGAGCCGTCGTATCTCGCGACGCGGCGGCTCGACGAAATGCGGATCGCGATCCGCCAGCTGCATGCGGCCGGCATCGAGGTCGTGCTCGACGTCGTCTACAACCACACCTGCGAAGGCAACCAGCTCGGCCCGACGCTGTCGTGGCGCGGCCTCGACAACGCGAGCTACTACCGGCTGCTGCCCGACGACCCGCGCTTTCACGTCGACGAGACCGGCTGCGGCAACACGCTGAACCTGTCGCATCCGCGCGTGCTGCAGATGGTGATGGACTCGCTGCGCTACTGGGCGACCGCGTTCAACATCGACGGCTTTCGCTTCGATCTCGGCGTGACGCTCGGCCGCGAGGCGCACGGCTTCGATCCGGGCGCGGGGTTCTTCGACGCGCTGCGCCAGGATCCGGTGCTCGCGCAGCGCAAGCTGATCACCGAGCCGTGGGACGTCGGCCCCGGCGGCTACCAGCTCGGCCGCCATCCGCCCGGTTTCGCCGAATGGAACGACCGCTTTCGCGACACCGTGCGGCGCTTCTGGCGCGGCGACGCGGGCCAGCGCCCGGAGCTCGCCGCGCGTCTTGCCGGCTCGGCGGACCTGTTCAACCACCAGCGCCGCCGGACCTGGGCGTCCGTCAACTTCGTCTGCGCGCACGACGGCTTCACGCTCGCCGACCTGGTGTCGTACGCGACCAAGCACAACGAGGCGAACGGCGAGGACAACCACGACGGCCAGGGCGACAACTGCAGCGCGAACTGGGGCGTCGAGGGGCCGACCGACGATCCGGAGATCCAGGACCTGCGCGAGCGCGTCGCGCGCTCGATGCTGGCGACGCTGTTTACCGCGCTCGGCACGCCGATGCTGGTAGCCGGCGACGAATTCGGCCGCACCCAGCACGGCAACAACAACGCGTATTGCCAGGACAACGAGCTGTCGTGGCTCGACTGGGACGCCGCGCAGCGCGACGCCGGCGTCCGGATGACGCGCTTCGTGTCGCGGCTGACCGCGCTGCGGCGCATGTATCCGCTGATGTCGATGCCGCGCTTCCCGTCCGGCGACCGCGACGGCGCGCCCGGCATGCGCGAGATCGACTGGTTCGACGAGCGCGGCGACGCGCTGACCGTGCCCGCGTGGGAAGACCCCGAACGCCGCGCGCTGACGATGCGGCGCGTCGGCACGGGACGCACCGGCCGCACCGAAGCGTTGCTGGTGATGCTGAACGCGTCGGCGGAAACCATCGTGTTCAACGCGCCGGCGCCCGCGCTGGGCTATCGCGTGCTGGTCGACACGGCGACGCCGGACGGCGGCCCGCGCGACTGGCCGGCCGACGGCCTCGGCGTCGCCGCGCATGCGGTCGCGATCGCGGTCGCGCCCGTTCCGCCCGCCCCGCCCGTCGCTCCCGAGACGGGATCGTAAGGAGCCGCCATGACGTCACACGCCCATTCGTCCTCGACGCACGCGTTCCCGCTGTCGTTCGGCGCGACCTGCCTCGATGCGGAGCACACGCGCTTTCGCCTGTGGGCGCCGGCGAGCCGCAACGCGCGCGTCGAGCTGCACGGCGCGCACGACGTCGCGATGACGCCCGTCGGCGACGGCTGGTTCGAAGCAACTGCGCGCTGCGGCGCCGGCACGCTGTACCGCTACCTGCTCGACGACACGCTCGCGGTGCCCGATCCCGCGTCGCGCTTCCAGCCGTCCGACGTGCACGGCCCGAGCCAGGTCGTCGACCCGGCCGCGTATCGCTGGCGGCACGGCGACTGGCGCGGCCGCCCGTGGCATGAAACCGTGCTGTACGAGCTGCATGTCGGCGCCTGCGGCGGCTATGCGAACGTCGCGCGCCGCCTGCCGGAGATCGCCGCGCTCGGCGTGACCGCGGTCGAGCTGATGCCCGTCAACGCGTTTCCGGGCGCGCGCAACTGGGGCTACGACGGCGTGCTGCCGTTCGCGCCCGCCGCGCCGTACGGACGGCCCGAGGAACTGAAGGCGCTGGTCGACGCCGCGCACGGACTCGGGCTGCAGATGTTCATCGACGTCGTCTACAACCATTTCGGCCCGGACGGCAATCTGCTGCCGCAGTACGCGCCCGCGTTCTTCCGCAGCGACCGGCAGACGGCATGGGGGCCCGCGATCGACTTTTCGCGCGCGCAGACCAGCGCGTTCTTCATCGAGAACGCGCTGTACTGGCTCGACGAATACCGCTTCGACGGGCTGCGCATCGACGCCGCCCATGCGATCGACGACGAGGCGTGGCTGCGCGAGCTCGCGCGGCGGGTGCGCGCCGCCGCGGGCGACGGCCGGCACGTGCATCTGGTGCTCGAAAACGAGCACAACGCCGCGAGCCTGCTCGGGCCCGGCGGCTTCGACGCGCAGTGGAACGACGATTTCCACAACAGCGTGCATGTGCTGCTGACCGGCGAGCGCGACGGCTACTACCGCGCGTATGCCGACGCGCCGCTGCGCCATTTCGCGCGCACGCTCGGCGAAGGCTTCGCGTACCAGGGCGAGCCGTCGCCGCTGCACGACGGCGCGCCGCGCGGCGAACCGAGCGCGCACCTGCCGCCGACCGCGTTCGTCGCGTTCCTGCAGAACCACGACCAGGTCGGCAACCGCGCGTTCGGCGAACGGCTGCGCGCGCTCGCGAACGACGATGCGCTGCGCGCGGCGACCGCGCTGCTGCTGCTCGCGCCGTCGATTCCGCTGCTGTTCATGGGCGAGGAGGACGGCAGCACGCGGCCGTTCCAGTTCTTCACCGACTATCACGGTACGCTCGCGGACGCGGTGCGCGAAGGACGCCGCCGCGAATTCGCCGCGTTTCCCGCGTTCGCCGATCCGGCGCATCGCGACGCGATTCCCGATCCGAACGATCCCGCCACCTTCGCACGCTCGTCGCTCGAAGCCGCCGGCGCGGACTGGCCCGACGCCGATGCGTGGCGGCGCTTCTACCGCAGCGCGCTGACCGTGCGCGCGGCGCTCGTCACGCCGCACCTGCCGGGCGCGCGCGCGCTCGGCGCAGACCGGCTCGCGGACGACGAAACCGCGCGCGCGCTCGTCGCGCGCTGGCGGCTCGGCGACGGCAGCACGCTGACGCTCGCGCTGAACCTCGGCCCGCAGGCGGCGACGCTGCCGTCGCTGCCGGTCGGCAAGATCGTGTTCGAGACGCCGCCGCGCGCGCGCGACGCGCTGGCCGAACTGCGGCTGCCCGCGCAGGCGTGCATCGCGTGGCGCGACGGCGCCGTCAACCACGACGCGCTGCGGCATCGCGCAAACGGCCAGGGCGCGCAGCGCGGCCCCGCACGCTCATGACGACCGACCTGCCGATCGCGACGCTGGCCCGCGCAGCCGGACTGCAGCCCGACTGGATCGACGCGCACGGCGTCGCGCAGCGCGTGAGCGACGACGCGCTCGTCGCACTTGTCGATGCGCTCGGCTGGCCGTGCGGCACGCCGATCGAGCGCATCGACAGCATGGCGGCGCTGCTCGATGCCGATGCGGCGCCGCCCGCGTTCATGACCGGCAACGCCGGCGTGCCGCTCGCGCTGCCCGACGGGGTCGCGCGGCCCGGCGCGCGCTATCGGGTCGTGCTCGAAAGCGGCGTGCACGTCGACGGACGCATCGCCGGCGACGGCGCCCGCGCGTGGCTTCCCGCGCTCGCGACGCCCGGCTACCACGCCCTCGATCTCGACGAACGGCGGATCGCGCTCGCGATCGCGCCGCCGCCGGCGCGCCCGTTCGAGGCGTTCGCGAATGCGCCGGATGCGGCACGCCGCTGGGGTATCGCGGCGCAGCTCTACGGCCTGCGCCGCGCGGGCGACGACGGCGCCGGCGACTACACCGCGCTGGCGCAGCTCGCCGTGCAGGCGGCGCGGCATGGCGCGCACGCGGTCGCGATCAGCCCGACGCATGCCGGCTATCCGGCGCTGCCCGCGCACGACAGTCCGTATTCGCCGTCGTCGCGACGCTGGCACAACGTCGCCTATCTCGACTGCGACGCGGTGCCGGGCGCCGAACGCGGCAATCCGCGACGGCGCACGCGCGACAGCGCGCCGCTGATCGACTGGCCGCGCATCCTGCCCGCCCGGCTGCGCCGCCTGCACCGGCGCTTCACGGCGTTGCGCGCCGGCGGCGGCGCGGCGCTCGACGCGTTCGAACGCTTTCGCGCGGCCGGCGGTGCGGCGCTCGACGCGCATGCGCGCTTCGATGCGCTGCAGGCGTTCTGCATCGCGCACGGCTTCGGCGCGGACTGGCGGCAATGGCCCGCGCCGTGGCGCCTGCCGGCCTCGGCCGAAGTCGATGCATTCGCGCATGCGCAGGCCGATACGGTCGCATTCCACGCGTTCCTGCAATGGTGTGCGGCGCGCGGCCTCGCCGATGCGCAGCAGGCCGCGCGCGACGCGGGCATGGAGATCGGGCTGATCGCCGATCTCGCGGTCGGCTCGGATCGTGCCGGCAGCGATGCATGGGCGCACGGCACGACGCTGCTGCGCGGCGTCTCGCTCGGCGCGCCGCCCGACGTGTTCAACGCGAGCGGCCAGGCGTGGGGCGTGACGACATGGACGCCGGCCGCGCTGCGCGCGAACGGCTATGCGCCGTTCGTCGAACTGCTGCGCGCGGCGTTCGCGCATGCGGGCGGCATCCGCATCGATCACGTGCTCGGCTTCGCGCGAATGTGGATCGTGCCGGACGGCGGCTCCGCGCGCGACGGCGCGTATCTGCGCTATCCATGCGACGACCTGCTGCGGCTCGTCGCGCTGGAGGCGGCCCGTCATCGCGCGCTCGCGATCGGCGAGGATCTCGGCACGGTGCCCGGCGGGTTTCGCGAGCGGCTTGGCGCACAGGGCGTCGCCGGCATGCGCGTGCTGTGGTTCGAGCGTACGCCGGACGGCGCATTCCGCCCGCCGCACGAATGGGATCGCGACGCGCTCGCGATGACGTCGACGCACGACCTGCCGACCGTCGCCGGCTGGTGGCGCGGCATCGATCTCGGCTGGCGGCAGGCGGCGGCGGCCGCGGCCGCACGCGCGACGGCACGCGACGATGCCGATGACGAAGCTGTCGCAGCCGGGCCTGCGCAATCCGAAGCCGGCCAGCGCGACACAGGCGCCGACACAGCCGATCAGGCAGGCGACCCCGCGCTCCCCCCTTCCCGCGCCGATCTCGCGGAACGCGACGCCGAACGCAGCGCACTGTGGCGCGCATTGCAGCACGCCGGCTGCGCGCCGGCCGCCGACCCCGTTCCGCCCGCCGACGCGCCGCCGGTCGGCGCGGTGCTCGCGTATGTCGCGCAAGGCCCGTCGCCGCTCGCGATCGTGCCGCTCGAGGACCTGCTCGCGCTCGACGCGCAGCCGAACCTGCCCGGGCCGCCGTGCGGCCATCCGAACTGGCGGCGCCGGCTGCCGCGCGCGGTGGACGCGCTGTTCGACGCCGCCACGCGCGAACGCGTCGCGGCCGTCGCCGACGCGCGCCGCGGCCCGGAGCGTCCCGCATGACGCCGCGCGCGACGCTGCGCCTGCAGCTGCACGCGGGCTTCACGTTCGACGATGCGGCCGCGCATGTCGACTACTTCGCGCGGCTCGGCGTCAGCCATCTGTACCTGTCGCCGATCACCACGGCCGAGCCCGGCTCGCTGCACGGCTACGACACCGTCGACTACGGGGCGATCAGCGCCGAGCTCGGCGGCGAAGCGGGCTTCGTGCGGCTCGTCGACGCGCTGCGGGCGCGCGGCCTCGGCGTGATCGTCGACATCGTGCCGAACCACATGGGCGTCGGCGGCTCGTCGAACGGCTGGTGGAACGACGTGCTCGAATGGGGCGCCGCGAGCCCGTACGCGCGCCATTTCGACATCGACTGGCATCCGCCCGATCGCGCGCTCGACGGCAAGGTGCTGCTGCCGTGCCTCGGCGCGCCGTACGGCGACGCGCTCGCGGCCGGCGACATCACGCTCGGCGCCGACGCGGCGGCCGGGCGCTTCTTCGTCGCGTGTGCGGGGCGACGGCTGCCGGTTGCCGTCGCGACCTATCCGGAGATCCTGCGCCTTGCCAACCGCGCGGACCTGAACGCGCTCGCCGAGCGCTTCGACGCTACGCCGGCACGCGCCGGCGCGCGCATCGCGGCCGCGCACGCGGCGTTGCGCGACCATGCGGCCGCACGCGGCCCGCATGCGTTCGACTCGGTGCTGCGCGGCGTCGATCCGCGCCGCGCGCGCTCGCGCGCGTGCCTGCATCGCATCCTCGAACGCCAGCATTACCGGCTCGCATGGTGGCGCACCGCGTCGGACGAGCTGAACTGGCGGCGCTTCTTCGACATCGCGACGCTCGCCGGCCTGCGCGTCGAGGACGACACGGTGTTCGAGGCCGTCCACGCGCTGCCGTTTCGCCTGCATGCGCGCGGCCTGATCGACGGCGTGCGCGTCGATCACGTCGACGGCCTCGCCGATCCGCGCGCGTATTGCCAGCGCCTGCATGCGCGGCTCGCGGCGCGGCGCGACGCGCGCCCGTACATCGTCGTCGAGAAGATCCTCGCGCCCGGCGAGACGCTGTGCGACGACTGGCCGATCGACGGCACGACCGGCTACGACTTCATGAACGACGTCGCCGCGCTGCTGCACGATCCGGCCGGCGCCGCGCCGCTCGACGCGCACTGGGCCGCCGTGTCGGGCGCGTCGCGCACGTTCGCGCAGGAGGCGCTCGACGGCAAGCGTCGCGTGCTCGCGCGCCAGCTGGCCGTCGAGCACGCGCGCGTCGCCCGCAAGCTGCACGCCATCGCGCGCGCCTCGCCCGGCACGCGCGACATCAGCCTGATCGCGATCCATCGCGTGCTGGCCGAGCTGGCCGTGCGCGTGCCCGTGTACCGGATGTACCCGGCCAACGGCAACGGCCTTTCGGACGCCGATCGTCATGTGCTCGCGCGCGCCTACGAAGCGGCGTGCCCGGCCGTCGATGCAACCGATCGCGCCGCGCTCGACCATGTCGCGCGATGGCTCGGCCTGCCGGCCACGCGCACGCCGCGCGCCGACGCGGCGCGGCACGCCGCCCGCGTCGCGTTCGCGCAGCTCACCGCGCCGCTGGCCGCCAAGGGCGTCGAGGATACGGCCAACTATCGCTACGGACGGCTGCTGTCGCGCAACGAAGTCGGCGCGGATGCGGGCGACTTCAGCCTGTCGCGCGGCGCGTTCCATGCGCGCAACCGGCGTCGCGCACGCACGACGCCGCATGCGCTCGTCGCGACCGCGACCCACGACCACAAGCGCGGTGAAGATGCGCGTGCACGGCTCGCGGTGCTCAGCGAGGTTCCCGACGCATGGCGCGCGGTGTCGCTCGACTGGTCCGCGCTGAACCTGCCGCATCGCGGCGGCGCGCATCGCGATCTCGCGTGGTCGCCGGGGCCGGCCGCCGAGGCGATGCTGTACCAGACGCTGGTCGGCGCGTGGCCGCCCGATCTCGCGCCGGACGACGCGGGCGGGCTCGCGGCGCTCGCCGAGCGCGTCGTGCGCTGGCAGACCAAGGCATTGCGCGAGGCGAAGCGCCAGACCGACTGGCTGGCGCCCGAACCGGCCTACGAAGACGCGTGCGAAGCGTTCGTGCGCGCGATCCTGACGCCGCACGGCGCCGGCGATTTCGCGCACCGGCTGCACGCGTTCGTCGCGCGGATCGCGCCGGCCGGCGTGATCAACAGCCTCACGCAGACGACGCTGCGCAGCCTGTCGCCCGGCGTGCCCGACCTCTATCAAGGGACCGAGCGATGGGACCATACGCTCGTCGATCCGGACAATCGCCGCGACGTGCCGTTCGCGGCGCTCGCGGCCGAGCGGGTCGACGGGCCGGTGGCGTCGTATCTGCCCGACTGGCCCGATGCGCGCGTGAAGCGCGCGCTCGTCGAACGGCTGCTGGCGCTGCGCGCGCGCTGGCCGTCGACGTTCTCGGACGGCGTGTACCTGCCGCTGCGCGTGCGCGGCCCGCTCGGGCGTCACGCGATCGCGTTTGCGCGGCGCGACGCAGCGGCGACGGTCGTGGTCGTCGCGACCCGGCTCGCATGCGGGCTGCTCGGCGACGCGCCGCAGCTGCCGCGCATCGAGCCCGGCCGGTGGCACGACACGGCGCTCGTGCTGCCGCGCGGCGAAACCGGCCCGTGGCTCGACTGGCTGAACGGCGATCCGGTCGGCGCTACGCCGGACGGCGTCTTGCCGCTCGGGCGCTGTCTGCGGGCGCTGCCGGTCGCGGTGCTGGCGATGGAGCGCCGGGCCCGGTGACATCGGCCCGCGCCCGTGTGCCACGCCGCTACGACCACTCCTCCGGCGGCGTCTCGCCGCTGTCGTCCTCCCAGTGCGGCTCGCCGGTCTCGTCGCCGCGCGGCGTCGTCACCGGTCCGGCCGAGCCGGGTTCGGGCGGCCGCCGCGCGGCGCGCGACGCGCTCGCGCGAACCCGCGTACGCGTCGGCGCGACCGTCCGCTGGCCGCCGCCGCGGCCCTTCGCCGGCTCCTGCTCGTTGGCGTTGCGCTCCTTCGTACCCTGCCCATTCGACACTGCGTTCATGTTGCGCTCCTGCTCGCTCGATCTCGACGAAGCAGCGCAGCAATTTCGATACCGCGCGCAGGCAAGCGCCTTGCTACGGTTCGTATCCCATCCCGCTCCGGAGGTGACGATGTCGAACGGAAACAAATCGCCCGCGGCCACGCGCCGACGTCTCGGCGCATGGCTGGCGGGCGAGGAAGCCCACATGGCCGCCTATCGCCGGCGCATCGCGGCCGACGCGCAGGCCCACGCCGGCGACCGGCTGCGCACGCCGGCCGTGCAGGAACTCGCGCGGCTGTTCGACGACAACGCGGTGCTGCAGATGGGCCTGTCGCGCGCGATCGACGAGGCGCGCGACGCCGGCCACGACCTCGGCTACGGATCGATCGGCGAGCTGATGACCGTGATCGACCACCTGATGACCTATACGCCGCCGTTCAGCGAAGCGAGCCTGATCGTCTGTCCGCTGAACGCGTTCCTCGACCGGCCGATGTGCATGCCGTCCGGCTATCCGGTATTCCGCGACGCGGCCGTCAACGCGCACCTGAAGCGCGTGCTGACCGTCTGGTGCGACTTTCTCGGCGGCCCGCACTCGCGCGTGCACCTCGACACGACGCCGCCGGACGGGTGGTTCTGCGAAGAAGCGCGACGGCGCGTCGGCCTGTCGCAGTTCCAGTATCGCGAGGACCAGCCGCACTGGGGCTTCGACTCGTGGAACGATTTCTTCACGCGGCGTTTTCGCGCCGGCGCGCGGCCCGTCGCCGCGCCCGACGATTCGCACGTCATCGTCAGCGCGTGCGAGGCTTCGCCGTACCACACCGAATCGAACCTGCAGCTGCGCGACCGCTTCTGGATCAAGGCGCAGCCGTACTCGCTGCGCGACATCTTCACGCCGGCGCGGCTGCCGCTCGCCGAGCGCTTCGTCGGCGGCGACCTCTACCAGGCCTACCTGAGCGCCTACAACTACCATCGCTGGCATGCGCCGGTGCGCGGCACCGTCACGCATGCGTACCGGATCGACGGCACCTACTACTCGGCGCTCGACGCCGAAGGGGAGGACCCGGCCGGACTCAACGACTCGCAGGGCTACATGACGGCCGTCGCCGCGCGCGCGGTCGTCGCGATCGCCTGCGACGATCCGGCGATCGGCACCGTGGCGGCCGTGTTCGTTGGAATGGGCGACGTGTCGTCGTGCGTGATCGACGTGGTGCCGGGCCAGCACGTGGACAAGGGCGACGAGATCGGCTATTTCCAGTACGGCGGCTCGACGTACTGCCTGCTGTTCGAGGCCGGCGTGATCGATCGCTTTCTCTACGCGCCGCCGTTCGACGGCGACGCGCCGGTCGTGCAGGTCAATTCGTCGGTCGCGATCGCGCGCTGACGGCCGTGCGGCCCCGCGGCGGGGCGGCGCATCATGCGTCGCCGTCGCCGCGGCGGCGGTCCTCGCCGTCGCGCTGCACGCAGCGCAGCACCGAGCGGCCGTCGGCGGTCAGCGCGGCCCGGCGTGCGCCGGACGCGTCGTCGCGCATCACGATCAGGTGGCGTTCTACCAGGGCGACAACGTCGTCGCGGTCGAGCTGGAGCTGTTCCGGTGCACGTTGCACCAGGAACAGCGTGGCGAATTCATGGGCGGTCAGCATGCTCGTCTCCCCGTTGACGGCGTGGCGCGCCGCGACGGCGTCGCGGGCGCGTCCGGCGCGCGCCGGCGGGGACAGGCACGCAGGAGTCGTGCCAGGCGGCCGCTCCTGCGAGGCTGCCGACGCATCGCGTGCACCGCGGGGTCGGGTCGCGCAGCCGCCTGCCGCCGCTGAAAAGTTTTCAACGGCGTGTAACCGCCGCACGCCGGCCGTGCGTCAGGATCGGGCGCGATCGCGCTGCGCGGCCGCGAGCCGTTGCGCGCGGAAATAGCCGCTGTGCAGGACCGCGCCGCCGTGGCCTTCGGCCAGCATTTCGGCGCAGGCTTGCGCGATGCGCGGGCGCCCGCGATCGAACGCGTCGCGCAGGTCGGCTTCGAGCGCGGAGCGCGCGCCGAAATGGTCCTCCAGCGCCTCGACCGTGATCGCGCCGCTCGCGCGCGTGCCGCCGACGTCGACGACGAAGCGCATCTGCAGCGTCGCGCCGTCGTAGACCGGCGCGGGATCGTCGGGAATGGTCGCGTGGATCGTCATCGTCCTCCCTCCGTGGGCGTCATGTGCCGGCGGCCGTGGCCGCCAGGCAGTCGACCAGCGCGCCGTTGAAGGCGACCAGGTCGTCGGGCTTGCGGCTCGAGATCAGGTTGCCGTCGCGCACCACCTGCTGGTCGACCCACTTGCCGCCCGCGTTGCGGATATCGTCCTGCAGGCTCGGCCAGCTCGTCATCGTGCGCCCGTCCACGAGGCCGGACGACACCAGCAGCCAGCCGCCGTGGCAGATCACCGCGATCGGCTTGTTCGCGCCGGCCGCGGCGGTCACGAATTCCCGCGCGGCGGGGATCATCCGCATCGCGTCGCCGTTCACGACGCCGCCGGGCAGCACGATCGCGTCGTAGTCGCCTTCGCGCACGTCGTCGAACGTGCGGTCGACCTTCACGCGACGGCCCTTGTCGACATGGCGAAATCCCTGGATCTCGCCCGGCTGCCGGGAAATCACCTCGACCTGCGCGCCTTCGGCCGTCAGCGCGCGCTGCGGTTCGACGAGCTCCGCTTCCTCGAAACCGTCGACCGCGAGTATCGCGACCTTGCAATGCGCCAGTTTGCCAGTCATGAATCTCTCCGTTCGGGCTGCGGCACGGGTCGTGCCGTGCCGGTCGTCGAGCAAGCGCCATGCCGGAGCCGGCCGGGCGTGCCGACGATGGACGACGATCTGCGGCCAGGGGGCGACTGCAAAGATTTCAATCGCGTGTAACCGGCCGGCGCGGGATCGCGACGCCAGTCGGCCCGCCCTCGCCGCCCCTCCCGACGATCACTGCAGGCGGCATGCGACGTCGAGCATCGCGTCGGTCAGCTCGACCGTCAGCGTCCGTTCGTCGTCCAGTCCGGGCAGTTCGTCGAGCATCTGCTGCACGCGGTCGTGCAGCATCGCGTGCACGCGCATCCGTGCGCCTTCGTCGAGGTCCGCGTAGCGCTCCATCGTGTCGCTGTCCAGCGCGAGCACGACCGCGTGCCGCGCGGCGTCGGGCGGGGCATCGGGCGCCACGGCCCAGGCTGCGTGGAACGTGATCCTGCCCGTCGCCACGTCGAATTGCACCGTCGTGTTCAGGTCGTCGGCATCGGCGGCGTCGCCGTCGATGTCGTCGGTATTGAAGCCGATCCGGGAGTTCGATTGCATGATGTCCTCCTGCGTGGGGTTGCGCGTGCGCCGCGCCGGCCCGGCCGGCGCGGGCGGCGTCAATAGCCGCTGGAGCCGGCGCTGCCGGTGCCGCCCGCGCCGCCGCCGCCGGAGCCGGTCGCGCCCGGCGAACGGCCGTTGCCCGCGCCGGCGCCGGCTGCGCCCGGCTTCACGTGGCCGCTCGAGCCGCTGTGCGAGCGCATGCCCGGCTGCGCGCCGCGCTGCGACATGTCCGGCGGCGCCGTCATGTCCTGGCTGCCGCCCTGGTTCGACATGCCTGCGGCCGGCGGCGCACCGGTGCCCTCGTCCGGGCGTTGCGAGTTCTGGGCCCATGCGGCCGGGGCGGCCGCGAGCAGCGCGACGGCCGCGCAGGCCAGCACGCGGCGCAGGGCCGGTTTCGATTCGGGTGCAGCGTTCATGGCGTCATCTCCGTAAAAAAAGAGGAATTCCCGCCTCCCTGCTTCAGCAAGGCCCATGCCGCCGACGCGGGAAAAACCCGCCGCACGGCCGGCATGCGAATTGCGGCTTGCGTCAGCCGAAACGTTTTCGACGGAGCTTGACGCGATGCCTTCCTCCTCCCCCTCGCACGCGCACGGCAAACGCCTGACACGACGCGCCGGCCGGGCCCGCAGCGCCGATTCGCGACACCCTCGCCGCTGGTCCGGCGAAGTCACGCAGAAAAGCGACGCGCTCGACATCGAGCCCGACATCTTCAAGTCCGACGATCCGGGCGCGATCGCCGCGTCGCTGAAACGCTCGGCCGAGCGCAGCCGGCGCCGCAAGGCGTCGCCGTTCCAGTCGGCGATGTCGATGCTGAACTTCTACGTGAACCGCGCGGGCCGCAACCTGCCGAAAACGCGGCGCGCCACGCTCGAGCGCGCCAAGCGCAAGCTGCGCGAAGCGTTCGGCCGCAAGCCCTGACGCGCGGCCGCGCGACCGGTTTCACGCATGCACGACACGCTGTGGTATCTGATCGTCGGCGCGGTGCTGATGGGCATGGGCGTCGCGACGTCGGCGCTGCGCCATCTGCCATGCAGCACCGCGATGATCTATCTCGCGCTCGGCGTCGCGCTCGGGCCGGCCGGCGCCGGCCTGCTGCGGCTCGATCTCGAACGCGACGCGCCGCTGCTGCGCGCGATCGTCGAGGTCGCGCTGCTCGTCTCGCTGTTCGCGATCGGGCTGCGGCTGCGCGTGCCGCTGTCGGACCGGCTGTGGCTCGTGCCGTGCCGGCTCGGGCTGCTCGCGATGATCGTCACCGTGCCGCTGCTCGCGGCCTGCGCGGTGCTCGCGCTCGGCCTCGACTGGGGCCCCGCGCTGCTGCTCGCGGCGATCCTCGCGCCCACCGATCCGGTGCTCGCGCACGACGTGCAGGTGCACGACCCGGGCGATCGCGACCTGGTGCGCTTCGCGCTGTCCGGGGAAGGCGGGCTGAACGACGGCGTCGCGCTGCCGTTCGCGCTCGCGGGTCTCGCGCTGTGCGGCGCGCGCGACGCGACGCACGGCCTGCCGCCGCTGTCGGCCGCGTTCGCGCTCGCGACGGTGTGGGGCATCGCGGGCGCGCTCGCGATCGGCGGCGGCCTCGGCTGGGTCACGACCTGGACGATCGGCTGGCTGCGCACGCGCCATGCGCAGGCGCTCGGCCTCGAAGGCTTCTTCGCGCTCGCGCTGATCGTGCTGTCGTTCGGCGCCGCGCAGCTCGCGCACACGTTCGGTTTTATCGCGACGTTTGCGGCAGGCGTCGCGATGCGACGCGTCGAGCATCGCGCGAGCGGCGATCGCGCGCCGCGCGAGGTGATCGGCCAGATCGACTCGGCCGACGTCGTCGCGACCGAAAAGCACCCCGACAAGGCGCATGCGTTCATGGCCGAATCGGTGCTCGGCTTCACGATCGAGCTCGAACGGATCGCGGAGGCGGTCGTGATGACGATGGTCGGCAGCGTGCTGGCCACGCTGCCCGGCCCGCTGGTCACGTGGTCGGCCGTGGCGCTCGCCGCGCTGCTGTTCGTCGCGATACGGCCGCTCGCGGTGCTGCTCACGCTGTCGGGCTCGCGCGCGACGCCGGCGCAGCGCCGGCTGATGGCCTGGTTCGGCATCCGCGGGATAGGCTCGTTCTACTACCTGCTGTTCGCGCTCGAGCACGGGCCGTCCGCAGCGGTGCGGCCGCTCTCCGCGCCGGTGCTGGCCGTCGTGTCGGCCTCGGTGATCGCGCACGGCATCTCCGCGACGCCGCTGATGAACTGGTATCGCCGCCTGCAGCCGCGGCGCTGAGCGTTCACGACGTCGCGAGCCGCGCACGCATGCGCGCGGTGATCCGCTGCCGCGTGCCCGCGTAGTCTTCCCACGGATCGCGCGCGAGGTGTTCGAGTCGTTCGTGCAGTGTGTCGATCGTCCACTGCGCGCCGCCGGTGGTGTCGGGCACCTCGTCCCAGCCGATCGGCACCGACACGCCCATGCCGGGCCGTGCGCGCACCGAGTAGGCCGCGATCGTGCTCGCGCCGCGCCCGTTGCGCAGGTAGTCGATGAAGATCTTGCCGCGCCGGTTGCGCGGCCCCATCGTCGCGGTGAAGCGGTCGGGCAGCGCCGCCGCGACATGCTGCGCGACTGCGCGCGAGAAGTCTTTCACCTCGTCCCAGCCCGCGTGCCGCGTGATCGGCACGACCACGTGCAGCCCCTTGCCGCCGCTCGTCTTGCAGAACGACACGAGCCCGAGTTCGTCGAGCAGGCCGCGCACGAGCTGCGCGGCGTCGATCATCGCGCGCCACGGCAGCGCGGGATCGGGATCGAGGTCGAACACGATCCGGTCCGGGCGCTCGATATTGGACACGTGCGCGTTCCACGTATGCAGCTCGACCGTACCCATCTGCGCGGCGCCGACCAGCGCGTCGACGCTGTCGATCGTCAGCAGCGGCCCGTGACCCGGATCGAGGCCGGCATGCCGCGCGACGTACGGAATCTCGCGCCGATCCGCATGCTTCTGGAAGAACAGCTCGCCGGTGATGTCCTCCGGCGCGCGCACCAGCGACACCGGCCGCCCCGCGAGATCGGGCAGCAGCCACGGCGCGACCCATTCCCAGTAGTGCGCGAGATCGATCTTGCGGGTGCCGTGCTGCGGATCGACCACACGCTCGGGATGGGTGATGCGCACGCGGCCGACCCGATCGGGCGCGGCCTCGCCGCGGGGCGTGCCGGCGCGCGACTGCGCCCCCGTGCTGCGTCGGGTTCGCGCGCGCGTCGCGTCACGGTCGTGCTGCGCGCCGTCGCGCGCGCCATCCGTCGTGTTGCGCTCGTCCATCGTTGCCTCCGTTGCGGTGTGTCGTGCAACCTCCCTGACGATCTGCGCCGCCGGCTTGTCGTCGCGCAGCGCGATGAAGGCTGCCTGGCGCACGATGCCGTCGCCGGTCCATTCGGCGAACTCGCATTCGGCGACGAGCGTCGGCTCGACCCAGTGCACGCGCGTGCGCGACCACTCGCGCGGCGGCGGATCGAACGGCGCCGCGTCGCGTTCGTGCGCGCGCAGGATCGCGGCCAGCCGGTCGAGCGTGCGCGTGTCGAAGCCGGTCCCGACGCGGCCGACATAGCGCAGCGGCCCGGCGTCGCGTCGCTTCCTGCCGGGCGGCGCCGGCTCGTGCACGCCGAGCAGCAGCGCGCCGAAACCATTGCGGGCGCCCGACGGCTCGGTATAGCCGCCGATCACGAATTCCTGCCGGCGCCGGCATTTCAGCTTGATCCACGCCGGCGAGCGCCCCGCGCGATAGCGCGCGTCGGCGCGCTTGCCGATCAGGCCTTCGAGGCCCGTGTCGCACGCGTTCGCGATCAGCGTCGCGACGTCGTCGCCGAGATCGGGCGAAAAGCGCAGCCGCACCGGGTCGCAGTCGGCGAGCAGCGGTTCGAGCAGCGCGCGGCGCGCGGTCAGCGGCGCATCGCGCAGGTCGTAGCCGTCGAGATAGGGCAGGTCGAACACGAACAGCGTGACGGCATCCGCTCGCCCCGCGCCGAGCGCGTTCTGCAGCGCCTGGAAATCGGGCAGCCCGTGCTCGCCGAGCACCACGGCCTCGGCGTCGAGCCACGCGTCGTCGACGCCGAGCGCCGCGAGCGCGTCGCGCTGCGGCCGCAGCTTCGCGGTCCAGTCGCGCCCTTCGCGCGTCATCAGCGTCACGTGCCGTCGCGCGCCCTTGCCCGCGATGCGCGCGAGGATCCGGTAGCCGTCGAACTTCAGTTCGTAGCGCCAGTCGCCATGCGCGGGCGGCGCGTCGACCAGCGTCGCGAGCTGCGGCGCGACGCGCTCGGGCAGCGGCGCGCGCACCGCGCCTTCGATGCCGGACGGCGCGAGCGGGCGCGAAGCAGCGCGCCGATGCACGCTGCCCGGCTGCTGCGCGACGACGTCGTAGCCCTCCGCGTCGCGCGCCTCGTCGTCGCGTTCCTTGATCAGCAGCCATTGCTCCTGCCGCCCTTCCTGCCGGCCGCTGCGCACCAGCGCCCAGCCGCCGTGCAGCTTCCGGCCGTCGAGCCGGAACTTCAGCTTGCCCGCACGATAGCCGTCGCGTGCGCCGGCCAGCCCGCCGTCCGGCACCCACGTGCCTTCGTCCCAGACGACGACCGAACCGGCGCCGTAATGGCCGGCCGGGATCTCGCCCTCGAACGACGCGTATTCGAGCGGATGATCCTCGACATGCACCGCGAGGCGCTTCACCGACGGATCGACGCTGGGCCCTTTCGGCACCGCCCAGGACTTCAGCGTGCCGTCGAGTTCGAGACGGAAGTCGTAATGCAGGCGGCGCGCGTGATGTTCCTGGATCACATAGCGCAACGGCTGCCGGCCGCGCGCGGGCGGCTTCGACCGCGCGCCGGCTGCCGCGCGGCGCCGGCCGTGCGCGCCTTCGGGCTCCGGCGTCGCGTCGAAGCGGCGCATCCGGCGATAGGGTTCGAGCTTGTCGGCCATCGCGTCACCTCGCGTCGCGCGGCGTCACGCCGCATGCTTGCGGCGCGCGGGGGCCTTCTTCGCCGCCGGACGTTTCGCGGCCGTCTTGGCCGTGCCTTTCGCGGCCGGCTTCGCGGCGGTCTTGGCGGCCGACTTGCGCGGCGCGCTCGCGCCCGAGCGGCGACGCGCGCCGGTGCGCGGCGCATCGGCGTCGGCGTCATCGGCCGTGTCGGCGTCGTCGGCGCCGCGCCGGGCCGCCCCGCGCGCCCCGCCGCCGCCGCGCAGGCTGCGCTTCAGCAGCTCGGTCAGGTCGAGCACATTGGTCGCCTCGCGCGCCGTGGCGGCCGGCTGCTCGTCGATTTCCTCGATCCGGCCTTCGCGCACCTTGCGCTCGACGAGTTCGAGAATGTCGTCGCGAAACGTGTCGTGATACTCGTCGGGCGTCCATTCGCCGGACATGTCGTCGATCAGCTTCTTCGCCATCTCCAGCTCGCGTGCGCTGACGCCCGCGCGCTTCGCGTCGGCGACCGGCGACGACAGCTCGTCGAGCGGCCGCAGCTCGTCCTGCCAGCGCAGCGTGTCGAGCGCGAGCAGCGGCCCGACCGGAATCAGCGCGCCGAGATGCTGCCGGTCGCGCATCACGACCAGCGCGATGCCGATCCGGCCGCTGTCCTTCAGCGCGTCGCGCAGCAGCGCGTAGACCTTCTCGCCCTTGCGGTCCGGCACGAGGTAGTACGGGGTATCGAGATACAGGAACGACACGGCCGTCTCGTCGACGAAGGTCAGGATGTCGACCGTCTGCGTCGATTCGGGATTCGCCGCGCGAATCTCCTCGTCGGTCAGCACCACGTAGCGCTCCTTCTCGTATTCGTAGCCGCGCACGATGTCCTCGCGCGACACGTCCTTGCCGGTGCGCTTGTTGACCTGCCGATAGCCGACCGGGTCCATCGAACGCTTGTCGAGCAGCCGGAACGACGGCTTCACGGTGCGCGTGGCCGGAAACAGCTGCACGGGAACATGCACGAGCCCGAAGCTGATCGCGCCTTTCCAGATCATGCGTGCCATGCGTTGCCTCCTTGCGGCGCCGGCATGCCACCGTGCAGCGGCGCGCGGGCCCGGTGCCCGCGCCGCGCCCGCGGGAACGAAACCGCGCAGGCCGGCGAGCGCGACGCGATTCGCGGTGTCGCGCACCCGCACCGGCGGTGCGAAAGCGGTTGCGGGCGGCGCCGCGCGCCGCCCGGCATCACGGCGCGCGCAGCGCCGCGTTCAGTTCGTCGGCCGTCACGTCGAGCGCCACGCTGCATTCGATCGCCGCATCCTCGACACGCGGCTTGTGCTCGTCGACCGCGCGACGCGCGACATCGCACAGATACGTGCGCACGCGCAGGCGGTCGGCGGTATCGAGCGCCACGTAGCGCGCGATGACGTCCGGCGCGAAGCGCAGGTCGACCGCGCAGCGCCACTCGCGCGCGCTGGCGTCGACCGGCACGCGCACCCACGACACCTGGATCGTCAACCGCCCGGACGCATCGTCCGCGTGCACGACCATGGTCGACTGCGACGGAAAGCCGTTCGCCAGCGCATGCTCGAGTTCGGCGATGCGCTGCGAACGGTCGGATGTGGCGGTCATCGGCGCACGACACCCAGCAGCAGCGTGACCAGGAAGATCACGACGAAGATGTAGAACAGGATCTTCGCAATCTCGGCCGCCCCGGCGGCGATGCCGCCGAAACCGAACACGGCCGCGATGATCGCGATGACGAAGAAGATGATGGCGTATCGAAGCATGGATTCCTCCTGGTGGGAACTGCGGTCGCCGGCGCCCGTCGCCGTCGATCAAGAATCGTGCTTGTGCTTGGCTTTGCCGTGCGTCGGCGTCGAGGCCATTTTCTCGAGCTCTTTCTCGCTCATCGACTTGGCCATCGACTTCGACGGCGGCTTGAGGTCCGACATGCTGGTGCGGCCGCGCTTGGCCGACAGCGCAGCGCCTGCGGCCCGCTGCTGGGCCTGGGATTTGGCTGGCATGGTTCGCTCCGTTCAGTGCAGGGGCGCGCGTTCGTCCCGCGACGCGCGCCCGGTTCGGCCGCCTGCTTTCGTCACGCGGCGTCGCGGCGCCGCAGCTCGGCCGGCGGAATCTTCATCGCCTGGCGATACTTCGTCACCGTACGACGCGCAAGAAGAATGCCGCGACCCGCGAGGTTCTCGGCGAGCGCGACGTCCGACAGCGGATCGGTGTGGCGCTCGGCCGCGATCATGTCGCGGATCAGCACCTTCGCGGCCGATGCCGAGCACACGCCGCGCCCGGCCGCCTCGAGCTTGCGCGGGAAGAAGTGCTTGAACTCGAAGGTGCCGTGCGGCGTGGCCATGTACTTGTTGCCCGTCGCGCGCGACACGGTCGATTCGTGCAGGTCGAGTTCCTCGGCGATGTCGCGCAGCACGAGCGGCTTCATCGCGATCTCGCCGTAGCGGAAGAAATCGCGCTGCCGCGCGACGATGCATTCGCCGACGCGCTGGATCGTGTCGAAGCGCTTCTGCACGTTGCGGATCAGCCAGCGCGCTTCCTGCAGCTGCTGGCCGAGCGGGGAATCGCGCTCGCCGCTCGACTGCGCGAACAGCGTCGCGTAGCGCTCGTGCAGCCGCGCGCGCGGCAGCACGGCCGGGTTGATCGTGACGATCCATTCGTCGCGCACCTGGCGCACGATCACGTCCGGCACCACGTAGTCGCCGCGCGTGCTGCCGTAATGGTTGCCGGGCCGCGGGTCGAGCCCGCGCACCAGCGCGCAGGCCGCGTGCAGCGTCTGCGCGTTGCAGCCGATGCGGCGCTGGATCTCGGCCGTCTCGCGGCGCGCGAGCCGCTCCAGATAGTCGCGCGCGATCGCCTTCGCTTCGGCGAGCGCGGGCGTGTCGGCCGACATCGCATCGAGCTGCAGCGTCAGGCATTCGGACAGCGAGCGGGCCGCGATACCGGGCCGGTCGAGCATCTGCACGAGCCGCAGCGCGACCGCGAGATCGCGTTCGGACAGCAGCAGCGCGGGGTCGGCCGCACCGAGCAGGTCGGGCAGTTCCTGGCGCAGATAGCCGTCGTCGTCGAGCGCGTCGATCACGATGCGCGCGGCTTCGCGGTCGCGCCGGTTCAGTGGGTAGAGCCGCAGCGCGTCGTGCAGATGCTGGTGCAGCGACGGCTCGGCCGCCATCCATTCGCCGGGCGACAGGTCGCTCGCGTCGTCGCCCTGGCGGCCCGCGCCGCGCGGTGCGGGCGCGGCCGTATACGACACCTCGCCGTCCGGCGGGCGCACGTCGTCGCGTTCGGGGGACGGCTCGGGCGCGGCTGCTTCGGCCGGGTGGTCGGGCGCGTCGGCGGCTGCGGGCTCGTCGTCGGCCTGGCCGTCTTCGAGAAACGGGTTGGTGTCGAGCGCCTGCCGCAATTCCTGCTGGAATTCGAGCGACGACAGCTGCAGCAGGCGCAGCGACTGCTGAAGCCTCGGCGTGAGTGCCAGATGCTGACGCATCTGAAGCGCAAGCGTGACGGACATCGGGGTCCTCCTGACGGTTCGCGGTATTCGTATACCGGAATCATGCAGCTTTCGTGCCAGTCCTGCGAATCGCCGTGCCGCCGCGGCGCTCGGGGGTTCGTACCCCTTCCGCCGGCCGTCGCGGGACCGCTTTTTTACAAGCCCGCGGCAAGTTTGGACGCGCGCCGCGTGCCCGCGCCGGCGCGGTCGCGCGCGGACTGCCGCACGGCCTTCGTCAGCGCTTCGCGTCGATGCGGTCGACCGCCGAGCGATCGAGAAACGCGACCGTCAGTTCCGGCAGATACTGCAGCAGCCACAGCGCCATGTGACGCTCCTGTTGCAGGATGCGCTCGCAGCATGCGCGGATCTCGACTTCGGCGGCCGCCACCAGCGCGGTATACGCGGCGATCTCGACCTGCCCGAACGCGTAACCGCCCATCGCGACCTTCACCACCTCGTCGGCGGCCACCATGCCGGCCGCGACCTGTCCGTACGCGGCGACGCGCGCGGCGAGATCCTTGATCGCGGACGGCGACGTGCCGAGCCGATGCAGGCAGGCTTCGACGAGCGCCTGCTGGCCGAGCGTGTCGTCGAGATGCAGGCGCAGCCGGTCCTGCAGCACCGGATAGTGGCCGACGCGCTTCAGTTGCGCGTCGAGCAGCGTCTCGGCCTGGCGCTCCATCGCGTACGCGTCGCGCAACCAGTCTTCGAGATGTTCGTGCGGATTGGCCATCGCGCTTCTCCCGCCGCCGTGCGGCATGCGCGGCGCGGGCGTGCGGTCGCCGGGCCGGCGGCCGCACGCCCGCGTCGCATCAGGTCAGTACTGCATCGGCGGCGGCGTGCCCGGCAGCGGACGGTCGCTGCCCGCCGCGCCGTTCGGGCCCGGGTCGGGCACGTCGGTCGGCGTGCCGCTGGTCGTCCCCGGCGGCAGCGTGTTGCCCGGCGACGGACGCGTGTCGTAGCGCGTGTTCGCGTCGGGCATCGTCGCGGTCGGCGGCGACGCATGGCCGTCCGGCGGCGCCGGCGGCGGCTGGTGCGTGCCGTAGACGGGGCTCGGCTGCGTGCACGCGCCCAGCGCGCACGCCACGGCGAGCGCCGACGCGGCGGCGTAGATCGTGCGGATCGGTTTCATCGAATCCCTCCCGGAAGTCGAAGGCCCGGCGCGCCGGCACGGCACGCTCAGAGCCGGTTGAAGTGAAAATCCGCCGCGTAGGCGGTGGGCGCGCGCTGCGCCATCATCGCGTCGAACTCGGCCGCGATCCGCGTCAGCGCGCCGCGCTGCTGCGCGATATCGGCCTGCCCGAGCGCGGCGAACGCGTCGGCATCGAAGGTCACGGTCAGCGACGCCGGGTGGCCGTCGACGCGAAAGCCGACATGCAGCGCGCCGGCCGGCTGTTCTTCGATATGGAACGGCATCGCGCGCGCTTCGAAGTGGCGGCCGAAGGTTTCGGCGATATCGCGCAGCATGCCCGGCTGGACGCGGATGCTCATCGCGGCACCTCCGGTCGCGCCGTTCCCGCCGGCGGCACATACACCGGCGGCTCGCGCCCGGGCGGTTCGTCGGGCGGCTCGCGCTCCGGCGGCGGGCGCTCGGGCGGGTCGCCCTCCGGATCGCGATACGGTTCCGGTACGTCGGGCGGCACGTCGTCGTCGTGATCGGGCGGCGCGCGCCCGGGGTCGGTATCGGGCATCGGCGGGTCGGGCCGATGCAGCGACTGCGCAAGGTCCTGTTTCATGGTGGCTCCGTGGCGGTCGTGTTGCCGTCCTCGGCCGCAATCCCCGTGCCGTGCGGGGCGGCGCGCGATACTCGCGCGTCACGCGTGCGCCGGGCCCGGATCGGCGCGGGGCGGCGTCGCGCCGTGCCTTCGCTACACCGTGCGCTGCAAAACTTGCAAGCGCGCGGCCGCTCCGGGCCGCCACCTCCTAACCGTCGTACGCGGCCATCACGAGCCACAGCTCGCGGCCGTCGTCGTGCACGAGCGCCGCGAGCGCATACGGATCCTGCGGCTCGCATGCGCGCTGCAGCGCGAAGCGCGCCGGCTCGGTCGCGCCGAAGGTCTCGTCGCCCAGCGGCCGCACGTCGGCCTTGCCTTCGAACATCCGGCGCTCGGGCCGGTAAATCAGCGGTTCCTGCTTCCACGCGGTGAAGTGGTTCTTCACCGAGTCGAATCCGCCGCCGCACACGTTGACCTCGTAACGCACGCGGGGCTGCCGTTTGATCGGAATCATCGTCGCGCCTCCCGCTCGATGGGGCGCGCCGCTCACGGGGCCGGCGCGTCGTGGTTCGTCGGCGGCGGCGCAGGTCGCACCGCCGCAGTCGTCCATGAAGCGGCAAGCCGCGTGCCGCCACCGGGCACGGCGTCGCACTACGGGAACGGCCGTTGCATATCGATCGGCGTCATTGCCACGGAGCCTCGCCATGAACGACACGACCCGGTCCGGCCCTTCGACGCCGGCGCGCAAACCCGCCCAGGACCCGTCGCCGCCGCTGAAGGAGCACGACCAGACGCGCACGCGTCACTCGGAGCGCCATATCGACAAGTCGCTGGAAGACACCTTCCCCGCGAGCGACGCGCCGTCGACCGGCGGCATCACGCGCATCGAGCCCGATACGCCGCCCGGCACGCACGACGAAGGGCCGTGGCAGGACGAACGCGAACGCCGCGGGCAGTGACCGGCATGCGGCTTGCTGAATCGCCGCTGCGCTACCCGCGAGCCCAACCTGCAAGGAGGACTTCATGCATCGCGTCAACGAAATCATGTCGCAGGACGTCGTGCGCATTGCGCCGACCGATTCGATCCGTCATGCGGCCCAGCTGATGGAGCGCTACGACATCGGGGCGCTGCCCGTGTGCGACAACAACCGGCTGGTCGGGATGGTCACGGACCGCGACCTCACGGTGCGTGCGCTCTCGGCCGGCAAGCCGCCGGAGACGCGCATCCAGGAAGTCGCGTCGGGGCCGATCGAATGGTGCTTCGACGACGATTCGCTGGACGAGATCCAGCATTACATGGCCGATGCGCAGCTGCGCCGCCTGCCCGTCGTCGATCACGACAAGCGGCTGGTCGGCATGCTGTCGCTCGCCGACATCGCGACGCGCACGGCCGGCGCGTCGCGCGACGACCTCGCGAACACGCTCGAGGGCGTGTCGCAACCGAAGCAGACGTGACGCGCGCGGCTCGCCCGTGCGTCCCGCCCACCCCGCGCGACTCGCGCCGATCCAGGCCGAACGCGCCTACGCAGCCAGGAGGACAATCATGCAGACCCCCGATCAAGGACAGACCCGCATCGTCGGCAAGGGCGCCACGACGGCGGCCGGCCCCGGCCCCGACGTGATGGCGGCCAGCACGCTGGAAGGCGACAAGGTGTACACGACCGACGGCGACGACGTCGGCAAGATCAAGGAAATCATGCTCGACGTACGCTCGGGCCGGGTCGCCTACGCGGTGCTGTCGAGCGGCGGCCTGCTCGGCATCGGCGACAAGCTGCTCGCGATCCCGTGGAGCGCGCTGACGCTCGACACCGAGCGCAAGTGCTTCCTGCTGTCGGTGTCGTCCGAGCTGATCCGCAACGCGCCCGGCTTCGACAAGGACCACTGGCCGGCGATGGCCGACCCGCAATGGGCAGGGCCGCTGCACGAGTACTACGGCAGCGCGCCGTATTGGGGCGCGGGCGACGAGCTCGGGCTCACCGATCCGACCGAGGAACTGAACGACCCGCGTACGCGCGGACAACACTAGGCGCAAGCGCCGAACGGTCGCCGTGCGCGGCGCACCGATGCCCCGACGCCCCGCCCCGCGCGGGGCGTTTTTTTGTCGCCGGCGCCGGGCCTCACGCGTTTTTACAAGCGCCGTGTAACGGCGCCGCCCCACGCCGCATCGAGATAGCGCAGCAGCCGGTGCGGCGTCAGCGGCTTCGCGCAGTGCGCGTCGAAGCCTGCTTCGCGCGCACGCTCGCGATCACGCCGCGACGCGAACGCGCTGCACGCGACGAGCAGCATGCCGGCCGTGCATGGATCGCCGCGCAGCCGCTGCGCGAGCTGCAGCCCGTCGAGCCCCGGCATCGCGATGTCCAGTACGGCCGCGAACGGCTGCCAGTCGCGCGCGACCTCGCATACGCAGAACGGATCGTCGATAACGCGACATTCGAAGCCGCGTGCGTCGAGCAGCAGCTGCAGCGCGTCGGCCGCGTCGCGGTAGTCGTCGACTATCAGTACGCGGCGCGGCCGCGGCGGCACGCTGTCCGGCGCGCGCCACAGCAGCACGTCGTCGGCGCCCGGATCGTCGCCGGAGGCGATGGACATGGTGGTTCTCCTGTTGCCCGAATGAGCGAAAGCGCCCCGTACGCAAGGCGCGCGCCCATATCGAACGGGTGGCATGCCGGTTGCTGTGTTGAGGGTATCCATCGATACCGGAGCCGTTGATGCGCGCGATGCAGGGTTCGTCGTCCGTCGGCATGGGAGGCGCGGCAGCAAGCGCGCATCGCACGTCGGCGGGCGCGGGAGAAGCGGCATGACCCGCCGCCAGCCTGCCGAGCCGCCCGAGGAGACACCCGAGCCAGCGAGCCTCGACGCGTGCCGCCGCTGCGCGCTGTGGGAACACGCGACGCAGGCCGTGCCGGGCGTCGGCCCGCGCAATGCGCGCATCATGCTGGTCGGCGAGCAGCCGGGCGACCAGGAAGACCGCGCCGGGCTGCCGTTCGTCGGCGCCGCCGGCCGCGTGCTCGATCGCGCGCTGGCCGCGGCCGGCATCGAACGCGACACGGTCTATCTGACGAATGCGGTCAAGCACTTCAAGTGGGAGCCGCGCGGCAAGCGACGGCTGCACAAGACGCCCGCGCAGCGCGAGGTCGCCGCCTGCCATTACTGGCTCGAACGCGAGCTCGACGCGCAGCGCCCCCGCGTGATCGTCGCGCTCGGCAGCACCGCACTGCGCGCGGTGCTGCAGGACAACGACGCAACCCTGCAACGCACGCCGACGCCGGTGCGCACCGCGCAAGGCCATCTCGTCGTCGCGACCTGGCATCCGTCCTACGTGCTGCGCACGCGCGGCGCCGATTCGCGCGAGCAGGCGTATCAGACGCTCGTCGACGCGCTGCGCACCGCGTCGCGCCTCGCGCGCGGCGACGAGGCACCGCCGCGCCCGCACGGAGACTCGCGATGAGCAGCGCGCGCCCCGACGACGCGCCGCCGCCCACCGACACCACGACGCCCGACCGGCAACCCTGGTATCGACGGCTCGGCCCCGGCCTGCTCGCCGGCGCGTCGGACGCCGATCCGAGCAACGTCGCGGTCTACGCGCAGGCCGGCAGCCAGTTCGGCTACAACATGCTGTGGATGATCGTCGTCACGCTGCCGATGATGGTCGCCGTGCAGGTCGCGTCGGCCTGCATCGGACGCGCGAACCGGCAAGGCCTGATCGCCGGCATCCGCGAGCATTTCTCCGATCGCGTCGCCAAGACGCTGATCGTGATGGTCGCGATCGTCAACGTGGTCAACGTCGGCGCGGACCTCGCCGCGATGGGCGACGCGACCGCGCTGGTGGTCGGCGGCCACAGCTACTGGTACGCGCCCGTCTACGGGCTCGCCTCGCTCGCGCTGCAGGTGACGCTGTCGTACGAACGCTATGCGCGCTGGCTGAAATGGATGACGTTCGGCCTGCTCGCATACGTGCTCGAACTCGGTTTCGTGCAGGTCGACTGGCACGGCGCGCTGCATGCGATCGTGCTGCCGCAGATCGCCTTCACGCATGCGTATGCGACGACCGCGGTCGCGGTGCTCGGCACCACGCTGAGCCCCTATCTGTTCGTCTGGCAGGCCGCGCTCGAGGTCGAGGAGGCGCAGGCCGAACGGCGCAACGGCGACACCGCGCGCGCGTACGCGCCGCGCGACGCACAGGCGCGGCGGATTCGGTTCGACACGTGGAGCGGCATGATCGTCACCAACGCGGTGTCGTTCTGCATCATGGTGGTCGGCGCGGCCGTGTTCTTCGCGCGCGGCCGGCACGATATCGGCAGCACCGCGCAGGCCGCCGAAGCGCTGCGCCCGATCGCCGGCGAGGCGGCGTTCGTCGTGTTCGCGCTCGGCATCGTCGGCTGCGGCCTGCTCGCGATTCCCGCGTTCGCCGGCAGTGCCGCCTACGGCTGCGCGGAAGCGTGGCGTTTTCGCGAAGGGCTGAACGAACCGGTGCGGCGCGCACCGGCGTTCTACGCGGTGCTCGCGCTGTGCGTCGCGGTCGGCATCGCGATCTGCTTCAGCCCGGTGGATCCGATCCGCGCGCTGTACTGGAGCGCGGTGCTCAACGGCATCGCGGCGGTGCCGATGCTGGTGATGGTGATGCTGCTGTCGGCACGGCGCGGCGCCGACGGGCAGGCCGGCCAGGGCATCGTGTCGACCTGCTTCGGCTGGCTTGCCGTCGCGCTGATGGCCGCCGCGGTCGTCACGATGATCGTCGACATGCTGACCTGAGCGGGCGCGCGGCCCGCGTCGCTCAATCGCCCGGCCGCATCACCGCCTTGATGCAGCCGTCGCCGCGCGTGCGGCTCAGCTCGTAGAGATCGGGGCCGTCGGAAAGACGCGCGCGATGCGTGACGACGAACGACGGATCGAGCTGCCCGTCGACGATGCGCTTGAGCAGGTCGTCGCTCCAGCGCTGCACGTAGGTCTGCGCGGCGCGCAGCGTCAGCCCCTTGTTGACGATCGCGCCGATCGGCAGGTTGTCGACGAGGCCGCCGTACAATCCCGCGATCGACACGACGCCGCCGGGGCGGCACGCGTAGATCGCCTCGCGCAGCACGTGCGGCTGGTCGACGCCCGGCACGGTGGTTTCCTTGAAGCGGTCGAGCGTCGCGTCGACCGCGTCCACCGCATGCGCTTCGAGCCCGACCGCGTCGATGCATTTGTCCGGGCCCTTGCCGCGCGTCTGCTCGGCGAGCGTGTCGGCCACGCTCAGCTTGGTGAAGTCGAGCGGCGTCGCGCCGAGCGCGCGGGCGCAGTCGAGCCGCTCGGGCACGCAGTCGATCGCGATCACGTCGCCCGCGCCGAGCAGCCGCGCGGCGAGCACCGCGTACAGCCCGACCGGGCCCGCGCCCCATACCGCAACGACGTCGTTCGGCTGGATCGCGCACTGCACGGCGGCCTGCCAGCCGGTCGGCAGCGTGTCGCCGAGCGGCAGCGCGCGTTCGTCGTCGATCTCGTCCGGAATCCTGATCGGCCCGACATCGGCGAACGGCACGCGCACGTACTCGGCCTGCCCGCCCGGATAGCCGCCGGCCAGATGCCCGCAGCCAAACAGGCCGCCGGTGCCCTGCCCGTACACGCGCTGCACGAACGCGCGATTCGGATTCGAGGTTTCGCACACCGAGTAGTTGCCGCGCCGGCACGCGTCGCAGGTGCCGCACGCGATCGCGAACGGCACCACGACGCGATCGCCGACGCGCAGGTGCCGGTTCTCGCTGCCGACTTCGACCACCTCGCCCATGAATTCGCGGCCGAGGACCGCACCGTCCTTCAGGCCCGGCAGCACCGCGTCGTACAGATGCAGGTCGGCGCCGCCGATCGCGCACAGCGCGACCTTCACGATCGCGTCGCGCGGATGCGCGATCGCCGGATCGTCCACCCGTTCGTAATGCACGGCGCGCTTGCCGTGCCAGCACAATGCCATCATCGGCGTTCTCCGCGGCCGCGAATCGTCACATCATCTTGCCGCGCGAACGCTCGGCGCGCGCCGCGTCGGCGGCCGACTCGACCTTCTTCACCTCTTCCGGCGGCGGCAGCACGGCCTTGAACCCCATCGACTCGATCCACATCTCGCGCGCCCAGCCGCGCGTGTGATAGAGGTGGTGGTCCTCGTCGGGCTCGACCTCGTCGTGCGCGTCCTTCAGCACCTTCGCGGCATCGCCCGACAACTGGTTGGCCGCATAGCCGATCAGTTCCCAGTTCAGGTGGTCCTTGGTCTCGGCGAGCACCACGCACTCGGCCGCGACGATCTGCGCGACCGCCGGATCGGCCTGCTTCTTCGCGTGCTCGATCACCTGCACCAGCGACTTGCCGGTCGCGGCCACCGCGCTGCGTCCCGGCGACTTCGCATCGGGATCGAGGCCGAGCGCCTCGAACACCTTGCGCAGCACCTCCTGGTGGTGCTTGGTTTCGCGGTGGTACTTCTCCCATTCCTTGTGCAGGTCCTCGTCGGTCGCACACTGCAGCGCGGCCGCGTACACCTGTTCGCCGCCAAGCTCGGTCTCGTATGCCTGGCAGAGCAGTTCGAGAATGCCTTCGTGCTTCGATTGCCGTTGGGCCATGACTGCCTCCGAAAAATCGGGCCGCACGCGCGGCCCGTGGGTTGAAGCGGGCGCGCGTTACTGCGCGCCCACCTTGCGTTCGAGCGCCTGCGCCATGCTCAGGTGATGCTTCAGCGTCGGCAGCGTCGAGCGTGCGAACGCGCGCAGCTCGGCGTCCTTGCCGTTGCGCGCTTCGCCGTCGAACAGCGCGACCGCCTTGCGATGCGCTTCCGGGCCGACCGCCGCGACGTACGCGACGTCGAAGTCGTGACCGTTCTTGCCGCGCAGCGCCTCGACGTCCGGATCCGATACCTGCACGGTCTGCGGCGTGATGCCCTTGCTCGACGCGATCTGGCGCAGCTGCGCGTTCGCCTTGCCGTGATCGGCGATCATGCGCTGCGCGAATGCGCGCACGTCCGGCGACTTGGCCTGCTTCAGCGCCAGCTGGCTCGCCTGCACCTCGCTCTTGCCGGCGAGCGTGGCCTGATCGACGAACTCGGCGTCGGGGCCCTGCGGCGCCTTCGCCATGCCCGCATCGCCCGCGCCGCTCGACGGATTGATGACGCCGCCCGGCACATGCGAATTCGACGCGGGCGGCTCGCTCGGCATCTGCGCGTGCGCCGACGCGCCGAGCATGCCCGCGGCCAGCGCCGCGATCGTCCAGTAGTGGGATTTCATCCGGATCCTCCTTGTGTTCGTGGACATCCGACGGCCTCAGCCGCCGACGATCGAACCGCCGTTCGGGTGCAGTGTCTGCCCCGTCATGTAGCTGGCGCCTTCCGATGCGAGCAGCACGTAGCAGCCGATCAGCTCGTCCGGCTGCCCGGGCCGCTTCAACGGCACGTTCGAGCCGAACTGCGCGACCTGTTCGGCCGTAAACGTCGACGGAATCAGCGGCGTCCAGATCGGCCCCGGCGCGACCGCGTTCACGCGGATGTCGCGCTCGGCCAGCTCGATCGACAGCGAACGCGTGAACGACACGATCGCGCCCTTGGTCGCCGAGTAGTCGGGCAGCTTCGGGTTGCCGTGATACGCGGTCACCGACGCCGTGTTGACGATGCGCGCGCCGGCCTTCAGATGCGGCAGCGCGGCCTGCGTGCAGAAGAACATCCCGTACAGGTTGGTGCGGAAGGTGCGCGTGAGCTGCTCCTCGGTCACGTCCTCGATGCCCTGCTGCGGATGCTGTTCGCCCGCGTTGTTGACGAGCACGTCGAGCCGCCCGAGCCGTTCGACCGTGCGCGCGACGGCTTCCTGCGCCTGCCGGCGGTCGCCGACGTCGCATGCGATCGCCTCGCAGCGCCGGCCGGCCTGCTCGATCAGGCGCCGGGTATGCGCGGCGTCGTCGGATTCGTTCAGGTAGACGATTGCGACATCCGCGCCCTCCTTCGCGAAACCGACCGCGACCGCGCGACCGATGCCGCTGTCGCCGCCCGTCACGAGCGCGACCTTGCCGGCCAGCTTGCCGCTGCCGACGTAGTCGGCCGCCTCGTCGCGCGGCTTCGGATGCATCTCGCGCTCGACGCCGGGCTGGCGCCCCTGCTTCTGCGGCGGCGGAGTCTGTGCGGTGCTCATGGGGTTCCTCCTTGAACGGGTATGGCGGATCCGGCGCAAGCATCGTGCCGTGCCGGCGACGCCGCCGCCGCGGGCCGCGGCGCGGTTTCGCCCGCGCGGCGTTGCAAACGCATGCAGAAAACGCGCGGTTCAGCGCACGCCGCCCGGGCCGACCTGGTCGGGACGCCGAACCGGATCGAAGTCGCGCCACTCGCCGTCGTGCCAGTCGCCTTCGACGCGCTCGATCGACGTCGCGCCGGTCGCGCGCAGCACGTCTTCCGCCGTGTTCGCCGTGGTCGGCGTCACGCGCGCAGCGAGGATCACGCCCGACTCGCTCTGCGCGAGCGTGCCCTTGCCTTCCGCCTGCTGCCCGCGCATCCGGCCGAGCGCGCCGCCGAACGCGCCGAGGTAGGCGCCCACCAGCGCACCCGCCGCCGGCACGAACCAGTAGCGCCAGCCGATCGCATAGACGATCAGGCCCGCGACCGCGCCGATCAGCAGCCCGCGCATCGCGCCGACGGCTGCGCCGCGGCCGCCCGGCTTCGCGGCCGAATCGGCGTATACGTCGCCGCCGATCGGGAAGCGCGCATGCTGGCCGCCGGGGTTCAGAAAGAAGATCGACACGTCGTCCGGCCCGAATGCGCGTTCGTACAGGCGGCGCGCCCCGCCTTCCGCTTCATCAAAGGTCGTGAAGCGGCCTGCGACGATCATCGTCATGCTGTACTCCTCCGTGACGGGTGCGCCGCGCGCCGACCGGCGCGCGGCGGGCCGGCGCTCACATCAGCCGGCCAAGCTCCTTCGACACGGACGCGGGCGTGCCGTACTCGCGCTCGGGAATCCGCTTGAGCATGTCGATCACGGCCGGGTCCGCATGCGAGCGCTCCGCGCACTCGACCACGTCCGCCTTGCTGGCCGGATAGTCCATGCCCTTCAGCGCCTTCTGCACGTCGACCGGGCTCGGCGCCTTGCCGTGGCCGCTCTGGTGGCCGCCCTTGTCGTGGTCCTGCTGTGCGCGCTCGCCCTCGTGCGCACGCGCGTGGCTGAGTTCGTGGCCCGTATGTTGTCGGGATGTCATCGCAGTCTCTCCTTCGAAGATTGAACGGAATCACGTGGCGGCGCGCCGCGATCGCGCGAGCGCGGCCACCACGAGCGCGGCCGCGGTCAGCGCGACCGCGCTCGCGACCTTCGGCCGCTGCACCACCGCGTTGTACGCGCAGCCGCGCAGCACCGGCCCTTCCATGCCTTCGCGCTCGTGCAGTGCATGGCGCGACTCGTAGAGCGCGTTGTCGTCGCGCGGGCGCGCCGGCCGCACGGTGCGCTGGCCGCGCGAGAACAGCGTGGCCGCGACGCGATCGAACAGCCGCGGCATGTGGTACGCGCTGGCCGACGTGAACTTCGCGGCGCCGCCGACGAACAGCGTGCGGCGCGGATGCGCGGCGGCGAACAGGATCGCGTCGGCGACCAGTTCCGGGTCGTAGATCGGCGGCGGCAGCTTCGCCTCGACGTTCATGTAGTTCTTCGCGTGCATCACGAACATCGTGTCGATCGCGGCCGGCTTGATCAGCGTGACCGACACCGGCAGGTGATCGGCTTCCATCTCGAGCCGCAGCGAATCGGTAAAGCCCTTCACCGCGTGCTTCGACGCGACGTACGCGGTCTGCAGCGGCACCGGCGCGTCGGACGCCTCGCTGCCCATGTTGATGATCGCGCCGCCGTGGAAATCGCTCTTGCGCCGGAAATGGTCGGCCGCGACCAGCGAGCCGTGCACGACGCCCCAGTAGTTGGTGTCGAACAGCCGGCGCTGATCCTCGAGCGGCACGGTGGACGCCGCGCCGAAGATCGACACGCCGGCGTTGTTGACCCACGTGTCGAAGCCGCCGTAGGTGTCGGCCGCCGTCGCGGCCGCGCGCTGCAGGTCCTCGAGGTTCGCGACGTCGCCCGCGACCGGCACCGCCAGCCCGCCGTGCTGGCGGATTTCCTCGCACAGCGTGTTCAGCGCCTCCTCGTTGCGTGCGAACAGCACCAGCTTCGCGCCGCGCCGCGCGGCCTTGCGCGCCGTGACGAGGCCGATGCCGCTGGTCGCGCCGGTGATCACGATCGTCTGCTCGCCGACCGGTTTGAGCATGCAGTTCATCACTGGACTCCTTCGTTTACGGCTTCGCCATCACTTCGGCCGGATCGTCAACTGGTCGCGCACGTCCTGCACGCCGTCGACCTGCTTCACCGCGTTCACGGCCATCGTGCGCTGCTGCTCGTCGGGCACGCTGCCCGTCAGCGTCACGTTGCCGCGGCGCGTCTTCACGTGCACGTCGCCGGCCGACAGGCCGCTGGTGCCGATCAGCGCGGCCTTCACCTTGGTGGTGACGGTCGCGTCGCGGATCTTCGTGCCGGTCGACGAAGAAGACGAAGAAGACGACGACGAAGATGCCGAACCGTCGTCGCCGGCGGCGAACACGTTCGGCGCCGTGACCGCGCAGGCGGCCGCGGCGGCGAACGCGAGCGCCATGCCGGCGCGGCTCGCGCGGCGGCGGTGAAGTCGCAGGGAACGGGCGTGCAACGAGTTGAGCTTCATCGTGACCTCCTTTTGTCAGGCCGGCCATGCCGGCAGGTACGGCGGGATGTCGCAAGCCGCGTGCCGCGGCCGGCGCGCCGCCGGCCCGCGCGGGCGAGCGATCGGACGCCCTTTCATCCAATGCGTTGTAATTTTTTCGGCATGCCGGAGGACCGTTTCCCCCGCGCGACAGCGGGCATGACGATTGCCGAACCGCCTGCAACGGGACGCATCGCCGCGGCCCCGAAATCGGGAGCAATACCATGCAAAGAATCGCGTTGATCAGTGAACATGCGTCGCCGCTGGGGGTGATCGGCGGCGTCGATGCAGGCGGCCAGAACATCTACGTCGCGAACGTCGCGAAGCAGCTGGCCGAACGCGGCCTCGACGTCGACGTCTATACGCGCTGCGACAATGCGCACCTGCCGGAAGTCGTCGAGATCGGCACGCACATGCGCGTGATCCACGTGCCAGCCGGCCCGCCCGTCGACGTGCCGAAGGAGCGGCTGCTGCCCTACATGGACGCGTTCGCGCAGTACATGGTCGCGCGCATGCGGCGCGAAGCCGATCCGGTCGACGTGATGCATGCGAACTTCTTCATGTCCGGTCACGCGGCATTGCGTGTGAAGAAACAGCTCGGCATTCCGCTCGTCACGACCTTTCATGCGCTCGGCCGCGTGCGGCGTCTGCACCAGGGCGCGGCCGACGGTTTTCCCGATGCGCGCTTCGCGATCGAGGACACGCTCGCGCGGCGCTCGGACCGGTTGATCGCCGAGTGTCCGCAGGATGCGGCCGACCTGATCACGCACTATCGCGCCGATGCGTCGCACATCGAGATCGTGCCGTGCGGATTCGACGCGCGCGAGTTCCGCCCGGTGCCGCGCGACGAGGCGCGCGCGCGGCTCGGCTGGCCGGGCGACGCATTCGTCGTGCTGCAGCTCGGCCGGCTGGTGCCGCGCAAGGGCATCGACACCGTGATCGACGCGCTCGCGCGGATGCCGCGCGATCCGCAGCGGCCGACGCGGCTCTATGTCGTCGGCGGCAGCCACGCGACGCCCGACCCCGCGCGCGACCCCGAACTGGCGCGGCTCGCCGCGCTCGCGCACGACACCGGTATCGCCGATCGCGTGACCTTCGTCGGCCGGCGCGACCGCGACGCGCTGCACCTGTACTACAGCGCCGCCGACGTGTTCGTGACGACGCCGTGGTACGAGCCGTTCGGCATCACGCCGGTCGAGGCGATGGCCTGCGCGACGCCGGTGATCGGCAGCGACGTCGGCGGGATCCGCACGACCGTCGAGGACGGCCGGACCGGCTATCTGGTGCCGCCGCGCGATCCGGCCGCGCTGGCCGCCCGGCTCGTGCAGCTGCGCGAGCAGCCCGACCACTGCGCGGCGCTCGGCCGCGCCGGCTATCTGCGCGCACACCGATGCTATACGTGGCGCGGCGTCGCCGACCGGCTCGTCGACATCTACCGCGACGTCGCGCTCGGGCGCCGCGCCGGCACGTCGGCCGGCGCCTCGCGCCGCACGCCGGTCGCGGCCACGCCGCGCGCGCTCGCGAACCGCAAGGAGAATGCGTGATGAAGGGCTACGATCGCAAACGGGTACTCGTCACCGGCGGCGCCGGCTTTCTCGGTTCGCATCTGTGCGAACGACTGCTCACCGCCGGCCACGACGTGCTGTGCGTCGACAATTTCTATACGGGCGCGAAGGACAACATCGCGCACCTGCTCGACTCGCCGAACTTCGAGCTGATGCGGCACGACGTCACGTTTCCGCTTTATGTGGAGGTCGACGAGATCTACAACCTCGCGTGCCCCGCGTCGCCGATCCACTACCAGCGCGACCCGGTGCAGACGACCAAGACCAGCGTGCATGGCGCGATCAACCTGCTCGGCCTCGCCAAGCGCGTGAAGGCGCGGATCCTGCAGGCGTCGACCAGCGAGGTCTACGGCGACCCCGACGTGCATCCGCAGGACGAGCACTACTGGGGCCGAGTGAATCCGGTCGGCATCCGCGCGTGCTACGACGAAGGCAAGCGCTGCGCGGAAACGCTGTTCATGGACTATCACCGCCAGTACGGCGTCGACGTGCGGATCGCGCGGATCTTCAACACCTACGGGCCGCGCATGCATCCGGCCGACGGGCGCGTCGTGTCGAACTTCATCACGCAGGCGCTGGCGGGCGAGCCGCTGACCGTCTACGGCGACGGCCGGCAGACGCGCTCGTTCTGCTATGTCGACGATCTGGTCGACGCACTGATCCGGCTGATGGACGAACCGGGCGACGCGAGCGAGCCGATCAATCTCGGCAGCGACGACGAGATCGCGATGATCGACGTGGCGCGCGAAGTCGTGCGCGTGGTCGGCGCGTCGGTGCCGATCGAATTCTGCGCGCTGCCGGCCGACGACCCGCGCCAGCGGCGGCCGAATCTCGACGCCGCGCGCACGCGGCTCGGCTGGCGGGCGACGACGCCGTTCGCGAGCGGCCTCGCGCACACCGCACGGCACTTCATCCATCGGCAGGCGATACACCATACGCCGGGCGACCTGGTGCGCAGCACGCAGATCGCGTCGCACATGCTCGCGCAGATCGGCACGCGCAACCGGCCCGCGCCGACGTCGTGACGGCGCTGCGGCGTAACGTATGACGAGACGGTCAGGGTCGGTTCGCACAGGCAACGCCTGTGCGTTCCATATGCAGACAGACCCTAACCGTCGCCTTGCGTCAGGCGGGCGATCTCGCGCGCAAGCTCGCGCACGTCGACCGGCTTGCGCAGATAGCCGTCGAAGCCGGCCTCGCGCACGCGGCGTTCATCGGCGAGCCCCGCATGCGCGGTGATCGCGAGCATGCGCGGGACGCGCGAGCCGTCCGGCCGGCCGTCGCCGTTGCCGTTCGCCGCGCGCCGGCGAAACGCGTCGAGCAGCCAGAAGCCGTCGCCGTCCGGCATCGCGAGGTCGGACAGCACGACGGTCGGCTGCATGTCGTCGGCCATCGCGATCGCCTCGCGGCCCGACGACGCGATCGCGACTGCCGCGCCGAAGGTGGTCAGCGCGGCCGTGAGGCTCGCGCGCGTGGTGGCGTCGTCGTCGACGACGAGGATGCGCTGCGTGTCGAGCGTCATCCGCTCGTTCGCGCCGGCCGCCTGCGCCAGCCCCCAAGCCATCGCGCCCATCGGCTGCCAGCCGGCCGGCAGCGTCACGACGAAGGTCGTGCCGCGATTGCGCCCCGCGCTTTCGACCACCACCGTGCCGCCGTGCAGCTGCACGATATGGCGCACGATCGAGAGCCCGAGGCCGAGCCCGCGCCGCGGCGACGCCGGGGAATCGTCCGCGCGCCTGAACATGTCGAACACGTAGGGCGCGAATTCCGGCGCAATGCCCTGCCCCGTGTCGGATACGGTCAGCGTCGCATGCGCGCCGTCGCGCGCGATCTTCACCGTCACCTCGCCGCCGCCCGGCGTAAACTTCAGCGCATTCGACACGAGGTTCGACAGCATCTGCCGCAGCCGCTCGGCATCGCCCGCCACGATGCAGGCGGACGTCGCGCCGTCGAACTCGAGCGCGACGCCGGCCGCCGAGGCGGCCGACTGGAACGACGCGACGACATCCGAGCCGAGCCGCACGACGTCGACCGGCATCGACTCGAGCTGCAGCTTGCCGGTCGCGAGCGACGACGCGTCGAGGATGTCGCCGACCATCCGCGTCAGCGATCGCGCGCTGCGGTCGATCGCATCGATCGCCTGCGTCTGCAGCGACGCGTCGCGGGAGTTGCGCAGCACCTCGATCCAGCCGTAGATCACGTTCAGCGGCGTGCGCAGCTCGTGCGACACCGTCGCCAGCAGTTCGTCCTTCAGCCGGTTCGACGTGTCGGCCCGGTCGCGCGCATTGCGCGCGCCGCGCAGCGAACGCTGCGTGATCATGTCGCGCCGCCGCTGCGCGCCGGTTTCGCGCACGGTCAGCGACAGCGCGACCAGCGCACGCGCGGCGTCGCGCACCGGGCGCGCCGACACGGTCGCGCGAAAACGCTGGCCGTCGCGCCGCACGCACAGCAGGTCGACCGGGCCGACGGCCTCGCGCATGTCGTCGAACGTGTCCGCGACCGGATTGCGCTTCAGCCAGCGCATCGCGACCAGCGTCTCGAAGCGGCGGCCGCGCGCGTCGTTCTCGTCGTACCCGAACATCCGCTGCGCGGCCGGGTTCCAGCTGACGATGCGACCATCGGCGTCGATGCCGACGATCGCGTCCGGCGACGCCTCGACCACCGCGCGCTCGGCCTGCAGTGCTTCCGCGCGCACGCGCTGCGCGCCGATATCGCGCAGCAGCAGCACCGCGCCGTCGATATTGCCGTCCGCATCGCCGATCGGCACCGCGATCTCCGCGACCGGCACCGGTTCGCCGCCGCCCGCGGGCCGCACCCAGTGACGCTCGGACATCATGCGCACGCCGCCGAGCGCGCGCTCGAGCGCCGAGGTCTGCACGCGCCGGCCGTCCCGGTCGCACAGCTGCACGACGTCGCGCGCAGCGCGCCCGGTCGCATCGTCGGGCCGGCAGCCGAGCAGCTCGGCCGCCGCCGCGTTCAGATAGGTGACGCGCCCGGTCGTGTCGGCCGCGATCACGCCGTCCGGCAACGCATGCAGCACGGCTTCGAGCTGCGCGCGCGCGGCAGCCTCGCGACGGCGCGCGCGCTCGTTGGTCACTCTCGCGTGACGCAGCATCGACGCGATCGCACACACCACCGCGCCGATCAGGATGAAGGCGCCGAGCCGGACCAGCCGTTCGGGCAGCGGCTCCGTATAGGTAGCCGGATCGGACAGGAACAGCGCCCAGACGAGCAGGCCGCTCACCGCGGTCGCGATGCAGCCGAACAGGAACGATGTCGCCCACGCGGCGCCGGCCAGCATCGGGTAGTACAGGATCAGCGACAGGTTCACGCCGCCGAAGCGGATCGCGAGCGCCTGCAGCACGGTCGCGATCGCGACGAGCATCACGGCGGTCGCGTAGTTTCCGGTCTGCGGATGAAATTTTTCAATCATCGCGGGCACCCCTGCCGCAGCGTTCGCGACGGCCGGCCGGCGCGACGCGCGGGCATGCCGCCTGCTTGTGGATGCCCGACGCGGGCCTCGCCGCGCACGATGGAGACGCTTTTGCCATGACCGCCCCCACCCGCTGGCTTGTCGTATCGCCGCATCTCGACGACGCGGTGTTCAGTTGCGGACGCCTGCTCGCACAGGCGCCCGGTTCGATCGTCGTCACCGTGTTCGCCGGCATCCCGCCCGCCGGCACCGCGCCGCCGCCATGGGACCGGCGCGCGGGTTTTCGCAGCGCCGACGAAGCGATGCATCTGCGCCGCGACGAGGATCGCCGCGCCCTCGCGCTGCTCGACGCGCGCCCCGTGTGGCTCGATTTCCTCGACGACCAGTACGGCGTGCCGGCCAGCGCGACGGACATCGCCGCGCGCGTGGCCGACGCGCTCGACGCGCATCCGGACGCCGGCGTGCTTGCACCGGCCGGCCTGTTCCATCGCGACCACCTGCAGGTGCAGCAGGCGATGTTGTCGCTGCTGCGCGGCCGGCATGGGTCGCGCGCGTGGCGTTTCTTCGAGGACGTGCCGTATCGCCGGATCGACGGCCTGATGGCCAGGCGCGTGATCGACTGGCGCGAGCGCGGCTGGATCGCGCGGCCCGTGGCCGCGCCGGCCGGCAATCGCATGGACGGCGGCGCGGCGAAGGCCGCGGCCGTGAAGGCCTATGCGAGTCAGATCGCGCTGTTCGAACCGCATGCGCTCGTCGACCTCCGTGAACCCGAAGCGTACTGGCAGCTCGAATGCGAAACCCCGTCCGCGTAACGCCCGCGCGCCTCGCCCTGCCGCCGCACGAAGCGCGCGTGACCGCCGTCGTGCTGACCTACCGGCGCCCGTTCGAACTCGCGCGCACGCTCGCGCGGCTCAGCGCATTGCCGGACCGGCCCGCGATCGTCGTCGTCGACAACGCGTCGGACCGCGACACCGCGATGCTCGTGCGCGGCCGCTTCCCGCACGCGACGCTGGTGCACGCGTCGCACAACCCGGGCGCGGCGGGCCGCAATCTCGGCGTGGCGGTCGCGCGCACGCGCTACGTCGCGTTCTGCGACGACGACACGTGGTGGGCGCCCGACTCGCTGCGCCACGCCGCGAACCTGCTCGACGCGTATCCGCACGTCGCCGCGCTGACCGCGCGCGTGCTGGTCGGCCCGGAGCGGCGCGAGGACCCGACCTGCCGCCTGATGGCCGACAGCCCGCTCGACGCACCGGTCGCGCTGCCGGGCCGCCCGATCCTCGGGCTGCTCGCCGGCGCGACGATCTTCCGGCGCGATGCGTTCGTGCGCGCGGGCGGCTACCATCCGCGCTATTTCATCGGCGGCGAGGAAGCGCTGCTCGCGCTCGATCTGTACGGCGCCGGCGCATGGCTCGCCTATGCGCCGCAGCTGACCGTTCATCACTACCCGTCGAGCCTGCGCGACGCGCGCACGCGCGCGCGCGTGGCCGCACGCAACGCCGCGTGGACCGCGTGGCTGCGCTGGCCGACGGCCGCCGCGCTCGCCCATACGCTGCGCACGCTGCCGAACCTGCGCCGCGAACGCGCGATCCTGCGCACCTTCGCGGGCCTGCCGTGGATCCTGCGCGAACGGCGCGCGATCCCGCCGCACGTCGAGCGCATGCGCCGCCGCCTCATCGACGACGACGCGCGGCGCCGCAGCGAGGCCGGACCATGAACGCGTTCGCCGCGGCGGCATCAGGAATCCGGCTTGTCGGACTCGCTTTCGAGCTGCGCGAGCCGGTTGTAGATCGTCTTCAGGCTGACGTCGAGCACTTCGGCGGCCTGCGCCTTGACGCCGCCGCATTGCGCGATCGTGCCGAGGATCAGCTTGCGGTCGACCTCCTCGAGCGGCGTGCCGAACGGCACCGTCACGCGATCCTCGTGCGAATCGACCATGCTCGACAGCTCGTCCATGATCGGCGGCGGCAGCGTGTCGATCACGTCGACGTCGCTGAAGATGCTCGCGCGCTGCACGAAGTTGCGCAGTTCGCGCACATTGCCGGGCCATGCGTAGGTCTTCAGCGCTTCGCGCGCGGCCGGCGAGAAGCGCAGGTTGCGGCCGCTCTCTTCGTTGTAGCGCTGCAGGAACGCGTCGGCGAGCATCGGGATATCGTCGCCGCGCTCGCTGAGCGACGGCAGCGGAATCGGAAACACGTTGATGCGGTGATAGAGATCGGGCCGCAGCTTGCCGTCCGCCATCGCGGCTTCGGGGTCGCGGTTGGTTGCCGCGACGATGCGCACGTCGACGTCGATCTCGCGCGTCGAGCCGAGCCGCGTGAGCCGCCCGGTCTCCAGCACGCGCAGCAGCTTGACCTGCGATTCGAGCGGCATCTCGGTAATTTCGTCGAGGAACAGCGTGCCGCCGTCGGCGCGTTCGAAGAAGCCCTTGTGCTGACGCTCGGCGCCCGTGAAACTGCCGCGGTCGTGGCCGAACATTTCGCTCTCGACGAGGTTCGCTGCGATCGCGCCGCAGTTGATCGCGAGGAACGGCCCGCGCCGCCGCAGGCTCAGGTCGTGAATCGTCTGTGCAGCGAGTTCCTTGCCGGTGCCCGATTCGCCGGTCAGCAGCACCGATGCTTCGGTGCGCGCGACGCGACCGATCGCGTCGTACACGGCCTGCATCGCGGGCGAGCTGCCGAGCATGCGGCCGAAGCGGCCGAGACGCTGCAGCTCCGAGCGCAGCTCCGCGATCTCCTCGTGCAGCGCGGTGGTGCGCGGCACGCGCGCGAAGATGCTGTTGAGCCGCTGCATGTTCAGCGGCTTCACCAGATAATCGGTCGCACCGCGCCGCAGTGCGTCGATCGCGGTTTCGAGGCTCGCGTGACCGGTGGTCAGCACGATCTCGCAGTGCGCGCGTTTCGGTAATGCATCGAACAAATCCATCCCGTTGCCGTCGGGCAGCACGAGATCGCACAGCACCAGGTCGGGCGTATGCGTCGACACGAGCGTACGCGCTTCCTCCAGCGTGGCGGCCGTGTCGCATGCGAGCTGCTGCGTGCGCGCGAGCGTCGCGAGCATCGTGCGCGTATCGGCATCGTCTTCTACGATCAGGACATAGGGCATCGGGGCTCCTTGTAATGCGGCCCGGCGCGCGAAGCGGCCGGAACCGCGACGGGTGGGCAGCGCGATCGGGCACCGGTAATACGGCGGCGCATCGGCGATGCGCGCGATTCGATCGGGCAAGCGTCCTGCGATGACAAACGACGCTTAGCAGTATAGAAGAGCGGTGTCGTGCATGCGTTCCCCATCGAATAAATCTATCCGTATCGACTGCGCGGATTGCGAGATTCAATGCCTCGCGATCGGTATAAAAGATATGCTCTGTGCATGAATAAGACGACGCCTGTGCGTCGTTTTTTCTTCCCGCCGCATGCATTCGGTCAAAACTTCCTTGTTCGATATCACACCATGTCGAAATCCGATGATGACGGCACGCGGCTGTTCGGCCGCTCGCGGTCGATCCAGACCCTGTTGCTGCAGGTGTCGCGCGTCGCCGCCACACGTGCGAGCGTATTGATCGTAGGAGAAAGCGGCGCCGGCAAGGACATCGTCGCGCGGCTCATCCACGACATGAGTCCGCGCCGGCGCGGTCCGTTCGTCCCGATCAACTGCGGCGCGATTCCGCACGACATCGCGGAATCGCAACTGTTCGGACACGAGAAAGGCAGCTTCACCGGCGCCGTCGCGCAGCACGTCGGCATGTTCGAAGCCGCACGCGGCGGCACGCTGTTTCTCGACGAAATCGCCGAAATGCCGGCCGAACTGCAGGTCAAGCTGCTGCGCACGCTCGAGTCGAACACGATCATGCGCGTCGGCGGCCACGAAGCGATTCCGCTCGACATCCGCATCGTCGCCGCCACCCATCACGATCCGGTCGAGGCCGTGCGCAGCGGACGCCTGCGCGAGGACCTGTTCTACCGGATCGCGACGGTCGCGCTGCACGTACCCGCGCTGCGCCAGCGCGAGGACGACGTCGGCGACATCGCGCTGCAGATCGTCGAGCGCCTGAACGCGCGGCACCGCACGCGCAAGCGGCTGTCGATGCAGGCGATGAAGGCGCTGCGCGCCTATACGTGGCCCGGCAACGTGCGCGAGCTGCGCAATGCGCTCGAGCGCGCCTTCATCCTCGCCGACGAGCAGATCGAGCTGCAGTTGCCGCGTCGTCAGACGCCGCGCGAGGAAGTGCGCCACAACGCGATGACGCTGCAGATCGGCGCGACGCTCGCGCATACGCAGCAGCGCTTCATCGTCGCGTCGCTGCGCCATTACAACGGCGACAAGCCGCGCACCGCGAAGGCGCTCGGCATCAGCCTGAAGACGCTCTACAACCGCCTCGCGCTGCTGCCCGAGCACGAACGCGGCGGCGCAGTCGGCGCGGCCGACACGCACGCGACGAATCCATCGACGCAATGAGCGCGGTGCGCGACGGCGCGCATGTCGGCTCGCGCCGTCACGTCGCGACGTCGCGCAGCGCGGCGTCCCAGTCGCGTGCGAAGCGCTCGATGCCGAAGCGCTCGCGCGCATCGCGGCGCGCGGCCGCGCCCCACTCGCGCGCGAGCTCCGGATCGCGGATCAGCGTGCGCATCGCCTCGATCAGCACGGCCGGCCGCGTATCGGCGACGCCGTTCGATCCCGTCTTCACCAGTTGCGCCATTTCGGTCGTCGCGAGCGCGACGATCGGCAGGCCGATCATCATCGCCTCGATCACCGCGAGCCCGAGGCTCGTGTAGCGGATCGGGTTGAAGAAGAACCGATAGTGCGACAGGAACTGCGGCAGCGCCGGATTCGGCACCTCGCCGATTCCGCCGAGCTCGCTCGAGCCCATCCCGACCAGGTCGATCGGCACGCTGTGACGCACGACCTCGAACAGGTCCGCGCCGAGCCGGCGGCCGCGCCGCGCGAGGTTGTTCACGACCGTCACGCCCTTGGGCAGCGTGCCGTGATACGTGACGTCGTCGGGCACCAGTACGCCGTGCTCGATCACGCGGGTCGGCGTGATCCCGTTGTCCCACATCAGCGCGTTGAACGGCGTCACATGCACGAGCAGCACGTTCGGATCCTGCACCGGATGCAGCGTATCGGTCGGATGCTCGCGCGGCGGGTCGTGCTCGACGAACAGCGCCGGCAGCATCCGCTGCGCGTCGCTCAGCAGATGCAGGCGATCGTGCCGATAGTGATTGTGATGCTGGTACAGCACGCAGTCGAACTCGGTGTCGCGCACGCATTCGGCCGGCACCTCGTGCACGTTGTCGCCCCACGGCAGGTGCCCGACGCGGCCCGCATAGCCGGGCGGATGCTGCGGCCGCGTCACGATGAAGAAATCGTGCGGCGCCTGCGACAGGTAATACAGGTAGTTGCCATGCACGTGCCAGGTCAGCACGCGCAATCGTTTACGTGACATGACGTCGCTCCTCCGCGAGCAGTGCGCTCGCCTGGTCGATCACGTCGTCGATGCCGATCGCCGTCGCGCATTCGTGCTGGTACGGACAGGTGTCGAACGTGCACGGGCGGCATGACGGGTAGTTGGCGAGCACGCGATGGCGCTCGCCGTCGAGCGGCGCCCAGCGCGCGGTATCGCTGCCGCACGCGACGACCACGCTCGGCGTGCCGAGCGCGGCCGCGACGTGCGATACGCCGGTGTCGTTGCACAGCAGCAGCCGGGCGCGCCCGATCAGCGCCGCGAGCGCGCCGAGCGGCGTGCGGCCGCACAGGTTCACGCACGGCCGCGCGAGCTGTTCCGCGAACGCGCCGGCGAGCGCAAGCTCCGCGCGGGTGCCGGTCAGCACGATCTGCCAGCCGTCGTCCGCGAGTTGCCGCGCGGCGCTCGCGAAGCGCTCGATCGGCCAGCGCCGCGACGGCATGCGCGCGCCGGGATGCACGACCACGTAGCGGCCCGGATCGAGCGCATGCTCTTCGCTGAGCACGTGCCACAGCGCATAGTCGAGGCCGCCCAGCGGGAATTCGAGGTAGTCGCCCCAGTCGTCGTAGCCGAGCACTTTCATCAGCCGCAGATAGCGCGTGACCTCGGGCTCGGGGTCGTGCCACGCGATCGTGCAATCGAGCGCGGCCGCCTTGCCGTCGGCGGGCATGAAGCCGGCGGTGCGCGCCGCGCCGAGCGACGCGACGATCGCGTTGGTCTGCACGCCGCTGCCGTGCAGCTGGATCGCCAGGTCGAACTCGCGCGCGCGGCATTTCGCGACGAATGCGTCGTAGGCGGCCGCGTCGGGCTCGGGTTGTTCGCCGAGACCGGGCGCGCCGGGGAACGCGATGAAGTCGTTCACGTAGTCGGCAAAGCGCGACGCGAACTCGCGCGCCCACGGCAGCCCGACCAGCGTGATGCGCGCGTCGGGCTGGCCGCGCCGCAGCGCGCGCAGCGCCGGCACCGCGCACAGCATGTCGCCGAGCTGCAGCGCGCGGAACACGACGATCCGCGGCGGCCTCGACGCATCGAACGGCGCGGCTTTCACAGGAACAGCACGCGGAAATGCAGCGCGCCTCGTATGCGCCAGTACAGCGAGACCGGCGGAATCGCGATCGACGTGACGATCATCTCGGCGACGTGCGACGGCGTGAGCTGCGTGCCGCGCAGCCGCCGCCAGCAGAACACGGCGGTGATCGCGGCCCATACGCCCGCGCATGCCGCGCCCGCCACCGGCCAGCGCGCCGCGAAGCAGACGATCGCGCCGAGCGCCGCGAGCACCGCCGCGTAGTAATGCCACGGCGGCACCGGACGGATATGCCGGCGATAGGTCGCGCGATGCTTCTTGTACAGCAGCGCGTCGAAATACACCTTCGATTGCTGGCCGATGCTCACGCCCCAGCGTGCGGGACGCACCGGATGCACGATGCGCGCGGCGTCGACGCCGACGATCGGCCCCGCCTGCTCGCGCAGCGCGAACATCAGGTCCGCGTCCTCGCGCCACGCACGCGTGAAGCGCTCGTCGAACCCGCCGATGCGTTCGAGCGCCGCGCGCCGCACGAAGCAGTTCGCGGTCGCGAATTCGGCATGCGCGAGGCCGGCCGCGTCGCGTTCGTAGTCGGTCGGCCGCGGCCGCAACGGCACGTCGATGCGGCCGGCCGCGGCGGCCGCCGACGGCTCGGCCAGCAGCGCGGCCGCGCCGTGCCGCAGCCAGGTCGGATCGGGAATCGTGTCGTCGTCGGTGAACGCGATCAGCGCGCCGCGCGCTTGCCGCCAGCCGACGTTGCGCGCGGCGGCCGGCCCCTGCGTGTCGGGCGCGCTCAGGTAGCGGATCGTCGGCACGTCGGCCACGCTGGCGCGGCGCGCATCGACCACGGCGCGCGCGCTGCCGGCCGGATCGTCGTCGACGACGAGGATTTCATAGGTGGTCGGGTCGAACACCTGCGCGCACAGCGCGTCGAGGCAGCGTTCGAGCAGGTCGGGCCGCCGGAACGTCGGCACGACGACCGATACGATCGGCGGCAACTGCGTGTCGCGCATGTTCATCTCGGCTTCTCCATCAGGAACGAACCGATCACGAGCGCGTCGAGCGGCGAGGTCCAGAAGCACTCGATCGCATCGCGCGGCGTGCAGACGATCGGCTCGCCGCGCGTGTTGAACGAGGTGTTGACGAGCACCGGCACGCCGGTCAGCGCGTCGAACTCGGTCAACAGCGCGTGCAGCAGCGGATGCTGTTGCGCATCGACGGTCTGCACGCGCGCGGTGCCGTCGATATGGCGCACCGCCGGAATCCGCTCGCCGCGCTCGGGCAGCACGTCGTACACGAACAGCATGAACGGCGCGCGCAGCGGCTCGCGCCGGCCGCCGGAGAACCACTCGTGCGCCTTCGCCTCGAGCACGACCGGCGCGACCGGCCGGAAGTCCTCGCGGTCCTTGATCCGGTTCAGCCGCTGCTGCATGCCCGGATCGATCGGCGACGCGAGGATCGAGCGGGCGCCGAGCGCGCGCGGGCCGAACTCCATGCGGCCCTGGAACCAGCCGATCACGCGGTTCGCGGCGAGCAGCGCGGCCGTCTGCGCGGCGACGTCGGACAGCTTGCGGTACGGCAGCTGCGCTTCCTGCAGGAACGCCTCGATCGCCGCGTCGCTGTACGAAGGCCCCAGGTATGCGTGCTCCATGCGCCAGTCGCCGCGTGCGCCGCGCATCCGGAAGTCGGTCCACAGCGCCGCGCCGAGCGCGGTGCCGGCGTCGCCGGCGGCCGGCTGCACCCACACGTCGTCGAACGGGCCGCGATCGCGGATCTTCGCGTTCATCACGCAGTTCAGCGCGACGCCGCCCGCCATCGCGAGCTGCCGCTCGCCGCTCTGCGCGGCGAGCCATTCGACCGCCTGCAAGGTGGTTTCCTCGAGCACGAGCTGCAACGCATGCGCGACGTCGCAATGCTGCGGCGTGATCGGCCCGCCGCGCTCGCGCGCGGGCCCGAACAGCGCGACCAGGTCGCGGTCGACCGTCTCGTAGCGCCCTTCGCCGCAGTAGCGGACCAGTCCGCGCATCGGCTCCGCATACACCGGCTTGCCGTACGACGCGAGCGCCATCACCTTGTACTCGTCCGACGAGTGCAGGAAGCCGAGATAGCGCGTCACGCGCTCGTACAGCAGGCCGAGCGAGTGCGGCAGGTCGACCTGGCCGAGCCGCCGGTAGGTGCGCCCGTCGAATGCGCCGTAGCTGGTGGTCGCGCGCTCGCCGCGGCCGTCCATCGTCATCACCGCGCAATGGTCGAACGGCGCCGCGAGAAATGCGCTCGCCTCGTGCGCGAGATGATGCTCGACGAAATGCCAGCGGAACGGCCCGTCGTGCGTGACGCCGCGAAAGCGCCGCTGCAGGTGGTGCGGCGCGCCGCCGGCGAGCTGCCGCGGCGCGTTCACGATCGACGACAGGAACAGCGGGTGCCACGGCGATACGCCGCCGGCCGGCGCCGCCTGCGCGGACGGTTCGAGCGGCAGCGTCAGCGACGGCTGCGCGCCGTGACGATCGAGCTCGAGCCACGGATCGTACGAATACGCGACGTGCTGCACGTCGGCGAGCGCGATGCCGGCTTCCGCGAGACAGTAGTCGATCGCGTGATACGGCAGCTCCCACGTCGAGAACGGCACGGGCCGCTTCGCATGCTTCACGTGCGTGAACCGTTCCTCTTCGGCCGCCGCGACGACCACGCCGTCGCGCACCAGGCACGCGGCGCTGTCGTGGAAGGCGGCATTGATGCCGAGCGTATGAATCGGATCGGACATGCGTCAGCTCCTCGTGACGACGTGCGCGAACGGAATCACGTTCGACACGCCGGTTGCCGGCGACGCGTCGTGCGCCGCCGCGTGCGCGACGGCCTGCCGCGCGGTGCGCGTGCGACCGCGCAGCAGCGCCTGCGCGGCGGCGACCGCGTCGTCGACGCTCACGCCGCGCAGGCACGGATGGCCGGGCTGGTCGCACACGCTGCGATAACAGTTGCGGCACGGCACGTCGGCGTTCAGCACGCGATGCGGCACGCGCCACGGCGTATGTTGCGGATTGGTCAGCGCGTAGAGATCGACGACCGGCGTGCCGAGCGCGGCCGCGAGATGCGCGGGGCCGCTGTTGTTCGCGACCAGCAGGTCCGCCGTCTCGATCAGGGCGCCAAGCTCGCCGACCGGCAGCGCGCCGGCCAGCGGCAGCGCGCGCGGCCCGGCCCGTTCGCATACCGCCTCGACCAGCGCGCGCTCGTCGGCGCCGCCGGTCACCGCGATGCCGTCGAACTGCGGCGCGAGGCGCGCGGCGACCTCGCCGAAGCGCTCGGCCGGCCAGCGCCGCGACGCGGCGCTCGCGCCCGGATGCACGACGAGCCAGCGCCCGCAGCCGCCCGCGGCGGGCCGCCGCGCGCCGCCGAAACGCAGCAGCGCGGCGCGCAGCCGCGCCTGGATCGCGCGGCGCGCCGCGTCGCCGGGTTCGAACGCCATCCGCCAGTCGGCCGTCTTCGCGCCGATGGTGCGCACCAGCGCGAGCTGCCGCGCCACCTCGTGCCGCACCTGCGTTTCAGGCTCGCGCTCCGGCACGCGATCGGTCAGCAGCTGGTAGGGATTCTCGCGACAATGCGCGAGCCGCAGCGGAATGCCCGCGAGCCAGCACATCATCGCCGCCGGCAGCGGGTTCTGGCTGTAGACGGTGAAGATCACCGCCGCATCGAAGCGCGCGGCCAGCAGCCGGTCAATCATGTCGAGATCGACGACCGGATCGCCGCGCCGGTCCGGATGCCGGACCCACGGCGCATCGTAGGCCCACACGTCGTCGACCATCGGCAGGTGTCCGGCGAGTGCCGCACCGGTGCCCGAGGTCAGCAGCGTGAGCCGTCGTTCGCTGCTGCCGTCCTTCAGCGCGCGCAGCGCGGGCGTGGTCATCAGCACGTCGCCGAGGTTGTCGAGCCGCACGCAGAGGATGCGGCGCGCGCGATCCCAGGCGGCGCTCATTGCCGCACCCGCGAGCCGTGCCGGCGCGCGGTTTCGCGCGCGACGACGTCGATGGCGAGATCGAGCCGGTCGACGACATAGTGCGGCGTGCGCGCCGCATCGATCCGCCACTCGGTCTCGTGCCCGCGGTCGACGAGTATCGTCCGGCACTGCGCGGCGCGGCCGGCCTCGATGTCGTCGAGGATGTCGCCGATCATCCAGCTCGCCTCGGCCGCGACGCCGAGCGCGGCGCATGCGCGCCGCAGCATGCCGGGCCGCGGCTTGCGGCACAGGCAGTCGCAGGTGTAGTGCGGCACCGTGCCGTTCGGGTGATGGGGACAATAAAAAAAATCCGCCAGCGCTGCGCCGTTCGCTTCGAACAGTTCGGCGAGACGCTGACGGACCGCGCCAAGCTGGTTTTCGGTAAAGCGGCCGAACGCGACGCCCGGCTGGTTCGACACGACCGCGATCGGCATGCCCGTCGCGCCCAGCGTGCGCAGCGCGCGCGCCGCGCCCGGCGCGAGCCGGATCCGCGCCGGATCGACGTTGTACGGGACGTCCTCGATCAGCGTGCCGTCCTTGTCGAGCAGCACCGCGCCGCGCGGCAGCGGATCGCGCTTCAGGGCCATGACGTCTCCTTCATCGGCAGCACCATCAGTTCCGGCACGACGGTGCCCGGCGGCTGCGTGAGCACGAAGCGCACGGCGGCGGCCACATGCTCGGGCGGCTGCAGCGTGTCCTCGTCGATGTCGGGAAAGCGGTCGAGCAGGAACGGCGTGCGCATCCCGCCCGCGACGATCGCCGACACGCGCACGCCGGCCGGGCGCAGTTCCGCATGCAGCGCATGCGACAGCCCGAGCAGCCCCCACTTGGTCGCGTGATACGCGGACGCATTGGGCCATGCGCGCTTCGACGCGGTCGACGCGATATTGACGATATGGCCGCCGCCGCGCGCCTTCATCATCGGCACGACCGCATGGCACATCAGGTACGGGCCGAACAGGTTCGTCATCAGCACCTGCTGCCACGCGTCGACGCTGACGTCGTCGATCGGCGCGGTCACGTCGATCGCCGCGTTGTTGACGATCACGTCGAGATCGCCGAGCGCCTCGCGCGCATCGTGCACCGCCTGCAGCACCGAGGTCTCGTCGCGCACGTCGAGCGGCCGGCCGATCGCCTTGCCGCCATGACGCGCGAGCTGCTGCGCGACGTTCGCCGCGCGGTCGCCGTCGAGATCGGTGACGACGACGTTCGCGCCATGGCGCGCGAGCTCGTCGCAGATCGCTTCGCCGAGCCCGCGGCCGCCGCCCGTGACGAGCGCGGTACGGCCGGCGAGCATTGCCTGGGCTGGATCGTGGGTCCCGTTCACCTGCACCTCCCTGTCAGTTTCCGAAAGCTTGCGTATCGATCGACGACGCTTGTCACGACAAGCGTCAATGCAGGGAGAACAGCGAGAATCGTGCCGGCCTGTCGCAGGCCGCACCGCGTCGCGCCCGGCGGCGGCCGGCTGGCATTTTTATAAGCTGCTGTAAAAACCGGTTCGTATGCGACGTTCAGATCGCGAGCCCGTCGGGCGTCGATTGCGCGCGGTGTTTCGCGAGCGCGCGCAGGCAATGCGCGATGCAGCCGGCGAAGGCTTCGTCGAACCAGGGCTGCGCGCCCGACACGCCGACCACGATGCCGTGCAGTGCGACGGCGCCCCACAGGTTCGTGTCGCCGGCGCGCAGCCGGTACGGCTCCAGCGCCTGCACGACATGGCCGTCAAGACCCGTTTCCCACGACAGGCGCGCCTTCGCGCGCGCGTAGGCGCGATAGTCCGCGTCCCAGTCCTTCGGGTCGGGCAGCGAGAATTCGTACAGGATCGCGTCCTCGAACGCCGCGTCGCGCGGGCCGAGCGCGGGATCCATGATCACGATGTGCAGGCAGCCGCTGTCGCCGACGAAGTCGCTCTGCAACGCCGCGGACAGGCTCGGCAGCAGCAGTTCGACGGCCGCGACGGCAGCCTGGCGGTCCGCGAACGCACTACCGCTGCGGCGTTCGGTCAGCGTTTCGGGCGTCGGATTCAGAAGGTTTGCCATCGGATTCTCCGGAGGAATGGGCGAGCGCGCGCAGCGCCGCGATCAGGTCGGCCGCCACCGCGGGCTTGGTCAGATAGGCATGGAAACCCGCTTCGACCGCGCGGGCCCGGTCGTGCTCGCGCGCCCGACCGGACAGCGCGAGCGCTTCGAGCGGCGCGCGGCCTTCGCGCGGCCGCGCGGCTTCGAGCTGGCGCACGCGCGCCATCACCGTGTAGCCGTCGTCGTGGCCGTCGCCCAGTTCGATGTCGCAGACCAGCAGCGCCGGCCAGTCCGCGCGGCGCGTGCGCCACAGCATGTCGAGCAGCGCCTGGCCGGACGCGTACGCGCTGACGTCCGCGCCGGCCGCCGCCAGCAGCGCAGTCAGCGCCTCGCGCGCTTCGTCGTGGTCGTCGACGCAGGCGATGCGCAGGCCGGCAAGCGGCGCCGACGGATCCGTCGCGCCGCCGGGTTGCGCCGCCGACGGCGTCGGCGCAACCGCGCACAGCGGCAGCGCGACGTGCAATGTGACGCCCGCATCGTCGCGTTCGCGCACGACGTAGCCGCCCGCCTCCTCGATCGCGTTCTGCAGCGGTTCGAGATCGACCAGCGACAACTCGGGCGCGTCGGCGCCGGCGCTGGCGATCGTGATCCGCGCGTCCGGATCGTGCCGCGCGGTGATGACCTCGACGCGCGCACCGCCGCCCGCGTCGATGCCGGCGCTGCACAGCTCCCACACGAGGCGCCGCAGCGCCGCCGGGTCGGCCTTCACGACGAGATCCTCGTCGGCGAAATGACGGAACAGCGCCACGCCGCGCTGCGCCGCCGCGTCCGCGAGGCCGTCGAGCACCTGCGCCACCAGCGGGTTGATCCGTACCGGCTGCCGCGCGATCTTCGCTTCGGTCCGTTCGAGTTCGCGCTGCTGCGCCTGCAGCGACCACATCTGCGCGTAGACGCCGCCGCTCGCGAGCAGCTCGTCGTGCGTGCCCTGCTCGACGAGCCGGCCGTGCTCCATCACGAGGATCCGGTCCGCATCGACGATCGTCGACAACCGGTGCGCGATGATCAGGCTGGTGCGATGCTGCGCGACGCGCAGCAGCTCGCGCTGAATCGCGCGCTCCGAGCGCGTGTCGAGCGCCGAGGTCGCCTCGTCGAACACGACGATCGGCGGCGCCTTCAGCAGCGCGCGCGCGATCGCGACACGCTGGCGCTCGCCGCCCGACAGGCGCACGCCGCGCTCGCCGACGCGCGTGTCGTACGCATCGGGCAGCCGCTCGATGAACGCGTCGAGCTGCGCGCCGCGCGCGGCCGCGACGACCTCCGCGCGGGTCGCGTCGCGCTTGCCGTACGCGATGTTGTACGCGAGCGTGTCGTTGAACAGGATGGTGTCCTGCGGCACGATGCCGAGCGCGTCGCGCAGGCTGCGTTCGGTGACGAGGCGCAGGTCCTGGCCGTCGATGCGGATCATGCCCGCGTCGGGCTGGTACAGCCGGAACAACAGCCGGGCAAGCGTCGACTTGCCCGAACCGCTGCCGCCGACCACCGCGACCGACTGGCCCGGCTCGATGCGAAACGACACGTCCCAGAGGATCGGCCGGCTCGGCTCGTAGCTGAAGTCGACATGGTCGAACTCGATCGCGCCGCCGCGCACGACGAGCGGCTGCGCGCCCGGCGCGTCGCCGTCCTCGCCCGGCTTGCCGCGCGCGTCGAGCAGCCCGAACAGCCGCTCGATGTTGGTCATCGCGTCGTTCGCCTCGCGGAACACGAAACCGAGCGCGTTCAGCGGCAGGCTGATCTGGATGATGTACGCGTTGATCAGCACGAGGTCGCCGACCGTCATCGCGCCGGTCGCGACGCGCTGGCCGGCGAGCAGCATCACGGCCGCGATGCCCGCGCCGATGCAGGCGCTCTGGCCGATGTGCAGCGTCGAGAGCGCGTACTGGTTGTCGACGCCGGCCTCGCGCCACGCGTCGAGCACGCGGCCGAGCCGGTCGCGCTCGACGTCCTCGCGCGCGAAGTACTTGACGGTGTCGACGTTCAGCAGGCTGTCGACGACCCGCGCGTTCGACTCGGCCTCCAGCGCGTTCATGCGGCGCTGCACACGCATCCGCCGGCGCGTGAACACGACCGTATACGCCGCGTAGACGCCGAACGTGATGAAGATGATCGCGGCGAAGCCGCCGCCGTACTTGCTGATCACGATGACCAGCACCGAGCCGATCTCGATCGCGGTCGGCACCACCGTGAACACCGCGACGCCGAGCAGGTAGCCGATGCCGGCCGTGCCCTTCTCGAGGTCGCGCACCACCGCGCCGGTCTCGCGCTGCGAATGGAAGCGCGCGCCGAGCCGGTGCAGGTGGCCGAAAGTGCGCACGGTGAAGGCCGCCACCGTATGTTGCGTGACCTGCACGAAGGTCATGTCGCGCACTTCGTTCAATGCATTCGACGCGAAGCGCACGACCGCGTATGCGAACAGCAGCAGCACCGGCAGCGCGACCGGCTGGCCGGCCGCGCGCCCGAGATCGTCGACGATGTCCCTGAGCAGCAGCGGCACCGACACCGCCGCCGCCTTCGCGAGCACCAGCAGCACGAGCGCCGCCAGCACGCGCGCGCGATAACGCCAGATCGCGCGCCACAGTTCCAGCGCGATCCTCGGCCGCAGGCCGCGCACCTTGCGCCGTGCGGCGCCGGTTGCCGGTGTCATGCGCGCAATGCGTTCCGTGACGGTGGATTCATCCGGCGCCTCGCGCGGTCAATGACGCGATTCGCTGCCGCTCGGCGTGCCCGGCTCCGGGTCGCTCGCGGCCGGCTGGGTCGGCGTGACGGTTCGCTGCGCGGGATGCAGCACCATGCCGGTGTCGCGCTCGTCTTCGCGGCGCACGCGCACGCGATTGTCGACGTCGCGCACGCCGAGGCAGTCGTCGGCGAGGTCCTCGATGCCGTGCTTCATCCAGCGCGCCGGCACGGTGCCGTCGAGTGTGACGCAGCCTTCCTGCACCTGCACGCTCACGTCGCTGACGTCGATCTCGAGTGCATGCGCGAGGCGCTCGCACACGTCCTCGCGAATCCGTTCGTCGGAGCGCGTATAGCCCTTCGGCCCGCGGCGACGGCGCAGCGCTTCGCGTTCGGCGTCGCTGCCGAAGCGCGACAGGTCGGGCGCGCGGCCGCCGCGTGGATCGTCGTAGACTGGTTCGCCGCCATACCGGCCGAGCCGGAAGTGGCCGCGGAAGCCGGGGTGGTCCTCGCCCTGCCGGCCTTCGTCGTCGCGGCGGCCGGGCTGGCCGTAGCCGCGCTCGGCCTCGTACGCCGTCTGCCGGGGGCCGCCGGGCCCGCCCGGCCCGCCGCGCCACTCGGCGCGCGCGCTGCGACGCCCGCGCTCGGCTTCCGGGCGCGCCGAGCGTTCGCTCCATTCGCTGCCCCAGTCTTCCGGGCCGACATCCTCGCGCGCGAAGCGGTACGCGGTGTCGTCGCCGCGCTCTTCCGGCAGCAGCGAATCGTCGTCCGGCATCCCGCGCTCGCCGGCGCCCCGGTACGCGCGTTCGTTGCGTTCCTGCCAGTCGGGCGGGCCGCGCCGTTCTGCCGGCCGTCCGGGATATCGTCGTTGCATCGTGTCTCTCCTTGGTCACGTGTGCGCCGCGCACAGCCCCATGCCGCTGCGCGGACTGCGCCCCGCGACGCCCGCGCAATCCGCATGCCGGTCGGCCGGCACGCGTCGACGCGCGCGTCGCGCGGGGGCCGTGCCGATCTGCAACGTCATTGCAGTTTTTGCGTGCGGCGCCTGCGGGTGTTCATGCACCGCCGCCCGGGTCGGTTTCATCGCTTTCGCCAGTGTCGGGCGCCTCGCGCAGCCGTTCGGTGCGGTCGGGCTCGATGTCGGCGGCGTCCTCGAGCGTCGCGTCGCCGTCGGCGGATGCGCGCTCGCCGGTGCCGGCGCGATCGGTATCGGTGTCGAGCGCGGCGTCGCCGCGTTCGAGCGCGTGCTCGTCGAGCGGCGTATCGACGTCGAATACATGGCGCCGCGCGCCGGCCGTGTCGCTGCCGCTGTCCGACGAGTCGCTCGGGCCGAGCGCGCGGCCGTCGCGGCCGCGGCTCGCGTTCTCGTCGTCCGGGCCGGCCGGCTCGTTGTCGGGGTTCAATGTGCTCATGTCGGGCTCCTCGCATCGGGTTGCATCGCCCGTCGCGCGCGGCCGGGCGGCCGGGCCGGCGGACGGCGTCACGCTGTTGCACCGCAATCGGCGTGCCAGCGGCAGCCCGTGGCGGCGGCACGGACAATGCGCACCCATTGCTCAGCGGAATCGACATCCTTTATGCTTCCGGGGTGCCGATCCGGTTTTTCTATCGCCGCGCCCGCTCCGCCGGGGCCCGGCCGAGCGCGACTCTGCGTTCACCTGTGTGTCGCATCCCATGACGAAAGACGCCACCGACCCTCAGAAGCCCCCGCTGTTGCCGCTGCAGGCCGACGCGCGCGACCTGCAGCACCGTTTCGCCGAGTTCCGTTTCCAGACTGTGGTCGGTTCGATCACCGACTACGCGGTATTCATGCTCGATCCGCAAGGCTACGTCGCGACGTGGAACGCGGGCGCGGAGCGCATCAAGGGCTATCGGGCCGACGAGATCGTCGGCCGCAATTTCTCGCGCTTCTACCCGCCCGACGCGGTCGCGGCAGGCCGCCCGGCGTACGGGCTCGCCCAGGCCGCCGCGCACGGCCATTTCGACGACGAAGGCTTTCGCGTGCGCAAGGACGGCTCGCTGTTCTGGGCGAGCGTCACGATCACCGCCGTGCGCGATGCCGCGAACCAGCTGTGCGGGTTCATCAAGATCACGCGCGACATGACCGACCGCCGGCGGCTCGAGGAGCTCGAAGCGTCGACGCACCGACTCAGCGTGTTCATCGCGATGCTCGCGCACGAGCTGCGCAATCATCTCGCGCCGCTGCGCAACTCCGTCGGCGTGCTGCAAAGCCTGCCCGATCCCGCGCCGACGCTCGTGCAATGCCGCGACGCGGTGGACCGGCAGGTCGCACAGCTCACGCGTCTCGTCGACGACCTGCTCGACGTCGGGCGCATCACGGCCGGCAAGGTCGAACTCGAGGATCGGCCGCTTACCGTGCGCGACCTCGTCTGTCGCGGCGTCGAGAGCGTCCAGCCGAAACTGGCCGCCCGCGAGCAGCAGATCAGCATCGACCTGCCGCCGGAACCGGTGACGCTGCGCGGCGACGATGCGCGACTCGTCCAGGTGCTGCACAACCTGCTCGACAACGCGTCGAAGTTCTCGCCGCGCGGCGGACGGATCGACATCGGTGCACGCGTCGAGGGCACATTCGTCGCGATCCGCGTCGCCGACCGCGGCGTGGGCATTGCGCCCGGCGCGCTCGAATCGATCTTCGACCTGTTCGAACAGGAAAGCGTGCCCGGCCGCCACCCGTCCGACGGCTTCGGGCTCGGCCTCGCGATCTGCCGGTCGTTCGTCGAACTGCACGGCGGCATGATCTCGGCCGAAAGCGGCGGGCCGGGACAGGGCGCGACGTTCACGGTGCGACTGCCGGTCGAGCGCGCCGCGCCGGCCGCTGCCCCCGCGCCGCGCGCGAAGGCCGGCACGCCGCCGGCCGCCGCGCCGCTGCGGATCGTCGTCGTGGACGACAACCACGATTCGGCCGACACGCTCGCCGTGCTGCTGCAGTTGAAGGGCCATGCGCCGCGCGTTGCGTACAGCGCGAACGACGCACTGGCGCTGGCGCGCGACTACGTGCCTCATCTGATGCTGGTCGACCTGACGATGCCCGACATCGACGGCTTCGCGCTGCTGCGCGCGCTGCGTGCGATCGACGTGCTGGCCGACACGATGTGCGTCGCGCTGTCCGGCCACGCGCGGGAATCGGACCGCGCGCACAGCGAACGCGCCGGCTTCGACGACCATGTCGCCAAGCCGATCGAGATGCCGGTGCTCGACGCACTGCTGCAACGCGCCGAGCGCCGCCACGCGCAGGACGACGCCTGAGCGCTACGCCATCGCGCGGCACATGGCCGCGCACGCGTCGCAGGCGAGCGCGCTGCGGCGGCAACGGTCGTGCGCATGGCGCCGGCATTCCGCGCCGCACAGCTCGCACGCATGCGCGCACAGCCCGCACACGTGCGGCGCCAGTGCGCTGCGGCGCGCCATCGCGGCCGACGCGAAGCGGCACAGCTGCGCGCAGTCGATGCAGAGCGCGATGCAGGTCGCAAGCGCACGCGCGTCGGAATCGGCCAGGCAAGCGGCCGCGCAGGTATCGCACGCGTGCGCGCATGCATCGCACGCCGCCATGCAGTTGTCGTAGGGTTCGTTCATTGTGTTGAGCCTCGTTTCGGTTCGTTTCGTCAGGGTTCCAGTTTCACTTTCATCCAGCCCGGCTCGCGCACGTCGAACGCGCGATACGCATCGATCGCGTTCGTCAGCGGCTCGCGCCGCGTCAGCACCGACAGCGGATCGAACGCGCCGCTGCGCACCAGTTCGATGAGCGGCGGAATGATCGTGCGGTGATTGCAGTTGCCCATTTTGATCGTCAGGTTGCGGTTCATCGCTTCGCCGATCGGGAACACGCGCGCCTGGGGCGGATAGACGCCGATCACCGCCACCGTGCCGGCCTTGGCGACCGCGCGCACGGCCCACTGCAGCACCTGCGACGGGCCGTCGCCCGGCACCCAGTAGCGGCCGTCCGGCTTGCGGCGCGGCGCGATCGCGTCGACTTCCGCATCGAACGCGCGCGCGGCATCGCGATCGGCCGCAGCCGGACCGTGCGTCGCGCGCATTGCATCGACGCCCACCGCGTCGATCACGCGATCGACGCCGATGCCGCCGGTCAGGCGCAGCACGGTGTCGACCGGGTCGTCCTCGGAGAAATCGACGCTCTCCGCGCCCTGCGCGCAGGCCATCTCGAGACGCGACGCGATCCGGTCGACCGCAATCACGCGCCCTGCCCCCATCAGCTTCGCGCTCGCGATCGCGAACTGGCCGACCGGGCCCGCGCCGAACACGGCCACCGTGTCGCCGGGCTTGACTTCCGCGAGCTGCGCGCCGAAATAGCCGGTCGGGAAGATGTCGGACATCAGGATCGCGCGGTCGTCGTCGACCTCGTCGGGCAGCCGGATCAGGCTTGCATTCGCAAGCGGCGTGCGCGCGTATTCGGCCTGCAGGCCGTCGAACGGCCCCGTATCGGCCGGACCGCCGAAAAAGGCGGTGCCGGCGCGCGGGCCGCCGGGGTTGGCGACGTCGCACTGCGCGGTATAGCCGGCGCGGCAATAGACGCAATGACCGCACGCGATCGTCGACGGGATCAGCACGCGATCGCCGCGCCGCAGGTTGCGCACGTCGCGCCCGACGGCCTCGACGAGGCCGACGCCTTCGTGGCCGAGAATCGTGCCCGGCTTCATGCCGCCGAGCGTGCCGCGCACCATGTGCAGGTCGGTGCCGCAGATCGCGCTGGCCGTGAGGCGCACCACCGCGTCGGTCGCCTCGGCGACCTCCGGATCGGGAACGGTATCGATGCGGATGTCGCCGATGCCGTGAAATACGACTGCTTTCATGTCGGACCCTCCTTGTCGAAAGCGGGACGGTGGGTGTGACCGTCGTGGGAGGGGCGAGCAAGGGGCGAGCCTGGGGAGTGTGTGGTGAGCGGGGTTTGGGAATGGAGATGGGAGGGTTTCGGGCGGGCGGGCATCGAACGTGCGGCGCATGAAGGCGCGAGGCAAGAGCGAGACTCCTGTCGCGGGAAAGACGGTCGGTGCGCGGAAACGTGGATTCAGGTCGTCAACGACGCTTGTCCAAGCCGGTCGGGACCTGTCCGTGACTTCGTGGGCGAGGCATATCGTGGGGCGTAAAAGTCATCGATGTGCCAATGCAGCAGCGAGCCAGTTGTCATGCGCAACCGCCGTCGAATTGCTCGTCGTCAGAACTGCGCCGTGACCTGAAAACCAACCGTGACACGCGCCGTCGGGAACCCGGACGGCTTGTAGATCGGCGTGCCGGCAAAGAAATCGTAGGCGTAGGCACCGAAGCGCGTCGCGACGCTGCCCTTGACGCCAATCACTGCGCCTGCGAGTTGCGTGCCGACCAAAGTAACCGGTTGCGGGCCCCACACGCGGCCGTAGTCGATGCCGGCATAGACGGCCTGCCCGGTTTGGCCGATCGGCGCCTGCAGTTCGTTGCGCCAGTAGAAGCCGCGCGCCGCCGCGAGCATCGTCTCGCCGTCGAAGCCGCGTACCGTGTAGCGGCTGCCGATCGTCAGGTCGTCGATGTAGTACAGCGTGTTGCCGGTGTATTGGCCGTGAAACGTGGTGACGTATCGGAACGGCTGCTGCGCGATCGAGAACGGCACCGACAGGTTCGCGTCGAGCACGGCCATCTTGTAGCGATAGGTCTGGTCTCCATTCGCCGCGGGAATATCGTCCTGCGCGCCGAACGCACCGATGCCCTGCCGATACGCAAGCGCGCCGTCGAACTGTGCATTGCCGAAATAGTGTCGATCGGTCAGGCCGAGCTCGACGAACGTGTTGTTGCGGCGCTGCTGCGGGATTTCCGTGTCTTCGATGAAGCTTTGTCCGAAACGACGCGACAGCCTGAACTGCGCACCGAACACGTCGTTCTGGCTGCGCGACAGCACGCGGTTCAGCTTGAAATCCACCGTTTTCGAGTTGCCGCTGGCGACGAACGTCTGGTTCACGCCGGCGATCTGCTGGTAGTAGGTGTTCGTGTACGCTGAAAGCGTCGCGGTCCAGTAGCCCCACGGGATCGAATAGAAGCCGTTCCAGCCATGCGAGCCCAGGCGCTTGTCGCCGAACTCGAGATCCTGGCTCACGCCGATGTTGAAGAGGTCGTTCAGCCCGAGCGGGTTGTCGATGCCGAGCGACAGGTTGCCCTGCAGCCTGCCGGTCGCGCGCGTGCCGGAGTTGTCGATCGACGCGACCACCGTCCATGGCTTGCCGCGCTTCACGTCGAGCACGACGTCGCTCTCGCCGGGCACGTCGGCCGGCACGATCTGCATCGACACGTCCTGGCTCGACACGCGTTTCATCTGCTCGAGGCCCTGTTCGAGATCGCGCAGGTTCAGCAGTTCGCCGTCGCCGGTCGGGAAGGCTGTTTTCCAGGCGCCGCGGAGCTTTTCGTCGGCGAAGCGCACGTGACGGATTACGCCGGGGATCAGCGAAAACTTGAGGGTGCCGGTCGACAGATCCTGTTCGGGAAGCAGCACGCGCGTCGTGACGTACCCGCGCGCCAGGATCGCTTGCGACAGGCCCTTGACCAGCACGTCGAGCCCTTGTTTGCCGATACACTGGCCGGCATAGTGCGCGAGCCATTCGCGCGCGAAGGCGAATCGATCCATCGGCAACGCCGACGCGCCTTGCGATTTGACGGAGGCGGGCAGCACATCGGGCACGTCGAGTGCGAAACGCTCAATCTGAAAGCACGGCGTTTCGGACGGCAGCGCTGGATACCCTGCGCTCGCCATCACGCTCGAACGCACCCCGGGCGCGGTGACGGTCCGTTCGCGCTCGCGTGCCTCTTCTTGTTGTCGGGATTGCTGGTAGTTGCCCGGAACGGTCAGGCGCGGAGCTTCTTGCGCCGACACACTGGTCGCGATAAACAGCAGTGCTGCCGCAGCAGAATTCCCCCGGCGAATAGTTCTCATGTCTTTTTCTAGATATGCGATCGTGTACTACGGCTGAGACGTGCCTGCTATCAATGCATCACTACAATTGATTTGCGTGCAATCTTCTTCCGGTCCGTCCCGATTGATATACACAACAAAACCGTGCAAATGCCGATTGAATCGAATTTCACAATGGCATCATGAATCATTTTTTTCGCACAAAATCCACCGTTGCGAAAACGCAAAAAACAAGCCCCAACAGTATGCCATTCACTAAAACGAATCTCGTATCGTTGCCCGCCCACAAGAAACCACCACCGTAAAAATAGGCCACAAAAATCATTACAAATACCTTGATGGAGGCAAAGCACAGAAACGACAGCAAGAAAGAAGCTAAATATAAGGCAATCAATCTAAGCATTTCTTCATTTCCCAATCCGAGATTTGGCATCGTTTATCGCTTTCGTTCCTGCCTCAGCGCCGGCAGCCCCCCCTATACCGGCACCAATTGCAGGAACATTGTTCGGATTGAACAGATTTTGTCCTGATGATCCCGCCCAAACACCAGTCCCGGACCACCCAAAACTACTTATCCCGGACTTCGACAACGCGGAAATTAGATTTTGCATGGCGAGTCCCGTACCATAACCGATAGCCGCCGCTCCCGCGTTCACCGCTGCACCGGTTGCAATGCTATCGTGTTTGCCAGAGATTGCATTATTAGTGACGGTATCAAGAGCACCTGTCACTGCGTTTATTACGACATTCCCAAAGAATTTGGTGTAAGTGCCAGATCCACCGGCCAATGCCGCATACCCAACATCGACGGGATTCACTGTGCCATTCTGGATGTATTGCGATGTCGCGTTTACACTGCCAGTTAGGATGCCAATCCCAATAGGCGACGCCCACGCGCTGGACCCCAAAGCTCCGGTCGAACCAAAAATTGGCGCGCCAGGGATCGCGGCTAACCCGGCAGCAATCTCTGGTGCCAGTCCGGCAGTTACCAACCCGCCGGCAATGACGAGGCCGGCCTTTGGATTAGCCACCGCGCCAGGCAACGCTCTCTGCTCCGGCGTCAGCGAACCATCCTTGTTCCCAGACAAGAACGGACTGTTGTACTCTGCCGACGTCGCATGGAACAGCCCGCCACCATTCTGACTGATATAGGCCACCGCGGTTGCGTCCCCTCCCGGCCCCTTGCTTGCCGCTGCATCCACCAAACGATAGCCGTTTGCCAGCAACATATTCTGCGCCTGATCCGCGGTGAGTGATTTACCGGTTTTTTCTTCGTAGAACTTCGCGAAGTCCTTCGCCTTATCCTTTGCCCACTGCCGCTCATCCGGATGCAACTGCCGATTAAACCGATCAACGTTGTACCCCGAGAACGCCCCCGATTCCCCACCCACAGCCGCACCAGCCCCCGTCGCAAGCGCGTTCGCCACGATATTACCCAGTGCCTGATTCATATTGGCGTTGCCGGTCGGATCGCTGCCTGCGATCGCGCTGCTCAGTTCGTTCAGCTTGCCTGATGCGATAGACGCAATTGCCGCACCGGCTGCGCCACCTACCGCATTACCGCCCGCCAGTCCCGTCACCAGCGCCGCGCCGGCACCTTGCATCAGCGCGCGGTTCGCTCCGCCTTCCTTCCACGCGTCGACGCCTGCCTGGTCGCCATTCTTCTCGGCTTGCCGTTTCATCTCGTCGGCATAGTCCCCGATCCGGCGCGACACCGCTTCACCAGCCGCGCTGGCCGCCGCCATCATGTCCGACTGTTTGGCCAGCAAGTTCTGCATATCCGGAAGTTTGGCGACCGTTCCGTTCGTGTTCGTCGTATCGCGGTTCAAGCTAGCGACGTCCTGCTTCTGGTTCGCCGAATCCGTGATCGTGACCGTCCCCGCGCTGACACCGCTCTTCGTCGTCGCGCTGTCGCTGCCACTGTCGTTCTGGCCGAGCATCGGCGCGGCACCACCGGCATTCTTGCCCGACGTGCTGCCGTGCGTGCTGTAGTTCATCCCGCCGTCGCCGGTCGTCGCTCCCGCGCTGAAGCCGCTCGAGCTCGCATCGTAGTGCGACTGGTTCTGGATGTCGGAGAACGACAGCGAACCCGTCATCAGCGAATTCTTCGACGCATCCGCGTCGCTCGCGATCAGGCCGCCCTTCAGATCGGTATTGCCCGTGACGTTGATATTGAAGCCGCCATCGCCCGCGTGAATCCCGGCCTGCTCGTTGACGCCCGCATAACTGCCCGTGGCATTGCCCTTGCTCTGGCTGAAGCTCGCGCTGGCACCGCCCTGGCTGATGCTGAAGCCGCCGCCCGAACTCGACTGATGGGCCGCGCTCGACAGCGTGTCTTGCACGCTGACGATATTCAGATTTCCGCCCACATCGGCATTCACCTGATTACCCTTCACGTTCGAGCCGATGATGTTCGTATCGCCGCCCGAGATGATCGTCACACCATTTGCCGCATTCACGCGGCTATTGTTCTGTGTGTCCAGGAAAATTCACGAACTTTGTCATCGCGACTTATCGAGATCGTCGTCCTCTACTTCGTAGCTCTTACGAGCTTTTCTGTAGCTGTTATCGAAAGGCTTCAAATGCAGAATGTTTGCCCGCTCCGCGTATGTTCCAACAGCTATGACAACCATTCCAAAAACAACACCTAAAAACATGACTAATCCTGACATAAAAAAATAAGACCCGGCAGCAATTGCTACGCCTCCCCCCCATAAGACAATGCGAAACCAGGGGGAAAAATTTTCGTTATGTATGATCTTCATTTTCGATTTCGAATCGCCTCGTTAAGCTTGTTGCTTGCGTTTTTAAACGTATCGGTGTTTTTGATCCAATTCCCCAGCTCAGTAAAGAAAGTACCAGCCAGCAGGTACTTGTTGGCTATTCCTCCAAGTGTCACATCCACAAAGCTGCCCGCCACGTAGGCCCCCGGATCGGGACGGGCCATCTGCGCAACGAAATCTGCAGTCCACCCGGCAACTGTCGACCCAAACGCTATGGTTTCAAAGGCCGGCGCAAGAGGTGTCGGGAGGGCGGCTCCGGTTGCTGCAGTAGCGCCGAGTCGGCCTGCATTTGACGAAACCGCCGAAGCTGCGTCTGCCGTAGTATTCTTTAGGTAATTCGCATCCGACTGATCAAACTTCGTGAATGGTCCGGTCAGCGTGAAGCTAGAACCGCTCTTGCCAGTCTGGTCGTACATGATGTTCGGCACGTCACTCTGCGCCCAGGCAGAGTTCGCAACAATGTAGCGCTGCAACTCCGAATTCGGCTCCACAGCAATTTGCGTCAATATCTGCTTACCGTCAGCCGTCGTACCGGCGTATTGCCATCTTGCCCCTGAATCGGTCGGCATCGTTCCAACCAGTGTTGCGGGCGCCCCAAATTCACGATCTCCGCCAATTGACCCGCCCATAATCCGCATTTGATCCTCAATCTGCTCCTGTGTATATCGACCTTTGCTTTTTTCCGCCAGTTGCTTCGCTAGCGTCTGTTCCTTCGCCTTGCTGTCCTCGTGTAACTGCCGGTTGAACCGATCGGCGTTGTACCCCGAGAACGCCCCCGACTCCCCACCCACTGCTCCACCCGCCACGGTCGCGAGCGCGTTCGCCACGATGTTGCCCAGCGCCTGATTCATGTTCGCGTTACCGGTCGGATCGCTACCTGCGATCGCACCGCTCAGTTCGTTCAGCTTGCCCGACGCGATCGATGCAATCGCCGCGCCGGCGGCGCCACCCACCACGTTACCGCCGGCCAACCCCGTCACCAGCGCCGCGCCCGCACCTTGCATCAGCGCGCGATTCTTCCCGCCTTCCTTCCACGCGTCGACACCGGCCTGATCACCGTCTCGCTGCGCTTGCTCTTTCATCTTGTCGGCATAGTCTCCGATCCGGCGCGATACCGCTTCACCCGCCGCACTGGACGCCGCCATCATGTCCGCCTGATTGCTCAGCAGATTCTGCATGTCCGGCAGTTTGGCAACCGTACCGTTCGTGTTCGTCGTATCGCGGTTCAAGCGCGCCACATCCTGCTTCTGGTTCGCTGAATCGGTGATCGTAACCGTTCCCGCGCTCACGCCGCTCTTCGTCGTCGCGCTGTCGCTGCCACTGTCGTTCTGGCCGAGCATCGGCGCGGCGCCACCGGCATTCTTGCCCGACGTGCTGCCATGTGTGCTGTAGTTCATCCCGCCGTCGCCGGTCGTCGCGCCCGCGCTGAAGCCGCTCGAGCTCGCATCGTAGTGCGACTGATTCTGGACATCCGAGAAGGACAGCGACCTGTCGTCAGCGAATTCTTCGACGCATCCGCGTCGCTCGCGATCAGCCCGTCCTTCAGGTCGGTATTGCCGGTGACGTTGATATTGAAGCCGCCATCGCCCGCGTGAATCCCGGCCTGTCCATTGACGCCCGCATAGCTGCCCGACGCGTTGCCCTTGCTCTGACTGAAGCTCGCACTGGCGCCGCCCTGACTGATGCTGAAGCCGCCGCCTGAACTCGACTGATGCGCCGCGCTCGTCAGCGTATCCTGCACGCTGACGATGTTCAGATTCCCGCCCACATCGGCGTTCACCTGATTGCCCTTCACGTTCGAGCCGATGATGTTCGTATCGCCGCCCGAGATGATCGTCACGCCGTTTGCTGCGTTCACATGGCTGTTGTTCTGCGTGGCCAGATCGCTGTTGCCATCGCCGTTGGCCTTCGACATCGCCGCGGAAATACCGAACCCGCCCGTGCCGACCGACACACCCACGCTCGCGCTCTTCGACTCGTTCGTGCTGCGCGTCGAATCGGTGTCCGTCGTATTGACGATATTGACCTGATTTTTCGCGGCCAGTATCACATCGTTTGCGTTCACGTTCGAGCCGGCGATCGTCACATTGCCGCTTCCGGGCTGCCCGTTGCCGGTCGCCGCAAACGCCACCGTCCCGCCTGCATTCACGTTCGAGCCGCGATTCGTCACGCTGTTCTCGGTGAATGCGCTGTTGCTGTGACTGCTGCCGACGCTGACTTCGACCTTGAACTGAGGCGTTTCGCCCGCCCCCAGCGCTCGAACCACATCGCCCGCAGCAACGTTCGCATCCCATGCCGCACTCGCCGCGGCCATCCCGTGCAGCGCCGCTGCCCGACCATCCTGGCTATTGCTGGACGCACGCGATTGACCAACGGCATTCGACACCGCGTCGATCACCGGCGCCTTCAGTGCCAGCGTCAGGCCGCTCTTCGAGACTTCCTGCGTTTCACCGCGATGGTTCTTGTCTTGCGCCGCGTCAATCGTCACGTTCGCGCCCGTCCCGCTGAGATTCTTCGCTGCGATCAGGTCGCTGCCCGTCACGTGCAGGTCGTTTCCAGCCGTGATGTTGAGGTTACCCTTCAGCGAACCGATCGTGCTGCCGTTGTTCGACACTTCGGTCGCCTGACTGGTCGTCTTCAGCGAACTGCTTCCGATGGACACCGACAGTCCGCCGCCCGACATCAGCCCGGATTCCTTCTTGTTGTAGTAGCTCGACGACTGCAAGGTGTCTTGCGATGTCGCAACCGTTACGTTGCGTGCCGCGGTGAGCGTCACGTCGTTCGATCCAACGATGGTGCTGCCCTGAACATTGACATCCTTCCCGCTGACGATGTTCACCCCGTCCGCTGAAACCAGACTACCCTGATTCAACGTCATGGTCTGGTCGATCCCGCTCGCGATCTTCGCACCGCTCACCACGTTGCTATGGCTATGCGTTTCGTGCGAGTTCAGCTCGTGTGTCTCGGTTGCTGCGCCGATATTCACATCGCCGGCCGCCAGCAGGTTCGCATTGCCTTTGTCGAGGCCGATCGCACTGCCGGAGAGCGTAATGTCCTTGCCCGACACAATGTTGACCGTATCGCCGCCCTTGAGCGTCGTACCGGTCAGCGCCTGATCCGACGTATGCAGCGTTTCCGCGTAGCTGCCGTGACTGTCGCTGCCGGAGCTATTGCTGTTTACCGTCGACGTCGCGCTCGCCGCGCCGAGCGTGACGTTACCTTTGGCCGCAATCGTGCCGCCCTGGCCGAGGTCGATCTGCGCGCCCTTGGCCGTCAGGTCTCCGCCGACGGCAATCAACGATTGCCCACCAACCGCTACCGAGCTGCCGGTGACCTTGTTGATGTCGGTATTCGACACGCCGTTCGCCCGCTGCACGATCTTGTGCTCGCCCGTCTGCACCGCGCCGAGATCCCAGTTGCCGCCGACGTTCATCCCGAGATTGCCGCCAACCGACAGGTTGCCCGCGTTCTGCTGGAAGTTGCCGCCAGTGACGATCGACGCATCACCCGCGACATCCAGCTTCGCGGTCGGCCCGAGCGTCGTCACCACGCTCGTCGCACCGTCGCGGCTCACGCGCGTGTTCGTCTTCGTCGCCGTATCGAGAATCAGGTCCTTGCCGGCGTCGAGCTGCAAACTGCCGGCCTTCACGTTCGCAGACGTCAGGTCGATGTTGTTCTCGGTCTTCAGCGACATCAGCCCGCCGCTTTGCAGCGCGCCGAACGCGTTGTCGATCTGCTTGCCCTGGATCGCCAGCGTGTTGTCCGCCTTGATCGTGCCGCTGTTCGTGAATGACTGCGCGTTCTGGAAGTCGATGTTCGTCGCCGAAATCAACGGCCCGTCGATATTCTGCTGGCTGGCCTTCGCGAGATACACGACCGGCACGAGCACCGATTGCCCGTCGACCACCCGCGTTTCCATCAGGATCACGTTGCTGGTCAGCCTCGACACCTGCTCGGCCGACAGGCTCGCGCCGATCGGCAGATCGAGCGACTTCGACAGATCCGCACCGGCTGCCATCAGCGACTGATACATCGTCTGCAGGTCCGTGTACGGCCCCAGCACGGCCTTGCCAGTCAGCGACGTAATCTCGTTGCGCACGAGCTGCTGCTCGTAAAAACCGTCGCCGAGACGCTTCGGGATATGCGTGAGGTCGACGCCGAGCTGACCGAAGAAGTAGTCGCTCGAAATGAAATTCTTCTGGTTCGTGAACGCCAGATTCGTTTCGATCACGTAGCTCGCATTCGGCGCTGTCGTCGGCTTGAACAAGCCGCCCTGCGGAATGGTGAGGTTGTTCAGGACGTTCAGTGCCGTCGCGCTGGCGATGATCGGATCGACCGGCGCCAACGGACCGCCGTGCACAGCCGATGCCCCCGATTTCGCACCGCTCGCGTTACCGCTCAGGTTGGTCGGGGTAAGGCCCGGTACCGACTGCCCCGGCAGCAAGCCAAGCGACGGAATGGATGCATTGCCCGCCGTGTTGTTGACGCTGACACCCGTGCCCGAAATCGTGCCGTTCGAACTCAACGTCGAGTCGTATTTCGGCAGCTTGTAATCCTTGATCGACGCCGGCGCCGCCTGGGTGTAACCACCCGGGCGCCCCGTCACGAACGGCGCGTTGCCGAACGGCAATTGCCAGTCGTGTTCCGAGTTGTCGTAGTTGTTGTAGTGATACTGGCCCGAGTAGGAAACCGACACGCCCGGCAGCTTCTGGCCGGACGCCGCCCAGCCGTCGGCGTCGTAGTTCCCTGGCATCTTGATGTCGCCGACCGCCGCGATGTTGCTCCAGTAGTTTTGCAGGGTGCCAACCGACGACGCATCGATCTTGCCGCCCGACACGATCTGGGCAGCCGGGCTGATGTCCGTTACGGTCGTCGCCGTCGCGCTGTCCGCATAGTAGGTCGTGAACTGATACGTGCTGTTCCACTGACCACCGTGAGGCGGCTCCGTGTAGACGCCGCCGATGCTGTACGGATCCTTCACGCCAACCTGGCCCGTGCGACCGCTGATCGGAATGCCGAACTGCGCGAGCGATGCCGGATCGATCTGACTGGTAGACGTCTTCATCGCGCGGCGCGTGCTCGTCACCTTGTCGGCGTGCAGCTCCATATCGCCGCCCGACTGGATCAAGGCCGACACGTTGTTGACGAGCGCCGCGTTCGTGTAGTTGCCGCTTGCGTCCTTGCCCCCTGCCAGCACGACCTTGCCCATGCCGAAGATGGCCGTCGTCGCCATCGAATCGGTCGCGGTCGTGTCGTCGCGGTTTTCGATGTCATGCGCGAGGATTTCGAGCGTACCGTTGCTGTCCGATCCGCCGATCAACGCGGTCGGTCCAAGGTTCGAGATCGTATTCGTCGCGTTGAGCGATACGCTGGCGCCGACCAGCGCCCCCGTGTTGGTCAAATCGGTCGACTGCGTACGCAGCAAGCCGCCGGCCGTCAGGGCGCCCGCGTTGACGATGTTGCCCGCATTGACGCTCAGGTCGTTAACCGACTGCAGGTTCGCGTTGTTCGTGAAAGTGCCCGGCAGCGTGAAGGCGAGATCGTGACCGACGTTGAACTGCGTGTCGGATGCAGCTGTGTAGTCGCCCTGCAGATTCACGTTGGCGTCATGCGTCGCGCTGTATGTGCCGCCGCCTTGCAGCGTGGCCGCCGCGATCGACAGGTCGTGCGTCGAGCTGATCTGGCCGTTCGTATTCGTGATCGCGCCGGTCGTCGTGACGTTCACGTCACCGTTTGAATTCGTGACGTTGCCGATCGTGCCGCCGCTGTTGTCCAAGGTGTTGCCATGAACATTTAGCGATGCGCCGCTGAGTTGACCTCCCTGCGTGTTGCTGATCGATGCTGCGCTGACCGTCACATCGCCGTTGCCGGTAATCGCGCCCATACCCGCTATGCCGCCGGCGTGGCTATTGGCGATCAGGCTGCCGCCCTGCACCGTCATCTTGCCCGCACCGAGGTCGACGATGGCGCCGTCCGCGTTGTCGATCGATGACGATTGAATCTCGAGCGTACTGGTGTCGGCGGCGGTCGATTGACCGGCCTGGACGTGGCCACCTTGGTTCGCCAGCGCGCCGCCGCTCTTCAACGACAGCGACGCGTCCGATCTCAGCAGACCCTGCGCGTTGTTCACATCGCCTGCGATGGTCGCATTGATGCCGCGTTGCGCCGCGAGGATACCGCTCGCGTTGTTCCAGGTTGCCGCGTCGACGATCGCCTGGCCCTTCGTCACGACGGTGCCCGATGCGTTGTTCAGCGCGCCGCCGCCCGCAGTGGTCCCGGTACCCGGTGCGATCGTCAGCGTGCCCGTGCCGGCGTGTGTAATGGTGCCGCCGGCGTTGTTCAAATCGGCCGGCTCGAGCGTCAGGTCCGTGCTGTTGGTCTGGATCACGCCCGAGGCCGAATTATCGAGCGTGCCGCTGACGTTGATGCCCATCGCCGACGATCCGTATTGCGTAATCGTGCCGCCGTGATTGACAAGCTTAGACGCCGTCAGTGCGAGCTGGTTGGCCTCGAGCTTGCCGCCGCTGTTGTCGAGCGTCGAGTCGGCCGTGACCGACAAATTCGGTGCGACGATCGAGCCGTCCCGGTTCGTCATCGCGCCCGTGTGAATCGTCGCGTTCGTACTCGCGCCGATCTGGCCGCCGTCGTTGGTCAGCACGCCGCTGGTCACGCTTGTATCCGTGTTCGACAACAGCTTGCCGCTCGTATTGTTCAGCGTACCGCCGACGGTTGCCGTCAGTCCGTTCTGCGCGGTGATCGAGCCCGACGTGTTGTTCAGCGTTTCGGCCTGCGCGGCGAGGCGCCCGTTGCTGGCGATCGAACCGCCCACGTTCGACACCGAGCCCGAATCGCGTCCGAGCGTCAGCGTGCCCGTGCCGGCGTGCGTAATCGTGCCGCCGTCGTTCACGAGCGCGGCAGGCGCAAGCGTCAGGTCGGCACTGTTGGTCTGCAGCGTACCGCCGCCGGAATTGTCGAGCGTGCGCGACACGTTGACCGTCATCGGGCCGGTGCCCGTCTGTGTGATCGTACCGCCGTGATTGACGAGATCCGTCGCGTTCAACGACACGTGATCGGCCTGCACGGTGCCGGCGCTGTTATCGAGCGCCGTTGCGCCGACCGTTGCCGTGTTGCCGACAATCGAACCGCCGTTGTTCGTCAACTGCGTGCCGGCATCGACCACGACGTCCCGGGCCGCCTGCAACGCGCCGCTGCCGTTATCGACCGACTGGCCCGTGACATGCAGATTCGTCCTGGACGTGATCGTCCCGCGATTGACAACGTTTGCGCCCTGGACCGAAACATCGCCGTTGCCGCCGATTACGCCACCCGGCACGTTATTCGCGGTCGTCCCCGCTGCGTTGCTCAATTGACCGCGGATCGTCACCGACAGGCCATCGGCGTTGAGGGACGTGATCCGGCCCGCCGTGTTGTCCAGCGACTCGCCGGCCACCGTCATCGCGGCCGCGCTTTGAAGGGTGCCCTGGTTGTTCGCGATGGCGCCGCCGCGCAGATCCGCCGTGCTTTCGGATACCAGTTCACCGGACTGGTTGCCGATCTGGCCCGCCACATTGACCGACAGCGGGCCTTGCGAAGAGACCTTGCCGCCCTGGTTCGACAGGCCGCCGCCGCCCAGCGTCATGCTGCTGCCGCTCGACAGGCTGCCGTGGTCGTTGATCACGGTCCCCGACGCATTCGCCTGAATGGCGCCTTGCGCGCTCGTCGTCGCGTTCGATACGTTCACGTCGCCGTCCGTCGCGGTCAGCGACAGATTGCCGTTCGCCGCCGTCTGGCTGCCTGCGAGATTCACGTGAGCGCCGGCCAGCGACGCGTTGCCGCCGGCTACGTTCCGGCCGGTTGCACTCAATTGCCCTGATGCCGTCAGGTTCAGGTCACCGCCATGCGCGACGGAACCGTCGTTGTTCACGCCCGCACCGAGCGTGCCGGTCGAGTCGACGTTACCGGCATTCACCGTCGTATTCTGCTGCGCCGCGAGCGTTCCGTCGTTCGTGAGGTCGGCGCCGGTCCTGGCCGACAGCGACTGCTGCGCGTATGTCGTGCCGCTATTCTGGATGCCGCCTGCGGCCGACATCGCCAGGTTGCCGCTCGCGGTCGTCTTGCCCGTCAGCACGAGCCGGCCGTTCGACTGCAGCATCAAATCGCCCGCCTGCGCCGCAATCGTGCCGGCATTGGCGACCCCCACGCCGTTCTCGTTGGATGCAAGGAAGATCCGGTCGCTGTACATGCCACCCAACTGACTGACGTCGATCGCGACCGGCGACGCGGGGCCGTCACCGGCGATTGGCGTCGCGGCAAGCGTGTCGTGCTTGACCTGGCTCGCGCCGGCGATCACGTTCAGATTCTTTGCGTAGACTGCCGCGTTCACCTGCACTGCGCGCGCAATCAGGTCGACCTGGTCGATATTGGCCGCATTCAGGCCGGCGCCGGCGACGGTTACGAGGCCGCGGTTGACGTTGTAGCCGGCAAGCGATCCGTCTGCCCCGTAGAACGGCACACCGGTTGTCAGCGTTGCGCGACTGGTATTGAGAAAGCCGCCGCCGTCGACAAAAATCCCGGACGGGTTGGCCAGCACGAGTTCGGCACGCGCCCCTGCGATCTCGACGGTGCCGCGGATTTGAGAGGGATTCGGGCTGTTGACCTGATTGACGATGATCCGCGCGGCCTGTCCCGCTCCGAAATTCGGGTTGCCGTTGATCCAGCCCGCCTGTTGCGTCTGAACCATCGTGGCCGAGTTGTTGAGGATCGCGCCGGCCTTTTGTACGTCGAACTGGTTGTAGGTATTGACCGATACGCCTGCGTTCGACGGACGCGCCACGTTGACCTGCGGCAGGCCGTTCGGCGTCTGGATCACTTGCGTGCCGGCGCCCGGCGTCGGGACGATCTGCGCACCCGACGGAGCGGGCAGCATACCGAGCGCGGCGACGCCCGCCGCAATCGCACACGCGCCCGACGCGGACGAACGCCGCCGCGCGCGCGTCTGCCCCGTTGCCGATTTCCCGTCGGCTGTCGCCGTTTCCCCGACAGCGACCACCATACCCCGAAGCCTGGAATACACCAGGCGATGCGCATTCTTGTTCATCCCCGTCGACGCGGCCCGCGCCCATTCGTTGGTTATTGTGCGCGAGCTTACCGACATTCTTACGAATTACTGTCAACGAATGCTAAATTGTTGACGGAGCGCCACATATTCCAGATTTCGAACATGTCTGATTGACGGGCATGGCGTCCTCTCTCGACGGGCTCCCCGTGCATCTCTGTGCGCCGGCCGGGGCTGCCGATTCAAGCGCCAGATTCTTTGAAACATGCAGAATCTGGCGTGACAGAATTAATTTGCGTTACTACGGAACAGCAGCGTTCGCGTCTGCGCCCTCGCAAGCGGCCGTGCCCGACTCAACTGACCGCGCGCCGCGCATTGCGCCCGCGCAGCCACTCAAGCGCGAGCAGCAGTCCCGTCGAGAAGATGATCAGGATCGTCGCGAGCGCGGCGATCGTCGGGCTGATGTTCTCGCGAATCCCCGTAAACATCTGCCGCGGCAGCGTCGTCTGGTCCGCGCCCGCGAGGAACAGCGTGACGACCACCTCGTCGAACGACGTCGCGAACGCGAACAGCGCACCCGACATCACGCCCGGCGCGATTACCGGCAGCGTCACGCGAAAGAACGTCGTCACCGGGTTCGCGCCGAGCGACAGGCTCGCGCGCACCAGGTTGTGATTGAAGCCCTGCAGCGTGGCCGCCACCGTCGTCAGGACGAACGGCACGCCGAGCGCCGCATGCGCGGCGATCAGCCCCGTGTAGGTGTTCGCGAGCCCGAGCGGCGCGAAGAACAGGTACATGCCGACGCCGACCACCACCACCGGCACGATCATCGGCGACAGCAGCACCGCCATCAGCAGCCCCTTGCCGCGAAAGTCCGCCTTGGTCAGCCCGATCGCCGCGAGCGTGCCGAGCACCGTTGCGACGACCGTCGCCGACGGCGCGACGATGAAGCTGTTCTTCGCGGCCATGCGCCACTCGTCCGATGCGATCAGGTTCTCGTACCAGCGCGTCGAGAAGCCGGGGATCGGATACACGAGGAACGTGCTCGACGAGAACGACAGCGGCACGATCGCAAGCACCGGCAAAATCAGGTACAGCAGCGTCAGCACGACGAGCACGCGCAGCGCGACATACCACGCGCGCTCGACGAACGACATGTGCGGCGCGAACAGCGGCCTGGCGAGTTTCATGATCGGTCTTCCTGATTTTTACGCGTCAGCCGAGGCTCACGTTGGTGCGCGTGAAGCGCCCGTACACCGCATACAGCACCAGCGTCGCCGCGAGCAGCAGCCCGCCCAGCGCGCACGCCATGCCCCAGTTGATCGTCACGTTCGTGAAGTACGCGACGTAGTAGCTGACCATCTGGTCGTTCGGTCCGCCGAGCAGCGCCGGCGTGATGTAGTAGCCGATCGCGAGGATGAACACCAGCAGCGCACCCGCGCCCACGCCCGGATAGGTCTGCGGCACGTACACGCGCCAGAACGCCGCGAACGGATGGCTGCCGAGCGACACGGCCGCGCGCTGGTAGGTCGGCGGGATCGACTTCATCACGCTGTACAGCGGCAGGATCATGAACGGCAGCAGGATGTGCGTCATCGAGATATAGACGCCGACGCGGTTGAACAGCAGCGTCAGCGGATGCGAGATCAGGCCGCTACCGAGCAGCGCCTTGTTGATCAATCCCTCGCTTTGCAGCAGCACGATCCATGCGGCCACGCGCACCAGCACCGAGGTCCAGAACGGAATCAGCACGAGGATCATCACGAGGTTCGCACGCCGCTCCGACAGCGTCGAGATCCAGTACGCGAGCGGATAGCCGAGCAGCAGCGCGAACAGCGTGACCGCGACGCCGATCACGAGCGTGCGGCCGAAGATCGCCAGATAGATCGACTGGTCGGGGTCGGCCGGCACGATGTGGCCGAAGCCGTCCTGCTTGTGGTCGAGCGCGGCGAGCAGGTAGAACGGCGAGTACGCGCTGCCGTTCTTCGCGATCGCCTGCCAGTAAGCGACATCGCCCCAGCGCGAATCGAGTTCGACCAGCTTGTCGCGCGCCTGCGCGGGCGTCAGCGCTGCGCCGTCGTCATTTTTCAGCGGCATCGCGCGCGCCGTCTTCGCGACCAGCGACCGGTAGCCGGGAATCTCGGTGTTCAGGCGGCGCGCGAGCGCGCCCATCGCGTCGCTGTCGGCGACCTTGGTCATGTCGGCCGCGAGTGCGGCGTATGCGGCGTCGGACGGCGGCGCCTTGCGGTCCCAGTGCGCGAGCGCGGCGACCGTGTCCGGCAGCGCGGCGGCGATCTCGGGGTTCTGCACCGCGCGCGTGAGCAGCGTGCCGATCGGCACGACGAAGATCAGCAGCACGAACAAGGCGAGCGGCGCGACCAGCAGCAGCGCCATCGTGCGCTTGCGGGCCTCGGCGGCCTTCAGCTCGCGCTTGAGCGCGGCGCTCGACGGCGCGGAAGAAGCGATCGTCATCGTATTCAACTGTCTCTCTCCGGCCGGACCGCGATTGCGGTCCGGCGGCCGTTGCATCAAGACGCGGACAGACTCACTTCGACGCCCATGCGGCGAACCGCTGCTCGAGTTCGTCGCCGTGATCGGTCCAGAAACCGATGTCCTGCAGCACCGCGTTCTTGCCGTTGCTCGGCGAGTTCGGCAGGTTCGCCAGCGTCTTCGCGTCGAGCGACTTGACCGCGGCCAGGTTCACCGGGCCGTACGCGATGTGCTGCGCATAGGCCTGCTGCGCCTTCGGCGCGAGCGTATACGCGATGAACTGCTCGGCCACCGCCTTGTTCGGCGAGCCCTTCGGAATCGCCCAGTAGTCGAGGTCGTAGATGCTGCCGTTCCATACGATCTGCAGGTTCTTGCCTTCCCGTCGCGCGGCATCGATGCGACCGCTGAATGCCGTGGACATCACGACGTCGCCTGCGACGAGGAACTGCGGCGGCTGCGCGCCCGCTTCCCACCACTGGATGTTCGGCTTCAGCTGATCGAGCTTCTTGAATGCGCGGTCCTGACCGGCCTTCGTGTTCAGCACCTTGTAGACCTCCTTCGGTGCGACGCCGTCGGCCATCAGCGCGAACTCGAGGTTGTAGCGCGCGCCCTTGCGCATCGCGCGCTTGCCGGGGAATTTCTTCACGTCCCAGAAATCGGCCCAGCTCGTCGGCGCGGTCTTCAGCTTGTCCGCGTTGTACGACAGCACCGTCGACCACACGAAAATGCCGGCGCCGCAGGTCTGGTATGCCTCCGGAATCAGGTCGGTCTTCTTCGCCAGCTTCGACCAGTCGAGCTTCTCGTACAAGCCTTCGTCGCAGCCACGCCCGACGTCGCCCGACTCGACGTCGACCACGTCCCAGTTCACGTGCTTCGACTCGACCATCGCCTTCACCTTCGCCTGCTCGCCGTTGTATTCGACGGCGGTGACCTTGTTGCCGGTCGCCTGCTCGAACGGCTGGTTGAACGCGGCTTTCTGCGCATCGCCGTTCGCGCCGCCGAAGTTGACGACCGTAATTTCGGCCGCCGACGCCGAAGCGCCGAACACGGCCAGCGCCAGTGCAAGCGCGGTGCGACGCGCGGTAACGCTTGTTCGATTCATGATGGTAGTGCTCCTCTCGCGGTGGAAATAGGCGATGCCTGTCGACGACGTGCTGCGGAAAATCGGAAACCGGAAAGCGGCGCTCACGCGAACACGCGCAGGTGCGCGGGCGCAAACGAAAGCGATACCGGCGCGCCGGGAAAGAATGCATCGAGCGCGGCGGTGCCGAGCGGCACCTTCACGAAGCATTCGTCCTGCCCCGGCACCGCGCAGCGCATGCGCACATGATCGCCGAAATAGATCAGGCCGAGCGCCTCGGCCGCCACGCGGTTGTCGGCCGCGCCGTTCGCATGGCCGTGATCGGGGTGCCGGGAAAGACTCATCCGCTCGGGGCGGATGCATGCGATCGCCGCGGCGCCTGCGGCGGCATTCGCGATGTTGCGCCCCTTGAGCGTCGTGCCGTCGCCGAGGCGGAGCTCGCAGAACTCGCCGTCGACGCGCGCGATCGTGCCGCGCAGCCGGTTGCTGTCGCCGATGAAGTTCGCGACGAATTCGTTGCACGGCGATTCGTACAGGCGGTCGACCGTGTCGAGCTGCTGCACGACGCCCTTGTCGAACACCGCGACGCGATCCGACATCGTCAGCGCCTCGCCCTGGTCGTGCGTCACGTACACGAAGGTCACGCCAAGCTTCTCGTGCAGCGCCTTCAGCTCGTACTGCATGTGCTCGCGCAGCTGCTTGTCGAGCGCGCCCAGCGGCTCGTCCATCAGCACCAGCTTCGGCTCGAACACCAGTGCGCGCGCCAGCGCGATGCGCTGCTGCTGGCCGCCCGACAGCTGCGCCGGATAGCGCTTCGCGAAGCGCTCCATCTGCACCATCTTCAGCGCATGCGCGACGCGCTCCGCGCGCTCGGCCGCGCCCAGCTTGCGCACCGTCAGCGGATACGCGACGTTCTGCTCGACCGTCAGGTGCGGAAACAGCGCGTAGTTCTGGAACACCATGCCGATGTTGCGCTTGTGCGGCGGCACCTGGTTCAGCAGCTCGCCGTCGAGGCGAATCTCGCCGCCGGTCGGAAACTCGAAGCCGGCCAGCATCATCAGGCAGGTGGTCTTGCCCGAGCCTGACGGCCCGAGCAGCGTCAGGAATTCCCCGCGGCGGATGTCCAGATCCAGCGACTTCACGACCAGCGTCTCGCCGTCGTAGGTCTTGCGCACCCCGCGAAAACTGACGATCACTTCATCGGACTTCATTGTGGTGGTCTCCTGCGATGCCGCACCCGATGCAAGACCCGCGCGCCGGACGCAATGCAGGCCGCCCTCTTTTCGTTCTCGGCGACCGCCGGTCCTGTCGCGCTTCGTATACCGTGCAGACCGCCCGCCGGCGGCTGCCGCGAATTGACTATAGCAATCAATGGCTATAGCCTGTATAGCCATATCGTATTCGAAGATAATGCCACTTCATGCGCGCCGTCCTGTTGACCGACCTGCTGGCCCATGGATTGTCCCGAACGGGCGGCGCGACGCTGCAGCACCAGATCTACGACGTGGTCCGGCGCGGCGTGCTCGACCATACGCTGGTGGCCGGCCAGAAGCTGCCGTCGTCGCGCGCGCTCGCCGACGAACTCGGCGTGTCGAGAATCACCGTGTCGCTCGCGTACGACCGCCTGATCGCCGAAAACTACCTGATCGCACGCACCGGCAGCGGAACCTTCGTCGCGGCGACGAGCAGCCGCCCGCTGAGCGAGCCCGGCGAAACCGCCCACGCGCGGCATTCGATGACGCTGTCGCGGCGCGGCGCGCAGCTCGAGCATCTGCCCGGCGGCGTCACGCAAAGCTACGGCGCGTTCGTGCCCGGCGTCGCCGACACGCCGATGTTCCCGTTCCACATATGGCGCCGCCTGATTGCGCGGCATATCGGCAAGGGCGACCTCTCGCTGTCCGGCTATGCGCTCGACGGCGGCTACGCGCGACTGCGCGCGGCGGTCGCCAGCTATCTGAAGATCTCGCGCTCGGTCGTGTGCGAACCGGAGCAGGTCATCATCACGTCGGGCACGCACCAGTCGATCGATCTGTGCGCGCGGCTGCTCACCGATCCGGGCGACGCGGCAATCGTCGAGAATCCCTGCCACTGGGCGTTCCCGACGGTCCTTTCGGCGGCCGGCGTGCGGCTCGTCGCCCGCACGGTCGATGCGGCCGGCCTGTCGCTGAACGAAGCGGACACGCCGGCGCACGCGCGGCTGGTCGTCACGAGCCCGTCGCATCAGTATCCGACCGGCGCAGTGATGCCGCTCGCGCGCCGGCTCGAACTGCTGCAGAGCGCGCGCGCCCGCAACCTGTGGGTGATGGAGGACGACTACGACAGCGAGTTCCGCTACGACGGCACGCCGCTTCCGTCGCTGCAAGGGCTCGACAGCGATGCGCGCGTGATCTATGGCGGCACGTTCAGCAAGGCGATGTATCCCGGCGTGCGCGTCGCGTATCTCGTCGTTCCCGCGCATCTGGCCGACACGTTCGCGAAGGCCTGCGCGAAACTCTACCGCCCCGGGCAGCTGCATATCCACGCGGCGCTCGCCGACTTCATCGACGACGGCCACTTCGCGCAGCACCTGCGCCGCATGCGCATCGAATACGCGGAGCGGCAGGCGCTGCTGCGCGATGCGCTGCAGGCGGAATTCGGCGACACGATCCGGCTGTCCGATGCGCGCGCCGGGCTGCACCTGTTCGCGCACTTCGATGCGGCTATTTCCACGCGCACGCTGATCGACGTCGCACGCGCCGACGGGCTGATCCTTGGCTCCCCGCATTTCGTCGCGCCGCACGCGACGCTGCAGGACCGCTCGATCGTGCTCGGCTTCGGCGGCGTCGCGCAGGCGGCGATCGGCGACGGCGTGAAGCGCCTGGGGCGCGCGTATGCGCGTTCGCTGAAGCAGCGGTAGCCGCGGCCTTTCAGTCCCGCCATCTCACAGCGCGCCGAGCGCCGCGTCCGCCGCACCGAGCAGCAGGTCCGCGTGCGCCTGCGTGAAAGGCAGCAGCGGCCGGATCTTCAGGACGTTGCCGCGAATGCCGGTCGAGCTGATCAGCACGCCGTGGTCGCGCATCAGGTCGACGACGCGCTGCGCTTCGTCGGCGGCGGCCGTTCTGGCCGCGCGGTCCCGCACCAGCTCGACGCCGAGAAACAGCCCGTCGCCGCGCACGTCGCCGATCAGCGCGTGCTTGTGCGCGAGCGTGCGGAACCCCTGCCGCAGATACGCGCCGATCCGCGCCGCATTCGCCTGCAGGCCGTCCTTCTCGATCACGTCGAGCGTCGCGGACGCGGCCGCGCACGACACCGGATTGCCGCCGAACGTATTGAAGTAGCGCGTTTCCCTGCCGAAGCGCGCGAGCACGTCGGGACGCGCGGCGAGGCCCGCGATCGGATGGCCGTTGCCCATCGGCTTGCCCATCGTCACGAGGTCCGGCGTCACGCCGTGCCGCTCGAAACCCCACATCTTCGAGCCGGTGCGTGCGAAGCCGGCCTGCACTTCGTCCGCGATGAAGATGCCGCCCGCCTGCCGGATCGCCGCGACCGCGTCCTGCAGGAAGCCGCACGGGTCTGCGAATACGCCGTCGCTCGAGAAGATCGTGTCGACGATCAGCGCGGCGGGCCGGATGCCGTGTCGCGTCATGTCGTCGATCGCGCGCTGCACGTCGCGCGCGAACCGCGCGCCGACGCCGTCCTCGCCGTCGAGATAGGTGTCGGGCGGCGCGACGGTCCGCACGTGCAGGCCGAGCGGCACCTGCCGGCCGAGCGACGGCGAGATCTCCGACACCGCAGCCGTCACGCCGTGATACGCCAACTGCGTGACGATCACGCCCGTGCCGCCCGTGTACTGCTTCGCGATGCGCAGCGCCAGATCGTTGGCCTCGCTGCCGGTGCAGGTGAACATCGCCTGCGACAGCGCATCGGGCAGCGTGCCCAGCAGGCGTTCCGCGTAATCGAGAATGCCGTCGTGCAGGTAGCGCGTATGGCTGTTGAGCGTGCTCGCCTGCCGCGCGATCGCTTCGACGACCTCGGGCCGGCAATGGCCGACCGATGCGACGTTGTTGTACGCATCGAGATACGCGCGGCCGGCGCTGTCGTACAGCCACACGCCTTCGCCGCGCACGATGTGCAGCGGCGTCTCGTAGAACAGCCGGTACGCGGGCCCGAGCACGCGCGTGCGCCGCTCGACGAGCGCGCGCGCATGCTCGTCGAGGCGCTCGGCCTGTGCGGGATCGAACGCGTTCAGCATCGCCGGGTCACTGCGCATGGAACTGCTCCTGTTCGTTGCGGATCGCGTCGCGGATGGTGCGCGCCGCAGCGCCGTCCGGCAGCGCCGCGAAACGATGGAGGCCGTTCCACGACAGCGCGTTGTTGCGCAGGATGTACGTGCTGTTTTCCGGATGCTCGCGTGCGCGCCAGCCGGTGATCAGCACCGTCATCAGCAGCCGCGCGACGATCAGTTCCGGCAGCACCGCAAGCTCGTCGCCGCTCAGCGGATTCACGCGGTGATACGCGCAGATGCAGTCGACCGCCGTCTCGAGCGGATTGGCCGCATCGGCAAGCTGATACGACGAGGCGACCGCCAGCTCGTTGACGAGCGGCGCATTGACCATGTCGCCGAAATCGAGGATCGCGGTGATGCGGTCGGCGTCCGTTTCGTCGACCAGCACGTTGTACGGATTGAGATCGTTGTGGATCACCTGGCGTCGCAGCGTCGTCAGCCGGCGCAGCGTGACGGCCTCGTGGCGATCGAGCATCTGCCGCGCAAGACCGCGCCGCTCGTCGCCGTCGACGAAGTCGAGCAGCGGCCGCAGCTGCGCCAGATGCTGCATGTCCCACAGCAGCCGATGCCCGGCATGCGCATGGGTGAAGCCGCGCAGCGCGCGGTCGAAGCGGCCGAGCGCGGCGCCGAGCGCGCGACGCTGCCGCGCCGTGCGTTCGGCGCGATGCAGCGGAATGCCGGGCGCGAACGTGATCAGCCGCACGGCCTGGCGCGTCTGTCCGCCTGCCACGCCACGCCAGTGGATGTAGCGGCCGGCGCGGTCGCGCAGCAGGCGCGGGACCGGCAACGTGCCGTCCGACTCGATCACGCGCAGCTGCGCGAAGGTCTGGAACTCGGTCACGCCCGGGTGTTCGGCGGGATGCGTGAGCTTCAGCACGTACGCCGATCCGTCCGGCGCGTCGACCCGGAAGTTCTGGTCGCGTTCGCTCGCCAGCGCGCTGACGGCGCCGGCGACGCCGAACGCGTCGGCCGCCAGCGCCTCGGCTTCCGCGGCGTCGATCCGCGGGGAGGGCACGGAGAACAGCGCGTCGTGCCGGAACGCGCTCGCGGCGTCATGCATCGTCGCCCCCGCTCGACCGGCGCGCGCGACCGCGGCTCGATGGTTCGACCTTCACAGGCGTCATGTTCGACCTCGTTCATCGTCAGGATGTCGAGGGCACTCTAGAGCACACTGGCTTTACCGCGAATAGCCACTTTTGAGGATCTTGTAAGGCCACTTTGGCGCGGCACGCGGCGCGCTCACTCCAGCGCCTGGCGCACGACCTTGCCGTCGAAGCCTGCCACGACGTCGTCGACCGCGGACGGCGCCGCCTCCTTCGCTTCGAGGATCAGCGCGACGCTGCCGGGCGCAAGCCGCATCGCCACCGACTCGACGAACTTGCCGTCGAGCAGCGCATTGCCGGCCGCATCGACGAGCACACCGGCGCCCGCACCGACGGCCGCGCCCGTGACCACGCCGATCGGGCCGGCCAGCAGGCCGAGCAGGCCGCCTGCAATCGCGCCGATCACGCCGCCCTTGAACGGCCGCGAATCGACGTCGAGTACCGCGAGCTTGCCGGTCGCGTCCTTTTCGACGAGGACGCCGTTGTCGATGCGAAATCCGTCGCACCGGTCCGACAGCGCGTCGAGATCTCGCGCGGCCTGTCGGGCCGTGTCGACGCTGCCGAACACTGCGACGATCAATTGTCTGGACATCCCGACTCTCCTTTATCGACGCGCGACGGCGTCGCGCCGGGCCGGTCGTGCAGCGGCCCGGGGGCCGATGCAACGCACCGCATCAGGATCGGGATGGTACAAGACGGCCGGCAAATCCGCCGGCAGCGAGATCGCGGTCGCGCCGCTCAATGCAGATGCGAGAACGCTGCCTGCAGGCTCGCGATCATCATCTGCATCGCGATCGCCGCGAGGATCATCCCCATCAGGCGCTGCGTAACGGCCGTCACGCGCGGCGACAGGTAATGGCCGATCAGCGGCGCCGACAGCAGCGCGGCGGTCAGCAGCAGCAAAAACGCCAGCAGGCCGAGCGCGAACGACAGTTCCTGCCCGTTCGAGAACGCGCCGTGCCCGAGCACGATCATCGTCGCGATCGTGCCCGGCCCGACCAGCAGCGGAATCGTCAGCGGATAGATCGCCACGCTGTCGGCGGCCGACGCGTCGGCGCCTTCGCCGTCGTGCGGCATGTGCTGGCGGCTCGGCGCGCCATGCAGCATCGACAGCGCGATCAGCAGCACGAGCAGCCCGCCCGCGAGACGAAAATCGTCGATCGTCAGGCCGAACATGCGCAGGATCGCGCCGCCCGCGACCGCCGACACGATGCAGCCGATCGTCACGCCGATCGCGGCGGTCAGCGCCACCTTGCGACGCGCGCCGTCGGTCGCGCCTTCCGTCAGCGACAGGAACACCGGGATGTTCGCGATCGGATTCATGATCGCGAACAGCGCCGCGAATACCTTGACGGAAAACGTCAGGTCGATCGTCATGGATACGCTCCGTTCCGGTGAATGGTGCGGTGGCCGCCGGTGTCGTCGGCCGGTCGCGCGGCTCGCGCCTGCAATCGATCGCAGGACGAATCGGAGGCGCAGTCGCGGGCGGTTTCGCTGCAATGCACGCGCCGGGCTGCTACGATCGATGCATCGTGTCCGGCACCGTGCGCCGCCGCGCGAATGCGATCGCGCGACGCGCTGCATGCGGACCTTCGACCACCACCCGCGGAGGGCGTTGAACGATGCAAGCCACCGAAAGCTTCATGGATCACGAGATACGCGTCGAAGCGACGCGCAATGCAAACGGCGCGTGGGTCGCGCAGGTCCGGATCTTCCGCGACGGCGTGCCGGTCGAGCTGCCGGCCCCCGAACTCGTCACGCCCGAATGGCTCACCTGCGACGAAGCGCTGCGCGGCGGCATCGACCAGGGGCGCATCATGCTCAAGACGCACGACCGGTAGCGACGGCTCGTGCATCGTCCGGCGGCGGCTGTCGAATGCGACAGGCCCACCGCCGCGACCGCGCGACACGCTCACGCGGCGAAGTCGAGATCGCCGATCACGATCTCGCGGTCGCGTTGCGTACGCGAGCCGAAATCGACCGGCAACGCCAGCTGCCATTGCTCGATCGTCGCCGGCAGCGCCGCGAGATAGCGGTCGAAACGGCTCGAATCACGCTCGGCCAGCAGCGCTTCGATCGCGTCGTCGCGCCATGCGAGCCGCACGTTCAGCGGATTCGGCAGCCCGACCGTCGAGGTGAGGGCTGTCACCTCGACGCAGGCCGCGCCGCCCTGCCCGTCCGCCGACACGACCTCGGCGCGCACGTCGCCGTGCCCGTACAAGCTCAGAATCCTCTGCGCGATGCGCGGCGCAAATTCGCTGTCGAAACGTGCACGTATTTCGGGACTCATCTCGCCTCCTTCGTCGAACCGATGTCGGGTTGCAGCGGCCGTCACGCCGGTGCGATCTGCCGCTCGAGCGCGGCTTCCGCCCGCAGGCAGTCGAGATCGCGGCCGACCGTCGCGACCGCGAGCCTGACGTCGCCGCGCCAGTACGCGACCGACGCATCGTGCGCACGCAGGTCGCCGTCGATCTCGACGCGATCCCAGTGCTCCGCGTGCCCGACGTAGCGAATCGTCAGGTCGTAATGCTGGGTCCAGAAGAACGGCACCGCGTCGAACGGCCGCTGCTGCCCGAGCATGTTGCGCGCGGCGATGCTGCCCTGGCGCTGCGCCACCACCCAGTGCTCGACGCGAATCGACTCGCCGGTCAGCGGATCGGGCCAGCGCGCGATGTCGCCGGCCGCGTAGATGCCCGGTGCACTCGTCTGCAGATAGCGGTCGACGCTCACGCCGTGATCGACGGCGAGGCCCGCGTCCTGCGCAAGCGCGACGTTCGGATGCACGCCGATGCCGACCACCACCAGATCGGCCGGCAGCCGTTCTCCATTGGACAGCGTCACGCCATCGGACTCGATCCGCGCCGGCGTCGCGCCGAGATGGAACACCACGCCGTTCGATTCGTGCAGCGCGCGGATCGTGTCGCCGAGTGCATCGCCGAGCACGCGCGCCATCGGACGCGCGTCGGGCGCGACGACATGCACGTCGAGCTGGCGCGTGCGCAAGGCGGCCGCCACTTCGAGCCCGATGAAGCTCGCGCCGACCACGACGCAGCGGCGCGCGGCCGCCAGCTTGCCGATCAGCGCATCGCAGTCGGCGCGCGAGCGCAGTACGCATACGTGCGGCAGCGTCGCGCCGGGCACGCTCAGCCAGTTCGGCTCCGCGCCGGTGGCGAGCAGCAGCGCGCCATATGCGAGGCGGCTGCCGTCCGACAGTTCGACCTCGCGCTGCGCGGGATCGATGCGCGCCACGCGTGCACCGCAGCGCACGTCGATGCGATGCTCGGTATAGAAAGACGGGGGACGCAGCGGCAGCCAGTCGGCTTCCGCGGTGCCCGCGAGATAGTCCTTCGACAGGTTCGGACGGTCGTAGGGCGGCTCGGCATCGGCGCTCAGCAGCGTGATCGCATGCGGATAGCCCTGCTCCCGCAGCGTCACGGCGGCCGAGATCGCCGCCGCGCCGCCGCCGACGATCACGATCGAAGCGGGCAGACCCGCCGCGTCCGGCACGGGCGGCGATGCGGCCGGCCGCGCATCGAGCACGACCGCGCGGCCGTCGCGACGCTCGACGCGCCAGCTCGGCAGGCCGTCGAGCGCGGGCGCGCGCAGCCGCTCGCCGGTGCGCACGCAGAATGCCGCGTGATGCCACGGGCAGCGCAGCGTGTCGCCGACCAGCAGCCCTTTGGCGAGCGGCGCGCCGTAGTGCGGACAGTGCGCGCCCACCGCGAACAACTCGTCGGCGCGGCGCACCAGCAGCACGGCTTCGCCTGCAACGTGACCTTCGATCATGGCCCCGTCCGCGATCTCGTCGAGCGCGATGCCCTGCGCGAGATCGGGACGATCGGCCGAGGATGCACTCGAGGACATGGCATCGCTCCCGGACGGTTCGTCAAGGATCCCATTATCGGCGTCCTTCACGAAAAGAACAGGTACAGCCATCGCCGCATCGCACGCAAACGCGTACAGTGCCGTGCAGGCGGCGCACGACCGGCGTCGTGCATCGGCGGCGTTGCGGCGCAGCACACGCGCGGGCCGCGCGCGCGTCGCGGCGGCAGGCGCGAACCTTGCTCCTTTCACGTCGCGCGAGACGCGCGACCAGTTCGACGCGCGCTCAGCCGAGCGCCTTGCGCACGACCCTGCCGCCGAAGCCCGTCACGATGTTGTCGACCGAGAACGGCGTCGCCTCCTTCGCTTCGAGTATGACCGCGACGCTGCCGGGCACGAGCCGGGCTGACACCGATTCGACGAAGGTGCCGTCGAGCAGCGCATTGCCGCTCGCGTCCGCGAGCACGCCGGCGCCCGCGCCGGCAGCCATGCCCGTCACCACGCCGAGCGGACCGGCGAGCAAGCCGAGCAGCCCGCCCGCGATCGCGCCGATCAGGCCGCCCTTGAACGACCGCCATTCGGTGTCGAGCACCGCGAGCTTGCCGGCCGCATCCTTTTCGACGATGACGCCGTTCTCGATGCCGAACCCCTCGTCCTTCTCCGCCAGCGCGTCGAAATCGTTCGCGGCCTGGCGCGCCAGGGTCGCGTTGTCGAACACGGCGACAATCAATTGCTTGGCCATCCGATATCTCCTTTCTGTATGACGTGTGTCCGGTCGGGCGCATGTCGCTTGCGGCGCGTCTTCATCTGCATTCCGAATTTCGGTGCGTCGAATGACCCCTTTCGGCCGCCGCACCGGCATGCCCGTCATCGATTCGTGCGCGCATCGTCCTCGACATCGTCGACCTCCGCCGGAAACCGGTGCTGCCCGAAACTGAGGATCAGCACGCCCACCGCGAGCAAAACGATCCCGAACGTCGTCATCAGCATGCGCTCGGGGCTGTCGGTCGCGCCGCGCAGGATCAGGTCGCGCGCGAGCGACGTCATCGCGATGAACAGCGGAAATCGCACCGGCAGCCGGCCGAGCCGCAAATAGCGCACGTCCATCGCGAGCACTTCCAGATACAGGAACATCAGCAGCAGATCGGTCAGCGACACCTCGCCCGCGAGCACGACCTTCCACGCCTCCTGCGTCATCGCGAATGCGGTCGCGAGACCGATCACGATCAGCCCCGCGAGCTCGGCCGCGTGGAGAAAGCGGCCGAAGCGGCGGCGGATGCGCTCGGCGGCCGAATAGGGCGCGGTGGACGTATTCAAGGCGATGTGTGATGAAGTGATCCCGACGGCAGGGTCGCCGCCCCGTTGGCCCGCTGCGCGGCGCCGCGCAGCGCAAATCCCGCCGCCGGCGCGCCGCGCTCGCCGACGGCCCGCTCGACCGCGGACAAGGTTCGCCGGCAGCACGCGTGGAACGCGATACCGGCCTCGGTGCACACGAGTTCGTCGTGCACGCCGTGCAGCAGCAGGCGGCAGCCGAGATAGCGTTCGAGGCCGTCGATCCGGTCGCTTGCGTCGGCCTCGTCGATCTGCAGCGCGCATGCCGCGCCGCGCAGGCCGTCGTGCTCGATCACCGCGACATACACGCGCATGGCTTCCAGCAGGTTCATCGTGATGCTCCTCGTCGGAGGGCCGAGCGAACCTAATCTACTGCACGCGTCACGCCGGCTCAAGAGCACAGCGCCGCGCACGCGAGGAGTACAGCCGGGCCGATCGCACAAAAACAGGGCCGAGGTTGACGCATTCGAATGACAGATGGCCCGGACGTGTTCCAAAGACCGGCCGAAGCTGCTAGATTGCAGGCTCGACGACGTTACGCGGTGCGGGCCGGCCACGCGCCGGGGCGAACGGGCGGCCGCCCGCCGCCGCGTGCGGCGCGCCGTTGCGCGCTGCCGCGCAGCGTCCGTCTTTCATCCGCATGTCACAAAGAGAACAGTCGCATGACACAGTCCAACCGTTCGTCTTCGCGCGCCGCGGCATCGGCGCTTCGTCCGTTCCGACATGACTGACCGGCAAGCCGCGATGCAAACGACTCCCCCGCTCTCCCAGGCCGTTCACAGCCCGATCACGCGCAGCGCGATCTTCCTCGTCGCGACCGTCAACCCCGGCGCGGACCACGCCGACACGATCCGCTCATGGTGCGGCGACATCGCCGCGCTCGTGCGCTCGGTCGGCAAGCGCGTGCCGGGCGGCAACCTCAGCTGCGTCTGCGGCTTCGGCGCCGACGCCTGGGATGCCCTGTTCGGCGAGCCGCGCCCCGCGGCGCTGCACCCGTTCCGCGAATTCGGCGCCGGGCAGCGCGTCGCGATCGCGACGCCGGGCGACATCCTGCTGCACATCCGCGCCGACGCGATGGATCTGTGCTTCGAACTGGCGACGCAACTGCTCGGCGCGCTCGGCGACGCGGTCACGGTCGTCGACGAAGTGCACGGCTTCCGCAACTTCGACCAGCGCGCGATGATCGGCTTCGTCGACGGCACCGAGAACCCGGAGGGCCGCGAGGCGGTCGACTTCACCGTGATCGGCGACGAAGACGCGCCGTTCGCGGGCGGCAGCTATGTGCTCGTGCAGAAATACCTGCACGACATGGCCGGCTGGAACGCGCTGCCGGTCGAGACGCAGGAACGCATCATCGGCCGCACCAAGCTGTCCGACATCGAGCTTGCGCCGGACGTGAAGCCGTCGTGTTCGCACAGCTCGCTGACCACGCTCGACGAGAACGGCCAGGAAGTGAAGATCCTGCGCGACAACATGCCGTTCGGCCGCCCCGGCGCCGGCGAATTCGGCACCTATTTCATCGGCTACGCGCGCTCGCCCGCGCCGATCGAGCAGATGCTCGAGAACATGTTCGTCGGCCGCCCGCCCGGCAACTACGACCGCCTGCTCGACTACAGCCGCGCGGTCACCGGCTCGCTGTTCTTCGTGCCGTCGGCCGACCTGCTCGAAGCGCTCGCCGATCGCGCGGCGCCGGCCGCCGACGCCGCGCAGCCGGCCGCCCCATCGACCGAGCCGCATCGCGACGGCTCGCTGAAAATCGGATCGCTCAAAGGAGTCATCAGCCAATGAACAACCTGCATCGCGAACTTGCGCCCATCTCCGCCGCTGCGTGGGAACAAATCGAAGAGGAAGTCGCGCGCACCTTCAAGCGGTCGGTGGCCGGCCGCCGCGTCGTCGACGTCGAGGGCCCGGCGGGCCCCGAGCTGTCGGCCGTCGGCACCGGGCACCTGCGCGAGGTGGCCGCGCCGCGCGAGCAGGTCACCGCGCAACTGCGCGAAGTTCGCACGATCGTCGAGCTGACGGTGCCGTTCGAACTCGACCGCGCGGCCATCGACAGCGTCGAGCGCGGCGCGCGCGACGCCGACTGGCAGCCGGCGAAGGAAGCCGCGCAGCGGCTCGCGTTCGCCGAAGACGGCGCGATCTTCGACGGCTACCAGGCCGCCGGCATCGTCGGCATCCGCGAAGGCACGTCGAACCGCAAGCTCGCGCTGCCGAGCGACGTCGGCGCGTATCCGGACGCGATCAGCAACGCGCTCGAAGCGCTGCGCCTCGCGGGCGTGGACGGCCCGTATTCGGTGCTGCTCGGCTCGGACGCTTACACCGCGCTCAGCGAAGCGCGCGACCAGGGTTATCCGGTCATCGACCATATCAAGCGGATCGTCAGCGGCGAGATCATCTGGGCGCCGGCGATCAGCGGCGGCTGCGTGCTGTCCACGCGCGGCGGCGACTATGAGCTGCACCTCGGCGAAGACGTGTCGATCGGCTATACGAGCCATACCGACAAGGTCGTGCGCCTGTACCTGCGCGAAACGTTCACGTTCCTGATGCTGACGAGCGAAGCATCGGTCGCGGTCGCGCCGGCCGGTACGACGGCCTGACCCGCGCCGCGCGCGATGCCGGCCCGGCGTCGCGCGCGAGCGGCAGCCGGCCGCAGGTTCGTCGCCGATCGAACCCATCCTGCATGGAGACTGTCATGAGCGAATCGAATCATGCACTGCAAACGCTGCAAGCCTCGGTCGATCAACTGAAGCAGACCGTCGACGCGAACGCGGGCAACCAGGCCGGCGACGCTGCCGTGCTGTTTACCGTGGTGTCGCTGATGCTGGCCGAATTGCCGCCCGACACGCGCAACCTGATCGAGGATTCGTTCTCCGTATGGGCCAATGGCCTGCCGGACGCCGCACTCTCGACGAAAGTGAAGCAAATCGCGCGGCAGCGGCTCGCGATGAACCTGGACGACTGACGCCGCCCGTCTCCGGTTTCGCCATGGCCGCTGCGCGCCATGCAAACCGCCCCTGCCTTCGCCGGCTCGATGCCGCGCCGCCCCGGCGCCGCGCGCGTCGTCCGGCCTGACCTGCCCGCGCACGCCGTCGGCGCGCGCGCCTGCACCGGTGCGCTCTCGCTCCGTGCGATCCCCGGCTCGATCGAGCCTTCCCCCACCGCCGCCACGCTGCGCGCCGATGCCGCACCCCGTGGTGCGCGTCCCGGACACCGCCGCACGCCCTGTCGCCTTTTCTGTCGCCGCCCGCCGCGCGCGCCTGCGCAGCCGCGTCTGCGCCCGTCTGTACTCCTTGCGACACGCGCCCGCGCGCATGTGAGGGTGCAATTCCGGAGCGGGGCGACACCGAACTGTGTCTTGGATGCGCGTGGGCGATTCGCTATTTTGAACGCAGTCGAAGTGATGCAGCGGGCTCCCCGCAGCACGCGCGTGCATGGCGTCGGCCGCGGCCGTCCGCCGTGCCGGCGCGCGCTGCGCGACTGCGTGAGCGCGGCGCGCGCGCCGCCGCGCCGCGCCGTATCGGGATGTCACCCTTCGATCCACCTTCACCGACAGGAGCCAGACCACCATGCCCGCACTTTGCGATATCTGTCACGCCCGGCCGGCCGTCGCGCGCGCAACCGTGATGCAGGACGGCGAGCGCAAGACGATCTCGATCTGCGACTACCACTTCCGTCAGCTGATGCGGCATCAGAGCATGCTGAACCCGTTCGATTCGCTGCTCGGCGGTGGCGGCCCGTCCTCGCTGTTCGGCGCGCTCGGCGACGACGCGCCGATCGCCGCCGAAATTCCGCGCGAATCGGTGGACCCCACCGACGCGTTCAGCGAACAGACGCTCGAACTGCTGCAGCGCGCAGCCGAGAAGGCGCACGAGCTGCGCCGCAGCGAACTCGACACCGAGCACCTGCTGTACGCGCTCGCGGACACCGACGTGTGCGCCGCGCTGCTGAAGGAACTGAAGCTGTCGCCGCAGGACATCAAGTCGTATATCGACGAACACGCGCACACCGGCACCGCCGCGGCCGACCAGTCGCTCGACAAGCTGTCGATCTCGCCGCGCGTGAAGAAGGCCGTGCAGTTCGCGTTCCAGGCGTCGCGCGATCTCGGCCATTCGTACATCGGCCCCGAGCACCTGCTGATCGGCCTCGCCTCCGTGCCGGACAGCATCGCCGGCACGCTGCTGAAGAAATACGGCGTGACGCCCGAGGCGCTGCGCCAGAAGGTCGTGAAGGTCGTCGGCAAGGGCGCCGAGGACGGCCGCGTCGACGCGCCGACCGGCACGCCGAATCTCGACAAGTTCGGCCGCGACCTGACCGCGCTCGCGCGCCAGGGCAAGCTCGACCCCGTGCTCGGCCGCGCGCAGGAAATCGAGAGCACGATCGAGGTGCTCGCGCGCCGCAAGAAGAACAACCCGGTGCTGATCGGCGAGCCGGGCGTCGGCAAGACCGCGATCGTCGAAGGGCTCGCGCAGCGGATCGTCAACGGCGACGTGCCCGAGGTGCTGCGCGACAAGCGGCTCGTCGAGGTCAACATCAACTCGATGGTGGCCGGCGCGAAGTATCGCGGTGAATTCGAGGAGCGCGCCAAGCAGCTGATCGACGAAGTCACCGCGAAGCAGAGCGAGCTGATCCTGTTCATCGACGAGCTGCATACGATCGTCGGCGCGGGCCAGGGCGGCGGCGAAGGCGGCCTCGACATCGCGAACGTGCTGAAGCCGGCGCTCGCGCGCGGCGAGCTGAGCCTGATCGGCGCGACGACGCTCAACGAATACCAGAAGTACATCGAGAAGGATGCGGCGCTGGAGCGGCGCTTCCAGCCCGTGTTCGTGCCGGAGCCGAGCGTCGAGCAGACGATCGTGATCCTGCGCGGGCTGCGCGACAGCCTCGAGGCGCACCATCAGGTCACGTTCGCCGACGACGCGTTCGTCGCGGCCGCCGAGTTCGCGGATCGCTACATCACGTCGCGCTTCCTGCCCGACAAGGCGATCGACCTGATCGACCAGGCCGCCGCGCGTGTGCGGATCGGCGCGACCTCGCGGCCGGTCGACATCCAGGAAGGCGAAGCCGAGATCGCGCAACTGAAGCGCGAACAGGACTACGCAACGTCGCGCAAGCGCTTCGACGAAGCGAAGCAGTTCGAAGAACAGATCAGCGCGAAGCAGAAGGCGCTCGACGAGAAGATGGAAGCGTGGCAGCGCAAGACCGGTTCCGAGACGCTCGAAGTCACGGTCGAATCGGTCGCCGAAGTCGTGTCGCGCCTGACCGGCATTCCGGTGTCCGAGCTCACGCAGGAAGAGCGCCAGAAGCTGCTGAAGATGGAAGAGCAGCTGCGCGAGCGCGTGGTCGGCCAGAACGACGCGGTGGTCGCCGTCAGCGATGCGGTCCGGCTGTCGCGCGCGGGGCTCGGCCAGACGCACCGGCCGATCGCGACGTTCCTGTTCCTCGGGCCGACCGGCGTCGGCAAGACCGAGCTCGCGAAGGCGCTGGCCGAGACCGTGTTCGGCGACGAGCAGGCGATCATCCGCATCGACATGTCCGAGTACATGGAGCGGCACGCGGTCGCGCGGCTGATCGGCGCGCCGCCGGGCTACGTCGGCTACGACGAAGGCGGCCAGCTGACCGAGCGCGTGCGGCGGCGCCCGTACAGCGTGATCCTGCTCGACGAGATCGAGAAGGCGCACCCGGACGTCTACAACGTGCTGCTGCAGGTGTTCGACGACGGCCGGCTGACCGACGGCAAGGGTCGCGTCGTCGACTTCAGCAACACGATCATCATCGCGACGAGCAACCTCGGCGCCGCGATCATCATGGACAACCTCACGCAGCCGGAGGCCGCGCGCAAGACCGACAAGGCGATCCGCGAAGAGCTGATGCAGGTGCTGAAGGGCCACTTCCGCCCCGAGTTCCTGAACCGGATCGACGAGGTGATCGTGTTCCATGCGCTGTCGAAGGAGAACATCCGCTCGATCGTGCAGATCCAGCTCGACCGCGTGGTGCGCACCGCCGCCGCGCAGGACATCACGCTCGTGATGGGCGACGCGCTGATCGCGCACCTGACCGAAGCCGGCTACCAGCCGGAGTTCGGCGCGCGCGAACTGAAGCGACAGGTGCGTCAGATCATCGAGACGCGGCTCGCGAAGGAGATCCTTGCCGACAAGCTGAAATCGGGCGATCGCGTCGAGGTCGACTACGACAAGGACAGCGACACGGTGAAGTTCACGCGGCTCGACGCGCTCGACGCGAAGGACGGGAAGGAAGCGAAGGACGCGAAGCCAGCAGCCGCAGGCAAGGAGAAAGGCAAGTCCAACGGCAAGGCGGTCGCATCCGACGACGCGAAGGCCGCCCCGGCGGCGGCCGATACGCCGCCGCCGGCCGCGAAGCCATCCGGCAAGAAATCGTCCGGTACCAAGAAGGACGCGCACTGACGTCCGAGCAACCGCGCGTGCGGCGAGATTCGCACGCGTGACCGGGTCCGTCCGATGGACGGAGCCGCCCCTCGCCGCGATGCGGCGCAACCCGGGCCGCGCTCCCATGCGTGGACACGGCCCACGGAGCATTCACATGACAAATCGACGCGAAGTGCCAGGCATCAGGAAGTACGACGGGCCCGCCGGCGGTTGGGGCGCGCTTCGCGCGACAGCCGAGGCCGTGCGCACGCAGATGGAGACCATCGAGGCGCCCATCGTGCTGATGCGGACCAACCAGCCGACCGGCTTCGACTGCCCCGGCTGCGCATGGCCCGACAAGGAACACAAGTCGACGTTCCAGTTCTGCGAGAACGGCGCGAAGGCCGTCACGTGGGAAGCGACGACCAAGCGCGTGACGCCCGAGTTCTTCGCGGCGAACACGGTGTCGTCGCTGCTGCGGATGTCGGACTACGAACTGGAGAACATGGGCCGGCTCACGCACCCGCTCGTCTACGACCGTGCGACCGACACGTTCCGCGCGGTCGAATGGGACGATGCATTCGCGCGCATCGGCGAAGTGCTGCGCGCGCTGCCGCCCGAGCAGGTCGAGTTCTACACGTCGGGCCGCGCATCGAACGAAGCCGCGTACCTGTACCAGCTGTTCGCGCGCGAGCTCGGCACCAACAACTTCCCCGACTGCTCGAACATGTGCCACGAACCGACCAGCGTCGGTCTGCCGCAGTCGATCGGCATCGGCAAGGGCACGGTGTCGCTGGAAGATTTCGACAAGTGCGACCTGATCATCTCGATCGGTCACAACCCCGGCACGAACCATCCGCGCATGATGGGCACGCTGCACGAGTGCGCGCGCCGCAACGTGCCGATCATCGTGTTCAATCCGCTGCGCGAACGCGCGCTCGAACGCTTCGCGGATCCGCAGGACATGATCGAGATGGCGTCGTTCGGCTCGACGCGAATCGCATCGACGTACTACCAGGTCGACGCGGGCGGCGACGCGGCCGCGCTGAAAGGCATCATGAAGGCGCTGCTGCAGCTCGACGCCGAGCGCGGCGACGTGCTCGACCGCGCATTCATCGCGCAGCATACCGAAGGTTTCGACGCATGCGCGGCCGACCTGCACGCGACCTCGTGGGACGACATCGAGCGCGCGAGCGGGCTCAGCCAGGCGCAGCTCGAAGAGGTCGCGCTCGCGTATGCGAAGTCGAACGCGGCGATCGTCACGTACGGGATGGGCATCACGCAGCACAACAAGGGCACCGCCAACGTGCGCCTGATCGCCGACCTGCTGCTGATGCGCGGCAACATCGGCAAGCCGGGCGCCGGCATCTGCCCACTGCGCGGCCACTCGAACGTGCAGGGCAACCGCACGGTCGGCATCACCGAGAAGCCGTCCGCCGATTTCCTGAAGAAGATCGAGGACGTGTGCGGCTTCACGCCGCCGTCGCATCATGGCCACGACGCGGTGCAGGCGATGCAGGCGATGATCGACGGCCGCGCGAAGGCGCTGCTGTGCCTCGGCGGCAATTTCGCGGTCGCGCTGCCCGATCCCGAGCTGTCGTTCCCGGCGATGTCGAAGCTCGACCTGAGCGTCCATCTCGGCACCAAGCTGAACCGCTCGCATCTGCTGGTCGCAAAGGAAACCTACATCCTGCCCGTGCTCGGCCGCACCGAGCTCGACGTGCAGGCGACCGGCCCGCAGTCGATCACGGTCGAGGATTCGATGTCGATGGTGCACGCGTCGGCCGGCAAGCTCAAGCCTGCGTCGGACCAGCTGCGCTCGGAGCCCGCGATCGTCGCCGGCATCGCGCATGCGACGCTGCCGAACAGCAAGGTCGCATGGCTCGACCTGATCGCCGACTACGACCGGATCCGCGACCTGATCGATCGCACCATTCCCGGCTTCGAGGCGTTCAACGAGCGCATCCGCACACCGGGCGGTTTCCGCCTGCCGCTGCCGCCGACCGAGCGCGTATGGCCGACGCCGACCGGCAAGGCGATGTTCTCCGTGTACCAGGGCGTCGCGGAAGACGCCGAGGTGCTCGGCGGCGAACAGGTGCTGCGCCTGATCACGCTGCGCAGCCACGACCAGTACAACACGACGGTCTACGGCCTCGACGACCGCTACCGCGGCGTGTTCGGCCGTCGCGACGTGCTGTTCATGAACCCGGCGGATCTCGCGAAGTACGGGCTCGAACACGGCGACCTCGTCGACATCGAGACGATCACCGCGTCGGGGCGGCAGCTGCGGCTCGAGAAGATCACCGCGATCGAGTACGACATCGCGCCGGGATCGGTCGGCGCGTATTACCCGGAAGCGAACGTGCTGGTGCCGCTCGACTACATCGACAAGGAAAGCGGCACGCCGTCGTACAAGTCGGTGCCGGTGCGCGTCGCGCGCTCGGCGAACGTGTAACGCCACGCGGGCTCGCGATGCGGTGCGATTCGGATCGCGTCGCGAGCCGCCCGCCTCTGCCGCTCAGCGTGCCGCCGTCGGCGGCAGGTGCGCGCCCGCCTGCCGGCGCCGGTACGCGCTGTCGCGCGTCGCGAGCCAGTAGTACAGCGGCGAGGTCAGCAGCAGCCCGACCAGCCAGGACAGGTCCGCGCCGCCGAGATGCGCGGGAATCGGACCCGCATACATCGGCGTGTTCATGAACGGGATCTGCACCAGGATGCCGATCGCATACGCGATCAGCGCCTGCGGATTGAAGCGGCCGTAGATGCCGCCGTCCACCATGAAGATCGACTTGATGTCGTACTTGCCCTTGTGGATCACGTAGAAGTCGATCAGGTTGATCGCGGTCCAGGGCACCAGCACGACGAGCAGCGCGAGCACCAGATCGACGAGGTGGCCGATGAAGTTCGTCGACGCGCCGATCGCCGCGTAGCAGCACGCGACGAAGATCACGACCGACAGCACCGCGCGCGCCTTCGCGGTCGGAATCCACCGGTACGCGAAGGTCTGCACCGACGTGATCACCGCGAGCACCGCGCCGTACAGGTTCAGCGCGTTGTGGCTGATCACGCTCAGCAGGAACAGCACCAGCATCAGCGGGCCGAGCGGGCCCGTCGCCTGCTTGACCGCATCCATCGTGTCGGCGCCGGCCGGCACCGCGAGCACCGCGACCGCGCCGAACACGAAGGCGAGCGTCGAGCCGATCGTGCAGCCGAGATAGGTCGCCCAGAACGTCGACGCGACGCCGACGTTCTCCGGCAGATAGCGCGAATAGTCCGACACGTACGGCGCGAACGCGATCTGCCACAGCGCCGACAGCGACACCGTCGCGAGCCAGCCCGCGAAATTGAAGCCGCCGCGCGTGAGGAAATCGTCGGTCGCGACGTGCGTGAGGATCATCCAGAAGCCGACGGCGATGCCGATGCCGAGCACCCACGTGCCGATGCGGTTCAGGATGTGGATGAAGCGGTAGCCGACGATGCCGATCAGCCCCGAGCCGACCGCGCCGATCACGATGCCGACCGGCACCGGCACCGACGGCGCGATGCCGTGCACCGACTTGCCGGCCAGCACGATGTTCGACGCGAAGAAGCCGACGTACATCACGGCCGCGATCACGGTGACGAGCAGCGCGCCCCACGAGCCGAACTGCGCGCGGCTCTGGATCATCTGCGGGATGCCCATCTGCGGGCCCTGCGCCGAATGCAGCGCCATCAGCACGCCGCCGACCGCCTGGCCGACGACGATCGCGACGATCCCCCACATCAGGTTCAGGTGAAACAGCTGTACGCCGAGCGCGCCGGTCACGATCGGCAGCGGCGCGATGTTGCCGCCGAACCAGAGCGTGAACAGATCGCGCACCTTGCCGTGCCGGTCCGAGGGCGGCACGTAGCCGATCGTGTGTTTCTCTATCATGGGGGACGCGTTGCGGTCCGCGGTGGTCATGGCGATGTCTCCTGGGGCTGCGCGGCAGATGCCGCCGCGATCGATGTTGGAGACGATGGTGCGCCACGTGCGCCGCGACCGGAAAATACTAAAAATATTTTCGAGTCGTACAAAAAAGCTCTGTAGCAAGGATCGCGGCCGCGATTTTCTTCGGTTATGGTGCTACCCGACAATGGAACGGATACGCGCCCGGGTCGCGCCCCGGGGCGGGCAACAGAGGTGCCTGTGGCTCACTACACTTTGCGGCAACTGAAATATTTCGTGACGACGGTCGAATCGGGCAGCGTCGCCGAGGCGTCGCGTCAGCTGTTCATCGCGCAGCCGTCGATCTCCAGTGCAATCAAGGGTCTGGAGGAAAGCTTCGGCGTGAAGCTGTTCATCCGCCATCACGCACAGGGCGTCTCGCTCACGCCGAGCGGCACGCGCTTCTACAGGAAGGCGCAGGAGCTGCTGCGCATCGCGCACGAGTTCGAGCAGAACGCGCTCGCCGACAACGACGTCGTGACGGGCCAGATCGACATCGGCTGCTTCGAGACGGTCGCGCCGCTCTACCTGCCGCAGCTGATCGCGGGTTTCCGGGAACGCTATCCGGGCGTCAACATCCGCCTGCGCGACGGCGACCAGCAGGAGCTCGTGCAGGGTCTGACGGCGGGCAGCTTCGATCTCGCCTTTCTCTACGATCACGATCTCGACGGCACGATCGAGACCGAGCCGCTGATGCCGCCGCAGCAGCCTTACGTGCTGCTGCCGGAGCAGCACCGGTTCGCCGGTCAGGCGCAGGTGTCGCTGCGCGACCTGAGCGTCGAGCCGATGATCCTGCTCGACGTGCAGCCGAGCCGCACGTACTTCGTCAGCCTGTTCCACGAGCTCGGGCTCACGCCCAATATCGTGTTCGCGTCGCCGTCGATCGAAATGGTGCGCGGGATGGTCGGCCAGGGCTTCGGCTTCTCGCTGCTCGTCACGCGTCCGCATTCCGAATACACGTACGACGGCCGCCGCGTCGTGACGATCGGCATCAGCGAAACCGTCAGCCCGTCGGGGCTCGTCAGCGCGCGGCTCAAGCGCGGCCAGCTGACCAAGCAGGCGCAGTCGTTCGTCGAGTTCTGCCGCGAACGGCTCGCGCAGATCAACGCGGAACTGCCGCGCTGACGCACGCCTCGGCCGCGCAGCGATCGGCGAACCGGTCGCACCTCCCGTGTCGGACAAACGGCAACGCGCACATGCCTGCGACAGGCGTGTGCGTTTCGACGTAGCGCGATCCGCTCAGGCTCCGTCGGCGAGATGCCCGGCAAGGCGCGCGAGCATCGCGTCGCAGCCGTGCAACTGCTCGAGCGTGACGAACTCGTCGGGCTTGTGCCCCTGGTCCATGCTGCCCGGTCCGCACACCACGGTCGGGATGCCGGCCTGCCCGAACAGTCCGCCCTCGGTGCCGAACGCGACGGTGCCGAACGCAGCCGAGCCGGTCAGCATCGCGAGCAGCTGCGCGGCGTCGCTGTCGGCTGCGGTCGCCAGCCCCGGATATGCGCCCAGCGGCTGAAAGCGAATGTCGGTATCCGGCTGCACCGCACGCATGCGCGGCAGCAGTTCGGATTCCGCATAATCCTGCAGCGTCCTCGGCACGTCCCGCGCATCGAAATCCGGCAGCGCACGCACCTCGAAGTCGAACTCGCATTCGGCCGGCACGATGTTCAGCGCGCGGCCGCCCTTGATCAATCCGGTCTGGACGGTCGAGAACGGCGGATCGAAACGGCTGTCGTGCCGGTCCGGCCGCGCGAGCGCCGCACCGATCTCGCCGAGCCGGCCGATCAGCTTCGCCGCATAGTCGATCGCGTTGACGCCGGACGGCGCGTACGCGGAATGGCACGCGGCGCCCTTCACGTGGCAGCGCATCGCGAGCTTGCCCTTGTGGCCGAGCACCGGCTTCAGCGCGGTCGGCTCGCCGATCACGCACAGGCGCGGCCGGTGTTCGCGCGCGGCCAGTTCCGCGAGCATCGGGCGCACGCCGACGCAGCCGACTTCCTCGTCGTACGAAAACACGAGATGCACGGGCTCGCGCAGCGGCCGCGCGACGAATGCCGGCACGGCCGCCAGCGCCGCTGCGATGAAGCCCTTCATGTCGGCCGTGCCGCGCCCGTACAGGCGGCCGTCGCGCTCGGTCAGCCGGAACGGCTCGACCGTCCACGCCTGCCCGTCCACCGGCACCACGTCGGTATGTCCCGACAGTGCGATGCCGCCGCGCTCGCGCGGCCCGATCGTCGCGTACAGGCTCGCCTTCGTACGCTCCGCGTTATAGAACAGTTCGCTCGCGATGCCGAAGCCGTCGAGATAGTCGCGGATGAAGTCGATCATCTCGAGGTTCGAATCGCGGCTGACCGTCGCGAAACCGATCAGCCGCTCGAGCAGCGCGCGGCTCGACAGCTCATTCATCGCCCGGCACTCCGTAGCTCGGTGCGGCCGTCGGGTTCAGCGCGCGCGTCTGGTAGTCCTGCATCTGCGGGCGATAGGCCTGCAACAGCGCATCCAGCTGCCCGATCGGGTCTGCGTCGGCCCAGTCGATCCGCAGGTCGACGATCGGCCAGGTCACGTCGCCGGCCACCTTCAGCGCCGCCGAATGGACCGGCCCCGCCTCGCCGCCCGCCGCGACCGCCGCATGCATCGCGGCCAGCAGGCGATCGGCGAGCAGCCCGGGCGCCTGCTCGAACGCGCGCACCATCGCGTCGATGACGGCCGGCGCGGCCAGCAGGTTGCCGGCCGCCACGCATTGCTCGCCGCGCACCGCATGGTGCGTGCCGAGCGCTTCCTTGCCGGTGAAGCAGGCCGTCTGCCCCTGCCCGTCGATCGCCGTCACCTGCCGGTACTGGCTCCAGCCGTTCGCACTCAACGCGCGGTCGAGCGCCGCCGCGGGCGCGAGCTGCTCGTGTTCGATCAGGTCGAGGATCTGCGGGCCGAGCGCGGGCAGCGTGACGTTCTGCGTCGCGACCGCGCCGACGCCGGCGCGCACCCAGGGGCAGCGCGCGCCCACCGCGATGCTCGACGAACTGATCGCGATGCCGAGCTGGCCGGTTTCCGGGCAGCGCCCGACGATGGAGAAAGTCATGTCGCCTCCTATGCGCGGTTCGGCTGCCAGTTGTCCGGAATCACCGCGATCACGTCGATCTCCATCAGCCACTGCGGCTGGCCGAGCGCCGACACGACGAGCCCCGTCGAGATCGGATAGACGCCCTTCAGCCACTTGCCGACTTCCTGGTACACGGGCTCGCGATAGCGCGGGTCGATCAGGTAGGTCGTCGTCTTGACGATATGCGTGAGGTCGCTGCCGGCTTCCTCGAGCAGCTGCTTGACGTTCTTCATCGCCTGCTCGGCCTGTGCGCGCGGATCGCCGAGCCCGATCAGGTTCCCGTCGAAATCGGTGCCGACCTGGCCGCGCACGTAGACCGTGTTGCCGGCGCGCACGGCCTGGCACAGGTCGTTGTCGAGCGACTGGTTCGGGTAGGTATCCTTCGTGTTGAACATGCGGATACGGGTATGGGTAGGTTCGCTCATCGATATCCTTCGATCGTGTCAGGGTTCACGCCCGCCGCGCCGGACGCGGACGCCGCGCGGCAGGCACATGCCATTCCGGTGCCGGCTGGCGGCAGCGGCGGTTCGGTCAGTTCATTGCGTCGGCGAGCGGATGCGGATCGACGTGGGCGACATCGCCGTGCTGCGCCGAACACGCGCGCACGCGACGCGGCGCCGCGCGGTGATAGTCGAGGTATTTGCGCTGCGTCGCGATGTGATCGGCGATGTGCTTCGCGTCGTGCCAGACGCCCCAGATAAAGCTGGAGCCGCGCCGCGACAGCCACGGCAGCCCGAGGAAGTAGATGCCCGGCTCCTTCGACACGCCGCGCTGATGCTGCGGCTTGCCGTTCTCGGCGAACGCGTCGACCTTCAGCCAGCCGTAGTCGACCGCATAGCCGGTCGCCCAGACGATCGTCGTCACGCCGGCCGCCGCCAGGTCGAGCGCGAGAATCGGATGCGTGACGCATTCGGGGTTCGGCAGGATGCGCCGCGCGTCGGGTTCGTCGGGCAGGTCGAGGCCGTTGCGCAATGCATATGCGTCGGCCGCGTCGAGCAGCGACAGGTAGTTCTCGTCGCCGCGCGCGAGATTGACCGCGAGATCGCGTTCGAACGTCGCCACGCCGCCGTCGAACGATTTCGTCAGCCCGACGAGCGTCACGCCCTGGTTCGCGAGCTGACGGAAATCGACCGTATGGCCGCCGCGCGCGCCGCTCACCGCGATCGTCACGTGCTCGCGGCCGGGCGTCGCGACTTCCTTGTCCCATTCGCCGAGCACGCCGAGCCACCAGCAGAAGTCGCGGCCGCGATACGCGCGCGGCGGGCGGTCATGCGGGCCGACCGACAGATAGACCCGGCGGCCCGCGCGCTGCAGCTCGTCGGCGATCTGCACGCCCGACGAGCCCGCGCCGACCACCAGCACGGCGCCGTCGGGCAACTGGCCCGGGTTGCGATAGTCGGCGGAATGGATCTGCAGCAGGCTGGCGTCGTCCGGTGCGATCGGCGGAATCACGGGGCGCTGGAACGGGCCGGTGGCGACCACCACGCGGGTCGCCTCGATCGTGCCTGCCGAGGTTTCGACGACGAAGCCCGGCTTGCCGGTGTTGCGCACGACGCTCGTCACTTCGACGCCGGTTCGGATCGGCGCGTCGATCTTGCGCGCATAGGCTTCGAAGTAGTCCGCGACCTGATCCTTCGATGCGAATGCGTCGGGGTCGAGGCCGTCGAATTCGAGCCCCGGAAAGCGATCGTGCCAGGCCGGGCCGTTCGCGACGAGCGAATCCCAGCGGCCGGTGCGCCAGCGCTCGGCGATGCGGTCGCGCTCCAGCACGAGATGCGGCACGCCGAGCTTGCCCAGGTGCTCGCTCATGGCCACGCCGGCCTGGCCTGCGCCTACGACGAGCGTATCGATTGAGGTGGTTTCGACTGCCACGGCTGTCTCCTTCTGAAGTGTGGCTCGCCTCGGCGTGCATGCCGTCGCGCGAGCTGGAATGGAGACATTCTGCTGACAGGTCGCCTGGGGCGAAATGATGATTTTTGTGGTTGTTGACGAGAAAAAAGCTGGGGGTGGGGGAGGTGTCGCGGGACCGCCTGTGGTCTCGATGGCGGGAAATGCATGCGGAACGATGCACGCGTCGGCGTATTCCCGGCAGCTTGCCTATAAGATGGGACGTCTTGCGCCAAGCCGCCGACAATCTTTCAAGAGCGCCATGAAAAAAATCGCCTTCTTAGTGTTTCTCATGTTGCCCGCGACTTCATTTGCCGGAACGTGCGCCGACACCGCAAATGGCCATGACGATTTTTCCTGCGTCAGCCGCGAGCTGGAAAATTCGAAAAAAGACCTGAATGCGATTTATCAGAAAATATACTCGTCCACCCAATACAAGCGCGAATTTGAACAGTCGCAGAAAGCGTGGCTCAGCTATAGAGAGAAGCAGTGCAATGGTTACATTGCGGCGGAGGCATCGCAGTCCCAGGGTACAGGCCCCGGCTTGATCACGAAAGACTGCCTCCTCACGATCACCAGACAGCGAGTGGATTATCTGAAAACGCTTCTCGAGAAACGGTGAGTCGCCGTGAAATACCCCGTCCACGGCGGACGGCAGCATGCGGGCCCGCTCGCATGCCGTACTCATCGCCCGAACCCGACAATTCTTGACGGTTCGCAAAGCGCCGAACTGGTAGGATGCGCGTCGCGTCGCATTCCGGACGAATGCGGCACGTCCCTCGGCCGGGCTTCACCCGTCGCGCGCGACGTCTGATCATCCCCTTTTTCCTGCGCCGCGACGCACTGGCCGCCTCGCCGGCCCCGGAACCCGATGCGCGTGCGCGCATCCCAAACCCGCAACACCCTCGGCGTCGGCCCGCCCGACCCGTTGCAGCAACCGTTGGAGCGGCGCATCCCGCGCCGGAAAGCATGAAAAAACTGATGCAGCACTTCCGCATCCTGCGCGACGACCACCGGGCGCCGCTGATGCGCGCGTGCGCGCTGCTGATGATGGCGGCGCTGCTGTACCTGCTATGGCCGTCGGCCGAGATCGCGTGCCTCGCGATGGAATCTGCGCTGCGCTGACGCGCGTCCCGCCGCTGCGCTATACTTGCGCGATGAAAACGAAACCCGCCTCGCCGAATCTGCTTTGCTGGTGGCGCGCCTGACCCAGGCGGCCCGTTTTCCGTTGCATATCCCGAACGTGATGCCGCCAACCATGGCGGCATCGTCGTTTCTGCGCACACGTCATGGCTGGCGGCTCCGATAACCCGAAGCAAACCGACACCATGACCCATCCGACCCGCCCGACCATCCTCACCGGCGACCGCACGACCGGCCCGCTGCACCTCGGCCACTACATCGGCTCGCTGCGCGCCCGCGTGCAGATGCAGCACGAAGCGAAGCAGTTCCTGCTGCTCGCCGATACGCAGGCGCTGACCGACAACATGGGCCGACGCCAGCGCGTCACCGAGAACGTGATCGAGGTCGCGCTCGACTATCTGGCGGTCGGCATCGATCCCGCAATCTCGACGATCGTCGTCCAGTCGCAGGTGCCCGAACTGGCCGAACTGTCGCAATACCTGCTCAATCTCGTCACGGTCGCGCGTCTCGAACGCAATCCGACCATCAAGGAAGAGATCCGCCTGCGCGGCTTCGAACGCGACATCCCGGCCGGCTTCCTGACCTACCCCGTGAGCCAGGCCGCCGACATCACCGCGTTCAAGGCGACCCACGTGCCGGTCGGCGACGATCAATTGCCGATGATCGAGCAGACCAACGAACTCGTGCGCCGCTTCAACGCGACCGTCGAGCGCGACGTGCTGGTCGAATGCGAAGCGGTACTGTCGGCGGTCACGCGGCTGCCCGGCATCGACGGCAAGGCGAAGATGAGCAAGTCGCTCGGCAATGCGATCACGCTCGGCTCGACACCGGACGAGATCACGAAGGCCGTCAAGGACATGTACACCGATCCGAACCACCTGCGCGTGGACGATCCCGGCCAGGTCGAAGGCAATGTCGTGTTCACGTTCCTCGACGCGTTCGAACCGGACGTGCAGAAGGTCGACGAGCTCAAGGCGCACTATCGCCGCGGCGGGCTCGGCGACAGCGTCGTCAAGCGCGTGCTGAACGAGCGGCTGCAGGCGCTGATCGAGCCGATTCGCACGCGCCGCCGCGAGTTCGAGGCGGACAAGGCCGAGGTGATGACGATCCTGCGACGCGGCACGCTGCATGCGCGGGAGGTCGCGGGCGCGACGCTGGCCGACGTGAAGCGCGCGCTCGGGCTCACGTATTTCGATTGATCCTGCGGTACGGACGACGCTGCCGGCCGCGATCAAGCGCTTCTAGTCCGATCCGCCGATGCCGCATCGGCACGCGCCGGCTATCGTGCCCCTACCCGCCACGCACGCCCACGCCATCATGACCGCGCAGGAAATGCTCGACCGCCTCGCCATCCAGGATTTGCTGACGCGCTACTGTCATGCCGTCGACCGCCGGGACTGGCACGAATTCGAGCGGATCTTCGCCGGCGACGCGATGCTCGACTACGCGGCGTTCGGCGGCCCGGTCGGCCGTCGCGCGGACATCGCGGCCTACCTGAAACAGATGACGGCGGCGACGCGGGGCACGCAGCATACGATCTCGACCTCACTGGTGGTCGTCGACGGCGACGCCGCGACCGCGCGCACCGCCGGACAGGTGATGATGGTGTCGGCCGACGCAATGGGCGCCGAGCGCGTCTGCTTCGTCGGCCTGTGGTATCGCGACCTGCTGGTCCGCAGCGAAAGCGGCTGGCGCATCCAGAGCCGCATGCAGGAGCGCAGCTGGATGCAGCACGCGCCGCCGGTCGCGATGACGTAGGTCGTCCGGATTGCTGACGACCTTGTCACGCGCCGCATCAAGTGATCTGGTACGTCGACGCCGGCACGAATTCGTCCGGCAGCTCGCGCTCGCACAGCTCGAGCACCGATCGCTCGACCGTGCGCGTGATCGCGTCGAGCGCCAGCGCGTTCGGCGCGAGCCCGAACGGTTCCGCGACTTCGTTCGCGATCGCCTCGAGCGCGATCAGCGTGTACGAGATGAACACGCAGATCAGCGGCGTGAAGAACTCGGTCGAATCGACGAGGCCGAACGGCAGCAGCACGCAGTAGGCATACACCGTGCGGTGCAGCAACACGCTGTACGAGAACGGAATCGGCGTCGACAGGATCCGCTCGCACCCGCCGACCGTCTTGCCCAGCTCGTCGAGCTGCGCATCGAACATCCAGCAGGTCGCCTCGCTGCCCGGCGCGCGGTCGAGCGCGCGGACGATTTCCCCGCGCAGCTCGTCGAGGATCGCAACCGGCTTGTAGACCTTGCGCGCAAGCGCATCGGCGCGCGCCGCGCCGAGGATCCGCTGCAGGTCCGGCGCGGGATCGGTATGGCGGAGTTCGTGCTTGAGTGCATAGGTGAACGCGATCAGCCAGTCGGCGAGCCGATTGCGTTGCGCGTCGTCGACGCTGTCGGGCAGGTAGCGGCGGATCTGCGACGTCAGCGTGCGCGCCGCGATCAGCAGGTTGCCCCACAGATGCCGCGCCTCCTTGAAGCGTTCGAAGCTCGCGTTGTTGCGAAACGCGAGGAAGATCGCGAGCGCCAGCCCGAACAGCGTGAACGGCGCCGTGTTCAGCGGAATCTTCTCGCCGAAGATGCGACCGTTCGTAAAGACCGCCAGCGTGCTGACGACCGCCATGAACACGAGCTGCGGAATGATCGATTGCAGCACGGAACCGTTCCATACGAACAGCATCCTGAGCCAGTTTTGTCGTGGTCTGACGATCATGGTGTTTTCTCGACTGCCAAAGGAATACGCAAGACGGATCGCGCGCCCGATGCGCAACGGCCCGCACGTGGCGGGCCGCTTTCGGGCAGGTGCCGGGCCGGGCGGGCGCTGCGCGTGATGATACGCTCGCGCCAGGCGCGCCTCGCCCCGGCGCGCCGGTCAGTGATAGCCGATGTCGCCCTCGCGCACCTTGCCGCGGAACACGCGGTACTGCATCGCGTTGTACACGAGGATGATCGGCAGCACGATCACCGTGCCGACCAGCGCGAACAGCTGGCTCGAATGGCTCGACGAGGCGGCCCAGATCGTCAGCGACGGCGGCACGATGTTCGGCCAGATGCTGATCACGAGCCCCGTGTAGCCGAGGAACACGATCGCGAGCGTCAGCAGGAACGGCGTCGCTTCGTGGCGGCGCTTCACCGTGTGGAAGATGCCCCATACGCACGCGACCACGAGCACCGGCACCGGCAGGAACCAGCCGAGGTTGCCGCTGCCGAACCAGCGGTGCGCGACCGCCGGCAGGCCGATCACGGTCCACAGGCTGACGACGGCCATCACGCCGAGCAGCACGCCGGTCAACGGCTTCATCAGCAAGCGCATCTTGCGCTGCAGTTCGCCGTCGACCTTCAGGATCAGCCAGCCGCAGCCCAGCGTCGCATACGTGACGAGCACGCCGATCCCGCAGAACAGGCTGAACGGCGACAGCCAGTCGAACGGGCCGCCCGCGAACTGGTCGTTCTCGATCCGGATGCCCTGCAGCAGCGAACCGAGCACGATCCCCTGGCAGAACGCCGCGAGCGCCGAGCCGCCGATGAACGCGAGATCCCACATGTGCTGCGTGCGGTTCGCCTTCGCGCGCAGTTCGAACGCCGCGCCGCGGAAGATCAGCCCGACCACCATCAGGATCAGCGGCAGGTAGTTCGCGGGCAGCAGCGTCGAATACACGACCGGGAACGCGCCGTACAGGCCCGCGCCGCCGAGCACGAGGAAGGTCTCGTTGCCGTCCCATACCGGCGCGACGGTGTCGAGCATCACCTGTCGCTCGGCTTTCGCGTCGAAAAACGGAAACAGCAGCCCGATGCCGAGATCGAAGCCGTCCAGCATCACGTAGAGGAACACGCCGAGACCGATGATCGCGGCCCACACGACAGGAAGATCGATGTGCATGGCTTACTCCGCTTCGGTGACGTTCAGCGGCGTGGACAGCGCGCTCTTGCGCAGCCCCGGATGCCGGTGCAGTTCGATATACCCGGCCTGCGCGGCCGGCCCGTGCCTCATCAGCTTCAACATGTAGTAGACGCCTGTTCCGAAAACGAGGAAATACACGACCACGAACACCAGCAGCGACACGCCGACCTGCTGCGCACTGAGCGGCGCGACCGAATCGATGGTGCGCAGCACGCCGTACACGGTCCACGGCTGCCGCCCGACCTCGGTCGTGATCCAGCCGGCCAGCAGCGCGACGATCCCCGACGGGCCCATGCACAGCACGAACCACTGGAACCAGCGCGTTTCATAGAGCCGCCCGCCCTTTCTGAGCAGCAGCCCGAGCAGCGCGGTCAGCAGCATCAGCATCCCGAGGCCCGCCATGATGCGGAAGGTCCAGAAGATCACCGGCGAATACGGGCGGTCCTGTGGCGGGAATTCCTTCAGCCCGCGGATCTCGCCGTCCCAGCTGTGCGTGAGGATCAGGCTGCCGAGATGCGGCACCTGGATCGCATAGCGCGTCGTTTCCGCCTGCATGTCGGGCAGGCCGACCAGGTTCAGCGCGGTGCCACCCTTCTCGGTTTCCCACAGCCCCTCGATCGCAGCGATCTTCGCGGGCTGGTATTCGCGCGTGTTCAGGCCGTGCGCGTCGCCGACGACGATCTGGACCGGCGCAAGCAGCAGCAGGATCCACAGCGCCATCGAGAAGCTGCGCTTCACCGGCTCGTCGCGGCGCCCCTTCAGCAGGTGCCACGCACCGCATGCGGCGACGATGAAGCCCGCGACGATGAACGCCGCGATCGTCATGTGCGCGAGACGAAACGGGAACGACGGGTTGAACACGACCTTGAACCAGTCCACCGGCACGACGAGGCCGTTCTCGATCCGGTAGCCCTGCGGCGTCTGCATGAAGCTGTTCGACGCGAGGATCCAGAACGTCGAGATCAGCGTGCCGACCGCGACCATCAGCGTCGCGAAGAAATGCGCGCGCGGGCTCACGCGCTGCCAGCCGAACAGCATCACGCCGAGAAAGCCCGCTTCGAGGAAGAACGCGGTCAGCACCTCGTAGGTGAGCAGCGGCCCCGTGATGTTGCCCGCGATGCGCGAGAAGCCCGACCAGTTCGTGCCGAACTCGTAGGCCATCACGACGCCGGACACCACCCCCATGCCGAAGCCGATCGCGAAGATCTTCGACCAGAACTGGAACATGGATTTGTAGGCGGCGTCGCCGGTGACGAGGTAGCGCCATTCCAGCACCGCCAGGAAGCTCGCCATGCCGATGCTGATCGCGGGGAACACGATGTGGAACGACACCGTGAACGCGAATTGCAGGCGTGCGAGATGGAACGCATCGAAGATTTCCATGACCGTAATGTGCTCGAGGTTGTGAGGACGTCCGCCCGAAACAGGAAATCGCGCGACGGCTTGACGACGAGGCGGGCGAGCACAAGCGGATCGCGACGCACGGCATCGAAGCGTGAACGACGATAGCGCGTTTTGAACAATACTCGCAATCACGCATCCGTGTGCTGAAACTGTGCTCGCCGCGGCGCCGGACAGGTGTACACGGAAACGCCGTTGCGCCCGCACACGGCCGTCAGCTGTACTGCTTTTCGCATCGCGGCGCTGTGTACGCGACACGCGGTCAAACGACCGTAACATTCGTGCCGAACCCTGCGCGGCGCCGCTTCGCAGGAACCGTACCCGCCTGGAGGAATCCGCATGGAACCCTGCGTCCGCGCCGACGCGCCGACCGGCAGCGTCGCCTGTCATGTGACGCGTCATCGCGCCGGCGACGCGCGGGACGACGTCGATCGCGTCGTCGACGAATGCCCGGTCGCGCTCGTCTTCAACGGCATCGCGCACACGGTGATGATGGCGACGCCGCTCGATCTCGACGCGTTCGGCATCGGCTTCGCGCTCAGCGAAGGCATCGTCGAGCGCGCCTCGGAAGTTTTCGACATTGAAAGCCAATACAGGGGCGACAGCGCCGAAGTCCGGCTGACCGTGTCGCAGCGCGCGTTCATGGCGCTGAAGGCGCATCGCCGCGCGCTGGCCGGCCGCACCGGCTGCGGCGTATGCGGGATCGAGCAGATCGCGCAGCTCGACCTGCATCCCGCGCGCATCGCGGCCGCCGGCTCGGCCGCCGCGATCGACGTCGACGCCGTCGCGCGCGCCGCGCGCACGCTGCCGTCCCGGCAGACGCTGATGCGCGACACGGGCGGCATCCACGCGGCCGCATGGTGCGATCGCGACGGCAACGTGCTCGACGTGTTCGAGGACGTCGGCCGTCATAACGCGCTCGACAAGCTGATCGGCGAGCGAGCGCGCCGCCGCGCCGACCTGCACGCGGGCTTCGCGTTCCTGTCGAGCCGCGCCAGCTATGAACTCGTGCGCAAGGCCGCGCGCGTCGGCATCCCGATGCTCGCGGCGATCTCCGCGCCGACCTCGCTCGCGATCGACGTCGCGCGCGAAGCCGGCGTCCGGCTGCTCGGCTTCTGCCGCAACGACGGCTGCGTCGAATACGTGTCGCCGTCCGCCGCGCGGCCCGATCGATCCGCGCCCGCCCACGCGCAATCCGCCCTCTCGTCATGAAACCGCTGCTCGACTTCGATACCGCCCAGCAGCATTTCGCCGGTGCATTTGCGCCGCTCGAAACCGCCACGTCCGTGCCGCTCGCGCAGGCGGCGGACCGCGTGCTGGCCGCGCCGCTGTTCGCCGTGCTCGACCAGCCGCCGGCCGACCAGAGCGCGATGGACGGCTATGCGGTGCGTCACGCGGAACTCGCCGGCGGCGCGCCGCTGCGCGTCGCGCAACGCTGCTATGCGGGCGATGCGCCGGCGCCGCTGGCGCCCCGCAGCGCCGCGCGGATCTTCACGGGCAGCCTGATCCCGCCCGGCGCGGACACCGTCGTGATGCAGGAGCAGGCACGCGAACGGGACGGCTTCGTGAGCTTCGACGCGCCGCAGCGCAGCGGTTCGCACCTGCGCCGTCGCGGCGAGGAGGTGCGGGCCGGCGACCCGCTGGTGGCGGCCGGCACACGCCTCGGCGCGATGCACGTCGGCGTCGCGGCCGCGCAGGGTTTCGCGCATCTCGACGTCCGCGCGGCACTGCGCGTCGGCATCCTGACGACCGGCGACGAACTCGTCGCCTGCGGCGCGCCGCGCGCGGCACAGCAGATCTACAACAGCAACGCGCCGATGCTGGCCGCGCTGGTATCGGGCATCGGCGCCAGCGTCGCGTGCAGCATGCACGCCGCCGACACCGCGCCCGCCGTCGATCGCGCGCTGCGCGAGCTGCACGCATGCTGCGACCTGATCGTCTGCGTCGGCGGCGCGTCGGTCGGCGACCGGGACCTGCTGCGCCCCGCGCTCAGCGCGCTCGGCGCGTCGTTCGTCGTGTCGGGCGTGCGCATGAAGCCGGGCAAGCCCGTTGCGCTCGCGCGCCTCGACTCGCGCCCTGTCGTACTGCTGCCGGGCAATCCGGGCGCCGCGATGACCGCGTTCGCGCTGTTCGTCGCGCCGCTGATCCGTTGCCTGCAGGGGCGCGCCGAGCGCCTGCCGCTCGCATTGTCGCTGCCGCTCGATCTCGACGTCGAAGCGGATGCGCAGCGCGACCGCTTCCTCCGCGTGCACGCCCCGCGCGGCCCGGATGGCATGCCCGTGCTCGATGCGCTGCGCCAGCAGGGCGCCGGCACGCTCGGCTCGCTGGTACAGGCGAGCGGCCTCGCGCGGCTCCCGGCCGGGCAGCACATCACGCGCGGCGATGCGGTGTCGTACTACGACTTCGCACACTGGCTCGCATGATCGGAACGTACGCCACGCGCCCGCTTCGGCACCATGCGTCGCGCCATCCGCACCCGCCGCGCCGTGCGTGCCGAAACGGCAACTGTATTCCTGCATTTCGGGTGCGATTGTGCCCCTGCCGGGAAAAGCCGGCGGACTATGCTCCCGATGAGACTCGCCGCGATCCGTGCGCCGGCACGTCCGTTCGCACGCGATCGCACCGCGAGGCCCTTCCATCCACCTCATGCAGGCCGACGAACCGATCGTGAACGTCATCGCTCCCGCCGCGCCGGCCGATACCGCATCGCCCGGCCTTCCGTCTCCACGCGCGGCCCGCCGCACGCTCGACACGCTCGATCGCCCGTTGCGCGACCTGCGGCTGTCGGTGATCGATCAATGCAATTTCCGCTGCGGCTACTGCATGCCGCGCGCGAGCTTCGGTGCGGACTATGCGTTCATGCCGTCGTCCGCGCGGCTGTCGTTCGCGCAACTCGAAAAGATCGCACGCGCCTTCACGTCGCTCGGCGTCGAAAAGATCCGCATCACCGGTGGCGAGCCGCTGCTGCGCCGCCATCTGGAAAGACTGATCGAACGCCTCGCAACGCTGACGACCGTCGATGGCCGGCCCGTCGAGATCGCGTTGACGACCAACGGCTCGCTGCTCGCCGACAAGGCGCGCACGCTGCGCGATGCCGGGCTGTCGCGCGTGACGGTGAGCCTCGACGCGCTCGACGATGCCGTGTTCCGCCGCATGAGCGATGCCGACGTATCCGTGTCGCGCGTGCTGGCCGGCATCGAAGCCGCGCAGGCGGCCGGGCTCGCGCCGGTGAAGGTCAACGCGGTCATCGAGCGCGGCGCGAACGACGACCAGATCCTGCCGCTGGTGCGCCATTTCCGCGATACCGGCGTGGCCGTGCGCTTCATCGAGTACATGGACGTCGGCGGCGCGCACCTGTGGTCGCGCGACAAGGTCGTGCCGGCCGCGCGGATGCGCGAACTGATCGAAGCGTCGTATCCGCTCGTCACCGTCGGCGAGCCGGGACACGACGCGACCGCGATCCGCTGCCGCCATCTCGACGGCGCGGGCGAGGTCGGCTTCATCGCCAGCGTGTCGCACCCGTTCTGCGGCACCTGCTCGCGCGCCCGCGTGTCGGCCGACGGCACGCTGTATACCTGCCTGTTCGCGACGCAGGGCACCGACCTGCGCCCGTGGCTCGACGACGCGGCGCCGCTCGACGCGCTCGCCGCCGCAGTGCGCGAGCGCTGGACGCGGCGCGACGACCGTTCGTCGGAACGGCGCGCCGCCCGCCCGGCCCGCGGGTCGGGCCGCGTCTATCCGACCGTGCGCATGTCGCTCGTCGGCGGCTGACGCGCCGCCGCGCGACGCCGCACGAACCGCCACTGGAGAACCACCATGACGACATTCACCGAAACCCGCACCGAACCGCCGGACGATCCGCTGCACGCCGGCCATCCTCCCGAAGCGGTCGATCCGCATTCCGAACCGCCGCCGTCGATCTCGGCCGGCTTCGAAGTCCGCGTGCAGCACGCGCCGATCGACGCCGGCGCGGAGCTTGCGCCGATCGTTCGCAATCCGAAGGTCGGCGCGGTCGTGAATTTCCTCGGGGTCGTGCGCAACGAAGGCGACATCGACGACGTCGTCGCGCTCGAAGTCGAACACTATCCGACGATGACCGAGCAGGCGCTGTGGAGCATCGTCGAGGAAGCCAGCGCGCGCTGGCAGCTCGAAGCGGCGCGGATCGTGCATCGCGTGGGCCGCATTCCGCTCGGCCAGCCGGTCGTGCTGGTCGTGGTCGCCGCCGCGCATCGCGCGGCCGCGTTCGACGCCTGCGAATTCCTGATGGATTTTCTGAAGACCCACGCGCCGTTCTGGAAGAAGGAGATCCGGCATGACGGCGAATCCGGCTGGGTCGAAGCGAAGGCGCACGACGACCTCGCGATGCGGCGCTGGGGTTGAAGGTCGCGCCATTCCCTTTCCGGCTCCGCCGATTCCGCTGACGACACCGCAATGAAACTGACGATCAAATACTTTGCAAGCATTCGCGAACACCTGCATGTCGACGAGGAAGTCGTCGAGATCGACGCGCGCGAACTCACCGTCGACGCGCTGCGCGGCACGCTCGCCGCGCGCGACGCCCGCAGCGCCGAAGCGCTGCGCGTGGACCGCCCGGTGCGGGCGGCCGTCAACCTCGAAATGGTGACGGGCGACTTCGTCGTGCACGACGGCAGCGAGGTCGCGTTCTTTCCGCCGGTGACCGGCGGGTAAGGCAGATACGGCGGGCAGAGCGGACAGAGCGGGCGGCGGCCGCCCCGCCAGTCGACAGCCCGTGCCGGATCGTCGACAATCGCTGCCTGCCCGCTACGTCCCGCCCTGCCACGCCATGATTCACTTCAATCCCGCCGACGGTGTCCTGGTCTCCAGCCTGCAAGGGCTCGCGCCGCTCGAACTGACCGGCATCGTCGTCGCGCTGCTGCTGGGCGGCATGGTCAAGGGCATCACCGGCATCGGCGTGCCGCTGGTCGCGATGCCGATCCTCAGCCAGTTCCTGCCGATCCAGTACGCGGTGCTGCTGCTGTCGATGCCGATCATCCTCGGCAACATCCCGCAGGCGCTCGAAGGCGGCGAGATGCTGGCGACGCTCCGGCAGATCGCCGCGCCGATCGCGGGCACGGTCGTCGGCAACGTCGTCGGTGTGGCGATCCTGCTGTCGCTGAATCCGCATCACGCGCAGGCCGCCTCCGGCGCGCTGCTGATCCTCGCCGCGACGCTGATGCTGGCCGCACCGAAGCTGAACCTGCCGCCCGCGTGGCGCAAGCCGGTCGGCTTCGCGCTCGGATTCGGCGCGGCGCTGATGGAGAGCATCGCATCGGTGCCCGGCCCGCTGCTCGCCACCTACCTGATCTCGTCCGGCGCGACCGGGCGCGTCTTCACCAAGCAGATCGCGATCATCCTGGTCGTGTCGATCGTCACGCTGATCACGACGTTCAGCAGCGCCGCGCACGCGAGCGGCGCCGACCTCGCGATCTCGGCGGCGGCCAGCCTGCCCGCGATCGTCGGCATGTGGCTGATCCGCCCGCTGCGCGACCGGATGTCGCCGATGCTGTTCCGGCGCGTGGTGCTGCTGTTCGTGCTGATCGCGGCCGCGCAGATGATCTGGAAATCGGGCGTGTTCCGGCATGCCGGCGCGCCCGGTGCGCAGCCGGGCAGCGGCCACGTCGTGCGCCCGTGAGCGGCGGCGCGCATGCGTTCTGAAAGCTGCAGCACGTAGTATGCGTGGGCCGAACGCCACGCTTCGATCGTCGAGGCGCGGCCAACCTTCGGCAGGGACTCGACATGGAAACCTACGTATTGCTGGGCTGCGGCTTTGGCCTCGGCTTGTTGATCGCCATCTGGGGGATCTGGTCGCTCAGGTAGGCCGGCGCACGCAGGCGAACCGCGCGACCGCCGTCTCCCCGAACGACGCTCCCGCGTCGCCCGGACTCGTTCAGCGCATGCACGCCGTCGCCAGCTTGCCCACCGTGATCACGGCCTGTTCGATCTCGGGCGACCACGGGCTGCTGTAGTTCAGCCGGATGAAGTTGCGGTAGTTGTCCGTGATCGAGAACATGTAGCCGGGCCCGATCGTGATCCCCTGCTCCAGCGCGAGCTGATACAGGCGCATCGCGTCGACCTGCGCCGGCAGCTCGATCCACAGCACGTAGCCGCCCGCCGGACTCGAGATCCGCGTGCCCTCCGGAAAGAAACGCGACACCATCGCCCGCATCAGGTTCGCCTGCTGCGCATAGGCCTTGCGCAGGCGGCGTAGGTGATGCTCGTAGCCGTCCCGTTCGAGAAACTCCGCGATCGCCAGCTGCGGCAGCGAAGGCGTCGCCAGCGTATTCAGAAACTTCAGTTTCTCGACCTGGTCGCGATAGCGGCCCGGCAGCGCCCAGCCGATCCGGTACGCGGCCGTCAGGCTCTTCGAGAACGACGAGCAATGCAGCACGATCCCGCTGCGGTCGTAGGATTTCAGCGTGCTCGGGTGCGCATCGCCGAAATACAGTTCGTTGTACACGCCGTTCTCGATCAGCGGCAGATCGGCCTGCGTCGCGAACGCCACCAGCTCGCGCTTGCGCGCGTCGGGCATTTGAAAGCCGAGCGGGTTCTGGAAGTTCGGCATCACCATGCACGCGGCGATCGGCTGCGACTTCGCGATCGCCGCCAGCGCGGCGATATCGATGCCGTACTCGGGATGCGTCGCGACCTCGATCGCCTTCATCCCCATCCGCTCGATCGCGTGCAGCATCGCGTAGAACGTCGGCGATTCGACTGCGATCGTGTCGCCGGGCTTCGCGACCGCCTGCAGGCACAGATTGATCGCCTCGGTCGCGCCGACCGTCACGATGATCTCGTTCGGATCGACCGACATGCCGTTTTCCAGATAGCGGCGCGCGATCTGCCGGATCAGCCGCGGATGGCCGGGCGGCAGGCCGTCGGTCACGCCCCACAGCGACTTGTCGCGGCCCGCCGCATACGCATACCGATTCAGCTTCTCGAACGGGAACAGGTTCGGGTCCGGATACGGCGAACCGAGCGGCACCGCGTCGTCCGTGCCGATCGAGCGCAGCGTCGACAGCACGAGCCGGCTCACGTCCACCGACGACGAGATCGCGATCGGTTTCGACGGTCGCAGCTCGCGCACCGGCGCATGGCCGTCGTCGCGCCGCAGGTTCACGAAATAGCCCGATTGCGGACGGCTTTCGAGCAGGCCGCGGCTTTCGAGCAGCAGATACGCATGCAGCACGGTCGTGATGCTGATCCGGTGCTGCTGGCTCGCCTGCCGCACCGACGGAATCCGGTCGCCGTGCCGGTACACGCCCTGGCGAATCAGCCGCTCGATGTCGTCCGCGAGCTTTTCGTAGAGCTTCATCGCGCGCTCCGCGCCGGCGTGCGCGCCGCGATGCGGTGCGCGTCCGACACGCGCGTGTTCGGCCCGCTCGACGGGCCGTCGTGGTGCGGGGTCCTGCTGTCCGGTTTTGCCTTTTCCATCGCGCTGACTCTCTATATAGGATGCGCCGGCCGGTCCGGAACGACAGGGATCGGCGGCACTGTGTACTAGATGATGGAATCTTAAGAGCAGAACAGTTGGAGCCGGGTACACACATCGCCCGCGCGGACAAGAGTACAGTTTCGCGTGATCTGCGCGATGCATGGGAACTGTACGTCTTATGAATCAGGAAACCGCCACAAAAACTATTCGATCGAACAGTTTTTTGTGCCATTGACCGTAGCGTCGATAAAAACTCGTCGATCGCACAGTTTCCTCTTGAATTTCGCAATCGGCATGCAATACTGTGCGATCGTATAGTTTTCGTCGAATTGCGACGGCGGCGGCAGCGTGTCCGGTCCACACTTGGACCGACCGACCGCATGCTTGCCGCAACCGGAGTCCCATCATGCGTTACACGATCGAACAGGCTGCCGACATCGGCGGCGTGATCCGCGCCGCGCGCAAGGCCCAGCAGTTGCGCCAGGACGACGCGGCCGGCAGCGTCGGCGTCAGCGAATCCTTCATGGTCAAGGCCGAGCGCGGCGCGGACACCGTGCAGTGGGGCAAGGTGTTCCAGATCCTGCAAGGGCTCGGCGTGCAGGTCGTCGTCGATATTCCCGACGTCAGCGGCGAGCTGCTCGAACGCCAGGCGGCCCGGGCCAGCCTGCGCGCCGACATCCGCGCGCGGCGGGCGGCCGAACGGCTGCTGCTGCGCGCCGACGCCGCGCAATCGGCGGCGGCCGCCACCGCCGCATCCGCCCCGCCCGCCTCCGCGCGCCTGCTCGCGGCCGCGCGGCTCGTGCTGGCGCAGCGGGAAGCGGCCGGCGACGCCGGGCGCGATCCCGCCCGCGCGGCCGCCGTCGAAATTGCGCGCCGCGTGCTGGCCGATGCCGGCGAACCCGGGGCGCCGCCGGCCGCCGCCGCGCGCGCCAACGACGGCGAGGTGTCGGATGACTGAACGCACGCTCGTCGCCGCGATCGACGGCCAGCCGATCGGCACGCTGCATGAAAACCGCAACCTGTGGGCGTTCGAATACGCACCGTCGTGGCTCGCGCACGCGTCGCGCTTCGCGCTGAGCCCGCACCTGCCGCTGCAGGCCGAGCTGCTGCGCGACGGCGCGACGACGCGCCCCGTGCAGTGGTATTTCGACAACCTGCTGCCCGAGGAATCGGTGCGCGCGCTGCTCGCGCGCGACGCGGGCCTGCCCGATATCGGCGACGCGTTTGCGCTGCTCGAACATTACGGCCGCGAATCGGCCGGCTCGGTCACGCTGCGCATGCCGGCCGACACGGCCGACGACGACACGCGCCTGCGCCCGCTCGAAGACGCCGACCTCGACGCCCGCGTCCGCGCGCTGCCGACGGTGCCGCTCACGCACGATGCGCCTAAAAAGATGTCGCTCGCCGGCGCGCAGCACAAGCTGCCGGTCGTGCTGCGCGACGGCCGGCTGTTCGAGCCGAGCGGCCAGGCGGTGTCGACGCATATCCTGAAGCCCAACCATCCGCACGCGCACGACTATCCGCATTCGGTCGTCAACGAATGGTTCGTGATGACGCTCGCGCGCCGCGTCGGCCTCGACGTGCCCGACGTCGAGCGCCGCTACGTGCCCGCGCCCGTGTACGTGATCCGCCGCTTCGACCGGGCGCAGACGGACGCGGGCGTCGAACGGCGTCACGCGATCGACGGCTGCCAGGTGCTCAACCTGCCGGCCACGATGAAATACACGGGCTGGTCGCTCGACGCGCTGGCGGCGCTCGCGAATGCGTGCCGTGCGCCCGCGCCGGCGCGGCTGCGGATCTTCCGCTGGCTGGTGTTCTGCATCGTCGTCGGCAACGGCGACTCGCATCTGAAGAACCTGAGCTTCGTGGTCGGCGACAGCGGCCTCGCGCTGGCGCCGCACTACGACCTGCTGTGCGACGGCGTCTACGAAACCGCGACCTACAGCGCGCGCAGCCGCTGGCCCGACCTGACGGAATTCACGCGCCCCGTCGCGGGCGTGCAGCGCTATGCGGATTTCACGCGCGACGTGCTGGCCGAGGCCGGCGCCGCGCTCGGGCTGACGCGTGCGACCGCGCAGCGCCACGTCGACGAACTGCTCGCGCGCATCCCCGCGCAGGCCGACGCCCTGCTGCTCGAAGTCGCGCGCGACAATGACGCGATGAAAGCCGCGCGCCCCGAGCTCACCGCGACGCTCGGCGGCGAAATGCATCTGCTGCGCGCAATTCGCCACATCGTGATTCACGAGATGGTCGAGCGGCTGCGGCCACGCTGACGCCCGGCCCGCCTATCCGAACAACATCGAGAGAGAACGGCCACCGAGGGCCGCCGACACCATGACCGACTCCGCCTCCCCGTCCCTCGTCGCGCAACTCGTCGCGCGTCTCGACGACGACACCGCCGCCGACAGCGTGCCGCCCGACCTGTCGGCGCTCGACGCGCACGCGCTCGGCGCGGTCTGGCCCGCGCTGCGCCGCGCCGAGGCGCGGATCGAGCAGCGCGGATTCGTGCACGGCGACCCGCTCGCCACCTTCGCCTATCGGCTGCGGCGCGAAATCGACGCGCTCGAACTCGCGCCGCGCCTCGATGCCGATGCCGCACTCGAACTGTTCCGCGACATCCCGACCGGCGAATGGCGGCGTGCATTGCAGGACCTGCCCTGCCTCGACGCGCTGCCCGCGCCCGCGCTGCAGGCCGAAATCGCGCGCATCGTCGGCGAGCCGCTGCAGGAAGGCACGCGCAACGCGTCGAGGTACGAGCGCTACGCGCTCGACTGGTTTGCCGGCTGTCGCGACTTCACGACGCGGCGCGACGCGTATGCGCAGCTGCATGCGGATTCGCCGTCCTGCGTGCTCGAACTCGACGTGCTTCCGCAACTGGGGCCGGCGGCGCTGCTCGTGCTGGCCGCGACCAGCAACCAGTATTTCTCGCCGAAACGGTTGCTGTGGTCCGATCACGACGATCCGGCCGTCACGCTCGCGGAACAGCCCGCGTATGTCGAATTCGCGCGCGCGGCACTGACCGAGGCCGCACAGCGGGTCGCGGCGATTCATGCCGGCAGCGTGCCGTACGAGGCCGATCGCGCGTTCACGACCGACGAAGCGCAGGTCCTGTCGCGCGCCGTGCGCGTGGCCGCGTATCGCGACGAGCCGTGGCTGCGGGCGCTGATCGGGCCGCTGCTGAGCGGCGTATGCGTCGCGCCGACCGCCGCGAAGACCGTGCCGTCGCAGTCGCTCGCGATCGCGCTCGGCCACGCGGTCGAGACGATCCCGACGCCCGAAGGCGTGCGTGCGCTGCGCGACGCGCTGGCCATCGTGCGACACGCGGGCGTGCAGAAGAAGCTCGCGCGCAACCAGAAGCCCGCCGAACGCGCGCTCGGCGAGCGGCCGCAGGTCGCGCTGCGGATGACGCTCGACGCGAAGCCCGACAGGAAGCAACTCGCGATGCTCGCCACCTGCATGGAATCGAGCTTCTGGCGACCGGCGACGCTCGCTCATGCCGAGTGGCGCGAGCGCCTCGTCGAGGCGCCGGCAGGTGCGGCGTTCTCGACGCGCACGATCTGGCAGTCGCGCGATGGCGACGGCCGCACGTGCTCGTTCATGCCGGAGATCGTCAAGGGCAAGATCGTGCTGCGCGATGCCGAAGGCGCTCCGTGCGACGTCGGCGCCGACGCGGCAATCCGCCTGTGGCATCCGCTGCTGGCCGACGCGGCCGAGCGGCTCGCGTGGCAGCGCGCGATCGTCGGCCGCGCGATCCGTCAGCCGGTCCGGCAGGCGTTTCGGGAGTTCTATGTGCCCGATGAAGCCGACGCGAAGGCGGCGGATTCCGCGATGTTCGAAGGCCATGTGCTGGCGAGCCGGCCGCTGATCGGCGTCGCGCGCCGCGAGGGCTGGTCGCTGCGCGCATACGACGACGGGCTCATCCGCGAATTCGGCGACGTGCGCGCGACGTTCTGCGTCGATGCGCGGCTCTTTCCCGGTACGGACGGCCACGGCACGTCGCGGCGACTGTGCTTCGAACGCCGCCACGACGATCGCTGGGCGCCCGTCCCGATCGAAGCGATCGATCCCGTCGTGTTCTCGGAAGCGGCACGCGCGGTCGACCTGCTCGTCAGCGTCGCCGCGTTCGCCCTCGACGACGACGCGACGCGCGCCGCGCTCGCATCGCTCGGCGCGGACGCCGCCAGCCGGCAGGCAATCGAGAACGAACGCTGGCATCGCCTGCACCGCCTGTCCGACCTGCCGCTCGGCGTGATGGCGCGGCATCGCAAACAGGTGCTGTCGCTCGTGTTCGCCGAACCGATCGCGCAAGGCCGGATGTCGATCGACGAGCGGCACGTGCGGGTGGGCGCGTGGTCCGTTCATTGCGCGACCGGGCGCGTGACGCGCGACGGCGAGCCGGTCGAGGCCGCCGTCGTCGAGCCGCCGCGGCCGCTGCGCGCGGTGCCGTGGCTGCCTTACGACGAGGCGCTGCTGCAGCGGATCGTCGAGGTCGTCGCGGGCTTGCTGGATTGAACGACGCGCGCAGAAAGCACGCCTATCGCGCCGTCTGCTGCCGCTGGACTTCCTGCGCCTTCATCTGCAGATAGTCCTTCCTGTCGACCTCGTGCAATTGGCGCGGATATTGCTCGGTCGCGTCGAACCAGCGCGCCAGGCGCTGGTCGAGCGGCTTGTCGAGCGTCGCGAGATACGCGTCGATCGCGAGGTAGTAGCGCATCGTGTTGCGTTCGAGCAGCCCGCGCACGCCGCCGATGTATTGCGGCTGCGCGGCCGACGCGCCGCCGACGGTCGTGAAGCCGACCTTGTCGCTGCCGATCGTCGCGAGATAGGTCTTCATCGCGAGGCGACCGACCGTGCCGAAGCCGTATGAATAGGTGAGATGCAGGAACGTGCGCGAATCGCCGACCGGCACGGCCTCCAGCGCGATCCGGTAGTCCTTCGTGCTCATCGGGCCGCTGTCGGCGCTCAGGTCGACCTGGAAATAGTCGGGCGTCGCGGCCGCGGCGCGATAGCGAAACTGCACGCGATAGGTGTCCGACAGTTTCTGCTCGATCTTGCGGCCGATATTGACGTCGAGCACCGCGCCGTTGCTGCCGGACGACGCGTGGCAATACTTCGTGTTCAGATGCAGGATCAGCACCGCGCACCAGTTCGCGGGGCCCTGCGCGGGATCGTTGAGCTTGCCGTTGACGACCTGGAACGGATAGTCGACCACCGCGTAGATGTCGCCCTTCAACGTCGACGCCGCTTCGGACGATTCGAGGTACAGCGGGCGGTGGAACGGGTTGTTCTTCAGCTGCTCGCCGAGGCTGCGATAGCGGTCGAGCAGCGCGGCGGCGCCGTCGGCGCCGAACGACAGCGCGCTCCAGCCGACGCAAAGCGCGGCGACGAACAGGTGCCATACGGGACGGACGAAGCGCGTTCGGCGCGGGGTGTGGGGTGACTCCATTCCTGTGCTCCGGCAAGGGGCGCGATAGGCAGGCGCATGGGACACAGGATACCCCTGGACGGGATCGTGTCGCCGTAGTCGCCGGATGTCCAGCTTACCCGCAGCACCTTCTTGCGGCCGATCTTCATCGGGCCGCCGCGACCCGACGACCTGCCCCGTCGCGACCGCCCGCGCCGCGTGAAAGCCGCCCCCACCGCCCGCTCCCGCGCTATCATGCGCACCGGCGAACCCGCTTCCGTGGCCGCGGTGCGGGCTGCGCCCATCCCCGACACAAGAACAATGCGGAGAACCACCTTGCTGTCCCGACACCTGATCGCCTCGCTGACGGCGAGCCTGCTTTGCATCCCCGCCGCCCATGCGAGCGGGGACGACGGTTGCTATCCACCCGCGTCGCTGCGCCAGGGCGACTATTCGTGCGGCAGCATGCCGATCCTGAGCCCCGCGAACGACACACGCGTCAACGCGATGCTGCTGATGGTCGACAGCGCCCGGGTCGCGCAGCTGTTCCCCGACCCGAAGACCATCCCGCCGCACGACCGCGCAAGCCGGATCGTCGTGCCGTTCTCGTACGACTTCTCCGGATGGATCGACATCGGCCAGAAGCAGCCCGACGCGGCAAGCGACGCATCGGGCACCGCCGCCCCGTGGAATCAGTACGCCGACGGCGAAGGCAGCATTTGCCGCGGCATGAGCGCCGGCGCCGATGCATTCGGCGCGGCACTGGGCGCCGCGACGGCGCTCCCGGCGGACGAAGCCGCGCGCCTGCGCGCCGCGCGCGCCGAGATCGCGCAGAACACCTGCAGTCCGGGCGGCGCGAAGGCCGCGTGGACGAAACCCGCGGTCAAGTCGCCGATCGGCCAGCAGTTCGCGACCTATCTCGACGGCGCCAATGCGTTCTACCGCTACGACTTCCTGGGCGCGACCCGCGCGTTCGCGAGCGCATCGCACAGCCCGAATCCGTGGCTGAAGGAAACCGCCCTCTATATGGCCGGCCGCGCGCAATTGAACGCGGCGCAAGCGACGGTGTTCGACAGCGACACCTTCACGCTGTCGCGCGAGCGCGTGACGAAGGTATCGCTCGACGCCGCGAATACGGTCTTTCGCACCTACCTGAAGATCTACCCGCAAGGCCGCTATACGGTGTCCGCGTCCGGCTTGCTGCGCCGGGTCGCCTGGCTCGACGGCAACGTCGCGCAGCAGGCCGCGCTCTACGACACCGCGCTGTCGCACTGGTCGCCCGCGGCCTCGAACGTGCCGCTGATGCAGCTGGCGAACGAACTCGACAGCAAGCTGCTGCTCGCACCGGGGCTCGACATGAATGCCATCCAGTCGCCGACGGTACTGGCGACGCTCGACCTGATGCGCATGCGCGCGCCCGTGAGCAACGACGCGAGCCGCGACAAACCGCTTTCGCTGGCCGACCTGCAGGCGCAGAAGCCGCGCTTCGCGACCATGCCTGCGCTGCACGACTATCTTCTCGCCACCTGGTACGTGTACGTCGGGCACAAGCCGGACGCGGCGCTGGCGCTGCTGCCGCAAACCCCGGCCGCGCCGCTCGACTATTTCGGGCTGAGCCAGCAGGCGCTGCGCGCCTTCGCGCTCGAAGACAGCGGCCAGGCCGACGCCGCGCGCCAGCTGTGGCGCGACCTGATCCCGCTCGCGAAATTCCGCTTCCAGCGCGAGACGCTGGAACTCGCGCTGGCGATCAACCTGGAGCGGGCCGGGCTCGTCGACCAGGCCTTCGCCGACGATTCACCCATCCGCAATGCCGCGATCCGCGCGGTCCTGCTGCAGCGCTCGGCCAGTGCGGACCTGCTGCGCGCGCAGGCGCAGAACCGCTCCACCCCCGGCGACCTGCGCGACATCGCGCTGTACACGCTGCTGTACAAGGAACTCGTGCGTGCGCAATACGCGGACTTCGTCACCGACGTCGCGCTGATCCCCGACACCCCTTCCGACATGCTGAAGCCGTTCGCGCGGCTCGGCGCGAAGAACGAGGACGGCTACGCCTGCCCGTCCGCGCGCGACGTCGCGGCGGCCTTGCAGCAGAATCCCGCCGATGCGAAGAACCTGAACTGTCTCGCCGATTTCGTGCGCCGCAACCCGCCGGCTGCGGGCATCGACGACAGTCCGGCGCCACCTTCGCCGGCCGCGAGCGCCGCGCGCGCGGCGCCGGCCCTCGGCGACGGGCCGAGCCAGTTCGCCGGCAAGCCGTTCCACCGGATGTCGATTTACACCGCCGTGATGGGCGACGCACAAGCCGGCCCGAACGAGCGCGCCTATGCGCTCTACCGCGCGATCAAATGCTATGCACCGGCCGGTTACAGCGAATGCGGCGGAAAGGACGTGCCGAAGAGCGTCCGCAAGCGCTGGTTCGATACGCTGAAGTCCACGTATCCGGGCAGCCGCTGGGCGCAAACGCTGAAGTACTACTGGTGAGCGCCGCATGAAGCGCCTCCTGGGCGCGGCGCTGCTGCTGTATGCGCAGCTCGCGCCGGCCGGCACCGTCGATCCCGCGCAGTACGACGCGTTCTGGCTCTGGGCCGGCGTCAGGCCGCAGGCGGTCGTGCACGGCGCGCGCACCGTCTACGTGCTGCAAGGCCAGATCGAAGCGTCGCCGCAGGACGACGCGCAGGTGCGCATCCTCGCGCAGGGAACCGCGTTGCCGCCGTCGCCGAACGCGCGCGTCTGGCTCGTCTATCGCGCGCATACGCTGCGCTGGACGCCGCGCATCACGCAGATCATGCTGGCCCAGCTCGCGCGCTGGCGCGCGTCGGGCCGCATGATCACCGGCATCCAGATCGACTTCGACGCGCGCACGCGCCATCTTCAGGACTACCTGACGTTTCTGCAGCAGCTGCGCACGACCCTGCCCGACGATTGCCGGCTGAGCATCACGGGGCTGCTCGACTGGAGCAGCCGCATCGATACCGACCAGGTCAACCAGCTGAGGGGCATCGTCGACGAAGTGGTCGTGCAGACCTACCAGGGACGCAGCACGATCCCGGACTACGCCGCCTATCTGCCGCGCGTCGCGCGGCTGGAACTGCCGTTTCGGATCGGACTCGTCGCGGGCGGCGAGTGGGACGCGCCGCGCTACCTGGCGGCGAATCCATGGTTTCGCGGTTACGTCGTGTTTCTGCTCAATCGCTGACGGGCGGCGCGGCGCGCGGTCAGCTGCGCGCCGCGCCCGCCGTCACGCGTCAGTAGCCGAGCGCGCATCCGTCCTTGCGATGGTCGGACGCACCGGTCAGCACGCCCTCGTCCCAGTCGATCCAGATCGCCTGCGCACCACCGATCGCACCCGCCGCCGGCACGAGCGTGAAGCCGCGATCGCTCAGCGCCGCGCGCGCCGCGGCCGGCAGCGTCGACTCGACCTCGACCGTCGCGCTGCCCGGACGCGGAAACACGCGCGGCAGATCCATCGCGGACTGCAGATCCATCCCGTAGTGCAGCACCTTCGACAGGAAGTGCGCGTGCCCCATCGCCTGATAGTGGCCGCCCATCACGCCGAAGCTCATGCAGACGCGGCCATCGCGCGCAACCATCCCCGGGATGATCGTATGCAGCGGACGCTTGCGCGGCGCGATCGCGTTCGGATGCCCGGGCTCGACCACGAAGCACTGGCCGCGATTGTGCAGCATCACGCCCGACGACGGCCCCATCAACCCCGTGCCGAACGAATAGAACAGCGAATTGATGAAGCTCACGCAGTTGCGGTCGCGATCGACGACGGTGATATATACGGTATCCCGATGCTCGACCCGCGTGAGCGCATCGGTGGGCGTCAGCACGCGGTCGAGATCGATCCGGCCGCGCAGCGCGTCGACGAAGCCGTCGGCCAGCAGACCCTCGACGTCGACGCGCGCGTGCCGCGGATCGCCGAGCACCGCGTCGCGCACGCCGTACGCCAGCTTGGCGGCCTCGATCTCGCGATGGAGCCGGTCCGGGTCGAGCGGGTCGCCGTGCGCATCGAACTTGTCCAGCAGACGCAGCAGCAGCAAGGCCACGACGCCCTGCCCGGCCGGCGGGCATTCGATCACGTCGTAGCCGCGATAGCGTGCGCGGATCGGCGTCACGTACTCGCCGCGATATTCGGCAAAGTCGTCGAGCGTGTGCAGGCCGCCGTGCGCCTGCAGATGGCCGACGAGATCGGCGGCCACCGCGCCGCGGTAGAACCCGTCGCGCCCGGTTTCCGCGATCGCGCGCAACGTGTTCGCGAGGCGCGGCTGACGATGCGCGGTGCCGGCGCGCGGCGCCGCGCCGTCGACCAGCATCGCGGCGCGCGCGCCGGGGTCGCGCGTCAGCGTTTCGACTTCCTTCGCCCAGTCGGCCGCGGTGCGCGGCGCCACCGCATAGCCGTGCTCCGCGTGGCGAATCGCCGGCGCGAGCACGTCGCGCAACGGCAGGCGGCCGTGATCGCGGTGCAGCGCCGTCCATGCGTCCACCGCGCCCGGGACGGTGACTGCGTGTGCCGAATGCCGGCCGATCGCGTCGACGCCGAGTGCGCGCAGCCGCTCGACCGAGGCGGCGGCCGGCGCCCAGCCGGAACCGTCGTAGGCGATCACGTCGTCCGACCCGCCGCGCGAGTACAGCGCGAAGCAGTCGCCGCCGACGCCGGTCGAGCCCGGTTCGACCACGCATTGCACCGCGCAGGCGGCGATCGCCGCATCCATCGCGTTGCCGCCCGCGGCAAGCACATCGATCGCGGCGAGGGTCGCGCTCGGGTGCGAGGTCGCGGCCATACCGTTGCGGGCGACGACGAGCGAGCGCCCGGGCATCTCGAAGTTACGCATCAGCGCATTCTCCTGTGAGTGAACGACGACGGCGCGCGGTTCAGTCGCGCCGCCCGAAGGCACGCCGCCGCGTCGCGCGCGGCGGCGTGTGGAGCGCGGCGCTCACGCGGCCGGCGATCCCGGGCGCAGCGTGCGGCGCAGGAAGGTCTGCGTGCGCGGATGGGTCGGCGCGGTGAAGATGCGCTCGGGCGGCCCCTCCTCGATCAGTTCGCCGCAGTCGAGCACGACGACGCGATCGGCCACCTCGCGCGCGAATCCCATCTCGTGCGTGACGATCACCATCGTCATGCCGTCGTCCGCGAGTTCCTTCATCACCGCCAGCACCTCGCCGACGGTTTCGGGATCGAGCGCGCTGGTCGGCTCGTCGAACAGCAGCACCTTCGGCTGCATCGCGAGCGCGCGGGCGATCGCGATGCGCTGCTGCTGGCCGCCCGACAGCTGCGACGGATAATGATCGGCCCGATCCGCGAGCCCGACGCGCGCGAGCAACCGCTGCGCCTGGCGCACGGCCTCCACGCGCGGCACCTTCAGCACGTGCACGGGCGCCTCGATGATGTTCTCGAGCGCGGTCATGTGCGGAAACAGGTTGAAGCGCTGGAACACCATGCCGATGTCGCGGCGCTGCCGCGCGAGCGCCCGCGCCGATTCGCGCGCGACGCCGCCGTCGGCCCGCTCGTCGTAGCCGAGCAGGCGGCCGTTGACGCGCACCCGTCCGCTGTCGAACGTCTCCAGCAGGTTCAGGCAGCGAATGAAGGTCGTCTTGCCCGAGCCCGATGCGCCGATCAGCACGACCACCTCGCCTTTCGCCACTTGCAGCGAGACGCCGCTCAACACCTTCGTGTCGCCGAACGACTTGTGGATGTCGGATGCCTCGATCACGATTTCGCGTGCTTCGCCCATGTCAACGCCCCCGCAGCAGTTTCATCGTCTGCGCGCCGAACAGACGGGTATTCGCAGCGGGACGCGCGTCGCCGCGACCGAAGTGCGCTTCGATGCGTCGCTGCACGAACCCCCACAGCGTCGTCAGCAGCAGGAAGTAGATCGCCAGCACCAGGTACAGCTCGAACACGCGGAAATTCACCGACGTGATCATCTGCGTGCTGAGCAGCAGTTCCTGCACGCCGATCACGCTGACGAGCGTCGTGTTCTTCAGCATCACGTTCACCTCGTTGCCCATCGGCGGCACGATCACGCGCAGCGCCTGCGGCAGCACGATACGGCGCATCAGCAGCATGGTCGGCATCCCGAGCGAGCGCGATGCCTCGTACTGGCCGCGATCGACCGAGCCCAGCCCGGCCCGGATGATCTCGGCCATGTATGCGGCCGAATTCATGCCGAGCGCGAGCACGGCCGCCTGGATGTTGCCGGGCAGCGTGATCCAGCCGAAGTCGAGATCGTGGAAACGGAAAATGTTCGCGGCCGCGAACGCGGTATACAGGAACACGATCTGGACCAGCAGCGGCGTGCCGCGCATGACCCACACATAGCCGCGCGCCAGAACCTGCAGCGCGCGGTTCGACGACGAGCGCATCAGCGCGACGACGAGGCCGAGCACTGCGCCGAGCGCGATCGCGCACAGGCTGATCACGACCGTCAGCGCAAGCCCGTGCAGATAGGTCGGGCTCGGCGCCCACAGAAAGCGGCTGAAGATGTCCCAGCTGAAGTTCATGGCGGCGCTCCTCGCGTCAGTAGCGATCGTTCTCGAGCTTCCACTTGCCGATCAGCCGCGTATAGCGGTCGCTCTTCACGAGGTCGGCCACGACCTTCGCGACCGCCTTCGACAGCGGTTCGTCCTTGCGCGCGCCGATCCCGGTCGCGATCCGGTTGAACGACGGCACCGCCTCCTCGAACATGTTGCCCGTCACCTGCCGGAAGTGCGCGGCGCTTTCGGCGGTCGTTCCGTACGCGTCGACCTGTTGCAGCCTGAACGCCTGGAACGCATCGGTGTCCTGACCGTAGACGACGATATTCATCGGCGGCTTGCCGGCCGCGCTCAGCCGCGCATTCTCCTTCTCCAGCAGCGCGCGTATGGTCGATCCGTTGATCACCGCGACCTTCAGCCCGGACAGATCGTCGAGCGACTTCACGTGACGCGGATTGCCGCGGGGCACCATGATCGACTGGCTCGAATACATGTAGTCGATGATGTCGATGACCTGCCGGCGCTCGGGCTTATCGAACAGCTGGCCGATCACGAGGTCGCACTGGCGCGCCTGCAGCGCCGGGATCAGGCCGCTGAACGACATCACGCGCCACTCGACTTTCAGGTTGCCCAGCGACTTCGCCACCTCCTGCGCGATGTCGACCGAGAAGCCCTGCGGCTGCTGGCTCTCGTCGTAGAACGACAGCGGCGGCGCGTCCATGCTCGAACAATAGGTCAGCGTGCCGCCTTTCATCACGCCGAGGTCGGCCGCCTGCGCGGCATGCGCGACGCACGCATGCAGCAGGACGGCAATGCCGAGACGGGAGAAGGCTCTGAAGCGCGTGGACGGTTTTCCTGACATCGTGATGCTCCTGGCTTGAGGGTGAATCACAAACGCGGAGAGGCCCGCCGGCGCGTCAGTCCTTCGGCGGCGGCGACTCGAGAAAGGCGATGACCTGCGGCACCGTCGATTCGATATGCTCGCGAATCGCCCGTTCGGCCGCGGCGGGATCGCGCGTGCGCAACGCGTCGATCAGCTCGCGGTGCGCATCGCGCGCCCGCTTGCGCCTGAAGGTCGCCTGCTCGATCCACAGGCGCATCGGCCCCTCGATCAGCGTGTACAGTGAACGAATCTGCTGATACAGCCGCATGCGGCCGCCGATCTCGCACAGATAGTGGTGAAACGCCGAATGCCGCTCGACCCACAGCTCGGTATCGCCGACGCAGGCGTCCATGTCCTCGAGCAGGCGCTCGAGCGTGCGCAGGTGTTCGTCGGTGCAGTGCGGCGCGGCGACCCGCATCGCGAGGCCTTCGAGCGCAATGCGCATGTCGAAGATGTCCTGCACCTCGGCGACCGACAGGCCGCGCACGATCGCGCCGCGGTTCGGCCGCAGGATCACGAGCCCTTCGTCGTGCAGCCGCCGCAGCGCGGCGCGCACCGGCATCCGGCTCATCGACAGCGCGTCGGCGACCGCATCGGCCACGATCCGCTGCCCGGCCGCGTAACGACCCTCGATGATCTCGGCGAGCAGGAAGCGATACGCCTCCTCCTCGGCCGATATCGCCGGCGCGGCCGAACTGCGGGCAGTGGATGGATTCATGGGCGGCCCTGCGTCGTTGCAAGAATGGGCCGATAGTACCTCGGATTGGATTTTTGGATCCAATTTTTCAAAAACATGCCGGTTCCGCATGAGCGCCGGGTGCAGCCGACGGCATTCGTCAATGCGCGTCGCCATTGCGAACGGCGTCGCGAGAGCCGGGCTGAGGCGTCGATCGAAAACGTCGCGAACCGTGCGCCGGAGGCCGCCGCACTATCCACAGTTCCACTGGACAACCATGTGGAAAACCGGCGCTCTCCCTTGCCCCGCCTGGGTTTGCGCGGCGCGCTCATAAAATGGGCAAGTGCCCGTTCCGGATCGCCGGGACGGCTTTTCAGCGCGACGCGAGGCACGCGAGCCGAGCCGCGGCCGGCCGTCGACAAGGCCGGGACGCCGCCTCCACGGAGAAATCGTCAACCGCGCCCGTCGCTCACTTGTCCGCGGCAAACGCGTTCGACAGCTGCCGCGCGCGCTTCACGTCGTCGCCGTGCAGATAGATCGACGTCGTCGAGATCGACGCGTGGCGCAGGTTGTCGCGCACGGTCGTCAGCTCCGCGCCGCGCGCCAGCGCATGCGTCGCATGCGTGTGGCGCATCCAGTGCGGGCTCGCCTGGCGCAGCTTCTGCGCCAGCGCGGGATGCTCCGCATCGACGAGTTCGGCCGTCTGCGCGAAGAAACGCTGCATCACCTTCCACAGCCGCACGCTGGTGATCGCGGCCGCGCCGTCTTCCGCGAGACTCGGGATCAGCGGCGTGTCGGGCCGCCACCGCGCGGGCGTGACGGGCAGCCGGCGTGCGACCAGATAGCGGTCGAGCGCGGTGCGTGCGAGCGGCGGCAGCGCGACGCGTGCGGCCTTGCTGCCCTTGCCGATCACCTTCAGCCATGCGTCGCCGTGCGCGTCCGTCTCGATGCCGCCGAGCGTCGCGCCGACCAGCTCGCTCGCGCGCAGGCCGGTCGCATAACCGAAATCGAGGATGAAACGCAGCCGCTGCGCGGCGGCCGGCGTCCAGCCGGAAGCCGGCGCGGCCGGCGACACGGGCTTGCGGAATTCGAGCCCGTCGGCGATCGCGCGCACCAGCAGCCACTCGCCTTCGGTGAACGCATGCGACGTGTCGAGTGCGGTCGCGCCGCGCGTGTCGCGCACCTTGACGCCCGCGAACGGATTCGCGAGCAGGTAGCGCTGTTCGATCAGCCAGCGGAACAGCGCGCCGAGCACCGACAGCGCATACGCGGCCGACCGCGCGGACAGCGCGCCGGAAAACGGCCGCCAGTCGGGCGCGCCGCGCGGACGCACCGGACCGACCCAGCGTTCGTGCGGCGTCGGACGCCGCAAAAACGCGCGATACGCGACCGCATCCTCGGTCGTCAGCGACGACAGCGCGCGGCCACGTTCGACGATCGCCCACAGGATCAGCCGCTCGGCTTCCTTTCGATAGGCACGGCGCGTCGCCGCCGATTCGTGCAGCGACAGCCACGCGTGCACGGCCGCGTAGTCGTTGTCCGCGTCGAGCGTGCTGGTCGCGCGCGGCGCGCGAAACGTGCCGGCCGAACCGTCGACCTCGTGCGGCAGCTTCAGCTGCTCCCAAGGCACGATCGCGCTGCGCGGCGTCGCGGCGATCAGCGCGCGGGCGCGCTCGGTCAGTTCGGGATGCGCGGCGAAGAACGTCTCGACGCGCCGCGCGCCGGCTGCGCCGAGCCCCGCAATCGCCTTCCACCATTGCCGGCGACGCGGAATCCGCACGGTGAGATCGGCCAGCGTGTCGATGCCGTGCGCGCGCAATGCGGCGACGGCGCGTGCAGGCAGCCAGAGACCGATGTCGTCGCTGATCTGCGGCACCGGCGCACGCGCGTGACGCAGTTGCGCGATCGCTTCGGCCGCCGCCTTCGCTTCCCGTAAACGCTCACCGTCGGAATGACCGAGCCGCTCCGCGAGATCGGTCCGGCCGACTTGTCGCGCGATGCGCACGAGACGCCGGCGGATGCCGCCGATCACGCCGCGCGCCGAGCGTCCGTTGCCGAGCCGCGCGGGCAGATAGCGCTCGACCGCCTGCCGCACCGGCATGCCCGCATACCACGCACGCAGCGCGGCCAGTTCGTCGGCGTCGGGAAAGCCTGCGGATGCAGCGGAAGAATCGGTGGAAGACGGAGGGGCAAGGCGCGGTTTCATAGGCGCCAGTTTGACAGAACTGCAGGCGGCCGGATACGGCGCCGACCGGTTCATCGCGACGGCGCGACGCCGGGCTTCGCCGGCGCCGCGCCATCGGGTCCGGTCGCGCGCCTCAGCCCGTCACCGGCGTGCGCCGCACTTCCGACAGGTAGATCAGGATCAGCGACACCCACACGATCCCGTACAGGAACATGAAGCAGGTCGTGCGCACGCGCAGCAGGTCGAGCAGCATGCCGAACAGGATCGGCAGCAGGAAGCCGCCGAGCCCGCCCGCGAGCCCGACGATGCCGGTCACGACGCCCATGTTGTCCGGGAAATCGTCGGCGACGTACTTGAACGTCGACGCCATCCCGAACGCGAACACCGCGCCGAGCACGAAGGTCAGCACGACGAAGCCGGCGACCGGCATCGACACGCTCACCGACGCGGTGCCGTCGATCGTATGGATCACGAAGTCGGTGGCCGGATACGACAGCAGGAACAGACAGATCCACGCGACCCACAACCCCCACCACGTGACCGCATGCGCGCCGAAGCGGTCGGACAGCGCGCCGCCGAGCGCGCGCAGCACCGAGCCCGGCAGCGAGAAGCCGGCCGCGAACGCGGACGCCATCACCAGCGACATCCCGTATTCGCTCTTCAGGTACTGCGGGATCCACAGCGACAGCGCGGTGAAGCCGCCGAACGTGATCGAGTAGTACTGGCAGAGTCGCCACACGCGCGGGTCGCGCAGCACCTTGAACGAATCGAGCAGCGAGCCGCCCTGCTTGCCCGCGCCCGGATCGCGCGCCGACGCGAACCAGAAGATCACGGCCGTGACCAGCAGCGCGACCGCATAGACGCGCGGCACGAAGCGCCAGCCGTAGGCGTCGAGCAGCAGCGGCGTGACGAACAGGTTGACCGCCGCGCCGCAGGTGCCCGCGCCGAACACGCCCATCGCGAGCCCCCGCCGCTGCGGCGGAAAGAAGCGCGCGACGTACGGCGTGCCGACCGCGAACGATGCGCCGACGCAGCCGAGGAACAGCCCGATCACGAGGAACTGCCACAGCGCGGTGGCGTAGCTGACGACGTAGACCGGCACCGCGCACACGACGAGCAGCACCGTCATCACGATCCGGCCGCCGAAGCGATCGGTCCACGTGCCGAGCGGCAGGCGCATCAGCGCGCCGGTCAGCACCGGCGTCGACGTCAGCAGCCCGAACTCGGTGCTGTTCAGGCCGAGATCGGCGCGCAACTGCACGCCGAGCACGCCGAACATCATCCACACGACGAAGCACACCATGAACGCGAGCGTGCTCGCGGCCAGCACCGACCACGCCCGCAGCGGAATGGCCTGCGCCTGCTCGGCGGGCGCAACCCTCGCTTGTTGAATTACCATACCTTGACCTCGTTTCACTGGACCAGCGGCCCGTTTGCACCGTCGAACGCAACGCCTTCGAGATGCGCCTTACCCGCGAGTATCGCCACGTACTGCCGCATCGCGCGCTCGCGCACGCGCGCCGACAGGTGCGCGGCGATCTGCGCGGCAGCCTCGTCGAACGGCACCGTGTCGCCCGGCACGCGGCGCTCGATGCGCACGATATGGAAGCCGAAGCGCGTGTTGACGAGCTTCGGCAGCACGCCGATGCCGTCGCTGTCGAACAGCGCGGCCTCGAACTCCGGCACCGTGTCGCCGCGCAGCAGTTGCCCGAGACTGCCGCCGAGCTGCGCCGACGGACAGTTCGACGACGCGCGCGCGACGGCCTCGAACGTATCGGGCGCGGCGACCACGTCGGCCAGCGCGGCCTCCGCCCGCTGTCGCAGCGGTGCGAGCGGCACGCGGTCCGTCACCGCGAACAGCACATGGCTCGCATAGACGATGTCGTTGCGCCGGAACCGTGCCGGATGCTGCGCGTAGTAGCGTTCGCAATCCGCGCGATCCGGTTCGGGCAGGTGCGTGAGTTCGCGTTCGAGCAGCGCATCGACGGCCGCGTCGTCGAGCGCCGCATCGCCGTCGAGCAGCGCGAGCGACACCGCGCGCTGGCGCAGCAGCTCGCGCACCGCGAGCGCGCGCCGCGCCGCGTCGAGCGGATCGCGCGCGTCGCCGTGATGCGCGGCCTCGGCGGCGATCGCATCGTCGTCGATCGCCACGCCGTTGATGCGCAGCGTCGCCGGCGCCTGATGCAGCAAGTCGTTCATGTCGCCCCCTCAGCGCTTGCGCACGAGCTGGTACGGCCGGATCAGGTAGGCGACCGACGCGATCCCGCTCCAGATATGCACCATCCGCGTGAACGGCGACACGAGGAAGATCGTGAAGCCGAGCAGGATGTGCAGCCGGTAGGTCAGCGGCACGCCGACGAGCAGGCTCGCGATGTCCGGGCGGAACGTGACGACGCCCTTCACGTAGTCGGTCAGCTGCTCGAACATCGCGCCGTCCATGTGGCGCGTCGACAGCACGACGGTGCCGAGCCCGAGCGCCAGTTGCACCCACAGCATCAGCACGACCAGGATGTCGGACTTGCGGCTGTTGCGGCGAATGCGCGCGTCGCCGAGCCGACGCCAGATCAGGATCGTCAGCCCGACGATCGCGGCCACGCCGGCCGCGCCGCCCGCGACCATCGCGACGAGCTGGTGCCCCGATGCGGACAGGAACGGCGACACGAGCCAGTGCGGCGCGAGAAAGCCGGCGAAGTGCCCGAGCACGACGACCAGCACGCCCCAGTGGAACAGGTTGCTGCCGAGCCGCAGCATGCCGTGGCGCAACAGCTGCGACGAGTCGCTTTTCCACGTGTACTGCTCGCGATCGAAGCGGATCAGGCTGCCGACCAGCAGCACGGCCAGGCAGATGTACGGGTAGATCCCGAACAGGAATTGGTGCAGGTAGTCGTTCATGAAGTTTCCCCTGTTGGGCCCGGCGCGTGCGCGCCGCGGGCCGGCCGCGTGTCGTGGAACCGGATCGTCTGCTCCGCCGGCGTCGCCGCGCCGACGAAGCGCACCGCTTCGTCCGCATACGCGGCGTCGAGCGCGCGATAGTCGTCGGCGCCCGGCCGCTCGTCGGCGACGTCGTCGTGCGCCGACGCCGGCGCGTCGACCGGCGCGAGGCCCACCAGCGGCAGCAGCGCGCCGACCACGAAGCTGTAGTGACTGCCGCGCTGCGCGAGCTGGCCGGCGAGTGCGCGCAGGATCTCGCCCGTCTCGCCGAGCAGGCTGCGCGCGTCGGGCGCGGGCAGCCGCGACAGGTATTCGAGGAACACGGGCAGGTAGTCGGGCAGCTCGCCCGGGTTCAGCACCAGCCCGTGCCGCTCGTACATCTGCAGCAGGTCGACCATCGCCTGCCCGCGGTCGCGCGACTCGCCGTGCACGTGCTCGAACAGATGCAGCGACGTCGCGCGGCCGCGATCGAACAGCGCAACATAGTTTTCCTGCAGCGTCAGCAGGTCGCGTTCGCGCAGGTACGCAAAGAACCGCGCGAGCCCGGCGCGCGCCGCCTTCGGCAGCCGCGCGCGCTCGCGCAGGTGCGTCTCGATCGAATCGAGCACGTCGACCAGCGTGTCGTCCGGATAATCGAGCAGCGCCGCGAATGCCGCATAGGTCGGATCGGGTGTCGTGCTCATCGCGAGGCCTCGTGAATCGGAATGGTCTTCGCGCCCTTCTTCGTGCTGAACAGGCTCGCGGACGAACGGCCGTCCGAGCAGCCGTTGCCGAACGAGAAGCCGCACGACGCGCGCAGGTCGTACGCGTTCTCCGCATACTCGCGATGCGTGGTCGGGATCACGAAGCGATCCTCGTAGTTCGCGATCGCGAGATAGCGGTACATCTCCTCGACCTGCGCGAGCGACAGTCCGACCTGGTCGAGCACGCCGCGCGCATCGACGCCGTCCACGTGGCGCGCGCGCATGAACGCGCGCATCGCGAGCAGCCGTTCGAGCGCGAGCTTCACCGGCGCCTCGTCGCCGGCCGTCAGCAGGTTCGCGAGGTAGCGCAGCGGAATGCGCAGCGATTCGACGTCGGGCAGATAACCGTTCATGCCGAGCACGCCGCTGTTCGCGGCCGCGTTGATCGGCGACAGCGGCGGCACGTACCAGACCATCGGCAGCGTCCGGTATTCCGGATGCAGCGGGAATGCGATCTTCCAGTCGATCGCCATCTTGTAGGCCGGCGAACGCCGCGCGGCATCGAGCCATGCGGACGGCACGCCGTCGCGCTCGGCCTGCGCGATCACGGCCGGATCTTCCGGATCGAGGAACAGCGACAACTGCGCCTCGTACAGATCCTGCTCGCGCTCCACGCTCGCCGCTTCGCCGATCCGGTCGGCGTCGTACAGCAGCACGCCGAGATAGCGGATGCGCCCGACGCAGGTTTCCGAGCAGACGGTCGGCTGGCCGGCCTCGATGCGCGGATAGCAGAAGATGCACTTCTCGGCCTTGCCGCTCTGCCAGTTGTAGTAGATCTTCTTGTACGGGCATCCCGACACGCACATGCGCCAGCCGCGGCACTTGTCCTGGTCGATCAGCACGATGCCGTCCTCCTCGCGCTTGTAGATCGAGCCCGACGGGCACGACGCGACGCACGCCGGGTTCAGGCAGTGCTCGCACAGCCGCGGCAGGTACATCATGAAGGTGTTCTCGAACTGCCCGTAGATCTCCTTCTGCACGTTCTCGAAGTTGTAGTCCTTCGCGCGCTTCTCGAACTCGCCGCCGAGAATCTCTTCCCAGTTCGGCCCCCATTCGATCTTCTCGAGCCGCTGGCCGCTCACCAGCGAACGCGGCCGCGCAACCGGCATCGCGCGCGCGTTGCCCGCTTCCTGCAGATGCGCGTAGTCGAACGTGAACGGCTCGTAGTAGTCGTCGATCTCGGGCAGATGCGGGTTCGCGAAGATCTGCGCGAGCAGCCGCCACTTGCCGCCGAGGCGCGGCTCGATCCTGCCGTCCGCGCGGCGCTGCCAGCCGCCGCGCCAGCGGTCCTGGTTTTCCCAGTCCTTCGGATAGCCGATGCCCGGCTTCGTCTCGACGTTGTTGAACCACGCGTATTCCATCCCGTCGCGGCTCGTCCATACGTTCTTGCAGGTCACCGAGCAGGTATGGCATCCGATGCACTTGTCGAGGTTCAGCACCATCGCGATCTGTGCGCGTACCTTCATGAGGCTTCTCCTTCGCGTACGGCCTGCGTTGTCGGGTTGCCCGCGTGTTCTTCTCCGTCGAGCCAGTCGATCCTGTTCATCCGGCGCACGATCAGGAACTCGTCTCTGTTCGAGCCGACCGTCCCGTAGTAGTTGAAGCCGTACGACAGCTGCGCATAGCCGCCGATCATGTGCGTCGGCTTCAGCGCGATGCGCGTGACCGAGTTGTGGATGCCGCCGCGCGTGCCGGTGATCTCGGAGCCCGGCGTGTTCACGATCTTCTCCTGCGCGTGGTACATCATCACCATCCCGGCGGGAATCCGCTGGCTGACTACCGCCCGCGCGCACAGCGCGCCGTTCGAGTTGTAGCACTCGATCCAGTCGTTATCGACCGCGCCGATCGCCTTCGCGTCGTCCTCCGACATCCATACGATCGGGCCGCCGCGCGACAGCGTCAGCATCAGCAGGTTGTCCGTGTACGTGCTGTGGATGCCCCACTTCTGGTGCGGCGTCAGGAAATTCAGCACGCGCTCGGGATTGCCGTTCGAGCGCTTGCCGAGCATGTGCGCATAGCTGCCGGTATCGATCGGCGGCTTGTACACGCACAGCGATTCGCCGAACGCGCGCATCCACGGATGATCCTGGTACAGCTGCTGGCGGCCCGTCATCGTGCGCCACGGCACGAGCTCGTGCACGTTCACGTAGCCCGCGTTGTACGACACGTGCTCGGATTCGATCCCGCTCCAGGTCGGCGACGAGATGATCTTGCGCGGCTGCGCCTGGATGTCGCGGAAGCGGATCTTCTCGTCCGCGCGCGCGGCGGCCAGATGCGTGTGGTCGATGCCGGTGACGCCGGACAGCGCGCACCACGCCTTTACCGCCACTTCGCCGTTGGTTTCGGGCGCGAGCGCGAGTATCACCTCGGCCGCGTCGAGCGCGGTATCGATGCGCGGGCGGCCTTGCGCGGCGCCTTCGGCCACCCGGTAGTTGAGCTCGCCGAGCAGTTGCACTTCGTCCTTCGTGTCCCAGCCGATGCCCTTGCCCGCGTTGCCGAGCTTGTCCATCAGCGGGCCGAGCGACGTGAAGCGTGCATAGGTGCTCGGATAATCGCGCTCGACGGCAATCACCGCCGGCATCGTGCGGCCCGGCTGCGGCTCGCATTCGCCGCGCTTCCAGTCGCGCACCTCGAACGGCTGCGCAAGCTCGGCCGGCGTGTCGTGCGCGATCGGCGCGAGCACGACGTCGCGCTCGACGCCGAGATGCCCGTCGCACAGCTCGGAAAAGCGCTTCGCGATGCCCTTGAAGATCTCCCAGTCGCTCTTCGATTCCCATGCGGGATCGACCGCCGCCGACAGCGGATGGATGAACGGGTGCATGTCGGACGTATTCATGTCGTCCTTCTCGTACCACGTCGCGGTCGGCAGCACGACGTCCGAATACATGCAGGTGGTCGACATCCGGAAGTCGAGCGTGACGAGCAGGTCCAGCTTGCCGCGCGGCGCCTCGTCGCGCCACGTCACCTCCTCGGGGCGCGCGCCGCCGGTTGCAGCGAGATCCTCGCCCTGCACGCCGTGCGTCGTGCCGAGCAGATGCTTCAGGAAGTACTCGTGTCCCTTGCCCGACGAGCCGAGCAGGTTCGAGCGCCACACGAACAGGTTGCGCGGGAAGTTTTCCGGCGCATCGGGGTCTTCGCAGGCCATCTTCAGCGCCCCCGACTTCAGCCGCTGCGCGACCTCCGCGCCCGCCTGCGCCGGATCGGCCAGTGATGCGCCGACCTTCAGCGGATTCTCGCCGAGCTGCGGCGCCGAAGGCAGCCAGCCCATTCGTTCCGCGCGCACGTTGTAGTCGATCGGCGCGCCGTGAAACTGCGCTTTGTCCGCGAGCGGCGACAGCAGTGCGGCCGGGTCCATCGGGTCGTAGCGCCACTGGTCGGTGTGCGCGTAGAAGAACGACGTCGAGTTCATGTGCCGCGGCGGGCGGTTCCAGTCGAGCGCGAACGCGAGCGCGGTCCAACCCGTCTGCGGCCGCAGCTTCTCCTGGCCGACATAGTGCGACCAGCCGCCGCCCGGCTTGCCGATGCAGCCGCACATGATCAGCATGTTGATGATCGCGCGGTACGACATGTCCATGTGGAACCAGTGGTTGATCCCCGCGCCGATGATCACCATCGACTTGCCCTGCGTCTTGTGCGCGTTCTCCGCGAACTGCCGCGCGACCGCAATCGCGTCGGCGCGCTTCACGCCGGTGATCGCCTCCTGCCAGGCCGGCGTATATGGCAGGTCGTCGTCATAGCTCGTCGCCACGTCGCGCCCGCCCAGGCCCTGGTCGAGCCCGTAGTTCGCGACGAACAGGTCGTACACGGTCGCGACCAGCATCTCGCCGTCGCGCGTTGCGACGCGCCGCACGCCGATCCGCCGCGACAGTTCCGATGCGTGCTGCGTCGAGTTGAAGTGCGCGTGCGGCTGGTTGCCGAAGTACGGGAACAGCACGTCGACCACGTCGTCGTGCGCGGCCACATTCGACAGCCGCGGCGACAGCGCCGCCCCCTTCGAGGTCTCGCCGCGCAGGTTCCACTTGCCCTTGTCGCGCGATCCTTCCGTGGTGTGCTGGCTCCAGCGGAACCCGACCGAGCCGACCGGCACGACGAATTCGCCGGTTGCGTCGTCGATCATCACGGTCTTCCACTCCGGATGCGCGGCTTCGTCGAGTGCGTCGTCGAAGTCGGATGCGCGCACCAGCCGCTCGGGCACGTAGCCGTCGCCGTGCGGCACGAGGCGCACCAGGCACGGCATGTCGGTGTAGCGCTTGCAGTAGTCGACGAAGTAGTCGCTGCGCGCCGGGCCCGCGAGATGAAACTCCTTCAGGATCACATGCCCCATCGCGAGCGCGAGCGCCGCATCGGTGCCCTGCTTCGGATGCAGCCACAGGTCGCCGAACTTCGCGCCTTCCGAGTAATCGGGGAACACCGACACGACCTTGGTGCCGCGATAGCGCGCCTCGACGAGGAAGTGCGCGTCCGGCGTGCGCGTCTGCGGGACGTTGGAGCCCCACATCACGATGAAGGTCGAGTTGTACCAGTCGGCCGATTCGGGCACGTCGGTCTGCTCGCCCCAGGTTTGCGGCGACGCGGGCGGCAGGTCGCAGTACCAGTCGTAGAAGCTCAGGCATACGCCGCCGATCAGCGACAGGTAGCGCGAGCCGGCCGCATACGACACCATCGACATCGCCGGAATCGGCGAGAAGCCGACCACGCGATCGGGGCCGTGCCGTTCCACAGTGTGGACATTCGCCGCCGCGACGATCTCGTTGACCTCGTCCCAACTCGCGCGCACGAAGCCGCCGAGCCCGCGCCGGCTCTGGTACGCACGCCTGGCCTCGGGGTCGTCGACGATCGAGCGCCATGCGTCGACCGGCGCCATCGTGCGGCGCCGATCGCGCCACAGCTTCACGAGCGCGCTGCGCACCAGCGGGTGCTTGAGGCGGTTCGCGCTGTACAGGTACCAGGAGTACGACGCGCCGCGCGAGCAGCCGCGCGGCTCGTGATTCGGCATTTCGGGGCGCGTGCGCGGGTAGTCCGTCTGCTGGGTTTCCCACGTGACGATCCCGCCTTTCACGTAGACCTTCCACGAGCAGGAGCCGGTACAGTTCACGCCATGTGTCGAGCGGACGATCTTGTCGTGCTGCCAGCGCAGCCGGTAGCCGTCCTCCCACGTTCGGTCCTCGTCCGTGACGGCGCCGTGTCCGTCGGAAAACCGTGGCCTCGTTGTCGAGAAATAACGCAATCTGTCCAGGAAATGGCTCATGGGGATCTCGTTTTTCCGGTCTTTTGTCAGACCAGATTATTTAAGGATGTCGAATCGCGGTTGTAAAGGACGATCGATATCCGGTCGTCGCTTTGTCGGTCAGACGTATTGTCTGGCGTCTGGACATATCACGGCTTGATATAAATCACGGTGGCGCCGGCCGCACTGCAGCAATCGTCACCGCACAGCGCGCGGCGCAGCCGTCCCGTTGACCCAGGTCAATCGCAGCGCGCGCCGGCACGCGATGATGCTCGTCGTGACACGCGTGTGACGGCGCCCCGCTTCGCGATCGCGACGGGTGGCTCAATGAACTTCGACGAGGAACGCCCTATGACCAGCCATACCGTGCGGCTCGCGCTCGCGACGCTCTGCGTGTTCGTCGCGCTGGGCGCCGCGATCGGCGTGCTGCATGCGATGCTGTTCGACGGCAGCCGTGTGTTCGGCTTCGCGGTGATCGCGCTGACGTCCGGCGTGGCCGGCTTCGTGCTGTCGGGCACGCCGTCGTCGCCGGACGCGCGATAGACGGGCCGGCCGGACGGCCGCGACCCGCATCGATCCGCCGCTCGCGCGCCCGGCGCGCAGCCACCCTATTCGGGCCCGGATCAAACGGCGCGCCGCCACGGCGGCCACCCGGCCATTCCGGCGACGGCGCAGGCGGTCGCCCGCCCGAGGGAACGCTGCCCTCGCCGTTTGCTGATTTCCGTCAAAGCCCGCGCCCGCGCGCCCGTTCTAACGGTGGCATCGACAATCGCGACTCCGACGAGGTGCCCGATGAAACTGACTTTCCTGGGCGCGACCGAAACCGTCACCGGCTCGAAATACCTGCTCGAGCACGACGGCCTGCGCGTGCTCGTCGACTGCGGGCTGTTCCAGGGCACCAAGAACCTGCGCCTGCGCAACTGGCGCACGCTGCCGGTTCCCGCCGACACGCTGGACGCCGTCGTCGTCACGCACGCGCACCTCGACCACAGCGGCTACCTGCCGGTGCTCGCGCGCGACGGCTATCGCGGGCCCATGTACTGCACGCCGGCCACCGCGGCGCTGTGCGAGATCCTGCTGCACGACAGCGCGCGGCTGCAGGAAGAGGAGGCCGACTTCGCGAACCGGCACGGCTACTCGAAGCACCATCCGGCCCTGCCGCTCTACACGAGCGACGATGCGCAGCGCGCGCTGCAGCTGCTGAAGCCGCGCCCGTTCGACGAATGCGTGTCGCTCGGCGACGGCCTGTCGTTCCGGCTGTTGCCGGCCGGCCACATCCTCGGCGCCGCGAGTATCGTGGTCCACTGGCGGCCACACCGGGTGCTCGCGTTCTCGGGCGATCTCGGCCGCAGCGACGACCCGATCATGCACGCGCCGAGGGCGCCCGTACATGCCGATTTCGTCGTCGTCGAATCGACCTACGGCGACCGCCTGCATCCCGATTCCGACCCCGAGGCCGAACTCGCGGCGTTGTTCGACGCGACCTTCGCGCGCGGCGGCGTGGTCGTGATCCCGAGCTTCACGGTCGGACGTGCGCAGGAGATCCTGTACTACATCGCGCGGCTCAAGGCGAGCGGCCGGATGGCGCACGTGCCCGTCTTTCTCGACAGCCCGATGGCGACCGACGTGACCGGCGTCTATCGCCACCATCTGCTCGATCACCGGCTGACGATGTCGGAGGCCGATGCGCTCGGCCACGCGGCGACGATGGTCCGCACCGTCGAACAGTCGAAGGCGATCGCCGCACGGCAGGGACCGATGGTAATCGTCGCGGGCAGCGGGATGGCGACCGGCGGACGCGTGCTGCATCACCTGAGCCGCTACGCGCCCGATGCACGCAACACGATCGCGCTGGTCGGCTACCAGGCCGCCGGCACGCGCGGCGCCGCGCTCGCCGCGCACGAGCCGACGCTGAAGATCCACGGCGAATACGTGCGCGTGCGGGCGCGGGTCGAGACCGTGTCGGCGCTGTCCGCGCATGCCGATTACGAGGACATCCTCGCGTGGCTCGGCGCGCTTCGCGACGCACCGACGCGCACCTTCGTCACGCATGGCGAACCGGCGGCCGCGGATGCGCTGCGCAGGCGCATCGAGGAGCGGCTGCACTGGCGCTGCGAGGTGCCGACATACGGCGAGCGCGTCGATCTCGACGATGCCGGTCCCGGTACGCCGGCACCGTGAAGCCGGACGGTTGCGCGCGCGGTATGCGCCGCGCCGCGCGACGGCGTGCGCGCCTTCGCCGCAACCTAGGCGACTTCGATGACGACCTTCAGCGCGTGCGTTTCCGCGGCCCGGCCGAACGTGTCGTATGCACGCGCGATATCGTCGAGCGCGAAGCGGTGCGTGATCAGGTTTTTCGGATCGAGCCGCCCGGCGCCGACCGTTTTCAGCAGCATCGGCGTGCTGACCGTATCGACGAGCCGCGTCGTGATCGCGATATTGCGGTCCCACAGCTTCTCGAGATGCAGGTCGGCCTGGGTGCCGTGCACGCCGACATTCGCGACGACGCCGCCGGGCGCGACGATCGCCGTGCACAGCTCGAACGTCGCCGGAATGCCGACCGCCTCGATCGCGCAGTCCACGCCGACGCCGTCGGTCAGCTTCATCACCACGGCCGCCGGCTCGCCGTCGCGACCGTCGATACAGTCCGTCGCGCCGAAGCGTCGCGCGACGTCGAGACGCCGGCGATCGGGATCGATCATCACGATCCGCGCCGGCGAATAGAACTGCGCGGTGAGCAGCGCCGCGAGCCCGATCGGTCCCGCGCCGACGATCGCGACCGTGCTGCCGGGCTCGACCTTGCCGTTCAGCACGCCGCATTCGAAGCCGGTCGGCAGGATGTCGGACAGCATCACCATCGCCTCCTCGTCCGCGCCGGGCGGGATGCGGTACAGGCTCGTCGCCGCGTGCGGGATCCGCACGTATTCGGCCTGCGTGCCGTCGATCCGGTTGCCGAGGATCCAGCCGCCCGTCTCGCAGTGCGAGTACATGCCGCGCCGGCAATACGCACAGCGGCCGCACGACGAGATGCACGAGATCAGCACGTGATCGCCGGGTTTCAGCGTATCGACGGCCGCGCCGACCTGCTCGACGACGCCGACGCCCTCGTGGCCGAGCACGCGGCCGGGCTCGCAGGTCGGCACGTCGCCCTTCAGGATGTGCAGGTCGGTGCCGCAGATCGTCGTGCGCGTCACGCGCACGATTGCGTCGGTGGCCGACTGCAGCGTCGGCTCGGGCCGCGATTCAAGCGCGAGCTTGCCGGGACCGTGATAAACGAGTGCTTTCATTTCGACACCTCCGTGGCTCCGATGAAGCGCTGCCGGGCCGTGCAACCGGCACGCGCGGCGTCATTCCTCCCCCTTCGCGGTCGGATTGAGCATCACGACGAAACCGGCCGCGCCGACGATCAGCGCGATCGCGCCGCCGCGCAACGCGACCGCGTCGTCGAACAGCAGGCCGGTCACGACGGCCATCATGCCCGCCAGCGTCACGAACACCGCGATCGCCGCGACGACGATCCTGTACTGGCGACGTATCATCGCGCGCCCGCGTCAGGCCGCGGCAGCGGACGACTCCGCCGCAGCACCGCCGCGAATCAGCAGCACCGGGCAGTTCGAGCCGCGCAGGAAGCGCTCGGCGACGCTGCCGAGCAGCACCCGCCGAAAGCCGCGCCGCCCGTGCGTGCCGACCACCGCGAGATCGATGCGGTGCTCCTTCACGTAGCGCTGCAGGCGTTCGGCGACGTCCTCGCCGATGCTCTCGGTCTCGACGAGTTCGGCCTCGCCGTTCGCGCCGGCCTGTGCGACGAGCTGCTCCGCTTCGCGCAGCACCTTCGTGCCGTCGCTGCGGATCTCCTCGACCAGTGCGTGCGGATCGAAGCGGCCCGCGTAGGTGAACAGCACCGACTTGTCGACCACGTAAACGATGCTGAGCTGTGCGCCGCCCGCTTTCGCGAGCTTCAATGCTTCGGCAAGCGCCTGTTTCGACGACGCGCTGCCGTCGACGGCCACCATGATCTTCTCGTACATGCGAACCTCGCTGGGGTGGACTGCCGCGCGCGATCGCGCGCAGCCATGTCACCATCATCGGCGGCCGGCGGGTTCGAATATTGACGGGAATCAAGCGACGGCCGAACACGCGCGTGCGGCAAAGCGACGCGCGGAGCCGGTCGCGCGAGCGGGCCCGCGCGCCCCGTCGAACCGGGGGCGCGACCCGTTGCGAGACAGCGGGTGCGCCGAAACCGTTATCATCGGTCTGATCCGCTTTGCCCGGCCGCTTTCGCCGGGTCCTCTTCACTACGCTCAACCGACATGACCACGACACTCGAACGCGTGGACGGCGCCGCCCAGCACCTCGTCGCCGCCCGCCATGCCGGCGTCCCCGGCCCGCTGCTGCCCGACACCCTCCGCCCCGAGGATATCGACACCGCGCTCGCGATCCAGCATCGCGTCGCCGACCTGCTCGGCGAAGCCATCGGCGGATGGAAGTGTGCGCTGCCGCCGCCGGGCCGCGTGATCGTCGCGCCGATCTTCGCGTCGACGATCCGCGACGCCGACGCGCCGTACCGCGTCGTCGGCGGCACGCCGACCGTGCGGATCGAACCGGAAATCGCCTTCGTGCTCGACCGCGACCTGCCGGCGCGCGAGCGGCCGTACGACGAAGCCGACGTGCGCGGCGCGATCCGCGAAGTGCGGCTGGTGCTCGAAGTGCTCGGCTGCCGCTACGCGGAGCCCGCGCGCGCGACGAAATTCGAGCTGCTCGCCGATGCGCAGTTCAACCAGGGCCTCTGCGTCGGCCCGGTCGTGCCCGACGGGCTGCGCGTGCCGCTGGACGCATTCGCGATCACGTTCGAAGGCGGGCTGACCCGCACGATCGACGGTCGCCATCCGGACGGCGATCCGCTCAAGCCGCTGGTCTGGCTCGTCAACTTCCTCGCGTCGCGCGGCGACGCGGTGCGCGCCGGCCAGATCGTGACGACCGGCTCGTACGCGGGCGCGATCGACGTGCCGCTCGGCGATGCGCTGACGGTCCGCTTCGGCGAGCTGGGCAGCCTGTCGGTGACCTTGACGGCATGACGCGCGGCGGCACGCCCTCGCGCGTGCCGCCGCGCCCGGTCGACATGCGGCCAGCCGCGGCCGGCCGCACTTCGACCGCATGAGCGCCCCACACTTTTCCGAACCGGTATCCGTCATGTCGCCGCTTCCGTTGCCTGCCCTGCTCGATCGAATACTGCGCACCGTCCGTCGACGGTATCGCCTCGCGTCGCTCGTTCAGACGGCGTCGCCGAGCGACGCGGCCAGTCCGGCCGCCGACATTGCGACCACGATCGAGGCGGCCCGCGCGGCGCTGGCCGCCGGCGAACCGGTCGCACCGGCACTGCGACGCGGCTTCATCGACGCGCTCGCGCGGATGATCCGCGAGGCCATCGATCCCCGCTCCGGCGACCCCGCATTTCAGGCCGCCGTGCTGCGCCACGATGCGCCTGGCGTACGCGAATACGCGTCGCTCACCGCGCATGCCGAGCAGGACCGGCGCACGCTGCGCTCGGCCGTCAACGCGCTTGCGCATCCGGCCAAGCGCGAGCGGCTCGCGCACGCATGGCAGCGCGATGCGCTCGCCGAGCTGCATGCGGCCGCGTTTGCCGGTTCGTGGAGCGCGTTCCGCGACGCGCTGCAGCGCCTGCGCACACGCTCGGAAATGGCCGCCGACGCCGCGTTCGCGCGCGACCTCGACAAGCTGCAGGACAGCGCGGCGCTCGAGCGTCTGCTGCGTATCGACGCACTGGCGCCGGATCCGCAGGTGCGCGAATACCGCGCGTTGATCGCGCATCACGGGCCGGAGTCCGGCAGCACGCTCGCCGTCGCGCAGGGCGCCACGTCGCATCGGCGCGGCGCCGCCGTCGAAGCATCGGCGGCGCAGGCGCTCGGCGCGCTCGCGCGGCGGCTCGATGCCGACGACGCGCAGCGCACCTATCGCGTGGTGACGTCGATGCGCGTGCCGTCGTCGATACCCGGCCGGCACGATCGCGCGAAAACCGAATGGGATGCGGTCCTGCTCGACCGCGCGCGCGACGAAGGCCCGGACGCCGCGTGGCACGTGCGCTTTCTCGTCGAAGCCAAGGCGTCCGCGGATGCCGCGACGACCGACTTGCCGCGACTGCTGCGCGGCCTGAACCTGCTCGCACAGGCCGACCGTGCGACGCTCTATGCGTTCGGGACGCGCGAAGGCGCGGTCCGCGTGCACGGCGCGTCGCTTGCTGCGTTGACGACCGACGAAGCGGCATTGCAGCGCGAAGTGATCTACTGCTGCGACACCGGCGCTGAAGTGACGCCGCGCATGTTGAGCGCCGCGAGCCGGATGCAGTTGCTGTCGGCGCAGGCGAGCCTCGATTATGCGAGTGCGCTCGCACGCGGCGCCGATGTCGACGCGCACGCGCTCGGCGTGATCTGGGATGCGCTGGTCACGATGCCGCAATGGCGCGCCGTGCTGCATCAATACGCGACGCTGCGGCAGGTTCGCGAGTTGATGGTGCGCGTGGACGATCTGCTGACGGCGATCGACGAGGCGGCCGGGCACGATCGCGCGCGCTCCGGTTGACGCGCTGCCGGCGCGTTCTCGATCTTCGACGCAGGCCGGCATCTCCCGGCGCGGGGCAAACGATGCGCGCCCGGTATGCGGGCCATTCGGCACGGGCGTTTTCGTGCGGCGCGAAAGTCGGACTCCCGTTCGGGCGCAAACGCACCTATACTCGAACGGCTTCACCGCAACGCTGCCGTCCCCGAACCACCCGAGCGCGTCACGCGGCGCGCATGGATTCCGATCCGCGGAACAGACATGGAAACCGACAAAGGCGTCCTCGATGCGAAGCACGAACGGTCAATGCCGCGCCCGGATGGCGAGCGCTATCGCGCCGCTCTCGAAACGATCGAACGCGGCGTAACGGACCTGCGGATTCCCGCTTCGACGGACTGGTCGGTCGCGGCGACCTACCTCGCGGACGACCCCGAGCCATGGAAATTCTCGGCTGTCCTGGTGGCGATCGTGCCGCGTCGCGAGCCGACGATACTGCTGACCCGGCGTTCGTCCGGGCTGCGTGAATACTCGTCGCATGTCAGCTTCCCCGGCGGCCGGCCAGCCGAGTCGGACCGCACGATCGGCGCGACGGCGCTGCGCGAGGCGTTCGAGGAAATCCATCTCGAACCGGACGCGGTCCGGCTGGTCGGGTGCCTGCCGATACACAAGACGAGAAAGCGGAATCACGCGATTTTCCCGGTGATCGGCGTCGTGCCCGAGACGGCCCGCTGGCAGGCGGCGCCTGCCGAAGTCGACGAGATCTTCGAATTCCCGTTCGCCACGCTGCTGAATCCGGATCTGCCGCGACAGTATGTCGAAGGAGAGCGCACCGGTTCGTGGTACTGGGCGGATCAGCCATACGACATCTGGGGCGTCACCGCGGTCATCCTGAAATCGCTGGCGGGACTGCCACGCTCGGTGGTGTAGGGCGAACGTCCGGGCTGAGCGCCGACACTGCATGAGGTAGGTGGAAAGCATCGAACGGAATGACGTCGCCCCTCCCCACCCGTTCGCCGCGTCAACCGCCCCGCGCGCGCCGCGACGCCTTTGCCGCACCGCCACCCTTTCCCGCCTGCGCCCGCTCGGCCTGCAGCGCATCGTCGATACAGCGCACGAAATACTCGGCCGACGACGTCAATACCGCGCTTTCGCGAAACAGCAGATACAGGTTCCGCGCAACCGGCTGCTCGACGAGGTCGAGCGTCTTCAGCGTATCGGACGCGTCGCCGCGCAGCGCGAGCTGCGTCCACGCGGTCACCACGTCGCTATTGACCGCCAGCGCATAGAACAGCGTCTGTGACGCGCAGCGCGTGACGCGGCGCGGCGGCGGCAGCCCCGCGCGTTCGAACAGCTCGGCGAGGAACGCCCGGAATTCCGTCGACGGCCCCGTATGCAGCCATTCGGCTTCCTGAAGATCGGCAAGCGATGTCGCGCCGGCCAGCTTCCCTTTGCGGCTCACCGCGAACCACATCGGAAACGTCTCGAGATGCACGCAGCGCACCGACGTGAAATCCTGCGCATCGGTGCCGGCGCCCAGCGCAAAATCCAGCGCGCCGTTCTTCAGCTGCTCGACGAGCTGCGACGGACTGCCTTCGACGAATTCGAGCTGCACGTCGGGCATCGCGCGGCGAAAGCGGTTGTACGCGGCCGGCAAAACCGTGATGCCCGCGAGCGGCGTCATGCCGATCGCGAGCCGGCCCTGCCGGTTGTCGCGCAACTGCGCCATCTCCTGCTCGGTGCGCGCGACCTCGTTGACCACCAGTTCGGCGCGCTGCAGCATTGCGCGCCCCGCATCGGTCAGCGTGACGCCCGACGAGCTGCGCACGACCAGCATCAGGCCGAGTTCGTCCTCGAGATCGCGCAGCGAGCGCGTAACGGCGGGCTGCGTCAGGTGCAGCGTGCGGGCGGCCTCGTGGATGCTGCCCGAGCGCGCGACGGCCACGAGCGCGCGGAGCTGGTGAAGTTTCATGCGACGAATGACGGGAGCGGGCGGGAGGACATCGAGGGGATAAACGGATGTTATCAGGATAAAAATTTGCGCGTATCGCGATGTTTTGCCCGGTCTTAACATCCAGCCAGCTCGCAGGAAACCTGACGACGCTCACGATACCGATACCCATTCCCGACGGAGACATTCCCGATGCAAGACGCCGCCACGCCGCTCGTCGACGCGCCGCCCGCCCCGCGCCGCCGCTCGGCGCAGACCCGGACGATCATCGCCACCTCGGCCGGCAACGCGCTCGAGATGTTCGACTTCACCGTGTTCAGCTACTTCGCCGCGCTGATCGGCAAAACCTTCTTTCCCGTCGATTCGGACGTCGGACCGCTGCTGCTCGCGATGGCGACGTTCGGCGTCGGCTTCGTGATGCGTCCGCTCGGCGGCATCCTGATCGGCAACTACGCCGATCGCGCGGGCCGGCGCGCGGCGCTCACGCTGACGATCCAGCTGATGATCGCGGGTACTGCGCTGATCGCGCTGACGCCGTCCTATGCGCGCATCGGCGTCGTCGCGCCGGTGCTGGTCGTGATCGGCCGGCTGCTGCAAGGGCTGTCGGCCGGCGGCGAGATCGGCGCGTCGACCACGCTGCTGATGGAATCGGGCCCGCTGTCGGGCCGCGGCTTCATGGTGAGCTGGCAGGTGATCAGCCAGGGCATCGCGGCGCTGCTCGGCGCGCTCAGCGGCGCGCTGCTGTCGGCCGTGCTGCCGGCCGACGCGCTCGCGAGCTGGGGCTGGCGCGTGCCGTTCCTGCTCGGCCTGCTGCTCGGCCCGGTCGGCTTCTACATCCGCCGTCATCTCGACGAAACCCACACGGCGGCGCGCGATGCGCGCGGCAGCGCGGTCCGCGAGCTCGTCACGCACTACCTCGGCCGCGTCGCGCTGGGCACGCTGCTGATCGTCGGCAGCACGTCGACGCTGTACATCTTCGTGTTCTACATGCCCGCCTACGCGGTGCGCACGCTGCACCTGCCGATGGCGACGTCGCTGCTCGCCGGCTGCGCGTCGGGGCTGACGATGATCGTCGCCGCGCTCGTGTCGGGGCTGTGGATCATCGATCGACTGCCGCGCCGCAAGCCGATGATCGCCGTCACGTGGCTGGCGTCGCTTGCGTGCGTGTATCCCGCCTTTCGGCTGCTGATCGCCGCGCCGTCGGTCGGGCTGATGGTCGCGATCGTCATCGTCGTGATGGCCTTCGCGACTGCCGGCAGCTCCGCGTTCCTGCTGCTGATCATGGAAGCGTTCCCGCCGCGCGTGCGCGCCACCGCGCTCGCGACGATCTACAGCGTCGGCGTGACGGTATTCGGCGGCTTCGCGCAATTCAACGTGACGTGGCTGCTGCATCGCACCGGCGATCCGATGTCGCCCGCGTGGTACGTGCTCGGTTGCGGCGCCATCAGCCTGCTCGCGCTGTGGCGCTTCCAGGAGCGTCCGGCCGACCGCGACGACCGCTAGACGTCGCCCGCCGACGCGCGGCACACCGCCCCGCGCCCTCTGAATCCGAACCGGCCTGCCACGGCAGGTCGACCGACTCCGCGACGCCGACGCGTGCGCGGGCGGGCCGCTGCACGCCTGCGCTTCGCACGCCGATGAACCCGAACACCACGACATGAACTTGCGCAATTCAACCCTGACGGCCGCATGCTGCGCGGCAACCTGCCTGTGGGCCGCGCCGACCCGCGCGAATCTGCAGATCTACGGCGCGCTCGACAGCTTCCTGCAATACGCGCGCATCGGCAGCCAGACGAGCGCCGCCCTGATGAGCGGCGGCGCATCGACGTCGCGCTTCGGCTTCATCGGCAGCGAGGATCTCGGCGGTGGCCTGCGCGCGAGCTTTCGTCTCGAGAGCGGCTTCGACCTGATGTCCGGCCGGCCGCAGAGCGCGACCTCGCTCTACAACCGCGAAGCCAATGTCGCGCTCGGCTCCGAGCGCTGGGGGACGATCAAGCTCGGCAAGCAGTATCCGGCGATCGTGCCCGAAGCGGCCGACCCGTTCTACCTCGTCGGGCAGTTGTCGCCGTTCGCGAGCACCGCGATCGTCGGCGGCGACCTCGGGCGCGGCGCCGCATCGCTGCCCGGACGCATCGAGAACGCGATCAGCTACAAGACGCCGACCTACGGCGGGCTCGACGTCACCGTGCTCTACGCGTTTCGCAACGCGGCCGGCGCGAGCCCGATCGCGAGCAATGCGGGCGCGGTCGCGAACTTCGCGCGCGGCCCGCTGATGCTGAGCGGCGCGTACAACGCGATCTGGGCCGCGACGTCGTCGACGCCGGGCGGCGCGCCCGACGGCCCGCGCACCGACTCGGTGATGGCCAGCGCGTCGTATGCGTTCGGCCCGACGCTCGCGTCGTTCGCATACACGCTGATGCGGCCCACCGCGCCCGGCACGCTCGTCGCGCAGGTCTATTCGGCCGGCGCGATCTGGCAGCGCGGCCCCCACGCGCTGCGGGCCGACGTCGCGTATCGCACGATCGCCGGCCAGGCCAGCCACGCGCTCGGCGCGCTGCTCGGCTACGACTACCAGTTCTCGAAACTCACCGGCGTGTACGTGCGGGTCGGCGGCTTCCGGAATACCGGGCAGTCGGCCCTGTCGTTCGGCTCCGCCCCGCTCACCGCACCCGGCATGAGCAGTACCGTCTTCGCCCTTGGCCTGCGGCAGAAATTCTGACCGCATCCGCTTCCTTCAGGAGAACTTCATGACTTCACTCGCCCTCGATTTCATCGACAGCCAGCGCGCGCAGTTCACCGCGCTGTCCGACCAGATCTGGAATCTCGCCGAACTGCGCTACGAGGAATTCGCGTCGACCGACCTGCATGTCCGGATGCTGGAAGCCGCGGGCTTTCGCGTCACGCGCGGCGTCGCGGACATCCCGACCGCGTTCGTCGCCGAAGCCGGCAACGGCGGCCCCGTGATCGGCATCCTCGGCGAATACGACGCGCTGTCGGGCCTCAGCCAGGAAGCCGGCGCGTTTACCTGCCGCCCGTCGAGCGAAATCGCGAACGGCAACGGCCACGGCTGCGGCCATCACCTGCTCGGCACGGCCGCGCACCTCGCGGCGGCCGCCGTAAAGACGCATCTCGAACGCACGGGCCAGCCCGGCACCGTGCGCTTCTACGGCTGCCCGGCCGAGGAAGGCGGATCGGGCAAGACCTTCATGGCGCGCGCCGGCGTGTTCGACGATCTCGACGCGGCGCTGTCGTGGCACCCGCACGTGTACACCGGCATCTTCCCGGCCGGCTCGCTTGCGAACATCCAGGCCTATTTCCGTTTCACCGGCACCGCGTCGCATGCGGCCGCGTCGCCGCATCTCGGCCGCAGCGCGCTCGATGCGGTCGAGCTGATGAACGTCGGCGTCAACTACCTGCGCGAACACATGCTGCCCGAAGCGCGCGTGCATTACGCGGTGACGCATACCGGCGGCCTGTCGCCGAACGTCGTGCAGGCGAATGCGGAGGTGCTGTATCTGGTGCGCGCGCCGCGCAACGACCAGGCGGCGGACCTGTTCGAGCGCGTGAAGAACGTCGCGCGCGGCGCCGCGCTGATGACCGACTGCCAGGTCGAGATCGTGTTCGACAAGGCGTGCTCGAACCTGCTGGAAAACGCCGTGCTGAACCAGGTGATGTACGGCCATCTGCGGGCGCTCGGCTCGGCCGGCTTCGATGCGGAAGACGCCGCGCTCGCCGATGCCTATCAGCGCCAGACGCTCAGCGCGCAGGACATCGAAACGTCGTCGCGCTCGCTGAACCAGGCATGGCGCGATCCGAAGGCGCTGTTCGACGGCATCGATCCGTACGAGCCGGGCAAGGGTCGCCCGATCTGCGGTTCGACCGACGTCGGCGACGTGAGCTGGGTCACGCCGACCGCGCAGTGCCATACGAGCTGCTACGCGTTCGGCACGCCGCCGCATTCGTGGCAGTGGGTCGCGCAGGGCAAGACCGCGCTCGCGCACAAGGGGATGATGCTCGCGGCAAAGACGATGGCGGCGACCGCGATCGACCTGCTCGGGTCGCCGGATACGCTGGCGCGCGCGAAGGCCGAACTGCTCGAACGGCGCGGCGGCCGGCCGTATGTGTGTCCGATTCCCGACGACGTCGAGCTGCCGTTCCGTCGTTGAGCGAATGCCGCGCGGCGCGGTCCGCGCTTTGCACGCGGCGAGCGGCGCGCGGCGAATATCGGTGATGTCGGGCGGGATTCGGTCGCGCAAACCGCATGCGCCGGCCGCGTTCGCCGCGAAGGCGGCAATCGGCAATCCGCAAACGGAAAGCGGCGACGGGCGACGGTTTGCTATCCTGCTCCCCTCGCCCGTCCGCGACATGCCGCCCCATGCACGATTCCGCTTCGGACCTCGCCCGCGCCTTGCGCACTTCCTGCGACGCGTGCTTCGGCACGCCCGCCGTCTGGCCGCTCGTCGAGCGCGCGTACGGCGAACCGCAGCGCTTCTACCATACGCTCGCACACCTGGCCGAGCTGTTCGCGCATCTCGCGCCCTATCGCACGGAGCCGCTGTGGCCGGCGATCGAACTCGCGGTGTGGGCGCACGACATCGTCTATGCGACGACACTGCCCGACTATGCGGACAATGAGGCACGCAGCGCGCAATGGCTCGCCTCCGTCACCGCCGAACTGTGTTCCGAAGCGTGGCTGCACGCGCACGAATCGCATCTGTCGATCGCGCATGCGCTGGTGCTGGCAACGAAATCCCATCGCCTGCCCGACACGTTCGCGGCCGATCCCGAGCGACTGCGCGCGGGCCGGCTGTTTCTCGACGCCGATCTCGCGATCCTCGCGGCCGCGCCCGACCGGCTTCGCGAATACGACCGCGCGATCGCACGGGAATGGGCGCAGGACCCCGACGCACCGTCGCCGGCGTTTCGCGCCGGCCGAAAGCAGGCGCTCGAACGGCTGCGCGCGCAGTCGCCGCTGTTCCGGTCGACCGAATTCGCGCCGCTCACGCCGATCGCACAGCGCAATCTCGACGCGTTGATTCTCGCTTACGCATGAACGTCGGCGCGATGCCGCTGCCTGTCAGACCGCCCCGCGCATCTGGGCGACCGCGCGCGAACGCACCGCGACCGTGAGGATCACCGCACCGGCGAGCGCCGACGCGCCTGCCAGCACGAACGCGCTCGCATAGCCGCCGCCGTACTGGACGAGCCACCCGGTCAGGCTCGGCGACAGGATGCCCGCGAGATTCGCGAGCAGGTGCACGAAGCCGCCCGCCGCGCCGACGCGTTCGCGCGGCACGATCTCCTGCAGCAGCGACCAGCAGGCCTGCGGCGCCATGAATGCGAACAGGCTCGCGATTGCGATCAGCGCGACCGCCACACCGAGCGAACTCACCTGCGACGCGAGCAGTACGCACGCGGCCGCGACGCCGAGCCCGACGACGATCACGATCTTGCGCGCGAACAGCACGTCGCCGGTGCGTCGGTAGATCCGGTCCGACACGGTGCCGCCAGCGACGAAGCCGACCGTCGCGCCCAGCCACGGCAGGATGCCGACGACGCTCATCTGCTTGATATTCAGATGCTGGTAGTCGGTCAGATAGCTCGGCAGCCACGACAGGAAGAAGTACAGCACGTAGTTGAAGCTGAAGAACGCGAGCGCGACGCCGAGCACCGGCCGCGACAGCAGATAGTGCAGCAGCGGGCGTGCTTCGCGGCCGTCCGCCTGCAGGTCGGGCGCGACCTCGGCCGCGCGATCGGCGGCGATCTCGCGCGCCTCGTCGGGCGACACGCGCGGATGGGTGGCCGGGTCGTCGCGGAACAGCGCCCACCACGCGGCGAGCCACACGAAACCGAGCGCGGCGATCACGACGAACGACACGCGCCAACCAAACTGCAGCGCGACGAGCCCGACGATCGGCGCCGCGATCGCCGCGCCGAGCGGTTGCCCCGCGTTGGTCCAGCCGACCGCGCGGCCGGCTTCCCGGCGCGGAAACCAGTTCGAGATCGCCTTGTTCGTCGTCGTGCCCATCGGCCCTTCGCCGATCCCGAACGCGACGCGCACGACGAGCAGATGCGCGAACGAACCGGCCAGCGCGGTCGCGCCGCAAAACAGCGACCACACGCCGGCCGCACATGCGAACACGCGGCGCGGCCCGAACCGGTCCGCGGCCCAGCCGCCGACGAAACAGAATACGCAGTAGCCGATGAAGAAACTGCTGAACAGGATGCCCATCTGCGCGTCGTCGATCCCGAGGTCGCGCTTGATGATCGGCGCGACGACGGACAGCGCCGCGCGATCGAGATAGTTGAGCATGCCGGCGCCGAACAGCAGCGCGCCGATCCACCAGCGGTAACGCGTTTTCATCTTGTCTCCTTCCTGTCGACCGGCACGCGCGCCGCAGCGCCGTCCCGCCTGATGCGTCGCGGCCGCCGCGCATGCCCGGCAGCCGCGACCGAACCTCCACGCCGCCCCCGCGCCGTTCCGGTACGCGCGGCACGCTGCCGCGTCGAACCGGCGCGCGCGCGGGCAGCACGCTAGTCGATCGTCGCTCGCGCGATCGTGTTGCGCGCCAGCACCGCTTCGTCGGGCGCGAACCCGAGCCCCGGCGCATCCGGCAGCCGCAGCCGGGCGCCCGGCCGCTGCGCCGGATGCAGCGGTTCGGGCCAGTCGAGATACGGAATCTCGAGCGCGACATCGGCCGGCAGCGTCGCAACGACATGCGCGGTCGCCAGCAGGCCCGCGCCGTAATAGAAGCAGTGCGGCACGACGCGCACGCCGTGACGCGCGGCGAGTGCGATCACGTCGCGCATGCCGGTCGGTCCGCCGATCTTCGCGATACTCGGCTGCGCGACGTCGATCGCGTCGTGCTCGAACAGGTCGCGAAAACCCGCGACGCCCGACGCGTTCTCGCCCGCCGCGACCGGCACGCCGGCGCCGCGCACGCGCGCGATGCCGCCGGCGTCGTCGCACGGCCAGACCGGTTCCTCGATCCAGCCGAGCTGCAGATCGGCGAGGTGGCCGACGCGGCGCGCGGCCTCGCTCGCGGTCCACGGGCAGTTCACGTCGACCATCAATTCGCCGTCGGCGGGCAACGCTGCGCGCGCCGCAGCGATCGCATCGCGCGCCGTCTCGTGCAGCTTGATCCGCCGGAACCCTTCGTCCCACGCGCGCCGCACGTGGCGCGCGACTTCGTCGGGTGCGTTGTCGTAGCTGACGAGGCTCGCGTACACGTCGATCTCGTCGCGCGCGCCGCCGAGCCAGCGGTACAGCGGCATGCCCGCGTGCTGCGCGGCGAGGTCGTGCAGCGCCGTATCGATCGCCGACAGCGCATACAGCACCGGGCCGGTTCGCCCGAACGCATGCAGCGCGCGGTCGGCCGCATCGCGCAACGCGGCAATGCCGTCGCGCGTCGGCTCGAATTCGACGCCGCGGAACCAGCGTCCGACCGGCCCTTCGAGCGCGGCGAACGTGACCGGATTGACGAGATGGCCGAACGCCTCGCCCCAGCCGACGCGCCCGGCGTCGTCGGTCAGCCTGACGAGCAGCGACTCCATGCGGCGCAGCGTGCGGTCGGCGGCGTTGTAGGTATCGACGGCAGCCGGCTCGGCGTTGCCGGCGGGGCGGCGGCCCGCATCGAATGCGAGCGACAGGCGAATGACTTCGATGGCGGCGATTTTCACGAACGGATTCTCGATGCGGCGGAGCGGACGGTTCGATACGGCAGATGAACAGGGAAGGCCGCGCAATCGGCGCGGCGATTGGGCGGCGCATATGATCTGTCATCATATGACTGCGGCGACGTAAAGGCAAGCTTTCAGCCGTTTTTCCTCATAACACTCCAGTTCTAATCTCCCTAATACATACGACATCGGACAACTATTCCTCTCCTATCTCTACGAACCGACCAACCACGCCCCGCGACTCCCCCGCACCCACACCAGTAACCCCTCTAACATCATAAGATTGCATTATCACATTTATTGTGATTTTATTATCACTCGGCGCGCGCCCACCGATCACGAACGCGTCGCGCCTCATTCCAACGAAGAGAGACGCAGATGGAGACAATCGCCGTCATCGGCAGCAACATGGTCGACCTCGTGACCTATGTCACGCGCATGCCCGCGCGCGGAGAAACGCTGGAAGCACCGAATTTCGAGCTCGGCTGCGGCGGCAAGGGGGCGAACCAGGCCGTCGCGGCCGCGCGCCTCGGCGCGCGCGTCGTGATGGTCACCAAAGTCGGCGACGACGTGTTCGCCGACAACACGATCCGCAACTTCGAGCGCGAAGGCATCGACACTGCGCACGTACGCAAGGTCGCGGGCGTGCCGAGCGGCGTCGCGCCGATCTTCGTCGAGCCGGATTCGAGCAACAGCATCCTGATCGTCAAGGGCGCGAACCGCCACCTGACGCCGGCCGACATCGACGCCGCCGCGCCGAAGCTCGTCGAGTGCGCGCTGATCGTCCTGCAACTCGAGATCGAACTCGACACCGTCTACCACGCGATCGAATTCGGCGCGCGTCATCGCATTCCGGTCCTGCTGAACCCGGCGCCCGCGGTCGCCGATCTCGATTTCGAACGGATCCGCTCCGTCGAATTCTTCGTGCCGAACGAAACCGAGCTCGCGATCGTGTCGGGCATGCCCGTCGATTCGCCGGACACCGCGGCGCGCGCGGCCGAATCGCTCGTCGCGCGCGGGCTGAAGCACGTGATCGTCACGCTCGGCGACCAGGGCTCGCTGCTCGTGTCGCGCGAAGGCGTGCGTCGCGTGCCCGGCGTGCGGGTCGACGCGCGCGACACGACCGGCGCCGGCGACGCCTACATCGGCTGCTTCGCGCGCTGCTATGCAGCTTCGCACGACGCGGTGGACGCGATGCGCTACGCATCCGCGTACGCCGCACATTCCGTCACGGGCCTCGGCACGCAGAAGTCGTATGCCGACGCCGCGACGTTCGAACACTTCCTGCGCGACGCCGGCCTGTGAGCGGCGCCGTCCATCGACGAGACCCCTTCGGAAGGAGACACTGATGAGCCGAGCCAGGATCGAACACACGCCCGACGGCTATTACCTGAACCGCACGCCGCTGTTCGCGTTCACGCTGCTGTGCTGCCTGTTCGCACTGTGGGGCACCGCCGCGAATTTGAACGACGTGCTGATCGCGCAGTTCAAGAAGTCGTTTTTCCTGTCCGATTTCGAATCGGCGTTCGTGCAGTCCGCGTTCTATCTCGGCTACTTCTTCCTCGCGATTCCGGCCGCGACCGTCGTCCGGAAATTCAGCTACAAGACGACGATCCTCGTCGGCCTGCTGTTCTACACGATCGGCTGCCTGCTGTTCTTCCCGGCCGCGTCGATGGCCAGGTACGGGATGTTCCTCGTCGCGCTGTTCGTGATCGCCGCGGGCCTGTCGTTCCTGGAGACGGCCGCGAACTCGTATTCGACGCTGATGGGCCCGCGCGACACCAGCACGCGCCGCCTGAACATCTCGCAGACGTTCTACCCGTTCGGCGCGATGGCCGGCGTCTACATGGGCAGCTTCCTGATCTTCAAGGAAGGCGATGCGTCGCATGCGCAGCTCGCGGCAATGTCGGCGGCCGACGCGCACGTGCACCAGCTCGCGATGATCCAGGCGACGCTCGAGCCGTACAAATGGCTGATCGTCGTGCTCGCGGCCGTGTTCGTCGTGTTCGCGCTGACGCCCTACCCGGCCTGCAAGGGCAACGGCACGGGCGCCGCCACGCACCGCATCGACGCGCGCGGCACGCTCGCGCGCCTGCTCGGCAACCGGCGCTTCGTCGCGGGCGTGCTCGCGCAGTTCCTGTACGTCGGCGCGCAGGTCGGCGTGTGGAGCTTCACGATCCGACTGGCGATGCAGATCGGCGGCCTCACCGAGCGCGGCGCGTCGCACTACCTGCTCGCGACCTTCTTCGCGTTCTTCGTCGGCAAGCTGATCGCGACGCTCGTGATGAAGCGCGTCGGTCCCGCCAAGGTGCTGATCGTCTACGGCGTCCTGTGCATCGCGCTGCTCGCCTACACGATCGGCGTGCACAACATCACGGCCGTCCATGCGGCCGTATGCGTGAGCGTGTTCCTCGGCCCGTGCTGGCCGACCATCTACGGCCTGACGATCGACGGCCTCGGCAAGGACACCGAATACGGCGGCTCGATCCTCGTGATGAGCATCGTCGGCGGCGCGGTCGTGCCGCTGATCCAGGGGCTGATCTCCGATCACACCGGCGGCAACATGCAGCTCGCGTTCATCGTGCCGCTCGCCTGCTTCGTCGTGATCGTCTATTACGGCTTCTACTGCCTGCGCCACCTGCCGGCCGCGACACCCGAAGCCGGCGAGCAGGCGCGCTACGTCGACGCGCGCAACACGTCGGGAGCCTGACGATGCGAGGCGAGATCGAACTGCGGCGCGACGATTTCCGCGAGACGCCGCGCCTGCTGTACCGCACCGACGGCCTTGCCGTCACCGCGTTCGCGTACGCGTCCGGCGTCGAGGCGCTCAAGCTCGAGAACCGGCGCGGCCACCTCGTCGTGCTGCCGTATCTCGGCCAGATGATCTGGGCGGCCGCGTTCGACGGCCGCGACCTGACGATGAAGCACATGTTCCGGCAGCCGAAGCGCACCGCATCGATCATCGATACGTACGGCTGCTTCATGTTCCACAGCGGGCTGCTGCGCAACGGCTGCCCGGGGCCGGACGACACGCATGCGCTGCACGGCGAGATGCCGTGCGCGCCGATGGACCGCGCGAGCCTGGTCGTCGGCGCGGACGCGCACGGCGCGACGGTCGAGGTGACGGGCGAATACGAATACGTGCAGGGTTTCGGCAGCCACTATGTCGCGCGTCCGTCGGTGCGGCTCGCGGCGCACGACGCGCAAATGACGATCGCGATGGACGTGACCAACCTCGGCGGCGCGCCGATGGACCTGATGTACATGGCGCACCTGAACTACGCGTACGTGCCAGGCGGCTGCTTCGTGCAACCGCTGCCGCCCGGCGGGCTGCGCCTGCGCGACAGCGTGCCCGCGCACGTGAAGCCGACCGCCGCATGGCGCGACTACACGGCGACGCTCGCGCGCGAGCCCGAACGGCTCGACACGCTCGACGCACCTGCGCTGTACGACCCCGAGATCGTGTTCTTCATGAACGGCGCGCAAGCGGATGCGGATGGATTTGCGCACTTCCTGCTCGCGCATCCGGACGGCGGTGCATTCCATACCGCATACCGGCCGGAGCAGTTTCCGCATGCGACACGCTGGATCCTGCACAACGCGGACCAGCAGGTCGCCGCATTCGCACTGCCGTCGACCTGCGAACCGGAAGGCTATCTGGCGGAACGCCGCAAGGGTCACGTGGCCGCGCTCGCGCCCGGCGCGACGCGCCGCTTCGAGGTTGTCACCGGCTATCTGGACGCGGACGAAGCGCGCGCGCTGCAGGTGCCGCGCGATGCGTGACGCACCGCGCCGCCCGCCGTCAGGTCACGAGCGCGATCCCGTGGTCGCGGATCGCGGTTTCATAGCGGCGGCTCAGCTGCCCGTCGGAAATCACGTAGTTGAAGTCGGTCAGATCGGCGAAATAGGCCGCGCGCACTTCGTCGAACTTCGTGTGGTCGACCAGCAGGAAGCGGTTCTGCGCGCGCTGCATCACCTTCTTCTTCGCGTCGACCTCGTGGAAGTTGAAGCAGGTCACGCCGCAGCGGTCGCTGACGCCAGCCGCCGAGATGAACGCCTTCGACACGCGCACCGTGTCGAGGATGCCCGTCTCGGCGACCGACTCGAACACCATGTTCTTGCGGTGATACACGCCGCCGCACAGGATCACGCTGCAATGCGGCTTCTGCTGCAGCTTCGCGAACACGTTCAGCGAATTGCAGACGGCCGTGAATTCGAGATCGTCCGGAATGAAGTCGACGATGAACGGCGTGGTCGAGCCGCAATCGACGAAGATCGTGTCGCCCGTCTTCACGAACTGCGCGGCGAGCTTGCCGATCCGGCGCTTCTCTTCCGTCTGCCGGTTGTTCTCGGCGCTGATCAGGTATTCGCCGATGTCGCTGCGCTGCGCGGCGAAATGGCGCGTCACATAGCCGCCGATCAGGCTCAGGCCGTGCGGGTTGTCGGCGAGATCGCGGCGGATCGTCATTTCGGACACGCCGAACAGCTCGGCGACTTCCCTCAGATGAATCGCGTTCTGCCCTTGCAGCACGTTCATCAGCGTCTTGATCCGTTCGCCCTTCTTCGTTTCCATGCCTGTATCCTGCTTGCCCGTCGCTCGTCGTGCCGGGCGCGCGGGCCTGGCCGGAATGTCGTATTTGTAACAAACCGATGTGAAAACATCAACTTTCCGTGTGCCGGTTCGGCACGCGCCCCGTGGAGTCCTGAAACATGTCGCTTTCCAACGCCCAACTCGCCCAAACCATCGATCACACGCTGCTCGCGCCCGACGCGAGCGACGCGCAGATCCGCGAACTCTGCCGCCAGGCGGCCGAGCATCGCTTCTATTCGGTCTGCGTGAATTCGGCGAACGTGCCGCTCGCCGCGCGCGAGCTGGCCGATACCGGCGTGCGCGTCTGCGCGGTCGTCGGCTTTCCGCTCGGCGCGGGGCTGTCCGCCGCGAAGGCGTTCGAGGCCACGGCCGCGATCGCCGCCGGCGCGCGCGAGATCGACATGGTGATCAATCTCGGCGCGCTGAAGAGCGGCCGCGCCGACGACGTGAAGGCCGATATCGAAGCCGTGCATCGGGCCTGCGGCGCGGTGCCGCTCAAGGTAATACTCGAGACCGGCCTGCTGACCGACGACGAGAAGGTGCGCGTCTGCGAGATGTGCCGCGCGCTCGGCGTCGCGTTCGTGAAGACGTCGACCGGCTTCGGCCACGGCGGCGCGACGCTCGCCGACGTCGCACTGATGCGCCGCGCGGTCGGGCCGGAGATGGGCGTGAAGGCGTCCGGCGGCGTACGCGACCGCGCGACCGCGCTCGCGATGCTGGAGGCCGGCGCGACGCGGCTCGGCACGAGTTCGGGGGTGGCGATCGTGACCGATCGGCGCACGGACGACGGCGCTTACTGACGACGCGCAGCATCGGCGTATCGCCGGGCGCGCTCACGGTGATACGCTTGGCGCTACCGCGCGCCGGTCGCGCCCTTCGTGTGCCCCATGAAAACGCTCTTCACCGTCCTGCGCATGGTCTTCCTCGGTGTGCTCGGCCTGATATTCGCCGTGGCCGGCGCCGGCGCGGTGGTCGATTCGGCGATCCTGCTGCGCGCGAACGCGTGGCCGCACGTACCGGCCACGATCGAGCGGTGCGGACTGACGTTGCGCTCCGGCAAGCAGCACTACTACTGGGAAGTCGACGCGCGGTTCCGCTATGGCGCCGGTCGCACCTACGACACGCAGTGGCAACCCGACAATGCACCGACCTACGCGCACGATACGCCGATGTCGGTTATCGACGGGCAACGCGCGGCGCTGACCGTGGTCTACTGCGACAACGCGGAAATCGACGGGCTGCGCGTCTCGGAGACGTTTCCCGGCATCGCGCGCCGCAACGAGGAAGTGATGGACGGCGAGTGGAAGCGATCGCTCGTATTCGGCTTGCTGATGGTGATCATGGGGACCGTGATGATCGCGATGGGCATCGGGCCGCTACGCAGCAGCGGCAAGGGCGACGGCGGCAGCGGCGCGCACCGGCCGCCGCGCAGGCAGCAACCGCAGCCCGCGCCTGACGAGGCGGACGCCCGCCCGTATTTCGTATGGAAGCTGCATCGGAACGGCGACAAATGGATCGCGACGCTGCGTCAGGCGAATCCCGACGAAATCGCCGACGCGCGCCACGACACGACCGCACCCACCGGCACGTCGACGTAGTAGCGCGCGCGGCCGCACCGATGCCGCAGCCGCCGCGCCGCGCTCATCCGGTGCGCCGTGCCGGCGCGGGCGCGCCGGCTTCGTCCGCGAGCCACCCCGCGTAATCGCGCGCGAACTGCGCGGCGATCCGCCCGGACCGCGCACCGCGTTCGAGCGCCCACTGCAGCGCGGGCTCGCGCGCCGCGCGAATCTGCGCGGCGTCGAAACCGGCCGCGTCGAGCCGGCTCGCGACGACGGCCAGATACTCGTCCTGCGTGAAGCCGTAGAACGTCACCCAGATCCCGAAGCGCTCGGACAGCGAGATCCGCTCCTCGACCGCATCGCCCGGATGCAGCTCGCCGTTCGCCGCGCGCGACACGTCCGCGTTGTCGCTCGCATGCTCGGGCAGCAGATGCCGGCGATTGGACGTCGCGTACACCAGCACGTTCGACAGGTCGCTCGCGACCGAGCCGTCGAGCACCGTCTTCAGCCCCTTGTAGCCGGTTTCGCCCGCCTCGAACGACAGGTCGTCGCAGAACACGATGTAGCGCTCGGGCCGCGCGCGCACCAGCTCGACGATCGCCGGCAGATCGTTCAGCCCTTCCTTGCTGACTTCGATCAGCCGCAGCCCGTCGGCCGCGAACGCATGCAGACAGGCCTTCACGATCGACGACTTGCCGGTGCCGCGCGCGCCCGTCAGCAGCACATGATTGGCCGCGCAGCCGCGCACGAACTGCCGCGTGTTGCGTTCGACGATCGCCGCCTGCCGGCCGACGTTGCGCAATGCGTCGAACGCGATCAGCGACGGCGACACGACCGGTTCGAGCGGCGCCGCGCGATGCGTACGGTCGAAACCGCGCCAGCGGAACGCGACGGCCGCATCGAAATCGACCGCCGCCGGCTGTGCGGCGCCCGTCATCGCTTCGAGCGCGGCCGCGATCCGCTCGAGCTGATGCACGAGGCCCGGCACGCGCGTGCCGGACGGCGGAAGCGGCTCGCAGCAGTCGCGATCGGCGCTCATCGGCCGGCTCCTTGCGGCGCACTGGCCCGCACCGGAAACCGCTGCGCGATGACCACGCCGACGAGCGCGACGCCGCCGCCGATCACGTGATACGGCTTCAGCGATTCGCCGAGCAGTACGATCGCGATGCCGGCCGTCATCACCGGCAACAGGTTCATGTACATCGCGCAACGGCTCGGGCCGAGCAGCTTCACGCCCTGCATCCACAGATACGGCAGCACCACCGACGCCAGCACGCCCGCGTAGAGAATCAGCGGCACGCTGGCGCGCGTCGGCCACACCGCCGGCGCGGGCAGCCGCAGCAGCATCGGCACCATGCATGCGAGCGCAACGATCGCCTGCACATAGGTCGACTGCCACGCCGGCAGCGCACCCATGTGCCAGCGCTTCAGCAATACGCCGTACAGCGCGTAGGCACCCGACGCGGCCAGCATCAGCAGGTCGCCGGGCTGCACGCCGCGCGCGGCGATCGTCAGCGGATGCCCGCCGCTGATCAGGTAGACGACGCCCGCGAGCGACAGCATCCCGCCGGCCACCATCCCCACGCCCGGCGGATCGCCGAGCAGCAGCGAGCTGAGCGCCATCGTCAGCAGCGGGACGAGCGCGGTGATGATCGCCATATTGGTCGCGGTGGTGGTTTTGGCAGCTTCGTACGACAGGCTCTGGAACAGCGCCATCGCGAGAAAACCGAGCACCGCCAGCTTCGGCAGATGCGCGGCGAGTTGGGCGCGATTGCGCCATGCGCCGCGCAGCGTGAAGACGCTCATCAGCGCAACGGCGAGCAGCAGCCGATAGAACGTGATGGCCGACGGATCGATCGTCGTGGCCGACAGCTTCGACACGACGACGTTGCCGGCCCACAGCGCGATCGCGCAGAAGGGAAACAGAAAAGAGGACTTGTTCATGGCGTTCGACCGATTAATATCGTGACAGGCCCCTGGCGTGAATCGGAACGCCATCGTGCCCGTCCGCCCAACTGCCTGTCTCACGCCAAAATGCCACGACCTGTCGCGAATCGGACAATCGAGTCCACGCCGCCCGGCGCGCACCTGCGCTACGAATCGACGCCGATGCCGGTCTCGGCGATGGCGGCGACGTATGCGCACGGCACGTCGATCGCGCCGCATCGTCATCGCCGCGCGCAGCTGCTGTATGCGATCGAGGGCGTGATGCACGTGCAGTCCGAAGGCGCGTCCTGGGTCGTGCCGCCGACGCGCGGCGTCTGGCTCGAAGCGGGCCTCGACCACACCGTGCAGATGAGCGGCGACGTGCAGATGCGCACCGTGTTCGTCGAGCCGGGCGCGATCGAGCACCTGCCGGCGCGAAGCTGCGTCGTCGAAGTGCATCCGCTGCTGCGCGAGCTGATCCTTGCCGCGGTCGACGTGCCGCTCGACTACGCGCCCGGCTCGCGCCACGATCACCTGATGCACCTGCTGCTCGCCGAGGTGACGGTTGCGCCGCTGCTGCCGCTCTATCTGCCTTGGCCGCACGATGCGCGGCTGCGGACGATCTGCGACACGCTCGTCGCCGCACCCGACGACATGCGCACGATCGCCGAATGGGCCGACCTGCTCGGCCTGTCGGTCCGCACGCTGCATCGCGCGTTCCAGCGCGAGACGGGACTCAGCTTCCGCCGCTGGCGCGAGCAGGCGCGGCTGCTGCTCGCGCTCAAGCGCCTCGCGCATGGCGAGAAGGTGCTGACCGTCGCGATGGATCACGGCTATAGCAGCCAGAGCGCGTTCTCCGCGATGTTCAAGCGGCATTTCGGCATGTCGCCGTCGGCGTTTTATGCGTAGGGGTGGCGGGCCGCGACGAAAAACGGAATGGCGCGCATGAGCGCGGTCGAAAAGGTCGCCTGCCCAAACAGGCGTGCGAATCGCAGATCGTCAGCGCACCGCAATCGCGACGATGAAAAGCACGCACGCCGCCGCCGAAGCCACCGTGCGGACGTGATTCCATCTCGTCCAGTCGTGCAGATAGCGCGACCATAGCGCCGCTCCCTGCGTCGTCGCCGGATCGACTGACGCGAGCGCGTCGTTGAGCGGCACGTTGACGGCCATCGTCACCGCGAACATGCCGCCCACGTACAGCGCCGCGCCGGCGACGATCGCGACTGCCCCCGGCTGCGCCCGGCCGACCAGCGCGATCACGGCCAACGCAAGCGCCGACAGCGTCGTGCCCAGGAAAAGCGGCATGAACGGCGAGCGCACGATCTCGACGTTGATCGCGTTCATCGCGGCCACGCCGGCCGCCGGCGCGATTCGCCCGAGCGACGTCATCACGAACGTCGAGAACGCGAAATAGACGCCGGCCATCAAGCCGCAGCCGATGGCCGAGCCCCATAGCAGCACGGAAGTCGCGAGCGCGATCATCGTCATGCGCGCCACACGCCGGTCGCGACCGTCGCGCGCGCATAGTCGGCGAAGTCGCGAGCCGGCCGCCCGAGCGTGGCGCGGACCCCGTCCGCGACGGCGCTGTTGCGACCGTCGAGGACCACGTCGAACAGTTCGCCGAGCAGCGCGACGACCGGGCCCGGCACACCGGCTTCGCGCAAGCCGGCAACGAACGCCGCGGACGAAATCTCGCGGTAGCGGACCGGCCGGCCCGCCGCGCGCGCGATCTCGTCGACGGCCTCGGCGAACGTCAGCGCGCGCGGCCCCGTGACTTCGATCATGCGGTTCGCGAACCGTGCGTCGGTAAGGGCCGCCACGGCGACGTCGGCGATGTCGTCTGCATCGACGAACGGCTCGCGCACCGCGCCGGCCGGCAACGCGACCTCGCCGGCCAGCACGCTGTCGAGCAGATAGCCTTCCGAGAAATTCTGGTTGAACCAGCTCGCCCGCACGACGCCCCACCCCACGCCCGACGCCTGCAGCGCGGCCTGGGCGGCCTGCGCACCCGGTTCGCCGCGGCCCGACAGCAATACCACGCGCTCGATGCCGCTTTCCCGCGCGAGCCGCGCGAACGCGGCGATCGCTTCCGGCGCGCCGCGCACCGCGAGGTCGGGCTGGAAGGTCACGTACGCGCAGGACGCGCGTTCGAGCGCGGCCGGCCAGGTCTCGGGCGCCGTCCAGTCGAACCGGACGGACGACGTGCGCGAAACGGGTCGGGTGGCGATGCCGCGTGCGCGCAGGCGCGCGTCGACTCGTGCGCCCGTTTTGCCCGACCCGCCGACGATGACAACCGGAAGTGCCGACATATGCGTCCCCTTGCCGTAAAAATGCGAGAACGTCTCGCATTTGAAAACACGATAGACTCTCGCATTTGGAACGTCAAGTTTTTCCGGAGGCCGCATGGCGCGACAGAAATCAGGGCAGGACGCCGACGATCCGGCCGCGGAAGCGACCGCGCCGGCCCGCGCACGTCTCGTCCCGACCCAGCAACGCAGTCGCGAACGCTACGAGCGCATCCTCGCGTGCGCGTCGGAGGTGATGATCGAGAAAGGCTGCGATGCGTTCCGGATGAGCGACATCGTCGAGCGGACCGGCATCTCGTTCGGCTCGCTGTACCAGTACTTCCCGGACAAGGCGGCGGTGATCGGCACGCTCGCGGAGCGCTACAACGAGATCGGGCACGCATGCGTGAGGCGCGACCTCGACCGGATGCATGCGATCGACGACCTGCACGACACGCTGTGCCGCATCACCGACAGCTACTACCGGATGTTCGTCGACGAGCCGCTGATGCGCGACATCTGGCGCGCCACGCAGGCCGATCGCGCGCTGCAGGCGCTCGATCGCGACGACGGTGCGTTTCTGACGGCGTTGTTCGCGGATGCGCTCGGACGGGTCGCCCCCGACGTGCCGCGCACGCAGCGAACCGCGTTTGCCGAGCTGATGATGGTGCAGATCGCGGCAGCGGTGCGCCACGCGATTACGTTGCCGCCGAAGGCGGCGCGGCAGATGCTTGCGATGTTCAAGCGGGTGTTGCCGCGAGAGGTGCCGGGGTTCGACACGTAGGCGCAGCGCGCGCGGCCCTCATGCCCGAAAGCACGAACGGGCCGGCGCCCGGTTACCGGCGCCGGCCCGCTCGAACCAAACTTCCCGCGTCAAACGTCAAGCGTCAAGCGTAGTCATACACCCCGCGCCCCGTCTTCCGGCCGAGCCGTCCCGCCGACACCATCTCGCGCAGCAACGGGCACGCACGATACTTCGGATCCCCGAAGTCCTTCAGGAACACGTCCATCACCGCGAGACACACGTCGAGCCCGACCAGATCCGCGAGCGCGAGCGGCCCGATCGGATGGTTCGCGCCGAGCTTCATCCCCGCGTCGATCTCCTCGGCTGACGCGATCCCCTCGGCCAGCACGAAGAACGCTTCGTTGATCATCGGCACGAGAATCCGGTTCACGACGAAGCCCGGCGAATTGCGCACGCCGATCGGCGACTTGTCGAAGCGCTCGGTCAGCGCGCGCACCGACGAGGCCGTCGCATCGCTCGTCTGCAGCCCGCGGATGATCTCGACGAGCGGCATCAGCGGCACCGGATTGAAGAAGTGCATGCCGACGAAGCGCGACGGGTCGGCGAGCAGCGCCGCGAGCGCGGTGATCGAGATCGACGACGTGTTGGTCGCGATGATCGCGTCGGGCCGCGCGACGGCCTCGATCTGCTTCAGGATGCGACCTTTCAGCTCGACGTTCTCGGTCGCGGCTTCGATCACGATGTCGACCGCGCCCAGCTTTGCGTAGTCGGTCGAGGTCGTGATGCGCGCGAGCGCGGCGTCGCGCGTCGCGGCGTCGAGCTTGTCCTTCGACACGAGCCGCTCGAGGCTGCCCTTCAGCGTCGCGAGCCCCTTGTCGAGCGCTGCGTCGCTGACGTCGATCATCACGACGTTGAGTCCTGCAACGGCGGCGGTCTGCGCAATGCCGTTGCCCATGGTTCCGGCGCCCACGACGCCGACGGTTTCGATGGCCATGACGATTCCTGTATGAGTTCGAAGACTGAGCGTTCGATTATTGAAGGTTTTCGAAGATCGCCGCAATCCCCTGGCCGCCGCCGATACACATCGTCACGAGCGCGTAACGTCCGCCGATGCGCTTCAGTTCGTAGAGCGCCTTGACCGTGATCAATGCGCCGGTCGCGCCGATCGGGTGGCCGAGCGAAATGCCCGAGCCGTTCGGGTTGACCTTCGCCGGATCGAGGCCGAGTTCCTGCGTCACCGCGCAGGCCTGCGCGGCAAACGCTTCGTTCGCCTCGATCACGTCGAGATCGGCAACCTTCAGCCCCGCGCGTTCGAGCGCCTTCTGCGTCGCCGGCACCGGACCGATGCCCATATAGGCCGGATCGACGCCCGCATGCGCATACGACACGAGGCGCGCGAGCGGCTTCACGCCCTGCGCACGCGCGGCATCCGCGCTCATCATCAGCACGGCCGCGGCCGCGTCGTTGATGCCCGAGGCGTTGCCGGCCGTGACCGTGCCGTTCTCCTTCACGAACACGGGTTTCAGCTTCGTGAAATCGTCCGCGCTGGCTTCCAGGCGCACGTGCTCGTCGGTATCGAACGCGACCTCGCCCTTCTTCGTGCGGATCGCGATCGGCAGGATCTGATCCTTGAAGCGTCCTTCGGCGATCGCACGCGCCGCGCGGCGGTGCGATTCGAGCGCGAGCGCATCCTGCGCGTCGCGCGAGATTCCGTACTTCGCGGCGACGTTCTCGGCCGTCACGCCCATGTGAATCGTCTGGAACGGATCGTGCAGCGCGCCGAGCATCATGTCGACGAGCTTCGCATCGCCCATGCGCTGGCCGAAGCGCGCGGCCGGCACGCTGTACGGCGCGCGGGTCATGCTTTCCGCGCCGCCGCCGATCGCGACGTCGGCGTCGCCGAGCAGGATCGTCTGCGCGGCCGATACGATCGCCTGCAGGCCCGAGCCGCACAGGCGGTTCACGGTCAGCGCCGGCGTGTGCTGCGCGACGCCACCGTTGATCGCCGCGACGCGCGCGAGATACATGTCCTTCGGCTCGGTGTTCACGACATGGCCGAACACGACGTGCCCGACCGCATCGCCCGACACGTTCGCACGCGACAGCACTTCGCGCACGACCTTCGCACCGAGATCGGTCGGCGAGAAATCCTTCAGGCTTCCGCCGAAATCGCCGATCGCGGTACGCACACCGCTCACCACCACGACTTCCTTCGCTGCATTGTTCATCGTCTCACTCCGGTTCGTTCGCGCCCGCATGGGCGGGCGCGTTGATGCGTTACATGTTCGGGTAATTCGGCCCGCCGCCGCCTTCCGGCGTGACCCACACGATGTTCTGCGTCGGGTCCTTGATGTCGCAGGTCTTGCAGTGCACGCAGTTCTGCGCGTTGATCACCAGACGGTCGCTGCCGTCGTCGTTCTTCACGAACTCGTACACGGCCGCCGGGCAGAACCGCGCCTCCGGCCCCGCGTAGGTGCGCAGGTTCACGTTCACCGGCACGCTCGCATCCTTCAGCGTCAGGTGCGCCGGCTGGTTCTCCTCGTGGTTCGTGTTCGAGATGAACACCGACGAGAGGCGATCGAACGTCAGCTTGCCGTCCGGCTTCGGATACACGATCGGCTCGCACTGCGACGCCGGCTTCAGCATCTCGTGGTCCGCATGCTTGTGGTGCAGCGTCCACGGCACGTTGCCGCCCATCACCTTCTGCTCGATGCCGACCATCAGCGTGCCGAGGTACAGGCCCTTGGCCATCCACTGCTTGAAGTTGCGCGCGCGGTACAGCTCCGTGTACAGCCACGACTGCTTGAACGCGTCCGGGTAGGCGTTCAGTTCGTCCGACTGCCGGCCGGCCTGCACCGCGTCGAACGCGGCGTCCGCGGCCAGCATGCCGGTCTTGATCGCCGCATGGCTGCCCTTGATCCGCGACGCGTTCAGGAAGCCCGCGTCGTCGCCGATCAGCGCGCCGCCCGGGAACACCGTCTTCGGCAGCGACAGCAGGCCGCCCGCGGTGATCGCGCGCGCACCGTACGACACGCGCTTGCCGCCTTCGAGGAACGCGCGGATCGACGGATGCGTCTTGTAGCGCTGGAACTCCTCGAACGGCGACAGGTACGGGTTCGTATAGCCGAGGCCGACCACGAAGCCGACCACGACCTGGTTGTTGTCCATGTGATACAGGAACGAGCCGCCGTAGGTATCGGACTTCAGCGGCCAGCCGGCCGTGTGGATCACGAGGCCCGGCTTGTGCTTGGCCGGATCGATTTCCCACAGTTCCTTGATGCCGATCCCGTAAGCCTGCGGATCGGCGTTCGCGTCGAGCTTGAACTTCGAGATCAGCTGGCGGCCGAGATGGCCGCGGCAGCCTTCGGCGAACAGCGTGTACTTCGCGTGCAGTTCCATGCCGAGCTGGAAGTTCTCGGTCGGCTCGCCGTCCTTGCCCACGCCCATGTTGCCGGTGGCGACGCCCTTCACCGAGCCGTCGTCGTTATAGAGAATTTCCGCGGCCGGAAAGCCGGGGAAGATCTCGACGCCCAGCGCCTCGGCCTGCTGGCCCAGCCAGCGCGTGACGTTGCCGAGCGAAATCACGTAGTTGCCGTGATTCTTGAAGTTGTCCGGCAGCGCCCAGTTCGGCGTGGTGACCGCGCTTTTCTCGGACAGGAACAGGAAGCGGTCTTCCGTCACCTCGACGTCCAGAGGCGCGCCGCGTTCCTTCCAGTCGGGGAACAGCTCGGTGATCGCGCGCGGGTCCATCACCGCGCCCGACAGGATGTGCGCGCCGATCTCGGAGCCCTTCTCGAGCACGCATACGCCGATCTCGGCGCCTTTCTCGGCGGCCAGCTGCTTGAGCCGGATCGCGGCCGACAGCCCGGCCGGGCCGCCGCCGACGATCACAACGTCGTATTCCATCGATTCGCGCGGGCCAAACTGCGCAATCAAGTCCTGTGTGGTCAAAATCCTGTCTCCTCCTGCATCCGACCGTATCGGTCAGAACTGGTCTTCCGTCAACGCGAGCACGCCCTCGCCGCCCTTCGCGCCGAGCACCGACGCGGCCAGCGCGCCCGCCTGCACGAGCACGTGCTCCGCGTAGCAGTGCGCGATCGCGATCTTCGCATCGAAGAACGCCGGATCGTTCGCCCGCTGCGCGGCCGCCGCCACCAGCGCACGCCCCATCTGCCAGCCGCACAGCACCACGCCCGCGAGCTTCAGGTACGGCACGCTGCCCGCGAACACCGCGTTCGGATCCTGCTTCGCGTTCGCCACCACGTACGCCACCACCGACGACAGCGCCTGCGCCCCCTGCTCCAGCCGCGCCTTCATCGCCGCGGCCGCGGCACCGTCCACCTTGGCGAGCGCCGCCACCGTGTCGCCGATCTCCGCGATCAGCGCGTTCGCCACGGCCCCGCCGTCGCGCAGCGTCTTGCGACCCACCAGGTCGTTCGCCTGGATCGCCGTCGTCCCTTCGTAGATCGCCAGGATCCGCGCATCGCGATAGTACTGCGCCGCGCCCGTTTCCTCGATGAAGCCCATCCCGCCGTGCACCTGCACGCCGAGACTTGCCACATCGTTCACCATCTCCGTGCTCCAGCCCTTCACGACCGGCACCAGATACTCGTAGATTGCCTGATGACGCGCCCGCGTCGCCTCGTCCGAATGGCGGTGGGCGATGTCGCTGTGCGCGGCAGCGACGTACGCCAGCGCGCGCGCGCCTTCGGTCAGCGCACGCATCGTGCCCAGCATGCGTCGCACGTCCGGGTGATGGATGATCGTCACCGACTGCTTCGCGGAACCATCCACCGGACGGCTCTGCACGCGCTCCTTCGCGAATTCGGCCGCCTTCCGGTATGCGCGGTCGGCCACGCCGATCCCCTGCATCCCGACGCCGAAGCGCGCCGCGTTCATCATGATGAACATGTATTCGAGCCCGCGATTCTCCTCGCCGACCAGATAGCCGACCGCGCCGCCGTGATCGCCATACTGCAGCACCGCCGTCGGGCTCGCCTTGATCCCGAGCTTGTGCTCGATCGACACGCAGTGCACGTCGTTGCGCGCGCCGAGTGAACCGTCTTCGTTGACCAGGAACTTCGGCACGATGAACAGCGAGATCCCCTTCACGCCTTCCGGCGCGTTCGGCGTGCGCGCCAGCACCAGGTGGACGATGTTGTCCGCCATGTCGTGCTCACCCCACGTGATGAAGATCTTCGTGCCGAACACCTTGTAGGTGCCGTCGCCCTGCGGCTCCGCGCGCGAGCGCACCAGCGCCAGGTCCGAGCCGGCCTGCGGCTCGGTCAGGTTCATCGTGCCCGTCCATTCGCCCGAGATCAGCTTCGGCACGTAGCGCTGCTTCTGCTCGTCGGTGCCGGCCGTCAGCAGCGCCTCGATCGCGCCGTCGGTCAGCAGCGGACACAGCGCGAACGACAGGTTCGACGCGTTCAGCATCTCGATGCACGGCGTCGCGATCAGCTTCGGCAGCCCCTGGCCGTCGTAGTCGGTCGGATGCTGCAGCCCCTGCCAGCCGCCTTCGACGAACTGGCGGAACGCCTCCCGGAAGCCGGGCGTCGCGGTCACCACGCCGTCCTTCCAGCTGCTCGGATTGCGGTCGCCCTCGACGTTCAGCGGCGCCAGCACCTCGCCGCAGAATTTCGCGGACTCTTCGAGCACCGCCTGCGCGGTGTCGTACCCGGCATCCTCGAAACCCGGCAGCTGCGCGACGGCGTCGATGCCGGCCAGTTCCTTCAGCACGAACAGCATGTCCTTGACGGGGGCGGTATAGCTCATGGTCGTATTCCAATCAGGCGGTGAATGAGATGCGCCACGGGGCTCGATACGGCAAAACCGGCCAGATCCGGGCGACGTTGCGAGCCATCCTAACGCCGAAGCCCCGAATCCTTATTGTCATATCCGGCCCACCTAGTGACAAAACCGGCCACGCGACGCGCGGCGCAGGGGTGGAAAAGTGGTCTGGAGGCGCCCCGGCAAGCGTCACGATTTCCGGGATCGATCCCCGCCCGGTCGCTTGTCGCGCCTGCGCGTCGCGGCCAGCGCGATCGCCGCCAGACCGAGCAGCGGCAGGATGCGCGCCCATAGCGTGTGCCAGAACTCGCGCTCCCCCGCCTGCGCGAACTTCGCCGGCGCAGCGATTTCCTCGGGTGTCGGCGGACCGGTCACATACTCGTCCAGTGAAATCTTCGAGATTTCGTCGCGCGACGTCGTGTCGGCATACGTTTCGCCGGCATCGAACGACACGCCCTTGATCAGTGCGTCGAAGTCGTCTCGCACGGCGCGTTCGATACTTTGCGCGCCCGCGCCGCCGAGCACGACCTGCATGCCGACCGTCGCGCGACGCCCCAGCGTGACGGAGGTCAGGTAGTACGTGTTGCTGGCCGAACCGCCCAGCGCGAAGTCGTTGTAAATCCAGTCCAGCCGATGTGCGGCCGGATCCCATCTCGGCGTGCGTATCCATTCGACGTGGTGCAGGGTCGGCCGCGATTCGTGAAGCTGACTCAGGATTTTCGTGCTGCGCGCCTCCATCGTTTTCCGCAGCACTTCGGGGTCCAGTCGCGCCTGATCGACCGGCACGTGTCCCTGGCGCGCAAGCACCACGCTCATCGCCCAGACCGCGTTGTCCGGCACCAGCAGCGCACAAGGCATGGCATCGAGATCGACGTTCGCCGGCAGCCAGCCCGCCTTGATCAGCGGGCCGCGCAGGCTGCGCACGGCGTCCGGGGACAGATACCGGAAACCGGCCGGCACCGACAAGGACGCCAGATCGCCGACGCGCACGCGGTTCGGGCCGTGCTGCCAGCGCGCGTCGCGCCACAGGTCCGCTGACGGGCCGCCCAGCATCGCGGCCAGCGGACCGTCGTCGGTCCGGCCCGCCTCGCGCTGCATCACGTCCTGCCGCGAGTCGCCCGCGTCTCGCGCCTGCGCTCGCCTGACGGCGGCGATCCGGTCGGGCGATACCGGCGCCGCGGCCGCACCCGACGTGCCGTGGTCCTGCCGATAAACCGCGCAGGCGGCCTCGACGTCGCGCGGCCAGATCGTGTCGCCCTTGCCGTCGCGCACCGCCTGGATGCCGCAATCCAGCGTCTCGACACGGGCGAGCAGACGGCCTTGCGTATCGATCCACACGCTATTGCGCAGATCATGCACGGATTCGTTGTCGGTGATGCGCCAGATATCGCCAATCCGCGGCGTCTGCGCGCTCGATTCCCATGCCGGCTGCACGATGCCTTCGTAGCGCGGCGGCATCACGGCGCGGCCCTGCCGGTCGATCAATTGCCACGCTTTCCCCGGATACTTGACGAGCGCCGCACCGTTCACGAACGGCCACACCTGTTCATAGAGAGCCGCAGGCAACACGGTCCGGCCGTCTCGGTCCACCAGCACGAGCCGGCGCCGGTCCGTGCAACCCGCGGTGCAAATCCACGCGAGCCCGTCGGAGAAGGTCGACGCACCGTAGACACTGCGCCAATCCGGCCGTGGCTGCACGATCGGCTTGCCGGACGCGATGTCGAGCAGCCCCATGCCCGAGCCGTCCTGCGAATAGAACACGCGGCCCTCCGACGGCTCGCCGCTGCTCCTCTCGGCCGTGAACAGCACCTTGCCGGCAGCGTCGCGCAGGATCAGCCCATTCGGTGCGGGTCCCGATTCGACAATGCGATCGCGCATCACCGGTCTGAAATCGTAGCGGTGCCCCCACGGGACGATCAGCCGGCCGGTTCTATCGATCAGCGCCGTCTCATAGCTGTCGTTGAGCCCGCGATCGACCTGTGCAACCCCGAAATGAAACGCGCCGGCTCGTGCGTACGTGCCCGACACGGCCTGCCGCCCGTGCGGATCGATGTACGTCGCTTGCGAATTCTCGCCGGCCGGCACGCTCGTCGCCGCCACACCTTCGCTGAATGCGCCCGCGGTTTCGAAACGCGGCGGGATGACCCAGTTGCCTTTCGGATCGATATAGCCGTAACGACCATCCGCAAACTGCGACGCGGGAGCGAGGCCGTCGCGGAAGCGGCCGATGTCCCGAAAGGACGGCTCGATCAGCCAGCGGCCGTCCGTGTCGAGCAGGCCCGCGCGGCCGGCCGGTGTCGTGACGACCCAATAGCCGTCGCTCGCGAAGAACTGACCGTACCGGGGTTCGATCGCCCATTTGCCGCTGCGATCGAGCAGTCCGCAGCGCGTGTCGAATACGGTCAGGCAGACCGGGAACAGCCGCGGTGACGTCGTATCGGCCGTGCCATCCTCCGCGCATGCGCAGACGGCGTGAAGCGACAACAACAGGACGCAGCAAAGTCTCGGCAGAAAGTTGGGCATGGCGGGTCCGGGGTGGCGTTCGCATCGCCGAAGATCGAGATAATGCACCGCTGCGCGTCCGCATGCAGCCGCGGCCTTGTTCGAAAACGGCGGGGTTCGTCACGCAGCAGCATGCATCCCCGCACCGCGCGCGACATCCGCGATCGCCCTTGCACCTCCATCATCGCGCCTTTCCGCCCCCATCCCCAAAGGAAGCCGCCTATGGGATCCGTCGATGGATGCCGTCCATGGGAAGCGAAGCCCGAACGGAGCCGGTTATGGGACCCGCCCCGCGCAAACCACCACCGCGTCCCCACACGCTAAGCGCGCCGCCGATACGTCCCCGGCGTACTCCCCGTCCAGTGCCGGAACGCGCGATGAAACGCGCTCGGGTCGTCAAAGCCGATATCCGCGCCGATCGCCGCGATCGTATCGGGCGTGTCGGTCAGCCGCTGGATCGCGATATCGCGCCGCAGTTCGTCCTTCAGCACCTGGTAGGTCGTGCCTTCCGCGGCCAGATGACGGCTCAGCGTGCGCACCGAGCAATGCAGGTGCTCGGCCGCCTGCTCGATCGCGGGCAGGTCAGGCAGCGCACCGGACAGGTATTGCCGCACGCGATGGCACACGCGCTGCTCGCTGAACGATTCGAAGATCCAGTCGCCGGGCGCGCGCGCGAGGAACTTGCTGAGGTTGCGCTTGCTCTGCCGGATCGGCGCGTCGAGATAGTCGGCGCTGAAGCGCATCAGCGTACGCTCGCAGTCGAACTGCACGGGGCCCGGGAAAAAATACAGGTGGTCGATCGCATGGCGCGGCCGCGGGCATGCGAACTCGATCTGCAGCAGCGGAATCCGCTGCCCGATCAGCCAGGAACACACGCCGTGCACGAGCTTCAGCATCAGCTCCTGGCCGAGCGCGCCGATCGGCCCGACGGCCGGGTTCGGCCGCAGCAGCACCTGCGCGACGAGGCCGTCGCGCTTCGATTCGACGAAGAAATCGTCGAGCAGGATATGGAAGAACTGGCCGAAGCGATGCTGCGCCGTTTCGAGGTTGCGCGCATCGAGCAGGCTCAGGCACAGGTACTTCAGCGTGCCGCCGCGCAGCGGGCGCGAGAAGATGCCGGGCATCTCGTCGTCGAGGTCGATCGCGAGCGTGCGGTACAGCGTCGAGAACTGCTCCTCGGTCACGCGCGCATGCGGCTCCGCGCGCAATTCGCTCGGAATCCCGGCCTCGCGCAGGTAGCGCTCGACGACGTCGTGCTGCACGCCCGCGCTCGCCAGGAACCCGTTGACGAGCGAAATCGGCACCGTCGCGCTTGGCGACGGCAGCGCACGCCCGGGCCGGGCGGAAGGTGAATCTGAGCCGGTCATCGCGTCCCCGTCGATCGAACCGCTCGCATTGTACTTGAGCGGCTTTCTCCGGGCCTTCGTGGCGCCGGCACGCGCCGGCGCAGGCGCGCGACGCGGCGGCGCCATCAGTCCGCGCGGCTCAGTTCGCGGCGCAGGATCTTGCCGACCGTCGACTTCGGCAACTGCTCGACGATGCGCACGAGTTTCGGCGCCTTGTAGGCCGCCAGGTTCGCGCGACAATGCGCGACGATCTCGGCCTCGGTCACGGCCGCGTCCGGCGCGAGCACGACGAACAGCTTGACGGCCTCTCCGGTGCGCTCGTCCGGCACGCCGATGCACGCGCATTCGACCACACCCGGCAGCGCGGTCGCGACCGCTTCCACCTCGTTCGGATACACGTTGAAGCCCGACACGAGGATCATGTCCTTCTTGCGGTCGACGATCCGCAGGAAACCCGCCGCGTCGAACACGCCGATATCGCCGGTGCGGAAATAGCCGTCGTCGGTGAAGGCGGCCGCGTTCGCGTCCGGCTGCCGCCAGTAGCCGGCCATCACTTGCGGTCCCTTCACGCAGATCTCGCCCGGCTCGCCGATCGCCGCCTCGCCATCGCGCTCGTCGAGCAGCTTCACGTCGGTGGACGGCAGCGGCAGGCCCGTGCTGCCCGTGAACGCATCGATGAACTGCGGATTGAACGACACCACGGGCGAGGTTTCCGACAGCCCGTATCCCTCGCGGATGAAGTTGCCCGTGACCGCCTTCCAGCGCGCCGAGATCACGTCGATCACCGCCGCGCCGCCGCCGGCCGACAGCGTCAGCCGCGACCAGTCGACTTCGCCCAGCCGCGGATGGCCGGCGAGCGCCGCATACAGCGTGTTGACGCCGACGAACACCGTCGGCCGCGCAGCCTTCAGCACGTCGATGAACGCGTCCATGTCGCGCGGGTTCGCGACCAGCCAGTTTTCCGCGCCGATCGCGAAATAGGACAGGAAGTTCACCGTCAGCGCGAAGATGTGGTACAGCGGGATCGCCGTGACGACGACCTCCTCGCCCGGCCGCCGCGAGGCCGGCACGATCGCGTCGAACTGCGCGATGTTCGCGACGAGGTTGCGGTGCGACAGCGCGGCACCCTTCGACAGCCCGGTCGTGCCGCCCGTGTACTGCAACAGCAGCAGGTCGCCGCCGCCCAGCTCGACCGGTTCGTACGTCAGCGACGCGCCGGCGGCGATCGCGTCCGCGAGCGCGATCGAGCCGGGCGGCAGCGCGTCGCATGCGCCGGCCGGCGCATCGACGACGCCGAGATCGCCACGGCCGACGCTCAGCACGGTCCGCACGCGCGAGCGGCCGACCACGTCGGCGAACGTGCGCATCGAGCCGCCGCAGACCACGGCCACCTCGACGCCGGCATCGTCGAGCTGATGTTCGAGTTCGCGCGCGGTGTAGAGCGGGTTGATGTTGACCTGGACCGCGCCGATTTTCGTGACGGCGACGAACACGACCGGAAACGCCAGCACATTTGGCAGCATCACGGCCACGCGATCGCCCTTGCGCACGCCCGCGACCTGCTGCAGGTAGGCGGCCAGCGCGGTCGACTGGCGGTCGACGTCCGCATAGGTCAGCGTGCGGCCGAATGCGTGGAATGCCGGACGGTCGGCGAAACGGCGCATCGCGTCGTCCAGCAGCGCGCTCAGGGAAGGATGGCGATCGGGGTCGATCTCGGCGGGGATCGCGCCATACGAGCCGATCCAGTGTCTCTTCGTCATGTCGAATTCCTCGGGGACGGCGTGCAGGCAGGCCGGGAACCACTCCGGGCCCGCGCCGCGCCGTTCTCACGACGGCCCGCACGCCGGATGGGTGCAGGTCGCCGCCTGAGCGGCGACTATCGCCCGCGCAGCCCGCTTTGAAAATGATTCGTGTGGCCGAAAAGATGATCGAAACGGACACGGCCCACGCGCGAAGGCCGCGCCGCGTCACCCGACGCGCACGCCGCCGCAGTCGCCCGCGCCCCGCCGGGCCTTGCGCCGCGCGTTCGTATCAGGGTGAACCCTGTGGCGGACGGAACCGTTCCCGATCAGAATTGCGTGCCGGAAACGATATCGAATCGGACGCAGAATTCACCCATGTCGCGCAGTGCGCTCCCGAACCCGACCGCCGCCCACACGGACGGCCCGCCCGTCCACGCGTTGCGCGACCGGCGCTATTCGCCGGCGAAGCTGGCCGTGCTGGTCGAAGTCGCCGCGCAGGCCGGCCTCGAGCCGGCGGCCGTGCTCGACGGGACGGGCCTCGATCCGGCCGCGGTCGCCGATCCGTTTACGCTCACGTCGTCGCTGCAGTTCCTGACGGCCGCGCGCAACGTGACGCGCCGCTATGCCGGCACCGATCTCGGCGTGCGCGTCGGCCGCCTGCTGCATGCATCGAGCTACGGGATGTACGGCTACGCGATGCTGTGCTCGGAATCCCTCGCCCATGCGTTCGACTCGGCCGTCAAGTATCACCAGCTCGCAAACGGCATGCTGGCGATCCGCTGGGTCGAACAGGGCGACACCGCGTCGTGGCTGTTTCCCGACCAGCACGAAGTAGCGCTGCCCGACCTCGATACGCCGCTGTACCGCTTCCTGATCGACATGCAGTTCGCGCTGCACGTGACGATCATCAAGGACGTGATGGGCGCGTGGTGCGTGCCGGCGCGCGCGCAGTTCGCGCAGCCGCGGCCGCCGCACGCCGCGCTGCTGTCCGATGCGCTCGAATGCCCGGTCGCGTTCGACCAGCCGCATCACATGCTCAGCTACCCGGCCGCGTGGCTGACGCGCGCGCCGCAGCTCGCGAATCCGATCACGGCCGCGCAGGTGTCGTCGCACTGCGCGCGCCTGCTCGAGGAATTCCGCAGCCAGTCGGGCGTCACGCGGCGCGTATACCAGGAACTCACGCGCACGCCCGGCCAGTTTCCCGACATCGACGCGATCGCCGACCTTCTCTGCATGACGTCGCGTACGCTGCGCCGCAAGCTCGAAGCCGAAGGTACGTCGTACAGCGAACTATTGACGAGCGTGCGCAAGGCGCTCGCGATCGACTACCTGAGCACGACCACGCTGAGCACCGAGGACATCGCGCTGACGCTCGGCTTCAGCGACGCAGTCGGGTTCCGCCACGCATTCAAGCGCTGGACCGGCACGACGCCGAGCGACGTGCGGCGCAAGCGCGGCGGCTAGCCGCGACGCGCCGCCATCGCTATCCTCGCCGTGCCGTGCGAACACACGCGCGGGTGAATGCATGACGTCTGCACCCGGCAGGCCTCAGCGCGGCTCGTCGCCCGGCGACGACGGATTGTCGGCCACCGCCGGCGCGGCCGCCGCCAGCGCGAACTCGAACACCGCGCCGCGGCCGTCGCGATCGACGAGCCGGATCGCGCTGCCGTTGAGCGCCAGCATCCGGTGCACGATCAGCAGGCCGAGCCCGCCGCTGCGCGCCGCGCCGCCGCTCATCGGCCGCTGCGGTCGCTGGAACAGCCCTTCGCGCCGCTCCGCGGGAATCCCCGCACCGGTATCGGACACGGTCACGATCACGCGGTCGCCGCGCGGCTCGAGCGCGACCTCGACCTCGCCGTGCACGGGCGTGTGCCGCAACGCGTTGTCGATCAGGTTGGTCAGCACGCGCTCGATCATCCCGAGATCGGCCCACACCGTCGGCACGCGCGGCGGCATCCGCGCATGCAGCGCGATGTCGCGCGCCTGCGCGGCCAGCTCGAACTTCTGGAACACGTCCTGCACCAGATCGACGATCGAGAACAGCTCGCGCTCGGGCTGCACGCCGCCCGATTCGAGCCGCGCGAGCTCGAACAGCGCCTGCGCGAGCCGGCCGACCTTCGCGCTTTGCGCCAGCGCGATCGACAGGTAGCGGCGCCGGTCGGGCTCGCCGAGCGTGTCGGCCTTCAGCGACAGCGTCTCCAGATAGCCGTGCAGCGACGTCAGCGGCGTGCGCAGGTCGTGCGAGATGTTGGCGATCAGTTCGCGCCGCTGCTGGTCCTGGCGCGTCAGCGCGCGCCACTGTTCGCCGATCCGGTCCGCCATCTGCGCGAACGCCGATTCGAGCACCGCGATGTCGTCACCGCGCGTGCCGGGCGGCGAGCGCGGCACCGGCGGTTGCGTGTCGGGCGCGGCATTCGCGTCGAACCGGCGCATCGCATCGGTCAGCCGGCGCAGCGGACGCGTGATGAAGCTGAACGCGGTCAAGCCCGCAAGCAGGCCGAGCAGCGCCACGAGCGCCATCGACCACAGCGTGGTGCGCAGCACGTTGCCCGCGTCGACGCGCGCGGCGAGCCGGTCGTGCGCCTCGCCGAGCAGCACCACGTAGATGTAGCCCGACGGCGGCTGCCCCGCGCGCTGCAGCGGGGCCGCGCTGAACACCTTGCGCGCGTCGGGGCTGCGCGGATCGTCGCCGAGGATCGGCAGCGGGTCGCCGGCGATGAAGCGCTGCACCGGCGCGAGATCGACGCGGTCGCGCTTCACGTGGCCGGGCGGCGCGTCGTCGCCCTTGATGCGCCCCGCGTTGTCGAGCAGGTACACCTCGACGCTCGGGTTCACGCCCATCAACTGGCCGAACAGCGTTCGCACCGCATCCGGACGCAGCCCGTTCGCGTCCATCAGCGGCGTGCTGTTGACGATATTGGCGGCGAGGTCGCGCGACAGCGCCTGCACGACTTCCTTCTCGCGCATGTCGTTCGCGCGGATCTGCAGCCACGCCGACGCGCCCGAGCACGCGAGCAGCAGCACCGAGAACACGAGCGACAGCCGCCGGGTGAGCGAGAGCTTCATGATGCGTCCCGCTGGTCCGGCGCCGCGAGCTTGTAGCCGCGTCCCCATACGGTGAGGATCCGCACGGGCTCGGCCGGGTCGGCCTCGATCTTCGCGCGCAGGCGGTTGATATGGGTGTTGACCGTGTGCTCGTAGCCTTCGTGCCGATAGCCCCACACGGCATTGAGCAGGTCCATCCGCGAGAACACCTTGCCCGGATGCCGCGCGAAGAAATACAGCAGGTCGAACTCGCGCGGCGTGAGGTCGATGCGCGCGCCGTCGACGCTCGCCTCGCGCGCGATCGGGTCGATCGACAGCCCGGCGATGTCGAGCGTGCCCGCGTCGATCCGCGAATCGCGCGCGAGCGCGTCGACGCGCCGCAGCAGCGCCTTGACGCGTGCGACGAGTTCCAGCACCGAAAAAGGCTTGGCCAGATAGTCGTCCGCGCCGAGTTCGAGGCCGAGGATCCGGTGCACCTCGCTCGAGCGCGCGCTGGTGATGATGATCGGCGTATAGCGCGTCATCGCGCGGGCGCGCCGGCAGATTTCGAGGCCGTCGACGCCCGGCAGCATCAGGTCGAGAATCAATGCGTCCCAGCCGCCCTGTTCGAGCAGGCGCAGCCCTTCCGCGCCGTCCGCGCTGTGCACGACTTCATAGCGCTCGTCGCGCAGGTGCAGGCTCAGCACGTCGGCGATGTCGGCATCGTCCTCGACGATCAGGATGCGTTTCGGATGGTCCATGGCGGTCGGTGGCGGCACGTCGGTGTCGGGATCGGACGGTCGGGTTTCCAGGGGCGATGGCGGTTCAACGCCCGCTGCCGCCATTGTGCAAAATTTTGTCGCGGGCAGGGTTCACATTTCGTTTAGATTTGGCCGGGGGTACAGACGGCCTGGCAGAACCGGCGAGCATCGTCCACCCGTCACGGACGTCTGCCGATCCGCTGAGGTTTACGCCTGACCGGCAAGCTGCAGAAAGTTGCGGACGACGGCAGACGGGTCATCGGACCGCGACGTGATCGCGAGCCTGGCACGCAGCCCGTTGCCGGCTATCGGCCGATAGGCCACGCCCGCGACCTGCACCTGCGTAATCGCCTTCGGCACGATGGAAACGCCGAGCCCGGCCGCGACCAGCGTCACCGCGGACGCGATTTGCGGCGCGGGCTGCGCCATGCGCGGCTCGAATCCGGCCGCCTTGCACGCGGCGACGATATCGTCGAACAGCGCGCTGCCGGCTTCCCGCGGCACCTGCACGAACGACTCGTCGGCCAGTTCGGCCAGATCGATATGGCGACGCCGCGCCAGTCGATGCGCAACCGGCAGCGCGACGAACATCGGCTCCTCGTCCCAGTCCGACACGCGCAGCGTCGCGGCGACCCGACGTTCCGGCCGCACGATCGCGACGTCGAGGCGCCCGGCCTCCAGCGCCTCCAACAGCACGCCCGAGGTCGCTTCCTGCAGCGTCAGCTCCGCATCCGGAAACGCCTCCCGAAAGCGGCGAATCAGATCCGACACTTTCGAATTGAACGCCGCCGTCCCGGTGAAGCCGACCCGCAGATGCCCGATTTCCCCGCGCGCGGCTCGCCTCGCCGCCCGTGACGCCCGCTCGGCATCGTCGAGCACGCGCCGCGCTTCTTCGGCGAACACCTCGCCCGCCGGCGTCAGCTCGGCGCCGCGCGCGGTCCGCCTGAACAGTTCCACGCCGAGTTCGCTCTCGAGCGCCTTGATCTGCTGGCTCAACGGCGGCTGGCCGATGCCGAGCGCTTCCGCCGCCTTCGTGAAATTCGATGCGGCCGCCACGGCCAGAAAATATCGGAGATGCCGAAGTTCCATGCGCTGCAAGACCTCGCGGTGAGTCGGGCCGGCACGCCAGCCAGTGTCAAAACATATTGCTGTGGTTCTTTTCATATATTGGACATATATATGACCGTGCGCAAGAATTCGGGTATTCCCTCGTTCACCGAGCGCATCCATGTCCTCCCCTTCGATTTGCCCGTCCCTGCCGGATACGCGGAAAACCGCGTCCGAGGCACTGCCCGCCGGCGTGTCGCCGCGCTCGGCCGCGTACAAGCGCATCGCGTTCGCGCTGTTCCTCGCCGGCTTCGCCACCTTCTCGCTGCTGTACTGCGTGCAGCCGCTGCTGCCCGCGTTCGCACGCGAGTTCGCGCTCGGCGCGGCGTCGAGTTCGCTGTCGCTATCGCTGTCGACCGGCATGCTGGCGGTTTCGATCCTCTGCGCGGGCGCGCTGTCCGAACGCGTCGGCCGGCGCGGGCTGATGTTCGCGTCGATGACGCTGGCCGCGCTGTTCAACGTGCTCGCGGCGCTTGCGCCGAACTGGAACCTGCTGCTGGTCTGGCGGGCGCTCGAAGGGTTCGCGCTGGGCGGCGTGCCGGCGGTCGCGATGGCCTATCTCGCGGAAGAAATCGCCGCAGACGGACTGGGTTTCTCGATGGGACTCTACGTCGGCGGAACCGCGTTCGGCGGCATGGTCGGGCGGATCGGCATGAGCGCGCTCGAAGAACATTTCTCGTGGCGCACGGCGATGCTGACGATCGGCGTCGTCGATCTCGTCGCGGCGGTCGCGTTCGTGATGCTGTTGCCGCCTTCGCGGCGCTTCGTGAAGCGCACCGATCTGACGCTGCGCCACCACGTTCGGCTGTGGCGCGAGCAACTGCGTCATCCGCGGCTGCCGTTCGTCTTTGCGATCGGCTTCCTGGTGATGGGCGCGTTCGTGACGATCTACAACTATGCAGGATTCCGTCTGACGGCGGCGCCGTTCAACCTGAGCTCGACCGAGTGCGGGCTGATCTTCGGCGCGTACCTGTTCGGGATGGTGTCGTCGTCGAGTGCGGGCGCGCTCGCCGACCGGCTCGGGCGGGCGCCGGTGCTCGTCAGCGGCCTGCTGGTGTTCGCGGCGGGCCTCGCGCTGACGCTGTCGCATTCGCTCGTCGCGATTATCGTCGGCATCGTGCTCGTCACGATCGGCTTCTTCATCGCGCATGCGGTCGCGAGCGGCTGGGTCGGCCAGCTCGCGGGCGCCGCGAAAGGGCACGCCGCTTCGCTGTATCTGCTCGCCTACTATGTCGGGTCGAGCGTGCTCGGGTCGATCGGCGGCGCATTCTGGCAACACCGCGCATGGGCGGGTGTCGCGGCGTATGTCGCGGTGCTGCTCGTTATCGGCCTGCTGGCCGCGCGTCGCCTGCGCCCTGCGTAACGCGCGCGGCGCGCGCCGTCACGCATGCGCCCTGAACTGGAACTGCAACCGCCCGTCCCTGAACGGCAGGCTCGACAGATCGTCGCGGCCGACTTCCTGCCGGATCAGTCGATTCAGTTTCGCATTCATCTCCATCAGCAATGCGCGATGCAGTTCCGGACGCGTCGCCAGGTTGTGCATTTCGTCCGGATCGACGTATAGATCGAACAGCTCCAGATCGTTGTTCGCCAGCAGATCGTCCAGCGTCTCCGGTTCGTTGAATGCCGACAGCGCAAAGTAGCGGCTGAACCGATAGCGGCCGTCGAACACGCTGCGGATCGCGCCGCGCTGGGCCAGATCCGGCTGCAACGCGGCCGCGCGCGCGTGCATCTCCGCAGGCGGCACGCCGCGTTCGCGCATCGTCTTGAATTCGGCCAGCATCCACTCGCTGTCGTAATAGAGCAGCATCGCGTAATTGAACAGCGTTGCGTCGCGAATCGCATGCAGGTCGGCGCGCTCGGGCTGCGCGAGCAAATGCGCGAAGCTGCTGCCCTTCGCGTCGGGGCCGACGACGCGGGCAACCGTATCGGCCGACGCGCCGGTCAACGCCACCAGCGTCGGCGCGACGTCGAGGTGCGACGTCAGCGCGCGGCAGGTCTTGCCGCCGCGGTAGGCCGGATGCCTGACCAGCATCGGCACGTGATTCTGTTGGCGATAGGCATTCGCCCCCTTGTCGATCATCTGGTGATGGCCCGCGAGGTCGCCATGATCGGAGGTCAGCACGACGATCGTGCGATCGGCGATTCCGAGATCGTCGAGTTCGTCGAGCAGGCGCTCGACGTGCCGATCGCAGTCGCGAATGCAATTCAGGTAGTAATCCTGATAACGCTTCACCGTCGCATCGTCGAATTCGATCCGGCCGATCAGCGCCTCGTGCGCAGCCGCATACATCGCATGCGCCTTCGGCCGGTCCGGCGACGCGAGTGGCTGGCGACGCGATGCCGGCAACGGCACCTGGTCCCAGCGCGCATCGTAAAGCCGCGTATCCGGCGCGGGGCGGGTCGGAATCAGGCCCGATCCATTCGGACGCCCCACCGGATCGGTGTTGAGCCACATCGCGTCATGCGGATTGACGAGGTTGACCGCCAGAAACCACGGCTTCGCGCCGGCGGCATTGCGCCGCTGCTCGCGCATCCAGCTGATCGCGGCCTGGGCGGTCACGCCATCGAAGTTGTAGCCGCCATGCGCGGAACCCACGAGGTCGCCGACACCGAAATAATCGTCGAAGCCGTATGCGCGCATGGCCTTGTTGTATTCGGCCACCGGTGCGTCGTACGGCGAATTCGATTCGTGCAGCGTCGCGCTCAGATGCCATTTGCCGACGTACACGGCCTGATAGCCGGCGTCCTTCATCATGTGCCCGACGGTTCGAATCGACGTCGGCATGTCCGGCTGCCACGGCAGCCCGGCGTTGTCGAATACGCCCGTGTGCTGCATGTGCTGTCCGGTGTAGATCGTGGAGCGCGACGGCGAACACACGCAGGCGGCGATCTGGTGATTGATGAAGCTGACGCCGCTCTTCGCGAGCCGCTCACGCCCCGGCACGCTGACGGGCCATGCGTCGAAATAGCGCTCCTGGTCGACCAGCACGAAGAGGATGTTGTAGCCCGGCGGCAGGTTCGGCAGCGTCGAGGGGGAACGGGTCGCGGCGGTGTGCTCCGTGGTTTCGGCGGCCCTCGTCGCGCTCGGCGCGATGGCTGCCGTCACGGCGGCGGCGCCCGACGCTTTGAGAAACGTGCGGCGCCGGCTGTCGGGCAGCAGGCGAGCTTCCGGCGAGTCGACAGGGGTGATCGGGTCGGGCATGGCGCGTTCCAATGACAAAAGAGTCGCGAGGACATGTTCAAAAATGTTCCATACAGGGAACATTGATTCTTTTGTGGCATTGTTGCACAGACACCGCCGCACAGCACACGTTTCCTGTTTTCATCGAGTAAACCCGGTTTAACCGGTGAAAACCACAAGATCGACATCAATTGCTTTGATGTTCTAATGTTCCCGATACGGAAATACGTTTCCCTTATGGAACATAAAAATATTCCGCGCCTTCCCCCAACCTGTCGATCCTGAACAAAAATGAACAGAACATGCATTGCAGGGCTGTTTGCGACCGCGCTTTGCGGATCCGCTTTTGCACAAAGCAGCGTGACGCTCTACGGCAGCCTCGATTCCGGCGTGGCCTACGTCAATAACAGCGGCGGACACGCGCTGTTCAAGGCCAACCAGAGCAACATGCAGCCGGACCGCTGGGGGATTACCGGCGCCGAGGATCTGGGAGGCGGACTGCGTTCGGTATTCCGTCTGGAAAATGGTTTCTTCACGAATACCGGCGCCTTCGTCAATCCGGGCGCCGAGTTCAACCGGCGGGCCTACGTCGGGCTCGAGTCCGACCGGTTCGGCACGCTGACGCTCGGGCATCAAAGCGCGTTGTCATTCGATTTGCTGACGCCGTTCGCGAATGCGTATGCGGGAAATTCGTGGAATATGTTTCATCCGGGCAATGTCGACGGGCTCGCCAATTCCGCGACGTCGGTCATCAACAACGCGGTCAAGTACCGCTCGCCGAACTATGGCGGCGTCGGTGTCGCGGCGCTGTTCGGATTCGGCAATACGACCAACTTCGGCCGGAACGACACGTGGAGCGCGGCGCTGACCTACGACCGAGGCCCGTTCCACGCCGCGGCGTTCTACCAGCTCCAGCACGATCAGGCATTCGCGCTTGCGCCGCTCGCGCTCGGCACGTTCCAGGGGCAGCCCGCCGCCGGCTATGTCGCCGACCGCGCGGAATTCTGGGGCGCCGGCGGCGCCTATACGCTCGGGCCCGTCAAGCTGCATGCGCTCTATACGCGAGTGAAGCTGGAGTCGAAACAGCATGCGGACATCTACCGCGCCTACGACGCCGGCGCCGAATGGTCGGTGACACCGTTCACGACGCTGACGGCCGGCGCCAACACCACGACGCTGGCTGCACATCGCTGGACCCAGGCCGGCGTCGGTTGTATCTACGCGCTGTCCAAGCAGACGCAGTGGTACCTGCAGGGCGTTTTCGAACACACCAATCCCGGCGGGTTGGCATCGCTGTCCGTCGCCGGCCTGTCGAGTACCAACAACCAGGTGATGGTGCTGTCCGGGATTCATCACAACTTCTGACCCGCCGCGACGGGCGCGAACGCGCCCTTTGCGCGCCGATCGCCGCACACCGCGCGATTGCCGTCCTCCCTGCCGGCAGCCACCAAGCCGGCGCGACCCTCGACGCCCGGGGCGGCGTCGACGGGCATCGCTCCTCCCTGGGCTCGCCCACCTCGCCTTCCTCGCCTGCCGCTGCGGCGCTGCTCGGGGTTTTACCTCATGACCTTTTCCTTGCGATCGGACGCGATTGGTAGCAGCATATGCGTTCATTTTAGTTCTATATGTTCATTTTTGAACATTCGAGATGTGATGAAGCGGGAGACAACATGCTGAAGATCGGAATCGCAGGTGGCGGCATCGGTGGGCTTGCGGCGGCAATCGCGCTGCGCAAGGCGGGACATCAGGCCGTCGTGTTCGAACAGGCCGCCCGTTTCGGGCGGGTCGGCGCCGACATCAACCTCACGCCGAACGCGGTGCGCGCGCTGGACGGGCTCGGCATCGGCGCGACGCTGCGCGAAACGGCCGCCCGGCCGAACGCACGCATCAGCCGCATGTGGGACACCGGCGAAGTCACGTCCCGGCTCGCGATGTCGGACGAAGCCGAGCGCAAATACGGCGCGCCGCAGCTGACGATGCATCGCGCGGACGTGATGGCCGCGCTGGAACAGGCGCTGCTGCCCGACGAACTCCATCTCGGCCAGCGCATCGCATCGGTTGCGCAAAGCGGCGACGCCGCGACGCTCACGCTCGACGACGACTCGACACATGCGTTCGACCTGCTGCTGGGCGCGGACGGCATTCATTCCGGCGTGCGCCGCTTCCTGTTCGGCGACGAGCACCCGCAGTTCACCGGCATCGTGTCGTATCGGGCGGTCGTGCCGGCCGAGCGTCTGCAGGGCGGCGATCTCGGCGCGTTCGTCAAATGGTGGGGGCCGACCGACGATCTGCAGATCGTCACGTTCCCGCTGAATCTCGGCCGCGACATCTTTGTGTTCGCCACCACGTCGCAGCCGGACTGGACGCACGAATCGTGGACCATGCCGGGCGACGCCGACGCGCTGCGCCGCGCCTATGCCGAATTCCACCCCGAAGCGCGCGCGCTGCTCGCCGCATGCGACACGGTGCTGGCCTCGGCGTTGTATATTCGCGATCCGTTGCCGAAATGGACCGGCGCGCGCATGGCGCTGCTCGGCGATGCATGCCATCCGATGATGCCGTTCATGGCGCAGGGTGCCGGCATGGCGATCGAGGATGCGGTCGTGCTGTCGCGCGCGCTGAGCGGCATCGGCGCCGACGGTCTCGAGGCCGCGCTGACGCGCTACGAGCGCGCGCGTCAGGAACGCACGGCGCGCATCCAGATCGGTTCGCGCGGCAACAACTGGTTGAAGGCCGGCGGCAATGCCGACTGGGTCTATGGATACGATGCGTGGACTGTCCCGCTGGACTGAGTCGCGCGCACCTTTTCGAGAATCGAGATGACGACAGACCAGCCCGATCATTCGAAATCCGGCGATGCCGCGCCGTCGCCGGTCGAGCGCGCGTTCCGCCTGCTGAGATTCATCGCGGAAGGCGGCTCGACCGCCAACCTGAGCGACGTCGCGCGGCAAATCGACGTCAACCGCGTGACGCTGAAACGCCTGCTCGACTCGCTCGAAGCCGCGGCATTGATCGAGCCGCTCGAGTCGGGCGGCTCGTATCGGCTCGGCATGTCGTTTCTGACGCTCGCGGCGGGCGCGCTGGGGAATGCCGACCTCACCGCACGCGCGCGGCAGGTTCTTCCGGGGCTGGTCGAAAAGACCGGGCTGTCCGCCTTCCTCGCGGTGCTCGAAGGCGCGGAAGTCGTCTATCTGATGTGCGAGACGCCGGACACGCCGCTGGTCACCCGGATTCGCGTCGGCAGCCGGATTCCCGCGCACCGCGCGACACCCGGGCTGGCGATGCTCGCCGGCCTGCAAGGCGGCGCGGCGCTGCGCGCACGCTACGGCAGTCACGGCGGCGATCGCGACACGCCCGACTGGGACGCGCTCGAGCGCACGCTCGACACGGTGCGAAGCAACGGTTGCGCATGGAGTTTTTCGGGCCTCGAAGCCGGCATCGATTCGTGCGCGGCCGCGATCCGCGACAGCCGCGGCACCGTGCTGGCGGCGCTCAGCATCGCAGGCCCCGACAGTGCTTTTGCAGCGGATCCGGCGCTGCGGCAGCTGGTCGAGACGAGCGTCAAGGCTGCGGCCGCTGCGTTGTCCCGGTCGAGCCTTTGACGATCTTCGGTGGGCGGAGACGTTGGTTCGCCTGCCCCCCGCAGCTGCCGTCCCTACTGATACGAAAACGTGATCAACGCCCGGGCGTTGACGCTTCCCGGCCCGACCGTCTCGTTGGTCTTCACGTACCGCACCGTGAACGGAATCAACATCGTGTCGTAAGCGTTGGCAGTCCCCACCAGCCACTGGTTGAGATTGCCCTTCGTCGACGATTCGGGACCGAATGCAAGCGGTGTCGTCGACTTGTCGCGAAAAATCTGCAGGCCAAAACCTGTCGCAGTGGAGCCCGGTGCAAGGCTGAGCACGTTCGATGTGTTCGCGTGATCGCTCGCATCGGTCAAGGTCGCATGAACCGCCAGCGTGGTATCGCATTTGAGGCCCACGGCAAACGACGAGGACACCGCCGAAGTTGCGCCGACTTCCTTGAAGTCATAGGTGATCGCTTTGGGCAGCATCACATTGTTGCCGTCGCCCGAGATGACCTTGCAGCCCTGCGCATTGACCGTGACCCTGGCCGACGCCATCGGAATGGAAGCGCTCTTCGCCGTCCCGCTTCCGTCAGTAATGGTGTACTTGCCGACTTGCCGTGCAGGAATGGTGTAGGTTCCGCTGGCCAGACGCCCCGTTGCCACCAGCGCGACCACCACGGCGATCGACGTGCTGGACGATCTCACGGGCTCCTTGTCGTAGATGACGTCGATTCCGCCCTCCTTCACGCCGATCTCCGGACCGAATTCGCTTCTCATCACGAGTGCATAGCCGATGCCCGGTACGCCGGACTCCCATACGTCCGATACCTGCCCATTCGACACGTACCGGATGCCCGGCACGACGGTCCCGAGCGACTCGAACCGGCCTTTCAATTTCAGGCAGTCCGCCATTTGCGTCGGTTCACTGAAGAAGTAACGCCATCCACTCACCCTTGCCGTGGCACCCGGCTTGATCAACGTTCCATGCTGGACCGCATCCGCCGGACCGGCCAGCGTAATCGGCGAAAAGCCGACGACACCGGACGCCGCGGTCCAGTCTCCCTGACACGCGGCCACCGCCGGCCGGAACCCGGCCAGCACGACAACCAGCGACAGATATCCCAGCGTCTGTACCAAATTTTTTCGCATATCGCCCCTCGGCTTATCCAGATTGAGACCATGCGACTGCCTTGCGTCGCAACGGACCGGTGCCTGCCGTCCACTCACGGCCGACACGCACCGGCGCACCTCATACACGCGGTGCCGCGCGGCTCGACAGCTTCGGCGCATAGTCGACACCCGGTGCAGCGACGCATGGCAGGTCGAGACTCTGCGGCGGCTGATAGCCGGCGGAACGCTTGCGCACCGGCAACGCATACGACAGATGGCAGGCCGACGCCGCATCGGCGGCGCCCCACGTGACACTGAGTTCGCCGTGGTCGGCAAGGCCGCGAGCGAAGATCTTCCCGCCCTGCCCCACCATGCCGACGTCCGCGCCGTTACGATCCTTGACCATCGCACCGAACGGCAACGGTGACCCGTCCGGCTGACGCGCGCGAATCACTGCCGAGCGGCCATATACGGTCCTGAATCTGAGCATCGGCACGGCACCCGCCAGTGGCGCAACACGTTGACGGGTCTCCAGCAACTCGATGTCCGTCGACAGGCCCTTCGGGTCGAGCGTGATGTCGTTGAGCGCGAACGGCGACAGATAGGGCACCACCGCGTAACCGTTGCGATCGAGCCGCACGCCGGTCGCGTTGGTCACGTGCGCGCCTGCCGCGTGTGGTGCTGCGACGATCGCAAACGTCTCGCCGACCGGCTGCGACAGCGTGACACCGCCCGGATGCGCGACGACCGCGCCGCGCAACGCGACCGAATACTGTTGATACTCGTTGCTCACCCCGACGCTGCCACTCAGCTCGGTCCGGGCACCGCGATACGTGAGGTTCGCGCTGCCGCTCGTCTGCGCACTGCCCGAACCCGTGCCGCGCATAAGGTTGACGCCATACGCGAGATTGCCGTCGGCGCCGACCGAGCCGGACAGGTTGGTCTGCCATTGCGTCGAACCGCGCGAATCGTGATTGACGTTGGTCGACAACAGCGCGGGTCGCGCACGGCCGAGCGGAATCGACAGCCCGGCGTAGACGGTCGTGCTCGATCCCGCCAACGCGTTGCGCTGCCGTGCCGCCGAGATCCCGTACGAGACTGTCCGAAACGTATTGTTGTAGCCGACCGTGTAATCGAGGTCCGACCCGCCCCTGTTCCAGTACGTTGCCGCCGACGCGGTCGCGCTCACGCTGCCCCATTTGTTGCCGAACTGCTGGCTCAGCGTCAGCGACGCACGGTTGCGCTGGCGATACAGACGCGCCGAATCGATGTGCACCGCCGCCTGGTCGCGAGCGCGCATCGCGTCGGTCAGGCCGAAGAAGCCGTTCGTCGAATAACGGTATGCCGCGATCGCGATATTGGTACCGGTCGCCGCGATGGTCTTCGCGTAGCTCACCCGAAAGCTTTGCCCCGAGTAACGTCGCTCGCCCGGAACCTGCGTCGTCGCCTGCGTAACGTCCGCGCCGAACGCGCCCAGCGACGTGTTGAGCACGCCACCCAGCATCGCGGACAGATAGCCCTGCGCAACCGTCACGCCGCCGTAGCCGGTCAGCGTATTCGTGAAGCCGTGCTGCCACGTCGCCTGCATGAACGGCGGCGACGTGTTGTCGAGGTTGCGCACCACCCCGGCCGTGAAGCTGTAGCGGTTCTGCCCCGGACGCAGCGACAGCGGGATCGCCGCGAACGGCACCGAGAACGAGTGAACGGAACCGTCCGCCTCCGTCACGGTGACGTGCAGATCGCCGCCATATCCGGTTGGATACAGATCGTCGATGATGAAGGCACCGGGCGCGACGGTGGTTTCGTACAGCCTCATGCCGTTCTGCGTGATCGTGACCTTCGCGTTCGAATTCGCGACACCGCGCACCACCGGCGCATAGCCGCGCTGCGATTCCGGCAGCATCCGGTCGTCGGTATAGAGTCGCACACCGCGGAACGACGTCGAATCGAACAGATCGCCGGACGTATACGTATCGCCGACCACGAGCTGCGACGACCACGCGGCGACATCCCGCTGCACGTATGTCGCAGTGTTCTGATAGCGTCGCTCGCCGCGATCGTCCCAGCCGAACGAACCGCTGTGACGAAAGTGCCAGCGCTGCACGTTGAAGCCGGCGTCGAGACCGACGTAGCCTTGCGTCGAGCCATATCCGCCACGCGCCTGCGAGTGGTACGTGTTGACGTTGTAGCCGAGCATCGCAACCGGTACGCCCGCCGTCCATTGGTCCGGGCTCACGTAGCCGCGCGGGCTGCGCAGCATCGCGATCTGCGGAATGCTCAGGTCGAGCCGCTGGTCGCCGAATTCGAAACTGACCGATGCTTCCGGGATGATCTGCCCGATCCGCATGCACGCGCCTTCCGGCTCCAGGCTCGCGCGAATGTCTTGCGGCAGGCGTACACGATCGACGCCGATCCGGTCCAGCAGCGTACGGTCGAAACATGGCTGCGCATCCGGCGTACCGGGCGCCGCCTCGAATGTGACCTCGACGCGCCCGACCCAGCGGCCGTCCACGTAGATGTCGGGCGTATAGGTGCCCGGACGGACGACGTTGCCTCGCTCGTAGCGCGATACATCGATCGCAGCGCCGCCGCTCAGAAATCCGCTCTCGAATTCGACTTGTGCAAATTCCGTTTGCGCGACCTGGAACACCTCATCTGACCTGCCGGCACGCGCCTCCGCCTGCCACCCCGCGATAATGGTGAGAAGCAGTGCGCAGATAGGCTTCAGACGCGGCTGATGACGCAACCCCCAATCCCTCACTTGCCTCTCCATTATTCAACACGCCTTCATTTCGATCCGGTTATATCGACCGGGCAGACCTGTTCAGGCCGGATCGCTCAATAACGAATGCCATTGCGATGTCACTTCGCGACGTCCGACTGATGGGCGTGGCTGGCTCCCCAGTCGTCCATGCTGCTGTAGACGACCTTGCCGCCCACGACATCGGTATTCAACGAACCCTTGACCGGAAACGACGCAGTCTCGCCCGGCCGCACGAAGCCGACGCCAGCGTCGAACGTCTTGCCGTTCGCGACCAGCGCGATTCCGGACAGGTTGACGACATAAGGCGTCGGGTTGATTGCCTCGAGCACTGCTTGCTGATCGGCCCGCGCCAACAGCCGCCACTTCAGTTGCGAGGGCGCATCGAGCGCTTCGCCAGGAAGACCGCTCGGCCGATACATCAGCTTCACGCGGGTCCGAAATGCGAGCTGAAGCCGATTGGCATCCGGATCGACGGTCGCTTTCGGCGGTACGTCCAGCACGTTCAACCAGAAAAGCGACTCCTTGTCGGTCGGCAACGGTTCTCCCGTATGCATGATCCGCAACGTCTGGCCCTTGCCGGCCTCGATCCGGAAGATGGACGGCGCGATCACGAACGGAACGTCGAGGCTTTCCGGCGAAGCACGCTCGTCGCCGGTATCGATCCACGTCTGAACCAGTGCCGGCCGCTTCCCGTCATTGCTCATCTGGAGCGTGACTTCCTTCTCGCGCGCATCGAATACGATGCGTGTACCGGACAACGTCACGCTCGCATGAGCGAATGAAGCGCCGAGCGCGAATGCCATCAGAACCAGCCAGCGACGCGTGAAACGTGCCATCATCTTTTCTCTCCTTTTGATTTGCATTGCGAATTAAATGACGATCGCGTATTTCAACAATCGAGAGATCGCCGACCGTCCGAGACGGTCGGCAACGTCAGTTAACGTGTCGCTTTTTAGGGGTAAGTCAGCGAGTAAGTGACGAACGAATTGGCCGGGCCTGCCGTCACGGGCCCAACCGCCACGTACTGCGCCGAGAACTGCAGCGTCGCGGTGCCGGATCCGTCGAGCGCCGTATCGATATCGGCGACCTGCACGCCCTGGGTGGAGCTTTCCGCACCGATCTTGACCGGCTGGTACTTGTCATTCAGGATGCCGATTTCGACGCCGGTCGCGGCGTCGGCGCCGGTCAGCTTGAGCCGGCCGCTCTCGAGATTGACGTTCGGCCCCGGCTCGAAGGCGACGGACACCTTCTTCACCGGTGCCGGAATGACGGTGGTACCGTCATCGTCCTTCTTGTCGGTCGTACAACCCGACAACGCGAGCGTGAACGGCGTCCTCCCGGACGTTGCGCCGACCGACGACAGCTGATTGGTTGCCGCACGCGGAAGCGGCACGGTCAGGTCGTTCGTACCGCCATTGATCTTGCAGGTCGATGCGACCACGGACCCGGTGAAGGTAATCGTGCCGTCCGACGCGTGCGCGGCATTCATCGCGAAAAATGCGAGACCGGCTGCCGACATCAAAAGTGAATATTTATTCATTTCCATTTTCCACTTATCATGGATTAAGATAAAACGACGAAATAAATCGCCGACCAAATGTAGCAATGCGCATTTCCCCAACACCAAGCCCAGCCAATGATTACGCCATTTCTCGCCCTCCTGCACCAATCACGATACCAACCGAACTCCATTGAATTAAATTTTTTTACTGACGCACCCAGGCCACTCAAAAACCTTGCCTGGCCACAGACCAAATAATCAGCAAGCCGAATGAAATACACCGACAATTCAAAAGGCTTCGAACATAGGTTATCCGTGCACCGGCAGGTTTGCTTCTCTTCTTCAACCGCCAGGCAGCGTCATTGGCTGACATGCCTGAAGATAGAGCCTCGCGATCTCGATTTCTCGAAACGAAGCGTCATCATCCAACCGCGTCAATAGCGTGACGAACTCAGTGCCGAGCGAATTCCGAGCGACAAGTAACGGCCACTTTCATAATTCGTTTGAATTGTGACGACGATAGATCTTATTTCGTCAGATCCCCGAACAACGTCCCCGCCCGGCCAGAAATGGCGTGCCGGAAAACGACTCCGCGCGCAATAGCATTACAATTTCCACATCGAAACCGCGCAATCCGCGTACCGAACGACTCCAGCTCCTTTGGCTGCCCGGCACTGCAAAAAAATTGAATCGCATGATTTTTATTGCACTGGCGGACGCAGTCTATCAAGACCGCTTACAGAAAGGATATAGGACAAAAGATGATATTCTTCGCAAACAAATAGTACGTGTACGATATCCGTCACGAGCGACGACCGAAGCGCTGCCCAACGTCAGACAAGCCTTAATGGCGCGCGGACGGCGGGCATCAATACCTGGAGCGAGCGAAACGTCATGTCGGTTGACTGTCGATGCGTGGCCAGCCACCCGCGAACGTGGAAGAAACAAGCGTCCGCATCCTGGAACGGAGATGTGGCGTGCGCGACGGTACCCGAACGCAAAGCGATCCGGGAAGAATCGAGGTTGCGTCTGCCATCTCGCGATGGTCCGCATGCCACCTCGGATCGGGAAGTGGCCTCTCAATCGCGCACCTCGGCCGAAACAAGCGTCACAATGCATCGTTTCGAATAACGCCGGCTCGAATGAAAGCCGGCTGTCCATTTGCGAGGGCCGATATGACCGGAAGCGGACTTTTGTGGCTGGTGAGGCATCGAGCCTGACGTCGATATTGTCTGAATTCAGCCAGACCCGGCGAAGCGGGTCGGCGTAGGCACTTGTTTTTTGTCAGACCGGCAATTCAAGCCGACTTTCCGGTATTGAAAAACAACCCGTCTCGCTACCCGCTCGCCTTCCACGGTCCCTCTACTCCACCCTTCCCGGTTCCCTCAATCGAGCGCCCGCCCGAAAATCCGGATCACCTCGTCCAGATGGCTCGCCATCGCGCGGCGCGCCGCCTCCGGGTCGTGCGCACGGATCGCATCGAGGATCGCGCGGTGTTCGAGTTCCGACCGGTGCGGCATGTCGTTCGGCATGTACAGCGACTGAAGTCGCTGGAACATCCGGTCGTACTTGTGCGCGAGCAACTGCTTGATCATCAGCGCATACGCAGGGTTGTCGCTGGCTTCCGCGATGCGGATATGGAACAGCCGGTCGCCCGGATGCGTGCGCGAGCCGCTGCGGTTGTCTTCCTGGTTGCGCAGGAACGCTTCGCGGATCGCTTCGATCTGCGCATCCGAGCCATGCTGCGCGGCCAGCGACGCGGCTTCCGGCTCGATCAGCCGGCGCGCCTGCAACAGCGCAAACGGCGGGATTTCGGTGTCGAGATCGAGCGCGAGGCCGATCTCCGGATCGATCTCGAGGGTCGAGAACGGCACGGTTTTCACCGCGGCCGGCGCCGGATCGGCCGCGCGCTGCCGCACCTTCACGCCGTCGCCGACGCGCACGCTGACGAGCCCGCTCACCTCGAGCGCAATCAGCGCCTCGCGCACCGACGTGCGCGACACGCCGAACTGCTCGGCCAGCTCGCGCTCCGGCGGCAGATAACTGCCCGGCGGAAAATCGCCGGACTCGATCAACGCACCGAGCTTGTCGGCAATCTGCTGGTAGAGGCGACGGTTCTGAATCGGATGGATGGACATAGGCTGACGTACACGATCGGTTCCGGTCCGGTGAATCGCGCGGACCCTTCACGCCTGTTGGATGTCTCGACGTCGATTCGCCGTCGCGCGCTCATGTCGACAGTCCGTAGCACCGCGCGGCAGTGCCGCCCCACAAGGCCTTGCGCTCGGCCGTCGACAGCCGCGACTCCGCCCAGCGTTCGACCAGCGATGCCACCTCGTCATACGACGCCGCGAGCAGGCACACCGGCCAGTCCGAGCCGAACATCAATCGCTGCGGGCCGAACGCATCGAGCGCGGCGTCGAGACATTGCTCGATATGGCGGATGTCCTGTGCGCGCAGGCCGCGCTTCCAGTCGGTTTCGGTCACGAGCCCCGACAGCTTGCATGCGACGTGCGGCATCGCGCCCAGTTCGCGCAGCGACGCACGCCAGCGTACCTGCGCGGTCTCGTCGCGCTCGAATTCGGCGAGCGCGGGCTTGCCGACATGATCGAGCACGAGCCAGTGCGCATCGTGCCGCGCGCAGAACGCCCGCACGTCCGGCAACTGGCGCTCGAATACGAGCACGTCGTAGACGTAGCCGTTCGCCTGCAGCCACGCAACGCCGCGATTGAATCCCGAATCGGCAACGAACGCACCCGCGTCGGCTTCGTCCTGCACCTGATGCCGAAAGCCGCGCAGCTTCGGGCTGCGCCATTCGGCGACCCGATCGGCAAGCGCCGGCGCGGCGAGATCCTCCCAGCCGACCACTGCGGCGATGCGCGCGTCATCGCGGGCGAGATCGAGCAGGAACGCCGTCTCGTCGCGTCCGGCGCGCGCCTGCACCGCGATCGATGCGTCGAGCGCCTGCGCATGCATCTGCGGCCACAGTGCATCGGGCAGGTAGTCGCGTGCGAGCACGCGCATGCTCGGGCCGATCCACGGATAGTCGGCCGCGCGATAACGCCAGAAGTGCTGATGGGAATCGATACGCATTGCGCCCATGGTGCCCTCGTGTTCGATCACGGCAGCGGCGGCGTGCGTGGCCGCCGCGCGTACGTCATGCTCAGTCGTACAGCACCGCCGCGATCTTCGGATCGTCGATATTGGTCTTGTCGTACCAGTAGAAACCGGTATCGATGATCTTCGGCAGCTTCTCGCCCTTGATCGCCTTCACGGCCGCCTCGACCGTCTTGTAGCCGATCCCGACCGGGTTCTGCGTGATCGCGCCGGCCATCAGCCCGCTGCGGATCGCTTCCTTCTGCTGCTTGCCCGAATCGAAACCGACGATCACGACCTTGCGCTTCATCTCGCGCACGCCGTTGACCACGCCGATCGCCGAGCCTTCGTTGGTGCCGAACACGCCCTTCAGCTTCGGATACGCCTGCAGGATCGACTTCGTCACTTCGGTCGACTTCAGCTGGTCGCCGTCGCCGTACTCCACGGTGACGACCTGCACCTTCGGGTGCGCCGACTTCATGCGTTCGAGGAAACCGTCGCGGCGATCGATGCCGGTCCGGCTCGTCTGGTCGTGCGCGACGACGGCCACCTGGCCTTCGTCGCCGATCAGCGCGGCGAGCTTGTCCGCGGCGAGCGACGCGGCGGCCTTGTTGTTGGTCGCGGCCGTCGTCACCGGGATATCGCTGTCCACGCCGGAGTCGAATGCGATCACCGGGATCTTCTCGTTCTGCGCCTTCTTCAGGAGCGGCAGCGCGGCCTTGCTGTCGAGCGCCGCGAAGCCGACCGCGGCCGGCTTCTTCGCGATCGCGGCCGACAGCATGTCGATCTGCTTGTCGACCATCGCCTCGGTTTCGGGGCCGTCGAACGTCACCTTCACCTTGTAGTCCTTCCCGGCCTGCATCGCACCCGATTTCACGGCCTGCCAGAACTGATGCTGGAAACCTTTCGAGATCAGCGGGATGTAGGTTTCCTGCGCCTGTGCGCCGGCCATGACGCCGACGGCGAACGTCAAGCCGACGATCGCGTTCAACAGCTTGCTCCTGATCACTTCGCGTCTCCTTGGTTGGTATCGAATCGAATGCCGGCCCGGCCGGCGTCAAAGCCCTCGCGTACCGGCGTCAGCGGCGCCGCCGGCGCAGGATGTCGACGTACACGGCGAGGATGATGATCACGCCGGTCACGACGGTCTGCCATTCCTGCGCGACCGACATGATGCGCAGGCCGTTGGTCAGCACGCTCATGATGAACGCGCCGATGATGGTGCCGACGATGCTGCCCGCGCCGCCCGACAGCGACGTGCCGCCGATCACGACGGCCGCGATCGCGTCGAGTTCGTAGCCTTGCCCGAGCGCCGGCTGGGCGGAGTTCAGCCGCGACGCGATCAGCAGGCCGGCGATGCCGCATACCGTGCCGCTGAACGTGTAGACCGCGATCTTCCAAGCGTCGACGTTCACGCCGGACAGCCGCAGCGCTTCCTCGTTGCTGCCGAGTGCGAACGTGTATCGACCGAAGATCGTCCGGTTCAGCACGATCGACGCGCCGATCGCGACGAGGAACAGGATCAGCACCGCGTTCGGAATCGGCAAGGCGGGAATCAGATTGCCGATCAGCGAGTCCTGCGCGATCGACGTGAAGCCCGGCGTGTCGTTGAAGTAGATCGGCCGCGTGCCCGAGATCACGAGCGACAGGCCCTTCAGCAGCATCATCATGCCGAGCGTCGCAATGAACGGCGGCACCTTCATCTTCGCGATCACGAAGCCCGACACGCAGCCCGATAGCGCGCCGAACAACAACGCGGCCAGGATTCCGAGCGGCAGCGGCATGCCCCAGTTGGTCAGCACGACGCCGGCCATCACCGCGCAGAACGTCATCAGCGTGCCGACCGACAGGTCGATGCCCGAGGTGATGATCACGTACGTGCAGGCGACGGCCAGCACGCCGTTCACGGCGGTGGCCTGCAGGATCGCCACGAGGTTGTCGACTTCGAGGAAGTTCGACGATGCGAAGCTGAAAAACACGATCAGCAGCATGAGGCTCGCGAACGCGAGCAGCTTCTGTCGCGCGGCCGGATTGAAGAAGCGCGACTTCAGGCCCGGCACGCCGGCGGGCTTGTCGCCGGAAGCGATCGGCGGGACGGGTTGCGTATCGTTGGACATGGTCGGGGTTCGTCTGGATCAGGACAATACGGTCGACTCGCGCTGCGTCGCGAGCTGCATGATCTTTTCCTGCGTGGCGTCGGCCGCGCGCAGCTCGCCCGTCACGCGGCCCTCGCACATCACGAGGATGCGGTGGCTCATGCGCAGCACTTCGGGCAGCTCCGACGAGATCATCACGATCGCCTTGCCGTCGGCGGCGAGCGCATCGAGCAGCTTGTAGATCTCGCTTTTCGCGCCGACGTCGATCCCGCGCGTCGGCTCGTCGAAGAACAGGATGTCGCAGTCGCGCAGCAGCCATTTCGCGATCACGATCTTCTGCTGGTTGCCGCCCGACAGCAGCCGCGCGGGCTGCGCGATCGACGGCGTGCGAATCGCGAGCTGCCGCACGTACGACTGCGCGGTATCGCGCATCTTTCGTGCATCGAGGAATGCGCCGCGGTGCACGAAGCGGCGCATGCTCGCCAGCGCGATGTTGTTCTGCACGTCCATGCCGACCGCGAGCCCGAAATGCTTGCGATCCTCGGACAGGTAGCCGATGCCGTGCTTTACCGCGTCGGCGGGCGTGCGGATCGTCACGGTCTTGCCGTGCACGCGGATTTCGCCGGCGTCGACCGGGTCGGCGCCGAACACCGCGCGCGCGACCTCGGTACGGCCCGCGCCCATCAGCCCTGCGAAGCCGAGAATCTCGCCGCGCCGCAGCGTGAAGCCGACGTCGCGGATCGTGCGGCCGCGCGACAGCCCGCGCACTTCGAGCGCGACGTCGTTGGCGGACGTATCGGGCGGCGTGCGGAATTCCACAGCGAGCTGGCGGCCGACCATCATCGCGATGATCGCGTCCATCGAGGTCTCCGCCATCGGCACGGTCGCGACATACTTGCCGTCGCGCATCACGGTCACGCGATCGGCGATCTGGCGCAATTCGTCCATCTTGTGCGAGATATAGACGATGCCGACGCCGTGCGCGCGCAGGTCGCGGATGATGCGAAACAGCTCGGCGATCTCCGCGTTGTTCAACGCGGCGGTCGGCTCGTCCATGATCAGCACGCGCGAGTCGAACGACAGTGCCTTCGCGATCTCGACCATCTGCTGCTTCGCGACCGTCAGGCGGCCGACCGGCGTGCGCGGATCGAGATCGAGCCGCATCCGCGCGAAGATCGCGGCCGCATCGCGGTTGAGCTTGTCCTCGTCGACGAACACGCCGAAGCGCCCGCGCGGCTCGCGGCCGATAAAGATGTTCTGCGCGACGCTCAGGTGGTTCATCAGGTTCAGCTCCTGATGGATGATGCCGATCCCGAGCGCCTGCGCGGCACGCGGATCGTCGATCTCCACCGCGCGGCCGTCCATCCGGATCTCGCCTTCGTCGCGCGGGTAGACGCCCGCGACGATCTTCATCAGCGTCGACTTGCCGGCGCCGTTCTCGCCCATCAGCGCATGCACCTCGCCCGCGCGCAGGTCGAAGCGGCAGTCGTCGAGCGCGAGTACGCCAGGGAAGCGCTTGCTGATGCCGGTCAACGCGATCAGCGGCTCGCGTCGTTCATGCGCGGTGACCGGATTCGAATCAGGTTGCATGGTGTCGGCACTCCACGGCTCAGTCGATTGCGCGGTCGAGATGGGTATAGCCGCCGTCGACGAACAACCACTGGCCGGTGGTATGCGACGCGCGTTCCGACAGCAGGAACACGGCCGTATCGGCGATTTCTTCGGCCGTCGTGAAGCGTTTGCCCAGCGGCACCTTGCTTGCGATCCCGGCGAGCTTCGCATCGGGATCGTCGAAGCAGTCGAGCCATTTCCGGTAGAGCGGCGTCATCACCTCGGCCGGAATCACCGCGTTCACGCGCACGCCGTCGTCGCGCAAGGCGACGGCCCACTCGCGCGTCAACGCGAGTTGTGCGCCCTTCGATGCGCAATAGCCGCTCGTGTTGCCCTGGCCGGTCACGGCCGTCTTCGACGACACGTTGACGATCGCACCGCGCGTCGCCTTCAGATGCGGCACGCAGTAATGCGCCATCACGTAGTAGTGGACGAGGTTGCGTTCGAGTGAGGCGACGAACGCGTCGCGCCCGGCGTCGAGCCCGACGTTGTCGTTGATGCCCGCATTGTTGACGAGCCCGTCGATGCGGCCGAATTGCGCAACGGTCCGGGCGACCGCGTCGCGGCACTGCGCCTCGTCCTGCAGCTCGACCGACAGACATGCGGCGCGCGGCTGGATGCGGGTCAACTCGCGCCAGAACGCGTCGTCCGGCGTGTGGCGTGCGAATACCACCGGAATCGCGCCCTCGCCGGCGACACGCATCGAGATCGCGGCGCCGATACCCGACGCGCCGCCGGTCACGATCACGACCTTGTCTTGCAGATTCAGATCCACTTCGCGTCTCCGTCGTTCATGTTGTCGGCACGCGCGGCGCGCGTCAGCCGCGGAACCGGTATTGCTCCAGCGATTCGGGCTTCATCTCGATCGAGAAGCCGGGCGCCGTCGGCGGCAGGTACGCCGCATTCCGGATCACGCACGGATCGACGAAGTGCTCGTGCAGATGATCCACATACTCGATGACGCGCCCTTCCCTCGTGCCGGCTATGCACACGTAGTCGATCATCGACAGGTGCTGCACGTATTCGCACAGCCCGACGCCGCCCGCATGCGGGCACACCGGCAAGCCGTACTTCGCGGCCAGCAGCATCACCGCGAGAATCTCGTTTACGCCGCCGAGCCGGCACGCGTCGATCTGTACGACGTCGATCGCGCCGCGCGCGATGAACTGCTTGAACAGCACGCGGTTCTGGCACATTTCCCCGGTCGCGACCTGCACGGGACCGATCGCCTCGCGGATCCTGCGATGCCCTTCGACGTCGTCGGGACTCGTCGGCTCCTCGATGAACCACGGCTGCGCGAACGCCAGCTCGCGCACCCAGTCGATCGCCTCGTCGACCTCCCACACCTGGTTCGCGTCGATCATCAGCTTGCGATCGGGGCCGATCACCTCGCGCGCAATCGTCACGCGGCGAATGTCGTCCTCGAGGTTCGCGCCGACTTTCAGCTTCACATAGTCGAAACCGGCGTCCACCGCCTCGCGGCACAGCCGGCGCAGCTTGTCGTCGCTGTAGCCGAGCCAGCCCGCCGAGGTCGTGTAGCACGGGTAGCCTTCGCGCTCCAGCGTGGCGATCCGCTCGGCCTTGCCGGGTGCCTGCCGGCGCAGTTGCTCGAGCGCTTCGTCCGGCGTCAGGCAGTCGGTCAGGTAGCGGAAGTCGATCGTGCGCACCAGTTCCTCGGGGCTCATGTCGGCGACGAGCCGCCACAGCGGCTTGCCCGCCGCCTTCGCCCACAAGTCCCACACCGCGTTGACGACGGCGCCCGTCGCGAGGTGGATCGCGCCCTTGTCGGGGCCGATCCAGCGCAGCTGGCTGTCCGACGTCACGTGCCGCCAGAAGCGCCCCATGTCCTCGCGAATCCAGTCCAGGTCGAGACCGACGACGAGGTGGCGCATCGCGGCGATGGCCGCGCAGCAGATTTCGTTGCCGCGGCCGATCGTAAACGTGAGTCCGTGACCCTCGAGGCCGTCGTGGTCGGTTTCGAGCACGACATAGGCTGCCGAATAATCGGGGTCCGGATTCATCGCGTCGGAGCCGTCCAGCTTCTGCGACGTCGGGAAGCGCACGTCGAGCACACGCATCGATCGAATGATAGGCATCACGAATCGTCCTGGAAATGAATTCAAGCCTGAACGGTGCGCTGGCGCTGCTCGCCGAGCCCGTCGATGCCGAGCGTGATCACTTGCCCGGCGCGCAGGTAGACGGGCGGTTGCTGCCCGAGGCCGACGCCCGGCGGCGTGCCGGTCGAAATCACGTCGCCCGGCTGCAGGCTCATGAAACGGCTCAGGTAGCTGATCAGATGCGGCACGCGGAACACCATCGTCGCGGTCGTGCCGTTCTGGTAGCGGTGGCCGTCGACGTCGAGCCACAGCCGCAGCGCGTGCGGATCGGGCACCTCGTCGGCCGTCACGAGCCACGGGCCGAGCGGGCCGAACGTGTCGTTGCCCTTGCCCTTGTCCCACGTGCCGCCGCGCTCCAGCTGGAATTCGCGCTCCGACACGTCGTTCACGACGCAGTAGCCGGCGACGTGCGACAGTGCGTCGGCTTCGTCGATATAGCGGCCGCCCTGGCCGATCACGACGCCGAGCTCGACTTCCCAGTCGGTCTTCTCCGAGCCGCGCGGAATTTCAACGTCGTCGTTCGGCCCCGAGATCGCGCTCGTCCACTTGCCGAACACGACCGGCTCCTTCGGTACCTCCATTCCCGATTCGGCGGCGTGATCCGAGTAGTTGAGCCCGATGCAGATGAACTTGCCGACGCGGCCGACGCATGCGCCGATGCGCGGCGTGCCTTCGACGAGCGGCAGCGAGGAGGCGGGGATGTCGCGCAGCCGCGCGAGCGAGGCAGGCGTCAGCACGTCGCCGGCGATGTCGTCGATCACGCCCGACAGGTCGCGGATGCGGCCCTGCTCATCGAGCAGGCCCGGCTTTTCATGGTGTTTGTCGCCGAATCTCAGCAGTTTCATGGGGTCGTCGTCTGGTCGAGGATATTCGGGGAGGCGGAGCGGGTCAGTTCGACACGGTCAGTTTGACCAGCCGCCATCGATCAAGTGGATCGCGCCGGTCGTGAACGCGGATTCGTCGGACGCGAGGTACAGCGCGAGCGCCGCGACTTCGTCGGCGGTGCCGACCCGCCCCAACGGCTGACGCGCGACGAACGCCTGCCGCACGACGTCGACCGACACCTGGCCCTTGCGCGCCTGCTCGGCGATGCGCTGCTCCAGCGACGGCGACTCGATCGTGCCGGGGCAAATCGCGTTGCAACGGATGCCCCGCTGGACGAAGTCGGCAGCCACCGCCTTGGTCAGCCCGATCACGGCCGCCTTGGTCGTGCCGTAGACGAAGCGGTTCGGCACGCCCTTCACGCTCGACGCGGCCGACGCCATGTTGATGATCGACGCGCCGCCGGCGTCGAGCATCGCGGGCAGCAGCGCGCGGATCAGCCGGTACATCGACGCGACGTTCAGGTTCAGCGAGAACGTCCACGCGTCCTCGTCGCAGTCGAGGATCGTGCCGTGATGCACGTAACCTGCGCAGTTGAACAGCACGTCGAATGCGGGTTCGTTCGCGGCGAGCGCCTCGACCTCCTGTTTGCCGGTGACGTCGAGCCGCCGCGTGGTCAGCCGGCCGCCCGCGCGTTCGGCGTCGGCCTCGAGTTGCGCCAGTGCGGCTTCGTTGATGTCGGTCGCCAGCACCTCGGCGCCCTCGTTCGCGAACCGCAGCGCGGTCGCGCGGCCGATGCCCTGTCCGGCCGCCGTGACGAGCGCGCGCTTGCCCTGCAGTCTCATGAACCCCTCCCTGTAGAAGGCCGATCCGTGACCGGCCGATTGGCACAAAGGATCAAAGGTCCAACCAATATAGTGCGCTCATCCGGGTTTGTCACGAAATCGGCGTCGGTGTTTTCCCGGGCATCGTCGGGGACGGAATGACGGGTTCTACGCGCGGGGTCCCCTCCATTGTTCGGTCCAATGGATCCAGACAAGGGGGCGGCGTGCCTCACGACGAATTCCGTTCCGTCCGGAACGGGCCGTTTTCGAATCATCGGTCAGCGCGGTCCCGGCGCCTTCGCCGGCCACGGGCAAACCGACCCTGCCACAGGGCCTTACTGCGCAGAGCGAGAAAAAATCCGGATAACGGAATTGAGGTGGGCCAGCATGGCCCGGCGAGCGGCTTTCGGATCGCGCGCCTCGATCGCAGCGAGAATCGCGCGATGCTCGCTCTCCGAGCGATGCGGCATGTCGCGCGGTGTATAGAGCGTCTGCAGACGCTGAAACATCGGATCGTACTTGTGCGCCAGCAACTGCTTGATCATCAGCGCATACGCGTCGTTGCCGCTCGCCTCCGCGATGCGGATGTGAAACAGGCGATCGCCGGGATGAGTCGTGGAGCCGTTCCGATTGTCCTGCTGATTGCGCAGGAACGCGTCGCGAATACCGGCACGCTGCTCGTCCGTCGCATGCTCTGCCGCAAGCGCGGCGGCCTCCGGCTCGATCAGCTTGCGCGCCTGCAACAACGAGAACGGCGGAATCGTCACATCGAGGTCGAGTTCGATGCCGAGTTCGGGATCCACTTCGAGCATGCCCTGCCGACGGCCGGTCATCACGTCGGCGTCTTGCACGGATGCCGGCTTCGATTGCGACAGCACCGATACGCCATCGCCGACCCGTACGTTGACGAGACCGATGACCTCGAGCGCAATCAGCGCTTCGCGAACCGACGTGCGCGACACACCGAATCGTGCGGCAAGCTCTCGTTCAGGCGGCAAATAGCTGCCGACGGGAAAGGCTCCGCTCTCGATCAGCGATCGAAGCTGATCGGCAATCTGCTGGTAAAGACGGCGGTTCTGAATCGGTTGGATCGGCATACGATCGGCGGCTCGGTATCAAGACTGTTCGGATGCGGCGCACCGGGCGCCGGAACAATTCCGATTGTATCTCTGCAATGGGCGGCAATCGGTTCGTTACGCGCCGCACGACAATCGTTCGGCCAGGGCGGTCCACGCCGAGAAAGCGGCCTCGGCTCACGTCCGCAAAAATCGAAGTTATTCGACGTGGCTTCGAACGGCCTGACGGTAGTATCAAACTTAGGCGCATCTTCGGATGCCGGGCGGACAAGAACACCTCGCAGTTTTCGAACGCCGATGTGCGGAGCACGCGCGACTATTCGGCGCGACATACCGGGCGCCCACCTCCAGCCCCCTCCGGCCGTCCCCATTCAATCGTCAAAGGAGCGACGCTATGTCCGTCGAGATGAGGCGCGATCCTGCATCGCTGGCGCCAGACATCGATCGTGCCATCGCACGAGAGGAATTCGAGCCCTGGCTACAACCGATCGTCAACGCCGACGACGGCCGGTGGATCGGCGCAGAGGTACTGGCGCGCTGGCGGCATCCGGAGGCGGGCCTCATCGGGGCGGATCGCTTCATTGCATGCGCCGAGGCATCCGGCCGGATCGTGCCGATCACATCGAGCCTGATGCGTCAGCTTTGTCGCGCCTTGCGCGGCCGTCTGCCGGTGTCTGGAACGGCGTTTCGTCTCGGCGTCAATGTTTCTGCGGCTCAGTTTGTCGACCGCACCCTCGTCGCAGATTGCCGGGCGCTGCTCGATGGTCTCTCGCACGACCGTGTGGCGCTGCAGCTCGAATTGACCGAGCGCATGCCGATCTCGCCGACACCTGCCACGCTGCGCATGCTCGACGAATTGCGTGACATCGGCGCCTCGCTCGCGATCGACGACTTCGGCACCGGCCACGCGAGCTTCGAATGGCTACAGACGTTTCCCGTCAACGCGCTCAAGCTGGATAAACGCTTCGTTTCCCGAATCGAATCCGACGAGGTGACGGCACACATCGTGGACGCCATCGTGACACTCGCCGATAAACTGGGCGTCGAGATCATCGCCGAAGGCGTCGAGCGAACCGGCCAGCAAGGCGCCCTACTCGCACGGGGCGTCATTCACCAGCAAGGCTACCTGTTCGGCCGGCCAATGCCGCTCGACGAATTTGTCGAACGGCTTGGCACGTCGGCATCGAGCACACCGTTGCCGATTACATGCTGCGAAAGCTGTTCCTGAACGCAGCTTTCGCGCGCTTCGCGCGGCACAACACTGCCCGCCTCGTCTTTCGAATTTGTTCTATGGGGCCGACGCAGTCCTGTCCGTATGATCCCTGTTGCGAGCTCCGTTGACCGGCTTCAGCGAGCGATTGCAAGTCGAACCGCCTGCCGGTGCTTCGTACGCTTGCGAGACCCGCGCCGCGAGGCAAACAGCCGGTTGCGCGGCATCTCTTGCCCTCGCCGGCTCGCACCCGCGTTTTCGGCGCGTTTCCAGCGGCAAAACGACACTCATCACGATCGTTCACGACATGTGATCGCATCGGTACGACGGACGTACGACGGCGCCCGATCCGGCTGCCACGAGCCATGGAACCTGGCTGCACTGTCGGGTCCAGGCGGGTAGTCACGCGCGGAACGCCGCGTAATCATCAACGTTAGAGAGGTAACCGAATGTTCCGGCTGAACAACATCATACGCGCGGGGTGTATCGCCGCTTTCCTGTCAGTCGCCACGAGCTCGATGCTGACGCCGATCGCCCATGCCGATCCGGCGCCTGCCACCGCCGAGGAGAAGCTCCCTGCCGGTACGGTGGCCGTCGTCAACGGCGTCGCCATCACGCAGAGCGCGCTCGACGATGCGGTCAAAAGCCTCGCCGCCCGAACGGGCAGGGCAGATACACCGCAGCTGCGTGACGCGATCAAGCGGCAGCTCATCGCGCGGGAAGTTCTGCGCCAGAACGCAATGAAGGCTCACTTCAACGACATGCCGGCCGTTCTTCAGGCTGCTGCGGCGGCGAAGGAGTCGGTCATGATCGCCGCATACCTCGAGGCCAATGTTCACCCTGCCGCCATAACGGACGAGCAGGTCCGGGCCCGCTACGACGAGCTTGTCGCATCGCTCGGAAAGAAGGAGTACAAGCCACGGGTCATCGCCACGAAAGATGCCGCCGATGCATGGAAGGCCCTCGCTGCACTGAAACACGGCCAGTCCTTCGACGCTGTAGCCCAGCAATACAGCGTCATACCGAGCAAAACCGCAGGCGGCGCGATGCCGTGGGTAAGCTTCAAGCTGCCGGTCGCCGAAGGCCATACGCAAGGGCTGCCATTTCGCCTTGCGCAGGCGATTTCGCGGCTGAAGCCGGGGGGCGTCACGCCGCAGCCGGTCCTTGCCGATAACATGCACCTTATCGTGAAACTCGATGCCGTACGGCCGACGAAGGCACTGTCATTCGACGAAGCGAAAGAAGCGTTGCGCAAGACACTACAGGTCGGCGAGCAACGGGCGGCGTCGACCAGATTCGTGGCCAGCCAGGTCCAGGCTGCGACGATTCAGGAATAGCGACGACCCTGCCTGACGGGTGGGGTGCTGACATTCGCGCATCGCTGCGGCGGGTTTCTCGCCGCGAACTTTCTCCCTGTTTCAGCATCGGCGAGCACCTGCCGAGCGATCTCTTTATGGACGCCTGCGTTTCTGATCGACCGGACGCGCGAGGTGGCAGCCCCCGCCTCGTTCGATGTGAGCGTCGTGCGTCGTGTCGTTACCGTTCATTGGTCTCGCCGCGCCGCGACAGCGAAGCCCGAGCGATCCTCGATGACGTGATCGGGAGTCGCATCCGGCAAGCGGATCGGCAAGGCTGTAACAACGGCATCCGTATCGGGATGCAGTACATGAATAGGCACCTTGAATATGAAATCTATCTTCGACATGTTGTCTCGCAGAAAGGGGATTTTGCTGGCGATTGCCGTGGGAGCAGCCAGCCTTGCCGGGTGTTCGACGCAGCCGGCCAGTTGGGAAGCAGACGACTGGGGGTATCGGCCGCAGTCGGACGCGCGCACGTCCATTGACACCGCGGCAACCGGCAGCACCGCTCGTCAGCCGGCAACCGGCATGTCGGTGCTCTCCGCCGAGGAAGCGAAGGGCGACGACAAGGCAAATGTCGCCGAACTCCGGCGACTGCTCTACAACCCGCGTATTGAGGAGCTCCGGACCGCCTACAACGGAAGATATGGTGCGAGCCTGCTGTTTTACGGAAAGACAAGGATTTATTACGTCGCGTTCTTCCACGACAAGAAATTCTCTCGCGTCGTGAAAACCGGCGATGCGTCACGCGCGAGCACGATATATCAGAATTTTGTTCAGGAATCGCTCCGACTATCAGGCTATGGTGCGGACAGTTCGGCCTCGTCGACGCAAGCCGGCGGCTAGGCACGTTCGATCCTGGCCGGAGCTACGCCGAGCGTTGCGCCGGCCTTTGTGCCGCCGGCGCCTGAAGCCCGTCTGTTGCGCGGGCAACGAATGTGACCTGACCGCACGATCGACGATAGAGTGATTCGGTGCGAATACTTCGGTTTGGGCCGCCGCGAAGCCAAACTGCATCAGCTGCTTCGCCCGAAGCTTCACGACTCTCCGTACACCCTGTACGCCTGTAACAGGCGCCACCGTTCCCACGCGCCATACACGACCAAATGCGCGACGATTCCGTAGCGCTGACACCGGCGCCACGCCCATTTCCTCCGCATCCGCCACGAGCATCTTGCTGCACCTTCGCGCGTCGCCCGCCGCCGCCAAACGCCGATGCCACACCGAAAGCGTGCGTGCTCATCGGCTGCCCGAACACACGAGCGCCCTTCCAGAGAGCCATTGCGATGTGATGTGAAAGAGGCTGCGGAATGTTCCATGCGCAGCCGGGTAACAGCGAAGCTGACTGCGACGATGCCGCGCTTCGCGGCACGCTGGAGCACGATCCGTTGTTGGCGGGCCAGCGGATCGGCGTGGTGCCGATAGCCGTCGGGCCCTCTGATGCGGTGGATCCGGGAGGCCGGAGCCCCCCGCGGTATTGCCACACGGGGCTCGGCTGAAGAACAGGGGCTGTTACGGCAGCCACCCGGCACGTTACGGGTTCGTGCGTCCGCCCTATCTTGCGGCCGGTTTCGATGTCGGAGCACAGATACTCTAAGCCCGTCACGACGCGGTTTGTATCGAAAAAATTCGAAACAAGAAGGTATTTGACCGGCGATCGAAATACGTCTGGACTCGAGCAATCACGGCAAGAAATGCCGCGATATAGATTCGCGCGCATTATGCAGGCTTCGGGAAGCCCTATGACAGCAAACCGATGCCGGCGCGCGTCGGCATGGCAGCGATTTTTCTCTCAGGTTAAGGCACGGATGTGCTGCGCCGTCCGTCCATGGACGGACGTCAGACCGGCGGCAGCAGCATCTGGATCGCGAGCAACGCGCCCAAGGACAGGATCACGGCGAGCAGCGACGCCGCCGTCAAAGCAAATACGGCATGCCGTTGCCGGACGAACTCGCGGAACGCCTCGTCGGTCCCGGGGATATGCATCTAGGGGCCGGATAGCCTGAACAACTGCTGCCGCCGGACTCCCAATCTCGAAGGATCGGTCCGGAAAATAGGTTTCATATGCACATGCTCCACTCGATAACTGCAGACGGAGATAGTAGGTAGACCGCGGACATGCAGAAAATCGAAGGAATTCGATAAATACTGAAAAAACGCGCTCTGCGACGCTCATGTACTCAACGATTGTCTGACACGGAAAAAATACTCGGATGACGAATAGCATTTCTTCCCGGCTTCTACGCAACAGCGCGGCAAGCACCCCGACTCGGCAGACACCGCGCCATATCTAGAGCAGCTCTGCCGCCAACGTGATACCGAACAAGAGACCGCCGATCATTCCGACAACACGGCCCAGCAGCAGCATGTTCATGTCTTCGTCCAATAGCAGCGGATCACGACGTTCGCGCAGGACCGTTCGCAGCAGGAGCGGCCTCGGCAGCAAGGCGCAGGAGGCGATCAGCATCGATATCGCTACCCGGCTGACCGCGCCGGAGAATTGCTCCGGCGCAATATTGATATAAGCCATGATCAGGATAATGACAGCCGTAACGACAGTGCCGACTATGGCACCGCTGATCAGTCTGTCCGTAGGATAACTATTCATTTGACTACTCGCTCATTTCGGCAATGCTTGCCCCTTTCGTTCCGTTACGCCCCGGCCGCGCCATCCCCTGCTTTGCGCTCGATATGTGACCGTCACCCCTGGAATTTCCCGGGCGCTTCGGTCAACCGGCGTTGCCTGAGCAGGCCGACTGCTCCCGATACAGGCGCCTTCGTCCGGGCGCCAGGCCGCCTTTCGCCGTGCTTTTCATCTCCCTTCGCTGCAATACGCGGCTCCGCGGGGAGTGCTCCTTTCCCAAGCGCCTGCCGCTCTTTCCGGGATCTGACGACCCGCGCGTCTTCGTCCGCTTCGCGCCGCGAAGTCGCCGCAGCATCGCTGCGTCCGTTGCCACGCAGCAGCTTCGCCGCACTGCCCGATTGAACGCTTTCGGCCCCCGCGACAAGGCCACGCGGAACAGTTCCACCCGAAGCGGGCAAGCGCGCGGGCGACGCACTCCGGCTCGGCGCTGGCGCCAACAGGGCGTTACCACGCTCCGCAGCACGCCGCCCGCCCAGCGGATCGACTCCCGAATGAAAGATCCGACTGCCGCCCAGTCCCGCCAGCAGCGCCAATACCGCAACCGCCGCCATACCGAACAGCGCACCGAGATGTTTCCGTGGCAGCGGCACGGCTTCGCCCCGCTGCGCAACATCCGCCCTGAAGCGCTTTTCGATAGAATCGTTTCGCGCGCCGGGGAAGTTGCGCGATTGCCAGTCTCCCGCCCAGACGAGAAAACGAGACACGCCGCAGAACGCCCGATAGCCGTTCGCAACAGACGCTGTTCCCGGAGGGCAAAGCGACCAAGCCTTTGCGTCCAGCAACGACAAGGCCGATACTGCCGGCACGGCGAGCATGCCGCTTACACCGACAAAGTTCTCTGAAGCATCCATCACTCACTCCCAAAACGTGAACACGGTGATTTGCGCGCTTTTCCGCAAACTGCCACGGAATGGCTGCACCCGATCCGGCAGGTAAGCCGCGCAATAAGCGCTCGATCCAACGCGCACTGCACGCATGCGAGCGAAAGTCGGCCGGCGCTCGCGCGCCGCCCGAATACGGTTGATGACTAGCTTACGAACGCGACCGCGTGGACTGAATCGCAATTGTTCGATTCTTGCCACCGGTCTATCGGCCCCGCGTGATCTGGACGAGTCGTCTGGTGACCGAGTCAGAACGCCGGCGCCCCGGGAGCGCCGCGCCGAATACAGCCGGATACTCGGACCGACCCCACTTCTCGCAGCCGCTTTGGCGATCTGGCTGCTTTCGCGTGCGCTGCTTCCCCGCCTACCGCGTTTTCTCCGGCAGCAGGTCGCCCCTGACGATGAAACGGATGGGGTTATCTAAGATTTGCGATTTTCGAGATTGCCGCGATCAGCGACCCTTGTGGTATCGGATTACACGGTCGGGCTCGGGCAACGCCTGGTGCGCCTGACACCCGCTTTGGCCTGCTTTTTCCCATAAGCCGCTTTCGGCGACCAAGCGCGGAAGCCCGTCGGACCGCATAGTCATTCGGCCAACCTGCAACCTCAGGAGCACTCGCATATGAATCTCGACACCGTCAAGCAATCCATGGCCGGGCTTGTCAGGACCTCCCTTGGCGCAGGTCTGGCAGCCCAGATTTCGCCTTTCCTTACCGAGGATATGCTCGATACCGTTGCCGACCCCGACCTCTACTATCTGGCCGGCAACCTTCGCCTTCGGGAACAGGCATACGACCGCGCACGCACCCTGTATCAAAAGGCGTCCCGACTCGCGCCCGCGTGGGGCTCGCCGTTGAACAACATCGGCGTCTCTCTCGAGCGGGAGGGCAAGCGCGACGACGCCTATCCGTTTTACGAACTGGCCGCCGAACGCGCGCCCGCGGACCGCCTTATCGGGCGCAACGCGGCGTACGCTGCGTTCCATCACAAGGACAGGCGTTTTCGCGCGAAGGCAGCGAAGCATTTGCGCACGCTGCTGCAGCATCACGCTCAAGACGCGGAGCTTCACTCGAAGCTCGCGTATGTCTACTTCTACCTCGGCGAGAACGACAAGGCGCTCGAGCATGCAAAAAGGTCCGTTCAGCTGAACCCGCGATGCGTCACGGGCATTGTGCAGAAGGTGTCCCTCCGGCTGCCGATCGTCTACCGCACCGAGACCGAAATCGACGAGGTGCGCAGCGAGATTGCGCGGGCCCTGGACGAAATGTCCGAAGACGTGGACCGCGCCCTGCGCGATGGCGTGCCCGCCGTCGACGAGCTTCGCGACGTCTGGTGCGATGCGCTCTTCTATCTGACCTACAACGGCCGGGCCAACGTCGATCTCCTGAGCCGCTTCAACGATCAGGTAGGCCGTCTGACGGAAGCCATGTTCGCAGACGCCCAACAGAAGGCTGCCGAAAACCGGCTCGCGCGCCATACGGCCAGCAGCAAGCCTCGCATCCGTATCGCTTTCGTTTCCGCGTTCTTCAATGGGCATTCGATCTGGAAGATTCCCACGATCGGCTACTACGAGAACCTTGATCGCTCGCAGTTCGAAGTCTGTACCTATCACATGGGTGCATCTCACGATCGCTTCACGGAAGACGCCCGCAGGATGTCGGACATGTTCTTCGAAAGCACGTTTGTCGGCGATATCGTCAACAGGCTCGCCGTCGACGCACCGGATGTCATCGTATTTCCAGACGTCGGGATGAACTTCAGTTCCTATTGCCTGACGACACTGCGCATGGCGCCGCTGCAGATGCAGATGCTGGGACATCCCGATACGTCCGGATCCCGACATGTCGACTATGTCGTCACGGCGGACCTCATGGAGAGTGCCGAAGCACAAGAGAACTACCGCGAAAAGCTCGTTCGCCTGCCCGGGCTCGGCTGCACATACTCGTTCAGCTATCCCGCCGCCGCCCCGGTTGGCCGCGCGTTCTTCGGGCTTTCGGAAGACGATATTGTTTTCGTCTCGCCGCAGTCGACGTTTAAATACACTCCCGCCGACGATGACCTGTATCCGCGCATCGCGGCACGTGTAGGCAAGCGCTGCAAGATCGTCTTCTTCCCGCGCTCGGACGAAGCCAGCGTGCGCATCTTCGTCGAGCGTATGAAGCGGGCGTTCGAGCGGCACGGGCTTTCCCATGACGAGTATGTCCGTTACGTCAAGGGGCCGCTCAGCCAGCCGGAATTCGTCGCACTCTGCGGCATGAGCGACGTGTTCCTCGACAACCCGTCCTGGTCGGGCCACAACACGACGCTCGACGCGTTGCACGGCGGCGCAGTCGTAGTCTGCACCCGCGGTCGATTCATGCGACAAATGCATGCGGCAGCGCTCATGCAATTTCTGGGGTTCCCCGAATTGGTGGCGCAAGATATCGACGGCATGGTCGACCTCTGCGCGCAGTTCGCATCAGACGAGGCTTTCCGATCGGACTTCCGCGCGCGCCTTGCAAGCCGACTGCCGATGCTTGCGGACAAATCCTGCATTCAGGTGTTCGAGGAATTCGTGACGCGTGAGTGTGCGCAGCTTGTTCCCCAGCCCGCCGGGCGGAAACGGAGCGCACCGCGTCGGAAACCCAAGGCTGAAACGCCTGCCCTGGAGAAGTAAGCACCGCAGTTTATGTTGGCCGCTCATCAGAGGCGGCCGACAACGGCATCTTGCGCAACGGCTTCACCCGCCAGCAGAACTTCACGCGGCGATGTAACAGATCCGGCATCGTGAGGTTCTTCTGGCGGATATCTCGAACGCCGCTGCCCATGCAAGAGGCGAGCGTGGCACGATGTATCGAGCGGCACTTTTCCCGCAGCGCGGCGTGGCCGTACCCTGCTTGCCACAAAGTCTTCAGCGGCTTAGCCAACTCGGGTTCTCAATCAGAGTAGACGCGACGCCAGCTCGAACGGGACAGTCGCCCCAAGACGTCAGTCCGTCACGCGCCATGGACGATTCGACAGCGCCGGGCAGTCGCGTTGCGGACAGTGCTGAAGCGGAGCGGTCGGGGGTCTATTTGTCCACGCCCGCGCACTGTGATCGAAACCGCTGGGAAAAGGAGGATTCAAGGCGCTTCGCCAGTGCCTCAGCCGGCAAGGGTGGACAAAGAAGCGCACCCTGCCAGTAGAGATCGAGATAGTCGCGCAGCACATCGAATTCCCGCTGCCGGTCGATACCGGCAACCGTCACGGATAGACCGAGATCTCTTGCGAGGTGCGTGACGCTGGTCAGAATGGCGCGTGACGTTGCGGAGTCGGCGAGCGTTGCGGTAAACGACGTCCCGAACTTCACACCCGTCAACGGCAGTTCCATCAATTTCGAAATGGATGCGTGGCCGGGCCCGAAGTTGGCGAGCGCCACGCGATATCCCGTTTTTCGCAACAGCTTCAGTTCCGCTCCCAAACGGGCGGTATCGGTCGAAAGAAACTGCGCGGAGATTTCAAGCGTAATCTGCGAACTCGACAATCGGTGTTGCCGCACCGCCTCGCCAAGCAATCCGACGCCATCGGAACGGCTGTCCTGCTGCAATGGAAGAGCCAGCGACACGAACGCCGGCTTGTTGCCTTGTGCGTTCCATCTCTCCAGTTGCGCGCATACTTCGGCGACAAGCAGAGGAAACGGCGGCGCCGTCTCCCGATCCGCTGCGGACAAACCGGCCGATGGGCGATGCCATCGAGGCACCGCATCGAATCCGGTGACCAGTCCTGTCCTCAACGAGGCGACGGGTTGGTATTCCACACTGATCTCCGGCTGTCTCGATGCATGCATTCGTTCATCTTTGTCTGACTCGCTCACATCGCTCTCCAGGGAGACCGGCGACATCATTCCATCAGGCTTGCTGCCCATGCCGATGCCACTGACCTCGATCAATTCCTTTGGCCACTAACGCCGCGTCACCCAATAAATCGTCCATGCCGCACCGCGGGCCCTATGGCCACGCAACGGTGCCGCATTGTTGATAAATGTTAAACGGATCGAGCCAGCGTTGATATCCTAGATCTTCGAATGATCGACCGGCTCGTCGCCGGCCGCGAGTGCAGCAGAACAAGCCACGTCAGTGCCGCAGGGCGGATACCATCCCCTCGAGCGTGTCGCGAATCGCCTGGGCCTGTGCTTCCATTTCCTCATCCCAACCTTCCGACTCGCGGACGTAACTTCTCAGCTCCTGACATTGCTCGTAAAGCTCCGATGGGCCCAGAACGGAAAGGCCGCCCGCCACGCCATGCAGCCAGCGTCTGAGTCGGGAGACATCTCGTTCACGGATGAGCGTCGCGAATTCATCGATGTCCTTGCGCGCCTGTTCCAGGAAACCCGGGACGTATTTGTCGGGAACCGACGGCACCCCGGGAACCGTCTCATCTCGGTCCTGGTCGGCCTCTGTCCGCGAAGGTGCCGACAAGTCGCCTACGACTTTCTCGAGCACGTCGAGCGGCACCGGCTTCGCCAGATAGTCCGTGAAGCCGCGAGCCAGTCCTTGCGCGATGTCTTCCGGCCTTGCGCTCGCGCTGACCGCGTAGACCGGGATGCGATACCCGAGCCGTCGCATCTCGCTGAGTAGCTGGAAGCCGTCCATGACAGGCATATCGATATCCGTCATCACCGCCTTGACCGGCTCTTTTGCCAACAATGCAAGCGCCTCCTCGCCATTCGTGGCCTCTATCGCGAGGACGCCGAATGTGCCGAGCTGATCGACGAGAAGATGGCGGTTCAGCACGTTGTCTTCGACGACAAGGACGGAAAGTTTGCCTTCAGACGTCCTTCTGTCTGTTCCGGATTCAAGCGCTTGTTGAGGTGACGTGCCCAGCAGCGCGGCCGCCGACCTCATACCGGCTAGGCTGTATATCGAAACGCCCACGCCGCCGTCTTCGCGCCGCGCAGGAATGATCGGCCCGCTGCGGCTGAGCCACAGAATCGCTCCCGGCCGGCGCCACCATTCGAGCACCTCGCTCTCCGTGTACTCGTCGGTGACGAGCAGGACATCGTGCACGGACGCGTCTATGGGCTCTCCGGGATTGGCCACTGCCGTAATGACGGCCACTGCGGGGTCGAACAGGCTGCTGAGCCACTCGAGGTTCTCCTGCGCCCGGCACAGTATCACCGGCCGACGATAAGGCAGCGCACGTTCCGATTCCTGACCGGCTTCCGAGGTCTTGAGGGGCAGTTCCACCGTAATGCGCGTACCGACTCCCACTGCGCTGTCCAGCCTGATGCGCCCCTTCATCAGCTCGCACAGCCTCGCGCAGATCGAGAGTCCGAGCCCGGTTCCGCGCGCCTGAGCGAGCCGGTTGCTGTCGCCCTGGCTGAACGGCACGAAAAGCCGCTGTTTCAGTTCCTCGGGAATGCCGATCCCCGAATCCGTGACGCTCAGGACCAGCACACCGCCTCCCCAGCTCGCACGCAGGACGATCTTCCCCGAGGGAGTGAACTTCAAGGCATTGCTCAGCAAATTATTGACGATCTGCGAGACGCGAATCGGATCGAAAAGCAGGCGCGACGGAATATCCCGGTCAAACACGGTATAGAACATCAGGCCCTGCTGCACCGCGAGTGGCGCATGGGACTGCGCAAGCTTTTCCAGCAGCTCGACGACGCTGCACCACTCCTCCATCAAGCTGAGTTCGCCAACGTCGATCTTGGAGAAGTCGAGCACGTCGTTCACGATCTGCAGCAGCCCGCGCGCCGAGGTTTGCATCGCTTGAACGCGCGCCTGCTGCTCGGGCGCGAGGGGGCCGCGCGCGACGAGTTCGATATTGCCGACGAGCGACGACAGCGGCGTTCGGATCTCGTGGCTCATCGAGGCAAAGAAGGCCACCTTCGCCTTGGCGGCCGCATCGCTGGTCAGCTTCGCCTCGCGCAACAGGATCTCGGCTTGATGATGCGACGTCATGTCGATGACTGCGCAGAAGAACACATCCTGCTTGTTCAGTTTTGCCGGCGCGTAGGTAATTTCGATATGCAGCGGCGGCCTCTTGGGTCGCGAAAGTGTGAACGGGAACTGGAAGATGCGCGAGCCGTCCGCATCGGACTGCACCCCTTGCAGGGACTTCTCGAATGCCCCGATAAGCTCGCCGGGGAGCTGGTTCTCGGTGATGCGCAGCCCCATCACGGTACGCGCAATCGGATTCGCGACGATGATTTCCAGATTTTCCCGGCGCACGATGCAGAGGCCGACCGGGGTGGCATGAACGAGCAGGTGATTGAGCATCTCGGTATCAAGCGCCCGAGAGGCTTCCGCGTAGATGCGCGACAGGAACCGGTAATTCCAGTAACGGTACGCCACGCAAAGCAACACGATAACGACCAGCGCTGCGCCGCAGATCAGCATCAGCTCATAGCGCAGGGCCCTCAGCTGCACCTCGAGGGGCAGCAGGTAAATCATATGGCCGAAACCCGCAATGAGCGGCGGCCGCCGCAGCGCCCAGCCGAACCCTGCGATCCAGTGGTAGAGCCCGTCCTGGCGCAGTTCGAGTCGTTCGTCGATACGATGCACGAGCCCGGAATCGGCCGCCTCGATCAGGGGAACGCCTTCGGCGTCGATAATCACCGGTTCCTGCACCTGCCCGGAGCGCTCCAGCGGTGTGACCAGGTTGCGTGCGTCGACGCTCGTGAGAACCAGCGCATATAGCTGGTCGTCTTTCGCAATGAGCGACGCGCCGATCAGGTGAGGCGTTGCGTCGCCACCACCGCCGGCAACGAACCAGATTATCTGCTTGCTTTGCGCCGCCTCGAGCGGGTTGATCCCCCTACGGTTAAGCCGCGCGACGATGGCGTTGACCATCGAGGCAGGAGAACCCGAATGCAAGGACATGAAGTCATTCGGAGCGAAAAGATGCCCGTAAGCGGCCGTCCCGTCGGCAAGTATCATCGCTATGCTTGTCGCCTGGCCCGAACTCGCGAGCAGCTGCATCGCATCGTCGCAACTCTCGCGCAAAACCTTGCTCTGCGTCACCACGCCGGGCATTTCGGTACAACTATGCAACGCTTCGGGACGGGATACGCCATTTTGCTCCTCGCCCATCCGCAACTGCAGCACGAGAGTCGCGGTGGTCAGCACGACACGACGTTGCAACAACTCGTCGACAACGTCCTTTTCATGGATACGGGCGGCCTGCTCCTCGTGCCTGAACGACGTTTCGAACAGACCGGCGATCGAGGCCGCCGCAACAGAGGCTGCCGCTGCGATAAGCAGTACGATCACGATCGCGAATACGCTGCGTTCGCGTCGGAGGTTGGTTTCGAGTGAATGAAATTTTTCCAGCGGCGACTCGCCGAGCTCATGTAGAAGGCGCTGCATCAAACGAGCCCCTGTTCACGCGCGCAACTCACCAGGTCAACGTTGGTCTCGACGTGGAGCTTGCGCATCGCGGAGCGTTTCTGCGTTGCGACTGTTCCCAGCGAGCGGTTGAGCATCCGTGCGATATCGGTCAGCGACATTCCGGTCGCGAACAACCGCACCACCTCCAGTTCCTTCTGCGTGAGAGACTGGAAATCCGCCTGCCCGGGCCTGACCGTGCCGGCAGCCGCAAGCCGATGCTCCATTCCGGATGAAAGACACTGTTTGCCGCCGCGGACGACCCGCAGGCAGACTTGCCCCAGTTCGGTCAATTCCTCGTCCTTGCCGACCAGGCCTGCAACGCCCATGCGGCAAAGCTGTGTAAGCACGCCGGGGTTCGTCAGCATGGTGAATACCACGACCGGCGTCCCCTCGTGCACGCGCAGGAGGTGAGATACCAGACGCAGACCGTCCTTGTCCTCCTCCCCTTGCTGCATGTTGTAATCGGTGACGATGAGGTCGACTTCGTGGTGGGTCAGTTCGGTGAGCAAACTACCGCCGGACGTCGCGGTGGCAACAACCTGGAATCCAGGCAGCGCATTGAGGCACTCGGCTACAGCGCGTTGCACGATCGGGTGGTCGTCTGCGACCGCAACTCTTGTCAGGTTCGGTATTTTCGACATTGCTTCTCCCGAGTTGGCGTAGTGTGGGGGAAATACGCTGACCCTAACCGGCGGCTGGCGAAGCGAACGCCCCTATCGCAAGGGACCATGCGCCTGCGCCGCCCGGTTCTGGCTCTGGCCGCGCCCTGCTGCAATGCAACCATGCACCAAATAGGCATTTTATACTTTACGCCGTTACCGCACGGCAATTAATGCAGCGAAATGGGCTCCGGCTCCCTTCCGGCCATATACTCCGGAATAGAGACCGGATAATCGGCGCAGTCCGTTCCGGGAGTTTCGGCGCGCCGCACAAATTACCGGGCAAGATTTTCTACGAGGACCACTTAGTATTTTTTGCCGGGAATAGTCGTGGTTTCAACCGAGCACTCGCCAACGAAGCGCGGGCAGCTCGTGTTGTAGCAGCGTACCTGAAATCCACCGACCATGTCCGACTGGAACGTGCAGTCGACCGTACGCGCCCCGGAATTATCGGGGTTCGTCCACAGTTCGTCCGAGGCATCCTCGCCGCTTTGAGCGACCGCACTTACATCCCCGATGCACCGGGCTCGCCGGCGCCGCAAGTCGAATGCCATGCCGAGCACCACGATAATGAGCACGACCATCATCAAGTCGATCACTGCGGCGAAAATCGCAAAACCCCATTCGCTGACGGCGTTGACATAAAGCACGTGAAAGGCGAGCCCCAGAAATCCCATGAAGAGACATGGCAAGACAACGGTCAGGGCTCTCTGCAGATTGCAGGCACGAATTGCCACACCACCTCCGCGACACGTGTCGGCGTCTGGCCTGGACACGTGCAAAGCGCGACCGAACGTCGTCGAACCACCCATGCCGACTCCTTGGAACTTGTTGGAAACGCACGATGCAGACGGCCCCGGCGCCCGAGAGATACGCGATGACGCAAAAATCAGCGTGGCGGCACGCGCCGACACACTCGGGACAGCACAACTTCAGCGTCATCACCCGATATCAAACGATACGGAGAGTCACCATTCAGACATATCGCAAAGCTTCGAAAAAACGGGCCGTCGCGCTATAAATATGGGGGCCGGTAAGGCACGGGTGGCATGAATCGGCCGCTCAAATTCGAAAATCTAAGATTTCCCGGTGGGTGCGACGCTCATATCCTGATCCGAATTCCAAGGACAGAGCGATTATGTCGAGCACACCTTCACCCGAGGTGCAATCTCACCGCCCACCTCTCCCGTGTGGGCGGGGCCTGACAGACTGCGAGTGGCAACAGATCGCGGACCTGTTCGCGGGGTTTCATCGGCGCAACGATCCGCGAGGCCGGCCCGCAAGAAGCCACCGCGCAGTGTTCGACGCAATCCTGTGGAAAATCTCGACGCGCCGTCCGTGGTCTGACATCCCGGAACACTTTCCCGTATACCAGACGTGCCATCGGTATTTCATTACGTGGATTCACTCCGGGATCCTGAGCGCTGCGTTTTGCCGGCTGTATGGCAAAGATGCCAAGGTGATGATGCAGTGTGCGGAAAGTCAGTTACGCAGGAAATCGCCTTCGACTGGCGCAGCAAGTGGAGAAAATCGATAATGGCGCTTCAACGGACGGCAGGTACACCCTGCACGATGGACTTCGGCACTCGCGACGCCGCGATCCAGTCCGCCATTCCGCAACGAAATGGTTCTCCTGCCGAGGTGCAATGCCCGCTCGAGTTGGCTCATGCGGCTGTCGCGAAGATGTGGTGCCTGCAACGGCAGTCGGGCGCGTGCCCGTTACCGGTCTTCCACTCTTCTGAATAGCTGCCATCTCGTCGCGTCGGTTCGCAAGGGTATGCGGCTCGGGGGGCTGGCAGGTTTGGTAGAGGGCTGGGCGCGCGCCGTGGCCGAATGCGCGGCCTGACTCGGAGGGTTGGGTGCCGCTTCACATGGCTTGGCGCTGTGTGCATGGCTCGCGGGTTCAGGAAGGTGGGGTTGTGACTGCGATTGTGCTCGTCCGCACTACCTGGATAGACGTTTAATTCCGACCGCCACTCAGAACTTTCCGCAGCTTCGTTGCATTTTCCGCGTCGCCCTCTCTCTGTAACTGGATAAGCAGTTTCGAGTAGACGCTTCTGTTCTCCGAGTTTGGTGGGTCGCACGCAAGCAAATTGTCAAATGTAGTTCCTTCCGCAAGATAGGCTAGGATCGCGGGCTGAGAAACCCGGTACCCACTTTTGTGTTTCGATGAGTAACCTGAATAGACGTGGGCTGCATTAGGTGGATTATCGAAGATCGGCTCAATGTTGATCGACCACCGATGGGGTGGATGCCACTCTCCGCCACAGGTTGCATCTTGCGCAACATGTATGACACAACCGTCCTTCAGACGCACGAAGGCACATAGATACTCGGTCTGTACAGACGTACCACTGGATTCACCGAGATCTCCCTGGACAGAGAAATTCACGATCGAATATTGCCTGTCTGGAGACAGACTGTTTGCAGCAGGCTTGTAAAAACTCAGCCCCTCATCGAAAGGGGTAAACATCGTGCCATCGTTGCGTCTAAAGCGTAAGGATCGGTAGACATCGCCGCTACCACTGACATATTCTAAAGCGCTCGACTCGCCCGGAACGCTTACCTCACCCCGAACATACGTGGACAGAATTAGCAATAATATAAATATTGATTTGTGAACCATGTAAATCTCTACAGCAGATCACGAAACAACTTCGTATGATGGTATTTTCTCGCGGCCTGACTCCCCGAAAATTTCGCTTTCACCGAGGTCGCGTGTAGAAGCGACGTAAAGGAAGGAAAGAATCGATGTGCAGCTACCTGTAACCACTAACCTTTCCATTCACTGCACCAGTTCCACCCTGTTGCCCGTCACGATGAGCTTGACCGGGTCGGTTTTCTTCCACTGCGATTTCGGAATCGTCAACTGCCACTCCGCCCCACCCGGGTCGAGGAAGAAGCCCGCGATCCCCACGAACTGCGCGCCATCCTTCATCGGCTCCGACAGCTTGATCGTCGTCCCAGGTGCGAGCGTTTTCGTCGTGCCGTCCAGCAAATCGGCCTTGAGCAGCGTCTGGTCGTCGTTGAGCAGCCGCGTGTACCCGGTCTTTTCGAACGTGTTCGAGTCCTTTAGCTGATAGATTCTCAGCTCGACTGGAAGCGACTGCCCCCGCCCGTCCGTGTTGAGTTCCGCCCGGCTCTCGATCACCAGATTCATCTGCTTGACCTTTGCGACGAACACGGCACTCGTCGCGTTAGCGGTCATCTCTTTGGTTGCCTGCCATGCGCCGCAACCCGACATCAATACGGTCGTCATCGCGAATGCGGCGGTCATGTGGAGCCGTTGCACCATCCGGGGTCTCGTTTTTTTCACAGCCATCCCTCCATCTTGACGGAAGGCGGATAGCGCCGGATGGGACCACCCGCGCCCTCCTGAAGCGCCAGCCTGACCGCATAATGAAAACATGCGTAGCGGCCAACGAATCGGCTCAGGACATCGCCAAACAAAGCGATGTCGCCCGGGCCAGCGAATCCGGCTGGGTCGATTTCCACGTTCACGTTGACGATGCGGTTCACACTTGCACCCAAAATTTCCGATTCTTCGCCCAGCGTCACGACACGAATTGCTTCAATCCGGCGCCGGTTATCGTCGTGCTGCGTCCAGTCGTAGAGCGACAGCGCGCCACGCAGCACGTCGGCGTTCATCATGTTGAGTTCGTTCGGCCCGAAATGCGATGCGACCTTCCATGCATAGCGGTTATCGCGCGGCGGATACAGCGGCATGGTGGGAGCCGTGAGGTTGCACACCCGCTCGACTCCCGTAAAGGCCGACGCCGGATTGTTGATCGCCGACTCGCGCAGCGCCATACGCGGTAGCCTTCCATTGTTCGCCAGCACCCTGACCGTCACGTGCGAGTCCGGCCTGCTGCCCGGCTCATCCCACAGATGTCCGCCCAGTGTCACCCACATTTCGCGGCGGCCCGTGACGCCATGCCGGATCGACGTGTGGAAATAGCGATCGGGGGACGCGTAGCGCATTGTGCCGCCGCGGTGGCGAAACTCCCTGAACGACTGGTATTCGTGCTTTTTCGCGCTTCGTTGATCGCTCGCAGACACGCGAAGCGCTTCGTAGGGCTCGACGTGATCGCCGGCAGCTGCCGGCGCGAGCACCGGATAGTCGCGCGTGTGCTTGTCCGGACGGATCGCTTCGGCATCCAGCTCGAACAAGTTGATCACGGGCGTGCAGAAGAGGCGAATGTTGTCCGCATCGAAGATCACATCGCCCGCGATACGCCCCTCGATCAGGATCTCGAACTCGATGCGAGTTTCGCCCGGCAACACGTTCGCCCGGTCGAAACCGCAGAGGTCGACGAAGTGAAATTTCTCCGGGAAAGCAAAGTATTCGAGCATTGTCTGTTCGCGCTCGAGGTCAGCATCACGCGCGTCATGGTCGACCGGCCAGAGTCGCGTCGCGGGTCCACAACCGGCGGCTTCGAAATGCATGTGCGTCTGGGGCAGCAATTGACCATCCCTCGCCAGGGGCATGCGCACACCAATCGATTCGACCTGGCGGGTCAATGCCGCATAGAGCGCCGAGGCAGTAGGGCGATCACCATGAAGATAAAGACGGATGCGCGAAAGATCGTCCAGCAGGCGCTGCTCGCGATGCGTCAGGTTGAATGCGAGTCGCATCACCGTGCGGCCATCCTCCCGCGTGCGTACGCCCGCCTCATGAATGTCAAGCGGCAGCAAGCGCACGGGCTGGGTGGTACGGTAGAAACACACGGTACGATCCGGGCCGACTGGCGTCGAGCGAACCTGCAGGCCTGCGGGCAACGTATCGAGGATTCGTGCCTCGCCCGCACGTGGCACACACTCCAGAATGGCGAGCGAGGGAATCGTGCGACCTGCATGGGGCCACAGATGATCGATCAGGGGATCGGTAATTTCGGGCAGCGTGTCGTCCAGCGCCATCCGGAATCGGGAGGCGAGAAACGCAAAGGCCTCGTTGACGGCTTCGACGCGTTCGTCGCGCGCGCCCGGCGTCGACATGCCGAGCCGGCGTCCTACCCGAGGCTGGGCGCGCGCGAACTCCTTTCCAGCCTCGCGGAGGTAGCGCATTTCCGCGTCGAAATACTGCAGGAAAGGATCGTCATCGTGCAAACCGCCCGCCAACCACGAGGGCACGTCGTCACCCGTCACCGGGACCGGACCTTCGCTACCGGGAAAATTCTCGTGCGAAGTGTGGTCGTAATCGTTCTTTTGTCGATCCGTCATGGCTGCAATTCCGGTGGCAACGGCGGCAGCATGGGGGGGATACCGCCCTTGCCCACCACGAAAATTCGTTCTGGCATCCTGAACCCGCGCAGCTTTAGTAGTTCCAGCGGTCCCGCGCCAATCTGCGAGCGCAGCACGTATCGCAGCGGATCACCATTCTTCTCGTTCCACGTAAGCTGATAACGGGTGCTGTCGAGCTGTTTTACATCCGCCTTGTCCAGCAGTCGTAGAAATGCCCAGTCGCCCGTCGAGTCGAATGCCTGATTCGCACCCGCAGTAACCGTCTCCCACGTCAGTCCCGCATGACCATTTAGGCCGTCGCCGGGCCACGCGAGCGGCGTCCAGCTTGCCTGCTGATTGAAGTAGACAATCTGCGTGCCGTCGACTGAAAGCTGGGATCGCGTCACATTTGGTGTTGGCAGGGCCATGATCTCGAAACGCTCGCGGGCATTGCCCTGTGCGTAGAGCTGCGCCCCCACCGTAGAGAGCTGTCGTATACCATCCAGGAACTTCGGGTCGAACTGCAGCGGCTGCGGCGCCAGCTCGTTTGGCACCCAGTTGTCACCCTCGAGCTTGAGTACGCCAGCCAACTGCGTGGTGATGAAGCGCGCGACCAGGCCGGTATCGAGTCTGGCATAGCGGCCGAGTTCGGCAAAGGACGCGTCAGCCTGTGCATCGAAGAAAGGATAGCGTCCGCTCATCGCCGCGTTGAACGGCGCCGCCACACTTGCACGCCATGCCTCGTTCAGGCTTGCCGCGGCAGGCTGCAGGATGGTCCGCCATGCTGTCTCCAGTGGCTGCGCAAAAACGGCGTCACCGAACCCGCCCCAGGCTGTTCCGACGCTTGCCGACGTGAGCGCCGCATCGTCGCGCGCCTGGGAGAGCTCCGAGAGCTTGCCCTGGAAAACTGCCTGCGCGAGTGAACGAGCCTTGGCCTGAGCATCGGCGCTTCCGGCAATCTGCTGCAGTTTCAGCCGCATCGTCGTCACCGCGGTGAGAAAGCGTGACAGGCTTACACCGTTGAGTGCGACGTTCGCCGCGTTGCCAGGTGTGCCTCTGGTCCCGGCCGCACTGACGTCCCCCATAAGCGCAAGGAGCGGACCGAAAGGTTTGTCGAGCGGATTGACGAGCAGCATATCCGCTTCCTTACCCTTATCTTCGCCAATCAGGCTTTGCGCCTTGCGTACGAGTGTGTCGCTCAGAGCCTGCGAGGGGCGTCCTGCCTGTGCCTGATACTGCACCGACTTCATCAGTGCGATGAGCGGTGAGGTCTGCGCGTCGGCAAGGCGTGTAAGCTGATCAATCGCTCCACTGAGGTTGGATGCGGGTTGCCACCGGATGCTGTTAAGCATGCCCTGCCATGCCGCAGTGTAGTCAGCGAAATAGCGCTCCGTCAGCCGCTGCTTCAGTTCTTCGGCAGCGCGCTTCTCGCTCATCGCAGCGCCGGTCCCGATGGTGCCTTGCGCCAGCGCATTGCCGATCGTGTACGACGGTTGCGTGCCAGTCAGGACCCAGTCGCCGCTTACGCGCCTCTCCCTCGATGCCTTGTCGATCGCCGCCGCGATCATCCCGTCCCACGCTGCCCGGGTATAAACGCCCGGCACGGTCTGCGACGTGACGAACAGGCCGTGCGCGTCGGCCCCGTTGAGCAGCGATTCCAGTGACGCATCCGCGTACTTGCCTTTGACCTCCTCGAGGATGCTCTGGTACACCGTGTCATCCGCCGATGCGAGCGCCGTCTGCGTGACCAGCATGTTGCGCGTCGCGCCAACCAAGCCAGCGTCGGGCATAATCCGCCACTCGGGATGAGCCTTCAGATGATCGGCATAGAAAGCGGCAAGCCGCTGGCCCGTGTCTTCCCGCTCGCCTGCCGGCATGTCAACCGGACGTCGCCAAAGGGCCGCGAGCGATCGGCGTAGAAACGACGCATCGGTCCGCGCTGGGTCGGCGAGCATCAGGTAAGTCTTGAGTGCGTTGTAGGTACTGCGCCGGGCGTCCGATGACTGCAGGGCGTCGGCACGCGCCTCTCCCGCCGCATTGAGCAGGTCCGTGACTGTCCGCACGACAGGCTCTTGAAGATTGCGAGTCGCGGCAAGCCGGTATGGCTCCCAGAGCATCGCAAGAATGGCGTCGTTGCGCGAAAGACCGGCGCGCAAGTACCACGGCGCGCCATGCCGCTGCCGGTACTCGAGTTTTTCAATCAGTTCCTGAAGCGCGAGCTGCGCGCGCAGCGCAGACGCAGTTTGAGGGCGAGCACTTGCTGCCGCCTCTGCCGTCACACGCGCTTCGCGCATGAGTTGCTGATTGCCCAGGAACGAAACGGTCAACCATACGCACCATGCGATTGCCGTCGCCGTCGCCAGCATGGCGAGAGCATTCGGCCAGAAAAAACCGATCCGGCGCCCAACGCCCCGGCAACTTCCGATCATGTGCCACGCGGGAAGCAGCGAGGCTGGCTGACGCGGGCAAGTGACCGATTCGGGTGACATCGTATGCCGGACGGGTTGCGCGAACCACTCTGCAGAAGCCGGCTCTGGAATGGGAGCGGTGGTCGCAGCCGATGTCGGAAAAACGGGCGTGAACATGACTCCGGCCAGCGGTGCCCGCGCCCAGTGCGAGGCCATCAGCGCTTCTACGCCTGAGACGATGCGATCACGCTGCTCGCCAATATAAGCGGATATCCGGATAAGGTATGACAGCCGCCCCGGCCCAGCGTAGAGGCGCACGCCTTCGTCAGCGGTGCGCCCCTCGATCGCCGCAAGCTGATCACGCAAGAGCGCCACCTGCCCACGCCGGTTGCGCGTGGTACCAGCGAACGCGCCGACAGCCCCGAAGGCCTCCGGTTGATTCCCGTCGGCAGGCACCGGGTGCAGGAACGTGACGGGAGCCGCCCAACCGAGTGCGGTAGCGATCATGGAGAGCGCGCGGGGCAGGCCCGCATTAGCATCGTCAACGTGCGTGACATGGATCAGGTTGTCGACCGGGCGTCGACGGTGCAGTTGCCGAATCTCACCAAGCCACTTCGCCGCCTCGATTCCGTCCGGGCATGCGTGGACCAAGACGGTCTCGCCGACCTGCATGACACCCGCCTGCTTGAGACCCGGTGCAACCAGATCGACCCGTTCGTCCGTGCCGCTTATCATCAGCCAGCGCTGGCGGCGACGCCAGAGCCAGCCGTGGGTGGCTCGAAGTTCCTCGTACATGCGTTGCAGACGGGCGTCGCGTTTTAGCGGCTTTTGCGGCTTCGTCTGGTCGCCGGTCTCCCTGCGAAACAACCGGCCCGCGACGGCGTAGGCACCGATGAAAAACAGGAGGAAGTGGACGACGATGACGACTATCATGACGATGAGGACGGTGATCACCACCCTCATGCGCGCCTCGCCGGGCGCGAGATCGAAGAGGTCGCCGCGGAACCACACCAGACCCAGCGCAATGGCAGCAGCAATCAGGGCCGCGACTGGTAGCCCCCAGAGCCCAAGTCGTCCGGAAGGAGCAGACTCTGCAACGGGAGCCGGATCAATCGGTCGCAGGTTAAGTTTCGGATCGGTCATGCGAAGTGTTCAGGCAACGAAGAATCCTTCCCGGGTGCACCAGGCAGGACATGAAGAATGGCGGACTGCACGCCATCGATGATGAGTTGTGGTCCATCGGCAGAGCCACATTCAACGGCGGCCGCAATGGACAGCCAGCCGCTAGCGCTGCCGAAATCGCCGACGATGCGGGTCGGCTCGCATTGAGCTTCGCTTGTCGCGATGGCATCCAGGTTCGCAATACGCAGCCCCCGGTTGCATCGGTCGACGGCGCGTGTGATCCACGCACGCGTCACCGCAGCGAACACCGTCCGGCCCCATATCACGGCATTCGCGAAGCAGTACTCAATCTCGTCAGCGTTGCCCTCGACAGGCCGGTGCATCGTGGCCATCGCGGATACACCTTCTGGCAGACGGAGAAAGCCCCCATCGAGCAGCACGGCGATGCAGCCTTCGGTGCTACCCACCGGCGGCTGTTGCTCGTGCCACGCCGTGGCAATCACAAGCAGTGGCCGCGCCTCGCAGGCGTCGAGCCAGGCGTCGACCACAAGCAGGCCGTGTGACGCCGGCACCGCCTGGACGGTGAGGGGCGGCAAACCGGCCAGACGCAGCGCGTCGCGCACCTGCTGCTCGCGCAAGGTTTCCTCGCCGGGTTCAGCTAAAACGCGTACCTGCGGCCTGTGAGTGGATTCGTACTGCGTGAGCGCGTGCAGCGTCGCGACGAGCGGTTTGAGCGCATCCGCCATCTTGAGCGAGAGCAGCGCAACGACCTCGGCCGGGAACCGCTCTGCAGCTTCCGTATCTACGGTTTCCATATCATCCGCAACATGCGCGAGTAAATCCACCGCCCCTGGCTCCTCGACCGTCAGCGCCTCCTCTTCGAAGCGGCAATGCTCGATGACGGCGGCGCCAGACCGGGGGACTTGCGGCCGCGGCAGACGCACGCCGGCGGTAATCGCTTCGGCAAGCGTCTGGCCATACAGGGGCAGACAGCAGCCAACCCCCAGTACTCGCAGCGGCTTCTGCGCGAAGCGGATGCGCTCCGCTAGCCATCGGTCGCGATGGCCGTTGCGGTGGTACGCGCGGCACCACATGGCCTCATATCCGATGCGCTCGATCGCAAACAGCAGCACGAAGACCCCATTGGGGATGCCGACGACCCAGAACCAGAATTCCGCGCCACCAGCAGGCCGGCCCTTCGGCCACAGCAGCAGCGCAACAGCGGCTCCGGACACGGCGCAGGCCAGCCAGATGCAGCACCACCATGGCCAGAAGCGCGGACGGCGCGGAAAGGCGCTCGGGCGTCCCGCCGCAGACAGGTCGACGGGCATTACGCGAAATTCATGTTGGACAGCGACGACAGGAGGCGGCAGCCGCATGCGCAGCGATGGTGATGCATTGCGAACAGCTTGCCGTCGCGGTCAGGAAACTTGGCCGCTCCCTCGTCAATGATGGTCGGGCCGTGCAGGTCGCAGACTGCCTCGTCGCCCTTACGGGCCTGCGGTCTGCCCATGAATACCGTCCACGGGGAGCCACCGGTGACTTCGCCACCATGTTCGAGTCTGTCGCCTTTGCGAATAGGAGAGTTCATTTCGACGGGTTCACTTCTATTTGAAGAGTGCCGCACAGGCGTCGTCCGTCGCCACGACACGTCGGTTGTTTTGGACATCCCACACTCCCGGATAAGCGCCTTGCGAACAGTCAATTTGCCCAGTTGGCGCGACATAGCGCCCGTCGGGCGAAATGATCGCGGTCCCCGCCTCTCCGCTACCACTGAAAGCGGACTTCCTCAGCTCACTGAGCTTCCGGCCCGCAACATACGCGCCGCTCACCGAAACAAGGTTTCGCGACGTTCCGATATGGGCAACGGTTGCCAGATATGTGAATGGCTGCGCACTAACAAAATCAAGGGCGACATAAATACCCTTGGAAAGATTTATGTCGGACAGTACGCCAACATTCGAAGGAATCGAGAGAACGTGCACTGCTCGTCCGTCCTTGCAATTAACCAGTTCCTGTTTCGCAACATAGCCATTTTCAGAGACCATAACTGCCGATTTATCAAAGCTCTCGACTGCATAAAGTGGAGATTTGTCGAGCAAGCACGTTCTGGAGTTGTCGATTTTCAGCGAGGAGCCAGTCACCTGGTAGGTATCATCTGCGAATGAGGGTCCCGCGACAAATACTGATGCAAACACAGTCAAAATCCATCCGATTCCAGGCATGTTCGAACTCTCACGAAATGACGTCTTTTGCGGAACGCGGATAAATAACAACACACTCGTCCCCGTACAGCACTGAAGATGCTTGACTCCACCGCGCCTTATCCCAAGAAAGGCTACCGCTTAAGATAGAAGCTCAGTCTTTACATCGCTGCCTTGAAAACTCCGGCTCCGAGATTGGATCGAATGACTTAGTCTCCCTGCTTTTTATATTCACGACATCAAACCCAAAACGGTTAGAAATAAATACCAAATTTTGATCGGAACCAATTGCGACGTCATATATTGCCCCACCATACGTCATTTTCATGATCCTGTGCAGCCGAGGTCTCAAACGGTATATCGAAAGAAATTCGGCCTGTGGGCTGCGAAGATCAATCTTTTTTGACAAACCGTAGACAACCAGACTTTTTCCGTCCACGGAAAATACACCTGCGTCAATACCATGATCGATTTCGACCATTCCGATTTTTTCCCCGTTTCGCTCAACGAGCATTCCGGTTCGACCAGCACCCTTTGCGGAATACATTCCATCACAAGATCTGACGGTCTGCGCGCGAACATCCGCGAGCAAAAACGACGACAGAAAAAAGATAAGATACGTCTTCACACTTTATCCCCAATACCCGCCGTCCATCGAAATGGCTGGTGCCGTCGCCAACCGCGTGCTGACAGACCCGGTACGCAACGACCTCGCCATCAGAAATTGCATGTACCCTGCACCTTGTATCGGGTTGGAGATGCACGCCACAGTGCCAACGCCGGTCAAATGCGATCGGAGATAAATGCCGTGCGCGCATTCGAACTTGTCAATCGCGTCCGTCATCGGATCGAGGTGCGTCCCGGACGGAGCTGCGAGACCCGCCTCAGGCAAAAACGGTCGGCTAATGATCACAATCGTTTACCTTGTGTGACTATATCTGGCGTTGGGCTGGGAGTTGCTCAAGCGTCTGGCGAACAGTCCATTTGGTCAATCGGCGCGACATAGCGCCCGTCCAGCGAAAAGGTCTCGCTCCCCGACCTATCTGCCACCACCGAAAGCGGATTTGCTCGGCTCACTTCCGCCGGCGAGCAGGCGAAATCAAGAGTTCGAAACCAGTCGATATATCCACTATTATCATTTGGGAACACCGGGATGCATTTTTGCAAGCTCTTTTCGGATCGATTCTGCATCTTTATACCGTGCATGCGTAACCCGTCCATCGCGAAAACTACATTCGCATTGATCCAAAAAAGGCGCGCTAGCATCGCTCTGCAGCCCAGCGAAAACAGCTCCGTTTCTAGCACTACCGGTCAACTTGTATACGTGCCCGTCATAATATTCGCCACCGTAATCATAATGGTTGAGCGGGGTTCTCACTAGAATAACGACCTCCTTGTCCTTTAGATCGTGATCCGCGTTTACAAAAAAAACACTTGCGACTTCCGGAATACCGTCATCTTTCACGTAACGATCGAATAGTTCATCGTGCCAAAGATGGTTTTCATCAGCGTACAGTAAGCGTGCGTCTAACATGTATGGTCGATTGTCCTTTGTATAACCCGGTTCATCGGATGTGTTTGCGACAAAGTAGATGTACACCCCTTGCATCGCGGGTCCTGCATCGATGATCGGCGGCTGCAACTTGTGGTCCGCATCAGTGCGAGAATGCACTGCGGCCTGAACTGCAGCCGGCACTTCGGTAGCGTGAACGTGCGACACGAAGGTCACAAAAAGCGATGCCAACAAAAATCGAAATACCAGTAAATATCGAGCGCCCATAGCAACTAGATCCCATTAATTAAAATGCAATATTCGCAATTCAAACGCAAAGTGGATTTACACATCTCCCGGATCGTCATTCTTGGTTCACAAATATAATTATTCATCTTCCTGCCTCTTTAATGAACCATCCACCGGCATATCCCGTGCATCTCCAAGAATGAAATAGCTATAATGAAAGAATTGCTGCCGCGCAGATAATCCACCTGCACCGCCTACCAAGCGAAAACAAGCCTTGACATCATCGTCGCTCGACCCATGATCGGCTTTCTTGTCAATACGGGCCTTGACCCAGAAATAGCCGGCAGAATCCGCAGCTGTTTCTGCATCATTTTGTAGAAGCTGGGGTTTCGGATCCGTCGTGAAGTCCTGTCCACGATATTCGCTATATTCACGATAACCCTTTCGCCACGTTAAGTGAATCAAACCGCGACCGCAAAAACGAGCACCGTCCCCCGGTTTCGTGTTCTCGCCCGCGACGGCTTTCCTATGGACCTCACCCGGGCGTTGAGCTATATATGTTGCACGATCTCGATTTTTTAGGAACCCGAGTTTATTAAGCCACTGGCGCCTATTATCGAAATCATAGGCAGCGTCACTGGCGGTATAGCTCTCATACATTTTTCGAAAATAGTCAGCACCCCCATTTTCTTTCGTTGAACACAAAGCCCCAGTTTCCTTGAAAATCTGCCCAAAAAAGTGCGCTTTCCGCAGATCACTGTTGAATCCATATTTGCGAAACATATGATTGAGAGCGAGCCATAGACCTCGAGGTGATTGCCCTCTAGCATCGTCATTGCCCTCGGAAAATCGTTTCCTGCTCTCGGCCCAAGATATGACCCCCCCGGCATCAGGCATTGAATGGCGAGGTAGCAGTTGAATCTGCTCGTGCAAGCTCAACCACCCACACTTCCTGAAGTGTCGAATAAACGCAAGCGGATGGAAGAACCATAGCTTCTGCCCAGCAGGCAAGCCCGTTTTGTCCCAGAACTGGACCTCCTTCAGATATTTCAGGAAGTCGTTGTAGCCCTTGTCGTTACCCTCGTAGAACCCGCCCTCGTCGAGCAGCTTCGCGTAACGCTCTTCATTGTGCGCGCTGTCCCACTCACTCGGCGCGTTGCAAACAAATCCGCGTAGCTGCTGACGCACCTGATCGTTGCATTTCACATAGTTCGAAAGCGCATCTGCTTTTTCAGCCTCGCTTTTTGCTGGCGCGGCTGTCGTCTGGTCGTTACCAACAACGGTCTTGACGATCCTTTTCAACGCCTCCACGTCGCATACCCCGTCGCTACCGAATGGGGTGTTGCCGTCGCTAACCTTCTGCCAACCCATCAGGAACAGGAAATCCGCGTCCGAGAACTTGTGGATCTTCGAATCGTTGATATCGATATAACCGACCTGACCCGCAGCCCAAGCGACCTTCATCCACGTCGCACGCTGTTCAGCCGTAAGCGTCTGGTGCGCGGACAAGATGCGGCCAAAGCGCAGCAGTTCGTAACCGTCGCTTGGACAGGTTGAGTAAAGCGCGGTGGCACGTTTGTACAGATCGTACTCGTAGTCCTTTTCCTCGACGGGCTGCGACGTGAGCAGCGTCCGTGTGCCATCCTGCGCGATGCTCCGGACATTGGTGTATTTCGAACCTTGGCTGAACCAGGTCTCGACCAGCAGCGGCTGTGCATTCTGGCCCGCCTCGCCTGGTGGGAATTTGATTCCGCGCAGCTTGCCATCCGCACCGGCTCCCGGCGGTAATCGATAAAAGCTGCTGCCGGCCGGAATGACAAAGTACCCGTGTCCCCACCAATCGGTCTCATCGGACGGCACGGGCGCCGTTTTACCGAGCTGCGTCTGCCCGAAATAGGCATCGAAGTCCGGCTGCGTCATAAAGATCTCGAAATGCAGGTGCGGCATGCCCTCGTACTGCCCGAGCCATCCGAGCACGTCCTTTCGCCGCACCTTCTTGCCGGCTCCCGGAATGGCTGGCGTGACCTGCCCCTTGCTCACCGGGCCCGTAGGCTTGCGCAGGAACTCCGCCATTTCGTCGGCATTCGCGCTGTGTTGCTGATATTCCGCTAACGGAAGCAAATGCATGTAGAGCGAATAGAACGTCAGCGCGCGGCCATCGCCGGTCTCCGTCGTATGCTTGAGCAATACAAAGCCAGTATGGCTCGCGCCGTCGTCAACCGCGTGCTGACAGACCCGGTATGCAACGACCTCGCCATCAGCAATCGCATGTACCCTGCACTTTGTATCGGGCTGGAGATGCACGCCACAGTGCCAACGCCGGTCAACTGCGATCGGATAAATGCCGTGCGCGCATTCGAACTTGTCAACCGCGTCCATCATCGGATCGGGGTACGTCCCGGACGGAGCTGCGAGACCCGCCTCAGGCAAAAACGGTGGGCTGATGATCACAATCGTTTACCTTGTGTGACTATATCTGGCGTTGGGTTGGTAGTTGCTCACGGGCAGTTGCGGCAGGGTGAGCGCCGTATTGCCCGGCCCCTCGAACGTGAACGACGCCGCCCTGATGCGGAACTCGCCCGGGCAAGTAAAGACGACACTGCCGTTCTCGATGGTCATTGACGCGCCCCCGCTTGCCATCATCGCTTTGGTTTTGGCGTCCACGAGCACATCACCGCTCGCGCTTGACACGTGCAGCGTCCGATCCGCGAAAAGATCCATCGCGGCACCCTGGGCCTGCATCTCGATTTTCCCCTTCGAGAAAATTTTGATGCCAAGCTTGTGTGCGCACAGCGAGAACAGGTCACCCGCCACCATGCGCAGGCGCTTGACGACACTGATGTCCATGTCCTGGCCCGCGGTGACAATCACGTTCTCGCCCGCCGAATGCTGTGCCGATTTCGGCGTGACGAATGCCATGCCGCCTGGCGCGCTGGCGAGCAGCCCCGCATCGCGAAGCTGGTTCAGCCCGTCGAGAAGCGCTGCCTGCGTGGCATGGTCGGCTGGCTCGGCCCGGGCCTGTGTAGTCGCGGCCGCCAGGTCCGTCACGCGCTGCAGCGCAGCCTTCAACTGGGCGACCGCAGCGGGCATATCCAGATGAGGAGCGTTCGGCGTCCACGGATCGGCTGAAAGAAATACCCCCTTCGGTCCGTGCAACGACGCCCATGCCTGGGTCCCAATTTCGACCCCTTCTCCTCTTTTCTTCTTCTCGCCGTCAACGAGATAACCAAGCGAAACCGACGACTTCGCAAAGACCGTCCCGATCTTGATGCCCTCGTGCTCTTTCAGATCTTCGAAACGGATCTTGTTGCCACGCAGGGGAGAGCGCCAGACGGCACGGCTGTACCAGCCTTCCTTGCCATGTACCGGGTCGGTCCTCGCATAGTCATGGAGCGCTCCGGCTATATAGAGTCGATCAATATCTGCGTTGGTCGCCTCTATGCGGACCTCGGTCTGGGGGAGGAGCGGCGAATGCAGACCGCCCTGGTACGATGCCGACGTACGCAAAAGCCGCAATGGCATGCTGTTCAGGCCGCGCTTGCCGGTGCGACGCGCGAACTGGAACTTCACTCGGTAGCGGCCGTACTCGTCCAGCCACGCGTACGGCTCGTCGTCGCCCGATTCGATCGTGCCGATCAGCGTGCCACTGACCCACCTCCAGTGCTTCGCCGGAACATAATCTGGACGGAACGTGAGGTGAGCCGGAATCGCCTCGAAGATATTGGTCACCGAGTCCCTGCGGCTGCCCTTCGACACGAGCTTCGTGATCACGAATCCATGCGGTGCCTCAGGGATCGTGTCGTTGGTCAGATGCACCACCATGCCCGGCATCATGCCCAGCACGTTGCTCGTACCCCTGATCTGCGTCTGTCGCGCAATCAGTTCGTCACGCCGCACATCGGCGAGCGCCTGCCCTTCCTTGACGGAGTGGAAGTGCTCGTTGCTGCGGTTCACGCTTCCGTACACCGAGCGGTCGTCCTCGGCTACAGAGGACTCGACCTGCAGCGGATCATCCGGAACCCGATAGTTATGGTCCCATTCACGCACGACCTGCGGCACGAGATTGCGCTCGACCTCGAGTTCGAGAATCGCCTCGTGCCAGCTGACGAGCCCTGAGTTCGGCAGCAAAGGAATCTCCAGCGCACGCCTGTAGGCGCTGGGCGTATTGCCCACGACGAGCGTCTCGCGCTGCGGCCCCTCCCGCCTGTCTGCCTGCGTGAAGTAGTAAAACGCGCCCTTGCGGCGGCAGTGGCGATCGATGCAGTTCGCCACCGTCTCTTCGTACATGACGGTCTGCTCGACCTTGTCGTCAAGACCCTCGAGCTGGAGGTCGAGATCGTAGGATTCGAATAGGTCGCGGTCGACGATCAGATCCGTAAGCAGCTCAGGCAGCGAACGGTCCAGGAACACACCCGAATCGTGGACTTCCTCGAGCAGCGCCAAGCGCGGCCGCAGGTGCGCCTGGTACATCGCTTCATCGCGACTGATCTTGACACGCGTCCACTGCGTCACGATGCCGTGCAAGGTGCGCGCCGTCACCTGCGCCGGTTCGACCAGTCCCTGCAACGATGGCACCGAGGCGTGTTCGTCGATCGTGAAGACAGCCGGTCGTCCTACACACGCCGCGCCGTCGATATGCTTGTCCGTTGACGTCACCGTGATCTTGACCAGATACGGCTTGTTCATCTCCTCGGTGGATTCAAAGTCGAAGACGGACAGCGGCGAGTCGACCGTTGCAATCTCGAGGTGAAAAGGTTGCGTGACGATCGCGCCGGGAAGCTTGACGATATCCTGAATAGTCCGCATGGCCACCGTTGCATGAAGAGGTTGTACACGGGCGCGATAGCGCTCGCCCGATCCGCGAGCACATCCGAGCCACAAAGAATTTAATTAGTCTCGCAAAGCATTAAATCAATGTCCGTAATCCGGGTTCTCCCTCTCACATTCCTGACAAATGCCGACCGGCCGATAGCTCGCGCCGAGGTCGGCTCCTTTCGCTGGCTGTTCATCGCGATGCGCTCCCGCGCCCGGACACATCGTCCGGCAGACTGATACGGTTTTCATCAAGCTTCACGCCAAGTACTGCATCGGCGTGGAGTTGCTTCGTTGCGATAACCCGCTTCCACGCGTCACCGGTGTCCGCGTTGCGGTACAGCGCGACGATAGCGACGTACTTCGTACCCGGTTGCATGCGTTGTGACAGGCTTGCCGACGCTCCGGGGTTCAGCACCGCAGACAGCTCGGCCTGGAGGTCCTGCCGTAGCAGGGCGCGATCGTTCGTCAGGAGATCCGCGAGCGAAGCGCTATCGAACGCCTTGCGGTCGCGAAGTTGATAGATGCGCACCACGACCGGCGCCGGACGACCGCTTTCGTCGGAATTTATCGAAGCGCTGGCTGACACATCGACGTTGAGTGTGGTCACGTTACTTCCGAACACCGCGCGATACGCATTAGCCGAAGCGTCCGTTGCGGCCTGCAATGCTCCACAAGCTGCAAGCACGATACAGGCCCCACTGATCGCGGCAAGCAAGCGCAAACGCGAGATCATGCGGCGCCTCCGGTTGAAGCATTCCCCGAGGCCGCATGGGTGCCCATCGGGATCGTAAGAGTGCGCTCTGCATCGGACGGCAGGATGGTGGTCCACCCCAGGCGCGGTGACGGATCGGCAAGGGCTTGACCGATGGCCGGTTTCGGCATGAGACGGGACGATATCTCCATGCGCAGTTGTACGTCGACCTTCATGCCGACATACAACTGTATGAAGGCCATCAGTTCGCGGTGCAGCCGGGCGCCAGGGAGCAGGTCGTGCGCCTGCTGGGCGTTCGCTGGCCACAGCGTCACGCACACTGCACGCGCGCGCAACGAAAGGCGCTTTCCAAGCACGTACCCCCCGCCAAGCCCGCGGCGTACCCGTGCTTCGCCTGCCGGCCGGGTCGCCGAAAGGGGTTGAGGACGGCCATTGATCGCCGTCGTCGCCCGGAATTCGTCGACACGCACGCCGACACCAGGCACGGTCAGCGCGACGACCCGGGCGAGTCCGCGCGGTGTGCGGGTTTTCTGAATCAGCACACCGAGGAATGCGAGCAGGCGCGAGTCGGGCAAGCCGACACGGCGTGGCCGCTCGCCCCAGCCGAAGCCGGCCAGGCTCAGCAAGTTGCGCGAATAAGCGTCGCGAGCGCCGGACAGAAAGCTCTCGGGATATCGGTACTTTTTCCACGCCCTGTACAACAACGTCACGAAGCGATGATTGAACTGGTCGAGAAACGCTTCGACAACTTCGTGGCCTTCCTCCCGCAACACGATCTCGTCGATCGTATGCGAGGGCATCGCGGCGTCCACGCCATACAACCCCATGAACGTGGTACGCACCGTCGGCGGCAATACAGCGGTCCTGCCCCGCGCGACCGGGAAGCTTCCAGGTGCAGGGTAAGCCGTAGGCACGTCGTCCGGCATTTCCACGCTGGCGATTTCACCCGCCGGAAAGCCCAACCTGGGGCGCGGTCGAAAACGCACCGGCTCATGTTCCGGCGTGTCACACGTGCCCAGACCCGGCGCGTCAGGCGTACGCAATTCAAGCAACCTGCACAGCTGCATGAAGCTCATATGCGGCGCGCGTACGAGGAGCGAGGCGACCAGCGGCTCCACTTCAGGAAGGTCGGCGCGCTTCACGATAACTCCCGCGCCTTGCTGCGCGGCCATTCGGTGCGCGTCTGGGACGGTAGACTCACGATCGCGAGTTTCGTGAACTGGTTGATTTCGGCGTATAGCGCAAAAAGCTGGTGCAGTACCTCGCCGAAGAGCATCATGTCCCCGTCTCCAGTGAACGCATGGGCGTCGAGCGTCACTTCGATCAGCACCCCGCGTTCGACCGAACCCATGACGACGTCCTCGAGTGGCTGCTGCCTGACGCGCAGGATGCCGGCAAGGCGCCGCCCGTTCAGTTCATCGTCGGTCCAGTCGTAAAGCGCCAGCGTGCTGCGCAGCACCTGAGGGTCCGTCAGGGAGAGGAACGAAGGAGCCAGATGCGAGAGTGCTCGCCACTGGAAACGTTCGCTCGTCGGCGGATAACGCATGGGGGTCGGCGCGACGAGATTGCGTACGCCCGCGATCTCGGGGCCGCCCTCTTCGATCCGGTCGATGCCCGCTTCGCGCAGCGCGCTTCGTGGCAACTGGCCATTCGCGCAGGTCAGCCGCAGCGACAGGGTCTCCTGCGGCAGATCGTCCAGCGCGTCCCACGCGTGGCCGCCGAGCGTGATCCACGTTTCCCGGAGGCCCGACGCGCCCCGGCGCACACGCGCATGGAAATAGCGCTCGGGCGCCTCGCTCCAGAGCATGCCCCCGCGGTGACCGAATGTCGCGAAAGGTACGTAGTCGTGGCGCGCGCCTGCGTGGTCGTCAAACGCGTGAACCGCATCAACAGAGTACGTTTCGACGTAGCCACCGGCGTCGCCCGAGGGCACAACCCGGTATTCGGCGTCCAGGTGACGGGCGACGATCGGCTCAGCGTCGAGCTCGAAGAGGTTGATCACCGGGGTACAGAAAAGTCTCACGTTTTCAGCCGTAAATGGCTGGTCCGCCGGATAAGCGTGCTTGAGCACAAGCTCGAGCTCGAAACGCGTTGCCTGAGCCGGAAGCTTCGCGATGTCGAGCCCGCAGAGGTCGACGAACAGGAATTGCTCCTTGAACGCGAAATACTCGAGCAGCAACTCGTACCCGCCGAAACCATCCTCTGCGAAAGGCCGCAGCCGGTCGTGCCGGTCAAAACCGGCCGCCCTGACGGTTACGCCTTCGAGAGCTGCGGCTTCGCCGTTACGCACATCAGGAACGCGCCATGCAATCGATTCGATCTGACGTGTCAGCGCGAGGTGCATCGCGAGCGCCGTGGGCCGTTCGGCGTTGAGGTACAACCGCAGGCGCGAGAGATCAAGACACGCACGATCTGCTGACGGGCCGAATTCAAGGCCAAGCCGGATCACCGACCGGCCGTCGGGCCGAACGGCCGGCCCGGCATGCGTGACGAACAGCGGCTGCAAGGTGACGGCCTGTGTGGTGCGATACCGGCATTCAACAGTCGTCGGGCCGTCTACGTCGGAACCCACCCGCGACGCAACGGAGACAGGCGTCGCGCGCAAGCGTAGGCCCGGGGGCACGACAGTGGTCTGCGCAAGTGTGCTCGGCACCAGTTCCACGATCGACAGCGACGGCATCGCACGCAAGTAATGCGGCCAAAGCAGACTCACCAGACCTTCCGTGAGTTCCGGTCGCTCGTTGTCGAGCGTATGCTGCAGCCGGCCGGCGAGGAATGCGAACCCCTCCTTGAGCCTCTCGACCCAGGGGTCGCGCTCGGTCATGCGGTCGGGATCGAGCGTGCGCGCGCGGTCCGGATGCACCGTCGCGAATTCCCTTCCCGCTTCGTCGAGATAACGCATCCCGATAGCAAAGTAGCGCTGGAGCGGATCGTCGCTATCCATCGATACTCCCTTCAGGACAGGGTCAGCGCACGCGCTGGATCGAGCACGGCGAGTTCGGCCTGCAGTTCGGCGATGCGACGCGCCAGCGCCGGCCTGTCCGCGTCCTTGCGGGTACTCGCGGCCTTCAGCACGCGAACCAGTTGCTGACGGATTTCGAAGATGAGGGCGGGCTCCCAGCGGGTCACCGGCAGCGTGCGCGCCTGCGAATCCAATTCGCCAAGCAAGGCAAGTGACGTGTCCGCACGTCCCGCGTGATCGGCAAGGCGCGCCATCACAAGCCGCTGCAGAAAGCGGTGGCGCTCCGTTCTCAGTCCGGGCAGTGCCTCTAGCCAAGCGAACGCGGCTTCCAGCCCGTCGCGGCATACCAGATCTCGGGCCTGCGCCTCGATCTCCGGCCAGTCTCCTGCGGCGTCGTCATCGCTGCCCGCCGACACCGGCAGGGGCGCGATGGCTTCGCCCGCTTCCAGATCGCATACGACAGCGTGCCGCGCAATCCATTCGAGCGTTACGTCATCGGCAAACGGCGTGCCGTCGTTGAATGTCAGCCGTTCGATGCCGGGCAAACGTTCGAGGAATAACGCGAAATCGGCGCGCAGCAGTTCACGCCACGCGCTGTAGGGGGCGCCCACGTGATCGAGGGCGACATGCTGGAAATACTGCAGGTCGAACCACAGGTGGTTGACGCCCTCCATGAACGCACCTTCAACGCGTTCGAGCAACTCGTGCCACTGTTTTTGCAGCACGAGCCGCTTGAGGTGCTGCCGCAACTCACCGCGCGGTGGCGCCAAACGCGTGTGCGAGGCGCTGTCCGCCGGCGGCACGTCGTGCAGGGTGTCCCACCGCACGCACCGTGCCAGCCGCACGGACGGCAAGTAGCCGCTGTCCTGATCACGCAACCAGAACGCCATGCTGCGTACCTGATCGAGCAGATCACGCGTCGAACCGATGGTGCTGGTGGAGGATCCTGTCACCATGGACGAGGGCGTCCCCGGAGCAGCCGCCGTGCTGGCAACCGGCTGCGCCTGATGCTCGAACCGCGTAACGAGTGGCTTGAGATTCGGGCGGGCCGCTTCCGGCCACGTCGCCGTGCACGACACCACTACGTCGAGCGCAGCGATCGCCCGTTCGAGATCGGCGGAAACAAACTCGCCGCTATCGAGCAGTTCAATCGTACGCGCGGTGGCCAGCAACTCGAGCGCCCCTTTCTTTGCCTCGGCGCGCGCCGGAAGCACTGCCTCGCCGAACCGGTCGACCAGTGCCGCCACCAGTTCGAGCCCGTCAGCAAAGCCGGCCGGCCCATCCTGCCTCAGTCTTGCGCCCGCGTAATAACCGGCGACGCGCAAGTCCTTGCCGGTCTCCTTGAGCAACTGCTCGCACGAACGGACGATCAGAGCGTCGTCAATGCCGGACAGGCGCGACGCCTCATCCTGGAGCCCGAAGAATGCGTCTTCATAGCCCGGATCGCGCCCGATACCTTGATCGCCATCCAGCGGCTGCAGCCACGCGCTCCAAGCTGCGAGACGCGAGCGCGTCAACTGCTCCGCGTCGCGCGAGGGAAACAGTGCCTTGAGCAAACCGGAGAGCATCAGCGCCACGTCCCGTACGTATTGAGCCGACTGGGCGTCTGAACCAGCGACGGCAAGACCACCGACATGAAAATCATCCTCGAGATGCTGTATCAGAAGCAGGATCGCCGGGCCGGTCCCCGCCCCGGCGACTCAGATGAATAACCCCGGATCAACCCGACCTAACTTTTAGCCTTCGGCATCTGCGACACCAGCGACAGCCCGATGTCCATCCCCTCCACCTGGAAGTGCGGGATGATGAAGAGCTTGATCCGGAAGAATCCCGGGTTGTCCTCGATGTCCTCGACCGTGACCTTAGCGTCGCGCAGCGGGTGCGAGGCCTGCAGTTCGTCGCCCGGATCCTTCATCTCGGTCACGAGCCCCTTGATCCAGTTGTTCAGCTCGAGTTCGAGCAGACGCCGGTCCTTGGTCGTACCGATGTTTTCGCGCTGGATCAGCTTCAGGTAGTGCGCAATGCGCGAGAGCAGGAAGATGTACGGCAGGCGCGCATTGATGCGGCTGTTCGCCGTCGCCTCCTTCGTCTCGTACAGTGCCGGCCGCTGTGTCGAGTTGGCCGAGAAAAAGCATGCGAAGTCGTGGTTCTTGTAGAACGACAGCGGAATGAAGCCCAGGTTTGCGAACTCGAATTCGCGCGTCTCCGGGATCAGTACTTCGGTCGGGATCTTCGGCTGCACGCCTGTGCCCAGGTCGTACAGGTGAACCGGCAGGTCCTCCACCTTGCCTCCCGCCTGGGGGCCGCGAATCTGCACGCACCAGCCGTTATTGACGAAGCTGCGGACCATATTGGCCGCGAACGCAAACGACGCATTGACCCACAGATACTTGTCGTGGTCCGGGCCCTTGACCGCTTCGTCGTAATTGAATGCGCGCACGGGCGTCGTATCCTTCCCGTACGGAAGACGACCCAGCACACGCGGCATCGTGAGGCCCACATAGCGCGCGTCATCGGTGTCGCGGAAGCTCTTCCACTTGATGTACTCGGCGCGATCGAAGTAGTTGCCAATATCCTGGATCGCCGCCACTTCCTCCATCGACTTCTTGCCGAAGAACGCCGCGCCCACCGAGCCGATGAACGGCATGTGCGCGGCCGCCGCAACCTTCGAGATGTTGCGCAGCAGCGCCACGTCCATCGGCGAGTTCATGAACTCGAAGTCGCTGATCATCGCGCTGATCGGCTGGCCGCCGGGCGTGTCGTATTCCTCGATGTATGTGAGCCGGTACAGACCGCTCTGAATCAGCTCGGGCGTATCCTCGAAGTCGCGCTGCAGTGCATCCTTCGAGACGTCAAGCACTTCGATCTTCGCATTCTTGCGGAAGTCCGTACGCGAGACCAGCATCTTGAGACCGCGCCAGCGACCCTCTAGCGCCTGGAATTCGGGCGCATGCATCACGACGTCAAGCTGCCGGCTGATCTTTCGGTCGAGCTGACCGATGTAGAAATCGAGCAGTGACTTGTCGAGCCGATCGACCGGTCTGCGTTCATTCGCAATCAGGTTGAGCAGCGCGTCCATGCCACGGGCGACGCGCTCGTCGGGCGACGCCTCGGACAATGCATCGTTGTCACGGAAGGCCTCGAGCGGGCGGGCTTCGGCGACAGGCTTGAGGTTGATCTTGTTGCACAGCGACGCATACACGCTGTCTGCTTCGAGCACAACGGTCTCGGTTGCACCCTGACGGGATTCATTCTGCTTCATGTCTTGTCCTGTCTGCTTTCGTATGGATACCTGATTCCGGGAAGCGGTGAAGGCCGCCTTGGGCCGTCCGCGCTCAGGCATGGCTTTCCGGCTGGGTCGCCACTGTGACGATCTGCGCCAATTCGCCGCGCAGCTTGTCAGACAAACGCTTGTCCTTGAGAATCTTCTCGAATTCACGGCGGAACGTGCCGTTATCGAGGAGGTTGCTTTTCAGATCGCGCAGCAGGTTGCGCATTGCCAGCAACGCCTGCATTTCCGGAATCTGGCGCGCGACCTGCTCCGGCTCGAAGTCCTTCATCGAGCGGAACGAGAGGTTCACCGGTAGCTCGGAACCGTCACCCGCGAGCGTGTTTTCCGCCGCGATCGTCAGATCCGGCGCGTAGTCGGCCAGAACAGCATCGAAGTTGTTCTTGTCGATATTGACCTTTTTTCGCTCGGCAAGCGGCGCCTGCTCGCGGCCCGCACTGAAGTCGCCCGCGACGAGCAGCTTGAGCGGCAGCTCGACCTTCTTCTGCGCTCCACCCGTATGCAGGTCCAACGTAATGGAGACGCGACTTTTCGGAATTTCCCTCTGAAAACTGTCCATGGAATTACTCAACTATTTCAGGTTATAGACATCCGCAGAACGCTCCCGTTGCGATGCGGCGACCTCCTTCGCGTGCATCCAGGCATCCGATGCGACTCACAAAGGAGTACTGACTGCACCTCATAGCGCGACCTCCATTCATGCGACGTTATTGCCACGTCGTATTAAACATGTTTACCCATGCGACGTCAAAGAATCTTCTATGTGGTGAAGAAGAGACAAATCATTAACAACCGTTACAAGAAGCAATTTTTCGTATTTGTTCGATTGCGCGGTGAATGCGCGATAGCGTATAAGCCCGCGCAAAGTCGGCGGAGCGCCGCTCGCAGCAACGCTTCGCGGCATTTGGCGACCCATTTGTCTCGGTCTTATTTTTGAGATTCCAATGTCTTAACCATCTCAAAAATTGCACTCCCATCGCAATTGGCATATAAGGCATATCAATATCGAATTCTTTGTTTTCCATTCCATAACGATTCGCACGCCAAACCAATGAAATAGTATACGAGTCACAGATGAGGCATATAGAATCTCCAGACCGAGATAATCAACAACAAGTCGTACACCACACCTATGCGGATCGACAAACCGCTCTGGCATGAGGGCTTGATCCTCACGCAGCAGCATTTCCAGCAGCAGGAACGATGGGCCGGGTTCGCGATGCAGCAGTTCGCGGCCGCCGCGCTCGCCGAGCCATGGGGCACCCTCGGCGTCGAGGTCGACGAGGAAGCATTGGCCACGGGACGTCTCAAGCTCACGCGGCTGAAGCTGCGCTTTCCCGACGGGACGCCAGTCGATACGACGATCGCCGACAACATTCCTCCCGCACGCGATCTGACGCAAGGTGTGCCAGCCGATCTTCAAAGCGTCGTGGTCCTGGCCGCGCTCGCGCTGCCGGATGCGAACGGCAATAACTGTCGCTTCGACGAAACCGCACTTGCACGCCCGCGCCGCTCGTACCGCGAATTCGTCAAGGTCACGGACCTGAACGGATCCGGCGAATCGGAGATCGCGGCGGAACGTCACGCGGTGCGGCTACTGTTCGACTTTGAGTCCCATGCGGACGACACGGTCTGCGCGATCGCGCGGCTGACCCGGGCCGGTAGCGGGTCTAGCGGCGCTCAGTTCAAGGTCGATCACGGATTCGTGCCGCCGTGCCTGGCGCTTGGCAGCCATTCTCTTCATCTGAAGCGCGTCAGGCGCTTGGCCGACATCCTGCACGCAAAAAGTCTTGCGCTCGGCGCGCGCCGCAGCGAGCGCATCGAGCGGGTAGCGGAATATGGCGTGGCCGACGTGCAGCTCTTCTGGCTACTGCATTGCATCCATGCAGCGTGGCCGCAACTGCGTCTCTTTGCCACGCACCCGGGCCGCCCGCCCGAGCAGCTGTACGCGACCCTCGCACAGCTGGCGAGTGCGTTGATGACCTTCTCGACCGGCGCACAACTCACCGACATTCCGGCGTACGACCATGCCCGCGCCGACGAGGTGCTCGCGCAACTGGAATCGCTCATCCGCGATCTGCTCGATGCCATCATTCCGTCGCGCGTGGTATCGATCGGGCTTACGCGAAAGACACCCACTACGTGGACCGGCCAATTCCTCGACGAACGCATCGTCGAGGATGCCGCCGACTGGTATCTGTCGGTCAATGCGCCGATGCCCGCGTTCGAACTCGTTGAGCAATTCCCGCGGCTCTGCAAGGTCGGCGCGCCGGATGACGTGGAACACATCATCAACGCCGCGCTGCTGGGTATTCCGTTGAAAGCCGTGCAGCGCGTGCCGGCAGCAATCCCGGTGCGCCTCGACAATCAATATTTTGCGCTCGATTCGTCCAGCGCCGCACATGCGAAGATGCTCGCGGCGCGCGCCTGTCAAATCTATCTTCCGGCGTCGATACCCGATGCCGCGCTTGAACTCTACGCGGTGCTGCGCTCATGAACGCCCTGACTTCCAGCCGCCCGGAACGTGCGCTGCCCGACTCGCTGACCGGTGCCGACAGCACACCGAGCCATGGCATGCGCGATCTGCTGCGTGACACGGCCTTGCTGGTGACGACGCTCGGCACCGGCGGAACGACGAAGGATGCCGACGAACTGCGCAATCGATGCCGTCAGTTGATCGAGCATTTTTCCGAAGCGCTGAAACGCCGTGGCTATCCGGACGATGTGCGCCGCGAGGCCCTGATCGCCCAGTGCGGCCTGCTGGACGAGACCGTGCTTCGGGCGCTGCCCGCTGAAATGCGTGCCGGTTGGGAACTGAAGCCACTGCAGGTCGAGCAATTCAATCTGCACGACGCCGGCGAGAGCGTCTTCGACCGACTTGAGGCTCGCATGCGAGAAACCCCACCGCGCGTCGACCTGCTCGAATGTTATGCCGCGATCCTTGGGATGGGGTTCGTCGGGCGCTATGCGCGCGAAAGCGAGGTAAAGCGCAGTGCGCTGATTGCAAGGCTGAACACCCAACTGGAAAGCCTTCGCCCTTCGTCCGCGCGCCCGTTTGTCATAGACCGCGCCGGGCGGCGCCTGTCCGACTGGTTTTATCGCCTCTCTCCGTGGGCCATTGCAGGTCTTGCCTGTGTGGCCGCAATGATCGTCTGGATGCTATGGGCGGGAGCACTCGACATGCAGATCGCCTATCTGGCGCCGGCCAAAGGCATCCGTCCGTGAACCCTGATCTGCCACGCCTGTGCGCCAAGTCGGCGCACACACCGGACCATGGCCACGAGGGGCTCGGCTATCCGTTTCGCGTTATGGTCCTGTTGGCGGCCGCGCTGGCCCTCGCCTTGATCTGGCTCGTCGCGCCGGTCGGCATTGGCACCGCGTGGACACTCACCGCGCTCGTCGGAACCGTTGTGCTCGCACTCGTATGGTGGCGCACGCGTCTGCTCGACCGCGCGCGCGAGCAGAGTGCCCACGTGCTGACTGCGCTTGGGGAAGCGACCACCGACATTCCCGTGAAGCTGCGCACGCGCATGCCCCTCGTCCTCGTGACAGGCGATGCACTGTCTGCGCTCTTCGACCGGGAAGGGGAAGTCCGCCATGTGCACCTCGGCGACGGAGGGATCTGGTTGCGCGTGGACCGGATGCAAGATCTACCGCGGCTTGCCGTCGCGGTCAGGCAGTGGCGCGACGGTCGCGCACCGGACGGCGTCGTATTGGCGGTCGTGCCGGGGCAGCACGCCGGGGCAAACGGCTTGACCCAACAATTGCGTATCGCCCGGCAGGCCGCCGCTGACGCGTCCCGCATGCTTGGCACACGATTGCCAGGGTATGTCGCGGTGTATCAGCGGCTCACGACGGGTCCGTCGGAATACGCGGTGCCCCAGTGGTACGGCGTGTCGTCGTCGTTTCCCCTCCTGGATGCCGAGCGCTTTGGGCCGGTGATCCTGGCCGCCGAGAACGAAGTGCAGCACGGGGCGGGCGACAGCACCGCAGCAGTCCGCGCGGCAGCGCTTGCGTCGATCGTCGGATGGACACAGCGCGTCGTGATCGGCGCGCTGACGGATCGGCAGCAACCCGCCGGCCCGTGGGCGTTGTTCGGAGCGGGCTGGATCGATTGCGGGCCCGCGAGTCCCATGGCGACTTCCGACGATAACGGCCAGGTTAATCCCTGGATACGCGACGTAGAGATGCAGACCCGCGTCGTGCGTGCTCAGGCCTCGGCCTCGCCGCTGCCGTGGCCGTTGCCCGAGCCGCTGATCGAATCGATGCCCCGGCGGCACTGGATGTCGCCGCGCATGGCAGCCTGCGCCCATGCGATCGCGTTCGTTGCCTGCGCGGCCGCGATCGCGTTCTGGAGTGCCGGCAAAAACAACCAGACGCTGCTGACGCGCATTGGCGCCGACCTCGCCCACTATTCGATGATTCCCGCCGCGCACGACGTCGCGAAGCGGGACGCCCTGCAGGTGCTGGTCGACGACCGGGACCAGCTCGACCGGTACGCTCGCACGGGTGTGCCGCTGCGCCTGTCGTTCGGCATGTATCGGGGGACGCAACTGACGCCGACATTGAACGATGCCATCGCATCCTATGTCGCGCCTGCTCCGCCGCCAGCGGTCGTCACACTCGACAGCATGTCGCTCTTTGATAGCGGAAAGGCGCAGCTCAAGCCCGATTCCACGCGCGCGATGGTCGGCGCGCTCGAGATGATCAAGGCGCATCCCGACAAGCGGATTCTGGTCGCCGGCTATACCGACAACGTGGGTCATCCAGACAGCAATCTGAAGCTTTCAGTTGCACGCGCGCAAGCCGTACGCGATTGGCTCATCGAGGCTTCGGGCATTCCGGCCACGCAATTCGCCATCCAGGGTTACGGCGATACGCGACCTATTGCCGACAACGACACGCCGGAGGGGCGCGCCAGAAACCGGCGGGTCGAAATCACCCTGGTCCCGGACACACCGAAGTGATCCCTGCGCCACGAACGATGCCACATCGACAAGGACGCCGGGACGCTTCGCGTATGGGACGTCCCGCCAAGTGAAGCACTGTCTTTAGCCCCCGAAGCGCGTTGCTTTGGGTTTCTGAAGCCCGGGGCTGGCTCCGGGCGCATGTCGCAGCAAGAAGAAGGAGTGAAGCAATGGCAATTCCGGCCTATATGTGGCTCAAGGACGACGGCGGCGCCGACATCAAGGGATCGGTGACCGTTCAAGGCCGTGAAGGCAGCGTCGAACTCGTCGCGTTCAATCACGGCGTGCATATCCCTACCGATGGCAACACGGGCAAGCTGACGGGCACGCGCGTGCACAAGCCGATCACGCTGACGAAAGAAACGGACGCGTCGACGCCGTATCTGTACAAGGCGGTGACGAGCGGCCAGACGCTGAAGTCGGTCGAGATCAAGTGGTACAAGATCGACGACGCGGGCAAAGAGAAGGAGTACTTCAATACGAAGCTCGACAATGTCAAGATCGTTGCGGTCAATCCCGTGATGTACGACATCAAGAACCCGGACTTCGAGAAGCACAACCATCTCGAAAACGTCGAACTGCGCTACGAGACGATCACTTGGTCGTACAAGGACGGCAACATCATCCACAAGGATACCTGGAACGAGCGTTCCTGATATCCGCCCGTGCGGCGAAGCCGGTACGCTACGGCTGCCGGCTCTCTCACCCGCCCAATCCCGGGCGAATCCTTTTTCCACCCAGAGGCGGGCGCGAAAGATGCCGTCGCCCGCGTCCTTTCCGACCGCTCCGTCATGACCTTGCGCGACACCACTCACCTGCTCCGCCGGCTCAATCCGCACTGCGCCAAGACGCTCGAGGCAGCTGCCAGCCTTTGCATGGGGCGGCTCTCGGACGAGATCACGGTCGAGCACTGGCTACTGAAGCTGATCGAGGCCGGCGACGGCGATATTCCGGTGATCATGCGGCACTACGGGATCGACGTCGATGCGCTCTGGGATGCGCTGCTTGCTGCGATCGATCGCTTGCCGCGCAGTTTACGGGGCAAGCCCGCGCTGTCCGTTCAACTGTCGACCGTATTGCAGAACGCCTGGCTTCGCGCGCTCTCCAGCAACGACACGAACACCGAAGACGTCGCCATTCGATCGGGCGACCTGCTGCAGGCCATCGTCGATGCCCCGCACGTGCTGCGCGCGCAGAATGCGTGGCTGCTGCTGTCGATCAGCAGCGCACAGATCGAGCGACTGCTGCCCCGGCTCGCCCATCGTTCCTGTGAAAGCGCGCTGCCGAAACCCGACGCTCAGTTGCGGGAATCGGGCGCCGCCGAACGAAGCGATACGCCCGTCGCTGCTGCGTCGGAAGCACCCGAGACGCGGACAGCGCCGCGAAAGGCCGAAGAGGACGCGCTTGCCCGATTTGCGATTGATCTGACCGACAAGGCCCGCAATGGCCGGATCGATCCGGTATTCGGCCGCGATCGCGAGATCCAGCAGATGGTGGACGTGCTTGCACGCCGACGCAAGAACAATCCGATCCTGGTTGGTGAGCCGGGCGTCGGCAAGACCGCGCTGGTCGAAGGCCTCGCGCTGCGCGTCGCGGAGGGGAGCGTGCCCGCCGTGATCCGGGATGTGCGCATCCTCACGCTCGATCTCGGTCTGCTGCAGGCGGGCGCCGGTGTGAAAGGCGAATTCGAGCAGCGTTTGAAAAACGTGATCGACGAGGTGCAGGCGTCGCCCGTGCCAATCCTGCTGTTCATCGACGAAGCCCACACATTGATCGGCGCGGGCAATGCGGCAGGCGGCGCCGACGCGGCCAATCTGCTCAAGCCCGCACTCGCGCGCGGCGAGCTGCGCACGATCGCAGCCACCACCTGGTCGGAATACAAGGAATTCTTCGAGCGCGATGCCGCGCTCGAGCGACGATTCCAGACGATCAAGGTCGACGAGCCGGACGACGAGACCGCCTGCCTGATGCTGCGCGGGCTTAGAGACCGCTATGCGAAGTACCACGCCGTACACATCCGCGACGAAGCGCTGGTGGCCGCGGTCAAGCTCTCGCGTCGTTATATCCCTGCGCGTCAATTGCCGGACAAGGCGATCGACCTGATCGATACCGCTGCCGCGCGCGTACGCATCGGCCTCGAATCTCCGCCGTCCGACCTGCAGCGCGCACGCGCCACGGTCGCAGCGCTGCAACTGGAGCTCGCCACGCTGGAAGACGACGTTCGCGCCGGCATCGACGATGCGCCGGCAAGCCGCACCGCGCTCGATACGGTACTGACGGCCGCCCGGGAAGAACTGGACGAACTGCAGGCGCGCTACGAGCTCGAGCTCACGCTCGTCAGGAAGCTGCATGAGCAACGCGAGGCCGAGCCGAGCGCGCGGGACGCCGCAACGTTCTCCGCCGCGCGGCAAGCGCTTGCCAATGCGCAGGGCAAGGCGCCGCTGATCCACGCGGACGTCGACGCGCAAGCGGTCGCCCGCGTGGTCGCCGAATGGACCGGCGTGCCCGTCGGCAATCTGGTCGAGGACGAACTGCACAACCTGCTGACACTCGAGGCGCAGCTCGCCCGGCGGGTGGTCGCCCAGGACGATGCACTCGCCGCACTCGCGCAGAGCCTGCGCACCGCGAAAGCGGGGCTCAAGAACGAGCACGCGCCGCTCGGCGTGTTCCTGCTTGCCGGACCGTCCGGCGTGGGAAAAACCGAGACCGCGCTTGCGCTGGCCGACCTGCTGTTTGGTGGAGAAACCGCGCTCACGACGATCAACATGTCGGAGTACCAGGAATCACACACGGTGTCGCAGTTGAAGGGCTCGCCTCCCGGATACGTCGGGTACGGTCGCGGGGGCGTCCTGACCGAAGCGGTTCGGCAGCGGCCGTACAGCGTGGTGCTGCTCGATGAAGTGGAGAAGGCACACCGCGATGTGCTCGACATGTTCTACCAGGTGTTCGATCGCGGAACGATGCGCGATGGTGAAGGCAGGGAGATCGACTTCCGCAACTGCGTCATCCTGATGACGTCGAACCTCGGAAGCGCGCAGATTGACGAGGCAACCGCGAACCATCCCGACATGACGCAGGCCGCCCTGCTGGACGTCATTCACCCGCAGCTCGTGGCGCACTTCCAGCCGGCCCTGCTCGCGCGCTTTCAGACGCTCGTCTACCGGCCGCTCGACACAACGGCACTCGCTTCCATCGTGCGTCTCAAGCTCGCGAAGGTCGCGGATCGCCTGCGCCGCCAGCACGATGTCGAACTGACGTGCGACGCGTCGCTCATCCACGCGATGGCCGAACTGTGTCTCGCGCGCGAGTCGGGCGCGCGCAATGTCGATGCGTTTGTCAACCAGCGCATCCTGCCGACGATCGCACGCGAGTTGCTGGCGCGCATGGCCGTCGGCGCCAGGCCCGCGGCAATCACGCTCTCGCGCTCCGTGAACGGCAGCTTGACAATCGATTTCGCCGACCGCGCCGAGACAGCCGACTCCAACCCGGTCGCCGCGCCTGCCACCGTCTGACAGGAGCAATCTCGTGCCGACTGGACCGTCTCTCTATGACATGTTGCTCGGGCACATTGGCGGCGAGCCGCTCGATGCCTACGACGACCGGACGCTGGAGTGCCTGAGCGTACAGCACAACGTGCGCCGTATCCTGAACACGCGTGCCGGCGCGCTGAAACACCTGCCCGACTACGGCCTGCCCGATCTGACCAACATCTACAAGGCATTGCCGGCGTCTGCCCATCTGCTCAAAAGCCAGATGGAGGCGACGCTGCTCAAGTACGAGTCGCGTATTCGCGCGATCGACGTCGAGATCCTCGAGAACGACGACCCCGGCGTGCTGGTAAGTTTCGAGATGACTTGTCACCTGAAGAAAGCCGGGCTCGTCCGATTCGGGACGTACTTCGAGCCGCCCGGGCGCATGCGGGTGGAACGCAGACAACAGGAAAAATCGAGCCTGTAGCAAGCAGTCGAGGCGCGCACTGCCGGCATGGCGTCTCGCCCCGACAGAACATCCGACCTTCATCGATATATCGAAGCGTCCCGCCCTCCATCTGGCCGGCCGCGCGCTCGTTTCGGGCAACGACCGTTCCCCCTTTCTTGCCTCATACGCGAAGCCTGGTGCATGTCCCCATGCGTGGACTGTATGGCCGCGATATTCGCACGCAAAAGAAGACCCTGATTTCGCTTAGAATCGCGCTTGAACGGTAATCCGGATTGGACCGGGACGCTCGCGCGAGACGGACCGGACCGTCTTCGAACGGCTTCCCGGAGGCGCGGCCGAGCGTATCGAAGCCGAAGCCAGATCAGGCCGTGCATCTGGAGAAACCGCTGGCAGCCGATCAGTCGCCATGATGCGTCTACGTGTTACGCGACAAGCTCACGCGGCTCGGGTTCTATCGAAAGCCGGGCTGAGCGCAAAAGGCGTGGGAACAGTGGTTTGAGCAGGCTCAGCAAAGCAGGATCGCGCTCCTGCAAAAAGTTCGCCGAGCGCTTGCAGGGTTACTGGCACGGAATCATGACTTGCTGCTGCCATTCGTTCAATATCGGCGTCGTTGAAGGAATCAACGACAATCACGGTCATCAAGCGTCGGCCTTATAGGTACTGCGACAACGAATACCCTTCCTCGATATTCGCGCCGCCTTCCCCCATCATCCGCGATGAACCAAAAAAAGAGCCGCAGCATAACGCTGCGGCTCGCTTGCAGAACGGGTCCGGCTCGGACCGGCGCCATAGCGCCGGCCACGATCCGTCCTAGTTGATTACCACTGGTACGACATACCCGCACCCCAGACAGTGCCGCCAGCGTTGCTGTAGCTCACCCCAGCCTTCACCTTCAGGTTTTGGGTGATGCGGGCGGTACCACCGATAGCAGTCGCCTGATAGCCCTGGAAGTTTGCGGTTCCGACGCCGATCGAGAGCGTCTTGCCAGCGTCCACTTCCGGAATCATCGTCAGCGCGGCGGCTCCGGCAACGCCGGAATACGCCTTGCGGGCGAACGAGCTGATCGAGTCCTGCATGCCCGACATTGCACTGTTCAACTGGTTGACGTTGACAGCATCAGTGCCGTGGACGCCCGGTGCGACGTTCGAGATCGTGCGCTCCGCGCCCGGCGAACCGACCGACACCGTGTTCGGCTCGCTGGCGACCGAACCTGCGCCAAGGGCAACCGAGTTGTTACCCGGCGCCTTCGCACCCTGCCCGATCGCGACACTGCCTGCACCGGTTGCGCTTGCACCCGAGCCGTAGGCAGCGGCACCAGGCCCGGAAGCAATCGAATTGCTGCCGGTGGCGACGCTGTTTTCGCCCGTGGCGGCCGCGCCGGCACCCGTGGCCGTGCTACCGGCTCCGGAGGCGATCGAGTTCGCGCCCAGCGACGTGCTGTTATCGCCAGTTGCGGCTGCGTTCGTCCCGTAGGCCGTGCTGTCGCTGCCCGACGCAGTCGAGTATGCGCCGGTCGAGGTGCTGTTCTGACCAGACGCCGCTGCGTTGATACCGCCGGCGGTACTATTGCTGCCGGTCGCTGCAGCGCCCTCGCCAGTTGCCGTGCTGCCTTCGCCAGACGCAACGGAGTTCGCGCCGGTCGCGGTGCTGTTATCGCCCGTCGCCGCTGCGTTTTCGCCGGTGGCCGTGCTGCCATTGCCGGTTGCGGCCGAATTGGCACCGGTCGACGTGCTGTTGCTGCCCGTGGCCGACGAGTTGGCACCGCTTGCCGTACTGTTGTCGCCCGACGCTGCTGCGTTCGCACCGTTTGCCGTGCTATTGCTGCCCGACGCCGACGAGTTGGCACCGCTTGCCGTGCTGTTGTCGCCCGACGCCGCGGCGTTCGCACCGTCTGCCGTGCTGTTGTTGCCCGACGCCGACGAGTTGGCACCGCTTGCCGTGCTGTTGTCGCCCGAGGCTGCAGCGTTCGCACCGTCCGCCGTGCTGTTGTTGCCCGACGCCGACGAGTTCGTACCGGTGGCCGTGCTGTTGTCGCCCGACGCCGCTGCGTTTGCGCCGTCTGCCGTGCTGTTGCTGCCCGACGCCGACGAGTTGGCACCGCTTGCCGTGCTGTTGTCGCCCGAGGCTGCAGCGTTCGCACCGTCCGCCGTGCTGTTGTTGCCCGACGCCGACGAGTTCGTACCGGTGGCCGTGCTGTTGTCGCCCGATGCTGCTGCGTTCGCGCCATCAGCCGTGCTGTTGCTGCCCGACGCCGACGAGTTGGCACCGCTTGCCGTGCTGTTGTCGCCCGAGGCTGCAGCGTTCGCACCGTCCGCCGTGCTGTTGTTGCCCGACGCCGACGAGTTGGCACCGCTTGCCGTGCTGTTGTCGCCCGACGCGGCTGCGTTCGCACCGTCCGCCGTGCTGTTGTTGCCCGTGGCCGACGAGTTCGTACCGGTCGCCGTGCTGTTGTCGCCCGATGCTGCGGCGTTTGCGCCATCAGCCGTGCTGTTGTTGCCAGACGCCGATGAGTCCGTGCCGGTAGCCGTGCTGTTGTCACCCGACGCCGCTGCGTTCGCGCCATCAGCCGTGCTGTTGTTGCCAGACGCCGACGAGTCCGTGCCGGTAGCCGTGCTGTTGTCGCCCGATGCCGCTGCGTTCGCGCCATCAGCCGTGCTGTTGTTGCCAGACGCCGACGAGTCCGTGCCGGTGGCCGTGCTGTTGTCACCCGATGCCGCGGCGTTCGAACCGTCTGCCGTGCTGTTGTTGCCCGTGGCCGACGAATCCGTGCCGGTAGCCGTGCTGTTGTCGCCCGATGCTGCGGCGTTCGCACCGTCTGCCGTGCTGTTGTTGCCCGATGCCGACGAGTCCGTGCCGGTAGCCGTGCTGTTGTCGCCCGATGCCGCTGCGTTCGCGCCATCAGCCGTGCTGTTGTTGCCCGTGGCCGACGAGTCCGTGCCGGTAGCCGTGCTGTTGTCACCCGACGCAGCTGCGTTCGCGCCATCAGCCGTGCTGTTGTTGCCCGATGCCGACGAGTCCGTGCCGGTGGCCGTGCTGTTGTCACCCGATGCCGCCGCGTTCGAACCGTCCGCCGTGCTGTTGTTGCCCGACGCCGACGAATCCGTGCCGGTAGCCGTGCTGTTGTCACCCGACGCAGCTGCGTTCGCGCCATCGGCCGTGCTGTTGTTGCCCGACGCCGACGAGTCCGTGCCGGTAGCCGTGCTGTTGTCACCCGACGCAGCTGCGTTCGCGCCATCAGCCGTGCTGTTGTTGCCAGACGCCGACGAGTCCGTGCCGGTAGCCGTGCTGTTGTCGCCCGATGCTGCGGCGTTCGCGCCGTCCGCCGTGCTGTTGTTGCCCGACGCCGACGAATCCGTGCCGGTAGCCGTGCTGTTGTCGCCCGACGCGGCTGCGTTCGAACCGTCCGCCGTGCTGTTGTTGCCCGTGGCCGACGAATCCGTACCGCTTGCCGTGCTGTTGTCGCCCGACGCCGCCGCGTTCGAACCGTCTGCCGTGCTGTTGTTGCCCGTGGCCGACGAATCCGTACCGCTTGCCGTGCTGTTATCGCCCGACGCCGCAGCGTTCGCACCGTCCGCCGTGCTGTTGTTGCCCGTGGCCGACGAGTCCGTACCGGTCGCCGTGCTGTTGTCGCCCGAGGCGGTCGAGTTCGCACCATCGGCCGTGCTGTTATTGCCGGACGCGGTCGAGTTCGCGCCATCGGCCGTGCTGTTGTCGCCCGAAGCGGTCGAGTTCGCACCGTCGGCCGTGCTGTTGTTGCCCGACGCGGTCGAGTTCGCGCCGTCGGCCGTGCTGTTGTCGCCCGAAGCGGTCGAGTTCGCACCATCGGCCGTGCTGTTATTGCCGGACGCCGTCGAGTTGTCACCGTCGGCCGTGCTGTTGTCCCCCGACGCGGTCGAGTTGTTCCCCTGCGCGGTGCTGTTGGGGCCCGTGGCGTTACCTGCGCCGCCCTGGAGCGTCGCCACCGACGTGCTGAGCGAAGAGACCTGCGTGTTCAGCAGATCGAACTGCTGACTCACTTCTTGCTCGTATGCATAGAGCTGCGAGCCATTGATCGCATCGGTACTCGTTGCGTTGATTGCCCCATTCGCCAAATTCGTCAGCAGAACGGGGGAAGCGCCCACGCCACCGAGCGTGACCTGCGCGTGCGTCGAGTCGTCGTACATGACGGCATCCTGCATCGCCGTCTGCAGGCTGGTAACGCTATCGCTGAGATTCGAATTGACGGTGCTGAGGCTCGTGGACAACGAAGCCACGTCGTCGTCCGTGCCGGCGAGAGCCGTCGACAGCGACGCAACGCCGTCGGTATTGCCGGCAACCGTCGTCGACAGCGACGCCAGATCGTCAGTATTGCCCGCGACCGCCGTCGACAGCGAGGCCACGCCATCCGCACCGCTCGCGACCGCAGTCGAAAGCGACGTGATGCCATCGGCATTTCCCGCAATTGCCGTCGACAAGGAGGCGGTCGTGGTGCTCACGCCACCCAATGCCGTCGAAAGCGAAGCCACACCGCTCGTGTTCGTTGCGATACCGGTCGATACGGTCGTCGACAGGGACGTCAACTGCTCGACGTTGACTGCATCGTTCGGGTTCACGCCATCCGCGACCCCCGAGATGACGCGCGGCCCCTGGCCGCCCGAGATGTCGAAATCCAGGCCCGGCGAAGTCGGGGCGAGCGTGATCTTGCCGGTCGTCGGATCCTGAGAAAGGAGACCCACACCCGCAAGCGCGAGGTCGTTGGAAACCGAGGTCGACAGAGACGTCAGCTGCGACATATTCACTGCGTCGGTCGGATTGACGCCCGCGGCCAGACCACTGAGCAGCACACCACCGGGGTTGCTGCCGTCCGGCGACGCCGCGATATTCGACATCGTCAGAACGTTCCCGAGCAGGCCACCCGTGCGGAACAGAATGTTGCCCGAAGTGCCGTCGATAACGATCTGGGAGTCGTCCGCCGTCATCCCGGTCCAGTCCGCGTAGCTCCCCGGGGTTTCGCCACCCACCCAGCCACCCGAGCTACAACCATTACCATAGTAAGCGGAAAGATTACCGCTGCCGTTCTGGTAGTTCGTACAGACCCCGGAGTTTGCCGCTGCCATTGCCTGGTTCGCAAACGGTCCGACAAATCCCATTGCTGCCAGCGACGCAGCAGCCAGTGCCGAGAAACGAACGGCCTTGGCAACCACACCCGCAGACTCTGCCACACTCGATGCCGAACCGCGCTTTCCGGAAGCAAACTCTGAAGCTGCCACCCATGATCGCGTTTTCTCGCACCACACGGTTTTGTAAATCTTGTTCAAGCCCAACTCCTTGCAATGTTTAACTTAGCAGTACTGTATAAATAACCGAGTTAGAGGACGCACATCCGGGCCGGCAGCTCACCGGCGAATTGCCTCGAAAGGGATGGGACGTGCACACCGCCCAGCCTCGAAAGCGCCTTTCATGGGCCGCTTTGGTTACGCGACACAACAAGTTACTTTCAATGACGAAAGATACCGCCCGCCCCTTGGAGCTGATATCTCATTTATTCGAAATGGCCGGCACTTCGATCCATCCCCTGGTACGGCTTTGAATGGGGGTCGACTCAACGAGCGAGCCATAACCGTCACATCCAGTTCGCGAAGATCGTGGAATGGGCAACCGTTTGCCGACGTCAGCTCGGGTTTGAAAAGATCCTCGGCAATTGCCAAAAAATAAAAGCCGGCCGGTGCATCTGCACCGGCCGGCTTACTTGATTCCAGCTAGCCGCTTACTCCTGCTCGAGAACGATCTCGACGCGACGATTCTGGGCTCGCCCGGCATCGGTTGCGTTGGAGGCAACCGGGTTCGACTTGCCGAAGCCGTCGACTGCCATCCGCTCGGCGTCCAGTCCGTGGGCGCGCAGATAGTCGGCAACGGACTTCGCACGGCGCAACGAAAGCGCATTGTTGTAGCTATCGGAGCCAATGGAATCCGTATACCCGGCGACCTCGACCAGGCGGAAACGCTTGCCCCTCGCGTTATCGATAACCTCGTCGAGCGCCCGCACGCCCGCCGGTTTCAAGTTCGCCTTGTCGAAATCGAAGAGCGCATCGCCCCGCAGCAGCACGCTCGTGGGTGCCGGCACAACCGCTGCAGGCGCAGGGGCAGGAGCAGGCGGCGCAATCGGTTTTTCCGGGGCGTCGCAGCGGAACACCAGTCGATCCGGCGTACGCCCGCGCGGACCAATCTGCTCGAGCACATGAACATGCAGCGCACCCGGCTGAATACCGCATAGTTCCTGCGCTTTTTCAAGGCAGGAATTCGTTTCCTCGAAGAGGCCGGTACATTCAACCTGGAACTCTTTGGGCTGGTCTTGCTTGGGGTCCAGCGGACGAGAGTTCACTGTCGGGCCGGAATAGACCGTACATCCCGCCAACAGGACCATGACTACAGCGATGAGTTTCTTCACTTTGAAAACCTGTTATGTCGTCGACACACATACCGGCCGCACATCCTCACGGCACATGCGCAGTCGCTTGTTACTTGGAGTTCGCTTCAGGGATACATTGGAACGTCATCGCTCCGTTGTCGAATTTCCCGTCTGGCTTGCGGCCGCCGTCCTTACAGATATTGACGGCCTGGCGCTCGCAGCTGCCCTTGCCGCCAAACAGGCCGCCACACGTGACGCGATAACGCGGGACGCCATCCTCCGACTTGATTGAATAGGTGTTGGTCAACGGTGTCGACGAATATGAGCACGCCGCAAGAGCCGCAGCCAGAAGCAGCACATAATATTTCATGGTTATTTAGGATATCCACGTAACGGGTTGATTCATCTGAATTACAGCCTCCCCTCTGCAGCGAGCGCCACCGATCCGAGCACGCAGATAATCGGCAAACACCGTCCTGCGTGATTCGAGCGCAAAACGATGACGGCAAGCCCGACTGTACGCAGCAGAGGTTACCGTGACCGAAAGGATCGCGAAATCGAAGTTCTTAGAATTTGCGAGAAGACCTTGCCGATCGATCTGAACCGAAAGAAGGGCGTCAAGGCTGCGGCTTCGAATCGCATAGAGGACGAGTCGAAGCCGCGCAGAAGGAGGGGAAGATGAAACAGTCGAAGCCGAGGCCGTGCCAGCGACAAGACCGGCAACGGAATCGTCCGGATAACGAATAAATCCTGCGACTCCCGAGTAAAGGGGCGCAACGACGCCGTGAACCCAACCCTATTGAGCGGCCGTGTTTACATGCACCATGGCGTCGGTCATTCTGAAGGGGTCGAAGCGACGGACGGGGTCGGAGCAGCCGCGGAGAAGCCCGTCAACGTACGTCGGATCGTCGAAACGCTTGAATCTGGGATCCGAATAAGCCAACACGGCCAGGCGAGCCAAACGCGCTCGCTGTGCATCCGAAAGCGCAGAGGTACGCTCGTCCCGAAGCACGAACTTAGAATACGCGACCACTCCCGACTTCCGGACGGCAGCGTAAGACCACAATGCCCTGACGTCTTCGACGCATTGTGCGGCGGGATCAATCTTGAAGCCCGTTCTTGCCAGGGCTTCTCCTGCGTGTGCTGCGCTGAAACCCGCACTGGCGAGCAACGCACAAAGGACTACCTTCATGATTCATCCTGCTACGGCACCACTGACAACAGGCGGACCGAGGTGCCCGCCAGTAGTCCTTCCGGCACGCAACTGAGCGGCCGATGTATCGACGGCGCCGGCGAAAACGGTCGACGCTCGTCTCTTCTGCCGATCAAAAAATATATCTACCCGGCAGAGGGGTTCGTGGATTGTAACTATCGCTCACAATCAGGAGGCAGCGAGAAAAGCAGATTTGACAATAGTTGACACGAGCGATATGCAGGGTGCAGACACGATCGGCGTATCGGCCGCCAGGCACCACGTTCTCCGTCGGAGCGTTGACAGCGACAATCGCTCGCGCCACAGGTGTACTCATCGACTCTCTACAGAGACCGGCCGTGTATCGCATCGCCAGTCTGCCTCTCAATGCCGCGATCATTGTCGAGACTGCAGCTTCGGCAGCGTTGCCATAGTCGGACAATGACGCATCGCCCGCGACCCTATCGTCCACGTGAATCCGCGCGAGCGCGGCCTGGATGGTCTCCGGGTAATGAGGATCGTTCGCGCGACCGGGACGGTAGCCCGCCCGTTCGGGCTGGGCCAGTTCCTTTCGTACCTGGGCACGCGTGATCGCAACATCGTTGTCGCTCACGAACGCAGAATCCGTAGCAGCGGCCGAAGAAACGAGGAGCAGAACCGGGATCAGGTGCGTCTTTATGATCAGCCTTCAGAAGGAGTACTCGAATGGGAAGGCGCTTACGGCGACGGCTTTTCGATCATCGGGATTCCGCTCTTGTCGTTCGTGATGGATCCGGTCACTGCCGGCGGTTTGCTTGCTCCGTTGTTCGTTGCTACGGATCTGTTTGCGCTCCGGTATTGGAAGCTTCGACCTGGTCGAAGCCGGACCTTGTGCAGCTCTTGCCGGAGTGGGTGACCGGCATCGGCTTCGGTTACCTGACCTTTCGTTTCCTCGACCATCGCGCCATCGCGATAGTGATGGCCGTGATTACTCTGATCTTTGCGGACTTATAGGTGCTTCGAGGAGCAGCGACTGCGCCCCGTCTATGCTCTACTGCCAGAGCCATCACGGCCGGCGTCGCGCCCGGGATCACGACCATGGTCGCGCACTCGGTCGGGCCGCCACTCGCGAGCAAAGCAGTGCCGTGGCTGCAGCTGGCCAGACTCACCTCGGGCGTCTGGGCGCTGATGGCGATTCGCGTCGGCGCCATTCCCGCCGGCGTTGTAACCGGCTGGCGGCTTCACGCCATGCTGGACCAGCGACAAATTTATCGAATCTCTTATGGATTGCTTATTGTGGCCGCGTTGAAACTACTTTGGGATGGGATGGGGGGGTTATTTCGGTTGAATACGCACAACCGATGGATGCCGGAAATCTGCGCATCGTCGAGCGCCGATGCGGTAGCGGAGTGGACTCAAAAACCACCCCGCTCCGGAACTCTGCCGCTTACCAAAATGCACAATGTGCGGCGACGCTGCGTATTTCGGCGAACGTGACCGCCGATTTCGGGAACGTGACCGATTCGGCGGGATTGGGCGTTGCGCGGTGTCGATTGTAGATTCCTTGTCAGTTCTGGTCGAGTTCGGGCTCCAGGAGGTTGGGTTTGGGGGATGTCTTTCTGAGCGATTCGCCGGTGAGCGTGATCCGGTGATGACGCTGCATGAGGCGGTCGAGCATCGCATCGGCGATGGTCTCGTCACCGATCCAGCCATGCCAGTGCTCGATTGGCAACTGGCTGGTCACGATGGTGGCTTTGCCCGCCGCGCGGTCGTCGATCATCTCGAGCAGATCGTTTCGAACCATCGCGTCGAGGGGAGCCATTCCCCAATCGTCCAGCAGGAGAACATCAACGCGGGCGACCTGCAGCAGCCATTTGGTGAAGCCGCCGTTGCCGTGCAGCACGCGCAGTTCCTCGCCGAGTCGCGGCACACGCAGGTACAACGCGGAGTGCCCGCGCCGGCAGGCGTACTGCACCAAGGCACAAGCGAGCCATGACTTCCCTGCGCCGGTTGGGCCGCTGATGAGCAGGCTGTAGCCGGCTTCGACCCAGTCGCCGAGTGCCAGGCTCATGAGCGAGCGCGGGTCCACGCCTTGGCCGGAGCGGGTGTCGAGGTCCTCGATGGCAGCCTGCGGATACTTGAGGCGCGCCTGCTTGAGCAGTCGGGTGCGACGGCGATCATCACGCCAGCTCGCTTCCCGGTCGACCAGCAGCGACAGGCGCTCCTCGAAGCTCAGGCTCGCTACGCCGGGCTGCGTCAATTGCTCTTCCAGGCCGGCGGCGAAGCCGTCCAGCTTCAGGGTGCGCAGTTGGGTCAGGGTCTGTTGCATCATCATCGCGGGTTCTCTTTATTGGTAGTAGCTGGAGCCGCGTACATGCGCGCGGCTCGGGCTGATCCAGTCGGCAGGCGTTGTCGCCGCGGCGCGGTCGCGGTTGTTGATCAGGATGTCGCGCACGTGGCGGTAACGGTGCACGCCCAGTTCCAGCGCCAGCGCACACGCCGCTTCAAGACGCTCGCGGCCATAGCGACGGGAGAGCGAGAGCAATCCGAGGCACGCCCGATAGCCGTGTTCCGGGTGGCGTTGCTCCTGCAGCAGCCGGGTGACGAGCGCGCCGGTTGCCGCGCCGATCTGCTGGCCCCAGTGAATCAGCCGCTGCGGCGTCCATTCGAGATGGGCGCGGTGTGCCGCCGGCATGTGCTCGACGACCGTGGTGTAGCCGCCCGCGCGGTCGTTACGGGCGTGGCTGGCGACGCGGCGGCCGCGATGCAACAGTTCGACAGCGCCCGCCGTGATGCGCGCATCGAGCTTGAGACCGACCAGCGCGTGCGGCACGCTGTAGCGGTGTTTGTTGATCTCGACGTGATAGTCGATGTGAACCGTCACCGTCTTGAAGCGCGCCAGCTCATAGGGCTGCGCTGGCAGCGGTTGCAAGGCCGGCGCGTCCAGTTCGGCGAATGCGCTGGCGCGGCATCCCGGCAGCTTCTGGAACGGCCGCTCATTCAGGTTCTTCAGCAGTGGACGGATCGCGTCATCAACCGACTGGACCGACGCAAACCGGTGATGACGCAGGCGCGCCATGATCCAGCGCTCGACCACCTGGACCGCGACTTCTACCTTCGGCTTGTCCTGCGGGCGATACACGCGTGCAGGCAGGAATGACGTGCCGTAATGACGCGCGAAGTCCAGCACGGTGTCGCCGGCGCGAGGTTCGTAACGGTCGGGATCGGCAATCATCGCGCGCGGGTTATCCGGCACGATCAGCTGCGGTACGCCGCCATAGAAGGTCAGCGCGCGTGCAATGCCGCCCAGCCAGTCCTCCATCGTTTCGGCCGGCGTCGCGCATGCGAACGTGTAGCTCGACGCGCCCATGGCGGCGACGAAGATGTGTGCGCGGCGTCCGGTCGTCAGCGGCAACGTGGGACCGGCGAAGTCGACAAACAGCTTCTCGCCGGCGCGGTGGATCTGGCGCATCGAACGCTTCAGGCGTTTCGTGAACGCCTTGTAGTGCTCGCAGAACTGCGTATAGCGGTAGGTCTGTCGGTCCGCGAATTCGGCCTGGTACTCCTCCCAGAGCAGCGTCAGCGTCACGCCCTTGCGGCGCAGCTCCTGGTGAATGCGCCCGTAGTCGGGCTGGGCGTAGGCTGTTGGCCCCGTGGGCTTGCCGAGAAGCCGCCGTTCGAGCTCGGCTTCGTCCATGTCGCAGGCGCTCGCCCAGTCCAGCCCGGCGGCACCGGCCAGTCCGATGTACTTCGTGACCACGCCCTTGGAAATGCCCAGCGACGCGGCGATCCGATCGTGCGAGAAGCCGCCGTCGAATTTAAGTCGTAAAACGTCCTTGATCATGCGCATGTTCATCCGGTGCGCGGGCATGCTGTCTCCGGCCAAAGCCGGCGAGCATAGCCCGCGTGGTTGATGTCATGCGCAACGCCAATCCTGCCTTCCGGTCCGCTCGGTCACGTTCCCGGAATGACCGGTCACGTTGCCGAAATCGCCGGTCACGATCCCGAAACGGCCGGTCACGTTCGTCCGAAATACGCACGTGTGGTTGTCGACCGGTTGAATCCGCAACCCGAAGCGGTCATTCCGCGTAGGGACCGCACAATGACCGCTTCCGAGGGAAGACGCGCCATCCGCGCTAAAGCCAGTGGCCAAAACCAAGTACCCAACGGTAATGACACCATCCATCAGGGAATCGCTGCGGGTAACGAAGCCAACTTCTGAACCCACGAGCAGCGCAGCGACATTAGCTAGCTCACCCGGCGTGCTCGCGCACACGGCACTTCGCCGTAATCTCATCGATCTGATGAAAATCGGCCGCAACAAGCCTGTCTCGTGCCGATGATGCTTCGCGCCTCCGGGGCTATGCCGCCCGACAGGTTCCGTGGGTGGCGTCTCATCCCCTTTATCGCGCTTTACACGCGTCTGTGCCGAGGACCTCTCCCTCATGCGAGTTTTGCCAGAAGCTCCCGGCTCAATACTCGCTGGTACTGGGCAGCGAATGCTCTAGCGTTTAGTGCGTGAAGAAATCGAGAACCATACGATTAAATTTATCGGCATGCTCCCACTGCGCCCAGTGGCCACAGCGATTGAAGATATGGTACTCAGCGTTCGGCATGCTCCATAGGAGGCGCAGACCGACGTCCATCGGCACGAAGCGGTCATCGCGACCCCAGATGATTAGCGTGGGCGCCTTCACTTCCGACAAGCGATGGCCCACATCGGGGAACTGCTTCGGATTTGCGTCGATGCTCTTCACGAAGTTTTCGAGGTGGTCTTTGCGCGCCAGCATGTTGTCGAGGCGGGTCTGGAAGAGGTCTTCCGTGAGGCTGCTCGCATCGTAGACGAACACGTTCATCATCCGCTTGAGATTCTCAATCGTCGGCACACGATAGAGGCCCTGCAGCAGCTTGATACCTTCGGTCGGCATCGGAACGAACTGGCTCGGGCCGCCCGTTCCGCCCCCCATCAGCACCAGCTTACCGACGCGTTGCGGGTTTGCGAGTGCGAATGCTACCGCCGTATGGCCGCCCATCGAGTTGCCGATGATATGCACGGGACCCTGAACGTCGATGGTATCGAGAAGACCTTTCAGTGCACGCGCATTCAGCCCTGAGCGATTCTCCGTGCAAACAATCGGGTCGCTCTTGCTCCAGCCCGGGCAATCCATGAGGATGACGCGATAGCCCTTCTCGACGAGCGGCTCCAGATTGCGGTTGAAATTCGCCCAGCCGCTTGCGCCCGGGCCAGAACCATGGAGCATCACGACGGTCTCAGGACCGTTGCCCATATCGTTGTAGTGAATCTGAAGGTCGAGGTCGCCTTCTTTGATGCGAGCGAACTTGCTCGTGGAAGCTTCGGTGAGTGCAGTATTCGTGCTCATACTCGATTCCTGTGAAATTTTAGGTGGTACAGAGCAGCGGCACTGGCCGCTGCATTCAAACTACGGCCGGGAGAATTCTCAAACCCTGCCCAGCACGCTTTCGAGCGCTGACTGAAGCATCTGTCGCGCGGTAGCGCGGTTGGATACACCGTCAAATTGTCGCCATGCCACGTATCCATCCGGCCGCACCAGTAGCGCTCCAGCTTCTTCAATTTCACGCTGACGCTGCCAGTCGCAATAGACATCCTGAAAGTCATCCTGCCCAATTACCACCGTGCGCAGGAACGGCAAATCCAGTTCCTCTGCGGCGTCAGCCCATGCTTTTCCGGAAAGGCCAGTAAAGATGGTGAACTTGCCCTTGCCGACGACGTCAAGGGTGGACACACGCATGCCGGTCGAGTTGATGAGCCAGGCGTGTGGAAGCTTGGCGCCCGGTCGGGTCGTCGGCTGAAGATAGAGCTCGGGGTCGCGCTTCCATTCCTCCAGAGACGAATGCGCGTCGGGCACAACGGCAGTAGAAACGTAACGCTGATTCATCTCGACGCCCTGTGCATTAAATTCCTTGTTTTTTAGTTCGAGTGCCGCACCGGCCAGGCGGCGCGCGTTCGCCCCCTCCGGTCCCGCGTCCTTGAAGCGCGCGATGCCAGCAGCCACGGGGTTTTCTGCACCCTCAACGCTGAACACCTCTTTGATAAGTGCATAGTCTTTGCGCGACTGATTTGCGCGCAGCACGATTTGCTTGCCGACAGGTGCGCGTTCGTCCGAATAGGTCTGCAGCAGCTTCTCGGTTGCATGCCCCTTAATAACGTACGCGAGCTTCCACGCCAGGTTGAACGCGTCCTGAACGCAGGTATTGAGGCCAAGGCCGCTTGAGGGCGGATGGCGATGAGTGGCATCGCCGCCGCAGAGCACGCGGCCCTTCGAATATGACGTCGCGTAGGCCTGGTTGACGTACCAGACGGAGCTGAGCACCACCTCGACTTCGAGTTTAGGGTCGCCGACGAGAACACGAATCTTCTCGAGGACTACCTCGTCGTTCAGGTCCGGCTCTCCTTTCGAAATATCGAAACCCCACCCCGCAATCCATTGGGTCCATGGCTTGACTGCACGCAGGAGACCAAGGCCGATTTCTCCGAAGCTCGCGTGCGGGCTGACAATCCAGTGCAGAATGCTGGGCCGGTGCTTTACGTACTTAGACAAGTCGGCATTGAAGATGACATACGCCGTGCCCGCACGCGCCATCTCGCCCTCAATCTTGAGGTCAAGCTCTTCGGCGATTTTGGAACGCGCGCCGTCTGCACCGACGAGAAACTTGGCTCGGACGGAATACTCTCTCCCCGTGATGCGGTCCTGCAGCCGAACGTTCACGCCAGTCTCGTCCTGCGTGTGAGAGAGATATTCGGTGTTCGTCGCAAAAGACGCGCCACGCTCAGCCGCGTTTGTGAAGAGGATGGGCTCCATCTTCGGCTGAATGAGGTCAACCAGCGGAGACGGGCTGCCCTTGACGTAATCGCCGTGGCGCTCGTCACCCGTGCCCCATGCGCGGATGCGAATCAGCTCTTCGCCGGCGAGGCTGGTTGCGAACAGGCTGTCGCCCATCTGGTCCCACGGCGTCGAATTTCGGATGACCTCTTCTTCGATGTCGAGGTCACGAAACACCTCCATGGTGCGCTGGTTCGTGATGTGGGCACGGGGCGTATTGGCGAGCCAGTTCCAGCGCGACACCATGTGAGTACGAACGCCGTAGGTGGCTAGTGCCAAAGCGGCCGTTGCGCCCATCGGGCCGGACCCAACAATCAGTACATCGGTTTCGAATTCGGCGGTGTTACCCATAGTCACATCCAGTGTCTCATCAAAATTATCAAAAATCGCATCCCTGGGTACTTCCCACTGGCTGCACACGAACTTTGCGTGCAGGGCGCCTGGAGGGCGCCCCCTTCTTCTTAAAGTGGTCTTGTTCTACGCTCGTGACTGCGTCCTTAAGCCTGCTCAAGACCGCCTGGCACTTCCTTACCACGCACGCGGACCGCCTGCTCGGGGAAGGCAAAGGCGATGCAGAGAGCGCCTACAGCCGACAGAACAGCGATTCCGATAACGCCCGGCGTCAAGCTTCCGGTCGTCGTCTTGATGTAGCCAAGCAACGGCGGACTCGCGAAGCCGGCGATATTGCCGAGCGTGCTGATGAAAGCGAGACCGACTGGCGCAGCCTTTTTGCCGAGATACGCCGGGGGAATCGCCCAGATAAGCGGGCCGCTCGCGCCGGTTGCGAAGCTCGCGATAGCAAACGAGACGAGCATCAGCGGCAGGGAATGCGTCGACGTGCTCGCAATCAGGCCCAGCGCTATCAGGCAGAAGCAAAGCGCCAGATGCCAGCGACGCTCCTTGAGCTGGTCGGAACTCCAGCTCAGGAACACGGCACCAACGAAGCCCATGGCGAGAGGAATTGCCGTGAGCAGCCCAACGTTCACGAGAGAAGCAACGCCAGTCTCTTTGACGATAGTTGGGAGCCAGAAGAAGAGCAGGTAGTTGCTGCAGATTGCCGTGAAAAAGAGGAAGGCAACCATGTAGTTAATCGGGTTGCCGAGGACCTGACGGAACACACCCGCTGAATGGTCGGGATGCGTCACCGCTTCCGTTGCAAGGTCCGCCTTGATTGCTGCCTTTTCAACGTCCGTGAGCCATTCGGCTTCTTCCGGTCGGTCGCGCAACGCCTTAAGACAGACGAGGCCCATGACACACGCAGGCAGCCCTTCAAGGATAAACACCCACTTCCACCCTTCGAGCCCCAGAACGCCGTTCATGCTGCTGAGAATCCAGCCACTAATCGGCGCAGCGACGGAGCCCGCTGCAGCATTGGCAACGAAGATGACCGCGGTGACGCGAGCGCGCATGCTCGCGGGAAACCAAAACGTCAGATAGAGCACGATACCCGGCAGGAAGCCCGCTTCAAACGCACCAACCAGCAGGCGAAGCGTCACCAGGTGCCCAACGTTCGTGATGAATGCCGTGGCGGCGGTTGCGAGTCCCCACAGAAACATGATGCGGACAAACGTAATACGCGCTCCCCACCTCGCCAGAAGAATGTTGCTGGGAATCTCGCAGAGTGCGTAAGTGATGAAAAACGCCCCGGCCGCAATGCCATACCACGTAGCATTGATGCCGAGCGCGTCGCTCATCTGAAGCTTGGTAAAGCCAAGGTTAATACGGTCGATAAATGCGATGCCGTAGCAGATAAACAACAAAGGAATAATGCGCCACCAGACTTTCCGGTAGGCACGACGCTTTATGGCGTCGCTATCGTTTCCCGAAGCAACATACTCGTTCATGTCTTCCTCCAAACATGGATTGAATTTTTCTTCTTGTGATTGCCGGGCTCGTTCTCGAGCCCGGTCATTTATCAACTGCTCTGCTGTATTTCAGACTGCGTGTTCGTCACGCTGCCGAATCAGGTCCAACGCGACGTCGACAATCATGTCCTCCTGACCGCCAACCATCTTTCGCTTGCCGAGTTCGATGAGAATCGTCCGTGTGTCGAGGCCGTACTGCTTGGCAGCGGCTTCAGCGTGGCGGAGGAAGCTGGAATAAACGCCCGCATAGCCGAGACTGAGCGTTTCGCGGTCCACACGGACGGGACGGTCCTGAAGCGGGCGAACCAGTTCTTCAGCCGCGTCCATCAGCGCATAAAGGTCAGTGCCGTGGTTCCAGCCGTGCGCGTCTGCAGCGGCGATGAACACCTCGAGCGGCGCGTTGCCAGCGCCTGCACCCATGCCCGTGAGGCTTGCATCGACACGAATCGCGCCGTTCTGGACAGCGACAATGGAGTTCGCGACGCCGAGCGAAAGGTTGTGGTGAGCATGAATGCCACGCTCCGTTTCGGGCTTCAGCACTTCGTCGTATGCGCGAAAGCGCGCTGCGACGTCATCCATCGTCATGGCCCCGCCGGAGTCAGTCACGTAGACGCAGTGGGCGCCATAGCTTTCCATCAGCTTCGCCTGTTCTGCCAGCTTGGCCGGTACGACCATGTGCGACATCATGAGGAAGCCGGAAACATCCATGCCGAGCGAACGCGCATACTCGATGTGCTGCTTCGAGACATCCGCCTCAGTGCAGTGCGTCGCAACGCGCACGGAGCGCACGCCAAGTTCGTATGCGCGCGTGAGGTCGTGTGCGGTCCCGATACCAGGGATGAGCAGCGTGGTCAGCTTCGCGTGCGAGATGACCTCGGCGACAGCTTCAATCCACGCCCAGTCCGTATGGGCACCAAACCCGTAGTTGAAGCTTGCACCCGAAAGGCCATCGCCATGAGCGACCTCGATAGCGTCGACCTTCGCGTCATCGAGCGCCTTGGCGATGGCGCGGACGTGGTCGAGACTGTACTGATGCCGGATGGCGTGCATACCATCACGCAGGGTCACGTCCTGGATGTACAGCTTAGATTTGATTTCGGTACTCACAGCGCCTCCGCTTTGCTAATTTCCTGCGCTTGACGCCGCGCGATGCGCTCAGCGGTCGACAGTGCCGCAGAAGTCATGATGTCGAGGTTGCCTGCATAAGCCGGCAGGTAGTGCGCCGCGCCCTCAACCTCGAGAAAGACCGTTACTTTCGTCCCGCTGAACGACTGGCCCATTTCCGCGATGTAGAGTGGGTTCTCTTTGGTGTAATGGTGAAACAGGACCTGCTGCTTCAGGCGATACCCCGGAACATAGGCGTGAACCTTCGCTACCGTCGCGTCGATGGAAGCGGCAATCGCCTCCTCATCGGCGCTATCGCAAAGTGCGTAGACGGTATCGCGCATGATGAGCGGTGGCTCCGCCGGGTTCAGTACGATGATTGCCTTGCCACGCCTCGCGCCACCCACCTCTTCAATTGCCTTTGAAGTGGTTTCCGTGAATTCGTCGATGTTTGCTCGCGTGCCAGGGCCGGCCGAGCGCGACGAAATCGACGCGACGATTTCCGCGTAATGGACAATCGCGACCTGACTGATAGCAGCGACAATCGGAATGGTCGCTTGCCCACCGCAGGTCACCATGTTCACGTTCGGTGCGTCGAGGTTGGCTTCGCCGTTCACACAAGGCACGGTGTACGGGCCAATCGCAGCCGGCGTGAGGTCGATGACGCGCTTGCCATGCTGTTGCAGGATGGCGTCGTGCTTTTTGTGGGCGCCAGCCGATGTCGCATCAAAGACAATCTTGATGTCTTCGAAGCCAGACATGCGCGTGAGGCCTTCGATGCCTTCTGCGGTCGTCTGCACGCCCAAACGGGCTGCACGCTTGAGACCGTCGGATTCAGGGTCGATGCCAACGAAAGCCCCCATTTCGAGTACGTCCGACAGGCGAAGTACTTTAATCATCAGGTCGGTACCGATGTTCCCGGAACCGACGATGGCCACTTTGGTTTTGGACATTGCAAACCTCTTAAACGAATTTAGCCGTGACTTCGCCGAGTCCCGACAGTTGGGCAACGAACGTGTCGCCAGCGGTGACCGCAACCATCGGACCAAGTGCGCCGGTCAACACTACGTCGCCGGCCTTGAGCGGGCGGCCGCGCCTTGCCACTTCCCCCGCGAGCCAGACCGCGGCGTTCAAGGGATGGCCAAGACAGGCGGCTCCGCTGCCGGTGGAAACCACATTCGGGCCTGTGGTTACGCCCGCATGCTCGCGTCGCATCGTCATCTGAAGACCGCGCAAATCTAGGTCATCAATTCGGCGGGCCGGACCACCGAGGACGAACATGCCCGACGAGGCGTTATCAGCAACGGTGTCGAAAATCCGGATGTCCCAGTTCGAGACACGGCTGCCAACAATTTCGAGCGCCGGCACAACATACGCAGTCGCGAGAATCACATCCGCAATGGTCGGTCGTTCGATGTCGAGGTCCTGCCCGAGGATGAGCGCAATCTCAGCTTCAACCTTCGGCTGGTGCAGACGTGTCACTGCGATTTCTTCGCCCTCACCTGCCGCCATATCTGCGAACAGCATCCCGAAGTCCGGTTGGTCGACGCCAAGTTGCGCCTGTACGACCTTGGAGGTCAGGCCAATCTTTCGGCCGACCAGGCGGCGGCCTTGTCCTTCATAGAAGCTGGTGTTGGCATCCTGGATTGCGTACGCCGTGTCAACGCCATCGCACGTGGTGCGTGTGCGCAAGGGGGCAACCGTTTGCCCGGTCTCGAAGCAATTACGCAGTTCCGCAGCCAGCGCGGCAACGTTCGCACTATCGAGAGCCGGTCGGTCAATGGTTGCGTCAGACATGGAAAACCTCTTTGAGTGTTGCGGCAGCAACGGAAAAGTCAGGAGAGCGCGCCGACTTCAAGTGGGTGGTACGCTCCCCGCCAATGCAGGAGCGGCGACTTTTCGGCGACCCGCGTACGGAGCACGCGGCCGATGAAGATGGTGTGGTCGCCTGCTTCGACTTCGCGTTCACGCACACACTCAATCCAGCCGAGGCAACCTGCAACGAGCGGAAGACCTTCGATACCTTCCACCGAATCGACATGCGAGAAGCGGTCCAGCGGTTTACAGAAAATTCTCGAGACATCCTCTTGGTCCGAGGCCAGGATGTTCACCGCGAAGTGCGTTGCCTGACTGAAGATGGGATACGAGTACGACGTCGTGGTTAGGCTCCACTGAATGAGCGGCGGGTCGAGCGACAGCGACGCGAACGAACTCACGGTCGCGCCATAAGGCTTGCCCTGTGCATCCAGCGTCGAAATCACGGTAATGCCCGTCGCGAAATGGCCGAGTGCATGGCGAAAGTCAGCCGCGGATATGTCGCACTTGCGTTCCGACGCGGCATCCGTAACGTTGATTGAAGACATGGTTCGCTCCTGTGCAGCGAGTGGTCCGGGAACAGGCCCTGTTCGCAGACCACATCGACTTGGTTAGTCCAGAGCGGGCTCCAGCTCTTTGACAGAGCTAGCCGTGATGTCTCTTCCCGCTTCCGGCTGGCCTGCGAGTGCCAATGCGTTATCCACGAGGCGCTGCATGTCCGGGCTCTGGTTGCTCAGGTAGTTCATCGCGAGATTGCGGACCGGGTCGCCGGCGTAGTAGCGCTCGTACTGCACGAGGCGTTGGCCGAATGCTTCGCCCGCGAGGTCCCATGCGAGCTTGAAGAGACGCACGCGTTCCACGGAAGGCATGCCACCGGCACCCTGGTAGTACAGCGCGAGGTCGTCGGAAAGCTCCGGCGCACGGAAATCAGCTCCGCTCGGCATAAGCATGAAGCCGCCCGCACCGATGGTTTGCAACACTTCGATGACGCGCGGATACGCGAAGGGAAGCATCGTTCGAATTGCCTGCAACGGAGCGAGCGACGGGCGGACGGTGCCAACTTCCGAAAGCTCGGACTCGTACTCGGAACGTACCAGCGCGCTTTTTACCTGTTCGATGTAGCCAAGCAGTTCGCCGAGCATCTGCTGTACGTGGAGGAACTGGTCAGCCTTGATGGACTTCGCCACGGCAATGGCGAGTCCGACTGAGAACTGCATCTTCACGAGCGCACGAGTATTCGTCTGGTGTGCGGTGTGATTACGGACTCCGGTATGCGAATACAGCTTGTTCGAAAGTTCCACCTGCCGATAGCAGAAAACACGCTCCCACGGCACGAAGACGTTGTCGAAGATAAGCAGCGAGTCGCTTTCTTCGAAGCGCATCGACAGCGGATGGTCGTAGCTCTCGTGCGCCTCGACGTAGTACGGGTCGCGAGCAATCTGGCGCAGACCCTTCACGTCCGTCGGGACCGCGAAGATAAGCGCGTGGTCTTCATCGCCTGCCTTGAACTGCGGCAGGTTGTACATAATCATTTCGTCGGAGACTGGGCCGAGGGTCGCAATCATGCGCGCGCCGCTGACGTAAACTCCTCCCGACGTTTCCTTCACTACGCGAAGGTGCATGCTCGCCTGCTCCGACGACTGCTTCGAGCGGTCGTTCTGCGGCGTGATGAGCGCATGACTCAGGAAGAGGTCGTTGTCGCGGATGTACTCGTAGTACTTGACAATGTTCTCGCCAAACTGCTCGCCGCCTTTCGCGAAGTCATCGCGTGCTTCCCAGAATGCGAGTAGCGTGACGTTCATGAAGTCCGGCGAGCGGCCCATGAGGCCAAAATTCGTTTCCGCCCAGATGCGATACGCTTCACGACGCTTGCGAAGGTCGTCAGCCGACTTCGCCGGCATAAACGCAAGACCAGCACGCTCACCGGTCTCCGGCACGACGTAGGTGACCTTGTCCTGCAGTTCCGGGTCATGCTGCGTGTCATAGAGCGCCGCCAACTGCTCGACAGCGCCCTTGAATGCCGGATGAGTCGTTACGTCCTCCACGCGCTCACCGCGCACCCACACGTCTCGCGGACGATTGCGAAGACCCTCGATGAACTGCTTTCCTGTTCTGATACTCATGACATATCTCCTGTATTCGCACCTGCGCGCTCATGCGCGCGGTTTCTTCGATTGAGCGAACATCATTGCCATGCCAGCAATCCAGCCCTGGATGGCTTCTTAGTAAATGAGGTCGGCCTTGTATTCACCGTCGACCGAAAGCGCGGCGAAGGCCGCAACCCAGGCGAGAACTTCCGGACCGCCGCGGCCCGCTTTTTCGCGGACCTCCTTCGTCGTCATCGCATCGAGTTGCGACAGGTTTCCGGACTGAAGCTGCTGGATGAAGGTCGCGTCCCAATCTGCATCCACCGGCAAGATCCCCGGCTCGCCTGCATACGCGAGGGCGCCTGCGGTCAGGACACGTTGCTCGCGTACGTGGCGCATTTCCTCAGTTGGGTTGCGGCCGTCAATGAGGCGTTCCTTCACCTCATCGGGGGAGGTGGCGATGCTCGGCGTGGGCGGGTCGTGAGACAGGCCGCCCGATGCCGAGAACAGCACACGCTTTCCTGTCGCCGCGGCCCAACGGCCCACAGCCTCGCCAAGGAGCCGGGCGCGCCTGAAAGTAGGAAGCGGCGGCGCAGCGCAGTTGATGAAAATCGGGATGGTTGGATATCGGGAAAAGTCGCCGAACATTTCTTCCCAGATTTGCACGAACCCGTGGTCGACCTGCATGCGATACGACACGGCGATATCGAAGCCTTCTTCAACCAGGAATTCACTCAACTCCTGAGCTTCAGTCGATGCAACAGGTAGCGCGCCGGTGGACGTGCCCCAGTCACCAACAGACGACGCGTTAATGCCGACGCAAAAACTCGGCATTACGTCGTAGAAGAATCCGTTGAAGTGATCAGGCGCAAACTGGATGACGAGGTCGGGCTCGAACTGCTCAGCGCGTTCGGCGAGTTCGCGAAAACCGAGTTTCACAGCAAGGCGGACATCATCCGTGGTGACGCCGTCTTTCATCAGAGGCGTATGGGATGCGCTCAGCACGGCCAGTGGCACGGTCTGTCTCCTATGTATGTTTGATTCCATGCGCGATGGCATGGTTTGACTGACTTGCGGGAACGGCTCAACCACTCCTTGCAGCAACACCTATCGGCTCCCAGTGCTTGACCCTGGTCAAATAGTAGCGACGTGCCCGTTATGCCGATAATGCGGATGCTCTATAAAAGACATCCACTTCCTTGATATCAGTGCAAACCCTCGCTTTTAATGGCTCGACGGGTGAGCTCCGCCTACCAATATCTTTGTTTTCAATGGCTTGCGCACAACCCGAAAAGCATCATCGCGCCCCCGGACATGATGCTGGCCTCCGCAATCACGCTATAATCGAAATGCGATAACAAGCGCCGGTGTTGAACGAATAAGGCGTAATGGAGGCAGACAATGGATTCCAGACTTATCGAATATTTCTTGCGTGTCGCAGAGCTCGGCAGCATCAACAAGGCGGCGAGCGACCTTCGCCTGTCACAGCCGGCGATGTCGCGGCATATTGCTTTGCTCGAGCATCAGATGCGCGCGAAGTTGTTCACCCGCACGCAAGGCGGTGTAACACTCACCGAATCGGGAACACTGCTATTGGAGCGCGCGCGCCCAATCCTGCGTCAGCTGTCCAAGCTTGTTGAAGAGGTTGGGGACCGTGCGGCAGGCCAGTTGTCCATCGGCGTCGCTCCGTCCTGGCAGCACATGTTCACATCCGCCTACATCTCGCAGCTCGTTCAGGAGTTTCCCGGTGTGTCATTGCGAATCCATGAGGGTGCTAGCCACGAACTGCGCGAAGTCATGCATTCCGGCATGCTCGACCTGGCAATAGTGCCTTTTGAAGGGAACCCGCCGCAGGGCTACGTTCATACTCCCTTGGTGCGTGAGCCGCTCATTCTCGTATCGCACAGCAGCACGCAGCTTAGGCCGGACAGGCCGGTTCCACTGTCGCGCCTGGAGAACCTGAAACTCGCGCTACCCGGCAAGCCAAATGTCATCCGCGCCCAGATTGAAAACTCGCTTGAAAGAAGAGGACTTCAGTTCAAGACGCTATTCGAGATTGACGCGATGAACCTCTCGATAGAGCTTGCTCGACAAGGTATCTGCGATACCATCACGCCCTGCTGCGCGGTGAGCGGTAACTCGCGCTACCAGGATGAAGTTTCCTGGAGCCCTATTCGCGGGATGTTCATGACCTGGGCACTCTGCGAGAACACCGCGAGGTCTCATTCACCGGCCGTCCGTGAAGGCCAAAAGCTCGTCCAGAAACTTTTGGACGACATTCTCAGGCGTGGAAAGTGGCTGGGGGCGGAACGGCTGTCCAAGACATCGAAGGCAAATACCTTCGAGCTGTTCGAAGAAGCATAACCGTCAGGCATCATGCGGGGCGCCGGTAGCCATCGATGATTGCAACCTGGCGGCCCATTCGTCTGAATGGCCCGAACGCCTTGCGCCACTCTCTCGCTTCAGAACAACGTGCGCACACCGAGGCGAAGAACGGTCGGGTTGGGACTTGATGAAGTCGCGAACGTGCCGTTCACTGATGCAAAGTTGTCACTGCCTCCGCTGGCCCGCTGATAGATTGTATGCGGTCTTTTAACGACGCCCATCAGAGGTTGGGAGTGGCAGGCATGCTCCATGGCATGAGGGCGGCATAGTCGTCGGCGGTTGCGGCGAGCGGCAACCTGGTGAACAGCCAGACCAGATAGCGATACGGCTCGACGCCGTTCGCCTTGCACGTCTCGACGAGGGAGTACAGGTTGGCGCTGGCCTGCGCGCCAGCGACAGTATCGGAGAACAGCCAGCCCTTGCGGCCGACGACGAACGGCCGGATCGCGTTCTCGCACAGGTTGTTCGAGATCGGCCAGTTGCCGTTACCGACGTATCGGACCAGCTTGGGCCACTGTCCGCTCATGTACTGCAATGCCTTGCCGAGCAGACTCGACGGCACGACGCCCGGCAGATGCTCGACCAGCATGCGCTCGATGATGGCGAGCACGCGGGCGCTGTACCGAGCGCGCAGTCCTTGCCGACGTTCAGACTTCCACTTCGCGCTGCGCGCCTCGGCCGCGAACAGCTTGCCGATCAGCACGACGAAGCGCGTGGCCAGCAGATCCGGCGAGCGTGCCGCCTTCGGCACCGACTCCTCGGCCTTGATGAAGCCGCGGCGCACGTGTGCCCAGCATCCGAGATGCACGAGCTGGTGATCGTGGGCGATTCCGTTGTAGAGCTCGTACCCGTCAGTCATCAGCACGGTGCCAGGCTGCACGCCAGCATAGAGTTTCTGCGCATGCTGGGCGCCGCGCCCCGGCGAGTACGAGAACATCCGTACTGGTGGCCCCGAGCCGTTGACCTGCGCCCACAGGTAACTCTTCGCCTGCGGCCTGCGTCCTGGCTCCTTCAGCACTTGGAACGTTGTCTCGTCGCCGTAGATCAGGTCCGATTCGAGCAGCGCGTCGCGCATCAGGTTGATCACCGGCTGCGTGGCCAGTCCCACCCGCACCACGCTGGCGGCCAGCGTGTTGGACGAGATGTCGCCGCCGAAGCGACGCAGCAGCGTGGCTTGGCGATACAGCGGCATACCGTACTGGTACTTGCCAGTGATGATCCACGCCAGCGCGGATTCCGTGAGCAACCCGCGCGGGATGATACGCGCTGGCGCCGGCGTGACCTTGATGCCGAGATCACAGCACGGGCACGCGTACTTGACGCGCTGGTGCTGAACGACGCGGACCTGCTCGGGAATCACGTCAAGCTGTTCGCTCGTCTCGACGCCGATCTCCACGAGGGCATAGCCGTCGTGCGCGCAGAATCGTTCAGACTAGGGTAGTTCGTGCCGCACGACGTCGCGCGGCAAGTTCGGATCGAGTGGTTTGCGTCCGCGCTTGCCTCGCGTGTGGGCGGCGACAGACGTGCCGGGCGCGTCCTCGCGCGCGGGCGCATCGGTAGTGGTGGCCAATGCTTCAGCTTCGTTGAACAGGCCGAGTTGGTCGGCATGGCGCGCCTCGCTAGAGGCACCGAACAGTTCGTGCTTGTAGGCCCGCAGCTTCTCTTCGGCCAGATCGCGCTGGGCCGTCACGAGTCGAAGCTCACCGCGCAGCGCATCGCGTTCGGCGATCGCGGCAATCAGCGCTTCGTACTCCTCCGCGCTCAACATGACGGGGCTATTCGGCATGGCCGATTAGACCATGCCACCTGCGTAGTGTTCAGCTCATCCGCGCGTAATATCGCTGGGGATGCTTCTGGATCACTGTCAGGTCGATTCCGTCGAGCAGCCAGTGCAACTGCTCGGCGTTGAGCGTGATCGTGTCGCTTCCGTTCGGCCAGATGAAGCGATCGGCTTCGAGTCGCTTGAGCAGCAACCAGAAGCCGTTGCCGCCCCAGCCGAGAATCTTGATGCGATCGCGACGGCGATTGCCGAAGACGAACAGCGCTGAGGTCATTGGGTTCAGGCGCATCGCCTGTTCGACCAGGATCGACAGCCCGTTGATGCCCATGCGGAAGTCGACCGGATCGCGATGCAGGTAGACCTTCAGCCCTTCGTCGAACCGGAACACTGCAGCCTCCCGAGCATCTGGATCACCGTGGCCAGCTCGTCGACGCTCGCCTCGCCAAGATCAAATTCGACACCATTCGACAGGCGCACATGTAACGAGAGCGCCATCAACGACGTGTCCGGTGGCAGTACAGGGGAAACGGCAGGCACTGTCGATGGCGCGGTGACGACAGGGACAAATGCCTGCGCTTCACTCACCGGAACACGACGCGCTGAGCCTGGGATGTCGATCGATACGCCGTCTATCACCAGCGGGTCTGGTCTCATTGGTGTTTGCAGCGTATGCTGCTGATGGCGCGAGATCCAGCGACGCAACTGGTTCGGATTAACGTCATGGTCCATGGCCGCCCGGGCGATCGATACCCCCGGCCTCAGGCAAAACTCGACCAGCTCCCGCACGGCATCTTCATCAAATTCCCGCCGGCCATCCCGTCTGCGGCCAATCACCAGTCTGCTTCGAAGGTCCTGTTTCTCTGTCATCACGGTCTGAGTGCATGTGTCCACGCGGACACTTAGCATCTGACCTTCTGCCTACCATTGGTAGGGCGTCGTTTATTGACGGCTTACGGAAGACGCATGAACAGATCACCGCCGCGTGTCGAGGCGCCGTCGAGCGCGCAGGCGACAGGATCCTGCTCAAACGCGGGAATGCCGCGGAAGTCCTTACGTCATCCGGCACCATCGTCGAGGCGGAGTACCACGCGCCGTTTGCGGAACACGCGGCCATGGAGCCGCTCAACGGTACGGCACTGGTCACGGCCGAACGCGTGGATGTGTGGCATCCGTCGCAACAGGCGCAGCAGGCACACATCGTCGCCGCCCAGGAGGCTGGCCTGTCGCCGGACAAGGTCTACTTCCACCAAACCTATGTGGGCGGCGGGTTCGGCCGACGCGTCACCGGCAACGACGTGCGCATGGTGGTCGCCGTCGCAAAGCGTTATCCAGGGCGTCCGGTAAAAGTCATCTGGTCACGCGAGGAGACCATGCGCCAAGGGCGCTACAGGTCGATCGAATCCGTCCGGCTCCGCGCCGCGCTCGATGCGGACGGCATGCCTGTCGCATTCCATGCCCGCGCCGCCGGCGCGCCCGATTTCTTTACGAACTACCTGCACGACGGCCCGCTGAGCGCCGGTATCGTCGACCATGTACTGGTCGAATCGAGCACCGTGCCACTTCATGTGCTGACAGGCTCTTACCGAGGACCTGGATACAACGCTCACGCAACGTTCATCGAAACGTTCGTCGACGAATGTGCGCATGTCGCAGGCATCGATCCTCTAGCATACCGGCTCAAGCTTTACTCGAGATGGCCCGACCCCGGATGGGTCCGGTGTCTGACCGAGGTGGCGGACAAGGCACACTGGGGCCGCGCTTTGCCGAAGGGGTGGGGCCAAGGCATCGCAATCGCAAACTACGGCATGAGCGGCAAGCCCGAGGCCGGCACGACCGTCGCGGCAATCGTCACCGTCGAGGTGACCCGCGACGGCGACGTCCGGGTCGATTCCGTCGACATCGCATTCGATCCCGGGCATGTCGGCTATCCGGACGGGCTCGTGTCCCAGATGGAAGGCGGGTCCATCTTTGCGCTGAATTCGGCTCTCAACGAGCAGATCACGGTTGCGAACGGGAAAGTCGTCGAGAGCAACTTCCACAACTATCCGATGATGCGAATAGGCGATGCACCGAAGCGCATCAGCGTCCATTTTGGTGGCGTCTCCGGTCACCCGCGCATGGCATGGGTCGGCGAATCGCCGATGGGCCCGGTGGCCGCGGCGCTCGGCAATGCACTGTTCGCCGCCACCGGCAAACGATTGAGATCGATGCCCTACCGACTCAATGACCTGAGCTGGACGTAATCCTCGCATCGCCCCCGTCGGCGTTCACATCGCCGACTCCGTCCACCGCGATCGTATCCGCCCGATCAGACATTCCTTCTGCAATGACAACTCCATCCTCGACCATCCCGAACCAGCGCACGGTATCGGCACTCGCACCGCTGATGGCGGTCGTGCTCGTCGCATTCCTGATCATCGGCATTGCGCTGCCGGTGTTGCCGCTTCACGTGCACGACGACCTGAAACTCGGCACGTTCTTCGTCGGTCTGGTGACCGGTAGCCAGTTCGCCGCCTCGCTGTTCTCACGCGTCTGGGCCGGCCACTTCGCCGACAAATCGGGAGCGAAACTCGCCGTGATCGTCGGCATGGCATCAGCCTCGGTGGCCGGCCTCATTTACTTGTCATCGCTCGTCGTCGCGTCGATGCCGCTCGTATCGGTGACCATCCTGATCGTCGGCCGCGCAGTTCTGGGCGCCGCTGAGAGCTTCATCATCACCGGCGCATTGAGTTGGGGGTTGGCGCGTGTCCACGCCAGCATTTCCGGCAAAGTCATCGCATGGATCGGGATGGCGATGTATGCCGCTTTTGCCCTCGGCGCACCGCTCGGCACTGTGCTGTATGCGAAGTACGGATTTTCGGCCATCGCATTCGCGACCGTGCTGATGCCGCTCGCCACCTTGACGCTGGTGCTGCCGATGAATGCGATCGCCCCGCTGTCACGAAGCGGCCCGTCGATGACGAAGGTCATCCGCGCTGTCGCTGCACCGGGAATCGGCCTCGCGATGAGCAGCATCGGCTTCGGCTCGATCATGGCCTTCGTTTCGCTGCTGTTCGTCGAGCAAGGCTGGCAGCCAGCATGGCTGTCTTTTACCGTTTTCGCGATCTCGTTCATCGCCGCGCGCGTCGTATTCGGCCATCTTCCCGACAAATTGGGGGGCGGCAAGGTCGCGCTCATCTTCGTGCTGATCGAAGCCGCCGGACAGGCACTCATCTGGGCGGCGACCGGCTCTGCACCGGCACTGCTCGGCGCGGCAATGACCGGCATAGGTTATTCGCTCGTGTATCCCGCGCTAGGCGTCGAAGCCGTTCACCGCGTTCCCCCGCAGAATCGCGGGCTCGCGATGGGCGCCTATACGGCATTCCTCGATCTCGCGTTGGGAATCGCGAGCCCCGCGCTCGGGCTGCTCGCACACTGGGCCGGCCTGCGCATGGTGTTTCTCGTCGCAGCAATGATCGCATGCGGATCCGCCGGCGTGTCTGTCGCGCTAATGAGGGCAGCCGGTCGTCGTTAACGTAGCTCCAGACCCCGGCATCGCGGTGCCGGGATCCGTTACGGCAATCGCCGACAGACGCAGGGCTTTGCGTCCATCGTGACCGCCAATCACAGACCCACACCGCGCGGCGCATCGACGGCCGTGCGTTCGCCGACCTGGTTACTCCTCGACGAGCAACGTCGACGGCCGGCGCTTCTCGATTGCCCATTTCAGGAGCGCCGCGGAACGATAGATCCCGTGCGCAAACTTGCCGTAGGGCAGTGTCGCGAACAGCGCCATCACGATCCCGAGGTGAACGGCCAGCAGCGTTGGCATCAGATTCGTGCTACGCAGTGCAAGAAGTGCAAGCCCGGAAGCGGCGGTCAGGATCAGGAGCAGGACAAATCCGCGGTCCATCGGCTTCTGGGCCGGGGCGCCATGAAGCGGGTGGCGCCTGATGTTAAGCCACAGGAGCCCACAGGTGCCGACAAGCAGGCTCACGCCACCGACCGTACCAAGCACAACCGGCAAGCTCGCATAATCGTACGGCGCCTCGAGATGGAACGCGTAGTGATACAGCGTGGCCACGCAGGTCGACGCGAAACACAGCAGGAACCCGTAGAACGTCAGGTGATGGAACCGTCGACGGAGAAGCGAGAAGGCGTCGTCGTCGTTATTGCAGCCGTCGCCGTGACCGCCTCCGAGATATCGAAGCGTCAACACGCTCTTCGTCGCCTCCAATGCGGCATCGATTGACGCGTCACCCGGATCCTCGTTGCGCCAGAAGCGTCGCACGCCGATCCCAAGTGCCAGCGCCGAAAATAGGAAAACGGCACCGAACACGATCGCAAGGAAGTTGTGCGGAAAAATCGCGTAGAAATTGGATCCGGCAATATCGGCAGCCGATCGTGCGCCTCGCCCCGCCAGCATCAAAAACGCCGTCAGTCCGGCAGCCAGCGCCACGGCGAGCGTCATCCCGTTTCGCTTGTAGAGAGCCCCCAATGCCGGCGGCCATGCGTATTCCGTATAGGTGCTCACGCGTACCTCTGCCATGGCGCGCGGTACGTTGACCGCGAATTCATGCGGCGGAGCATACTGACACGAATGAAGGCAGGCGCCGCAGTTGTGACAGAGATTGGCGAGAAGATGAATGTCGGCACGCCCGAATTCGAGGCGGCGCGTCATCGCCGGGAAAACGGCACAGAATCCTTCGCAATAGCGACACGCATTGCAGATCTGCATGATTCGACTGACCTCGCGTTCGCCGTCCGACAGAAGGACGCCACGCACCGTGGCCGGGGGAGTCTCCGCGAGCGCGTTCGCCTCGCGAGCAAGCGCTTCAAGCGACTGCATGATCGGTTTCCTTTTCATTGATTCGTTGGGCGGCACGTGCCGCCTCGACACCGGCAATGCGGCCAAACGCCGTGCCGATCGCCATGCCGATACCGGCCGTATAGCCCTTTCCGAGGACGTTTCCTGCCATCATTTCTCCGGCGACGAACAGGTTCGGCGACGGCTTTCCACCGAAGTGCACGGCCGCATGTTCGTTGGTTTTCAGGCCGAGATACGTGAACGTGATGCCGGGACGCAGCGCATACGCATAAAACGGTGGTTTGTCGATCGGCTGGGCCCAGTGCGTTTTGGGCGGCGTGAGACCGTCGGTCCGGCAGTCGTCGAGCACGGCATGATTGAACGTGCCCGGGCGGCACGCAGCGTTGTACGCCTCGATCGTATTGACGAAACTCTGCTCGTTCAAACCCGTCGCTCGTGCCAGCTCGGCGAGCGACCCCGCACGGACTCCCGGAAATACGGGCGGCATGAAGCGTCCGACGGCTTTCGAATCGATGATCGAGTAGGCGATCTGACCTGGCTGGAAAGCGACAAGGCGCCCCCAGATCGCGTATCGCTTCGGCCAGAAGTCCTCGCCCTCATCGTAGAACCGCTCTGCATTGCGGTTCAGCACGACACCGAGGGAAACGCAGTCGACGCGCGTACATATTCCGCCATCGTAAAGCGGCGCGCGGGCATCGATCGCGACACAGTGCGATTGCGACGGATCGCCGATTGCGTCGGCACCGGCCTCGATCATGTACTTGAGCACGACGCCTTCGTTGAAGCGCGTTCCGCGGATGAGGAAATTGTCAGCGACCCATTCCCCGTTGACCTCGCCCCATGCTTCTCGCAGCCACTCACGATTCGACTCGAAGCCACCCGCCGCCAGCACGCACGCTCGGGCCTCGATGCGTTCTCCGCGCACCCGTGCCGCAACGAAACGCCCGTCCTTGATCTCGATCGCGTCGACCGGCGCGTCATAGCGCACGCTCACCCCAAGTGCCTCTGCGCTTCGATAGTATGCGTTGACCAGTGCCTTCCCGCCGCCCATGAAAAATGCATTGGTCCGGGCAACATGCAATGCGCCCGACAGCGGCGGCTGAAATCGGACTCCGTGCCTGCGCATCCAGTCCCGACAGTTCGATGACGCGCGTATCGCGATCCTTGCGAGCCGCTCGTCCGTCAATCCGCCCGTCACCTTCATCAGGTCGTCGAAGTATTCGCTTTCCGGATACGCATCAACGAGCACATCTTGCGGCGCGTCGTGCATGCAGCGCAGGTTGCGAGTGTGCGACGAATTTCCGCCGCGCCATTCGCGCGGCGCTGCTTCCAGCATCAGCACAGATGCACCGGCTTCCCGTGCCATCAGCGCCGCGCATAGCGCCGCGTTACCGCCTCCTATTACCAGTACGTCCAGCATCACCACCTCGTTCCCGTGATTGTCCCGGGCAGTGTAGGTGACACCTGGAATAGCGGACAGCAGCGCGCGGCGAAGACGTGTTCACGAAAATTGAAGACCGCCGGCTTCCGGATCGACGAGCGTTGCGCCCGTCCATTTTCCGCTCATCACGAGCTCACGTGCGACATCGAGGAGAACCACGCGCGCGGCGAGCCCAGGTGGGGACAGTTCATCGTCACACAGACTCGCAAGCTGGTTGAGCCGAGTCAGGTGGGCACTCTGAATCGGCACGACGCTGAAAGTCGTAGCGTCACATCGAGCCAATGCAGCGCCGGGCTGAATCGTCACGCCGAGACCGGCGCCCACGGCCTCCATCAGCGTTGCCAGACCATCGATCTCGGCGACGACGTTCATCTGGCGATTCGCTTTGGTGAAGGCCGCGTTGACGAGCATGCGCAGGCCGTGACTGTCGCTTGGGAGCACGAGCGGATAGGCGGCGAGTTCGCGAACGGATAGGCCCTTGATGTCGGACGGCAACGTCTGCGTGGTGGACGATATCGCAAATAGCCGCTCGTCCAGAAGCGGCACGGCACTGAATCGCTGGCCGGCAGAACTGCCGAACAGGATTGCGAGGTCGATCTGCCGGGCGATGAGCATCGACTCGAGGTTTCCGGACAGATTCTCGACGACCCGCAAGTTGATGTCCGGATACCGTGCGCGCATTGCACGAATGAACGGTAGCGCGACAACCCCCGACGTGCTCGGCGCGAGCCCGACGGTGACCTGGCCAGCAAGCCGCCCCGTCTTCGCCGCACTGGCCGCATCATCTGCGTGGCGCAGCACCAGTTGCGCCTGATGCCAGAACGCAAGGCCGGCATTAGTGGGCTGAATTCCGGTTTTCGTCCGCTTCAGAAGACGGACCGACAGTTCGCTTTCCAGCCGACTGATCTGCTGGCTCAGCGTGGACGTCACCACGTCCAACTCCAACGCAGCACGGCCCATGCTGCCGCATTCGACAACACGGACGAAATAGCGAAGCTGCCGAAGTTCCAAGAAATGCCTCTTTGACCGATAGCCTGGTGCGGGAAATCGCAATACTGCAGCGCAATACAATGCGTGCGATTCCCGCATGCGTCAATCCGCACTGCCCCTCGCGGCCCCGATCGGTGAGCAATCGGCGATGCCGGACGGGATCAGACAGACAGTGAATCGGGCACAGCATCGCGCAGATGCATAGGTCCTATGCCGAGTCGCGGACGCGTCGTGCAGCCCTGCGCTTCGCACGGCTTTGCAGCACGGGCACATCGCGGCGAATCGCGGTCATTTCCGCGATGATTGCCACGGCTACTTCCGGCGGCGTCTGCGCACCGATGTGCAAGCCGACGGGCAAGTGCAGTCGCGCTATCTGATCAGCAACGAGGGCGAACAATCCTAGACGCTCCGTCGCCGGGTGCAGTTCATACGCGAACCGATTGCGCCAACGTAGCTGTGCGCCACCAATCCAGTGCTGCCGTCAATACTTCAACGTCAACGCTATCCATGTGCTCATCCGAGCGACGTTGCAAGTTCGACGGAATACGTCGCGACCTCGGCTTCCGGCTGTCCGCGCCATCCGGCGGCAGTCGGCTCGGTCAATTGCACTGCGACGACGAACCGTTCTCCGCGAGTTGCGGGTTCGCCGAATTGCGTGCGCTCGCAACCTTGGCCGACGCGGCCTGCGCATCGTTGACCCACGTGCCGGGGTTGGCGCGCGCAGGGTTGAAGCCAGCCGCCTTGTACTGGATCATTTCGTTGCGAACCTGCTCGCGCGTAAGGCCCGGGGTGGCGGATTGCGCAGATGCCAGCAACGGGCTGGAAATGGCAAGGGTGGCAATGAGAAGACGATGGCTGAATTTCATGTTGTTCACTCCAGAAAGACGAATAGAGACTTGCCGAATGCGCGCCAGCGAAACGACGTGATGCCGCTCCCGGCACCGTCGTTGCTTGATCGCTCATCGTGATTTCGCGTCAGTCAGCGAAACCGTTCGGCAAGTACGACGTCTCCACACGATGTGTGTCCTTCTGAGCCGCGTTTTAATTATGATCAAGGTCGAATGCGCGCGGCACGGTATCGACCAGCGAGCATGAAGTGTACGGTTTGCCGTTGCTTCGATTAAGCGGCCAATCCTACTAGAACCTATTAATATGGCTCATGAATCAATGACGGCACTCCGTCGCTTCGGTGCTAGGATTCCAACCCTTCTATAGGGGTAATACCGGATGGCTCGAGAGAACTTCAATGACCTTCTCGTGTTTCTCGCCGTGGCGCGAGAACGAAGCTTCACGCGCGCGGCAGCGAAACTCGGCGTGTCCCAGTCCGCGCTCAGTCACACGATTCGGGACCTCGAGGCCCGCCTGGGTGTTCGTCTACTTACGCGCACGACGCGGAGCGTGTCGACAACCGACGCGGGAGAGGAACTCCTGAACACCGCCGCGCCTCGTATCGAGGAAATCGAGGCAAAACTGGCTTCCCTGTCCGATTTCCGCGACAAGCCCGCCGGCGTGGTCAGGATTACGGCCACAGATCATGCAATCGATTCCATCGTCTGGCCCAAACTGACGAACGTCCTGCGCGAGTATCCGGATATTCGACTGGAACTGACGGTCGACTACGGGCTCGCGAACATTGTCGAAGACCGCTACGACATCGGAATCCGGTTCGGAGATCAGGTTGCAAAAGACATGATCGCGGTACGCATCAGCCCTGATATCCCTATGGCCGTCGTCGGCGCGCCCTCGTATCTCGAGGGCAAGTCACTGCCCAAGTCACCCGAAGACCTGCTCAACCACGACTGCGTGACATTGCGACTCACGACCACGAAAGGTGTATACGCGTGGGAACTGAAGAAGGGGAAGCGGGAGATCCAGGCGCGCGTGAACGGTCAATTGACGTTCAACACTCAGCAGCAGATGCTGCAAGCCGCGGTGGACGGCTTCGGTCTCGCCTTTCTGCCCGAAGACGCCGTGCGCCCCTATCTCGATCGCGGTGAGTTGCAAAGCGTCCTCAAGGACTGGTGTCCGGCGTTTCCCGGCTATCACGCGTACTACCCAAGCCGCCGGCAAGCATCCCGGGCGTTCTCGGTCGTAATCGATGCATTGAAATATCGGCACTAATGCCGGCCTTGCCGGTATGGCGGCGAAACCGTCGTTCGAATGACACTCACCCCGATCCGTCGGCCGCGAGCTGGAGCGGTACGAGCGGGAGTACTGATCGTGGCAGCGCGCGTGAAGCGCCCGATTTCCGCGCCGCAGCCGAAGCAGAAGGCTTCACGGCGGCCCCGGTGACGCACCGCCGGCACTGCCCGTTGCCTCACATGTGCCAGCTCTCATCCCCGAATGGGTTCATGAACGCTACTCATGGCTTCAATCACGCCTTCCGGTGCAATTAATTACATTCCTTTCAGTATCATGTGAGTCGATATTGCAACGATGATCGCCCTTCCTTTGCGCGACCCGCTCGTTGCAGATTCGACGCCGACGATCGCCACCCGTGGCAGCCGGCTCATTCGCACCCCTGATCAACTGGCAATCGAAGGAATGCCCAATGAGAAAGATCCTCATATTATTCGGATTTCTTATCACCTCATTTTCCGCGACGGCTGCCGACATGTCCGCCGGCGCCGACAACTTTTATCATAGCGATCGCGTGATTGCCCAGAAGGTCAAATTCTCCAACCAGTACAGGATGAACGTCGTCGGCAATCTCTTCGTCCCCAAGAACCTGGACCGAAATCAGAAGCATCCGGCAATCATCGTCGGTCATCCAATGGGTGCCGTGAAGGAGCAAAGTGCGAATCTGTATGCACAAAAGCTAGCCGAGCAAGGCTTCGTCACGTTGTCGCTGGACCTATCGTTCTGGGGTGAAAGCGACGGACAACCTCGCAATGCCGTCTCGCCCGACATCTATGCGGAAGACTTCAGCGCAGCGGTGGATTTTCTGGGCACCCGACCATTCGTCGACAGAAGCCGGATCGGCGTGCTCGGCATCTGCGGCAGTGGAAGTTTCGTCATCAGCGCAGCCAAGATCGATCCGCGCATGAAGGCGATCGCGACGGTCAGCATGTACGACATGGGCGCCGCGAACCGCAACGGGCTGCGGCACGGGCAAACGCTCGAACAACGTAAGCAGATCATTGCCGCGGCGGCCGAGCAGCGCGATGTCGAGTTTTCGGGCGGTCAAATCCAGTACACGAGCGGAACCGTGCATCAACTGAAGGACGACACGCCTGCAATTCAGCGGGAATTCTTCGACTTCTATCGCACACCGCGCGGCGAGTACACGCCGAAGCGGTCGTCACCGGAACACACGACACACCCGACGCTGACCAGCAATGTCAAGTTCATGAACTTCTACCCGTTCAACGACATCGAGACGATCTCACCTCGCCCGATGCTCTTCATCACCGGCGAAAACGCTCACTCGCGGGAATTCAGCGAGGAGGCCTATCGTCTTGCCGGCCAGCCGAAGGAATTGGTTGTCGTGCCGGGCGCGGGGCACGTGGATCTTTACGATCGCGTCAACCTGATCCCGTTCGACAAGCTGACTGCATTCTTCCGCGGTAATCTGTAATATCGCGCCGCTGCGTCTTGTAACATCGCTTGAGGCCCGACGCCACCGCCAATGTCGACGCTGCCGCACGCTGGCAAGACAGCGTGTGGCGCGTTTGCAGCCAGTAATGCTGCCGGGCGGTGCGGTCGAACGTACTCAGTGCACCGCGACCAAACGCTCCACGACCACAATTGATGAGGCACGCTCATCAGTCCAATCGCTCCAGCGGCCTTTATCGGTCCCGCGCATCACGGTCTAATGGAGGCCTGACGGCATGAAGGCTTATCGCCTCGTTCATGCTCGGTCGTCGTTCGGTACATCCTCTTTCTGACGGCTCGCGCATTCCGGCGAGATGCTGCGCGGCTCCGTGCTGCTTATGTCCAGCACTGGACAACGACCACCCCCTACCTCGATGGCCCTTCCGACGGGCCTCCTACTGCAAGGCGCAGCGGCGAACCATTGCCGTGCGCTTTCAACAGTTCGCGCGTTCCCGTTGGGGTTCGCGCGAACCCATGAGGAACGCTATGTCGACATTGGCAGCACCGCCGCAAACTACGCGGCGAAACATATGGAGCGCGGTCGGCTCGATGGCGATGTGCGCCGCGATGCTGATCGCCTCCGAATTCATGCCCGTGAGTTTGCTCACGCCGATCGCAAGCGACCTTCATGCAACGGTCGGCATGGCAGGACAGGCGATCTCGATCTCGGGGCTGTTTGCCGTGGTGACCAGCCTGCTGATTCCATCGGTCACCGGCCGCTTCGACAGGCGGCACGTGCTGACCGCACTGGCAGCACTAATGCTGGTCTCGCTGGTACTGATCGCCGAAGCGCGGGATTTCACCATGCTGATGATCGCACGCGCGTTGCTCGGCGTCGTGATCGGCGGCTTCTGGTCGCTCGCAACAGCGACCATCATGCGCCTCGTCCCGGAACAAGCCATCCCGAAGGCGCTTGGCGTACTGTTCACGGGTAATGCCGTAGCTACGGCCTTTGCCGCTCCCATCGGCAGCTACGTCGGCGGGATGATCGGCTGGCGCGGCGTGTTCTGGGCGCTCGCACCCATCGTTATCGTCAACATGATCTGGCTATGGTCGAGCATCCCCTCGATGCCGGCCCAAGGCAGTCATCCCGTCGGCAAGGTCATCGGCCTGCTCAAGCGACCCAACGTGGCATTCGGGATGCTAGCGGTCATGTTGACCTTCGGCGGCGCATTCGCGATTTTCACGTACCTTCGCCCCTTTCTCGAGTCGTACACGCACGTTGACGTACCCCAACTGTCGATGCTGTTGCTGGGCCTCGGGCTTGCGGGCTTTGTGGGAACATACGGTGCGAGCGCATTGATTGCCAAACGCCTGTATTTCCTGCTCATGATCCTGCCGCTCGCACTGGGTGCCGTGACAGTCGGCATGCTGTCGGTCGGCCACCTGCTGTGGGCGGTCGCCCTCGCGATGATCGCGTGGGGCACAGTGAACTCAGCCATTCCGGTTGCATGGTCGACGTGGCTGACGCAAGGCGTCAAGGACGAACCCGAAAGCGGCGGCGGCCTGATGGTAGCGGCAATCCAACTGTCGATCATGGTCGGCGCGGAATTCGGCGGGATCCTGCTCGATCATGTATCGATCGCGGCGACGCTCGTCGGGGGGACCACACTGCTCGTGCTTTCCGCGGTGATCGTCGGTAACGGTACACGACTGCAGCCGAGGAAATAGCCCGTTTCCGGCCATCGGGACACTCGGATCCAGTATGCCAGCACGCGCTCGCGCCAACCAATTTCGCGTGAATTGCCGCGCGGTATCTGCGTGATGCGTGCTTTCGCGACCCATACACGAAACCAGCGGTCTTGATGAAAAGACTCTACCTACGCGTACTCAAGGTCTGTGCCGGCATCGTCCTGCTCGGTGCAATCGGTGCAGTTGCCTGTCTGCAGCATCCGTTGTTCGGTGCACTCCCGCAGGGCGAGCGCCTCGCGCGCATCCTGCGCTCGCCCAACTATGCCGGCGGCGCTTTTCGCAACCAGATCGACTCGCCGATGCTGATGTTGAAGTTCGAAGTTTGTGCTAATGGCGTCCGCTGCAACGCTAATCGTGTCCGTTAATTCTGCTACCGCAGCCATCTGCGGTCCTTGAACGCTCGTTTCTCGCGATAACGGCTAATCGCGCGCAGCGCGGCAGCAAAGTGACCCGACAGCCGAAATACAGAGGCGGGGACTGTTTCCAAAACCGTGTGATGCACGCTACAGAATTCGGCTGTCGGATCGAGCCACTCACGTTTCCAGCGAGGCACTGAAACGTCCGCGTCGTTCAGCACGAGGCATCTGAAGCAGTACGGCACGCAGCTCCAGTTGAAGAGCCAGGCCGATGGCGTCTGGATGTGCCTCAATCTGTCTTCATCAAGGCGTGCGAGCGTTGAGAATCGTTGAAGCGCTGGCTGAGAAATCGGAGGAAAAAGAATCCATCCAGCAGTCCCAAGCGAGGGCAGCGCCTCGCTCGAGCTCATCTGCCACAGCATCGCAACGCTCACCTGATATCGCGTCGCGACACGGCCTAACCAGCCACCAAAGGCCTCCTCGTAGAAGGGCCTGGGGGCAATCGGCCATGGAACGATGTTACTGCTCGACTCGGCAGACATGCTCGAGATGCGTAATGTCGATAAATTCGTCGCCGTTGCGAATTGATAGCTCGGCGGCATTGTTCAGCAACGTGGATATCTCACCGGTAAGTCCGCCGCTCGCGCTCAGAACAAACTGAACGATCTCGCGTCGTGCGAGATCCGATGGCTTGCGCAGTGGCAGCACGCGTTCGAAGGCCGCGAGAAGCCGCCGTAGACCATCGCTCTCCCGCCACCGTGGTATTTCGAACGGCACATACCGACTAATCATCTGGGTATCGGTTTGAAGCGCCAGCACCGCGTCGCGGGTGCCGACCAGAACCATGCTGATCTGAAGGTCGTTAGCCAGAAATTTCAGCAGGTTCAGCGACGCGCGCTGCTCGCGATAAGAGCCCGCAAGTAGGTGATGCACCTCATCCACGACCAGCATGCGCGGTGACATCCGCCTGAGAATCTCGCGAGCTAAACGTTCAAGGGCCGCCAAGCCGGAAGCGGCATTGTGCGGAGCACCTAGCTCGACCAGTAAGCCTGAATAGAATCGATGCTGATCAGGGGTCGGTGGCATCTGCATCGCGACGACCGGACAACGTTCGACCCCGCTTTTCTCGTCAAACTCGCTTGGATGTGCGCGGCGAAATTTGGCCGTAATTTTCGTCTTGCCAATATTTGAATCACCGTGCAACAGCAGGCACGGCATACGCTCTCGGCGGGGCGTCTCAAAGAGGCGCTCAAGTTGCTGCAGGGCTTGCGTCGCGCGGGGATAGTCGATCCAGCGGTCTCGAAGAAGTCCAAGGATTCGTTCGTCGTTCCCTAACTCGGCTTGCTGTCTGGCGGCCGGTAGCAGATGCGCAAGTGCCCCACCCTTCATGTTTCACCTCACCATTGCTCCACATCGAAGGCCTGAACTGGCGTCGCGTAGTCGACCGCCTCAGCCTCCTGCTCCTTCAAGTCATGCCTGTACGGGACAATCCTGTCGCGCAACTCTTCCAATGGGACGATCTTTTTGCGTGACCGTCGACGTGCACGGGCCGTTGTCTGTTTGGCTCTGGAAATTACATGCCGTTGCTCTTCTATTGTCCTGAAGATCAGCGACTCAGAAACAGTTTGTTGTCCTTCCAACCTAATGGAATGCAACGCTGCCCGGTGTTCAAAAAGAGAAATTGCCGGCCGCCGCATGTCTGCGTAACGGACTTCGAGGTAGTTGCCGCTCCCTGCTGTCACAAAAACCCGCGAGAGGTCCTCCGGATGATACCGAACGGTGACCGCCCGCCGCGTCTGGCGCCAGGCGACGAAAATCGGATGCCAATAACGAACATGGAAGAGCGTCAGTCCGTCAGCCTGGATTTTCCTCTGCACTACAGGCAAAAACCGAATCAGGAACCTGAGCTCAGCGTCGCTGGAAGCGGGAAGCTGCCGCGAATCAAGGCTAAGGGCAAGCATCCGCCACGTGTCAGCTGGCGTCGCTCCAAGCAGCCCGCGATGCGGAACGTGGTGGTAGCGTCTGGCGATCTCGATCGCGAGCCATTGCTCGAATTCTCGAAGCGTCAACGAGGCCGTCTTTTCAGACTCTCGCGCCTTCCGTCCTTTGGGAGACGATCCAGTCGCCCCCGGTAAGCCCCGGACACGCTCCATCAGGGTGCGGTTCAGGCGCTCAATATGGCCGCCAAAATGAGGCCGCCCGACTGGACGATACATCAGGTGGATACCGTATTCCCGACATCCACTGCGAAGCGCCCTGCTCTTGAACTCGGCAGCGTTGTCCAGATGTAGAACGCTCGGAATCCCACGCATTGGCCACTCTGCGTCCGCCTCGATCTTCGCGAGCCAGGGGCCTTTGGGCAGTGCCGCCCTGGTCAGCAGCAAACCAACGGTAGCCGCTCCCGGACGCTCCATGCCAACGTAAAAACTCAACACGCACCTGGTTGCAACGTCCAGAGCGATAGTCAGCCACGGGCGGCCAATCACCTGTCTGTCGTGTTCGCTAACCAAAACGACGTCCGCCTGGGTATGGTCGACCTGAACGATTTCCAGAGGATACTTTGCGACAAGTGAACCTGGCGCTGCCAGCGCGCTGGGAAGGGCCGCGCGCTGCAGGGCGTCTGCCTCGCGATGCTGAGCCCACCGCCGGCCTATGGTGGTTCGGCCTGGTGGTTGCAGTCCGGCAAGCTGACATCTGCGTCGAACCTCCAGCACGAGATCGGTTGCAGGATGCGCCAAATGTCGTTGAGTGGGCAGCCAGACGTGCACTACTTCGTCAATCACTGCATCAACGGCCCCTCCCAATCGATGGCTGCTCTCAGATGGGCCTCGTCGTTTCGGGATGACCGCGCTCGCTACCGGGTTTGCCAGAAATTTCCGCCGCAGACGATAAACAGTAGTCCAGTGGACGCCGAGCAGATTGGCAGCCAAAACCGCGCGCTTCTTCGAAAGCGGTCCTCGCCCCAATGGCCGGAGGACATCTGCTACTTTTTCCGCTCTGCTAACTGCTTCCTCGGAAACCGTCATTGCCGCTCCTAACCGAGCCTCGTCAGACGCGTTAGCGGAATTAAAGGACAGGTAGAACGCGTTAGCAAAATAAACGGACATCGGATCGTGCGCGCGTTGCCAAAACGCAACGCATGAAAAGACGCGCGAGACGGCAGCAATGCCTTATCTCGCGGGGCCGTGGCCGTGTCTTACATTAGCGTAATCTATGGACACGATTAGCAGTTTTTAAGGGCTTCAACAGCCGCCGACGCGGTCGTTCCGGTCGTGCTGTTGAAGCGGCCGTACTGCACGGCTGCATCGACGATGCCGTACATGACCAGCGTCGACTGCGCGTGCCCGGTGTGGCTGGCGCACGCGAGCGCGACGGCACCCGCCGCGCGCAGCCCGGTTTTCAGCCGGGGCGTGAAGCGAAGGCGCCAGCGCAATGCGGCGGCGCGGCGAACGGGACGGATGGTGGCGGTACGGAAAGCGAGTCGGTTCATGACAGCGGCTCTGCGAGCGAGTGGAGTATCGAGTCAGCGGGTGAAGGAAACCGTGTGTGCAATGTCGGCGACCTGGATCGCACGCGGAATGATGTTCGCTCGACGGAAGGTATCCGCAACGCGTTGCTGCGCGCCGAGCACGGTCGAATTGACGGGCAGCAGCCCGAATGCGGATCGTGCGAGATAGCGCTCGACGACAGGCTGCGGCACGCCGATCTCGCGAGCAATCAACTGCGCGGCGTCGCTGCGATGAGCGGCCGTCCACGCGTCGCCGCGCGCGACCGCCGACAGCACATCCGACAACACCTCGGGGTGGGCCTTCGCGAAATCCGGCGCACCGAGAAAGAAGCTGTACGGCTGCACGATGCCCGACGCATAGTCGGCGATCGTGCGCACGCCGAGCGTCTGCTGGACGACCGCGAGATACGGATCCCAGATGACCCATGCGTCGACCTTGCCGCCTTCGAAGGCCGCGCGTGCGTCGGCGGGCGACAAGAAGGCGGGCTTGATGTCCGCATAGCTCAGGCCGGCTTTTTCGAGCGCGGCGACGATCAGGTAGTTCGAACTCGACCCGCGGGCGAATGCCACCGTCCGCCCTTTCAGGTCGGCGACCGATTTGAGCGGCGAGCCGTCGAGCACGATGATGGCCTCGTTGTGCGGGCCGGCGGGTTCGGCCGCCAGGTAGACGATCCGGCTGCCCGCCGCCTGCGCGAAGATCGGCGGCGGCGAGCCCGTATAGCCGAGGTCGATCGAGCCGGCATTCATCGCCTCGAGCAGCGGCGGCCCGGCCGGGAATTCGGTCCATGCGATGTCGAAGCCGCGCGCGGCGAGCGGCTTGTCGAGCGAGCGCTGCGCCTTCAGCAGCGTGAGCGGCGTGCCCTTCTGGTAGCCGATGCGCAACGTGCGGCCGGTGTCGGCCTGCGCGCCGCCGGCGAATGGCGCAGCGAACGCGGCCACGGCTGCGGCCTGTGCGGTGCGGAGAAACGAACGTCGGGAAAACTTCATGATCGGAGGTTCCTTATCGGATGGATTCGACGGGACGCATGTGTGCGCTACGCCCGCACCGGTCGCGGCAGCCCAAGATGCTCGCGCAACGTGGAGCCGGTGTAGGCCGTGCGGAACAGCCCGCGCCGCTGCAACTCGGGCACGACGAGCGAACAGAACGCATCGAGGCCGCCCGGCAGTTCGGCCGGCATCACGTTGAAGCCGTCGGCCGCGTCGCGCTCGAACCACGTCTGCATCAGGTCGGCCACGGTTGTCGCACTGCCGACCACCGTCACGTGCCCGCGTCCGGCCGCGATGCGCAGCACCAGTTCGCGGATCGTCAGGCGCTCGTCGCCGGCCAGCGCGCTCAGGAGCGCCTGGCGGCTGCGCTGGCCGCTGTCCGTGAGCGGCAAGTCGGGCAACGGACCGTCGAGCGGATAGCCGGACAGGTCGAAGTTGCCGAGCATCCGCGCCAGCATCGCGACGCCCGCGACCGGATCGACGAGCGCCTGCAGCGCGTCGATCCGGTCGCGCGCCTCGTCGTCGGTACGCGCGACGACGACCGACAGGCCCGGCATGATCTTCACGTCGCCCGGCGCGCGGCCCGCCGCAACCGCGCGCGCCTTCATGTCGCGGTAGAACGCCTGCGCGGCATCCAGCCGTGCGTGCGCGGTGAACACGACGTCGGCCGTCTGCGCGGCGAGGTCGCGCCCCGCCTCCGACGAGCCCGCCTGCACGACGACGGGCCATCCCTGCACCGGGCGCGGCACGTTGAGCGGGCCCGCCACGGCGAAATGCGGGCCGCGATGATCGAGCACGCGCAGCGTGGACGCGTCGTAGTACACGCCGCTCGCCTTGTCGCGCACGAAGCTGTCGTCGGCCCAGCTGTCCCACAGGCCCGTCACGACGCGATGGAATTCCCGGGCGCGCGCATAGCGCTCGTCGTGACCGACGTGTTCGGCGCGGCCGAAGTTGCGCGCCTCCGCCGCGTTGTCGGACGTCACGAGATTCCAGCCGGCCCGCCCGCCGCTGATGTGGTCGAGCGACGCAAACTTGCGCGCGATGTGATACGGCTCGTTGTAGGTCGTCGTCGCCGTGGCGATCAGGCCGATGCGCTCCGTGACCGCCGCGAGCGCAGGCAGTAGCGTCAGCGGATCGAGCCGGTCGGAACGGGCCGATCGCGCGGCGCCGTCACCCACGTTCGCGGCCACACTGTCCGCGATGAAAATCGCGTCGAAGCACGCGCGTTCCGCCGTGCTCGCCAGCGCCGCATACGTACGAAAATCCGTGCCGCCACCGGCCTGCACGTCCGGATGCCGCCACGCGGCTGCATGGTGTCCGGTTTCCATCAGAAAGGCCCCAAGGTGCATGAGGCGGGAAGCTGTCGTCATCCGATATCCTGTCGCGAAAGCAGCGCCTCACCACCGGGCCGCGCATCGTTTCGTGCTGGCGACCGCGCCTGGTTAGCGCTAACATTGACAGGCAGTTTCCCGTGGCGCATTTGCCGCGTCAAATAACGAAATCAGCGGAACATATGTCCGATTCGACTAAAAGCGATGCGCGTCCCCGCCGCACGTCGGGACGCCTGACCCTGCGCGACGTGGCCGAGCACGTCGGCGTGTCGCAGATCAGCGTGTCGCGCTATTTCCAGGATCCGGCGCGGTTGTCCGCGCCGCTGCGCGAGCGAATCGCCGATGCGGTCGCTGAACTCGGCTACGTGCCGAATCTCGTCGCCGGCGGGCTCGCTTCGGCGCGCAGCCGTGTCATCGGCATGGTCATTCCGAACATCTCGGGGCCCATCTTTGCGAACACGATCCAGAGCTTCAGCGACGAGGTCACGGCACACGGTTACCAGTTGCTGCTCGCATCGAGCTATTTCTCGACGGATCTCGAGGAGAACGCGGTGCGTGGATTGCTCGGGTGGTCGCCGGCGGCGCTCGTGCTCACGTCGCACTTCCATTCCCCGGGCACCGAGGAACTGATCGAACAGACGCAGGTGCCCGTGCTCGAAACGTGGGACTTCCAGCCACGGCGCAGACCGCTGCAGATCGGCTTCGTGCACCAGGAAGCCGGACGCATCGCGGCGCGTCATCTGGTGGAACGCGGCTATCGACGCATCGCGTTCGCGCTGAACAGCGCGGCAGGCGACGCAAGCGCGCGCGAGCGGTGCGATGGTTATACCGAGATCATGCGCGAGCATGGGCGCGAGCCGATCGTGTTTGCACCGACCGAAGCGCAGCCGATGCACGCAGGACGCGAGGCGCTGCTCGCGCTGTGTTCCGCCCGCCGCACGGCCGACGCGATCATCTTCGCGAACGACAACCTCGCGTTCGGTGCGCTGCTGTCCGCGCCCGGCGCGGGCATTCGCGTACCGGAGCAATGTGCGATCGTCGGCTTCGGCGACTATCCGATGGCGGAGATGCTGACGCCGGGATTGACGACCGTGCGGCCTCCCGCGCGTGAAATCGGCGTCACGGCGGCCGAGCGGATCTTCCAGCTTCTGCAGGAGGATCCGCCGGCGTTCGACACGCTTCGCAAAAGTCAGCGACCGATGTCGTGCCAACTGATTATCCGGGCGAGCAGTTAACGGCCGGAGGCAACCAACCGGCTTTCGCGTTCGGCGACCGTAGACCAAAGGGCGTCATCCCGCCTTTCGCCGCCGCCGTCGGCCACAGCCGCGCGCATACGCGGCGCTCGGCGTTGCGCCCGGCCCGACGGCGCCGTGCACTCGTGCTGCGTGCGGTCGTCCTAATGCGCAGTGCGCCGCAACATCGTCGTGTCGTAACCGAGCGCCCGCACCCGTTCGACGAGCGCCGCGGCCTGTTCAGCGGAAGGCTTCGCATCGCGCGTCAGGATCCACAGGAACCGCCCCGACGGTTCACCGACGATCGACCATGCGTAGTCGTCGGCGCGATCGAGCACCCAGTAATCGCCGAAGAAGAACGGCCCGAAGAACGACACTTTCAGCTTTGCGCCGCCGCTGTCGGCCACGATCCTTGCGCGCCCGTCGGCGCTTCGAGCGCGGCCGTCCGGGCCGCCTTCGCGGCAGGTATTGCGCACACCGACGAGACCGTCTTCCCGCTTCGCATAGTCGGCCGTCACGCCGTCGCATCCGCGCTCGAAGCGGTTTTCGTACCGCGCGAACTCGTACCATCTGCCGACGTAGCGATCGAGATCGACGGATTTCGCGGGTTGCGGAACGTGTGCATTCCCGCTGGGCCCGCCGGCGAGGCCGGCACATCCCGCCAGCACCAGGGCGGCGCCCGCCACGATCACGCCTGCCGCCCACAGCGGCCGGCCCACGATACTTCGCTTCATTGAATGACTCTCCAGACACGAAACCCGCTCATTGTGCACGCAACCGACGGTAGTCGGCCGCCTTCGCCGCACGTTGCGGCTGCCTGCATCCGCGCGGACGCGTCGCTCGTATCTGGTTGAGGAGATCACGGCGGGCGTCGCGCTGCACAACGTGCAGCGGGCGCGCCGCCGATCGTTCGATCACATGCATCCGGGAATGCTATATTTCGCTCGACATTCACATCATGGCGGTCCGCGCCATCCACTTCGCATGAGCAACACGCCAGGCGGTGCCAGCGGCTTCGATCAGTCAGCCTCTTCGCGCGATGCCGATGCGGATGTCGCTCGCCGCGAACATCTGAACCGGGTGATGCTTCAGGCAGCAACCGGCGACCAGGCGGCTTTCGCGGAGCTGTACCGGCTGACCGCGTCGCGGGTGTTCGGGACAATCGTGCGCATGCTTCACGATCACGGGGAAGCCGAGGATCTCCTCCAGGAGGTCTACACGACCGCATGGCGACGTATCGACGCGTTCGACCCGGCGCGCGGCGGCGCGATGACGTGGCTGATCACGCTGGCGCGCAACAAGACGATCGACCGCTTGCGGCAGCATCGCGACGCGCAACTCGACGACGAACAGGCGCTGGAGCTTCCCGCCGAAGATCCGACGCCCGCCGCGCTGGCGGAGGCCTCGCAGGAGCGCCTGCGCCTCGAGCGATGCCTCGCGCAACTCGATCCGCAGCAGGGCCGCGCGGTGCGCGAGGCCTTCTTCAGCGGCGCGACCTACAGTGAGCTGGCAGCGCGACTGCGTGTGCCGCTCGGAACCATGAAGAGCTGGATCCGGCGCAGCCTGATGCAGCTGAAGGTGTGTCTGGAGCAATGAATACGCCGGCCGATCACGATCCCGAATTGCGCTGCGCCGAATACGCCCTCGGCGTGCTCGACGCAGACGCGCGCCGCGAGCTGGAGCAGTCCGCCGCGCGCGACCCGGCGTTGCAAGCCACGCTCGAGCGCTGGCAGCGCCACCTCGCCCCGCTCGCGGACGACGTCACGCCCGTCGACCCGCCCGCGAGAACCTGGACGAGGATCCAGCACCAACTGGGCTTCATCCCGCCGCCGCGCCCGCGCAGCGCTGCGCCATCCGACGGATGGTGGAACAACCTGAAACTGTGGCGCTGGGTCGGCATGGGCGCGAGCGTGGCGGCGCTCGGGCTGCTCACGGTCAACGTGATCCGGGTGGGCGAAGCGCCGCCGCGCCCCGCTGCCGACGACAGCCACTACATGGCGGCCACGCTGGCACAAGCGGATGGCGTCGCACGGTGGACCGCCACGGTCGACTTGCGGCGTGCCCGGATGGTCGTGGTGCCCGCGAACACGCCACCGGTCGCTGCGGACCGCTCGACGGAGCTCTGGCTGATTCCGCCGAATGCGAAGCCGATCTCGCTCGGCGTATTCGCGTCGAACACACCGGCGTCGATGACGCTGCCGCAAGCGATCGTCGCGCGACTCGATGCACGCGCGGTGCTCGCCGTATCGCTCGAGCCTCACGGCGGCTCGCCGAGCGGCCAACCCACCGGGCCGGTGCTCGCCACCGGCGCGATGCACACCACTTGACGCGCGCAACGCGCTCGACCCGCAAACGTAAAGCGCGGCGGCGTGCCGCCCGCTGCCGTCTCTCTAGACGAGATCACGCATCTCGTCGCATTCGTCTGCATCCGATCGGTCGCCGGCTCCGTATAAAGGGTATCGCGCCCTCGGAGCCCGTATGCCCGCCGTCGTCGTTGCCCTCCTCGCCTTCGTCGGACTGATCCTGTCCTTCACGACGGTGTGGATTACCCAATTGCATTCCCGGAACGCCGGGATGATCGATCCGGTCTGGGCCGCGACGCTCGGCGGCGTCGCCGTGTTCGTCGCCGCGCTGGCGACCGGCCCGGAATTGAATCGTGCGCTCGTCGCCGCGGGCGGCGGCATCTGGGGGCTGCGACTCGCGCGGCACCTGTGGCGGCGCAACAGCGGGCAGCCGGAAGACCCGCGCTATCGACAGTTCCGCCTGCAGTGGGGCGACGCCGCGCCGCGCAACATGTTCTGGCTGTTCCAGTTGCAGGCGCTGATCTCGATGCTGCTGTCCATCGCGTTCTTTATCCCCGCATACAGCGCGGCAACCCCGTCCCGGTTCGCGATTGCCGCGGCAGTGGCGATCTGGATCGCCGCCGTCGCCGGAGAGACGGCCTCCGACCGGCAACTCAAGCGGTTTCTCGCGGATCCCGACCACGGCGGCCAGGTCTGTCGCGCCGGCTGGTGGCGCTATTCGCGGCACCCCAACTATTTTTTCGAGTGCGTGCACTGGCTCGCCTACACGGCGCTGGCGATCGGCATGCCGTGGGGCTGGCTGACGCTGTTCCCGCCACTCCTGATGGCATGGCTGCTGCTCAAGGTATCCGGCTTGCCGCTGCTCGAAGCGCGTCTGGTGCAAAGCCGGCCGGGCTACCGCGAGTACATGCGCACGACCAGCGCCATCGTTCCGTGGCCTCCGAGGCCGGCGCCCGGCCCTTCCCCCACTCGATCCGATCACCCTGAAGACCGGAGCACGCGATCATGACCGCTACCACCTCGCAACCGTCGCCGGCCTCGGCGGCGGCACCCAACGACGCCTGGCTGATCCGCTGCTGCGAGCGCGGCTGGCTGCCGGACCGGCTGATCCGGGCCGGCATGCGCTCGCTCATGCAGCAACGCCTGCGCGACGAACACGCGTATGACGGCGAACGGCGCGCGGCGGCCTACGACACGCTGGTGCGTGAACTGGGCGCGAGCCCGATCGCAATCGAAACGCTCGCGGCGAACACGCAGCATTACGAAGTGCCCGGCAGCTTCTTCGAGGCCCATCTCGGCCCGCGGCTCAAATATTCGTGCGGCTATTACCCGTGCGGCGACGAAACGCTGTCGCAAGCAGAAGAAGCCATGCTGGCGTTGTACGCGCAGCGCGCCAGGCTGGAGGACGGCCAGCGCATTCTCGACCTCGGATGCGGCTGGGGTTCGCTGTCGCTCTGGCTCGCCGAGCGCTACCCGGCCGCGCAGATCGTCGGCCTGTCGAATTCGCACGGTCAACGCCACTTCATCGAGCGGTGCGCGGCGCAGCGCGGGCTGACGAATCTGCGCATCGTGACCGGCAACGTGGTGGAGTTCGACTTCGATCCCGAGGATGCCGGTTTCGACCGCGTGCTCTCGATCGAGATGTTCGAGCACATGAAGAACTACGGGCAACTGCTCGCCAAAATCGCGCGCTGGATGCACGACGACGGCAAGCTCTTCGTGCACATCTTCGCGCACAAGCTGCTCGCCTATCACTTCGCGGTGCACGACGACACCGACTGGATGTCGCGCCATTTCTTCACGGGCGGGACGATGCCGTCGGCCGACCTGCTGCTGCGGTTCCAGGACGACGTGCGCATCGCCCGCCAATGGTGGCTCGACGGGACTCACTACGCCCGCACGGCCAATCAGTGGCTCGCGTCGCTCGATGCGGCGCGCCCCCGGATCATGCCGATTTTCGAGACGGTCTACGGCGCCGACGCCCGCATCTGGTTCCAGCGCTGGCGGATGTTCTACATGGCGGTCGCCGAGCTGTTCGGCTATGCCGACGGGCAGGAATGGGGCGTCGCCCACTATCTGTTCGACAAGCGCCGGGTTCTCGCATGAGGGCCGAAATCTCATACCGGGTCGTCCGCCGCATCGCCGTCACGGTCGTGACGGCGCTCGCGATCGGGGCCGCCGGGTGCTCGGGCAGCCCGCCGAACCCGAATCCGCGCGCCGCCGTCCCGCTGTCGACCGTACCCGTCGACCTGCCGCGCTACATGGGCCGCTGGTACGTGATCGCGAACATCCCGTATTTCGCGGAACGCCGCTTCGTCGGCAGCCGGGCCGAGTGGCGCCTGCGCGACGACGGCCGGATCGACGACGCATTCGTCGGCCGCAAAGGCGGCTTCGACCAGCCCGAGAAGCACTACCGGTTCGTCGACGCCGTCAAGCCCGGCAGCGGCGGCGGCGAATGGCGCGTGCGGCTGTTCTGGCCGGTGTATGTCACGCAACTGACGCTCTACGTCGACCCCGACTACCGGTACACGATCCTCGGCTACCCGGGCAAGACGCTCGGCTGGATCTTCTCGCGCGAGCCGACGATGGACGAGGCCACCTATCGCTCGCTGCTCGCCCGGCTCGATGCGATGGGTTACGACACGTCGCGCTTCAGGCGGGTGCCGCAAACACCCGACCAGATCGGCAAGCCGGGCTTCGCGTCGCCCGGCGATCGCGAATGACAACCGCGCCTGCATCCGCCGCGTGCGGTGCGACGTATATGAGCACATGTGATTCCCGAACCTGCACTTGTGACTGACGGAGACCATTCGCGATGCACCCGGAACTTAGAATGTCGCTGCCCGGCCGGCGGATTGCCGTCGTCGGCGCCGGCATCGCGGGCCTGGCCAGCGCGTACTTGCTGGCCCGCCGTCACCGTGTGACGCTGTTCGAGGCCGCCGACTATCTCGGCGGTCACACGCACACGGTCGACGTCGACCTCGACGGCGCACGCCACCCCGTCGACACGGGATTCCTCGTGTTCAACGACCGGACCTATCCGAACCTGATCGCGCTGTTCGACGAACTGGGCGTGGCCGCCCATTCGACCGACATGTCGTTTTCGGTTTCGGTCGACGGCGGCCGGCTCGAATGGGCCGGCAGCAACCTGAACACGGTGTTCGCACAACGCCGCAACCTGTTCTCGCCGACCTTTCTCGGCATGTTGCGCGACATCCTGCGCTTCAACGCGTCCGCGCAAGATCACCTCGAATCGGCGAGCCGGCAGCGTCTTTCGGTCGGGGAACTGCTCACGGCCGGCGGTTACGGCGCATCGTTCCAGCATCACTACCTGCTGCCGATGGCGGCCGCCATCTGGTCGAGCGCGGCCAACGACATCCTGCGGTTTCCGGCGGCGACATTCCTGCGCTTCTGCCTGAATCACGCGTTGTTGCAGGTCAACAACCGGCCGACCTGGCGCACCGTCGCGGGCGGCGCGCGGCAGTACGTCGAGCGCATCGCCGCGACGCTCGACGACGTGCGCGTGAATACGCCGGTCCGCGCGATACGGCGCGACGACGCGGGCGTGACGGTGGCGACCGATACGGCCGGTCACGAGCGTTTCGACGCGATCGTGCTCGCGTGCCATGCGCCGACCAGCCTGCGGCTGCTCGCGGATGCGAGCAAGGCCGAGCGCGACGTGCTCGGCGCCGTGCGTTACCAGCACAACGTCGCGGTGCTTCATACCGATACCGCGTTGCTGCCGCGCCGACGGCGCGTGTGGTCGGCATGGAACTACCTGGGCGGCCGGCCGAGGCGCACGGGCGGCGAATCGCCGGTGTGCGTGAGCTACCTGCTCAACCAGTTGCAGCCGTTGCCGTTCCGCTCGCCGGTCGTCGTCACGTTGAATCCGGTCGACGAGCCCGCGCCCGACACCCAGCTCGGCCGCTACGATTACGAACACCCGCTGCTCGATCTCGCGGCCGTGGATGCGCAGCATCGCCTGCCGATGCTGCAAGGGCGGCGCAATACGTGGTTTGCGGGAGCGTGGACGGGCTACGGGTTCCATGAGGATGGACTGAAATCGGCGTTGCGCGTCGCCCGCAGCTTCGGCATCGCGCCGTCCTGGGCTCGCCCATGAACGCGCCCTTTGCCCGCGACGGCATGGCCGCCCGGCTGCTCGTCGGCACCGTGATGCATGAACGGCTGCGGCCGGTGCGCCATGCGTTCGCGTACCCGATATTCCAGGTCTGCTGCGACGTCGAGCGGCTGGACGAGATCGACGTCGGCTGGTTCGGCATCGATCGCCGGGCCCCGCTTGCGCTCGCTTCCCGCGACTACGGCCCGCGCGACGGCCGCGCGCTCGGCCCGTGGATGCGCGATGTCCTCGCGCGCGCCGGCATTCCCGCCGACGGCCCGATCTGGCTGCAGACGATCCCGCGCGTCTTCGGCTACGCATTCAATCCGGTGAGCTTCTGGTACTGCTACGACCGCGCGGGCCGGCTGCGCGCGCTGTACGCCGATGTGCGCAACACGTTCGGTGCGCACCACGGCTACCTGCTGAGTGCGATGCGTCACGCACCGATCGACGCCGACACCGTGCTCGTCTGCCGCAAGACGTTTCATGTCTCGCCGTTTTGCGACATCGTCGGCGATTACGCGTTTCGCGTGCGTCAGTGCGGCGACCATCTGAGCGTGGCAATCGACTATCGCGACGACGACGGTCTGCTGCTGCGCACGGCAATCGGCATGCGGTCCGCGCCGCTGACGGCGGCACGCGCATGGCGCGCGCTGGCCCGGCAGCCGCTGAACGCGATCAACGTCGTCATTCGCATTCATTGGCAAGCGCTGCGGCTGTGGCTCGCGCGCGTGCCGTTCCACGGCAAGACGCCCCCCGGCCGTTCCGCCGCTGCCGATTCGCCATTGTCCCGTTCGCCGGGCGCGTCGCCACACGGCCGCTCGGCGATGTCCGATCACGAGGCTCGCCCATGACCTTGCTGCGCCTGCTGTCTTCCGCCTCGCAACCGGCGATGCCGCTCTCGGCCCGGTTGTTCATCGCGCTGCTCCGGCAAATCAACGACGGTCACCTGACGCTCGTGACGCCCGAAGGCGCGCAGCATGTGTTCGGCGATCCGCACCGCCAGCCGGCCGCGACGCTGCAGGTCCGCGACTGGCGGGCGTGCCGTGCGATCCTGCGCGCGGGCGACATCGGATTCGCGGAAGCGTATCGCGCCGGCTGGATCGAGACGCCCGAACTCGTCGCGCTGCTGCGCCTCGCGATCCGCAACCAGCCGGTGATCGCGAAGACGGTGACCGGCGGCCGCCTGGCACGCCTCTGGTACGCGCTGCGTCACCGGCTGAGGATGAATACGCGGGCCGGCAGCCGCCGCAACATCCACGCGCACTATGATCTCGGCAACGACTTTTACGGATTGTGGCTCGACGACACGTGGACGTATTCGAGCGCATGCTTCGACGGCGACGCGCAGCGTTCGCTCGCCGACGCGCAAACGGCGAAGTATCAGCGCATCGTCGATTCGCTCGGCCTGCGCGCCGGCATGCACGTGCTCGAGATCGGCTGCGGCTGGGGCGGGTTCGCCGCGCATGCCGCGCGGCAAGGCATCCGCGTGCATGGCGTCACCGTCTCGCAGGCGCAATACGCGCTGGCCCGCGAGCGCATGGCGCGCGACGGGCTGTCCGATCGCGTCACGCTCGAATTGCGCGACTATCGGGACGTCGACGGCCAATACGACGCGATCGTGTCGATCGAGATGTTCGAGGCCGTGGGCGAAACATTCTGGCCGGTGTACTTCGACACGCTCAGGCAGCGCCTGAAGCCCGGTGCTCGCGCGCTGATTCAATCGATCACGATCATCGAGCCGCTATTCGACGCGTACCGCACGTCAAGCGACTTCATTCGCGAGTTCATCTTTCCCGGCGGGATGCTGCCGAGCCCGGAGCGTTTCGTCGATGCCGCGCGGCGGGCCGGCCTGGCCGCCGAACCGGTGCTCGCGTTCGGCGACGACTACGCGCGCACGCTGCGCACCTGGCGGGCCGCGTTCGAGGCGCGCATCGACTCGGTGCGTGCGCAACGGTTCGACGAGACGTTCATTCGCACCTGGCGCCTCTACCTCGCCTATTGCGAAGCGGGATTTGTCGAGCGGCGGACCGACGTGATGCATTTCATCGTGTCGTCGGGCGGCTGACATGCGGCGCAGGCTTGCGATGCTCGCCGCAGTCGCGGCCGCGGCGCTGGCTGCACCCTTGTTCGCCGGCGCGAGCTGCGTCGACGACATCGCGTCGGCGCGACTGATCGGATCCGGCCGGTTCTGCATCCTGGGCATCTGTCTGTACGACGCCCAGCTGTGGGCGCCCCGGCCGCCGGGCGCGTTCGACACGCCGTTTGCGTTGTCGCTTGCCTACCGTCACGACGTGAAAGGCGAGCGGCTAGTCTCGACGGGCATGGACGAGATCGAGCGACTCGCACCCGCACCGTTGCCGGCGGCGACGCTCGAAGCATGGCGCCGCGATATCGAACGGGCGTTCACCGACGTATCGCGCGGCGACGTGCTGTGCGGTGTGTATGTGCCCGAGCGCGGCGCACGCTTCTACACCAACGGCCGCCTCACGGCCGACGTGACCGACCCGGCGTTCGCGCGCGCATTCTTCTCGATCTGGCTCGACCCGCGCACGCGGGCAAAGTCGTTGCGCCGTCAGTTGCTGGGCGACGATGCACGCTGATTCGACGGTGAGCGGCGATGGTCCGGTGTATCGACGCCGGCAGCGCCGCTCGACCGGACAGTTCGCCAGGATCCTTCTCGACGCGTGATTCGCCATGGTCAACAAGATGCACTTGCCTGAGAAGACATGCGAGACCTGCGGCTTGCCTTTCAGCTGGAGAAAGAAATGGAAAGCCGCCTGGGACGAAGTCCGATATTGCTCGGAGCGTTGCCGTCGAAATCGGCGGCCGCGCTCCCGCATGAAGCCAAACGCTGCACGTTGGTGACTTCGCGTTGACGAGCCGGTCGCGAGCAGCGCGCGGACCCGGTTGGCGCTTCGATCCGAGACGGAATGCTCGCGCCTGTTTTGGGCAATCCGGATCGATCGGCGCCGGTGCGCGCACAGACGCGCTCGTCAGGGCAGTCCTCCCCCTTCCCCGTGGCCGTCTGGTTCCCTATAAGCGGCTCACTCCGCCCCGTTTCAACTGCACGACGCTTTGCGGGAACGGCCGCGGGCCGGATCTCGCCGTATCGACACGCAAATGTGCGACACGGTCGATGCATACATCGAAATCGCGCGCCTTCCGGCGTACTTTCTGGCCCGTCATGGCACAAATTAACCGCCACCCCATTGACCCCGGAAATCGTTTCATACGCCACGCCAACACGAAATTCCCTTGCACAAATGAGGACTCTCGTGCTCGCAACGCAACCTTACAGCACCGTCGCGTCAAATGACTCAAAATAATCCGGGACAAATTGTTATGTGAATCACTTTTCCGCTTCACTTTCCGGAAAATTTGCATACAATCCAGCTGTGACGCATGAATCGACCGAGGGAGGCCCCGTGCCAACACGCAATCACGACATCAAGCCGCGCCGGTTTCCGGCGTGTCCGGCTTCATGGATGGCGCGCGTGTCCGTCGCCCCGGCACGCAACCCGTTACACCACGCCGGTGCGGCGCTCGACCGGCCGATTGCATCGCGCTTGCGGGTCGCCGCGCAGCAGCGCGGCCAACGCTGCCGGCGCCGCTCGCCGCTGGTGACCGACCGGTGTGCAAGCGCCGGCCTGCACGGCGCACTGCCCGAACGGCGATCGCATACCGTCGCGGCTCGCGTGTGTCCCACGCTACTCGTCACGGGCGTCCTGACTGCATCCGACGAAACGATCGAGCAGGCCGGCCTGCACGTCAGCGAGCGCGTCGAGTCGGTGCCGCGGGCGCTACGGCAGCCGGGCCCGGCTGTCGACGCCCTGATCGCCGAGGTCTCGTCGTTGCAGATGAATCTGGCGATTCAATTCGTGTCGCTGGCACAGGCGCGCCGTGTCCGCGCGGCCGCGATCATCTATGAGTACGGCAGCGTGCAGGCGCTCGCGTTGATCCGCCTTGCAGGGTTCCACCTGTTTCACTCGGTCGGCGGCCGCGTCGACCACGCGTTCGTCCTGGCCAGGTTGCAACAGTCCGCCGCCGTCATGCTCGCGGCGAAGCCGACTGCGAACGACCCGATGTTGCGGTTCCGCCGGGACGCCGGCGGCTGGGCCCCGGCAACGCCAATGGGTCCGTCGTGCGCGATCAGGACCGGATCTCCGGTGACGCTGCCGGGCCGCCATGCACGCCCGCGCACGCCAGGTGAGCGCCGCCCGGTCGGCGCGTCGTCGAAATAGCGGCGGCGTTCGCCCGGTTTTTATCCAAGAAACACAGGCAAATCATCGCCTCTGTCGCGATCCATCGCATGACCCCCTAACCTCGAGAAACGAACCGACATGGGCAATCTGATCGACGCTCCCGAACACACCTTGACCGCGATCGACGAGGGCATTCCTCTGTCGCACATCATCCGTCGTCGGCTCGAGAACGCGGGCGCGCGCTTCCATGCGAACGACAACATCGCCGCGCACCTGCGCGACGGCGAACTCGATGCGTTGCAGAACGAAGTTGCGCAGGGAATGGAAGCGGTGCTGCGCTCGCTCGTGATCGATGTCGACAACGACCACAACACCCGGGAGACCTCGCGGCGCGTCGCGAAGATGTTCATCCGCGAAGTGTTCGCGGGCCGCTACGACGCGGCGCCGTCCGTCACCGAATTCCCGAACGTCGAGCGGCTGGACGAGTTGCTGATCGTCGGGCCGCTGCGCGTGCGCAGCGCCTGCTCGCATCATCTCTGCCCGATCATGGGTCGCATCTGGATCGGCGTGCTGCCGAGCGCCGCGTCGAATCTGATCGGCCTGTCGAAGTACGGAAGGCTCGTGAACTGGGTCATGACGCGCCCGCAGATCCAGGAAGAAGCGGTCAAGCAGATCGCCGATCTCCTCGAATCGCGCATCTCGCCCGACGGCCTTGCCGTCGTACTCGAGGCCGAGCACTTCTGCATGCATTGGCGCGGCACCAAGGACGACCAGGCAAAAATGACCAACAGCGTGATGCGCGGGAAATTTCTCGCGGACGCATCGCTTCGCCGAGAGTTTCTCGCCTTGTTGTCCGGAAAGAATGCGTAATGCGCGCGACAGGCATTCGCGACGAATGCGATGGCACCGTGCCCGGCCATGAGCCGCGCCCGCTCGTCACCGCGGGCGCGCAACAGCGCGAAGCGCAAAGCCATACGGAGTTCCCGATGAACTGCTCGCACGATTCGCTCCGCCCGTCGTCCGGCAAGGGTCGATCGACGAAGCTGCATTCAGGCAGGCAGCAACGCCGGGACGCGTCCCGCGGGAGGTCGCGCCCGGGCGGCAGAACCGAATTCACCGCCGATGCGGTCGTTCAGCCCGACGAAGCACCCGACGCGCATGCGGAACTCGACCAATTGCTGTCTCGCGTCGCCGCCGGCGACGAGCACGCGTTCGCGCAGTTGTATCGATCGACGGCGGCGCGGCTGTACGGCGTGATCGTCCGGATGATCCGCGACCGCCACGAAGCGGAAGACCTGCTTCAGGACGTGTTCACGACGGCGTGGCGTCGCGCCGATTCATTCGACGCCGGACGCGGCACGGCGATGACATGGCTGATGACGCTCGCACGCAATCGGACCATCGACCGGATCAGGCAGCACCGCGAGGTTCCGCTCGACGACGAACTGGCGATGTCGATCCCCGACGAAAACCCGACGCCCGATCTCGGCGCGCAGGCGAGCCAGGAGCGCCTGCGTCTGGAGCGCGGGCTCGCGCATCTGGGCGAACGGCAGGCCTATGTGCTGCGGGAAGCGTTTCATGGCGGCGCGTCGTACGCGGAGCTGGCCGAACGCATGCAGGTGCCGCTCGGCACGATGAAGAGCTGGATTCGCCGCAGCCTGATGCGACTCAAGGTGTATCTCGAGCAATGAGCGCGCGAATCACCTCGCGGTTCGATCGCGCTGCGCGAGTCGAACCGCGCGCCGTTGAATCGGCATTTGCAGCGGCGGCGGCAGCGCGCCGCTGACTCGATGGAGAGGCGACAGCATCGCCGCCGCGGGCCTGCGATATTTCATCGTGATGCCCCCCCGAATTCGATGCTCCGGCACTCGGGTCGGCGAGCTGTTCAGGACGTCGCCCCGGAGGGATTCGGATCAACCGTTCATCGAAGGCGCGGCGGCCAGCAGCGAGAGACTTGCCACACTCGTCAACAGGCACCGCAACGCGAAATACCAAGCCGGAACGAAATCCTTTCTCCACAGCACGCCGTCGACGGCCGCGCAGGCGACAAGCACGATCGCCATTGCCGTGAGCCGCGCGCCGATGCCCGGCACATGAGCACGGCCCACGCCATCAATGCGGGGATCACGCTCCATCCGTAAAGAATGCGCTGGCGGGGCGGCGACTCGGATGCGCGCAGCGCGACACCCCAATGCACGGCCCCGACGAACGACGCGATACACGCGGCGTAGTTCAGCAGCGCGTGCACGTAATCGTCATTGGCAGCCGACGCGTGGACACTCAGCCACGACAGCGCGACGAACGGCGCCAGGCCGGCCAGCGCCAACGCTGCGGGAACGCGGTAGCGATGCAGCGCCGCACGCATGATCACGACCTCGGCGAGACGATCAGCGCACCCTGGCCGCCATCGACGCCGAACTGCTGGCCGGTCACCCATGACGCATCGGCGCTCAACAGGAACGCCGCAAGCGCGGCGGGATCGTCGCCGACGCCGAGTCGTCCGAGCGGATTGGCGTCCGCGAGGCGCTTCGCGACCTGCGGCGCACTCGTCAGACGCGCGGACATCGCCGAGACGATCAGGCCGGGATGAATGCAGTTGACGCGAATCCCGCGCGCCGCGTAGGTGGCGGCCGCCACCTGCGCGAGCGCGCCAACCGCGGCTTTCGCGCTGGCGATGGCTTCATGGTTCGGGAACCCGGTTCTCGACGCGACACTGCCGAACAGCACCGCACTGCCCCCGGCCTGAGCGGCGAGCAACATGCGGACGAACGCGCGCAATGCGTTCCATGCCGAAAAGTAATTCGCCGCGAACGCGTCATGCAGTTCGGAATCCGAAGTCGAATGCATCGGCTTGACGACGATCGAGCCGATGCAATGCGCAAGCCCGTCCGGCACACCGAATCGCTCGACGCCTGCCTCGAGCGCCCGATCGAGCGCCGCCGCATCAGTCGCGTCGGCGGGCGCAACGACCACACGCTCGCGCGACATCGTGTCGGCAAGGGCGCCGAGACTATCAGCGTGTCGGGCTGTGAGCACCACTGAAACGCCCTTGGCGTCCAGCCGGCGCGCAAGTGCGCTGCCGACGGCTCCCGTTGCCCCGCAAATCCAGACAAAAGCCATGACGACTCCTGTTGCAAGCACCCTTCCCGCGCGGGGACTCCGGCTCCTGCGCGCGCGGCGCTCGACGACCGCCGCACGATGCGCAGCCGGGCCGCGACATGCCGTTTGTTCACAGTTTCTATTCTATGCCGATTCCCGGCAGGATGAAGCGATATAACGACTCATGATGACTTAACGACTCAAAATCCACGTGTCACATGTCACAAATATCGGCTTCATATGCCCGATCGTGACATAGAATTCACTATGAGCGCTAAGAATTAGCGCAATTTTCTGCATTTTTTAAGACGAATCAGATGACTTCATTTTCCGATTCGCCCGCCAACATCGCGATCGTCGGCGCGGGAATCGCCGGACTGGCCTGCGCACGCGTCCTCTCCGATGCGGGCCACCGAGTGACGGTGTACGAGAAAAGCCGTGGCGTGGGCGGGCGCATGAGCACGCGCCGCGCGGACGGCTGGCAGGCCGATCACGGCGCGCAGTATTTCACCGCGCAACATCCGGCATTCGTCGCCGAAATATCGCGATGGGTCGCCGGCGGCGCTGCCGCCCCGTGGGCCGCGCGCGTCGCATCGATCGGCTCACGCTGGCCGCGGGCACTGCTCGCGCCAGCTCAGCGATTTGTCGGCGTGCCGGGCATGACTGCGCCGGCGCGCCATCTGTCGGCCGGAATCGAAACGGTGCCCGAGACGACGATCACGGGGTTGATGCGAGACGAACATGGCTGGCGACTGATCTCGTCCGAGCATCGTGCGCTGGACGCGCGTCACGACGTCGTCATCGTCGCGGTTCCGGCGCCGCAGGCCGTCCCGCTCCTGCAGCGCGCCGAACCGGGTCTCGCGGTGATTGCCCAGCGTACCGGGATGCGCCCGGCCTGGGCCGTGATGGCGCAGTGCGGCCATTTGCCGAACCCGGGATTCGACGCCGCATTCGTCAATTCCGGTCCGCTTGGCTGGATCGCCCATGACACGTCCAAGCCCGGGCGCACCGGCGCGAGCACGTGGGTGCTGCACGCGACACCCGACTGGAGCCAGGCTCATCTGGAGGCGCCGCCCGAGCAGATAACGCGCACGCTGCTGGACGCCTTTCGGGACATCGTGGGCGCCACCGCCGACACGGCAACCGCCCATCGCTGGCGCTATGCCGAGCCGGCGCCGTCGTCTGTCGCGACTCCCGGCCGCTTTGCGTGGCGGGCTGGCCCGCGCATCGGACTGTGCGGCGACTGGCTGGGCGGCGGCAAGATCGAAGGCGCGTGGCTCAGCGGCACCGACCTCGGCGGCGCGGTGGCCGACACCCTGATCACGCACTGAACGGCGGCGGCCGATGACGGAACGGCCTACAGCGATTCGAGATTCCGCACCACGCTGTCAGCCTGCAGGCGAATCGCTTCGAGCGCCGCGTCATCAAAGCGCGCGAGCTGCCGATAGACCATCCCGAGCCGGTTGTTGTGCTGCAGCGCGCCGCGGTGCCGGTCGAAAAAGTCCCAGTACAGCGCGTTGAACGGGCATGCGCGCGCGCCGGTTCGCGCATTGCGGTCGTACGCGCAGCCCTTGCAGTAATTGCTCATCCGATGGATGTACGCGGCGCTGGAAACGTAGGGCTTGGTCGCCATTGCCCCGCCGTCGGCGTATTGACTCATCCCGAGCGTGTTCGGCATCTCGACCCATTCGAACGCATCGATATAGACACCGAGGTACCACTCATGCACCTCGTGCGGATCCAGCCCGGCCAGCAGCGCAAAGTTGCCGATCACCATCAGCCGCAGGATGTGGTGCGCATGCGCGTCTTCGAGCGACTGCCGCAGCGCGTGCGACATGCAGGCCATGCGCGTGCGGCCATCCCAGAACCAAGGCGGCAACGGGCGGCGATGACCGAACGCGTTGCTGTTTTCATAGCCCGGCATGCGTGCCCAGTACACGCCGCGCACGAACTCGCGCCAGCCCAGTATCTGCCGGATGAACCCTTCGACGGCGGCAAGCGGCGCCGCGCCGCTGCGATACGCGTGCTCGGCCCGCGCGACGACTTCGCGCGGATTCAACATTTTCACATTGAGCGCGAACGACAGCATCGAGTGGAACAGGCGCCGCGCGCTCCCGTGCATCGCGTCCTGGAACTGCCCGAAAAACGGTAGCGCATCCCGGATGAAGGCGTCGAGGCAGGCGAGCGCTTCGGCGCGATCGACGGGCCAGCGGAAGTCGCCGGCCGACGGCTCCCCGAAGCTGCGCACGCCCGCCGCAACGATCTGTTGCCACAGCGCGCGATGATCGTGATGCGGACGCCAGTCGGCCGGTTCCGCGGGCGAGCCGGACCACGCCTGGCGGTTCTCGGCATCGTAGTTCCACTGCCCGCCTGCAGGCCGCCCTTCCCCGTCGAGCAAGACGCGATGCCGCACGCGCATGCTCCGGTAGAAGCGATCCATGATCCATGATCGGCCCGCTCCGAGCACTTGCGCGACCTCGTCGCGCGTCGTATGGAAATGACCGGTATCGACCGCGCGAACCGGCACGCTCGCCGCTGCCGCATAGGCGCTCAGCTGCTGGTCGACCCGCCATTCGTCCGGCAGCAGATACTCGATGCACGCCGCGCCGTGAAGCTCGGCGACACTGTCCAGGTTGGCGGGAATGGCCTGACGATTGAGCGGGTCGTCGATCTCGATGTAGTGCACGCGATGGCCCGCATCGCGCAACAGCCTCGCGAAGCGGCGCATCGCCGCAAAGATCGCAATCAGCTTCTGAGCGTGATGGAGCGTGTAGTCGGTTTCCTGCCGAACTTCCATCAGCACGTAGATCGTTTCGGCCCGGACATCGGAAAACCAATGATGATTCGGGTCCAGCTGATCGCCGAGGACAAGCCTTAAAGTCTTCATGGGACGCTTCGCGATTGATGATCGCCGCCTGGGTTGTCGAGACACCCGCGCGTCGAACGAAACACCTTGCCCCTCCGTACGCGCGGCACCGCGCGCGTCCTGACCGACCTCGCAACACCGAGCCGTACCGCTTCCAAGCATTTTAGCCGGCTCGCGCTTCGCGAACCACCTTTTCGGACGAAAATCCGCATATTGAATCACTTTCCTGCTTCGTATTTCACGCAAACTGCGTACAATCCTGAGACAACGGTACGTCAACTTCAGGAGAGCAACGATGCCCCCTCGCAAGGATCGCGATACGCCCCATCGCTATCGCAGCGGCGAGGCCGCGCGCCTGGCGCGCATGCCGGCAGCCACGCTGAGAATCTGGGAAAGGCGCTATGGCGTGGTTGCGCCGCCCAAAACGCCGTCCGGACAACGGCTGTACTCGGACGACGACGTCCAGCGAATTCGATTGCTGAAAACGCTCGTCAATCAGGGCCACGCGATCGGCTCGATCGCCAGCCTGAGCCGCGAGGAACTCGAGGCGTTGTCGTTGACGAATACGCGTGACCCGGTGTTTCACGAGGCAAGTGTGAGCCTCGCGGTCGTCGGCGCGCTTTCGATTCCGGAATCCGCGATAGAGCGAATGGGAATCCGGATCGCCGCGCGAATCGACTCGCTCGACGACACGAGCGCGCATGCGGGTACGTCAGTCGATGCCCTCATCGCGACGACCACGTCGCTCCATGAGGATGTCGTTTCGCAGCTCGCTGCCGTGGCGCAACAGCTCAACGCGCACGCCGTGGCCGTCGTATACGGGTTCGGCACGGCAGAGGCGGTCGAGCTGGCGCGTCTGTCGGGGTTCGAGCTGTTCCGGTCGACGGAAGGCCAGACCAACCCGATATCGATCATTTCGAAACTGGCGCAAGCCGTCGTCAAGTCGCGCCAATCGAATGACGCGGATCGCGGGCTCTGGCTGCGCACGCGGCGACGCTTCGACGAGGCGACGCTCGCGTCGCTCAGCGGCCTGTCCACCACCGTCAAATGCGAGTGTCCGCGTCATCTCTCCGAATTGATCATGCAGCTCAGTGCGTTCGAGCGATACAGCGACGAATGCGTGTCTCGATCGCCGGCCGATGCGCTGCTGCACCGCCACCTTGGAGACGCAGCGAACCGGGCGGCCGAATTGCTCGAGACGGCGCTTGCCGTCATTCTTCGCGAAGAGGGATTGGGCGGGACGACGCCGGAACTGAAGGCGCTGTAGCGCGGCACGCGCCGCCGGCTGCTCCGACCTGCCCACGACGGCAGGTGGCGATGCTGTTTCGCGCGCAATGCGGCGCTTGCCTCGATCACCGAGCCGCAACGGAAGAACGAGCCACGGCGGCAGGCGATGTTGGCTGCCTGCTCGTGGCGCCGGCATTCGACGCATTCGCGACGCGATCCACGAACGCGGAGAGATCGTCGAGCACTGGCGCCAAGCCTCGCAACGGCGCGCCCAGCACACCGACGATCGATGCATGGCTCACGTTCCTGTAACGCATGACCACGACGGTATCGCCCTTGTCTTGCAGCGCGCGCGCGAAGCGGGTCGTGTTGCCGGGCTCGACCACCGTGTCGTTTTCCGCGACGGCCAGCCACATCGGCGGCTCCGTACCCTGGATGAATCGAATGGGCTGGCTCCCGGCGCGCGCTTCCTCCGGGAAGATCCTTTCAAGCGTCGCGTCGCGCAGCGGCAGGAAATCGTAAGCCCCGGCCAGGCCGATCACGCCGGCGATATCGCTCTTGCGCATCTCCTGTGCCGCCAGATAGCGGCCGTCGGTCGCAAGCAACGCGGCAATCTGTGCGCCGGCAGAGTGCCCCATCAGAAACAGGCGATGTGGATCGCCGCCGAACGCAACCGCGTGCTCGCGTGCCCACGCCACCGCCTGCGCCGCATCGTCGACGAAACCGGGAAAGGTGGTCGCCGGATACGTCCTGTAGTCGGGCAAGACGGCAACAAAGCCCCTCGACGCGAGCGCCTCGCCCACGAACAGATAGTCCTTGCGCTCGCCGGACTGCCAGCTTCCGCCGTAAAGGAACACGACCACAGGGGCGCCCGCACTCGCATCGGCCGGCCAGTGATGCAAGACGCGCGTGGGCAAGTAGACGTCGAGCACCTGGCGTTCGCCGGATCCGTACGGGATACCTGCGAAAAGACTGAACGTGTAGCTCGGCGTCAGCGCATTCAGGAGCCGCACCGGGCTGCACGCGGAGAGGAGACCGGCCGCGAGCAGCACCGACAGGACGACGAGTCCGGCTTTCATGTTCATGGATATCCCCATTCCTGACGATTCCGGCCGCATCCGCCGCCTGGTTTGTGGTTTACGGCGATTGCGCGCAAGCGGATGCATGCATCGCGGGGCAGCCGCGCCCCTTGACGGCATCCAGATCTTCCCTGCGCAAGTGCATCCGTGCGCAGCGGAGAGTCGTATGTGGAGTGGATAGGTGAATCAACGCGGAATGCCGACGGTCGCTCGCTGCCAAGCAATCGTCCGGTGGTGAGTCCGCTCGTCGACGATAGTGAGAGCCGTCTGCCATGAACGTTCTACCTGCCACTTTCCCCGAGATGCAACGTCGACATGGCGGCACGGCGAGCATGCCGTTACCGATCCGCCGCGAACGATCATGAGAAGCGCGCCGAATCAACCGACGTCGAGCACGAAAAAGTCCGGCGCCGCTCGCGTGTGCATCTATCTCGCGACGACCCAGACAGGATGGCTGGTATGCGTGATGACTGCCGCATCGCATCACGCGGCGTGGGGCGTCACCTATGCGCTGATCGCGACAACCGGCCATCTTCTCTTCGCGCGTCGGCCCGCATCCGAGGCGCGGATCGTCATCACGGTCACGGTGTCCGGATGGTTGTGGGACAGCGCCGTTGCACATTCCGGCCTGCTCGTGTACCCGAACGGCGTTTTTCTCAAAGGTACAGCGCCGTACTGGCTCGCGGGGCTGTGGGCGCTGTTCGCGATTCAACTCAACACCTTGCTGCCCTGGCTTCGGGCGCGACCGCTCGTCTCGGCGCTCGTCGGCGCGTTCGCCGGCCCCGCGTCCTTTCGCGCAGGTGCGGCGCTGGGGGCCGTTCATTTCAAAGATCCGGCTGCAGCGCTCGTCGTTCTCGCAACCGGCTGGGCGTTCATCTTGCCGGCCGCGCTTGCGATTGCAAGCCATTGGGATGGCGTAACGCGCCCTTCTCCTCCGCCAATCGGCGCAGGCGACATGAATGACGCCCGCGCCGGATAGAGCCGGAAGCGACGCAAGCCGGCTTTATCTCCGATCCCGTTCAAATTGCCAACATACCTTCTCAGGCACCACACATGACACGCACCGAATTGCCGCATGAATCCCGCCCCGTTATCGTATGGTTTCGGGATGACCAACGACTCAGCGACAATCCCGCGCTCTCTCATGCGGTCAGTACCGGCCATCCTGTTGCTTGCGTCTACGTCTACGACCCTGCCCCGAAGCTCGGGCGCGCCATGGGGGGCGCGCAAAAGTGGTGGCTGCACGAGTCATTGAAAAAACTCGACGACTCGCTTTCCGCTCTCGGCGGCTCGCTGCTCGTGCTTCGCGGTAACGAACATGAAGCCATCAGGAGCCTCGCCGTCGAGACCCGGGCGGCAATGGTTTTCTGGAATCGCCGCTACTCGAAAGCGCAAACGGAAATGGATGCATCGATCAAGAAAGACCTGATCGGGCGCGGCATCGACGTGTCGACATTCAACGGCCATCTCTTGCGGGAACCCTGGACGGTGGCCACGCGCGAAGGCTTGCCGTTCCAGGTATTCAGCGCGTACTGGAGAGCCGCTCGCCGCGATAACTTTTTCCCGCCATGCCCGCTGCCGGCGCCCGCCCGGATCACGTTCTTTCCCGTCTCCAGAAACGTCAGCGCACACGTCAGTACGCTTTCCGAACTTGCACTGCAGCCCTCGACGCCGGATTGGGCGGAGGGCTTGCGAGCGACCTGGCGATGCGGCGAGGAAGCGGCCGGGCATCAACTCGAGGCCTTCATTGAAAACTCGTTTTCCGACTATGCCGGCGCTCGGGATTTTCCGGCCACTCGAGCGACGAGCCGGCTTTCTCCGTATCTTCGCTTCGGAAATATCTCGGCCCGGCAGGTGTGGTACGCGACGTTATCAGCGGTAGACGCAATGCGAAGCAGGCGAGTTGTTCGCATTGACGATGCCAAAAATGAGTCATTGAACAAGTTCTTCAGTGAACTCGGATGGAGAGAATTCTCGTATTACCTTCTCTACCACTGCGAACCCCTTCATCAGTTCAATTTTCGGCGTCAGTTTGACGCCATGCCGTGGCGTACCGACGCCAAGGCGCTTCGCGCGTGGCAAAGGGGGAAAACCGGATACCCGCTGGTCGACGCCGGCATGCGCGAGCTTTGGCACACAGGCTGGATGCACAACCGCGTGCGCATGGTGACAGCATCATTTCTCACAAAGCATTTGCTGATCGACTGGCGCGAGGGCGAAGCATGGTTCTGGGATACGCTGGTTGACGCGGACGAGGCAAGCAATCCCGCCGGGTGGCAATGGGTGTCAGGAAGCGGCGCCGACGCGGCCCCGTATTTTCGAATCTTCAATCCTGTCCTGCAGGGGGAAAAGTTCGACTCGAGCGGCGAATACACGCGGCGGTGGGTGCCCGAACTGTCTGCACTCCCCGCCGAAACACTCCACAGCCCATGGACCGCTTCCGCTGAAGCGCTGCGGGAAGCATCCATCGCGCTCGGCGCAAGTTATCCCTTCCCGATCGTGGATCACCAGGTTGCACGCGCGCGAGCCCTCAGTTCGGTAGAGATCCTGAATACACAGAGCCAAATGAAGTGACCTTCGATCGCTAGCCGGAATCGAATCACGAATTGCCGATCGGAACGTTGGGGCTCGACCGTGCGACGGGGCGCCCCGACGACACACCGGGGGCGACGTGATGTGCAATCGCGCACGGCCTGCTTCCGCACATCACGCCTTCCTCCCGATACAGGCTGAGGCATCAGGGCATCAGCACGGAGTCGACCACGTGAATCACGCCATTGGACTGCATGACATCGCCGATCGTGACGTGCGCGACATTGCCCTTGTCGTCGGTCACGGCCAGCCCGTTCGCGCCACGGCTGACGATCAGGGAATCGCCTTCGACCGTCTTCAGTGTCGCCTTGCCGCCACCTTGCTCGACCGCCCTGGCAAGGTCGAACGCCGTGAGTCGTCCGGATACGACGTGATACGTCAACACCTTGACGAGCATCGCCTTGTTCTCCGGCTTCAACAATGTTTGCACCGTGCCGGCCGGCAACGCGGCGAATGCGTCGTTGGTCGGTGCAAATACCGTGAAGGGCCCCTTGCTCGACAATGTGTCGACCAGCCCACCCGCCTTGACCGCCGCGACCAGGGTCGTGTGATCGTGAGAATTCACCGCGTTTTCGATGATGTTCCTCGACGGGTACATCGCAGCGCCACCCACCTCGACGGTCTGCTCCATCGACATGGATCCGGCCTCGGTGGCCGGCGCGTAGATGCACGTTGCAAATGCGAGGGCGAGCGCCGCACCACCCAGTTTTGCTTTGCCGCAAGATTTCATTTTCGTTCTCCGAAAGATTGCCGCCGTTGACTGGAAGCAATCGGAGATACGAGACCAACCGTGCAGCGGATGCACGGTTGAACACTTCATCGCGGACAGATCCTCGATCCACGGAATGGCAACGGTGTCGACAACCGTGCCCGTCTTCAATCGCCACTGCATCCGTTCGCGCTCCGCCGCCGTATCTGCAAATGTCATCCAGCCAAGGTGCTTGGCGTCCCACCTCGGGAAATGGCGTCGCGATGGCATTCAGAGGAGACAACTCATGAAGCTTTTCATCGGTATCGTCGTTGCCGCAGCGGCGCCGTTCGCGCTCAGCGCTTGCGGAGGCGGAGACGACATTGCGCCCGTGGCGGCGCAACATCCGGAGAATCTGGCCATCTGGACCGCGCTTGGCGGTGATTCGGCGGCCCGCGGCGTGGTGGCCGGCGTGGTCAATGCGGCTGTCGCAGGCCTTCTGGCGGACCCGGTCGAAGCGCCCTATTTTGCGGCTGTAACAGGTAATGCGAGCCACAGCAGTGCAGCCCATGACACGCCAGCACGGCTTGAAGCCTGTCTCACGCTGCAGTTCGAAGCGCTCCTCGGCGGTCCGTACACCTACCCTGGTCCCGTCAAGGTGGCCGGAGACATCGACGCCCAGCCGGAGATGTGCCAGGACATGACGACGGCCCATAACGACGTCGGCGTTCCGGGCTGCGTGTTCGATCAGTTCATGGTGGATCTCGTCGCGACGCTGCAAAGCAAGCTCTCGGCCGCGGACTTTGCCGCACTGACGTCGACGACAAATGGAACGTACACGCTCACCGAGAAAAACTCGGCCGGCATCCCGGTCGGCACAAAATTCCAGTTCAGTGCGGTACCCACCCTCTTCAACCTGCGTAATACCATCATCAGCGCCACACCCGGCGGCCCGGTGTATCTTCCCCCGACGGTTGCAACATCATGTACGGGCTGACGGCGGTGCGATCGACCCACGTGATCGCGTGGGTCGCTGCGGCAATCTCCGTGAGTGTTGCCGGGATCGGCTGGTTGCACACGACACAAGGGCGACGGCTCGTCACCGAGCTCGGCGACGGCGCCTTCTCGCAAGAGTCAAATATTTTCGCTGTCGGCGAAATTTGTTCGGGCGAATTGTCGTGGTGCTGGTGGTAGCGGCATTCCGCTTATGTCTGTACTGCCCCGCAGCATCCATTCCCGTGTTACTTCTGAGGAGGGCCGAATACCCGCAGCCTTGAACGTCCGCTTCGGGAAGCACGACGATCCTCACGAGTTTAGTCGAATGGCCGGAACTGGCCGGTAGCCGTCTCTCGCCATCGCCGGCGACAACTGGCCGGATGTCGAATTTCGAGCGGTGCCGTGCGGCCCGCTGGCACCTTCGAGCTTCAGTCCGCCAGATCCCGCCATGGAACAGAACCACTTCGACAAAGGACCTCGCGGTGCCCTTTGACGATGCAACTACACACGCCGTGACTCGCTTCCTAGAGTTTCTACGTAGAAACTATCGACTACGAGGTCCACACACGGTTCACGCATTGGCTGCGCCAACTCACAGATTTATCCGTGCACATCAACCGCCGGCGTATTCGCCACGACAGGCAGAAAACGTTCAGCATCAGTCCGATTCGAACGGCAAGTTAAAGGAGGGCGTGCCAACATGCTGCACCTGCTCCAGCGCTTCAAGATAGCGATGGACCGGCAACGCAGCAAGTTGCTTATCATGAACACGAAGCAACGCTTCGAGTGCAGTCCGCTCCGCGTCTGTAAAAGTCCACTTGCCACCCCGCTCTGCCCGCGCAATGCATTGGTTGAGTGCGAAGTCCGTGGAGCGATATAGTTCCGCTTCTCCGTCGGAACGCAAATAGAACGCGAGCGCGAGCATATTGGACAGCGTGGCGATCGACTCAATATCACCACTGCCGCCGCAAAGCAGTGCAAGTGCGAGGTGGTGCTCGAGAGAAAGACGACGGACCTGGTCAACCGGAAGAGGTAGTAGTTGCGCCTTCGTCAGCGGCCGTCGGCGCACGGTTGAGTGTTTTCGCATAGCTTGATTGCCGTGCCAGCAACATCAAATTTTACCGGGCGACCGCTCCATCGTATTCGCCCATCCGCGCGTATTTAAGCACCTCGAAACCTCGGACGGGAAGTCACGCCTTGCGGCCCCGGCGCTCCAGTTCGATCCTGGTACGTTCCAATTCTCGCGCGAATGTGGCCTCATCCGGGAGGACCGTCTGATACTCCGCTGCGAGTATCTTGTTCGGTAAGTTGTCGAGTGCATAATGCGCCTCGGCCGCGCCTTTTTCAGCACACAGAATCAAGCCAACCGGGGGGTTTTCGCCGGGCTTCATCCAATGTTCGCGCGCGTAGTTGAGGTAGAGATGCATCTGCCCCGCGTCCGCATAGCTGAAGCGCCCGACCTTCAAATCGATAATGAGCAGGCATCGCAAGCGCCGGTGAAAAAACACGAGATCGACTCGAAACCAGGTGTCATCGATCCGTAGACGCCGCTGCCGACCTATGAACGCAAAGTCATCGCCGAGCTCGAGGAGAAAATCCGCCAAGTGCTGAATCAAGGCCGCTTCGAGATCCGACTCCGAATATTCGTCCTTCATGTCAAGAAATTCGAGGACAAACGGATCGCGGATCGCTTCTTCAGGCGAGAGAAGATCGCCGGGTTGCGCTACAGCCGCCTTTCCCAGCAAGGACGCCTTGTTGCGTGACAGCACCAGCCGCTCATAGAGCTGACTGCTGATCTGGCGGTCAAGCTGCCGCACAGACCAGCCCTCACGCAGCGCTTCAGCCTCGTAAAAGTCGCGAGCAGCTTGCGTTTTCACCGCGAGGAGGCGAACGTAAGCGGACCAGGGCAACGGAAAAGCCTGAGCGATAGCATTCAGCTCGAACGCCACGCCCGGCGGCGCCTTCACCGCCGCCTTGGTTGATTTTGCAGACGCTGTCGGGACAATCTGGGCGGGCGTGGATTGTGCAGACAATGTCTGCACAATCCGATCCGCGGGCCACGTCAAGTAAAAGGCGCGCATCTGTGCGAGATTGCGCCATCCGAAGCCGCGACCGAATCGCTCTGACAGATCGGCGCCCAAACGGCGGATCACCGCCTCGCCATAAGCGGCCCGTCCCTCCCCGCCCTGCTCGAACTCAACGATTCGTCGCCCGATCTCCCAATAGGTCGCCGTCATCAGGGCGTTCACCGTGCGAGCCGTCGCTTCGCGCGCCGACGCGACTACATCAGCAATTTCACGGTGCAGTCCCGCATAAGCGGCCTGCCCGACCTCACGCTGCCTCACAGTGCGTTCACCCCGTCCTTGAAGGCCTTGCCGGCGGTGAACTTCACAGTATTCGCGGCCGGGATGGCAATCTCCGCGCCCGTCGTCGGATTACGTCCCGTGCGGGCAGCGCGCTGCCCCTGCGAAAACGCGCCGAAACCGATCAGCTGTACCGATTCGCCGCGACTCACCGCGTCCGTGATCGCGTCCAGAACCGCCTGGACGGTTTTGCTCGCGTCGGTTTTGCTGACGCCCGCGCCCGTTGCGACCGCGTCAATGAGTTCTTGCTTGTTCATGAACAGCCTTGGCAACAAAATCAAAGCTGCACCCTACCTCATCCCGCTGCACACACGCAAATCGCTGGCCTCCGCCCCACCAACGCCTGCGGCGGGCAGCCCACCGATGAACTCCGGCTTACGCCTGTCGCAGCCACGCTCGCCAAGAGCAATCGCGAACGTTTTCCGCCCGGTCAGCGCTCACACAACTAGCGGGCCGGTGCGAGCGTCATCACTCGCGCTGACTACGTGGTCCGGCTTCCGGTATCGCACAACGTGACTGTTTCTCCGGCCGAATCTGCCCGGCCGACCTGCGCGGACTACGGCGTCGGTTCGTGCCGCGTCTCCCGCCTCCGCTCTGCCCGCCACCGGCAGCCGGGCCCAGACGCAACTTTAGTCTTGTGAGCCCCACGAGCCTAGAGCGTTCGCCCGATGTCCCGAAATGAAGGGTAACATAGCCCTTACTATGTTCCCCTTCACTCCCGGCGGCTGACTAACGCGATATCAACGACGCGAAATCCCCTGTCGTCCCCTCTCAACCCAACAATTCGATGAGCCGAGTTGGATGTTGATACGTATCAACAACAAGCTGAGCGATCAATTTCGCCCGCATCTCAACGTCGTGCACGCGCCCCCGTCATCGACAACTCGGTGATCCAGCGTGGAGCAGCCCCTTGAAACACCGGACATAGCCTCTCACTTAAACTAGCGGGTAGGCATAAGACTGTGTTTTTGACTAACACCAGGCAGGAAGTGATGGAAGTGTTGACGGGCCCGGAGCGCCGGCGGCGCTGGACGGCGGAGCAAAAGCTGGCGATGGTTCGCGAGAGTTTCGAACCAGGGAAGTCGGTTTCGATGGTCGCGCGGCAGCACGGCGTGAACCCGAACCAGCTGTTCCACTGGCGCAAGCTGTACCAGGATGGGAGCCTGTCAGCGGTCAAGGCTGGCGAGGAAGTGGTTCCGGCCTCAGAGCTGGCCGACGCGCTCAAGCAGATTCGCGAGCTGCAACGGATGCTCGGCAAGAAGACCATGGAGAACGAGATTCTCCGCGAAGCAGTCGAGTACGGCCGGGCAAAAAAATGGATAGCGCACTCGCCCTCGCTGCCGGAGGACGACCAGTGAAACTGGTTTGTGAAGTTCTCGGCGTGTCGCGCTCGAACGTATCGGCACGACTGTCGCGTCCGGCGACGTGGCGCGATGGCCGTCAATCGCGGCAGACGGACGATGCGAGCGTGGTCGAGGAAATCCGCCGAGTCGTCGGCGATTTGCCCAGCTATGGCTATCGCCGGGTGTGGGGCTCGCTGCGCAATGAACGCATTGCTGCCGGACAGGTGCCGTTCAATGCGAAGCGCATCTATCGCATCATGCGCACTCACGGTCTGCTGATGCAACGGCGTCCAGCACCGCCTCGGCCGCAACGTCGGCACGATGGCAAGGTGGCCGTCGCGCGCAGCAATCAGCGATGGTGCTCGGACGGCTTCGAGTTCCGCTGCGACAACGGCGAGCCGCTGCGGGTGACGTTTGCGCTGGATTGCTGCGACCGAGAGGCGATGAGCTGGGCAGCCACGACAGCAGGTCACAGCGGCGACATCGTGCGCGACGTGATGCTGGCTGCAGTGGAAAATCGGTTTGGCAACGAACTGCATACCCCGTCCGAAATCGAGTGGCTGAGCGACAACGGTTCGGGCTATACGGCCGATGATACGCGCCGGTTTGCAGCGGCCATCGGCCTGAAGCCATTGACCACGCCGGTGTGCAGCCCGCAAAGTAACGGGATGGCCGAGAGCTTCGTGAAGACAATGAAGCGCGACTACGTTGCCTTCATGCCAAAGCCGGACGCAGCGACTGCTGCACGCAACTTGGCCATCGCGTTCGAGCATTACAACGAGAAGCATCCCCATAGCGCGCTGAAGTACCGCTCGCCTCGCGAGTTCCGGCGCTCAATGGATTCAGCAACCTTAGTGTGACGCTGTGTCCGGGATTACAGGGTCAACTCCACAGCGCGACGTCAACATCTGATCGCCGGTCGACCGCAATCGTGCAGACGTCTGCATGCTCCAAGCGATAGGCTTGCGGACTTCGGAGCCAGCACTCAAGACGCGTTCACGGCGTCTTTGAAAGCCTTCCCGGCACTGAACTTCACTGTCGTCGCTGCGGCGATCGCTATCTCAGCACCCGTCGTCGGATTTCTACCGGTCCGTGCTGCACGTTGCCCTTGCGAGAACGAGCCGAATCCGACGAGTTGCACGCTGCCGCCGTCGCTGACAACACGTGTGATCACGTCCAGTACGGCCTGGATCGCCTCGCCGGCTGTACTCTTGCTCAGGCCAGTGTCGGCTGCGACAGCATCAATGAGTTCCTGCTTATTCCTGAGTCAACCTCGTTCGAAGAAGGCGCCGTCTACCCTACCGCATCGATCGACGCCGGGGCAACGCACTGCCGCAATCGAAACGCTGATGCGCCTCCGCCATCACCGGGACGAGCGCGGCGCTCCCACTTGCGCACAGGGGGCATCAGAATCGGTCGTCAGATTCTGACGTGATCTCTTGATTCCGCACATCGTAACCCTGATAAGTCGTATTATCAGGGTTACATCTTTCCCCCTTCTCTCTCCGGAGGTAGGCCCGCTCTAATTACGACGCGAACAGAAAACGTACGTTTTCCGTATCCGTGCCAAGCAATACCGAAAGGCGGTCACCCCATCGCCGCCATGCGTCACGCATCTGCGCGTCATAATCGAACTGCAGATAGATCCGATCAAGCGGATCGTTTCGTGCGTGGTTCAGACATCGATGCACGATGCTTTCCGGAATGCCCAGCGATTGCATCATCGTTGCGCACGTCCGACGCAAGTCGTGACATTTCCATTGCCCCCCCGGGACAGCGAGCGCATCGGTTGCCCTCGTGCGACCCTCGGTCGGCGCATCCTTTGGGCGTTGCCGATTACGGATAGCCCCGCAGGTCGTATGGATGCTGACGTGCGGCAGCTTACCCTTTTCCGACGGGAACACATAATCGCGCCGTGCGTCGCCCTCCGGCACGCCGGCGCGCACGACCTGCTGCGCCGCAAACTGCGCGAGGACGAAATCGGAAAGGTGAATTGTGATCGCCGTGTTCGACTTCGTGTGTTCCTTTGGGATGGTCCACGTCCGTGCCTTGAAGTCAAGATCGGTCCATCGCGTCAGGACTGTTTCGCCGACGCGCGTTCCGCAAGCGAGCATCACCCATACCGCTGACGCAATGGAGCATGGAAGCCGAGCGGCCGGAATCAGTTCACCGAGCATGCAGATTTCGTCGTCCGTAAGCGTCCGATCGCGTTCGTTGCCACGCACCGGATCGTAATCGCCTGAAACAACATCCTCTTTTGCAAGCGCAAGCACATCGCAATCGATCAACAAGCGCTTCCACGGCTGATTACGCTCGCCCCATCGAATCATTTGTTGGATGGTTATCAGCATCTCGACCGCTTGGCGGTTGTATCCCACATCGGAAATCGCGGTAAGCAGCGGCAGAACGTTCGACGCAAACACGCCTGCGATCCGGTGAGCACGAAGAGTCGGCAGCACATGCTTTTCCATCGCAGCTCGAAGCGACTTACCGCCATCCTTTCGGCCTTTCTTGCCGCGCTTCTTGTTGACCGTCGCGAACCACGCATCGAATAAGTCGCCGAATGTGAGGTCCGCCGTCACCGCTTGTTCAACCTTGGCCTGGCGTTCACGCTTCTTCGCTTCGAGGTAGTCCACGCCGTCGCGCGCGTGTGAACGAATCGTCGCAGCCGCTGCGCGCGCATCCTCTAGCGATAACTGCGCATCGGTCGTCGAGCGCGCCCACGTCTTGCCGAGCGGCTTATCGCATTGCTTGCCATTGATACTGACGCGAACAAACCAAGATTTCCCGCCGGCCGGCCCCACGCGCAGGAACAGTCCACGCCCATCCGACAGGAAATACCGCTTTCCGGTCGCCTTCGCAGCTTCGATTTGCCTGACCGTCAATGCCCCCATGATCGCCCTCCATCGATATCGTGATCCGATCGGCCCGCGCATCCTCAGCAGAGCCTACCCCACGCCACGAACACTAAAAAGACACTAAAAAGTTGCGGCTCGTGCGGGATTTCCGCGGAATTTGGCGGACCACCGATTCCCCGCAAACCCTTATCCGACGCGGCTCAGACGGATTTCGTCGGACTTGGCCGGATCACCCGGAAAATAATCACAATTTATTTAACTTTCCGTGAGGACTTCGACACCGCCCCCTCCCTACTCTGTGCGCATGTTTTCAGGACCCGCATCCAGGAGCCCGCCATGCCCACTCGCAGACACCTGCTGTTCGCCGGCGCGACCGGCCTTGCCGCGCTCGCGACGCTGTCGTCGAGCGCCCGCCGCGCACTGGTCGGCCGCGCATTCGCCGCGCCGCCCGCCGGCGGCTTCGAAATCACCCGCAGCGACGCCGACTGGCGCCGCCGCCTCACGCCCGCGCAGTACACGATCCTGCGCGACGCCGGCACCGAGCCGCCGTACAGCAGCGCGCTGAACGACGAGCACCGGCGCGGCACCTTCGCGTGCGCCGGCTGCGATCTCGCGCTGTTCTCGTCGAGCACCAAGTTCGACAGCCACACCGGCTGGCCGAGCTTCTGGAAGCCGCTCGACCACGCGGTCGCGACCCAAACCGACGCGTCGTTCGGGATGCTGCGCACCGAGGTGCACTGCCGTCGCTGCGGCGGCCATCTCGGCCACGTGTTCGACGACGGCCCGCCGCCCACCGGCCTGCGCTACTGCATGAACGGCCTCGCGCTCGCCTTCCACCCGGCGGCCACCTGAGCCGGCCCCGCACTCCCGACCGACTGGAGACCGCATCATGCTGCTCATCGTCCTCGCCTATCTCGGCGGCGTGCTCACGATCCTGAGCCCGTGCATCCTGCCCGTGCTGCCCTTCGTGTTCGCGCGCGCCGATCAGCCGTTCGTGCGCACCGGCCTGCCGCTGCTGGTCGGCATGGCGCTCACGTTCGCCGTCATCGCGACGCTCGCCGCCGTCGGCGGCGGCTGGGTCGCACAGGCCAATCAGGCCGGCCGCTGGGCCGCCATCGTACTGCTCGCGGTATTCGGCCTGACCCTGCTGATGCCTCGCTTCGCGGAACACCTGACGCGCCCGCTCGTCGCCGCCGGCAACCGGCTCACCGGGCTCGCGCAGCGTGACGGCCGGCCGGCCGGCCCCGCGTCGTCGCTGCTGCTCGGCGTCGCAACCGGCCTGCTGTGGGCGCCGTGCGCCGGCCCGATCCTCGGGCTCGTGCTGACCGGCGCCGCGCTGCGCGGCGCGAGCGTCGGCACGACGCTGCTGCTGGTCGCGTATGCGGCGGGCGCGGCGACGTCGCTCGGCATCGCGCTCGTGATCGGCGGCAAGGTGTTCGCCGCGATGAAGCGCTCGCTCGGCGCCGGCGAATGGATCCGTCGCGCGATCGGCGCGGCGCTGCTGGCCGGCGTCGGCGCGATCGCGCTCGGCCTCGACACCGGCGCGCTCGCGCAGTTGTCGACCGTCACGACGGGCGGCCTCGAAGCGAAGCTCGTCGAGCGGCTCGGCGCACACGCGTCCGGTACGCAGGCTGCAGCGGCCGCCCCTGCAAGCGGTCCGGCAACGCCCAGTCCCGCCGGCGACGATTCGCACGGCGCGATGATGGCGGCAACCGGCGATGCCGCACCGTCCAACGGCGGCGCCATGGCCGGCGGCGCGATGATGCGCGCCGCCGACGCAACCTCGGCGACGCACGCGCCGGCCGCGCTGCCGGTCGAAGGCACGCTGCCGTCGCTCGACGGCGCGGTGCAATGGCTGAACTCGCCGCCGCTCACCGCGGCCGGCCTGCGCGGCAAGGTGGTCCTCGTCGACTTCTGGACCTATTCGTGCATCAACTGCCTGCGCACGCTGCCGTACACGAACGCCTGGGCGCGCAAGTATGCGCGTTACGGGCTCGTCGTGATCGGCGTGCACGCCCCCGAATTCGCGTTCGAGCGCGATCTCGGCAACGTGAAGAAGGCCGTTCACGACCTCGGTATCGACTACCCGGTCGCGATCGACAACGGCTATGCGATCTGGCGCGCATTCGGCAACCAATACTGGCCCGCGCACTATTTCGTCGACGCCCAGGGGCGCATCCGTCGCCATCATTTCGGCGAAGGCGAATACGCGGAGTCGGAGCGCGCGATCCAGTCGCTGCTCGCGGAAGCAGGCCATCCGGACGCGCTGAACGTACCGCTCGGGCTGGCCGGCGCGCCCGCACAAGGCGCGCTCGCGGCGGCCGACAGCGCCGACGTGCGCTCGCCCGAGACCTATGTCGGCTATGCGCGCGCGGAGGACTTCGCGTCGCCGGGCGGCGTCGTGCGCGACGCGTCGCACCGCTACGACGCGCCGGCGCACCCCGATCTCAACGACTGGGGGCTGGCCGGCACGTGGCAGGTCGGCGCCGAGCGCGCGACGCTCGCCGCGCCGGCCGGGAAGATCGTCTACCGCTTCCATGCGCGCGACCTGCACCTCGTGCTCGGCCCCGGCGCGAACGGCAAGCCCGTGCGCTTTCGCGTGACGCTCGACGGCGCGGCGCCCGGCGATGCGCACGGCAGCGACACCGACGCACGGGGCTACGGCACCGTGAGCGGCCAGCGCCTGTATCAACTGGTCCGGCAGCCCGGCGCGATCGCCGACCGCACGTTCGCGATCGAGTTTCTCGATCCCGGCGTGGATGCGTACGCGTTCACGTTCGGCTAAGCGCCTGGGCCAAGCGCGACGGTTTCCCCCTTCCCATCCGTTCAACCGAAGGAGCACACGATGAACCCGACCTCCACCCGCGACGCGGCGCCCGCGCGCCGGGCGCCGATGCTGCGCCGCATCGGCGCGCTCGCCGCCGCGGCCGCGGCCGTCTTCGGCCTGATGCACGCTGTCCATTCCGCCGAACCGATGCGCACCGTGCCCGCGCCGGCACTCGACGAAACGCCCGGCGCGTCGCACGACGAGACGGCCGTACTCGCCGGCGGCTGCTTCTGGGGCGTGCAGGGCGTGTTCGAGCACGTGAAGGGCGTGAAGCAGGTCACCGCCGGCTATACGGGCGGCGCGTCCGAAACCGCGCACTACATGCTGGTCGGCACGGGGCTGACCGGCCATGCGGAATCGGTCCGCATCGTCTACGACCCGACGCAGGTCACGTACGGCCGGCTGCTGCAGATCTTCTTCTCGGTCGCGCACGATCCGACCGAGCTGAACCGCCAGGGCCCGGACGAAGGCGCGCAGTACCGGTCGGCGATCTTTCCGACCACCGCGCAGCAGCGGGCCGTCGCGACCGCGTACGTCGCACAGCTCGACCACGCGCACGTGTTTCCGGCGCCGGTCGTCACGCGCGTCGAGACGTTCAAGGGCTTCTATCCGGCCGAGGCCTATCACCAGAACTATCTCGAACTGCACCCCGACGCGCCGTACATCGCGTACAACGACCTGCCGAAGGTCGCCGCACTGCAGCAGCGGTTTCCGGCGCTATATCGCGCCAACGCGGTGCTGTGGCGCAGCACCGGCCTGTAAGCCGCGCGGCGGGACGGCGCGGCCCGCCCCGCCTGCGCGAGATCAACGAAACCCCGGCCGCCGCGCCGGGCAAACCCGCATCCGTCCGGCTTGGCCGCGCAACTTCGCGTAGACTGCATCAGATCACCGTCGCTTCACGCGGCGATCGAACTCCCGTCCAGGAAGGAGGCGTCACGCATGCACGCAGTGCCTTTGTCCGACAACACCCCGCTCGAATCGTCCGGCGGCGCGCTGGTGCGCGACCTGCGCCGCGTCCCGATCCACCCCGATCACTGGTATCCGCTCGCCTGGTCGCGCGAACTGCGGCGCGGCAAGACGCTCGGCGTGCGCTTCGCCGGCGAGCCGATCGTGCTCGTGCGCACCGAATCGGGCGCCGTGCACGCGCTCGAGGATCGTTGCGCCCATCGTCAGGTGCCGTTGCATGCGGGCGTCGTGTCCGGCGAGACGCTGCGCTGCTGCTATCACGGCTGGACCTACGATTGCGCCAGCGGCCGCTGCGTCGACGTGCCCTATCTCGGCCGCGAACGCTTGCCGAACGGCGTGCGCGCGTATCCGTGCCGGGAGGCGCACGGGCTGATCTTCGTGTTCCCCGGCGACGCGACGCGCGCCGACGAACGTCCGTTCCCCGCGCTCGCATCCGCGGACGACCGCGCGTACAAGACGCGCCGCTTCGGCCGCGAGGTCAAGTGCCACTACTCGTTCATGCACGAGAACCTGATGGACATGAACCATCAGTTCCTGCATCGCAAGCAGATGGGACAGATGCGCGCGCGCTCGGTCGGCCGGCGGCGCGGCGACGACTGGGTCGAGGTCGACTACACGTTCGCGCGAATGGAAGGCAAGCAGCCGGTCGGCGAGGCGCTCGTGTTCGGTTCGAGCGGGAAGCCCGGCGGCCAGGCCAACAAGAGCGTGATGACGGTGCGCACCGGCTACCCGTATCAGACGCTGCAGATCCGTTCGAGCGAAGGCACGCTCGTGATGGACCTGTGGATCGTCTACGTGCCGCTCGACGCGGCGCAGCGCACCAACCGCACGTTCGGGCTGCTGTCGATCCGCAAGCCCGGCATGCCGTTCGCGCTCGATCTCGCATGGCCGCTGCTGGTCTGGTTCACCGAGCGCATCTTCCGCGAGGACCGCTGGATCGTCGAGCGCGAGCAGGAAGCGCACGACCGGCAGGGCGCCGACTGGAACCACGAGGTGTTTCCGGTCATCAACGAACTGCGCGACCTGCTGCGCCAGTGCGGCGCGCGCACCGTGATCCCGATCCGCGACGCGAACGAACCGCACTGAACGTGCGGCCGCGCGCGCCGCGGCCGGTCAGCCGGCGCGCTCGACCGGATGCGGTTCGCGCAGCCGGTTCGCGATCCGCACCGCCTCGTAGTAGCCGGCCGCCGGCGGGCGCTTGAGGTAGCGGCCCGCACCGCGCACCGCGCGCAATTCGCCGTCCGCCCAGGCAAGCGCGCCGCGCGTAAGCGTGTGCGTCGCGACGCCCTGCACCGTCATCCCCTCGAACACGTTGAAGTCGACCTTCTGGTGGTGGGTGTTCACCGAGATCGTCTTCGTCGCGGCCGGGTCCCAGACGACGAGGTCGGCATCGGCGCCCACCTGCACCGCGCCCTTGCGCGGATAGAGGTTGAAGATCTGCGCGGCGTTCGTCGACGTGATCCGCACGAACTCGTTCGGCGTGATGCGCCCGTGATTGACGCCGTGGTGCCACAGCACCGACATGCGGTCCTCGACGCCGCCGCAGCCGTTCGGGATCTTCGTGAAATCGTCGCGGCCCATCGCCTTCTGCGAGGCGCAGAACACGCAGTGGTCGGTCGCCGTCGTATGCAGCTGCCCGGCCTGCAGGCCGCGCCACAGCGCCTCGCGATGCTCGGCCGAGCGGAACGGCGGGCTCATCACGTGCGCGGCCGCGCGCGTCCAGTCCGGATCGCGATAGACGGCCTCGTCGATCACGAGATGGCCGGGCAGCACCTCGCCGAACACGCGCAGGCCTTCGCTGCGCGCGCGCGTGATCGCGTCGACCGCGTCCTTCGCCGACACGTGGACGATATAAACCGGCACGCCGAGCACCTGCGCGATCCGGATCGCGCGATTGGCGGCCTCGCCCTCGACCTCGGGCGGCCGCGACAGCGGATGCGCTTCGGGCCCCGTCATCCCGCGCGCGAGCAGCGCCTGCTGCAGCCGGAACACGAGCTCGCCGTTTTCCGCATGCACGGTCGGCAGCGCGCCGAGTTCGAGCGAACGCGAGAAGCTGTTCACGAGAATCTCGTCGTCGGCCATGATCGCGTTCTTGTACGCCATGAAGTGCTTGAAGCTCGATACGCCGTGGTCGCGCACCAGCGTCCCCATGTCGCGATGCACCGACTCGTCCCACCACGTCACCGCGACATGGAAGCCGTAGTCGGCGGCCGCCTTCTCGGCCCAGCCCCGCCATTCGCGGAACGCATCCATCAGCGGCTGCTTCGGGCTCGGGATCACGAAGTCGATGATGCTCGTCGTGCCGCCCGACAGACCGGCGGCCGTGCCCGTATAGAAATCGTCGCTCGCCGTCGTGCCCATGAACGGCAGTTCCATGTGCGTATGCGGATCGATGCCGCCGGGCATCACGTACTGGTCGTGCGCGTCGACGATCGTCGCGCCGGCCGGCGCCTCGATGCGTTCCGCGATCTGCAGGATCGTGCCGCCGTCCTGGGGATCGGCGCACAGCACGTCCGCGCGATAGGAGCGGTCCGCATCGACCACGGTGCCGCCGCGAATCAGGATTGCCATCTGCTTGCCTCCTCGTTGACTGTCAGGTGCCGCATGCGGCGCGCTTCGCCCGTCATGCGCTCGCGATCTGCGCGCGCTGTCCGGCGCGCCACTTCATCCAGGTGCCGTACACGCACGACGCCAGCACGAGGCCGACGAACCACGCGTACGTGTAAAGCGTGTTGAAGAACGCCGGCACGTTCGGGAACGACGCCGGAAATGCCGTATGCAGGAAGCCGGGCAGGTTCGGCAGCACGCCGATCGCGAGGGCGGCCAATGCGGCCGGGTTCCAGCCGCGCGCATAGCTGAAGCCGCCGCGCTCGTCGAACAGCGCGCGCGTATCGAGCCGCGTGCCGCGTATCAGGAAGTAGTCGACCATCAGGATGCCCGCGACCGGCCCCAGCAGCGCCGAATAGCCGACCAGCCAGGTGAAGATGTAGCCGTCCGTCGTCGCGAGGATCTTCCACGGCATCATCACGATCGCGATCGTCGCGGTGATCATCCCGCCCGCGCGATACGAGATGCCCTTCGGCCAGAGACTCGAGAAGTCGTACGCGGGCCCGACGAGATTCGCCGCGAGGTTGCAGCACATCGTGTCGAGCGTGAGGATCACGAGCGCGATCCCGACGCCGATGCCGGTCATCCGGCTCGTCAGGTCGATCGGATCCCAGATCGCGTTGCCGTAGATCACGACGGTCGCCGACGTGACGACCACCGACACGACCGACAGCAGCGCCATCGGCAGCGGCAGCCCGATCGACTGTCCGATCACCTGGTCGCGCTGCGAATGCGCGAAACGCGTGAAGTCCGGGATGTTCAGCGCGAGCGTCGCCCAGAAGCCGACCATCGCGGTCAGGCCCGGCCAGAAGGTCGCCCAGAACAGCCCCGCCTTCTTGCCGCCCGCCGCGAACTGCGACGGCGCGGACAGCATCGAGCCGAACCCGCCTGCCTTCGAGGTCGCCCACCAGACCAGCGCCACGCACATCACGACCTTGATCGGCGCGGACCAGCTTTCGAGCCAGCGGATCGAATCGGTGCCGTGCAGGATGAAGTACAGCTGCAGCGCCCAGAACACGAGAAAGCACGCGAGCTGCCCGAACGAGATGCCGACCAGCGGCAGCGCCGCGCCGTGCAGCGCGTTGCCGGTCAGGATGTTCAGCAGCGTGTAGATCGCGCTGCCGCCGAGCCAGGTCTGGATTCCGTACCAGCCGCACGCGACGATCGCGCGCAGCAGCGCCGGCAGCTTCGCGCCCTGCGTGCCGAACGATGCACGCACCAATACCGCATACGGAATCCCGTGCTTCGCGCCCGCGTGGCCGATCAGCAGCATCGGCACCAGCACGATCAGGTTGCCGAGCAGCACGGTGAGCACCGCCTGCCACGGCGACATGCCCTCCTCGATCAGCCCGGCCGCGAGCATGTACGACGCAATGTTCATCACCATCCCGACCCACAGCGCCGCGAAGTGATACCACTTCCACGTGCGCTGCGCCGCCGTCGTCGGCGCCAGGTCGTCGTTGTACAGGCTGCCGCCCTGCGCCGCTGCGCTGTCGGGCGCGGCGCCATTCGCTGTCGCATTCATCGAGGGCACTCCACGGAAACGTCCGCGCCGGCATCGTGCGATGCCGGCCGACGAGATCGAAAACGGCGCGCGCTGGCGCGCGCCGGACGCCGGTCAGGCTGCCTTCACGTGCGGCTCGGGTCGGGCGGCATCCGCGGATGCAGCGCCCGCGTCGACGCGCGCCGGATTGTTCGGATGCGTGGTCCAGTTCGCGTAGCCGCCCGAGTCGACGCGCTCCATCGTGATGCATTGCTCGACCGGACAGACATGCATGCACAAATTGCACCCGACGCACTCCGCGTCCACCACCTCGAAGTGCCGCACGCCGTCCTTCTCGCGCGTGATGGCCTGATGCGACGTGTCCTCGCAGGCGATATGGCACAGCCCGCACTGGATGCAGCGGTCCTGGTCGATGCGCGCCTTGATGTCGTACTGGAGGTTCAGGTACTTCCAGTCCGTGACGTTCGGCACCGCACGGCCGCGCACGTCGTCGAGCGTCGCGTAGCCCTTGTCGTCCATCCAGTTCGACAGCCCGTCCACCATGTCCGACACGATGCGGAAGCCGTAATGCATCGCCGCGGTGCATACCTGCACACTGCCGGCGCCGAGCACGATGAACTCGGCCGCGTCGCGCCAGTTCGAGATGCCGCCGATGCCGGAGATCGGCAGGTTCGGCGTTTCCGGATCGCGCGCGATCTCCGCGACCATGTTCAGCGCGATCGGCTTGACCGCCGGCCCGCAATAGCCGCCGTGCGTGCCCTTGCCGTCGACCGTCGGCATCGGCGCCATGTGATCGAGATCGACCGCGACGATCGAATTGATCGTGTTGATCAGCGACACGCCGTCCGCGCCGCCCTTGTAGGCGGCGCGCGAACCCATGCGGATGTCGCTGATGTTCGGCGTCAGCTTCACGAGGCACGGCAGCTTCGTGCCTTCCTTGACCCAGCGCGTGACCATCTCGACGTACTCGGGCACCTGTCCGACGGCCGCGCCCATGCCGCGCTCGCTCATGCCGTGCGGGCAGCCGAAGTTCAGTTCGACCGCATCGGCGCCGGTGTCCTCGACGAGCGGCAGGATCCATTTCCAGTCGCGCTCGTTGCACGGCACCATCAGCGACACGATCAGCGCGCGGTCGGGCCAGTCGCGCTTCACCTGTGCGATCTCGCGCAGGTTCACGTCGAGCGGGCGATCGGTGATCAGCTCGATGTTGTTCAGCCCCGCGATGCGCTGGCCGTTCCACTGTACGGCGCCATAGCGCGAGCTGACGTTGACGACGTGCGGGTCGAGCCCGAGCGTCTTCCAGACGACGCCGCCCCAGCCCGCCTCGAACGCGCGGTTGACGTTGTAGGCTTTGTCGGTCGGCGGCGCGGAGGCCAGCCAGAAGGGATTCGGCGAAGTGATGCCCGCGATGCTGCAGCGAAGGTCGGCCATGTTCGGCTCCGTGAGAATGGGGTCGTTCAAGTCGGTACGTGCATGTGCGATGTCGCGCTCAGGCCGCCTTCGCGTCGCGCTGCGCGAGCGCCGCGTCGATCGACGCGGCCGCGCGCTTGCCGTCCTGCACGGCCTGCACCGTGAGGTCGACGCCGCCGCTCGCCGCGCAGTCGCCGCCGGCCCATACGTCGGGCAGCGCAGTGCGCCCGTCGGCATCGACCGCGATGCGTGCGCCGTCGGCCGTCAGCAGCGCGGCGGCGACACCGTCCGGCACGAGCGTCTGGCCGATCGCCTTCAGCACCATGTCCGCGTCGATGGTGAAACGCTCGCCCGACGCGCGCTCGAACTCGACGCCCGTCACCTGCGTGCCGTCGCCGCTCAGTCGCACCGGCTTCGCGTGCGTGACGAGCGTGACGCCCTGCTTCTGCGCGAACTCGCGCTCGGCCCAGGTCGCGCTCATCGTCTCCACGCCGCGGCGGTACACCATCGTCACGCGCTCGGCGCCGAGCTTGCGGCTCTGCACGGCCGCATCGACGGCCGTATTGCCGCCGCCGATCACGACCACGCGCCGCCCGACCGGCACGTTCTCCAGCGCATCCGCCTGCCGCACCTGCTCGATGAAGTCGACCGCGTTCATCACGCCGTCGAGCTGCTCGCCGTCGATCGACAACGCGCGCACGCCGCCGAGGCCGATCGCCAGGAACACCGCATCGTGCTGCTCGCGCAGCGCGTCGAGCGTCACGTCCCGGCCAAGCGCAACGTCCGTCTTCAGCGCGATGCCGCCGACCGACAGCAGCCACTCGACTTCGCGCTGCGCGAAATCGTCGACGGTCTTGTAGGCGGCAATCCCGTATTCATTGAGGCCGCCCGCCTTCGCGCGCGCATCGAACACGGTCACGCGATGGCCGGCAAGCGCCAGCCGGTGCGCGCAGGCGAGGCCGGCCGGCCCCGCGCCGACCACGGCGACGTGACGGCCGGTGTCCGGCGCACGCTGGAAACGCACCGCTCCGGTCGCCATCGCCCAGTCGGTCGCATGCCGCTGCAGCGCGCCGATCGCGACGGGCTGCGCATCCTGGTGATTGCGCACGCACGCGCCTTCGCACAGGATCTCGGTCGGGCACACGCGCGCGCACATTCCGCCGAGCGGGTTCGCGGACAGGATGTCGGTCGCCGCGCCCTTCAGGTTGCCGTTGCCAATCTTGCGGATGAAGCCGGGAATGTCGATCTGCGTCGGGCAGGCGTGCACACACGGTGCGTCATAGCAGTAATGACAGCGGCTCGCCGCCGCCGCTGCCGCGGTCGGGTCGAGCAGCGGCGCGATGTCGGCGAATTCGCACGAGAGTTGCGTGGACGACTGGCGGTGCGCGGCGATATCGCCGGTTGGCTGGGTGGTCATACGCGTTCCTTCGACTGGGTGGAGACAAAAGCCGTCCCTGCCGGCTGCGTCGAGGACGCAGCCGGTGGCGGTCGTTATCGGAATGCCGGGGCAGGCGGGAAGCGACCCGCGTGCCGCGTTATCGGCGAAGCGTCATGAAGCCGGCTCGCATGCGCGCGACAGCATTGCGTGCAGCAGCACGTTCGCGCCGGCCTCGATCCACTCGGGCGTCGCGTCCTCGATCTCGTTGTGGCTGATGCCGTCGACGCACGGCACGAACACCATCGACGTCGGCGCGACCTGCGCCAGATAGCACGCGTCGTGCCCCGCGCCCGACACGATGTCGCGATGCGAATAGCCGAAGCGCTCGGCCGCCGCGCGCACGGCCTGCACGCAGGCCGGGTCGAACGCGACCGGCTTGTAGTAGAAAATCTGCTCGAGCTCGGTCTCGAGCCCGATGCCGGCTGCGATCTGCGCCACGCCGTCGCGCAGCGCGGCATCCATCTTCGCGAGCACGGCGTCGTCCGGGTGCCGGAAGTCGACGGTGAAGAACACGCGCCCCGGAATCACGTTGCGCGAGTTCGGATGGACCTGCATCATGCCGACCGTCGCACAGCCGAACGGCGCGTGATCGAGGCCGATCCGGTTGACGAGGTCGACCACGCGCGACGCGCCGAGCAGCGCATCGCGGCGGCGCGGCATCGGCGTGGGGCCCGCATGCGCCTCCTGGCCGGTGAACGTGATCTCGTACCAGCGCTGCCCCTGCGCGTCGGTCACGACGCCGATCGTCTTCCGTTCCGCTTCGAGAATCGGCCCCTGCTCGATATGCAGCTCGAACGCCGCATGCAGCGGCCGGCCGCCGCACGGCACGTCGCCCGCGTAGCCGATGCGCGCGAGTTCCTCGCCGATCGTCTTGCCGTCGACGTCCTTGCGCGACAGCCCGTACTCGAGCGAGAACACGCCCGCGAACACGCCCGACGCGACCATCGCGGGCGCGAAGCGCGAGCCTTCCTCGTTGGTCCAGATCACGACCTCGACCGGATGCTCGGTCTCGATGCCGTGATCGTTGAGGCTGCGGATCACCTCGAGGCCGCCGAGCACGCCGTAGATGCCATCGAAGCGGCCGCCGGTCGGCTGCGAATCCGCGTGCGAGCCGGTGACGACCGGCGCCGCATCGGCGACGCGACCGGCGCGGCGCATGAACACGTTGCCCATCGTATCGACCGTCACCGTGCAGCCGGCGTCCTTCGCCCAGCCGACGATCAGGTCGCGCCCGGCCTTGTCGAGATCGGTCAGCGCGAGGCGGCACACGCCGCCTTTCGGCGTCGCGCCGATCTTCGCGACTTCCATCAGGCTGTTCCACAAACGCTTGCCGTCGACCTTGATCGACGGGTCGATCGCTGCCCGCTTCAATGCTTCCGATACCGCATTCATTCGCGTCGCTCCTGTGGGTCCGTCATGTTGTCAGCCGGTCCGTGCCGGTGCATCGGCGTGTTCTTTCGGCGCATGCACGCACGTGCGCGGTGCATCGCCGGATCGTTCGTCCGACGAATCGATGCGCCGGCTCCGGCCGTCGTTCTCGACACGTCGAATCCTGTCCGATTGGACAGGTTTTAGACGATCAAATTTGCCAAATCAATGACTTTCTTTCGTGAATCGAAAGAGCGAGAAACGTGCCATCGCATCGCAGCATCCGGCCGACGCGTTGCAGGAAGAGAGGTGCGCGCCGCGTGCGCGAGCGACTAGAATGAAGCCCAACGCGGCATGCGCGCCGCGCGAGGGCAACGATGAGACATGACGAGGCGACAGCCGAAGCGACCGAAGACGATGCAGCACCCGCGCCTTTGCGGCGACGCAAGGCGCACATCCGCGAGACCAACGAAGCGCATCTGCTGGCCTGTGCGGAGGCCGTATTCGCGGAGCGCGGGCTCGACGGCGCGAGCACCGCGATGATCGCGGAGCGCGCGGGCCTGCCGAAGGCGAACCTGCACTACTACTTCCCGACCAAGCTCGCGCTGTACCGACGCGTGCTCGAGGACCTGTTCGAGGACTGGCATCGGGCGGCCGGCCAGTTCGAGGCCGGCGACGATCCGGTGGAAGCGATCGGCGGCTACGTGCGCGCGAAAATGGCGCTGTCGCGACGACGGCCGCTCGGCTCGAAGGTCTGGGCCAACGAGATCATCCATGGCGCGGAGCACATGCACGACATCCTGTCGGAGCGCGTGAAGCCGTGGTTCGACACGCGCGTGAAGGTGATCGACGACTGGATCGCGCGCGGGCTGCTCGCGCCGATCGACGCGCACGCGCTGATGTACCTGATCTGGGCCACTACGCAGCATTATGCGGATTTCGACGCGCAGATCCGCGCGCTGAGCGGCAAGCGCGCCCTCACGCAGAAGGCGTTCGACGAGAAGACCGATCAGGTCGTGCAGCTCGTGATTCGTGCGTGTGGGGCGGTGTCGCCGGGGGCGAAGCGCGAACGGTAATGCGGCGGCACGTCGCGCGCGGCCGCGGCGCTTACACGGCAACCTTGCGCTTCGGCACCCCGGTGCGCTGCTGCGTTTCCCACTTGTCGACGAAGCCGACCGCGGCATCGGACGGCGCGAGCGTCCTGCGGCCGAGCACGAGATCTGCCGCCCGCTCGGCGAGCATGATGGTCGGTGCATTCAGGTTCCCGTTCGGCTCGGTCGGAAACACCGACGAGTCGATCACGCGCAGCCCCTGCACGCCACGCACGCGCAGTTCGGAATCCACCACCGCCATGTCGTCCTCGCCCATCCGGCACGAGCCGCACGGGTGCATCGTGCTTTCCATGTTCGCGCGCACGAACGCGTCGATTTCGTCGTCGGTCTTCACGTCCGGCCCGGGCGCCAGCTCGACGCCGCGGAAGCGGTCCATCGCCGGCTGCGCGACGATCTCGCGCGTCAGGCGCACGCAGCGACGGAAGCCCTCACGGTCCTCCTCGCGATCCAGATAGTTGAAGCGGATCTCGGGATGCTCGTACGGATCGGCGGAGCGCACACGGACATGTCCGCGGCTCTTCGGCTTGTTCGGGCCGGTCAGCACCATGAAGCCGTGTCCCTTGTACGGCTTGTCGCCGTCGTAGCGCATCGCCGCCGGCAGGAAGTGAAACTGGATATCCGGCCAGCGCAGCCCGGCTTCCGAGCGGATGAAGCCGCCCGCTTCGAAGTGGTTGCTCGCGCCGAGCCCGTCCTTGAACAGCAGCCAGCGCAGGCCGATCATCGCCTTGCCGAGCAGGTTCATCTTGCCGTTGAGCGATACCGGCTCCTTGCACGCGTACTGAATGTAGATTTCCGAGTGGTCCTGCAGATTCTCGCCGACGCCCGGCAGGTCGTGCACGACCGCGATCCCGGCCTCGCGCAATACCTCGGCCGGCCCGATGCCCGAGCGCTGCAGCAGGTGCGGCGAGCCGATCGGCCCCGACGACACCAGCACCTCGCGCGAGCAGCGCACCGTATGCCGGACGCCGCCCTGCTCATAGATCACGCCGACCGCACGCTTGCCTTCCATCACGATCTGGCGCGTCATCGCGTGCGTGACGACGGTCAGGTTCGGACGCTGCATCGCCGGACGCAGGTATGCGTTGGCCGTCGACCACCGCACGCCGTTCCTGACGGTCATGTGCATCGCGCCGAACCCCTCCTGCATGAAGCCGTTGCAATCGTCGGTCTTGATGTAGCCGGCCTCGGCGCCCGCCTCCACCCAGGCGCCGTACAACGGGTTCTGCATGTTGTTGCCGTTGTTGGTGCTGAGCGGGCCGTCCGCGCCGCGATACGCGTCGCCGCCCAACTTGTAGCTCTCCGCCTTGCGGAAATACGGCAGGCAGTGGCGGTATCCCCAATCGCGCGCGCCGAGCGATTCCCATTCGTCGAAATCGCACGCATGGCCGCGGATATAGACCAGCCCGTTGATCGACGACGAGCCGCCGAGCACCTTGCCGCGCGGGCAATGCAGGCGTCGCCCGTCGAGATTCGGCTCCGGTGCGGTCTCGTAGTGCCAGTTGAACTTCTTCGTGTTCATCGGCATCGAGAACGCGCTCGGCATCTGGATGATCACGCTGCGGTCGCTTCCGCCGTATTCCAGCACCAGCACGCTGACGTTCGAGTCCTCCGTCAGGCGGTTGGCCAGCACGCAGCCGGCAGATCCGGCGCCCACGATGATATAGTCGTAATGTTTAGTCATCTTGATTATTCAGCTCGATGAATGAACCACATGCGCCGCGTCAGCTGCGCTTTTTCTCGCCGGTCGTGTATTCCGGCATGTTCGCTTCGATATGGGCGATTTCGGCCTCCTCGCGCCGCAGGTCGAGCGAACGGCACAGCCCGTAGTACGCGAGTGCCGAAACGATCAGCCCGACCAGCCACGCGAGATCGACGCTGCCCATCGCCTTCGCGAGCGGACCGACATATACCTCTCGATCGCCGTCGAAGATGCAGAAAAACGGGATCATCGACGCGAATCCGATCAGGTAGGACAACAGGCCGCGGCCGCCCCAGCTTCCGTACAGGCTATCGTGCGGGCGGAAGAAATGCGGCACCGCGTAGCGGCCCTTGCGCACGAAGAAGTAGTCGGTCAGGTTGACTGCCGTCCACGGCACGAGGAAATACAGCATCACGACCAGATAGATGTTCAGTACCGACAGGCCGGATCCCGACTCGTAGAGGCGCAGCGCGACGCCGAACTGCAGCAGCACGACGAACAGGATTGCGAGGATGCGCGCCTTCGCGGTCGGCTCGATCTTGCGGAACGAATCGACGCTGGTGATGGCCGTGAGCTTCGCGCTGTAGATGTTCATCGCGATCACCGGAAGAAACGCGAAGATCGTGACGGCCACCACGACGGTGCCCAGCGGCGGCGCGATCCCGGCGCCGACCGTGTGAAGCGCGACGAGCACGTCGGTCGCGTGCAGGTGCGCGCCGAGCCATCCCCCCACCGCGATCATCCATGCGCCGGACAGCGATGCGCCGACGAACACCGCGGCAATCAACCTGCCGCTCGGCGTATTCTTCGGCAGATAGCGCGAGTAGTCGGACACGTACGGCGCATACGCGATGTTGTAGCTGGCCGCCGCCGCGAACTGCGCGATGAAGCCGGTCCAGTTGAAGCCCAGCGGCGCGGCCGTGCTGCCCGCCACCGCCGGTGCGTCATGAATCCACCCGGCCAGCACGGCCAGCGTCACGAGGCCGTAGAGCGGCAGCGACAGATACAGCGACCATTTGAACGTCCGGTGCATCCAGTCGTGACCGAGGATCGCCAGGATCGTGGCCGGCACCGTCACGAGCAACGCTACCTGCATCGGGTCCCAGTGGAACAGTGTCTTCAGGCCCTGCATCATCAGCACGAGGTTGACGATATTGAAGCCCGCGAACACGAACAGCGTTGCCAGCAATACGAGCACCACGCCGCGATAGCCGAACTGCGCACGCGACTGGATCATCTGCGGCAGCCCGAGGTGCGGCCCCTGCGAGCCGTGAAAGGCCATGAACAGCGTGCCGAACATGATGCCGACCGTGCCAGCGACGGTCGTCCAGAATGCGTCGAGTCCGACGCTCGGCCCGACGAAGCCGATGGTCATCGTGAAGAACGTGAAGTTCCCGACGAACCAGAACGGTCCCTGGCTGGACAGCTTGTCGGTCCGCTCGCTTTCCGGGACGAAGTCGATCGAATGCGCTTCGATCGCACCCTGGTCGCCGCGCGGTACCTTCAATACGTTTGTTTCTGCTTGCATGTCGTACCCCATGATCGCAAAGGGCAAAGCAGGGCTAATTCGTCAGACCTGTTCGAGCGAACGGGTCGACGTCTTCGGGTCGGGACGCGGTCGCATCGGGCCGGCTGCACGCTTTTACCATGCATGCCGGCCCGAGGCGACACGTCACGCGCAGTTCAGGGCAGCGTAATGCAGACCGCCTTGGTCTCCATCAGGTAGTCGAGCTGTTCGGGCCCGAGGTCCTTGCCGAATCCGGACGTCTTGAATCCGCCGAACGGCAGCGCCGGGTCAATCGTGCTGTGCGCGTTCACATAGACCGTGCCGGCCTGCAGTTGCGGAATCAGCCCGTGCACCCGGCCCAGGTCGTTCGAGTAGATTGCCGCGGCCAGACCGAACGCCGAATCGTTCGCGAGCGCCACGGCTTCGTCGAGCGTATCGAACGGCGCAGTCACGAGCACCGGACCGAAAATCTCCTCGCGGACGATGCGCATGTCGTTGCGGCAGTTCGCGAAGATCGTCGGTTCGACGAAGTGGCCGGGGCCCGCATGCGCGCGCCCACCGTAATGGACGTCGGCGCCCTCGCGACGGCCGGCTTCGATGTACGACAGCACCGTATCCTTCTGCCGGGCCGACACGAGCGGGCTGATGAAGCAGTCGCGATCGAGGCCGGGTGCGATCTTCAGCGTCGACGTGTAGTCGGCCAGCGCCGCGAGGAAGCGGTCGTAGACGTCGTGGTGGACATACGCACGCGTGCCCGCGTCGCACACCTGCCCGGAGTTGAAGAACACGCCGTTGGCCACTGCCTGCGCGGCCGCGCCGATATCGGCATCGTCGAGCACGAGCACCGGCGACTTCCCGCCGAGCTCCAACGTCACGCGCTTGATGTGCTGCACCGCGTTCTGCCCGACCGTGCGTCCGACCGGCGTGGAACCGGTGAAGGTCAGCTTGTCGATACCCGGGTGGTTCGCCATCGCGGCGCCGATCACGCTGCCGCGGCCCGTCACGATATTGACCACGCCGTCCGGAATGCCGGCTTCCTGAACCAGTTCGGCGAAGCGCAGCGTCGACAGCGACGTGAGCTCGGCCGGCTTAACGACGGTCGTGCAGCCGACCGCCAGCGCGGCCGCCAGCTTCCACGCCATCGTCTGCAGCGGATAGTTCCACGGCACGATTGCGCCGACGACGCCGATCGGCTCCTTGCGCGTATACGCGAAGTAATTGCCGGGCAGCGACGGCTCGACCGTGCGACCGTGCAGCTTCGACGCCCAGCCGGCGAAATAGCGGAACGTGTCGACCGTGCCCTGGATGTCGATCGCGCGCGCCTGTGCAACGGACTTGCCCATGTCGATCGATTCGATTTCGGCCAGTTCGTCCGCATGCGCTTCGATCAGGTCGGCCAGCCGGTGCAGCAGGCGCTCACGCTCGAGCGGCTTCAGGCGGCGCCATTCGCCATGATCGAACTGGTGGCGCGCGGCGGCGACCGCGCGATCGAGATCGGCGATCGTCGCGAACGGAATCTGCGTGATGACGCCTTCGGTCGACGGTTCGGTGACAACGCCGAACTGGCCGTCGCTGCCATCCACCCACGCGCCGCCGATGAACATTTTCATCGGCGCGGCCAGAAAACTGCGAGTCGCCTGCGAAACGCGATGACGATCGAGATATTGCGCTACAACGGCATCCATGTTGATTTTCCTTGATGGCGTGCCCGGCACTTCGCGGCAAGGTTCGCCGGGCTGTGCGGTGATGACTTCGGAGGTGCTGCTGGACCTCGGCCCCGGTTCCGGATACGGACGGACGCTCAGCGTCCCTTCGCCAGGCTGCGTGCGCGGAAAATGAAGCCGATGCTGTTCATCAGCAACTGCGCAGCGAGGATCGACGTCGTGCCGGTCGGGTCGTAGGCCGGCGCCACCTCCACCAGGTCCATGCCGATGATGTTGCCGCGGCTGCGCTTCGCGAGCGCCTGGATGATCTCGAGTACTTCGTAGTACTGGAAGCCGCCATGGCTCGGCGTACCCGTTCCCGGCGCGATCGACGGGTCGAAGCCGTCGATGTCGATCGTGATGTAGTACGCGCCGCGCTGTGGAATCTGTTCGAGCACCCCTTCGGTGCCGAGGCGCCGGACATCGCGTACCGACAGGATGTTGGAGCCCGCGGCGCGCGCCGCGTCGTAGTCGCTGCGGTTCGACGACGACACGTTGCGGATGCCGAGTTGCGTCATCCCCGCGATATGGTCCATTTCCGACGCGCGGCGCAGCGGATTGCCGTGGCCGTACCGCACGCCGTGGCGTTCGTCGACGAAATCGAGGTGCGCATCGAAATGCACGATATGGATCGGCCCGCGCCCTTCGAACGCCTTGATTACCGGCGCGTGCACCGAGTGATCGCCGCCGAGCACGACAGGCATCGCGCCGGCGGCGAGAATCTTGCGCACGGCCAGTTCGATGTTCGCATTGCTGGTGGCCATGTCGGTATGCACGATGTCCGCATCGCCGACATCGACCATCCGGACCTGGTCTTCGGTCAGGTACAGCGCGTCGTCCTCGTGGTCGTACGCGCCCGCATGCCCGAACGAGAACAGCGTCGACGCCTCGCGAATGCCGCGCGGGCCGAAACGCGCACCGGAACGCCACTGGGTGCCCATGTCGTTCGGTGCGCCGAGGATCGCGACGTCCGCGTCGATATGCTCCCAGTCGAGACACACCGGCGCCTTCGCAAAGGTGCAGTGACCGACGAACGGCAGGTTCAACCTGCCTTTCTCATAGCTGTTGCTCTGCATTGTCTCCGTCTCCATTCGTATGGATCTGTTGTCATCCGCACGGTGGCCCGTGCGCTTGCCTTTGCAGCCACTATGGGCAAGAATTTGCACCGGAAAAATAGCAAGCATCAGATGTTCATATCGGACTTTCCGATGCAATACGCCGCGTGGAGCGAGACATGAAGCAACTGCAGGACGTCGACCTGAAACTGCTCAGGATTTTCATGACCATCGTGAAATGCGGCGGCTTCTCCGCCGCTCAGGCGGCGCTGAACGTGAGCCAGTCGACCATCAGCGAACAGATGACGAGCCTCGAGACGCGCCTGGGCGTCAAGCTGTGCGAACGTGGGCGCAGCGGCTTTCGTCTGACGGAACACGGCGTCGCAACGTATGAATCGGCGCAGCGCCTGTCGCTCGCGGTCGAGGCGTTCTGCATGGACACCCATGCGCTCAAGCAGCGCATCTCGGGCAAGCTCCATCTCGGCATCATCGACAACACGGTCACCGACACCGACAGCGTGCTGCCGCGCGCGCTGCGCCGGTTCGTATCGCGCGGCCACGACGTGCAGCTCGACATCTACATCGGCACGCCCGCCGAGCTCGAGGCGCGCGTGCTCGACGGGCGGCTGCACATCGCGATCGGCCACTTTCCGCTGACCGTCGCCGGCCTGTGCTACACGCCGCTGTACGACGAGCCTGACGGGCTCTACTGCAGCCGCTATCACCCGCTGTTCTCGAACGACGCCAGCGGCGATGCGCTGATCGAGCGAATCCGGCAGAGCCAGGTCGTCGCCCGCGCATTCCTGCAACAGCGCGACCTGCAGTTGCTCGAGAGCGGCAATGCCGCCGCGACGGTGGACAACGTCGAAGCGCAGGCGATCCTGATTCTGACCGGCGCCTATATCGGCTTTCTGCCCAGGCACTACGCGAAGCAATGGGTCGACGCCGGCCAGATGCGTCAGCTCGCGGCGGAACGGCTGACCTCGACCTGGCCGTTCTCGTCGATCACACGGCGCGGCGCCGCGCAGCCGACCGTGCTGCGCGCGTTCGTCGACGATCTGATGGCGCATGTGGATCGCCGCGCCGCGTCCGCGGACAGATAGTCGATATCGGATATTCGCTTCGGGCTCCGCCGAAGTATCGGCTCGCCGTGATCGCGGCACAGCCTTGTCGCGCCACGCATTTCATCGGCGTGGCGGCACGTCGTCGGGCGCCGCCCGCGTGCCCGGGGTGCAAACCCGGTGTTGACAGCACCGGACGCGGGCGACTAGATTGTCGCCAGCTATCGGGATGTGTCAGGAGAGACCGCCGTCCGGCGGCGCCGAAGGGGAATCGCCCCAGAAACTCTCAGGCAAAAGGACTGACGCATCGACTAGCGCTCTGGAGAGTAGGCCTCTGGTCGCCGACCATGCCTCGCCGAAGGAAAAGCGACCCGCCGGGTCGCGAATCTCTCAGGCAAACGGACAGAGGGGGCATCAGGCACGCAGCCTGGAATGCCCCGGTCTGGTCCGGATGCCGCCGCTCGCCCATCCTCCCGCCGTCGCCCTTCCGGCTTGCGTTGCCGTTCCACTTAACGCAACCCTGTCAGGAAGAGAGCACATGAGCGAGGTCAGGTACACCGAATCCCACGAATGGCTGCGTCTGGAAGCCGACGGCAGCGCAACGGTCGGCATCACCGATCATGCGCAGTCGCAACTGGGCGATCTGGTCTACGTCGCGCTGCCGAACGAAGGCGACGCATTTGCACAGCATGACGAAGCCGCCACCGTCGAATCGGTCAAGGCCGCCGGCGAAGTCAGGATGCCCGTGTCCGGCACCGTGCTGGCGGCGAATGCCGTGCTCGGCGACACCCCGAGCCTCGTCAACGAAGCGGCGGAAAGCGACGGCTGGTTCTTCCGGATGCGCATCGATCGTCCGGAACAACTGGCCGGCCTGATGGACGCAGCCGCGTATCGCACGTACATCGGCGAATGACGGAGACAGCCATGAGCGCTTTCGATTCTCTCGCGCAGCGCGAGTTGTTCGTGCGCCGCCATATCGGCCCCGACGCGGGCGAACAGGCTGCGATGCTCGCCGAGCTCGGCGTGGACGGCATCGACGACCTGATGCAGCAGGTGGTGCCGGAGGCAATCCGCAGCCGTGCCCCGCTCGCGCTGCCGCCCGGCTGCACCGAAGCCGACGCACTGGACAGGCTCGGCGCGCTGGCCGGCCGCAACCAGGTGTTCCGGTCCTTCATCGGGATGGGCTACCACGACACACATACCCCACCGGTCATCCAGCGCAACGTGCTGGAAAATCCGGCGTGGTACACCGCGTATACGCCGTACCAGCCGGAAATCTCGCAAGGCCGCCTGGAAGCGCTGCTCAACTTCCAGACGATGATCGCCGACCTGACCGGCCTCGACATCGCCAACGGGTCAATGCTCGACGAAGGCACGGCCGCTGCCGAAGCAATGACGTTCTGCCAGCGCGTCGCAAAGTCTGACAGCCGCGTGTTCTTCGTCGCGCGCGACTGCCACCCGCAGACGATCGAGATCGTCCGCACACGCGCGGAACCGGTCGGTATCGAGGTTGTCGTCGGCGATCCGCGCCGCGACCTGGCCGGTCCCGGCTGTTTCGCCGCGCTGCTGCAATATCCGGGCACCTTCGGCGACATCCACGACTACCGCAGCGTGGTCGAGACACTCCATGCGCACGGCGCGCTGGCCGTGGTCGCCGCCGATTTGCTCGCGCTGACGCTGCTCGCGCCGCCGGGCGAATTCGGCGCCGACGTGGCGGTCGGCACCACGCAGCGTTTCGGCGTACCGCTCGGGTTTGGTGGCCCGCACGCCGGCTATTTCGCGACGCGCGACGCGTTCAGGCGCACGATGCCGGGACGGCTGGTCGGCATGTCGGTCGACGCGCACGGCCGCCCGGCATTGCGCCTCGCGATGCAGACGCGCGAGCAGCATATCCGGCGCGAAAAGGCCACCAGCAACATCTGCACCGCGCAGGTGCTGCTCGCCAATATCGCCGGCTTCTACGCGGCCTACCATGGCCCACGCGGACTTGCCACGATCGCACGGCGCGTCCATCGCCTGACCGCGACGCTGGCCGCGGGGTTGCGTCAGCTCGGCCATGCGGTGCCGACCGAGTACTGCTTCGATACCATCACGGTGAATACCGGCAGCCACACCGAAGCCGTGCATGCGGCTGCACGCGCGCGCCGCGCGAACCTGCGCGCGATCGACGACCGGCGCGTCGGCATCGCGCTCGACGAGACGACCACGCCCGACGATGTGACGATGCTCTGGTCGATCTTCACCGACGGCCGGCCGGTGCCGGACTTTGCAACCGTCGAAGCGGCCGCCGTCGATGCGCTGCCCGCGCCGCTGCTGCGCCGCAGTGCCTTTCTCACGCATCCGGCATTCAACAGCCATCATTCGGAAACGCAGATGCTGCGCTACCTGCGCCGGCTCGCCGACCGCGATCTCGCACTCGACCGCACGATGATTCCGCTCGGCAGTTGCACGATGAAACTGAACGCGACCGTCGAAATGATGCCGATCACATGGCCGGCGTTCGCGAAGCTGCACCCGTTCGCCCCGGCCGAACAGACCGGCGGATATCGCGCGCTCGCGCAGGAGCTCGAAGCGATGCTGGGTGCGATCACCGGATACGACGCGGTGTCGCTGCAGCCGAATGCAGGCTCGCAGGGCGAATACGCGGGCCTGCTGGCGATCCGCGCGTATCACGCGAGTCGCGGCGAAGCGCAGCGCGACGTGTGCCTGATTCCATCGTCGGCACACGGCACCAACCCGGCTTCGGCGCAGATGGTCGGCATGCAGATCGTGGTCGTCAAATGCGACGATGCCGGCAACGTCGACATCGACGACCTCTCCGCGAAGGCCGTCCAGTACAGCGGCAGGCTGGCCGCGATCATGATCACCTACCCGTCGACCCACGGCGTGTTCGAGGCGCGCGTGCGCGACGCGTGCGACATCGTCCACGCGCACGGCGGGCAGGTCTATATTGACGGCGCGAACATGAATGCGCTGGTCGGCCTCGCGCAACCCGGCGCGTTCGGCGGCGACGTATCGCACCTGAACCTGCACAAGACCTTCTGCATCCCGCACGGCGGCGGCGGGCCCGGCGTCGGCCCGATCGGCGTGAAGTCCCATCTCGCGCCGTTCCTGCCCGGTCACCGGGAAGGCCGGGTGCCCGGCATCGGCGCGGTGTCCGCGGCCCCGCTCGGCAGCGCGAGCATCCTGCCGATCACATGGACCTACATCACGCTGATGGGCGCCGCCGGGCTCAAGCGGGCCACCGAAACGGCGATTCTCAACGCCAACTATGTCGCCCGCCGCCTCGCGCCGCACTATCCGATTCTGTATACGGGACCGAACGGCCGCGTCGCGCACGAATGCATCATCGACCTGCGGCCGCTGAAGGACCGCAGCGGCATCGGCGTCGACGACGTCGCGAAGCGTCTGATCGACTTCGGATTCCATGCGCCGACGATGAGTTTCCCGGTCGCCGGCACGTTGATGATCGAGCCGACCGAATCGGAATCGAAGGCCGAACTGGACCGCTTCATCGACGCGATGATCGCGATCCGTGCCGAAATCGCGGCCGTGGAAGCGGGCACGCTGGACGCCGACGACAATCCGCTGAAGCATGCACCGCATACGGCAGCCGAACTCGTCGGCGAATGGCGGCACGCGTATTCGCGCGAGCAGGCCGTCTATCCGCATGGCGCCGCGGCGATGGCGGCCGGCAAGTACTGGCCGCCGGTCTCGCGCGTCGACAACGTGTACGGCGACCGCAACCTAGTGTGCTCGTGCCCGCCGCTCGACGCGTATCGGTCATAGGACGGGCCGCATCGGCCGCACGCACACTCAACCCTACAGCAGCGAACGAGACGCGCATGCCGCACGGCCCGACCGGGCAGTGCGCCACCGCGCGGACCCGACACCAGGAGAAAGAAGAATGTTCGGTAAAGACATGCAGATCGAAGGCTACGACGATGAACTGTGGGCTGCGATGGAGCGCGAGCGCATTCGCCAGGAAGACCATATCGAGCTCATCGCGTCGGAAAACTACACGAGCCCGCGCGTGATGCAGGCACAGGGCTCGGTGCTGACCAACAAGTATGCGGAAGGTTATCCGGGCAAGCGGTATTACGGCGGCTGTGAATTCGTGGACGTCGCGGAGCAACTGGCGATCGACCGCGCGAAGACGCTGTTCGGCGCGGACTACGCGAACGTGCAGCCGCATTCCGGCAGCCAGGCCAACGCGGCAGTCTATATGGCACTGCTCGAGCCGCACGACACGATCCTCGGCATGAGCCTCGCGCACGGCGGCCACCTGACGCACGGCGCGCATGTGAATTTCTCGGGCAAGCTGTACCGCGCCGTGCAATACGGCCTGAACGTCGAAACCGGCGAGATCGACTACGACCAGGTCGAGGCGCTGGCCCGGGAGCACAAGCCGAAACTGATCACGGCCGGCTTCTCCGCATATTCGCGCGTGGTGGACTGGGCCCGCTTCCGCCGGATCGCCGACGCGGTGGGCGCATACCTGTTCGTCGACATGGCGCACGTGGCGGGCCTCGTCGCGGCCGGGCTGTATCCGAATCCACTGCCTCACGCCGACGTGGTGACCACGACAACGCACAAGACGCTGCGCGGCCCGCGCGGCGGCCTGATCCTCGCGCGCACCACCCCCGATATCGAGAAGAAGCTCAACGCGATCGTTTTCCCCGGCATCCAGGGCGGCCCGCTGATGCATGTGATCGCCGCGAAGGCCGTCGCGTTCCGGGAAGCGCTATCGCCCGAATTCAGGGTCTATCAGCAGCAGGTCGTGACCAATGCACGGGCGATGGCCGCGGTGTTCGTCGAGCGCGGCTACGACATCATCTCCGGCGGCACGGACAACCACTTGTTCCTCGTCAGCCTGATCCGTCAGGGGCTGACCGGCAAGGCTGCCGATGCGGCACTCGGCAGCGCGCACATCACCGTGAACAAGAATGCGGTACCGAACGATCCGCAAAGCCCGTTCGTCACCAGCGGGATCCGTATCGGCACGCCGGCGATCACGAGTCGCGGCTTCAAGGAAACCGAGGTGCGTACGGTGGCCGGCTGGATCTGCGACATTCTCGCCGACATCGAGAATCCAGCCGTCGTCGAGCGCGTCAGGCGGCACGTTGCGGAACTGTGCGGCGCGCTCCCCGTATACGGCAAATAACGCGATCATCACGCCACCACTCGCGGGGCGACGTCGACGCCTTCGCGAGCGGCCCCATCGTCCATTGCCGATGCAACACCGGCGTGAAAATATTCGATCTCCTCATTACCTTGAATCACGATGAGCAACCCGCTTTCCCGCACCGCACTCCACGGCCTGCATCTCGAACTCGGCGCGAAGATGGTGCCGTTCGCCGGTTACGAGATGCCCGTGCAGTATCCGCTCGGCATCCTGAAAGAGCATCTCCACACGCGCAGCCGCGCGGGCCTGTTCGACGTCTCGCACATGGGCCAGGCGATGCTGACGGGAACGGATGCCGCCGCCGCGCTCGAGACGCTGGTGCCGATCGACATGATCGATCTTCCGGTCGGCATGCAGCGTTACGCGCTGTTCACGAACGAACAGGGCGGCATCCTCGACGACCTGATGATCACCCGCATCGACGACAACGTGTTCTGCGTGGTCGTCAACGCTGCGTGCAAGGCCCGCGACATCGCGCATCTGAAGGACAGCATCGGCCATCGCTGCGAGGTCGTCGAACTGACCGACCGCGCGCTGCTGGCGCTGCAAGGCCCGGCTGCCGCGTCGATATTGGGCCGCCTCGCACCGTCGCTGGCCGAACTGACCTTCATGCAGAGCACCCGCATCGAGCTGGCCGGCGCGGCATGCTATGTCAGCCGCTCCGGCTACACGGGCGAGGACGGCTACGAGATATCCGTGCCGGCCGACCGCGCGTACGCGCTGGCCCGCACGCTGCTCGACGATCCGGCGGTCCAGCCGATCGGGCTCGGCGCACGCGACTCGCTGCGCCTTGAAGCTGGCCTGTGCCTGTACGGTCACGATATCGATACCGATACCACGCCGATCGAGGGCGGACTGCTGTGGGCCATCTCGAAGGTACGCCGCCCCGACGGCGCACGCGCCGGCGGGTATCCGGGCGCCGCCGTCGTCGCGCGGCAACTCGCCGAAGGCATACAGAGAAAGCGCGTCGGCTTCGTCGTGAAAGACCGGGTGCCGGTGCGCGAGGGCACCGACATCACGGGGCCCGACGGCCGTTCGATCGGCAAGGTGACGAGCGGCGGGTTCGGTCCAACGTACGGCAGCCCGGTGGCGATCGGCTATGTCGCCATCGAATGCGCGACACCGGGCACGACGCTGCATGCGATCGTCCGCGGCAAGCCGGTCGCGATTGAGGTGGCGAAGGCACCGTTCGTCCCGCAGCGATACCATCGAGGCTGAACCATGGCGCATACGGAAAGCCGCCCCGCGTCGATCGTCGCGGGAACCAAATTGTCCGCCGCCGAGAAGATGGCGCGCATCCCCGTGAAGATCGTCGCGACCGAGCCGGCCGCAATGCTGCGCAAGCCGGCATGGATCCGCGCGACGTTCCCCGGTTCGCGCGAGGTGATCGCGCTCAAGAATGTGCTGCGCGAGCAGAAGCTGCACACGGTCTGCGAGGAAGCGAGTTGTCCGAACCTCGGCGAATGCTTCAGCCACGGAACGGCCACCTTCATGATCATGGGCGATATCTGCACGCGGCGCTGCCCGTTCTGCGACGTCGGGCATGGCCGGCCGCTGCCGCTCGATCCGGACGAGCCGGCGCGGCTCGCCGAAACGATCGCGGCAATGCAGCTCAAGTACGTCGTGATCACGTCGGTCGATCGCGACGACCTGCGCGACGGCGGCGCCGCACACTTCGCAGCGTGCATCCGCGACGCGCGCCAGGCCAATCCGGCGCTCAGGATCGAAGCGCTGACGCCGGATTTCCGCGGGCGGCTCGACGTCGCGCTGCACCTGCTTGCAGCGTCGCCACCCGACGTGTTCAACCACAATCTGGAAACCGTGCCGCGTCTGTATCGCGAAACGCGGCCGGGCGCCGACTACCAGCATTCGCTCGACGTGCTGCAGGCATTCCGGTCAGCGGTGCCGAACGTGCCGACCAAGTCGGGCCTGATGCTGGGGCTCGGCGAGCAGATCGACGAGGTCGAACAGGTGATGCGCGACTTGCGCGCGCATGGCGTGGGCATGCTGACGCTCGGCCAGTACCTGCAGCCGACGCGCCATCATCTGCCGGTCAAGCGCTTCGTCACGCCAACGGAATTTGCGCAGTTGCGGCAGCGCGCGCTCGCACTCGGCTTCAGCCAGGTCGCGTCAGGGCCGATGGTACGCTCGTCCTATCACGCCGACCTGCAGGCCCGCGGCGAAATCGTCGCGTAACAAAGGCAATCGGCACGCGACCGCAGGGTGCGCGTGCCGACGATGAAACAGCCGGTACGGCGCGGCGTGCCGTACCGACTGCGTTACGCGACCCGCTCGATCGCGATCGCCGTCGCCTCTCCACCGCCGATGCACAGCGACGCGACGCCGCGCTTCAGGCCGTACGTTTCGAGCGCCGCCAGCAGCGTCACCATCACGCGCGCACCCGATGCGCCGATCGGATGGCCGAGCGCACACGCGCCGCCATGTACGTTGACCTTGTCGTGCGGCAGGTCGAGGTCGCGCATCGCGGCCATCGCGACCACCGCGAACGCTTCGTTGATCTCGAACAGGTCGACGTCGCGCAGGTTCCAGCCGGTCTTCTCCGACAGCTTGCGCAGCGCGCCGATCGGCGCGGTCGCGAACAGGCCCGGCTGGTTCGCATAGGTCGAATGCCCGACGATCACGGCCTTCGGCGCGAGGCCGAGGCGCTCGGCTTCCGAGCGGCGCATCAACACGAGCGCCGCCGCGCCGTCCGAAATCGATGACGAATTGGCCGCCGTCACCGTGCCGCCGTCGCGGAACGCCGGTTTCAGCGTCGGAATCTTGTCGAGCTTCGCCTTGCCCGGCTGCTCGTCGATCGACACGACCGTCTCGGTCTTGCCTGCCTTCACGGTGACCGGCGCGATCTCCGACACGAAGCGGCCTTCCGCGATCGCGCGTTGCGCGCGCGTCAGCGATTCGATCGCGAATGCGTCCTGCGCTTCGCGGGTGAACTGGTAGGTCTGCGCGCAGTCTTCGGCGAAGGTGCCCATCAGCCGGCCCTTGTCGTACGCGTCTTCCAGGCCGTCGAGGAACATGTGGTCGAGCACCTGCCCGTGCCCCATGCGCATGCCCGCGCGCGCCTTCGGCAGCAGGTACGGCGCGTTCGTCATGCTCTCCATCCCGCCCGCGACGGCCACGCCCGCCGAGCCTGCCAGCAGCAGGTCGTGCGCAAACATCGCGGCCTTCATCCCGGAGCCGCACATCTTGTTGACGGTGGTCGCGCCCGCCGCCAACGGCAAGCCGGCCTTCAGCGCGGCCTGGCGCGCCGGCGCCTGGCCTTGCCCGGCCGGCAGCACGCAGCCGAACACGATTTCGTCGACGCGTTCGGCCGGCACGTTCGCGCGCTCGAGTGCCGCGCGAATCGCCACGGCGCCGAGATCGCTCGCGCTGGCCGCCGCGAGATCGCCCTGGAAGCCGCCCATCGGCGTGCGCGCCGTGCCGACGATTACGATCGGATCCTGTGTCGTCATGATTCGTTTCCTCCAGTATCAGCGCGGTGCCATGCGCAACGCGCCATCGAGACGGATGACTTCGCCGTTCAGCATGGTGTTCTCGGCGATGTGGCGCACCAGCGCCGCAAACTCTTCCGGCCGCCCGAGGCGGGGCGGGAACGGCACGCTCTTGCCGAGCGCGTCCTGCACGTCCTGCGGCATGGCGGCCATCATCGGCGTCGCGAAAATGCCCGGCGCGATGGTCACGACGCGGATGCCGAAGCGCGCCAGCTCGCGCGCGATCGGCAGCGTCATGCCGACCACGCCGCTCTTCGACGCCGCGTATGCCGCCTGCCCGATCTGTCCGTCGAACGCCGCGACCGACGCGGTGTTGACGATCACGCCGCGCTCACCTTCCGCATCGGCGTCCTGCTTCGACATCGCGTCAGCGGCCAGCCGGATCATGTTGAACGTGCCGACCAGATTGATCGACACCGTGCGCGCGAAGCGCTCGAGCGCATGCGGCCCGTCGCGGCCGACGACCTTCTCGCCCGGCGCGACGCCCGCGCAGTTGACGAGCCCGTCGATGCGGCCGAACGCGTCGCGCGCGGCCGCAATCGCGGCCTGCCCGTCGGCTTCGCTCGTGACGTCGGTCTTCAGGACGCGCGCCGCCGCGCCGAGTTCCTGCGCGACGCTCGCCAGTGCATCGCCGTTGACGTCGAGCAGCATCGCCTTGCCGCCTTCGGCGACGACCATGCGCGCCACCGCGGCGCCGAGGCCGGAACCGGCGCCCGTGATCAGGAAAACGCGATCTTTGATCTTCATTGGGAGTCCGTTGTATAGGGTGTCAGGATTGAGCGGCCTTCTCGGCTTCCATCTTGCGCAACACGAAGCGCTGGATCTTGCCGCTCGGGGTTTTCGGCAGCGCGTCGACGAAGTCGATCGCGCGCGGATACGCGTGCGCCGACAGGCGCCGCTTCACATGCTGGCTCAATTCTTCGGCGAGCGCCGACGTGCCTTCGTAACCGTTGGACAGCACGACGAACGCCTTGACGATCTCCGTGCGCTCGGGATCGGGCACGCCGACCACGGCAGCCTCGCTGACGGCCGGATGCTCGATCAGCGCGCTTTCGACGTCGAACGGGCCGATCCGGTAGCCGGACGACGTGATCACGTCGTCCGCGCGCCCGATGAAGCTGACCGTGCCGTCCGGTTCGAGCTCGACGTTGTCGCCGGTCCGGTAGTAGCCGCCCGCGATCGCCGGCGTGTCCTGGCGCCAGTAGCCGCCGAACCACAGCAGCGGCGAGCGCGCGATGTCGATCGCGAGTATGCCCGGCTCGCCGGGCCCGAGTTCGCGGCCCGCTTCGTCGAGTACCGCGACGCGATAGCCGGGCATCGCGAAGCCGGCCGAACCGGGATGCACGACGTGCGCGAGCCCGTGATGGTTGTTCACGACCATTCCGAGTTCGGTCTGGCCGTAGTGATCGTGGATCGGCGCGCCGAGCGCCGCGTCGAACCAGCGCACCACTTCGGGGTTCAGCGGTTCGCCCGCGCTGCTGACCACCCGCAGCTTGCCCTTGATGCGCGCCGCGGCGTCCGAGCCGGCGGCCATCAGCATCCGGTAGGCGGTCGGCGAGCCGGCGAGGCTCGTGATGCCGAGCCGCTCGATCACGTCGTATGTGCTGTCGACGGTGAAGCCGCCCTCGTAGAGCGTAGTCGCATGGCCGAGCAGCAGCGGGCCCGTGATCGCGTAATAGAGGCCGTACGCCCAGCCCGGATCTGCGATGTTCCAGAAGCGGTCTTCCGCGCGCAGGTCGATCGCGTCGCGCATGTATGCGCGGAACGCGAGCAGCGCGTGCAGCGGCACGGGCACGCCCTTCGGCAAGCCGGTCGTGCCCGACGTCGACATCATCATGAACAGATCCGTGCCCTTGCGCGGCACCGGTTCGAAGGTGTCGGGCTGTGCGTCGAGCGCCGCGCGGAAATCGAGGTCGGATGCCGGCAGCGATTCGCCGGGCTCGCGCACCGTCGCCACCTGCGGGCAACCGGCGACTTCGTCGAGCTTCGCGCGGTTCGCGACATTGGTCACGACCACGCGCGCGTCGCTCATCCGCAGCCGGTGCTCGATCGCCTTCGGGCCGAATGCGGTGAACAGCGGCTGATAGACGGCGCCCGCGCGCCAGGTGCCGAGGATCGTCGCGACGAGTTCGGGCGTGCGCGGCAACAGGCCGGCCACCACGTCGCCGGGCTTCACGCCCTGCGCGACCAGCAGGTTGGCGACCCGTGCGGCCAGGGCCTGCATCTGCGCGAACGTGAAGCGGCGATGCCGACCGCCCGCGTCGATCCAGTCGAGCGCGACCGCGTCCGCCGCAGCGTGCCGGTCGCAGCACTCGACGCATGCGTTCAGGCCGCGCTCCAGGTCGCCCTGCAGCGCCTGCGCGGCCGTCTCGATTCGGAACCGGGCCACGGCGTCGGCATAAGCCGGCACCGCCCGGGCGGTTGCTCCATCAGGCATGCGTGTCTCCTGTTCGTTATGACCGCCGGCGAGCCGGGGATACATTGATGGTAGACACCCGTCACATTGCAATCAATGACAAACCGAATCTAGAATCGTGATCGGATTTGCCATGTCGGGAGGGTCGAAGAAAAATGGGGCCGCAGACGATAGCGCCGGATTTCGTCGAGGATGCGCTCGCCTGCCTGCGCCGGCAACGCCTCCCGACCGAACCCGTGTTGCGGGCCGCGGGCCTGCCCACCGTCGTGCGCGAGCCTGTCACGCCGCAGCAGTACGGGCGGCTGTGGCTCGCGATTGCCGCCACGCTCGACGACGAATTCTTCGGGCTCGCCGCCCGCCCGATGCGGCGCGGCAGTTTCACGCTGCTGTGCCATGCGGTGCTGCACGCGGGCACGCTGGAGAAGGCGCTGCGGCGCGCGCTGACATTCCTGCGCGTGGTGCTCGACGAGCCGCACGGCGAACTCGTGGTCGCCGACGGTCAGGCGCAGATCATCCTGGCGCAGCCGTCCACGCCGTATCCGGCCTTCGCGTACCGGACCTTCTGGCTGATCCTGCTCGGCGTCGCGTGCTGGCTGATCGGCCGGCGCATTCCGCTGCAGCGCATCGATTTCGCATGCCCGAGCCCCGACCAGCGCGGCGATTACCACCAGTTCTTCGGGGTACCGGTGCATTTCGACCGGCCCGACAGCCGGCTCGCATTCAACGCCGCATATCTCGCGCTGCCGACGATCCGTTCGGAGCAGGCGCTGAAGACGTTCCTGCGCGGCGCACCCGGCAACCTGCTGGTGCGCTACCGGCACGATACCGGCTGGGTCGCGAGAACGCGCGCGCATCTGAAGGCGCTGCCGGCGGCCGAGTGGCCGGACTTCGATACGCTCGCCGTTCGCCTCGGCACGACGCCGCCAACGCTGCGGCGGCGCTTGCGCAGCGAAGGCCAGAGCTTCGCGTCGATCAAGGACGAGATGCGCGGCGTGCTGGCGCAGTCGCTGCTGCGCGAGCACACGCTCAGCGTTTCGGAAATCGCGGCCGAGCTCGGCTTCACCGAGCCGAGTGCGTTTCATCGCGCGTTCCGCAAATGGACCGGCACGAGCCCCGGCGCGTTTCGTCGCGACATGCAGACGACCCAGGACGAATCCTGAGCGACGGGCAGCGCGCAGCTGCCCTCCCCGCCGTCAGCGGGACACCCCGGCGACGCCGTGCAGCGGCCGCGAAAACAGCTTGCAGCCGACGTAGTAGACGACCGATGTCAGCGACAGCCCGACGATCCACGAGATGTCCGCCCCGCCGAGCCGGGCCGCCAGTTCTCCCGTATAGAGATCGGTCGCCATGAACGGCGCCTGCGCGACGATGCCGATGAAATACGAGCCGACGGCGATCGTGTTGAAGCGCCCGTAGATGCCGCCGTCCTGCCGGAAGAACGAATCGACGTCGTACTCGCCGTGGCAGACGAGGTAATAGTCGACGAGGTTGATCGCGGTCCACGGCACGAGCACGTACAGCAGCAGCAGGATGAAGTTCGTGTAGCCGGCCAGGAAGTTGTCCTGCCCGAACAGCGCAATCGCGAGCGCAACGGCGCACAGGACGATCGCTGTGATCGCGCGCGAGCGGGCCTTGCCCGACCATGACGGAAAAAGCGTCTGCAGCACGGTGATGCTCGACAGCGCACCGCAGTACAGCTCCATTGCATTGCTGGCCGCGATACCGAACGACAGCACGACGATCACGAGCACGCTGATCCCCTGCGTGAGGCCCGTGAGGCCGCTGACCACGTTGCCGTCGGGCGTGGCAAGGCCGACGAGGCAGCCGAGCAGCATCGGGAAGAACGAGCCGAGCACGCAGCCCCAGTAGCTCGACCAGAACGCGGTGCGCGGCCCCGTATCGGGCGGCAGGTAGCGCGAATAGTCGGACACGTACGGCGCATATGCGATCTGCCAGAGCGCGGCGACCGACATCGCGCCGAGAAAGCCGGACAGGTTCAGTGCGTGCTTCGAGAACGTATCGCCCGGCAGGCCGTGCACGAAGATGATCCACACGAAGGCCAGCACGAGCACCGTGCCCGAACACCAGCTCAGCAGCCGCGCATACGCGTGGATCAGCTTGTATCCGTAGATCGATCCGAGCAGGCTGATCAGGCCGATCGCAACGACGCCCGCGTCGAGCGGGATGTCGGCGCTGAGGCTATGCAGCGCCTGCCCGCCGAACACGCAGTTCGACGCGAAGAAGCCGACGTACATGACGACGACCAGCCCGACCACGAGCAACGCGCCGAACGAGCCGAACTGCCCGCGGGTCTGGATCATCTGCGGCACGCCGAGCTGCGGCCCTTGTGCGGAGTGCAGCGCCATGAAGACCGCGCCGATCAGGCTGCCGACGAGGATCGCAAGGGCCGCCCACCAGAACGGCTGCCTGAACACCGTCGTCGCCAGCGATCCCGTGACGATCGTCAGCATCATGATGTTCGAGCCGAACCAGATCGTGAAGAGATCCTTCGCGCTGCCGTGCCGCTCAGTCAGCGGGATCGGCTGGATGGTGCTTTCTTCGAGATGAGCGATGGACTCGCGTTGACTCATTGCGTCTCCTGATTTCTGTTTAGATATGTATTCCTGATTAAATTTGTGACATCGGCACAGGTGCGATTGCCGTGGCGGGATCACGACACGTTCGGCACGCGGCCCGGGCATCGGACCATCGCTCCGGACGAGCGGTCCGGAGCGATGCCTGCCGCCACGCAGGCCCGTCAGCAGGCGATGCCGAGCACCTCGCGCGCGGTCGCGTCCACGGCCTTGCGCATCGTGCCGACCAGTTCGTCGATCTGCGCATGATCGATCACGAGCGGCGGCGCAACGATCAGGCGACCGTTCGTCGAGCGCACGATCGCGCCGAGTTCGAACCCGACGGTCCGGCTGTGCCAGGTCAGGTCGGCCTCGTTTGCAAAGCGCTCGCGCGTCGCTTTGTCCTTCGCGAACTGGATCGCACCGACCATGCCCGCGCCCTGAATCTCGCCGACCAGCGGATGGCCGTCGAACGCATCGCGCAGCGCCTTCTGCAGATACGGGCCCGTATCGGTCCGGGTCCGCTCGACGAGACCTTCGCGTTCGAGTACGTCGAGGTTCGCCAGTGCGACGGCGGCCGCGACCGGATGCCCCGAGTAGGTCAGCCCGTGCGCATAGACGCCGCCCTGGTCGACCAGCGCCTCGCCGACGCGCCGGCTCATGATCAGCCCACCCATCGGCACATAGCCCGACGTCAGTCCCTTCGCCATGCAGATCAGGTCGGGCTCGAAACCGAAATGCCGGTGCGCGAACCATTCGCCGGTACGGCCGAAGCCGCCGATCACTTCGTCCGCGCACAGCAGCACGTCGTACTGACGGCAGATGCGCTCGATCTCCTGCCAGTAGCCGTCCGGCGGGAAGATCATCCCGCCCGCGCCCTGGAACGGCTCGGCGACGAATGCGGCCACGCGGTCGGCGCCGAGTTCGAGGATCTTGCGTTCGAGCGACAGCGCGGCCTGCCTGCCGAAGGCCTCGGGGCTCAGGTCGCCGCCGTTCGCGTACCAGTACGGCTCGTCGACGTGCGCGACGTTCGGAATCGGCAGGTCGCCCATTTCATGCATGAACGTCATGCCGCCGAGCGATGCGCTGCCGACCGTCGACCCGTGATAGCCGTTCACGCGGCCGATCAGCACCTTCTTCTGCGGCTTGCCCATCACGTCCCAGAAGCGCCGCACGGTGCGGATCAGCACCTCGTTCGATTCGGATCCCGAATTGGTATAGACGACGTGGCTGAAGCGATTGCCCAGCAGCGCGAACAGTCGCTCCGACAGCTCGATCACCGACGGATGCGTCGTATGAAAGAACATGTTGTAGTAAGACAGTTCCTTCATCTGCCGCGCGGCGGCGTCGATCAGTTCCGGGCGCCCGTAGCCGACGTTGGTGCACCACAGCCCCGACATGCCGTCGAGATAGCGGTTGCCGTCGTTGTCCCACAGATAGACGCCTTCGCCGCGCACCATCACGCGCGCGCCTTCCTCGTTCAGCGCCTTCTGGTCGACGAACGCATGAAGATGATGCGCAGCGTCGCTGCGTTGGTAGTCCTGTGTCGTGCGGTGCGGAAAGTTGGGCGCATTCATGTGCGAGTCTCCGGTACGTTTTTTCAGGTAGAAAGAGGTGCGCTGCCCGGCACTGCGGTCTGCCGTCGCCGGACGACGCGGCACAGCATGTCGCATCGGATCAGTAGCTGATCCAGGTCGTCTTGAGCCCCGTGTACTTGTCGATCGCGTGCAACGACAGGTCGCGGCCGAACCCGGACTGGCGGAAGCCGCCGAACGGCGTCTGCGCGCTCAGCGCATCGACCGTATTGACGGACACCGTGCCGGCGCGCAGGCGGCCCGACACGCGATGTGCGCGCGACAGGCTGCCGGTCCACACCGATGCGGCCAGACCATAAATCGAATCGTTGGCCAGCCGCACGGCCTCGTCCTCGGTATCGAACGACATCACCGACAGCACGGGGCCGAAGATTTCCTCGCGTGCGATCGGGTGGTCGGGTTGCACGTCGATGAAGATGGTCGGCTCGATGAAGTAGCCTTTGCCGTCGATGCGCGGTGCGCCGCCGCCGACCGCGAGCGTCGCGCCCGCCCGGCCGCGTTCGATCCAGTCCCGCACGCGGCGATGCTGATGCTCGTCGACGATCGCCCCCATGCCGCTCCCGGGGTCGAGCGGATCGCCCGGCATGAAAGCGCCCGCATGAGCGATCAGCCGGTCGACGAACGCGTCGTGGATCGAGCGTTGCACCAGCAGCCGCGAATTCGCCGAGCACACCTCGCCCTGGTTGAAGAAGATCCCGAAGCAGGCCTTGCGCGCCGCGAGGTCGAGATCGTCGGTATCGTCGAAGACCAGATTCGGACTCTTGCCGCCGCACTCGAGCCATACCTGCTTCATGTTCGATTGCGCTGCGTATTCGAGAAACTTCTTGCCGACCGCCGTCGAGCCCGTGAACGCGAGGACGTCCACGTCGGGATGCAGGCCGAGCGCGCGCCCTGCCGTCTCGCCGTAGCCGGGCACGACGTTCAGCACGCCGGGCGGCAGGCCCGCTTCGAGCGCCAGTTCCGCGAGACGCAGCGCGGACAGCGGCGATTGCTCGGCGGGTTTCAGCACGACGCTGTTACCGGCCGCGAGCGCCGGCGCGACTTTCCACGCGACCATGTCGAGCGGGAAATTCCACGGCACGACGGCACCGACGACGCCGAGCGGCTCGCGCGTGACGATCGCGAGATTGCCCGGATCGGTGGACGCCACTTCTCCGTTCAGCTTGTCCACCGCCTCGCCGTACCATGCGAACAAACCGCCTGCGGCCGGCACGTCGATGCTGAACGCGTCCGCGACGCGCTTGCCCATGTTGAGCGAATCGAGCAGTGCGAGCTCTGCGCCATGCGATGCGATGAGTTCACCGAGCCGGCAAAGCACGCGCTTGCGTTCGGCCGGCGCGCAGCGCGACCAGACGCCCGACTCGAATGCGCGGCGGGCGGCGCGCACAGCGGCGTCAACATCCGCCGCGTCGCACGACGCGACTTCCGCGATGACGGCCTCGGTGGCCGGATTGATCGCGGCAAAGGTCTGGCCGCTACGGGCCGGCACGTTGCGTCCATCGATATGTGCGAGCGTTCCGGGAGTCACCTGCGCCGCGAGTCGTCTCCAGTCCGCGTGCTGATAGGTTTCTGCTGAAGTTGGGTTCATTCGACACTCCGTTGTGGCGACCAGGCGCTTCTACGTTGTTGTCCGCCTGAAATCGACCCGACGAAAATGCGCCGGCGGACACGATCGAGGTTCGTGACCGCCGTGAATCGCTGCAGTCGTCCGGTTGTCCAACTGTCGGTCATCAAAAGGGGATTTGAAAGAACAGTTTTTCTTCTCATTGAAGAGGTTATTTCTATACATCCGGCCAACATGCAGTGGGTTTTCCTGTCGGCATGCGCCAGGCGTGCCGTTCGCACGTGTATGCGGATGTGCGCGCTGTCACGCACCGCGCAGCGATGCGGCGTGCACGCGATGTTGCGCCCCGCTCCGGCCGACCACATACTGGTCGATCCGTACGACGGATGAACGAGGTCGCTTCGATGGTGAATGTCGATCCGTGTGCCGCTTCGCTCTTTGGCATTGCCGGATCCGCCGTGTCCCTGCTGGCGGCGATTCCGTACGGGCTCGCGATCTACCGGCGCACCGTTCGCCCGCATCTGTTCACGTGGCTCGTCTGGTCGGTGGTCACGGTCATTGCCGCTGCCGACCAGTTCGTGGCGGGCGCCGGGCCGTCGGCGTGGTGCACGGCGGCGATCGCCGTCACCTGTGTGCTGACCTTCGTAGCCAGCATTTTTCGCGGCGAACGCGGCTGGACCCGCACCGACTGGTTGTTCCTCTGCTGCGCGCTGTCGGCCATTCCGCTCTGGATGCTCACCGCCGAGCCGACGCTGTCGATCTGCGTCGTCACGCTGATCGAACTCGCAGGCCTCGGCCCGACCGTTCACAAGACGATCCGCGATCCGTGGAGCGAAAGTCTCGGCTACTTCGCGCTCTGCATCGTCAAATACGCGCTGGCGTTGCTGGCACTGCGGAGCTGGAGTGTCGCGGTCGCGTTTTACCCGATCGTCAATGTCCTGGCGTCGATCGGCATCTGCGTGGTGATGGTCGCGGGACGACATCGACTGCGGTCGAAAACGAAAGTCGGCCGCGGCTCATGAGCGATACGACGAACGGGAGACGAAATGCGCACACCATTTACCGTACGTGCCGCCCGCGCCTCGGATGCGGGGCAGTTGACGACGCTGGCTCGCCTGTCGAAGGCGCACTGGGGGTATCCGCGCGAATGGCTCGACTTGTGGGAAGCCGATCTCACGATCACACCGGAGACGATCGACGACTCGATCGGCTACGTCGCCGAATACGAAGGCCGGATCGTCGGCTTTTGGATCAGGGCAGCGATGGATTGCGATCGACCGACACCCGGATGGTTGTTCGTTCACCCGGATCATATGGGCCAGGGTATTGGCCGCGCGCTGTGGGCAGCGGTTCGGCAAGAAGCTGCGGCGCGGGGGATTGCCAGTTTCGTGATCGAAGCCGATCCCCATGCGGCAGCGTTCTATCTGTCGCTCGGTGCGCAGAGGATCGGGGAGAAGGAATCGGCCGTTATCCCGGGCAGGTTTTTTCCGATCTTGCGGATCATGGTTTGAACGGTGAACCAACGCGAGAATGAAAAACCAGGAAAGGGACGGTCGTGCCGAATCGCCGGATCTTTTCGCCTTTTCCGCGCCACAAATGCAAAAACCCCCGCCTTGTCGGGCGGGGGTTTCTGGCTTAGGGAGCCTGACGATTACCTACTTTCACACGGGAATCCGCACTATCATCGGCGTGGAGTCGTTTCACGGTCCTGTTCGGGATGGGAAGGGGTGGGACCGACTCGCTATGGTCATCAGGCAAAGAGGGTTGTTGCGTTGCTTCGCAGCGCAACCAATCTTGGAAGAAGCAGTAATTTGGTTGGGTTGTGAGGTTGTATCTCACACATACGCGGTACTTCAACCGCAGTACGTCGAGTGCCTCGCACTCGACGCTCGATATCCGTAAGCGCTGAAGCGCTAACGGCTATCGAGACAGACTTGTTATAGGATCAAGCCTTACGGGCAATTAGTATCGGTTAGCTGAACGCATTACTGCGCTTACACACCCGACCTATCAACGTCCTGGTCTCGAACGACCCTTCAAGGAGGTCAAGCCTCCAGGGATATCTCATCTTAAGGCGAGTTTCCCGCTTAGATGCTTTCAGCGGTTATCTCTTCCGAACATAGCTACCCGGCGATGCGACTGGCGTCACAACCGGTACACCAGAGGTTCGTCCACTCCGGTCCTCTCGTACTAGGAGCAGCCCCCTTCAAATATCCAACGCCCACGGCAGATAGGGACCAAACTGTCTCACGACGTTTTAAACCCAGCTCACGTACCTCTTTAAATGGCGAACAGCCATACCCTTGGGACCGGCTACAGCCCCAGGATGAGATGAGCCGACATCGAGGTGCCAAACACCGCCGTCGATATGAACTCTTGGGCGGTATCAGCCTGTTATCCCCAGAGTACCTTTTATCCGTTGAGCGATGGCCCTTCCATACAGAACCACCGGATCACTATGACCTGCTTTCGCACCTGCTCGACTTGTCGGTCTCGCAGTTAAGCACGCTTATGCCATTGCACTATCAGCACGATTTCCGACCGTACCTAGCGTACCTTCGTACTCCTCCGTTACCCTTTGGGAGGAGACCGCCCCAGTCAAACTGCCTACCATGCACTGTCCCCGATCCGGATCACGGACCAAGGTTAGAACCTCAAACAAACCAGGGTGGTATTTCAAGGACGGCTCCACCGAAACTAGCGTTCCGGTTTCATAGCCTCCCACCTATCCTACACAGATCGGTTCAAAGTCCAATGCAAAGCTACAGTAAAGGTTCATGGGGTCTTTCCGTCTAGCCGCGGGTAGATTGCATCATCACAAACACTTCAACTTCGCTGAGTCTCGGGAGGAGACAGTGTGGCCATCGTTACGCCATTCGTGCAGGTCGGAACTTACCCGACAAGGAATTTCGCTACCTTAGGACCGTTATAGTTACGGCCGCCGTTTACCGGGACTTCAATCAAGAGCTTGCACCCCATCATTTAATCTTCCGGCACCGGGCAGGCGTCACACCCTATACGTCCACTTTCGTGTTTGCAGAGTGCTGTGTTTTTATTAAACAGTCGCAGCCACCAGTTTATTGCAACCCCTTCACCCTCCTGGCGCAGGCCAGTCAAGCTACAAGGGCGTACCTTATCCCGAAGTTACGGTACCAATTTGCCGAGTTCCTTCTCCCGAGTTCTCTCAAGCGCCTTAGAATACTCATCTCGCCCACCTGTGTCGGTTTGCGGTACGGTCATCGTTAGACTGAAGCTTAGAGGCTTTTCTTGGAACCACTTCCAATTGCTTCGCTCCCGAAGGAGCTCGCGCCACACCCTTGAATTCCGCGCCCGGATTTGCCTAAGCGCCTTCTCCAATGCAGCGACCGGGACTTCCAACACCCGGACAACCTTCCGCGATCCGTCCCCCCATCGCATCTAACGACGGTGCAGGAATATTGACCTGCTTCCCATCAGCTACGCATTTCTGCCTCGCCTTAGGGGCCGACTCACCCTACGCCGATGAACGTTGCGTAGGAAACCTTGGGCTTACGGCGAGGGGGCCTTTCACCCCCTTTATCGCTACTCATGTCAGCATTCGCACTTCCGATACCTCCAGCACCCTTTACAAGGCACCTTCGCAGGCTTACGGAACGCTCTCCTACCATGCGAGCAAGCTCGCATCCGCAGCTTCGGTATATGGCTTAGCCCCGTTACATCTTCCGCGCAGGACGACTCGATCAGTGAGCTATTACGCTTTCTTTAAAGGGTGGCTGCTTCTAAGCCAACCTCCTGACTGTTTTAGCCTTCCCACTTCGTTTCCCACTTAGCCATATTTGGGGACCTTAGCTGGCGGTCTGGGTTGTTTCCCTCTTGACACCGGACGTTAGCACCCGATGTCTGTCTCCCGTGATTTCCAGGTTTGTTTAGCCTTTCACCCCTATCCACAGCTCATCCCCTAACTTTTCAACGTTAGTGGGTTCGGACCTCCAGTACGTGTTACCGCACCTTCATCCTGGCCATGGATAGATCACCTGGTTTCGGGTCTACGCCCAGCAACTGAACGCCCTATTCGGACTCGCTTTCGCTACGCCTGCCCTATACGGTTAAGCTTGCTACTGAACGTAAGTCGCTGACCCATTATACAAAAGGTACGCCGTCACCCCTGCAGAGGCTCCGACTGTTTGTATGCATGCGGTTTCAGGATCTATTTCACTCCCCTCCCGGGGTTCTTTTCGCCTTTCCCTCACGGTACTGGTTCACTATCGGTCGATCACGAGTATTTAGCCTTGGAGGATGGTCCCCCCATCTTCAGACAGGATTTCACGTGTCCCGCCCTACTTGTCGTACACCTAGTTCTTTCATACTGTTTTCGCCTACAGGGCTATCACCTGCTATGGCCGCACTTTCCAGAGCGTTCGGCTAACAATACAAATAAAGAGTACAAGGCTCATCCCATTTCGCTCGCCACTACTTTGGGAATCTCGGTTGATTTCTTTTCCTGCGGTTACTTAGATGTTTCAGTTCACCGCGTTCGCTTCGCATGGCCTATGTATTCAGCCATGGATACTCCATAAGGAGTGGGTTTCCCCATTCGGACATCCCCGGATCAAAGCTTGTTTGCCAGCTCCCCGGGGCTTTTCGCAGGCTACCGCGTCCTTCATCGCCTGTGATCGCCAAGGCATCCACCACATGCACTTGTTCGCTTGACCCTATAACGAGTCTGTCTCGTTACAGGTTGAGTTCTCGCGTTGTGCCGTATTCCAATTGAGTCGAACATGAAGTTCGAATCATCTTGAGATACATCGATACAATCACAACCCGGATAGTTTCCACGTCCATCTCAAAGACGCTTCCGCTATCCAAATTACTTACTTCTTCCAGATTGTTAAAGAACGACAGCCGATACAGTTGCCTGCATCACTCTGACTGGCTCAATCGCCAATGGCAAATGCTCGTCTCACACGTCACTTACGTGTGAGCCAAACGCTTCCCATTGAAGATTGGTGGAGGCAGACGGGATCGAACCGACGACCCCCTGCTTGCAAAGCAGGTGCTCTCCCAGCTGAGCTATGCCCCCATACAGAGACGCCCCAGGTTTCTTCACGCCAGACAACTTGGTGGGTCTGGTTGGATTCGAACCAACGACCCCCGCCTTATCAAGACGGTGCTCTAACCGACTGAGCTACAGACCCCTGAGTCTGTCTTGATTTACAGCCGATAAGCGTGAGCGCTCAACCTGGCGAGCTAGCTCTGGAAAGGAGGTGATCCAGCCGCACCTTCCGATACGGCTACCTTGTTACGACTTCACCCCAGTCATGAATCCTACCGTGGTGACCGTCCTCCTTGCGGTTAGACTAGCCACTTCTGGTAAAACCCACTCCCATGGTGTGACGGGCGGTGTGTACAAGACCCGGGAACGTATTCACCGCGGCATGCTGATCCGCGATTACTAGCGATTCCAGCTTCATGCACTCGAGTTGCAGAGTGCAATCCGGACTACGATCGGTTTTCTGGGATTAGCTCCCCCTCGCGGGTTGGCAACCCTCTGTTCCGACCATTGTATGACGTGTGAAGCCCTACCCATAAGGGCCATGAGGACTTGACGTCATCCCCACCTTCCTCCGGTTTGTCACCGGCAGTCTCCTTAGAGTGCTCTTGCGTAGCAACTAAGGACAAGGGTTGCGCTCGTTGCGGGACTTAACCCAACATCTCACGACACGAGCTGACGACAGCCATGCAGCACCTGTGCGCCGGTTCTCTTTCGAGCACTCCCGAATCTCTTCAGGATTCCGACCATGTCAAGGGTAGGTAAGGTTTTTCGCGTTGCATCGAATTAATCCACATCATCCACCGCTTGTGCGGGTCCCCGTCAATTCCTTTGAGTTTTAATCTTGCGACCGTACTCCCCAGGCGGTCAACTTCACGCGTTAGCTACGTTACTAAGGAAATGAATCCCCAACAACTAGTTGACATCGTTTAGGGCGTGGACTACCAGGGTATCTAATCCTGTTTGCTCCCCACGCTTTCGTGCATGAGCGTCAGTATTGGCCCAGGGGGCTGCCTTCGCCATCGGTATTCCTCCACATCTCTACGCATTTCACTGCTACACGTGGAATTCTACCCCCCTCTGCCATACTCTAGCCTGCCAGTCACAAATGCAGTTCCCAGGTTGAGCCCGGGGATTTCACATCTGTCTTAACAGACCGCCTGCGCACGCTTTACGCCCAGTAATTCCGATTAACGCTTGCACCCTACGTATTACCGCGGCTGCTGGCACGTAGTTAGCCGGTGCTTATTCTTCCGGTACCGTCATCCCCCGACTGTATTAGAGCCAAGGATTTCTTTCCGGACAAAAGTGCTTTACAACCCGAAGGCCTTCTTCACACACGCGGCATTGCTGGATCAGGCTTTCGCCCATTGTCCAAAATTCCCCACTGCTGCCTCCCGTAGGAGTCTGGGCCGTGTCTCAGTCCCAGTGTGGCTGGTCGTCCTCTCAGACCAGCTACTGATCGTCGCCTTGGTAGGCCTTTACCCCACCAACTAGCTAATCAGCCATCGGCCAACCCTATAGCGCGAGGCCCGAAGGTCCCCCGCTTTCATCCGTGGATCGTATGCGGTATTAATCCGGCTTTCGCCGGGCTATCCCCCACTACAGGACATGTTCCGATGTATTACTCACCCGTTCGCCACTCGCCACCAGGTGCAAGCACCCGTGCTGCCGTTCGACTTGCATGTGTAAGGCATGCCGCCAGCGTTCAATCTGAGCCAGGATCAAACTCTTCAGTTCAAACCTGTTACTGTTTTCGGTTCTTTCGAACCGGTCGCTCACTCAAAGCTGACAGGTCAATGAATTACTTCATAAACCTGACTTACTTTAGTGTGAGACTCTTGATACTTTTGCTATCCCGATCCGAGGATCGGGTCTCGCTCACATCAAGCGCCCACACTTATCGGCTGTTAGTTTTTAAAGAGCATTCTGCGAGAGGCATCAGGCCTTCCAGCAGCGCTGCGTTTTCAGCAGCAGAGAAGCGAGATTATGAACCGTGTTTCGCAGCGCGTCAACTACTTTTTGCTACATCGTTGCGACTGCGGGGTTCTGACTGCGGGGTTCTTCTTCCTTCGTCGCCAGGGCGCCCCCACACTGCAGCACACCGTCGACTCCGCTTCCCCTTCCGCACCGCGTTGCCGTTAGCGCGAAAGAGGCGTGATTCTAGGCACCCGCAGCCAAACACGCAAGCGCTTTGTGAAAATAGTTTGAAAAAGCCGCCGTGCGCTGCCGCGCACGGCTGCTCTCGTCGGGCATACGACACGGCCGGTCTATATATAGAGCACCGTTACTTGCCCGCTGCGACCGCCTGCAGCCGGTCGACCGGAACCGCCTCGGCCATCGCCGAGTAGCCCGCATCGCTCGGATGAATGCCGTCGCCGCTGTCGTAGCGACGCTGGAGTACGCTCGGGCGAGCCGGATCGCGCAGCACCGCATCGAAATCGACCACGCCGTCGAACCCGCCGCCACTCCGGATCCACCGGTTCACCTCGAGCCGGATCGCCTCGCGCGCCGCCGGCAGCCCGGCCGGCGTCAGCGTCGCGCCGAACACCTTCACGCCTTGCCGGTGCGCTGCTTCGATCAGGCGCCGGTAGCCGTCGATCAGCGACGCCGCCGTGACCTGCGTATGCGGGTAGTCGCAATCGAGCCCCGCATGCGCCGGCATCGCGGCAAAATTGATGTCGTTGATGCCGATCAGCACGATCGCCGCCTTCACGCCCGCCCGCGACAGCGCATCACGCTCGAACCGGGAGGCCAGCGACGTCCCGTAGCACGGCGAGTCGCTGAGCAGACGGTTGCCGCTGATGCCGAGATTCACGACGCCGATCGAATCCGTCCCCGCCGCCGTCAGCCGTCGCGCCAGCGCGTCCGGCCAGCGCCGGTTCCGGTTCAGGCTCGAGCGCAGCCCGTCGGTGATCGAATCGCCGATCGCGGCGACGCTCGCGCGCGCCGAACCGGCCTCGACCGCCAGTTCGGTCACCCACGCATATTGGGTAAAACGGCTGCGGAACGCAGCGGCGCCGGCATCGTTCACGTGATCGCCCGGCGTCGACACATAATTGAGCTGGTTCGACACGCGGTGCCAGACGGTCATCCGCTGGTTCGCCCCCATATGGAGACTGACCGCGTACGGTCGCCCCGCCGACACCTCGATCGCGACCGGATCGCTTTCCAGTTCCTGGCCCGGCGCGAGCGTGACCGACGCGCGCCCGCCGAACCGCACCGGCACGGCCGCCGCGTCCGCGAGCGCCGCGCCTTCGCCGGCGCGCGCGAGGCTCGCCGCCTCGACGACCAGCGGCGCACGGCCATAGGCATTGCTCACCCGTATCCGCGCCGCCCGCCCGGACACCGTCGGATAAACGATCTGGCGCACCGTCCTCCCGGCCACGTCGGGCGCGCGATACAGCGGCGGCGGCGAAGCGAGGTCGGGAATCGGCTGCAGCGCGGTCGCCCACGCGGCCACCCATCCGGCCGGCGCAGCCGAGGCCGCGAGCGGCGACAGGAACACGGACGCGCCCAGCACGGCCGCGGCGAAACTGCTTCGGAATGACATCGGCAAAATCCTCATCGGAAAGCGGGCATTGTGCCGCAGAAGGCGGCCGCTTCGCGTCCCGCGCCGCATTCGGCTGGCCGATTGCGCCCCGACGTCCCTCGCCGACGTCCCTCGTTTACCCGCACCCGACCGGAAATCCGCAATAAATTTATTAACCGACCGGTCGGTTGGTTTATACTGCGCACACATTCACCCGGACGAGAGCCCTCGCCATGTACACGCAATCCCTCGACATCCCCGGCAACGTCGCGCCGCTCGACGCCACCGCCGAGTCGCCCGAGCAGGCGCGGTTCGACGCGGTCATGGCCGCGGACGGCAAGATCGAACCGCAGGACTGGATGCCCGACGCCTACCGCAAGACGCTGATCCGCCAGATCTCGCAGCACGCGCACTCGGAAGTGGTCGGCATGCTGCCCGAAGGCAACTGGATCTCGCGCGCGCCGAGCCTGAAGCGCAAGGCGATCCTGCTCGCGAAGGTGCAGGACGAAGCCGGCCACGGCCTCTACCTGTACAGCGCGGCCGAAACGCTCGGCGTGTCGCGCGATGCGCTGATCGACGCGCTGCATGCCGGCAAGGCCAAGTATTCGAGCATCTTCAACTATCCGACGCCGACCTGGGCCGACGTCGGCGTGATCGGCTGGCTGGTCGACGGCGCCGCGATCATGAACCAGATCCCGCTGTGCCGCTGCACGTACGGCCCCTATGCGCGCGCGATGATCCGCGTGTGCAAGGAAGAGTCGTTCCACCAGCGCCAGGGCTTCGACGCGCTGCTGTCGATGATGAAGGGCAGCGACGCGCAGCGCGCGATGGTGCAGCAGGCCGTGAACCGCTGGTGGTGGCCGGTGCTGATGATGTTTGGCCCGAGCGATGCCGATTCGGTCCACAGCAACCAGTCGGCGAAATGGGGCATCAAGCGGATCTCGAACGACGATCTGCGGCAGAAGTTCGTCGACGCGACGGTCGAGCAGGCGAAGGTGCTCGGCGTCACGCTGCCCGATCCCGACCTGAAGTGGAACGACGCGCGCGGCCACTACGATTACGGCGCGATCGACTGGGACGAATTCTGGCGCGTCGTCAACGGCGACGGCCCGTGCAACAAGGAACGCCTCGCCACGCGCGTGAAGGCGCACGAGGACGGCGCGTGGGTACGCGAAGCCGCGCTCGCGCATGAAGCGAAGCGCCGCGCGCGCGCCGAACAGCACGCCGCGTAAGCGGCCCGCGCCGGCGCCCGCGCGCCGGCATCCATCGAATTCGCAGCATTGCATCCGACCGGCACATGCGCCCGCGCGCGAGACGCCGGTCGACAGGAGAGAAAGATGAACAAGGAATGGCCGATCTGGGAAGTGTTCGTGCGCAGCAAGCAGGGCCTCGACCACAAACACTGCGGCAGCCTGCACGCGGCCGACGCGACGATGGCGCTGCGCATGGCGCGCGACGTCTACACGCGCCGCCAGGAAGGCGTGAGCATCTGGGTGGTGCCGTCGTCGGCGATCACCGCGTCGGATCCGAACGAGAAGGCCGAGATGTTCGAGCCGGCGGGCGACAAGATCTACCGTCACCCGACCTTCTACACGCTGCCCGACGAAGTCAACCACATGTAACGCCCGCGCCATGACGATCACGCCCGAACACCTCTCCTACGTGCTGCGCCTCGCGGACAACGCGCTGATCCTCGGTCAGCGCAACGCCGAATGGTGCGGCCACGGCCCGATCCTCGAGGAAGACATCGCGCTCACCAACATGAGCCTCGACCTCATCGGCCAGGCGCGCATGCTGTATACGCACGCGGCCGAGCTCGAGCGCCAGCTCAACGGCGCGGCGAAGACCGAGGACGATTACGCTTACTTCCGCACCGAACGCGAGTTCGCGAACTTCACGCTCGCCGAGCTGCCGCACTACGGCCCGCTCGCCGGCACCGCGCACGCCGACAAGGACTACGCGGTGACGATCGTGCGCAATTTCCTGTATGCGACGCTGATGCTGCACGTATGGAGCGCGCTCGAAACGTCGGCCGACGCGCAGCTCGCCGCGATCGCTGCGAAATCGGTGAAGGAAACGCGCTATCACGTGCAGCACGCACGCGAATGGCTGGTGCGCCTCGGCGACGGCACCGACGAATCGCATCGCCGCGCGCAGGCCGCGCTCGACTACCTGATGCCGTACACGCGCGAATGCTTCGCGCCCGACGCCGTCGACGCCGCGGTCGCCGCGCAGCAGATCGCCCCCGCGCTGGCCGACATCGAAGCCGCGTGGCGCGCGGACGTCGACGACGCACTCGCCGAAGCGACGCTGTCGATGCCGGCGCCCGTGCAGCACGTGACGACCGGCAAGCAGGGCGAGCACTCGGAGCATATGGGCTACCTGCTCGCGGAAATGCAGAGCCTCGCGCGCCAGCATCCCGGCGCGAGCTGGTAAGCGGCCGACGCCACGGAGCCCGACGATGTCCGTCCCGACCACCGCCCCCGCCCACGAAGCGCCCGCAGCGCGCCACGACGACGCGCTGCTCGCGCGCGCGTGGGACGTGCTCGAAGCCGTGCCCGACCCCGAGATTCCGGTCGTGTCGATCCGCGAACTCGGGATCCTGCGCGACGTCCGCCGCGCGGACGACGGCCTGCTCGAAGTCGTGATTACGCCGACCTACTCGGGCTGCCCGGCGATGTCGCAGATCGCCGAGGACATCGCCGCCGCGCTGCAGGCCGCCGGCCTGCCGCCGCACCGGATCGAGACGGTGCTCGCGCCCGCGTGGACGACCGACTGGATCACGCAGGAAGCGCGCGACAAGCTGCGCGCGTACGGCATCGCGCCGCCGGTCGGCCAGTGCGGCAGCGCCGCGCCGCGCGAGAACGTCGTGCGCTTCGTGCCGCGCCCCGTCGCGGCGCCCGTCTGCCCGCGCTGCGGCTCCGCGCGCACCGAACGTCTCGCGCAATTCGCGTCGACCGCCTGCAAGGCGCTGTATCGCTGCGTCGATTGCCGCGAACCCTTCGACTACTTCAAACCTTACTGACCGATATGGCGACCCCGCAATTTCATCCGCTGCGTATCCGCGACGTGCGGCCCGAGACCGCCGACGCCGTGACCGTCTCGTTCGATGTGCCGGCCGAGCTGCGCGACGCGTACCGCTTCACGCAGGGCCAGTTCGTCACGCTGAAGACCCACATCGACGGCGAGGAAACGCGCCGTTCGTATTCGATCTGCGTCGGCACGACCGACTACGACCGCGACGGCGAGCTGCGCATCGGCATCAAGCGCGTGCGCGGCGGCCGCTTCTCGAACTTCGCGTTCGACACGCTGAAGCCGGGCCACACGATCGACGTGATGACACCGGACGGCCGCTTCTTCACGCACCTGAACGCCGACCACGGCAAGCAGTACGTCGCGTTCTCCGGCGGCTCGGGGATCACGCCGGTGCTCGCGATCGTGAAGACGACGCTCGAACTCGAGCCGCGCAGCACGTTCACGCTGATCTACGGCAACCGCAGCGTCGACGCGATCATGTTCGCGGAGGAGCTGGAGGACCTGAAGAACCGCTACATGAACCGCTTCGTCCTGTATCACGTGCTGTCGGACGACCTGCAGGACGTCGAGCTGTTCAACGGCGTGCTCGACGAGGCGAAGTGCACGGCCTTCCTCGCCACGCTGGTGCCGGCCGACACGATCGACGAGGCGTTCATCTGCGGCCCCGCGCCGATGATGGACGCGGCCGAAGCCGCGCTGAAGGCGGCCGGCGTGCCGCCGGCCAAGGTGCACGTCGAGCGCTTCGGCTCGCCGCTGCCTCAGGCCGGCGTGCCGGTCGTCGAGATCACCGAGCAGACGCCCGCCGCCGACCTCGAAATCGTGCTCGACGGCAAGAAACGCAAGCTGCGCCTGCCGTACGAGGGCGTGAGCCTGCTCGATGTGGGCCTGCGCGCGGGCCTCGCGCTGCCTTACGCGTGCAAGGGCGGCGTGTGCTGCACGTGCCGCGCGAAGGTCGTCGAAGGCGAAGTCCGGATGGAAAAGAACTACACGCTGGAGGAGCAGGAAGTGAAGGACGGTTTCGTGCTCACCTGCCAGTGCCATCCGGTCAGCGACAAGGTGGTCGTCAGCTTCGACGAGCGTTGACCGGCGTCGCGTCGCGGCGCCCGGCGGTTTCTCGTCGTCACACATCTCGCTTACACTAGGGGCCGCCGGCCGGCTGGACACGTCTCGCAGCGTCCAGTCCGCCGGCGGTTTTCTTTTGCTGACGACAGGCCGATGAGTACCATTCACGTGATTCAGGGCGGCACCGCCGCCGCGTCGCTGCGCGAGGCGCTCGCGCAAGCCGGGCGCGACGAGCGCGTCGTCGGGCTGCTCGACGATCTCGGCGTCGGGCCGCTGAAGGGCGCCGACGAGGCGTCGGACACGCGCGCGTCGTTCTGGCAGCGCGTGCTCGGCGACCAGATTCCCGACTGGAAGGCGGAAGTCGAACAGGAATTCGCCCGCCTCGACCAGCTCGCGATGGACGCCGGCCAGGTGGTCGTGTGGCATGCGCCGAGCGTCGGCGACAAGCTGCTGCTGCGCCGCGTCGCCTATCACTTGCGCAACGTGCCGCAGCGCCTGAACGAGGTGCGGCTGTCCGCCGCCGACCTCGACGCGCCGCAGCGCGCCTCGCTCTCGCGCGCCGACCAAGCCTGCTCGACCGGCATGTTCGAGCCCGCGCAGCTGGCCCGCAAACGGCCGGCGGCCGCGCCGATCTCGGTGCTGCGCATCGGCCGCCTCGCGCTCGAATGGCAGGAAGCGAAGCATCTGAACGCCGAACTGCGCTATTGGGTCAGCAATACGATCAAGAGCGGCTACTACGCCGACCTCGACGCACTGATCCTCGCGCGCGCGGAAGCCGGCTGGCGGCCCGCGCGCCATCTCGTCGGCAGCATCATGGCCGACGCCGACCGCGGCGGCCTGTTCGTCAGCGACTCGATCGCCTGGTGGCGCTGCCGCGAACTCGCGGCGGCCGGCCGGCTCGAGCTGCAGGACGACGCGCCCGCCGCCCTCCCCACCACGCAGCTGCGCGCGGCAAGCGCGCACCGCTGATCTTCCGCATTCGACCATGGCCCGTACCCGAGCGCCCGACCACGAATCCCAGCGCGAGCAGATCCTCGATCTCGCCGCCGACAAATTCGCGCAAACGAGCTATCCGAGCACGTCGATGTCCGATCTCGCGACCGCGAGCGGCACCTCGAAGGCGCGCCTCTATCACTATTACGAGAGCAAGGAAGCGATCCTGTTCGACCTGCTCGACCGCTACACGAAGCGGCTGATGCTGATCATCGCGGAGGTCGAAGGCGCGAGCCAGCGGCGCGGCCTGACCGAGCGCGAGGCGTTCGCGGCGCTGGTGCGCGCGTTCCTCGCCGAATACGAGACCTCGCACAGCCGCCATGTCGCGCTGCTCAACGACGTGAAATACCTCGAGGACGCGCAGCGCGAAATCGTGCTCGACCGCCAGCGCGACATCGTCGCCGCATTCTCGCGCCAGCTCGCACGCGCGTATCCCGACCGCATTTCGAAGGAAAACCAGACGTCGGTGACGATGATGGTGTTCGGGATGATCAACTGGACCTTCACGTGGCTGAAGCCCGGCGGCCGGCTCGGCTACCGCGACTTCGCCGAACAGGTGATCGACATGATCGAGCGCGGGCTGTCGACGACGGGCTGAATGGCGCGGAGCAGCAAGCGTTGCGCGGCGGGTACACTGCGACAGCGCGCCGCAAATTTCATATGATGAATTATAAATTCCTTAAAAATCAATGATATAGCTTATTAACTAAGCGGATTTAGAATTCATCCTCAGTGAGACGTACGGGTTTTCCCGGATCCGGAGGCCCTCGGTCGGGTAAAATGCTGCTGCATTGCACAACCCGCTGTACGGTCACACACTGAGGAACCCACGATGAACACGCAATTCGACGGCTCGGCCGATGTTGTCGGCACGGCCGGCAGTGCGCCGGTTCTCGTCAGGGAACTGGCTTCCAAAGATCGTGAGCGCATGCTCACCCACTTTCTATCGCTCGACGAAGAGGACCGCCTGCTGCGCTTCGGCCAGATGGTGCCCGACCACGTGATCGAGAACTATGTCCGCACCATCGATTTCGGCCGCGACACCGTGTTCGGCGTATTCGACCATGCCCTCGAACTGGTCGGCGTCGGCCATCTGGCCTATCTGCCGGCCGAAGGCGACAAGCGCACGGCCGAGTTCGGCGTGTCGGTGCTCGAAAGCGCGCGCGGCCGCGGCGTCGGCACGAAGCTGTTCGAGCGCGCGGCGATCCGCAGCCGCAACACGCACGTGACGATGCTGTACATGCACTGCCTGTCGCGCAACGCGACGATGATGCACATCGCGAAGAAGTCCGGGATGCGGATCGAGTACGCATACGGCGAGGCCGATGCATACCTGTCGCTGCCGCCGGCCGACCACTCGACGATCATCGCCGAGATGCTGCAGGAACAGGCTGCGGTGTTCGACTACGCGCTCAAGCGTCAGGCGCACCGCACGTCGAAGTTCATCGAATCGCTGATGCCCGCCGCGCTGACGGCGTAATGTCGGCCAGCTGGGCGCCCCGCGGGCGTCCGGCCTTTCCCTTCCCCGCCTCCGCGCCCCGCGCTAGCGCACCGACCGGATCGGCAGCGCCGTCGTCTCCTTGAAGCATTCGAGCGAAAAGCTCGTCTTCACGTCGATTACCGACGGATGATGCAGCAGATGCTCCTGCACGAAGCGCGAGAAATGCGCCATGTCCTCGACCTGCACGCGCAGCAGGTAATCCATGTCGCCCGTCATCGCATGGCACGCGACCACCTCCGGCCACGCCTGCACGGCCGCGCGAAACAGCTCCGCATGGGTCGCGCCCGCGCGCGCCGAGGTTTCGTCGACGCGCACCGGCACGACGCCGCCGCGCTTCTCGAGCCGCACGCTCACGTACGCGAGCAGGTCGAGTCCGAGCTTCTGCGGGTCCAGCAGCGCGACGTAGCCGGTGATCACGCCGATTTCCTCGAGCCGCCGGATCCGCCGCAGGCAGGGGCTCGGCGACAGGTTCACGCGCTCGGCGATCTCCTGGTTCGACAGGCGGCCGTTCTCCTGAAGAATCGCCAGGATCCGCCGGTCGATGGCATCCAATTCGACTTGCGCCATCTTCTGCCCTCACAGGGTTATTTCAAGACTGGAAATTGCGCCATCGTAGGCACGGACGATGAAGTTCGCAAGTTTTCGCTCGCGGTCGCCCGCTACACTTTGTCGCACGGACTCATTCGTTGCGCGTCGCCGCGCATCACCCTCGACATGGGACCGGCGGCGGTTTCGCATCGCCCCGGCCGACTCAGGAGACAGAGCATGCAGATCCCCAACTGGGACAACCCCGTCGGCACCGACGGCTTCGAATTCATCGAATACACGGCACCGGACCCGAAAGCGCTCGGACAGCTGTTCGAACGGATGGGCTTCACCGCGATCGCGCGCCACCGCCACAAGGACGTGACGGTCTACCGCCAGGGCGACATCAACTTCATCATCAACGCCGAACCCGATTCGTTCGCGCAACGCTTCGCGCGGCTGCACGGCCCGTCGATCTGCGCGATCGCGTTCCGCGTGCAGGACGCGGCGAAGGCGTACAAGCACGCGCTCGAACTCGGCGCGTGGGGCTTCGACAACAAGACCGGCCCGATGGAGCTGAACATCCCGGCGATCAAGGGCATCGGCGATTCGCTGATCTATTTCGTCGACCGCTGGCGCGGCAAGAACGGCGCGCAGCCCGGCGCGATCGGCGACATCAGCATCTACGACGTCGACTTCGAGCCGATCCCGGGCGCGAATCCGAATCCGGTCGGCCACGGCCTGACCTACATCGACCACCTGACGCACAACGTGCATCGCGGCCGCATGCAGGAATGGGCGGAGTTCTACGAGCGCCTGTTCAACTTCCGCGAAGTGCGCTACTTCGACATCGAAGGCAAGGTGACGGGCGTGAAGTCGAAGGCGATGACCTCGCCGTGCGGCAAGATTCGCATCCCGATCAACGAGGAAGGTTCGGACACGGCCGGCCAGATCCAGGAATACCTCGACGCGTACCACGGCGAAGGGATCCAGCACATCGCGCTCGGCACGAACGACATCTATGGTGCGGTCGACGGCCTGCGCAGCAAGGAAGTGAAGCTGCTCGACACGATCGACACCTATTACGAGCTGGTCGACCGCCGCGTGCCGAACCACGGCGAATCGCTGGAAGAGCTGAAGAAGCGCAAGATCCTGATCGACGGCGCGCGCGACGACCTGCTGCTGCAGATCTTCACCGAGAACCAGATCGGGCCGATCTTCTTCGAGATCATCCAGCGCAAGGGCAACCAGGGCTTCGGCGAAGGCAACTTCAAGGCGCTGTTCGAATCGATCGAACTCGACCAGATCCGCCGAGGCGTCGTGCAGGACAAGGCCTGATACATCGGCGCGCGAACGTCCGGCACGCGGGCGTTCGCCGCATCGACGGCACAAAGAAAAAGGGCGGGAATCGCAGGATTCCCGCCCTTTCGTCATTTCGGCGCGGCCTGCCGGCCGCGCGAGCGGATCAACGCACGTTCGCCTTCGGCGCGGCGACGCGCGCGACGGACGGCTGCGCGTCGGCATCCTGCGCCGCCGCGATCTGGCGCATCTGCGAGCCGGCTGCCGCCAGTGCGCTCGCGCCTTGCGCGCGCACCGGGCCGGTCATCGAGAAAAACGCCGCGGACACGATCAGGAAACTCTGGATATGACGTGTGTTCATTGCACCTCCTGTAAAACTGCCGGCGCCTCCCCGGCCGCCTCGAAACGAATCGATACGGTCGGGCACCTCCGGCAGGCCGACAAGATTAACGGCATTTGCCCGCAGATGGGGCCAGCTTTACATGCTTTTACATGCTGTAACGTCCCCCCTTGCCCGCTGCGGTGGTGCACCGCGGTAATTTTGTCCGCACGCGGCGGGTTTATCCCAGTGCTACCATCACTTAAAACCGGCCAATATGCCGGCCACTGCCGACGCGTCCACAAGATGCCGAAGCAATCGACGTTTTGGTGATCCCAAACTGTGGGTGGAGGAGACTGTTAATGAATGCCCCGCTAGACGCAGGCCAACGCGCATCGCTCGAAGCCGCGCTGAAGTCCGTCACGCTTGACGACAAATACACGCTCGAACGCGGGCGCGCGTACATGAGCGGCATCCAGGCCCTCGTGCGCCTGCCGATGCTCCAGCAGGAACGCGACCGCGCCGCCGGCCTCAACACGGCCGGCTTCATCTCCGGCTATCGCGGCTCACCGCTCGGCGGCCTCGACCTGTCGCTCTGGAAGGCCAAGCAGCACCTGGCTGCCCATCAGATCGTCTTCCAGCCCGGCCTCAACGAAGATCTCGCCGCGACCGCCGTGTGGGGCTCGCAGCAGGTCAACCTGTATCCCGGCGCGAAGTACGACGGCGTGTTCGGCATGTGGTACGGCAAGGGCCCGGGCGTCGACCGCACCGGCGACGTCTTCAAGCACGCGAACTCGGCCGGCTCGTCGAAGCACGGCGGCGTGCTGGTGCTCGCCGGCGACGACCACGCGGCGAAATCGTCGACGCTCGCGCACCAGTCGGAGCACATCTTCAAGGCCTGCGGGCTGCCGGTGCTGTTCCCGTCGAACGTGCAGGAATATCTCGATTTCGGCCTGCATGGCTGGGCGATGAGCCGCTATTCGGGCCTGTGGGTCGCGCTCAAGTGCGTGACCGACGTCGTCGAATCGTCGGCATCGGTCGATATCGACCCGCACCGCACCGAGATCGTGCTGCCGACCGATTTCGTCCTGCCCGAAGGGGGCCTGAACATCCGCTGGCCCGACCCGCCGCTCGTGCAGGAAGCACGGCTGCTCGACTACAAGTGGTACGCGGCGCTCGCCTACGTGCGCGCGAACAAGCTCGACCGGATCGAGATCGATTCGCCGAACGCGCGCTTCGGCATCATGACGGGCGGCAAGGCGTATCTCGACGTGCGCCAGGCGCTGACCGACCTCGGCCTCGACGACGAAACCTGCGCGCGCATCGGCATCCGGCTCTACAAGGTCGGCTGCGTCTGGCCGCTCGAAGCGCAGGGCGCGCAGGCGTTCGCACGCGGCCTCGACGAAATCCTGGTCGTCGAGGAAAAGCGCCAGATCCTCGAATACGCGATCAAGGAAGAGCTGTACAACTGGCCGGACGCGCAGCGCCCGCGCGTGTACGGCAAGTTCGACGAGAAGGACGGCGCCGGCGGCGAATGGTCGGTGCCGATGGGCAACTGGCTGCTGCCCGCGCACTACGAGCTGTCGCCCGCGATCATCGCGAAGGCGATCGCGACGCGCCTCGACAAGTTCGAGCTGCCGTCGGACGTGCGCGCGCGCATCGCCGCGCGCATCGCCGTAATCAACGCGAAGGAAATGGCGCTCGCGAAGCCGCACGTGCAGACCGAGCGCAAGCCGTGGTTCTGCTCGGGCTGCCCGCACAACACGTCGACCAACGTGCCGGAAGGCTCGCGCGCGATCGCCGGCATCGGTTGCCACTACATGACCGTGTGGATGGACCGCAACACGAGCACCTTCAGCCAGATGGGCGGCGAAGGCGTGCCGTGGATCGGCCAGGCGCCGTTCACCGACGAAAAGCACGTGTTCGCGAACCTCGGCGACGGCACCTACTTCCACTCGGGCCTGCTGGCCGTGCGCGCGGCGATCTCGTCGAAGGCGAACATCACGTACAAGATCCTGTACAACGATGCCGTCGCAATGACGGGCGGCCAGCCGGTCGACGGCGTGCTGACCGTCCCGCAGATCACGCATCAGCTCGCGTCCGAAGGCGCGAAGAAGATCGTGATCGTCACCGACGAGCCGGAAAAGTACGACGACAAGAAGGCGCTGCTCGCGCCGGGCGTGACGATCCACCATCGCGACCAGCTCGACGACGTGCAGCGCGAACTGCGCGAGATCGAAGGCACGACGATCCTGATCTACGACCAGACCTGCGCGACCGAGAAGCGCCGCCGCCGCAAGCGCGGCGCGTATCCGGACCCGGCCAAGCGCGTCGTGATCAACGACGCGGTGTGCGAAGGCTGCGGCGACTGCTCGGTGCAGTCGAACTGCCTGTCGGTCGAGCCGCTGGAAACCGAATTCGGCACGAAGCGCCAGATCAACCAGTCGAGCTGCAACAAGGACTTCTCGTGCCTGAAGGGCTTCTGCCCGAGCTTCGTCACGGTCGAGGGCGGCCAGTTGAAGAAGCCGAAGGCGGTTTCGGTCGACGGCAGCGCGCTGCCGCCGATCCCCGAGCCGACGCTGCCGGCGATCGAACGCGCGTACGGCGTGCTCGTCACCGGCGTCGGCGGCACTGGCGTCGTGACGATCGGCGCGCTGCTCGGGATGGCCGCGCACCTGGAAAACAAGGGCGTGACCGTGCTCGACGTGACCGGCCTCGCACAGAAGGGCGGCGCCGTGATGAGCCACGTGCAGATCTCGCATGCGCCGACCGACATCCACGCGACGCGGATCGCGATGGGCGAAGCGGATCTCGTGATCGGCTGCGACGCGATCGTCACGGCCGGCGACGAGTGCACGTCGCGGATGCGGTACGACGCGACGCGCGTGGTCGTCAACAGCGCGCAGACGCCGACTGCCGAGTTCATCAAGAACCCGAACTGGGCGTTCCCGGGCACTTCCGCCGAACGCGACATCCGCGCGGCGGCCGGCGACCGCGTCGACTTCGTCGATGCGAACCGCTTCGCGGTCGCGCTGCTCGGCGACGCGATCTACACGAACCCGTTCGTGCTCGGCTACGCGTGGCAAAAGGGCTGGCTGCCGCTGACGCTCGCGTCGCTCGAACGCGCGATCGAGCTGAATGCGGTGTCGGTGGATAAGAACCGCGCCGCGTTCGACTGGGGCCGCCGCGCCGCTCACGATCTCGCGAGCGTGCAGCAGGCCGCGGCCGGCGACGCGCGTCCGGCGCAAGGCGCGACCGTGATCGCGCTGCACACGAAGAAGGCGGTCGATGCGCTGATCGCCAAGCGCGTCGAATTCCTGACTGCGTACCAGAACGCCGCGTACGCGGCGCGCTATGCGGCATTCGTCGACAAGGTGCGCGCGGCCGAGCGTGCGCTGGCGGATGGCGACATGCAGGAGCCGCTGACCGAGGCGGTCGCACGCAACCTGTTCAAGCTGATGGCGTACAAGGACGAATACGAGGTCGCGCGGCTGCAGTCGGATCCGGCGTTCCTCGCGCGCCTGTCCGCGCAGTTCGAAGGCGACTGGAAGCTGAAGTTCCACCTCGCGCCGCCGCTGCTCGCGAAGAAGGACGCGCACGGCCATCTGGTGAAGAAGGCGTACGGCCCGTGGATGATGTCGGCGTTCCGGCTGCTCGCGAAAGCGAAATTCCTGCGCGGCACCGGCCTCGATCCGTTCGGCCGCACCGAGGAGCGTCGCACCGAGCGTGCGCTGATCGGCGAATACCAGGCGCTGATCGACGAGGTGCTGGCAAAGCTGAACGCGGCCAACCGCCCGCTCGCGCTCGAACTGGCGGCGCTGCCGGACGGCATCCGCGGCTACGGTCACGTGAAGGAGAACAACCTGCGCGCGGTACGCGTGAAGTGGAACACGCTGCTCGCGCAATGGCGTTCGCCGACGGGCGGCCAGACGCGCCAGCAGGTCGCGTAGCCGCGACGCGCGGCGGGCGTTCGCGGTCCGGACGTCCGCCGCGCTTGCCGTACCGACGGATCGCGATAAAAAAAGCCACGGAACGCAGGGTTCCGTGGCTTTTTCGTTGCGCCGCGCCGATGGCGCGGCACACGCGAGCGCTTACTTCGTGTTCACGTTCGCGGCGGCAACGGCCGTCATGTTGATGATCCGGCGCACGGTCGCGGCCGGCGTCAGGATGTGGACCGGCTTCGCCGCGCCGAGCAGGAACGGGCCGACCGTCACGCCTTCGCCGCCGACCATCTTCAGCAGGTTGTACGCGATGTTCGCCGCTTCGACGTTCGGCATGATCAGCAGGTTCGCTTCGCCCGACAGCGTGGTGCCCGGGAACGCGGCCTTGCGGACCGCTTCGGACAGCGCCGCGTCGCCGTGCATTTCGCCGTCGACTTCCAGCTCCGGCGCGCGTTCGACGATCAGCTTGCGGGCGTCGGCCATCCGGCGCGACGACGCCGACGGCGCGCTGCCGAAGTTCGAGTTCGACAGCAGCGCGGCCTTCGGCACGATGCCGAAGCGCTCGATCTCGGCGGCGGCCTGGATCGTCATGTCGGCGAGCTGTTCGGCGCTCGGCAGTTCGTTCACGTACGTGTCGCAGACGAACAGGTTGCGGCCCGGCAGCATCAGCAGGTTCATCGCCGCGAAGTGCTCGGCGCCCTTCGCGCGGCCCAGCACCTGCTCGATGAACTTCAGGTGGCTGTGGTACGTGTCGATCATCCCGCAGATCATCCCGTCCGCGTCGCCCAGGTGCACGAGCATCGCGCCGATCAGCGTGTTGAACTTGCGCAGCGCGGCCTTCGCGACTTCCGGCGTCACGCCGTCGCGCGCACCGATCTCGTGGTACGCCTGCCAGTAGCGGTGGTAGCGCGTGTCGTCTTCCGGATTGACGATCTCGAAATCGACGCCCGCCTTCAGCTTCGAGCCGATCTTCGCGAGACGCATCTCGACGACCGACGGACGGCCGATGATGATCGGCTTCGCGATCTTCTCGAGCAGCACGAACTGCGCGGCGCGCAGCACGCGCTCGTCCTCGCCCTCGGCGAACACGATGCGGGCCTCGGCCTTCTTCGCGGTCGCGAACACCGGGCGCATCACCATGCCGGTGCGGTAGACGGTCGCGCCGAGCTGCTCGCGGTACGCGTCCATGTCCTGGATCGGACGCGTGGCGACGCCCGAATCCATCGCGGCCTGGGCCACGGCCGGCGCGATCTTGATGATCAGGCGCGGATCGAACGGCTTCGGAATCAGGTACTCCGGCCCGAATTCGAGCGAATGGCCTTCATAGGCCTTGGCGACTTCCTCGCTCTGGTCGGTTTCCTCGGCCAGCTCGGCGATCGCGCGCACGCAGGCGAGCTTCATCTCTTCGGTGATCGTCGTCGCGCCGACGTCGAGCGCACCGCGGAAGATGAACGGGAAGCACAGCACGTTGTTGACCTGGTTCGGGTAGTCCGAACGGCCGGTCGCGACGATCGCGTCCGGGCGCACGGCCTTCGCGTCTTCCGGGCGGATTTCCGGTTCCGGGTTCGCGAGCGCCAGGATCAGCGGCTTGTCGGCCATCGTCTTGACCATGTCCTGCTTCAGCACGCCCGCGCTCGAGCAGCCGAGGAACACGTCGGCCCCGTGGATCGCGTCGGCCAGCGAGCGCGCGTCGGTGGTCGCCGCGTAGCGCTGCTTCGACGGGTCGAGATTGCCGCGGCCTTCGTAGATCACGCCCTTCGAGTCGGCGACGAGGATGTTCGACTTCGTCAGGCCGAGGTTCACCAGCAGGTCCAGGCAGGCGATCGCCGCGGCGCCGGCGCCCGAGCACACGAGCTTCACCTCGGACAGCTTCTTGCCGACCACCTTCAGGCCGTTCAGGATCGCGGCCGACGCGATGATCGCGGTGCCGTGCTGGTCGTCGTGGAAGACCGGGATCTTCATGCGCTCGCGCAGCTTCTGCTCGATGTAGAAGCACTCCGGCGCCTTGATGTCCTCGAGGTTGATGCCGCCGAGCGTCGGCTCGAGCATCGCGATCGCCTCGACGAGCTTGTCGGGGTCGGACTCCGACAGTTCGATGTCGAACACGTCGATGCCCGCGAACTTCTTGAACAGGCAGCCCTTGCCTTCCATCACCGGCTTCGCGGCGAGCGGGCCGATGTTGCCGAGGCCGAGCACCGCGGTGCCGTTGGTCACGACGCCGACGAGGTTGCCGCGCGACGTGTACTTCTGCGCGTCGAGCGGATCGGCGTGGATCGCCTCGCACGCGGCCGCGACGCCGGGCGAATAGGCGAGCGACAGATCGAGCTGGTTCGACAGCGGCTTGGTCGGCGTGACCGAAATCTTGCCGGGTTTCGGGTTCTGGTGATAGGCGAGTGCGGCCTGTTTCAGTTGTTCGTCCATGATTGACCTGCGAGCGACTTACGGAATTGTGACGACCCGGTACACAGCATCTCGAGCCGCGTCTGCTTGAATCGAACGGATAATCGACTGCGAGACGGCCGCGACGCGCCCGATCGGCACGCCATCGAACCTTGGCGGGTGGCAAGAAGGAGATGCAAAGTACGGAACGATTTCTAAGGGTCGCTTAGTGTACACCCCCGTGGATGACACGCGTTGCTGCGACACGGCATGCCCGCCATCAGCCTGCCGGCCGGGCGGCCCGCTTGTTTCACCGGTGGCGAGCGGCCGGGCGAACCTGCGCGAATTCCGCCGAAAACCGCCCTGAATCGGGTAAAATTGCGGGCTACGCGCGCAGCGATGCAATCGGCCCGCCGATCGCCCCCGCTCCCCGGCGGGTTCCCCTGCTGCGCCACCGGGCCGCGCCCGCTCCTCGCTCATCACCCAAGGAATGCCCATGACAGGCTACGATCGTCAGTCGATCTCGGATACGACCGCCAAAATCCTGCTCGAAGTGCAGGCGGTGCACTTCAACGCCGAAAAACCGTTCATCTTCACGTCCGGCTGGGCGAGCCCCGTCTATATCGACTGCCGCAAGCTGATTTCGTATCCGCGCGTGCGCCGTGCGCTGATGGAAATGGCTGAAACGACGATCATGCGCGACGTCGGCTTCGAGCAGATCGACTCGGTGGCGGGCGGCGAGACGGCCGGCATCCCGTTCGCGGCATGGCTCGCGGACCGCATGATGGTGCCGATGCAGTACGTGCGCAAGAAGCCGAAGGGTTTCGGCCGCAACGCGCAGATCGAAGGCCATCTGGAAGAAGGCTCGCGCGTGCTGCTGGTTGAAGACCTGACGACCGACAGCCGCAGCAAGATCAACTTCGTCAACGCGCTGCGCACCGCGGGCGCGACGGTGAACCACTGCTTCGTGCTGTTCCACTACAACATCTTCAAGGAAAGCGTGTCGGTCCTGAAGGACATCGACGTCGACCTGCACGCGCTGGCGACGTGGTGGGACGTGCTGCGCGTCGCGAAGGCTTCGGGCTACTTCGAGACCAAGACGCTCGACGAAGTCGAGAAATTCCTGCACGCGCCGGCCGAATGGTCGGCCGCGCACGGCGGCGCGACCGGCGCACCGGCGTAACGCCGCGCCGGCTACTGCGCCGGCACGAGGATCGAGAAAACCGCTCGCAGCGTCGCGAGCGGTTTTTTTTCGTCCGCCGACCCGGCCGCGGCGGCGATCGGCGGCGCGCCCTGCGGCAATGCGCGGGCTTCGTTCATCCAACCCCTAATGCTAGACTTGATCCGTCACCGCCATCATCTTCGCGGGCAACGCACCACGCCAACCTTGCCGGGCGGCTCGGCCCGGCCCACGTGACGGGAGAAGCGCCATATGCGTGTGGATCGCCGGACCGCTGCGCCTGCGTCTTCGGGTCGTCCGCCCGCCTTCGTCATCCCGCTCGTCTGCGTCGCGCTGCTCGCGTCCGGGGTCGTGCGCGCGGAAGGTGCGTTCACCGTGTCGAGCGAGGACCTGCCGAGCGGCGGCCGCGTCGGCAACGCGAACGTGTTCGACCGCGGCGACTGCAAGGGCGCGAACCGCTCGCCGGAGCTGAGCTGGCACAATCCGCCGCCCGGCACGCGCGGCTACGCGGTCACGATGTTCGATCCCGACGCGCCCGGACACGGCTGGTGGCACTGGGCCGTCGCGAGCATTCCCGCCACCGTCACGAGGCTGCCCGCCGACGCGAGCGCATCCGGCTTCCTGCGGCGCATCGGCGCGAGCGAGGCGCGCAACGACTTCGGGACCGACGGCTACGGCGGCCCGTGCCCGCCGCCCGGCAAGCCGCACCGCTACGTGATCACCGTCTATGCGCTGAAGGGCATGGACCTGCGCGTCGCGCAGGGCCGCCCCGCACCGATGTTCGAGCACGAGATCGGCACGCAGACGCTCGGCACCGCGCGGCTCGTCGTCCATTACGGGCGGTGACCGGCGGCCCATACCCGGCCATTCAATATTCCGTCACGCTGGCGATGCACGATAAGGCTGCGCGATCGGCGTCCAGCACCGATGCCGGCCGCCTCGAACGCGGCGGCCGACGCGTGCGAGCCGGCATGCGCGCGCCGCCCGCCCAGCGCGCGGACGTCGACGTGACGCACCGGGCCGCGAATCGTCTTTTTTCGGCCCGTGCGGTGCAGGGCCGCCGGATGAGGTCTTAAAATGTCGGTTTTCGGGCGCCGCCCCCCGTTTCAGTGAGAGCGAAATGAGCACCAAAGTTTTTGTCGACGGCCAGGAAGGCACGACCGGCCTGAAGATCTTCGAATACCTGGCGGCACGCAACGACGTCGAAGTCCTGCGCATCGACGAAGCGAAGCGCAAGGATGTCGACGAGCGCCGCCGCCTGATCAACGCGTCGGACGTCACGTTCCTGTGCCTGCCGGACGTCGCGTCGCGCGAATCGGCGTCGCTGGTCGAGAACCCGCACACTACGCTGATCGACGCGAGCACCGCGTTCCGCACCCACGCCGACTGGGCGTACGGCCTGCCCGAACTGACCCGCACGCAGCGCGAGAAGATCCGCACGTCGAAGCGCATCGCGGTGCCGGGCTGCCACGCGTCGGCCTTCGTGCTCGCGATGCGTCCGCTCGTCGAGGCCGGCATCGTCGCGCCGACGTTCGCCGCGCACAGCTATTCGATCACCGGCTACAGCGGCGGCGGCAAGTCGATGATCGCCGACTACGAGAACGCGGCGGCGGCCGGCAAGCTCGCGAGCCCGCGCCCGTATGCGCTCGGCCTCACGCACAAGCACCTGCCGGAAATGGCCGCGCACACCGGCCTCGAGAACGCGCCGATCTTCACGCCGATCGTCGGCCCGTTCCTCAAGGGCCTCGCGGTGACGACCTACTTCACGCCCGCGCAGCTCGCGAAACGCGCGACGCCGCAGGACGTGCAGCGCGTGTTCGCCGAATACTACGCGGACGAAGCGTTCGTGCACGTCGCGCCGTTCAACGCGGACGCGAATCTCGACGGCGGCTTCTTCGACGTCCAGGCAAACAACGACACGAACCGCGTCGACCTGTTCGTGTTCGGCAACGAGGAGCGCTTCGTCACGGTCGCGCGTCTCGACAACCTCGGCAAGGGTGCGTCGGGTGCCGCGATCCAGTGCATGAACATCAACATCGGCGCGGCCGAGGACACCGGCCTCAAGCGCTGATCCACGTCGCATGCGATGCAAAGCCGGCCGCTGGCCGGCTTTTTTTATTCGCGCGAAGCAATAATAAAAATTCGGTCAGCTTATTTACAAATATTTACAAGCTTTCCATTGCGCGATTGCCGGGGAATTAATTCACCGCGCGTTTCTCCAGTCAATCCCGAATAGGGATAAACCGGATGTGCGGCGCTTTAAACGCTGCCGTTATACGCGCTCAGGCGCTCCGGCGACGGCGCGCATGTGGCGCCGCCCCCACTCGACCACCCGTTCCAGGCCGCGCTGCCGTTTTAATTCTTACTGAAAGCCCCCATCCGGCAAGGATTCAAAATCAGGCCTCCGTTTCAATCGCCTTTTTTAGACGAGTTCGTCAATTGACAGCAAAAATCGCCGCAGCGACATTAGCTCGCACAATTAAACGATTGGAGACAGCGGCATGTCGCACACCTTATCGAAGGGGGTGGCAACGGCCTTTGCCATTGCCCCTTTGCTGGTCGCCTGTGGTGGGGGGGATTCCGGCGGCGCACTCGCGCCGATCGACACGCCCCAATGTTCCGGTTCGAGCTGCGGCACGCAAGGGCCACCGCCGTCGCAGCCCGTCAACGGCGCGCTGTGCCCGGCCGACGCCGACATCGTGAAGAGCACGTATCTCGGCGGCGCCGGTAGCGGCGAGATCGTCAGCGTCAACATCGACGCCGTCGCGATGACCTACACGCTCAAGTGGCTCGAATCGCCGATTCCGCTCGCCACGGGCACCGTCACGCCGAGCCGCGCCGGCACGACGATCACCGGCAAGGTCATGCATCCGCCGACCGGCACGCTGCCGACCGCCGAGCAGACGCGCTGCGCATTCATCCTGACGCCGGGCTCGGGCAAGACGCCGAGCGGCGCCACCTATTCGACGGCCGCCGACTTCAACCAGGCGAACCCGCCGATGCTGCTCGTCGGCATGGGCGTCGCAGGCGGCGGCATTCCGGGTGCGACGGTCCAGTACGACGGGCTGACGATCATTCCCGGCGTGCTGCAGAACGTCGGCCAGGTGCCGAACCGCCATTTCGACTTCTACCCGTTCCTCGGCTTCGCCAACACGACGACCGATCTTTCGAAGCTGCCCGGCACGTACAACGCGCTGATCTATCACCTCGTGCCGTCCGGCAACTACGCGACCAAGGGCACGAACTCGAGCGAGACGTTCGACGCGAACGGCGCGTGTACCTCGACGAGTTCGGGCGGCTGCCAGACGACCGGCAATCCCTGGACCGTGAACACAGCGAACGGCGGCTACTTCGACAGCACGAAGGCGCCGCAGACGCTGCCGCAGACGCAACTGCCGCTGATCGGCGCGACCGGCAAGTCGGCGACCGCGCACATGGTGCTCGGCCAGCTCAACGGCGCGACCGTGCCGGTGATCGTGCGCACGGGCAACGTGAACCTCGGCACGGCGCCGCTGCACACCGACGCGCAGGTCGACGACGAATCGGGCATCGCGGTGCTCGGCGCGGCAACGGCGATCACGTCGGGCGCGATCGACGGCGGCTACGCGGGCGCGGACTCGAACTTCAAGTACACGGCTGCGCTGATCCGCGGCAGCAACGCGTCGTTCATCAACCCGTCCACGCAGGCCGAGGAAGACGGCTTCACGCTCGACTACGGCCAGACGACGCCGGGCCTGCTGGGCGCGACCACGACGCCGCCGAGCGGCGCGAGCTATCCGTCCGCATCGGGCGTGGTGATCGCGACCGGCGGGCTGTATGCGGCGCTGATCCAGGGCACGGTGAACGGCGGCGTCACGTCGACGTCGGCGAATTCGTCCACGTCGTCGACGCCGTACTTCGGCGTGGGCGCGCAGATCAGCAAGTAGCGATCGGGGGCGCGGCGGCGGTGGCCGTCGCCGCGCGAAGCTGGACGGCGCCCGGCATGGCGCCGGCAGGACGAGCACAAGCCATAGAAGCGGCCGACAGGGAGCTGGCCGCCGCACAAGACAAATCTGGAGGAGCAACATGAAGCGCAACCTCATTCTCGCGGCCGCCTTGACCGCCCCCCTTCTTTCGGCCTGCGGCGGCGGCGACGACAATCCGCCGCCGCTCGTCGAAGACCGGCTCTGCCCCGCGTCGCTCGACTACAGCACCGTGTTTACCGGCGGCGCGGGCAGCGGCGAACTCGCGAAAGTCCAGCTCGACACGACCAAGATGACCTGGCAGGTCACCTATGTCGAATCGCCGGTGCCGCAGACGACCGGCACGGTCGTGCCGACCCGCGCGGGCACCGTCGACAGCGGCACGCTCACGCAGGAAACGCTGCTGCCGACCAACAAGCTGAACCAGTGCGCATTCCGCCTGAACGGCGCGAGCCTCGATCCGTCGCGCCCGGCGCGGATCTTCGTCGGCGAAGGCGTGGCGGGCGGCACGATTCCCGGCAAGGAAATCCAGTTCAACGGCGTGCTCGGCCAGGCCGCGGTGCCCGACACGAAATTCCCGTACTACCCGTTCATCGGCTTCTCGTCGATCGAAACCGACATCACGAAGGTCGCCGGCACATACAGCCACGTCGGCTTCGGCGAAGTGCCGTCGCAGAACTTCGCGCCGGCGTCGATCGACGCGAAGGTGACGATCAACGCCGACGGTTCGTGGACCAAGTGCGATTCGACCGGCCAGTTCGCGGGCGCCGCGTGCACGCAGCAGGGCACGAACTTCGTGCAGTCGGCGGACGGCAGCGGCGCGTTCCAGTCGAACCACTACCAGAGCCAGCTGAAGCCGACGCTGTCGGCGACGCCGCAAGGCAAGGGCTTCATGATCGTCGGCAAGCTGCGCAACCAGCTCGTGCCGATCCTCGTGCGCACCGGCGTCGCGAACCCGAACCCGACGCCGGACAGCAACGGCGTGCCGGGCCTGACCGCCGACGACGAATCGAGCATCTCGATCCTCGCGCCGCAGACGGCGATCTCGGTCGGCTCGCAGAACGGCGAGTACATCGGCGTCGACAGCCAGTTCGACTACCGGACCACCGCGCTGATCAACAACCAGGCCACGCTGCTTGATCCGTTCCAGCCGTCGCAGGCGTCGCTCGCGACCGCGCTCGACCTCGACTACACGCAGAAGGTGCCGGGTACGGTCACGACGATCCATACGGGCGCGAGCAGCTCGACGCCGACCGGCAAGTTCATCTTCACGGGCGGCGTGTTCGGTTTCCTCGACAACGCGGGATCGACGCCGTATTTCACGATCGGCGCGTTCGTCCAGTAAGCGGAGGGAAGCCGTGATGAAGAAGACCCTTCTGTGCGCGGCGGCCGGCGCCGCCGTGCTGGCGCCGCTCGCGGCCCACGCGCAGAGCGCCGGCAGCAACGTCGTCACGCTCGGCTGGTTCCACGTGATGCCGCAGCAAAGCAGCACGCCGATGACGACCAACGTCGCACCGACGCCGATCAATACGCCGCTGCGCCTGCCGCCGTCGTTCACGTCGCCGGGCACCGGGCTGCACACGAGCGGCGCGGACACCGTCGGCCTGACCGTCAGCCACTTCCTGACCGACCATATCGCGGTCACGTCGGTGGCCGGCGTGCCGCCGGTGTTCAAGGTGTCGGGCCAGGGCACGATCAAGCCGCCCGGCCCGGCCGGCGCGCTCGGCTCGCAGAACATCGGGCTCGCGTCGGTCAACCCGATCGTGAAGAGCGTGCGGCAATGGAGCCCGGCCGTGCTGCTGCAGTACTACTTCGGGCAGGCCACCGCGAAGTTCCGGCCGTTCCTCGGCCTCGGCGTGTCGTACAACTGGTTCAGCGACCTGCAGCTCAACACCAACTTCATCAAGCAGACGCAGGACAACCTCGGCGCGATCCTGGCGGCGGGCGCGGGCAAGCCGGGCACGACGTCGGTGGAGGCGAAGGCGTCGTCGTCGTGGCAGCCGGTGTTCAACGCGGGCCTGCAGTACAACATGACCGAGCATTTCGGGCTGGTGGCGTCGGTGACCTATATCCCGCTGAAGACGACGTCGACGGTGACGATAAAGGCGGCCGACGGCACCGTGCTGGCCGAGTCGAAATCGGAGCTGAAGGCCGATCCGATCATCAGCTACGTCGGGATGACGTACAAGTTCTGACGCCGGCAGCCGAAGGCGCAACGCGCGCTGCGGGAAAAACGCAGGCAAAAAAAAGCCCGCCTAGGAGGCGGGCTGAATCCATATCAGAGGAGACATGGAGGAGACAGGTGCAACTATAGCGAATCGGTTTCCGCAACGCAACATTTCCGTAGAGAAAATAAGGATTTTCCCTCGAATGCGGACTCTAGACCGCGATTGCATCTGACCCCTTCGTCAGCTCCTGCGCCAGCACGTCGGCCAGCGCGTCGCGCAGCAGTGCGACGGGCCGCATCAGCCGGCCCGGCAGCGCGCCGTGCACGGTCCACACGTTGATCCGCGTCTCGATCCCCGCCGTTTCCACCACCTTCAGCGCGTCGCGATGCGCGCTGCGCGCCAGCGCGTTCGGCGGCGCGATGCCGATGCCCGCGCCGCGCGCGACCAGCGACAGCTGCAGCTCCGAGCCGAACGCCTCGACCGCCACGTCGAACGGCAGCCCGGCCGAGCCGAGCGCGCGGCTCAGCGCCGAGCGCATGCCGCAGCCGTCCTGGCTCAGCACCCATGGGAAACCGGACAGCGTGTCGAGCGTCAGCGGGCCGTCCGGCAACGGGAAGTCGCGCGCGGCGACCAGCACCGTCGGCTGCGTGCCGAGCAGGGTGGCGACGAGCGTGTCCGGCAGCGCCGCGCTGGCCGGCACCATCACGGCGGCCACGTCGAGCGTGCCGCGTTCGACGCCCTGCACCAGCGCCGGCGACCAGCCGGCCGTCACGCGCAGCGTCAGGCGCGGAAACGCTTCGCGCAGCCGGTCGATCGGCTGCTCGAGCGCCAGTTCGGACAGGAACGGCGGCACGCCGATGCGCAGTTCGCCGGCCGGCTCGCTGTCCGGCGTGCCGGCCGCCATCAGCGCGTCGACCGCGCACAGCACGTCGCGCGCCAGCGCATAGACGTCGCGCCCGGCCGCGGTCGGCTTCAGCGGCTTGCTCTGCCGGTCCAGCAGCGGCACGCCGAGCAGCGTTTCGAGGTTCTGCACGCGCCGCGTCAGGCCCGGCTGCGTCAGATGGAGCTTCGCGGCGGCGGCCACCATCGAGCCGCTGTCGACCACCGCGACGAACGCCTGGAGATCACGCGTATTCAAAACAATCTCGCATAATCATGTTAGACATATTTCAATTGTCGCATAAACATCGGCCGCCTACGATGGGATTTCCTTCGACTCCCGCTCCAGGCTTCCGATGAACTGCCCTGCTCCTTCCTGCCCGGCCGCCGACACCCGCGATGCCGCCCGCCTCGCCGCCGCGCCGCCCGCACTCAGCGCCGGCATGACGCTCTTTTTCGCCGCGACGGTCGGCGTGATCGTGATCGACCTGTTCGCCGCGCAGCCGCTCACCGGTCCGATCAGCGCCGACCTGCACCTGCCCGCCGGCCTGGCCGGCCTCGTCGCGATGCTGCCGCAGCTCGGCTATGCGGCCGGCCTCGTGCTGCTGGTGCCGCTCGTCGACCTGCTCGAGAACCGCCGCCTGATCGTGACGACGCTTGCGGTGTGCGCAGCGATGCTCGCGCTGCCGGCGTTCACGCATTCCGGCGTGGTGTTCCTGCTCGCGACGCTGGTCGCGGGCGCCGCATCGAGCGTGATCCAGATGCTGGTGCCGATGGCCGCATCGATGGCGCCCGACGCGCAGCGCGGCCGCGCGGTGGGCAACGTGATGAGCGGACTGATGCTCGGCATCCTGCTGTCGCGGCCGCTCGCGAGCCTGATCGCCGGCTCGGTCGGCTGGCGCGCGTTCTATGCGCTCGCCGCGCTCGCGAACCTCGCGATCGCCGCCGTGCTCGCGTTCCGGCTGCCGTCGCGCCGCCCGTCGGCGACGGCCGGCTATCGCGCGCTGCTCGCGTCGATGGGACGCCTGCTGGCCGACGAACCCGTGCTGCGCCGTTACGCGCTGTCGGCCGCGCTCGCGATGGCCGCGTTCAGCGCGTTCTGGACCGCCGTCGGGCTGCGGCTCGCGCAAGCGCCGTTCGGCCTCGACTTGCACGGGATCGCGCTGTTCGCGTTCGCCGGCGCGAGCGGCGCGATCGTCACGCCGCTCGCCGGGCGCGCGGGCGACCGCGGCCGCGGGCCGGCCGCCCAGCGGCTCGCGCACGGCGCGATGCTGGCGGCGCTGGCCGTGCTTGGCATCGCGGGCGCGGGCTGGTTCGGCTTCGACGCGCATGCGCATCGCGGCGTCGCGCTCGCGCTGCTGGCCGGCGGCGCAGCGCTGCTCGATGCGGGCGTGATCACCGACCAGACGATCGGCCGCCGCGCGATCAACCTGCTGAATCCGGCCGCGCGCGGGCGCCTGAACGGGCTGTTCGTCGGCCTGTTCTTCGTCGGCGGTGCGATCGGCGCGGCGCTGGCCGGCAGCGCGTGGGCGTGGGGCGGATGGAGCGCGGTGTGCGGCGTCGGTTTCGCGTTCGCGGGTGCGGCCGCGGCGTTCGGCCTTGCGTCCGGACGCGCCGCCGACGCGGCGGGACTGCCGGACGCGCGGGCCTGAAACGCGAACGCCCCGTCCTCTTGCGAGGGACGGGGCGTTCGGCGGGCCGAAGCGACGCGGCCGCGCGATCAGTGCCGGACCAGCGCCATCATCGCGCCGAAGCCGACGAACAGGCCGCCGGTCAGCCGGTTGAAGATCTTCGCGACGCTCTGGCTCTTCAGCGTTGCGCCGATGCGCGTGCCGAACGACGCATAGACGAGATACCAGCTCACCTCGATCACCGCGAACGTGACGACGAGGATGCCGAACTGCGGCAGCGTCGGCTCGGCCGCATTGATGAACTGCGGCAGCAGCGCGGCCGCGAACAGGATCGCCTTCGGGTTGCTGCCCGCGACCAGGAAGCCGTTGCGGAACAGCGCCCAGCGCGACGCCGGCGCAGCCTGGCGCGGCACGGACTCGACGTCGGCGGCGGCCGGTGCAGCGTCGTCGACGCGCGCGCGCCACGCCTTCACGCCGAGGTAGACGAGATAGGCCGCGCCCGCGTAACGCAGCGTGTTGAACATCGCCGGCCACGCTTCGAGCACGGCGCCGAGGCCCGCCGCCGATACCGACAGCATCAGCACCAGCGCGGCGAGGCAGCCGGCCATCGTCGACGACGAACGCCGCAGCCCGTGCCGCGCGCCGTGCGTCATCACGAGCAGCATGTTCGGACCCGGAATCGCCGACACGACGAACACCGTCGCCACGAAAAGCCACCACGTATGCAGGTTCATCACCGCTCCCGACCGAAAGAAGAATGAAAACGTCGATTATGCCGCGCGCGACGCGCTTCTGTCGCGCGCCGCGTCAGCGGCCCGCGCGCCGCAGCGCGGCTTCGCCGAGCACCGCGAAGTCCTGGTCGCCGCCGCCGTGGGCAAGCGCGTCGAGCAGGCTGTCGCGCACGACGCTCGCCACCGGCAGCGGCACCGACGCGGCGTCGCCGGCTTCCAGCGCGAGCCGCACGTCCTTCAGGCCGAGACGCGCCTTGAAGCGCGCAGGCTCGTAGCGGCGCTCGGCGATCATCGCGCCGTAACCTTCGTAGACCGGCCCCGGAAACACGCTGCCGGTGATCACGTCGAGGAAATCGCGCATCGCGACGCCGTGCGCCCCGAGCAGCGCCGATGCCTCGCCGAGCGTCTCGATCGCCGACGCGAGCGTGAAGTTCGCCGCGATCTTCGCGACGTTCGCGTGCTGCGGCAGCGATCCGAAGCGCCAGGTCTTCTGGCCGATCGCGTCGAACAGCGGCTGCACGCGGTCGATCGCCTCCGCCGGGCCGCCCGCCATGATCGTCAGCCGCGCGGCGGCCGCGACGTCGGGACGCCCCATCACGGGCGCCGCGACATAGTCCAGGCCGCGCGACGCATGCGCGTGCGCGAGCGATTCCGCGAGCGCGACCGACACCGTCGCCATGTTGACGTGAATCAGCCCGCGCGGCGCCTGCGCGAGCAGCGCGTCGTCGAAGATCGCGCGCGCGGCCGCGTCGTCGGCGAGCATCGAGAACACCGCGTCGCCGCGGAACGCGTCGGCCGGCGTGTCGACGACCTGCGCGCCGAGCGCGGCGAGCGGCTCGGCGCGCTCGCGCGACCGGTTCCACACCCGCACCGCGTGCCCCGCCTTCAGCAGGTTCGTCGCGATGGCCTGCCCCATTTCGCCCAGCCCGATAAATCCGAGATCCATTGCCCGCTCCTTCGACCGTGAAGCGGCGAGTAAAACACAGATGCGGGACGCGTGCAGGGTCCGCACACGATGCGATACTGCGCGAATGGCGACCGCGACCTTCCGCTTCCACGGCGAACTGAACGCGTTCCTCGCGCGTGCGCAGCGCGACCGGGCGTTCGTGCACGCCTGCGCGCGCGACGCGACCGTCAAGCACGCGATCGAGGCGCTCGGCGTGCCGCATACGGAAATCGGCCGGCTCTGCGTGAACGGCGCGCCGGCCACGCTCGAGCGACCGCTCGACGACGGCGACCGCGTCGACGCGTATCCGCCGCGCGCGCAGCCGGCGCCCGGCGCGCCGCCATCGGCCGAATGGCGCTTCATCGCCGACGCGCACCTCGGCGGGCTCGCGCAACTGCTGCGTCTCGCGGGCTTCGACACCTGCTACGACAACCATTACCGCGACGACGAAATCGCGGCGCTCGCCGCACGCGAAAACCGGATCGTGCTCACGCGCGACCGCGAGCTGCTCAAGCGGCGCGCGATCGTGCACGGCTGCTACCTGCACGCGCAGCAGCCCGCCGAACAATTGCGCGAGCTGTTCGTGCGGCTCGATCTCGCGCCGCACATGCGGCCGTTCCGGCTGTGCCTGCGCTGCAATGCGCCGCTGCACGCGCTCGACGCGGCCGCCGCGGCGCCGCGCGTGCCGGCCGGCGTGCGGCAGCGGCACCGCCGCTTCGCCGCGTGCGACGTGTGCCGGCGCGTGTTCTGGGAGGGCTCGCACTGGCGGCGCATGCGCTCGGTGGTCGACGCGATGCGCGCGCCGCCGCTCCCCTCGTCGTCGCCGTCCGGCGAACCCGACGCCTGAAAAAAACAAACCCCGCACGCCGAAACATGCGGGGTTGTCCGACGGTTGGCCGGCCGGGCCGGCTCCGTGGCGACGCGCTTAGTTCTGCGCGCCTGCGTCGTTCGTGCCGGCTGCCGATGCGGCGGCGGCCTTCGCCTTGCCCTTGGCCGAACCGTGGCGCTTCAGCTGGTGCTTCGGCTTGCTGTGATCCTTCTTGGCCGGCGCCGATGCTGCGGCCGACGTGTCGGCTGCCGGCGCGGACGCCTGTGCGAATGCCGAAACCGATGCGAGAGCGAATGCTGCGGTCATGATCGATGCGAGCGTCTTCTTCATTGTTCTTCCTTTAGCGGAGAAATAATTCAAACGTACCGGTACGAAAAGATGCGAGGCATTCGCATCGGAGCGCCAGGTCGCGTCGCAGCTGCCGGCTTCGCCGATCCGCCGCGACAAATACTGACGCACTGGCACCATAACGCATCGTCTTCGCGGCAAGTTGACACGCGGCTTGCGTTTTCGGGTTTTCCCCGAGGCACGCCGGATCGCCCGCGCGGCGGGCTCGCGGGCGGCTTCCCGGGCGGCCCGGCACAAGGTCCGGCGACGCGCGTTACGCGCCCGCCCAACCCGTTCTCGCGCCGTTCGCGGCAACGCTATACTGGGCGACCTTCCGTCCCTTTCCATGGAATCCGGATCGCGGCCGGTCGCGAGACCGCCGCCATGAGGCGCCCAAATTGCCCGATCACAATCTGGACAAACTGAAAATCGACCGGCGTCCGCTCGCCGCGCCGCCGCCGCGGCGCCGCTGGGTCCGCTATGCGATCGCCGCCGCCATCCTCCTCGTCGCCATCGGCGCGAGCGTCGCGCTCACCGGCCGGCCGACCGTCGAGACGACGGCCGTCACTTCCGCCTACCCGTACCAGAACGACACGCAGCTCAACGCGACCGGCTACGTCGTGCCGCAACGCAAGGCCGCGGTGGCGTCGAAGGGCCAGGGGCGCGTCGAGTGGCTCGGCGTGCTCGAGGGTACGCGCGTGAAGAAGGACGAGGTCATCGCGCGCCTCGAAAGCGACGACGTGCGGGCGTCGCTCGCGCAGGCGCTGGCGCAGGTCAAGGTCGCCCGCGCCAATCTCGCGCTGCAGCAGGCCGAGCTGAGCGACGCGGAAATCGCGCTGCGCCGCTCCGCCGCGCTCGCGCCGAAAGGCGCGGTGCCGGCCGCGCAGTACGATGCCGACCGCGCCCGCGTGAACAAGGCGCGCGCCTCGGTCGACAGCGACGCGGCCGCGATCGCGTCGGCGCAGGCCAACGCGCAGGCGGCGCAGGTCGCGGTCGACCAGACCGTGATCCGCGCGCCGTTCGACGGCATCGTGCTTGCGAAGCACGCGAACGTCGGCGACAACATCACGCCGTTCTCGTCCGCGTCGGACAGCAAGGGCGCGGTCGTGACGATCGCCGACATGGACACCCTCGAGGTCGAGGCCGACGTCGCCGAGTCGAACATCGCGAAGATCCGCGCCGAGCAGCCGTGCGAGATCCAGCTCGACGCGCTGCCCGACCTGCGTTTTGCGGGCCGCGTGTCGCGCATCGTGCCGACCGTCGACCGCTCGAAGGCCACCGTGCTCGTCAAGGTCCGCTTCGTCGACCGCGACGACCGCGTGCTGCCCGACATGAGCGCGAAGATCGCGTTCCTGTCGAAGCCGCTGTCCGCGCAGGACCGGCGGCCGGTGACGGCCGTGCAGGCCAGCGCCGTCGTCGAGCGCGACGGCCGGCCGGTCGTGTTCGTCGTAAAGGACGACGCGGTGCGCGCGGTGCCCGTGACGAAGGGTGCGCGAATCGGCGAACTCGTCGCGATTGGCGGCGTGAAGCCGGGCGACACGGTCGTGCTCGCGCCGGGCCCGAAGCTCAGGGACGGCGCGAAAGTGACCGTCGCGAAGAAGTAGCGGGGCGCGCGTGAGCGAAGCGCCGCCGCCCCTCGTCGAGATCAGCCACGTCGCGAAATCGTACCGGCGCGGCAACCAGCTCGTGCCGGTGCTGACCGACATCACGCTCGACATCGGCGAAGGCGAATTCGTCGCGCTGATGGGGCCGTCGGGCTCGGGCAAGAGCACGCTGCTGAACCTCGTGGCCGGCATCGACCGGCCCGACGCCGGCGAACTGCGCGTCGGCGGGCTCGACATCACGCAGCTCGCGGAGGCGCAGCTCGCCGAATGGCGCGCCGCGAACGTCGGCTTCATCTTCCAGTTCTACAACCTGATGCCGGTGCTGACCGCGTTCGAGAACGTCGAGCTGCCGCTGATGCTCACGCACCTGTCGCGCCGCGAGCGGCGCGAGCGTGTCGCGCTCGTGCTCGACATGGTGAATCTCGGCGACCGCACCAGCCACTACCCGTCCGAGCTGTCCGGCGGCCAGCAGCAGCGCGTCGCGATCGCGCGCGCGCTGATCACCGATCCGGCGCTGATCGTCGCCGACGAGCCGACCGGCGACCTCGACCGCGCGTCGGCGACCGACGTGCTCGCGATGCTGCAGCGGCTAAACGCCGAGCTCGGCAAGACCATCATCATGGTGACCCACGACGCGCATGCGGCCGCCGCCGCGAACACGCTCGTGCATCTGGAAAAAGGGGAGCTGATCGATGGCCACGCGGGCTGAGCGTCGGCGGGAGCGCGCACGATGTTCGTGCTGAAGCTGATCGCGCGCAATGCGCTGCGGCACCGGCTGCGAACGCTGCTGACCGTGCTCGGGCTGACCATCGCGGTGCTCGCGTTCGGGCTGCTGCATACGGTCGTCGACGCGTGGTATGCCGGCGCGGCCGCCGCGTCGAGCGGCCGGCTCGTCACGCGCAACGCGATCTCGCTCGTGTTCCCGCTGCCGCTCAGCTACGAGAACCGGATTCGCGGCGTCGACGGCGTGACGGCCGTGGTGCGCTCGAACTGGTTCGGCGGCATCTATCGCGACCCGAAGAACTTCTTCGCGAGCTTCGCGGTATCGGACAACTATCTCGACCTCTACCCCGAATTCATCGTGCCCGCGCAGCAGCGCGCCGACTACGCCCGCGACCGCCGCGGCTGCCTCGTCGGACGCCAGCTCGCGACGCAGTTCGGCTTCAAGGTCGGCGACGTGATTCCGCTGAAGGGCACGATCTATCCGGGCACCTGGGACTTCGTCGTGCGCGGCATCCTTGATGGCCGCGACGATTCGACGATCACGCGCCAGCTGGTATTCCACTGGGACTACCTGAACGAAACGGTGCGCAAGCGCACGCCGAAACAGGCCGACCAGGTCGGCGTGTTCGTGCTCGGCGTCGCGAACCCCGACGACGGCGCGGCGATCGCGCGCAACGTCGACGCGGCGTTCCGCAACTCGCTCGCCGAAACGCTGACCGAGACCGAGCAGGCGTTCCAGCTCGGCTTCGTCGCGATGTCGAACCAGATCATCGCGGCGATCCGGCTGGTGTCCTACGTGGTGATCCTGATCATCATGGCCGTGATGGCCAACGCGATGGCGATGAGCGCGCGCGAGCGCACCGCCGAATACGCGACGCTGAAGGCGCTTGGCTTCGGGCCCGGCTTTCTCGCGCTGCTCGTGTTCGGCGAATCGGTCGTGATCGCGGTGGCCGGCGGCGCGCTCGGGATGCTCGCGACCTCGCCGGCCGCGAGCGCGTTCAAGCAGGCGGCGGGCGGCATCTTCCCGGTGTTCAAGGTGTCGACGCAGACACTCGCGCTGCAGGCGGCCTGCTCGCTCGCGGTCGGCCTCGCGGCCGCGCTCGCGCCGGCCTGGCAGGCGGCGCGCGTGCGCGTGGTCGAAGGCCTGCGGGCGATCGGCTAGGAACCGGCGATGGCGATCCCGCTCACCTACATCGCGCGCAACCTGTGGGCCCGGCGTCTCACCACCGCGCTGACCGCCGGCGGGATGGCGCTCGTGATCTTCGTGTTCGCGACCGTGCTGATGCTCGACGCGGGGCTCACGCAGACGCTCGTCTCGACCGGCGAACCCGACAACGTCGTCGTGATCCGCAAGGGCGCCGAAACCGAGATCCAGAGCGCGATCGACCACCAGCAGGCGAACGCGCTCGAGATGCATCCGTCGGTCGCGCTCGGCGCCGACGGCCGGCCGCTCGTGTCGAAGGAGGCGGTCGTGCTGATCTCGCTCGTGAAAACCTCCACCGGCAAGCCGTCGAACGTCGTGATTCGCGGCGTCTCGCCGTCCGGCCTCGCGCTGCGTCCGCGCGTGCACCTCACGGCGGGCCGCATGTTCGCGCCGGGCTCGTCGGAAATCATCGTCGGCAGCGCGATCGTGAAGGGCTTCAGCGGCACGCAGCTCGGCGACCGCCTGCATTTCGCGCAGCGCGACTGGACCATCGTCGGCGTGTTCGACGCGGGCGGCAGCGGCTTCGATTCGGAGATCTGGGGCGACGTCGACCAGCTGATGCAGTCGTTTCGCCGCACCAGCTATTCGTCGATGGTGCTGCGCATCCCGAGCGCGGACGGCTTCGCGCGCTTCAAGGCCGACATCGACGTGGACCCGCGCCTGACCGACGAGGCGAAGCGCGAGCAGGCGTTCTACGGCGACCAGTCGAAGGCGCTGTCGACCTTCATCAACATCCTCGGCATCACGCTGTCGACGATCTTCTCGATCGCCGCGATGATCGGCGCGATGATCACGATGTATGCGTCGGTCGCGAACCGCGTCGCCGAGATCGGCACGCTGCGCGCGCTCGGCTTCAGGCGCACCAGCGTGCTCGTCGCGTTCGTGCTCGAAGCGCTGCTGCTCGGCTTCGTCGGCGGCGTCGCCGGGCTCGCGTGCGCGTCGCTGATGCAGTTCGCGTCGTTCTCGACGACCAACTTCCAGACCTTCTCCGACCTGTCGTTCCGCTTCGTGCTGACGCCGGCGATCGTCGTCAAGACGCTGCTGTTCTCGCTCGTGATGGGGCTCGTCGGCGGCTTCCTGCCGGCCCTGCGCGCCGCGCGGCTGAACATCGTCGACGCGCTGCGCGCGCAGTGACGCGCAACCGCGCCGCTCAGCGCTCGCGCGGCACCCACGCGCCGTGGAAGCCGGCCGGCACGCGGCGCGGCAGATGCACGGTTGCGAGCGGGCCCGCGTCGATCGCGCGCGCGTCGAGGATCACGACATCGCTCGTATCGGTCGCCGCGCGGTACACCATCACCAGCAGCCAGCCGTCGTCCTCGTCGATGCCGCCCGGGCGTGACACGAACACGGGCTCGCCGTTCTGGTCGCCGGGCGGCACCGCGTAGCGCGTAGTCGTGCCGTTCGCATGGTCGAAGCGCATCACGCCGCGCATCTGCGCGCCGTTCGGCTGCTCGGCCGCGTACAGGTATCGGTAGCGGCGCCCGGTCCGGCGCTCGTTGATGCGCGGCAGCTCGATCCCGCCGTCCGCGAGCGGCCCTTCGTCGACCAGCCCGTTCGCCGTATCGATCACATAGCGCCACAGCTCGCCGACCGGGTTGTCGGCAAAGCGCCCCGTGCGCGCGTCGAGCCGCAGGAACGACGGATAGCGCACCGCATCGAGCACGATGCATTCCGCATCGCAGTCGTAGGCGTTCACGACGTGCAGGATGAAGCACGGCTCGACGCCGAACCAGCGCACGTCGCCGCCGTGGCGCGGCAGCACGCCGATGCGCGCGTCGCGTTCGTCGTGCCAGCGCAGCGGCATCCGGTGACCCTGCTTCAGCAGCGAGAAGTCGTAGCCGACGTTCAGGTCGAGCACCAGGCTGCGGGTTTCGGTGATCGCGAGATCGTGCATCATCGACGGCGCGGGCAGGTCGATGGCGAGATCGACGCGCTGCACGCCGTGCGCGTCGGCCACGCCGTAGCGCAGCCGCGGCGCGCGCCAGTCCGCCTGAAACGCGATCAGCTCGCCGGTCGACGGATTGAGCTTCGGATGGGCGGCCATCGCGCCGTCGAAGCCCGCGTGCCGTGCCGGCGCGCCGAGCGAATCGAGCGCGGCGGTGATCGCGAACGGCGCGCCGCCGTCCGACAGCGCGAGCAGTTCGCCCGCATGCTGCAGCACGCTCACGTTCGGATTGGTATCGGGCAGGTGCGGCGCCTGCGCGGGCGCATGCACGGCGGCCCAGCGCCGCGTGCGCGCCCAGCGGTTCCGGTAGCCGGCCGCGCGGCCGTTTTCGAACGCGATCGCGTGCAGCATCGCGGCTTCCGGCCACCACGACAGCATGTCGTTCCCTTCGAAGCGGCCGCCCGGCGGATTGGGGCCGTTGCGCAGCAGCGTGCCGTCGAGTCCGGGCGGAATGGCGCCCGTCACGTGCAGGTCGACGAGGTCGACCTCGTCGGCGACCGGCGCGATCGCGCCCCGGTTCAGGTCGAATGCGGTCATGGCGTCGCGCGCTCCGTCAACGGTCGTCGGTGAATCGCGGCAGGTCGCCGCGCGCGAGCGCAAGCGCATGGTCGCGCACGTCGTCCGGCCAGCCCGCGATCAGCTCGGCCATCCGCTCGAGGTCGTTCGCGTACAGCATGCGCGCCGCCTCCTCGAAGCCGGGCAGGTCGCCGGCCAGCGCCGACATGAAGTGATACGCGCGCGCCTGCGCGTCGCGCCGCCGGTCGGCGGCCGCATGCGTGCGCCGCGCGTCCTCGACGAGTTTGCGCAGCGCGACCGATGCACCACCCGGCTGCGCGGCGAGCCATTCCCAGTGACGCGGCAGCAGCGTGACCTCGCGCGACACGACGCCGAGCTTCGGCCGGCCGCGGCCGCGCTGTTCGCTCGCGCCGGCCGGCTCGCCGGCGGCGCCTGCAGCGTCGGCTGCGTCACCCTGCGGCGGCGCATAACGCGCGCGGACTTCATCGGCCGTGCCGCGCAGGTCGAGGTCGATCGAGCGGCCCGTCGCATCGTCGAAGATCAGGACCGTGCCGGTCATTCCGTCGCCGGCGACGCGCTTGACCGCGAGCGCCACCGTCGCGAGCGGGCCCGACGCGAGCCGCCGGTGACCGTCGAAGGCCGTGCAGGAAGGAACGAGTGTGGAAGCGGTCATCGTGGTCGCCCTCGGAGCGGGTTCGTTGATTGGAATGCCGCTATTTTTATCCGGGTATAAATAAGATGTCAATATCACCCGGATAAAAATATGGCGATCGGCACGTACGGTCTCTTCCTTCCATCGATCGATTCAAACGCTGAATCGATCAAGTCAGAAATTGGCATGAAAGCGGAATGTCCACCGTGCCAGAATGATCCGCACGCCCTGCCTTGGCGCAGCGACGTCCGGCCGCCTGCGAGCGGCAATCCGCCAGACAACTCGATCGCGCGCACACCGATGCGCGCGACGGCGCCTTCCGCGTCCCGGAGGAGACAAGTCATGAATCCGCTTCACGCGCTGCCGGCGTCCGCGTCGGCGACGGCCCGGCGCACGCGCGTGCGCTGGCTCGTGCTGGCCGTCCTGTTCGCGGTCACGACGATCAACTACGCGGATCGCGCGGCGATCGCGATCGCGGGGCCGAGCCTCGCCCGCGCGCTGCATCTGAACCATGTGCAGATCGGCTTCATCTTCTCGGCGTTCGGCTGGTCGTACGTGATCGCGCAACTGCCGGGCGGCTGGCTGCTCGACCGCTACGGCTCGCGCGTCGTCTATGCGTTCAGCATTTTTTTCTGGTCGCTGTTCACGCTGCTGCAGGGTGCGATCGGCTTCCTCGGCGGCGCGGCGGCGTTTGCGCTGCTGTTCGGGCTGCGCTTCCTGGTCGGCGCGGCCGAAGCGCCGTCGTTCCCGGCCAACAGCCGGATCGTGTCCGCATGGTTCCCGGCGCCCGAGCGCGGCACCGCGTCGGCGATCTTCAATGCCGCGCAGTACGCGGCGACCGTCGTGTTCGCTCCGCTGATGGGCTGGCTCGTGCACGCGTTCGGCTGGCAGTCGGTATTCGCGGTGATGGGCGTGCTCGGCTTCGCGTTCGTCGCGATCTGGAACCGCACCGTCTACGATCCGAAGGACCATCCCGGCATCAATCGCGCGGAACTCGACTATCTCGCCGAGGGCGGCGCGCTCGTCAATATCGACCAGGCGACGGGCCGCCGCGACGCCGGCCCGTCGCTGCATCACGTGAAGGCGCTGCTGAAGAGCCGGATGCTGATCGGCGTGTACGTCGCGCAGTACTGCATCAACGCGCTCACCTATTTCTTCATCACGTGGTTTCCCGTCTATCTGGTACAGGCGCGCGGGATGTCGATCCTCAACGCGGGGCTCGTCGCGTCGATCCCGGCCGTGTGCGGCTTCCTCGGCGGGATTCTCGGCGGCGTGGTGTCCGATGCGCTGCTCAGGCAGGGCCGCTCGCTGTCGGTCGCGCGCAAGGTGCCGATCGTGATCGGCATGCTGCTGTCGATGTCGATGCTGGTCTGCAACTACACCGACTCGCATGTGCTGGTCGTGCTGTTCATGGCGCTGTCGTTCTTCGGCAAGGGGCTCGGCGCGCTCGGCTGGGCCGTCAACGCCGACACCGCGCCGCGCCAGATCGCGGGGCTGAGCGGCGCGCTGCTCAACACGTGCGGCAACCTGTCCAGCATCACGACGCCGATCGCGATCGGCTATATCGTCGACCGCAGCGGCTCGTTCAACGGCGCACTCGTCTACGTCGTCGCGCACGCGCTCGTTGCGGTGATCTGCTACGTGTTCGTCGTCGGCGAGATCCGCCGCGTCGAGCTTGATTGAACGGCGCGGGCCGCGCCGGTCCGTCCGGCGGCCCGCGCGAACGGAACCAGGAGCGAACCGATGTCCGAAACCCGCCATGCCGGCACGCCGCGCGTCACGCGCATGCAGGTGATTCCCGTCGCCGGCCGCGACAGCATGCTGCTCAACCTGTGCGGTGCGCACGCGCCGTACTTCACGCGCAACCTCGTGATCCTCGAGGACAGCAGCGGGCGCACGGGCGCGGGCGAGGTGCCGGGCGGCGAGGGCATCCGCCACGCGCTCGAACGGATGATCGACCGCGTGGTCGGCCAGCCGATCGGGCACTACCAGGCCACGCTGAACGCGGTACGCGCCGCGCTTGCCGGCACGGGGCCGGGCGCCGGACGCACGATCCGGCACGAGGTCACGTCGGCCGGCGAAGCGGCCGTGCTCCGCCAGCCGCACGAGATCAACCTGCGGCTCGACAACGTGATCACCGCGATCGAGGCCGCGCTGCTCGACCTGCTCGGCCAGTACCTCGACGTGCCCGTCGCGGCGCTGCTCGGTGAAGGGCAGCAACGCGACGCGGTGCCGATGCTCGCCTACCTGTTCTATATCGGCGACCGGCGCCGCACCGACCTGCCGTACCGCGACGAAGCGCACGCATCGGACCCGTGGTTCCGGCTGCGCAACGACGAGGCGCTGACGCCGGCCGCGATCGCGCGGCAGGCCGAGGCTGCGGTCGAGCGCTACGGCTTCGCCGATTTCAAGCTGAAGGGCGGCGTGATGGCCGGCGCGGACGAGATGGAGGCGATCGCGGCGATCAAGGCGCGCTTCCCGGATGCGCGCGCGACGCTCGATCCGAACGGCGCGTGGTCGCTCGACGAAGCCGTCGCGCTGTGTCGCGGGCAGGGCCACCTGCTCGCCTATGCGGAAGACCCGTGCGGCCCGGAAGCCGGCTATTCGGGCCGCGAGGTGATGGCCGAATTCCGCCGCGCGACGGGCATCCCGACCGCGACCAACATGATCGCGACCGACTGGCGGCAGATGGATCATGCGGTGCGGCTGCAGGCGGTCGACATCCCGCTTGCCGACCCGCACTTCTGGACCATGCAGGGCTCGGTGCGGCTCGCGCAGCTCTGCCGCGACTGGGGACTCACGTGGGGCTCGCACTCGAACAATCACTTCGACGTGTCGCTCGCGATGTTCACGCACGCGGCCGCCGCCGCGCCCGGCACGATCACCGCGATCGACACGCACTGGATCTGGCAGGAAGGCGATGCGCGGCTCACGCGCGAGCCGCTCGCGATCGTCGGCGGCAAGGTCGCCGTGCCGGAGCGGCCGGGGCTCGGCATCAAGCTCGACATGGCGCAGATCGAGGCCGCGCATGCGCTGTACCGGCAGGTCGGCAGCACTGCGCGCGACGATGCGGTCGCGATGCGTTACCTCGTGCCGGGGTGGACGTATGATCCGAAGCGGCCGAGTTTCGGGCGGGGGTGACGGGGAAGTCGAAGGTGGCGACGGGGACGAAGGCCGGGGATACAGCCGGAAACACGTGGCCGCGGCGCGCGCCTTCCCGCGCTTCAATGCAAAAAACCCCGCCGGGCATCGCCCGACGGGGTTTTCGAATTCTGTTGGTGGAGCGGAGGAGGATCGAACTCCCGACCTTCGCATTGCGAACGCGACGCTCTCCCAGCTGAGCTACCGCCCCAACAGTCCACCATCATACACACGCTTTTCCGCGCTTGGCAATAGGGTTCTCCCCAGCCATTTTGACGCGCACGGCCGGCCGGCGCCGGCCTCGCGCATCACTGCTGCGGTGCGCCCGCGAGCACCCATTCGACGACCGAGCGGACGTCCGCATCGCTCATGCGCGGATGCGCGGGCATCGGAATCGCGCCCCAGACGCCGGAGCCGCCCTCCTTCACCTTCTTCGACAGCTTTGCCACCGCCTGCGGATCGGCCTTGTATCGCGCGGCGATGTCCTTGAACGACGGACCGACGAGCTTGCGGTCCACCGCATGACAGCCCATGCATGCGTTGCTGCGCGCGACCTTCAGGCCGTCGCCGACATCCGCGTGCGCGACCGCGCCGAACGTCCCGGCCATCAGCGCCGCGGCCGCGACGCCCTGCACCATCCGTTGCTTCATCGACTTCATCTTCCCGGCCTTCATTGCGGAGTCGCCTTCGGATTGCCGGGATGCACGCTCGACGAATTCGAGATCGGCGCGGGCGGCTGCAGCGGCGTGGACTGCACGGACGCATCGGGCACCGCGCCGACCGTCGCGGCATCGGCCGGCGCCGCGGCGGCCTGCGCGCCGGCGGCATCGCTTGCCGGCGTGGCGGCCTGCAGCGCCTGCGCATCCTGCGGCTTGATGTACTGGAACACCTTCACGACCTTCTCGACGCCCGGCACCTGGCTCGCCGCCTCTGCGCCGCGATTGCCCTCGTCGACCGTCACGAGGCCCATCAGGTAGATGTTGCCGCGCTCGCTGACGACCTTGTAGTTGTTCGCCGAAATCCCCTTCGTCGCGATCAGTTCGGACTTCACGCGCCCTTCGAGGTACGAGTCGTTCGCCCGCGACGACAGCGACGACGCCGGCTCGACCGACAGTTCGTTGACGATCCCGTTGACGTTGTTGATGCCGCGCACGATTTCCTCGGCGCGCTGCTTGGACGCATCGTTCGGCACCTCGCCGGTCAGCAGCACGCGGCGGTTGAACACCGTCACGTTCACGTGCGACTGGTCGGGCAGCCCGTTGTTGATCTGCGTGAGCGACTTGACCTGGATCTCGCGATCCTCCGTCTGCGCGCCGAGCGTGCGGCGATCGGTTGCGATCAGCGCGCCGCCGCCGGCCGCCGCACCCACCACTCCGAGCACACAGCCCTGCAGCGACACGGCCAGGCCCGCCGTCAGCGCGGCGAGCAGCGTGGTTCTGACGAGCGTCTGTTTGACGCGGCTTTGATTCATCGACGGCTCTCCTTCGTTCAATCCTCACCCAGCAGCATCGCGTCGATGCCGTCGCACAGGCAGTGGATGGTCAGCAGATGGACTTCGTGGACGCGCGCCGCCCGCTCGGCGGGCACGTTGATCGGAATATCGGTGTCGGACAGCGCGGCCGCGACCGCATGGCCGCTGCCGCCCGTCAGCGCGACGACGGTCATCTCGCGCTCGTGCGCCTCGTCGATCGCCGCCAGCACGCGCGGCGACGCGCCGCTCGCATCGAGCACCAGCAGGATGTCGCCGGTCTGCCCGAGCACGCGCACCTGCTGTGCGAACAGCTGCTCGGCGGCGGCCGCCCCCGTGAGCCCGCCCTGCGACGCATCGGTGGCCAGCGCGATCGCGGGCAGGCCCGGACGCTCGCGCTCGAAGCCGCCGACCAGCGACACGGCGAGGTAATGCGCGGCAGCGGCCGACGGGCCGTCGCCGCAGGCGACGATCTTGTTGCCGTTCGCCAGCGCGGCGAACATCGCGTCGACCGCGGCCGCGATCGGCAACGACAGCGCGTCGGCCGCTTCGGCAAGCAGCGCGACACTGTCGTTAAAATGTTGCTGAATACGTTCGACTGACATCGATTCCTGGTGAACTGGGCGCGCGACGCATCTCGCGCGACATCGTGGGTGCGGCGAGTTTACCGTACTCCGGCGCCCTGTCCGGGGGGTTGGCAAGAACTCTTTACATCTGGTCACAGCTCGCGGCTACGCGTCGTCGGTACGAAATGCGTCACGCAGCCATACGAGCCGCCCGGCCTCGAACGCGACGACGTCGAAACGGCACGCCGCGCGCGGGTCGTGCCGCGCCCAGAAGCGCTGCGCCGCCGCGACGAGCCGCCGCCGCTTGCGCCAGCCGACGCTCGCGGCCGCCCCGCCGTGCCGTGTGCTGCGCCGCGCGCGCACCTCGACGAACACGAGCGTGCCGTCCGCTTCGCGCATCACGAGATCGAGCTCGCCGCCGCGCATCGTCACGTTCGCCGCGACGAACGCGAGCCCGCGGCGCGCGAGGAACTGCCGCGCACGCAGCTCGAATGCCGCACCGACGGGCTTGGATCGCGCCGCGCCGGAAAAGTTGTCGCGTGCATGCGCCGCACCGCGACGCGCCTCCGGCGCGGGCGCCGCCGCGTGGCACAATGCCGTCCTTGTTCCGCTTGCGCCGCGATTGCGTGCATTGCCTGCCATGACTGCCCTCCTCGAACTCGCGCATACGCAGCACTATCCGGAAGCCGCGCTCTACGTGGTCGCGACGCCGATCGGCAACACCGCCGACATCACGCTGCGCGCGCTGCACGTGCTCGGCCTCGCCGACCGCATCGCAGCCGAAGACACCCGCAACACGGGCCAGCTGCTGGCCCGCTACGGGGTCTCGAAGCCGCTCGTCGCAGTGCACGAGCACAACGAACGCGAGGCGGCGCTGCGCGTGATCGAACTGCTGCGCGCCGGCGAGCGCGTCGCGTACGTGTCGGACGCCGGCACGCCCGGCATCTCGGACCCGGGCGCGCGGCTCGTCGACGCCGTGCGCGCGGCCGGCTTCGCGGTGATCCCGCTGCCGGGCGCGAGCGCGGCCGTGACCGCGCTCAGCGTCGCCGGCGACTGGGCCGGCGCGTTCACGTTCGCCGGCTTCCTGCCGCCGAAGGCGAAGCAGCGCGCGAGCGCGCTGCAGGCGCTGGTGTCGCATCCGTATGCACTGGTGTTCTACGAAGCGCCGCACCGGATCGCCGACACGGTCGCGGCGCTCGCCGAGGCGTTCGGCCCCGCGCGCCGGCTGCTGATCGCGCGTGAACTGACCAAGCTACACGAGCAGCTGTTCCAGGGCACCCTGGCCGAAGGACAGAGCTGGCTCGACGCCGACCCGAACCGTCAGCGCGGCGAATTCGTGCTGGTCGTCGAAGGCGCGCCGGACAACGAGGGCGCCGCCGACGACACCGCGCACGACGCGCTGCTCAGGCTGCTGCTGGAAGAAGTGCCGGTGAAGAGCGCCGCCAGGCTCGCGGCCGCGCTGACCGGCGCGTCGCGCAATGCGCTGTATGCGCGCGCACTGGCACTGAAGGAAGGGTGACGAACCGTCAACGAGCGGCGGGCCGGCGAACGAAACGCCGGCGCCCCCGGAACGACAAAGGGCTGCCTCGGGCAGCCCTTTTGCATGAGCGGACGATCCGCCGTACGACTACTTCGACGAGATCGACGCGAACATCTCGTCGCGCGCCTCGCGCGCTTCCTGCGGCGAGAGTCCTTCGATCTTCACGCGGCCGGTGCCGGCGTGCACGAGGCCGATCACCTTCGCCGCCGCATACGACAGGTCGAGCACGCGACCGCGCTTGAACGGCCCGCGATCGTTGACCTTCACCACGACCCACTTGCCGGTCGACGCGTTGGTCACCTTGATGTACGACGACAGCGGCAGCGTGCGGTGCGCGGCGGTGAACGCGTTCATGTTGAAGCGCTCGCCGTTCGCGGTGCGGCGGCCGTGGAAGTCCTTCCCGTACCACGATGCGCGGCCCGTCTGGCGGAAATCGGACACGTCCTTGCCGTCGATCGGCTCGGCGTCCGCCAGCGACGACTTCTTCGCGTCGCTGCTGTCGGCGGCCGGCATCGATGCCAGCGCGGAATCGAAATTCAGTTGCTGCTTGTCGTCGTCCGCCTTCGCGGCGGCGGCGGTCTTGTCGACCGCCTTCTTCTGGCTCACGCTGCCGGTGGTCTGGCTGGGCGGCACGGCACAGCCCGTCAGCGCGAGAAATAATGCAATGGTCCCGAATCGACTCGGAAAACGTAAATTCATCGACGTGTCGCCTTCTGGTTCGGGCCGCGACTCCACAACGCTGTACTCAACGCTGACATGCGACCCGGACGGCAAATGCGTGCACGCCCCGCTCGAACGCGAGCAGGCGGCGGCTTGCATGGGCGCGGCTTTCGTCTCTGCCGCAACCGTCCTGATTAGCTTTCACGTCTGGCGCAACCTGTCCCCGGCAGCCTGACCAGACCCCACATGCCGCCATCGAACATGGCTTTCACGTTCGCGCGCGTCGATACAGCCAACGCACAGGAACGGCGGCACAGGCCTCATCCGGCGGCGCGGCAGCAAGGCCGCAGGCGGGCGCGCAGCACCCGGCCGGACAAGACGTGAGCACCGAATGCTCGGTGCTGGATACACCGCCGGACTCCCCGGCGGCTGATGCTTGACGGTGAATCCGACGCCCCTTTTAACGGGGCCGAAACACCAGCGAATTGCGTGAAATTCACGCGCAATGGGGCGCATTATACATAAATCAAAAGTGCGACCGGAAAAACGCCCTGCGCCGACCATTGATTCTCGCTATGGCGGTAACAATCGGGATGCTCCGGGATTGCCCCCACACGCGCCGCGCGTGCACCGCCGCGCGAGCGGCAGGCCCCTCGCGCGACCGGTACAATCGATCCTTTTAGCCGCCGGTGCCTCCATGAAAGTCACGCTCATCCCGGTCACGCCGTTCCAGCAGAACTGCTCGCTGCTCGTCTGCGAGCAGACCGGCCGCGCCGCCGTCGTCGATCCGGGCGGCGATCTCGAACGGATCGAACAGGAGATCGCGCGACAGAACGTGCAGGTCGAGAAGGTACTGCTCACGCACGGGCACATCGACCACTGCGCGGGCGCGAAGACGCTCGCGACGCACTACGGCGTGCCGATCGAGGGGCCGCAGGAAGACGAGCGCTTCTGGATCGAGAAGCTGCCGATGCAAAGCGAACGCTTCGGCTTCCCGGCCGCGGAAGCGTTCGAGCCGGACCGCTGGCTCAACGACGGCGACACCGTGCAGTTCGGCGACGAGACGCTCGAGGTCTATCACTGCCCGGGCCACACGCCGGGCCACGTGGTGTTCTTCAGCCGCGCGCATCGCGTCGCGATCGTCGGCGACGTGCTGTTCGCGGGCTCGATCGGCCGCACCGATTTCCCGCGCGGCAATCACGCCGACCTCGTGCGCTCGATCAAGGAGAAGCTGTGGCCGCTCGGCGACGACGTCACGTTCGTGCCGGGCCACGGCCCGGTGTCGACGTTCGGCGACGAGCGCCGCACGAACCCGTTCGTATCGGACAAGGTGTTCGGATGAACCAGACCGCCATCCCGGAAATCTACGTCAGCACCGACGTCGAGGCCGACGGCCCGATTCCCGGCCCGCACTCGATGCTGAGCTTCGCGTCGGCCGCCTATACCGAGGACAAGCAGCTGATCGCGACCTTCTCGGCGAACCTCGAGACGCTGCCGGGCGCGCACGCGCACCCGGTGCAGGAAGCGTGGTGGAAGACCGAGCCCGAAGCATGGGCCGCGTGCCGGCAGGACCTGCAGGCGCCCGAGGCCGCGCTCGTCGCGTACGTCGAGTGGGTCGAGGCGCTGCCCGGCAAGCCGGTATTCGTCGCGATGCCGGCCGGCTTCGATTTCACGTTCATGTTCTGGTACATGATGCGCTTCGCGGGCCGCTGCCCGTTCTCGTGGTCGGCGCTCGACATCAAGACGCTCGCGTTCGCGATGACGGGCCTGCCGTACCGCAAGGCGATCAAGCCGCGCTTCCCGAAGCACTGGTTCGACGATCATCCGCACACGCACGTCGCGCTCGACGATGCGATCGAACAGGGCGCGCTGTTCTGCAACATGCTGGCGGACCTGCGGCGGCAGCAGGCCGCGCTGGCCGGCCTCGCGGTGTCCGACACCGATCGTTCGGAACAGGCGGGCGCGGGACAAAATCCCACGGATCCGCGCGCAAATTAGCGAATCTCGCTCAGCAGCGGCGCGTCAGATTGCCTTTCCTTTCCCGGCCCTCTAACATTCAGCGTGTTGTAGGCTGCCACATGGAGGCGCAGGTGACGCTCGATTCCTTTTCGCAAAAAATCCTTCGCCTGTTGCAGCTCGACGCGCGTCGTTCGGTCCAGGAAATCTCCGACCAGGTCGGCCTGTCGAGCACGCCGTGCTGGCGCCGCATCAAGGACATGGAGCAGTCGGGCGTGATCCAGCGCTACACCGCGCTGCTCGATCGCGAGAAGCTCGGGCTGCATGTGTGCGCGCTCGCGCACGTGCACCTGACGCGCCACAACGAAGGCGGCGTCGAGCAGTTCGAGCGCGAGATCGCGACCTGCCCGGAAGTCACCGAGTGCTACAGCACGACCGGCGAAGCCGACTACATCCTCAAGATCGTCGCGCCCGACATCAAGGCCTACGACGTGTTCCTGCACGAACGCATCTTCAAGATCCCGGCCGTGTCGCAGGTGCGCACCAGCGTCGTGCTGCGCGAAATCAAGTTCGATACGCAGCTGCCGCTGTGACGCGACGCGCGCGGGCGCGGCGCTTCACGCCGTCAGCGCGCGCGTGAAGCCGATCCGGCGCGCACCGAACTGGCGCTTCAGCGCGTCGACGTCGAGCCGGCCGGCCAGCGCCGCGTCGTCGTCCGAATCGGCCGCGAGCGTCACGTCGATCTCGAGCCCCGTGCTCAGGTAATGCAGGTTGATCGCGCTCGCGCGCAGCCCGCGCTGCGCGAGCGCGGCCTCGATGCGCGTCGCGATTTCGCCGCGCGGCGGCAGCGCGAGCGCGGGACGGCGCGCCGCATCGTTCTCGGGATCGACGTGGATCAGCGCGTCGAGCACGCGCGGGTCCGACAGCACGCGCGCACGCGCGGTTTCCGCGATGTAGTGCCCTTCCGATACCGAGATCATCGGATCGACGAGGATGTGCGCGTCGACGAGCGCGGCGTCGCCCATCTTGCGCGTGCGCAGGTCGTGCACGTCGCGCACGCCGGGCGTCGCCGCGAGCAGCGCGCGGATCTCGGTGGTGTCGGCCGTATCGAGCGCGCGATCGGACAGGTCCTGCAGCGCGTCATAGCCGAACGTCCAGCCCATGCGCGCGACCATGAAGCCGACGATCGCGGCCGCGATCGGGTCGAGCAGCGTGAAGCCCGCGAGGCTGCCGATGATGCCGATCGCGACCACGAGCGACGACGCGGCATCCGAACGCGCATGCCATGCGTTCGCGACGAGCATCGCCGAACGCACGCGCCGCGCCTCGCGCAGCATGTAGCGGAACAGCGCCTCCTTCGACACGAGCACCGTGACCGCGACAAGCAGCGCCGAAAAATGCACGGGCGGAATGTCTTCCAGATGCACGAGGCGCTCGCCGGCCCGCCACAGCATGCCGATGCCGACCGCGATCAGGATCGCGCCGAGGAACATCGACGCGACGGTCTCGTAGCGGGAGTGGCCGTAATTATGGTCGGCGTCCGGCAATGCGCCGCTATGCCGATTCGCAACCAGCACGACAAAATCGGACACCAAATCCGAAATCGAATGCACACCGTCAGCAATCAATGCCTGCGAATGCGCAATCACGCCGACGGCAATCTGAAATGTCGCAAGTACGACATTCAGCACGATACTGACGAGGGTGCTCTTGCGTGCGACCGCGTGCTTATCTGCGCTTTGCGCGTCGCCGGTAAACGTGGACATGGAAATATGAGATATCGGAACGGATACGGGATTCTATCAAGGCGCCCCCGTCGAACGCCCCGATAACCCTAAATTTTTCATTTAAATCAATCGCTTATGCGAACGGCTCGCATTTTCATTCAGACCCGAAGCTGACATTTTTATGACAAAGCCCGAGTGCCGGCTGTCATCCGCCGCCAACTTTTGCATCTCGAAAACAAAAAAGCCGCGCACCTGTACGGTCACGCGGCTCTTTTGAGCGGTACAACTTAAACGGGCACTTAAATCGCAAACTCTTCGCGATTCTTGCCGGCGATCCAGCGCGGCGGCTTGCCGCGGCCCGACCACGTCGCGCCCGACTCGGGGTCGCGGTACTTCGCTGCCACGCCTGCGCGCGGACGGCCGACCTTGCCCGGCTTCGCGCGGCCAAGGCCGAGTTCGACCGGCGTAAAGCCGTAGTCGGCGATTTTCTGCTTCACGTCATTCAGCACTTCGGCGTATTCACGCGCCTTCGCTTCTTCGATTTGCTTCTCCAGCTTCTCCCGCTGGGCCAGCAGGTCCTTGTAAGAAGACATAGTTTCCCTTTCTATCTGACCAATGGCGCCGGTCTGCAGCCAGCTCACCATTCATGAAATATATGTGCCTCGGATTTTCGAAGGCAGAGATTAGCACAAAAAAGAATTGAGACAAGTGGGATTCACGAAAATCCCGAGACTCATTGTAATTCACACACGTCATTTTGACCGGGTGCGGCCTTTTCTCAAATTTTTACGCCCTTACACAGAGATTAGGACATTAGCGCTCATCCATTAGGCCTATCAACATACGCAATTACCCTGTATGCGAAAAAATCGAAGCTTTCATCCGGCGACAGGTTTGCAAAATCGCCGGGGCCGCCATTCGACAGGCGCGTGCTGCCCCGCGACATCACGCCACATCCCGCGCACACGCGAGCAGCCGCTCGCGCAGCGCGCCGACATCGGTTTGCGGCGCGTCGAACGGCGTGCGCACGCGCCGGCCGTCGCAGCGCCAGTCGGCGCCGTAACGGTCGACTCCGAGCAGTTCGAGCCCGTCGCGGCGCGCGGCGCTCGCGTCGTACGCATCCCATAGCGTCCGTTCCTCGTCGAAGGCGAGCGGCGGCAGTGCGTCGAGCGCGGCGCCGTCGACCCAGCCCATCCGGCCGAAGCCGCCGATATAGCGCAGCCGTTCGACCTCGAGCGCCCGGAACGTGAAATCGCCCAGTGCGAGATAGCGCGCCGCATCCGGCTCGTAGCGCAGGTAGCGCGCGGCGAGGTGCGGATCGTCGCCGAGCGGCACGAAGCGGCCGAGCAGCGTCGCGCGCTCGGCATTCAGCACGTCGCCGTCGGGCGCGTCGACGACCAGGAAGCCCGCGCGCGGATCGGCGGCGAGATTGCGCGTGTGCTCGGCGAGCGCACTCACGAGAATCACCGGCCGATGGCCGGCATCGGGCGCGAACGGCACGACCGTCGGGTACGGAAAGCCCTGCGGGTCGCGCGAATGGGTCGACAGCGTGCCGAGCGCGCAGCGGTGCAGCAGGTGCAGGGCGAGGGCGGGATCGATGTTCAAGGGGACTCCTGCGATCGAAAGGCCGGCGTGCCGGGCACGCCGCATGCGCTCCGATGTTACTCGCGGCGGCGCATCCCGAACATCGGCCGAGGCGCCGGGCGACCTGACATACCTGGCCGCACACCGTGCTCGCCGCATCGATCCGGCGATCATCGGTCCGGCAAGCGAGTAAGCGGTTCGATAGAATCAGACGAATTCCGCCGCGCATCACGCGGCCGCGCATTTTTTTCTGACGAGCCTTCCGTGTCCAACTCCTCTTCCGATCTCGCCGCTGCGCCCGACGCGCATCGCCGGCTGTCCCTGCCGGTCCGCCAGCGCGCGCGCACTGCCACGATGGCGCTGTTCTTCGTCGCCGGCATGATGTACGCGTCGTGGGGCGTGCACGTGCCGACCGTGCGCGACAAGTTCGCGCTGAGCCCGGGGCTGCTGTCGATCGCGCTGTTCGCGGTCGCGGGCGGCTCGATCGCCGCGATGCTGACGATCGCGCGCTGGATCGCGCGCGTCGGCTCGCGCACCGCGTGCCTCGCCGGCGGCCTCGTGATGGCCGCATGCGCGGCGCTGATCCTCGTCGTGCCCGACTACTGGATGCTGCTCGCGGTGCTCGCGCTGTTCGGCTTCTCGATGGCGACGCTCGACGTCGCGATGAACGCCGAAGCCAGTGCGGTCGAACTGGCGCTCGGCCGGCCGATCATGTCGTCGCTGCACGGGATGTTCAGCATCGGCGGGATGTCGGGGGCGGCGGCCGGCGGTGCGCTGCTGTCGGCCGGCATGGCGCCGGCCGCGCACCTGGCGCTCGCGGCGGCCGTCAGCGCCGCGGTGCTCGTCGCCGCGAGCCCGGCCGTGCTGCCGCACGTGCCGCATCACGAACACGCGCACGGCAGCGGCAACCGCTGGCGCTCGCCCGCGCTGTGGATGCTCGGCGGCATCGCGCTGGTCGCGCTGATCGCCGAAGGCGCGATGTACGACTGGGCGACCGTCTACATGCGCGACGTCGTCGCGGCCAGCCCCGCGGCCGCAAGCGCCGCCTATGCGGCATTCTCGGGCGGGATGGCGGTCGCGCGCTTCGCGGGCGACGCCGTGCGCGCGCGCTTCGGCGCGCCGCAGCTGGTGTTCGCGAGCGCGTCGCTCGCCTGCGCCGGCATGGTCGGCGCGCTGCTGATGCCGCAGCCGGCCGTCGTGCTGACCGGCTTCACGCTGATGGGCATCGGCCTCGCGAACATGATGCCGGTGCTGTTCGCGGCCGCCGCGCGCGTGAAGGGCATCCACGCGGCGGAAGGGCTCGCGCACGTGGCCGGGCTCGCGTATTTCGGACTGCTGTTCGGTCCGGTCGTGATCGGCGCGGTCGCGCAGGCGGCGAACCTGACGCTCGGGCTGTCGGTCGTCGCGCTGTGCGCGGCGCTCGTCGCGGCCGTCGCGCCGCGCGTGCTCGCCCACCTGAAGATCTGACGGCGCCGCGGCGCCGCCGCCGTTCGCCGCTTCGCGCAGCGCGCCGCGCCGGCGGATCGGGCCGCCCAAAAGAAAGCGCGCATGCGTTGCCGCATGCGCGCTTTCACCCCTCCGGTCGACCGCGTTCTATTACATCTTCACTTCGTCGAGCAGCGTCTTCTTGCCGCCCTTGTAGTTGTACAGCGAAATCACGCCGTGCTGCAGATCGCCCTTCGAGTCGAAGGTCGTCGTGCCGATCACGCCCGTGTAGTTCGTCGCCGGCATCGCGGCGAGGATCTTCGCCGGATCGGTCGAGTTCGCACGCTTCATCGCGTCGACGATAATGTACACGGCGTCATACGTGAACGGCGCATAGATCTGGATCGGCTGGCCGAAACGCTTCTCGTACTTGGCCTTGAACGCGCCGCCGCCCGGCATCTTCTCGAGCGATGCACCGGCTTCCGAGCACACGACGTTGTCGGTCGCGTCGCCGGCCAGGTCGGCCAGCTTTTCCGTGCACACGCCGTCGCCCGCGAAGATCTTCGCGCGCAGGCCGAGCTGCTTCGCCTGTTTCGCGAACGGGCCGCCGGTCGCGTCCATGCCGCCGTACATGATCGCGTCCGGATTCTCGCCCTTGATCTTGGTCAGGATCGCGCGGAAGTCGACCGCCTTGTCGTTGGTCGCATCGTGCGACATCACCTTCAGACCGAGCGCCTTCGCCTTCTTCTCGAACTCGTTCGCGAGGCCCTGGCCGTATGCGGTCGAATCGTCGACCACCGCGACGCTCTTGATGCCCTTCGAATGCGCGTAGTTCGCGAGTGCCGGACCCTGCTGCGCGTCGGTCGCGACGACGCGGTAGGTCGTCTTGAAGCCTTGCTGCGTGTAGGCCGGGTTGGTCGCCGACGGCGAGATCTGCACGATGCCCGCATCGCTGTAGATCTTCGAGGCCGGGATCGACGTGCCCGAGTTCAGGTGGCCGACCACCGCGACGACCTTGTCGTCGACCAGCTTCTGCGCAACCTGCGTGGCCTGGCGCGGGTCGGCCGCGTCGTCCTGCGGATCCAGTTGCAGCGTGATCTTCTGCCCGCCGATCGTCAGGCCCTTGGCATTGATCTCCTCGACTGCGAGACGTGCACCGTTTTCGTTGTCCTTGCCCAGGTGTGCAATGCCGCCCGTCAGCGGAGCGACGTGGCCGATCTTCACGACCTGATCGGCGAACACGTTGCCTGCAGCTGCGGCGCACAGCATCGCCGCAGCAGTGATCGGCAACAGCTTTTGCATCTTGATATTCATTGTGAGTCTCCAGTTTCGGTCCCAATAAACGCCATCGCCCGGTGCCCCGCTGCCATCCCTGTGTTTGCAATCACTGGACGATTCGCCGGTTGCATCGTTCATGCACTTGGCCTCAAGCACGTGAATACGGCCGCTTTTAACGGCCGCACCCGCACTTGCGCGCAAGTGTAGGTGATCAAATTAATTTGTGGGACTTTTTTGGGGTAGTGGTAACACTACCGATGCGGGCACTTTCGAATGACCGCTCGAATATCCCGGCGAGGCCCGCCAGATAAGGGTTTCCGCTAATTTCTCGCGGCTTTTTGAAAGCTGGTTTTAAAGCATTCCCGCGTCATTTCGAATCGGTATTTTGTGCACGGGATCGTTGAATGAAACGCGCGTGACAACACGCGCGTTTCAGCGTCGGCACGCGCGCGTTCAGGCCGCCGTCGCGCGCCATTCGGCGTCGAGCGCGTCGACCAGCTGCGCGGTCGTCAGCGCATCGCCGCGCCGCCGCGCGAGCGGCGCGCCCTGCCCGGCCCACAGCGACAGGTAGTCGCCGTCGTTCGCGCGCGCGGCGGCCTGGCGCAGCGGCTGCGTCAGCGCGTTCTGCACCGGATACGGCGCGACCTCGTCCAGGCGCTCGCCGAGGCGCGCCATCAGCGTGTTGCGCAGGCCGCGCGCATGACGCCCGCTGATCGCGCGCGTGACCTGCGTCGACGTGTCGGTGCACGCGAGCAGCCGCGCCTTCCAGTCGGCCGCGATCGCGCTTTCCGCGCAGGTCAGGAACGCGGTGCCGAGCTGCGCGGCCTGCGCGCCGAGCGCGAGCGCGGCCGCGATGCCGCGGCCGTCCATGATGCCGCCCGCGGCGAGCACCGGCAGGTCGGTCGCGTCGACGAGCTGCGGCACCAGCGCGAGCGTGCCGATCAGCGCATCGTCGGCCGCGCCGATGAAGGTGCCGCGATGGCCGCCCGCTTCCGCGCCCTGCGCACAGAGCGCGTCGGCGCCGGCCGCCTGCCACGCGAGCCCTTCGGCGACATGCGTCGCGGTGCCGATCACATAGGTGCCGGCGGCCTTCAGGCGCGCGACGTCGGCTGCGTCGAGCACGCCGAACGTGAAGCTCGCGACCGGCACGCGCAGCGACACGAGCGCGTCGAGCTGCGCGCGGAAGTCGGGCGCAAACCGCGCGGGCGCGACACCGGGCGGCAGCCCGAGCGTCGCATTCAGCGGGTCGATCGCCGCGAGCGCGCGCGCCACGGTCGCCGCATCGGGCGTCGTGTCGGGCAGCACGAACAGGTTGATCGCGAACGGGCGGTCGGTTGCCGCGCGGATCGCGGCGACTTCGGTCGCGAGGCGGTCGGGCTCGTACGCGGCGGCGCCGAGGCTGCCGAGCGCGCCGGCGTTTGACGCGGCGGCGACCATCGCGGCCGTGGTCGCGCCGACCATCGGCGCCTGCACGAGCGGCACGCGCAAGCCGAAACGTTCGGCGAACGGAGTAGAAGGGAGACGGGCGGACATGGCGGATCCTTCGGGGAGCGAGAGGCGAAAGCGCTTTGTAAAAGCGCGTACTTCGACTCTATCGAAGCGGCGGGCCGCCGAAAAATGAATAATCGAGATCGAAACGATCGCTGCGCGAGAAGCGCCGACGCAGGGCGGGCGCAGCGCTTGCGCGTGCGCTGCAGCACCACGCGATTGGTGGCACACTAACCCGCCCTCTTTCCCCGGCGCGCGTCGCGCGCCTCGTTCGCCAGGAGTTCAAACGTGACTGCCCAATGGATCGACATTCCGACCGGTAACGACAGCTTCGGCGGCTACCTCGCGCTGCCCAAGCGCGGCAAGGGCCCTGCCGTCATCATCATCCAGGAGATCTTCGGCGTGAACTCGCACATCCGTGCGGTCGCCGACCAATACGCGTCCGACGGCTACGTCGCGCTCGCGCCCGACGTGTTCTGGCGCACGCAGCCGCGCGTCGAGCTGACCTACGACGGCGCGGATCGCGACAAGGGCATCGAGCTGATGAAGAAGACCGACATCGGCCTCGCGGTCGCGGACATCGGCGCGGCAGCCGACGCGCTGCGCGCACGCCCCGAGGTGGCCGGCAAGGTTGCGGCGATCGGCTACTGCTTCGGCGGCCAGCTCGCGTATCGCGCGGCAGCAGCCGGCAAGCTCGACGCGGCGGTCGCGTACTACGGCGGCGGCATCCAGAACGCGCTCGACCTCGCAGGCAAGGTCACGCAGCCGATCCTGTTCCACTACGCGGAAAACGACCACGGGATCCCGCTCGACGCCGTCGAGCAGGTGAAGGCCGCGTTCGCCGGCCGCGACAACGCCGCGTTCCACGTCTATCCGGGCGCCGAGCACGGCTTCAACTGCACCGACCGCGCGTCGTACAACCAGCGCGCGTCGGCGCTCGCGCACGGCCGCACGCTGACGTTCCTCGCCGAGCATCTGTAAGCCCGCCGCGGGTCCGCGCAGCGCGCCGGGCCCGCGTTATCCTCTGTCGATCGCCATACGTCACAACGGGGGTGACAGCGATGCACCCGGACTATCTCGCGCATGACGCGATCGGCCTCGCCGCGCTCGTGCGCGAACGCAAGGTCAGCCCGCTCGAACTGCTCGACGCCGCGATCGGGCGGGCCGAGGCCGTCAACGGCGCGATCAACGCGATCGTGCTGCAGGATTACGACGCCGCGCGCGCCCGCGCCGCGGCGACGACGGCGCTCGATGCGCCGTTCGCGGGCGTTCCCTATCTCGTCAAGGATCTCGGCGCGGCCGTCGCCGGGCTGCCGCTGTCGATGGGCAGCCGGCACTACCGCTATTTCGTGCCGGGCGACGATTCGCCGGTGATCGCGCGCAGCCGCGCGGCGGGGCTCAACGTGTTCGGCAAGACCAACACGTCGGAGATCGGCCAGATGCCGTACACCGAGCCCGAGCTGTTCGGCGCGTGCCGCAACCCCTGGAACCTCGACCATACGCCCGGCGGTTCGAGCGGCGGCGCGGCGGCGGCCGTCGCGGCCGGCGTCGTGCCGCTCGCGCACGCGTCGGACGGCGGCGGCTCGATCCGCATTCCCGCGTCGTGCTGCGCGCTGTTCGGCCTCAAGCCGAGCCGCAACCCGGCGCTCGTCGACTTGCCGACCCACGGCGAACTGGCGGTCCAGCACGCGCTGTCGCGCAGCGTGCGCGACAGCGCGCTGCTGCTCGACGTGACGACCGGCCAGACGCTGCCGCCCGGCGCGCCCGGCACGTTCCTCGGCGCGCTCGATACACCGCCGGGCCCGCTGCGGATCGGCCTCGTCGTCGATCCGATGCTCGCGCCGGCGCTCGACGCCGACACGCGCGCGGCGCTCGACGACGCCGCCGCGCTCGTCGAATCGCTCGGCCATCATGTCGAGCCGGCGACGCTGCCGATCGACTACGCGCGCGCGGCCGAAACCTTCCTCACGCTGTGGGCGACGATCGCCGAGGAGATGGTGCTCGGCGCGCGTTCGCTGACGGGCCGCACGCCGCGGCGCGGCGAGTTCGAGGCCGCGACCTGGGCGATGGCCGCGGTCGGCCGGCACCTCGCCCGCGCGCGCCTGCCGGACGTGCTCGAATGGCAGCGCCAGCTCACCGTGCAGGTCGCGGGCGTCGTGTCGCGCTACGACGCGGTCCTGTGCGCATCGCTCGCGGGCCCGCCGGTGAAGATCGGCGAGCTGCAGCCGACGCCGCTCGAAGCCGCGCAGATGCGGCTGGTCGCGACGCTGCCGGCCAGGCCGCTGCTCAGGGAGCTGCTCGCGAAGGCGTCGCAGAAGGCGTTCGCATGGGCCGGCTGCACCGAGCTGTTCAACCTGACGGGACAGCCCGCGATGTCGGTGCCGCTCTACTGGAACGCGCGCGGGCTGCCGATCGGCGTGCAGTTCGCCGCGCGCCACGGCGACGACGCGCTGCTGCTGCGGCTCGCGCGGCAGCTCGAGCAGGCGCGGCCGTGGTTCGAGCGCCGCCCGCCGCTGATGCAGGCGCAGCGCTGACGCGCGGCACGCCGGCGAAAGGCGCACGACGAAAGGCGAAAAAAAGCCCCGCCGGCCGGAGCCGACGGGGCTTGCATGCATCCAGCCGCTGCCCGGCGCTTACGTGTCGAGCCGTTCGCAGATCGTCCTGGTCGCGGCCGCCGCGTTCAGCGTGTAGAAGTGCAGCCCCGGCACGCCCGCGTCGATCAGGCGCTGGCACAGGCCGGTCACGACATCCGCGCCGAACGCGCGGATCGACTCGCGATCGTCGCCGAAGCTCTCGAGCCGGCGCGCGACCCAGCGCGGCACTTCGGCGCCGCACATCTCCGAGAAGCGCATCAGCTGCGAGAAGTTCGTGATCGGCATGATACCCGGCACGATCGGCACGTCCACGCCGAGCTTGCGCACGTCGTCGACGAAGCGGAAATACGCGTCGGCGTTGAAGAAGTACTGCGTGATCGCGGAATTCGCGCCGGCCTTCACCTTGCGCGCGAAGTTCTCGAGATCGGCCTTCGGCGAGCGCGCCTGCGGATGGTATTCCGGATAGCCGGCGACTTCGATGTGGAACCAGTCGCCGTGCTCCGCGCGGATGAAGCTGACGAGCTCCGACGCATAGCGCAGCTCGCCGACCGCGCCCATTCCGGACGGCAGGTCGCCGCGCAGCGCGACGATGTGGCGGATGCCGTACGAGCGGTACTGGTCGAGGATCGCGCGCAGGCTGTCGCGCGACGAGCCGATGCACGACAGGTGCGGCGCGGCCTCGAGGCCGTCCTTCTGCATGTCGAGCACGGTATCGAGCGTGCCCTGCTGCGTCGAGCCGCCGGCGCCGAACGTCACGGAGACGAATTTCGGCTTCAGCGGCAGCAGCTGCGCGCGGGTTGCGCGCAGCTTCTCGACGCCGTCCGCCGTCTTCGGCGGAAAGAATTCAAACGAGAGTTCGATCGGTTTCATGATTCGGGGGGTTCAGCCCTCAGCCGATGTTGCGCTGGCCGAAAATGAGTGCGGACAGCAGCCACGACACGATGCTGTACAGGATCGAACCGAAGAACGCGGACCAGAATCCCGACACCTCGAAGCCCTTCAGCAGCGACGACGCGAACCAGAAGCACAGCGCGTTCACGACGAGGATGAACAGCCCGAGCGTGACGATCGTGACGGGCAGCGTCAGCAGGATCAGCACCGGACGGATCACCGTGTTGATCAGGCCGAGCACGACCGCGATGATCAGCGCGGTGCCGAAGCTCTTGATGTGGATCGACGGCACGAGGTACGTGATGATCAGCAGCGCGAGGGCATTGATGACCCAGGTGAGGATAAGGCTCATGGTGTGCTCCGGTTCTTCGTTGGTCGATCAGTGGCCGCCGGCGCCGGCCGGCCCGCGCGCCCGAAGGCGCGACGCACCGGTCCGGCCGGATGACGCCCGCGCCGCCGCGTCGCGCGCGCCGCAGCGCGGCGCACCCGAAACCGCGACGGCGGCGTGCATCAGTAGCGGTAGTGGTTCGGCTTGAACGGGCCTTCCTTCGACACGCCGATGTACGCGGCCTGTTCGTCCGACAGCTCCGACAGGTTCGCGCCGATGCGCGCGAGGTGCAGGCGCGCGACCTTCTCGTCGAGATGCTTCGGCAGCACGTAAACCTTGTTCTCGTACTCGCCGCCGCGCGTGAACAGCTCGATCTGCGCGAGCGTCTGGTTCGCGAACGAGTTCGACATCACGAACGACGGGTGGCCGGTCGCGCAGCCGAGGTTCACGAGGCGGCCTTCGGCCAGCAGGATGATGCGCTTGCCGTCCGGGAAGATGATGTGGTCGACCTGCGGCTTGATGTTTTCCCACTGGTACTGGCGCGTCGACGCGACGTCGATTTCCGAGTCGAAGTGGCCGATGTTGCAGACGATCGCGTTATGGCGCATCGCCTTCATGTGATCGTGGTTGATCACGTGGTAGTTGCCGGTCGCCGTCACGAAGATGTCGGCCTTGTCGGCCGCGTATTCCATCGTCACGACGCGGTAGCCTTCCATCGCCGCCTGCAGCGCGCAGATCGGATCGATTTCGGTGACCCACACGGTCGCGCCGAGGCCGCGCAGCGACTGCGCGCAGCCCTTGCCCACGTCGCCGTAGCCCGCGACGACCGCGACCTTGCCCGCGATCATCACGTCGGTCGCGCGCTTGATGCCGTCGACCAGCGACTCGCGGCAGCCGTACAGGTTGTCGAACTTCGACTTGGTGACCGAATCGTTCACGTTGAACGCCGGGAACGGCAGGCGGCCGTCCTTTTCCATCTGGTACAGGCGGTGCACGCCGGTGGTGGTTTCCTCGGTCACGCCCTTGATGTGCGCGAGGCGCGTCGAGTACCAGGTCGGGTCGGCGTCGAGGTGCTTGGCGATCGACTTGTACAGCGCGACTTCTTCCTCGTTGGTCGGCTTCGCGATCACCGAGCGATCCTTCTCGGCCTTCGAGCCGAGGATCAGCAGCAGCGTCGCATCGCCGCCGTCGTCGAGGATCATGTTGGCGAATTCGCCGTTCGGCCATTCGAAGATGCGGTGCGAGAACTCCCAGTATTCGTCGAGCGATTCGCCCTTGAACGCGAACACCGGCGTGCCGGCCTCGACGATCGCGGCGGCGGCGTGGTCCTGCGTCGAGAAGATGTTGCACGAGGCCCAGCGCACGTCGGCGCCGAGCGCCTTCAGCGTCTCGATCAGCACGCCCGTCTGGATCGTCATGTGCAGCGAACCGGCGATGCGCGCGCCCTTCAGCGGCTGCTGCGCCTTGTATTCGTCGCGGATCTGCACGAGGCCCGGCATTTCGGTCTCGGCGATGTTCAGTTCCTTGCGGCCCCAGCCGGCAAGCGCCATGTCGGCGACGACGTAATCCTGGGAAGCTTTCGAATCGATAATGGCGTTCATCACGCCCTCCTTTCTAAAAAAGTTCTAGAAATTGGTGACGTGAGCGCCGTTCAGGAGGCGAAGCCGACGGACGATGCCGCGCCGGCGCCTGGTGAAGCCTTCCGAGCCTGGCGGACGCAGAACGGTCCGTCGCAACGCTCCTCGGAAAACGGGAAGGATTGTAGCAAATCGGCGCGACGAATGCGTGCCCCGCGCGGCGTCGACGCGCGCGGGCGCAATCGGAGGGTCAGGTCTCCGCGCCGACCCACGCCTGCTCGCGCAGCCGCGCGCGCAGGCGCGCGACGGCCTGGCTGTGCAGCTGGCACACGCGCGACTCGCTGACTTCGAGCACCGCGCCGATCTCGCGCAGGTTCAGCCCGCGCTCGTAGTAGAGCGACATCAGCAGCTTCTCGCGCTCGGGCAGCCGCTCGATCGCTTCCACCAGCGCGCCGCGCAGATGGTCGTCGAGCAGCGCCGACAGCGGATCGGCATGATCGACGCGATAGCGATCGAGGAACGGTTCGTCGTCGGCCGCGCGGTCGAAATCCTCGTAATAGATCAGCTGGCTGCCGTGCAGGTCCTGCAACATCCCCTGGTACTCGTCGAGCGGCATGTTCAGGTGCTGCGCGATCTCGGCTTCGCTGGCCGCGCGGCCGAGCTGCTGCTCGACCTGGTGCACCGCGTGCTCGACCTCGCGCGAGGTCTTGCGCAGGCTGCGCGGCAGCCAGTCGTTGCTGCGCAGCTCGTCGAGCATCGCGCCACGAATCCGCTGCGTCGCATAGGTCTCGAACTGCGCGCCCTGGTCTTCCTTGTAGCGGCCGGCCGCATCCATCAGGCCGATCATGCCGGCCTGGATCAGGTCGTCGAGATCGACGCTCGCCGGCATCTTCGCGACGAGCTGCAGCCCGAGGCGGCGCACCAGCGGCGCGTATTGCGCGAGCACGTCGGCCTGCGAGATCTTTCCTTGAGCGTTGTACATCATGGCTCTCTCCTTCCGGTGGCGCTCAGACGGCGTGCGCCGTGCCCGCCTGGTACGACGGTTGCGCGCCGGGGCGAACGTCGCGCCCCGCGCCCGACCGCGGACGCATCGGCCAGTACAGCAGGTCGGCGGCGATCTGCCGGTAGTCGCGCGCGGCGGCCGACGACGGGAACGCGTCGACCGCGGTGCGCGTCAGCGCGCGTGCATGCTCGACGAGCGGATCGGCGCTCACGCAGCCCGCGTCGGCGATCGACACCGTCAGGTAGCGGCTGGCGACGCCCGCGAGGTTGTCGAACGCGGTCTTCGCATCGACGGGGCTGCCGACGTGGTTGGTCAGCACGCGGAACTGCGCGATCGCGTGCGCGAAATGCAGCCGCTTCATGCACGCGTAGGCCTCGGTGATCGCCTGCGCGGCCACGCGCGTGACGACCAGCACGTCGTGCGCTTCGCGCGCGAGCGCGGACAGCGTGCCGTCGGCGCCGAGCTGCGCGTCGACCAGCACGATGTCGGCCTGGCCGTCGACGAAGTCGCCCAGCTGCGCATCGCTGTAGCCGGCGCGCGCGAACCGCGCGGCCGCGCACAGACCGAAGCCGGCGGCCACCCGCGTGCGTTCGCCGTCGCGCAGCCACGCGCCCGCGAGCGTCGCGGATGCCGAATGCACGTCGGCGCGCTCGTCGACGACGAGCACGTCCTTGCCGAGCGCGGCCAGCGCGGCGGCCACGTTCACGATGGTCGAGGTGCAGCCGACGCCCGCCGGCCCGCCCGTCACTGCGACGATGCGCGACGTGCGCCCGGCCAGCAGGCGCCGCAGCCCTTCGGCCTGGTCGATGATTCGTTTATCCAAAACGCACCTCGTGCAGGTCGGCGGTGGCACGTGCGGTCAGCGCGGAAAGCAGCGTCGGCATGTCCTCGTCTTGCGGCACGAAGGGCGAGCCGTCGCGCGGCACACAGAACGCGCTTTTCAGCAGGAATTTCGTCGTCGCGACGTACAGGTTCTCCGGCACCTTCTGGCCGGTCGACACGTAGTGCACGGGCAGCTTGTAGCGGATCACCGTGTCGAGCGCGCCGCCGAGATGGGTCGCCTCGTCGAGCTTCGTCAGGATGCAGCCGGCCAGGTCCGGCGCCGCCGCATGCGGGTGCTGGCCCGCGCTGCGGTAGGCCTGCACGACCTCGTTGAGCGTGTCGCCGTGGCTCGTCGCGTTGAGCAGCAGCAGGCGCTGCACCGGCGCGTTCGCGCCGTGCAGCATCGCGATCTGGTCGGACACCGCGCGGTCGCGCTGGCTCATCCCGATCGTGTCGATCAGCACGATGTGCTTGTTGCGCAGCTCGGACAGCGCGAGCGCGAGATCGCCCGCATCCTTCACCGCGTGCACCGGCACGCCGAGGATCTTGCCGAAGATGCGCAGCTGCTCGTGGCCGCCGATCCGGTAGCTGTCGGTCGTCAGCAGCGCGACCTTGCTGGCGCCGAAGCGCATCACGCAGCGCGCCGCGAGCTTCGCGGTGGTCGTGGTCTTGCCGACGCCGGTCGGCCCCATCAGCGCGAACACGCCGCCGCGCTCCATCAGCGCATCCTCGCTGCCGAGCACCGGCAGGTTCGCCGCGAGCACCGACTGCGCCCATTCGACGGCGGCGTCGAAGCTCTGCGCGCCGTCGCCGGCCGGCAGGTTGTCGACCAGCATCCGCACCAGCTGCGCGGAGAAGCCGGCCGCGAACAGATGCCGGGTCAGCGCACCGTGCACCGGGCTGCGGCGCTGGCGGTCGTGCCACATCAGGTGGTCGAACTGCGTTTCCATCATGCCGCGCAGCGCGCCGAGCTCGTTCATCACCGTGTCGTTGACGATCTGCTCGACGCCCGACTTCACCGCGTCGGCGACGGCCGCAGCCGCCTCGGCGGACAGGCGCGGACGCTCGGCCGGCTTCGTGGCGGAAGAAGCGGCCGATTCCGTTGCGCGCGGCGCGGCGGCCGGCATGCGGCGCTCGGCATCGCGCACGACGTCGCGCGCCCAGTCGGCCGGCGGCGCTTCCTGCGGCGCGCGTGCGGCGGCCGGCGGCACGGCCGGCGCGGGCTGCGTGCGGGCGAGCAGCGCGTCGCGCTGCTGCGTCAGGCGCTTCGCGTGCTCGACGAGCCACGGCGCGGGTTCGGCGGATGCGGCGGATGCCGGTGCGGCGTTCGACGGCGCAGCGGCGCCCGATGCGGCAACGCCCGATGCAGCGGCGCCCGACACCTCCTCATCCGCTTCGGCGCCGGCCTCCGTCAGGTCGGCGCTCGCGCCGAACACGGACGAGAACACGTCCGGCAGCCCGCCGTCGCCGGCCGCATACGGATTGGCGCTCATCCGCGCAGGCGCCGCGGCGGGCCGCGCCACGATGCCCGGCACCGCGGCGGCCGGCACGGACTCCGGCGTACGCAGCACGACACGCGGTCGTGCGGCGGCGGCCGGCGGCGCGACCGCGGCCAGTTCGGCGTCGGCGAGTGCGACGATTTCGACGCTGCCGTCATCGAGCGTGCGGTTCGACAGCACGACGGCGTCGGCGCCGAGCGCCTCGCGCACCAGACGAAGCGCGTCGCGGCTCGTCGCGCCGGTGAATTTGCGAATGTTCAAGCGGAACCCCCGATGACGTTAACAACCTTGATCGTGCGTGTGTCCGGCACTTCGGCATACGACAGCACTTTCAATTGCGGCAGGCTGCGGCGCAGGAAGCGCGCGAGCATCGCGCGCAACGCGTGCTGCACGAGCAGCACGGGCGGCAGCCCGAGATTCTGTTGACGCAGCATCGCCTGTTGCGTGCCGGTCAGAAGCGTGTGCGCGAGGCCGGGCTCGAGGCCCGGGTTCGCGCCGGTGGCGAGCGCCTGCGACAGCACGCGCTCGAGATTCGCGTCGAGCCCCATCACCTGCATCTCGCCCGAGCCCGGATACCACTGCTGCGTGATCGCGCGGCCGAGCGCGAGCCGCACGGCGGACGTGATCTCGTAGGCGTCGCCGCGCCCCGCATGCTCGGACACGGCCTCGAGGATCGTGCGCATGTCGCGGATCGGCACGCCTTCCTCGAGCAGGTTCTGCAGCACCTTCTGCAGCGTCGTCAGCGAGATCGTCTTCGGCACGAGATCCTCGACGAGCGACGGCGCGTCCTTGCCGGTGCGCTCGACGAGCGCCTGCACTTCCTGGCGGCCGAGCAGCTCGGCCGCATGCTGGACGACCAGATGATTCAGGTGCGTCGCGACGACCGTGCTCGCGTCGACCACCGTGTAGCCGTACACCTGCGCCTGCTCGCGCATCGCGACGTCGATCCACACGGCGGGCAGCCCGAACGCCGGGTCCTGCGTGACGGCGCCCGGCAGCGCAGCCGTGACCTGGCCGGGATTGATCGCGAGCCACTGGCCCGGGAACACTTCGCCGGTGCCGATCTCGACGCCCTTCAGCGCGATGCGGTACGCGTTGGGCCGCAGTTCGAGGTTGTCGCGGATATGGATCACGGGCGGCAGGAAGCCGATTTCCTGCGCGAACTTCTTGCGGATGCTCTTGATGCGCTTCAGCAGTTCGCCGTCGCTGTTCTTGTCGACCAGCGGAATCAGCCGGTAGCCGACTTCGAGGCCGAGCGGGTCGATCAGCTGCACGTCGTCCCAGGTCGCCTCGTGGCTGTCGGCCGACAGCGCGGCGGGCGGCGCGATCTCGGTCACGTCGCCGGCCGCCTTGCGGGCCGCCGCGCGCTTCGTCTGCGTGCGGGCCAGCCAGATCGCGCCGCCGCCGAGCAGCAGGAACGCGAAGTGCGGCATGCCGGGGATCAGCCCCATCAGCACGATGATCGCGCCGGTGATGGTCAGCACGCGCGGGTTGGTAAACAGCTGGCCGGTGATCTGCGTGCCGATGTCCTCGTCGGTCGCGACGCGCGACACGATCACGCCGGCGGCGGTCGAGATCACGAGCGACGGGATCTGCGCGACGAGGCCGTCGCCGATCGTCAGCAGCGTGTAGTTGGTGCCCGCCGCCGCGAAGCTCATGTCGTGCTGGATCATCCCGACGATCAGCCCGCCGATCACGTTGATCGCCATGATGATCAGGCCCGCGATCGCGTCGCCGCGCACGAACTTCGACGCGCCGTCCATCGAGCCGTAGAACTCGGCCTCCTGCGCGACGGCCTGGCGGCGCTTTCTCGCCTGCTCCTCGTTGATCAGGCCCGCGTTCAGGTCGGCGTCGATCGCCATCTGCTTGCCGGGCATCGCGTCGAGCGTGAAGCGCGCGGACACTTCGGCGATGCGCCCCGCGCCCTTGGTGATCACCATGAAGTTGATGATCATCAGGATCACGAACACGACGATGCCGACCGCGAAGTTGCCGCCGACCAGGAAGTGGCCGAACGCCTCGATCACCTGCCCGGCCGCGTCGGGGCCGGTGTGGCCTTCGAGCAGCACGACGCGCGTCGACGCGACGTTCAGCGACAGGCGCAGCAGCGTCGAGAACAGCAGCACGCTCGGGAACGCCGCGAAGTCGAGCGGCTTCATCGTGTACATGCTGACGAGCAGCACCATCACGGACAGCGCGATGTTGAACGTGAACAGGAGATCCAGCAGCACCGGCGGCAGCGGCAGGATCATCATCCCCAGGATCATGCAGATGAGGATCGGGCCCGCGAGCGCGCGCAGGTTGGTGCCCGCCAGCAGGTTCGGGCGCTTCGCGAACAGGCTCGGCGTGCTCATGCCGCCTCCCCGAGCGAACTAATACGGGCGCGGGTGCTGGTCATCGTGCACCTCCGAGCGCGTCCTGCGCTTCCTCGCGCTCGTCGTCGGCAGGCACCGACGCGCCCTTGTCGAGATCGGCCGGCACGTCGAGATCGACCGGCACCGCGGGGAACGCGCCGCCTTCCGAGCGGAAGCGCTTCAGCTGGTACACCCACGCGAGCACTTCGGCGACGGCCGCGTACAACGAGCCGGGAATCTCGCGTTCGAGTTCGACGTTGTGATAGAGCGCCCGCGCGAGCGGCGGTGCTTCGAGCAGCGGCACGTTGTGTTCGGCCGCGAGTTCGCGGATCCGGGCGGCGACGAGGTTCACGCCCTTCGCGACGACCTTCGGCGCGCGCATCTCGCCGTCCGTGTACTGCAGCGCGACCGCGAAGTGCGTCGGGTTCGTGACGACCACGTCGGCCTTCGGCACGGCCGCCATCATCCGGCGGCGCGCGATCGCGCGCTGCTGCTGGCGGATGCGCCCCTTCACGTGCGGGTCGCCTTCGTTCTCGCGATGTTCGCGCTTCACTTCTTCCTTCGTCATGCGCAGCTTCTTGTTGTACTGCCAGAGTTGATACGGCACGTCGAGCCCGGCGACCACCAGCATCCCGGCGACGGTCGTGCCGCAGCACACGGCGACCAGGTGCAGCGCATCGACGAGCGCCGCGTCGAGCGGCTGGGTCGCGAGGCCGAGCAGCTCGTCCTTGCTGCGCCAGATCGCGATGCCGCCGATCCCGCCGACGACGAGCGTCTTCGCGATCGACATCCCGAGCTGGATCGGCCCCTGGATCGAGAAGATCCGGCCGAGGCCCGAGATCGGGTTCAGCCGGTCGAACTTCAGCTCGAAGGTTTTCTGCGAAATCAGCCAGCCGCCGAGCGCCATCGGCGCGAGCAGCGCCGCCAGCCCGGTCAGCGCGAGGATCGGCAGCAGCGCGGCGAAGCCTTCGAGGCTCGCGCTGCCGGCTGCCGACAGCATCCGGTGCGTATCGAACGCCGTCGCGCGGTCGAACGAGAACGCGCCGCGCAGCATCGTCTGCAGATGCGCGCCCGACGGGCCCGCGAGCAGCCATGCACCGTAGAACCCGGCCGCGAGCAGCGCGAACGAAGCCAGCTCGCGCGAACGCGCGACCTGCCCCTCCTCGCGCGCCTTCTCGCGGCGTCTCGGAGTGGCGGCTTCGGTTCTGTCGAGATCGCTCTCGTCTGCCACGGTGCCTCCAGTCGGGTACGGCGGAATGCCGCTTTCCAGTGACACCGATTATTCATGGAGGCGTCAAACGCCGATCGGTCGAGCAAAGCCGGGAAAGGGGGGTATTTCGGGGAATCGGGCGGGTCGGTGCGGGGCCGCCCGACGGCCGGCAACCAGGGGATGCGCGGTATGCGCACGGCGAGCCGCGCGCGAATGAAAAAAGGGGGCGATTCGATCGCCCCCTTTGCTGCCTGCTGCCGCTCGTGTCGCTCAGAACCCGACGTAGGGTGCTGCGCCGCCCATCGACGTGCGGTCCATCCCGATGTAGATCGTCTTGCCGTAGAAGTGCGGCAGGCCGAGATCCAGCCACGACGACGGGTTCGTCGTCGGCGTCGAGCTCATCGGGCCGGCGATGTCGTTGAACGCGAACGTCGACGAGTTCGAGAACAACGTATCCGCGTTCGCCACGGGCATCGACACGTTGCCGGTCGTGCCGTTCTTGCCGGCCAGCGTCGCCGTATAGGTGACGGTCGACGACGGGCAGTAGAAGTCCCGGTTGGTCGTACAGATCGTCTGCGAATCGTCGAAGAAGTACGCATTGGAGCCCGTATCGAAAAACGCGCCGCCGCCGTTCGCGGTCAGCAGCGAGCGCCCCTGGAACGTCGCATCGACGTCGCCCGCCGTCGTCGAATTCAGCACGGTCGATGCGCCGAGCGCGTTGTTGCTCTGCGTGCCGATCCCGAAGATCAGCTGGCCCGTCGCGCTCGCCTGTCCGCTGCTCGACACGGCCGGCATCTTCACGATCACGCCATTGTTGTCGTTCGCGAAACGATGAACCGGATTGGCGACCACCTGCGACTGCGACACGAGCGTCGTCGCGCAGCTCGAATTGCCGTTCGGACAGGCATAGTAGTTGCTGTTCGCCGCCGACGACGCGTTCGTGCAGCTGCTGCCGCAGTCGTACGGCGCGGGCCCGACGCCGAGGATCCCGTTCGCGCCGAGCGCGCTCGCCGAGTTGGCCGACGCGCGGTTCCCCGCGCACGAGCTCGGCACGTTGGTCGTGCCGAGATCGCCGATGATCTGCACCGGCAGCGAACCGGCCTGCTCGCCGCCGATCGTCAGGTCGACGGTGCGCACCGACCCCCACGTATAGCTCGACACGAACATCCCGCATTCGGCAAGCGGCGCGCCGCCGCTGGTCGACTGCGGCAAGGCGCCGAGGATGCCCGACACCGCGGAGCCGACGAGCCGCAGCCCGTACGACGCGGTATCGACGAGCACGTGGTCGACGACCTGGCAGTTCGACGTGCCCGGCGCGCAGATCGTCACGCTCACCGTCGGAATGTTGATCACGTTCGACACGCCGGTGCCGACCGTGATGGTCGCCGTGTTCGCGGTATTGCCCGACGCGCCGCTGCCGCTGCCGCTGCCCGAACCGGACCCGCTGCCGCCGCCGTTGCCGTTGCCGCTGCCGCCGTCTCCGCCGCCGCACGCCGTCACGACCAGGGCCGTCGCGGCCGCGAGACTCAGCAGGCCGAACCAGCGCATGAATGTACGAGGAATTCGCAAGATCGCTCTCCCGCTGTCACTGGATGTCGTTGCCGGTCAGCCCGGCAGGCAGCGCCGTCGGCAGCCATGCCTGCCCCGAGAAGGCGCCCATGTGGCCCCCCGTCCGGATCACGAGGTCGCTGGTGCTGACGGACACGGGCGCGCGCCAGCCGCGCGCCGCATGCGCGGCCTCGACGCCGGCGGTGTACTGCGGGAAATAGCTGCCGAGCAGCGAGGCGAGGTCGGGCATCGTCGGCCCGTGCCAGGCGAGGCCGAACACGGTGCCGGAAACCGATGTGTACTCGTGGATGACGGTGCCCGACCCGAGCGTGATCTCGCGCACCGTATAGGCGGCCGCGCTCGCCTGCGCGCCGTCGGCCGAGCGCATGGCGCGCTGCGTCGCGCGCACGGTGGCGGCCGGATCGTTCGCCGGCGGCGACATCGGCGCGCCGCCCAGTTCCGCGTGCGCGTGGACCGCCCACAGCACGCCCATTGCCGCCGCCGCGTGTGCGGCGCCCCAGCCCAAACGTTTCAGCTTCACGTTCCCCCCCAGGGACTCGCCCGATGCAGGCGCCCGCGCCGGCCATCGCGAAAGTCGTATAAATGACGTTTTGTTGCCGCTGACGCGTAGTATGCCTGCTGACCGTGGCGGCGTGTCAATTCGGCCGGCGCAGCGAAACCCGGCGGGCCGACCGGCGAGGCCGGACGGTCTGCGCAGCGGGCGCCCGAGGGGGTGGCGCGCCCGCTGCGCGCGTCAGAAGCCGAGGCTCGCGAGCAGGTCGTCGACCTGCGCCTGGTCCTGGACGACGTCGGAGCGGCCTTCCGGCGCGATCTGCGGACCGTTCAGCAGCGACTGGGGGCTGCCGGTCGCGCTCGTCTGCTCGGCCTCGAGCGCGAGCGCGGCGGCGGTCGCCGCGAACTGCTCGCGCCGTTCCGGCGCGATATTCTCGACCAGCACGGTCAGCAGCTGCTGCTCGATCAGGTAGACCATGTCCATGATCTTCTTGATCACCTGCCCGGTCAGGTCCTGGAAATCCTGCGCGAGCATGATCTCGAGCAGCTGCGCGTTGGTCGCCGCGGTCGCGTCCGGCAGCGCATGCAGGAACGCGCGCGTGTCGTCCATCAGCTCGCGCACCTCCGCATGCTCGATCGGCGCCGCGTACCACTGCGTCCAGCGCCCGTCGAGCGCCTCGGCCTCGTTCTGGATGCGCTCCTGCACCGGCTTCGCGATCTCGATCGCGTTGAGCACGCGCTCGGCGGCCTGCTCGGTCATCGTCGCGACGTAGCGCAGCCGGTCGCGCGCGTCCGGCACGGCTTCCGCCGCGCGCTCGACGTGCTTGTCGAGCCCGAGCTCGCGCATCGAGTCGCGCAGCGTGCGCGTCACCTGGCCGATGCGCGCGAGGATGCGGTCGCTCGCGAGATCGGCGCCTTCGGGCTGCCCGTCGGGACTCACCCCGGCGCCGGCCAGCGCGGCATGGATCGGCTCGTTCACGTCAGCTCCCGGCCTTCGCCATCTTGTCGATGATCTTGTTCAGCTTCTCGTCGAGCGTCGCGGCCGTAAACGGTTTCACGACATAGCCGCTCGCGCCGGCCTGCGCGGCCGCGATGATGTTCTCCTTCTTCGACTCGGCCGTGACCATCAGCACCGGCAGGTGCGTGAGCGTCGCGTCCGCGCGGATTTCCTTCAGCATCGCGAGGCCGTCGAGGTTCGGCATGTTCCAGTCGGAAATCACGAAATCGAAGCCGCCGCCGCGCAGCCGTGCGAGGCCGGCCGCGCCGTCCTCGGCCTCGTCGACGTTCGTGTAGCCCAGTTCCTTGAGCAGGTTGCGGACGATCCGGCGCATCGTCGGGAAATCGTCCACCACCAGGATTTTCATGCTCTTGTCCATCGTCGTTCCTTTCCAGATTCGTTTCCGTCGAGGCGCGCCGCGCGGCGCGCCCCGTCACATCTCGTTCAAACGCGCTGCACGCGGTCGCCCATCGTCGCGAGCCGCGCCATCACGCGCCGGCTCATTTCGGCGAGCGGCGCAACCTCGTCGGCGCCGCCGAGCGCGATCGCCTCGCGCGGCATCCCGAACACGATGCAGCTCGCCTCGTCCTGCGCGAACGTGTGTGCGCCCGCGCGTTTCATGTCCAGCAGCCCGGCCGCGCCGTCGCGGCCCATCCCCGTCAGGATCACGCCGATCGCGTTCTTGCCCGCATGCGTCGCCGCCGAGCGGAACAGCACGTCGACCGACGGCCGGTGACGGTTCACCGGCGGCTCGTCCGACAGCTGCGCGATGTAGTTCGCGCCGCTTCTCGCGAGCAGCAGGTGCGCATGGCCCGGCGCGATGTACGCGTGGCCCGGCAGGACGCGCTCGCCGTGCTCGGCTTCCTTCACCGCGATCCGGCACAGGCCGTTCAGCCGCTGCGCGAACGACTTCGTGAAGCCGGGCGGCATGTGCTGCGCGATCAGCACGGCCGGCGCGTCGGGCGGCAGCGGCGTCAGCACCTCGCGGATCGCCTCGGTGCCGCCCGTCGACGCGCCGATGATGATCAGCTTCTCGGTACTGACGAGCGGGTTGTTGATCATCGGCGCGGCCGGGTGCCCGCCCGCCGCGCGCGCGGCAGCCGCCTGCGGCTGCGGCGCCTGGCGCACGCGGGCGCGCGACGCCGCGCGGATCTTGTCGGCGAGCTTTTCCGCGTAGTCCAGCATGCCGTCGCGGATCCCGACGCGCGGCTTCGTGACGAAATCCACCGCGCCGAGCTCCAGCGCGCGCAGCGTGATCTCCGAGCCGCGCTCGGTCAGCGACGACACCATCACGACCGGCATCGGCCGCAGGCGCATCAGCTTCTCGAGGAAGTCGAGCCCGTCCATGCGCGGCATCTCGACGTCCAGCGTCAGCACGTCGGGATTGTGCTGCTTGATGAGTTCGCGCGCGACCAGCGGATCGGGCGCGGTCGCGCACACCGTCATGTCGGGCTGGCCGTTGATGATCTCGGTCATCAGGCTGCGGATCAGCGCCGAGTCGTCGACGCACAACACTTTGATCTTCTGCACTACGTTCACGCCTCCTGCTTCTTCGATGGGGTCGCGGCATACGGGCTGCCGGCATACGGGCTCCCGGCATACGGGCTCCCGGCGTACGGGCTTCCGGCGCGTACAGCGCCCGCACCGCCGCCCGCGCTTCCCGCGCTCGCATTGCGCGCGCCGAACAGCTCGATGCGCGGGCGCGCCGGCGGCGGCGCGGCCGGCCGCTTCGCCTGGAACAGCTCGACCTGCGCGCGCGACCGCGCGGCGCGGGCCCGTTCGGCATCGCGCGCAAGCGCGGCTTCGCGCTCGGCGACGCCCGGCACCTGCAGGCGCAGCTTCTTCACCATCGCGCGCCCCGTATGCGGCATGAACGCGACCTTGCGCGGATGCACGCCCTGCAGGTCCTCCGCGGTGATGCGGATGCGCTCCAGCGCGAGATAGCGGCGCACGAATTCCGCGTTGCGGTCGCCGATGTTGATCGTCGTCATGCCGGCCAGCACGGCCGCGCCGCCGAACACCTTCGCCTCGAAACGCTCGCGGCGGCCGCCGGCCTTGATCAGCTCGTTGATCAGCACTTCCATCGCGTACGCGCCGTAGCGCATCGACTCCGACGCCGCCGCGCCGGGATCCGCGCCGTCGTCGGGCAGCATGAAGTGGTTCATCCCGCCGATGCCCGCGAACGGATCGTGCAGGCATGCGGCGACGCACGAGCCGAGCACGGTCATCAGCACCATGTCGTCGGCGGTCGTGTAGAACTCGTTCGGCAGCAGCTTCACGCCCGGCAGGCCGAAGTGGTTGTCGAAGTAGCGATTGGTCGCGATCGGCAGCACGCTCATCCGCGCTCTCCGGCGGCGGGCGCGGCCCGCAGGCGCGCGCGCGGCGCGGCGATATCCGCCGACGGCGCGGGTGCGCCGCGCAGGCGTGCGCCCGGTGCGGCATCGCGCGTCAGTTCGTAGACCGTCTGCCCGCGCAGCCGGAACGCCTGCGTCACGTAAGTGAAGTTCTCCGAATGGCCGGCGAACAGCAGGCCGCCCGGCTTCACCAGCGGCTCGAAGCGCGCGAGCACCTGCCCCTGCGTCGGCTTGTCGAAGTAGATCATCACGTTGCGGCAGAAGATCGCGTCGAACGGCTTCGCGATCCCGTAGTCCGCATCGGTCAGGTTCAGCTGCTCGAAGCGAATCATCGCGCGCAGTTCGGGGCGCACCTTCACGCGGCCCGCCTGCGCGCCCGTGCCCTTCAGGAAGAAGCGCTTGAGCCGTTCCGGCGACAGGTGCTTGACCTGGTCGTACGTGTAGATGCCGGCCTCGGCCTTCGCGAGCACCTGCGTGTCGAGGTCGGTCGCGAGGATCGACGCGCTGCGCGCCGCCGATTCGCCGAGCGCCTCGATCAGCGTGATCGCGATCGAATACGGCTCCTCGCCGGTCGACGCAGCCGAGCACCATACCGACACCGGCGCCGCGCGCCCCTTCACGAACTCCGCGAGGATCGGGAAATGGTGCGACTCGCGGAAGAACGCGGTCAGGTTGGTCGTCAGCGCGTTGGTGAACGCCTCCCACTCGTCCGGATCGTTTTCCTGTTCGAGCTGGTCGAGGTAGTCGCGAAACGTGTCGAGACCGCGCGCGCGCAGCCGGCGCGCCAGGCGGCTGTACGCCATGTCGCGCTTGTGCTCGGACAACGAGATGCCCGCGCGGCGGTGGATCAGCGCACGGATGCGCGCGAAGTCCGCGCCCGTGAACGCGAAGTCGCGCCCCGGCTCGCCCGCGCGTGGCGAGGCATCCGGTGCATCGGGTCGAAACGGTGCGCGCGCGGGCTGCATGGCTTAGAAGGTCTCCCAGTCGTCGTCCGCCGTGCCGGCCGCGGCCAGCGCCGGCTTCTCGCCGTGCAGCGCCGGACGCAGCAGGGCGGGCTTCGCAGCCGGCGCAGGCGCGGGAGCGGCGGACGCCTTCGCGAGGCGCGGCCCGTAGCCGCCGGCGGACGCGGCGCCGCGACCGGCCGGCGCCTCCTTCGCGGCGGCGGTGCGGACGCCGGCTTCCGCCGTGCGCTTCGGTTCGTGGCTCGCGGCAGCGGCCGCGCCGGACGATGTCGCGGCAGCGGCGCGACGCGCCGGTTGCGCGGCCGGTTGTGCGGCCGACTGCGGCGCCGGCAGCGCGGCGACCGGCTCGGCGGCGTGACGTGCGGCCGGCTCGGCCGCCGGCGCACGCGCGGGCGACGACGCGAGCGCGATGCCGCCCGCGACGCGCCAGCCCGACACGATCGCCTTCATCTGGCGCGTCTGCTCCTCGAGCGACGCGGCCGCGGCCGCCGCCTGCTCGACCAGCGCCGCGTTCTGCTGCGTGACGGCATCCATCTGGCCGACCGCGCGGTTGACCTGCTCGATGCCGGTCGACTGCTCGTCGGACGCGGCGCTGATCTCGCCCATGATGTCGGTCACGCGGCGCACGGCCTGCACGATCTCGTCCATCGTCGAGCCGGCGCGCGCGACGAGCGCCGAGCCGCTTTCGACCTTGTCGGCAGAATCGCCGATCAGCTGCTTGATTTCCTTCGCGGCGCTCGCGCTGCGCTGCGCGAGCGAGCGCACCTCGCCCGCGACGACCGCGAAGCCGCGGCCCTGTTCGCCCGCCCGCGCGGCTTCGACCGCCGCGTTCAGCGCGAGGATGTTGGTCTGGAACGCGATGCCCTCGATCGTGCCGATGATGTCGACGACCTTGCCCGAGCTGACCGCGATGTCCTGCATCGTCGACACGACCTGGCCGACCACCTCGCCGCCCTGCGTCGCGATGTCCGACGCGTTCACCGCGAGCTGGCTCGCCTGCCGCGCGTTCTCCGCGTTCTGCCGCACGGTGCCGGTCAGCTGCTCCATGCTCGACGCGGTTTCCTGCAGCGACGCGGCCTGCTCCTCGGTGCGCTGCGACAGGTCGGTGTTGCCGGTCGCGATCTCGCGCGCGCCGACGTCGATCGACTCGGTGCCGCGATGCACGGCCTGCACCATCGCCGTGACCGCATCCTGCATCCGCTTGATGCCGCCGAACAGGCGGCCGATCTCGTTCGTGCTGAACACGTGCACCGGCTGCGTCAGGTCGCCGCCGGCGATGCGCTCGAAGTGGCCGATCGCGTCCTCGAGCGGCTTCACGATCAGCCCGCGCAGCGCGAAGCGGATCGCGATCACGACCACGAACGCGAGCGCGATGCCGGCCGCGATCAGCGCGATCATCAGCGAGATCTGCGACTGCGTGGCCGCCTGGCGCTGTTCGGCGCGCTTTTGCAGCGACGCGATCACGGCCGACGCGGCCTGGTCGTACGCGACGAACATCGGGCTGATCTTCGTGTCGGCGACCGCGTGGTACGCGGCCATGTCGCCCGCGCGCGCGGCCGCGAACTCGGGCTCGACGCCTTCCTTCACGATCGTCGCGTAGCGCGCCGCCAGCTCGTCGACGAGCGCCGGCTCGATGCCGAGCTTCGGCGTCGCCTGGAACGCCTGCCAGTTCTGGTTCGACTTCGTGTACAGCTCCTGCGCGCGGTCGAGTACCTTGCCCGCCTCGGCCGTGTTGCCGGCCTCGGTCAGCGAGCGGAAGCGGTCGAGCGACACGCGCGCGCGCAGCAGATACGACGAGGTGTCGTCGAGCGTGTGGATCGCGGGCAGGTCGACGTGCGCGATCTCGTCGAGCGAGCGGCTCGCGTGATTCAGCGCGAACAGGCCGAGCCCGCCGACGGCTGCGGCCAGCGCCACGAGGATGAGTCCGACCGCCGTCAGCGTCGTGCGGATCGACCAGTTGTGCAACATCGCAGATTCTCCCGGAATGGCCGGCGCTTACGCGCCGAGCGTCTCGATCAGCGCCATTTCGCGGCTCGACATCAGCTTCTCGATGTCCATCAGGATCAGCATCCGGCCGTCGACCGTGCCGAGCCCCGTCAGGTACTCGGTCGTCAGCGTCGCGCCGAATTCCGGCGCCGGCATGATCTGGTCGGTCTGCAGCGTCAGCACGTCCGACACGCCGTCGACCACCATCCCGACCACGCGGTGCGCGACGTTCAGGATGATCACGACGGTCTGGTGGTCGTACTCGACGCGGCCGAGGTGGAACTTGATGCGCATGTCGACGATCGGCACGATGATGCCGCGCAGGTTGATCACGCCCTTGATGAATTCCGGCGCGTTCGCGATGCGCGTCACGCTGTCGTAGCCGCGGATTTCCTGCACCTTCAGGATGTCGATCCCGTATTCCTCGTCGCCGAGCGTGAACACGAGGAATTCCTGGCCCGTCGCGTCGCCCTGCTCCGCGTCGCGGCGGCCGGTCGTCGCATTGGCCGCGCTCGCCGCGGCCGGATTGATCATTTGGACTTCAGCAGACACGTTTGCCCCCAATCGGTTGAATGGCGAGAGTCAGAACATCGCGAGCTCGGCGCCCGCTCGGGCGCCGTGCGTCGCACGGGTTTCGCGGTTCAGCGCCGCGACGTCGACGATCAGCGCGACGCTGCCGTCGCCGAGGATGGTCGCCGCCGAGATGCCGTGCACCTTGCGGTAGTTGGTTTCGAGGTTCTTCACGACCACCTGCTGCTGGCCGACCAGCTCGTCGATCAGCATCGCGAAGCGGCGCCCCTCGGTTTCCATGATCGTGACGATCCCCTGCGTCGGGTCGGTGCGCGCGTCCTCGACCGAGAACACTTCGTGCAGCGCGACGAGCGGCAGGTATTCGCCGCGCACGCGCACCACGCGCTCGCCGTTGCCGACCGTGTAGATGTCGTCGTTCGACGGCTGCAGCGACTCCATCACGAAGTTCAGCGGCAGGATGAAGATCTCGCCGCCGACCTTCACCGACATCCCGTCGAGGATCGCCAGCGTGAGCGGCAGCACGATCCGCGTGGTCGTGCCGCGGCCGGCCTGCGAGGAGATCTCGACATGGCCGCCCATCGACTGGATGTTGCGCTTCACGACATCCATCCCGACGCCGCGGCCCGACACGTCGGTCACCGTCTCGGCGGTCGAGAAGCCCGGCGCGAAGATCAGCTGCCAGACTTCGTCGTCGCTGATGTTCTCGGGAATCTGCATGCCCTGCTTCGCGGCCTTCGCGAGGATCCGCTCGCGATTCAGGCCCGCGCCGTCGTCGCTGACCTCGATCACGATGTTGCCGCCGTGATGCGCGGCCGACAGCACCAGCTGGCCGACCGCATCCTTGCCGGCGGCGACGCGCTTGTCGACCGTCTCGATGCCGTGGTCGAGACTGTTGCGCACGAGGTGCGTGAGCGGATCGATGATCCGCTCGATCAGGCTCTTGTCGAGTTCGGTCGCCTGGCCGAACGTGACCAGCTCGACCTGCTTGCCGAGCTTGCCGGCCAGGTCGCGCACCAGGCGCGGGAAGCGGCTGAACACGTAGTCCATCGGCATCATGCGGATCGACATCACCGCTTCCTGCAGGTCGCGCGCGTTGCGCTCGAGTTGCGCCATCCCGTTGAACAGGCGGTCGTGCAGCGCCGGATCGAACGCGCTCGCGGTCTCCGCGAGCATCGCCTGCGTGATCACCAGTTCGCCGACGAGGTTGATCAGCTGATCGACCTTCTCGACGCCGACGCGGATCGAGCTGCCTTCGCCGCCCGACGCGGCCGCGGCGGCCGGGCGCGCGCGCTTGTCGTCGTGGTGCGCGTGCGGCGGCGCGGCCGGCGCTTCGGGCTCGGCGTGCGGCGCGGGCTGCGATGCGGCGGCAGCCGGCGCGGGCGTCGCGGCCGGTTGCGGTGCGGCGGCGGCCGGTGTGGGCGCGGCCGGGGCCGCTTCCGCGACCGCCGGGGTCGCTGCCGCTGGCGCGGCGGCCGGCTGCGCGGCCGGCGCCGTGCCGCGCGCGATGCGGATCTGGCTTTCGTCGATCACGAAGCAGCACACCGCGACGATGTCGTCGGACGGCACGTCCGATTCGAGCCACAGCGTGAGATCGGCGCCCGCCGTCTCGCGGCCGACGATGCGGCCGAGATTGCCGAGTTCCTCGGCGAGCAGCGCCTGGTCCTTCGCGTCGACGCCCGACAGCGTGATCTTGAGGTGCGGGCCGTCGTCGCCGGCCGCGGCGGACGGCGCGCCGCCGGCGACCGGATGCGCGGCCGCGACGGCCTGCTCGACGACGTGATCGGGCACGCGCGCGCCGGCGGCAGGCGCGGCGGGCGCCGGCGCCGCCGCTTCCACGGGGGCAGCGGGGGCGGCCGGTTCTGCCGGCGCGCCCTCGCCGCTCTCGGCCTTCAGCCGCTCGAGCTTCGCGCAGATCGCCGCGGCGGCGGCCGCGTCGGGCTCCGCGCTCGCGCGATAGTCGACCAGCTGGTCGGACAGCACGTCCTTGGTCTCGAGGAACGCGTCGACCATCTCCTTCGTCAGCGTCAGCTCGTGGTTGCGCGCGCGGTCGAGCAGCGATTCGAGGATGTGCGTCGTCTCGGTGAGCGCGGTGAAGCCGAACGTCGCCGCGCCGCCCTTGATCGAATGCGCGGCGCGGAAGATCGCGGCCAGATCCTCCGGGTCGGGCGCGCCGACGTCGAGGTTCAGCAGCAGCTGCTCCATCTGCGCGAGCAGCTCGTCCGCTTCGTCGAAGAATGTCTGGTAGAACTGAGTGATGTCGAGAGTCATGCCCGGTTACCGGTTGGATGCATCGCGTTCATGTCAGGTGGCGGCCGGCTCGGACAGCGTCGCGACCAGCTCGACCAGCACGGTCGGGTCGATCGGCTTCTCGATCCAGCCGGTCGCGCCCGCGTCGCGTGCGGCGGCCTTGAAGGCGTCGCTGCCCTCGGTCGTCAGCACGAGGATCGGCGTGTCCGCGTAGGCGCTCAGCCGGCGCAGCGCGGCGATCACCTCGAGCCCGCTCTTGCGCGGCATGTTCTGGTCGGTCAGCACGAGGTCGTACGGCACCGTGGCGGCGAGGTCGAAGCCGGCCTCGCCGTCGGGTGCCACCGTCACGTCGTAGCCGGCCTGCGCGAGCGTCGCCTGCAGCAGCGCGCGCATGGTCGCGGAGTCGTCGATCGCGAGAATGGTCCGGATCATGCGAACCTCCGCCGGGCTGCCGCGGAAAGGCTGGCCGCCCTGTCGGTCGGCAACGGACGAAGTGCGCGTGAAAGTCGTTTCATCGGAGTCTCGAATCGGGTCAACGTCAGGGTTTCGGCGCGGATGCGGCGAGCGCGGGCGGCGCCGGCCGCGCGGCCGGCGACGGGCCGGCGAGCTGCTGCGCGAGCAGCTTCGAGCCCGCGGCGTCGGCCGACAGCGTGGTGGTCGTCGCGTCGTCGCGCATCAGCGCCTCTTCGGATTTGCGGTTCAGCACGATCACGCTGATCCGGCGGTTCTCCGGATCGAGCGGGTCGGCCTTGTTCAGGTTCTGCGTCGACGCGAGGCCGATCACGCGCATCACCTTCGCCTCGTCCATGCCGCCCGCGATCAGCTCGCGGCGCGACGCGTTCGCGCGGTCGGCCGACAGCTCCCAGTTGCTGTAGCCGCCCTCGCCGCCCGCATACGGCACCGCGTCGGTGTGGCCCTGGACGACGATGCGGTTCGGCACGTCGTTCAGCGTCTTGCCGATCTCGCGCAGGATGTCGCGCATGTACGGCTCGACGCGATCGCTCGACATCGCGAACATCGGCCGCTTCTGCGTATCGACGATCTCGATGCGCAGCCCGAGCAGCGTCGAGTCGATGCGGATCTGCTGCTTGAACTGGCGCAGCGTCGGGTTCGCCTCGATCGCGGCCATCAGCTTGATCTGCAGGTCGTGCAGGCGCGCCTGCTCGCGCCGTTCGAGCGCACCCTGCAGCTGCGCCTGCGCGGCCTCGTCGACCGGCTTCGCGACGCGCTCGGCGAGCGGCGTCGTGCCGTCGGTGCGGCGCAGCGTGCCCGCGTCGACGCTCGACAGGTCGCGCCCGCCGCCGTTGATGATGCTCGAGTCCTGCGAGCTGCGGTCGCCGCTGCCGAACAGCGCGGCCTTCAGCGGCGTGTTGAAGTATTCGGCGATGCCCTTCAGCTGCACCGGCGTGACCGCGCTCAGCAGCCACATCAGCAGGAAGAACGCCATCATCGCGGTCATGAAATCCGCGTACGCGAGTTTCCATGCGCCGCCATGATGGCCCTTCTTCTGCGGGGCCACCCGCTTGACGACGATCGCGCGATCCTTGCTCTTGCTCATCGGCCGCTCCGCGTCACTTCGCCTTCACGCGGCGCACGTGCTCTTCGAGCTCGGCGAACGACGGCCGCTCGGTCGAGAACAGCACCTTGCGGCCGAACTCGACCGCGATCGCCGGCGCGTAGCCGTTCAGGCTCGCGAGGATCGTCACCTTGATGCACTGGAACATCTTGGTCGACTCGGCCACGCGCTGCTCGGCGAGGCTCGCGAGCGGGCCGATCAGCCCGTACGACAGCAGGATCCCGAGGAAGGTGCCGACCAGCGCCTGCGCGATCATCGCGCCGAGCACCGCGGGCGGCTTGTCGGCCGACGCCATCGTGTGGACCACGCCCATCACCGCCGCGACGATGCCGAACGCCGGCATCGCGTCGCCGACGCGCATCAGCGCGTGCGCGGGGCCCTCGCCTTCCACGTGGTGCGTCTCGATCTCCTCGTCCATCAGGCTCTCGATCTCGAACGCGTTCATGTTGCCGCCGACCATCAGCCGCAGGTAGTCGGTCAGGAACTCGACGATGTGGCGGTCGGCGAGGATCTTCGGGTATTGCGTGAAGATCGGGCTCTTGTCCGGATCGTCGATGTCGGCCTCGAGCGTCAGCGTGCCTTCCTTGCGCGCCTTCGCGAGCAGCACGTACAGCAGCGCCATCAGCTCCATGTACACGTCCTTCGTGTATTTCGAGCCCTTGAACAGCGTCGGCAGCACGCGCAGCGTCGCCTTGATGGTCTTGATGCCGTTGCCGAGGATGAATGCGCCGACGCCGGCGCCCGCGATCATCAGGATCTCGAGGGGCTGGACCAGCGCGCCCAGATGCCCGCCTGCCAGCGCATAACCGCCGAAGACGGACAACAGCGTCACGAGTGTTCCTACGATAATCAGCACTGCCTGTCCCTCACGAATGACCGGCGGGGAGGCCGCCGTTAAGTGGTTTACGGCAGTCGGCAGGAAAACTTTCGCGCTCGCGCGGCGGCGTCCGGACGGTGTTTACCAGCAATCCGCAGCCGGTATGCGACGCCGGCCGCGACGTCGCGGATTCGGCGCGAACCCCGCCCGGCGGGGCTCAGGCGGCAGCGGCGGCCAGTTCCGCGCGGGCGGCGGCGGCCTTGCGGGTCTTGCCCGCGCGCGACGGCGGCTGGCACAGGCCGCAGACGAAACCTTGATGCGGATCATGCGCATGCGCGACGAAATGGCCGCCGCAACGCGTGCACGGCGTCATCTGCAGCATCCCCGAATCGAAGAAGCGCACCAGCGTCCAGGCGCGCGTGAGGCTCAGCGCGGCCTCGTCGCCGGACAGCGACACGTGTTCCAGATAGAGGCGGTAGGCCTTCACGATCGCCTGGATCGGCTCGCAGCGGCCGTGGTCCTGCATGAACCGGTAGATGTTGTAGAACAGCGACGAGTGGATGTTCGGCTGCCACGTCATGAACCAGTCGGTCGAGAACGGCAGCATCCCCTTCGGCGGCGAGACGCCCTTCAGTTCCTTGTACAGCTTGATCAGACGATCCCGCGACAGGCTCGTCTCCGCCTCCAGCAATTGCAGCCGGGCGCCCAGTTCGATCAGTTCGATGGCGAGGGTGATTTCCTTCACCTCGATCACGACGCTTTTGCTTGCCATGGTGATAACCGTTCGCGTGTCGTTGTTCGTTCGGATAGCCGCGCGCATGCGCCGCCCGCCGACGCGGCGCGCCGGGACAGACGCAGGGCGGAAAAAGGATCAGCGGACGCTTTCGACCGGCTGGCCGGCCATCAGGATGGCCGAGTGCGCGTGCGTGACGACGTCGCTGCGCCCTTTGTCGGCGAGCGACGACAGCAGCGCGTGATCGTCGAAGCGGAAGCGGCACAGCATCTGGTTCGATGCGGCGAGCTTCACGGTCTGCGCGAGCGTGAGGTTCGACAATACGTCGGCGAGCTCCTGCGAGATGCCCATGCGGAACATCCCCATCGCCTTGTCTTCGCGCAGCAGGCGCTGTGCGAGGAGCAGGTACGACAGATTGACCTCTTTGATCTCACCGAGCATTTCGCTGGTCGCGCTCATGATTCCCCCGTTTGCAAATTCACTGCCTTGGCCATTCATGTTATGAAAACGTTTGCTCGATCGCCGCGCCCTCGGCGCGCCGTCGGCATCTTTATAAGTCTTACAGGGCGAATTTTGGCCAAACGGGATTTATGCCGGTATCAGCGAAGTGGCGTATGCCGTGCAGGATTTGTCTGTAAACCGTGTAGGAATTTTTCCGACAAGGTCGATGACAGCGCGCAATGGAAAGGAAAATGGGCTGGCGAATTCGGCGCCGGATGCGCCGCCATGCCGGGGAAGGCCGCCCGGCAAGGCTGCCGGCCGATAAATCGGTAAAAATTATAGTGCTTTTTCACGCTGGCGCAACAATTCTTATTACTATCGCCACGCGTGTTTATGCGCACTATTTCTCGGGGTTTTTGCGTATTTCATCGTGTAACAAGCCTTAAGTGTTTGAAAAAACACTCGAACCCCGCAGGCTGATCCCGATAATGAACTCCAATGGGCGGCGGCGCGAGCCGTGCCGGCCCGCCCCGCAGCCTGCCGCCCGGCGCCCCGCACACCTTGTTCGAGGGCCGGCCGCGCACCGCAGAAGGTGCCGCCGGCAGGTTCCGCAAACCGGTTCCGGATCGGAAACGGGCGCGACGCGCCGACGCCGATCCACACAGGAGAACGTCCATGCGCATTGCCCAGATCGCGCCGCTCTACGAAGCCGTCCCGCCGAAACTCTACGGCGGCACCGAACGCGTCGTGTCCTACCTCACCGAGGCGCTCGTCGACCTCGGCCACGACGTGACGCTGTTCGCCAGCGGCGACTCGGTCACCTCGGCCCGCCTCGAGGCGGCCTGGCCGCGCGCGCTGCGCCTCGACCCGTCGATCCGCGATTCGATGGCGCCCCATATGCGCCTGATCGAACAGGTGGCGCGCGTCGCCCACGAGTACGACGTGCTGCACTTCCACCTCGACTACCTGCCGTTCCCGCTGATGTCGCGCCTCGACGTGCCGTACGTGACGACGCTGCACGGCCGCCTCGACCTGCCCGAGCTGCAGCCGGTGTTCGACGCGTTCCCCGACGCGCCGGTCGTGTCGATCTCGAACAACCAGCGCAAGCCGCTGCCGCAGGCCGCGTGGGCCGGCACCGTCTATCACGGGCTGCCCGACACGCTGCTCACGCCGCGCAAGGACGTGAAGCCCGAATATCTCGCGTTCCTCGGCCGGATCTGCCCCGAAAAGCGCGTCGATACCGCGATCCGGATCGCCGCGCAAAGCGGGCTGCCGCTGAAGATCGCCGCGAAGGTCGACAAGGCCGACGCCGACTACTTCAAGGAAGTGATCGAGCCGCTGCTCGGCCAGGCGCACGTCGAATTCATCGGCGAGATCAACGAGGCGCAGAAGCCCGAATTCCTGTCCGGGGCGAAGGCGCTGCTGTTCCCGATCGACTGGCCGGAGCCGTTCGGCCTGGTGATGATCGAGGCGATGGCCTGCGGCACGCCGGTCGTCGCGTTCAACCGCGGCTCGGTGCCGGAGGTGATCGAGGACGGCGTGACGGGCTTCATCGTCGAGGACGTGCAGGGTGCGGTCGGCGCGCTGCACCGGATCGACAGCCTGTCGCGCGACGCGATTCGCGGCCGTTTCGAGACGCGTTTCAGCTCGAAGGCGATGGCGCAGCGCTATGTCGAAACCTACGAATCGCTTTGCGCGACGAGCCGGCAACCGGCACTGCGCCGGGTTGCCGGTGCCTGACACCGGAATATGGCAGGAAATATTCGGTAAAAATCGCGCGCGAAATCGGCGCGCGAAAAACCAAAGAGGCAACCAAAGAGCCGCATCGACGATGCGGCTCTTTCTTTTTACCTTTCAGTCATTCCATCAGGAAACGATCGCGGTTTTTGCCGGCGATCCAATTCGGCGGCTTGCCGCGGCCACTCCATGTCGCGCCCGTCTTCGGATCGCGATATTTCGGCGGCAGCGGCGCCTTTTTCGGCGGGCGGCCGCGTCGCGCTCGTTCCGCGAATCCCAGGTCCTGGGCCGTCAACCCGTATTCGGCAATCATGCGCTGGACGTCCGCGATGACGGCCGCCACTTCCTGACGACGCACCTCGTCCGCCTGAGCCTGCAAATCTGCGATCTGCGCCTTGAGTTTCGCGTATTGAGACATTTTTCGACTCCCCTTTTCCATGATGCGGCCCGGCGAATCCGCCGGGACACGGCCACCCGCTACGTCATCCGCACTGCCACCGTGTCCTTCGAAATAAATGCAGGCATTTTTAACCGATTCGCGTATATCGAGAATGCGGACTTATTCTAATAAAGCCGATTCCCCGGCCATTCAAATTTAACAATCGTTGACCCTCCCGGCCTCGATTCATTTCCTATAATCCAGACCAATTCCGGCGGATGGATAAATGTATCGCCGCCGCCGGTTTGTCTTCAATCCACTTGAACGAGGTCCTTACATGAATCTTTCTCAGCGGCTCGCTGCAGAGGTATTCGGCACGTTCTGGCTGGTGCTCGGCGGGTGCGGCAGCGCCGTGCTGGCCGCCGCCTTCCCGGGCCTCGGCATCGGCTTTGCCGGCGTCGCGCTGGCCTTCGGCCTGACCGTGCTGACAATGGCGTTCGCGATCGGCCATATTTCCGGATGCCACCTGAACCCGGCCGTGAGCGTCGGCCTGACGGTCGCCGGCCGCTTCCCGGCTCGCGACCTCGCGCCGTACATCGTCGCGCAGGTCGTCGGCGCGACGCTCGGCGCCTTCGTGCTGTACCTGATCGCAACCGGCAAGCCGGGCTTCGACGTCGTCGGCAGCGGCTTTGCGACGAACGGCTTCGGCGAACGCTCGCCGGGCCACTACTCGCTCGGCGCATCGTTCATCTGCGAAGTCGTGATGACGGGCTTCTTCCTGTTCGTGATCCTCGGCGCGACCGACAAGCGCGGCGTGCCGGCCGGCTTCGCGCCGATCGCGATCGGGCTGTGCCTGACGCTGATTCACCTGATCTCGATCCCGGTCACCAACACGTCGGTGAACCCGGCGCGCTCGACCGGCCCGGCGCTGTTCGTCGGCGGCGATGCGATCGGCCAGCTCTGGCTGTTCTGGGTGGCGCCGCTGATCGGCGCGGCTCTGGCCGGGATCATCTACCCGCTGGTCGCGGGGCGTGACGACGCCGTCGACCTGCTGCCGGCATCCGCTCGCACAAGCGAATAAAACACTACGGGGTCACGCGAGCAGAGCAGCGAGCCTCACGCTGTCGAACAAGATCCGAGGCAAGTCATTTCAACGGGCGCCGCTGGCGCCCGTTTTTCATTGCTGCGCGAACGGGCGCGCTCAGGACGCGGCGACCTTGTCCTCGAGCGAGAACAGCGTGCGCAGGTGCCGCGCGACGCCCGCGTCGAAGTTGTTGCCGATGCGCGGGATATGCGGCAGGCGCGCGATCAGGTCGGGGTTCGCGTTGTTCATCATGAACGCGTGACCGGCGGTTTCGAGCAGGTCGATGTCGTTCATGTTGTCGCCGAACGCGATGCAGTGGCCGGCATCGACGCCGAGCCGCCCGAGCACCGCGCGCAGCGCACGCCCCTTCGACACGTTCGCGGTCATCACCTCGAGGCAGTCGGGCAGCGAGTACGTGACGTACAGCGCATCGCCGTAGCGCACCTGCATCTGCTCGGCGACCACCGCCAGATCGGCCGGATCGCCGATGTACAGCACCTTCGCGATATCGGCGCCGTCGTGCGCGGCCATGTCGATCACGTCGTACCGGAAACCCGAGTCCTGGTGGAATTCGAGCAGGTGCGGCGCGTCGCGGTCGATCAGCCAGCCCTGGTCGGTGAACAGGTTGACGATCACGCGGCCGTGCGCGCCGGCGACTTCCGGCTGCACGAGGCCGCGGACGATCGCCGGGTCGATGTCCTGCGCGTGAATCGTCGTGTCGTCGGGCGCATGCACACGCGCGCCGTTCGACGTGATCAGGTACGGCCGGATGCCGAGCACGTCGCGGATGCCCGCGACGTCCGCGTAGTGACGCCCGGTCGCGATCACGAACTGCAGGCCGTCGCGGTCGAGCCGGCGGACAGTCTCGATCGTGTACGGATCGAGCTGGTGATCGCTGTTGAGCAGGGTGCCGTCGAGATCGGTGGCGATGACTTTGTACATGGGGCGGGGCGGAAGACGCGCATAGGTCTGCGGAATCGCCATTTTAACGTCGTGCGGGGGTGGGCGTTGGGTGGTTGGCGGGAAGGGGCGGCGGTCGGTCGGAGGTTGCCTGTTATCCGGTCGGTCGGGGCGATCGCGTTTCGCCGGGCGCCAGATCGCTCCGGTCAGTTGCCGGTTGCCGGTGGGCCGGTCCAGTCGATCGGCTTGCGCCGGTCGCCGGATCGCCGGATCGCCGGACCGCCGGACCGCCGGATCGCCGGGTCGCCGGGTCGCCGGGTCGCCGGGGCGCCGGGGCGCCGGGGCGCCGGGACGCCGGGACGCCGGGACGCCGGGGCGCCGGGTCGCCAGATCGCCAGATCGCCAGATCGCCAGATCGCCAGATCGCCAGTTCGCCAGTTCGCCAGTTCGCCAGTTCGCCAGTTCGCCAGTTCGCCAGTTCGCCAGTTCGCCAGTTCGCCAGTTCGCCAGTTCGCCAGTTCGCCAGTTCGCCAGTTCGCCAGGCCGTCGGGGCGGTCGGCCGTCGTGTCTGCGATGGATCGGTCCACCGGATTGTGCCGATGATCCCGTGGCCGCCGCTCATCAACCCGCTCAGGTCGACAACCGGCCTCGGCGGCCGGCCCGGCCGTGTCGGTCGTCGAGGCCAAGCCGCGCCCACTCTCGGCCGAAACCGCCGCTGTCAGCCGCCGTCAACCTCCCTCCGCCGCCCGCAACGCCTGCAGCGCGAGCCGCAACGCGCCGTGCGCGGAGTCCTCCAGCGGCGCGCGCAACCGCGCGACGTGACGCGCCGGCACGGCCGGCGCCAACGGCTCGGCCAGCCCGCCGCACAGCGCGACCGGCAGCGCACCTTCCGGATCGAGCGCATCGATCATCTTGCCGATCTCCTCGCCGGCCTGCGCGATCAGCGCGCCCGCGACGGGATGCGAACGATGCGCGAACACGAGCGGCGCGAGGCGCGCGTAGATCGTCTGGTTCGCGTCGCACGACCACTGGACCAGCGCGTCGCGATCCTGCGCGCCCGTTTCGGCGAGCAGCGCCTGCGCAAACGCGTCGCGCGGTACGCGCCCGTCGAGCGCCTGCTGCGCGTAGGCGAGCGCGCGCATGCCGAGCCATGCGCCGCTCGCCTCGTCGCCGGACGGGAAGCCGAAGCCGCCCGCGATCCGGCAGACGCCGCCCGCGTCGAGCGCCGCCGCGATGCTGCCGGTGCCGAGCGCGACGATCAGCCCCGGCGCGCCGCCATGCCCGCCGACGACCGTCGTATACGCATCGCTTTCGATCGCGAGTGCGGCGAGCGGCGCCTGCGCGCGGAACGCGGCCAGCCACGCCGCATTGTTGACGCCGGCAAGCCCGCAGCCGAGCGCGCACTGCGACCAGTCGAACGCGAGTCCCGCGTGCGTGAACGCGTCCGCGCAGGCCGCGCCGATCGACGCCCACGCGCGCTCGATGCCGAGGCCGAGCCCCGACGGGCCGCCGCGCCCCTGCGCGAGTTCGCGCCCGTGCCGATCGGCCAGCACCGCGCGCGTGCCGGTGCCGCCGCCGTCGATGCCGATCGCAAAAAGTAATGCCGTCATGCGTTGATCCCGCTGATTCGAACAGGCGCCAAGCTTAACCGGATCGGCGCCGCGCGCCCATCTGCCGTTCGGCCGGCTGTTCCGCGAACGGGGCTTCCGCTATGCTGGCGCGGTCGAATCGATACGGGAAACGGGGCACACGATGTCGCAGCGATGCAACTGGGTAAAAACGGAAGCGGACGCTCACTATCACGATACCGAGTGGGGCGTGCCGTCGCACGACGACCGTCACCTGTTCGAAATGCTGATCCTCGAAGGCGCGCAGGCCGGGCTGTCGTGGTCGACGATCCTGAACAAGCGCGCCGGCTACCGCGAGGCCTTCGCCGATTTCGACGTCGACGCCGTCGCGCGCTTCACGCCGAAGCGCATCGAGAAGCTGCTGGAGGATCCGGGCATCGTGCGCAACCGCGCGAAGGTGGAAGCCGCGGTCGTCAATGCGCGCGCCGTGCAGCGGATCCGCGACGAACACGGATCGTTCGCGCAATTCCTGTGGTCGTTCGTCGATCACACGCCGATCCAGAATGCATGGCAGTCGTATCGCGACGCACCCGCGTCGACCGAGCGCTCCGACGCGCTCAGCAAGGCGCTGAAGGCGTACGGCTGCAAGTTCGTCGGCTCGACGATCTGCTATGCGCTGATGCAGGCGACCGGCATGGTCAACGATCACGAGGCGGGCTGCCCGTGCCACGCGCAATGCGCGGCGCTCGCCGGCAAGCAGCCGGCGCGGCGGCGCAAGGCCGGGTGACGACGGCGCGCCTGCGCCCGCCGCCCGTTTCACTCACCGCACGGCCCGGGATGCGCCCGGCACGCCCGGCCGCGCGCTCCGGCCGGCTCGCACGCGTGCACTGCGTTTTTTTACCCAGATGCAGATGCCCGTCACGCTCAGCATCGCGATGACGATCCCGAGCACGCTCACCGCGATGCGGCCCGCGACGCCGGCGATCCGCCCGGAATGCAACGGAAACTGCGCCTGCATGAACAGGTCGCCGGCCGATCCGCGGCCCGGCACCTGCGCGGCGACGGGCTGCCCGGTCACCGCGTCCCAGTAGAGCCACGCGTTGCCGAGCCCGACATCGCCGTGGTCGTTGCCGGGCGCGAAGAACCCGACCGCATAGACATTCATCGCCGGCGCGAACAGCAGCGCGCCGGGCGGCGCCGCGATCCCCGCCGCACGTCCGGCCGAGCGCGCGAGTTCGACGATCCGCGCGCGCGGCAGCACCTTGCTGCCCGGCGGCGCAGGCGGGAAATGCTCCGGATTGGTGTAAGGCGTCTCGGCCAGCGGCGAAAACAGCGACACGAGCGGGCGCACGACCGGATTGCCGAGGTTCATCGAGATCGACGTGACCGCGACGACCAGCAGCAGCCCCCACACCCACACACCGCCCGAGCGATGCAGGTCGAACACCAGCGGATAGCCGCCGCGCCGCACGCGAAACGCGAACGACTTGCGCCAGCTTTTCAGGTTCGGAAACGCGAGCACCAGCGCGATCAGGCTGTCGACCGCCCACACGATGCCGACGACGCCCATTACCCAGAACCCGAAGTTCACGCCGCCGTACACGGGCAGGAACAGCGAGTAATGCAGCCGGTAGAGGAACGGCATCAGGTCGAGTCGCGCCAGCGACAGCGCGCCCCACTCGCGTCGCCCCTGTACGGCGCCCGTCGCCGGATCGACCGCGATCTGGTTGAAATCGAGCGGATGCGGCTGGCCGGTCGCGGGATCGACGCGCGGCATCACGCCCGCCTGCAGCGTATGCCCCGGCTCAACGGCGAGCGGCAGGTAGCTCACCTGCACGCGCGGGTCGGCGGCTTCGATGCGATCCGCGAGCGCGAGCGGATCGAGCGGCTTCGCGCCGCTGTGCGCGACATAGAAATCCGGATTCAGCGCGGCATCGAGTTCGTGATCCCACGCAATCACGGCACCGGTCAGCCCGGCGACGAACAGAAACAACGCGGTGGCGAGGCCGAACCAGCGGTGCAGGCGGACGAATAGCGGTCGCACGAACGCCTTCATCGCGGGCACGCAGAAACGGAAGCGGGCCGGCTCGAAAGGCGGCCCGGGATGAACGAACGGACAGGGATCATCGGTGTCGGGCGTTGCGCGACAAGCTCCTGCCGACGCGGCGCGCGGGCCGGATGCCCTTGCGCGCGGCATGGAATTGTTGCGCGTGGTGCGGGTTTTGATACGATGCGCGACATTTTAACGCAATGCGAATGATTCTTACTCGCATTTTTATTCGACACCATGACCGCCCGTCTCGTCCACCCTCCGTTCCGTCCGCGCCAGCTGGCCGCGGCCCTCGCCTGTCTCGCCGCGTCGCTCGCCCACGCGGACGACACGCCCGCCGATTCGACCACGCTGCCGCCCCTGAACATCACGGCCGCGCACGACTCGCCGCAGCACCTGACCGACGAGATCTCGACCGGCGCGCTCGGCACGCGCCGCCAGCTCGACACGCCGTTCTCGACGACGATCGTCACGTCGGAAGAACTCGAGGCGCGCCAGCCATACAAGCTCGGCGACGTGTTCGCGAACGACGCATCCGTCTCCGACAACAGCGGCGCGTACAGCGCGTGGGCCAGCTACATGACCGTGCGCGGCATGCAGCTCGACTGGCAGAACGGCTACAAGATCGACGGGCTGCCGTTCATCTCGTACGGCATCACGATGCCTTACGAGCAGCTCGAACGCGTCGAGCTGCTGAAAGGGCTCGGCGGTTTTCTGTATGGCTTCGTGACGCCCGGCGGCGTCGTCAACTACGTGACGAAGCAGCCGACGGCCGAACCGGTGCGCAGCGTCGACGTCGGCTATCGCAGCACCGGCGTGTGGAGCGAGCACGTCGATCTCGGCCAGCGCTTCGGGCCGGACAACATGTTCGGCGCGCGCCTCAACGCGACGCATGAAGAAGGCAAGACGTACAACGACGGCAACCTCCGTCGCGACACCGTGTCGCTCGCGCTGCAGGCGAACCTCACGCGCGACCTGTCGGTGACGTTCGGCGCGCTGTACCAGGAGCGCCGCGCGTCCGGCCAGACGCCGTCGCTGTTCGTCGGCGGCTATCCGGGCGGCGCGCTGCCCGCGACGATCAGCGGCGGCACGACGAACCTCGGCGGCAAGGACCAGTACCTGAACACGAACCTGCAGCTCTACACGGCCGGCCTGCAGTACCAGCTCGCGCCGGACTGGCAGCTCGACGTCGCGTACAGCTACAGCAAGTCGAGACGCGACCGCAACGAAAGCACGCTGTCGCTGGAGAATGCGGCCGGCGACTACTCGGACAGCCGCTACGTCGGGATGGAGGACAACCGCTTCAGCCAGTGGCGCGCGATGGTCGAGGGCAAGGTGCGCACCGGTCCGTTCAGCCACCAGATCGTGCTCGGCGCGTCGTGGCAGAAGCAGACCAACGACTATTCGGCGAACAGCGTGTACGTGCCGCTCGGCACCGGCAATCTCTATTCGCCGAATCCGTACCGCTACGCGAGCCCGCACGGCTTCGTCCAGTACCGCACGAGCGAGATCACGCAGAAATCGCTGTTCGCGAGCGACACCGTGCAGCTCACCGAGCGCTGGTCGGTGCTCGCGGGGGTGCGCTACATGAACTACGAACAGCGCTCGTTCGAGCCGAGCGGCGCGGAGGATCCCGGCTACAGCCAGAACGGCGTCGTGACGCCGACCTTCGCGGTGATGGTCAAGCTCGCGCCGACGACGACCGCCTATGCCAGCTACGCCGAATCGCTCGAGCCCGGCAGCCGCGTCGGCGACGTCTACGCGAACGCCGGTGAAGTGCTCAAACCCCTGCGCAGCAAGCAGTACGAACTCGGGATCAAGAGCGAGCACGCGCGCTGGAGCGCGACGGCCGCGCTGTTCCGCATCGAGCGCAGCGCCGAGTACGCGAATGCCGAGAACGTCTACGTGCAGGACGGCAAATCGATGATCCAGGGGCTCGAAGTCGGCGCGCGTGCGAAATTCGGCGCGCGCTGGACCGCGGGCGTCGACGCGATGGTGCTCGACACGTGGTATGCGAACGGGATCGGCAACAACGGCAACCGCGTCGCGGGCGCGCCGCGCTTCGTGTTCGCGGGCGACCTCGGCTATGCGGTGCCGGGCGTGCCAGGCCTGACGCTCGGCGTCGACGCGAAATTCACGGGCGCGACACCGCTGCGCGCGGCGGGCGGCCTCGATGCGCCGGGCTTTCTCGTCGTCAACGCCGGCGCACGCTACCAGACGCGTATCGGCCGCCACAACCTGACGCTGCGCGCGTCGATCGACAACGTGCTGAACCGCCGGTACTGGGAATATCAGTACGCCGACTACGTGAAGCCGGGCGATCCGCGCACGGTGAGCGTGAGCGCGAAGGTCGATTTCTGATATTGGCGGGATGCCTGGCGGGGGTGGGAAGGCGGGCGTTCGGCGTGCGGCGGCGCCGCTGCCGAACGCGGCGCCTTACCGGTCGAAAGATGCCTGCCTTTTCCGGCTCGCTTTTCCCGGACCACAAAAGCAAAACGGCGGAGCGGCTTCTTTCGAAGCACGCTCCGCCGTTTCGCGGCGAACCGTCAGAAGCGCTTAGTGGAGCTTCTTCGGCAGCATCTGGCTGCGCAGGCGCTTGTGCAGGCGCTTGACGGCTGCTGCCTTCTTGCGCTTGCGGACTGCGGTCGGCTTTTCGTAAGACTGGCGCTCACGCAGTTCAGCGATCAGGCCATTTTTTTCGATAGCGCGACGAAAGCGGCGAATCGCCACTTCGAACGGCTCGTTTTCCTTCAGAAGAATCGTCGTCATGTCGTTCCTAAATTGCTTAAACGGTCAAAAACGTAGCGGCCAAGCGCCACGCACCGGCCATCCGGGCGTTCCCACAACAGGCGAAACGAGCGGAAATACGGCCTCGGAGGCCGGAAAAGAGAGGCGGAAAGCACCGCGAGTACGCTTCACAGCCGCGTGCAGCGCCGCGTTTGACTGCCAGCAGACATGCCGAAAACGGCAAAGGCGTGACAGAAATCTCAATTCAGCCCGCCATCATAGCAGGGAATCACAGACAAAACCACCCTTTTGTCGATTGCGCGTGCGCGCCTGCGCCACATCGCGCCTCGCCGGCCTTCCGCCCCTGTTTAATCGGGCCTCTTGCGGCGGGTCCGTCCGAAATGACAAAGAAGGACAAAAAATCGGGCCGAATCTCAACACGGCCCTCAAGTTTTGTTTTGGGGCGCCGAAATCCTGCTCTGAGGCGGCCAGCAATGAACGAGTGCTTCCGCCGACGCCAAAACGGCTTTCCAGGGCTTTCGGCTTAAACAGGAGAATTTCCATGCTCGGAATTAATAGCAACATCAACTCGCTGGTCGCTCAGCAAAACCTCAATGGCTCGCAGAACGCCCTGTCGCAGGCAATCACCCGCCTGTCGTCGGGCAAGCGCATCAACAGCGCGGCTGACGATGCAGCAGGCCTGGCGATCTCGACCCGCATGCAGACGCAGATCAACGGCCTGAACCAGGGCGTGTCGAACGCGAACGACGGCGTGTCGATGATCCAGACCGCAACGAGCGGCCTGTCGCAGATCACGTCGAGCCTGCAGCGTATCCGCCAGCTCGCGGTGCAGGCTTCGAGCGGCTCGCTGTCCACCAGCGACCAGCAAGCGCTGCAACAGGAAGTCACGCAGCAGATCGCCGAAGTGAACCGTATCGCGTCGCAGACAAACTACAACGGCAAGAACGTGCTCGACGGTTCGGCTGGCAACATCAGCTTCCAGGTCGGTGCGAACGTCGGCCAGACGATCAACCTGAACCTGACGCAGAGCCTGTCGGCAGCCAGCCTTGGAACGGGCCTGCCCACCAAGGGCTCGACGCTGGGCCAGCTGACCGGGCTGAGCCTCGACAGCAGCGGTGCAGCAACGACTGGGTCTGCAACGCCGGCCGTCACGACCATCAATATCCTTGCCGACGGCAAGGGTGGCTTCCAGTTCACCGACCAGAACAATCAGGCACTGAGCTCGACCGCTGTTACGAACCTGTTCGGCAGCACGACGGCCGGTTCGGGTACGGCGCTGGCACTCACGGCAGCAGCGGGTGGCGCACTGGGTACGATCACTAGCGTTCCGGCGGCAGCGTCCGCCGCAACGACAAGCTCGGTCAACGCGATCAACACCGCCAACGCTGGAAACGGCTCGACCGTAGCCGGCCGCGCGACTGCCGGCACCGTGCTTGGCACTGTGACCGGTCTCAGCCTGGATTCGAACGGCGGCTACATTGCGCCGAACGAATCGGGTGCGACTATCACGTCGATCTCCGTGCTGTCGGACGGCGCTGGCGGCTTCACGTTCAAGGACCAGAACGGCAACGCACTGTCGAACACCGGCAACGTCATCACCAACGTGTTCAGCATCAACGCTGCGACGACAACGGCCGGCGCGTCACTTACGCTGAATGGCACCATCGGCACCGCTACCACGAACGCAACGACCCAAGGCCTCGCTTCGCAGAGCTCAATCAACTCGGCCAACCTGGCCAACGTGCCGCCGCGCGTCGCCGACATCGACATCAGCACGACGGCCGGCGCTAACCAGGCGATGGAATCGATCGACAACGCACTGGCCACGGTGAACAACATCCAGGCGTCCCTCGGCGCCGCGCAAAACCGCTTCACCGCGATCAGCACCACGCAGCAAGCCCAGGCCACCAACCTGTCGCAAGCCCAGTCGCAAATCCAGGACGCGAACTTCGCGCAGGAAACCGCGAACCTGAGCAAAGCACAGGTGCTGCAGCAAGCCGGCATCTCGGTGCTCGCGCAAGCGAACTCGCTGCCGCAGCAGGTCCTGAAGCTCCTGCAGTAATCGCTTCCCGCCGTCACGCCCGGGGCATCGCGCAGATCATCGCGCGGCGCCCCGGGCGCTTTGGCGTCCGCGAATCGATAACCGGCTGCATCGCAACAGACCCACGCCGTCACGCAACACGCAACCGATAACCACACACATCGCTCGTCCGGGGCACGGAGCCATCATATGTCCACCGTCAACACCAACACGACCAGCGCCAGCGCGAACAGCGCGCTTCAGCAGGCCGCGCAGTCGATCATCAGCGGCTCGACCGGCAATTCGACGATGGACGTCAACTCCCTCGTGACGGCGCTCGTGAACGCGAAAACCGCCGGCCAGACCTCCGCCCTCACCGCGCGGCAGACCAGCGACAACACCCAGATTTCCGCGTACGGCACGCTGTCGTCCGCACTAAGCGCGCTGCAGGCCGGCCTGACGACGCTCACCAACGGCACGCTGCAAAGCACCTTCACCGCGACGGCCAGCGGCAACGGCCTCACCGCGACGGCCGGCCAGGGCGCGGTCGCCGGCACCTACAACGTGAACGTGAGCCGGATCGCGTCCGCGCAGGCGCTGTCGTCGGCCGGCTTTACCGACCCGACCAAGGGCCTCGGCAGCGGCACGCTCGCACTGTCGCTCGGCAGCCAGTCGTTCTCCGTCAACATCGACAGCTCGAACAACACGGTGGCCGGCATCGCGGCCGCGATCAACGGCGCGTCGGGCAACCCCGGCATCACCGCAACGGTCGTCACCGGCACCGACGGCGCCCACCTCGTGCTGAGCTCGTCGACGACCGGCGCGGCAAACACGATCAGCGTCGAAGTCAGCAACCTGAGCGGCGACGCCGGGCTGTCGAATCTCGGCGTCAAGTCGGTGCCCGGCCAGAACGGCGGCCCGTCGACCTACACGTCCGCAAACAGCAACGCCGCGTGGTCGCAGAGCACGCCCGGCCAGGACGCCGCGTTCACGATCAACAACATCAGCGCGACGAGTTCGACCAACACGGTGACGTCGGCGATCGCCGGCGTCACGCTGAACCTGACGTCCGCCGCGGTCGGCGACGCACAGGCGCAAACGCTGACGATCGCGCCCGACACGAAGTCGCAGGCAACGGCGATCAACAACTTCGTGAGCCTCTACAACACGCTCGTCACGACGATGGGCACGCTCACCCAGTTCACGGCCGGCGCGACGACGCAAGGCCCGCTGCTCGGCGACTCGACGCTGAACACGGTCAAGAACACGCTTGCGTCGCTCGTCACGACCGGCGTGAAGAGCGGCAACTCGACGCTTACGCTTTCGTCGATCGGCATCACGCTGCAGGCCGACGGCACGCTGCAAACCGACAGCACCAAGCTGAACGCCGCGCTGCAGAGCAACCCGGCGAGCGTCGCGGCGCTGTTCAATTCGACCAACGGCGTCGGCGCGAAGATGTCGACGGCGATCACCAATTTCACGAAGACGGGCGGCCTGATCGACCTGCGGACGACCGCGCTCAATGCCGACCTGAAGAGCATCGCGCAGCAGCAGTCGAACCTGTCGGATTACGCGACCCAGCTGACGAACCAGTACCAGGCGCAATTCACCGCGCTCAATACGCTGATGGCGACGATGAACAACAATTCGCAGTACCTGACGCAGTTGTTCGGCGGCCAGAACAGCGCCGGCGCGCTGTCGAACAACAAGTAAGCGGCACGGACGGAGCGAACCATGGACCAGCATCAACTGATCGGGCGGCTGAACGCGCTCACCGACGACATCGAGCATGCCGCATCGATGGCCGACTGGGCGGAAGCCGCGCGTCTCTCGGAAGTCCGCTCGCCGCTCGTGATGGCGCTGACGGCAAACCAGCCACCGGAAGGTCTCGCCGCGATTCGCCGCATCCAGGCCAGCAACGAGCGGATCTTCGCCGAAGCGCATCTCGCGCAGCGCGAGCTCGCCGACGAATATCACGCGGCGATGGGCCGTGTGCAGGCGGTCGGCGAATACCACGACATGGCGCGCCTGTAACGCTGCCCGGCGCGCCGCCCCAGGCCGCGCGCCAGACAAGGACAACAACCACTACACGCCGAAGTGAGGGCGTGCTCGTTCGCCTCGATGCCCGCCTTGTGCGGGCATTTTTTGGTTCATCGCAGAAAACCGTGGAGGGTTTTCGAGCGATTGCATAATGTGACACCTGATTCTAAGGATGTCGGAGGAGGCAATTGCTCGATCGAAAGGCACTTCAGGCACTGGGCTGCTGGACCGGCTATCGGTTGGAGCGTGTGGAATGGCCGCAAGGAGAAAAGCGCACGCTATCGCTGCATTTGAAGCCGGTCAGCAAGGTGATGTACTGCGAGCAATGCGGTGCGCGGTGCAATCAAATCCACGAGACGATAGTTCGCCGCGTGCGCGATCTGCCGCTGTTCGAGTACCGAGTAGTGCTGCACGTCCCCCGCCGCCGGGTCTGGTGCGAACGCTGCGGCGGTCCACGGCTGGAGAAACTGGCGTGGCTGGGCCGTTACCAGCGAGTGACGGAGCGATTTGCCAAGGCCTGCGAGAAACTGCTGCAAGCAGCCAGCGTGCAGGCAGTGGCGACCTTCTACGATCTGGGCTGGCACACGGTCAAATCGATCGACAAGATGCGCTTGCAAGCGCGTGTGGCTGAGCCGGACTGGTCGACGATCCGTTATCTTGCGATGGACGAGTTTGCACTCCATAAAGGCCATCGATATGCCACGGTGGTGGTCGATCCGATCGGCCGGCAGGTGCTTTGGATTGGATCGGGACGCTCACGCGAGACGGCCCGCGCCTTCTTCGAGCAGCTTCCTGAGGGTGTCGCCGAGCGCATCGAAGCAGTCGCGATCGACATGACCACGGCCTACGAGCTGGAAATCAAGGCGCAGTGTCCGCAGGCCGAGGTGGTCTACGACCTGTTCCACGTCGTGGCCAAGTACGGGCGCGAAGTGATCGATCGGGTGCGAGTGGATCAGGCCAATCAGTTACGCCATGACCGGCCGGCCCGCAAGGTATTGAAATCCAGTCGCTGGCTGCTGCTGCGCAACCGCCACAACCTGAAGCCCGAGCAGTCCGTGCATCTGAAGGAACTGCTGGCTGCCAATCAGCCGTTGCTGTGCGTCTACGTGCTACGCGACGAACTCAAACGGCTCTGGTTCTACCGAAAGCCTGCCTGGGCGGAAAAGGCCTGGGAACACTGGATCGAACAAGCCCGGCAAAGCGGGATTGCCGCGCTACAACTGTTCGCGCAGCGCCTGCAGGGGTACTGGCACGGAATCCTCGCCCGCTGCCGCCATCCGCTCAATACCAGCGTCGTCGAAGGCATCAACAACACCATCAAGGTCATCAAGCGTCGGGCCTACGGGTACCGCGACGAGGAATACTTCTTCCTCAAAATCCGCGCCGCGTTCCCCGGTAATCCTCGATGAACCCATTTTTTTGTCCGTCCGATTTAGCGGATGATGCGGCTCCCGGCGCGCATCGACACATCACTCGCGATCCGCAGCGCCTCAACCCCGCCCCCTCAACTACTCGACGAACACCCGCCGCAACTCGACCCGCACGAACTGGAACTGCACGAACTCGACGACGAGCAGCTCGACCCGATATCGCTGCTCGAGTCGCTGCCTGACGACGAGCCGGTCGATCCGCCCGTACGCATCGCGGCCGCCATCAGCGGCGGCGGCTCCATCAACGCGCTCGCATGCATCGCCCACGCGGTGCCGGCCAGCGCGCCCGCACCGAACAGCGCGGTGGCCCACAGCAAATCGTCCGGCGTGCTGCGTTCGTCATGGCGATCGTTGCGGTGCGCGTCGAGCGTCGCCTGCCCGCCGACCGACAGGCCGCCGCGCCCGAAGCCCGTCAGACGCTCCGCGATGATGCCGTAGGCGATCGCGAACGCGGCCATGCTGATGCCGAGCAGCAGCACCGGCCGCCCGCGACTGAGCCCGACCGCGAGCTTCGCGATGCCCGTACCCAGCACGGCCAGCACGATCGCGCGCGCCGCCAGCCGCGCCGTGCGCATCTCGCCCGGCGCCCAAAGCCAGTCGCGCCGGCGCACGGCATCCGCGTATTTGGCCGCGCGAGGCGCAAGAAGCTGGCGGAACGCGCCGAAGCTCGCCTCGCCGCCCGGTTGCGCGGCCAGCCATTCGCATTCGTCCGCGTAGTCGCCGGCGCGTGCCGGATCGATGAGCTTCACGCGCGCGCCCAGCCGTCCGGCCGTCCGCAGGTCGATCGCGCCCGCCTGGATCAGCGACAGCGTCATCACCTGCACGACCCGCGTCTGTTCGCCCGCGATATACGCGACCTGCTCGGCGCTCAGGTCCGGCATCGCTTCGCGCGTGAATACGCGCCTGCGCCGGCAGCGGTATTCGATCTGCTGCAGGCCGACGATCAGCAGCAGCGCGACGACGCAGGTCGGGATATAGAACGCGAGGAACTGCGGCCCCGTGTAGTCCAGCACATTGAGATCCCGCGCGGACGCGCAGGTCGCGGCGACGCTTGCGGCAGCCGCCGGCCACGCCAGCTTCGGCAGACGGTTGCGCCAGCTGTGGCGCATCGCGGGCGCTGCCGCGTCGCCCTCGCCCGGCTCGCGTGCGGTCGGACCGCCGTCCGCGCGCGACGATCCGGCGTCGGCACGCGAATGCGCGGGACTCGCGGGACGCGGCCAGATCGATTCGGGCGGCTCGCAGCCGAACAGCCGGCGATAGCTGTCGAGCGTGTCGCGATAGCGCTGCTCGTACACGAGCGCCTCGTCCGGCGCGCCGGTGCCCGGCATGTGATGCAGCCGCGCCCGCAACACGTCGGCACAGAACACGTCCCAGTATTCGAGCGTGTATTGCAGATGGAGATGCCATGCGGCATCGACGGCGATCGACGGCGTGACCGGATGCCCGGCCGTCTGCGCAAGGAACGCGAAACGCTTGTATTCGTCGATCACGGCCAGCGCGTGGTCGTGCGACCAGCCTTCGGCCTCGGCGAGACGCCGGCTATACGGCAGCAGCGCATGCGGATCGTCGGGGGAATAGGCGTTCAAGCGCGCGAGCAGCGCCTGCTGCGAGTCGGCCGACATGTCGCCGGCGATCGGGGAAGACGGAACGGAGGCCATCGGCGTGGGCGCGATGCGCGGACGGCCGCCGCGATCGTCGCTTGAGTTGTCGTTGCGGGCGATTCTCGCACAACGCGTTCATACAACGGCGATGCGCGTCGGACGACGCCGGGCCGCAAGCGCGCGCGCCGCCCGCCCTCAGAACATCAACTGCCCCGGCGCGATATCGAGCGCGGCCGCGATCTTCTTGCGCATCGACTTGCGCAGTTTGTGACGCTTCTCCCGCTTCGTGTAGACCGCCCGGCTGATGCCGAGCCGCTGCGCGACTTCAGCGCGCGTCAGGCCGAGATACTCGCGCCACGCGCGCACCGGCGTACTGCCGTCGAACACGGAGCGAGTGACGACTTCGGGCGGAATTACCTTGCGCGCGTTGTCCCGCTGCGCGATGTAGTCGGCGTACGGAATCACGACGAAAGCCGGCTCGCCGTCCGGCCCGTTGATGTACTGAATCGGGGTAGGTGTGCTCATCCGGTCACCATCGTGCTGGGTTCGACCAACGCAACTGCTTCACTCTCGGACGATCGCGCGTTCACGCCTCGCTGCAATGCGGCCGACGATGCATTTCAGTGCGGTGGAAACGACGGTGCGGAGAACCCGCTGAAAGCCTGATCAGGCTGTTTGGCGCGCCCGGCTGGGATCGAACCAGCAACCCCTGCCTTCGGAGGGCAGTACTCTATCCATTGAGCTACGGGCGCCTGTGACAGTGAAGCGACCCCAATAAACAGATCACCCACATTTGACAAGACGGCAAGGATACCCTGTTTCCCATGACGCGTCCACCTCGCCCGTGGAATCCCCGCCGGGCCGGGCTGCGTGCGGGTAAACACGCGCCATCGCGGCGCTCGCCGTGATGTAAACGTTCCGTCTATAATCGTCCGTGCTTCATTGGACTGCCATTTTGCCGTTGCACCGCGCTCACAATTCCTAATCACGGAGACGAGGCAAGCATGAGCGAAGCACCCCACGAATCTCCCGTCAAAACCCCCAGGCAGCTGATTGCCGTCATCATCGCGTCGTTCGCGATTCCGATCGCCCTCATCGTCCTGTTCGCCACCTACGCGAACCACGCGTTCCGTTCGGGCGCCGGCACGGACGCACTGTCCGACGAGCAGGTCGCCAGACGCATCGCGCCGATCGCGCAGGTCGACGTGAAGGACGCCAACGCGCCCCGCACCTACAAGACGGGCGAGCAGGTGTACAAGGCCGTCTGCGTGACGTGCCACGGCACGGGCGCCGCAGGCGCGCCGAAGTTCGGCAACAAGGACGACTGGGCGCCGCGCATCTCGCAAGGCTTCGACACACTGCTGAAGACGGCCCTCGCCGGCAAGGGCGCGATGCCGCCGCGCGGCGGCACGAGCCCCGACGACGTCAGCGACTACGAGATCGCCCGCGCGATCGTCTACATGGCGAACAACGACGGCGCGAACTTCCCCGAGCCGGCGGCACCGGCCGCCAACGCGCCGCAGGCCGCAAGCGGCGCGGCAGGCGCCTCGGGCGCGGCCGATGCCGCAAGCGCGCAGATCGCCGCCGCGCAGGCCGCGATCGCCGCGATCCCGAAGGCCGGCGAGCAGCCCGCGGCCGCGCCGACGAGCGCCGACGCCGCATCGGCCGGCAAGGCGCTCTACACGCAGGTCTGCCAGGCCTGCCACGCCGCCGGCGTGCTCGGCGCACCGAAGTTCGGCAGCAAGGAAGACTGGGCGCCGCGCCTGAAGGACTCGATGGACACGGTCTACAACTACGCGCTGCACGGCAAGGGCGCGATGCCGCCGAAGGGCGGGTCGAACGCGTCGGACGCCGACGTGAAGGCCGCCGTCGACTACATGGTCAACGCGGCGAAGTAAGCGCAGCAGGCCAACGCCCCGTAGAAAACCCCCGCGACGCTCCTGCATCGCGGGGGTTTCGTTTTGGCTTTGCCGGGCCGCGCCATCGCGCGCCGGTTCTCGCCGCCGCATCCGTTCAATGCCCGCCCGGCGGCACCGCTAACGCGTCACTTCTGCAGCAACGCCTTCAGGCTCGCGAGCCGGTCCTTCGGCGACATCGGCGCCTCTTCCGGCGTGGGCGGCGGCGCATCGTCGAGGCCCATCTCGGGGATGAACCGCGACGGCTCGCACACGACCGTCTCGCGCGCCCGCTTGCGCTTCTTGCACCAGTTCAGATGCAGGCTGCGCTGCGCGCGCGTGATCGCGACGTACATCAGCCGGCGCTCCTCCTCGATCCGCTCGCTGTCGATCGGGCCGTCGTCTTCGCTGCCGCCGCGGTGCGGCATGATGCCCTCCTCGACGCCGACCAGGAACACGTGCGGATACTCGAGCCCCTTCGACGCATGGACGGTCGACAGCCGCACCGCGTCCGGATCCTCGTCCTTGCCTTCGAGCATCGACATCAGCGCGACGGTCTGGATCAGGCCAAGCAGGTTCTTGCCCGTATCGCCGAGCCCGTCCGCGTTGTGGAAGCCCTCGGCCTCGCCGTCGACGGCCTCGGCCGCCTCGGGCTTGGTGCCCTTGCGCTTCAGCCATTCGAGGAATTCGAGCACGTTCTGCCATTTCGACTGCGCCTGGCGCTCGTCGAACGCGTCGTACAGGTAGGCCTCGTAGTGGATCGCCTCCATCATGTCGTCGAGCACGACGGTCGCGGGCTCCTTGTCGGCGCGATCGGTCAGGCGCTGGATGAAGTCGCAGAACATCCGCAGCGGCTCGATCTGGCGCGCGGACAGCCGCGCCTCGATGCCGCCCATGTACACGGCCTCGAACAGCGACACCTTCGCCTGCCCCGCGAACGAGCCGAGCGCCTCGAGCGTCGTGTTGCCGATCCCGCGGCGCGGCGTCGTGACCGCGCGGATGAACGCGGGATCGTCGTCGGCGTTCGCGATCAGCCGCAGGTACGCGCACAGATCCTTGATCTCGGCCTTGTCGAAGAACGACTGGCCGCCCGACAGCACGTACGGGATCCGCTCGCGCCGCAGCACCTGCTCGAAGATCCGCGCCTGGAAGTTGCCGCGATACAGGATCGCGTAGTCGCGGAACTGCGCGCGCCGCTCGAACTTGTGCGCGGACAGGCGGAACACGACCGATTCGGCCTCGTGCTCCTCGTCGTTGCAGGGCGTGACGGTGATCGAATCGCCCATCCCGTGCTCGGACCACAGCTTCTTCTCGAACAGCTTCGGGTTGTTCGCGATCACGTTGTTCGCCGCGGTCAGGATCCGCACCGTCGAGCGGTAGTTCTGCTCGAGCTTGATCACGTGCAGCTTCGGGAAATCCTTGCCGAGCTGCGCGAGGTTTTCCAGCGTCGCGCCGCGCCAGCCGTAGATCGCCTGATCGTCGTCGCCGACCGCCGTGAACGCCGCGCGCGGGCCCGCGAGCAGCTTCAGCAGTTCGTACTGGCACGCGTTGGTGTCCTGATACTCGTCGATCAGCAGGTAGCGCAGCTTGTTCTGCCAGCGGTCGCGCACCTGCTCGTTCTTCGCGAACAGCTCGGTCGGCAGGCGGATCAGGTCGTCGAAGTCGACGGCCTGGTACGCGTGCAGCGTCGCGACGTAGTTGCGGTACACGAGCGCGGCCTGGTGCTCGTCCTCGTTCGCGGCGATCGTCATCGCCTCCTCGGGCGTGACGAGGCCGTTCTTCCACAGCGAGATGATGTTCTGGATCTTGCGGATCAGCCCCTTGTCGGTGGTGCCGATCTGCTCCTGGATCATCCCGAAGCAGTCGTCCGAATCCATGATCGAGAACTGCGGCTTCAGGCCGACGTGCTCGGCTTCCTGGCGCAGGATCTGCACGCCGAGCGAGTGGAACGTGCAGACGGTGAGCTGGTTGACGGGCACCTTGCGGCCTTCCTTGCCGGGCGTGGTGAGCGTCTTGCCCTCGAGCAGCTTCGACACGCGCTCGCGCATCTCGGCGGCCGCCTTGTTCGTGAACGTGACGGCGGCGATATGGCGGGGCTCGAAGCCTTTCGCTTCGATCAGGTGCGCGATCTTCTGCGTGATCACTCGGGTCTTGCCGCTGCCCGCGCCGGCGAGCACGAGGCAGGGACCGTCGAGGTAGCGCACCGCTTCGTTCTGAGCGGGATTGAGGCCTGCGGACATGATGGCGGATGGTGTTGCGGTTGACGGCGGAACGCCGGGAGGATGCCGTGCGCGGCGGGCCTGCGAAGCAGGCGGACGCGCGGGCAGGACGCGCATGTTAACACGTCGGCGGCACGCGTTTCGTGAACGCCGCCGGACGGCGCGGCGCACGCATCGGGCCCCGTGCGCGCCGCGCCTCACCCCTGGCCGGACGGCCAATCCGGCCCCGCGTCGGCGCGAATCGGCCACAATAGGCGCTCGTCGGCCCGGCAGGTGCGCCGGGCCCGGATCAACCGTCGCCGGATCGACACCATGGGATACCCGTTCGCTACTGCCGCCCTCGGCCCGCTGCTGTTCGCGCAGGGGCGCTACGTGCGTCGCGTCACGCCGCGGCTGCCCGAGGCGGCCGGCCCGCGCAGCGGGGAAGCCGGCGACGGCCCGCCGCTGCGCGTGCTGGTGCTCGGCGATTCGGCGGCCGCGGGCGTCGGCGTCGCGACGCAGTCCGACGCGCTGGCCGGGCAACTGGCGCGCGCGCTGGCGGCCACCCATCGCGTCAGCTGGAAACTGCTCGCGCGCACCGGCCTGACGACGCAGGATCTCGTCGACTGGCTCGCCGCCGAGCCGGCCGAGCCGTTCGACGTGGCGGTCACGTCGCTCGGCGTCAACGACGTGACGGGCGGCGTGTCGCCGGCCCGCTGGCTGGCGGCGCAGGCCGCGCTCGTCGGCCTGCTCGCCGCGCGCTTCCAGGTCGGGCACGCGGTGCTGTCGGCGGTGCCGCCGATGGAGCGCTTTCCGGCGCTGCCGCAGCCGCTCGCGTGGTATCTCGGCCTGCGCGCGAAGCGCCTCAACGCGGCCCTCGCGGGTTGGGTCGCGACGCAGCCGCACTGCACGTTCCTGCGGGTCACGCTGCCGCTCGAGCGCCACTTGATGGCCGCGGACGGCTTCCATCCCGCCGCGGCGGCATGCGCGGCCTGGGCCGGGCAGGTCGCGGCCGCGTTGCGGCAGCGGGCCGCCGCATGACGCGGCGTGGCGCGCGTGCGCGGGCCGTTCGTCGCGCGACGGGCCGGGCGGCGGCGCGCGCGATGCGGCCGGATGCGCGCAAAATGCCGGCGCTGACCGCGCATGCGCCGCGACGCCATGTGCATTTCGCCAGACCGGCCGGTGCGCACCGCGCCGCCGTGCCAAAATAGCCGGTCGTCATCGCGCCGTTACGGCGCGCCGTCCTTTCGTTTCGTTCGTAGCCAGGGATTGCCATGTCGTCATTGCTCAGGATTGGTCTGATGGGTTTTGGTTTCGCCGGTGCGACGTTCCACGCGCCGGTGATCGCGGCGAGCGGCCGCACGGAAGTCGCCGCGATCGCGACGGGGCAGCCCGATCGCGCCCGCGCCGCCTATCCCGGCGCGCGCGTCGTCGCCGATCTCGATACGCTGCTCGGCCTCGACGACATCGAGTGCGTGGTGATCGCCACACCGAACGACACGCACTTCGCGCTCGCGCGCCAGGTGCTCGAAGCAGGCCGCCACGTTGTCGTCGACAAGCCGGTCACGCTCACCGCCGACGAGGCGCTCGCGCTCGCGCGGCTCGCCAATGCGCGCAGCCGCCTGTTCGCGCCGTTCCACAATCGTCGCTGGGACGGCGATTTCCTGACCGTGCGCCGCATCGTCGAAGCGGGCGAGCTCGGCCGGCTCACCGCGTTCGTCTCGCACTTCGACCGCTTCCGGCCGACGCCGCGCACGCGCTGGCGCGAGGAGCCGGCGCGCGGCGGCGGCCTGCTGCTCGACCTCGGCCCGCACCTGATCGACCAGGCGCTCGCGCTGTTCGGCCTGCCCGACACCGTCAGCGCGACCGTCAAGACGCGCCGCGACAACGGTGCGGCGCCCGACTTCGTGCACCTGCTGCTCGGCTATCCGGACAAGGACGTCACGCTGCACGCGAGCGCGCTGTCGGCGATCGAGCCTGCGCGCTTCACGCTGCACGGCACGCGCGGCAGCTACCAGAAGTTCGGGCTCGACACGCAGGAAGACCAGCTGAAGGCCGGCCTGACGCCGGACGATGTCGAATTCGGCGGCGGCAACCCGCCCGGCCTGCTGCGCGTGCTCGACGGCGAAGTCGAGCTCGAACGCCCGGTGCCGACGCTCGACGGCCAGTATGCGGAGTTCTATCGCGCGCTCGCCGCGTCGATCCGCGACGGCGCGCCGTTCCCGATTACGCCGCAGGACGCCGTCGACGTGATGACGATCATCGAGCTCGCCGCGCAGAGCGAACACGAAGGCCGCCGGCTGCCGTTCGTGCGCCGCACGGTCTGAGCGAACGCCGGTCGCGGCCGGCCGCCTGCGAATCCCGCAGGCCGTCGCCGGCCCGTCCGGCGGCGCGGGCGCGCCCATCCCGAACATTCCGTTACAAATGGCGCGGAACGAAAGTCAGCGGCCGACCGGTCTGACGCGTTTCTCAAAAAGTCGATCCGACACCCAAACCGTCAGGAGAATGTGATGCAACGGTTGATTCGCGCGGCAGCATGCTGCGCCCTGGTTTCCTCGCTCGCGGCGTGTATCGTGCAGCCGCAGCAACCGGTCCGGCCGCCGCCGCCGCGGCCGAATCCGCAAGTGGTCGCGAACGAGCGGATGCAACAGATCCAGGGCCGGATCGACAACCTGCATCGCCGGATCGACGCCCGCGTCAACGGCGGCTACTACCCGCCGCCGTACGGCGCGCAGCTGCACCATCGCCTCGACGTGATCCGCCAGGAATCGAACGACATGTCGGCGCAGCACGGCGGCGGCCTGTCCGGCGACGAGCAGCGCGTGCTGAACCAGGAACTCGACACGGCCGCGCGCGCGATCGGCGAGTAAGGCCGGCGCTCGCCGGCGACGAAAAAAGCGGCGGCGCCCTGCCGCCGCTTGTCGCGAAGCGACATTCTTTTGCCCAAATTGACAAGGCCGGGCCGCTCGCGTACAGTCGCCCGCACGCGTCGGGAGAGCGTGTGACCGCGTTGTTGAACGCCGGTCGCGCCGCCGAAGGGGCACACCCGCAAACTCTCAGGCAAAAGGACCGACCGCGTCGGGGAACGCCGTCCGCGCATTGCGCGGGCCGCACTCCCCGCACTCTGGAGAGCGGCAGTAGCCCGCTGCGCCGATGCGGCGCGGGCAGGCTGCCCACCGAAGGGGCGCGCGTTCGCCGGGCTTTGCCCGCAGCGCAATCTCTCAGGTATCGAGGACAGAGGGGCATGTACAGGATCGCTCGCCGGCTCGCGGCCGCGGCGGTCGGCACATGGCCGTTCTGATCCGCGCGCAAGCGCCTTGCCTGAGGCCTCGATGACTGCACTGAAACATACCCCGCTCAACGCCGCGCACCGCGCGCTCAATGCCCGCATGGTCGACTTCGGCGGCTGGGACATGCCCGTCAACTACGGCTCGCAGATCGAAGAACACGAAGCCGTGCGCACCGACGCCGGCATGTTCGACGTGTCGCACATGTGCGTCGTCGATTTCACCGGCAGCCGCGTGCGCGCCTTCTTCGAGCACGCGATCGCGAACAACGTCGGCAAGCTCAAGACGCCCGGCAAGGCGCTCTACTCGTGCCTGCTCAATCCGCAGGGCGGCGTCATCGACGACCTGATCGTCTATTACTTCACCGAAGACTTCTTCCGCGTCGTCGTCAATGCCGGCACCGCCGACAAGGACATCGCGTGGTTCAACCAGCTCAACGAACAGGGCGGCTACGGCGTGACGATCGCGCCGCGCCGCGATTTCGCGATCGTCGCCGTGCAGGGCCCGAACGCCCGTGAAAAGACCTGGACGACGATTCCGGCCGCGCGCGCCGCGACGAGCGAGCTGAAGCCGTTCAACGCCGCGCAGGTCGCCGGCACGCCGTTCGGCGACCTCACCGTCGCGCGCACCGGCTACACGGGCGAGGACGGCTTCGAGATCATCGTCCCGGCCGTACACGTCGAGGCGCTGTGGAACGCGCTGCAGCAAAACGGCGTGCGCCCGTGCGGGCTCGGCGCGCGCGACACGCTGCGCCTCGAGGCCGGCATGAACCTGTACGGCCAGGACATGGACGACACCGTCTCGCCGCTCGACGCGGGCCTCGCGTGGACGGTCGACCTGTCGGCGCCGCGCGACTTCGTCGGCCGCGCCGCGCTCGAGCGCGACGGCTCGCGCGCCGCGTTCGTCGGCCTGATCCTGCAGAAGGAAAACGGCAAGGCGGGCGGCGTGCTGCGCGCGCACCAGAAGGTCGTCACGCCGCACGGCGAAGGCGAGATCACGAGCGGCACGTTCTCGCCGTCGATGCAGGAATCGATCGCGTTTGCGCGCGTGCCGGCGGCCGTCCAGGTCGGCGACACGGTCCATGTGCAGATTCGTGACAAGCAACTTCCCGCGCGCGTGGTAAAACTGCCGTTCGTGCGCAACGGCAAGGTCCTCGCTGCGTAACGACCGGGAGGCCGCCTCCCGGCAAGCCGGGAGATGGCGCCCGGCGAACCTTACATCCGGCGCGTCCGCGCGGCGCGCCAGCAGAACGAATCACACACTTTTATCCAGGAGCATCCGATGAGCAACGTCCCGGCCGATCTGAAGTACACCGACGAACACGAGTGGATCCGCACCGAAGCAGACGGCACGCTGACGGTCGGCATCACCGATCACGCGCAGAGCACGCTCGGCGACATCGTCTTCCTCGAACTGCCGGAAGTCGGCAAGCAGGTGACGGCGGGCGACGCGGTCGGCGTCGTCGAGTCGGTGAAGGCGGCATCCGACATCTACTCGCCGGTGTCCGGCGAAGTCGTCGCGATCAACGAAGCCATCGTCGACACGCCCGACGCAGTCAACAGCGACGCCTACGCGAGCTGGCTGTTCAAGATCAAGCTCGCGGACGGCGCATCGACCGACAAGCTGATCGACGCCGCAGCCTACGGCAAGCTGATCGACTGACTTTATTCCCCGAACTGCGCGGAGCCGGCCGTCCGGTCCCGCGCGCGACCGGCGCTGGCGCCAGCGCCGGTCGACCGCACAGCATGGGGCCCGAACGCGCCGACGCGCGCCCTCGGGTCGACATAGGAACGCCATGAAGCTCGAACACCCGGACCGCCTGATGAACCGCACGCCCCTCTCGCTCGCCGCGCTCGAAACGCACGACGCGTTCGCCGAACGCCACATCGGCCCCGACGCCGCCAGCCAGCAGGCCATGCTCGACACGCTCGGCTTCGCGTCGCGCGCCGCGCTGATCGACGCCGTGATCCCGGCCTCGATCCGCCGCGCCGAAACGCTGCCGCTCGGCCCGTTCGCGCAGCCGAAGAGCGAGGCCGAAGCGCTCGCCGCACTGCGCGCGCTCGCGGACAAGAACCAGGTGTTCCGCTCCTATATCGGCCAGGGCTATTACGACACGCATACGCCGGCCGTGATCCTGCGCAACGTGCTCGAAAACCCGGCGTGGTACACGGCCTATACGCCGTACCAGCCCGAAATTTCCCAGGGTCGCCTCGAGGCGCTCCTGAACTTCCAGCAAATGGTGACCGACCTCACGGGCCTCGCGATCTCGAACGCGTCGCTGCTCGACGAGGCGACCGCCGCGGCCGAGGCGATGACGCTGCTGCAGCGCGCCGGCAAGCCGAAGTCGAACGTGTTCTACGTCGCCGACGACGTGCTGCCGCAAACGCTCGAAGTGATCCGCACGCGCGCGCTGCCGGTCGGCATCGAGGTCAAGACCGGCCCGGCCGCCGATGCCGCGCAGTCGAACGCGTTCGGCGTGCTGCTGCAATACCCGGGCGTGAACGGCGACGTGCGCGACTACCGCGCACTGACCGAAGCGATCCACGCGGCCGGCGGCCATGTCGTCGTCGCGGCCGACCTGCTCGCGCTGACCCTGCTGACGCCGCCCGGCGAATGGGGCGCGGACGTCGCGGTCGGCAACACGCAGCGCTTCGGCGTGCCGATGGGCTTCGGCGGCCCGCACGCCGCCTACATGGCCGTGCGCGACGAGTTCAAGCGCCAGATGCCGGGCCGCCTCGTCGGCGTGACCGTCGACGCGCAGGGCAAGCCCGCGCTGCGCCTCGCGCTGCAGACGCGCGAGCAGCACATCCGCCGCGAGAAGGCGACGTCGAACGTCTGCACCGCGCAGGCGCTGCTCGCGATCATGGCAAGCATGTACGCGGTCTACCACGGCCCGCACGGCCTGAAGACGATCGCGCTGCGCGTGAACCGCGTCGCGGCGCTGGTCGCCGCCGGCGTGAAGCAGCTCGGCTTCCCGATCGTCAACGACACCTTCTTCGACACGCTGACGATCGACACCGGCGCGCGCACCGCGCAGGTCCATCAGTTCGCCGCCGCGCAGCGCATCAACCTGCGCCGCGTCAGCGACACGCAGGTCGGCGTGTCGGTCGACGAAACGACGACGCGCGACGATCTCGCCGCGCTGCTCGCGGTCTTCGCGCAGGCGGCCGGCGGCACCGCGCCGTCCGTCGACGCGCTGGACGCGGGCCTCGGCGGCGACGCCGCGCTGCCGGCGGGCCTCGTGCGCACGAGCGCGTACCTGACGCACCACGTGTTCAACCGCCACCACTCCGAAACGGAAATGCTGCGCTACCTGCGCAGCCTGTCGGACAAGGATCTCGCGCTCGACCGCTCGATGATCCCGCTCGGCTCGTGCACGATGAAGCTGAATGCGACGTCGGAAATGCTGCCGGTCACGTGGCCCGAGTTCGGCCGCATTCACCCGTTCGCGCCGGCCGACCAGACCGTCGGCTACCGCGAGATGATCGACCAGCTCGAGCAGATGCTCGTCGCGGCCACCGGCTACGCGGCCGTGTCGCTGCAGCCGAACGCGGGCTCGCAGGGCGAGTACGCGGGCCTGCTGATCATCCATGCGTACCATGCGTCGCGCGGCGAAGGCCACCGCGACGTGTGCCTGATCCCGGCGTCCGCGCACGGCACCAACCCGGCGTCCGCGCACATGGCCGGCATGAAGGTCGTGGTCGTCGCGTGCGACGCGCAGGGCAACGTCGACATCGCCGACCTGAAGGCGAAGGCCGAGCAGCATTCGGCGAACCTCGCGGCGATCATGATCACCTATCCGTCGACGCACGGCGTGTTCGAGCAGAACGTGCGCGAGATCTGCGAGATCGTGCACGCGCACGGCGGCCAGGTGTACGTCGACGGCGCGAACATGAACGCGATGGTCGGCCTGACCGCGCCGGGCCAGTTCGGCGGCGACGTGTCGCACCTGAACCTGCACAAGACCTTCTGCATCCCGCACGGCGGCGGCGGCCCGGGCGTCGGCCCGGTCGCGGTCGGCGCGCATCTCGCGAAGTTCCTGCCGAACCAGCGTTCGACGGGCTACACGCGCGAGGAGCACGGCATCGGCGCAGTCTCGGCCGCGCCGTACGGCTCGGCGTCGATCCTGCCGATCTCGTGGATGTACATCGCGATGATGGGCGCGAAGAACCTGACCGCCGCGACCGAAACCGCGATCCTCAACGCGAACTACATCGCGAAGCGGCTCGCGCCGCACTATCCGGTGCTGTATTCGGGCCCGGGCGGGCTGGTTGCGCACGAATGCATTCTCGACCTGCGGCCGATCAAGGAGTCGAGCGGCATCAGCGTCGACGACGTCGCGAAGCGCCTGATGGACTACGGCTTCCACGCGCCGACGATGAGCTTCCCGGTGCCGGGCACGCTGATGGTCGAGCCGACCGAATCGGAATCGCAGGAAGAACTCGACCGCTTCATCGCCGCGATGATCGCGATCCGCGACGAAATCCGTGCGGTCGAGGAAGGCCGCGCCGATCGCGAGGACAATCCGCTGCGTCACGCGCCGCATACGGCCGCCGTCGTCACCGCGAACGAGTGGCCGCACGCGTACACGCGCGAGCAGGCCGCGTACCCGGTCGCGTCGCTCGGCACGAACAAGTACTGGCCGCCGGTCGGCCGCGCGGACAACGCCTATGGCGACCGCAACCTGTTCTGCGCCTGCGTGCCGATGTCGGACTACGCGTAACGCGCGCGGCGCCGTCCGATGGCGCACGACACCGCACGCAACCCCGCGTTGCGTGCGGTTTTTGCATTTGACGCCGATCCCGTTCACGCTCGTCCCCCAATCCGGCTAACATCACACGCGATCCAGCCAATGAAGGAGTTCCGCATGGTGCGTCCGATGTTTCCGGGCCATGTCGACAGGCCAGCGCGGCGGCGCGTGCCCGCACGCCGTTTCGTGCCGACGTTCGTCGCGTCGCTGTCGTTCGCCGCTGCCGGCTTCGGCGCGGCCGGCAGCGCGCACGCGGCGATGAATTTCTGTGCGGCGCCCGCGCTGCAGGCCAGCGAGACGACGCAGGCCGAACCCGGCGTGCAGGCGCTGATCCGCAGCGTCGACGCGCGCCTCGGCGAGCAGCCGAAGGCGATGGCGCGCGTGCATACCGAAGGCACGCTGCCGCACCAGGGCATCTACGACCAGAGCGCCGACGCGCTGAAGGACATGGAGCTGATGCGCGACGCCGCGCTCGCGTGGCGCGTGACCAACGCGCCGCGCTACCTGCAGCTCGTCGACCGCTTCCTGTCGGCGTGGGTCGCGACCTACCAGCCGAGCTTCAATCCGATCGACGAGACGCGCTTCGAAAGCCTGATCCTCGCGTACGACATGACGGCGAGCGCGCTGCCGGTGAAGACGCGCAACGCGGCGTCCGCATTCATCGCGAAACTCGGCGCCGGCTATGTCGCGCAGATCGACGCGCAGAAGCGCCCGCTCACCGGCACCTGGCGCAACAACTGGCAGAGCCACCGGATCAAGCTGATCGCGCTGTCGGCGTTCACGCTCGGCGACCGCAAGATGATGAACGCCGCGCAGCGGCTGTTCGTCGAGCATCTGGCCGACAACATCGGCCCGGACGGCACGACCTGGGACTTCGAGGAACGCGACGCGCTGCACTATGCCGTCTACGATCTGCAGCCGCTCGTGACGGCCGCGCTCGCCGCGCGCCGCTTCAACCGCAACTGGCTGCGCGAGCGCGGTGCGAACGGCGCGACGCTCGCGGCCGCGCTCGACTGGCTGGTGCCGTACGCGCGCGGCGAGAAGACGCACGAGGAATTCGTGCACTCGCCGGTGCCGTTCGACGCCCAGCGCCGCGAGGCCGGGCTGCCGGGCTACACGGGACAGTGGGACCCGAAAAACGCCACCGAACTCTTTCATCTGGCCGCGCGGCTCGACGGGCGCTACGCCCGCGTCGCGCAGCAGCTTTCCCCAACGCCGCCCGCATGGCTCGCCGCGTGCCTGCCATTGCAGGCGCGCTAGCACTACTCTTACAGCAAGGCAGGAATCCAAATGGCAGTCAGCGTGTTTGACCTCTTCAAGATCGGCATCGGCCCGTCCAGCTCGCATACGGTCGGACCGATGCGCGCGGCGCTGATGTTCGTCCAGGGCCTCGAGCGCGACGGGCTGCTCGACGCGACCGCGCAGGTGAAGGTCGAGCTGTACGGCTCGCTCGGCGCGACCGGCAAGGGTCACGGCACCGACCGCGGCGTGATGCTCGGCCTGCTCGGCGACGCGCCCGACACCGTCGATCCGGACACCATCGATGCGCGACTCGAAGCCGTGCGTACCTCGAAGCAGCTCGCGCTGCTCGGCACGCACCCGGTGCCGTTCGTGCTGAAGGACAACATCGCGTTCTACCGGCAGGCGCTGCCCGAGCATCCGAACGGCATGAAGCTGCGCGCGAGCGACGCGAACGGCGCGGTGCTGGTCGAACGCACGTACCTGTCGGTCGGCGGCGGCTTCGTCGTGACGGCCGGCGCGCCGAACACGAAGGTGCTGAGCGCGGCCGAGCAGATGACGCACCCGTTCCGCACCGGTGCGGAGCTGCTTGCGCTGACCGAGTCGACCGGCAAGTCGATCGCGCAGCTGATGTGGGAGAACGAGCGCGCGTGGCACACCGAGCAGGAGACGCGCGACGGGCTGCTGAAGATCTGGGCGGTGATGCAGTCGTGCGTGTCGCGCGGCTGCGGGATCGGCAACCCGGACGCCGACGGCAACCTGCCCGGCCCGTTCCAGGTCAAGCGCCGCGCGCCGCAGCTGTATCGCGCGCTGACCGGCAATCCGGAGCGCGCGCTGCAGGATCCGCTGTCGATGGTCGACTGGATCAACCTGTATGCGATCGCGGTCAACGAGGAGAACGCGGCCGGCGGGCGCGTGGTCACCGCGCCGACCAACGGCGCGGCCGGCATCATCCCGGCCGTGCTGCACTACTACACGCGCTTCACGCCCGGCGCGAACGAACAGGGCGTGATCGACTTCCTGCTGACGGCCGCGGCGATCGGCATCCTGTACAAGCTCAACGCGTCCATTTCGGGCGCGGAAGTCGGCTGCCAGGGCGAAGTGGGCGTCGCCTGCTCGATGGCGGCCGGCGCGCTCGCGGCGGTGCTCGGCGGCACGCCGCGCCAGGTCGAGAACGCGGCCGAGATCGGCATGGAGCACAACCTCGGCCTCACCTGCGACCCGGTCGGCGGGATGGTGCAGATCCCGTGCATCGAGCGCAACGCGATGGCGTCGGTGAAGGCCGTCAACGCGGCGCGCATGGCGCTGCGCGGCGACGGCTCGCACTACGTGTCGCTCGATTCGGTGATCAAGACGATGCGCGAGACGGGCGCCGACATGAAGACGAAGTACAAGGAAACGTCGCGCGGCGGGCTGGCGGTGAATATCGTCGAGTGCTGAGCGTCGGCGGTCACCGCCGCTCGACCCGGCCGCGCGATACGCGCCCGCTTTCCATCGGCGGGCCGTCCGCCCTCGCGGCCCTTCGAACCGGCTGGCCGCGGTGTTCGCGTGCTAGCCGATCAGCCAGTTCTCGAGCCTCAAGCCCGGATAACTCGCGAAATCACGCTCGTTGTTGGTCACCAGCACGACGTCGAGCGATACCGCGTGCGCGCCGATCAGCTTGTCGAGATGATCCTTCTTGCGTTCCCGCGTCGCCTCGCGAATGGGGCCATATGCCTGCGCAGCCGCTCCGTCGAACGGCGCAACCGGGATATCCTCGATCAGCGCGGCGAGATTGCGGCGTTCGCGGGCCGGATTGGCACATACCGTCACGCCGTACTCGAGTTCCGCATAGGTGATCGCCGACATGACGACGTCCCCCGTGTAGCACTGCGCGAAACGCCGCGCGACCTGCTCCGGCTGGTTCTTCATCAGATAGACGCACATGTTGGTGTCGAGCATGTAGCGCGGCATCACCAGCCCTCGCGCTCGGCCTGTTCCTGATCGCCGCGCCCCTCGGCCATGAAATCCGGCCCGAATTTCGCGAACTTGCCGAGCACGCCGGTCAGCGGCCGCCGCGCAGGACGGATGCGAATTTCGTCACCGACACGCTCGATTTCGAGTTCGATATCGCTGCGCTCATAAGCCAGATCCGCAGGAATCCGCACCGCCTGCGAGTTGCCATTCCGGAAGACCCGGGTGGTATGCATGTCATGTCTCCCCTTACGGATGTACGATGGATGTACATTAGGTCATTTTTCGCCCAATGTAAATCCATGTGTGTACACAACCCGGCTCGCGCCCTCCCCGCGTTCCGACACTTTTCATCGGCCGGCGTACCGGAGGCCGGCCAACGGGCGTAAGCTGTACGTCCCGCTACCCAGGGAGACGGCAGCCCATGTCGCATTCCAAGGATCTCGAGCAGCCCGCCACCACCGGCGCGCGACTGCTCGTCGATGCGTTGCTCGCCAATCACGTCGAACGCGTGTTCTGCGTGCCGGGCGAGAGCTTTCTCGCCGTACTCGACGCGCTGGCGGACGACACCGCGCGCATCCAGACGGTCGTCTGCCGCCACGAGGCGGCCGCCGCGAACATGGCAGAGGCGGTCGGCAAGCTGACCGGCCGCCCCGGCATCGCGTTCGTCACGCGCGGGCCCGGCGCGACGCACGCGTCGATCGGCGTGCACACCGCGTTCCAGGACTCGACGCCGATGATCCTGTTCGTCGGCCAGTGCGCGCGCGAGCACCTCGACCGCGAAGCGTTCCAGGAAATCGACTACCGCCGGATGTTCGGCCAGATGGCGAAATGGGTCGCGCAGATCGACGATCCGCGCCGCATCCCCGAATACCTGAGCCATGCGTTCCACGTCGCGACCGCCGGCCGCCCGGGGCCCGTCGTGCTCGCGCTGCCCGAGGACGTGCTGTCCGAAGCGTGCGCGCCGCAGCCCGTCGCGCCCGCCGCCAAGCGGATCGCCGCGGCGCCGTCGGCCGCGCAGATCGACGAGCTGCGCGAGCGGCTCGTGCGCGCGGAACGGCCGTTCGCGATCGTCGGCGGCAGCGGCTGGACGCCCGACGCCTGCGCGAACCTGCGCACCTTCGTCGAGCGCTGGCAACTGCCGGTCGCGTGCGCGTTCCGCTACCAGGACACGATCGACAACGCGCATCCGAACTACGCGGGCGACGTCGGGCTCGGCATCAATCCCGCGCTCGCGAAGCGCATCCGCGACGCCGACCTGCTGCTCGTGATCGGGCCGCGCCTCGGCGAGGCGACCACCGGCGGCTATACGCTGCTCGACATCCCGAAGACGCGCCAGACGCTGATCCACGTGCATCAGGGTGCGGACGAGCTCGGCCGCGTGTATGCGGCCGACCTGCCGATCGTGTCGGGGATGCCCGAGATCGCGGCGCCGCTCGCCGCGCTCGAACCGCCGGCGCGCCCCGCGGGGGCCGGCACGGCCGCCGACGCGCATCGCGCATACCGCGAATGGCACGCGCCGCTGCCGATGCCCGGCGACGTCCAGCTCGGCGAGGTGATGGTGCAACTGCGCGAGCGGCTGCCGCACGACGCGATCCTGACCAACGGCGCAGGCAACTACGCGATCTGGCTGCATCGCCACTTCGCGTACCGGCATTTCCGCTCGCAGCTCGCGCCGACCAGCGGCGCGATGGGCTACGGCGTGCCGGCCGCGCTCGCCGCGAAGTCGTTGTACCCCTCGCGGGCCGTCGTCGCGCTCGCGGGCGACGGCTGCTTCATGATGGCCGGCAACGAGCTCGCGACCGCGATGCAGTACGGGCTGAACATCGTCGTGATCGTCGTCAACAACGGTCATTTCGGCACGATCCGCATGCATCAGGAGCGCAACTATCCGGGGCGCGTGCACGGCACCGGGCTCACGAATCCCGATTTCGCCGCGTATGCGCGCGCCTTCGGCGCACATGGCGAGACCGTCGAGCGCACCGCCGACTTCGCGCCGGCGCTCGAACGCGCGCTGACCTGCGGGCTGCCCGCGCTGATCGAGATCCGCATCCCGCAGGACGCCAGCACGCCGGCCGCGACGCTCGAACAGATCCGCGAACAAGGCCGCCGCGCGCGCGGCGAATGACGGTGGCCGCGCACCCGATGCCGCCCGGCGTCGCGCTGTCGCACGACGACGCGCTCGCGCTGCCCGGCACGCTGCTCGCGCCCGACGGCACGCTCGTCGCGCCGTACGATCTCGAGCACGGCAGCGCGCGCGCCATCGGCCACGTGCCGGCCGCGCCTGCGCTCGGCCTGCTGCATGGCGCGCACCGGCCGTTCCGGCTCGACTACGGCCGTGAAACGCAGGTGCACGTGATCAACGGAATGGGCGTCACGCTCGGCGACTCGGTGATCGGACTGACGGCGCTCGCGGCGCTGCGCGACGCGCATCCGCACCTGCGCTTCACGCTGTACCGGCCGGCCCGCGCGCCGCGCTATGTCGAAGCGCTGTATGGGCTGGCCGCCGGCGTCGTCGCGCCGACCCGCACGCTGCCGTATCGTGCCGATGCGCTGCCGCCGCAGGCGCCGTGCATCGACGTCGGCAATCATCTGTACTGGCCCGCATTCGCGCGGCAGCCGATGATCGACTTCTTCCTCGACGCGCTCGGTGTGGACCCGGCCGCCGTGCCCGCATCGGCGAAGCGCAACCGCTGGCTCGCGCGGCTGGCGCTGCCTGCGCTGCCGTCCGCATGGCGCCGGCCCTACGTCCTGTTCTGCCCGCACGCGAGCACCGCGGTGCGCAGCGTGCCGCCCGCGCTGCACGCGCCGCTCGTGGCGCGGCTCGCGCAGCGCTACAGCCTGCCGGTGGTCGGCTTCGGGCCGGTCGCGCATCCCGCGTATGTCGACGTGAGCGCCGACGCGGTGGGCGACACGGCGCGGTTCATCGCGTGGATCAAGGGCGCCAGCATGCTGTTCGCGCCCGACACGGCCGCGCTGCATCTCGCCGACGGCTTCGACGTGCCGACGCTCGCATGCTTCACGACGATCGAGCCCGCGCTGCGCGTGCGCGACTATCCGCATTGCGTGCCGGTCGCGCTCGACGTGCCGGCCGGACTGCACGGTCTCCATCGCAGCGAACGGCCGGACGATCTCGCGGCCGTCGAGGCCGCGTATCGCGCGATCGACTGGGATGCGCTGGCGTGGCCGGCGGCGCGCGCAACTGCTGCGGCCGCCACGACCGAATAGGAAAGCGGCCGCCGACCGCGAAGCGGCGAGCGCCTTGCCCCGCCCTCCTTCGGCGCCGCCGCGTTCGCGCCTACCCCGCCACCGCCTCGCGCTCGCGCAGCGTATCCGACGGCCGCTTGCCGAACAGGCGCCGGTAGTCGGTCGCGAACTGGCTCAGGTGCCAGAAGCCCCACGCCTCCGCGACATCCTGCACCGAGCCCGCCGCCCGGCCGCACAGGTCGCGCCGCGCGCCGTTCAGCCGCAGCGTGCGCAGATAGGTCGCGGGCGCCATCCCGAGCACGTCCTGGAAGCAGTACTGCAGCGTGCGGCGGCTCACGTGCAGCTGCTCGCACAGTTCGGGCACGCCGACCGGGCGCGTGCGATGCGCGAGCACGTAGTCGCGCGCCTGCTCGACGATCCACCGCCGCGTCGAAGGCGCGGCGCCGCCGCCGTCGTCGCCCGGCTGCGCGCATACGTCGAACAATGCGGCCAGCACCTCGGCCTGCAGGTCGTCGCGCTGCGCGTCGGGCAGCGGGCCGTCGCCGGCCGCCGCGCCGTCGAGCCGGCGGCCGAGCAGCGCGCACAGGCGCGCGAGCCGCGCATCGCCGACCTGCATCACGCGCTGCCGCGCGAAGCGCTGCTCGTCGAGCGCGCGGCGCTCGACCTGCTCCGCATAGCGGCGCAACACGTCGCCGCGCACGACGACGCCGTAGATCGAGAACTGCGCGGGCGTCAGCAGTTCGAATTCGACGTTGCCGGGCCGGAACGCGAGCGCGCCGGGCCCGATGCGGTACGCGTCGACCCGCGCCGTGCCGTCGTTCGCGACCGGGATGCCGAACCAGTACGCATCGCCGCGCACCTCGCACGCCTGGCGCAGCATGTGGCTCGTCGATTCGCGGAACAGCTTCATCGTGTCGAGCGGCAGCTCGGTCAGCGTGCCGACGAAGCGGCCCGCCGCGAGCTGGTCGTAGGTCTGGCGCCAGCCGATCAGGTTGCGCGCCTGCTCGTCGGCGTCGTGCGCGACGCTGACGACGGCCTGCCCGGCCGGCGCGTCGTCGCCGAGCGCGCTGCGCCGCGTGTCCTCCGCCGTCGGTTCGTCGTCGCGATCCACTCGTTGATCCATCTTGCCCTCCTTCTGCTGCCCGCCACCGCGCCGGTCATGCAAGTCCCGTGCCGAACCGCGCGCGATCCGGCGACAAGCCCGTCATTCAACGCGTTGCGGCCGGCGCGCGCCATGCGGGCGTGCCCGGACGCCGCGCCGTGCGCACGCCGGCGGTGCGCCCGCCGAACCGTCATGGACCGCCGCGCGCCATCGAGCGGCACATCGCCGAAGCCGCCGCCTAGCGGTCGTTCGCGGGCCGCAGCCGCACGACCCGCGTGCCGCAGTTGCCGTATGCCTGCGCGACCGCCAGCTCGACGATCGGGCTGCCGGCCGGCCAGGGTGCCGCGTCCGCGTCGGACAGATCCGTGCGCAGCGTCGCGCGGCCGTTGATCCGGTAGCGCACGCCACGCATGAAATCGACGAACAGCAGTCCGACGCCGCTGCCGTCGCACCGCGCCGCCTCGATCCGGTCGCCGTGCGCCGGCAACGCGAAGCGCAGCGTCTTCGTGTCGATCACGCGGACCACGGGCAGCAGCTCGCCGCCCGCATCGCGCCGGCTCTGCACGATGTCGCAGGTCACGGACGCCGGCCCGCCGCCGGCCATGCCGACGAACATGAACGGCTGGGTCTCGATGAATTGCCGCACGCCGATCGACAGCCGCGTCGTCACGACCTCGCTCATCCGTTCGGCCTCGTCGGCGACGCCGAAGCGGCGATGCGCATCGAGCTCGCCTGCGTGGAATACGGGATGTCGGGAATGGGATCGGGACGGTTCGGTCATGTCGATGACGCCAGGAATGATGCGCGGCCACGAACGGGCCGCGCAGTGGAAACCGTTGCCGGCGAATGCAGCGGCAATGCGTCGACGTCGCATGCCCGGCGAACGGCCGAACCGCGCCGCGTCGAACGCCGCGCCGCTGTGCGAACCCGACACCCGCCAGGCGACGCGAACGTCACCCGGCCGGCGCCGGCCCGCAGCCGGAAATCCATCGTCGAAACGCGGCGGCCGAACCGGCCTGCACATGCCCATCCGTGCCGACCGGCCGGCGCCTCGCCCCCGCACCGGCGATCAGAAGAACCCGAGCGCCTCGGCCTGGTAGCTGACCAGCAGGCACTTCGTCTGCTGGTAGTTCGACAGCGCCATCTTGTGCGTCTCGCGTCCGATCCCCGACTGCTTGTAGCCGCCGAACGCCGCATGCGCGGGGTACAGGTGGTAGCAGTTGGTCCACACGCGGCCCGCCTCGATCTCGCGGCCCATCCGGTACGCGCGCGTGCCGTTGCGCGTCCACACGCCGGCGCCGAGGCCGTAAAACGTGTCGTTCGCGAGTTCGATCGCTTCCTGCTCGTCCTTGAACGTCATCACCGACGCGACCGGCCCGAAGATCTCTTCCTGGAACACGCGCATCTTGTTGTTGCCGAGCAGCATCGTCGGCTTCACGTAGTAGCCCGTGTTCAGCTCGGCGGCCGGCGCCGTGCGCTCGCCGCCCGTCAGGCATTGCGCGCCTTCGCCGCGGCCGATGTCGATGTACGACAGGATCTTGTCGAGCTGCTGCTGCGACGCCTGCGCGCCGATCATCGTCTGCAGGTCGAGCGGGTGGCCGGCCTTGATGCGCTCGACGCGCGCGACGGCCTTCTCGATGAAGCGGTCGTAGATCGATTCCTGGATCAGGATGCGCGACGGGCACGTGCACACCTCGCCCTGGTTCAGCGCGAACATCGCGAGGCCTTCGAGCGCCTTGTCGAGGAACGCGTCGTCCTGGTCGAGCACGTCGGCGAAGAACACGTTCGGGCTCTTGCCGCCCAGTTCGACCGTCGACGGGATCAGGTTGTCGGCCGCCGCGTGCAGGATGTGCTTGCCGACCGGCGTCGAGCCCGTGAACGCGATCTTCGCGATCCGCTTGCTGGTCGCGAGCGCTTCGCCCGCTTCCTTGCCGAAGCCGTTCACGATATTGATCACGCCCGGCGGGAACAGGTCGCCGATCAGTTCCATCAGCACGAGCACCGACGCGGGCGTCTGCTCGGCCGGCTTCATCACGACGCAGCAGCCGGCCGCGAGCGCCGGCGCGAGCTTCCACGCGGCCATCAGCAGCGGGAAGTTCCACGGAATGATCTGGCCGACGACGCCGGCCGGCTCGTGGAAGTGATACGCGACGGTGTTGTCGTCGATCTCGGAAATGCCGCCTTCCTGCGCGCGGATGCAGCCCGCGAAATAGCGGAAGTGATCGACCGCGAGCGGCAGGTCGGCCGCCATCGTCTCGCGCAGCGGCTTGCCGTTGTCGATCGTCTCGGCGACCGCCAGCAGCTTCAGGTTCTTTTCCATCCGGTCGGCGGCCGCGAGCAGCAGGTTCGCGCGCTCGGCCACCGAGGTCTTGCCCCATTTGCGGCGCGCGGCATGCGCGGCGTCCAGCGCGACGTCGATGTCGTCGGCGCTCGAGCGCGGCACGCGGCAGAACGGCTGGCCGTTGATCGGCGAGACGTTCTCGAAATACTCGCCCTTCACCGGCGGAACCCACTTGCCGCCGATGTAGTTGTCGTACTGCTGACGATACGGGTATTCGACGTCGAGGCCCAGTTGCTTCAGGTCAAACGGGTTCATACATGTCTCCTGTTCATCGTGCTTGTGAATACAGCGCCGGTTGGATCGCGCTGCCTCCTTTACGCAAACTGCGTGCCAAACGGCTGCGAGGCACGACGAGAGCGGCCGGCCCGCCGCGCGCGGGGTGACGCGCCGGCCTGCGGCGCACGACTGTGTCGATTCTGAACAGCGCGATTGCGCAGCGGCGCGGCCGGTGTTCGGATTTTTCACAGCGGCAGCGCGCAACGCGCGCGGCATGTGCGGCGCGGCGCGTGGCATGTCGCTTGCGTACGCAGAGCGCATCCCCACGCCGCGGCCTTCGCGCCGCCCGACACCATGAGTCCAGCCGGCCCCCTCACCGACGACGCGATCGCATTCATTCGCGAACAGGCGTTCCTGATCGTCGCGACCGCCGACGCGGACGGCAACGGCGACTGCTCGTACCGCGGCCGGCAGCCGCGCGCCGACGGCTCGTTCGAACCGCTCGTCGAAATCGCCGACGCCCGCACGCTGGTGCTGCCCGACTTCGCGGGCAACAACCTGTTCAACACGATCGGCAACCTGCTGGTGAACCCGGCGATCGCGCTGCTGTTCGTCGATTTCGTGCGCCAGACGACGTGGCTCGTGCAGGGTCGCGCGACGATCGACGAGGATGCCGGACGATGGGCGCATCGGTGGCCCGACGCGCGACGCCATGTCGTCGTCGCGGTCGAGCGCGCGCAGTCGCGCGCCGATGCGGCGCTGCCGCCGCTCGTGCTGGCCTGAGCGCCCTGCGCCGAAACAGGCCGACGCGCGTCAGCGCCCGCCCGCCTCGGCGCAGGCCGCGGCACGCCGGCCGCGTGCGGCAGCGGCGTCGACTTCTGCCTCGCTCGCGGTGCCCGCGGAAGCATCGGCGGCGACCTCCTCTGTGCTGCCACCGTCCTCCGGCTGCCGTCCGCCGAGGAACACGAACACGACTACCGCGCACAGCAGCGTGACGACGGCCAGCCCGATCAGCAGCCGGTCGAACGCGTGCGCATAGCTCGCGAGCAGCACCGCCTGGCCGACGCCCGGCAGCGCGGCGGCCGCACCGGCGAGATCGCCGGTCGCGAGCCGTGCAGCGGCGCGTATCGTGGCGTCGGCCGCGTCCGTCGTGCCGGCTGCGCCGAGCGCCTGCCGCAGCCCCGCGTGCGCGAGCGCCGCGAGCACCGCGCCGACGATCGCCAGCGCGATCCCCTCGCCCGCGACGCGGGTCGTGCTGAAGATCCCCGTCGCCATCCCCGCACGCGACTTCGGCACGACGCTCACCGACAATCCGTCCATCAGCCCCCACGGCAAGCCGGCGCCGACGCCGATCGCGAGCATCGGCGCGATCGCCGCCGGCCCCGCGCCGCCGCGCAGCGCGACGTCGAGCCAGACGAGCCCGGCCGCCGCGACGACCAGCCCGAGCCCCGAGATCAGCCCGGCCGACAGCCGGCGCGTCAGCGTCGCCGCCACGAACGGCACGACCAGCATCGGCGCGGAGATCGCGAGCATCAGCCAGCCCGCGTCGATCTCGCTGAAGCCGTCGATGCCGATGAAGCGCAGCGGCAGCACGACCAGCAGCACGATGTAGCAGCAGCAGGTCGACACCGGCAGCACCTGCACGCCGACGAAGCGCGCAATGCGGAACAGCGACAGGTCGAGCATCGGCCGCGCGACGCGCGTCTCGATCGCGACGAATGCGAGCGCGCCGAGCGCCGCGCCGGCGAGCAGAACGATCACGAGCGGATCCGTCCAGCCGCGCGCGGGCGCGTCGATCACGCCGAACGTGAACAGCGTCAGCGTGGCCGTGAAGGCGACCGTGCCGGGCCAGTCGAGCCCGGTCGCATGCGGGTCGCGCGATTCGCGCATGCGCGGCAGCCCGAACGCGAGCGACAGCGCGCCCGCGACCGCGCCGGTGATGAAAATCGCGCGCCAGCCGCCGTGCTCGATCAGGCAGCCGGCAATCACGGGCCCGAACGCGAGCCCGACGCCGAACGTCGTGCCGAGCAGGCTGAACGCGCGCGTGCGCGCCGCACCGTCGAACTCCTGCGCGAGCGCGGCCGTGCCGCCGGCGAGCGCCGCGGCCGCCGCGAGCCCCTGCGCGGCGCGCAGCAGGTCGAGCACGAACATCGACGGCGCGAACGCGAGCGCGACCGACATCAGCGTGAAGCCGCCGACACCGACCGCGAACACGCGCTTGCGGCCGAACTGGTCGGCCAGCGCGCCGGCCGCCATCAGGAAACTGCCGAACGCGAGCATGAACGCATTGGTGATCCAGTTCATCGCGACGGGGCCGCCATGCAGCGCGCGGCCGATCGCGGGCGTCGCGACCGCGCCGCCGGAAAAGGACAGCGGCAGCGCGACGGCAGCCAGGCAGACGGCGGCCAGCACGAACCGGCGCCGGCGCGCCGCAACGGCGGAAAACGGGTGATCCATCATCGCTCCTTGTCAGGCCGGCGCCTCGGCGCCATACGAGCGACACAAGATAAATCCGATTCAATCGCGGAAAAACCGGCTCGAAATCCGGATATAGCGGATTAAAATTCCGCAATTGAACTCGGCCTATCCCTGTCGATGGACAACCTGAACGGCATCGTCGCATTCGTCCGCACCGCCGAAGCGCTCAGCTTCGTCGCGGCCGGCCGCGCACTCGGCATCTCGGCGTCGGCGGTCGGCAAGACGATCGCGCGGCTCGAGCAGTCGCTCGGCGTGCGCCTGTTCAACCGCACGACGCGACGCGTGACGCTGACCGACGAAGGCCGGCACTTCTACGAACGCTGCCAGCGGATCCTCGAGGATTTGCGCGATGCGGAGGCGACCGTGAGCGCGTCCGCGCAGCGCCCGCGCGGCAAGCTGCGCGTGAGCCTGCCGGTGATCGGCTATCGATTCCTGCTGCCGGTGCTGCCCGAATTCAGGGCGCGCTACCCGGATGTCGAGCTCGATCTCGATTTCAACGACCGGATGGTCGACGTCGTCGAAGGCGGCTTCGACGCGGTGATCCGCAGCGGACCGCTGTCGGATTCGAGCCTGATGTCGCGGCGGCTCGGCCCGTTCGGATTCGTGCTGTGCGCGACGCCCGCGTATCTCGCGCGGGCCGGCACGCCGCGCACGCCGCGCGAGCTCGCCGCGCACGATTGCGTGCGCTACTGCTTCCCGACCACCGGCAAGCTGCAGGACTGGGCGCTCGCCGCCGACGACGGCACGCCGCTGAAGCTGCGCACCGCGATGACCTGCAACAACATGGAGGCGCTGCGCGGCGCGGTGCTCGCGGGGCTCGGCATCGGCTACATGCCGGACTTCCTCGCGCGCGACGCGCTCGAGCAGCATGCGCTCGTCACCGTGCTCGACGATTACCGGATCGCGCCCGGACAGTTCTCGATCGTATGGCCGTCGAGCCGGCAACTGTCGCCGAAGCTGCGCGTGTTCGTCGATTTTCTGTGCGAGCGGCTGTTCCGGTAGCGGCCGGGCACGGCGTAAGCGAGCGCGACAGACGGTAGGGCCGGCCGCGCCGCCCGTTCTCGCCGCCGCCGCGGCATGCCGCCGGGCTGCCGCGGTCCGGCCGACCGCCGCGGCGCACGCCCCGGGCCGCTACCCCGCCGCGATCCGCTCCGCCGGCTCGCCCGGCAGCAGCGCGTCGCTGTCGTCCTTGAGCCCGACGCCCGTGAGCCCGAGCCGGCGCGCATGCGTGAGCAGGTAGTGCAGCTTGTGCGCGGCCGCGTCGTGCGGCAGCCCTTCGGCCCGCACGTTCGAGATGCAGTTGCGCAGCGCGTCGTGGCAGCCGACCTTCGGCGCCCACGTCAGGTACACGCCGAGGCTGTCCGGCGAGCTGAGCCCCGGCCGCTCGCCGATCAGCATCGCGACGGCCTTCGCGCGCAGCAGCTCGCCGATCTCGTCGCCGAGCGCGACGCGCGCCTGCTTCGCGACCACCACCGGGCCGATCCGCCAGCCGTCCGCGTCGAGCCGCGGCCGCACCGCCTGCAGCAGCGGCAGTGCCTGCTTCGCGGCCGCGAACGCCGACAGGCCGTCGCCGACCACGAACACCAGGTCGGGCGCGTCGTCGAGCGCCGCGCCGTAGCCGGCCAGCAGCCCGCGGCTGTCGTCCGACAGCTTGCGGCCGAGATCGGGCCGGCGCAGATAGTGGTCGCGATCCGGCGCGGCGCTTTGCACGCCGAGCGTCGGCAGCAGGCCGGCCGCCTCGATCTCGCGGCGCAGCGTGTCCGCGTCGAGCGGCTGGTGCACCGCGTCGCGCGCCTGCGCGTGCGACAGGTTGAACGCGAGCAGCGGCGCGGTCGGCAGGCTGTTGCCCGCGCGGCCGAGCGCGATCCGCGCATTCGTGAACGCCTTCAGCTCGCCCCACGGGTTTCGTTCGACGGCATCGCTCATGCTGACAGCCCCATCCAGTCGTTCGCCCCCGCGAGCAGCGGCACGCGGGACGTCGCAGCGCGCAGCGCGCCGTGCGCGTCGGCGATCTCCATCGCCTCCAGCCATTCCTCGAACTCGGGCGCGCGGCGCAGCCCGAGCACCTCGCGCACATAGAGCTGATCGTGGAACGACGTGCTCTGGTAGTTCAGCATCACGTCGTCGGCGCCCGGAATCCCCATGATGAAGTTGATGCCGGCCGCGCCGAGCAGCGTCAGCAGCGTATCCATGTCGTCCTGGTCGGCTTCCGCGTGGTTCGTGTAGCAGATGTCGCAGCCCATCGGCACGCCGAGCAGCTTGCCGCAGAAGTGATCCTCGAGCCCCGCGCGAATGATCTGCTTGCCGTCGTACAGATATTCGGGCCCGATGAAGCCGACCACCGTGTTCACGAGGAACGGCTCGAACTTGCGCGCGACCGCGTATGCACGCACCTCGCAGGTCTGCTGGTCGACGCCGTGATGCGCGTTCGCGGACAGCGCGCTGCCCTGCCCGGTCTCGAAATACATCAGGTTGTCGCCGACCGTGCCGCGCCTGAGCGACAACGCGGCTTCGCGCGCCTCGCCAAGCAGCGCGAGCGAGATCCCGAAGCTCGCGTTCGCCTTTTCGGTACCGGCGATCGACTGGAACACGAGGTCGACCGGCGCGCCCTTGTCGATCGCCGCGATCGTGTTGGTCACGTGCGTGAGCACGCAGGACTGCGTCGGCACGCGATAGCGTTCGCGGAACGCGTCGATCATCGCGAGCAGCTTGACGATCGCCGCGAGGCTGTCGGTGGCCGGGTTGATGCCGATCATCGCGTCGCCGCAGCCGTACATCAGCCCGTCGAGCATCGACGCGGCGATCCCCTTCACGTCGTCGGTCGGATGGTTCGGCTGCAGCCGCACCGACATCCGGCCCGGCAGCCCGACCGTGTTGCGAAAGCGCGTGACGACGCGGCGCTTGCGCGCGGCCGCGATCAGGTCCTGGTTGCGCATCAGCTTCGATACCGCCGCGACCATCTCGGGCGTGAGGCCCGGCGCGATGCGCTCGAGCGCCGCGCCGTCGGCCGCGGGCGACAGCAGCCAGTTGCGGAAATCGCCGACGGTCAGGTGCGAGATTTCCGCGAACGCGGCCGCGTCGTGATCGTCGACGATCAGCCGCGTCACCTCGTCGTCCTCGTACGGAATCAGCGCTTCGTTCAGGAACGCGCGCAGCGGCACGGCCGCCAGCGCGATCTTCGCGGCGACGCGCTCCTCCTCGCTCGCCGCCGCGACGCCGGCGAGCTGGTCGCCGGAGCGCAGCGGGCTCGCCTTCGCGAGCAGCGTCTTCAGGTCCGCGAAACGGTACGTGCGCGGGCCGATCGTCTCCGTGTAGGACATCGTGCGTGTCTCCTTGCCAAAAACCGGCGGCGCGCCCGCTGCGACCGGGCGCGCCGATGCCGTCAGGAACGGCCGTTCAGTTTCGTCATGCTCAATCCTCCAGCAGCGCGTCGGCCGGCGCGTTCGCCGCGCGCTGCGCACGCGTGGCGAGAAAGTACGCATAGCCGAGCGCGAGGAACACGACGAACACCAGCGCGACGAGGCCGTTGAAGTACACCATCGTACCGAGGCAGACGAGCGCCGCGACGATCGCGAAGGCCGGAAAGAGCGGGTACAGCGGTGCGCGGAACGGGCGCGCCAGGTTCGGCTGCGAGCGGCGCAGCTTGAACAGCGCGGCCATGCTGACGATATACATCACGATCGCGCCGAACACCGACATCGTCACGATGTTCGCGGTCAGCGTCTGGCCGCCGAACTGGATCAGCTCGTCGCTGTAGATCGCCGCGATGCCGACCACGCCGCCCGCGAGGATCGCGCGATACGGCGTCCTGAAGCGCGGATGCACCTTCGCGAGCCATTCGGGCAGGTAGCCTTCGCGGGCCAGCGCGAAGATCTGGCGCGAATAGCCGAGGATGATCCCGTGGAACGACGCGACCAGCCCGAACAGCCCGAGCCAGACCAGCATGTGCATCCAGCCGCTGTTTGCGCCGACGATGTACTTCATCGCCTGCGGCAGCGGATCGTTGATGTTCGCGAGCTTGGTCCAGTCGCCCGCGCCGCCGGCGAACACCATCACGCCGATCGCCAGCGCGACGAGTGTCAGGATCCCCGCCACATACGCGATCGGGATCGAGCGCTTCGGATTCTTCGCTTCCTCGGCGGCCATCGCGACGCCTTCGATCGCGAGGAAGAACCAGATCGCGAACGGGATCGCCGCGAACATCCCGTGGAACGCGCCGACGCTGAAATGATCGGCGCCGGCCCAGCCGCCCTTCGTGAAATTGCTCCACGCGAAACCCGGCGACACGACGCCCATGAACACCAGCAGCTCGAAGATCGCGAGCAGCGTGACGACGAGTTCGAAGGTCGCCGCGATCTGCACGCCGACGATGTTCAGCGCCATGAACACGAGATACGCGCCCATCGCCGCGTGCTTCGGTTCGAGGCCCGGGAACTGCACGTGCAGGTATGCGCCGATCGCGAGCGCGATCGCCGGCGGCGCGAACACGAATTCGACGAGCGTCGCGGCGCCCGCGAGATAGCCGCCGGCCGGGCCGAACGCGCGGCGCGCATACGCGAACGGGCCGCCCGCGTGCGGGATCGACGTCGTCAGCTCGGTGAAACTGAAGATGAAGGTCGTATACATCGCCGCGACGAACAGCGCGGTGATCACGAACCCGAGCGTGCCGGCGCTCGCCCAGCCGTAGCTCCAGCCGAAGTATTCGCCGGAGATCACGAGGCCGACCGCGATGCCCCACAATTGCCAGGTCCCGAGCGTCTGCTGCAGCGCGGGCTGGCCTTTCGACTCTGCTTTCATCGGACTCTCCTCAAGAGCGCCAGACCTGCGGCCTGCGCGACTGAGAATCGATGCTAGAGAGTCATTATTCGACGTGTTATCGAAATTCGGCAAAGACGGCGGCTGACGTTTCGCTGACGGAAACGATCGCCGCGCCAGCGACGGCAAGCGCGGCGGCCCGAGCCGCCGCCTGCCGTGCGCGTGCGCGGCGCCTGCCGGTTACTGGCCGCCGCCGCGCTGGTTGAACCAGCGATCGAGCAGCTTGCCCGCGGCCTCGCGGCCGCCGAGGCCGAACGACAGCGCGACGGCCACCGCGATCGCGCCGAGCACGAGCCCGAACGCGAGCTGCACGATCTCGTTGGCGATGCCCATCGCGCGCAGCCCCATCGCGAACACGAGGCCGAGGATCGCGAATTGCGCGATGCGCGCGAACAGCACGCTGTGCTCGCGATCGGCCTGCTCGATCACGCGGCGCGCGAGGCCCGCGAGCCACACGCCGATCACGAGGATCACGCCGCCCATCAGAACGTGGCCGCCGAATTCGATGAACAGCGTGACGACGTCGCGTACCTGCGTGAAGCCGAGCCGGTTCGCGGCCTCGACCGTGGCGAACAGCATCGCGAAGAACACGATCAGCCGCGCGACCAGCACCGACGGCTGCAGCATCCCCGAGAACACGCGCTCGACGCCGAGCACGGCCGGCAGCCCGTCGACGCCGGCGGTTTCGAGCAGCCTCTGCGCGAGCGACGCGACGAAGCGGGCGAAGTAGAACGTGACCAGCACGATCACGATCGCCGCGACGATGTCGGGCACCGCGCCGAGGAACTGGTTCAGCATGTTGGTGGCCGGCACCGAGATCGCGTCGATCTTCAGCGCGTCGAGCGCCGAGATCAGCGTCGGCACGAACACGAACACGTAGACGATGGTGCCGACGAGGCTCGACACGCGCACCGGCGTCGGGCTGTCGAGACGCTGCGTGAGGCGGTCGGCGCCGGCCGCGACCAGCAGGTTCGTCACGAGGCCGCGCAGCACGCGCGCGACGATCCAGCCGACGACGCCGATCACCGCGGCCGCGAACAGGTTCGGCACGATCGCGAGCAGCTTGTCGACCATCCCCTGCACGGGCGACAGCAGGCCCGACAGCGCGAACGACGACAGGATCGCCGGCAGGAACATCAGGATCACGAGCCAGAACAGCACGTCGCCGAGATAGCCGCTCATCGGCCGCATGCCCGCGCCTTCCGACAACTTGTCGTCGATCCGGCTCGCCTTCAGCGCGCGGTTCGCGAGGCTGCGCAGCAGCGACGCGATCAGCCACGCGATCAGCGTCAGCGCCGCGCCGCCGATCAGGTTCGGCAGGTAGTTGACGATATGCGTGACGAGCAGCGAGAACGGATTGGACACCGCATACAGGTTGAGCACGTTGAAGATGCCCACCGCGGTGACCAGCAGGATCAGCCAGAACAGGCCGCCGGCGATGATGCGCTCGACGCATGCGCCCTGGCCGGTGCTTTCGTTGATGCGCTGGTCGACCTTCAGCGCACCGAGCAGGCGCAACGCGCCGGCCCGCACCGCAACGGCGATCAGCCAGCCGATCACCAGGATGCCGATCGCGCCGGCGATCTTGGGCAGATATCCGCCCAGCGTGGTCTGCAGCGACGTGATGAAGCTGGAAGCATCCATTTCTTCTTCTCCCGAAAACGTGGTGTTGCGATTGAACATCGACGAACTACCTGCGTACTTCGAAAAAGCCTGCTGCTCCGTCCGAGCAACTTACCCGAGAAAAATGACGCGATCACCCGATTTCACCGTCTTTTAACTTTAGTCATCAATCCCGAGGTACGAGACCCATTTTCTGGAAAATAAAAGGGGACGGTTCGAATGGACCGCTACGCATTTCAGCAAGATTTGTCCGATTGCCCCGTGCTAACGTGGCAGCCCCTCTTGCCGGGACGCGACGATGGATGCCGAAACGACGACGGGGTCGAAAGCCGAAACGCCGTGCTGGATGCGCTATGCGGCGCGCCTCGCGCGCGTGCACGACTACATCGGCACCCATCTCGACGACACGCTCGACCTGAACCGGCTCGCCGACATCGCGTGCCTGTCGCCGTATCACTGGCATCGCGTCTATCGCGCGCTGTACGGCGAGTCGATCCTGATGACGGTGCGGCGGATGCGGATCGTGCGGGCGTCCGAGGATCTGGTCTGCACCGCGCGCCCGATCGACGAGATCGCCCGGCGCGCCGGCTACGGCTCGACGCATGCGTTCGCACGCGCGTTTCGCGACGCGTACGGCGTGCCGCGCGCGCAGCATCGGCGCACGGGCGTCCACCGCCCCGTTTATCCGCTACAGAGAGGAGAGGCAGACATGTTCAAGCATGAAGTCGAGATCCGGCGCCTGCCGGAGCTGCATGGCTACGCGGTATCCCACACCGGGTCGTACATGAAGGTCAGCAACGCGTTCATGCGGATCGGCGCATGGGTCGGCCAGCACGGGCTGATCGGCCCCGGCGCGAAGATGATCGGGATCTTCCACGACGATCCGGACACGACGCCCGAAGCGCAGTTGCGCGCGCAAGCGTGCTTCGTGCCGGCCGACGGCGCGCCGGACGTCGAGCCCGAGCCGCCCGTCGAACGCGTGACGGTGGCCGGCGGCGAATACGCGGTGCTGCTGCATACGGGGCCGTACGCGGACCTGAAGACCGCCTATCAGTGGCTGTATGGCGACTGGCTGCGTCATTCGGGCCGCGAAGCCGCCGACGCGCCGCCGTTCGAGCTGTACCTGAACACGCCGATGGAGGCGGCGCCGGCCGACCTGCGCACGGAGATTCATTTGCCGCTGCGGTGAGCGAAGGGCCGGGGAGCGGGTGCGGGCGTTATTGCCGGCCCGCTCGGGTTCGGCGGCAGTTCGCGCCGATGCGGGGCCCGGTGAAGCGGCCTAACCGGCCTGCATGCCGCACGACGGGCAGAACCGTGCATCGGCGGCCAGCGCCGAATGGCAGCGGCCGCACGCCTTGCCGCGCTGCGCGGCGCCGCATTGCGCGCAGAAGCGTGCGTCGGCCGCATTGAGCGCGCCGCAGCCGGCGCACGCGAGCTGGCGCAGCGGCGCATTGGCCTCGACGTCGCCGCCCGGCACCTGCCAGCCCCAGCCTTGACGGTCGCGGCCGCGTTCGTCGTGGCCGCGCCGGCTGCCGTGGTGACCGTCATCGTGTCCGGCGCCGTGACCGCCGCTTCGATGGCCGCCGCCGTGGCCGCCCAGGATCCGCTTCAGGAAACCCATCGTCCGCTCCTTCGCGCGTCTCGGCGCTGCGCCCGCGCGTCGCCGAACGCGCGCGACGACGACAGCAGCCGCAAGCCGTTGCCGACGACGATCAGGCTCGCGCCCGCATCGGCGAACACGGCCATCCACATCGTGCCGAGCCCGGCGACGGTCAGCCCGAGGAACACGAGCTTCACGCCGAGCGCGAAACCGATGTTCTGCACCAGCACGCGATGCGTCGCGCGCGACAGCCGCACGAAGGCGGGAATCTTGCGCAGGTCGTCGTCCATCAGCGCGACGTCGGCCGTCTCGATCGCCGTGTCGGTGCCCATCGCGCCCATCGCGAAGCCGATGTCGGCGCGCGCGAGCGCCGGCGCGTCGTTGATCCCGTCGCCGACCATCCCGACCGCGCCCGCGCCGCCGGCGGCCAGTTCGTCGACGGCCGCGAGCTTGTCCTCGGGCAGCTGATTGCCGCGCGCGTCGTCGATGCCGGCCTGCTGCGCGATCGCCTGCGCGGTATGCGGGTTGTCGCCGGTCAGCATCGCGGTGCGGATGCCGAGCGCGTGCAGCTCGGCAATCGCCGCGCGGCTCGTGTCCTTGATCGTGTCGGCCACCGCGAAGATGCCGAGCACGCGCGCGTCGTCGATCAGCATCACGACGCTCTTGCCCTGCCGCTCGAGCACGTCGAGCTTCGCTTCGAGCGCCGGCGAGCAGCGCCCGAGCTCCTCGACGAGCCGGTGATTGCCGAGCCAGTAGCGCGCGCCGTCGATCGTGCCGCGCACGCCGCGCCCGAGCAACGCTTCGAAGTCCTGCACATCGGCGAAGGCTGCCGTTTGCGCGGCGCGCGCCGCGGCTGCGATCGCCTGCGAGACCGGGTGATCCGAGCGCGCGGCAAGGCTCGCCGCCAGCTGCCGCACGCGCGCGGGATCGAGCTCGGCCGCCTGCGCGTCGAAATCGGTCTGCACCGGCTTGCCGTGCGTGATCGTGCCGGTCTTGTCGAGCGCGAGCCACGCGAGCTTGCGCCCTTCTTCGAGATAGACGCCGCCCTTCACGAGAATCCCGCGCCGCGCCGCGGCCGCGAGGCCGGACACGATCGTCACGGGCGTGGAGATCACCAGCGCGCACGGGCACGCGATCACGAGCAGCACCAGTGCTCGGTAGATCCAGTCGTGCCACGCGCCGCCCGCGACGAGCGGCGGCGCCACCGCGACCAGCAGCGCGACCGCGAACACGATCGGCGTGTAGACGCGCGCGAACTGGTCGACGAAGCGCTGCGTCGGCGCCTTCGCGCCCTGCGCCTCCTCGACCGCGTGGATGATGCGCGCCAGCGTCGAGTTGGCCGCGACGGCCGTCACGCGGTACTCGAACGAGCCCGCTTCGTTGATCGTGCCGGCGTACACCGCGTCGCCGGCGGTCTTTTCGACCGGCAGGCTTTCGCCGGTGATCGGCGCCTGGTTGACCGTCGAGCGGCCGTCGACGACCTCGCCGTCCAGCCCGATCCGCTCGCCCGGCTTCACGCGCACGATCGCACCGAGCGCGACCCGCGCGGCCTCGATCGTGCGCCATGAGCCGTCGGCATCGCGCACGGTCGCGGTATCGGGCGCTAGCCGCATCAGCCCCTGGATCGCGTTGCGCGCGCGGTCGAGCGACTTCGCCTCGATCAGCTCGGCGATCGTGAACAGCACCATCACCATCGCGGCTTCCGGCCACTGGCCGATCGCCATCGCGCCCGTCACCGCGATGCTCATCAGCGCATTGATGTTCAGGTTGCCGTTGCGAATCGCGATCCAGCCCTTGCGGTAGGTGGTGAGCCCGCAGGCGAGCACCGCCGCGAGCGCGAGCGCCGCCGACAGCCATACCGGCAGCCCGGCCCAGCTCGCGGCTTCGGACGCGATCGCCATCGCACCGGCCAGCGCGAGCGGCCACCACGGCTTCGCGGGTGCGGCGGGGGCCGGCGACGCCGGCGCATCGGCCGCCGCGGCCTCCGGCGTCATCCCGAGCGAGCGGATCGCGGTTTCGATCGCGGCCTGCGCGCCGGGTACGTGCTCGACGCTCAGCATCCGCTGCATCAGGTTGAATTCGAGCGCCGACACCTCGCGCATCGCGCCGAGCTTCTTGCGGATCAGCGTTTCCTCGGTCGGGCAGTCCATCTGCATGATCCGGAACGCCGAGCGCACGCGGCCCGAGGCGGTCGCCTGCGCGGCCGGCAGCGGGGCCAGCGTCAGCGGCGCGGGCGCGCAGCAGGCGCCGGCCGCGTGGTCGTGGTCGTGGTCGTGGTCGTGGTCGTGGTCGTGGTCGTGGTCGTGGTCGTGGTCGTGACCAGGATCGTCGAGTGCGGCTTGCGAGCAGCCGTCGCCGCACGCTCGATCGTGCCCCTTGCCGTGGACGTGATCGCGCCCCGGTGCGCCCGAATGGCCGCACGCGCCGCCGTCGTGTGCATGCCCGCCTGCGGCCGGCGTCGCGTCGGCGGCAGCAGTCGCCGCCTGCGCGTCGCACGCGGCGACGCAGCACGTATCGGTGCCGTCGGCATCGCGGGGGTGCGGATCGCGGGAACGCAGCGCGTCGGTCATCACGAATCTCCTTCAATGGCTTGACGGTGTAGAGTTAACACCTTGAAGCCACTACAAGGTCAACCCTTACACGGGAGAAAGGTCATGAAGATCGGCGAACTGGCCAAGGCGGCCCGCTGCACGCCGGAAACGATCCGCTTCTACGAGAAGGAGGGTCTGATGCCCGATGCGCAGCGCACCGATGCGAACTACCGCAACTACACGGACGTGCATCTGGAACGGCTGCGCTTCATCCGCAACTGCCGCGCGCTCGACATGGCGCACGACGAGATCCGCGCGCTGCTGCGGCTGACCGATGCGCCGGCCGACCGCTGCGATTCGATCAACGCATTGCTCGACGAACACATCGGCCACGTCGACGCGCGCCTCGCGGAACTCACGCATCTGCGCGAACAGCTCACCGAGTTGCGCCGCCAGTGCGTCGGCGAGCATTCGGTCGAGGATTGCGGAATCGTGCACGGCCTCGCGACGATGGAAACCGTCGCGCCGGCCGCGAAGCGCTCGCACCTTGGCTGAAACCCTTGTAAAACAAGATAGTCTGATCGATACTAGTCATATCATAACTAGATATAGATAGACTATTCATGCCTGCAAGCCGCCCGTCTCCGCTTGCGCTCGCGGTCCTCGCGACGCTCACCGAAACGCCGATGCATCCGTACGGAATGCTGCAGCAACTGAAGGCGCGCGGGTACGACGAAGTCGTCAACGTCCGGCAGCGCACGAGCCTCTATCAGACGATCGAGCGGCTGCTGCGCGACGGCCTGATCGCCGTTCACGATACCGAGCGCGACGGCGCATTTCCGGAGCGCACGCTCTACACGCTCACCGAAGCCGGGCATACGGCCGGGCAGGCGTGGCTGCACGCGCTGCTGGCCGAACCCGCGCGCGAATTCCCGGCGTTCGGCGCCGGGCTCGCGTTCCTGCCGCTGCTCGACGCCGAAGACGCACGTCACCAGCTCGAACGCCGCATCGTCGCACTGGAGGCCGAGCGCGCGCGTCTCGAAGCGCTGCGCAACCGCGCGCAGGCCGACCAGGTGCCGCGCCTGTTCCTGCTGCAGAACGAGCATGCGCTGGTGCTGCTCAATGCGGAGCTCGACTGGGCGCGCAGCGTCGTCGAGCATCTGAAGATCGGCGCGCTGCGCTGGGTCGACGGCTGAGCGCGCGATTTCGCGCGCGCGTCGCCGCTTACTGCGCGGAGATGTCGATATTGCCGAAGTACTTCTGGCCGAGCGACTTCACGGTGCCGTCGGCCTTCAGCTTGTCGATTGCCGCGTCGAGCTTCGACTTCAGCGCGTCGTCGCCCTTGCGCAGGCCGAACGCGATGCCGCTGCCGAGGATCCTGTCGTCGCGCACGGGCTGACCGACGAACGAGAAGCCTTTGCCGTCCGGACGCGACAGGAAGCCGCGCTGGCCGGCCGGCGCGAGCACGAGCGTCGCGTCGAGGCGGCCCGACACGAGATCCGCATACGCCTGGTTCTGGTCCTGGTACGCGACGACCGACACGCCGGCCGGCTCCCAGTGCGCTTTCGCGTAGGTTTCCTGGATCGACGCCTGCAGCACGCCGACGCGCTTGCCCTTCAGCGATTCGGGCGTCGGCAGCAGGCCGCTGTCGGTGCGGGCGATCAGCTGCGTCGGCACACGGTAGATGATCGTCGTGAAGTCGATCGCCTGGCGGCGCTGCTCGGTCGCGTTCATCGCCGAGTTGATCGCATCGAACTTGCGTCCCTTCAGTGCGGGAATCAGCCCGTCGAACGACGTCTCGACCCATTTGCAGCTGAGTTTCGCGGTCCGGCACACGGCGTTGCCGACATCGATGTCGAAGCCCTGCAGATCGCCGTTCGGCGCCTTCGATTCGAACGGCGGATATTGCGCCTCGAGGCCGAAGCGCAGCGTCTGCGCGTCGGCGACAGCGGCGCCGGAGCCGATCGCGCAGGCCAGCGCAAACGCCAGTTTCAAGGTTTTCGTATGCATCGTGATCTCCATTGTCGTTTGGTACGAGTCGGCGCCTGAACGCCCCGTCGCAACCCGTTCATCTACACCGTCCGCAAGCGCCGCGCACCTTCGACCAGCGTCGCATCGTCCTTCGAGAAACTGAGCCGGATCACGCCCGCGTCGGTGCCGTCGGTATAGAACGCCGACAGCGGAATCGTCGCGACGCGCGCATCGCGGATCAGGCGCAGCACGAAATCGCTGTCGCGCTCGTCCGAGAAGTGCCGGAAGCGCGCGAGCATGAAGAACGAGCCTTCGCTCGGCAGCAGCTCGAAGCGCGAATCGGCCAGCTCGCGCGTGAGCAAATCGCGCTTGGCCTGGTAGAACGCCGACAGCCCGAGATAGCTGTCCGGCCGCGCGAGGATTTCCGCGAACGCGACCTGCATCGGCGTGTCGGCCGCAAACACCATGAACTGGTGCACCTTGCGGATCTCGTCCATCAGCTCGGCCGGCGCGACGCAGTAGCCGACCCGCCAGCCCGTCACGTGGAACGACTTGCCGAACGACGACACGATCACGCTGCGCTCCGCCAGCTCGCGATGCCGCGCCATGCTCTGGTGCCGCGCGCCGTCGAACACGACGTGCTCGTAGACCTCGTCGGACAGGACCACGATGCCGGTATCGCGCGTGAGCTGCGCGAGCCGGGCGAGATCGTCGGCCGAGAACACGGTCGCGGTCGGGTTGTGCGGCGTGTTCACGATGATCATCCGCGTGCGCGGCGTGATCGCCGCGGCGACTTCGTCCCAGTTCACGCGGAAGTGCGCTGGCGACAGCTTGATCGCGACCGGCGTCGCGCCCTGCATCCGCACGATCGGCGCATAACTGTCGAACGACGGCTCGAAATAGATCACCTCGTCGCCCGGATGCACGAGCGCGCTGATCGCCGCGTACAGCCCTTCGCTCGCGCTCGCGATCACCGTGACCTCGGTCGCCGGATCGTAGCGCGCGCCGTACAGCGCCTCGGTCTTTTCCGCGAGCCGCTCGCGCAGCGATGCGAGCCCGGCCATCGGCGCGTACTGGTTGTGCCCGTCGCGCATCGCGCGCGCGACGCCTTCGACGAGCGCCGGATCGGGCGCGAAATTCGGCGCGCCCTGCGACAGGTTCAATGCATCGTGCTGCGCGGCGAGCTGGCCGATGACCGTGAAGATCGTCGTCCCGACGTCGGGCAATTTCGAACGGGGCGCGGTGGCGCTTCGCATGAGTCTCCTCCAGATGTCCTCCAGGCCGCCCCCGCGCGATCTCGCGGGACGCTGCCTGCCGCATGATTTAGCCCCAGCCAATATCGGCCGACAAACGAAACTTCGTCATGCCAGCCATGCATTTTTCTCATGGCACTAGCGACAAAGCATCCGACGAAAAGGCCTGACTGCCGGCCAGGCATGCGAATCAGGCATTTCCGCCGGCCGGGCGCGCCGCGCACCGGCGCGCGCCGCTGCGCCGTCAGGCGCCGTCAGGCATCGGCCGCCGCCAGATACGCGCGCATCACCGCCTGCAGCTCGCCGCGCAGCGCGGCGAAGTCGAGTGCGGGCCCGAGCGTCAGCAGCGCCTGCGAGATCCCGCCGTAGCAGACCGTCTGCGCCATCCGCGCAAGCCCGTCGAGCCGGGCGGCCAGCGGCGGGTCGGCCGCATGCGCGAGCGCGTCGCGCCACAGCGCGACATAGGCGTCGTAGTGCCGGCGATACGCGGCAAGCGGCGACACCTGCCGCTCCAGCGCGAACAGCGCGCTCCACAGCGGCGCATCGGCGCCGATCACGTCGATCTGCAGGTCGACGAGCGCCGCGGCCAGTTCGGCGCGCGGCGCGCCGTGCAGCGCCTGCGCGGCCGCACGCAGCCGCTCGGCCATCGCCAGCACGTGGCGGTGGATGCACAGCGCCGCGAGGCTCTGCTTGTCGCCGAAGTATTCGTAGAAGGTGCCGACGCTCACGCCGGCGACGGCCGCGATCTCGCGGATCGTCGCCTTCGCGTAGCCGCGCTCGCGCAAAAGCTGAACGAACGCCTGCTGGAGCGCGTCGGAACTCGCCTGCGCACGCGACTGGCGCGGCCGGCGGCGCAAGGCGGGCGAGGGTTGCGCCGCCGGCTGGCCGGGCGGCGCCGGAACCTGAACATGTCGCGGCGGCATATTTGCTACTCTGGAATTCAACAGGGAACGCGTTTTACGCGGCGCCGGCGCAAGCGCCGCGACGCCTGCGGCGCGGCCGGCGGGCGGCCGCTCGCGCCGCACGAGACCGGAGACAGCTCGATGACCGAACCGACCCACGCCGTCACGAACCAGTTCGACGAACTGGTCGACTATAACCTCTTCACGACGGATCTCGCGCTGCGCGACGCGCTCGCGCGCGCCGGCGCCGACTGGGCCGCGCCGCAGCTCGACGCGTACGGCGCCCGGCTCGGCAGCGCCGAGACGGCCCGGCTCGCGGACGAAGCGAACCGGCACCCGCCGGAACCGAACATCTTCGACCGGCGCGGCCGGCGCATCGACCGCGTCGAGTTCCATCCCGCCTGGCATGCACTGCTCGGCCTGTATCGCAACCAGGGCTTCGTGTCGCTCGCGTTTCGCGACGCGCGTCCCGGCCGCTGGGCCGCGACCGCGGCCGGCTTCTATCTGCACGGCCAGATCGAGGCCGGCACGCTGTGCCCGGCGACCATGACGCAGGCCGCGATCCCCGTGCTGCAGAAGGAACCCGCGCTGTGGGCGCTGCTGCGCGACAGGCTCTACAGCGACGACTACGATCCGCGCGACGTGCCGATCGCCGACAAGCGCTCGATCTGGTTCGGCATGGGCATGACCGAGAAACAGGGCGGCTCCGACGTGCGCGCGAACACGACGCTCGCGACGCCGGTCGGCGCGGGCGGGCGCGGCGGCGAATACCGGCTGCGCGGGCACAAGTGGTTCTTCTCCGCGCCGATGTGCGATGCGCACCTCGTCGTCGCGCGCACCGAGGCCGGCAGCCCGTCGTGCTTCTACGTGCCGCGCTGGCGGCCGGACGGCACGAAGAACGCGGTCGAGATCCAGCGCCTGAAGAACAAGGTCGGCAACCGCAGCAACTCGAGCAGCGAAATCGAGCTGAACGACGCGTGGGGCATCATGCTCGGCGACGAAGGCCGCGGCATTCCGACCATCATCGAGATGGCGACCTACACGCGGCTGAACTGCGTGCTCGGCAGCGCGGCGATGCTGCGCCAGGGCGTCGTACAGGCGATCGCGTATACGCGGCAGCGCCACGCGTTCGGCCGCGCGCTTGCCGAGCAGCCGCTGATGCGCACCGTGCTCGCCGATCTCGCGCTCGAAAGCGAGGCCGCGCTCGTGCTCGCGATGCGCCTGGCCGACGCGTTCGAGCGCGACGACTCGCCGCGCGAACGCGCGTGGAAGCGGATCGTCACGCCCGCCGCGAAATTCTGGGTCTGCAAGCGCGCGGTCGAGCTGACCGGCGAAGTGATGGAAGTGTTCGGCGGCAACGGCTACGTCGACGACGGCCCGATCGCGCGGCTGTTCCGCGAGGCGCCGGTCAATTCGATCTGGGAAGGCTCGGGCAACGTGATGTGCCTCGACGTGCTGCGCGCCGTGTCGCGCGAGCCCGACGCGGCCGCCGCGCTGCTCGCGGAGCTGTCCGACCTCGGCGCCGGCGAACCGCGGATCCGCGCGGCGCTCGACGCGCTGCGCGCGATGCTGGCCGCGCCGGCCGACACGCTCGAGGCGTCGGGCCGCGTATTCGCGCAGCGGCTCGCGCTGGTCGCACAGGCGTGCCTGCTGCGCCGCGACGCGCCTGCAGCCGTCGCCGACGCGTTCATCGCGACGCGGCTCGCCGCGCCGGACTGGGGCCGCGTCGCGGGCGGCTTCGAGCCGCGCGCGCTCGACGTCGCCGCGCTGCTGCAGCGCGCGTATCCGGCCTGACGCCGCACCCCGCCCCTTCGCTCAGGAGCCCCGATGAACCTCGTCGCCGCCCTCGACCGCGCCGCCCGCGCGACGCCCGGCAAGCCGTTCCTCGTCAGCGAATCCGAGACGATCACCTATGCCGCCGCGCGCGAGCGCTCGCATCGCGCGGCCGCGGTACTCAGCGCGCTCGGCGTCGCGGCCGGCGACCGCGTCGCCGCGATGTGCTTCAACACGCCGGCCTTCGTCGACCTGATGTTCGGCGCGTGGCGGCTCGGCGCGGCGTTCGTGCCGATCAATCACAAGCTGCAGGCGCCGGAAGTCGACTACGTGCTCGAACACAGCCGCAGCAAGGTGCTGCTGTTCGACGTGGCGCTCGCGCCGGTGGTCGAACGCATCGTGCACCCGGCGCGGCAGCTCGTGACCGAGGGCGAACTCGACGGCGTGCCGGGCTTCGACGCGATGTGCGCGGCGATGGACGGGCTCGCGGGCATCGAGCCCGCCGACGGCGACGTCGCGCAGATCCTCTACACGTCCGGCACCACGGGCCGCCCGAAGGGCTGCGTGCACAGCCATCGCACGGTGACGTTCGCGGCGATGTCGGCGGCGCTCGCGATCGGCATCGGCCGCAACGAGCGCACGCTGATGGCGATGCCGATCTGGCATTCGTCGCCGCTGAACAACTGGTTCGGCGGCACGCTGGTCGCGGGCGGCACCGTCGTGCTGCTGCGCGAATACCATCCGCTGCGTTTCCTGCAGGCAGTCGAGCGCGAGCGCATCACGCTGTATTTCGGCGCGCCGGTGTCGTACACGCTGCCGCTCGACACGATCGACGGCTTCGCCGCGTTCGACCTGTCGAGCGTGCGCGCATGGCTGTACGGCGGCGGCCCGATCGGCGCGGCGCAGGCCGAACGGCTCGCGCGCGCATACCGCAGCGACGCGTTCTTCCAGGTGTACGGCATGACGGAGACGGGCCCGGCCGGCACGACGCTGTATCCGGACGAGCAGATCGCGAAGGCCGGCTCGATCGGCCGGCACGGCGGCCCGGGCGTCGACCTGCGCGTGGTGCGGCTCGACGGCGTCGACGCGCAGCCCGGCGAAAGCGGCGAGATCTGGCTGAAGACCGACAGCATGATGCTCGGCTATCTCGACGACGCGGCCGCGACGCGCGCCGCATTCGAGCCGGGCGGTTGGTACCGCACCGGCGACATCGCGCGGATCGATCAGGATGGCTATCTGTTCATCGTCGACCGGCTGAAGGACATGATCGTGACCGGCGGCGAAAACGTCTATTCGAAGGAAGTGGAAGACGTGCTCGGCGCGCACCCGGACATCGCCGAGGCGGCCGTGGTCGGCGTCCCGCATCCCGAGTGGGGCGAAACGGTCGTCGCGCATGTCGTGATGCGCGCGAACGCGGCGGCCGACGCGGACGCGCTGCGTGCGTTCTGCGGCGAACGGCTCGCCGCGTACAAGATCCCGCGCGAGTTCAGGTTCGCGCAGGCGCTGCCGCGCACGCCGACCGGCAAGCTGCAGAAGTTCCTGCTGCGCAAGCAGCCGGACTAGCATCCCGGTAAAAAAGCCACCGGACCGAACGGCCCGATGGCTTTTACCGGCATGCCGGACGACGGCACATCGCCGCCGCCCGCAACACGCGCAATGCTTATTTGCCGCCGATGCTCTTCAGCGGCTTCCACTCGCCCTTCTCGACCTTGTACATCGTGATGCCGCCGTTCTTCAGGTCGCCCTTCGCGTCGTACGCGACGTGCGTCGACGTGACGCCCGCCATGTCGGTCTTCGCGAGCACCGGCAGGTACTTCGCCGGATCGGTCGAATCGGCCTTCTTCATCGCGTTGAGCATCGCCATCGCGCCGTCGTACGCGTACGGCGAGTAGGTCTGCACGTCCTCGCCGAAGCGCTTCTTGTACTTGTCCGCGTAAGCCTTGCCGCCCGGCATTTCTTCCAGCGGCAGGCCGGCCAGCGATGCGATCGTGCCTTCGGCCGCGTTGCCCGCGATCTTCAGGAAGGTCGGCGTCTTCACCATTTCGCCGCTCATCAGCGGCGCGGTGATGCCGAGCGCCTTCATCTGCTTGACCATCGGCGCCGCCTGCGAATCCGCGCCGCCGTAGTAGACGAGGTCCGGCTTCGCGGCCTTCAGCTTGGTCAGGATCGCCTTGAAGTCGACCGCCTTGTCGTTCGTGAATTCGCGGTCGACGATCGTCGCGCCGCCGGCCTTCGCGGCCTTCTCGAACTGGTCGGCGAGACCCTGGCCGTAGGCCGTGCGGTCGTCGACGATCGCGATCTTCTTCATGCCGAGATCCTTCGACGCGAAGGTGCCCGCCACCGAGCCCTGCTGCGTGTCGGACGTCATCATGCGGAAGGTCGTCTTGTAGCCTTGCTGCGTGTACTCGGGCGCGGTCGCCATCGCGATTTCCGGGATGCCCGCGTTCGCGTAGATGCGCGAGGCCGGGATCGTCGTGCCCGAGTTGAAGTGGCCGAGCATGCCCTTGATGCCGTCGTCGACGAGCTTCTGCGCGACCGTCGTGCCGGTGCGCGGGTCGGCCTGGTCGTCCTGCGTGTCGAGCACGAACTTCACCGGCTTGCCGCCGATCTTCGGGTTGGTCGCGTTGAAATCGTCGAGCGCGAGCACGATCCCGTTCTGCATATCCTTGCCGTAGTGCGCCTGCGCGCCCGTCATCGGCCCTGCGTAACCGATCTTCACGTCATCCGCATGAGCCGTCCCCGCCAGCGACATGACCGCGACGAACGTCGCGCCTGCCAGCTTTTTCATCGTGTGTTGCATAGCATCTCCTTGGTACCAGGGTAAGTGGAGCGGCTTCGGGATCGCCTTGCCGCTTCCTTTGTTTGATCCGAGCGGCAAGGATGGTCAGCCGATCGTCATCAAATTCGCATTGCCGCCCGCCGCGGCCGTGTTCACGCTCACCGAACGCTCGGTCAGCAGCCGCTCGAGCGCGTAGTCCTCCGCGTCGCCGTTCTCGAACGCGCCCACCGACACGCCCTGCACCGACACGATCGGGCCCGGCCGCTGCGCGACGTCCTTCACCAGCGTCTGCAGCTCGTCGCTGTCGCCTTCGAACAGCACCGCGTCGAACGCCGCATCGGCCTGCTTGCGCACCGCCGCGTGCGCCTTCAGCGCGGCCGGCAGCGCGGCCGCCAGCGCCTCGCCCGCCGCGCCGGCGAACAGCGCGCGGTTGCCGGTCGCCAGCACCGCCGCGAACTGCGCGCGCGCGCCGGACGGCGTCGCCGCGACACACAGCACCGTGCCGCGCGGGCCGAGTGTATACGTGTTTCGCTCGCCCGTCGGCCCGGTCAGCACCGCGGTCGCGCCGGCCGGCACCTGCGCGAGATAGCCGTCGCAGCGCGCGGCCAGCGCCGGCTCGCGCTGCTCGATCAGCCAGTCGCGCAGCGCGGTCAGCGCCGCCGCCGGATGCTGGCGCTGGTCGCCCTCGACCGTGCCGTCCGCGATCAGCGTCTGCGCGAGCGAGCGCGGCAGGCCCGACGGACGCGTCGCGAGCAGGCGCTGCAGGTACAGCGCGCCGCCGGCCTTCGGGCCCGTGCCCGACAGCCCTTCGCCGCCGAACGGCTGCACGCCGACCACCGCGCCGATCACGTTGCGGTTCACGTAGATGTTGCCGACGTGCGCGCGCGAAATCACGTGCGCGATCGTCTCGTCGATCCGCGTGTGGATGCCGAGCGTCAGCCCGTAGCCGGTCGCGCGGATCTGTTCGAGCAGCTTGTCGAGCTGGCTGCGGCGATAGCGCACCACGTGCAGCACGGGGCCGAACACTTCGCGCTTCAGCTCGTCGATGCTGCCGATCTCGATCAGCGTCGGCGGCACGAAGGTGCCGTGCGCGCACGCCTCGGGCGCCGGCAGCTGCGTGACCGCATGGCCCTTGTCCTTCATCGCCGCGACGTGCGCGTCGATCGTGCGCTTCGCGTCGGCGTCGATCACCGGGCCGACGTCCGTCGACAGGCGATCGGGGTTGCCGAGCGTGAGCTCCTGCATCGCGCCCTTCAGCATCGTCAGCGTGCGGTCCGCGACATCGTCCTGCAGACACAGAACGCGCAGCGCCGAACATCGTTGACCGGCCGAGTCGAACGACGACTGCATCACGTCCGCGACGACCTGCTCCGCGAGCGCCGACGAATCGACGATCATCGCGTTCTGGCCGCCCGTTTCGGCGATCAGCGGAATCGGCTTGCCGTCCGGGTCGAGGCGCGCGGACAGCGTCTTGTTGATCAGGCGCGCGACCTCGGTCGAGCCCGTGAACATCACCGCACGCGTGCGCGGATCGGCGACCAGCGCCGCGCCGACGGTCTCGCCGTCGCCCGGCAGCAGCTGCACCGCGCCGGCCGGCACGCCGGCCTCGCGCAGCAGGCGCACGGCCTGCGCGGCGATCAGCGGGGTCTGCTCGGCCGGCTTCGCGAGCACCGTGTTGCCGGCCGCCAGCGCGGCGGCGACCTGGCCCATGAAGATCGCGAGCGGGAAGTTCCACGGGCTGATGCAGACCACCGGCCCGAGCGGACGATGCGTGTCGTTCGAGAATTCGCCGCGGATCTGCGCCGCGTAATAGCGCAGGAAGTCGACCGCTTCGCGGATCTCGGCGATCGCGTTCGGCAGCGACTTGCCCGCTTCGCGCACGATCAGGCCCATCAGCGTGTGCATCTGCGCTTCGAGCAGATCGGCCGCGCGCACCAGGCAGTCGGCGCGCGCATCGACCGGCGTCGCCTGCCAGATCGGCGCGGCGGCCACCGCGTGCGCGAGCGCCGCGCTGACGTGCTCGGCCGTCGCCTCGCTGACGGTGCCGACCACGTCGCGCTGGTCCGCCGGATTGCGCACGTCGCGGGCCGGCGCGTCGGCGAGCGTGTCGTCGGCCAGCATCGGCGCCGCGCGCCAGGGGTGATGCGCGCTCGCGAGCAACGCGGACGACAGCGACGCGAGACGATGCTCGTTCGACAGGTCGAGGCCCATCGAATTGGGACGCTCGTCGCCGTACAGGTTGCGCGGCAGCGGGATCTTCGCGTGCGGCGCGCCGAGCGGCACGACCTTCGACGCCTCGTCGACCGGATCGGCGATCAGTTCCTTCACCGACACCGACTTGTCGGCGATGCGGTTCACGAACGACGTGTTCGCGCCGTTTTCGAGCAGGCGGCGCACCAGATACGCGAGCAGCGTTTCGTGCGTGCCGACCGGCGCGTACACGCGGCACGGACGATTCAGCTTGTCGCGGCCCGTCACTTCCTCGTACAGCGGCTCGCCCATGCCGTGCAGGCACTGGAATTCGTACTGGCCCGGGTAGTAGTTCTGGCCGGCCAGGTGATAGATCGCGGCGAGCGTGTACGCGTTGTGCGTCGCGAACTGCGGGTAGACCGCGTCGGGCGCCGCGAGCAGCTTCTTCGCGCACGCGAGGTACGACACGTCGGTGTAGATCTTGCGCGTGTAGACCGGATAGCCTTCGAGGCCGTCGACCTGCGCCCGCTTGATCTCGGTATCCCAGTACGCGCCCTTCACGAGGCGGATCATCAGGCGATGGCGGCTGCGGCGCGCGAGATCGATCAGGTAGTCGATCACGAACGGGCAGCGCTTCTGGTAGCCCTGCACGACGAAGCCGATGCCGTTCCAGCCCGCAAGCTCGGGATCGAAGCATAGCGCTTCGAGCAGGTCGAGCGACAGCTCGAGCCGGTCGGCTTCTTCCGCGTCGATGTTCAGGCCGATGTCGTAGCGGCGCGCGAGCAGCGCCAGCGCGCGCACGCGCGGCAGCAGCTCGCTCATCGTGCGGTCCTGCTGCGAGCGCGAGTAGCGCGCGTGCAGCGCCGACAGCTTGATCGAGATGCCGGGGCCCTCATAGATGCCGCGGCCGCCGGCCGCCTTGCCGATCGCGTGGATCGCCTGCTCGTACGACGCGTAATAGCGCTGCGCGTCCTCTTCGGTCGTCGCCGCTTCGCCGAGCATGTCGTACGAATAGCGGAAGCCGCGCGCCTCGTACTTGCGGCTGTTCGCGAGCGCTTCGGAAATCGTCTCGCCCGTGACGAACTGCTCGCCCATCAGGCGCATCGCCATGTCGACGCCCTTGCGGATCAGCGGCTCGCCGCCGCGGCCAATCAGGCGCGTCAGTGCCGACGACAGGCCCGCTTCGCTGTTGGTCGTGACGAGCTTGCCGGTGATCATCAGGCCCCAGGTCGCCGCGTTCACGAACAGCGACGGCGCATGGCCGACGTGCGAGCGCCAGTCGCCCTTGCTGATCTTGTCGCGGATCAGCGCGTCGCGCGTCGCGCGATCGGGGATGCGCAGCAGCGCTTCGGCGAGGCACATCAGCGCGACGCCTTCCTGGCTCGACAGCGAGAACTCGTGGATCAGCCCTTCGACGCCGCCGCCCGAGCTTTTCTCGCGCAGCGCCTCGACCAGCCGGGTCGCGAGGGCCTGCACGTCCGCCTGCAGGTTGGCGGGCAGCCGCGCCTGGCCGAGCAGGAACGGCACGCATTCCGGTTCGGGACGGCGATACGCGGCCGTGATCGCCGCGCGCAACACCGACTGCGGCTGCACGTTCTGCGCGAATTCGAGGAACGGGTGCGGGGAGTTGTCGTCGTCGCCGTCCGCGGCCTGACCGTCGGCGAGATCCGCGACGCCGCTGTGACCGGACAGTTCGGGCGGCAGCTGGCCGTGCTCGATCCGTTCGAGATACGCGAAGATCGCCTGCTTGATCAGCCAGTGGGGCGTGCGTTCGAGACGCGTGGCCGCGTCTTTCAGGCGCGAGCGGAGAAGGTCGTCGACTTTGACGCCGAGGGTCGTGCTTGCCATGGTGGGTTCGTGTGCCGGCGCGAGTCCGGCGAAATGACGTGAGAGGATGCGCGAAATCCTACGGCACGCAATAAAAAGGTGCAACCGAATTTCAAGACGGGTTGCACCGGGAGGTTGATCAATATAATCAAAGGCTTACAGGGTTGCAACCTAGGGGTTGCCCGCGGTGCGGGGATCGGTGTTTTCCCTGATCGGACGAATCCGGCGGGGGTGTGCAACCGTCGGGACGGACGCCGGTCGATGAAAACGGTTGCACTGCGCGCGTCGGCGCGGGCTGCGAGAGAGAGGGAAAACCGGCAATAACGGATGGCAGCGGGGCAGGACGCGTGACGGCGGCGAACCCCGCCGTCGCAACACGCAGCGCGCCGCGCGCTCGCGTCGTCCGGATCGGATCAGATATCGCGGATCAGATATCGAGCGGGTCGACCTCGACGCTCCAGCGCAGCACGCCCTTCAGCGCGCGCAGCTCGGGCTGCCATGCGCGCAGCGCATGCTGCAGCGCGGCGCGCGACGCGCTTTCGAGCAGCAGCTGCGCGCGGTGCACGTTGGCGACCTTGACGATCGTCATCGGCACCGCGTCGTAGACCGTCACGCGATCGGCGCCCGGCAGCCCCGGCAGCGCAGCCGCGGCCTGCTGCAGGAACGCGAGCGCCGCGTCGAGCGTGCGCGCTTCGGCGCGCAGCAGGGCCTGGTAGACGAACGGCGGCAGGTGCGCGTCGCGGCGCTCGCCGAGCGTCGAATTCGCGAAGCCGACGTAATCGTGCCGCGCGAGCGCGTGGTACAGCGCATGACGCGGATAGCGCGTCTGCACCAGCACCTCGCCCGGCAGCCCGGCGCGCCCCGCGCGGCCGCTGACCTGCATCAGCTGCGCGAACAGCCGCTCGCTCGCGCGGAAGTCGTGCGAGAACAGCGCCGTATCGGCGTTGAGCACGCCGACCAGCGACACGCGCTGGAAGTCGTGCCCCTTCGCGATCATCTGCGTGCCGACCAGGATGTCGACCTCGCCCGCGTGCACGTCGGAGAACAGCGCCTGCGCGCTGCCCTTGCGGCGCGTGCTGTCCGCGTCGATGCGCAGCACGCGCGCGCCCGGCACCGCCTCGGCGAGCGATTCCTCGATGCGCTGCGTGCCGCGTCCGAGCGGCGCGATGTCGACGTTCCCGCATTCGGGACACGAGCGCGGGATGCGCGCCTCCCAGCCGCAGTGATGACAGCGCAGCGCGTGCTCGGGCTTGTGCAGCACCACGTACGCGCTGCAGCGCGGGCAGCCCGCGACCCAGCCGCACGCGTCGCACGCGAGCTGCGGCGCATAGCCGCGCCGGTTCAGGAACACGAGACTTTGCTCGCCGCGCTCGAGCCGCGCCTTCAGCGCCGCGACGAGCGGCCCCGACAGCCCGCCCATCGACGCGCGCCCGCGCCGCCGCTCCTCCTCGAGATCGATCAGCCGCACGGCCGGCAGCGTCGCGTCGGCCACCGCGCGGCGCGACAGCGTGAGCCGCGTGTAGCGCCCCTGCTCGGCCTGCCACCAGCTTTCAAGCGACGGCGTCGCGGAGCCGAGCACGACCGGGATGTCGAGCTGCTTGGCGCGCCACACGGCAAGATCGCGCGCCGAATAGCGCAGCCCTTCCTGCTGCTTGTACGCCGGCTCGTGCTCCTCGTCGACGACGATCAGCGCCAGCGTCGGCAGCGACGCGAGCACCGCGAGACGCGTGCCGAGCACGATCCGCGCGCGGCCCGTATGCGCGGCGAGCCAGTTGCGCGCACGCTCGCCTTCGGCGAGTCCGCTGTGCAGCGTGACGATCGCATCGTCGGCGAGCGCGCCCGCGAAACGCGCGCGGAATGCCGCCTCGAACTGCGGCGTCAGGTTGATTTCGGGGACCAGCACCAGCGCCTGCGCGTCGGGCCGCGCGTCGAGCAGCGATGCGAGCGCCTGCAGATAGACCTCGGTCTTGCCGCTGCCCGTCACGCCGTGCAGCAGGAACGGCGCGAAGCCCTGCGCCGCGCGGATCGCGTCGAACGCCTCGGCCTGCTGGTCGGTGAGGGCCGGCGGCACAGCCTGTCCACCGGTTGTCGACAGCTTGTCCACAGACTTGGGCACAGCCGCGTCGGCCCAGCCGATTTCGGCGATGTCGACCCAGCCGCGCGCCGCCCAGTCGTCGAGCGTCGCGGCCGCTTTCGGATGCAGCGCGCGCACATCGGGCAGCGTCAGCGCATCGGCGTCGGCCAGTGCCTGCGCGAGCCGGCGCAGCGCGGCTCCGCGCGCCGGCAGCGCATCGGGCAGCGCCCCGCGGCCGGCTTCGGTCAGCCGGTAGCGCACCTCGGGCGCCAGCAGCCGGCCCCAGCGGCCGGCATCGCGCAGCGCCTGCGGCAGCGCCGGCAGCGCCACTTCGCCGCGCCCGCGCTGGTAGTAGTCGGCGGCGAACGACACGAGCGCGAGCCAGTCCGCCGACAGCGGCGGCAGGTCCGCGCAGACTGCGTCGATCGCGCGCAGCCGGGACGGCGGCACATCGGTGTGAGCCGTCACTTCGCAGACGAGGCCAACCGCCTGCCGCCTGCCGAACGGCACCTGCACGAGCGTGCCCGGCACGGGCGCCGGCTGCACGTCGCAGCGATAGTCGAACAGCGTCGCGAGCGGATGGTCGAGTGCAACCCGCAGATAGGTGCCGTCCATCACCGCGCTCCGGTCGGGACGGGTGTCGCGCAGACGGCCTGCGCGCGCGTCCGCATCGCGGCGGCGAACTTAAAGTAAAACTTCAGATTCGGCGCTAAGTTTTGGATTCGCATTAGGAATCGCCGCAATACGCTGCCCAGCCTGTGGATAACTTTGTTGAGAACTCGCCGTCCGCGGCGCGCGGAGCGCGCGGGGCCGTGCTTTGCGGCGTTTTTGCCCGTCTGCGACGGGCCCCCGCGGAGCCTTATTCCATAAGGCTGCTATTCAAATTCCCGAATCATAGCGAGGCGAATTGACCGACACGAGGCTCTACCGCGCTGCAACGTGGAAAATGTGCATAAGTCAAGTCTTGACAAGCATCGAATCGGCAGCCGGTGCGGGGTTGCGCCCTGTTTAGCGCCGCCCGCGAAACGCGCTCATTTCGCAACGCAACATGAGCGCGCTTGCATTCAGCCGGCCGCCCCGCTACGGATCGCGCGGCTGTGGCGATGCACCTCGTCGACGAGTTCCGCGACGTGTTCGGGCGGCGTGAACTGCGAAATGCCGTGCCCGAGGTTGAACACGTGGCCCGGGTGGTTGCCGTAGCTGTCGAGCACCGCACGCGCCTGTTCGCGCACCACGGCCGGCGGCGCAAACAGGATCGTCGGGTCCAGGTTGCCCTGCAGCGCGACGCGCCCCGCGACGCGCTCGCGCGCGGCGCCGACATTGACCGTCCAGTCGAGCCCGACCGCATCGACGCCGGTCGATGCGATTTCCTCGAGCCACAGCCCGCCGCCCTTGGTGAACGTGATCACCGGCACGCGCTCACCGTCGTGCTCGCGCTTGAGCTGCGCGACCACGCGGCGGATGTAGTCGAGCGAATAGCGCTGGTACGCACCGTCGGCCAGCGCGCCGCCCCACGTGTCGAAGATCATCACGGCCTGCGCGCCCGCTTCGATCTGCGCGTTCAGGTACGCGGCCACCGCCTGCGCGTTCACCTCGAGGATCCGGTGCATCAGGTCGGGGCGCGCATACGCCATCGACTTGACCGTGCGGAAGTCGTCCGAGCCGCCGCCTTCGACCATGTAGCACGCGAGCGTCCACGGACTGCCGGAGAAGCCGATCAGCGGCACGCGCTGGCGGCCCTGGCCGTCGGTCAGCGCGCGGCGGATCTCGCGCACGGCGCCGGTCACGTAGCCGAGCGTCGCTTCGATGTCCGGCACCGCGAGTTTCGCGACGTCGGCCTCGGTGCGCACCGGATGCGCGAACTTCGGCCCTTCGCCGACCTGGAAGTCGAGGCCGAGGCCCATCGCGTCGGGAATCGTCAGGATGTCCGAGAACAGGATCGCGGCGTCGAGCGGGAAGCGCTCGAGCGGCTGCAGCGTCACTTCGGTCGCGTAGTCGGGGTTCTTCGCGAGGCCGAGGAAGCTGCCGGCGCGCGCGCGCGTCGCGTTGTATTCGGGCAGATAGCGGCCGGCCTGGCGCATCAGCCAGATCGGCGTGTAGTCGGTCGGCTCGCGCAGAAGCGCACGCAGGAAGGTGTCGTTGAGCAGGTTATGGGCCACGGTGAGAGCGACGATGCGAGGGCAAAGCGGCATTTTACCGGAGCGGCGCGCTCGGGCTGCGCATGCCGGTGCGATGGCGGCCATATGACGCGCGCGATGGCTCCGTTATGATCGGACGCTGTTATCGAACCGAACAACGGAGGAGACCGATGAAGACACTCGCGACGATCGCCGCGGCCGCGGCCGCACTGCTTTGCTGCGGCGCCGCGCACGCGCAGGCCGCGACGCCCAGCCCCGCCGCCGCCTCGCGGCTCGACGAAGTGCTGGCGCGCGGCACGCTGCGCGTCTGCACGACGGGCGACTACAAGCCGTATTCGTACTACCGCGCGGACGGCCGCTTCGAAGGCATCGACATCGACATGGCCGAATCGCTCGCGAAATCGCTCGGCGTGAAGGCCGACTACGTGAAGACGAGCTGGCCGAACCTGACCGCCGACTTCGTTGCGAAGTGCGACATCGCGGTCGGCGGCGTATCGACCACGCTCGAGCGGCAGAAGCGCGCGTTCTTCACGCAGCCTTACGTGGTCGACGGCAAGACGGCGATCGTGCGCTGCGCGGACGCCGACAAGTACCAGACCGTCGCGCAGATCGACCGGCCCGACACGCGCGTGATCGTGAACCCGGGCGGCACCAACCAACGTTTTGCAAAGCAGCATTTCACGCACGCGAACCTGAGCGTCTATCCCGACAACGTGACGATCTTCAAGCAGATCCTCGCGGGCAAGGCCGACGTGATGGTGACGGACGCGTCCGAGACGCTGCTGCAGCAAAAGTTGAATCCGGGGCTGTGCTCGCTGCATCCGGACAAGCCGTTCCAGTTCGGCGAGAAGGCGTACATGGTGCCGCGCGGCGACGTCGTGTTCCAGCAGTACGTCGACCAGTGGCTGCACCTTGCGCTGTCGACCGGCGAGTATCAGGCGATCTCGGACAAGTGGCTGAAGTAGCGGCGCACGCCGCACGCGCGGCGACGGCCGATAACGGGCGCGACCCCGTTCCGGTCGCCGCCGCACGCCCGTCGATATCGCGCCGGAACGAAAAAATCGGCTTCGTTTGGCCGTTTGGCCGACTACCGCGCATGTCGCGCACGTTTCAAAATCTTTCCGACGATTGAATCGACGCATGCCGATGCGCACTCCCGACGCATTTTCTCGCCTCGAAATGAACGCTTGATCGAGCCGGATACGCATGAAAAACGCATCGTAAGCATGCGATGAAAACTCTGCTGAATATATGGGTAAAAATGACCTTTTTCAGGATCCCGAAAACTGCAAAAAATCCCGGAAAGCCTTATCTGGCGGGCGTTACAACCTGAAACACTTTGTTACCGCGACAGGTCATTAATTCGCCCACAATGGCCTCAACGGTTTCAACACGGATGCGGTCTCGTGTGCCAAGTGTGAGCGGACGCGAAGCGCTGCGAGCCAGTCGGTCACGTACCGAAGCCCTTCCGAGGGGCATCCCTGTTGGAGTCGTTTCCGGCCCCACGCCGGACACGGTTTCAACTTTGGTCTCCTCGCGCTAACCCCGTAGCGTGTGGTTTTTAGCGGGCTAATAAGCCCGCTTTTTTTCGTCCATAGAAAACGCAACGGCCCTTCGTCGGGCCGCCGCGTCCTTCGTAGGCCGAACCATCAGGCCGTCTTCTGCACGTCGAGCTTGAGCTCCTCGATCATCCGCTCGCGCATCACGAATTTCTGCACCTTGCCCGTCACCGTCATCGGCAGTTCGTCGACGAAGCGGATATAGCGCGGAATCTTGTAGTGGGCAATCTGCCCCTGGCAGAACGCACGCACGTCGTCCTCGGTCATCTGCTCGTCCGCGCGCAGCACGATCCACGCGCACAGCTCCTCGCCGTATTTCGGATCGGGCACGCCGAACACCTGCGCGCTCTGGATCTTCGGATGCCGAAACAGGAATTCCTCGATCTCGCGCGGATAGACGTTCTCGCCGCCGCGAATCACCATGTCCTTCAGCCGGCCGACGATATTGCAGTAGCCGTCCGCGTCGAGCGTCGCGAGATCGCCCGTATGCATCCAGCCGTCGATCAACACTTCGCGCGTCTTCGCCTCGTCGTCCCAGTAGCCGAGCATCACCGAATAGCCCTTCGTGCACAGCTCGCCGGTCGCGCCGACCGGCACGATCTCGCCGCTCGGGTCGACGATCTTCACTTCGAGATGCGGCTGGATGCGCCCGACCGTCGTCGTGCGCTTCTCCAGCGGATCGTCCGTCGAGCTCTGGAACGACACCGGGCTCGTCTCGGTCATCCCGTACGCGATCGTGATCTCCGACAGGTGCATCTGCGACACGACGCGCTTCATCGTCTCGATCGGGCACGGCGAGCCGGCCATGATCCCGGTGCGCAGCGTCGACAGGTCGAACTTCGCGAACTGCGGATGATCGAGTTCCGCGATGAACATCGTCGGCACGCCGTGCAGCGCGGTGCAGCGTTCTTCGGCCACCGCCGCGAGCGTCGCGACCGGGTCGAACGCCTCGCCCGGGAACACCATCGCCGCGCCGGTCGACACGCACGCGAGCACCGCCAGCACCATGCCGAAGCAGTGATAGAGCGGCACCGGAATGCACAGCGCGTCCTGCTCGCTGAAACGCATCGCCATCGCGATCGAGCGCGCGTTGTTGACGACGTTGCGATGCGTGAGCGTCGCGCCCTTCGGGCTGCCGGTCGTGCCGCTCGTGAACTGGATGTTGATCGGATCGGTCGCCGCGAGCGTCGCGCCGAGCGCATCGAGCGCGGCGGCATCGACCGTGTCGCGGCCGCGCGCCATCACGTCCGCGAAGCGGAACATGCCGGCCGGCGCGACGTCGCCCATCGACACGATCGTGCGCAGGCTCGGCACGCGCGCCGCGTGCAGGTCGCCCGGCGTCGCGGTCGCGAGTTCCGGCGCAATGGTCTGCAGCATTTCGACATACGCGGACGTCTTGAAGCGCTCGGCGGCGATCATCGCCTTGCAGCCGACCTTGTTCAGCGCGTATTCGAGTTCCGCGAGCCGGTAGGCGGGATTGATGTTGACGAGGATCGCGCCGATCCGTGCGGTCGCGAACTGCGTGAGCAGCCATTCGCTGCGGTTCGGCGACCAGATGCCGACCCGGTCGCCCTTCGCGATGCCGAGCGCGGCGAGGCCCGCTGCGAGCACGTCGACCTCGTGCGCGAACTCGCGCCAGGTCCAGCGCACCTGCTGCTCGCGAAACACGACGGCCGGCCGCTCGGGAAAGCGCCCGGCCGTATCGCGCAGGAACCGGCCGATCGTCGCCTCCGACAGCGGCACGCCGGTCGCGCCGCGCACGTACGACAGTCCGTTCTCGGGCGCGATCAGCGCCCCCACGCCAAGGTCTGCTGCCATGAGTGTCTCCGTCCGTTTTTGTCTGATCAGGCCGCGCCTGCGCCGTCGCCCGGCACGACCTCATCGCGGATGATGCCGCGCTCCGCTGACGATACTTTGACAGCAAATCTCCGCGCGCGGATGAAATAGCACGACCGGACGAAACGACGCGTCGCACGGCGGCAAAACGCAGACGAAAAAAAAGCAGCCCGAAGGCTGCTTTCTTTCGCGGGATGCGCGACGCGGCTCAGTGCCGGCTGCGAATCTTCGCCAGACGCTGGATCGCCTCGAGCTGCGCCATCGCGGTCGCGAGCTCGGATTGCGCCTTCGCGAGGTCGATGTCCGACTTCGCGTTCTGCAGCGTCTCCTCGGCGCGCTTGCGCGCTTCCTCGGCCTTCGCCGAGTCGAGGTCCTTGCCGCGGATCGCGGTGTCGGCGAGCACCGTCACGGCGCCCGGCTGCACTTCGAGAATGCCGCCCGCGACGAACACGAATTCGTCGTTGCCGCCCTCGACTTCGATGCGCACCGCACCCGGACGAATCCGCGTGATCAGCGGCGTGTGACCCGGCAGAATACCCAGCTCACCCGTTTCGCCCGGCAGCGCGACGAATTTCGCCTCGCCCGAGAAGATCTGCTCTTCCGCGCTGACGACGTCTACTTTGATGGTTGCCATATCGACTCCTGTCGATCGGAGCATGCGCTTTGGCGCGGACTCCGATCCCATGCACGGCGGGTTGAGCGTGTTGCTGCGGCGCGAGCGGCCGGGGAATAAGTCACGGGTGACTTATGCGTCCGACCGGCACGCGCCGGCGTGCTACTCACTCGAACCCTTACTGGATCTTCTTGGCCTTCTCGAAGGCTTCGTCGATCGTGCCGACCATGTAGAACGCCTGTTCCGGCAGGTGGTCGCACTCGCCGTCGACGATCATCTTGAAGCCACGGATCGTTTCCTTCAGCGGCACGTACTTGCCCGGCGAGCCCGTGAACACTTCAGCGACGTGGAACGGCTGCGACAGGAAACGCTGGATCTTGCGCGCACGGGCGACCGACAGCTTGTCTTCCGGTGACAGTTCGTCCATGCCCAGAATCGCGATGATGTCGCGCAGTTCCTTGTAGCGCTGCAGCGTCTGCTGAACGCGGCGGGTGATCGAGTAGTGCTCTTCACCGATCACGTTCGGGTCGATCTGGCGCGACGTCGAGTCGAGCGGGTCGACCGCCGGGTAGATACCCAGCGAAGCGATGTCACGCGACAGCACGACGGTTGCGTCGAGGTGGCCGAAGGTGGTTGCCGGCGACGGGTCGGTCAAGTCATCCGCAGGGACGTACACGGCCTGAACCGACGTAATCGAGCCCTTCTTGGTCGACGTGATGCGTTCCTGCAGCTTGCCCATTTCTTCAGCCAGCGTCGGCTGATAGCCCACTGCCGACGGCATACGGCCGAGCAGTGCCGACACTTCGGTACCGGCCAGCGTGAAACGGTAGATGTTGTCGACGAAGAACAGCACGTCGAGGCCTTCGTCACGGAAGAACTCGGCCATCGTCAGGCCGGTCAGCGCGACGCGCAGACGGTTGCCCGGCGGCTCGTTCATCTGGCCGTACACCAGCGCGACCTTGTCGAGAACGTTCGAGTCCTTCATTTCGTGGTAGAAGTCGTTCCCTTCACGGGTACGCTCGCCCACGCCCGCGAACACGGAGTAACCGCCGTGCTCCTTCGCGATGTTGTTGATGAGCTCCATCATGTTGACGGTCTTGCCCACGCCTGCACCGCCGAACAGACCGACCTTGCCGCCCTTTGCGAACGGGCAGATCAGGTCGATGACCTTGATGCCCGTTTCGAGCAGTTCGGTCGACGGCGACAGTTCGTCGAACGCCGGCGCCTTCTGGTGGATCGAACGCTTCGTTTCGCTTTCGATCGGGCCCGCTTCGTCGATCGGACGGCCGAGCACGTCCATGATCCGGCCGAGGGTCGGCTTGCCGACCGGCACCGAGATCGGGTTGCCCGTGTTCTTCACGGTCAGGCCGCGGCGCAGGCCGTCGGATGCACCCAGACAGATGGTACGGACCACGCCGTCGCCCAGCTGCTGCTGGACTTCGAGCGTCAGTTCCGAGCCATCGAGAATGAGCGCGTCGTAGATCTTCGGCATGCTTTCGCGCGGGAATTCCACGTCGATAACGGCGCCGATGCACTGTACGATCTTGCCTTCTACCAAAGCAGCAGTACTCATCGCTTTTCCTTTAAATACCTGATTCTTTACTCGCGCAAAGGCGCAGTTGTCGTCCCGGACGCGCGCTTAAACAGCGGCTGCGCCGCCGACGATCTCCGACAGTTCCTTCGTGATCGCGGCCTGACGGCTCTTGTTGTACACGAGCTGCAGTTCGCTGATCACCGTCTTCGCGTTGTCGGACGCGGCCTTCATCGCGACCATGCGCGCCGATTGCTCGGACGCCATGTTCTCCGCGACGGCCTGGTACACCAGCGCCTCGACGTAACGCACGAGCAGCTCGTCGACGACTGCCTGCGCGTCCGGCTCGTAGATGTAGTCCCACGACGTGGCCGGCGTACCGTCGTCGGCCTCGAAGTGCTCCGACGACAGCGGCAGCAGCTGCTCGATCACCGCTTCCTGCTTCATCGTGTTGATGAAGCGCGTGTACGCGAGATAGACCGCCGACAGCTTGCCTTCCGAGTACAGATCGAGCTGCGTCTTCACGGCGCCGATCAGCTTGTCGAGATGCGGGGTGTCGCCGAGGTGCACGACCTGCGACATCACCTTCGCGCCGAAGCGGTTCAGGAACCCGAGGCCCTTGCCGCCGATCGCGGTGGCTTCGACCTTCTGGCCCTTCTCTTCCAGCTCCTTGAACTTCTGCACCGTCGCACGCAGCACGTTGGTGTTCAGACCACCGCACAGACCCTTGTCCGTCGTGACGAGGATGATGCCGGCCGTCTTCGCGCCTTCGTTCGCCACCATGAACGGGTGGCGGTACTCCGGGTTCGCACGGCTCATGTGCGCGGCGATGGCACGGACCTTGTCCGCGTACGGACGAGCGGCGCGCATGCGTTCCTGCGCGCGGCGCATCTTCGATGCGGCCACCATCTCCATCGCCTTCGTGATCTTGCGCGTGTTCTGCACGCTCTTGATCTTGCCGCGAATTTCCTTCATTCCAGCCATAGCTTGCTCCTTTGCGCCCCGAGTTAGCGCTTCAGCGCTTGCTCGGGGCTCATGCACCGCTCACCGAAGCGGCGCGGGCGCCTCAGCACCCGCGCGGCCTCAGTGTGTCACTCGCGGATCAATAGGCACCCGACTTCTTGAAGGATTCGATCGCCGCGCGCAGCGCGCCTTCGTCGTCCTTCGAGAGATCCTTGGTGTCTTCGATGCGCTTGATGAGGTCAGCGTGGCTCGTCTTCAGGTTTTCGCGCAGGCCCTTCTCGAACGGCAGCACCTGCTTCACGTCGAGATCGTCGAGGTAGCCGTTGTTGGCGGCGTACAGCGACACGGCCAGCTCCCACACCTGCAGCGGCTGGTACTGCGGCTGCTTCAGCAGTTCCGTCACGCGGCGGCCGCGCTCGAGCTGCTTGCGGGTCGCTTCGTCGAGGTCCGATGCGAACTGCGCGAATGCGGCGAGTTCACGGTACTGTGCGAGGTCGGTACGGATACCGCCCGACAGCTTCTTCACGACCTTCGTCTGCGCGGCGCCACCGACACGCGACACCGACACGCCGGCGTTGATTGCCGGGCGGATGCCTGCGTTGAACAGGTCGGTTTCCAGGAAGATCTGGCCGTCGGTAATCGAGATCACGTTCGTCGGAACGAACGCGGTCACGTCGCCAGCCTGCGTTTCGATGACCGGCAGTGCCGTCAGCGAGCCGCTCTTGCCCTTCACTTCGCCGTTCGTGAACTTCTCGACATACTCTTCCGACACGCGAGCCGCGCGCTCGAGCAGACGCGAGTGCAGATAGAACACGTCGCCCGGGTACGCTTCACGGCCCGGCGGGCGGCGCAGCAGCAGCGAGATCTGACGGTATGCCCAAGCCTGCTTGGTCAAGTCGTCATAGATGATCAGCGCGTCCTGGCCGCGATCGCGGAAGTACTCGCCCATCGTGCAGCCCGCGTACGGTGCGAGGTACTGCATCGCGGCGGAATCCGATGCCGAAGCGGCGACGACGATGGTGTACGCCATCGCGCCCGTTTCTTCGAGCTTGCGCACCACGTTCATGATCGACGAAGCCTTCTGGCCGATCGCGACGTAGATACAGATCAGGTCCTTGCCCTTCTGGTTGATGATCGCGTCGAGCGCCACCGCGGTCTTGCCGCACTGACGGTCGCCGATGATCAGCTCACGCTGGCCGCGGCCGATCGGCACCATCGCGTCGATCGACTTGATGCCCGTCTGCACCGGCTGCGACACCGACTTGCGCCAGATCACGCCCGGGGCGATCTTTTCGATCGCGTCGGTCAGCTTCGCGTTGACCGGGCCCTTGCCGTCGATCGGGTTGCCGAGCGCGTCGACCACGCGGCCGACGAGTTCCGGGCCGACCGGGACTTCGAGAATGCGGCCCGTCGTCTTGACGATGTCGCCTTCCGAGATGTGTTCGTATTCGCCGAGAATCACCGCGCCGACCGAGTCGCGCTCGAGGTTCAGCGCGAGGCCGAACGTGTTGCCCGGAAACTCGAGCATTTCGCCCTGCATCACGTCGGACAGGCCGTGGATGCGCACGATACCGTCGGTCACGGAGATCACGGTGCCCTGGTTGCGAACGTCTGCGCTCGCTTCAAGGCCCTGGATCCGGCTCTTGATCAGCTCGCTGATCTCAGAGGGATTGAGTTGCATTATTCGCTCCTGATAGTCAATTCTGTTGCGTGCCGGCGTGGCGCTCAGGCGGTCAACGCAGCCTGCATCGATGCGAGGCGCGCGCGAACCGAGGTGTCGAGCACTTCGTCGCCGACCGTCACGCGCACGCCGCCGATCAGCGACGAATCGACTTCGACCGTCGGTTTCAGCTTGCGCTTGAACTTGCGTTCGAGGCTCGCGACAAGCGTGTCGAGATCCGCGCCGTTCAGCGGGAATGCGCTCACGATCTCGGCGTCGGCTGCGCCTTCGCGTTCGTTCTTGAGCGCCTCGAACTGCTCGGCGATTTCCGGCAGCAGCGCGATGCGATGATTGTCGACCAGCATCTGCACGAAGTTCTTCGCTTCGGCGCCGGTTGCGAGCGGCGACTTCACCGCGGCAAGCAGCAGCTCGGCCACTTGCGCGCGCGTCACCTTCGGATTCGACGCGATGGACAGCACTTCCGGCAGACGCGCAACCTGGGCCAGCTCTTGCACGAGCGTGGACCAGGCGGCGATGTCACCCCCCTCGGCCACGCGGAACAGCGCTTCTGCGTAAGGGCGGGCGATGGTTGCAAGTTCGGCCATGATCAGAGCTCGGCTTTCAGTTGATTCAGCAGTTGGGCGTGGGCCGTTTGATCGACTTCGCGCTTCAGGATCTGCTCGGCGCCCTTCACGGCCAGCGCGGCGACTTCGCCACGCAGCGCTTCGCGCGCCTTCACGATTTGCTGTTCTGCTTCCGCCTTCGCCTGCGCGACGATGCGGGCGGCTTCAGCCTGGGCGTTGGCCTTGATTTCCTCGGCGACCGCCTGTGCACGCTTTTCAGCGTCGGCGATGCGCTGCTGGCCGTCGTTGCGGGCCTGCGCGAGTTCCTGGTCCACGCGCTTGTGCGCTGCTTCGAGTTCCGCCTTGCCCTTCTCCGCGGCGGCGAGGCCGTCGGCGATCTTCTTCGAACGTTCGTCGAGGGCGTTGATCAACGGCGGCCACACGAATTTCATCGTGAACCACGCGAGGACCAGGAACACGACCATTTGCGCAAACAGAGTTGCGTTGAGATTCACGGTGTTTCCTTATCTGCTATTCCGGAAAAATGAAACGGTAAGGCGCTCATCGAGTTGCATTCGATCAGCGCCCCAAGTCTCCGTTCCGCCCTGCGCCGGCTCACGCCGGGCGCATATTTCCGAGGAACCTTAGCCTGCGAGCTTCGACAGGAGCGGGTTCGCGAACGCGAACAGCATTGCAACACCCACGCCGATCAGGAATGCCGCGTCGATCAGGCCAGCCAGCAGGAACATCTTCGTTTGCAGCGGGTTGATGAGTTCCGGCTGACGTGCGCAGGCTTCGATGTACTTACCACCCATCAGCGCGATACCGATACAGGCGCCGATTGCACCCAGGCCGATGATGATGCCGATACCGATGGCGGTCAGACCCTGGATGTTGGCGATGTAAGCTTGCATGATCACTCCTTTGAGAAAAGACTTGGAACTGAGATTTAAAAAACTAAAACGAAGACTCTTTTTTGCACGCCGTGCTTAATGCTTGTCGTGCGCCTGGCCGAGATACACCAGCGTCAGCATCATGAAAATGAATGCCTGCAACAGAACAATCAGGATGTGGAAGATTGCCCAGACGCTGCCTGCGATCACATGACCAACGAAGCCGAGGAACGTTGCATCGCCACCGAAGCTCCACATGCTGCCGAGCAGGGCGATCAACAGGAACAACAGCTCACCCGCGTACATGTTGCCGAACAGCCGCATGCCGAGCGAGACGGTTTTCGCGACGTATTCGACGATGTTCAGCGCGAGGTTCGGAATCCAGAGCAGCGGGTGGCCGCCGAACGGCGCCGACAGCAGCTCGTGCGCGAACCCGCCTGCGCCCTTGATCTTGATGCTGTAGTAGATCATCAGGACGAACACGCCAAGCGCGATGCCGAGCGTGCCGTTCAGGTCGGCCGTCGGAACGATGCGATGGTGGGAGATCACGTCCGACAGACCGAGCCAGCCGATGACGCGGCCCGGCAGGTCGACGGGAAGGAAGTCGAGGGAGTTCATCAGCGCGACCCACACGAACACCGTGAGGGCGAGCGGGGCGATGAAGGTGCGATTGCCGTGGACGATGGCCTTCGACTGGTCTTCGACCATTTCGACGAGCATCTCGATCGCGCACTGGAAACGGCCCGGCACGCCCGGCGTTGCCTTGCGGGCAGCCAGGCGCAGCAGGACGATCGTCACGATGCCGCAGACGATCGACCAGAACAGCGTGTCGAGATTCCAGACGTGGATGTCGAAAATCGACGTCTGATGCGAGGTGGAGAAATTCTGCAAGTGGTGCGCAATGTACTCGGACGGATCCGGACCGCGCGTGCCTTCGCTAGCTGCCATATCGTTAATGCCACCCAAATTGTCGAAAATCGTTTTGCCTGTTCCGCAACACGCTATTGCGGGAACGGGCCGGTGCGATTCGTTGTCGAAACCGCACGCTGCTGTTTTTTACCGCCAGGCCAGCGCGATCCAGTACGTCTTCAGCACGACGAGGTACGTGACGAGGAGCGGCACCCAGTGCACGCCGGCCCAGCCGAACGCCACTGCTGCGAACATCCCGATCGTCAGACCGAGCTTCAGGGCTTCGCCCATCACCCAGCTCATCACGGTGGCCGAGCCACCTGCCTTCAGTCGTGCCACGAACAACGCGCTGGGCACCCAGCCGATCGCTCCGCCCAGAAACGCGGACTGCGCAGCGGCGCCCGGCGACTTCGAAAACAGCCACCACGCCAGCGTTGCAACCAGGGACAGGGCCACCTGCACGATCACCACCCTGGAGGGGGTGACGCGCGACGGCTTGCTCACGTTCGGGCCGAACAGCCTCTCGGCCTCCGCCCGTGTGAGCGGAACGATGTTGTTATCCTGCTGCTCGGCATCCCAGTCGTCGGCATCGGATTCGCGCCGCTCGCCGGCCGCTGAAGCGGTGCGTTGCGCGCGGTGATCATCGTGCCCGTTGTTCGGCGCCTGACCCGCCATCGCAGTAATCCGCAAAATCCTGAAACCGCCCCCAAGCTTTCCGAAAGCTTTCAGGGGTGCCTAGCTAACAAATCCGGGCGATTGTAAGCGATAGTTGCAACTGATTCAAGGCTTTAGACGCGACAAAAACCTGCGTAAAACGACCACTCATCATGTGAAAAACGCGCGAATCGACGACGTACGATGACAGTTGTAAGGTCAACTTTCCGCACCGGTATTTCTTGCGCGAAAAGTCGGTCGAGATCGGATAGCAGCGGAAACGACGCCCGATCGGAACTGTCGCGGCGCGACGGGATCGGGACAGGAAAGTCGCCGCGAAGCGGTGACTCGAAACGGCGCCCGGGCGGACGCCGGAAGCAAGCGAAACGCTGTGAGCAGGTGCACGCGATCGACGCGCACAGCACGACGACTGTGTATCAAATAATCCGCGCGATAGTTGCAATGCCGCCACAGGCGATCGACTGTGGATCACCCCACCACCGCGTCGCATCCGATCACGGCGAATGCTGTGGCCGCCCTCGCCGCACCGCCTCTCGAAACTGTGCGCGCGCCGCTCAGCCGTGAACCAGCAGCCACGCGCCCAGCGCCGCACCGACCAGCGCGAACGGGATCGATACGAGATGAAACGGCAGCCACATGCGCGGCTCCTTGGCGAGCCGCACCGCGATCAGGTTCGCGAGCGAGCCGATCGCGAAACCGAAGCCGCCGACCGACACACCGAACGCCAGTGCGCGCCAGTCATGCGTGAACTCCGACAACAGGATCGCGGCCGGCACGTTGCTGATTCCCTGCGACAGCACGGCACCGGCCGCGAAGACGCGCAGCGGCGAATCGAGCTGCGCCCGCGCGATCGCGTCATGCACGACCGGCAGCGCGGCCGCGCTGCGCAACACGACGAACATCAGCACGAAAATCAGCAGCAGCAGCCAGTCGATCTTCAGGACTGCCTGGCGTTGCGCGACGAGCAGCACGAGCGTGACGGCGATCAGTGCGGGCAGCGGATGGTGCGCGTCGGCGAGCAGCACGAACGCGGCGAACATCACCGCGGCGACCAGCGCGTGCATGCGCTGCACCGGCCCCGTCGCGACGTCGCCCGACAGGTCGAGCGGCTTCGCGCGAAACGCGCACGCGGTCAGCACGAGCAGCAGCAGCATCAGCGCGACGGCCAGCGGCCCGAGCGTCACGACGAAGCGGCCGAACGACACGCCGCTCAATTGCCACAGGAAAAGATTCTGCGGATTGCCGAGCGGCGTCGCGACCGACCCCGCATTGACGGCCAGTGCGACGACGATCACGAGCCGGCGAAACGGCAGCGGCGTCAGCGCACGCAGCGATACCATCAGCGGCACGACGACGAACAGCGCGACGTCGTTGGTCAGCCACATCGACAGCACGGCCGCGAATACGACCAGCAGCATCGCAAGGCCGCGCTCGGAACGCACGTGATGAACGATGCGGTGCGCGAGCCACATCAAGCAGCCGGACAGCTCGAGCGCCTTGGTCAGCATCAGCAGCCCCGCGAGCGTCGCGACCGTCTGCCAGTCGACACGGCCGGCCAGTACGCCGAATGGTTGCGGACGCACCCATTCCAGCACGACCAGGCCCAGGACCAGCACCGACAGCACGGGTTCCTGCGCGAGCCATCCGAGCCACCGGCGCGGCGCCAGCGCGCTCGCATCATCCATCGATGTGGCCTCGTTATTCTTCGGTTGCGACGTTGCCGCGCAGCCGCGCGAGTATGCCCTCGAGCGCATCGAGGTTGCCGAAGTCGATCATCACCTGCCCTCGCCCGCGACGGCCGAGCTTGATCTTCACCGTCGACGCCAGCAGGTCGGACAACTCCTCCTCGAGACGACGCGTGTCGCGCCCGCCGTCGTCCTTCGCGCGCGCCTTCACGGCCGGCGCTTCCTTGGTCGTCTGCGCGACGAGTTTCTCGGTCTCGCGCACCGACATGCGCTTGTTGACGACCTGGTGTGCGAGCGTGATCTGCGTCGCTGCATCGACTGCAAGCAGCGCACGCGCGTGCCCCATGTCGAGGTCGCCCGCGAGCAGCATCGTCTGGACCGGCGATGCGAGATTCAGCAGGCGCAGCAGGTTCGACACCGCGCTGCGCGAACGACCGACCGACTCGGCCGCCTGTTCGTGCGTGAAACCGAATTCGTCGAGCAGGCGCTGGATGCCGTGCGCCTCTTCCAGCGGATTCAGATCTTCGCGCTGGATGTTCTCGATCAGCGCCATCGCGGCGGCGGCCTGATCGGATACATCCTTCACCAGCACCGGCACCTCGTCGAGCCCGGCGAGACGCGCCGCGCGGAAACGCCGCTCGCCCGCGATGATCTCGTATTTGTCTGATGAAATGGGCCGCACCAGGATCGGCTGCATCACGCCCTGCGCGCGAATGCTGGCCGCCAGCTCCTGCAGGCTGCCTTCGTCCATCCGCGTGCGCGGCTGGTACTTGCCGGCCTGCAGCTTGCCGAGCGCGAGCGTGTTCGGCGCCCCTTCGATCTTCACCGCTTCGGTGATGTCGGCGCTGCCGCCGAGCAGCGCTTCGAGGCCACGTCCCAAGCCCTTCTTCTTTGGTACGGCGTTCATGTCTTTCTTCCTCGCTTCGCTCATGTCCGGCTCACGATGCCTCGAACGCGCGGACGCGCTCGATCATCTCTGCACCGAACTGGAGATAGGCCTGCGCACCGCGCGAGCTGCGATCGAACACGACGCCCGGCAGCCCGTAACTCGGCGCTTCCGCCAGGCGCACGTTGCGCGGAATCACCGCGTCGAACACCTTGTCGCCGAAGTGCGCTTTCAGTTGATCGGAGACCTGCTGCTGCAGCGTGATGCGCGGATCGAACATCACGCGCAGCAAGCCGATGATCTTCAGGTCGCGGTTCATGTTCGCGTGAACCTGCTTGATCGTGTTGACGAGATCCGAGAGCCCTTCGAGCGCGAAGTATTCGCACTGCATCGGGATCACGACGCCGTGCGCTGCGCACAGGCCGTTCAGCGTCAGCAACGACAGCGTCGGCGGACAGTCGATCAGCACGAAGTCGTAATCGTCCTCGACGCGCTCGAGCGCCGCCTTCAGTTGGCGCTCGCGGTTGTCGATGCCGATCAGCTCGATCTCCGCACCGGACAGCTCGCGGTTCGCGGGCAGCACGTCGTACGTGACGGCCTCCGGCCGGATGCGCGCATCGGCAACCGACACGCCGTCGACCAGCACTTCGTACACGGTCGATTCGCATGCGGCCTTGTCGATCCCGCTGCCCATCGTCGCGTTGCCCTGCGGGTCGAGATCGATCAGCAGGACTCGTTGCTCCTGCGCTGCAAGGCTTGCGGCGAGATTGACCGATGTCGTCGTCTTGCCGACGCCCCCCTTCTGGTTCGCAACGCAGAAGATCTTTGCCATCGTTGGTGTGTTCCTCTTACCTTCAAACAATCGGCGCGCCAGCGCGCGCCGTCAAATCGCTTCGTCGACGGTCACTTCGATCAGATGCCGTTCGGCATCGAGCATCGGGACCGTCAGCCGCATCGTCTGCTTCACGTGGCTGCCTTCCGGCAGTCGCGCAATCTCGTCGTGCGGATGCACACCCTTCATTGCCCAGATCGATCCGCCCGGCGCGACCAGATGTCGAGCAAGTTTAACGAAGTCGGACAGGTCAGCGAAAGCGCGCGATACGATCATGTCGAATTTTTCCGGCACTTCGACGCCCGGCTGCAGCGATTCGACCCGCCCGGTCACCACCGACAGGTTGGCGAGCTTCAACTCCGCGCGGGTCTGCGTCTGGAACGCGGACTTTTTTTGCACGATGTCGTTCAGCGTGATCTGCCAGTCGGGCTCGACGATCGCCAGCACGATGCCCGGCAACCCGCCGCCCGAGCCGACGTCGAGCACGCGGGCCGACGCGCGACCACGTAGGTGCGGAACGATGGAGAGCGAATCGAGGATGTGCTGGATCAGCATCTGCTTCGGGTCGCGGATCGCGGTCAGGTTGTAGACCGCGTTCCACTTGCCGAGCAGGGCTACATAGTCGAGCAGCTGGTTGCGCTGCGTATCCGTCAGTGCCAGGTCGAGCGCGGCCGCGCCTTCGACGAGCATCTGTTCGAGTACGTCCCGATTAACCGCCGGCGCGCGACGCGCCGTCATTGGCGCGTCGGGACGACGTCGTCCCCCTGCTCTGTTGCCGATGCGGCGGCGCCGCTGCGGCGGCCGAGGCCGCGCCGCTTCAGGTGCACCATCAGCAGCGAAATCGCCGCCGGCGTGACGCCCGAAATGCGCGACGCCTGCCCGATCGTTTCCGGCCGGAACTGATTGAGCTTCTGGCTCACCTCGAACGACAGGCCACGCACTTCGCGGTAGTCGATGCCGTCCGGCAGACGCGTGTTCTCGTTCGCATCGTTGCGCTCGATCTCGGTTGCCTGACGCTCGATGTAGCCCTGATATTTGATGCCGATCTCGACCTGCTCCTTGATCTGCGCAAGCAGCACCGGATCGTCGGCCAGCGGCTCAGCCGGGCCGCATTCGCCACCCTTCAGCCCGCACACGCCGTCGTAGGTGATGCCCGGACGGCGAAGCAGCTCGGCGAGGCTGTATTCGTGATCGATCGCCTTGCCGAGCAAGGCGGTCGCCTCTTCCGGCGGCAGCGTCTTCGGCGTCACCCAGGTCGTCTTCAGGCGCTCTGTTTCACGTGAAACAGCATCGCGCTTGCGGCAGAACGCATCCCAGCGCACGTCATCGACGAGGCCCAGTTCGCGACCGATCTCGGTCAGGCGCATGTCCGCATTGTCTTCACGCAGGCTCAACCGGTACTCGGCCCGGCTCGTGAACATCCGGTACGGCTCTGCGACGCCGCGGGTCACGAGATCGTCGACCAGCACGCCGAGGTAAGCCTGATCGCGGCGCGGGCACCATGCATCCTTTTCCTGCACGTAGCGGCCGGCATTGAGGCCGGCCAGCAAGCCTTGCGCCGCCGCTTCTTCGTAGCCGGTCGTGCCGTTGATCTGGCCCGCAAAGAACAGCCCGTTGATCGCCTTCGTCTCGAGCGACGCCTTCAGCGCGCGCGGATCGAAGTAGTCGTACTCGATCGCATAGCCGGGGCGCAGGATATGAGCGTTTTCGAGGCCGCGCATCGAATGCACGAGCTCGAGCTGCACGTCGAACGGCAGGCTCGTCGAGATCCCGTTCGGGTAGAACTCGTTGGTCGTCAGCCCTTCCGGCTCAAGGAAGATCTGGTGCGATTCCTTCGACGCGAACCGGTGAATCTTGTCCTCGATCGACGGACAGTAGCGCGGGCCGACGCCCTCGATCACGCCTGTATACATAGGCGAACGGTCGAGGCCGCCACGAATGATGTCGTGCGTGCGCTCGTTCGTATGCGTGACCCAGCATGGCAGCTGCTGCGGATGCTGTTCGGCCCGGCCCAGGAACGAGAACACCGGGATCGGGTCGAGATCGCCCGGCTGCTCTTCCAGCTTCGAGAAATCGATCGTGCGGCCGTCGATACGCGGTGGCGTCCCGGTCTTCAGGCGGCCCTGCGGCAGCTTCAGCTCCTTCAGGCGCGCCGACAGCGACACGGCCGCCGGATCGCCCGCGCGGCCGCCCGTATAGTTGTTCAGGCCGACGTGAATCTTGCCGTCGAGGAACGTGCCGGCCGTCAGGACGACCGCGCGTGCGCGGAAGCGAATGCCGATCTGCGTGACGGCGCCGACCACGCGGTCGCCTTCGACCATCAGATCGTCAACGGCCTGCTGGAACAGCCACAAATTCGGCTGATTCTCGAGCCGGCGGCGGATCGCAGCCTTGTACAGGATGCGGTCGGCCTGCGCGCGCGTCGCCCGCACGGCCGGGCCCTTCGACGAATTGAGGATCCGGAACTGAATACCGCCCTCGTCCGTCGCGGCCGCCATCGCGCCGCCCAGCGCGTCGACTTCCTTGACCAGATGGCCTTTGCCGATGCCGCCGATCGACGGATTGCAGCTCATCTGGCCGAGCGTTTCGATGTTATGGGTCAGCAGCAGCGTCTTCGCGCCCATTCGGGCGGACGCCAACGCGGCTTCCGTGCCGGCATGACCGCCGCCGACGACGATGACGTCAAATTCTGTGGGATAAAGCATGGTGGATTCCGTACGCAGAGCTGCGCACGAACCTATCTGAGAAATGTATGGGGCGAATTATAGCGGGTTCGCTTTTCGCTCGAAGGCCGTCCGAATGGTAGGGTCTGTTCATTTCGACGATTTTCCTTTGCTCGATCGGCCAATCTGTGCGAATTCGCGCCATCCCGGCCGGGCGACTGTGGGACCAGAGCCGGGAAATCGTCGGCTCGCTGTGGTCTGCGCTGCGCGCCGGACAAACAAGCCTGTGGACCGAACGGACACGGACGTCGGGCGCATCAATTCGATCCCTCTCTCACAGAACTTTCGATTGACTGCCAGAGACTTGTCCACTGGCCGCCGTCGGCGGTGCCGGCACGATCCATGTTCCGCCAACATCAAGGCCGGGCAGTGACAGTGCGCTTTCCAGATCGGTGCCTCTTCACAGCACTTCCGACTATTCCTTCCGTAGTTATCCACTCACCTCGACCCACCGGGATAGCCAGTCCCGCGCTGTTCCACGCGCTTCCCCCCAATCGGGATAGGGGCGGTCAGTTAACCTGACCGATCCCCTCCCACACCACCCGGCATGCGGGTCCGCACCGGGCGGTTGGAATGGTTGAGGTTGCCGGGCTTGTGTTGCTCCCGACCCGACACCCAGGTTCGCTGTTGTCTGCTTCACCGAAACTGATTCCTCGCTGCCTGGGCCTGTCGGGCTTCACCCTATCCACCGTTCGGCGAGCTTCACTTACGCGAACATCTGAGGCTATTCACTTCCGAGAACCAGAGGGCTTGCCCTCCCATTCCTTCGGCCCTTCGCTGGCAGCTTTAGCCTTCCCGGCCACACCACCTCACTACTACGGCCTCTGCTGACTTCTCGCTCCGGTCTGCACCGTCGCCCTTTCAGGCACAAGGCGAGATCTCCCCAGGTAAGAACGCACTCCTTCATCGCACAACCGCCGTATTTACGCCGCTTCGCTTTGGTCACGAGAGCTTTGCGGTTTGTTGCCCGCTCGCCCTACTCGGCAGCGCCTTCTATACGGTTCTTGTCCATCGGCTCGCGATTTACGCTCCACGCTTCCTCCCCACACTCGGTCGCCCTCATGCAGTTGCGCTTCACTTCATTCGCCATGACCAGCTTATGGCGGGACTTTCACCCGCAGGAGTGCGCCCATGCTGGGCGCACAACAAAAACGGCGTGTTTCACGTGAAACACGCCGTCCGTTTCCCGCCTCGGGACCGCTCGCTCAAGCCGTCTTCTTCGCCAACCCGAGGTAGGTTTCGATCACGCGCGGGTTCTGTGCAAGCTCGGCAGCCGGCCCTTCCAGCGCAAACTCGCCCGTCTCCAGCACATAACCGTAGTCCGAGATCTGCAACGCAGCGCGGGCGTTCTGTTCGATCAACAGCGTCGCGACGCCCGTGCCACGCAGCGCGCTGATGATATGAAAGATCTCCTTCACGATCAGCGGCGCGAGCCCGAGACTCGGTTCGTCGAGCATCAGCAGGTCGGGCTTGCCCATCAGCGCGCGCCCGACCGCGAGCATCTGCCGCTCGCCGCCCGACAACGTACCGGCCGCCTGCTTGCGTCGCTCCATCAAGCGCGGAAACAGCGCGAACACGTGATCGAGCTGATCGAGGAAGTTCGCCTCCCCGGCCTGCTTGCGGCGATACGCGCCCAGCACGAGGTTATCCTCGACCGTCATCGTGCTGAACAGCTCGCGCTTCTCCGGCACCAGGCACATCCCGCGCGCGACGCGCTGCTCGATCGGCAATGCGCCGACGTCGTCGCCGCGGTACACGACCGCGCCCGACGCGTGCCCGGTGACCGGCAACGCGCCCATGATCGCGTTCAGCAAGGTCGACTTGCCGGCGCCGTTCGGGCCGATCACGCTGACGATCTGCCCCGCACCGACCTTGATTGCCGCGCCGTGCAGCGCCTCGACCTTCCCGTAGCGGACCGCCAGCCCGCGCACTTCGAGAATCGGCATTGTCGTGTCCGCCATCACTCCACCCCGCCCAGATACGCTTCGAGCACCGCCGGATCCTGCTGCACGTCCTGCGGCAGCCCTTCGGCGATCCGCGTGCCGAACTCCATCACCACCAGCCGGTCGGTGAGGTTCATCACGAAATCCATGTCGTGTTCCACGAGCAACACGCTCATCCCTTCCGATTTCAGCCGTCGCAGCAGGTCCGCAAGCTGCTGCTTTTCCTTGTAGCGCAGCCCCGCCGCCGGTTCGTCGAGCAGCAGCAGCGTCGGATCGCAGCACAGCGCGCGGGCGATTTCGAGGATCCGCTGCTGGCCGAGCGCAAGGCTGCCCGCTTCGTCGTACATATGCTGCTCAAGGCCGACACGGCGGATCTGGCGCGCGGCTTCCGCCAGCAGCTGCGCTTCCTCATGCGCATTGAGCCGCGCGACGCTGCGCCACACGCCCGTATGGCCGCGCAGGTGCGCGCCGATCGCGACGTTTTCGAGCACCGTCATCCCCGGCAGCAGCTTCACATGCTGGAACGTGCGGCCGATCCCGCGCCGCACGATCTGGCGCGACGTCAGCCCGTCGATGCGCTCGCCGCGGAACGTGATCGCGCCGGCCGTCGGCTGCAGCACGCCCGTCACGAGGTTGAAGGTGGTCGACTTGCCTGCGCCATTCGGGCCGATCAGCCCGATGATCTGCCCCGCCTTCACATCGAAGCTGACGTCGTTGACGGCCACCAGGCCGCCGAACTGCTTGCGCGCCTTGTCGACGACCAGCAGCGGCTCGCCGGCTGCCGGCCGTTCGCGCTGCGGCAGCGGGTCCGCCTGCTCGGGCACATGCGCGCCGGGCCCGCGCGGAAACAGCTTCGCGACGAACGGCCAGACGCCCTGCCGCGCGTACTGCAGCAGCAGCACCATCAGCACGCCGAACACGATGATCTCGAAGTTGCCTTCCGAGCCGAGCAGCTTCGGCAGCAGCGTCTGCAGATAGTCCTGCAGCACGGTCAGGATCGCTGCGCCGAGCACCGCGCCCCACAGATGCGACACGCCGCCGACCACCGCCATGAACAGGAATTCGATCCCGTGATTCAGGCCGAACGGGGTCGGATTCACCGCGCGCTGCAGGTGCGCGTACAGGAAGCCCGACACCGCCGCGAGCACGGCCGCGTAGACGAAGATCACGACGCGCATCCACGCGGTGTTCACGCCCATCGCCTCGGCCATCACGCCGCCGCCGCGCAGCGCGCGGATCGCGCGGCCGGGCCGGCTGTTCAGCAGGTTCTGCACCGACACGATCGCGGCCAGCACGACGGCCCAGATCAGGAAATACAGGCTGCGGCCGGTGTCGAGCGCGAGGCCGAACAGGCTCAGCGCCGGAATCCCGTTGATCCCGTCGTACTTGCCCAGCATCTCGAGGTTGCCGAACAGGTAGAACAGCGCGAGGCCCCACGCGATCGTGCCGAGCGGCAGGAAGTGCCCGGACAGCCGCATCGTGACCGCGCCGAGCACCAGCGCGACGAGCGCCGTCAGCACGACGCCGACGATCAGCGCGAGCCACGGCGACACGCCGTATCGCGTCGTCAGGAACGCCGTCGCGTACGCGCCGATGCCGACGAACGCGGCCTGCCCGAAGCTCGTCATCCCGCCGACGCCGGTCAGCAGCACGAGCCCGATCGCGACGATCGCGTACAGGCCGATGTAGTTCAGCAGCGTGATCCAGTACTCGGGCACCTGCAGCACGCCCGGCAGCACCGGCAGCGCGAACAGCACCACGAGAAACACCCAGAAGGTCTTGTTGCGTACCATCGTCGTCTTCATCGCGTCACTCCTCGTCCTCTTCCGCGTGCGGCGTCGCGAAGCTGCGCCACAGCAGCACCGGAATGATCAGCGTGAACACGATCACCTCCTTGTACGAACTCGCCCAGAACGACGAATACGATTCGAGCACGCCGACCAGCAGCGAACCGGCCGCCGCCAGCGGATAGCTGACGAGCCCGCCGATGATCGCGCCGACGAAGCCCTTCAGCCCGATCAGGAAACCGGAGTCGTAGTAGATCGTCGTCAACGGGCCGACCAGGATCCCGGACAGCACGCCGAGCGCGGCCGCCAGCGTGAACGCGAGCCGCCCCGCTTCCGTCGTGCCGATACCGACGAGCCGCGCGCCGAGCCGGTTCACCGACGTCGCGCGCAGCGCCTTGCCGGCGATCGTGCGACCGAAGTAGACATAGAGCGCCGCGATCAGCACCAGCGCCGTGACGACCACCACGATGCTCTGTGCGGACACCGCGAGGCTGCCGATCGACAGCGACGCATCCGAGAACGCGTTGGTGCGCGACCCTTCGGCGCCGAACATCACGAGCCCGAGGCCGACCATCGCGAAGTGGACGGCGACCGATACGATCAGCAGCAGCAGCGTCGTGCCCTCGGCGATCGGCTGGTACACGAGCCGGTAGACGAACGGCCCCATCGGCACGACGATCGCGAGCGTCAGCGCGATCTGCGCCAGCATCGGCAGCGGCTGCGCGGCGAAGCTGCGCGTCAGCGCGAACACCGCGAGCGGCAACAGCACGTAGCGGCTGCCGAGCGTCGCCAGCGTGCGGCCGAGCTGGCGGCGGCGCTCGCGATGCCGGATCAGGCCGCCGACTTCGAGCAGGAAGCACGCGATGCCCATCACGAACAGTAGCCAGCAGGTGGCGGGAAATTTTTGCGCCTGCAACGCGGCGAGCGTCAGTGCGCCGTAGGCGACGAACTCACCCTGGGGAATGAAGATCACCCGCGTGACGGAAAACACCAGCACGAGCGCCAGCGACAGCAATGCGTAAATGGCGCCGGTCGTGATGCCGTCTTGAGCGAGGATCGCCGCAATCGAGAGATCCATACGTTTCGTGTATCGAGAAGGCTGCGGAAAACTGCGGACTGGAACCGCGCGGGCGCGCGCAACGCAGGCGCATGCGGCGGACGCGGTTCCACACGGCGCGGACGCGGCGCCCGGGCGCGCGTCCGGCCGACGGCGTGTGCGGCAGCATCCGCGCCGCACACGCCGGTTTCACGTGACACTCATTCGGCCTGCAACTTCCACTTGCCGTCGACGATCTGCACCATCACGCGTGCACGCGTGTCGAAGCCGTTGTGATCGGTCGGCGTCATGTTGATCACACCGTGCGAGACCGGCAGGTCCTTCACGTTCTCGATCGCGGCACGCAGCGCCTCACGGAACGCCTCGGTGCCCGGCTGGGCCTTCTTCAGCGCTTCCGGAATCGCGCGCTGCAGCAGCAGCCCCGCGTCCCACGCATGGCCGCCGAAGGTCGCGAGCGAGCCGGCGCCATAGGCCTTCTCGTAGGCGGCCTTGTACGCGAGCGCAGGCTTCTTCACTGGATTCGAATCGGGCAGCTGGTCGGTGACGAGCACCGGGCCCGCCGGCAGGATCTCGCCTTCGCAGTCCTTGCCGCACACGCGCAGGAAGTCGTTGTTCGCGACGCCGTGCGTCTGGTAGACCTTGCCCTTGTAGCCGCGCTCCTTCAGCGTCTTCGCCGGCAGCGCCGCCGGCGTGCCGGAACCGGCGATCAGCACCGCGTCGGGGTTCGAGCCGATCAGCTTCAGCACCTGCCCCATCACCGACGCGTCGGTCCGCGCGTAGCGCTCGTTCGAGACGATCTTGATGCCGTTCTTCGCGGCGGCCGCGCTGAAGGTGTTGTACCAGCTGTCGCCGTACGCGTCGGCGAAGCCGATGAAGCCGACCGTCTTCACGCCGTGCTTGGCCATATAGCCGGCGATCGCGTCGGCCATCAGCTGGTCGTTCTGCGGCACCTTGAAGCTCCAGGCGCGCTTCGCGTCCATCGGCGAGATGATCTGCGCGCTCGCCGCGAGCGAGATCGTCGGCGTCTTGCCCTGCGATACCGGGTCGAGCATCGCGAGCGAGTTCGGCGTGACGGACGAACCGATGATCGCGTCGACGTGATCCTCGTCGATCAGCTTGCGCACGTTCTGCACCGCGCGGCTCGTGTCGGACGCGTCGTCGAGCACGATGTACTGCACGCTCTTGCCGGCGATTTCCTTCGGCAGCAGCGCGATCGTGTTCTTTTCCGGAATGCCGAGCGACGCGGCCGGCCCGGTGGCCGACAGCGTCACGCCGATCTTCACCTGCGCCGACGCGCTCGCCGCTGCGCACGCGAGGCCCACCGCCAGCACGGCCTCCATCCATCGATTCATCTTCATTTAGCTTGTCTCCAAACGCTGCTCGAAAAATCCGCGGGTCGCTCGGGCGGCTCCCGGTCCTCAAACAAGTTAATAATTTAACTATCTCGCATCGCCCCGCCTACGCTCGTTTTCCCGTGAAACGCCCCGACCGCTGCACGGCAACGCGCGAACGTTCTCCCGTCACGATGCGCAGCGGCAGTGTCGTCAGGATGAAGCGATGTGAAATTCTGGAAATGATCGTTGCGGACGCAACGATCGTCGGCGTGCACGCGAATGCGGCGCGGCACGGCGCCCGACGAGACGGCGGGAAAGCGCCGGCTCATGCGGCTCGCGAACCCGTGAAACCGGCGCGGAGCATGGGCTCCGTACGGGCGGATGCGCAGACAACGACCCGCAGCGGCGATCTTGCGCAGGCAACGCGCGTACAGGCCGCAGGACGGCCCGCAGACACCGCGACGCCCCTACCCGTGCGCGACGACGCGCGAGCGGCGCCAGCCGCCCTTTCTGCCCCGATCCATCGTCCTGCGCTTGTCATTCAACCGCACTCCCTGTTCTGCATTCTGCTTGTAGGAGAACTGCCGACCGATTTTCCCGACCGCCCGGTCGGTGAAAGGCGAGTGTAACGGACGGATTTTGCGCACGCCAACCGGGTAAGCCCGGACGACCGGGCGCCGGCGAGCGGTTGGCGCAGGCGGAAAAACGAGGAACGGGAGAAAGCGCGACGACGCGTGCGCGCGAACAAACGGCAACGCGCCGGTCGACGCATGCTTGTCCGGCGAAAATCCGGCGTACAAATGAAAAAGCGCTGTTGGATTCCGTCCAACAGCGCTTTGGGGTCCGGGCACTTTGTGCCTCGATTGTCTCCTCGTTCTCCACCTGCAAAATTCGTTTCGCGGTGCATCAGAACTGAAACGAATATTAAAGATGCTGACCGGGCACGGCAACTTAGCATTTACCCCTATGGTGCATCGCCGCACGAAATTGGGGCACCAGCTTGCCGCGCGGCACCGGCCCGGGCCTGCCGCCGGGGCCGCGCCGACGATGCCGGATGGTGCTTCGCATCAACGCCGGCCACCGCGCTGCCGCGCCGCTACGATGCCCGGAGCGGTTTGACCCGCGCGATCATCTCGCCGACGATCCCGCGCCGGAACGCCAGCACGCACGCAATGAAGATCAGCCCGGTGACGATCGTCGCCGATTCGCCGAGCGAATGAAACCAGCCGATGCCGGTGGTCGACGCGAGCCATTCGCCGATATCGCCGAGACGATCTTCGAGCGCGACGATCAACGCCGCGCCGAGCAGCGGGCCGAACAGCGTGCCCATCCCGCCGACGAGCGTCATCAGCACGACGAGGCCCGACATCGTCCAGTACGCGTCGGACAGCGTCTCGAAGCCGAGCACCAGCACCTTCAGCGAGCCGGCCAGCCCCGCGAGCCCCGCCGACAGCACGAAGGCGAGCAACTTGAAGCGGTCGGTGTCGTAGCCGAGCGAGATCGCGCGCGCCTCGTTCTCCTTGATCGCGATCAGCACCTGGCCGAACGGCGAATGGACGACGCGCACGATGAACGCGCACGCGGCGACGATCACGGCCAGCACCACGTAGTACAGCGCGACGTCGTTCGACAGGTCGAGCAGCCCGAACAGCCGGCCGCGCGGCACGCCCTGCAGCCCGTCCTCGCCGTGCGTGAACGGCGCCTGCAGGTAGATGAAGTAGACCATCTGCGCGAACGCGAGCGTAATCATCGCGAAGTAGATCCCCTGCCGGCGGATCGCGAACAGGCCCACCGCGAGCCCGAGCAGCGTCGCGGCCACGGTGCCCGCGAGCACGCCGAGTTCGGGCGTGAAGCCGAGCGTCTGCATCGAATAGCCGGTCGCATAGCCGGCCGTCGCAAGGAACATCGCATGGCCGAACGACAGCAGCCCCGTATAGCCGATCAGCAGGTTGAACGCGGCCGCGAACAGGGCGAACGCGAGCACCTTCATCACGAACACCGGATACGCGCCGATGAACGGCGCGACGAGCAGTGCGGCGAGCAGCACGCCGTAGAGCACTTTTCTCTGCATCATTTTTCCTTGCCGAACAGGCCCGCCGGGCGGATCAGCAGCACGATCGCCATGATCACGAACACGACCGTCGCCGACGCTTCGGGGTAGAACACGCGCGTGAAGCCCTCGATCACGCCGAGCAGCAGGCCCGTGACGATCGAGCCGAGGATCGATCCCATCCCGCCGATCACGACCACCGCGAACACGGTGATGATCATCGGCTGGCCCATCAGCGGCGACACCTGGATCACCGGCGCGGCCAGCACGCCGGCGAACGCGGCGAGCGCGACGCCAAAGCCGTAGGTGAGCGTGATCATCATCGGCACGTTCACGCCGAACGCCTCGACCAGCTTCGGATTCTCGGTGCCCGCGCGCAGGTAGGCGCCCAGGCGCGTCTTCTCGATCACGAACCAGGTCGCGAGACACACCGCGAGCGACGCGACGACGACCCACGCGCGGTAGTTCGGCAGGAACATGAAGCCGAGATTGGTCGCGCCGGACAGCTGCGAGGGCACGTCGTACGGCTGCCCCGACGAGCCGTAGATCGAGCGGAACACGCCTTCGACGACCAGCGTCAGGCCGAATGTCAGCAGCAGCCCGTACAGGTGATCGAGCTTGTACAGCCAGCGCAGCATCGAGCGCTCGACCAGGATCCCGAACGCACCGACGATCAGCGGCGCGAGCACGAGCATCGCCCAGTACGGCAGCCCGAAATACGACAGCCCCATCCACGCGAGCATCGCGCCCAGCATGAACAGCGCGCCGTGCGCGAAGTTGATCACGTTGAGCAGCCCGAAGATCACCGCGAGCCCGAGGCTCAGGATCGCGTAGAACGAGCCGTTGACGAGCCCGAGCAGCAGCTGGCTCAGCATCGCGGGCAACGGAATGCCAAAGATTTCCATCGACTTTGCCGTCAGAATGAGTTTCGTTGCGCACGCAACCTTTCATGAATCGCGCGCGCGGGCGGCGCCACGGGCACGTCGCGGCGGCCGCAGGCCCGCGGCACGCGCTACGCGCGCCGCGGCGTCATGCCTACTTCCACAGCGCGCAGCGCGATTCCTGCTTGGTCGCGAATGCCTGTTCGCCCGGAATCGTCGCGAGCACCTTGTAGTAGTCCCAGGGCTCCTTCGACTCGGACGGCTTCTTCACCTCCATCAGGTACATGTCGTGGATCATGCTGCCGTCCTGGCGGATGTAGCCCTTCGCGTAGAAGTCGTTGATCTTCATCTTCTTCAGCTCGGCCATCACCTTGTCGGAGTCGGTCGTGCCGGCGGCCTGCACGGCCTTCAGGTAGGTCGTCACCGACGAATAGTCGGCCGCCTGCAGGCTCGACGGCATCTTCTTCATCTTGCCGAAGTAGCGCTGCGCCCACTGGCGCGAGGCCGCGTCGCGGTTCCAGTACCAGCTGTCGGTCAGCACGAGGCCCTGCGTCGTCTCGAGGCCGAGGCTATGCACGTCGTCGATGAACATCAGCAGCGCGGCGATCTTCATCGTCTTCGTGATGCCGAATTCCTTCGCGGCCTTGATCGAGTTGATCGTGTCGCCGCCCGCGTTCGCGAGGCCGAGGATCTGCGCCTTCGACGACTGCGCCTGCAGCAGGAACGACGAGAAGTCCGACGCGGACAGCGGATGGCGCACCGAGCCGAGCACCTGTCCGCCGTTCGCCTTCACGACATCCGACGTGTTCTTCTCGAGCGCCTTGCCGAACGCGTAGTCGGCGGTCAGGAAGAACCACGTCTTGCCGCCCTGCTTCACCACCGCCGAGCCGGTGCCCTTCGCGAGCGCCATCGTGTCGTATGCGTAGTGGACCGTGTACGGCGTGCACTGCTCGTTGGTCAGCGTGTCGGCGCCCGCGCCGATGTTGATGTAGACCTTCTTCTTCTCGGCCGCGACCTGGTTCATCGACAGCGCGGTGGCCGAGTTCGTGCCGCCGACCAGCAGGTCGAGCCCGCCGCGGTCCATCCATTCGCGCGCCTTCGACGCGGCGATGTCGGCCTTGTTCTGGTGATCGGCGTAGACGACCTCGATCGGCTTGCCGAGCACCTTGCCGCCGAAATCGGCGACCGCCATGCGGATCGCCTCGAGGCCGCCCTGCCCGTCGATGTCCGCGTAAAGCCCCGACATGTCGGTGATGAAACCGATCTTCACGCTATCCGCGGCATGCGCGGCGCCGGCGGTGAATGCGGCGCTCGCGAGCGCAAGGCAAGCGTGTGCGAGGGTCTTCATTTTCATTGACGTCTCCTGTTGTTCTGATGCGTTGTGGTTATTCGACGGCCGCCACGGCTAGCGGCAACGGAAACGGGGCGGCGTCACACCCCGAGCAGGTCGTGGAGGATCGGCATCTTGCCTTCCAGTTCGGTGGCGCGGAAATGCTCGACGATGCGGCCGTGCTCCATCACGTAGAAGCGGTCGGCGAGCGGCGCGGCGAAACGGAAATTCTGTTCGACCATCACGATCGTGTAGCCGCGCGACTTCAGCGCGACGATCATGCGCGCGAGCGCCTGCACGATCACCGGCGCGAGACCTTCCGAAATCTCGTCGAGCAGCAGCAGGTTCGCGCCCGTGCGCAGGATCCGCGCCACCGCGAGCATCTGCTGCTCGCCGCCGGACAGCCGCGTACCCTGGCTCTGCCGGCGCGATGCGAGGTTCGGGAACATCGCGTAGATCTCGTCGAGCGGCATCGCGTGCTCGCGCGGCCCGATCAGCGGCGGCAGCATCAGGTTCTCCTCGCACGACAGGCTCGAGAAGATCCCGCGCTCCTCCGGGCAGTAGCCGACGCCGAAATGCGCGATGCGATGCGTGGCGAGGCCGATCGTCTCGTTGCCCGCGACCTTGATCGAGCCGCTGCGCCGGCCGGTGAGGCCCATGATCGCGCGCAGCGTCGTCGTGCGGCCCGCGCCGTTGCGGCCGAGCAGCGTGACGACCTCGCCGCGGTGCACGCTCAGGTCGACGCCGTGCAATATGTGGGATTCCCCGTACCAGGCTTCGAGCCCCGTGATCTCCAGCGCGGGCGTACCGCTTTCGACGCCGCTCAATTCGCGTTCCTCCCGTTCGCTGTGCTTCATGCGTGGGCTCCCGCGAGCGCCGCGTCGGCGCTGCCCATGTAGGCCTCGATCACGAGCGGGTTCTTCGACACCTCCGCATACGAGCCTTCGGCGAGCACCTCGCCGCGCTGCAGGACGGTGATCGTGTCGGAGATGCCGGCGATCACGTTCATGTTGTGCTCGACCATCAGGATCGTGCGGCCGCTCGCGACCTTCTTGATCAGCGCGGTCACGCGGTCGACGTCCTCGTGGCCCATCCCTTGCGTGGGCTCGTCGAGCAGCATCAGTTCGGGCTCCATCGCGAGCGTCGTCGCGATCTCGAGCGCGCGCTTGCGCCCGTATGCGAGCTCGACGGTCGGCACGTTCGCGAAATCGGTCAGGCCGACCTGCGTGAGCAGGTCCATCGCGCGATCGTCGAGGCGCCGGAGCGTGCGCTCGCTGCGCCAGAAGTGGAATTCGGTGCCGAGCGCGCGCTGCAGGCCGATGCGCACGTTCTGCAATGCCGTGAGATGCGGGAACACCGCCGAGATCTGGAACGAGCGGATGATGCCGCGCCGGGCGACCTGCGCGGGACGCTCGTCGGTGATGTCGATCCCGTTGAAGACGATCTGGCCGGCCGTCGGCGTCAGGAACTTGGTCAGCAGGTTGAAGCAGGTGGTCTTGCCCGCCCCGTTCGGTCCGATCAGCGCATGGATCGCGCCGCGGCGCACACGCAGGTTGACGCCATTCACGGCGGTGAAGCCCCTGAATTCCTTCGTCAGTCCGCGTGTTTCCAGAATCGTGTCGCCGAGAATCATGTTCCCTTCCGTACGAAGTCAGGCGAAGCACCGGGAGGATTCGCGCAAGCGGCCGCGAACAGTCAGCGGATCGGCGGGCTGCCCCCGGACGCCGTATTACGCCTCGAGGGTGGTCTCCCGCGCCGACGCGTATGCACACTGCGCGTCATTGTCGCGCCGTTGGTGCAGTGCAATCATCGGGATTTGCACTTATAGGGCTGGCCGCGATGCCGGCGCGCCCGTGCACGGTTTTCGGCGTGTTTTTCCGTGGCTGCGCGCGTGCCCGACACGCGTGCGAACGGCGTCGTATCGACAAACAAGCCGCGCAAGCGCGCGGCGTGCACGAATCGTGCAGGGCCGATCGCCGTCGCCGCGTGCGATTCTTCGCTATGCGAATCAGCGGACCGTCACGACGACGGGATGACCGCCCGCCACCGTTTCGTCACGCAACCGTCACGGCCGCATCGGTGCGCACCGGCGTCGCGTCGTGCGCCGCGCGGCGATCGGCACGGATCATGTCGCTCGCGCGTTCGGCGATCATCAGCGTCGGCGAATTGGTGTTGCCCGACGTGATGAACGGCATCACCGACGCATCGACGATCCGCAGCCCCGCGATGCCGCGCACGCGCAGCCGGCTGTCGACGACCGCGCGTTCGTCGTCCGCGCGACCCATCCGGCACGTGCCGACCGGATGGAAGATGGTCGTGCCGACCGCGCCTGCCGCCTGCTGCAATTCCGCTTCGGTCTGGTAGCGCGGACCGGGCAGGATTTCTTCGGGACGATAGCGCGCGAGCGCCGGCGCGGACGCGATGCGGCGCGTCAGTCGCAGCGCGTTCGCGGCGACGCGGCGATCGTAGTCGGTCGCCAGGTAGTTCGGCGCGATCACGGGCGCCGCGTGCGGATCCGCACTCGCGACGTGCACGCTGCCGCGCGAGGTCGGCCGCAGATGGCACACGGATGCGGTAAATGCATTGAAACGGTGCAGCGGCTCGCCGAAACGCTCGAGCGACAGCGGCTGCACGTGGTACTCGAGATCGGGGCTCGTCAGCGCGGGATCGTCCGGATCGGATTTCGCGAACGCGCCGAGCTGCGACGGCGCCATCGACATCGGCCCGCGCTGCAGCAGCGCATATTGGGCGCCGATCATCAGCTTGCCCCACCAGTTCGCGGCGAGCGTGTTCAGCGTGCGCACGCCTTCGACGCGAAACGCCATGCGCAGCTGCAGGTGATCCTGCAGGTTCTCGCCGACGCCCGGCAGGTCCTGCACGACGTCGATGCCGAGCGCCTGCAGCCGGCGACCGTCGCCGATGCCCGACAGTTCGAGCAGTTGCGGCGAATTCACCGCGCCCGAGGTGAGCAGCACTTCGGCGCGCGCATGCGCGACGTAGTCGGTGCCGCCGCCGCGGTATTCGACGCCGACCGCGCGCCGCCCGTCGAAGATCACGCGCTGCGCATGCGCGCCGGTGATCACGGTCAGGTTCGGGCGCGCCATCGCGGGCCGCAGGAACGCCTTCGACGTATTCCAGCGCACGCCGCGCTTCTGGTTGACCTCGAAATAGCCGACCCCGGCATTGTCGCCGCGGTTGAAATCGTCGGTCGCGGGGATGCCCGTCTGCTGCGCGGCCTGCGCGAACGATTCGAGGATCTCCCAGCGCAGCCGCTGCTTCTCGACGCGCCAGTAGCCGCCCGCGCCGTGCGCATCGCTCGCGCCCGCATGGTGATCCTCGCTGCGCTTGAAGACCGGCAGCACGCTGTCCCAGGACCAGCCCGCATCGCCCGTCTCGCGCGCCCAGCGGTCGTAGTCGTCGCGCTGGCCGCGCATGTAGATCATGCCGTTGATCGACGAGCAGCCGCCGAGCACGCGCCCGCGCGGATACGACAGCGCGCGGCCGTTGAGCCCCGCTTCGGGCTGCGTCTTGTACAGCCAGTCGGTGCGCGGATTGCCGATGCAGTACAGATAGCCGACCGGGATGTGGATCCAGTGATAGTCGTCCTTGCCGCCCGCTTCGAGCAGCAGCACGCGGATCTCCGGATCCTCGGTCAGGCGGTTCGCGAGCACGCAGCCCGCGGTGCCCGCGCCGACGATCACGTAATCGAATTCGCCCTCGAGCGTGCGTTGAGCATTCACGACGTGTCCCCTTCCTTGTTGTGCGCCGCGCGGCGCGATGCCGCCCGGCATTTCCAGCATAGTGCGCCACGCGTCGCATGCGCGGCGTTCGGCGCGTCCCTGCCGTGTATCGCCGGGTCACCGGCCGATGAAGCGTACTCCCGCTGCCGGCCGCCGATCCAATGAGTTATGCTGAACCGCGTTATAAGCCGCGCTCATATCACGACGATGGACCTCACCCTGCTCCGCGCGTTCGCGACGGTCGCCCGCGAAGGCAACCTGACGCGCGCCGCCGCGCAACTGCACCTGACGCAGCCGGCCGTGAGCCTGCGGATCAAGCATCTGCAGGAAGCGCTGGGCGTCGTGCTGTTTACGCGCACGTCGCACGGGCTGCTGCTCACGCGCGACGGCCAGACGCTGCTGCCGCATGCGGAGCGCGCGCTCGCCGCGGCCGCCGACGTCGAGCGCGCGGCCACCGCGCTGCGTCACGAGGTGCGCGGCCGGCTGCGGATCGGCACGATCCTCGATCCCGGCTTCCTGCGCCTCGGCGGCTTCCTGCGCGCGCTCGTCGAGACCCATCCGCAGATCGAGACCGCGCTGCGTCACGGCATGTCGGGCTGGGTGCTCGAACAGGTGCGCACGCAGGCGCTCGACGCCGGCTACTACATCGGCCGGCCCGGCGACGACGATCCGCGCGACGGCGCGCTGTTCCACACGGTCACGCTCACGCGCTTCCAGTACCGCGTGCTCGCGCCGGCCGGCTGGAAGGAACGCGTGCATCGCGCGCACGACTGGCGCGCCCTCGCCGCGCTGCCGTGGATCTGGACGCCGCCGGCCTCCGCGCACCACCGGCTGCTGTCGCGGCGCTTCGCGCAAGCCGGTGCGCAGCCGGTGAAGGTCGCCGAGGTCGACCAGGAACAGTCGATGCTCGACCTCGTGAAATCGGGGATCGGTCTGACGCTCGCGCGCGATTCGACCGCGCTGGCCGAGGCGCACGCCCATGCGCTGACGATCGTCGAGCGCGTGACGGTGCCGACCGAGCTGAGCTTCGTGACGCTCGCCGCGCGGCGCGACGAGCCCGCGATTGCGGCCGCGCTTGCGTTGATCGAGGCGCAATGGGCGATATGAGCGGCGCTGATGAAACGATGCGACGTGCTGCACAGGGCGCAGCGCTGCCACTGCGGCAGGCCGCGCGTCGTTTCGCCGCGCGGCGCCCGGGCCATGCCGGCGTCACGCCGCCGTCGCGGCGTTTTTGCTAGATTGTGCGTTCGCACACTCGCGAGACCCTTGTCGATCGAAGGAGACCCGCATGGCCCGCAACATCGAGATCAAAGCCCGCGCCCGTGAGTTCGAGCGGCTGCGCGAACAGGCGGCTACGCTCGCGACCGAAGCGCCGCTGTTCTATCGCCAGCAGGACTTCTTCTACGACGTGCCGCGCGGCCGGCTGAAGCTGCGCCGCTTCGAGGACGGCACGCCGGCCGAGCTGATCTTCTACCAGCGCGACGACCGCGACGGCCCGAAGGCGTCGTACTACACGCGCAGCCCGGTAACGAACCCCGACGCGATGCATGCGCTGCTCGCCACCGCGCTGACCACGCGCGGCATCGTCACGAAGGAGCGCCACGTGTATCTCGCGGGACGCACGCGGATCCACCTCGACCGCGTCGACGGCCTCGGCGACTTCATCGAGCTGGAAGTCGTGCTCGGCCCCGACGACGACGAAGCGGGCGGCGAAGCCGAGGCGCACGACGTGTTCACGAAGCTCGGCGTGTCGCCGGACGACCTGGTCGCGGTCGCGTACGTCGACCTGCTGAACGCGGACGCGCAGGAACAGGCGGCCTGATCCGGCCCCGCCGGCGACGGCGCGCTGCGCCGCCGCTTCAGGCGGCGCCCGGCGCCAGATGCGCGAGCGGCAGCGCGCCGTTGCGCTTGAAGGTCGTCAGCACGATGTTCGAGCGCACGCTGTCGACGCCCGGCACGCGCATCAGCTTCTTCATCACGAACTGCGACAGCGCGTTCAGGTCCGGCGCGACGATCCGCAGCAGATAGTCGGCATCGCCGACCACCGCATGACATTCGAGCACTTCGGGCAGCACGTCGATCTGCTGCTGGAACTGCTCGATGATCGAATCGCCGTGATGCTTCAGCTTCAGGCTCGTGAACGCGGTCACGCCGAGCCCGAGCTTTTCGGGCCGCAACATCACGCGATAGCCTTCGATCACGCCCGCGGCCTCGAGCCGCTGCAGCCGCCGGCCGATCTGCGACGGCGACAGCGGCACCTCCTCGCCGAGCTGCTGGTGCGTCGCGCGGCCGAAGCGCTGCAGCACGTCCAGCAGCGCGAGATCGAAGTGATCGAGTTCCAGCATGTTCATTCTCCGCATGATTCGACGATTTGATGCGCGATTATCGCATCATCAGGTGAATCAGCGCCAACTTTGCGCCCAATCCGCGCGCACCCCGCTCTACACTTGCATGTCTCTCAACTCCAGCCGTGCAGAGCCTGATCATGTCCACCGTCGTCACCGCGAAACTGCAGGAGCAGTTCGATGCGGGCCTCGAAACCCGCGCCGATTTCACCATCGACCAGCCGCTCGCGCGTTACGGCCGGGTCGACCACGCGGTGTGGCAGCAGCTCTATGCACGCCAGTCGGCGCTGCTGCGCGGACGCGCGTGCGACGCGTTCGTCGCAGGCCTCGGGAAGATCGAGCTGCCCGCCGATCGCGTGCCGTCGTTCGCCGACGTGAACCGCCAGCTGAAGCCCGCGACAGGCTGGGAAATCGTCGCGGTGCCGGGCCTCGTGCCCGACCGCGTGTTCTTCGAGCATCTCGCGAACCGGCGCTTTCCGGTCACCTGGTGGATGCGCCGCCCGGACCAGCTCGACTACCTGCAGGAACCCGACTGCTTCCACGACCTGTTTGGCCATGTCCCGCTGCTGATCGAGCCGGTGTTCGCCGACTACATGCAGGCATACGGCCGCGCCGCGCTGGCGGTCGCCGACGACGCGGCAGCGCTCGCGCGGCTCGCGCGCCTGTATTGGTACACGGTGGAATTCGGGCTGATCCGCGATCCGCGCGGCCCGAACGGCTTGTCGATCTACGGCGCCGGCATCGTGTCGAGCAAGGGCGAGAGCCTGTACAGCGTCGAAAGCGCGGCGCCGAACCGGCTCGGCTTCGACCTCGAGCGCGTGATGCGCACGCAATACCGGATCGACACGTTCCAGAAGACCTACTTCGTGATCGACGACTTCGCGCAGCTGTTCGCGCTCGCCGGCGTCGACGGGCGCGCGCTCGCGGCCCGGCTCGCGGGGCTGCCGGAAATCGCGGCCGGCGCGGTGCTCGACAGCGATCGCGTGCTGCATCGCGGCACCGGCGAAGGCTGGCCGGACGACGCCGACGCGTGAGCGCCGGCGAACCGACGCGTGTCTGCCAACTATGAAAGAATGACCGATGCCGGCTTCGCCGCGCGGCGCGTGCCGCGCGCGAGCGCCGTTACCGAACGAGGTGCAACATGATCCACAAGCTCACATCAGAAGAACGCAAGACCCAGCTCGAACGCGTGCCGCAGTGGTCGGCCGTGCCGGGCCGCGACGCGATCCAGCGCAGCCTGCGCTTCGCCGATTTCAACGAGGCATTCGGCTTCATGACGCGCGTCGCGATCAAGGCGCAGGAAATGAACCACCATCCGGAATGGTTCAACGTCTACAACCGGGTCGACGTGACGCTGTCGACGCACGACGCCGACGGCCTGACGCAGCGCGACATCGACCTCGCGCTGTTCATCGACCAGGCCGGCGCACACGCGCACCCGGGCGCCTGACCGGCGGCCCGCATGCGATCGCGCGCCCGTCCCGCCACCGGGTGTAACGCCCGGTTACAGGATTCGGACGCGCGGCGCGGTTTCGACGCGCGCCACGTCAACTTTTCATTTCGATGAACGTTTTCTAGGATGTACTCAGCGAAAGCCTTCAGCTTTCCAAGCCATCCTTAAGGCGCACGTAAGTCTCGTACGCTTTCCGCGCCTTGGGGTCCAAACCTTCCAGTTGCAGCGCGCTTCCGCGCTGTACAATCAGCAGCGCATACGGCTTGGAGAGCGCGCTGGCCTCTTCGCAGAGTTTGAGTTCGTCGCCGCTCGACGGCGAGCGGGCGCGCCAGAAATTGATCGCGGCTTCGAGGTCGTGGATCGAAATATCGGACATGATTGGATGTAATCGTTCGCTGGCCGCCATGCTTGATGTCAGGCGATGCGGCGCCCCTGTGGAAACGGCGTCGTGCTGTCCGCGTGCCTGAACCGCCAACCCATTGTACTTGAGCGAACTTCATGCGACTCCTTCTGATCGAAGACGACCGCCCCATCGCACGCGGTATCCAGAGCAGCCTCGAACAGGCTGGCTTCACCGTCGACATGGTGCATGACGGCATCTTTGCCGAACAGGCGCTGGCACAAAACCGCCACGAACTCGTGATCCTCGACCTCGGCCTGCCGGGCATCGACGGGATGACGCTGCTCACGCGCTTCCGCCAGACCAACCGCCATACGCCGGTCATCGTGCTGACCGCACGCGACGAGCTGAACGACCGTATCCAGGGCCTGAACTCGGGCGCCGACGACTACATGCTCAAGCCGTTCGAGCCGGCCGAGCTCGAAGCGCGGATCCGCGCGGTGATGCGCCGCAGCGGCCCGCACAGCGACATGCCGCGTCCGGAAGTGTCGCTCGGCGGTGTCCGCCTGTCGGGCGTCGACCGCCGCATCTTCAACGACGACAAGCCGCTCGAACTGTCGCCGCGCGAATTCGCGGTGCTCGAAATGCTGCTGCTGCGTCACGGCCGCGTCGTCAGCAAGGCGCAGTTGCAGGACCACCTCACGCACTTCGGCGGCGATCTCGGCGACACCGCGATCGAAGTCTACGTGCACCGCGTGCGCAAGAAGCTCGAGCAGTGCCGCGTCGAAATCGTCACGGTGCGCGGCTTCGGCTACCTGCTGCAGGAAATCCGCCAGACGGCAAGCGTCTGAGCGGCAGCGCCCGGCGCTTGCCGCCGGCGCCGTCGCCCCCGCACGTCGCCGTCCGGCGTACGACCGCGCCGCTCCCCGTGAGCGGCGCTTATCCATTTGCCTGTCGAAATGTCTCCTGATCCGGCTGTGACCAGCCTGCGCCGCTCGCTGCTCCGGCGCCTCGCCGCGCCGCTGTCGATGCTCGCGCTGATGAGCGGCCTGATTGCCTACTGGCTCGCGTGGCAATACACGCAACACGTGATCGACCGCTCGCTCGCCGATCTCGCGACCGCCATCTCGAAGCAGATCCAGATCGCCGGCCCCGACGCGCCGTTCACGGTGCCGCCGCTCGCGCAGGCGATGTTCTCCGATCCGGCCGAAGCGCTGATCTACCGGATCAGCGACGGCGAGCAGGAACTCGCCGGCGATCCGAAGCTGCCGCTGCGCGGCATCAACGTGCGCCGCATGCATCACGCGTACGTGTTCGAAGCCGAATACGACAACCGTGCGGTGCGCGTCGCGCAGGTGCGCGTCGACAACGTCGAGGGCGGCAGGCCGATGGTCGTCGAGGTCGCGCAGCCGGTGCGGCACCGCTACCGGATCGCAGCCGAGTTCCTCGTCGCGATCATGATGCCGCTGCTGCTGCTGCTGCTCGCGGGCTGGGGCATCGTGTGGCGCGTCGTGAACCAGCAGCTCGGCCCGCTCACGCATCTCGCCGATTCGCTGAACCGGCAGACCCATACGTCGCTGGAACCGGTCGACGAAACCGACGTGCCGCTCGAGATCCGCCCGCTGACGAGCGCGATGAATGCATTGCTCGGCCGCCTGAAGACCGCGCTCGACGCGCAGCGCAAGTTCATCGCCGACGCCGCGCACCAGCTGCGCACGCCGCTCACGGCCGTGAAGCTGCACGCCGAGCAGGCTGCGACCGCGCGCGATCCGCAGCAGACCCTTACCGCGGTGCGCGAGCTGCGCGCGGCCGCCGACCGCGCGGTGCGGCTGTCGAACCAGCTGCTGTCGCTCGCACGTGCGGAGCCGGGCGAACAGGCCGCGCGCTTCGTCGACGTCGACCTGGCGGCAATGGCGTTCGAGACGGGCGCCGAATGGGTGCCGCGCGCGCTCGCCGCGCACGTCGATCTCGGCTTCCAGCGCAGCGACGATCCCGGCGACGACGAGACGCTGATCGTGCGCGGCAACCCCGTGCTGCTGCGCGAGGTGATCGCGAACCTGCTCGACAATGCGATGAAATACGTGCCGCTCGCGCGGCCGGACGGTGCGCGGATCACGGTGAACGTCGCGCGCGGTGCGCTCGACGGCAACCAGCCGGCCGCCGAGATCGTCGTCGAGGACAACGGCCCCGGCGTGCCCGCGAACCAGCAGGCCGACCTGTTCAAGCGTTTCTTCCGCGGCGACGCGCAGAACGGCAACGGCGTCGAGACCGGCGCGGGGCTCGGCCTCGCGATCGTCCACGACATCATTGCGATGCACGGCGGCACGGTGTCGTACGAAGACGCGCCGGAAGGCGGCTCGCGTTTCGTGGTGCGCGTGCCGCTCGCGGCACGGACGGCGAAGCCCGCCAGCGAGACGCCGGCCGCGGCGCCGACGCACTGAAGCACGCGCGGCGCGCGCCGCGCCCGCGCTTACTTCTTCTTTTTCTTGTCCTTCGCCTTCGACTCGGACTTCTTCTTTTTCTTCTTCTCGCCGTCGTCGGACGTCGCAAGCAGCGTGCCGCGGCACGCTTGCGCACCACAGTGGCACGCGTATTCGCGCTTGAGCTTCTTGGTCAGCTTCGCGTCGATCACGAGGCCGTAGTCGTAGAACAGTTCCTCTTCCGGCGCGATGTCGCGCAGCGCGTGGATGTACACGCGGCCTTCGATCTCTTCCGCCTCGCAGTTCGGCGCGCACGAGTGGTTGATCCAGCGCGCGCTGTTGCCGTCGACCTTGCCGTCGATCACGCCGCCCTCTTCCAGCGCGAAGTAGAACGTATGGTTCGGCTCGTTCGGGTCGTGCGGATGGCGGCGCAACGCTTCCTTCCACGAAATTCGTTCGCCCTTGTATTCCACTACGCGCTCGCCGGCCTTGATCGGCGACACGGCGAACACGCCTCTTCCGTGTACTCCCGAGCGGCGCACCGCGATCCTGCGTGAACTCATCGAACGAATCCTTGTGAAGACGACTTGAATGGAAGGCGGCCGCGATCACGGCCCCGCATCGCGCATGCACGGCCGCCCGAATCGGGCAGACCGGAAATGAAAACGCGGCACCGGTCGGTGCCGCGTCGGGCATGCGGCGAATCACCCGCATCCTACACGTTCGCGATTGCTTCGTTCAACATCGCGCGCACTATCGCGTGCGATCCGCGCACGCGACCGGACGCGATGATGCTCAGCGCTGGCCGAACGCGATGTCGCCGAACAGCGTCTTGTGCTCGCGCGGCTGCGAACGCCAGTACTGCGGCGGCGCCGTCACCTGCGCACCGAGTTCGGCGGCCGCGTGCCAGGGCCAGCGCGGGTCGTACAGCATCGCGCGCGCCATCGCGACGAAATCGGCATCGCCGGCCTCGACAAGCCGGTTCGCATGCGCGGGCTCGTTGATCAGGCCGACCGCGATCGTCGGCATGTCGACCGCGCGCTTCACGGCCTGCGCGAACGGCACTTGATAGCCGGGCGACAGCGGAATCTTCTGCAGCGGCGACACGCCGCCGGACGACACGTCGATCCAGTCGCAGCCGCGCCGCTTCAGCTCGTGCGCGAACGCGATCGTATCGTCGAGCTCCCAGCCGCCTTCGACCCAGTCGGTCGCGGAGACCCGCACGCCGACCGGCCGATCGTCGGGAAACGCCGCGCGCACGGTCTCGAAGATCTCCAGCGGAAAGCGCATGCGGTTCTCGCGCGAGCCGCCATACGCGTCGGTGCGCTGGTTCGCGAGCGGCGACAGGAACTGGTGCAGCAGGTAGCCGTGCGCCGCATGCACCTCGACCGCATCGATGCCGAGCCGCGCCGCGCGTTTCGCGGCCGCCGCGAATGCGTCGCGGATCCGGTTCAGCCCGGCCGTATCGAGCGCGAGCGGCGGCGTTTCGCCATCCTTGTGCGGCACGGCCGACGGCGCATGCGGCAGCCAGCCGCCGTCGGCGACGGAGACGAGCTGGCCGCCCTGCCACGGCACCGCGCTCGACGCCTTGCGCCCCGCGTGCGACAGCTGCATCGCGACGGGGATCGGCGCATGCTTGCGGATCGCGGCCAGCACCGGCTTCAGCGCGGCCTCGGTCACGTCGTCCCACAGGCCGAGGTCGCCGGCCGTGATGCGCCCGTCGGGCTCGACCGCGGTCGCCTCGATGCACAGCAGGCCCGCGCCCGACAGCGCAAGATGGCCGAGATGAATCATGTGCCAGTCGGTCGCCTCGCCGCGCTCGGCGGAGTACTGGCACATCGGGGAAATCACGATCCGGTTCGGAAGGGTCACGCCGCGCAGCGTGAACGGTGAAAACAGCGCAGTCATGGAGGCCGCTCGCGAGAAAAGGACAAGAGCGGACGAGCGTAGCACGCGGGCCGGAAGCCTGCAGGAGGCGGGGCCGGCAGTAAGCGGGTGGTCAGGAATGCGGGGGGAATGCGCGGAAAATGCGAAGCAGGACCGGCTTCGCGCATGACGCGTGCACCGCGCGACCGCGCGCACCGGCACCCGGTGCACGAAGGGATACACCTTGCGGCATCGACCGCCGCGCGCGTCAGAGCCCGACGCTATCGAGCCATTCGCCGAACATCGTTCGCGCCGCCGCTTCCAGCGCCGGGCCGTACTGTGCGGTATCGGCGCGCAGCCGGCACGCGTCGATGCCGGGCGTCGACGCGATCTCGCCGGCATTCCCGATCAGCCAGGGTTCGAAATGATCCGCGAGGATCTCCGGATGGCATTGCAGCGCCAGCACATGCTGACCCCACGCGAACGCCTGGTGGCGACAGGCCGGCGTCGCTGCGAGATGGATCGCACCGCCCGGCAGGTCGAACGTGTCGCCATGCCAGTGCAGCATCGACGTCGCCGCACCGTCGAGATGGCGCAGCGGCGACGCGCGGCCCGCGTCGGTGAGCGCCAGCGGCGCCCAGCCGAGTTCCTTCTGCGCGGCCGGATAGACGCGCGCGCCGAGCGCGCGGGCGATGAACTGCGCGCCGAGGCAGATGCCGAGGATCGGCAGTCCGGCGTCGATGCGCTGCTTCACGAGCGCCGCGAGCGGCGCGATCGTCGGATACTGCGCATCGTCGACCACGCTGATCGGGCCGCCGAGCACGACGAGCAGCGAAGGCTGGAGCACGTCGAGCACCTCGACCCGCGACGACCCGACGTCGACGTAGCGCACTCGCCGGCCCCGTTCGCCGAGCACCTGCTCGAAGCTGCCGAGGTCCTCGAAATGCACGTGGCGGATCGCCACGACTTCAGCGTTCATCACCGGCCTCCCGGTCGATCGACGGACGTCAGCCGGCGAAAATCTTCCAGGTCTTCTTCTGCGTCGCCACGTCGGCCTCTTCGTGCACCGAACAGTCGAGACGCAGATCGCTGTCGGCGAGCGTCAGCGCAAGCGCCGCGCAGTGGTGCGCCGCCTTCTTCGACGGCTTGGCCGGCTGGAAGTGCGTGCACGTCAGGCACATGCGCTGCGGCGGCGTCACGCCGGCCACCTGCAGCTCGCGCAGCGTCTTCAGCAGCGTGCGATAGAGCGCGCTCTGCTCGTCCGCGCCGAGCTTGCCGACCGATTTGGTCAGGAATTCCGGCCATTGCAGCGCCTTCTTCGCCGCGGTACGACCGCGCGCCGACAGGCGCACGGCGAGCGCGCGACCGTCGTCGAGCGCACGACGCTTCTCGACGAGCCCCTTCGTCTCGAGCGTGCTGACCGCATCGCTCGTGGTCGCTGCGGTGAGCTGCGTCTCGCGCGCGATCTCGCCGAGCCGCATCGGGCCCTTGCGCTGCAGCAGCAGCACGAGGATTTCGCCCTGCGTCGGCGTCAGGCCCGCGCCTTCCGCCCAATCCCATGCCTGGCTTCGCATGGCCGTACTCAATCGCAGCAAGCTGTGGGTCACACGACCTGCAGCCTGATTCCCGTAAACGCCTTCGCTCATAGTCTTTTCGCTTTGCCGCCGCCCGGTTTGCCGAGCGGCCGTAGTGTGGAGATCGAATATCTCAAACCGGAAGGGCTCTTTCGAACCCGTCCGACACGCCCGTCGCGAGGCACACGCGGCGGTCGCGTTCGCGGCGACCGGTAAGACACGCATCGTTCCCGGTGTCCGCAAAGCCGACATTCTAAGCGAGAGCGGAAAATCGCACAGCTAAGTTATCCCCTTCATGCTGTGGAAAATCACTGGATAACCTGAATTTTTCGTTGTGCGGCCAATATCGCACGCTTGCGGGACAGCGCGCACCGGCATTTTCCTGTTCGAATCGGCCACCGTGCGACGCGCGGCCATCCACCGGGTTATCCTGTCCGCAGACCGTTGACTTTTCAGCGGAATATCGGGTTATCCACAGAATTTCGGAAGGACTGGCAACGGTTTCGGACGGAATCGGTCCCGACCGGCATCCAGCGAATCGCGAGGCGGTCGAGCCCGTAATCTGCAAAACATTTTTTCACTCGCGCCAACGCAGGCACTGTTGTCGAACCGTCTCGTTCAGCGATTTCTCCTGCTTGAAAACGGTTCGCAGCCACGACGCGTCGTTCACGCGCGCCTTCGCGAGCGCGCCGATCTCGTCGAGCGCCGCGCGCGAACCGAGCGCGGCCGCGTGCGGCGCGATCCGGTCGAGCGTGTCGAGGATGTCCTCGGCGATCGTGCGGCGCTCGCCCGTCTGAGGATTCACGCAGGTGCCCTCGAGCCCGAAGCGGCACGCTTCGAAACGGTTGAACGTGTAGACCAGGTAGTCGTCCTCGGACAGCTTCAGCGGCCGGTCGGTGAGCAGATAGCGCGCGAGCGTCTGGATGTAGCAGGCAATCGCGGCCGCGCGGTCGACCGACAGCGGCGTATCCATCACGCGCACCTCGATCGTCCCGTAGCCGGGCTTCGGACGGATGTCCCAGTAGAAGTCCTTCATCGAGTTGACCACGCCCGTGTTGACCATCTTCATGAAGTATTCCTCGAAGCCGCTCCAGGTCAGCGCGAACGGCGCGCGGCCCGACAGCGGAAACGCGAAGACCGAATTGAGCCGCGCCGAATGGAAGCCGGTGTCGACGTTCTGCACGAACGGCGACGACGCGGACAGCGCGATGAAGTGCGGGATGAAGCGCGACATCGAGTGCAGCAGGAACAGCGCGCTGTCCGGATCGGGACAGCCGATGTGCACGTGCTGGCCGAACACGGTGAACTGTTTCGCGAGATAGCCGTACAGCTCGGACAGGTACTGGAAGCGCGGCGCGTCGTAGATCTGCCGGTCGCTCCATTGCTGGAACGCGTGCGTGCCGCCGCCGGCCAGCCCGACGTTGAGCTGGTCGGCCGCCTTCACGAGCACGTCGCGGATCGCATGCAGTTCGCCGAGCGCCTGCTCGTGCGAATGGCAGATGCCGGTCGACAGCTCGATCATGCTCTCGGTGATTTCCGGCGTGATGTTGCCGGGGAATTTCTCGCCCTGGATCAGCCGCATCAGGTCGGATGCGGCCTTGGTCAGGTCGTAGTTGTGCGTGTTGACGACCTGGATTTCCAGTTCGACGCCGAACGTGAACGGCTCGGAATTGACGAAGGTTTCGAGTGCCATGGCAGGTTCCGGAATCAGTTGCTGTCGCTGCGTTCACCGACCGCCGACAGGCATCGGTAGACGAGGAACGGGCCGACGAGCTGCAGGATCACGATCGTGCACATCACGATCGCGCGCAGGTGCGGATCGAAATTCGGATAGAGCTGGTAGGTGTCGTCGACGAGCAGATAGGACAGCGCGGACATCGGCGTGAGCGCGATGCCGAGCGCGACGCCCTGCTTCATCCCGATGCCGCTCGGCTTCGCGAACGCGACCACGCCGGCGAGCTTCGCGACGACCCGCGTGACGATCAGCGCGATCGCGAGCAAGCCGCCGATCGCGATGTCGCCCCACGTGAACGACGTGAGCGTCAGCACGAACAGGATCACCGTCAGCAGCCAGCCGGCCGTGCCGAAATGCTCGGGCCACAGCTGCGGACGCGCTTCGAGGTTCTTCACGATGATGCCGGCGAGCAGCAGCGTGAGCAGCGTCGACAGCTTCAGCGCCTGCGCGACCGCGATCGCGAGCATCACGAGCCCGAACAGCGCGACGAACGAATGCTCGTCTCGCATCGTCGAGGTCATGTGGCGGAACAGGTAGTTGCACGAACGCGCGACGAGGTACGCGACGATGAACGACCCGACGAGCAGGTAGACCGGCTGCAGGATCGTCGCGAACACGTTGCCGTACGCTTCCTGGTGCAGCCAGCTCGTCACGAGCTTGGTCAGCACGACCGCGTACACGCTGTTCAGCGCGGTCAGCGTGATCAGCCGCTGCGACACCTGCCCTTCCGCGCGCAGCTCGGTCTTGAGCTGGATCACCATCGACGGCGACGTCGCGATCGCGATCGCCGCCAGCACGAGCGCGACCATTCCCGACACGCCGAGCGCGAGCATCGCGAACAGCACGAGCACGAAGGTCAGCGTCGCTTCCGCGAGGCTCGATGCGATCAGCCAGGGATTGCGGCGAATCCAGCGCAGGTCGAGGCGGCTGCCGAGTTCGAACAGCAGCAGGCCGAGCGCGACGTCGATCAGCAGCCGCGAGGTTTCGTCGGTGCTCGCGTCGATCACGCCGAAGCCGAACGAACCGGCGATCAGGCCGATCACCGCGTAGCCGGTGATGCGCGGCAGCCGCCACGCGCGATAGCACAGCTCGCCACACAGGCCGGCCGCGAACAACGCGAGCCCGGCCCAGAACACGGCATCCGGCGCGAGCGGCCAGTTGGGCAGGAATGAGAACGCCGACTTCATCGTGGTGACTTCTCCTTTGGAAGCAACCGCCAGCGACGCGGGGTCAAGCGTCAGGAATGAGATGCGCGCCGGCTGGGTATCGCCCCGAATGTGATTGTTGTGGTTGACGACGGCGGGACATGGGATCCGCCTGTTCCGCCCATCGGCGGATATGCCACTCAGATCGGCCGATCTGGATTGTCGGCCTGGTGTGTGAACGGACTGCGCTGTCTCGAAAGATTCAGATTCGAAAACGCGCGGACCGTTCCGTTGAAGCATGTCCGGCGCCTGGCCGGACGAACGCGAAGGAAACCGATTGTGCCACAGCTTTTTCGTTCCGGAACCGATTGAATCGAGTCGATGGCCTGTGCCTCGCACAGGTCTTTGGTTTAAAAGGATTATCCGTATACATACGTAGTAGAAGTTAACAAGGTGCGCACAGTTCTGTGGATAACTTCCGTTTACGCTGAAAGATCAAGGTGTTGCCAAAACCATAACCCGTTGCACAGGCTGTTTGTGCACAGTAGTCGGAGTTGAGCAACTTTCGGGCCGCTTCGGCGCTGTGCCGAGTTACCCCGTTTACGTCCACTGTGATTGCACACGAAGTGCGCAAGGTTTCCGCGCGGTTATCCACAGTGTCGAGTGGATAACTTGGCGCGGGAAAAGCGAAAAACTGTGAGGACGGATCGGTGCCGGTGTTCAGTCGGCCGCGTTCACCTGGCGGGCGCGCAGCGCGCGGATCAAAAAACGTGCCGGATCGACGGCATCGGCGAGCTCGCGTTCGAGCGGCCACGGTTCGCCTTCGAGTTGCGACGCGATCAGCTCGGCGCCGAGCGCGGCCCATACGAGGCCGCGCGACCCGTAACCGAATGCGCCGTAGAGCCCCGTCATGCGCGGCAGGTCGCGCGCCTTGGCGCCGCTCAGCGCGCGCGCGTTTTCAACCGCCTGCGCTTCGTCGGCGAGCGGGCCGATCAGCGGCAGCCGATCGCCGGCGACCCAGCGGAACGCGACGCGGCCGCGCAGCGCGTCGGATTGCGGCACCTCGCGAAGCAGGCCCGGCAGCAGGCGGCGCACGCGGTCGAGGTTTTCCGCGTGGCCGGCCGCGCGCAGCGCGGGATCGGTGTCGTCGGGTTCGAACGTCGCGCCGATCAGCAGCGAGCCGTCGTCGAGCGGTACCGCGTAGCCGTCGCCGATCGCGGGGCACGGCAGCGGCGCCGCACTGCCCGGCGGCAACAGCGTGAGCTGGCCGCGCACCGGCTGCAGCGCGACATGCCGCAGGCCCGCGAGACGCACCGCGTCGCCCGCGTTCGCGAGCACGACGACGGGCGCATGTGCGAGCGTGTTTCCCGCGGCGTCGAGCGCGTGCCACATGTCGTCGCGGCGCTCGAGCCGCGCGACTTCGGTGCGCGTCAGCAGCTGCACGCGTTCGCCGGCCGCCGCGCATTGCGCATCGGAAAGCGCGGCCGGCCATACGGCGCCGCCCTGCGGAAACAGCAGCCCGCCGTGCGCGACCGGCAGTTGCAGATACGCGCGTGCGGCGCCTTCGTCGAGCAGCGTCGCATAGTCGGATGGCGCGCCGAGCGCTTCGAACGCGTCGCGCATCCGTGTGAAGTCGTCGGCCGATTCCGCGAGATGCACCATCCCGTGCGTGCTGCGCGCGAATGCGTGACCGGCCTGCTCGAGCGCGCGCCAGCGCGCGAGCGCATGCAGGAAGCCGCTGCGCGTGAGCCGGCTCGCGACGTTGTCGTCGCGCGTCATCAGCGGGTGGAACACGCCGGCCGGATTGCCCGACGCTTCGCTCGCGATCCGTTCGTGCCGCTCGATCAGCGTGATGTTCCAGCCGCGCGCGGCGAGCCGTTCGACCACCGCGCAGCCGGCCAGGCCGGCGCCGATCACGATCGCGCGGCGCGCGGCGACCGGCAGCGCGCGCGGCGGTTCGTGCCGGCGCATTCGCCAGCGCGGCGCGTATTCGCCGACGAGCATCGCGCGCTTGCCCGCGAAGCCCTCGACCTTGCGATACGCGAAGCCCGCGTCATCGAGTGCCTGCTTGACGACGCCCGAGCTCGAATAGGTGGCGAAACTCGCGCCATCGCCGGCAAGGCGCGCGAGCGCGCGAAACACCTCGACCGACCACAGATCGGCATTCTTCGACGGCGCGAAGCCGTCGAGATAGAACGCGTCCGCGCGCGCGACGAGCTTCGGCAACAGCTCGAGCGCATCGCCGAACGCGAGCGTGAGCACCACGCGCCCTGCGTCGAACTCGAGCCGGTGCACGCCCGGCACGAGCGTCGGCCAGGCATCCGCGAGCGCCGTGGCACTCGCCGATATGGTTGTGTCCGCAACGATATGGGAAGCGGCGCGGCGCAGGTCCTCGCGCGAGAACGGATGCTTTTCGACCGACACGAAATGCAGCCGCTCGCAGCGCGCGGGATCGTCGCGCCACGCGGCCCACGTCGCGAGGAAGTTGCAGCCGGTGCCGAAGCCGGTCTCCACGATCGTGAACGTGCGGCGCTGCTGCCAGCGCGCCGGCAGCCCGTTGCCGGCGATGAACACGTGCCTGGCCTGTGCGAGCGCGCCGGCGGCGCTGTGATAGATGTCGCCGTACGCGGGCGACACGAGGGTGCCGTCGTCGCGAAACGCGAGCGTGGCGGGAACAAGTCGGTCTGGCATGCGAAACAAAAAACGTGGCAGCCAAGCCTGGCAAGGGATTGCGCGGGGCCTCCCGCGCCGGCCGTTGGCAAAAACCAACGGCGCGGCGCACGGGCGGTGCGGGCTGCGTATCCTGTCCGGTTGGCGCAGGTCAAAAAACGGGCAATCGACGATTGATTCGGCGAAATACCGATGAAAATCTTTGAAACCCTTGTCGTTATTGGGTTTGCGCTGCGCTATCATAGCAACGCCGTACCGCGGGGTGGCCACCGGCGAAGCCGGAGGGCGCGTCGCGCGGGCCAGGATTCGGCGCTGTGTCGTCGGAGTCCGACTCTCGACGGCACGGTTCGCGCACGTATAATCGGCGCGTTCGCGCTGTTCGTGTCAACCTAACCTGATAAAGGAACCTTAATGAACAAACAGGAACTGATCGACGCCGTCGCCGCCCAAACGGGCGCCAGCAAGGCTCAAACCGGCGAAACGCTGGACACGCTGCTCGAAGTCATCAAGAAGGCCGTGTCGAAGGGTGATGCGGTTCAGCTGATCGGCTTCGGCAGCTTCGGTTCGGGCAAGCGCGCAGCACGTACGGGCCGTAACCCGAAGACGGGCGAAACCATCAAGATCCCGGCAGCCAAGACGGTCAAGTTCACGGCTGGCAAGGCGTTCAAGGACGCCGTCAACAAGCGTTAATCCCGCGCCTGTTCAAAGAAAAACCCGCCGTTCGGCGGGTTTTTTGTTGGGTGCTCGCGACAGTTTCGCCACAGTTCGACACCCTCTTGCAAGATTTAACGGTTGTTTTACGAGCCGTTACACGTGCACGATCTGCGCGTCGCCCGGGTCTTCGTCGTCGTGCCCGTCGACGTCCCACGCGGGGAACGGATCGTCGAACGCGGCCCATCCGGTCGCGCCGAGCGCGAATTCCGCATCGGTCAGCAGGCACGCGTCGAGCTTCGCGCGCCACGCGTCGGTGTCGAGCCCGATGCCGATCAGCACCAGTTCCTGCCGGCGATCGCCGACCGACCGGTCGTCGAGGTCGCCTTGCCATTCCGCGCGAATTTCCGCGAGCAGCTCGTCGTCGTCCGGCCATTCCGCGCGATCCTGCGCCGCCCACCAGAGGCCTGCCGGGCCGTGCCGGCATACGCCGCCCGCCTGCGACAGCGAGCCCGCGATGTCGTTGCGCGTCGCGAGCCAGAAGAAGCCCTTGCTGCGCAGCACACCGGGCCATTCCTGATGCAGCAGCGCCCACAGCCGGGCCGGATGGAACGGCCGGCGCGCACGGTAAACGAAATTGCCGATGCCGAATTCGTCGGCTTCGCCGTGCACGTGAGCGTGATGATGCGCGTCGCCCGGCGCGCGATCGTGATCGTGGCCCTGCTCGAGCGACGCGAGCCAGCCCGGCGCATTCGCCGCCTCGTCGAAATCGAAGCGGCCGGTGTTCAGCACTTCGCCGAGCGGCACGTTGCCGAAGGTCGACACGACCTGGTGCGCGCGCGGGTTGAGCCGCGCGAGGATGCGCTGCAGGCGCGCGAGTTCGTCCGCGCCGACGAGGTCGGCCTTGTTGATCACCAGCACGTCGCAGAATTCGATCTGCTCGATCAGCAGCTCGACGAGCGTGCGGTCGTCCTCCTCCGACGCGGCGATGCCGCGCGTCGCGAGCGCGTCGTCGGAGCCGTAGTCGCGCAGGAAGTTGAACGCGTCGACCACGGTGACGAGCGTGTCGAGCCGCGCGGTTTCGCCGAGCGACGTGCCGTCGTCGTCGACGAACGTGAAAGTCTCGGCGATCGGCATCGGCTCCGCGATACCGGTCGATTCGATCAGGATTGCATCGAAGCGGCCCTCGGCCGCGAGCTGGCGGATCTCGACGAGCAGGTCGTCGCGCAGCGTGCAGCAGATGCAGCCGTTCGACATCTCGACGAGACGCTCCTCGACATGCGACAGCGCCTGCGCGTCGCGCACGATCGACGCGTCGATGTTGACCGCCGCGAGATCGTTGACGATCACCGCGACCTTCAGGCCCGCGCGATTCGCGAGGATGTGGTTGAGCAGCGTGGTCTTGCCGGCGCCGAGGAAGCCGGACAGCACGGTGACGGGCAACGGCTGGTTCATTGCCGGATTCATAGCGATTTGCACCAACTGAAAAGTGGAAAAGCGGCCGCGGCGTCGTTCCGGGGCGCGATCGGCGCGAGGCCGCGCGCGGGCGAAACCGCAGCGTGAGCCCGCATTGTGCATCAAACCCGCGCCGGCCGGCCGGCGTCGCGCCGCGCGGTTACTGCGGCGGCAGCAGCTTCCACTGCGACAGGATGTCGGCGATCTGCCGCGCGTATTTGTCGCGCAGCGACGGCGTTTCCGAATGGTAGGCGCCGACGGCCTGCCACGTGTTGCCGTACCGGTTCATCTTCTGGCGCAGGTGCCACGCTGCAATATAGACGTTCTTGCACGGCTCCATCAGCGTATCGCGGTCGATTCCGTAGCGCGACAGCGTCGGCAGGTGGATCGAATTGATCTGCATGAGGCCGTAGTCGACCGAGCCGTTCGTATTCTTGTTCAGCGCGGTGGGCCGGTTGCGCGACTCCTGCCATGCGATCGCACGCAGGATCAACGGATTGACCTTCTGGTATTTCGCGGCTTCGTCGAAACAATCGGCGTGCGCGCTCGCGCTGGCGAACCACGCGCCGGCGGCGATCCACACGATCGAAGCGAACCGTCTGTTCATGGTGCGAAAACCGGAGGGGAAAAGGCGCGGGTTCGGGAAAACCCGTGCCCGTTATTCGTGCGACGAGAAACGCGCCGCCCGTATCATACCGGCAGTCCGTGACATTGCGACAAACCGGAAGGCGGCTGCGGGTATACCGCATTGCCGTGCCGGCGCGGCGCCCGCCTGGCGCGCCTTACATGTCGCATACGGATCGCCGCATGCCTGTCGTATGTGAGACAGTCCTCGGATCAATGTGATATTTCGGACATGAAAAGCTGCTAATGTCGCCTTTTTCGGATTTGGATCCCAGCACTACCGCCGGAAGCGGCCTGAGCCGGCATCGCCCCATTCATCCATGACAAGAAATCGCTTCGTTATGCGGCGCGTCGCCACGACGCTGATCGTCGCCGGCATCGTCGTCTCGCAGGCCGCCTACGCTCAGGTCACGCTCAACTTCGTCAATGCGGATATCGACCAGGTCGCGAAAGCGATCGGCGCCGCCACCGGCAAGACCATCATCGTCGACCCGCGCGTGAAGGGGCAGCTCAATCTCGTCGCCGAACGCGCGGTGCCGGAAGACCAGGCGCTGAAGACGCTGCAGTCGGCGCTGCGCATGCAGGGCTTTGCGCTGGTGCAGGATCACGGTGTGCTGAAGGTCGTACCGGAAGCCGACGCGAAGCTGCAGGGCGTGCCGACCTATGTCGGCAATGCGCCGCAGGCGCGCGGCGACCAGGTCATCACGCAGGTGTTCGAACTGCACAACGAATCGGCGAACAACCTGCTGCCCGTGCTGCGGCCGCTGATCTCGCCGAACAACACGGTGACGGCCTACCCGGCGAACAACACGATCGTCGTGACCGACTACGCGGACAACGTGCGCCGCATCGCGCAGATCATCGCGGGCGTCGACAGCGCCGCGGGCGCGCAGGTGCAAGTGGTTCCGCTGCGCAACGCGAACGCGATCGACCTCGCCGCGCAGCTGCAGAAGATGCTCGACCCGGGCGCGATCGGCAACAGCGACGCGACGCTGAAGGTGTCGGTCACGGCCGACCCGCGCACCAACTCGCTGCTGCTGCGCGCGTCGAACGGCGCGCGGCTCGCGGCCGCGAAACGGCTCGTGCAGCAGCTCGACGCGCCGAGCGCGGTGCCCGGCAACATGCACGTCGTGCCGCTGCGCAACGCCGACGCGGTGAAGCTCGCGAAAACGCTGCGCGGGATGCTCGGCAAGGGCGGCAACGACAGCGGCTCGTCGGCGTCGTCGAACGACGCGAACAGCTTCAACCAGAACGGCTCGTCGTCGAGCGGCAACTTCTCGACCGGCACGGCCGGCACCCCGCCGCTGCCGTCGGGCGGCCTCGGCGGTTCTTCGTCGTCCTCGTCGTCGTACGGCGGCACGTCGTCGAGCGGCGGCCTCGGGAACGCCGGCCTGCTCGGCGGCGACAAGGACAAGAACGACGACAACCAGCCCGGCGGGATGATCCAGGCCGATGCAGCGACCAACTCGCTGATCATCACCGCGTCCGATCCCGTCTACCGGAACCTGCGCGCGGTGATCGACCAGCTCGACAAGCGTCGTGCGCAGGTCTATATCGAGGCGCTGATCGTCGAACTGAACTCGACGACGGCCGGCCAGCTCGGCATCCAGTGGCAGGTCGCGAGCGGCGCGCTGCTGGCCGGCACGAACCTCGCGGCGACCGCGGGCAGCGTGGCCGGCAACAGCATCATCAACCTGACGGCGGGCACGGTGAATTCCAGCACCGGCACGCTGACGGGGGTCGGCCTGCCGGCCAACCTGTCGAACCTGAACCAGGGCCTCAACATCGGCTGGCTGCACAACATGTTCGGCGTGCAGGGCCTCGGCGCGCTGCTGCAATACTTCGCGGGCGTGAGCGACGCGAACGTGCTGTCGACGCCGAACCTGATCACGCTCGACAACGAGGAAGCGAAGATCGTCGTCGGCGAGAACGTGCCGATTCCGACCGGTTCGTATTCGAACCTGACGAGCGGCACCACGAGCAACGCATTCAACACCTACGATCGCCGCGACGTCGGCCTGACGCTGCACGTGAAGCCGCAGATCACCGAAGGCGGGATCCTGAAGCTGCAGCTCTATACCGAGGATTCCGCGGTGGATACCGCGACGACGAACGCGCAGACGGGCCCGTCGTTCACGAAGCGTTCGATCCAGTCGACGATTCTCGCGGACAACGGCGAAGTGATCGTGCTCGGCGGCCTGATGCAGGACGCGTACAACGTGTCGAACAGCAAGGTGCCGCTGCTCGGCGACATCCCGTGGATCGGCCAGCTGTTCCGCTCGGAAAGCAAGCAGCGCAAGAAGACCAACCTGATGGTGTTCCTGCGCCCGGTGATCATCAGCGACCGCGATACCGCGCAGGCCGTCACCGCGAACCGCTACGACTACATCCAGGGCGTGACGGGCGCATACAAGTCGGACAACAACGTGATCCGCGACAAGGACGACCCGGTCGTGCCGCCGATGCCGCTCGGCCCGAGCCAGGGCGGCACGGCCGCGGGCAACCTGTTCGATCTCGACAAGATGCGTCGCCAGCAGATGCAGCGCCAGGTGGCGCCGCCGGCCGCACCCGAACAGGCGCCCGCGCAATCGCAGGGCGTGCCGCCGCAGACGGTGCCGCAGCAGCCGCTGACCGCGCCGGGAGCGTCGCAGTGAGCGACCTGCTGTCCTCCGCCCCCGACGGCGCGCCCGGTGAACGGCAGCCGCCGTCGCCGCTCGCCGCGCGCCTGCTGCCGTACGGTTTCGCGAAGAACGGCCAGGTGCTGATCGCGCACCAGCTCGACGACACGCTCGAGGTGTGGATCAGCGAACGCACGAACGACGCGGCGCTGGCCGAGATCGCACGCAACTTCGGCTCGATCGCCGTGCAGCGCGTGCCGGCCGACGAGCTCGCGCAGGCGATCAACCACGCGTACGCGCGCCAGGACGGCAGCGCTGCGCAGATCGTCGGCGAAGTCGAGGGCGAAGTCGACCTGTCGCGGCTGATGCAGGACATCCCCGAAGTCGAGGACCTGCTCGAATCGGAAGACGACGCGCCGATCATCCGCATGATCAACGCGCTGCTCACGCAGGCCGCGCGCGAACAGGCGTCGGACATCCATATCGAGCCGTTCGAGAACGCGTCGGTCGTGCGCTTTCGCGTCGACGGCACGCTGCGCGACGTCGTGCGGCCGAAGAAGGCGCTGCACGGCGCGCTGATCTCGCGGATCAAGATCATGGCGCAGCTCGACATCGCGGAGAAACGCCTGCCGCAGGACGGGCGCATCACGCTGCGCGTCGGCGGCCGGCCGGTCGACGTGCGCGTGTCGACGCTGCCGACCGGGCACGGTGAGCGCGCGGTGCTGCGTCTGCTGGAAAAGGACGCGCAGCGGCTGAACCTCGAAGCGCTCGGGATGGGCCGCGACACGCTCGCGCAGTTCGACAGGCTGATCTCGCGTCCGCACGGCATCGTGCTCGTCACCGGGCCGACCGGCTCCGGCAAGACGACGACGCTGTACGCGTCGATGTCGCGCCTCGAAACCGCGACGACCAACATCATGACCGTCGAGGACCCGATCGAATACGACCTGGCGGGCATCGGCCAGACGCAGGTGAACGAGCGGATCGGGATGACCTTCGCGCGCGCGCTGCGCTCGATCCTGCGTCAGGATCCGGACGTGATCATGATCGGCGAAATCCGCGACCTCGAAACCGCGCAGATCGCGGTGCAGGCGTCGCTGACGGGCCACCTGGTGCTCGCGACGCTGCACACCAACGATGCGGCGTCGGCCGTCACGCGATTGACCGACATGGGCGTCGAACCGTATCTGCTCGCGTCGTCGCTGCTCGGCGTGCTCGCGCAGCGTCTGGTGCGCCAGCTGTGTCCGGTCTGCAAGGAAGAACGGCAGGAAGAAGGCCGCACCGTGTGGCATCCGGTCGGCTGCGACAAGTGCGGGCACTCGGGCTATGCGGGCCGGCGCGGCGTCTACGAACTGCTCGTGATCGACGACGCGATCCGCTCGCTGATCCACCGCAACGCGGCCGACGCGGAGATTCTCGCCGCGGGCCGCGCGGAAGGGATGCGCACGCTGCGCGACGACGCCGAGCGCTGGCTCGCGGCCGGCGCGACGTCGCTCGAGGAAGTGCTGCGCGTGACGGGAGGCGCATAGCGCGATGCCGGCATTCCGTTTCGAAGCGATCGATTCGGCGGGACGCGCGCAGAAAGGCGTGATCGACGCCGACAGCGCCCGCGCCGCGCGCGGCCAGCTGCGCACGCAAGGGCTGACGCCGCTGGCGGTCGAGCCGGCCGCGAGCGCGACCCGCGGCGCGCGTTCGCAACGGCTCGCGCTGGGCCGCAAGCTGTCGCAGCGCGAGCAGGCGATCCTCACGCGCCAGCTCGCGAGCCTGCTGATCGCCGGGCTGCCGCTCGACGAAGCGCTCGGCGTGCTGACCGAGCAGTCCGAGCGCGACTACATCCGCGAACTGATGGCCGCGATCCGCGCCGAGGTGCTCGGCGGCCATTCGCTCGCGAATGCGCTGAGCCAGCATCCGCGCGATTTCCCCGAGATCTATCGCGCGCTGGTGTCGGCCGGCGAGCATACGGGCAAGCTCGGCATCGTGCTGTCGCGGCTCGCCGACTACATCGAGCAGCGCAACGCGCTGAAGCAGAAGATCCTGCTCGCGTTCACCTACCCCGCGATCGTCACGCTGATCGCGTTCGGCATCGTCACCTTCCTGCTGAGCTACGTGGTGCCGCAGGTCGTCAACGTGTTCGCGAGCACGAAGCAGCAGTTGCCGATCCTGACGATCGTGATGATGGCGCTGTCGGAATTCGTGCGGCACTGGTGGTGGGCGATCCTGATCGCGGTCGCGCTGGTCGTATGGCTCGTGAAGGCGACGCTGTCGCGCGACGGCCCGCGCCTCGCGTTCGACCGCTGGCTGCTGACCGCACCGCTCGCGGGCAAGCTGGTGCGCGGCTACAACACGGTGCGCTTCGCGAGCACGCTCGGCATCCTGACGGCCGCCGGCGTGCCGATCCTGCGCGCGCTGCAGGCGGCCGGCGAGACGCTCAGCAACCGCGCGATGCGCGCGAACATCGACGATGCGATCGTACGCGTGCGCGAAGGCTCCGCGCTGTCGCGCGCGCTGAACAACGTGAAGACGTTTCCGCCGGTGCTGGTGCACCTGATCCGTTCGGGCGAGGCGACCGGCGACGTGACGACGATGCTCGACCGCGCGGCCGACGGCGAGGCGCGCGAGCTGGAACGCCGGACGATGTTCCTGACGAGCCTGCTCGAGCCGCTGCTGATCCTGGCGATGGGGGGCATCGTGCTGGTGATCGTGCTGGCGGTGATGCTGCCGATCATCGAGCTGAACAACATGGTGCAGTGACGGCGGCTGCGGCCGTCACCGCCGGGCTTCAGCGCATGTAGATCGCCGGCGACGGCGTATTGGCGGGAAGCTGGATTTCGGCGCGGGCGCCGTTGCGGTCGATGACGATCGAGCGGGCGCGCACTTCGGCGAGTTTCGCGCCGGGCGTGAGCTCCGTGCCGAGCGACACCGCGCGCGGCGGTTCGCCGCCGACGCCGACGATCGCCGCGGCGCCGTGCTGCAGCGCGAGGATGCCGAACAGGTGGATGTCCTGCACGGGATTGCGTTCGAGCTGTCCGCCGAACAGCGCCGCGGCGTCCTCGGTGCGGATCGGCGGCCGCGCGGCGGCGGCGGGCAGCGGCGCTTCGCGGGCCGACAGCGTGACGACCCAGTAGGTGGCCGTCGCGCACAACGCAGCGAAGAGTGCGAGGGAAAGGATCCGGATCGAGAGCGCGTTCATGCGCGCTATTGTACGGATGTATGTGAAATTTGCGTTGAGTGAAAGCCCTCGGCGGTGCGCGCCTTACAATGCGTGCTCCGCGTTCCGGGATAACGGAAGCTTGCCGTCAGGCATTTGTCCGGATGTCACGGGCGCGTCATTCAATCGACGACATTTTTTGGAAAGAGGTAGTCAGTCATGCAAACGTGGATCACTCGCCGCAATGGAGCCGCCCGCCGTCAGCGCGGTTTCACGCTGATCGAGATCATGGTGGTGGTCGCGATCCTCGGGATCCTCGCCGCGCTGATCGTGCCGAAGATCATGAGCCGCCCGGACGAGGCACGCCGCATCGCCGCCAAGCAGGACATCGGCACGATCATGCAGGCGCTGAAGCTGTACCGTCTCGACAACGGCCGCTATCCGACCCAGGAGCAGGGCCTGAACGCGCTGATCCAGAAGCCGTCCACCGATCCGATTCCGAACAACTGGAAGGACGGCGGTTATCTCGAGCGCCTGCCGAACGATCCGTGGGGCAACGCGTACAAATACCTGAACCCGGGCGTGCACGGCGAGATCGACGTGTTCAGCTACGGCGCCGACGGCAAGGAAGGCGGCGAAGGCAACGATACCGACATCGGCTCGTGGCAATAAGCCGTCGCTGACCGCTCCGATCTTTCGTCCCTGCGCTTCATGCCCGCCCTTCGTACGACCCACCGCTCCGGCTGCGACGGCGGCATGCGCCGCGCGGCGGCGCCGTCCGTCCTGGCGTGTGGGGCGAGCGAGCCGGAATCTCGCCGCGGGGCCGCGGAGACGGTCAGGCCGTCCGCCGCGCACGCTGCCTTCGGCGGGCAGCGGGCGACGCATCGCCGTCGCGCAGCCCGCGGCTTCACGCTGCTCGAAATGCTCGTCGTGCTGGTGATCGCGGGCCTGCTGGTGTCGCTCGCGTCGCTGTCGCTGACGCGCAATCCGCGCACCGACCTGCGCGAGGAAGCGCAGCGGCTCGCGCTGCTGTTCGAGACCGCCGGCGACGAGGCGCAGGTGCGCGCGCGCCCGATCGCGTGGCAGCCGACCGCGCACGGCTTCCAGTTCGACGTGAGCTCGCCCGACGGCTGGCGTACGCTGCGCGACGACCTGCTGCGCCCGCGCAACTGGGATGCCGGCGTGACGGGCGCCGATATCGACTACCCCGGTTCCGACACGCGCGCGAGCCGCGTCGTGTTCGGCACCGAGAGCATCGACACGCCGGTGCGCGTGACGCTGCATTCGGCCGCCGGCAGTGCGACGATCGTCGGCACCGGCAACGGCCGCTACGAGGTGCAGTGACGATGCGTCGTCGGATGCCCTGTTCCCCTGTTTCAGCGCCCGCCCGCGGTCGGCGCGCGCGCGGCTTCACGATGATCGAGGTGCTGGTCGCGCTCGCGATCATCGCGATCGCGCTCGCCGCGTCGATTCGCGCGGTCGGCACGATGGCGACCGGCGCGTCCGACCTGCATCGCCGGCTGCTGGCCGGCTGGAGCGCCGACAACGCGCTCGCGCAGCTGCGGCTCGCGCATGCGTGGCCGGCCGTCGGGGACCAGAGTTTCGACTGCTCGCAAGGCAACGTGCAGCTCGTGTGCTCGCAGCGCGTGAGCGCGACGCCGAACCCGGTGTTCCGGCGCGTCGAGATATCGGTGAGCATGCCGGGCCGCTCCGGCGTGCTCGCGCAGATGGTGACGGTGGTCGCGAATGAAACCAGCCGTTCGCTCTGACGCACCGATGCCGCGCCCGGCCGTCCGCCCTGCCCACCCGCGTCGCCGCGCGCGCGGCTTCACGCTGATCGAGCTGATGATCGCGATCGCGATCCTCGCGGTGGTCGCGATCCTCGCGTGGCGCGGGCTCGACCAGATCATGCGCGGCCGCGACAAGGTGGCGTCCGCGATGGAGGACGAGCGCATCTTCGCGCAGATGTTCGACCAGATGCGCATCGACGCGCGCCTCGCGGCAACCGACGACGAAGCGGGCCAGCCCGCGATCGGCGTCGCCGGCAATACGCTGCAGATCGTCCGCGAGTTCGACGTGCCGGGCGCCGCGCCGCGGCTGCAGGTGGTCCGCTACCGGATCGCCGGCGGGCGCGTGGTGCGCTATGCGTCGCCGCCGCTCGACGACGCGAACCGGCTGCGCAGCCTGTTGAAGGACAGCAGCGTCGACGGCTGGAGCGCGGTCGCGCTGATGGGCGGCGTCGGCGCGATCGACGCGAAGCTGTACGTGCCGCGCGTGGGCTGGACCACCAGCGTGCAGGCGGCCAACGACACGCTCGCGCAGAACAACGATGCGCTGAAGGTGCCGCAGCTCGGCAATGCGCCGCCGCCGCGCGCGGTGACGGGGCTGCAGGTCAGCATCGGCGCGACGTCGCTGCGCGTGCCGGTCACGCGCGTGTTTCTCGTCGGGGAATGACGATGCGCGCCCGCCCTCACCGTTCGATCCAGGCCGGCCGTGCAGCCGCCTCGCGTCCGGCGCGTAGCCGCGCACGGCGCGCGCAGCGCGGCGCGGCGATCATCACCGCGCTGCTGGTGGTCGCGCTGTCGGCGATCCTCGTCTCGGGGATGCTGTGGCGCCAGCAGGTGCAGGTGCGCCGCATCGAGAACCAGCGCATGCTCGCGCAGGCGCAGTGGGTGGCGCGCGGCGCACTCGACTGGACCCGGATGATCCTGCGTTCCGAAGGCGATACGGCACCCGGCATCACGTATCTCGGCGGGATCTGGGCCGTGCCGATCGCGAAGACGAAGCTGTCGGATTTCCTCGGCCGGATCGGCGCGCCCAATGCCGACGGCGGCGAGGACACCTATATCTCCGGCTCGATCGAGGATGCGCAGGCGAAGTTCAACCTGCGCAACCTCGTCGCGTCGCCGGCGCCCGGCGTGCTGCAGCTCAACGTCGCGCAGTTGCAGGCGTTCCAGCGCCTGCTGACGACGCTCGGCTACGACGGCGCGTTCGCGAAGCGGATCGCGCTGCAGGTGCGCGCGGGCCTGATGCATTCGGCGACGCGCTTCCAGCTGCCGACGCTGCCCGGCGGCGGCATCGCGCCGACCGCGCCGGCCGGCGGCGACATGCAGGGCGGCAGCGACTTCACCGACGATCCCGGCCTGGCCGGCGGCGAACGCGGGCCCGCGCCGCTGATGATGACGGGCGTCGACAGCCTGCTCGACGTCGACGGCGTGACGCCCGAGATGGTCGAGCGGCTGCGCCCGTTCGTCACCGTGCTGCCGACCACGACGCCCGTGAACATGAACACTGCGCCCGCCGAGGTGATCGCGGCGCTGATGCCGGGGATGAGCGTGTCGTCCGCGCAGGCGCTGGTGTCGCGCCGCGAGACGGTGTTTTTCCGCAACGTCGGCGACGTGCAGCTGGCGCTGCGCGGCGCCGGCGCACCGAACGTGACGATCGACTCGAGCCAGGTCGACGTCAATTCGAGCTATTTCATCGTGCATGGCCGGATCCAGCACGACCGCGCGGAGGTCGATCGCACCTCGCTCGTGTATCGTGATCCGACCACGCACTCGACGCGGGTCGTGCGCATCCGCGATCAGCTATAACGACGCCATTCGGGAGAGGAGCTCTTGAGCACGTTGATTGTTTCATTGCCGCCGCGCGAGCCCGCCGTGCCGTTGCAGGAATGGCAGTGGCCCGAGCTGCCGTTCACGCTCGTCGACAAGGCCGGCCACGTGCAGCGCGCGGGCCGCGCCGCGCTCGCGCTGCTGCCGCGCGCGGCCGCGACGGTGCTGATCGTCGCCGCGCGCGACGTGTTGCTGCTGGCCGCGACCGTGCCGCCGCTCAAGGGGCCGAAGCTGCGCCAGGCGCTGCCCAACATCGTCGAGGACCAGCTGATCCAGGATCCGCTCGGCTGCCATATCGCACTCGATCCTGCGCCGCTGCCGGACGGACGTCGCGTGCTGGCCGTCGTCGATCGCGCGTGGTTCCGCGCGATCTGCGACGCGTTCGTCGCGGCCGGCCACCGGCATCTGCGCGCGGTGCCGGCGACGCGCTGCCTGCCTGCGCCGCTCGCGTCAGCCCGGCCGGCGGCCGATGCGGCCGATTTGCCCGACGCCCTGGCCGGCGGCGACGCGCCCGAGCTCGACGCCGACGCGGCGGCCGCGCCCGATGCGCGCCCGGCTGCGGTGGCCGCGGTGCTCGGCGTCGCGACGTCGGTCGAGCCGGTGCTGGTCGAGGCCGGCGCGCAGCCCGTCGCGACCGGCGCGCCGCGCCTCGAGCTGGCGATCGCGCGCGGCGCGCTCGGCGAAGGCTTCGCGGCGCCCGCCTCGCGCGCGACCGGCACGCTGGCCGCGCTGGCCGGCGGCGGCGCCGTCGAGCTGTACGAACTCGGCGAACCGGGGGCGGAGCCGCGCCTCGCCTCGGTCGGCCGCACCGACGGCGGCCCGCTGCTGCCGGGCGCGATGCCGCTGTCGTTCGATGCGTTCGCGCACCGCGCGCTCGCCGAGCGCTTCGATCTGTGCCAGTTCGAATTCGAATCGCAGCCGTGGCGCTTCGATCGCGCGACGCTGAAGCGCCTGCGCGTGCCGATCGCGCTCGTGGCGGCGACGCTCGGCGTCGCGGTGATCGGGATGAACCTGCACTGGTGGAAGCTGTCGCGCGAACGCGACGCGCTGTCGGCACAGATCACCGAGACGCTGCTGTCCGCGTTCCCGAAGACGACCACGGTGCTCGATCCGCCCGCGCAAATGCAGCGCCAGCTCGACCAGCTGCGGCTCGCGGCCGGCGAACTGTCGCCGAACGATTTCCTCGCGCTCGCGAGCGGGCTGTCGCGTTCGCTGGGCGCGCTGCCGCAGAACGGGATCGCGTCGCTCGACTATCACGACCGGCGGCTCGACGTCGGCTTCAAGCCCGAGGTCAAGGTCGATCCCGACTTCCCGCAGCGCCTTGCGCGCAACGGGCTGTCCGGCGAAGTCGACAGCAACACGGGCAAATGGACGATCCGGAGCCGCTCATGAACACCGCACAACTGAACGAGACGCTGGCCCAGTTCTGGGGCGAGCGCACGCCGCGCGAAAAGACGCTGCTCGGCTGGGGCGGCGCCGTGCTGGCCGTCGCGATCGCGTATTCGGTGCTGTGGTCGCCCGCGCAGGAAGGCCGCGCGCGCATCCAGCGCGAGCTGCCGACGATGCGCCGCGAGCTCGCGCAGATGACCGCGCAGGCCAACGAGGCGAAGTCGCTCGCCGCCGCCGCGCAGGGCGTCGCGCCGACCGGCCTCGCGCTGAAGGACGCGCTGACCGCGTCGCTGTCCGACCACGGGCTGCAGGGCGCGCAGGTGCAGATCGTCGGCAACGGCGTGCAGATCCAGATGAAGAACGTGTCGTTCCCGGCGTGGACGCAATGGCTCGACGATGCGCGCCGGCAGTTCAAGGTGCAGGTCGGCGAGGCGCACGCGACGGCGCTGAAGGAGGACGGCCAGGTCGACCTGACGGCCGTGATGCAGCCCTCGACGCAGAAATGAGGATACGGATGACGCAAGCGGCGGGCGCTCGATGAGGCCGTGGATCAGGCGGCTCGCCGCCGCATTGCCGTGGGTCGCGACGGGCGGCCTCGCGACCGTGGTCACGCTGGTCGCGCTCGCGCCGGCCGCGTGGATCGCGCCGCAGTTCGCGCGCGCGACCGGCGGCCACGTGAATCTTGCCGATCCGGCCGGCTCGCTGTGGCACGGTTCGGGCACGCTGATGCTCGCGCCGGGCGCCGACCAGAGCGCGGCGACGCTGCTGCCCGGCCGCGTCGAGTGGACCACGCGCTTCTGGCCGCTGCTGACCGGGCGCGTGCAGATGCGCATGCGCCAGACCGAAGCGATGCCGGAGCCCGTCACGCTCGATGCGACGTGGCGCGGCGCCGTGCTGTCGGCGGGCGCGATGGCCGTGCCCGCGTCGCTGCTCGCAGGGCTCGGCACGCCGTTCAATACGCTGGACCTGCAGGGCGACGTGCGGCTCGGCTGGACCGACTGGCGACTGATCGGCAGCAATGCGTTCGGCCAGCTGACGGTGACGATCGACGGGATGAGTTCGCGTGTGTCGCGCGTGAAGCCGCTCGGCTCGTACCGCGCGGTGCTGCAGGCGAAGGGCACGGGCGCCGATCTCGACCTGACGACGACGCAGGGCCCGCTGTTCCTCGACGGGCACGGCAGCTTCGGGCCCGGCAGCGGCGGGTTTCGCGGCACCGCGCATGCGGCGCCCGAGCAGCAGGCCAACCTCGCGGGCCTGCTGAACCTGCTCGGCCACCCGATCGGCAACGGCCAGGTGTCGCTGATCTACGGCGACGCGATGCGCTGACGCGCACGCCGCGCGCTTCGCTTACTGCTGTGCGAGCGCGCCGGCGCCCGAGGCTGCGGCCGCGGCCGGCGCTGCCGCGGCGGAGGCCGGCAACGGCGCGGGCGCGGCCATCTCGCCGGTTTCGCGCGCCATGTCCGACGCGCTCCAGCCGCCGCCGAGCGCCTTCACGAGACCGACCGACGACACCATCCGCTGGCCCGCGATCGACGCGAGCTTCTGCTGCGCGGTGAAGGCGGTGGCCTGCGCGGTCAGCACGTTCAGGTAGGCGACGGTGCCGGCCTTGTACTGGTTCGTGACGATCGCGAGCGAATGCTGGGCGTTTTCGACGGCCTGCCGCTGCACGTCGATTTCCTGCGCGAGGATGCGCTGCGACGCGAGATTGTCCTCGACGTCCTGGAACGCGCTCAGCACCGACAGCCGATACGCGGCCACGTCCTGGTCGTAGGTCGCGCGCGCGGCCTCGGTCTGCGCGGCGCGCAGGCCCGCGTCGAACAGCGTCGCCGCGAGCTGCGGGCCGACCGTCCAGAACCGCGCGGGCAGCGTGAACAGCTGCGACCACACCGAGCTCTCGAAGCCGCCGCTCGCCGACAGCGTGAGCGTCGGGAAGAACGCCGAGATCGCGACGCCGATCTGCTCGTTCGCGGCCGCCGCGCGGCGCTCGGCCGCGGCGATGTCGGGACGGCGCTCGAGCAGCGCGGACGGCACGTCGACCGGCGTGACCGGCGGTTCGGCCGCGAGCGGCATCGGCGGCAGCGAGAAGGTCGACGCCGGTTCGCCGATCAGCGTCGCGATCGCATGCTCGTACTGCGCGCGCGCGACGCCGTTGTCGATCGACGCCGCCTGCGCGCTCTGCAGCTGGGTCTGCGCCTGGATCACGTCCACGCGCGCGGCGACGCCCTGCGCGTACTGGTTTTCGGTGAGCTTCAGCGACTGCTGGTACGACTGCACGGTATCGTCGAGCAGCTTTTGCAGCGCGTCGGAGGTGCGCAGCTGGAAGTAGGTCTGCGCGAGCAGCGCCTGCTGCGACAGCCGCGCGTTCGCGAGATCGGCGGCGGCGGCCGCTTCGCCGGCGCGCTGCGCGCTGACGGTGCGGCTCACCTTGCCCCACAGATCGGGCTCCCAGCTCGCATCGAGGCCGACGCTGTAGCTGTTGCCGATCGTGCTCGACGAGCCGCCGAAGGTCGACGACGACGAAGAAGACGCCCGCGGCGTGCGCGAGCGCGAACCCGACGCGCTCAGCCCGACGGTCGGGAAATACGCGGCGCGCGCCTCGGTGACGAGCGCGCGCGCCTGCCGGTACGCGGCCGCCGATTGCGCGATGGTCTGGTTCGACGCGTTGAGCTTGTCGATGAGCGCGTTCAGCTGCGGATCGTTGTAGACCGTCCACCACGGGCCGCGATCGGCGCGGTCGGCCGGCTGCGCGACTTTCCAGCCGGCGGGCGCTTCCTTGAAGGCGGCGGGAATCGACGTGTCGGGACGATGATAGTCGGGGCCGACGGCGCAGCCGGCGAGCAGCACGGCCGTCGCAACGGCGACGGCGGCGCTCAGCGGGCGAACGGCGCGCGGGAGTGAGGCGTACGGCATCGTGATTTTCCTGTCTGGGCGCAGCGGGCGGCGCTGCGCGATGCGGTCGTTGCCGCTGGCGGACAAATGGTAACTGACGGCGGAAGGGCTGCGCACCCGTTAGGGTACGGTGCGCGGCGAGCGGAATGTGTTACCGGCGCGTCAGGCCGGTTTACCGGGCATTACGGATCGCTTGCGCGGCGACGCAGCCGGTGAGGCGGACAGGAAAGGGGAAAACGACGCGGCCCGGCCGCGCCGCGTCAGTGGCAGCGTGCGGGCACCGGCTCGGCGGCCGCACGCCATGACGACGGTTCCGTCGCGCCCGGCCGGGTCGTGCCGCGGCGCGCCGCGCCTTTCGCGTTGCGCTGCCGGCGATGATCGAACCACGCGATCCCGAGCGCGGCGAGCGAGCCGCCCGGCACCACCAGCATCGTCACGTACAGCGCGATCTTCCAGCCGCGGTGCGGCCCGGAGAACACATGATGAGCGGTATCGGTCAGGTTGCGGCGCAGCGCGCCGGCGGCATTTTTCAGGAACAGCATCGCGAACATCCTCGGGTGCCCGGCAGCGCGGGCGAATCGGTCAGAACATAGTCTCCGGCAGTGCAGCATGCACGTCGTAACTGGTTGCCTGAAATAATATTGACTAAGCAATCATTTTTCAAGATACTGGGCGCGTTTTGACCTGAAACGCACTGTTGCGTCGTGCGCAATCGAATGACCGGCGGCCTCTACGATCCCGACAACATCGCGCTGGAAACGAGCCTCGGCTACTACCTGACGAAGGCCAGGCAGGTGCTCGTCGAGCGGATGGACCGTGCGCTCGCGCCGTTCGATCTCACCGCGCAGCAGATCGGCGTGATCCTGCTGCTGTCGCGCGGTCATGCGCGCACGCCGTTCGAGCTGTCGCGCAAGATGTCGTACGACAGCGGCTCGATGACGCGAATGCTCGACCGTCTCGAACGCAAGGGGCTGGTCGCGCGCTCGCGCAGCGAGCAGGACCGCCGGATGATCGAGCTGACGCTGACCGCGCGCGGCGCGGAAGCCGCCGCGGCGCTGCCGTCGCTGATCGCGACCGCGCTGAACGCGCAGCTTGCCGGCTTCTCGGCGGACGAGCTCGCGACGCTGACGAGCCTGCTGCAGCGCTTCATCGGCAACGGGCCCGGTCTGGCCGACGGCTGTCCGCGTCCCGACGAAGCGGACGACTGACGCGGAGGCGCGATGTCTAGGTTAAGCATTCGCTTATTTATCTGTCTGGGCAGAAGATGACGCGTCACGTGCTCGATTCGATCCCTGTCCTGTTCCATCCGCCCGGGCCGCGCAGCACCGCGGGCCGGTGTCTTGCGTCGGCGCGTCGCGCGCGCCGCGCCTAGGAGAATCCGATGTCCGCCACCACGGCATCCGCCGCCTCCCCCGCCGCCGAACCCGCGCCGCTGACCGGCGGCGCGCTCGCGCTGCTCACCGTCGGGCTTGCGCTCGGCACCTTCATGGAAGTGCTCGATACGTCGATCGCGAACGTCGCGGTGCCGACCATCTCCGGCAGCCTCGGCGTCGCGACCAGCGAAGGCACGTGGGTGATCTCGTCGTACTCGGTCGCATCGGCGATCGCGGTGCCGCTGACCGGCTGGCTCGCGCGGCGGGTCGGCGAGGTGCGGCTGTTCACGCTGTCGGTGCTCGCGTTCACGATCGCGTCCGCGCTGTGCGGCCTCGCGTCCAATTTCGAGACGCTGATCGCGTTCCGGCTGCTGCAGGGCCTCGTGTCGGGGCCGATGGTGCCGCTGTCGCAGACGATCCTGATGCGCAGCTACCCGCCCGCCAAGCGCGGGCTCGCGCTGGGGCTATGGGCGATGACGGTGATCGTCGCGCCGATCTTCGGCCCGCTGCTCGGCGGCTGGATCAGCGACAACTACACGTGGCCGTGGATCTTCTATATCAACCTGCCGATCGGCATCTTCTCGGCGACCTGCGCGTTCTTCCTGTTGCGCGGCCGCGAGACGAAGACGACGAAGCAGCGGATCGACGCGATCGGCCTCGCGCTGCTGGTGATCGGTGTGTCGTGCCTGCAGATGATGCTCGACCTCGGCAAGGACCGCGACTGGTTCAACTCGTCGTTCATCGTCGCGCTCGCGCTGATCGCGGTCGTGTCGCTCGCGTTCATGCTGGTGTGGGAGGCGACCGAGAAGGAGCCGGTGGTCGACCTGTCGCTGTTCAAGGATCGCAACTTCGCGCTCGGCGCGCTGATCATCTCGTTCGGCTTCATGGCGTTTTTCGGCTCGGTCGTGATCTTCCCGCTGTGGCTGCAGACCGTGATGGGCTACACGGCCGGCAAGGCCGGCCTCGCGACCGCGCCGGTCGGCCTGCTCGCGCTGGTGCTGTCGCCGCTGATCGGCCGCAACATGCACCGGCTCGACCTGCGGATGGTCGCGAGCTTCGCGTTCGTCGTGTTTGCGGGCGTGTCGCTGTGGAACGCGACGTTTACGCTCGACGTGCCGTTCAACCACGTGATCCTGCCGCGGCTCGTGCAGGGCATCGGCGTCGCGTGCTTCTTCGTGCCGATGACGACGATCACGCTGTCGAGCATTCCCGACGAGCGGCTCGCGAGCGCGTCGGGGCTGTCGAACTTCCTGCGCACGCTGTCGGGCGCGATCGGCACGGCGGTCAGCTCGACCTTCTGGGAAAACGACGCGATCTACCACCATGCGCGGCTGTCGGAGTCGGTGAGCGTCTACGCGCAGAACACGACCGACTACCAGGGCGCGCTCGCGCAGCTCGGCATCCTCGGACAGACGGCCAACGCGCAGCTCAACCAGCTCGTCACGCAGCAGGGCTTCATGATGGCGACCAACGACTTCTTCCACCTGTCGGCGGTCGTGTTCGTCGCGCTCGCGGCGCTCGTCTGGATCACCAAGCCGAAGAAGGGCGCAGGGCCGGCGATGGGGCATTGAGCGCGGGCGCGCGGACGGCCTTCGCGTCCGCGCCCGCCGCTACTCCCTCGCCCGCAGGCCGCCGAACGCGAGATCGTCGCCGGGCGCGACCGGCAGCGTCGCGCGTGCGACCTCGAGCCACGCGCGCGCCGCGTGCGACAGATAGCCCTTCTTCAGCCAGCCGAGCGCGATCGCCCACGTGATCTCCGGCTCGACGATCGGCCGGCAGGTGAACTGCCCCGCATCGAGCCGCCGGCAGTACGGCTCGGGCAGCAGCGCGATGCCGACGCCCGCATGCACGAGCGCGGCCATGAAGTCCCAGTGCCCGCTGCGGCTCACGATCGACGGCGTGAAGCCGGCCTGCCGGCACGCGTCGAGCACCGCGTCGTGCAGCGCGAGGCTTTCCGCGTAGAACACGAACGACTCGCGCGCGAGATCGGCAAGCGGCACGGCCGCGTGGTCCTCCCAGCGCGACTCGCGCGGCGCGACCAGCCACAGCGGCGCGCGCACCATCGGCAGCCGCTCGAAGGTGCCGGGATCGACCGGCTCCAGCAGCCCGCCCAGTTCCAGCTCGCCCGAGGTCAGCGCGGCCTCGATCATCCGTGCGCCCTGCTCGAACAGCTTCAGCTCGATGTTCGGATAGCGCTGCTTGTACGCGGCGATGATCGGCGTAAACAGCGACCCGCCGAGCGGCGGAATGCCGATCGTCAGCTCGCCGCGCCCGAGCGTGCCGAGATCGTTCAGCTCCGACTGCAGCTGCGCCTGCGCGGCGAGCACGTCCTGGCCGCGCTGGAACACGATCCGCCCGGCGTCGGTGAGCACCATCTGCCGTCCGTCGCGCAGCAGCAGCGGCGAGCCGACCTCGTCCTCGAGCGCCTTCACCATCTTGCTGATGGTCGGCTGCGTGACGAACAGCCGGTCGGCCGCCGCAGTGAAGCTCTGCTGACGAACCACCTCGACGAAGTACCGCAGCGCGCGCAATTCCATCGACGACTCCCCAGATTGGTGCAGCGACTTACAAAAATTCCGAATTGGAATGACAAGGATAGAGACAAGTCATTTTATTTATGGATGGGGGAAACCTATACTTGCGCCATTGAAGAAATATCTGTATGGAGCCTCGCCATGAACAAGCCGATCGCCATTGCCGCCGCCCGCGCCGCCGTCCCGACCGGGGTCGCGCGTACCGCGCGCATTGCGCTGCAGGCCGCCGCGCTCGGCGCGCTCTGGATGGCGGTCGACTGGGCCGTGCGGCAGCTCGGGCTGCCGATCCCGTCCGGCGTGATCGGCCTCGCGGTGCTCCTCGTGCTGCTGTTCTCGGGCCGCGTCGCGCCCGCGTGGGTCAAGGACGGCGCGAACTGGCTGCTGTCCGACATGCTGCTGTTCTTCGTGCCGGCGGCCGTCGCGGCCGTCCAGTACGGCGGGCTGTTCCGCGAGGACGGCTGGCGCATCGCGCTGGTGATGCTCGCCGGCACCGCGTTCGTGATGGTCGCGGTGGCCGTCGCGGTCGATCTCGCGGCGAAGCTCGAACGCCGGCTCGCCGTGCAGCGCGTGTACGCCGAACGCCGCCGCGCGCGCGCCTGAGCGCCGCCCTCCCCGAATCGCACCGGAGCCTTTCATGCTTGCCGCGCTGTCGAACCTGTTCGCCGACCAGGCGAACGCCGCGATTTCCTTCGGCTGCTTCGTGCTGACGGTCGTGCTGTACTTCGCGTCGAAGCGCCTCTACGCGTACCGCAAGACGCTGCTGTTCTCGCCGCTCGTGTTCGTGCCGGGCGTGCTGGTGCTGCTGGTGTTGCTGACCGGCATCCCGTATTCGGTCTACTTCCGCGACACGCGCTGGCTGATGTGGCTGCTCGGCCCCGCGACGATCGCGTTCGCGGTGCCGATCTACGAGTATCGCGAGCTGATCCGCCGACACTGGCTGTCGCTGTCGGTCGGCGTCGCGGTCGGGATCGGCGCGGGCGTGTGCGGGTCGCTGCTGCTCGCGAAGCTGCTGCACCTGTCGCCGGAGCTGCAGCGCTCGCTGATGACGCGCTCGGTGTCGACGCCGTTCGCGCTCGCCGTGTCCGACAAGATCCATGCGCCGAGGGATCTCACCGCGCTGTTCGTGATCGCGACCGGGATCTGCGGGATGCTGCTCGGCGAACTCGTGCTGGCGCTCGTGCCGATGCGCACGCGGCTCGCGCGCGGCGCGCTGTTCGGCGCAGCCGCGCATGGCGTGGGCACCGCGAAGGCGCGCGAGATCGGCAGCGAGGAAGGCGTCGTGTCGAGCCTGACGATGATGATCGCGGGCGTCGCGATGGTGCTGATCGCGCCGCTGCTGACGCTGCTGCCGATCTGACCCGGCGTGCGGCGTGCCGGCTGGGCCAGCCGCGCAGCCGCCGCGATCACCCTGCCGGCCGCGCCGTCGCGCGGCGCTTCGGCGTGCCGCGCATCCGTCCCCGTCTCCCTGCATCGCCCCTTCAGCCGCCCGACAATCGGCTGAGATAGCCGCAAATCCCCCCTCTTTTCCGCCCATCGGGCGCGGCCCGGATGCCGAACAATGCATGCTACGAGACATCACGCACGCATTCACATGGCCTCCACGACCGCAAATCCGCCCGCCGACAAGCCGGCATCGTCCGGCAAGTTCAAGCGCATCGCCCTGATCGCCGTCATCGCGCTGGGCGCGGCCGCGGCCGCCGCGGCCGGCATGTACGTGTTCCTGAACAAGCAGGGCGCGTCCCATGCGGGCGCGCCGGCCGAGCCGCCGCCGCTGGCCGCGCCGGTGTTCTTCCCGCTCGATCCGCTGACCGTGAACCTGCAGTCGGACGACGGCGTCCAGCACTACCTGCGCGTCGGCCTGTCGCTGAAGCTGACCGACCCGAAGGCGCAGGAGCAGCTGACCGCGCGCATGCCGGAAATCCGCAGCCGGATCCTGCTCGCGCTGTCGAACAAGCACCCCGAGGAGATCGCGACGCCGGACGGCAAGCACGCGCTCGCGCAGCAGCTGCGCGACCTGATCGAGCAGCCGACGCAGCCGGGCAATCAGCGCGCGAAGGTCGACGACGTGCTGTTTACCGAGTTCGTCGTCCAGTAACGCGGCCGCGAAAGGAGCGCGCATGGGCCACGAAGAATTCATGTCCCAGGAGGAGGTCGATGCACTCCTCAAGGGCGTCACGGGCGAAACCGACTCGGTCGACGAAGAGCGCGACACGTCGGGCGTACGCCCGTACAACATCGCGACGCAGGAGCGGATCGTCCGCGGCCGGATGCCCGGCCTCGAGATCATCAACGACCGCTTCGCGCGGCTGCTGCGGATCGGCATCTTCAACTTCATGCGGCGCACGGCGGAAATCTCCGTCAGCCAGGTGAAGGTGCTGAAGTACAGCGAGTTCACGCGCAACCTGCCGATCCCGACCAACCTGAACCTGGTGCACGTGAAGCCGCTGCGCGGCACGTCGCTGTTCGTGTTCGACCCGAACCTCGTGTTCTTCGTGGTCGACAACCTGTTCGGCGGCGACGGGCGCTTTCACACGCGCGTCGAGGGCCGCGACTTCACGGCCACCGAGCAGCGCATCATCGGCCGGCTGCTGAACCTCGTGTTCGAGCACTACACGACCGCATGGAAGAGCGTGCGGCCGCTGCAGTTCGAGTTCGTGCGCTCGGAGATGCACACGCAGTTCGCGAACGTCGCGACGCCGAACGAGATCGTGATCGTCACGCAGTTCTCGATCGAATTCGGGCCGACCGGCGGCACGCTGCACATCTGCATGCCGTACTCGATGATCGAGCCGATCCGCGACGTGCTGAGCTCGCCGATCCAGGGCGAGGCGCTCGAAGTCGACCGCCGCTGGGTGCGCGTGCTGTCGCAGCAGGTACAGGCCGCCGAGGTCGAGCTGAGCGCGGATCTCGCCGAGATCCCGACGACCTTCGAGAAGATCCTGAACCTGCGCGCGGGCGACGTGCTGCCGCTCGAGATCGCCGACACGATCACCGCGAAGGTCGACGGCGTGCCGGTGATGGAATGCGGCTACGGGATTTTCAATGGTCAATATGCGTTGCGCGTGCAGAAGATGATCAGCGCGAGCGACACGATGAAGGAAGGTGGATATGAGTGAGCTGAACCCGACGCCCGAACTCGACCCGCAGGCGCTCGCCGACGCGGCGCTGGCGGACTCCGCGGCCGCACCGGCGGCCGAGGCCGATCCGATGGACGACTGGGCCGCCGCGCTCGCCGAGCAGAACCAGCAGCCGGTGCAGCCGGGCGCGACCGGCGCCGGCGTGTTCCAGCCGCTGTCGAAGGCCGCGGCGAGTTCGACGCACAACGACATCGAGATGATTCTCGACATCCCGGTCAAGATGACCGTGGAGCTCGGCCGCACGAAGATCGCGATCCGCAACCTGCTGCAGCTCGCGCAGGGCTCGGTCGTCGAGCTCGACGGCCTGGCCGGCGAGCCGATGGACGTGCTCGTCAACGGCTGCCTGATCGCGCAGGGCGAAGTGGTGGTCGTCAACGACAAGTTCGGGATCCGGCTGACCGACATCATCACGCCGGCCGAACGCATCCGGAAGCTGAACCGATGAAACCGGCGTGGTCCGGCCGCGGTGTGCGCGCCGCGTGCGCGGCGGCGTCGGCCGCCGTCGTCGCGTCGCTTGCCGCTGCGCCGGCCGTCGCCGCCGACATGAACGCGGTCAATCACGCCGGCGCGATCGCCTCGGGCGTGGTGGTCGGTTCGGCCGCGCCGTCGCTCGGCGTCGGCGCGGTGCTGCAGACGCTCGTCGGGCTCGCGGTCGTGATCGGCCTCGTGTTCGGCTGCGCGTGGCTCGCGCGCCGCTTCGGCTTCCAGCCCGCGCGACGCGGCGGCCCGCTGAAGCTCGTGTCGAGCGTCGCGGTCGGCGCGAAGGAAAGCGCGACGATCGTCGAGATCGGCGATACATGGCTCGTGCTCGGCGTCGCGCCCGGTAACGTGCGGCTGCTGCATACGCTGCCGGCCGGTTCCGCGGCGGCCGCGCCGGTGGACGCCCCCGCCGGCGTCGCGCCGTCCGGACGCGCTGCGTCCGGCAGCGGCGAGCTGTCCGTCAACGGCGCGTCGTTCGGCGCGCGCTTTCGCGACGCGCTCGCCGGCGAAGCCGCGAAGCGCCTCGGGCGCGGCAAGGAGCGCTGACATGCGCGCGCCGTCGCCCTTCCCTCTTTCTGCCGTAACCCGATGAACCACGCTTTCCTGCGCCGCGCGGCGCGCTTCGCGCCCGCGCTGATCCTCGGCCTCGCCCCTGCGCTGGCGTGCGCGCAGGCGGCCGGCCTGCCCGCGTTCAACGCGAGCCCGGGCCCGCACGGCGGCACCACGTATTCGCTGAGCGTGCAGACGATGCTGCTGCTCACGATGCTGTCGTTCCTGCCGGCGATGGTGCTGATGATGACGAGCTTCACGCGCATCATCATCGTGCTGTCGCTGCTGCGCCAGGCGCTCGGCACCGCGACGACGCCGCCGAACCAGGTGCTCGTCGGCCTCGCGCTGTTCCTCACCTTCTTCGTGATGTCGCCGGTGCTCGACCGCGCATACACCGACGGCTACAAGCCGTTCTCCGACGGCAGCGTGCCGATGGAGCAGGCCGTGCAGCGCGGGCTCGCGCCGTTCAAGGGCTTCATGCTGAAGCAGACCCGCGAGACCGATCTCGCGCTGTTCGCGAAGATCTCGAAGGCCGCGCCGATGCAGGGCCCCGAGGACGTGCCGCTGTCGCTGCTGGTGCCCGCGTTCGTCACGAGCGAGCTGAAGACGGGCTTCCAGATCGGCTTCACGATCTTCATCCCGTTCCTGATCATCGACATGGTCGTCGCGAGCGTGCTGATGTCGATGGGGATGATGATGGTGTCGCCGTCCACCGTGTCGCTGCCGTTCAAGCTGATGCTGTTCGTGCTGGTCGACGGCTGGCAGCTGCTGATCGGCTCGCTCGCGCAGAGTTTCACGTAAGCGACGGAGGCCCGCGATGACGCCCGAACAAGTGATGACGCTCGCGCACCAGGCGATGATGGTCGGCCTGCTGCTCGCCGCCCCGCTGCTGCTGGTCGCGCTCGCGGTCGGCCTCGTCGTGAGCCTGTTCCAGGCCGCGACGCAGATCAACGAAGCGACGCTGTCGTTCATCCCGAAGCTGCTCGCGGTCGCCGCGACGCTGGTGATCGCCGGCCCGTGGATGCTGACGACGATGCTCGACTACCTGCGGCAGACGCTGCTGCACGTCGCGACGCTCGGCGCGGGCTGAGCGGCGCGTTCGACCTTGCTGCTTCCGCCATGTTCTCGGTTACCTACGCGCAGCTCAACGGCTGGCTGACGGCCTTCCTGTGGCCGTTCGTGCGGATGCTCGCGCTCGTCGCGACGGCGCCGGTAGTCGGCCACCCGTCCGTGCCCGTGCGCGTGAAGATCGGCGTCGCGGCGTTCATGGCGCTGATCGTCGCGCCGACGCTCGGCGCGATGCCGCCCGTCACGGTGTTTTCCGCGGAAGGGATCTGGATCGTCGTCACGCAGTTCCTGATCGGCGCGGCGATGGGCTTCACGATGCAGCTCGTGTTCGCGGCCGTCGAGGCGGCCGGCGACTTCATCGGGCTGTCGATGGGGCTCGGCTTCGCGACCTTCTTCGATCCGCATTCGAGCGGCGCGACGCCGGTGATGGGCCGTTTCCTGAACGCGGTCGCGATGCTCGCGTTCCTCGCCGTCGACGGCCACCTGCAGGTGTTCGCGGCGCTCGCCGCGTCGTTCCAGTCGCTGCCGGTGTCGGCCGCGCTGCTGCACGCGCCCGGCTGGCGCACGCTTGCCGCGTTCGGCGCGACCGTGTTCGGGATGGGGCTGCTGCTCGCGCTGCCGGTCGTCGCGGCGCTCTTGATCGCGAACCTGGCGCTCGGGATTCTGAACCGCGCCGCGCCGCAGATCGGCGTGTTCCAGATCGGCTTCCCGGTGACGATGCTGGTCGGGCTGTTGCTCGTGCAGCTGATGGTGCCGAACCTGGTGCCGTTCGTGTCGCGCTTGTTCGACATGGGGCTGGACGAGATGGGGCGGGTGTTGGTCGGGTGGCGCTAGGCGCCCGCGCAGCTTGCCGGGCGGCCCGTGCGCGCTCCGGCCCCCGATTGCTGGAAAACCCCTAAAGGATTCACCCCCCCGCGAAAGGTTGCGGAAGGTTTCGCGTCCCTATACTCGTCGCGACGATGCAGCAAGCATCGCGCCACACGAATACAACGAACGGAGACGACCCGATGCGACCCATTCTGCGCACCCTCGCCGTTGCAGCCAGCCTGAGCTGCGCGCTCGCCGCGCACCCCGCCCTCGCCGACGACGGCGGCAAGATCACGATCATGGTCGGCGGGATCGCGAAGCTGATCTATCTGCCCGCCCGCCTGACGCAGGAACTCGGCTACTTCAAGGCCGAAGGGCTCGACGTCGAGCTGCTGTCGCAGCCGGCCGGCGTCGACGCGGAGAACGAACTGCTGGCGGGCGCCGTGCAGGGCGTGGTCGGCTTCTACGACCACACGATCGACCTGCAGAGCAAGGGCAAGGACGTGAAGGCGATCGCGGTGTTCGGCCAGGTGCCGGGCGAAGTCGAGATGGTGTCGACGAAGGCTGCGCCGACCTTCAAGTCGATGGCCGACTCGAAGGGCAAGACGCTCGGCGTGACGGGCCTCGGCTCGTCGACCAGCTTCCTCACGCAGTACCTCGCGCTGCAGCACGGCGTGCCGTCGACGCAGTACACGATGCTGCCGGTCGGCGCCGACGCGAGCTTCATCGCCGCGATCAAGCAGGGCCGCATCGACGCGGGGATGACGACCGAGCCGACCGTGTCCGCGCTCGAGAAGATGGGCGACGCGAAGGTGCTGGTCGACATGCGCACCGTGGAAGGCACGCGCGCCGCGCTCGGCGGCACCTACCCGGCCGCGAGCCTGTACGTGCAGTCGGCATGGGCCGATTCGCACAAGCAGCAGGCGACCAGGCTCGCGCACGCGTTCGCGAAGACGATGCAGTTCATCCACACGCACAGCGCCGACGAGATCGCCGCGAAGATGCCGGCCGACTACCAGAAGGACAAGGCGCTGTACGTGTCGGCGCTGAAGGCGTCGCTGCCGATGTACACCGCCGACGGCAAGATGCCGGCCGACGGCCCGGCGACGGTGCTGAAGGTGCTTTCGGCGTTCAACCCGTCGGTGAAGGGCAAGCACATCGACCTCGCCCGCACCTACACGAACGATTTCGTGAACGCGAAATAAGCATCACGCGCCGGCGGCGGCGATCCCGCCGCGTCGCGCGTCCCGTCCCGGTCCGGCTGACCGGCCCGGCGCCGTTGCACGACGCGGCGCCCTTTTCACCCGCAGGACGAATGCGATGAACCAGGCAGTCTCCCCGAGCACACCGGCGATCGAGTTTCGCAACGTGTCGTGCCGCTTCATCTCGCCGGAAGGCAAGGCCACCGTCGCGCTGCGCGACTTCAGCATGAGCGTCGCGCGCGGCGAGTTCATCGCGATCGTCGGGCCGACCGGCTGCGGCAAGTCGACGACGCTGAACCTGATCACCGGGCTGCTCAAGCCCGTGTCGGGCGAAGTGCGCGTGATGGGCCGCCCGGTCGACGGCATCGATCCGCGCATCGGCTTCGTGTTCCAGGCCGACGCGGTGTTCCCGTGGCGCAACGTGATCGACAACGTCGCGGCGGGCCCGCTGTTCCGCGGCCGCTCGAAGGACGTCGCGTATGCGCAGGCCGAGGAATGGATCCGCAAGGTCGGCCTCGACAAGTTCACGAAGCACTACCCGCACCAGCTGTCGGGCGGGATGCGCAAGCGCGTCGCGCTCGCGCAGACCTTCATCAACCAGCCGGAAATCCTGCTGATGGACGAGCCGTTCTCCGCGCTCGACATGCAGACGCGCACGCTGATGCAGGACGAGCTGCTGCAGCTGTGGTCCGCGAACAAGGGGTCGGTCGTGTTCGTCACGCACGATCTCGAGGAAGCGATCGCGCTGGCCGACCGCGTGTTCGTGCTGACCGCGCGCCCGGCGACGCTCAAGCGCGTCTACCCGATCGACCTGCCGCGCCCGCGCGTCATGTCGGAGGTGCGCTACGACGCACGCTTCATCGAGATTTCCAAGGACATCTGGCACGACCTGCGCGAAGAAGTGCAGATCGGCTGACGGCAAGACCGCAAGGACAGGAGCATGACCGACATGACGCTTCCCACCACCGCCCTTCCGGCGACGACGCTCGAGGACGACGAGCGCGCCGCGCAACGCCGGCTGCGCCGCCGGCGCAACCTGATCGTCACGCTGCGGATCGCCGTGCTCGTCGTCGTGCTCGGCGGCTGGGAGCTCGCCGCGCGGCTCAAGTGGATCGATCCGTTCTTCTTCTCGATGCCGTCGCTGATCTTCGAGCAGATCCAGGACTGGTTCGTCAACGGCACGTCGCAGGGCCCGCTGCTCACGCAGGTGTGGGTCACGCTCGAGGAAACCGCGATCGGCTTCGTGATCGGCTCGGTCGCCGGCGTGATCTGCGGGATCGTGCTCGGCCGCAACAAGCTGATGGCCGACGTGTTCGGCCTCTACATCCAGATCGCGAACTCGATTCCGCGCGTCGTGCTCGGCTCGGTGTTCGTGATCGCGCTCGGCCTCGGCATGGCGTCGAAGATCGCGCTGGCCGTCGTGATGGTGTTCTTCGTCGTGTTCGGCAACGCGTTCCAGGGCGTGCGCGAGGCGGACCGCTACCTGATCGCGAACGCGCAGATCCTCGGTGCGTCGCGCCGGCAGATCACCACGGCGGTCGTGATCCCGTCCGCGCTGAGCTGGATTCTCGCGAGCCTGCATGTCAGCTTCGGCTTCGCGCTGGTCGGTGCGGTGGTCGGCGAATTCCTGGGTTCCAAGCAGGGCATCGGCCTGCTAATCTCCACCGCCCAGGGCGCGTTCAACGCGAGCGGCGTGTTCGCGGCGATGATCGTGCTGGCCGTGGTCGCGCTGGCCGCCGACTACCTGCTGACCTGGCTGGAGAAGCGGCTGCTGAAGTGGCGTCCCGCCGCGTTCTGAGCGCCGCGCCCGGCCGCACGACGTGACGCCCCGACCGCGCCGGCACCCCCGGCGCGGTTCGGCATTGGACGAGGAGCAACGAAAGATGACGCACAGCCTGCGCGGGCGGCTGCTGTGGTGGCTGCTGCTGCCGCTGGCGGCGTTCGTGCTGATCGCGGGCGCGATGTCGTACGACACCGCGCGGCGCACCGCCACGCTCGTGCAGGACAGTGCGCTCGTCGCGTCCGCGCGCACGATCGGCGAGGACGTCGAATGGCGCAACGGTCTGCCGGTCGCTGACGTGCCGCCCGCCGCGCTGGAAATCTTCGAGTCGCCGTCGCGCGACTCGGTGTTCTACAAGGTGATCGACGGCCACGGCCGGCTGCTCGCCGGCAATCCGGCGCTCGAGGTGCCCGCGCGGCACGGCGTCGAGCCGACGCCGTACGACACGACGCTCGACGGCGTGCCGCTGCGCGCGGTGGCCTACGATCGCCAGCTGTACGACGAAGGGCAGATCGAGACGGTGACGGTCGTCGTCGCGAAGACGACGCGCTCGCACCACGCGATGGTCAACACGATCTGGCGGCCGCAGCTGCTGCGGCTGTCGCTGATGCTGATGCTCGCGGTGGTGCTCGTCTATCTCGGGCTGACACTGGAGCTGCGTCCGCTGATGAAGCTGAAGGACGACGTGGCCGACCGCGGGCCGATGGAGCTGGAGCCGATCCGCCCCGAGCGGCTGCAGCACGAGCTGCGGCCGATCGTCGACGCGATCAACCAGTGCATCGCGCGGCTCAACACGCATACGGCCACGCAGCGCCGCTTCATCGCCGATGCCGCGCACCAGCTGCGCACGCCGATCGCGGTGCTCGACACGCAGATCCAGTATGCGCAGCAGCGCGATCACGACGATCCGGAACTCGCGTCGGTGCTCGACAGCATGCAGCGCAGCAGCCGCAAGATGGCCGACGTGACCGACAAGCTGCTGCTGCTCGCGCATGCGGAGGCGACGCCGTCGACGCTGCTGACGCAGCGCGTCGACCTCGCGGCGCTCGTGTCGAGCGTGCTGGAGGAGACGATCGTGCTCGCGCAGCGGCGCAACATCGATCTGGGCGCTGACCTCGGCGAGCGGCTCGACGTCGCGGGCAGCGACAGCCTGCTCGGCGCGCTCGTGATGAATCTCGTCGACAATGCGGTGCGCTACACGCAGCCCGGCGGCTGCGTGACGGTCGCTGCGCGGCGCGACGGCGACACGGTCGTGCTCGACGTGATCGACAATGGTCCCGGTATTCCGGCCGAAGCGCGCCCGCACGTGTTCAAGCGCTTCTACCGCGTGTCGGCCGACACCGAGGGCTCGGGCCTCGGGCTCGCGATCGTCCGCGAGATCGCGCAGGCGCACGGCGGCAGCGCGTCGCTCGCGCCGGGGCCCGGCAATCGCGGGATCGTCGTGACCGTGCGGCTGCCTGCGTACGATTGAAGGAAGTGCGTCATGAAACTCTTGCTGGTCGAAGACAACGCCGAACTCGCGCACTGGATCGTGAACCTGCTGCGCGGCGAGGATTTCGCGGTCGACTGCGTCGGCGACGGCGAGCGCGCCGACACGGTGCTGAAGACCGAGCGCTACGACGCGGTGCTGCTCGACATGCGGCTGCCGGGCATCAGCGGCAAGGAAGTGCTCGCGCGGCTGCGCCGCCGCAACGACAACGTGCCGGTGCTGATGCTGACCGCGCACGGCTCGGTCGACGACAAGGTCGACTGCTTCGGTGCGGGCGCCGACGACTATGTGGTGAAGCCGTTCGAGTCGCGCGAGCTGGTCGCGCGGATTCGCGCGCTGATCCGCCGACAGGCGGGCGTCGGCGCGACGCAGCTCGCGTGCGGCGATCTCGTCTATGCGTTCGGCACGCGCGAATTCCGCTGCGGCGACGCGCCGCTCGCGCTGCGCCGCCGCGAGCACGCGATCCTCGAAACGCTGATGCTGCAGCAGAACAAGACGGTCTCGAAGGCGCGGCTGATGGACAGCGTGTTCGCACTCGACGACGAGCCGAGCGCGGACGCGATCGACATCTACATCCACCGGCTGCGCAAGCATCTGGCCCAGAGCACGGCCGAGATCATCACGCTGCGCGGGCTCGGCTACATCCTGCGCGCGAAGAGCGGGACGGCCTGACGGGCGGCGCGCGCTGCCCGACCCATTGCCGGCGATCTCGGCGGGCGGTCGGCGCAAACCTTTCGAATCGATTCGTATTGCAGAACGCCGGCTGCCGCCCGATCGACGCCACGCCGATCCGTGAACGCCTGTCGTTCGGTGTTTTCACCGATCCGATCGTTGCATCCGGGAAAGCGGCGTGAAGGATTGCACCCTCTACGATGTCACGCGTCGGTCATCTCGCTGTGGCCGGCAGGCGTCGGCATACGTTACGTACTGCCAATAGACGAATTTCAATGCGGCAGCTCGGAGGAGACGATCTTGAAACGAAAAACCCTTGCCCTTTCCATCGCGGCGGCAGGCCTGTGCGCCGGCACCCAGGCGCACGCGCAGTCGAGCGTGCAGCTCTACGGCCTGATGGACCTGAGCTTTCCGACCTATCGGACCCACGCCGACGCCAACGGCAACCATGTGATCGGCATGGGCAACGAAGGCGAACCGTGGTTCAGCGGCAGCCGCTGGGGCCTGAAGGGCGCCGAGGACATCGGCGGCGGCACGAAGATCATCTTCCGCCTCGAAAGCGAATTCGTGGTCGCGAACGGCCAGATGGAAGACGAAGGTCAGATCTTCGATCGCGACGCGTGGGTCGGCGTCGAGGACGAGCGCTTCGGCAAGCTGACGGCCGGCTTCCAGAACACGATCGCGCGCGACGCGTCGGCGATCTACGGCGACGCGTACGGCTCCGCGAAGCTGAGCACCGAGGAAGGCGGCTGGACCAACTCGAACAACTTCAAGCAGATGATCTTCTACGCGGCCGGCCCGACCGGCACGCGCTACAACAACGGCATCGCGTGGAAGAAGCTGTTCAGCAACGGCATCTTCGCAAGCGCCGGCTACCAGTTCAGCAACTCGACCGCGTTCGCGACCGGCTCCGCGTACCAGCTCGCGCTCGGCTACAACGGCGGCCCGTTCAACGTGTCGGGCTTCTACAACCACGTGAACAACGGCGGCTACAGGAACCAGACCTTCTCGGTCGGCGGCAACTACACGTTCAGCATCGTGCGCCTGAACGCCGGCTATTTCCGCTACAACGGCGACCAGGGCTCGCTCGGCCAGCGCCACGACGATTCGTGGACCGTGTCGATGAAGATCGCGCCGAAGGGCCCGCTCGACTACGAGCTCGGCTACCAGCAGATGCGCGTCAAGAACGCCGCGTACAACGCAGACGGCTTCACACCGAACGCGAACCTCGGCGCGTTCAGCCTGACCAACGGCGTCGGCAACGGCTTCAAGGAGACGATCTACGGGTCGGTGTTCTATCACCTGAGCAAGCGCACCGAGCTGTACCTGGCCGGGGACTACATGCGGCTGCACGGCGGCTATACGGTAGCGTCGACGTTCGGCGCGAAGAACCAGCTGGAACTGACGTCGGGCATCCGCACGCGGTTCTGAGCGCAGGGTCCGGCCATCCGGGGGCCGGCCATCCGGGGGCCGGCATCCCGGATCCCGCCGGGCCCGGCTGCGCCCCCTTCCATTTCGGGCTTCTCCATGCGGGCACGCCGGCATCGCGCCGACCGTGCCCTTTTTTTCGTCGATTTCGGCGCATCCGAACGCGCCCGCCGCGCGGGCGCTGCGACAACCGGCCCGATGCCGCGCGCGGCCCGTCCGGCGGGCGATCCCGCCCGATGCACGCACGCCCGGCGCCCATCCGCTCACATCGACGCTTGACCTGCGCCGACCGACTCGCTAGCGTTTCGGGTTTGCCCGGGTGGCCGTTGCCGCCGGTGCCGAGACAGCGCCCGACGTCCTGGCGCGCGCGGCCGGGCTCCGATGGAAAAGACGATGCAGAAACTCGATGCGGCCAGCCCGCAGGCGATGTCGACCGATTTCACCGCCGACAACGTCGCGCGCCTGAAGGCGCTGTTCCCCGAACTCGTGACCGAAGGCCCGCAAGGCGCGTCGGTCGACGTCGACGTGCTGAAGGCGCTGGTGGGCGACCGCACGGTCGGCGATGCCGAAGAACGCTATGGCTTCCACTGGCACGGCAAGCGCGACGCGCGCCAGGCCGCGCTCACGCCGTCGACGGGCACGCTGCGGCCCTGCCCCGAAGACAGCGTCGCATGGGACGACACGCGCCACCTCGTGATCGAGGGCGACAACCTCGACGTGATGAAGCTGCTGCACAAGAGCTACGCGGGCAAGGTGAAGCTGGTCTACATCGATCCGCCGTACAACACCGGCAGCGACTTCGTGTACCCGGACGACTTCAGCGACAGCATCCGCCACTACCTCGCGATGACGGGGCAGACCGAAGGCGGCGTGAAGCGCAGCACCAACACCGAGGCGAACGGCCGGTTTCATACCGACTGGCTGAACATGATGTACCCGCGCCTGAAGCTCGCGCACGCGCTGCTGTCCGACGAAGGGCTGATCGTCGTGCACATCGACGAGCACGAAGTGCACGCGCTGGTGCTGATGCTGCGCGAGATCTTCGGCGAGGAGAACGAGCTCGGCGTCGCGGTGTGGGACAAGCGCAACCCGAAGGGCGACGCACGCGGCATCGCGTACCAGCACGAATCGCTGGTGCTGTTCGCGCGCAATGCCGAGACGCTGCTCGAACGCGCGCCGCTGAAGCGCCCGAAGCGCAACGCGCAGCGCATGCTCGACGCCGCGCGCGACGCGATGTACCGCAGCGGCACGCCGAAGGATGCCGCGAAGGCGTTCCGCGCGTGGATGAAGGCGCAGACCAACCTGTCGGGCGGCGAGGCGATGTACGACCGGCTGTCGGAAGACGGGCGCGTGTACCGCCTCGTCTCGATGGCGTGGCCGAACAAGAAGAAGGCGCCGGAAGAATATTTCACGCCGCTGATCCACCCGGTCACCGGCAAGCCGTGCGCGATGCCGGCACGCGGCTGGCGCAATCCGCCGGCGACGATGCAGGCGCTGCTCGAACGCGGCCAGATCGAATTCGGCGCGGACGAGACCACGCAGCCGCAGCGCATCTACTACCTCGACGAGAACATGTACGAGAACGTGCCGTCGGTGCTGCCGTTCGGCGGCTCGGACGACGCGCTGCTGAAGACGCTCGGCATTCCGTTCGAGCAGCCGAAGCCGGTCGACTTCGCGGCGGCCGTGATCGGCTGGTGCACGCGCGGCGACGACATCGTGCTCGACTGCTTCGCGGGCTCCGGCTCGACCGGCCACGCGGTGATGCAGGTCAACGCGACCGACGGCGGCGCGCGCCGCTACATCATGGTGCAACTGCCCGAGGCGCTCGACCGCCGCGACAAGACGCAACAGGGCGCGGCCGACTTCTGCGCGAAGCTGAAAAAGCCGCTGACGCTCGCGGAAGTGACCAAGGAACGGCTGCGCCGCGCCGCGCAGCAGGTCGCGCGCGACTATCCGGAAAGCTATGGCGACCTCGGTTTTCGCGTGTACCGGCTCGACACGACCAACGTGATCGAGTGGGATCCGCGCCGCGACGACTTCGACCACGCGCTGTTCGCGTCCGTCGAGCACGTGAAGACCGGCCGCACCGACGACGACCTGCTCGCCGAGCTGACGCTCAAGCTCGGCCTCGACCTGTGCACGCCGGTCGAGCATCACGCGGTGGCCGGCAAGACCGTGCACCTGATCGGCCGCTCGATCGTCGCGTGCTTCGACGCGCGCGTGTCGCGCGACGACGCCGAGCCGCTCGCCGACGGCATCGTCGCGCTGCTCGACGCGACCGGCGCGACGCGCGACGTCACGTGCCTGTTCCGCGACAGCGGCTTCGTCGACGACGTCGCGAAGCTCAATCTCGCCGCGCTGCTCGAACAGCACGGCGTGAAGCGCGTGCGGAGCCTGTGATGCGGCTGCATTTCGAAGCGGACCTCGACTACCAGCGCGACGCGATCGACGCCGTCTGCGACCTGTTTCGCGGCCAGGAATCGTATCGCGGCGACTTCAGCGTGCTCGCCAATGCCGCGCCGGGCACGACGGCCGCCGCGCAGGGCTCGCTCGGCTTCGCGGTGTCGGAACAGGGCGTCGGCAACCGGCTGTCGCTGACCGAGGACGCGCTCGCGCGCAATCTCGCCGACGTGCAGCTGCGCGGCGGCCTGCCGCCGTCCGGCCTGCCCGGCTCGCGCGACTTCACCGTCGAGATGGAGACCGGCACCGGCAAGACCTACGTCTACCTGCGCACGATCTTCGAGTTGAACCGGCGCTACGGCTTCACGAAGTTCGTGATCGTCGTGCCGTCGATCGCGATCAAGGAAGGCGTGCACAAGACGCTCGCGATCACCGAGGACCATTTCCGCGCGCTGTACGCAGGCGTGCCGTACGACTACTTCCTGTACGACTCCGCGAAGCTCGGCCAGGTGCGCCACTTCGCCGCGAGCGCGGCGATCCAGATCATGGTGATGACCGTCGCCGCGATCAACAAGCGCGAGGTCAACAACCTCTACAAGGACAGCGAGAAGACCGGCGGCGAGAAGCCGATCGACCTGATCCGCGCGACGCGGCCGATCGTGATCGTCGACGAGCCGCAAAGCGTCGACGGCGGGCTCGAAGGTCGCGGGCGCGAAGCGCTGGCCGCGATGGACCCGCTCTGCACGCTGCGCTACTCGGCCACGCACGTCGACCGTCACCACATGGTGTACCGGCTCGACGCGGTCGACGCGTACGAGCGCAAGCTCGTCAAGCAGATCGAGATCGCGTCGGCGATCGTCGAGGATGCGCACAACAAGCCGTACGTGCGGCTCGTCGGCGTGTCGAACCGGCGCGGTTCGATCAGCGCGCGCGTCGAACTCGACGTCGCGACGAGCGCCGGCGTGAAGCGCCAGATCGTGTCGGCGACCGACGGCGACGATCTCGAACGGTTGACCAAGCGCGCGCTGTACGCGGGGCTGCGGATCGGCGAGGTGCATGCGGTAAAGGGCGCCGAATACGTCGAGCTGCGGCATCCGGAAGGCGAGGCGTTCCTGTCGCTCGGCGAGGCGTTCGGCGACATCGACACGCTCGCCGTGCAGCGCGAGATGATCCGCCGCACGATCCGCGAGCATCTCGACAAGGAACTGCGCCTCGCCGAACGCGGCGTGAAGGTGCTGTCGCTGTTCTTCGTCGATTCGGTCGAGCGCTATCGCCGCTACGACGAGAACGGGATGCCGGTGAAGGGCGACTACGCGCTGATCTTCGAAGAGGAATATGCGCGCGCGGCGCGCGTGCCGGCCTATCGCGCGCTGTTCGACGGCGTCGACATCGCGCGCGAGGTCGAGCGCGCACACAACGGCTACTTCTCGATCGACCGCAAGGGCGGCTGGACCGACACCAGCGAAAGCAGCGCGGCGGCCCGCGAGAACGCGGAGCGCGCGTACGGGCTGATCATGCGCGAGAAGGAAGCGCTGCTGTCGTTCGACACGCCGCTGAAGTTCATCTTCTCGCACTCGGCGCTGAAGGAAGGCTGGGACAACCCGAACGTGTTCCAGATCTGCACACTGCGCGACATCCAGACCGAGCGCGAGCGTCGCCAGACGCTCGGCCGCGGGCTGCGTCTCGCGGTCGACCAGGACGGCGAACGCGTGCGCGACCCGGGCGTCAACACGCTCACCGTGATCGCGACCGAGCGCTACGAATCGTTCGCGGAGAACCTGCAGAAGGAAATCGAGGCCGACACGGGCATCCGTTTCGGCATCGTCGAGGAACACCAGTTCGCGGCGCTGCCCGTGCAGGAAGGCGACGGGCCCGCGCATGCGCTCGGTATCGAGTTGTCGCGCGTGCTGTGGACGCATCTGCACGAACAAGGCTACGTCGACGCGCAGGGCAAGGTGCTCGACCGGCTGAAGGACGCGTTGCGGCAAAGCGCGCTCGTGCTGCCGGAAGCATTCGAGACGCTGCGCGCACCGATCGTCGCGACGCTGCGCAAGCTGTCGGGCCGCTTCGCGGTGCGCAACGCCGACGAGCGCCGCGCGATCGCGCTGCGGCGCGATGCATCCGGCAAGGCCGTCGTGTTCGGCGACGACTTCCGCGCGCTGTGGGATCGCATCCGTCACCGCACCGTGTACAGCGTGGAATTCGACAATGCGAAGCTCGTGCGCGACTGCACGGCCGCGCTGCGCGACGCGCCGGAGATCGCGCGCGCGCGGCTGCAGTGGCGCAAGGCCGAGATCGACATCGGCAAGGCCGGCGTCGAGGCGATCGAGGTCGCGGGCGCCGGCACCGTGCTGATCGACGAAGGCGAGCTGCCGCTGCCCGACCTGCTCACCGAGCTGCAGGACCGCACGCAGCTCACGCGCCGCTCGCTCGCAACGATCCTCGCGGACAGCGGCCGGCTCGACGACTTCCGCGTGAATCCGCAGCAGTTCATCGCGCTCGCCGCCGATGCGATCAACCGCTGCAAGCGGCTCGCGCTCGTCGCGGGCATCGCGTACCGCAAGCTCGGCGAGCGCCACTTGCATGCGCTCGAATCGTTCGAGAGCGAGGCGCTGACCGGCTATCTGCGCAACCTGCGGCTCGATGCGCGCAAGTCGATCCACGAAGCCGTGGTGTGCGAGACGGACGCGGAGCGCGCGTTCGCCGATGCGCTCGAGGCGCACGACGGCGTGAAGCTTTACGCGAAGCTGCCTGCGTGGTTCCGCATCGCGACGCCGCTCGGCAGCTATCACCCGGACTGGGCGGTGCTCGCCGAGCAGGAGGGCGGCGAACGGCTGTACTTCGTCGTCGATACGCCGAACGCGGACGGCCATGTGCCGAGCGAGCACGAGCGTGCGAAGCTCGCCTGCGGCGAAGCGCATTTCCGCGCGCTGGCGGACGGTGAAGACGCGGCGCGGTTCGTGCGGGTCGGGAATGCCGGGGCATTGTTCGACCCTGCGGCGATGACGGGCGCGGGGCGCTAGGACGAAAGGCGGCGACGAGCCGCCTTTTTTATCGACCGGCGGGAAGCAGGAAGCGGTGCGCAGCGGCACTTTTCCAGCCTGAAATTCGCGTGAAAGCCGTTCGTATTCGTTGCGTATCCGACATCCGGTTACGGCCGGTTGCAAATCGATGCGGCTCGTGGCGCGCCGCGTGCGAGTCTCCGTGGAAATGAAAAAAGGGCGCCGCAGCGCCCTTCCGTCGTCTTTGCCTGAGTGCGTGCTTATAGCGTGCGACCGAACGCGTGGTGACGCCCGTGATGCGTGGACGTCGACGCATGCGCGGTATGGCCGTGCGAGCGCGCGCGGCCCGGCTGCGCGCCGGCGCGATCGGCGATCGAATCGGAGCGGTCGGCCGCGCGCGACAGGCCCTTGTCGCGGTCGCCGGCCTTGAAGCCGTTGGAGTTGCTGAGCGCGGCGCCGCTCATGTGGCCGCCGGACATGCCGCCCGCGTTGCCGCCGGAGCCGCCTGCGCCATGACCGCCGCCGTTGCCACCGCCATTGCCGCCGGCAGCGGCATGGGCTGACGCCGTGCCGAGCGCGAGCAGTGCGGCCGCCAGCACGGACAGGTATCGTTGGTGTTTCATCTTGTGCTCCCTGGAGCGCGTTGGGGTGATTGCATTCTAAGAACGCGCGTAATTCGTGCCGTACGACCGTGTAAATGATCGTAACGACGCACGCGACTCGCACTCATCAGATCAATCCCTGTTTCGTCGCGCGCGACCAAAGCGGGAGAAGCCGGCGGGAGCGGCGCCGCAGCGCCGCCCCGATGGCGCGTTACTGCGCCGGCTGCATGCCCTGCGCAGCGGCCTTGCGCTGCGCGGCCTGCTCTTCCGCGTGCTTCTTCGCCATGTGATGGCCGACGATGCAGCCGCCGACCGCGCCGACGACGGCGTGGTGTCCCGCGTAATGGCCGGCCACACCGCCGACCACCGCGCCCTTCATGCAGCCCGCCGCGTGCGCGCTGCCGATCGTTGCGAGCGCAACGACGGCGGCAGCCGCGCCCAGCCTGATGGATCGAATGGACCTCATGCGATCACTCTCCTCTTGTCGTGATCATGCGAGCCGGTCAGTCCCAGCGGCCGCCGTGCCAGCCGCCGCGATCGCGCCACTCGTGCTCGCGCCATTCGCGACGGCGCCACTCGTGTTCGCGCCATTCGCGCGCACGCCAGTCGTCGCCGCGCCAGCCGTCGTAGCGGTAGCCGACCGGGGCGTACGCGACCGGCGGCGGCGGGGCCACGTAGACGGGTGCCGGCGCCGCATAGGCGGGCACGCCGATGCCGACCGACAGGTCAACGTGGGCCGATGCGACGCCCGAAGCTGCCAGCGCCGCTACACCGAGAACTGCACCGAGAATAAGTTTCTTGCTCATCTCGCGGACTCCCTGCACGTGTCGTGCGTCATGTGAATACGGTTCGGAGTCTAGGCACTGGGCCCTGACACAGGTGAAACCGGTCTGCGAGTCCCGTAACGGACGTTTACGGCCGCCCGCAAAGCCTTGCCGGACAAGGAAGAGGCGGACTTCTACACGCCGTTGCAACGCGGCATCGAATCGGTAAAAAGGGGATTTTCGGCATGAAACCGCGCGATGAGGCGCGCGGCGGCACCGGTGCGAACCGGCGGCGAACCGCCCGCATCGTGCGCGGGCGGCTCGCGTCGGAAGGGGTTACGCGCGGATATCGTCGACGCTGCGCAGCCAGTGCACGCTGAACAGCTGATCGGAGTCGGTCCACACGGTGTCGGGCTCGAACCCCGCGCGGCGCGCGATCGCGTGAAAACCGTCGATCGTGAACTTGTACGAGTTCTCCGTATGGATGCGCTCGCCGGCCTCGAACCGGAACGTGTGACCGCCCACGCGTACGCTCTGCGCGACATCGCTGACGAGATGCATCTCGATGCGCTGCTGCTCGGGGGCGTAGAACGCGCAATGCGAGAACGCATCGAGGTCGAAGTCCGCGCCGAGTTCGGCGTTCGCGCGCGCGAGCAGGTTCAGGTTGAACTGCGCGGTCACGCCCTGCGCATCGTTGTACGCGTCGTGCAGCGTGCGCATGTCCTTCACGAGATCCGCGCCGACCAGCAATCCGCCGCCGCGCAGCAGCCGCGCCGCGTCGCGCAGGAACGCATCGGCCTCCTCCGGCGAGAAATTGCCGATCGTCGAGCCGGGGAAGAAGCCGATGCGCCGCCGCGGCGATGCGGACAGCTCGGCCAGCTGCTCGGCCTTCGTATAGTCGGCCGCGAGCGGCGCGACGTCGAGCCACGGATACGCCGCGCGCAGGCGTGCGGCCGCGCCGTGCAGGTAGTCGGCCGAGATGTCGACCGGCACGTAGCGCGCCGGCGCGTTCGCGTAGTTGCCCGCGAACGCGTCGAGCAGCACGCGGATCTTCTCGAGCGAGCCCGCGCCGAACTCGACGATGTCCGCGTGCGGACCGACGCGCCGCACGATGTCCGCCGCGCGATCGCGCAGGATCCCGAGCTCGGTGCGCGTCGGGTAGTACTCGGGCAGTTCGCAGATGCGGTCGAACAGCTCGGAACCGGCCGCATCGTAGAAGTATTTCGGCGGAATACTGCGCGGCGTGCGCGACAGTCCGTCGATCAGGTCGCGCTCGAACGCGCTCGGCCGCGAATCGCGGGCGGGTTGCAGGCCACCGCTCGTGGCCGTCAGGTCAGACGTCTCGCGCAAGTCGCACTCCCGTGAATTGCCAGCGCGCGGCCGGCGGAAAGAAATTGCGGTACGTCGGCCGCGCATGCCCGGGCGGCGTCGCGATGCTGCTGCCGCGCAGGACCTGCTGGCCGACCATGAACTTGCCGTTGTATTCGGCCGCGACACCCGCGAGCGGCCGAAAGCCCGGATATGGCTCGTATGACGAACGCGTCCACTGCCACACGTGCCCGAGCATCTGGCGGATGCCGTCCGCCTGGAACGCAGCCTCCCATTCGAATTCGGTCGGCAGCCGCGCGCCGGCCCATTCCGCATACGCGGCCGCCTCGTAAAAGCTCACGTGGCAGACCGGCGCATCGGGCGCGAGCGGTTCGGCGCCGTGCAGGCCGAAGGCGCGCCATGCGTGCTGCGGCGCAGACGAGGCCGCGCCGGCGACCAGCGTGTCGTCGTCGGTGATCCAGTATGCGGGCCCTTGCCACCCTTCCCTTTGCACCGTCGCCCAGCCGTCGGACAACCAGTATTCGGGGCGCGCATAGCCGCCGTCCGCGATGAACGCGGCGAATTCGGCATTCGTCACCAGGCGATCCGCGATCTCGTACGGTCGCACCAGCGCCGTATGGCGCGGCCGTTCGTTGTCGAACGAGAACGCGTCGCCGTCGTGGCCGATCTCGACGAGTCCGCCCGGCTGGCGCAGCCAGCGCATCTCGCCTCCATCGCCCGCCTCGCCCTGCCCGTGCGCGCCGTTGCGCGGCCAGAAGGCCGGCCGCAGCGGGTTGCACGAGAACGCGTGCAGCATGTCGGTGACGATCAGTTCCTGATGCTGCTGTTCGTGATGCAGGCCGAGCTCGACCTCGGGCGCGATCGCGTCGAGCAGGGCCGGATCGTCGCAGGCGAGCGCACGCAGCATCGCGTCGTCGACGTGCTGGCGATACGCATGCACCTCGTCGAGCGACGGGCGCGTGAGCAGCCCGCGCTGCGGACGCGGATGGCGCGGGCCGAGCGCTTCGTAATAGGAATTGAAGAGGAACTGGAATGCGTCGTCGAACGGCGTGTAGCCGGGGACGCGGCGCATCAGCACGACGGTTTCGAAGAACCACGTCGTATGCGCGAGATGCCATTTCGACGGACTCGCGTCGGGCATCGACTGCACGGCCTGGTCTTCGGCGGACAGCGTCGCCGTCAACGCGACGCTATGGGCGCGCACGTCCTGGTAACGGCGCTGAAGCTGGGATGCAAGGAGGCTCATCGGTTTGCCGTCCACGTCGCGATTCGCTGCGTTGCGTTGCCGGAAAAAGGAAAGCCTCGCGCTCGATGCGCGCGGCTGACGTGCGACCTTCGTTGCTGCGTCGTCGGGCAGCCGGCGCGCGCGCCGGGCCGCGAATGCGGCGTCACTTCATCCGCCCGTGCAGAACAGTATGGTCCAGAAATGTGAACGTCGCGAATCCGATTGCGGATGAAACCGCTTCGAAAGAAAAATGAAAGCTTGTGCGGTGTCCGATATCGCGTGCAGCCGGGGCCTCGCCATCCGCCGCGATGCGCGTACCGATGGGGCTGCGCGGCCGTTCGCGACGTGCGCGCCGCGCGTCCCGGATGCCGACTGCGCCCGCGACGCGGTGTGACGATCATGCAACGCCCGGATGGGACGCCGCCGCCCGCCCTCGCCTTATCGAAAATTTTTTGCCGCGATGTCACATTCGCGGGGCGCTATCTCGTCATGTCATCGGAACCCACACGAAAGGAGAAGGAACCATGACTGCGAAACTCAACCCGTTTGCCGCCGCTCCCGCCTTGATGAAGGACTGGATGGGCCTGTCCGTCACGGTTGCCGGCAGCCTCGAGCCGACGCTGATCGAACTGGTCAAGATCCGCGCGTCGCAGATCAACGCGTGCGCGAACTGCCTTAACATGCACACCGTCGAGGCGCGCGCGCAAGGCGAAACCGAGCAACGCATCAACCTGCTCGCCGCGTGGCGCGAAGCGCCCTGCTACACCGATCGCGAACGCGTGGCGCTCGGCTGGACCGACGCGCTCACGCGACTGTCGGAAGGCCATGCGCACGAAGCGGCGTATGCCGCGCTGAACGACCACTTTACGCAGGAGGAACAGGTGAAGCTCACGCTGATGATCAACGTGATCAACGGCTGGAATCGTCTGGCGGTCGGTTTCGGGCTATGGGTCGATCCGGCCGACGCGAAGGCCGCCGCCGCGAAGATGGTGGCCTGATGACGAGCTCCGATCCAGTCGGCGTGCATGCCGACGCGGCGGCGAGCTTCGATCCGCTGCGCCGCATGCTGGTCCGCGTCGCGTACCGGATGCTCGGCTCCGTCGCCGATGCCGAGGACATGGTGCAGGAGGCGTTCATCCGCTGGATGGAGGTCGACCGCGACGAAATCCGCGTGCCCGAGGCGTTCCTGCGCCGGATGGTGATGCGGATGTGCCTCGACCAGCTGAAGTCCGCGCGGCATCGGCGCGAAACCTATGTCGGCCCGTGGCTGCCGGAGCCCGTCGTCGACGAGGACGAAACGGAGGACGTCACGCTGCCGCTGATGCTCGCGCTCGAACGGCTGTCGCCGCTCGAACGCGCGGCGTTCCTGCTGCACGACGTGTTCGGTCTGGAATTCGACGAAGTGGCCGCGACGATCCAGCGCGAGCCGGCCGCATGCCGGCAGCTCGCCGCGCGGGCCCGCACCCACGTGCGCGATGCGCGGCCGCGGTTTAGGGTCGAGAAGCAGCGCGGCATCGAGCTGGCGGAAGCGTTCTATACGGCGTCGCGCAGCGGCGACATGCGTGCGCTCGGCGCGATGCTGGCCGAGGACGTGAGCCTGCATGCGGACGGCGGCGGCAAGCGGTCGGCCGCGGGCGTGCCGGTGTTCGGCTTCGAGCGCGTGATGAAGGTGCACACGCACCTGGCCGAACTGTTCGCGACGCACGCGTCGAAGCTCGTGCGCGCCGGTTTCGTCAACGGACTGCCGGGCTTCGTCACGCTGGAAGCCGACGGCGAGCTGCAGACGACCGCGCTGGAGATCGAGGACGGCAAGATCGTCGCGATCTACGTCGTGCGCAATCCGGACAAGCTGAAGCATCTGCATTGATGCGTCGCACGCCGTGTGCCTGCACGGCGTCGGCGCCCTTCCGCTCGCGTTTGCTTGCGTACGTGAATGCGGGACTTCGATGCGCGAGACATGCCGCGAAACGCGTTGCGTACGGCAGAAAAGAAAAACGCCACGCGAAGTTGCCGCGTGGCGTTCGATCATTTGGCGAGCTGGATTGCCTGTAGGCAATGCATGCTGCCGACCCCTTCAATTGTTCGTTGGTAGGCTCGATTGGATTCGAACCAACGACCCCCACCATGTCAAGGTGGTGCTCTAACCAACTGAGCTACGAGCCTAAGAAGCCGCGAATTATAGAGAGGGTTTCCGGGGAGCGCAAGCCCCTTCGTGAAAATTCTTCAGGCGCGCGAACGGATGGCGTGCGATGCGATGCACAGCGTCGCCGCTGTGTGCGACGGAGTTATCCACACGCGCCTATGGATAACCGTCTCGCAAGCTTCTGGATTCACAGTGGAACGATTGAGGATATCTGTGCGGCCCCGAAATTCACGGAAAAGTTGTTCGACGCATCCGCAAGCTGTGCACGCGAGTCGAGCCAGGTTGTGCGTTTCGCATCGCATTGATTTTTCAGCCGGTTAACGAGGTTATCCACTGTGACGCACAGGTCTTGTTAACTGTTACTACGTATATATACGTTCTCTGTTAACACCTTTGGATAAGCACAGTCTCGCGACTGTGATGCGGGCAGGAAGAAGACGTCCGCCACATCCCGTCGTATGGACCGGCTTCGCCGGAACGTTTGTAGAATCGCGAGCATTGCTGCCAAGTGCGAGGCGATTCATGAAGGCACCTGCCGATGAAGTGCTAGTAAGGGACATTGCCGGACTGGTTGCTGTGGTCGTGACCAACGTTGCAGCTGTGTCCGACGCATTGATGCGGCTCGGCTTCACGCCACAGGCCGATCGCTGGGAACGCGCGGTCGCCGACGATGACGACCGTCGCGCGCTGGTTGCCGCACTGATCGAACTCGGCGCGTTGTTTTCTGCCGTCCGCGACTGGAGCCCGCAGGCGCTCGTCGAGCATTACCGCGAGCTCGGCGTCGTTCGACGCGCGTACCGTTCGATTGCATGGCGCGGCCCGGGGCAGTACGTGATCGAACGGCATTGAATACGCGATGAAATCGAAAAGACTGCAGCGCAACGCAAGCCGTGCTTGCACCGGAAGGCCGTGATGGGACCGATCATCTGCCGTCGTCATGGAGCCGGACGGGCGACGGAGATATCGACGGGCGTTGCCGGCCGTATTCGACCGCGCGGGCAGTTCGTGCCGGGCGAACTCGTGAAGGTTTCGCTCGATCGTCCGAAATACAGTCGGCGCATGTGGGTACTGCGTACCGAGTTCGACGCGCTTCAGGTCGAAGCGACCTTCGTCGACAAGGTCGCGCACGTGACGGCTTTTCCGCAGATCGCGGCGCTGGAGCGCTTGAAAACTCATGCGTGCTCGGCGTGCGTCGACGAACTGCTGGTGCGTTCCGGCGAGGCGCCCGACAAGCCGACGTCGATCGAGCAGGCATTCGATACCTCGCTCGTCGCGGCGGACGCGCAATGGCCGCACGACTTCGTGCGTTGCGAACTGCACGGATTGATCCTGCCGACGCGAACGTCACCCGATATCGAAAAGGCGATTCTGTCGATCGGCGTCGTGCGCGATTGCCATGTCGTGCAGGTGATCCATGGCGCGTTGACGCATGAACCGCGCTACTGGTTCGATGAAGCGTTCTTGCGTGAGGTGCTGGGAGACGGTATCGAGATCGACGGATCGACGTTCAGGGTCGAGCGCGACGAGGATTTCGCCCAGGTCTGGCGTGCCGGCGAGCGCGTCTGTCCGGACTGCCTGCGGGAGACGTTGAAGCGCAGCGGTTTGATCGACGACGAGACGGCGACATGACGTGCAGTGGCGAAGCGACGAACGAGCTGTGGACGTCCGGCACGGAAAACTGCGTGAATGCTGTGAACCGCGCTGTTTCGGGACGTCGGTGAGACGCTTTCGCGTGTGCCGGGCGGGTGTGGAAAAGCGCGCGCAAACCGGTCGAAAACGCTGTGTCGTGGCCGGCGCGATTCGCGGAGAGCGCTGTATGGGTTCGACGATGCAGACCGGTCGCGCAAATTCAGGTCTTCGAACGAAATGACCTGTTGGAAAAAATGTGGATAAATCGATTCGAAAACCACTCGCGATGCTGTGCATTTGCAGGGTGAGCCTTCCGTCCGCGAGTGGCTTCGTTGCGCCGTGAGGCCCGTGTTTCGGGGCTTTTCGCGGACTGGCAGCGAGCGTTCATTCGACTCGTGGCGATCGATGGCCTCGACGGTTTCGATGTGGATATCGTGGCGATCAACTCACTCGAAACGCTGTGCGCCTGATGAGTGAGAGGGCGCGAACGAGGCAGAAAAGGAAGGAAACGTTGTGGATATTCCCAACCTCAAACGACCGGAAACGCTGTGAGCTTCGACCCCTGAACGTGATCGGCTGCGAACGATAGCATCGAGCCGACGTTTTCGGTGTGGACATCCACCGCCAAAAACGAATCGAAATGCTGTGCACGCCAAAGGTGAGGGCGCCGGCCTTCGACCGGAGCGCGACCCGGTTCCCCTGATGTGGATAACAGGCCACCCAATTCACTCCAAACGCTGTGCGTTTCGATGGTGAGCCCCGTCGCCTGAGGCGCGCACAATCGCCTCACGGGCCCCGACGCGGCCGCGCATCCTGTCACCTACGTCTGCTCGTCGAGCACACGCGCGACGGCCTTTTCCGCGAGACTATCCGCGGGCCCGACCACTGCATAGTTGAGCCCGCGCAACGATCCATACCGCGCGAGCAGGGCGCCGTCGACGCGTTCGCCGGCCGCCAGCAACCGATGCGCGGATTCGGGCGGGCGGAGATAGAAGCTCAGCGTGCGCCCCGCGTCGTCCTGATACAGCACCATCGCGGCGGCCCCGCGTTCGGTCGCGAACAGTCGCGCGCCAATCGGCCTGAATCCCGCGGCGCTCAAATCCGGCAGCATCGCCGATGCGCCGACGCGTCGGGTGAGCCAGGTCTGCAATTCCGCCGCACTCGTCGGCCGGAAATCGACCTTCGCGGCGCGATCGACGACCAGCATCTTGTACGCCTCGACCGCATCGCTCATCGGCGCGACGGCCGCCGGCGCGTTCCAGCCGCGCGCCTGCCATCCGCCGAACGTCCCCAGCCCGATGCAGAACACGAAGGATGCGGCCATCGCGAACCGCATCCGCGTGCGTTCCGCGCGCCGCGCACGAATCGCCGCCGGATCGAGCGCGGGGTTGTCCTCCGGCATCTGCATGCTCGCCAGCGCGGCCCGCAAGCGCTGCGCATCCTGCTGCCAGCGTTTCACCTGTTCCGCGCTTTCCGGATGCAGCGCGAGATAGCGCTCGACCGCGGCGCGCGCGTCGTCGTCGAGCTGGCCGTCGACGTAGGCGTGGAGGTCGTGTTCGTCGGGAGGGATGTTCATTTCATCAATCGCAGGGAAGGAGCGGGAAGCTCGCCGTCGCTGAGCAGGCGCAGCGCCTGGCGCGCACGGGACAGGCGCGACATCACGGTGCCGATCGGCACCTCGAGCAGATCGGCGGCTTCCTGATAGGTAAAGCCCTCGACCGCGATCAGCAGCAGCAGGCTGCGCTGCTCGTTGGGCAGGCGGCCGAACGCTTCGAGCGTCGCGCGCGCGGCCACCTCGCGTTCGGCGGACGGCCAGTGCGGTTCGTCGTCGTCGCGGATGCGGCCGAGCAGCCATGCGTAGCGTTTCGCGCTGCGTTTGCCGTCGAGGAACTGACGATAAAGGATCGTGAAGAGCCAGCTGCGCAGCGATGCGTCGTCGCGGCGGCTCGCCCAGCGCAACAGCGCGCGCTCGAGCGTCGACTGCACGAGATCGTCGGCCGCGTGCACGTCGCGCGCCAGCCAGAGCGCGAAGCGTCGCAGCCTCGGGATGAGTTCGCGTAACGCGTCGTCGTCGGGGGCGGTGGAGGGCATGGCCGGGCCGGTTACCGAAAAGGTCGAGATGCCGCGTAGGACGCCGGTCGGCGCCGCTTATTCCATCAGCATACGAAAAATTTTTTCGTGGAATAAAGCGGCCGGCGCGGCGTCCTACGCGCGTTCGACATTGATCTGACGATCGGGAGTGCATTTCATGAAGCGATCTTCCTCTTCTTCGCCCTCGCCGCGGCAGACGCCGGCGCGCGAGTGGTGGCGCTGGGCCGTGATCGGCGGCGCGATGGCGGGCATGGCGGCGGCGTTCGGCTATGTCGGCGGCTGGCTTGCGCCGACGCGTCTGACGCCGCACCGGCTCGTCGATGCGTTGCAGACCAACGCCGGGCTGCATCCCGGGTTTCGGCGCAATCATGCGAAAGGCGTGTGCGTGACCGGGTATTTCGAAGGCAACGGGGCCGCGAGCGCGTATTCGGTCGCGCCGTTCTTCAAGGCGGGGCGCACGCCGGTGGTCGGGCGGTTCGCGTTGCCGGGCGGGAATCCGTATGCGCCCGACAGCAGCGTGCCGATCCGCAGCCTCGCGCTGAAGCTGACCGCCCCCGACGGCGAACAGTGGCGGACCGGGATGAATGCGATGCCGGTGTTTCCGGTGGCGACGCCGCAGGCGTTTTATCAGCAGACGGTGGCGACGCGGCCCGATCCCAGGACGGGGAAGCCCGATCCGGTGAAGGTGAAGGCGTTCTTTGGCGCGCATCCGGAGGCGGCGGCGTTTCTGCAGTGGATAAAAGCGGCGAAGCCGAGCGCGAGTTACGTGACCGAGAGTTATTACGGGTTGAACGCGTTCTACTTCGTCGACGCGTCGGGCAAGCGGCACGCGGTGAGGTGGCGCGTCGTGCCGGAGCAGACGGCCGGCGCCGGCGACGTCGCGACGGCCGCGGATCCGAACGTGCTGCAGGCGGATCTGACGCGGCGCATCGCGGACGGTGCGCAGAAATGGAAGCTGCTGGTCACCCTGGCGGAGCCCGGCGACCCGGTGGACGACGCAACGAAGGTATGGCCCGCGCAGCGCACGACGATAGATGCGGGGACGCTCGTGCTCGACCGGGTGGCGCCGCAGGACAGCGGGCCGTGCCGGGATGTCAATTACGACCCGACGGTGTTGCCGCAGGGGATTCAGGTGTCGGGCGATCCGTTGCTGGCGGCCAGGTCGGCTGCTTATGCGGATTCGTATCTGCGACGCACGAGTGAAGAGGCTGGCGTGGCGAAGGCGGCCAGCGTGAGCGAGGAGGGGCGGTGATGAAGACGGTGACGACGTTTGGCCTGCCGGCGAGGGTGCTGCACTGGGTGATGGCGGCGATGATCCTGACGATGCTGTTTGTCGGGGTGGGGATGGTGGCGTCGGTGTCGGAGCGGCATACGTTTCTTGTGGGGATTCACAAGCCGCTGGGAGTGGCCGTGCTGGTGCTGGTGTGCGTGCGGATCGTGGTGCGGCTCGGCTCGAAAACGCCGGCATTGCCTGCGGACCTGCCGGGATGGCAGAAGGTCGCTGCGCATGGGTCGCATCTGGTGCTGTATGTGCTGATGGTTGCGATGCCGTTGATCGGGTGGGCGATGCTGTCGGCGGGCGGGTATCCGGTGACGCTCGGCGGCGGAGTGCAGCTGCCGGCGATCGTTTCGGCGGATCCGGTCGCGTTCGCGTGGCTCAGGATCGCGCATCGGGTGCTGGCTTATCTGTTCTTCGCGACGTTTCTTGCGCACTTTGCGGCTGCGCTTTATCACGGGTTGATTCGGCGGGATGGGGTGGTCAGGTCGATGGTGGGGAGGTGAAGGTGCTGCCGGGTGCGCCGGTTTCTCTCTTTATATATATATGGCCCCGCACGCGGCAGCGTGCGGGGCCATATATTTTTTCCGAAACCCCTTGCGCGATTGGAGTGGGGTGCCTAGAATCACGCCTCTTTCGCGCTGACGGCAACGCGGCGCGGAAGGGGAAGCGGAGTCGGCGGTGTGCTGCAGTGTGGAGCGCCCTGGCGACGAAGGAAGAAGAACCCCGCAGTCGCAACGATGTAGCAAAAAGTTGTTGACGCGCTGCGAAACACGGTTCATAATCTCGCTTCTCTGCTGCTGAAAACGCAGCGCTGCTGGAAGGCCCGATGCCTCTCGCAGAATGCTCTTTAAAAACTAACAGCCGATAAGTGTGGGCGCTTGATGTGAGCGAGACCCGATCCTCGGATCGGGATAGCAAAAGTATCAAGAGTCTCACACTAAAGTAAGTCAGGTTTATGAAGTGATTCATAACCTGTCAGCTTTGAGTGAGCGACCGGTTCGAAAGAACCGAAAACAGTAACAGGTTTGAACTGAAGAGTTTGATCCTGGCTCAGATTGAACGCTGGCGGCATGCCTTACACATGCAAGTCGAACGGCAGCACGGGTGCTTGCACCTGGTGGCGAGTGGCGAACGGGTGAGTAATACATCGGAACATGTCCTGTAGTGGGGGATAGCCCGGCGAAAGCCGGATTAATACCGCATACGATCCACGGATGAAAGCGGGGGACCTTCGGGCCTCGCGCTATAGGGTTGGCCGATGGCTGATTAGCTAGTTGGTGGGGTAAAGGCCTACCAAGGCGACGATCAGTAGCTGGTCTGAGAGGACGACCAGCCACACTGGGACTGAGACACGGCCCAGACTCCTACGGGAGGCAGCAGTGGGGAATTTTGGACAATGGGCGAAAGCCTGATCCAGCAATGCCGCGTGTGTGAAGAAGGCCTTCGGGTTGTAAAGCACTTTTGTCCGGAAAGAAATCCTTGGCTCTAATACAGTCGGGGGATGACGGTACCGGAAGAATAAGCACCGGCTAACTACGTGCCAGCAGCCGCGGTAATACGTAGGGTGCAAGCGTTAATCGGAATTACTGGGCGTAAAGCGTGCGCAGGCGGTCTGTTAAGACAGATGTGAAATCCCCGGGCTCAACCTGGGAACTGCATTTGTGACTGGCAGGCTAGAGTATGGCAGAGGGGGGTAGAATTCCACGTGTAGCAGTGAAATGCGTAGAGATGTGGAGGAATACCGATGGCGAAGGCAGCCCCCTGGGCCAATACTGACGCTCATGCACGAAAGCGTGGGGAGCAAACAGGATTAGATACCCTGGTAGTCCACGCCCTAAACGATGTCAACTAGTTGTTGGGGATTCATTTCCTTAGTAACGTAGCTAACGCGTGAAGTTGACCGCCTGGGGAGTACGGTCGCAAGATTAAAACTCAAAGGAATTGACGGGGACCCGCACAAGCGGTGGATGATGTGGATTAATTCGATGCAACGCGAAAAACCTTACCTACCCTTGACATGGTCGGAATCCTGAAGAGATTCGGGAGTGCTCGAAAGAGAACCGGCGCACAGGTGCTGCATGGCTGTCGTCAGCTCGTGTCGTGAGATGTTGGGTTAAGTCCCGCAACGAGCGCAACCCTTGTCCTTAGTTGCTACGCAAGAGCACTCTAAGGAGACTGCCGGTGACAAACCGGAGGAAGGTGGGGATGACGTCAAGTCCTCATGGCCCTTATGGGTAGGGCTTCACACGTCATACAATGGTCGGAACAGAGGGTTGCCAACCCGCGAGGGGGAGCTAATCCCAGAAAACCGATCGTAGTCCGGATTGCACTCTGCAACTCGAGTGCATGAAGCTGGAATCGCTAGTAATCGCGGATCAGCATGCCGCGGTGAATACGTTCCCGGGTCTTGTACACACCGCCCGTCACACCATGGGAGTGGGTTTTACCAGAAGTGGCTAGTCTAACCGCAAGGAGGACGGTCACCACGGTAGGATTCATGACTGGGGTGAAGTCGTAACAAGGTAGCCGTATCGGAAGGTGCGGCTGGATCACCTCCTTTCCAGAGCTAGCTCGCCAGGTTGAGCGCTCACGCTTATCGGCTGTAAATCAAGACAGACTCAGGGGTCTGTAGCTCAGTCGGTTAGAGCACCGTCTTGATAAGGCGGGGGTCGTTGGTTCGAATCCAACCAGACCCACCATTGTCTGACGTGGAAACCTGAGGTGTCTCTGTATGGGGGCATAGCTCAGCTGGGAGAGCACCTGCTTTGCAAGCAGGGGGTCGTCGGTTCGATCCCGTCTGCCTCCACCAATCTTCAATGACAAGCGTTCGAACGAAGCGTGGTTCGAGTCTTTGTCATTGGCGATTGAGCCAGTCAGAGTGATGCAGACAACTGTATCGGCTGTCGTTCTTTAACAATCTGGAAGAAGTAAGTAATTTGGATAGCGGAAGCGTCTTTGAGATGGACGTGGAAACTATCCGGGTTGTGATTGTATCGATGTATCTCAAGATGATTCGAACTTCATGTTCGACTCTAATTGGAATACGGCACAACGCGAGAACTCAACCTGTAGCGACTGTCGATGAGACAGACTCGTTATAGGGTCAAGCGAACAAGTGCATGTGGTGGATGCCTTGGCGATCACAGGCGATGAAGGACGCGGTAGCCTGCGAAAAGCCCCGGGGAGCTGGCAAACAAGCTTTGATCCGGGGATGTCCGAATGGGGAAACCCACTCCTTATGGAGTATCCATGGCTGAATACATAGGCCATGCGAAGCGAACGCGGTGAACTGAAACATCTAAGTAACCGCAGGAAAAGAAATCAACCGAGATTCCCAAAGTAGTGGCGAGCGAAATGGGATGAGCCTTGTACTCTTTATTTGTATTGTTAGCCGAACGCTCTGGAAAGTGCGGCCATAGCAGGTGATAGCCCTGTAGGCGAAAACAGTATGAAAGAACTAGGTGTACGACAAGTAGGGCGGGACACGTGAAATCCTGTCTGAAGATGGGGGGACCATCCTCCAAGGCTAAATACTCGTGATCGACCGATAGTGAACCAGTACCGTGAGGGAAAGGCGAAAAGAACCCCGGGAGGGGAGTGAAATAGATCCTGAAACCGCATGCATACAAACAGTCGGAGCCTCTTCGGGGGTGACGGCGTACCTTTTGTATAATGGGTCAGCGACTTACGTTCAGTAGCAAGCTTAACCGTATAGGGCAGGCGTAGCGAAAGCGAGTCCGAATAGGGCGTTCAGTTGCTGGGCGTAGACCCGAAACCAGGTGATCTATCCATGGCCAGGATGAAGGTGCGGTAACACGTACTGGAGGTCCGAACCCACTAACGTTGAAAAGTTAGGGGATGAGCTGTGGATAGGGGTGAAAGGCTAAACAAACCTGGAAATAGCTGGTTCTCTCCGAAAACTATTTAGGTAGTGCCTCGTGTCTCACCTTCGGGGGTAGAGCACTGTCATGGTTGGGGGGTCTATTGCAGATTACCCCGCCATAGCAAACTCCGAATACCGAAGAGTGCAATCACGGGAGACAGACATCGGGTGCTAACGTCCGGTGTCAAGAGGGAAACAACCCAGACCGCCAGCTAAGGTCCCCAAATATGGCTAAGTGGGAAACGAAGTGGGAAGGCTAAAACAGTCAGGAGGTTGGCTTAGAAGCAGCCACCCTTTAAAGAAAGCGTAATAGCTCACTGATCGAGTCGTCCTGCGCGGAAGATGTAACGGGGCTAAGCCATATACCGAAGCTGCGGATGCGAGCTTGCTCGCATGGTAGGAGAGCGTTCCGTAAGCCTGCGAAGGTGTCTTGTAAAGGATGCTGGAGGTATCGGAAGTGCGAATGCTGACATGAGTAGCGATAAAGGGGGTGAAAGGCCCCCTCGCCGTAAGCCCAAGGTTTCCTACGCAACGTTCATCGGCGTAGGGTGAGTCGGCCCCTAAGGCGAGGCAGAAATGCGTAGCTGATGGGAAGCAGGTCAATATTCCTGCACCGTCGTTAGATGCGATGGGGGGACGGATCGCGGAAGGTTGTCCGGGTGTTGGAAGTCCCGGTCGCTGCATTGGAGAAGGCGCTTAGGCAAATCCGGGCGCGGAATTCAAGGGTGTGGCGCGAGCTCCTTCGGGAGCGAAGCAATTGGAAGTGGTTCCAAGAAAAGCCTCTAAGCTTCAGTCTAACGATGACCGTACCGCAAACCGACACAGGTGGGCGAGATGAGTATTCTAAGGCGCTTGAGAGAACTCGGGAGAAGGAACTCGGCAAATTGGTACCGTAACTTCGGGATAAGGTACGCCCTTGTAGCTTGACTGGCCTGCGCCAGGAGGGTGAAGGGGTTGCAATAAACTGGTGGCTGCGACTGTTTAATAAAAACACAGCACTCTGCAAACACGAAAGTGGACGTATAGGGTGTGACGCCTGCCCGGTGCCGGAAGATTAAATGATGGGGTGCAAGCTCTTGATTGAAGTCCCGGTAAACGGCGGCCGTAACTATAACGGTCCTAAGGTAGCGAAATTCCTTGTCGGGTAAGTTCCGACCTGCACGAATGGCGTAACGATGGCCACACTGTCTCCTCCCGAGACTCAGCGAAGTTGAAGTGTTTGTGATGATGCAATCTACCCGCGGCTAGACGGAAAGACCCCATGAACCTTTACTGTAGCTTTGCATTGGACTTTGAACCGATCTGTGTAGGATAGGTGGGAGGCTATGAAACCGAAACGCTAGTTTCGGTGGAGCCGTCCTTGAAATACCACCCTGGTTTGTTTGAGGTTCTAACCTTGGTCCGTGATCCGGATCGGGGACAGTGCATGGTAGGCAGTTTGACTGGGGCGGTCTCCTCCCAAAGGGTAACGGAGGAGTACGAAGGTACGCTAGGTACGGTCGGAAATCGTGCTGATAGTGCAATGGCATAAGCGTGCTTAACTGCGAGACCGACAAGTCGAGCAGGTGCGAAAGCAGGTCATAGTGATCCGGTGGTTCTGTATGGAAGGGCCATCGCTCAACGGATAAAAGGTACTCTGGGGATAACAGGCTGATACCGCCCAAGAGTTCATATCGACGGCGGTGTTTGGCACCTCGATGTCGGCTCATCTCATCCTGGGGCTGTAGCCGGTCCCAAGGGTATGGCTGTTCGCCATTTAAAGAGGTACGTGAGCTGGGTTTAAAACGTCGTGAGACAGTTTGGTCCCTATCTGCCGTGGGCGTTGGATATTTGAAGGGGGCTGCTCCTAGTACGAGAGGACCGGAGTGGACGAACCTCTGGTGTACCGGTTGTGACGCCAGTCGCATCGCCGGGTAGCTATGTTCGGAAGAGATAACCGCTGAAAGCATCTAAGCGGGAAACTCGCCTTAAGATGAGATATCCCTGGAGGCTTGACCTCCTTGAAGGGTCGTTCGAGACCAGGACGTTGATAGGTCGGGTGTGTAAGCGCAGTAATGCGTTCAGCTAACCGATACTAATTGCCCGTAAGGCTTGATCCTATAACAAGTCTGCCTTGCAGCACTTGTTGATTCTCGTGTGCGATACGCACAACCCAAGATTACTGCTTCTTCCAAGATTGGTTGCGCTGCGAAGCAACGCAACAACCCTCTTTGCCTGATGACCATAGCGAGTCGGTCCCACCCCTTCCCATCCCGAACAGGACCGTGAAACGACTCCACGCCGATGATAGTGCGGATTCCCGTGTGAAAGTAGGTAATCGTCAGGCTCCCTAAGCCAGAAACCCCCGCCCGAACAGGCGGGGGTTTTTGCATTTGTGGGGCGGAAAAGGGCGCAACACACGATGACGGAAAGTTGCGCGCCGTGACAGTCGTTGACGGTGGTTGATAAATAGCCAGAGCGCTATCCGAAGCCACGAAGGGCACACTGAGATCCCCCGAACCTCTACAACCAACAAGGGCCGCATGAAGCGGCCCTTGTTGGTTATGCAAACGGATCTGGTCGATCCTCGTCATAGTACGGCTGCTCTCGCAGCGCTAGCTGGCTGTAGTCAGGCGAAATCGTGATTTTCCGCGTGACATGGTTGATGTCGAGGTAGACCCGCTCGCCCGGTTCGAATCCAAATATCTTGCAGTGCAGATCGATGATGCGCATCCACGGCAGGTACGGCCAGCCCGGCTGAGGAAGGTCCGGCTCGCTGCGCAGGACCTCCGCAAACGTCTCGGTCATGTCGACCGGTTTGCGCTTCTTGGGACGTGATTTACTATTGGCGTTAGCCATTTCCGACTCCTGTAGTGAGTTGGTGGTGGTCAGCGGGTCGTATGGGTGGCAGCCCATGCGGCCCGCGCTTTTACTGCTCTGATCTCTTCAGCCTTCCATCGAATTCACGATTTCTCGCGCAGCTATCTCCTCTATCGGGATGCTTCGGATAGTTTAGTTCGTGGCGCATCTCATAAATCGATTTACTTGTCGAATAGCCAGACGGTAGATACGTAGAGAAGAAATGCATCAGACGTGGAGAGATTTTCGTACATGTCCAATGGTTCGGCGATGAAGTAGAGGATATGACTTTGCATGCCGCTGAGGAGATCGTCGGTTGAGGAGTTGATATGTCGACCTTGAAGAGGCTGTTTGACGTTTTCGTGGATGCGCGCCGACTCCGGCGTGCATCGCACGATCTGTCCAAGCATCGACAGCAGGCAATCGAGCGGATTTTTGAGACGGATCTGGCGTATGTGCGCGCGGTGTTCGCGGAGACGCCGGAGGCACTTCGATCGGAGTCGTTTCCCGACTATCCCGGCGCGGCATGGATTGGAGAACTTGGGGTGAGCGCCTTCTACGTGACGCAGGATGTCGAGGTCGAGCAGTTTCCCATCTACGTCAATCTCGTGATCAAGGGCAGGGAACGAGTAGGCCCCCGCCAGTTCGTACGAGACGGATTGCTTCACACCTTCTTTTCCGCTGTCGACCGCCATTCTGGCAAGCAAGTCAGTTTGCTGACGAACGATGTCGAGCTTGTTCGCTCGGTGTCCGCGTTCGTATTCAATCCGCCACCGCCGTGGATTGCTTGGTACGAGCTCGGGCCATTGACATTCAATCTGCAGGGCGATGCGCAGTATTGGTATGTGAATGTGTGGGATCGGTATTGGGAGAGTCTCAGCTCGATCGAGCAAGATGCTTTTATCGACCGTTGTCGGACGTCGACCGCTGCATACTTAAACGGTGAAGAGCGGGAGGAATGGTTCGATTCGATCCGAATGCGGGACAGCCGATATCGAGACAGGCTAAGGATCGCGGGATCCGGCAACCGGAAATGAGTTGCGGCCACACAGAGGTTCCGGTGACGGCGGAGTGGCGTCGGTCAATGAGACGGCCGAGCGGACAATTAGCATCAGACTGATGGGGCTATCCGCTTCAGCACTGCGTTAAGTGCCTTCTGGTCGCGGGTTTCGCATTCCCAGATGATCAAAACAGTCCAGCCTGCCGCTTTTAGCGCGTCGAGGTGACGAGCGTCGCGTACAACATTGCCGTCCAGTTTTCGGGTCCAATAGTCGGAATTCGATTTCGGGCGGGCGGCCGCCGGGCAGTTCGGGTGCTGATGCCAGAAACATCCGTGAACAAACAGAGCGATACGGCGGCGCGGGAACACCAGGTCAGGCTTCCCCGGCAAGCGTCGGTCGTGGAGGCGGTACCGCAGACCGGCGGCGTGGAGGAACCGGCGCACGATCATCTCGGCGCCGGTGTCCTTCGATTTCACGGCACGCATGGTGCGGGACCGTAAGACTGCGGGCGTTTCGTCAGCCCCGGCGGATCGCGGTCGCTTCCGACTCACGCTGGATTTCTCCATTGCGCATTACCCGCGTTTTGCGAACGGTGTCGGTACCTTGATAGCCGACCTCAAAATCGACGTAGTTCACCTCGTTGTCGTTCGCTTTGAAGCACTCGTGGAACGCTTTTAAGAGTTGAACGTCCTGCAAGCGCTGCGCCTTCGGATGCGGGTTGTTACGCGGACTCGGTATCGTCGAGGGCAGTACGTAGATGCAGGGCGGTGGTACCGCGAACGGACCTGCGGCGGTCAAGCGAGTCGGATCGCCTTCGACCTTCGGGCAGGGACGGCCGACCGTCCCGCACACCATGTCCCAAAGGATCACGCCGTCAACGCGTTGTTCGCGGTGGATGATTTCCGCGCTCAACCGTGTGTGGATGCCCGACCAAGCGTTGTGCCGAGGGTCTGCGCCCGGGTTCGTGCACACGCTCCAAATTACGAACTCTTCCGCCTGAGGCGGCCGTTCGAAAATGTTCGTGTTGTTGCCGTCCAGGCAGCCCTTCAACTCGATCGCGGCCGTTCGACCGGTCGGCAAGCGCACAATGTAATCGTGTCGGTTGGCCTCGCCCGCCGACTCCCAATCGGTGACGAATCCGTTGTCCTGCATGTGATTCAGAATGTGCTGCACGAACTCGCGCTTTTCGCGCATCGACGCGGAGAACTGACCACGGACCCGCTCAATCGCCCCACGAAATACGCCGCTATTGTAGAACTCGACCTCTGAAAGACCGTGATTGCCAATCTTATGGGCCTCGGTCTTCAGGTCTTCGGCGTACTTTTCGATCAAGGTGCGTAGCTTACCGTTTTGCTCGCATGGAACGATGCTCATGCTGCAGCCTTTGCCAGCGGCGGTTGAATGGCCAAGATCGGCTCGAAGATATTCTTCGCGATGTGTCGAACGACAGGAACCGCCACACCGTCGCCGGTCAAGTGGTACGCCTCATTGTAGTTCTCGGGCAGCACGTATTCGTCGCGCAGCCCCATCAGCCGCGCCGTTTCTCGGCTGGAAATCAGCCGCGTGCGCACCTTATTGCCGTCAATTACCATAATCAATTGCCGGCTTGAGCCGCCGGAGGGCGTACGCAGGCAACCGGCCACGTCGTCGAAACGGACTTCGGCGCGCTGCACCTTGTTGCCTTCCTCGTCGCGCCGGGTGCGCCGATAGATCGCGCCGACCATGCGCCGGCCGGTGGACTTCGACGCCTTCTTTGCTTTCTCGACCTTGGCCAGGTTGACATCGCTCATCATCGCCAGCAGCCTTTGCGTTTCCGCCGTGGTGTGCCACGTGACGCCGGTTGGGTTCTCCTCGATCAGGTCTGCAAACACGGTTTCACGGCTCTCGGGTGCGGGCAGGTGCCACCAAATCCAGTTCTGTCGCGCCTTAGCCGTTAGTTTGTCCAGCGCCGTTAGCAATGCTTTCGGGTGATATAGCGGCGAGGCATCTGGCTGGACGAGCCTGTCAGGAATTGGCAGGTCCTTGCGGATGCCAATGACGAACAGGCGAGGGCGCGACTGTGGCACGAACAGTGCGGCGTCGATCACCATCGCGCCGAACCGGTAGCCGGCGCGGTCGAGCGCCGTACAGATCGCCGCGAAGTCCTTGCCCTCGTGCGAATGCAGCGTACCTACAACGTTTTCCAGCGCGATGATGTCGGGCGCGCGATTGTCCGCGATTAAGCCTTTCACGACATCGAAGAACGGCCAGAACGTACCCGAGCGATCTCCTTTCAGGCCCGCGCCCGCGCCGGCCAGCGACAGGTCTTGGCACGGAAACGAACCCCAGATGAGGTTCGCGCGGCCGGGGAGGTTTTCCGGTTTTACGTGGCGTACGTCGCCGGTCAGCAGTTCGCCCTCGCCCCAGTTTTGGCGATACGTGATGCCTTTCTTGTGATCAAAGTCGTTAGCGAAGAGGCACTGCCAACCCTCGCCAAGGCCGGCGCGGGCCATTCCCCCGCCGGCGAAGAACTCGTAGAAACGACCCATTAGTTTCCCCTCGCGGCATCTGATTGTTGGATTGCACCGCCGCAAGCGCGCGACAACTTTTCCTGGACCGCTTCGAGTATCCAGGTGTTGCGTGACACGTTGCCGATGCGCCGAGAACACTCGACGTCGATCGCTGCAAGCATGTCGTTGGGCAGGCGCACTGTGATGCGCTCCGTCTTGGCGCGCGAGTCTTTGGCGGTTTTCATCATAGGCGCCATTGTGGCGCCATTCTGGCGCACCGCAAAAGAGAATATTGTAAAAGTCAGCGAAATCGTGATATGGCGTTGCGTCACCGCAAAGCCAAGCGCTGTCGGCCAGCGCCGTACATTCGTTCTCGCTGTGCCAGCTTGTTGGCGTGTCGGCAGACGAAGCTGGGGTGAGTGGTGTCATCTAATCGGTTGGCGCACTATCCTGTCCGCGGTGTTTGCTCGATCTACCGCAAGCCCAGCCGCTGCCGCTGTACCGATCCAGCGCCAAGACACTACTGTAGGTGCTCTCCACAAGCCAGCACTAAGTCCGACGTTGGCAGCCTGAGTTTCATTGCTACTCCACCGGAGTCGGCGGCTGAGTCAGGCCAAGGCGAATCGCGCGGATTCTGGCAGCGTACCGGATCTGGGCAGGTCGCCTTCGCGATGTCAGAGATAGCCCGCGTTTCCTTTCAATTAAAGTTCCCTGGGGGCAGTGTCGACATTATCGGGGGTGGGTTTTACACTTGCGAGTACGGGAATGCTCTTGTTAGAGCTAGATTGAACAGAAAGGTGACGCCGGTGAGTAAATTGCCTGCGCACTGACAACGATAAAGTACAGACCATGTCTTGGCGCGCACCAACCACGTTCGAGGCGTGGGAGAGGGAACTGGTCGACTACTTCCTGCGAGTCGACTCTACGGGCGAATCTACCGACATTCGCTCGTTTGAAATTACGCCTGCGACTTTAGCTGCCGCACTGGGCGCTCCAGCAGATGCAGAGGACGAGGTCGCCGTTGCTTTCCAGCGGCAATTACAGCGCGATAATCTATTTGTTCAGTCGCTTTCAAGCGGCTCGCAACGTTTTTCGAGCGCGTCGGCACCGAATTTTTTCGTCTACCTTGCCGCAACACTTTTCGTCGATAGTTTGCTCGACGGCGAATATCACAGCGCGGGCGCGTATCGTGAACGGCTGGCGTTATGGCTCGAATCCCACCACACTTTCGTGCAGCTCAAAGGCATCGCCGACATGTGGGAGGAGCTGAGGGAATGGCTTGCGCGACGCGTCAACGCTGGTGACGGTTTCCGAAGACTGGTCTTACCCGATCCTGGTGGTTGGACGCAAATTGGCTACACGCGCCGATTGTCATTCCCCAACCGTTCCGACGCTCGAATGGCCAGGAATTTTCTGCTTGAGCAGCCACAAGCCCTGGACAGTCCACTTGCAACCATCAATCTATTTCAACGGTTTCGCATAGGTAAAACGCTTTCGTGGGGGTTGGCTAAGGCTTTCGACGAGTTCGAGCATGCCTATTTTCAGCAAAAGCGCGCGCTTGCTGATCATCGTTTCTGGAGATTGATTACGGAGGTCGGCTCGCAAGTGCACCGACTAGATCGAAGGCTTGTAGAGATTGATATGCTCTATGAGGAAGACGAGAGTCGGATTTATATCGCAGATTCGTCGCAGGACGATGGTGGTCGCGTCTATCAGACATTGCATGATGCGCTGACCGCTGAGAATGCCGCGCAGAGCGCGAATTTTTCGGCCAGCTGCAGGGGTGGCTTACTTTTTTTTAGACACACTGGAATGGGGCGCTGGTCCTTAGATCGCGAAATCCGCGACGTGTCGGGCGAGGTCATCGTGGTCGTCTCCACTAGCCATAGACGTGCGATTGGAGGCCGGTTAGGCAATCTGCGCGAAGAAAAGGATTGGATCTTTACGTCCAAGCCGATAGCCGCACAGAAAGCGATCGACGTCTTACGCACTGCTGGGTTCGCTGCGTTTAAGAGCGACCAGGTTTTTCGAGCATCTGCGAATGGCGGGATCAGGGTCGGTGTCGGCTGGTTGGGGCGGCAAGCATTTCTGCCTCGCCTTGAATCAGACTCAAAGCGCCATCATGTCATCCGCTCTGAGGACGCCACTGGCGCTTTCGAGGTGACTCCGAACGGACAACTCGAGTCGGCCGCCCATCTAGATGGCTCTTTCACGATATCCCCGGGATCCGAGCATGGAGATAGACACTCCGACTGGAGTCTTCGGCTTACGTTCTCCTCCCAAGCCGTTCCACATTCCATTTGTGACGGCGGTCGGTACCGGCTGGAGAGATTGAACGATTGGCAGTCGGAGAAGCGCCCACTCCACCCTATCAAGTCGAACGAACAGTTTCTTTGGGAGAACGGGGCACTCGAATGTTTAGATCTTTTGGAGGCTGTGTATGCAAGCGGAGCAGCCGGATGGGAGGAAGCTGCCCTCATTCATATGCTCTCGCGCGCAAGCGATGAGATGAATTCGTGGTCCTTGCTTCAAATTCTGCGAGACGGTGGAATTATCGAACCACGGTTACGTGGCGGGTGGCGTGGACGCAGCTGGACGCTCGTTCCTCCACGTCTTCTCGAACTTCCGTCCTCGCAGCATCCGATAGTACAAATCGAAGGCGCGCTATGCGAGCGCCTTGTTGATCGATTCCGCTTGGTCGTTGAAGCGCGTGGAGGAACGTGTTTTCGTAGACTGGGAATAGGACCGTGGGCGCCGCCGACTATTGGTGCAACTGGCCTTGCGGCTGCTGATATCGCTGCTCAGCTTGATTGGCCAATCGTGCCCGATCCGGAAAGCGCGGTGCAGAAGCCGCTCGCATTCCAAAGCACGCCGCGCATTGCGATTGCGTATGAAGCTGCAGATTTCTGGGACTGGGGGGCCAAGCGATTCTTAAAGAGATCGGAACATCGTGGAACGACTACATTGACTCGCCTCATACACAAAGCACAGCGGGACCACGATCTTTTCGAAGTGACGAGCTCGGCGGGAAGGGTTCTCTATCTCTCTCGCACGGCAGCCATTGCCGCTGCTCATGCTGCCGCGAAGGTGCCTTTGTTCGAAGAACGGGGCGACGCACTTCTACGAATAAGCAACGATGGCGCTTTACCTAATTTCATCGCAGCCGATCTGAGGCGTCGAGCTATGCGATGCGCGGGAATGATGGATGGTCTTTACGTGTACCCCGCATTGAGAGAGGACTTGAGAGGTTTGGCACGCCTGCTGCCGAGCTGCATTCTTTTAAGTAAAACAGAGGCCACGGAAGACGGATTCAGAGAATCTCTGATAAGGCGATCTGAAGGACGCTTTCGCACACAGTGGCTTAATGGACGACTAACAATATGAGTGACATGACCTTGGGGCGAACGAACGAAGCCGCCATCCCTATTTATGCCGGGCGCTGTGTCAGCCGTACGGACGTTATTGTCCTTGTAGCGATCTCCGCCAGTCGATCGGGCACCGAGTGGACGCTAGTTCGAAACCCAGACAGGCTTTTTCCAAGGAAAGGCCTTGTCGAGATTCGCGGTGCCGAAACGAAATTGCTGCGGGAGAACGATTGGGTCGCGTTACAAGTCGCGCGCAACAACGGCAACGCCCAGGTTCATTACAAGGGGGCTCATCATTGGCGTCTCTTTAACTATCTGGATCTGTCGCACCTTAGATCGATTGACGATGTGCGAGCCGCTCTGAAAATCGACGGTGTGCCCGTGTCGGGCCAGAATGGCATGTGGATCATTCGGACCCGACAGCACGAAGTGATCAAGGCGGAACTTGTTCGTTCGGGAAATCTCATGCGCCTTGCGTCTAGCCTGGGGCCCCTTGCCGTATATCCGTTTGGCGCAGAAGGCCTACTCGAGATGCCCGACGCCGAGAGCCACATCCAGCTATACGATCTTTCTCCAGAAGCCGAGCCTACCGCGGTCTACGACTGGACGCCCGACGAGGATTACATAACGAGGGTCCTGAAATCACTGCCAGGCGCGTATGACGCCCGAGTTGATGCGCTAGTGAAGTCGCTTTTGGGGCATGCGGAAACCCACCAAAACCGCAGCGCCGTTAATTCCTCGGATGTGCTTTCGGCGTACGAGGCGCTACGTAGCGGCGAACTCGCCAAAGCACTGCTGGTGAACCGCGATCGCATTAGAGAACTCGCGGAAGCCCTGCAATCATCGCCTGTGATCTCGCGTCTTATCGAAAAAGAGATCACGGACATTGCAGAGCAAGAGCGAGCGGCGATTCAAGCGCGCCTACAGCGTGAGCTGCACCACGATATGGAGGCGTTGCGTGGCAAACGGCTGGCAGAAATAAATCAAGAACTGCAGACTTCCGAGAATGAATGGAAATCAAAGCTTGATCTTCGTATCCGCGAAGACGAACTGGCGCAGCAGCGAGCGTTTGCCAAACGACGAACGGAGGAGGAGCAGAAACTAAAAGAAGAGCTCGGCGATCTGCGTGCGAAGCGCGAAGTCGAAATCGTACGCGAGGTTGAAGATCGCAAAAACCGCGCGCAGGAGGTCGTCAACGAACTGTCGCAACAACGTGATTCATTGTCTGAATCTATTGCCGTTCTCGAGAACAAAAGGATCAGCCTTGAGGGGGCGATATCTACTCTGACTGAAAAAATTTCAGCTACCGAGCGCCAACTTGAGGAGATAGAAAATCGTAAGAGCAAGGTTTCCGCAGTCACTTCGGCAACGCTGTCGCACTTCATACTTCCTGTTGCCGCGCCCAGCAGGGCAGAACCGCTCCCGTGCAAAGACGTACATGATGTGATTCAAAACTGCGCTTTGTTGACACCCAGCGGCAAGGAGCTGATGGAGCACTTCGTGACGCTGATGCTCGCTGCCGATGTACCCATACTGAGGGGACCGCAGGTAGATGATTTCCTGCGTGTCGCCGAGGCGATGTTCTCTTCGGGAACGCGCGCATCGTTGGTCGCAGATCCCACCATCATTTGCGTCGAAGATCTTTGGATGCGCGCTGGCCTTCGCATTCCCACGTCATTGGGGCGAGCCATGGATGCTCATGCAGATGATGCCACGCCAACTACTTTGGCCATCGTTGACGGTGCGGAAAATTCCGCCGCCCGCTATTGGTACCCAGCGCTCGCCGACCAGGCCCGGCGTGGGAATCTGCCACGAAAGATGCTCTTTTGCGTGACCATCGGCGATAGCGACAACGACGAAGCACATGCCTTGCGGAATTCAGGCGTCACCTTGGACGTCAAGAATGCAATCGACGGTGACTCGCGTGCACTTGCGGCTGTCTTGCTCAGCCCGAAGCATTGTCGGGACCTTCGGCCAGACCCTTGGATAAGTGACTTGTCGGTCGGGGCATCTTTGATGATTGCGTCGATCGATGGCCTGACGATCGATTCCGCAATGCGTGCGACACGAGCTTGTCTGGAGGCTAGTCGTCTAAGTCAGCACGCCAGCGCTTCCGTCAGTTCTATCGCTTCGTTGTTTAGAGCATCAAAGAACTAAGGTTGTACAAACCATTCGCGTAACCGTGGAGAACCCTCGTGCTTGATCCGATTGGCGGCTTTGCTCGTATCAGAAACTTCTTTATTTCCTACGTAGAGACCAACTTTCGTATAGCAGATCCGACTACCGCAGAGCAGCGACGCAAGCTCTTAGAGGCTGTCAACGTGCTTGCGACTGAACCATATATCGAGCCCGTCCTACGATACGAGGCTCATGACGAAAAGATCGAAGATCTTGCGGACAGGAACGACGGGCCCCTCGCTCCTCTCAGCAAAGCGGGGCGCGTGGCGTTTGCGGAACTGGCATTGTCGGGACTGTTCGAGGGTAAACCTCACAGCGGCCCTATTCGACGAGAGTCGTTCTACGCGCCCTATCGTCACCAGGTCGAAATGTTGCGACGCGGCTTGTTGCCCGGCCATCCCGGAATAGTGACGTCAGGAACCGGATCAGGAAAAACGGAGAGCTTCATGCTGCCAGTTTTGGCGGCGCTCGCGAACGAGGCTGTGAATTGGCCCGCGCCGTCGTCGAGCTACTTGCAATCAGATTGGTGGAAGACGCCGAATTCGCGTTGGGTTTCAAGGCGTGCCGGTGAATCCAGGCCCGCTGCAGTTCGGGCGCTCGTGCTCTATCCGATGAATGCGCTCGTCGAAGATCAAATGGTTCGCTTACGCCGGACGCTGGATTCGGAAGAAGCCAGAAAGGTGATGGATGAACGCTTTTCTGGGAATAGGATTTTTTTTGGCCAATATACGAGCGCAAGCCCCGTTACCGGGCACGAAACCCATCCCAGACTGGCAGCAGAGAAGCAGGAGAGGGAACGGCGCTCGCGACGTGGCGCTAAACTGCGTGCAGCGATGCAAGCGATCGAGCGCAACCAGAATGCGGCCCGCTCGCATGATGACAAGCAGAAGGAGCTGGCGGAAGCGAACGGAACTCGAGTGCCGGATCTGACGCGATACATTTTTCCTTCAGCGGATGGCGGGGAGATGTCGTCACGATGGGACATGCAAGCCGCGCCACCAGATATCCTGGTCACGAACGCGTCTATGCTGGGTGCAATGCTGTCGCGAGAGGTTGAAGACCCAATCTTCGAGCAGACCAAAACGTGGTTGCAGTCCAGCGAAGACGCATTCTTCTATCTTGTTTTCGACGAGCTTCACCTCATTAGAGGGTCCGCCGGCACGGAAATAGCTTTTCTCATCAAGGCGCTGATCGAGCGATTGGGGCTCGACGCTCCGGAGCACCGCCATAAACTGAGGATACTCGCGTCGTCGGCCTCTCTGCCGATGGACGGAGATCCCGGTATTCAATCTCGCACGTATCTCAGAGATCTGTTCGCGCCTTTCGGAACTAGCCGCGGCCCCTCCGATGCCGGCTCTACGTCTCCTGACTTTTGGGCCGAATGCGTTGTTCGCGGTGTGGCGGCGATTCCTAAGGGAGCACTTGCCAAAGTCGATCCTGAACCGTTCACTGCGCTCTTTCGAGAAGCTATCGATCCGGCTAGCGGTTTTATCGCGCGACTCAAAGAGGACGCCTCGCTCGACGAGCGAATTAAGCTGGCCGGACGCGCCTTGGGTGTGGAGGCCGGATCGATGGAAGAGTGCATCAAGCGTCTCGCCGAAAGGGCAGCGGCAATCCTGACCGATGCTTGTCGCGACGGAGACGGTGTGCGAGCGTTTTCCGTCATCCATGTCGCTCAGCGAATCTTCGGAAGCCAAACTCAGAACGGCGAAGACGCCCTTCGAGGGCTCATGCTCGCCCGCGCTCTGCCGGAATCAGGGTTATGGCCGGTCCGAGTGCATCCGGATACGCCGGCGTTTCGAATGCATTCCTTCATTCGAAACATCGAAGGGCTGTTCGCCGCGCCGTATCTTGTCGGTAAAGAGACGCGATTCAGACATCTGACCGTGGAGCGAGGGCTCACACATGCCGCCCCTTCTGCTGAGCGCAAGCGTGGCAGCAGGCTCTTCGAGCTTCTGTATTGCGAGGCCTGCGGTGATTTATTTGTAGGTGGTCAACGAGGTCAGAAGAGCAGTTTGACTCCGGCCACCGAGCTCCTCCCGGCATCGGCGGACTTGGAGCATTTGCCCGAACGTGCTGCGTCGGAGTACTACGATCGGATGACGCTCGATGAGTTCGCAGTGTTCTGGCCTCGTCGCGAGGAGTGTGCGAAATCCGAGAAAGACTACGATCGATGGGAGCATGCGCACCTCCATGTGGATACAGGCGTTGTCACGCGAGGTCGGGACGTACCCCCCGGGAACATTGGAGGGTACTTGTACTTCCAGAATCCACCCGCAGCTTCCAGCAAAGGCAAAACCGTGGGAAAGGCAACGGCACAGCCTTTCTGTTGTCCGAACTGCGGTACCGATTATTCGAACCGTCCTGCGACAAGTCGATCCCGGTCCCCTATTCGTGCGTTCAGAACCGGTGTCACCAAAGCCTCTCAACTTGTCGCAACGGAACTGTTCGAACTGTTGCATGCAGTTGGTGCCGAGCCGAAGGGCATCGTATTTTCAGATAGCCGGCAGGACGCTGCGAATCAGGCGTTGGAAGTCGAACGGCTGCATTTGCGGGATCTTCGTCGAGAGGTTCTTGTCACCGTCGCGAAACGTGCCGTCGAGCAACTTCGGAAAGATTGGATGACGCAAGAGCAATTCTCGCAGCGCATGCAACAACTGATAGCCGAAGATAAATCAGACGAGCTTGTCGGACTCGCAAGAAAATACAAGCAGCAGGGCGGTGACGCGCGAGATAGATCGAAGGTCAAGCTAAGCCACCTCCTGCAAAGCAATGACGAGTCGCAATCGCTTGGCGAACTCGTGAAGGAGTTCATCAAGTTGGGCATTCATCCATTCGACGAAGTCGGCCTGAAACGTTTCGATAAGTTGCCTTGGTATCGTCTCTTCGAACAGGATGGGGAAAGCTACACGTTTAGCCATCAACTTTCACAGGCGTCGAGGGCATCGCTCAATGGCGAGATCCTCGAAGAGCAATACGAACTTGTCGATGACGTCATTTTTGCGAATACGTTCTTCGCACTCGAAGAGACCGGGTTGGCGTATCCGACGGTGTCGGGCACCAGTGGCAGCGATGTGGAGGAATTAGACGCATGGTTGCGTGTTTTCGCGAGCGCTTGGCGAGTTAGAAACAATCGCTTCGTGAATGCCGACAGCCTGAACGAGTGGGTCTCGGGGGGAGATGTAAAGCACAAGCGCACCGTAAAATTTGCCGAGAAGGTTTTTGGATCTTCCGGCTTCGTCGATGGACTTTCGAGGGTTCTTCAAAATCTCTCGGATAAGGGGCATAGGAGCGGCATCTTCGAAATTGGGGACCTCTATCTGAAGGTTGCAGAGGAAACAGACCCGTACTGGCGATGCGGAAATTGCGGTCGCGTTCATTTGCATCTCGGTCTCAAACGATGCACGCGGTGTGCAACTGCCCTCTCAACCGAGCATACCGGTAAAGTGAGCGAGCTGTGGGCATCAAACTTCCTGGCGCGCCGCATTGTGCGTGGAGCGAACGATGACGTCAGTCGCTTCAGATTGCGAGTCGAGGAGCTCACTGGCCAAACTGACGACTTCGCTGCTCGCCTCCGTAGCTTTAAGGGCATATTCGTTGGCAACGAAACTGAGATCGAGAGACGTGCGACCGAGATCGACATGTTGTCCGTCACTACGACCATGGAGGTCGGCATTGACATCGGTGCACTTCAGAGCGTCTATCAAGGCAACATGCCGCCCCAACGATTCAACTATCAGCAACGGGTGGGACGTGCGGGTCGTCGGGGTCAAGCCTTCTCATTCGTAGTTACGTTCTGCCGCGGGCGAAGCCACGATGCATACTATTTCGCTCATCCATCGGCCATTACAGGCGACGCGCCTCCGCCTCCGTTTCTCGCTGTGACTCATGACCCTATACCGCTGCGTCTTATGCGGAAGGTCTGGTTGAGAGCAGCATTCGCCGTGTTGCGAGATAGCTGTGCCGAGCACGGCCGCGAGTATCCGGGTGACTTGCTCGTGCCGCCGGACGTGCATGGCGAGTACGTCACGACCAACGACTATTATTTCGATGAAACGTCGAACTGGCCGCACAAGCTGCGGCACGCGCTTTTGCAAACCATCGCGGTACGAGATAAGTATCTCGAAACTGCGACTTTTGATCCTTTGCAGCGGGAGCGCTTGAGGGCCAGCGCTACCGTTGATGGACTGCTTCAGGAAATTGCATCGCTTAAGGCGCAGGCACCCGCCGCATCATTCGGGCTCGCGCGCTTCCTTGCGGAGCAGGGCTTGCTTCCGATGTATGGTATGCCCACCCGAGTTCGCGATCTATATCTTGGACTTCGCGATCGTAAAGACAATGCTCTGGAAGACGCAGAATGGTCGACGATGGACCGAGATCTGGACTTGGCGGTATTTGAGTATGCCCCGGGATCGATCCTTGTCAAGGACAAACTAAAGCACACCGTTATCGGCTTCACGGGTGCCCTTTCCGATCCGCAGCCAAGGCGTGGCGTTGGGCTAGAGGCGCGCGTGGTCTCGAATTGGAAGGAGTCGACGAGTTACATCGCGTTTTGCCGAGAATGTGGCTCGGCGAAACATAGTGACCACATGCCGGCTTCCGCCATTGCTTGCGATGACTGCCACCGTGAAATCGATGCAGAGGACTTCCACACCTATGTTACGCCCGCAGCGTTTCGGACGGACTTCAAGCCTAAAAGTGAGGTTGACGACATAGGTCGAATGGCTGTCAGAACAGTTGCCACCGTCTTGCACGAAGGCGAACGAGTCGACTGCGGCGGCATTTCCGTCCGTCGGGGAGCCGATGCGACGATCATGCAGCTAAATAACGGCGTTGCTGGTGATGACGATGAAGGCCAGCGGTTCACCGTTGCGCTTGCCCAGAGCAATTCTTTCGCCGGAGGCGTGTCCATTGTTGGAGATCAAGCCATTGAGGTCTCTTATCTCGACCGGCAGCGCGGCTTGTGGAACGTCGACGCGAGTTCTCGACAGCAGTTCGGGCTCGTAGCCAAAAAAAAGACGGAGGCGCTGTATTTGGAGCTGCGAGAGTTTGATCGACGCTTGACTCTGGATAGAGTAGCTCGCATCGGCGATTCGTCGCACTTGGCAACGCGAGCAGCTGCAATTAGCGCGACGCAGATCTTGGTTCAGAAGGCGGCACTCGAGCTCGATGTCTCGGCTGACGAGTTTGACGCGCTCGAGCCTCGACTGCGCTCTGGCCTTCCGATGCTTCAAATGGCGGACTCGTTGATCAACGGGTCCGGGTTGTGCCGCAGGCTCGGCGAGTCGGTCAGCCAGGGACGCCCTCCAAAGATTGTCGAGATACTTCACAGTATCCTGGACGACGCAGCGGCGTGGCCATTGCTAGACATTTTGAGCGTCGACCGGGAAGGCGCCCATACTGAAAGGTGCCGTTCGTCTTGCTATCGCTGTATCCAACGATACGGAAATCGCCGCTATCACGGTCTTCTTGACTGGCGATTGGGTCTCGCATACCTACGGGCAATGTCGAATCCCGAGTATGCGTGTGGCCTCGGAAAGGGAGACGATGTTTTTCCCGAGATTGTTGGATGGAAAGACTGGGCTCATGAGCTCGCTCAGTCGGTAGCAGATATGCGTAAGGGTACGCTCCGTTACCAGTCCCTTCCTCATAGCGGTTTGCCGTGCCTGACTGTGACTAACCTCGAAGGAGTGACAGTCTCGCGGATCGCTGTTGTTCATCCGCTCTGGCGCGTAGATGAGGACTACGCGAAAGCGATCCTGGGGAAAGACTGGTCCGAGGAGCTGGACTACGTAGACACGTTTGTGCTTGAGCGCCGACCTTTGAGGGAGATCGCGAAACGCATACACGATCAGGCATAGTGTAGGGGTGTTGACCTGCTCCCCGCGTTTAGTACGGTGACGGTGTAGAGTCCGTTCCAGAGAGGAACGGCAATGAAAAAGCGATTCACCGAAGAACAGATCATCGGCATCTTGAAGGAAGCCGAGGCTGGCCTGAAGCCGGCGGAGCTGTGTCGCAAGTACGGCATCTCGGAAGCGACCTACTACAACTGGAAAGCGAAGTTCGGCGGGATGACGGTCTCCGAAGCTCAGCGCCTGAAGGAACTGGAGCAGGAGAACAGCAAGCTCAAGCGACTGTTAGCCGAATCGATGCTCGACAACGCCGCGCTGAAGGACCTGCTGGCTCGAAAGTAGCAAGCCCGCAGGCCAAGCGCGAAGCGGTCCGGATATTGATGACCGAACGTGCCATGGGTGTTACCCGGGCCTGCGGGCTGGTAGGGATTTCGCGCTCGCTGTTCCACTACGAATCACGCCGCCGAGTTGATGACGAAGCGCTGACTGGCCGGATGATGGCCATCGCCGCGCAGAAGCGCCGCTACGGCTATCGCCGGATTCACGTGCTGTTGCAGCGGGATGGCTGCTTCGCCAACCACAAGCGCATCTGGCGCCTGTACAGCAAGGCGGGGCTGAGCGTGCGCAAGCGGCGACGCAAGCGTATTGCGGCTGTCGAGCGCACGCCGCTGCCGTTAGCAACAGGCCCGAATCAGAGCTGGTCGATGGACTTCGTTTCTGACGGGCTGGCCTATGGTCGGCGGTTTCGATGCCTGAACGTGGTCGACGACTACACGCGCGAGTGCTTGGCCATCGAGGTCGATACTTCGCTGCCGGGCCTACGAGTGCAGCAAGTGCTCGAGCGGCTCAAGGAGATGCGAGGCTTACCCGCATCCATCACGGTCGACAACGGGCCGGAGTTCGCTGGTAAGGTGCTGGATGCATGGGCCTACGAAGCCGGTGTCACGCTGTCGTTCATTCGGCCTGGCAAGCCGGTGGAGAATGCCTATATCGAGAGCTTCAACGGGCGGTTCCGCGATGAATGCCTGAACGAGCACTGGTTCGTCTCAATGCGCCACGCCAAGCGGCTGATTGAGGAATGGCGTATCGAGTACAACACCGAGCGGCCTCATAGTTCACTCGGCTATCTGACGCCGGTGCAGTTCGCGCGGGCGCACGATGCAAAGCAGCAGTTTTTAACCTCGGACTCTAACTGCGGTTCGGACTAAAACCGGGGGCAGGTCAGTGTTATTCGTTTGATTTGAAATCAGCGATAGCCGGCCCATGTCCGGCGAAAAAAAACAGCGAACGGGGCTTATCGGGCTGGACACTGTTCCTCGATATGTTCCCGCTCCATCTCTTCAATGCCCACCCAATGGGCGGGCATTTGCCATCGCATTATCAGTGTGTGCCTGCTAGGGTTGATGAACCGGAAACACCCAGCCGCTGATTCCGGCATGGGTATATAGTCGGTCTAGTAATTCATTCACTGCTCGCAAGGAAAATAATCTAACGCCGTTAACGATCTGCATATCTGAATCGGTGCGCGAGATCTCGAAAAGAGGCATGGCATCTAATTCAGAATTAAGCCAGTGTGACGATTCACTGGTGTTTCTTTTACGCATGCGCTCGATTTCCTCACGGCGGGCTTCGATGCTTGGGCGGTCTCCGTACTCGCCAACATAGGCGCTAACGCGGAGTGGTTGCTTATTGATAACGATCACGAGGTCCGACTTCAACTTCCAGTCGGCGCGGGGATCGTAGAGTACTACGCCAGCTTTAGACTTATCCTCGATAGCTTCGGATAAGCATGCGTATAGATATGTTTCGGCCATGCCGGATTCGTACCACACGCTGATTCGCTGACGCATCCCCGCTTCGAGGTCGCCTGAGAAATAAGGAGCGAATCGTTGTGGTTCAGGATGTCGCTCAATATAAGCGCGCTTGCAATAGTTGTAGAATTTCTCAAAGGAAAACAAACGATAGCCCGTACTGTGGCCGAATAGGCACATGGCTGAGAATAGCGCGCGCCACGCCGGAAATTTCGCCTCCTCAGATCCTCGTCTTGGCCACACGCGCGGATCTCGCCGATCGTTAGCGACGAAGTTCGGCAATTTTTCTAACTCACGCCGAAATCGGACCTCGAACATATCAACAGACATTAGTTCACCACTGTGCGAGCGTGCGGTATCTGACATTGAGCACTGAGAAACCGCGATGCAGTATGACTATAAATTGAGGAGCGCAGCACCAAGAGGGGGCCTCCGCGAAGAAATCTCCTACCAGGCAAAGTATATCTTCTTGCCGGATTGAAAAACCAGTTCAGGTCAATATCGCTAACTGAGCACTGTCCGCAGCGACCTCTCCGCCTGCGCAATCTCGCGGCGGTGCAACCTCGTTCAGGAACGTTGATGAGCGCAAATGCCCCCGATGTCACCCCCGGACTGAAACACCCATCATTACGGCAAGGCTCGACTTGCTAGCCGGGCTGGGCCAACACTGCGGATAGCACCAATTCCGCGTAGCAATGCCTTCCGTTGCGAGGACACGTTCGCCTTCGCCCTGTCACGGAAAACCCGCTCCGCGTTTGAATCGTCTGCCTTCTGGCTCGCCTTCTCAACCTGTTCTCGAAACCGACCTTGGTAGTCATCGGTCGCAGCTATCCCCTTTGAGTCGGTAGCGTCGCAAGCCGAGCGAAGCTACCGTAGATTGATTCGGGCAGGCGAATATCGCTGCTAAGGGCGGGACGGCGGCCAAACAAAAAGCCGGCGCAAGGCCGGCTCATTGTTCGTGAAACATAAGTCTGCACTTCGTATGGAAACGGACAACCCTGCGCTCGTTACAATTTTCCGTTCCAAGCTGCTTGAATGCTGGAAATTAGAGAGGCGGCGGATAGAACTCTCTACCTTCACGTCACAATTTCGACGCAACGGCCGTACTCGTGCCTCTAGAGCGGGGCGTTTTTCACTAATGATGACTTTCGGCGGCTAGCGCGTTCAAACGTCAATATTCCCCGCCCTCAACGCATTCGACTCAATAAACGCTCTCCGCGGCTCGACCTCATCCCCCATGAGGGTAGTAAAGATCCCATCCGCCGCGATCGCATCTTCGATCTGCACGCGCAGCAACCGCCGCACAGTCGGATCCATCGTCGTTTCCCACAGCTGCTCGGGGTTCATCTCACCCAGCCCCTTATAGCGCTGCTTCGACACGTTGCGCTCGGCATCAGCAAGCAGCCACTTCATCGCACTCTTGAAGTCGCTCACAGCCATGCTGCGCTCGCCGCGCTTGATGACCGCACCGGCCTGAATGAGCCCTTCGAACGTCTTAGCGGTAGTCACAAGCTGCTGATAATCCGCCGTATGCTGGAACTCTTCATCGATAACCGAAACGCGCACATTCCCATGATGCGCGCGCTCAACCCGCAGCGACCGCAGCTCCCGCACCGGATCATACGAAGGCACAACCCGCACTTCATTCTTCAGCGTGTCGTCATGCAACGCCGCATGCATCGCCTTCGCCGAAGCCTCCGTCGAAGCCTCGCTGGACAGATCCACCACAACGCCATCCATGATTGCCTCGAGCGCCGCCGGGTCATACAACCGGCCCAACCGCTCGATCACGCTCTGCGACATCAGATACGACCGCGCCAGCTCCCCGAGCGCATCGCCCGAAATCGGCACCGCATTCTCGCTCGGCACCAGCTCCGAGCCTTGCAGCGCCAGGCGCAGCATATGCGCGTTCAGCTCCGCATCGTCCTTCAGATACCGCTCGTCCTTGCCCGCCTTGATCTTGTAAAGCGGCGGCTGCGCGATATATACATACCCGCGCTCGACCATTTCCGGCATTTGCCGATAGAAGAACGTGAGCAGCAGCGTCCGGATGTGCGCACCGTCGACGTCCGCGTCGGTCATGATGATGATGCGGTGATAACGCAGCTTGTCGAGGTTGTAATCGTCCTTGCCGATCCCGCAGCCGAGCGCCGTCACGAGCGTGACGATCTGCTCCGACGACAGCAGCTTGTCGTAGCGCGCCTTCTCGACGTTCAGCACCTTGCCGCGCAGCGGCAGGATCGCCTGGAATTTGCGGTCACGCCCTTGCTTCGCCGAGCCGCCTGCCGAGTCGCCCTCGACGATATAGATTTCCGACTTCGACGGATCTTTCTCCTGGCAGTCCGCGAGCTTGCCCGGCAGGCCGACGCCGTCGAGCACGCCCTTGCGGCGCGTCATCTCGCGCGCCTTCCGAGCAGCATCACGCGCGCGCGCAGCCTCGACGATCTTCCCGCAGATGATCTTCGCGTCGTTCGGCGTTTCCAGCAGGAATTCTTCCAGCGCCTTCGCCACCACTTCCTCGACCGGCGCCCGCACTTCCGAAGAAACCAGCTTGTCCTTCGTCTGCGAGCTGAACTTCGGCTCCGGCACCTTCACGGACAGCACGCACGACAAGCCTTCGCGCATGTCGTCGCCGGTCGTCTCGACCTTCGCCTTCTTCGCGATCTCGTTATCGGCGATGTACTTGTTGATCACGCGCGTCATCGCCGCACGCAGGCCGGTCAGGTGCGTGCCGCCATCCCGCTGCGGGATGTTGTTCGTGAAGCACAGCACGTTCTCGTTGTAGCTGTCGTTCCACTGCATCGCGACTTCCACGCCCACGCCGTCCTTCTCGCCGTTGACGTGGAAAATCGTCGGGTGCAGGTTGCTCTTCGTCTTGTTGATGTACTCGACGAAGCCCTTCACGCCGCCGGCGAATGCGAAATCGTCTTCCTTGCCCGAACGCAGGTCGGTGAGACGGATCCGCACGCCGTTGTTCAGGAACGAAAGCTCGCGCATCCGCTTCGCGAGAATGTCGTAGTGATACTCGACGGTCCCGAAGATCGTCGGGTCGGCCATGAAGTGGACTTCGGTGCCGCGGTTCTCGGTATCGCCGATGATCTGCATCGGCGACACTTCCTCGCCGTCGATCTTCTCGAGCACGCGATCCTGCGCGACGCCGCGATGGAACTCCATGAAATGCTTCTTGCCGTTGCGGCGCACGGTCAGGCGCAGCCAGCTCGACAGCGCGTTCACGCACGACACGCCGACGCCGTGCAGGCCGCCCGACACCTTGTAGCTGTTCTGGTCGAACTTGCCGCCCGCATGCAGCTCGGTCATCACGATCTCGGCGGCGCTGCGCTTCGGCTCGTGCTTGTCGTTCATCTTCACGTCGGTCGGGATCCCGCGGCCGTTGTCGGTCACCGAGATCGAGTTGTCCGCATGAATCGTCACGTGGATGTCGTTGCAGTAACCCGCCAGCGCTTCATCGATCGAGTTGTCGAGCACCTCGAACACGAGGTGATGCAGACCGGTGCCGTCCGACGTGTCGCCGATGTACATCCCGGGGCGCTTGCGCACCGCTTCCAGACCTTCGAGGATCTGGATCGACGAGGCGCCGTAGCTGCTGTTATCGGGTTGCGAATTGTGCTGTTCACTCATGGATATCTTCCGGTTCTGCGAGGCCACTCTCGTGGCGGCGCGGTGCGTTTCAGCGAATGAAATCGCCGGCCGCTCCAGTTTCCTGGCCCGTCCAGGGCGCCGGTCGGGCACCGAAAGGACGGGTTGTCGATTCGCCATAAAAACGCCAAAGGGGCTTGCCGCCCCCTGGTGTGTGTCGTGATGTCGGCTGCGTCAGATGCGCATCGGCATCACGACATACTTGAACTCGTCGTTCTCGGGCACCGTGATCAGCGCGCTCGAGCTGGCGTCGCCGAGGCTCACCTGCACGGTGTCGACCTTCAGGTTCGCGAGCACGTCGAGCAGATAGGTGACGTTGAAGCCGATGTCGACCGTATCGCCCTGGTACGCGATTTCGAGTTCTTCCTGCGCCTCTTCCTGGTCGGCGTTGGTCGACATGATCTTCAGCTGGCCCGGTGCGACGATGCAGCGCACGCCCTTGAACTTGTCCGACGTGAGAATCGCCGCGCGCTGCAGCGAACGCTGCAGTTCTTCGCGGCCGATCTCGAACGTGTTCTTGTGCGCCTTCGGGATCACGCGCTGGAAGTCGGGGAACTTGCCCTCGACCAGCTTCGACACCAGCTCGACCTGGCCGAACGTGAACTTGGCCTGGGTCTGCGCGATGTCGATCGTGACGGTGTCGTCGATGTCCTCGAGCAGGCGCTGCAGTTCGAGAATGGTCTTGCGCGGGACGATCACTTCCTGGCGGCCGAACGTGCCGCCTTCGAGCTTCATCGACGAGAACGCGAGGCGGTGGCCGTCGGTGGCCACGGCCATCAGCTGGTCGCCGTCGACGACGAGCAGCATGCCGTTCAGGTAGTAGCGGATGTCCTGCTGCGCCATCGCGAAGTGCACCATGCCGAGCAGCTGGCGGAACGACTTCTGCGGAACCGTCAGGCTCGCGCCGAAATCCTTCGCCTGCGCGACGGTCGGGAACTCGTCGGCCGCGAGCGTCTGCAGTGCGAAGCGGCTCTTGCCCGATTGAACGGTCAGGCGCTTGTCGGCGAGCGACAGCGTGACCTGGCCGTCAGGCATCGCGCGCAGGATGTCGAGCAGCTTGCGCGCCGCGACGGTGGTCGCAACCTGGTCGCCGCCGACGCCGAAATCGGCGCGCGTCGTGATCTGCAGTTCCAGGTCGGTCGACAGGAAAGACACGTCCGGGCCGTTCTTGGTGATCAGCAGGTTGGCGAGGATCGGCAACGTATGACGGCGTTCGACGATGCCGCTGACCGTTTGCAGCGGCCTGAGGAGGGTGTCTCGTTCGGTCTTGACCAGTTGCATAGAGTTCCTTCGTTGAGATAACGGCCTGCAGCGCAGCAGCCTCGCAACGCCCCGCCGGCCGGGCTCTGGGCCCGCCGCCGCCGGAGCGGTCAAACCTGTATTGTGCCTCAAAACCGAACCGCCCCCCTTAAATTGGGGCGGACGCCGAATTCTCAAGCGCGCCGCGCGCTCAGCCCTTCAGCGTCTGTTCGAGCACGTGCAGCTCGTGGTTGAGCTGCGCGTCCTTGCTGCGTTCGTCGGCGATCTTGCGCACCGCGTGCAGCACGGTCGTGTGATCGCGCCCGCCGAACAGCTCGCCGATTTCCGGCAGGCTCTTCTGCGTCAGCTCCTTCGCCAGGTACATCGCGATCTGCCGCGGCCGCGCGATGTTCGCCGGACGCTTCTTCGAATACATGTCGGCGACCTTGATGTTGTAGAAGTCGGCGACGGTCTTCTGGATGTTCTCGACCGAAATCTGCCGGTTCTGCACGGTCAGCAGGTCCTTCAGCGCTTCCTTGGTCAGCTCGATCGAGATCTCGCGGCCGTGGAACTTCGAATACGCGAGGATCTTGCGCAGCGCGCCCTCGAGCTCGCGCACGTTCGAGCGCAGGTGCTTCGCGACGAAGAACGCGACGTCTTCCGACAGGTTCACGCCTTCCGACTGCGCCTTGCGCATCAGGATCGCGACGCGCATTTCCAGCTCGGGCGGCTCGATCGCGACGGTCAGGCCCGAATCGAAGCGCGAGATCAGCCGGTCATCGATCCCTGAAATTTCCTTCGGGTAGGTATCGCTGGTGATGATCACCTGCGCCTTGTTCGCGACCAGCGCCTCGAACGCGTAGAAGAATTCCTCCTGCGTGCGCGACTTGCCGGAGAAGAACTGGATATCGTCGATCAGCAGCAGGTCGAGCGAATGATAGTAGCGCTTGAAATCGTCGAACGCCTTGCGCTGGTACGCCTTCACGACATCGGACACGTACTGTTCCGCGTGGATGTAGCGGATCCGCGCGCCGGCCTTGTCGAGCAGCAGCTGGTTGCCGATCGCGTGGATCAGGTGGGTCTTGCCGAGGCCGACGCCGCCGTACAGGAACAGTGGGTTGTACGAGATGCCGGGATTGTCCGCGACCTGGATCGCGGCGGCGCGCGCGAGCTGGTTCGCCTTGCCGGTCACGAAGTTGTCGAACGTGAGCACCGGGTTCAGCTTCGAGCGCTCGTACATCGAATCGGCTTCGCCGCCGGCGGCGGGCGCGGCACCCGAGCCCGGCCGCCATGTGCGGCGGCCCGCGGCCGCTTCGTGCGCGGGCAGGCTCGGCAGGTCGATGTCGGCATCGTCGGCGTTCAGGTGCGCGGCGGCCGCGGCCGACGGCGTCATCGGCACGTCGGCCGGTGCGCTGGGCGCAGCGGCGGCATTCGCGGTCAGGTTGGCGGCGATCGCCGCCACCGTGGCGGCCGGGCCGCTCGGCGACAGCGGCGCGCGCGCGGCGGCCGGCGCGGCGGCTGCCGGGCTGCGCATGCCGGCTTTCGGATCGAGGACGAACTGGACTTCGATCGGCGCGTTCCAGAAATCGCGGGCCAGATCGGAGATCCGACCCGAAAACTGGCTCTTGACCCAGTCCAGCTTGAAGCGGTTCGGCGCGGCGATGGACAGCGTGTTCGCCGACGCATCGAAGGCCACCGGGGCCAAGGGTTTGATCCACGTCACGTACTGCTGGGGCGTCAGCTCGCGCTCCAGCAGTGCGGAACAGTGTTGCCAGAAATCGTTCAT